>NZ_CM143721.1:0-4352098 GCF_055193735.1 Rhodococcus sp. K11/5
CGAGCATCAGCGCGTCGCACGCTCTCGTTTCCGAGCTACAGCGGTGTCGTTTGTCCACAGCTGTGGATAATTATGTGGAAACACTGGTCGGGTGGCATATTCGGGTACGGACGCGGCGCCCGAGAAGCCCGCAGCGAGTTCTCTTCGATCGCACGGTTCCTCCGTCGTGATCATCACTGGCGTGATCTTCACTGGGAGGCATCGTGGACGACGATCCGGACGCACTGGCAGCCGTATGGCCCAAGGTGGTCGCAGACCTCACCACCGACCCGGAGTCCGGACCGCGCCTGTCGAAATCCCAGAAAGCCTGGCTCGCCCTCGTCCGCCCCATCACGCTCGCCCAGGGCTTCGCTCTGCTCTCGGTTCCGTCGCCCTTCGTCCAGGAGGCCGTCGAGCGCGGACTGCGCGAACCGATCCTGGCCGCGCTCGGCCGTCACCTCGGACGCAACGTCGAGGGACTCGGCGTCCGTCTGGCTCCCACGGCAGACCAGGTGGATCCGGACCCCGCGGAACCGGACCGCCGACGCGACGCCGACCGACGCTCGGACGCGGGAAGCGCCCCGGTCTACCGCCGACGTCTGCTGACCGAATCCACCGACAACGAGCCGTCGGACTCGGAGAGCTCGGACTACGGCGATTCCGATTACGGGAACTCGAACTACGGACGTTCGGACCATGCACGTTCGGACCACGGACGTTCGGACCACGGGCCGTCCGATCACGGTCAGGACGGCGGCGACCACGAAGAGGTCGACGACGACCGCGATGCGCTGACCAGCGTCCAGAACTCCTGGCCGACGTCCTACACCGCCCCGCCGCGCTCGGCGTCGACGTCCTCCGGCAGCACCAGCCTCAACGCGAAGTACACGTTCGACACGTTCGTCATCGGCGCATCGAACCGTTTCGCGCACGCCGCCGCGGTCGCCATCGCCGAGGCCCCTGCCCGCGCGTACAACCCGTTGTTCGTCTGGGGAGCGTCGGGACTGGGCAAGACTCATCTCCTGCACGCCGCCGGCCACTACGCCCAGCGATTGTTTCCCGGCATGCGAGTCAAGTACGTCTCGACCGAGGAATTCACCAACGACTTCATCAACAGTCTCCGAGACGACCGCAAGGTCGCCTTCAAGCGTCGTTACCGCGAGACGGACGTTCTGCTCGTGGACGACATCCAGTTCATCGAGGGCAAGGAGGGAATCCAGGAGGAGTTCTTCCACACCTTCAACACCCTGCACAACGCCAACAAGCAGATCGTCGTGTCGTCGGATCGTCCTCCCAAGCAGCTCGCCACCCTCGAGGAGCGTCTGCGGACCCGGTTCGAATGGGGCCTGATCACCGACGTCCAGCCTCCCGAGCTCGAGACGCGCATCGCGATCCTCAGCAAGAAGGCGCAGATGGACCGGCTCGACGTGCCGCACGACGTGTTGGAGTTGATCGCCAGTCGCATCGAGCGCAACATCCGCGAACTCGAAGGCGCGTTGATTCGTGTCACGGCGTTCGCTTCGCTCAACGGCCACACGCTCGACACCAAACTGGCCGAGGTGGTGCTGCACGACCTCATGCCGGATTCGTCGAACCTGGAGATCAACGCCGCGACGATCATGGCGGTGACCGCGGAGTACTTCGACACCACGATCGACGAGCTGTGCGGGCCGGGGAAGGCCCGTGCACTGGCCCAGGCTCGACAGATCGCGATGTACCTGTGCCGCGAGCTGACGGACCTCTCGTTGCCGAAGATCGGCCAGACGTTCGGCCGCGACCACACCACCGTTATGTACGCCGACAAGAAGATCCGCAAGGAGATGGCCGAGCGACACCGCACCTACAACCAGGTGCAGGAACTGACCGCACGGATCAAACAGCGTTCGAAGCGCTGAGACCCACCGAGAGATCACCGCCGTGCCTACCGGGCCGGCGGTGATTTTTTTGTCCCCGGAGCAACCCTGAACCATTGATTCACACCTGTGGATAACTGTGTGAATAACGTGGACTGCCCGGGGATGAAACCTGGAGTTCGCCGAACGGTCGACGACGGTCCACAACCCGTCCACCGAACGGCCCGGTCGGTGCCCGGGTTCATCCTCGAGCCGCCACGCGGTGCGACCAGCGGAACATGTGCTTCGTCCACAGAATGCACAGGCCCTATGACTACTACTTGTATTTCTCTTGAAGAACCTCTCTTTCAAAACAGGGTGGGGACGGATCGGTTCACAGGCGATCGACGACACCGGACTCACCACCGTCGATCCACCGCCCGTCGACGGCGCCGACTTTCCACCGACCGCCGAGAAGGCATACGGTGTGCTTGCCCGCATCGGTGTCGCCGCACTTCGGTGTCGCCGCAGATCGGTGTCGACGTACACCGGGTGGCCGACGCCGGGAGCGCCGACGCGACGAACGAGAGGATCAACCGAGCGATGGAGCTTGGCAGTGTGAAGTTTCGAGTCGCTCGAGAAGATTTCTCCGATTCCGTCGCCTGGGTGGCGCGCTCGCTTCCGTCCCGTCCGGCAGTACCCGTTCTCGGCGGCGTGCTGCTCTCGGTCGATGATTCGGGCCTGACCGTGTCCGGTTTCGACTACGAGGTCTCGGCGCAGGTACGTGTACCCGTGGAGGTCGCCGGCGGTGGCCAGGTCCTGGTGTCCGGCAAGTTGCTCGCCGATATCACGCGGTCGCTGCCCAACAAGCCCGTCGACGTGTCGGTCGACGGCACCAAGGTGCTCATCACGTGCGGCAGCGCGAAGTTCTCCCTGCCGACGATGCCGGTCGAGGACTACCCCCAGTTGCCCGAACTGCCCTCGCAGACCGGCACCGTCCCGGTGGACCTGTTCGCGCAGGCCATCGGCCAGGTCGCCATCGCTGCCGGCAAGGACGACACCCTGCCGATGCTGACGGGCATTCGCATGGAGATCGACGGCACGTCCGTGGTCCTCGCCGCGACGGACCGATTCCGACTCGCGGTCCGGGAACTCGAGTGGACCCCCGCCGCGGACGGTACGGCCGCCGCGGTGTTGATTCCGGCGAAGACGCTCTCGGAATCCGCGAAAAGCATTGGCGGAGGCGCTGAATCGGCCGTGGAACTCGCTCTGGGTTCCGCGTCCCACATCGGTAACGACGGTCTGCTGGGCATCGTCAGCGACGGCCGCCGCACCACCACACGCCTGCTGGACGCCGAGTTCCCGAAGTTCCGGCAACTGCTCCCGGCCGAGCACACCGCGGTGGCCACGGTGCCGATCCCGCCGCTGCTCGAGGCGATCAAGCGCGTGGCGCTTCTCGCCGAGCGCGGTGCCCAGGTTCGCCTGGAATTCTCGTCCGACAACGTCACGCTCTCCGCCGGTGGTGACGACGCCGGCCGCGCCGAGGAGTCCATCGAAGCGCATTTCCAGGGCGAGCCCCTGGTGATCGCCTTCAACCCCGGCTACCTGATCGACGGACTGAATTCTCTGCACACGGACAAGGTCTCGTTCGGATTCACCACTCCGAGTCGTCCCGCGGTGCTGCGGCCGGCGGCCGACGAGCCCCTCGAACCGGACGAGTCCGGCAACTTCGCCGCCCCGGCGAGCGCGTACACGTATCTGCTCATGCCGGTACGACTTCCGGGCTGATCCGCCCCGCACACCACCTCGACCACCGAAGGGTGCTCACGTGAACATCGGACTTGTCGGTCTCGGCAAAATGGGTTTCAACATGCGCGAGCGGCTGCGTACACACGACATCGAGGTGATTGGGTTCGATCCGCGTCCCGAGGTGACGGACGTCCCCGACCTCGAGGCCCTCGTACGCGCGTTGCCGGCTCCCCGCATCGTGTGGGTGATGGTGCCGTCCGGTCCGGTCACTCGTGACACCGTCACCACCTTGGCGTCGGTGCTGTCCGAGGGCGACCTGGTCATCGACGGTGGCAATTCTCGATTCACCGACGACGCGATCCACGCGGACATGCTGTCCGCACAGGGAATCGGTTACGTCGATGCGGGCGTGTCCGGTGGCGTCTGGGGCCGTGAGAACGGGTACGGACTCATGGTCGGCGGAACGAAGGACGACGTCGAGCGGGCCATGCCGATCTTCGACGCTCTGCGGCCCGAGGGCGAGCGTGCCGACGGATTCGTCCACGCCGGACCGGTCGGTGCCGGCCACTACGCCAAGATGGTGCACAACGGCATCGAGTACGGACTGATGCACGCCTACGCCGAGGGCTACGAACTGCTGGCGGCCGAGGACCTCATCGAGGACGTCACCGGTGTCGTCCGAGCGTGGAGCAAGGGCACGGTCGTCCGCTCGTGGTTGCTCGATCTTCTGGTCAAGGCCCTGCAGGAGGATCCCGGGTTCACCGAGATCTCCGGGTTCACACAGGATTCCGGCGAGGGTCGGTGGACGGTGGAGGAAGCGATTCGCCACTCCGTGCCGGCTCCGGTCATCTCCGCGGCTCTGTTCGCGAGATTTGCTTCGCGGCAAGAGGATTCGCCGGCCATGAAGGCGGTTTCCGCGCTGCGCAACCAGTTCGGTGGACACGCTGTGCAGCGGGCCCCGAACACGGAATCCACCGGCGCCTGAGTGTTCGTCCGATCCCTCACTCTGGTCGATTTCCGTTCCTGGCAACACCTTTCGGTGGATCTGGAGCCGGGGGTGACCGTGTTCGTCGGTCCGAACGGGCACGGGAAGACGAACATCCTCGAGGCGTTGGGGTACGTGGCCACCCTGTCGTCGCATCGAGTCTCCGGCGACGGGCCGTTGGTGCGCAGTGGATCGGAACGCGCGTTGGTGCGCGCCGCGGTGGTCAACCGGGATCGCGAACTGTCCGTGGACGTCGAGATCAACGACGGCAAGGCCAACCGGGCACGGATCAACACGTCGCCGACGCGTCGACCTCGAGAGATTCTCGGAATTCTGAACACGGTGCTCTTCGCACCGGAGGATCTGGCGATGGTGCGGGGCGAGCCGACGGACCGCCGTCGATATCTCGACGAGTTGGTGGTCGCGCGTTCGCCGCGCATGGCGGCCGTGCGGGCGGATTACGACCGGGTGTTGCGTCAGCGCTCCGCCCTGTTGAAGACGGCGGGCGGGGCGCTGCGACGAGGGGCGCGCTCCGACGACGGTGCCACGGCGCTCGCCACACTGGACGTGTGGGACAGCCAGTTGGCCGCGTTCGGTGCCGAGATCCTCGAACACCGGTTCCGTGCCGTCCGTGATGTCGCGCCCCACGTGACGGCCGCGTACGCGACCATCGCTCCGCAGTCGCGACCCGCGACCGTCGCCTACCGCTCCAGCCTGGGGGACTCGCTGCCCGCCGAGTTCTCGGACATCACCCGTGCTCCCGAGCCGGACGACATCGATGTTCTCGAAGCGGCTTTCCTGCAACAACTCTCGGTCGTCCGCTCGCGGGAGATCGATCGAGGGGTGACGTTGGTCGGTCCGCATCGAGACGATCTCGAGTTGGTCCTCGGCACGGAGCCGGCCAAGGGGTACGCCAGTCACGGCGAATCGTGGTCGTTCGCCCTGTCGTTGCGATTGGGTGCGTTCGAACTGCTGCGTTCCGATGGGTCCGATCCGGTGTTGCTGCTCGACGACGTGTTCGCCGAACTCGACCGGGCGCGCCGAACCGCGCTCGCGGGCGTCGCGCTGACCGCAGAGCAAGTGCTGGTGACCGCGGCGGTGGCGGGCGACATCCCGGCCGAGCTGAACGCACGACGGCTCGAGGTGGTGGCGCACGACGTCGGCGGCGGTCGCGTCTCGACCGTGTCGGGCCCCGGGACGACACTGTCGGGGACACCGGATCCCGGGTCAGGCGACGAGGATTCTGTCGACGCGAGCGGAGAGGATCGGAATTCATGACGGACGACGACACACCGAAGACCGCTTCGGACGAGCCGTTGCGGGGAGTCGACATCGCGCGCCGCGCACTCGAGGAAGCACGCGCCGCCGCGAAGGCCAGTGGCAAGTCGGTCGGCCAGGGGCGCTCGTCGGTGGTGAAGCGGCAGCGTCGCACGCGGACGTGGTCGTCGTCGCGACCCGACGATCGGGATCCCCAGGCCCTCGGCTCGCTCGCGGCGTCGCTCACGCGGAGTCGGGGATGGTCCGTGAAGGTGGACGAGGGGACGGTGCTGGGTCGGTGGAGTCACGTGGTGGGCGAGGACATCGCGTCCCACGCGGAGCCGACCGCGCTGCGAGACGGTGTGTTGGTGGTGTCGGCGGAGTCCACCGCCTGGGCCACCCAGTTACGACTGATGCAGTCGCAGATCCTCAAGAAAATCGCGTTGGCCGTGGGTGACGGTGTGGTCACGTCGTTGCGTATCACCGGACCGTCGGCCCCGAGTTGGAGGAAAGGCGAACGGCACATCTCGGGGCGCGGACCTCGTGACACGTACGGATGATCCGAGACGTTCTCGAGGTGATTCCACAGGGACGGGGTGTCTTGCACGGGTGGGCTACGGCTGCGTAGGTTGGTCTGTCGGGGGGAATGGTCGCGGGGGCGATCGTTTCCGAATTTCTCGGATGACACGCGGCAAGTGCGTCGGTTGCCGTGCTGTCCGAACGACGGAAGGGCGGTCTCGATCATGTCGATCGACCAACGCAACTCAGGCTCGCTGCGCACCACCGAACTGCGCACCACCGAACTGCAGGCGACCGATCCCGGTCCGGTCTCGTTGCAGGCCCGCGAGGTGTCGTTCGACTGGGACTCCATGCGCCTGCACTACTTCGACGACGACGTGGTCGCCACGCATCTGATGAACGTCATGCACCTGTTCCTGCCGGAGGGCGAGGAATGGTTCGTGCGGGTGTTCAAGGAAGCTCTGCCGCTGATTCACGACGAGAAGTTGCGGGCCGACGTCATCGGTTTCATCGGGCAGGAAGCGATGCACGCTCAGGCACACACGGGAATTCACGGATTCCTGCAGCAGAACGGTATCGACCCGACGCCGTATCTCGAGCACATCGAGTTCATCTTCCGCGTCGCCATGGGGAAGCGGCCGACGGACACGAAGAATTCTCTGGTCGAGCGGTTGTCCCTCATCGCGGCCATCGAGCACCTCACCGCGTTCCTCGGGCACTGGGTGCTGACGGAATCACGATTGGACTCCGCGGACATCGATCCCCGGATGTTGGACCTGATCCGGTGGCACGGTGCGGAGGAAGTGGAGCACCGCGCCGTGGCGTACGACGTGCTCCAGTACTTCGACACGCGCCGCTTCCGCCGAATTCGGACGTACATCATGGTCACGCCGTCGATCGTGTCGATGTGGGGGCGTGGGCTGAAGTATCTGCTCGAGAACGATCCGACGCTGGCTCCCGAGGATCGGAAGATGTCGCTGCGACGGATCAAGCAGGTCACCGACCGCGGGCTGTTCCCGTCGGCGGGCAGCATTCTGAAGGCGTCGGCGCGGTACCTGAAGAAGGACTACCACCCGTCGAAGGAGAGCTCGACGGCGCTTGCCGTCGAGTACCTGGCGATGTCGCCGGCGGCTCGCGCCGCCGCGCACTGATCGGTGAGAAAGAGATACGCGAACAGCAAGGTCGGTCGCGTCTTCGGCACGGTCCGCGCGTACCGCGAGGGGCGGGTACTGCCGAAGGACCTGTACGGCGGCGGCAAGGACGACGAGGCCATGGCCCAGATCCTGGACGGCCTCGACAAGCTGTTCGCGATGCTCGACCTGTCCGAGTACCGCGGTGTCGCTGCTCCGACTCGGGCGACCACGCGGACGCTCGTCCTGTCCGAGCGGATGATCCTGTGTCACGACGAACAGGTCGTCGGTCTGACGTTCCGTGATCCCGAAGGCGACGTGTTGCCGTCGTGGCATCCCGGGAGTCACCTCGATCTGGTTCTCCCGTCCGGGCGGCGTCGGCAGTACTCGCTGTGCGGTGATCCCCTCGAGGACGACGCCTATTCCATCGCGGTGCGACTGGTGCCCGACGGCGGCGGAGGGTCGAAGGAGATGCACGGTCTCGAGGTCGGCACGGCCATCGAGGTCACCGGGCCGCGAAATGCGTTCCCGTTCGTCCCGCGTGGTCGCGCGCTGTTCGTCGCCGGCGGGATCGGGATGACGGCGATCGTGCCCATGGTGCGACGAGCGCGTGCCGCCGGAATGGACTGGCACCTCGTCTACTGCGGGCGGTCCCGTGAGTCGATGCCATTTCTCGACGAAGTATCCACGTGGGAACCGGAATTCGTCACGGTCCTCACGGACGACGAGAACGGTGTGCCGTCGGGCCCGACCCTTCTTCGCGACGCTCCGGACGGTGGATCCGTGTACTGCTGCGGCCCGCCACCGATGATCGCGGCGGTGCGTGCCGAGATGTCGAACACCGGGGCGACGCGACTGCACTACGAGCGTTTCTCCCCGCCCCCGGTGGTCGGCGGTGAACCGTTCACGCTGGAACTCGCGAGTACGGGAGAGGTTCTCGACGTTCCGGCCGACGACACGGCGCTCGAGGTGGTACGCCGAGTTCTGCCGAACGTGCCCTACTCGTGTCGTCAGGGGTTCTGCGGAACGTGCCGCGTCCGCGTTCTGGACGGCACACCCGAGCATCGGGACCGACGTCTCGACGACGCCGAACGCGAGGACCACATGCTGATCTGCGTGTCGCGGTCCGAAGGGGGCCGACTGCGTCTGGATCTCTGACGAGACGGATGTCGCGGCCCTCTCACCCGCCTCGCCGTCCACCCAGTGTCCGACGCCCGGAAGGGGGCAAAAATCCGTCTGCGGACGAATGAGGGGCCCTTTTCGGTGTCGTCGGTACAACCGAGTCGGTCGTTACCGGTAGGATGATCCGGTAACGACCGTCCTGGACCTCGGTTCGACGGTGCCCCCGGCCGATAGTTGCTGCGAAGCGATTGCGGTGCGTTGTCCGAAGTCGAGAAGGAGACCAGCTGACCGTGGCTGCCCAGAACCCAGGCAAGAGTGACAAGCCCAAGAACGACTACGGCGCATCCTCGATCACCGTTCTCGAGGGACTCGAAGCGGTCCGCAAGCGGCCCGGTATGTACATCGGCTCCACCGGCGAGCGCGGTCTGCACCACCTGATCTGGGAAGTCGTCGACAACTCCGTCGACGAGGCCATGGCCGGTCACGCCACCACCGTGGAGGTCACCCTGTTGGCCGACGGCGGCGTGCGAGTCACCGACGACGGCCGCGGCATTCCCGTGGGCATGCACGCGTCGGGTGTGCCGACCATCGAGGTCGTCATGACGCAGCTGCACGCCGGCGGCAAGTTCGACTCCGATTCCTACGCGGTGTCCGGTGGTCTGCACGGTGTCGGCATCTCGGTCGTCAACGCGCTCTCGACCACCCTGCAGGCCGAGATCGATCGCGACGGGCACCACTGGTCCCAGACGTACTCGCTGTCGGTCCCCGGACCGCTGACCAAGGGCGAGAAGACCGACCGCACGGGCACGTCCATCACGTTCTGGCCCGACGCGAATATCTTCGAGGCGACGGTCTTCAAGTTCGACACCGTGGCCCGACGGCTGCAGGAGATGGCGTTCCTGAACAAGGGCCTGACCATCGTCCTCACCGACGAGCGGGCGTCCGACGTGGAGGTCATCGCCGACGAGGCGGCCGAGACCGACGTGGCCGAGGCTCCGAAGTCGGCGTCCGAGGAAGCCGCGGAGGAGGCGGCTCCCCAGAAGGTCAAGACCAAGACCTATCACTACCCCGGTGGACTCGAGGACTACGTCCGCTACATCAACAAGACCACCTCGAAGCAGCCCATCCACCCGTCGGTGTTGGGCTTCAACGCCAAGGGACCGGGCCACGAGCTCGACGTCGCGATGCAGTGGAACGCCAGCTTCACCGAGTCCGTGCACACGTTCGCCAACACCATCAACACGCACGAGGGCGGTACCCACGAAGAGGGCTTCCGCACGGCGTTGACCACCGTCGTGAAGAAGTACGCCAAAGAGAAGAAGCTCATCAAGGAGAAGGACGGCGAACTCAGCGGAGACGACATCCGCGAGGGTCTCGCCGCCATCGTGAGCATCAAGGTCGGCGAGCCGCAGTTCGAGGGCCAGACCAAGACCAAGCTCGGCAACACCGAGGTCAAGTCCTTCGTGCAGAAGGCCGCCGGCGAGCACCTCACCCACTGGTTCGAGGCGAACCCCGCCGAGGCGAAGGCGATCATCAACAAGGCGGTCTCGTCGATGCAGGCGCGTACGGCAGCGCGTCGGGCCCGAGATCTGGTGCGACGCAAGAGCGCAACGGACATCGGCGGTCTGCCCGGCAAGCTCGCCGATTGCCGTTCCAACGATCCGAGCAAGTGCGAGATCTACATCGTGGAGGGTGACTCCGCCGGCGGTTCGGCCAAGTCCGGTCGAGACTCGATGTACCAGGCGATTCTGCCGTTGCGCGGCAAGATCATCAACGTCGAGAAGGCGCGTATCGACCGCGTCCTCAAGAACACCGAAGTCCAGTCGATCATCACCGCGTTCGGAACCGGTATCCACGACGAGTTCGACATCACCAAGGTGCGCTACCACAAGATCGTGCTGATGGCCGACGCCGACGTGGACGGTCAGCACATCTCGACGCTGCTGCTCACGTTGCTGTTCCGCTTCATGCGCCCGCTCATCGAGCACGGGTACGTCTACCTGGCCATGCCGCCGCTGTACAAGCTGAAGTGGCAGCGCGGTGCCGATCCCGAGTTCGCCTACTCCGACCGCGAGCGCGACGGCCTGATGAAGGCCGGTCTCGAAGCCGGGAAGAAGATCAACAAGGACGACGGCGTCCAGCGATACAAGGGCCTCGGCGAGATGAACGCCAAGGAACTGTGGGAGACGACGATGGACCCCACGGTTCGCGTCCTGCGACAGGTCACCCTCGACGACGCCGCGGCCGCGGACGAGTTGTTCTCCATCCTCATGGGTGAGGACGTCGAGGCCCGCCGGAGCTTCATCACCCGTAATGCCAAGGACGTTCGTTTCCTCGACGTATAGGCGCTTCGCGATCCGTGGTCCTCGTACGCGTGCCTAGGTCCGCACGAGGCTCACGGATGGCGGGGCCGCACAAGGAGAATTGATGACCGACACCACCCTGCCCCCGACCGGCGGCGACGAACCCACGGGCGATCGCATCGAACTGGTCGACATCCAGCAGGAGATGCAGAACAGCTACATCGACTACGCGATGAGTGTCATCGTCGGTCGCGCGCTGCCGGAGGTCCGCGACGGGCTCAAGCCCGTGCACCGCCGCGTGCTGTACGCGATGTACGACAACGGATATCGGCCCGATCGCGGTTACGTGAAGTCCGCCCGGCCGGTCGCCGAGACCATGGGCAACTACCACCCCCACGGTGACTCGTCGATCTACGACACCCTGGTGCGCATGGCTCAGCCGTGGTCGATGCGGTACCCGATGGTGGACGGGCAGGGCAACTTCGGTTCGCGCGGAAACGATGGCGCGGCCGCAATGAGGTATTGCGTCACCGGCGACGCATTGGTCCGTCTTCCCCTGGGTCAGAGCGTCCGCATGGCCGACATCGCTCCGGGTGCGGCCGCCCACAGCGACAGCGACATCGATCTCAAGGTGCTGGACCGTCACGGCAATGCCGTGCGCGCCGATGCGCTCTTCCATTCCGGTACCCACCGCACCCTCAGGCTCACCACCGCCGAGGGGTTCGAACTCACCGGCACCGTCAACCACCCCGTGCTCTGCCTGGTCGACGTCGCGGGGGTTCCGACGCTGCTGTGGAAGCTGCTCGAGGAGATCACGACCTCCGATCACGTCGTCATGCAGCGGGTCCCGTCACAGGAGCTCGGTTCTTCGGAATGGTCCGAGGTTGCACTCGCGATGCTCTTCGGCGCTTTCGTCAGCGAAGGTTTCGCCTCGACCACGCGGGCCGGCTTCAACAATCTCGACGCGGCGTTCTTCGCGTCGGTCGTTGCCGCGTACGACACCGCGGTCGGCGGTCCTCGGTACATCTACGAACGCACGATCAAGTCCGGCTCGCATCTCTACGAACTCGACGTTCAGAACATGACGGCGTTCGCTGCATCTCCGCTCGGGGTCCTGATGGGACACCGCAGTGCTGCCAAGGCCGTTCCCGAGATCGTCTGGCAGATGCCGACGGATCTCAAGCGGGTGTTCCTGCAAGCGCTGTTCGAAGGTGACGGTTCGTGTTCCGTACTGCCGCGCAACACGATCCAGGTGTCGTACTCGACCCGCAGTGCACAGCTCGCCAAGGACGTGCAGCAGATGCTGCTGGAGTTCGGTGTGGTCGGCAAGCGGTACGTGCACGCGAGCGGTGAGCACAAGGTCGTGATCAGCAGCCGTCGGGAAGCGCGCTTCTTCGCCACTCGGATCGGATTCGGCGGTGCGAAGCAGGCCAAGTTGACGTCATTGCTGGCCGACGCCGAATCGGCGAGCCCGGAGTCGGAGTCCCGGTCGATGAGCGCCGATCGAGTTCCCGGTCTGGCGGAATTTCTCCGGAACCACGGTGCTTCCGATTCCGCGAATCGACACTGGTTGGCACGCAACAACATAGACCGTCTGTCGCGGTGGGAGCACCGCGCGGCGGACATTCTCTCGCACATCACCGACACCGATGCCGCCGCCATCGCGACGGAGCTGACCGACGGCCGCTTCTACTACGCGCCGGTGAAGTCGTTGGAGGACGCCGGTGAGGCGCCGGTGTACAGCATTCGAGTCGACACCGATGATCATTCGTTCGTCACGAACGGATTCGTCAGTCACAACACCGAATGCCGTCTGACGCCTCTCGCGATGGAGATGTTGGCCGACATCGGCGAGGAGACAGTCGATTTCATCGCGAACTACGACGGTCGTACCCTCGAGCCGACGGTTCTTCCCAGCCGAATTCCGAATCTCCTCGCCAACGGCAGCGGTGGCATCGCGGTCGGCATGGCCACCAACGTTCCGCCGCACAACCTCCGGGAACTCGCCGAAGCGGTGTACTGGGCGCTGGACAACTGGGAGGCCAGCGAGGAGGACACCCTCGCGGCGGTCATGGAGCGCGTCAAGGGTCCCGATTTCCCCACGCACGGCCTGATCGTCGGTTCGCAGGGGATTCACGACGCGTACACCACCGGTCGCGGTTCCGTGCGCATGCGCGGTGTGGTCGACATCGAGGAGGACAGCCGCGGGACGACGACCATCGTCATCACCGAGCTGCCGTACCAGGTGAACCCGGACAACATGATCGCCTCGATCGCCGAGCAGCTCAAAGACGGTCGTATCGCGGGCATCTCGGACATCGAGGATCAGTCCTCGGACCGTGTCGGCATGCGCATCGTGGTCAAGCTCCGCCGGGATGCGGTGGCCAAGGTCGTCCTGAACAATCTCTACAAGCACAGTCAGCTGCAGACCAGCTTCGGTGTGAACATGCTGTCGATCGTCGACGGGGTGCCGCGAACGTTGCGCTTGGATCAGATGATTCGGCTCTACGTCGCCCACCAGGTCGAGGTCATCGTCCGTCGGACGCGGTACCGGCTGCGCAAGGCCGAGGAGCGCGCCCACATCCTGCGAGGGTTGGTCAAGGCGCTCGACGCGCTCGACGAGGTCATCGCGCTGATTCGGCGCTCACCCGACGCCGACACCGCGAAGACCGGGTTGATCGAGCTTCTCGATGTCGACGAGATCCAGGCCGACGCCATCCTGGCGATGCAGCTGCGTCGACTCGCCGCTCTCGAGCGTCAGCGGATCATCGACGAACTCGCGGAGATCGAACTCGAGATCGCGGATCTCGAGGACATCCTGGCCAAGCCCGATCGCCAGCGTTCGATCGTGCGGGACGAGTTGAAGGTGATCGTCGACAAGTACGGCGACGACCGCCGCACCCGCATCATCGCCAGCGACGGCGACGTCAGCGACGAGGATCTGATCGCCCGCGAGAACGTGGTCGTCACCATCACCGAGACCGGATACGCCAAACGAACCCGGACCGACCTCTACCGCTCGCAGAAGCGCGGCGGCAAGGGCGTGCAGGGTGCCGGGCTCAAACAGGACGACATCGTCAGCAAGTTCTTCGTGTGCTCTACGCACGACTGGATCCTGTTCTTCACCACGAAGGGTCGGGTCTACCGCGCGAAGGCGTACGAGCTGCCCGAGGCGAACCGCACCGCCCGCGGTCAGCACGTGGCGAACCTGCTGGCGTTCCAGCCGGACGAGCGCATCGCCCAGATCATCCAGATCAAGACGTACGAGGACGCCCCCTACCTGGTCCTCGCGACCAAGGCAGGTCTGGTGAAGAAGTCCAAGCTGACGGACTTCGACTCCAACCGGTCCGGCGGCATCGTCGCGGTGAACCTTCGCGGTGAGGACGAACTGGTGGGTGCGGTGCTGTGCAGCTCCGACGACGACCTGTTGCTCGTGTCCGCTCAGGGCCAGTCCATTCGTTTCTCCGCGACGGACGAGGTGTTGCGCCCGATGGGCCGCGCGACGTCCGGTGTGCAGGGAATGCGATTCAACGGCGAGGACGCACTTCTGTCGTTGAACGTGGTGAAGGACGGTACGTTCCTGCTGGTCGCCACGTCGGGCGGTTACTCCAAGCGCACCGCGATGGAGGACTACCCCCCGCAGGGTCGAGGTGGCAAGGGCGTGCTCACGATTCAGTACGACCCGCGTCGTGGCACCCTGGTGGGAGCGCTCATCGTGGAAGACGACGACGAGCTCTACGCGATCACGTCGAGCGGTGGTGTCATCAGAACCGCGGCCCGGCAGGTTCGCAAGGCAGGACGCCAGACCAAGGGCGTCCGGTTGATGAACCTCGGCGACGGGGACACACTGCTGGCCATCGCGCGTAACGCGGACGAGCCGGAAGCCATTCCGGTCGACGAGTCCGACGCACCCAAGGAGTCATGAGAGACGTGAGTACTCCCGAGCAGCCCGGTCACGGGCGTCCCGCATCGAGCACCACGCCGGACCGGCCGCGCGACGAGCAGCCGCCCGCGCGGCCGCGACCGGCACAGGGACCGGGTCCGCAGGGTCCGGGTCCGCAGGGTTCTGGTCCGCAGGGTTCCGATCAGCAAGGTTCAGGTGGGCAGAACGCCGAGCCGCGCACCGCCGGCTCGAATGCGTCGCAGCAGGGCAACGGTCGGCCCGCACCGAGCCCGCAGGGCGCACCTCAGCAGGGTCCCGCCCGGGGACGGCCCGCCCAGCAGGGTCCGAACCAGCAGGGTCCGAATCAGCAGGGTCCGAACCAGCAGGGTCCGAACCAGCAGGGCCCTCGGGGCCCGCGGCCCCCTCAGTCGGGTGGCCCGGGACCGTCGGGTCCGGGTCCTCAGCAGGGCTCCGGTCCGGCCGGGGACTCGCGTGAAGCGCAGAAGCAGCCGCAGACCAACCTGCAGACGCATACGTCCAAGGAACACGAGGCGACACGTACCGACGTCCCTCGGGTGAAGGACGAGCCGCGCACGTCACGCCCCGACGACGCCGCGGCGAAGGCGGCGGGCATCGACGGGCCCACCCGCAACATCGCCCGCAATGCGCTACCGACGGACATGCCGGATCTGTCGACGGTCCGTCACCCGGGGTACGAGGAGTCCCCGCGGTCGGAGCGGGTCGCCACCGCGGCACGGCCGACGGTGACGTCGGACCCGCTGCGCGCCACCGTGCAGATCCGCAAGCTCGATCCGTGGTCGACGCTCAAGCTGTCGCTGGTGGTCTCGGTGTCGTTGTTCTTCGTGTGGATGGTGGCCGTCGGCCTGCTCTACATGGTTCTCGACGGCATGGGTGTCTGGGATCGGCTGAACAACGCGTTCTCCGACATCGTCGCGACGTCGGGTGACGCCGGCCTGGTGTCCGCCGGCCAGATCTTCGGGTACGCAGCGGCGATCGGGCTGATCAACGTGGTGCTGTTCACGGCGTTGACGACCGTCGGCACGTTCATCTACAACATGTCGTCGGACCTGGTCGGGGGTCTGGAAGTCACCCTCGCCGACCGCGACTGAGCACCCGCGGGGCGGCGGCCGACGGCGTTTTGGTCTTCGCCCCGTGTGTGCGGTAACCTCGTGCCTCGGTTCGAAAAGCGTTCGACTTCGCGCTTCTCGGTGCCGTGTACGGGCCTATAGCTCAGGCGGTTAGAGCGCTTCCCTGATAAGGAAGAGGTCGGAGGTTCAAGTCCTCCTAGGCCCACGACGAGACTCGAACGGAGAGATCCATGCGACTTCTTCTGTCGGTTCTCGTGAGCAGTGTCGTGGTGGTGTCGATCCGTGCAGTGCGGGCCGAATCACGCCGGTGGCACAGCCTTCCCGATCCGGGGCCTTAGCTCAGTTGGTAGAGCGCTGCCTTTGCAAGGCAGATGTCAGGAGTTCGAATCTCCTAGGCTCCACAACAACCGGCAACGCCGGCAGTACTGATCTTGCACAACGGCACTTCGTACTCGTACGGAGTGCCGTTGTCGTTCGAGGACATGGTCTTCGCCCGTAAAACCGGGATCTTTGCCGGTTTGTCGCCTCATCGTAAATACTCGAGACGTGAACCGACGATCCCTCTCCGATGCCACGACGTCGTTGGTGGCGTATCTCGTCGTGACGTCCATCCTGTTCGTCACCGGAGCGGTGGCGTTCTCGTACACCACATCGGGAACCCTCACCCTGGTCGTCATCGGCTGCCTGGGCCTGATCGGCGCGGCAGTGCTCTACGTCGGACCGCGACCGACGCCACCCGCGCTGAGTACCGGGGTGACCGCAGGCGCCATGGTCGGCCTGTGGGTCGCGTTCGTGATCTCGGACAGTTCGGTCGCCTACCTGTTGCTCAGCCAGGCCTCGATGTTTCTCGCGATGCATCTCGCGGGATACCGCAGCGAGAGGGTGGGGTGGGCGTGGGTGTTCGTCCTGACCGTCGGTGTGGTGGTCGCGGCCGCCCTCTCGGATTCGCGGATGCCGGGCGTCGCCTACGTGCTGACGGCATTCGGCACGGTGGCGGCCGCCGAGGTCTTCGGCGCGTTCGCGCGTCACCAGCGGCACTCGGCCTCGCGGGATGCGTTGACGGGACTTCTCAACCGCCAGGGTCTCGAGGACCAGGTCGAGCAACTCCTTCCCGGCTACGCCTCCCGCGGCCTCCCCGTCAGCATGGCGGTGCTGGACCTCGACAACTTCAAGACGATCAACGATCTGTACGGGCACATCGCCGGCGACGTACTGCTGAACCGGGTTGCCACGGCCTGGCGCTCGCAGCTGCGCAAGGGCGATGTGCTCGGCCGACTCGGCGGTGACGAGTTCGTGCTGTTCATGCCGGGAACCGAGGAGACGGAGGCGGCGGAGCTGCTCGACTCACTGCGGACGGCGCATCAGGCCGAGTGGAGTGTGGGGTTGGTCTGCATGCCCACGGTGCGTCGGTGGTCGGAGATCTACCGGGCCGCCGACGCGGAGTTGTACCGCGCGAAGCGTCGCCGCCGGGCCGAGCGCGACGACAACGCCAGGTCCGCGCCGGTGGAGTGACGGTTCGTCCACAGCCTGTGGACAACGGTCCCCACAGCGGGGCCGTATCGGGTTCGACTCGTGGTCACGACCCGAGGAGGACCATGAGCGACGGACAGGCGCGCTGGAGCGCGGAAGACATGTGGGCGCGACACACGATGCTGGTGCGATCGGCGGCCACGCTCGTGGCCCTGCAGGCTCGAGTGGGTGTGATGTCCCGGTTTCCGGACTGGTCGGGGGCCGCCGCGGACGCCGCCGCCGACTCGCTTCGCCGATCGGCGATCGACATCGGTGACTGTGTGGACGTCCTGACCGCTATCGGCCTGATCGTGGGGCGAGCGGGCGACGATCGATCCGCCCTCGACGGGTGGGACCGAGATTCCTCGACCGGGGCGATCGACGGCCTGGACCGTCATGTCGCCGCCGCCCTGGACTCGCTGAACGCCGACGGACGTGCGGCGGACGACCCGGTACCGCTGCCCCACCCGACGGTGTCGGCGTTGCTCGACGCGGGCAACCGTCGCCGCGTCGCGGATCATCGTCGGCACCTGCGCGCGGTGGAGGCGGCGTTGACGGAGGAGCTGCGCGGCACCCGGTGGGGAGGTCTGTTCTCGAACGCCGACGCGGGCCTCGAGCAGACCCGTGCTCGGCTGGCCGATCTCGACGCGCTCGAGGCCGTGCTCGCCCGGCCCGGTCGACGTCTGATGGACTTCGACCCCGGGGACGTCCTGACCCGAGCGGCGGTATCCGTCGGTGACGTCGACCGGGCGACGCGGTTCGCGGTCTTCGTTCCGGGCGCAGGGTCCACGGTCCGTGCGTCCCTCGCGGGGTACGACCGGGACGTCACCGCGGTGGTCACCGCTGCGTCGGCCGGTTCCGATGATGCGGTCGCCGGCGTCGTGTGGATGGGTTACGAAGCACCGCAATGGAACACGGAGCTCGTGGATCCGGACCGGAGCGTGATGGGAACGGCAGTCGCCGAGGCGGGAGCGGCCGACCTCGCCGCCGCGCTCGATGCCGTGGCCGCCCCGGACCACCGGGTCACCCTCGTCGGGCATTCCTACGGGACCGTTGTCGCCGCGGCAGCGCTGGGACACGGCGCCCGACCGGACGACGTCGTCCTCATGGGTTCGCCCGGCTGGAGTGTCGGTACCGAGACCACCCCGATCTACGTCCTCGAGGCGGCGACCGATCCGGTCGCGGACCTGGGGTGGTTCGACACGGACCCCAGCGAACTGTTCGGCACCACCCAGCTGTCGGCGCAGGGAAGTGTGGGGCACGGACGTTATCTGGAGCCGGGATCGACGAGTGCGAACAACGTCGCGGCCGTCGTGGCGGGCACCCCGCCGGTCCCGGCCCGACGCGTCGTGGACGTCGCCGATGCGCTGCGCATCCTGGCGCGCGTCCTGTTCTGACCGACGGTGTCGTAACGACCGGGTCAGGACCGATCGGTCACGACGTCGACCGTCGGGGATGCATGACCGTTGGTGGACGGCGCTCCCAGTCGGGGCGGTTCGGCGGCCGGGGGCGGGAGTTCGGTCCGCCGCGCCCGCGAGAAGGCGACGGCACCGGCCGCGAGGGCGAGCGCGACGACCAGCACGGTGGAGAACCGACGGCCGCGAGACCGTTCCCGGCCCGCACCGGGGGACGAGACGAGCGCGGTCGGTGTCGTCGAACGCCGGTCGGCTCGCCGGGCCCGGACCGTCGACACCCCCTTCTTGGTGACGATGAACCCGGTGGCGGCGGGGCCCTTCGCGAGGGTCAGCGCCACCTCGCGAGCGATCCCGAGCGCTTTCTTGGTGGTGGCCCGATCCGGTGTTGGCGTCATGCCTTCACCTTTCCACATCGGGAGGGTGGCACGATGGAGGTCGTGACCTCACCTCTACAGACCCAGACCGCGACGTTGCACACCAATCACGGTGACATCGTCATCGCCCTCTTCGGCAACCACGCCCCGAAGACCGTCGAGAACTTCGTCGGCCTCGCGGACGGCTCGAAGGACTACTCCACGAAGAACGCGTCCGGATCCGACAGCGGACCGTTCTACGACGGCGCGATCTTCCACCGTGTGATCGCCGGTTTCATGCTGCAGGGTGGTGACCCCACGGGCACCGGCACCGGCGGCCCCGGCTACAAGTTCGGCGACGAGTTCCACCCCGAGCTCGCCTTCGACCGCCCCTACCTGCTCGCCATGGCCAACGCCGGCCCCGGCACCAACGGCTCGCAGTTCTTCATCACCGTGGGCCCCACCCCGCACCTGAACCGCAAGCACACCATCTTCGGCGAGGTCATCGACCCCGCGTCGCAGAAGGTCGTCGACGAGATCGGATCCGTCGCCACCGCGCGCGGCGACCGCCCGAAGGACGACGTCGTCATCGAGCGCGTCACCATCGCCTGATCCGTTTTCGCCCGATCCACCGCACCGGTACCCGCACGAGAGACGAACACACATGACACAACCAGGCTGGGGCGGCGCTCCGGTTCCGCCCCAGCCCGGCTGCGTGCGTCACCCGGACCGTCCGACCGGACTGTCCTGTACACGGTGCGGCCGACCCGCGTGTCCGGAGTGCCTGCGGCCCGCATCCGTAGGCCAGCACTGCGTCGACTGCGTGGCGGCGGCCGAGGCCTCCGTGCCGCGAGCCCGCACCATCGCGGGCGGCGAACTGCGGCAGAACGCCACGCCCGTCGTCACGTACACGATGATGGCGCTCAACATCCTGGTCTTCGCGTTCACGGCGTTCCAGGCCGGCAGTCTCGCGAATCAGCGCAGCGCATTGTTCCAGGAGTGGGCGCTGGTCCCGATCCTGGTGGCCGACGGCGAATTCGTGCGCATCGTCGGCAGCGGATTCCTGCACTCCGGCATCATTCACCTCGCGGTGAACATGTTCGCCCTGTACATCATCGGGCGTGACTGCGAGATGGTGCTGGGGCGCTCCCGGTACCTCGCGGTCTACGGCACCGCCCTGCTCGGTGGCTCGGCCGCCGTCATGCTCTTCACCCCGTTCACCGCCACGGTGGGGGCCTCCGGGGCGGTCTTCGGACTTCTCGGCGCGCAGGCCGTGATCCTCGTGCGCATGAAGCGGAGCCCGACGCCCGTCCTGGTGATCATCGGTCTGAACATCGTGTTGAGCGTGTCCATCCCCGGCATCTCGCTGTGGGGGCACCTCGGTGGTCTGATCGCCGGGGCCGCCGCGACCGCTGCCGTCCTGTTCACCCTCGGGCCGGACCCGCGGCGCTCGCGCACGGTCGGATGGATCGGTATCGGCGCGGTCGCGGCGGTGGCTCTGGCCATCGTCGTAGTGCGCGTCGTGATTCTGCAGACGGTGTAGAAGAAGGGTCGATCAGCGCTCCGAGCGCTCGTCCGCGACCCAACCGCGTTCGTCGAGAACGTCGAACACCGCCCGAGGGTCCGCGCCCAGGTCCCACCGGCCGAAGATGAGCAGTCTGTCGTCGTCTCCGGGAGCTGCGACGTCCATTTCCAGCATCGGTACGCGCCGACCGAGCCGGGGGTACGGAACCACGCGCACCGAATACACGTCCGTGCGGTGGTATCCGCGCACCCCCCGCACGGTTTTCACCGTCAGTTCGTCGCCCTCGACGGCCAACCGTGGACGCTGCACCGCGGCGAGGACGGCGAGCACGAGAGCTGCGGTCGCCGCCAGTCCGATCAGGAGCCGACCGGCCGCGTCGGCCTCGGTGACGACGGCTGCGCCGGCCAGGACCGCGGAGCCGGCCGTGAGTGCGACGACGGCGAGCTTCGGTGTGGCCCAGGCGAGCGGCCTCTCGTCCCCCCGAGAGAAGTTATCCACAGAAGTTATCCACAGTGTGGATGAATAACACGCGTGTAAGCCGATTGCATCGAGCCTGTTCAGGGCGGTGCGCGGCGCCGATCACCGCCATTTCATGGTCATCACGAGCCCGACGATCCAGAATCCGAAGCCGATCAACAGGTTCCACGCCCCCAGGCTCGCCATGAAGGGGATGTCTTCCTGGGCCAAGTAGTAGACGATCAGGTAGATCAGGCCGAGCAGCATGAACCCGAACATCACCGACAGGTAGAGCCGGCTGGACGGCGGCGCCTTGACCTTCACGGGAGTGCGTGACGACGGATTGATCGTGTAGTCGGTCTTCTTGCGGACCTTCGACTTGGGCATCGGGTCGACCTCTTCATCTGATGGTGGGACGGTTCTCTCGGGTGCGGGTGGTGTCACCGCTGGTCACCTCCACGCTAACCCACCGCCGTCCCCGGCCCCGGGCAGCACCGCCGGACCGCACTACTGTGGCCCCATGCGCATTCTCGTCGTCGACAACTACGACAGCTTCGTGTTCAACCTCGTCCAGTATCTCGGCGAACTCGGAACGCGGGCCACCGTGGTGCGGAACGACGACCCCGCGGTTCTCGACGTGGCGGCCGCGGCCGCCGAGTACGACGGCATTCTCCTCAGCCCCGGTCCGGGTACGCCCGATCGAGCGGGCGTCACGATGGCCATGGTCGACGCGTGCGCGCAGTCGAGCACGCCGTTGCTCGGAGTGTGTCTCGGTCACCAGGCCATCGGTGCCGCGTTCGGTGGCGTGGTCGAACGCGCCCCGGAGCTGCTGCACGGAAAGACGAGCGTGGTGCACCACAGCGGCGCGGGAGTTCTCGCCGGGCTGCCCGATCCGTTCGTGGCGACGCGGTATCACTCGCTGACGGTGCGACCCGACACGGTTCCGGACAGCCTCGAGGTCACGGCGCGCACGGAGTCCGGAATCGTCATGGCGATGAAGCATCGGGAACTTCCGATCCACGGGGTGCAGTTCCACCCCGAGTCGGTCATGACCCAGGGCGGTCACCGCATGCTGGCCAACTGGTTGGCGGTGTGCGGTGACGCCCCCGATCCCGCGCTGGTCGACACGCTCGAAGGTGCCGCCCGGGTCTGATGCGAACGGTCAGATCCCGAACCGGCCGACGCCCACGTTGATTCGAGCGTTCCGCGGAAGAACGGTGTCCACCGGCGTCGCCTGCTGCTGCACGCGGTTGACCTCGGTGGCGTTCAGCGTCTGTACGTTCACCTGATCGAGCTCGGTGAGGGTTCCCTCCCAGCCGGCCGCGTTCAGTGCCTCGACGGCCTCGACCGGTGTCAGACCGACGAGATCCGGCATCGCGAACTGGCTGCCGTTCGAGATCCGCACGGTCACCGTCCCGCCGTCGGGTGCGTTGCTGCCGCCCGCGGGTGACGTCGCGACGACCTGTCCGGCGGGAAGCGGCGAGTCCACGGACTGCCGGTCGACGATGAAACCGGCCCCCGCGATGTTGGGCTGCGCCACGTCGATGTTCTGGCCGACCACGTCGGGAACACGAATCTGACGTGGACCCGTACCCAGGGTGATGCGTACCGGAGATCCCTCGGACATCGTCGACCCCCGAGCGGGTTCCTGATCGATCACTCGATCGACGTCGGCCACGTCGGAGGGAGCCCGCGCCACGTTCTGATCGAGTTCGAGTCCGGCATCGGCGAGGAGCTGAGCCGCGGCCTGCTGCGTCAATCCGGTGACTTCCGGGACCTCGATCTGCGCCGGGCCGCTCGAGACCTGTACGACGACGGTATCGCTCTCCTCGAGGGTGCTACCGGCAACGGGCCGGGTACCCACGACGGATCCCTGGGGTACCTCGCGGTTGGGAATCTGCTGCACGTCGACGTTCAGGCCGGCGTTCTCGAGGGTGCTGCGGGCGATCTCGGAGGTCTGACCCGTGACGTCGGGGACGGTGACCGGGGTGCTCTCCTGAGTGAGACTCACCAGGAAGACACCGACGATGCCCACGACGAGCATCACGGCCAGTGCGGCGACCGCGATCTTGAGACCGCGACGCTTCGGCCGCTCGTCCTCGACCTCGTCGACGCCGTGTCGAGCGGGTCGGCGCGCTTCCGTCGGCGGCGCGTACCCGTCGTCGGACCGCTGAGGTGCGTCCATCGATCCGAGAATCGTGGTGCGGTCCTCGTCGTTCATCACCATCGGGGCGCTGGGACGGTGGCCACCGAGCACGCGCACCAGATCGGTCCGCATGTCCGCGGCGCTCTGGTATCGGTTGGCGGGGTTCTTGCTCATCGCCTTGAGGATCACGGAGTCGAGTTCGCGCGGGATGTCCGGATTGACCGTCGAGGGCAACCTCGGATCTTCGCGCACGTGCTGGTAGGCAACGGCCACCGGAGAATCACCGGTGAACGGCGGCTCGCCCGTCAGGATCTCGAACAACACGCAGCCGAGGGAGTACACGTCCGACCGCGCGTCGACCTGTTCGCCGCGGGCCTGCTCGGGCGAGAGGTACTGAGCCGTGCCGATCACGGCGGCGGTCTGGGTCATCGGAGAGGAACTGTCCGCGATCGCACGGGCGATTCCGAAGTCCATGACCTTGACCGCACCCGCGCGGTTGATCATGACGTTGGCCGGCTTGACGTCGCGATGGACGATGCCGTGGCGGTGACTGAAGTCCAGGGCCGCACAGACGTCGGCGATGACCTCCATCGCGCGCTTGGCCGGCATCGGCCCCTCGCCGCGCACGATGTCGCGCAGCGTGTCGCCGTCCACGTACTCCATGACGATGTACGGAAGCGGGCCCGTCTCGGTCTCCGCCTCGCCGGTGTCGTACACCGCGACGATCGCGGGATGGTTCAGAGCCGCTGCGTTCTGCGCCTCGCGGCGGAAGCGCAGGTAGAACGTGGGGTCGCGGGCCAGGTCCTGACGCAGGACCTTGATCGCGACGTCCCGGCTGAGCCGAACGTCACGGGCGAGATGGACCTCGGACATGCCTCCGAATCCCAGGATCTCGCCGAGTTCGTATCGGGACGAGAGTTCGCGGGGCGTCGTCATGGCTGTCCTTGCGGTGGAACGATCTGGAATTCGAAGAAGTTGTTCCCGTTCCCGTTCCCGTTCCCGTTCCCGTTGCCGCCACCGCTGTTGCCACCGTTGCCGTTGCCGTTCCCGTTGCCGCCACCGATGGTTCCCAACCCGGGAATGGTGATACCGCCACCGCCGGTGGTCGGTTCGTCCGTGGTGGGTTCGTCGGTGGTGGGTTCGTCGGTGGTGGGTTCCGGCGTCGTCGGTTCCGGCGTCGGTTCCTCGGTGGTGACCGTCGGTTCGGGCGCCGTGGTGGGTTCCGGTGTGGGCTCGGGGGTCGGTTCCTCGGTGGTGATCTCGGGTTCGGTGGTCACGACGGGTGCCTCGGTGGTGGGAGGTGGGGTCGCTTCCTCGTTCCCGGTGAAGGCGAACAACCCGAACGCCACGATCGCGGCGAGCAGCAGCAAGCCGCCTGCGGCCCAGGCCAAGGCCTTCTGACCCGACGACATACCGCCGGGCCCGGCCGCTGGAGCCGCCGCGGCAGCCCTGGTCGCGCCGTATCCGGTGGCGGAGGTGTTCATCATCCGCGTGCTCGACCCGCCGGCACCGACGAGTGGCGCCGGGCGAGCCGACGTGGACGGAGCATTGCCCGGCTGCGGGGGTCGACGGCCCGCCCGCACCGCGGCCACCGCGTCGGCGAACTCGCCGCCGTTCTCGTATCGGCCGGCGGGGTCCTTGGTCATCGTGATCTCGATCAGCTCGCGCACCGGGGCGGGCAGATCGGCGGGAAGCGGCGGCGGCACGTCGCGCACATGCTTCATCGCGACGGTGAGCGCACCGTCGCCGACGAACGGCCTGGTCCCGCTGATGGACTCGTATCCCACGATCCCCAGCGAGTACACGTCGGACGACGAGGTCGCGTCCTGGCCCAGCGCCTGTTCGGGGGCGATGTACTGCGCGGTGCCCATCACCATGCCGGTCCGGGTCACCGGCGAGGCGTCGACGGCCTTGGCGATGCCGAAGTCGGTGATCTTCACCGTGCCGTCGGGCGTGATCATGATGTTGCCCGGTTTCACGTCACGGTGGACGATCCCCGCCGAGTGCGCGGCCTGCAGAGAGCGGCCGGTCTGCTCGAGCATGTCGAGGGCGTGCACCAACGGCAACCGACCCATCCGGGTCAGCACCGCGTTGAGGGGCTCGCCGATCACGAGCTCCATGACGAGGTAGGCCAGCGACTGGCCGTTGGCGTCGCGCACCTCGCCGTAGTCGTAGATGTTCGCGATGCCGGGGTGGTTCAACAGCGCGGTGGTACGAGCCTCGATGCGGAACCGCTCCACGAACTCGGCGTCCTCGGAGAACTCCGGCTTCAGGATCTTGACCGCGACGCGCCGGTCCAGGCGATTGTCCGTCGCCTCCCACACCTGTCCCATGCCTCCGGTGGCGATGAGCCGTAACAGGCGATACCTGTCGGCGACCAACGCACCGTTTCCGAGTCCTCCGCTCATGCCCGAGCTCACCTCCTCTGCAATCCGGCACCGAGCACTGCTCGGGCCACGGGTGCCGCCACCGAACCACCGGTCGCGGCCAACGCACGGTTGCCGCCGTCCTCGACGATCACCGCGATCGCGATCTGTGGATCCTCGGCGGGCGCGAACGCGATGTACCAGGCGTGCGGCGGGGTGTTCCGCGGGTCGCTGCCGTGCTCGGCGGTGCCCGTCTTCGACGCGATCTGCACCCCCGGGATCCGACCCTCGCCGCCGGTGTTGTTCTCCGAGTCGATCATCAGGTCGGTCAGGGTCGCGGCCACCTCAGGCGAGACGGCCTGACCGAGCGCCGTCGGCGACGGCGTGTCGAGAGTCGACAGATCCGGGCCCTGCAGCTGGGCGACCAGGTTCGGCGCCATCCGGACCCCGCCGTTCGCGATGGTGGCCGCGATCTCGGCGTTCTGCATCGGCGTCAGCGCGACGTCTCGCTGACCGATGCTGGACTGTCCGAGCGCCGCGTCGTCCTCGATGGGGCCCACGGTGCTGTCGGCGACCGGCAGGGGCACCGTCTGATCCTCGGCGCCGACGCCGAACGCCGTCGCCGTGTCTCGCAGGTTGTCCGCGCCGGTGTCGACACCGAGCTCCACGAAGGCCGTGTTGCACGAGCGCGCGAACGCCTCCCGCAACGTCGCGGTCGCGCCGCCTCCGCAGTTGACGCCGTTGTAGTTCTCCAGCGTCGTCGACGTGTTGGGCAGAGTGATGCTCGGCGCGGCGGTGAGTTCGGTGTCCGGGGTCGCGCCGTCGGCCAGGGCCGCCGCGGTGGTGATCACCTTGAACGTGGATCCGGGCGGATAGGTCTGGGCGATCGCCCGATTGACCAGGGGCTCGGCCGGATCGGCGTTGAGCTGCTCCCAGGCCTGCGTCGCCTGCTCACCGTTGTGGGTGGACAGCAGGTTCGGGTCGTAACTCGGCGCACTGGCCATCGCGAGGATGTTCCCGGTCGACGGTTCGATGGCGACCACGGAACCGGTGTATCCGTTGGAGGTCAGCTGGTCGTACGCCACCTGCTGCATCACCGGATCGATGGTGGCGATCACGTTGCCGCCCCGCGGATCTCGACCCGACAGCAGGTCGGCGAAACGCTTGCCGAACAGGCGGCTGTCCGAGCCGTTCAGGACCGAGTCCTCCGTCCGCTCGAGGGCGGAATTCGAGTACAGCATCGAGTAGTACCCGGTGATCGGTGCGTTGGCCTCGGCACTGTTGGGCGCCGCCGGGTTGGCCGGGTAGGTGCGCAGGTACTTGTAGCGATCGTCGGTGGCGACCGAGGACGCGAGAACCTGGCCGCCGCTGGAAATCTGACCGCGCTGCCGGCCGTACTCGTCGAGCAGCACCCGGGAGTTGCGGGGATCGGCGCGCAGGCTGTCGGCGTTGATGACCTGCACGTACGTAGCGTTGGCGAGCAGCAACATCACCATCACCATCACACCGATGGCGACCTTGCGAAGCGGAGTGTTCACTAGCGCTTCACCACCTGGGTGGGGGCGTCGCCGATCGGTGCGGCCGGAGGCCGCTTCTGCGGTCCGGCGGGTGCACGGGCGGAGTCGGAGATCTTGATCAGCAGTGCCACCAATGCGTAGTTGGCCAACAACGACGAACCACCGTAGGACATGAACGGGGTGGTCAGACCGGTCAACGGGATCAGCTTGGTCACGCCGCCGACGACGACGAAGAGCTGCACGGCGATGGTCACCGACAGCCCGGCGGCGAGCAACTTACCGAAGCTGTCGCGTACGGCCAACGCCGTGCGCAGTCCGCGGAGCACGAGGACGAGGTAGAGCATGAGGACGGCCGCGAGTCCGATCAGGCCGAGCTCTTCGCCGACGGTCGCGACGATGAAGTCGGTGCTCGCGAACGGCACCTGCGACGGTCGCCCGCTTCCCAGTCCGGTGCCGCCCATCCCGCCGGTGGCGAGCCCGAACAGCGACTGCGAGATCTGGTAGCCGGTGTTGTTGTAATCGGCGAACGGATCGAGCCAGGTGTCGGTGCGAACCCGCACGTGGGAGAAGAACTGGTACGCGGCGAGGAAGCCGACGAGCAGCAACGCCAACCCGATGACGATCCAGCCGATGCGCTCGGTCGCGATGTAGACCATCACCAGAACCGTGCAGTAGATCAACAACGACGTTCCGAGGTCCTTCTGGAAGACCAGCACACCGATGGAGACGATCCAGGCGGCGATGATGGGGCCCAGATCACGCGCTCGCGGAAAGTCCATGCCGAGGAAGTGCTTGCCCGCGGTGGTGAACAGCTCGCGCTTGGCCACCAGCACCGAGGCGAAGAAGATCAGCAGCAGAATCTTCGAGAACTCACCGGGTTGAATGCTGAAACCGGGGAGCCGAATCCAGATCTTGGAGCCGTTGACCTCGGACAGCGACGACGGCAGCACCGCCGGGATCGCGAGAAAGATCAACCCGCCGAGTCCCAGCGTGTATCCGTATTTGGCCAGCGTGCGGTAGTCGCGGACCAGAGCCAGAACGGCGACGAAACCCAGAACCCCCAACGCGGTCCACAGAACCTGCTGGGTGGCGTCCGCCGAGGGCGCTTCCTGCCCCAGATTGACGGCCGATTGCTGCGCGGCCAGATCGAGTCGGTGGATCAGGACCAACCCGAGCCCGTTGAGGAGCGCGACGATGGGGAGCAGGAGCGGATCGGCGTGCTTCGCGAAACGGCGTACCGCCAGATGGGCCACGGCGAACATGGCGAGGAACGCGACGCCGTACCGCGCGAGATTCCACGAGATCGCTTGTTCCTGGCTCGCTTCGACCAGGAACAGCGCGACCGTGACGATCGCCGCCGCGATGGAGAGCAGCAGCGCCTCGGAGCCTCGGCGGGTCGACTGAGGGGGCGCCGGAGCGAAACCACCGGGAGGACTGGGGAACGATCCCACCGAGGACGGGTTCGGCGTGGACATCAACTACCCGCCCGGCAGGATTGCCCGGCGACGAGCGGCGGTGCGGGAGTGGCAGTCGGTTCGGCGGTCTCGCCCGACACCGGAGCCTCCGGTGCGCCCTCGACCGGAGCGGGCTCGGGGGTCGGCGCGGTGGTGGTGGGTTCGGGCTCGCACAGGGGAAGCAGATCACCGGTGATCAGGCGTGACACCTGTTCGCGTGCCTCGTCCAACGTTCCCGACGGCAATCCGGCTCGAACCTGCTCGCGCGCGGAGGGCTGCAGGTCGTCGACGCCGAGCATGCGGCAATCGGATGCGGCGTCGGCGGGAGCGACGAGATCGACCTCGACGGCCGTCGTGCCGGGGGTCGTGTCGTCTTCCGCGGGGGCGTCGTCCGACGGGGTGGCCGTGCCGGGAGCGGGGGAGCCGGGCGGCACGTCGACGGGCGAGGTCTCCGGCGGCAGCACACCCGGCGTGGGGACGACCGCGGGTGGCAGCACCGGCGTCGGAACGCTCGGTGTCTCGGTGGTGTCGGTGGGCTGGGTGTCGGCGACGTCCTCGAGGCAGCCGACGAGGTCGACTTCCTGCAGCGCATAGCCGAACACGGAGCCGGGCACGCCGCGCATGACGACGACGCGTTCGTCGTCGGTACCGACGAAGTAGTTGCGCTGGAGCAGGGAGACACCGAAGACGCCCGCGCCCACCAGCAGCGCCACCAATCCGAGACCGACCAGCGTCCACCGCAGCTTGTGCGACTTCTTCTCCGGCTCCGGAGCTGCCTTGACCACGCGCTTGGGCGCGGTGCGCGGCGGGCGCATGGCCGCGGCGCGGCCCGCGGCGGTATCGGGCGGCGGTGCGTCCTCCTCGTCCTCCATGGAGGCGGCACCGGCGAGGATGGGGTGCGACTGGCCGTAATCGAGGTCGATGACGTCCGCGACGACGACCGTCACGTTGTCGGGGCCGCCGCTGCGCAGAGCCAACTCGATCAGCCGGTCCGCGCACTGATCGTTCTCGCCCTCGCGAAGGGTGTCGGCGATCGTCTCGCTGCTGACCACGTCGGAGAGTCCGTCCGAGCACAGCAGATACCGGTCACCGGCGCGGGCCTCGCGCACGGTGAGGGTTGGCTCGATCTCGTTACCGGTGAGGGCACGCATGATCAGCGAACGCTGCGGATGCGAGTGAGCCTGCTCGGCGGTGATGCGACCCTCGTCGACCAGTGATTGCACGAAGGTGTCGTCGCGGGTGATCTGGGTCAGCTCGTCGTCGCGGAAGAGATACGCCCTCGAATCCCCGATGTGTGCGAGACCGATCTTCTTGCCACCGAACAGAATCGCGGTGAGCGTGGTGCCCATACCGTCGAGCTCGGGCTCGTCCTCGACCGTCTCCGCGATGGTCGCGTTGCCGTCCTTGGTGGCGCGGGCGAGCTTGCCCAGGAGATCGTCACCCGGCTCGTCGTCGTCCAGGTGCGAGAGCGCCGCGATCATGAGCTGCGAGGCGACCTCGCCGGCCGCGTGTCCACCCATACCGTCGGCGAGGGCGAGCAGGCGCGCACCCGCGTACACGGAGTCCTCGTTGTTGGTACGAACGAGACCGCGGTCGCTTCGAGCGGCGTACCGCAAGACGAGGGTCACGGGCGAAGCTCGATCACGGTCTTGCCCACGCGAACCGGCGTACCCAGTGGCACCCGGACCGCCGTGGTGACCTTGGCTCTGTCGAGATAGGTCCCGTTGGTCGAGCCCAGGTCCTCGACGTACCAATCACCCCCGCGCGGCGACAGCCGGGCGTGGCGGGTGGACGCGTAGTCGTCGGTGAGAACCAACGTCGAATCGTCGGCGCGACCCATGAGGACCGGCTGGGTGCCGAGCGTGATGCGGGTGCCCGCCAGCGAACCGTGGGTGACCACGAGTTGCCGGGCGATCTTCTGCTTGCGCGAGGGCAAGGACACCGCCGACTTACCGGAGCGGGCGGGCGGAACCCTCATTCCCGACGCGGCGTAGATGTCGGTGCGCAACGTGCGCAACACCGCCCACACGAACAACCACAGGATCAGGAGGAAACCGGCCCGTGTCAGTTGCAGAATCAGTCCCTGCACTTCTGGCTCACCTCCTCACCCTCTCGGCTGCCCGTGCGGCGACCGTCTCGGAGCATCACATCATAAGGGCAGTCCGAACAGCCGCCGACGCGACGACTGTCTTTCGGACATTTCGGATTACGACACGGCCACCCTACGTGTCGGGGGTGACATCGATGCCGGGGTCAGACGATACGAACCAGGATCTCGGAGTGACCTGCGCGGACGATGTCTCCGTCGGCCAGCTGCCAGTCCTGAACGGGTGAGCCGTTGACGGTGGTTCCGTTGGTGGACCCGAGATCGGACAGCATCGCAACGCGGTTGTCCCATCGAATCTCGAAGTGCCGCCGCGACACCCCGGTGTCGGGGAGGCGGAACTGTGCCTCCTGGCCACGCCCGACGACGTTGCCGCCTTCGCGAAGCTGGTAGTACCGGCCGCTGCCGTCCTCGAGCTGCAGCGTTGCCGTCACGGTCTGCGACGCGGGTGCGGCGGGCGCCCGATCGTCGTCGTCGTGCACGGCCTGGTAGCCCTGAGTCGAGGGCTGGTCGTAGGCGGGCGCGCCTGCGTACGCCTGCGCGCCGTACGCGGGCTGATCGTAGGTCGACCGGCCGTAGGAACGATCGTCGTAGGAGGCCTGATCGCCGGCAGGCTCGCCGGCCGCGGGGCGGCCGTACGCGGCAGGCTCGCCGGCCGCCGGGCGGCCGTACTCCTGGCGCTCGCGACCCTGCTGGTCGTGGCCACGCTGGTCGTAACCCTGGCGGTCGTAGCCGCGCTGGTCGTAGCCCTGCTGGTCGTAGCCCTGCTGATTGAAGCCCTGTTGGTTGAAGCCCGACTGGTCGTAGCCCTGCTGGTCGTAGGACCGACCCTCGTAGCCGCGAGGCTCGTAACCGCGGGGTTCGTAGCCGCGGGGCTCGTACCCACGGGGCTGCTCGTATCCACGGGAGTCGTAACCGCCGCCGCGGGGGTCGTAGCCCTGACCCTCGTAGCCCTGACCCTCGTAGCCCTGACCCTCGTAACCGCGGGGAGCACGGGGATCCGGCTGGTAGCCGCGGGGTTCGTAGCCGCGCTGGTCGTACCGCGGCTGGTCGTACGCCGGCTGGTCGTAACCGCGCTGCTCGTAGCCCCGGCCCTCGTAGCCCTGACCCTCGTAGCCCTGTCCCGCGTTTCCACGGGGGTCGTACGCACGGGGTGCGCGGGGGTCGTATCCCTGCTGATCGCGGTCGGCCTGCCCGTAGGCGCGGGCACTCCGGTCGTCGTCCTGTTCCGCCCGGTCGTATCCCTCGCTACCCGCCGGGTAGTCCTGGTACGCCTGTGGCGGCCGAACTCGATTCTCGGACACGGGTCCTCCCTGCTGTTCACCGCGAGGTGCGGATGGATATGCGCTGCCGTTGCGCGGTGCACGGGTCTGCGCACCGTCGTGATCGGGCTCGTCACCCTGATTCTGGGTCCCGGAGTTCTGTGTCATGGGGCCGGCTCCTGTGGTCGACGACGGGTGGGCTGTCGGTGTCGGTGATGCGGACGAAGCAGCCGGATCGACACCGGGAGCTCGGGTTTCGGAACCTCGGTTCGCCGATGTCGGGATTGCCGTCGGCGCTGGTTCGGGTTTCGGTGCGGGGGTGGGCACGGGTGCCGGGGTGGGCTTCGGGGCCGGTGTCGGTCGCGGACGGGTGCCTGCATCCGGATCGACGGAACTCGTCGTACGGAACTGGCCGGTGTGCAGGCTCGACGACGGTTCGAGACCGACGACGACCTTGCCGTAGGTCTGCCAACCCTGTTCGGCGATGAAGCCCTCGAGGTGTCGCGAGAACGCCTTGGTGGTCAGGTCGCGGTCGGCCGCCATCTTCTCGTGATCACCTGCGCTGATGGTGATGACGTACGCGTTGGGGGCGAGGAGGTGGCCGCCGTCGAGGGTACGAACCCGATGTGCCGCCTCCTGTTGCAGGGCGGTCTCCACCTCGTGTGGAACCACGCCACCGCCGAAGACACGAGCGAAGGCGTCGCCGACCGCGTTCTGCAACTTTCTCTCGAAGCGCTGAACCACTCCCACGACGCCCTCCTTCTCTTCCGTGCGCACGTTTCGTGCGGCCGATGATGCTCGTACGGTGGTACCCGCGGTCCGTTTCCGGCACGCATCCGGGGAATGTGGTCCGGTCCGCGACCCGAGCGGAACGACCACGTCAACGGCCGGTGGACACCCCCGAGCGTCCACGAGCACTGTTCTCCACAACCCTCGCGTGTCCTGACCGCGTGGTGCTGCCCTCGCATGATATACGCCGACCGGCAATTTCCCATCAGCCGCTGCCGGATCCTCCACCGGCGACACCGCGGATTTCGGGGCGCTCGAGGGGCCGTGTTAATGTCGTCCCGTCGCTCGGGCGAGTGGCGGAATGGCAGACGCGCTGGCTTCAGGTGCCAGTGTCCTTCGGGACGTGGGGGTTCAAGTCCCCCTTCGCCCACCACGCTGGCCGTAGCTGATCTCGATCGCTACGGCCAGCAGTTTTTTCTCCTACCGATGGTCGCGAGCCCACAAGGCCGCGGGCGCCGACGTGTTCCCGGGCGCCGACATCGAGTCGTCGGCCTCCTCCGGTCGCTGTGGTCCGGATCTCGGCCGCAACCCCTGCCGAACGCGGGTATTCTCTGCCTCACACGGTGGGTCGGACCGAAGTTTTCGGCCCGGTCGCCGGGAAACACGCGCAACGACGCGCGGCCCGGTTCTCACCACGGACGGGTTTTCGCAGGTGGTTGCACAATGAGTGTCGCCTAATTTGTGGATTCGCCCGGGTACTGACTTATCGTTCTGCTAAGGGACGTAAGCCCACGACAGCTTCACCCTGCCGGAAAACACCGGCATCTCGCGGGACAGACCGTTCCATGCGCGATGCCGTAGCGCCACCCGAGTGCACGTTCAACGACGAGCGCGTGCTCGCCCGCCCCGCGGCGGCCCGGTTCGTCATTCGAACCGCCTCACCGCGGATTCGGCACGACAGAAGGCAAGGCAACATGCAACTTCCCGGTCACCGGTACCCAGCAGCCCAGGGCCTCTACGACCCGGCCAACGAACACGACTCCTGTGGTGTGGCGTTCGTCGTCGACATCCACGGCCGTCGCAGTCGAGACATCGTGGACAAAGCCATCACGGCGCTGATCAACCTCGAGCACCGTGGTGCGGCGGGCGCGGAGCCGAACACCGGCGACGGAGCCGGCATTCTCATTCAGGTTCCGGACGCGTTCTACCGCGCCGTCGTCGACTTCGAGCTGCCGGCCGAGGGTTCCTACGCCACCGGTATCGCCTTTCTTCCGCAGGCCAGGGCGGCCACGAAGGCTGCCAGCGAGCGGGTCGAGGCCATCGTCGCCGAAGAGGGACTCACCGTCCTCGGGTGGCGCGACGTCGACACCGACGATGCGTCGCTCGGTGCGCTCGCCCGCGACGCGATGCCGACCTTCCGTCAGATCTTCATCGCCGCCCCCGACGCGTCGCTGTCCGGCATAGATCTCGAACGTCGGGCCTTCGTCGTGCGCAAGCGGGTCGAGCACGAGCTCGGCAACGAGGGCCCCGGCAAGGGCGCGACCGGCAGCGAGACGGTGTACTTCCCGTCGCTGTCGCCCGCGACCATCGTCTACAAGGGCATGCTGACCACGCCGCAGTTGCGAGGCTTCTACCTCGACCTGCAGGACGAGCGGGTCGTCAGTGCCCTCGGCCTGGTGCACTCTCGGTTCTCCACCAACACCTTCCCGTCGTGGCCGCTGGCGCACCCGTTCCGCCGCGTCGCGCACAACGGTGAGATCAACACCGTGACCGGCAACGAGAACTGGATGCGGGCGCGAGAGTCGCTCATCGACTCCGAGGTGTTCGGCGGTCCGGAGAAGCTCGAGAAGATCTTCCCGGTCTGCACCCACGGCGCGAGTGACACCGCCCGCTTCGACGAGGTCCTCGAGTTCCTGCACCTCGGCGGCCGAAGCCTGCCGCACGCCGTGCTGATGATGATCCCGGAGGCCTGGGAGCACCACGACAGCATGGATCCCGCTCGTCGGGCGTTCTACCAGTACCACTCCACGCTCATGGAGCCGTGGGACGGACCCGCGTCGGTCTGCTTCACCGACGGCACCGTGATCGGCGCCGTGTTGGACCGCAATGGTCTGCGCCCGAGCCGTCTCTGGGTGACCGACGACGGTCTGGTGATCATGGCGTCCGAGGTCGGCGTGCTCGACATCGAACCGTCGAAGATCGTGCGCAAGGTGCGGTTGCAGCCCGGCCGCATGTTCCTGGTGGACACCGCGCAGGGCCGCATCGTCAGCGACGACGAGATCAAGGACGAGCTCGCGGCCGAGCACCCGTACCAGGAGTGGCTCGACGAGGGCCTGATCCGCATCGACGATCTGCCCGAGCGCCCGCACGTGCACATGACGCACGATCGTGTGCTGATCCGGCAGCAGATCTTCGGTTACACCACCGAGGAGTTGAACCTCCTCGTCGCACCCATGGCCAAGGGCGGCGCGGAAGCGATCGGTTCCATGGGCACGGACACGCCGGTCGCGGTCCTGTCCAACCGTCCGCGGATGCTCTTCGACTACTTCTCGCAGCTGTTCGCTCAGGTGACGAACCCCCCGCTCGACGCCATCCGCGAAGAGGTGGTCACCAGCCTCGGCGGAACCATCGGACCGGAGCGGGACCTGTTGCAGCCCACCGCCGATGCGTGCAAGCAGATCGTGCTCACGTCGCCGATCCTGCACAACGACGAGTTGGCCAAGCTCGTCCACATCAACGACGACGGCAACCAGGACGGTCTGCGGTCGGTCGTCGTCCGCGGCCTGTACCCGGTGTCGGAAGGCGGTGAGGGACTGCGTCGTTCGCTGGAGATCATTCGTTCGCAGGTCTCGGCCGCGATCGCCGGCGGCGCGCGCATCGTGATCCTCTCGGACCGCGAGTCGAGCGAGAAGCTGGCCCCCATCCCGTCGCTGCTGCTCACGGCCGCGGTACACCACCACCTGATCCGCGAGAAGACCCGCACCAAGGTGGGTCTGATCGTCGAGGCCGGTGACGCCCGCGAGGTGCACCACATGGCCACTCTCGTGGGATTCGGTGCGGCAGCGGTCAACCCGTACATCGCCTTCGAATCCGTCGAGGACATGATCGACCGCGGCTCGCTGACCGGCATCACGTACGACGCGGCCGTCAAGAACTACATCAAGGCCGTGGGCAAGGGCGTGCTGAAGGTGATGTCCAAGATGGGCATCTCCACGCTTGCGTCCTACACCGGTGCCCAGCTGTTCCAGGTCATCGGCCTGTCGCAGGACCTGGTGAACGAGTACTTCTACGGACTGAAGTCGCCCCTCGGCGGCATCGACCTGGACCAGATCGCCGCCGACGTGGCCTCACGGCACTCGATCGCGTACCTGGACAACAAGGTCGAGCGCGCCCACCGCGACCTCGAGACCGGTGGCGAGTACCAGTGGCGCCGTGACGGTGAATACCACCTGTTCAACCCGGACACCGTGTTCAAGCTGCAGCACGCCACGCGCACCGGTCAGTACAAGGTGTTCAAGGAATACACGCAGATGGTCGACGACCAGTCGGAGCGACTGGCCTCGCTGCGCGGGTTGTTCCGGTTCAAGACCGAAGGCCGCCAGTCGATTCCGATCGACGAGGTCGAGTCGGCCGAGGCGATCGTCAAGCGGTTCTCCACCGGCGCCATGAGCTACGGCTCCATCTCGGCCGAGGCCCACGAGACGTTGGCCGTGGCGATGAACCGCATCGGTGGACGATCGAACTCGGGTGAGGGCGGCGAGGACACCGCCCGCTTCGTGCCGGAGGAGAACGGCGACTGGCGACGCAGTGCGATCAAGCAGGTCGCGTCGGGTCGGTTCGGCGTCACGTCGAACTACCTGACCAACTGCACCGACATCCAGATCAAGATGGCGCAGGGCGCCAAGCCCGGTGAGGGCGGCCAGCTTCCGGCGCACAAGGTGTACCCGTGGGTGGCCGAGGTCCGGCACTCCACGCCGGGTGTCGGTCTGATCTCGCCGCCGCCGCACCACGACATCTACTCGATCGAGGATCTGGCCCAGCTGATCCACGACCTGAAGAACGCGAACCCGTCGGCTCGAATCCACGTCAAGCTGGTCTCCGAGGTCGGTGTCGGCACGGTCGCCGCCGGTGTCTCGAAGGCGCACGCCGACGTGGTGCTCATCTCCGGCCACGACGGCGGCACCGGCGCGACGCCGTTGACGTCGGTCAAGCACGCAGGCGCACCGTGGGAGCTGGGTCTCGCCGAGACCCAGCAGACGTTGCTGCTCAACGGACTTCGCGACCGCATCGTCGTCCAGGTGGACGGTCAGCTCAAGACCGGACGCGACGTGATGGTGGCGGCGCTGCTGGGCGGCGAGGAGTTCGGTTTCGCCACCGCACCGCTGGTGGTCTCGGGATGCATCATGATGCGCGTGTGTCACCTGGACACCTGTCCGGTGGGCGTGGCGACGCAGAACCCGGTGCTGCGCAAGCGTTTCGCGGGCAAGCCCGAGTTCGTCGAGAACTTCTTCATGTACATCGCGGAGGAAGTGCGCGAGTACCTGGCGGAGTTCGGATTCCGCACGCTCGACGAGGCCGTCGGCCAGGTCGGACTGCTGGACACCACCAAGGCCAAGGAGCACTGGAAGGCGTCGAAGCTCGACCTGTCGCCGATCCTGGACGAGGCCGAGTCCGCGTTCATGAACCAGGACCTCTACTGCACGGGCACGCAGGATCACGCGCTGGACAAGGCGCTCGATCAGCAGCTCATCGTGCAGAGCCGGGACGCGCTGGACAAGGGCGAGCAGGTGTCCTTCGCGACGAGGATCACCAACGTGAACCGCACCGTGGGAACGATGCTCGGTCACGAGGTCACCAAGGCGTACGGCGCCGAGGGCCTGCCCGACGGCACGATCGACATCACGTTCACCGGCTCGGCCGGCAACAGCTTCGGTGCCTTCGTGCCTCGCGGCATGACGTTGCGACTGAACGGTGACGCGAACGACTTCGTCGGCAAGGGTCTGTCGGGTGGCCGCATCGTGGTGCGCCCCTCGCTGGACGCGGCCGAGGCCTTCGTCGCGGAGGACAACATCATCGCGGGCAACGTGATCCTGTTCGGAGCCACGGAGGGCGAGGCGCTCATCCGCGGCGTCGTCGGCGAGCGGTTCGCGGTGCGCAACTCGGGAGCCACCGCGGTGGTCGAGGGCGTGGGTGACCACGGCTGCGAGTACATGACCGGCGGCAAGGTGGTCATCCTCGGCGACACCGGACGCAACTTCGGCGCCGGCATGTCCGGTGGCGTGGCGTTCGTGTTCGACCCGAACTCGACGTTCGCGGCGAATTTGAACACCGAGCTGGTGGACATCGAAGAGCTCGTCGGCGACGAGTTCGGCTGGCTCAAGGACACCATCACCCGGCACCGCGACGAAACGGGATCCGACGTCGCGGACCGCATTCTGGGTGACTGGTCGCAGCAGGTCAATCACTTCGTGAAGGTGATGCCCCGCGATTACAAGAAGGTACTTCTCGCCATTTCCGAAGCCGAGAAGAACGGCGACGACGTGGACGAGGCGATCATGGAGGCAGCTCGTGGGTGATCCGCAGGGATTCATGAAGAAGACGTCGCGCGAATTGCCGCAGCGCCGTCCGGTCGATCTTCGACTGCTCGACTGGAAAGAGGTCTACGAGGACTTCTCCACCGATACTCTGCGCGAGCAGGCCAGTCGCTGTATGGACTGTGGTATTCCGTTCTGCCACAACGGTTGTCCCTTGGGGAACCTGATTCCCGAGTGGAACGACCTGGTCTACAAGGACCGGTGGCGCGAGAGCATCGATCGGTTGCACGCGACCAACAACTTCCCGGAGTTCACGGGTCGGTTGTGCCCCGCACCGTGCGAGGCGTCGTGCGTGCTGGGGATCAATCAGGATCCGGTCACCATCAAGCAGGTCGAGGTCGAGATCATCGACCGCGCCTTCGACGAGGGTTGGGTCCAGCCCGTGTACCCGACCTACCTGACGGGCAAGAAGGTCGCCGTCGTGGGATCGGGTCCGGCCGGATTGGCGGCAGCCCAGCAGCTCACCCGCGCCGGGCACACCGTCACGGTCTTCGAGCGCGCCGATCGCATCGGCGGACTGCTGCGCTACGGCATCCCCGAGTTCAAGATGGAGAAGCGGCACATCGACCGCCGTCTCGCGCAGATGGAGGCCGAGGGCACCGTCTTCCGCACCGGCGTCAACGTGGGCGTCGACATCACGGCGGACGAGCTGAGGGCGGAGTTCGACTCGATCGTGCTGTCCGGTGGCGCCACCGAGGCTCGCGATCTGCCGATCGAGGGCCGGGAGTACTGGGGCATCCACCAGGCCATGGAGTTCCTCCCGTGGGCCAACCGAGTCCAGCTCGGCGACGACGTCGCCGGGTCGGACGGTCAGCCGCCGATCTCGGCGAAGGGCAAGAAGGTCGTCATCATCGGCGGCGGCGACACCGGCGCGGACTGCCTCGGCACGTCGCACCGTCAGGGCGCGGCGAGCGTCCACCAGTTCGAGATCATGCCCCGCCCGCCCGAGGAGCGCGCCGAGTCGACCCCGTGGCCGACGTATCCGCTCGTCTACCGGGTGTCCTCGGCGCACGAGGAAGGTGGGGAGCGCGTCTTCTCGGTCAACACCGAACGCTTCACCGGCGCGAACGGAACGGTCACCGGACTCGACGCGTGCGAGGTGGAGTTCAAGAACGGCAAGTTCGAGAAGGTGGAAGGCTCCGACTTCCACCTCGAAGCCGACCTCGTTCTCCTGGCCATGGGCTTCACCGGTCCGGAGAAGCCGGGATTGCTCCGCGATCTGGGTGTGAACCTCAACGAGCGCGGAAACGTCTCGCGTGCAGACACCTGGAACACCAACGTCGACGGCGTGTTCGTGGCCGGCGACATGGGACGCGGTCAGTCCCTCATCGTGTGGGCCATCGCCGAGGGGCGCTCGTGCGCGTCCGCGGTGGACGCGCACCTGATGGGGAAGACGGCGCTGCCGTCGCCGATCGTTCCCACCCAGGCGCCGCAGCGGTAGATCCGCACAACCTCCATAACGCGAACACCCCGTGCAGCGCACTGCACGGGGTGTTCGCGTTCGGTAAGGGGTGCGGATCGGGCGCGGGGGTGCGGATCGGGCGCGGGGGTGCGGATCCGGCCCGAGCTCAGTGCTTCGACACCGACACCACGTCCGCCTCGGTCGTCGTCGTAGCACCGCGTCGGAACAGCCACGCGGCCGTGAGCCCGGCGACGAGCATGGTCACCATCGTCGCGCCGGCCGCCGCGACGATCCCGTCCACGTAGGCGTCCCTCGCCCGCTCGGCCAACTGCGGGGACGCGGTGGCCAACGTGGCGGTCAGGGTGCCGTCTGCCGAGGCCTCGCCGCCGAGGACCAGCCGGTAGGTCGCGACGCTGATCGACCCGAGAAGCGCGATGCCCAGTGCACCGCCGAGTTCGGCCCCCGTCTCCGAGATGGCGCCCGCGGCGCCGGCCTTCTCCGGGGCCGCGGTCGAGAGCACCGTGTCGGAACCGAAGGTGGTGCCGGTACCCACGCCGAGCGCCATGACGACCATGCCACCGAGGAGTACGGCCAGCGTGGTTCCGCTGGTGACGTCCGCGGGTAGCGCGACCATGGCGATGATCGATGCCCCGAAGCCCATCACCGTGACGGCGCCGACGAGGATGACCGACGGCCGCTTGCGCTTCATCACCAGCGGCGCGGTGAGCGAGGCGGTGGCCGTCGCGAGCGCGGGAATGAGCGACCACAGACCGGCCTGCAGGGTGCCCAGACCCAGGACCAACTGAAGGTATTGCGCCAGTTGAAGACTGAAGCCGGTGATGACGAACACCGAGACCAGGAGCACGATCACGGCGACGGCGAAGGCCGGGGTACGGAACAGATCGAACTCGATGATGGGGTGCGTGGATCGGCGTTGCCGCCGGACGAACCACGTGCCCACCAACAGGCCCACCGTCAGCGCGGCGACGGACTGCCAGTCGATTCCGCTCTGCGCAGTGTGCTTGACGGCGTACACGATGGACAGCATCGCGACGATCGATGCGGTCACGGCGGGAAGGTCGAACCGACCGGGGTTGGGGTTCTTGGACTCGGGGAGAAGCAGGGGCGCGGCGATCAGGAGTACCACCATGATGGGCAGGTTGATCAGGAAGACCGATCCCCACCAGAAGTACTCGAGCAGGGTGCCCGCGATGACGGGACCGAACGAGCCGCCACCCGCGAAGCCCGCGGTCCACACGCCGACCGCCATACCGCGCTGCACCGGGTCCCGGAACAGCACTCTCAGCAACGCCAGTGTCGAGGGAGCGAGGGTGGCGCCGCCCAGACCCAGCAGTACGCGGGACGCGATGAGCGCCTCGGGGGAATGCGAGAATGCGGCCGCGACGGACGCCACGCCGAAGATCAGCGATCCGATCATGAGCAACTTGCGCGTACCGATGCGATCGCCGAGCGAACCCATCGTCACCAGCAGACCGGCCAGCATGAAGCCGTAGATGTCGAGGATCCACAGTTCCTGGGCGCTGCTGGGCTGCAGGTCCTCGGCGAGCGACGGAAGCGCCAGGTAGAGCACGGACATGTCCATCGACACCAACACGATGGGCATGACGAGGACGGCCAGGCCTATCCATTCGCGACGCCCGGCGCGATCGGCGATGGTGTGGGAAGCGGTGGTGCGCACGGTGGTGATGACCTCGGGTTCTTCTGTTCGGACGGTGACGACGACGGCGCGTGGACGCGTCGGGAATCGGGTAGTCCCCGACGAAGCCAACGGCGGCGACACCGACGATGATTCCCGGTCCGGGAATCTCGTCCGACGCCGGGCGGCTCCGGACGCGAGGAGAAGACGTGCAGGTCGGTGTGGTGGGGACCGGGACGATGGGTGCCGGCATGGCGGGATCGCTGCTGCGGGCCGGGCACGAGGTGCGGGTCTGGAATCGCGACGTGACCAGAACGGAGCCCTTACGCGCGGCCGGGGCCACCGTCGCGGCCGATCTCGCGTCCCTGGCGGCGGGCGCGGACGTGGTCTTCACGATGCTCTACGACGAGGCGGCCACCCGCGAACGCGCCCGTGATTTCCTGCCCGCGCTGCGCCCCGATGCCGTCTGGATCCAGTCCGCGACCGTCGGGCCCGCCGGGGCGCGTCGTCTCGGTGATCTGGCGGCCGAATACGGGGCGTCCATGGTCGACGGTCCGGTGCTCGGCACCAAGGCGCCCGCCGAGGACGGGACCCTGACCGCTCTGGTCTCCGGGGACGCCGAGCTCCTGACGAGAGTTCGCCCCGCGCTCGACGCGATCTCCGCGAAGATCGTCGAGGCCGGGCCGATCGTGGGAGATGCGAGCGCCCTGAAACTGGCCTGCAACGCGATGGTGTCCACTCTGACCGCGGCCACCGCGCAGTCGATCGCCATGATGGCGTCGTTCGGGCTCGACCCGGCCCTGTTCCTCGAGGCGCTCGACGGCGGCCCGATCGGTGCGCCCTACACCCAGCTGAAAGGGCGGGCGATGATCGCACAGGACTGGACACCGTCGTTCGGGGTCGACGGTGTGGTGAAGGACGTCGACCTCATGATCGACGCGACGGGAGAGCGGACCGCCCGCGTGCTCACCGCAGTGCGGGCGGCGTATGCGGCCGCGAGCGAGGCCGGGCACGGGTCGGACGATCTGGCCGCGGTGCTGCGCGCGTTCGAGGGACCGGCCTGACGGCGTCGACCCGAGAACCGCTCCGAGCGTCGGGCCGAGTCCGTAGGTTCGACACCGTGCGCACGCCGTGCGCCGGCGGAGAAGGAGAGACAAGCATGAGCGATCTGCACGTGGTGGCCGTGATCCCGGTGAAGGACGGATTCGTGGACGAGGTGACGGCGGCGATGCGCGCCTTCGTCGAGACCACCCGCACCGAGGACGGGTGCATCTCCTACGACCTCTACGAGTCCGCGGCGGCCGCGGGCACCCTGGTCACCGTCGAGGTGTGGCGGGACCAGGCGGCCCTCGACGCGCACATGGCGTCGCCGCACATGGCCGCCGTGATGGGTGAGCACGGCGCCCACCTCGGTGAGGTGGGCATCCATCCGCTCAGGCCGGTGTCCTGAGCCGACGGATCAGGCGTAGTGCGCCGCGGTGGTCTCTCGCGTGTCGGCCGGTTCGGACCGGGACACCACCGCGTACACGACGCCGGCGAGTCCGAGCAGCGCGATCATCACCAGAACGGCGAGCCAACCGGTCGAATCCATGCTGTCGGAGCCGATGCGGTCGAGACCGGCGGCGAGCCAGCCCAGCGGGGTGAACGCGGCGACGCGGCCGAACAGCGAATTGTCCGGCGAGCCCACCAACGCGAGCCCGACGACGGCGAGTTGGACGAGCAGGAGCACCAGGTTCACCGACTGACCGACGACTCGGCCGAACACCATCTGCACGGCTCCGGCGACGGCGAGGAACGCCGCGGCCGAGAGCAGCAGGAACACCGCGCCGCCCAGCAGAGAACCGAACCCGATGCCGTCGGTGACGACGGCGAAGACGATGGTCGCGGCCGCGGCGATGGCGACGGCACCCAGGGCGGGGGCCAGACGCGCGATGCGAGCGCCGGGCGAGAGTCGACGGACCAGGCTGACCGCTGCGGCTGCCGCTACCGCGACGAGCGCGGCGATGAGGAAATTGTTGGAGGTGCCGCCGGCCGACTGCACGACGGTGGTCGTGGTCCGGCCGTCGGCATCGGTGGTGGTCGTCGTGGTGGTCGACGTCGCACCCGCCGCGGGCAGCGACGACGTCGCGGTCTGCACGCTGGTGGAGAGGCTGTTCACGACGCCTTCGATGGGATCGATACCGGTCGCGAGCTGATCGGTACCGGTTCGCAGCTGCGTGCCGCCCTCGTCGAGCATCGCGATGCCGTCGCGCAGCTGGGTCGCCCCGGTTGCGAGCTGGCTCGATCCGTCCACGGCGGTGCCCACGCCCGCGTTGAACTCGCTCGACGGGTCACCGAGCTGGAACGCGAGCAGCTCCGCACCCTCGCGCAGCTGCTGGATCTGCGCGATGGTGTCCGGCCCGACGCCCTGGGTGTTCAACGTGACGATGAGTTCGCGGAGGTTGTTCGCGGCGTCGGTGGTGATCGGATTGTTCAACTGCTCGATGTTCGCGGCGATGTCGGCGATGGTCGCGGTGACCTGTGCCTGCTTGTCGCCGATCTCCAGCAGCGGGGTCGTCACCTGATTGACACCACCACTGATCTGTTGGGCACCGTCACCGAGCTGCGCGACACCGCCCTGCAGTTCCAGCAACCCGCCCGCGAGCTGGGTGTTGCCGTCGGCGAGCTGATCCGCCCCGACGCGGGCCTGGCCGAGCCCGTCCGCGATCTGGTTGACGCCGTCGGTCAGCAACGGGGCGCCGTCGGTGAGCTGGGTGAGTCCACCACTGAGCAGGCTCAGGGGAAGCTGCGACTGGGTGAGCGCAGAGCGGGTCCGGGCGAGCGGATCGCCGGCTGCGGGCTCCTCCTCGCCGGGCGCCGCCTCGGAGCCGGGGGTCTGCGTGTCGGTGCTCGACGTGGCCGCCGCACCGGCGGGGGAGACGTCGTTGCCGCTGAAGGAGGCGTAGAGTCCCGCGAGCAGAAGCGGCAACGCGATGACGAGGATCGCGACGATCGGACGTGTGAGAACCGAGAGAGGTCCGCGCCGGTTGCCGGTCGCTGCGCCGTGTGAAGAAGCCATAGTGTTGCTCAGGCTAACCCGTGCCGGACGCGTCTCTCGCCACCCATCGGCGCTGCGAGCCCCGAAAAAGCGCCCCGACCAGCAGGACTAAGGGTTCGGTGAGGTTTCGTCGCGCGGTCGCGGGTGTGGAGGATCAGCCTCGGTTGCGGGGAAGCAGATCCCACACGTGCTGCGTTTCGTTGACCGACGCCACCGTACGGCGGCCGCTGCGAGAGAACAGGATTCGGGTCACCGAACAGTAGTCGACGGGGAACGTCAGCGGCATCGTCGTGCCCAGCAGCTCGTGCAGGTAGATGTTGACGACCCCGCCGTGCGCGAACGCGGCGACGGTGTCGCGATGCTCCGACTCGGCCACGAGGGTGTCGATGCTGGTCCGCACTCGTTCGCTGAAGGCGCCGGCGTCGACCGCGCTGGGAAGGTGGCCTTCCTTGATCCGTTCGAACTCCGCCGGGAACTGCGTCTGGGCCTCCTCGATAGGGAGGTATCCGGCGAAGTCGCGGTCGTATTCGGCGAGACCGTCGACGGTGTCGATGCCCAGCCCGGTGGCGTCGGCGAGGGGTTCGGCGGTGCGGTGAGCACGGACCTGCGGACTGCTGACGATGCGCCGGACCCCGAAGTGCGCGAGGGCGTCGGGGATCCGCGCCGCCTGCTCGACGCCGAGCGGAGCGAGCTCGGGGTCCGCTCCGGTGTCGGAGCGGACCGGCAGGGCGTGTCGGATCAGCAGCAGTTGCACCCGCCCACTCTCGCACGGGCCGTCAGCGGCGCGGGTCGAGCTCGCGGACCAGCCTCGCCGGGGCGGTGTTGCGGTAGGACATGTCGAGGAGTTCGGCCACCTCGGTCCAGTCCGGAGCCTCGCCCGCGAGCTGCAGGCCGATCCATCCGGATCGAGCGGTGTAGGCGGGCTCGAAGAACCGCTCGTCGCTCAGAAGGGCGTCGCGCTCGTCGGCATCGGGCCGTATCTGCAGCGAGCGGTCCCACACGGTGGATCGGTGGTCGCCCTTCACGGTGGCGCCGTAGACCGCGAAGACCGTGACGGTGAAGAAGTTCGGGCGTCCGTGCGAGACCTTCTCCTGCGCGCCGGGAAAGGCGAGCGCCAGTTCGCGGACGGTCGTCAACAGCGGATCGTCGTCGCGGAACCGGACCGGGTGGCTCATGACCTGCAGATCGTAGGCGAGAATCCGGTGAGAATCCGCTCGCTGAGCGAACAGTTCCTCACCGGATTCCGGGATCGCTCGCGCTCAGGCGATCGAGACGAGCTCCGTGATGTCGTCGATGGGCAGTTGTCCGTCCACGACGGCCGTGACGATCATCGAGTTCAGCAGGATGTAGCCGTCGTGGTTGTCGAGGAACGCGGTGTCCGCGGCGTCGCGACCGGTGGCGATGCGAATCAGCGACTGGCGGGGCGCGAGACGGGTCGCGTCGACCACGCGCCACACACCGTCGACGTGCGCTTCGGCGACGGCGTGGAAGTCCATCGGGTTGCAGCCGGGTGCGTAGACGGCGACGAGGCGCGCGGGCACGTTCATCGCCCGCAGCAGCGCGATGACGAGATGCGTGTAGTCGCGGCACACGCCGCTGCCGGAGAGCAACGTGTCCGCGGCGCCGTCGATGGGATCGCTGCTGCCGGGGACGTACTGCAGCCGTCGCCCCACCCAGGACGACACCTTCTCGAGCACCTCGGAGTCGGAGGTGTACTTGCCGAACTCCGTCGCGGCGAAACCGAAGAACTTGTCGGCCTCGGCGTAACGGCTGGGGCGCAGGTAGGTCGACAGGTCACGCTCGACGATCGGATCGGGCTCCGCGGTGCCGGTGACGGACGCGCGGTACACGACCGTCAGCGATCCACGATCGCACTCGAACTTGTGGATGCGCGAACCGTGCTCGCCGACGATCTCGGTCGGCGTGATGCTGCGACCGTCGAGGTCGAAGGACAACGATTCGTCGATGTCGAGGCCGGGTCGGTGCGCGACGGCGATCTGGAATTCGAGGGTGCTGGGGTCGTCGACCTGTACGTCGAGCCGAGCCGATACGTCACGCTTCATCAGCGTGATGATGCCATCTGCTCGGACGGTCCCGGACCGAGCGCCCAGCGGATGGCCGTGGTGATCGCGACGCCGGTTCCCCGGACGGCGGTCGCCTCCGTGAGCGGCAGGTACGGCAGGCGCAGGGGGAAGCGGGTCCACCACGGCATGAGCGCGACGGCGGACGCGGCGAGCAGCCCGTACGCCGGGCGCAGCGGCAGCGGAATCGGCGGGTTGAGCAGGATGAATCGTGCGGTGCGGCGAGCGGCCTCGGTGCTCGTCAGCTCCGGTCGGTACGCCGCGAGTGCCGCGTCGAGCTCGGCGACGGACTCGGGAACGTCGTCGGCCCCCAGCCCGCGGGCGATGTGGGCGGCCTCCGCGACGTAGCGATCGCGGCCGTCCGCATCCAGGGGGTGCGCGCCGTAGCGATCGTGCGCCCGCAGGAAGCTGTCGACCTCGGCCACGTGCACCCAGCGGAGCAGGTGCGGATCGGACGCGGCGTACGGCCGACCGTCCGGAGCCACGCCGGTGATCTTCTTGTGCACGGCGCGGACGATGCGGATGGCCCGATCGGAGTCCTCGATCGTCCCGAACGTCGTCTCGGCGAGGAACGTGCTGGTGCGCTGCAGCCGTCCCCACGGGTCGCCGCGGTACCCGGAGTGCTGATCCACCGCCGCCATCGCGAGGGGGTGCAAAGACTGCAGCAGGAGGGCACGCATACCGCCGATGAACATCGACGCGTCTCCGTTGACCTGCTGTATCGCGGAGTCCGGGCCGAAGCGGCGTGGACCGATGGCGCCGTGGATACGGTCGCGACGAGAAGGGCCTTCGTCTCCGGCCACCTTGGCGAAGATCGTCGCGCCGACGCGGTGTTGGACGGACTCGAAGGGGTTCATCACTCCAGTGTGCGCTCGTGCACCAGACGTGCCAGTTGGGTCACGGCCTGCCGGCGGTTTCATGTGAAACATCGACACCCGCAGCGAGGATCCTCGTGTCCGACGCTCGGGCGTCGGACGGGAACCGGAACGTAGGGTGGCACGTTGATCCGACAGCAGATGTTCACACGGGCAATCGAAGGGATTTCAGCGATGGGCGTCAGTTTGACCAAGGGCGGCAACGTCTCGCTCACCAAGGCGGCACCGAACCTCACGGCCGTGTCGGTCGGCCTGGGCTGGGACATCCGCACCACCACCGGCACCGATTTCGACCTCGACGCGAGCGCGATCGGCCTCGGGACCGACAAGAAGGCGCCGGGCAACGAGTACTTCGTCTTCTTCAACAACCTCAAGACCCCGGACGGCTCCATCGAGCACACCGGAGACAACAAGACCGGCGAGGGCGACGGCGACGACGAGGTCATCAACGTCGATCTGGCCGCGGTTCCCGCGACCGTCGACTCGATCACGTTCCCGGTGTCGATCTACGAGGCCGACGCGCGGTCGCAGTCGTTCGGCCAGGTCCGCGGCGCGTACATCCGCGTGGTCGACAAGTCCAACGGCTCGGAGCTCGCCCGCTACGACCTGACGGAGGACGCGTCCACCGAGACGGCCATGGTGTTCGGTGAGCTGTACCGCAACGGTGCGGAGTGGAAGTTCCGCGCGGTCGGCCAGGGTTACGCGTCGGGGCTGGCGGGCATCGCCCGCGACTTCGGCATCAACGTCTGAGCAACGACGTCCGAACAGCGACTGCCGGGCCACTCGGCTCCCGGAACGACAGCGGCCCGCACCTCGACGGTGCGGGCCGCTCTCGCGTTCCCGGGGTCAGGCCGCGCGGCGCTGCGGACCGCGTCGGGTCCGGGCGGCCCGAGCGAAGCCCACGAGACCGATCCCGACGCCCACCACCGACAGCAGATCCGATTCGGTGATGCCGTTCTGCGGGGTCAACACCACGAGGACCCGTCCCTCGATGGGCCCGTTGAGGATCAGCCACCCGATCGACGCGGTCACGACGGCGGTGGACGACACCATCGTGGGCCGCGACAGGCACCAGGCCGATGCGGCGAAGAGCGAGTTCATGGCGACGAGAGAATAGAAGAAGGAGTCGGGCACCCGCCCATTGTCCTCTGCCCGGCTGTGCGTTCCCCCGGGGCAGGGCTGAGAGACGGCTGAGGACGACGCGGTCAGAGGTAGACCGTGCACGAGCCGTCACCGCCCGAGTCCTTGGCGCGGTACATCATCGAATCCGCCGCGCGGGTCACGCTCGTCATGGCGGACACGCCGGAACTCCACAGCGCCGTCCCCGGGCTGACGATGGCGATTCCGGTGCTGGCGGTGATGGGAACCGGATCGGTGCGATCGTGCAGTGCGGCCAGCGCGGTGTGGATCGCCGGCTCCACGTCCTTCGGCGGGGCCACCATCACCGCCAGGAACTCCTCGCCCCCGGTGCGCGCGACCACCCCGTGATCGCGCAGGTGCTCCTGCAGGCGTCGTGCGACGCGGATGATGACGGCGTCGCCCTCGTCGTGCCCGTACCGATCGTTGACGCTCTTGAACCGGTCGATGTCGACCATCACCACCGCGACCGGGTGGTCCGCCGCGATCGCCCCTGCCCACAGGTCCTCCAGCGCGTTCTGGAGGCCGCGGCGATTCGGGGTGCCGGTCAGCGGATCCAGTTCGGACTGGCGGGCGTCGTGCGAGACGAGAGACCAGGCGAACTGCGCGAACATGGGAACGGCCGAGTTCGCCGCGCTCGCGGTGACGACGGCGGCGACCGCGTCGTTCACTCCCCACAGACCCTGTGTGTATGCGGCGACACCGAGATACACGATCACCGCGTTCGTGAAGAGCAAGTGCGCGAGCAACCATCGCGGGCTGAGGAAGAACACGCAGATCGAGGCGTTGATCGAGAACAGAAAGGTGCCGAGCATGGCCGAGGTGGGGGTGTCCAGCACGATCGCGGACGCGAGCCCGAGGTCCCCGAACACGAGAAACCCGGTGAACTGCCACTTGTGGGTCGGCACGGGTCCGACGAGCAGCCAGCCGATGACCAGCACCTGGACCACGAGGATCGCGATCGAGTACCCGACCGCGACGGTGCCCTGCGGGCCGTTGGGCGAGCCCAGCATGAGCAGCAACACCAGGGCGTAGACCGCGACCGCACCCACGAAGACACCCCGGATGACCCGGTGCAGCGGCTTCGTCGAGTGATGTTCGAAGATCCAGTCGAAATCGTGGGGTCGACCGAGCCACCGGCGCACGCTGTCGAGCACGCCGGTCCCGTCCATCGCGTCGGTCGGCCGCGCGGGTACCGGATCCTGGCCACGGCGTCCTGGTCGATGATGCCGGCCGGGATTCCTCGGCTGATCCGACCACGCCGGATCGAGGCGGCGACGGCGCTCGCGGTGAGGAGTCGCGGCCCGAAGCCGGGTGACCGGTGACGACGGTTGGTGCCTCGGCGGTGCCATCGCGATCCTTCGACGAACGGGGTGCGGGTCCTCCGCCCGGAAAAGAAGATAACTGACACGGAGTACGTTTCGGGGCGATTGATTGAATAGTTGACAGTTCTTTTGTGTCATCCGATAACGCGGGTCGCGGCGACTATCGTGACCTGATGTGAACGCCACCCTCCCGTCCCGAGTGCCCGTGATCGCCGCACCGATGGCGGGCGGTCCGTCGACTCCCGCACTGGTGATCGCCGTCGGGAAGGCGGGTGGATTCGGCATCCTGGCGGGCGCCCTCCTCACACCCGAGGCACTCGACGCACAGTTGACCGAGATCGAGGCGTCGTCGGTGCCCTACGGCGTCAACCTGTTCCTGCCGTCCACCCGGACCGAATCGCGGGACGAGGTCGAGCGGTACCGGCGCGACCTCGCTTCGTCGGCCGCCGACCTGGGCGTGGAGATCGGACCGGCGGCCTGGAACGACGACCGGGTCGACGAGAAGATCGACGTCGTCTGCGCGCATCGCCCCGCCGCGGTGTCGGTGACCTTCGGTCGTCCGGGACGAGCTCTGACCGAGCGCGTCCACGGCATCGACGCCCTGATGATCGGCACCGTGACCTCGGTCGAGGAGGCCAGGCTCGCCGTGGCCGACGGTGCCGACATGCTGGTGGTGCAGGGTAGCGAGGCCGGAGGTCACCGCGGCGTCTTCGTCGACGACCCCGCGCATCCCCGCGGCGGGATCGCCATGTCCACGGCCCCGCTGCTGCTGGCGGTCGGGTTGTCGGTCGAGGTGCCCCTCATCGCTGCGGGCGGAATCATGGACGGTTCGGCAGTGGTGGCCGCGATGGGTCTGGGCGCGGTGGCGGCGCAGATGGGAACGGCGTTCCTGTGCTCCGACGAGGCGGGAACCAACGCCGTGCACCGCGCGGCGTTGCTCGACCGCACCTACGAGCGGACCGTCGTCACCCGCGCGTTCTCCGGCCGCCCGGCGCGCGGGCTGGAGAACGAGTTCGCCCGCCGTTTCACCGCGGGTGCGCCGGCGGCGTACCCGGATGTCAACGCGGCGACCGGGGCGCTGCGCACGGCGGCGGTCGCGGCCGGTCGGGCCGACGTCCCCAACCTCTGGGCGGGAACGGGGTGGCGTGCGGTGACGACGGGCCCGGCGGGCGACATCGTGGCGCGCATCGTGCGGGAGATGGAGGTCGCCTGACCGGCGGGCTCAGGTCTGCGGAACGGCGGCCGTCTCGCTGCCCGCGAGCAGGATGGACGCGACGAGCTCGGGGTTGTCGCTCATCGGTACGTGACCGACGCCGGGAACCACCATGACCTTGGCGTGCGGGAACGAGCGGGTGACCTTCCGAGCCTGGTAGACGGGCAGGATCAGATCCCGTCGGCCCCAGGCGACCGTCACCGGAACCGCGGGCGTGGTCATCGGGGGAAAGTCGAAATCGGAATCGAGTCCGGCGTCGATCAGGGCGTTACTGGTGAGCGAGGCGGTGTCCACGACGGCCGACCGGTAGGTGACCTGGCTCGGCCGGGCGAAGAACGCGGACATCGCCGGATAGCGGACGGCCCGGTACTTCAACAGTTCCGGGGCGTGGGTGCCGAAGCGCCTGGCCACCGCTCGCAGACCTCGGAACGTGCTCATCGTCCGTTCCTGGTCCACCTTGTTGAGAAAGAACCCCGCCGGGGAGAGCGCCGTCGCGCTGGCCACCTCGCCGCGGGCCGCGAGACACAGCGCGAGCCACCCGCCGAGAGAATTACCGGCCACGTGGACCTGTGTACCGGGCTCCTCGATCTCGCGTACGAAGGCGTTGAGCTCGTTCAGCAACGACTCCAGAACGGCCGGTCCCGACGCGTCGATGGGGTCGGATTCTCCGTGGCCGGGCAGATCCACGGTCACGACGCGGCGATACGGGGTGAGCAGGTCCAGGACCGGCGCCCAGGCCTGACGGCGGTGCACGACGCCGTGGACCAGAACCAGGGTGGGGCCGGTGCCCTCGACGTCGTAGCGCAGCTTCATGCGGTGCATGTTACGCAGAGGATCGGATATCTCGGTGCGGGGTGCGGTCCGACTCGAGTACTCGATCCAGGGCATCGACCGCCGCGTGCAGAACGGTGTCCGGCACGGTCAACGCCGGCCGGAACCGAACGCTGCGTGTTCCGCAGCCCAGCAGCACCACTCGCTCCTCGGTCCGCATGCGTTCCAGGAGACGGTCCCGGCTCGCCGCGTCGGGTAGGGAGAAGGCGCACATCAGGCCGCGACCTCGCACCTCCGTGACCTCGGGATGACAGTGTGCCAATTCGTGAAGGCGTTGCAGGAGAACGGTTCCCATCACCGACGCACGCTCGATCAGACCGTCGGACTCGACGACCTCGAGGATGCGTCGGGAGCGCACCATGTCGGCCAGGCCTCCGCCCCAGGTCGAGTTGATCCGGGAGCCGACGCGAAAGACGTTGTCCGGTACCTCGTCCACCCGCCGACCCGCCATGATGCCGCAGACCTGGGTCTTCTTTCCGAACGCGACGACATCGGGCTCGATCCCCGATTGCTGATGGGCCCAGGCGGTTCCGGTGATTCCCGCACCGGTCTGCACCTCGTCGACCACGAACAGCGCGTCGAACTCGTGAGCGAGATTCTGTAACGCCCGCAGGTATTGCGGGCGGAAGTGGTGGTCGCCGCCCTCCCCCTGGATCGGCTCCACGACGATCGCGGCGATCTCGTGCGGATCGGCAGCGAAGTGTCGCCGAGCCGCGTCGAGCGATCGCTGTTCGAGTGCGTCCATGTCGGCCCCGGCTCGCAGGTACGGCGACGGGATGCGCGGCCAGTCGAACGTGGGGAACCGAGCCACCTTGACGGGATCGGTGTTGGTGAGCGACATCGTGTAACCGGAACGGCCGTGGAAAGCATGCTCCAGGTGCATGATTCGCGATCCGCCGCGGAGTCCGCGGCTCTCGTTCAGGCGACTCTTCCAGTCGAAGGCCACCTTGAGTGCGTTCTCCACGGCGAGTGCGCCACCCTCCACGAAGAACAGGTGCGGCAGCTCCGGCACCCCGAGTACCCGCGCGAAGGTGTCCACGAATCGGGCCATCGCCGTGGTGTAGAGGTCCGAGTTGCTCGGCTTGTGCAGCGCGGCTTCGAGCAGATCGGCACGGAACTCGTCGTCGCGTACCAGAGCGGGGTGGTTCATTCCGAGTGCGTTGGACGCGAAGAAGGTGAACAGGTCGAGGTACTCCGTGCCGTCTCGGGCGTCGACCAGGACGGAGCCGTGCGAGCGCTGCAGGTCGAGCACCATGTCGAAACCGTCGGCCAGGATGTGGCGGGACAGGACGTCGTGAACCTCGTGGGGAAGGACAGCGGGCGGCAGTACCTGGGTCATGCAACGATAGTAGGCGATATTATCCTGTTCATCCACACTTGGACCGGAAATAATCCGGTTCCGACCATCGGAGAGAATGGACGCCATGACTTCGGGAACCGATCTGATCGCCCGCACCACGCAGCTGCTCGACTCGGTCGGCGCTACCGGCGTCCTGCTCGCCGACGCGGGCGACACGATTCCGGCCGTCTCACCGGTGACGGGTGAGGTGCTGGGACACGTCCGCGTCACGGCCGACGTGGACGCCGTGGTGGAGCGCGCATCGGCCGCGTTCCCGGCATGGTCCGCGGTGCCGGCGCCTCGGCGTGGAGCCGTGGTGCGCGAACTCGGCGAGCTGTTGCGCCAGCACAAGGACGAACTGGGTGAACTGGTGTCCATCGACGCGGGCAAGATCGTGAGCGAGGGCCGCGGCGAGGTGCAGGAGATGATCGACATCTGCGACTTCGGCGTCGGGCTCTCCCGTCAGCTCTACGGAAACACCATCGCGACCGAGCGGCCCGGGCACCGGATGATGGAGCAGTGGCACCCCCTCGGTGTCGTCGGCGTGATCACCGCGTTCAACTTTCCCGTAGCGGTGTGGTCGTGGAACACGGTGTTGGCGTTGGTCGCCGGGGACACCGTGGTGTGGAAGCCGTCGGAGAAGACCCCGTTGACGGCCGTCGCCGTCCAGGCCCTCGTCGAGCGGGCCGCGGATCGCGCCGGCGTCGATCCCGCGGTGTCGCAACTGATCATCGGCGATCGTGCCGCGGGTGAGGTGCTCGTGGACGACCCGCGGGTCGCACTCGTCTCGGCCACGGGATCGACCCGGATGGGGCGGGAGGTCGCGCCTCGAGTGGCGGCCCGGTTCGGGCGGTGTCTGCTCGAGCTCGGCGGCAACAACGCCGCGATCGTGGGACCGTCCGCGGACCTCGACCTCACGGTGCGCGGCATCGTCTTCTCGGCCGCGGGCACGGCGGGCCAGCGGTGCACGTCGCTGCGGCGGGTCATCGTGCACGAATCCGTCGCGGACACGCTGGTCGAGCGTCTCGTCACCGCCTACGCATCGCTGCCCATCGGATCACCGCTGGACGAGGCGACGCTGGTGGGGCCGCTGATCGACGAGGCCGCGTACGACGGTTTCGCCGCCGCGATCTCCCGGGCGGTCGAGGACGGGGGAACGGTGGCGGTCGGCGGCGAACGCCACGACAGCGCGTCCGGTGGCGTCTACGTGCAGCCGACGATCGTTCGGATGCCGAGTCAGACCGAGATCGTGCGCCACGAGACGTTTGCGCCCATCCTGTACGTCATGACCTACAGCTCGCTCGACGAGGCGATCGCGATCCACAACGACGTGCCGCAGGGCCTGTCGTCGTCGATCTTCACCACCGACCTTCGCGAGGCGGAGACCTTCCTGTCGGCCGCGGGATCGGACTGCGGGATCGCGAACGTGAACATCGGACCGTCGGGTGCGGAGATCGGGGGTGCGTTCGGCGGGGAGAAGGACACCGGTGGGGGGCGCGAGTCCGGCAGCGACGCCTGGAAGTCGTACATGCGCCGCGCCACCAACACGGTCAACTACAGCTCGGAACTGCCGCTCGCCCAGGGGGTGACGTTCCTGTGACGGTTCCGATCCGGGACTCCTCCATTCGGTTGGGTCAGTTCCTGAAGTTGGCCAACCTCATCGACTCCGGCGCGGAGGCGAAGGCGGTGATCGCGGACGGCCTGGTCACCGTGAACGGCGAGGTCGAGGTGCGGCGTGGCCGGCAGCTCCGCCCGGGCGACGAGGTGAGCGTCGGGGGTGTGTCGGCCACCGTCGAGGGGCCGGTCGAGGGAGCGATCGAGGGGGCGCCGGGGTAATTCGCACCGCTTCCACGAGTTCGCACCGGTTGCGGTGTGCTGCGGGGGGTGTGAATTCGCAGGAACGTGTGCGGATCGACCGGGCACCCTCAGTTCTCCGCCGACGATGCGTCGGTGAGTCGCCGCCGGGCGGTGTCGCGTCGACGTCCGATGGGTACCGAGCGACCTGCGGCCGCGAGGCCTAAGACCGGCATGTTGGCGTAGATCGTTTCGTACGCACCGGGTCCGACGCGATAGGTCTCGTGGAAGATGCCGACGTCGCCACTCGCACCGACACGCTGGTTGAACCGGCGCCAGGCGGGAAGGTGCGTCGCATCGGGGTTCTTGGCGTAGGCCTCGAGGTGGTCGAAGCTCCGCCAGTACTGCGTCATGGCGATCGTGCGTCCGCCGATCGCCAGGTGCGCGTGGAGCAGTCCCGTCTCGGGATGTTGCTCGAGTTCGCGCAGCATGCGAGGTATCGCGAGGAACGGCCCCGTCCACGCCCGCAGCTTTCTCAGGTGATTGATCCGCATTCCGATGACGAAGACCACGAAGTCGTCGTCGATCTCGGCGGTGAAGCGTCCGTTGCGTACCTCGGCCATGGGAACCCTTTCGTCATAACGGATAGTGCCGCTATCCGTTTATGATGTCAAGGGTGAAGGTCTCCGAGCTCAGCCGCCGCACGGACGTCTCGGTCGCGTCGATCAAGTACTACCTGAGGGAGGGGTTGCTGCCGTCGGGAACGCAGACCGCGAACAACCAGGCGGTCTACGACGACGAGCACGTTCGACGCCTCCGGCTGATCCGTGCGCTCGTCGACATCGGGGGACTGTCCATCGCGCAGGTGCGTCGTACCCTGACGGCCGTCGACGACGAGGCGGTGCCCTTGCACGATGCGTTCGGCGCCGTGATGCACGGATTGGATTCCGTTCCGGAGACCGAACCCGACCCGCTCGACGAGGTCCGGGCCTGGCTGCACCGACGCGGGTGGTCCGTCGACGACCGTGCACCCGCGCTGTACCGACTCGCCGAGCTGGTCGCCACGTTGCGGCGATTCGGATTCGGCGGCAGCGTCGACGAGTTCGACTCGATGGCCGACACGGTGGAGGCGGCCGCGGGCGTCGAGGTGCAGTACGCCCGATCGAAGCCCGATCGCACCGCGGCGGTGGAATCGATGCTGATCGGAACCGTGGTCTACGAGCGGGTGTACGCGGAGATTCGCCGGTTGGCCTTGGAGTCGGCGAGTCGTGACGGGTAGCCGCCGACACGATTCGCACCCCCTACGAGGGTCCGCACCGGTTGAGGCGGACTGCAGGGGGTGCGGATCACCGAGAAGGTGTGCGAATCCGAGCCCGAGCCCGAGCCCGAGCCCGAGCCCGAGCCCCGCGCGCCGAGCTCAGCTCTCGGCGGGCAGCGGCTGCGCGACCACCACGACACCGTCGTCGTCGCTGTAGACGTACTCGCCCGGAATGAAGGTGATGCCGCCGAACTCCACGGTCACGTCCTTCTCGCCGCTGCCGGTCTGCGAGCTCTTGCGGGGGTTGGTGCCGAGCGCCTTGACCCCGATCGAGAGGGTGCGCAGGATCGCGGAGTCCCGCACCGCGCCGTTCACGATCACCCCGGCCCACCCGTTGTCCACGCCGCGACCGGCGATGATGTCCCCGACCAGCGCCGTGTGCACGCTCGCATCGCCGTCGACCACCAGGACGGCGCCGTTCCCCGGCTCGCTCAGCGTCTGCTTGACCAGCAGGTTGTCCTGGAAGCACCGGATGGTGGTGATCTGCCCGGAGAACTCGGTCACGCCGCCGAGCTGACGGAACTGCGTGTCGCAACTGCGGATGCCGGGTCCGATGGTGTCGGCGAGGTCGGCCGTGGCGATGAATGTACTCATGGCGGACACGATCTCACGGACGACGCGACTCCCGTGACCGGCCGAGAGAGGCGATTCTCACCCCGGTGACTGCGGCAGCGCCGGTTGGACCTCCTCCAAGCAGGGAACTCGACTGCAATGACAGCTACACACGGCGAGGACACCCCCCGCCCGAACTCCCGAGAGGACCAGCCGATGTCCGGCCAGAATCCAGACCCCGCCGAGATCGCCGGACTCGAGTCCGGCGGTGGTGTGCAACCGGGTGACACCCCACCGGACTCGACCTCGGCGGCGGGACCCAACCACGAACCGCCGCAGCGCACCCGCATGCCCGCAATCGTGTTCCTGAGCGTCATCGGCGTGATCGTGCTGCTGATGGCCGTCGGCCTGGTCGGGCGCATCGCCGGTTTCTTCTGACGGATCGTCGGTGCGGCAGTCGAAAGACGACCGCACCGACCGTCAGGCTCCGTGGGCGCGCGCGTTCGCGTCGACGGAGGCCACCAGCCACTCCGCCAGACCGGCGGCCCGCGAGTCGTAGTGGTTCCGGAAGCGCTCGTCCGAGGTGTACATCGCCGCGACGCACTTCTGCATGGCGTGATCGCAGTCGTAGTACCGGTCGATGCTCAGCCGATGCCGCTCCGCCAGTGCGTTCGCCTCGTCGGATCCGGGAGCCACGCCGGCGTGCAGGGCCGCCGCGCAGTCTGCTTCCAGCCGCTCGGTCTCGGCCTTGATGGTCGCCCAGTCCTCGGCGGTGAACGCCGCCGTGCGCGCCGTGCTCTGCGCCCACGCGTCGGTGTCGCCCCACCGCTCGCGGGCCTCCTCCTCGTACTTCTCCCCGGTCCAGTCGTCGCCCCAGATCTCGCGTTGCTGCTCGGGCGTCGGATTCGTTCCCATCGTCTTCTCCTCGATCACGGTGTCGACGGCGTGTGCCATCGCGGTCAGGTGATCGATTCGACGGGCGAGCAGGTCCCGTTGCCGACGCAGGTGTTCGAGCGCGTCGGTGTCCGGGCTGTCGACGACGGTCTTGATCTCGTCGAGCGAAAATCCCAGCTCACGGTAGGTCAACACGGTGTAGAGGCGTTCCACGTCCGCCGCCGCGTAGGTCCGGTAGCCCGCCGGGGATCGCCCCGACGGCGTCACCAGACCGACGGCGTCGTAGTGGTGGAGCGTGCGCACACTGATGCCCACCGCGCGGGCGACGTCGCCGACCGTCCGCCGCAGTTCCGTGTCACCGGTCGTCGTCGAATCGTTCACCCGTCCCACCGTGCCGCCTCTCGTAGCGTGAGGGTCAACCCCATTCTGCCCGGGGAGGTGTGGTGTGGAGCACCCGAAACGGTATCTTGGCGGTAACCGTCAACGCCGGTCACACGCAATCACCGGTCACCCGACGCCGCCGCGCACCCGTTCCACCGACACCGGAAGAGAACTCACATGCCAGCACCCACGCCCGACACCTTCACCCGCCTCGCGGCCCTCGCCGCTCTCGATCCCGCCGTCTCGCGCGAGACCAAACCGGTCACCGAGGTGTTCACGGGGCGTGAACTGGCGACGATCCCCGTCGGTACCCGAGACGACGTGATGGCGGCGAACGCGAAGGTTCGGCGTGCCCAGACCGCGTGGGCGGCTCGCTCGGTGGGCGACCGCGCGAAGATCTTCCACCGTTACCGCGACCTGGTGCTGAAGCACCGCGCCGAGCTGATCGACCTCGCGCAGGCCGAGACGGGCAAGTCCCGCTCCGCCGCTCAGGAAGAGGTTCTGGACATCGCGATGACGGCGCGCCACTACGCGCGAGTCGCCGATGGGCTGTTGGCCACCAAGAAGGCCAAGGGGATGCTCCCGGTCCTGACCAAGACTCGGATCCACTACCAGCCCAAGGGCGTCGTCGGCGTCATCTCGCCCTGGAACTACCCGATGACCCTGGCCGTGTCCGACGCCATCCCCGCCCTGCTCGCGGGCAACGGTGTGGTGCTCAAGCCGGACAGCCAGACGCCGTACTGCGCCCTCGCCTGCGTCGAACTCCTCTACCGTGCGGGGCTGCCCAAGGACCTGTTCGCCGTGGTCCCCGGACCCGGTTCCGTCGTGGGCACCGCCATCGTCGACACCGCGGACTACCTGATGTTCACCGGATCCACCGCCACCGGTCAGCTGCTGGCCGAGCAGTCGGGTCGCCGGTTGATCGGATTCTCCGCCGAGCTCGGCGGCAAGAACGCCATGATCGTCGCGAAGGGCGCCAAGATCGGCGAGGTGGTCGACGCCGCGGTCCGAGCGTGCTTCGGTAACTCCGGGCAGTTGTGCATCTCGATCGAACGCATCTACGTCGAGAAGTCCATCGCGGACGAGTTCACGGCCGCGTTCGGTGCGCGCGTGCGCCGGATGACCGTCGGGGCGGGATACGAATTCGGCGTCGAGATGGGGTCGCTCATCTCGGAGGACCAGGTCAAGACCATCTCGAACCACGTCGACGACGCCAAGGTGAAGGGTGCGACCGTGGTCGCCGGCGGCAGGGCCCGCCCCGACATCGGTCCGCTGTTCTACGAGCCGACCGTGCTGACCGGCGTGTCGGACGACATGGAGTGCTGGGGCGGCGAGACCTTCGGGCCGCTGGTGTCGATCTACCCGGTGGCCGACGTCGAGGAGGCGATCAGCCGCGCCAACGACACCGACTACGGTCTCAACGCCAGCGTCTGGGCCAAGACGAAGGCGCAGGGCGAGGCCATCGCCGCCCGGTTGCGGGCCGGCACCGTCAACGTCGACGAGGGCTACGCCCCGACCTGGGGCAGCACCGGAGCTCCCATGGGCGGCATGGGTGTCTCGGGCGTCGGACGTCGGCACGGGGCGGAAGGCCTGCTGAAGTTCACCGAGTCGCAGACCGTGTCCACCACTCGTCTGATCAACCTCGGCGGCCGCCGCCTGCCACCCAAGCTGTGGGCGAAGGCGCTGCCGTTCTTCATTCGCGCGATCAAGTACGTACCGGGCCGGTAACGGTCCGTTCGGTCGGTGTCGATTCGCGTAGCGGCGAATGCTCGCTACGATGAACGCACCAACCCACACTGACAGAGGACGAATGGACAGCGACAAACCCGGGCCGGTCATGGCCCCCCTGACATTTTCGAATGCGATCGGGGCGGTGACCGGCACATGAGCGCACTGTTGACGCTCCTCTTCGGTCTCTTCGTCGTCATCGCCATCACGGCGGCCACCGGTTACTTCGTGGCGCAGGAATTCTCCTACATGACCGTCGACCGCTCACGCCTCGAAGCGCGGGCGGCGGTCGGTGACGTGCAGGCCGCCCGCACGCTCACCGTGACCAAGCGCACATCTTTCATGCTCTCCGGTGCCCAACTGGGTATCACCGTGACCGGTCTGCTGGTCGGTAACTTCGCCGAACCGCTCATCGGTCAGTCCCTGGGCACGCTGCTCGGCGGCGTCGGGGTCCCCAGCGGCATCGGCATCGCGGTCGGCGCGGTCACCGCGATCGTCGTGGCCACGTTCATCCAGATGCTCTTCGGTGAGCTGTTCCCCAAGAACTTCGCCATTGCGCGCCCCGAGCCCGTCGCTCGGTGGCTCTCGCTCTCCACCACGATCTACCTCAAGCTGTTCGGCTGGCTGATCCGCATCTTCGACGCGTCGTCGAACGCTCTGCTCAAGGCGCTCGGCATCGAGCCGGTCCACGACGTGGAGCACTCGGCCACCCCGCGCGACCTCGAGCACATCATCGAGGAGAGCCGCGACACCGGCGACCTCCCCGACGAGTTGTCGACTCTGCTCGATCGCATCCTCGACTTCCCGACGCGCACCGCCGGCCACGCCATGATTCCGCGCTCCAAGGTCGCAACGGTCCGTGCGGACGACACCATCGCCGAGGTTCGCGCGCTCATGAACGTCGAGCACTCGCGCTACCCGGTGCTGGACGGCGACGACTCCATCGAGGGCGTCGTCCACCTGCGAGACGTGCTCTCGTGCACCCTCGCCGACGAGACCCCGGTCTCCGAACTCAGCCGGGACGCTCTGATCCTCCCGGAGACGCAGTCCCTTCCCGACGCCATGGGCGAGCTCCGGACGTCGAAGAACCAGTTGGCCTGTGTCATCGACGAATACGGCACCTTCACCGGCGTCATCACCATCGAGGACCTCGCCGAGGAACTCGTCGGTGAGATCACCGACGAGCACGACGTCGAGGGTGAGGAGGTCGAGCCCACGCAGGACGAGTCCGGCGTCTGGACCGTCTCCGGCGACGTGCACCTCGACGAGATCGAGCGTGCACTCGATCGCGAACTGCCCGAGGGCGATTACGAGACGGTGGCGGGTCTGGCGATCAGCCACCACGGTTCGCTGCCGGACATCGGTGACGTCGTCGTGATCGACCTGCCGATGGACCACGGCGACCTGGCCACGGAAGGCGAACCGCCACAACGGTTCCTGACCGTCACGGTTCGCGACATCGACAACCACGTGCCGTCGTCGCTGACGCTCGAGGTGGGCGAACGCGACCCGGACGACGACTCGACATCCACGACCGATGATCCGAAACCGGTTGCCCTGCACGCATCGGAGAGCAATCGATGAACAACATCTGGGTCTTCCTGGCCGTCACCATCGGCCTGATCGCACTGAGTGCGTTCTTCGTGGCGATCGAATTCGCCCTGCTGGCCGCCAAGCGACACCGGCTCGAGGACGCCGCGGCGACGTCGCGGTCGGCGCGCGCCGCACTGCGGAGTTCGACCGAACTGACCGTGCTGCTGGCCGGTTCCCAGCTCGGCATCACCCTCTGCACCCTGGGTCTCGGCGCGACGAGCAAGCCGGCGCTGCACTACTGGCTGCGGCCGACGATCGAGTCCACCGGGTTGCCGTACTGGGCGTCGGACGCGCTCGGGTTCGTGTTCGCCCTGATCGTGATCACCTTCCTGCACCTCGTGGTCGGCGAGATGGCCCCGAAGTCCTGGGCCATCGCGCACCCCGAGAAGTCGGCGACCATGCTCGCCCTGCCGATGCGCGGGTTCATGTGGTTCACGCGGCCGATCCTCACCACGCTGAACTCGATGGCCAACTGGTGCCTGCGCAAGGCGGGCGTCGAGCCGGCCGACAACGTCGTCGGTGGTCAGAACCCGGACGACCTACGGCAGCTCGTCGCGCACTCGGTGAGTGTGGGATCGCTGGACGAGCAGTACTCGAACCAGATCTCGGGTGCTCTCGAACTGCAGGACCTCACGGTGGCGGACCTGACTGCGGACCGTTCCCGTCCGGACGCGACGCCGAAACCGCCTACCGCGGTGTCGGAGTCGGCCACGGTGGCCGATGTGCGCCGGGCCGCGGTGGACACCGGGCACCTGCGCATCCTGGTCCGGGCCGACGACGACGGTGAGGTCATGGGCGTCGTCCACGTGCGTGACGCACTGGAGTCCGATCCGGCCCACGGCATCACGGAGTTCATCCGGCCGCTGTTCACCCTGGAGGCGCAGACCCCGGTCTACGTCGCCCTCGCCCGCATGCGGGAGACCCGGAACCACCTCGCCGTCGTGACGCGGGACGGTGCGACCGTCGGAGTGGTGACGATGTCGGACGTGCTGGTGCGGTTGCTGCCGAGCGCCGAGCCCACCCCGGCCCGGTAGGTCCTCCGGGACCGAGAGATCAGGCCGTCGTCGCCAACACGGCGGCGACACCGACGGTGAACGTCATCACCGCCGTCTCCACCGCCGCCCGCCGCACCGACACGGGTGCGTCGGTGCGGTGGTCGGCGATGGTGGACACCCAGGTCCGACGCCGCCACCAACCGCCCAGGACGAGCGCGATCGCCAGTACCGTCTTGGCGATCACCAGGTGCCCGTAGGCACCGGTGAGCAGCTCGTTCACCGACCCCAGCCGGACGGCCGCATCGATCACGCCGGTGACGACGATGACGATCACGCACCAGAAGGCGGCCCGTGAGTAGACGGGAAGCAGTGCGGCCCAGGCCGTGCGCGTGCGCAGAGTCAGAGCCATGGCGAGCAACAGCCCGAGCCACACGGCGGCGGCGAGTACGTGTGCCGCGATCAGCGGCGCTCCCGCGAACTGTTGCGACATGTGCCCGGTGACGGGTCGGGCGATGAGCGCGACGGTGGTCGGCGCCACCACGAGGACACCCGGAACGTCGGTCTCGGTGGTGGCGGCCACGGCGGCGAGCACCGTGATTCCGACGGCCACCGCGACCGTCGCGATGCCCACCCGTCCGGCGGAGATGTCGAGGAGGTAGTCCGCGAAGACCCCGGTGGAGAGCTCGAGAACCGAACCACCGGCAGCCGCCGCGGCGCCGTCGACGAGCAGCGCCACCTCGGCGCCGGCCCAGACGGCGGCCGCGAGAGCCGTCCACCGCCACGGGTGCGCGCCGCGGAGATGGCGCGTACCGCGGGTGAGGAGCAGGAGAAGTCCCAGACCCAGGACGAGGGATCCGGAGAGGTCGGTGGCGAGTCGGACGCCCGATGCACCCCGTTCCGGGGCCGCGGTGGCCGCGCCCGCGGACGCGGGCCCGCCGAGGAGTTCGGCGAGCACTACCCCCAGCAGTCCGGCGGGAACGACGACGGCCGGCTCCCAGCGCCGTGCCGTCGTCGTCCCCATCGCGCGCCGGTCAGTTCCGCGTGCGCAACGTGAACGCCAGTCCACCGGCGAACACGACGCCCGCGGCGACGAGGAACGGCCACAGCGGAAGGCCGTCGTCGGCGGTGTCGGCGGCGTTCGCCGTCTCGGTGCTCGCGGCGTCCGTGCTGCCGCCGTTCGCGCTGCCGGTGGCCGGGGCCGGCGGCGCGGAACCGTCGGCGGGCGGACCGGGCGTGCCGTTGCCCTCGGCGGTGAGTTCGAACGTTCGGGTGCCGGTGACCGGGTGGCCGTCGGCCGAGGTCACGCGGTACGCGATGGTGTACGTCCCCACCGGTCCGAGGTCGCCGAGATCGACGGAGACCGTCGCTCCGTCGACGCTCGGGTCGCTTCGGGACCACAGGTTGCCGTCGGGTCCGACGACGGTGAGCGCCGCGAACTGCTCCTGGATCGCCTCGTTGAACGTGACCGACGCGGTGGCCGGTCCGGCGTCGATGCTCGACTCGTTCTCGGGGGTGCTGGACAGCACGACCGAGTGCGCGGATGCGGCGCCCGCACCCGCCAGGAACGCCGCGACGAGCAGCGCGACGACGGCGAGTACGGCCCTCACGAGCGTCGGCTCCGGACGGTGGCGCCGATGCCGAGAGCGGCGCCGAGTGCGCCGAGCACCAGTCCGGCTCCGCCGAGCCATCGGGCCGTGGAATCGCTCGCGGACGCCACGTCGGTGGACGAGGCCGCGAGGGTGGTCGCCGCTCCCGTGCCGCCGTGGGCTCCGTGTCCGTCGTGGTCGTCCCCCGCGGAGGCCAGGGCGATGGTCGGAGCCGGGTAGTCCGGCTCCGTGCCGTCCGGGGAGATCGGCTGGTCCCAGTTCACGATCTCGCCGTCGCTGTAGCTCTGGGTGGAGGGGAACGAGACGGAATCCTCGTCGGGCAGGGGCCCGGCGGAGAGGAGGAACTGCTGGAACTGTCCGGGCCCGACGCCGGGGTTGCCGGGATCGGCGGTCCAGGTCACCGAGGTCGCCCGCTCGTCGGCGTCGCGCTCGACGACGGCGGTCCACCCGGGGAGAGGCTGGGTCCGGGCGGACGTGAGCTCGGGGAGCTGCACGGTGAGGGCCGTGGTCGAGGCGGTGTCGGACTCGGTGGGTACCCGGAATTCGAGGACGCCGTACCCACCCTGCGTGGAACCGGGGGAGTGGACGCTCACGTGGGCGGACGCGATACCGGCGGCGGCCACCAGGCCGACAGCGGTGAGAGCACCCGTGCTCAGGGCACACGTGTAGAAGGTGGTCATGACATGTCTTTCGGTCGAGTGATGCGGGTCGTGAGGTCAGTACGCGAGTACCGACGGCGGACCCCGACTCGACACGGACGCGAGGACGGGTGACGGTGCGGGAACGCGAACGTCGCTGTGCGGCAACAACATCGACGGCGCGGCCACGCGACCGGGCACGCGCAGCAGCGGTGCGCGCAGCGCGGAGGTGATCGGACCGTAGAGACGCTCGGCCGCGTCGACGACGCACGCGCACACCGCGATCGCGACGACGTGCGCGATCAGCATGGTCGTCGGACCGGCGCCCGATTCGCCGCTGTGCGAGGCGTGCACGTCCCCGAGGGACAGGGCCCAGTGCGCCGCGAGCTGACCGCCGACCAGCCACCACGCGGGGACCGTGCGCCCGACGCGGTGCGTCGCCACCGTCGCCGCCGTGACCCCGACGGCCACGGACAGGGCGAGGAGGAGGACCAGGGCGGCCGACGACGGCACCGCGCCACCGGCGAACCCGTGGGCGGCCACCGCCATCGAGGCCGTGAGGGCACCGACGGCCCCACCACGCAAGAACGCGGAGGCGGTGGGGGCGGAGGTCACGGCGGGAGGAGCTTTCTCTAGCGGACGCCGAGGCGCGCGAGGATGTCGGCCTCGATGCCGTCGAGCTCGTTGCCGATGGCGCCGTGGGCGAGCTTGCGCCGCGACGGCGGCATCTGCTCGGCGGCGTGCACGGCGGTGGTCAGCTCCGTGAGCCGACTCTTGATCGCGTCGGCGAAGGAGCCGGTGTCGCGGTCACCCGGATGCGTCGACTCGAGCTCGGCGAGGGACCTCTCGGCCCCGACGATGCGCGCGGTGAGTTTGGCGCCGTGGCCGGTGTACTGGCCCAGCTCGCGGACGTCCACGCCGATGCGGTTCGCCCGGTAGCTGTCGAGCCGGCCGCGAGCGATGGTGGACGCGCGGTACGCGATGGGGACCAGGACCGGAGCGACGATGCGGGCGATGCCGAGGTACTTGCGGACCTTGGCGGCGTTGACCTTGCCCTCACGAGCGGCCTTCTCGCGTGCCGCGAGGGCCTTCATGTGCGCCTGGTCCACCTTCTGCTGGCTCGCCAGTGCCTTGGCGTCGTTCTTCGCGATCTTCTTCAGGTGTTTGCGCTCGTTGCGCGCCGTGTACTTGGCCTCGAGGCCGGCCTTGTGGCGAAGCGCCTTGGCCTCGGCCTTGCGAGTGGCCTTCCGGGTGGCTCGACGAGAACGCTTCTTGATCAAGGCCATCGTGAACGAGCCCCCTTCGTGTCGTGCGTCGGGACCGGGATCGAGATGTCCGACGCGTGCAGATGCTGAGGTCGAGACTATCCGGCCTACCCCTGTGGTGATGTCACCGCCTCGTTCTACGCTGCGAGAATGAGATCTCCGGTGATGATCGACGCCGCGACCCTCACGCGGTGTCGCCACCGCGTGTACCTCGACACCGCCTACGGATCGCTCGTGGCGAACGATCCGGTGGACCCGGGGGTGGCCATGCGCATCGAGGCGGCCGAGGCGCATCGGCTCGATGTCCGCACGCGGCTGATCGCGGTGGACCCCGCGGCGTCCACGGTCGTCGATGCGTCGGCGTCTCGCGGTGAGCGGATCCGGGCCACGGTGGCGGCGTGCGAGGCGGGGGTACCGCGCATCTGGAACGCCACCTTCGCCGCCGACGAGGAGTCCGGCCGGCGGGGACGCTGCGACCTGCTGATCGCCGATCCGGCCGGCGGGTACATCCCGGTGCTCGTGGTCAACCACAAGGTGACCGACCCCGGTCGCGGAGCGTTGACCACCGAATTCGACGAGTGGGCGCCGACGGTGGACTCCGGCCGCAAGGTGCGCTCGCAGCTGCGGGATCAGCTCTCCGCGGTGCACGTGCACCGCCTACTGGGGGACATCGGGTTCGCCGGGGGGTCGAAGCAGGGCGGGGTGATCGGGTTCGGGGCCTCGGTGATCCTGGTCCACGATCTGGCGGCGGTGGCACCGGAGTACGACGCGCGCTTCGCCGATCGCCTCGCCGTCGCACGCGGCGAGACGGTGACGGCACCGTCCAAGGTGGCCGAGTGCCGCACCTGCCCGTGGTGGTCCGAGTGCAGCGAGGCACTGGTGAACGCGCGCGACGTGAGCCTGATAGTGCCGGGGTCGCGGACCGACGCGCTGCGCGCCGCGGGCATCCGCACGATCGACGAGTTGGCGACGTGGACGTCGGGTCCGCCCGCGGACTGGACGCACGGCGGGTTCGACGAGTCGGTGGTGATCGCGGAGGCCTGGTTGGCGGACGTTCCGCTGGTGCGGCGCCACGACGAGGTGACCGTGCAGCGCGCGGACGTCGAGGTCGACGTGGACATGGAGAGCTACCAGGAGCACGGTGCGTACATGTGGGGGACACTCCTCGACGCTCGGGACGGATCGGAGCCGGAGTACCGCGCGTTCGTGACGTGGGAGCCGGTGCCCACCATGGACGAAGCGCGATCGTTCGCCGAGTTCTGGGCGTGGCTGCTGGGCGTACGCGACGCCGCGCACGCCCGGGGCCGGACCTTCGCGGCCTACTGCTATTCGCGGGCGGCCGAGGACAAGTGGCTGCTGGCCTCCGCGCGACGGTTCGCCGGGGTGGACGGGGTACCGGAGGAGTCCGAGATCAAGGAGTTCATCGACTCACCGGAGTGGGTGGACATGTACATCGCTGTGTCGGAGAACTTCGTCTGCCCGTCGGGCAAGGGTCTGAAGAAGATCGCCCCCATCGCCGGGTTCACCTGGCGGGACGACGAGGCGGGTGGCGAGGCGTCGATGGTCTGGTATCGGGAAGCCGTGGGCTACGACGGTCCGGTCGACTCCTCGCAGCGGGATCGGCTGCTCGAGTACAACGAGGACGATGTGCGGGCGACGAGGGCACTGCGGATCTGGATGGACACCGTGGCCACGGACGAGGTGGTCACCGCCGCGCGGCTGCGGGAACGCCGCCGCTGACGGTGGGGCCGTCACGGACGGCGAAACGCCCGCCGCAGCTACCAGTCGGGGGTTGGCAGCGACGACGGGCGTCTCGAAAAGTGATTCGCGACGGGACGGGGAGTGGATGGGTGGGAGCAAACAAACTTTCGTCCCGGTTTTCCCGACGCTGTGACCGGCTCTAACGCGGGGCCATGCGCAGCGCACCGTCCATGCGGATGGTCTCGCCGTTGAGGTAGTCGTGCTCGACGATCATCTGCGCGAGCTGCGCGTACTCGGTGGGTTGCGCGAGGCGCGACGGGAACGGAACCCCGGCCTCGAGACCCTGGCGGTACTCCTCGGTGACGCCGGCGAGCATCGGGGTGTCCACGATTCCGGGCGCGATGGTGCACACCCGGATTCCGAACTGGGCGAGATCGCGCGCGGCGGGAACCGTCATGCCGTGCACGCCGCCCTTGGACGCCGAGTACGCGATCTGCCCGATCTGACCCTCGAAGGCCGCGACCGACGCGGTGTTGATCACCACGCCGCGCTGACCGGCCTCGTCGACCGTCGGGAGGGTCTGCATGTGCTCCGCGGCGAGCCGCATGACGTTGAACGTGCCGAGCAGGTTGATGGTGATGACGGTGCGGAACAGTTCGAGGTCGTGCGCACCCTTCTTCGACAGGATGCGTCCGGCCCAGCCCACTCCGGCGCAGTTGACGACGATGCGCAGCGGGATTCCGGCGTCGGCGATCTGCGCGAGCGCGGCGCGAACCTCCCCGTCGCTGGTGACGTCCGCGGCGATGAGGGTGACGCCCTCGGGAACGGAATCGCCCGCCTTGTCGATGGACGCCTGCAGGTCGAGGCCGAACACTGTCGCCCCCTGGTCGGCGAGACGCTTGGCCGTGGCCGCTCCCAGACCCGACGCGCCGCCGGTGACCAGTGCTGCTGTTCCTGCGATCTCCACTTCGAGGTCCTTCCGTCGGACGGCCGCTCGGTTAGTGGCCGCTCACCGAAGTCGACCCTAGCGGGTGCCGGACGGAGATCAGCGAGGACCGGCGTCCGCGACCGGCGTCTCCACGGATTCGTCGATGCGGGCAGCGGAGTCCCGGCGCAGCCGCCACGTGGTGAGGGCGGCGCCGACGGCACCGGTCACGAGTGCGGCCACGATGCCGGCGGACGACTCGGGGAACAGGCCGCCGAGAATCAACCAGACACCGAAGACGAAGAACAGCGTCGCGGCACCGAACGTGATGAGGCGTTCGGGGAGGTGCTTGCCGAGGACGGCGCCGACGGCGATCGCGAGGGCGTCGGCCGCGACCATGCCGACCGTCGATCCGATCCACACCCCGACCCAGTCGTTGTCCGCAGCGAGGGTGACGGTGGCGAGCATGGTCTTGTCGCCGAGCTCGGCGAGGAAGAACGCCGAGGCCACGGCCAGGAGGGCCGACTTGGTGACGCGGTCCGCCTTGAGGCTTTCTCCCTCGCTGAGTGAGTCACCGCGCAGCGTCCAGAGTCCGAAGATCAGGAACGCGATTCCGCCGACGATGGAGATGAGATGCGTCGGGAGTGCGACACCGAGGGAGTGCCCGACGGCGACGGAGAGCAGGTGGACCACCGTGGTGGCGACGGTGATACCACCGATGACCACCCACCAGCGGTACTTGAGGGCGAACGTCATCGCCATGAGCTGAGATTTGTCTCCCAGCTCGGCGACGAAGATGACGCCGAAACTGAGCAGGGTGGCAGCGAGCATGGCGGTGATACCTCCGGGCCGAACGGTCATCGGACCGAAGGTCTCGCCCACCGAGAACGTCGTCTCGGTTCACGGAGCCGGGCGCGGTCTGCTGCGCCAGTATGTCGACTCGATGATTGGGGGCTACTCCCCTTCGTTGTGTACGACGCTAGGTGGGCGAGAAGGCTTCTGCAACTTCGACAATCGAGTTGGGAAACCCGAAAATTGCTATCCGGCAAACCCTTACGCGGCGAGCAGCATGGCCAACACGGCGGTGTCGGGATCACTGATCGGATCGAGGCCGACGCGCGAGACCATGGAGGTCACGGTGCCGTCGGCCTCGGCCTCCACCCACGCGGCGCGGTGATCGAGGCCCAGATGCGGGAGCCCCGGAAGCAGGACACACCCGGATGCGGCGCCCGCACACTCCGGCAACGAGGGAAAGGTCTCCGACGGCGGATGCAACATCATCAGCGCCGCGGGACGGGGTGCACCGAACCGTTCGGGGGTGACGGCACCCGCACCGATCACGGGCCCCTCGGCGAGCGCCAACCCCACCATCGACGCGTCGGGATCGTCCGGCAGTTCCTCACGCACCCCGAAGACCGTGCTGGTGCCGAGCAGGCCGGGGGTGGACGCGACCCGCACGGTGAACGCGAGCAGTTGAGCCCACTCCTTGGTGGTGTCGGGCCAGCGCCCCGAGATGACGAAGCCGCGTAGCGCGCCACTCGCCTGGAAAGGTGTGACTCCGATGAATCCCGAGCCGTGGGTCATGGCGCTCTCCTCGCACTGGCCGACGATCGATGCGCCTCGTGCACGACGCGTGTCGAGGCGACCACACGACGTCGGGTGATTCGTCGAGACAACCACGGGGTTCGGTTGGCACACAAGTGGTGTCGAGTGCCAGACGAGGCAGGCGTGGCTGGTGTTCGGTCACCCTGCAGGATCTGCACACAACCATGAGCGAGAGGGCCGGAAGTGCCGCGCGGGGCACGGTTGTGTGCAGCTGGTGCAGCCCCAGCCCCAGCCCCAGCCCCAGCCCCAGCCCCAGCCCGGCCCCGAACACGACGAACGCCGCACCCGAGGAACGGATGCGGCGTAGGTCGTGCCGTGAGCGCGAGAGATCAGGGGAAGACGAGCCCCGAGGTCTGCGAGGTGGCGGCGGCGAAGCGCTGCTGGACGTCGGCCCAGTTGACCACGTTCCAGAAGGCCTTCACGTAGTCGGCCTTGACGTTCTTGTACTGGAGGTAGAAGGCGTGCTCCCACATGTCGACCTGCAGCAGCGGGATGATGCCGAGCGGCACGTTGGCCTGCTGGTCGTACAGCTGGAAGGTGAGCAGCTTCTTGCCGAGCGTGTCGTAGCCGAGCACGGCCCAACCGGAGCCCTGAAGGCCGTTGGCCGCGGCGGTGAACTGCGCGCGGAACTTGTCGAACGATCCGAAGTGATCGTCGATTGCCGCGGCGAGCTCACCCTCGGGCTTGTCGCCACCGTTCGGGGACAGGTTCTTCCACCAGATGGAGTGGTTGACGTGCCCGCCGAGGTGGAACGCGAGGTTCTTCTCGTGCAGGAAGATCGACGCGTGGTCTTCCTTGTCACGGGCGTCGGCCAACTTCTCGATGGCCGTGTTGACGCCGGCCACGTAGGTGGCGTGGTGCTTCGAGTGGTGGAGCTCGTTGATCTCACCCGAAATGTGCGGCTCGAGAGCTGCGTAGTCGTAGTCGAGGTCGGGCAGTGTGTACTCGGACACGTGTTTCCCTTCTCTAATCAATAGCAACGTGACTCATGCGCTGATGTCCCAACGCCTGTGCTGGGGATCTACCCAGCCAATCTCATTCGTACACCTCGAGCAACCGGAGCGGCCACGCGGCACGCGCCGGTGACGAATCGCCAAGCGGACCGAAGTCCGGCGGTGCGTCATCACGATTTCCCGAGGCCAGGTCGACCATCGCGTGAACGGAACCTTAAACTCGAGCACGATGTCCAGGACCCCGCCTTCGTCGGAACCCGACGTTTCGGGCGGCGCTTCCTCGTCGTCCGGGCGCCCTCGCACCCTCACCGCGCCCGCGCTCCGATTCCCCGGGGTCGACATCCTGCGAGCGATCGCCGTCGTGGCCGTCGTCTACTCGCACATCTCGTACTACCTGGTCGACGACCTGGGCACGCCGTGGTGGGTGATCGACGTCGTCTCCGCGACCCTGGTGAACGTCGGCGGCCTGAACCAGCACCTGTCGTTCGTCGGCGTGGCCTTCTTCATGATGCTCACCGGGCTCGTGGCCACCGGTTCCGCGATGCGCAACCCCACGGGATCGTTCCTCGTCGCGCGGGCCGCTCGCCTGCTGCCGGTGTTCTGGCTCTCGGTGCTGGCCGCCGTGGTGCTCGTGCGGCTCGGGGTCAACGGCCTGTTCTCCGGCGGAAACGATCTGAGCAACGGCCAGGTCGCGATGAGCTTCGTCCTCGGCGGCTTCTTCGTCCGCCCCGAGATCGTGGTGCTGGGGGTGACGTGGACGCTCAGCGTGCAGGCGCTGTTCTACCTGTACTGCGTCGCGATGCGCCGGGTTCTGCTCACCCGCCCGGTCGTGGTCCCCACCGTCGGCGCGCTCGTGTGCCTCTCCGTCATCGTCTACACCGAGTTCGCTCCGGTCGACTGGACCGTCCCGATGCTCGACAAGATCGCCGCCACGCTGCCGGCCGTGTTCGTGGGGCAGCTGATCTACCTCGCGTGGGCCGGGCTGCTGACCTGGCGCGAGACGGTTCCCGCGATGGCGATCCAGGGCGGTGTGGTCACCTACGCCACCGTGGTCGACGCCTTCCACGTGGGCCAGGGCCGACACGTCTGGACACTCGTCGTGCTCACCGCGACCACCGTGCTGCTGGCCAAGCGGGACGGCCCGATCGCCCGCTCGCGGTCCGTGCACTGGCTCGCCACCCGCAGCTACACCGTCTATCTGGTCCACACGCTGGTGCTCTACCGCGTGTACTCGCTGGTCGAGCCGCACCTCGGGCCCACCGCGGCCGTGGCCGTGTTCCTGGTGGTCACCGGCGTGATCTCCGACCTGGTGTACCGCTACGTGGAGACGCCGGCGTCGCGGTGGATCGTGCGCGTGTACGCCGATCGCACCGGCCGCCGGCGCTCGCGCATCGAGCCTCAGGCCACCTGACGCAGCACTTCCGAGGCCACCAGCTCGAGCTGATCGAGATCCGACAGATCCATCGTCTGCAGGTAGATGCGGCTCGAACCGATCTCGGCGAAGGTCCCGAGCTTGTCGACGATCTCCGCCGGGCTCCCCGCTGCGCCGTTGGCCCGTAGTTCGTCGACGTCGCGACCCAGCACGTCCGCCCGTCGGGCCAGGTCGGCGTCGGTCGCACCGCAGCACAACACCAGGGCGTTGGACAGGCGCAGGCTCGCGCGGTCGCGTCCGGCCGCATCGCAGGCGGTCCGGACGCGCTCGAACTGGGCCTTCGAGGTCTCCACGTCGACGAACGGGAGGTTGAACTCGTCGGCGTACCGCGCGCTCAGTTCGGGCGTCCGCTTCTTGCCCATGCCGCCGATGATGATCGGCGGCGGCGATTGCGCGGGCTTGGGAAGGGCCGGGGAATCCTTCACCGGGAAATGGTCGCCGTCATAGGAGAACGACTCTCCGACGGGTGTTCCCCACAGGCCCGTGACGATCGCCAATGTCTCCTCGAATTTGTCGAAACGCTCCCCGACGGAGGGGAACGGAATTCCGTAGGCCGAGTGCTCGGACTCGTACCATCCCGCTCCGAGACCCAATTCGACGCGACCTCCGCTCATCGCGTCGACCTGGGCGACGGAAATGGCGAGAGGGCCCGGGTAACGAAAGGTCGCCGAGGTGACGAGCGTTCCGAGTCGGATCGTCGACGTCTCACGGGCCAAGCCCGCCAGCGTGATCCACGCGTCGGTGGGTCCGGGAAGGCCGTCGGCGTTCATGGCGAGGTAATGGTCGGAACGGAAGAAGGCGTCGAACCCGAGGTCCTCAGAGGCGCGGGCGACCCGCACCAGATCGTCGTAGGTCGCACCCTGCTGAGGTTCCGTGAAAATTCGCAAGTCCATGAAATACGACTGTAGAGCGTCGTCCGCGGCGTCGGCAGGAACAGTGGTGAGACATTCCAGTTCCGCTCGCCTTCGTCTGGTCGTATCCGACAAATTCCGCCGTCGAATCGCCGTTTTCTGTGGATCGGCCTGTGGAAACTGTGGATGAATCTCGTGCATTCGGTCGCGGGATGTCGCGTGCCGGCGCAGCGTTCGCCGAGTCCGTGGCGTCGATCGCGGTGTCGTGACAGGATCGAGGAGTGAGTTCAGGAACCGTCCCCACCGTCCCCGTGAGCGACGTTCCGCCGTCCGGGGAGTCGGCGATGTTGCTCGACGTCCGCGAGGACGACGAGTGGGAAGAGGGCCACGCTCCGGACGCCGTGCACATCGCGATGGGCGATGTCCCCTCTCGGGTGTCGGAGATCGCCGGTGACGCGCGGGTCTACGTCGTCTGCCATTCCGGCGGTCGGTCGGCCCGAGTCGTCGAGTACCTCGTCCACGCCGGAATCGACGCCGTGAACGTCGACGGCGGCATGATCGCGTGGCAGCAGGCGGGTCTGGGCGTCGTCGACTCCTCCGGACGTCCCGCGTCGGTCCGGTAGACACGCCTTCACGGTGAACTACTTCCAGATGTGCGGCCGGTGCGAACGCCGCATCGACGTCGGCCCCGCGCCGCGGCAGTGGTGCCCTCTGTGTCGCGGAGTGTTGCTGTCCCCGGTCGCGATCGGACGCCCGCCGGGCCGATTCGAGCCGCCCCGGAACTTCCGATGGACCGCGAGCGCGCCGCCGTCCGGCCGCCCCCGCCGGAGCCGACCCGCCGCGCCGGGCCCGACGCCCTCCTACGCGCAGACCCCCACCTGGGGCCTGCCCATGACCGCACCGGCGCCGCCGCCCGAAGGAACGAGCGCCTCCGATCGATTCGCCGCCCGCGCGCCGATGCTGCTCCGACTGACCGCCGTTCTGTTCGTCGCCGCCGCGCTCGCCGAACTCGCCCGCTACGGTCTGCTCCTGGTCAGCCGCACCTCCCTCATCGGCCCCGTCGTCCTCGCCCTGTCCGACGCGGCGGTGTGGTCCCTCGGCGTCGTGGCGGTGGGATTCGGGCTGGTCACAGCGGTGTCCGCGGTGGGGTGGCTGATCCGCGCCCGGGCCGACGCGTTCGCGACGACCGGACGAACGGACCCACGGCGGCGGCGCACGATCTATCTCGGATCGCTGATTCCGGTGGTCAACCTGGTGATGCCGGGGGTGTTCCTCACCGAGTTCGCGAGGGCGAGTCCGCATCGACTGCGGGTGGAGAAGGTGGTCCCCCGCTGGTGGCTGCTGTGGGTGCTCGACTGGATCCTGCTGACGGCGACCGCCCTTCTGCGCCTGTCCGACGGCATCCAGGCGCGCGCGAACGGAGTTCTGCTGTCGATGCTGACCGATCTCGTGGCCGCGGCGCTCGCGATGACCACGCTCGCCATCGTCCACCGCTCGCAGGATCGGACGTTGACAGGTTCGCGGAGGTCGGTCACCCGATGGACGGTGGTGCCGCCGGCTCGACCGGTCGCGGCGACGGCCGAGACCTCGGAGGCCACGGAGACCGTCGAACCCACCGATCCCGACGCGACCGACGGCACCGAGCCCGACGGCACCGAGCCCGACGGCCCCGACCCCGACGTCCCGGACCCGTCCTCCGAGGTGAAGGAACCCGTTCTGCGATGACTCCGGTTCCGTTCGTGGTCGCGCATCGTGGTGCGTCGGGCGCCCGCCCGGAGCACACTCTGGCCGCGTACGAACAGGCTCTGCGCGAAGGCGCGGACGGCGTCGAGTGCGACGTTCGGCTGACCCGCGACGGCCGAGTGGTGTGCGTGCACGATCGGCGCATCGATCGCACCTCCAGCGGCACGGGCATCGTCAGTTCGCTGACGTACGAGGCGCTCAGCGGACACGACTACGGCACCGTGGACGACCCCGCGCAGGTCCTGCTGCTCTCCGATCTCATCGACACGGTGGTGTCGTGGAAGGCGAAACCGGCCAAGCTGTTCATCGAGACCAAACACCCTGTGCGCTACGGCGGGCTGATCGAGAACAAGGTGCTCGCCGAACTGCACCGCTTCGGAATCGGCCGCCCGGGATCGGCGTCGATGTCGCGGGCCGTGGTGATGTCGTTCGCCCCGACCGCAGTGTGGCGGGTGCGTCGATCGGCACCGATGTTGCCCACCGTCCTGCTCGGCACGCAGTCGAGTCATCTGGGGGGCGGCGCTGCCACCACCGTCGGCGCCACCGCGGTGGGTCCGTCGATCAAGACGCTGCGTGAGCGCCCGGACCTCGTCGATCGCGCGGCGGCCGCCGGCCGTGCGACGTACTGCTGGACCGTCAATTCACGCGAGGACGTGCACCTGTGCCACGACCTCGGGGTGCGGTGGATCGCGACCGACCACCCCGGTCAGGCGCTCGCCTGGCTGGACGACAGTCCGCTGAATCGGCTGCTCTGACACCTGCCGATCGCCCGGGAGGATCGCCGGTACCTGTAGGTTCGGTCCTCGTGGGTAAGAAGAGCAAGAGAAACAGTGGACCCAAGCCCGACAGCCGCCGCGCGGAGCTCCTCGAGCAGCGCCGCGCCGAGCGTGAGGCGCTGTCGGCCGCGCCCGTTCGCCCTTTCGAGGGTGTGGCGTTCGAGTGCGACCTCGTCGCGATGCGCGAGTTCGTCGCCTCCGCCACCGCGCCGCTGCCGGTGACGAACGGCGAACGACCCGTCACCCTGACCACCGTGTTGCCGGGAGCCGTCGCGGCGCTGGTGCGGGACGGCGACGAGCCGGGTGGCTTCGTGGCGATGCAGGTGCGCTCGTTCTCGGAGGATCTGTCCGCCGATCTCGCGGCGTCCGTCGAATGGGCCCGTACCGGCGAAAACGGCACGTCCATCGACGCCGCGAACCCCACCGACACCACCCCCCGGCTGGTCGACCTCCTCGAGCCCGGAACCGGTCTCGACATCACCGTGCACAAGGACTTCTCGTGGTGGCTGCCCGAGGGAACGGAGCCGTCGCCCGACGTCGCCGCGACCATCGAACAGGCCAACACCGCCGTCATGCCGTCCGCTCGCATCACCGCCGACGGTGTCGAGGCCGCCTGGTGGGTCGACGCCGGGGACAAGGCCCACATTCGCTGGGTGCGGCCCGAGGACGAGGACGAGCTGATGCTCGCCCTGGCTCGGTTGCAGTCTCGGAACGCGCTGCACGTCGGCGACGGCTCCCGCTTCGCGGGATCGTTTCGCACCCACGGTCTGCTCGTGCCGGTCTTCGACCTCGACCCCGAGGTACATCCCGACGAATGGGCGACGGGCACGCAGGAACTCGGTCGGCGCCTGACCGACGTCCTGGCCGAGACCGGCGCGCTGACCTCGGACGAGATCCGGGCCCGCGACGGATTGCGCAGTCGCCAGGTCACCCTGCGCTGAGGCACCGGGTCCGCCGGTTCGACCGGCTGCTCAGCCGAGCCCGCCGGCGGCCCGCGGCGCCGATGCTCCGCCGCGGTCCTCGGTGGTCATCTCTCGGGCGACGAAGTCCTCGATGTGGAAGAGATTGTCACCTGCGCGGTCGACGATGGTGAGGAGTGTGGTCATGCTCGCCACCTCCTCGATCTGCTCGCCGAGGAACCACTGCACGAACTGTTCGCCGAGGTAGTCGCCCGTGTCGCGGGCCGTGCGGGCCAGCGCGGTGATCTGCGCCGTCACGGCCTTCTCCTGTCGGAGGGCGAGTTCGACCGGTTCGCGGACGGTCGCGAACGAGGTGGTCACGTCGTCCACACCCGGAACACGCACCTCGAGGCCGTTGTCCAACAGGTACTGGATCATCATCATCGCGTGGCCGCGCTCCTCGTCGGCCTGGCTGTAGAACCGGGCCGCGAGCTGAGGCAGGTCGGCGCCGTCGAAGTAGACCGCGATTGCGATGTACTGCTGGGACGCGGTGAACTCGTGCCGGATCTGCTCGCGCAGGAGCTCGTGGAACGCGCTTCGGTCGTGGGAGTCGGTTGCGTCGTGGTCACCGGTCATGACCCGGAACGCTACTGCGTCGTGGTGGTCGGGTCGACGGTCGTCCGTCGGATCGGGCGTCGACGAGATCCTCCGATCGGCGTGCGGAGGACGCCCAGACCCTCCACCTCGACCTCCACGACGTCGCCGCCCCGAAGCAGCCACGGTGGTGTGCGCACGTAGCCCACGCCGGACGGAGTGCCGGTGGCGACGACGTCTCCGGGATGCAGCGTCATCGTCCGGCTGACCAGCGACAGGATGCTGCCCACGTCGAAGATCATGTCGGTGGTGTTCGCGTCCTGCACCGTCGTCCCGTTGACCCGCGTGGTGAGGCGGCGACCGTCGCGCAGATCGCCCACCTCGTCGGACGTCACCAGGGGCCCCATCGGACCCGATCCGTCACCGTTCTTGCCCAGGGTCCACTGGGTGGTCAGCTTCTGGGCTCGGCGGGCGGTCAGGTCGTTGAACGTGCAATATCCGAACACCGCGGCGAGTGCGTCGACGGCGGTGGCGTCGGTCAGTTCGGACCCCACGACCGCGGCGATCTCGCCTTCCCAGTCCAGTCCGTCCTCGTCGACGGGAACCGGTGCCGCGACGTCGCCGACGCTGAGCGAGGCGGTCCACCGTCCGAACAGCGTCGGATGTTCCGGCGGAATGAATCCACCCTCCCGCGCGTGCTCGCGATAGTTGAGCCCGACGCACAGCACTCTGGCTCGGTCCGGAACCAGGGGCACCTCGCGGATGTCGGTTCGCCGCAGCGTCGGCGCCGCCGGATCGACGGCGGCGACGGCCGACCACGGGTCCGACCAGAACGTGGTGATGTCTCCCAACACCGTGACCAGGTCGTTCCGCAGGATCGCGACCTCCGGTGCGCTAGCGTCCGGTCGAGAGATTCCGACGAGGTGCACGGGCATTTCCGTTCTGTCGAGGTGGACATGAGTGTGTTGAGTCGAGCCGGGGCGATCCTCGACGTCCTCGCCGAGTCGGGCCGTCGACTCACGGTGCGCGAGATCGCCGACGCGACCGGGTCACCGCGTTCCTCGGTGCACCGGGTGGTGACCGAACTGGTCGCGCTGCGGTACCTGGCGCCCGCGCCGGCCGGTGGTTTCCGACTGGGCCCCGGACTGATGAGAGTCGCGTACGGCAGCCAGCAGCAACTGGTCGCGCCTCTGCGCCCGGCGCTCGCCGCGCTGGCCCGCACGGTCGACGAGAACGTGGATCTGGCGGTACTCGACGGAAGCGAGGTGGTGATCGTGGATCAGATCGCGTCGAGTCACCGGTTGCAGGCGGTCACCCGAGTAGGGAAGGTGTTTCCCACGCACGCGAGTTGCCTCGGGAAGGCCCTGCTCGCGTCGGTCCCGGAATCCACTCTGACGGAACTTCTTCCGGCTGTCATGACGGCCTTCACGCCGCACACCGTCACCGATCGCGACGCACTGCTGGCCGAGATCGCCGAGGTCCGCCGAACGGGTATCGCCTTCGACGACGAGGAGCACGACCTGACGATCAGCGCTGCGGCCGTGGCGATCCGGCGCACGGGCGGGATCACACACGCGGTGTCCGTGGTCGCACCCACGGCTCGATTCCGTGCGCGGCGGACGGCATACGTCACGGCGTTGCTGGACCTGCGGCGCACTCACGATGCCGATACCGCGTCCGACGTCCGCGCCAGGAACGCGTCGACGAGGGCGCCGGTCTCGCCCGCGGTCGCGGCGCCGAACACGTAGAAGTCCGGTCGGACGAGCACGCAGTCCGCGTCGAGATCGTCCAGCCACCGCGTGTACGTGCGGTCCACGTCCTCGACGCGCAGCACACCGTCCTCGACGCGCAGCACACCGTCCTCGACGCGCAGCACACCGTCCTCGACGCGCAGCACACCGTCCTCGACGCGCAGCACACCGTCCTCGACGCGCAGCACACCGTCCTCGACCGGCGACACGCCGCCGACGCCCGCGGTCAGGGCCACGACCGTGATGCCCGCGGCCGAGAGTCCCGTCGTCCGTTCGCTTTTCGGGTCGGAGACGCCGTGGCGCAGAAGCAGTATGCCCGGCCCGGCCAGATCGTCGAGGCGCGCGATCGAGGCGTCGGGCCCGCCGACCGGTCGCACCCGGCCCTGCACGGAGAGCGACCCCCCGTGTGTGCCGACGTGCATGCCCGGTCCGAGCCGGGGTCGGGGCGGCCGGGCCGGGTCGTCGCCGTGACCGTCGAGCAGTCGGCGATCCCGCCGCGTCGCCTCGTCGACATCGGTCACGCACACCATGTCTCCGAGCGACATGGAGAACTCGATGAACCGGGCGACGTGGTCGATGCGTTCCGGCCCGTAGGTGTCCAGCAACGTCGTCGGTGCGTCGCCGCGAAGAACCGCGGACAGCTTCCATTCCAGGTTCATGGCGTCCCTGATCCCCGCACACAGTCCCTGGCCTGCGAACGGGGGCATCAGATGGGCCGCGTCCCCGGTTATCAGGATGCGACCACGACGCCACCGAGTGGCCCAGCCCGCCTGGAACGTGTAGGTGGCGTGCCGCGCGAGTCGAGCGGTATCCGGTCGGACACCGAAGGGGGCGAGGAGTTTCCACGCATACTCGGCCGTGTTCATCTCCTCGATCGTCTCCTCGGGCAGGCGCATGAACTCCCACCGACGGCGGCCGGGTCCGCCGGGCACCATGGTGCTGGGGCGGGCCGGATCGCAGTGCTGCCGTGCGACGTTCGGGATTCGGGAGCCGTCACGGGGTACGACGTCGACGACCAGCCAGTCGTGGAAGTACCCCTGATCGTGCCAGGCGCATTCGATGTCGGCGGCGACGCGACTGTGTGCGCCGTCCGCACCGACCAGGTAGCGCGCCTCGAGACGGTGGCGGCGTCCGCTCCGGTCGACGAATCCCGCGACGACTCGATCGGCGCTCTCGGCGTGCCGCCGGTACTCGAGACCGCGGTGCACGGTGATGGAGTCCGACCGCTCGATCTGCTTCTGCAGTTCGGCCTCGAGATCGGGTTGGTGGAAGAAATACGTGTTGTACCAACCGGATTCACCACGGCCTCGCCAGTCGTACTCGACGAGGGTGCGCTGGTCGGCGTTCTGCCAGACGTACATACCGTCGTACGGCTCGGTCACGCTCGGGATGCGGTCCGGGGCGAGGCCGACGGACTGGAATGCGCGCGCGAACTCGGCGTCGTGGGTCACCGCTCGGGGCAGCTCGTAATCTCGGGTCTGCTTGTCCACCAGAACGATCGAGTGACCGCGTCGAGCGAGCCGGACGGCGAGGAACTTCCCCACGGGTCCGGCACCGACCACGAGAACGTCGGCGGGGGTGGCTGTGTCGGTAGTCATCGCCGCGGGACACTACGACGCTCGCTCGGGCGGGCCAAGAGCCGTGTCCCGTGAAACGGGACAGAAGCGTTGTGCCCGCGGGGTCCGCGCCCGCAGCATCGTGACGACCGCCCCCACCGGACGGCGCCGCCGCCGAGAAAGGAGCCGGGACGACCATGAGCCCGCACACCGACCCGGATCCGTTCTCCCACTACCGAGCCGACGGCACGGCCACGGCCGCGACGGTCACGATGATGGGCTTGCTCGACACGTGCAGTCCGGAGCAACGGTCGAACATGGTGCTGGATTTCGACGATCCCCGACGCGTCGACTGGGACATCATCCCGCGCCCCGACCGCACGGGTCTGTCTCTCGACCGCTTCGATCGACACCAGACCGTGTTGCTGTGGGATCTGATTCGCCGGACGGTCCCGCTCCGGACGTTCACCAAGATCCTGGCCGTTCCCCAGCTCGAACACGTCCTCCGCGACTACGAACACGAGTTTCTCGGACCCGCCCTGCAGTCGTGGCGATCGTCCGAGTCCTACCACCTGACGGTGTTCGGCCGACCGGCCTTCGAGGACACCTGGACGATGCGGCTGCTCGGGCACCACGTGTGTCTCAACGTCACCGTCGTCGCGGAGCGGTACGTCTGTGCGACGCCGATGGCTCTCGGTCAGCAACCCACCGAGTACGACGGGGTGCTGACCCCGCTCGCCGACGACGAGGGCCTGGGCTTCGCCGTCCTGGAATCGCTGGACGACGCGCAGCGGGCGGCCGCCGTGGTCCACGACGTCGCACCCGCCGACTTCGTCACTCGCCAGGTACCCGGGGTCGGGGCGTACGAGTACCCCGATCTGTACGACCTGGGAATGCCCGGTTACGTGATCACCGACGCGGATCGGGTGGCCCTGAAGTTCGTCCGCGCCCACCCCGCCGGGATCTGCGGTGCGCAACTCGGACCCGACCAGTGGGACGTCCTCGTCGATCTCGTGTCCTGCTACCTCCAGCGGCTCCCGAAGGAGGTGGGTGCGGCCGCGACGCGACGGTTGCTGGAGCGGGGTCCGGCCGGGGTGCACTTCGCGTGGGCGGGGGCGCAGCGCCGCGGTGCGCCGCACTACTTTCGCGTGCAGACCGAGGACCACCTGATCGAGGCGGTCAACGCGGTGGGCGGGGGCAACCATCTGCACACCGTCCTGCGGGACCTGTCCAACGACTTCGGCGCGGGTCTCCTGGCCGCGGCTCGCACCGACGATCGATGGGGCGGCGCACACCTCGAGACGCGCCGGACGTCCAGCGCCGACTCCGATCCGGGACTCGAGTGAGCTCAGCCGCCCGTCAACAGCTCCGGGGGCAATTGCTGACCGGTGGCCAACAGGTCGAAGAATTGCGAGGCTCGCTCTCGGTCGGACAGCAGCACGTTTCCGGAGCCGCCCACATCCTCGAAGCCACTGATGGGAACGGTGGTGGTCACCATGTCACCGCGCAGTGCCCACGCCAGGGACCCGAGGTTCCAGATGTGGTCGCCGTTGTCGACCTGCAGGGAACCGACGGTTCCGCGAACGAGCGGGATCGCGCGGAACGGATTGAGGAAGGTCGCCGGGCTCGTCGCCTTCGACAGCAACGACGACAGGAACAGTCGCTGGTTGTTCATCCGGTCGAGGTCGGCGAGCGGTGTGGCGCGGGTTCGCACGAAACCCAGGGCCTCCGCGCCGGAGAGCTCCTGGCAGCCGGCCCGGAGGTCGATGCCGGCGAGGGGATCGTTGATGTCGTACGGCACGCAGAGGTCCACACCGCCGATGGCGTCGACCATGTCGGCGAAGCCGCCGAAACCCACCTCGGCGTAGTGGTCCATCCGCAGCCCGGTCACGGTCTCGACCGTCTGGGTCAGCAGGGGCGCACCGCCGAGAGCGAACGCGGCGTTGAGCTTGTCCGATCCGTAGCCCGGAATGGGGACGTACCAGTCGCGCGGAAGGCTGACCATGGTCGTCGGTCCGTCGGCGGGGATGTTGATGAGCAGAATCGTGTCGGTGCGGCCCGCGCCGATGTCGCCTCCGGTGGCGAGCGCCGCTTCCTCCTCGGGACTCAGCCCCGTGCGGCTGTCGGATCCGACGAGCAACCAGTTGGTGCCGGGAGTGTCGGCGACGCGACCGTCGTAGTTCGTGAGCGCCTCGGTGCGTGCGAGAGAGGTGTCGGCCCAGACGCCCGCGCCGACGATCATCAGCAGCAGAACCAGGAAAACCACGCCGATCCGGCGACCCCACCGGGGCCGACGCCTCGTCCGGGGCGGAGGACCCGGCGGCGGCGCGTGTCGACCCGCGGGGCGCGGCGGTGGTCGTCGCATCGGCGGCTGCTGCGGGGGCGGTGGTCGGCGCTGAGGGTTGTACTGCCGGGGGTCCTGCTGCTGGGGGTTCTGCTGCCGGGAAGGGATCGGCCGTCCGCGGTCGTCGCGAGGGCCCCGCTGCGGGACGTTCGACCATGCCTGCGGGTGTTGCGGAGCCCGCGGGTGTTGCGGGGGCGGGGGAGCGGGCCGTCGGGGGCGGTTGTGTTCGGTCCATCCGGGTGCCGCGCCGGGCCGCCTACGCACCACGGGGGCGTCCTCGTCCCGAGGCCTCCCCGGAGGGGGTGGGCGTCGCCGAGGGTCGTAGGGCGGCTGATGACTCACGAATCGACTGTATCCGGCCGGGGACGTCGAGTGCGCGCACTCAGCCGGGCAGCCACGACACCCGACCGCGCAGTACGGAGAATCCGACGAACGCGACGATGTCGATGACGGCGTGGGCGATGACCAGCGGCCACAGCCGCGAGGTGCGCTGGTAGTACCGACCGAAGATCAGCCCCATCACCACGTTGCCCAGCCCGGCGCCGAAGCCCTGGTACAGGTGATAGCTCCCGCGGAGCAGGGCCGACGCCAGCAGCGATCGGTTGTCGCTCCACCCGAGCGCCCGCAACCGCGCCATCAGATAGGCGACCACCAGCACTTCCTCGGCGACGGAATTGGCGATCGCGGACAGGGTGAGAGTGATCGGCCGCCACCACGCGTCGTTCACGGTGCTGGGCAGAACGGTGACGTTGAGATCGAGCTCGACGGCCACCAGGTAGAACAGCAGGCCCGGGATACCGATGACGGCCGCGAGGACGAGGCCGTGCAGCACGTGCGGGCGCAGCCTCGGGCGCGCGAAACCGATGGCGCGAGGCCCGATCCCGCTGCGCCACAACAGGTACAGGCCCAGCGCGCCCCACGCGACGAGGCGTAGTACGCCGAGGAGCTGGCGAAGGAAGTCGACGACGCCGAGTTGCGATTGCGAGACGTTGATCGCGACCGTCTGCTCCGACAGCGATCCCTGTTCCAGGCTCGATTCGACGAGCGACAGGATGCTGGAGAGCCCGCTGAGACCGAAGGTGACGAGGAGAACGACGACGATCTCGACGCGAATCGCGGTCGGGGATTCGGTCGGCTTCGCAGGGTCTGCGGCGGGGCGGTGATCGTCGGACACGTGATCGATTGTGCCCGTCCACGAACTCGGGCCCGGGAAGATCGGCGACGCAGGAGCGGGTCCGCTCAGGCCTCGCGAGCGCGCAGTCCGTTGAGAAAAGGGCAGCCGCCGAGCACGCGCAGCGCCCGACTCAGCTGGGTGACGTCGCCGACGGGAGCCGGGAACGGAACGCGGACGTCGTGGTCACCGTCCGGTCCTTCGACGCGAAGCCGGATGCCGAGCCGGTCGATGCCCAGTGGGCGCGGCCGGCCGCGTCGAAGCGACGGAGGCAGGCGTCGGGCGATCTGGGCGACGAGTTCGGAGTGGTCGCTGTCGAGGTGTTGCAGCCAACCGGTCTCGACCTCCCAGAACGGGTCCGGTTCGGCCGACATCAGTTCGTCGATCGGCACGGGCTCGGCTCCCGTGGCGTCGGCGACCACGGCCGAGTCGAGGATCAGGCGCATCAGCGTTCCGGTGTGCCCCACATCGAGCAGGCCGGCGTGCGGGTACTGCGCCGCGACGGCGGCCGCGACGGCGCGCTCGGTGTCCTCGGGGACGCGCCGCAGTTCACCGCTGAGCCAGACGAGCGACCGAACGGATTCCCGCAGTTCGACGGGCGCATGGTCGGTGAGTTCGAGGACGGCGGGCAGGCCGCCGCGTCCGACCTGCCACGCGAGGGCGCCCACGGTGCTGTCCGAGGGCACCACCATGACGACCTCGCCGGGCGCGCGCAGGAAGTGCACGGTGGTGGCGACCGGCGCGCTGCCCTGAGTGGCGAGCATCGCGTGCTCGGTGCGCAGGCAGACGCTGCGGACGCGTTCGGCGGTCGAGGGGGTGGTGGTGACGGCGGCGGTCATGGTTGCTCCTGATACGTCCGAGCCGTGCGCAGCGACGACGATGCGCTTATTAGGTAAGCCTGAGCTAAGCAGCCCGGAGCTCGGTTCGCAAGGGCTCGACGCACTAGAGTCGGCGTTCGTGCCCACGATGCTCACCTTGGGCGTGCGACCCCGCCGCGATCCTCGCGCTCTGTTCACCGGTCTGCTGATCGCGCGATGCGACGACCCGGCGGACGCGCCCGCCTCGTCGTCCGAGCTGATCGGCCGCGTCTGCGTGCCGCTCGGCGCGATCGCCGCCGACACCGACGCCTCCGGTCTCGTCGTCCGACTCGACGTCGAGCCCACGCCCGGAATGCCCGTCGGGGCGATGTACACCGTGACGGCGAACGCCGACGACCTCGCCGAGGCCGTCGGGCTCCATCTCCCCGCGCCCCTGACCGTGTTCTGCGGCGACGGCGATGTGGTGGAGATCGTCGGCACCGTCGATCGCGCAGGCCGGCACTGCGGTCTGGACCTCTCCGGTCTCGATGTCTCGGGTGTCGATGTCTCGGGTGTCGACACCTCGGCGCGGGATCGGGTCGCGGACTTCCTCGCGGTCGTCACGCACGCCGAACGGGATTCCTCGCCCGCGCCGCGGACGCGACCGAGGTTCTCGCCGTCGTCGCCGGTACCGTCGCGGCCCTGCGAGGGGACGACATTCGGCGCGCGCTTCGGGCCCCCGACCTCGTCGCACTGCTCGGACTGCATCCGGACGCCGCGGCCGCGACCCGCGAGGTGCTGCTCGGCGTCGACGTCCCGGACGCGGCGGCCGTCGCCGCCGAACTCGAGGACCGGATTCGCGGGGCCGGTGGCTCGTGAACCCGTCCCGAGCGACTCGGGCGCGGGCGACCCCGGCACGCGTAACGTCGTGACCGTGCGCATCGCCTACTTCGGTCCTTCGGGAACCTTCACGGAAATGGCCCTCGCGAAACTCGAATCCGGCGGCGCCTTCGCGGACGCCGTCGTCGAGCGCGTCAGCGCGTCCAGCCCGCCCGCGTCCCTGGACCTGGTGCGGTCCGGCGACGTCGACGGCGCGGTGGTTCCCATCGAGAACTCCGTCCACGGCTCGGTCCCCCCGACCCTCGACGCGTTGGCGGGTGGCGAGCGCCTGCAGATCGTCGCCGAGACCGAACTCGACGTCTCCTTCACCATCGTCGGTCGACCCGGCACCACTCTCGACGCCGTGCGCACGGTGCGGGCGTATCCGCACGCCGCGGCCCAGGTGCAGCAGTGGCTCGACCGGACCGTGCCCGACGCGCGTGTGGAGTTCGCGGCGTCCAATGCCGCTGCGGCCGAGGATATCTCGGCCGGTCTGGCCGACGCGGCCGTGTCGACGGAGCTGGCGGGTCGGCGGTTCGGCCTCGACGTCCTCGCCGCGGATGTGGCGGACGTGGAGAACGCGCGCACGCGCTTCGTGCTCGTCACCCGGCCGTGCCCGCCGCCCGCCCGGACCGGCACCGACCGCACCGCCGTCGTGCTGACCCCGGTCAATCGGCCCGGCACCCTCACGGCTGCGCTGACCGAGTTCAGTATGCGGGACATCGACCTCACGTTCATCGAATCACGGCCGATGCGAACACATTTCGGGACCTACCGCTTCTACATCGACTGCGTCGGACACATCGACGACACCGGAGTCGCCGAGGCGCTGCAGGCGCTGCACGAGAAGACGGACGTGCGTTTCCTCGGATCCTGGCGGTCGACCACCGCGGCGCCGACGCGCCCCACCGGAGCCGACGCCGAGGCCGCCGCCTGGCTCGACGCAATTCGCCGCGGCCGGGACGAGACGTGACCGGCACGCTGATCATGGTGCGCCACGGCCAGACTCATTCGAACGCGGCTCGTCGTCTGGACACGCTGCCGCCCGGAGCAGCCTTGACGGACACCGGCCACGAGCAGGCCCGGACGTTCGCCGAGACCGTGTCCGGGCGCCCCGCGGCCGTCATCAGCTCGGTCGCGCTGCGCGCTCGCCAGACCGCGACGTACATCGCCGATGCGACCGGTGTCGCCCTCGACGTGTGGAACGGGCTCCAGGAAACGCACGTGGGTGACCTCGAGGACCGCACCGACGCCGATGCCCACGAGGAGTTCCAGGCGGTGTACCACCGGTGGCTCGTCGGTGATCTCGACAGTCGTACGCCCGGGGGAGAATCCGGTCGCGAAGTTCTGGATCGCTGGGTTCCGGTCCTCGACGACGTCCGTCGGACGTACCTCGACGATTCGGGATCGAGGGTGTACCTCGTGGGACACGGAGCCGCGATCCGACTGGTGGCGACGGTGCTGGCCGACATCGACCCGGTGTTCGCGACGGAGAATCACCTCGACAACACCGGGACCGTCGAACTCGTGCCGCACGGACCGGACCGGTGGGACTGCGTGCGCTGGGGTCGGCACACCCCACCGCTCGTCTCCTCCGGCACGAAGGGCCCCGACGACCCGATGGGCTAGCAGTACGAATGGGCCAGCAGTTCGGATGGGCCGGCAGTTCGGATGGGTCAGCTTCGGCCCAGGAGACGTCGGGTGAGTTCGGGATCGGACGGACGGGCCGCGCTCGTGGCCTGGAGCAGCGTCCGCACCGACGCGAGAATTCGCGGTGTGGTGGCGGGAGACAGGGTCGCCCAGCGAGAGCCGTCGGCCGCAGAGGTGGTGCGGGCGATCACGCGGCCCTCGGCGGTGTCGTAGAGCGCGAACGGTGGTGCGGGCCGTGTGCCGACTCCGTCCCGGTGAGCGGTGCCCACCACCTCGACGTGCCGGCGGCACGGCCCGAGTACCGACTCCACGTCGTCGACGGGACAGCGGGTCGATTCCGCCCGGCTCGGGCTCACCGATCCGAGATCCCGAACCACGATGGCCGCGACGTCACCCCCGAGCGGTGCGAGATCGAGACCGTCTCGGTCGATCCGCGCCCGGACGGCGTACCCGCGATCGGTGAGCCGGACGCACCACCGATCCGAGACATGCTGCAGCGCAGCGTGCTCGACGGCGCGGACGTCGAGCGTTCCGCCCGGACGGGTCAGTGTCGCCAGAAGGTCGGCGACGCCCGGCGTGGGCCGGTCGTGCGCATCGGTCAGTCCGCGCGCGTGCCGGGACGACGCCGTGGCGGCGCGCAGGCGGATGAGGCGTTCGACCGTGTCCACCGACGGTCGCAGCGCCAGTACCGGAGGCAGTTGAGCGAAGTCCGGGCCCGGGAGCAGACACGTCAGATCGTCCACCGTCAGATGGATCGGTGGGGTCATCGGTGCACCGATGACCGGTGATGCAGTCAGCGGTACGGGTGTCCCGACCCCGGAGGTCACGGCGCCCGGTCGGGTGCGCCGATCACCGAGGGCACCACGGGGACACCGTCGTCGAAGCGCACGAGGTGTCCGGAGACGCGAGCCGTCACGGCGTCGTCCTCGGTTCGGCTGTGCGACAACGGCATGGGGCCGACGTTCGCGCGAGTGGAGTGGGCGGAGTCCCCGGTCGTCCCGATGGTCGTACTCCGATGATCGGACGAGCCGCCGGACGGGGCCGCGGTGGCGGCGCTCCACGGCGAGGGCGAGTGCGTTCGGGTATCGACGCCCTGCACGCCGTTGCCCGGTATGCCCATACCGGCTGCGGCGGAACCCGTTCGGGCGGCACCACCCCCACCCCCACCCCCACCCCCACCGGCACCACCCCCACCACCGGCGCCGAGGAAACCGAACCCACCGGAGCCGAAAGAACCGGAACCGACACCGCCGGAGTTCGAGCCGACCTGCCCGCTCGTGCCGCCGCCGATCACGGAGGACAGCGTCGACGGGACCTGGGTGACGGCCTGGACGGCGGCAGACGCCGCTCGGGTGGCCGCGGGATGGTCGGGGACAGCCGCCGGATCGCGTAGTGCACTGTCCGACAACCGAATCGGATCGAGGGGGTGGACGGTGTTCTCGGCCGGCGCCGACGGATCGGCGTCCACGTCGCGGTCGGCGTGACCACGCACCGGGGTGGGGTGACCGTCCGGACCGGTGACCGCCGTGACGGTGACCGCGGGCGGTGCGGCGACGGTATCGGTGACGGCGAGAATCGACGTGGCGCTCTCGTACGCCTCCATGACGAGGGCCGCGCGAACATCGAGTGCGGTGTCCGCTGCCTCGGCCGCCTGCGCGGCACCGACCGCGGCCCCACCCGTCGCGTATGCCGCGGTCTTCGACGTCTTCACGGCGGCGATCTCCACCAGCGTCGGCATGACGGCGACGGCGGTGGTGTACGCGGTGGCCTGGGCCGACGCCTTCGCGGCGACGGTTCCGGCGAGGCCGGCGACACCGTGTGACCACGCGGCGAGACCGCCCAACCGATCGGTGGCGACGGCGGCGGTGTCCCCGCTCCACGTGGCGGACAGTTCCGCTGTGGCGCGTGCGAGCGTCACGGCGACGTCGGTGTACGCCGCGGACACCGTCGACCAGGCACTCGCCGCCGCGACCAGGGGAGCCGCTCCGGCCCCGGCGGCGAGAGCAGCGGAGTTGACGGTGGCCGTGCGAGGCAGCCAGAACACGCCGGTGGGTCCCGCGGTCATGCCGATCCCGCCAACGCGCCCCCGAGAGCACGGTCCACGTCGGTGTACGCGGCGGCCTGGGCACGCAACGCCGCCGCGGTCTCGTGCAGCTCGCCGATCGCCGCCGCGGCGGCCGGATCGAGGGACCGGGCCGCCGTCCAGAAGTACCGCGCGGCCAGCAGGGACACCTCGTCACCGCCGGCGGGCGGCGGACCCGTCGCGGCCGTCGCGGCCCCGACGGCGTCGGCCAGGCGCACGGCGACGGCGTCGAGATCTGCGGCGGCGGCGAGCAGAGCGTCCGGCTCGACGAACACGTGTCCGATCACTGGCGTCCCCCTACGTCCGATGTCCTTCGGAGAGCAAAGACGCACGGGCCTCGGAAACGGTTCCGCCCGCGCGGGACGAATTCGGGGGGACGGATTCAGCCGAAGCCGAGTTCGTGCAGACGATCGTCGTCGATACCGAAGTGGTGGCCGATCTCGTGCGCGACCGTCACGGCGATCTCGTGGCGAGCGTCGTCCTCGTCGGCGGCCATGTCGAGGATCGGGAGCCGATAGATGGTGATGACGTCCGGCAGGTGGCCGCTGTACTCGAACCGCTCCGTGAGGGCGACGCCCTCGTACAGCCCCAGGATGTCCTCGGTCGGATGCCGGTCCTCCACGAGGACCACGACGTTGTTCATGAAGTTCGCCAACTCGTCCGGCAAGGAGTCGAGCGCGTCACCGACCGCGGCGTCGAACTCGGACTCCGACATCGAGACCGACACGTCAGTTCCCGGGAATCGGCGCGGCACCGGGCAGCGGAGTCGGGAGGCTTCGGCCGTCGGGAATCGCGGGCGGCGGAACGGGCGGTGCACCGTCGATGGTGATCTCCCCGCGAGCACTGCCGACGATGGAGGCGAAGCCGCCGGCCTCGACCTCCTTGCCGATGGAGCAGCTCACCCGCTTGCTGCCCGCGAGCCAGCTCGACGCGTCGACGTTGTCCCAGAAGAGGGTCAACGTCTGGTTGCGCAACGCGTCGGGACTGCCGAGATACGCGTCGGCCGCCTGCGTGCAGGTCGGTTCCAGGAAAGCGTCCTGGTCCTCGACCGACGGGAGGCCGCCCGGGAACTGGGCGGCGAGGTCGACGACGGAGACCACCTCGAACGCGTGGGGAGCGGCGCAGTCGACGGGGTCGGTGGGAACGCCGGCGTCGACGCCGACACACGATCCGGTCTCCCAGATCATCGACTGGTCCTGGTCGGCGACACCGCCCGTCATGAGCTGGAGAGCGCTGGTGGCGCCGGTCTGTTGGATGCCGCAGCGGATGGTGCGCTCGCCCGCGGCCCATCCGGCCTGGCTGGGGAACATGAGGCCGATCGAGTACCTGCCCGTGGGATCGAACCTCCCGCCGGTGTAGTCCTGCACCGCGGTCTCGCAGTGCTCGTCGCGCAGCGCGGTGAACCGAGCGGAATCGGGATAGGCCGCGGCGACGCCGAACTCCGCCGTCGGATACAGCGACAGGTCCACCGGTTCCGCGACCTCGAAGCGGTGCGGTTCCGCGCAGGGCACCACGGCGAGGTCCTGTCGGTCGGTGTCCGGATCGTCCGTCGGGGTCCACTGCAGACAGTCGCCTGCGCCCGCCCCGTCGAACGAGCCGACGGCCGACGCCGCCACCGGTGCCGAGGACGACGACGGTGCGGCGACCTTCTCCGCACGGTCGAATCCGCCGGACACCGCGATCGTGACCCCGGCGGCACCGATCGCTCCGATCGCGACCAGAGCGAGCAGCTTGCGTGCTCGCGACGCCTGGACGGTGCGGCGGGCGGATTCGGTCGTGGGGGCGTCGTCGGGCCCGTCCGCCGGCGCGGCGGAGGTGTTCGTGGCGTCGTCTTCGCCGGTGCCCGTGCTCTCGGCCGAGTCGGTGGCGGCGAGGGTGTCGTCGACCGTCGGGGACGCGTCGGGTGCGGGATTCTCGGCATCCGCCGGGGGCACGTCCGCGTCGGGCGTGCTCGGGGTCGGATCGTCGGGCTTCTCGGACATCCCCACCATCATGCCTGCCGGTAAGTTCTGTGGGTATGAGTGGTCCGACGAGTCCCCAGCCGCACGACGACGGACCGGCACCGTCGGCCGGGACCGATTCTGCCGAGGCGGACGTCCAGGAGTTGGCCACCCGTCTGTTCGCGATGGCTCGTGCCGGTGACGCGGATTCGCTGGGGGCGTACGTCGACGCGGGCGTCCCCGTCGATCTGGCCAACGATTCCGGCGACACCCTGGTGATGCTCGCGGCCTATCACGGGCACGCCGAGGCGGTGACGGCGCTGGTCCGCCGGGGCGCCGACGTGGACAAGGTCAACGACAAGGGTCAGACCCCCATCGCCGGCGCCGTGTTCAAGGGCGAGGACGAGGTGGTGCGAGCGCTCGTGGAGGCCGGGGCGAATCCTCTCGGCGGTCACCCCACGGCCGTCGACGCGGCGCGAATGTTCGGCCGCGAGGACTATCTCGGCATCCTCGGCGCGTAGCGGCGTGGATCCGGACTCGGTCACCGCAGTAGGGTGACTTCCCGTGATCGACCTCAGATTCGTCCGCGAAGATCCCGACGCCGTCCGCCAGTCGCAGCGCACCAGGGGTGAGGATCCGGCCCTGGTCGACGCGTTGATCGAGGCCGACTCGCGTCGCCGCGCCGCGGTGCTCGCCGCGGACAACCTCCGCGCCGAGCAGAAGGCGTTGGGCAAGAAGGTAGGCAAGGCCGCTCCGGACGAGCGACAGGCTCTCCTCGCGGGTGCCTCCGAGTTGGCCGCCCGCGTCAAGGAGGCGGAGGCGGGCCAGAGTGCCGCCGACGCCGATCTCGACGTCGCCCACCGCGCCATCTCCAACCTGGTTCAGGACGGGGCGCCCGCGGGCGGAGAGCAGGACTTCGTCACCCTCGAGACCGTGGGCGAGATCCCCGACATCGCCGATCCCAAGGATCATCTGGAACTCGGCGAGGCGCTCGGGATCATCGACATGGAACGCGGTGCGAAGGTCTCCGGCGCCCGCTTCTACTTCCTCACCGGTCACGGCGCTCTCCTGCAGCTGGGGTTGCTGCAGATGGCTGCGCAGAAGGCCGTGAAGAACGGCTTCACCATGGTCATCCCGCCGGTGCTCGTGCGGCCGGAGATCATGGCGGGAACCGGTTTCCTCGGTGCGCACGCGGCCGAGATCTACCACCTGGACGACGACGATCTGTACCTCGTCGGAACGTCGGAAGTCCCACTCGCGGGCTACCATTCGGGCGAGATCCTGGAGCTCAACGACGGCCCGAAGCGGTACGCGGGCTGGTCCACGTGCTTCCGCCGCGAGGCCGGCAGCTACGGCAAGGACACCCGAGGGATCATCCGAGTCCACCAGTTCGACAAGGTCGAGATGTTCGTCTACTGCCGACCGGAGGACGCCGACGCCGAGCATCAGCGCCTGCTGGGCTGGGAGAAGGAGATGCTCGCCGCGATCGAGGTCCCGTACCGGGTGATCGACACCGCGGGCGGCGACCTGGGGTCCTCGGCCGCGCGCAAGTTCGACTGCGAAGCGTGGCTGCCCACCCAGAACACGTACCGCGAACTCACCTCCACCTCGAACTGCACCACCTTCCAGGCCCGACGGTTGAACGTGCGGTACCGCGACGAGTCCGGCAAGCCGCAGACCGCCGCGACGCTGAACGGAACTCTGGCGACGACGCGCTGGATCTCCGCCATCCTCGAGAATCACCAGCAGCCCGACGGCAGCGTGCGGATCCCCGAGGCGTTGGTGCCGTTCGTGGGGACGGACGTGTTGGCGCCCCCGGCCTGAATCGGACCTTTCGGACGGTAACCGGGAGAGCGGCCCGGTTTCGGAGCCGATTTCGCTCCATCAAGGCCGGCACCAGTGTGGGAAACCGCCGGATCGGCACCGTTCTGGCCACGGTGCCGGGGTTCGTGTTCCGCGGGGTTCTGCAGGTTCTGAAGCGAGTTCAGAACGCGAACCAGGCCTTCCCGTTGCAGACCAGCGTGTCCAACGTGTTCATGGGGCCCGGCGACTGGAAACTCGGCAACGCCCGCGGCACGTCCGGGTTCGCCGTGGTCACCCTGGAGGCGTTCCTGGGTCTCGCGCACGTCGTCGACACGCTGGCCGACACCGCCACGATCAACGTCACGTGTGATCCGAACCTGTTCCCGGACTCCGATCGGTACCGCGTCCATCTGATCGAGGCATGGGAGGAACTGCGGCGCGCGGCGGGTATCGCCGACTACTCGTCCGTCGTGGGTGGCTCTCTCACGAGCACGTCGTCCGCCGGAAGGGCCAGTGCGATCTCCACCATGCGCTCCGCGTAGGCGGGGTATGCCGGCCGAATCCACACCCGCGTGTCGTCGAGTTGGGTCATCGTCATGCGTCGCCAGCGCCAGTCGGAAGCCGGCCGGTCCAGTTTCTGCTCACTGACGATCGGCAACGGCGCGAGCGCCCAGTACGGCACGGACAGCGACGCGAGCCCACGAGCTTCGAGGATGTCGACGGCCTCGTCCAGGGTGACGTCGGCCGCGACGACGTGACCGACGGGGTTCACCGCGTCGACCAGCTCCCCGTCGTCGAGGGCTCGGTCGGAGACGGTCCAGCCCACGATCTCGCCGTCGGACGCTCGTTTCACGGGTAGTCGGCTGCGCCAGCGATCGATGTCCACCCGTTCGACGGTACTCATTTTTCCTGGCGCCACCGCGTCCGACGTCGTAGCATCCACGGCATGTCTTGACGACGCATTCCGCCCCTCGACGCCCGCGCGGTCGCCTACTCGGCGGCGGGTGAGTTCATGCCGCTCTACGCGGTCTACGTGCTGTTCTTCCGTGAGAGCGGACTGTCCGTCGCGCAGATCTCGTCGTTGTTGGCGATCTGGTCCGTCGTGACCTTCGTGGTGGAGATTCCGTCCGGCGCGGTGGCGGACGCGGTGTCGCGCCGACTGCTGCTGGTGATCGCCGCGGTGCTCACCGGGGCCGCGTTCACCGTCTGGATCGTCGCGCCCACCTACTGGGGGTTCGCGGCCGGATTCGTGCTGTGGGGTCTGAGCACGGCCCTGCAGTCGGGAACGTTCCAGGCCCTGATGTACGACGAGTTGGCTCGCGAGGGTCGAGCGTCGTCGTACGCCCGCGTGATGGGGTTCGCGGAGTCGGCCTCGATGCTGACGACGCTCCTCGCGTACGGCGTCGCCGCCCCGATGCTGGTGATCACCGGCGGGTCGATCGAGCCCCTCGGCTGGTTCAGCGTGGGTACGGCCGTCGTGCAGGCCGTTCTGGCCGCAGGGTTTCCGGACCCGCCCCGAACGGAGGACGCGGAGGAGGAGGAGGCGGCGAGCTATCGGGCGATCCTGACCGCGGGGGTCGCCGAAGCCGCTCGGTCCCGGCCGGTGGTGCGAGCGGTGATCGTCGTCGCGGCTCTGGCCGGGGTCCTCGCGGTCGACGAGTACACCCCGCTGGTCGCCGACGATCTGGGGGCGACCGTGGTGCAGGTGCCGTTGCTGCTGGTTCTTCCCGCCGTCGGACAGATGGTCGGTGCTGCGCTGGCCGGCCGCACCGTGGGAATGTCGACGCGGACGGCGTCGACGGCCCTTCTCGTCGCGGCCGTCGCGATGGGAGTCGTGCCGTTCGTCGGCGTCGTCGCCGCGTTCGCCGCACTGTCGGTGGCCCTGGGCGTGCTGTGGAATCTGGCGGTGGTGGCCGAGGCGACGCTGCAGGACTCGATCACCGGCTCGTCGCGAGCGACCGTGATGTCGGTATCGGGATTCGTGGCCGAGCTCGGTGCGCTGGTTCTGATCGCCTGGTTCGCGTGGGGGCCCACGCCCGTCGTGGCCACCGCGGGGCTGGCGGTGGCGACGCTACTGCTGATCCCGGCGGTGATCGCGCGGGACCGCGCCGTCGGCGACCCGCCCGCGAGCTGACGCGGTGCCACTCGGCCACGACGCGGCCAGCGCCCGCGCGGACTCGATGATCGCCAGGGCCTCGGAGCGGTCCACGCGGGCCTGCAGCAGCGCGCCGACGCTCATGGTGACGAGCACGCGGGCCCGATTCTCCGCGTCGTCGACGCCGCGTGCGACCAGTGAGTCGCGCATGGTGTCGGTCAGCGTGCGGCGGTACTCGTTGACCACGGCGGCGAGGGCGTCGTCGTGCGCCGCGGCCCCGGCGGCCGTGTTCACCAGAAGGCAGCCGCGCCGTGCTGCACGGCCGTTCGCCGGGAGGTCGGCGGCGAGCGCGGCGAAGTACGCGTCGATCCCGTCGTCGCCGGTCAGCACGGCCAGCCGGGGTGCGACGACGGTGTCGAGGTAGTCCTGGACGGCCGCGTCGAACAGGCCTCTCTTGCTGGAGAAGGCGTGGTAGAGGCTCGATCGGCTCAGGCCCGTGGCGCGCTCGAGGTCGGGGAGGGACGCACCGTCGTATCCGCGGTCCCAGAACACGTCCCGTGCCGATGCGACCGCCGCGGAGGTGTCGTACGCCTGACGTCGACCCATCGTCCGCCTCCTCTCGTCGTGAATCGTTCGGTCCAGTATAGTCGTGAACAAGAGTAATGAACCGATCGATCCACAAAGGAGTCGCACACGATGAAGAGCACGCAGATCCAACTGGTCTCCCGGCCCACGGGGTGGCCGACGGCCGAGAACTTCCGTTCGGTGACCGTCGATCTGCCCGAACTCGGCGCGGGCCAGGTTCGCGTCGTGAACGAGTTCCTCTCGGTCGACCCGTACATGCGCGGCCGGATGAACGACGTCGAGTCCTACGTCCCGCCCTTCCAGTTGAACGAGACCATGACCGGCGGAGCCGTCGGCCGCGTCGTCGAGAGCCGCTCCGACGCGCACGCCGTCGGCGACGTCGTCGTGCACCAGTACGGCTGGCGCGACGTGGTGCAGGAGGACGCCGCGGGCTTCCGCGTGGTGCAGGAACTCGACGGCATCGAATCCTCCGCCTACCTCGGCATCCTGGGCATGACGGCCCTGACGGCCTACGTCGGGCTGCAGGACGTCGCACAGATGAAGGAGGGCGACACCGTGTTCGTCTCCGGCGCCGCGGGCGCCGTGGGCAGTGCGGTCGGCCAGATCGCTCGGATCCTCGGCGCGGGCCGCGTCGTCGGCTCGGCGGGATCCGCGGCCAAGGTCGACGTGCTCACCGGCCGTTACGGTTTCGACGCCGCCTTCGACTACAAGCAGGCTCCGGTGCGCGAGCAGCTGCGTACGGCCGCGCCCGACGGCATCGACGTGTACTTCGACAACGTCGGCGGGGATCACCTCGAGGCCGCCCTGTCCTCCTTCAACGACGGCGGGCGGGCCGCGCTGTGCGGCGCGATCTCGCTCTACAACAGCACCGAGCGGACACCGGGCCCGGACAACATGTCCAACATGGTCACGCGCGGACTGACGATGCGCGGCTTCACCGTCGGCAACTTCTCGCACCGTTTCCCGGACTTCGTGCGGGACATGTCCGGCTGGCTGGCCGACGGCCGCGTCACGTTCGACGAGACCGTGGTCGACGGCATCGAGAACACCGTCGACGCCTTCCTGGGCATGCTCCGTGGGGAGAACACCGGCAAGATGGTCGTGCGGATCGCTGATCCCCGGTAGCGCTACCGCTACTGTGCACGTGTGGAACCTGTCTATCGCACCGTCATCGGCATCGCCCGCACCGTCTTCGCGGCCCAGGGCCTGAAGTTCGACGTGACGGGCGCGGAGAACATTCCGGCGCACGGGGGCGCGGTGATCGCGGTCAACCACACCGGCTACCTCGACTTCACCTACGCCGGACTGCCCGCGCGCAAGCACAAGCGCTACATCCGGTTCATGGCGAAGAAGGACGTGTTCGACAACCCGAAGTCGGGTCCGATCATGCGGGCGCTCAAGCACATTCCGGTCGATCGCAGCGCACGCGGCGCGGGAGCCGAGTCGTACCGCGCCGCGGTCGACGCGCTGTCCCGTGGTGAGTTGGTCGGGGTGTACCCCGAGGCGACGATCAGTCGGAGCTTCGAGATCAAGGAGTTCAAGACCGGCGCCGCGCGCATGGCCATCGAGGCCGACGTACCGATCGTCCCCGTGGTGATCTGGGGTGCTCAGCGCGTGTGGACGAAGGGGTTTCCGAAGCGACTGGGGCGCACCAACACTCCGATCGCGATCGCGGTCGGAACCCCCATCGCGCCGACGATGGAACCGGCCGAGCTCACCGCGCACCTGCGGGAGACCATGCGCACCATGCTCGACGGTCTTCAGAAGGGTTACGACCACCCCGCCGGGGAGTACTGGGTGCCGGCCCGACTGGGTGGCAGTGCCCCGACGCTCGAGGAGGCGGACCGTCTGGACGCGGCCGACGTCGAGGCTCGCCTGGCCGCGCGGGCCGAACGCGACGCCCGGAAGAACACCGGGGGCTGAACCCACACGAACGCCCCGCATCCCTCTGCGATGCGGGGCGTTCGGCGTCCGTGACGTGCTGTGTGCGACCTACGTGTTGGGGCCTGCGATCTCGAGGGCGATGTTGTCCGGGTCGCGGAACTCGAGGATGGCCATGCCGGCGTCCCCGAGGTCCTTGACGCCCTCGTGCGCGACGCCGAGGTCGTCGAGGACCTTCGCCGCGTCGTGCAGGTCCTGAAGACTCGCGACGGTGAAGCTGAGGTGATCGAGGCCGGTGCGGTCCTCGTGGAACGCGTCGGAGGACACCGGCCGCAGGCCGAGGAGGCCGCCGCCGAACTTGTAGATGACGCCGCCGAACAGGAAGGACAGAGCCTGCTTCGTCTCCTCGTCCGGGTTCGGCGGGAGTTCGAAGGCGACGTCGAAGCCGAACACCGAATCGTAGAAGGCGCGTGACTTCTCGATGTCGGTGACCGTCAGGCGGACGTGGTTGTAATCGACTGCTGCGATGGGCACGTGTATCACTCCGTTCGTGCACAGTGATCGGACTCCGCGGTCCGGAGCCCGAGTAGATGCACTCGCGAAGCATTCGGCGCCGTGCATACGACGGATGAGCCGACGGTCAGTCCGTTGCGCCGATGGCCTTGAGGGCAGAACGAAGCACGATGTCGACTCCCGGGACGTCCTCGACCCCGGCACCGAGTTCGTCCGGGCCCAGATCCTCGAGTGTGTCGAACTGCGACTGCAGCAACGAGGGCGGCATGAAGTGCTGTCGACGTTCCATGCGCTCACGCAAGGTGTCGAAATCGGACTGCAGGTGGACGAAGAACAAACCGTCGTACCCGGTGCGGAGCCAGTCGCGGTACACGTGCCGCAACGCCGAACACGCGGTCACCGAGCGCTGCCCGGCGGCGTCGAGCCGGCGGATCTCGTCGGCGAGCGCCTCGAGCCACGGTTTGCGGTCCTCGTCGGTGAGGGGGGTACCGGCCGACATCTTCTGCACGTTCGCGGCCGGGTGATAGCTGTCGCCCTCGACGAACGTGTAGTAGTCCATCCGGTCGGCGAGGGCCCGGCCGATGGTCGACTTGCCGGTGCCGGACACCCCCATCACGACGATGTGACGGGGCGGCTCTTCCAGTCGATAACCCACGTCAGAACACTACCCACAGGACGGACGCCAGAGCGAAGACGGCCAGGCCCAGGGTGGTCTCCATGACCGTCCACGTCTTGAGCGTGGTCTTGACGTCCATTCCGAAGAACCGGCTGACCAACCAGAAGCCGGAGTCGTTGACGTGCGAGAGAACGGTCGCGCCGGCCGCGATGGCGAACACCAGCAACGCGATGTCGAAGTTGCCGAGCCCCAGCTCGACCACCTGCGCCGACACGAGGCCGGCGGTGGTGGTGAGAGCGACGGTGGCCGACCCCTGAGCGACGCGCAACGCGGTGGCGATCAGGAAGGCCTGCACGATGAGCGAGAAGCCCAGCCCGGAGAGCGATTCGGTGAGCGACTGGCCGATGCCGCTGGCCCGCAGCACGCCGCCGAACATGCCACCGGCGCCGGTGATGAGGATGATCGCGCAGATCGGTCCCAGCGCATCGTCCATGTGCTTGCTGGCACCGGCGATGGTGAAGCGGCCGGGGGACAGCAACACGATGGCCAACAGCAGGGTCAGCAGCAGCGCCACCGGGGTCTGCCCGATCAGGATCATCGTGTCGGCCCAGGCCGCGTCCTCGTCGACGGTTCCCGCGGTCTGCAGCGTGGAAACCACGGTGTTCAGGGAGATCAGCACCAGCGGGAACAGCAGCAGGGTGAGCACGGTGGCGAACTTCGGCGGCGCCACCGGTTCCGCGTTCGGATCCTTGTCGGAGGTGAAGAGATCGGCGGCGCTGGCCATGACCCGCCGCCCGAGTGCGGTACCCACGAGGTACGCGCCGATGAACCAGCCCAGCACGGCGATGGGCAGACCGACCACCAGAGTCAGTCCGATGTCACCGCCCATCAGATCCGTCGCGGCGACGGGGCCGGGGTGCGGGGGAACGATGGCGTGCATGGCCGCGAACGCGCCGGCGGTGGGCAGACCGTAGAGCAGGATCGAACCGCCGAAGCGTCGGGCGACGCTGAAGATGATCGGCAGGAACACCACGAGGCCGGCGTCGAAGAAGATGGGAAACCGAAGATCAGAGCCGCGACACCGAGAGCGAGCGGCGCTCGCTTCTCTCCGAAGCGGTTGATGAGGGTGTCCGCGAGTACTTGTGCACCACCGGTGGTTTCGAGCAGTCGGCCGAGCATGACGCCGAACGCGACGAGCAGTGCGACGGATCCGAGGGTGCTCGAGAAGCCGGAGAGCAGCGTGTCCGGAACGTCGGCGAGGGGGATACCGGCGGCGACCGCGGTGATCAGCGAGACCAGCACGAGCGACGGGAAGGCGTGCAGCTTCACCTTCATGATGAGGAGGAGCAGAACCGCGACCGCGACGGCGGCGACGGTGAGCAGATAGGTGGTGCCGTACGCGGGCTCCAACATCTCCATACGGGTGCCTTTCGTTGTGCTGTCCCCCAACAGGACCCCTGTGTCGTGCACCCTATGTCCTGTGTGGGCGGATCGGAGCGCGCTTGCGGCGACAACACTCGAGCAATCTCCGCCGCCCGGTCGGTTCGGTGCCGACGTAGCGCGTCACCGCACTCGGTCGACCCGTTTCTCGTCCCACACCGGCTCCGACGCTTCCTGGACGCGGCCGTCCGATCCGAACACCAGGAAGCGATCGAAACTCCGGGCGAACCACCGGTCGTGGGTCACCGCGATCACGGTGCCCTCGAACTGGGCGATGGCATCCTGAAGCGAGTCGGCCGAGTCGAGATCGAGGTTGTCGGTGGGCTCGTCGAGCAGGAGCATGGTGGCGCCGGACAGTTCGAGCAGCAGGATCTGCAGGCGCGCCTGCTGTCCGCCGGACAGATCGTCGTAGCGCTGTTCCGCGCGGGTGGACAGGCCGTAGCGGTCGAGCGCGCGCGATGCACCCTCGCGGCCCATGCCGCTGCGGTGCTCGTCGCCGACGTGCAGGATGTCGAGGAGGGTTCGTCCCGCGAGGTCCGGGCGGGTGTGGGTCTGGGCGAACAGGCCGGGGCGTACGCGCGCACCGAGAACGGCCGTGCCGGTGTGCGGCACGGGTTCGAGCGCGAGTTCGAGAACCGGGCGGTGCTCCTCCTCCGGATCACTGCCCCCGCCGGCGACGAGACGCAGGAAGTGGGACTTGCCGGACCCGTTGGCACCGAGAACGGCCACCCGATCACCGAACCAGATCTCCGTGTCGAACGGCGCCATCAACCCGATCAGTTCGAGCGACGTGCACACCAGCGCGCGTTTGGCCGTGCGGCCACCGTGCAGCCGGACACCGACCTGCTGCCGCAGCGGCACCGCCTCGGGTGGACCGGCCTCCTCGAACTTCGCCAACCGGGTCTGGGCGGCGTGGTACCTCGCGGCCACCCCGTCGTTGAACTTCGCCTTCTCGCGCAGCCGTAACACCAACGCCTGCAACTTCTCTCGCTCCTCGTCCCAGCGTCGTCGGAGTTCGTCGAGCCGAGCGTTCCGGTCCTCGCGGGCCCGGGCGTACGTGCCGAATCCACCGCCGTGCACCCACGCCGATGCCCCGTTGGCTCCCGGTTCCAGCGTCACGATGCGGTCCGCGGCGTTGGCCAGCAGCTCCCGGTCGTGGCTGATGAACAGCACGGTCTTGGGCGACGCCGCGATGGTGGCCTCGAGCCACCGCTTGCCCGGGACGTCCAGGTAGTTGTCGGGCTCGTCGAGCAGCAGCAGATCGGCACTGCCGGCGAAGAGAGCCTCGAGCACCAGTCGCTTCTGCTCGCCGCCGCTGAGCGACGACGCGGCCCGCCACTTGGCGCGATCGAAGTCCACGCCCATGGCCGCCGTCGTCACCGTGTCCCAGAACGGCTCGAGATCGTAACCACCGGCGTCGCCCCAATCCGACAGCGCCGCAGCGTAATCGAGCTGAGACTTCTCGTCGTCGCGTTCGATCATCGCGTTCTCGGCCTCGTCGAGGGCGCGTGCCGCGGCGCGGATCTCCGGTGCGCAGACGGAGAGCAGCAGATCTCGGACCGTCGATCCGTCCCGCACGGACCCGACGAACTGTCGCATGACCGCGAGCGTCCCGGACCGGGCGACGTTGCCCTCCTCGGGCGAGAGGTCCCCCGCGGCGATGCCCATCACGGTCGTCTTTCCGGTCCCGTTGGGGCCGATCAGCGCGGCCTTCGCGCCGTCGCCGATGCGGAAGCCGACTCCGTCGAGCAGTTGTCGACCGTCGGGAAGGACGTAGTCGACGTCGGTCAGCTGAAGGTGGGCCACGCGGAACGACCCTAGTCGGCGGTCACGCCCGTCGGGACCGGTGCCGACGCTCCGACCTGCCGTCGGGCAGACTCGAATCATGCAACAGGACCCGCCGATCCAGCCGACCCCGCGCCTCGTCGCGTCCGACGTCGACGGCACGTTGATCGATCCGCACGAGACCGTGACACCTCGGACCAAGGCCGCGGTCCACGCCGTCGTGGCCGCGGGGGCCACCTTCGTTCTGTCCACCGGCCGGCCGCCGCGGTGGATCTCACCGATCGTCGAGCAGCTCGGATTCGCTCCGATGGCGGTGTGCGCCAACGGTGCCGTCATCTACGACAGCGAGTCGGACCGCATCGTCTCCGCCAGCACCCTCAGTGTCGACGTCCTCGCCGAACTCGCCGCGGTCGCCCTGCGTGTTCTCGACGGTGCGGGTCTCGCGGTCGAGCGGGTGGGGGAGAGCGCGCACGACGCGGCGACCCCACAGTTCGTCAGTTCCCCCGGATACGAGCACGCGTGGCTCAACCCGGACAACACCGAGACCTCCGAGGACGAGGTGCTCTCGGCACCGGCGGTCAAGCTGTTGATCCGGTGCTCGCGGATGACGAGCGGCGCCATCGCGGCCGCATTGGCTCCGCACGTGAACGGACTCGCCGACGTCACCTACTCCACCGACAACGGACTGGTCGAACTCTCCTCACCCGGGGTGAGCAAGGCGTCGGGACTGATGACGGTGGGGGAAAGGCTGGGCATCTCCGCGTCGGAGATGATCGCCTTCGGTGACATGCCCAACGACATTCCGATGCTCGCAGCCGTCGGGCACGGCGTGGCGATGGCCAACGCCCATCCCGACGCGAAGGGCGTCGCCGACGAGATCACCACGAGCAACGCGGACGACGGCGTCGCCCGCGTGCTCGAAAGATGGTGGAGCTGATACACACTCGCGGGGAGGGTCCGTGATCGGACCCTCCCCGCGGTGGTGCTGTGGATCGACCCCTACGGAGCCGGAACCAGTTGCTCGTTCACCGGTGCGCCGGCGTTCATCTCCGACTGGTAGGTGTCGACGAAGGTCTGGATCACTGTGGTGACGATGCCGGTCACCTCGTCGAAGACCAGCGAACCGTTCTGGAAGTCGGACTGCCACCCGCCAGGGATCCGGTACTCGTCACTGGTGGGGAGGCCGAGCGAACTCGACTCCGAGCCCATCGCGACGAACTGCTTGAAGATCTCGCCGAGCACGGTGACCACCTGGCCTCCGGGCGTGGTGTAGATCGATCCGTTGACGAAGTCGGCTCGATTCATGCCCTCGGCCACCGGAAGGATCCCGGTCAGGGCCGCGCCGAGGCGTCCGCTCTCTCCACCCTCGGCCAGGTACTTCTGCACGATCGGGTCCTGAACGCCCATCTGCAACAGCTCCGAGACCAGGCCGGTCAGGGTCTGCGGCCGCGGTGCGGCGGCGTCGACCGTCGGGGGTGCGGGAACGGCGGGCGTGCCGACGAAGGGATCCGTGGCGTCGGGCGCGGCGGGGGCCGGGGCCGGGGTTCCGCCGAGGTTCGCCGCGGCGATCGTGCGGATCTCGGACAGCTTGGCGTAGGCCGCGTCACCCGGGCACTCGGTGTTGCCGACGTCGCGGTGCGCGAAGATCACCGGCAGCGTCACCGCGTTGCCGCGAGGAACGAAGGTGTACTGCGTGCCCTCCGAGTACATGACGGTGGATCCGAGGGGATCGAGTCCCGCCTTGCCCAGACGCCAGCCGAGGTACTTGCCGACGGCGTCCACGGACTCCTGTGACGGCTGGGTCGAGCTGTAGTCACCCATCAGCGCGATGCCCATCGTGTTCTGGTTGAAGCCACCCGTGTGAGCACCGTCGACGTTGCGGTCGAGTCCACCCGAACGGCCCTCGAAGATCTGGCCGTACTTGTCGACGAGCACGTTGTAGCCGACGTCGCACCAACCCAGTGTGCGGGCGTGGTAGGCGTAGATCGCGCGGACGATGCCGGCCGACTCCTGCCGGGTGTAGTTGTTGCTGCCCGCGGTGTGGTGCAGCGTGGCCGCGCCGAGCGAGTTGCTGTAGCGGGGGCTTCCGCAGCGCTGCGACTCGTCCGCACCCCACTGGGCGCGGCTGATGACGGCGGGACCGCTTCCGGCCACGGTCGTCGCGATGTCACCGAGGCGCGCGTCGGCCTCGGAGACTCCGGGGGTGATGAGGACGGCGGTGGTGTCGGCCATCGTGGCACCCATGGGCTGGGCGCGCAGCGGGCGCTGCGACGACGCGGGGACGTAGCCGAGTTCGGCGGCCGGTGCCTGTGCCTCGGGGGCCTCGGCCGGGGCGGGTGCCGGTGCCGCGGGGGTTTCGGGGGCGGGGGCCGGAACCTCGGGGAAGGCGGGATCCGCCGGGTTGGACGCCGGTCCGACGGGGACGGTCGGGGTCAGCAGGAACTGCACACGCTGGGTCTGACCGACGTAGATCGGTTCGGTACCCACCGCGGGGGTGGGGATGTCACCGTCGGCGCGGCCCGTGTCGAGCGGCTGGGCCTCGTTCCACGGTCCCCAGGAACCGTCCTCGAGCTGCGCGCGGATCTGAGCCGCGGCGGTCCCGAAGTCGTCGGCCTTGAGCGCGACCATGGAGAAGGGGGTCTCCTGGGAGACCTCCTTCACGACGGCGCCGGCCACCATGCTCGGGTCGACCGGGTCGCCGGGGGCGACGATGCTCTCGGGGTCGACGACCTCGCCGGGCGCGGCGACGTCCTCGGGCGCGAGCGGGACGACGGCGCGGGCGTCGGGAGTGGACGGCGTGGTCAGACCCGGAATGGCGGGAAGAACGATGCCCGGCGGCAGCTGGATGTCGCGGAGCGAGCCGATGTCGAGGTCCGGCAGGTCGAGGCCGGTGAGCTCCTTGAGCGGAATGACGATGTCGGGCGCATTGGAGAGCGCGAGCTGCGCGATCTCGGTGGGAACGACATTCGTGGCATCGGTTGTCGCGCGCACGTCGGTCATGCCGTCGTGGACGGCGTAGACGGCGAGCGGACTCGTGACGGCGAGCGCGGCGACGACGCCCAGGATCAACGATGGCTTCGGTCGACGGTGCAAAGTTGTTCTCCCCTGATCGGTGTGAGGCGCGGTCAGGTGCTCATGAGGCAGGTGTGACTCATGTGATCATTGATGCGCAACATGAGCCACAGTAACCACACAAGCCCTTAAGGCTCAACCTCTACTAGAGGGTTCGGCCATGCGTTCGATTTTCGAGTCAGGGGCACCCTGATGTCGCGAGACGGACCGAACGGCACCCTCACTCCGGTCGGGCGGCTGCTGACCGTGAGTCAGGGGCACCCTGATGTCGCGAGACGGACCGAACGGCACCCTCACTCCGGCCGGGCGGCCGTCGACCGCCACCCGGCGCGCCCCGGACGTCCCCGCACCGCGCATTGCGGGACAACTACACCGCGTCGGATACCCTGGTCACCCGTGACTGATTCTTCGCGAGGCCGTTTCGATCTGATCGTCGTGGGGTCCGGTTTCTACGGCCTCACCGTCGCCGAGCGCAGCGCCGCGGAACTGGGCAAACGAGTCCTCGTTCTGGACCGGCGCTCGCACATCGGCGGCAACGCCTACTCCGAGCCGGAGCCGCAGACGGGCATCGAGGTCCACAAGTACGGTGCGCACCTCTTCCACACGTCCAACGAGAAGGTGTGGGAGTACGTCAACCGGTTCACCGACTTCACCGGCTACCAGCACCGCGTGTACGCGCTGCACAAGGGGCAGGCGTACCAGTTCCCGATGGGACTCGGTCTGGTGTCGCAGTTCTTCGGCCGTTACTTCACCCCGGACGAGGCGCGCAAGCTCATCGAGGAGCAGTCCAGCGAGATCTCCGTCGACGACGCGTCGAACCTCGAGGAGAAGGGCATCGCCCTGATCGGCCGCCCGCTGTACGAGGCGTTCGTCCGCGACTACACCGCCAAGCAGTGGCAGACCGACCCCAAGGATCTGCCCGCGAGCAACATCGCGCGACTACCCGTCCGGTACACGTTCGACAACCGCTACTTCAACGATGCGCACGAGGGTCTCCCCGTCGACGGGTACACCGCGTGGCTCGAGAACATGGCGAAGAACGAACTCATCGAGGTGCGCCTGGACACCGATTGGTTCGACGTTCGTGACGAGTTGCGCGCGGAGAGTCCCGACGCGCCCGTCGTCTACACGGGCCCGCTGGACCGCTACTTCGACTACAGCGAGGGCGAGCTGGGTTGGCGAACCCTCGACTTCGAGACCGAGGTCCTCGACACCGGCGACTACCAGGGCACCCCCGTCATGAACTACAACGACGCGGACGTTCCCTTCACCCGGATCCACGAGTTCCGCCACTTCCACCCCGAGCGCGAGTACCCGGCGGACAAGACCGTCATCATGCGCGAGTACTCCCGGTTCGCCGAGTCCGGCGACGAGCCGTACTACCCCATCAACACCCCCGACGATCGCAGCAAGCTGACGGCGTACCGCGAGCGCGCGAAGCGGGAGAGCGCCGAGAACAACGTGCTCTTCGGCGGCCGTCTGGGCACGTATCAGTACCTCGACATGCACATGGCCATCGCGAGCGCGCTCACCGCGTACGAGAACACACTCCGCCCGCACTTCGAGACGGGTGCCCCGCTGGGTGATTCGGCGTGAGCGCCCGCCACCTGCTCGACTCCGAACGCGACGACGGCCACGAGGCCGACGGGCTCGACACCGGCACTACGTTGCTCGGCAAGGCCCTCCTCGCTCGCATCCTCCTACCTCGGGCCGGTGAGCCCCTGGACGTGCGCACCCTCTACACGGACGAGTCGAGCACCAATCCGCGTCGCGCTCATTCGACGTCACGAACGTCGGTGACGATCGGTGCCGAGTCCGAGGTGTCGTTCGGCAGTTACTTCAACGCGTTCCCGGCGAGTTACTGGCGCCGTTACAGCATTCTCGACGCCGTCGTTCTCCGCGTCGAGGTCACCGGTTCGTGCCGCGTCGACGTCTACCGGTCCAAGGCCGACGGCTCGCGAATGCACGTGCAGGGCAAGGACAACGAGCCCGACGCGCCGCTGGAGTTCACGATCGATCTGGGTCCGTTCGAGGACGGCGGATGGATCTGGTTCGACGTCACCACCGACACCGAGACCGAGCTGACCGCCGCGGGCTGGTACGCCCCGATCGACGCGCCGGGAAGTGCATCCGTGGCGGTGGGCATCCCCACGTTCAACCGCCCGACGGACTGCGTGAAGGCCCTCACGGCCATCGCGTCGGACCCGTTGGTGGCGGGTGTCGTCGACGCCGTCATCGTGCCGGACCAGGGAACCCGCAAGGTTCGAGACGAGCCCGGATTCACCGAGGTCGCCGCCGAATTCGGCGATCGACTGGCGGTGCACGATCAGGCCAACCTCGGCGGATCCGGCGGATACAGCCGCATCATGTACGAGGCGCTGACCACCACCTCGTGCGAGCACATCCTGTTCATGGACGACGACATCGAGATCGAACCGGACTCGATTCTGCGCGCACTGGCGATGTCGCGGTTCGCGAAGACTCCGACGCTGGTCGGCGGTCAGATGTTGAACCTGCAGGCGCGCAGCCATCTTCACGTGATGGGCGAGAAGATCGACCCCGGGACGTTCATGTGGGGCGCAGCGAAGAACGTGGAGTACGACCACGATTTCTCGGAGAAGTCGCTGCGTGAATCGAAGCTGCTGCACCGCCGCATCGACGTGGACTACAACGGTTGGTGGATGTGCATGATCCCGCGCGTGGTCGCGGAGACCATCGGCCAACCGCTGCCGTTGTTCATCAAGTGGGACGACGCCGAGTACGGCCTTCGCGCCCGCGCCGCCGGCTTCCCCACGGTGACCCTCCCGGGCGCGGCGATCTGGCACATGGCCTGGAGCGACAAGGACGACGCGATCGACTGGCAGGCGTACTTCCACCTGCGCAATCGGTTGGTGGTCGCCGCGTTGCACAGCCCCGGATCCCTGCGTGGACTCCTCGCGAGCACGGTGAAGGCCACGGCCAAGCACCTGTTGTGCCTCGAATACTCGACGGTCGCGATCCAGAACATGGCCATTCGGGACTTCCTCGCCGGACCGGAGGGCCTGTTCGACCTCCTGCCCTCCGCGCTGCCCACCGTGCACCGGGCCCGCAAGGACTATCCCGACGCGGTGGTGCTCCCGTCCTCGACGGTGCTCCCCGTCGCCAGCGGGGCGGACGTTCCGGCCGTCGACCTGCCCCTCGGCAAGCTCGCTCAGGTGCGCCGCCTGGCGAAGGGTCTGGCGCACAACCTGTCCGAGCCCGGCACCGATCATCACGACCGTCCGCAGTTGAACGTGCCCACCATCGACGCGCGGTGGTTCCTCCTCTCGCAGGTCGACGGGGTCACCGTCACCACGGCCGACGGTCGCGGGGTGGTCTACCGCAAGCGGGACCGCACGATCGCCGCGCAGCTGGGCAAGGACGCGATCGTCCTACGACGCGAACTGGCCCAGCGCTTCGGGGAACTGTCGCAGCGCTACCGGGACGCGGTTCCGGAACTGACGAGCAAGGAGCGGTGGGAACGTGTCTTCCAGTATCCGAACTGACGGCGGCACCCGAACCGACGGCGAGAAGAGGCCGGCGGAGGTCCGCGCCCTGGTCGCGATCCAGGACAGCGTCGGCTCCCTGCCCGGAGCGGTGCCCGCGGCCCGCGGACTCTCGCATTTCGGTGAGCACGCTCTGGGATGGATCGCCATCGGCGGATTCGGCATGGTCGTGGACGCACCACGACGCGAGCAGTGGGCCACCGTGGCGGTGGGCGCGGTCGGTGCGCACGCCGCATCCATCGTCGTCAAGCGGATCGCCCGTCGCCGACGCCCGACGCACCCCGCGGTCCGCATCGGGGTGAGCACGCCGAGCAGGTTCAGCTTCCCGTCCTCGCACGCCACCTCGACCACGGCGGCGGCGGTTCTCATCGGCCGCGCGACGTCGCTACCGGTGGCCGCCGCGATCGCGGCTCCGATGATGCTCTCGCGGCTGGTCCTCGGCGTCCACTACCCGTCCGACGTGGTGCTCGGCGCCGCACTGGGTGCGGTGTCCGCGTCGATCGCGGTCCGCACCGAACACACCGTCGCGGTCCGACTCGGACTGACGGCCACGACAGCAGGAGCAGCATGAGCGAGGAAGCCCCGCCCTTGGGCGCACCCCCGAAGAACCTCCCGGACGGCATCGTCAAGGCGGTGCGTCCCCGCCAGTGGGTCAAGAACGTCCTCGTTCTCGCGGCTCCGCTGGCGGCCGGTTCCGTGGCCGAGTCCGGCGTCCTCCTTCCGGTCGCGCTCGCGTTCCTGGTGTTCTGCATGGCCGCGTCGGGCATCTATCTCGTGAACGACGCGATGGACATCGAGGCCGATCGCGCGCACCCCACGAAGCGGTTCCGACCGATCGCCGCCGGTGTGCTGCCCGTCGGGCTCGCCTACGGGATGGCCGTCGTGCTGCTCGGTGGGTCGATCGCGCTGTCGTTCCTGGCCAACTGGAACCTCGCCGTCGTGATGGCGGTCTACATCGGGGTGCAGCTCGCCTACTGCTTCGGCCTCAAGCATCAGGCCGTGCTGGACATCTGCATCGTCTCGTCGGGCTTCCTGCTTCGCGCGATCGCCGGTGGCGTCGCGGCCGACATTCCGCTCTCGCAGTGGTTCCTGTTGATCATGGCGTTCGGTTCGCTGTTCATGGCCGCGGGTAAGCGCTACGCGGAGCTGATGCTGGCCGAGAAGACGGGCGCGAAGATCCGGCGCTCGCTGGAGAACTACACCACCGGTTACCTGCGATTCGTATGGACGCTGAGCGCCACCGCCGTCGTGATCTGTTACGGCCTGTGGGCGTTCGAACAGGGTGCGGAGACCGACAGCAGTTGGTTCGCCATCTCGATGGTTCCGTTCACGGTCGCTATCCTGCGTTACGCCGTCGATGTCGACGGTGGAGTCGCCGGGGAACCGGAGGAGATCGCGCTGGCCGATCGGGTGCTCCAGATGCTCGCCATCGTGTGGATCGGAGTGGTCGGTGTCGCTGTCTACCTCACCTGAGGATCGGACAGAACCCCACGGCGTCGAACCGGCGCCCGCATCGACGACGCTTCTGCGATACGCCCGGCCGGTCACGATCGTCGGGTTCGTGGTGGTGGCGCTGCTGACGTTCCTCGGCGCCTGGAACCGTCGGTGGATCGCCGACGACGGTCTGATCGTGCTGCGGACCGTGCGCAACCTCCTGGCCGGCAACGGCCCGGTCTTCAACGCGGGTGAACGCGTCGAGACCAACACCAGTGCCGCGTGGACCTACGTCGTCTACGCGTTCGGGTGGCTCACCGGACTGCGCCTGGAATACGTCGTGCTCACGATCGCGCTGGTTCTCACCACCGCGGCCGTCGTGATCGCGATGCTCGGAACCGCCCGCCTGTACGCGGGACGTGCGGTCCTTCTTCTTCCGGCGGGCGCGCTGATCTACATCGCGGTGCCTCCGGCCCGCGATTTCGCGACGTCGGGGCTCGAGACGTGCCTGGTCGTGTTCTGGATCGCCGTGTTGTGGTGGCTGATGATCCGCTGGACGCGCGCGCGGCCCTCGACCGGACTGGTGCTCGCCATCGCGTTCTGGGGCGGTCTGTCGCCGATGGTGCGGCCGGAGTTGGTCATCGTCGGCGCGCTCGCGCTGCTGATGCTGTTCGTGGCCACTCCCGGGTGGGGTGCCCGAGCCGCCGTCGTGGCCGTGGCCGGTGCGGTGCCGGTGGGCTATCAGATCTGGCGGATGGGCTACTACGGGCTCCCGTACCCCAACACGGCGGTGTCCAAGGACGCCGGCGGCGCCAAGTGGTCCCAGGGTCTGGCCTATCTCGGCAATCTCGTCGGCCCCTATGCGTTGTGGGTTCCGCTGGTGCTCGTGGCGACGGGTGCGGTTCTCTTCGTGGTCGGCGCGCGCGGACGGTCCCGACGCGTCCCTCGGCCGACGCCGGCCCGCACGGTGGCCGAGCGGGTGGCGCGTGTGCGCACTCCCCGCGCGGTGGTGGTGTTCGCGCTGGTCAGTGGGGTGATCTCGCTGGTCTATGCGATCCGCGTGGGTGGCGACTTCATGCACGGGCGCACCCTGCTGCCCGCGCTGTTCATGCTTCTCCTGCCCGTGTCGGTGCTGCCGGTCCCGCTGCGCCGCGGAACCCCGGCCCTGGTGTCCGCCGTCGCCCTGTGGCTGGGCGTCGTCGTCTGGGCGTTGTTCGCGGCCAACACCACCGGGATGCCGACGGGCGACACCGTCGGCCGCAGCGGCATCGTCGACGAGCGGGCGTTCTACTCCCAGAACACCGGGCATCGGCACCCGATCCTCGCGTCCGACTACCTCGATTACCCGCGTATGCGCGCAATGGTGGAGACCATTCGCGCGACACCCGACGGCGGATTGCTCCTACCGTCTCCGCAGTTCACCTACTGGGAGGTGGTCCCGCCGCCCGGACCCATTCCCCCGGACGGTGCCGAGCACATCATCTTCTTCCTCAATCTGGGTATGACCAGCATGAACGTCGGGCTGGAGGTCCGGGTGCTCGATCAGATGGGCCTGGCCTACCCGTTGGCCGCGCACACCGAACGGCTCGAGAACGGCCGCATCGGTCACGACAAGGCGCTGTATCCGGATTGGGTGGTGGCCGACACCGGAATGGTCGACGTTCCGCCGTTCCTCCCGCCGTTCCTCGACGAGGACTGGGTGGCGGAAGCCGAGGTGGGACTGACGTGCCCCGAGACGCAGGCGCTCCTCACGTCCTACCGATCGGAGCTGACGTGGCCGCGCTTCAAGCAGAACCTCAAGGGTGCTCTGGATCGTGCCGGCTACCGGATCGACCGGGTTCCGGCCTACGAAATACAACGGTGTAACTTGGAGCCGCCGCCCGAACGGCCGGTGTCGTGAACGCCCGCCCGAGTGAGATCCGTGTCACATTCCGGTCTCCGCTTCGTGGTGTTCCGTCACGGCCACGCGTCGATTCCTCGTACCCCGGTGGATTCTTCCATCTCGGTTGTGTAACGCTGGTCCCGTCGTCGGGGATATGTGTAGATGATGTGCGTCAGCGCTTTCGGGCGGTCTTCGGGCCGCCTACGGGGGGCTGTGACGAAGCAAGGGGCGGAATTCCGAGTGCAGAATCGGCGATTCGCCCGAGATCGATCGAAGTACGAAGCGCGGCCGTCCGGCTGTGCAGAACTGTGAGAGGCCGAATGTATGCGTGACGGGTCCGTTACCGACGTCGCTGGTGACGACAGCGCTCAGCTGCCGAAGGCCACGCGCCTTCGCACCCCCCGAGTAGGCCGACGCATGCGTCAAGCCCTCGTATCCCTGGTGATGACCGCCGCCATCCCCATGGGACTGGCCGTGGTGGGCACCGGCGCCACCGCCAACGCCGCCTTCGATCCCGCCGCGCAGGATTTCGTGGTCGGTTCCTCGATGGGTGACATCAAGAGCCGAATCTGGCGCGCCGCGGACGGCAACACCAACCGCGTCGTCTACCTGCTCGACGGCCTGCGTGCGACCAACGACATCAGCGGCTGGGAGCACGAGACCAGCGCCGGTGCCATTCTGGCCGCGCAGAACATCAACGTCGTCCAGCCGGTCGGCGGACAGTCGAGCTTCTACTCCGACTGGTACGCACCGTCGAACTTCAACGGTCAGCAGACCACCTACAAGTGGGAAACCTTCCTCACCCAGGATCTGCGCAACGCGCTCCGCGACCGGTTGGGCTTCCGCTCGACCCGCAACGGCGTCGTCGGCATCTCCATGGGCGGCAGTGCCGCGCTGACTCTCGCGGCCTACTACCCGCAGCAGTTCAGCTACGCCGGATCGCTGTCCGGATACCTGAACATCTCGGCACCGGGTATGCGCGAGGCCATCCGTCTCGCGATGCTCGACGCCGGCCGATTCAACGTCGACGCCATGTGGGGCCCGCCGTGGGATCCCGCGTGGCTGCGCAACGACCCGTTCGTCTTCGCTCCGCGTCTGCGGGACAACGGAACGCGCGTGTGGGTCTCGGCGGCCAGCGGCCTGCCCGGCTTCTACGACCGCCCGGCCTCGCTGCTCGACTTCTACAACACCGCCAACGGCATGGGCCTCGAGGCTCTCGCCCTGGCGAACAGCCGCGCCTTCCAGGTTCGGATGGCCTCGATCGGCGCCAACAACGTCACCTACAGCTTCCCGGCGCAGGGAACGCACCGGTGGGGCTACTGGCAGGACGAGATCGTCAAGCTCGGCGGCGACCTCGGCGCCAACATCGGCTGACCTCTTCGGTCGAGAATCACAGCAGATCGACAGACCCCGACAGTTCACCGCGGTGCGGTGCACTCTCGGGGTCTGTGCTGTTCGGTGGGCGCGAATAGCACCCCATGACGCTTCTCCAGTAACATTTGCACCATCAGTCACAGCGAGCCTCCGGCCGCGACGCCGTTTCTCGGTGTAGAAAAAGTGCCACACACTCAGTTCACGGTGGGACGCATCCGTCCCGCGAGCGCTCGTAGCGTCGAAAAGAAGGAAGCGAGTCCCCCACATGCGTGTATCCAGCGCGGACCACCACGACGGCCGGCCGCCCACGCGGCGCCGCACCCGCCTCGCCTCCGCTCTGGCGATGTCGCTCGTGCTTCCGCTCACCGGTGGCGCCGTCGCCACCACGTTCGCCGCTCCGGCCGCCGCCGCGCCCGCCCAGGCCGCGCCGTTCCAGGCCGCGCCCGTCCAGGCGCAGCCCGCCTCCGGGGCCACCGTCAGTCGGGTCGACTGGCTCACCGATCGCCGGGTCGCCCTGTGGATCGACTCGCCGTCCATGGCGACCCCGATCCAGGTCCAGCTACTCCTCGCTCGCGACTGGAACAAGAACCCGCAGGCCACCTTCCCGTCCGTGTGGATGCTCGACGGCATGCGTGCCACCGACTCCGAGAACGGATGGACGGCGGAGACGGATGCCGAGTCCTGGTTCGCGGACAAGAACGTCAACGTCGTGCTGCCCGTCGGTGGCCAGTCGAGCTTCTACTCGGACTGGGTCGATCAGAACAACGGCAAGAACTACAAGTGGGAAACGTTCCTCACCCGTGAACTCCCGCCGATCCTCGAGCGCGACTGGCGTATGAACCAGACCCGCGCCGTGGCCGGACTCTCCATGGGTGGCACCGCGGCGATGATGCTCTCCGCGCGCAACCCCGGATTCTTCCAGTTCGCCGGATCGTTCTCCGGAATCCTCAGCACCACCACCCTGGGCATGCCCCAGGCCATCGGATACGCGATGCAGGACGCAGGCGGATTCGACGCCGCGGCCATGTGGGGCGTGCCGTCCAACGAGCTGTGGGCCCAGCACGATCCGTACGTTCTCGCCGAGAAGCTCGCGGGCATGAGCCTGTACGTCTCGAGCGGCAGCGGACTGACCGGACCGTACGACCAGCCCTCCACCCTGCCCGGCGTGCCGATCAACACGGCCGGTATGGGCCTGGAGATCCTGTCGCGGCTGACGTCGCAGACCTTCGCGACGAAGCTGAACAAGCTGGGCATCCCCGCCTCGATCAACTACCGCCCGTCCGGCACCCATACGTGGGACTACTGGCAGTTCGAGCTGCGGCAGGCGTGGCCGCAGATGGCCACCGCCCTCGGTGTCGAGGTCGAGAAGCCGGCGTGCAGCGTCGGCGGCAACATCGGCGGAGCGGCGAGTGGCAACGCCTGGATCGGCGACTGCCTCACCACCGAGTACGACGTCGCGGGCGGCCGCGCACAGGACTTCCGCTTCGGTCGGATCTTCTCCTCCGGCGCCGGCACCAACGTCGTGGCCGGCGCAATCGGCGGCGAGTACGCCTCGGCCGGTGGCCCGGGCGGTGTCCTCGGTATGCCGACCTCGGGTGAACTCCGCACGCCGGACGGCCGCGGACGCTACAACGCCTTCACCAACGGAATGATCTACTGGACGCCGCAGAACGGCGCCCACGCGGTGCGCGGCGCCATCCTCGACGAGTGGGCCCGCCAGGGCTACGAGAACGGCCCGTTGGGTTACCCCATCCGCGCCGAGGTGCAGACGCCGTCCAAGCCGGGTGCGGTGCAGGGCTTCGAGATCGGGGCCATGTACTTCTCGCCGAACAACGGCACGTACGCGGTCATGGGTCGAATCATGGACAAGTACGCCCAGCTCGGGTGGGAGAACGGCGCCCTCGGGTTCGCCATGACCAACGAGGTCCCCGTCCGCGACGGTGGTCGATTCACCCGGTTCGAGGGCGGCAACATCTACTGGAGCCCGGCCACCGGTGCCTGGTCGATCCGCAACGGACCGTTCTTCGACGCCTGGCAGAGCGCCGGGTACGAGAACGGCCGTCTCGGCTACGTGACCAGCGACGAGTTCGACATCCCCGGCGGTAAGCAGCAGAACTTCCAGAACGGCTTCGTGACCGTTCGGGACGGAAACGTGCAGATCGTTCCGTGATGCGGTGAGCTCTGCGGCCACGGTATCGATCTCGGTGATTCCACCGGATCGGTACCGTGGTTTTCGTCGGACCCCGAGACCCCGAGACCTCGGCCCGTCGGCCGCCCCGGTCACCCGACCACTCGAACGAAAAGGACACCACGTACGTGAGAACGACGCTCGCTCGCAGACTCGCCCCGGTGCTGCTCGCTGTCGCCGCCGGCGGTCTGCTCACCGCTTGTGGAGGCGACGACTCGGCCAGCAGCACGCCGTCGTTCACCTCGCCCGCCGCCACCACCACCAGCGCCGCCTCGACCACGGAGTCGGAGTCGGAGTCGGAGACCACCGAGTCGACCACCACGTCACCGGGTGCGGCGGCCACGAACCCGGAGGAGCAGGAGGCCGAGGTTCCCGAGGGATTCCCCGGGCCTGCCGCTCTGCCGCTCGACGAGCGCGGCACCCGGTTCCTGGACGAGCTGCGCGAACGTGACGTGACCGTGGCCGGGAACGGCGAGATCGCGATCAGCACGGCCAACTACATCTGCGCCGCCCAACGCGAGGGCCTCCCGGGTGACCAGGTGCTGACCTTCGTCACCGCCAACGTCGGGGCCGAGGCATCGGCCACCGGCACCGAGATCTCCGCCGAGGACGCGTCGCAGACCGCACAGACCTACATCGACGTCGCGTCCTCGACGTACTGCGGTTAGGCCGCCCGTGACCGTTCGGTCGAAGCGCCGCTCGCCGCTGCGATTGCTGATGATCGCCGTGGCGATCCTGGTGATCGTCGCGCTGGTGATCCTTCTGCTCTGGTACCTGCTCGCCGGTCGTCTCACCTCGCCCGAGCCGACCGATCCCCTGGACCCGGACCGCGACGTCCCGCAGTCCCAGCCCGCGGACTGCGCCGACGTGATCGTGGTGTCGATCCCCGGCACCTGGGAGTCCAACTCGGTGGACGATCCCTACGCCCCGACGGCCAATCCGATCTCGTTGATGCTGAACGTCTCTCGCGTGCTGCAGGAGCAGTTCCCGCCGGATCGGGCGGAGGTGTACACCGTTCCGTACGTGGCGCAGTTCTCCAACCCCGTGGCGTTCCCGCCGGACGGGCAGGCGTCGTACAACGTGAGCCGGTCCGAGGGACTGGCCAGGACCACCGACTTTCTCGCGCAGCGGTCAGAGCGGTGCCCGTTGAGTACCTACGTTCTCGCGGGGTTCTCCCAGGGCGCCGTGATCGCAGGGGACGTCGCCGCCTCCATCGGTGCGGGCAACGGCCCGGTCCCGGCCGATCGTGTCCTCGGCGTCACCCTCATCGCCGACGGCCGTCGGGACGGCGCCAGCGCCCAGACCGTCGGGCCGCCGTTGGACGGAGTCGGTGCCGAGGTGGCACTCGGTGGGCTCGACATTCCCGGCGTCACGATGACGGGTCCGAGGCCGGACGGGTTCGGCGCTCTGGCCGACCGCACCTATTCCATCTGCGCTCCCGGTGACCTGATCTGTGCGGCACCGCCCGAGGCGATGTCCCTCCGCAACATCCCGTCGTCGCTCGGCGCTCTCGCGGGCGCCGCGGGTAATCCGGTGCACGGTTCCTACGCGAGCTTCGTCGTCGACGCATCCGGAACGACGGCGACGCAGTGGACGGCGGCCTGGGCGGCCGGTCTGGTCGAATCCGCCCCGCGACCCGCGCACTCCTGACGTTGTGAGAGATGGCAAGCGGGTTTGGTCGAACAGGGCGAACCGCTAGAGTCGACCCTTGGCCCGACGGGCTCCGGTAGGGAAACCGACCGGACCGGAGTCCGCTCTGACCTCGAACAACGACGATGTGGGGCGTCGATTGTGACTTTCCACGGACCGCCTGTGATTTTCCACCGACCCAGGAGTGAAGATTGATGAGTTCTGCCGAGGACGCGGCGATCAGCCCGCCCCTGCGCAAGTTTCGCTTCGCAGCGGGTGGTGAGGGCAACCCCGACGAGGGTGGCGCCCGGCGATTCGTCAAACTCGCGCAGAAGGCCGAGGAGCTGGGGTACGACAGCTTCATGATTCCCGATCACCTGGGCAATCAGGTCGGACCCATCGCTGCTCTCGGGGCTCTGGCCGTCGCCACGGACAAGATCCGGCTCGGCACGGCGGTGCTGGCGAACGGTTTTCGCCACCCGGCCGTCCTGGCGAAGGATGCCACCACCATCGATCAGATCTCGGGCGGACGGCTCGAGTTCGGTATCGGTGCCGGGTGGATGAAGGACGAGTACGACAAGGCGGGAATCGCCTACGACAGCCCCGGAGTGCGGATCGAGAAGCTGGACGAGGCGCTCACGGTTCTGGACACCCTGCTGCGCGGCCAGGAGTGCACGTTCCACGGAAAGCACTACCGGATCGACGGGCTGCAGGGCAGTCCGCGGCCGCGTCAGGGACCGCGCCCGCCGATCATCGTCGGCGGCGGTGGACCTCGCATGCTGACCATGGCCGCCAAGCACGCCGACATCATCTCCCTCGTGCCCAGCAGCACGAAGGAAGGGAAGATGAAGCTCTCCGAGATCACCATCGAGAAGAGCATCGAGCGGGTCGAGACCATCCGTCGCGCCGCGGGCGACCGCTTCGACTCGATCGAACTGAACTGGACCATCACGTCCATCGTCGTCTCCGACGACCGCGAGCAGACCGCGGAAATGGCTCTGGGCGCGCTCGACAGTGGATTCCCGCCCAATGTCGAGGTCGACACGAAATTGACGGTCGAGGACATTCTGAATTCGCCGTACATCGCCATCGGCAGATTCGAGGAGATCGCCGAGCAGATCAGGAACGTGCGGGCGAAGACCACGATGTCGTACGTGGGGGTGTTTCCCACGCAGATGGAGGCATTCGCACCGGTCATCCCGCTGTTGTCCGGCGAATGACCGACACGGACTCGGTACCATGACCTCGGCTCCGTCGACAATGGTTCACGGAGCGGGTCCGCAGAAGACACACGGAAGTAATATGACGTCGCTCGGCGTAGTGCCTTCGGCCGACGCAGGAACGAAGCGGTGACACTCTGCTTCGGAGGAGATGAAGATGATAAGAGCGTTCGACGAGTATGTCGACGAGTCCGGCAACATCACGATCAGTGACGACCTGACGCTGGTGCGGCACGTCGAGGGCAACGTCGCCGACAACGGCGACGCCCTTGCCTACCGCTACATCGACTACTCCCGTGAGCGCGACGGGGAGAAGCAGGAGCTCACCTGGGCGCAGTTCGGATCGCGTCTGCGCGCCGTGGCCGCTCGCCTGCAGCAGGTCACCTCGCCCGGCGACCGCGTGGCCATCCTCGCGCCCCAGGGTCTCGACTACGTCGTCGCCTTCTTCGCCGCGATCTACGCCGGCACCATCGCCGTCCCGCTGTTCGATCCGGACGAGCCCGGCCACAGCGACCGCCTCCACGCGGTGCTCGGCGACTGCGAGCCCTCCGCGATCCTGACGGCCACCAACTCCGCGGCCGGGGTGCGTGCCTTCTTCCGCGCCCTGCCCGCCGCGAAGCGTCCCCGCGTGATCGCCGTCGACGCGATTCCCGACAGCGTCGGGGAGACCTGGGTCGAACCCACCGCGGATCTGGACGACATCGCGTACCTGCAGTACACCTCCGGGTCCACCAGGACACCCGCCGGCGTGGAGATCACGCACCGGGCGGTCGGAGTCAACGCACTCCAGATGGTCGACACGATGGAGATCACCGAGGACTCGCGCGGGGTGACCTGGCTGCCGCTCTTCCACGACATGGGCCTGCTGACGGTCATCCTTCCCGCTCTGGGCGGCAAATACATCACCATCATGAGTCCGCGTGCGTTCGTGCAGCGTCCCGGTCGTTGGATCAAGGAGCTCGCCGCGGTGTCCGACGGCGCCGGCACCTTCGCGGCCGCGCCGAACTTCGCGTTCGAGCACGCCGCGCAGCGCGGCCTCCCCAAGAACGGGGAGAGCCTGGATCTGTCCAACGTCATCGGGCTGATCAACGGCAGCGAGCCGGTCACCACGTCGTCGATGAAGAAGTTCAACGACGCCTTCATGCCGTACGGGCTGCCGAAGACGGCCATCAAGCCGTCGTACGGAATGGCCGAGGCCACGCTGTTCGTGTCCTCCACCAAGCACACCGACGAAGCCCGGGTGGTGTGGGTCGATCGTGATGCCCTGAACCAGGGACGCATCGAGCGGACCGCCGAGGGTGCGGACGGGGCGATTCCGCAGGTCTCCTGCGGATACGTCTCCCGGAGCCAGTGGGCGGTCATCGTCGACGTGGAGACGTCGAGCGAACTGCCCGACGAGCGCGTCGGTGAGATCTGGTTGCACGGTCAGAACATCGGCCGGGGTTACTGGAATCGCGCACAGGAGACCGAGGAGACGTTCCGCAACACGCTGGCCTCGCGGCAGTCGACCTCCTCGCACGCGGACGGCGCCGCCGAGGACGCTCACTGGATGCGTACCGGGGACTACGGCGTGTACATCGACGGTGAACTGTTCATCACCGGTCGGGTCAAGGACCTGGTGATCGTCGACGGCCGCAACCACTACCCGCAGGACCTCGAGTTCTCGGCCCAGGAGTCGAGCACCGCTCTGCGTCCGGGCTTCGTCGCGGCGTTCTCGGTGCCGGCCAATCAACTCCCCGACGTGGTGTTCGAGCACGGCGGCGCGAGCGGGCTGAGCCGTGATCCGGAGGACGGGTCCGAGCAGTTGGTCGTCGTCGCCGAGCGAGCCCCGGGCGCCGGCAAGGCCGATCCCGCGCCCGTCGCGGACACCGTGCGGGCCGCGATCTCCGCGCGCCACGGCGTCACCGTGCGCGACTTGCTGCTGGTTCCCGCGGGATCCATCCCCCGCACCTCGAGCGGCAAGATCGCGCGTCGGGCCTGCAAGGCGGCCTACATCGAGGGCACGCTCCGCGGCGGGTACCAGCAGACCGCGTTCCCCGACAATCCCGAAGACTGATCACCCACGCGGGTAGTTTGGCGATGCAACGAGATGGCTGAAGAAGACACCACGACCTCCGCCCCGGCCACCGAGGCGGTCACCGGTTCCGAGATGACGGTGGCTCAGCTGCGCGAATGGTTGCGCACCTGGGTCGCCGACGCCACCAACCAACCGGTGGAGCAGATCTCCGACGATCGACCGATGGAGGAGTTCGGGCTCTCGTCGCGAGACGCGGTCGCACTCAGCGGGGAGATCGAGGACCTCGTCGGGGTCACCCTCACCGCCACGGTCGCCTATCAGCACCCCACGATCGCCTCACTGGCGACGCGCATCATCGAGGGTGAGCCGGAGTCCGAATCCGTCGCCACCGACGACGCCTTCTACCTCTCCGCCCCGACCGGGACCGCGCACGACGTCGCGATCGTCGGCCTGGCCTCCCGTTTCCCCGGTGCCGGCCACACTCCCGAGGAGATGTGGGACATGCTCGCCGCCGGCCGCGACGGGATCAGCGACCTTCCCGACGGCCGGTGGTCGGAATTCCTGGGCAACCCGCGCATCGCCGAGCAGGTGGCCAAGACCGTCACCAAGGGCGGCTACCTCGACGACGTGAAGACCTTCGACGCCGAGTTCTTCGCGATGTCGCCGCGGGAAGCGGCCAACGTGGATCCGCAGCAGCGTCTCGCCCTCGAGCTCACGTGGGAGGCGCTCGAGAGTGCGCGTATCCCCGCGAACGAACTCAAGGGGACTCAGGTCGGCGTCTTCATCGGCAGCTCCACCAACGATTACCAGCTCATCGCGGTCAGCGACCCCGATCCACACCCCTACGCGCTGACCGGGACGTCGACGGCCATCGTCGCCAACCGGGTGTCGTACTTCTACGACTTCCGCGGACCGTCCGTCACGATGGACACCGCGTGCTCGTCGTCTCTGGTCGCGGTGCACCAGGCCGTGCGCAGCCTGCGCGACGGTGACTCCGACCTGGCCCTCGCCGGCGGCGTGAACATGCTTCTCGCCCCGCCCGCCACGCTGGGCTTCGGACAGACCGGAGTGCTCGCGCCCGACGGCCGGATCAAGGCCTTCTCCTCCGACGCCGACGGCATGATCCGCTCCGAGGGCGGCGGCCTGGTGGTCCTCAAGCGACTCGAGGACGCCGAGCGTGACGGCGACGACATCCTCGCCGTCATCGCGGGCACCGCCGTCAACCAGGACGGCCGGTCCAACGGTCTCGCCGCTCCCAATCCCGACGCGCAGGCCGAGGTTCTCAAGACCGCCTACCGCGACGCCGGCATCGTGCCGTCCACCGTCGACTACATCGAGGCGCATGGAACCGGCACCATCCTCGGCGACCCCATCGAGGCCGACGCGCTCGGTCGCATCGTCGGGCGGGGACGCGCCGACGATGCGCCCGCCCTCCTCGGCTCGGCCAAGACGAACTTCGGTCACCTCGAAAGTGCAGCGGGCGCAGCAGGATTGATCAAGGTCGTTCTCGCGATGCGGGAGGATCATCTGCCGCCGTCCATCAACTTCGCCGGTCCGAACCCGTACATTCCGTTCGACGCCGCGCACCTGAAGGTCGTGGACCGGGGTGCGGACTGGCCCCGGTACTCCGGCCGCGCCGTCGCCGGCATCTCCGGCTTCGGCTTCGGCGGGACGAATGCGCACGTGGTGGTGCGCGAGTACGTGGCGGGTGGTGCTGCCGCTTCGGCCGTTTCCGCTCCCAGTTCGGCCGCCGCCGCTCCCACTTCGGCCGCCGCCGCTCCCAGTTCGAGTGAGGGGCACCCTGACACCGCAGGACGGACCGAGGGTGCCCCTCACTCGGCTGCGGATCCGGACGCGCCCGTGTTCGACCCGTCCGCCGTCGATCCCGACGCAACGGTGGTCGAGCCGGTCGGAGTGCCGGACGAGGTGGCTCCCGCTACCGCTGCCGCTGCCGCCCCCGCTGCCGCCCCCGCCCCCGCCCCGAGTGAGGGGCACCCTGATGTCGCAGGACGGACCGAGGGTGCCCCTGACTCGGGCGCGACGCCCAGCGACGCAGCCCCCGCAGCCGTACTCCTCGCGGTGTCGGCGTCCATGCCGTCCCGCCGCCGCCGCGCCGCCGCGGATCTCGCGGACTGGCTGGAGAGCGAGGCGGGGAGCACTGCCGACCTCGACGCCGTCGGTCGGGCTCTCGCGAAGCGGAACCACGGGCGTTCGCGTGCCGTCGTGATCGCGACGAATCGCGCGGAGGCCGTCACCGGTCTGCGCGCGGTGGCCGCGGGCAAGCCGGGCGCCGGGGTGTTCTCCGCCGACGCACCCGCGTCCAACGGCGCCGTCTGGGTCTTCTCCGGGTTCGGTGCCCAGCACCGTCTGATGGCGAAGGAGTTCTACGGCGCCGAGCCGATCTTCGCCGCCGCGTTCGACGAGGTCGATACGCTCATCGAGGACGAGGCCGGATACTCGATCCGCGACATCGTCTTCGACGATGCGCAGACGTACGAGTTCGAGAACTCGCAGGTCGCCATCTTCGCGATCCAGGTTTCACTGATCCACACCCTGCGCGCGTACGGCACGGAACCCGCTGCCGTGGTGGGCCATTCGATGGGTGAGGTCGCAGCCGCCTATGCGGCGGGGGGTGTGAACCTCGAGGACGCCGTGCGGATCATCTTCGCGCGCTCTCGTCTGCTCGGCGAGGCCCAGGAGGGTCTCGGCGAAGCTGCTGCGGGAGCCATGGCGTTGGTCGAGTACTCCTCCGCGGAGGTCGGCGAACTCGCGAATCGATTCCCCGGCATCGAACCGTGCGTCTACGCGGCGCCCACCCACACCACGGTGGGAGGCCCGCGGGAGACGGTCCGTGAACTCGTCGAGTACGCCGAGTCGCAGGGAAAGATGGCGCGGATCCTCGATGTCCGCGGCGCGGGACACACCTCCGCCGTCGACCCCCTTCTCGGGGAACTGGCCGCCGAGGTCACGGGAATCGAGGCCGCCCCGCTCCGGGTGGGCATGTTCTCCTCGGTGGACAAGGACACGTTCTACCGGGCCGGGCACGACGCCGTGCACGGAGTCGACTTCTGGACCAAGGGTATGCGGCATCCCGTCTGGTTCACCCAGGCGGTCAAGGTCGCCGTCGACGCCGGCTACACCACGTTCGTCGAGCTCTCGCCCAATCCCATCGCGCTGATGTCGATTGCCGCAACCGCTTGGGCCGCAGGCGTTCCCGACGCGACGCTGGTCCCTACCCTGAAGCGCAAGGAAAGCGAACCCGCGACGTTCCTCGGCGCGCTCGCCGAGCTGTACGTCCGCGGCCACGGAGTCTCGTTGCCGAGCCTGTTCGGCGACGGTGAGCACGCGAACATCCCGCGCACGGCGTTCCAGCGGAAGCACCACTGGATCGATGCGCCGGTGTCGATGGGGTCCTTCTCGGGCGCCGCCGGAGCTCGGGTCGCACTCCCGGACGGTCGATTCGTCTGGGAGACAACGGCATCCACGGTCAAGGATTTCGCTGCGCTGGCGTCGGCAGCGGCTGCCGAGGTTCTGGACGACGTCACCGTCGGCGCAGTGGTGGCCACTCGGGAGGTTCCCACCACCGGCACCTTGACGACCACACTGACTCCGCATCTCGGTGGCGCGTCGTTGCAGATCCACTGGCACGACGGCACGACGTTCCACTCGGTGGCCGACGCGGTTGTCACCGCGGGAACCTCGGCGCCGGGTGCCGTTGCCGTGTCGCCGAGCGACGCTGCGACCGACGCGGCCGCGTCACCTCTGCCGTCGGAGGACGGCGACCTCGACGTCGTCGAGGACTTCGGTGACAAGTGGGATCCGCAGGGTTCGCAGAAGCTCGAGGACCGACTGGCCGGCATCGTCGCGGAGTCCATGGGGTACGCACCCGAGGATCTGCCCGCCGAGATCCCTCTCATCGAGCTCGGTCTGGATTCGCTCATGGCCGTGCGTATCAAGAACCGTGTCGAGTTCGAGTTCGACATCCCGCAGTTGCAGCTGCAGGCCGTGCGTGACGCGAGCCTGCGCGAGGTCGAGAAGTACCTGCGCTACGCCGTCGACAATCGCGACGAGGTCGCCGCGATGGCCGAGGCCCAGCGTCGGGAGCAGGAAGCCGAGGCGGAGTCCGACGCTTCGGTCGCCGAGCAGGCCCCGGTGGCCCCGTCGGATCCGGTCGAAGCCGTTCCGTCGGAGGAGGTCTCGCCTCCGCCCGGCCCCACGGTCGCGGCCGCGTTCGAGGCGCCGGCGACCGAGGCGAGCGACACTGCCTCGGATGCACAGGCATTCAGCGAGGCGACCGGGCAGGACGTCGCTCCACGCGACGCCGCCGAGCGGCTGACGTTCGCGACGTGGGCCGTCGTGACCGGGGAGTCGGCGAAGGGAATCTTCAATCCGCTTCCCGTGCTGGACGATCCGACGGCGGAGAAGCTCGCGGAACGACTGAGCGAGCGGTCGAAGGGCGAGGTCACGTTCGACGACATCCTCGATTCCGAGACCATCGAGCAACTGGCGAACGTGGTGCGCGAGTACCTCGAGGCCGGCGACGTCACCGGTCTCGTACGCACGCTCCGGGCGCGTCCGGAGGGTTCGGATGCCGTGCCCGTCTTCGTCTTCCATCCTGCCGGAAGTTCCTGCGTGGTCTACGAACCGCTGCTGCGCCGTCTTCCCGCCGGCACTCCGATGTACGGGCTCGAGCGCACGGAGGGGCCGATCGAAGAACGTGCGGCCGCCTACCTGCCGGTGTTGCGCGAGATTCAAGGAGACGGACCCTACGTTCTCCTGGGCTGGTCGCTCGGCGGTGTGTTGTCCTACGTCGTGGGCTCGATGCTGCGCGAGCAGGGTGCCGACGTCCGGTACGTCGGGCTCATCGACACCGTCATGCCGTACGAGCCGATTCCGGACACCCCGGAGGAGATCGAGCTCCGCTGGAAGCGGTACGCACAGGTGGGCAAGAAGCTCTACAACGTGGATTACCCACTGCCGTACGAGAAGTTGGCGCAGGCGGACGACGACGGTCAGATCAAGATCATCATGGACATGGTGAAACTGAGCAACGCCAAGATTCCCGGCGGCATCATCGAGCACCAGCGAACGTCGTGGCTCGACAACCGCGCGATCCAGACGGCGCAGCCTCAGCCGTACGAGGGTGACGTCACGCTGTACATGGCGGACAAGTATCACGACGACGCCATCTCGCTCGAACCTCGACTGGGCAAGCGGGAATCGCACGGCGGGTGGGGCCCGTACGCGCCGAACCTGGACATCGTCTACGTCGGTGGCGATCATCTCGCGGTGATCGACGAGCCGTACATCGCCAAGATCGGCGCCGATCTGACCGAGAAGATGAAGACGATCGCGGCGTCGCCGCAAGGAAGCGGGTCTCTCTCGTGACATCGACCACGGCCGCCAAGCTCGCGGAACTCCGGGAGAACCTCGAACGCGCCGCGGAACCCGCCGGCGAGGTTGCTCTGGCCAAGCGCGCGAAGAAGGGAATCCCCAGCGCGCGTGACCGGATCGACATGCTGTTGGACCCCGGTTCCTTCGTCGAGGTCGGTGCGCTGGTGCGTACGCCGGGCGACCCGAACGCGCTGTACGGCGACGGCGTCGTCACCGGCCACGGAACCATCGACGGACGGCCGGTGGTCGTGTTCTCGCACGATCAGACCGTGTTCGGTGGCACCGTCGGAGAGATGTTCGGCCGCAAGGTCGCTCACATCATGGAGGTGGCGGCGGACATCGGCTGCCCCTGCATCGGTATCAACGATTCCGGTGGCGCGCGAGTGCAGGACGCCGTCACCTCCCTGGCCTGGTACGCCGAGATCGGTCGCCGTCAGGAACCGCTGTCCGGAATGTGCCCGCAGATCTCGGTGATCCTCGGCAAGTGCGCGGGCGGTGCGGTGTACGCGCCGATCAACACCGACATCGTCGTGGCCACCGAAGAGGCCTACATGTTCGTCACCGGTCCGGACCTCATCAAGTCCGTGACCGGGGAGGACGTCAGCCTGCACGATCTGGGCAGCGCCCGGAAGCAGGCCGAGTACGGCAACGTGCATCACGTTGCGGCCGACGAGAAGTCGGCGTTCGACTGGGTGCGGCGCTACCTGTCGTACATGCCGTCGAACTGCACGGAGAAGCCTCCTTTGATCAACCCGGGTCTGGAACCCGAGACGACGGCGGACGATCGGTTCCTCGACACGTTCATGCCGGACTCGGACAACGCCGGGTACGACATGCACGACATCCTGCTCCGCATCTTCGACGACGGCGAGTTCCACGAGCTCACCGGACAGACCGCGCACAACCTGATCGTCGGGTTCGCACGCGTCGACGGTCGACCGGTCGGGGTGTTGGCCAATCAGCCGATGTTCCTGAGCGGTGCGCTCGACGCCGCGAGCTCGGACAAGGCCGCGCATTTCATCCGGTTGTGCGACGCGTTCGACCTCCCGCTGGTGGTCGTCGCCGATACCCCCGGCTTCCTTCCCGGACTCGAGCAGGAGAAGATCGGCGTCATCAAGCGCGGCGGTCGTTTCATCTTCTCCTACGTCGCCGCGTCGGTTCCCAAAGTGACTGTGGTGGTGCGGAAGTCGTACGGCGGTGCCTACGCCGCCATGGGGTCCAAGCAACTCGGCGCCGACATCAACCTGGCGTGGCCGACGGCGCGTATCGCGGTGATGGGTGCCGAGGGTGCGGTCAGCATCATGGCTCGTAAGCAGTTGGCCGAGGCCGGCGAGAACGCTCCCGCTGTGCGTCAGGCCTTCATCGAGTTCTACAACGAGTTCGTCGCGACACCGTGGATCGCCGCGGAGCGTGGCTACATCGACGCGGTCATCGAACCGTCGAAGACGCGGCTCGAGGTGCGACGGGCGCTGGCGCTGCTGCGCGACAAGAAGAAGCCGGCAAGTCCGCGTAAGCATCACCTGTTTCCGTACTGACCGGGGCGGTGCGGGCAGGCTCGAACCGGTCCTGCACCGTTCGCGCGCCGGAGTGAGGGTGCCGTTGGGTCCGTCTCGAGAGGTCAGGGTGCCCCTGACTCCGATTCGGTAGCGCCCCCACCGGAGTGAGGGCGCCGTTGGGTCCGTCTCGGGAGGTCAGGGTGCCCCTGACTCCGAACCGGGGTGCGGTCTGACGCGCACGGGGGGCCGTGGTCTCGCGACAGCGGCCGCGTACGCCGCAGCGAGCTCCGACCTCACCAGGTCGGGGGAGTCGCGCACCGTGCGAGGCAGGTGCGAGATCACGATGATTCCGTGAGCCTGCATCCGAGTGCGGCGCAACAGGGTTCGCTCGTGGTCGGCGATCGTGGAATGGTGGGCCAACGAATCGATCTCCCACGCGAGGGCCACCTCGTCGATCCACACATCGGGGCGGGCGATGAACTGGCCCGACGCGTCGACGATGTCGCAGTTGGCCATCATGGTCGGCAAGGTCGTGGTTGCGTAGAGCTTGTGAGCTCCGACCTCGGCGATCGAGTGCGCACCGGATCCCAACTTCTGCAATTGCCGACGCGGTAGCGCCGTACCACGGGTGGTGCACTGCGCGAGTTCGATGGCCAATTCGTCGACGGACGTGGCTCCGCGCTGGATCGACTTGGCGAGGATGTCCAGGCACTGTTCTTCGGTGCGGCACCGCCGGACCGCGTCGACCGTGGCGCGCGTGATCGGGGCGACGGCGATACCGCGATGATGGGTGGGTTCGGGGAGGCGTCGACTGCGCTCGATTTCCGTGAACTCCACGGATTTGCGGCGGACATGGTGCGGTACGAGGACGTGGACCGGGTTCGACGACGAGCGGTATCCCAGCACCGCCAACGCCGACGTGCCGGTGAGGATCGCGTCCGTACCGGCGTACATGAGCGCCGCGACAACACGTTGGTGTTCACTGACGTCGCCGTTGTGCAGAACGATCACTCCCGGCAACGTTCGCTGCCACGGTCCGTCCGGTAGACACCGCCGCACGATCCCCGACGCCGACACACCGAGTTTCTCGAGCGTCGACGTTCGGATCACCCCGTGCGGCGACGCCGTGCGCACTGCGTCGGCGATCTCACTCCACTTCCCCCGTTTCATGGGCCCACGATTGCACGCGCGAACTGCCCGAATGCTCTGCGAGAACCGGTCTGTGGATAACCGCCGAAGACGTTCACACCTGTTGATCAGCGCGCCGATCCGAGTCAGGGGCACCCCGATCGCGTGTGACGGACCGAACGGCACCCTCACTCCGGTGGGCGGGCTGTTGACCGGGAGTCAGGGGCGCCCCGACCGCGTGTGACGGACCGAACGGCACCCTCACTCGGGCCGGGTAGAGGTCAGTACACCCGCAAAGTCCCCGGCGACCACAGCCCACCCCGCGTCTCCACGGTGGTGTCGACCTCCGCTGCCGTCGCGTCCGGGTTGTACCGGTCGTAGCGTTCGAGGGATCCCCAATCCCGTCCCCAGTCGTTGTTCAGATACGTGGGGACGGTGACCGCGGCCGACAGCATCTCGGTGAAGCCCAGGGGGCCGCCGTTCTCTGCGGCCTGCCAGGTGTCGGTGGAGGACACGGCGAGTCCGCGGTCCGGGAGGATGCGGAAGTTCGGCACCTCGGCGATGCCGCCTCGGTGGTCGAACGGCCGCTGGCAGGGGAACTGCAGCCCGACGGCCCAGTCCAGCAGCACGGGCTGCTCGGTGCCGATTTCCTCCTGCAGGGGCGTCACGACCGGCACGCGCGGCGGGGTGAAGGCGAGCCACTGATCGCCGGTGAGGTTGGGGTCGTTGGCGACGATCCGAACGGCGTCCACCTCGTCGGGCAGCTCGTCGAGCGGTACCCGCAGATTGCGCCACGAGGGAGCCGGTCCGATGTCCTTGGGCAGGTACGTACCGAGAGCGTCGATGTTTCCGTCGGGCTGCCGCACGCCGTACTCGACGAGCAGCGACTGACCGTAGGTGGACGTTCCCGTCGTCGGGTCCTCGGACCAGATGCGGCCGGCGGCGGTGACCACGATCAGCGGTGCGGATTCGCTGCGCTCGGGCAGCCCGTACCAGCTCGAGGTGGCGGCGGCCGGCGTCTGGGCGCCCGGCTGGTACGAGCCGAGGACCGGGGTGGTGGCCGGGTCGAGACCGTAGGGCAGGGCGGCGGTGGAGCCGTTGACTCCCGCTTCGCCGACGCCGCCGCCGGTTCCCGACGCCTGGCCTTCCTCGAACGCCGCGCCGACACCCTGCTGGTCGGTGTTGCCCTGTCCGGGGCGAACTTCCACCGCATCCGCGCTCAGGTCGGTGGGCACGCCGTTGGGGTCGAATCCGGTCGAGTCCTCGCCGCCGAGCGGCCCGAGCTCGGGATCCACCGGCCCCGGTAGCGCGGACAGGATCCCCGCGTTGGGGTTCGACTCGACGAGCACGTCCCGGGCCAGCCCACAACTGTTTCCCGCCAACGATTGCACGTTCGATCGCGCGAGCGAGTACGCCGGGTACTGCGAGATCGCACCCTTGAGGAGGGAGAGCACGGCGAACAGCACCATCATCCCGGCGACGACGGTGAGCGGCGCGGCCGCGAACTTGCGAATACGACGTCCGCGTTCGGAGCCGGCCCGCGGTTGCGGCGGCGCGAATCCCTCACGCAGGTACTGCCACCCGGCCAGAGCCAGCGCGAGGAAGAACAGCGCCAACAGAAGGCTGTTGGACTCGAATCCGTTCAGGGAGACGGTCTTGTCGAACCACGGGACGCCGTAGCTCGAGACGTACCAGTAGCCGTTGATGCCCGAGAAGGACAGCGCGAGAACGAAGATGAGCCCCGCGGTGAACACCGTCCGGTTGCGCCGCGATCGCAGGGCGCTGGCCGAGACCGCGACCGCGGTGAGGGCGGCGAGCGACCCGGCGATACCCGCGTAGACGCCGAAGTGGTGTGTCCACTTGGTCGGGTTGAACATCATGAAGAAGATCGTGCCGAGGACGACGCCGAGCAGACGCCACGCCGGACCCGACGGGACTCCCGGAATCCGCTTGCGGCGCAACAGGACGAAGAGAGTCGTGAACAGGCACAGCAGCATCGTCAGGAACGCGAAGCGGCGGGCCACGGACCCGTCGACGGTCTGCACGAAGAGGTAGTAGTACCGCAGGAAGTCGTTGTACCAGGGCAGGTTCGGACCGATGAGCGTGCGAACGCGGGTGGATTCCTGGACGGTCGCAAAGGTCTGGTCCGCGAAGACCACGATGAGAACCAGGAGCCCCGCGGAGGCGATGGGGGCCAGGAGTGCCGGTGTGCCGACCCATCGGTGCCGCTTGACCACGATGCGGGTCAGCGGCCGGATACCCGTGAGGATCGCCGCGACACACATCAGACCGGTGGGGGCGGCGGCGAGGGTGAAGGCGCCGATCAGTGCGGCCGCAGCGGCGGGAAGCAGCCGGCCGGTCGCGATGGCGCGTTCGACCGAGCACCAGGTGAGCAGGGCGCCGAGGGCGACGACGGGCTCCGGGCGCAGGCCGTTGTTGTAGGGAAGCCAGAAGGCGAGGAACACCAGGCCGCCGGTCCACAGCGCCACCGAGTTGTTGCGCACCGCTCGGCCGAGTCGGGGGACGACCTCGCGGCTGATGACCAGCCAGCAGAGGATGCCGGCGATCAGTGCGGGCAGACGCATCCACGGACTCGCGGTGGAGATCTTCGCGAAGGCGGCGAGCACGTCGTAGTACCAGCCGAACGGAGCCTCGGGGACGCCGAACCACCGGAAGTAGTTGGCCATGTAGCCGGAGTTCTCGGATACGCGGGCCATGGTGAGGAGATAGCCGTCGTCCGCGGTGTTGGCGCCGAAGAAGTGCCACCCGACGAGGACGGTGACGACGGTGGCGTCGATACCCGACAGCTTCCACCACCCCGAGGGGAAGAAGCGGCGGTGACGACGGCCGTCGACGCCGTCGAGTCGGGCCAGCGCGGCGAGCGAGATGACGGTGGCCAGGACGGCGCCGATCATCACCATGAGCTTGAGCAGCGTGGGACTCGACGAGAAGCGGGAGTCGACGTCGACGGTCACGGACAGGCCGGGGAAGTCGGCGACGCTGCCCTCGAGGTCGGTGTACAGGCCGACGACCTGCGGCCGGAGGTCGCCGCCCAGCTCGCCCTCGCGGGGGGTGCCCTGTGCGTCGGTGAGTCCGTCGAACGCGGCGTAGGTGCGGTCGATGTCGGATTCGACGGTGATGGTGCGGCAGGCGGTGGACTGCAGTTCCGACCGCGGAGCGCTGGCCACGACGACGTTCCGGTCGAGCACGTCGACGGTGTCGGACGAGACGCGGACGAACAGAGCGTTCAGGCCCGCGCCCTCGCCCTGCGTCGGGGCCGTGGCCAGGAGCAGGCCGCCGGCGGCGGGGAGTTCGGCGACGGCCTCGCACGGGATGGAGATCGACAGGGAGACGGGCACCTGCGACATCAGGGGGATGTCGACGCCGGCCACCGTGTCGCCCTGCGGCCACTGCACGGAGGTGTCGTCCTGGGCCACCGGGAGGAACGGGGTCAGGAGGGCGAAGAGTGCGCCGAGAACACCGGTGACGATCGCCAACATTCGGGGCGTTCGGTACTGCTGCCGTGCGTCGTCGGAACCGACCGCGCGGGCGGTTGTGGGCTCGGTCGTCGACGAGGTGGGGGCGGCGGGCACGGCTACCGATCGTAAGCGATCAGGACACGCTCCCTGCATTCGCCGGTGTTTTCGGGCTTTCTACCGGTATTTCATCGGACCCGGTGTCCACAGTCCCGAGCGGTCGATGGTCTCGACGTCGAGCTCGGCCGTGACGGCGTCCGGATCGAGGCGCGTGTACCGCTCGAGGGAGCCCCAGTCCCGACGGAGATCGCCGGACAGGTACGTCGGCACGGTGTCGGCGCGCAGCACCGTACCGGTCCAGCCGAGCGGCCCGCCGCCGATGTCGTCCTGCCACGCGTTGGTGGACTCGGCGCCCGTGCGGTCGGGGAGGATGCGCCATTCCGGAATCTCGGCGACGCCGTAGCGGTGGTCGAACGGACGCTGGCACGGGAACGCCAGGCCCACGGACCAGTCGAGAAGAACCGGTGCGGTCGAGCCCACCACGTCGTTCAACACGGTGGTCTGCGGAATGCGCGGCGGGGTGACCGCGAGCCACTGATCGGGCGCGAGATCGTCGTCGGTGGCGACCACGCGGACGGCGTCGGCCTCGTCGGGGATGTCCGCGAGCGGAACGCGCAGGTTGCGCCACGACGGCTGCGGACCGATGTCGATCGGCGTGACGCGCCCCAGGATCTGCTCGGTGCCGTCGGCGGCCACCGTCGCGTACTCGACCTCGAGCACCTGACCGGGGGTCACGATGCCGTCCGAGTCGACGGATTCGATGCGGCCGGCGGCCGTGATCGCCAGGAAGTCGCCGTCAACGGTGCCGGGCAGGGAGTACCAACCCGACGTGAGCGACGCCTGTCCGGCCCCGAAGCTGCCGAGGACGGGGGTGGTTGCCGGATCGAGTCCGAAGGGGAGCGCGACGGTCGAGCCGTTGACGCCCTCGGCGGCGCGGGTTCCGCCACCGGTGCCCGCGGTGTTGCTTGTCGCGGACTGGTCGCCGGTGTCGGAGGGGTCCACGGTGTTGGCTCCGCCGGTGGTGGCGGTGTCCTCGCGGTCGGCCGTGAGGTCGCCCGCCACACCGTCGGGCGTGAACCCGACGGTGTCGGTGCCCGCCAGCGGATCGACGCCCGGTTCCGGATTCAGCGGTTGCAGGGCCGCGGCATTGGGGTCGGATTCGACGAGCACATCTCGTGCCAATCCACAGGTCTCTCCGGTGAGCGAGTTCAGGGACGCGCGTCCGACGGAGTACGCGGGGAACTGGGAGACCGCGCCCTTGAGCAGCGACGCGAGTTCGAACAGGACGATCAGCCCGGCCATCACGGTGAGGGCGGATCCGCTGAATCGACGGGTGCGGGTACGGGGTGTCCCGATGTAGGGCGCCCGGAAGTGCTGCCACGCGGCGTACAGCAGGGCCACCAGCGTCAGGGCGAGCAGCACGGTCGAGAATCCGCGACCCGCGATGGACGGCGGCTTGTCGAACCACGGGACGCCGTAGCTCGAGACGTACCACCAGCCGTTGGACCCGGTGAACGCGAGCGCGGTCAGGAACAGCACGGCCGCGGTGAACAGGGTGCGGTTGCGCGGCGATCGTGCGGTCGCCGACATCACCGCGATCGCCCCCAGGGCCGCCAGCGATCCCGCGAGTCCGGCGTAGACACCGAAGTGGTGGGTCCACTTGGTGGGGGTGAACATCATCAGCAGCAGCGCACCGGCGACGATGCCCAGGATGCGCCGGGACGGTCCGAGCGAGGTCCCGGGGATGCGGCCACCGCGGCGCAGCATCACCGCGATGCAGGTCACGAGGCACAGGAGCATCGCGAAGACGGCGAAGCGGCGGGCCAGGGATCCGTCGGGCGAGATGTTGAGGAGTGCCTCCCAGCGCAACGACTCCTCGAACCACGGCACGTTGGGTCCGACCGCGGAGCGCACCCGGATGGCCTCGAGCACCGTGGCGACCGTCTGATCCGCGAAGACCGCGAACAACACCGCCGTGCCCGACGCCAGGAGGGGTGCGACGACGCCGGCCAGGCCCACGACCTTCGCGCGCGCGACCAGGATCTGCAGGACCGGCCGCGCCCCCGCGACCAGGGCGGCGATACAGATGAGTCCGGTGGGTCCGGCGGCGAGAGCGAACGAGGCGATGAAGACGGCGACGGCCGCGGGAAGCAGGCGGCCGGTGGCGATCGCCCGTTCCATCGAGCACCAGGTGAGCAGCGCGCCCAGGGCGATGACCGGCTCGGGGCGCAGTCCGTTGTTGTACGGCAGCCAGAAGGCGAGGAAGACGAGTCCGGCGGTCCAGATCGCGACGGGCTCGTCCCGCACCGCGCGGCCGAGGCGCGGGATGACCTCGCGGCTGATCACGAGCCAGCACAGGATTCCGGCGACCAGTGCGGGTACGCGCATCCACGGGCTCGCGGTCGACACGGTGGCGAATGCGGCGAGCATGTCGTAGTACGGCATGCCGAAGGGCGCTTCGGGGACACCGAACCAGCGGTAGTAGTTGGCCATGTAGCCCGAGATCTCGGACGCACGGGCCATGCTCAGCAGATAACCGTCGTCGGAGGTGTTGGCCCCGATGACGTGCCAGAGCAGCAGCACGCCCACCACCACGGCGTCGATACCCGTGACTCGGCGCCACGACGCGGGGAAGAAGCGGCGGGCGCGGCGTCCGTCTGTGTTGTCGAGCCGGTGCAGCGCGACCAGGGACACGGCCGCGAGCAGCGCCCCGACGATGATCGCGAGCCGCTTGAGCAGCGTCGGGGTGGAGGAGAAGCGCGAATCGACGTCGACGTCGACGCTCAGACCGGCCGGCGCCGCGCCGGTGAGCTCGGAGAACACGCCCACGGACTGCGGGCGTACGTCGCCCTCGACCGTGCCCACCAGGTCCGTGCCGACGACCTCGGCCGTCGTGCGCTCGGGGGTGGAGGTGACGACGACGGCGTCGCACGTGGTCTGCATGTCGGCGGGAACGGTGAGCAGCACCTGATCCCGCAGGACCAGGGTGACCTCGCCGGAGTCGTCCTTCCCCACGACCAGCCCGATGCGCTGCGCATCGGGTGACTGCGGGGAGACGGTGGAGAGCACGACGGTTCCGGGCTGCGCGTCGGCGAGGACGGTGCAGGGAATGGTGGCGGTGACGTCGAGCGGGTGGTAGGAGACCAGCGGCGCTTCGACACTGGTGAGCTCGCCGTTCTGCGGCCACGAGAGCGACGCGGACGTCTGCGCGACCGGGAGGAAAGGAGTGAGTACCGCGAGGAGTGTGCCGAGCAGGCCGGTGACGACGGCGACGAGACGCGCCGTGCGGAACGAGCTTGCCGCGGGGGCCTGTGCCCGCGAGTCGGGTGCCGGGGGATCGGGCGTCGTTCGGTCGGTCGTCGGCACGGCTCCGATGCTAGGCGACGGTTCCGACGTACCGAGAATCCTCGCCGTCGGCGGGCCGCGCGTCAGCGATCACGGACGTCGAAGACGTAGGTGCCGTCGATCTCGATCGGCGAGGTCTCGAGCAGGTCGACCGTGGTCCGAAGGACCTGGTCCTGGTTGTTCCCCGGCGGGACGAGCACCACGTCGGCACCCCAGAACCGCAGGTCGTCGTCCGCCTCGGCGCGCTGCTCGTCCGACAGGGTCGGAACGATTCCGGTGTTCGCGACGGTCCGCACGATGTCGGCGGTGGGACGAGGAACGGCGCCGTACCGGCCGCGGCCGTCGTCGACACCGCTGGGGCCCACGAAGTACCCGCCCGCGATGCGGAACTGCAGGTCGGTCTGCACCTGCCAGCGCAGCGCATCGGCGTTGCCCGTTCCGGGCAGGGGGAACGTGACGACGGAACCGTCGTCGACGTGGTCCCGCCACGCCCCGGTGGTGAAGAACGAGGGAGTCACCGGGTCCGCGGCCGTCGGGAGCGGGGCGGGGATCAGCGGGACGAGAGCGACGGCGACCGCCACGGCCCACACCCCACCGAGCCCGACGCGTCGCGCGGCGATCACCCGGTCGGTCGCCATCGCCACGAGCATGGCCATCAAAGGCAGGGAGACCAGGGTGTATCGAGTGTCGAGCACCGACTGCAGCAGCGGCAGTTCGTCCAGGATCACTCCGACGCCGGTGATGCCGGTGGGTTCGCCGCGGAGCGTGACCTCGGGTCCGAGGGACATCGCGGCGAAGACGACGGCGGTGAGCGCGGCGGCGACGGCCACGGGTCGGTGCCGCAGCGCGATCGCCGCGACGAGGGCGATCAACACCAGACCGAGCCCGAAGTAGGCGTTGTGTTCCGTCGGGTTGAGGGCGAGGTCCTCGCCGGGAAAGAAGGGTCCCCACACCGACTGGGGCGGGTACGAGATCAGCGTCAGAAGATCGTTGCCCGGCACACCGTGTTCGAGGTGCCGGTAGCTCTGGGGTCCCTGGAACTGCCACCACAGCGGCACCGACACCAGGAGCAGACTGAGGGCGCCCGCTCCGAGCATCGGCAGTGCGAGACGTCCGAGCAGGGCGCCGGTGGCGCGCGGACGAAGGATCAGATGGAACACGGCGAACACGGCGACACCGAGCGCGAAGAGCAGCAGCGGCTCCGCCCCGAGCAGCACCTGCCACGCGGCGAGCACGCCGAGGAGGACGGCGTTGCGCCGCACCCGGGTTCGCTCTCCGATGCGCACGGTGAGAAGGAAGAGGAAGGGCAACACCCCGAGGAAGGTGAAGTTGGGGTGTGCGTTGGCGTGCGAGACCATGCCGGGCGCGAACCCGGCGACGAGTCCGCCGAGGGCCGCGGCGGCCGGGGAGGGAGCCACGGTGCGGGAGAACAGGTAGTACCAACCGAACGCCGTGAACGCGAGCCCGGCCGTCAGCGCGAGCGCGAACGTCGCCGTCGGCCCGACGAGCAGCGTCAGGGGGATCAGCGGCACCGACCACCCGAGCATCGACGTGTTGGCCATCATGTTCACGCCGTCGGGTGCGTTCTGCAGGTCGCTGAAGAACGGGTTCGACAGTGTGGTGACCGCGCGGGCGGTGACGCTGAAGAACCACTCCCACATGGCCTGGTCCTGACCGCTCACCCGGAGGTAGGTGCCGTCGATGTCGCGCCACTGATTCTGCAGCAGCAGGAATGCGAACAGCGTGTACACGGCGCCGATCACCGCATCCGTGCGGCGGTGGGTGGAGCGGGTCTCGGTCGCCGATGCCGGGACGGTCGTCGTCATGCCCGGGTGATCAGGACGAAAGGCCCGATGTCGGTGGTGGTGAAGGCGGGATCGTCGAACAGAGATTCCGGGAACGACAGGGTGTAGCGGCGCACGTTCGGATCGTTCGGATACACGTCCTCGGCCAGGCGCAGGGTGTAGCCGTCCGCCCCGCGTCGGAAGAGAAACGCGTCCGGGGCGCGCCATTCGGAGGAGTCGAGCGCCGCGAGCAGTTCGTCGGGACCGCCGAGCTCGCTCCAGGACTCGATCGCGTCGGCGCGAGCGTCGAACTCCGCCAACGGATTCGCGTAGTGCGAGGTCAGGCCCTGGAATCCGAGGTACGGGTAGTAGGCCTGGAAGGTGGTGTCCGAGGTCAGGACGACGGTGTCCGATCGCGGTCCCGGGCGGGCATCGGTGAGGGCGGCGTCGACGTCGGCGTAGTGGGAGACCGCGCTGGGCGGCCGCTGATCGGCGCGCACGCCGTCGCCGTCGGTGTCCGTGTAGGCAACGGTGATCTCGTTCTGCAGGACGTGCGGGATGTCCTGCGCGAACGCGACGGCCCCGGCCACCCCGATCGCGACGCCCAGAGCCCGGACACGGGGTGATTCGCTCGCCACCAGGTAGGCCGCCCGCGCGCCGTCGACGAACCCGAAGACACCGGCCGCGCCGAGGACGAGGACCAGGACCGGTTCGAGTCGGAACCCCAGCAGGGTGGTGCCGGCCACGGTGGCCACCATGGACAGGATCGACCACAGGTACACCGCGACGATGCCGATGCCCAGGGCCTGTGCCCGGCGAGAGTCCTTGATGCGCACCACGATCCAGCCCAGGCCGATCAGACACAGCGCGCCGAGCAACGACGCCTGCAGCATGGGGAAGGGGAGTTCGGCGCCCGCGTCGGGCAGGTAGTGCAGAGCGGTGCCGCTCTCCGAGGTGCGTCCGGATGCCGCGGCCAGCAGGTACGGCGCCCACACGGTCAGGGCGAGGGCGCCGGAGATCGCGGCGATGACCACGAGGCGCAGCGCGGGATCGAGCAGGGCGCGCGGCGAACGAGATTCGCGGTATCGAAGCCCGGCGGCGATCAGGGCCATGAGTGTCACGGTGAACGCGGCCACCCCGAGGTAGAGCGTGTACACGGTGGCCGCCGCACCCAGGAAGAGTCCGGTGCCGACGACGGCGCCCCATCCCGCACCGCGCTCGGTGGGGCCGGGGCGGTGCAGCGCACCCCACGCCAGGATCAGCACCGGCGGAATCAGCACCGCGATCACCGCGCCGTAGGCCTCGGGGGAGGCGTACGCCGCGGCCAGCGCGGCGACCGCGAGCGAGACCAGTACGGCGAGGTCGGCGCGAACCAAGCTGCGCCACAGCACGAGCGAGACGACCACGGCGACGGCGAGCGAGGCGATGGCGTACGGCTTGTAGGCCTCCCACCCGTCGAGTCCCAGGACGTCGGCGACGCGGCCGCCCACCCAGAACCACCCGGCCGGGTAGTACGGCGGGAGGTCGGCGTAGGTCATGTCCGCGAGTGCGGGTGAATCCGTCAGGCGGGTCAGGTACTCGGTGCGGAACTCCTGGTCCACGGAGATGCCGAACAGATACAGCCGCGTCGCGGCGAGGGGCATTCCGAGTGTGACGGTGACGAACCCGGACAGGCCGATCCAGGAGAGCACGCGAGAGACCACGGGGCGGCGGCCTCGTCGGATCAGCACCACCGAGACCGCGATCACCGCGAGAGCGAGTACCTGCCCGACGGTGGTGACCGCCCGAAGAACGTTGGAGGAGTTGAACGCCGGCCACTGCACCAACGAGAACGCGTAGAGGCCGACCGCCGCGACCACGGCGGCGACGAGACCACCGAGGACGGCCTCGGCGGCCGTACCGAGCGCTCGCCGGGCCGGTGCCGTCATCGCCACGCCCGCCCGATCAGATGGGGAGTTTGCGGAAGATCGGCCGCGGCACGTGTCGCAGTGCCATCATCACGAACCGGAACGGGCCGGGTGCCCACACCAGATCCTTGCCCTTCTGCGAGGACGCGACGGCCAGCTTGGCCACGTCCTCCTTGTTCACCGTGAGCGGCGCTTCCTTGACGTGCGAGCTGAACTTGGTCCGCACCATGCCGGGACGGATCACGGTGACCCGAGGACCGAACTCGCGCAACGCCTCTCCGAGACCCAGGTAGAAGCCGTCGAGCCCGGCCTTGGTCGAGCCGTACACGAAGTTCGATCGCCGAACCCGCTCGCCCGCCACGGACGACATGACGATGATGCGGCCCGAGGCCTGCGCCTTCATCTTCTGTCCGAGCAGCACGCCGACGGAGACGGACGCGGTGTAGTTGATGTTGGCCGTGAGCACGGCCTTGCCCTGGTCCTGCCAGAGCAACTCGGGATCGAAGTCGACGGCGAACGCGACGATCGCGACGTCGACGTCCCCGCCGGCCCACGCGCGGTCGATCACGGCCGAATGCGATGCGGTGTCCAGAGCATCGAAGTCGATGACCTCGACCTCGCGTGCACCGGCCGCGGTCACCTGAGCGACGGCGGAGTCGCGGTTCGGATCGTTCGGCAGCGCAGCGAGGATCACGCGGGCGGGGGCCTTCGACAGGTACTCGGCGGTGATGGCCAGACCGATCTCGCTGGTGCCGCCCAGTACGAGGATCGTCTGGGGGTTGCCGACGGCGTCTATCGTCACAGCAGTTCCAACCTTCTGGCCATATCGGAGGCGAAAACGCCTGTGGGGTCGACGGATCGGCGAACCTGGATCCATTCGTCGATCCGCGGGTACATGGAATGGAACGTCTCGGCGGACGTGCGGGAGTCCTTGGCGGTGTAGAGACGGCCGCCGAACTCGAGGACGCGCTTGTCCAGCTCGGAGACCAGCTCGTTCAGTCCCGCCTTGATGGGGAAGTCGACGCACACGTTCCAGCCCGCGATCGGAAAGCTCAGGGGCGCATCGTTTCCGGCGCCGAACAGCTTGAACACGTTGAGGAACGAGTAGTGCCCCGAGCGCTGGATGTCGTGGATGATCTTCTTGAACTCCTCGACGGCCTGCGGCGGCACCACGAACTGGTACTGCAGGAATCCGGCCGGGCCGTACGCGCGGTTCCACTCCCCGAACATGTCCAGCGGATGGTAGAACTGCGTCAAGTTCTGGACCTTGTTGCGGTACGTCCCGGACTTGCGGTACCAGAGCTCGCCGATCGGTCCGAACGTGAACTTGTTCGCCAGACCGTTGGGGAACACGTCCGGGAACGTCAGCAGCGGCTTCGCGTCGAACCGCAGCGGGTCCTTCTGCAGCTTCGCCGGCAGTTGGTCGAGGGTCGCCAGCGATCCGCGGGAGAGGGCCGCGCGGCCCAACTTCGGCGGCCCCGAGATCGCGTCGAACCAGGCACTCGAGTAGTCGTAGCGGTTCTCGCTGCCGTCGCTGTGGATCGCGATGGTCTCGTCGAGATCGGCCGTCACGTCACCGTCGGCGACGAAGTACGCCGTCTCCGTCGGGGTCATCGCGATGGTCGCGCGCAGGATGATGCCGGTCAGGCCGTTGCCGCCGACCGTCGCCCAGAACAGGGCCGAATCGGCGCCGTCGGGCGTGATGTGGCGGATGGTGCCGTCGGCCGTCAGCAGATCCATCGAGCGCACGTGGTTGCCGAAGCTCCCGGCGCTGTGATGGTTCTTACCGTGGATGTCGCACCCGATGGCGCCGCCGATGGTCACCTGCCGCGTTCCCGGGAGGACGGGAACCCACAGGCCGAACGGCAGGGCCGCGCGCATGAGCTGATCGAGGCTGACCCCGCCGTCGACGTCGACGAGGTGTGTCGCCGAGTCGACGCTGTGGATCCGGTTCAGTGCCGTCATGTCGACGACGAGACCGCCCGCGTTCTGGGCGTTGTCTCCGTAGGACCGGCCCAGACCACGCGGAATGACCCCGCGTCGCAGGTGGCTCGGCTTGGAATCGTTGCGCTCCGCGACCTCGCGGACGGCCGTGGCGATCAGCTCCGGGTCCGAGGTCGTGAGCACCTGCGCGGTGGTGGGCGCGGTGCGCGCCCACCCGCTGAGGGTGCGCGCCGTCGTGGTCAATTCGGTGGTGGACATCGCCCCACAGGTTACAGGCACGAGCGCGGTCGCCGGTTCACCCGAACGGGTGCGGCAGTACGCTCGCACGCGTGTCAGAACAGGAACCGCACGTCCCGCTTCCGGTCGAGCTGCCCCTCACCGAGAACATCGCCGACGACGCCCTGGATCTGAAGACCCAGATTCTGCGGTTCCTGGCCACCGGGGTGCTGTCGGCGATCGTCGACTTCTCCATCACCATCGCCCTGCAATACGGGCTCGGCGTGCAGCTGTCGCTGGCGAAGGCCGTCGGATTCTTCGCCGGGACCACCGTGGCCTACCTGATCAACCGCCGCTGGACCTTCGCGGCGGCCCCGAACCGCAAGCGCTTCGTCGCCGTCGTAGTGCTCTACCTCGTGACCTTCGGAATCCAGAACGTGCTCTACACCGTGTTCGGTGGCATCTGGCCCGAGACGCTGATCTACAGCGCCGCGGCCTTCGTGATCGCGCAGGGCACGGCGACGGTGATCAACTTCGTCGTCCAGCGAGGAGTGATCTTCAAGATCCGCTGACGCGCCGCTCGGTCAGGGAGGCGAACGAGGGCGCGGCGGCGTCCTTGTCGGAGAGTCGGTAGGTCATTGGGGTGCCGTCGCGGCCGTGGGTGGGCCAGTCGATGCCGAGGTCGGGGTCGAGTGGGTGCAGGTCGCGGTCGAGGTCCGGGGAGTACTCGAGGCTGCACAGGTACATCACCGTGGAGTTGTCCTCGAGGGAGAGGATGGCGTGGCCGAGTCCTTCGGAGAGGAACACCGCGCGTCGGTCGACGTCGTCGAGAAGTACCGAGTCCCACTGCCCGTAGGTGGGGGAGTCGGCGCGCAGATCGACGATGACGTCGAGGAACGCTCCGGTGGTGGCGGTGACGTACTTCGCCTGCCCGGGCGGGTTCACGGTGTAGTGGATGCCGCGCAGCACCCCGGCGGCGGAGACGGAGCAGTTGGCCTGGAGCAGGTCCAGTGGCCGCCCCACGGCGGCCTCGAAGGCCGAGGCCTTGAACCATTCGAAGAACACGCCGCGGTCGTCCCCGAATTTTCTGGGGGTGAACTCCCACGCGCCGGGGATGGACAACTCTCGGAAGCTCACGCCTTTCGGCCCCTTTCGAGCAGATCGATCAGGTACGCCCCGTACCCGGATTTGAGGAGGGTCTGCGCTCGGGCGCGCAGCTGCTCGTCGGTGATGAACCCGCGTCGCCACGCCACTTCCTCGGGGGCGCCGATCTTGAGGCCTTGGCGTTGTTCGATGGTGCGCACGTAGTTCGAGGCGTCGAGCAGGGACTCGAAGGTGCCGGTGTCGAGCCAGGCCGTGCCACGGGGGAGGACCTCGACCCGGAGGCGGCCGGCGTCGAGGTAGTGGCGGTTGACGTCGGTGATCTCGTACTCCCCCCGCGCGGACGGGGCGAGGTCACGGGCGATCGCGAGGACGTCGTTGTCGTAGAAGTACAACCCCGGCACCGCGTAGTTCGACCGGGGGCGCTCGGGCTTTTCCTCCAACGAGATCGCGGTGCCGGCGTCGTCGAACTCGATCACCCCGTACGCGGTGGGGTCGGAGACCTCGTAGGCGAACACCGCACCGCCGTCGAGTCCGCCGAACCGCGAGAGCTGCGAGCCCAGGCCGGGGCCGTAGAAGATGTTGTCGCCCAGCACCAACGCGACCGAATCGGTCCCCACGTGCTCGGCGCCGAGGACGAAGGCCTGCGCGAGCCCGTTGGGCTCGTGCTGGACCCGGTAGGTCAGCGAGATCCCGAACTGGGAACCGTCACCGAGCAACCGCCGGAACTGCGCCTCGTCCTGCGCGGTGGTGATGATCAGGATGTCGCGGATGTCGGCGAGGATCAGCGTCGAGAGCGGGTAGTAGATCATCGGCTTGTCGTAGACCGGCACCAACTGCTTGCTCACGCCCTGGGTGATCGGATGAAGCCGCGATCCCGTGCCCCCGGCCAGAATGATTCCCCGCATGAGGGGGAAGTCTTTCAGACCACGCCGCGCTTCGCGTGCCCACGTAATGTCTTCAGCCATGAGAATGCTCGTGACCGGTGGCGCCGGCTTCATCGGCGCCAACTTCGTCCTGACGACCGTCGCCGAACGCCCCGACGTCCGGATCACCGTGCTCGACGCGTTGACCTACGCCGGCAACCGCGCCTCCCTCGACTCCGTCGCCGACCGCATCGACTTCGTCCACGGCGACGTCGCCGACGCCGACCTCGTCGACCGCCTCGTGCGCGAGACCGACCTCGTGGTGCACTTCGCCGCCGAATCGCACAACGACAACTCGCTGGCGAACCCGTGGCCGTTCGTGCACACCAACGTCATCGGCACCACCACCCTGCTCCAGGCGGTCCGCGAGCACGACGTGCGCTACCACCACATCTCCACCGACGAGGTCTACGGCGACCTCGACCTCGACTCACCGGACCGCTTCACCGAGAACACCCCCTACAACCCGTCGAGCCCCTACTCCTCGACCAAGGCCTCGTCCGACCTGCTGGTGCGCGCCTGGGCCCGCTCGTTCGGCGTCCGCGCCACGATCTCCAACTGCTCCAACAACTACGGCCCCTACCAGCACGTGGAGAAGTTCATTCCCCGCCAGATCACCAACGTGCTCACCGGAATCCGCCCCAAGCTCTACGGCGCCGGCGCCAACGTCCGCGACTGGATCCACGTCGACGATCACAACAGCGCCGTCTGGACCATCATCGAACGCGGCGAACTCGGCCAGACCTACCTCATCGGCGCCGACGGCGAAGCGAACAACCGCACCGTCGTCGAGACCATCCTCGACGTCTGCGGCAAGGACACCGGCGACTTCGACTTCGTCACCGACCGCCCCGGCCACGACCTGCGCTACGCCATCGACGCCACCCGCCTGCGCACCGAACTCGGCTGGACCCCCCGATACCAGGACTTCCGCGCCGGCCTGGCCGCCACCGTCGCCTGGTACCGCGACAACGAAACCTGGTGGGCCCCACAGAAAGAGGCCACCGAAACCAAGTACGCCGGCGCCGGCGAACGCACGCTCTGACGGTCAGCGCATCCGTCGTCGCAGTACCAGATAGGCCGCTCGCCGCAGGAACGACGTTCCGAGAGCCCGCAGGTTTCCGAGGCGTACATCGTTCTGCGACAACACATCCGGGTGCTCGTCCTGAAGTCTGCGGTGAAAGCCGGCGGCCTGGCTCGCCTGCTGACGAGCGAGCCGCACGCTCCACTGTCCCGCGTTGATCCGGAACGTCGCGAGCGAGCGGGGAATGGCGACGACGTCACCCGTCAGGGCCACCGCGGTGAAGGTCGCCTGGTCGATGAGGTAGGGATGCGTGTCGTCCCACCATCCGACGGACTCGAGAGCGTCGCGGCGCATCGTCACGCACGCGGGCTCGCCGAAGATGTTGGAGCCGGCGAGAACGGCCGTGCGGGCCGCGGTGGCGCCCGGCACCGGTCCCGCCAGTCCGCCCAGTCCGCGACGACCGACCAACACCGCACCCGACGCGTCCACGAGCGTGCGTTGGGAGGCCACCAGGACCGCCGTGGGGTGCTCGTCGAACGCCCGCACCTGCTCCTCGAGGCACCTGGGCGTGATGGTGTCGTCTCCACACACCAGCTTGATCAGCTCGCCGGTCGCAGCCTTGCTGACGCGGTCCCAGTTTCGTTTCGCCCCTCCGCCGGCGTCCGTGGTCAGCACCGTCACCCGCGGATCGGACTCGTACCGATGCAGGACCGCCATCGTGCCGTCGGTGGAGGAGTGGTCGGCGACGATCAGTTCGAGGTCCTCGTAGGTCTGGCCGAGGATGGAGTCGAGCGTTTCCGCGACGTAGTCGGCGTTGTTGTAGGCGGGGACCACGACGGACACGCGGGGAGCCATTCACTGACCTTTCACGGTGGGGGAGGCATCGGGCTTGGGGGAGGCGGGCGCGGAACTGCGACGGAACGAGAAATCCCGATATCCGAAGAAGCTCAGGCCCGCGAGGAAGACGGTGATGACCAACTGCGCGGGGATCGGGGAGAAGCCCAGTCCGGACACGGCGGTCGTCATGAGCACGAGGTTGACGGCGAAGGCCCCGGAGTTGACGACGGCGAATCGCCAGAGGTCGCGGAAGACGTGTCCGCGCACCCGGAACACCAGATAGCGGTTGGTGACGAACGCGGTGACCACGTTGCACAGGTAGCCGAGCACGATGGCGGCGTGGTAGCCCCACTGCTCGCCGATGGCCAGCTGCCAGCCGATGAACCACACCGTGCCGAGCAGGGTGTTGAAGCCGCCGACGAGGACGAACGCGACGCCCTGGTTACCGATCAGGCGCAGCAGCGGACCGCGAGGACGGGCATCGAGAACGGCCCGATCGTCGGGTGTGTCCGGGTTCTGCGCGTCCTCGTCCTGCACCCGAGCAGTGTTCCAGCCCGGTGCGGTCCGGCACAAAGGTGCGCCGCCGCTACCGGTGGCCGGCAAGCAGGGCCCGTCGGGTCGATTCCAGGGTGGACGAGATGCCGGCGGGCAGGGTTCGGTGGGGGCGGCGGTCGATCTCCGGCCACACGATCGAGCGGAGCCGCAGGTCGCGGCCCTGCAGCGCGGACAGTGGTGACGCCGCCTGCACCACCAGGGGTCGCCTTCGGAACACCGAGCGGCAGGCCCCGAGGATCGCCCCGATGGTCACGGCGTTGCCGGATGCGTAGATCTTGGTCACGGGGTCCGGTCGGGTGCGCGCGGCCAGGTCGAGGCTGTCGGCGACCATCTCGGCGGCGTCGGTGACGTAGAGGTAATCGCGCAGGGTGTCCACCGGAACGTAGATCGACACGGGTGTCGCCAGCAGGTACCCGCGACACAGGTGCGAGATCAGGCCCTGCGGTTTCGACAGGTTCTGTCCAGGACCGTAGAGATTTGCGAACCTCCCGACGACGACGGACGAGTCGGTCCGGTGGCCGAAGTCGACGGCGATGTCCTCCGCGCGCAGCTTCGCCGCGCCGTACTCGCCCAGGGGCGCGACCGCACTGTCCTCGTCGTGGGGTGCGTCGGGAGTGCCCGCGTAGACCCCACCCGCGGACGACGCGTGGAAGACGGTGAACGGCGTGTCGCGATCGGCGCGGCGTTCGAGGGCGGTCAGCGCGTGCGTGAGCAGCGAGTTCTCGCGATCGAAGAATTCCTGCGGCGTGCCGTTGACCCCGGCGCCCGCGCACCACACCACCTCGACTCCGCCCGTGCGGGGCAGTGCCGCGATCTGTTCCTCGATCGCGGCACGCGCCGCCGACTCGTCGAGCCAGGGCACCGCGGTGGTGACCACCGTGCGGCCACGTCGACTCAGTTCCGAGGTCACCGCGCGGCCCAGCAACCCGCCGCTTCCGACGACCCAGGAGGTGGTCACTCGGGCGGCCCGGCCGGGCGGGTGTCGTCGGGCAGCCGATCGGCGCGGCCGAGGGGACCGGACGCGGGGTCGCCGACGATGAGATACGGCGGTTTGCCCATGGCGGTCTTGACGTTGACGCCGACGTACTCCGCGACCACGCCGAGCGAGAACAGCGAGGCCCCGAAGCCGAAGAGCAACACCACCATGGTCGATGCCCACCCGCGGACCGTGGTGGTGGGATCGAAGAACGCGTAGACGACGAGGAGATACAGCACCAGAACGAGACCGAGCACGGCGAAGACCATCCCGAGCACGCTCACCAGGCGCAGCCCCTTGGTTCCGCTCGAGAGCACCATCCGCCAGAAGTGCGACAGGAGGGTGCGCAGGCTGTACCCGGAGCGTCGGCCCTGTTCCTCGCGCAGGGTCACCGGGCTCGTGGTGACGTGGCCCGCGATCCAGCCCAGCGCCACGTCGAGGTAGGCCTCGGAGCCGGCGTAGGCCGCCACCGATCTGCCCACTTCCCCGACGACCATGCGAAAGCTGCTGTACTGCACCGTGTTCTCACCCGAGAGAGCCTTGGCGATGAGCCACTTGGCGCCCTTGCTGGTGACGTTGCGCCACGCGCCGTGGGGTGCGGCGTTGGCGCCGCGGGCGTAGACCACCGTCGCCTGCTCGTCGAGCGCGGTGTCCAGCAGTCCGCCGATGGCCGCGGGATCGTGCTGCCCGTCCTCGTCCATCGTGACGATCCACTCGCCACCGCTCGACGCCATCCCGGCGAGGGTGGCCGGGTGCTGGCCGAAGTTGCGGCTGAGCCAGATGCCGCGGACGAACGGAAATGCGTCGACGAGTTCGCGAATGGTGCGATCCGACCGATCCGGTCCGTGGTCGAAGACCAGCAGCACTTCCTCGACGATCGCGGGCCGGCGTCCGGGCGTCACGAACGCTCGGGTCAGGCTCTCGAGCTCGTCGATCAGCGGTCCCAGCGTGCGTTCCCCCTGATAGACGGGGACGACCACCGAGATCCGGTGCGGTGTCATCGCGTCTGTCACGATGCTCGACCCTATAGGTCCGTCGACGCTCCCCGCGCGGTCGTGGCGTCGACACCCGGCTCGGAATCGTCTCCCCGTCTGCGACGATCCCGGATGTCGAGGCCTGTCAGCAGAGCCAACGCGATCAGCCCTCCGCCCATCGCGACGAGGCCGGGGACGAAACCGGGGGGCCGGAACACGATCTCGAGTTCGGCGTCGGCGGTACCCGGCGGAACATCGACGGTCAGGAAGATGTCGTCGAGTTCGGCGGTGGGCACGGCGTCGCCGTCGAGCGCGGCGGTGTAGCCGGGCCAGGCGAGGCGGGCGAACACGACGCTGCCGCCCGTCTCGGAGCTCACTCGCACGGTCTCGTTCACCTCGGACACGCTCACCGACTCGGCAGTGGCGTCCACGACGGCGGACACGGTGCCCGGCGCTGCGGAGATCGGGCCGTCGATGCGCTCGAGCACGACGATCTGGTCGGCTTGCGGTTCCGGTACGTCGACCCACTCCCAACCGGCGGCCACGGGTAATTGCTGCCAGGCGGGATACCGAGCGATCTGCAGCACGACGCGATCGACGAGCATCAGATCGACGTAGGTGCGGCCGGTGGTCGGCTCGATCGCGAAGACCTTGTCGTAGGCGGCGCGGCAGGTGCTGCCGTCGAACACGGCGCACACCAGGTCACCGAATGCTCGGTGGCCGACCGGGGTGTACACGTTGACGTAGTCCAGATCCAGAATCTTGGCGTAGTTGCCGTACGTCTGCGCCTCCCAGCGCTCGGTCGGCCCGTCGGTGTTCTGCAGGCTCGCCTCGCGATCGCCGAGTTGCAGAGTGGTTCCCGGCCGATCGGGGAACTGTTCGCGTGCTTCGCTCTGATATCTCGGCAACTGCCACCCCGGGAGCAGGGGACCCTGGAACACGGTGTCGTAGCTGGTCACCTGGTAGAGCGCGACGGGGATGACACTGACCATGAGCAGGGCGGCTGCGGATGTCGCCCCGCGCGTGCGTACGAGGAGCAGCACGAGTGCGCCGGCGACCACCACGAACAGCACCGACAACAGGTGGCGGCCCGCGAGGAAGGGGCCGGAGGACATCGCGCGGATCAGCAGGATCACGATCAGGATCACGGCGGCGGTGATGCGTCCGCGGATCTGTCGAAGAGTGCCGAACCGGCTGATCAGAACCACGACGGCGACCAGCAGGACGCAGGCGACGAACGGCAGCAGGCGTGCCGGCCAGCGAAGCGGGCCGATGTCGCTGGGTCCGGCGGTGAACAGCAGGAGTGTCACCAGCAGGATCGCCGGTGCGGCGTACTCGCGCATCGAGTCCGCGACGCGGCGCCACCGGACGAACGCGAGCATCGGGATCACGAACCACGCGATGTAGGTGACCGGGGCGGGCGTCGTCTCCTCACCGAAGGACTGCATGCTGGTGATCGCGCTCGGCAGGCTCGCACTCAGAGTCTCCGACCAGGGCGCCACCAGTGAGTTGTCGTTGCGGACACCGACCCCGGTTCGCCACGTGACGCCGGAGGTCAGTGCACCGGGGAGGAAGGTGATGGCGCCGCACATGGCGGCGGCCGTCGCCGCCGCGGCCAACCGCAGAACGGGACCGAGGCCGCGGGTGCGGATGTAGTGCCCGATCATCACCGCACCTGCGGTGACCCCGGCCATCATGGCGGCGTGGACGTATCCGACGCTGATCGCGAGGTAGAGGAAGGCGAACACGGGGATCGGTCCGCTGCGTCCGCGGACGTAGCGCTCGGCACTCGCCCAGGCCTGCATGACCCAGGCCATGCCGATGAGCGAGGTCACCCACGACGGCTGGTCGAAGAAGAGTGTGAAGCCGCTGAACGGGACGGCGGCTCCGGCCACAGCGGCCCACGCCGGGCGCGCGCCGTACTCGAGGGCGACTCGGTAGACGCCGAGGGCGAGGATCACCGCGAAGAAGATCTTGACCAGTGCGGAGTAGAGGGCGAGGTCGTCGAACGAAGGGGCCAGGAGGTTGACGATCATCTGGACGGGGTTCCAGAGTCCGCCCTGGCCCTCGACGGGGTAATTTCCGCCCATCCACTGCGTGGTCACCAGCGGAAGGAACTGGCCCTCGCGCAGCAGTCGGCCGAGAGCCAGCCAGTTACCGACCGCGCCGGACGCGGTGTCGTCGAGGTAGAAGTAGCGATTGTCGACGGCGAAGATCGAGAACATGCCGATCAGCACCACCACCGCGGACGCAGCGCCCCATCGCAGCCGTTCGGCGCGTGTCGCTGTCGGTGCGGTGGTCATCCGATTTCCCCCTGGTTCAGCGGACGTGTCCGAATGCAGACCGCGTCCCGCCCCCGTCGTGTGGGGATTCACGCCTCGTGGTCGCAGGTTGCATCGGCCTCGTGGTCGCAGGTTGCATCGTAGGTGACTCACAGACTGCGATCGCCCGCTGTTCCCGATCGCGGGCGAAGGATCCACACGGATCGACTGAGGCGTCGACACACGAACGTGTAATGAGCGCATCACTGCATCCACCGCACGAGCACCACTTCCGGCACTGCCGGATTCATGGGCGGTTCCGACCGCATGTCCTGTTCTTGTGTCAGTGGCTCCTTGTGTAACACTTGCCGAGTTCGTGCCATCCAATCGATGGCGTCTGCCGTTGTGTTGGAGCTACTGTGCTGTTGTCGGTCGTCGTCCCGTGTCACAACGAGGAGGACGTGCTGTCCAGTCTCGCCGAGCGAGTCGTGGCGCAGATGGATTCATCGGGACCCGACCTCGAGATCATCCTGGTCGATGATGGCAGCCGCGACGAGACCGTGGCGATCATGCGGCAGTTGCATCGTGACGATTCGCGTATTCGGTACATCTCGCTGAGCCGAAACTTCGGGAAAGAATCGGCGATGCTGGCAGGCCTGGTCTACGCCAAAGGTGATGCCGTTGTCATCATGGACGCGGACTTGCAGCATCCGCCCGAACTGATCGTGGACATGCTGCGCTTGCACGCTGAGGGGTACGACCAGGTGGTCGCCCGTCGAACGAGGGACGGTGACTCCTTCGGCCGGACTGCGGCTGCCAGGGTGTATTACCGTGCAGTGAACCGGATGGTCGACGTGGACATGCAAGACGGTGCTGGGGATTTTCGGCTGTTGAGTCGACGCGCCGTAGACGCGCTTCTGCAACTCGGCGAGTACAACCGCTTCTCCAAGGGACTGTTCTCGTGGATCGGGTTCCCCACCGCAACAGTCGATTACAAGAACGTGGCCCGTCAAGGCGGCGGCGTCAGTAAGTGGTCCTTTCGGCGCCTCGTCAACTACGGCATCGACGGCATCATGTCGTTCAACAATGCTCCGGTGCGTCTCGCGATCTATATCGGGGCGACGGTGATGGCGCTCGGACTGGCTTATGTCCTGTTTTTGATCATCGCCGCAATAGTGGCGGGGGTCTCCGTTCCCGGGTATGTGACGCTGGTTGCGGCGATCATCGGGCTCGGGGGGTTGCAGCTGATGTTCCTGGGCGTGATCGGGGAGTACGTCGGACGAATCTACTACGAGACCAAGCAGCGCCCGCATTTCTTGGTCGCGGAAACAGAGGACGACCATGCCCCATCACGTTCGGTGCGTCGCAGCCGCATCGCTCGAGAACTTCACGGGGACGAAAAGGAGTGAGTGACCCGCAGGCGCATGACGGCGCACTGCGCCGACGCGGCAGAAATGCTCTCCCGAGCGTCATGCGCTTTGCCCTGGTCGGCGTCCTCAACACCTCGGTGTATTACGGGAGTTACCTACTGCTGAGATTGATAATCCCCTACCTTGCGGCCCATCTCGTGGCAATCGTCATCGCGATGGTGGGTTCGTTCCTTCTCAACTGCTATTGGACCTTCAAGACGAAGCCGACATGGCGAAAATTTGCCATGTTTCCACTCGGCAACATGGCGAACTATGTCATCACAACGGTAGGGGTTGTTCTTCTCGTGGATGGGGTTGGAATAGATGAGCGAATTGCACCGCTGGTGGCCGCGGTGGTTGCGATTCCTTTCACCTTCGTTCTGTCGAAGAAAATACTTCTGCGCGGGCATGTCGTCGGATCGGTCAGTTCATCGTGACGTCGGTCGACGCTTCGCGCTCGGGTGACACCGTGAGGGGGCACACCCGCCGAGTTACTGATACGGCGATGGTCCCGCTGGTCGCGGTCACCGTTGTCCTCATGGCCGCGTTGGCGCAGTGGCGAGGGACGCTGTTTTTCTACGTGGGCGATATGTACGAGCAGTTCGTTCCCTTGTGGCACATCTTCGGGTCGCAATTACGAAGCGGGCAATGGGTTGCGATGGATCCGACCGGATGGATGGGCGGGAATTACGCAGCGGAGGCACTGACGGGGATCTGGAACCCCGTCAACCTCGTCAATTTCGTCATCGTCTCGTTCTTCGACAACTTGGCGCTCGCCGCGTTTGTCGTGACCGCGGAGATGATGGCAATCCTCGGGACCGGTGTTTACCTGCTCGCGAGGGCATATGGCGCGGGACGGGCGCCGTCTTACCTGGTCGCGGTCGCGATGCCGGTGTCCGGGCTCACCCTCTGGTACGAGGCAGCAGGATGGCCTGCGGGCCTCGCGGCGTTCACTTGGGTCATCCACTTCTGGTGGTCATCACGGCGTTTCGTCGCTGGTCGTGTGCCTGCAATCGTACCGTTCGTGTTCGGCTTCCTTGCGATGACAGCGGGCAATCCCTACGCGCCTCTCGGCCTTGTCGTGGTGCTGAGTGCTCTTGGCGTCGAAACGTTCCTTCGTGGAGATCGCGCGAAACTGGCGGCGCTGACTCTGGTGGGTGCGTGCGTTGGCGCGGTGGCTTTGATGGTCTTTCTTCCACTCCTCGGCTCCAGTGAGGTGACGAATCGACAATCTCTCGCCGCTATCGCGAACGATACTTTTCTCGTTCCGGACATCGGCGATCTGGTCGCAGGTAGCTCGACGACGTATCTTCCGTCTATCTCGAATTGGGGTGGTGCGCGATTGGAGAGCGTGCCATCCACCTACTTCGCGTGGTTCTTCCTGCCGCTTCTCCCCTGGCTACGATGGGGATCTCTGCGGCGCAGATACTCGGGTGCGGTGGGTTTGGCCATCGTGGGTGGCTTCTATTTCGTGGCCAGTCTCGCACCGTCGAACGTGTGGTTGTTTCGATGGCCGTTCCGATTGGTCGAATATCTCTATTTGGTGGTCGCTGTTGCATTCGCGATTGCGCTGTCCGCTGGGCTCGCACGTGATGATCTGCGTCGACGAGCAGGGCTGACGGTCGTTGCCATTGCATTGGGTGCTTACTTGTCTTGGGCGGTTCGGCCCGACCTGGGGGTCATCCACCTTGTCGGTCTCGTATCGACTTCTGCGTTCGTGGCGACAAGCGTGATCCTGGGGATTCGGCGGGGGACATCTGCTCTGGTTGTCGTCGCCCTCGTGGGCACCGTCGGCGCACTCGGCTTGCAGGCGTCGTCGTTTCCATCTTCACCACAACCACTGCCGTCGGCGACGCCGGAACCACCGGGCCCACCGAACGGAGGTACGCCGGGGTTCTCGATCGACGAGATGCGAGCGGGCGCGGAAACATATCGAGGAACGGTTCTGCAACTGGCCGAGAAGGCTTCGGTGACCACCGAAGACACTCGGTCGGGCCGGCTCCTGTTCGGCAACGTTGCTCGTGTAGTCGGTCGAACTACGGTAGCCAGTTACACGGGAATGGGCTTCGACGTATTCGCCGACGAATTGTGCATGGATTATCGAGGCGCCGTTTGTGCGGATGCTTATGACAGGCTGTTCGAACCCGCGTCCGACGAGATCGTCGCTCCTTTGGTCGACATCATGGGCATTTCGACTTTGGTACTGCAGCGCGCTCTCCTGCCCTCGCAAACTGCTGGTCCTCCGCCTCGCGGGTGGCGCATTGCAGACGAGGACGGTGCTCGTGTCGTGTGGGTACGAACCCAGCCGATGGCAAGTCGCGCCGGTCCTGCGACCTGGTCCTCTCCGGGGGTCGATGCGTCTTCGTCACGCGGCACCGCGAGTGTGGAAAGGGTCGATATCGACGCGGTCACTTCGGGTACCGTCGTGTTCTCGCGTTTGGCCTGGCCGGGTTACTCGGCCAGCGTGAATGGGGTAGCCGTCCCCGTCCGGGAGGGCCCCGCGGGTCTGTTGACCGTCGACGTGCCCGCCGGAACTGCGGTCCTCGAAGTGGTGTTCGAGTCACCAGGTCTGCGACTGGGCAGGATCGCGGCAGTGGTGGCGGGCCTGGTAGTGCTGACAATGTCATTTCTGGGCGTCGTTTCGCGGCGCCGCGCCCGAACGGCTATCCCGGATGGGACCGCAAAGGGTTGATAACGTGAGCTGCGTCGATCGACGAAGCTGGACGCCAGTGGTGGATCGCACCGCAAATCGGTAGGAGAGTAATGAGTAGGTCCGCGCAAACTGTCGGAACGCAGAACGACATCGAGGCGGTGCGGCGCAAACTGACCGACCACGAGCCGTCGACACGGTTGGTGGTTCAGCGCGGCACATTCGCAGGGCCGTCTTCACGGGTCTCCGACGATCTGTACTGCTCCATCGTCAATGGAGATGCTCACCGCCGCCGGTTCGATGTGACTCTGGAACAAGGTGCCCTGGTTCATGCCGACACCTATTTCGGGCGGTTCCCTGCAAGCTACTTTCAACGTTGGACCTCGATCCTCGAAGTGACGGTGTCATTCGATTTCGACGGCTCTGGCGAGGTGAGGCTGCGTGCGTCGGATTCGGGTGGAAACGAGAGGACGGTTCGGACGGCCGGCTTGTCCGATTCAGGCCGACTGCATCTCACCGGAACCCTCGACACGTTCTTGGACGGTGGATATCTCTGGATCGAGATCGCAGCGTCCGGCAGTCGCGTCGTTGTCTCGAACGTAGAATGGACCGTAGCGGCACCTGAGGTAATTCGCCCTGCGGCGGTCGCGATATGCACGTTCAACCGAGCGGACGACTGCGCGGAGACGGTTGCCGCGCTTGCGTCCGACGATGGGGTCATGGCGGGCCTCGACGCAGTCTTCGTCGTCGATCAGGGTACCGATCCGGTAGCGGAGCGGGTTCTGTTCACCGAGGTGCGCGAAACTATCGGTGACAAACTCGTCTACATCCGGCAACCCAATCTCGGCGGGGCCGGTGGTTTCACTCGCGGGATCTTCGAGATCACGGAATTGAACCAACACGCCAATGTCATTCTGATGGACGATGACATCTTGTGTGAACCGGAAACAGTCCTACGTATGAACGCCTTTGCGAATGTCACGAGCGAGCCGACCCTGGTAGGCGCGCAGATGCTGTATCTGATGAATCCATTGAACCTGCACGTGAGCGGCGAGGAAGCGGACCTACCCAAACTCAAGGCGGGTCGGTGGTCGGCGAATTCTCTTCACGACGTGGATTTGACCGAGAAGCGCGCAAACAAGCGTGTGGACGCCGGGTACAACGCCTGGTGGTCCTGCCTGATACCCGCCGAAGTCGTCTCTGCTATCGGTCTTCCGTTACCGGTGTTCTTTCAATGGGACGATATCGAGTTCGGGATTCGAGCGCGTGCTCACGGTTTTGCAACCGCCACGCTTCCCAACGCCGGAGTATGGCATGCAGACTTCCACTGGAAGGACCGCGACGACTGGGCGAAATATTTCAGTGTGCGAAATTCCCTGATCGCGGCAGCTCTGCACAGCGACTTCGAGGTCAACGCTTTGACGAAACTATTGGCTCGTGAAGTGACCCAGTTCGCTGTGTCGATGCAGTACGGCCTGGCGCACACTGTTCTTCAGGCAGTCGAGGATTTTCTGACCGGGCCGAGCATTCTCGACGACGGTGGTCAGTCCGCTCTTGTTTCGGTTCGTGCCATGCGTGCTGCCCATCCGGAAACCATCAAGCACCCCGCGAGTGCTGTACCCGGAGTCTCGGCATCCGAATTGGTTACCAGGACAGCGACTTACCCCCCGAAAGATTCGATGCTCGACCTGGTTCTGGCGAAGCGAGTTCGGGACCAGTTGCAAGGTCGGGTACGGCACGAGTTCGCCTACATCCCGGCGGCCGAGGCGCATTGGTGGCACGTGTCGTTGTTCGATCGGGTCGTTGTTGCCGATGCGTCCCAGTCCGGGGTTCGAGTACGTCGTCGGAATGTGTCCGAGGCGAGGTCGGTCGCCAAGCGTGTTGCCAACGTGATGCGGCGTTTTCGGTCGGAGGGCAGTGACGTCCAGCGACAGTTCAGAGACGCTGTTCCCGATTTGACGAGCCGCGAGAATTGGGCTCGCCTGTACGGCGTCGATTCCGCCGACAGTAAGTCGGTCAGATGAGCTTCAGCGCCACCTGTTCCCCGTTGGACGTGTAGGCGAGGTATTCGAATCCGACTCCGGTGCGATCGACGAATTCGGTCCACGCCCGGTACTCGTGTGCGGCCCAGCCCGGATAGTTGAAGAACTCGTCGAACACGATCACGGTGCCCGGGCGCAGCCGGGACTCGAGGCGTCGCAGGACGAAGTCGGCCGAGGAGTACAGGTCGGAGTCGACGTGGACGAACGCGATCGGTCCGCGGTTCTTGGACAGGAACGGGCCAAGCGTTTCCTGAAACAGACCCTTGACCAAATGCGCGCCAGGCACGTCGGGTAGAGAATCCTGCGCGAAAGTTCCGGCTTCGAAGCCGGTGCGCCATGTTTCGGGAAGACCTTCGAAGGTGTCGAAACCGGCAACCACGCCAACATTCGACTGTTGACGCCACTCCTCGGCGATGATGGCCAGCGTGGTTCCAGTGGCGACACCGAACTCCAGTGCCATGCCGTCGATGGAAACTGCACCCAGCGCGTGGCGCAGCGTCAGGTTGGGGTGCGTGAAAGACGGCGTACGCGTCAGGTGGTCCTCGACGAAGTCCGCGCTGGATGCAGTCGCTTCGACGTCCAACGCAAAGGGGATGTCACGACGCATCCGAAATTCCAGCGTGGTGACGGACTCCTGTAGTTCCGAGATGACCTGCGCCTGGCTGGTGAGGAGGTTCACGAGTTCGTGGTGGCGGCGTTCTGCGTCGGACCGGTCGGCGGCTGTGGCGTCGTGGACTGCCCGGACGACCTTGTCGCGAGCCGACACTTTCATGCGCTGCGTCAGGCGCCACTTCGAGGTCATGAGCAGTTACCGTAGTGGACCGACGATCATCGGACGCACCTGGTGTTCAGGGGCGGCGGAAGTGCTCGCGCCGACCGAGTTTGCGCAGGCTCAGCCACTCCCGCAGGCCTGCGGGATTGCGCGTCGTGACCAGGAAATACCAGCCGAACCGCACCCATTCCTGGGGGAGGAGTTTGCGCATTCCCGGCTGCGCCATCAGGTATCCGCGGTTGCGGTAGGTGAAGTACCGCTTGGTCGCGTCGTCCGGGTACTGGGTGTGCATGCGACCGCCGAGGATCGGCTTGAACTCGTCGGCTCCGTTGGGATGGACGTAGGCGGTGGTGAGGCAGGTGCCGAACGCCAGGCCGGATCGCTGCAACCGCCGGTGCATCTCCACCTCGTCGCCGCGGACGAACAGTCTGAGATCCGGAACGCCGACGGCGTCGATCGCCGACGCGGAGAACAGGGCGCCGTTGAACAACGACGCGATGCCGGCGAGGAGGTCGTCCTCCGGCCGGGCGGGGTCGATCAGTTCCGAGCGGAGCCGACGCCACTCGAGTCCACGGCGCAGCGGGAACGCCAGGCGATCCGGGTCGTCGATGTCGCAGACCACCGGGGAGACCTCTGCGAGTCCGTGGCGCTGCGCGCAGTCGACGAGGGTGCGCAGAACGTCCGAGCCCTCCGGGCGGCCGTCGTCGTCGGCGAGCCACACCCAGTCCGCGCCGAGCGAGAGGGCGTACAGGATGCCGAGCGCGAATCCGCCCGCACCGCCGAGGTTGTGCTTGCTGCCGAGGTACGTGACGTCGAGTCCGGCCGTGGACTCCACGAGTTCGCGCACCTGCGGTTCGTCCGCGTTGTCGACGACGACGAGGTGATCGAGCGGCCGAGACTGCGAGGCGAGCACCGTCAGGGACGTCGCCAGCAGTTCGCGTCGGCGATGGGTGACGACGACACCGACGATCCGCTCAGGCACGCGGATCGTGATCCTGCGCCTCGATCTCGCGGATGACCTTGGCCACGTGATCGGCTGCGTCGTTCCCCTCGTACGAGCGCACGATCTCCTCGATGGATCCGCGCTGACGGATCTGCCCGTGATCGACCCACATCGCGGAGTCGCACAGCTGGGCCAGGAACTCGTTGGAGTGCGAGGCGAAGACCAGGATGCCCGAGCGTTTCACCAGTGCCTGCAGGCGGATGCGAGCCTTCTTCATGAACTCGGCGTCGACCGCGCCGATGCCTTCGTCGAGCAGCAGGATCTCGGGGTCGATGCTGGTGACGACGCCCATCGCGACGCGCACGCGCATACCGGTCGAGTAGGTGCGCAGCGGCATGTCCAGGTACTCGCCGAGCTCGGTGAAGTCGGCGATCTCGTCCATCTTGGCCATCATCTGCTTGCGCGTCTGGCCGAGGAACAGGCCGCGGATGACGATGTTCTCGTAGCCCGAGATCTCCGGATCCATCCCGACGCCCAGATCGAACACGGGCGCGACGCGGCCGCGGACGCTGGCGCTACCCCGGGTGGGCTCGTAGATGCCGGCCAGCAGGCGCAGCAGCGTGGACTTGCCGGCGCCGTTGTGTCCGACGAGCCCGACGCGATCGCCTTCCTTCAGCGACAGGGAGATGTCGCGCAGGGCTTCCACGACGACGACGTCGTCGCTGTTGCGCCCGATGGTTCCGCCGGCCCGGCCCAGGAACGCCTTCTTGAGCGAGCGGGTCTTGGCGTCGAAGATGGGGAAGTCGACGCACGCGTTGCGCGTCTCGATGCTCACGGTCATGGGGCACTCACAGTCATGGTGGTTGTCTCCGTCAGACCCAGTAGGGCACGCGGGCCCGGAATTTGCGCATGGCGAGCATCGTGAGGATCAGCCCGACGGCCGTGCAACCCAGGACGACGTACCAGTGGTACGCCTGCTGGTCCTCGCCGATCAGGGGCGCTCGCAGGATGTCCAGGTAATGGAACAGCGGGTTGATCTCGACCAACCGGGCGCGCGAGGCGGCCTCGCCGCCCATCGTCTGCAGGTTGGCGGTGGTCCACACGATCGGTGTCATGAAGAACAGCAACGTCACCAGGCTCCCGAGGATCGGGGCCAGGTCGCGGTACCGCGTGGCGATGATGCCGAACAACATCGCGACCCACGCCATGTTGATCACGATGAGCACGAACGCCGGGATCGCCGTGACGATGGTCCAGTGCAGCTCGGGTCGGAAGACCGCCAGCATGATCAGGTAGATCAGCAGGTTGTGGCCCAAGAGCAGGACCAGGCGCCACACCAGACGGTAGATGTGCACGCTCAGCGCCGACGGCAACTGCTTGATCAGTCCCTCGTTGGCCACGAACACGTCCGCGCCCTCGAGGATCGAGGCGCTGATGAGATTCCAGATGATCAGCCCGACGGTGACGTGCGGCAGGAAGTCGCGCAGTTCGATGTCGAGCAGCACCGAATACAGCAGGCCCATGGCTACGGCCTGCACGCCCGTGGCGATGGTGATCCAGAACGGTCCGATGACCGAGCGGCGGTAGCGCTGCTTGATGTCCTGCCACCCGAGCGACAACCACAGCTCGCGCTGAGCGAAACCCTGGCGCAGATCGCCCACGGCCCGGCCGAACGTCTGGGAGTCGGACGGGGGCGGGGCGTCGGTGCTGGATTCTGTTCCTCGGACTGCCACGACGGTCGACCCTACCGTCCGGTCACCGCTGCACCCGGAGCACCGGCATCAGAGGTACTGGCCCGTTCCGGGGGAGGCACCGCCACCGCCGCCGCCACCGGCGATGCTCACGCCGGGCGGCAGCGCACCCTGGCGCATTTGCTCGAGCTGCGCGCGCGCCGCCATCTGCTGGGCGAACAGTGCGGTCTGGATGCCGTGGAAGAGGCCCTCGAGCCAGCCGACGAGCTGCGCCTGAGCGATGCGCAGCTCGGCGTCCGAGGGTACGGAGTCCTCACCGAACGGCAGCGCCAACCGGGACAACTCGTCCCGCAACTCGGGTGCCAGGCCCTGCTCGAGTTCGCGAATGGACGAGCTGTGGATCTCCTTGAGCCGGGTGCGGCTCGCGTCGTCCAGCGGAGCGGCCCGCACCTCTTCGAGGAGTTGCTTGATCATCGTGCCGATGCGCATCACCTTGGCGGGCTGCTCGACCATGTCGGCCAGAGACTCCTCGCCGTCGTCACCCGCCCCGGTCACGTTGGCCCGCGCCGCGGCCGCGGCGGCTTCGGACGGGCTCAGCGAGATCGGATTGCCGTCGGGTCCGACGACCGTGACGTGGTCGGAGCCGTCGCCCCGCTCGTCGGTGGACTGCTGGTCGGACGCCTGCTCGCGCGAAGACTGCGGAAAAGTCATGTCCCCATAGTGGCCTACCGGACCGACACCGGTCGATCCCGACATTTCGCCAGGGCGCGGACCCATGCACGTCCGGCGATGTCCCCCCACCCTCACCACGTGAGCCTCGCGTCTCGCGCCGAGACGCTTAGAGTGATCACCATGAGTTACGACGTCGCCCGAGTCCGAGGGCTGTTCCCCTCGCTCGGCGACGGATGGATCCACCTGGACCCCCAGCTCGGCATGCAGACCCCGGATCGGGTGTCCACCGCGGTGTCCACCGCCTTCCGCGGGTCCGCGACGTCGCGCGTCGGACGCCACCCCTTCGCCCAGCGCAGTGCCGAGATCACGGACCAGGCTCGCCAGGCCGTCGCCGACCTCGTCGGAGGTACCCCGGAGGGTGTGGTCCTCGGACCGAACCACGGGGCTCTGCTCGCTCTTCTGGCCGAATCGATGAGCACTCGTCTGGGACTGGGAACGGGCATCGTCCTGTCGCGGCTGGACGACGAGGCGAATGTCGCTCCCTGGTTGCGCATCGCGAACCGCTACGGCGCGCAGGTGCAGTGGGCCGAGGTCGACATCGAGACCTGCGAGCTCCCCAGCTGGCAGTTCGCGGACCTCATCGCCCCCAACACTCGCGTCGTGAGCGTCACCGCGGCGTCGTCGATCGTCGGATCCGCACCCGGCGTCAAGGTCGCCGCCGATCTGGTGCACGAGGTGGGTGGACTGATCGTGGTCGACGCCGTCGGAGCGGCTCCGTACGCGGTGCTCGACCTCGAAGAGCTCGGCGCCGACGTCATCGCCGTCGACTCGTCGGCGTGGGGCGGTCCGCGCTCGGGCGCCCTGGTCTTCCGCGATCCGGAGCTGCTCGACCGGCTGCCGTCGATGTCGCTCGATCCCAACGCGCGCGGCCCCGAACGCCTCGAGGTCGGTGGGCTCCAGTACGCCGTCCTCGCCGGCATGACCGCGTCGATCGACCACCTGGCCCGACTCGACGAGCGTGCCGTCGGCACTCGCCGCCAACGCATCGAGATGTCGATCTCCTCGTTGCAGGACTACCAGGACCGGCTGTTCGACTACCTTCTCGCGCGCCTGCGGACCATGGCGCACGTCATGACCATCGGCCAGTCGTCGAGCCGCATCCCGTGTGTCAGCGTCAGCGTCGACGGGGTCGCGGCCGACAAGGTGGCGGCTCGTTTGGCGGACAGTCAGGTCGGCGTCGTGAGCGGGGTGCCGGGCGACAGCCGTCTGCTCGATTCCCTGGGCGTGGGCGATGCGGGTGGTGCGATCACGGTGGGGTTGGCGCCGTACACCACGAGGTACGAGATCGATCAGTTCGTCTACCTGCTGTCGACCTTCGCCTGAGCCCCCCGGCGCACTCACCCCTCCCGCGCACCCTCCAGCGCTCCGCGCACGCTGCACGGTGCGCAACTCGCTGGAGGGTGCGCGAGAACTGCGCGAGGACCCCGCGCGGACCCCCAGCGCCGGCCGCTACCGCACCCGCAGAATCACCTTTCCGACGGTCGCGTGATCGTCGAGCATCCGATGCGCCTCGGCGGCGTCCGCGACGGGGACCTCCGCGTGCACGACGGGGGAAACAGTGCCGTCCGCGATCAGCGGCCACACCCGCTCGGTGACGGCGCGCACGATGTCCGCCTTCCCGCCGCGTCCCGAGACCGGACGCCCCCGCAGCCCCGCACAGTGCACCGACCCGCGCACCGCCATCAACGCCGCGAAATCGAGCTCGCCGACCCGGCCGCCCTGCATGCCGATCGTCACCAGCCGGCCGTCGAGCGCCAGGGCGGAGATGTTGCGGCCGAGGTACTTCGCGCCCATGTTGTCGAGGATGACGTCGGCGCCGTGACCGTCGGTGGCAGTGCGCAGCTCCTCGACGAAATCCGTCGTCTTGTAGTCGATCAGGATGTCCGCACCGAACGACCGGCAGACCTCGAGCTTCTCCGCCGATCCCGCCGTGACGGCCACCCGGACGCCGAGGGCCTTCGCGACCTGGATGGCGTGGGTGCCGATCCCGCTCCCGCCGCCGTGGATCAACAGGGTGTCGCCGTCGGACAGGCCCGCGTACATCGACAGGTTCGACCACACCGTGCACGCGACCTCCGGCAACGACGCGGCGACGTGCAGATCCAGTCCGTCGGGAATCGGCATGACCTGCTCGGCCGGCACCACGACCTGCTCGGCGTAGCCACCCCCGGCGAGCAGCGCGCACACGCGGTCGCCCACGTTCCAGCGCGTGACGTCCGCGCCAACCTCGGCGATCACGCCGGAGCACTCGAGCCCGAGGATCTCCGATGCCCCCCGTGGCGGTGGGTAGTTGCCCTGGCGTTGCTGCAGGTCCGCCCGGTTGACGGCGGCGGCGGTGATCGAGATGAGGACGTCACCGGGGCCGGGCTCGGGGTCGGGGACCTCGGTCCACCGCATCACGTCGGGGTCGCCGTATTCGGTCAGGGTGATTGCGTACACGCTCCCGATGCTAGGCCGGACGCAATTTTTCGGCCCACCCGACGGTTACTGTCGGATATGACCGCCGTACCGGAATCCGCCGCTCGCCCCACCGTCGACGCCGCGTGGGGGCTCGACGATTCCTTGGCCCGTGAGCTGCCCGACCTCTCGGTTCCGTGGCAGGGCGCGCCCGCACCGGACGCGCGCCTGGCCGTCGTCAACGACGCGTTGGCGGGCGAGCTGAGCCTGGACTCCGACATGCTGCGCGGGGACGACGGCGTCGCGGTGCTCGCCGGGTCGGCCGCACCGGCAGACGCCTCACCGGTTGCCATGGCCTATTCCGGTCACCAGTTCGGCGGATACGTCCCGCTGCTCGGCGACGGCCGCGCCCTGCTTCTCGGCGAGCTGACCACCGCGGCCGGCGATCGGGTCGATCTGCACCTGAAGGGTTCGGGCCGAACACCTTTCGCGCGCGGCGGCGACGGCAAGGCGGCGCTGGGGCCCATGCTGCGCGAGTACCTCGTCAGCGAGGCGATGCACGCGCTGGGCATCCCCTCCACGCGTGCTCTCGCCGTGACGGTCACCGGTGAGCTGATCGAGCGGGAGACGGTGGAGCCCGGAGCGGTCCTCGCTCGAGTCTCGTCGAGCCACCTGAGGGTCGGCACGTTCGAATTCGCCGCGCGCCGTGAGGGTATGACCGCCCCGCTCGTCGACTACGCGATCGCTCGCCACTACCCGGACCTGCTGGACCGGCCCACCGAGGGTCCGGACAACCGGTACTTGGCGTTCCTGGGCGCCGTCGTCGAGGCCCAGGCCGCACTGGTCGCGCGATGGATGCTCGTCGGCTTCGTGCACGGAGTGATGAACACCGACAACACGACGATCTCCGGGGAAACCATCGACTACGGGCCGTGCGCCTTCCTCGACGCCTACGACCCCGCGACGGTCTTCAGCTCCATCGACCGCCAGGGTCGATACGCGTACGGCAACCAGCCCGCGGCGCTGGGATGGAATCTCGCGCGTTTCGCCGAAACGCTGCTCCCACTGATCGATTCGGTTCCCGACGATTCCGTGACCGCGGCCACCGCGGTGCTGGGGACGTTCGGCGAGCGATACGACGCGCACTACCGGACCGGGCTCGCGGCCAAGCTGGGGCTGAACCCCGACGCGCTCGACGCGGCGCTGACCGACGATCTCCTGGTCCTGCTCCGTGACCACGGGGCCGATTGGACCGGGACGTTCCGGGCCCTCGCCGACGAGCTTCGCGGCGATCCCACCGCCCTCGATTCCCTGGTGCCGCGCGAACATTCGGCCGGTTGGCTCGGTCGCTGGCGCGACGCCCTGGCCGCGCCGAACCCCGAGAGCCCGAACCCCGAAAGCACGAACACCGAGATCGCCGACGCCATGGACCGCGTCAACCCCGTCTACATCCCCCGCAACCACCGGGTCGACGCCGCGCTGCGGGCGGCGACGGCGGGCGACCTCGCGCCGTTCCGCGAACTGCTGACCGTGGTGACGCACCCGTTCGAGCGTCGGGACGACCGGTCCGAGTTCGCCGAGCCGGCCCCGGCCGCGTTCTGCGACGGGTTCCAGACCTTCTGCGGCACCTGAGACACCCCACCGGGTTCACCGAACCGCAGGCCGTCAGGCCTTGCGCATGTACGTCCGCACGGTGAGCGGCGCGACGATCGCGACGATGAGGACGGCGCCGATCAGCGACCACACCACGTGGATCCCGGCGTTGCCCTCGTTCATGAGTTCGCGTACCGCCGAGACCAATTGGGACACCGGGTTGACGCCGACGAAGGCCTGCAGCCACCCCGGCATGGTCTCCGGCGGGACGAAGGCGTTGGACAGGAACGTGAGCGGGAACAGGATCAGCATCGACATGCCCTGCACCGACGACGCCTTGTTCATCAGGACGCCCATGAGCGCGAAGATCCAGCTGATGGCCCACGCGGAGAAGATGACGAGCGCGGCGGCGAGCAGCACGCCGACGGCTCCACCGCCCGGCCGGAACCCCATGGCGTATCCGGTGCACACCGTGATGACGGTCGCGATCCCGTAGCGGACGACGTCGGCGAGCAACGCACCCGCGAGCGGTGAGATGCGCGCGATGGGAAGCGATTTGAAGCGGTCGAAGACGCCCTTGTCCATATCCTCGCGCAACTGGGTGCCCGTCACGATCGACGTGGTGATCACCGTCTGCACCAGGATGCCGGGGATGATGACCGGCAGGTAGCTCTGCACGTCACCGGAGATCGCGCCGCCGAAGATGTAGGTGAACATGAGGGTGAACACCACCGGCACGAACACCACGTCGAACAATTGTTCCGGGTTGTGCTTGATCTTGAGCAATCCCCGGTGGGCCATCGTGAGCGAGTGCCCGACCGACTGGCCGAGCGAGATGCGTCGGACGACGACGAGATCGTCGTCGATCGTCGGACCGGGATCGTTCAGGGTGGTGGTCATGCGGCGTCGTCCTCGGTGTCGGTGTTTCCGGTGATGGTGAGGAATACCTCGTCCAGGCTCGGCTTGGTCACGGTGATCTCGGTGACGTCGATGCCGTTCTCCCGCAGCCGGATCAGAATGTCGGCGGTGGCGGAGGCGTCGGCCATGGGGGCGCTCAGCCGGCCGCCCGCCTTCACCGCGACCTCGACGCCCAGAACGCCGACGACGATGCTTCTGGCCTCCTCGGACCGCGTGGGGTCCTCGAGGTGCAGGTGCAGCGAGGATTCTCCGATGGACGCCTTGAGGTCGTCGGCGGTGCCGTCGGCGATCACCCGTCCGTGGTCGATGACGGCGATGCGATCGCACAGTTGATCGGCCTCGTCGAGGTACTGCGTCGTGAGCATCACGGTGGTGCCCTCGGAGACCAGACGCCGGATGGTGTCCCACATCTGCGCGCGGGTGCGGGGGTCGAGTCCGGTGGTGGGCTCGTCGAGGAACAGCAGCGGCGGGGAGGAGATGAGGCTCGCGGCGAGGTCGAGCCGGCGCCGCATGCCGCCGGAGAAGTTCTTCAGGGGCCGGTCGGAGGCGTCGAGAAGGTCGAACTCCTCGAGCAGTTCGCGGGCCTTCGTCTTGCTCTCGCCCCGGCCGAGACCGAGCAGGCGCGAGAAGATCACCAGGTTCTCGGTGGCGGTCAGATCCTCGTCCACCGATGCGTATTGACCCGTGACGCCGACCAGCGATCGAACGGCCGTCGGCTCCTTCAGAACGTCGTGACCGAAGACGCGCGCGCTGCCGCCGTCCGGTCGCAGCAGGGTGGCGAGCATGCGGACCGTCGTGGTCTTGCCGGCTCCGTTGGGGCCGAGCACGCCGTACACCGTGCCGCGGGGCACCGTGAGGCTGACGCCGTCCACGGCGCGGTGTTTTCCGAACGTCTTGACCAGGCCCTCGGCTTCGATCGCGGGATGCATGCGACAAGCATGAACCACCGCGCCCCGGTCGTCACCGCGAGCGCGGCGAGATCACACGAGAAATCGGCGTGATCACCTGCGCTCGATGCTCGTCCGCGGGGGCGCCTCAGGCAGTAACGTGCGCCGATGTGAGCAACTTCGGGAACTTTCAGAACGAGATCTATCTGTCCGGACTCGGCGGCACCGTCCCGTCTCTTCCCATGACCGCCGCCGGGCTCGACGATCTCGCCCGCGAATCCCTTTCCGCCGTCGCCTACGCGTACGTGGCCGGAAGCGCCTCCACGGAGCGCACCGCGCGCGCCAACGTCGACGCGTTCGCGTCCCATCGCATCGTTCCGCGGATGTGGACCGGGGCGAGCGCACCCGACGCCCGCGACCTGTCGGTCACCGTCCTCGGCACCCCGTTGTCGAGCCCGGTGCTCACGGCGCCGATCGGGGCGCTCGGGATCGTGCACTCCGGTGCCGAGGCGTTGGTGGCGGCCGCCGCGGCCGAGGTGGGCGCGGGCTTCGTGCTGTCGACGGCGTCGTCGATGTGCATCGAGGACGTCGCGGCCGAGGCCGGGGACGACTGGTGGTTTCAGCTGTACTGGCCCGCCGACGACGAGGTGGCCGAATCGTTCGTCCGTCGGGCCGACGCCGCAGGCGCGAAGGCGATCGTCGTCACGGCCGACACCCCCGGAATGGGCTGGCGTCCGCGGGATCTCACCCTCGGCCACCTCCCGTTCCTGGGCTCGGAAGGCATCGCGAACTACCTGACGGATCCGGTGTTCCGGTCCCGGCTGAGCGCGCCACCGGAGGAGAGCGCGGAGGCGATGCAGATCGCGGTGCTCACCTGGATCGGCATGTTCGGCAATCACACCGTGCGGCTCGCGGACATCGCGAAGGTGCGGGGGTGGACGGATCTTCCCATCGCCGTGAAGGGCGTTCTGCATCCCGACGACGCCCGCGGCGTGGTCGACGCCGGCGCCGACGGCGTCATCGTGTCCAATCACGGTGGGCGGCAGGTGGACAACGCGATCGCCGCGCTCGACGCCCTGCCCGGTGTCGCCGAGGCCGTCGGCGATCGGGCCGCGGTCCTGCTCGATTCCGGGATCCGGTCGGGAGCCGACGTCGTCGTGGCGCTCGCTCTCGGGGCCGATGCCGTGCTGTACGGACGGCCCTGGGTCTACGGACTCGGGCTCGGCGGCCGTGACGGCGTCGTGCACTCGCTGCGCTCGCTGCTCGCGGACCTCGACATCACGATGGGGTTGGCCGGCCTGTCATCGGTCACCGAGGTCGACGCGTCCATTCTGCAGAAACTCTAGAATTGTTCGTGCCGTGTCCCGAACGGCGGCGCAGGTGCCCGGCGTACCCCACGATGCGTGGGTGATGACAGACCCCGACGAACACGGCGACGCCTCCCCACGGTGGCTGGACGCCGGGGAGATGCGTGCGTGGCGGTCGTTGATCGAGGGTCACCACCGCCTGGTGGACGTCCTGAACCGTCGGATGCAGAACGCGCACGGTCTGACCATCGCGGAGTACCGCATTCTGGTGTTGCTCGCCGAGTCCCCCGAGGGGTCGCTGCGGATGAGTTCGCTCGCCGACGGAGTGCTCTCCTCGCGCAGCAAGCTCACCCACCAGATCGGGCGGATGCAGCAGCAGGGGATGGTGGAGCGGCAGACCTGCGCGGACGACGGGCGCGGGGTCCGAGCGGTGATCACCGCCGAGGGCCGGTCCCGGCTGGCGGAGGCCGCGCCCACCCACGTCGTCGGGGTGCGTCGCCATCTGATCGACCTGCTCGACGAACGGGAACTGTCCACCCTCGGCGACATCTTCGAGAAGGTCGATCGTCGCCTGGACTCCGGCGACCTCTAGTATCGCCTGCGGAAGCGTGGCAGAGCGGCCCAATGCACTCGCCTTGAAAGCGAGAGACGTGTGAAAGCGTCCGGGGGTTCGAATCCCTCCGCTTCCGCCACGATCACGGCCACGCAACGACCGAGCCCGAAGCCACATGATCTGCGGCTTCGGGCTCGGTCGTGTGTGCGGCTGCGGTCGTGGCGGAAGCGGTCAGCGCGGCTTCGGCGTCGTCGCCAGCCCCCGCGCCACGATGGCGGCCTGCAGGTACCGCAGCCCGGACGGCACGCTGGGGTCGATACCGGTCAGCTGCCCGATGCGCTTGAGGCGGTAGTCCACGGTGTTGGCGTGGACGAAGAGGTGGCGCGCGGTGCGCTGCCGGTTGAGCTCGTGACCGATGTAGGACTTGAGGGTCTCGAGCAGCTCGGGTGCGTCGTCGAGCGGTGCCAGCGCGGCGAGCAGCTGGTCGCGGCCGCGTCCGGGCCGGGTGAGCTGGTACTCGAGCACCAGGTCCTCGGTGCGGTACATCCCGGCGGGTCGGCCCAATTGCCGTGTGAGCGAGAGCAGCTCGTAGACGTGCTCGGCGGCGCACGGGACGTCCTCGCGAACGGCGAGGGTGACCGTGGCGGTGATGGGGATCTCGCCGGCGCGGGAGAGGCGCTCGATCAACGAGTCCATCCACTCGCGTTCGCGGGGCGCGGGCATGAGTACGGTGCCGCCCTCGGTGGTGAGCAGGGCCAGGGGCGCCTTCCCGGTCAGGGTGGCGAGTTCGGCCTGGATGCGGCGCAGCTTCCGACGGGCGGAGACGGTGCGGTCGACCACCGGGCTGGTCTCGTCCGGGTGCTGTGGGAAGTGCATCGCGACGACGTAGTAGTCGTCGGCCAGGTCGATACCGGACTGCTGCGCGATGGACATCGCGTTCTGGCCGCCGCTGAGCAGCGCGGTGACGAGCGTGTGGGTGGCGGTGTGGTGCTCGGAGGCAACGGAGCGGTACTCCTCGACGTACGCCATGGAGACCTCGGTGGTGACGGCCTCGAGCAGGGTCACCAGGACGAGCGAGTTCTCGGTGACGTTGGTGAGGTCCTCGGGCTTGGCCTGGCGGCTGACGAGAGTGAGGCCGAAGCGGAAACCGTCGTGGTACGCCCGGAGGATCGATCGCAGCGGCACTCCCTCGCGGGCCCACCGGGCGGCCGCGTCGTGCACGTTGGTGAGGTCCTTCTCCGACGGCGTCGTTCCCGATTCGAGCATGCGAACGGCGAGTCCCAGGCACTTGACGGTCACCTCGGTGACGTCGCCGTGCAGCAGTTCGCCGGGCAGCGTGCCGCACGGTGTGTTGGCGGCGAAGTGATCCACCAGGTGTCGGGCGACCCCCCGCAGGTCGTTCATGGCCAACGAGTTGGTCTTGGTTCCGGCGAGGAAGCCGGCCTCGACGTGACCCGGAAGCGGGTTGGGTGCTGCCTTCGAAGTGGTCATGGTGTCCCCCCGTGACTGTGTGGTTACTGCAGTCTGTGCTGATCTCGTGTGTACCGTAACAATCCGGAACGAACTTGGAGATTGTTTCGGAAATGAAACGAGGAGTACCGGTATCGCAGTGAGCAGTTCGCCGGATATCGCTCACCTTTTCGGACTCGGCGTCTGACCAGCACAAACGATGCAGTTCGAAGCCATCGAGACGTCGCTTCACCCCGCATTCCTCGGGTAATTCACCGATTTACCGTGCGTGCGCACAACCTCGACCGATGAATTTCATGATCGGTCATACGAGACGGGCGACGGGTTCGGTCCGAAGAATGAGGTTTCGGGTACGCATCGCGGGCCGATCCTGTATCCGCCGGTCGGTTTTCGCCGCGTTTGTGACCCCTGCCAAGAGCTTCGCGAGGTACTTGGAGGGTGGAGGCGACGACGCTACCGGTGAGTTACCTTGGTGCGCGGTACCGGCCCGAGCGACACATCGGCGCGGTCCGATACCACCAGGAGAGGACGGAGAGTGAGACAGAGAACCCGAGTGATCGTCGGATGCGCACTGGCGCTGACGATGGCCACCGCCACCCCGGCAGCCCATGCGGATCCACGGCCGGTCGAACCGGTCACCTCGGTCTCCGACGCGGTTCCCGGCGCCCGGGTGACGGCCGTGTCGATGCTGACCGAGCAGCGCGCGCAGATGTTCGTGTTCTCGCCCTCGATGGGTCGTGACATCCAGGTGCAGGTGCTCCTGCCCGCCGATCGGTCGGTTCGGCGGCCGTCGCTGTACATGCTCGACGGCGTGAGCGCCGGCGAGGAATCGGACTACACCGAGAGCACCTGGACGCAGAAGACCGATGCGGAGCAGTTCTTCGCGGACAAGAACGTGAACGTCGTCCTGCCGGTGGGAGGCCGCGGCAGCTACTACGCCGACTGGAACCTTCCGGATCCCGTCCTGGGTGTGAACAAGTGGGAGACGTTCCTCACGAGTGAACTACCTCCGTTGGTCGACGCCCAGTTCGGCACCAACGGGATCAACACTCTGATGGGTCTGTCGATGGGCGCGCAGGGCGCGATGAACCTGATGACCAAGCACCCGGACCTCTACTCCGGCGTCGCCGGCTTCAGCGGGTGCTACGACAACCGCACCGACGCGACGAAGAACGCCGTCCGCGCGACGGTCGCGTCCGAGGGTGGCGACGCCACCAACATGTGGGGCACCAACGCCGACGTCGGCTGGGCCGAGAACGATCCGAGTCTGCGACTGGAGGCCCTGCGCGGCAAGACGGTCTACGTCTCGTCCGGCAACGGGTTCCCGGGTCCCTACGAGTTCGGTGGCGCACCGGGATCCGAGGTCCTCGAGGCGTTCACCTCGGGAGCCCCGCTCGAGATGGCCGCCAACATCTGCACCCACGGGTTCTCGGATTCCCTTCGTGCTGCGGGCATTCCGGCGACCGTGGTGTTCAAGCCGTTCGGCACCCACCAGTGGAAGTACTGGGAGGACGAGCTCCACGCGTCGTGGCCGGTGGTCTCGCGGGCCCTCGGGCTCTGACGACCGTCAGGCGAAGTCGGCGGCGGCCGTCGCGGCGAAGGCGAGGAACGCGTCGTTCTCGTGCACGTCGCCCACGGTGATGCGTACGCCGTCGGTTCCGTACGCGCGCACCAGGATTCCCGCTTCCCTCGACGCCGCCGCGAAGTCCCCGGACCGGTCGCCGAGGGGAATCCAGACGAAGTTCGCGGACGAGTCGGGAATCCGGTAGCCGGCGTCGCGCAACTCCTTCTGCATCCGACTGCGCTCCGCCGTCACCCCGACGGTGCGCGCGAGAAGTTCGTCCGACGCGGCCAGGGATGCGATGGCAGCGGCCTGCGCGACGGTACTGACGGAGAACGCCGTGTGCACCTTCTTCATCGCGGTGACCACCGACGGTGCGCCCACGCCGTAGCCGACGCGCAGTCCCGCGAGACCGTACGCCTTGGAGAAGGTGCGCAGCACGAACACGTTGGGGCGGGTGCGGCCGATCTCGACGCCGTCGATGGCGCCGTCGTTGTACTCGAAGTACGCCTCGTCGAGCACCACGAGGACGTGCTCCGGGACGGCGTCGAGGAAGCGGTCCAGATCGGCTCGCTCGACGACGGTGCCGGTGGGGTTGTTCGGATTGCACACGAACATCAGACGGGTGCGGTCGGTGACCGCGGCGGCCATGGCGTCGAGATCGTGGATGTCGTCGGCCGTGAGCGGCACCTGCACCGCACGGGCTCCCGCGACGAGGGTGACGATGGGGTAGGCCTCGAAGGACCGCCATCCGAACACCACCTCGTCGCCCGCGGCGCACGTGGCCTGGACCAGCTCCTGGCACAGGGCCACGGAGCCGCCGCCGATCACGATCTGCTGAGTGGGGACGTCCAGGAATCGCGACAGCGCCTCGACCAGGGCGGTCGACTGATTGTCCGGGTACCGGTTCACGGTGGTCGCGGCGTCGACGATGGCGGTGTGCACGCTCGGCAGCGGCCCCACGGTGGTCTCGTTGCTGGCCAACTTGATGGCCCCGGGGGAGGAGCTTCCGGGGACGTATCCGGGAATGGCGTCGAGGTCTTCACGGGTGCGTGCGGTCACGGTTTCCGATTATGCGCCGCGGTCGGACACAGTCGTGTTGCGGCCTGGCCACAGCCCTCGCCAGGAGACCTCGACCGCACTACCGTGGGGACATGACAGGTCCGATCGAAGACCAAGCCCCGCTGGGTACCGACGTGGACGACAGCTCCGACTCCGTCCCGCTGACCGTCTTCGCCCCGGAGGCGGGCGTCCGAGGCGGCATCGTGGTCCTGCACGAGGCCAGAACCTTCCCCGACGCTCTGCTCGCGTTCATGAAGGCCCTCGCCGCCGACGGGTGGTTGGTCGCGGCCCCGCACCTGTTCCACCGCGCGTCGAACGAGAACGGCGTCTTCGGCGCGGCTCTGTTCGAGGACTTCGACGCGACCACCCGGTGGCTCGTCGCCAACGGCGCGTACGAGGACTGCATCGGGGTCGTCGGATTCGACGAGGCCGGCACCGCCGCCGCTCTCGTCGCGACGAATCGCGCCATCGGTGCGGCCGTCAGCGTCGCGGCGCCCGGTATCGCCGAGGCGCTCACGGAGGACGCGACGTCTCTGCTCGACGCTGCCCCGCACATGAAGGCACCGTGGCTCGGTCTGTACGGCCGGGACGACGCCCGTACCCCCGTCCAGGAGGTCGAGCGGCTGCAGGAGGCCACCGCGACCGCGTCGGTGGCCACGCTCGTCGTGAGCTACGCCGGGGTCGAGCATCGCGCCGACGAAGACCGGACGATCCTCACCGACGACGCCGGCGAGGACCCCGTGGTCGACGCGGAGCGGCGTATCTTCGACTGGTTCGACAGCCACCTCCGATAGCACCCGATCAGGCGTTTTGCGTCTGTCGACGGGTCTGTGTAACCTTGCTCCTCGGCGGTTCGAAAGGACCGGTGCCCTTCGGAAGAAGGCTCAGGAGGCGTGCCAGAGCGGCCGAATGGGAGTCACTGCTAATGACTTGACCCTTCACCGGGTCCGGAGGTTCAAATCCTCTCGCCTCCGCCACACCGGCTTCGGTCGGTAGCTTCACAAGTTGCAGTTGTTCCACAAGTGAAAATGCATGCGCCCGTAGCTCAACGGATAGAGCACTTGACTACGGATCAAGAGGTTAGGGGTTCGAATCCCTTCGGGCGCACATCGGAAGCCCCGTCACCATCAGGTGACGGGGCTTCCCCCGTCTCTAGCCACTGCCGAGGGACGCCCGTGGCGACCGCCCAGGCGATGGCGATGACGCGCCGAGGCCCGGTGCGCTCCGACTCCACGTTGCCGATTGTGTTCCTCGACACACCGAGGGCGTCCGCTAGTTCCTGAACGCTGTAGCCCGCCGTCTCACGAGCCTTACGGAACCGATCGCCCCGAGAAAACTGGGGGATACGTCCGACCTCAGAACTCATGCTCATGCTGGACAGAATAGGTCCAACTGTGCAACCGCGCAAGATGGCCGAGGACGCGCCGATTGTGCATCGAACAACATCGGTGTAAGAGTTGTGCCATGCACAAGTTCGATGCGATCGGCATCCAGGACGCCATCGCGATCCTGAAAGCCCCCAAGCGGACCGTCATCTATTGGGTCACCTCCGGCGTGCTCCCCGCCCAGAAACTCTCCGGCAAGACCGGCGCCTACGTGTTCGACCGCGCCGACGTGGAGAAGTTCGCGGCCGACCACTCTCGCCGCGAGGTCACCGCGTGAGCGCGCCGACCGATCCGAACGCCGGCACGATCGCCGACGCCGAGGCCATCGACTGGCTCGGCAAACACCCCCGACACGTCTGGTACGTCCTCGGCCACCTCCGCGCCCAGTACCCCGGCGTCGTCGCTCACGCGGTCGAAGCGGCGCAAGAGTCGTCGTCCCGCCGAGCGCACCCGGCCGGCCGGCATCGGCGGCCCGAGTGATCCGCCGCGCCGCCGTCCTGGTGGCCCGCGTCCTGGCCGCCCTGGTGCTGCTGGTCGCCGTGATGTTCTTCGCGGCGCTGTGGCTCATGCCGCTCGCTGGGGCGCTGTGATGGGCGACGTGATCCGTGGCCCGTGGCCCGCCCCCGGCGTCCGCTGGCGCCGAGGCCGGCCGCCGGCTCCCGAGACCGTGCGCCAGCACTGCTCCGAGTGCCGGCGCCCGTTCCATCCCGGCGCCTGGGTTCCCGCCGACCTGCTGTGCGGCGACTGTAGAGACGCCGCCGCCGAGGCCGCCGCCGAGGCCGCCGCCGACGCCGCCGCCGACGCCTACGAATTCGGCCTGTTCGACCCCGATCCGTAACCCTCACAACGCATTCGAAGCCGTGCGCCCTGGTCACAGGGTGAGGCGCCTAGCCCGCGCCGTCGTCGCCCGTCAGAGGGGCAGTTGCACCCTTCCCCGATTGTGTGGTCGTACCTGGTAAAGGCGGACTCGGGCAGGACACGGCACCGCGCCGCCGTGAACGGCCACACAAGTACCCCAGTCCCGGCGCACCGAGTAATCCCCGGTGCGCGTGCATTCATCGACCGACCAATCGACCGACCGACCGACGTGATTCCACGCCGCCGGAGTGCTCCCGTGCCATTGCGGTACGGGGTACGCCCTCCCTCCCGCACTTCCCTTCCCTCCCTCCGTGATTGCCGAACCCCAGACCCACCGAGACGCACGAACAGCGCCCAACCCACCACCCGAGAACAGGACACGACGATGAGCGAGAGCAAAGCCCCCCGATGGTCCCGCCCGAAAAGTACGGACCGAGTTCCGAACACCGCCCCGGAAAGTACGGACCGAGTTCCGAACACCGGCCCGCCGATCGCCCAGGCCGCCGAGGCGATCGCCCGCGCCATCTGGCAACAGGAGACCATCGACGCGATCACTCGGCGCCTGGTCCACATCGCCGACGACCTGGCCGTCACGCACGCCGCGCTGGTGCCGACCGTGAACATCGACCGCGACGCGCTCGCTCCCGTCTACGACAACCTCAGTGACGCCCGCACCGCGATCGAGACGGCCCTCCACGGCCTCGACCAGTGGGCCGGTGCCGACCGAGCGGCCGACCAGTGAGCGCGCCGGCCGAGCCGATCGCCGGCGACACGCTCCCGCGCCCCGGCTGGCGCAACTCGGCCGCGTGCCGAGGCACCGACCCCGAGGCGTGGGACGCCAGTATCGACAACGACACCGGCACCCGAGGCAAGAACAGGCGCCGAGCCGAACCGTGGCAGGTGTTCATGTGCGCCGGCTGTCCCGTCGAAATCGACTGTCTCGCCGAGGCTTACGTCCTCGGCGATCGTGAGGTGATACGCGGACGGCTGGTGCTCAGTGCTCGCCCTCGGCGCAACCGCGACGTGCTCGCCGACGCGCTCGGCCGGCTCGGCGTGGACGTGGCCCCGTGAACCGATGGGCCGGCCGCGCATCCCAGGCGCTCACCGCGCTCACCCTGGCGACCTACGGCCGGCGGTGCCATCTATGCGGACGGCTCGGCGCGACCACCGCCGACCATGTGGTGCCCAGGGTGGCCGGCGGCGCCGACACGCTCGACAACCTCCGGCCGGCCCACCTGTCATGCAACAGCGCCCGAGGCGCCCTCCCCCTGGCCGAGTGGTACCGGCGGCACCCGCTCCCCACCGAGCGGGCGCCGGCCTCGCTCGACTGGTCACGGCCGCCCGATCGTCATGCGCTGTAGGGTATGACCATGCGGCCCCGCAACGCTGTGACCTGCGGTTATGCTGTGCGACGCTGTGACCTGCGGCGATGCACCAATAACGCTCTGACCTGCGGTTTTAGAGCGACCGACCCCCCCAGGAAGCCCCGCGTCTGCCAAGTTTTCCCCCAGGTCACGGGCACCGGGGGGTCGGTACACACGAGAGGACACGACCATGCCACGACCTGACCCGAGGGCACCCGGCGACGGACAGACGGACCTGTTCGGCGCGGCCCCCGTGCTCGCTCCCCGCGCCGGCCGGCACGCCCAGGCGGTCGACCGAGCGATGAACGCCGCCGCCGAGTCGGCGCTCATCCGGCCCGAGGACGAAGCCCTGGTGACGCTGGTCCGCTCGGCGGCCTGGTCGCTCGATGAGTTCGAATCCCAGAACAAGCCCTACGGCCCGAGCAAGTTGCTCCCGGCCGTGACCGAGGCGCTGCGAGAACTGCGGCTCACGCCGGATTCCCGAGCGACCGAGACGGACAACTCACTGAAGGATCTGCTCAATGACCTCGGAGCATCGGACGACGACACCACCGGCCATGCCGCCACCGAGGTACATGACGCCACGGGACCACGGCCGTAAGACCTACGGGCCGGCCATCGGCAAGATCGCCCGCGCCCTCGGCCGGCCGTCGATGCCCTGGCAAGCGGCGACGGCCGCCGTGGCGAACGAGGTCGACCCCGCCACCGGCCGGCTGTTCTACTCGCTGGTCGTCGTCACCGTCCCGCGCCAGGCCGGCAAGACCGTCTCGATGCTCGCCACCGGCGTTCATCGCTCGCTGCTCGTGCCGGCGTCCCGCGTCTGGTACACCGCCCAGACCGGCCTCGACGCCCGTGAGAACTTTCTCGAGATGGCCGAGCCGGCCGAGCGGTCGGCGCTCGCCCCGCTGTTCTCGCTCAAGCGTGGCTCGGCCAACACCGCAATGGAGTTCGTCAACGGCTCCCGGTTCAAGGCCCACCCGCCGACGCCCGGTTCGCTCCACGGCAAACAGGGCGACCTCAACCTGGTCGATGAATCGTGGGAGTACACCCGGCCCCAGGGTGACGCGCTCATGGCCGGCATCACCCCCGCCCAGTCGACGCGCAACCGAGCGCCGTTCGCCGGCGCCCAGACCGTCGTCCTGTCCACCCGAGGCACCGCCGATTCCGAATGGCTCGACGGCATGATCGAGAAGGCACGCGAGGAACCCAACGCTTGCCTGATCGACTTCGGGGTTCCCGACGATCTGGACCCGACCGACTTCGAGACCATCGCCCGCTACCACCCGGCGTTCGGTCACACGATGAACATGGAGACACTGCACCGCGCCCGTGCCCAGATGAGCGAGGCCGAGTTCATTCGCGGCTACGCCAACCGACCCACGGGCAGCAAGGAACCGCTGCTCTCCGAAGCGACGCTCGACGCCGTGACCGTCACCGACACGATCCCCGAGGGTGCCCCGTTCGCCATCGGCGCGGCCACGTCCTTCGATCGGTCGTGGTCGGCCGTCGTCGTCGTCGCCGAGGTGGCCGGCCACTACCTCGCCGAGGTGGTCGACAGCGGCCCCGGCGTGACGTGGGCGGCCGATCTCATCGACCGCATGGTCGACGCCCGCCGGCCGGTCGGCGTGGGCGTGAACCCAGACGGCCCGAGTGGCCGCCTGGCCGACGCGCTCGGCGTCGACCACCGAGCGCCCACCGGCCGCGAATGGGCGACCGCGACCGACGACCTGCTGGCGCGGCTGGCGCCCAAGCGAGGCGAAGGTGAGCCGACGCTGTTCCTCCGGCACGACGAGGGTATGCGCCGAGCCTGGCGCGGCGCCGTCATGCGTCACGTCGCCGAGGCCGGCCGCGTCCTGTCCCGCAAACACTCGGTCGGCAGCATCGCCGAGATCGAAGCACTGCTCGCCGCGCTGTGGGTGGTCACCCACGCCGAGGCCGACGTCGAAACCATGTTCGTGTGACACCCCCGAAAGGAACACCCCCGGTGCCCAATACTCAAGCGCCAGTAGCGATCACGATAGATCACGGCGCCATCCGCGTGGCGCTGTGCGCCCGGTGCGACTGGCGCCTGGCGTCGACCTCGCTGGCCGAGGTGTGGACGGCGGCCGGCCGCCATCTGCGCGCTCATCACGACGATCTGGCCGGCGGGCGCAAGGCACTGCGCGCCGCGATCGAAGCCGATCGGCGTGAACACCTGTCCTACCGTTCTCCGCGTGGGACTACTGACGACGATCCAACAGGCCGCCGCGCTCGGCCGAACCGTCGACCGCGTGGCGCCCGAGTCCGTGTGGGCAAGCCCGAACCATCTGGCGACGATCGAGGCGCCTGACTACTGGCCGCGCCAGGACATAGGCCGAGCCGAGGCCATGCGCGTGCCGGCCGTGGCCCGCGCCCGCAACCTCATCGTGGCGAACCTGGCGCGGTGCCCGCTGCTGGCGCTCGACGCGGCCGGCCGGCTCGACGGCGCTCGCCGGCCGGCGTGGCTCGACCGCACTGACGGCCCGATCGCCCCGTTCCATCGGATGCTGTGGACGGCCGACGACCTGTTCTTCCACGGCTACTCGGCGTGGGCGGTCGAACGCGACCAGGCCGGCGCCATCGTCGCCGCCGACCGAATCCCCTACGACCAGTGGACGATCGGCTCGAACGGCCGCGTTCTCTACCAGGACACCGAGGTCGATGACTCGACCGTGCTGGTGATCGCCGGCATATCCGAGGGTCTGCTCTCCCACGGCGGGCCGGCCGTCGCCCACGCCCGCGACCTCGCCCGCACCGCCGGCACCGCCGCCCGAACGCCGGCGACCAACGTCCTGCTCAAACAGACCTCGGGCGAACCGCTCACCCGCGAGAAGGCCCAGGCCATCGTCAACGATTACGTCGCCGCGCGCGGCCGAGCCGGCCACGGCGTCTCATTCGCCTCGGCCAACATCGACGTGATCGAGGCCGGCAAGCGTGATCCGGCCATGTTCATCGACGGCCGCAACGTGGCCGCCGTCGACATTGCCCGCGCCACCGGCGTGCCGGCCGCGCTGCTCGACGCCACCACCCCCGGCGGCTCGATGACCTACCAGAACACCCAGGCCCGCCTAGAGGAACTGGTCGACTTCGGACTCGCCCCGCACATGGCCGCCATCGCTGCCCGCCTCGGCATGGACGACGTGGTGCCGGCCGGCGTCCGGATCGAGTTCGACACGACGCCACTGGTGAACGTGGCCGGCGGCACCACCGGCGGCGACAACGTGGGCGCCCCCGACAACGGCGGCCCCGTGCCGGCGCCGGCGCCGCTGGCGGCTGTGCGATGAGGTACCCGACCCGGCCCGGTGTCCCGTCCGAGAACGGCTGGCCGATGATGACCAGCGCCGGCACCGTGGCGCTCGAAGTGGTGCCGGCCGCCAAGCGAGTCGGCATCCGCGCCGGCGACGTGGCGACCGTGCTGAACGCGTGGATCATCTACTACGACAGGCACATCGAGCCGATCCGGTCCCAGGTCTGGGGACACTCGAACGACAACGACGTAGCCAACTCGAACCACATGAGCGGGACCGCGATCGACATTCACGCCCCGTGGTATCCGATGTTCGCCCGCAAGATGCCCGCCGCCATCGTGGCGAAGGTCGAACGTGGCCTCGCCCTGTTCGGCGGTGTCATCTACTGGGGCGGCTGGTGGACCGGCTCGGTGGACCAGATGCATTACCAGATCGGCGTCTTGCCTGGCGATCCCCGCCTGGCCGCGCTCGCCGAGCGACTGAACAACGGCCACCTCGGTATCTATGGGCCGGCCCCCGCGCCGGCGCCCACCCCCGCACCCGCACCTACTCCCGCGAAGGACGCACCGATGAGCGCCGCCGAGGTCAATGAGATCAAGCAGTACATCGCCGACTATCTCACCGGGTACGTCGGCCCCGGCCTGTCCGACCTGAAAGATGTTCGGGGACAACTCACCGGGTCGCGTGACCTGGTGGTCCGTGACGGCGCGGTCGACCTGCCGGCGTCCTTCCCCGGCTGGGACATGCTCGCCGGCCTGACCGTGGTCGAAGCCCTGGCGCTCATCGGCTGGTCCCAGTCGATCCCAGGGTTCATCAACCCGATCACCGGGGACGTGCGGAAGTGAGCGCGCTCGGCGACTCGGCCGCCCTGGCCGCCCTGATCCTCGGCGTGGTCAACACCGCCATGCTGGTCGACACCCGCGCCGCCGTCACCCGGCTCGCCGCCCGCTACCTGGTCGACGGCCGGTGAACATGCCGTCGATGAACGACCGCGACGGCCTGGCGTCCCGCGACCGGACTATCGCCCTGCTCGGCGCGCTCGCCCTGGTGCTGCTCATCGTCGTCGGACTCGGCTACGCCGCGCTCGACGGCCGCGACCTCGCATCGTTCGCGCCGACGCTGCTCGGGTTCGCCACGCCGACGATCGTCGCGCTGCTCGCCGGCGCCGGCGTCCGCGCCAACATCGGCCGGATCGAGCAGAAGGTGAACGGCAACTACGACGACCTCAGTAAGCGCAACGAGGAACTGGCCGCCAAGTTCACGTCGGCGACCGGCACCATGCCCGCGATCGAAGGGGACCACTACGCCGCGCCGGCCGGCCCGCCGGCGCCGGCCTACCAGACGCCATCACCCGGCCCGCCCCCGCTGGCGTACTCGGCCGCACCACCCCCACCCCCGCCCCCGTGGGTGGACCCGTACCCGCCGGCATCGCCCGGCCGTCACCGACTGGGATGACAATGGAGATAAGCGAAGTCGACCAGCGCCGGCGCACGATCACCGGCGTCATCCTCCCCTACGACCAGGCCGGCGCGACCACGGCCGGCCGGCTCACGTTCACCCGTGGATCGCTCCGCATCCCGAACGATCTGGCCCGCGTCAAGTTGCTCCGCGACCACTCCACGCATGGCGGTGGCCCGGTCGGCGTCCTGTCCCGCTGGTGGGTCGACGCGATCGACGGCAACGGCGTGGGCGTGTACGCCACGTTCACCGTGCCGGCCACGCCCGATGGGGACCAGGCGCTCATCGAAGCCCAGTCCGTCCGCGACTGTTTCTCGATCGAGGCCGTGCCGATCACCCGCAACGGCCCGTTCATCACCGACTCAGTGCTACGCAAGGTGGCACTGGTACCGATCCCCGCCTACGAAAGGGCAAGAGTAACAATGGTTTACGCCGAGAACGCCGAGCATACTCTCATCCTCGCCGAGGAGACCACAGCCGCCGGCGCTCCCGCGCCCGAGCCGGCACCCGCCGCGCCGGCCGCCGAGCCGGCCCCCGCCCCCGCACCGGCTCCGGCTCCCGCGCCGGCCGCCGAGGCATCGCCGGCACCGGCTCCCGCGCCGGCCACAGCCACGCCCCGGCCGGCCGTCGTGCCGACCGGCCTCGGCCCCGTCCGCACCGGCGCCGCCGGCGGCTCGGGTCTGACTCTCGCCCAGGCCATCTCGACCATCACCGACGCCCACCACGGCCGCACCGAGGTTCACGCGGAACTGTCCGACATTACGGTGGCCGGACAGACCGACGTGTCGGCGCCGGCGTGGCTCGGCGAACTGTGGTCCGGTGTGCCCTACTCCCGGCGCATCGTCCCGCTGCTCACCAACGCGCCGCTGACTCGGCGCAAGGCGGTCGGCTACCGCTGGGGCACCCGGCCGAAGGTCGGCAAGTACGCCGGCAACAAGACCGAGATTCCCACCGGCCCCGTCACCACCGAGCCGGTCGAAATCTCGGCCGTGCGGTGGGCTGGCGGTCACGACATCGACCGTGCGTTCTTCGACTTCAACGACACCGAGTTCCTGGCGGCCTACTGGTCGGCGATGAGCGAGAGTTACGCCGAGGAGACCGACCTCGACACCGCCGCGTGGCTCGATGACTCGGCGCTCGTCCTGCCGGCCACGTACCGGGATATGGTGCGCGCCATCTCGGCCGCCGCCCTGACGATCGACGCCGCCGTGCGGTCGCCCGCCACGTTCGCCATCGTCAACCCGCTCGACATGCTCACGCTGCTCGAGGTGTCGGTACTCGAAGCGCCGCACTACGGCAACCTGTCCCCGCTCGCCGATCCGTCGAAGTGGGTGACCAGCATGAGCGTGGAACAGGGGACGGCCATCGTCGGATCGAAGAACGCCGCGACGTTCTACGAGCTCGCCGGCTCCCCGCTGCGCGTGCGCGCCGAGCACATCGCAAAGGGTGGGCAGGACGCCGCCCTGTTCGGGTACACCGCCCGGATGCTCAACCGCCCCGAGGCGCTGCGCAAGGTTCAGTTCGCCGCACCGGCCGCCGGCGCCTGACGCCATGCCGACCGTGACCCGTGACTCGCTGATCGAGAGCGTGGCCGTCCACCTGGCGACCGACAAGGGCGATCCCCACATCGCCGGCGTGGTCGACGCGGTGGCCGGCCTCATGGCGCGGTGGCACGACCTGACCGTCACCACAGCCGAGGCCGACCCCGTGCCGGCCTCGGCGGTGTGGCCCGACGATCTGCACCGAGGCGCCGTGATGCTGGCGGCGAAGTTGCACCGCCGGCGCAACACCCCAGACGGCACGCTGGCGTCCGAGGAGTTCGGCCCGATATACGTCGCCCGGTCGGACCCTGACATTTCGATGCTGCTCCGGCTCGGCCGGTGGCAGGAGGGGTTCGTCGTATGACGCTCGACGCCCGTCTCGACGCGCTCGCCCAGACGCTCCGCGACCTCGGCATCGCCGCGTCGACCAACGTCGCCGACCTCACGCCGCCGGCCGTCCTGGTCGGCGTCGACTCGGTGGCGTTCGACACGCTCGCCGGCCCCCCGTCGATCACCGCGTCGATCGACGTACTCGCCCCCGACGCCACCCGAGGCGGCACCTACCGCGACCTCGGCGCCGTGTTCGAGGCGATGAACGCACTACCGATCGAAGCCCTGGCGTCGATCGTCAACAGCGCCGGCCAGGTCATCGGCTGGCGCGCCACCTACGTTCTCGATTAGGAGACCACCCACCATGACCGCACCCGCTCCCGCCAAACGCCCGATCCACTCGCTCGGCCCCGGCTCGCTCATCCTCGACGCCCCCAACGGCGGCAACGTCGCGCTGGACATTTCGTGCCAGATCGCCAACCTGGTAATCGCCGCGAAGGGCGACAGCGAGGATCCCACCCCCACGCTGTGCGGTGGGTCCGTCGCCGGCTCCCGCACCTACGCCTGGACGATGGCCGGATCACTGTTCCAGGACCTCGAAGCGAACGGCCTCATCGACTGGACGTGGACCAACGCCGGCGCCGAGGTCACGTTCACATTCGTCCCCGACAACACCGGCTCGGCGAAGGTGGCCGGCACTGTGATGGTCGACCCGATCGACCTCGGCGGCGACGTGAAGAAGCGCAACCAGTCCGAGTTCGAGTGGAACATCTCGGGCGACCCCCGGTTCACCGCCGAGCCGGCCACCGGCGGCACCACGCCGGCGGCCTGACGTGGCCGGCTCGATCGTCACCGTGGAGGGCGCCCGCCGGCTCCGGTCGACGCTTCGAGCGGCCGGCGTCCGCGCCTCCCAGATGACCGCCGTCAACCGTGCCGCCGCCGGCGTCGTGGTCGACGCCGGCCGCGTCTCGGCTCCCCGCGTCTCGGGCCGGCTCGCCGCGTCCGTGCGCACCGCCGGCTCCACGCCGAGCATGGCCGTCGTGTCGGCCGGCCGTAAGAGCGTCCCCTACGCCGGCCCGATCCACTGGGGATGGGCGGCCCGCAACATCACCGCGCAACCGTGGCTCTCCCTCACCGCGCAACGCACCGAGCCGGTGTGGATACGCGAATATCACGATCACATGGACTCGCTCGTGAACAGCGTTCGCGGCGCCTGACTACCTACCGAGAAGGACACCCGCACAATGGAATCCATCACCCAAACCCAGACGATTACGGTCGTGTTCGAGGACGGCCGCCGCGTCACCGTCGCGCTCCGGCTCGCCGACACGATCGCCTACTCGATGGTCTGGCGTAAGCGCCAGTGGCCCAGTCCCGAGGAAGACAAAATGATGGTCGGCGCCTACTCGGCGTTCGCCGCGTGCCGGCGCCTCGGCCACTTCACCGGGAACTTCGAAGCGTTCACCGAGGCCGCCGTCACCCTCGAACTGGCCGACGACGACCAGGACGACGACGACCCCGAGCGCCCTACGTCGGCCGGCACCGAGCCGGTGCCGGCCGCCCAGGTACCGACGCCGACGCCGGCCCCCGTGGTCGACGGCGGGCCGGCTCCCCAGGCACCGATCGCCGAGACGCCGGCGCCCCAGACGGCACCGACACCGACGCTGTAACCCGCGTGCTCGCCCTCGGCGGCGCCGGCCTCGAAAGGCTGGCGCTGCCCGAGGACGACGCCGGCTATCTCGTCGCCGCCCTGGCCGTCTCTACCGGCATCGCGCCGGCCGTGCTGCTGGCCGAACCTGACGTGATGCTCGCAACGATGCTCGCCGTGATCCAGCGGCAAGCCGAGGAAATGGAGAACCGATAGTGGCCGGCCGTACCGCCATCCTTCGAGTCCGCATCATCAGTGACGCCGACGGCCGAGGGTTCCGTCAGGCCGAGGTCGCCACCGACCGGCTCGGCGGGGCCGCGTCCCGCACCGCCGCGAAACTCACGGCGATCGGCTCGGCCGCGATCGCCGGCGCGGCCGGCGCCGCCCAGGCGGTCGGCGCCCTGGCGATCGCCGGCGCCTCGGTGGGTCTGCTCGCCGCGCCGGCGCTCGGTGTCATCGCCGCCGGCATGGAGGGAATCAAGGCCGCCGCCGGCAACGCCACGCCGGCGCTCGATCGGTTCAAATCCACCATGTCGGGCGTGTTCGAGGGCGGTATGCGCCAGGGGTTCCTCGACCTCGGCGACACCCTCGACGCGATCACTCCCCAGATGAGCGGTGTCGCCTCGGCCATCTCCGGCGTGTTCGGTGGCCTGGCCGCCACGGTCAAACAGAACGCCGCCGGCATCGGCACCCTGGCCGACAAGTCGGCCGAGTTCATCACCCGACTCGGCCCCGGCCTCAACAGCCTGGTCACCAAGATGATCGAGTTCGGCGCGTCGATCAACGTCGACGCACTGTTCGCCGGGTTCGCCCGCGTCGGCGATCTGCTCCGGCCCGTGCTCGACCTGTTCCTGCAACTCGCCGGTGCGGCCGGCCCGCTCGGCGGCGCAATGTCTCAGGTGGGCACCATCATCACCGCGCTCACGCCGTCGCTGGTGTCGATCGCCGAGTCGGTCGGCCCCGCACTGGCGGCCACCATCACCGCGCTCACCCCCGGCATCGACGCGCTCGGCGCCGCGTTCGCCACCGTCGTCGGCGCTGTGGCCCCGCTGCTCCCGCCGATCGCCGCGCTGGTGTCCTCGCTGCTGACCGGCCTCGGGCCGGCGCTCCCGATCGTCCTCGGCGCACTGCTCGCCATCGGGCCGGCGCTCGCTGTGGCCGGCGCCGCCGCGTCGGTGTTCAACATCGCCTCCGTCGCCCTCGGCGGCGCCATGCGCATCGTCGGCGTCGCAACCCGAGTGTGGGCGATCGCCCAGGCCGCCCTCAATCTCGTGCTGCTCGCCAACCCGATCGTGCTCATCGTCGCCGCCGTCGCCGCCCTGGTCGCCGGCATCGTCTACCTGGCAACCCAGACGCAGTTCTTCCAAAACGTATGGGCCGCAATGGTTCAGTTCATCGGCGCCGCCATCCTCGCCGTGGTCCCCATCGTCGTCGGCGTGTTCCAGTCAATCGTCGGGTTCGTCGTCTCGGCCGTGGCAAACGTCGTGGCCGTATGGCAGACCATCGTGGGCGCCGTCGCCGGCGTATGGAATGCCATCCTCGGCGTCGTCGCTGGCGTCCTCGGCTCGATCATCTCGACCGTCGCCGGCATGGTGTCGAACGTGGTCGCCGCGTTCGAGACGTTCCGCTCGATCGGTTCGAGCGTCATGGGCGCCGTCGCCAGTGCGGCCGGCGCGGTGTCGGGCGCCATCTCCGCGATCATCGGCATGGTGCAGTCGCTCATCTCGGCCATCGCGTCGATCCGGTGGCCGTCGCCCCCCGGGTGGCTCGGCTCGATCCTCGGCGCCGAGGCCGGCGCCCTCCCCGGCTCCGTGATCGCCGGCCACCGCGGGGCCGGCTACACGCCGAACATCATCACGGCCGCCTCGGCCGGCTCCCCGTTCGCCGGCACGATGGCCGGCGGCTCGGCTACCTACGTCCGCGTCGACCAGTCGACCAACATCACCGTGGACGGCTCGGGCGTGGTCGACCCCCAGGCGGTCGCCGGCGCGGTCGCCGGCGCCACTCGGCGCGACCGCCGCACCCGAGGCACCCGGCCGGCCGTTCGTCTCGGCTCGGCGGTGTGACCCGATGGTCAACCCGATCCCCGTCCTGGCGCTCGACGGCGAGTTCGTCCGGTGCGACACCGAGGCCGGCCCCGGCGGCAAACCCGTGTTCTCGCACACCCGGCCCACCCTGGTCGGTGCGCTCCGCTACGTGTGGGGCCGCGCCGACGTGTGGGCGCAACCCGAGCCGACCGTGCTCACGTTCACGATGTTCGACCCGACCGGCACCTGGTTGGCTCGCATCCGCGACCGCGAAGCGATCGGCCGAGGCGTGGCCGTCTGGGTGGACCGAGGCGGCGCGAAACCTGGCGTCCGCTACCTGTTCCAGGGATTCACGACCGACGTGGACGTGTCGCGCTGGCGGCACCGCACCACGGCCGGCGAGGTCGACGGCTGGCGCGTCCAGGTCCAGGCGGTCGACCGCTCCGGCTGGCTCGGCAATGTGTCCTTCGACGCCGGCGACGCCCCCGAGGAATCCATGCAACTGCGCGCCGTCCGCATCCGCGACCGCGCCAACCTCGGCGGCGCCGGCATCCGCGAGGTCTACTTCGAGGATCGCTTCAAGGACGGCCTGGTGCGGCCGGTCACCGTCACCGACAAAACAGTGCTCGAAATGGTGAACGAAATGTATTCGACGTTCGCCGACCAATGGAGTTATAACCCGCACCGGAACACGATCAATCGCATTGTCTCCGGCTCCCAGTTCGGCGCCTACAACCTCACCCTCGGCGCCATTCGTAACGACCCCCGTAAGAAACTGGGGATATACCCTCCCGGCTGGGTGGACCCCACCGGCAAACAGGCCGCCATCGACACCGAGGTCTACCCACCCGCCTACATCGGCGGCTGTGACGTGCTCGCCGAGAACGCGCTCACGGCGTCCTCCCTGACCGATATCACCCACATCGTGTGCGCGTGGAAGGACAAGCCGAACGGCTACCGCGACTGGGTGACGACCGTGACGGCCCGCGACGCGACGCCGCGCCGGATGCTCAAGTTCGATTCCTGGTACAACGATGGCCGGTTCGTCGACCCCGTGATCGAGGACGTGCGCCGGCTGGTCACCGGCGAAGCCACCAAGCCGATGCACCCGCGCATCACCTGGGACACCAAGCGCACCAACGAGATTCCCGGCTGGGACACGTTCGAGTCACTGACGTTGCCGGCCGGCACCATCCGTCAGGTCGTCGTCGCCGCGTCCCCGTTCACCGCCGATCTGGGGATGGCCCCGGTGTGGCACCCGGCCGGCGGCGAGGTCGCGTTCGAGGCCGGCCACTGGCGCATCGACATCGACCTGGCGCCCTCGACGTGGGCACCGCCGGCGGGATTCACTCCGGTCACCTGGGGTGAGTTCGCATCGAACGGCTGGGGATATGCCGACTATCCCGGCACCGCCGGCTATTCGCTCGACCAGTCGGTCACGTACTACGACCTCGGTTTCATCGACACCGCCGCCGCATCATTCGTGGATTAGGACACACACATGGTCGCCTACACGCCCAAATACAACATTCCCTATCCGGTCAACACCGACCCGGTGGGCGCCGCCGTATTCCAGCAAATGGCCGAGCGCATCGAACAGACGCTCACCAATGCGGCCATGCCCAAAGCCGAGGCGAACCTACAGATCGTCGGCCCCTACGCCCCGACCTCGGGATACCAGTCGCGCACGGCCACCACCACCCAGGTCGAAGTTTGCAACGTGACCATTCCCGATCCGGGGTGGCGCTACCGGCTCATGGTGTTCGGCCGCTGGGAAGCCCGCACCCAGGCGGCCGGCTCCCGCCCCGAGATCGTCGTGCGCTCGAACACCGGCACCGGCCCCGTGGTGGCCGTGGGTTGGGGCGTGGACAGCACCGCGTTCCACGCGATCACGGTCACGCCCGAGGCTTACGCGTCGCCGGCCGCCGCGCCATCGTTCACCGGCGGTCAGGTCGTGCGCGCCTACCTGCAACGTGGGTTCGGCGGCTCGACCGTGGAGGCCGGCACCTTCAAGGCCGGCCTGGTCGTCTACGTCGTGCGCGTCTAGGCCGCCGAGTCGACGGCCGATCGAAGCGTGGCCGTGGGCACCATCACGTAGCGCCGGGTGGTCACCGGCGACGCGTGGCCGAGCAAATCCTGAACCGCGAACATGTCCCGCGTGGCCCCGTAGACCCGCGTGCCGAATCGGTGGCGCAACTGGTGCATCGTCACGCCCTCGGGCAGGAGACGGCCCACCACCTTGCCGACCCACCTCGGCGAGAGGTGGCCGCCGGCGGCGCCTGGGAACAGGTACCCGCCGCGCTCGGCGATCGCCGCCACCTCGGCGCCCAGGTTCGTCGTGAGCGGTACCAGTCGCACTTTCTCGCCCTTCCCGACCACCCGTAGCGACCGGCCCGTCAGGTCGGCCGTGAGGTCGTGCGCGTGGAGGCCGGCCACCTCGGCCCGCCGTAGGCCGGCCTCGGCCGCCAGTCGAAGCATGACGCGCTCACGCGGGTCGGCCGCCAGGAGCGCCGAGCGGTACGCCCACTCGGGCGCCGGCCTCGGCGCCGGCGTGGCCGGCTTCACCCGTGGCAGATGCTCGGCGGGGTTCGTCTCGCACCGGCCCGTCTGGACCGCCCAACGGTAGAAACCGAGCAACGTCGCTCGGTACCCGCGCCGCGTCTCGACCGACCACGCTTGCCGGCCGCACCACTGCACCAGCGCCGGCCCGTCGACGGCCGTCAGGTCGCCGAGGCACTTCGACGCTCGCATGAGGTGTGACCGTCGCGTGGCCCGCGTGCTCGCCGGCGAACCGCCGGCCGTAAGGACCACCAGGTAAGTCTCAACAACATCATCAGTCACAGTGGTCATATGTCACATTCGTCCCATGCGTCACAGTCGATGGGACTAGGCCGCGCTACTAAACGTCCTGGTCAAGGGCATGACGTGGACAGAACAGGAGGTTAGGGGTTCGAATCCCTTCGGGCGCACAGAGAAGAATCCCCCACCGGCGATCTCGCGGGTGGGGGATTCTTCGTTCTCGGCCGACGCAACGGCGCCGACACAGACGCGGTCCTAGTCGACCGCGAGTTCGCCGAGCTCGGACCAACCGGTTCCCTCGACCTCGGTGCTCACGATCTTCGGGGTCTCCACCAGGTACGGCGGCAGATCCTTCTGCGCCTGCTTGAAGTGATCCGAGTTCACGTGCGCCGCACCGGCGTCGGGGTCGCGGAAGGCTTCGACCAACACGTACTCGGTGGGGTCGTCGAGCGTGCGCGACCAGAAGTACCAGAGGCACCCCTCCTCGGCCTGGCAGGCCTCGGTGAAGTTGCGGGAGATCTCGGGCCACTGCTCGGCGTGCTCGGGCTTCACCTTGAACTTGGCGGTGATGAAGATCATCGTTCGTCCTTTCTCGCGTTCGGTGATGGTCGTACCACGTCCCGCCACCGTACAAACTTCCGTCGACGGCGAGTCCGACGGTCAGCCCGTGGTCGCCGACGTCCGGTCGAGGATGTCGGCGATGGCCCGCCCCGTCGCGGTACCGATTCGCACCGCGCCGTCGATGTGCTGGAACCCGACACCCGCGATATCCGACGACGCCCAGTGAATGGGGCCGACCGGAACGTTCTGACTGTCGCCGTACCGGTGCAGACCGCCGAGGTCGTAACTCGTCGCGTAGGCGCCGCGGGTCCATTCCTCCGAGCCCCAATCGGACTCGTAGTAGACCTGCGGGGTCAGCGCCGTCTCGCCGAGCGCGTCGGCGATGGATCGGAGAACGGTCGCCCGCCGCTCCTCGGCCGGGAGCGCGAACATGTCGTCCGCCTTCTGTTCGGGCACGAAGGCGACGAGTGTGCCCCGCGTGTCGCCGTGATTGGTGTTGTCGTAGACCTCCTGCACCACGCCCGACGGGTTCAGGGCGGTGCCGGACAGCCCGTCCGTACGCCAGAACGGGGTGTCGTAGACGGCGTGGACCTTGATGACCAGGCCCATGGACTGGTGCTGGTGGGCCTGCTGCTGCCGTCGCGGCAGGGGCGGGGTGAAGGAGATGCGGCTGTACAGGTTCGGAGGCACGGCGACGACGACGCGGGACGCGGTGACCGTCGCGCGGTCGGAGATCACCGTGACCGGCGCGGTCGGATCGTCCTCACCGCCCCACCGGAGTTCGCGGACAGGGCTGCCGAGGATCACGGCGTCACCGAGGTCCTCCGCGAGTCGCACGGACACCGACTGCATACCGGTCACGATGCGCTTGTCCAGTTGGAAGTCCTCGTCGACGAGGTGCAGGAACGATCCCGCCGACGCTGCCATGAACGCCGCCTGCAGCGCCGAGAACGCGTGCGCCGGTTTCGTCAGCATGCCGCCGGCGACGAACAGGGCGACGGAATCGCACGCGACGGCGTCGTCGGATTCTCGGGCCAACCACGACGCGAACGGGATGCTGTCGAGCTCGGCCGCGCGGGGATGGGCCCAGGGTTGCTCGGGGTCGAGTTCTGCGGCGAGATCGTCGACCAGGCGCACCAGGCGGTCGATCTCGGCGTTGGTGCCCTCGCCCGTGGGGAGCTCGTCGCCGGTGTAGCGGACGGCCTCGCCGTCGCTGCGGACGTAGATGTTCTCGCCCTCGCGGTAGCGGGAGAAGAGCTCGAGGCCCAGTTCTTCGGCGAGGTCGATCAACGCCGTCTGGTCGGGCGAGACCCACTGGCCGCCGATCTCGAGGGTCGCACCGTCGACGTCGCGGGTTTCCGTGCGTCCCCCGACTCGGTCGCGCGCCTCGAGGACGATGACCGACGCGCCGGATTTCCTCAGTTCCCTGGTAGCGGTCAGGCCGGACACGCCCGCACCGATCACCACGACGTCGGTACTGCGCTCGATGCGCTCCATGATCACCTTCCGTGAACTCGAAATATATGAATGACGTTCATTAGAGGATAGCGACGACCGCGAGAGGTGGCAAGAGGGCGCGTAGGGTCCGGTCACGACGCAACCAGGCGAGAGACGGGGACACACGATGGGTGAGACGACGCGGGGACCGGGCGAGGCGCGCTCCCCGGGACGTCCCGTGGGCCGGGTGCTCACCCCGGACCGCATCGTGCGTGAGGCGTTGGTGCTGCTGGAGAAATCGGGGGACGCCGGCTTCACGGTCACAGCCTTGGCCCGCGCGCTCGGAGTTGCGCCGTCCGCGTTGTACAACCACGTGACGAACAAGCGTGAGTTGTTGATCCTGGTGCAGGACCACGTGATCGGGCAGATCGACCACCGCTGCTTCGACGAACTCCCGTGGGCCGAGGCCGTGGGGGTCTGGGCGCGGTCGATGCGCAACGCCTTCGCCGCGCACCCGACGCTCGTGCCCATCTACGCGGTGATGTCGGTGACGGATTCCCGCGTGGTGCTCGACATGTACGAGACGGTCACCCGCGGATTCCTTGCGGCGGGGTGGTCGGAGGCCGACGTGCTGCAGGCGATCGTGTCCGTCGAGTCGTTCGTCCTGGGGTCGGCGATGGACGCCGTCGCCCCCACGGACGTCTTCGATACGGGCGCGATGGCCGAGGACTTTCCTCTCGTCGCACGCGCGGGTGTCGCCGCCCGCGGAGACCACGCCGGCGCTCGCGCCGAGGCCGCCTTCGAGCTGGGCCTGGCGAGCCTGGTCGACGGTCTGGACGCCCGGCGCTGACCACGCACTCGCCGGGGTATCCGGTGACCAGGGGAGCCGGCACGAACGTGAGGAACAGTGAGCATGTCCACGAACACCACCGATTCGACACCGCACTCCGGTGATGCGCCGACGAGAGCGGTGACGTTGATCCTCAACCCCACCACGGTCGACGATGTCGCCGCCTTCACCCGAACGGTCGGCCGCAGTTGCGAGCGCTTCGGGTGGACGGAACCGACCGTGCTGACCACCACCGTGGACGATCCGGGGGCCGGGATGGCGCGGCGCGCGGTGTCCGACGGGGCCGAGCTCGTGCTGTGCTGCGGAGGCGACGGAACGCTGGCCTCGGTGGCCACCGGGCTGGCGAACTCCGGTGTGCCGATGGGCATCGTGCCGACCGGTACCGGCAACCTGCTCGGCCGCAATCTCGGCCTGCCGCTGGATCTGGACGAGGCCCTCGCCGTCGCTCTGGGCGACGACAGCCGGGTGGAGACCATCGATCTGGGCCGCATCGGTGAGCACCTCTTCGCCGTCATGGCCGGAATGGGTGTCGACGCGGCCATCATGCGGGACACCTCGCCTCGGGTGAAGACGCTGGTGGGGTGGCCCGCCTACGTCGTCGCGGGTGTCGGGCACCTCCGTGACCGACCGATGGTGACGACCCTTCGTCTCGACGGAGGCGCTCCGCTGTCCCGCCGCGCGCGCACCGTCCTCGTGGGCAACGTCGGTCTCCTCCAGGGCGGGATTCCGGTGCTGCCCGACGCGGATCCGACGGACGGGGTGCTCGACGTCGTCGTCATCGCGCCCCGGACGGTTCTCGGGTGGGCGTCGGTGGCCTGGCACCTCCTGCGGCGTCGAGAGAACAACCGCGCCGGAGAACTCGAGCGGTTCCGTGCCCGACACGTCGAGATCGGCACTGCCCATGCCCATCCCTGGCAGTTCGACGGCGACGATCTGGAGCCCACCCGGTCGCTGATCGTCGACGTCGAGCCGGGCGCACTTCTGGTGAAGGTGAGCGCGGGCGACGACTCCTGACCAGCGGTGCCGAGGTCAGCCGAAGAGCTTCTGCGCCGGGGCCTCTCCGATGGGAAGTGCCGACGTCGCGGCGGGGGACGGCGCGTTGAGCACGTGCACGCTGCGCGGAGTCCGTTCGAGGAGGAAATCGTGGACCAACGTGCCGTCGCGCCGCACCGCCTGCGCCCGGATCCCGGCTTCGCGCGGCCGCAGATCGTCGAGAGTGAGGTCCGGACAGTACTTCCGGCACTCCGCGAGGTATCCACGTCGAAAGAACGAATTCTTCATCTCGTGCGCCCCGGTCCGCACGTTGGCCCGCGCCACCCGCCACATGCCGGGAAAGGCCGCGTAGTCGGCGACGTCGCGCAGTGTGACGCCGCCCTTGCGGTACTTCTCCCGGGCGAAGCCCAGCACCGCGTTCGGTCCGACGGTGATCTCTCCGTCCACGGTGGGGCTGAGGTGCACGCCGAGAAACGGCAACGACGGGTCGGGGGTCGGGTAGATGAGGTGCTTCACCAGATCCCGCCTCGACGGTGGCAGGGTGAAGTACTCCCCGCGGAACGGCACGATGCGGATGTCGGTCGACACTCCGGCGAGAGCGGCCATGCGGTCCGCCTGCAGGCCCGCGCACACCACGAGGTGCTGCGCCGTCCATGTCGACCCCTCGGTGTCGACGGTCACCGAACTCGCCGATTCCGTGATGGCCGTGACCTTCTCGCCGGTTCGCACCGTCCCGCCGGCGGCCCGCACCTCGTCGGCCAGCGCGGCACACACCAGGGCGTAGTCGACGATCCCGGTGGTGGGGACGTGGACGGCCGCGACGCCGCGCACTCTCGGTTCCGCCGCGGTCAGCTCCCGACCGTCGAGCCACGACACCTCGAGTCCGTTGGTGTGGGCCCGGCCGAAGAGGGCACGTAACCGTTGCGTCTCCGCAGCGTCGGTGGCGACGAGCAGCTTGCCGATGGTGTGGCACGCGATGCCGTGCTCCGCTGCGAACGACTTCGTCTCCTCCGCGCCCCGCTTGCACAGGACCGCCTTGAGACTGCCGGGCTCGTAGTAGATCCCGGAGTGGACGACTCCGCTGTTGTGCCCGGTCTGGTGACCGGCGAGCGTCGACTCCTTCTCCAGGACGGTCACGCCCACCCCGGGCCTCGCCTGCTGGATCTTCCACGCGGTGGCGAGACCGACGATGCCGCCGCCGATCACCACCACGTCGGTCGTACCGGAACCGCCAGCACCGAAAGCCATCCCCGCACCCCTCCCCGCCGTTCGAGAATCGAGACTAACGCGACCCCGGCGTGACGCGCTCGAATACCGCGGCAAGTCCCTGGCCGCCGCCGATGCACATCGTCTCGAGTCCGTAGCGCACCTCGCGGCGGTCCATCTCGCGCAGCAGGGTGGCCAGGATGCGGGCCCCGGTGGCCCCCACGGGGTGACCGAGCGAGATGCCGGAGCCGTGTGGATTGAGGCGATCGTCCGCGGGGTCGAGCCCCCACGTGCGCAGCACCGCGAGCGTCTGCGCGGCGAAGGCCTCGTTCAACTCGACGACGCCCATGTCGTCCAGACCGATTCCCAAGCGGCCCAACGCTTTCTTCGTCGCCGGGACGGGCCCGATGCCCATCGTCCGGGGCGCGACGCCCGCCACCGCCCACGAGGCGAGCCGGGCCAGCGGCCGCAGCCCCAGCTCGGCGGCCTTCTCCGGCGTCGTCACGATGCACAGCGCCGCGCCGTCGTTCTGCCCGCTCGCGTTGCCGGCGGTGACCGTCGAGTCCGGGTCGATCTTCGCTCGGATGGCGCGGAGCGCGCCGAGCGATCCGGCGTCGGTGTCGGCCCGAGGATGCTCGTCGGTGTCGACGACGACGGCTTCCCCGCGACGCCGCGGCACCGAGACCGGCACGATCTCCTCGGCGAACACGCCACTCTGCTGTGCCACAACGGCTTTGCGGTGCGAGGCGACGGCGAGCTCGTCCTGATCCGCCCGGCTGATGGAGAACTCGGCGCGAAGGTTCTCGGCGGTCTCGATCATGCCGCCCGGGACCGGGAAATTGGTGCCACCGGCCGTCACGCGTGCTCGGGCCAGCCGATCGGACAGCGCGACGGCCTCACCCTTGACCCCCCACCGCATTCCGGTGGCGTAGAACTCGGCGTTGCTCATGCTCTCGGCGCCGCCGGCGAGAACCAGATCGCTGCCCCCCGACTGCACCTGCAGACACGCGCTGATCACGGCCTGCAGACCGGATCCGCACCGACGATCGACCTGCTGACCGGGCACGTCGATGCCGAGGCCCGCGTCCAGGGCGGCGACGCGGCCGATGGCCGGGGCCTCGCCGTTGGGCGAGGCCTGCCCCAGGATCACGTCGTCGATCTGCGCGCCGTCGATACCGGTGCGGGCGACGAGCTCGGTGATGACGGCGGCGGCCAGCGCCTCGGGACTCAGATCCTTCAGTGCTCCGCCGAACCGGCCGACCGGGGTGCGGAGGGGTTCACAGATCACGGCGTCAGGCATGGGGGGTTCCTTTGGTCGGCGACGACATGCGGGCCAGGTCGGCCTCGATGGCGTCGGTGGTGCGGAGGAGGGCGGGAACGAGGGTGCGGTGGATGTCCTCCACCGGACAGCGCGCGGCCTGGGTCGAGATGTTCACTGCGGCGACGACGCTGCCCGTGGAGCCGCGCACCGGGGCGGCGACCGATCTCAATCCCACCTCGAGTTCCTGATCGACGAGACAGAAGCCCTGTGCGCGAACGGTATCGAGCTCGGTGGACAGCCGATCGCTGTCGGCGATCGTCGAGGAGGTGAGCGGATCCAGGGTCACGCGCTCGAGGTAGGCCGCGAGTCGGTCGTCGGAGAGGTTCGCGAGCAGCACCCGACCCATCGAGGTCGCGTACGCCGGGAATCGGGTGCCGATGGTGATGGACACGGTCATGATGCGGCTGACCGGAACCCGTGCGACGTAGACGATGTCGTCGCCGTCGAGGATCGACACCGAGGTCGACTCGTGCACGGTGTGGGCAAGCGTCTCGAGGTGAGGGCCCGCGACGTCCGGCAGGGACAGCGACGACAGATACGAGTAGCCCAGTTCCAGCACCCGCGGCGTCAGCCAGAACACCGAGCCGTCGGTGCGCACGTACTCCAGGTCGACCAGGGTCAGCAGGAACCGGCGCGCGGTGGCTCGAGTCAGACCCGTGGTCCGCGAGACGTCGCTGAGCGTGCGGCGGGGATGCTCGGCGTCGAACGCGCGGATCACGGCCAGACCGCGCGCGAGCGACTGCACGTGGTCCGACGACGCGGAGGCCCGGTCGTCCGTGTCGCTCACGACGGTGCGGTGATGCCGCGGATGTCGGCACCGATGCGCCCGAGGACGGTTCGGGTGACCGCCTCGGGCTGCTCCACGTTGGCCAGGTGCGCCGCCGGATCCAGGACGATCAGCTCGGCATTCGCGATCCCGTCGGCGAGTTCCGCCAGCATGGCCGGTGGCGTCGCGGGATCGTCGTGACCGGCGATCACGGTGGTGGGGGCGGAGATTCGACCCAGGTCGGCGCGGCTGTCCCACGCGGCGAGAGCGTCGCAGCACAGGGCGTAGCCCTCGTCCGGCGTGCCCTCGATCATCGCCACGTGCCGGGCCACGAGCTCCGGATCGCGGGCGGCGAGTGCACCGGTGAACCACCGCCCCACCACCGCGGACGAGATCGACGCCAGGCCCCCGGCGCGGACGGCGTCGGCCCGCGCCGTCCAGTCGGCAGGATCGCCGAACTTCGCCGCCGTGCACAGCAGCGTCATCGTCTCGATGCGAGCGGGGTGATGGATCGCGAGCCACTGGGCCATGGCGCCGCCCATCGACAGTCCGACGACGTGCACCCGGTCGAGGTCGAGAGCGTCGAGCAGCGCCAGGACATCGGCACCGAGATCCTCGATCCGATAGGGGCCGGGCGGAACCGGGGAGACGCCGTGCCCGCGGGCGTCGACGGTGAGTACGTGCGCGTGCCGGGCGAGTGCACCGACCTGGGGATCCCACATCGAGCGGTTGGAACCCAGCGATCCGAGCAACACCACCGTCGGCGCATCGGGATGCGGACCGGGCGTGCGGGTGTGGGCGAGTTCGACGGTCATCGAGGTCCTCCTCGGCTCGGCAGGGCGTCGCGGGTCTGTGCGCTGTGTGGACGGACAGCCGCTGTGCGAACAGCGTAGGGCGCGCGGTGATGGCCGGGCAACAGTTCGAGGCCGAAATGTTCGGAGTGCGGATAATTGTTCACATCACGCACAACCCGGGCTACGCTGGGCGCCATGATGGACAAGGTGGTGGCTCGGGCGGCCGACGCGGTCGCGGACATCCCGGACGGCGCATCGATCGCCGTGGGCGGTTTCGGTCTGGTCGGCATTCCGGAGGTGTTGATCGACGCGCTCCTCGCGCAGGGCGCGACGAACCTGGAGACCGTCAGCAACAACTGCGGTACGGACGGATTCGGTCTCGGCCTGCTTCTCGAACAGGGGCGCATCCGGCGCACCATCAGCTCCTACGTCGGGTCCAACAAGGAATTCGCACGGCAGTACCTGGGCGGCGAACTCGAGGTCGAGCTGACCCCGCAGGGAACCCTGGCGGAACGGATGCGCGCCGGTGGTGCCGGCATCCCCGCCTTCTTCACCCCGGCGGGCGTCGGGACCCAGGTGGCCGACGGAGGACTGCCGATGCGGTACGACGCCGACGGCGGCGTCGCTCTCGCGAGCCCGCCCAAGGAAACTCGCGAATTCGACGGCGTCACCTACGTCCTGGAGCGCGGGATCGTCGCCGATTTCGCGTTGGTGCACGCGTGGAAGGGCGATCGGTTCGGAAACCTGGTGTACCGGGCGAGTTCTCGGAACTTCAACCCGCCGGCCGCCGAGTCGGGCCGCATCACCATCGCGCAGGTCGAACACCTCGTCGAGCCCGGGGAACTCGACCCCGAGCACGTCCAGACCCCCGGGATCCACGTCCAGCGGGTGGTCCCGGTCGGCAAGGTCACGGTCGGAATCGAGCAGCGGACGGTGCGGTCGTGAGCAGGCTGACGCGGAACCAGATGGCGGCACGTGTCGCGAGGGAACTGCACGACGGTCAGTACGTGAACCTCGGGATCGGGATGCCCACCCTGGTCCCCGGGCACATTCCCGACGACGTCACCGTGGTCCTGCATTCCGAGAACGGCGTCCTGGGCGTCGGCCCGTACCCCACCGAGGACGAGGTGGACCCCGAGCTGATCAATGCCGGCAAGGAGACCATCACGGTTCTCCCCGGCGCGTCGTTCTTCGACTCAGCACAGTCCTTCGCCATGATTCGCGGCGGAGGTGTGGACGTCGCCGTCCTCGGGGCGATGCAGGTCGACCAGAAGGGTGACCTCGCGAACTGGATGATCCCCGGTCACATGGTCAAGGGCATGGGCGGAGCGATGGACCTCGTCCACGGCGCCGCGCGCGTCGTGGTGATGATGGAGCACGTCTCCCGCTCGGGCGAGCCCAAGCTCGTGCGCGAATGCTCGCTGCCGCTCACCGGCAAGGGATGCGTTCACCGCATCGTCACGGACATGGCGGTCCTGGACGTCACGGCCACCGGATTCGAGCTCGTGGAGACCGCACCGGGGATCACCGTCGAGGAGGTGCTGTCGGCGACGGACGCCGCCGTTCGGGTTCCGGAGCACCTTCCCGCCCGCTAGCGCGAGCTCAGCGCACGGTCCGGTCGTCCACAGGGAGCGACACGACGAAACACGCCCCCTCACTGATCGGTTCGTAGGTGACGTCGCCGCGGTGGGCCCGCGCGATGGCCCGCGCGATGGTCAGCCCGAGTCCCGATCCGTCGCCGTGACGGGACTCGTCGACCCGCACGAGACGGTCGAAGATCCGCTCTCGGTCGGCAGGGTCGACGCCGGGACCCTGGTCTCGAATCCGCACCGTGGCAACGGAAGTCGAACGGGACACGTCCATCTCCACCGTTGCGCCGGGTGGGCTGTGCCGTCGCGCGTTGTCGGTGAGATTGGCCAACACTCGGGCCAACGCCGACTCGTCGCCCGCGACCTCGACGTCGTCGCCCCGAACCGTGACCTCGAGTTCCGGGGCGAGGACCCTCAGCCGATCGGCGTCGGCGCGAACGAGATCCATGAGGTTCACCGGCCGCCGATCGAGCGTCGCGGAATGGTCGAATCGAGCGACGGCGAGCAGATCGTCGATCAGACGTGATGCGCGGCGCGATTCTCGGACCATCGAGACCAACAGCCTCTCTCGGGTGTCCCGGTCGGTGGTCTCGGTGCGCAGGAGCGTCTCGGCCGCCGCCGACATCCCGGCCACGGGTGTACGGAGATCGTGCGCGGCGTCGTCGAACAACCGCCGGCTACGCTCGCCGGCGGCCCGTTCTCGAGCTTCCGCACCCTCGAGGGCATCGAGCATCTCGTCGAATGCTGCTGCTGTGGCGCCCAATTCGGTGTCGGAACGCGTCGGGACAAGCCGTTCGCCTCGGCGCCCGGTGGTGATCGACCGGGCCAGCGCGGTCATCGAGCGCAGCGGTCGCAACGACACCGTCACGGCGACGGTCATCAACAGAGCGGCGAGCGCGGCGGCGGCCAGGGCAACCGGAACGAGGACGGCCGTCAGTTGTCCGCGCACCGAGGAGATCGCGCTTGCGTCCACCGCCACGGTCAGGAGGGAGCCGTCCGAGAGCGTGGTGCTCTCGATCTGGCGATCGACCGGCTCGATGGTGGCCGATGGGGGGCCTCCCGGCGCCGGCGGACCGGGTCGGCCCGGACCCGATGCGGGTGCGGGTGCGGGCGGCGGCACGGTCGATCGCACCCGAAGGTCGCCGAACACGCGTCCGTCCGAGGTGATCAGTTGGGCAGCGACGTTCTCGCCCCGGGTGGCGGAGACGATCTCGGTGGGGTCGGCGCCGCGATCGAGAAGTCGTTGGGCGGTCTCCGCTCGGCCGGCCAGGCTGTCGGTGGCCGAGGATCGGAGTTGTCGCTCGAGCATCGAACCGGTCGCCACGACGACCACCACGAGCAACAGCGCGACGACGGTGAGGACGGAGAACAGCAGTCGGGCACGGAGCGACCCGGTGCGCAGTTGCTCGCGAGGCGGTCGTGAGGTCATGTCGACAGCACGTATCCGATGCCGCGACGGGTGTGCAGTACGCGCGGTCCGTGGTTCTCGAGTTTGCGACGCAGTGCGCTGATGTGGACCTCCACCAGATTCTCGTCGTAGGCGTCGTACCCCCACACCTGCGTGAGGATCTGGGTCTTGCTCACGGTGCGGCCGCGCTGGGCGGCGAGGTATGCGAGCAGTTTCACCTCGGTCGCGGTGAGTGCGAGGTCCGCTCCGGCCCGGCTGGCGTCCCCGGACTCCGGGTCGACGACGATGTCGCCGTGCGTGATCGTGGCCGTGGTGACCCCCGATCGGCGTAGCACTGCGCCCACCCGCGCCGTCAGTTCGGCCATCGCGAACGGCTTCACCAGGTAGTCGTCGGCGCCGGCGGTCAATCCGCGAACCCGATCCGCCACCGTGTCACGAGCGGTGAGCAGCAGAACGGCCGCGGTGCTCCGGGCGCGGACCACCGACAGGAGTTCGAGCCCGTCCCGCCCGGGAAGCATGATGTCCAGGATCACCAGATCGGGCCGTCGGGCGGTGAGGACGCGTTCGAGGTCCGTTCCGTCGGCGACCGACACCACCTCCGCATCGGTGTCGGCGAGCGCGGCGGCCACGGACAGTCGGATCGCGTCGTTGTCCTCGACGACGAGTATTCGGGCGCGCGGTGCGCGCCGTCCCTCGGCGTCGAGTTCGCTCGGGTGGGTCACCCGTTCACTATGGCCGCACGTGGCTGAAGAGTTCCTGAAGACGGGGTCCGGCACGGGCGGATTTCAGGTCGGCTTCAGGTGCGGGTCGCACGGTGGTTCTCACCAGAGCGGCGCCGCACCGGTTGCCGCCCCGAGGGAAGGACCGATCGATGTCGATACGAACCATGGGACGCGTGGGCCGCATCACCGCAGGTGCGGTGCTGGTGGCCGGAGTGTTCCTCGGCGGAACCGCGATCGCGGCGGCGGACGGACCGAGCGGCTCGGATACCGATGCCGCCGAGATGACGCCCGCCCCACCCGCCCCGCCCGCGGGCGAGTCGAACACCCCCGGGACGGCACCGGAATCAGGACCGGGTGCCGACCTGTGCGCGACGCCGCCCTCGGTGGCGGGGGAGGGACCGCACGGTCCCGGACGTGAGGGGGGCCCCGGTGGTCATCCGGGCCCGCCGACCGACGGCGAGGCACCGACCCCGCCGGCCCCGCCCGCAGGGGCGGACGCTCCCACTCCGCCGCGACCGGACGCGGACGCTCCCACTCCGCCGCGACCGGACGCGGACGCTCCCACTCCGCCGCGACCGGACGCGGACGCTCCCACTCCGCCGGCTCCTCCCGTCGAGGGTGACGTCCCGACCCCGTCGTCGTGACCTTTCTCGTCGGATAGGCAGAAAGTACGTGTACTGACTATCTGTACACTCGACGTATGACCGACCCGCTGAGTCTCGAACGGCAGGTGTGTTTCGCACTCGCCGTGACCAATCGCTCCGTACTGAGTGTCTATCGCCCCGTGCTCGAGCCGTTGGGGCTGACGCATCCGCAGTACCTGGTGATGCTGGCGTTGTGGGAGCGCGCTCCGATGTCGGCCGGGTCGGTTGCCGCGGCGCTGCAGTTGGAGCCGGCCACCCTGACTCCTCTGTTGAGGCGGCTCGAGGCCGCCGGTCTGGTCACACGGACCCGCAGCGACACCGACGAGCGTCAACTGATCGTCGACGTGACAGCGGAGGGTCGGCGGCTTCGCGAGTCCGCGGAATCGATACCCGAGACGGTCGTCGCCCGGCTGGGTGTCGGTGTCGAGCAGTTGGAGGAGCTGCACCGCGTCCTCACCGGGGTCAACGCCGCTGCGCTGGCGGCGAGTCGATGAGCGCGACGAGGCCCAATCCCGTCCAGTGGATCGGCTACGCCTTCGGGCGACGGTTGCCGGACTCGATGCAGGACTGGGTGCGCAACGACCTGATCGGCGACCGCGCCGTACCCCGACACCTGATCCGCGGCATGATCCCGTTCCTGCCGATCTTCGCGGTGTTCATGCTGTTTCCCGGCGAGTTGTGGCTGCGCGGGACGATGGTGCTGTTGGCGGTGCTGCTCGCGCTGTTCTACTCCGCCGCCTACATGGAACCCAATCGCAAACGGCGTCTGGCTCGGCACGGATTGTCCCCGGACCTGCAGAACCCCAAGAAGGTCGCGCGCGACGAGGCCGAGCGGCGGGCGTACGAGCGCTGGCGTCCCTACCGCCACTGACCGGTGCCGGGTCGGATGCGACGCCGTACTGTGACAGCGGTGCTGACTCCGCGGCGTCTCCGTGAGGGCGACGAGCCCGATCCTCGGTTCACCCTCGCGAACGAGCGCACCTTTCTGGCCTGGATCCGAACCGCGCTGGGACTCGTCGCGGCCGCGGCGGGTCTCGAGGCCTTCGCGGCGGACGTGCTTCCCTCCGGCGTTCGGGCGTTCATCGTGGCGGTGTTGTTGCTCGCGGCCGTCGTCGTCGCGATCGGATCGCTGAGTCGATGGATGAACATCGAGTCCGCGATGCGGCTCGGTCGAGCGCTACCCCTTCCGGCCGCGGCGGTGCTGTTGTCCGTCGTTCTGGTGGTCGTCACCCTGGCGTTCGGCCTCGGCCTGGTGCTGTGACCGATCCGGGTCGGCAGGTCGAGCGGACCTTTCTCTCCCACGTGCGGACCGGCCTGCTGATCGTCGCGGTGTCGTTGATCGTCGCCCGGGCCGCGCACAGCGGCGGACCGATCGGCGTGATCGCTGCACTGGGCTGTGCGGTGGTTCCGGTGGTCGCGGTGATTCGTCTGCACCTGCGCTACTCCGCGGTGTCGGACGACTTCGACAACGGCCGCGCGTCCACCTCGGCCGTGCTGAACGTCCTGCTCACCGGGTCCGTGGTGGCGCTCGCGGTGGTGGTTCTGCTCACGAGCGCGAGACCCTGAACGCCTGTGTGACGGGGATCACGTGTGGGAGGTGTGCGCTTTTCGGGTGCTGCTCTCGACTCACTGTCATAGATCGCAGCCAGCCGGGCTCGATCAGGTTCCTAGGAGAACGTCATGGGATTTGTCGACAAGGCCAAGAACGCAGCCGAAGACGCCATCGGCAAGGCGAAGGAAGTTGTCGGAGACGCAACCGACAACAAGGACCTCGAGGCCGAGGGCAAGAAGGATCAGGGTTCGGCGGGCGCCAAGAAGATCGGCGAGAACGTCAAGGACACCTTCAAGTAAGCGGTTCCACCAACTGCAGACGCGCACCCGTGACGGGTGCAGCGCGATCGCGACGCCCGGCAGATCATCTGCCGGGCGTCGCGTCGTTCACGCTCACCGAACTCGGCCGTCCGGATCGGTACGACTGCAGGAGTTCCGCGACCGACGCCGCGTCCATGGGCCGCGACAGATGGAACCCCTGGGCGTAGCGCCCGCCGCAGACTCGGTACGATTCGGCCTGGTCGGCGGTCTCGACCCCCTCGCCGACGACGTCGACCTCGAACGCGTCGGCGAGAGTCATGATCGCCTTGACGATGGCCTCGGGCCGACTGCCGGGAAGTTTCGCGATGTACGAGCCGTCGATCTTGAAGCAGGCGAACATCGGATACCGGTCCAGATACGAGATCGAGCTGTAGCCCGTCCCCATGTCGTCGAGCGCCAGCGTCACCCCCATCTCGTGGAGTTCCGTGAGCGTGGTGACGACACGAGTCGTCTCGGCCACCCAGACGGTCTCGGTCACCTCGAGGCCGAGGCGGGAGACGTCCAGGCCGGTGCGGTCCAGGTGGAAGCGGACCATCCCGCAGAACCGCGGATCGTGCAGCTGATGGCCGCTGACGTTGACGTGCACCGTCGTCGTTCCCGGCCAGGTGACCGCCGCCTCGCAGGCCGTGGCCACCGCCCACTCGCCCAGACGGCCGATCAGTCCCGTGCGCTCGGCGACGGCGACGAACTCCGTGGGCGAGACGGGGCCGAACGTCGGGTGGGTCCATCGCGCCAGTGCCTCGACGCCGACGATGGTGTCGTTCCACAGGTCGTGGATCGGCTGGTACTCCAGAAAGACGCTGCCGTCCTCGATCGCCGCTCGGAGGTCGGTCGACAACCGCAACACTCGATCGGCGTCGTAGCTGCCGAGCCGGTCGAACACGTCGATGGATCCGGGGGCGGACCCCTTCGCTCGATACATCGCGAGATCGGCCCGACGCACCAGTTCCTCGGCGCCGCGCACCGTGTCGTCGGCCAACGCGATGCCGATGCTCGCGGTGAACGGGATGGGGTCGGCGCCCGAGGTGTCCACGTCGCTGAGCACGGTCGAGAGTTCGTGAGCGCGCTCCCGAGCGGCCTCGACATCGGTGATGCCGTCGCAGACGATCAGGAACTCGTCGCCGCCCAAGCGCGCCACGGTGTCGCCCGGACGTGCCGCCGCCTCGAGTTTGCGAGCGAGCGAGACCAGGACGGCGTCGCCGCTGGCGTGCCCCAGGCTGTCGTTCACCGTCTTGAAGTCGTCGAGGTCCGCCAGCAACACGGCCACGGTGGTGGCGGAACGCCGCGTCGCCGTCAACCCCTCCTCGATGCGTCGGTAGGCGAGGATGCGGTTCGGAAGTCCGGTGAGCGGGTCGTGCAGCGACCGGTGACGCAGCTGACGTTCGAGCTCGATCCGGCGGATCGCGGCGGTGAGAATTCCCGTCACGGTGTCGAGAAAGGCAAGGTCACGATCCGAGTACTCGCGCGGGCGGGTGCTGTGGACGGACAGCACACCGGGTCGTGGTGACGACGCGAACGGAACGCAGACGACGCTGGCCAGCCCGCGAGCCCGCATCCCCGAGGTATCGAAGCGGTCCTCGTTCTCGATGGTCGAGCAGACGAGGACGTCGTCGCTCGCGAGCGCGAGACCGGGCGCGGAGCCGCGGGCCGAGGGAAAGAACGCCGGCGGCGTACCGGTACCGCTGTACGCGACGACCTCGAGGTCGTCGCTGTGCTCGCCGACGCGGGAGATGGACGCGCAGTCCACGCCCATGAGTGCGGCGGCCGCGCTGGTCGCCGAGTCGAGCAGGGTCTGCAGCGACGCGTCGACGGCCAAGCGGCCGAGTTCGCCGACGGCCTGTTGTTCGCGAACCAGGTACGCGGCGGATTCCGTGGCCGCCTGCAGGGTCTGGTCCTGACTCGCGCGCCGTCGGCGGTCTCGCATGATGGAGGCGATGATCGGAGGGTCGTCGCCTCCCCGCTCCACCACGTACGCGGAAATGCTGACCGGGACGACGACGCCGTCGTCCAGGCGTCGGAGCTCGCCGACGCCCTGCCAGCTACCGACGGTGGTGAGGGCGCGTTCCACCAGCGGTGCGATCAGCAGGCCGACGTCGGAGAAGACGTTCCAGGTGCGCAGGGTCAGCACCGCCTCGACGCGGTCGACTCCCAGCAGTTCGAGTCCCGGCGGGGTTGATGTGCAGGATGCGACCGTCCATCTCGGAGATCGACACGAGATCGGGGGTGCGGTCGAACGCGCGCGCCATCGTCAGCGGATCCACTCGATGGTGCATGGCGGCGGCGCTCCCATTCTCACAATGGCTATGAAATGGCACGAACCCCCGCCTGCCTGTCCACGACACTACCCAACGACAACGGTCGGCACCCCCGCACCGGGGTGCGAGAATGCCGACCGAGGGTGTGTCGGGTGGAGATCAGTCGCGGGGCGGGGGTGCCACGTCGACGCCGCCGCCGTTGTGCTCGGGACCTGCATTGGGATGACCTGCGGGAACCCGGTTGCGGAATCGAGCAGCCTCGCTCGGTCCCGACGCGGTGGAGCCGCGCTCGCTGCGGTACGGACCCGGCTTGGGCCGCGCCTTGCCGCCGGGAAGCGCCAGGCGCGCAATGGTGCGGTTGACGGTGCCCCACTGCTTGAAGAATGGACCGGTGTTGTACGGCAACTGGTACCGCTCGCAGATGTCCTTGATCTTCGGAGCAACTTCCTTGTACCGGGTGCTGGGCATGTCCGGGTACAGGTGGTGCTCGACCTGGTAGCTCAGGTTGCCGCTCATCAGGTGGAACAGCGGACCACCGTCGATGTTGGCCGCGCCCACGAGCTGACGGACGTACCAACCGCCGCGGGTCTCGTTCTCCGTCTCCTTCTGGCTGAAGGTGTACGTCTGGTCCGGGAAGTGTCCGCAGAAGATGATCGCGTGCGACCACAGGTTGCGGATGATGTTCGCGGTGAAGTTGGCCGTGAACGTGTTCACGAACGTCTTCTCCACGCCACTGCCGTGCTTGTCCAGGAACGACGCCATGGTGTGGGCCGCGTCGGACGAGCTGTTACGACGCAACTTCGACGCCAGCTTGGAACGCTTGGATTCGCCGAGGCGACCCCCCGCGGCGACCTGGGCCAGCGCGAACGCGCCGGCGCTGATCACGGGCCAGCCGATGTAGTCCTTGACGATCTGCCGGCGAGCCTTGACCGCGATTCCCTTGAGGTCCTCGCGGAGGTCCTTCATGGGCTTTTCACCGCGGCGGATGGCCTCGATGTCGAGATCGTGCAGGGCCACGCCCCACTCGAAGAACGCCATCAGCACCATGTTGTAGAACGGCTGCGCGAGGTAGACCGGGTTCCACTTCTGGTGCGGGTCGATCCGCATGATCTCGTAGCCGAGATCCTTGTCCTTGCCGCGGATGTTGGTGTACGTGTGGTGTACGTAGTTGTGCGAGTGCTTCCACGCCTCGGCGGAGGACGCGGTGTCCCAGTCCCACACGGACGAGTGGATGTCCGGATCGTTCATCCAGTCCCACTGGCCGTGCATGACGTTGTGACCGATCTCCATGTTCTCGAGGATCTTGGCCACGCCGAGGCATGCCGTTCCGGCGATCCAGGCGGGCTTGCTCACGGAGCCGAGCAGCAGCACGCGCCCGGCCACCACCAGCTGCCGCTGTGCCGCGATCACGCTCTTGATGTATTGCCGATCCTTCTCCCCAAGGTCGGAGTACACCTCGTCGTGAATGGCGTCGAACTCTTTTGCCAATTCTTCGATGGTCTCGTCGCTGAGATGAGCCAGCGGGTTGGGTGGTACGGACTTGTCAGTCCTGGTGTCGACGCTCATGTGACGTCCCCTCCGTATTGTTTCTCGACTGCGTCCTGGTGATCCATCACAGATCGATTTCTACGTCTCCCTCGGCGGTGTTGACGCAAATACGCACCGCCTGACCCTCCGGTTCGGAGACTTCCCCGTTTCGCAGGTCCCGCAAACGCCCTTTTTTGACAGTTCCGGTACAGGTGTGGCAAATGCCGATGCGGCAGCCGAACTTGAGGTCGAGCCCGGCTTCTTCGCCGGCCGCCAGAATCGGTGTGCCGCCGTCGCATTCGACGTCTTTGTCGCTTCGCAGGAATCGAACGGTGCCGCCCTCTCCCTCGGCGTCACCTCCGATGACCGGCTGGAAGCTCTCGTAGTGGAACTTGTCCGGATCGCCCTCGGTGTTCCAGTGTTCGCGCAGATCGTCCAGCAGTTCACCGGGCCCCGAGCAGAAGGCTTGGCGTTCGCGCCAATCCGGGCACAATTCGTCCATGTCGGACGCTTTCATGCGGCCCCGGTCACCGGTGACCCGGAGATCGAGCTGCATCGAGGAATGCTTGCGATCGAGGCGTTCGAGCGTGTCCTGGAACATCGTCTGCTCACGACTGTGCACGGAGTGGATGACCACGACGTCGGTCATCTGGTCCATGTGGTCGAGTTCGCGCAGCATGCTGATGATGGGCGTGATGCCACTACCGGCGCTGATGAACAGCATCTTGGCGGGAACGGGATCGGGCAGGGTGAAGACGCCCTCGATCTCGCTCAGCCGGACCACCGTTCCCGGTTCGATGTGCTTCACCAGGTACGGCGACACCGTCCCGCCCTCGACCAGCTTGGGGCTGACGGTGATGAATCCGGCCTCGCCGTGAGGATCGGACGTGAGCGAGTAGGCACGCCAGTGATACCGGCCGTCGATCAACACTCCCAGCCGCAGGTACTGGCCGGGAACGTGTCCGCCCCACTCGTACCCCGGCTTGATGAACACCGAGACGGCGTCGACGCCCTCGGGTTCGACGCGGTCGACCTTGCCCCGCAGCTCGCGGGTGGTCCACAGCGGATTGATCATCTCGAGGTAGTCGTCGGGTCTGAGGGGATTGAAGAGCATTCTGACCGCCCGGAGGGCGGTTCGGCGGAACACCGATACCTGGGGACGTGCGCCGCGTTCTGCCACGAAGTACACGTTATCCCCAGTGCACGGATTCCCTGCAACAATCGCGGAATTGGGTGCAGACGTCGAATCTCCGGCGCGCCGTGGTGACGACGTCCGAACTCCTGCCTACCAGGTTTGAAACTCGATGTTCGTGAGAAGTGGTTTTCCGCGTGGTGTGGACCGTCGGTGCGGGTGACTACAGTGTGCTGCGGCCGTTGCCCTCCATGGGCTCGGCCGTGGGCCCGGCGAGGAACGCACAAGGAGCTACGAGACGTGGCAATCGTCGACAACGCGGTGTACGTACACGGTGAACGCAGCCGGCAACCGGAGACCCTGGATCGCACCTACGAGCTGATGCGCGAGTGCGGCGGGATGGCGTGGATCGGTCTGTACCGGCCCGACCAAGCCGAAATAGACTCGGTCGCAACCGAATTCGGTTTGCACCGGCTGGCCGTCGAGGACACCGTGTCCGCGCACCAGCGGCCGAAACTCGAGCGCTACGCAGATCAGCTGTTCGTCGTCCTGCACCCCGCGCGCTACGTCGACGAGACCGAGAAGGTGGAGTTCGGGGAGGTGCACGTCTTCTGCGGGCCGGACTTCGTGGTGACCATCCGGCACGCCGAATCCCCCGATCTCGGGCTGGTGCGCACCCGGCTCGAACACACGCCCAAGCTGTTGGAGCTCGGTACCGAGGCCGTACTCTACGCGATCCTCGACCAGGTGGTCGACGAGTACGAGCCCGTGGTGGCCGGCCTCGAGAACGACATCGACGAGATCGACGATCAGTTGTTCACCGGCGACCCCGACGTCTCGCGTCGCATCTACGAACTCTCCCGCGAGGTCATCGAGTTCCAACGTGCGACGCACCCCCTGGTGTCGATGATCGAGGCGCTCGGGCGGGGGTCGGAGAAGTACAACGTGGACATCGAGCTACGGCGCAACCTCCGCGACGTGCTCGACCACGCCATCCGCGTCACCGAGCGCGTCGACTCCTTCCGCGCCAACCTGCAGAACGCACTGACCGTGCACACCACGCTCGTCGGGCAACGCCAGAACGACGAGATGCGCGCCATGACCCAGGTCGGAATCGATCAGAACGAGCAGGTCAAGCGCATCTCGTCCTGGGGTGCCATCCTCTTCGCGCCCACCTTGATCGCCGGGATCTACGGCATGAACTTCCAGTACATGCCCGAGCTGTCCTGGCGAATCGGCTACCCCATGGCCGTGGGGCTGATGCTCATGGCGTCGTGTGCGCTGTACGTGGTCTTCCGCAAGCAGAAGTGGTTGTAGGCGTTCGTTCCGACCCCGGTTTCGCGCCGACCCCGGTTTCGCGCACCGTGCAGCGTCCGGTTTCGCTCCGCCCCCGGTTTCGCGCACCGTGCAGCGTCCGGTTTCGCCCTGACCCCGGTTTCGCGCACCGTGCAGCGTCTTGCGCACCGTGCACGGTGCGCAGAGTGCTGGAGGGTGCGCGGGGGAATCACGAGGAGGGCGCGCGGTCGGAAGCGATCGTCGCGTCCCGATTCGGACGCCACACCCCCGGGTACCCCGTCCGGATGACCCGCAACGAGAAGAGCCCCGAATGAACACCACTGCCTGGATCGTCATCGCCGTCGTGGTGGTGCTGCTGCTGATCGCCATCGCGTTCGCACTGAACAAGAAGCAGAAGCAGAAGCGCCTGGAGAAGGCCGGAGAGATTCGCGAGAACGCCGCGGAGCGGGCCGCCGACGTGGAGAAGCAAGAGGCACTCGCGCAGAAGGCCGACGCCGAAGCCCGACGCGCACAGGCCGACGCAGAGGCGAAGGCCGCCGAAGCGCGGGTCGCTCAGCAGCAGGCCCAGGAATACATGGGCACCGCTGCCAGTGGCCGCGACGAGTTGGACAAGGAGTTTCAGCGCGCCAACAAGCTCGATCCGACCGTGCGCAACGACGGCACGCCGCGCAAGCCCGTGAAGAACGACGACGATGCTCGTCGCGACGACAACCGACGCGACGACAACCGGGGTCTCGACAACCGGGGTCTCGACAACCGCGACCTCGACAACCGGGGTCTCGACAACCGGGGTCTCGACAACCGGGACCTCGACAACCGGGACCTCGACAACCGCGACTTCGACAACCGGGGTCTCGACAACCGCACCACCGGGAACGTCGACGACCGCGACCTCGACAACCCGTTCGACGCGGACGAGCGCGCCCGCCTCGAGCGCGGCCGTCACGAGCGTCCGACGAACTAGGTCCGTCGAGTCACCGGTCGGTCGGCGACCCCAGCGCGGCGATTACTTTCGCTGCCGCATCGACCGGTGATTCGTGTTCCCACACGCGCACCACCGTCCACCCCGCCTCCGCGAGCGTGGAGTCGGTGTTGCGGTCACGGGTGACGTTCGCAGCCAGTTTGTCCGCCCACCACTGCGCGTTGTTGCGGGGATGCGTGGCGTGAATCGGACAGCTGTGCCAGAAACACCCGTCGACGTAGACGGCGACCTTGCGACGCGGAAACACCACGTCGGCCCGTCGCCGCATCCCCTTGACCGGCGCTCGGTCGACGAAGTAACGCAGGCCCGCGCGGTGCAGTTCACGGCGCAGCGCGAGTTCGGGTTTCGTATCGCGCCGGCGCTGCTTGCTCAGCCGGGCGCTGGTGGCGGCGTCGGTTCGGGGCCGGGCCGGTGTCACTCGTCGTCTTCGGGTTCGGACCAGCTGGGCGCGAAGCGATTACGGCGCTCGACCTCCCCGTGCACCACGTCCACGAACTCCTCGAAGGAGAGCGTCGTCCGGTCCGGAGGGCGACCGTTGCGTGGAGGCGAATCGTCGACGTCGAAGAAGCGGACCTCTCCCCGGTACGGCCCCTCCGCTTCGTAGAGTCCGATGAACACCTTCTCGAACAGGTCGTAGCGGGTGTCCTCCGCGCCGAGGTCCACCCACGCCTTGCCCGGCGCCCCCACCACTGCACGCTTCCCGCGCCCGGACCGCTTGGACAGCGTGGTCACGTGGTGCGCGAACGAACTCTTGCCGGTGTCGCTGCTCTTGGAGGCGTCCCCGTCCTCACACGTCGCCCAGGGCTCGAACATCACGGCGACGAGCACGCTGTAGGGCTGCCGCTGGTGCAGCACCATGGCCTCGCCCCGCAGCTCGTGATCGTTGCGCACGATGTTCTTGGTCCACCGTCCGAAGCGGCCGGTGGTGGGGCTGAAGTCCTGGAAGCTGTACGTCTTGATCGACACGCACAGAATGAGTCCGAGCGTGGGGTCGAGGGCCTTGACGTCGAGCTTCTTGCTGCCCTTCGCCACGTCCACCCGCGCCTCCTGCCCGAACCCCCGTGCGTCGGGTGTGATGGCCGGATAGTGCGGGCGCAGTGCGTCGGCGACCACCTGCGCGAGGTGGTTCGACAGCCGTTGGGCGTAGTTCTTCTTCGCGCCGCGATCCGCGTCGGGTGCGGGTTTGTCGCCCGCGAAGTCGAGCGCGAAGGTCAGGGGATACATGGCCTTCTCCCTACGCGACCTGCACCGGATCCGCCGGCACCCACTCGGTGGTCGCCGCGTCGTTCATCCGGTGCAGATGTGCGTCGACGGTGTCCAGGAACCCCGGCGCGAATCGCAGGTTGCCCGACCGCGCTCGCTTCAGGAACCCGGCGGTCGCGCGGGCGGACAGCAGCTTCGGCTCGGTGAGGAAATTGCTCAGATCCTCGTAGGGCGCCTCCGTCGGCCAGGTGCTCACCGGCACTCGGAACGCGGTTCGGCGGCGGCCCCACGCCGCGGACGGCCAGGCCTGACCCGGCACGATCTCGACGTCCGCGGACGCGTCGTACGGGACCGGAGCGGCGAGACTGCTGCCCACCCACGACGCCATCCGCACGCTGACCGCGTTGCCGACGAGCTTCCACCGGTGGCCGGAACGCACCCCGGGCGCGTCCAGCGCCGGTGCCGTCCATCCCGCGTCGAACCCCTGTAACCGTTCGGCGTCGACGATGCCCGGCGTCACGATCTCGCCCGACGGAAGGCGCACGGCCGGAGGGCTCGCGATGCCGATGCTCGACCCGCCCTTCAGCGTGGGGACGGCGTTGACCGCCCAGCCGAGGCCGCGCACGCCCTCGGTCCAGTAGAAGCCGCACGGATGGGCGTCGGCGTCGCCGGGCTCGGGCGCGCCGGAATCGGCGCCGAACAGCACCTCCCGTGGATCCTCGGTGCGGGACGCGAGCATCACCACGCGCTGGCGACGCTGCGGAAGGCCGAACGCGCGGGCGTCGACCACCCGGTACGCCCAGGTGTAACCGAGGTCCTCGAGAGCGTGGGTGATGTGGCGCATCGCGGCGCCGCGCCCGAGCTGCAGCATGAAGGGCACGTTCTCGATGAGGAGCCAGCGCGGTCCGCGGCGCCGGGCGACCAGCCGGAAGACCTCGTCGACCAGGCCGGATCTGGCGCCGGTGATGCCGGCGGTGCGGCCGGCCTGGGACAGGTCCTGGCAAGGGAAACCGGCGGCGACCAGTTCGGTGCCGGCGGGCAACGACCGGAGTGTCCCGACGTCGGTGTGCAGCGGCACCTCGGGAAACTTCGACGTGAGGACCGCGCCCGCGCCGGGATCGATCTCGCACAGCAACTCGGTGTTCCACCCGTGCCGAGCGAGGCCCAGTTCGAGGCCGCCGATGCCGGCGAACAGCCCGACCATCGATGCGCCTCCGGTCGGAGCGTGAGGTGCTCCGGCAATCCGTGTCATGACCACCGCCGCCCTTTCCGCTCGCAACTCGATCGTCTTCGAAGGAGGCTACTCGAGACCCCCGACAGCCTTCGGACGTCCCGCGCGGCGGTGGGTGTGAGCCGTTCGGGACGAATCGTGCTGGGTGGGCCGACCCACACCGGCAGCGTCGTTGCCGCTGATCACGGAGAACTGGACGTACCCGCCGCCGAAACGGACACCGAAACGCCGGAACCAATTCCCGCGGCTCCGGTCCCTGGCCATCGATCGTCCTCTACCGTATGAGCGTGACCACTCCCACTGCCGATGAAGGTTCGACCGTCGAGGGGTCCGGCGCGGCCTGGCCCGCCATTCTGACCTGGCGCGCGCACAGCGCACCGCGCATGGAATCGGTGCGGGTGCAGATCAACGGCAAGCGCATCAAGGCCGCCGGCCGCATCATCGGGGGCGCCTGCGACGAGCACCCCGCGTTCTCGGCGTCGTACGACGTGGTGACCGACGAGACCGGCGTGACCAAGCGCCTGTCGGTGCGGGCCGCCGTCGCCGCGGGGGAGAAGCAGATCTCCATCAGCCGCGATTCGGAGGGCAAGTGGCTCGTCGACGACGGATCGCCGTCGCGGAGCTCGTTCGGCGGAGCCGTCGACGTGGAGCTCGAGTGGAGCCCGTTCTTCAACGCCCTGGCCATCCGCCGGTTGGGTCTGCACACGGCACCGTCACCGACGCAGATCCCGGTGGTCTACGTGGGTATGCCGCGTCTCGGCGCCCGCGCCGAGACCCTGTCCTACGAGCAGGGTCCGTCCGAGTTCCAGGTGGTCTCGCCCGTGGGCACGTCCGCCGTCAGCGTCGACCCGGACGGCTTCGTTCTCGATTACCGCGGGCTGGCCGAGCGCATCTAGCTCGGTAGACCCGGCGGCAGGACCTGGATCACGCCGCCGCGGCGCGCGGCGTCGCGCAGGGCGTCCCGCCACCCGTCCTCGCCGACGGTCACGTCGGTGATCTCCCACCACTGCAACTGCTCGTCGTACCGCACGCGGGCGGCGTGCCCCTCCGTCACCAGTCGTTCCGTCGAGTGGTCGGCGACCAGCGCCGCGCGGGCACGGGTGAGCCGCTCGAGCGCCTCGTCCAGGGCCTCGACCAGGGCCGGCGCGTTGGCGTCGCACATCGCCGAGACCAGGGTGGGCGCCGTTCCCGCGACTCTGGTCCCGTCGCGAAAGGACCCGGCCGCGAGCCGCAACGTCAGGTCGCCGCCGGCCGCGCCGACGCTCGCGAGCGTCTCGGCCAGCAGGTGGGGCAGGTGAGAGACGCGAGCGACGGCCCGATCGTGTTCCTCCGATTCGGCCGGCACGACGACGGATCCACAGTCGAGTGCGAGGTGCGCGACCGTGCGCCAGACGTCCGGGTGCGCGCCTTCGTCGACGCCGACCACCCACACGGCGTTGCGGAACAGATCGACGTCCGCGGCCGTCCACCCCGATGCGGACGTGCCGGCCATGGGGTGTCCGCCGACGTACAGCTCGGACAGGCCGTGACGCGCCACCGCGGCCGCCATCTCGGCCTTCACGCTGACGACGTCGGTCAGGAAACAGTGGGGCGCGTCGTGGGCGACGGCGACGAGGACGTCGTCCACCGCGTTCATCGGAACGGACACGACGATCAGCGCGTCCTCGGCCGCGGCCCGGTGGAGGGCGTCGGTGAGATCGGAGGTGGCGTCGTACCCGTCGGATCGGGCCGCCTCGGCCGCGCCCGGTGAGCGATTCCACCCCCACGCCGGCCGGCCCGCGGCGACGGCCGCCTGCAGCAGCGATCCGCCGATGAGGCCGAGGCCCAGAACGCACACGGGGCGGTCCGTCGATTTCTCCACGAGGGCACAGGTTTCCACACCGACGGCTCGCGCGCGCGCAGGAACGGCCGGACACACGGTGCTCGGCGGTGGTGACTACCTCGAAGGGTCGTCGGGCGACTACGGTTGCCCGCATGGCTGCACAGAAAGCGGGCAACAGCGCCCCGTCCGGGGGACGGGATCGAGGGGGGTACGACGACCTCGAAGGCTTCGCCATGGCGGTCGTGCGCGAAGAGGGGAAGTGGACCTGCAGTCCACTCTCCCTCGACGCCCTGTCGAGCCTGAGCGTCGCCGAGACCGAACTGCGCGAGATGCGCAGCTCCGGTGCGGTCTTCGGCCTCCTCGACGTCGACGACGAGTTCTTCGTGGTCCTGCGGCCGGCGCCCTCCGGCACCCGACTCCTGCTCTCCGACGCCACCGCCGCGCTCGACTACGACCTCGCCGCCGACGTCCTCGATCGCCTGAACATCGACATTCCGGACCTCGATCCCGACGATCTCGACGACATCGAGCCGTGGGAGGAGGGGGATCTCGACGTCCTCACGGACATGGGGCTGCCGGCACCGGTCTTCGGCATCATCGTCGCCGAGACCGATCTCTATCCGGACGAGCAGCTCGGCATGGTCGCGCAGCGACTGGGGTTCGCCGACGAGTTCGCGGCGGCGCTCGACAAACTCCAGCGCTGACGTGCTGGCGGCGGCGCACCACGAACGGTGGATGCGGCGGGCCCTCGACGTGGCCGCCCGCACCTCGGACGGGGACGTTCCCGTCGGAGCGGTGGTGGTCGGCGCCGACGGCACGGAGCTGTCCGCCGCGGTCAACGAGCGGGAACGACGCGGCGATCCGACCGCCCACGCCGAGGTCGTCGCTCTCCGCGAGGCCGCATCCGTACATCGGGACGGGTGGCGGCTCGACGGTTGCACCCTGTTCGTGACACTCGAGCCGTGCACCATGTGCGCGGGTGCGCTCGTCGCGGCCCGCGTGTCCGGGCTGGTCTTCGGGGCGTGGGAGCCGAAGACGGGCGCTGTCGGGTCTCTGTGGGACGTGGTGCGCGATCGTCGGCTCGCCCACCGCCCCGGCGTCGTCGGTGGAGTACTCGCCGACGAGTGCGGAGCCGGCCTCCGCGAGTTCTTCGCCGACCGTCGCCGATGAGGCCGTGGCCCAACCGTGACGTTTGAGGCTCCGTCCCCCTCGGGTAACCGGCACTACAGAACCCGAGACGCATCCACGCGTCGCCTGCCCGGCCGAAACGGACGGGTGGACGAGAGGTTCGCATTCGAAAGGGAAGTGCATGGGACTCGACGACAAAATTGGTAACAAGGCCGAAGACCTCAAGGGCAAGGGCAAGGAAGCCGCTGGTTCGGCTACCGGTGACGACGACCTGCGCGCCGAGGGCAAGGGCGACCAGGCCTCATCCGCCGTCAAGGACGGTGCCGAGAAGGTCAAGGACGCGGCCAGCATTATCAAGGACAAGCTGACCGGGAAGTAACCCTTTCTTTCCGGCTTCACCACGAGCGCATCCGCACTGCGGGTGCGCTCGAGGTGTGTCTGCAGGTCGGTGTGTCTGCAGGTCGGTGTGTCTGCAGGTCCGAACGCGATTTCGGGATCACGGTATGCGTCCGGTAGCCTTCTCGGCGGTGGCGTGTCCGAGCGGCCTAAGGAGCGCGCCTCGAAAGCGCGTGACGGGTAACCCCCGTCCGAGAGTTCAAATCTCTCCGCCACCGCCACGAGCCCCCTGCCCGTTCTCGGGTGGGGGGCTTCGTCGTGGGTGCAGCGTGTGAGCGCCGCCCGGGTCGGGTATCCGCACATCTCCCGGCAAGCCGCACGGGTCCGGCGCTGTGCAACGTGCCGGGCGCTGTGCGGATGACGCCCGACACCGGCTCCATCACGGTCCCCCCGGGACCGAGGAAGCGAAGGACTATGCCTGACATGGAACACCGAACTCTCGGACGCACCGGTCGACGCGTCTCCTGCGTCGGACTCGGCACCTGGCAACTCGGCGCCGACTGGGGCGACGTGTCCGAGGCCGACGCCATCGCCGTGCTCGAGGCGGCGGTGGACGGCGGCATCAGCTTCTTCGACACCGCCGACGTCTACGGCGACGGTCGCAGCGAGCGCGTCATCGGATCGTTCCTCGCCGACCGAGGCCTGAGCGACCGCGTCATGGTCGCCACCAAGATGGGGCGTCGCGTCGAGCAGGTACCCGAGAACTACACCCTCGACAACTTCCGGACCTGGGTTGACCGCTCGCGGAGCAACCTCGGCGTCGACACGCTCGAGTTGGTGCAACTGCACTGCCCGCCCACCGCCGTCTTCGGCGACGATCGCGTGTTCGACGCACTGGACACCCTGGTCGAGGACGGTGCCATCGCGCACTACGGCGTGAGCGTCGAAACCGTCGCCCAGGCCCTCGAGGCCATCGCCCGACCGGGAGTGGCGACCGTGCAGATCATCGTCAACGCCTTCCGCCTCAAGCCCGTCGACGAGGTACTGACCGTGGCGGCGGACGCCGGGGTCGGCATCATCGCGCGGGTGCCGCTGGCCTCGGGGCTGCTGTCGGGCCGGTACGACGAGGACACGACGTTCGCGGAGAACGATCACCGCACCTTCAACCGGGGCGGCGAGGCCTTCGATGTCGGGGAGACCTTCTCCGGGGTGCCGTTCGCGACGGGTGTGGCAGCAGCGCGTGAGTTCGGCACGCTGGTCGCCGACGAGGCCCCCGCGGGCACGACGCCCGCCGCCGCGGCGATCGCCTGGCTCTGGCAGCACCCGCAGATCTCCTCGGTCATTCCCGGTGCTCGGAACGTCGAGCAGGCTCGAGGTAACGCCGATGCCGGCCGTGTTCCGCCGTTGGGCGAGGCCTTCGACCGGCGGGTCCACGAGATCTACGACGAGCATCTGCGGGCGGAGATCCACGACAAGTGGTGACCGGAGCGCCGCATTCACAGGGGATTCCCAGCCGCCGGCGGTGGTGAAAGGTTGACGCGACAACTAGCGTTGGGGCCATGAAGAAGTGGTGGATCATCGGTTCCGTGCTCGTGGTCGCGGCGGTCGTCGCGTTGTTCGTCGGCCCCCGGATCTATTCGGCGGTCGAGAGCAGCGACCCCGCCGCGTCGGTGTCGACCGAGGGTGCGCAGGCGGCCGAGGGCGATCTCGACGGGGAGTGGACGGTGACCGCGGGTGGCGGGGCCAATCCGACGTCCGCCGGCTACACCGTCGCGGAGGTCCTGAACGGAACGGACGTCACGGTCGTCGGCACCACTCCCGACGTGTCGGGTTCGGCCACCGTGGAGAATCAGGAGCTGACCGTCGGCGAGATCACGGTGCAGACGGCGTCCATCACCACGGACAGCGATCGTCGTGACGGTCAGTTCCGCGACAACATCTTCGACGTCGCCGCCAACCCGACGGCCACGTTCACCGTCACCTCCCCGGTCGACCTCTCCACCGTCCCGACGGACGGCACCACCGCGACCGTGTCGATGGAGGGCACGCTGACCCTCAAGGGCGAGACGCGACCGGTCACGGTCGAGGCGCAGGTGCTGCGGGACGGCGAGAACCTCGTCGCGTCGGGCAGCATTCCGGCGACGTGGAGCGAGTACGGCGTCGAGCCGCCGTCGCTCGGATTCGTGACCGTCGATCCCACCGGTTCGGTCGACTTCCTGGTGACGCTCGACAAGTCCTGATCCGACTCGCTGCGTCGGATCAGCCGCGAAACTCGCGCACCAAGGGGCAGTCGAACGGATTGCGTTGCGACAGGCCGACCTTGTTCAGATGTCGGACCACGATGCCGTAGGACGCCACCAACGATGTCTCGGTGTAGGTGACGTCGTGCTTGGTGCAGTGCTTCCGCACCAGCGGACGCACTCGGCGCAGGTTGGGGCGCGGCATGCTCGGGAACAGGTGGTGCTCGATCTGGTAGTTGAGCCCGCCCATCATGAAGTCGGTGACGGGGCCGCCGTGAATGTTCCTGGACACCAGCACCTGTCGACGCAGGAAGTCGACCTTCGCGTCGTGGGGGATCAGCGGCATGCCCTTGTGGTTCGGGGCGAACGAGGCGCCGAGCAGTACGCCGAACACGGCGAAATGGATCAGGACGAACCCGACGGCGAGCCCGGCCGGCATGGCGAGGAACGGCAGCACGAACCCGACGGTCAGGCGGAGCAGGACGAGGGCCAGTTCGAGGCGGCGACGCTTGATGTCCTTGCCGCCGAGCAGAGTTCGAATGCTCGCGATGTTCAGTGCCGCCCCTTCCAACGTGAGGAGGGGGAAGAACAACCACCCCTGTCGACGGGTGACGGCGCCGTAGACGCCGCTGCGTTCGGCGACGTACTCGGGCACGAACGCGATGGGGCCGTTGCCGATGTCGGGGTCCTTGCCGATCTGATTCGGCGCGTTGTGGTGCTTGTTGTGCTTGCCCTGCCACCAGTGCAGCGACAGTCCGGCGAAGGCACCCGACAGGATGCGTGCCGTCCACTCGTTCCACGCGGCGGAATCGAACATCTGCCGGTGCGCCCCGTCGTGGCCCAGGAATCCGAACTGGGTGCTGACGAGGCCGAGAACCGCGGCGAGGGCGAGCTGCCACCACGAGTCGCCGAGTGCGAACGCCGCGACCCAGACCGCGACGAACGCCGCGACGGTGGCGACGATGCGAGTCCAGTAGTAGCCGTGGCGACGCTTCAGCAGGCCCGACGCACGGACGGCAGCGGCCAGCTCGGTGTAGGAGCTGACGTAGCGGTCGCGTGGACGCGTCGAGGTGCTTCCGGCGGGCGGGATCGCTGATCCAGTGGACACGTGTTCCCCGATTTCGTTGTGCGACAACCGATTCGCTCGGATGTCGGTGAAGCGAACAGTCCATGGCGGTGAATCGACGTAACCGGCGGTGCGGGTGAATCGTGCAGCGGCACCGGTCGACATCTCCGGTCGGTCACGGTGGAGTCACAAGTGTGACACAGCGTGCGGGTGCCCGCGACACGCGGAGAACGGCGTCGTCGCTGCAGGTCGGACGGGGTCGGGACGGGCTCGTGACATCCATGTGGCGGGTCTGCCGCGCAGCGGTGGGGTCGGGGCGTAGAGTCGAGTCACGGGGGTAGTCGCGACGCAGTGTCGTCGCGAAGTGTCGCCCATCTCTCGTCCCGCCGGATCGCACCGTGCGGGTATCGCCGCTCGTTCGTACAGCGCGCCCATCGTCCGGATTCGTTTTCGCGAACCGGACCTCTCACCTGTGAAGGGGTTTTCTCATGGAACCCAACCCGTTGTTCCTCGCACCCGTCGGCGCCGATTCCGAGCCCGTCGAGGCCGTGTCCGCCGTCGCCGCCCGTGACGAGAAGAACTCGTCCGCCCCGGTCTACACCCACCTGTTCTCCGAAAAGCCCTGACCCGGTCCGCATAGGGCTCGTCGCGGCGATCCCTCTCGTGCGCCGATGTGCGTGGCGAGGGTGGTCGCGCCACACTGAGATCCATGCCCGACGCTTCCCCGACGGCCTCCGCCGTCACCACCTCGGTCGCCCGCCGCATCGCTCCGGGCCGTGAACAGGATTTCGTCGCCTGGACCGACGCCGGTATGACCGTGGTGCGCACCTTCGACGGCTTCCTCGGTGGCGGTTGGCTGCGGTCTGCGGTCGACCCGCACGAGTACTACGTGCTGTACCGGTTCGCCTCCGACAAGCAGCTCGACGAGTGGCTCTCATCACCTTTGCGCAAGGCCTGGGTGGCCCGTGGGGTGGGTGTCGCGGTCGATCGCGTGACCCACCGACTGACCGGTGTGGAGGGGTGGTTCGAGCCGCAGTCCACCCTCACCGACGCGGTTCGTGTGGTGGGTGCACCACCCCCGCGGTGGAAGCAGGCGATCGTCATCTGGACGGCATTCTTCCCGCTCAGTCTGTTCCTGAATTTTGCTCTGACACAAGTCTTCTCGACCAACCTGGTCGTTCGCACCCTCGTCGTGACCCTGGTGAGCACCCCGGTCATGGTGTACGTGTTGTTGCCGTTCATCACGGCTCGGATCCGAGGGTGGTTGCACGGGTCCTGAGGGCCCCTGTCCGGGGCGCCGGAGGGGCGTCGACACCCTCTCCGGCGCACCCCTCGAAAACCGTCGCGAAGCCGGTTCTGCGCTCGGATGCAAACTTGCACGATCGTGCAATGTCCGTACCCTCGGCGGAGTGATCACGACACCAGGGCTCCGCGACCGCAAGAAGGCGGAAACCCGCAGCGCGCTCGGCGCCGCCGCGGTGCGGCTGGGGCGAACCCTCGGCTTCGACTGCGTCACCTCCGAGGCGATCGCCGCCGAGGTCGGCGTGTCCACGCGCACCTTCCACAACTACTTTTCCAGCAAGGAGGAGGCGGCACTCCACTACCTGGAGACGGCTGCCTTCGAGTGGGTGGCTCTGCTCGACGGTCGGCCCGAGGACGAGAGGTTCTGGGACTCGATCCACGCGGTCGTCATGCAGATCGTGCGTGATCCGGCGCGCGACCTGGAGGAGACCATGGCGGTGGGCCGACTCGTGGAGCAATCCCCGGCGCTGCTGGCCAAGAAGCTCGAATTCGACCGGAATCTGTCGGCCGCGCTGCTCGATGCGGTGGGTCGTCGAACCGGTCTCGACCCGAAGCGCGACCTGTTCCCGTCCATCGTGCTCGCGGCGGTGGGGGCCACCGTGAGCGGCGCACTGGGGTTCTGGACCGACCACGATTCCGGAGCCGACAGCGCCGCGGACGTGGTTGAACAGGCCCTGGCCCAGCTGCAACACGGACTGGGCAGCGCCCTCCCCGGCTCGGCGCGCACCCGCACCACCGACTGATCTCGCCCGACCGCACCACCGGCTCGACCGCACCACCGGCTCGACTGCACCACCCGAACCTCCGTCCGACCCGATCAACCGTCCGTCCCGATCAACTAGGAGCACCCCGACGTGGCCACCTTCCTCTACCGCCTGGGCCGGTTCTCGTACCGCCGAAAAGGCATCGTGCTGCCCATCTGGCTCGCCGTCCTGGTACTCGCCGGGATCGGCGCCGCGACCCTGTCCGGCCCCACGAGCACCTCGTTCTCCATCCCCGGAACGCCCGCCCAGGAAGCCCTGGACCTGCAGACCGAGCGTTTCCCGGCCGCCGCCGCGGATCCGCTGAGTGCCGCGACCGCGCAGTACGTGTTCCAGGCTCCCGCCGGCACGACGCTCGACGACCCGGCGAACACCGAGGCCGTGAACGCCACGATTGCCGAGATCCGCGGCATCCCCGCGGTCGACGAGTCGGTCAAGGCGGACCCGGCCGCCGGGCCCCTTCCCGAGGGCGCGATGCCGCTGCTCGATCCGGTCGCCGGCAACCAGGCCATCGTCGACACCTACGCTCAGTCGGGTGCGCCGGCCGACGTCGCCGCAGCCAACGCGGCCGCGGTGTCGCCGCTGTCGCCGGACGGCACCATCGGTCTGCTCGACGTGCCGCTGTCCGGGACCATCACCGACGTCACGGACGAGACCCGCGCACAGCTCGAGCAGGCCACCGAGCCCGCTCGGGACGCCGGCCTGACCGTGCAGCTCGGTGGCAGTGCCATGCAGGAGACCGCACCTCCCGGTGGCACCGCGGAGCTCATCGGCCTGGCCGTCGCCGCGGTGGTTCTCGTCGTGATGTTCGGTTCGCTCGTCGCCGCCGGATTGCCCCTCGTCACCGCCGTCGTCGGTATCGGCGTCACCAGTCTCACCATCACCACGGCGTCGGGATTCGCGGAGCTGACCCAGTTCACGCCGATTCTGGCCATCATGATCGGCCTCGCCGTGGCCATCGACTACTCGCTGTTCATCCTGGCCCGGTTCCGCAACGAGCTCTCGGAAACCGACGACCGGGTCGAGGCCATCGGCCGCGCCGTCGGCACGGCCGGTAGCGCGGTGGTCTTCGCCGGTACGACGGTGCTCATCGCGCTTGTCGCCCTGCGCGTCGTCGGCATCCCGTTCCTGTCCCAGATGGGTCTCGCGGCCGGTCTGGGCGTGTTCGTCGCCGTTCTCGTGGCGCTGACGTTGCTCCCCGCGGTACTCGGCCTGATCGGCAAGAAGGCCTTCGCGGGCCGACTGCGCACTGTTCCCGATCCGGAGCACTCGGAGAAGCCGACCAACGGTCTGCGCTGGGTTCGCATGGTGGTCAAGCGCCCCGCGGTGTTCCTCACCGCCGGCATCGTGATCCTCGCGGTCATCGCCGGACCCATGACCAGCCTGCGCCTGGCACTTCCGTCCATCGCCACCTCCGATCCCGATACCCCGGCCCGCATGGCCTACGACCTGGTCGACGAGGGCTTCGGTCCCGGCCGTAACGGTCCGCTGCTCATCGTCGCCGACGCGAGCGAGGTCCCCGAGGCCGATCGTCAGGCGAGCTTCGACGAGGTCGTCGCCACGGCGACCGCCGAGTCGGACGTGGCCAACGCCCAGGTGGCGCAGGTCAATCCGGCCGGCGACACCGCGCTGATCCAGGTCACGCCCAACAGCGGTCCGAGCAGCGAGGAAACGCAGACCCTGGTGAACAACCTTCGCGACGCGGAGGCCGGACTCCAGGAGCAGTTCGGGGTCTCGTACGGCATCACGGGTCAGACGGCACTGGAACTCGATGTCTCGCAGCGACTTCAGGATGCACTGGTGCCGTACCTGGCCGTGGTCGTGGGCCTCGCGTTCATCTTGCTGATGGTGGTCTTCCGGTCCATTCTGGTGCCGCTGACGGCCACGGTCGGATTCCTGCTGAGCGTCCTGGCCACCTTCGGCGCCACGGTGTTCATCTTCCAGGAGGGCGGACTCGGCCTGATCTCGAATCCGCAACCGATCGTGAGCTTCATGCCGATCTTCCTGATCGGTGTGGTGTTCGGACTCGCGATGGACTACCAGGTGTTCCTGGTGTCCCGGATGCGTGAGGCCTACGTCCACGGCGCGAGCGCCACCGATGCGATCGTCACGGGCTTCAAGTACAGCGCCCGTGTGGTCGCGGCGGCCGCGGTCATCATGATCTCGGTGTTCTCGGCCTTCATGCTCGAGCCCGACGCGTTCATCAAGTCCATCGGGTTCGCCCTGGCGGCGGCGGTGTTCTTCGACGCCTTCGTCGTGCGCATGGTCCTCATCCCCGCGGTGATGACGCTGCTCGGCGACAAGGCGTGGTACCTGCCGAAGTGGCTGGACAAGATTCTGCCGAACGTCGACATCGAGGGCGAGAAGCTGATGAAGGCCACGCCGAAGACGGTCGACGAGGACGAGTCGGTCCGCGCATGAGCGAGGCGAGGACCGGCGCGGCCCGAAGGACGATGATGGCGTCATGCTGATCGTTCTTCTGCGCCGGTACCTCGCGCCGTACCGCCGGGAGTTGTCGGCGGTGGTGGCCCTGCAGTTCGTGGCCACCATCGCCGCCCTCTACCTGCCTCGTCTCAACGCCGACATCATCGACAACGGTGTCACGGTCGGCAACACCGGTTACATCGTCTCCACCGGCATGCTCATGCTCGTGGTCTCGGGCGTCCAGATCCTGTGCTCCGTCGGCGGCGTGTACTTCGGCGCCAAGGCGGCGATGTCCGTCGGCCGCGACGTCCGCGGCGCGGTCCTCGACCGGGTCGGCACGTTCTCCGCCCGTGAGGTGGGGTCCTTCGGGGCACCGTCGTTGATCACCCGCAACACCAACGACGTGCAGCAGGTCCAGATGGTGGTCCTCATGGGCTGCACCATCCTGGTGATGGCGCCCATCATGTGCGTGGGCGGCATCGTGATGGCGCTCCGCGAAGACCTCGGTCTCGCGTGGCTGCTGGGCATCGCCGTGCCTGCCCTGGCCCTGAGTATGGGGTTCATCGTGGTGCGCATGGTCCCCGCGTTCAAGGAGATGCAGTCTCGCATCGACACGGTCAATCGGGTTCTGCGCGAACAGATCACCGGCATCCGCGTGGTCCGGGCGTTCGTGCGCGAGCGGTACGAGATGAACCGGTTCGACGTGGCCAACACCGCGCTGACCGAGACCGCCCTGCGCGTGGGCCGACTGATGGCGCTGATGTTCCCGCTGGTGATGCTGATCAGCAACGTCACGTCCGTGGCCGTCATCTGGTTCGGCGGCCAGGCGATCGACGAGGGCCGCATGCAGATCGGTTCTCTCACCGCGCTTCTGAGCTACATCATGCAGATCCTCATGTCCGTCATGATGGCGTCGTTCATCGCCATGATGATCCCCCGCGCCAGCGTGTGCGCCGAGCGCATCGTCGAGGTGCTCGACACCGAGACGTCGGTGGTTCCGTCGGCGACGCCGGTCCCGTTCGCCATGTCCCCCTCCACCGTCGAACTCGTGGACGCGGGATTCAGCTATCCCGGTGCCGATCGTCCGGTGCTGGGCGGAGTCTCGTTCCGGGCCGAGGCGGGAACGACCACGGCGGTCATCGGCAGTACCGGATCCGGCAAGACGACGCTGATCAACCTGATCCCGCGACTGATCGACGCGACGGCAGGGTCGGTGAACGTGGGCGGCGTCGACGTCCGGGACCTCGATCCGGACGCGCTGCGCTCCGCGATCGGCCTGATCCCGCAGCGACCCTTCCTCTTCTCCGGCACCATCGCCTCCAACCTTCGGTACGGCAAGGGCGACGCCACCGAGGCCGAGATGTGGGAGGCGCTCGAGGTGGCGCAGGCCGCGGACTTCGTCCGAGCGATGCCCGACGGTCTGGAAACCGCGGTGGCGCAGGGCGGCACGACGGTCTCCGGTGGGCAGCGCCAGCGACTGGCCATCGCCCGCGCCGTCATTCGGCGCCCCAGCGTCTACCTCTTCGACGACGCGTTCTCGGCTCTCGACCTCACGACGGATGCGAACCTGCGCGCGGCCCTGAAGCCGATCACGGGCGACGCCTGCGTCATCGTGGTGGCGCAGCGGGTGTCCACGATCCGCGACGCGGACCGCATCGTGGTCCTCGACGACGGGCGCATGGTGGGACTCGGCACGCACGACGAGCTCGTCGAGACCTGCCCCACGTACGCCGAGATCGTCGATTCCCAACGCTCCGCGGCAGGTGTGTCGTGACCCGGCCCGGCGGACCCGCGGCGCCCGGCGCCCCCGGTGCGAAGCCGCTGAACTTCCGGTCGTCGCTGAAACGTCTGGCAAAACGATTGATTCCGCAGCGAATCCTGCTGAGCGTGGTTCTGATGTTCGCCATCGGCAGCGTCGTGCTGACCGTGGTGGGACCGATCGTTCTCGGACAGGCGACGAACATCATCTTCGACGGCATCGTCGGGCGATCGCTGCCCGCCGGCGAGACCAAGGAGCAGGTGGTCGCCGACCTGCGCGCGGCGGGCGACGCCTCGCGCGCCGACATGATCGCGGCCATGGACGTGGTGCCCGGCAACGGGATCGACTTCGGCGCGGTCGCGAACGTGTTGGCGATCGTGCTGGCGCTGTACCTCGGCTCGGCACTGCTGTCCTGGATCCAGGGGTACCTGCTCAACATCGGGTTGCAACGCGTCGTCAAGCGGTTGCGCACCGATGTCGAGGCCAAGGTCCACCGACTCCCGTTGCGGTACTTCGACTCCCACAAGCGTGGTGACGTTCTCTCCCGCGTCACCAACGACATCGACAACCTCGCGCAGAGCCTGCAGCAGACCCTGAGTCAGCTCGTCGTCTCCGTCCTGACGGTGTTCGGCATCCTCGGGATGATGCTGTGGATCTCGCCGCTTCTGGCACTGGTCGCGGTGCTCACCGTTCCGCTGTCGATCGTGGCGACGACGTTCATCGCCAAGCGATCCCAACCGCACTTCGTCGCGCAGTGGAAGCAGACCGGCTCGCTCAACGCCCAGGTCGAGGAGACCTACACCGGCCACGAGCTGGTCAAGGCCTACGGTCGGCAGGAGGACACCGCACGGGAGTTCCACGACAGCAACGAGGCGCTGTACCAGGCGGGCTTCCGCGCGCAGTTCATCTCCGGCACCGTCATGCCGTCGATCATGTTCCTGGGCAACATCAATTACGTGATCATCGCCGTCGTCGGCGGTCTGCGGGTGGCGTCGGGAACGTTGAGTCTCGGTGAGGTGCAGGCGTTCATCCAGTACTCCCGGCAGTTCACCCAGCCGCTCACCCAGATCGGGTCGATGGTGAACCTGCTGCAGTCCGGCGTCGCCTCCGCCGAGCGCATCTTCGAGATTCTCGACGCCGAGGAGGAGGTGCCCGATCCTGCCGGCGCGGTGGTGCCGGACGGACGCAGCGGGCGCGTCGAGTTCCGGGACGTCTCGTTCCGGTACGAGGAGGACCGACCCCTCATCCAGAACCTCGCGTTCGTCGCCGAGCCGGGGCAGATGGTGGCCGTCGTCGGTCCCACCGGCGCAGGCAAGACGACGCTGGTCAATCTGGTCATGCGGTTCTACGACATCGACTCCGGCGCGATCCTCCTCGACGGCGTCGACACCACCGAGATGTCCAGGGACACACTGCGATCGCGCACGGGAATGGTGCTGCAGGACACCTGGCTGTTCGGTGGCACGATCCGAGACAACATCGCGTACGGCAACCCGGACGCCACCGAGGACGCCGTTCTCGCGGCGGCGAGGGCGACCTACGTCGACCGGTTCGTCCACTCGCTGCCGGCGGGATACGACACGGTGATCGACGAGGAGGGCGCCAACGTCAGCGCCGGTGAGAAGCAGTTGATCACCATCGCGCGTGCGTTCCTCGCGGATCCGGCGGTCCTCATCCTCGACGAGGCCACCAGCTCCGTCGACACCCGCACCGAGGTGCTGGTGCAGAAGGCGACCGCCGCGTTGCGCAGTGACCGCACGAGCTTCGTGATCGCACACCGGCTTTCGACGATTCGCAACGCGGACCTGATCCTGGTGATGGAGAACGGGTCCATCGTGGAGCAGGGCACGCACGAGGAATTGATCGCGGCCGAGGGAGCGTACTTCCGGCTGAGTGCGTCGGGCCTGCGGGAGCAGGAAGCGGCGTCTGGTTCGATGACACCGTGATCGAAGATCGAGAACCCGTCTTCACCGTCGGCACCCGCATCCCCGACCGGTTGGGCCGCACCGGCACGCTGCACACCCCGCACGGCGAGGTGCAGACCCCGGCGTTCATCGCCGTCGGGACCAAGGCGACGGTCAAGGCGGTGCTGCCCGAGACGATGAAAGAGCTGGGGGCGCAGGCGGTATTGGCCAACGCCTACCACCTGTATCTACAGCCGGGGTCGGACATCGTCGACGAGGCGGGCGGGCTGGGCAAGTTCATGAACTGGGACGGCCCCACGTTCACCGACAGCGGCGGCTTCCAGGTGATGTCGTTGGGCGTCGGGTTCAAGAAGGTCATCTCGATGGACGCGTCCCGGGTGACGTCCGACGACGTGATCGCCGAGGGCAAGGAACGGCTCGCGCGCGTCGACGACGACGGCGTGACCTTCAAGTCCCACCTCGACGGTTCGAAGCACCGATTCACCCCCGAGGTGTCGATGCAGATCCAGCACCGGCTCGGCGCGGACATCATGTTCGCGTTCGACGAGCTGACGACGTTGATGAACACCCGCGGCTACCAGGAGCTCTCGGTCGACCGCACGCAGGCCTGGGCGGTGCGGTGCATCGCGGAACACGAGCGCCTCACCGTCGAGCGCGCCGACAAGCCGTATCAGGCGCTGTTCGGTGTGGTGCAGGGCGCGCAGTACGAGGATCTGCGGCGCAAGGCGGCACACGACCTCGAGACCATCCGCGGCGACTCCGGTCACGGGTTCGACGGCTACGGCATCGGCGGGGCACTCGAGAAGCAGAACCTCGGGACCATCGTGCGCTGGGTGAACGAGGAACTGCCCGAGCACAAGCCGCGGCACATGCTCGGCATCAGCGAGCCCGACGACTTCTTCGTCGCCATCGAGAACGGTGCCGACACCTTCGACTGCGTGAACCCGTCCCGGGTCGCTCGCAACGCGGCGATCTACACCCCGCGGGGTCGGTTCAACATCAACACCGCGCGCTTTCGCCGCGACTTCACGCCCATCGACGACGAGTGCGATTGCTACACGTGCGCGCACTACACCCGCGCGTACATGCACCACCTGTTCAAGGCGAAGGAAATGCTCGCCTCGACGCTGGCGACCATCCACAACGAGCGCTTCACCGTGAAACTCGTCGACGACATCCGCGCCTCAATCACCGAGGGTCGGTTCGAGGAGTTCAAGCGGGAGACGTTGGGGCGGTTCTACCGCTCCTGAGTGGCGCGCCGCTCACTCGGCCCCCGCCCGCTCCCCGATTCTGCGACCGAATTGTGTGACTGCGCCCGATATTTCGTGTGCGCTAGTACATTTCAATCGCAGAATCGAGCGGGGGAAGCGGGGAGCGGAGCGGGAAGGCGATCAGGCCGGCTGGTACGTCGGTTCGCGCTTCTTGATGTGGTTGATCACCGCGTAGGTGATCGGCAGCACCAGCACCTCCACCAAGGTCTTCCAGAGGAACCCGACGATCACGTAGTTCACGAAATCGGTCCACGTGGTGATGCCGATGACCCCGGCAGCGATGGCGCAGAAGATGAGGGTGTCGAAGAATTCTCCGACCACGGTCGAGCCGATCAGGCGCGCCCAGAGATGCTTCTCCTTGGTGCGTTCCTTGATCTTGACCAGGACGTACGCGTTGAGGAGTTGCCCGACGAAGTAGCCGGCCAGGCCCGCGAGAACCAACCGAGGGACGACGCCGAGGACGGTCTCGAGCGATTCCTGATTCTCGTAGAAGCTCGCGGAGGGGAGTTCGATGACGACGAAGAAGCACAGGGCGGCGAGGATGATCGCCCCGAAGCCCAGGTAGATCGCGCGGCGCGTGGCTTTCAGGCCGTACACCTCGCTGAGCACGTCGCCGAGGATGTAGGCGAGGGGGAAGAGGAAGAACGCGCCGTCGGTGTTGATCGGCAGGATCTGCAGGGGTCCGAGGAACAGCTCGGAATCGGAGAAGAAGGAGACGCCCTTGCTGGCGGCCACGTTCGAAATCAGCAGCGTCGCGACGAAGAGCGCGACGATGGTGGGGTAGTAGCCCCGGCTGACGTGTGCGAACGCGACCTGTCCAGACGGGCGATCGCCGTCGGTGTCGGTGTAGGAGTTTTTCACTGGGCAATACAAGCACCCGAACGACGACGGGCGCGAATCCCCGGTCGGAGGGATTCGCGCCCGTCGTGCGGAGCGTCGGTCAGGCCACGCGACCGCCCGTGACCACCCGGTATGCGTAGGTGGACGCGAGGATGGTGACCGGCACCGACACGAGCAGCCCGACCAGCAGGGCGAGGACGCCGAGGATGTTCACGCCGACGAGCGCCAGGGCGAGCAGGAAGATCGGGCCGGGTCGCGACGCGATGGCCTTCGCGCTGGACTTGATCGCGGTGATGGCGTCCTCGTCGCGATCGACGACGAACTGGAAGACCCACCACGTGAAGAAGGTGACCAGCAGTCCGGGGACGACGAGCAGGGCGAACCCGATACCGGCGAGAATGCCGATGAGCAGTCCGGCGACGATGATCGTCACCACGTTGCCGAACTGGAAGAACGCCCCGAACCCCGGCTTGTGCCCGTCGGCTTCGTGCAGTGCCCCGCGAACCAACGCGGCTTGGACGAGGTAACCGAGCACCGTGATCAGCAGCGTGGAGAGCAGGTTCACGACCCAGTTGGTGTCGCTGCTCGTCACGAACTCGACGGCGCCCAGAACGACGAAGGTGAGTGCGACGACGCCGAGCCACGGAAGTGCGTTGCCCCGGAACTTGTCCCAGCCGAAGGAGATCGCGGCGCCGACCGACAGCTCCGGCGCGACACCACGGTTGTCGAACGGCGGGGGCGACGGATAACCCTGCTGTGGGTACCCGCCGTACTCGCTCGGCGGCGGAAAGTTGCCGGGCGGCGGATAGCTGCTCTGCGGCGGCGGACGGTTTCCCGCGTAGGGGTCCTTGTCGGGGTCGTACCCACCTGTGGTCATGGGTCGATTCTAAATCTCACGACGACCGTCGGCGAGGGCCACTTTCGCCTCAGGCCTTGACGACCTGCGTGCCCCCAGCGAACTCGTCGTGCTTGCCCTGCTTGGTCGAGCTCGATCCGATGGTCACGGCGATCACGATGTACGCGATGAACGCCAGCAGTCCGCCGATGAACGGGATGATGGTGAGCAACATGAAGGAGTTGCGAATCGCGGACTCCTTCAGCGACGGCCGCGTAGCCCCGTTCGCTCCCCGAACCTGCAGGTTCAGGATCATCTTGCCCAGCGTCCGCCCCTGGGTGAGCTCCATGATCACGAAGTACGCGAACAGTCCCACGCCGGAGAACAAGCCCACGCCCGACAGGTTGAGCCCGATCAGCGCCGACAGCAGGCCCACCACGAGGCCGACGATCAGCCCGTCGAGCAATCGGGCACCGAAGCGCACGCCGACACCCGCGGGCTGCCAGCCCTGCATGCCCTGGTTGTCGAACTGCGGTGTCGGATAGCCGTAGCCGCCGACCGGCGGGACGTTCCCCTGCGGCGGCGGGTAGCTGCCGGCCGGGGGCGGGTAGTTGCCCTGCGGGGGCGGGTAGCTGCCGGCCGGGGGCGGGTAACTGCCCGGCCGGGGGTTGTTCGGATCCTGGTTGGGGTCGTAGCCACCTGTGGTCATGCGTTCATTGTACGTCCGCAATGTCCGGCTCTTCGAGGCCCGATCACGCTGTGGCAGGCGGGTGTTGGTGCAGAGTCACACCCGGAGCCGACGGGTCCAGGTAGACGGGCCGACGGACGAGAACGTCGGGAGACCAGGAGGCCAGCAACGACGCGGGAGTTGCTCCCGGCTCGGCGGGCAGTCCGGCGGACCGGGCGATCGCGACCAGGACGTCCGCCGCCGTCACCCCCACGGCAGCCAGGTCCGCGAGCGTGACCGCCCCGTCCCGCTTCGCCAACCGTTTTCCGGTCGGCCCGAGCACCAGGGGAACGTGCGCGTACGACGGTTCCTCGATGCCGAGCAGCGACGCGAGGTAGGCCTGGCGCGGGGCGGAGGTCAGCAGATCGTCGGCTCGCACCACCTGGTCGACGCCCTGATATCCGTCGTCGACGACCACCGCGAGGTTGTACGCGGGAACCCCGTCGGTGCGCTGCAGAACCAGATCGTCCACGACGCCGGACACCGCGCCGTGCAGCACGTCGGTGACCGTGTACGTGCGCACCTCCGAACGCAGGCGCAGCGCGGCCCGTCGACCCTCGTCGCGTCGGGCCTGCCGTTCGGTGTCGGTGAGGTCTCGGCAGGTTCCCGGATAGGCACCCTCGGGAGCGTGGGGGGCCGACGCCGCCTGCTGGATCTCGCGCCGGGTGCAGAAGCACTCGTAGACGGCGTCCCTCGCTCGCAGAGTCTCGATCGCCGCCGAATACGCGTCCCGGCGGTCGGACTGCCGCAGGATCGGACCGTCGAACTCGAGTCCCAGTGCGGCGAGATCCGCGAGCTGACGCTCCTCGGAGCCGGCCGCCACCCGGTCGAGGTCCTCGACGCGCAGCACGCACGGCCGACCCGTCGCGCGGGCGAACATCCACGCCATCAACGCAGTCCGCAGATTTCCGACGTGCAGATCGCCGGACGGGCTGGGCGCGAATCGTCCTGCCGTCACGTGGCGGCCGAAGGAGCGCGGCCGAGCAGAGCATCGGACCGGGCGGCGACCTGCGCGCGAATGGCCGTCACCACCGCTGCGACCTCGGGCCGGCGCAGCGTCTCGCTGCGAGCGACCAGCCAGTAGGCGAGGGTCACCGAGATCTCGGCGGGCAGCACCCGGACCAGATCGTCGTGCCGATCCGCCATGAAGCACGGCAGCAGCCCGATGCCCGCGTGGGCTCGGGTCGCCTCGACGTGGACGAAGACGTTGGTCGAGGCGATCGAACTGCGCATCGTCGGCGCCACGCTGCGTGCGTGATCGAGATCGTCGACGTGAAGCATCGACTCGACGAAGTAGATCAGCGGATGGTCGGCCAGGTCGGCCACGACGTCGGGAATCCCGTTGGTCGACAGGTAGTTTCGGGTGGCGTAGAGCCCCAGGGTGTAGTCGCCGAGGTGCACCGCCTCGGCCCGGTGGACCTGCGGTGTCCCGACGACCACCTCGATGTCCATCCCCGAACGCTGCTGCGACGCCCGACGCGTCGCCGCGACGAGTTCCACGGACACCCCGGGGTGCCCGCGCCGCACCGCGACGGCGGCGGGCGCGGCCAGGTAGGCACTGAATCCGTCGGTCGCGGAGATGCGCACGACACCCGACAGGGCCTCGCCCGCCGGATCGATCAGGCCGCGCACGACGTCGTCGACGGTTTCCGCGGCGGCCAGGGCTCGCCGACCGAGCGAGGTCAGTTCCCACCCTCCGGACGTCTTCACCAGGACGCGGCCCCCGAGCGACTTCTCCAACGACGCGATGCGACGCGAGACGGTGGTGTGGTTGATGCCGAGCGTGTCCGCGGCGGCCACGAACCGACCGCTCCGTCCCACCGCGAGCAGGACGAGCAGATCGTCGGCGATGGGACCGGTCATGTGTGCATCTTTGCAGTCGGGACCTGCAGGTGCGGTCATTGTGGTGCCCGGCGATGCGGGTCGATACTTCGACACCGTAAGGGTTTGTGTGCGCTGAGTCACAGACCCACCCGTCGTCTTCGAGGAGCGCACATGTCAGTGACCGATCGGGTGGACCGGGACGACGCCGAACCCGCCGGCTTGCGCAAGGTGGTCGCCGCGTCGATGGCCGGCACGGTGGTCGAATGGTACGAGTTCTTCCTCTACGGAACCGCCGCGACCCTGGTGTTCAGCAAGATCTTCTTCGCCGAGGGAACCAGCGAGCTCGACGCGATTCTGGCGGCCTTCGTGACCTACGCCGTCGGTTTCGTGGCCCGCCCGCTGGGCGGCATCGTCTTCGGGCACTACGGCGACAAGTACGGCCGCAAGAAGCTCCTGCAGTTCAGCCTGGTGCTGGTCGGCTCGGCGACCTTCCTGATGGGATGTCTGCCGACGTTCGGGCAGATCGGCTACTGGGCGCCGGGGTTGCTGGTGACCCTGCGCTTCATCCAGGGCTTCGCCGTGGGCGGCGAATGGGGAGGAGCGGTACTGCTCGTCGCCGAACACAGCCCGAACAAGAGCCGCGGGTTCTGGGCGAGCTGGCCACAGGCCGGCGTGCCCGCCGGAAACCTGCTGGCCACCGTCGTACTGCTGATCCTCACCACGACGCTGTCGGAGGACGACTTCCTCAGCTGGGGTTGGCGTATCGCGTTCTGGCTGTCCGCGGTCATCGTGTTCGTCGGCTACTACATCCGCACCAAGGTCACCGACGCCCCCATCTTCCTGGAGGCGCAGAAGCAGACCGAGGTCATCAAGGCCGCGTCGTACGGGGTGTTCGAGGTGGTCAAGCGGTACCCGCGTGGCGTCTTCACCGCGATGGGCCTGCGGTTCGGCGAGAACGTCATGTACTACCTCGTGGTCACCTTCTCCATCACCTATCTCTCCGTCGAGGTGGGGACGGACACCAGCACGATCCTGTGGTGGATGCTCGGTGCGCACGCCGTGCACTTCGCCGTGATCCCCCTGGTGGGGCGGCTCGCGGACACCGTCGGCCGTCGTCCGGTGTACCTCGGCGGTGCCATCGCCGCGGCGACGTGGGGCTTCTTCGCGTTCCCGATGATGAACAGCGGCCACAACGCTGTCATCATGCTGGCGATCATCATCGGCCTGGTGTTCCACGCGTTCATGTACGCCACGCAGCCGGCGATCATGGCCGAGATGTTCCCGACGCGGATGCGGTACTCCGGTGTCTCGCTCGGCTACCAGGTCACGTCCATCGTGGCGGGGTCGCTGGCGCCCATCATCGCGGTGCGGTTGCTCGACGTCTACGGCTCGTCGGTGCCCATCGCGTGGTATCTCGCAATCGCGGCGTCCGTCACCGTCGTGGCCGTCGTGTTCGCTCGTGAGACGCGGGGACTGGCGCTCGAGACCATCGACATCGCCGACGCGAAGAACCTGGCGACCGAGGCCGAGCTGGCGAAGGTGGGGCTGGCGGACGTCGGGCCGGCGCAGGACCGACGCCGATAGTGCTCCGACGCACGATGCCCCCGACCTGTACGGCCGGGGGCATCGTGCATCGGTGGAGGGTCAGGCGCCGGATTCGGCGATCAATCGGGGCTTGACCTGGTGGGGAGCTGCGCCGCACTCGTCCATGAACTCGTCGAAGACACGATCGAAGCGGTCCGGGTAGTCCAGGTGCGGGAAGTGTCCGCCGCGCGGGAAGATCTCGACCCGGCCACGGGGGAGCTCGGCGCGGGCGTTCTCGGTGTGCGAGTTCGGAATGATCGTGTCGCGCTCGCCCCACACCAGCATGGCGTCGAGCTCGGGGAAGCTCGCGAAGTGCGGGGTGGCGCTGATCGTCTGTCCGCGGAAACCGATGACCGACCGCACGCAGGCGAGGAAGGCGCGCCGGGTGCCCGGATCCTGCACGGACTCGAAGCTGCGCCACGCTTCCTCGGCGCTGGGGCTCATGGGTGAGATTCCGACCTTCGACAGCTGGTCGAGGGCGAGGTCGGTGATACCTCGGACGGTCTTCGAGGCCATCACGGGAAGAACGAACTCGCTGCCGGGCAGTGATGCGGCACGCAGGAGCGGGCTGACCTCGGGTCCGAGCCCGCCGCTGGCGATGAGCACCATGCGCTCGACCAGTTCGGGGAACAGGTACAGCGTCTGCATGGCGATGCCGCCGCCGAGCGAGTGGCCGACGAACGTGGCCGACCCGATGCCCAGTGACTTCAGCAGATCGCGGATGCTCGCGGCGTGCGCGCTGATGGAGTAGTCGCCGCCGGGCTTGTCGGACTCGCCGTGCCCGAACAGGTCGGGCACGATCACGCGGTAGGAGCGTGACAGCGATTCGATCTGCGGTGCCCAGTTGTGGTGCGAACCCAGCAACCCGTGGATGAGCACGACGGTCGGACCGGACCCCACGTCGAGGTACTTCAGATCGTCGCCGTGCAAGACGAGGGTCTGCATCTCCTGTGAAGTGGTGAGTGGTGCTGCCATCGGTGAACCCTTCCGTATGTCTTCTACGTCAGTGTGCCCGCCGAAGCGGGGTCCGACCCTTTTTCGGAGCATGTAATCGGGAACAGCAACGGGGCTCCGGAGGTGTGGGTCACCCGGCGGACCATGACGCGTCACCGCGCACACCGGGGATGTTGGCCCAGTTCACGGCGACGATCGGGATCCGGCCCCGGCTCCGTCTCCCCTCGTGCGGGATACTGCCGGGGTGGGTGTGCTCGTGCGGAATGTCGGCTGGCCGGGCTCGAATCCGGTGATGACCCTCGTCGACGACGCGATCACCACCCTCTCCTTGCGCGGCGCCGCCCTGCGATTCCGGTCCCTCGACGGGCCGGGCGTGCTGTGGTGCACGGGCCGCCGCGACGCCGACAGCGGCCGACCGGTGGCATGTCCGCACGCGGCTCGGGCCACGGCGGGCTCGCGCTGTGCGGCGTGCGTCGCAGCGGATCCGTACCGGTTCGTGCACATCGTCCACCGCCAGGACTTCCTCTCGCGCGGACTCGAAGCGGTTGTACTGCAACCACACTGGCTCTACGTCGCCACCTTCGCCGGCGGGGTGCACAAGGTGGGAACCGCCGCCGACCCCCGAAAATGGGGGCGCCTGACCGAGCAGGGCGCGGTGGTGGGCCGGTACATCGCCCGCGCCGTCGACGGTCGGGTGGTGCGGCACCTCGAGGACGCCATGACCGACACCGCGGGACTGCGCCAGGCCGTGCGAGCCGCGGCGAAAGCGTCGGGCCTGGCGGCGCCGGTGGACCTCGAGGCGCTCGATCGCGACAACGCCGAGATGGCCGCGATCGCCCGCCGGCATCTCGGTGACCTGCAGATTTCCGGGGAATTCTCCGGAGAGGACTTCGCCGTCGTCGACGAACGGTGGGCTCCGCCCGACGGCCGGGCCGCGCTGCTGCGGGGTGCCCGCGCGCCGTATCCGCTGGACGTGGCGACGGGGACGCACGGACTCGAGATCGTCGACTGCGTCGGGAGCGCGGCGATCGCGACGGTGCGGGCGGATCCGGACACCCGGTACGTGGTCGATCTGTCGCGACTGTCCGGGCGGCGCGTCGAACTGGGGGAGTTCGAGACGGAGTTGCCCGCGATGCAGGGGGCGTTGTTCTGAGTTGCAGGGACGCCGGGGCTGGGGACGTCGGGAATGCAGAACGGCCCCCGACCTGCGTGAGGTCGGGGGCCGTTCTCTGCGGAGGATAGGGGATTTGAACCCCTGAGGGCGTTAACCCAACCCGCGTTCCAGGCGAGCGCCATAGGCCACTAGGCGAATCCTCCGTCGGCTACCTTACCGGGGGTACCCCTCATCGGACGAATCGGCCCGATGACCTGGGTGGTTCCGCGCTGCGGCGTCGGTGTGACTAGACTCGTCCACGGATCCCGCGCGGCGCGCATCCTGTGAACTCCCCCAGGGCCGGAAGGCAGCAAGGGTCAACGGGCTCTGCCGGGTGCGCGGGGTCCCCTTAACTCCGCTCAGCACAGAAATCAGCCTCCTCGAAAGGCCCTTTTCGCATGCCTACGCAGACCCAACTCGGACTGATGAATCCCGACGAGCTGGCCGCGGAGCACGAGAAGCGCACCGCCGAGTACGAGGAACTGCGCGGCCGAGGACTCTCGCTCGACCTCACTCGCGGCAAGCCGTCCCCCGAGCAGCTGGATCTGGCCGCAGAGCTGCTGACCCTGCCCGGTGCGGACTTCCGGGACTCCGCGGGCACCGACTGCCGCAACTACGGCGGCCTCGCGGGTCTGCCGGAACTGCGTGCCATCTTCGGTGAACTGCTGAATATCCCCGCGTCGAACCTGCTGGCCGGCGGCAACGCGAGCCTCGAGATGATGCACGACCTCGTCGTCTGGGGTCTGCTGCACGGGTTCGGAGACTCCCCGCGGCCGTGGTCGGCCGAGCCGGTCGTCCGGTTCCTCTGCCCGAGCCCCGGCTACGACCGGCACTTCGCCATCACCGAGTCCCTCGGCATCGAGATGATCCCGGTCGCGATGAACCCGGACGGACCCGACGTCGACGAGGTCGCGCGGCTCGTGTCGTCCGACCCGCAGATCAAGGGCATCTGGTGTGTACCGAACTACGCCAACCCCACCGGCGCGGTGTACTCCGAGGAGGTCGTGCGCCGGTTGGCCACGATGCCGACGGCGGCGCCTGATTTCCGCCTGTTCTGGGACAACGCCTACGCGGTGCATCCGCTGACCGAGGATCTCGCACCGTCGTACGACGTGCTCGGGATAGCGGCGGACGCGGGATTCGCCAACCGCCCGCTGGTGTTCGCGTCGTCGTCGAAGATCACCTTCGCCGGGGCCGGCGTGAGCTTCCTCGGCGGATCGACCGAGAACCTCGACTGGTACCAGGGTCACTTCGGCAAGAAGAGCATCGGTCCGGACAAGTTGAACCAGCTGCGTCACGTGCGCTTCTTCGGCGACGCCGCCGGCGTGCGTGCGCACATGGCCAAGCATCGCGAGATCCTCGCGCCGAAGTTCGCGCTGGTCGGCGAGATCCTCGAGGATCGGCTGGGAGCGGCGAAGGTCGCGTCGTGGACCGAGCCCAAGGGTGGCTACTTCATCAGCCTCGACGTGCTCGACGGGACCGCGGCCCGCACCATCGCGCTGGCCAAGGACGCGGGTATCGCGCTGACCGCGGCGGGATCGGCCTTCCCGTACAAGAAGGATCCGGACGACCGCAACATTCGCCTCGCCCCCAGCTTCCCGTCCACGGACGAGCTGGCCGCGGCGATGGACGGTGTGGCGACGTGCGTGCTGCTCGCGGCGGCGGAGAAGTTGCGCGCGGAGTAGTTCGGCGGTCGGGGATTTCTCCCGCGCGCACCCTGCAGCGCCGCGCGCACCGTGCAGCGTGCGCATGACGCTGGACGGTGCGCGCAAACTCGCCGCGTGATCGCCCCGGTGCGTCGTGGAAGAATTACGCCCATGGCCACGACCCTGAACCTGGTGGGCGACCTCGACGCCGACGCTCTGCTCGCCTCGGACCCCCTCGCCCTGTTGGTCGGCATGCTCCTCGACCAGCAGGTCGCGATGGAATCCGCGTTCGCCGGCCCCAAGAAGTTGGCGGACCGCATGGGTTCGCTCGACGTGCACACCATCGCCGAGATGCCCGAGGATCGGTTCCTCGAGATCTGCTCGACGGCACCCGCTGTGCACCGCTTTCCCGGCTCCATGGGCAAGCGCATCCAGTCGATGTGCACCGCGATCGTGGACCGATGGGACGGGCGCGCCGACGCGATCTGGACCGACGGCGATCCCGACGGCAAGGAAGTGCTGAAGCGGCTCAAGGCACTGCCCGGCTACGGCGACCAGAAAGCGCGAATCTTCCTCGCGCTGTTGGGCAAACAGATGGGCGTCGAACCCGACGGGTGGCGCGACGCGGCCGGCGCCTACGGCGAGGACGGTGCACGTCGATCCATCGCCGACGTGGTCGACGCGGCCACCCTCGGTGAGGTGCGCGAGTTCAAGAAAGCCGCGAAGAAGGCGGCCAAGGAGGCGTCGGGCAAGGCCTGATCGGCGCCGATCAGGCGACGCGTCGGGGTGTCGGTGCGCGCCGGTACTCTTTCCCGCGTGGCCCTGTACCGGAAGTACCGTCCAGCGACGTTCGCGGAAGTGGTCGGGCAAGAGCATGTCACCGAGCCCCTGTCCGTCGCGCTCGACACCAAGCGGATCAACCACGCGTACCTGTTCTCGGGTCCGCGTGGCTGCGGCAAGACGTCGTCGGCGCGCATTTTGGCGCGCTCGCTGAACTGTGTCCAGGGGCCCACGTCGACGCCGTGCGGGGTGTGCAACTCGTGCGTGGCTCTCGCGCCCGGAGGCCCCGGCAATCTGGACGTGATCGAGCTCGACGCCGCGAGCCACGGCGGTGTCGACGACACGCGTGAGCTTCGCGATCGAGCGTTCTACGCCCCGGCCGAATCGCGCTACCGCGTCTTCATCGTGGACGAGGCGCACATGGTGACCACCGCGGGGTTCAACGCGCTGCTCAAGATCGTGGAGGAGCCGCCCGAGCACCTGATCTTCGTCTTCGCGACGACGGAACCGGAGAAGGTGCTGCCGACCATCCGCAGCCGTACGCACCACTACCCGTTCCGGTTGCTGCCGCCCGCCGCGATGCGTGGGCTCATGGAACGGATCTGCGCCGAGGAACACGTCACGGTGCAGGATGCAGTGTTCCCGCTGGTCATCCGCGCGGGTGGCGGATCGCCGCGTGACACCCTCAGCGTGCTCGACCAGTTGCTCGCCGGTGCGGGTGACGAGGGTGTGCAGTACACCCGCGCGCTGATGCTCCTCGGCGTGACCGATGTCGCGCTCATCGACGAGGCGGTGGACGCCCTCGCCGCGCAGGACGGAGCGGCGCTGTTCGGCACCGTCGAGAAGGTGATGGACGCCGGCCACGATCCTCGGCGGTTCGCCGTCGACCTCCTCGAACGGCTCCGGGACCTGATCCTGATGCGAGCCGTACCCGACGCGGGGGAACGCGGGCTCATCGACGCTCCCGCGGATCTGGTGGAGCGCATTCGCGAGCAGGCCGAGCACATCGGGCCGGCGACACTCGCCCGGTACGCCGAGACGGTGCACGCCGGGCTCGGGGAGATGCGGGGCGCCACCGCTCCGCGGTTGCTGCTCGAGGTGATGTGCGCCCGGATGCTGTTGCCCGCTGCGTCCGACGCGGAAAGTGCTGTGCTGCAACGGTTGGAGCGGATCGAGCGTCGTCTGGATGTGACACTGCCCGCCGGTGAGGCCGCCGCGGTGCACGCGCAGCACGTCGCCGAGGACGCGGCGCCGCGTGGTGTCGAAAGCCGTGGTGTCGAGGCGGCGGGGTCGTCTGCGGGGTCGCCGCCGAAGTTCCGACGGCCGAGTGAGCGTGCGGCCGAACCGGCGCCCGCACCGACTGCCGCGCCCGCACCTACACCCCCGGCGGCTTCGGAGCCCACCCCGGTGTCCACACCGGCTCCGGAGCCCGCCTCGGCACCGGCAGAGGAGCCCGCGGTCGAGCCCGCCCCGGCAGCGCCCGCTGCCGACTCCCAGCAGCCGGAACCCCAGCAGCCGGAGCCGTCTCGGCCGGAACCCCAGCCGGAGTCGTCTCGGCCGGAGGAGCCCAGCGCCGACGCCGCGGACTGGCAACCCGAACCCGAGCCGGAACCCGAAGCCCCGGCACCCGCTGCAGCCGAACCCGACGCGGCCGCCCTCCGCGCGGTGTGGACCGAGGTGCGAACCAAGGTGCGCGACCGCAGCCGCACCGTCGAGGTCATGCTGTCCGGGGCCACGGTGCGCTCGGTCGGTGGCGGAACCATCGTGCTCGCCCACGATTCGGCCCCGCTCGCGAAACGTCTGATCGAACCACGGAACGCCGAGGTCATCCGCGATGCGTTGCGTGACGTGTTCGGTGTCGAGTGGGAGGTGACCTGTGAGATCGGCGGCGCCACCGCACCGCCGGCCGCGACCCCGGCGCCCGCACCGGCCGAGCGCCCCAAAGCGGTGGCGCCTCGGTTCTCTCGGCCCAGCCGGTCGGCACCCGACGCCGCTCGTCCGGACAGCCAGCGACCGAAGACCCAGCGCCGGGACAATCAGCCTCCGTCCGACGACATCCCCCCGCCCGCCGAGGAGCCCGACTATCCGGACGACCCGGGTGACGGTGGTTCGGCGTACAGCGGTGCGGCCTACGACGGCCCGCCCCCGCCGGAGAGCCCGGAGGAGCAGGAAGAGCTCATGAAGCAGGCGAAGGAGCCCGTCGATCCGTCGACGCGTCGGGATCCCGACGAGGTTGCGCTCGAACTCCTGCAGAGCGAGCTCGGTGCCACCCCGCTCAAGGACGTCTGAGCCCCAACCGCACACCGCGCAGCAGTCCGCACAGGTCCGGAGCCGTGCGTTCTGCTGGGCGCCGTGCGGATATGCCCCCGCCCCCGTCCCGCGCAGGAGTCCGGACCGCGCGAATTCGGTCATCTTCCGTGCTCGTTTGGGACCTGTCGGGGGTAGGTGAGCTCGCCTAGGGTGACTGCTGTCGAGGTCTGTACCTCGGGGCAGCGGCGCACCGCCGTCGTGCTGCTCGAACACACGTCGGAAGGAACTGTTCGCAGTGACCACAGAGGCATATATCTACGAAGCCATCAGAACCCCGCGAGGCAAGGGCAAGAACGGGTCGTTGCACTCGGTCAAGCCGATCTCGCTGGTGACCGGGTTGATCGACGAGCTCCGTCGTCGTTTCCCCGATCTGGACGAGGACCGCATCTCGGACCTGATCCTCGGCGTCGTCTCGCCCGTCGGTGACCAGGGCGCCGACATCGCGCGCACCGCGGTGCTCGCCGCGAAGATGCCCGACACCGTCGGCGGCTTCCAGCTCAACCGTTTCTGCGCGTCCGGCCTCGAAGCCGTCAACCTCGCCGCGCAGAAGGTGCGCTCCGGCTGGGACGAGCTCGTGGTCGCCGGTGGCGTCGAGTCGATGTCCCGCGTCCCCATGGGCTCCGACGGCGGTGCGTGGGCCATGGACCCGCAGACCAACTACGACACCTACTTCGCCCCGCAGGGCATCGGCGCCGACCTCATCGCCACGATCGAGGGCTTCACCCGCGACGACGTCGACGCGTACGCCGCGCAGTCCCAGGAGCGTGCGGCCGCAGCGTGGTCGGGCGGATACTTCGCCAAGTCCGTCGTGCCGGTGACCGATCAGAACGGTCTGCTCATCCTCGACCAGGACGAGCACATGCGTCCCGGAACCACCGCAGAGTCGCTGGGCAAGCTCAAGCCCGCGTTCGAGGGCATCGCCGCGATGGGTGGATTCGACGACGTCGCGCTGCAGAAGTACCACTGGATCGAGAAGATCGATCACGTCCACACGGGGGGTAACTCCTCTGGCATCGTCGACGGTGCAGCCCTGGTCCTGGTCGGCAGCGAAGACGCCGGCAAGTCGATGGGGATGGCGCCGCGTGCCCGCGTCGTCGCCACCGCCACCAGCGGTGCGGACACCACCATCATGCTCACGGGCCCGACGCCCGCGTCGAAGAAGGTTCTCGCCGCAGCCGGCCTCACGGTCGACGACATCGACCTGTTCGAGCTCAACGAGGCCTTCGCCTCCGTGGTCCTGCGCTTCCAGAAGGATCTGAAGATTCCGGGCGAGAAGCTCAACGTCAACGGCGGAGCCATCGCCATGGGCCACCCCCTCGGCGCCACGGGCGCCATGATCACCGGCACCGTGCTCGACGAGCTCGAGCGCCGCGGCGGCCGCTACGCCCTGATCACCCTGTGCATCGGCGGCGGCATGGGCGTTGCCACCATCATCGAGCGAGTCTGAGGACAGAAGACATGACAGACAACATGATTCAGTGGGATCAGGATGCCGACGGCATCGTCGTACTCACCATGGACGACCCCAACCAGGGCGCCAACACCATGAACCAGCTGTACAAGGACTCGATGGGCGCCACCGTCGACCGGCTCGAGGCCGAGCGCGAGTCCATCACCGGTGTGGTCGTCACCTCCGCGAAGAAGACCTTCTTCGCCGGCGGTGACCTCAACAACATGATCAAGGCCGGACCCGACGACGCCCAGCAGGTGTTCGACGAGGTCCAGGGCGTCAAGGCGCAGCTGCGTCGGCTGGAGACGCTGGGCAAGCCGGTGGTCTCCGCGATCAACGGCGCCGCTCTCGGTGGCGGCCTCGAGATCACCCTCGCCACGCATCACCGCATCGCGCTGAACAACCCGAGCGTGCAGCTCGGACTTCCCGAGGTCTCCCTCGGCCTGCTGCCCGGCGGCGGCGGCGTCACCCGCATCACCCGGCTCCTCGGTATCCAGAACGGCTTCATGTCGGTTCTGAGCCAGGGCACCCGTTTCCGGCCCGAGAAGGCGCTGGAGCTGGGACTCATCCACGAATTGGTCGACACCGCAGAGGAATTGGTGCCCGCCGCCAAGGCGTGGATCAAGGCCAACCCCGAGGGCGGCGTCGCACCGTGGGATGTCAAGGGCTACAAGATCCCCGGCGGCACCCCGTCCAATCCCAAACTGGCGCAGATTCTTCCGGCGTTCCCCTCGAACCTGCGCAAGCAGATCAAGGGCGCCCCGATGCCGGCTCCGCTGGCGATTCTGTCCGCCGCGGTCGAGGGTGCGCAGGTCGACTTCGACAACGCGTCGACCATCGAATCTCGCTACTTCACCACCCTGGTCACCGGTCAGGTCTCGAAGAACATGATCCAGGCGTTCTTCTTCGACCTCCAGGCCATCAACTCCGGGAAGTCCCGTCCCGACGGCTTCGAGAAGACCTCGTTCACCAAGGTCGCGGTTCTCGGCGCCGGCATGATGGGCGCGGGTATCGCCTACGTGTGCGCGAAGGCCGGAATCGACGTCGTACTCAAGGATGTCGCGATCGAGTCGGCGAAGAAGGGCAAGGCGTACTCCGAGGCCATCGAGGCCAAGGCGCTCTCGCGCGGCAAGACCACGCAGGAGAAGTCCGACGCCCTGCTCGCGCGCATCACCCCGTCCGCGGATCCCAAGGACGTCGAGGGCGCCGACCTCGTCATCGAGGCGGTCTTCGAGTCGCAGGACCTGAAGCACAAGGTGTTCCAGGAGATCGAGGACCTCGTCGCACCCGACGCGTTGCTGGGTTCGAACACCTCGACACTGCCCATCACCGGTCTCGCCACCGGTGTGAAGCGTGAAGAGGACTTCATCGGTATCCACTTCTTCTCGCCCGTCGACAAGATGCCGCTGGTCGAGATCATCCGCGGCGACAAGACCTCGGATGCCGCGCTGGCCAAGGCGTTCGACCTCGTGCAGCTGATCAAGAAGACGCCGATCGTGGTCAACGACAGCCGCGGATTCTTCACCTCCCGCGTGATCGGCACCTTCATCAACGAAGCCATCGCGATGCTGGGCGAGGGCGTCGAGCCGTCGACCATCGAGCAGGCCGGACTCCAGGCGGGCTACCCGGCGCCGCCGTTGCAGCTCTCCGACGAGCTGACGCTGACGCTGATGCAGAAGATCCGCAATGAGACCTACGACGCGGTCGTCGCCGCCGGCGGTACGCCGCCGGAGGACCCGGCCGGAGCCGTCATCGACAAGATGGTCGACGAGTTCGATCGTCCGTCGAAGGCCAAGGGCGCGGGCTTCTACGAGTACGCGGACGGCAAGCGCACCGGCCTGTGGTCGGGACTGCGGGACGCGTTCAAGTCCGGGTCTGCGGACATCGCCTTCGACGACCTCAAGGAGCGCATGCTCTTCATCGAGGCGATCGAGACGCAGAAGTGCTTCGACGAGGGTGTCCTGAACACCACCGCCGACGCCAACATCGGATCGATCTTCGGCATCGGCTACCCGGCGTGGACCGGTGGTGTCCACCAGTACATCGTCGGTTACGAGGCCGCGGACGGAACCGTCGGGCAGGCGGCGTTCGTCGCACGGGCCGAGGAGCTGGCGAAGACGTACGGCGAGCGTTTCACTCCGCCGGAGTCGCTGCGCTGACCCAGTCCAGAGCTGACGTGAATCCCGCGTCGGCACAGCTTCCGCGCTGACACACCCGCCCGTGGACCGAGAATTTCGGTCCGCGGGCGGGTGTCGTTGCGATAGGAACGCCTACCGCAGCACGGTCGCCGCGAACTCCAACGCGGCCGGCATCGACGCCTCGAGGGTGCCGATGTGATCCGGCGTCGGGAAGGTCACCAGGTCGTAATCCGTTCCGGAAGCAGTCATCTCGGCGGCGTGCACGGCGGCCAGCGGTGCCGGGACGGCCTGGTCGGCGAAACTCTGGGTGACCAGTAGCGGGCGATCGTAACCGCTCGCCGGGACGTCCTGCATCTGCGCGAGCACGGCGCGCATCTGCGGGTCGTTCAGCGGCCGGGTGAACATGGCGCCGAGCTGGAGGTCGGTGTCCTCCCGGTACTGACGGAAGTCGGTACCGCACAGGGTTTTCGCGGCGGTGATGGCGTCGATCCCGGCCGGGGTCAGGTAGTCCCGGACGTTCAGTTCGGGGCGCTGGTCGTCGAGTCCGGCCAGAAGGTAGGTGACGTAGCCGGTGAGTCCGGAGGGCACGACCGCCGGTATGCCGGGGCCGGCGAGCGCGAACACCGTGTCGAGCTGGGTCGGGGCGGCGATGGGGACGGCGCCGCGGAAGTCCAACTCGGGCAACCGCTCCGAAGCGACGGCCGCGGTGTAGTACGCGGTGTTGCCGCCCTGGGACAACCCCGTGACCATCCACCGATCCGACAGGGTGTCGCCGAGGATCGAGTGTGCGGCGCGCACGATGTCGGCGGCGTTGGCGCCCGCCGCCGGACCGTCGAGGTAGGCGTGGACGCCGGGCGTTCCCATGCCGGCGTAGTCGGTGGCCACGACTGCGTAACCCGCCGCCAGGAACTGTTCCACCGCGGGGCGTTCGAAGATCGTCACACCCGTGGTCGACGGCGCGCACTCGTCGGCGATGCCCGTCGTGCCGTGCGCGTAGGACACCACCGGCCACCCGCCGTCCGGGGTGTCGCCTTCCGGTACGAAGACGACGCCCGTCGATTCCCCGGTGGCCACCGCGGTCCGGAGGGTGGAGTAGCGAAGGAAGATGCTCTCCGCGGCGCCGGCGGGCGCGAGTTCGGCGGCGAGGGGACGGGAATCGGTGACGGTGCCGGGCGCGGTCTCGGCCGCTGCGGTGGGCGGGGCGACCAGCGACGCGGAGAGCAGTGCGGCGCTGACCGCGGCGATGGTGGCGAGTCGACCGAAGGGGGTGCGGATCATCTCGCCATTCCACCATCCGGGGATTGCCCGCTGCCGAACATCGGCGGACGTGTCGTCGCTCGACTCGTGCCCACGCGCCAGGAGTCGCTCCGGTCCGGTCACGACGCCGGTTGTCGTAGAGCTACCTTGACCACCTTGCCGCTCGCATTCCGAGGAAGTGCGTCGACGACCACGAGATCCTTCGGGTGCTTGTAGCGCGCGAGGTGATCGTCCAACCACCCCGTCAGCTCGGCGAGGGTGAGGTTCGTGGCGGAATCCGCCAACGCGACGACGGCGACGGGTACCTCGCCCCAACGGTCGTCCGGTCGGCCGACGACGGCGGCTTCGAGGACCTTCGGGTGGGAGAACAGCACGTTCTCGATCTCGGCGCAGTAGATGTTCTCGCCGCCCGAGATGATCATGTCCTTCTTGCGATCGACGACGAAGACGAAACCCTCGTCGTCCTGGCGCACCAGGTCGCCCGAGTGGAACCAGCCGCCGTGGAACGCATCCGCGGTGGCAGCGGGGTTCTGCCAGTACTCGAGCATGAGGGTGGGCCCGCGGTAGACGATCTCGCCGATCTCACCGCGCACCACGTCGTTCATCTCGTCGTCGACCACCCGTGCGGCGATGGTGGGGATGACCCGACCGACGGACCCGATCTTGCGCAGGGCGTCCTCCCCGTCGAGCACGCAGGTGATGGGCGACATCTCGGTCTGGCCGAACACCGCCACGTTCAGGGCGTCGGGAAAGGTGTCGGACATCGCCCGCAGCACGGTGTCCGACGCCGGTGCGGCGCCTCACGAGATGACCCGCAGCGCCAGCGATCTGGGTGCGCGGGCCTGCTCGGCGCACACCGCCTGCCACTGCACGGGGACGAGGAACAGGGTGGTGACTCGCTCGCGTTCGAGGACGTCCAGCAGTGCGGCCGGATCGAACGCGCCCACCGGATGGATCACGGTCGGAACGCCCAGCAGCAAGCTGGGCGCCAGGCTGCCCAGCGCGGCGATGTGGAACATCGGGGAAGCGCAGAACCCGATCTCGTCGACCCCGTGCATCTGGAGCGCGCGGATGCAGGTCAGGGCCTGCGCCTGCATGTTCGCGTGCGAGAGCACCGCACCCTTGGGCCGACCCGTGGTGCCCGAGGTGTACATGATCAGCGCCGGGGTGTCGTCGGGAACGTCGACCCGCGGGGCGTCGGCGTTCTCCGCCAGCAGCGCGTCGTACGTGTCGTTCTCGCCGCCCGCCACCACCGGTTCGCTCATCGAATCGATCTGTGCCGCAACGGTGGTGGCGAGGACCTTGAGTGCGGCGTCCGTGATGAGCAGCGACGCACCGCTGTTCTCGGCCAGGTAGACGACCTCGGGTGGGGTCATCCGGAAGTTCACCGGCACGGCGATGGCGCCGAGCGCGTTGATCGCCAGTACGGATTCGAGATACTCGGGCCGATTGAGCATGAGGACGAGGACGCGATCACCGGGGCCGACGCCGCGCCGACCCAGCGCCCCGGCCAGCCGATCGGTGCGGTCGGCGAGCTCGTGCCAGGTGGTGGTCGTTCCGAGGAAGCGCAGCGCGGTCCCCTGTGGATTCATCGCGGCGTGTCGGCGGACCTGGTTGTTCCAGTTGCTGCGTCTCGCGTGGTCGAGCCGGTGTAGGTCGCTCTCCGCCATGGCCGGGGTCCTCTCTCGGTGGGCACGGCCCGCGGATCACACCGTGTGGCTCGATCGGGTGTTGTCAGGGTCACACACCGAGGTCCGGCCCACAAGATCGGCGAATGGATCCGCACCGGTTTCCTCGAAGGCGCACCGGCTGCACCATGGTGCAGGGGGTGCGCACCGCGGGAACCGGTGCGAATCGAGGTCGAGCGGCGTTACCCGTCCCACCACGGACGCAGCGGGACCCCGGCGCTGTGGTTCGCGTCGAGCTTGACCGCGAGCACCTGGTGGAGTTGCACGACGTTGCGTTCGAATCCCAGCCGGGATCCCGCCATGTACACGCCCCACACCCGAGCCGTTCCCTCGCCGACCTCCTCGACGCACGCGTCCCAGTTCTCCACGAGGTTGCGGCCCCAGTCGCGGAGGGTGAGGGCGTAGTGCTCGCGGAGGTTCTCCTCGTGCCGCACCTCGAGGCCCACGTCCTGGATCTCGGAGATGATGCGACCGGAACCGGCGAGTTCGCCGTCCGGAAAGACGTAGCGATCGATGAATCCGCCTGCGCGCGTGGCGCCGCGGTTGTCGGGCCGGGTGATGCAGTGGTTGAGCAGGCGTCCGCCGGGACTCAGCTTGCCCTTGATGAACTGGAAATACGCCGGGTACTGTGCGACGCCGATGTGCTCGGTGAGACCGATCGAGGAGACGGCGTCGAAGTTCGATTCGGTGATGTCGCGGTAGTCGCTGTGCCGCACCTGCGCGAAGTCGGACAGACCGTCCGCGGCGATCGCGGCCTGCGCCCACTCGGCCTGCTCCGCGGAGAGCGTCGCGCCGATCACGTGGACGCCGCGGCGGGCGGCGTACCGCACCATCGAGCCCCACCCGCAGCCGATGTCGAGCAGGCGGTCCCCGGCCTTCAGCCCGAGCTTGTCGAACACCAGGCGGTACTTGTTCTCCTGCGCGGCGTCCAACGACTGGTCCGCGCTCTGATACGCCGCACACGTGTAGGTCATCGAGGTGCCCAGGACGTGCTCGTAGAAGGTGTTCGAGACGTCGTAGTGGTGGTGGATGCTGTCGGCATCGCGAGTCTTGGAGTGCCGCAGTCCTTCCGCGATCCGCCTCCAACGTGGCAACGATTCCTGCGGTGGCGGGGCGATGGGCCGCAGCAGTTCCCAGCCGAGGGAGCGGGTGACGGCCGCCAGCGTCTTGGCCGTCGGGCGCCGGAAGTGCAGTTGATCGCCGAGCAGCTTCAGCGCCTCGTACGGATCGCCGGGATGAACACCCTCGATCTCGAGGTCGCCGGAGACGTACGCGCGGGCCATGCCGAGGTCACCCGGGGCCGTGGCCAGGTAGGTGGCCCCACGCGGGGAGGTCAACCGGAGACCGTAGGGCGAATCGACGGCGCCGCCGGTGCTGCCGTCGTAGGCCGAGAACCGTACGGGCAGATCACCTTCGGTGAACTCCCGCAGGATCTCGGCGAGGGTGAGTTTCGGTTGGCCGGTGCCCCGGTGGTCGCGCTGTTCCTTGAATGTCGTCATTTACGGTGTACCGCCTTCGAATACAGATCGAGCAAACGTGAATCGGGGTCGTACTTCTTCTTGATCCGGCGGTAGTGGTCACCGCCGTAGAGCGTGTCGAACTCGGTCTCGCCGTAGAACGAATCCGAGTACAGGGATTTGTGACCGTCGAGTTCGGTCACCTTCGCCTCGATGCGCCGGTTCGCCGCACCGTCGGGCTCGCCGTCGACCACCGGGACCAAGGACCAGAAACCGACGTTGACGTACGTCCGATGCGGTTCGAGCGGGTAGAGCGGCCACTGCCGCCCACCGACGTCGGCGTCGGTGCGCGAGGTCTCACGAAGTCGCAACGGACACAACCAGATCGGTTCGATCGGAATCTCGTCGAGGAACCATTCGACGAACGCGGCCGTCTTTTCGATGGGGACCTCGATGTCCTGCACCACCCGCTCGCGAATCGGGTTGCCCTTGCGTCGTTCCAGGAAATCGGCGATGCCGTACTTCTGGTCCAGGCCGATCAACTTCCAGTAGAAACTGCTGCGCCGGTACTTCTTCGGCCACAGGCGTCGGATACGGGGGTTCTGGGCACCGAACGCACGCGAGCACCAGAACCAGTCGGTGTCCCACCGCCACAGGTAGTCCCGGATGGTGAGGCGGTCCGTCTTCGGGGTCGCGTCGTCGTGCTGGAGCGATCGGTAGTAGATCCGGGTGTCGGTGTAGTCGCTCACCGGCCCGGGCTCGTCGGTCTGCCGGCCGAGGGTCAGGTAGGACTCGTCGCGGGAGAACACGACCCCGTCGAGATAGTCGACCGTCTCCCCGTCGTACTCGCGTTCGGTGACCACGGTGTCCATGACCGACTGCAGCGTCGCGACGTCGTGGAACCGCACGTGCCGCAGCGCCACGAAGGGCAGCACCGGTTCGAGCTCGATGCGCAGGCGGGTCGAGTAGCCGAGCGTTCCGTAGGAGTTGGGAAAAGCGTGGAAGAGATCGGCGTATGCGTTGTCGGCGGTGGCGGTCACCACGTCGCCGGGCCCGGTGAGGACGTCGACCTCGATCACGGACTCGTGGGGAAGACCGTTGCGGAAGGACGACGACTCGATCCCGAGCCCGGTCACGGCGCCGCCGAGGGTGATGGTCTTGAGTTGCGGCACCACCAGGGGCGCGAGGCCGTGGGGGAGGGTCGCGTCGACCAGGTCCTCGTAGGTGCACATGCCCGCCACGTCGGCGGTGCCGGCGCTCGGATCGACCGCCAGAACGCCCTGGAGCCCGGACACGTCGAGGCCGGGTGCGGAGTTCTTCGGTCGCGCCCGGAAGAGGTTCGAGGTCTTCTTGGCCAACCGGACCGTCGCGCCCGGCGGAATGGCGCGGTAACTGTGGAGCAACCGGCTCACGCCCTGGTCATAGGCGTTTCGTCCGGTTCCGGCGGAGCTGGTCGTACTGGTGGTCGGGTCGAACGTCCAAGACACGCCAGTACCGTACGTCCGGTCCGTTCGGGCGGCCACCGGTGACGGCCGGGGACGGCAATTCTTCACCCGATCGTTAGGGCCCGGTCCCCTCCGCACGTGGTCGATGCGCGCGTCGATGAAAGACTCGACGTCACCCATCGTTCACCGTTCGAAGAGGAGCATCTCTCTCATGGCCCAGGTCAGTGCCAGCAGTAGCCACACCACGAGTGCAGCGCCGGACAAGGTCCTGGCCGCGTTGACCGATTACGAGACCGTTCGCCCGCGCATCCTGCCCGAGCAGTTCCGCGACTTCACCGTCGTCGAGGGGGGACAGGGCAACGGAACGGTCGCGCGGTGGACCCTGCAGGCCACGTCCAAGCGCTCGCGTGACGTCCTCGCCACCGTGACCGTCGCGGGGTCGACGATCACCGAGCGCGACGCCAACTCGTCCATGGTCACCACCTACACGGTGGCGCCGGACGGCAGCGGATCGACCGTCACCACCACCACGGAGTGGACGGGTGCGGGCGGTATCGGGGGATTCTTCGAGAAGACCTTCGCCCCGCTCGGTCTGAAGAAGATCCAGGCGCAGGTGCTGCAGAACCTCTCCCGCCAGGTCGAATGACGTGAGCGACGACGGCCCGGAGCGCACCGACGACGGTCGGTACATCGTGGTGAAGGGCCGTCGGTGGCGCGCGACCGACCCGGCGATCCCCGAGGACCGTCAGGCCGAACTGCGCTCGATTCTCATGGCGTGGCGGCGGGACGTGCGCCGTACCTCGGGGGCGCCCGAATCCCGTGCCGGCGTGCAGGCCGCGAAGGTGGCCCTCGGGGAGCGCGGGACACCCTGGTGGGAGCAGAGCGACGACGAGCGCCGCGCCCGGTGGGAAGCGGACGTCCCCCGCCCCCCGTCCCGCGGTCCCGAGGACCCGGCGCCGACCACCCCCGACACGGCCGACGACTAGGCTGATCGGACACCCCACGACCGAGAGGACCCATCGACGTGCAACCCGGTGAGCAGCCCGATATGTCCCAGCTTCTGCAGCAGGCGCAGCAGATGCAGCAGCAGTTGATGGCCGCCCAGGCCGAGATCGCGGCGACCGAGGTGACCGGTCAGGCCGGTGGCGGCCTCGTCGTGGCGACGGTCAAGGGAAGTGGCGAGGTCGTTTCGCTGACGATCGACCCCAAGGTCGTCGATCCCGATGACGTGGAGACCCTGCAGGATCTGGTCATCGGCGCCATCGCCGACGCGTCCACGGCCGCGGCCGAGGTGGCGTCCCAGAAGCTCGGTCCGCTCGCCGGACTCGGCGGCGGCGGTATGCCGGGCCTGCCCGGCTTCTGACCGACACGTGTACGAGGGACCGGTCCAGGATCTGATCGACGAGCTCGGCAAGCTGCCGGGAGTCGGTCCGAAGAGCGCGCAGCGCATCGCCTTTCACCTCCTCGGTGTCGAGGCGCCGGACATCGACCGGCTCCAGAAGGCGCTGCAGCGGGTACGGGACGGTGTGCAGTTCTGCATCGTCTGCGGCACGGTGTCCGACAAGGAGATGTGCCGCATCTGCGCCGATCCCCGCCGTGATCGCACGATGATCTGCGTGGTCGAGGAGCCCAAGGACGTTCAGGCCGTGGAACGGACGCGGGAGTTCAAGGGGCGCTACCACGTCCTCGGGGGCTCTCTCGATCCACTCAGTGGCGTCGGCCCGGACCAGCTCCGTATCCGAGAGCTGTTGACGCGCATCGGCAATCAGGAGGACGGCGTCGATGTCGCGGAGGTGATCATCGCGACCGATCCCAACACCGAGGGCGAGGCGACGGCGACGTATCTACTGCGCATGTTGCGCGGATTCCCCGGCCTGACCGTGACGCGGCTGGCGTCGGGTCTGCCGATGGGCGGTGATCTCGAGTTCGCGGACGAACTCACGCTGGGCCGAGCGCTCTCGGGCCGGAACGCGATGCGTTGAGCAGGTGCCGCGCTGCGGCGTGCACGACCGTCCGATTTCGGCCCGGATCGACGGTTTTCCGTCGATGAGAGCCGAAATCGGATCATGGTGCACGTTCGGCGAACTCACCGCCGCAACTTGTACAACCGTTCCGGCCGCCCGACGTTGCCGTAGTCGAGCGTCACGATGGCCCGGTTCACTTCGCTGAGGTACTCCAGATAACGGCGGGCACTCGACCGCGACATGCCCGTGGCCTCGGCCATCGCGCTTGCCGACACCTCGTCCGTGTGCGCCCTCAACTGCCGCTCCACCATGCTCAGCGTCTCGGCGCTCAGGCCCTTCGGCAGCCGATTCGGGGAGCCGGGAACCCCGAAGGCCTTGTCGACGGCGTCCTGTTCGGCCTGCTCCACCTCCGACAGCGAGTGCCGGGAGTGCCGGTAGTGCTCGAGCCGTTCCTGCAGGGCCGCGAACCGGAACGGCTTGATCAGGTAGTGCACCGCCCCGGAGCGCAGCGCCTTCTGCACCGAGTCCGCCTCGCGTTCGCTGGTGATCACCAGAACATCGATGTCCGGGGCCAGCTCACGGAACGGTGCGATGAGGTCGAGTCCGGTCGTGCCCGGCAGGTGTACGTCGAGAAGCACCAGGTCGGGGGCGGTTTCGGCGACCAACTGCAGGGCCCGATCCGGAGAGTGCGCGACGCCGCAGACCTCGAACCCGTCGATCTTGGCCACGAATCCGGTGTGGACGCGGGCCACCATCGCGTCGTCGTCGACCACCAGCACCTTGATCACGCTCATGTCGCACTCCCCCCGGCCGTGTTCACTCGGGCGGTGAACACCGTCCACCGACGGTCGCCGACGGTGGCTTCGTCCACCGATACTTCACCACCGCGGCGTCGGCACACCACCCTCACCAGCGCCAGGCCGAATCCGTGGCCGTCCTGCGTCGTCCCCTTCGTGCTCCATCCCTGCTCGAACACGCGCTCCCGATCCTCCGGATCGATACCGGGCCCGTTGTCGGCCACCTCGATCACCGTGCCCGACGCGTCGTCGTCGGGACCGATCCGGACGCGGATGCGGGGGTCGCCCACACCGCGTTCGAGCAGCGCGTCCACGGCGTTGTCGAGCAGGTTGCCCACCACGGTGCACAGGTCGCGCGAGACCTCGTCGCTGGTGCGCGGCAGTGCGGAGCGCTTGTCCAGGTCCACGATCACCGACCGTGCGGCGGCGGCGCCGATCTTGGCGATGAGCAGCGCCGCGACCCCCAGGTCGTCGATACGGTCGGTCACGGTGGACGTCAGTCGTCCGCGGTGCTCGGTGATGCCGTCGACGTAGCGTTCCACCTCCTCGTACTCGCCGAGCTGGACGAGACCGGAGATGGTGTGCAGTTGGTTGTCGAACTCGTGGATGTGCTCGCGCAGTGCGGTCGAACTGGTGCGACTCATGTCGAGTTTGCTCTCGACCTCGCTGAGCTCCGTCCGATCCCGGAACGTGGTCACCGTCGCCACGACCGATCCGCCCGCCTCGATGGGCACGGTGTTGAACACCAGGATGCGATCGCCGGTGAGCACCAGCTGGTCCTTGTCGGCCTCGGGACTGCGCAGCACGGTGAGGACCCGGTCGTCGAGTCCCAGCTCGGTCACGGGCCTGCCGACGCTGGTGTCGTCGAGCCCGAGCATCTCGTGGGCGCTGCGACTGGTGAGCAGAACCCGGCCCGACGGGTCCAGGGCGATCACCGCCTCCTCCAGCCCCTCGAGCATCGCCTGGCGTTGCCGCACCAGATCGACGATCTCGCGGGCCTCCATGCCCATCGTCTGCCGCTTGACGCGTCGGGCCAGCAGGACGGAGCCGGCGGCGCCGAGCACGGTGGCGACGGCGAGGTAGACGACGAGATCCGGTGCGGCCTGGGCCAATCGAGCCCAGATGGAGGGGTAGTCACGGCCCACGATCGCCACGCCGACGACGGCGCCCTCGGCGTCGATCACCGGCACGTGAGACTGCACCGAGTCCGACGGCGCGGGCCCGGGATCTTCTGCGCCCGTGGCCAGCCCCGTCCAGGACCGCCCCTCGCGCGCGCCGGCGCCTTCCGGTGACGACGGGAGTCCGATGCGATCCGGATCGGTGGAGACGACGATGATGCCGGCGGGGTCCGTCAGGTGGGCGTAGTCGAGGGCGGAGAGGGCCAGGAGAGAATCGAGCGCGCCCTGCAACCCCGAGTCGAGGCGGGGGAGAGCGGACGGAAGTATCTGCCGCACCGTCGGATTCGCGGCCAGGCTCTCGGCGGCGGACTGGACGCGGAGGCCCTGCTCACGTTGGAACGTCGCCGACGATTGGGCGAGGGACAGGCCGCTGACGACCACCAGCACCGCGACCACGATGAGCAGTTGCAGCGCGAGAAGTTGGGTCGACAGCGTGGGTCGGCGGCCGAGCATCGCCGATCGTCGCATGCGAGAACCGTACCGGTGCGGCGGCCGATCGGGTGCCGAACAGCGGCCGGGTGGTGACCGCCGTTGCGGTCACCACCCGGCCGGATGTCGGTTCGTGGACTAGCTGGAGCCGCCGCTGCTGCCGGCTTCGAGCAGATCGCCGAGCAGTCCGCCGACGAACGCGGTGAACGCTTCGCTGATCACGTCGCCCAGGCCTGAGGTGATGCCTTCGAGAATTGCTTCGAGCATTCGAAACTCCCTTGTCACGAAACACCGAGTACGTCGCGGATGCGTCCGTACCAACCAGGTCCGGTGATTCGGACCAAGCAGACGAACCATAACCAGCGCGCCGTTACGCCTCCACCCGAAATGGCATAAAAGTCGAAAGAATGGTCAATGGCGGCGGGATCGGGTCCGAAGCCGGGTACGCGCGACGTCACGGTCGCAACGGTGGATTGACGTCCTCGCACCTCCGCGTCGCCGATCGGTGTCGGGTGGTCGGCGGGTAGGGCAGGCTGAGAGAGTGCAGACCCGTCTTTCCTCCCGCCGCATCGTGGCCGCGATCCTGGCGTGCGCGCTGGTGCTCGCCGGGTGCGGGAGGTCGGTCGAATCGGCGATCACCGGCGTGGGTGAACCGGGGTTGCGCATCATCGCGCCCGCCGGCGCGGGCGGGGGATACGACTTCACGGCGCGCAGTCTCGCGCGGGCCTGGAACGCCGAGGGCACGGAGGTGGACGGCGTGCTCGTCCTTCCGGGATCGGGTGGCGTGGTCGGCCTCAATCGGATCGCGCTCGAGCGCGGAAACGACAGGCTGTTGCTCATGATGGGTCTCGGACTGGTGGGGGCTCTCGCTACCGCGCCGTCCGAGCACCGCATCGACGACGTGACCCCCATCGCGCGTCTCGTCACCGAACCGGAGGTGGTGTTGGTTCCCGCCGCGTCGCCGCTGCGCACACTCGACGATCTCCTGGCGCGGTGGCGGACGGAACCGACGACCCTGGAGTTCGCGGGCGGTTCGGCCGCGGGCGGTCCCGACGGACTGTTCCGCACCCGTTTGGCGTCGACGGTCGGTATCGATCCGGCGTCGTCGGGCTATCGCATCTACGACGGTGGGGGCGAACTGCTTCCGGCGTTACTGACCGGGCAGGTCGACGTCGCGACGACGGGGATCAGCGAGTACATCGACCAGATCGACTCGGGGACGGTGCGGGCTCTCGCGGTCAGCAGTGCCGAGCGGGTGGCCGGGGTCGACGCCCCGACCCTGCGCGAGCAGGGCGTCGACCTGACCTTCGACAACTGGCGGGGATTGCTCGCGCCACCCGGGCTGGCGCAGGAGCACACCGATCGCCTCGTCGAGGATGTCCGGGCGTTGCAGGATTCACCGGTGTGGCGAGAGATCCTGCTGCGCAACGGATGGAGCAATGCTCTGCTCACCGGATCCGAGTTCGTGGAGTTCCTGGAGGAGCAGCGCATCCTGGTCGACGAGACCATCGGCGGCTGATCACGACCGCAGGCGCTCCGTCCGCAACTGCTCCACGTCGGGGAGGTGCAGCGGCTCGAGGGTCTCGCCGAGCGCCTTCTCGAGGAGGTAGTCGGCGAGCTCGGGATTGCGGGCGAGAGCGGGACCGTGCATGTAGGTGCCGATGACGGACCCCTGGACCACGCCTTCGTTCCCGTCGCCCACACCGTTGCCGATGCCGGACTGCACTCGGGCGAACGCCGACGCATCGGGTCCGAGAGTCGTTCCGCCGCGGTGGTTCTCGAATCCGGTCAGCAGCTGAGTGAGCCCGGTCAGCGACGGCCGGGTGACGACTTCGCCGATGGAACGGTCGTGCTGGGGGGCGGTGGTGACGTCGAGCATCGACACACCGTCGACGCGCTCACCGGAGCTGGTCTCGTACCACTGCCCCAGCACCTGGATCGCGGCGCAGATGGCGAGCACCGGAGCGCCGCGGTCGGCGGCGCGTTGCAGACCGGGGTAGCGGGTGAGGTGCTTGGTGGCCAGGCGCTGGGCCGAGTCCTCCGCACCGCCGAGTACGTAGGCGTCGAGCGACTCGGGAACGGGATCGTTCAGCGTGATCGAGACGATCTCGGCGGCCCTGCCGCGCATCAGCATTCGCTGGCGCAGAACCAGCGCATTGCCACCGTCGCCGTAGGTGCCCATCACGTCGGGCAGCACCAGGCCGATGCGAAAGACGTCAGACACCGGGAGCCTCCTTCGCACCTTCGCGCGCGAGGGCTCGGCCGAGGTCACGGAAGGCCGTGTAGTTGGCGAGCACTTCGACCCGACCCGGTGGGCACGATGCGATGGCGCGCAACGGATCTCGCACCACAGTGTGACCCGCCGCGGCGTAGGTCAGGCGGACGCCGAGATCGGTCGCCCGCTCACCCGCCGCGACGACCTGCGTGTTCTCGAAGTGTTCGAAGCGCACGTCCCACAACCACGACAGGTCTTCTCCGTCGGGAACCTGTCCGTTGACGGCGATCACCAGACCGTCGGCATCGGGGTCGATCATCGACAACGCCTCCTGCCACCCGGCGGGGTTCTTGGCCAACAGCATTCGGACCGAGTGCGACCCGTACTGCACGGTGCTGTAGCGGCCGGCCACCTCCGTCACGGATGCTGCTGCGGCCACCGCGTCCTCGGGTCGGGCGCCCATCGTGACCGCGGCGGCCACGGCCTGCGCGGCGTTGCCCCGGTTCGCCCGGCCGGGCAGGCTCAGCGACATCGGGATCACGAGACCGTTCGGCCCGTACAGGTTCGTCTCGTCCAGCCACCAGTCCGGGGTGGGGCGTGCGAAGTCGGAACCCGTACTGCGCCAGTGTTCGTCCTCCCAGACGATCGGCTCGCCGGTCCGGGGGCAGCTCACCGAGTCGCCGACCCAGCCGCTCCCGGCCGCGACCCAGACCACGTTCGGGGAGTCGTACGCGGCGGAGGTCATGAGCACGTCGTCGCAGTTGGCCACGACGACCGTCTCGGGATGGCGCGCGAGCCCGGCGCGCAGTTTGCGCTCGATCATGTTGATCTCTCCGACGCGATCGAGTTGATCGCGACTGAGGTTGAGCAGCACCACGACCTGCGGGTCGACGGCGTCGCACACGTTGGGAACATGGAGTTCGTCCACCTCGAGGGCGGCGAGGGGAGCGGTGCGCCGAGCGTTGAGCGCGGCCACGATTCCGGCGTCCATGTTCGCGCCGTCCGCCTGTGTCGCCACGTCACCGAGAGTGGCGAGGGCCGCGGCCGTCATCCGGGTGGTCGTCGACTTGCCGTTGGTACCCGTGATCACCGCGGTACGGCGACCGCGGCCGAGGCGGGACATGAGGTTCGGGTCGATCTTGAGGGCGACGAGTCCACCGATCATCGATCCCTTGCCGCGCCCGGCCTTCTGGGATGCCCACGCGGCGGCGGATGCGGCGCCGAGGGCGACCCGGCCGCGGGCGCCCAGGTGCCGTCCGACTCCCGCGCCGCGGCGGGGTGAGCTGCTGTCGACCATGGTGAACGATCCTCCCACACCGGTGCCGGGGAGGCGGTTCCGCGTGTGCGAGAGCGCGTCTGCAGATTCTGCGTACGAAGTGTTCTACCGCGATCGATATTTCCCGTGCGGTTGCACGTTTCGATCGCAGAATCGCCGCCGGCGCCCACACTCAGCGAACGGGCACCTCCACCGCCGCCCGTTCGAGTGCCGTCGACCGGCGCGATCGCGTCAGCCCCCACATGCATCCCCCGATCACCACGGCCGCGCCCACGAGCGAGGCCGCGCTGGGAACCTCGTCGAGCCCCACCCACGACGCCCCGATCCCCACCACCGGGACCAGCAGCGAGAACGGCGCAACCACTCCGGCGGGGTACCGGGAGATCAGTACGGTCCACAGGCCGGAGCCGGCGATGGTGCCGACGAACACGATGTAGGCGAGCCCGACGAGGCCGGCGTACCGCCCGTCGGAGATCGACTGCCCGATGGCCGCCCATCCGCTGGCGGGGCCCTCCACCGCCGCCGAGAGCGCGAACATGGGCAGGGGTGGGATCACGCACATCCACAGCATCAGGCGCATGGGTTCGGCGGGCATGCTGGAGGCCGGTCGGGACGATTGCGTGGCCAGTCGATTGCCGAGGTTGCCGAAGGCCCAGCTGAGTCCGGCGAGCAGGGTCAGCAGCACCGGCAGCAGGGTGGCGCTCTGCGCCCGGTCCCATCCGATGACCATCATGCCGCCGACGGCGATACCGATGCCGATCCACTGGCGCGGCTGCACGTGTTCGCGCAGCAGCACCGCGCCCAGGATCACCGTGAACGGTGCGGACGACTGCAGCACCAACGACGCCAACCCGGTCGGCATCCCCGCGTTCATCGCGGCGAACAGGAACGCGAATTGGAGCAGTCCGAATCCGGTGCCGTACAGCAGAAGCCACTTCAGCGGCACGTTCGGTCGACGCACGAAGATCACCACGGGTATCGCGATGACCGCGAACCGCAGGGCGGCGAAGAAGAACGGCGGATACTCGTCGAGTCCGGCGCGGATGGCGAGAAAGTTCAGTCCCCACATCACGACGACGGAGAGGCCGAGCAGGCGATCGCGGGTGGTCATGGAAGTCAGCATGGGGTCCACGGCCGTGAAGAACAATCGAATTGTCGTTACGTGACCTTGTAGCATCGCTACATGGACGTGGCCCGCCTCAGAATCCTTCGCGAACTGGCCGACCGGGGGACCGTGGGTGCCGTCGCCGACGCCCTGTCGATGACGCCCTCGGCCGTGTCGCAGCAGCTCAAGGTGCTGGCGCGCGAGAGCGGAGTTCCGCTTCTCGAACCCGACGGGCGACGCGTCCGGCTCACCGACGCCGGTCGCGCGCTGGTCCCGCACGCCGACGACGTCCTCGCCGCGCTCGACCGTGCGCGCGCGGAGATGCAGTCGTACCGGGGAACGGCGACGGGAACGGTGCGGGTGGCTCTCTTCCCGTCGGGTGCGGCGTTGCTGTTGTCCGGGGTGCTGCGCAGAGCGCGGGCAGTGGGCGTGCAGATCGACGCCCGCGACGAGGACGTGCCCGCGTCGGCGGTACCGCAGCTGCTGGCCGACTACGACCTCGTGCTCACCCACCGCGACGAGAGAGCCCCGTCCACCGCGTCGGCCCGCGTGTCCGTGCGCACCCTGATGCGCGAGCCGATCGATCTCGTCCTACCGCGCGGCCACCGCCTCGCCGACCGGGAAGCCGTCGACGTACGCGAGCTGGCGGGGGAGCAGTGGATCAGCGTGCGCGGCGGCTTCCCCGTCGACGACGTCCTGCTCTCCGTCGCCACCATCACCGGAGTCACGCCCCGAGTGGTGCAGCGCATCAACGACTTCCGGGTGATGGAGGAGCTCGTCGCCGGCGGACACGGGGTCGCACTCATGCCCCGGTTCGCGACGACCCATCCCCGCGTGGCCCGATGCCGTATCGCCGGAGTCAAGGCGGCCCGCATCTACGAGCTGGCGACGCGGCCGCGCGCCGACGAACGGCCCGCGGTGCGAGCCGTCGTCGACGCGTTCGAGGCCGAGGTGGGCGGAACCCCCGTGACCCCGAACCCCGTGAGCCCGAACCCCGCGACCCCGTGACCCCGTGACCCCGAAACGCTGAGTCCTACGCGCGAGCCGCCCGATTCACCGCCGACACGACCGCGCGCAGGGACGCGGTGGTGATGGACGTGGCGATCCCGACGCCCCAGACCGTGACGTCGCTGCCGTCGGGCAGGGTCACGGACGCCTCGACGTAGGCCGCGGCCTGCGCGTCGTCGCCGGCGGACATGGCGTGTTCGGTGTAGCCCAGCACGCTGACCTGATAGCCGATACCGGCGAGGGCGTCGACGAACGCGGCGAGCGGTCCGTTGCCGGCCCCGGTGATCTCCTGTTCGGTGCCGTTCACCTTGACGACGGCGGCGATGGAGTCGGTACCACCGTCCACCTCCGAGGCAGCGACGCGCTGACGGATCCGCTCGAGGGGGCTGATCGGAGCCAGGTACTCCTCGGAGAAGACGTCCCACATGGCCTTGGCCGAGACCTCGCCACCCTCACCGTCGGTGACGCGCTGCACGGCGGAGGAGAACTCGATCTGCAGGCGGCGCGGCAGCATCAGACCGTGGTCGGCCTTCATGATGTACGCGACGCCGCCCTTGCCCGACTGCGAATTGACGCGGATCACGGCCTCGTAGGAGCGGCCGACGTCCTTGGGGTCGATGGGCAGGTACGGAACCTGCCACAGGATGTCGTCGACATCCGAATCCTGCTCGTCCGCAGATACTTTCATCGCGTCGAGCCCCTTGTTCACGGCGTCCTGGTGGCTGCCCGAGAACGCGGTGTAGACCAGATCACCGCCGTACGGGTGGCGCTCGGCGACGGGGAGCTGGTTGCAGTACTCCACCGTGCGGCGGATCTCGTCGATGTTGGAGAAGTCGATCTGCGGGTCGACGCCGCGGGTGAACAGGTTGAGCCCCAACGTGACCAGGCAGACGTTGCCCGTGCGCTCGCCGTTGCCGAACAGGCAGCCCTCGATCCGATCCGCGCCGGCCTGGTAGCCGAGTTCCGCTGCGGCGACGCCGGTTCCGCGATCGTTGTGGGGGTGCAGACTCAGCACGATGCTGTCGCGTCGGGCCAAGTTGCGATGCATCCACTCGATGGAGTCGGCGTAGACGTTCGGAGTGGCCATCTCGACGGTGGCGGGCAGGTTGAGAATCATCGGGCTCTGCGGGGTGGGCGCGATGATCTCGGAGACCGCGTCGCACACGCGCAGCGCGTACTGCAGCTCCGTGCCGGTGTAGGACTCGGGCGAGTACTCGTATCGCCAGTCGGTGTACGGGAACTTCGCCGCTTCCTCGAGCACCTTGCGGGCACCGTCGGTGGCGATCTTCTCGATCGTGTCCTCGTCCGCGCGGAAGACCACCTTGCGCTGCAGGATCGAGGTCGAGTTGTAGAAGTGCACGATGACCTTGCGCGCTCCTTCGCACGCGAGGAAGGTGCGTTCGATCAGTTCGGGGCGGCACTGCGTCAGGACCTGGATGGTGACGTCGTCCGGAATCGCGCCGTCGTCGATGATCTCGCGGACGAAGTCGAAGTCGGTCTGGCTCGCGGACGGGAAGCCGACCTCGATCTCCTTGTAGCCCATGCGGACGAGGAGTTCGAACATCCGGCGCTTACGGGCGGGACTCATCGGATCGATCAGTGCCTGGTTGCCGTCACGGAGGTCCACGGCGCACCACTGGGGCGCGCGGTCGATCACCTTGTCGGGCCAGGTGCGGTCGGGGAGCGTGACGGGCTCGACCTCGTCGGCGAACGGGCGATACCGGTAGGTGGGCATCGACGAGTTCTTCTGGGTGTTCCAGACGGGCTGATCGGACGGCGCGGGCTTCGTCGGGGTGGTGACGGTGCGCGATCCGGATACGAATGCGTCGGCGGGTGACATGAGTTCTCCGTAGGAAAGAGGGGTTCGACCGGCGCCGAGAGACCCGCGACGGGGAGCCGGTCTGTGGATCAGACCCCGTCGCGGCGACGAAGGAGAAGCGTGCGTGCGGCGCCGAACATGGCCGTCACCCTACTCCGTTCCCGTGCGGCCGGGCACCAGGATGGCGTCGGCTCGATCGGTCCAGGTCTCGCGGGCCGCGAGGTGCTCACCGGTGGGGACCGCCCAGCACGCCGACAGCAGGTCGTACCCGTACGCGTCCACCACCGTGTGCGTCGGCCACACCGAGGCGGTCCACGCGGGGTCGTCGTTGGCGGCGTGTTCGGCCGCCAACGCGGCCCCCACCAGCTCGAACTGCAGGTCACGGCGCAGCGACATGGCCGTCGGTGCCGTGGGCGGCACGTCCTCGAGATCGTCGAGAAGCCGGACGGCGGTCGTCATCACGCGTTGATCGCACCACCGCAGGCAGCGTCGGTAGGAGCGCGGGGCGACCACCCACATCGCCGCGAACGCGCAGACGACACCGATGAGCGTCTCGAGAAGACGTTCGGCCGCGAGAGGCCAGGCCTGCGCGCCGGGGTGCGCCGCTCCGCCGATGAGGAGGGCCAGCGGGGTGATGAACGCGACGGCGATGCCGTAGTTCCGGGCGATGAACAGCTCGACGAGAAACTGCAGACCCATCAACAGCAGGACCAGGGCGACACCGCTCGGGGACAGCGAGAACAGCACGGCGAACGCGACGACGCCGACCACGGTGCCCGCGAGGCGATGGACCCCTCGCACGGCGCCACGGCGGCGATCGAGCCCCTGCTGCAGGATCAGCACGGTGGACACGACGGCCCAATCGGGTCGGTCCAGCCCCAGCGCCACGCTCATGGCGCCGGCGGCCAGCGAGGCGATCAGCACCCGCGCCGCGGTGGTCACCGCGTGGGATGACGGATGCAGCCCACGGTGCAGGCGGTATCCGATCGTCGGGCCGGCCATGGGGATGGACCCGTCGTCGGGCCCGTCCGGATCGCCCGCGAACGACGCGTGGGCTCGCCGGAGTCGTCGGACAAGCTCGTCGTCCGGGCGTCGGGCGGGAAGCCGCGCGGCGTGCACGGCCGACCACCCCGCGTGCAGGGCGGACGCGGCCCGGTGCCGCGCGGGCGTCGCGGGCTCGCGGGCGTGGACCACCTCGCGAAACGCGGCCACCGCCCGTTCGGCCGCCGCCACCGCGGCGGTCTCGGGGGCGGACCGATCCCGCAGCGCCGGCGACATCGACACCGCGAGCGCCCACACCGCACCGATCGCGACGCATGCCGAATTGGTCGCGGCGGACATCCCGGTCTGCGGGACCAGCGTCGAGATCGCACAGGTGAGGACGAAGAAGAAGGCACCCGGCGGTCCGAGTCGCAGGGCGTCGACGACGAACGCGGCCACCGTGCCGACCAGCGAGAGCGCCACCACCACCGCGATCGCCCCCACCAGCGTCGTCCGCGGCGACAGGGCCTCGCCGATGACGCCGCCCACCGTCGCCGACGCGACCAGGGCGAGACCGGCGAGCAGCACCACCGACAGCCGTGCCCGGAACGGGCGCCCCTCGCCGTAGACGGCGGCGAATCCGCCCGTCGCGGTCAGCAGGGCCTCGGTCTCGAAACCGAGCGCGAGGAAGACGAGCGCGGGGACCCCGAACGCGGCCGCGGCCCGCAGACCGCCGGGCCACCGCGGCCCGACGGCGGGGAGGGCGACGAACAGCGACCGACGCCGCGCGGGACGGGGCGGGGGATGCGCCGAATCGGACGTATCGCCGCTGTTCGTCCCCCTGTTCACAGCCCGATGGTAGGGCCCCGGCGAGGTCGGGCGCTGCACGCAGTGCACGCCACGCAGGTGCTTCTCGGTAGGCTGCGAGGCGGTCACCGGCCCCGGAGACCGGGATTCGGCCCCACCGTTCGTCGCAGGAGGTAGTACCAGCGTGGCACTCGTCGTTCAGAAGTACGGAGGATCCTCGGTGGCTACCGCCGAGCGGATCCGGCGCGTCGCTGAACGGATCGTCGAGACCAAGCGCGCAGGTAACGACGTCGTCGTGGTCGTCTCGGCCATGGGTGACACCACGGACGAACTTCTCGATCTCGCCCAGCAGGTCTGTCCGGCTCCCCCCGCTCGCGAGATGGACATGCTGCTGACCTCCGGCGAGCGCATCTCCAACGCCCTCGTGGCGATGGCCATCCACTCCCTCGGCGCCGAGGCACGCTCGTTCACCGGCTCGCAGGCCGGCGTCGTCACCACCAGCGTCCACGGCAACGCCAAGATCATCGACGTCACTCCCGGTCGCGTCCGCGACGCACTCGACGAGGGTTCGATCGTTCTCGTGGCCGGCTTCCAGGGCGTCAGCCAGGACAGCAAGGACGTCACGACGCTGGGACGTGGCGGATCCGACACCACGGCCGTGGCCCTGGCCGCCGCGCTGAACGCCGACGTGTGCGAGATCTACACCGACGTCGACGGCATCTTCTCCGCCGACCCGCGCATCGTCCCGAACGCCCGCCATCTGGCGAAGGTCTCGTTCGAGGAGATGCTCGAGATGGCGGCGTGCGGCGCGAAGGTGCTCATGTTGCGCTGCGTCGAGTACGCCCGCCGTTACGACGTGCCCGTGCACGTCCGCTCGTCCTACACCACCAAACCAGGGACCATCGTGTCCGGATCCATGGAGGACATTCCAATGGAAGAAGCCATCCTCACCGGTGTCGCCCACGATCGCAGCGAGGCCAAGATCACCGTGGTCGGTCTGCCGGACGAGCCGGGTTACGCGGCCAAGATCTTCCGCGCGGTGGCCGACGCCGAGATCAACATCGACATGGTGCTGCAGAACATCTCGAAGGTGGAGACGGGCAAGACCGACATCACCTTCACCCTGCCCAAGGCCGACGGTCCGCGCGGGGTGGAGAAGTTGACGGCCCTGCAGGGCGAGATCGGGTTCTCCCGCGTCCAGTACGACGACCACATCGGCAAGGTCTCGCTGATCGGTGCGGGCATGAAGTCCCACCCCGGCGTCACCGCCACGTTCTGCGAGGCGCTCGCCGAAGCCGGCATCAACATCGATCTGATCAGCACCTCCGAGATTCGCATCTCGGTGCTCACCAAGGACACCGAGCTCGACGACGCGGTGCGTGCCCTGCACGCCGCGTTCGACCTCGGTGGCGACGAACAGGCCGTGGTGCACGGCGGAACCGGAAGGTAGCCACAACATGGGTCTGAACATCGGCGTCGTCGGAGCCACCGGTCAGGTGGGTGCCGTCATGCGAAAACTGTTGGTGGAACGCAATTTCCCGGCCGATTCGGTGCGGTTCTTCGCCTCGTCTCGGTCTGCGGGAAAGACACTGCCGTGGGGCGACGGCGAGATCGTCGTCGAGGACACGGCCACCGCGGACCCGTCGGGTCTGGACATCGCGCTCTTCTCGGCGGGGGCCACCATGTCCCGCGAGCAGGCACCGAGGTTCGCGGCCGCCGGGGTCACCGTCATCGACAACTCGTCGGCGTGGCGCAAGGACCCGGACGTGCCGCTGGTGGTCAGCGAGGTCAACCCCGAGGCCACGAAGAACCTGACCAAGGGCATCATCGCCAACCCCAACTGCACCACGATGGCCGCCATGCCGGTGCTGAAGGTCCTGCACGACGAGGCGGTGTTGCAGCGGCTGATCGTGTCGAGCTACCAGGCGGTCTCCGGCAGCGGACTCGCCGGTGTCGAGGAACTCGCCACCCAGGCGCGCGCCGTGATCGACGACGCCGAGAAGCTGGTGCACGACGGCAGCGACGCCCCGTTCCCCGCCCCCGGTGTCTACACCGAGCCCATCGCCTTCAACGTGCTTCCGCTGGCCGGATCGCTCGTGGACGACGGGTCCGGGGAGACCGACGAGGACCAGAAGCTGCGCAACGAGTCGCGCAAGATCCTCGGACTCCCGGAGCTCCTGGTCAGCGGCACGTGTGTTCGCGTACCGGTGTTCACCGGCCACTCGCTGTCGATGAACGTGGAGTTCGCGAACCCGCTGTCCGTCGAGCGAGCGAAGGAACTCCTGTCGTCGGCCCCCGGTGTGCGCGTCGTCGACGTCCCGACGCCGCTGCAGGCCGCCGGTGCCGACGATTCGCTGGTCGGTCGCATCCGGCAGGACCCGGGCGTTCCCGACGGGCGCGGCCTCGCCCTGTTCGTCTCGGGTGACAATCTCCGTAAGGGCGCCGCTCTGAACACGATCCAGATCGCCGAGCTGTTCGTCGACTAGTCGACCCGCCCGTCACGAAAGCCCGCCCCGAGACTCTCGGGGCGGGCTTTCGTGGTTCGCGGTCGCCGGTCAGTACGTCGCCTTGGGGACCACCATCCACATGATGAGGTAGATGACGAACTGCGGGCCGGGCAGCGCGCACGACAGGACGAACAGGAACCGGACCAGATTGGCGTTGAGGCCGAAGCGCTCGGCGAGGCCGCCGCAGACGCCGGCGATCCACTTGCTGCGCCGGGAGCGGGTGAGTCGGCGGGCCGGTGCGGTCATGGTGTGCTCCTCGTGGTCGACGGTGATACGTGAGTGTCCGTGCTGCATGAGTATCCGTCATGCCCGAATCTCCGAGCGTCGTTTCCGACGCGGGTAGCCACCCAACGGACGAACCCGATCCAGAAGTTCCCGCCCGGTCCCGGAAGTTCTCACGAGGAAAACGGTCCTTTTGGCCTCCGCATCCGAATGACTACACGTGGCGCGGCGGCGCCATGCACCGCGTGGAATCCCAGCGCGGTGATCGCAGGATCCCCCGCCGACGCCCCTTCCGCTGTTCTCGTCGGCGATCGCGTCCTCGACGTCGTCCGGTGAGCACCCCGCAGTGGAAGCACGAAAGGAACCTCTTCCATGTCCGCCATCCTGTTCGGTTCGATCTCCACCCTCGTCGACACCTCCGAACTCCAGCGTCGATCCTTCAACGACGCGTTCGCCCAGCACGACCTGGACTGGAACTGGTCGCGCGAGGACTACCGCTCGATGATGGGCACCAACGGTGGCGCGCAGCGCATCGCCGATTTCGCGTCGTCCCGCGGCCAGGACGTCGATGCGTCCGCCGTCCACGCCACCAAGTCCGAGCGGTTCCGTGCGCTCCTCGCCGAGACGTCCGTCGAGCCGCGCCCGGGTGTCGTGGAGACCATCGCGGCGGCCAAGGACAACGGCATGCGTCTCGGATTCGTGACCACCACGTCGGCGGAGAACGTGGCGGCGGTGTTGACGGCCCTCGAGTCGCACATCGCTGCGAACACCTTCGACGTCGTCGTCGACGGGTCCGACGTGGAGCAGGGCAAGCCGGACGCGGCGTCCTACACGTTCGCCCTGAAACAGCTCGGGGAGCAGGCCGGGGAATGCGTCGCGATCGAGGACAACGAAGGTGGCGTGCGCGCAGCCGCAGCCGCCGACGTGACCTGCGTCGCGTTCCCCAACGAGAACACCGCGGGCGGAGATTTCGCCGCCGCGACCGAGACGGTCGAGTCCCTGGATCCGCAGCAGGTCCGTCGACTCGCCACTGCGAGCAATTAGGAGCGACACACGATGAGCAACCTCCAGGCAAGCGTCACCGCCGGTGACAAGTCCTTCCACGTCGAGGGCTACGAAAAGATCGAATACGACCTGCTGTACGTCGACGGTGTGTTCTCCGTCGACAGCACCGAACTCGCCGACAGCTACCGCCCCTACGGCCGCTGCCTGATGGTGGTGGACGAGAGCGTCCTCGAGCACTACGGCGAGCAGATCCACACCTACTTCGATCACCACGGCATCGAGCTGACCACGGTCGCCGTGCAGATCCGCGAGACGGCGAAGTCCCTCGAGACCTTCGAGCGCATCGTCGGCGAGTTCGACGCGTTCGGTCTGGTGCGGACCGAGCCGGTGTTGGTCGTCGGCGGCGGCCTCACCACCGACGTCGCTGGTTACGCCTGCGCGAGCTACCGACGCAACACCCCGTACATCCGTATCCCCACCACGCTCATCGGCCTCATCGACGCCAGCGTGTCCATCAAGGTCGCGGTCAACTACGGCAAGCACAAGAACCGGCTCGGCGCGTACCACGCGTCGCAGAAGGTGCTGCTGGACTTCAGCTTCATGAAGACTCTGCCCGAGGACCAGATCCGCAACGGCATGGCCGAGCTGATCAAGATCTCCGTGGTGGGCAACTCCGAGATCTTCGACATGCTCGATTCGCACGGACCGGATCTGCTGCGCACGCACTTCGGACACCTCGACGGCAGTGCCGAACTGCGCGAGATCGGCGACCGCCTCACCTACAAGGCGATCGAGACGATGCTCGAGCTCGAGGCACCGAACCTGCACGAGATCGATCTGGACCGGGTCATCGCGTTCGGACACACCTGGAGCCCGACGCTCGAGCTCGCGCCCGAGGTGCCGTTCTTCCACGGCCACGCGATCAACATCGACATGGCACTGTCCACGACGCTCGCCGAGCAGCGCGGCCACCTGTCGGTCGACGATCGTGACCGGGTACTGGGAGTCATGAGCCGTCTCGGACTCTCGCTCACCAGCCCGCACCTCACCCCGGAGCTGCTCACCGAGGCGACCAACTCCATCCTCAAGACGCGCGACGGCATGTTGCGGGCGGCCGTTCCCGATCCCATCGGGACGTGCACGTTCCTCAACGACGTCTCCACCGACGAGCTCTCGGACGTGTTGACGCTGCACAACAAGATCTGCCAGGACTTCGACCGTCAGGGCGAGGGCGTCGACACCTTCACCCTTCCGGAGAGCGAGCAGGCCGTCGGGAAGGCCACGGCTCGGTGACTTCTCGCCCTCGCCCGGTGACTCCGGTGGCGATCCTGGCCGAGGAGCTGGACCACGTGGCCCAGCTCCTCGGCCGGGTCGACGGGGTGGACCCCGACATCCTGGACCGGCTCCACCGCGCCCGTGATCTCGCGGGTGGGATGGACCCCTACCTCGATGCGTCCACCACCGCCGAGTCGCCGGCGCTCGCCGACCTCGCGCGGCGCACCCGCGACGCGGACTGGGGTGACGGCACCCTGGAGCAGGAGATGCTCTCCGGCCACGTGGAGGGTCAGGCCCTCAAGATGCTCGTGCGGCTCGCTCGCGCGTCGCGTGTTCTCGAGATCGGCATGTTCACCGGCTACTCCGCACTGGCGGCGGCCGAGGCCGTTACCGACGGCGGCGAGGTGGTGGCGTGCGAGGTGGACGCGGCGGTGGCCGAGTTCGCCCAGCAGTCGTTCGCCGCATCCCCGGTCGGTGACCGGATCACGGTGTACGTGGGTCCGGCGGCCGACACCCTGACGGCTCTCGACGCCGAAAACCGGCAGTTCGACTTCGTGTTCATCGACGCGGACAAGTCCGGGTACCTCGGCTACCTCGAGACGCTGCTCGACTCGACGTTGCTGGCTCCGGGCGCGATCGTCGCGGTCGACAACACCCTCCTGCAGGGCGAGCCGTATCTGCCCTCCGCGCCGACCGCCAACGGGGCGGCGATCCGCGACTTCAATCGCGCCGTCGCCGACGACCCCCGAGTGGAGCAGGTGCTGCTTCCGCTGCGCGACGGCCTCACCCTGATCCGGCGCATCGACGTCGGCGAATGAGCGCGAACGCGGGGCGAACCCTCGCGGCCCTGGGTGCGCTGACCGCCACCCTGCCCATCGACGCCGCGCTGGTGGCGGGGGCGGCCGTGGCGCATCGACTGCGCCGCGCGCCTGCCCCCGCGCCTGCCGCGGAGCGCCGGACCGTCATGATCAGCGGCGGGAAGATGACCAAGGCACTCCAACTCGCGCGGTCCTTCCACGCCGCGGGTCATCGCGTGGTGCTCGTCGAATCGGCGAAGTATCGCCTGACGGGCCACCGGTTCTCGAACGCGGTGGATGCCTTCCACTGCATTCCGGAACCGACGGCCCCGAACTTCGCGGAGGCGTTGGCGGACATCGTCCGTCGGGAGCGAGTGGACGTGTTCGTGCCCGTGTCCAGCCCGGCGTCGAGTGTGTTCGAGGCGGACGCCCGACGCGTACTGGACGAGTTGTGCGAGACCGTGCACGTCGACGGACCCACGGTGCGCATGCTCGACGACAAGACCGCGTTCTCCGAGGCCGCGTCGAAACTCGGTCTCCGGGTTCCGGATTGGCGGCTCGTCACCGACCCGGCGCAGGTGGAGGATTTCGACTTTCCGGTCGGGCGCAGTTACATCCTCAAGCGTCTGGCGTACAACCCGGTGGGCCGCATGGACCTCACCCCGCTCACGCGGGAGACCCCGGAGCGCAATGCGGCGTTCGCGCGGAGCCTGTCGATCTCGGCCGACGATCCCTGGATCCTGCAGCAGTTCGTCACCGGTCAGGAGTACTGCACGCACGGCACCGTCCGGGACGGTTCCCTGCAGGTCTACGGGTGCTGCGTGTCCTCGGCGTTCCAGGTCAACTACGAGATGGTGGACAAGCCCGAGATCCTGCGGTGGGTCGAGCATTTCGTGTCCGAACTCGGCCTCACCGGTCAGGCGTCCTTCGACTTCATCGAGAGCGACGACGGTGAGGTGTACGCGATCGAATGCAATCCGCGCACCCACTCCGCGATCACGATGTTCCACGATCACCCCGGGGTGTCCGCGGCCTACCTCGAAACGGGCCGAGACATGATCACGCCGCGTCCCGGTGCCCGGCCGACGTACTGGATCTACCACGAACTCTGGCGTCTGCTCACCGAGTCCGGTCGCGCGCACCGGTTGCGAACCGTTCTGCGCGGAAAGGACGCGATCCTCACCCGCTCGGATCCGCTGCCGTACTTCATGGTTCATCACGTGCAGATTCCCGCGTTGCTGCTGAAGAACCTGCGGGCGCGTCGCGGGTGGACCCGGATCGACTTCAACATCGGCAAACTCGTGGAATCGGGAGGCGACTGATCATGACTCGGCGGGTGCTTCATCTGGCCGGATCGGCGGTGAGTCGGTTCTTCGCCGACCTGTCCCTCGTCTACGCCGCGAACGCCGTCGAGGCGCTGGCCGATCCGACGCGCTACGACTTCGTGCTCGCCTACGTCTCGCCCGACGGTTCGTGGCGCTTCTCCGACTCCTACGCGCTTCCCGATCTCGATCGCGCGCCGGCCCTGTCGTTGGCCGATGCGATCGCCCACATCGCCTCGTCGGCCATCGATGTGGTTCTGCCGCAGATGTTCTGCGTACCGGGGATGACCACCTACCGGTCCCTGTTCGACGCGTTGAGGATCCCGGTCGTGGGAAATGCCCCGCACGTGATGGCGATGACCGCGGACAAGGCCGTGGCCCGCGCCGTCGTGGCCGCGGCCGGGGTCGCCGTTCCCCCGGGTGAGGTGCTGCGAGCGGGCGAGAGGCCGACGCTGCCGGTACCCGCCGTGGTCAAACCCGTCGACGCCGACAACTCGGTGGGGGTGACGCTGGTGCGCGACGAGGCCGATTTCGCGGATGCACTCGATGCCGCGTGGCAGGAGTCGCCGACCGCGCTGGTGGAGACCTACATCGAACTCGGCCGAGAAGTACGGTGCGGCATCGTGGTTCGTGGCGGTGAACTGATCTGCCTTCCGCTCGAGGAGTACGCGGTGGACAGCTCGACCAAGCCCGTCCGGGGCCGAGACGACAAGCTGACGCGCACCGACGACGGGCAGCTGGTGCTCGTGGCCAAGAACGACACTCGGGCGTGGATGGTGCCGACCACGGACCCGGTCACCGAGCGGGTGTGGGAAGCGGCGCGCCGCGCGCACGTCGCGTTGGGGTGCCGCGACTACAGCCTCTTCGACTTCCGCATCGACCCCGACGGCAAGCCGTGGTTCCTCGAGGCCGGGCTGTACTGCTCGTTCGCCCGGACCAGCGTGATCGCGATGATGGCGAAGGAAGCCGGCATCGAGGTCGGCGATCTCTTCGCGGACGCGCTGCGGGAAGTGCGCCGACGAACCCTGCTCGACCATTCGACGATCGAAGGAGCGCAACTGTGAACGTGACGGAGATGTCCCCCATCGGCGCCCGCGTGGCGGACGCTCGGGTGGACGCGCTGGGTGACGACGCCGTCACCGAGGTGCGTCGGCTGTTGGCCGAGCACGGTGTGCTGGTGTTCACCGAGCAGGACGCCGACAACGAGGCGTTCCTCGCTTTCCTGCGGAGCTTCGGCCGCACGGTGTTCACCGTGGGGGAGACGCCGGTACCCGGATTCCCCGACCTCAACGTGATCAGCAACGTGGGCCGGACGACACCGCCGAAGTCGACGTTCCACGTCGACACCAGCTACGTGGCGCATCCCCCCGTCTACACCTCGCTCCGGGCGGTCACCGTTCCCGCCGAGGGCGGGCAGACGCTGTTCACCGATCAGTACCGGGCGTACGACACGCTCGATCCGGAATTGCGCGAGAAGCTGGACGGCCGCACCGTCACGCACGTCGTCACCGGGGTGGACCCGGGCGACGACCAGGAGACGTCGGCCGAGCACCCGCTGTTCGCGGTGCATCCGATCTCGGGTCGCACGTCGATCTACCTGTCGACCCCGCAGCGCTGTGTCGCGGTCAGCGGCATGACCGCGGAGGAGTCGGCCGAGGTGGTGCTGGAGCTGTTCGAGCACTGCACCGCCGAGGAGAACACGCTGCGGCACCGGTGGTCGCCGGGCGACGTGGTCATCTGGGACAACCGGGTCGTCATGCACAAGGCGGACCACTCCGGCGTCGTGGGGGATCGCGTCATGCATCGGGGGATGGTGGCCTGACGCTCGGCGAGGGAAAACTTACAATCAGTCTGGACTGTTTGTAAGTTTCCCGCTATCGTCGATGGTGTGACCGAGACCACCAACGATCCCGAGGTGCCCGTGCGACGCACGCAGGCCGATCGGACCGCCGAAACGCGGGGAAAGCTGCTCGACGCCGCTGTCGACACGCTCGTCGAGCTCGGCTACTCCCGCGCCAGTACGCAGGAGATCGCCCGCCGGGCGGGCGTGTCCCGGGGCGCGCAGTTGCACCACTTCCCCACCAAGGAATCACTGGTGGTCGCCGCCGTCGAACACCTCGTCGAGCGTCGCCTCGACGAGATCCTGGGTGCTCGGCGTGACAAGGCACCCGGTCCGGACCTTCTTCTCGACGCGTTCTCCGGACCGCTGTTCGACGCCGCCCTCGAGTTGTGGGTGGCTGCCCGCACCGACGCGTCGTTGCACGAGAAGGTCGAGCCGCTCGAGCGGCGCGTCGCCGACGCCCTGCAGCTGGGCGGACGAGAACTGTACGGGGACACCATGTCTCCCGCCGCCCTCGATCTGAGTATCGAACTGGCGCGCGGGTTGGCGGTGTCCGCCATTTTCCGAACGCCCGAAGAGGAGCGCGAGATGCGAGCACGTCTGTTACCGGTATGGGAGGCAATGGTGAGGAAGTCATGACCACGGCGAATCGATCCGACGCGCACGCAGAGGCGCAGAGCCTGCCGGAGTCGCGGAGCCTGCCCGCCCACGTCGACGTTCTGGTGGTCGGCGCCGGCTTCGCCGGAATGGGGGTGACGGCGCGGATCCTGCAGAAGGATCCCGGCGCGGACATCCTCATGATCGAGCGCGGACACGACGTGGGGGGAACCTGGCGGGACAACACGTATCCCGGTGTGGCGTGCGACGTTCCGACCTCGCTGTACTCGTTCTCGTTCGCACCGTCGCCGGAGTGGAGTCACACCTTCGCGCGCGGGCCGGAGATCTACTCCTACCTCCGCGACGTCGCCGATCGCTTCGGTCTCCGCCGGCGGTTGGTCACCGGCTGCGCCCTGGTCGGCGCGCAGTGGAGCGACGCGGACGAGCGGTGGACCGTGGAGACCGAACGCGGCACGCTGACCGCGCGGATCCTGGTGGCCGCGACCGGAACTCTGTCCACTCCGAAACTTCCGAACGTGCCCGGACTGAACGACTTTCGTGGGCACACGTTCCACTCGGCGACCTGGGACCACGACTACGACCTGACGAACAAGCGCGTCGCGGTCGTGGGTACCGGAGCGTCCGCCATCCAGTTCGTGCCGGAGATCGCCCCGAAGGCCGAGCACCTCGTCGTCTTCCAACGCACGCCGGCGTGGGTCGTTCCTCGCGCCGACCGCACCCGAGGCCCCCTCGAGCGCGCGCTCTACCGCCGCGCTCCGTGGACCTTGAAGCTCCAGCGCGGCGCCATCTACGGTTACCGCGAGTTCTACGTCGAGATGATGGCCAAGCGCCCGCAGCTCCTCGGTGTCGCGCGCGCGGTGGCCATGAGCTTCCTGCGTCTGAAGGTGCGGGACAAGCGCACGCGGGCGAAGCTCACCCCGGACTACCGCATCGGGTGCAAGCGGATGCTGTTGTCCAACGACTGGTTCACCACGCTCGAGCGCCCGGACGTCACCCTGGTGAACTCCGGTCTGACGTCCGTGACGCCGACGGGCGTGGTCGACGCCACCGGCACCGAACACGCCGTCGACGCCATCGTGTTCGGGACCGGGTTCACCCCCACCGAGCCGCCGGTGGCCCACCTGCTCCGAGGGCGGGACGGTTCGACGCTGGCCGAGCACTGGGCCGGCAGTCCGCACGCCTACCGCGGCACCACCGTGAACGGTTTTCCCAACCTGTTCATGATGTACGGGCCGAACACCAACCTCGGCCACAGCTCCATCGTGTACATGCTCGAATCGCAGTCCGCCTACGTGGAATCGGCGCTCGAGCAGATGGCGGAGAAGAACATCGGTGTCGTGGACGTCCGCGAGGATGCCGTGGAGCAGTGGAACGCGAAACTCGACGACGACCTCGAGGGCACCGTGTGGAACACCGGCGGCTGTTCGAGTTGGTACCTGGACGCGAAGGGGCGGAACTCGGCGATGTGGCCGACCTTCACGTGGCTGTTCCGTCGGGCGACGAAACGGTTCGACATCGAGAACTACACGACGCGACGGCGCTCGCCGGTCACCGGCGTTGCTGCCCCCACCGAGGAGAGGTCCGCAGTATGAAGAACACGTACGACGTGATCGTGATCGGCTCGGGATTCGGCGGCAGTGTGTCGGCGCTCCGGCTGACGGAGAAGGGCTACCGCGTGGGGGTTCTGGAATCCGGCCGACGGTTCGAGGACCACGAGCTGCCGAAGACCAGCTGGCGTCTGCGAAAGTACTTGTGGGCGCCGATGATCGGGTGCTACGGCCTCCAGCGCATCCACCTGCTGCCCAACGTGTTGGTCATGGCGGGTGCCGGCGTGGGCGGTGGATCGTTGAACTACGCGAACACGCTCTACCAGCCGCCGGAGCCGTTCTTCCGGGACCCGCAGTGGGGCGACATCACGGACTGGCAGGACGAGTTGGTGCCGTACTACAAGCAGGCTCGACGCATGCTCGGCGTCGAGGACAACCCGTCGATCACCCCCGCGGACAAGATCATGCGCGACATCGCCGAGGAGATGGGTGTCGGCGACACGTTCTCCACGACTCCGGTCGGAGTGTTCTTCGGCCAACCGGGTGACCGCGGCCGGGAGACGGCGGACCCGTACTTCGGCGGCGTCGGCCCCACGCGCACCGGCTGCACCGAGTGCGGTGCGTGCATGACCGGGTGCCGGGTCGGTGCGAAGAACACGCTCGTGAAGAACTATCTGTACCTGGCGGAAAAGGCCGGCGCCGTGGTGCACCCGTTGACCACGGTCACCTCGGTGGCCCCGCGACCCGGCGGCGGGTACGAGGTCACGACGCGCCGTACCGGCGCGAAGCTACGCCGGACGACGACCGTGATGACGGCGGATCAGGTGGTGTTCGCGGCCGGGACGTACGGGACGCAGAAGCTCATGTTGGCGATGAAGGAATCCGGCACCCTGCCGAAGCTGTCGGACAAGCTCGGATCCGTCGTCCGCACCAACTCCGAGGCGGTCCTCGCGGCCACGGCCCGCGACCGCCAGGTCGACTACACGCAGGGCGTGGCGATCACCTCGTCCTTCCACCCCAACGATCACACCCACATCGAGCCGGTGCGGTACGGCAAGGGCAGCAACGCGATCGGGTTGTTGCAGACGGTGTTGAGCGACGGCGGAGGAAAGCTCCCGCGGCCGCTCGCCACCCTGAAGGTCGCCCTGAAGAACCCGGCCGCGACTCTGCGCAGCCTGTCCGTGAAGAACTGGTCCGAGCGCACGGTCATCGCGCTGGTGATGCAGACCGACGACAACTCGCTCGAGCTCGGATCGAAGAAGGGGCGCTTCGGCCGCCGGTTGACCTCACGCCCGGGAAGCGGCAGCCCGCCGCCCAAGTGGATCCCCGAGGGCCACACCGCCATCCGCAAGGCCGCGGACATGATCGACGGCGACCCCGGCGGCTCGTTCGCGGACGTGTTCGACATTCCGATGACGGCCCACTTCCTGGGCGGCGCCGTCATCGGCGCCACGCCGGAACGCGGCGTGATCGACGCCTACCACCGTGTGTTCGGGTACGAGGGTCTGCACGTGGTGGACGGTTCGGCCGTCAGTGCGAACCTGGGGGTGAACCCGTCGCTGACCATCACCGCGCAGGCCGAGCGAGCAATGGCGTTGTGGCCCAACCACGGTGAGGCCGATCCGCGTCCGCCGCAATCGGCGGGGTACGAACCGGTCAAGCCCGTCCGTCCGTCGAACCCGGTGGTACCCGACGACGCGCCGGGAGCGCTGCGCCTGCCGTTGACGGTGGTGGGTCAGGGGCACTGACGACACTCAGAGGTCGGGTGTGATCGATCCGAGGAGCCCGGTCGTCCACACGGCCGAGTTGTCGGATCCGGCCGGATCGCCGATGGGAACCAGCCCGTTGACGGTGACCTGCCCGCCGGTGAGCCCGCGCCCGAAGTTCGGGGGCAGCGTGAAACCGCACGACTGCTGCATCGACCCCGGGGCCTCGGCGAGTTCGAGCCGACGGCATTGCCCGGTGGAGGTCGCGGTGAGGGCCGGGGTCACACCCTCGTGCGTGATGGTCAGGCTCGCGGGGAAGTCCGGGCCGCCGGGTAGCTGGTAGCACACCGTGGCGGTGGCGACGGCCGTCTCGGACGGTTCGGGGTCGACGGTGCCGGTGGCGGCGTCGACCCCGGTGGGGTGCAGGGCGGTGGTGCGCACCCCGCCGGGGCAGGCCGCGGTGGCACCGGTGGAGGACGAGTTCACCTCGCGGGTCACGCTGTACTTCACCGAGCCGGTGGGCTGCGGGGTACCGGGCTTCGGTGCATCGACCGGCGCGTCGGCCTCGCCCGTCGTGTACATCGTCCACACGGAGCCGGTGCGCCCGTCGGGCAGTCTCGCCGGGTTGACGACCGAATTGCTGGTCGCCACTCCGCCGGTGACTCCGCTGTCGTTCGGATCGAGGCGAAGCACACAGTCGACGGCGCCGCGGCCGGGTTCGCCGATGTAGAACTCGATGCCGCACGGACCGTTCATCGTCACCTCACCCAGCCCCGGGGCGGTCATCCGGCCCCACTGACCGAGAAAGGCCTGGCCGTCGAGCGCCGGGACGTTGCAGACGTAGATGGGGCCCACGTCGTTCGCGGTGGGATCGGTCAGGAACCCGGTGCTCGAGCTGGAGTCGAAGGTGTACAGCCGGGCGTCGAGCCGTTCGACCACGGTGAGGGAACGGGGAGGGCCGCCCCAGTGCTCGGCGCAGCCGGCGTTGTCGGCGTCGGTCGGCCGAAGACCGCTGTCGACCGTGCGGAAGACGGAGAACCGTCCGGGTCCGTCGTCGATCGATCCGAGCACGGTGGCGGGAGCGACGGGCGCGGCCTGCGCGGTCGCCGGCAGCAGCGCCGCGGCGGCGGCGGTCACCGTGAACACGAGCGTGGCCCGACGAACGAGCGTACGAACAGTGGATCGACGACGCATGACGATGTTCCCCCCGGAAACGGTCCGAGCCGACCACGGAAGCGTCGGCGCGGACACAGAGTGGCACATCTTCGCGACCGCTGCGACCGGCTTGTCGGTGCACCACAATGCGGTAATTGTCCGGTTGGGACACCGCACGACGCTTCGGCTTTTCTTGACACAGTCCAGATTAGTGGCAGACTCGGATCATCGCGTCACGGTCTTCGGATCGGCCCGATGTGTGCGTTGTCCCGATTCTGGGCAACCCCAGCACATCGAGGTCGACGACTGCACCCCAGCAGCACCCGAGAGACCCGTGACGCCGAGGAGGCAGATTCACACCATGACCCAGCCGAGGCCCACCACCAACAACGCCGGCGTTCCGGTCCCCAGCGACGAGTTCTCGCTCACCGCGGGCACGCAGGGCCCGATCCTGCTGCACGATCACTACCTCATCGAGAAGATGGCGCAGTTCAACCGCGAGCGGGTTCCCGAGCGCGTCGTTCATGCCAAGGGCGCGGGCGCGTTCGGCACGTTCGAGGTCACCGGTGACATCTCGAAGTACACCAAGGCCGCGGTGTTGCAGCCGGGTGCCAAGACCGACATGCTGGCCCGCTTCTCCACCGTGGCCGGCGAGCAGGGAAGTCCCGACACCTGGCGTGACCCGCGCGGATTCTCGCTGAAGTTCTACACGACCGAGGGCAACTGGGACATGGTCGGCAACAACACGCCGATCTTCTTCGTCAAGGATCCCCTCAAGTTCCAGGACTTCATCCGCAGCCAGAAGCGCATGCCGGATTCCGGTCTGCGTGACAACAACATGCAGTGGGATTTCTGGACGCTCTCGCCCGAGTCCGCTCACCAGGTGACCTGGCTCATGGGTGACCGCGGAATCCCGAAGTCGTTCCGCCACATGGACGGTTTCGGTTCGCACACCTACCAGCTCATCGCCGCCGACGGCACCAAGAGCTGGGTGAAGTTCCACTTCAAGACCGACCAGGGCATCGAGTTCCTGACCCAGGAGAAGGCCGACGAGTTGGCCGGCACGTCGCCGGATCACCACCGGCAGGACCTGTTCGGGTCGATCAAGAACGGTGACTTCCCGTCCTGGACCCTCAAGGTCCAGATCATGCCGTACGACGACGCGGAGACCTACGACTACAACCCGTTCGACCTCACCAAGGTCTGGTCCCAGAAGGACTACCCGTTGATCGAGGTCGGCAAGATGACGCTGAACCGCAACCCGGAGAACTTCCACGCGCAGATCGAGCAGAGCTCGTTCGAGCCGTCGAACCTGGTTCCCGGAATCGGCGCCAGCCCGGACAAGATGCTGCTCGGCCGCATCTTCAGCTACGCGGACGCGCACCGCTACCGCATCGGCGCCAACTACGCGCAGCTGCCGGTCAACCGGGCGAAGTCGGAGATCAACTCCTACTCCAAGGAGGGGGCGATGAACTACCACTTCAACAGCCCCGAGACCCCGGTCTACGCCCCGAACTCGTACGGTGGCCCCGCTGCCGACAGCAACCGGTACGGCGACGACGGCGCCTGGGACTTCGAACCCCGCTTCGTGCGCACCGGCTACGTCCAGCATCCCAAGGACGGGGACTTCGGCCAGGCCGGTGACCTGGTCCGCGAGGTCATGGACGACGCACAGCGCGAGCGTCTGGTCGGCAACATCGTCGGCCACGCCCTCAACGGCGTGTCCGAGGACGTGCTGCAGCGTGTGTTCCAGTACTGGACGAACGTCGACGCCGAGATCGGCGCGAAGGTCGAGGAGGGTGTTCGCGCGGGTCAGGGCGACACCGCCCCCACCACCGGTGCCGGTGCGGTCGACGACCCGGCCGACGAGGCCGCTCGCGTCTAGTTCCGCCGCAGGACCGTAGAACCGCAGAAACGCAGAAACGCCGATGCCGCGCCCGAGATCTTCCGGGCGCGGCATCGGCGCGTGCGGTGACGGTGGTCTCGGCGGGATCGGGCGCCGTTTGTCGAGCTCGGGGTACGGGTAGCCGTCCGGGGTGAGTCATTCCCCCGCGATCGTGTTCTCGGCATGAGAACAGACGGCTATACCGGCATCGAGAACTACGCCGCCATCGGCGACGGCCGGACGGTGGCGCTGGTCGCCAACGACGGCCGCATCGACTGGTTACCGATACCCAATCTCGATTCCCCGCCGGTGTTCGCCGCGATCCTCGACGCCGAGGCCGGCGGCTTCATCACGATGAATCCCGCCGCGGACTTCACCACCACGCGGCAGTACAGCGAGGGCACCAACGTGCTCATCACGACCTTCACGACGGACACGGGCGTCGTTCGGGTGACCGATTCGCTCAATACCGGTGTCGCGGGCCGACTTCCGTGGACCGAGCTCGCCCGCCGGGTCGAGGGAGTGTCCGGGACCGTCGACATGGAGTGGTCGGTGGAACCCGGTACGGCTCTGGGCACGGCCTCACCGTGGGCGTACGACACGGTCCACGGCACGGTCCTGCGCATCGACGGCGTCACCCTCGGTGTGCGCACTCTGAACGCCGACGACGTCGACAAGCGTGATCGCAGCATCGGCGGCCGCTTCACCACCAGCCCGCAGTCGCGCTCGCTGATCGGCGTCGTGGGTACCGAGGTCGAGCCGCTGTTCCTTCCGGTGCCGGAGGAAGTCGACGCGGGCATCGACCGCACCATCGCCAACTGGCAGACCTGGTCGACGGTCTTCAACTACGACGGGCCGTGGAGCGACGAGGTGCACCGCAGCGCGCTGGCGCTGAAGTTGTTGCTGTTCAGTCCCGCCGGGTCGATCGCCGCCGCGGCCACCACCTCGCTGCCGGAGCGGTGGGCGGGCGGAAAGAACTGGGACTACCGGTACGCCTGGGTCCGCGACACCGCCTACACCCTCAAGGCCCTCATCCGGTTCGGTCTGCGCGAGGAAGTGCACGCCGCCGTCGCCTGGCTGCTGCGCGTGGTGCGCGCGAACGATCAACTGACCCAGGTGTTCTACACCCTCGGCGGCGAAATTCCCGGCGGCAGCACGGTGGCGGACGTGCCCGGTTGGCGCGGTATCGGACCGGTCGTCAACGGCAACGACGCCGCAACCCAGTTGCAGCAGGGCATCTTCGGCGATCTGTTCGACATCGTCTCCCTCTACGTCGACGCCGGCAACATCCTCGACGCCCCCACCGGTCGCCTTCTCGCCGAGATTGCCGACACCACCTGCGACATCTGGCGTAGCCGCGACGCCGGGCTGTGGGAACTGCCCGACGAGCAGCACTACACGTCGTCCAAGATGGGGTGCTGGCAGGCTCTGGACCGCGCCGTGCACCTCGCGGAGCAGGGACAGATTCCCGGCGTCGCCGATCGGTGGAAGGTCGAGCGGGACGGCATCGCCGAGTGGATCGAGACCCACTGCTGGTCCGAGGACCGTCAGGCCTACGTCTGGTACCCCGGATCCACCGAACTGGACGCCTCCGTACTCCTGCACGCAGGAAGTCCGTGCACGGACGACGACCGGATGTCGTCCACCATCGACGCTCTGCGCTCGGAATTGGGATCGGGTGATCACCTGTATCGCTACTCGGGCATGCAGATGGTGGAGGGCACGTTCGTGGCGTGCTCGTTCTGGGTGGTCTCCGCTCTCACCGCCGTCGGTCGCGAGGACGAGGCCCGCGACATCATGGATCGGCTCGTCACCACGGGCAACGATGTCGGACTGTTCGCCGAGATGATCGATCCCACCAGGGAATCCGACTCCGGCACCGAGACGCACCTGGGGAACTTCCCGCAGGGATTGAGTCATCTCGCCCTGATCAACGCGGCGCTGACCCTGGCGTCGGGTCACGACCGAACGTCCGCCCACCCCACCTCGTCCGACGACCTGTCGGACGATCGCACCTCAGCGTGACCGTGCGGTCGCGCACTCGAACATCGGAGTAACGCAATGGATCTCGGAATCACCGGCAAGAAGGCCGTCATCACCGGCGCCGACTCGGGCATCGGCTGGTGCACCGCACAGATGCTCCTCGACGAGGGCGTGCACGTGGTCGTCAGCGACCTCGACGAGGACTCGCTGAACGAGGCCGCGGGCAAGCTCGACGCGAAGACCGGCTCGGTCACCGCGATCGCCGCCGACGTCACCGACCCCGCGGCCGTGGACACGCTGCACACCAAGGCCGTCGAGGCGCTCGGCGGTGTCGACATCCTGGTGAACAGCGCGGGAGTGACCGGCGCCCAGGGCATGTTCGACGAGATCGACGACGAGGGGTGGTCGAAGACCATCGAGATCGATCTCCTGGGACCGGTGCGCGTGGTGCGCGCGTTCCTGCCCGATCTTCGTGCCACGGGATGGGCGCGGGTGGTTCTCCTCGCCTCCGAGGACGCCGAGCAGCCGTACATCGACGAGCTGCCGTACTGCGCCGCCAAGGCCGGAATTCTGTCCCTGGTGAAGGGTCTGTCCAAGACCTACGCCTCGGAAGGCGTTCTGGTGAACGCGGTCTCGCCCGCCTTCATCCACACCCCCATGACCGACGCGATGATGGACAAGCGGGCCGAGTCGCGGGGCACCGACCGTGACGAGGCCATCGAGAGCTTCCTGAAGGAAGATCGCCCGTTCATGGAGCTCGGTCGCCGCGGAACTCCCGAGGAGGTCGCGTCCGTCATCACGTTCCTGTGCTCGGATCGCGCCAGCTTCGTCAACGGATCGAACTACCGGGTCGACTCCGGCTCGGTCGCCACCATCTAGTTCCAGCCCAGCCCGGAAGGCACACAGCATGACTCGTTTCGGATACACCCTGATGACCGAGCAGAGCGGCCCCAAGCAGCTCGTGAACTACGCCGTGCAGGCCGAGGCGGTGGGGTTCGACTTCGAGGTGTCGAGCGATCACTACTCGCCGTGGTTGTCCTCGCAGGGGCACGCGTCGTACGCGTGGTCGATGCTCGGCGCGGTCGCGCACGCCACCAGCACCGTCGACCTGTACACGTACGTGACGTGCCCCATCATCCGGTACCACCCGGCGGTCGTCGCGCAGAAGGCGGCGACGATGCAGATCCTCGCCGACGGTCGCTTCACCCTCGGTCTCGGCACCGGAGAGAACCTCAACGAGCACGTCGTCGGCGAAGGATGGCCCTCGGTGGCCAAGCGTCAGGACATGTTCGAGGAAGCCGTCACGATCATCCGCGAGCTCCAGTCCGGCGACCTGATCACGTGGGAGGGCAAGCACTTCCGGGTCGACTCCGCTCGGCTGTGGGACGTTCCCGAGACACCGCTCGAGATCGGCATCGCCGTGTCCGGTGAGAAGTCGATCGCCCGTTTCGCCCCGCTCGGCGATCACCTCATCGCCACGGAGCCGAAGGCGGATCTGGTGCAGGGGTGGGACGACGCCCGTGCGAGCAGCGGCGGCGCCCCGTCGAAGAAGATCGGACAGATCCCCATCTGCTGGGGACCCGATCGCGATGCGGCCGTCGCCACCGCCCGTGATCAGTTCCGCTGGTTCGCCGGCGGCTGGGCCGTCAACGCGGACCTGCCGACGACGGCCGGTTTCGCCGGAGCCACGCAGTTCGTCCGCGAGGAGGACGTGGCCGAGACCATCGCCTGCGGACCGGATCTCGACGCGATCGTGGAGAAGGTGCGTCCCTACTGGGAGGCCGGCTTCACCGACGTCGCGCTCGTGCAGGTCGGCGACGCGTCGCAGGAGCAGTTCCTCGCCGAGGCAGCGGGGCCGCTGCTCGAGAAGCTGCGGTCGGCGTAGTGCCGCGCCCGTGCGCCGTGAGCGCATCGCTCGAGGCGCACGGGTGAGCACGATCGCCGAGACGGTCGGGCGGTTCGCCGCCGAACTGCGCGTGGATCTCGACACGCGCCGCGTCATCGGCATCACCGGTCCACCCGGAGCGGGCAAGTCCACGTTCTGCGCGCTGCTGGCCGACGCGCTCGCGCCCGACGCCGTGGTGGTGGGAATGGACGGATTTCACCTCGCGGACGAGGAACTCGACCGCCTGGGGCGTCGGGAACGCAAGGGTGCGCCGGACACGTTCGACGTCGCCGGATACGTGAACCTGCTGGATCGTCTGCGGACCCACACGGAGGAAGTGGTGTACGCCCCGCGGTTCCGACGCGACATCGAGGCGGCCGAAGCCGGAGCGATCGCCGTCCCGCACATCACCCCCATCGTGCTGACCGAGGGCAACTACCTGCTGCTCGACGAGCCGGGCTGGGACCAGGTGCGCAGCCACCTCGACGCGGTCTGGTATCTCGATGTGCCGGCCGACGTGCGCGTGGAGCGGTTGATCTCACGGCACCGCGAGAACGGTCGATCGGCACCCGACGCCGAGGCATGGGTCCACACGGTGGACATGGCGAACGCCGATCTGGTGGCGTCGTGCGCGGAGCGGGCGGATCAGATCATCGCCGTTCCGGACGAGAGGTAGATCCGCACGGGTTGTCGAACGTTCGCACCGACCGCAGCATGCAGCAAGGGGTGCGGAGCGATGGAAGGTGTGCGGATCGCCGCGCACCGACACCGGCCGCGCACCGACACCGGCCGCGCACCGACACCGGTAGCGCGTCACGTACTCCCCGCGGCGCCTCCACCTCCCGTGCTGCCACCGGAGACGGTGCCGCCGGAACTGCTGTTCGTGGCGGTGAAGATCGTGGAGAACATCACCCAGTTCAGCACGGTCGCATCCGCTCCGGTGGGAGAGGTGAAGGCGCGCAACGGAGTACCGCTCGACGGATCCGTGGCCTTCTCCAGCTGTTTCCGGTACGCCCCGCCCAGCCCGAGCGCCACGATGTCCGGCAACGCATCGTCCAGATCGACCGGATCGGACTCGTCCTTCGCCGCCTCCTTCAGCCCGTCTCGGTACGCCTCCCAGGGGCGCGCCGCGTCCCGGCCGGCGACGGAGAACCGCGAGTACATGGCCGAGCACAGAACGCCGGTCACGAGAAGCGCGAAACCGAGTACGGCCGTGACCACCATGAGCGGCGCGCCCGAGGCCGCGACGATGCCGCCGCCCACCATGGCGACACCGCCCAGGATGCCGAGTATCGCCATCGTCGCTCGCGGCGCCGCCGTGCCCTCGGCCAGCCATCCGTCGGCGCGCATCCGCGCGTCCACGACGTTCTTCGTCGCGCCGGTCCCGGCCGCGACCTTCGTCAGCCCCGCGCTGTCCACCACACCGTCCTCGGCGTGTTCGGTGAGCGTGTCCCACACCGATCGCTGGATCTCTCCGCGCACCTTGCTCTCGTCGAGGAGGCGAACGCGCACGGCCTTGTCCTCCGGTTCGAGGGCCAGTGCGTCGGCGGCCGCGAGCGAGAGCACCGTCGCCGGCATCGCACCGGCCACGAAGGTGCGGTGGACGAGGGTGGTGCCGATCGCGGCGTCGGTGCGGTGGTCCGGGCGATGGATCGTCGGGGACTGCTTGGACACCGTGGGCGTCGCGCGCCTGCGGAAGATCACCGCCACGGCGCCGAGACCGACGAGCATCGTGACCACCCCCGCCCACGGCAGCCACGTCGAGCCGGGACCGGCCGCGAACTCGTCGACGGCGGTCACCGGCGGGCCGTTCACGATCGACGATTCCAGCCGGTCGATGCCGGCGGTCAGGCTGCCCGCGACATCACCGTCGCGCAGCGGCGGGATCAGCGCGTCGTCGACGATCGCTTCCTGCTCGTCCCCGGGGACGTTGCCCTGGTCGAAGGTGGTGCCGACGAAGATTCCGGCGCGGGCCTCGTCGTCGGTGCCGGGTTCCCGGTTGATCAGGATGGCGCCGGCGGTGTCCGGGTCGATGCCGGCGGCCGTCGCCCACTGCCCGTGCAGGGACTCGACCTGCTCGAGCGTGTCGTCCGAATCGGCGTCGAGGTCGCGGACGTAGGCCACCACGTCGGCGCCGGTGTCGGTGTTCAGCGCCGCGAGACGTCGTTCCAGAGCGTCGGTCTCGGCGGCGTCGAGGGAGTCGCCGGTGGTGTCGTACACCCGTTGGTCGGCGGTCAGCCCCTCGAACGTCGCCGGGGGACCGTCGGAGCAACCGGCCAGGCCGAGCACCGCCGTCGACGCGAGCAGGACGAGAAAGATCCGAGAGCGAACCATACGAACATGGTAGGTACGGAAAGAGAAAAACCCTGGACCGGCATCCCGGTCCAGGGTCTCTTTCGTGTCTCAACCACGAGTCGGGGTGGCGGGATTCGAACCCACGACCTCTTCGTCCCGAACGAAGCGCGCTACCAAGCTGCGCCACACCCCGTGATGACGAACTGCCCTCCCGGGCAGCGATCCTTACTCTATCGTACGGATGCTTCGGAACGCGAAACGCCCTGATCGGAGGCGCGCGGGGGCTTGCCGGTGGTGGGGACCAGCGTGAGCAGGGTGGCCTCGGGCCGGCAGCAGAAGCGGTACGGCGCGTACGGGGACGTGCCGAGTCCGGCCGAGACGTGCAACCGGGTGTGCGCTCCCCACCGCGACGCACCCTTGACGCGGGAGCGGTCGAGCTCGCAGTTGGTGACCAGCGCACCGTAGAACGGCAGGCACATCTGTCCGCCGTGGGTGTGCCCGGCGAGCACCAGATCGTATCCGTCGTCCGCGAACCGGTCGAGAACGCGAGGTTCGGGGGAGTGGGTGATGCCGATGCTGACGTCGGCCACCGGATTCGGGGCTCCGGCGATGGTCTCGTACCGGTCGCGCAACAGATGCGGATCGTCGACGCCGGCGGTGGCGATGCGCACACCGCCCACCTCCAGCTCGCGACGGGTGTGGGTGACGTCCAGCCAGCCTCGCTCGGAGAACGCGGCGCGCAGGTCCTGCCACGGAAGCGGCTCGCCGTGCACCTTCTCGTGATTCTTCGAGAAGTACTTCAGCGGGTTCTTGGCGACCGGTGCGAAGTAGTCGTTGGATCCGAACACGAAGAGTCCGGGCCGGGCCAGCAGCGCGTCGAGCGACTGCACGACGGCGGGCACGGAACGCTGGTGGGACAGATTGTCACCGGTGTTCACCACCAGGTCCGGCTCCAGCCGATCGAGCTCGCGTACCCAGTTCTGCTTGAGTCGCTGGTTCGGCATCATGTGCAGATCGCTCACGTGCAGCACCCGCAACGTGGACGAACCGGGGGCCAGCACCGGCAGCGTCGCCTCCCGGAGGGCGAACGCGTTCCGTTCGATGGTGGTGGCGTAGGTGATGCCGGCGAGGGCCGAACCGGCGGCGGCGGCCGCGACTCTTCCCGGAGTCAGCGACGAACTCACCGAGGCGATCGCGGACGTGACTGAGGACGCAGATTTGCCGGACACCCTCACGACGATACCGTTTTCGGCATGACCGAGAACTCAGACATGGAAAAGCGCCTGCGGGCCGACCTCACCGCGTCGATGAAGGCGAAGGACAAGCTCCGGACGGGAACGCTGCGCATGCTGCTCGCAGCGGTGCAGACCGAGCGGGTCTCCGGCAAGGCCGCACACGACCTCACCGACGACGACGTGGTGAAGGTTCTGGCCAAGGAATCCAAGAAGCGCGGCGAGTCCGCCGAGATCTACACCCAGAACGGTCGTGGGGAACTGGCCGCGAACGAGCGGGCCGAGGCGCAGATCATCGACGAGTACCTGCCGACCCCGCTCACCGACGCGGAACTGGCCGACGTGGCCGACACCGCGATCGCGCAGGTCGCCGAGGAGATCGGCGAACGCCCCGCGATGCGGCAGATGGGCCAGGTCATGAAGGCGGCCACGACGATCGCCGCCGGGCGGGCCGACGGCACGCGGATCTCCGCGGCCGTCAAGGCCCGCCTCTAGCTCTAGTTCGGCGGCGCGGTCAGCCCGGGTATCGCCGGAAGGGTGATACCCGGGGGCAATTCGGGGAGCTGGATCTGCGGCGTCGGTGCCGGCGCATTCCGTACCGATCCGTCACTGATGAAGATCGTGACGGTGGATCCGGGGATCGCGGATCCACCCGGTGACGTGCTCACCACGGTTCCGCGGGTCTGGGACGACGCGGTGTCGCGGACCTGGACGCGGAACCCGGCGGCCTGGATCTGCGAGGTCGCGGAGTTCTGGTTCAGGCCGATCACGTCGGGAACCTGGCCGTTGGCCGAACCCCGCACGTAGCGAGGATCCTCCGGCGGCAGCGTGATGTCTCCGAAGTCCGTCGCGATGGGCGAGATGGCGTCGAACCAGGTCCGAGCGGGCTCGTTGCCGCCGAACAGGTTGCCGGAACTGCAGGAACGCAGCGGGAACGAGCAGATCTCGCTGGGCGTCGGCGAATCACCGTAGGTGTAGGCCGCAGCGGCGTACCGGTTGGTGAATCCGAGGAAGCCCGACGACCGGTTGGACTCGGTGGTTCCGGTCTTGCCGGACATCGGCAGCGTCCACCCGACGGTCGACGCGGCGGCGGCGGAGGTGCCGCCGGCCTGGTCGTCCTTGCTCATCGCGACGGACAGCGTGTTGGCGAGCCCGGGCTCGACGACCTGCTCGCACGCCTGCTGCGTGATGGGGATCTGCTTTCCCTCACGGTCGAAGACGCTGTCGATGGGGGTCGGCGGGCACCACACCCCACCCGACGCGAGCGTCGCGGCCACGTTGGAGAGCTCGAGCGGGTTCACGTACGTCGGGCCCAGCGTGAACGATCCGAGGCTGGCTTCCTTCTGGAAGTCCGCGAGGGACTGGTCCGTGCCGTTGCCGGCGGAGCCGGGCTGCGCGTAGGAGCGCAGTCCGAGGCGAACCGACATGTCGACGACGGGAGCGACGCCCACGGACTCGATCATCTGGATGAACGTGGTGTTGGGGGACTGGGCGAGCGCGTCGGAGACCGACAGCTGCGGCGGGTAGTTGCCCGCGTTGGTCACGCAGTACGTCTGCGGCGGGCAGCCCCGCGCGCCGCCGTCACCGAGTCCACGGACCTCGACGCGGTTGGGTACCTGCAGCACTGCGTTGGTGCCGAGCCCCTGCTCCATGGCCGCCGCAGTGGTGAAGACCTTGAAGATCGAGCCCGCGCCGCTGCCCACCAGGGAATACGGCTGAGGCTGGACGGTTTCGTTCGCCTCGCCGTCCAGGCCGTACTGGCGGCTCGATCCCATCGCGAGGATGCGGTGCGAGTCCTGACCGGGCTGGACGACGTTCATGACCGTGGCGACACCGTCGACGTCGGGATTGGAATTGCCGACGAGTGCGGCGTCCGTGGAGTCCTGGACACGGGGGTCGAGGGTGGTGCGGATGAGGTAACCGCCCTCGTCGATCTGTTCCTTGCTGATGCCCGCCTCGGCGAGGTACTCCAGGGCGTAGTCGCAGAAGAAGCCGCGGTCACCGGCCGAGATGCAGCCTCGGGGCAGCGAGTTCGGTTCCGGCAGAACGCCCAGGGGCTCGGCCTTCGCCGCGGCGATCTCCTCGGCGCGCTCGGGGATGTTCTCGATCATCGTGTCGAGGACGACGTTGCGACGAGCGGTGACGCCTTCCTCGTTGGTGTACGGGTTCAGCGCCGAGCTGGACTGCACCATGCCCGCGAGCATCGCGGATTGCGTCAGGTTCAGCTCACTGGCGTCGATGCCGAAGTAGGTCTGGGCGGCGTCCTGGATTCCGTACGACGAGTTACCGAACGGCACCAGGTTCAGGTAGCGGGTGAGGATCTCGTCCTTGGTCAGTCGCTGATCCAGGGTGAGGGCCATGCGGATCTCTCGGATCTTGCGAGCCGGGGTCGTCTCGATCGCAGCGCGTCGCTCCGCGTCCGTCTTGGCGACGACGAGCAGTTGGTAGTTCTTCACGTACTGCTGATCGAGCGTCGACGCACCCTGCTCCACCTGACCGCTGGTGGTGTTGGTGAGGAACGCGCGCACGGTGCCCTGCCAGTCGACGCCGTCGTGCTCGGCGAATCGTCGATCCTCGATGGAGACGATGGCCAGCTTCATCTCGTTGGAGATCTGCTCGCTCGGCACCTCGAACCGTCGCTGCTCGTACAGCCAGGCGATGGGGTTACCGGCGGCGTCCACCATCGTGGAGACGGCGGGGACGGTGCCCTCCACCAGTTCGGCCGAGACGTTGTCCACGGTGTCCGCGGCGCGGTTGGAGGCGTAGCCGAATCCACCGGCGAGCGGAAACATCACTCCGGCGAGCAGGGCTCCGGCGAGCGCGGAGCAGCCGGCGAGTTTGGCGACAGTTTTGGCGAACGACACGTTTACAGACTACGTGGCGCGGTCGGTGTGGCCGCAGATGTGGAACTCGGTGCGGAGATCCCCCGCCGACAGGCCTCTGAACTGGGAAAACGCCGATCACCGCACGGTCGTACCAGAAATCGGGGGTCCCGCCTTGCTTCGTTCGGGGCCTTTCCCCTACATTGAACGAGACGATGTGATTCAGCTAACAATCACTTCGGTTAGTGGGGCGCTCCTCAGCTCGGTGTGCACGTCGTACGCCGGTCGGAGGTGGCCCGGAACGCCACGAAAACCGGCGTTCGCCGACGTAAGGGGTCAACGGATGCAGTCAGTGACGACGACGAACAGCACGCCCGCCAGCGGGGAGGCCGAAGCGCGGATCGCGTGGGTGTCGCAGGCGCGTTGCCGCGGGGTCGACCCGGATCAGCTGTTCGTACGAGGAGCAGCACAGCGCAAGGCCGCCACCATCTGCCGCCACTGCCCGGTGCTCATGCAGTGCGGAGCCGACGCTCTCGACAACCGGGTCGAGTTCGGTGTGTGGGGCGGCATGACGGAGCGTCAGCGCCGCGCTCTCATCAAGCAGCACCCGGAGGTCGACTCCTGGTCCGAGTTCTTCGAGAACCAGCGTCAGCACCAGTCGGCGGTCTGACACCCGAACGTCGACGCGATCGCGGTCCCCTCGGTGAGTCACCGAGCGGGACCGCGATCGCGTTGCGAGGTCAGGCCTTGTCGGTGAGCTGATCGGCCACCGCGCGCAGCGCGTCGAGATCGGACACCTCGAACGGCAGGGACGGAACACCGACCACCGGTACTCGCGGGTGCGCGGCGGTGAAGCGTCGCAGCAGTCCGAGTTCGCGCTTCGCCGTGATCGCCCGATGGGCGTGGGCGCGCAGGACCCCGGCCGCCAGATCCGACGCCGCGTCGCCCTTCTTCTCGAGGTGATCCGCGGCCGTGCTCGCGTGGTCCGCGCCCAGCGAGCTGAGGGTGGGGTGCGTGCGGTTCAGGACCAGACCGGCCAGCGGCATGCCGTCCTCGGACAGGCGATCGACGAAGTACGACGCCTCGCGCAACGCGTCGGGCTCGGCGGCGGAGACCACCACGAAGTGGGTCCCGTCCTGGCGCAGCAGCTCGTACGTGTGCCGAGCCCGCTCGCGGAAACCACCGAACATCTGATCCAGCGACTGCACGAAAACCGAGGCGTCCGAGAGCATCTGGCTGCCCACGATCGCCGAGACGCCGCGCATGGCAAGGCTGAACGCGCTGGTCATCACGCGGCCGATGCCGCGGCCCGGCGCCATGAGCAGCTTGATCATGCGGCCGTCGAGGAAGGACCCGAGGCGCTGGGGTGCGTCGAGAAAGTCGAGTGCGTTGCGCGAGGGAGGCGTGTCCACCACCACCAGATCCCAGTCCCCGCTCTGCGCGAGTTGGCCGAGCTTCTCCATCGCCATGTACTCCTGCGTGCCCGAGAACGACGACGCGACGGTCTGATAGAAGGAGTTGGCGAAGATCTGCTCGGCCTTCTCCGGCGTCGAGTGCTCGAGGACCATCTCGTCGAACGTGCGCCGCATGTTGAGCATCATCGCGTGCAGCTCGCCCGTCGCGTTCGGTCCGAGCTCCACCGGCTGCGGTGAGTTGTCCAGTTCACCCACGCCGAGGGCCTGCGCAAGGCGCCGGGCCGGGTCGATGGTGAGAACGACGACCTTGCGACCGTTCTCGGCCGCCCGCAACGCCATCGACGCGGCGGTGGTGGTCTTGCCGACTCCGCCGGAGCCGCAGCACACGACGATCTTGGAATCGGGACTGTCGATGATGGCCGAGATGTCCAGTGTGGGAACGATACTCATCGAACGCCCTGTTCCGTGAGATGCTGCGCGAGTTCGTAGATGCCGCCGAGGTCCATGCCGTCGGGCAGCGTGGGGAGCGTCAACCGCGACATCTGCAGCGTCTGCAGATGCCTCGCGCTGTCCCGCTGCGCCTGCAGAGTCGACGCGTGTTCGATGGATTCGGTCAGCAACCCGGCGAAATCGTCCTCCGACAGCGTGATTCCACTGTCCGCCAACGCTTGTTCGATGGCGGGAGCGTCCAGGCGCCCCTCGGCCGCGTCGGCAAGTGCCGCCTCGGGGAGGAACGAGGTGTCGGCGCGGTTCACGATCACGGTGCCGAGCCGGATGTCGAGTTTCTGCAATTCCGCTGCGGCATCGGAGGTTTCCTGCACCGGCAGGGCTTCGAGCAGCGTCACCAGGTGCACCAGGGTCTGCTCGGAGTGCAGCAGCCGCACCACACCCTCGCTCTGCGACCGGATGGGTCCGCTCTTGGCGAGGTCGCGCATCGCGGTGGTGACGTCCAGGAAGCTGCCGATGCGGCCGGTCGGCGGCGAGTCGACGACGATCTCGTCGTACACCCGTGCGCCGCGGGAGTCGACGCGAATGGCGCACTCCTTGACCTTGCCGGTGAGCAGGACGTCCCGCAGACCCGGAGCGATGGTGGTGGCGAACTCCACCGCGCCGACCTTGCGCATGGCGCGGCCCGCGAACCCCAGGTTGTAGAACATGTCGAGGTATTCCAGGAAGGCGGTCTCGAGGTCGATGGCGAGTGCGTGGACCTGTCCACCGCCCTCGGCGGACGCCACTCGGGTCTCGACCGGGTCCAGGGCGGGTACGTCGAACATCTGCGCGATGGTCTGACGACCCTCGACCTCGACGAGCAGCACGTTCCGGCCGCCGGCGGCGAGTGCGAGGGCCAGGGCGGCCGCGACCGTCGACTTCCCGGTGCCGCCCTTTCCCGACACGAAATGCACGCGCGCGGCATCGGCTTCCGCCGGCCATCCCTCGCGGAGCTGCGAGGGCCCCGCCTCCGAATCTTCGGTCACTGACACTCCTCGAGAATATAGAGCCACTTCTGTCCTGTTCCCCGGACGACGATTCCCGAAGCGGGCGACGAGTCCGGGCCTCGCGGCGGCGGCCACTGCCTATAGGCTGGCGCCCATGAGCGCATCGACCACGTGGGAGTACCTCACGGCACCGCTGTTGATCCACAACACCAAGACGATCCTCGACAACTTCGGGTCGGACGGCTGGGAGCTGGTGACGGTCCTTCAGGGACCCACCGGCGAGCAGCTCGTCGCGTACTTCAAGCGTCCCAAGGGCTGACGTGCCGTCTCCGCGGCAGGCGTTGGCCGACCTCGGAATCGAACTGCCCTCGGTCGTTCCGCCCGTGGCCTCCTACGTTCCGGCGGTTCGTTCCGGTGATCACGTCTTCACTTCGGGGCAGTTGCCGTTCGTGGACGGGAAGCTGACGGCCGAGGGCAAGGTCGGCGCGGAGGTGTCCGCCGAGGACGCCACCGAGGCAGCGCGGATCTGCGCCCTCAACGCGCTCGCCGCCATCGACGCGCTGGTGGGGCTCGATTCCGTCGCGCGCATCGTCAAGGTCGTCGGATTCGTGGCTTCCGCACCGGGATTCACCGGTCAGCCGGGAGTGATCAACGGTGCGTCGAACTTCCTGGGCGAGGTGTTCGGCGACGCCGGGATCCACGCGCGATCGGCCGTCGGAGTCGCGGAACTGCCTCTCGGCGCACCCGTCGAGGTCGAGATGATCGTCGAGCTGACGGCCTGAGTCAGGGCTCCAGTTCGTCCTGGCACCACTCGATGACCCGCTGCAGTTCGAGGCCCCGGTGCGCCGAGCAGGCGTGCCGGGTGCCCTCGCGCACCGAGTCGAGGAACTCGGTCAGCAGCACTCCGTAACAGACGTCGGGCCCGGTGGTGCGATCCGACAACTCCACGAGTCCGGATTCCCCGCTGACGGCCACGCGCAACACCGACGGCCGAACCGGGGTGCGCATCGAGAGCGTGATCTGACTGCGCCGGTCGCCTGCGTGCGCGAGCGTGATGGACCACGTGTCCGACGCCGCGGCACGGTGTGCCGACGCTACGCCGACGATGGGGCCGAGTGCGGCGTCGATCAGGTCGAACACGTGCGGACCGACGTCCATCAACGCCCCGCCCTCCTGCCGCCAGGTCGACCCGGCGAAGTCGCCGCCCAGCAACGCACCCGACAACCAACTCGCAGAGGCCGTCGAGAAGTCTCCGGCGGTCACCGCGTCGAGAAAGCGTCGGGTCTCGGGCGCGAAGCGTCGGGTGAGAGTGACCATCGATCCCACCCCGGCGGCGTCGATCTCGTCGACCAGAGCCTGCGCCGCCGCCAGGTCCGCCGCGATCGGCTTGTCCAGCAGCACATGCTTTTTCGCGCGTACCGCCCGCGTCGCGAGTTCGGACTGCACGTCCGGAGGAACCGCGAACGCGACGGCGTCGACGGCATCGAACAGCTCCTCGACGTCGTCGAACACGCGTATCCCCGGAGCTGCGTCGGCGGCGGCCTCCGGACGCCTAGCCCAGATCCCCACCAGGTCCGCCTCGGGGTGCGCGATCAGCGCCGGGAGCGACGCCTGCCGTGCCCAGGGACCCGCACCCACGACGCCGAACTTCACCGCGCAGACCTCATCGTGCGAGCGTAGACGGCCGCGTGGCATGGTGGGCCGATGGCACCGACTCACCCCGCCTACGCCCAGCTCCGCGAGGTCACGCCGACGGCGTCGGTACTGCTCGCCGAGAACCCCGGCAAGATGACGCTCGACGGCACCAACACCTGGATCCTGCGAGCGCCGGGGAGCGACGAGATCGTGGTGGTCGACCCCGGTCCGCGCAGTCGCGCGCACATCGACCGGGTGGTGGACGTCGGTCGGGTGGCGCTGGTGCTGATCACCCACCGCCACCACGATCACACCGGCGGAATCGCCCGGATCCACCGCCGCACCGGGGCGCCCGTGCGTGCGGTGACCGAGGCTCATCGTCGCGGCGAGGCGGCGCCGTTGACCGACGGCGAGGTGATCTCCGTGGCCGGGCTCGAGGTGACCGTGCTCGCGACGCCCGGTCACACGGCGGATTCGGTGAGCTTCGTGATGGACGATGCGGTGCTCACCGGCGACACCGTCCTGGGCGCGGGAAGCAGCGTGCTCGACGGGAAGGACGGCAGCCTCGCCGACTACCTGTCCTCGCTGGACCGGTTGGCCGAGATCGGCGCGGGTCGCATCGCGCTCCCCGGCCACGGACCCGATCAGCCGGACACCGCCGCCATCGCCCGCGCCTACCGCGCGCATCGCGAGGAACGTCTGCAGCAGGTGCGCGAGGCACTCGAGGTTCTGGGCGAGGATGCGTCACCGCTGAAGGTGGTGCGCCACGTCTACGCCGACGTGGACAAGAAGTTGTGGCCGGCGGCGCGGATGTCCGTGAAGGCGCAGCTGGACTATCTGCGGGGCTGAGCGGCCCGGCCGGACGCGAGAACGAGCGGGCCGCTCGGTGGTGTGCGGCCCCTGCAGGACCCGCTCACCACCGAGCGGCCCGCTCGGTACACCCGAAGATCAGCGCGCTCGACGCGCCAATCGCTCCGAGTCGGAGATCAGCACGCTCTTGCCCTCGAGCCGCAGCCACCCGCGGTGCGCGAAGTCGGCGAGCGCCTTGTTCACTGTTTCACGTGAAGCACCGACGAGCTGCGCGATCTCTTCCTGCGTCAGGTCGTGCGTGACGCGCAGGGATCCGGCTTCCTGGGTGCCGAAACGCTGTGCGAGCTGCAGCAGAGCCTTGGCCACACGTCCGGGGACGTCGGTGAAGATGAGGTCCGCGAGGCTGTTGTTGGTCCGACGCAGGCGGCGCGCGAGGACGCGGAGCAACTGCTCGGCAATCTCGGGGCGCTGGTCGATCCACGCCTTGAGCGCTTCGCGGTCCATGCTGACGGCCCGAACTTCGGTGACCGTGGTGGCGGTCGAGGTGCGGGGGCCGGGATCGAAGATGGAGAGCTCACCGAACATGTCGGACGGACCCATGATGGTCAGGAGGTTCTCCCGACCGTCGGGGGAGCGTCGTCCGAGCTTCACCTTGCCGGTCACGATGATGTAGAGCCGATCACCCGGCTCGCCCTCGTTGAACACGACGTGGCCGCGCGGGAAGTCCACCGGCTGCAACTGTTTCGTGAGCGCCGATACTGCCGACGGCTCGACTCCCTGGAAGATGCCGGCCCGTGCCAGAACCTCGTCCACGTGCACTCCTCGCTGATAAAACTTCTGGGCTGAGAAAAATTCTGGGATATCGCCGACGTCACCTGTGAGATGAGTCGCCGTTCCCTGGTACCGAGGGGAGTCTACGTCGCGGATGCGCCCGGTGAGTGATCGCAGCCACGATCGGGTCCGAAGTGTCGGATCCCGCGACGGAACCCCGGTGGAAACCGCAGGACGATCCGGTGGTGAATTCCTCGGTGTCAGCTGGCGCGTCGCGCGCGATCGTCGAGCATCGCGACGTCTTCGTCGAGAACCTCTCCGCCGCGGCGACGCCGACTGCGGAAGCGGGCGAGAGCGTTGGGAAAGCCCTCGGTGGCCAGGGTCGCGACCTCGGAGCTGTCGGCCGCGTCGAGGAATTCCTGCACTTCTTGTTCCCGAACGCCGGCGCGGTTCAACCGTGCCTCGAACCGCTCGATGGCCAGCGCGAACAGCATCAGCAAGACCGGAAACAGGATCACAGCGAGTGCTTGCATACCGAGGAGTAAACACTGTCGAAGTCTCGAAACGAACTCGAGCGGGTCGCCGTTCGGGTGTCGGACGGACCGACCCGCCCCACGGGTTCCGTAGAGTCATGGGGTGCAGAAGACTGGCGCGGAGCCCTCCCACGTGCGGATGCGGACCGAGACGCCGCTGGCGCTCACCCGTCGAGCCCGCCGGATGCACCGTCGTCTGGGGGAGGTGTTCCCTCACGTCTACTGCGAACTGGACTTCACCACGCCGCTGGAGTTGGCGGTCGCGACCATCCTGTCCGCGCAGTGCACCGACAAGCGCGTCAACGAGACCACCCCGGCGCTCTTCGCCCGCTACCGCTCCGCCCGCGACTACGCCGAGGCGGACCGCACCGAACTCGAGGAGTACGTCCGCTCCACGGGCTTCTACCGCAACAAGACGAACTCGCTCATCGGACTCGGGCGCGCATTGCTCGAGAAGCACGACGGTGAGGTTCCCGCCACGTTGGCCGAGCTCGTGCTCCTCCCGGGCATCGGTCGCAAGACCGCCAACGTGGTCCTGGGAAACGCGTTCGACATCCCGGGCATCACCGTCGACACGCACTTCGGGCGGCTGGTGCGCCGCTGGGCGTGGACCGCCGAGGAGGATCCGGTGAAGGTCGAGCACGCGACCGGAGCGCTGATCGAGCGGCGCGACTGGACCCTGCTCTCGCACCGGGTGATCTTCCACGGCCGTCGGGTCTGCCATTCCCGCAAGCCCGCGTGCGGGGTGTGCATCCTCGCGAAGGACTGTCCGTCGTACGGGCTCGGCCCGACGGACCCGGTGGCGGCCGCCGCCCTCGTGCGCGGACCGGAGCGCGACCACATCCTGACGATCGCGGGGGTCGAGGCGTGACGCCGTCGGCCTCGGCCCGGTGGTCGCTCGCCGCCCTCGTAGTCGTGGTGGCCCTGGTGGTCGCGATCTGGCCGCGCGGGGACGACGCGACCTCGCCGAGCAGCTTCCAGGATCTGCGCGACGCACAGGGGACGTCCGCTCCCGCGGCGGCGAGCGACGCCGAACTCGCCCCGGTGCGCGACGCCGCCGCGCTGCAGCCGTGCCCGGACCTCGGTGAGGCCGCGCCCGGCGACTCGGTACTGGCCGGGGTGAGCGCGACCTGTCTGGCGACCGGCGCACCCGTCGATCTGGCCGCGTCGCTGGCCGGTCGACCCGCCCTGATCAACCTGTGGGCGTACTGGTGCGAACCGTGCGCCGAGGAGCTGCCCTTCCTGCAGCAGTACGCGGAGCGCGCGGGCGACTCGATCACGGTGATCACCGCCCACGAGGATCCGCGGGAGGGCAACGCCCTGGCCCGCCTCGCCGACTACGACGTGCAGTTGCCGGGTGTGCAGACCGGAACCGGTCGCATCGCGGCGGCCGTCGGGGCCCCTCCCGTGCTCCCCGTGTCGGTCCTCGTGGCGGCCGATGGAAGCATCGCTCGGGTACTGCCCCAACCGTTCCGGTCCGTCGAGGACGTCGCCGACGCGGTGCGAACGAATCTCGGAGTGGACGCATGATGGTTTCCTCACGGCCGGTTCCGCCGTGGCTCACCGACCTCGCCGCCTCTCGCGGTGTCGAGGACGGCGCGGACAACCCGGTGATCGACCGGCACGCGCCCGACGGCGTGGTCGGGCGTCCCGCGGCCGTGCTGATCCTGTTCGGGGGCGACGCGGCGAGCCCCGTGCTCCCCGACGACGCGACGGTTCTGTTGACGCAGCGGTCGTCGTCGATGCGTCAGCACCGCGGTCAGGTCTCGTTCCCCGGTGGGGCGGCCGACCCCGGTGACGACGGCCCGGTCGGCACCGCGTTGCGAGAGGCACAGGAGGAGACGGGCGTGGCGCTCGACGGAGTGCAGCCGCTCACCACCTTCGACTCCATCTACGTTCCCCCGTCCGGATTCGAGGTCACCCCGGTCCTCGCCTACTGGCACACCCCCAGCGAGGTGGCGGTGGTGGACACCGCCGAGACCGAGCGCGTGCTCGCGGTGCCCGTCGCCGAACTCGTCGATCCCGGCAATCGGTTCGTCGTCCGTCACCCCCTCGGCTACCAGGGTCCGGCGTTCGCCGTGCGCGACATGTTGGTGTGGGGTTTCACCGCCGGCGTGCTCTCGGGCATTCTGGCGGGCGCGGGATGGGCCGGCGGGTGGAACACCGACGACATCCGCGATCTCGAGACCTCGCTGGCCGCCGTCGGATCGGAGCTTCACCCATGACGTCCTCTCTGTGGCTGGACATCGGCATCGGTCTGGTCGCTCTGCTGGCGGCGTCGTCGGGATGGCGACAGGGCGCGGTGGCGTCGGGACTGGCGTTCTTCGGCGTGGTCCTCGGCGCGGTCGCCGGGATTCTGCTCGCGCCGCGGGTGCTCACCCAGGTCGAGGAAGGCCGGACCCGAATCCTGGTCGGCATCCTTCTCATCGTGCTGATGGTCATCATCGGCGAGGTGGCGGGCATGGTGCTCGGCCGCGCGCTGCGCAGCGGCATGCACAGTCCGGTCGCCCGCTCGGTGGACAGCGTGATCGGCGCCGGGTTGCAGGCCGTCGCGGTGCTCGTGGCCGCGTGGCTGCTCGCGATCCCGCTCACCACCTCCTCCCAACCTCAGATCGCGGCGGCGGTGCGTGGTTCCACCGTGCTGTCCACCGTGGACGACGTGGCGCCGGAATGGGTGCGGCAGGTCCCCAACGAGTTCTCCGCGCTGCTCGACACCTCCGGTCTGCCCGACGTCATCGGACCGTTCGGCCGCACCCCGGTCGCCGAGGTCGCCGAACCCGACGCCAGCGTGCTCGCGTCTCCGGTGGCACAGGATCTGGCCGGCAGCGTGCTGAGAATCCGCGGTATCGCGCAGAGTTGCCAGCGCGCGCTCGAGGGATCGGGATTCGTCGTGGGCCCCGAGTCGGTCATCACCAACGCCCACGTGGTGGCGGGCACCTCGTCCGTGGCCGTGGACACGCTCACCGGAACTCTCGACGCCGAGGTGGTGTTGTTCGACCCGACGATCGACGTGGCGGTGCTGCGTGTTCCCGGACTCGAGGCGCGCGTCCTCGATTTCGCCCCGGAACCGGCCGAGCCCGGCGCCGACGCCCTGGTGCTCGGCTACCCCGGCGGTGGTCCGTACACCGCCTCCGCGGCGCGGGTGCGCGAGACGCTGAACCTCACGGGACCGGACATCTACAAGGCCGGGACGGTGAATCGTGAGGTGTACACCGTGCGCGGATCGATCCGTCAGGGCAATTCCGGTGGGCCGTTGGTCGACGCGTCGGGTCGGGTCCTGGGTGTGGTTTTCGGTGCGGCCGTCGACAATTCGGATACCGGATTCGTCCTCACGGCCGCGGAAGTCGCCGAAGAAGTGGCGTCGGGGACCCGAAGCGGGGAACGTGTCGGTACCGGTTCGTGTGTCGCCTGACGACTGTGCCTCCGACGCGCACGATGTCGGCGCGGGCTAGTAGCGTTGCGCGTGTACGCCGGGGTGACGTACACGTCATGTCGGCGCACGGGGGGAAACAACGGTGATCGGTACACGGGCGCGTCCAGGTCGCCGATTCCCCCCGGGGGTATTCGGCTCCCCGGTGACATTCGCCGATACCGGGCTCCGGAGTTGAGCCGGACGGACACGAGAGGTCGGCCGCGGTGATCGCTCGTCGCTTCGACACTCGGTCGAAAGCCGTGATGGCCAGCGCCTCCGGGGCCCTGCCGCTGATGCTCATCGCGCTCCTGCAGCCGGCGTTCCTGCGCGAGGGCACGCTGCCCGTCCTCGGGGTCATCGTCGTCTTCACCCTCGTCACCGTCGGGGTGACCCTGCACGCGGGAGTGCTGTCGGAGACGCAGTTCGCAATTCTCGGTGCCGGCGGCATGCTCGGTGTCGCGACGTCCGCGTACCTCATCGCCGACCCGTCGGGATCGCGCGCGGTGACCGCCATGCTCGCCGCCGTTCCCGCCATCGCCGCGTCCGGATCGCCGCGCCGGGTGACCGTCGCGCTCACCGTTGGTGGCGTCGTTCTCGCGACCGCGTTGTCCATCGACGGTGCGGACGGCGCGGTGCGGTTCGTCGCGGCGGGTGCCGCGGTCACCACCGTCGTGGTGCCCGCGATTCTCATCGCGATCATGCGCACGTCGCTCGAGGCCGTGACGGGGCGACTCGAGACCCTCGCCAACACCGATCCGCTGACCGGTCTCCTCAACCGGCGCGGGATGCTGCCTCGTGTGAAGACCATGCTCGACGACGCGTCGTCGGCCGGAAGAGCGGTGGTGGTCGCGCTGGTCGACGTCGATCACTTCAAGTCGGTCAACGACACCCGGGGCCACGCGGCGGGTGACGAGGTCCTCACCGACGTCGCCGACGCCATCGCGTCGGTCGTTCCCGACGACGCGGTCCTGGCTCGGCTCGGCGGCGAGGAGTTCCTGGTGTTCGGGACCACGGTGTCCATCGCGGGACTCGAGGAGTTGATTCTGCAGAGTGTGCGTGCGGCCTGCGACGTGACCGTGAGCATCGGTGTCGCGCGCGCCGGCGTCGAGTCCGGCGGGTCTTCCGCCGAGTCCCCGGACGTCGAGGCGACGCTGGACCGGCTGACGTACGCTGCGGACCGCGCGCTGTACGCCGCCAAGACCGGTGGACGCGACCGCGTGGCGTACGCCTACGAGGACGTCGTGGTGTGGCCGCCCCTCACCTCGTCCGCCGACAGCCGCGTCGAGTCCGAGAACTGAACCACCGCCCTCGCCCCGCATCCCTCGATCCAGGAGAGTTCCGACGTGCCCGACGCCCGGCTGCACCACGTGTTCGATCCGTCCGTTCCCGCCGACGACGCCGAGGCGACGCGATTGCTCTCGTCCCCGGGCGTGGTCGAGGTTCTCGACACCACGGACGAGCAGCGTGCCTCGCTCGCGGCACTGTTGCCGACGCCGGACGAGGACCTGCTGAACGAATCGCCGCGCTGGGTGCACTACCCGTGGCGCCGGTCCATGGTCCGGGTCCTCGGCCCCCGGGGGTTCCGGCGACTACGGCTCGACCGCAACCGCAACAAGATCACCGCGGACGAGCAGGACGCGTCGGGACGAACTCGGATCGGCGTGGTGGGTCTCAGCGTCGGGCACGCCGTGGCCCACACGCTGGCCCTCGAGGGTCTGTGCGGCGAGCTGCGCCTCGTGGACTTCGACGAGCTGGATCTGTCCAACCTCAACCGGGTCCCGGCGACGGTGTTCGATCTCGGCGTGAACAAGGCGATCCTCGCCGCCCGGCGCATCGCGGAGCTCGATCCCTATCTTTCGGTGATCGCTCAGCAGACCGGGATCGACGCGTCGACCGTAGACGCGTTCCTGGACGGGTTGGACATCGTGATCGAGGAATGCGATTCGATCGACGCGAAGGTCTCCGTGCGCGAGCACGCCCGGCGTCGGGGCATCCCGGTGATCATGGAGACCAGCGACGGCGGGGTGCTCGACATCGAGCGGTTCGACCTCGATCGCGACCGGCCGCTGTTCCACGGTCTGCTCGGGGACATCGACGCCGACGCGGTGGCGTCCATGAGCCCGGCGGAGAAGGGGTCGCTCGCCGGCCGACTGCTCGGCTTCGACAAGATCACCGCGCGCATGGCGGCGTCGTTGCCGGAGATCGGAACGACGCTGTCGACGTGGCCGCAACTCGGCAGCGACGTCGCACTCGGCGGGGCGTCGGTGGCGGCCGCGGTGCGGCGGTTCGGTCGGGGCACGCCGCCGCCGTCCGGACGTGTGCGCATCGACCTCGAGGCGCACCTCACCGACGGTCTCGTCGATCCGTACTCCGGTCCGAACGGTTCAGCGTCGGCGCAGGTGGTCGACGAGTAGGTCCGTCACCGCCGCGGGCTGTTCCTGGTGGACGTAGTGACCGGCGCCCGGCAGCGTTCTCTCGACGATGCGCGGTGCCCACGTCACGTCGCGGCTGCCGGTCGAGGGCAGCACGTACGGATCGGCGCCGCCGAGGATCTGCAGGGCCGGTACGTCGACGGGCCTGTCGACGGTGGCCATGAACTTGCGACCGTCGGTGCGGAACTGGCTGCGGAACGCCCAGCGCTGGTACTCCAGGACGCTGTGGGCCACGTTGGGGACGGTGATGGCCGAGCGCAGACGCGTGGCCACCTCGTCGAACTCGGACGTGCGTTGCCACGCTTCCGAGGAACGCTCGCGCAGAAGACGTTCCACCTCGGCGCCGTGATCGCGGGTCAGTGCGCGTTCGGGAAGCCGGGGAAGCTGGTAGCGCAGGAACGTCGGGAGCAGTGCGGACCGCTGATCGCGGTGGCGGACGGCCGCTCGCCGCAGAGCGAGGGGATGCGGGGAGGCGAGCAACGTGATCGAGGCGACCAACCGGGGGTGCAGGACCGCGGTGGCCCAGCAGACCAACCCGCCGTCGGCGTGACCGACGAGGTGTCCCTCGGCATGGCCGAGGGCGCGGACCAGGCCGGCGACGTCGCCGGCGAGGGTCCAGCCGTCGTAGCCACGCGGGGGTTTGTCGCTGTCGCCGTAGCCGCGGAGGTCGACGGCCACGGCATGGAAACCCTGCTCACCGAGGGCGGTGAGTTGGTGGCGCCACGACCACCACAGGTCGGCGAATCCGTGAAGAAGCAGGACCAGGGGTGCCTCGGTGTCGCGTCCGCCCCCGGCAGGCCGGACCTCGGCGACGTGGAACCGGATGCCGTTGGCGCGGACGTCGCGGTGATACCACGGTCCGTCGTAGCGGACCGTGGACGGATCTGGTGCAGCCATGGAACGTGCGAACCGCTTTCTCGAACCGATCGACCGCTCAGGTCGAGAGAGTGTTGCGAATCTTCGACGGGTCCAGTGACTTCTCGGAATCGTCGCCCTTGCCCGGGAGCACGGACGCGCTCGCCTTGAGCGAGTCGATGGTCTTCTCGGGCTTGCGCAGTTTCTTCACCCGGAGATATCCGAGGAACGCCAGTGCCGCGGCCAGGGCCACCATGATCAGGAAGACGATGAGGAAGGCGAGCCAACGCGAGAGCCAGATGTTGAGCAGCTCCGCGAGGAAGAAGAAGAAGAAGAACGAGCTGAAGATCAGGACGGCCAGGGCGAGGACGAACATGAGGCTGCCCTGCAGCCCCTTCTTGACCTCGCCGGTGACCTCGGCCTTGGCCAGCTCGACCTCGGCGCGAATGAGGGTGGACACCTGCGCGGTGGCGTCCTTGACCAGGGTGCCGATACTCGCCGACGCAGGGTTGTGGTCCTCGACGTCGGTCAGAGGGATCGAGGAGATACCGGCGGGTGCGTCGATGCCCCGACCCTCGTTGGTGCCTCGGCTGCTGCTCACTGCGATCCCCTTTTACTTGCCGTCGTGTCGTCGTACACCTTAGGTCTTTACCCGGTCGGCGCTCAGCCTATCGCCGCGAGGGTGGTGCTCTCGCCCCGCCGCCCCGCGAGCGGCCGCCGGTGACACACGAGAGCGGGCGCCCTCGACGAATCGAGGGCGCCCGCTCCGGTGTCTACCGGTGGGCCTACTTCCCGGCGTTCTTGATCGCGTCGAACACGGCCGGATCGACCAGCGTCGACGTGTCGCCCAGATCGCGGCCCTCGGCCACGTCGCGCAGCAGGCGACGCATGATCTTGCCGGACCGGGTCTTGGGAAGCTCGGGAACGATGGTGACCTGCCGCGGCTTGGCGATCGGCGAGATCTCCTTCGACACCTGCGCCTTGAGTTCGGCGATGAGGTCGTCTCCGGTGTTCTCGATGCCGCCGCGCAGGATCACGAAGGCGACGATGCCCTGTCCGGTGGTCTCGTCGGCGGCGCCCACGACGGCCGCCTCCGCGACACCGGGGTGCGTGACCAGTGCGGATTCCACCTCGGAGGTGGAGATGCGGTGACCGGAGACGTTCATGACGTCGTCGACGCGGCCGAGGACCCAGAGGTCGCCGTCGTCGTCGAAGCGGGCGCCGTCGCCGGCGAAGTACCAGCCCTCGGTGGCGTAGCGGGACCAGTAGGTGTCCTTGTACCGGTCCATGTCGCCCCAGATGCCGCGGAGCATGGACGGCCACGGCTCGTCGAGAACCAGGTAGCCGTTGCCGCCCGCGCCGAGCGGCTTGGCGTCGTCGTCCACGATCATCGCCGAGATACCGGGCAGCGGCGTCTGGGCCGAGCCGGGCTTGGTGTGGGTCACGCCGGGCAGCGGGGAGACCATGATGGCGCCGGTCTCGGTCTGCCACCAGGTGTCCACGATCGGCGCGGTGCCGCCGCCGATGACGTCCCGGAACCAGCGCCAGGCCTCGGGGTTGATGGGCTCGCCGACGCTGCCGAGCAGGCGGATCGAGGACAGATCGTGGGCGTCGGGGATCTCGCGGCCCCACTTCATGAACGTGCGGACCAGCGTCGGTGCCGTGTAGTAGATGGAGACGCCGTACTTCTCGACGATGTTCCAGTGGCGGTGCTCGTCGGGCGAGTTGGGCGTGCCCTCGTAGACCACCTGCGTCGCGCCGTTGGCCAGCGGGCCGTAGACGATGTAGGAGTGTCCGGTGACCCAGCCGATGTCGGCGGTGCACCAGTAGACGTCCTTGCCCTGCTTGTGGTCGAAGACGTAGTGGTGCGTGTACGCGGTCTGCGTCAAGTAGCCACCCGAGGTGTGGATGATGCCCTTCGGCTTCCCGGTGGTGCCGGAGGTGTAGAGGATGAAGAGCGGGTGCTCGGAGTCGAAGGCTTCCGCCTCGTGCTCGGCGGAGGCCGTGCCGACGCTCTCGTGCCACCACAGGTCGCGGCCCTCGGTCCACTCGACCTCGATGTCGGTGCGCTTGACCACCAGGACGTGCTCGATGCTCTCGGCCCCGTCCACGGCCTCGTCGACCGACGCCTTGAGCGAGGCGGCCTTGCCGCGACGCCACTGACCGTCCGTGGTCACCACGAGCTTGGCCTGCGCGTCGTCGATGCGCGAGCGCAGAGCGGTGGAGGAGAAGCCGGCGAAGACGACGCTGTGCGTGAGGCCGAGCCGGGCGCAGGCGAGCATCGCGACGATGGCCTCGGGGACCATCGGCATGTAGATGGCGACGCGGTCGCCGGCCACCAGGCCGAGTTCGGTGAAGGCGTTGGCCGCGCGGCTGACCTCGGCCAACAGGTCCGAGAAGGTGAGGCTGCGGCTGTCGCCGGGCTCGCCCTCCCAGTGGATGGCGACCTGGTCGCCGCGGCCCTCGAGGACGTGCCGGTCGACGCAGTTGTACGCGACGTTGAGCTTGCCGCCGACGAACCACTTGGCGACGGGAGCGTCGGACCAGTCGAGCACCTCGTCGAACGGGGTGTGCCAGTGCAGGCGGGAGGCCTGCTCCGCCCAGAAGGCGAGCCGGTCGGTCGACGCGGCCTCGTAGAGCTCCGCGCCGGCGTTGGCCTGCGCCACGAAATCCGTCGACGGGGGGTACGACACCGGGTGCTCGGACTCGCTGCCGGTCGAGGTCTCGCTGCCTGTCACTGTCTCGGTCATGGAGTACGCGCCTTCTTTCACTTCTGGCCGACTGATGCCGTTGTGAGGGTAGTCACGTGTGACCGCCGCCGCACCGTTGCAGTGAGGTGCAACCCCGGACTGTGCGCCGACCGGTTGATCGGATGCGACGGGCGGTGTGCTGCTGCGATGGGTGGCGCGAACCGGACGAAACCCCTTCTCATCAGGCTGTCCGACCGGTGAGGTCCAGTCCCGTCAGGTTACGGGGCCGTTTCGTGAAGAATTCCAACGACGGGGAATTCGGGGGAGTCGCCGACACGACGCCGGAGTGTGTCTACAGTCAACCGAATTACCGAGTCACACCGGTCATCGCCTGTGGCTCACCGAACACCGCGCGACCAGTCGACCCTGGTCCGTGGGTACCTATGGAGGACACGACTTTGAGGAACAAGCGCGCACTTGCGGTCGCGTCGGTGGGCTTTCTGGCCATCGGCGTGCTCGCGGCCTGTGGTGGAGGAGGTGGCTCTTCCGCGACGGAGGGCACCTACAGCCTCTACGTCACGGATCCGGAGAACCCGTTGGTTCCGGGTAACACCACCGAGAACCAGGGAAACCGGATTCTCAAGGCGCTCTTCACGCCGTTGGTGACGTACAACGACGAGACCAGCGAGGTCGAGTTCGACGGCGTCGCCGAGTCGGTCGAGTCGGACGACGAGATCAACTGGACCATCACGCTCAAGCCCGATTGGACGTTCCACGACGGCACGCCGGTGAACGCCGAGTCGTACGTCAACGCGTGGAACTACACCGCGCTGAGCACCAATGCCTTCGGTGGGTCGTACTTCTTCGAGAACGTCGTCGGCTACGACCAGCTGCAGGCCGAGGAGGGCGCGGAGCCCGCGGCCACCGAGATGTCCGGATTGACGGCGGTCGACGAGACCACCATCGAGGTCGAGCTGAACGAGCCGTTCGCCATCTACCCGATCACCCTCGGCTACTCGGCCTTCTCGCCGCTGCCCGAGGCCTTCTACACCGATCCCGACGCCTTCGGTCGCCGTCCCATCGGCAACGGCCCGTTCCAGGCCAACGAGGACTACGTAGAGGGCCAGGGCTTCACGCTGACCCGCTACGAGGACTACTCGGGTGACAACCCGGCCCAGGCGGCGGGTGTGGAATACAAGGTCTACACCGAGCTGGCCACCGGCTACACCGACGTCCAGGCCGGCGGCCTGGACGTGATGCTGGACCTGCCGGAAGACGCGTGGGCCACGGCTCGCGATCAGTTCGGTGACCGGTACGGCGAGCGCCCCCGCCCCGACATCACCTCGCTGGGCTTCCCGACCTACGATCCTCGGTTCGAGGATCCGCGTGTGCGCGAGGCGTTCTCCATGGCCATCGACCGTCAGGCCATCACCACGGCGATCTTCACCGACACCCGCACCCCCGCCGACTCCTTCGGCTCGCCCGTCGTGGACGGCTACCGCGAGGGTGCGTGCGGAACCAAGTGCGAGCTGAACGTCGATCAGGCGAACCAGCTACTCGACGAGGCCGGGTTCGATCGCTCGCAGCCCGTGGACCTCTGGTTCAACGCCGGTGCGGGACACGACTCGTGGATGACGGCCGTCGGTAACCAGCTGCGCACCAACCTCGGGGTCGAGTACGCGCTCCGCGGTGACCTGCAGTTCGCTCAGTACCTGCCCCTGCAGGACGAGCAGGGCATGACCGGGCCGTTCCGGTCCGGCTGGGTTATGGACTACCCGTCGATCTACAACTTCCTCTCGCCGCTGTACAGCACCGCCGCCACGCCGCCGGCGGGCTCGAACGTCACGTTCTACAACAACCCGGAGTTCGACGCCGCCCTGTCGGCCGGCAACAACTCCGCGTCCGTCGACGAGGCGACCGAGCTGTACCAGCAGGCCGAGGACATCTTGATCCGTGACCTGCCGGCCACGCCCCTCTTCTACGGTCTGAACCAGGCTGTGTGGAGCGACCGGGTCGACAACGTCACGATCGACCTGTTCGGTGACATCGAGGTCGCGGACGTCACGGTCAACTGATCGAACAACGGTGGGGGCGGCCTGTTCTCACAGGCAGCCCCCACCGTTCCCGGTCGTTCTGCTTGCTCTAGGAGAACCCAGTGGGTCGCTACATCACGCGCCGATTGCTGTTGACCATCCCGGTCCTGATCGGCGCCTCGTTCCTCATCTTCGCCATGGTCTACGCCCTGCCGGGTGACCCCATTCGCGCGCTCGCGGGCGATCGCCCGCTTGCCCCCGCCGTCGTGGCGCAGCTGCGAGCGCAGTACAACCTCGACGATCCCTTCTTCCTGCAGTACGCCAAGTACGTCGGCGGCCTGCTGCAGGGCGATTTCGGCACCGACTTCTCCGGACGGCCCGTGCTCGACACGATCTCGCAGCGGCTGCCGGTCACGGTACGACTGACCATCGTGGCCATCGTCTTCGAGGCGATCATCGGCATCACCGCCGGTGTGCTCGCCGGGCTGCGTCGAAACTCGTTCTTCGACAACCTGGTTCTGGTCTCGACGACCCTGCTGGTGTCGGTGCCCGTGTTCGTCTTCGGCTTCGTCGCGCAGTACGTGTTCGGCTTCAAATTGGACCTGTTCCCCATCGCCGGCATCAGCGACGGCTGGTACAGCTACCTGCTTCCCGGACTCGTGCTGGCCTCGCTGTCCATGGCCTACGTTGCCCGGCTCACCCGCTCGGCGGTCGCCGAGGCCATGGCGGCGGACTACATCCGCACGGCGCGAGCGAAGGGCGTAGGCCACCGACGCATCGTCACGCGGCATGCGCTGCGCAACAGCATGATCCCCGTCGTCACCTTCATCGGCGCGGACATCGGTTCTCTGCTGGGCGGGGCCATCGTGACGGAGTCGGTGTTCAACCTCCCGGGGCTCGGCCGCGCGATCTTCGACGCGGTCCAGCGACAGGAAGGCGCCGTGGTGGTCGGCATCGTGACGATGATGGTGTTCTTCTACATCTTCTTCAACCTGGTCGTGGACGTGCTCTACGCGTTCCTCGACCCTCGGATCAGATACGAGTGAGTGGCATGGATCCCAAATCGAACGTCGAAACGGACGACGCCGTCGAGCTCGTCGGTCAGGCCTCCCTGTGGGGCAACGCCTGGAAGAAGCTGCGCCGCAGCGTCTTCTTCTGGTTCGGCTCCGTCATCACGGTCGTGCTCGTGGTCATGGCCGTGTTCCCCCAGCTGTTCGCCCGCGGCATCGATCCCCGGGCGTGCGATCTCACCGACACCCGGCTCTCGCCGAGTTCGGTGCACTGGTTCGGGACCGACCTGCAGGGGTGCGACTACTACGCCAACGTCATCTACGGCGCGCGGATCTCGCTGACCATCGGGCTGCTCGCCGTGATCGGAGTGCTGGTCGTCGGGGTGCTGATCGGCGCACTGGCCGGTTATTTCGGCGGATTCGTCGACAGCCTGCTCGCGCGGTTCACCGACATCTTCTTCGGCATTCCCCTTCTGCTCGGGGCGCTGGTGCTGCTGACGGTGATCCCGGAGCGCACCGCGACCACCGTGGCCCTGGCGTTGATCAGCTTCGGGTGGATGACCGCCATGAGGCTGGTGCGCTCGTCGGTCATCTCGATCAAGCAGAGCGAGTACGTGCAGGCGGCACAGGCCCTGGGGGCGTCCACGTTCCGCATCCTGGTGCGACACATCCTGCCGAACGCACTGGCTCCGGTGCTGGTCTACGCCACCATCGCCGTCGGTACGTTCATCGCCGCCGAAGCGACGCTGTCCTTCCTCGGCATCGGCCTCCAGCTGCCCGCCATCTCGTGGGGGCTGCAGATCAACCTCGGTCAGAACTACATCTCGACCTCTCCGCACCTGGTGCTGTTCCCGGCGGCGTTCCTGTCGGTGACGGTCCTGGCCTTCATCCTCATGGGCGATGCGCTGCGCGACGCGCTCGACCCGAAACGGAGCTGACGCAATGAGTCCCGAGAAAGCCGCCCACACCGGCGCCATCCTCGAGGTGTCCGGTCTGACCATCGATTTCGAGGTGGACAAGACCTGGCGCACCGCGGTCAAGGATGTCTCGTTCCAGGTCGCCCGCGGCGAGGTCCTCGCGATCGTGGGCGAATCCGGATCCGGCAAGTCCACGACGGCCATGGCCGTACCGGGACTGCTGGCCGACAACAGCCGCGTCTCCGGCAGCATCACCCTCGACGGCCGTGAGCTCGCCGGGCTCTCGGACCGGGAGCTGAACTCGGTGCGCGGCAAGGACATCGCGGTGATCTTCCAGGAGCCGATGACGGCTCTGAACCCGGTGTACACCATCGGCTGGCAGATCACCGAGGCCATTCGAGCCCACAGCGACGCCACCAAGGCGCAGGCCAAGGAACGCGTGGTCGAGTTGCTGCGCATGGTGGAGATGCCGGAGCCGGAGAAGCGCGTCAAGTACTACCCGCACCAGCTCTCGGGCGGGCAGCGCCAGCGCGCGATGATCGCGCAGGCGCTCGCGTCGGAACCGTCGGTGCTCATCGCCGACGAGCCGACCACCGCTCTCGACGTCACGGTGCAGGCCGAGATCCTGCAACTCATGCGCGATCTGCGCGAGCGCGTCAACGCAGCCATCCTGCTCATCACCCACGACATGGGCGTGGTCGCGGACATGGCCGACCGCATGCTGGTGATGCGCCACGGCGAGTTCGTGGAGCAGGGCACGGCGGATCAGATCTTCAACAAGCCCGAGCACCCGTACACGCGCGAGCTGTTGGCGTCCGTCCCGCACCTCGGTTCGCGGACCGGTCAGGCGGGGACCGACGACACCCCGGACGTGCGATACGCGCTCCAGCTCACCGATGCCGTCATCGAGTACCCCGGCTCGCGCCGCACCGGCGGGTTCCGCGCCGTCGACGGGGTCAGCCTGTCCATCGAACCCGGTGAGGTGGTGGGCCTGGTCGGCGAATCCGGCTCGGGCAAGTCGACCGTCGGCAAGGCGGCCGTGGGGTTGCTGAAGCTGCACTCCGGATCGTTGTCCGTGGCCGGAACCGACATCACGTCGATGTCCGCGCGAGAGCTGCGACCCGTGCGCAGCAAGGTCGGCATCGTCTTCCAGGATCCCGGCTCGTCGTTGAACCCTCGCTGGCCCATCGGTCAGTCCATCGGGGAGCCGATGCTGCTGCACACCGATCTGGACAAGGGCCAGCGCGACAAGAAGATCGAGGAGCTGCTCGATCAGGTGCACCTGTCCCGTGACATGCGCAACCGCTACCCCCACCAGCTCTCCGGCGGTCAGCGTCAACGCGTCGGTATCGCGCGGGCGCTCGCCCTGGAACCCGACCTGCTGGTCGCCGACGAACCCACGTCCGCCCTCGACGTCTCCGTGCAGGCCAAGGTGCTGGAGCTGTTCCAGGAACTGCAGCGTGAGTACGGCTTCGCGTGCCTGTTCATCAGCCACGACCTCGCCGTCGTCGAGGTGCTCGCGCGCCGCATCGCGGTGATGAGCGCCGGCAAGTTGGTGGAGTTCGACCGGACCGACCGCATTCTGCGGTCGCCGGCCGATCCGTACACCAAGCGACTGCTCGCCGCGGTGCCCGTCCCCGATCCCGCGCAGCAGGCGATTCGCCGGCAGGAGCGGGTCGAGTTGATGGCCGCCGAGCGAAGGGCGGCCGGGGCCGAGCGTTAGCCTCGCCTGGTGAGTTCTTCTGCAACCGGTGCGGCCGATCCCCTGGCCCCACTGCTGGACCTGCCCGGCGTCCGCGACGCGGCGAACCGTGCTCGCGACGCCCTCGGCGAGGTGCATCGGCACAAGGCGAACCGCCGCGGGTGGCCCGCCACCGCGGCCGAGGCCTCGGTGCGCGCGGCCCGAGCGTCGGCGGCGATCGACGGTTCGGACACCGCGCTCCCCGAGGAGGGGCAGGCGACGCCGCCGCTGCTCGCAGGTGCGCTGCGCGTCGCCCAGGCGCTCGACGGCGACGGACTCCCCATCATGGTGGGAGTGTGGCAGCGCGCGCCGCTGCAGGCGCTCGCCCGGCTGCACCTTCTCGCCGCTGCGGATCTGGTGGACAGTCAGGACGCGCTCGGCCGCCCCCGCCCGGGTGACGCGGTGGCCGAGCGGCTGTCGATGCTCGCCGACCTGGTGACCGGTGGTACCAAGGCGGCGGCACCGGTGCTCGCGGCCGTGGTGCACGGAGAGCTGTTGTCGCTGAAGCCGTTCGGGACGGCGGACGGAGTCGTGGCCCGCGCCGCGTCCCGGTTGGTGGCGGTGTCGAGCGGGTTCGATCCGCACAACCTCGGCGTTCCGGAGATCAGCTGGTTCAAGAGAATCTCCGCGTACCGATCGGGTGCGGAAGGTTTCGCGCTGGGCACCGAGCAGGGCGTCGGGAGCTGGGTCATGTTGTGCTGCGGGTCTTTCGAGGCCGGCGCGGCGGAGGCGACCACCATCGCCGACGCGGCCACCTGACCGGTGTGCGCATGAGTACGGGCGGCGCTGCCGAGTTCTCACCTCGACGTCGCCGCCCGTGAGCACGAGCTACCGTGCTACCAAGCGTGCAGGGTGGGTTGTGGTGGAGTGAACTCCACGAGGCCTCGGCGATCGGTCCGATACGACTCGAGTTCGTGTCCACAACCGGTGCGGAGTTCTTGCTCGATTCGCTCGACTGTCGCAGGCCCACAACGCTTCAGCCAATAGTTGGCTCGCTCGCGTGGGTACTCGGTGGTCGTGCTGGGGAAGTACGGTCGGGAGAACGATTCTTCTCTTCCGAATCGCTCTTGGCCTTCCGTCGTCCCGTGCCTGTATGTCTACCCTGTGATCCGCTTCACATCAAGGGGGCGGGGTGACTGATCGATTCAGCGAGCGGGCAGGCCGGAGGCCGGTCGGGGTCAACGGGCAGGCCGGAGGCCGGTCGGGGTCAGCGCCGCTTGCGTAGCAGTGCGTAGGTGACGGCACCGGCCGCGACCGCGCCGAGCGAGACCGCCGCCGCGCCGGCGACGGTGCCGGACGACGGCGTCTGGAACCGGGCCCGCAGCGACACGGGGTTCGAGAACGTGAGGATCGGCCAGCCGTTGCCGGCGGCTTCCTTGCGCAACGCTCGATCCGGGTTCACCGCCGTCGGGTGACCGACCGCCTTCAGCATCGGCAGGTCGGTGATGGAGTCGGTGTAGGCGAACGACGTCGACAGGTCGTACCCGTGGACCTCGGCGAGTTCCTCCATGGCGACCACCTTGCCGGGGCCGTAGCAGTAGAAGGCGAGTTTGCCGGTGTACTTGCCGTCCTCGACCTCCATGCGGGTGGCGGTGTTGTGGTCCGCCCCGAGGGCCTCGGCGATCGGAGCCACCACCTCTTCGCCCGATGCGGACACCACGATCACGTCGTGCCCGCGCAGCTTGTGGTCGGCGATGAGGTCCGCGGCCTCCGCGAAGACCAGGGGATCGACGATGTCGTGCAGCGTCTCGGCGACGATGGCGCGGATCTGCTCCACGTCCCACCCGGTGCACATGTTCGCGATGTGGATGCGCATGCGCTCCATCTGATCGTGGTCGGCTCCGGAGACCAGGAACAGGAACTGGGCGTAGCTGCTCTTGAGAACACTGCGCCGGTTGATCAACCCCTGATCGAAGAACGGCTTGCTGAAGGCCAGGGTCGACGACTTCGCGATGATCGTCTTGTCGAGGTCGAAGAACGCGGCGGTGCGGCCGGAGGCCGTGGAAGTGCTCACGCTCTCCAGGGTATGCGGCACGCTCGGTCTCGACCGAGGTTCGGGTCCGCCCGAGGGGGCGTCGGGACCGGGTGAGTCCGGCGTTTGCGCACTCTCACCTGCTTGAAAGCCGAAAACAATCTCCCGGTCGACAGTTGCGAGCACGACACTTCGCGGGTGTAGAGTTTCGGGTGCCCGGTCTTGGATCGGGCGTGTTCAGCCCGACCCCCCGGGGCTGAACGCCGACGACCCCCGCCTCCCCCCCAGGCGGGGGTCGTCCCATGTCCGGACCATTTCGTCACGCCTCGGCGGCGGGAGTCGGCGACGCCCGACCGCACTACGCCGAAATCGATTCGCGTGCAGAAGTTGTCCCCGGGTGCGGGTTGTCCACAGGCTTCGGGGTTCGGCTCTGGTGCGGGAACCGGGCGGGGCCGCACAGTCGATCCGTGATCAACGACCGGCGCGATGTCGCCCTCCTGGTGTCCACCGACCCGCTCCTCGGTGACCACGTTCGCCGCATCGCCGCCGCGGCCGGGCGCCCGCTCGTCGAGCGATCGGCGCCTCCCGACCGCGCGGCGCGGGACGGAGCGGCCGTCCTCCTGCTCGACGGCGCCGCGGCTCGTGCCGTCGCGACTCGGGGGACGTACCCCGGCGCGATCGTCGTGGTGCGTGGGACGGCAGGTGTCGAGGAATGGCGATCCGCCGCCGCGATCGGCACCCGCCACGTCATGGGCCTGCCCGCCGACGAGTCCCTTCTCGTGAGTCTGCTCGCGAGCGAACCGACCACCGCCTCGGCGCCGGGTGCCGGAGTGGTGACGGTGATCGGGGGCTGCGGCGGCGCGGGCGCCTCGCTGTTCGCGTCCGCGCTCGGCCTGGTCGGATCCCGTTCGCACCGCACGCTTCTGGTCGATGCCGACGCGATCGGCGGCGGTCTGGACCTGGTGCTCGGCTGGGAGGAGGAACCCGGTCTGCGGTGGGCGGATCTGGTGGTGGTCGACGGCGGGCGCGTCGAGAGCGATTCGCTGCACCACGCGCTGCCCAGTCGAGACGGACTGACCGTGCTGTCCGCCGGGCGGGGCGAGACGAGCGTCGGGTCCGATCTCGCGGTGAGCGTGGTCGTCGAATCCGGCCGCCGTGGTGGGGATCTGGTGATCTGTGATGCCCCGCGAGGCGCGGGCGAGGCTCGTGAGGCCTGCGTGGACGCGGCCGATCTGGTGGTGCTGGTGGTTCCGGCCCGCGTTCGCGCGGCGGCCGCGTCGATGCGCACGGCCGCCGCGGTGTCGGCCGGGAACGCCAACGTCGGTGTGGTCGTCCGAGGGCCGTCTCCGACCGGGCTCACCGCCGCCGATGTCGCCGACATGGTCTCGCTTCCCCTCCTGGCGGCGTGCCGGGCGGAACCGAGGGTGGAGTCGATGGTGGACGGCCACGGGTTGGTGCTGCGACGGCGTTCGCCGCTGGCCCGGGCGGCCGGCACGGTGCTCGGAATGCTCGCCGACCGGGCGGACGCGTCGTGACGGGGTGGGTGTCGACGGACCTGCTGGATCGAGTGCGGGCACGTCTGGCCGACGCGGCGGAAGCGCCCACCGCGACGATGTTGGCCGATGCGGTCCGCAGCGAGGCCGGCGGCGTGCTCGGGGACACCGATCTGCTCGCCGCGCTCCACGTCCTCGAGACCGAGTTCCGCGGCGCGGGGCCGCTCGAGGCGGTGCTGCGAGATCCGGGGGTCACCGACGTCCTGGTGACGTCGCCGTCGGACGTGTGGGTCGATCGCGGCTCGGGACTACGACGAGCCCCGGTGACCTTCGCGGACGAAGCCGCCGTCCGGCGCCTCGCGCAACGACTCGCTTTGTCGGCGGGACGACGCCTGGACGACGCCCGGCCGTGGGTCGACGGTCGACTGCCCGGCGTCGGTCACGGGTCGTTCGGAGTGCGCTTGCACGCTGTACTCGCTCCGGTGGCCCAGAACGGGACGTGCCTGTCGCTGCGGGTGCTCCGACCGGCGACGCAGGGGTTGTCGGCGCTGGCCGCGACCGGGGCGTTCGGGGTGGAGGCCGATGCACTGCTGCGCCGTATCGTCGCCGCCCGTCTCGCGTTCCTGGTGGTGGGCGGCACCGGGACCGGGAAGACGACGTTGCTGGCCGCGCTTCTCGGCGAGGTCGACCCGAGCGAACGCATCATCTGCGTCGAGGACGCCGCCGAACTGGCGCCGAACCATCCGCACGTGGTGCAACTGGTGGCGCGCGATGCCAACGTCGAGGGCGTGGGGCACGTCGGCGTCCGTGATCTGGTGCGCCAGGCGCTGCGGATGCGGCCCGATCGCATCGTCGTCGGTGAGGTGCGCGGCGCGGAGGTCGTCGACCTGCTGACCGCGCTCAACACCGGACACGACGGCGGGGCGGGCACGGTCCACGCCAACTCGCCGGAGGAGGTCCCCGCGCGGCTCGAAGCCCTTGCGGCTCTGGGCGGTATGGACCGCGCGGCGCTGCACAGCCAACTCGCCGCGGCGGTGCAGGTGGTGCTGCACACCGCACGGGCGTCGTCGGGCCGCCGCGTGCTCGCGTCCATCGGGGTGCTCGATCGCGATCGACGCGGCGTCGTGGAGATCGTCCCGGCGTGGACGCTGGAGGAGCCGAACGGCCGCGGCCGAGCCGTTCTCGATGCCGTGTTGTCCCGGCGGGAGGCGTCGCGGTGAGCGTCACCGCCCTGCTGGTCGCTCTCGCGGTCGTCGTCGCTCCGACCGTCCGGCCGGGTTCTCGGCTCGGCCGGTCGTCCCGGCGCCGGCACCTCGAGGTGCCCGTGCCGATGTGGATGCCGGCGGCGGTGGTGCTCGTCGGACTCGCGACGGTGGCCGGGTGGCCGGTGGCCGCCGCCGCGGCGGTGCTGGGCGGAACCGTCACGGTGCGGTGGAACCGTCGTCGACGACGCCGAGATGCCGATCGTGCGGTGGCGTCCCTCGCCGCGGGCCTGGAGACGATGGTCGCCGAACTGGCGGTGGGTGCCCACCCGGCGGCGGCGTGCGAAGCCGCGGCCGCCGAGGTGCAGGGGCCCGTCGGCGATCGGTTCGCGGCGGCGGCGGCCACCGCCCGTCTCGGCGGGGTGCTGTCCGACGCCGAGGGACCGGACCCTCATTGGAACCGCGTGGTGGCCGTCTGGCGAGTCGCCGAACGGCACGGACTGGGACTCGGTGCGCTGATGGACGCCGTGCGGACCGACCTCGAATCCCGCGCGCGGTTCGCCCGACGCACCGAGGCCGCACTGTCGGGCGCCCGGGCTACGGCGACCGTGTTGGCCGCACTCCCGGTGCTGGGCATCGGGCTGGGCCAGGCGATGGGCGCGTCGCCGTTGGCCGTGCTGTTCGGCGGCGGGCTGGGCGGCACGTTGTTGTTGATCGGCGTCACGCTGGCGTGCGCAGGTCTGCTCTGGACCGATGCGATCGTGGCGAAGGTGACGGCGTGACGGCCGCCGCGGTGCTCCTGGCGCTGGCGGCGTTGGCTGTTCCGGCGAGGCCGAATCGGTTGTGCGTCAGCGTGATCGGGACGGTGGTCGAGACCGGGGCGGTGAACGACCCGCACGCGGTGGCGGGCGCACTGGACCTGTTCGCGGCGTGTCTGCGAGCCGGTCTCGACGTGGGACGCGCCGCCCGCGCGGTGGCGCCGGTCGCGCCCGAGCCGTTGTCCGGCGCACTGGGCCGAGCGGGGTACCTGCTGTCCTTGGGCGCCGATTCCGACGCCGCGTGGACGACGGCGGAGGGCGATCCGGTCGTCGACTCGGTGGCTCGCACCGTCCGGCGGTCCGCTCGATCGGGATCGTCCGTGGCCGACGCCGTCGCCGACGCGGCCCGCGACCACCGTGCGCGCGCCGAGGACGGCGTCGCGGCGGCCGGTGAGCGAGCCGGGGTACTGGTCAGCGGCCCGCTCGGACTCTGCTTCCTGCCCGCCTTCGTGTGCCTGGGCATCGTGCCCGTGGTCCTGGGGCTGGCGGGAACCGTACTGCGCGGCGGTCTCCTGTGACCGCCGCACCGACACTTCGTCGGGGAACGTCCTCGGCGAATCACGAAGGGGGAGAACGCGATGAAGGTACTCGATCGACTGGGTGCACGGGTGTTGATGGTGATCACCGAGGACGACGGCATGTCCACGGCGGAGTACGCGATCGGCACCATCGCGGCCGCGGCGTTCGGTGCGGTGCTGTACACGGTGGTGACGGGCGATTCCATCGTGTCGGCGTTGACGTCGATCATCGACAGGGCGCTGCAGACGCAGGTCTGAGGGGTGACGGCGGTGGGGTGACCGTCGAAGCGGCGCTGGCGATCTCGTCGATCGTGGTGGTGGTCGTGCTGTGTCTGGGTGCGCTGATGACGGTCACGGCGCACATCCGTTGTGTGGATGCGGCGCGGGAGGGGGCGCGGTTGTCCGCGGTGGGGGACGGGGCCGCCGAGGACATGGCCCGCCGGGTCGCGCCGCCGGGTGCTCGCGTCGAGATCGGGGTGAGCGAGGGGGTGGTGACGGTGCGGGTGGCGTCGCCGGCGCCGCTTCCGGGGGTGGACGTGTCGGCGGTGGCGTACGCGGCGATGGAGCCGGATGTCGACGAGTTCGATTCCGCGACAGCCGATGCCGTACCGCGATGATCGAGGGGGATCGCGGTGCGGCGTCGGTGGTGGGGGCGTTCGTGGCGTTGACGTTGGTGGTGGTGACGGCGCTGCTGGTGTCGGTGGGGGCGTCGGTCGCGGCGCGTCATCAGGCGCAGTCCGCGGCGGATCTGTCGGCGTTGGCGGGGGCGGTGGCGCTGCGCAGTGGGGAGGAGGCGGGGTGCGCGGCGGTGCGGGAGTCCGCGGAGCGAATGGGGGCCGTGACGGCCGGGTGCGTAGTGGAGGGATGGGACGTGCAGGTGGAGGTGCGTGTTCCGATCATGTTGCTGCGCTTCGGTTCTCGCGAGGCGGTGGCGAGAGCGCGGGCGGGGCCGGTGGGGTGAGGGCTCAGATCCCGACGCGGGCGCGGCTCCGGCCGAGGATCAGGGCGCCCATGCCGATGGTCCACACGTTCAGGGTGTCCAGCGCGAACCGCTCGGTCACGCCCGCACCGAGACCCCAGTTTCCCGGCGTCACGAAGGCCACGGCTCCGACGGCCGCGACGGCCACGCTCGCGAGCGTGAAGACGTACGCGCCGCGGTGGTGGCGTCGCAGAGGTCCGGCGAGAGCGAGCATTCCCGCCACCTGGAGCCCGAAGTGCACCTGCGCCGCCACGGCGTGCGGTACCGGAGAGACGTCCAACGGCAGAAAACCCACGGCGACCGTCGCCACACCCGACGCGGCGACGAGCGCGAGTCCGGTCCGGGCGATCCCCGTGACCGACGGCATCAGCAGCGCCGCGCCGCCGGCGGTGAGCGCGCCGACGACGACGAAGGTGCCGTTCATGAGGGCGTGATCGGGTGAGCAGTAGTCGGTGCAGGTGGCCGCGCCGAGCGCACTGATGACGTCGTCACGCCAGCTGTACGGGGTGGACCAAGACCGCGAGACGACGACCTGCATCGGCCAGTAGAGCGTTGTGGCGATCCACAAGACGGCGGCGATCCGGCGCGAGGACATGACACGACGGTAGACACCGGCGACGGCGACCACGCATCATGGGGTACATCACACGTGTGACACGCCGTCACGCGCAATACGACGATGCGGGGGATGCATGTCGGCACTGGCCACGGTGAAGGACGAAGCACGGTCGAGGATGCGGTGGATGGCGGTCCACGGCGTGGTTCGACTGTTCGCCAAGCGGGGGGTGAAGATCGGCGATCCTCAGGCCAAGCTGATCGCGGACCCGGTGACGCGGGCGAACCCGCTGCCAATGTACCGGGAGATTCGAGAGAAGGGGACGCTGGTCAAGGGCCGGGTCGCCTATCTGACCGTCGATCACGGGGTGATCTTCGACCTGCTGCGGTCGGACGATTACCGCACCGTGGTGGTCGGCGGGAATCTGCCGAAGCCGTTGCGCTCGGTCGAGCGCCTCACCCGCACCGGTGCGTTGCACCCCCTCGCCCCGCCGTCGCTGCTGTCCGTGGAGCCGCCGTCGCACACCCGCTATCGCAAGCTGGTCTCCTCGGTGTTCACGGTGCGCGCCGTGAACAAGATGCGCGACAACGTGCAGAACGTCGCCGACCGTCTGCTCGACGACCTGGTGGCCGAGGGTCGCGGGACGGTCGACATCGTGTCCGCGTACTGCGCCAAGCTGCCGGTCGCGGTCATCAGCGACATCCTCGGCGTTCCCGAGTCCGATCGCGAGAAGGTCCTCGAGTTCGGCGAGCTGGCGGCGCCGAGTCTCGACGTCGGGCTCACCTGGACTCAGTTCCGTGAGGTCGAACAGGGCCTCGACGGGTTCGACGCCTGGCTCGCCGGACACATCGCCGATCTGCGCCGCAACCCCGGTGACAATTTGCTGAGCCAGTTGATCGCCGCGTCCGAGGACGGGGTCTTCCTCGACGACCGCGAGCTGCGGGCCACCGCCGGACTGGTGCTCGCCGCCGGCTTCGAGACCACCGTCAACCTTCTCGGCAGTGGGATCGACCTGCTCGTCAAGCACCCCGATCAGCTGGCACGTCTGCAGGAGGACCCCTCGCTGTGGGGGACCGCGGTGGACGAGATGCTGCGACTGGAATCGCCCGTGCAGATGACGGCACGCGTGGCGAAGAACGCCATCACGCTCGAAGGCCGAGATCTGCAGCCGGGCTCGCTGGTGGTGTGCGTTCTCGCGGCCGGGAACCGGGATCCGAAGGTGTTCGCCGACCCCGACGCCTTCGACGTGGGGCGAGAGAACGCGAACAAGCACCTGTCGTTCTCCGGCGGCCGTCACTTCTGCCTCGGCGCGGCGTTGGCACGGGCCGAGAGCGAGGTCGGTCTCAAGACGTTGTTCGATCGGTTCCCGAACCTGTCGTCGGCCGGCGCGGGCGTCAAGCGCGACACCCGTGTGCTGCACGGATTCTCGTCGCTGCCGATCGATCTGGGGGACCCCGCGACGGTCGACGCCTGACGTCAGTCCGCGATCGCGGCGAGCACGGCGTCGAGGACCTTGACGGCACCGTCCTTGTCCAGAGGATCGTTTCCGTTGCCGCACTTGGGGGACTGCACGCACGACGGGCAGCCCGCCGCGCACTCGCACGAGTCGATGGCCTCGCGCGTGGCGTCCAGCCACTGAGCCAGGACGGCGTGGCCGCGGTCGGCGAATCCGGCCCCGCCGTCGTACCCGTCGTAGACGAAGACCGTCGGAAGTCCGGTGTCCGCGTGCAGGGCGGTGGACACCCCGCCGATGTCCCACCGGTCGCACGTGGCGACGAGGGGGAGCAGCCCGATGGCCGCGTGCTCGGCGGCGTGCAGGGATCCGGGAGTACGGTCCGGCCCGATGCCGTACCGCTGCAGCAGCTCCGGCGTGACGGTGTACATGACCGCTCGGGTGTGCAGGCGCTGCACGGGCATGTCGAGTTCGACGGAATCGAGAATCTCGCCCGACGGTAGGCGGCGCAGGTAGCCGACCACCTGGTGGCTGACCTCGACCTGGACCAGGGACACGTCGACCTCGCCGTGGCGGCGGTGCTCGTGCACGTCCTCGATGACGATGTCGGTCACTTCTCTGGCGGAGGTGGACCATTCGGGGTCCTCGGCGTGGACGACGGCGAGCCCGTCGTCGAAGTCGAGTGTGTCGACGACGAACGATTCGCCCTGATGGATGTGCACCGCACCGGGGTGCGCGGTGGACGGGGCGCGGCCGGCGTCGACGGTGCCGAGCATGCGCCCGGTGCCACCGTCCACGATGGCGATCTGGCTCCCGATCCCGCCGCGGATGTCCACCGCCGCGTGCGGAGCGGCGTCGGACGTGATGTACCAGCCGTGCGCGCGCCGTCGGAGCAGCCCCTGCTCGGCGAGCGCGCGCGCCACCGGCTCGGCGTGCAGCTCCTCGACCTCGGCGTCGGTGAGTGGGATTTCCGCTGCGGCGCAGAGCAACTGCGGGCCGAGGAGGTACGGATTGGTGGGGTCGGTGATCGTGGCTTCGATGGGCTTGTCGAGCAGGGCGGCCGGGTGGTGCACCAGATAGGTGTCCAGCGGGTCGTCCCGGCCGACGAGCACCACCAGCGATCCCTGACCGCGCCGCCCGGAGCGACCGGCCTGCTGCCAGAACGATGCCACCGTGCCCGGGAATCCGGCGACCACCACGGCGTCGAGTCCGGCGATGTCGACGCCGAGCTCGAGCGCGTTGGTGGTGGCGACACCCAGCAGTGTCCCGTCGGACAGCGATTGTTCGAGAGCGCGCCGATCGTCGGCCAGGTACCCGGCCCGGTAGGCCGCGATCCGTTGCGGCAGATCGGGATCGACGTCGGCGAGCAGTCGTGACGTGCCGAGGGCCGTGAGTTCGGCACCGCGTCGGGACCGCACGAAGGTGAGGGTTCGCGCCCCCTCGACCACCAGGTCCGCCATGATGCGCGCCGCCTCCGTCCCGGCCGCGCGGCGCACCGGTGCCCCGTTCTCCCCGGTGATGTCCAGCAGCGGCGGCTCCCACAACGCCACGGTGCGGGGACCGTGTGGGGAACCGTCCTCGGTGACCTCCGCGCACTCGGCGCCGACCAGCCGGGTGGCCGCGGCGCCGGGATTCGACGCCGTCGCGCTGGCGAGCACGAACACCGGGGAGGCCCCGTAACGCGCGGCGATCCGGCGCAGGCGCCGCAGGATGAGCGCGACGTTCGACCCGAAAACGCCACGGTAGGAATGGCATTCGTCGACCACGACGTACTTCAGATTGCGGAAGAAGTGCGTCCACCGTCGGTGCCCCTGCAGCAGGGACAGGTGGAGCATGTCCGGGTTGGTGAAGATCCACCGTGCGTTGCTCCGCGCCCACTGCCGTACCTCGACGGGGGTGTCGCCGTCGTAATCGGTGGGGTGGAGGTCCGGAAGGCCCTGCGCCGCCAGGGCATCGGTGACCACGGTGGTGGCGCGGAGTTGGTCGGCACCCAGCGCCTTGGTGGGTGCGAGGTACAGCGCGGTCGCTCGGGGGTCCGCCGACAGGTCCTGCAGGATCGGCATCCGGTAGGCGAGGGACTTGCCCGACGCGGTGCCGGTGGAGACCACCACGTGGCGACCGCTGTGCGCGAGGTCGGCGGCCTGTACCTGGTGCGTCCACGGACGGCTGATTCCGGCCTCGACGAAGCACTGTGTCAGGGTGTCCGACAGCCACGCAGGCCATGGGGCATAGCGAGACTCGCGTGCGGGCAGTTCGGCGCGGTGGGTCAGCGGCGACTCGCCCGCGGGGGTGCCCGCGAGCGCCCGTTCGAGCAGTGTGGCGCCGAAGGATGCGGCGGGTTCGGGCGCCGCTGAACTCATGTGTCGGGGGGCCTCACGGGTGGGATTCGGGTGGTCGGTGGGTGCTGTCTCGATGGTAGAACTCCGCCTCTGCGCGACCGGTCACGGACCGGTGGGAACTTTTTTGGAAACTAGTTGTCTCGCCGACTGTTGCAGGCGCGTTCGACGTGGTTGACTGTCCTCGGTCGCAGCTTCTGTGTTCGTTTTCACGCTCGCAGGATCGATGTTGCGGGCGCGGTGCGTGCTACTCGACCCGGTTCTCGGGGGAGATCATCACGGCGGTCGGAACCGGCCCGGTGGACTGTAAGTGCGGTTCATCGAATCCGGTGTTCAAGAAAAGGATAGACGCGCATGGCACAGGGAACTGTGAAGTGGTTCAACGCCGAAAAGGGCTTCGGCTTCATCGCACCCGAGGACGGCTCCGCTGACGTCTTCGTGCACTACTCCGAGATCCAGGGCAGCGGCTTCCGCACCCTCGAGGAGAACCAGCGCGTGGAGTTCGAGGTCGGACAGGGCACCAAGGGCCCCCAGGCCACGGGTGTTCGCGCAGTCTGATTCCCTCTGACTTTCTCCGAGCTCTGACTTTCTCCGAGCTTCATTGGGATTCGGCTCGATCGAAACGTCCCCCGACACCATGACGGTGTCCGGGGACGTTTCGCGTTCGTGACGCCTGCGCTGGGCCTTCTTCCGCACCGGAACGCGCCCGGTGACCTAGTCTCGCGTCTGTGAGCCAGCTGTCCTTCTTCTCCGCCGACTCGGTGCCGCCCGCGGTGACCGACCTCGCCGGGGTGCTGGCTGCGCAGGGCCAAGTGGTGACCTCGGGCGGCGCGGCGCGCATCTCGGTGGTCGTCGATGCCGAGTGGCGAGCGCTCGCCGTCGCCGATCTCATCGAGTCGACCGGACTCGACGCGGAGATCACCCGCACCGACGAGGGCCATCCCCTGGTGCGTACCGCCGCTGTGCCCGAACTCGCCGGCCTCGCGAAGCGCTGGACCAAGGGTGCGGTCAAGGCCGTTCCATCCGGCTGGGTCCCCGGACCGCGTGAGTTGCGCGGGTGGGTGCTGGTCTCCGGTCGTAGCGAGGCCGAGGGCGCGCGCTTCGTCCTCGGTGTCGATCCGCACGCCCCCGACACACATCCACTCCTCGTGCAGGCGCTCATGCTCGCCGGCATCGCGCCGACGCTGGTGGGAGCGCACGGCGCCACCCCGGCGCTGCGCGTCACCGGACGTAAGAGACTGACGCGGCTGGTGGAGAACATCGGGCTCGCGCCCGCGGGTGCCGTCGCCGCCGGCGGGTGGCCCACGGCGCCCTGAACCGCCGCCCTCTCGAGCACTCGTCGTCTCGGCCGCACAGCCCCCAGCAGTCTGCACGCCTCCGGGCCAGTGCGGACTGCCGACAGGTGTGCACTCGAACCTCCCGCACAACCTCACACCGGGAAAGCTTGCGCCCGATTCAATGTACGTACATTATGGATGTCGTGCAGAGGAGGTCGGTATGGACGTGACAGCACACCAGGAATCGACGATTATCGAGGGTCCGCGTCCGCTACGACGCGCGTGCTCGGCGTCGCTGTGGAGTCAATTGCGCGACGACGTCGCCCGACGCATCGAGGCGGGAGAGTTCACGGAGACCTTCCCCGGTGAGAACGCGCTGCGCGAGCAGTACGACGTGAGTCGTCAGACGGTGCGCATGGCCCTGCGATCGCTGCGCGAGGCCGGGGTCATCTCCGCCGCTCGCGGGCAGGAACCGCGGGTGCTGCGTCCCCGCATCGAACAGCCCCTCGGAACCTTGTACAGCCTGTTCGCCTCGGTCGAGGCCGCCGGAATGAGCCAGCGCAGTGTCGTGCGCACCCTCGACGAACGGCACGACGCCTACGCGGCGGCGCAGTTGGGTCTCGACGAGGAAGCACCGTTGATCTTCCTGCACCGCCTGCGGCTCGCCGACGACGAGCCACTCGCTCTCGACCGAATCTGGATGCCGGCGTCCGTCGCCCGGCCCCTGCTCGAGGTCGACTTCTCGCACACCGCTCTCTACGACGAGCTCGCGAAACGGTGCGGGGTTCGTCCCAGCGCGGGTGTCGAAGAGGTGGACGCCGTCGTTCTCAACGCACCGCAGGCGACGGTGCTCGGCACCGCCCCCGGCGCCCCCGCGTTCGAGATCCACCGCACGTCCTGCGTGGACGACGAGCCGCTCGAATGGCGCACGACGCTGGTGCGAGCCGACCGCTTCCGCATCCGAACGAACTTCTCCGGGCAAGACGGTTCGCGTCTGTTCGTGCCGGGGTTCGAGCGGCCGCGGTCGCAGGGCCCGGCGTGACCATCGCGCTGGCCATCGCCTGTGGAATGCTGATCGGCATGGTGCTCGGCGGCCTGGGCGGCGGGGGCTCGGTGCTGGCGGTCCCCGCGCTGGTCTACGTGCTCGGACAGACAGCGCAGGAGGCAACCACGGCGAGTCTGATCGTCGTCGGTCTCAGTGCCATCGTCGGCACGCTCACCCACCACCGCGACCGGCACGTGCGATGGGGCATCGGCGTCGCGTTCGCCGTCATCGGCATCGGATTCTCGTTCCTCGGCACCCGGCTGAACGGGCATGCTCCGGAACCCGTCCTGCTCGGGTCGTTCGCGCTGCTTCTCGTCGTGTCCGCCACGGCCATGATCGCCCGTGCCGTGAAGTGGCGCCGAGCCGCGAGGATCGCGACGCGGGAACCGGTGCTCGCCGGATCGGCAACGTCGGATCCGGTCGAGGCCGAGGCGCCTGCGAGTGAGTCCGGCCCGTGGCGACGCCGCATTCTGGTGGTCGTGTCCGCGGCAGCCGTCGGCTTTCTGACCGGATTTCTCGGCGTGGGCGGCGGATTCGTCGTGGTGCCCGCGTTGGTGATCCTGCTCGGCTTGCCGATGCCGGTCGCGGCCGGAACGTCGCTGCTGGTGATCGTGTTGAACTCGGCGGTCGCGTTCTCGTTCCGCCTGGGCGGCGACCTGACGATCGAGTGGGCCGTGGTCGTTCCGTTCACCGCCACCGCAATTCTGGCGTCGTTCCTGGGGCGTCTCGCCGCACATCGAGTGTCCGAACGAACTCTGTCCCTGGCCTTCGCGTCGTTGCTGGTCCTCGTCGCGCTCGGGATCGGCGCGGAACTCGCGGTCACCTACCTCTGATATCGACGAGAACACCCGGCCTCCCCGTGAAGGGAGACCGGGTGTCTGTCATTCACCTCTGTCCACGACGAGAACACCCGGCCTCCCCGTGAAGGGGAGACCGGGTGTCGTCGTCGCTGGGGTAGGTCAGTGTCCGTGCCGGGGGATGGCGTTCACGGCCTCGGCGCCACCGAGATCGCGCGCGCCGCGATTCCACGGCAGAACCGCGAGCGCTCGACCCATCGCGCAGGTGTCGGACAGGGCGGAGAAGGTCAACCCGGCGCCGATCGCGCCGCTGAGTGCACGAGCGCGCGGGTGGGCGAAGCGACCTGCGGTGAGTCCGGTGAGCACCAACGCGCCGGCCGCCAGGCGGACCTGGCGTTCCATGGCCCAGGCAGCGCGGCCTCGCACGACCTCACCGCCGGCCTTGTCGAACGCGCCGACGCCGCCGTCGAGGATGCAGGCGTCGGACACGCCCTCGGCCGCGAGACGCTGACGGGCTTGTTCGGCCCGAACGCCGGACGCGCAGACCAGGACCGTGTCCGGATGGACACGTGCGGCCAGATCCGACGCGTGCTCGCCGAGCAGGTCGAGCGGCACGTTGTACGAGCCGCGGATGTGGATCGCCTCGAATTCGGCCGGGGTACGGACGTCGATGATCAGAGGTCGGTCGCCGGCCTTGTGGGCGGCGGCGAGTTCCGACGGGTGACGGGTGGAGAGGGTGGTCACGGTGTCCTTTCGAGCGGTGGTGGAGAGGAATCAGGAGGAGCTGGTCTGCTGCCATCCGGCGTAGCTGCCCTCGAGTTCGACGACGTCGAAGCCTTCGCGGCGCAGTGCCTGAGCGGCGACGATGTTGCGAGCTCCCGACTGGCAGTAGGTGACGAGGCGGCCGTCCTTCGGCAGTTCGTGGCGCTCCCACAGGACCCGGCCGGCGCTGACGTGGGCAGCGCCCGGGATATGGCCCTCCTCGAACTCGGAGGTGCCGCGGACGTCGAGGAGCATCGCGTGATCGAAGTCGCCGAGGTTCTCGGGGCTGACCACGTCGGTCGGTCGCACCTCGAAGCCGTCGAGGGAGTCCACGAAGCCGGCGTAGTGGTCGATCCCGACGCGGACGAGGTGGTCACGCACGCGATCGGCTTCCTCCTGCCCGGAGGCGAAGACGACGAGGGGGCGGTTCTCGGATTCGGGGTCGTAGGCCCACGAGCCCCAGCCGGCCGTCTTGCCGACGGCGGGGATGGCCAGGGAACCGGGCACGGTGCCGGCACGGACCTCGTCGGCCGGTCGGGTGTCGACCAGAATCGATTCGCCTGCGTCGACCTGCGCCGTGGCCTCGTCGGCCGTCAGCTTCGGCAGCGGTGACAGGTCGCCGAGCATCGCCGGTCCGTCGCGGTTCTCCCGCTTCATCCGCGCGAAGTAGGCGTGGGCGTCGGGCTGGCCGTCGAGGAGCTGGGCGACGAAGCCCTCGCGGTCGTCGGCGGCGAGCAACGGTCCCCACCAGGCGTTGAGCCGCTCGTACCCGACGGTGGTCGACGGAAGGGCGCCGAGACTCTTGCCGCATGCACTGCCCGCGCCGTGTGCGGGGAAGACCTGCACGTGGTCGGCGAGTTCGAGGAAGACGGTGCGCAGGCTGTCGTACATCTGCTGTGCGCCCTCGAACCGGGTGTCCTCGCCGCCGGCCGCTTCGTCGAGCAGATCCGGTCGGCCGAGGTCACCGGCGAAGGTGAAGTCACCGGACAGCAGGTAGCCGGGATCGTCGCTGAAGGCGCCGTCGGTCACCAGGAACACCAGGTGTTCCGGGGTGTGCCCCGGCGTGTGGCGTGCCTCGATGCGGATGTTGCCGATGCGAATCTCGTCGCCGTGGTTCAGGCGCTCGGCGTCGAAGCCGTACTGCCAGTCCTGACCGCCCTCGCCGGAGACGTAGGCGGTGGCCCCGGTCGCCCGGGCGACCTCACGGGTGCCCGACAGGTAATCGGCGTGGATGTGGGTCTCGGTGACGGTGGTGATGGTCATTCCGTTGTCGGCGGCGACGCGAAGGTACTCGTCGATGTCGCGGCGCGGGTCGACGACGATGGCCTCGCCGGTCTTCTGGCAACCGATCAGGTAACTGGCCTGAGCGAGGTCCTGATCGTAGAAGCGTTCCAGCAGCATGAGCTCTCCTCGGGTGGGTCTGGGGTGATCCTCGAACCGTGCAACCCAATGTACGTACATTAAATTCCGGACGCGAACTGCTGGACTGCTCGCCGTCACCCGAGCGCCCCGCCCCGCCGCGTCAGAGGTAGGAGTTGCACCCGTGTGTCACGCTGTACTGTGTCGACTCCGTACGGTTCGTACGATCGGCGCAGGTGAACGGGACACCGAAAGTCGGAGTCCAGGAAGGTTCGGCACCAGGTGGCAGCACGAGACAAGACGACGTCCGGCACGGCTGACGTGCGGCGGCTCGTGATTGTCGAGTCTCCGACCAAGGCGAAGAAGATCGCGCCGTACCTGGGCAAGAACTACGTGGTCGAGGCCTCGGTGGGCCACATCCGCGACCTCCCGCGCGGCGCTGCCGACGTGCCCGCCAAGTACAAGGGCGAATCGTGGGCCCGTCTCGGCGTCAACGTCGATCAGGACTTCGAGGCCCTCTACGTCGTCAGCCCCGAGAAGAAGAGCAAGGTCGCCGAGCTCAAGAGCCTGCTCAAGGACGCCGACGAGCTCTATCTCGCTACCGACCCCGACCGCGAGGGCGAGGCCATCGCCTGGCACCTCCTCGAGACGCTCAAGCCCAAGATCCCGGTTCGACGCATGGTCTTCAACGAGATCACCGAACCCGCCATCCTCGCCGCGGCCAACGACACCCGTGACCTGGACACCGACCTGGTCGACGCCCAGGAAACTCGCCGCATTCTCGACCGTCTCTACGGCTACGAGGTCTCGCCCGTGCTGTGGAAGAAGGTCATGCCGAAGCTGTCGGCGGGCCGCGTGCAGTCCGTCGCGACGCGCATCATCGTCCAGCGCGAGCGCGAGCGCATGGCGTTCCGCTCCGCGTCGTACTGGGACATCTCGGCCCAACTCGACGCGGGCGCCGAGGCGTCTCCGCGGACCTTCGGAGCCCGCCTGGTCAGCGTCGACGGCGACCGGGTGGCGTCGGGACGCGATTTCGGCGCCGACGGCAAGCTGAAGTCCGAGGGCGTCACCGTCCTCGACGAAGCCCATGCCCGACGCCTCGCCGAGGCTCTCGCCGGTCAGGATCTCACGGTCGCGTCGGCGGAGTCCAAGCCGTACACCCGACGCCCGTACCCGCCGTTCATGACCTCGACGCTGCAGCAGGAGGCCGGGCGCAAGCTGCGCATGTCCTCCGAGCGCACGATGCGCATCGCGCAGCGGTTGTACGAGAACGGCCACATCACCTACATGCGTACCGACTCGACGAACCTGTCGTCGTCGGCGGTCGACGCCGCTCGTCGTCAGGCGTCCGAGCTGTACGGACCGGAGTACGTGCACGACACCCCGCGGCAGTACACCCGCAAGGTGAAGAACGCGCAGGAGGCGCACGAGGCGATCCGCCCGTCCGGCGACACCTTCTCCACCCCGGGTCAGTTGCACGGAAGCCTCGACACCGACGAGTTCCGGCTCTACGAGCTGATCTGGCAGCGCACCGTCGCCTCGCAGATGGCCGACGCCCGCGGCACGACGCTGTCGCTGCGCATCGCGGGCACCGCCGGCACCGGTGAGGACTGTGTCTTCTCGTCCTCGGGCCGCACCATCACGTTCGCCGGCTTCCTCAAGGCCTACGTCGAGAGCGTCGACGATCAGGCCGGTGGTCAGTCCGACGACGCCGAGTCCCGGCTGCCGGTGCTGGAGAAGGGTCAGGCCGTCACGGCCACGAACCTCGATCCCGACGGTCACTCGACCAACCCGCCCGCACGGTTCACCGAGGCGTCGCTCATCAAGACCCTCGAAGAGCTGGGCATCGGTCGCCCGTCGACGTACTCGTCGATCATCAAGACCATCCTCGACCGCGGTTACGTCTACAAGCGGGGCAGTGCGATGGTGCCGTCCTGGGTGGCGTTCTCCGTCATCGCGTTGCTCGAGGCGCACTTCGGCCGGTTGGTGGACTTCGACTTCACCGCCGGTATGGAGGACGATCTCGACGCCATCGCCGGTGGTCGCGCGCAGCGCGGAAACTGGTTGTCCGCCTTCTACTTCGGCGGTGAGTCCGGCGCCGAGGGTTCGGTGGCACGGTCCGGCGGTCTGAAGAAGATGGTGGGCACCAACCTCGAGGACATCGACGCCCGCGAGATCAACTCGATCCACCTGTTCGACGACGACGAGGGACGCGACATCCACGTGCGCGTCGGCCGGTACGGTCCGTACCTCGAGCGCCTGGTGAAGAACCCGGACGATCCCGAGGGCGATCCGATCTCGCAGCGCGCCAACCTTCCCGACGATCTGCCGCCCGACGAACTCACGCTGGAGTTCGCGGAGAAGCTGTTCTCCACCCCGCAGGAGGGTCGCAAGCTGGGCGTCGATCCGCTGACCGGTCACGAGATCGTGGCCAAGGAGGGTCGTTTCGGCCCCTACGTCACCGAGATCCTGCCCGAGCCGGAGCCCGAGCCGACCCCGGACATCGTTCCGGTGGAACAGGATTCGAACGGTGGCGGCGGTACGGCCGTGGCCACGAAGACCGTGAAGAAGGCACCGGCCAAGAAGGCCGCGAAGAAGGCGACCGGCCCCAAGCCGCGCACCGGATCGCTCCTGAAGTCGATGGACCTGGCCACGGTCACCATCGACGATGCGCTCAAGTTGCTGTCCCTGCCCCGCGTCGTCGGCGTGGACCCGGAAAGCAAGGAGGAGATCACCGCGCAGAACGGTCGCTACGGCCCGTACCTGAAGAAGGGCACGGACTCTCGGTCGCTGGCCACCGAGGACCAGATCTTCGAGGTCACCCTCGAGGAGGCGCTGAAGATCTACTCCGAGCCCAAGCGTCGTGGACGTCAGGGTGCGGCCACACCGCCGCTGCGCGAACTCGGCGTCGACACCGTCAGCGAGAAGCAGATGGTGATCAAGGACGGTCGCTTCGGCCCCTACGTCACCGACGGCGAGACCAACGCCAGCCTGCGCAAGGGCGACGAGGTCGAGTCGATCACCGACGATCGGGCCATGGAACTGCTCGCCGACCGCCGTGCGCGCGGGCCGGTGAAGAAGAAGGCCACCAAGAAGGCGCCTGCCAAGAAGGCTCCGGCGAAGAAGGCCGCAGCCAAGAAGACGGCCGCCAAGAAGGCTCCGGCGAAGAAAGCGGCGGCCAAGAAGACCGCGGCGAAGAAGGCCCCGCCGAGCGAGTAGCTGGCCGAGGGCGGTGTGCGGATGAGCTACTCCCAGTCGGTTCCCGTCCCCTCGGTGATCGCGGCCATAGTGGTCTGACCGTCCAGTGCCTCGCGAACGATATCTGCGTGCCCGCTGTGGTGTGCGATCTCGCGCAGCAGGTGCAGCAGCACACGCCGGGCCGACCACCAGATGCGCTCCGGCGCCCAGGGCGCGGTGGGCTGCGGAATCATCTCGTCGAGGCTGTCGATCGACGCGATGTACTGCTCGAGTTCGCGGCCTGCGGCGTCGAGCTCGCTCAGCCAGTGCTCGATGGACTCGTCGGCGCCGAACGTGAACGCATCCTCCAGCGCGGACATGTCGACCGCCGAGTTCTCGTCGCGTTCACGGAGCATCTGGACGTTGTCGCGGATGACCGTCGCGACGTGCTTGATCACGGCTCCGAGCGTGAACTCGCTGACCGTCGTGCGCTGCCGGGCCAGTTCGTCGGTCAGACCGCGGGCGGTGATCGCGAGCATCCCGCGCTGGTCGGCCAGGATGGTGACGAGGTCCAACTTCTCGCCCGTCACCTCGACGTCGAGCGCAACGGGTGTGTAGGTACCGGCCATGACGGGATCCTCTCGGTGGGTGTGCGTAGGACCGTAGCGCCGTGGGCCGACAGTGTCGTTCCGCAATTCTGCGGACGGCCAGGTGCACATCGCCCGGCAGTCCGCACCCGCCCGGACCGGTGCGGACTGCTGGGGGCTGTGCACTCGTGAGACGACCGACATCGGCGGTACTGTCACCCGGTAACTACTTCCCATAGGGGGACCTGATGGCCGGCGGACTTGTTGCTCTGCTCGACGACGTCGCCGCGCTCTCGCGCCTCGCCGCCGCTTCCATCGACGACATCGGAGCGGCGACCGGCAAGGCGACCGCCAAGGCCGCCGGTGTGGTCATCGACGACGCCGCCGTGACCCCGCAGTACGTGCGCGGCCTCGCTGCCGAGCGCGAACTGCCCATCGTCAAGCGCATCGCCATCGGATCGCTGCGCAACAAGTTGCTGATCATTCTGCCGATCGCGTTGCTGCTGAGTCAGTTCCTGCCCTGGCTGCTCACCCCGATCCTCATGCTCGGTGGTGCGTACCTGTCCTATGAAGCGGCGCACAAGATCTGGGGCGTCCTCACCGGTCACGGCGCTCATCACGAGGAGACCGACGAGCCGCGCGACGAGGACACCGTGGTGGCGGGCGCCGTGCGCACCGACCTCATCCTCTCGGCCGAGATCATGGTCATTGCGCTCAACACCATTGCGGGCGAGGGCTTCTGGAACCGCCTGATCATCCTGACCGTCGTGGCCATCGTCATCACCGTGATCGTCTACGGCGCGGTCGGCTTGATCGTGAAGATGGACGACATCGGGTTGAAGCTGGCCGACACCTCGTCCGGGTTCGCGAAGAAGCTCGGTCGTGGCCTGGTGCAGGCGATGCCGAAGGTGATGAGCGTGCTCTCGGTCGTCGGCACCGCCGCGATGCTCTGGGTCGGCGGACACATCCTGCTGGTGGGTATCGACGAGCTCGGTTTCCACCCGATCTACGACCTTGTGCATCACGGTGAGGAGGCCGTGGCCGGGGTGGCCGGAGTCGGCGGCGTCCTCGCCTGGATCGTCAACACGCTGGCATCGGCCGTGCTCGGTTTCGTCGTCGGGTCGCTGGTGGTCGCGGCGCTGGCCGGTATCGCCCGAGTGCGCGGAAAGAGTGTCGGCGCGGAGCACTAGGCTCGCGGGCATGTCAGGTGTGTTCGATCGGTTGGTGGGCCAGCACGAGGTGGTGGCCGAACTGACCGATGCCGCGGCCGCCGCGCGCGCCGGTGACATCGGATCACGCATGACGCACTCGTGGCTGTTCACCGGTCCGCCCGGATCCGGCCGATCCGTCGCCGCCGTGTGTTTCGCGGCCGCGTTGCAGTGCACGGATCCGGACGTCATCGGGTGCGGTCATTGCCATGCCTGCACCACCACCATGGCGGGCACCCACGGTGACGTTCGACGCATCGTCCCGCAGGGCCTGAGCATCTCGGTGAAGGAGATGCGCGAGGTGGTGCAGATGGCCGCCCGACGGCCCACCACCGGCGCGTGGCAGATCGTGGTGATCGAGGACGCGGACCGGCTCGGCGAGCGGGCGTACAACGCACTGCTCAAGGCCGTCGAGGAACCGCCCGCTCGTACGCTCTTCCTGCTGTGTGCGCCGTCGGTGGATCCCGAGGACATCGCGGTCACCATCCGGTCCAGGTGCCGACACGTGGCGCTCGTGACGCCCAAGTCCGACGACATCGCCCGTGTGCTGCAGGAGAACGACGCGCTCGACGAGAAGACCGCTCGGTGGGCGGCGTCGGTCAGCGGGGGACACGTGGGCCGAGCCCGACGCTTGGCGACGGATCCCGACGCGCGTGACCGTCGTCAGAAGGCGCTCGGCATCGCCCGCGCCGCCACCCGGCCCGCCACGCAGTACGCGTCGGTGGAGGAGTTGGTGAAATCCGCCGAGACCGACGCCGTCGAGATGAATGCCGCTCGCGACGAGCGCGAGACCGACGAGCTGCGGACGTCCCTCGGCGCGGGCGGTACCGGCAAGGGCGCTGCGGGTGCGTTGCGCGGCTCGGCCGGGGTGCTGAAGGAGCTGGAAGCGCGGCAGAAGTCGCGTCGGACCAGGACCGGCCGCGACGCGCTCGATCGTGCGCTCATCGACCTCGCCGGCTTGTATCGCGATGCGCTCGCGCAGTCGTTCGGCGCGGAGTCGACGGCCACGCATCCGGACATGGCCGGTCAGGCGGCGGGGCTCGCGCGGGTGGCGACGGCCGAATCGTTGTTGCGCTGCATCGAGGCGATCCTGGAGTGTCGGGAGGCACTGGCGATGAACGTCAAGCCCAAGTTCGCCGTCGACGCGATGGTCGCCACCCTGGGCGCGGCAGTGCACTGACCACCCGTTTTGAAGTGGGCCGGGGGGAACCGCTAAGCTTGTCGAGGTTCTTCGGGACCGCGCCGCCTTAGCTCAGTCGGTAGAGCATTTCACTCGTAATGAAAAGGTCAAGAGTTCGATTCTCTTAGGCGGCTCACATCAGGGCAGGTCATCGGCTATTTAGCAGCCGAGGGCCTGCCCTTGTTTTTGTCTCCGGGCACGTTTACGGCACGGAAAGACTGCGGGGCAAGTTTGTCGAGCACGCCGCTGACGTCCGGTGCGCTCTTGGCTCTCTCGATGTAGTGCTTCTCGGTGACCGCGCTACCCGAGTGCCCCAACTGCGCCGAGGCTGCCGACAACCCCAACTCCCGCTCCACCATCGTGCCCACCGTCTTCCGGAAGCTGTGAGGCTTCACCCAGGCGTAGTCCTCCCCGCGAACCTTGCGCCAGGAGGTGCGGACATTCCCCGGCCACCGTGGGGTGCCGAGCCTGGACGGAAACACCAACCCCTCCGCCGAGGGGATACCGCGGCCGCGCTGTCTTCTCAGTGCATCGGCTGTGAACCGGGGAATGGTCACCCTGCGATGACCGCTCTTCGTCTTGGTGTGGTCCTGACGATGGATCCCGTCGCCCGTCACCTCGACGAGAGTCCCGGCCACTGTGACAACCACTGGACCGTCGTTATCGAGCCCCTCGATGTCCTGCCACCGCAACGCCAGACACTCACCGATTCGGGTACCGGTACCGATCATCACGTCGACGATTTCCGCCAGGTCATACGCCCGTTCGGGGCCGAAACGCTTCCGGCCATCACCGAGGTCCCTGTCCTGCCAAGCCGCTACCCGCCGGCGTAGTTCGTGCACATCGTCCACATCGAGGGCGCGAGCAGGGTTGCTCGACGTGGGCGCAGGAGTCGTGGCGTCCACCGGGTTGTAGTCGACGCCCCCGAGACGGGCTGCCAGGTCGAATGCCTGACTCAGAATCCCCCGCGCGTCCCTTTTCCCCGAGTCCGTACGCAGCGCCTGGAGGAACATCTCGATCCGCCCCGTGGTGGCCTCGTGGAGTCGGACCTGGCTCAAACCCGGTGCAATCACCTTGTCGATGCACCGTCGATACCCGGCGAGGGTCTGAGGCGACCGCGACCCCCTCGGTGGTGGCGTCGCCAGCCACAGCTTGAGCAGCTCTGCGACCGTTGACTTGCCGGTGATCCCCGCGCCGCCCTGAGACCGATGCCGGTCGCGCAGAGCAACCTTCAGCGCGGTCTCCGCCTTCAATTCGCTGGCTCCGGTGGCCTTCACCTGACGGGTGACCCCGTCGTAGTCGCGGTATCGGGTGCGAGCAACCCAGACGCCCGTACCGTCGCCGTTCCCGTCCTTCAGCTCCGTGGACGTGATGCGACCGAACGTCCCCAGGGCGAGCGGTGGCCTAGGCATCGTGAACCGTCCAGGTACCCGGTTCGGAGCGCATGCGTTCCAGCAGCGAGTCGAGCCGCTTGTTGATGAGTGCTAGTGCGCGATTGCTTTCTTCCAATGTTCCAAATGGCCCACCGGAACCATCTGCATTCGAGAGCGCGACATCCACGGTCGCAACGTCTCGCTTTGCTTTGAGTTCCGCGTACTGGCGAGCAACGGAGATTGCCTGTACATCGACTCGGTCGCCAGACGGGTTGGCACCCTGACCGCTAAACCATTGTGCTGCATCAATACTCGCAGCATGGACGCCGGGCAGTGCCTCTACGGCACCATCCGGAAGATGGGGGTATATCAGCGCTATTGGTGGAATTTCCAAGGCGGCACTGAGAACCAGTATCTCGGCTAGGTCCATCTTTCCGGCTCGAAGGTTTCCTTCGATGCGCGAAATGGTCCCTCGCGTTAAGGGGTACCCCAGATTTGATGTCTTTTCGGCCAGTTGAACCGCGGTCAGTTTACGTTGGCGCCGCAACATCGCGACCGTTTGGCCAACCCTGCCCGACGCGTCCAACGCCCACGCTTTGGCTTCGGCGGATCCCCGAGATTCTTTCGACCCATTGCTTGGCATAGCGACACGATACCGCGCCATCCGTCCCGAATAGTTGCGCGGAAGCGCAGGGCGGTGATACGTTCCGGATAGTCACACGGAGAGCAACCAGATGTTACTAAACCAAGCAAGGATGGCCATGACTCGGGAAGAGCTTCTCGCACTCGGTGCAAGCACCGATATACCGACAACCTGCAGGGCGCTGGGAATCAGCACCAGCTCCGGCTACGCCCTCGCCAAGAAAGGACAGTTTCCGACCCGAGTTATTCAGGTGGGCGCCCGCTACGTCGTACCAACGGTCGGACTACTCGAACTGCTGGGGATCGAGCGGCCGGCCGACATCACCGCAGCCTGATGCGAGTTCACGATCCCAGCGCTCCGACCCCAGTGCCTACGGGCGGGCGACGTAGCAAGAAGTACAGGATCAGAAACTCACCGCAGCAGATGCTCGAAGAAGCGAACGCCAGCATCGCCACGCTCGTGGAGATCCTCGAGACAGTCGATCCAGCCGCCATCGAACCCGCAGTGGTACGGCGTCTGACAGTCGAACTGAGGACATCCGCGAACAAGGCGAAGAAGTACGCGCACAAGCTTGAGCAGCTCCATGCACAGAAGAACGCCCCCGACGCCGGCCAGGGCATCGAGGGCGGAAACCAGCCGCAACTAACCACCACGAAAGAAGCGCACTGATGCACACCACTGTAGCCCTTCCACCCGCCCGATCCGCCATCGTCGCGGCGATCCGAGACCGCCTCGCGTGTGACGACGTGGTGATCGACGATCACGTGCTCGACAGCGCGGCGAAGACCGTCCTGGAGAACGGCGCAGGCCGCTGGAACGGCTGGGTCAACCTGATGGCCCACGAGATCGCTGTCGGCCAGCGGTGCCGCAACGCGACCACGCTCGCGCCGAGCACACCACCCCACGACGTCTTTGTCGGCACACCACCGCCGGAATTCGAGTCCGTGTGGGTCATCGACGGCGGTGTCATGCTCGCGGAGCGACATTGGGAGCGCCGGGTCGGTGAGCACGTCCTCCTCATCGCGCAGCAGACGTTCGACCACCGGACCCTGGCCGTCCATGACGGTGAGATCGAGATCATCATCACCGATGCCACCGTCACCGGTCTGGAGACGGCCCTCGCCATCGCCGCCGACCTCACCACCGCCGCCCACCTCATCACCGGCGGTGCACGATGACCGGCTTCTCCCGCGCCTTCGCAATCGAGTTCGTCGCGATGATCGTCGGCACGTACCGGCCCGCCTTGAACATCCGACACGATCAGATCGACAAGCTTGTCTACGGCTTGCAGCGGATGGACAAGTTCACCACCGAGGACGTCGTCAGCGCGTTCGTGCGCGACTCCGTGGAGATCTACTCCCGCGACAACAACGACGCGCGAGACCAGGCCACGGAAGCCGCCGAGGTGCTGGCGAGCCCGCCACCTTCGTGGTGGAAGGGGAGTACGCCACCGCGGTTCGACATCTCCGATGCCGAGGGGCGTCAACTACGGGCGTACGAACGCATGTGGCCGGTCGGACTCCACCTTGTTCGCCTCGAACTCGAGGAAGTTTTCGACCCGCGCACGGGAGGCTTGGAGCGGCGCCCGCAGAAGATCTTTCTGAACGACGACGAGATCGACCTCGACAGTGTGCCGGGGATTGTCGGTGCTCTTCACTCCATGTCGGCGGCCGTCTCGGCGGGTGGTGAGTGATGACTTACACCACCCAGGATGCGCTGGCGTGGGCGGTCAGGAAGGCGATCAACACCCTCGACTGGGTCCCCGACTCCATGAACGGCAACGGGGCCGACACCGAGGGACCCGAGTTCGATGCGCTCGAGACCGCCCGGATGGACCTGATCGGGGCCGCGAAACTGGTCGATCACTATTCGGACGGCAGGCCGATCGAGTCGCGCATCGACATCGAAGAGGGCGTTTACACCACCCACGTGTGGCCGTACCGGGCGACGAACATCGGTGAGCGCGTACATCACACGGGCCGACGGTCCGCAGATCCCGGTCAGGACAACGGAACGTACACGGTGTTTGTCGACGAATCGACCTGCACCTTGCGCGTCGATTTTCACGAACCCACGCCCCGCCACCTGAGGGGGGTTTGACATGGCGTTCCTCGTCACCGACGACGTGTGCGTCGATCCGGTTCGAGCGCACAGCAGCACCGGTAGGACCGTCACGGTGACGTGGGGTTCGACATCGGTGCAGATGACCATTGCCGAAGCCGTCGATCTCGTCGACGCCGTCGCCACCGTGCTCGGCAGCATCCCCGCCGAACCGCGCTCACTCAACCGCAACGAGGGGCATGTTCGCGCCGCCGCTGAGGTTAGGGAGGGGCTGTGACGACGATCGAGCTCGTGTTGGCCGCCGTCGTCATCGTGCAGAACACATTTCTGACAGCCGCTGGAGCCGTCACCTACTGCCGGAGAAGTTCCATCACAACAACTGAATAGCACCGTCAAAAAGCTGCCGAGCCCAATTTGACGAACGCCGGGGTCGGAACACCCGCCCAGGGGAATCCGACCCCGGCACAACACGAGGACCATCATGACCTCTGATTCTGAGTTTACGCCCGCCCCAACGAGTTACGAAGTTCTGCTCGACGACTACCTGGAATTGCACCGCGACCACGCCGACAAGATCCTGATGGCGGCGCTCGTGGGTGGGCACTTCCGCCTTGCAGTGCAATGCACACGTTGCGGAACCTGGCTCGTCGCACCGTCGTCCGTCCGCCGCCATCTTGGGCCGGTCTGCGCTCGCCACGCCGCCTCCGAAGAAGCAGGTGCCGCATGACCACCACCGCGTACACCCGCATCATCGAGGCGCTGAACGACACCGGCGCCACCATGACCAACGGTGGGCACGGACGCATCTCCGCGACCTGCCCGGCGCACCCCGATCGAACGCCGTCGCTGTCCGTCACCGACGGTGAGACCCGCGTACTCGTGCACTGCCACGCGCACTGCGACACCACCGACGTACTCGCCGCCCTGAACCTCACGATGCGCGACCTCTATGACCACGACGACGTCGACTACAAATACGCCGACGGCAGGATCAAGCGCCGCAGCACCGTCAAGAAGGCGTTCACGCAGCCGGGTAACAATTCCGGCCGTGCCCTGTACCGCGCCGATCGTCTCGACGCCGCCGACGTGGTGTACCTCTGCGAAGGAGAAGAAGACGTGCACGCCGCAGAGATTCTCGGTGTCGTCGCCGCGTGCACACCGTCCACATCGGGGGCCGAGAAGTTCGACTACACGCCGCTGTTCGGCAAGCGCGTGATCGTGGTCCAGGACAAGGACACCGCGGGCCGCAAGCACGGTGCACTGCAGGTGTCGATCCTCGCCGATCACGCCGACGTCGCCCTCGTCGAACCCAAGCACGGCAAGGACTTGTCCGACCATGTTGCTGCCGGCGGCACGATGGTCGACCTCATACCGATCCGCACCCGGCCGCGAGAGCTTCGCATCACCCGCGGCTCCGACGTCGTCACCCGGCGGGTCGATTGGGTGATTCAGGACTGGATCCCGGCCGGATCGCTCACCCTCCTCGCCGGACGTGAAGGGCTCGGAAAGTCCACGATCGCTGCGTCGATCTGCGCTCAGGTCACCACCGGAACCACCGACGGCAAGCTCGCCGGTACGCCGCGCACCGTGTTGTACGTCCATACCGAGGATGCCCGTGAGTTCACGGTGGCGCCGAGGCTCCGAGCGGCGGGGGCGGACATGGACCGGGTGCTGTTCGTGGACGTGCAGACCGACACCACCGACGACGGAACTCTGATTCTCCCGCTCGACACCCCCGCGCTGGAGAAGGTGATCGCGGACAACGATGTGGCGGTGGTGGTGCTCGACGCCGCCACGTCGAGCATGTCCTCGGAACTCAGCGGAAAGGACGACCGCGCCGTCCGGCAGTACCTCGAGCCCCTCTCGCAGCTCGCCGGCCGACGGGACTGCGTCGTTCTCGGTATTTGTCATTTCGGGAAGCGGGACGGGGCCGACACCGGCAAACTCATCCTCGGTTCGATTGCGTGGTCTCAGGTCGCTCGGTCGGTGCTGTCCGTCGCGCAGGACGACGAGACCGGGCACCTGATCGTCACGAACACAAAGGGGAATCTCGCACCGCGGGTGCGGTCGATGGAGGCGTCGATCGAGTCGACCACCATCGCGGCCGAGGACGGTGACGCCGAGATCGGTGTGCTCCGCTGGCATGGGGAATCCACCCGAGACGCTCGCGAACTGCTGAGTGGGCCCGACGACGCAGCGGACGCCGACGACCGCACCGAGGCCGAGGCATGGTTGGCCGATTACCTCACCGAGCACGGCAAGCCCGAAGCGCGGCAGGTGAAGGACGCAGCCCGCAAGGCCCGGATCTCCGAACCCACGGTCAAGCGGGCGGCGAAGAAACTGGGCGTGATCTACACCTATGAGGGGTTCCCGCGGATGTCGATCTGGTCCCTGCCGGAGACCACGGTGCAGTCGGCTCAGTCGGATCACACGCCGCCTTCACGTGAGCCAGCTGAGCCAGCTGAGCCAACTGGGCTTGACCTGGGGAAACTCCGTGAGCCAACTGGGGCGAAATCACAGTCGGCTCACGCCCGTGAGAGTGAGCCGACTGTGCAAAACAAGGTCTCCAACGTCATTCCGATCGACCGCTCCCAGGCCACTGAACCCCGCTCGTGCGCGCTGTGTGACAAGCCGATGCCGGAAGCCAGCAGGGGCCGCGTCCACATCGACTGCGCGGTCGAGAAGTCGAAGCGTGTCGCTCGGGGGGACGCGTCGTGAAGCGGGGACCGCGGCCGATGCAGCATGTGGATCTTGGTATCGACGGGCTGCTGTTGAACGTCTTGAGCGGCTTGCCTCGCCTGGACGGCGCCCTCTGCATCGGCCGCGCCGACCTCTTCGACCCGAAGGCGGAGCACGAAGATCGTCCGACGGTGGCCGAGCGTCACGACCGTGCCCGAGCCATGTGCGCCGGGTGTCCCGCCTTCACCGCGTGCGACGAGTGGGCAGCCGATCAACCACTCGACGGTGGCGTGCTCGCCGGCCGAGTCAGGCGCCCCGGCAACCGACGCGAGACAGCATGACCCAGCGCCCCGCGACCTCACTGGAAACTCGTATCACCGAACGCATCACCGCCGACGGCTCCGTCGTCATCCCCCCACGCATCGCGGCTTGGTTGGAGAAGAACTCCCGCATGACCGCTGATCGGCGAATGCGACTGCGTGACATCGACCCCGACGCGTACGTGGCGCTCACCGCACTGCACCTTGCAGCGCTGCGTTCCGAGAGCGGAACGAATGATGCTGCACCGCAACCCAACAGGGCAGAATCGAACCTGTGGGTGAGCACCCGCACCGCCGCCGACACACTCGGAGTGACCGACCGCTGCATCCGGAAGTGGTGCACCGCCGGCAGGTTGCACTCCCGGCAGGTCGGCGCCCGCTGGCTCGTCGACCCGGTCAGCATCACCCTCGAACACAACACCCGTAGGAGCCCGCACCATGACACTCGAAGCACTCCATACTGAGGTCGCCGCCTACCGGGAACAGGCAGGCGAACTCGCCGAGGAGTTCACCCGCACCGCCGCCCAGGTGACGGGTGACCGCAACCTCACGGCCGTCGGCCAGCGCGAGCAGCTCGAACCGCTGCACGCCGATGTCACCGAGAAGATCAGGGCCCTGCACGCCCGCGAGAAGGCCGCGGTGAAGGGGATGAAAGAGAACCTCGAACGCCGCGTGTTCGGCCTCTCACCATCTGCCAGCACCGACCCCGCCCGCCTCGTGTCCTACCGAGACGCCGCTTCCCGAGCCCGCGAACTCGACAACGGTGACGACGCCACGGAGCTCTACGAATCGGCCAAGCGATCAGGCGACTCCATCCTCGCCACCGCGGTGATGGAGCGTGCGCTGGTTCGAGGATGGGCCGGCGTGACCGACGACTTCCTCGACCGCAACCCCGCGGCACGCGATGACCTCGATGACCTCGGTGCACTCGCCCGATACAGCGACAACACCCTCGCCGCGACGATCCACTACGTACCCCCGAGCCTGAACCTCAAGCACTCCGCAGGCTTCCCGAAGCTCGGCGGGAAGACTGCGCACGCACCGGCCCCCGAGGCGAAACCCTTGCCATCGTGGATGACCGACACCGGCGACCAGACACGCAGCATGCAGTTCCTCCTCGGACAGCAGGACTGACCACAAGGTCACCGATGACGACACACACGAATCCGAACAACCAGCGGCGTCGGCGTGACACCCGACCACCTTTCCGGGCCGAAGGACTCCAAGAAAGCGTCACGCACCACGGCGCCCAGACAATCCTGCGCCGACGCCGCACCAACCCCGGATGTCACGATAAGCGGAAAGCGGCCCTCAGCAGCCCTGTACCTGCACCGCAGTCCCACGAACCACCCCACCCGACAGCACGCACCCCACGGTGCAACACAGCGCCCGCACGACGGGGCAGGGGGAGGGACCCGGCAGCACCCCTCCACCGGCCCCTCGTAGGCATACGCGAGGGTGTGCCGGTTCGATCCCGAAAAAATCGACCTATGCGACCAGTGGAGGCATGAATGGCTAAGCGACCCATGCAGCCCACCCCGAAAGGCTTGGGGGAGTCGGGGGCGTCCCTGTGGCGGTCGACGGCGGATGCGTTCGAGCTGGAGGCGCACGAGCTGGCGACGCTGCGTGAGGTGTGCCGGACCGCGGATGCGATCGACGCCTTGCAGGCGGTGGTGGACCGCGACGGCGTGCTGAACGAGTCGCCCCAGGGTGTGCGGGCGCATCCGGCGTTGGTGGAGTTGCGGCAGCAGCGGCTTGCGTTCACGAAGCTGGTTGCAGCTCTCTCGATCCCGGCCGATGCGGTTCCGACCCCGGCGAAGTACGGCATCAAGGGAGCCGTGTCGTGAGGCGGCGCGTCGCGACCGGTGTGATGCCGGCGGACCTGGTTGTGTTCGACGGTCACGGATACCGGACGGAAGCGGCGTGGCGGTCGGCGTGGGCGGTGTTCCTCGCGGCCCGTGCGGCGTGGTCGAGTGAGCACGATGGTGCGGTGTTGCCGACGCCGAAGGTGCACGGGCATTGCCCGTTCGATCCGTCGCGGTTCCGGAAGTCGACGACGAACGCCCGAACTACGAGAGCCGCACCGAAGTCACCGAGCTCGCCGGTCTGACCGACTGCTCCCCACCGCTGTGCGCTCACGCTCTGGCGTCATGGCGTGGTGTGTTGCACCATGTCTGCCATGTCTGATCCCAGCGCTCACGACTTCACGCCCCGCCGCTACACCACCAGCCCGGTCGACGCTGTCCGGCTCGACACCTCGAACACGGGTGCAGTCGTCGAATGGCTCAAGGGGTTCGGCCACACCGCATCGAGTGGCATCGACGGGGCCGTGTCGATCGGCCGCAACACCGCGGGTCCCGGCGAGTGGATCGTGCTCACCGAGGGCGGTCACGCCTTGATGATCGATGACGAGTTGTTCCGGCAGATTTACGTCCCGACCCCGATGGAGTGACCGGTCACCGGGCGATGGCCGGTTCGGGGCACACCCTGCGGTCGTCGCTGCGGTTCCGGACCGATTGTCACGGTCTACCGTTATCTTCGATCAATGAAACTTGATAACGATCGCTACCAAGAACTGTCGCGGCCTATCGCGGGCATGTACAACGGTTACCCACCTGCGGTGGTGGTCTTAGGGCTTGCTGCCCTAGTCGGTGACGACGTAGTCCTCGCCACCACCAGTGAACGAGGCACGGACGACTCCACATCGACATGGCGCGTCGCCGCTGTCACCGAGAGTGGCGTGGCATACCTCGAAGCGGTCCAGGACGGGAACGGTCAATGGGAGGGCGGCAACAGCAACGAGGAGCGGGGCAAGTTGCGGAGCGTGACGGGCTGGCTCAAGCCCATCAGCACAGTCCAGTCCGTTGGGCTGCAGCACCTGCAGCCCAACGCTCGTCAGTTCTCAGCAGCCACCGACGCGAAGGTCTGGTACGGGCTGACATTCGAGGACGGTACCGAGATCATCCTCCCGCTGTTCGGAACGGAGGCCCACAGTCGTGAGCACGAGTCCGCCGAGGCCGTAGTCGGTGCCCTTCGCAGGCTACTGAACACGCACCAGTCCCGGAGCTAGGGGAATCGAAGTCGAGCACCCGGCCCGGTCGACGTACCTCACCTCGGCCGGCCACCGGATCGCTAGGGCCAAGCCTGGCGTCTAAGCATTTTGGTTGGATATTCACGCGGACACGCGAGCCACGTAGAGTTCGTCGCGCCATGAATGAAGCCAACTATTCCGCACGTCCCCCTCTAGGGCGTGTCTCGTGACAATTCCTCCCAAACCAAAGAAGCGCACGCTGTACGTCTTCATGGATGAATCTGGTGACATGACGTTCGCTTCCAAGGGAACTCAGTACTTCCTTGTCACTGCGGTGTACACCAGTGATCCGTGCGAGTCCGCACAGAAGATGCAGGCGCTGAAGTACGAACTCCTCGCGGCCGGTAGCGAAGACCTTGAGTTTCACGCGACTCAGAACAGCTACGGCACGCGCCAACGCGTCCTGGAGTGCATCGCGGACATGACCAACATCAGGGCTCACACCCTCTTTATCGACAAGGGTTACACGCATCCGTCCAAGCAGGATGCCGTGCAACTGTTCACCATCTTCGGCACGGCCATGGGTAAGTGGCTTGCGAGTGTGGTCGCACACGACTACGACCAGGTCATCATGATCTTCGACTCGGTGCTGACGGGGAAACAACAGGGCGCTTTCAAGGCTGCAGTAAAGCCAAAGTTAAAAGAGATGAAGGTACCCTTCAGGCTGCTGTTTCACCCGGTCAAGAGCGACCTGAATGGTCAGATTGCCGACTACTACTCGTGGATCGCGTTCCGCGCACTTGAGAGCAAGGACATGGCGCCGGCGAGAAAGCTCAACGACACCACGTGGACGAAGTTCAATCTTTTCCGCACGGGCCACACGGTGTACTGGGCGAAATGACCACCCCGCCTACCCGAAGGAAAGCCCAGGGGCTCTTGTCGGCGGGGTGGAACGTTTGACCCAAGGTTACTACAGCACGTAGCGCGCGGGTAGCCCTGGGAGGCACGTTCAGTTGAGTTGAGCTTTTAGGCAGGATTAGCTCGCTGAGCGGGGTTTTCGAAACCGGATCGTCTAAGTCGTCGGATCGGCTGTCAGAGCGGGTGGAGACGCGGCGCCAACCCTATCGTTGCGCAGCGGAGCCGGTGTGTACCGATCCTGGCCTGCGATCTCACCAGCGTACGTCGGACCCTCCGAGTAGCTTGCTGCTCATGGACAGGAACGAAGATGACGCACAATACGAATCCAGCGCAGCGCAGCTTGCTGATGGTCAGACCGAGGCCATCCTCGCAACAGCGCGTCGGACCAAGGCGCAGGCGTTAGCCGAGGGCAACCACGAGGTCGCAGCGCAGGCACAGAAGGTGATGGACGACCTGCAGACCGCGCACGATTGGGCCCGTGTGGCGCATGACAGCCACAGTGGCGCGAGGCGACATCTGCGCGATGTCGAAGGAAACTGAGGCTGCGCCCACCCGATTCGGTTTTGTCACGAGCTCGGAGCGGGTCTATCCAGTCCAGGTTGATACCCCAGCGGCGTAATTGCCGAGCGACTACGAGCTGAATTCCGCACGGCGCTCGTCATCGCCAGGCTGCTGACGCCGGCAAGTTGGCTGAGCAGCCGAGCATTGTCAGCGTGACGACGAGGCGCCGGCGATGTCGAACCCGGCTCGGAAGGCCGCGCAGGCGAGGTGGCGCAAACACGGTGCGAGCTGACCGGCGTGATTCGTCGACCACCCCCTCGGGCACGAGTCGACGGTCTGGCATCTCGCCGACAGGTATTGCACCATGGCGGCCATGTCTGACTCCCAGAACGCCCACGACTTCACCCCTCGCCGCTACGCCCTGCGGGGGCATTGGGTCCGTGATCCCGGTACCCCCTGGGGGTATTATCGAGGCATGGAGACCAGGGAACCGGAGTTCGATCACGACACGGGAACGCTCACCATCACCGGACCCGTCCCGCCTGACTTCACGATGACGGTGCACGGTTACGACGGGTCGGTGCGGACCGTGGCCGCCGACGAGATCAACGCCGAGTTCGCTCACGCCTGGGGGCTGTGATGGCTGTGTACGCAGCGGGGCAGCCGCTCAAGCGCGTGATGGTCGGTACGGGCGCCACCGCTGTCGCCGCGAGCCGCATCGTGGTCGGCACCGGCGCTGCCGCGGTGGACGTGTGGACCTCCAAGGCTGGCGGTTCGTACTCGCTTACCGCGAGCCTGCCGCTGGTGAACACCTTCCGGGCGTTCGTCATCGCCGCGATCGAGGCCGATGCATCACCGGCAGACTCGGCGGGCGTCGTCACGTTGCCCGCCGGTTCCTACACCGCCCGCATCGCTGTGAGATCAGGCGGTAGTGACTGGAGAAGTGACTACTGGCTCGGCATGCGAGTGAACGGTGTAGACACTGAAGGGGCGAGCCAGCCGCCATCGGTCGGCGTCATGATCGAGACGTACGCATTCACGCTCGCGGCGCAGGGTACGTTCGCGTTCTTAGCCCGCTCCACGACCGGCGCTCGAACGCTGCACAACACGGCGGACTGGTCGGCAACGATCGTCCGCACGTGACGGTCAGGTGCCGACGTCGAGCCGAACCTGTTGTCGCACTTGTTCAGCCGGGAAAGTCACGGGGTGTGACACCCGCCCCCGGTGACTTCGTGGGCATGTCCATCGTCCCCGGCAGCGGGTCGGCCGTGCAGATCAAGATCTGGGTCGGCAACAACGCCATCGCCACGTGGGATGGCACCACGGGTTACGCAGGCCTGTTCTGCGGCTTCGTTTCCAACCGGAACTCCGGCGCCTTCACCGACTGGAACGCCGGCGTGATGTGACCGCCCTGCAACCGCCCCTGGCCTCAGCCCTTCTGCCACGGATCGGGCTCCGGGCCTTCGTCCCACCCTTCGCCCAGTAGCGCGGTGATTCGGTCGTCGAGGTCGGGGGCCTTGTCGCGGTGCCCGTAGCGGATCGTCTCGACCTCGGCCGCGAGGTCCTGTAACTCTTGCGGTCCCGCCGAGAACTCGCCCGTCTCGTACTTCTCGGCCGCGGCCAGCCGCCGGCGCTTCGCCCGCAGCATCTTCTCGGCCCGTCCGTACCGCTCCGAATGCCTCACCCCCGCGACGGTAGCCACCTCTACCGACAAGATGTGTCCATGGAGCCCACACGCCTGTACAGCCGCACCGATGCCGCCGAACGACTCTGCCTGTCGGTCACGAAGCTCGACCTGCTGATCAAGGCGGGGGAGATCCGCCCAGTCCGTGTGGGCGTTCGGGTGTTGGTGTCGGATGCGGAGATCGCCCGGTTCATCACGGCCGCCGAGCAGGCGGGCGGCTGATACCCCTCGGGGGTACTCACTGAGCGAGTACGGATGCGAACTCCGTGCAGGATTGAATCTGGGTCCGACCCTGTAGTCGATAAACGAAGATCTTCGTTTATCGCGCAACAGTCAGGTTGTCGACGCCGACGAGCTGCCCACCAGCGAATTTGCTGGCGCCAACAACATGGTCAAGGGCAGTTGTGGTGGAAGTCGCCACGACTGATGGGACACCCTTGTCGGCACCAGCAAGTCATGACCTCACTGCGGCTGAGGGCACGGAAAGGGAACGGAAACCCGTGCGATTGTCGCTAACCAGACGGAACAGATCACAGCGACAACGGTCCTGACCTGGAGTGCATGGAACAGTGAACATGGTGTGCACTGACCATCACGTTGGCCCGTAATGAAAAGGTCAAGAGTTCGATTCTCTTAGGCGGCTCCACAACGTACGCTGACCAGCGGTTATGCGATTCGCATGACCGCTTTTTCAGTTCTGGGTGTGCCCGAATGAAGTGCCGCAGGTCCGTGGAGTACACGGCGGCACCGCTCTGACCAGCAAGTATTCGGAACCGACCTTTTCATCCAGACTGTAAAGGTCCCCGGTCCCGGTGGCTCTGACCAGGGCTTTCAGTCTCGATGACACGACGGTGACACGACCCGTAACGCGACCCGTTGGAGGTGCGGACGTGCGCGGACTCACCGTGGTCCGATGTGGCGGTGCACCGCTGCCGTGCCGGGCCGCATCCGTGCGACATTTCTCGAGGTGTTCGTCGCCGAGGACGCACCCACCTCGTTCTGCTTGTCGATGGAGGATTCCGCCAACGAGTGCGGCGCCCTGGTCGCCGCGTTGACCGTCGCCGTCACCGACGCCCTGGTGGACCGGGCCACCGCCACCCCCGCGCAGGGATCGCTGCCGGCAGGTCGGCTGCGGGTGCCGGCGACCTATGCCCTCGACGAGGCCGCCAATGTCGTCCGGTGGCGGCAGCTACCGAACCTGTACAGCCACTTCGGGTCCCGCGGCATCACCGTCACCACCATCCTTCAGTTCTGGTCCCAAGGGGAGGAGTGCTTCGGTCAGGGCGGGATGAAGAAACTGTGGGGCGCCTCGACGATTCGCGTCTACGGCGGCGGCGGCGGCTCCACCGACGACGGCCGGTTCCTCGGGAACACCTCCGCCGCCCTCGGTGATCACTGGGAGATGAGCCAGACCGTCTCCACCAACTCGACTGGTCGGTCGAGCTCGCAGCAGCGGCAGTAGATCCGCACCCTGCCTGCCGACGCTCTCGAGGCGATGCCGGCGGGGCGGGCGGTCCTGCGCGCCGCGAAATGCCCACCGGTGCTGATCGAGACGATGCCCTGGTACACCGGGCCGTTCGCAGGCGCCGTCGCCGACGCCCGGGTCCGCGCCGGCCAGGACCCCGCCGTGCATCTCGGCGCCGACGACCCGGATCCGGCGGACGCGACGTCGCTGCTTCCGTCCCGGACGAAGCATCCGGTCGCAGCGCCCCGGTCGGGAGCGGTGACCGTCTCGTGAGCGACGAGTTCGATCTCGACGCCGACATGGACAGCGCCTGTCCGGGTGATGCATCACCCACCGATGATCGGGACGAGCTGCGAGACAGTCACACCGACGACGACAAGGCGGGCGGGGCGGGGGAGCGGGCCGATTCCGCGGCTCGGGGCCCGTACTACCCGAACGCGTACCGCTTCTTCGCCGACTTCCTCGCCCCCGCGTACCGGCGCAAGACCATCGACCACCCGGCGATGCGGTGGTGCCCGAGCTGGTTCCTGCACCCCGAAGCCCGCGCCCGCGTCGACGCCCTGTGGCGGGCATGGGAGTACCTGCGGCTGGATCCGGCTACCGGGATGAGCGTGTGGTGGAAGGACCACGCCGATCACCACATGTCGAGACTGCTGTCCTCGGACGGCACCTTCAAGGACTGCACCCCCGAACATCGGCAGGTTCACCCACTGCCGAGCATCGCCATCCCCGCCGAGCTGCTGGCGCTCCACACTGCTGATTCACCCGTGTCCCCTGCCTGACGGCACCTTCACCTCCCAGAGACACCCGTAACCCCCTGAACCGAGGAGCCTTCATGGCCGACGACGAACACGAACAGCTCTCCCGCCAGACCGGCATGGTCCTGCGCACCGCCGTCCAGGTCGCGATGCAGGTCGCCGAAGCTCTCGCCCGACGCCGCGAGCAAACCCTGCGCACCGCGGCCGCCGCATCGGAGGCACGCTCACGAGCCCTGGCCGGGCGGCTGAACGCCGAACAACGCTCGGCAGAGGCGTTCCTGCGCCGCACCGGTGACCGGCAGTGGTGGGCCACCGCCGACGATGCGCAGATCATCGACGCCGCCCGCGTCGCGCACACCTGGAAGGACACCTCCCCGCTCGCCCACCGGGCAGCGTCCACCATCGAGGAACGGCTGCGCACCGACAAGGGCATCGACCTCACCGCGCTGCGCGACACCGTGAACACCGCAGTCGTCGCAGCCGCCGTCGAACGAGAACTCGCGGACCATGCAGAACACGAGCGCAGCCCCGTAAGGAGAAGCGACCACGCCCGCCCAGATCCAGACGGGGTAAGGGCACGCAGTGCGATCTCGGCGCAGCGCAACCCGCTGCCAGGAATCGAATGGGATACCTTGCATCGCAGAGAACACGACGCAGCCGCACTTATCGCCGCCGGCCTCGATGCCGAAGCAGTCAACGCGCATATGCTGACCGACACCTCCAACGCCGAGATACTAGATGCCGCTTCGATACGCATACCAACAGCGGCGCCGACTGCGACACCCGGGAACCGTGGGCTAGGTCAAGATCTCAGCATCGACCGCGGCGGGCGGTAACGCAGGAGGCTCCGCCCTGCTTCCCAGAACACACGTCGGCCATTATTGCGAAATGCCGGGGCTGCAGTTTCATTCGATGATGGACCCAGTGATGCCAGCTCCGCGATTCGAGAGCCGCTCAACCACGAATTGGGGCAGTGCGTCCATCGTTTCGACGGTCGGCGCGGACGCAACGTCGATCGTGTTCACGCGAATCCTGCTCCCGCGCAGGTCGGTGGCGGCGAGGCCGGTGAGGGCGAGAAGCGAAGGCGGTGCGGCTTCGCCTGGAGGACGGTGGGAACGGCGGTGGTGTCGAGGGCATAGTTCAGGCCGGTGCCGCCGGTGATCTCGGCGATCCGCTCGACGACATCGTCGGTGCGGCCGTTAATGGTGTGGGTGGCGCCGAGTGTCCGAGCCAGTTCGAGGCGGGAATCGTGGAGGTCCACGGCGACGATGGTGGTGCAGCCGACGATCTCGGGTGGACCCGTCGCCATCTCGTCGCGCACGTCGGGTACAACGCCGCGGCCCTCTGTCGGCTGATGGACTGGGCGTCGAGCGGCACCGAGACTCCGATGTACGCATCGTCCGAGCATCGTGGTCGAGAGATCCAGGAGGGCGCGACCTCTCCCGCCGCCGCACTGCGAAACTTGTTCGACCACACCGTCGCTCGGCTGGATGAGAAGTGGCGGCACGCACCGTCCGCGGCGTGGAGTGCGCAGGTCCGGACGGCACAGGGCCGTGAGGTACCCGCGGCGGAGACAGCCTGGATGCGAGCGCGCGAGGTATGGATTCACACTGTCGACCTGGACAACGGCGGCCGGTTCGGAGCGTTTCCCGAGGTGGTCCTGGACACCTTGCTCACGGACATCGTGGGAATGTGGCGACGAAAGGACCAAGGTAGGGGCCTTACTATCGTCCCCGGCAACGAGGCTCCGATCGAGATACATCCAGGTGTTGGTCCAGCGACGACTGTAGTCAGCGGCACGAAAGCGGGCGTCGTACGGTGGTGCGCGGGGCGGGGAAAACTCGGGGTCACCATGACAGGAACGCCCGCGACCGCCCCAACGTGGCTCTGACGCCATTCCGAATGGTAACCACCGAACTCCCGCAACCACCACTCATATCGACCCACTCAGACCCTGAATCACCCTAGGTTCTGTGCCGCCTCCAATTGGGGCTGATCCTCGGTGGTGAGGCCAGAGTAGTGCAGTGTCTCGTACTCGATCGGGGGCATGTAGCCGATGCTCGAATGCAACCGTGTGTTGTTGTACCAATCGACCCACCCGGCCGTCGCGAACTCGACTTCGGAGGCCGTCCGGTAAGGGCCGGAATGGAAGATCGTCGTGCGGATGCACTCGGTCTTGTAGAGCCCGTTCGCCGACTCGATGAGGGCGTTGTCGTAGGCGTCCCCGACGGACCCGATGGATGCGGCGATGTCCTCGAGTGCCAATCTCTCCGTCAGCGTCACCGACGTGTACTGGCTCCCGGCGTCCGAATGATGTATCAGCTCAGCAGCTTTCACCGGATGACCTTCCCGCCGGCGTTGCCACAACGCCATCCTCAGCGGCACCGTCACCAGCTCCACCGACTTCGACGTCGAGGCGTGCCAGGCGATGATGCGGCGGGAGAAGACGTCGACGATGAACACCACGTACACCCACCCTGCCCACGATCTGACATAGACATCCCACGCCAGTCAGATGTCAAGCAGCGGTCCTGTCCGCGGCTGAGATGGGTGGGATTTGCGGTGCCCAGGCTCGCTCGTCGTCCCAGAGTTCGTTGTGTTGCAGGCACCACCACAATCGCCCGAGGAGTTTGTTGGCGAGATTGCGTAGGGCGGCGTTGTGATGCTCTCCCAGGGCTCGACGTTTGTCGTAGTGCGCCCGTGCACCGGGAGACTTCGTCAGGCTGGAGAACGCCCACCAATGGCAGGCGTCGCCGAGGCGCTTGTTTCTGACCTTGCGAGCTTTGACGTAATGCGATCGCCCTGATGCTCGGGTGATGGGTGCGGTGCCGGCGAACGCGCGTAACCCGGCGGGGGTGGTGAACCGTGTTGGATCGTCGCCGATTTCGGCGAGGATCCGGCCACCGAGGACGGTGCCCAGGCCGGGTGCGGAATGGAGGATCGGCGCCATCGGATGGGATTCGAACGCGGCGCCCAGTTCGTGTTCGAGTTGCGCGACCGAGGTGTGCATGGCTGCGATAATGCGTAGCAGGCCGGTGACGGCATGACCGAGCGCCGCCTCCACCTCCGGTGGTTGCGCCAGGGCTGGTGCTTTGAGGTCGGTGAGGATCTGCTCGACCAGCTTCTCGTCGTTGCGTCGACCGGCGCGGTGCAGCAGCGCCACCAGCTTGCGTTTTGTCAGAGCCCGGCCTGCGGTCGGAGTGGGAACCGCCGCGAGCACAACCAACGCTGCCTTGTGTTTCTGATTGGGAAATGCCTGCAGTGCAGCAGGATAGAATTCGAGGAACACCGACCGGAGTCGGCTCAGCGTCTGGTTCAGTGCCCACAACGCTTCCTGGTGCTGACGCGCCAACGCTTTCACTGCCCGTGCGTGTTCGGTGGTGGCCGGCAAGGTGCGGTGCGCATCGCGGTCGGTGCGCAGGATGTTCGCGAGGATCGCGGCGTCGCCGGGGTCGGACTTGCCGCCGGCCTGCCCGTACCGTTCTCGGTAGCGGGCCACGGCGCGTGGATTGATGGGGTAGACGGTGAATCCGGCATCGGCGAGGGCGACGACGATGAGGTTCTTGTCCGTTTCGATCGCTATCGGGGTGTCGGCGGCGGTGCCGCCGTGCTCGGCTATCAGGGCGAGCAGTTCGACGAATCCGGCTGCGCCGGTCTCGATCCTGGACCTCGCGATGACCGTTCCGTCGGTGTTCATCAGTGCTACGTCGTGGTGGATCTCGGCCCAGTCGATGCCGACCGTCAGTGCCATGGCGCGTCCTTTCGGTGGTGGTGTTCCTCCTGTCGGTGAGCTCGAGGTGGTGCGGCGACCTAATGGCAGCGCTCGCGGCGCGGCATCTCACAAGCCGATCACGTACCTCGAACGACTGGCAGGGCCACCGTCTACGGTCAGACCTTCGGTGCGGTCCGTGTCATCTGCGGTAGTGATCACCGACCAGCAGCTCACCACCTCAGACTGCGCCCGGGTCGGTGAAATCTCAGTGACCACCTGCCAGTCGTGTTTCGTGTCGCAATCGGTGCCGACCACCCCATTACGTGAAGTCAGTAACCCATACGCGGTTGGGTTCGTCCGCACGGAACTGCCGGTTCAGCAGATCCCCGGCCCGGTTGCCGTCGGCGGACGGGATCGTGGTCCTGATTCCCTTGGCGCGCCGGATTCCGTTGTGCTGCAGCGTCCTCATAGCTCGATCGACGGCCCCGTAGGACACACCCGGAGCGACCACACGGTCGAGGTGAGCGCGCATCTTCACCCGCCCGTACAGCCCTTCCGGCGTCATCCGCCGCCGTCCGTCGTCGTCGGTTCTCCACACCACGTCCCGTACCGCGTCGACGACCACGGCGTCGGAGACCGTTCGCGCCGCCGGCCGGCGCGTCCTCCACGCCCGGTAGGTTCTCGCGGCGATCGCCACGCCCTGCTCACGCAGGACCCGGCAGATCGACTCGACCGCGAAACCGTTGGAGCGCAACGAATCTATGAATCCAATGATCATCGGTTGCGGGGGTCGAGTTCCCCCGCGAAGAAAGTCGTCGCCGCTTTGAGGATGGCGACGTCCTCGCGCAGCTGCTTGTTCTCGGCTCTGAGCTTCTTGATTTCCGCGGACTCTTCGGTGGTGGTGCCGGTCCGTGTTCCGCCGTCGACCTGAGCTTGCACCGCCCACCGGCGCACCGTCTCGTGACCGACACCGACCTGCTTCGCTATCGCCGCTGCCGCCGCGGTCAGCGACGGGTACTCCTGGCCGTGGGTCTCCAACAACCTCAGGGCCCGCGCACGGACCTCCGGATCGATCTTCTTGGGCATGGCGTGCATCCTTCCAAACTCAGAAGGAAGCGGCACGATACCTAGGGCGATTCACCCTGCCGACCGCAGGAGGGGCGTCGGCCACATTTCGCCTTCGGCCCACCGCTGAGGTCGGGCCCTGGGATGGCGTCGACGATGAGCGCGTCCTTGCCGCCGCCCTCGACCACGATCGGCGTGAGCGTCTCCGCGCACACCGCCATGACCTTCTTCGCCGTCGCGGTGGACCCGTTGAAGGCGAGCTTGTCCGAGGCCGGTGGCGTTTTTTCCTGTACTGCGGAGGTTCGCTTTTCACGCAGATTGGACGCGGCGTCAGGGCCGTCTCTGGCACCCGTCCCTGCTGCGCCGGACTTGTTGCATGACAATCCTGACGGACGAGTTCCACCGGATTCCGGGTTGAAGGCAGTTGCTGTACGAGACTTGCGCGGCGGTTTCGGTCTCGCACGAGGCCAAATGATAGAGCGTAGCCCAGGTGGCCAGACCGAACGGGCGACCGTCGACCCCGTTCGCCAGCATGGCATCAGACCATGATGCCATGCGGCGCAGCGGCCTCTATCACCACCAGAGAATCTATCCGGCAGTCGGTTTGACGCAGATATGGTCCACGAGTAATCGGGACACGGCCTCACTCTGCTCAATGTTGGCGACGTGCGCCGCTGGGGAGAGAACCTCCACTTTGGCGCCCGGTATGCCGGTGACAAGTCTCGACATCACCACCGGCGGCGTGGCTGAATCTTGTTCGCCGGCGACTATCAGCGTCGGTGCGGTGATAAATGCGAGGTCGGGGTGTGAATCCCACTGGGCGAGTGCCTCGCAACATGCCGCGTAGCCCTCATCGGTGACGCGGTCGATCATTCGGAGTGCGCGCCGAACGACGTCCGGTTCTCGCTGTGCCAGTTCGGGGGTAAACCACCGCGCCACAATGGAGTCGGCGATGGACGAGAGGCCGTCGCGGCGGACCGCGGCTGCCCGTGCGGTCCATTTCGCTGGGTCACCGAACTGCGCAGCAGTACAGAGGAGTGTCAGCGTGGCGACGCGCTGGGGACGGTGAATGGCGAGCCATTGCGCTATCGCGCCGCCCAACGACAAACCGACGACGTGAGGCCGTAGCACACCCAATGTGTCCAGAAGAGCGGTAACGTCGTTGCCCAGTTCAGAGATGGTGTAGGGGCCTGCTGGGGTCGGGCTGCCGCCGTGGCCACGTACGTCGACGGGGATGACGGTGGCGACTGTAGCGAGGGCGGCGATCTGAGGGTTCCACATCGAGCGGTCAGAACCGAGGGAACCAAGCAAGATCACGGTGTCGGAATCCTCTGGTCCCTCGATCACGTTGTGAGCAAGCGCGACGGGCATACGGTTCCTTGGTTGATCGAAAGGACCAACACCAGCTCGCGGGCGAGAACCGCACACGCTGCGGGCGGGGCGAGTCGGCTTGTCAACTGTTGACAACGTCAGACCGGTGGTGGGCGAGGGGGGTCACGTCGATGCTCATGAACGGGAACAGCGGCAGATTCCACAGGATCTCGTGGAGCCTCTCGTTGTCGCGCACGTCGAAGACGCTGAGGTTGGAGTATTGCCCCACCAGTCGCCAGATGTGCACCCATTCGCCGCCGCGTTGCAGTTCCTGCGAGTACGCCTTCTCCCTCGCGAGCGTGTCCGTGCGGACATCGGGATCGAGGTCGAGCGGGATGTCGACCTGCATGGTGACTGCGAACAGCATGGCGCTCAGGCCTTCTTCGCCGCGGTCGTCGAGTCGAGGACGAAGTCGTAGGTCACTTCCTGGCCGCCGTCGACATCGTGGGGATCGAGAATCAGTTCGGGCTTGACGGCGTCGGCGACGTCGTCGTCGTTGTGCGCATCGCCGGGGAAGTAGAGCTGGGTGGTGATCTGCTGGTGTCCCGACGCGGCGACCTTGAGGTGCAGGTGTGCGGGGCGCCACGGGTGCCAGCCGGCAGCAGAGATGAGTTTGCCGCAGGCACCGTCGGTGGGAATCTGGTACGGGGCAGGCTTCATCGTGCGGATGCGGAAGTGTCCGTCCGCATCCGAGGTGACGGTGCCGCGCAGATTCCACTCGGGGATGCCGGGTGCGAACTGGGAGTAGAAGCCATCGGAGTCGGCGTGCCAGATCTCGATGACCGCGCCGCCGAGGCCCTGCCCCGCGGTGTCGGTGACCTGTCCCTGGAACAGCAGCGGGGTGCCCTGCTCACCCTCACGGGTGGGGAGGGTCGCGTCGTGGCCGAGCTCGGGGGCGGCGGGGACGTAGTACGGGCCCTCGATGGTGCCCTTGCTGCCCTCGCGGGTCTCGCTCGCGACCTCCTCGACGACGTGCTCGACCCACACGTCGAGGAAGAGCGGCCATTCACCGTCCTGGCCGACGTTGATGAGCCACGCCTTGAGGGCGTTGTACTCGTCGTAGGTCACGCCGTGTTCGCGGATGGTGTCGTGGACGGCGTTCAGGACCTGACGGGCGAGGGTGCTGACGCGTTCGGGCGACGTCGATGCCGCGAACTGCTTGTCCGAGGTGAAGCGCTGTGTGGCAGTGGATCCGGATGCGGCAGCGGTGGCGGTCTCGGGTGCGTGATCGATACTCACGGGTGGTTCTCCTTCTGAGATGTGGTGCGGGCTGATACGGGTGGTGTGGGGGCGGTTCAGGTGTCCTGCCGGTAGCGGCCGAGTTGGTCGAGGTCGATGTCGACTCCGAGCCCGGCACCGGTGCGCACGGTGAGTTCGCCGTCGCGGATCTCGAGCGGTTCGGTGAGGAGGTCGTCGCTCATGTCGAGGAAGTTGGACAGTTCGCCGGCGCGTCGGGACGTGAGGTCGAAAGCGGCGCCGAACGCGACGGTGCACGCGGAGCCGAGTTGGCCGTCGATCTGGTTGCCCATGACGACCTCGAGGCCGAGACCCTCGCAGAGGTGGTGGGTTCGGCGTGCGCCGGTGAAGCCGGAGCGGGCGGTCTTGATGCTCACGGCGGTCGCGGAGCCACCGAGTACCTCGCGGGTGATCTCGGCCGGAGTGACCGCGGACTCGTCCGCGACGAACGGCACGTCGAGCTGGGAGACGAGCCACCGCCGACCGAGTACATCGTCTGCAGGACAGAGCTCCTCGGCGAGTGAGAGATCGAGGTCGCGCATCTCGGCCATGGCGCGGGCGGACTCGGATGCGGTCCACCCGCGGTTGCCGTCGACATACAGGTCGACGTCGGGTCCGAGGTTCTCGCGCAGTGCTCGGACGACCGCGGTGTCGAGGGACAGGGGGCGACGGCCGACCTTGATCTTGAACACCTCGATGCCGTACTCGGAGCGCATGCGGGTGGCCTCGTCGACCATGGCGGCGGGGGTGTCGAAGCCGAGCATGTGGCTCACGCGCATGCGGTCGGTGTAGCCGCCGAGGAGGTCTGTGACGGAGAGGTCGAGGGTGCGTCCGAGTGCGTCCCAGATCGCCATGTCGATCGCGGCCTTGGCGACGGGGTTGGCGACGGTGCGGGCGAGGCGGGAGTGCACCACTTCGTGCTGGGTGAGTGTCAGGCCGACGACGGCGGGTGCGAAGAGAGTCTCGACGACGGCGACGATACCGCGTTGGGTCTCGCCGTAGGTGAAGGGGCGCGGGGGAGCGTCGGCGATGCCGACGACGCCGTCGTCGGTGTGCACCCGGATCAGAACGTGCTCTGCCGCAGTGACTTCACCACTCGCGAAGCGCAGCGGCTTGCGGTACGGGATGGAGTACGGGATCGCGTCGACGGCGACGATCTTCATGAGATGTCCTTCAGGGCAGGATCGATCGGTACGGCGGACGGCAGGATGCCCGCGTCCTCGAGTGCCGAGATCAGGGAAGTCACCAGGGGGAGGGACTTGCCGCGGCTCCACGCGAGTGCCAGATCGATCGTGTCGGCCCCGCTGACGTCTCGGAAGACGACCCCGTCGAGCTTCATCGAACGAACCGATTCCGGTACAAGCGCCACGCCCAGGCCCGCCGCCACCAGGGCGAGGAGAACCGAGGTGTCGGGCGCCTCGTGTTCTCTCTTCGGGGTGAAGCCGGCGAGACGGCAGCTCCTCACGACGACCTCGTTGACGGCCGAGTGCGCATCGGAATACATGACGAAGCTCTCGAAGGAAATGTCCAGGATTTCGAGCGCCGGCTCCTGCGCGAGTCGGTGATCCACCGGCAGCGCCAGCACCATGGACTCGCGGGCGATGGTGCGCACCTCGAGGTCGTCTCCGGCCACCGGTGGCCGGAGAACCGCCAGGTCCAGGTTCTCCGAACGAAGACCCTCGACCTGGGCAGGTGTCAACAGATCCCCGTGTATCTCCAGGACCACCTCGGGAAGCCGTTGACGCAGAGCGCGAGCGATGGCGGGCAGTCGATCGAAGGCGGCTGTTCCCGTGAAGCCGATGCGCACCAGACCGGTCCGCCCCTCGTCGATACGCCGAACGCTCGTCACGCTGTCGTCAAGTCCGGCCAGGAGGCGGACCGTCTCGCGGTAGAAGTACTCACCCGCCGGGGTCAGGCTGACCTGCCGCGTGGTGCGGGCCAACAGGGTGACCCCCAGTTCTGCCTCGAGCTGCCGCACGGACTGGGAGAGGGCGGGTTGGGCGAGGAACAGCCGTTTCGCCGCCTGCCCGAAGTGGCGGGTCTCGGCGACGGCGACGAACTGACGAAGATGGCGTAACTCCACGACGGACTCCCTTCGTCGAGTAGGAACTGTGGGCCGGTTCGGGGTGATCTGCACCACGCTAGGCGTGGAACTGTTCACCAACAAAGACCAAAGCTCGGTTGATTGATAACTTCAAGCGGCTTAATGTTGCGTGATGTGGCTAGAGGCACTTACCGAGGGCACTCTTCGGCGTTGACGCCAAGCGTCAGCCCATCCGGCCACGCCGCACGTGGCGTCCGTAAAGCGCGCGTCGGCCTTTCGGTGCCGTGAGCCACTAACGCAACGCGGTAGAGCAGCTGCCCTAGACCCACTTGCGATGGGTGGTGGAGGGCGACTCTCCGTACTTATTCCGATACGCCGCCGCGAAGCGGCCGGTATGCGTGAACCCACAGTCGAGCGCGATGTCCGCGACTCGCCGAGTGGGGTCGCCTCGTCGGAGTTCCTCGTGCGCGCGCTCAAGGCGAATTCTCAGCAGCACCTCGCTCGGGGTGGCCCCTACATACTGGCGAAACCCCTCCTGGAGTCGACGAATGCTGACCTCGGCGGCGGCGGCCATGTCTGCGGCGGTCCATGGTCGACTGGGGTCGGCACACATTAAATCAAGAACGCGTTTCACTATTCGGGGTCGAGCCGGCGTTTGCCCGTCGTGCCCGGTGGCGGCCAAGAGAAATGCCGATGCGACAGCACCGCTCAACTGGTCCGCTACCAGAGGGTTGCGCCAGACGTCTCCGTCGACCGCACGGTGGTGAGACAGTGACTGGACGAGTTCTAGCCAACTAGCACCCGCCCCGCTCGTCAGATCGAGCCGCTCGGGAAGGGTGAAGTCCTGCCCTGCAAGAATTCTACTTGCTTCCCGGTGGAGAAAATCTCTGTCGATGCGGACGCCCACGATCTCGCACGAGGCGCTCCACCTCGTGATCCTGCTATCGGTGTCCGGCCGAAACACGGAGGCGATTCCCTCTGTGGATACCTGCTCACCGGTGCGCGTCGTCGACTGCAGGTACCCGGACAGGGGCACGTTGATCGCGTACGCACCGGGGTGATCCGTTTCGATCGAGACGTCTGCACCCCAGGTGATGTGTGCGATCCGTACCAATCCGATGTCCAAGCTGTCCACTGTCATGCCTGCGGCGGATCGGTGCGCCAAGGGTTCCAGGTGGTGGGGGAAGTAAGCATCCGACACTGCATCCGACGCGGCTTCCCAGTCCGCCAGAGTCCGATCGCTGCGGGGCTCAGTCATCGTGGCCTCGGACACTGTGGGCGGCAGGCTGGCAGGTTTGGCTTCTCGTGTCGCATCTGAGCCATTCAACTGTGTTCCAAGACACGAATCGAGGATATTGCGTAGCCGCCAAAGGCAGGCGCGCTTTGTGGATTTGTGCCGCGTGATCCGGCTAGGCGCAGCGTGACCGGCGTCATAGCGTTCGGTCGCATCGACGGGTTCGACCACCAGGAGGTTACAAGATGCAGCCAGGCGAGCTACGCAATATCTTCGGACAGTTCGCCAGCGGTGTCACCGTCGTGACCTGTGTGAACCATGACGGACTTCCCCATGGTGCAACGGTCACGGCCTTCACAGCTGTCTCTATCGAACCACGACTCTGCCAAGTCACCATGACACGAAAATCAAAGGCCTGCGCCTATCTGTCCGATGCTCCGTTCGCAGTGAACGTACTCGCGCACGACCAGGTGGACACCGCACTGCATTTTGCCGGACGGCCTCAGGAGCCGGGGCCCGTCTGGATGAAGGGCACGACGGCGCCCATCCTTTGCGGTTCGGCGGCGACCTTCTCGTGCGTGCCATGGTCGTCGTACGACGGCGGCGATCATGTGATCTTCATTGGTGAGATCGTCGACGCCTCGTCATCGGGAAAAGATCCGTTGTTGTTCTATCGCAGCACATTTCATAACCTTGGGGCTAAGTCGGAATCAGCGGCGTGGACCGGCTCCATGGACGATCCGCACAGCGGATGGTTCGACGAAAAAACGATCTTCACACCGTTTCATCAAGCCACCAACACCGGTACCCACCACGAAGGGATACGAACATGACCACCACCGAGGCACGACCCGACTCACCCGCCGAAGATTCGGGGGTCGACCGAACGAAGGTCAACCTGGCGGCGGAATCGGCCGCCAACACCCAGAAGAACTTCGCGTCGAAGCCGATGACAGGAGATGAATACATCGACTCCTTGCGCGACGATCGCGAGATCTGGCTGCAAGGAAAACGCATCGCAGACGTCACCACACATCCTGCGTTCCGTAACCCTATTCGCATGACAGCACGGCTGTACGACTCGATGCACACCGGACCGCTGGTCGAGACGGTCACCAGCCCAACCGACACCGGCAACGGAGGGGTGACCATGCCCTTCTTCAAGGCGCCGCATTCCTCGGAGGATCTACTCAAAGAACGTGATGCGATCGCGGCCTGGGCTCGGATGTCCTACGGATGGATGGGACGATCACCCGATTACAAAGCCAGCTTCCTCGGCACGCTGCACGCCAACAGCGAACTTTACTCGCCTTTTCAAGCGAACGCAGAGCGTTGGTATAAGGAGTCGCAGGAGAAGGTTCTGTTTTGGAATCATGCGATCATTAACCCACCTGTGGACCGCCAGCGGCCGCCTGACGAGGTCGGTGACGTGTTCATGAAGGTGGAGAAAGAAACCGACGCCGGCCTCGTCGTCTCCGGCGCGAAAGTCGTCGCCACCGGCTCGGCCATTACCAATTACAACTTCATCGCCCACTATGGGTTGCCGATAAAAAAGAAAGAGTTTGCACTGATCTGCACGGTCCCGATGGACGCACCGGGTGTCAAACTCATCTGTCGTTCTTCCTTCACGCAGACAGCGGCGGTGATGGGCAGTCCTTTCGACTACCCCCTGTCATCCCGAATGGATGAGAATGACACTATTTTTATCTTCGACAAGGTTCTGGTGCCGTGGGAAAACGTGTTCATGTACGGCGATGTCGAGAAGATCAACGCATTCTTCCCCCAATCGGGATTCCTACCCCGGTTCACCTTCCAGGGATGCACACGGTTGGCCGTCAAGCTCGACTTCATCGCCGGCCTGCTCATGAAGGCCCTTGACGCCACCGGAGCTGGGGGCTTTCGCGGAGTGCAGACGCGAGTGGGCGAAGTGATCGGGTGGCGAAACCTGTTCTGGTCTCTGACCGAATCCATGGCGCGCGATCCGGAACCGTGGATCGGCGATACCGTGATTCCCAAACTGGAGTACGGCTTGACTTATCGAATGTTCATGATGACCGGATATCCCCGCATCAAGGAGATCATCGAACAGGACGTCGCGTCCGGGTTGATTTACCTCCCGTCGAGCTCCCTGGATTTTAAGAGCCCCGATGTGCGACCCTACCTTGACAAGTACGTCCGCGGATCCGACGGTATGCCCGCCGTCGAACGGGTCAAGATCATGAAGGCTCTCTGGGATTCAATCGGATCGGAGTTCGGCGGTCGCCATGAGCTTTATGAGCGCAACTACTCAGGCAACCACGAGAATGTCAAAGCCGAACTGCTGTTTGCAGCGGAAGCGCGCGGGGGCGTCAGCTCCATGAAAGGTCTCGCCGAGCAATGCCTGGCCGAGTACGACCTCGATGGGTGGACCGTACCGGACCTGATCGGAAATGACGACGTCTCGTACTTCGGAAACAAATGAATGCTTCCGGTGCAGAAACCAGCGTGGGTGATGCGTCTACCCACGACTTCGGTGTGATCGAACTTGCCCACCCTTCGTCGGCGGCCGAGTGGGTTCAGCAACTCGACGGGACACCCCACATGCTGGCCTGTCGGTGACCGTGTGTCGGTGGTGCTCGTCCGAGCACCACCGACAACTGCGGTGAGTGGACCGGCCCTGGCCCGGGGTCAGCGCTGCCGTGTCGGTGTACCGGTGGGAACGGGGTCGAGCAGTGCGCGCGCGGCCTCGGGCAGCGTCGCGTCGGGGTCTGCGCCGGTGATCGACGCGACCAGGTCGACCGCGAGGTCGCGAACCTTCCGATTGGTGCTCTGGGAGCACTCGGCGAGCAGGGCGAACGCGGCGTCGGCGTCGATGCGGTGAACGGCCATCAGCATGCCCTTGGCCTGCTCGATAGGGGCACGGTGATCGATCGCGGTCCGGAATCCGTTGTACTGATCGAGCAATTGGTCGAAGCGCTGGTCGTCGCCGAGGGTTCAGGACAGGTAGTTGCGCACCGGATGCCCCGGCTCACCGATCTCGTACGCCTCGTCGGCCTTCGTCCGATGCACCGAATTACGGTCCTCGAACGGGAACACCGCCACCGTCTGCGCCTCGAGTTCGTACGCCGCGCGGAACGCACGGATCGCGATCTCGCCGCGATTTGCCACCAGCACCTTGGAAAACACTTGCTCTTCGGTCACTTTCGTCTTTGGGGACGGTTGTCCCTGATCAGGTACTTGTCGACACGAACTCGAGCCCGGATTCCCGGAAACCGGCGACGATGTTCCGAACATTTCCTAGAGCTGCGATGGCCTGTCGGTAACACAGCTACTACGACTGTGGGTGGCGGTTAGGCCGCATCGCCACCGGATATTGTCGTAGTTCGGCTTGCAATCGAAGTGGAATGGACCGTCCGGTCCGGCTCCGGACATGTGAGTCACGCCCGGGCCGAGCTCACCACTCCTTCCGCGCCGATTCCGGTTTCAGCGCGAACGATCATCTCGGCGAACTTTTCGTCCCTGTCGTGCGCGGGACCGTGACGTCGCTCGTGCAGCAGAGATCCGAAGACTGCCGCAGCTGCTCCGAGAGGCATCGTGATCACCACTGGTAGTTGAAGAGTCAGAGGTGCCGGACCGTCGCCGAGCCATAGCGCCTCAGTGAACAACAGACTGACCACTGTCGACACCAAGCCTACGGAGATACCCCAGACTGCACCGGTGCTATTGAATCGCCTCCAATTGAGGGACAGAAGAAGGCTGGGCAAGTGTGCGCTACCTGCAACCATGAATGCCATGCCCATAAAATAGGTGATGTTAGCCTCGATCTTTCGTCGAGCTGATGTGCTGGCCTGAACGGTTCGAGATTGGGATTGTCGGGCCTCGATTCGATGTGAGGGCGTGCCCGACTGGCCGATGTCGCTCGGTTCGGCGTTCGGGTCCACGGCCCGCGGGGCGCTTCTTCTCCGGTCGTCGGTGCAGGTGGTCTGGGTCAGGCGGGCGCGGGTAGCGCCGCCAGCCGGGTCAGTGCGGTGATGATCAGGGCCGACCACGGCGCGTTCTTCGACAGGCGCAGGTGTGTGCGGCGGGCGTGGGTGGCGATGCGGCCGGCGACCGAAAACACCCGCAGCCGTGCCCGTTTGGGTTCCCAGCGGCGTGCGTCGTGATCGGTGAAGGCGAGCATCTGTGTCCATGCGGTGAGCTCGAGCGCGAGTTGGACGAGCTCGAGCCAGATGCGGTTCTGGTCGAACCCGTGCAGCGGGAAGTTGGCGAGTCCGGTGTCCTTGGCGGTGCGGATGCGATCCTCACAGCGAGCGCGGCGGCGGTGCCGCAACTCCAGATTCTGGAGGGTTCCTCGGACGCTGTTGGTGACGAACGCGGTCAGCCTCAGGCCGTCGGAGTCGGTGAACCGCAACTGGGCTCCGGGGTGGGGTCGCTCTTTGCGCACGATGACGCGCATCCCTGCCGGCCAGGAGGACAGGTCGAGCATGCCGGTCGCGTCGGTGACCCACGCGCCGTCACGCACCCGCTGATCGGCGTCGATCGCGACGTCCCACGCCGAGTTGGGGACCTTCTCGATCGCCGCGACCGTGGCGGTGCTCAGCCCGAACCCGATCGAATACGACACCCGCTTGTTGTGGAGCCACGTCAAGAACTTGTGGCTCGCTCCGGCGCCGTCGGTGCGCACGAGCACCTTCTTGCCCGGCCGTGCGCCGAGGTGGGTCGATAACTGGGCCAGTGCTTTCCGTGTGACGGTGATGTGATCGTCGGCGGTGTTCGACCCGGCGTTGCCGGGGCGTAGCAGCGCGGCGACGGGTTCACCGGTGCCGGTCTGTCCGTGGTCGACCATCGCCGACAAGGGGTGGAATCCGAAGCCACGTTTGTAGGTCGGAGCCGCGTTCTCCTTCTCCGAATGCGCGGTCACCAACGTCGCGTCGAGGTCGATCACGATCGGATTGTCGGCGTCGATGTTGTGAGTGGGTGCCTGTTCGGCGGCGTGCGACCACGCCGCCGATCGGGCGGCTGCGCGGGCGGTGTCGATCGCGGTGAGCGCTGCGGGCGCGTCTGCGGCGAGCGCTCCGATCAGGCGGGACACGGTCGGATCGGACGGCACCGCGCCGAACACCCCGGCGTGTTCGCGTAGGGTGCCTATGTCGGCGAGGCAGTCACCGCCGAGCGCCAGCGACACCGCGAGGTCGAGGACGATCTTGCCGGGGTCGAAGTGCGCCAACGGTTTACGCCACGGAGCGAGGGCTTGCGAGAGTGCAGAGGACAGTCCGGTGACCTCTGCTGTTCGGAGCAGTGTGACTGCTCCGGCGTGCGACACGAGACCGGTTCCGGTGGCATCGACGGACAGGTGTGGGTACGACGACGTAGACTGACTCACCAGAATGGTGCTCCTCGTGATGGGTGGATTTGGACCTTCGCAAGTCAAATTCTCCCAGCTCAGAGCACCATTCTTCTGTTCTGACACGCCGCTCCTACTCGCCAGCGTGAAAGCCCGAGGTTAGTGGAGTCACCGATCATCATGGTCAGGGCGACGGCGATCATGCTGACGACGACCGCGCCGTACCGTGCCACCCGCGCGTCGCGGGCGTCGTTCTCCGTCTCCTCCTGTCGTGTGATGCTCGGCCAGATGTCGCGGGCGAAGGTTCCTGCCGCCGAGATGACCACGCCGGCTACCACTGCGACAATGCTGGCGAAGGCAACGGCGGCGACGAGGGCGAGAACTATGGATCCGCCAATTGTGCCGGGTCCGCCGCCCAGTTCCGTCACCAGCACTGGTGCCGCGAGGTTGCCTCCGGTGCCGACCCTCTCGGGTCCGTCCGGGCCCAGCACCGCGGCGGCTCCGAAACCCATCACGATGACGATGAGGTAGAACATGCTGCACAGACCGACCGTCCACCCAATGGACTTCCGGGCCGTGGCGGCTTCGGGCACGGTAAAGAATCGAATGAGAATGTGGGCCATTCCCGCCGTCCCGAGGGCGAATGCCAAGGATTACGAGACCAGGTTGAGTGCACCGGTCTCACCGAAGATGAGCCCGGGCGTCAGAATGTCGTCACCGGCAGCGGCGTTCTGCTGGGCGCTTCCGAGCATTGCAGGAACTGCGAAGCCGAATCGTGCGAGTACTCCGAGACCGACGATGATTGCCAGGGCCGCGAGGATAGTCGACTTGATAACCTGGACCCATGTCGTGGCGAGCATGCCGCCGACGAACACGTAAATGCCCATCAGCGTTCCGGCTACGACGACGGACAAACCGAACGGGATGCCCGAGACCGACTGCAACAACACACCGGCCGCGACGAGTTGTGCCAGCAAAACGAACATTCCGGTGGTGATGGTACTGAGCGCGACCACGATTCGGACCCGTCGCGCGCCGGTTCGGAAGACGAGAACGTCTGCGAGCGTGTACTTCCCGACGTTGCGCATCTTCTCTGCGAGGAAGAACAGCACCGGAAGGAACGAGACGACGGAAGTACACAGGATCACCGCACCGTCGATGCCCTTATAGAAGATGAGGCCGGTGGTTCCGAGGAAGCTGCCTGCAGATATGAACTCGCCGGCGATGGCGAATCCGTTCTGCCAACCGGTGATGGATCGGCCGGCCGCGAAGAATCCGTCGGCGCTGCGGCTGCGGCGGGACGCCGCGAAGGTGACCCACAGGGTCAGCGAGATCACGGCGACGCAGACACTGACCGCGAGATAGTTGGTTTCGGAGGTCATGACGTCGCCTTTCGCGCGGTCGAGCCGGTGCTGGGCGTTGCAGTCGGGGGATCGATCGCGGCGAGAGCGGCGTCGACTGCCGGCGCGATGTAGACGCGCGAGGCCCGGAAGTACGAATAGACCAGCACCCAGGTTCCGACGAACTGGGAGAAGACCACCTACAGCGAGAGCGGAACACCGAGCAGATCATGGTCACCCAGCTGCTGCGGGAACGCGGCGAATCCGACGAGGAATGTCGTGAAGAGCGCTGCGGCGATACCGCCGAGCGAGGCGGTGACCACGCGGCGTCGCCGACGTAGTTCGATGAGCTCGGGTAGTCCCAGAATGTCGATCCAGCGCCCGCTCATCGCTGCACAGCAGCGCGCTGGGCGGACTCGAGCCCGAAACTGTTGTCGGCCCAACCTTGATCCAGTGGGCCGAAGAAATGGAATCGCACCTGCTTGACGCGATAGCGCCACCGCCCGTCCTCCTTGACCAAGCTATCGGTGTAGCGGCCGGCGGCGATGGACGCGACTCCATCCAGGACGCAGGGTTGCCACAGAAACGAGCGGGTGACAGCAGTATCACCATCGATCTCGATCTCGAGGTTGGTGACGAAGTGCCAGAACTCGGTCAATCCACCGTGAGCGAGGCCGGCGAAGAACTCGGTCATGGCGGGTTTACCGACGGGGTGTGAGAGCCCGTCGAATTCCCCGTCTTCGGTGAACAGGCCCAGGAGGTCGTCCCAGTGGCCGTCGTCGAGGTAGCGACAGTACCGGGCGTCCAGAAGTCGAATCGCTTCGAGATCCTCGAGTTGGGTCAGGCGGTCCGCGACGGATTCATCGTCGATCTGCGTCGTCATGGCATCCCTTCTGGATGTCTTTTTGATGAACAAGCGTTCATGTCGCGATGAATCTACGACCCGGACCGGACGCCGTCAAGAGGTCGACTTTTACAGCTAGCGAGCGCGACACGGCGCAAACTAGGCTGCCTCCATGAACACTCGAACAGTCGAAGGTGACCACCGCACCGTTCGCCAGCGCATTCTCGACACTGCGCTACAGGACTTCCACGATTTCGGATTTCATGCAGCGACTGTGCGGAATATCGCGAAACACGCAGGGTGTAGCGCTGCCAACGTGTACAATCACTTCGAAAACAAGGACGAGATACTTGTCGAAATACTGCGCGCCGCCAGTGACGAACAGTTCACCGCAACTCGTAATGCAGTCCGTCGGGCCGAACCCACTCCGGCCGCACGGTGGACCGCAGCGGTCGGCGCGCATGCTCACTACACCGCGACCAGGGCGCGTGAGTGTTTGGTGGCGAACACCGAACTGCGCTACCTGCAGGAGGTCGACCGGCGGCGCGTTGTCGGCTCACGCGATGCACAGGAGCATCAGTTCATTCTGCTGGCAGAGGACGGTGTGAGCAGCGGAGACTTTCACGTGTCCCGGGTTCATCAAGCTGTCACGGCCGTGCTGTCGATGTGTGCCGGTATCGCGCTCTGGTATCGAGACGATGGCCCCCTGGGTGCTCGCGAGGTGGCCGATAGTTACGCGAGCTACGCGCTGAACTTGATGGGCTTCAAGGACGGCGGAGACGGAGGAACCGTTGACGGGAACCTCGAAGGAGTGGTTTCATCTATATGAACAAGCGTTAACCCGCTGCCCTTCCGCATCAGGAGTGCGCCATGACTCACCGGCCGTCTCAGCCCCGAACGGACTCTCCCCGCCACCTCACCGAGGATCGCCTTGCCATCCGTGATCTCGCACGCGAATTCGCGATGGAACGAGTTCTCCCCGTGGCGAACGAACTCGACCCCGTGCAGGGAACCATCCCGGACTCTCTCAAAGCGGAGATGTCGGCAATGGGGTTCTTCGGAATCATGGTCCCCGAAGAACACGGTGGCCTAGGACTAGGTGTGTTCGAGTACTGCCTGGTCGCTGAAGAGCTGTCGCGGGCATGGATGAGCGTGTCCGGCCTCCTGGCACGCGGAAACGGCATGGGTGGAGGTTTCACGCCAGAGCAGGAGGCAGCGCTTCTGCCCCGCGTCGCCGCAGGTGATTACCTGGGCGCCTATGCATTGTCGGAAGCAGAAGCCGGCTCGGACGTCGCCAACATCTCTTGCCGCGCAGTTCGTGACGGCGACGACTGGGTCGTCAACGGTACGAAAATGTGGTGCACCTACGCTGACGAAGCCGACTATCTGGTTCTCTTCGCGCGTACGGATCCGGTCAAGGATCCCGCCAAGCCCCACCGCGGCATCAGTACGTTCCTCATCGACAAGGAGCGAGGCGTACTGCCGGACGGTGTGAGCGGGACCAAGATTCGCAAGATCGGGTATTTCGGTTGGAACACCTGGGAACTCGCGTTCGACAACTTTCGGGTACCGGTGAAGAACATGCTGGGGGAGGAGGGCAAAGGTTTCTACCTCGCCGTCAGTGGCCTCGAAGTCGGACGTGCCCACACCGCGGCGCGAGCGATCGGGCTGGCACGTGCGGCGTTGGAGGACTCCATCGCGTATCTGCACACCCGCAGACAGTTCGGGCAAGCACTGGCCGACTTCCAGCATTTGCGTTTCAAGGTGGCCTCCATGGCCGCTGACATCGAAGCTGCCCGGCAACTCATGTACTCCGTCGCCACCGATATCGACACCGGACGCCGGTGCTCCTTGGAGGCCTCGATGTGCAAGCTGGTCGCCACTGAAATGGCCGAGCGGGTCACCAGCGAAGCGGTGCAAATTCATGGCGGCGCCGGTTACACGACCGACTTCCAGGTGGAACGCCACTGGCGCGACGCGCGCCTTACCAAGATCTTCGAGGGAACCAGCGAAATCCAAATGCGCATCATTTCCGACGAGCTGCTGGGCCGACAAGCAGGACCGGCATGACCGACATCCGCCCCCGCAAGGAGGAGACGGACGCTCGTCCGCGCGCGACTCGAGTCGGAGACCGCGCCGAGGTTACCGCCGACTGCACCGCGGCGAACCTCCTCACCGCGGCACGCGTCACCCTCACCGAGAACTCGTCGGCCATCTTCGCCGCCCTGGCAGACGTCCTCACCCCCGCCCCCGAGGGCGCACGCATCCTGTCCTCGCAATGGGAGTCGGCGCAGGCCATCGGAACGGGAACGATCGGAGCGCGCACCGTGATCACCCGAGTGCACCGCGCAGCAGACACTCAGGTCGCTAGAACAGTAGAAATCACCGACACAGCCGGGCAGGCCGTTGCACACGGTGAGCAGTTGTGGTCCTGGCCCGTCGACGCCGATAGTTCCCCACATACCGATTTCTGCACATCGCAGTGGGGCGCACTTCTGCGAGACTCCCTCAACGAAGATCTCGAGTTCACAGCGCCACTCTCTACATGGGACGGCTCCATCGGTTTGCGCTGCAACGACATCGGCTCCTCCACCCGTGAAATCCACCTACGGATCTACCGCGGCAGCGTCATCGATGTCGCGCCCCGGACACCCGCGGGCGCCACCTTCACGTTCGTCGCCTCTGCGCAGCAGTGGTGCGACATCGCCCTCGGACGAACGAACGACTTCATGCGTCGCGCCATCAGCGGCGACTTCTCCTCGGCCGGGAACGGATACGAGTACGTACGCCTCACCCGCCCGCTGTCGGTCATCATGTCGCACGTCAAATCCCTTGCCGGGCAGCGCAACGAAAGGCCCGCATCATGATCGAGGCACGATACCTCACTGTCCGGGACGCGATGATCTTCGTCGAGATTCACACTCCCGACGACGACGCAGGCACGATCGACCTACCCACAGCTGTCTGCCTGCACACTGCCGGACAGAGCGGAGTGCAATGGAGACACACCGCTCCGGAACTCGCGCGCCACGGTTACCGCGTCGTGGTCCCGGACCTGCCCGGCCACGGCCGATCCGAACCCTCCGCACATGGACCCATCACGGACCTCTCGATCTACGCCGACACGATCAATGAGCTACTCGACTTGCTCGGCGTCGAGCGACCACTCGTCCTCGGATGCTCGATCGGCGGCAAGATCACCCTCGATCTTGCGATGCGCCCCCAACGGCCGCTGGCCGGTGCCATCGCGATGGAGGCCGACACCGCACCCGGGGGCGTCAACCTCCGCGGCCTGCGACGAGAACTCGACGACATCGCCGGGCCCAGTCGCGCTGACCGCACCTATCTCGGCACGATGGCATCCGTCGGCACCGACGTCGCGCCCGATGCAGCCCGCCGCATCGCGACTATGCACAAGCGAGAAGACCCTGAAGTTTCGTCCTCGGATCTGATCGGATGGGGAACCCACGACCTCCGGAAACGACACGGGGACCTCACGTGCCCCCTCCTTGTCGCTGTCGGCGATCAGGACTGCTGGATAGACGCCCGCACGATCGAACGGACCACTCTCGCACTCGCCGAAACGAACGAGCACCCCGTCCGCTTCGTCCTCCTCGAAGGCGTTGGGCACTATCCCATGGAGGAAATAGAGAACTTCGGATCTCTCGCCCATCGGTGGTTGGCGGCGCTCACCACAGTCCCGTCGGCGTCATCATGAACAATCCGCGCAGTCTGACCGAGCTCCTCGACGATCTCGTCGAACAGAGCCCGACGGCCGTTGCTGCGATCGATATCGTGCCTGACGGCACCCGACCACTCGATCGCGATGCGCTTCGCCGGCGAGTTCACACCCTTCGAGGCGAACTGACCAATGTCGGTGTCACCCAAGGGCACTGCATCGCCGTCCTGCTGCCGAACTGGTCGGACACGCTTGTCTGGCAGTTCGCTGCAGCAGCAGTTGGGGCCCACGTCATCGGTGTCAATACCCGCTACAACTCTGGGGAGATCGCCCATATACTCACCGCCGCGCGGCCGACCGTGGTCGCAGTCGCTCGGCAGTTTCACGGTCTCGACCTGATGACTCGCCTGCGCGCGGCGGTGACCTCAGTCGACACCCCACCGCCGGTCGTAGCAGTGGTCACCGGACCGGTCGATACAGACGGTCCTGACCTGTTGTCCTGCGACATGGGCGGTGGAGTCTGGTTAGCAGAGTCGGGCATCGTGGAGGTTCGGGTGCCGGACCTCGTGAAGACCGCAGCAGTCACTGCGGCGGGATTGCGGGCAGACCCTGCCGATCCGCTCACGGTGGCCTTCACGACATCGGGCTCTACCGGAACGCCCAAGCTCGCGGCGCACCGCGAGTCCGCAGTGGTCAGCCACGCGTTCGCCGATGCACGTGGAATGGGTATCGCGCCGGGAGACGTCGCGCTCTGCGTCCTCCCACTCTCAGGTGTGTTCGGCTTCAGCACCGCGATGGCAGCGCTGGCCGGCGGCGCCGCAGTTCTCATGGAATCGGTCTTCGACGCCGACGCGGTGCTCGGTCGGATGGACAAGCACCGGGTCACGCACGCGGTCGGTGGAGACGACCTCTTCGGACGCCTCCACGACTGCTGGCACGCGCAGAGCGAGCCCGCGGATCTCACCTCTCTGCGGTGGATCGGCATCGCAGACTTCCTCGGCCGCTCACACCAGATCGCCGAGTGGGCCCGAGACCGATTCGGCACGACGACATCGGGTGTCTTCGGTTCGTCCGAAGTGTTCGCCCTGTTGCTGTTCTGGAACACCGACGACACCGAGCACGTGCGGTGGAGTGGTGGTGGTAGACCGGTGTCCGACGACATCGCGATTCGGCTCGCGGACCCGATCGACAGCACACCCGTCCCACACGGCGAACGCGGTGAAATTCAAGTGTGGGGACCCACTGTGGTCGATGCCTACCTCGGTGACCACGGTGCCGCCGCACGATCGTTCACCGACGACGGGTGGTTCCGTACCGGAGACCTCGGGGTCGCCGCTGTCGGCAACGGCATCACCTACGTCTGTCGAATGGGTGATGCACTGCGACTACGGGGATTTCTCGTCGACCCTGCGGAGATAGAACACCGCCTCGCCGCCCACCCCGATGTCGTGACCGCAAAGGTGGTCGGTATCGAAGGCGATGGCGGTTACACCGAGGCCGTGGCATTCGTAGTGCCCGACATCGGGGCCAACGCGTCGATTGCCGACTTGAAGCTGTGGTGCGTAGATGAACTCGCATCTTTCAAAGTGCCGAACGCTCTGCATGTCATCGACCGGATGCCGACCACCGTGGGTGGTAACGGCAGCAAGATTCGCGCCGTCGAACTCCGTGAATGGGCTCGCCGGTGGACTGACCGAGAAAGGGACTGTCGTGACATCACGCCGGCTTGAGGCTGAACAATCAGGAGACGACGTCGTCGTCTGTGAACCCCTGCGTACCGCAGTGGGCAGATACGGCGGCGTATACATAGACGTGCCGGCAGCCGATCTCGCAGCGACGGTGCTGGGAGACCTCATACGCCGCAGTGGTATTGACCCGGCGGTAGTCGACGATGTCATTTTCGGCCAGTGCTACCCCAACGGCGAGGCGCCTGCCATCGGACGCGTTGCAGCGCTCGATGCCGGGTTCCCGGTATCGGTTCCCGGGCTACAGATCGACCGCCGGTGCGGCAGTGGGCTCCAGGCCGTACTCGATGCGGCCATGCGGGTACAGACCGGAGTCGCCGACGTCGTGATCGCCGGCGGCGTGGAGTCGATGAGCCGCTCGGAGTACTACACCGAGTCGATGCGATGGGGCGCCAAGGGAGCGCCCGCCGCCCTTCACGACAGACTCGCCCGCGGGCGGGTCACGGCAGGTGGACGGAACCACCCGGTCCCCGGCGGCATGCTCGAGACTGCCGAGAACCTACGGCGGGAGTACTCGATCGGCCGTGCCGAGCAGGACGAGTTCGCCGCAGAATCGCACCGACGGGCGGTCGCCGCCATCGACAGTGGCGCGTTCTCGGAGGAAATTGTGCCCGTCTCCGTGCCACAACGACGTGGAGATCCGTTCATCGTCGACCGTGACGAGCATCCAAGACGCGACACAACCGCCGAGTCGCTGTCCCGTCTGCGTCCGATCATGGCCCGCACCGACGACGACGCCACGGTGACTGCCGGTAACGCGAGTGGTCAGAATGACGGTGCCGCTGCATGTTTGGTGATGACGAGAGCCACCGCGGACAGGCTCGGCGTCGACGCCTACGCTCGATTGCTCACGTGGTCTTCTGCGGGCGTCGCACCATCGCGGATGGGTATCGGGCCCGTGCCCGCCACAGCGCGGGCGCTCGCCCGCGCTGGATTGGCACTTGCCGATATCGATCTGATCGAGTTGAACGAAGCGTTCGCTGTACAAGCGCTCGCCTGCACCCGTGAATGGGGATTCGGTGCGAACGACCTCGCGCGAACCAATGTCAACGGCTCGGGCATTTCCCTCGGTCACCCCGTGGGTGCCACGGGTGTCCGCATACTCACCACCTTGCTCCGCGAGATGCGGCGGCGCGACGTGCGTTTCGGTCTCGAAACCATGTGTATTGGCGGAGGGCAGGGCCTAACCGCACTTTTCGAGGCAACGAGATGACCGCAACAGCCGGGCCGCTCACCGGAACCAGGGTGGTCGATATGTGCAGCTTCGTGGCGGGTCCGACCGCTGGACGAACACTTGCCGAGCTCGGTGCCGAGGTCGTGCGCGTCGACCCGATTCGCGGCGCCGTGGACGGTAACCGGTGGCCTATCGACGAGACCGGCGCGAGTTACTACTGGGCGGGACTGAACCAGGCAAAGAAGTCATTGGCGGTCGATCTGCGCAGCGAGCAGGGACGCGAGGTGGTCCGCGATCTCATCACGGCGCCGGGTGCCAACGGTGGAGTCTTGATCGAAAACGTCCACCACGCAACGTGGTTGGCGCACGACACCCTGACCGCACTCCGCCCAGACCTGGTGCATGTCCACATCTCCGGTGGCCCCGGGGGCGCTCCTGCGGTCGACTACACAGTCAACGCCGGTCTGGGCATTCCGATGATGACCGGTCCCGAAACGGTCACTGCGCCGGTCAATCACGTTCTGCCGGCGTGGGACCTGCTCACCGGTTCGCAGGTGGCCCTCGCCGTCGTGGCCGCACTGCACCGCAGAGGACGCACCGGAGAAGGCGCGTTCATCGATGTGGCTCTCGCCGACGTCGCCCTGTCCGCTGTCGCGAGTCTCGGTTGGATTGCCGAAGCCGAGGCACGGGGACGCGCGAGACCACGGCAGGGCAATAACCTCTACGGCAGTTACGGTGACGACTTCACGACAACCGACGGACGATCGGTCATGGTCATCGGTTTGACTGCCGGTCAATGGTCGGCGTTGGTCGAGGTCACCGGGTCGGCCGGTATTTTAGCCGCTCTCGAACAGCATCTCGGTCTGCAATTCACCGCAGAAGCTGATCGCTATGCCGCACGCGACGCAATCAGCGCCGTAATTCGTCCATGGTTCGCCGCGCGAACACTCGAGGAGATTACTCGCGTGTTCGAGGGAACCCGCGTCCTGTGGAGCCCGTACAGAGATCTCGTGGATGTCGCCTCTGCTCAAGGTGACGACGAGACTGTCGTCGAACGCGTCGACCAGCCCCGAATCGGCCAGATGCTGTCACCGCGGTCACCGCTCAGGTGGTCCGGTCACTACACCCCGGCCAGACCTGCTCCCACCTTCGGCGGTGACGGCGCCATCGTTCTGGCTGAGTGGGCGGGGTACGACGTCGCCCGCATTGCCGGCCTGGTCGCCGACGGTGTCGTCGGCAAGGCGGTGTCATGAGCGTAGAACTGGCTCCGCTCCCGCCACGACGTGTCGTCCTCGTGGTGCCCGCGTCGAACGAGCGAATGGTCGCGAAAGCCCTCGCTGCCGACTGCGACGAGGTCATGTTGGACCTCGAAGATGCTATAGCCCCCGCTGCCAAAAGTGACGCTCGCGCGAAGGCGGTCGCAGTCCTGGCTGGACGTCGCCGAACCGGTCCCGCAATTTCGGTAAGGATCAATGCACGTGGAACCGGTTGGTACACAGCGGATCTAGACGCTCTCGGCCCTGCCGGACCAGACACGGTCATGGTCCCAAAAGTCGACTCGCCCAACGACGTCGTCGACGCCGTGGGACGTCTGGGCGACTCCACCGTCGGCGTCCAGGCACTGATCGAGACGGCCCGCGGCGTCCAAGCGGTCGACGACATCGCAGTCGCCCACCACCGCCTACAAGCCTTGGTGCCGGGGTACGCCGATCTGGGAGCAGAACTGGGACGCACACGCGCTCTTCCCCCGACGACTTGGCTGCACGTACAGGACCGATTGCTGATCGCCTCGCGGGCTGCCGGGATCCAGGCGGTGGACGGACCGTTCCTCGGTTTGCACGACGACGACGATTTCCGCACCGCTACCAGCTGGACGAGGGATCTGGGTTTCGACGGAAAATGGGTGATCCATCCCGCCCAGATTGCCTACGCCCGTGCCGCATTCACCCCGTCCGCCGCTGATATCGACTACGCCCGACGTGTCATCGACCTCATGACCGCAACGCATGACGGCGCGGTGGCACTCGATGGACAGATGTTGGACGAGGCAGTGGTCGCAGCGGCACGGCGAACGCTGCACCGAGCACTGTCACCACGTCAGGAGAGCACGTGAACAACAAATCAGCCACCCATGTCGGCGGTCCGTGGTTCGACGAGCTCGCGCAGGGGCAGGTGTTCGACGACGCTCCGGGAGTCACCCTGACCGATGGACTCGCAGCGGCGCATCAGGCAATCCTGGGAGACCGCCTTCGGCTGCCAATGGATCACCACCTCGGCGCGTCGGTCACGGGCAACACTGCTGCAGTGGCACATCCGGCGCTGGTCTGGGACGTCGCGATCGGGCAGTCGACGCTCGCGACACACCACGTGAAGGCCAATCTGTTCTACCGAGGTTTGACCTTCGGCCGCTTCCCGCACCTCGGTGACACGCTCTACACGCGCACCGAGGTCGTCGGGTTGAAAGACAACACGGCTAAACCCGGCAAATCCCCGACCGGCCTGGCAGCTTTACGCGTTGTCACCACCGATCACGACGACCGCATCGTCCTGGACTTTCACCGATGCGCCATGTTGGCCCTGAGCCCGCTCGCCGATCCTGAGCGGACCACCCGTCGAGACGATCTGTCCACCATCGGCGTGCACTCGGATACCGCAGCCACGCTTCCCCAATGGAACCTCGCAGCCTTCGCCGAACGACTCGGTTCGAGCGGTGCAGGCCGGCCCGAGATCGGTGCAGTATTCACTTCCAGTGGCGATGTGGTCACCAGCGCACCTGAACTGGCAAGGGTGACACTCAACGTCGCGGCGGTACACCACGACGAGAGGGTGAGTGGATCGCGGTTGGTATACGGCGGTCACACCATCGGGCTCGCGCTGGCGCAAGCCACTCGCGCCCTCCCGGCCTTGGTTACCGTACTGAGCTGGCAGTCCTGCGACCACACCGGGCCGGTCCACGAGGGCGACACCCTCACCAGCTCTCTGGAGGTCATCGACTCGCAGCCCGCAGGATCGGGTGTCGCAGCGGACCTACGGTCGATCGTGCATGCCCACCGCGACGGCGCAGCACACGCTGTACTCGACTGGCGGTTCACTGCTTTGCTGGCGTGAAGCAGCCGTCTGCGACAGCATGGGGCACGGGTGACCGTCGAGCATCGACACGAAGTCGATGACACCCTCTGTCGAGTATGTAGTGCTCATGATCGTGTCCTCTCAGGCAAACCAACCGCGGTGAGCGCCGGGCGTCCGGCGCTCACCGCGGGGTCGGTCAGCTCTGTTCGGGATCGAGCGCGAAGTCATACTCGACTACCTCGCGCCCGTTGGAGTCCGTTCGGGGATCGAGCAGCAACTCCGGTTTAGTAGCCGACGCGACATCGTCGTCGATCCAGTCACCACCTTGGAAGTAGAGCTGCGTGATGATCGGGTGCCTATTGTGCGCGCTCACCCCCAAGCGGAAGTGCGCTGGGCGCCAGGGGTGCCAACCGGTTGCTTCGATCATCTCCCCGGTGGGGCCATCTGTCGGAATCTGGTACGGCGCTGGACGAATGGTGATGATCTCGTATCGCCCGTCGTCGTCCGCTACCACCGTTCCGCGGAGGTTTCAGGGCTCATCCCAATCGGGGGTGTAGGAGTTGGGGTCTGAAGCCGCCGGTCTCGAGCAGGCTTCGGGCGATGTAGTTGGTCAGGTTGCGGAACCCGAGTGCGGAGCCGCGCAGGTGTTCGAGCCGTCCGTTGAGCGCCTCGGTCGGCCCGTTGCTGGTGCCAGGTCGTTCGAAGTAGGCGAGCACGTCGGCGGCTCGCTTCTTCAGGGTCCGGCCCAGGGTGGTGAGCTCGGTGAGCACCTTGGGGATGCCGGCGCTGAGGTCGGTGATCAGCTTCTCCATGAGCTCGCGGCCACGTTGCCGGTCCTCGTGGCGATAGGCGGCGATCATGCGCTGGTAGACACCCCAGGTCGCCTCGACCTCGACGTGAGCGTCATCAACGAACAGCGCGCGTAGCCTGTCGCTCTGCTTGTCGGTGAGCAGGTCCGCGCCGGTGTGCAGCGTGCGCCGCGACTTGTAGAGCGGGTCGTCCCTGAACCCACGGTGCCCGTGGATCGCGAGTTGGACCCGGCGCCGACACCTGTCGAGGGCGTCACCGGCCAGGCGCACGACGTGGAAGGGATCCATCACCGTGACCGCGTCCGGGATCTCCTCCGCAGCGGCGGTCTTGAACCCGGTGAAGCCGTCCATCGCGACCACCTCGACCGCGTCACGGAAGGCGTCGTCGCGGTCGGCGAGCCAGGTCTTGAACGCCGCCTTCGACCGGCCCTCGACCATGTCCAGCAGCCTTGCTGGGCCGGAGCCATCGCGGACCGGGGTGAGGTCGATGATCACGGTGACGTACTTGTCGCCACGCCTGGTGTGGCGCCAGACGTGCTCATCGACGCCAATGACCTTCACGCCCTCGAACCGCGTGGGGTCGTTGATCAGCAGCCGCTTGCCTTCGGCCAGGACCGCGTTGTTGGCGGTGTCCCACGCGACCCCGAGTCCCTCGGCGACACGGGCGACGGTGAGGTGTGCGACCACGATCCCTTCCAGCGCCCACCGCAACCCGGTGCGCGAGAGCTTCGCGCGTGGCTCCGCCGCGGCGCTGGTGTCTCGGCGCCACACGTGTCCGCAGTCGGCACAGCGGTAGCGGCGCACTACAACTTCCAGCACGGTCGGTCGCCAGCCCAGTGGCTCGTGGGCCAACCGCCGGATCACGGTGTCACGAGCAGCGCCTTCGCTGCCGCACCGTCGGCACCACTGATCTGGTTCCACCACGCGGCACGCGAGGACCGCACGATCCGGTTCAAGTCGTTGCCCGGTCACGCTCAGACCGAGGCCGTCGAGTCGAGCGAAGGCGGTCAGGTCAGGGCGGCCGAAGCCGGCCGGCGGGGTAGCGTCGGACACGTCGAGGTCTTTCGGATGGATGGCGTAGGAACCTCCATCGTCGGGAGACCTCGACGTCTATCTGCGGACCGACGCGCCCGGCCGACCTACACCCTCACCTGGGAAGAGCCCTGAAACGTCTTCGACGACGACGGGACCGGTGAGGAGCAAGGCGCGGTGAGCTAAAGAATGGAGCTTGCTCGGCTTCGACGCCGCCGCGAGCTCCGGTGAAACTCCGGTAAAACGGTCGGTACTGGTCGGTCGTCGTCGGTCACCACCGGATGGCAGCGTCCCCCACGCTCGGCGTTTGCGCAGGTCAGCGGCTCGTTCACCCAGTGGGCGCATCAAGCGATAGACGCAGAGCCGACGTGATTAGGTCGTCGGTTCGATTCCGACAGGCGGCTCCGGCGAACAGCCCCTGACCTGCGCAAACGCAGGGCAGGAGCGGTTCGGTTCTGGTGGTCGCGCGATGCGCTGGCCTCACGGCTCTGCCCGACACCGACGTCGCTCTCCTCTGCGACGGACCCCTCGCCGGCTGAGCGCTCGCGGCCGGCATCCTGTCCGTGTGCCGATAGGCCTCGCTCCGCTCGGCAACGCAGCGTGGCGTTGTGTCGCGACCTGGACGTGCGAGGTGTCAACGGTGCGTCGGCGCAGCGATCGTTGTGTGCGCAGCGAGATGCTCCATGCCCACGCGCGGCGCGCACGAACGCAACGCCCCGGAACGCCAACGACCCGTCATCGCTGCGACGCGCAACGCGTCTCCCGTCACGGCAACGGATCGCAACCACGACCCCGCCCACGGCGCGCCTCGCGGGACGGAGGGCAAGTTGACACAGTTGCGCTGCCATGGAACCGCGCTGGCTCTCTCGATGACCACCGGTGAAACAGTGCCGCTCCAGGCTTGCGCCTGGTGTTGCCTGGCCTCCTCGTGATCGGCCCGTCGGGGATCGTCAACGTGGTGCGGGTGTCGAGGCGGTCGGGTCCGACGGCTCGGCGGGGCGCGATCGTCTCGTGCGTTGGCGGACTACGGGAGCTTGGACGCGAGGACGTCGGCCGCCAGGATCTCGGGTGCTGCCCCGAGGAGGTGCTGGTTGGCCATCAGGGCTGCGACGATGGCGCCGTTGGCGTGGGCGTCGCGAGCGGCCTCGTCGGGGAATGCATCGAAGATCCAGAAGGTGTCGGCGTGGGTCCTAGCCGCGAACCAGACAATCGTTCCTACTTCTTCGTTGGCGAGTGCGACAGCGCCGGCGAGCAGATCGGCGAGCGCGTCGTGCTGTCCATCGGCCGCGACGATCTTGGCGACGAAGGCATACGGAAGTGATGCGGGTGTGGACATGAGGGGTTCTCCTTGAAGTCGGGGTTCTTCGTGGGGCGAGTTCAGCGTATGACGAGCGAGGGCCGGTGGGGAGTGGCGTATACGACAGTATTGCTATTGTTCGCGCCATGCGTATCGGACTGATCGCGATCGACGGCTGCTTCGGTTCGGCGGTCGCGTCGGTCATCGACATCGTGCGGGTGGCCGACGGAGCCCGCGGCGATGTCGACCCGCGGATCGACCCGATCGAACTCGCCATCCTCGGACCGAAACGGCGAGTGACCACGACGGCATCGATGACCCTGTCGGTGGACCACCCGCTGTCGGAGTCCGGAGAGTTCGACGTGGTCGTCGTCCCTGCGCTTGGAACCCTCACGGCCGCCGCGACCCACGACGCCCTCCAGAGCCGAGATGCACGTTCGGTCATCGCCTCACTCGGGCGCCTCGACGACGCGACCACCCGGATCGCCGCGGCGTGCACCGGCGTGTTCGCCGTCGCCGAGACTGGACGGATGCATCATCGGCGGGCGACGACCAGCTGGTTCCTGGGGCCGGAGTTCCTGAAGCGCTATCCGACCGTCGCCCTCGATCTCGACACCATGGTCGTGGTCGACGGGAACCTCGTCACCGCCGGCGCCGCGTTCGCCCACATCGACCTCGCGCTCTCACTCGTGCGATCGATCAGCCCCGACCTGGCCCAACATGTCGCCAAGCTCCTCATCATCGACGAGCGTCCGTCGCAGGCGGCCTTCGTCGCCTACGAACATCTCCGGCACGAGGACCCGATCGTCGTCGAGTTCGAACGCTTCGTGCGCGCCCGCCTGGACGAACCGTTCAACGTCGCCTTCGTCGCGCAGTCGCTCGGCACCAGCCGGCGCACCCTCGAACGACGAGTCCGTGCGGCGCTCAACCTCACTCCGCTCGGCTTCGTCCAACGGCTTCGCATCGAACGAGCTCGGCACCTCTCAGCAACCACGGACCTCACCTCCGCCGAGATCGCGCTACGGGTCGGCTACGCGAACGCCGAGACTCTGCGCTCCCTCCTGCGCAGGGAGCGACGCCGTTCCTGACCTATCGCCATGCCTGTAGCCGGTGTCCTAGCGCTCGGTTGGAACCACCTCTCAGCACGTCGCGTCGACGCTCCTGCGTCGCCCCTGGACGACCCACTCGACACGCCCGCAGCACAGGCCATGTGACGTGCCCCGGCTTCCCGGACGGTCGGGGTTGGGTGGCTGTGATGTCGCTGCGTTCTCGTCGAGGGGGTCAGCAGACCCGATCAGGGTCGATTGGGATGAGCCGCGAAGGCGGTCAGGTCAGGGCGGCCGAAGCCGGCCGGCGGGGTAGCGTCGGACACGTCGAGGTCTTTCGGATGGATGGCGTAGGAACCTCCATCGTCGGGAGACCTCGACGTCTATCTGCGGACCGACGCGCCCGGCCGACCTACACCCTCATCTGGGAAGAGCCGGTTTCAGGCCGACCAGGATGAACATCGCCGATAATTGGATTCTGTCAGCTAAAGCTGCGTCCTTTGTCTCCTTTTGGCCGATGTCGTTCGGTCGGGGAGCAGGGTGCGGCCCGTTCTCCTGTACTGCGTGGGGGAGTGACCGGTCCGTTGGCGGCGTCGCACGCCTCGACGATGTCCGCCTTGATTCGGCCGCGTGGACCGACTATGTATTCGTTTTCGTCGGCCCAGTCTCTGATCGCGCGAGTCTGTTCCGGGTTCCGCCTAGTGGGCTCGTTCGACGCGCCGCCGGTGGTTCTTGCGGTGTCGGCGGGGCGGCGACCGGCGGCGTGGGTGTCCTGACCGCCTACGCACCGCAGCGGGAGCCTCGACGACGATGGTTGCCGTCGTCGTGGACCAGATAGCAGCGGTGGCCCGCCTGCGACTGTGGCTCGGGCAGTGACCGGGGGCAGGTACCCGCTGGTTCCGCGTTCGTGCGACCTGCTCTCGGTGGTCGACGACGGCGAGCCCGCGATGCGGTACCTAGTTCGACGGTGAACAGATACGGCAGCGGATCCAGCGATGGTTCCATCAGCGGTGCCCACGCCGCGGTGTCGAGGCACCCCGTGGTGATGTCCTCGATGTACCGCACCCCGGCCACCCCACGCATGGCAGTACGCCCGCGCGGTGCGCACCGCTCCACCGAACGTGCGGGCAGTGCAGACGGTGACCGAACCGTCGCCATCGGTGATCCACGCCCGGCGAGGGCAACACCAAGCGTGCCTTCGATGCGTCGCTGGCCAAGCTGGGACTGGACTACATCGACCTCTACCTGATTCACCAGCCCTTCGGTGACTACTACTCCGAGTGGGGGGCGATGCAGGACATCGCCGCCCAAGGCCGGGCCTGGGCAATCGGGGTGTCGAACTTCGCACCCGACCAGCTGCTCGACCTGATCATCAACAACGATGTCGTCCCGGTGGACAACCAGATCGAGACCCACCCGTTCAAACAGAACACCGACTACCACCAACTGATGCGCACCGAAGGCGTGCAGATCGAGTCATGGGGCCCCTTCGCCGAGGGCAAGAGGTCGGGATTACGGAGCGCGAGCTGTAGGGCGATGTTTCCGCCGAAGGAGGAGCCCATGAAGATTGGGTTTTCCAGTTCGAGTAGGGACGAGATCGCCGCGGCGATCGCCGCCGACATCCACAGTGGCTCCTTCGTCAACCTCGGCATCGGCCAGCCGACTCTCGTCGCCGACCACCTGGCCGCTGACTCCGGCGTTGTGCTGCACACCGAGAACGGGATGCTGTATACGGGCCCGGCCGCCACCGGCGACGAGATCGACGCCGACCTCATCAACGCCGGCAAGATGCCGGTGACCGAGCTGCCGGGCGCGTCGTACTTCCACCACGCGGACTCGTTCGCGATGATGCGCGGCGGTCACCTCGACGTCTGCGTGCTCGGGGCGTTCCAGGTGTCCACGCGCGGCGATCTCGCCAACTGGCACACCGGTGTCCCCGGGGCGATCCCCGCGGTCGGCGGAGCGATGGATCTCGCGATCGGCGCCAAGCAGGTGTTCGTGATGATGACCCTCACGACGAAGGACGGGACGTCCAAACTCGTCGAGCAGTGCACCTACCCGCTGACCGGTGTCGGTTGCGTGACACGGGTCTACACCGACCTCGCGACCTTCGACGTCGGCGACGACGGCGTCACGGTTCGCGACCTGCACGGCACCACCCTGGCAGAGCTGCGCGATGTCGTCGGGATCGAGCTGGAGCTCGCCTCGTGACGACAGAACAGCTCGAAACAGTCGACCTCGGGCCTCGCAGCCCCGATCGCCCGCTTTTGCTGATGGGGCCCTCGCTGGGCACGTCCGTCGAGGCGTTGTGGGGTCCATGCGCCCGGTTCCTCGACAGCGCCGCCGACGTCGTCGGTTGGGAGCTCCCCGGACACGGCACCGGCCGGCCGGCCGCGGACCGCTTCACCGTCGAGGACCTCGCCGATGCTGTTGCCGCGATAGCGACCGAGCTACTGGCCGACCGGAACCTGACGTCGGTGCACTACGCCGGTGATTCCGTTGGTGGCGCCGTCGGACTTGCCCTCGTGCTACGGCATCCCGGTCTCGTCACCTCCGCGACGCTGGCGTGCACGAGCGCGCGTATCGGCACCCCTGACGGGTGGGCGCAGAGGGCTGCTCTCCGGCGTGCCAACGGGATCGACGCCGTCGTTGCCGGATCCCTGGAGCGCTGGTTTGGGCCTGGATTCCGAGACCGCGAACCGGCCACTGTGAGCGCTCTTGTGGCGTCTCTGCGCGCCTGCGACGCCGAAAGCTACGCCCGTGTCTGTGAGGCTCTCTGGGCGTTCGATGCGCGCAACAACCTCATCCACATCAATACGGCGTTGGAGTTGATTGCGGGCAGCGATGACATCGCCACGCCGGTCGCTGGGTTGAGCGAGATTGCTGCGCGGGTGCAGGGTGCTCGATTGACAGTCCTCGGGGCGCCGGACATCTGGCTCCCGCCGAGGCGCCGGAACTCGTGGCCGAGATAGTTTGTACCAGACTGCTCACCACCGGCTGACGCTGGACGTGTTCAGTCGCCCGAAGCGGCGGGCAGTGGATCTTGACAGTGGTCCCCTGTGGCCGGATTTGCGGCCACCGCACTGCGACAGGCCACTGATGTCGGAGACGCTCGGTGGTCACAGAATCCGGTGTTGCGAGGGCGGTACGCCGTACCTTCGACGGTATGCGGCCGCTAAGCGGCTGGGGCTCGAGAACCCCCATCGTGCAGCAACTTCGGCCACGGTATCGGTGCCATCGGGTGACACCAGATCAACATGTGCTCGTTGCAGTCTGATATCCCGCAACGTCTGGGTGGGACTGGCTCCGATATGTTCTGCGAATCCTTCCTGCAGTCGGCGCAGGCTACATCCGCCAATTTCGGCCATGTCCGCTAATCTCCAGTCGCGCGCTGGGTCGTCATGGAGGGCGTCAAGGACCCGCTTGACGGTGCGTGGCCGCAGCCCGCTACCGGCTTCTTCCGGTGAGACCGCCAGAAGTAATGCGCTGCTCACGGCGCTCGCTAGCTGTGGACCCACCAATGGGTTCGCGAGGAGATCAGCGGGCTGCCGCAGCTGGGCGGAGAGAGCACGCACGAGCGAGACCCAAGCCTGCGCGTCCGGTCCTGCCAGGTCCAACCTGTCGGGAAGCACAAGCTGTGAGCGTAGGGCTGTGGAACGAACCCGGTCTGCCTCGCGTTCTAGGAACGCTGCATTGAACTTGACGCCGACCACTACGCAATCGGCAGACCATCGGGTGATCAAGGAAGGGCGGTTTGCGGTAAACACCGTAGCCTCCCCGGTCTGCGAGACCGTCGTTGCCGACGATGCGCGTGACTCTAAAACCCCGCTGAGCGGGATGTTTATCTCGTAGGCATCTGGATAGTCGCATGCAATAGACACGTCAGTTCCCCAGTTGAGCTTGCCGATGGTTACGGGGCCCAGGTCCACAGTCTGGAGATCAAGCTCCAGTAGATTCGGCGACGTCAACGCGACCAGCTCGTGTGGAAAGTACACCTGCTCGACGGCTCGGTGAGCAGCCTCCCAGTCGCTGGTGTGGGTGTTGCTGGGCCTCGTCATGTGGCTCCAAGTTCCGATCGTGTGTCCAGGCAGGGTCGGTTGCAATCCATTAGACCTCGTGATCGACGGCACATGGCTCAACTTTTGCGATCACCGTCACACCCCTCGCGCAATCGGTCTCGACACCGCGTATTTGGTGTCGCCGCGCTGCCGTCCCGTGCCTACCGTCACTCCCTAGCAAACGTCGGCGGTGGTCGTACGACAAATCTCGGACTGCAAGTGGAGGACCCAATGAGCAGCAGCGTGTCGTGGATCGATGAAATCTCGATGACTGAACTCGAGCGCAACCCTTACCCCGTGTACGAGCGGCTGCGCGAAGAGACACCCCTCGCATACGTCCCGGTGCTCGGGTCGTACGTCGCGACGACCGCAGAGATCTGCCGGTCAATCGCGACCAGCCCTGACTTCGAGGCCGTCATCACCAAGGCAGGTGGCCGCACCTTTGGTCACCCCGCCGTTATCGGTGTGAACGGACCGATCCATGACGACCTGCGCTCGATGGTCGATCCGGCGTTGCAACCCCAAGAGGTCGATCGATGGATCGACGATTTGGTGCGGCCCATCGCCCGCCGGTATCTCGAAAAGTTCGAGGACGCCGGCCGAGCAGAACTGGTCGCCGACTACTGCGAGCCCGTCAGTGTCCGAGCCCTGGGTGACCTTCTTGGTCTGCAGTCGGTGAGCTCGGACAAACTGCGCGAGTGGTTCCACAAGTTGTCGAACTCGTTCACCAACGCGGGAGTCGACGAAAACGGAGAATTCACGAACCCGGAGGGTTTCGCGGAGGCCGACGCCGCAAAAATCGAGATCCAATCCATTGTCAACCCCTTGATTGACAACTGGATCGAGAACCCCGACGACAGCGCGATCTCGCACTGGCTGCACGATGGCATGCCCGCAGGGCAGACCCGGGACCGCGACTACATCTACCCCACACTGTACGTCTACCTCCTCGGTGCGATGCAGGAGCCCGGGCATGCGATGGCGTCAGCCCTTGTGGGACTGTTCACCAGGCCCGACCAATTCGAGCAAGTCGTCGATGAGCCCGGATTGATCCCGCGTGCGGTCTCCGAGGGCATGCGATGGACGTCTCCGATCTGGTCGGCGACTGCGCGAATCAGCACAAAGGACGTCGAAGTGGCGGGCGTTCACCTGCCAGCGGGTTCCGTGGTGTTGATGTCGTACGGGTCGGCCAATCACGATCACACCGTCTACGAAGCCCCATCGACGTACGACATTACGCGTCCTCCCCTCCCGCACCTGGCGTTCGGAGCGGGGAGCCACGCCTGCGCCGGGATCTACTTCGCCAATCACGTCTGCCGCATTGGACTGGAGGAGCTGTTCGAGTCCATTCCGAATCTTGAGCGCGACACCTCCGCTGATGTCGAGTTCTGGGGCTGGGGGTTCCGGGGGCCGACGTCGCTGGTCACTGTGTGGGAGGTCTGAGCATGGCCGAGCCGACGGGTTTCTCGGTGACAGTGGGTGCGGCATCGGTGGAGTGCGGCCCGAACCAGAAGATACTCGACGCGTTTCTACGCAACAGCGTATGGGTTCCCAACTCCTGCAACCAAGGGACGTGCGGCACATGCAAAGTCCGTGTAGTGGATGGAACGTTCGACACGCCGGAAGTTCTCGACTCGGTCCTCTCCTCCAGTGAGCAGGAACAGGGATTTGTTCTGTCGTGTCAGACGGCGCCCACTTCCGACCTCGTCGTTGAGCCGCCGCAGGGACAATCGGATGCCAATCATCACGTCTTGCGCGATATCGCAGGCACAGTCGCTTCCCTGCGGGAGGTCGCCAAAGACACCCTTGCCGTAACCGTGCTCCTCGATGAACCATTAGAGTTCACCGCGGGTCAGTACGTCGAGTTGTCAATACCGGGAACAGATGTCACTCGGCCGTACTCGATGGCGAACCCCCCCAGCGAACCCGACAAGCTCGAATTTCACGTCCGTCGGCAAGTGGACGGCTTGGCCACGGACCGATGGATATTCGATTCGATGGCGGTAGGCAATCCCGTCAATATGACAGGCCCCTGGGGGGACTTCTGTTTCGAAGCAGACGAGCCTGAACTCGGCTTGATCTTGCTCGCCGGCGGCACAGGGATGGCACCTCTCAAATCAATTGCCCGAGCAGCCCTCGAGGTAGATCCCGATCGCGAGATTCACGTCTACCACGGTGTCCGAACCGAGCCGGAGCTATACGACATCGACTTCTGGCAACATCTCGCGACGGACTTTTCAGGCGTCAGCTACACGCCGTGCCTCAGCCGCGGCCAGTGGTCCGGCCGTATCGGATACGTCGGCGATGCGCTGTTGGACGACATCGGCTCATGTCGCGACTACGCCGCGTACCTATGCGGGCCGCCCGCCATGGTCGAGGCCGGCGTTCGTGCCCTGAAACGACGTCGGATGTCGCCGCGGAGAATCAGGCGCGAAAAGTACACGCCGGCTTCAGCCTTACTGGCCAGCTGACACCGATGCCTGCTTGTCACTCAAAAATATGACTTCAAGGAGAACACCATGACCGTCGACCAGAGCGTCGCCACCGCGGCGGCGTCCGGTGCCAACGCCACCCAGCGATTCACGGCCGACAAGAGCACGGGTGCAGATACCCCGCCCGAGCGGGTCAGCGCGCTCGCCCGTGAGGTGTTGTCCGCGGTGCACCAGACCATCCGCGACCACCAGGTCACCTACGACGAGTACAACGCGCTCAAGTCGTGGTTGATCGCAGTCGGGCAGGACGGCGAGTGGCCGCTGTTCCTCGACGTCTGGGTCGAGCACGTCGTGGAGGAGGTCGCCAGCGAGAGCCGCGACGGCAGCAAGGGCACCATCGAGGGGCCGTACTACGTCCCGGAGGCGCCCGAACTCGGTTCGGAGGCATGGCTTCCCACGAGAGAGGGCGAGCAGGGGACGCCGCTGCTGTTCGAGGGTCAGGTCCGCGCGGTTGACGGGAGCCCGCTGTCGGGTGCGACGTTGGAGATCTGGCATGCCGACGCCGACGGCTTCTACGCGCAGTTCGCCCCCGGTATCCCCGAGTGGAACCTGCGGGGCACCGTGACCACGGATGCCGACGGCCGCTTCCACATCCACACCATGAAGCCCGCGCCATACCAGATCCCCACCGACGGCGCCTGCGGCAAGCTGATCTCCGCGGCCGGATGGCACCCGTGGCGGCCCGCGCACCTGCACCTCAAAGTCGGGGCCCCAGGTTATCAGCAGATCACCACGCAGCTGTACTTTCCCGGCGACCCCCACAACGACGACGACGTGGCGGACGCCGTGAAGCCAGAACTCGTGCTGGACCCGCAGGACATCGATGGCGGCCAGCAGGCCACCTACGACTTCGTCCTCGACCGCAACGCAAACGAGCGTCCCTGATGTACACGCTTCTCGTTTTGTACGGTCGGCCCGCCGACCCGGGTGAGTTTCGCAACTATTACGAAAGCGTGCACGTGCCGATAGCGCGAAAGATTCCAGATGTGCTGGCGTCTCGCTACTCACTCAATGTGACAGCAGCAGAGGGTACTTCACAGTTCGCAGCGATGTTCGAGGCGGACTTTGAGTCATCGGACAAGCTGTTCGCGGCGCTAGCGTCGCCTGAAGGGCAGGCGGCGCAAGCCGACGTCGCGAACTTCGCCACCGGAGGCGTCCAGATCTTTCACTTCGAGCCTGTGACAGCACATCCGGCATCACCGGCGTACACACAGGATGGAGGCCAGCAATAGTGCCGCAGCAGGTCCGCGGGGTAGTAGCCAAGGCCAAGGGCGCACCGACCGAGGTGGTCACGATCACCATCCCCGATCCGGGCCCCCGCGATGTCGTCGTCGACATCCAGGCATGCGGGGTGTGCCACACCGATCTCGCCTACCGGGAGGGCGGGATCAACGACGAGTACCCGTTCCTGTTGGGTCACGAGGCCGCGGGCGTCGTCGAGCAGGTCGGCGATGAGGTCACCCACGTCGCCGTGGGCGACTTCGTGGTCCTGAACTGGCGCGCGGTGTGCGGCCAGTGTCGAGCATGTAAGCGAGGACGTCCCTGGTACTGCTTCGACACCCACAACGCGAGCGCACCGATGACGCTGGAGGACGGGACCGAGCTGACGCCCGCGCTGGGAATCGGGGCGTTCGCCGACAAGACCCTCGTCCACGAGGGCCAGTGCACCAAGGTCGCCCCGGACGCCGACCCGGCGGTCGCCGGTCTGCTCGGGTGCGGCGTGATGGCGGGTCTGGGCGCGGCGATGAACACCGGTCATGTCGAGCGCGGTGACAGCGTCGCGGTCATCGGATGTGGCGGTGTCGGTAACGCGGCGATCGCCGGTGCGCGGTTGGCCGGTGCGTCGACGATCATCGCCGTCGACCGCGACGCGCGGAAGCTGGAGTGGGCCACGGGTCTGGGCGCCACCCACACGATCGACGGCTCGACGGTCGACGACGTGGTCACCGCGATCCAGGACCTCACCGACGGCAACGGCGCCGACGTCGTGATCGATGCCGTGGGTCGCCCCGAGACCTACGAGACCGCGTTCTACGCCCGGGATCTCGCGGGCACGGTGGTCCTCGTCGGTGTCCCGATGCCGGAGATGCGCCTGGAGTTGCCGCTCGTCGACTTCTTCTCCCGCGGTGGCGCGTTGAAGTCGTCGTGGTACGGCGACTGCCTGCCCGAACGAGACTTCCCGATGCTCGTCAACCTCTACCAGCAGGGCCGCCTGCCGTTGGAGCAGTTCGTGTCCGAGCGGGTCTCGCTCGACGATATCGAGTCGGCGTTCCACAAGATGGAGTCCGGCGACGTGCTGCGCTCGGTGGTGATCCTGTGAGCGCACGCATCGACCACGTCGTGACGTCGGGGACGTTCGAACTCGACGGCGGCAGTTGGGATGTCGACAACAACATCTGGATCGTCGGTGACGACTCGGAGGTGGTGATCATCGACGCCGCCCACGACGCCGGCCCCATTGCCGACGCGGTCGCCGGGCGCACGGTGCGGGCGATCGTCGCCACCCACGGCCACAACGACCACATCACCGTCGCACCCGAGCTGTCGGAGCGGCTCGACGCACCGGTGCTGCTGCATCCCGGTGACGACATGCTGTGGCGGGAGACCCATCCCGAGGTCGGTCACCGCGACATCACCGACGGCGAGCGCATCACCGTCGCCGGGACCGAACTGATCCTCATCAACACCCCGGGTCACTCGCCGGGATCGTGCTGCCTGCATGCGCCCGAGTTGGGCGTGCTCTTCAGTGGCGACACGCTGTTCAGCGGGGGTCCCGGCGCGACCGGTCGCTCGTTCTCGAGCTTCCCCACGATCATCGACTCGATCCGGGACAAGATCTTCACCCTCGACCCCGCCACCGAGGTCCGCACCGGGCACGGCGACTCCACGTCGGTGGGTACCGAGGCGCCGCATCTCGAGGAATGGATCGCACGCGGCAACTGACCTCCGGCGCCGTTGTGGACGCCAACGAGGATCTACATCTGTTCTAGTCGACAGTTCGACAGACCGGGCCGGGGGAGTGGTCAGAGTCCTGTCCACGAGCCGGATCGGCGGCCGTTGCCCAGGTGTAGGTGCTGATCTCGATGTCGTCCTGCTTGGATACGAACGACGAAGCGTTGGCCACGGTTACTCCTCGACACGGCGATGGGGACGAAACTCGAACCTATCGGCTACGCCCGCAGTACCGGGTCGAAATGCTCGACGACGGGGAACGCGAAAGCTCCCCGGACATCGTGTCCGGGGAGCCATGCCAGCAGGATCTACTTCGCTGAGACGCGCACGAGCTTCTTGTTCACGAACTCGTCCATGCCCCACGGGCCCAGTTCGCGGCCGACGCCGGAGCGCTTGACTCCGCCGAACGGCAGACCTGGCAGCGTGGTGCCGTGTTCGTTGACGAACGCCATGCCCACTTCGAGCTGCTCGGCCACGTCGCGGGCCTTGTCGAGGTCAGCGCTCCACACCGAGCCGCTGAGACCGTATGCGGAGGAGTTCGCCAATTCGATTGCCTGCTGCGCGCTTTCGACCTTGTAGATCACGCCGGCCGGTCCGAACAGCTCTTCGCTGTAGGCGCGCATGTCCGGGGTGACGTCGGTCAGCAATGTCGGCTGTACGTAGGCACCCGGTCCGTCGATCTTTTTACCGCCGGTCAGCAGCGTTGCGCCCTTGGCGACGGCGTCGTCGATCTGCTCGATCAGCGTGTCGGCGGCGGTCTGCGACGACAGGGGTCCGAGGGTGGTCTTCGCGTCCAGCGGGTCGCCGGTCTGCACGGCTTCGAACGACGCGACGAGCTTGGTGACGAAGTCGTCGTAGACCTCCTCGGCGACCAGGATGCGCTTGGCGGCATTGCAGGCCTGGCCTGCGTTGGACAGCCGCGCCCGGGTAGCGGATTCGACGGTGGCGTCCATGTCGTCGGAGTCGAGCAGGATGAATACGTCCGATCCGCCGAGTTCGAGGACGACCTTCTTGAGGTTGCGTCCGGCCGTCTCGGCGACGGAGGTTCCGGCCCTCTCACTACCGGTGAGCGAGACGCCCTGGACGCGGGAGTCGGCGATCATGTCGGCGATCTGGTCGTTGGTCGCGAAGATGTTGATGTACGCGTCCTGGGGGAGTCCGGCCTGCTGGAAGATCTCCTCCATCAGCAGTGCCGACTGCGGGCAATTGGGTGCATGCTTGAGCAGAATCGTGTTGCCCACCATCAGGTTCGGGCCGGCGAACCGGGCAACCTGGTAGTACGGGAAGTTCCACGGCATGACGCCGACGAGAGCGCCCACCGGCTTACGCTGCAGCACAGTGTCTTCCGCGCCGGGTACGTCGAGCTTCTCGTCCTCGAGAAGCGACGGGCCGTGGTCGGCGTAGTAGCGGTAGATGTTCGACGACAGTTCCACCTCGCCCTGGGATTCGGTGAGGGGCTTGCCCATTTCGAGCGAGATCGTGCGGGCCAGTTCGTCGGAACGCTCGGTGTAGAGATCGGCGACCTTGTGCAGGATGTCGGCGCGATGCTTCGGTGAGGCCTTGCGCCATGTCTGGAAACCGGCGTGTGCATCGGCAAGTGCACGCTCGACGCCGGCACCGTCGAGAGTCTCGAATTCCTTCACAGTTGTGCCGTCGGCAGGATTGACAGTCTTGTAGGTCGTCATACCCCGCTCAACAGTCGGGAGGGTGTCATTGTTCCGATTCGGGAAAATCGGATGCTCCGACGGTGGTCAAGGATGGGGCGGGGCGAAGTTGCGAAACCTTGTGGGCGTCCTACTGGTCGGTAACTTGGAACCCAGCGCTCGGGAAGCCTCTCGATGCCACGACAGTGACACATGTCGGTACGAACGGCCATGAACCGTCGTGAACCGGTTCGGACGGTTGCCGCAGTTCAGGCGGTGTTTCGCAACTTCAGGCGCACTCGCCTGTACGCCTCTCGTCGTTCTCGTAATGAAAAGGTCAAGAGTTCGATTCTCTTAGGCGGCTCCAAAACATAGTCTGATCAGCGGTTATGCGATTCGCATGACCGCTTTTTCAGCTCTGATTGCGCGCAAATGAAGTGCCGTAGGTCCATGGAGTGCACTACGGCACCGCTCTGACCAGCAAGTATTCGAAACTGACCTTTTCATCCGGACTTCAAGGGTCACCGGTCTCGGCCACTCTGACCTGGGCTTTCGCTTTCGATGACACGAGAGTGACACAACTCGGTACCGCGACCCAAGGGGCGTGGACATGTGGGGGACTCACGGGTGTCCGATTCGGCGGTGCACTGCTGCCGTGCCGGGCCGTGCGGCGTTCTTCGAGAACGACGACCAGCGCTCGACTATCTATGCGCTCGCTCAAACACGGTCGTCGACGGACAGGAAGCCAGCAGCGTCCGAACTGACGGCTCGCCGCCGACCACGCAGAGTCGGCAAGACACCCGTTCGCACTGGGGCCCCGAGGGCACCCAAGTCCCGGCTGAGATTGTTCGTGACAACCCCCACAAGTCTCGATGTCCATGGACGTTGTGGACCGCGTGGCAGCGACGGATAGGCGAGTACCGCCGGTGTCGTCGCCCGTCAGCGAGATTGGCGGCTCGTCCGGTTCCAGAGTGCACCGATCCGATCCGATCCGATCCGGTCGGGTCAGGTCAGGTCGTCGTTTCCCGGTACTCCGGAGGTAGCGGCAGATCGAACCGCTCGGTGAGAAGCCCGACGTCGTGGCGGTCTCGCTCTCGGAGGTCGTAGCCGCGGTGGAAGTCGAGTTGAGCGGCGGCGCTGATGCATCGGACGGGGTGTCCGCCGATCAGGCCTGTTCCGGTGAGCGCTTCGGTGGGATATTCGCCGTCGTCGCCGAAGATTCCGACGCCGCGGTCGTCGATGGTGATCACGTGCAGATCGACGCAGCGGTGTCCGTTGACCCGCCACACGGTGTGCACCGGCGTCGAGAACCACATGTGCACTTCGTCGAAGCCGTCATCGCGTAGCAGCGCCGTTGTCGCGTCGTGGTCGTGGGCCTCGATGACCAGGTCGAGGTCGCTGTGCTCGCGGGTCTGCTCTTCGAGCAGTGCGTCGATGCCCCATCCGCCGTCGATCCACGCGTTCACCTGTATGTCGGCGAGTCGCTTCCACAGGTGGACGACGTCGTGGGTGTGCATCACGGTGTCCATCGGGCAATGGTGCCGCATGCGGCGAGAGTCGCGGTACGTCACCCGAGCGAGTTCAGGGTCGAGACTTCTCCGGCCCCGGGTCTGCTGTCGCGACGACCTGTCGGCAGACCTGGAGGACCTGGGCGGGGTTCGTCAGATGGACGGCATGGGCTGAATCGGGCCACTGGTGGACGGTGGCGCCCAGGGCGTGGGCCAGGCGGTTGTGGGCGGTGAAGATCCGGGACGTGTTCTTGCGGTGGGCAGTGATGACCGCGGAGGTTATGCGTGGAAAGTCGGCGTCCCGGAATTCTGTAGCGATCGAGGCCAAACCTCGGACTGCCTCGCTCAACCGTGGCACGTCGACCACGGCGGCGTCGACGAAGTCAGGTCGTGCGTCGGGTGTCAGCCTGTGGCGGTCAGCGAGCCTGTTGCCGTATTTACGGAACTGGCGGGTCAAAAGTTTCTCGATGAGCGGAACGCGCCATAGTTTGGCAGCGAATCCCGCCCCCCGCTCGGTCATTGTCGCTCCCCGCGCATCGTTCACCAGGGACGGATCGATCAACACGAGGCCGGCGACATCGTCGGGGTAGTCCCTGGCGAGCAGGGCCGCCACGGCTCCTCCGAGGCTGTGACCGATCAGCACCGCAGGGCTGAATCCGTGCTCGTGAAGCATCCGGTGTAGCGCTTCGCTTGCACCGTCGAGGGCGCCGGGGTTCGGGTTCGTCCCTGTGCCGGGGCGGTCGTACAGCACGATCCGACATCCCGGGTCCTCGACGAGGCCTTCGGCCAAGCCGGGGAAGTAACCGTGCACCGACTCGCCGCCGCCGGGCAAGAGCACAACGTAAGGTCCGTCGTCGCCTACGACGGCTACAGGATGACTCGCCATTTTCTTACTCCTCACTCGTGTCGCTCAGCCCTACGCTTTCAGGCTCGGCCTGGAAACCCGTGCGGACCTTGTCTGCCACATCCGGCGCTGGACCCAAGAACGGCTCGTGGTGGACCAATGCGATGTGGTCACCGCCGACGGCGAACCCGAGTCTGTGCTCATCAACTGGGCGGCCATGTCCGTCGTGGAGGTGCGTACCGGAAATCCCTCCGCCAGCTTCCTGGCCGGTTTCATCGTCGACGTCTTCCTTGACGACGAGACGCGCCGCATCCAGTGGGCCGTGGGGTAATGCCATCCAGGCGCGGTGGTTATTTCTTGGCCGCACCCCCTGTAAGTATCGATCTCTGACAGGTGCTGTGTTGCACTCTGGAATTCGACGCCGAGTGGTACCCGCCTGGACCCTCAGCCGGCGCACTGCGGTGCGTAGTCGAGGGAGCCGTCGGCGAACACGCCGGTGCCCTGCTGATAGATCGTCGGATCGGCGCATTCGACGAACGCAGACCCACCCGTGCCGGTGTCGCGGCCGTAGCTGTCACGGCTGTCCGGGTAGGGATTCGGTGGACCGGCAGGAACCTCGGTCAGGGGATTCGGCACGGGTGCAGTCGGCACCAACTCTGTTTCCGCTGGGCCGGCGCTGTTGCCGGATCCGGTCTCGGCGGGGGGTGCGACCGCAGGCGGCGGTGCAGCCGCCGGGATGTCGAGGGCGTACTCCCACCCACCATCGGCCTGCGACGGTTTGTAGAGCAGCACCTCGGGATCGTTCGGCACGTCCAGCACGACGAACCCTTCGTAGGTGGACTGCGGTGAGAACGAGTCGAGGAACACGCTCGAGTCCTGATCGCAGCCTAGGGTGGCGTCGGTGTCGAGATTCCTCATCGTCACGCCCGTCGAGCGCACCACCGAGAAGTAGTTCGAGTAGAGAACTCCGGTGTATGCAGCCGGGTCGAATTCCGCTCCGGTGGTGGCCGACACCGGGAAGGCCAGAACGCTCCCGCCGTTCTCGACGGTAGCGTCGGCATAGCACCCCGTCGCGATGATCGGAGCGTCGATCGTGACCTTCACGTCGCAATCTCCGTCGAGACCGTTGTCGTCGCAGTTCAGTCCGGCCACCTCGCCGAACGTCTTGATGATGGCGTTCCTCGCACTGACCGGTGGACCCGACTCGGCAACCGCTGTCGTCGTGGCAGCCCCGGTGGCCACGTTCGCGGCATCCGGTTCCTCGCCCGATGCGCACCCCGCCAGCGCGAGCGCGCCCACAGCGGCGTGGAGGACAGTTCGCTTCATCATGGTGTTCCTGTCATCGGTCCGGTGGAGGCTAGTACGTACGGGCACAGTCGAGAGCAGCCTGGGCGGCGTCATCGAGAAAGTCCACACCGAGCTCGTCCGACACATCGAGAAGACTGCTCTCTGCACGCACCGTGGACGAGACCGGCGTGACGACACCGTCCCGCTCGACGAACAGGTCGTCACGGGATCGGATTCCACCGTCGTCCAGCTCGTGCACTTCACCGGCGACGTAGACCGTCGAACCGTCTCGCACCACCGCCGTCTCCGCGAACCTGTATCCGTTGTCTTCGAGTGACACGTCGATGACATCGAGCAACTCCGGTGGCGTCGCTTCGCAACCTGCGATGAGCGGGTTCGCGGGCGCGGTGGGGGGTACTGCAGCGGCAGGGGGGCTTATCGGTGTGGGGGCAGTTGACTCTATGGCCGGCGGCGCTATCGGCGTCGACTCAGCCACGGTGCCAACGCCATTCGCTTCGGCGGACTCCTCATCGCTGTCTCCAACCACTGCACCCACCGCCGCGACGAGAAACAAAAACGCAATCGCAGCGACGAAGCCAATCAAGATTTTGGTATTCAGTGCGCGCCGGCCTCTGCCTCCGTCGCCAGGATCAGGTGCCGCTGTGCTGAAGCCTGTAGCGGGAGCCATACGGGCATCCTCGGTCCAACGCGCACCATCCCAATAGCGCTGACCGTTGGCGTTGCGGGGATCGGGGTCCGGGTACCAACCAGCATTGGGTTCAGTCGTCATGGCTGCATGTTGACAGATGGGCGCACTTACCGTTGCCCCGTGACTTCGACGATGTTGGCCCACACCACCGCCGCTTGAGTCTCGCGACCGAGCTTGTTCTCGTACTGCTGCACGCCGTCAATTTCCGCATAGAGCGTCACAGAGTCACCCTCCACGACGCCCGCCGCGACTGCGGCGTCGCGCAGCCGAACAAGCACCGTTTCGCCGTAGACGGACTCCGTTGGAACAGCCGACACCTGCGCCATGAACAGTTCGGGTCCAGTGATTGTGTCGAACTGGGACACTTCTCCGTGGAGAACCACCTTTCGGTTCTTGTCTGCTTCGGGGTCACGCAACAGCACCGAGAAGGCGCGTTCGTCGAGAACGTCGTAAGTCGATCGATCCTGCCGGGACAGATCCACTGCGTTAAAACCGTCGGCGGCAGACGTTGTGGAACCGCCGCCTCCGCCATCGTCCGGTGAGGAAGTGCCGACCACGAGCCAGATGGCCGCCATCACCGCAGCAACCGCGCCGCACACAAGCAGGACCGAACGATTCCATTGCTGCTTATTCACAGCAGGAGTAGCAGGTTGCGAACCAGACTTACCAGAGGGTTCGCCGCGGTTATCCGAACCCTGAAATGCCGAGCCGTGCGAAGTCGAACTGGTCCACTGCTGACCGTCCCACCATCGCATGCGCCCGCTGCCGTCGGGATCGTTAAACCACCCTGGACCTGGTTGCGTCACGGCACAAGCATTGCAGACCGACCAGTCTGACGCGGCATGAATCGCCCCGACATGTCGTGGGCTGGGGTACTCACTGAGTGAGTACGAATTTCAGGTGGCGGCGTCTAGAAGCTGGCTGTAAAGAGGGGTTATCGTCGGCGACATTGAAACGCCGGCTGCGGCGAATGTAGCGCGGAAGGCCGCCAAGCACGGCGGAAGAACTGCACTTCTTTCCTGTGCTGGTGCCTCCGTATGGTCTCTGTACCTCCGGCCGTGCCGCTCACTTTCGACCGGATCAACCGCTCACTATTGGACCGGGGCTGACAACCAGGCGTGTCGGTAATTTTTGGCACCGGCGGCATCTACTCAGTCACCGAGGTAACCGGTGTCCGGATCGATCTGCGCGAGGAAGTCCCGGATCGCCGCGCGGTGCTCGTCGAGCGTCGCCGGCGGAAACCCCGATGGGGTATCCGCACGATCCGACACGCTGGCAAACGCGGCGTGGGTGGTACTCGAGAACCCGTAACCCGAGTTCGGACCCGAGGCCCAGTCGTAGTCGTACGTCCGTGAGTCTCCCGGTCGCGCAGAGACGACGAAGACCTCGCCGTCGACGGTGAGGGTGACCGACCGGTGGCCGAACGGCGGTGTGGCGGGCGACGCATCGTTCAATTCGGGGTCCTCGATCGGCGTGGCCGACGCGGCGGTTCGAGGTCGCCGCGTCGCAAACTCAGCTACCGAAGGCGTCCGACAATTCGTCGAGCGGGTTTTCGGTGTCATTGGAGGTCGGCGCCGGGACGGTCAGAACAGTGGACGCCTGGTCGACTGCGAACCACGGGGTGGGGAATTGGAGTCGGGTGAGGTAGTCCTCAACTCCGGGGTAATCGGACAGCCAGGTCAATGGGCTCTCGCTTCCCGGATTGCCGCACGTGACCAGCACCGCCCATGACCCGTCCGGAATGTCGGTCAGCTGCTGGGTGGTGGTGCCGGGTGGGACGTCTCCACCGGTGAAGATGTCCTGCCCGAGGATGGTGTCGAGCGGAGGCAGAACCCCGTCAGGGGCGGGCTCGAGAGACGTCGAACAACGCAATGTCGAATCCGTGGTGTTGGTGATCGCGTTGGAGATGGTCGACCCATCCGCCGAATACGAGAAGGTGACCTCGCTACCGTCCGCGGCGGACGCGATGGGCGGGAATGCGAACACGATGCCCACCGAGCTCGCAGCGGCACACCCAACTTCGTCATCGAACGCACAGAGAATTCCTTCGTTTGTCACCGAACACAACGTTCGGTTCGAAGTGTGCCCGATCTGACCGGAGTCCGCGCCCGGAAAATCAGTCCTGTTCGACGATCGTCTATCGAGACAGGTTCGAGGTTGGCTCCAGGCTCTCGAGCGCGGGGTGCTCGGTAACTCCCTGTTCGAAACTATCTGGCCGGTGGATCGAGCGACCTGAGCAGCGCCGATCGGTGCAGAGTCGAGTTGTAGTCCGCTATGACGTCGGACACCACGCCACCTCGATATCTCGCGCCAATGGATCGAAGCTCGTGGCGACGATTCCCTGAGACGCCAACACGCCACAGATCAGAAGTTGGTCCCGGTCAAAGCGTCACAGTTCGACTTCCAGGTCCGTGGCGTGGAAAGCGCCCGAGGACGCGGAGTTCGGCAGCGGACGCGCATGAGACGTCGAGTCCCGATCGGCGACCGTCTATCGAGACGTTCGCGGGGCTAGGTCCGGGGTGGGGGAGCGCCCTGATTCAACGAGTGGAGCCGGCTGATTGTTCGGGCTGGTCCCGTGAAATCGTCGGCGAGCGAGAGAAAGTGTCGCGCCGTGCAGGAGGTCACGATGTCGGTCCGCAGGTCTCGGTCGTAGAGGACATCGATGAGATGAGCGAAGCGTCGGGTGGGTTCCTGTTCCATGTCGGACGGGTCGGGCACTCCGCTGATCACCCACCACGTGAACGCGTCGGCGATCGAGGCGTAGTCCGCCGGTGCGGTCGGTTGCGCGCACAGATCCGCGAAGTCGAACCACACCTGACCTTCCGGCCGTATCGCCAACGCCCGAATGGGATGACCGTGCGGGGTGAGCGCCGCGGCCTCCGCCGGTTCGGGCCATGCCAATCCTGCGGTTGCTGCGTCGGCGGCCGTTGCCGCGTGAATCCATTGCCCTGCAGTGAATCCGACGCGTTCCCTACTGGTTATGGTGGTGCGGTAGTCCACGCCGTCGTCGACCTCGACAGTGACCATCGCCGACTCGATGAGCGCGATGGTGTCCGTGAACGTGCTGTGAAACAGCGGATTCGGCATCAATTCACTGGGTGGATGATTGGACGTCACGATCAGTCGTACGGACCGCGCCAGGAGCGCATCGAGTAGGCGGCGGACGAAGAGTCCGTCGGCGGGGTCGTCGACCTGGAACTCGTCGAAGCACACCACCTCGACGTCGCCGAGCACGTGGTCGAGGGCGTCGTCCAGGCGGTGGGCGTGGCGGTGGAGTTGGGTGTGGAGCGCCGTAAAAAACGTGTGGAAGTGGACTCTGGTCTTACGTTCGGTGGGCAGCAGGTCGAAGTAGCAGTCCATCAACCAGCTCTTGCCCCGCCCGGCAGGGCCCCAGAGGTATACCCCACTCGACCCGGAACGGCTCAGAGCTTCGACGGCGGCGAGTTGCGCGGTATCGAGAGGCATTCCCGCATCTGCCGCCCGTCGACGGACGGCAGCGGGTTCCGTCGACAGATCGGTGGCGTCTCGGGTCCGCAGCGGCCATCGCATAGGCCGAACCTAGAAGATTTGCCGACCGAGCGGTACGAGCGATCGGTCACAGACCGCAGTGCGCCTGTCCCGATTGACGAATGTCTATCGAGTCACGTCAGCACCGCTGGTGGCGTGCGATACGCGGATCGGTTACTCGTCACCCACCGAGCGCGGCCTCACGAGTTGTAGAACCCCGGTGGTCGCTCGGGCACCTCCCACAGCAGGGCCCCGTCGACGATCGTCGGTATTAGTCCGTTGAACTCGTGAGGAGATCGAACACTGTGATGGACGGCAGCGATGTAGTTGGTCAGAGAGTCGAAGATGGGTCCGCCACCATCAGCAGCCTCCGACATGAAGTAGCGAACACAGCCGTGATGTTCACCGGGACGAGTATCGATGTATTCGAAGTCGCCGGCACCGTCCTCGGCGAACGGTACGTACGCGTCCAGGAACATTTCAGCTGTTTCGCCGGCCTCCTGCGCACGTACGATCTCGGGCCACTCGGGTCCAAGATCATCTGTGTCGTGGAGTGTGTCACGAGCCAACCTGTACCGATAGAGAAGCCCATCGAGGGTTAGCAACGCTCTGTCGGGCAGCACAGTCCCTACCACGTGGTCTGCACCCACCGGGATGTGCTGTCCACCCTGCAGCGAGAAGAGTTCCTGGAGCTCATCCGGCCACGGAGTTGTTTCGTGCTCGGCCCGTAGGCGAGCCTTGCGCGACGGTGGTGGTTCGACGGACGCTGCTGTAACCGGAGCCACCTCTCGCAGCAACTGCACGTAGCCCGCCCATGTCTGCGAGAGGGTCATGTCGGCAGGTTACCTGGCGCCGGCATGCTCGCACTTTGATCCACGCTGCCACTATCGGCCCGACGAGTTCGCTGTTTCGGCGCGGTCGAGCCGTTGACACACCCGTGCGGCCGCTCGTGCGCGTCTACGTCGCAGAGATCCGCGCTCCACCCGAGGGCCGTCGCAATCGACGACCGTCTATCGAGACACCCTGCGCGCGGATTGGGACTGCCCCCGGTTTCGTTGGCAACTGATCTGTGAGGATCGCTTCTCACGGTGGAGTGATGATCGATGCGGAAGCGCTGTGTTCGCGGATGCCCGTGGACTTGTATGAATCCGGTTCGCGCTCGATGACACGAGAGTGACACAAGTCGGTACCGACGACCATGAATCGTAGTGGATCCAGTTGGACCGTTTCCGCAGCTCAGGGGCAATTTCGTGGACTTCGGTAGACCTGCCCGAACTGCTTTCGTCGTTCTCGTAATGAAAAGGTCAAGAGTTCGATTCTCTTAGGCGGCTCCAAAACATACTCTGATCAGCGGTTATGCGATTCGCATGACCGCTTTTTCAGCTCTGATTGCGCGCAAATGAAGTGCCGTAGGTCCGTGGAGTACACGACGGCATCGCTCTGACCAGCAGGTATTCAAAACCGACCTTTTTATTCAGACTTTAAAGGTCGCCGGTCGCCACCGCGCTGACCTGCGCTTTCGGTGTCGATGACACGAGGGTGACACAACTCGGTACGCGTATGTCGCGCGCGTGAAGCTTGGTGGACCCACGGTGGACGGAACACGGGTGTGCGGAATGTCGGATTCGGGACGGGACGACCCAGCGATCCCGGTGCGAACGCGCCGACGGGCTGCGGGGGATGTTGGTTACCCGGCCGCGATCATGTCGATCGCGGATCAGTCGCCGGTTCGGGTGCGGACGACTTCGTCCCCGAAGTCACCGGCGCAGGCGCCGGTGTACCCGTGGCGTCCGGTACCTGTGACGACTGCTGCGAGATCGAATTCGTCCACCTCGACTGTGGCGGTGAATCTCGGAAAGGAGGTGAAGCCGGTAGGGCTGTCGGTGCACGCAAGTATGTCGATCGATTGCGCGGACGTGGACAAGCGTCCGTCGGCGTAGTGCGTGGTGTGAGCTGGGCGCTGAATAACGCCGATTATTGTGTTATGTCAGCAAGTTGCTTAGTAAAGATGTGCAGCAACGAAAATCAGCAATTCCCGCGCCCGACCCGGCGCGCAATCATTAGGCCGCGTCGAGGAGAAACCCCCGCGGGTAAGAACCACCTGCTGTTCGTCGACCGCCAGACCTCGGATTAGTCCGAGTATGGAGCCAAAGTCGAGTCGCCGGCCACAACAAGAGCATCAACCAACCGTTGCCAGCTCGCCAACGAGGCGGCATCGAAGATTGCTGGCCGAAGCTCCACTAGCCAGTTCGAGAGCGAATAGCTCCGTTGGGCTACCTGCTCTACGTGTTCAGTGGCTAGATCGCTGACCCACGGAAGTCCGAGTCGAACCTGGTCGTCTAGTTCCAGCACTCGAACGAAGGCAATCAGCTGATCGACACACCTCGCGTGTCCTCGGGCCGTTGGCAGCCATGCCTCCACCACGTCGACAAGCGTACGTGGGTCCCACCAAACGTTGGGTAATCCGTCCAACTCGCGGTAGAGATACAAGACATCTCCGGCGGGGTTGGGGATAAGCGACGCTCGGGCGGAGTCGTCATAGTGCAGCCCACCGAACGGCTCGTGGTCTTCTGCGTAGCCCAGAATACGACGGACGACATCAGGCCAGAGTCCGGCAAGCGTCGCCGCCCGGCCTGAGGACTCCTCCGCCGCAGATGACAACGCCCGAAGGAATGAGCCGAGCAGGTCAGAACGATCAGCGAACGCATCCAGGTGCTCTAGGAGCGGCGCAGGGTCTCCGTTCTCGACAATTATCAGAAGCCCGCGAGCCGCGACTAAGGCATGTGTGCCTCGGTCGTCGACATTCCGCTCGTGCGCAAGGAGTGCCCGTCGTTGTGCGATGACGGCGACTCTGAATAGGTTGGCGGACTCTCGAGAAACGCACGTGTCAGCCACGGCAGCGGGTGCAAGTGCCCGAAGAGCAGCATCGAGTCGGTAGAAGTAAATGGCATCGTCCGCGAGCGCGCAGAGTGCCTCGCCGATCGGGTCATCCAGTTGCAGGATGGATCGATGGCCGGTCTCTGGATCCCAGTCCCCGAAGGTGCAATCGCGCATCGTCTCGCTGATCAGTTTCAGCGCCGTGACGTGATGGCACGGCGTAGTGCTCGAACACGACGTCTGCCAAAGATGATCAAAACCTCGCGCCAGGTGAACTCGGACCTCGTTCGGGAGCGCTTGAGCCAACGCTTCCGCAGCCTGCTCCACGCGCGAATAGGTCGCCGATCCGTCGTCACCGTCCACAAGAGCACGGGCGCGCTGCGCACTCGGCGGCAACAGCAACGGCAGGGTGCGAGCGGCAGAACGGTCAGCGCCCCGCTCAAAGTACGACTCCTCGGATTCGAATTGACGCTCTTGTCCCGCAGCTCCAGCGATCGTGATGATGGCGTCGACCGCAAATCGAAGGGACTCGTCTGGCAACGCGACGCCGTCGACCAGATGGGCTTCGAGTGCTGCAGCGATGACCGAGGCCGGGGCGTCCCACTCCGCTCCTACGCTTAGGCCCGGAGGGTCCACAATGAGTTCCTGGGCAATCTGCAAGTCCGCAGTCAGCGTTTCTGTGGACCGCGCTGCGGCCGTCCCATTCCTGGCGTTGATGTAGTACTCGACGGAGAGTCGCGTCGCTTCCTGACCGCGCTGGATGTCGGCGCTTCCGCTCCCGAGGGCCTCTAGAAGTGGCTCGGGCGGCGTGCTCTGAATCATGACCCGGCCGTCTTCAGTTTGCTGCGCCGTGTAAGTGTCTCGGTCCATACCGCTCGCCCAGCCGCGCGCACTCACCAAAAGTTGGTCAACCTCGGCGTCACTAGCGTCGGGAGAGGCAGCTCGAATCGCCTGCTCTTCTCTTTGAACCAGGAGTCGAGCCAGTTGACGAAACTCTTCAGCGCGACCCTCGTCGGTACGGAGTACGAGCACCATCGCCGCCTCGCGTAGCGACCATTCTCGGCGCTCGGCACCCGCGACACCGTCGGACGATGCCTTCAGGCCGCTGTATTCGTTCGCGACGCGGCCGAACTCGAAATGCCAGATTGATGGCTCCGCCAAGTAGGGATGAAGTAGTGCGCTGCTCTTCTCTATGTGGCGGACCAGTAGTCCCACGACGAACCCGACCATCGCGAGGTTGTCGCAGCCGTCGAGCAATACGGAAACGATCGTGACCAGAGATACGTCGAGTTCGATGATTTGGTCGCAGACCCGTTCGAGGGCTTGAAGGGCGCTCATACACGGGTACGGACCCACGCTCGTTCCGCGGTACCAGCTGTACACGTGCGAGTCACCAACGTAGCTGCGTGCGGTACCCGCAATATGCAACTCTGTCGCGTATCCGGCCAGGTCTTCGTCGGAGACGGATGCGCTGTAGTAACCATTGCTGGCCAAGCTGCGCACCCGAGCCCGAGCTGCGTGATTCAACATCCGATTGATTACACACACGCCCCCTTGAAAGTCCGACTGGAGCAACGGCATAAAGGATCCGTAGTACCAAGCCGCAAATGGGGTACCGAGGACGTGGTACCCGTGATCACGAACGCCGTTTTCGTAGGAGCCGGACCCGTCTTCGTCCTCGTCCACGTAATACGCGGCAGTCATCTCGGCGAGGAAACCCTTTGCGCAGGACGCAAGAGCGCGGCCTGCAAGCACGCCCTCGACAGCCGGACGGAGATCCCTCGCCGACTCGTCGGCCACTCGGCGAAGCAGCGCCTCGCCGTCATCACCGAGGTCAGGGGCAAGAAGCGCCAGCAGCTCGACCATCACTTTGTCGATAACTTCGCGCGGCAGATCCCGCCTCCGACGCGAGTGCCTGCGCGGGTAGCCGATCTCACGGAACGAGTGGCTTCGCGGCGCCATGCGCTTATCGCGCTCTACCTGCTCAGGAGTCCTCGCTGCGCGCGCAGCTCTCGCGGCGTCTTTCTCGGCGCGCTGCCTCTCGTCCCCCGCTGCACAACGAGCAACCAACTGCGCACGGAATTCCACGCGCAGGTCAGTGCCCGCCGGAATGTCCGCAGCAATAAGCGCCCTCAGCCAATCTCGAACTATTTCCTGTAGCTTCTCGTCGCCGAACCACGGAGTTCCACTACCGAGCAGCTGTCTCACTACCGGCTCCACGACCGAGAGCCGGACCAGGCCTGATACCCGATGTCGCTGAACTATCAGACGACACAGGCGGTGTAGACCAGCCTTGTCGTCGTCGGCCAGGTCATCCCACGCGTCGGCCAAGATCAGCACAGGGTCAGCAAGCGTAAGTAGTGCCTCGCTCGGCACATCAGCCCACCGTTCGCCATGTCCAGCTGCGACGACCGAATCAAACGCATGCTTCAGACGAGCGAAGCGGCCACGCAACGGATTGCCGATCGAGTTTGGTGCACTCAAGTAGAGCTCCGAAGCGAGCCGCGCAGCTCCTAGCGACCACCGAGGCATTCCGGCGACCAGGAGTTTGACTGTCGGGTCTCCCGTCGCGAGGAGCAGACGGGCGACGGAGTATCGCCGAACCTCATCGTGGGCGAACTCGGGACCCACCTGGAATGGCTGGCTGGCTGGCGTCTGCAAGAGGCCGTCTCGCCGCAGGCCGGCCAGCGCCGCCCCGTCGAGCGTTGCGAGCACCGGCAACGGGTCCGCGCGCGTAACCGATAGTTCTGCGAGCTGGAGCATGACAAGTTCGCGAGCATCAGGCGTGCCCCGATCCGACTGCTCGTGCCGCCGAACCAGTCCCGCCCAGACCTGCTTCATCGCGTCGCCGTCCGTAAGGGGCACACCGGAGACCCCGCCGCGGACCAGCAGGTCGACCACCACGAGGCGTCTAAGCAGCTCTCGCGCCTGCGCGTTGTAGGCCAGTGAGGAGAGTTCGGGAAAGGCTTCTGTCAGCCGATCGATTTGAGCGTCTGACAGCGCATCGATCTCAAAGTCGACGACCGTGCCGTCACAGTGTTCCTCGACAGAATCGTGAACAAGCTTTCGAATGTCGTTCGTCGTCAGCGCCACGATGCGCACATCGCTTTGTTCAGCAGCAGCGACCAGATACCTGAGCTGCTCCAATTTGTCTTCGGCTATCGAATCGGCGCCGTCGATGATCAGGAGCCTCTTCGGCGCACTCATCTCGGCCAGTACCGCCTTCAGCGGCGCACCTAGAGCCTGCTCGAACTCCAGGGCGGTTGCTGGCAGGTGACGAAGGTTGACTACGAGGGCATGGGCTTGGTCGCCCACTTTGTCCGTAGTGGTTGCTGCCTCGATGACGAGGGCGCTCTTGCCGACGCCCGACTCGCCGTGAACGATAACCGCCGAATTTGCCAAGGCGAGAGACCGCAGCTCCCCAGCATCGGCGGTGCGATCGACATGTTCGTGGTGAGCGCCATCGGGAGATGTCACCTGACCTCGAACGGCATCGACGGCCCGCTGATGGAGTCCGTTCAGAAGTTGCCAGGCCGTCTCATGCCGTCGCGTAGTCGAAGCCAGCACATCGTGCGCATCGCGTCGAAGTAGGTCGAGATCTATGGCACCGGCAATGGGCGCGTATTCAGCAGAGAGGGCACCGAGTCGATCCCGCAGCTGGTTCGCGCCGGCGAGATCTTTCCCGTTCGCTACTTCAACCAGATCGTTGGTGATGTAGGCCCAATCCGATTCGTCTGGGGACTCGAACCGAGGCATTAAGACTTGGAGGCGTGACAGCAGGAACCAGGTGCGTTCGCTTACCGTCGCGGCCTCTGGCGTAACGCCGCCGGCAGCATCTTGCATAGCCAGGCGAACGAGCACTTGGACGTGTTCCAGGCGTTGTCGCAGGTTTCGGCCGAACCGGTTCGGCTCTTCGATAAGCGCAAAGAACGCCTCGTGGTTCGACTGCCCGCGAGCGAGCCCGGACAGTTCCGCAAGCTGGGATGCGTGAGGTTGTGGTCCGGCAACTACCAGACCAACAAGATGATCGACGTCGGTGCCGAGGTTCTTTCCTAGATCACTCAGGAGGGTGCCGATCAGCTTCCGAGCCTTTTCGTCGCTCTTGATGAGCGAAGGCTCTCTGCGGATGGCGAGCGCGAGCACCAATGAAGGATCGGATTCGTCTGCCCGTTGAGCGCGGACCACCAGGTCATCCACAGGGTGGTCCGGCGCCTGCTGGAACGACACTCTTGAGATGAAGCGCCCTACGCCCAGTTCGGCGGCCCCCGATCCAGTGAGCATCTTGGCGAGGTAGCCCACCGCAACCTTGCGCTCGAAAGTGACACCGCCCCCGCCTGTTGCGTAGGGACTCATCGCCTCGCCAGCGCTCGCAACCGATTCCTTGGGAGTTGGCTCAGTCATCTCGGTTTGACAACCCCAACGTCATGACCTTGGCCGAAGCAAAGGCGTGCCCCGTCTCTGGAGATCGAGGCTCGATGATCTTCGTAGCGGGGCACCACTCGGCGATCGGGTCCCAAACGGCAGTCGGTTCCCTGCACGCTGGCCGAGAGCGGGGACGTCACACACGACATCCTAGAAGCCGGAACCGACCAGACCCGGCCGGTACCGCCTGCGAGTTCGGCGATGGATGGCCGGGTCGCGTTCGAACCGAATCCAATGACCAGCACGCCGATGTGATGGGCGCGTCCGACCGGTACGTGCGCGACACTAACGCGCCGCTACGCCGATGCCGCAAGCTGCATGCGATGGGTTGTACCCAGATCGCCTGTCGGCGCCGGCAATCCTGTTCGAAGCCACCCGCGACAAACAACCGTGAACCGCCGGTCCCCGCCCGACATGGCGGGCGGGGATCACCGTTGTATCGGAGTGCCTACGGCGGGAGCGCACCGTCCATGGACAGAACATTGTCACGGCCCAGCGCGGGCACCCAACCGGACTCGACTAGCCCGTCAAGGGTGTAGTTCCGGCGCCGCAATGTGGTGAGCGAGGACCATGGAACTTATCGCCATGACGGTGCGGGCGAAGCCACCGTCCTTAAGGATGCGGACTCGGACCGCCCGATTGCATCTACGGAAGGCTGCCTACTTCGTGTCGGTAGGCTGTGAGATGGTCCGGGTGTTCGCTCGATCGAAGGAGGCGGTGATCTAGGTGGCTACAGCTCACAACGAATGCACCGATTTATCGTATGACGAGATCCGCGACTGGGCGGAGCGCATCGGTCGCAAGCATCGGGCCTATGACCAGGACGGCAGAGCTGACATCGACGGCTTGTTACGTACTCTTGGCGGCGAGGTCGAGGTCCACGACACAAACGAGTCGCTGCGCGTTCGTGGCAAAGGTGACTTTACGGTCTTCGTGCCCTCGACTACATCTGCCAGCCGTGACCGGTTCACCATCGCTCACGAACTAGGTCACTACTTCCTTCACTATCGGTACGAAGGATTGACTGGAGAGCGGACTTACTGGCGTGGTGGGAGGAGCGTCGCAGAGACGGAAGCCAATGTCTTCGCTGCATCACTTTTGATGCCTGAAGATAGTTTCCGCAAGGCTTACCTTGACTCAGATGGCGACCTCTGGCGAGTTGCATCGCGTTTCCAAGTCTCGCCAGCGGCTGCTGAAGTCCGTGCGTCCACGTTGAAGTTGTCGTGAGCGACGGATCCGAGGCATATGAGAACCGGCCGGAGTCCAAACTCTTTCTTTCGTGCGATCTGGTCGGTTCCACGGCTTTCAAGCAGGCAAATCCGGGAACCTGGCAACAGGTTTTTCTGTCGTTCTATCGCCAATTTCCCCAAGGGCTGGAAGAGGCGATGCAGGTCGCGACCAGTGAAACTGGTGGGGGACGGGCCTTAGAGCCCAACCTATGGAAGCCAATTGGTGACGAGTTGGTATTCACGGTCGTCGTGTCCGACGAAGATGACATACGCCTTGCAATAGATTCATGGTTGAGGGCAATGGAAACGTACGAAAAAAGCGCCCTCAAGAGTTATCCATTGTCCACTAAGGGCGGAGCTTTTCTTGGAGTTTTTCCTTCCCCGGACGACATGGTCTCAATCCCTCGCAAGACCTCTTTCGAACAATCTTTTATTCGGCCTGAAATCCTCAATCGAGCAGCGATCAACAGTCAGGATGGCGAACACTACATCTTCGACTATTGCGGGCCTAGCATAGACACCGGATTTCGTGTTGTAAATGCGTGCGTCGAACGCTACTTCACCCTCTCGCTTGAAGTTGCCTGGGCATACATGAGTTCATACGAGGAAAATGAAGCCGAGGGTTTCGACAGGCTAACTTTCCTTGGAAACATGGCGTTTAAAGGAGTTTGGGCGGGTCGAGAGTATCCACTTTTCGCGATAGATCGGCGGTACTTCGAAGGCGTCAACTCAGCAGTTCGCAAGTTGCACGAACAACCGAAGCTGACGTCGCAAGACGTCGAGCGTGTGGCGCGTGCATGCCGGGACAGTTCGAACTGGCACGGTGCGATATACCTGCCGGCATCTACCAAGGGTGACTTCACGGCAATAGTCCCGCAGGCTCCCCCCTTGCCTGAAGACAATCTGATGATGGGGGCCGAGTCTGCTCCACCCGAGAAGTCGCCCCGGCCAGAGGGTACGGAACCTGAAGGGGAAGAAGAGGAAGAGTAGAGCGTGGGTGGCGATTGGCGGCTGGCACGTGGGTGACCTCACCACACCACACCGCAGCGCCCCCAAGCGTGAGTGACTCGGTATGACTGCACTCCTGCAGTCAGTCGAGACTTGTTCTGCTGCTCAATATCGAATCCGCCTTGACCGCGGTGCTGCTAGGGGAGCCGCAGCATGCTGGCGTAGTCCGGTCTCAGATGTGTAGCACGGGGCCGGAACCAGTCGGTGATGGACCGAGAATTCGTCAGCGGCGTAGCTTCGCGGAATGACATCGGCGTCTAGTCGCGCTTGGGGCGCGACCGCGGTGTGTTGTGCGATCGCTCTGATTACGGCTGGTTGCGCACAGACGGGGCCTTCGTCGTTCGGCCACTATCCGCAGACGGAATCATTCATTCGACCGCCGCCCGAGGTGTTCCCCTCAGTCGATTGCGCGTTACCCGACATCGTGTATTCGCTGTCGGCAATGGGATCGGCTACTTTGCCGGTGATACTGCACCCATTCCGGTCGGGTTGGGTTCCGTTCCGGAGGATTTCCGCGCGACGGAGGTGGTGCGGTGCGAACGGGGTGTGGATGCCGCGGGCACTGTCGTCATCGCCGCGGTGACTCTCGGCGGCGACGTCGAAAAGGTCGCCCGGGCGCTCGATGTTCCATCCGGGCGGGGATCAGGTACCAATGGCTCGTCCTGTGCATTCGGTGAGGACGTACCGGCGGGGCAGTGGTTGGTGTCAGCGGACGGGTCCGCGGTGCGGCCGCAGTGGCCGACCACTGTCTGCGGATATAAGGACGAAGCGTTCGCAGCTGTGAACGCACTCGTCGAGACGAGCCGGACGACGGTGGTCACCCTCGGGTCGGCGTCGGCACCTGGTTCGTGCGGTCAGTCCAGTGGATACGTTTGCACTTCGACCTCGGAAGCCGACGCCGAAGGGGCGAGGGCACCGGATCTCCACGCGTTCCAGCTGATGGTGCCGACCCGGGACGTCTCGGACCTGACCGTGTGTCGCTACCGAACCACTCCGGACGACACTACGTTGGTCACGAGCACTGCCCGCGAAGGTCAGTCGGGAGGTGGCGACACGGTCCTCGGATGCCCCTGCGGCGGGGCCATGCAGCAGAGTGGCCACCGAGGAGGTTGCTGTTCGACTGGTCCGCCCCGATGGTTCTGGCGGCGGGATTTTCACTGCAGAGGTGGACGGATGCGCCCGCTTCATGGTGCCGGGGGTTTCCGGCCACACGCAGTTGCCGAACGATGTGAAAGCCGCACTCGCGGGGTGAGGTCGGACTCCGGGCGCTGTCCCTGCAGCGTTGAGTGACGCGGACGGTGGATCGGCGACAGGCCGTGCAGCTGAAGATGTAGGTGGATTCGTGTGGACCAGGCGGGGTCTCGATGACACGAGAGTGACACAAGTCGGTACCGACGACCATGAATTCCGGTGGATCCAGCTGGACTGTTTCCGCAGATCACGGGTAGTTGCGTGGACTTCGGTAGATTTGCCTGAACTGCTTTCGTCGTTCTCGTAATGAAAAGGTCAAGAGTTCGATTCTCTTAGGCGGCTCCATCACAATCCACGCCCCACCGGGTATTCCTGGTGGGGCGTGATTTGTCTCCGGGACCAGGCGATCACATAGCCCCCTGTGCGGTCGCAATTCGGTCGCACGCCGCCTGAGTGAGGCACCTCAGCAATCTCCACGACTTGGCCGTCCGCTGGAATACCCAAGGTCGAGAGGCCCCGTCGACGAAGCGAAGATGGCCTCGTGGACTGAGGTGGACCCTACGAAGTCGCTCCGACATCGCGTGTAGACCGGGAGGAGAGGTAGAGATGTCGACGCGGGCAGCCAGGGGTCCTGTGAACGGGGGAAGCAAACGAGATGAGCAAGAGCGACGACGGCTTGACGCCGATCAAGGTGACCGACGTACCTGCCGACGGAGGTCCTGTACGTGCTTGAGGGCGGGAAGGACGCGTGATGTGGGATCTGGCGGAGGTGCTCGCGGATCCTTCACCGCGCCTACTGATGCGGGCGTTCTCCGTCGGTGCGGCCGAGGGCGGTCGGCCACCACTCGCGTAGCGGACCCTCTCGGTTCAACTGGTGCCGCCTCTCCGCGCATCAATCCGGCAACCGCCTCGTGCGTGGGGCGAAGGTCCGGATCGTCGGGAGTCGAGTCCGTCCTCGCTGAGCGTTGGGCGTTCGTCATCGTCCACGCCGGGCGTGACGCCGACGCGCACGCGAAGGATATTCGTCGGTCGATATACCACCTGTTGTGTTGGAACACAGCGATTCTCGTGCCACCTCTGGCATTCGACGATTCGGGTGCGAGACTCACCCGCCTCGCGCCGGGTGCGCGATGCTGATTACTGCGCTCGAGTTACAGGGCTCGGGCACCGAGATCTACAGCAGCAGGAAACGTTCGGGCGATACCGGTGCCCCACGGGATCCGACTCCATCGAGAGCGCCCCTGGCGGTCATCGGCGCTCCGCGGACGGGTCCGCACGACATCACAACACCGGGAGAAAACGATGGCCCCAGGTAACACCGAGTGGCCCACACCGAGGCGGTACCTCGGGCGAGGAGCTGTGCTGGCGGTCCTCCTGCTGGTCGTCTGGACCTCGCCGCCCGGCCCGCTCGGCAGGATCGGCACGGTCGCTGTCACGGCGGCGTTCGTGGGGCTCTTCGTGCTGGACATGTGGGTCGATCCGTGGCGGGCCCGCCGCGCGCTCGCTCGCGAGGGATCCGCGTCCTCCCCGAGTGATCCCGTACGGCCGTAGGCGATTCGGTACGGCGTACGTCGCCGTCGAGGCGCACGGCAGGTGTCCAATACCTACCTCGGCTTTTCTCTCGAAGACAGGTCCGGCGCTTCGATGACAGTGTCGTCGTCGGCCACGAGCGCGGTCGCCGGCAGACCGCCGAGTTCCATGGCCAGTTCCATGCACCGCAGGCGTGCGGGCGAGAAGTCGTAGGGCATCATCCGGACGGTGTCGGTGAGGCTCGTCGACCCGCACGCCGAACCGGCGGCCCCGTCGTCGGCGGGCGCGGGGTGCACCTCGTCCAGCGCGTCGAATCGGGCGTCGTCGTCCCGCGCCAGGCCGGAGCTCTCGATGACCGCGCGGAGGGCGGCTTCGAAGGCATGCCGTTCGGCCGCCACCTGCGCGACAAGGGGATCATCGACGGCGACCGTGTCGTCGAGCGACTCTTCGGCGGCGGTGATTCGGTCGGATTCCTCCCGCAGGTCCGGGTGGGTGGCCAGGGCGATGAAACGCGACGCCTGGACGGACGCACCGAGCGCGCCGAAGATCCGCTCGGTCACGAGCAGGGTGTCCAGGTCGTCCTGCCGCAAGGCTCCCTCGGGTAGGTCCACGAGGCGATCGCTCACGACATCGGAGAGCAGACCCAACCTGCTCCCTCGAGCACTCATGCGCTGCACGGCAGTACGCTGCCGCTCGAGCTCGGCCTGCCGGGCGACGATGGACCTCTCCAGCCGGTTCAGGATGCGCGCGACGTCACTGTCGGCGGTGCCGTCCGTGTCCTCGAAGGCGTCACGGATGTCGTCGAGGGCGACGCCGGCGTCGGCCATCCGGCGGATCCACAGCAGCCGAATCATGTCGTCGTAGCCGTAGCGACGGCGGTCGTCACTCCCACGTTCGGGCTCCGGGGACAGACCGATCTGGTGGTAGTGACGGATCGCTCGCGGCGTGGTGCCGACGAAGGCGGCGGCGCCCCCGATCGTGACGTGGCGTGGCGGGATGAAGGACGAGAACATGGGCGGTGCCTTCCTCGGTGGGCGGGATACGGCCACTGCACCACATGACGCTACGGAAGGTGCAACCCCGAACGAAGAGTCCCGCAGGACAACAGATTTCCGAGACATTCGATCGCCCTCATGTAAGCATCCAGTCGAGCAGCCGGTCCGGTACGCCGGGCCCGCGCGATCATCGGCCGACTCATTCGGCGTGTCACCTGCCGGCCTCAGGACCAGACGTCGTGAAGCGACGGTGCGAACAACCGAGAGCAACGTCGAGGCATCTGCCGAACGACAACGGCGTGAATGTCGACCCTCGACCGCATTGGCGCTGGCGTTTCCCCGACGCCCGGCTCACGATGTTTCGATGGCGTCGAACGGACGGGAATCAGCGGGCCACGCGGCATGGAGCGTCTACTGGGCCCTGGGCGGGCGCTGGTTACTACCCACCGTCGGTGACTGGGCCGTGGACCTCGTGGAGCGGGCGCCGGTCGAAGCCGGCCTGCTGCTGGGCGCCATCGGTCTCGTCAAACTCGCCGCCGCTCTGATTCCGATCGTTGTCGCGCAGGGGAATTCGGCACACCCGCGGTTCTGGCGCACGCTGTGCTGGATCGGCGGACCCCTCCTCGTCGTGTACGGGGGAGTCAATGTCGTTGTCAGCGTGGGAGTTCTGAGCGGTGTCATCGATCCGGACGGAGGATACGACGCCGACGCGATGATGGGACACGCCTATCTGTGGGACCCACTGTTCGTGCTCTGGGGTGGCTTCTTGGTCGCATGGTTGCGCCTGTCGCGGTCGTGACGCCCGACGCGGCGCATCGAGAACGCGGGCTCACCCACCCAGGCGGCCACAGTCACCCGCGTCCAGAGCGACCGTCGAGCTGTCACCCAGCTGAGCCGACACCATCGCGCCGACGAGGGGGTCACTCGGGAGGTTGCCGTGATCGACCGTGGAGTCGGCGCACACGCTCTGCACGGGGATGTTGATCGCCCCGTCCAGGGAGGCGGAGCTCGGCGGGGTCACCACCTCGTCGAGTTCGGTCCAGATCGACACCCACTCCGGTCCGGCCGGTGTCTCGTCGTCGGCGTTCAGCGCGGTGAGAACGGGGCTGTCGGGGGCAAGTTGCCGACACGCGATCGGGCACTGATCGGGCACGAATTGGGCCGCGATCCCCGCGATCTGCGTGCCGTGGTGGGGTGAGCCGAGGGTCACGATGCGTCGGGCCTGGTCGTCGCCGCCCGCATCGGCCGCCCAGAGTCGGGCCACCACTCCACCGGCCGAGTACCCGACGATGTCGACGGATGTCGCCCCGGTGCGGGCCAGGGCGGTGTCGACGGCCTCCCGCACGGTGTCCGCCTGCTCGATCAGGTCACCGGTTCCGCCGTCGGGCAGGTCCACGACGGTGGCGTCGCGGCCGTCGGACCGCAGCCGGTCCGCGAGCACGTCGAGCGAATTCGTGGAACCGCCGTACCCGGGAATCAGCAGGACCGGACCGGGTACGGACCGATCGACGCTCGCGATCGGCTCGCCTTCACTGCGCGAGGTGGCAAAGAACACGGCGGCCACGACGACCCCGATCAGGACGACGGCGAGAACACCGAGCACGAGGCGACGACGGGCAGGGGAGAGGGAAGCGAACACTCCATCCAGTGTGCCTGCGCTGCGGCGACGCTCAGCTGGTGATGTCCTTCGTCGTGAAGTTCGCCCACGCGGCCCCCAGGAAGACCACCACGTAGACGGCCTGCAACCCGACGCCTCGCAACAGGTCCCGCATCGGTATCGGGTCCCGGAACAGGTCGACGAACGCCAGCCAGTACCGCGTCGGCAAGTACGGTGCGATCGCGTCGGCGGCGTCCAGGGTGAGCAGCAGTGAGCTCGCGATGAGGAATGCCAACGCGCCGATGGTCGCGGCGAGCGGCGAGTCGGTGAACGTCGACAACAACAGCCCCATGGCAGCGACGCCCAGCATCGACAACGTCACGTAGAGCACGGCGATGACGGTCCGTGCCGCGATCTGGTTCTCGGTCAGCACCGTGCCGGAGACGCTGGCGACCTCGCCCAACGTCGAGGTCTCGAACAACGTGGTGCCGACGACGTAGGCGGTCACGGCCACGACGACCACGGCCAGCAGTACGAACGCCACCACCGAGACCAATTTCGCCACCAGCAGCCGAGTCCGTCCCACCGGGCGCGCGAGGAGGTAGCGCAGGGTCCCGGCCTGCGCCTCCCCGGCCACGGAGTCTCCGGCGATCACCGCCACGGCGACGGGAAGGAACAGCGGAAGCACGATGGCGAGCGCCGCGAGCGGGAACAGCTGACCGTTGGCGAGGACGGCGGAGAGGAAGGCGGGCCCCTCGCCCGGCCGCGGTCCGACGTCGGTCAGGGCGAGGAGACCGGCGACGACGGTGGGCAGGAGGTTCAGCAGGAAAATGACGACCCACGTGCGGGGACGACGCAGCATCGCCGCGAGTTCGACGCCGATCACGTGGCCGTCTCCGTTCGGGCCGGGACGCGGTCGGCGCTGTCTCCGGTGGCGGCGAGCACCGACTCCTCCAGGCTCATCCGCTGCGGGACGAGCTCGCCGACGCGCACGCCGCCCTCGACGAGAAGCCGGTTCAGCCGAGCCGTGTCCGGGTGCATGACGACGAGTCGGTCGTCCTCGCGCTCCAGGACGGTGGCGTCCCCCACCTCGGCCAGCAGGGTGACGGCCATGACCGGGTCCGGGGTGCGCACCATCACGCGGCCGGTGGGTCTCTGCATCACGGACATCTGGTCCTGCAGGACCAGGCGGCCTCGATCGAGCACGCCCACCCGATCGCACAGTTGTTCCACCTCGGCCAGCAGGTGGCTGGAGAGGAACACCGTGGTGCCGCGGGAGTGCAGGTCCAGCAGCAGTTCCCGGATCTCGAGGATCCCCTGCGGATCCAGACCGTTGGTGGGCTCGTCGAGAATCAGCAACTCGGGGGTACGCATCAGGGCCGCCGCCAAGCCGAGGCGTTGCCGCATGCCCAGGGAGTACTGCTTGACCGGTCGGCGCCCGACGCCGGCGAGTCCGACCTGCTCGAGAGCCTCACCGACGCGGGACTTCCGGGTCCGCCGGGAACCGCCGGGACCTGCCGCGTCGAGCAGAGTGAGGTTCCGTCGTCCGGACAGGTTCGGATACGCGGCGGGATTCTCGATCAGCGCCCCGACTCGCGGAAGGACGCTGCGCCGCCGTCGCGGCATCTCCTCGTCGAGCACCTTCATCTGACCGGACGTCGCCAGCACCAGGCCGAGCAGCATGCGCACGGTCGTCGTCTTGCCGGAGCCGTTGGCGCCCACGAAGCCGTAGATGTCGCCGGAGCGCACATCGAGGTCGATGCCGTCCACCGCTCGCACCGCTCCGTAACGCTTGGTCAGCCCTGTCGTGCGGATCACGTGGTGTCTCCTTCGAGCTCCCCGGCGGCGACGGCGAGGGTCTGGGTGGTGACGGTCCCGGAGAGCAGATAGCGGCGCCCGTCCGGCGTCGGAGCGGTCACCAGGACGTCGATGGGACCGATCGACAGGGACACGCTGTCGCCGGCGACGACGGCACCGGGGGCGTCCGTCAGCTGGTCGACCAGACCGTTCCCGGCTCGGCGGGGTAGCGGTGCGACGACGAGTGCGGTGACGCCGCGGCCGTAGATCCCCACCGATCCCGGCTCGTCGCGACCGTTCAGGCCGAGGCCGGACAGGGTCGCGGGAAGCCCCGCGGTGTCGATCCGATCGGCCAGTGACGCGATGTCGCCGCCGCCTTCCTCCGACACGACGGTGCCCGGCGGCGGCACGAAGGTCACGACCTCCGGGTCGGGAGCGGTGCCCGAGAAGTCCAGGAACGCGGTACTCACGATCGGGCGGGCCGCACCGTCGCCGAGCACGTCGACCCGCAGTGGCAGTCTCGATTCGGGATCGACCCACACGTCGACGGCGGTGACGGTGCTCTGCGGCTCGGACGGGACCAGCCGCAGTCCGGGGGCGTCGCGACCGGCGACACGGCGCGCCGGCAGTCGGGTGACCTCGTCCGCCGTCGCCTCGCCGAGCAGCCGCCGGCCGAGCTCGGGAGGGAGCAGGTCGGCTTCGCGTGGCAGGCGCAGGCTCGGCTCGGGGACGGGCGTGAGCACGGCCGTGTTTCGCTCGTAGTCCCATCTCCACATCGAGGTCGGGGACCGATAGAGACCGCGTTCGCCGACGAGGCGGACCGTGTCCACACGCCACCTGTCCGGGGCCTGGTACCAGGCCCGCAGCGTCGTGGTGTCCCCGAGCAGATCCGGCAGCCCACCCAACCCGCTGGTGACGGGGAGGGCGATGCCGCCGACCGACTGGGCGTAACCCGAGTACGGGGTCGAAGCGGAGGACGTGACGTCGGTGAGGAGTTCGGCCGCGGAGATGTCGGAATCGTCGACGGGGAGCCGCTGGATCACCGAGGGCGTGGCGACGAGCACGGCGATACCCAGCACCACTGCCGACCACCGCCACGATCCACGCACCTTCTCGACCGTACGGACGATCCCCGTCCGGCGCCGTCGCTCACACGCCGCCGACGCGTCACGACACGATGCGGCCGTCGTCGAGCCTGACGACCCGATCGGCGGCATCGAGCACCGACGGGTCGTGCGACACGCAGACCACCGCGACACCGCGCTGCGATTCCGCGTCCATCACCTCGCGAATGCGCTCGCCGCTCGCCGTGTCCAGACCGGTGGTGGGTTCGTCGAGAAGCAGCAGTTCAGCCCGGCGAGCGAGACCTTGGGCGAGCAGCGAACGTTGACGCTGACCACCGGACAGTGTCGCGAACGGCGTCGCGGCCAGGTCGGTGATACCGAGACGGTCGAGGGCGACGTTCACCGCCTCGCGAGACTCGGAGTCGAGTCGGCGCCACCGTCCGGTTCGACCCCAGGCGCCGACGGTCACGACATCGCGCACGGTCAGCGGCAACCGGTCGGATATGGCGGCGCGTTGGGGCACGAACGCGATGCGGTCGGTCGCGGTCCGGGTGCCCGAGGTCGGCGCGGTGGTACCGGCGATCACTTCGAGCAGGGTGGACTTTCCGGCACCGTTCGGTCCCGCGATCGCCGTGACTGCACCCGGTGACACGTCCAGGTCGACGTCGCACACGGCGGCGCGGCCGGAGTACTCCACGCGGACCCCACGGAGGCGGGCGGCGGACTGTCGTTCGGATCGGGATGTGCTCACCGCACCACCTTAACGATTTTGATTACCGTTATCATTGTCCTAACATCGCCCCGGTGACAATACCGACCGTTAGCCTGCTGCTCGAACCCTTCGCGCTCGGGTTCGTCCAGCGGGCCATGCTCGGGGGCGCACTCGTGGCCGTGCTGTGCGGGGTGGTCGGAACGTGGGTGGTCATCCGCGGCATGGCATTCCTCGGTGAGGCTCTGGCGCACGGAATGCTTCCCGGGGTCGCCCTCGCCACTGTTCTGGGCACGCCCGTTCTGGTCGGTGGTGCCCTGAGCGCCGTGGCGATGAGCCTGGGAATCTCCGGACTTCAGCGACGTGGTCGGCTGTCCTACGACACGAGTATCGGCATGCTCTTCGTCTCGATGCTGGCGCTGGGCGTCATCGTCATTTCCCACTCCGGAAGCTTCGCGACCGACGCCACATCGATCCTGTTCGGCGACATTCTGGCCATCACGGTGGTCGATGTCGTTCTCCTGGCGGCGGCTGTGGTGGTCGGTCTGACCGTCGCGGTCGCCTTCCATCGGCCGTTGGTCGCGCTCGCGTTGGACCCACGGATCGCCGCCGTTCTCGGCCTCGGGCCCCGTTCCGCCCAGGCCGGACTCGTCGCGCTGGTGACCTTGGCGGTCGTGGCGTCGTACCAGGCCGTCGGCTCACTTCTGGTCGTCGGCCTGCTGCTCGCACCGGCCGTGGCCGCCGGGCAGTGGACCGATCGAATTCCGACTCGGATGGTGTTGGCCGCGGTCCTGGGCGTGCTGTCGGTGTTCGTCGGACTGCTGATCTCCTGGCACGCGGCCACCGCCGCCGGGGCCTCGGTCGCCGCCACCGCGATCGCGGTGGCGGGCCTGTCGTGGGCGACACGAAGCGCACTCACGACGCTGAGACCACGAACGCAGTCGTCGGCGGCACCGACAGCGACAGTGCCCACGGACGTGTGAACCCGTCGACCGACTTTCCCTGCCCCATTCGAAAGGACCCCGTGCGACCCCGCATCACCACCACCCCCGCCGTCATCATCGGCACCCTCGTGCTCGGTCTCGCCGCCTGCTCCACCGAGCAGCCGGCGCCGGCACCCGCTGAACAGACATCGGAAGAAGGCCACGGGGCGATCGCCAACGCCGCCGAACTCGCCGAACCGCGCCTGGGATTGACCTCCATCGACCCCGCCGGCGCGGTGTCCCACCTGGACCTGCTCGACGAGTCCGTCGCAGATCTCGGCACCATCGGCGCACCCGAGGCGATGACCACGGACGGCCGCTACCTGTTCGCCCAGACGGACGCGGGCATCGAGATCGTCGACAGCGGCGTCTGGACCTGGGACCACGTCGACCACTTCCACTACTACCGCGCCGAGCCCCGGCTTCTCGGCACCGTCGAGGGCGACGGCGAGGCGGCGGTCGCCACGTCGAACCTGTCCACCTCCGGAGGCACCGGGGTCTACTTCCCCGACTCCGGCGACGCCGTGCTGCTCGACACCGAGGCACTGTCGAAGGGCGAGATCTCCGAACACTTCCGCATGCAGAATCCGCCGGGTGACGGCATGGTCGTGCCCGTCGGGTCGTTCGCGCTGGTCACCGACGGCGTGGGGCCCTCGCGGACCCTGGTCGGCCACACCGCCGACGGCGAGCAGACGGGTCTCGTCGAGCCGTGTCCGGATGCCGCCGGCACCATCACCACCCGCGTGGGTGCCGTCGTCGGTTGCTCCGACGGCGCTCTGCTCGCATCGGCCACCGGAGACGAGCTGACGGTGGAGAGAATCCCCTATCCCGCCGACGCGACGGCTCCTCCGGCGACGTCGTTCGACAATCGGGAAGGGCGTCCCACGGTCGCGGGTCTGGCGGGCGACCAGGGAATCTGGCTGCTCGACACCCGCGAGAAGTCCTGGACGCTGCTGCCCGCCCCCACTCGCCTGACGCACGTGACGGCAGTCGACGACAGCGACGAGCACATTCTCGGTCTTGCGTCCGACGGTCGCGTCCTCGTGATGGACGGAGGCGACGGATCGGTGATCGCCGAGACGAGCCCTCTCGTCGCGGCATCTCTGGCCGAGGGCAGAAGCCCGACGCTCGTCGCCGACCAGCAGCGCGCGTATCTCAGCGCACCCGCCGAGCGAGCGCTGTACGAGATCGACTACGCCGACGGAGCCCGCATCTCGCGCACGTTCGAGACCGACACGGAACCTGCCTTCACCGCAGAGACGGGACGCTGACCATGCGATCACTCCGAACGGCGTCGTCCCTGACTGCCACGGTGGCGGCACTCGGCGTCTTCTTCTCTCTCACCGGGTGTTCGGTGGCCGATGACGACCGACCGTCGGTGATGGTGTCGACGAACATCCTGGGCGATGTGGTCGGGGAACTCGTCGGCGACGAAGCCGACGTCGTCACCCTGATGAAGCCCGACGCCGATCCGCACTCCTTCGAGATCTCCGCACAGGAGGGCGCTCGCCTCCGCTCGGCCGATCTCGTCGTCTCCAACGGGCTCGGCCTCGAGGAAGGTCTGCAACAGCATCTCGACGCGGCCTCGGCGGAGAACGTCCCGTCGTTCGTCGCGGGCGATGCCATCGAGGTTCTCGACTACAGCGAGGGCGACGCGGCGGGGAGTCCCGACTCGCATTTCTGGACCGACCCGGCACGCATGATCGCCGTCGTCGACGCACTCGAGCCGGTGCTCGCCGGGCTCGACGGCGCGGACGCCACCGTCATCTCCGAACGAGCGGCCGACTACCGCGCGCAGTTGGAGACTCTCGACGACGAGATGTCCACCGCCTTCGCCGCGATTCCGGAGGAGCGCCGCGCGCTCGTCACCAATCACCACGTGTTCGGCTACCTCGCCGACCGGTTCGACTTCGAGGTCGTCGGTGCGGTGATCCCCGGCGGCACCACCCTCGCTGCGCCGTCCGCTTCGGACCTGTCCGATCTGGTCGATGCAGTCGATTCCACCGGTGTCCGAACGATTTTCGCCGAATCGTCCTCGCCCGACCGCCTCGTCCAGGCTCTCGCCAGCGAAGCCGATATCCGTGTGGACGTCGTCTCGCTGTTCACGGAGTCCCTCTCCGGTCCCGACGGCGGTGCTCCCGACTACCTCACGATGATGCGCGTCAACACCGAGCGCATCGCCACCGGCCTGTCCGCCTGATCGATTCTCCATCCCACACAGAAAAGGAACCCTGAATGCGCACTCCCTACTTCCGACGAGCAGGCATCACGGTGCTCACTCTCGGGGCAGTCGCGACACTCGCGGCCTGCTCCTCGGGTGCCGACGCCGGCACCGAGTCGACCACCGCAGCGGCGACGGAGCCCGGCGATCGCGTCGTCGTGTCCTACGAAGGCGGACTGCTCGTTCTCGACGCGGCAACCTTCGAGACCGTCGCGGACTTCGAGTCCGAGGACTACACCCGCCTCAACCTCGCCGGTGACAACCGCAATGTCATGGTCACCACGAGCGAGGGCTTCCAGGTACTCGACACCGCGGCCGACACGACGGACGAACCCGCGCTCACCGACACCGTTTTCGAGGCCGAGAAGGCCGGTCACGTCGTCCGTCACGGCGGCAAGACCGTCCTGTACGCCGACGGCACGAGCGACACCACGATCTTCGACACCGCCGCACTCGAATCCTCGGACGGGCTCCCCGAGGTCGAGAGCATCCCCGGTGTCGAGGCGCACCACGGTGTCTCGATCGTCCTGGAGGACGGCACGTTCCTCACCACCGTCGGAAACGCGAACGGGCGCACCGGCATCGAGGTACGTGACGCGGCCGGTTCCGTCATCGCTCGCAACGACGAGTGCCCCGGTGTCCACGGTGAAGGTACGACGCAGGACGAGATCGTGGTCTTCGGCTGCGAGAACGGCGCCCTGGTCTACGACGACGGCGAGATCACCAAGCTCGACGCGCCGGACCAGCCCTACGGACGCATGGGCAACGCCTACGTCAGTGAGACCAGCCCGCTGATCGTCGGGGATTACAAGGACGACGCCGATGCCGAGGGTTACCTCCTCGGGGCGGTCACCGTCATCGATCCGGTCGCGAAGACCCTCGACGTGGTCGCGCTGCCGGACGGTGCCGAGTACACGTGGCGGGGCGTCGCTCGTGGCCCCGACGACCTTGCCTACATCATCGCTTCCGACGGCAACGTGCACGTCTTCGATCCCGAAACGAAGGCCGTGACCGCGTCGTACCCCGTCATCGGGGCGTGGGAGAGCCCGGTCGAGAGCCAGGACCCGCATCCCGGAATCTCCATCGCGGGCAACATCGCCTACGTCACCGAACCGGCTACCGACAGCATCCACGCCGTGGATCTGACCACCGGCGAGGTCACCGTCAGCGGTGAACTCGACGTCACCCCGAACGAGTTCGTGGCCGTCGCCGACTGATCGCGGCAACCGGCTGTCGTAGGTGCGGAGTCGCTCCCCACCTACGACAGCCGGTCCACGGCGAACCCGTCACTCGCCCCGGAAATGTTCGTGGTGCACGGCCTCCGCCAGCGGGCGCCGATGACGCCATCCGAACCTCTCCAGGTCCGGTTCCGTCTGCAACTCGGTCACCGGTCCGATGCATAACCAGGCCACGGGCCGCACGGGCGGCGGAATCCTCAGAAGGTCCGCGAGGAACGATTCTCGGTAGAAAGAGACCCACCCGACGCCGATGCCCTCCGACGTCGCCGCCAACCACAGGTTCTGCACGGCGAGTACGGCCGAGAACAATCCGGTGTCGTCGACGGTGGCGCGTCCGAGGACGTGCTGTCCTCCGCGCTCGGGATCGTAGGTGACCACGACGCCGGTCCGACTGGAGCGGATTCCCTCGATGGTGATGGGGTCGAACGTCTTTCGGCGGTCGTCGGGAAGCGACGCGGCGAACGATCGACGTTCCTCTTCCACGTGCGATGCGAAAGCGTCGAGGGTCCGTGGTGAGCGCACGACGACGAAATCCCACGGCTGTGTGTTGCCCACGCTCGGGGCGTGATGGGCAGCGTCGAGAATGCGCTCGAGCACCTCGTCGTCGATCGGCTCTCCGGCGAACTCGGCGCGGACGTCGCGTCGGGATCGGATGGCCGTGTAGACCGATATGTCGTTCTCGAAGTAGCTCATTCGGCGTCAGGGAAGTGTGTGACCGGCGGCTCGGAAGATGCGGTACCACTGCTCGCGGGTGAGATGCACGTCCGAGCCTGCTGCGGCCTCGCGCACTCGGTCCGGCTTCGTCGTTCCGAGCACCACCTGAATGTCGGCCGGGTGCCGGGTGATCCATGCGGTCGCGATCGCGGTGGGCGTGGTCCCGAGTTCGGAGGCCAGTGCGCGCAGCACGTCGTCCAGATCGGCATAGTGGTCGCGGTCTCCGAGGAACACCCCGTCCGACGTCCCCTTCTGGAACGGTGACCACGCCTGCAGAGTGATGCCGTGGAGGCGCGCGTGATCCAGAAGACCGTTGTCGCGATCGACCGACTGCTCGAGTCCGCCGATGTTCGCGGCGAGCCCGGACGCCACGAGTGGAGCGTGCGTGATGCTCAGCTGCACCTGGTTCACGATCAGGGGTTGGCGCACAGCGGTTTTCAGCACCTCGATCTGTCCGGGGGTGTGGTTCGAGACGCCGAAGTGTCGCACTTTTCCGGAGGAGTGCAGCGTGTCGAACGCCGCGGCGACCTCGGCCGGCTCCACGAGCGTGTCCGGGCGGTGCAGCAGCAGGATGTCGAGGCGATCGGTACGCAGCGCCGCCAGCGACTCGTCGACGGTGGCGAGGATGTGGTCCGCCGAGAAATCGTAGAACCCGTCACGAATGCCGACCTTGCTCTGGATGACGACATCGTCACGGTCGGCCCCGAACGAGACCGCGTCGCCGAACCGGCGCTCGCAGGCGTGGCGCTCGCTGCCGTAGATGTCCGCGTGGTCGAACACCGACACTCCCGCGTCGCGGGCGGTTTCGACGAGCGTGCGGATCTCCTCGTCGGCCAGCGACTCGATGCGCATCAGTCCGAGCACGATGCTCGACGCGTGGAGGTCGGTGCCGGGGAGATCGTAGGTCTTCATCTGCACCTGACTACCCGCCGCGAACCCTGTGACGCAACCTTGGAGGGTGAACTCCCGTGTCCGCTCCGGTCGCGTGGGTCCGATCAGCGAGCGGTGCACCAGCTGCACACAACCATGCCCCGATCGGCACATTCGGCCCTGATGGCCACGGTTGTGTGCAGCCTGTGCAGACCCACGCCGCGCGATGTCGGCGAATAGAACGTCCGCAGAGTCACGAACTCCGGTGTCGCGGAATCAGGTCGGGCGGTCGCCACGCAGCCGTGCGAACACGAGGGTGTCGGTCCATTCCCCTTTGCACCACCAGTTCTGACGAAAGTGGGCCTCCTGCGTCATCCCGACTCGCCGTGCGAGCCGTGCGGACGCATCGTTGCGTGCGTCCATCTGCGCAACGACGCGATGAGTGGTCGGCACATCGAACACGAGGCGCAACAGTGCGTCGACGGCTTCGGTGGCGAGGCCGCGCCCGGATACCGCGGGGGAGAAGGTCCAGCCGATCTCGACGGAGGTCGACTCGTCGTCCGTCGTCCATGCCTCGACGTTGCCCACCACGGCACCGTCGAGTTCGGCCACCATCGCGAGTGCCCCGACGTCCAGTCCTGTTCTCTCCGCGCGTCTGCCCACGGCGGCCGCGGCGTCGTCCGCGGTCCACGGCTCGTGCAGCAGATATCGGCACACGTCGGGGTCGCCGTAGTACGTCAGCAGCTCGGCGTCGTCGCCGGATCGGTACGTGCGCAGGAGCAGTCTGTCGGTCCGGAACTCCACGAACGGATCGTATCGATCACCGTCGTCGGATCCGGGCGCAGTCCGTCGAGGGGGCGGGTCTCACCACGTCGCCGACCGTCGGGTAAGAAGTTAGTGATACGCGGTGTCTCACGCACTGCGCACGCAACCCGCACACACCACGGAGAATCCATGCCCGTCATCACCCGAGAGATCGAACTGCCCGCATCGGCGGGTGAGGTCTTCGCGTACCTGTCCGATTACGAGAACGTCCCCGATTGGATGTTCGGAGTCACCGATTTCGCGCCGGTCGGGCCGGTATCGAGGGGGATCGGTGACCGGTTCGACGCCCAGATGAAGCTCGGCCCCAAGACGCTGAAGTCGACGGTCGACGTCGTCGAATGGGTCGACGGCTCGGTGTTCTCGCTGAGTTCGGTGGCCGGCTTCGAGACGTCGTCGCGGTGGCTGGTCGAGCCGGTCGACGATCGAAACAGCCGCGCGCGGGTGGAGTTCGGGTACACGTTTCCCGGCGGCCTGACCGGTCGAGCGTTGTCCAAACTGGTGGAGCCGTTCATCCAGCAGGGCATCGCCGCGACCGATCGCAACATCCGCACCCGTGTGGGGTCATCCCGCTGACCGACACGTCACGGGTCATCCGACACCGTTCGATTTGGTAGACATGTGAGCGATGGACGGTAGCAACGGCAGGCCTGACGACCGTTCGGGCGCCGCCGACAGAGCAGTGCGGTGGCTGGACACCGCCCCCGCCGGCTTTCTGGTGGTGGACGCGGAGACCAGCGTGGTGACCTACGCCAACGCGACGGTGGTCCGGATGATCGGCGCCGAGGGCGTGGTCGGATCGATGCTCCACGATCTGTTCGTGCCGTCGAGTACCGGCACCGTCATCGCCCTGCTCGCAGCCGGTTCCGACGCCGACTCCGACCCACCGGCCGGGGCCATGGCCGAACTCGTGGTGGGACCGCACGACACCCTGTCGGTTCTCCTCATGGCCAATCGCGGTTCGAGCGACGACGGCGCCGAGGTGCGCGTGACGCTGCACGCCGCGACGGCCCACCGCATCCGCGAGCAGCGTCTCGTGGAGGCGCGCGACGACGCCGTGTCGGCGCAGTCGGTCGCGGAGCGGGCGTTGACTCGGTCGGAGGATGCGCTGGCCCGGTCGGAGGGCGCGCTGGGTGAGTCCGAGGACGCCCGTAAGAGCGCCGAGGCCGAGCGCACCGCTCTTCAGATCCTGGCCACGACATTGCAGCGAACCCTGCTCCCGCCGGCCCTGACCTCACCCACCGGGACCGAGGTGTCCGCGTACTACCACCACGCTTCCGAGGACGAGGTGGGCGGCGATTTCTACGATCTCTTCCCGCTCGATGCTCGAACGTGGGGTTTCTTTCTCGGCGATGTCAGCGGGAAAGGCGCGGCCGCTGCCGCCGTGACGTCCCTGACGCGCTACACCCTGCGGGCCGCGGCGGTGTTCGACCGCGATCCGGTCTCGGTTCTGCACAACCTCAATGCTGTCCTGCAGCAAGAGTTTCGAGGTGACGATCCGCGGTTCTGTACGGTGCTGTTCGGCACCGTGACCCCGGTGGACGGCTCGGTACACGTCAGCTTGGCGAGCGGGGGACATCCCCCCGCTCTGCACCTGCGGGCCGATGGCACGGCGGGCTACGTCGACACCGTCGGCGGCCAACTGGTCGGAGCCCTCCCCGATCCGCACTTCCGGGCCGCGGAGCTGGTACTGGCTCCCGGAGACGTGCTGTTGCTCTACTCCGACGGGTTGACCGAGGCGCACGTCGGTCCGGGGCGGTTCCGGTACGACGACACCGGCGCACTCGAGGACTTCGCCGTCGCGGCGGCCCCGACCACTGCGGCTCGGGTGGTCGACGACCTCATCGGCGTGTTGAACGGCTTCGGTGACGGGGTGCAGGACGACGTCGCTCTGCTCGCGCTGGGAGTCCCGATCGGCGACGCCTGACGACGACTCCGCTCACCGGGGAACCGTCTCGGGTGGCGCATTGGTGGTGAACGAGACGGTGACCCAACTGTGCGGATCATCGTCCACCAGTTCGGATCTCACTCCGTCACGGATGCGATCCCACTCTTCGAGCGGTCGTGGCGGCAATCCGGACGGGACGTAGAAGACGAAGTCGACGGTGCGCGCCCGCCCCTGCTGGGACGCATAGACCCGGTGGTCGTCGAACTCCTCGGATTCGACGACGCGCTGCGCGAGGGTTTCGGCCTGCTGCTTCAGTGCGACGGGAGTGATCAAGCTGATCTCGCTCAACGATGTCCGCAGTGTCGAGAACGGGACCGGAAGCAGAACCAGGGCAACGACGGTCAACACCGCCGGGTCCACGTAGGGCATCAGCCATTCCCAGCGGGTGCCCGAGATCAGCATGCCGATGAGGAAGGCGACCAGCAGGGCCGCGGTCACCCCACCCGCCATGATCCATCCCTTGACGTCCATGGCGACCAGAGCGGAACCGATTCGCTTGTTCGCCCGGTGTTCGGCGTACCCGATCACGCAGGTGAACACCACGACCACCGCCGCATAGGCCACGCCCGGGCCGAAAGCGACGTCGCGCCCGCCGCTCGACAACGCCGAGATCGCTTGGAAGAGTGCGTACGCCGCGATGGACATCATGAGCAGCGCGTTGACCGCCAACACCATCGGTTCGAAGTGCCAGAAGCCGACCGAGAACCTGTCCTGGGTGCGTCGGGACAGGGTGTTGGACACGGATGCCGCGATCAGGCGGGCGACGGCGATGGAGACGACCGTCATGACGGCATCGACCAGGGAGAAGACGCCGTCGAACAGGATGGCGAACGAGCCGGACACGATGCCGAAGCCGATGCCCAACGCGGACACGACGAGCACCCCGATCAGCGAGACTTTCAGAGCCTGTTCTTCGGTGCGCATCGCGCTCGTGTCCTCCTCGAATCCCCTCGGCCGCCGGCCGAATCCACGGCGGTCAGCGTAGTGGAGCCGCGTGCGCACTATCGCGCTCTACTATCGCGGTATGACTGCAGATCCGACCACATCCGTTCCGTCGAGCAACTCGGGAGTCTGGAAGAGGCGCGCCATCCTCGTCGGATCGGCGCTCGTTCTTCTGGTCGTCGCCTACTTCGTTCTCTCGGCGTTCCTGCCGCGGTGGTGGAGTCTGCGCGTCGAGTCGCTCGCCGACGGCACCTTCACGCGTGGCATCTCGTTCGGACTTCTGTTCGGCGTGCTGTGCACCTTCGCGCCACTGATGTTCTTCTGGAGTGCGTTCGCGGTGCGCAATCGGCGCGGCGGAAAGCCGCTCGCCATCGGGACGGTGGTTCTCGCCCTGATCACCGCGATCCCGAACCTGCTGACCCTCACCGTCGTGCTCGGAACCAGCAACGCCGCGCACGCCGGCCAGCGCACCCTCGACACCAGTGCGCCCGGGTTCCGTGGTGCCACGCTGCTCGGAGCCCTCATCGCTCTCGCCCTGTTCGCGCTGCTGGTGTTCCTGCGGACCCGACGGACTCGTCGTCTGCGGGCGGTCGACGCCGGGTCGCGCTCCGCGTAGGGATCGGTGGTAGGTCGGTAAGGAACCGGACCTCAGGCGAGGACGGACTGCAGCTCGACCGCCTTCTCGAACAGCGCGTCCAGGTCCGTCACATCTGCGGGAGGCTGCAGGACGACGGTGGTGGCGCCCGCATCGATCCACCGGCGGAGGCGTTCGGCGGACGCATCGTCCGGGGTCGGGCAGTCGACGTAGACGACGATGTCGTGGCCCGCCCCGCCGGCGATGTCGTGGCCGGCCCCGCCGCCGATGTGGCCGCAGGCTTCCCGCAGTTGTTCAGGGCTCGTCTCGCTCGTGAGGATGGTTCCCGAGCTGCATTCGCCGCTCAGGGCCAGCGTCTTCGGCCCGGTGGCCCCGACCAGCAGTGGCGGTACCCGGGTCGGCGGCAGACCGAGCTTCACGTCGGACAGCGAGACATAGCGTCCCGTCACGTCGACCGACCGGCCGTCGAGCAGAGCGGTCAGAGCCGACATCTGTTCTCGCAGTAGCGTCATCGGTGACTGCACGCGGTCGCCGACCTGCCCCATCCAGCTCTGGACGCCGTGCCCGAGGCCGACGCGGACACGTCCGGGATGCAGTCGAGCGAGCGTGGCGATCTCCATGGCCGTCAGCGCCACGTTGCGCAACGGCGTCGGAATGACACCGATGCTCACGTGCACACGATCGGTGACCGCGAGGACACTCGCCGCGACGGAGAAGGCGCCGGAGAGGAAGCAGTCCTCCCACAGCCACACCTCGTGGACACCCATCGCATCGGCGCGGCGAGCCGCGTCGACGATGGTCTCGGGCGGTAGTTCGGGACGCAGAACAACTCCCACACCGGTCATGATGCGAACCCTACCGACGCGGTGGTGTGCCGTCGCGGTGCGAACGTCAGCGCCACACGCTGTCGGTCACCGCCGTCAACTTCTCCGGTGACCGAACGAGATCGATGCGAGCGACCCGGCCGCGCGCATCGACGTCGAACGACACGATGCCGGCCGGAGCGTCGTGCACGGAGAGTGCGAGTCCGTCCCGGCCGTTCACCCGGCACGGCCGCAGGGTGAGGGTCGGGCCCACCTTCGCGGCGATGCCGAGGAGGAATCGCGCGACGCGATCCGCGCCGACCACCGGACGCCGGGCTGCCGACACGATGCCGCCACCGTCGCTGGTCAGCACCACGCTCGGGTCCAGCACGGCGAGAAGCTCTGTCGTGTCGCCGGATTCGGCTGCACGCGCGAACGCCCGGACCGTCTCGCCGTGGCGCACGGGATCGACGGTGAATCGCGACGCGCCCTCGGTGACGCGTCGTCGGGCTCGTGATGCGGCTTGTCTCACGGACGCCGGGGTGCGGCCGAGGATGTCGGCGACCTCGTCGAACTGGATGCCGAACAGATCGTGCAGCACCCAGGACGTCCGCTCGGCCGGGGAGAGCGACTCGAGGACCACGAGCAGTGCGAACGACACACTCTCGTCGGCCGCGATCTGCTCCGCCGGGTCGTCCGCCGCGGCGACCACGGGTTCCGGAAGCCACGGACCGACGTAGTTCTCGCGCCGGACCCGAGCCGACCGCAACACGTCGAGTGCCATCCGGGCCACGGCGACCGTCGTCCACGCCTCGACGTCCCGCACCGGGTCACGGTGGTGGGCGTCGGTCAGGCGAAACCAACAGCCGGACACCACGTCTTCGGCCTCGGCGTACGACCCGAGGACCGCATAGGCGATGCGCACCAACCGCGGGCGCGCACGCAGAAAATCCTCGGCGAGGTCCGGAACCGTCATCCCCGCGCCGGCGTCGCGGTGGTCGACAACCAGTCGGTGAACGTCTCCCGGCCGCGAGGACCGTCGTCGGTGGGAAGCAGGCTGCCGTCCGCCATGCCTCGCCCGCCGGCGCCCGGAATGCGAACGGGAATCACCAGTCGACGCGATCCGCGAGCGCGAAGCAATCGACGTGCGAGATCGGGCTGGTGCTCCACCCGCGGTCCGGCGATCTCGACGACCGACCGACGTGGCGGCGCCACTGCGAGTTCCACCAGCCGGTCCGCGACCTCTCGCACCGCGATCGGTTGGCTGCGCATCACGGGAATCACGGCGAGTGGCCCCTTCGTCATGCCCAGGGTCTGCTCCGTGAACTCGTGGAACTGCGTCGCGCGCAGAATCGTCCACGGAACGTTCCCCTGACGGATCAAGCTCTCCTGCACTCGTTTTCCGGCGTAGTAGCCGTACTCCACCCGGTCCGAGCCGACGATCGAGAGTGCGACGTGGTGGCCGACGCCCGCTCGTTCTGCCGCCCGGAGCACGGTCGCCGTGACGGCGCCGAAGAACTCCTCGGACCGGGCTCGCTTCATCGTGGTGAGATTGCTCGTGTCGATGACGGCGTCGACGCCCGTCATCATCTCGTCCACCCGCTGCGAGTCGTGGGTCAGGTCGACACCGGTGGACCGCGCCAGCACCACGGCCGTGTGGCCCGCCGCCTCGAGGCCTCCGACCACCAGTCGGCCGGTGAGGCCGGTTCCGCCTGCCACTGCGATTCGCATGGACTCATCCTCTCGTCACCGGATCCCGTGCGGAACCCGTCGACACGATGACGAGGCGGAGCCGGCGAATGTGACAAGCCCCTAGTCGACGGTCGCCGCGCCCAGTGCATCGGCGAGCATGTGCATCGCGGCTGTCGTGGACAGCGATCGCACGCTCGTGCGGTCGCCGGGGAGGTGCAGGGTGCGGGTGACGGTCGGACGGTCACCGACGGCGATCGCGAAGCAGACCGTGCCCACCGGCTTGAGGTCGGTGCCGCCACCCGGTCCGGCGACGCCGCTGGTCGAGATCGCGATGTCGGCGCCCACGCGGGTCAGCGCGCCCTCCGCCATCCGGGCCGCCACCGGTTCGCTGACGGCGCCGTGCTCGTCGATCATCTCGGCGGGGACGTCGAGCAGTTCGATCTTCGCCTCGTTGGCGTAGGACACCACGGCGCCGATCACGTAGGCCGAGGATCCGGCTCGATCGGTGAGCCGGGCCGCGATCATGCCTCCGGTGCACGACTCCGCCGTCGCGATGCGGTGACCGGCCAGCCTCGTCGCCACGATGTCGTCGATGGTGGCCCCGTCCGTCGAGAAGATCTGCCGGCCATGGTGTTCGTCGATCAGGGCCGTGAGGCGCTCGTACGACGGTGCCGCCGCGTCGGCGTAGCGGGTGACCATCTCGAGCTCGCCGCGGCTCAGGCAGGTGGTGACCTCGAGCTCGCCGAACCCCGGAATGTCGCGCTCGGCCGTGCGCAAGGTCGCGGCGAGATCGGCTTCGGACAGGCCGTACGCGCGGATGGTGTCCTGGCGAACCTGCACGCGTCGCGCCAACACCGCGGCGACGGGTGCGCTCTCGATGGCGTCCGGCCACATCGCCTGCAACTCGCGAGGAGGGCCCGGAAGAACGAGAACAGCGGGAAGCGATCCCGAGTCCGATGCTGCGATCGCGACGCCCGGAGCCGTTCCGGTCGGCGAGATCGAGTGTGCACCGTCGGGAACCATCGCCTGCTTGCGAATTCCCGCTCGGAGCGGCTCGGAATCGACCGCGGAGGACAACCGGCTTCGCCACCGCGCCACGATGTCGGCGATGCGCTGCTCGAGCTCGACGTCGAGGTGGAGGTCACGGCCGTACAGGGCGGCGACCGTCTCCACGGTGAGATCGTCCGCCGTGGGCCCCAGGCCTCCGGTGGTGACGATCAGGTCGACGCCCTGATCCGCGAGAAACTGCAACTGGGCGGTCAGATCGGCCGGACGATCCCCGCACACCGTGATGTGAGCGACGTCGACTCCCATTTCGAGGAGGCGTTGGGCTACCCATGGACCGTTCCGGTCGGTGACCCGGCCGCCCAGCACCTCGGTTCCCGTCACCACCACACCTGCTCGCACCGTCATCGTTCGACCCTACTGGCGTCGCCGGAGGAGCCGGCCGGGGCGAGTCCCGGAGAGCGGCGTGTCCGGCTACTCCAGGGTGCACCCGGACGTCGGAACCCCGGCGAACCGGTCGAGCAGGAACTGCGCCGCCGCGCCGCCGTAACCGTCGATCAGTTGAGGCCCGAAGTGGTTGGGGATGACCGCCCCCGGCAGGATCGGCGGGAGGGGGTTGGATCGGAACGTCACCGCCGCACCGCCGTCGCACCACTGCGTCGCCAGGCGTCGGGCCTGATCGTAGGGAACGGTGTCGTCGTTGATGCCGCTGGTGATCAGAACCGGCGCCGACGGTGCGGTTCTCCCCGTCCGCTGCTCGTCGAAGATGGCCGTGGCTTCGGGGATGGTGCGCAGATTGTCGAGCATCGACCGTCCGTCCTTCGTCAGAGTCTCGGTGCGCAGGAACGGATACTGCAGGATCGTGTCGGCGATGCACTGCGACTTCAGCGACTCCAGCACGGCGATTCCGGTGTCGCTCACGCGTTCGTCCACCAGCGCACGCAGTTCGGGGTTCCGCTCGACGAAACCGTTCAGGGCGTATCCGATCACACCGCCGATCAGGGTCCCGTCGACCGTTCCCAACACGTCGAGCAGATCGGCCGTCGGAGCACCCGCCCAGGTGCCGGCGATGTCGAGTTCCGGCGCGTAGGTCGACGCCATCTCGGCTGCGGCGGCCGCGGCACCGCCGCCCTGCGAGTAACCCCAGATGCCGATCGGACCGTCCGCGCCGCCGGACAACTCGGTGGCGGCGCGGGCCGCGTCGAGCACGGCGTGCGCCTGTTCGATGCGGTTGACGTAGGTGTGCACGCCCGGGGTGCCGAGCCCGATGTAGTCGGTGACGAAGACCCGGGCGCCCATCGATCCCCACAGCGTCGACGACACCAGTTCCTGGTTCACCGAGGCCGAGAACGGATCCGCCACCAGGTTCACCGCCGTCGGAAACGCTCGCGACGGCGCGCACTGATCGCCTTGCCCGACGGTTCCCGGGGCCACCACGATCGTGGGACGCGGACCGTCGCCCCGCCACGGAATCTCGGTGTCGAGGAACGTGCCCGTCACGGCGACGGGCTCGTCGTGCTCGGTCCGAGAGGTGTACATGACTCGCTCCGCCGAGGCGGGATAGACCCCGTCGGCTCCGGGGGCGGCGAGAAACAGTGACATGGGCTGTGTTCGGACCACCGAGCCCGGGGTGTCGTCGAACTGCGCCGGCGGCACGTAGAAATCGTCCACGGTGTCGCCGCGCGCGTCGACCGCTCCCACCAGACCGGCGGCAACGAGCATCACCACCACGGTCAGGGTACGAAGGGTACGAGAAGTGTTGTGCACGATGGGGTTCCTGTCGTCGGTCGTCACCTGAGGTTGCACGGTCGGATGGTCAGATCACGGTCCCGACGTCTCGCGCGACGATGGTGTCCATCGCGCGTTCGGCGACCGCCGCGATGGTCAGCGACGGATTGCAGGCTGCGCAGTTCCCGGGAATCAGCGCACCGTCGAGGACGTACAGGCCCCGCTGTCCCAGCACGCGGCCCTCGAGGTCGCAGACCACGTCCATGTTCGCGCCGCCCAGCGGGTGCCACGTGGACGGGAACACCGCGTTGGTGTCGACGAGGACACTCTGCGGTCCCGCGATCGCTCGAACGCGAGGGTCGATCGTTCCGGTCTGGATGGCGGCGTCGCCCTCGCGTGGCCACCGCAGAATCGCGTCGTCACGCGCGGAGTCGTACACGAAGCGGCCGCGCGCGTCGCTCACGCCGTATCCGACGAGAGTCGTGGTGCGAGAATCGAATCCGATCGGTGGCAGGGACGCCTGGATGACGGTCGATGCCGTCGACGGATCCGACCAGTCGAGGCTGCCGAAGACCACCGGTCCACCCTGGGTCGCACCGAATTCGTGCTCGAACGACGTCCAGGAGTAGATGCGGTCGGCGTTGGTGCCCCACTGTTCACCGAGGCCGTCGGGGAGGTCGCCGATGCGGCCGGAGGCGGACGCCCGCATGAGCAGACGAGTGGTGTTCATGCTTCCCGCGGCCATCACGAGTGTCCCGGTCGTGAGGATCTTGTTCTCGACGACGCGCCCGGTGGTGTCGATGCGATCGACGTACACGGTCCACCGACCGTCGGGCGCGCGTTCGACGTCGGTCACCTGGTGCAACGTCTGCACCGAGACCAGCCCGGTGGCCTCCGCGGCCGCGAGGTAGGTGACGTCGACGGTGTTCTTGCCACCGTTGTTGACCCCCATGGCGCCGTCGCCGTTGGTGTAGGAGGGCGTCATTCGGCCGTCCAGTTCGTCGAGCGCGAACTGCCATTCGATGGGCATCGGGATCTTCGACACGGGCTGTCCTGCACGTCGCGCATTGTTTGAGAATGCCCGTGCTGCAGCGTAAGTGGGGCTGTCGACGAGGCGATCCGGCGCGACCTGCAGTTTCAGCATGCGAGCCACCCGTGGGTAGTGCACGCGGTCCATCAGGGACCAGTCGAGCGCGGCGGGGAACTGCGTCGCGAAGACCTCCTCGGCGGGTTGGAGCGACATGCCCTGGTACACCAGGGAGCCGCCGCCCACGCCGGACGGGCAGAGCACCGTCATGTTCTCGCCGGGGACCGCTTCGATCAGGCCGGTGAACGGATCGACGTCGAGGTCCCGGCCGAACAGGTTCTTCCCCGAGTCGTACCAGAGGATGCGTCGGTCGGGTGCCGTCGCCCGCGGGAAGGTGGTGGAATTCGGCCCCGTCGGCCAGCGAAGACCGCGTTCGAGAACGGTCACCGGCACCCCGGCCTCCGCGAACCGAAGGGCCGACACTCCCCCGCCGAAACCCGAGCCGACGACCACCACGCGATGGTCCTCGCGGACGAGTGGGATCCGTTGAACGCGGGCGCCGATGCCGGCAGCGCGTGCGGGCGAGGCGGCGTCGAGCATCAGTGCCCCGGCGGACATCAGTGCCCCGGCGGACATCAGTGCCCCGGCGGAACCGACGAGGAACGAACGACGATCGAGAGCGGACACGGTCGGTTCCCCCACATTCGAGATGGGCCTCGATCCGCATGAGTGCGTCCCCGTCGAGGCACCCGAGGACCGCCTCGGGTGCGACTAGTTAGACACTTCGGGGTCCAACTGTCAAGGTTTGGTGAGGCTTCCGCCGGTCATGTCGGGCGGCAACCATCGAGTCAGGAACGCCCTGAGGTCGTCGTCGTGCGCGAGGCGGGCATCGTCGAAGAGGACCACCGACATGCCGAGGCGCACGGTGATGTGCACGACGTCGTCGAGCACGGGACCCATGGCCGGGTCCAGGTCGACCAGTGGTTCGAGCAGACCGCGCACCACGGGCTGAGCCTGCGCCATGACGTCAGAGTGCAGAACCGGGTTCGACGCGTCCATCTGCACCAACGTGGCCAGCACAGGATGGTCCCGCACCGCTCGACGTCCCGCGACGATCATGTTCACCACGTACTCACGCGCCGACGACGCTCCGCCGAGCCGGCCCTCGATCTCGGACAGCACCGAGACCGCCAGGCCCTCCATGGCCTGCGTGACGAGTGCCTCGCGGGTGCCGAAGATGGAGTAGATCGTCTGCCGGGTCACCCCGGCCGCGCGCGACACCGCGACGATCGAGACCGCGTCGAACCCGCCGCGGGCGATGACCTCGAGCGTGGCGTCGAGGATCTTCTCGCGGGAACGCATGCATCGATTGTCTCACCGGAGCAGCTCGAGCCGGCCGTGCAGGAGTGTGCGGATGTCCGCGCATCCGCACACCGCCCAGCAGGACGCATCGCTCCCGGCCTGTGCGTTCTGCGGGGGCGAGTGCGGCTGTGGGTCCGAACGTCCCGTTCAGCAGCGCGGTTCCGCCTCCACTCCCGTCTCGGTGCGGTAGGATGACGACGTGGCCGAATTCGAGTCGAGTACCGGGCCCGTCGACGATGCCATGACGGCCGTGGTGACCACCGGCGTCGGTGGGTACGACCGCCTGGTGGTGGACCGGGTGCCCCGACCGGTGCCGGGTCGAGGTGAGTTGCTCGTGCAGGTGCTGGCGGCCGGACTGAACAACACCGACATCAACACCCGCACAGGGTGGTACGGGAGCGGAGGGTGGAACGCGCGCACACCGTTCCCCCTGATCCAGGGTGCGGACTGTTGCGGTCGCGTGGTCGGTGCGGGGGAGGGCGCCGACGCGTCGATGGTGGGCACCCGGGTGCTGATTCGTCCGTGCATGCGGGTGGACGGATTCTCCTCGCGCGAGACGCGATGGCTCGGCTCGGACATGAACGGTGCGTTCGCCCAGTACGTCGCGGTACCGGAGACCGAGGTGTTCGCGATCGACTCCGAGTGGTCCGATGCGGAACTGGCCACCATTCCCTGTGCCTACGGAACCGCCGAGAACATGATCGAGCGGGCCCGTGTGACGCGCGGATCGACGGTGCTCGTGACGGGTGCGTCGGGTGGGGTGGGTTCTGCTGCAGTGCAACTCGCGGTTCGGCGCGGCGCGCGGGTGGTCGCCGTCGCGGGGGCCGCCAAACACGACCGCGTCCGTGCGCTCGGTGTCGAGACGGTCCTCGACCGAGACGTCGACCCGAAGGATGTGCTGGGGGCGAACTCGGTCGACGTGGTCGTCGACAATGTCGCCGGCGCGGGCTTCGCGGGGTTGCTCGATCTTCTCGTTCCGGGAGGGACGTACGTGACGTCCGGAGCCATCGCCGGCCCGCAGGTCGAGCTGGATCTGAGAAAGTTGTACCTCGGCGATCGCACACTCCTCGGGTGCACGGCGTGGGACGAGCCGGTCTTCCCGAACCTGGTGTCCTACATCGAGAACGGCGAGATCGCGCCTCTGCTGGCCGACACGTTCGCGCTCGAGGACATCGCGTCGGCCCAGCAACGGTTCCTCGACAAGGACCACGTGGGAAAGTTCGTGGTCGTACCGCCGGGGCTCACCGGCCGCTAGGAGGGCGACGGCGAGAGTCGTTGGGCCAGAAACAGTGCCGCGATCTCCGCCGGCTCGGCCGGGTCGCGGTCGAAGCCGTGGTTCTGTCCCTCGAGCACGTGAAGCTCACTGCGCCCGTAGATGTCGCGATACCGCTCGGCGGTTTTCAGCGGCACGATCTCGTCGTCGCTGCCCTGGATGATGCACACCGCGCCGCGGTACCGCGCCGAGGTCTCGAAGACGGACAGCGACTGCGCGGTCCGGATGTACTCGCGCCCGACGGCGAAGTCTTTCCCGGGCAGTGCGACACGCTCGGGGATGTCGTTCGGATCGATCGTCGCCCCCAGGACCTCGCCGCGTCGAGCATTCTCCTCGAGAACTCCGGCGGGCGCGAGCAGAACCAGCGCCGTGATCTCGTCGATCAGTTGCGCTGCAACCAGTCCGGCGACCACCCCGCCCTGAGAGTGCCCGACGAGCCCGATCGTCGACACCGTGTCCAGGCTGCGGGCGTACCGGTGGACGGCGAGGGCGTCGTCGATCTCGTTGGGGACGGTCATGTCCACCGGATCTCCGTCGCTCGCACCGTGCCCGTTGAAATCGAAGCGCAGGGTCGCGACGCCCCGCGCCCGCAGTGCCGCGGCGATCGCGACGATGACGGGATCGTCCTTGGACCCGGTGATGCCGTGCATGACGATGACGAGGGCCGCCCGCCGGAGCCTCGAGAACGGCATCGAGTTGCCCGTTGCCACCGTCGATCCGGAGGGGCGTCGAGCGGTGGGGCGTCGTGGCGTCGGGCAAGGGTCACTCCGGGCTCGAATCGAAACGGACATAACAGAAGTGGGATTGCACCCGAACTTCTGTCGTCGAGTGTGTCACGATTCCCCGCGCACCAGGGCGGGTCGTTGTACCGTCGAGCAGCGCCGAGACCTCGACAGCGCCATTGCGATCGACCCGAACGAAGGAGTTCTTCGTGTCTCTGCGCCGACGGCTGGGTGCACTGCTCGCGACCGCACTGCTGATCCCCGGGATGGGTGTGGTGTTCGCCGCGCCGGCATCCGCCGTCTCGGGCGAGGTCGGCGATGTCGTCGCGACTCGTGCACTGCAACGCGAACTCTGGATTCCCGGCGCCGCAGAGGCGCAGGTGTTGACCTACGTCACCACGGACACGTTCGGGGAGAAGGCGCTGAGCACCGGCACCGTGTTCGTGCCACCCGGAACCGCGCCGGAGGGCGGGTGGCCGGTGATCTCGTGGGCGCACGGCACGTCCGGTCTGGACGACGCATGCGCTCCGTCCGTCGTCGGCCCCGCCGCGCCGGATCGCGACCTGCCCTACCTCGCCAACTGGATCGAGCAGGGGTACGCCATCGTCGCCAGTGACTACGCCGGACTCGGAACACCGGGCCTGCAGGCCTATCTCGACGGCCGATCCACCGCCCACAACGTCGTCGACATGGTGAAGGCCGCTCGGAATTCTCGCGACGATCTGTCCCGCTCGTGGGTGACCGTCGGGCAGTCGCAGGGCGCCGGCGCGGCGATCTACACCGCCCGGTACGCCACCGAGTTCGGTGGTGAGGACCTCGACTACCGCGGTGCGGTGGGCACCGGAACCCCGGCGTACATCGAGACGCTGATGTCCATCGGTGCGCCGAACGTCCCGCCGGTCACGTTGCCCGCCGGTCTGACCGCGTACGTGAGCTACATCGTGGCGGCCCTGCGTTACGCGCGTCCGGAGTTGAACGTGGACAGCATCCTCACCCCGACCGGTCGGCAGTACGCGGCGCTCGCCGAGACCACCTGCGTCGCCGATTTCGAGGAGCTGGTCGACGGGGTGAGGGTCGGCGATTTCTTCACCGCCCCTGTTACGAGCCTGCCGAATTTCATCGCCGTGCTCGCCGAGTACATGGCGATGCCCGAATCGGGTTTCGACAAGCCGTTCTTCCTGGGCCACGGCCTGGTGGACATCGACGTACCGTTCCCCGTCACCGCGGCCTACATCGCGCGGTTGACGGCCAACGGCGAGCCCCTCACCGTCCGGACGTACGACACTGATCACAGCGGGGCGTTCGTCCGATCGCAGGCGGACACGGTGCCGTTCGTGAACGGGTTGTTCGGCCGGTAGCGGTCGCTGCGAACGCACAGCTCCCGGCGCTCCGCACAGTTCCGGCAATGTGCGGACTGCTGCGCGGTGTGCGGCTGTCCGGCGCGGCGGCCGCTCAGGCCATGCGCGCGAGCACGATTCGCAACCCCACGACGCTGGCGAGCGGAAAGACCGCCGCCACCAACCACGGCACCGACGCGCCCCACCCGGTGTCGGGGACAGCGTCGATGACGGCGCCCACGATCACCGAACCGGCGAGTACCGCCGCACCGCCCAGCGAGGCCATGAATCCGTAGTACGACCCCAGGCGACGCTCACCCGCGAGTTTCGGGACCAGATCTCGTGCCTGAGGCATCGCGATCATCTGCCCGAACGCGAGCACCAGGACGAAGACGCCGGCGGGAATCAGGCCCACCGCACCGCGCAATTCCAGGGGTGAGGTGGCTGCGACGAGGACGAACGAGAGGGCCATGACCGCGAAGCCGAGGGGCAGAACCTTTCCGGCCGAGTGCTTCCCGCTGCGTCGGGTGATCGTCATCTGCGTGCTCACGACGAGGAGGGCGGAGAGCGCGAAGAACCAGCCGAGCACGGTCTGCGAACCCCACGCGCGCTCGACCTCCAGGGGGAGGAGCAGATACAGCTGGTTGTAGGCCACCAGCTGAGCACTCATGGCCAGTGCGAAGACCAGGAACAGCTTGTTGCGCACCACGTCGTTCCAGCCGGACAGCCACGGCTCGTCGCGATGTTCCCCCTTTCGGCCGGGGAGCCACATCAGGTGCGCGAGAACGACTCCGACGAAGATGGCGGCGGCCACGTAGCACGCTGCGCGAAAATCGACGAGCAGCAGCGCCGACCCCACGAGCGGCCCGGCGAACGACCCGATCTGATTGCACACCGACAGCAGGGCGAACGTCTCGATGCGACTCGGACCGCCCGCCCGTTCGCTCGTCCCCGCCTCGATCGCGATCGCGGATTCGACTGCGGGAGAGAACAATGCGGCCGCGAACCCGATCATCAGGGTCGCGGCGACGACGCCGGTCAACGATCCCGATAGCGCCAGGGCCACGAACCCCATCACACGCAGAACGCATCCGACCAGCACGACGGGCTTGATGCCCCAGCGGTCGGCGAGCGTGCCGCCGACGAAGAACAGGCCCTGCTGGGAGAACGTCCGGAGGCCGAGGACGACGCCGACGGCCGCCGCGGTGAGTCCGAGTTCGCCGGTCAGATACACCGACAGATACGGCACCACCATGAAGAAGCCGACGTTGAACGTCAGCTGCGTCAGTACCAGCAACCGGATGACGGGGGTCGCCCGTCGGAGGTCGGTGAGGAAGGACCACCGAAGTCTCGTGGGGCGTCCCTCGGTTCGCGCGGTCACACTCGAAACTCCTGTCGATCGAGAAGTGGTCGACGCCCTCGGGGGAGCGAATGCCATCCGCGGAGCGCGTTCCACACTCGCGACGCCGTCGGACAGTCGATCGATTACCCGTTCGGAGTGAGGGTGCCGTTCGCTCCGTCTCGCGGTGCGAGGGTGCCCCTGACTCGGGTTCGATTGCGCACCAACCGGAGTCAGGGTGCCGTTCGCTCCGTCTCGGGAGGTGAGGGTGCCCCTGACTCCGGCGTGGTGGGCGGACGGCGCGGTGGGAGTGAGGGTGCCCCTGACTCCGGCGCGGTGGGCGGGCGGCGCGGTGGGCGCGCTCAGTCGAGCTGGTACCTGATCAACCGCGCACTGTTGCCGACCACGGCCACGGACGACGCGTTGTGCAACACCGCGGCCAGCACCGGAGACAGAGCCCCGCCCGCGCCGACGACCAGGCCGATGGCGTTGACCGCGATGGACATCGCGTAGTTCTGCTTGATCACGTCCAACGTGTGGCCGCCGAGTTCGCGGAGCTCGAGCAGGCGGCCGAGTTCGTCCCCGGACAGCGCGACGTCGGCGGTCTCGACGGCCACGTCGGTGCCCGCGATGCCCATGGCGATGCCGATGTCCGCGGCCGCCAGTGCCGGAGCGTCGTTGGTGCCGTCGCCGACCATCGCGACGACGTGCCCCTCGTCCTGCAGGGCGCGCACGGCGGCGAGCTTGTCGTCGGGCAACACCTCCGCCTTCCACTCGTCGATACCGAGTTCCTCGGCAACCGCCGCGGCAGTCTGCGGGTGATCGCCGGTGAGCATGACGATGCGCCGCACTCCGGATGCGCGAAGCTTCGCGACCACGGCAGACGCTTCCGGCCTGACCTCGTCGCTGAGGCTCACGAGTCCCACGAGGGCGCCGTCGACCGCGAGCAGCAGCGGAGTCTCGGCCTTGCGCTGGAGCCGGTCGACCCAACCGAGCGCGTCCTCCGACAGCGCGACTCCCTCGCTCTCGAGGAGTGGCCGGTTGCCCAGCAGCAGGGTGCGGTCACCGGCGAACGTGCGCATGCCCATGCCGACGACCACCTCGCACTCCTCGTGCGCGGGAATCTCGATGTGGCGCTCCTCGGTACTGCGAATCACCGCTTCCGCCAACGGGTGTCGGGAATGGATCTCCGAACTCGCGGCGAAGGCGAGCACCTGTTCCGGCGTCCAGTCGTCGTCGAAGGAGACGACGTTGGTGACGATCGGTCGCCCGACGGTGAGGGTGCCGGTCTTGTCGAAGACGATGGCGTCTACGCGTCCGGCCTGCTCGAGGTGCGAGCCGCCCTTGATGAGCATGCCGCGGCGGGCGCCGTTGCCGATGGCAGCACTGATGGCCGTCGGGGTGGACAGGCCGACCGCGCACGGGCAGGCGACGAGCAGCATCGTCATCGCCCGACGCACGTCGCGGGTGACGAGCAGGGTGAGAGCGGACAGGGCGAACGACGCGGGAACGAACCGTCGGGAGAAGTTGTCGCCGACCGTCTGGATCTGCCCGCGATCCTCCTGGGCCTGCTCGACGCGGGCGATGATGCGGCCGAGGGCCGTCTCGTGGCCGACGGCGGCGGCGCGCACCACGAGTCGACCGCGGACCACCACCGATCCCGCGTACGCGCGGTCGCCCGTCCGCAACGTGACGGGCAGGTTCTCGCCGGTGATGGCGGATTGATCGACAACCGCTTCGCCGTCGCACACGACACCGTCGACGGGGAGGGCCACCTGCTCGTGGACGATGACCTCGTCGTCGATCTGCAGGGAGGTGATGTCGACGGAGATCTCGACACCGTCCGGCCCGCGGACCCAGGCGGTGTCCTGGTTGCCGGCCAGCAGAGCGGAGATCGCGCGCCGGGTGCGCCGCAACGTCAGATCCTGCAGGTATTCGCCGATGTTCAACAACCACAGCACCGTCAGAGCGACCACGTTCTCGCGCAGGAGCAGGCTCGCGACGGTGGCGGCGGAGACGAGGGCGTCGGTGCCGGCGGCCTTGCGTCCGCCGATCGACTTCAGCGCACCCTTCAGGAACGGATAGCCGGTGAAGATGGTGACGCCGCTGGCGACGAGCCGACTGGTCGGGCCGAGCATCGGGGGCCGACCGAAGCCGTAGCGCCGGATGCCGAGCAGGAAAAGGGCGGTGCCACCGACCGCCATGCGGAGGATGTCACCGTTGCCCACCTCGGCCGAGTGCGGGGAGCGCTCGATCGCGGCCGTGGCCGACGTCGAACTCGCGGAGTGGAGGGCGTCCATCAACGCATCCCGATCGACGCGATCGGGGGAGAACCACACGACCACGCTGCCGGTACGCGGGTAGGCGTGCGTCGCACGGACGCCGGGAACCTCGGCGAGCGCGTCCTCGATCGCGACGGCGCGCGCGGGGCTGTTGATCAGCCAGCGAACCGTCAGACGCATCCGGCCGGCGGCGTCGGAGCGGATCTCGATCGCTGTGGGGTCCGCGTCGGTACGGGAATCAGGCGCCAGGGGAGCGACCGTCATCAGTGGTCGTGATCGTGCGCCGGGGTGTGCACCGGCGGCGTCACCTGCTCGCCGACCTTCTCCTTGGCTTCGGCGATGACGTCGGCGGCCGACAGACGCGCGGTCTCGGCCTTCTCCTCGGCCTTGCGGACGCCGCGGATGGACCAGGCGGTGGCGGTCACTGCGGCGTCGCGCAACGGGGCGCGTCGGCCGATCTCCTTGACGCCGTTGTAGGCGGCGACGCCGACGGCGCCGGTCACCACGGTCGACACTGCTTTACCGAGTACTGCTCCGAACACCATCGTCTGCCTCCGAGTTCTCCGTCACGGCGCTCGCCGTGACTCATGCATGAATCACTATATGTGCCGGTGCGGCCCCGGCCAAACGGCGGGCCGGACAGGGGGTCGCGTCGATCACCGTATCCGGCCGGGCGGACGTGCTCCACGCAGTTTCATGTGCACACGTATGCACTCATGAGGTACGTTGAGCGCCATGACCGTACCCAGCGCGCTCTCCCGCAGCGTTCTCGCCGTACCGGCGTTCCGGCGGCTCTTCACCGCGCAGGTCGTGGCCCTGCTCGGCACCGGACTGCTGACCGTCGCGCTGGGTCTGCTGGCCTACGACCTCACGGGCAGCGCGGCGGGTGCCGTCCTCGGTACCGCGCTCGCGATCAAGATGGTGGCGTACGTCGGGGTGGCGCCCGTCGTGTCCGCTCTCACCGATCGACTTCCGCGAAAATTGGTCTTGGTCGCCGCGGACGCGGTGCGCGCGCTGATCGCACTGCTCCTGCCGTTCGTGGATCAGGTGTGGCAGATCTATGTCCTGATCTTCGTGCTGCAGGCGGCGTCGGCCACGTTCACGCCCACGTTCCAGGCGGTGATCCCGTCGGTCGTTCCCGACGAACGGCAGTACACCCGCGCCCTGTCGCTCTCCCGGCTGGCCTACGACCTCGAGTCGTTGCTCAGTCCCGTCATCGCTGCCGCGCTTCTGACGGTGGTGTCCTTCCACTCGCTGTTCGTCAGCACCGCCGTCGGGTTCGCGGTGTCGGCGATGATGGTCGTCGGAACCCGCCTGCCCGCGTACGAGCCGCCCGAGCACACCGCGTCGTTCGCGGCCCGAGCCACCGCGGGAATCCGGGTGTTCGGCCGTCGTCCCGCGCTGCGCGGACTCCTCGCGCTGAACCTCGTCGTCGCGGCCGCGACCGCGTTGGTCCTGGTCAACACCGTCGTCTACGTGCGGGATCTCCTCGGGGGATCGAACACCGCCGTCGCCGTTGCCCTCGCCTTCTACGGGGGTGGATCGATGGCCGTCGCCCTCGCGGTGCCGCGGGTGCTCGACGTCGTCGACGACCGTTCACTCATGCTCGTGGGAGCCGTCGTCACGGTCGTCGGCACCGCTGCGGCGGCGGTTCTCACCGCATCGGGACCGACGTCGCTTGCCACCCTGTGCGCCGTGTGGGCGGTCATGGGCGCAGGCACGTCGATGATCGGCACGCCCACGGCGCGGGTGCTGCGCCGCGAATCCGACGAGAGCGACCGCGGCGCGATCTTCACCGGGCAGTTCTCGCTGTCCCACGCCTGGTTCCTCGTCACCTACCCCGTCGCCGGGTGGGTGGGCGCCGCCGTCGGGCAGTTCGCGGCGGCCGCGATACTCGCCGGGATCGCTACACTGGCGGCACTCGCCGCCGGAAGGCTGTGGGTCCGCACGCCGACGACGGTCCCGTCCCCAACGGGTGGAGCCGCGTCGTAGGACGAGAATCGGTGATCATGACAGCAGCGAGCGGCGAACCGACCGCGAGCCTCGACCACGCGGTCCACCCGGACCGCGCACGCCTCGAGGCCGCGAGCGATACCTTCCGCATGCTGTCCGACCCCACCCGTCTGCATCTGCTGTGGTTGCTCAGCCGCGGCCCGGCGGACGTGACCGCACTGACCAACGAGTCCGACGCGTCCCGCACCGCGGTCAGTCAGCATCTGGCCAAGTTACGCTTCACCGGGATGGTCGAGACGCAGAAGAACGGCCGCAACGTCATCTACCGACTCGCCGACGGCCACCTCGCTCGGCTCGTTCGCGAGGGTCTCAACTTCGCCGACCACGCCGTCACCGGCGAGCCCCCGCACCACTGACACGGTCGACCGTCAGCGGCGACCCTCGGTCGCGGCGTCGTCGGCGTCGGGACCGCTCGTCGGGCCGTCCTCGACCTCGTTGTAGACCTGCTTGAACAGCGGCGTCCCGGTGATGTACCCGGACCGAACGATCGCCATGCTGCCGACGGCCGCCGTCGCCAGGTGGATGGGAATGATGATCGCGACCTTGACCGCGGAGCCGATGGACGGGTCGATCAGCAGCGTGCCGAGCACCAGGAACGCGATGCCGAATCCGGCCGCGGTACTGACGGCGGACGCACGGGTGTAGAGGTCCGGGAACTTGAGGACTCCGGCTCCGGCCGTCAGCAGGATCAGCGCGCCGAGGACGACGGTGATCTGTCCGAGAAGGTTCATCGGGGCCCCCTGGTGAGTGCGCGGGCGAGGGAGATCGAGGACAGGAACCCGACGAGCGTCGCGACGAGGACGATGTCGAACGTCGCCACACTCCCCGCGCGAACTCCGAAGAGTGCGATCAGCCCGACGGCGGCGAAGAAGAGCAGTTCCGCGGCCACGGCGCGGTCGGCGTCCGACGGTCCCCGCACCATGCGGATCGCGGTGAGGACGGTGGTCACGATGACCAGGGCGATGGCGATGTCGATGCCGATCACGAGGTGACTCCCTTCCGGCGCACGGCGGTGAGCATGTGCTCCTCCATGTCCGCGACCGCCGCGCGGGCGTCCTCGGGATCCGGGTGATACATGAAGTGCACGTACAGAACTCGGTGCGCGGCGTCGTCGTCCGTCGCCGCGACGAGCCTCGTTCCGAGCGTGAGCGTGCCCGGCGTCAACGAGATCAACGAGGAGAGCAGGGTGATCTCGAACTCGGTGGTGCAGCGCGTGCGCGCCACCACGATGCCGGGCTCGGAGTTCTGGCCCGGCGAGAGCGTGTCCTTGATGACGCCGACGTTCGCGACCACCAGTTCCTTCAGGTACCAGAGGTGGAACCACAGGATTCGGGGCAGCCAGGTGAGTGTGTCTTTCATCCGATGACCGCCTCGACGTAGCCCGCGGTGTCCATCAGCTGGTCGGCCGCGATGTCGGTCAGGAACAGCAGACCCTGCGCGCCGATTCCGAGCGACAGCGTGATCAGTGCGAGCACCACGGCCGGAGCCAGCAACCCGACGCGGATCCTGGTCTTCTCCTCGACCCTGGTGGTGCCCTCGTCGGTCGACTTCGGTTCGGGATCGGACGGACCCCAGAACATGCCGGACCAGATCTTGAGCATCGACAGCAGCGTGAACAAGCTGACGGCGACCACGATGGCGGCGACGAGGTACTGCTGCCCGTCCATGGCCGCGGTGATGAGAGTCAGCTTGGCCACGAACCCGGAGAACGGTGGCAACCCGGCGAGGGAGAGTGCCCCGGCGAGGAACGCGGCCGCGACGATCGGTTCCTTCCGGGCGATGCCGCGGAGCTTGCCCAGTTCGTCGGTGCCGTAGTGCACTTCGACGGCTCCGGTGGACAGGAACAGCGACGCCTTCACGATCATGTGGTGGATCAGGTAGAAGATGCCGGCGGTGAGTCCGATGGGACCGAAGAGCGCGACTCCGAGCAGGATGTAGCCGATCTGGCTCACCATGTGGAACGTGAGGATCGACCGCGAGCCGTTCTCTCCGACCGCGCCGAGCACCCCGACGACCATGGTGAGCGAGAAGGCGACGAGACCCACCCACAGGTAGCGGCTGTCGCCCTCGAAGATGACGGCGTAGAGGCGGTAGATGCCGTAGATCGCGACCTTGGTGTGCAGGCCGGAGAACAGCGCCGTGACCGTCGGCGACGTCGTGGGGTAGGTGCGGGCGAGCCATCCGTGCACCGGAACCACCGCGGCCTTGATCGACAGCGCGAACAGGCAGACCGCGCAGGCCAGCGCGATGGCCGTCGATTCGCGGGCCGCGCCGGCGAGCTCGGCGATGTTCACCGTGCCCGCGGTGCCGTAGACGAAGGCGACACCCGCGAGGAACACCGTCGACGTCAGCAGGTTCACCGTGACGTAGAGCCGGGTTCCGGACACGCGTCCTCGCGACGCGCTCTTGTGGGCGGAGAGCACCATCAACGCGTACGAGGGAAGCAGCATCACCTCGATGAACACGAACAGGTTGAACAGATCGGCGGTGAGCAGCGCGCCGTTGACACCGGCGGTGAGCACCAGGATCAGCGGGGCGAAGAACGGTCGTTGCGCCTGACCCGCGAAGACCGCGAACGCCGAGGCGGCCAGGGTCAGCAGGGCGGTCACGGTCAGGAGCAGCGCCGAGAGCATGTCCACCACGAACGGGATGGCGATGCCGAACGGCCACGTTCCCACTCCGTGTCCGCGGGCCACGCCGCTCGTCTGGTCGGCGACCAACAGGGCCCCACCGACCATGCATCCGACGAGAACCACGACGAGCACGGTCATGTTGGCGCGCACGTTCTTGGTCGTCATCATCAGCAGCGTCGCGGCGACGATGGGGACGGCCACCAGCAGCGGCAGCAGGGCGCCGATCACGTGGTCACCTCATCGGTGGTCGGCCGGATGCGGGCGGCGAGGGCGGAATCGGCGTTCTCGTCGTCGGTGCCCTCGGTGTGCGCGCTCTCGTCGTCTGCGGTGTCGTCGTCGCGGTCACCGGCGACGGCGAGCGCGAGCATGTAGATGGTGATGGAGAACGCGATGACGATGGCGGTGAGCACGAAGGCCTGCGGGAGCGGATCGGCCACGACCGCCGGGTCGGCGCCAGACCCCAGAGGCTCGCCGCGTCGGTCGGTGCCGCCCGAGGCCATCAGGACGAGGTTGACGCCGTGGCTGAGCAGGACGAAACCGAGCACGATGCGCAGCATGCCGCGTTGCAGGATCAGATACACGGCACCGGCCACGAGGATGCCGGCGGAGATGGCAAGTGTCACTGGACTTCCTGACGGGTGGTCGGGGCGGCGTCGGCTGCAGTGTCGGCGGGGCGTCCGGGATCGTCCGGTGGACGTGGTGGCTCCACGTCGGGTTCGTCCGGAGTTTCGGGACGACCCAGGAGCCGGAGCGACGCGAGGACGACGCCGACGACGGTGAGATAGACGCCGACGTCGAAGACGAGGGCCGTGGTCAGCTTGATGCCCAGGAACTCACCGTTGATCGGGGTCAGGAACGATCCCGGCAGGTACCCGACGAAGCCGGTCAGGGTGGCGACGACGACGCCCGACGCGATCAGGCCCACGTACGGCAGGCGCAGGCGAGGAGGATCGTCCGACGACGCGGTGAGGTACAGGAGCGAGAATCCGGCGCCGCCGACGAGGGCGGAGATGAAGCCGCCGCCGGGCTCGGAGTGCCCGCGCCACAGGAGGATCAGCGACACGACGATCATGACCGGGCCCACGGCGCGGGCCAGTGCACGACCGAACACCGCGAAACCTTCGGGCTCGGTGAGCACCGAGGCGCGGGATTCGACGCGAGAGGACTTCTGCGGCAACAGGTCACGAGAGCCGATCAAGACCGCGACCGCGATGCCGGCCACGCCGAGGACGGTGAGTTCGCCGTAGGTGTCCAGCGCACGGAAGTCCACGAGGATCGTGTTGACCACGTTCGTTCCGCCGGTCTCGGCCTCGGCCTCGCGGATGAAGTACTCCCCGGCCGCGCTGAGCTCTCGACGGCCGGTGAACGCCAGCACCGACAGCGTCGTCGCGACTCCGGCCACCACGGCGAGCGCGCCGGATCCGATGACGCGGCGGCGCGACGGACGGGCGAACACCATCGGCAACCGGCGCAGCACCAGCACGAGCACCACGACGGTCAGGATCTCGACGAGCAACTGGGTCAGCGCGACGTCCGCGGCGCCGAGACTCAGGAACCACACCACGAGCGCGAAGCCGATCAGACCCACGACCGCCACGACGGCGATGCGCGTCCGGGCGATCATCGCGGCCAGCGTGCCGACGGCGATCAACGCCACCAGCACCCAATCCAACGGCTGCGAGGTACCCGACATGGGGTCGGCGAGCTGCGCCGCGTCGGAGGACGAGCGGAAGGCGACGATACCCACGATCGCGAGGCCGGTCAGGACCACCATCGGAGCCGCGAGGTGGCGGGTGGGGGAGCTGGACCGGGTCAGGTCACCGGTGCGTCGGCCGGCGGCGATGGATCCGGCGCGCAGGGAGTCGACCACGTTCAGCGCCGAGAACGGTGCGATGCCGTCACCGATGACGTCGTGCACCGGACGGCGAAGGAGCACCAGGACCACGCCGGCCGCCACCGCCACCACGGACATGAGGAGCGCGGTGTTGAACCCGTGCCACAACGACAGACCGGCGGTGACCGGTTCGTCGGCCAGCGACGACGCGGCGTCGGACACGAGGCCTTCGAGCGGGAAGGTCCAGATGGCGAGCACGGTGCCGAGGGCCGCGGGGATGGCGGCGGGAAGCAGGAACGCCGCCGACGCCTCGTTGGGGCCGTCGGGTGGGCCGGAACTGAGTCCGAGAATCATGCGCGCCGAGTAGGCGACGGTCACGGCGGCAGCGGACACGGCGACCACGGCGACCACCGCGGTGGCCCACCCCGGACCGGGGAAGCGCAGCATCGCCGAGAACATGCCCTCCTTGCTGAGGAATCCCAGCAGGGGCGGAATTCCGGCCATCGACAACGCGGCCGCGGCGATCGCACCCACGGTCCAGGGCATGGTGCGGTGGACCCCGGAGAGTTCGCGGATGTCGCGGGTGCCGTAGCGGTCGTCGACCACACCGACCAGCATGAACAGCGCCGATTTGAACAGGGCGTGCGCGATGACGTGGGTGCCCGCGGCGACCATCGCGTACGGGGTGCCGACGCCGATCGTGGCGACGAGGAAACCGAGCTGCGAGACGGTGGAGTAGGCCAGCAGTTCCTTCAGGTCGAACCGGCGCAGGGCCCCCACGGCGCCCATCACGGCGGTGATGAGACCGACGGTGACGAGCAGGACGTTCCACACGGCGACGCCGCCGAAGATCGGGGTGAACCGCATCAGCAGGTAGATGCCGGCCTTGACCATGGCCGCGGCGTGGAGGTACGCGCTGACCGGGGTGGCCGCCGCCATGGCGTCGGGCAACCAGGCCTGGAACGGGAACTGGGCGCACTTGGTGAAGGCGGCGAGTGCCACGAGGACACCGATCACGACGGTGAACGTCGTGTCCGTCTCCCACACCGTGGAGGCGGTGATGACGTCGAGACGCGTCGACCCGACCCGGACGCTCATCGCCACGACGGCGGTGAGGAGCATGAGGCCGCCGGCCGCGGTGACCAGCAAGGTGCGCACCGCGGGCTCGCGGGCGCCGGCGCCGGAGCGGGTGATGAGGAAGAACGAGCACAGCGTGGTCAGCTCCCACATCACGAACAGCACCACGACGTCGTTGGCCAGGACGAGGCCGAGCATCGCGAAGGCGAAGAACGTCATCAGGGCGTAGAAACGCGCCTGGTCACCGGTGCCGAGGTAGCGCGCGCTGTAGGCGAGCACGAGCGCGCCGATGAACAGCACCAGCGAGCCGAATAGCAGGGCCAGACCGTCGAGACGCAACGACAATTCCACCCCGATGGACGGAATCCACGGCAGGTCGATGCTGTCCGATTCGGAGGCGCTCGCGACGAGGAGCAGCACCCCGAGGGCGGTGAGAAGCGCGGCCAGCGGCCAGCCCGCGTCACGGCCGAACCGCCGACCCAGGGCCGGGGCGAGCGCGGCGGCGGCGGCGGTGCCGATCAGGCACAGAAGAGCGAGCACGACATTCTTTCGTCCGAGCGGTCAGAGGAAACGGTGCCCGGGCGAGAGCGTGTTCTAACGTGCGGTCGGAGCTCTCCCGGTGCGTGAGGACGAAAGAATAGGGGGAGTGCCCGACAGCGCCTCACCCCACGTCGACAGATACCCGTTGGTGCCCGAGTGCGGCAGAGCCCGGAACACGGGCACGAAATGCGCACGCGTTATCACCCGGCCAGCTGTCACGATGCGAATATTACCCGAATTCGCCGGAACACCCGCATTCGAGAGTGCGGGGTCGATCGATGAGACGGGTGGGTTCGGCGCGAGTAGTGTCTTGCCGACGCGCACCACACCGAGCACTCCGAGGATGGCATCGTGGACACCGTCAATGCAGTGATCGATTTCCTGGCCGACCGCCTGTACAGCGTTTTTCTCATCTACTTGCTGCTCGGGGTCGGGCTCTACTTCACGATCCGCACGAAGTTCGTGCAGATCCGCCTTCTCCCCTCGATGTTCAAATCCATCGCGGGTTCTCGGTCCGACGCTGAGGGCGGCATCTCGGCGTTCCAGGCGTTCTGCGTCGGGCTCGCGTCCCGCGTGGGAACCGGCAACATCGCCGGTGTCGCCATCGCCATCACCCTCGGCGGACCCGGTGCCATCTTCTGGATGTGGATCGTCGCGGTCGTCGGTATGGCCACCGCGTTCATCGAGGCGACACTGGCGCAGATGTACAAGGTGCGCAACGCCGACGGCAGCTTCCGCGGCGGTCCCGCCTACTACATCCAGTACGGACTGGGCTCGCGGCGCTGGGGAATCGTGTTCGCGTGCCTGCTGATCTTCGCGTTCGGCTTCGCGTTCAACATGGTCCAGGCCAACACGATCACCGAGTCGTTCTCCTCGACCTTCTCCATCGACGCCGGGTGGATCGCGGTGTTCCTGGTGGTGCTCTCCGCGCCGATCCTGTTCGGTGGGGTGCGCCGCATCGCGCGCGTCGCCGAGTACCTGCTCCCGGTCATGGCTCTGGTGTACGTGCTGCTCGCCTTGGTCATCGTCGCGATGAACGTCGGAGAAATCCCGGCCGTGTTCGGCCAGATCGTGTCCAGCGCCTTCGGGTTGAACGAGGCCATCGGCGGTACGGCCGGCGGAATCCTGGCCGCGATGTTGAACGGCGTGAAGCGCGGACTGTTCTCCAACGAGGCCGGTATGGGTAGCGCACCCAACGCCGCCGCGACCGCGACGGTCTCACACCCGGCGAAGCAGGGGCTCATCCAGTCGCTGGGCGTCTTCTTCGACACCATCATCATCTGCAGCGCAACGGCATTCATCATCCTCGTGTCGGGCGTCTACCAGATCAGCGATCCGGGAGGGGTCGAGGGCGCGGTCCTCACCCAGGATTCCGTTGCCGCACAGCTGGGTACCTGGACCTCGGTGCCGATGGCGCTGCTGATCTTCACGTTCGCCTTCTCGTCCATCCTGGGCAACTACTCCTACGCCGAGGTGAACCTGAACTTCCTCGGCATCGAGGGCAAGATGCTCAACGTGCTGCGGACGATGGTTCTCGCGGCGATCGGAATCGGTTCTCTCACGGCACTGAACACGGTGTGGGCTCTCGCCGACGTGGCGATGGCCGGCATGGCGACGGTGAACCTGGTGGCCATCGCGATGCTGGGCAAGTGGGCGTTCGGTGCGCTCGCCGACTTCGAGGCCATGCGGCGCGACGGCCGGGACGACAAGTTCGTCGGGCGCGGAAACGCCTACCTACCGGGCGATCTGCCGGGGGACATCTGGGATCCCGTGCTCGACCAGGGCCCGACGGTGCGGAAGGCGAAGCCGTGAGTTCCGCGCGTGCACCGTGGTCCGATTTCGTGTGGTGCGAGCGGTTTTCCGCTGATCACCGGTGAAATCGGACGCTGATGCACGCCTGATCACCAGGGGAGACGCCGAGTGAGCCTGAATTCCGTCGGCGAATTCACCGGAAAGTGGTTCGCGCTCATCGTGGTCGCGGCGGGGGCACTCGCGCTGCTGACCCCGGACACCTTCAGCGGCGGCACACCGGCCGTGCCGTGGTTGTTGGCCCTCATCATGCTCGGCATGGGGATGACCCTGAAGCTCGGTGACTTCACCGTCGTCGCGAAACGCCCGTGGCCCCTCCTCGTCGGGGTCGCGGCACAATTCGTGGTGATGCCTCTGCTCGGGTTGGGTGTCGCCTCGGTTCTCGGCCTGTCGGCGGCGCTGACCGCGGGCATGGTGCTCGTCGGTTCCGCTCCGGGCGGCACTGCCTCCAACGTGATGGTGTTCCTGGCCAGAGGTGACACCGCGCTGTCCGTGGCGATGACGTCGGTGTCCACGCTGTTGGCGCCGCTTCTGACTCCGCTGCTCGTGCTGTGGCTGGCGGGGGAGTTCCTTCCGGTCGACGCGCGCGGACTGTTCGTGTCGATTCTGCAGATCGTGTTGGTGCCCGTCGTTCTGGGAGTCGTACTCCGCCTTCTGTTTCCGGCAGCGATCGATCGCGTGCTCGACGCGCTGCCGCTGGTCTCGGTCGTCGGTATCACCACCGTCGTGGTCATCGTCGTTGCGGCCAGCGCGCCGACGCTGCTGTCGATCGGCGCCGTCATCGTGCTGGCGGTCGTGCTCCACAATTCGCTGGGTCTCGCCGTGGGATACGGGATCGGCAAGGTCTTCGGGCTCGACGCCGCCGGTCGACGCGCGATCTCCATCGAGGTCGGAATGCAGAACTCGGGCTTGGCCGCCGCGCTGGCGTCGGTGCACTTCAGTCCGGCGGCCGCGCTGCCCGCGGCGATCTTCTCGGTGTGGCACAACGTCTCGGGGTCGTTGCTCGCGAGCTACTGGTCGCGACGGCCGGTCGGCGCCGAAGCCTCGACCGAACGCGACACCGCGTCGAGTGGGTAGACGCAGTGCCGTCCGAGCATGAGGACCTCGCCGACGAAGTGGACCGGGCGGTGACGGGCGCGTCGAAACGGATCGAGCTTCTTCGGTGGCAATTCGACCTGACGTGGTCGCTGGTCGAATTACACCTCGAACAGTTGACCTCCGAGGTACTCGCGTGGGAGCCGGTGTCGGTGTGCTGGGCCGTGCAACAAGACGAGACCGGGCGCTGGGTCCCGGACTGGGACGAGTCGGAACTCGACCCGATACCCGTACCCACGGCAGGGTGGGTCGCCTGGCACATCGGCTGGTGGTGGAGCACCGCGCTCGATCATGCGAACGGACGAGCCGTTCGCGACCGCACGGAGATCGGTTGGTCGGGAGATCTCGATGGGGTGATCGGGTGGCTACGGGATCTTCGCGATCAATGGCTGGATGTCATCGCCGAGTGGAGCGACGACGATCTGGATGCGCCGTCGTCGTATCCGTGGGGCGACGGCTCGGGCATGACGGTGGCACACACCGCTGCGTGGCTCAATGCGGAGCTGATGAAGAACGCAGCCGAGCTCGGTCAGCTCAGGCTTCTCCGGTCGGCATCCCGTTCTCCCGGTGCGCCCCTGTCCCCGTGATCGTTTCGAGGCGTAATCGTTGCGTCGATGAGTACAGACCCTGCGACAGAACGCAGTACCGTCCGACCATGAGGAACTCACAGCTGTTCGGTCGGATGCTCGCTGCGGTGACGGTGACGGCCGCGGCCATGACCGTCGGTGCCGGCGCCGCGAGCGCGGACGAGTGGCCGCCGGTTCCCGATTACCCCAGTCCCGTGGTGCCGTTCGAGACCACGGACTTCCTGACTCCGACGGATCCCGATTACTGGAACCCGTTCGTCCAGCGAGACCGGTTGACATCGCCGTACGGCACGTCGACGCGCATCGTCTGCACCGCGTTCCACGGTGTGCTGTTGGGCTGCTGGCAGGCCGACGCCGCGGGTGAGCCGCACCGGTTGGTCCGGCTCCCGTTCAATCTGCCCAACATCAGCGGGGCGGGGCTTCCCGGCGGCGGACCCGGTCATTTCGTGTTCCCGGGTCTCGTGCCGGAGTCGTGACCGCGGTTCGCTCGGGTGCGGGCGGGTGCGGGCGGGTGCCGCAGGGCCCGCTGAACGCCGAGCGGCCCGCTCGACCGCACGGTAGCGGCGGCGAATCTACGACCCGGTCCACGTCATCGTGGTGATGCAGAACGGGTGCCCCGCCGGATCGAGCAGGACCGTCCAACGTGTATCCGGCTGCGGTGCAACCAGAGTCGCACCACAATCACGCGCGTACGCGACGGCCCGGTCGAGATCGTCGCCGGCGTCGAGATCGAGATGCACGATGGCCGAGCCCGGCCAGATCGGAGGGACGTAGCCCTCGATCTTCTGGGCGACGAGCGTCAGACCCGACGCCGTGCGCATTCCCGCCCCCGCGTCGTCGGTCCACAGCACGCGTCCGCCGAGCAGGCGAACGTAGAAGGCGGCCAGCGTCGGGGGATCCTCGCAGTCCAGCGAGAAGCCGGCCGCGGACAGATGCGTCATGGTCATTCGTCGACCTTACGAACGTTTCCGTACCGAAGCGGGTGGGCACTGTGAGAGGGACACGATTCGGCGAGGACCGGCCCCGCCGAAGACACCGGAGGTCAACGATGACGATGCCCAGCGACGCCGCCGACGCGATCGAGCCCGTGGGAAGCAACGACGGTCCCCGCGAGCAGAACGTCGACACCGACACCACCGCGTACGTCGACGAGGAGAACGTGCCCCACCCCGGCGACGCGAACGAGAACGACTGACCACGCTCGATCCGCCGGGTGTCAGGACATTGTCGACGTCCGGCGGAATCGTCGGTTCACTCCGACCAGCAGGCGTGGTCCGACGGCGGCAATCGTGGCCGTCCCACCCGCCATCAGCACTCCGGCGACGGTGGCGCGTCGCGTGAGTCCCTGTCGCGCTGCGGACATCACGACCGCGGCATCGACGAGGTCCATCGCGATTCCGGCCGTGCGTACCGCCGAGCGAACGGAGCGATCGGGATGCAGTGCGGCCGCACCGATCAGGACGTCGCGAACTCCGAACGCACGGATCCAGATTCCGCGGTCGGGCCCCGGATACGGGGGCGAAATGCCGACCGAGCTGTCGTACGGTGTTCGTGACACGCAGCGGACGACACGTCGCACCCGGGGTCCCGGTGCGGAGGGGCTCGGTGAATGCCGATGACGATCACCGATACGGCGCGTCGCGTCACGGAACTCGATGCCGTTCGTGGATTCGCCCTGTGCGGCATCCATGTGGTGAACGTGTACCAGCAGGAGATCTTCCCCGCGATGTTCGGCGACGAACGCGGTCTCGGCGTGACCGTGATGCCGGCCCTGGTTCGCTACGGATTCTTCGAGCGGTTCTTCCCGATCTTCACGCTTCTGTTCGGGATCAGCTTTGCGATCTTCCTGGCCGGTGCGACGAGACGCAGTGATCACCCGAGGGCGGTTCTGGCGCGTCGACTGCTCGCGCTCGCCGTCATCGGTCTGTGTCACCAGTTCTTTCACCAGGGTGAAGCGTTGCTGCCGTACGCGCTCTTCGGTCTGATCTTCCTGCTCCCCGCGACCTGGTTGCGTCCCGGGCCGATTCTGGCTTTCGGGGTGGTGTTGTTGATCGTGGGAGCCCAGCTGATCGCCGGGTACGGGGTGATGCCCGGATTGCTGTTGATCGGATACGCGTTGGGGCAGTTCGGTATTCACCGAAAACTCACCACGCACACGGGTCGCTGGGTCCTCGCCACGGTGGCATTCGGCGCAGTGGCTTTCGCGTACTGGATCGCCGTCGCCGCCGGTGTCACGATTCCGCGACTGTCCTTCGGCGCCGCGTCGTTGCCCTCGCAACTCGCGGGCGTCGCGACCGGCATGTTCTATGCGTGCCTGCTGGTGCTGTCGTTCCGCGTCGCACTCGGTCGAGCGCTCGAGAAAGTCCTCGCTCCGCTCGGACGAATGGCGCTGACGAACTACCTTCTTGCGACCGCGATCATGGTGACGGTGTCGCCGATCGTCGGGATCGTGGACGTGAGCGATTGGCCGAAGGTGGTGGCTCTGGTCGCGGCGATCATTGCGGTCGAGGTCGTCGTGAGCATCGCCTGGCTGTCCCGGTTCCGGTACGGACCTGCCGAATGGGTGTGGCGCTGCGTGACGTGGTGGTCACGCCAGCCACTGCGTCGCTGACGTACAGCCGCGGACTACGGTTGCTCGATGGTGCGACGATCGGCGACCGTGCTTCCCCTCGCGCTCGGGGCGACGGTGGTGGCCGGTGGCCTGTCGGTGGCGATCGTCGTGACGGTGTCGGAACGACACGAGCTACCGCCGTGGTTTCCGGCGATCGTGTGGTCCGCGGTGATCTACTCGCTCGCCCTCGCGATACAACTGGCGGCGTTCACCGTGCACACGCTGCTGTACGCGCTCGAGAAGCCACCCCTCGGCGCCGAGGCGGTGGTCGTCCTGGGGTGCGGGCTCAATTCCGACGGCAGCGTCACACCGTTGCTCGCGAGTCGACTCGATCGTGCTCGCGAGGTGATGGCGGAGGAGATTGCGGCGGGTCACCGACCCGCGCTGGTGGTGTCGGGTGGGCAGGGCTCGGACGAGACGGTGCCTGAGGCCGTGGCCATGCAGCGATATCTGCTGTCCGCGGGGTACGCGGACGAGGACGTACTCGTCGAATCGTCGTCACGCACGACGCACGAGAATCTGGTGCTCAGTGCCGAACTGCTCACCGCACGCGGCATCGACTCCGGCCCGATGGTCGTCGTGACCAGCGATTTCCACGTTCTGCGCACCGCGACGTTCACGAGGGACCTCGGTCTCGACGCTCGGGTCACCGGCGCCTGGACGGCCCGGTTCTCCGTTCCCACCGCGTGCCTGCGCGAGTTCATCGCGGTGCTGCGGCGGTACTGGAAGCCGAACGCGGTGGTCCTGCTGAGCGTGTTCGCGTTCGTCGTCGTCCTGCAGAACGTGAACTAGCGCGGATCAGCTCCGAACGAAGCGGGCCTCGACGTTCACCCGAGCCTCGGGGCGAACCATCCGGAGCGGCGGAGTCATGCCGTAGGTGGGCAGCACGATCGGTGTCGACACCCGAGCGAGGACTGCGGCACCGTCCTGGCGGACGGTCGCGTCGAGGGTGAGGGGCGTCTCCGTGTCACGGATCGTCAGGGTCCCGGCCACCGTGGTGCCGGCCGGGGTCCGGGTGACGGCGGTGATCGCGAAGGTGATGCGGGGATGCGACTCGGCCGCGAGAAAGTTGTCCTCGACCAGGTGCTTGTCGCGCATCGACATTCCTGTGGAGACGCTCGCCGCGTCGACGACCACCGTGCCGGCGGCATCGGTACCCGACCGAACCTCGACCGATCCGGTGATGGTCTCGAAGGTTCCTGTCACGGGCATCAGACCCCAGAATCCGCGAGCGGTGAACGTCACCGTGCTCGCGTCGGGGTCGAGTGTCCACGTTCCGATCGCCGTGGAGAGATCCACCTCGGAATGTCGCGGGTCGTCGGTCACGGGCTGTCCTCTCGTCGTTCGTGCGGGTGCGCCGATCGTGATGAGAACATCACCGACGAGAAGGGTACCGACAACGCGTGGAGGGGAACGTCGCGAGAAGGGCGGCCCGCCGGGTAGTGACGGGCCGCCGACTCCCACTACGGCGTGATCATCACCTTCAATGCCTCGCGATCGGCCATCGCCTGGTATCCGGCGGGCACGCCGTCCAGATCCACGGTCCGATCGAAGACTCGACCCGGCTCGATCTTCCCGTCGAGCACGTCCGGGAGCAGTTCGTCGATGTAGGCGCGGGCCGGTGCGACGCCGCCGGTGAGCGTGATGTTGCGCATGAAGAAGTCCGGTCCGGCGGCGACCTTGCTGTACTGCGGTACGCCGACACGACTGACCGTGCCGCCGGCGCGGACCGATCCGAACGCCATCTCGATGGCCGACTCGTGACCGACGCATTCGAGAACCAACTGGGTGCCGTCGCCGCCGGTGAGCTCGCGAACCTTCTCGATTCCCTCGTCGCCGCGCTCGGCCACGACGTCGGTGGCCCCGAACTCCACGCCGAGATCCGTGCGGGAGGTGTGTCGCCCCATGAGGATGATCTGCTCGGCGCCGAGCCGCTTGGCCGCGAGAACCGCGGACAGGCCGACCGCACCGTCGCCGATCACCGTGACCGTGGACCCCTCGGTCACCCCGGCCGTCACCGCGCAGTGGTGGCCGGTGGAGAAGACGTCGGACAGGGTCAGCAGCGACGGCAGCAGATCGGAGTCCTCGCCGACGGGGACCTTGACCAGGGTTCCCTGTGCTTGCGGAACGCGAACCGCCTCGCCCTGTCCGCCGTCGACACCCGGCCCGCCCCAGGCGCCGCCGTGGCGGCAGGACGTCTGCAGACCCTCGCGGCAGAAGTCGCACGTGTTGTCGGCCCACACGAAGGGAGCGATCACCACGTCGCCGGCCTTCAGATCGCCGACGTCCGAACCGGTGTCCTCGACGACGCCGAGGAACTCGTGTCCGATGCGGTCGCCCTGGTCCGACGACTTCTTCGACCCGTAGGGCCATAGGTCGCTTCCACAGATGCACGACCGAAGAACCCGCACCAGGGCGTCGGTCGGCTCGCGAAGCGTGGGATCGGGTACCTCTTCGATGCGTACATCGCCGGCGCCGTAGATCAGAGTGGCCTTCATGGGTGTGCTCCTATGCTCGTGAACGCATCAGTACTACCCGCAGCCCGAAGTTCGTAAGCGCGATCTTCGGGGATCGACCACATGTCCGAATCCAGTACGGTTGTCGCCATGGTGGTCTCTGCTCTGCTGTCACTTCTGTTGGGGTTCGCTCTGACCGCGGTGATCATCGCCGCGAACGGTTATTTCGTGGCCCAGGAATTCGCGTACATGTCCGTCGACCGCGCCGGCCTCCGGGCCAAGGCGGAGCAGGGCGACGCGTCGGCCAAGCGGGCTCTGAAGGTCACGGGCCGCACGTCGTTCATGCTGTCGGGTGCGCAGCTCGGCATCACGGTCACCGGCCTGCTGGTGGGGTTCGTGGCCGAGCCGTTCATCGGCGAGTCGCTCGGCGAGCTGCTGGGCGGCGCGGGAGTGCCACTGGCCGTGGGGATCTCGATCGGCACGGTCGCGGCCCTGGTGCTCGCGACCGTCGTGCAGATGATCTTCGGTGAGCTCTACCCGAAGAACCTGGCCATCGCGAACCCGGACCCGCTCTCGCGCGGCATCGCCCGCTCCACCCTCATCTATCTGGCCGTGTTCGGCTGGTTGATCACCTTCTTCGACAAGTCGTCCAACGCCATGCTGAAGCTCCTCAAGGTCGAGCCGGTGCACGACGTGGACAGCAGCGCCAACGCCGAGGACCTCGAGAGCATCATCGACGACTCCCGCGCCAGCGGAGATCTGACCGAGGAGCTGTCACTGCTCCTCGATCGCATCCTCGACTTTCCCGACCGTGACGTCGAGCACGCGATGATCCCGCGCGTACGGGTCGACGTGGTCTCCCCGGAGACTCCCATCGCGGCGATGCGCGAGCTGATGGTGCGTGCCCACACCCGCTACCCGGTGATCGGCGAGCGCGAGGAGCCCATCGGCGTCGTGCAGCTCGCCGAGGTTCTGGCCGCCCCGCAGGACGATCAGCGGCCGGTCACCGCCATCATGCGCGAACCCCTGGTGGTTCCCGAGCTCATGCCGCTGCACGACGTGCTCGATCAGCTGTCGCAGACCAAGAACGAGCTGGCCTGTGTCATCGACGAGTACGGCGGATTCGTGGGCGTGCTGACCATCGAGGATCTGGCCGAGGAACTCGTCGGGGAGATCACCGACGAGCACGATCCGGAAGAGGTTCCCGGCGCACAGGTAGAGGAGGACGGCGTCTGGATCATGGACGGCGACGTCCACGTGGACGAGGTGGAGCGCACCATCGGCCGTGACTTGTTGCTCCCGCGCGGTGACTACGAAACCCTCGCCGGTCTGCTCATCGCGGAGGGCGGATCGCTTCCCGCGGTGGGGGACACGGTGCGGGTCGAACTGGCCGTCTTCGGGTCCGACTACGTCGAGGATCAGCCGCCGATGCGGACCTTGGAGGTCGAGGTGCTCGAAATCGACCGGCATGTCCCCAGCGAGGTTCGTATTCGTATCCACGAGGAATTCGCCGACGGCAGCACTCCCGACGGCACGGACACCTCCGATACATCCGATTCCGATTCCGCATCCGATGAGAGCAGTGACCGATGAGCGGCTGGGTTGTCGTCCTCGTGACCGTCGCGCTGATCGCACTCAGTGCGTTCTTCGTGATCATCGAATTCGCGCTGCTCGGCGCGCGCCGGCACCGGCTCGAGGCCAAGGCCGGGGAGAGCCGGTCCGCGCGCGCGGCGCTGGTGGGAATGAGCGAGCTCACCGTGATGCTCGCGGGTGCCCAGCTCGGCATCACCGCGTGCACCTTCGCGCTCGGTGCCGTCACCAAGCCCGCGGTGGACTCGTGGCTGAGCCCGGTGCTCTCGTCGATCGGCGCACCGGGCTGGTTGGCCGGGAGCGCTGCCTTCGCGCTGTCGTTGCTGCTGGTCACGTTCCTGCACCTGGTGATCGGTGAGATGGCGCCGAAGTCGTGGGCCATCGCCCATCCCGAGCTCGCGGCGACCATCATCGGACTCCCGTCACGCGCGTTCATCCGCCCGTTCCGGCCGTTCCTGAACTGGGTCAACCACATCGCCAACCTGCTCGTGCGTCGCTCGGGGATCGAGCCGGTCGAGAGCGCCGCGGTCGGCGGGCGCGACGCCGCGACCATTCGCAGCCTCGTCGAGTACTCGTCGAAGGCGGGCGTTCTGGAACCGGAGCTCCAGACCCAGATCACCGGTGTCATCGAACTCGAGACGCTCACGGTCGAACAGATCATGGTCCGCGGATCCGTCGCCACCTCGGTGGCCGCAGACGCACGGGTCGCGGACGTCCAGGCCGCGTCGCTGAACTCGGGCCACCTCCGGGTGCTGTTCGACGACGCGTCCGGCGGAACTCCCGGCGTCGTCCACGTTCGGGACACGATGCTCGCCGACGTCGACGAGCCGGCCTCCCGCTACGCCCGCGCGGCCTACACGGTGGACGCGGCGACTCCGGTGTACGAGGTGCTGCGGCAGATGCGTACGCGGAGCGTCCAGTTCGCGGTGGTGGAGTCCAACGGAGAATTCCAGGGTCTGGTCACGCTCACCGACGTGGTCAAGCGGATGCTGCCCACGTCACGAGCCTGACGGATTCGTCGCCGCGCACCCGCGAACGACGGAGGAGCGGGTCTGTACCGTGGCGGCGGTGAACACTTCTCGATCCACCTCGTTCGGCGTCGCCCTCTTCGGAGCGGCGTCCCTGGTCCTCACCCTCACCGCGTGCGGCTCCGAGTCCGACGACACCACCGCCACCCCGGCGACCGCAGCCACCACGTGCCCCGACGCCGAATCCGAGAGCAGCGACTCGCCGGACTGGACGTTCGAGGGAACCACCGGCAGCGTGTCGGTGACCGGATCGACGGAGTCGGCGTCCCCGGTGATCGAGGTCGAGGCACCGTTCTCCGTCGACGAGACACAGGTCGAGACCCTGGTCGAGGGAGACGGACCCGTCGTGTCGGACACCGCGGAGGTGTCGGTCTGCTACGTGGGCGTCAACGGCCGGGACGGCAACGTGTTCGACAGCAGCTACCAGCGCGGCGCCCCCGCGGAGTTCCCGCTCGACGGCGTCGTGACCGGCTTCCAGAAGGCGATCGCGGGGCAGACCGTGGGCTCGAAGGTCGCGGTCGCGATGACCTCGGACGACGGCTACGGCAACGGCCAGCCCGCTGCGGGCATCGAAGCGGGGGACTCGCTGGTGTTCGCCATCGACATCCTCGACGTCGTCGGCTGACAGAGCTTTACGCGGGGGTCAGCCGGAACATCGGTGAGAAGTCCGCGATGAATCGGTCTGCCACGTAGGCGTACCCGGCCGTCGTGAGGTGCGTGCCGTCGCCGGCGGTGTACTCGTCGGCGGTGTCCGCGGTCATCCAGTTCTCCGCGAACGGGTCGATCACGGGCGCGCCGACGCCGGCCGCCGCGGCGGAGATCGCCGACGTCAGGGGCTCGGCCTCCTCCGACAGCGGGTAGGGGACCGTGGAGGCGAACACCACGACCCGCACCCCCGGCCACTGCTCGCGGGCCTGTTCGATCGACTCCGCCACGGCGTCGCCCACCTGGGGCGGCGCCGTCTCGTAGTCGTTGAGCCCGCCCTGCAGGACGAGGATGTCCGGCACGAAGTCCTCGTCGGCGGCCCGCTCGAGGCGCTCACCGTACGTGTTGGGGCCACCCGCGCCGTTGATCCAGCCGGTTCCGCCGGCGCCGTCGATCTCGGTGTCCCAGCCCAACTCGGCGTAGTGATCGGCGGCGAGACGGGCCCAGTTGTCGGACTCGGGATCGTCCGCGCCGATGCCCTCGGAGTACGAGTCGCCGATGATCAGCATGCGCGGGCCCTCGGGGATGGTCATCACGGAGTCGTCCTCGCCGGCAGGTCGGAAGGCCAGGAACCCCACCACCGCCGCCACGACGATCACCACTGCCGCCGCCGCGGCGATGATCGGTGTCGATACCCGTCGCCGGTCGTTCCGCCCCTCGGTCATGATCTCCACTGTATCGCCGCCGCGGAGGTGGTCCCGGCGCAGTCACGGGCGCACCGGGTCGCGGGCACACTGGAGTGATGCACGCCGGCGACCCCTTTCCCCCCGACGAGTTCTGGGCGCATCAGCGCGACATCGAGAACCACGTGCGGGCGGCGTCCGCGGCGATGGCGATCTACGGTCTGCGGTGGTGGGACGGCCCGGTGATGCTCGGGCCGTGGGAGTGGGAGAACGACGCCGTCGTCATGGCGGGCCTGCGTCACGGGGACCCCGAGCGGGACGGTGAACCGTGGGTCGACGTCTATGTGACCGACGCCGACCCGTCGCGAAAAGTGGTCAAGCTCATGATGTCCGCGATGGGTCTGACGGCTTTCTCCCCGAACTACAAGGAACGCCGTGCGGCCCTGCACGCGGCCGCACCCACCCCCACACCGGTGACCGTCGACGACGCATCGGTGACGTTCGACGCGTTCGGCGGGGACAGTCGGTGGTGGGCGTCGGGAACGGTCGGCGGCACCGGAATCGTGGCGGAAGGTCGGAACTGCGCGCCGACGGAGCTGGCGCTCACTCGCGTCGACGACATCGAGCCGTACCTCGCCGGACTTCGCCGGCACCTGACGATCGCCCGTGAGAAGGACTGATTCACCCGCGAACTTTCGGGGCACCCGCAGCCCATGGCGCTTCCCTCGCACGGACGGTTCGAGTACTCCGCGATCGGTGATCGCCCGCACTTCGAGTGGCCCGGTGGTGCCCGCCTCGCGGTGTACGTCGCCGTGAACTGCGAACACTTCGCGTACGACGCCGGTGCGCCGGGACTCGGGTGGACACCGGGGATGGACCAGCCGAACACGTACAACTGGGGCTGGCGGGAGTACGGCAACCGCGTCGGCGGCTTCCGGCTCGCGGAGGCGTTGCGGGACACGGGCATTCGACCGACCCTGCTGGTCAACACCGAAATGTACGAGCACGCACCGGAATTGCTGCACACGTTCCGCTCGCTGGGCGCCGAGGTGGTGGCGCACGGACGAACCAACTCGGTACAACCGAACCAGCAGGACGAGGACACCGAGCGCCGCAGCATCGACGAGGTCACCGCGGCGATCGAACGCCACGAGGGTGCGCCGCCGCAGGGATGGATGAGCCCCGGAGCCAACCCGAGCCGCGTGACCGAGGACCTCCTCGTCGAGCGGGGTTACGAGTACACGCTGGACTGGCCCATCGACGATCAGCCGGTGTGGCTGCGGACGCGGTCCGGCCCGCTCCTGTCCGTGCCCTACCCCCACGAGGTGAACGATCTTCCGGGGTTCGTTCACCACCACTACACCGCGGAGACCTTTGAGCGCATGATCGTCGACAGCTTCGACGAGCTGAAGGAACAGTCGGTGCATCAGCCCCTGGTGCTGGCGATCTCGACGCACACGTTCCTCACCGGTCAGCCCTACCGGCTGCGCCGATTCCGCGCGGCGCTCGAGCACCTGACGGCCGCCGGCGACGGCGTGTGGTTCACCACCCCCGGCGACATCTCCCGCTACTACCGCGACACGCAGGCCCCGCCCGACTAGCGGGAGAGCAGGCGGGAGGTGAGACCGCCGCCGGACATGTTCGCCCCCATCGCATACGCGAGGTGGCCACCGAGTGCGCCACCGAGACCGGCCATCGCGACGCCGCCGAGCGCGAGCGCCTTCGCGGTGGCGTCGGGCTCGGTCCCCTCCGCGTCCTTCGCCCGGCGGCGGTACGACGCGAGGAAGAGGTTCAGCGCGACGACGTTGGTGCCGGCGTGGATCATCCCGACGCGTCGTTGGCGGGAGTCCAGCACGGACCAGTCGGACCAGCCGGTGATCAGTGCGGTGGGCGCGGTGACCAGTCCGGCGCCGATGAGGGTGCGGGCGGCGTCGGGGTTCTTGCCGAGCACGTCGAGCAGCACGGCACCCGACCAGAATCCGGCGGTGGCGGACGCGGCGACGGGGTGAACCGGGTGGTCGAGCCACTCGCCGCGCAGCAGTCCGTCGACCGCGGTGCCGTCGAGCACCTTTCGGAGTGTCCTCGACAGCGGATCGCTGACGGGGTCGAGGAAAGTGGCCTTCTCGGTGATCCGGAATACGGAGGCAATGTTCATACCCCTCGGAATACCCCACTGTGACCGGCGTTACCCGAGAACGGAGAAATCCGGCCCCCGGTTCTGCAGATCTGCACGACCGTCCTGCGCAGGTCGGTCTTGTCCTGCGAGCGTCCTCGCGCCCAGACTCGGCGAATGAGCGATCTGACGGGACGGCACGCGGTGGTCACGGGTGGGGCCGCGGGAATCGGGGCGGAGATCGCCCGGACCCTGGCCCGGCGCGGTGCGGAGGTGACCGTCGCCGATCGGGACGGCGACCTGGCCACGACCGTCGCCGACGAGATCGGCGGAACCGCCTGGGCCGTGGACCTTCTCGATGTCGACGCGTTGGCGACGCTCACCCTCGAGGCCGACATCCTGGTCAACAACGCCGGAATCCAACACGTCTCGCCCATCGAGGACTTCGATCCGGTGATGTTCCGGCGCATCCAGACGCTGATGGTCGAGGCGCCGTTCCTTCTGGTCCGCGCGGCCCTGCCGCACATGTACGCGAGCGGGTACGGGCGGATCGTCCATGTCTCGTCGGTGCACGGGTTGCGCGCGTCGGCCAACAAGTCGGCGTACGTGACCGCCAAGCACGCCCTCGAGGGGCTGTCGAAGGTCATCGCTCTCGAGGGTGCGGAGCGCGGCGTACGCAGCAACTGCGTGAACCCCGGCTACGTCCGAACCGCGTTGGTGGAGAAGCAGATCGCCGATCAGGCGCGGGTGAACGGGATTCCGGAGGACGAGGTGCCGGCGAAGATTCTGTTGACCGAGAGCGCGATCAAACGCATGGTGGAGCCGACCGAGGTGGCGGCGCTGGTCGGATTCCTCGTGAGCGACGAGGCGTCGATGATCACCGGATCGTCGTACACGATGGACGGCGGGTGGAGCGCGAGCTGAGGTCGGCTCGAGACGCTCAGCCTTTCGAGACGTTCGCCACGAACTCGCGTGCGATGTCGCGGAGCTTGCGGTTCTCCTTCTGCGACTGCGTGGACAACATGCGGAACGCGGTGTCGCTGTCGCAGCCGTGCAGCGCCATGAGCATGCCCTTGGCCTGCTCGATCGGCGCGCGGTGTTCGAGCGCCTCCCGAAGTCCCGACGCGACCTCGTTCGCCGAGCGCACCCGCGCGTAGTCGCCGATCGCGGTGGCGACGGTGGAGGTGAGCAGTCCGAGCACGGCCTCGTCCACCGAATCGAAGGCGGCGGGATCGGTGCCGTACAGGTTGAACGAACCCAAGTGGAGATCGTGGCTGTGCAGCGGCGCAGCGAGGAAGGATCGGATGCCCTCCGTCTTCGCGGCCCGGGCGAAGTCCGGCCACCGTTCGTCCGCCGAGTCCACGTCGACCCGCACGATGGTGCCGGTACGGGCGGCCTCGAGACACGGACCGTCGCCGTTGGCGTACTGGTGGGCGTCGACCTCGAGGGTGCGATCGTCGGTGTGCACCGCGGTGTAGGTGAGCCCGCCGAGCACGATCGTCACGCCGCAACTGGACGCGCCGTCGATGGCCTCGGCGGCGATCTCGACGGCGCGCTGGAGGGTGACGGCCAGGTGATCGTCGTCGACGACGCTGCGGCCGATGGCCGTGAGGAGAGCGGCGAGGCGCAGCGGTGTCAGAACCGCGGCCGGGGCCTCGTCGGGCCGGGCGGGAATCGAATCGTTCCCGGGAGACGCGTCGGGAAGGGCCCGGATCGAGCCGTCCGTCGGGGACGCACCCGCATCCGTTGTCTCCACGGGGACGATTGTCTCACGACCTCGGCGCCACCCTGCCCCGGGCGAGGTGGTGGTGACGTGGTCGAGGACCGGGCCTCGATTGAGGCCCCACCCGGACGGGTAGCCCACGAACAGGTGGTTGGCGACGTCCGGACGTCGTGCGCCACCAGAGTCGTCCGGTGAAGACACCCGCCGACGGCTTCCGAGAGCCCCACCGTGCGCCTGCGCGCCGGTGGGGCTCTTGCGCTCTGTGGAGGCGGGCGTCCCGGCGGCCGCGAGCGCATCATGGACGCATGGGTTCGGTGATGGAACGGCTGCTGGACGTGGCGCCGCTGTGGGTCTTCGTGATCGTGTTCGCGTTGGTGTTCCTCGAGGACGCCGTGTTCGTCGGATTCGTTCTCCCCGGCGAGACCGCCGCGGTGATCGGCGGGGTGGCGGCGAGTCAGCACCACGTGTCGGTCGTCGCGATGGCCGCGGTGGTGGTCGGCGCCGCGATCCTCGGCGACACCGTGGGTTTCGAGATCGGCAAGCGTTTCGGCCCGCGCCTGTTGGCGATGCGCATGCTGGACAGGCGCCGCGCGAAACTGGACCGAGCCCGCGATCTGCTCGCCCGACGCGGTGGGGCCGCGGTGTTCCTCGGCCGCTTCGTCGCCTTCTTCCGCGCGGTGATGCCCGCCCTGGCCGGGATGTCGCGGATGCCCTATCCGAAGTTCTTGGCGTTCAACGCGTTCGGCGGCATCGTGTGGGGTCTGGGGTTCGTCGCCCTCGGGTACGCGGCCGGCAATTCGTACGAGGCGGTGGCGCGCACGGTCGGTCGCGACGCGGCACTGATCGTTGCGACCGTGGCCGTGGTGGCGATCGTCGTGTGGCGCGTGCGCGCCCACCGTCAGGAATCGGTCGCGAGCACCGAGAGCAGTTCGTAGGCCACGTGCGCTGCGGCGATGCCGGTGATCTCGGCGTGGTCGTAGGCGGGGGCGACCTCCACGATGTCGGCGCCGACGACGTTCACCCCGACCAGTCCGCGCAGCGTGGTGAGCAGTTCGCGGGAGGTGAGCCCGCCCGCCTCGGGCGTGCCGGTACCCGGCGCGTGCGCGGGGTCGAGCACGTCGATGTCCACCGACACGTAGACCGGACCGGTGTCGAGTCGGCGACGCATCCGCTCCACGATCGAGGCGACGCCGTCGGACTCGTAATCGTCGGACCGGATGATCTGGAATCCCAGGATCGCGTCGTCCTCGAGGTCCTTCTTGCCGTAGAGCGGGCCGCGGATGCCGATGTGCTGCGAGCGCTCGAGGTCGATCAGACCCTCTTCGCTCGCCCGTCGGAACGGCGTTCCGTGGGTGAACGGCGCACCGAAGTACGTGTCCCAGGTGTCGAGGTGCGCGTCGAAGTGGAGCACGGCGACGGGTCCGTGGTCGCGACGAAGCGCCCGCAGGATGGGCAGGGCGATCGTGTGGTCGCCGCCGAGGGTGAGCACGGTGCTGCCGTCCCTGCGCAGATCGGTGACAGCGGCCTCGACCGTGGTGAGTGCCTCGGTGATGTCGAACGGGTTGACCCCGATGTCGCCGGCGTCGGCCACCTGACGGGCGGCGAACGGGGAGACGTCGAGCGCCGGGTTGTAGGGGCGCAGCAGCTTGGACGACGCCCGGATGTGGCCGGGTCCGAAGCGGGCACCGGGCCGGTAGCTCACCCCGGAGTCGAACGGAATTCCCAGGATCGACACGTCGGCACGGGAGACCTCGTCGAGCCTCGGTAGCCGCGCGAAGGTCGACGGCTCGGTGTACCGGGGGTGGCGGGAGGCGTCGAGCGGGCCGCGGATGTCGGTCATGAACTCCAGGTTTCCTCCGCGCGTTCTCCTTGTCAACACTTGTTTCCTGCGGCGATCTTCTGCAGTATGCGTGGCATGGGTACCGGATCGAGGTTGCGCGCGGCGCGTTCCGCACGCCGGGTGACGCTCGCCGACCTCGCGGACGACGTCGGCGTCACCAAGGGCTATCTCTCCAAGCTCGAGAACGGTCGGGCCACGGCGTCCGTCGCCCTCCTGGTGCGCCTGTGCTCGGCTCTGGACGTTCCCGTCGGCTCGCTCTTCGACGACGTTCCGGCCGGCGACGTGGTGCGCGCGGGCGAGTACCCACCGATCGACTTCGGGGGAACCGGGCAGCGCGAACACCTGCTCACCCCGGCGGGTGAACGCCGCGTGCAGGTGCTGCGCGGGGACATCGACGCCGGTGGCGGCAGCGGCGCCGAGGCCTACGAACTGCCCGCGGACGTCGCCTTCGTACACGTGCTCACCGGCGAGCTGACCGTCGCGTTCGAGCATTCCGAGCCGGTGACCCTGCGCGACGGCGACGCCTTCACCTTCGATCCCACCCGCCGCCACAGCTTTCGGGCGTCCGTTCCCACCACGGTGCTGTGGGTGCTCACCCCCGGCCTGCCGACCCGGGCCCCCGTCCGTCCCCAGACACCCGCATCCCGGACACCCGCATCCCAGCGAACCGCACCCCGGAACCCCGAAGCGCCGAATCACGAAACCGAGGACACCGCATGACCACGCCCGTCACCCCGGACAGCACCGTCGGCGAGCCGAACGAGAAGCCGCTGACCATGTTCGGCCCGGACTTCCCCTTCGCGTACGACGACTACGTCACGCACGAGGAAGGACTCGGCTCCGTTCCGGCGGCGGCACACGGCACGGCGGTCGCGGTGATCGGCGCCGGCCTCTCGGGCACCGTCGCCGCGCGCGAACTGGCGCGGCTGGGGCTGAAACCCGTGGTGTACGAAGCGGGTTCGATCGGTGGGCGCATGCGGTCGGTGCCGTTCGACGGACACCCGGGCGTGGTCGCCGAGATGGGAGCGATGCGCTTTCCGCCGTCGTCGACGACGCTCTTCCACTATCTCGACCATCTCGGCCTGCGCACCACGCCGTTTCCGAACCCGTTGGCCGAGGTGACCCCCAGCACCGTCATCGATCTCAAGGGCGTCAGCCACTACGCACAGCATCTGCACGACCTTCCCGACGAGTTCGCCGCCGTCGCCGAGGCGTGGCAGCGCACCCTCGAAGAACGTTCCGAACTGGTTCCCCTGCAGGACGCCATCCGCCGCCGCGACGCCGCGGCCGTCAAGGCGATCTGGAACGAGTTGGTGCCGCGGCTCGACGACACCACCTTCTACGGATTTCTCACGCAATCGGAGCACTTCGCGTCGTTCCGGCGTCGAGAGTTGTTCGGGCAGGTGGGTTTCGGGACCGGAGGATGGGACACCGACTTTCCCAACTCGATCCTCGAGATCCTGCGCGTCGTCGCGACCGCGGCCGACGACCATCACCGCGGCATCGTCGGCGGTTCCGCGCAGTTGCCGGAGGGGCTGTGGTCCGAGGCGTTGACCGACGCCGAACACTGGCCGGTCGGAACGTCCGTCGCCTCCCTGAACGACGGTGCGCCCCGCCCGGCCGTGACCGCCGTGCGGCGGCGCGGGAGCGGCTACGCCGTCACCGACGCGTCGGGAACCACCGAGGTCTTCGACTCCGTCGTCGTCACCGCGCAGTCCTGGATGCTGCTCAACACCATCGACACGGACGACGATCTGCTGCCCATCGATCACTGGACCGCCGTCGAGCGCACCCATTACATGGGCTCGACCAAGGTGTTCGTTCTGGTGGACCGGCCGTTCTGGAAGGACACCGATCCACGTACCGGACGCGACGTCGTCAGCATGACCCTGACCGACAGGCTCAGTCGCGGAACGTATCTCATCGACAACGGCGACGATCGGCCCGGTCTGATCTGCCTGTCCTACACCTGGTCGGACGATTCGCTCAAGCTGCTGCCGCTCGACGCCGCGGAGCGCACGGAACTGGTGCTCGGCTCGCTCGAGGAGATCTATCCGGGCGTCGACTTCCGCAGCCACATCGTCGCCGATCCGGTCACGCTGTCCTGGGAGACCGAACGCCACTTCATGGGAGCGTTCAAGGCCAACCTGCCGGGGCACTACCGCTATCAGGAGAGGCTGTTCACCCACTTCGTGCAGAAGGACATGGACGAGCGCCATCGCGGCATCTTCCTGGCCGGTGACGACATCTCGTGGACCGCGGGCTGGGCCGAGGGGGCGATCCAGACGGCGCTGAACGCGGTGTGGGGCGTGATGAACCACCTCGGCGGCGCCGCGCACCCCGACAACCCGGGACCCGGAGACGTGTTCGAGCGCATCGCGCCGCTGAAGCTCCCGGACTGACGCGACTCCCGGACCGAGTGCTGCCTTCGCGATTCGGCCATGTTGCGATTCGGCCATGTTGCGATTCGCCCCTGTGGCGCCGTACCCGGCGGTAACGTTCGGCCGGGAGAGTCGTCGGGTTCGCGGAAGGTACGAGGTTGTCGCTGCTACGCGCACGCGCCGGGTCCGGCCGCGTCCCCGTGCGCACCGTGTCGGTGCAGGCGCTGGCGATCGTCGCGGTGCTCGCACTCGCCGTCCTGGCGTTCGAACTGTCTCGACCCACCGCCGCGGCGCCGATCGCCGCGTCGGCGTCGGGCGTGGTGGACCTGCGTCCGGGGTTCCTCGCCGAATCCGAGCGCAACCTCGACCCGCTGCGGCAGATCTCCCGCCTGAATCGACTGAGCGCGGAGGAGGAGTACGCGGCGGCCGTCGCGATTCTGTCGAACGCGGCGTCGGCGTCGGAGAAGGACCGCCGACTCTTCGAGCTCCCGCCCGCCGTGATCGGGGCGCGCATCGGCAACTACGCGCTGCCCGCCCGCGGGGTGTACACCTCGCCGTTCGGCCCGCGGTGGGGGACGTTGCACAACGGCATCGACATCGCCGGACCCATCGGCACCCCCATCCTTTCCGTCGCCGACGGTCAGGTGATCGAGGCGGGTCCGGCCGCGGGCTTCGGCCTCTGGGTGCGGGTGCGCCACGACGACGGGACCGTCTCCATCTACGGTCACATCGACACCATGACCGTCGTCGCCGGTCAACGAGTGGTGGCGGGGCAGCAGATCGCGACCATGGGCAACCGCGGTGACTCCACCGGTCCGCACCTGCACTTCGAGACCATCGCCGGCGGTCGGCACGTCGACCCGGAGCTGTGGCTGATCGGCCGCGGCATCACACTCGGTTCGCGGGACTGACTCGCGTCTCACGTTGTCGGCCTCCCACGCGTTTACTGATCGTGATGCTGCCCTTCGAGACCGTCGTCGCCGCGCACGGCGCCGTCGTGCTGCGGGTGTGCCGGGCCGTCGTGGGTCCGGTCGACGCCGACGACGCCTGGTCGGAGACCTTCCTGGCCGCCCTGCGCGCCTACCCCGACCTCCCGCCCGACGCGAACGTGCAGGCCTGGCTGGTGCGCATCGCCCATCGCAAGGCGATCGACATCCATCGAGCCGCCGCGCGCCGACCCCGCCCCACCGAGCGGATCCCCGAGACACCTGTGCACGATCGCGATCACGGCGACCTGTGGGCGGCCCTGGCGACGCTCCCGGACAAGCAGCGACTCGCGGTCGCGTACCACCACCTCGCCGGAATGCCCCACGCCGAGGTGGCGACCCTTCTCGGCAACTCACCCGATGCCGCCCGCCGTGCGTGCGCCGACGGCATCGCCTCCCTGCGACGAATCCGGAGCGATCTGCTGTGACCGAACACCTGGAACACCTGCACCGACGCCTGGTCGCGGACGCGGCGCGCGACGGATTGCTCGACGTGGCGTACCGCGTCGTCGATTCGCCCATCGGCGATCTGCTGCTCGCGTCGACCGAGGCCGGGGTGGTGCGCGTCGCGTTCACCGTCCAGGACCACGACGCGGTGCTCGCGCAGCTGGCGGCGATGGTCAGCCCCCGGGTTCTCCGGGCACCGAACCGCCTGGACCCGGTGGTTCGGCAGCTCGACGAGTACTTCGCGGGGACGCGAACGTCGTTCGATCTGTCGCTGGACCTACGAACCCGGGGCTTTCGTCGTGACGTGCTCGCGCAGCTCGAAGCCATCCCGTACGGCGCGACGCGCAGTTACGCGGCCGTGGCGTCGGGGACGGCGAGTCCTCGCGCCGTACGGGCCGTCGGCACCGCCTGCGCCACCAATCCGCTTCCCCTGCTGATCCCGTGCCACCGCGTGGTGCGCTCGGACGGGTCGATGGGTCGCTACGCCGGGGGCGAATCCGCGAAGAGGCAACTGTTGGATCTGGAAGCGGACGGGTGAAGAACGGTATTACTCTCGAGTCATGTCCGCAGCTGCCGAAGTTCCCGCCAATCTCGTCCTGTCCCGCCGGGACCTCGAATTCATGCTCTACGAATGGCTCGACGTCGAGGCGCTGACCGAGCGCAAACGGTTCTCCGAACACTCCCGCGAGACGTTCGACGCGGTGATGGAACTGAGCGAGCAGATCGCCGTCAAGCATTTCGCGCCCCACAACAAGAAGGCGGATGCCAACGAGCCGCACGTCGGTGAGGACGGAAAGGTCGTTCTCATTCCCGAGGTGGCCGCGGCATTGAAGGTGTTCAACGAATCGGGATTGGTCGCGGGCCAGTTCGACGAATCCCTCGGCGGGATGCAGCTCCCGGCCACGGTGGCGCGCGCGTCGTTGCTGTGGTTCCAGGCCGCCAACACCGGAACGGCCACCTATCCGTTCCTGACGATGGCCAACGCCAATCTCTTGGTGGAATACGGCACCTCGGAGATCATCGACGCCTACGTGCGCCCGATGCTCGAGGGGCGCTTCCACGGCACGATGTGCCTGTCCGAGCCCGGTGCGGGGTCGTCGCTGGCCTACATCACCACGAAGGCCGTGCCGCGGGAGGACGGGCAGGCCGGAGGCCGGTCGAGCGGTGTTCAGTCGTACGCGGTGACGGGGACGAAGATGTGGATCTCGGGTGGCGATCACGAGCTCGGGGACAACATCGTCCACCTGGTGCTCGCGAAGCTGCCCGATGCTCCCGCCGGCGTCAAGGGCATCTCGCTGTTCGTGGTGCCCAAGACTCTGGTGAACGAGGACGGCACCTTGGGCGAGCGCAACGACGTGAACCTGGTGGGGCTCAACCACAAGATGGGGTACCGGGGCACCACCAACACCCTGCTCGCGTTCGGCGAGAAGGGCGGCGCGGTCGGCTACCTGGTCGGCGAGCCGCACAAGGGCTTGTTCTACATGTTCAAGATGATGAACGAGGCGCGCATCGGCGTCGGTATGGGTGCGACCGCGCTCGGCTACACCGGCTACCTGCACTCGGTCGCGTACGCGAAGGACCGCGCTCAGGGCCGTCCCGTGGGCGACAAGGATCCGTCCGCGGCGCAGGTCCCCATCATCGATCACCCGGACGTGCGGCGAATGCTGCTCGCGCAGAAGGCGTACGCGGAAGGCGGGCTGGCGCTGGGCCTGTACTGCTCGAAGCTGGTCGACGAGCAGGCGACGGGTGAGGAGGAGTCGGCGGCGAAGGCGGGTTTCCTGCTCGACGTGCTGACCCCGATCGCCAAGGCGTGGCCGTCGCAGTGGTGCCTGGAGGCGAACGACCTCGCCATTCAGGTGCACGGCGGCTACGGCTACACCCGCGACTACAACGTCGAGCAGTTCTACCGGGACAACCGGCTGAACCCGATCCACGAGGGCACCAACGGCATTCAGGGTCTGGACCTGTTGGGTCGCAAGGTGATCGCGGGCGGTGGCAAGGGCCTCGGGCTGCTGGTCGAGGCGATCGAGGGGACGTTGTCGTCGGCTGCGGGTTCGTCCGCGTCGGGTTCGACCGAATACGTGGACGCGCTGCGCGCCGCGGTGGACCGCATGGTCGAGGTGACCGGCATCGTCTGGGGTCCGGGCGATCCCGATGCAGCGCTGGCCAACTCGTCCGCCTACCTCGAAGCGGTGGGTCACATCGTGGTGGCGTGGTTGTGGCTCGACCAGCTCGTCGCGGTCGGCGATCAGGAGGGCGCGTTCTACGAGGGCAAGCGGCTCGCGGCGCAGTACTTCTTCCGCTACGAGCTGCCCAAGATCGGCCCGCAGTTCGATCTGCTCGCCGCGATGGACCGCACGACGCTGGACCTCGATCCCGCGATCTTCGCGTAGCGGGGACTCGCCGGGCACTCACTCCACCCGGTAACCGCACACACCTCGGCAGCCCGCACAGGCCACGACCTGTGCGGGCTGCTGGGCGCTGTGCGGATGGGTCGGGGCGGGCACAGGCGCCGGCTGCTGTGCGGTAGCGCACACCACCTTGGACCACTGCTACCCTTCTGCTTAGATACAAGTTGTGCGCAACACCGAACCGTCCTCGGCAGACCGGGTCTACGGAGAGGTGAAGGAGCTCATCGTCACCGGCGACCTGCCGGGCGGGGAGTTGATCAGCGAAGGGCTGATCGCCGAGCGCACCGGAACCAGCCGCACCCCCGTGCGCGAGGCGTTTCTGCGTCTCGCCGCCGAGGGATGGATGCGGCTCTACCCCAAGCGGGGCGCACTGATCGTGCCCGTCGCTCCGGGTGAAGCAGCGCACCTCGTCGCCGCCCGGCGACTGGTGGAAACCGGCTCGCTGGCCGCGTTCGCCGCAGACCCCGCGGCGTGCGCAGCGGCCACGGCCGAGATGCGCGACTCGTTGGCGAGGCAGCGAACCCTCGCCGACGCCGGTGACGCCGCGGCCTTCGCGGCCGAGGACGCCGACTTCCACACCATCGTGGTCCGACGCGGGGACAACCCCCTGCTGTCCACCTTCTACGCGGGTCTGCGCGACCGGCAGCGGCGCATGACCGCCAGCTCCGTGGCGCGCAACCCCGCCGCGTTGTCGTCGATCGTCGACGACCACACGCGGTTGACCGATCTCGTCGAGCAGGCCGACGTCGCGGGATACGACGCGGCTCTGATCGACCACATGGCCCGGGTGCACGGATTGCCCCGCGCCGGACAGGACTGACAACGATGAGAACCTCTGCAGCGGTGCGGACCACACCGACCACGCGAACCGGGGGATGGGTTGCCGTCGCGCTCGGCATGCTCGCGGTGGCGTACGGCGGAAACGAGTTCACCCCGCTTCTCGTGATGTACCGGGACGGCTACGGCTTCTCCCCGGTGGTGGTCGACGCGTTCCTCTTCGCCTACGTCGTCGGCATCGTCCCGGCGTTGCTGATCGGCGGTCCGCTGTCGGACCGCTTCGGTCGTCGGCCCCTCATGCTCCCCGCCCCGGCGATCGCCGCCGCGGGTTCGGTGGTCATCGCGGTGGGCGCGCACTCGGCCGCCCTGCTGGTCACCGGGCGGGTGCTCAGCGGCATCGCCCTCGGACTGGGTATGGCCGTCGGCGGCAGCTGGGTGAAGGAATTGTCCGGCGCCGCAGGCTCTCCCGGCGCGGGTGCGCGCCGGGCGGCGATGTCGCTCACCGCCGGATTCGGTATCGGTGCGGGTGTCGCCGGGGTGCTGGCGCAGTGGGCGCCGTGGCGCGAGGTGCTGCCCTACGCACTGCACGCCGTGCTCGCGCTCGCCGCGGTGGTCGCGATGCTGCGGGTTCCCGAGACCTGCCGACCCGACGCCACCGACCGCAACTCCCTGGCGAGCGATCTGCGCATCCCGTCCGCGAGCCACCGCCGCTTCCTGACCGTCGTGCTGCCGGTGGCGCCGTGGGTGTTCGGAGCCGCGGGCATCGCCTACGCGGTGCTGCCGGCCCTGATGGCCGAGTCCGTCGGCTCCGCGCCGATCGCGTTCTCCGCGTTGATGTGCGTGGTGGGTCTCGGCTTCGGTTTCGCGATCCAGTCGCTCGGCCGCCGCATCGACTCCCCGGTGAGCGCGCGTGCGGTCCTGGTGGCACTGGGCATCGTCGTCGTGGGCATGCTGCTGGCGTCGGTCGCGGCGAGCGAGTTGACGATTCCTCTCGCGCTGCTGGCGTCCGCCGTGCTGGGGTGCGGATACGGCATGGCGATGGTCTCGGGGCTGCAGGAGGTGCAGCGCATCGCCGGGCCGCGCGATCTGGCCGGGCTCACCGCGGTCTTCTACTCGGTGACCTACCTCGGCTTCGCCGTTCCCGCGATCCTCGCGTTCTTGGTGCAGGAGTTCCCGCAGTATCTCGGGTACCCGGTGCTGTTCGTCGCCGGAGCGGTTCTGGCCCTGGCGTCGGCCCTGGTGGTGGCGAGGAACTCGCGCGCGAACCTGCCGTCAGGGTAGGTCCGGCAATCGCGGTTCGTTCAACCACGCATCCCAGAACTCGTGCGAACTGCCTTGCCGCACGGCGAGATCGACGAAATCCGACGTGATCACGGTGGAGTGCCGGAAGGTCGAGGTCCACTCGCGGAGGAGGCCGAAGAAGGCGTCGTCCCCGATCGTGCGCCGCAGCGCGTGCAGGGCCAGGGCGCCGCGCTTGTAGACCCGGTCGTCGAACATGATCTCGGGGGTGGGGTCCGACAGCACGAGATCCTGTGCCAGCGAGGACAATCGAGCATGGTGCCGGGTGGCCTCGGTGTGGGCGGTGGCACCGCCGGAGTTCTCGGACCAGATCCACTCCGAGTAGCACGCGAAGCCCTCGTTCAGCCAGATGTCGCGCCATCGGCCGATGGTGACGCTGTTGCCGAACCATTGGTGCGCCAACTCGTGCGCGACGAGACGCTCGTACCCGCGGCGGCCGTCGCAGTGGTTGGCGCCGAAGGTGGACAGGCCCTGCGCCTCGATGGGGATCTCGAGCTCGTCGTCGGTGACCACCACGGAGTAGGCCGCGAACGGATACGGGCCGAAGTGGTCGACGAAGGTGGCCATCATCTCCTGCTGGCGACCGAAATCGTGGTCGAAGGTGCGGCGCAATCGCGCCGGCAGCACGGCGTCGATGGGCACGGGCGAGTCGGCGACCCGGTGCACGACGTACTGGCCGATCTGCACGGTGGCGAGATACGTCGCCATCGGTTCGGACTGTTCGTAGACCCACGTGGTGCGGGAGGACCTGACGGTCTTGTCGATCAGTTCGCCGTTGCACACGACGTGGTAGGGCGAGTCCGTGGTGATCGAGATCCGATGCGCTGCTTTGGAACTCGGATGATCGTCGCACGGGTACCAGGATGCGGCGCCGTTCGGCTGACTCGCGACCAGGGAACCGTCGGTGAGTTCCTCCCAACCGACCTCGCCCCACACGCTGCGGATGGGCGCCGGGTTTCCGTTGTACGCCACCGTGACCACGAGCGGCTCGGTGGACTGCAGCGCCCGGGGCATCGTCACGGTCAGTTTGCCGCCGCGGTGGGAGAACTTGACCCCGCGCATCCCGGCCACGGTCACCTTCGACGCGGACAGCGCGGGACCGAAGTCCAGCGAGAACCGCTCCAGCGGCCGCAGGGTCGTGGCCGTCACGACGGCCTTGCCGGCCAACCGATTGGAGCTGACCTTGTACTCGAGGTCCAGGTCGTATCGGTCCACGGAGTATCCGCGGTTGCCGTTCTGCGGAAGGTACGAGTCGATGGGGGGATCGGTGTCGTCACGTCGGCGCGCGGTCGACGGGCTCACCGCTCGGACGACCATGGAGCGATGGGGTTGCCCTGCCACCGACTGGACTCCGGCACCGTGTCTCCGCGCATCACCAACGACGCCGGACCGACGGTGGCGCCGGCTCCGATCCCCGCGGCGGGCAGGGCGACACAGTGCGGTCCGAGAGTTGCGCCCGCGCCCAGGCTGACCGTGTCCATGCTCATGATCCGATCATGGAAGAGGTGAGTCTGCACAACGCACCCTCGATTCACGGTGGCGCCGTCGGCGAGCGTGATCAGGTCGGCTTCCGGCAACCAGTACGTTTCGCACCAGACGCCCCGTCCGATGTCCGCGCCGAGCCACCGCAACCACACGTTGAGGACGGCGGTGCCCTCGGCCGCGCGGGCGAACCACGGGGCGGCCACCATCTCCACGAAGGTGTCCGCGACCTCGTTGCGCCACACGAACGAACTCCAGAGCGGGTGCTCCACCGCGCCGATGCGTCCGACCAGCGACCACTTCGCGACCGCGGACGCGCCCGCGGCGACGGCGCCGGCGACGAGGAGCACCACCCCGCTCAGCAGAGCGGCCGCCCAGTAGCCGACCGACGACGCCAGTGCGGTCAGCGCCACGAGAACGGCGAATCCGATGGCGAAGGAGACCATCACCGGCACCAGGCGACAGGTCTCGACGACGCCGCGGGCGATCTTGAGGCGTCGGGCCGGTTCGAAGGTGCGGGAGGTGTCGGACGAGTTCGGCGCCCGGCGCAGCTTGACGGGCGGGCTGCCCAGCCACGACGATCCGGACTTCGCCTTCGCCGGCGCCGCCGAGAGCACCGCGACGAGGCCGTTCTTCGGCACGCGCCGACCGGCCGCGGCCATCCCGGAGTTGCCCAGGAACGCCCGCTTGCCCACCTTGGCCTCGCCGAGCATCATCCAGCCGCCGCCGAGCTCGTAACTGGCGATCATCGTGTCGTCGGCCAGGAACGCCCCGTCGCCGACGGTGGTGAACTTGGGAACCATCAGCACGGTCGACGCCTCGACGTCCTTGCCGATGTTCGCCCCCAGCAGGCGCAGCCATCCCGGGGTGAGCATCGACGCGTAGAGCGGGAACAGGAAGGTGCGGGCGCTGTCCATCAGTCGCTCGGTGGCCCAGACCTGCCATCCGATCCGGCTGCGGACGGCGTGGTACCCGGGGGCGATGCCCACGCCGAGGAGCCGCACGGACACGAGGGTGACGAGGGCGAAGACGCCCAGGGCGACGAGTGTGGCGACGGGAACGACGGCGAGTCCGAGTCCGAGGGCCCCCGGCAGCGTCCGCGCGCTCGCGATCACCCAGCCCACCGAGAGCAACCCGACGCCGATGGACAGCAGGGGAAGTCCCGACAGCAGCAGCGACGTGAACGCGTAGACGGGGAACCACGCCCGCCCGCGGGGCGGTGCCTCCACGGGCCAGGCGTGCTGGGCGCGGCCGATCTTGGCGGCGGGGGAGCCGCCCCACAGCTGTCCGGCCTTGACCTTGCCGGAGACGGCGGAGCCCGCTTCGACCTCCGCGCGCTTGCCCACCTTGGCGCCGGGCAGCAGCGTCGACCGCGCGCCCACGGACGCGCCTGCGCCCACCTCGACGGCTCCGATGTGGACGACGTCGCCGTCCACCCAGTACCCGTTCAGATCGACCTCGGGTTCGATGGAACACCCGTCGCCGAGCGTCAGCAATCCGGTGACGGGCGGGAGGGTGTGCAGATCGACGTCGTGGCCCACCGACGCGCCGAGAGCTCGCGCGTAGTGCACCATCCACGGTGCGCCGGAGATGTTCGAGGCGCCGCTGGCGTCGACCAGGCGGTTCGCCGTCCACAACCGCAGGTGGACGGATCCGCCGCGGGGATAGCGGCCCTCGGTGATGCCGCGCATGAGAATTCGGGTTCCGGCGACCGAGACGGCCATGCGTCCGAGCGGGGTCACACAGAACACGTAGCCGACGGCGATCCACCACCACGACAGCGTCGGCAACCACGGGAGGGGCGTGACCCACGACGCGACGTTGGCGAGAACCCCGAGCCAGATCACCCACTGCAGCCCGGTGAGGGTGGTGAGCGGGAGCGTGGCGAGGATCTGCATCGCCTGCGCCCGCCGCGGGGTGGGTTCGACGACGCGGGTCACCACCGCGGCGGAGGGCGCGAGCGAGACGAGCAGATCCACCAGGGATCCGAGCCGGGGATGGTCGTAGAGGTCGGCGACGGTGATCTCCGGGTACTTCTCCCGGAGCCGGGTCACCAGGAGGGCCGCCGACAGCGAGCCACCCCCGACGCCGAAGAAGTCGGCGTCGGCGGAGGTGATCTCGGTACCGAGGACGTCGGTCCACACCTGCGCGACCCACGCCGCGGTGCCCGTCAACTCGTCTCCGGCGGCGGGATCCTCGGCGTGTGCGCGGGGCAGCGGCCAGGGGAGGGCCGTGCGGTCGACCTTGCCCGACGTGCGGGTGGGCAACTCGTCGACGAGCGCCAGGCGAGGAACCATGGCGGCCGGAAGTTGTTCGGCCAGAATCTCTCTGGCCCGATTCAGGTCGAACGCGGGGTCGGTGCTGACGAGATACCCGACGAGGACCGGGGTGCCGGAGCCGGTGGTGCGCACCGCGGCCGCCGCTCCGCCGACGCCCGGCAGGGCCTGCAGCGCGTTGTCGACCTCGCCGAGTTCGATGCGGCGGCCACCGACCTTGACCTGATCGTCGGCGCGTCCCTGGAACAGCAGCCCCTCGAGTTCGAGGCGCACCAGATCACCACTGCGATAGGCCCGGTCCCACCCCAGCGACGGCATCGGAGCGTACTTCTCGGCGTCCTTCTCGGGGTCGAGGTACCGCGCGAGCCCGACGCCGCCGATCACCAGTTCACCGACCTCACCGACGGCGACGGGCTGCTCGTCCGGACCGACGACGGCCAGATCCCACCCGTCGAGCGGCAGCCCGATGCGCACCGGTCCGCGTCCGTCCATCAGCGAGGCGCACGCGACGACCGTCGCCTCGGTGGGGCCGTAGGTGTTCCACAGTTCGCGGCCCGGTACCGCCAGGCGTTCGACCAGATCCGGCGGGCACGCCTCACCGCCGAAGATGAGCAGTCGCACGTCCTCGAGCGCCTCGCGCGGCCACAGGGCGGCGAGGGTGGGGACGGTGGAGACCACCGAGATGTCGCGCGCCACCAACCAGGGACCGAGATCCATGCCGCTGCGCACGAGCGAGCGCGGTGCGGGGACCAGGCACGCGCCGCTGCGCCACGCCAGCCACATCTCCTCGCACGACGCGTCGAAGGCGACCGAGAGTCCGGCCAGTACCCGATCGCCGGGGGCCATCGGTCGGTCCTGCAGGAACAACCGGGCCTCGGCGTCGACGAAGGCCGCGGCGTTGCGGTTGCTCACCGCGACGCCCTTGGGCTTGCCGGTGGATCCCGACGTGAAGATCACCCAGGCGTCGTCGTCGGGCCCGGGGTGGCCCACGGGCCGTCCGGTGCCCGGTCGATCGGTGGTGACCACGCCGTCGTCGGCGATGATCGCGGTGACCCCGGCCTCGGAGAACACCAGATCGGCGCGCTCGTCCGGATCGTCGACGTCCACCGGCACGTACGCGGCTCCCGCGGCGATGACGGACAGGATCGCGGCGTACAGCGAGTAGCTGCCCGACGGCATCCGCACGCCCACGCGATCGCCCGCGCACACGCCGTGCCGCGAGAGCCACTGGGCGCCCTCGTCGATGTTGACCAGCAGTTCCGCGTAGCCGATGGTGGTGTCGCCGTCGTCGATCGCGGGGGCATCCGGATAGCGATCGGCGGTCTCGCGCAGCACGTCGACGAGGGTGCGTTCGGGTGCCGCGAGCGGGGAGCGCAGGTACTCCTCGGGGATGGGCGATGACACGTAGGGCGGCCTCTCGGGTGACGACAGCTCGATTCACGACGGTGACGACACGTTATTCCACGCTCAGTTTGCGAGCGGGTGAACAACTCGGCCGCCGGAGCGTCAGGCGGCCGCCGACACCGGGTCCGCCGGGGCGGATTCGACGGGCGTCCGACGGGTGCGGGCCGCCAGGACGGCGGCGATCATCAGCACGATGCCCATGAGGCACTGACCGTTGCCGACGATCTGACGCACGGTGACCTCGAACCACCCGTCGGTGTCGTCGATGCCGTTGAGCACCGAGTGCGGCGCGATGACGAACACCGCGATCGCCGCGAAGAGGAGCGGGCGCCACCGGCGGTACTGCGGGGCGATGGCGAGCGGGACGAGCAGAACGACGTAGACCCAGTGATGGGTGACGGCGAACGGCGCCGCGAGCAGCGAGGCGAGGGCGACGACGGCGAGGGCGACGATCGGCTCACCGGCGCGGGCGAAGCGGTGGGCGGACCAGGCCGCAGCGGCCACCACCAGTGCGGCGGCCACCACCCAGAGAATCGTCTTGAGGTTTCCCTCGATACCCAGGCGCGCGATCAGGCCCGTGATGGCCTGGTTCCGGGTGAACGCGTGTCCGCCGCCGCGGTCGGTGGAGAAGAACTCGGTGGTCCAGAAGTACACGGAGGCGGCGGGCAGCAGCACGAATCCGACGGCCGCCACGACGGCGACGGTCACGATCGCGCGCACGATGGACGCGAAGTCGCGTTTGACCAGGAAGAACAGTCCGAAGGCGGCCGGGGTGATCTTGATCGACGCGGCCACGGCCGTGGCGACACCGCGCAGCCGCCGCGGCACCACGCCGACGCAGTCGGCCACGACCAGCGCCATCAGCACGATGTTGATCTGGCCGAAGAGGAAGTTCGACCGCACCGGTTCGAGCATCAGGGCGACACCCAGCGCGGCGACCGCGACGAGGAACGGGCGGGCGACACCGAGGCGGCGGAGCACGATGGCCAGGACCCACCACACCAGGGCGATGTTCAGCGCGGCCCACAGAATCTGGAGGTTCACCGTGCTCAGCAGCGTCATGGGCGCGAACAGCACCGCGGCGATGGGCGCGTAGATGAAGCGCAGGCCGGACCGCGTCGGGAAGTCCTCGGAGTACAGCGGGAAGTTGTTCAGGTACGCGGCGCCGGCGTCCTGGAAGACCGCGAGGTCGATCTGATCTCTCGCGAACCCGAGGTACATGAAGTAGACCGTGGTGAGGCCGGTGAGCACGGACGCGGCGCCGACCAGGACGATCGCCGCGATTCGGCTGCGGCGGGCACCGGTTTCCGCGGTGAACAAGGCAGGGGTGGGCACGCGGGTGTCTCCTCGGTCGGGCGAACGGAAAACGGTGCGCGGCACCGTGGCCGCTCACCATTCTCACTGTCCGCGCAAATCGTCCTTAACGTAACAGTAGGGTTCGCGGGACCGCACATCGCGCGATCGGCGTCGGGACGGCGCCGCCGTCGCGACTACAGTGGTTCGGGCGAGGGCAGCGGATGCATGCGCCGCGCCGGAGCAGCGAGGGAGGATCACCTATGACGGCGGACGATCGGCTGCACATGCAGATCGGCCAGGTCGCGCAGCGCACGGAGCTCTCCGTCCGAACCGTCCGGCACTACGACGACATCGGTCTGGTGACCCCGTCCGCCCGCTCCAGTGGCGGATTTCGCCTGTACACCGAGGACGACGTCGAGCGGCTGCTGGTGATCCGGCGCATGAAGCCCCTCGAGTTCACCCTCGCCGAGATGAAGAATCTGATCGAGGCCCTCGACACTCTCGACGATCCGAGTTCCTCCGACGACGAGCGCGATGCGGCCGAGACGTTCGTCCGCGAATGCCACACCAAGGCCACCGAGAGTTGCGACACCCTGCGCCGCCACCTCGCCTACGCCGAGGAACTCACCGAGGTCCTCGCGTCCCGCGGCGCGGCCGCGCGTCGCTGAGATCCCGGCGCGGCCGCGCGTCGCCGAGTTTCCGGCGCGGCCGCGCGTCGCCGAGGTCCCGGCTGCGCCGACGGCGCGGCTCCTGCGCCGAGCCGCCGGGCGGACCGTCTAGCCGTCGACGACGACCGGCACCACGAGCGGCTGCCGGCCGAGGGTTCCCTTGGACCACCGCGTGGTCTCGCGGACCACGGACGCCTCGATGGCGCCCGTCGATGCGGCGGTCTTGGCGCTCTCGCGTTCGAGTGCCTTCGCGATGATCTTGGCCAGCGGGTTGAAGGCGTTCTTGTCGTGGGTGAAGCCCTTGGCGATGAAGTCGACGTCGTCGACCAGCAGGCCGGTGTCGGGGTCGACGATGACGATGACCGTGAGGACACCGTCGGCGCCGAGCGAACGACGCTCGTCGAGCGTGGTCTCGGTCAGGACGCCGGTGGTCTTGCCGTCGACGTAGACCAGGCCGACCGGGACCTTGCCGGTGATCTGGGCGACGCCCTGTGAGAGGTCGATGACATCGCCGTTGTCCGCGATCAGGACCCGCTCGCGCGGAACGCCGGTACGGATGGCCAGATCGGCGTTGGCCCGCAGGTGTCGAGCCTCGCCGTGGACCGGAAGAACGTTGTGGGGTTCCAGGATGTTGTAGCAGTACACGAGTTCACCGGCGCTCGCGTGACCGGACACGTGCACCTTCGCGTTCCCCTTGTGCACCACGCGGGCGCCCTTGTCGGTGAGCCCGTTGATGACGCGGTAGATCGCGTTCTCGTTGCCGGGGATGAGGCTGCTGGCCATCAGGACCGTGTCGCCCTGGCCGACCTCGATCTGGTGTTCCCCGGAGGCCATCCGAGACAGCGCCGCCAGCGGCTCGCCCTGAGACCCGGTGCAGATCAGCGTGATCTTACGCGCGGGCAGTCCGCGAAGCTTCGGCAGTTCGACCACGAGACCGTCGGGAACGGTGAGGTAACCGAGGTCCATGGCGATCTTCATGTTCCGCACCATCGAGCGCCCGACGAACGCCGCCTTGCGGCCCTGGGCGTGGGCGGCGTCGAGAACCTGCTGGATGCGGTGGATGTGGCTGGCGAAACTCGAGACGATGACGCGCCCGTCGGTCTCACGGAACACCTGCTCGATGGCCGGGTTCAGGTCGCGTTCGGAGACGGCGAAGCCGGGAACGTCGGCGTTGGTGGAGTCGACGAGGAGGAGGTCCAGGCCCTCGTCCCCGAGCCGGGCGAATCCACGAAGGTCGGTGATGCGGTTGTCGAGCGGGAACTGGTCCATCTTGAAGTCACCGGTGTGCAGCACGACACCCGCTCCGGTGCGCAGGACGATCGCCAGGCCGTCCGGAATGGAGTGGTTGACGGCGAGGAACTCCAGGCCGAAGGGGCCCTCCGTGCGGCTCTCGCCGGCCACGACCTCGACGAGCTTGGTGGAGACCTTGAACTCGTCGAACTTGGCCGCGAGGAACTGCAGCGTCAACCGAGACCCGATGACCGGGATGTCGCCGCGTTCGCGGAGGAGGTAGGGGACACCGCCGATGTGGTCCTCGTGACCGTGCGTCAGGACGATCGCGACGATGTCGTCGAGCCGGTGCCGGATGAAGCTCCAGTCGGGAAGGATGACGTCGACACCGGGCTGGTGCTCCTCGGGGAAGAGGACGCCGCAGTCGACGATCAGCAACTTCCCTTCGAACTCGAAGACGGTCATGTTGCGACCGATCTCGCCGAGTCCGCCGGTGGCGATCACTCGAAGGGTGCCGCTCGCCGGTGCGGTGATGTCCGGATTTCGCGTGGGGGAAGCGGATCTGCGCGGGCGTGAAGTTCTCGACATTAGTCTTACGCTACGGGAGATTTTCGTCTCGGTCGTGCGCGGGTTCTACCAGCGACGGCGCACAGGTGCGTTCGGTCACACGGCGCAACCGCAGGTTGCTTCGACTCTACAGTTGCGTAAGAGTAGAGTTCGTTCTCGTCCTTGGTCGTCACGCCCGTGCGTGAACCGCGAGATGCCCGTCCGGGCTCCGCGCAATCTTCCCTCGGTCGCAGCGATGCGACCACCCGCCACCAGCGGTCGATGGTGCGCGCCTGCCTGTTCGTGCGGCGCCGAACAGTGGAAAGGAACCGCCTTGACGACACAGAGCGGATACGACTCACCGATGCCTCACGAGGTGACGGAGAGCGAGCACACCGTGCTCGATGCACTCAGGTCCCCCCGGCGATTGAAGACCGAGATCCTCGCCGGTCTCGTCGTGGCACTCGCGCTCATCCCCGAGGCCATCGCCTTCTCCATCATCGCGGGTGTCGATCCGCGCATCGGATTGTTCGCGTCCTTCACCATGGCCGTGTCGATCGCTTTCCTGGGCGGCCGTCCCGCGATGATCTCGGCGGCGACCGGTGCCATCGCGCTGGTCATCGCCCCGGTCGCCCGCGAGTACGGGCTCGACTACTTCATCGCGACCGTCATCCTCGCCGGCATCCTGCAGGTCCTCTTCGGCGTCCTCGGTGTGGCGAAGCTGATGCGGTTCATCCCTCGTAGCGTCATGGTCGGCTTCGTGAACGCACTGGCGATTCTCATCTTCACCTCCCAGTTCCCCGTCCTGATCGGGGTGCCGTGGCTGGTGTATCCCATGGTCGCGGTCGGTCTGGTCATCATGTTCGGTCTCCCCAGAATCACCTCGGTGGTCCCCGCGCCACTGGTCGCGATCGTGCTGCTGACCGCCGCGACGGTGACCTTCGCGTGGAACGTTCCCAACGTCGGGGGCGAGGGCGAACTGCCCGACAGCCTGCCGTCGCTGTTCCTGCCCGACGTTCCGCTGACGCTCGAGACCCTGCAGATCATCGCCCCGTTCGCCATCGCGATGGCCATCGTCGGTCTCCTCGAGTCGCTGCTGACGGCGAAGCTCGTCGACGACGTCACCGACACCCACTCGAACAAGACGCGCGAGAGCTGGGGCCAGGGCGCGGCCAACGTCATCACCGGCTTCTTCGGCGGCATGGGAGGGTGCGCGATGGTCGGCCAGACCATGATCAACGTCAAGGCGTCCGGTGCCCGCACCCGGATCTCGACCTTCATGGCCGGTATGTTCCTGCTGGTCCTCGTCGTCGGACTCGGCGACGTCGTCGCGCTGATCCCCATGGGAGCCCTCGCCGCGGTCATGATCGTGGTGGCGATCGGCACGTTCGACTGGCACAGCGTGCGCCCGAAGACGTTGCGCCGCATGCCCAAGAGCGAAACCACCGTCATGGTGGTGACCGTCGTGGTCACCGTGGCGACGCACAACCTGGCGTACGGCGTGGTGGTCGGCGTGCTGACCGCGATGGTGCTGTTCGCCCGCCGCGTCGCCCACCTCACCACGGTCACCAAGGTGTCGGACGAGGATGCGAACCACGACGGATCGGTCGACACCCGCGTCTACCGGGTCAGCGGTGAACTGTTCTTCGCCTCGAGCAACGATCTGGTGTACCGGTTCGACTACTCGGGTGACCCGAAGAACGTGATCATCGATCTCAGCGGAGCCCACGTGTGGGACGCCTCCACGGTCGCGGCGCTCGACGCCGTCACCCAGAAGTACGCCTCGAAGGGCAAGCACGCGGAGATCACCGGGCTTGACGACGAATCGGCGGCGCGGCACCTGCGGTTGACCGGAAACCTGTCCACGGAACACTGATGTTCGCGATGAACGGGACCACATGACCACCCACACCTCCGCGCCGTCCGCGCGGGCCACCTCGCCGTGGCTGATCGTCGCCATGGCGAGCGTGGCGTCCATCATGACCGCCCCCGGTCAGACCGCCGCGATCTCGGTCTTCACCGATCCGCTGATCGCCGAGCTCGGCATCTCGCGCACCGAACTGTCGTTGAGTTACCTCGTCGGCACCCTCGGCGGGGCGGCCGCGATGCCGTTCGTCGGCCGCGCGTTGGATCGGTACGGCGTCCGCGCCGTGATGGCCGTGATCGGCGCGATCTTCGGCGCGGTGCTGATGGGGTTGAGCGTCGCCACCGACGTCTACGGCCTGACCGCGGGGTTCGTCGGGATCCGCATGGCCGGCCAGGGGGCCCTGGGCCTGGCGGCGACGACCGCCGTGGCCGTGCACGTCACCAAGCGACGTGGCTTGGCCCTGGGCATCACCGCCGCGGCGGGATCCGCGGGAATCTCCCTCGCGCCGGTGCTCCTCGAGCGTCTGGTCGCCTCGCACGGTATCGACGCCGTGTGGCGATACGAGGCGATCGCGGTGTGGGTCATCGTGATTCCGGTCGCGTTGCTCGGACTGCGGTCCACCTCGCCGCGTCGGGCGCCGCGCGCGATCGAGGTGCCGGTCTCCACGCCGGGGTCCCTCGGCGTCGCGGACCTCGGCAGCACCGACGCCGACGCTCGGGGCGACGTGTGGACCGTCCGCGCCGCGATGCGCACGCTGATGTTCTGGGCCATCGCGTCGGGGCTCGCCGCGTCCGGGATGCTCAGCACTGCAGTCGCTTTCCATCAGATCTCGCTGTTGGGGGAGCAGGGTCTCAGCGCCACCGCGGCGGCCGCGAACTTCATCCCGCAGACCGTGGCCGGGTTGATCGGCACGCTCGCGCTCGGTGCACTCGCCGATCGGATCGCACCCAAGCTCGGCGTGGCGATCTCGATGGCGTTGCTGTGTGCGGCGCTGGTCTCCATCCCGCTGATCGAGCCCGGATTCCTGGCCGTCGTCTACGGGCTGATTCTGGGGTTGGCCGGCGGATCCATTCGCGCCGTCGAGGCGGCGGCCTACGCCCACTACTTCGGGACCGCGCACATCGGCGCGATTCGCGGTGTCGCCACGATGATCAGCGTCGGGTCCACGGCGTTCGGACCGGTGGCGTTGTCCCTCGGCCGCGACGTGTTCGACAGTTACGTCCCCGTGGTGCTGGGATTCGCGATCGTTCCCGCCGCGGTGTGCGTGCTGGTGGCGTTCACTCCCGCTCCGACGCTCCCGGAATCCGGCGGGACGAAAAGGTAGTTGCGGCACTCGATGTCGATCTCGAACACGGGTGTCCACCTGGCGCCGCGCCACACGTGCATCGAGTAGCCCTGCGCGAGAACGACATCGACGACGTCCTCGGCGCGGCGGTCGTATCGATCGAGGTGGCGCTGATCGATCTCGAGCAGCAGGGTCGGCTGCGAGTTCTTCAAAACCTCGATGCCGCCGTGCAGAACGGCGAGCTCCGCGCCCTCGACGTCGGCCTTGACGAAGTCCACTCGCTCCATACCCCGCGCTCGACACACCTCGTCCAGCGTCTCCATCCGGACGTGGCGGTGTCGAGACGAGGAGAACTCGGTGTTCGCACCCTCGCCGGAGGCACCGGCCACGATGAACGCGCGGCCGTGCACCGGGAGGAATTTGCGGCGCGGCACGGACAGTTCGGTCCAGCCGACCGCGTCACCGAGGGCGGTGTTCGCGATGGTCACGCGGGGGGTGCGCAGCACGCGGGAGACGATGCGCAACCAGCGGGCGAGCGACGGATTCGGTTCGAACGCAACGACTCTGCCCGACGATCCGGCTAGGGCGGCGAGGCCGATGGTGTACAGCCCGTACTCGGCGCCGACGTCCAGGCAGATGGCCCCGGGGAAGACGTGCTGGGCGAGCCCCTCGATCTCCGGCTCGAGCACCGACGTGCGGCTCGCGAGAAGTCGCAGGACCCGGGCCACGCCCCGGACGCGGCGGGAGGAGGGGCTGGCCATGAGCCATACTCTACCGCCACGTAAGAGTTCGAGCCCACCGCGCTCGGCGTTGACAACACATCGAGCGTTTGCCATCCTGCTTCCAGGTCACGAGTACCAGCATCAAGCCCCGGCTCGCTGGTCGGCAACCCTCCTCCGCGGTGGGGTGCTCCGGGTGACGACCCGGCCGATTCCCGACAACGGGACGGCAAGCGCGGATCGGTCCCACACCGGTCCCTGAACGAGGGGACACCTCTGTCATGACTGCTGTCGATTGCTGCACACCCGTCCGTTCGCTACCGCCGGTGCTCGGGGCCGACGAGCGGGTGCTCTGCTCCGACGGAACCACGGTTCGCTATCTCGACTTCGACTGCGCGGCAAGCGCACCCGCGCTCGACGCGGTGGTGTGCGCGGTGGCGGACTGCATCCCGAACTACGCGAGCGTGCACCGGGGCGCGGGGCACAAGTCGCGGGTGAGCACCGACGCGTTCGAAGCCGCGCGGGCGACGGTCGGACGCTTCTGCGGGGCGGGCGCCGAGGACGTGGTGGTGTTCACCCGCAACACCACCGACGCGTTGAACCTGTTGTCGCGCTGCGTTCCCGGCGACACCGTGGTCCTCGACGTCGAACATCACGCGAACCTGCTTCCGTGGCGGAACCGCCGCGTGGTGCGGGCCGCGGACACCGTCGCGGAGACGCTCGAGCGCGTCGCGGCCGAACTGTGGTCGACGCCGGCGGCGCTGCTGGCCGTCACCGGGGCGTCCAACGTCACCGGTGAGGTTCTTCCGCTGGCGGAACTGGCGGCGCTCGCGCATCGCTGCGGCGCTCGCATTCTGGTCGACGGTGCCCAGCTGGTTCCGCACCGTGGTCTCGACATCGCAGCACTCGACGTCGATTACCTCGCCTTCTCCGGCCACAAGCTCTACGCCCCGTTCGGCTCGGGCGTGCTGGTGGGGCGCCGGGACTGGCTGGACGCGGCCGAGCCGTATCTCGCAGGGGGAGGTGCGACGTCGAGCGTCACGGTGGCGGAGGACGGATCGCTGGGGGTGACCTGGTGCCCGTCGCCCGCGCGGCACGAGGGCGGCACCCCGAACCTTCTCGGCGCGGTCGCACTCGCGGCGGCGTGCGAGACGCTCGCCGCGACCGGGTTCGACCGGATCGCCGAGCACGACGCCGTGCTGACCCACGCGTTGCGAGACGGGCTCGCCGGTGTGGAGGGCCTGGAGATCGTACGTGTGTGGTCGGACGGGGACGACGGCGTCGGCATCGTCACGTTCCAGGTTGCGGGCGTCGATCCGTTCGCGCTGGCCACGGCGTTGGCCGACGACTTCGGGATCGGTGTCCGGGCGGGAAAGTTCTGCGCGCACCCGCTGCTGGACCGCGTGGGGCACGGTGATGGTGCCGTGCGCGCGAGCATCGGTATCGCGACCACCGTCGAGGACGTGCACAGGCTGGTCCGCGCGGTCGGTGTGTGCTGCGTCTCGTTGCGCGATCGCGAGTCGGCGGTGTCGTTAGCATGAGCAACATGGTCACGGACGCGCGATGGGCTCGGCGCCACATCGACCTGTGCCGAGCCACGGCGAGTGCGTGTCGGCCCCGGTGATCTCCCGGGTGACCCACTTTCCGTCCGACCGACAGGCAGCGCTCATGACCTCCGTACTCTCCGACTCCGTCGTACTCCTCGATACCGACGCCCTCCCCGATGCCGACGCCTCCGGTGGTGACGATGCCGCGGTGGTGCGCATCGTCGCCGCCGATCTGTCCGTCGCGCAGAACCGCTACCGCGCGCTGCGCGAGACGAACCCCGACGCGCGAGTGTTTGTCGATGTCGACGTGCACCTCGCCGCGGACGCGCGCACGGCGCGACGCGAGGTGGCGGAGTCCGGCCGAGCGCCCCGGCCGGATTCGCTGCAGTACGTCGGCACCGCCACCGGACTGATCAGCCTGATCGCCGACATCGTCACCGTCCGGGCGGCCGACGGGGTGACGGTGCGTCCGGTGATCGAGGCGGCCCGCGCGGACGTGGTGCGCCGCGTGGTCGACGACGTGATTCCCGGTGTGGCGCAGCGGAAAGTGCGGGGGTAGATCGGCTTTCCGCGGGAGTTGTGTGGATCCGGGCGTGCTGCAGCGCCCACGTGTCCACACAGCACCCACGGAAAACCAGTCAGGGGAACAGGTTCACCCGCCGACCTCCACCGCCAGACCCGCGGTGATCCGCAGAACCTCGGAGTACGAGGTCCGGAACATGGTGCCGGGATCCCCGGCCGCCGCCCAGAGCGTCGGATGCTCGGCCAACGCGGAATCGACGAACGTGGGCAGATTGGTCGGATGCCCCACCGGTGCCACGGAGCCCACGGGCTGACCGGTCGCGTGCTCGGCGTCCGCGATCGATGCGCGCGTCAACACCCCGCCGACACGTGGGCCGGTCGCGGCCAGGTCCACGTTGTGCGCGCCCGAGACCAGGAACAGCACCGGATCCTCGTCGAGCAGGAACACCATCGACTTGCAGATCGCACCCAGTTCGACGCCGTGCGCCTCCGCCGCCTGACGTGCGGTGTGGGTCGGACGATCGGAGGTGACGATCACGCCGTGGTGCCCTCGGGAGATCAGTACATCCGCGACTCGGGATGCGCCGGGGTGATGGATCCTCGCCATGGCGTCGAGGATATGGCGTCGGGTGGGGATTTCGGGGATGGCTACGCTGACCCGATGACCGAACAGAACCAGACCTGGACCGCGTTCACCGTCGAGAAGGCCGATCACGTGGCGACCGTGACCATGATCGGGCCCGGCAAGGGAAATGCGATGGGCCCGGACTTCTGGTCCGAGCTGCCGCCGATCTTCGCCGATCTCGACGCCGATCCCGAGGTCCGCGCCGTGGTGATCGCCGGGTCCGGCAAGCACTTCACCTACGGTCTGGATCTACCCGCGATGGCCGGCGACTTCGGTCCCGTGCTCGCCGGCGCGCAGGCCGGACCGCGCAGCACGTTCCACGACCTGATCAAGCGCATGCAGAGCGGGATCAACGCCGTGGCGGACTGCCGCAAGCCCGTCGTCGCGGCCGTACAGGGATGGTGCATCGGCGGCGGCGTCGACCTGATCTCGGCCGCGGACATCCGCTACGCGAGCGCCGACGCCAAGTTCAGCATCCGTGAGGTGAAGGTGGCGATCGTGGCCGACATGGGCTCCTTCGCCCGGCTGCCCGCCATCATCGGCGACGGCCACCTGCGTGAACTGGCGCTGACCGGCAAGGACATCGACGCCGCGCGGGCCGAGCGCATCGGACTGGTCAACGAGGTGTTCGCCGACTCCGACGAGACGACGGCCGCCGCGCATCGCACCGCGCAGGAGATCGCGGCCAACCCGCCGCTCGTGGTGCACGGCATCAAGACGGTGCTGGACCACAGTCGCGCTGCGGCAGTGCAGGATTCGTTGCGTTACGTCGCCGCCTGGAACTCCGCGTTCCTGCCCTCGGAGGACCTGACCGAGGCGATCACCTCGGTGTTCGAGAAGCGCGCGCCGAAGTTCGAAGGCAAGTAGCGGCCGGTGGGACGCGACCCGATCAGCGGAAAGCGCTCTTCGGGTCGTTCCACAGCTGGTCGGTGAAGTCCTCGAGCACCACGAGAACCACGGAGTCCTCGGCGCGCCGCAGGATGGACTTGCTGGCGCGCACCTGCAGGATGTCGCCGCGCGAATCCGACATGCGCCACAGCGAGTCGGCGCGGGTCGCGACGGTGGTCAGAAAGGTCTCGGCGATGTTGACGCCGAGCGGCTCGTTCTCCGGGAAGATGTCCTGCAGGGTCAGTTCGGATTCCGAGCGCGGATGCTCGTCGTCGAATCCCATGAGCTCGTCGAACGCCTCGTTGGCGAAGACGACGACGCCACCCGGCTCCACGGCCAGCACGGGAATGGGGATGCGGTCGAGGACGACGGTGACCGGCAGATCGGGAAACTGCGTAGCACTCGACACACCGCGAGGCGGGGAGTTCCTACGGTCGCTCACGGCGTCGCTCATCGTGATCTCGCACCCTTACGTCGTAGCGTTGTCGGACTCTGCGGAAATGCTAGCAGCGGACCCGCCGCGACGTTCCGTCGCCGCGGAAGCGGGTCCACTGCCGGTATCGCGCCTGCCGGGGTTCTCCGTCAGTGTCCGCCGGAGTTCTTCAGACGCTCCACCGACGCGGTGATCTCGGCTTCCGCCTCGGCCTTGCCCACCCAGTTCGAGCCCGTGACGTGCTTGTTCGGCTCGAGGTCCTTGTAGTGGACGAAGAAGTGCTCGATGGCGTCGAGTTCGAACTTCGAGACGTCCGCCAGGTCCTGGATGTGATCCCAGCGGGGGTCGCCGGCCGGAACGCACAGCACCTTGTCGTCGCCGCCGGCTTCGTCGACCATCTTGAACATTCCGACGGGTCGGGCCTCGACCAGCACACCGGGGTACACGGACTCGGGCAGGAGCACGAACGCGTCGAGCGGATCGCCGTCCTCACCGAGCGTGTTCTCGATGTAGCCGTAATCGGCGGGGTACCCCATGGCCGTGTAGAGGTACCGGTCGAGACGAACGCGTCCCGACTCGTGGTCGACCTCGTACTTGTTGCGCTGACCCTTGGGAATCTCGATGGTCACGTCGAACTTCACGTGCGATGTCCTTTGCTCGGTGGCCACGTACTTGGCTCCGGTCTTCACCGGTGGTCGAACAGTAACCGGCCGCGTCGATAGGGTGCGAGAGAAGGGTTGGGGATCGGTCCTCGGCCGATGCGGGTGGAGAGCGGGGAACGACGTGGGCCTGATCAAGCGAGGCGCCGGATCGCTGGCGGTATCGCGGCGGCGCACGCGTATCCGAATCGGTCTGGCCGTCGCGGTGGTGGTACTCGTGGTCGGCGCGATCGGCGTCGCGGCCGTTCGCCCCGTCGACGACGACGTCGCGGCGATCGCCCCCGAGCCGGAGCCGGTGATGGCCACCCCGTACGTGACCCCTGCGACCGACGATGCGCCCAAGCCCACCCCGGCCGGTCTGGCCGCGGTACTCGCCGATCCGCTGCGCAACCCCGACCTCGGTCGATTCACCGGAATCGTGTCCGACGGGCCCACCGGCGAGGTGCTGTGGAGTTCGGACGCCGACGTGCCGCAGACCCCGGCCTCGACGACGAAGATCCTCACCGCGGCGGCGGCGATGATCGCTCTGCCTCCCGAACATCGCGTCGCGACGCGGGTGGTCGAGGGGGAACGGGCCGGCGAGGTGGTGTTGGTCAGCGAGGGCGACCCCACGCTCACCGCCCAGCCGGTGGGAGAGCCGAGCTTCTTCGACGGCGGCGCGCGGATCGCGGATCTGGCCGAGCAGGTACGACGCTCGGGCGCGGAGGTGACCTCCATCGCCGTCGACGTGAGCGCGTACACGGGACCGTCGTCGGCGCGTGGCTGGTTTCCCGCGGATGTCGGTGCCGGGTTCATCACCCCGATCGAACCGCTGACCCTCGACGGCGGTCGGATCGATCCGCTGGTCGACTCGTCACCGCGTACCGAGACGCCCGCGCTGGACACCGGTCGGGCACTCGCGTCGGCCCTGGGGCTGGATCCCGCCGTGGTCACCGTCGGCACCGCGGAGTCGGGCGCGGGATCGCTGGCCACGGTGCAGTCCGCACCGCTGCGGGTACGACTCGGTCAGATGCTGAGTTTCTCGGACAACGTTCTCGCCGAGGCGATCGGTCGCGAGGTCGCGGTCGAGGTCGGCGAGCCGGCGTCGTTCGAGGGAGCCGCCGATGCCGTGCTCCGAACCCTCACCGACGGTGGGTTCGACGTGACGGGCGTGGAACTGTCCGATCTGAGCGGACTCTCGCTCGTGAACGAGGTGCCCGCGCAGCTGCTCGGGTCGATCATGGCGAGCGCGGCCGGGCCGGGTCCGGGGGACACGGACGACGCCGTGGGCGTCGAGCTGCGTCCGATGCTCGACCACCTGCCCGTCGCCGGGGCGACCGGCACCCTGGCCGGGCGCTACGCCACCGGTGACCGCACCGCGGCGGGATGGTTGCGGGCCAAGACCGGAACCTTGGACGTCGCCAGTGCGTTGGCGGGGTACGTGGTCGACACCGACGGCCGGGTGCTCACGTTCGCGTTGATGTCCAACGACAAACCGCCGGCGCTCGGTCGGCCCGCGTTGGATGCGGTGGCGTCGACCCTCCGATCGTGCGGCTGCACGTGATCGATCCGAGCGAAGGCGGGTACCGACGATGACCGACACCGACACACCCGGCGCGGTCGACTGGGCGTTCGCGGCCCGCACCGGCGCGAAACTGGCCCCACGCCCGCCGAAGATGACTCGGTTCACCGAGGACGCCGTGTACGCGGAGCTCGCGGATGCGTCGGTCCGAGCCGAGGGACCGGTGCGAGACGTCACCGGCCTCGCCGACGGACTGGACATCCCCGCTGCACAGGTGCTCGGCCGACCGGAGTGGATCGGCGCGGCGGCGTTGTCCATGAAGCACCTGACCGCCACGGCGGGCGTCGACGACGAACGGTCGTTCCTCGGCGGCAAGCCCGGCGGACTGCAGGCCGGGGCGATGCTGGCGTTCCTGTCCTCGGCGATCCTCGGGCAGTTCGATCCCTTCACCGGCCCCGGTGGAACGCTGCTGCTGGTCGCGCCGAACGTGGTGTCCGTCGAACGCGCACTGCGGGTGCGTCCCAGCGACTTCCGGTTGTGGGTGTGTCTGCACGAGGTCACCCACCGCGTCCAGTTCTCCTCGTCGCCGTGGCTGGCCGATCACATGAAGGACTGCGTCACCACACTCGGCGAGGGAGCGGACGAGCCGCTCTCGGAGATGATTCCGCGGCTGACCGCCGCCGTGCGGTCGCGCTCGAACGGTGACGGTGGCCCCGGCAGCGAGGGGATCGTCGGATTACTGCGGGCGACGCAGGGACCGGAACAGCGCGAGGCGCTCGACCGCCTGTTGGTGCTGGGGACGCTGCTCGAAGGCCACGCCGATCACGTCATGGACGCGGTCGGTCCCGCGGTGGTGCCCACGGTCGCCTCGATTCGACAGGCGTTCGACCGCAGGCGAACTCGGAAACAGAACCCCGTTCAGCGAGTGCTGCGCGCACTGCTCGGCATCGACGCCAAGATGGCGCAGTACGTGCGGGGAAAGGCCTTCGTCGACGCCGTCGTGGGTCAGGTGGGAATGGAGCGGTTCAACACCGTGTGGACGGACGCGGACACGCTGCCGCGGCTGTCGGAGATCGCCGAGCCGGCGCGCTGGACCGCCCGCGTCCTGGGCTGACGGAGGTGTCCCCGGCCGCGTCGCCGCGACCCTTCCCGGAGGGTCCGCACCTGTTGGTGGTCCGACATGCGGTGCGGCAGTGGCTGACTCGACACCACCCGGACGGCGACGTGGTGGTCGCCCTGTCCGGCGGTCCGGATTCGCTCGCGCTCACCGCGGGCGTGGTGGCCGAGGGCGTCGGAGTGCACGCGGTGATCGTCGACCACGGTTTGCAACCCGATTCGGCGTCGGTCGCGGCGGACGCAGCCAGGACGGCCGACGACATCGGTTGTCGCACAGTACGAGTGGTGACCGTCGAGGTCACCGGTCCCGGTGGCCCGGAGGCCGCCGCCCGCCGTGCCCGGTACGACGCGCTGGACGCGGCCCGCGGCGGACGGCCGATTCTGTTGGGACACACGCTCGACGACCAGGCCGAGACGGTGCTGCTCGGCCTGGCTCGCGGATCCGGCCCGCGATCGCTGCGCGGCATGATCGATCACGATCCCCCGCACGGGCGGCCGCTGCTGGCGGTACGCCGCCGTGACACCGTCGGCGCCTGCCGCGAACTGGGGACGACTCCCTGGCTCGATCCGCACAACGACGATCCCGCGTTCACCCGGGTCCGGGTCCGCGCGGAGGTCCTGCCGCTTCTCGAGGACGTGCTCGGTGGAGGTGTCGCGTCCGCCCTCGCCCGCACGGCGGATCAGCTGCGCGAGGACTCCGCGGTGCTGGACGACCTGGCGGCGGACGCGTTCGCCGCCGCGCGGACCGAGGACGGTCTCGACGTCACCGTGCTCGCAGCATCGCCTGCACCGGTGCGACGCCGAGTGGTGCGGTCGTGGCTCCTCGCCGGTGGAGCGTCACCCCGCACGGACGGGCAGATTCGTGCGGTGGACGACCTCGTCGGACGCTGGCGGGGTCAGGGCGAGGTGGCCGTCGGCGGCGGCGGTGGTGGAGTGCGGTTGGTTGCGCTGCGTCGACGTGGCAGTCTTGTGCTCGAGCACCGGCCGATTCACCGCGGTCTGTGACTCGCCGGCAAGGGCTACCGAAGGGACACTCGTGTACGAGGGCGACATCGCATCGATCATGATCTCCGAGGAGGAGATCGACAAGCGTGTCGCGGAGCTCGCCGAGGAGGTGGCCGCGCGGTATCCCGTCGGCGCGCCGGAAGGCGACCTGCTGCTGGTCGGAGTCCTCAAGGGCGCGATCATGTTCATGACGGATTTCGCACGCGCACTTCCCATTCCGTGTCAGTTGGAGTTCATGGCGGTCAGTTCCTACGGATCGTCGACGTCGTCCTCCGGCGTCGTGCGGATCCTCAAGGATCTCGACCGCGACATCCACGGCCGGCACGTGTTGATCGTCGAGGACATCATCGACTCCGGGCTCACCCTGTCCTGGCTCAAGAAGAACCTCGCCACCCGGCAGCCCGCCTCGCTCGAGGTGGTCACTCTCCTGCGCAAGCCCGACGCGGTGAAGGTGGAGATCGAGGTGGCCAACGTCGGCTTCGACATCCCCAACGAGTTCGTCGTCGGCTACGGACTCGATTACGACGAGCGGTACCGGGATCTTCCCTACATCGGGTTGCTGGACCCGAAGGTCTACGGAGGCTGACATGGCTCGCACCGCGCAGGAGATCGCCGACGACGTCCGCGCCGGAATCCTCCAACCTGCCGCCGTCGCGTCCGAGGCGCTCGACCGTATCGCCGCGCAGAACGACGCGGTGCGTGCCTTCGTCGTGGTGCGGCCCGACGAGGTGCTGCGTGAAGCCGATGCGGTCGCCACTCGCGCCGACCGCGCGGCCCTCCCGCTCGCCGGGGTGCCGGTCGCGATCAAGGACAACGTCCAGGTCGCCGGGTACCCCATGCGCAACGGCTCCCGGGCCACGTCCACGGAACCGTCCGCCGCCGATCACCCGGTGGTCGGCCGACTCCGCGCCGCCGGGGCCGTGGTCGTCGGACTCACCGCGGTGCCCGAGCTGTGCATGTGGGGCACCACCGACGACGCCCGCGGCGTGACCCGCAATCCGTGGAACCCCGACCGCACTCCCGGTGGCTCGTCCGGCGGATCGGCCGCCGCCGTCGCGTCGGGCATGGTTCCGATCGCCCACGGCAACGACGGCATGGGCTCCATCCGGATCCCGGCCGCCGACTGCGGCCTGGTGGGCATCAAGCCCGGCCGCGGGCTCGTCCCGTCGGATCTGGGCGCGGACTCCTGGTACGGGATGGCCGAGAACGGCCCGCTGACCACCACCGTCGGCGACGCCGCCCTGATGCTCTCGGTCATGGCGGGCGACCCGTCGCTCGCCTACGTCGATCCGCCCGCGTCGCTGCGCGTCGGGATCGCCACCGGTACGCCGTCGCCCCTCGTTCGGGTCGATCGACACTTCGCCGCGGTGACCGAGGAATCCGGACGCATCCTCGCTCGGCTCGGACACACGGTGGCCACCGCCGAGCTTTCCTACCCGGCCAGCCCGCTCGGACAGCTCGCCCGGTGGACCGCCGGTGCTGCCGCGGACGCCGAGGGACTCGATCCGAAGGCCCTGCAGAAGCGATCGCGTCGCCACATCGCCGTCGGCCGTCGGCTCGAACGCTACGTGCGGCCCGAGCAGATCGCGGACCTGGAACGACGCATGGACGAGTGGTTCGCCGATCGCGATGTCGTCCTCACCCCGACCCTCGCGCAGCCGCCCATCGCGGCGGCGCGCTGGAGCCGGCGCGGGTGGGCGTCGAACCTGGTCGCCAACGTTCGGTATGCGCCGTTCGCGGCCGTGTGGAACCTGCTCGGTTGGCCCGCGATCAGCGTGCCCGCCCGGCTCCACCCGGATTCCGGAACCCCGACGGCCGTGCAGATGGCGGGCCGACCGGGGTCGGAGGCGATGCTGCTCGCCCTGGCCGCGCAGCTCGAGACGGAGCGCCCGTGGGCGCGGACGGTCGCCGACGCCGGGTAGGGAACCGCCGCGGCGTCGGGAACCGAATGGCCCTCACGGTTCGTTGGCCGGAGGAACGCTTCTGCTGCCGGGTCCGCATTCGCGGTAACCTGACAGTTCGGGGGTCCCACCTGTAGGTGAGACACGTCCGGAGCCTGTACGCACATTTCACTGCCATCGAGGGCGACGCTGTATGAACCGCAAGACACTGTTCCGCAACCTGGCGATCGTGGCCGCAATTCTGTTGGTGATCTTCGCCTTCAGTTACTTCTCGGACGACACTCGCGACTGGGAGACGGTCGACACGTCCGTGGCCGTCGCGCAGCTGGACGACGGGAACGTGCAGTCCGCCGAGATCCACGACCGTGAGCAAGAGGTCCGGCTGACTCTGAACGCCGCCACGGACGCGACGAACGGCAGCACCCAGATCATCGCGCAGTACCCGGACGCGGTGTCGGAACAGATCTACGAGAAGGTCGCCGCGTCGGGAGCCCAGAGCTTCGACACCGAGGTCACCACCGACAGCTGGCTGAGCTCGATCCTCATCTTCCTGCTGCCCATGATCATCATCCTGGGTCTGTTCATCTTCCTCATGGCTCGCATGCAGGGCGGTGGCCGCGGTGGCGTCATGGGCTTCGGCAAGTCGAAGGCGAAGCAGCTCACCAAGGACATGCCGAAGACGACGTTCGTCGACGTCGCCGGTGCGGACGAGGCCGTCGAAGAGCTGTACGAGATCAAGGACTTCCTGCAGAACCCCGCGCGCTACCAGGCGCTCGGCGCCAAGATCCCGCGCGGCGTGTTGCTCTACGGCCCTCCCGGAACCGGCAAGACCCTGCTCGCTCGGGCTGTCGCCGGTGAGGCCGGGGTGCCGTTCTTCACGATCTCCGGTTCGGACTTCGTCGAGATGTTCGTCGGTGTCGGTGCCTCGCGTGTGCGCGACCTGTTCGAGCAGGCCAAGCAGAACAGCCCCTGCATCATCTTCGTCGACGAGATCGACGCCGTCGGCCGCCAGCGCGGTGCCGGCATGGGCGGCGGTCACGACGAGCGCGAGCAGACCCTCAACCAGCTGCTCGTCGAGATGGACGGCTTCGGAGAGCGCACCGGCGTCATCCTGATCGCCGCGACGAACCGCCCCGACATCCTGGACCCGGCTCTGCTGCGTCCCGGTCGCTTCGACCGCCAGATCCCGGTGGGTGCTCCCGATCTCGCGGGTCGTCGCGCGATCCTCAAGGTGCACGCCGCCGGCAAGCCCGTCGCGCAGGACGCCGACCTCGAGGGTCTGGCGAAGCGGACCGTGGGCATGTCCGGTGCCGATCTGGCGAACGTCATCAACGAGGCAGCGCTGCTCACCGCCCGCGAGAACGCCACGATCATCACCGACGCCGCGCTCGAGGAGTCCGTCGACCGCGTGGTCGGAGGACCGCGTCGCAAGAGCCGGATCATCAGCGAACACGAGCGCAAGATCACCGCGTACCACGAGGGTGGACACACTCTGGCCGCGTGGGCGATGCCCGACATCGAGCCGGTCTACAAGGTCACCATCCTGGCCCGAGGCCGCACCGGCGGTCACGCCATGACGGTGCCGGAGGACGACAAGGGTCTGATGACGCGGTCGGAGATGATCGCCCGGCTGGTCATGGCCATGGGTGGCCGCGCGGCCGAGGAGCTCGTGTTCCACGAGCCCACCACCGGCGCGTCGTCCGACATCGACCAGGCCACGAAGATCGCCCGCGCGATGGTCACCGAGTACGGCATGAGCAGCAAGCTCGGTGCCGTCCGATACGGCCAGGAGCAGGGCGACCCGTTCCTGGGTCGCTCGATGGGACAGCAGTCCGACTACTCGCACGAGGTCGCCCGTGAGATCGACGGCGAGGTGCGCAACCTCATCGAGGCGGCTCACACCGAGGCCTGGTCGATCCTCAACGACTACCGCGACGTGCTGGACGAGTTGGCGACCGAGCTGCTCGAACACGAGACGCTCACCCGCAAGGACCTCGAGAAGATCTTCACCGGAGTCGAGAAGCGTCCGCGCATCACGGCGTTCAACGATTTCGGCGACCGCATTCCGTCGACCAAGCCTCCGGTGAAGACGCCGCGCGAGTTGGCCGCGGAGCGCGGTGAGCCGTGGCCGCCGGTCTCCGTGGTGAAGGAACCGACGTACTCGGGTGCGGGTTCGCAGAACGGTGGCCAGAACGGCGGCTCGTACAACGGTGGCGGCCAGAACGGTGGCGTGCAGAACGGGTACGGCGCCGGCGGCCAGCAGAACGGCGGCTACCAGAACGGTGGCTACCAGAACGGTGGCCAGCAGAACGGCGGCCAGCAGAACGGCGGCTACCGCAACGGTGGGTACCAGAACGGTGGGTACCAGAACGGCGGCCCGCGCTCGAGTTCGCTTCCGGACTACGGCGCTCCCGCCGGTTGGTCCGCCCCCGGGTGGCCGCCCCGTGACGCCGACAATCCGCGCTACCCCGCTCCGGATCGGGCGTACCGCCCGGACAACGGTGGCCAGGATTCGCAGCCGTACCAGGAGCCGCGCGGCTACCAGGGTCCGCAGGGTTACCAGGGACCGCAGGGTTACCGGGAACCGCAGGGCTATCAGGGTCCGCAGGGCTACCGGGAACCGCAGCCGTATCAGGAGCCGCAGCCCTACCAGGAGCCGTATCAGGAGCCCCGCTACCAGGAGCCGCAGGACTTCCAGCCCTACGGCGAGGTCCCGCAGCCGGAACCTCGCTACCGCAATCCGCAGAACCCGGAGGGGCAGTACCAGCCTCCGAGCGACGGTGTGGACGATCGCGGCGAGCGGGACCTGCCGTCGAATCCGCCGACCCAGAAGTGGGACGGGCCGGAACCGCGGTAGTTCTTCCCACGCGTCGGTTCGCCCACGCGTCGTAGGCATATATCCACGTCAGGGCCGAGAGCCCCCGTCGAAGGGACCGTTGGTGTCCGTCAGTAGCACCGAAGAAGACACGAACACCGGTGACCGGGCCGAACCGCGCTCGGTGATCTCGGGCCGCACGTTCGATCAGGAACGTGCCGAGGCCGCGGTCCGCGAGCTGTTGATCGCCGTGGGGGAGGACCCCGAACGTGAGGGCCTCGCCGACACTCCGGCTCGCGTCGCGCGGGCGTACCGCGAGGTGTTCGCGGGCTTGTTCACCGAGCCCGACGAGGTTCTCAACACCACGTTCGACGAGTCGCATCGTGAGCTCGTGTTGGTGCGCGACATCCCGATGTACTCGACCTGCGAGCACCACCTGGTGTCCTTCCACGGAGTGGCGCACGTGGGGTACATCCCGGGGAAGTCGGGACGGGTCACCGGGCTGTCGAAGCTTGCTCGCGTCGTGGATCTGTACGCGAAGCGACCTCAAGTGCAGGAGCGGCTGACCACCCAGGTGGCCGACGCCATGATGCGCAAGCTCGAACCGCGCGGCGTCATCGTCGTGATGGAGGCGGAGCACCTGTGCATGGCGATGCGCGGTATCCGCAAGCCGGGGGCGAGCACCACCACCTCCGCGGTGCGCGGGGTGCTCCAGTCCAGCGCAGTCTCTCGGGCCGAAGCGCTGGATCTGATCCTGCGCAAGTGATGTCGACGCGTTCCGGACCGGTGGTTCTGCCTCGCCCGTCCCGGCCCGTCGTGATGGGCGTCGTCAACGTCACCGCGGATTCCTTCTCCGACGGTGGCGAGTACCTCGACCTCGATGCGGCCGTCGGGCACGGGCTCGATCTGCACCGGCTCGGAGTCGACATCGTCGACGTCGGCGGTGAGTCCACCCGGCCCGGCGCCGATCGCGTGGACCCCGACGTCGAGGCGGCCCGCGTCACGCCCGTGGTCGCCGCCCTCACGCGGCACGATGTGCGGGTCAGTGTCGACACGATGCGTGCGTCCGTCGCGGAGGCGGCCATCGAGGCGGGCGCCGAGATCGTCAACGACGTGTCCGGCGGGCGCGCGGATCCCCGCATGGCGTCGGTCGTCGCCGACTCCGGAGCGGCGTGGGTGCTGATGCACTGGCGCTCCGCGAACGACTGGACTCATCGGCCCGGTTCGGCCGAGGAACACAGCTACGTCGACGTGGTCGAGGAGGTGCGGACCGGTCTGCTCCGCCGTGTCGATGCGGTGATGGCCGCCGGCGTGTCCGCCGATTCCCTGGTGCTCGATCCCGGCCTGGGTTTCGCCAAGAACGCCCGCCACAACTGGGACCTGCTGCGAAGCCTGGACAGGTTGGTGGACACCGGGTTTCCCGTGCTCGTGGGGGCGTCGCGCAAGCGATTCCTGGGCTCACTGCTCGCCCGCGACGGGGTCGCCCGACCCGCGATCGAGCGTGATGCGGCGACGGCGGCCGTCTCCGTCCTGTCCGCTGCGGCCGGTGCGTGGGGGGTGCGCGTCCACGATGCGCAGGGATCCCTGGACGCCCTGGCGGTGTTCGGGGAGTGGACCACACCGACGACGGAAGGGCAGACGTGAGCGATCGAATCGAGTTGCGCGGATTGACGGTTCGCGGCCATCACGGAGTCTTCGAATTCGAGAAGCGGGACGGACAGGACTTCGTCGTCGATCTGGTGGTGCACATGGATCTGGCCGCGGCCGCCGCGTCCGACGATCTGACGAAGACCGCGCACTACGGCGAACTCGCCGAGGCGGCGGCAGCCGTGATCGCCGGGCCACCGCGGGATCTGATCGAGACGGTGGCGGTGGAGATCGCCGACGGCGTGTTGGCCGATCCGCGAGTGGAGAAGGTCGAGGTGACGCTGCACAAGCCGTTTGCCCCGATTCCCCTGACGTTCTCCGACGTGGCCGTCGTCGTCACCCGGGAAAGGGCGTAGATGTCGCGCGCGGTCCTGTCGATCGGCAGCAACGTCGGCGACAGCGAGAACACGTTGCGCTCGGTGGTGCGTGATCTGGGGTCCGCGGTCATCGCGGTGTCCGGTCTGTACGGCACGGCGCCGTGGGGTGGTGTCGAGCAGCAGGACTTCCTGAACGCCGCGCTGCTCGTCGAGGACCCGAGCGTGGACAGCTGGGGGTGGCTACGGCGAGGTCAGGAGCTCGAGCAGGCTGCGCACCGAGTGCGGGTTCGGACGTGGGGTCCGCGGACGCTGGACGTGGACGTCGTCGCCGTGTGGGACGTCGTCGACGGGTCGTCGGTCCCCGTGCGCAGCGACGATCCGGAGCTGCGTCTCCCGCATCCGCACGCCGGGGAGCGGGCGTTCGTGCTGATCCCCTGGTTGGACGTCCAGCCGGACGCCGAACTGAACGGAACTCGGGTGGACCGCGTGCTCGCCGATCTGCCGGCGGCGGAGCGTGCGGGTGTGCGACTCGTCGAACGTGAGTGGAGTGTGCGCTGCGGTTCGGGTTGCGAAGGATGACACCCACCCGGATCCGGGACCTGCTGAGCCTCGCGGTGATCGCCGCCGTGGCGACGTGGATCCTCGCCCGCTCGCTGTACGGATCGTTTCCGCCGGTGTCGCTGATCGCCGGTGCGTCGCTGTACCCGGTCGCGGTGATCCTGATCGCGATGGCCGTCATGGTGCGGAGTCGAATGCGGTCCGGACGCATCGGTCCGGGACCGGGGCAACTCCACCCCATCACGGTGGCGCGCTCGGTGGCCCTGGCCAAGGCGTCGGGCCTGGTGGGTGCGGCGGCGGCCGGCGTGTGGGTGGGATTGCTCGTGCACGTGCTGCCGATGCGCGACACCGTGGTCGCGGCGGCCGCCGACACGCCGGGTGCCGTGGTGGGTCTGGTGGCCGGCGTGGTGACGGCGGGGTCCGCGTTGTGGCTCGAGCATTGCTGCCGGACACCGGACGACCGACCGGACGCGCCCACCGCCTGAGTGTCGGGTCGGGGAGGTCGGATCCGGGCCGCAGGGGTGATCGGGAAACGGAACCCGCAGGCCGTTTCGAGTGTTTGGTGAGGAGGAACAGCCTCCCGAGCCGTTACCCTGGGACTCATGACGGACACCAGTCGAAACAAGGCGACCCGTCGCACGAAGCGCAGTGGTAGTCAAACGACGCTCGCGGCCCTGGTGCTGCTGGGGGTCGTGGCCAGCATCGTTCTCATCGTCAGCGACAGCGTGCCGCTTCTGCGCGTCGGCATCGTCGCCGCGTTGTGGGCGGCCATCGTCGGTGCGTTCGCGATGACGAAGTACCGGCGCGACGCCGCGGCCGACCAGGTCAAGGCGCGGGACCTGCAGACCGTGTACGAGTTGCAGCTCGAGCGCGAGATCGCGGCGCGTCGGGAGTACGAGCTGGGCGTCGAGAGTCGCGTACGCCACGAGATGGGCGCGGACGCGGACGAGATGCGCGCCCTGCGCGCCGAACTGGCGTCGTTGCGGCGCAGCCTCGAGATGCTGTTCGACGGCGAACTTCCGGACGATCGCGCGGCCATCGCCGGTCAGGCGCAGCGGATGCGGGAACTGCAGGACCGGTCGTACAGCGGGTACGAGCCTGCTGCGAGCGGTCTGTACGTTCCGGGCGCGGCCCGTCGCCAGCCCCCGTCGTACGCCCCCGATCCCGCGTACAACCGGGTCGGCTTCGCCGGTCCGTTCGACGAGCCGGTCACCGCAGAGACCTCGGTCATCCACGGCGAGTTCGAGGCCGACGGACGTTTCGCTCCGTCGGCCGGGTGGTCTGCGGGCGAGGGATTCGCGCCGCGGGACGCCCGACCCGACGCACCCGCACCGGGTGTCTCCGGATCGGACGAGGCCGAGTCCGACGAAGCCGCTTCGGACGCCGCCGGCGAGCAACCGACCTTGTTCGAGGATCAGGGCGACGAGCAGCCGGGGTACGACAACCCGCAGGTGTTCCACACGTCCGGCGACCAGGACGGCTTCGGCGAGCACAGTGGTTTCGGCGAGCACAGTGGGTTCGGCGAGCACAGTGGCTTCGGGAACAGCAGTGGTTTCGGGGACCAGTACCCGGACGATCGCGCACCGTACGGCGAGACGATCCCGACGCAACCTCAGCCCGAGCCCCAGCCAGACCCCGAGCCCCAGCCAGACCCCGAGCCCCAGCCCGACCCCGAACCGCGACCGGTGCCGACCCCCGAGCCCGCGCCGCCCGCCCCGGAGCCCTTCACCGAGCCGGAGCCGCCGTTCACCGAGCCGGAGCCGCTCTCCGAGCCCGAACCCCTTCTCGATCCCGACGCCGAATCGGCAACGCCGGAGTTCGTTCCCGCCGGCACCGGCGGCCGTCGACGACGCCCCGACGACGACGCGCCGGTCGCGGTCTCCGAACCCGCCGGTGGCGCGCACTCGAGCGGCCGATCGGTCGCCGACATCCTGGCGGGAATGGGTTCCGCCGAGGGTGCGGCCGGTGGTGGACGCCGCCGTCGTCGAGCGGACTGATCACCGCGCCGGTGTGACCGGTGTCGCATGGCACGGTGCTCGTCCCCGGCGCTAAGGTGGCTCAGAACGTCCGGTACCCGCCACGCGGGACTGGAACGAACGAGAGGACATCGGTGACCACCGATCCAGCACCTGCACGCCTGTCCGTCGGCGTGGTCTCGGCCGGTCGAGTCGGCACCGCCCTCGGCCAGGCCCTCGAACGCGTCGGCCACGTGGTCTTCGGTTGCGCGGCCGTCTCCGACGCCTCCCGCGATCGCGCTGCGCGGCGCCTGCCCGATGCCGCCGTGCTCGACGTGTCCGAAGTCGCTCAGCGCAGCGAACTGCTCGTCCTCGCGGTCCCGGATCAGGAACTCGCCTCCATCGTTCGGGGCCTCGCCGACACCGGCGCCGTGTCTCCGGGCACGCTGGTGATGCACACCTCGGGTGCCAACGGAATCGGCGTTCTCGCTCCGCTCACCGGCCGCGGCGTGGTGCCGATGGCCGTGCATCCGGCGATGACCTTCGCCGGCGGCGACGAGGACACCGACCGCCTCGCGACGGCGTGCTTCGGGATCACCGCGGCGGACGACATCGGATACGCCATCGCGCAGGCCCTGGTGCTCGAGATCGGCGGCGAGCCGGTGCGCGTCCGCGAGGACGCCCGCACGCTGTATCACGCCGCGTTGGCACACGGCAGCAATCATCTGGTCACCGTGGTGGTCGACGCCGTCGAGGCGCTGCGCGAGGCCCTGGCGCACCAGGAACTGCTCGGTCAGGCTCTCGTCGAGGACAGTCCCAACGGTGTTCCCGAGCGAGTGCTCGCGCCGTTGCTGTCCGCGGCTCTGGACAACGCGCTGCGCCGGGGACAGTCGGCCTTGACGGGACCTGTTGCGCGCGGGGACATCTCGACCGTCTCGCGGCATCTCGACGCATTGGCGGAGGTGGATCCGCGCATCGCCGCCGGGTACCGCGCGCTGTCGTTGCGCACGGCCGAACGAGCCGGCGCCTCGGCCGATCTGCTGTCGATGTTGGCGGAACGACCGTGACCGCGTCGACGATCGACCTCACCGGCAGTTTCACGCCGGGTGAACTGACCGTGCATCACGAGCCGGCCGTGGTGTCGGCGGTGACCGGTGCGCTGCGCGCCGCGGGTCGCCGAATCGCGTTGGTACCCACCATGGGTGCCCTGCACGCCGGCCACGTGCACCTCATCGACATCGCCAAGCGCAGCGGCGCCACCGTCGTGGTGTCGATCTTCGTCAATCCGCTGCAGTTCGGTGTGGGTGAGGATCTCGACGCGTACCCCCGGACGCTCGACGCGGATCTCGAGGTGTTGCGCAGGGCCGGAGTGGAAGTGGCGTTCGTTCCCTCCGCCGCGGCGATGTACCCGCACGGTCGGCGGACCACCGTGCACCCCGGCCCGGTGGGTGACGAGCTCGAAGGCGCCACTCGGCCCGGCCATTTCGCCGGCATGCTCACCGTGGTCGCGAAGCTGTTCTCCGTCGTGGGACCGCACGCGGCCTATTTCGGCGAGAAGGATTACCAGCAACTGGTTCTCGTGCATCAGATGGTGCAGGACCTGAACCTGGGTGTGAAGGTGATCGGAGTGCCGACGGTGCGGGAATCGGACGGGTTGGCGCTGTCCTCCCGCAACCGGTACCTCGGTGAGGAGGAGCGAGCGATCGCGGTCGCCCTGTCCGCCGCCCTCGTGGCGGGAACGCACGCGGCGTCCGGCGGCAACGACGCGGTGCTGGCGGCCGCCCGCTCCGTGCTCGACTCGGTCCCCGAGATCGACGTGGACTATCTCGAACTGCGAGGCGCGGACCTGCGTGACCCGCCAGCCGAGGGAGACGGGCGGCTGCTCGTCGCGGCCCGCATCGGTTCGACCAGGCTCATCGACAACGTCGGCGTCGCGCTCGGCACCGGCTTCAACCCAGCTTCCGAAGAACAGGACCGACCATGTTCCGCACGATGATGACATCGAAGATCCACCGAGCGACGGTGACGCACGCCGATCTGCACTACGTCGGGTCCATCACCATCGATCCCGATCTTCTCGACGCGGCCGACTTGATCGAGGGCGAGCAGGTGACCATCGTCGACATCGACAACGGCGCGCGCCTCGAGACCTACGTCATCGAGGGCACGCGCGGCTCGGGCGTGATCGCGATCAACGGTGCGGCAGCGCATCTGGTGCACCCGGGTGATCTGGTCATCATCATCGCGTACGGCATCCTGAACGAGCAGGAAGTGCTGGACTACGCCCCCAACGTGGTCTTCGTGGACGAGAACAACCGCGCCGTCCAGCTCGGTGTCGACCCGGCGGACACCCCGGCCGATTCCGGGCTGATCTCCCCGCGCACCCTCACGCGCGCCACGTCTCCGGTCTGACCCCGTGCTGCTCACCGTCGACGTCCGTAACACCAACATCGTTCTCGGGGTGTTCACGGGGAGCGGCACGCACGCGGAGTTGACGCGCCAGCGGCGCCTGCGGACCGACGCGTCGATGACGGCGGACGAGCTCGCCCTCACGTTCCGCGGCCTGCTCGGGGTCGACGCCGAGACCGTGACGGGCGTGGCCGCGCTGTCGACGGTGCCCTCCGTGCTGCGTGAACTGCGAACGATGTTGGGGCGCTACTGGTCTCACGTTCCGCACGTGGTCGTCGAACCCGGAGTGCGTACGGGAGTGCCTCTGCTGGTGGACAATCCGAAGGACGTCGGCGCCGATCGCATCGTCAACAGCCTCGCCGCCCACCATCTGTACGACGCCCCGTGCATCGTCGTGGACTTCGGTACGTCGACCTGTGTGGACGTGGTGTCCGCCAAGGGTGAGTTCCTGGGTGGGTCGATCGCGCCCGGCCTCGAGATCTCGATGGATGCCCTGGCGTCGCGGTCGGCGGCGCTCCGCAAGGTCGAGTTGCTCCGTCCGCGTGGCGTTCTGGGCAAGAACACCGTCGAGGCCATGCAGTCCGGCGCGGTGTTCGGGTTCGCCGGGCTGGTCGACGGCATCGTCTCGCGCGTGCGCCGGGAGGTCCCCGGGTTCGACGGACCCGACGTGGTGGTGGTCGCGACCGGGGACAGCGCGCCGTTGATCATGGCGGACTCGACGTCGATCGAGCAGTACGAACCGGACCTGACGCTGGAGGGTCTTCGGTTGGTGTACGAGCGCAACCAGGCTCGGCGCCGCTGACCCACCTCTCCCCGCGCCGGCGCGGGGAGACGCTGGCGCACAGTGAGGGTCTGTGTTTCACTTGTCCCGTGACTCATCGCACGGGAACTCGGGAGTGTTGTCGGGGCTGACCTCTGCCCCCGGCGTCCCGAAGTGGGCGCTGCCGTCACATCTCCCTGGAGTTCTCCGTGTCGTCCCCTGTGGTCTCACGTGCGTTCGACGCACGCCTCTTCCCCCGTCCCTCTCGCGTCGCGCTCGGCCGCGGTGACCTCTCCGTCGGGTCGGCCCCCACCGACCTGCGCCCCGCCGACCTGCTGCGCATCACCGATCAGGGCGTCGCCGACGTCCTCGACGGTCGCCACGATCACCGGCTGCCCCCGCACGGTGCGTATCCCGCGGCCGAGAGGTGGTGCACGCGACTGCACACGGACGACACCGTGGACGTGTGGCTGATCAGCTGGGTCCCGGACCGGTCCACGGAACTGCACGACCACGCCGGCTCTCTCGGCGCGCTGACCGTGTTGAGCGGCTCGCTCGACGAATACCGTTGGGCCGGTGGAGGTCTGCGGCGTCGCCGGTTGAACGCCGGCGATCAGGCGTCGTTCCCGCTGGGGTGGGTCCACGATGTCACCCACGCCCCGGCCGGCACCCGGGACGATGCCCCGACCGACGCCCCGACCCGGGTTCCCTCGGTCGCCCCCGGCCCGACGCTGAGCGTGCACGCCTACTCGCCGCCACTGACGGCCATGTCCTACTACGAGGTGACCGACACGGGCGGTCTGCGTCGTACCCGTTCCGCACTGACCGACCTTCCGGAGGGAGACGCGTGATGACGATCGACGAGATGTTGGCGCGGGCGCGGTCGACCTACACGCGTATGCACGTCTTCGAGCTGAAGGACGCCGTCGCGCGCGGCGCCGTGGTCGTCGACATCCGGCCCCAGGCCCAGCGCGCATCCGAGGGCGTGCTGCCCGGCGCGCTCGCGATCGAACGCAACGTCCTCGAGTGGCGGTGCGATCCGAGCAGCGACGCCCGCCTGTCGATCGCGACGGATCACGACGTGGAGTGGATCGTCCTGTGCTCGGAGGGATATACCTCGAGCCTCGCTGCGGCGTCGCTGCGGGAGCTCGGTCTGCGGAAGGCCACCGACCTCGTCGGCGGCTACCAGGCGCTGCGGGCAGCGGGAATGCTCGGAGTCATGGCCACCGCCCACCACTGCGTCCGGGAGACGGCGGCGGTCACCGCGCACTGACCCGGACGGATCGGCCGGCGTCGGCGGCGCAGTAAAGTCTGTGCACGTGACTGACTCCGCCTCGACGCCCATCGACGACGACACCCCGGAACAACTACGGATTCGTCGTGCCAAGCGGGATCGGCTGCTGGGGCGGGGGGTGGAGGCCTATCCGGTGTCGGTTCCCCGGACGCACACGCTCGCCGAGATCCGTGCGACTCATCCCGACCTCGAGCCGGATACCCACACCGGACAGCAGGTGGGCATCGCCGGCCGCGTCATCTTCCTTCGCAACACCGGCAAGCTCTGCTTCGCGACGCTGCAGGAGGGCGACGGCACCCAGTTGCAGGCCATGATCTCGCTCGCCGGAGTCGGCGAGGACGCGCTGGCCGCGTGGAAGAGCGACGTCGATCTGGGCGACATGGTCTTCGTGCACGGCGAGGTCATCAGTTCCAAGCGCGGTGAGCTCTCGGTGATGGCCGACGAGTGGGCCATGGCGGCGAAGTCGCTGCGACCCCTGCCGGTCGCGCACAAGGAGATGAACGAGGAATCGCGCGTCCGTCAGCGCTACATCGACCTCATCGTGCGGCCGGAGGCGCGGGAGAACGCGCGTCGCCGGGTTGCCGCGCTGCGCGCGCTGCGCGACGGTCTGGAACGACGCGGATTTCTCGAGATCGAGACGCCGATGTTGCAGACCCTGCACGGCGGCGCCGCGGCCCGCCCGTTCACGACGCACTCCAACGCGTTGGACATCGACCTGTTCCTGCGGATCGCACCGGAGCTGTTCCTCAAGCGGGCCGTGGTCGGCGGGATCGACCGCGTGTTCGAGATCAACCGGAACTTCCGCAACGAGGGCGTCGACTCCACGCACTCGCCCGAGTTCGCGATGCTCGAGACCTACGAGGCCTACGGGACGTACGACGACTCCGCGGTGATGACGCGAGAGCTGATCCAGGAGGTCGTCTCCGCGGTCTACGGGACGCTGACCGTGACGTTGGCCGACGGTTCGGAGTACGACTTCTCGGGGGAGTGGACGACCATCGAGATGTACCCGTCGCTGTCGGCCGCGATCGGGCAGGAGGTCACGCCCGCATCGACGGTCGAGGAACTGCGAGCGCTCGCCGCGACGGTGGGGCTCGACGTCCCCGAGGGCAAGGGCTGGGGCCACGGCAAGCTCGTCGAGGAGCTGTGGGAACACAGCTGCGGCGACCAGCTCCACACCCCGACGTTCGTGCGGAACTTCCCCGTCGAGACCTCGCCGCTGGTGCGTGCGCACCGCGACATCGACGGCGTCGTGGAGAAGTGGGACCTCTATGTTCGAGGTTTCGAGCTGGCCACCGGATACTCGGAGTTGATCGACCCCGTCGTGCAACGCGAACGTTTCGTCGACCAGGCCCGGCTCGCGAGTGCCGGCGACGACGAGGCCATGGTGCTCGACGAGGACTTCCTCGTCGCGATGGAGTACGCGATGCCGCCGACGACGGGCACGGGCATGGGCATCGACCGCTTGCTCATGGCGCTGACCGGTCTCGGTATTCGCGAGACAATTCTCTTTCCATTGGTGCGACCCGATCGGGGCTGATCACGAAATTGTCCGACTCCGCGCATCGTATGTATTGCGAAACGCGTTTTAGCGGTAATCTGGGCCACCCGGCGAAATTCCATTCGCCGGGTGGTGAGGGGGATACGCCGATGGTCAAGAAGGTCACCGTGACGCTGGTCGACGACATCGACAACGTGCCCGCGGACGAAACGGTGTCCGTGGGTCTGGACGGAACCTGGTTCGAGATCGACCTGTCCGCATCGAACGCCGCTGAACTGCGCAAAGTGATGGATCAGTGGATCGTGCACGCGCGAAAGGTGACGACCCGGTCCACGAACGGCGGTCAGGCCGGTGCGTCGACGCCGCGTACCCGCGGTGCGGCGGACCGCGCACGGAGTGCGGCGATCCGAGAATGGGCACGGACCGCGGGGTACGAAATAAGCGCACGCGGTCGGATTTCGTCGGACATCGTGAAGGCGTACGAAGAATCCTCCTGAAATCGGACATCGGTTGTGAGATCCCATTGTCATTCAAACGAATGACAATGGGCCGAGCGAGCGCTCGCGCATTCCGTGGGAATTTGTCCGATTCGGCAGAATCGTCGAGTCGAGCGGAGTCGGGGCCCGGTCCGGGGGGGGCTGGACCACGGGGACGTTCGCTGCGGGCGAAGCGACGGCCGGGAGTATCGGGCGGCTCCGCGGTAACGATCTGCGCCCCGTCTGCGTTGTGCAAGGCATACCGGTACCGGTGGGGTGAGATTTCGCCTCCAGCGGAACCACGTCCACGGGGCGGCGACGGAGTGATCCGGCAACTAGAGTGGGTTCTGGGCTCGTGTAGCAGGCTTGGCTGGATCAGGAAGCTTCGAGTGCCACGAAGGGCCCACCCGTCCTACGGACAACCGGTGGGTCCGAGGTCCGAACACACGGTTCGGACACTGCCCGTCAGAGTATGAGGGAGAGCGATGTTCGAGAGGTTCACCGATCGCGCACGGCGCGTCGTCGTCCTGGCCCAAGAAGAGGCCCGGATGCTCAACCACAACTACATCGGCACGGAGCACATCCTGCTGGGTCTCATCCACGAGGGTGAAGGCGTAGCGGCGAAGTCTCTGGAGTCGCTCGGGATCTCCCTCGAGGGTGTGCGCAGCCAGGTCGAGGAGATCATCGGCCAGGGCCAGCAGGCACCCTCCGGGCACATCCCGTTCACTCCGCGTGCCAAGAAGGTCCTCGAGCTCAGCCTCCGCGAGGCGCTGCAGCTCGGACACAACTACATCGGCACCGAGCACATCCTGCTCGGCCTGATCCGCGAGGGCGAGGGCGTCGCCGCCCAGGTCCTGGTGAAGCTGGGCGCCGACCTGAACCGGGTCCGCCAGCAGGTCATCCAGCTGCTCTCCGGCTACCAGGGCAAGGAGCCGAGCGAGGCGTCCACCGGACGCGGCGAGGCGGGAACCCCGTCCACGTCGCTGGTGCTCGACCAGTTCGGCCGCAACCTCACGCAGGCCGCGCTCGAAGGCAAGCTCGACCCGGTGATCGGTCGCGCGAAGGAAATCGAGCGCGTGATGCAGGTGCTCAGCCGCCGTACCAAGAACAACCCGGTGCTCATCGGTGAGCCCGGCGTCGGCAAGACCGCCGTGGTCGAGGGCCTGGCTCAGGCCATCGTCAACGGCGAGGTCCCCGAGACGCTCAAGGACAAGCAGCTGTACACGCTGGACCTGGGCTCGCTCGTGGCCGGCAGCCGTTACCGCGGTGACTTCGAGGAGCGCCTGAAGAAGGTGCTCAAGGAGATCAACACCCGCGGCGACATCATCCTGTTCATCGACGAGCTGCACACGCTCGTCGGCGCGGGTGCCGCCGAAGGTGCCATCGACGCGGCCTCGATCCTGAAGCCGAAGCTGGCTCGTGGCGAGCTGCAGACCATCGGTGCCACCACGCTCGACGAGTACCGCAAGTACATCGAGAAGGACGCGGCCCTCGAGCGTCGTTTCCAGCCGGTGCAGGTGGGCGAGCCGTCCGTCGATCACACGATCGAGATCCTCAAGGGACTGCGCGACCGCTACGAGGCGCACCACCGCGTCTCCATCACCGACAGTGCGCTCGTCGCCGCCGCGACGCTCGCCGATCGCTACATCAACGATCGGTTCCTGCCGGACAAGGCGATCGACCTCATCGACGAGGCGGGCGCGCGGATGCGCATCCGCCGGATGACCGCGCCGCCCGACCTCCGCGAGTTCGACGACAAGATCGCCGATGCCCGTCGGGAGAAGGAATCGGCGATCGACGCGCAGGACTTCGAGAAGGCCGCGAACCTGCGCGACAAGGAGAAGCAGCTCGTCGCGCAGCGTGGCGAGCGCGAGAAGCAGTGGCGCTCCGGTGACCTGGACGTCATCGCCGAGGTCGACGACAACGAGATCGCCGAGGTCCTGGGCAACTGGACCGGCATCCCGGTGTTCAAGCTGACCGAGGAGGAGACCACCCGTCTCCTGCGCATGGAGGACGAACTCCACAAGCGCATCATCGGACAGGTCGAGGCCGTCAAGGCGGTCTCCAAGGCGATCCGTCGTACCCGCGCCGGTCTGAAGGACCCCAAGCGTCCGTCGGGCTCGTTCATCTTCGCCGGCCCGTCCGGCGTCGGTAAGACCGAGCTGTCCAAGGCGCTGGCGAACTTCCTGTTCGGCGAGGACGACGCGCTCATCCAGATCGACATGGGCGAGTTCCACGACCGCTTCACCGCGTCGCGTCTGTTCGGTGCTCCTCCCGGCTACGTCGGCTACGAAGAGGGCGGACAGCTCACCGAGAAGGTGCGCCGCAAGCCGTTCTCCGTGGTGCTGTTCGACGAGATCGAGAAGGCCCACCAGGAGATCTACAACACGCTCCTGCAGGTCCTCGAGGACGGCCGTCTCACCGACGGTCAGGGTCGTACGGTCGACTTCAAGAACACCGTGCTGATCTTCACCTCGAACCTCGGTACCTCGGACATCTCGAAGGCCGTCGGCCTGGGCTTCAGCTCGGGCGAGGGAACGGGCTCGAACTACGAGCGGATGAAGCTCAAGGTCAACGACGAGCTGAAGAAGCACTTCCGCCCCGAGTTCCTGAACCGTATCGACGACATCGTCGTGTTCCACCAGCTCACCCGGGACGAGATCATCCAGATGGTCGATCTCATGCTCGGTCGCGTCGAGGTGGCGCTGAAGAACAAGGACATGGCCATCGAGGTCACGGACAAGGGCAAGTCGCTCCTGGCCAAGCGCGGCTTCGACCCGGTGCTCGGTGCCCGGCCGCTGCGTCGCACGATCCAGCGCGAGATCGAGGACCAGCTGTCCGAGAAGATCCTGTTCGGCGAGATCGAGCCTGGTCAGATCGTGTTGGTCGACGTCGACAACTGGGACGGCGAAGGACAGGGCGAAGACGCGGTCTTCACCTTCCGCGGTGAGAAGAAGCCGATCAGCCTTCCCGACGAGTTGCCGGTGGACCTGGCGAAGTCGGGCGAGAGCTCGGAGTAGTCGGATCGGTCGAAACGGGTCGCACCCGAAGGGGTGCGGCCCGTTTCGTCGTGTCGGGGGCAGCGCCGGATACCGATGATGGAAGTCTGAGTCGATGGTCGAACGTACGGACGTGGTCGTGGTGGGCGCCGGCCTGGCCGGTCTGGTGTGCGCGGCGAACTGCAGAGCCGCGGCATCGACACACGTCTGCTGGAGGCGGCCGACGACGTGGGCGGCCGGGTGCGTACCGACGTCGTCGACGGGCACCTCTGCGATGTGGGATTCCAACTGCTCAACCCGGCGTACCCGGCCGTGAAGCGACTGGTCGACGTCGAGGCACTGCAGTTGCGGCCGTTCGCCGCAGGCGTTCGGGTGCGGCGCGGTAGCGGTTCGGTGACCCTCGGCGATCCGCGACGCGAGCCGGGCCTGCTGCTGTCGACGCTGCGCAGTGGCCTGCTGACGCCGCGAGAGATCGCCGGCCTGGCACGGTGGGTGGCACCGGTGATGGTCGGCGCACAACGGTCCCTGCGCGGCGTCGACGTCACGTTGACCGAGTCGCTGGACGCGGCCGGGGTCCGCGGACCACTGCGCGAGCAGGTACTCGAGCCGTTCCTCGCGGGTGTCCTCGCCGACGATTCGGGGACGACGTCCACGCAGTACGTGAAGCTGCTGATCCGCTCCTTCCTGCTCGGAACCCCGGCGGTACCGAAGGACGGGATGAGGGCACTGCCCGCTCAGCTCGCATCCCGGCTGACGAGACCGCCCGAGACGTCGGTACGAGTACACGGCGTTGACCCGGGTGCATCGGGAGCGACCGTGCGCGCGGACTCCGGGGCGGTCGACGCGCGCGCCGTGGTGGTCGCGACGGACAACCGTGACGCCGCCGATCTGGGCGTGGTCCCGGCCGCAGCCATGGGCGGGTTGATCACGTGGTGGTTCAGCACGCCGGCCGGGATGCCGCAGGATCGCCTGTTGACCGTCGACGGTGATCGCGGACCCGTCGTCAACACCGCGGTGATGTCCGCTGCGGCTCCCGAATACGCCCCCGAGGGGCGTGATCTGGTCCAGGTGACGACATTGGCCGGAGCCGGACTCACCGACGCGGCGGCGTCGGCGGAGGCCGGCCGATTGTGGCGGGTGGACACCGGGGACTGGAACCTGGTGGTGCGGCACGACGTGACACGGGCGCTGCCGAAGTCGTCGCCGCCGCTGAACGCTCGGCAACCGGTCGACCGGGGAAACGGCCTGTTCGTCTGCGGTGACCATCGGGACACCCCGTCGATCCAGGGGGCGATGGTGTCCGGTCGACGTGCGGCGGCGGCGGTCCGGGCGGCTCTGGGCGCGCGATGAGTTCTCGGCCCGCGAGGAGTCGGTAGGGGTATGGCTACCGCAACCGTGAACAGCATTCTCCTGTCCAGCGAGGACCCCGACGCCCTCGCCGACTGGTACGGCGCCGTGTTCGACGCGCCCGTGCACCGCGAGATGGGTCCGCACCCGATCGTCGATCTCGACGGCTTCTTCGTCATGTTCGACCGGCGCGAGGAAGTGTCCGGGCCGGCCCGTGACGGTGCGCGCATCATCCTGAACGTCGAACCCGACGACCCCACCGCGACAGCCGCGCGTATCGACGAACTCGGCGGTGGCTGGATCAGCCCCCTCGAGAATCGAGACGGTCACCTCTTCGGGACGGCGACGGACCCCGACGGCAACTGGATCCAACTGGTTCGGCTCACGGACGAGGCCGAGGCGCAGATGGGGGCGCCCACCACCGCGGTGTCCGGATTCGCCGTCCGTGACACCGAGGAGGCGGCCGCCTTCTACGAGAACGTGCTGCGCATGCGGGTGCTGAGGATGGAGATGGGCGTACTCGGCATCCGTATCGACCGGCGCACGACGGTCATCGCGTATCCGAAGCCCGACCACGTCCCCGCGTCGCACACGGTCCTGAACGTCCCGGTGACCGACATCGACGCGGCCGTCACCGAGTACGCGGCCCGCGGGGCGACCTTCGAGCGCTACGACGCGATGCCGCAGGACGATCGCGGCATCATGCGCGGACCCGGGCCCGAGATCGCGTGGTTCACCGATCCATCGGGCAACGTCATCGCGTTGATGTCGATCCCCGGGCCCGCCTCGGATTGAGAATCGGGCCGGCGGGATATTCGGGGGGAGATAGTTGCCCCGTACGAAAGGATCGTCGACATGCCCACTCGCACTTCACGTACCGCTTGGAACGGTTCCCTCGAGGAGGGTTCCGGACAGGTGGAGCTGTCGAGCTCGAAGGCCGGCACGTTCGACGTGTCGTTCCCCAAGCGCGCAGCCGACGAGGCCGGCGGCACCACCAGCCCCGAAGAGCTGATCGCGGCGGCACACTCGTCCTGCTACGCCATGCAGCTGTCGGCGCTGATCGCCGCGGCCGGTGGCACGCCGCAGAGCCTCGAGGTCAAGGCCGAGGTCTCGCTCGGCCCGGACACCGAGGGCTTCAAGTTGACCGGCATCAAGATCACCGTGCGCGGTGAGGTCGAGGGCCTGGACGCCGACGGGTTCGTCAAGGCCGCCGAGGACGCCAAGGCGACCTGCCCGGTGAGCAAGGCGCTGACCGGCGTCGAGATCACGCTGGACGCCGCGCTCGACTAGGTCTTCCGGATTTCTCCTCGCCCTCCTTTCCCGCGAACGTCAGCGGGGAAGGAGGGCGAAGGTCTGTTCGGCCACGGTGAACGCGTAGGCCGTTTCCAGCGTCCCGATCGGCTGATCGTCGGCGAGCTGGGTCGCGACGACCCAGTCCTGCCCGGCGGCGTCGGTCAACAGCCAGGATCCGACGGCCTCGCCGGGGGCGTTCCCGCCCTTGAAACCGACGTAGGGGAACTGGGCCGGGTCGGTCTGCGAGCCGGGGTTCAGTGCGAGGATCTCCCGCACCACCTGGCTCTGGGGTCCGACGGCCAGCGCGGCGTACGCGGAGCAGATGTCGTTCGCGGAACCGGTCCACCCGACGCCGTCCGGTGCCCCCGGGCGGGTGACGATGCCCTCGTAGTCGAGGTCCGCCTGCGCCGGGTCGACCACGGTGTTGTCGATGGTGCGGTTCTCGAGGCCGTCGAGGATGGCGCGTCGCTCCGCCGTGTCGGCGTCGCGCCACGCGTCGCGACCGTCCGGCAGACCCCAGCCGAGCAGGAAGAACTCCCGTGTCGTGGGGAACGGGGTCAGGTCGGCCGGGTTGCTGTGCCCCATGGTGACGACCTCGTTCTCGACGGCGGCCCGGCCGATTCGGTCGATCAGCAGGTCGGTCGCGGTGTTGTCGCTGATGGCGATCATCGACTCGGCGGCCTGTCGCACGGTGACCGGCGTGCCGTCGGGGGCGTTCTGCAGCTGGCCCGAGGGGGCCGATTTGCGCGCGTCGGTCACGGTGAGCTGTTCGTCCCACCCGACGAGGCCGTTCTCCACGGCCCGAGCGACCGCGCCGAGGACGTAGAGCTTGGCGACGGAGGCGAGTGGCCCGGACTCGTCGGCGTCGATCTCCTCGACCGGGGTGCACGTGCCGCCGGTGGCGCGGGAGGCGACGTAGGAGACGTCGGTGCCCAACGCGTCGAGCGCATCGGCCGCCTCGTCGAAGGACGTGACGTCCGGAGCGTCGGGGAGGGCCTGGATGCCGGACAACCGGCCGTCGGGCGAGGCCTGCAGCCGCAACGTCACCGCGATGTCGCGGGCGGTGGTCAGCTGCACGGTGGACTCCGGCCCGGTGATGTCGATGGAGTCGACGGTCAGCGGCCCACTCTGGCGGATCTGTGCGATGGGACCGACGAGGCCGCCGATCGAGGCCGTGGCCTCGTCCAGCCGCGGGGTCGCGAGGGCCGCGATGACGGACGGGTCGAGTGAACTCTCGTCCTCCTCGGTGATCCACCCGACGACGGTGTCGGTGACACCCACGATGGGTGCCGGCGGCTGACCGTCGGGGGTGTCCGCGGCCTGCTCGGCCGTCGGGGCGGAGTTCCGGGCGGCGCCGGACTCGAGCAGCGGATCGACCCCGCCGGAGCACGCGGCGAGAAGCATCGACGCGGTGACCAGAGCGGCGGCCAGGACGGTGGGACGGGTGGAACCGTGCATGTGGGCGACCCTCAACTCTCGTGCGCGGACCGCGGCCCGAAGAACGTCGTCGATCCTACTGACTGTTTTCGGGCGGGTTCGCCGTCAGTCGGTCTTCTTCGTCGGTGCGACGTCCAGCACCACGTCGAACTCGAGCAGCGATGCGCCCGAGGACACGGGCTTCGCCTGCTGGCCGGCGTGTGCCGCGCGCGCCGGACCTCCGGACCAGGCCTGGAACGATTCCTCGTCCTCCCACTGGGTGACGACGAAGTAGCGATCCTCGCCCTTGACCGGACGCAGCAGCTGGAACCCCAGGAACCCGGGCGAACCGTCGACGGACTGGGCGCGAGCGGCGAATCGCTTCTCGAGCTCCTCGCCGGCACCCTCGGGAACGGAGATGGCGTTGATCTTGACCACTGGCATGTCTGCGAGGCTACCGTGATCGACGTGCTGAGGGACGAAGGTGGCGACGGGGATCCGATCCTTCTGCTGCACGGCCTGATGGGGAGCGCGCGGACCTGGCGACGACAGGTGTCGTGGCTTCGGGACCTGGGGCACGTCCACACGTTCGATGCCGCTGGACACGGACGTCCCGCGCCGGGCGACCTCTCGACCGAAGCGTTCGTCGACGACCTCGCCGGTGCGGTGCACGGGCTGGGGGAGATGGTGGTGATCGGACACTCGATGGGCGCTCTGCACGGCTGGTGTTTCGCCGCTGCGTTTCCGGATCGAGTGCGCGCGTTGGTGATCGAGGACATGGCGCCGGATTTTCGCGGTCGCACCTCCGACGACTGGGCGGCGACCATCCGGGCGTGGCCCCAGCCCTTTCCCGACGCAGCCGCGGTGCGGGACTACTTCGGAGACGTTGCGGGACAGTACTTCCTGGACTCCTTCGTCGAGTCGGGTGACGGCTTCCGGTTGCACGGCGACGTGGAGACGTTCCGGGCGATCTCGGACGAGTGGGGCCGCCGTGATTTCTGGGCGCAGTGGTCGGCGGTGCGGGCGCCCGCGCTGCTGATCGAAGCCGAGCACTCGGTGACCCCACCCGGTCAGATGGTGAGAATGCACCAGGTGCACGGAGATTCGACGTATCGGTGGGTGCCCGGAGCCGGTCACCTGGTGCACGACGACGCCCCCGACGCGTATCGCACCGCCGTCTCGGAGTTCCTGGCTCAGCTGCCCTCGCCGGCCAGCGCGAACCGCCCGTCGCCCGTCTGTTCCACCAGCCCGTCCGTCAGCAACGAATCGAGCGCCCGCTCGCGCTGACCGGGATCGGTGGTCCAGGCGAGGTCCAGTCGGGTCTTCTCGACGGGCCCGGTCGCGGTGCGCAGCACGTCCATCAGCCGCCCCCGGACCTGCCGGTCGGTGCCCGCGAACTTCTGCACCTTCTTCGGCGGACCGTCGTGCACGGGCCTCCCCGCGTCCACCCAGGCGCACGACGGCAGCGGGCAGCGAGCGCACGTCGGGGTGCGGGCCGTGCAGATCACGGCGCCGAGTTCCATGAGGGCGGCGGACACGGCGGCGGCGCGCGGGGCGTCCTCGGGCAGCAGGGCCTCGGCGTCGGCGAGGTCGCGGGTGGTGCTGGGATTTCCCGGTTCGGCCCGCCCGTGCACGGCGCGCGCGATGACGCGTCGAACGTTGGTGTCCACCACGGGAACCCGTTGCCCGTAGGCGAAGCACGCCACCGCGCGGGCGGTGTACGCGCCGACGCCGGGGAGGGTCAGCAGGGTGTCCACGTCGGTCGGTGTTCGGTCGCCGTGCTCGGCGGCCAGCACCTTCGCGCACTCGTGCAGGCGCAGCGCCCGCCGCGGATACCCGAGCTTGCCCCAGGCGCGCAGCACGTCACCCTGGCTCGACGCGGCCATCGCGGAGGGGACCGGCCACCGCGCCACCCAGTCGAGCCAGATCGGAGCGACTCGCACCACGGGGGTCTGCTGGAGCATGACCTCGCTCATCAGGATCTGCCAGCCGCTGACTCCGTCGGCGCGCCAGGGGAGGTCGCGGGCGTCGCGCTCGAACCAGGCGGCCAGTGCAGCGGTGTCCATCGTCGCAGTGTCCGTCTTCGCAGTGTCCATCGTCGTCGTGCCGACCCTCCCCGAACGGTTGTCAGGTTGCCAAGAATTCCGCGTCCGCCCCGAGCCGGTCGGGGATGCTCGAGTAAGAATGTGCCTATGTCGAATTCGAGCCCACGTTCCGCATGGACAGCACTCGTCGAGGGTAACCGGCGCTTCGTCGCCGGTACCCCCCAACATCCGAGCCAGGGGATCGACCATCGGACCTCGCTCGTCGGTGGCCAGCACCCGACGGCGATCCTCTTCGGCTGCTCCGACTCTCGCGTCGCGGCCGAGATCATCTTCGATCAGGGCCTCGGCGACATGTTCGTCGTGCGCACCGCCGGTCAGATCGTCGACAGTGCCGTCCTCGGCTCCATCGAGTTCGGCGTGGAGGTCCTGAACGTCCCGCTCATCGTCGTGCTGGGGCACGACGGGTGCGGCGCCGTGAAGGCCACCCTCGACGCCCTCGACGGTGGCAACGTTCCGCCCGGCTTCATCCGCGACATCGTCGAACGCGTGACCCCGTCCGTGCTCAACGCCCGCCGCCTCGGCTACTCCGAGGCCGACGACATCGGTGCCCGCCACGTCCTCGAGACGGGCACGCTGCTCAAGGAGCGCTCGTCGATCATCGAACGCAAGATCGAGGACGGCTCGGTGGCCATCGTGGGGCTCACGTACAAGCTGGCCGAGGGCGAGGTGCACCTGCGCGGTGCGTTCGGTGACATCGGCGACGCGGAGGTCGGCGCGATGGACCGCAAGGACGTCGCGGATTCGGCTCGTCCCGGTGATCCCGTCGCCGCGATGAGCGACACGCCGTAGTAGGTGCAGCGTGCCCGCGTTGCGGGCGCTTACGGTTGTGATGTGCTCGAGCCGAATGGACCATTGCCTCCCGAGATCTACTGGCGCCGTCGTGCGCTCGCGATCGGCGGGTCCGTGGTGGTGCTCGCCCTCGTCGTCTGGTTGGTGATCGCACTGACCGGCAGCAGCAGCACCGAGGACACCTCGTCCGCCGCGGCGGCGTCGGAGTCCCTGGGGACCGACACCACCTACCGGCCCGACGCTTCCGCCACCGGTGGATCCGCTCCCGGCGGTTCCGGCGGTGGTGGTGGTGGTGGTGGAGCCGGCGGCGGCGCTGCTGCGACCTCCGACGACGACGAGGACGAGAGCACGACGTCCGGTGCGAGTTCGGCGCCCGCGGCTCCGGCCGCACCCGTGGCCCCCGGCCAGTGCCCGGACCAGTCGATGGCCGTCAAGGCGTCGCCGGATCAGCCGTCCTACCCGGTGGGCGGCGAGCCCGGATTCACCATCGTCGTCACCAACATCGGCACCACCGCCTGCGAGCGCGACCTGGGATCCGGTCTGCAGCAGGTGCTGGTCTACACGCTCGACGGTCAGCGTCTGTGGTCGAACATCGACTGCTTCCCGACGACGGCGCCGGACGTGCGCACCCTGCAGCCCGGCGAGCAGGCCCCCTTCACGGTGAAGTGGTCCGGCACGACGTCGGTGCCCGGATGCGAGGCCCCGCGCGAGGCCGTCGGACCCGGTGGGTTCTCGGTGGTCGGCCAGCTCGGGCAGCTGCGCAGTGCCCCGGAGACGTTCAACCTGACCTAGGCCGGTGGGCCGGTGGCTCGAATGGGCCGTGTGCCTGGTCGAACGGTGCCTAGTCGAACGGTCCGGTGATGCTGGCCTCGGCCATGCGGGACAACCCTTCCCGGATGTGCCGCGCCCACAGTCCGCCGATGCCCTCGACCGACTGCAGATCCGCCGCGGTGGCCGCCAGCAGAGTCTGCAGGGTGCCGAACGAGGTCACGAGTCGGTGAATCTGGTGGAACTGCAACCGCGGAACGCGCGTGAGCAACCGGTATCCGCGGGGGCTGACCGGGGTGTCCAGAGCCTCGATGGTCGCGGGGTAGCCGAGGGCGCGCGCCAGGATAGTCGTGTCGAGCAGATCCACGTCGGTGAGCCGATCGAGTGCCGCCAGTGACCGCTCGACGGCGGCGGTGGTGGGAGTGTCCGTACCGGACAGGTAGTCGCGGACCACCAGTTGACGTGCGGAATCGTTGTCGCCCAGCAACTCCTCGAGCTGCAGGGCCAGCTGGCGACCGTCCGTGCCGAGTTCGAGAACGTTCTGCTCGATCTCCACCGACACCCGACGCACCATCTCCAGCCGCTGGGCGACGGTGAGAGCGTCGCGCAGCGTCACGGAATCCTCGATCTCCACGACCGAGAGCTGGCGGGTGACCTCGTCGAGCCGCGCCTTGTAGCGTTCGAGCGTCGCGACGGCCTGGTTGGCGCGCGAGAGGATGGTCGCCGACCCCTCGACGACGTGCCGGGTCCCGGCGGCGTAGACGCTGAGGATGCTCATCGACTGACTCACCGAGACCACGGGCAGCCCGGTCTGGATCGCCGTGCGCTCCGCGGCGCGGTGGCGGGTGCCGGACTCGACCGTGGGAATGGTGTGGTCGGGGACCAGTTGTACGTTGGCGCGCACGATGCGGGTGCCGTCCGTGGACAACACGACGGCACCGTCCATCTTCGAGAGTTCGCGCAGTCGCGTCGGCGCGAATTCGACGTCCAGCACGAATCCGCCGTCGCAGATGCTCTCGACGCTCTCGTCGTACCCCAGCACGATGAGGCCGCCGGTACGTCCGCGCAGAATGCGCTCGAGTCCGTCCCGGAGTTCGGTGCCCGGCGCCAGATCCGCGAGCGCGTCGCGCAGGGTCACGGCGGAGCGAGTCGATCCCGTCTCGGTCACCGTGCTCCCCTCGTCCGTTCCGGCTCGCGACGTGGGTCGGCGCGATGCATCGACCGTCAGGGTACCGGTGCGATGTGCGGCCGCGCGGCCCGACGTGGGGGCGTGCCGTCGGGGCGGCGTCCGGTGTTCACGGCGAAGAGCAACGCCTGGTTGACGTCGGTCACTCGGTGCACCTTCATGCCGGGAGGATCGCCCGCGGTGTCCTGCGCTGACGACTTCTTCGTTCGGTCGGCGGGGATCACGGCGGAGGTGAAGCCGAGTCGTGCCGCCTCCGCCAACCGTCGGTCGACGCCCGTCACACGGCGCACCTCGCCGGCCAGGCCGACCTCGCCCAGGACCACCATCTTGGGCGGCAGGGCCAGGTTGCGCACCGCGGACGCGACGGCCAACGCCAGCGCCAGATCGATGACCGGTTCGGTGGTCTTCATCCCGCCCACCGTGGCGGCGTAGACCTCGCGCGTGGACACCGTGACGTCGCACCGCCGTTCGAGGACCGCCAGCACCATCGCCACCCGGGCGGCGTCGAGCCCGCTGACGGCGCGTCGGGGAGTCGGCATCTGCGTCGGCGCGACCAGTGCCTGCACCTCGGCCAACAGCGGGCGCTTGCCATCCATGGTCACCGTCACCGCGGTGCCGGGGACGCTGTCCGTGCGGTGGTGGAGGAACAACCCCGACGGATCGGTGACCTCCCGGATCCCGCCCTCCATCAGCTCGAAGCACCCCACCTCGTCGGCCGCGCCGAACCGGTTCTTGATGCCGCGCACCATGCGGAGTGTCGAGTGCTTGTCTCCCTCGAAGTGCAGCACCACGTCCACGAGGTGCTCGAGCGACCGCGGCCCGGCGACGGCGCCGTCCTTGGTGACGTGTCCGACGAGCAGTACCGCGACGCCGCTGCCCTTCGCCAGCGACGTGAGCGCCGACGTGATGGCCCGGACCTGGGTGACGCCGCCGATCACCCCGTCGACGTCCGCGGCCGTCATGGTCTGCACCGAGTCGATGACGACCAGGGTGGGGGACACCTGATCGACGTGTCCGAAGATGGTGGCGAGATCGTTCTCCGCGGCGAGATAGACGCGCTCGTGCACCGCTCCGGTGCGGTCGGCCCGCAGCCGGACCTGCCCGGCGGATTCCTCGCCCGTGACGTACAGCGACCGGTCCTGCGGGCTGCGCTGCGCCCACCGATGGACCACCTCGAGCAACAGAGTCGATTTCCCGACGCCGGGTTCGCCGGCCAGGAGAACGACGGAACCGGGGACGATGCCTCCGCCGAGCACTCGATCGAGCTCGTCGACACCCGTCGGCTTGGCGATGGACGACGTGCTCGAAACCTGCGTCATCGGCAGAGCCGGGGTGGTGGGAATCATCGACGTGGACCCGGAGCGCACGGCGCTGGCCCCGGCGCGGGAGGTCACGGCATTCAGCATCGTGACCTCGTCCATCGAGCCCCACGTGTCGCACTCCGGGCAGCGGCCCACCCATTTGGCGACGGTGTGCTGGCATGCCGAACAGCGGTAACTGGTACGAGTCTTGGCCACGGATACGACCCTAGATCGGGGTACCGACAGAGACACGAGTGCCGACAGCGTTACCGCGTGACGACGTCACCGGCGATCGGCGTCGGGCTCGGGGGTGGTTCAGCCCTCGGAGTGGCCGTCTCCCGACATCTCGTTCTCGACTCGGGGGCGGATGGGACCGGCGTCGACGGACACGTCGACCAGGATCTCGCCGGCGTTCTCGAACTCGAACGTCATCGGCACGGTAAGACCCGGCTGGATGTTCTCGGACAGGTCCTCGAGCACCACGTCGAGTTCGATGGGCTCCGTCGTGCCGACGAGCGTCGTCGAGGGCATGCCGGCACCCGCGCTGGCCTGGGGTGGGAGTTCGACGTCGACCGACGTCGAGGACCCGTCCACGACGACCTCCGCGGCGTCCTCGGTCTCGATGCCGACGAGGCGGTCCGACTCGACGAGGCTGGTGTTGATCGCGGTGAAGTAGAGCTCGGCCCGGCCGCCCGGCTCCAGCGCGAACTCGCCGTTCTCCGGGTACGAGACGTGGACGTTCTGCAGGAGGATGTCACCCTGCGAGGCGTTGTTGCCGGTGATGGCGGCGACCTGGGTCGCGGTCTGGGAGATCTGCCCGGACCCGCACGCGGACAACGCAACGGCCGCGCCGGCGGCGAGAGCCATCGCGGTCACGACGCGTCGGGTGCGGCGGGGCGTGGCGAGGGATGCGGTCACTGGTCGTCCTCCATCGAAAAGCCGGGCGAGCCGGCTCACGATGCCGGCATCCACCACGCAGCGTAGTAGTTGTCGGTGAGATGTGGTCCGTCGGGTCGTTCAGGGGTCGATTCGAAGTCGATCGGGGGGCCTTCCCGGGCCTGTCGATACACGTATCGACCGTTGTGTCAACCCCGTGGTCAACCGCTGTGCGCCCCTGACCTGCAGCGTTGATGCGCCGGTGTCCGGGGGGCGTGTTAAACTGGCCATATCGAAAGGGGCACCGAACACATGATTTTCAAGGTCGGAGACACCGTCGTTTACCCGCACCACGGAGCGGCGTTGATCGAAGCAATCGAAACACGGACCATCAAGGGCGAGGCGAAGGAATACCTCGTTCTCAAGGTCGCACAGGGTGATCTCACCGTACGAGTTCCCGCCGACAACGCCGAGTACGTGGGCGTGCGGGACGTCGTGGGCCAGGAAGGCCTCGACAAGGTTTTCCAGGTGCTTCGGGCCCCGCACACCGAGGAGCCGACCAACTGGTCGCGCCGGTACAAGGCCAACCTCGAGAAGCTGGCGTCGGGCGATGTGAACAAGGTTGCCGAGGTCGTCCGCGATCTGTGGCGGCGCGAGCAGGATCGCGGCCTGTCGGCCGGCGAGAAGCGCATGCTGGCCAAGGCGCGTCAGATCCTCGTGGGCGAGCTCGCGCTGGCCGAGGGAACGGACGAGGCCAAGGCCGACACCATTCTCGACGAGGTCCTGGCCGCGGCTTCCTAGCCGAGAACTCGGTGACTGTCGCAGTCGCCCTGGTTCCGGCCGCCGGCCTCGGCACGCGCCTCGGGGAGCAGATTCCCAAGGCCTTCGTGACCCTGGCCGGTCGATCGTTGCTCGACTGGGCGTTGGACGGGCTCGTCTCCTCCGGCGCCCTCTCGCGCGTCGTGGTCATCGTGCCCGCCGATCTGGTGGATCGCACCCGTGACGCGGTGGCGTCGACGCCGATGGTCGACGTGGTGGCCGGCGGTGCCGAGCGCACCGATTCCGTTCGTGCCGGATTGCATCTGGCGGACGACGCGGATGTCGTGTTGGTGCACGACGCGGCGCGTTGTCTGACTCCGCCGTCGCTGATCACTCGCGTCGTGGACGCGGTCGCCGCCGGAGCCGACGCTGTCATTCCCGTCCTCCCCGTCGTCGACACCATCAAGTCCGTGGACCTTCGGGGTGCGGTGGTGGGCACGGTGGACCGGGACACGCTGCGTGCCGTGCAGACGCCTCAGGGGTTCGACGCGGAGGTCCTGCGCCGGGCCTACGCTGCGACTCCAGGCTCCGCCACGGACGACGCCGGCCTGGTCGAGCGGCTGGGTGTCACGGTGGTGACGGTTCCCGGGCACGCCGAGGCCTTCAAGATCACCACCCCGATGGACTTGATCCTCGCCCGCGCGATCGTCGCGGCGCGGTAGAGAAGGAGCACAGCGCATGCGCGTCGGAATCGGCTCGGACGTCCACCCCGTCGAAGTGGGCAGGCCGTGCTGGATCGCCGGACTGCTGTTCGAGGACGCCGACGGCTGCGCCGGGCACTCGGACGGCGACGTGGCCGCTCACGCCCTGTGCGACGCGCTGCTGTCCGCGGCGGGGCTGGGCGATCTGGGCTCCGTGTTCGGCACCGGCCGGCCCGAGTGGGACGGTGTCAGTGGAGCCACGATGCTCATGCACGTCCGGCAACTGTTGGGGGAGAACGGTTTCCGCGTCGGTAACGCTGCGGTGCAGGTGATCGGCAACCGACCCAAGATCGGACCGCGTCGTAGCGAGGCCCAGGCTCTGCTCACGAACATTCTGGGTGCGCCCGTGTCGGTCTCGGCCACCACCACCGACGGACTGGGGCTCACCGGCCGCGGCGAAGGGGTGGCGGCGATCGCCACGGCGCTCGTCCTGGACGGCGCCACCCCCTAGCCGCAGGCCGGGGTGGTCTCGACGGGAGTCTATCGACGGTAGGATCGAGCCCCGTGACCCTGCGCTTCTACGACACCGCGACCAGGTCCGTGCGAGATTTTGCTCCGCTGACCCCCGGACACGCCTCGGTGTACCTCTGTGGGGCAACCGTTCAGGGCGAACCCCACATCGGCCATGTCCGCAGCGGGGTGGCGTTCGACATCCTGCGGCGCTGGCTGGCCGCGAGCGGGTTCGACGTCGCCTTCGTTCGCAACGTCACCGACATCGACGACAAGATCCTGAACAAGGCCGCCGCTGCCGGCCGTCCGTGGTGGGAGTGGGCCGCGACCTTCGAGCGAGCCTTCTCCTCCGCGTACGACGCACTGGGCGTGCTGCCGCCGTCGGCGGAACCGCGGGCCACCGGCCACATCACCCAGATGGTCGAACTCATCACTCGGTTGATCGACGCGGGTCACGCCTACGCCGCGGCCGGCGACGTGTACTTCGACGTGCAGAGCTACGCGAGCTACGGCGCACTGTCCGGGCACAAGCTCGACGACGTGCACCAGGGTGAGAGTGTGGCCGAGGGCAAGCGCGATCCGCGGGACTTCACCCTGTGGAAGTCGGCCAAGCCGGGGGAGCCGTCGTGGCCGACGCCGTGGGGTCGGGGCCGGCCGGGGTGGCACATCGAGTGCTCCGCCATGGCCGAGGCGTACCTGGGCAGTGCTTTCGACATCCATTGCGGCGGTTTGGATCTGGTGTTCCCGCACCACGAGAACGAACTCGCTCAGTCACGTGCGGCCGGAGACGGGTTCGCCCAGTACTGGTTGCACAACGGTTGGGTCACCATGAGCGGCGAGAAGATGTCGAAGTCGCTCGGCAACGTCGTCTCGATCCCCAACATGCTGGGTACCGTTCGCCCGCAGGAACTTCGGTACTACCTCGGTAGTGCGCACTACCGGTCGATGCTCGAGTACTCGGAGGCGGCGCTGCTCGAGGCGGCGTCGGCGTATCGGACCGTCGAGGCGTTCGTGACCCGGACGGCCGAGCGTGCCGGGGAGGTGCCCGTCGGAGAGTGGACGGACGCCTTCGCCGCGGCGATGAACGACGATCTCTCGGTTCCCAAGGCACTGGCCGAGATTCACGGTCGACGCCGCGACGGGAACACCGCCCTCGCGGCGGGCGACCTGGACGCGGCCGTCACGGCGGCGTCCTCCATCCGGGCGATGGCGGGCGTGCTCGGCGTCGACCCGCTCGACGCGCACTGGGCGACGGGGTCGTCCGATGCGTCCGACGCGCGGGCGGCGCTGGACTTCCTCATCGCCGACGATCTCGAACTACGCGCATCCGCGAAAGCGGGCAAGGATTGGCCGACGGCCGATCGCATTCGTGACCGGCTCGCCCACGCGGGCGTGGAGGTCACCGACACCCCGAGCGGCCCCGAGTGGTCGGTCGGACAACCGGCGCCTCGCGCGCCAGAGCGCACGGAGTAACTCATGGCAGGCAATTCAGCTCGGCGCGGCGCAGTCCGCAAGTCCGGTACCAAGAAGGGCCAGGTCATCGGGTCCGGCGGTAAGCGCACCAAGGGACTCGAGGGCCGCGGCGCGACGCCGCCGGCATCGGAGCGCACCAAGCATCCCGCGGCTCGCAAGGCGCGTCACGCGGAGAAGATCGCGGGCAGTGGCGGCGGCGGTCGCGGTCCCGGCGGCGGTCGTCCCCCGGTGCGCAAGACCGAGGACGGTCCCGAGAACGTGTTGGGCCGCAACCCGGTGCTCGAGTGCCTGCGCGCCGGGGTTCCGGCGACGGCGCTCTACGTGGCCATCGGCACCGAGTCCGACGAGCGTCTGAAGGAGAGCGTCCAGCTCGCCGCCGAGGCCGGGATCTCGATCCTCGAGGTCTCGCGCACCGATCTGGACCGGATGAGCGCCAACGGCATGCACCAGGGCATCGGGCTCCAGGTGCCGCCGTACCGCTACGCGCACCCGGACGATCTGCTCGCCCAGGCGCGCCAGCATCAGGAGCCGCCGCTGCTGGTCGCGCTCGACAACATCTCCGATCCCCGCAACCTCGGCGCCGTCGTGCGGTCCGTGGCGGCGTTCGGCGGGCACGGTGTGGTCATCCCGCAGCGTCGCAGCGCCAGCGTCTCGGCCGTCGCGTGGCGCACCAGCGCCGGTGCCGCCGCTCGGCTCCCCATCGCTCGGGCCACCAATCTCACGCGGACGCTGAAGGATTGGGCCGACAAGGGTGTACAGGTGGTGGGACTCGACGCCGAGGGTGACACCTCGCTCGACGAGTTCGACGGAACCGGGCCCGTCGTGGTGGTCGTCGGCTCCGAGGGCAAGGGCCTGTCGCGGTTGGTGCGCGAGACCTGCGACAACATCCTGTCGATCCCCATGGCCGGACCGGTGGAGTCGTTGAACGCCTCCGTCGCCGCCGGTGTGGTGCTGGCCGACATCGCGCGGAGCCGTCGGGCGTAGCTCCGGGCGAATCGTGGACGTCTGCGCCCGCTCGGCGGGTGTGGAGGTCCACGATCGTCGTCTCGGCTAGCGTCGATCCATGACCCGGACGACGTACTACACGGCGACCTCGCTCGACGGGTTCCTCGCCGACTCCGACGACTCCCTCGACTGGCTCTTCACGCAGCAGCAGGACGAGAACGGGCCGATGAACTACGGCGCCTTCATCGCCGACATCGGGGCTCTGGTGATGGGAGCGACCACGTACCGCTGGGTCCTCGATCACGCGGCGGAGACCGGCGCCGGGTGGGAGTACGACGTCCCCGCCTGGGTGTGCACGCATCGAGAGTTCCCCGCGACGGACGAGGACGTGCGGTTCGTGCACGGTGACGTCGCGTCGTTCGTCGACCGCATCGTCGAGTCCGCGGGCGGCAAGGACGTCTGGATCGTCGGGGGCGGTGACCTGGCCGCGCAGTTCGCCGAGGCCGGGCACCTCGATCGCGTGATCGTCTACATCGCTCCGGTGACGCTGGGGTCGGGGCGTCCGCTGCTGCCGCGGCGGTTCGACCTGCGCCTGGTCGACGTCGCGCGGAACGGGGACTTCGTGTGCGTGGAGTACGGCCTGTGATCGCCGAGCGAATCGTGGACATCCACACCCGCTGAGCGGGCGCAGACGTCCACGATTCAGCGCCACACGAACCGCACCACCGTCCCGGGCGCACACTGCGCGGCCCGGTGCACGTCGGCCTCGGCGACGACGGCGCTCACCGGATAACCCCCGGTGAGCGGGTGATCCGCGAGGAAGACCACGGGTGACCCGTCGGGCGGAACCTGGATCGCACCGCGCACCATGCCCTCGCTGGGGAGCTCGTCGGTTCGCGATCGCACCAGGGCCTCGTCGCCGGTCAGCCGCATCCCGACGCGATCGGTGTCTGTGGACACCGTCCAGCTCTGTTCGACGAGCGCCCGACGACTCCGAGCGGTGAATCGGTCCGCGCGGGGGCCGGGAAGGATGCGCAGCTCCGGCGCGCGCTCGGTGGCGTCCGCACGGTAGGGATCGAGGTCCGCGGCCGGCCACTCCTCCGAGCGATCCCCGACGGGAACGGTGTCGCCGACGGTGAGCGGCGGCGGACCGAGGCGAGCGAGGGTGTCGTAGGAGCGGCTGCCCAGGACCGGCTCGACCCCGATCCCGCCGCGCACCGCGAGGTACGTCCGCAGGCCTCGGGGCTCGAGGGTCAGGACGGCGCCGGGTCCCACGGCGATACCGACGCCGCGGGCGTGCTCCACCCCGTCCACCGTCACCCGTCCGGGAGCGCCGGCCACCGCGACGTAGAGGTCGCCGCGGGCGCGCACGGTCAGCCCACCGAACGTCACTTCGAGGGTCGCGGCATCGGGATCGTTGCCCACCAACCGGTTGGCGGCGTCGTGCGAGACCTCGTCCGCGGCGCCGGAGCGGCCCACCCCGACGGCGGAGAATCCGAACCGTCCGCGGTCCTGCACCGTGGTGAGTGGGCCCGTCGCGAGGACGTCGAGTGCGGTCATGGCGATCCGCACCGGTTGTCGCAGGCGGACACACCCTGCAGTGCGCTGGAACGGGTGTGCGGCCTCGAGAAAGGGTGCGGATCGGAGCCGCACCCACCGCACCAGCCGCACCCACCGCTCACGCCCGCTCCACGAATCGCACCCGCGTCCCCGCCGCGACGAGCGCCGGGGGATCGCGGTCGACGTCCCACAGCGGGGCGTCGGTGGTGCCGATCAGCTGCCACCCGCCGGGCGACGCGGACGGGTACACGCCCGAGAACTCCCCCGCGAGCCCGACGCTTCCCGCGGGAACCGACGTGCGCGGGGTGTCGCGGCGGGGCACGCGAAGTCGAGTGTCGCCGCCGACCAGATACGCGAAGCCCGGCGCGAACCCGCAGAACGCGGCCGTCCACGCCTGCGCGGTGTGCGCGGCGACCACCTGATCGCGGGTGAGACCCGTGGCCGCGCAGACGTCCTCGAGATCGGGTCCGTCGTAGGTCACGGCGATCTCCACCGTCGACGACGCGGTGCCCACGGTGCCCGGCGGCGTGCGACGCATCCAGGCTTCCACTCGGGCGGGTTCGGTCGACGACGAGAACCGCACCAGAACGGTGCGGGCCGCGGGGATCACGTCGAGCACGCCGGCTGTGCCGTCCACCCACCCGGCGTGGTGTGCGGCGACCTCGTGGACGTCGTCGAACTCCGCCAGCAGCGCGCGGTCGCCGAACGGCAGGATTCTCACGAGACGAACGCCGCCGGAACGATGCCGGCCTGCCGCAACCGCGCGCGCACCGCCTCGGCCATCTGCACGGCGGCCGGGGTGTCCCCGTGCAGGCACACCGATTCGGCGTCGACCCGCACCACCGATCCGTCGACGGCCTCGATCTCTCCGCTCGTGACCAGCCGCAGCACGCGGTCCGCCACGTCGTCGACGTCGGTCAGCACCGCGCCGGGTTCGCGCCGCGAGACCAGCGTGCCCTCGGGGAGGTAGGCGCGATCGGCGAAGGCTTCGGGAACGGTCCGTAGTCCGAGCTCGGCGGCGACGTCGAAGAACGCGGAGCCGGGGAGGCCCAGCACGGGCAGTCCGGGGTCGTAGTCGCGCACCGCGGTCGCCACCGCCCGGGCCTGCGCCTCGTGGTGCACGATCGTGTTGTACAGCGCCCCATGGGGTTTGACGTAGGCAACGGCCGAGCCGACGGTCTGCGCGAGCCCGTCGAGCGCGCCGATCTGGTAGACGACGTCGGCGTACAGATCGTCCGATGCCATGTCGATGAAGCGCCGCCCGAACCCCGCGAGGTCGCGGTAGCCGACCTGCGCCCCGATCCGCACCCCGTTCTCCGCCGCCGCGCGGCACGTGGTCAGCAAGGTCGCGGGGTCACCCGCGTGAAAGCCGCACGCCACGTTCGCGCTGGTGACGAGCTGCAGCATCGCGGCGTCGTCACCGAGGGTCCAGGTGCCGAATCCCTCGCCCAGATCACTGTTCAGGTCGACCATTCACGCCAGGGTAGTTTCCGGCGCGGACGATGTCCGTCCGGTACCGCGCCGATCCCCGCCGCGCTTGTCCCCACCGCGCCGACCGATCACCCGGCACACCAGGTAGATCACGAACGAGATGGTGGTGACGAACGTCGACACCGGCACACCGGGCGCGAGGGAGAGCAGGATGCCGCCGACGGCCGCGACCTCGGCGAAGATCACCGACAGCACGGTGGCCCGCACCGGGTTCGCGGTGACCCGCGACGCGGCGGCGGCCGGGGTGATGAGCAGGGCCAGCACCAACAGGGCGCCGACGATCTGCACGCCGATCGCACAGGCGATGCCGACCAGTACGGCGAAGACGATGGACAGCTTCCGCATCGGGACGCCGCGGGCCTCGGCGCCCTCGGGGTCGGTGCTCGCGAACAGCAGAGGTCGGTAGACGACGAACAGCACCGCGATCACCATCACCGAGACGCCGACGAGCAGCCCCAGCCCGGTGCTGCCGACGCCGACGATCTGCCCCACGAGCAGCGAGAAACTGGTGCCGGTGCGGCCGGGATAGGCCCACAGGAACAGCACCGCCAGCCCCAGTCCGAAGCTCATGACGACGCCGATCACCGAATCGCGTTCGCGGGCACGCCGACCGAGCACCGCGAACAGGACGGCCGCGACCACCGACCCCATGATCGCGCCGATACCCACCGACAATCCCACGAGCAGCGCGGCTGAGGCGCCGGTCAACGACAATTCCGACGAGCCGTGCACGGCGAACGACCACTGCCGACTCACGATCAGCGGCCCCAGAATGCCGGCCAGCAGACCCAGCAGCGCCGCGGCGATCAGGGCCTGCTGGACGAAGTCGTACGTCAGCAGGTTCGCCGTGGTCTCGAAGTCGAAGATCCGACTCAGGGCGTCGAGCATCTTGTCCATGTCAGTCCCGGTTCGGCTCGTCGAGATGGTGGGTGCCCTCGCCCGGTCGGACGCCGCCCGCACTGCCGAGCGCGTCCATGGCGTCGCCGGTGCCGACGACCACGAGGCGACCGCGCACGCGGAGCACCTCCACCTCGGTGTCGTACAACTCGGAGAGCACCTCGCTCGTCATGACCTCGTCGGTGCTGCCGATGCGGAACTTGCCGTCGACCAGGTACACGATGCGATCGACGATCGGCAGGATCGGGTTGATCTCGTGCGTGACGAACACGACGGCGGTGCCGTGGCTGCGTCGACGCTGATCGATGAGGTGCGCGACGATCTGTTGGTTCGCCATGTCGAGGCTCAGCAGCGGTTCGTCGCACAGCAGTACGTCGGGGTTGCCGACGAGGGCCTGGGCGACCCGGAGCCGCTGCTGCTCGCCACCGCTCAGCTGCCCCAGGGGAGCGTCGGCGAAGTCGGCGGCGCCCACCGAGGCGAGGGCGGCGTCGACGGCGTCGCGTCGGGCCCGTCGACCGCGGAAACCGATGCCCCAGGTGTGGCCGTCCCACCCGAGCCCGACGAAGTCGCGGCCGCGCAGCGGAACCGACTCGTCGATGGCCTTCTGTTGCGGGATGTACCCGACGGACGAGCCGCCCGCCGTCACCGGGGCCCCGCCGATCTCCACGACGCCGGAGGTGAGCTCGTTCTGTCCCAGCAGCACCTTCAGCAGCGACGTCTTGCCCGAGCCGTTGGGGCCCAGAACGGCGACGAACTCACCGGCGGCGACGGACAGATCCAGATCCGACCACAGAACGCGGTCACCGAAGGCCAGCGTGGCGCCGGCCAGACGAACGGACGTCACCTAGCTCGTCACGCCGAGAGCGTCGGCGAGCGACTGTGCGGCGTCCTTCTGCCAGGTGACGTAGTCCGTGTCGGCGGGCAGGGTCTCGGTGACCTCGACGACGGGGACGTCGTTGCTCTCCGCGGTCGCGCGGATGTCCGAGGTGACGGCATCCTCGGTCTGGGTGTTGTAGACCAGGACCTCGACCTCGCGGTCGGTGAACAGGTCGCGCGTCGCGGCGATCGAGGCAGGGGAGGGATCGTTGCCCTCCTCGATGGCGTCGACGAAGTCGTCCGGCGTCAGGCTGCGCAGTCCGGCGGCCTCGAGCAGGTAGTGCGCGATCGGTTCGGTCTGCGCCACCGGGGCGTCGGGGCGCTGCTCGGCGATGCGGTCGGTGATATCGGTGATCTCGTGCACGCTGTCGTGGAACGCCTCGGCGTTGTCGGTGTAGTACTGCGCGTTGTCCGGGTCGATCGCACCGAGCTCGGACGCGATGGCCTCGGCGGTGGCGGCGGCGACCTCGGGGTCGTACCAGACGTGCTCGTTGGGTCCGGAGTGGTCGTGGCCGTGGTCGTCGCCCGCCTCGTCACTGTGACCGGCCTCGTCGTCCGAGTGCGTCTCGTCCGAATGGGCTTCGTCCGAATGGGTCTCGTCGTCGCTGTGCCCGCTCTCGCCCAGCAGCGAGTACGCGTCCACGCTGGGGGTATCGGCGCCCGCGTCGAGGATGTCGTCGACGAACTCGTCGTATCCGCCGCCGTTGTAGACCACCAGCGATGCCTCGGTGATCGCGGCGGCGTCGGCGGGACTCGCCTCGTACGAGTGGGGGTCCGCGGACGGGTCCTCGATGATCGACTGCACCGTGGCGCGGTCTCCCACGACGGCCTCGGCGACGCTGCCCCACACGTTGGTCGAGGCCACCACGACGGGGAGGCCGTCGCTGCCGGCCGCGCTCGCCGTGTCGTCGGAACTGCACCCGACGAGGGCCGTGGCCGTCACCGCGGCGAGGCCGAGCGTGGTGATGATCCGTCCGCGACGGATGGGTGTGGACACGGCGATCTCCTCGTGTGGACTGCGGGTTGTGCCCCTAATGTTAATGGGAACCGTTACCAGCCCCTAATCGGGCGAACGGTCCGGTGCACTCGGCTGCGCTGGATCGGTTCAGCGGCTACCGTCGTCCCATGTCGAGGTCCCCGGAACCACGCAGGATGGCCACCCTGGCGTCGCTGGCCGCGGAGCTCAACGTCTCCCGCACCACGGTGTCCAACGCGTACAACCGTCCGGACCAACTCTCGCCCGAGATGCGCGAGCGCGTTCTCGGCGCCGCCAAGGCGCGGGGTTATCCGGGGCCCGATCCGGTGGCCCGTTCGCTGCGCACCCGACGCGCGGGGGCCGTGGGGTTGGTGCTCACCGAGGCCCTGAGCTACTCCTTCAGTGATCCGGCCGCCATCGGCTTTCTCACGGGCCTGGCCGAATCGTGCGAGAGCGTCGGGCGTGGGCTGCTGTTGATCCCGGCCGGCCCGGTGTCCACTCCCGAGGAGGCCGCGGCCGTGGTGCAGCAGGCCGGGGTCGACGCGTTCGTCGTCTATTCCGTCTCCGACGACGATCCGCATCTGACGGCCGTCCGGGACCGTCACCTGCCGACGGTGGTGTGCGATCAGCCTCGCGACGTGGAGGGCACCTCGCTGGTGGGGATCGACGATCGCCGGGCCATGCGGGAGCTGACGGACCACGTGCTGGCGCAGGGCCACCGCCGAATCGCCGTGCTGTGCATGCGATTACGACGCGATCGTCACGACGGTCCGGTGAGTGCGGAGCGGATGGACTCGGTGACGTTCCACGTTCAGCGGGAGCGGATCGCCGGCATCCGGGACGCGATGAGTGCCGCGGGGCTCGCACCGGAGTTCGAGGTGATCGAGCGGTTCGAGCACACGCGCGGCGCGGGCCGATCGGCCGCCGTGCAGGCGATGACCGCGCAGCCCGATGTGACCGCGCTCCTGTGCACGTCGGACGTCCTGGCGCTCGGGGCGCTCGATCATCTGACGGCGCAGGGCATCCGGGTGCCGGACGACATGTCGGTCACCGGGTTCGACGGTATCGCCGAAGCTTCCCGCGTGGGGCTGACCACCGTGCGGCAGCCCGTCGTGGAGAAGGGGCGGCTGGTGGGCGAGCTGGTGCTCGGCGGTTCGCACTCGGGAGTCGAACGTACCGAGCACCTTCCGACGCAGTTCCTGATCGGCGAGACGGTCGGCCCGGTCGCGATCCCCTGAGTCCCGGGCCCCGAGTCCCGACCCCCCGAGTCCCGCCCGTCAGTTCGCGGCGAGGAGCTGCGCGCACCGCAGCAGCCCGAGGTGGCTGTAGGCCTGCGGGTGGTTGCCCAGCGATCGTTCGGCCACAGGGTCGTACTCCTCGCTGAGCAGCCCGGTGGGTCCCGCCGCGGCGACGAGCTGCGCGAACAGCGCCTCGGCCGGAAGCCGTTGCCCGATCAGCAGATACGCCTCGACCAGCCACGCCGCGCAGAGGTGGAAGCCGCCCTCGCCGCCGGGGAGCCCGTCGTCGTGGTGGTAGCGGTAGACGGTCGCGCCGCTGCGCAGCTCCGCTTCGGTGGCCACGACGGTGGCGGCGAAGCGGGGGTCGTCGGCGTCGATGAGTCCGGACAGTCCGATGTGCAGCGTGGCCGCGTCGAGATCGGTGCCGCCGTACGCCGCGGTGTAGGACTGCGCTTCCTCGCTCCACCCCTTGTCGAGCACCTGCGCGCGGATGACGTCACGCAGGGTGCGCCATCCCGGTTGTGCTTCGCGCCCGAAGGATTCGGCCAGGGTGAGAGCGCGGTCGACGGTCAGCCAGCACATCACCTTGGAGTAGACGTGGTGGCGGGGGTTGCCGCGGATTTCCCAGATGCCGTTGTCCGGCTCGGACCAGCGGCGCTCGACGGCTTCGACCATCGCGCACACCAGATTCCAGTCCGCGTCGGTGAGAATCTCGGTGTTCTCGGTGGAGCCGGCGCGCACGCGACTGTGCGCCAGGGTGGAGATCAGATCGACGATGGGGCCGAAGACGTCCAACTGCACCTGCTGGTTGGCGGCGTTGCCCACGCGGACCGGGCGTGATCCGGCGTAGCCCGGCAGCGAGTCGATGACGGCTTCGGGCGGAAGCGACTGTCCCCACAGGGTGTACAGCGGGTGCAGCCGTTCGGGGCTCGGCACCGTGGCGAGAACGTCGTGCACCCACAACAGGTAGTTCTCGGCCTCGCTCAGTGAACCCAGGTTCACCAGAGCCGACGCGGTGAGGGCGGCGTCGCGCAGCCAGCAGTAGCGGTAGTCCCAGTTGCGGACGCCGCCGATCTCCTCGGGGAGCGAGGTGGTGGCCGCGGCCATGATGGATCCCGAGTCGGCGTGCACCAGTCCACGCAGCGTCAGCGCCGAGCGCTTCATGAGATCGGGCTTGAGCTGGGGCAGCGTGAGCGAGGCCGCCCAATCGTGCCAGTACGACTCCGCGAGGGCGCGACGCTCCTTCTCGGGAACCGGCGATGGTCCGAGATCGTCGGTGCCGCATCGCAGTTCGAGAACCACGGGTCCGTCCGACGGGTCGATCTCGGCGCGAGCGATGTCCTGTCCGGCCTCGTTGCTCACGGTCCAGGTGACGCCGGGGGACCGCAGCACCAGGGGATCGTTGGTGCCGAGCACCTCGATGCCGTCGTCCTCGAGCTGCAGGCGCACGCGCGCCTGGCCGAACTCCGGACGCGGTGCGAAGACCACGACGGCCTTGGCCTTGCCGGTGATGACGCGGGTGAAGTCCGTGCGGTCCGGTGTCACGTCGTGCGCGAGGTAGTCGTTGACCTCGAGGCTGGCCCAGCGGGTCTGCACGGTCATGGTGCTGTCGACGTATCGCTGACTCAGCGGCAACGACGGTTTGGCGGGCCCGACGGTGAAGTGGCCCGCCTCGTCCCCGCCGAGGAGGTGCGCGAACATCGCGGCCGAATCGGGTTCCGGGTGGCACATCCACGTCAGCCCGGCCTCGGGGGTGAGCAGAGCGACCGAACGCGGGCTGGCCAGCATCGTCAGCCGTTCGATGCGCGGGGCGTGGGCACCGGAGAGCCAGGTACGACGCTCCTCGAGCAGGAAGGCGAGGGCGGCGGCGACCTGCTCGGTGCTGTCGACGTGGTAGCCGGCGAGGGTGTCGCCGGGACCGACCTTGACTCCGATGTCCGGGCCGTGGAGGCGTCGGAAAGCCTTCTCGTCGGTGACGTCGTCGCCGAAGAACACCGCCGCGGAGGCGCCGCCCTGATGGCGGAGGATGTCGAGCGCCTGCCCCTTGTCGGTGACGATGACGGCGAGCTCGATGACCGACTTGCCCTCGGTGACCTGGACGCCGTCCCAGTTGGCGGCGCCGGTGCGCACTTCGTCGAGGGCACGGGCGCCGTCTTCGGGGGACGCGTTGCGCACGTGCAGGGCGGCGCTCGCGGGCTTCGTCTCGACGGTGATGTTCGCACCGCGCGCGGCGACGGCCTCGAGTTCGGTGACGATCGAGCGCAGCAGGTCGGTGGCCTCGCTGCCCAGCTCGGTGACGAACCCGGCGTCGAACTCGGACCCGTGGCTGCCGACGAGCTGAACCTCCACGGGCAGGCGCGAGAGGATCGCGAGATCGCGCAGCGCGCGACCGGAGATGACCGCGGCGCTGGTTCCGTCGAGAGAGGCGAGGGCACGCAGGGCGGCGACCGACTCGGGTATGGGAAACGCCTTCTGCGGGTCGGACACGATGGGGGCCATCGTGCCGTCGTAATCCGACGCCACGAGCAGCCGCGGAACTCGGGCGACTCCCACCAGGGCGCGGCGTAATTCGACAGGCAGATCCACAGCACTCACGTGTCACAACCTAGGCGACTCCGGGCCCCGATGCTGCATCGGTACAGAGGCCCACCAGGGCGTTCGGTCTGCTTCCGCCTCGTTTCTCGGCATAACGAGTTGTCTGTAACCGAAAATAAAGCGGCGGCGATTGTTTCGAAGTTTCCTACGTTAACTTCTTCTTGGTCGGCTCGTAATGTATTTTTGCAACCGTGACGGAAGGAATTCGTCGGTAGCAACAAGGAGCGTCATGTCGAAGCCCGTTCAGTTACCGGAGCCGATCGCCACCACCTGGGAGTGGCAACTCGACGGATTGTGCCGCGGCATGGATTCGGCCGTGTTCTTTCACCCCGAGGGCGAGCGCGGCCACAAGAGAACCGCCCGTGAACAGCAGGCCAAGCGAGTCTGCGAGCAGTGCCCGGTGTTGCAGCGATGCCGTGACTACGCCATCGCCGCCGGTGAGCCGTACGGCGTATGGGGTGGGCTGTCGGCCCCGGAGCGCATGCTTCCCAGCGTCGTCCGGGCCGCCGGATAGTCGTTCGATCGGAGCATTCGTCGAAGAATGCGTACGGGCGCATGCGTGGCGCTGGTAATCCGTTCGGACGACATTCATCCGGATGGAACCGGAAATGAATACAGGCTCTTTACCCGGTAAGGTGCCGACACTCGCGTGGCGTTCGCCCCGAGACCGATCCGGTCTCGGACGGCCCGCGAACGCCGCTCTGTGACAGTTACTCATCGGTAATCGACGGTTACTCGCCGGTATTTCGTCTACCGGCCGGTAACCCGGACGACCATTTCGCCGTCGAACGGTCAGTACCCCAGCGGATCGTGCTGAACGTTCTCCATCGGGGTGCCCACCTTGCGCAGAGCGAACAGCGTCGTCCGCACCATCGACGGCGACCCGCAGATCTGGATCTGTCGGTCGGCCCACGAGCCGAACCGCGTCACCACCTGGCCGAGCTTGCCCACCAGTAGATGGTTCATACCGGGCGGGATCTCCGTGGACGGTCCCGGTCGCCACCACGGCTCCTCGGGGTTCTCCACGACGGGCACGACGGTCAGCCACGGATTCGACTGCGCGAGGTGCCACAGCGTCTCGAGATCGTAGAGATCGCTGGGGTACTCCCCGCCGACGAAGAGGTGGACCCGCGGATTGCGGCTCTTCATCGCCATCTCCATCAGCTGCGCGCGCAGGGGTGCGATTCCGGTACCGCCGGCGATCATGAGCACGTCCTCGGCGCCGACCGAACGGTCGACGTGCAGTCCGCCCAACGGCGGACCGAGCAGCCACCGATCACCCACGGCGGTCTCGGTGACGATCGCCGGGCTGACCCAGCCCGCCGACACGCGTCGGACGTGGAACTCGATCCCGCCGTACTCGTTGGGTGCGATCGCGGGCGAGAGGTACCGCCACATGCGAGGGCGCTGCGGAATCTGCACGCTCAGGTACTGGCCGGGCTCGTACGGCACGTGGTGGTCCGTCTGCAGCCGCACGATCGCGAGGTCGTCGAGGGTGCGGTGGTGTTCGACCACCGTCGCGGTCCAGTACGGCGGCAGGTCCTCGGTGTCGGCGCCGACGGCCATCGAGTTGCAGAGCACGGAGACCACCCGCCGCCACGCCGCGTCGGCCTCGGGTGTCCACCCGTCGGAGCCGGTGAACGAACGAAACGCGCCCACCAGTGCGTTCTGACCGGCGAGGAAGTGGGTGCCGGTGAGCCCGTGCTTGCGATGATCGCGGCCGAGTTGATGCAGGAAGGGCAGGAACGTGCGCTGATCGTCCAGGTGGTTCACCACGTACTCGACCGCGCGCACCAGGCGATGGCGCTGCTGATCCATCGACGCGGGGAAGTAGCCCCGGAACTCGGGGTACTCGGCGAAGAGGTGGGCGTAGAAGTCGCGCGCGACGCGATCCGGCCCGTCGTCCTCGGCCAGTACGGCGGCGACACCCGAGCGCACGAGCGCGATGGCTCCGGCCTCGAGCATTCGACAACCTCTTCCCACGTCCTGTTGTGCCCCCGCCACAGTAGTGCTCGGCACCGACGCCCGACATCGCGCCGCCGACGGCTCGGGGTTCGACAGCTCGGACGTGACGCTCAGCGCAGGCGGCTCAGTTAACTTGAGTGGAATAGACTCAAGTACGATACCGTTGCAGGCAGCACCACACGCGACAGCGACACATGCGACAGCAGAAAGAGGGCGACCGTGGATTCGTTCACTCCCACCACCAAGACCCAGGCAGCGCTCACCGCCGCGCTGCAGTCGGCGTCCTCTGCGGGAAACCCGGACATCCGCCCGGCTCACCTGCTCGTGGCGCTGCTCGATCAGACGGACGGCATCGCCGGTCCGTTGCTGGAGGCCGTCGGCGTCGATCCCGCGGTCGTGCGCCGGGAAGCGCAGACCCTGGTGGATCGGATGCCGACCGCCACCGGATCGACGACGCAGCCGCAGCTCGGCCGTGAGGCTCTCGCGGCCATCTCGGCCGCCCAGCAGCTCGCGACCGAACTGGACGACGAGTTCGTCTCCACCGAACACCTCATCGTCGGTCTCGCCGGCGGCCGTTCCGACGTCGCGACTCTGCTCGAGGGGCACGGCGCCACCGCCACCGCTCTCCGGGAGGCGTTCACGGCCGTGCGCGGCAGTGCGCGGGTGACCAGCGCAGACCCCGAGGGCACGTACAAGGCGCTGGAGAAGTACTCGACGGACCTCACCGAGGCCGCGCGCAGCGGCAAGCTCGATCCGGTGATCGGGCGTGACACCGAGATCCGTCGCGTCGTCCAGGTGTTGAGCCGACGCACGAAGAACAACCCGGTCCTCATCGGCGAGCCCGGTGTGGGCAAGACGGCCATCGTGGAAGGACTCGCCCAGCGGATAATCGCGGGCGACGTGCCGGAGAGCCTGCGCGGCAAGAGCGTCGTGTCGCTGGACCTCGGGTCGATGGTGGCCGGAGCCAAGTACCGCGGCGAGTTCGAGGAGCGGCTCAAGGCCGTGCTCGACGACATCAAGAACTCGGCCGGTCAGGTCATCACGTTCATCGACGAGCTGCACACCATCGTCGGCGCCGGCGCGACCGGCGAGTCCGCGATGGATGCGGGCAACATGATCAAGCCGATGCTGGCGCGCGGAGAGCTGCGCCTGGTCGGGGCGACGACGCTCGAGGAGTACCGCAAGTACATCGAGAAGGACGCGGCCCTGGAACGACGCTTCCAGCAGGTCCTCGTCGGGGAGCCGACGGTCGCGGACACCGTGGGCATCCTGCGTGGGCTCAAGGAGCGGTACGAGGTGCACCACGGCGTGCGCATCACCGACTCCGCGCTGGTCGCCGCGGCGACGCTGAGCGATCGCTACATCACCTCGCGGTTCCTCCCGGACAAGGCGATCGACCTCGTCGACGAGGCCGCGTCGCACCTGCGCATGGAGATCGACTCGCGCCCCGTGGAGATCGACGAGATCGAACGCGTCGTGCGTCGCCTCGAGATCGAGGAGATGGCGCTGAGCAAGGAGACCGACGACGCGTCGAAGGCGCGCCTCGAGAAGCTGCGCGGCGAGCTCGCCGACGGCAAGGAGAAACTCGCCGAGCTCAGCACCCGCTGGCAGAACGAGAAGACCTCGATCGACGCGGTCCGCGACCTCAAGGAGCAGCTCGAATCGTTGCGCGGCGAGTCCGAACGAGCCGAGCGCGACGGCGATCTGGGCAAGGCCGCCGAGCTGCGGTACGGCCGGATTCCGGGGCTCGAGAAGGAGCTGGCGGAGAAGACCGCGAACACGGTTCCGGGGCCCGAGGTCATGCTCAAGGAAGAGGTCGGCCCCGACGACGTCGCCGACATCGTCGCGTCGTGGACCGGCATTCCCGCCGGGCGCATGCTCGAAGGCGAGACGGCCAAGTTGCTGCGAATGGAGGAAGAGCTGGGCAAGCGGGTCGTCGGCCAGGACGACGCCGTGCGGGCCGTGTCCGACGCGGTGCGCCGGGCGAGGGCCGGGGTGTCCGACCCCAACCGTCCGACGGGATCGTTCCTGTTCCTCGGACCCACGGGTGTGGGCAAGACGGAGCTCGCGAAGACGTTGGCGCACTTCCTGTTCGACGACGAGCGCGCCATGGTCCGTATCGACATGAGCGAGTACAGCGAGAAGCACTCGGTCGCGCGTCTCGTCGGTGCCCCTCCCGGCTACGTCGGCTACGAGGCCGGCGGTCAGCTCACGGAGTCGGTGCGGCGGCGTCCGTATTCGGTGGTGTTGTTCGACGAGGTCGAGAAGGCGCACCCGGACGTGTTCGACATCCTGCTCGCCGTGCTCGACGAGGGGCGTCTGACCGATGGTCAGGGTCGAACGGTGGACTTCCGCAACACGATTCTGATCCTCACGTCCAACCTCGGAGCCGGCGGAACCAAGGAGCAGGTGATGGACGCGGTGCGGCGATCGTTCAAGCCCGAGTTCGTCAACCGCCTCGACGACGTCGTGATCTTCGATTCGTTGAGCGAGAAGCAGCTCGAGCACATCGTGGACATCCAGCTCGGTCAGCTGCAGGATCGGCTCGCGACCCGTCGACTCTCCCTCGAGGTCGGCGACGACGCTCGATCCTGGCTCGCCGCACGGGGTTACGACCCGCTGTACGGCGCGCGGCCGCTGCGCCGGCTCGTGCAGCAGGCGATCGGCGATCAACTCGCCAAGAAGTTGTTGGCCGGGTCGGTCGTCGACGGCGACACCGTGCGCGTGGACACGGACGCCGAGGGCGAGGGGCTGGTGCTGCACTGAGTGCGGCTCGGTCGTCCCTGGTCGCGTTCCTCGCCAGTGACGCCGCGTCGTTCATGACCGGTGCGTACTACCTCGTCGACGGCGGGTACACGGCGCGCTGAGTCCCCGGGCGGCCGCAGCTGCTCAGCTGCTGCGGTTCGCCACCCGGTGCGGGGGCTCGTCGTCGCCGACGCTCGGGCGTCGGGTGCGCGACGTGTCGGGTGTCGGCCGCACGTGGTTCTCGGTGGTCCTCGGCGCCGGGCCGGGCCGCCCGAGCAGGTAGCCCTGGACCATTTCGGCGCCGAGGGCGCGTGCGGTCGCGAGTTCCCCCACCGTCTCCACGCCCTCGTAGATGCACGCCGCCCCGATCTCGCGGGCGAAGGTCGCGACGGAAGTCGCTGCGGCTCGGCGCATCCGGTCGGTGTCGATGCCGCGGACGATGGATGCGTCCAGTTTCACCACGTCGGGCTCGATCTCGACGAGTTGGCGGAGACCGCTGTACCCGGCGCCGACGTCGTCCACCGAGATGGCGATTCCGGCGGTGCGCAGCGTGGCCAGGGCATCGCCGAGCGCGGTGTAGTCGTCGATGAGATCGTGTTCGGTGACCTCCACGAGCACCGTGCGCCGGGCGGCGGCGCCGCGCAACAACGCCGCCAGGTCCGCGGAGACGATGGTCTCGGCGGATGCGTTGACGGACAGGAACTTCGATGCCGGGAGTGCGGCCGACGCCTCGACGGCCCGTTCGATGGCCGCGACCTCGAGGGTGCGGCGGACCCCGGCCACCCGGGCGTCGGCGAACCACGCCTGCGGCGACCCGTGGCCGGCCGGAAACCGGGACAGCGCCTCGTATCCCACCACGGCCTCGTCCGCGGCGGCGCAGACCGGTTGGAAGACGATGGACGGTCCACCGTCGGCGACGAGACTCAGGATGCGCGAACGGATCCGGGCGATCTGGGTGTGTGTCGGTGTGCCCTGACCGATGGGGCCCACGCCGCCGGAGCGGTCGATCTCGGCCAGTGCCATGAGTCGGCGCAGGACGGCGTCGGCTTCGGGTAGTGAATCCGCCCCTCCGACTGCGGTTCCCGAGCGCAGGTGGACCGGAGCGCTGCGCACCGTGGACGCGTCGACGGCCCGCACCATGGTGGCGACGACGGTGTCGACGTGCTGGGGCGATCCGATGGCGACGCAGACGAATTCGTCGACACCCACGCGGGCGAGCACCGCGTCGCCCGGCAACGATTCCTTCAGGGCCACGGCCACGTCGTCGATCACCCCGTTCGCGGTGCCGACGCCGTATCTCTGCTCCACGGAGGAGAAATCGTCCACGTCGATCACCACGACCCCCATCGTGGAGTTCGAGGGCAACCGGGTGAGCAGCGACCGGATCTCGAGCTGCAGGCCGCGTCGATTGCGCAGCCCCGTGCGGGAATCCCGCTTGTTGCTCTCGACCTGAGCTCGCAGATAGCCGATGTAGAGCAGGATGACGAACGGTGCGGAGAACAGGCCGACGAGGGTGAAGGTGCGCGAGACGGTCAGCCACGGCGATGCCCCCGCGTCGATCGCGGCGGTGGCGAACCCGGCGACGACGACGATGGAGAAGGCGAGGTGGACGAGCATGATTCGGGTCGATCCGAAGACCACCACGTACATCGCGACGACGGCGAGCAGTCCGCAGCCGGGCAGAGCGTCGAAGGGGACCTCGAACGTGCTCAGCACGGACACGAGAGCGATGTCGGCGTACGCGACGTAGGCGGCATCGACGTGGCGGCGCGGCCACAACCGAACCCAGACGACCGCGACCAGGACGGACGTGATCGCGAAGAACCAGATCACCGGGGGGCCGCTGGAGCGCAACGCTCCGGAGGGAAGGAGCAGCAGTGAACCGACGCCGACGAACACCGTCATCGTCGCGATGACGACCCGCGCTAGCAGCGAATACGTCGGTGTCGCGAACCGTATGTTCGCGTGTACGGAGTGGTCGAGATCAGCGGACACACACCCTCGCTCGGTTTCCCCCCGGCTGCGCCGCCGCGTCCGGATCGGTGAACATGACACTGCCGACCTCAGACCCCCGACGGATCGACCCCGGTCGATCGGCGGCACCGGTCGTCGGCGCCGCGCACGAGCGGTGACGTCATTGTCTCAGGTGTCACGGCCAGGCTCACGTCTTTGCCCGATTTCCCGTGTCCGGGCGCGTCGAGCGAACCGCTGCTCACCCGCCCGCGACGTCGGTGCACCTATCCTCGAATTCATGACCAACCCCCGAGATCGGCGCGACGACGACAACCCGACCGAGCACATCGGTCACACGTCCGACCCCACGCAGGCGTACGGGGCGCCGCAGTACGGGGAGCAGCAGTACGGGCAGCAGGGGTACGGGGAGCAGCAGTACGGGGAGCAGGGGTACGGGGGATACCGGCCGACGGAGGCGCTTCCGGCGGGCGAGAATCCCTACGGCGATCCGTACGGTCAGCAGCCGCCCTACGGTCAGCCGTACACGCAGCAGCAGCCCTACGGTCAGCAGCCTTACGGTCAGCAGTACGGCCAGCAGCCCTACGACCAGCCCTACGGCCAGCCTTACCCCCAGCAGCAGCCGTACGGCGGACAGCCGTACGGGCCGCCCACCCAGTACGGCCCACCCCAGCCCGAACCCGACGGTGGCCGGGGTCCGTCCAGGTCCGTTCTCGTCGCCATCGGAGCTCTGGTGGTGCTCGCGATCCTCGGGTTCGTCGCCTACCTGCTCGTCGACTCGCGGTCCGAGCAGACCGCCACCCCGCCGACGACCAGCGCGCCCGCTCCGCCGCCGGCGACCTCGCTCGAGATCCCACCGCCCCCGCCGGCGTTCCCCGAGGACCCCGAGGGGGCTCCCGGTATCGAGCAACTTCCGGGCGGTCTCGGCGAAGCGCTGGGCACGCAGGGCGCCGTGCTGGGCACCATCGAGTCGGTGGACGGCACCACCATCGAGATGGTCGGGATCGGCGGTTCGCGCGTGACCGTGCTGACGGACGAGAACACCCAGATTCTGGCGTTCGGCGCGTCGTCGGTGGAAGACCTGGCTCCGGGCACGTCGATCATCGCGCAGGGCACCCCGGTGGAGAACGGAACGATGACGGCGGAGGTCATCGTCGCCGGCTGATCGTTCCGTTCTCCGGCGTGCATCCTCGGGTCAGGTGCGCGCCATGCCCCGTTCGATCGCGGCGATGATCTGCGGTCGCAGTTCGGCCGCCGCGACGATGTGGTGAACCGATCCGACGGTGCGGGCGCGTTCGATGTTGTGCACCGCTTCGAATTCCGATGCCACCTCGCCGAGCTTCTCCGACCGCACGGAGGTGCGCGCGGCGGACAGCTCGACCTGCAGGCGGGCGCGTTCGCCGTCGTCCTCGGCCGCGTTCATGGCGGTCTCGAGGTCGCGGACCGTCGGATCGGCGGCGGTGCGCGCGTTGACGTCTCGCGTGAACACCACGGCCGCGGCCGGTGCGCCACCGAGCACCGAGGCGAACGATCTCTCGACCGCCAGCACCTCCATGTTCTCGTTCAGAGCGCCGGAGAACACCACGAAAGCGCCACCGTGGTAGCGGGATACGACGCAGAACACGATGGGACCGTCGAAGTTGACGATGGCCCGGCCGATCTCGGCGCCGTACTCCAGCTGGAGGTTGCGCAGGGATTCCGGTGATCCGTCGAATCCGGACAGGTTGGCCAACACCACGAGTGGGCGATTACCGCTGGCCGCGTTGATCGCCCGTGCCGTCTTCTTCGACGACCGGGGGAACAGCGTGCCCGACGTCCACTGGTCCGGTCCGTCCGTCGGGAACCAGCCCTTGCGGGGGATGGCTCGCGACTCGATGCCGATCACCGACACCGGGTAGCCGGCGAGGTGCGCGTCGAACACCACCGAGGTGTCGGCGTCGGCCATGTCGGCCCATCGCTCGAGCACCGAGTGATCCTGATCGACCACGGCGCGCATGACGGTGCGGATGTCGAACGGCTTCTTGCGCTCGGGGTTGGTGGCCGAGGAGAAGATGTCGCCGACGGTCTTGAAGTCGCTCGACGGGTGCACGTGCGGGTAGGTCCGGATGTCGCGGTCGACGGGATCGCTGGTGCTGTCCCGACGCGGGAAGCGTTCCCCGGGAACGCGATACGCGTGCTCGTAGTGTGCGAACAACACCTCGCAGGCGGCGCCGAGGTTCGGGGCCCAGTACTGCGCCTGGCCGTTGGGGCCCATCACGCGGTCGTACCCGCCGATGCCGAAGTTGTCCTCGGCGGAGACGCCGCCGGAGTAGTCCAGCGACTGCTTTCCGGTGAGCACCATGGCGCTCTCCGGCGTCATCACCAGAATACCCTTGGTGTGCATGAGCATCGTGGCCTCGGCGTTCCAGTACGGCTGGGCGCCCACGTTGATGCCCGCGACGACGATGTTGATCTCACCTCCGCCCTGGGTGAAGGTGATGATCCGACGCAGCCCGCGCGAGACCCAGTCCATGTTCTCGGTGCCGCTGCCCATGGAGATGGTGGCGCCCGAGGACAGGGCGAACCACTCGACCGGCACCTGCAGTTCCTCGGCCAGGTCGATGGCCTTCACGATGCGGGCACACTCGGCCTCGGCGACGGTACCGAGCGCCTTGGTGGGGTCACCGAACAGCGCGACGCGGGTCATGCCGTCGGGATGCAGGGTGGTGGGCGTCGAGACCAGGCCGACGATGATGCCCGCGGTGTTTCGGCCGTACGGGCGTGAGATCGGTTGCAGCGAACCGTCTTCCACGAGGTCGTACTCGACGAAGGAACCGTCGGGTCCGGTGAGGACCGGGATGAGCTCGTACGGGTAGACGGTGCCGCGGGCCTGAGACCGCTGCACGTTCTGGGTGTAGGCGTCGAGCGGGCGCATGGGCTCGGTGGGCGGATCGGTGACCTTGACGACGACGCCCGTGCCCGGACGGTACGAGAAGCGCAGGGCCTGCAGGGTCGGTTCCGCGCCGGGGCGGGCGGGGAAGCGCGCCATCATGGTGATCTCCTCGAGCCCGGCCGCGACCGTCAGCGGCGCGAGGTGCCGCGCCACCACCGTGAGGTTCTCGAGCGGGAGGTCCAGCACCGGCCACACGTAGAGGACGACGCGGTTGTGCTCGAGTCGGCGGCCACCGCGGCGAGCCTGAGCTCGGCGGATTCCGTCGAGGCAGGCCGAGAGCGTGCCCTCGATGCCCGGCACCGACGCCACGTTGCCGTGATCGTCGTACTGGACCGTCGCGTCGCGGATCTCGGCGAGCGCGATGAGGCGCTCGTCCTTCGGGTTCTCCTTCGCCACGACCTCGAAGAGGTAGGTGCCGGGAGGAGACGACAGGCGGGAGCCGTCGAAATTCTTGAGCCGCCACAGGTCCAGGCGTTGTCCGGTGAGGGGATGCAGGTCCCGCAGCGACACGTCCTCGGCGAGCGTGCCGTCCTCGCCGGGGCGGAAGGTGACCTGGCGCGAGATGCCGGTTCCGCGGCCGAAGACCGACACGGTGACCCGACGCCACGAGGAGGTGGCCGGGTGGCCGGCGATGACGTCCCGGAGTTCGGCGACGATGTCGTCCGCCCGGGTGGGGGCGGAGGGCCACGCGAGGTAGATGTCGACGGCCAGGTTCTCCGGAGCGGGTCCGGCGATGCCGGCCAGTGCGTCGAGCGTCGAGGACAGGCCGGTGTGGTCCGTCATCGTGGACAACAGGTCGACCTTGCCGCCGACCAGGGTGAAGGTTCCCGAGACGTAGTGTCGCCCTTCGCGATCGAAGGCCTTGACGTCCTCGAAGTCGCGGATCTCGTAGTACTGACGGGTGATGACCTCGAGCAGAGCGCCGGGGTCGGACATCCGGTGGGACAGCAACTCCACCAACGGTTCCTGAGTTCCGACCAGTGCGTCGATGCGCTCGGCGTGATCGGCGGAATCGGGATTCTCGGTCAGGTACTGCAGGCTTCCTCGGACGCCGTCGTACACCTGTTCGCGCGCCTTGCGGATCTTCGGCTCGTCGAACAGCTGGAAGCGCAGGCTCCGGGCGATGTCGCCGATGACCGGGAAGCGCACCTGGGTGGCGACGATCAGCCGCTCGAGGACCTCGCCCACCTCGCGGGACGCGTCGGGGGCGACGGAGGGATCGGTGAGCCAGCGATCGAGCATCGTGGCGATCGGCCGGACCTGGTTCTCGATGCGCTGCTGCGCGAGGAAGAGGCGGTAGACCGCTTCCTCGAGGTCGCCGCCGCGTTCGAGATCGGTCTTGTCGTAGTGGCGCAGGGCACGAGCGAGCTTGTCCTGGAAGTCCTCCGGCAGACCCTGCACGTCGGCGTCGAGGGACTGCAGGAAGGCGTGGAAGTGCTCACGCGGACTGTGCACGCGCTCGTCGGTGTCCTCCTCGGCCATCGTCGGACGGTTGCGGGTGAGCTCGCAGATGTCGGCGAACGTGGTGAGCAGAGTGAGCTCGGCCTGCACCATCTGCCGGTCGTCGCGGGGGAGTCCGCCGCGTAGATCGTCGTACTCGGCGATGGAGGCCAGTGCGCGGGAAGCGCTGACGTCGAAACCGCACAGGAGAGCACGCAATTCGTCGAGCCGGGCGAGCGCGCCGAAGCGATCGTCCGGATTCTGCTCGGCGCACGGGGAGCGGAACTCGACTCGGGCGGTGGTGGACACCGCGGCGGCCTCGCCGATGGGGTCGACGCGCAGCAGCGCCGCGCCGTTGTCGACCTGGGCGTTGACGACGGCGAGCACCTCGCTGACCCGGCCGGGGGCGGTGGCACGGACCGCGGTCTCCATCTTCATGGCCTCGAGGACCACGAGCGTCGCGCCCGTCTCGACGACGTCGCCGACGGCCACGGGTACGGCGACGACGACGGCGGGAGCCGGGGCGCGCACCAGACCGGCCTCGTCCTGGCTGATCTGGTGGCTGATGCCGTCGACCTCGACGAGGTAGCCGGCCGGGCCGGCCACGGTGACCACGGAGAAGCGGGTGCCGTCGATGGTGGCCCGACGCTCGAACTCGCCGAGCCGCTCCACGTCCACCTCGATCTCGCGGCCGTCGACCGTCACCTGGTAGCGGTGGGGACCGACCTGACCGACGGTGAGCTGGTAGCCCTGGCCCTGGTAGTTCAGTTCGACCGTCCGGCCGATCTCGTGGCTGGCGCGAGGCCGGCCGCCGCGGGCCGAGGTGAGGAACTTCGCACGCTCGCGGGCCTCGTCGGCGTCGTACGCGTCGACCCCCGCGGAGACGAGGGCGACGTCGGCGACCCGGGAGGGCCCCTCGGCGGTTCCCGCGCCGGTGCGGTCGAGCCAGCCGGTGTCGGCGGTGGCGTCGATCAGTTCCTCGCGGTTCAGCAGGTCGAGTAGGAAGGACTTGGTGGTGGTACCGCCGTCGATGACCACGGTCGTCTCGCGCAGGGCGGTGCGAAGCCGGGCGAGGGCCTCGGACCGATCGCGGCCCCAGGCGATGACCTTGGCGACCATCGAGTCGTAATCGGGCGGGATGACGTCGCCCTGGGCGATTCCGGTGTCGACGCGCAGCCCCGATCCGAGCGGGAACTTGAGCAACCGCACGGTGCCGGGCGCGGGGGCGAACCCGTTGTCGGCGTCCTCGGCGTTGAGGCGGGCCTCGACGGCGTGGCCGAACTCGCCGGGGCACTCGCCCTCGAGGGCATGGCCGGCCGCCACCATGATCTGCAGCTTGACCAGGTCGATGCCCGTCGTGAACTCGGTGATGGGGTGCTCGACCTGCAGGCGAGTGTTGACCTCGAGGAACGTGAAGATCTTCTGGTCGGGCTGGTAGAGGTACTCCACCGTGCCGGCGCCGTGGTAGCCGGCGGCACGGACGAGCTCGGCGGACGCGGTCCGGAGATGGTCCGACTGTTCCTTCGTGAGGACGGCCGAGCTCGATTCCTCGATGACCTTCTGATTGCGACGCTGGATCGAGCAGTCGCGGACACCGGGAGCCCACACGTTGCCGTGGTTGTCCGCGATCACCTGGACCTCGACGTGGCGAGCCTCGGTGACGAGGCGCTCGAGGAACACGACGGGGTCACCGAACGAGCGCTCGGCCTCGCCCTGGGTGCGCTCGAGGGCGAGTTCGAGCTCGTCCTCGGCGTAGACCTTGCGGATGCCGCGGCCACCGCCACCGCTGCGCGCCTTGATGATGAGGGGGTAGCCGATGGCCTGTGCGTGGCGTCGGGCGTCGGCCCGGGTCTCCACGGGGCCACCGGACCACGGCGCGACGGGTACGCCCACCTTCTCGGCGAGCAGCTTGGCCTGCACCTTGTCGCCGAGCAGGCGCATGGACTCCGCCGACGGTCCGATGAAGGTGATGCCCAGGCGGGAGACGATGTCCGCGAACGCGGGGTCCTCGGCGACGAAGCCCCAGCCGACCCACACGGCGTCGGCGCGGCACTCCACCAGCGCGCGCTCGAGTTCGGCGTAATCCAGGTAGGGGTTGCCGGCGCCGGTCTTGTGCAGGGTCACGGTCTCGTCGGCCTGGCGGACGAACATCGCGCGCCGCTCGGCCTCGGTGTGCATCGCGATCACGGTGAGCGGTTGTCCGGAGCCGTCCGTCTCGGCGTTGATCTCGCGGACCGCTCGGATCAGGCGGACCGCCGCTTCGCCTCGGTTGACTACCGCTATACGTGTGAACATTCGCTCCGCCATCTCGTTTCTGGTGTGCGTGTGAGGTGGCGAATTCTGTTCGAGACGCCACGTTCGTGACCCAAGTGTGACGGTAGGCGTACGTACTCGCGAGTACGTTTGCTCGGACCGCACCCCGGCCTACGACCGTTGTGGAAACTCACTGACCTCGCCGTTTCGGTTACCGACGGGTAAGGAGCCGTGCCCTGCCGACACCGACGGCGTCGTCGGCGCAGTAGAGTGTGCGGCGATGACAGTGATGTGGTTCGGGCTCGCAGTGATCGCGCTACTGGGCGCGGCGGCGCTGCTCTACGTCGATCGCACCCGCCGGGCGCAGGGGGGCCGACTGCGCCAGATGTGGGCGTCGGCGCAGGGCTACCACTTCGAACCGACGGATTCCGAACTGCCGGCCCGTTTCTCGCGCGCCGCCTTGGCGAACTCCGAATTCCTCACCGCCGTCGACGTCGTCGAGGGTGTTCGCCGGGGCGAGGAGTTCGTGCTCTTCGACCTCGAAGATGCCACCACCATCGTGGCCGTGCGCCGCGAGGTCGGCTCCGACGTGGACATCGACCTCCGGCCGCGCACGACGCCGCCGCCCAAGGACGCCGACATGCAGTTGCTGGGGTCCCTCGGCCCGCGCATCATCTTCGCCACCGATCTCGACGTGGCGCGTCGAGTGTGTGATCAACGGATGGTCGCGTTCACCCACTCCGTGCCCGACGCGGTGCAGTTGCTCTGGAGCGAAGGTCCGTGGACGTTGGGGACTCTGTCCGTGGGCAGCGTCGGTCGAGACTGGGATGCTGCGATCGACGCCGTGACCAGACTGTCCGGGTTGCTGCACGTGCTGCCGCCAGCGCGCGACGACGTCCGGCCGCCGCGTCGGCCCGCTGTCTGACACTTCGCAGCACTTCGGTTCGCAGCACTTCGGTTCGCAGCACCCTCGTTCGTCGCACAGTCCTTGTGGCGGGGATACCCTGTCTCGCATGCCGACTCCCGAGAACTCCGCCGTCTCCCGCGCGACTCGCCCCGTAGCTCTGGTCACCGGACCCACATCCGGAATCGGCGGGGGGTTCGCTCGCAAACTCGCCTCGCGCGGATACGACCTCGTTCTGGTCGCTCGCGACGAGGACCGCCTCAACGCCCTGAGCGCCGAGCTGGACACCGACTTCGGTGCCCACACCGAGATTCTGGTGGCCGACCTCGCGGATGCGGACGGCCGAGCTGCCGTCGTCGCTCGGTTGGAGAAGGGCGTGCAGTTCCTGGTGAACAACGCGGGCTTCGGAACGTCCGGCGAGTTCTGGACGGCCGAGACCGATCTCCTGCAGGCCCAGCTCGACGTCAACGTCACCGCGGTCATGCAGCTCACGCGGGCGGCCATGCCGTCGATGGTTGCGGCGGCCGAGGGCACCGTGATCAACGTGGCCAGCGTGGCCGGTCTGCTGTCCGGCCGCGGGTCGACCTACTCGGCGTCCAAGGCATACGTGGTGTCGCTCAGCGAGGGACTGGCCGGCGGACTCGCCGGAACGGGCGTGCGGGTGCAGGCGCTGTGCCCCGGATTCGTGCGGACGGAGTTCCACCAGCGGGCCGGCATCGAGATGTCGAAGACCCCGAGCTTCATGTATCTGTCGGTCGACCAGGTCGTGGACGCGTCGTTCGCGGACCTCGACAGTGGGAAGGTGCTCAGCATTCCGGGATTGCAGTACAAGGTGTTGACGACGGCGGGCCGTCTGATTCCCCGAACTCTCACGCGCCGTGCGGCTTCGGCGATCGGGAGCGCGCGCGGACGCACGTAGGTCAGGAGAGTGCCGGGTGCCGCGGGCGTTGTGATGGTGCCCAGTCTGCACTGTTTACGTTCGGAGTAACTAATCGAACACTTGTTCGATATGTCGGTTACTCTGGACGTATGGAACCGGGGGGTCCGCAGGATCAGGGGGTGAGCGACGCAGCCGAGGCTGCGGCGCCGGCCTCGCCGTGCCCGGACGGTTCTGCTGCTGCTGCCGGTTCTGGTGCTGGTGTTCCGGTGGTGTCGACGGCGATCTCCGACCCGGCGGCGGGTGCGGTGATCGCCGACCTCGAAGCGGCGGTGGCGGCGGTGGCGGCGCTCGATTCGTGGTCGCTGCCCGCCGCGGACACCCGTGCGGTACTGGTACGGACGGAGACGGTGATCCGCACCCTGGTGGGGGCCTCGCACACCTGGTTGCACGAGGTCGTCGAACGCGGCGGGTTCGACGACGTCGTCGGCGCCCTGGGATCCGGGGGTGCGCCGTCGGCGTTGGCGCATCTGCTGCGCGTCACTCCCCGCAATGCCGCGCTACGCCTGCACGTCGCGGCCGACCTCGCCTCCCGGACCACGCTGACCGGGGATCCGGTGGACCCGCGGATGCCCCACGTCGCCGCAGCCTCCCGCGAAGGAGTCCTCGATCCGGGGCACGTGGCGGTGATCCGCAAGTTCCATCGGGATCTGCCCGCCCGGACGGACCCGGGGCAGCGTGATCAGGCGGAGAAGCAGTTGGTGGACCTCGCCCGGTGGGTGCGCCCGGACGAGTTGACGGTGGCGGCGAAGCGGATCCTGGAGTTGCTCGACCCCGACGGCGCCGCCCCCGACGACCACGATGCCGCGCGGAAGCGGTTCATCCGGTTCGACCCGCAAGGGGTGGACGGGATGTCGACGGGCAACTTCTGCATCGATGCGCATCTGCGGGCGATGCTCGAGGTGGCGTTCGAGGCACTGTCCACTCCGGGGCGCTGCATGCCCGGCGAGGACGATGCCGGTACCGACGGGGTGAGGTTCCCGGCCGGCGCCGCCGAACCCCCCACACCGGCACCGGCACCGGACGGCGACGGCGCGGACGGCGATACCGAGACCGACGATTCCGACTTCGACGACGCCGATCGCGCTGGTGTCGATGACGCTGACGTCGATACCGACGGCGCGGACGACTCCGGCGCGCCGCACACTGATGCTGCGGACGGCACCGACGGCGATACCGGCCTCGACGATAGTGCCGACGGCGCCGGACCCGGTCACGACGACGACTCCGATCCCGCTGCGCCCGAACAGGATCAGGACCACACCGCCGACGACGGGCCCGCGCGGTCGGGTCACGACACCACCCTCGACCTCGACCTCGAGCTGGACGTGGACGTGGACATAGATATGCCCGAGGCCGTACCAGGGGAGAAGTCCGACTCCGACCTCGCTGCGGACCCTGCTGCGGATGCTGCTGCTGCGGATCGCGCCGGCCGGGATTTCCGCACCGGTGGGCAACGACGCCACGACGCCCTCAAACACCTCCTCGGACAAGTGCTGGCCTCCGGTACCCTCGGCACCCACCGCGGCTTTCCCACCACCGTCGTCGCCACCATCGGCATCGACGAACTCACCGCCGCCGCCGGACTCGCCCCCACCACCACCGGCACCACCCTGTCCCTCGGCGACCTCATCCGACTGGCCTCCGCCTCGCACCCGTACCTCGCCGTGTTCGACGACGCCACCGGCCGCACCCTGCAACTACTGCGCAGCAAACGCTGCGCCAGCACCGATCAGCGTCTGGCCCTGTTCGCCCGCGAACGCGGCTGCACCTTCCCCGGCTGCACCCGACCCGCCATGAGAACCCAGGCCCACCACACCCACGAATGGGCCGACGGCGGCTACACCGACATCGACACCCTCACCCTCGCCTGCCCGATGCACCACCGCCTCATCGGCACCGCCCCCAACCAGTGGGCCACCACCAGAGCCCCCGCCGGGCACCGCTACGCCGGCCTGACCCTGTGGCACCCACCGGCCGTCCTCGACCCCGACCGACGCGGGCGACCCAACCACTACTTCTTCCCCGAGAGATACCTCCTCGACGACGAACCATGATGCTGCGCACCGCAACACCCGAATCGGGAAACCCGGTCGGTGCTGCGTCGTACCCGAGGGCAGGCCGCGTCCCCGTCGCTGGGCCGTCGCGTGCGTGAGAGGTCAGCCGACAGCGATGTTGTTGTCGCCCTCGTTGTCGATGCTCGGCTGACCCGTGGCGTAGGTGACGGTGTTGCCGTTGCCCTCGACGTCGATCTCCGTCGCCGACTGCACGCGCACGGTGTTCGTGTCACCGTCCACATCGATACTGCGAATATTGTTGCCCGAGATGACGTTTCCGTTGCCATCGACATCCAGATCGTCGACGTTGTCGGCGTCGACCGTGTTGGTATTGCCGTCCACGTCGATGTCCTGGCAGTCTCCCGTCACCTGCAGCTGGACGTCGTTCGCGTCGATGTCGATGTCACCGCCGCCGTCGCAGGTGATGTTCAGAGTGACGCCCGACTGGGTGGTCGAGTAATCGTCGTCACGGGTGAGGACCAGGTCGACGGCCGGCGCAGCGTCGGAGTTGGTGTCGACGTCGATCGGCGCGGACGGCGGAACCGTGTCCCCGGGAGGCGCCCCTTCGGTGACGGCACCCTGAGTCGCCGGATCGGTCGGTACGTCCGGCGAGTCCGTGCTGCAGCCCACCATGAGAGCGAGTGCGGCGGCGGAGCAGGTGAGGGTGGCGAGGCGGCGTCGAGTGGTGCGCATGAAGTGGGTCCTTCCGAGTGACGTTGATGTCTGTGATGCCATCGTGGTGGGCCGGCGTGAGGGCCGAGTTAGTTCAAGATGAGTATTTCTTCAGAAACCTTTTACCCGCGGTGGTCTCGGGACAACCGTCGCGGGTAGCCGTCGACCACGGCAGTGTGTACGACGGAATTCCGCGGCCGAGCTAGTGGCAAATCCCAGCGCATCACCATCATCGTCGCAGGTGGAAGGGATCGAGAGGTGGGTCCGAGCCGACGCACCGGACCGTGTGCGGTCGACGGTCTGCTCCGGGATCGCTATGTTTCCTCTGTGATCATTGTTGCGCTAGTGACGGTTGTGGCGGTGCTGGCTGCGCTCACGTGGTGGGGTGCAGCCAGGCGGATCCACCGGTCGGTGACGCGGGTCGACACCGGGCTGCACCTGCTCGAAGTCGAGCTCGACAAGCGGCGCGCGCTCGTCCCCGAGCTGGTCCGCGCAGCCGTCGACGCCGATCTGAGTCGAAGCGCTGTCAACCACCTCGTGGGCGCACGTTCGTGGTCGGAAGCCGTGAACGCCGAACGCTTCGCCCTCGCGCACCGCGCTGCCGCGGAGAACGGCCTGTCCGTCGCTCTGCACGACGTCACGTTCGAGGCCCGCGAGGTCTACCACCACACTCCGCTGGGGTGGGACTTCATCCGACCGGCCATGGAACTCGATCGCATCGAGCACCGCATTGCCGGCGCCGTGAAGGTGTACAACGCGCAGGCCGCACAACTCGCTCGCGTCGTTCGTTCACCGCTCGGTCGGCCGTTCGCCCGCGTACTGGGCGTGAACGAGCCCGAACTGTTCGTCGAAACCGCCTCCACCGAGTCCGCGCTCCCGGCCCTCGATCTCGCCGCCTGATCTGTCCCCGCCGCCGGGTAAGTTCGTCGAGGCAGCCGACACCGAGCGAAGGGCATCACGTGACGAGCAACAGCGGTTCCACGGCCGAAGGTCTCGAGGCCGAGCGAGACGAACTGGCCGCACTCGTTCGCGAACTCGCGGTGGTGCACGGCGCCGTCACCTTGTCCTCCGGCAAGGAGGCGGACTACTACGTCGATCTGCGTCGGGCCACGCTGCACCATCGAGCGAGCGTCCTCATCGGTACGTTGATGCGAGAACTGGTGTCGGACTGGGACTTCGATTCTGTCGGCGGCCTGACCATGGGGGCCGATCCGGTGGCCATGGCCGTCATGCACGCACCCGGCCGCCCGATCGACGCGTTCGTCGTGCGCAAAGCCGCGAAGGCCCACGGCATGCAACGGCAGATCGAGGGTCCCGACATCGTCGGTAAGCGCGTCCTCGTGGTCGAGGACACCACCACCACCGGCAACTCGCCGTTGACGGCGGTGGCGGCCCTCCGCGACGCCGGCGCGACGGTGGTGGGGGTGGCGACCGTGGTCGACCGATCCACCGGCGCCGACGCCGTCATCGCCGCCGAGGGGCTCGACTACCGCTCACTGCTCGGCCTCGCCGACCTCGGCCTCTGAACCCCGGCCTCGAGATCCCTGGCCGCCAGATCTACACCGCCTGCGCCACGACGATGTAGTTGTCGTCGGTCGGTTCACCGTCGCGCACATCGCAATTCGCGAGGATGATCCGACCCGGCACGGGATCGCGGAGCTCGTTGTCGGCGAGCAATGATCCCTTCGGCAACGGCCCGACGGTCTGCACGCGGTACTCGAGCGACCCGTTCGGGGTACCGAGCACCACGGTGTCTCCCGGCGCCGCCACCGAGAGCGCACGAAACGGCGCCTCCCGTTGCGAGTAGTTGTGCCCGGCGATCACGACGGTCTGCTGCGCGTCCGTGCCCGGTAATCCGCTTTCCGCCCACCACACCGGTAGTTCGTCGACCGGGTTCAATTCCTGTCCCGACGCTCCACCCCGGTAGAGCGGCTCGGGGTGCAGGGGGCTGCTGAGGTAGACCGTGCCGTCGGGGGAGCGGAGTTCGATGGCGTCCGGGGGCGTCGGCGCGACCGCACTCGGCGGTGCAGCCACGGACACCCGTGACTCCACCGCCGAGCGATCCGGTGCGGGTAGGTCGGTCGACCCACCGCATCCGGCGAGGAGCAGGGCGACGGCCATCGCCGCCGCCCCGCGCCGTACGACGTCGCGATGCGACATCAAGCACCGCCCCGATGCGACATCAGCACCGCACGTCGGGATCGGTCGTCACGTCAGGAGCTGACATCGGCCCGCCGACGACGAACCGCGACGGCTCCACCGACGGCCGCGGCCGCGAGGACACCGGCCGCACCGAGGACGATCGGAGTGGTCGATCCGCCCGAGGATCCCGCGTCGGAATCTCCGAGCGCGAGGTCGACGGCCGGGAGCGAGCCGGCCACGACGGGGTTGCCGGCCTCGTCGGTGGTGAAGTAGTCGACCGTCTCGAACGTGGACTCGTCGTCGGTGAACACACCGATCAGCTGCGTTCCGGTCTCCTCGACGGCGACGGTCGTGTCGTCGATCTTCACGGCCTCGACCTCCTCGGCGACGGTGTCGCCGACCTTGATGGTCAGCGTGAACGACGGTCCGCTGGCCGCGAGTTCGGCGGCGTCGGCCTTCAGGGCGTCCTCCGCGGCAGCGGCCTCGTCGGCAGCGGCCAGGGCGGCGTCCGCGACCTCCTTCGCGTCGGCGGCGGCCGCGGCTGCGGTCTCCGCGTCGGCGGCCCGTGCTTCTGCCTCGGCGGCTGCGGCGTCGGCCCGCTCCGTCGCTGCGGTGGCTTCGGCGGCCGCGGCCTCGGCGCGTTCGGTCGCGGCGGCCAGAGCCTCCCGGGCCGCAGTGGCGTCACCGGTGGCGTCGGCGGCTGCGGCCTCGGCCTCCTCGAGCGCGGTTGCCGCGTCGGCGGCGGCCTCGGCAGCCGTATCGGCCTCGGTCCGAGCTGCGGCGGCGGCCTCGGCGGCGGCGGAATCGGCGTCGGTTGCCTCGGCAGCGGCGGCCTCGAGGTCACGAGCGCGCTGCTCGGCGACCTCGGCCTGGACCCGGGCAGCCACGGCCCGCGCTGTCGCAGCGGCGAAGGCCTCGGCCTTGGCGGTGGCGTTCCGCAGGGCCGTGTTGATCCGGGCCCAGTTCAGCGTGCGTGCGGCCTCCACGACGGCCTGCGCAGCGGTTTCGGCCTCCGCAGCGGCAGTCTCGGCGGCGGTGCGTGCCGTCACCGCGGCGGCGGCCCTGGCGTCGGCCTCGGTGCGAGCGGCGGCGGCTGCGGCGGTGTCCTCGGCGGATCCCGACGCGGCAGCGACGGCTTCGAGCTCGACGGCCCGCTGCTCTGCGGCCTCGGCCTCTGCGGCTGCTGTCTCGGCGGCCGTTTCGGCCTCGGTCACGGCGGTGTCCGCCTCGGCGGCAGCGGTGTCGGCGGCCGTGGCCTTCGCGACGGCGACGAGGCGGTCCGACTCGGCGAGTTTCGCGGCCTCGGTTGCCTGCGAGGCATCGAGCGCAGCCTTGGCCGCGGCGACCTTGGCGTCGGCGGCAGCGTCCGCGGCACCCTCGGCTTCGGCGAGGGCGGCGTCGTACTCGGCCTGTGCGGCGGCGGAAGCCTCGGCGGCCGCCTTGGTGGCCCTGGCCGCGTCTTCGAGGGCCTGCTTCTCGGCCGGGGACAGCTGCGGGACGACGTTGACGGTGATGGTGGTGTTACCCGCGGCATCGACGACGACGTTGCCGGTCACCTGGGGTAGCGGCCGGGCGGCGGACGGTGCCTCGGCGGGGGCGGGGGCCGCGGCGGCGTCGACCGGAACGTCCTCGACGATGGTGAGTTCCTCGGTATCGACGGACTCGCCGGTGCCGGTGGTGTCGGTCGTGGCCTCGGGCTCCGGTGCGGTGCTCTCGGATTCCGTTTCGCTGCTGCCGCTTTCGGCGGATTCGCTCGGGGTGGGGGACGGCTGTGCGGCGGCGAGGCCCGGACCTGCCAGCGCCACGCCCATCGCCATCGCGGCGGAGGCGGCGGCCAGACGGGCGCGGCGAGACCTGAGCAGAGATTTTTCGGACATGGAGCGTGGCCCTTCGGTCGTAGAGATGCGGTGCTGGTGCACCTGGCGCGGTCCCCCGACCGAAAGGAAACGTACCTTTCGGTTCGACATTTACTCTGATCGGTTCTTACTTCGTCACACAATCGAGACAATTGTGGCCAGAGTTGCTGAAGAGTCCGAAGTGGCGCACGAGGTCAGTCGCCGACGGTGACTGCCGTGGCTTCGTCGAGACCGTGCGGTGCGGGATCGTGGTCGTCGACGTGGGCGAGCACGCGCCGTCCGGTCGCCAGCACGGCGACCGCGAGCAGTGTGCACGCGGCGCCCACCCAGAAGGGAACGTGCGCATTGCTCTCTCCGAGTTTCCCGGCGAGATAGGGGGCGGCCGCGCCGCCGGCGAAGCGAACGAAGCTGTAGGCCGCCGAGGCCGTCGACCGTTCCGCGGGCGACGCGATCATGACGGTCTCGGTGATCAGAGTGTTGTTGACGCCCAGAAAGATGCCGGCCACCACGGTGCCCACGATCAACACCGGCTTGTGGTCGGTGAACACGGCCATCACGGCGAGATCCACCGCGAACAACGACAGCGACACCATCATCATGCGCACGGTGCCGAAGGTTCGCTGCAGCGGCGGTGCCAGGAAGACCGACGCCACGGCGAGGCACAGTCCCCAGCCGAAGAAGATGAAGCCGATGCTGTAGGTCCCCAGGTCCAGGGGGAACGGGGTGTAGGCGAGCAGGGTGAAGAATCCGTAGTTGTACAGCAGCGCGGTGATGCCGACGGTCAGCAGTCCCCGGTGACGCAGTGCGCGAAAGGGATCGAGAACGGAGGTTGTTCGTGCGGGCCGTGGGAGGTCGTCGAGCATCACGACGATGAGGACGAACGCGACGGCCATCAGCGTGGCGACTCCGAAGAACGGACCCCGCCAACTGAACCCGCCGAGCAGGCCTCCGACCAGCGGTCCCGTGGCGATGCCGATTCCGAGGGCGGCCTCGTACAGCACGATGGCGCGCGCCACCCCGCCCGACGCCGCGCCGACGATGGTCGACAGGGCCGTCGCGATGAACAGGGCGTTGCCCAGGCCCCAGCCCGCGCGGAAGCCGATGATCTGTCCGACCGTGTTCGACGTGCCTGCCAACGCCGCGAACACCACGATGATCGCCAGGCCGATCAGCAGAGTTCGTTTCGGTCCCAACCGGCTCGACACCACGCCGGTGATCAACATGGCCACACCGGTGACCAGCATGTAGCTGGTGAACAGCAGGGACACCTGCGAAGGCGACGCGTCGAGTTGCTCGCCGATCGGCTTGAGGATGGGGTCGACCAGGCCGATGCCCATGAAGGCGATCACGCTCGCGAATGCGACGGCCCATACGGCCCGCGGTTGTCCCAGTGGGCCGGGGCGGGGGGTGCCGGGGCGGGGGGTGAATGCGGCGGGAGGCTCTGTTTCGGAACGAGTCATCGTCACGGTCCTTTCGGCCGGTGCTGATAGTTCCTTAATTGTTACATAGGCTAACTACGGGAAAAACCGCACGTTAGGGTGAGCCATGTCACTGCCGAAGTCCACCGCCACGGCCGCCTATCTTGCTGCGGCGGGCGCCACCGTCATCGGGGCCACCGTGAGGGCGGAGGGTGTGCGGATGCACGCCGACTCGGTGCACGCCGACTCGGTGCACGCCGACGCGATACACGCCGACTCGATACACACTGTGGCCAAGTCGATGCTCATGCCGATCCTGGGGCTTCGGGCGCACGCGTGGCGGCAGCCGCTCCTGCTGACCGGCCTCGTCGCTGCGACCGCCGGCGACATCGCGATGATCGATCCCGACGACGATCGCCGGTTCGCCCTCGGAGCGTCGTGCTTCGCCGTGACTCAGGTGTGCTGGTCGACCCTGTTGTGGCGCAGCGGTTCTCGGTTCCGCGCCCGGCACGTGGTCCCTCGCGCGGCCGGATGGGCGGGGGCAGCCGTCCTCGCCCATCGGACGGCGCCGGCCGTCGCCAGGGTCTCGGCTCTGTACGGCCTGGCGTTGGGAACGATGTCGAGCCTCGGGGCCGACGGGTCGCGCCGCGCGGTCGTCGGGTCCACGCTCTTCACCCTCTCGGACGCGTCGATCCTGCTGCGGCGCAGCCTGTCTGGAGGGAGAGGCGGAGGCGTGGACCGGGCGCGGCGAGCTGCGGAAGGCGTCGTCCTGATCACGTACTGCGCAGCCCAATACGCTCTGACCGACTCCTTCCGGCTCGGCGTCGAAACAGGTGGCGTCGAAACAGGTGGCGTCGAAACAGGTGGCGTCGAAACAGGTGGCGTCGAAACAGGTGACGTCAGAACAGTCGAGCGGCGTCCGCGGACTCGAGGTCGAGCAGGAATCGCTTCCGGTCCACGCCTCCGGCGAACCCGGTGAGGCTGCCGGACATGCCGATCACCCGATGGCACGGAACCAGAATCGACAGCGGATTGCGGGCGTTCGCGGCGGCGACCGCGCGCACGGAGGACGGCTTGCCGATGGACTGCGCCAGCTGCGAATAGGTCCAGGTCTCCCCGAACGGAATGGTGCGCAACGCATTCCACACCTGGCGCTGGAAGTCGGTTCCGGTCGGGTCCAGATCCAGCTCGAAGGCCCGGCGTCGTCCCGCGAAGTACTCGTCCAACTGCTCCGTCACCGCGTCGAATCCGTCGCCGGCGGGTGCTCCCAGCGCCCCGGCCGGGGGAGCGGGGCGGTGGTTCTCGAAGTACACCCCGACCACCGCGGAGCCGTCGCGCACGAGCGTGATCGAACCGATCGGCGTCTCGACGGTGCGATGGTGGCGGGTGGTCACATCCAGATCCGACCGCGGTCGTCCGGATCGACGCGCACCATGATCGTGTCGCCCACCGAGTGCCGGGACGCGAGATCGTCTCGGAGGACGACGCCGGTGAAGGACTCCTGGCCGGGCACGGTGATGGTGACCTCCAGTTCGGTCCGCGAGGTGTCGTCGGTCCAGGTGGTGTGGATCCCGTCGATCACGGCCCAGCCCTCGAGTCCGTGTTCGTGGAGTCGGCGATCGGCCGCGGACGGTCGGCCCGCCACCATCATCGCCAGGCCCAGCGCGGCACCGTAGCCGAACACGAGAATGGCGATCTGGTACGGAATGGTGCCGTTCGGGGCCTGCGGGCGCAGAACGACGGCCCACGTGATCAGCACCAGCACGTAGATCCCGGTGACGACGAACACGGCTCGTCGGGCACGCACGTGGTTCATCGCTGCTTACCTACTCCTCGGTAACTTTTTCGGGTACAGCCCTGTTCCCGCACGCCGCCACCCTTTACTCTCCAATCATGTCCCAACCTACTGTCTTCATCACGGGTGCAGCCGCCGGTATCGGTCGAGCCACCGCACTGACCTACGCGAGCGCCGGGTACCACGTCGGTGCCTACGACATCGACGAGACCGGGTTGGCGTCGCTCGCCAAGGAGATCGCGGCCCGTGGCTCCACGTCCACCACCGGCGTACTGGACGTGACGGACAACGAGCAGTTCAAGGCTCGCCTCGCGGAGTTCGACGAGGCCGGCGGCGGTCGTCTCGACGTCCTGATCAACAACGCCGGCATCCTGATCGCGGGCCAGTTCGCGGAGCAGTCCATCGACACGCACCGCAAGCAGTTCGACATCAACGTGGGCGGTGTCATCAGCGGTCTGCTCGAGGCGTTCCCGTACCTGAAGAAGACCCCGGGTGCCCAGGTGGTCAACCTCTGCTCGGCGTCGGCCATCTACGGCCAGCCGGAGCTCGCCACCTACGGCGCCACCAAGTTCGCGGTGCGCGGCCTGACCGAGGCCCTCGATCTCGAGTGGCGTCGGCACGGCATCAGCGTGAAGGCGATGTGGCCTCTGTTCGTGCAGACGGCGATGACGCACGGCGTATCCACCGGCACCACCGGCTCGCTCGGCGTCAAGCTCACCGCGCAGGACGTCGCCGACGCCATCTACAAGTCGACGACACCCACCAAGCGGATCTACCACAAGGTGCACTTCCCGGTCGGGATCCCCGCGAAGGTCCTGTCGGCGGGATCGCGCTTCTCGCCCGTGTGGCTGACGCGCGAGGTGAATCGCCGTCTGTCCCACACCTGATCGGGGGTGACCCAGCCCGGCAACCCCCAGCCCGGCAACCCCCAGCCCGGGGATTCCCGGCCCGGCCGGCCCGACACCCCGCCCGGCGCCACCGAGTGGGGTGAGCACCCTCGCGGCGCGCCGCCGTGGGACGTCGTCCGGGACGGTCCGCTGCCCACCGACGCCCGCTTCGATCCCGTGCTCCTGGCCGAGGGCGACGCACGGAACGTCGTCGACGCGTATCGCTACTGGACCAGGGACGCGATCGTGGCCGACCTCGACACCCGTCGGCACCCCCTGCACGTCGCCATCGAGAACTTCGAGAACGACGCCAACATCGGCACCGTGGTGCGCACGGCCAACGCCTTCGCGGCGCGAGCGGTGCACATCGTCGGTCGCAAACGGTGGAATCGGCGCGGGGCCATGGTCACCGACCGGTACCAGCACCTCGTGCACCACGCCACCGTCGAGGATCTGATCGAGTACGCGCACGCCGAAGGTCTCACCGTCGTTGCCGTGGACAACGTTCCGGGCTCGGTGCCGTTGGAATCGGCGCAGCTGCCGCGGCACTGTCTGCTGCTGTTCGGCCAGGAGGGCCCGGGCGTCACCGACGGTGCTCGAACGGCCGCGGCGATGACGGTGTCCATCGCCCAGTTCGGCTCCACCCGCTCCATCAATGCAGGGGTGGCGGCGGGAATCGCCATGCACGCGTGGGTCCGTCAGCACGGCGACCTGAGCCGCGCGTGGTGACTGCGCCGCGCGCCGGGTGCCGCGCCGAGTGAACTGCCGACGACGCCTGTACGGCGTACTGGCAAGATCGTCCTATGCACGACACGTGGTCCGAGCGGGCCGACGCCGCCGAGGAAGCGGTGTTCGCCCGCCATGTTCGACGGTTGTGGGGGTTGCCGGGAACCGCGCTCGGCGTCGTGGCCTGGCCACCCGTGCGTCGGGAACGCCTGTTCTTCCGGTGGCACTACTGGTGGCAGGCGCACCTGGTCGACTGTGTCGTCGACGCCGAGGAGCGCGCCCCGGCACCGCGTCGCCGTCGTCGGTTGGCTCGCATTGCGCGTACCCACCGGCTTCGCAACATCACCGGTTGGACCAACCAGTACTACGACGACATGGCCTGGCTCGGCCTGTCGCTCGAACGCGCGCAGCGTCTGCACCTGATCGGTAACCGGGACGCGATCTCGGCCCTCGAAACGGAACTGTTCGACGCCTGGGATCCGGCCCGCGGAGGCGGTATCCCCTGGAACAAGAAGAGCGATTTCTTCAACGCACCCTCCAACGGTCCCGCCGCGATCCTGCTCGCCCGCACCGGAAAGCTCTGGCGCGCACAGGCGATGGCCGATTGGATCGACGCCACCCTGATCGACCCGGAGACCGACCTGGTTCTCGACGGCATCCACGCCGACGGACGCGTCGAGCGGCCCGTCTACAGCTACTGCCAGGGCGTCGTTCTCGGAGCGGAGACCGAACTGGCCGTTCGGCTGGGCGACGATCGGCACCGTGAACGCGTCCACCGTCTGGTGCGCGCGGTCGAGGCGCATCTGACGACGGACGGAGTCATCTCCGGCGGGGGCGGCGGCGATGGGGGCTTGTTCAACGGCATCCTCGCGCGGTACCTCGCGCTCGTGTCGACGTCGCTGCCCGGGTACACCGAGGAGGACGAGGAGGCGCGGCGCACGGCGGGCGAGATCGTGCTGGCGTCGGCGTCGGCCGCGTGGGACAACTGCCTGTCGATCGAGGGTCTGCCGCTCTTCGGGCGTGATTGGACGGCCATCGCGAAGCTCCCCGGATTCGGCGCCCACCTCGCGCGGTCCGCGGCGGGAAGTGTGACGTCGTCGTCGATTCCGGAGCGCGATTTCTCCGTGCAGCTGGCCGGATGGATGCTGATGGAAGCGGCACACGCCGTCACCACCTGACCACCGCGTATCTCAGACGTCGTGGACCTCGGTGGTGACCGCGGGGCGGCGCATCTCCTTGCGGTACTGGTAGAGCCCCACCCCGGTACCGATCACGATGGCGATGATCATCAGCGTCAGCACGGTGGGCAGCAGCCACGACACCCGATCCAGCACGGAGCCGAAGTAGAACCCCACCAGCAGCAGCACGGGCGCCCAGATCAACGCGCCGAGCGTGCTCGCGATGGTGTAGCTGCGGTGGTTCATTCGCGCGGCGCCGGCGACCAGGGGGCACAGGGTGCGCACCCACGGGATCCACCGAGCCACCAGAACCGCCCAGAACCCGTGTCGCTCGAGCAGTCGGTTGACCTTCTCGAGGTTGTCGACGTTGACGTACTTGCCGTTCTTGCGCGCCACCAGTCGGTGCCCCGTGCGCCGCCCGATCATGTATCCCACCTGATTGCCCGCGATCGCCGCGAGGAACGCGCCCACCGACAGAGCCCAGACGTGACCCACGCCCGACGCGTGGCCCGCGAGAGCGATGCCCGCCGTGATCAGCATCGAGTCCCCCGGAAGGAACAACCCGATGATGAAGGCGCACTCGAGGAACACGAACGACACCACGATCAGCCACACCAGGGTGGGTCCGGCCGAGGCGAGGAATCCCACCTCGCCGCTCGCGAGCGTGGTGCTGACAGCAGAGAACATCGAGACGGCTCCGTGGTGTCGGTCAGGAAGGGGTTCGTTCAGGACGGGGTCGGTCAGGAAGCGGAGTCGCGGGGTGCGACGCGCTGGGACTTCGGCGTGTACGTGCCGTCCAGCTCACCGTCCATCGCGTCGATGGCCTCACCGAGCGGGGTACGGCGCGCTGCGATCATGCGCTTGCCGACTTCCCAGGCGATCGGCAGTACGGAGACTGCGACGATCAGCAGGAAGATGATGTCGACGTTGTCGCGAATGACGGCTATCTGGCCGAGCGAGTATCCCAGAAGCGTCACGCCCGCACCCCACACGACACCCCCGATCACGTTGTAGGTGATGAAGGTGCGGTACCGCATCGCCGACGCGCCGGCCACGACGGGCGCGAACGTGCGCACGATGGGGACGAAGCGCGCCAGGAATATGGTGATCGGTCCGTGCTTCTCGAAGAACGCGTGCGACTCGTCGATGTAGCGCTTCTTGAGGAACCTGGCCTCGTCGGTGAACAGACCGGTGCCCACCTTCTTGCCGATGAAGTAACCGGCCTGGTCGCCGAGGATCGCCGCGATCGGAATGGTCACCAGCAGTACCCAGAGCGGTGCGAACGGCTCGACCTCGGCGGACTTCGACGCGGCGACGAGGCCGGCGGTGAAGAGCAGCGAGTCGCCGGGGAGCAGCGGGAACAGCAGGCCCGACTCGACGAAGACCACGACCAGAAGGCCGACCAGTACCCAGGTGCCGAAGGAGTTCAGAAGATTCACGGGGTCGAGGAAGCCCGGCAGCAGCGCCAGATTCGTCACCTGATCACCGGCCAGAACGCTCGTCACGGCGTCGGACACGGTGCTCACCTGGTTGCTCACGGCGTTCAGCGTACCGGCGGAAACAAGTGCTCGGCTTTCTGAGCTGCGACTATTCGGACATCTCACGCAAAATGAACGAGAATCGTCGTCGAGTGCCACACGCGGTGTCGACGCAGAGGCAGACCGCGACGGGTTCGGTTGTCATACTGCTAGGTGCCGTACCCACGGCGGCCACACCGTTCTGCCCACCGGCAGAACTCGCCATAACTCCTGGAGGTTTCTTCGTGCCGATCGCAACTCCCGAGGTCTACGCCGAGATGCTCGGCCGCGCCAAGGAACACAAGTTCGCGTTTCCCGCCATCAACTGCGTCGGATCCGAGTCGATCAACGCCGCCATCAAGGGCTTCGCCGACGCCGGCAGCGACGGCATCATCCAGTTCTCCACCGGTGGCGCCGAGTTCGGTTCCGGCCTCGGTGTGAAGGACATGGTCACCGGCGCCGTCGCGCTCGCCGAGTTCGCTCACGTCATCGCGGCGAAGTACGACGTGACCATCGCGCTGCACACGGACCACTGCCCCAAGGACAAGCTCGACACCTACGTGCGTCCGCTGCTCGCGATCTCGCAGGAGCGCGTCGACGCCGGCAAGAACCCGCTGTTCCAGTCGCACATGTGGGACGGGTCCGCGGTCCCGATCGACGAGAACCTCGAGATCGCGAAGGATCTGCTGGCCAAGGCCGCGGCGGCGCGGATCATCCTCGAGATCGAGATCGGCGTCGTGGGCGGCGAGGAAGACGGCGTCGAAGCCGAGATCAACGACAAGCTGTACACGTCCGAGGAGGACTTCCTGAAGACCGTCGAGGCGCTCGGCGCCGGAGACGCGGGATCGCGCTACCTGCTCGCCGCGACGTTCGGCAACGTGCACGGCGTGTACAAGCCGGGCAACGTCAAGCTGAAGCCGTCCGTGCTCGCCGACGGCCAGCGCGTCGCCGCCCAGAAGCTCGGCCTGGCCTCGGGATCGAAGCCCTTCGATTTCGTCTTCCACGGCGGATCGGGCTCGGCCAAGAGCGAGATCGACGAGGCCCTCGAGTACGGCACGGTCAAGATGAACGTCGACACCGACACCCAGTACGCGTTCACGCGTCCCATGGTGGGCCACTTCTTCGAGAACTACGAGGGTGTCCTGAAGGTCGACGGCGAGGTCGGAAACAAGAAGGTCTACGACCCCCGCAGCTACCTCAAGAAGGCCGAGGCCGGCATGACGGCGCGCGTCGTCGAGGCGTGCAACGACCTCAAGTCGGCCGGACGCAGCGTCTCCGGTCACTGAGTTCGCCGGCACCGAGTCCACTGAATTCAAGTCTCGAAGATCGGGTTTCTCGCAGGTCAGCTGGGCGCGGAGACGGTTCCTCGCGCCCAGCCGACCGTTGCGGTCGGCGCGTAGGCGATGCAGTCCCGCTGCTCGGTCTTCGCCGTGTACAGGGCCTGATCGGCGAGCCTGATGAGGCGATCGACCGTCGCTTCGGTGTGGTTCGCGCCGTCGGGTGAGGCCTCGATGTGTGCCGTGAGGACTCCGATGCTCACCGTCACCTCGGCGGCCTGACGGATGCCCACGAGGATGGTGTCCTCGACGGGATCCGTGTGGGTCCGCTGGTGATCGCCGTCGGAGTAGAGGACCACGAATTCGTCGCCCCCGACGCGAGCGACGACGGCACCGGGCGGGGCGAACGCGGTGACCAGCTCGGCCACCGCCACCAGCACCGAGTCCCCGGCCCCGTGTCCTCGATCGTCGTTGACGAGCTTGAAGTGATCGATGTCGACGACGAACACGGTGGTCGGCCTGCCCGTCGCCGTGGCCGTACGGAACAGTTTCTCGGCGTGGGTGAGCACCCCGCGGCGATTGAGCAGGCCGGTCAGCGGATCGGTGTCGGCGAGGCGCGCGAGTTCGCGAGTGGCCTCCTCGACGGACCGGCGCAGGGCCGCGATCAGCAACACCGGAACCACGATCACCGTGGCGGCGGCACCGATGGCGATCGCCGTGACCGTCACAGCCGATTCACCGATGGCCAGAATGCACGCGAGGACGACGCCCGCGATGGTCAGCGCGACGGTGACCCGCACCGACGATCCCGACGCGGCGATCGCGGGCACGATGGAGAGCATCGAGATGACGGCGAGCGTGCCGGCCGGGTCCGCGATGACGTAGGCGGACAGGGCGACGCCGATCATGCCCCCGGAACCGAGCACGGTGAACTGACGGTCGCTCAGTTTTTTCACGTGAATCGCGGTGGCGACAGTGATCGTGGTGAACACGATGATCGCGATGACAACAGGGGTGCGATCCGACCGGATGACCCCGGGTTGGAGATACGCGAGCAGCAGCAGCGGCACGGCGCCCAGGGCGCTGAAGCCGACGGCGGCGGTCCGGGTGTCGAACCTGTCGGCCAGCCGACTCGCCGATTCCGACAGCGGGGGCGACGACAGCATGGCGGCCCCCTCGTTCTTCGTACGTCGGCCTACGCGCAGACCTTCCAGTCCTCGCCCTCGTGGGCCAGGTCGAATGTACGAACAGACGGTACCCCGGCGGGGTCTGTTCGTGCGGTGACCTGTGCGATCGCGGTCGCGGTGGTGTCGACGGATCCTTCCGCCGGCTCGGTGACGGTGATCGCGTCGATGCTGTCGACCTCGGGAATGGTCCGGCCCGCCACGGCGGCCTCGTGCACGGCCGCGAAGTCCGGATCGGCGATCCCGGCGTAGAAGGTGCCGAGGGGGCCGCACGTCACGGTGCGCAGAGTGGCGAGATCGCCGTCGCGCAGGGCCGTGGTGAAGGTGCCGATGGCCGCGCGGATGCGGGCGTCGTCGGATTCGCCGTCGTTCTCGCCCGATCCTTGGAGCAGAGCGAACGCGACGGCCCCGGCGATGAGCACGAGGGCGACGACGGCCGCGACGATCCACCGTCCGCGGTGTCCGCCCTCGGACGCGCGTGGGGTCGTGGCGGGCTTGCCGGCCCTGCCGGGCTTACCGGCACCGTCGGTACGGGCGGGGATGCGGCGGGGGCCGACCGGTCCGGAGGTGCCCGACTTCTCGCCGGAGGTGTTGTCCGATGACACGGGGGTCCTTCCGCTGCAGAGGGGCTCGACGTCGGGTGAGGAACACGACGTCGGGTGAGGAAGGGGTAACCGTATCCGTCTCGGGCGGCGCAGCCGTGGGACGACGCGCACGCACGTGGGACAATTACGCCCATGACTTCTTTCGGTGATCTGCTCGGACCGCAACCGACTCTCCTGCCGGGTGACGAGGAGGCGGAGTCCGCTCTGCTGAACGGCGCGGCGCCGGAACAGGTCGCGGCCGAACATCCGACCGCGTCGATCGCCTGGGCCTACCTGGCCGAGGCCGCGCTGGACTCGGATCGAACCATCACCGCGTACGCGTACGCGCGCACCGGCTACCACCGCGGCCTCGATCAGCTCCGCCGCAACGGGTGGAAGGGCTTCGGACCCGTGCCCTACAGCCACGAGCCGAACCGCGGCTTCCTGCGGTGCGTGGCGATCCTCGCGCGCGCCGCGCAGTCCATCGACGAGACCGACGAGTACGCGCGCTGCCTCGATCTGCTCGAGGACTGCGATCCGCGAGCGGCGGAAGCACTTGGCGTCCACTAGGTCTCTCTGGTCGGATCTCCGGGCGCGGGGGCGCGGGCTGCCGCGCGGGCACCTGCCCTCCCGCGCTCAGCCGCTCGCGGGATCGTCGCGAGCGCGCTTCGACGATTCGCGTCGTCGGCTGCGCCTGTCCGCGCTGCCGATTCTGCAGTGCGCGCTCGCTGCCGGCATCGCGTGGTTCGTCGCTACCGAACTGGTGGGCCACGAGCGCCCGTTCTTCGCACCCATCGCGGCCGTCGTGTCCCTGGGCGTCTCGCTCGGCGCTCGTATCCGCCGGTCGGCGGAGCTGATCGTCGGCGTGACCGTCGGTATCGGCGTCGGCGACGCCCTCATCGCCCTCATCGGCACCGGACCGCTGCAGATCGCGCTGGTGGTGGCCCTGGCCATGTCCACCGCGGTGTTCCTCGACGGTGGTCCGATCATCGCGATGCAGGCGGGCTCGTCGGCCGTGCTGGTGGCGACACTGCTGCCGCCGGGCGATCAGGCGGGTGTCGACCGCATGGTCGACGCCCTGGTCGGTGGGCTCGTGGGGCTCGCGGTGGTAGCGCTCGTGCCCACCCACCCGGTGCGTCGGGCTCGCAAGGACGCGGCGGCGGTGATCGGTACCGCCGGATCCGTGCTGCGCCTCGTCGCCGACGGTCTGCACGAGAACGATCCCAAGCCCATCGAGGAGGCGCTGAAGAAGGCGCGCTCCACCCAGCCGGCGATCGACACTCTGCGCACCGACCTGCGCGGTGGCCGGGAGATCAGTCGGCTCTCGCCGCTGTACTGGAACAGTCGCCAACGGCTCGCCGATCTGACGGCGACCGCGGATCCGTTGGACAACGCGGTCCGCAACATCAGGGTGCTGGCCCGACGCTCGTTGACGCTGGTGCGTGACGACGAGATCCTGGATCCGCGACTGGTGGAGCTGGTGGAGAAGCTCGCGCAGACCACCGACGTGCTCAGCGAGGTGATGATGGCCGATCCGGGGGAGAAGCCCGACCGTGCCGACGCGGCCCGCGTTCTCCGGAGCGTCGCCTTCAGCGCGAAGGCGGATCTGATGCGCGACGCGGGCCTGTCGGCCACGGTGGTCTTCGCGCAACTTCGGTCCATCACCGTCGATCTGCTGCAGGTGGCGGGACTCTCGCGGATCTCCGCGCTCGCGACGCTGCCACCGACGGTGCAGACTCCCGCCGTCACCCCCGACGTGAGGGACTGACCCCCGCGCCCGACTCCGGGGGACCCACCCTTCCCGATGTATGCACGGTCTCGCATATGCGTATTCACGCATGTATGGTGAGCCTTCGAGGCCGTCGTTTCCGGGCGCGTCGTGTGCGGGTGGCGTCTTGTGTGGGTGGTAGAGGAGGAGCATCGATGGGGGCAGGTCATTCCCACGCGCCCGGACCGGCGGACGAGGTGTCCACCCGCCGCATCCGACGCATGGTTCTCGCGTGGTGCATTCTCGTGGTGTTCTTCGTCGTCGAGGTCACGGTGGCGCTCGCGATCGGGTCGCTCGGATTGCTCGCCGACGCCGGCCACATGCTCACCGACATCGTCGGGATGTCGATGGGGCTCATCGCCCTCACCCTGGCCCGACGCGGTAGCGCCTCGGCGGCCCGCACGTTCGGCTGGCACCGCGCGGAGGTGCTCTCGGCGGTGCTGAACGCCGCCCTGCTGCTGGGATTGGCGGTCTTCGTCTTCGTCGAGGCGATCCGGCGCATCGGCGACCAGCCGGACATTCCCGGACTGGCCCTCGTCCTCACGGCCGCGGCCGGACTGGCCGCCAACATCGCGGTCATGCTGCTCATTCGCGCCGATGCGGCCGACTCCATCGCCGTGCGCGGGGCCTACCTCGAGGTGCTCGCCGACACCGTCGGCAGCGTCGGGGTGCTGATCGCCGGGTTCGCCGTCCTGCTGTTCGGGTGGACGCAGGCGGACATCGTCGTGGGCATCGCGATCTCGCTGTGGGTCGTCCCGCGGGCTGTGCGACTGGCCGGGCAGGCGTTGCGCATTCTGACCCAGACCGGCCCGCCGACCGTGGACATCGGGAAGCTGTGCCGGGATCTCGGTGCCCTCGAGGGCGTGGCGGACGTCCACGACCTGCACGTCTGGACGTTGACCACCGGTATGGACGTGGCCACGGTTCACCTCACGGTGGTCCGCCGCGGCGCGGACACGTCGGCCGTGCTGACCGCGGCGCAGGCGGTGCTCGCCGGGTACGGGCTCGATCACGCCACGGTGCAGGTGGAAGCGGCCGGTCGCGGCGAGGCGTGCCGCAACGAGATGACCTGGTAGCCGATGAGCTTCTAACTCAGCGCACCAATAACCACTGCTTGTCGTGGCGGTAGATCGTGGAGCGGGTGGTCTCGCGCGGAATGGCCACGCCGTCCTTGGTCAGCTTCGCCGCCGTGGCCCCGAGCTGCATCGCGCGGCCGGTGATCCATCGGCTGCGAAACAGTCCGCGCTTGCCCTGAACGCGCGCCTTCAGTCCCGGCATCTCCAGGGTCGGGGAGACCTCGATGCCCGGAACGGCGCCGGAGAACAGCCGGGTGTCGTCGACGTATGCCTCGCCCACCAGCGATCCGAGGGGACCGCACAGGGTCGCGCGACCCACCACGGCGGTTCCGGCGTCGTCGCGAATGAGGGGTACCTGCGTCGCGGTACCGGCGAGCGCGACCTTCGCGGCACGCGACCCGGTCCCGACGCGGAACAGCTGCCCCGCATCGGTCGCGGCCTCCGGAACGAACGCGACCTCGATGTCGAGCCGGTCCTTCCGCATCAATCGGGTCAGGACGGCCGCCAGGGACGCGTCGGTACCCAGGACCACCAGGCGAGGTTCGTGGACCGCGTCCAGGTGGGCGAGGGCCGCGTCGCACTCGTCCTTGGTGGGGACGTCACCCGCGGCGACCAGCGGAATCGAGGACAGCGCGATCGGCAGCAGCGGGGAGCCACACTGCAGGACCAGAGGTGTCATGCGGCGGTCTCCTCTCGGGTGCGGAACGTGCGTACGCCGGCCTCGTCTGCGGGGCCGGTGGTCTGCGGGCAGGGTGTTCTGGGTGACCGGTGTTCCGGGGGAGGGCCTGAGAACGCGCACGGACGTGCAGCGCCCACCGCGTTCCCCCTCGGACGCGGGACCACTCCACCTTAGGTGCGTCGGGCGCGGACTCCCACCGCACGACGGCCGGAACCGGTCTCGATTCTGCGTCTGTTCGGTACGCTCGTCGCGACATGAAACCGAGCGGTACGCATCGGGTGTGTCGGAGCCTGTCGCCTTCGTCCGGAGCGGCGGTGATCACCCGGTACAGTGTGCTACCGGCCAGAAGTCGATGCCGCGTCCTGTGCACGAGCATCGGCCGCACGCGCGGATTTCGCGCAGACCTCGAGGAGCAATACATGCCGGCAATCGTCCTCATCGGCGCCCAGTGGGGCGACGAGGGCAAGGGCAAAGCCACCGATCTCTTCGGTGAACGGCTGCAGTGGGTGGTGCGGTACCAGGGGGGCAACAACGCCGGCCACACGGTCGTGCTGCCCAACGGTGACAAGTTCGCACTGCACCTGATCCCGTCCGGCATCCTCTCGCCGGGCGTCAACAACGTCATCGGCAACGGCGTCGTGGTGGACCCGGGGGTTCTGCTCACCGAGCTCGACGGTCTCGAGAAGCGCGACGTCGACACCACGAAACTGCTGCTCAGCGCCGATGCGCACCTGATCATGCCGTACCACGTGGCCATCGACAAGGTCACCGAACGCTTCCTCGGCGCCCGCAAGATCGGCACCACCGGACGCGGTATCGGACCGTGCTACATGGACAAGATCGCCCGCGTCGGCGTGCGCGCGGCGGACGTTCTCGACGAGAAGATCCTGGCCCAGAAGGTCGAGGCCGCTCTGGAGTACAAGAACCAGGTGCTCGCCAAGATCTACAACCGCCGGGCGCTGGATCCGGAGCAGGTGGTCGAGGAGGTGCTCGGCCAGGCCGAGGGCTTCAAGCACCGCATCGCCGACACCCGGCTCGCGCTGAACCTCGCGCTCGAGCGCGGCGAAACGGTGTTGCTCGAGGGTTCGCAGGGCACGTTGCTCGACGTCGACCACGGGACCTATCCGTTCGTCACCTCGTCCAACCCCACGGCCGGCGGCGCGGCCGTCGGATCGGGCGTCGGTCCCGGTCGTATCACCACGGTGCTCGGAATCCTGAAGGCGTACACGACGCGCGTCGGGTCGGGGCCGTTCCCCACCGAGTTGTTCGACGAGTCGGGTGAGTACCTGGCCAAGCAGGGCGGCGAGGTGGGCGTGACCACCGGGCGCGCCCGTCGTACCGGGTGGTTCGACGCGGTCATCGCCCGCTATGCGACGCGCGTCAACGGCATCACCGATTACTTCCTGACGAAGCTCGACGTGTTGTCCTCGCTGGACACCATCCCCATCTGCGTGGCGTACGACGTGGACGGGGTTCGGCACGACGAGATGCCGATGACGCAGACCGACTTCCACCACGCGAAGCCGATCTACGAGGAGATGCCCGGCTGGTGGGAGGACATCTCCGGCGCGCGCCGCTTCGAGGACCTTCCGGTCAACGCGCAGAACTACGTGCTGCGACTGGAGGAACTGTCGGGTTCGCACATGTCGTACCTCGGCGTGGGCCCGGGACGCGACCAGACGATCGTGCGGCGCGACATTCTCGACTGACCCGGGCACGAAAGTCCAGGAGATCTCACGTCACATGGTGACGAAACCGCGCGAATGGCTCATACTGTGCGGTATCAGCACTGTGAAGTCGGACAAATCACCTCCGATCGCGGTGCTGGGCGTTTCGAAGGTGGAGGTCCACCATGGACAGCACGTACGTCGGGCTCGAAGTGTTCGCGTGCCAGTTCGATCGGTTCTCCCTCGAGCACTCCTGGATCGGACATCGCACCGGTGAGCTGATGCTCGGCCCGCGCGGCGGCGGCATGCTCGAGTTCCAACACGCCACCGTCTTCGCGTTGCCCGAGGGGAGTGCGCACGAGGTGCACGGCGAGATCCTCGCCTGGTACCTCGGCCACGGAGGGCCCGGCGGGACGCTGGGCTATCCGGTGGCGAACGAGAAGCGCACGCCCACCGGCCACGGCCGGTACAGCGTCTTCGAGGGTGGCACCGTCGGATGGCTCCCCGGCACCGGAGCCTTTCTCATGGGTGAGGTGCGCACGGCCTGACCGGGCCCGCCCTGCATCGGCGGCGGACTGGACTTGGTGAGCAAGGCCAGTTCGGTCGATACTGGCCTGCATGGTGACTCGGGTGATCGGCGCGTCCTCCCTCTCCCGTGATCTGGGTCGGTGGCGCGGCGACGGTGGATCCGGCCGACCTCGCGAGCGCCCGGTCTACCGCGCCCTCGCCGACGGCATCCGGTTGCTGGTGCACGACGGTCGTATCCCCCTCGGTGTCGCGCTGCCCAGCGAACGCGACCTGTCCAAGGAACTCGATCTGTCCCGCACCACCGTCACCAGTACCTACGCGCTCCTGCGGGACGAGGGCTATCTGCGCAGCCGGCAGGGATCGCGCAGCACGGTGGCCATGCCCGATCGCGCGCGCGGCACGGCGGCCGCGGGGCCGGTGTTCGCCTCGGCGGGTCCCGTCATCGACATGACACACGCCGCCGTCACCGCTCCCTCAGATGCCGTGACGAGCGCGTATTCCGTTGCGCTCGAACAGCTTCCGGAATACTACTCCGGCCACGGTATCGAACCCGTGGGCTTGGCCGTTCTCCGCGAGGCGATCGCTCGACGGTACGCGGAGCGGGGATTGCCGACCACCGCGGATCAGGTGATGGTGACCTCGGGGGCGCAGCAGGCATGGCGGTTGCTGCTCGAGGTCCTCGCGTCGCCGGGGGATCGGGTCGTCGTCGACCACCCGACCTACCCCAATGCGTTGGAAGCGTTGCGCCGCACCGCGGCTCGGCCGGTTCCGGTGCCCCTGTTGCCGTCGGGAGTGTGGGACGTGGAGGGGATCCGCAGCGCGGCGACGCAGACCTCGGCGCGCATGGCGTACGTGCTTCCGGACTTCCACAACCCCACCGGGGCGCTGCTGGACGCGGACGGCCGGGCCGCGCTGGCGTCCGTCGCGCGGGCGACCGGCATGACACTGGTGGTCGACGAGTCGATGGCCGACCTGTGGATCGACGCGCCACCCCCGCCGCCGGTCGCGTCGGTGGGGCATCCGGCGACGGTGGTGACCATCGGGTCGGCGTCGAAGTCGTACTGGGGCGGCCTGCGTGTGGGGTGGATCCGTGCGGCCCCGTCCTTGATCGCCCGGCTCGCCACGTCCCGCGCCGCGGTGGACATCGGCACGCCGATCATGGACCAGCTCGCGTGCGTCGCCCTCATCGAGCAACACGATGCGATCCTCGACGCCCGACGCGACGAGCTGCGCCGACACCGTGCCGCGCTGGTCGACGCGGTGCGCCGAGAGCTTCCGGAGTGGACGTTCGACGATGCGCCCGGCGGACTGTCGCTGTGGTGTCAGATGCCCGCGGCGGTGTCCACGGCGCTCGCCGCGGTGGCGCCCAGTCGCGGGGTGGTGATCGCCGCCGGCCCTCGCTTCGGTGTCGAGGGGGCCTTCGAGCGGTACGTTCGGCTGCCCTTCACGCAGGACGAGGAGTTGCTGGCCACGGCCGTCGCTCGGCTCGCGGCGGTGTACCGAACCTTGGCGCCCGGCTCGGGCGGGGGCGCGGGGTCGGTGGTGTTGTGAGCGGCCCCGCGCAATTTTCCGCGCCGGAAATGGAATTCCGGGGTGAAATCGGGTTATCGCCCGGTTTCGGTGGCCGGCGCCGAACCCGGACCGGTCGGTCCTTTGTCGGACGCGGAATCAATGGCGGGTGACGTCATTGTCGCGCCCGCGTCATCGGTCAGTTCTCCGATGTCCCAGGCACGCTCGGATCCGAGTTCCTCCCGGTCGGCACGGCGGGGCACGCGACCCAAAACAATGGCCGCCACAATACCCAGTACGACCCATGTCGCGAATACGAGCAGAACCACAGTCACACGTCGTTCTTAGCACCGTTGTCTTGGATTTCGCTGACAAAGCACGCCAATAGACGATTTGTTCATCTCACAGCGTCGCCGCACCGGCTTGTGGGGGGGTGTTTGGCGCCGATCGGGGAGGGGTAGTCGAACGCATGAGCGACAGCGACGCCAACAGCACCCAGCCCGAGCCCACCGACCTGAACGCGGAGAAGGATCCCTCCGACTGGGTCACCGGTGACGAGTCGATGACCGGACCGCAGAAGAGCTACCTGGAGACCCTGGCCAGGGAAGCGAAGGAAGAAGTTCCGGAGAACCTGACGAAGGCGCAGGCCTCGGAGATGATCGATCGCCTCCAGGGCGAAACGGGTCGGGGCAACTGACCCACCCCTCCACCTCGCAGCACGCATCCGCCCCCACTTCCTGTCGGCAGTGGGGGCGGATGTGTGTTCAGCGGGTGTGTGTTCAGCGCGAGTCGAAGGTCTCCCGCGACGCGGCGACGGTCGGCATGTTGGTCTCCACGAGTTCGATCAGATCGACGATGCGGGAAGCGACGTCGCGTCCGAGGTCGGTGAGGCTGTACTCGACCTTCGGGGGAATGGCTTCGAGGACCGTCCGCACCACGAGCCCATCGCGCTCGAGACGTTGCAGGGTCTGCGAGAGCATCCGCTCGCTCACGCCGTCGACGCGCCGCCGCAGGGCTCCGAACCGGTAGTCGCCCTCGGCCAACGCTCCGAGGGCGAGCAGTCCCCAGCGACTCGTGATGTCCTGCACGGTCTCCCGCGACGGACAGTTGCGGGAGAACACGTCGGCTTCCAGGCTCGGAGTCGCGTCGGTCATGACCCCACCATAGCACTGCGCGGCCAGTACCCCACGTGAAGTTTGCACTGCACTAAAAGTAAGTGCATAGTGACGAGGAAGCGTCCGACGGTCGTCGCCGGGCGCTCGATCACGTGAAGGGAAATGCCATGACCACCATTGCGGTAACCGGCGCCACCGGACAGCTCGGCTCGCTCGTCGTCTCCGAACTCCTCGACCGCGGGGTGGCGGCCTCGGACATCGTGGCCGTCGTTCGCAACGAGGCCAAAGCGGCGTCCATGGCCGAGCGCGGCGTACGGGTTCGGGTCGCCGACTACTCCGATGCCGACGCTCTCACCGCGGCGTTCTCCGGAGTCGATCGCGTCCTGTTGGTCTCGGGTTCCGAGCTCGGTCGGCGTGTCGAGCAACACGAGACGGTCATCGCTGCCGCGGAAACCGCCGGGGTGACCTTCCTGGCCTACACCAGCGTGCTCGCCGCGGACACCTCGTCCATCAGCCTCGCCCCCGAGCATCTCGCTACGGAGAAGCGGCTCGCCGCGTCGTCGTTGCAGGTCGCGCTGCTGCGAAACTCCTGGTACTGGGAGAACTATGCGTCCAACCTGGACGTGGCGCGCCATACCGGAACCGTGATCGGTAGTGCCGGAACCGGCCGTGTCGCCGGTGCCGCGCGCGCAGACCTCGCCGCTGCGGCGGCCGCGGTTCTCGTTGCCGACGATCAGGGCGGACAGGTGTACGAACTCGGCAGCGACGAGCGGTTGACCCTGACCGAGCTCGCGGCCGTCGTGGGCGAGCTGATCGGGGCCGAGGTGTCCTACACCGACCTCTCCGCGGCCGATCACGTGGCAGCACTGAAGGACGCGGGCCTGCCCGACGCGGTGGCGGAGATGCTCGCCAGCGCCGATGCCGGCATCGCCCGCGGGAATCTGGACACCGAGTCCGGCGATCTCGCGCGGCTGCTCGGGCGTGCTCCGGTGCGGGCGATCGACGCGTTGCGTCCGTTCGCCTGACGCTCGGCCCGTCCCCCGGCCGCTCGGCCGCTCGGCGGTCCCGCTGGCCCGAGTGAGGGGCACCCTGATGTCGCGAGACGGATCGAGGGTGCCCCTCACTCGTGCGGGGCGGGTGGCGCAAGGCTCACAAGTCACCGTTACCGATCCGTGACCCGCCGTTACCTGAACGTGATGTACGAGTTAGTTGCGCCGTCACCTACCTGCGTCAGACTTGTCTCACTGGCGGTCCAGACCACGGGCCTTTGCTTCCAGCTCCTACCTCGAGCCGAGCAGTACGCGCGCAAAGGAACACCCGCATGACCACTCTCGCCACCACCGCCCTCACGACGACCGCCCTCACGACCACCGAGTCCGACGGCATTCTGGCCGTCACGGGCGACATCGACCTGTTGACGGCCCCGGAACTCCACGACGCGATGACCACCGCGGCTCGCACGACGCCGGGCTTCGTGCTGGACCTGTCGGGCGTCGACTTCTTCAGCTCCGCCGGTGTCACGGTCATCGAAACCGTTGCCGCCGCTCATCCCGGGGCGGTGCGGGCCGTGATCGCACCGTCACCTCGCATGCGCCGCACGTTGGAGATCCTGGGCGTCACCCGCTTGGTCCCCATCGTCTGACCCGACACCGGGCACCGGGTCGCTCGATCAACGAGTCACCGGGTCATCCGAGGATCAGGGCTTCAACATCACCTTGATCGCACCGTCGGTCTTCTTCTGGAAGATGTCGTATCCGTGCGCCGCCTGATCCAGGGGAATCGTGTGCGTCGCGAAATCGTCCACACCGAGCGGATCGGCGTCCGTCAGCAGCGGCATGATGTCGTCGACCCAGCGCTTCACGTTGGCCTGTCCCATGTGCAGGCGCACCTGCTTGTCGAACATCGTCATCATGGGCATCGGGTCGGCCATGCCGCCGTACACACCCGAGATGGAGATCGTGCCGCCGCGGCGGACGATGTCGATCGCGGAGTACAGGGCACCGAGACGGTCCACCCCGGCCTTGCCCATGAAGGGCTTGGCCACCGCGTCGGGCAGCAGTCCGGCCAGTGTCTGTGCGGCCTTGGCCACCGGTGACCCGTGCGCTTCCATGCCGACGGCGTCGACGACGGAATCGGTACCGCGCCCGTCGGTCATGTCGCGGATCACGTCGCCGACACGTCCGCCGTGCTCGGCGAGGTCCACGGTGCGGACACCGCGGCTGCGGGCGCGGGCGAGGCGCTCGGGTACGCGGTCCACGCCGATCACGTCGTAGCCGAGGTGGACGCCGATGCGCGCGGCCATCTCACCGATGGGGCCGAGGCCGATGACGGTCAGCGAGCCACCGTCGGGAACGTCTGCGTACTGCACGCCCTGCCATGCGGTGGGCAGCACGTCCGAGAGGTAGACGAAACGCGAATCGTCCGGTCCCTCGGGCACTTTGATGTGCGTGAACTGCGCCTGCGGCACGCGCAACAGTTCGGCCTGGCCGCCGGGAACGCTGCCGTAGAGCTCCGAGAAACCGAACAGCGCTGCGCCCGTACCCTGCTCGCGAACCTGGGTGGTCTCGCACTGGGTGGGGAGCTTCTTGTCGCACATGTAGCAACTGCCACAGGCAATTTGGAACGGAACGACGATGCGGTCGCCGACCGAGAGGTTGTCGACGCCGCGGCCGACCTCGCGCACGATGCCCATGGGCTCGTGGCCGAGGATGTCGCCCTCGTTCATGTACATGCCGAGCGTCTCGTAGAGGTGCAGGTCCGACCCGCAGATGTTCGTCGAGGTCACCTCGATGATGGCGTCGGTCGGTTGCTGGATGATGGGGTCGGGGACGGTGTCGACGCGCACGTCGCGCTTGCCGTGCCAGGTCACTGCCTTCATGGTGGTCCTTCGATTCGTGTGGTGGGTGGATCAGGTGATCGGGGCGCCGCCGGTGACGCCGATGACCTGTCCGGTGATGTAGCTGGATTCGCCCGACGCCAGGAAGACGTAGGCGGGTGCGAGCTCCGCGGGCTGACCGGGTCGCTTCATCGGGACCTGGTCACCGAAACCGGCGACGTTGTCGGCCGGCATCGTCGCAGGGATGAGTGGAGTCCAGATCGGCCCCGGCGCAACGACGTTCACCCGGATGCCCTTGGCGATGACGTCGTTGGCCAACCCCTTGGAGAAGTTGATGATCCCGGCCTTGGTGGTGGCGTAGTCCATCAGTTCCGCGGAGGGGTTGACGCCCTGTACCGATGACGAGTTCACGATCGTCGACCCCGGCTCCATGACGGCCACGGCCTTCTTGCTCAACCAGAAGAGCGCGTACAGGTTGGTCTTGAGCACTCGATCGAACTGGTCGGAGGTGATGTCCGCGATGCCGCCGCTCTGCGCCATCTGGAACGCGGCGTTGTTGACCAGGATGTCGAGCCCGCCGAGTTCGCTCATCGCGGTGTCGATCAGTGTGGCGCAATGCTGTTCGGTGGTGATGTCGCCCGGTGCCTTCACCGCGCGGCGTCCTGCCTGCTCCACCAGACGCACCGTCTCGAGTGCGTCGGTCTCCTCCGCTTCGAGGTAACTGATCACCACGTCGGCGCCTTCGCGGGCGAAGGCAAGGGCGACGGCGCGGCCGATACCGCTGTCGGCGCCGGTGATCAGCGCCTTGCGACCGGTGAGTCGACCGGATCCGCGGTAGGTGTCCTCGCCGTGGTCCGGCGTGGTCCGCATGTCGGCGGTCAGGCCGGGGTGTTCGAGAGCAGGCTGACCCTCCCGGTCCGGAACTGCGAACGCCAGCAGCGGATCTCGCATGGTGTATTGATCGACGGCAGGTCGATCGGCGGACGCGGAACCAGGAGAGTGGGTCATCGTCGTGGGGTACCCGACCACGCGGTCGTGAATCCTCCCCCCCGGGGGGCGCCATCACATCGGGTTGAGCAGCACCCCTCGCAGCCGGGAGGGCGCGTCGTGCACCACGCCGCCGTTCTCGAGGCGCACCATGCCGCCGGCCCAGGACGGGTCGGTGTCGGCCGCGTTCTGCGGATCCGTCGTGCCCTCGGTCTCGGTGCCCTCGGGTGCGGTGGCCGTCAGCGAACGGGTGATGGCCTCGTCCAGTCCGATCAGCGGGTGCGCGGCGCGAGCGAAAGTGTCGGTCGCGGCGTTACCGCGGCGGACGATCATGTCGTGGTGCAGGCTGTCGACGAGGGAGATCACCGTCCCCGGCGGCATCGCGGTGATGGTGGCCACGGCTCGGCCCACGAGCGGCGTGGGAAGCAGCGGGACCGTGAACTGCCGACGCTTCAGCCGCGCGATCGACGCGTAGCGCTGCAACAGCTCCGGGTAGGTGAGGACCTCCGTGCCGCCGATGTCGAACGAGCCGGGCGTCGACTCACCGCCCGCGGCGTCGGCGAGGATGTCCACGACGTCGGCGGTCGCGATGGGTTGGACCTTCTTGACCATCCAGCTGGGAATGGGTGTGACCGGGAGTCGCTCGACCATGCGTCGCACCAGTTCGAACGACGTCGATCCCGAACCGAGGATGATCGCCGCACGCAACACCGTGGCGTCGACGGTGGAGTTCAGGAACACCTTCTCCACCTGCAGCCGCGAACGGATGTGGTCGGAGAGGTTCATGTCGTCGTCCGGAACGTGGCCGGAGAGGTACACGATGCGCCCGACGCCGTGCGTCTCCGCCGCCCTGGCGACGGCCTCGGCGGCCTCGCGGTCCTTCTCGACGAAGTCGCCGTCGTCCATCGAGTGCACGAGGTAGACGACGGTGTCCATGGTGCGGACGGCGGCGTCGATGGAGCCGGGATCGGTGATGTCGAAGTGGGTGGGGGTGACCTTCTCGCCCCACGCGAACGACGCGGCCTTCCCGTCGTCGCGCATGGCGGCGAACACCTCGTGTCCGTCGGCGATGAGGGCGGGGACGAGCCGGGAGCCGATGTATCCGGTGGATCCGGTGACCAGAATGCGCAAGAGAAACCTTCCGATGGGTTCGGAACGGATACCCGGGGCTCCCCGCCGCCAACCCCCGTCGCCGACCCGTCGGCCCGGGTGTGGCGCACCACCCGTCAGGAGAACTCTGCGTGGAGCTCCGGCAGGAATCCCGCCAGGTGGTTCATCTCCTGTCCGCAGTGCAGCAGGAGGTCGCGGCCGAGGTCGAGGCCGAGATCGAGGTCTGCCGGGTCCACCGTCGCGCCGCGAGCGACGGCGCAGGCCGCCTGCGAGACGTCGGGAACCTTGAGTCCGCGCAGGTTGAGGTAGAAGCGCGAGCGCATTTCGGCGCCGTCGGGTGTGGGCCGCACCTGATGGGCGAGCCACCCGAGGTCGACGGGGGCGATGCTGCTTCCGACCCGGCCGAACACGACGGTCTGACCGTCGGGCACGTCGAACCCGTGTGCGAGCGGGTCGCGGAACTGGATGGCCAACTGCTGCAACTTGGGGCCGACGTACTCGTCGACGTAGGTGGTGTTCCCGATGTACTTCTCGCGGTCGGGGACGGCCTCCCCGGTGCGGTCCCGACGCAGCGAGGCGTGCAGGTGCGCGTCGGGATGCCACAACTTGTAGCGTGCCGCTTCCGTGGAGTGCCAGCCGAACCACCAGTCCCACATCGCCGCGGTCACGCGCGGCATCGGGGTGTGCACAGCGACGAAGGTGACGCCGTCGCGGGCCCGCCCGTACCCGGTCTCGACGGCGGAGGTGCCCGTGGGTGAGAGATCGGTGGCGAGGGTCTCGAACGGGGGAACCGCGTCCGCCGGTATCGGGGGGCCCGCGAACGCGGTGCGGACCGACTCGGGTGCCGGTGTGGTGCTGTCCGCCATGTACGCGGCGTACGGCCGGCGCCGGTCCTCGGCGCGATAGCCCTGATAACGCTCGGTGCAGTTCGGGCCCGATGCGCTGCCGAGCGGGGACGCGGAGCTGCGCGCCGCCGTCCCCGTCGCCGCCCCCACCACCGACGCGACCGCCAGCACCGCCCCCGCCGTGAGCAACCGACGCCGTCCGAGATCCCCGTTTCTCAACATCTGTACAGACAACGCCGTGACCGGAATCCTGTCAACCGGCCGATTCGGCGATCGAAGAGCGTGCGAGACGGTGCGAGTCGTGGTTGTATCTCAACGGCCGTCATCTCGGGTCCCGAGTTGGCGGAGAGTACGGCCGCCGTGGCGAACCGCAGGGGGGTTCGCACGGCGCATGAGGACCGAGGATCGTCGCGCACGACTACCGTGTCTGCGATGAGCGTCAGTGGGAAGCCGGGCCGGTCGGGGGACCGGCGCTCGGTCATCGCCGAGGCCGCGGTGCGCGTGCTCGCCGAGCGCGGGCCCCGCGGCTTCACCCACCGCGCGGTCGACGAGGCGGTCGGCCTCGGCGCCGGGGCCGTCAACTACCACGCCCCCAACCGTGGTGCGCTGCTCTCCCTCGCCCTCGAGGAGGTCTTCCGCGGTGACCTGGAGGTGGCCGTGCGTCACTTCTCTCTGACGGACTGGAGCGAGCCTCACGTCGTCGACGCGATCGTGGGCTTCGTGACGCAGATGTGCGACGAGCCCCATCGCGCGCGGGTCGTGGCCCGCCACCACCTGCTCGGCGAGGGGTTGTACCGCCCGGAACTCAAGGTTGTGTTCGACGGTCAACGAGCCGCGTTCGTCGCGCTGGTCGTCCACGGTCTGACCGCATCGGGTCGGCCGGCCACCGTCGCGTCGGCGGAACTGCTCGCGATGTCGATCGACTCCCTGTTGGCCCGTCAGGTGATCATCGGGACGGAACCGCTTGCGGTGGAGGAGATCACGCGCATCGCACAGCTCATCACCCGTCCCTGACGATTCCTCGGGCACCGTTCGGGGTACTCGCACGGTCATGACCGACGAGCGTGAACGAACGAGCCAGAACCATCTCCGGCCCGAGGGGGTGGACGATGCCACCGTCTCCGCGGTGGGGTCGGTGTCCGAAGCTCTCGAATGGGTGGAACGCGCTCGTGGACACCTGTACAGCTTCCATCAGTTGATGGGCCACGCGGATCTCCAGATGGGCAGCGCCGCAGACGAACTCAGGGAAGCCGGACACGGTGATGCCGCCGACCGCCTCGAGCGCGAGATCATCGGCCGCAACGTGGTCGAGGGTCGGTGGACCTTCCAGCTGGTCGAGGATTTCGACGACAACTACTGGACCACGGTGCGCGAGCACGAGCGTCGTATTCGCGACGAATTGCAGGGCGGCCGTAGGCATGTCTTCGAGGCGGAGATGAAGCAGGATCGCCGCACCCACGGCCGGCGGGGACACGAAGCAACGCCGTGACCAGGGTTGGGGTTGCCGGACTCGGGTACCCAAGGCGTGGCGGCCACTGATCCGAGGACCGCCGAATCCCGAGGAGACACCATGTCGACAAGCAACATCGTAGTTCGATCCATGCACGACATCGGCGCAGCAGCCTGGTTCGGCGGTTCACTCATGGGAGCCCTCGGCGTCAACGGCGCAGCCGACGAGGTCGAGGACTCCAAGGACCGCGCTCGCGTCGCCGCAGCGGGTTGGGCCAAGTGGGCCCCCATCAACGCGGCCGCCATCGGTCTGCACGCCATCGGTGGTCTGGGCCTGATTCTGGAGAACCGCGGCCGCGTGGCCCACCAGTCCGGCGTCGGCGCGAACACCGCCGTCAAGACCGTGATCACCCTCGCTGCCGCCGGCGTCACGTTCTACAGCGGCGCACTCGGTGCCAAGGTGGGGGCAGCCGGTCAGGACGCCGTCACCGCCGGTGCGACCACGCCCACGGCGTCCACCCCGAAGGACGTCGCCGCGGCCCAGAAGAACCTGAAGATCACGCAGTGGGTCATCCCCGTGCTCACCGGAGCCGTCGTGCTCCTCGGCACCCAGCAGGGCGAGCAGCAGCGCACCACCGCCGTCACCTCCGGCATCGGCAAGAAGGTCGCCGAGCGCCTCGCTTCCTGATTCTCTCCGCGAACCGAACCGAACCGAACTGGGCCGGCTTCAACGAAGTGGTCGGCCCACCAACGCTTTTCCGGCCGTCAGGCCGAAGGACAGCAACCCGCTGATGCCGCGCACCGAGAGCGCTGTGGACCACACGGTCTCGGTGCGAGGCGCGGGCAGCGGTCGACCCGCGAAGCGATCCGCGATCCAGTCCAGGTTCAGCGGGGTCGACAGCGGATGCAACATGATGTGGTCGCTGAGTCGATCGCGCAGATACGTCACGTGCGCACCGGCGTCGCGGTACCGCTCCACCTGACCGTCGACGTCGTCGGCGGCGATGATCGGATCGTGAACGGCCTGCACCACCAGCAGCGGAAAATCCGGTGCGCTGCGGCCGGGTTGGATGTCGACGAACATCTGCACCAGTTCCGGCGTGGCCATGACGTCGGCGAGCGGAATAGTCGTGTACTGATCCAGATCGTGCTTCGCCAGGCGCACCATCGCGTGCATCGTCGTCATGCGCTGCACGGAGTCCAGGATGGCCAGGCCCTTCGGCTCCACGTGCTCTCGGATGGTGCGGTCGAGTGCGGGGTACGTCCGGCGCAGGCCGGCCACCACCATCGTGGGGAGCGCCGCGTAGAACGTGCCGTTGAGCCGGGCGAACGCCGATGCGGGATCACCCACGGGCGACCCCAGCGCCGCGCCCACGATGTCGAGCTCCGGTGCGTAGTCGCCCGCCGTCTCCGCGGCCCACGACGTCGCGAGGCCGCCACCCGAATAACCCCACAGCGCAACGGGTGTCGAGGAATCGAGGCCTACGAGCCCGCAGGACAGCGAGGCGCGTACGGCATCGAGGGTGCAGTACCCCGGTTCCATCGGGGCTCCCCAGTGCCCGTCGGACCCCTCGTGATCGGGAATGGAGATGACCCAACCGCGCCGCAGCGCGTAGAGAATGATGAACAGTTCGAACTGGGGGAGGGCGCCGCGTGCCCGCGCTCCCGCTCGCAGCGCGTACGAGGGGAAGCATCGATCCGCGACCGCGTCGATGGCGCACTGGTACGACAGCAGTGGCCGCCCTCCGACGGGCTCGGTGGTCTCGGGCGTCAGAATCGTGGTGACGCTCGCACACGCGCGGCCCTCGAGGTCCTGCGTGCGGAAGAGCAACTGCCAGGCGGACACGCGCTGGGGGATGACGCCGAGCAGCGCGAGCCGAACCGGCCGACGACGCAGAACCGTTCCCGGATCGGCGTTCTCGAAGCCCGTGGGCGGACGGTAGAACGGATCTTTCTCGGGGGTGGAGACGGTGCCGTCGGGCCACTCCTCGACCAGCGAGGATTCGGCGTCGGACGCCGTGCGCGCCGCTCGAGGTCTCGTCGTCATCTCGTGTCCCACTTCCCGGTTCGTCCGGTAACGGTAACCCGGCGTGGCGGAGACCACCATGGTCGGGCCGTGACGACCCTCAGACACGCGGTCCGACCAGCGCATGCGCTCCGAACCGAAATCGAGTCCCCACCGAGACGTGCACCTACGGTGGGAACCCGATTCACGCGACCCGTGGCGGTTTCTTCACCACGGGCCGTCGCGTGGAACTACCCCGATCCGAGCGGTACGAATCTGCGGGCGCCCGGGCAGGGCTTCACGTCAGAGCGACGAGCTCCGTGATGTCGTCCGTCGGCAGCTCGCCGTCCACCACCGCGGTCACCGTCGAGCTGTTCAACGTGATCGCGCCCTTGTGGTTGTCCAGGAACGCGGTGTCGGCCGCGTCGCGCCCGGTGGCGATGCGCACGAGCGTCGAGCGTGGGGCCAGGCAGGTGGCGTCGACGACGCGCCAGGTGTCCCCGACGAGCGCTTCCGCGACCGCGTGGAAGTCCATCGGGTCGCAGCCGGGCGCGTAGACGGCCACCAGGCGGGCCGGAACGTTCAGCGCACGCAGCATCGCGACCACCAGGTGGGCGTAGTCGCGGCACACGCCCGCCCCCGCGAGGAGAGTGTCGGCCGCGCCGTCGATGGGGTCGCTGCTGCCGGGCACGTACGACAGGCGTCGGCCCACCCAGTCGGAGATCTTCCCCAGCAGCACCTCGTCGTCGGACTCCCCGCCGAACTCGGTGGCGGCGAACCCGAAGAACTTGTCCGCCTCCGCGTATCGGCTAGGACGCAGGTAGATCGAGCGATCGAGCTCGGTGACGGGCGCGGGCTCCGCGGCGCCGTCCACGGTCGCCGAGTAGTCGACCGTCAGGTTGCCGGTACCGACCTCGAGGACATGGATGCGGTTGCCGTGCGACCCGGCGACCTCCGTAGGGTGCACCGCGGTTCCGTCGAGCAGAAAGGTCAGGGATTCGGTGACCGTCGCGCCCGGGTGCGGGGCGACGGCGATCTGGAATTCCAGGGTGGTCGGCGCGGTGACGTCGACATCGAGTCGGGCAGAGACGTTGCGGCGGTTCACAGCAGTACTCGGTTCACAGGGTTGCTTTCCGTTCGAGAGAGGTGGGTCGATGCCCGGACACCACGGTGCCGACGCATCGGATTACCCACCTCGAGCGGTCCCGACGCGGCCTGTGGTCCCCGACACCATCCGGCACGGCGACAGCTTCGAATCGGTCACGTCCGACCGGTACCGAATGCCCGGTCTCGACCGAATCGGGGGTTCGGTGCACGCGAACGCCGGCGAGATCGAGCCTGCCGAGGCTCGGCGCGTTCTCGCATCGGTCGAATCGGCGGCCGCGGTGGTGCCGCTGTTCCAGCCGATCGTCGACATCGAGTCCGGACGCGTCGTGGGATACGAGGCGCTCTCGCGCTGGCCCGCCGAGCCCGGCGTCGACCCCACCTCCGTCTTCGTCGCCGCTCGCCGCCTCGGCCGCATCGTCGAGGTCGACGCCGCGTGCCGCCGCGCGGTGATGAAGGCCGCGAAGCGCTTGCAGCCCGGAACGACCCTTTTCGTCAATCTCGAGCCCGATACTCTGGGTGCTGCGTTGGCTGCGGGCGAAGACGTGTTCGGCCCGGACGCCCACGGTCTGCGGGTCGTCCTGGAATTGACGGAACGCGCGCTGCTCGAGAACCCGGCAGAACTCATCTCGGTGGTGGAGGCGGCGCGCGCTCGCGGATTGGGCATCGCGCTCGACGACGTCGGCGCAGCACCGGAGTCGATGGCCCTGCTGTCCCTCATCGCGCCGGACGTGGTCAAGCTCGACGCTTCCCTGTTGGCCGACGTGCCGACGGACGATCAGATGCGCGTCGTCGTCGGTGTCACGGCCTACGCGCAGTCGTTGGGCGCGACCGTGCTCGCCGAGGGAGTCGAGACGGATGCCCAGCGCGTGCGGGCGCGCTCCCTGGGCGCGACGCTCGCGCAGGGCTGGTCCTACGGTCGACCGGCACCGTTGCCGCGCCGGGCGCGGCGGTCGCTGCCCCGGTGGGTGCCGCATCGGGCTCGGCCGTCGATTCCGTTGCTCTCGCACAGCTTCGACGTGCCGGCCTTCCCGTCCGACGCGTTGAGTACCGGGCGCTCGCTCGAGTCCACGAAAGAGGGTCTGCTGCGACTGTGTCTGTTTCTCGAGAAGCAGGCCGCCGAGGTGCCCGAGCCGCTCACCGTATTGGCGGGGTTCGGCGACATCCGGCGGTTCACCAGCGGTACCGCCGACCGGTATGCCGCTCTGGCGCAACGCAATCCGTTCGTCGCGGTGCTCGGGGTGGGCATGGAGGCATGCCCGGCGCCGGGCGTGCGCGGCACGAGCATTGCGGTGGGCGAGCCGTTCGTCGACGAGTGGACGCTGGTGTTGGTGGGGCAGCAGTACTACGTGGCCTTGGTGGCGCGCGATCTCGGGGACGGCGGGCCCGAGGCGGAGCGCCGCTTCCGCTTCGCGATCACCTTCGATCGGTGCACGGTGGTGAACGTCGGGCGGTCGGTGATGAGGAGGATCGCGGCGACCTGAGCGCTCGGGTTTGGTTGCGCGCCGGATTCGGTCGCACGTCGGATTCGCACACCTTGCATCGATCCGCACCGCCTGCAGCGCGCTGGAACCGGTGCGAACGTACGGCAACCGGTGCGGATTCGCGGCCGCTCATCCGAGACGAGGGAACTCGTGGAGCCGATGACGGGAATCGAACCCGCGTATTCAGCTTGGGAAGCTGATGTTCTGCCATTGAACTACATCGGCGTGCACCACCGCAGCGGTGCGAGCCCAGGTTATCAGGGCGCCCTCGCATGCGGCGCACGGTCCGCCGACCCCTGCTCGACCCATTACCCTTCACTGCGTGCTGCTCTCCGATCGTGACATCAAGGCCGAGGTCGACGCCGGCAATCTCGGAATCGACCCGTTCGACCCCGCCATGGTGCAGCCGTCGAGCGTGGACGTGCGCCTCGACAAGATGTTCCGCGTCTTCAACAACACCCGCTACACGCACATCGACCCGTCGTTGCGCCAGGACGAGCTGACGTCGCTGGTCGAGCCGGACGAGGGCGAGCCGTTCGTGCTGCATCCCGGTGAATTCGTGTTGGGGTCGACGCTCGAACTGACGACGCTGCCGGACTATCTCGCCGGTCGACTGGAGGGGAAGTCGTCGTTGGGCCGGTTGGGCCTGCTCACCCACTCGACGGCGGGCTTCATCGATCCGGGGTTCAGCGGACACATCACGTTGGAGTTGTCGAACGTCGCGAACCTGCCCATCACGCTGTGGCCCGGCATGAAGATCGGACAGTTGTGCCTGTTCCGGCTGTCCAGCCCGTCCGAGAATCCGTACGGCAGTTCCGGCGTCGGTTCGAAGTACCAGGGCCAGCGCGGACCCACCCCGTCGAAGGCGTATCTGAACTTCTCGAAATAGACGGAAAGTTTGTTTTCTCGGGTTGTTACGTTGCCCAAGCCTGTTTGACGTCGTAGTCTTGGTCGGTCCGTACAGTCCTCCCGAGGCCCCGATGGCGGTGAACCATGACCCCAGGTACGTCCGACTCGTTCGGTTCGTCGACGAGCTTCGGGTTGTCCGTGAGCACCGGGTGTGTGCGCGGGGTCCTCGTGTCGCCGGACGGCCACGTCACCGACGCCCAGTTCGCCCCGATCTCGATGGACCGCCCGTTGGACTCCGCGATCGAGGCGGCCGCCGATCTGGCGCGCACGATGGGTCGGGAGACACCGGTCCTGGCCGTCGGTGGTGACCCGGCCGATACGTACGCCGAGCCGGGGGCGCGGCTGATCAGCGAGTGCGATGCGTTCCTCGCGGCCGCTCGGGTCGACGGACGGCTCGACGCGGCCCGCACCATTGCCGTCGTCGATCTCGGCCGCACCGGTACCCGCATCCACGTTCTCGACGCGTACACCGGGCAACTCCACGCCAGTTCCGGTCACGACGACTTCTCGGGCGACGGCTGCGACATGGCGATCCTCGACCATCTGGCCGTGACCTACGGCGCCGCGGAGAAGATGACGCCCGACGCGATGAGCCGGTTGGGTCGCGATTGCGCCATCGCCAAGGAGATGCTGTCCGACGAGCGCGCGGTCGACCTGTCCGGACCGTTCCTCGCACCGTCGGTTCGGTTGCGGCGCACCGAGTTCGAGGACATCGTCGGCCCCTCTCTGCTCACCGTGATCGCTGCGGTGACCGCGGCCGTGAGCGCCGACGTCGACGCCGTGCTCTTGGTCGGTGGGGGCGCCTCGATCCCTCTCGTCCAACGCGCGGTCGCCACCGCGGTGAGCGTCCCCGTGATCACTCCGCGGTGGCCGCACCTGTTCGCTGCCATCGGCGCCGCGCACCTGTCGAGGGTCATTCCGGTTCCGGCGTCGCCACCCCCGGTCGATGCATCTCTCACGTCGGCCAGCGCCCTCGCCTCCGCTACCGTCCTGACCCCGGTCGCAGCAGACTTCGCCGGAGACGACGCGGACACGACGTCGTTCGCGCCGATCACCGCCGGCCCGGCCCCCGAGAACAGCCCGGCCCCCGAGAACACCAAGCCCCGGCTCCCAACGCCTCGTACCCCCACGTCCCGCACGCCGGCCCCGCCCACCACGCGCCGTGCCTCGAAGAACCGTTCATCGCAGAACCGTGCCTCCAAGAACCGCCGCCGCGCGCGCCCCGCCGTCCTGGTCGGCGCCGCCGCTCTGGCCGCCATCGCGACGTTCGGTGCGGTGGCCGGCGCGTCGGGACGCGGTGACGTCGAACCGGTGCGTGCCCCGGATCGTGCGGTCATGACCGAGCCGGTCGACATCGCCGCGGTCACGGAAGCGCCGACGGCACCTCCCGCGGCGCCGTCCCTCGAACCGCCGCTCACGCCCCCGGACGACGCGGTGGACACCTCGACCGATACCGCGACCGGGCTCGACACCACGACCGAGTCCACGGCCCCCGAATCGATCGTCGAACCTCCGGTCGGTGCGGCGAGCACCCCGATTCCCGACGCCGACACACCCGCCGAACAGCGCCCGCGCACCTCGCGGCCGAACGCAGCGGCGCAGGGTCGCCCCGACACGCCGCCGCGGGCCACCCCGCGCCCGTCGCGTCCGGACCCGGCCCCCACCGCGGTGCCGTCGGCGACCACGACGTCATCTTCGGCCACGTCGACGCGAACCAGCACGACCACGACGCACTCCAGCACGAATTCCGCTTCCAAGCCGCCGTCGTCGACGTCCGGCGGCGCACCCGGATGAACGCGGAACCGATCACCGGTCGCACCCGAACGTCACCGCCGACGGCACCGGCCGTCGCGCACACCCTGCAGGTAGAGGATTCACCATGCACATAGTTCTGGGCTTGTCCGCGACCGACACCGAGGTGACCGCGGCGTTGGTGGACAGCGAACTTCCGCAGTTGGGTCCGGTGGACGACCGCACGACGCCCATCGAGTCCGGGGTGGGCGACGCGGTGGCCGCGGCGGTCGGGGTGATGCTGCTCCGCGCGACCCGCGCCGACCTCAGTGTCGAGTCCGCAGCGGTCGCGTATCGGGATCCGTCACAACGCGCGTCGATCGCGGACGCCCTCGAACGGCAGTTCTTCACCGGGGTCGATCTGGTGGACCATGCCGAGCTGGACACGGCCTACCCGTCTGCGGTCGGCGCCGCGATGTGGTCGGCCGGGAGCGACGACGACGGCGAACTCGGTTCGACCGCAGCGGCCCCGGTGCTGCTCGAGTCACCACCGCCGCCGGCCGCGCACGATCGGCGCCGCAGCCTCGCCGTGGTGGGCGCCGGGATCGCCGCGGCGCTGCTGGCGGGATCGGTCGCGATCTGGTCGGTCGCGGGTGCGCAGGCGCCGGACTCCGTCGGCGTGACGCAGCCGCTGTCGGAATCCACCGATGGGTCGAGGCCGGCGAGTTCCGGTACGACGCCGGGATCGGCTCTGCCGCAGGCAGTGTCACCCGCAGACGCTTCCGTGGGATCCGACACCGCGGCCCCCGGCGCGGCGGCGCCGAACGGCCGGACACCGGGCAGTGCATCCACCCCCGGCGCGGTCTCGAACGGCGGCGCGGCCACGGGCGGAGCCGCCGACGGTGGTGCCGTGCCGTTCGGAGGCGCGGTGCCGTTCGACATCGCTCCCGAGGCTGCCGCCCCGGGCGCCGCACCGCAGAACGCGTCGCCGACACGGGACCGCTCGCCCGTGACGCGTCCGACGCTGGGCCGTCCGGGTGGAGCCGCCACCGGGGGATCGGGAGGCGGCGGCGCGGGCAATCCGGGCACCGGCAATCCGGGCACCGGCGGTGCGGGCACCACGACCGGTGGCACCCCCGCTCCCACCGGCGGTGGGACGAGCAGCCCCGCGCCGGAGAGTTCCGACCCCGCGCCCAGCGACCCGGTCCCCGACGAAGAACCCAGTGACACCGTCGGCGCCGGACCGAGCCTCGACGAGTCCGCGGTGGGGTAAACCCCCTCGGCGTTGTGAAACCAACCAGAAGTGATCGATAGACGCTCGAAACAATACGAACGACGGTTTACCTCCCTATGATTCGATCAGGTCGAGTCGAGGACGGGGCGGAACATGCGAGCAGTGGTGGGGGTGTCGCTGGGGGCGTCGGCCGTGCGCGCGGCGATCATGGATCCGATGGGTCGGGCGCTGCTCGGCACCGAATCGGTGGCGGGTGCCGCGGGGGACGACCGGCTCGCCTCGGCCGTGCAGTTCGTGTCCTCGATCTGCGACCGTCACGACGGTGATCGGTCGAGCGCGGTGCTGGTGGTCCCGGACGACCCGCAGTCCCGCATCGGGCACACGGCCCTGTCGGTGTTCGACGGCGGATGCGTGCGATTGGCGTCGGAGCTCGGAGCCCAGCTGATCTACCTGCGGATGCGCGGTCTCGTGGAGCCGGGGACCACGGTGGCCGTGGTCGACACGGGCAAGAGCGGGACCTCGGTGTCGGTCGTGGACGTCTCGACCGGTTACGTGCACGACGCGACGTGGACCGATCGGTTCCGCGGCAGCGCGTTCGCCGACACGATTCTGGAGCACGTGATGGCGGCGTACGCGTCGTCGGAGCCGATGTCCGCCACGGCCGCCGAGCAGTTGAGCGATGGTGTGGACTGGGCGATGGAGATGCTCGCTTTGCATCGGGTGGTGCGGGTGGGCGGACCGTTCGTCGGCGGCACGGTGAACATCTGGCGGACCACCGTCGATCGACTGATGCTCGACTACGTGACCGACACTGCGGAATGGGTGTCGACGGTGCTGCGGGCGTCGGGTCGTCGCATCGACGGCGTCGTGCTCGCCGGAGGACCGGCCAACCTACCGCTGTTCCGGGGTGTCTACGCCCGCGAATGGGGCGAACGCATGATCATGCCGCCGGATCCTCAGACGTTCGCGGCGAAAGGTGCCGCGTTGCTGGCCGCGCGTCGAGCAGCGGATTCGGGCCGGGTGCCGGTGGTGGCCCCGAGCCGGCGGTCGCACGCCCTCGTGCACTGAGCGGCCCGGGAGGCACCGCCTACAGATTCCAGTGCATCCGAACGACGGTTCCCGTCGAGTCCGAGCTGACCTCGGCGCCGTCGGCGAGTGCCTGGATGAGCGGAATGCCGCGTCCGCGGCGCGGGTCGTGATCCGGCACCATCCACGTTCCCTGGTCTTCGACGATCACGGTGAGTTCCGACTTCCCGGCGTAGCGGGCGTGCACCGTCACATTGTGCGGAGCCGCCTCGGCGCCACCGACGTACGCGTGCTCGACACTGTTGGCGAGGGCCTCGTACGTGGCGAGGATGACGTCCTGGCTGCGGTCCTCGTCGATACCCAGTGCCCGGAGCCACGACAGCACGGTGGAACGGACCGCGGTGAGTCGCCGAGGTTCGGCGGGGACGTCGTCGATGGACAGCTCGGTGACCGCATCGTGTCCGGGGGTCGCGTCGTGCCCGGAAGTCGCTGCGGTCTGCTCGTCGATTCGCGGCCTCTCATCCAAGTTCGCCGTCATGGGACCGGCATACCCACTCGGCGAGGTTTCTCACCGATCGGGGGAAGAAAACCGCCGTACGGGGAACAAACGGGGGAGCCTGTGGCAGCTACTTCGCAGATGATGCGGGCTTTTACCCGGTTTGCTCGTATCGTTGTGAGATGTACGTGCAGAAATAGTGAAACTTTTGCGTCTTCACAACCGATACCTCGGGGGGTTGGACACGAAGACGTAGTAACAGGGGGCTTCGGGCGTGTCGATCGACACGTCGAGAATGGGATGGATGGAGGCCTCATGCACAGGACCGCACTGCAACGTCAGGCCGAGTCCGCTCGCAACTACGCCGATTATTCGGTGCTCGACGAGTCACTGAACACGCTGGTCAGCGCGGCCGCCGGAGCACTCGGCTTCGACTCGGCCATGGTGAACATCCTGGACGACACCACCCAGTACACCCTCGCGCGACACGGCTTCGACGACGACGATCCGTACGTCAGGGCCCGGGACACCACCACGTGCACCTTCGTTCTGGAGAGTCGGAAGGCGCTGTCGGTCCCCGATTCCGTCGTGTCCCAGTTCTCCGAGGACGACGCCGTGAGCGCCACCGCGAGGACACTGCTGGCGTACGAGCTGCGGTCCTATCTGGGTGTCCCGCTGTACGGGCGCGAGGGAGTGATCGTCGGAACGCTCTGTGTGTTCGACGACCGACCTCGGGAGAACACCGCGAGGCTCGAGACGTCGCTCGCCGAATTCGGCCGGATGGTCGAGCACTACCTCGAGGCGATCCGCAATCGTCGACGCACCGTGGGGTCCGCCGGCGTCAAGATCGCCGACGCCCTGCACCTCGACGAGATCGAGCCCTGGTTTCAGCCCGTGGTCGACATCGACTCCGGTCGCATCGTGGCTGTCGAGGCCCTTGCCCGCTGGCAACGGCCGAATCTCGGTATGCTCGGTCCCGACGCGTTCCTGCCCGCGATCGCGGGTAGCGACCTCGAGATCGACGTCGACCACTCGATCCTGCAGGCCGCATTGCGCAGCTTCGGTCCGTGGCTGGAGACGTCCCCGTACCTGAACCTGCACGTCAACCTCTCGGCCCGCCACCTCGGTGCACCGGACGGAGTGGCGCACCTCGAGCAGATCGTCGCGCAGTCCGGGGTGCCGGCGTCGGCCGTGGTGTTCGAACTGACCGAGACGCCGTCGCTCGTGGACCGCATGCACGCCGAGGGCTTCATCACGGCGCTGCACGAGCGTGGATTCCGGGTGGTGCTCGACGACATCGGCATCGGCTTCTCCTCGCTGGAGCGGCTGCTGGAGTATCCCGTCGACGGCTTCAAGATCGACTCTGCGATCGCCCGCACCCTGGGCACCACGGCGGGCGACTCGCTCATCAAGGCACTGGCCGGCTTCGCGTCCGACACCGGGCGCAGCCTGGTGATCGAAGGCGTGGAAACGTTGGATCAGCTCACCGCGGCGCGCCGCAACGGCTGCACCGCGGCGCAGGGGTGGTACTTCTCGGCAGCGATACGGGCGGCAGATATCGCGCCCTTGCTGCGTGAACGGTGCCGGTAGCGGGTACAGGAGTATCGTCTGCGGTTCGGCGTGGGCCGAACGCAGTGGGGAGTGATCAGCTCATGAGGAACGCATACCTGGCGCAACTGGACGGCCTGAGCGCCGACCTGTGCACGCTCGCGGCGGAAGCCGAGACGGCGCTGACGGGTGCGTCCGCGGCCCTGTTCGACGGCAATCTCCGCTCGGCCGAAAGCGTCATCGCCAACGCGGACGCCCTGGCGGAACTGGGCCTCGAGTGCGAAGAGCAGGCCGTCACCGTCCTCGCCCTGCAGGCCCCGGTGGCCGCAGACCTGCGTCGCGTCTTCTCCGCCGTCCGCATCAGCAGCGACCTCGCGCGCATGGGCGGGCTGGCCGTGCACATCGCGGAGGCCGCGCGTCGTCGCTTCCCGGACGACGTGGTGCCCGCCGATCTTCGGCCGCACTTCCGCGAGATGAGCGACCTGTGCCTGGACATGTCCCGACGTGTCCTGCGGGCGCTCGAGACCAACGATCTCGACTCCATCGCGGAACTCCAATCCATGGACGATCGCGTCGATCACCTCAAGTCGCTGGTGGTGGAGACCGTGTCCGCCGACGAGCGCGGCGAGGACGTCACCCGCGCCGTCGACATCGCGTTGCTGGGACGCTACTTCGAGCGATACGCCGATCAGGTCGTGAACGTCGCCGATCGCATCGTCTTCTATGTGAGCGGTCGCAAACCCTGAGCCGGTTCTTCTGTGTATCCGTGCAGCCGAAAACGTAACGACCGGCACCGAATGTCCGAAGTACAGGTGTGAGGCGCTGCACTGTGCTTGTCTGTGCGGGTCGTCACTCGAGGCAATAGGCTTCGACAGGGGCCGTTCGAGGGGAAACGGACCACGCGCACAGGACGGGGTTACAGGTGACGGTTTTCGACTCCGCGCAGTCGGCTCCCGCCGAGGCGACCGAGCGCACCGGCGTACGCGCCCGACGGTTTCGCCGCGTCGAGTCGCGTCGGGACTGGGAGAGCGGATACGTCGACGGCCTGCGCATCACCGACACCCTGGTGGTCGTCGCGGCCCTGCTCAGCGCCCAGGTCGTGCGCTTCGGCGTCGGTAATCTGACCGACCCCGCCGATCTCGGCAACTACACCCTGGTGTCCATCCTCCTCGGCATCACCTGGCTCGCCTTCCTGTCCATCTTTCGGACGCGCTCGCCGCGAGTCGTCGGGTCGGGCGCGGAAGAGTATCGGCGCATCCTCTCGGCGACGTTTCGGCTGTTCGGCCTGCTGGCCATCCTGTCTCTGATCTTCCGCGCCGATCTGGCTCGCGGTTACCTGGCCATCGCTCTGCCCGTCGGGCTCGTGGGTCTGCTGCTCGGTCGCTGGATCTGGCGCAAGCGCATCGCGAGCGGTCGCCGCCGCGGGCAGTTCACCACCTCCGTCGTCATCGTCGGCAGCCACAGCTCGGCGCTGTCCATGGCGCGCTCGTTCAACCGCGACGGCGGTTCGGGATACGCGGTGGTGGGAGTGTGCCTGCCGCGGACCCAGCTCGTCGACGACCAACTGTCCGTCGACGGACTCGAGATTCCCGTGCTGGGTACCGAGCACGACATCCTCGAAGCGATCGAGGCGTCGGGCGCCGACACGGTCGCGGTGACGGCAACGGACCACATCGGCCACGCCGGCATTCGGCGGATGGTGTGGGACCTCGAGAAGATGAACGTCGATCTGGTCGTCGCACCCGGCGTGGTGGACGTGGCCGGACCCCGTCTGCACATGCGACCCGTCGCCGGGCTGCCCCTCATCCACGTCGAGAAGCCGCAGTACAACGGTGCGAGCCGCTTCGGCAAGACGTTCTTCGACATCACCTTCGCCGTGGCCGCGCTGATCGCTGTCGCACCACTGCTGATCATCGTCGCGGTCCTCGTCAAGGCCACCAGCCGTGGCCCGGTGTTCTACAGGTCGGAGCGCATGGGGCTGGACGGCAAGCCGTTCGAGATGATCAAGTTCCGCTCCATGGTCCAGGACGCCGACACCAAGGTGGCGGACCTGTTCGCCCACAACGAGTCCGAGGGTGGCGTCTTGTTCAAGATGCGCGAGGACCCACGCATCACGCCCGTCGGTCGAGTGATGCGGCGGCTGAGCATCGACGAGTTGCCCCAGTTCATCAACGTGCTGAAGCGCGAGATGTCCATCGTCGGTCCACGGCCTCCGCTGCGGCGCGAGGTGGAGACCTACGACGGCGACGTCCGTCGGCGGCTGTTGGTCAAGCCCGGCATCACCGGGCTCTGGCAGGTCAGCGGCCGTTCGGACCTGTCGTGGGAGGAAACGGTCCGACTCGACCTGTCGTACGTGGAGAACTGGTCGATGACCGGTGACATCCTCATCGTCTTCAAGACGCTGCGCGCGGTCGTCGGCAGCGACGGGGCGTACTGACCGTCAGGCGAGGGAGTTCAGGACCTCGTGTGCCGCGTCGTGGACGGTGAGGTCGTGCTCGCGCGCGTATGCAGTCAGGGCCGTGACGGCCTGCGCCAGGGTCAGGCCCTCACGCACCATGAACACGCCCGCGGCGGTGTCGATCGCCTGTCGCGCGTCCATCGCCGTCTGCAGGGTCCGGACGGCTCCGTGCGTGGAGGTGTGGCGGTCGACGGTCTGCAACGACGCGGCCAGGTACTGCAGCAGCACCGCCAGCACATCACCGCTCGGGTCGACGGCGTGCCTGGTGCCGGCATCGCTGTAGAGATTGAGCGAGCCGACGGTGCGGCCGGGTGTGCCGTCGACGTGCACCGGAAACGCCGCGATACGCCCGATGCCCGCGGTACGGGCCGAGACGGCAACGTCCGGCCACCACCGTCCGACGGTGTCGACCGACAGGTCGACGGCTACCCCCGTGCGCGACGCTCGCAGGCACGGGCCGTCGTTCGCGGCGTATTGCTCGCGGTCGACGGCCTCGGCGGCGGCGTCGGTGGCCCCGACGGTGAACGGTGCCAGGGGGTCGAACGAGACGGTGATGCTCGCGCGGTCGGCTCCGGGAACGAAGCGCACGGCGAGGGCGGCGACGCGGGTCATGAGCTCGAGGGCGTCGTCGGCGGTGCCGACGGTCATGGTCAAGTGCCGCTCGACCTCGGCGAACTGGTCGTCGGTCATCTGTGTCGGTTTCCGTGACGGTTGATGAGACGACACTACGCCCGTGACGTCGCCGCGGGTCTACTCTGGTGACCGTCGGGGGATAGGCTGTCGGACCGTCCGGTACGTCGCCGAGCGGAACGGGGAATCATGACCGGTCACGAGGAGGATTCCCAGCGCACCGACACGCGATTGCGCGTCTCGGAACTGTGCCGCAACTTGCTCGCTCTCGCGGGGGTGGACGGCGCTGCCGTCACTGTGGTGAGCGGCTCCTCCCGCGAACTCGTCTACGCCACCGACGCCGTCGCGCAATACCTCGACGAACTGCAGTTCACCACCGGACAGGGACCGTGTATCGACGCGTTCCGCAGGAGAACCGTCGTGTCCGTCCCCGATCTCACGGACGAGGCCTCGATCCCTTGGCCGGGCTTCGCGGCCGACGCCGCCGCCGGGGGCATGGCCGCGGTCTTCGCGTTCCCGCTGCGCGCGGGCGGTGACGTGTTCGGCGTGGTCGAGCTCTACCGAACCGTACCGGGTGCTCTGGACGACGAAATCCTGGCTGTCGCACAGGTATCCGCCGATGCGCTGGCCTCCGTTCTGCTGCAGGACTATCTGCGACCCGAGTCCGTCGGAGCGAGGCCGGGCGCCGAGTATGCTACGAACGCTCACACTCCGCGTCGACATGTGAACCTCGCCGTGGGCATGATCTCGGTACAGCTCGGTGTGCCTCCGGACGAGGCGCTGGCCAGGCTGAGGGCGGCGGCGTACTCCGAACGCCGCCCGATCGACGACCTCGCTCGCGATGTCGTGGACAGAACCACCCGATTCACCAGCGACGACACCACGTCGGATTCGACGACGAAAGGCCAGCAGTCGTGACCGATCTCCACCCCACCGACGAGAACGACGACCCCGGAGCGCCCCAGCAGGTCGTGGCGCTCGCGGAAATCACCGGACACCTCGTCACCGGGGTCGACGCGTCGTCCTTGATGTACACCCTGGCCGAGAGGGCGCGAGCCGTCATCGGTGCGGTGTCGGTGTCGGTCGTGCTCTCCGACGCCGACGCCGAGACGAATTCCCTCCTCGTCGCGTCGTCCTCGGTGGTGGCCGTCGACCGGTACCTGGCCCTCGGTGGGCCGGCGGAGACGTGTATCCGCGTCGGCGCGGTGGTGATGGTCGACGATCTGGCCGGCGACGGTACCCGCTGGCCCGAGTACGCATCCGCCGCCGTCGCCGCGGGTATCGGTGGGGTGCGGGCGTACCCGGTGCGAATCGCGGCGCGTACGGCCGGGGCCGTCGTCGTGCACACAGCGGGGCCGTGGGGCGCCGCCCCGCACGTCGGGTCGTTCGTCCAGGCCATCGCGGATCTGGTCGCCCTGTCGCTGGATCGCTCCGCGGCCGACGACACACGGCTGTCGGTGGCCGCCGATCGTCGACGCGTCGCACTCGACGACAACGCCGTGATCGAGCAGGCCATCGGGGTGCTGTCCGAGCGCGCCGGCGTCGACATCGCCGAGGCCACCGTCCTTCTGGTGTCCGAGGCGCGGGCCCGCCGCCGGTCCGTGGTGCGGCACGCGCGGGCGGTCCTCGACTCGGCCGAGTGACGCCCGGCGGGTGTGTCAGGCGGTCGGCTGAGGCAGATCGGTCGCGAGCCGCTCGAGCAGACTTTCCAACGACTTCTCGAACTCGACGTGCGCGAGATCGCGCGACAGTTCCGGGCGCAGTCGCAACACGGTGGGATAGTCGGCCATCGTGACCTCGAGGTCGTCACGGCCCTCGGCCGATCCCGGCTCGTCAGTATCCACGGACGGGACGAGGTCCACGCCCTGCGCCGAGACCTCGAGCAGCAGGTGGCCCAGCAGGAAGCTGGTGTAGGCGCGGTAGGCGGCCGCGGTCGCCGCGTCGTCGAAGCCCCACGCGTGCAGGCTGGAGAGGAAGTTGTCCATCCAGCGAACGCTGCGGAGCGGGGGCCGGACCCAGGGTGCTTCCGAGGGTCGCGTCGCCACCAGCGGGAACACCTGCGGATGCGCGAGCGCCATGCGCCGGACGCCGTGGGCGAGTCGCTGCAGGTAGTCCTGCCAGCTCGTCGCGCCCGTCATGAGGACCTGAGGGTCGCCGTGCAGATCGTCGATGACCAGCTCGACGATGCCGTCGAGCAGGGATTCCTTGCCGGGAACGTAGTGGTAGAGGGCCATGGCCTCGACGCCGAGCGAGGCTCCGAGTCGGCGCATGGTGAGTTCGGCGACGCCGTTGGCGTCGATGAACGCGATGCCGGCGCGCAGGATGGCGTCGAGCGTCAGGCCGCCGCGACCCACCGCCGTGGTTGTTCTGTGGGTTGGTGTCACGTGTACCTTCCGATCGCCTGTCGTGGCGCTCTGGTGCTGACTGTATGCCTGTTTCTGCTTCGCCGTGTGCCGCCCTGGTGCGGCTGCGCCGCGTTTGTCGCCATAAGGTGGCCGTCGTGACGGTGGGTGAGCGAGCGCAGACGTCGGTGCCCGTGTGTTCGGCGAGCACGTCGATCTCCGAGGTCGCAGCCCGGATGACCGCCGCTCGCTCCCGGTGTGCGGTCATCACGAACGGCACCGATGCGGTGTGGGGCATCGTCACCGACGGTGACCTTCGCCGACGCGTCGTGGCCGGGGGTGTCGGCCGGGACTCCGAGGTCGCCGGAGTAGCGACGACGCCGGTCCACACGGTCCCGTCGACTCGATCCGTGGCGGACGCGGGAACGGACATGATGGCCATCGGGGTGCGTCACCTGGTGGTCGTCGACGCGGCCGGCGCCCTGGTGGGCGTCGTGGACGACGCCGATCTGTTCTCGTCGGCGACGCGGGCGGGTGTGCTGGTGCGTACGGCGATCGCCCGCGCGGAGACCGCCGAGGACCTGATCACCCGCTGCGCCGACATCCCGTCCGTGGTCATCGCAGCGCACGATTCGCGGGTGGCGCCGGCCGACGTCGCGGGAATCCGTTCGGTGTTGGTGCGAGCCGCGTTCGGACGAGCCGTGGCGCTGGTGGGGCCCGAGCTGACGGCCCGCGAGATCGTGGTGCTCGGCAGCGTCGCGCGGCGCGAGGCGTTGCCGTCGTCGGACCTCGAGACCGCCGCGGTGGTGGCGTCGGAGGACAGGGTGGGCGCCGCCACGCGTTCGGGCGCCGCGGTGCACGATCTGCTGCGCCGGTGCGGAATCCGGCCGGACCCGCACAACGCGTTGGCGTCGCAACGGCGCTTCGTGCGCACCCGCGAGGGATGGACCGCCGCCGTCGACGGGTGGATCGCGGATCCGTTGAGCGACAGGGGGATCGTGATGCTCTCGCTCCTCGCCGACGCGAGTGCGGTCGGCGGTGTGGCCGAGTTCGATCTGGCCGAGCACGTCCGGTCGCGTCTGGCCGACTCCTCGCGGGCCCAGCACCTGCTGCTCCGTGAGGCCACCGTGGGCCAGGCCAAGTTGGTGTTGCGAGACAAGCTTTTCCGACGCACGGAGTCCGCGGATCTCAAGGAGTCGGTGCTGTCGTCGATCACCGACATCGCCCGGTGGGCGGGGCTGCGGGGCGGGTCACCCGAGCGCACCACCCTCGGGCGCCTCGCCGACGCCGGGGCCGCCGGGGTGCTCGGCGTGGACGACGCGCAGGTGCTGGCGGAGTCCTTCGACGTGGTGCAGCGCATCCGGCTCGGGCACCAGTGCGATCAGGTGCGTGCCGGGGTGACGCCGGACGACGTGGTCTCGCTCGCCGATCTCACTCCGCTCGCTCGCAGTCTGCTGAGCAACGCGGCGCGGGAGGTCGCGGGAATGCAACGGGCGCTGGCCTATTCGGTCACATGAACGCCGGTCCCATGGGCGCTGACGATGCGATTCGGCAGGCGGTGGCGGCGGAACGGCTCGAGGGGTGGGCGCCGACGCCGTCCGACCTCGAGGTTCTTGCCGCCGCCGGGCGCGGGGAGGACGTCGTCCCGGATCTGTGTGCCCGCCTGACGCGTCCGGGAGCGACGCCGCCGCGTCGGTGGTTCGCGCGTCGGGCACCCTATCTGCAGTCCGGGAGCGCGACGCTGCGGAATCGGTTCGGCATCGAGGACCCGCGCGAGCTGGATCGCGCCGAGGCGCTGGTGACGGCGGTGCGACTGGTCGAGATCCACACCGGCCGTGTCGCTTTCGAGATGGAGGGGGTGCACCGGTTGCTCGAACTGCACCGGTACGTCTTCTCGGACGTGTACGAGTGGGCGGGAAAGATCCGCACCGTCGAGCTGTCGAAGAACGGCACCACCTTCACCCACGTGGCGTCGATCTGGGAAGCGCTGATCGTGGCGCACGAGACCATCGTCGGTGCGGACTTCGCGAGCGCCGACCACGGACGGTTGGCCTACCTGCTCAGCCGGACCTACGCGGAGGTGAACCACGCCCACCCGTTTCGGGAGGGCAACGGGCGCGCGGGGACGGCGTTGCTGCACCACCTGGTCGCGGACTCGTCGTATCGGCTCGACCTCTCGGGCACCACCCGCGCCGACTGGGTGCAGGCAGCGCGGGATTCGGTGCCGTTCCGCACCGCGGGGGCGCCGTCGCCGCGTCCCTTTCTGCCGATCTTCCTGCGCGCGTTGGTGGGGTAGCGCCCCGCGCCCCCTCGCACCCCTCCTCGCGCACCCTGCCCCGACCCGCCCCGTTCTTGCCCGCGCCCCACCCCTCGGCGCGCACCCTGCAGCGTCCTGCGCACCGTGCACGGTGCGCGTCTCACTGCACGGTGCGCGGCGACGCCTCCAGCCCCGGCGCCGACTCCCGCCCCTCCACCAACTCCGCCGCCGCGTCCGTCACCGCGTCGGGCACGGCGGTCAGCCCCAGGACCCGGAGCGCGGCGTCGGCGACGGCGCGCGGTGAGTCCGGCCCGGTGTCGTCGAGGTCGGCGTCGGAGCGCGCGTTGATGATCGACTCGACGAGCCGGAACGGCAGGTGCGCGGCGACGGTGTCGTCGGGGGAGAGGACACCGATGCGTCGCAGCGCCTCGGTCGACAACCGTGCGTACTCCTCGCGCAGATCCCAGCGTTGCCGGCGGAAGGCGTCGAACCGGTCCGAGCGCAGCTCGGGCAGCAGGTAGAGCGCGCCGAGGTTCCAGGTGGACGTGGTGAGGTGCCGGGCGTCGAACCAGGTCAGGGCGTGGATGCGCACGCGGGGATCGTCGGTGGCGGCGGGGAGAGAGCGCGCGAACTCCGCGGGTGCTTCCACGGTGCCGGCCAGGAGCGCCATCAGCATGGCGTCCTTGTTCTCGAAGTGGTTGTACAGCGAGGCCTGCCGCACCCCCACGGCGTCGGCGATGGCCCGCGTACTCGTCGCGGTGAACCCACCGGTGGTGAAGAGCTCGGCCGCGGCGTCGAGGATCTCGTCGCGCGCGGTGGCCCCCGGCCGCTTCCTGGCCGCCGATCGGGGCCGTCCGATGCTTACGCTCACGCCCACATGCTGCCATCTCCCGACGCGGTGAGCGGACGTACACGTTCTCGAAACACGGTTAACACGACTGCAACCCGCAGACCCGATCTCGATACATCGACGTCACCACCGGGGCGCCTCGAACCGATTAACTATCACTTGACAGTTACGCATGGCGACGAGGCCACGCGCGGCCACACTTACTCGCTGACGGAGATTCCCCATGAGCCAGGCCGTACTACCTCCCCCCTCGGATCGCGCCGGTGATTCCGACGACCTCCGCGAGTTCGGGTACGAGCAGCAACTGCACCGCAAACTGGGCAAGTTCGCCTCGTTCGCGGCCGGTTTCTCGTTCGTCTCCATTCTCACCACCATCTTCCAGCTCTTCGGACTCGGCTTCTCGTTCGCCGGTCCCGCGTTCTTCTGGACCTGGCCGGTGGTGTTCCTCGGTCAGTTCATGGTGGCCCTGTGCTTCGCGGAACTCGCTGCGCGCTATCCCATCTCGGGCGCCATCTACCAGTGGTCGCGGCGTATGGGCGGCGAGATCGCCGGATGGTTCGCCGGCTGGTTCATGATCATCGCGCAGATCGTCACCGCGTCCGCCGCCGCGATCGCGCTGCAGGTGGTGCTCCCGAACGTGTGGATCGGCTTCCAGATCGTCGGTACGGACACCGCTCTGACCTCGTCCGACGGCGCGACCAACGCCGTCGTGCTCGGTACCGCGCTGTTGGTGGTCACCACGACGATCAACTCGATCGGCGTCAACGTGATGGCGCGCATCAACTCCATCGGTGTGACGTGCGAGATCATCGGCGTCATCGCGATCGTCGGCGTCTTCTTCACCCACGCGCAACGCGGACCCGACGTCGTCTTCGACACCGGCAGCGTGCCCGCCGATTCCGGCTACATCGGGGCGTGGATCGTCTCCGGCCTCATGGCCGCGTACGTGATGGTGGGATTCGGCTCGGCCGGCGAGCTGGCCGAGGAGACGAAGAACCCGCGACGCATCGCTCCGCGCACCATCCGCCTCGCACTGTCGGTCTCCGCGCTCGGCGGCGGGCTCATGATCCTCGGCGCACTCATGGCGGCCCCGAGCCTCACCGACGGCCAGCTGGCCACGCAGGGCCTGCCGTACGTGCTGGATTCGGTCCTGTCCTCGCCGTGGGGCACCGTGCTGCTGATCGACGTCGCCATCGCGATCCTCATCTGCACCTTGGCCATTCAGACCGCCGCGTCCCGGCTGATGTTCTCGATGGCCCGCGACGGACGTCTCCCCGCGTCGAAGGTGCTGGGGTCGGTCAACAAGACCACCGGCACTCCCATCGCCCCCGCCGTGATCATCGGTCTCGGCTGCGTGTCCGTGCTGATCGTCAACGTGGGCAACGCCGCCATCTTCACGACGCTCTCGAGTGTGTGCATCGTGCTGATCTACCTGGCCTACATGATGGTCACCGTTCCCCTCCTCGTCCGACGCCTGAAGGGGTGGCCGCATCCCACCTCGACGGTCGATTCCGAGGGCAAGAAGCTGTTCACGATGGGCTGGATCGGGTTGCCCGTGAACATCCTCGCCGTCGTGTACGGCGCGGTGATGGTGATCAACCTGTCGTGGCCGCGAGCGGAGATCTTCGACCCGTCGGGCGATTTCCCGCTGCTGCGCTGGGCCGCACCCCTGACCGTCCTCGCCGTCGTCCTGATCGGTGTCGCGTGCTTCCCCCGCGGCAAGGACCACCCCAACAAAGTCACGATCGGAGCCTGAGATGTCCAGTACCGCAACCACCTCCGCCGCCAAGGAACACGCCCGCGCGCAGGCCCGCGCCATCACGGACTCGATGCCCGTCGTCCCCGCCTCGCAGTGGCCGACGGCCGTCCACGGGGTCGAGCCCGGCACCCTCACCTGGGCCGAGACGGTCCCCGGTGGCCGCTACACCACCAAGGTGCTCGCTCGCGGAACGCGACTTCGCCTGCGCGACATCGACGGCTGCGCCTGCGCTCACGTCATGATCCACCGCGCCGACGCGCCCTGGGAGCGACTGAACACCGCCGACACGGTCAAGGTTCCCTGGCAGGCGTACCTCGGCGTCGGTCACCCCGTGCTCTCCGATCAGGGCCGGGTGTTGGCGACGGTGCTCGCCGATTCCTCGGGCCACCACGACGCCCTCTGCGGCACCACGACTCTCGCGACGAACACGGCCAAGTACGGCGACGGGTCGCCGTACTCCACCTCGCCCGCGGGTCGTGAGCTGCTGATTTTGGGGGCGCTGAAGAACGGGCTCGGACCTCGCGACGTGCCGCCGACCATCAGCTTCTTCCACGGCGTCACCGTCGAGTCCGACGGCAGCCTGCGCAGCACCGGCTCGGCCGGGCCCGATACCGCCGTCGACCTGATCGTGCACCTGCCGGTTATCGTGACCGTCGCGAACACCGCGCACCCGCTCGACCCGTCGCCGACGTTCGACACGACCTCGCTCGAGGTACTGGCCTGGACCTCACCCGATGACCTGGACGACCTTCCGAACGACGACCCCGAATACCGACGCGCCGTGGCCAACACGGAAGACGTGCGAATCGCAGCGGAGGCAACCCGATGACCAGCACCCAGACCCTCACCCCCGCCCTCGTTCCCGGCGAGGTGATCCTCGACGAGATCGCCCCGGCCCGCGGCCCGTGGTCCGCCGTCGTCGCCGCCGGTGACGTGCTCACCATCCTGGACCTGAAGGGGAACCAGGCGGTGGACACCCTCATCTACGGGGCTCACGATCACACCGTCCGCTACAGCGCGGCCACCACCCTGGTGGGGCAGGGAAACGTGTACCTGACCACCGAAACGGTGTTGCGCGACAGCGAGTCCCAGCCGCTGATGACCATCGTCGCGGACGAGGTGGGCAACCACGACACCATCGGCGGCGCGTGCTCGCAGGAGTCCAACACCCTGCGCTACGGCCACCACACCAAGCATCAGCACGGCTGCGTCGAGAACTTCCTCATGGAGGGGTCGCGCTGGGGTCTGGGCAAGGCGGATCTGGTGTCCAACATCAACTTCTTCATGAACGTGCCGGTCGAGGCGGACGGGTCGCTGGGCATCGTCGACGGGCTCTCCGCGCCGGGCAAGCGACTCGCCCTGCGGGCCGAGGTCGACGCGCTTGTGCTGGTGTCGAACTGCCCGCAGATCAACAACCCCTGCAACGGGTTCGACCCCACCGAGGTCCGCATGATCGTGACGCGCCCGTGACCGGCAAGATCACCGTCGAACGGCCCGGCATGCTCACCACGGTGCAGGACTGGCCGGGGCGCGTCGGGTACTGGAAGGTCGGGGTGCCGCCGTCCGGGCCCATGGACGATCTGTCCCTGCGGCTCGCGAACGTCGCCGTCGGAAACGCCGAGGGCGCAGCGGGATTGGAGACCACGCTCAGCGGTCCGGCCCTGCGGTTCGACTCCGACGGCGTCGTCTGCGTCGCCGGTGCCGATGTTCCGGTCACACTCGACGGGGAGCCCGTGGACCTGTGGACGCCGCTGTCGGTGTCGGCCGGGAGCGTCCTGGACATCGGGATGGTCGGCGGTGCGGGTCTGCGCATGTACGTCGCGGTGCGCGGCGGACTCGAGGCCGAGGAGTACCTGGGCAGCGCGTCGACCTTCACCATGGGCAACTTCGGTGGGCACCGCGGCCGGGTGCTCGAATCCGGAGACGTACTGACGGTCGCCGACCCCACGTCCGCCGACCCCGCGTCCACGGCCACCCCGCGGCCGGTGCCGATGGAACACGTTCCGGCCCTGAGCGATGCGTGGGAGCTCGCCGTCACCGAGGGTCCGCACGGAGCTCCCGAGTTCTTCACTCGTGCGGGCATGGACACCATTCTCGGCACCGCCTACGAGGTGCACTTCAATTCCGACCGCACCGGCGTTCGCCTGATCGGACCGCGGCCGGACTGGGCCCGCACCGACGGCGGCGAGGCGGGGCTGCACCCGTCGAACATCCACGACAACGCGTATTCCGTGGGCGCGCTCGACTTCACGGGCGACACCCCGATCCTTCTCGGTCCCGACGGTCCGTCCCTGGGCGGGTTCGTCTGCCCGGTCACCGTCGTCGCCGCGGATCGGTGGAAGCTCGGTCAGCTTCGCCCCGGCAACACGGTCCGCTTCGTGCCCGTGCGCAGCGCCGAGACGGCGTCGCTCGGATCGCTCGGCATGGGGCGTCGGGCGTCGTCTCCGGCGGTGTTCTCCCGCGGCGGGGACGGAGACGACGGCGTCATCGCGCGCCGTGAGGCCGCCACGGACGTCTGCTACCGACGGTCGGGCGACGACAACGTTCTCGTCGAATACGGTTCCATGTCACTCGATCTCGCACTCCGGGCGCGGGCCCATGCCCTGCACCAGCGCATCGAGCAGATCGCGCCGCGCGGGCTGGTCGATCTGACCCCGGGCATCCGCTCGCTGCAGGTCAAGGTCGACCCGGACGTGCTGCCCGTCGGAAAGCTGATGGATCTGCTGGTCGAGGTGGAGGAGGCGCTGCCCGACACCTCGGAGCTGGTGGTGCCGTCACGCAAGGTCCGCCTGCCGCTGTCGTGGGACGACCCGTCGACGCGCGAAGCCATCGAGCGGTACATGCACGGGGTGCGCTCGGACGCGCCGTGGTGCCCGTGGAACATCGAGTTCATCCGTCGCATGAACGGCCTGAACTCCGTCGACGACGTCTACGACACCGTGTTCGACGCCGACTACATGGTGTTGGGCCTGGGCGACGTGTATCTCGGTGCGCCCGTGGCGACTCCGTTGGATCCCCGGCACCGGTTGGTGACCACCAAGTACAATCCCGCCCGCACCTGGACGCCGGAGAACGCGGTGGGTATCGGCGGCGCGTACCTGTGCATCTACGGGATGGAGGGTCCGGGCGGGTACCAATTCGTGGGGCGCACCACGCAGGTGTGGAACCACCGCCACCCGTCGAACGTGGCGGGGTTCGAGCAGGGCACCCCCTGGTTGCTGCGGTTCTTCGACCGCATCTCCTGGTACCCCGTCACCACCGAGGAACTCGCGGACATGCGCGCCGACCTCGCGGCCGGCCGCGGCGGCGGCGTCGACATCACCGACGGCACCTTCTCCCTCGCCGATCACGACGCGTTCCTGGCGGACAACGAGGAGTCGATCGCCGCCTTCCGCTCCACCCAGGCCGAGGCCTTCGGAGTGGAGCGGCAGGCGTGGTCGGACGCGGGGGAGTAGCGGGCGGAACGATCACATCGAGTTCCGGACGCCTGCGGCCCGGCGTGACAGGTGGTGTCGCTCGGCGAGACTCGGCGCTGCCCGAGCCGCGTCGGCGTAGAGGCGTGCGGCGATCTGCAGGTCGCCGGACTTCTCGTGCAGATACGCCGACGCCGCGAGAAAGCGCGGAACGGTCGGGTCGACCCCGTCGAGCGCGGCCAACCCCGCCACGGGACCGTCGGCCTCCCCGACGGCCACGGCTCGGTTGAGCCGCACGATCGGGGTGTCCTGGACGCGGAGCAGTTCGTCGTACCATTCGACGATCTGAACCCAATCGGTGTCCTCCGCCCGTTGCGCATCGGCGTGCAGCGCAGCGATGGCCGCCTGACACCGGAACGGGCCGGGAGTGGCGTCCGGTCGGCCCGTCGGCAGAAGCGCAGACCGGAGGAGTGCGATGCCTTCGGTGATCATCGCGGTGTCCCACCGGCTGCGGTCCTGGTCGGCCAGGGCGACGAGCGCACCGTCGGGTTCCGTGCGGGCCGATCGGCGTGCGTGGTGGAGGAGCATGAGTGCCAGCAATCCGCGCACCTCGGGTTCGTCGACCATCGACGCGAGTTGTCGTGTCAGGCGGATGGCCTCGGCGGAGAGGTCGACGTCGCCGGAGTAGCCCTCGTTGAAGATCAGGTACAACACGGTCATCACCGTGCGAACGTCGCCGGGCGCGTCGAAACCGACGTCGACCAGGTTCTTCTTCGCCCGCGAGATCCGTGCCGCCATCGTCCGTTCGGGCACCAGATACGCGTGGGCGATCTGTCGTGTGGTCAACCCACCGACCGCCCGAAGGGTCAGTGCGACCGCCGAGCCGTGGGTCAGGGACGGGTGCGCACACAGGAACAACAGGTGAAGAGTGTCGTCCGCGACTTCGGCGTCGCCGGGGACGGGTTCCGACGTCACCCTCGCCTCGCGTTCCCGACGCGACGAGTCGGATCGGTAGGCGTCGAGGAACTGTCGCCACGCGACGGTGACCAGCCAGCCCTTCGGATCCGTAGGAGGGTTGTCGGGCCAGGTACGGAGCGCCTGCAGGAGGGCCTCCTGCACGGCGTCCTCGGCCGTCGCGAAGTCCACACCGCGGCGGACGAGGACACCGATCACCGCTGGGGTCAGTGCCCGCAGGAGTTGTGCGTCCACGTGCGGGTCAGTCGACGACGGTGCCTCGGGCGGCGAGCAGGGGCCGCAGTTCGAGCCATTCGTGGATGGGTTTCCCGCCCTTGCCCGGAGCCGCGGAGAGCTCGGCCGCCAGCTCCAGGGCCCGTTCGTGACTGTCGACGTCGATCATCATGTACCCCGCCACCAGGTCTTTCGTCTCGGCGAACGGGCCGTCGGTCACGGGCGGCCGACCTTCACCGTCGTACCGGACGAAGGTGCCCTCCGGAGCGAGCGCACGGCTGTCCACGAACTCGCCGCTCTTGTCGAGCCGAGCAGCGAAGTCCTCCATGTACTGCATGTGCGCATCCACCTCGGCCTGCGTCCACTCGTCCATGGGGGAATCGTTCACCGCTGCCGGTGCGCCGCGGTAGTGCTTGAGCATCAAGTACTTCGCCATGATCGTCTCCTCGGTTCGGTGCAGCCACGTCGGCTGCATTCACCTCGGGGACGGAACCGACGTTTCGATATCGACATTATTGCCGGAGATTCCGTCGGGCCGCACGTAGATCGCGGTCGCCTGCCCGTCCACGTCGTGCACGCGGACCGGGGTGTCGAAGACGTCGGTGAGCACCTCGTCGCACATGATCTCGGCGGCGGTACCGGTGTGCACGATCTGTCCGTCCCGCATGGCGATGATCCGGTCCGAATAGGCGCCGGCGAAGTTCACGTCGTGGATCACCAGGACGATGGTGCGACCCAGTTCGTCGGCTGCTCTGCGCAAGTGGCCCATCATGGCCACCGAGTGCTTCATGTCGAGGTTGTTGAGCGGTTCGTCGAGCAGCACGTACGGGGTGTCCTGCGCGAGCACCATGGCCACGAACGCGCGCTGACGCTGCCCCCCGGAGACCTGGTCGAGGTACCGGCCGCCCAGCGCGGTCAGGTCGAGGAACTCGAGTGCCTCCTCGACGCGTTCGCGGTCCGACGGTGTCAGCCGTCCGCCGGAGTGCGGGAAGCGCCCGAACCCCACCAGTTCCCGGACGGTGAGCCGCGCGGTCAGGTGATTGTCCTGGCGCAGGATCGACACCACCCTCGCCAATTTCTTGGTGCCGGTGGTACGTACGTCCGCCTCACCCAATCGCACCGTGCCGGTGGAGGGTTCGAGCAACCGGCCCATGATCGAGAGCAGGGTCGACTTCCCGGCGCCGTTGGGTCCGATCACCGAGGTGATCCCGCCGGCGGCGATGGTGCCGCTCACCGGACCGAGGACGGTGGTGTTCTGGTAGGTCTTCGAGACCTCGGAGAAGGTGATCACAATCTGCCCCTGCGGAGGATGACGAGGAGGAACAGGATTCCTCCGGTGAATTCGATGACGACGGTGAGGAATCCACTGGCGTAGAAGATGTGCTGCATGACGAACTGGCCGGCGACCAGTGTGAGCATGCCGAGCAGGAACGCCATCGGCATCACGTAGCGGTGCTGGTAGCTGCCGGTGATCTGGTACGCCATCGTCGCGACGATGAACCCGAAGAACGTCATCGGCCCCACCAGTGCGGTGGAGAACGCGATGAGCAGTGCGACCAGCATGAGCATGAGGGTGAGCTCGCGCTTGTGGTCGACCCCGAGCCCGGTGGCGGCGTCGCGCCCGAGCAGCAGAGCGTCGAGCCGGTACCGACGCTTCCAGAGGATCGCCCCGACCACGATGCACACGCCGAACGCGAGCGGCAGGGTGTCGGCGTCGACCGTGCTCAGCCGCCCGAACAGCTTGACGGACAGCAGGTCGTACTCCGTGGGGGAGAGGAGGCGCTGCAGGAACGTCGAGATCGAACCGAACGCCATGCCCAGCACCACGCCGACGAGCAGCATGAGGAACAGGCTGCCGAGTCGGCCGGAGAACAGCCACCGGTAGAGGATCGTCGCGAACAGCACCATCGCCACGGTCTGCGCGATCAGCTTGGGAATGCCCTCCGTCTGGGCGATCACGGTGCCGCCGAACACGAAGACCATGAGGGTCTGCATGAGCACGTAGAGCGAATCGAACCCGATGATCGACGGGGTGAGAATGCGATTGTCGGTGACGGTGTGGAACACCACGGTGCCGATGCCGTGCGCGAAGGCGGCCACGGCCATCGCGCCGACCATCGTGAGGCGGCCCTGGACCGCGTAGTCGAACGACCCGCGTACGAACAGGGTGAGAAAGCATCCGACGGCGATCACCAGAAGTGTTGCGACGACGGCCAATCGGAGCCCCGGGCGGGTCGGGGCCGCGACGGGGCGGGCGAGGGTGTCAGACATTCGCGTACCGCCGCTGCCGTAGGACCAACGCGACGAAGCCGGCCGCGCCGAGTGCGCCGAGGATGACGGAGGCGGGAATTTCCATCGGGGCCACCACGGTTCGTCCGATCAGATCGCAGGCGAGGAGCAGCGCGACGCCCACGACGGCCACCCAGGGAAGGTTCTTGCGGACGTCGTCGCCGAGGACCATGGACACGACGTTGGGCACGATGAGCCCCAGGAACGGAACGAAGCCGACCACGACGCTGGTGACGCCGGTGCAGATCGCGACCATCGCGACGCCCAGGACCACGGTCGTCTCGTAGTTCAGACCGACGGTGGTGGCCAGGTCCTTGCCCAGTCCGGCGACCGTGAAGCGGTGCGCCAGCAGGTAGATGAGGACGGCGATGATCACCACCGCCCAGAGCGGCTCGTAGAAGCCGCGCACGACCGAGCTGAAACCACCGGAGCGCCACGCGGACATGGACTGCAGCAGGTCGAACGTACCGGCGAGAAAGGTGGTGACGGAGCCGATCACGGCGCCGAGCATGATGCCGACGAGGGGAACGACCAGCTGCTGCTCGAGCGCGATGCGGCGCAGCACGCCGACGAAGAGCATGGTGCCGACGAACGCGAAGGCCGTGGCGACGAGCATCTTGGTCATCGGGTTCGCGTTGGGAATCAGCAGCAGTGCGGTGAGAATGCCGAGCCCGGCCCAGGCGCTGGTGCCCGCGGTGGTGGGTTCGACGAACTTGTTCTGCGTGATCATCTGCATGACCACCCCGGACACCGCCATCGCGACACCGGCGAACACCAGTGCGAGCGTGCGCGGTACGCGGGAGATGAAGAACATCTCGCGCGCCACGGGATCGTCGAGCAGGGCGGCGAGGGAGATGTCGTACTCGCCGACCATGAGCGACGCCGCCACCAACACGATGGTGGCGCCGCTCACGGCCGCGAGAAGTGCGGTGCTACGCGGCGTTCGCGAAAGCATCGGCGAGCTGTTCGTACGTCTCGGTGAACGCCTGGATGGACTCGCGGGTGTAGAAGTACGGGTCGAGGTAGACGATCTGGTCATCCGACGCGAACGTGGTGCGCGCGAACGCTTCCTGCGCGTCGATGACCGATGCGGCAGGAGCGGCACCGGCCTCCCCGGCGGCGGCGTCGCGGTCGAGCACGATCATCCAGTCCGGGTTCGCGGCGGCGATGGCCTCGGGCGCCAGTCCGGAATCGCCGTGGACGTCACCTGCCTCGCCGGCGAACACGTCGGTCAGGTCCAGCGGTTCGATGATGCGGCCGATGCGGCCCGCGCCGTTGTCGATCTTGCCGCCGGAGACCACGGAGAGGAAGACGCTCTGGCCGTCGGTCTGCGAGGCGGCGTCGGCGGTGGCGTCGTCGAGGGCGGCGACGATGTCGGCCGCTTCCTCCTCGCGATCGAAAATGGTTCCGAGAGTGGTGGTCTGACGCTTCAGCGACTCGACGTAGCCGCCCTCGGCGTCCTCGGACGGTGCGATGTCGATGGTGGTGGCGATGCGTCCGAGTTCCTCGGTGTACTCCTGGAAGCGGTATCCACCGACGATGAGATCGGGCTCGGCTTCGTTCACCAGCTCGAGGTTCGGTTCACGGTGCGTCCCGATGTCGAGGATCGCGTCGTTGCCGATCCAATCCTCGAATCCCGCGTCCGGCATGATCTGCTTCGGCAGCGCGACGGGTTCGACGCCGAACGCCTTCAGGGTCTCGAACGAGGTGTTGTCGAGCGCGACGACTCGCTGCGGGTTCTGCGGCACGTCGACGGGTCCGTCGGTGGTGTCGACGGTGACCGTGGCCGCGTCCGGGTCGGCGGAGGTGGCGTCCGCACCGCTGCTGCAGCCGGCGAGCGCGACGGCGCCGACGGTGAGAACGGCGGCGAGCGCCGAGGTTCGGGACATCTTCAACGCGGGTCTCCTGAAGTGATCCGACGCCGCATACCGCGAGGTCGGGATTTGACCGTCTCTTTACCGGCAGGAGCTTGGCAGGTTAGGTAAGGCTACGCAACCCCAGGCATCGAATGCGTGGCCGCGCTGGTGTGGCGTCGATCCGCACCCCGTGCCTCCACCGCGCACCGGCTGCAGCGTGCCGGAGGGGGTGTTCGCTGTAGGCAACCTGTGCGGATCGAGGTGGCACTATCACCGATGCACCGGCACCCCGCCGAACCTGTGACACTCCACCGATATTGCGCGCCGACTCTGGTTCCCGTACCGATCCGCGGTCCTCGAAGTGCGTGAGTACGGCAGTGCCGCATGGCTTTCGGTAAACTCTCCCCGGACGACTGAATCGATTCGAGGAGGACCTGTGAAGGCGCGACTGTTCGGTTCGATGATCGCCCTGACCGCCGCGATCGGATGCACGGCGGCGGAACCCGTCCGGGTGACTGCGCCCGTGGGTGACCGGATCACTCAGACGGTGGCGCCCGAGAGCGATTCGCGCGTCAGCGAGGCGGTGGAGGATCCCGCGGATCTGACGATCACGATCAACGGCGGCACCGTCACACCGGCCGCACAGAGTGTGGGAGCCGTTGCGGGAGAAGAGATTCTGGTGCGAGTCGACAGCGACACGGAGGGCTCGCTGCGGGTGCTCACCACGCCCGAGCGCTCGTTCGACATCACCGCCGAAAGCGGGCAGGACATCCGGTTCCCCGTGGAGGAGCCGGGCCTGGTCACCCTCGAACTGGACGGCGAGGACGCGCCGATCGCGACGATCGTCGTGCGCCCTGACGCGGGGGCGAGGCCGCTCGGGTAACCGTTGACGGGGGTCGTCCGGTTCATTACCCTCCAGTAAGTTCGTGGCGCCGGTCACAACGAAACTCGAGGGGCAGTGTGTGCTGAAGCGGTTCTCGGCAGTGGCATTGGCAGTGGTTCTGATGGCCGGGTTCGTCACCGTTCCGGTGTCCGCGGACCCCACCGGCGGAGTCGACGCGCAGCGATGGACCGCCGTCGCCGACGCCCCGCCGCAGTACCCCGGAGTCGCCATCGAATGGGACGTCCCCATCACCATGAGCGACGGAACGGTGTTGAAGGCCAACGTGTATCGGCCGGCGGATGCGCAGGGACGGGCCGTCGACACTACGATGCCGACGGTCCTCAACATCACGCCGTACACCAAGCTGGTCGGCAACCTGGTCGACTCGATTCAGCAGATTCCCGGAGTCAGCGAACCGGTGTTGGACTTCCTCGCGGGACTGAACTTCGCCGGCACCCCGTTCGACGGCATCACCGAGCTGACGCAGGCCGTCGACGGCGGCGGGCTCCGCGTGTTCGGCGTCGATCGAGCCCTCGTGCAGAACGGCTACGCGCAGATGGTGGTCGATGCGCGCGGCACCGGATTCTCGCAGGGAACGTGGGACGTGCTCGGGCCGCGGGAGCAGCAGGATTCGGCGGAGATCATCGACTGGGCGAGCCGGCAGCCCTGGTCCGACGGCACCGTCGGGATGAGCGGAATCTCGTACTCCGCCATCAATTCCGTGCAGGCCGCCGCGCTGGCACCGCCCGCCCTGAAGGCCATCTTCCCGGTGGAGCCGGGGAACGATCTGCTGCGTGACATCGTCGGCACCGGCGGCGCCCTGGGGGTCGGATTCATGCCGCTGTGGCTGATCCTGGTGAACACCCTCAAGTTCGTGCCGGACGTGCAGTCGGTGCTCCAGGGCAACGTCGACACCCGCTGGCTGATGGACCGCCTCGCGGACCCGACGACCCTGATTCCCGAGTTGGCCAACGCCTTCACCGCGCCCACCATCGAGGACCTCCGCCCCGAGACGCTGAACGTCGCGCAGGACGGCCGCTTCTACGAGGAGATGTCCGCCGACCTCGAGAACGTCGCGATCCCCACCATGATCTACGGCGGCTGGCACGACATCTTCACCAACAGTCAGCCCCGCATCTACAACGACATCTCGGTCGAACCCGGCCGCAAACAGCTGGTGATGGGCAACGGGTACCACGTCAACCCGGGTGCCGGCTTCGGCCGCCCCGGCAATCCACCCCGGCTCGACGTGCTGCAGCGGGCGTGGTTCGACAAGTGGCTCAAGGGAATCGACAACGGCATCGAGAACTACGGTCCGGTCACCATGTTCCAGCAGGGCGGCGGCTGGACCAGGAGCGAGACCTTCCCGCGGGCGGGGGCGCAGTCGGAGCGTCGGTACCTGTCGGCGGCGCCCAGCGGCACGGCCGGACACAGCCTGCACGACGGCAGCCTCACCGAGAACTCCGTCGCTCCGGCTCGCCTGACGGTAGCGCCGGGTCTGCGCGGCCTGTGCTCACGCGCCAACGCGATCGGCACCGCTGGATCCGGGGCGATCTTCGGATCCGCGTGCACCGAGGACGCGCGATTCAACGAGGCCGAGGCGCTCACCTTCACCACCGGACCCATGACGGAACGCACCGAGATCTCCGGCGCCACCAACGTGCGCCTCAACACCGTGCTGGACCGGCCCGACGGATTCTGGGCGGTCACCATGAACGACGTCGCGCCCGACGGCACGTCGACCCCCATCACGCACGGCGCGCTGCAGGCGTCGCTCCGCGCGATCGACGAGGAGAAGAGCACCCGTTCACCCAACGGGGACTACGTCGACGCGAAGCCCCGGCTCACGCTGGAGAGCCGGCAGCCGCTGGTGCCGGGGGAGCCGACCACCGTCGACATCAACCTGCTGCCCACCGATGCGGTGATCGCCCCCGGCCATCGCATTCGCATCGACGTCTTCGCGGCCAGCATCCCGCGGTATCTCCCGCTCGGCCCCATGCTCGTGGACTCGCAGCTGGCTCCGCAGCACGTCCAGCTGGACCCGACCCGACCGAGCTTTGCGAACATACCTTTTGTGAGATGACACGAACTTTGCCGAAAGCTACGTGGCTCAGGTCACTGTTACCGAACCGTTTTCAGCAAGTTTCGAGATAAACCTGTCATTCGGCCAAACGACTGGCAGTATCTCTCACATGTGGTGGATCTTTCTCGGCGTGATCGCCGGTTGGTTCGTGGTAGCCGCCCTGGCGGGGTGGTGGATCGGTAGTGCCGTGCACCACGCGGATTTCGAAGAGCACGTGGGCGACGACTACGTCGGCACGCCCGTGGGCGACCCCGAACGAGTCGCCTGACCCCCGCTACACCCGCAGATGATCGTTTGCCCGCGCCACCACGAAAGCCTGGGCCGCCGTCTCCCCGAGCTCTTTGTTCGCCGTCCGCGTCGCGTCTCGGTGCAGCACGAAGCCCGAGTCCATCAGCGTCGTCTGCACCTCGTCCACATCGTGGCGCACGAAGTCCAGATGCACCGCGCGGCCGTACGCGGTGCGTAGTTCCAGCGTCGGTGCGGCCGTCTGGAACGCCAACAGCAGCCACCCGTCGGCGCTGAGAACCCGTCGGAACTCGGTGACCAGCGCCGCGAGTTGCTCGGCCGGGGTGTGCACGATCGAATACCACGCGCACACGGCGTCGACCGCGTTCTCGCGCACCGGTAGCGCCGCCAGATCGGCCACCACGAACGACGCGTCGGGAGTGCGCCGCCGCGCGTGCTCCACCATCGCGCCCGACGCGTCCAGACCGATCACCGAGAGTCCGGCGGCCCGCAGTTCCGCCGCGGCCGTCCCCGGCCCACATCCCACGTCCAGCACCGTCGTCCCCCGCGCGTCGCGCACCGATCGCGCGAACGAGTGCAGAATGCCCCGGTCGAACGGCTTCTGCGCGAGTTCGTCGACGTTCGCCCGCGCGTAGTCCGCGGCGATGGCGTCGTACTGATGCGATGCCGAGGAAGGGTCCACGTCCGCCGAGGGTAGTCACCACGCCGCGGGGGCAGCGGCTAGTGTCTGCTTCGACCCTCGCGGACGGCAGGGGAACCCGGTGCGAATCCGGGACTGGCGCGCAACGGTGTGAGACCAGGTGTCTCGAGTCCGATCGCCTGACGTACCGCGACCCTTCGACCGGCCTTCGGCCTCTCCGACACACACCTCGCGGCTCCGCGCACGGGCCCCCTGCAGGACGGTACGACCCCTCGTGAATACTCGCCTTCCCCTCGCGGCTGCTGCCGCGATCTGTCTGCTCGCCTCCGGCTGTGCGGCGACGACGCAACCCGAATCCGCCGCCGCGGAATCCGTCTCCGTCGAGAACTGTGGCCGCACGGTCACCGTCGACACCCCGCCGCAGCGCGTGGTCTCCCTCAACCAGGGATCGACCGAAATCCTGCTGTCCCTCGGCCTGGCCGACCGGATGGTGGGCACCGCCACCTGGACCGATCCGGTGCGCGAGAACCTTGCCGAGGCGAACGCCACGGTGCCGCGTCTCGCGGACGACAAGCCGTCGCTCGAGGTGGTGCTCGAGGCCGAGCCGGACATGGTGACCGCGTCCTTCGGCGGCACTCTCGGATCCGGCGGTGTCGCGGACCGCGACCGGTTCGAGTCGTTCGGCGTCGCCACCTATCTCTCGCCCACCGACTGCATCGGCAAGACCGCGGACAGCGTCAACGCCGACGGCGCGCGCACCGAACCGCTCACCATGGACACCGTTTACCGGGAGATCACCGATCTGGCCGCGATCTTCGACGTGCGCGAGCGGGGGGATGCGCTGATCGCGGAGCTCCGGCAGCGCTACGACGACGCCACCGCCTCCATCCGGGAGAGCGACGCGTCGTTGGCGTTCTGGTTCGCCGACGCGTCCGCCCCGTACATGGCGGGGTGCTGCGGTTCGTCGGGCATCATCGCGAACTCGGTGCGGTCGCAGAACGTCTTCGCGGACACCACCGACGAGTGGCCGCAGGTGAGCTGGGAGAGCGTCGCCGATCGCAACCCCACCGCCCTGGTCCTCGCGGATCTGAGCCGGCGCAGCATCGAGGCCGACGCGTTGGAGAGCAAGGTCGAGTTCCTCGAATCCAATCCGGTGACCTCGCGCATGCCGGCCGTGGTGGACGAGCGCTTCGTCGTCGTCAACGGCGCCGATCTGAACCCGTCCATTCGCACGGTCGACGGCATCGAGAAGGTGGCCGCGGCGCTGAAGGAGTGGGGACTGGCCGGGTGACGCCGAGGCGCCTGGCTCTCGCCGCGGTCGCGCTGGCGTCCCTGGTGCTGTCGATCGCCGCGTCCATCACCGTGGGTCCGGCGAACCTGTCCGTGGTCGACGTGTTCACCGTGGTGTGGGCGAACCTCACGGGTGGCGAGTCCGGGGTGAGCCGCATTCAGGACGGCATCGTGTGGGAGCTGCGTCTGCCGCGGGCGCTGCTGGCGGCACTGTGCGGCATCGGGCTCGCGCTGTGCGGGGCGATCATGCAGTCGATGCTGCGCAACCGGCTGGCCGATCCGTTCGTCCTCGGCATCTCGTCGGGCGCGTCGACGGGGGCGGTGGCCGTGGCGGTTCTGGGAATCGGGAGCGGGGTGCTGTCGTTGTCGTCGGGCGCGTTCCTGGGGGCGCTGGTCTCGTTCGTGTTGGTGATGATGCTCGCGACCGGAGCCGGCGGCGGCACGGGTCCGGTGATTCTCGCGGGAGTGGCCGGGACGCAACTGTTCTCGGCGCTCACCTCGTTCATCGTGATCTCCTCGGCCGACGCCGAGCAGACCCGCGGAGTGCTGTTCTGGCTGCTCGGTTCGCTCAGCGGTGCGGATTGGGCAGACGTCGCCGCGTGCGCGGTGGTGGTCTCGTTCGGGGTGGTGGTGGCCGTGGTCGCGGCGCCCTCGCTCGACGCGGTGAGCCTCGGCGACCAGACCGCGCGCTCGCTGGGTGTGCCGATGCGGCGGCTGCAGATCGTGCTGCTCGGCACCACCGCGTTGGTGACGGCGACGGTGGTGGCGTCGGCGGGTGCCATCGGGTTCGTGGGTCTGGTGCTGCCGCACGCGGCGCGGATGCTGGTCGGTCCCAAGCACAGCCGGGTGCTGCCCACCGCGATGATCATGGGCGCGGTGTTCATGGTGTGGGTGGACACGCTCGCCCGCACTGCCTTCGAGCCGCAGGAGATTCCGGTGGGGGTGATCACCGCGCTGGTGGGGGTACCGGCCTTCGCGCTCATCCTCCTGCGCGGGCGGCGGACGACCGTGCGGGCCTGAAGACGTGATTCGCCAGGAATGGCGTCGGCCGATCCGTACCATTCACGCATATGTCGCACAACGGACTCACCCATTCCCGCCGTCGCGGTTCCTCGCCGCGGATGCACCCGGTGGACGCGTCGTTCCTGCCGTCGGACTTCTTCGAGGGCTCCAGCGATCAATACCTGGTGCTGTGCTTCGACACCTCCGGCCTCGCCGAGAAGCCGACGATCGACCAGGTGCGCTCCGAGGTGGTGGCGCGTGCCCGCGAGATGGACGTACTTCGTCGCCGCGTGGTCGTTCCCGCCGCGCATCTCGACTACCCCATCTGGGTTGTGGACCCCACCGACATGCGGCAGCGGGTGGTCCTCGCTGCGGAGGGGCCGATGGACTGGGCGCACTGGTCCGACCAGCTGGCGCGCATGTGCAGAACCGCGCTCGACCCCACCGAGGCGACGTGGACCGTGCACGTGTTTCCCGACGTCACCGGTGCGCCCGAGGTGCGCGAGACGGCCATGATGATCGTTCTCCAGTTGAACCACAGCCTCGTGGACGGGCAGGGCGGAATCGCGGTGGCACGCGCCCTCTTCGGGCCCGACGACGAGCCGAACACCGAACCGAGCATCCGCGCGGCCTCCCGCGCCCCGAGTCGAGCGGAGATGTCGGTCCGAAGTCAACAACTACCCCGGGGTTCGGCGCTCCTTGACGCTGACGACGCTTCCGCTGCGGGCGTTGAAACTCCCGGGACTGACGATCACCCACAGCGTGCTGACCGTCGCGTCGATCGCGATGGAGCGTTTCGCGCGCGACCACGACTACCCCGCAACGGCGGAATTGGGAGCTCACGTCACGGTGGGAGTTCCGGACGGAGCCCCGTGGACCGCCAACAACTGCTTCCTCCCCGCGATGGTGGGCCTGGGTGTCGGCATCGACGATGCGCAGGAGAGAGGCCGTGCCATCAAGGCGTCGCTCGACGGTGAGCTCGCGCGCCTGTCGCACCCGGACGTGGTGCGGCAGTTCGACGTCACGAGCCGCATTCCGCTACCGGCGTTGCGCCTGGTGGAATCGCGCTTCGACAGCAGGTCCGCACCGGTCACGGCGCACACCTCGGTGAGCAGCCTCCGGTGTGGCCCGGCGACGCTGCGCCTGTGCGGCGCCCCCGCGGTGTTCACGTCGGCCACACCGGCACTGTCGCCGGTCAGCAGCCTCACTCACGGCTTCTACACCCTGGGCGAGACGTCGACGTTCAGCGTCCAGACGTCGCCGGATTCGTTCGCCGGTGCCGACGAGTACCCCCATTACCTCCACGCGGCCATCGCCGACGTGCGTTCGGCGACCGTGCGGGCCTGAATCGTGGACGTGTGCACCCGCTGAGCGGGCGTAGAAGTCCACGATTCGGCCCGGGGATCCGCCGCGCGCCGAGGATCGTCCAACGGACCATGAATCTGCACCGCATCGCCGCCGCGCAGGACGGCGTGGTCACCCGCGCTCAGATGCTCGGCGCCGGAATCACGTCGAGCGGCATCGGTCATCGCCTCGGAACCGGGGACGTCGAGCGGCTCGCGCCGTCGGTCTATCTGCTCGCCGGCCATCGCCGATCCGCGGCCGTCCATCTGCGCGCCGCGGTCTACGGGGCGGGGCCCGGTGCCTGCGCGTGGGGTCCGAGCGCGGCGTGGTGGATGGGGCTGCTCGATTCGCCCCCACCCGATCCCTGGATCACCGTCCCCGCTGCACGCCGCCCACGCCGCGCCGCGTCGACCCTGCGCCGCCGTGACCTCGCGCCCCGTGATCAGCGCACCGTCCGTGAACTGCGCGTCACAGCGCCGGATCTGACCGTGCTGGAGACGGCAGTTCTGTTGGGCGAGAGGGAGATCGGTCGCGGTATGACGTTCCTCGACCGTTCGCTGCAGACCTGCACCACCCTCCCTCGTCTACACGAGGCGCATCGTCGCAACCGGGGCCGCACGGGTAGTCCGCTGGCGAGCGCGATGTTGGCTCGGGTGGCGGACGGTGCGGAATCGGAAGCGGAGCGCCTGTTCCTCCGGTTGCTGCGAGACGCGAAGATCGGCGGGTGGCGGTGCGGGGTTCGATCGTGCGGCTACGTGATCGACGTGGGGTTCGAGGAGGAGCGCGTTGCCGTGGAGATCGACGGCTGGGCGTTCCACCGTTCGGCCGAACGCATGGCGAGCGACGCCAAGCGGCAGAACCGGCTGGTCGCCGAGGGGTGGACGGTGCTGCGGTTCACCTACCACCGTCTGCTCGGTGAGCCCGAGGCCGTGATCGCCGAGGTGCGTCGCGCGCTGCGGCGCTGACCCCCGCCGAACACGAAAATCGTGGACCCCCACACCCGCTGAGCAGGCGTAGAAGTCCACGATCCCCCGAGCCCTGATCTGCACGGCTGGCAGTCGGCGTGCGACCGTGATACTTCTGTTACATGTCACTACGTGACCGCAGATCGTCAACGCTCCAGCACTTCTCGAGCCGAATGAACGCCGTGGATGCGACGTTTCTCCCTTCTGTCCACTTCGAGGGGTCCAGTGATCAGTACCTGACTCTGATCTTCGACACGTCGTCGCTGTCGGAAGCCCCGACGACGGACGAGGTCCGCGCTCACGTCGTCGATCGGGCTCGGGACATCGACGCACTGCATCGCCGCGTCGTGAACCCGGCCGGTCATCTGGACTACCCGATGTGGGTGGTCGACCCCACGGATGTTCGGCTCCGCGTCGTCGCGGCCGCCGACGGCTGCATCGACTGGGCTACGTGCGTCGACAGGCTCGCCGCACTGTCGGAGAGCGCGCTGGACCCCACCCGACACACCTGGCGGCTGCACGTGTTCCCCGAGGTCACCGGGGCGCCCGGATGTGCAGCCACAGCAACGGTGATCGTTCTGCAGCTCAGCCACACCCTCGTGGACGGCCGCGGAGCGATGTCGTTGGCGCGCGCGCTCTTCGGTGCCGACGCATCGGCCGAGACTCCGTCGGTGCGCGCCGCGACCCACACTCCTGGTCGCGCGGAACTCGCGGTGCGCAGTCTCGGGCGGTGCGGGCTCAGGTCGGCGGGCGCCCCGGCGGCACTGATCGAATCCACTCGCGCGTCGCGCCGAAGCCGTGCGCTGCAGCATCGGGGTGCGCTCCCGCCCGACCCCACCCGGCGACCGCCCGCCGGGTTCAACAACCCGCCGGGTCCGAGGCGTGCGGTGTCGATCGTGTCGCTGCCGGTGCGGGAGCTGAAGTTGCCCGGACTGACGGTGACGCACGGTGCGCTCACGGCCGTGTCGATCGCGATGGAGCGCTTCGCGCGCGACCACGACGATCCCGCAGCGTGCGAACTCGGCGCCCACGTCACGGTGGGGGTGCCTGCGGGCGTTCGATGGAGCGCGAACAACCGCTTTCTGCCCGCGATGGTGTGTCTCGGCACCGGGAGCGCCGACGTGCGTGAGCGTGGAGCGAGGATCAAGGCGTCCCTCGACGGAGAGATCGCTCGCCTGTCCAATCCGGATGTGTTGCGCCAGTTCGATGTTCCGAACCGGGTGCCCAGACCGGTGCTTCGTGCGATGGAGCCGCGCAGCTCCGCGCGGCCTGCGTCGGTCCTGGCCCACACCTCGGTGACCAGCCTGAACCGTGGACCCGCGGACCTCTCGCTGTGCGGTGCACCGGCGGTGTCGACTGCCGGCTTCCCGGCGCTCTCTCCCGCCGGGAGCATCTCGCACGGGCTCTACACACTCGGTGACACCGCGACGTTCAGCGTGCTGACCGCGCCCGAGTCCTTTGCCGACGCCGAGGATTACCCGCAGTATCTTCGCGAGGCGCTTGACGACGTGCGTGCCTCGGTGAACACGAAAATCGTGGACCCCCACACCTGCTGAGCAGGCGTAGAAGTCCACGATCCCCCGACGCAGTCAGTCGATCAGTTCGAGATGCGGTGGCGACACCGGCTCGGAGCGCAGTTCCGGCAACACGCGGCACATCAGCGACCGCGCGGCCGTGACCACCAGTTCGCGGTCGTAGGTGTGCAGGAATTCGAAGCGCCGGTCGCTGTCCGGCCCGGAGTCGCCGAGATCCCGCGCGATCAAGGCGGCGAAGTGGTGATGGCCGACCACGGTGATGGTCCACTCGTGCACGAACGGCTCGTCCGGCTGCAGTTCCGCGCCCCGCACTCCCGGCGCCGGCTCGGCCGCGATTCCCACGCCCAGCGCGGCGACGAACGAATGCCTCTCGGCGAGCTGCCGGTACTGCTCGGCAACGACCGGCGTGAAGAAGTCCATGTCCTGGAAGGCCGAGATGACGGTCAGAGGCTCGCTCGAAGCCCGCGCCCGTTGTTCGATCTGTTGCGTCAGGGCGATGATGAGCGATTTGCGCCCAACGGTGGACGGAGCGGTACCGAACAGCTCGGACGGGACCGCGGGTACCTGCCCGCCGACGTAGCCGGGTGCTGTGCGGCGCGCGGGCAGTTCCCACCCCGGGTCGGTGTCGGCCAGGTCGTCCGGCAGCGGGCCCGGTCGCCCGAACATCCAGCCCTGGCCCAATACGCACCCGTATGCCTGCGCGCGTTCGAGATGTTCGGTGGTCTCGATGCCCTCGGCGAGAAGAACGGCGCCGGTCGCGTCGACGTGCGAGCGGACGGCGGACAGGATGGTCGCGCGCTCTCGCGAGGGATCACGGGCGACGAGGGCGCGGTCGAGTTTGATGATCTCGGGTGCGATGTATTCGAGCAGCGTCAGGGAATCGGGGTGCGCACCGACGTCGTCGAGGGCGATGCGGCAACCGACGGACCGGGCCCGACGGATCTGGGCGAGCAGGGCGCCGGGGTCGGACAACAGCGATCGCTCGGTGAGCTCGAGTACGACGGTCAGTTGCTCGTTCGCCCGCCGGAGCAGCTCGCACGCGTAGTCCGGAATGACGTCGAGGGTGTCGGGTTCGATGTTCAGGAACAGGGCGTGCCTCGGCGTCATCGACGCGTTGAGTGCGCCCTCGAGGCCGGCGAGACGCGCGGCCCAGTCGACGTCGAGGAGCATGTGTCGGTCCGCGGCGGCGAGGAAGACGGCCGCGGGGTCGACGGTGGGGAACCGGGGCCAGCGAGCCAGTGCTTCGAACCCCATGGTGACGCCGGTGCGTAGATCGATGATGGGTTGGTAGGCCGATCGCACGTCCTGCGGGTCGGCCATAACGTTGTCGACGTCGTTCGGTTCGTGAGTGCCGTGCGTTCGTGCGATGACGCCGGGACCGCGCCGAGCGCGACGGGCCAGCTGACGCCAGGTGTCGCGGACATGGGGGTCCGCGGACAGGGGGTTCGTGCGGGCGACGGTGTCGCCGCTGGTGCCGTTCGGATGCATCGCGTGCACTCCTGCGGTCGTGCTGCGGTGCGCGGTGACTCTGCGGCCCTTCTGTCAGAACCGTAAGGATCGCGCTCTGTACCTATACCCCGGGCGACGAAGAATTTCGATCGTCGGCGCAGCGGTTGGCAGCACCGAGGATTCCGGCTCGGCTGGTGGCTCAGCTCTTCAATTAAGGCCCGGTTTCGGTCCGTTGTCAAAGGATGTGCCCCGAGCAGTCCGGCTCGAAGATCCTCGTTCGTTTCTTTCGCGCATAAAACAAACGCATAACTTGTTTTACCGGCCACCGGGTCATACCCTCCCACGCATGCGAGCGGTAAAAAGGACACGGGATCGTTCACGACGCGGAATTCGGGCGCCGGGAGCATTGTCGGCCGGGCAGATACTTGCGCTGGTCGCGTCGATCACGCTTCTGCTGGTCGCGCTGGGCGCGACCGCCGCGGCCGGCTTGCTGTGACGCTCCGCAGACAGAGGGCCTAGCTGTATGAGGCCATGACGTTGGTGACGCCAGCGGTGAGCCGTGATGCTGGTGGTTGGTTCCCGGCGGCAGTGTGAGGTCGATGGTAGTTGTAGTGCACGTTCCAGATCCTCAGGGCGTCCTCGCGCTGGTGTTCGGAGAACCAGGTTCGGGCGTAGAGGAACTCTTCGGCGAGGATCCTGTTGTAGCGCTCGACTTTTCCGTTGTGGCGCGGGGTGTACGGGGTGATGCGCTGGTGCCTGGACCCGAGCAACGCTCGGGCGAACACCTCGGCCCGGTAGCAGGACCCGTTGTCGGTGACCAGACGTTCGATGCGGTCGATGCCGTGCGCGGCGAAGAACACCCTTGCCCGGTGCACGAATCCCACTGCTGTGACGGCTTTCTCGTCTGCGAGGGCTTCGGTGTAGGCCAGGCGGGAGTACCCGTCGACCGCGGAGTGGAGGTAGACGTAACCGGCTCTCGCGCCCTTGGTCTTGGCGCGGTCGACGGCTTTGGCTTCGGCGCTGCCGCGGCCGTGGGCGCGCCATCCTCCGCCGTCGGGGATGCGCCCGACCTTCTTGATGTCGACGTGGACCATGTGGCCGGGCCGGCGGGCGACGATCGTGCGTGGGGTGCGGTTCGTCTCGCCGGTGGGGTCGAGGAATCGGCGTCGGTTGATGCCCAGGTGATCGAGGTGGCGGGTGACGGTGCGCCGGCTGATCTCGATACCGTCCCGCTGCAGCTCGAACGCGATCCGCGACGCGGGCCACTTCTTCTCGCGGCGGAAGCGTTCGATCCGCACGACCACCGAGGGGTCCGCGGCGGTGGGCTGACGGTGCGGGGCGCTGGAGCGGTCCTCGAGGCCGAGGTCGCCGAACTCGCGGTACCGGTGAACCCACTTGGTGGCGCACGCGCGAGAGATGCCCATCTCGGCGGCGACGTGCGCGATGGGCCGGGTGCGGCACCGTTCGACGAGTCGGCGGCGGCCTTCCGGGGACAGTGGGGCATTACGGTGTGTCACGACAGGTCTTTCTGGTCGGCGGACGAGTTGGTGGTACTTCTCATCCTGCCTACCGGGAAGACCTGTCCCACTACGGGGACGCATCACCGCGTGACTACAACCTCATGACCCGCAACACCTAGCGCGAGACGTCGACCCGTATCGGAACCGGCGAGGTGGATCGCTCGATCTTGCTCGCCCGGTCGATGGCCATCCCGCCCCAGGCGCCGAGGAGCAGCGCGAGCGAAGTCCACACCATCAGTATCGCCAGCACCACCAGCATCATCGTTGCCATGAACCGAGAATGACACCGGCGCGGGTTCGTCGAAACCCCCGCAGCGCGATCGTGCCCGTTCCGACCGTCGAATCGTTATGCGGCATCATCGATCCGGTGACCCCCCACGATGTGACCCCGAGCACTCCCTACCTCAGCGCCCCGGACCCCAGCGCCCCGGAACCCAGCGTCGCCGACACCGAGCACGACGTCGCTCGCGTGCGCGCTCTGCTCGCCGACGTGGGATTGACGTCGATGTGCGACATCCATACCCATTTCATGCCGCACGGGGTCCTGGCGAAGGTGTGGAGCTATTTCGACAATGTCGAGTCCCGCCTCGGGGAACCGTGGCCGATCACCTATCGCATGGACGAGGACGCGCGCACCGAACGGCTGCGGCGCTACGGCGTCGAGAAGTTCACGTCCCTTCTCTATCCCCACAAGCCGGACATGGCGCAATGGCTCAACACCTGGGCGGGGGAGTATGCCGACCGCACCCCGGATTGCGTGCGCACCGCCACCTTCTACCCCGAGCCCGACGCCGATGCCTATGTTCGCGCGGCCATCGAGAACGGTGCGGGAATCTTCAAGGTCCACGTGCAGGTCGGCGATTACGACGTGCACGACGCCTTTCTCGACGGAGTCTGGGGACAGATCGAGGACGCGCAGCTGCCGGTGGTGATCCACTGCGGATCGGGTCCCGAGCCCGGTCGCTTCACCGGCCCGGCGCCGATCGACGCACTCATGGTCCGGTTCCCTCGCCTGCGACTGTGGATCGCGCACATGGGGCTGCCCGAGTACGCGGCGTTCCTCGACCTCGCCGACAAGTACCGGTCGGTGTGCCTGGACACCACCATGGCGTTCACCGATTTCACCGAGCGCATGGCGGAGTTCCCGGTCGATCAGAAGCCACGGTTGCTCGATCTGCAGGACCGGATCCTGTTCGGGTCCGATTTCCCCAACATCCCGTACACCTACGCTCACGCCGTCCGCAGCGTCCTGGAACTGGGACTCGGCGACGCCTGGTCGCGGGATGTGCTGCACCACAACGCAGCGCGTCTGCTCTAACCCCGGCGGGGCACCCCCCGGCTCTTGCGTGCAACACCATGTTGCAGTAACTTTGCCCGCAACAGCATGTAACACCTAACACCCCGTCACACGTACCGGGGTCGGAGCCACTGGGAGGTGCACCGCGATGACGATGACAACCGAGACCCGCGCGGACTACGAGCAGACGCTGCGCGTGCTGTCCGAAGCGTCCGTGACTCAGCACTTCGACGCGTTCGTCGACATCCCGTGGAACGACCCCGAGTACGCGATGATCCCCGACGATCCCCGCTGGATCCTCCCGGCCGTGGATCCGCTGGGCGGCACCGAGTGGTACCGGTCGCAGACCGTCGAACGGCAGATCGAGATCGGCATGTACCGCCAGGCCAACATCCTCAAGGTCGGGCTGCAGTTCGAGCAGATCCTCATCGCCGGCATCATGAACTTCGCGCTGCGCCTGCCCAACGGCACACCGGAGTTCCGCTACTCCACGCACGAGGCCACCGAAGAGTGCCACCACACCCAGATGTTCCAGGAGATGGTGAACCGCATCGGCGTCCAGGTGCCGGGTGGCCCGTGGTGGTTCCGTCGCGTCGGGCCGCTGCTCCCCATCGCCGCCGGCATCATCCCGTTCGGCTTCTTCGTCGGCGTGCTCGCCGGTGAGGAGCCGATCGACCACACGCAGAAGGCGATCCTGCGCGCGGGCAGTGTCCAGCACCCGCTACTGACCCGCATCATGCAGATTCACGTGGCGGAGGAGGCGCGGCACATCGGGTTCGCGCACCGCTACCTCGAGCACCAGGCCCCCAAGCTCTCCAAGCGTCAGCGGATGGTCATGTCCGTGCTGACCCCGGTGGTCATGCGGGTGCTGTGCGACGTGATCATGAAGCCCAGCAAGGAGGTTCAGCGCGAGCTGGGCATTCCGCGCGAGGTGGTGCAGCAGGTGTGGTGGAGCGACGAGGAGTCGCGAAAGACGTTGCGCGACATGTTCGGTGACGTGCGCATGCTGTCCGAGGAGATGGGCATGATGAACCGCGTCTCGCGTCGGGTCTGGCGTCTGATGAAGATCGACGGCCGTCCGTCGCGCTTCCGCAGCGAGCCCGCCTCCGCCGCGGCCTGACCGCCCGTGCCCCACGTCGTCACCCAGTCCTGCTGTGCCGACGCCTCGTGCGTCGTCGCGTGCCCGGTCAACTGCATCCATCCGGCGCCGGGTGAGCCCGGATTCGGTACCACCGAGATGCTGTTCGTCGACCCCGCCACCTGCGTGGGCTGCAGTGCCTGTGTGACGGCCTGCCCGGTGGGCGCCATCGTCCCCGACACCCGGCTCACCGTGGAGCAACTGCCGTTCTCGATCATCAATGCCGAGTACTACCAACGCAATCCGCACGCGGATCGCACCCCGCTCGCCCTCGTTCCGAAGCAACGACGACTGACCCGACGCGGTCCGTTCCGCGTCGCGGTCGTCGGTGCCGGTCCGGCCGGGCTGTACAGCGCGGACGAGTTGCTCAAGCATCCCGAGGTCGAGTCGGTGGACGTGTTCGATCGGCTCCTCACCCCGCACGGTCTGGTGCGCCACGGCGTGGCACCCGATCACGCGACCACCAAGCAGGTCACCGCCCTCTTCGACGCGATCGAGGATCAGCCCGGCTTCCGCTACGTCCTCGGCGCCGACGTCGGCACCCACGTCACCGCCGACCAGCTCGGCCGCGCGTACCACGCGGTGATCCACGCCGTCGGTGCCTCCGCGGACCGCGCCCTGGGGGTCGACGGCGAGAGCCTGCCCGGATCCATGGCCGCCACCGAACTCGTCGGCTGGTACAACGGCCACCCCGATCGACGCACCACCGCCGTGGACCTGAGCCACGAGCGAGCCGTGGTGATCGGCAACGGCAACGTGGCCCTCGACGTGGCCCGCATCCTCACCCGCGATCCCCAGTGGTTGCACACCGCAACCGATCTCGCGCCCGACGCGCTCGAGGTTCTGCGGTCGAGTGCCGTGCGCGAGGTGCAGATCATCGGTCGACGCGGACCCGCCGAGGCCGCGTTCACGATGCCCGAGCTGGTGGGCCTGTCGACCCTCGACGACATCGACGTGGTCATCGACGCCGATCCCCAGCTGTTGACGGGCACGGACCAGCGCAGCCGACTCCTCGCCGAGATGGCTGCCCGCCCCGCTCCCGCGCTTCCCGCACCCGACGGCACCCGCCGCCGCATCGTCCTCACCTTCGCCGCGTCGCCGGTCGAGATCCTCGGCACCGATCGCGTCACCGGAGTTCGGTTGGTGCGCAACGCACTTACGCGCGACGCGGACGGCCGGGTCACCGCGACCCCGACCTCCGACGAGTACACGGTCGACGCCGGACTCGTGGTACGCGCCGTCGGCTTCCGTGGCACCGAGGTCCCCGGCCTGCCCTTCGACGCGGACCGCGGCATCGTGCCCAACGATCGTGGCCGGGTGTCCGACGGGCACTTCGTCGTCGGCTGGATCAAGCGCGGTCCGCGCGGCTTCATCGGCACCAACAAGACGGACGCGCAGGAAACCGTCGAGCAGGTTCTGGATCATCTCGATTCCGGGTCCGCCGCCCCCACCACCTCGCCCGACGCGTTGCTGGCGGAGACCTGCCCGCATGCCGTCGGACTGGCGGGGTGGCGACGGTTGGACCGCGCCGAGCGGGAGGCGGGTCATGCGGCCGGCCGGCCGCGAGTGAAGATCGCCGACCCGGACCGGCAGGCTCGTGAGATGCTTCGCAGCGATGGGTACCGATCAGTCGACTCCCGCCGACGGGCGTAAGCGCCGCTGGGAGCAGCACAACGCCGCGCGGCGGCAGCGCGTGATCGACGCTGCGCTGACGGTGTTGGATCGGGACGTGCAGCCGGGGGAGTGGGCGTCGGCGCAGCAGATCGCCGACGAGGCGAAGATCCACCGCACGGGCATCTACCGCTATTTCGACGACCGCGCGGATCTGGACGTCGCCATCCAACGTGTGATCTGCGAGGGTCTGCGCTCGACCCTGACGGATTCCGTCACCCTGGAGGGCACCGCGCGGTCCGTCGCGCAGCGGGTGGTCGACGCCTACATCCGGTGGGTCGTGGCCCACCCTGCGTGGACCCACGTCATCGAGCAGAACGTGACGGGCGCGGCGGAATCGCCGTTGCAGGAGACCATCGCTCGCGTGGCGGAGAAGATCGAGATCGCGGTGCAGGGCTTCCTGGCGCTGGTCGATGCAGACCTCTCCGAGGACGATCTGAAGTTGGTGGGCCCGTGGGTGTCCAGCCTCATCTCCGGTGGGGTCGGCGCGGTGCGCACCTGGCGGGCGCAGGACGACGCCGTCGATCTGAACACCTTCTCGCTGTTCCTCGCGGACATCATCTGGATGCAGATCACCGGACTCGGTGCGTCGCGCGGCGTGCAGATTCCCGACGTCCCGCTGGAGCAACTGTTCGAGGAACAGTAGCGCCTCAGGGCATGGGTGTGCCGTCGTCCGCGCAGAGGTATTCCTGGGCGTGGTGGTAGTGGTTGACTCGCCCTCGGCGTAGTGGGTCGATGATGGCCGGTGGGTGCCATTGGGTGCGTCCTTCGTAGGGTTGCCCGGGTGGGACGGTGCTGGTGGCCCATCCGAGTGGGCCGTCGTTGACCATGGGGTGGTGGCGGTCGCAGGCGAAGGTGAGGCGGCCGATGTCGGTGGTTCCGCCGTCTTTCCATTCGTCCATGTGGTGGACCTGGGACATGGTGGCGGGGCGCTCGCAGCCGGGTGCGCTGCATCCTCGGTCGGAGCCGATGAGGACGATGCGTTGGTTCTCGTCGGCGATGCGTTTGCTGCGTCCGAGGTTCAGGGGGCATCCGGCGTCGTCGTAGATGGCGAGGTAGTGCCGGGCGTGCGAGCCCATGCGGATGACGTCGCGGATGGGGAGGATGCCGCCGGTGGCGGTGGTGGCGAGGCCGGCGCCGCGTTCGAGGTCGGCGAGGGTGGTGGTGACGATGACGGTGACCGGCAACCCGCGGTGTTGGCCGAGCTTTCCGGAGGCGAGCATCTGGCGCAGGAGGGTCTTGAACGCGTCGTGCAGGCGTTGGGGGCGGGTGCGCAGATCGCGCGGACGGGCGGCGGGTTCGACAGTGTCACCGCCGGCAGTCTCACCACCGTCGGTTGCGGCGCCGTCGGATGCATCACCGTCGGTCTCATCACCGTCGGTCTCATCGCCGTCGGGTGCGTCGACGACGGGTGTGGGGTCGTCGGGGTTGCACATGCCGGGTTTGGCGAGTTTGCTCGCGATCGCTTCGGCGTACGACCATGTTTCGGCGTCGAGGACGAAGCGTCCGGAGACCATGCCGTCGCGGCCTTGTTTGTCGGGGAAGATGCCGCGTTTGCGGACGCGTTCGGGTGGGAGCTCGAATTCGCCTTCTTCGACGATGTGCGCTCCGATGCGTTCGGCGACCATCGACAGCTCCGAGGGCTTGAGTTCTTCTGCGGCGGCGCCGAGGTGGCGTTCGGCGTCGGCGCGCACACCCGCATCGACCGCGGCGGGCAGGGTCTTGAGGAATTTGCGGATGACGACGACGTGGGCGTGGTCGATCACCCCGCGGCGCAGCTGCTTCGCCGTGGTGGGCAATACGGGTGCGAGTGGGTCCCCGGCGAGGGTGGTGCGATCACCGAGGTCGGCGGCTTCGGCGATCCGCCGGGTGGCGGCGGAGCGGTCGATGTTCAGGATCTGGGAGAGGGCGTCGGCTTTGCGGGCGCCGACCTGATCGAAGCCGTGTTGTTCGAGGAGCTCGTTGAGCCAGACGTAGCTGCGGCCCAGGCGCGAGCGGGTGACGGCTTCGTCGCGCACCAACAGCGCCAACCGGTCCGCGGTGTTCAGGTGCTTCGTCCCGTACGCGGCGAGTTGGCGGGTGATGTCCTCCTGCGCGGCGATGAGGCGGGCGAGTTCGGGGTCGCCGATGACACGCGGAGTCGACACCTTCTGCGCTGAATCCTGCTGGGTCGAATCCTGCTGGGTCGAATCCTCCCGCGCTGAATCCTCCCGCGCTGAATTCTGCTGGGGCGCAGCAGGAGCGGCGGTGGCGGCAGCATCGTCCGCTGCGGCCCCCCGCACCTGTGTGTCGACGGTGTCCGTGGTGGATCCGCCGCTTCCCCCCGAAAGCATGGATCGAGATTAACCCCTCCCACCGACAAAGTCGAACATATGTTCGATATTGCCTACATGGACGCAAACGTGCAGATCAGAGCACCAGCGGCCCAAGAAGCGACAGCGTCAGAACCACGATCCCACCCCCGATGCGCGAGGAGATCGACAGGAACGGGAGCAACTCCAGACGGTTCGCCGCACCGAGGACGGCGAGGTCACCGCTGGAGCCGAAGTCCGCCAGTCCGAGCCCGCCGGAGATGGCCGACTCGATGAAGTGCAGGTTGACCAACCACCCGATGAAGCCCGCGGCAAGCAACGCGACGATGACGACGCTGATCGTGGAGATCATGTAGACGGGGTCGTTCAACAGCGAGATGACTTCGCGAAAGTCGATTGCCACGATGCTGATGGACACCAGGATCGCCGGAATGAACGCTGCAGCGATCAGTCGGTACCAGAGGTCTGCACCCTCGACGAGAAAGTCGGGGAGCGGTACGAAGATCTTCGCGACGGCGCACAGCGCGATGAGGAAGACATAGGTGTGGATGGAGGGGAAGAAGGACGCGATCGCGTCGGCCACCATGAACAGTGCACCCGCGGTGAAGAGTCCGATGACGGTGCCCCGAACCGCGTCGGCCGGATCCACCTTTCGGGCGATGGGAGCTTTCAGGATCGCCGATGTCGTCGCCAGCTCGCCGTCACCGTTGAAGTTGCGGAACAAGTCCGGCTTGCGTCGACCGAGCCACGCCAGCGTGCCGGCGGCTGCGATGCAGACGATGTTCGCAACCACCACGGCCGGAACCAGCTGCGTCAGATAGCTTTCGGACGTACCGCCGACGTTCTGGGCGATCAACTCGGAGATGGGGATGGCGCCCGCCGCAACGCCGCCGCCCAGTACCGGGCCCACCACGAAGAACAGCATGTTGCCCAGGCCGTAGCCGGTGACGTGGCCGATGAGCCCGAAGAGGGAGAAGCAGATGGCGATGGTGGCGATGATCGGCACGATGATGCGCGAACCGGCCTTGATCAACAAGGTGCGGTTCATGCCCAGGATGCTGCCGACGATCAAGGCGGCCACGACGAATTCGCCGAACGAGGACAGATCGTAGAAGTTCGAGATGGCCTCGGCGGTCCGCTCGGGCATCAAGTCGTAGCTGTAGAGCACTGCGGGAACGAGGATGGCGAGGATGATGCCGCCGCCGATCCGATTGAAGTACGGGATCGCGTTGCCCGCGACCACCAGCAAACCTCCTGCGGCCATCGTGATGGCGAACCCGGCGGCCATTCCGCCTGCCGGTGTGAACAGGTACGCCAAGACCACGATCACCAGCGCCATGGGGACGAACCACAGCAAGGGCAGGCCCAGCGTCGAACTCAGGTCTTTGGTGGTTTCGGACGTGTCGGAGGCGGTGTCGGGTTCTGCGGATCCTGCTGGTGTCACGAGTGCTCCTCGGGGAAGGGGGCGACGAACGGTTGTCGCCGAGCGCTTCCGAACCGTATGTGTTGCGCATCACTTCGTCAAACGATTGTATACATTTGTCGCATTGGACGTAGGTTCGGGCCAGTCCGAACGCGAGTAACCGCGCATAGTGAGTACAACAGGAGGCAGTGATGGACGAACAAGAACCGACTCGGAGCACGTCCGCGGGTCCGCTGGAGGGCCTGCGCGTCGTCGAGATGGGACAGCTGCTGGCCGGACCGTTCTGCGGGCAGATCCTCGGCGACCTCGGCGCCGACGTGATCAAGCTCGAGCAGCCGGGCAAGGGCGACCCGCTCCGAGAATGGGGACACAGTCTTCCGGGCGGCGAATCGCTGTGGTGGTCGGTGGTCGGTCGGAACAAGCGGTCGGTCACGGTCGATCTGCGAACGGAGAAGGGACAGGCCCTGGCCCGCACACTCATTGCGAAGGCCGACATCGTGGTCGAGAACTTCCGGCCCGGGACCCTGGAGAAGTGGGGACTGGGGTACGAGCAGCTCGCCGCCGACAATCCGGGATTGATCCTCACCCGAGTGTCCGGCTTCGGTCAGACCGGACCGTATTCGTCGAGGGCCGGCTATGGCTCCATCGGCGAGGCGATGGGGGGTCTGCGTTACGTGGTGGGCGACCCGTCCACACCACCGTCCCGCGTGGGTATTTCCATCGGCGACACCTTGGCCGCCGTGTTCGCCGCCATCGGCACCCTGGGCGCGGTGTACGAGCGAACCCGTAGCGGCAGAGGACAAGTGGTGGACTCCGCCATCTACGAAGCCGTGTTGGGCATCATGGAGTCGGTGGTGCCGGAGTGGGTCGTCGCCGGCTATCAGCGCGAACGCAGCGGCGCGATCCTGCCGAACATCGCCCCGAGCAACGTGTACCCGACGGCGGAAGGCGGGTGGATTCTCATCGCCGCCAACCAGGACACGGTGTTCGCCCGCCTCGCCGCGGCCATGGGCACCCCGGAACTGGCGACGGACCCTCGCTACAGCACGCACACCGCCCGCGGGGAGCGCCAGGTGGAACTCGACGACCTCATCGCCGAGTTCACCGTGACGCACGGCGCCGCGGAACTGGAGGAGTTGCTGCTCGCCCACTCCGTTCCCGTCGGGAAGATCTACCGACCGTCGGACATGTTGGAGGACAAGCAGTTCATCGCACGCAAGAGCATCATCGAGACGTCGCATCCCACGATGGGGACGGTGCCGATGCAGAACGCGTTCCCCCGGCTGAGCCGCACCGACACCGGTGTCCGTTGGCCAGGGCCGGCGCTCGGTGAACACACGGACGAAGTCCTGGTCTCCGTCGGCGGGTTCAGTGCCGAGGACGTCGAGTCGCTTCGCGCCGAGGGGACGATCTGATGCTTGTCGACGCGCTGCCGCCCACTGCGACCCTGGTCGATGTCGGCCTTCGCGACGGACTTCAAGCCGTGTCCGAGTTCGTTCCCACCGACCTCAAGGTCGAGATTCTGTACGGCCTCGTCGACGCGGGATTCACGACGTTGGAGATCACCTCGTTCGCCCATCCCAAGGTTCTTCCCCAGTTCCGTGACGCCGAGCAGGTGATCGAGAACGCACCCCGGCGCGACGGGGTCCGATACAAGGCCCTGGTTCCCAATCTTCGTGGCGCCGAACGTGCCTGCGAGACCGCGATCGACGAGATCGTGGTGGTCATTCCCGTCGACGAGGGCATGGCGCGCAAGAACCAGAACTCGACTCCCGAACAGCTACTGCAGGAATTCGACACGATCGTTGCGAAGGCGCACCACGCGGGGAAGACGGTCAGTGCCGCCGTGGCCACGGCCTTCTTCGCCCCCTGCCGAGGCCCGGTCCCTCCATCCGAACTTCGGAGCGTCGTCGACCGCGGAACCGACTCGCTCTATCTGGCGGGAACCAGCGGGATGGAGACGCCGGCCGAGTTCGAGTCCGGCATCGCCGACGTCAAGACGCGGCATCCCGGTGTTCCGGTCGGCGTCCATCTGCACAACCGCAACGGGCTCGGGGTTCTCAACGCCGTCGCGAGTCTGGCGGCGGGCGCGGACTGGCTCGAAGGCTCGTTCGGCGGCCTCGGCGGGGACATGTGGTTTCCCGGCGACCCGTCGGTGCTGGGCAACGTACCGATGGAGGACGTCGTGGAGACGTTCCACGCCATGGGAATTCGGACCGGCGTCGACGCTGCCAGGTACCTCGAGGTGGTACGTCACGCGGAGGGTGCGACGGGGGTTCCGTCGTATTCGTTCGTCACCCGCGGTGGAACGCGCCAAGAGCTGGCAGACGCGACGTGGCCGTCGTGACCGAGATGGGTGGGGACGCAGCATGTCCGAACTGAGCGACGCGATCTTCGAGCTGATCGTGGCCGGCGAGTACCTGCCGGGCGAGAAGCTGAACGAGGTGGATGTGGCCGGCCGACTCGGCGTGAGCCGCACACCGGTGCGCGAAGCGCTGAAGAGTCTCGCCAACACGGGTGTGGTGATCGTCGAGAAGAACAAGGGTGCTCGGGTGGCCGAGCACTCGCAGGAATCGGTCGAGGCGGCCTACGCGGCCAGGTCTCTGATCGAGCCGTCGGCGGCAAAGCTCGCCACCGGGCACCTGACAGGCGAGGATCTGGCGTCACTGCGCGAACTGGCGGAGAAGATGTACGCATCGGTGACCGGCTCGACGAACATCGCCGACATCTCGACGATGAACAACGAATTCCACGCGGCGATTCTGGCGAGGTGCCCGAACCGGCACATCGCGGAGATCGCCATGGGCATGCTCAAGCCCATCGTCGCGTCTCGAACGTTTCGCAGCTACACCCCGACCGAGCTGTTGCGCAGCGCGGTCCATCACCTCGAGATCGTGGATGCGTTGGAATGTGGCGACGCGGAGTGGGTAGAGGCGATCATGAGGGCTCATATTCGGTCCGGGCTCCACCGAGCGCGGGGCCGGGACGTGACTCCGAGCAGGCCGACCCCCGAAGACGGTCTCCCTTGACTCGGTGAGTGGTGTGCCTCCAGACCACACCGGGGGACGAGGGGGAGTCCAGGGTCGTTCTCGCGGAGTGAGAACTGGGTCACATGCCCGTCGGTGGCAGGGCGGCAGTCTCGCCCTTCCCGACAGCCTCGGACACCCGGTCGAGCGTCTCCCGGATGAGGTCCCCGTACGCGTCCGACGGCAGCGAGGACACCCCCGCCCGCGCCGAGTCCAGATGCTCGCGAGCCGCGTCGAACGAGCCGAGTCGGCGATAGTCGTCCGCCAGGTTGAGGTGAAGCGAAGGGTAGAACGCCTCGAGGTTCGCATCCGCATCGGCGGCGTCGAGCGCCCGCACGTCCCAAGCCAGGGCCTGAGCGGGGTCGGTGAACAGATCGGCCAGATAGTGCGCAAGTGAGCAGCGGTGCAACGGGTTTCCGCCGACACCGATCCGGTGCCAGACCTCGAGGAGCCGGGTGCGGGCCTCGTCGACGTGGCCGTCTCGCCCTCGCCCGACGGCGTCGGTGATGGCGGTCATGATCGGATCCGTGTCAGCCGGTTCGGTCATGGGGCGTGCTCCTCCAATGTTGGTTCGTGAGTCTGCGCCAGGATCGGCATGGTGAGCGTGGTCATCTCGAACCACAGCTCGACCGGAGGCCCATATCGACGGGAGCCGCCAGCAAATGATCGACCCGTGTTCGCACCCCGACGCTAAGGACCGATCTCGGCAGGCGTCGGGCCGTTCACCCGGAGTCGGAGCAGTTCGACCATCCGCACCACGGCCGGATTGTCGGCGATCACGTCGCGGACGCGTACCGAGACGTGCCGGCTCGGGGTGGGGTTCGTTATCGGGACGGCGACGACCGAGCCGGGCAGCACGTCGAGTCCGAGCCCGGGCAACACCGTGATTCCGATCCCCTCGGCCACGAATCGGATCGCGGTGGGATAGTCGTGCGTTTCTACGCCGAAGCGCGGAGTAAAACCCGCTGCGGCACAGGCATCCAGCACCGCCGTCCGGCAAGGTCCGCGGGCGACGTCGTTGTCGACCCACTCCTCGTCGCGGAGTTCGACAAGTTCCACCGACGTCCTGTCGGCGAGATCATTCGTCCGCGGTACCACCGCGAAGTAGGGCTCGGACAGTAGTCGGAACGACTGGTAGCCGGTCAGGTTCGTCGATTCTGCACCTTCGACGTAGATCTCCACATCAGGTGGACTCGACGACTCGTCACGCAGCTCGATCAGCCGCAGGTCGAGGCGCAGGCGGGGGAACTCGCGCGTCAACGACGCGACGATGGGTGGGACCCACGCGGCGCCCGCCGATGCGAAGTAACTGATCGCCAGCGTCCCCACCCGGCCGTTGCGGAGATCTCCGACCAGTGCGTCGAGATCGGCAAGGCGTTCGAAGACCAGCGAACTCCGATCGGCGAGGATGCGTCCAGCGGTGGTGGGGACAAGGCCTCGCCCCCTCTTTTCCACCAGCACGAGGCCGGTTTCGCGCTGGAGGGCCGTGAGGTGCTGACTGATGGCAGACGGGGTGTAACCGAGCCCGGACGCAGCTCCGGCGATGGATCCATCCGCGACCACAGCGCGGAACACACGAAGGCGATGAACGTCGATCACAGCGACAACACTACTGTCCAACTGAAGTGTTGTGTAGAACAAGTCGCTTGTGCTTATCCGTTGGGCTCGGGACTCTGAACACCATGAGCTTTCGACGTGGATGGGACAGAGGTATGACAGGCCGGATCGCACTTCCCACTCCCGCTGTGGCGGCGGCAATCGTGACGGTCCTGCTGTGGTCGTCGGCGTTCGTCGTCATCCGATCGATCGGCGAACAGTTCTCCCCCGGTGCGATGGCGTTCGGTCGGCTGTTGGTGGGTCTCCTCGGACTGTCGGTGTTCGCGCTTCGATATCGCCGTGCGATCCCGAGGGGTCGGGCGTTGGGACTGGTGATCGGCTACGGGCTGCTGTGGTTCGGCGGGTACACGGTGCTTCTCAACTGGGCCGAACGTCATCTCGACGCGGGAACCGCTGCACTCCTGGTGAACTTCGCGCCGATCCTGGTCGCTGTCTTTGCAGGGCTGTTCATGGCCGAAGGCTTCCCGAGGCCACTGGTCATCGGCATGGTGGTCGCCTTCGCCGGAGTCCTGCTGATCGCCGCGGGTGGCAGCGGCGGCGGCACCAATGATCCGATCGGAGTGGTTCTCGGACTGGTCACCGCGGTGCTGTACGCAGCGGGGGTGCTGATGCAGAAGGTCGCGTTGAGAACCGTCGACGCGTTCACCGCGACCTGGGTGGGATGCATGGCCGGTCTCGTCGCGACCATTCCGTTCGCGCCGCAGGCCGTCGGGGAGATCGTCGAAGCACCGGTGGGCTCGATTGTCGGCGTCGTGTTTCTCGGTCTCGGCCCGACGGCGATCGCGTTCACCACCTGGGCGTACGCCCTGACCCGCACCGACGCAGGGAAGATGGCGGCCACCAGCCTCACGGTGCCTGCCATCACCATCTTCTTGTCGTGGATCTTCCTCGGAGAGGTGCCGACCGCGCTCGGTCTCGTCGGCGGAGCCCTGTGCCTCGGTGGTGTCGCCCTGAGTCGACGGAGTCCGAAGTCCCAAGTCCTTCCGTCACGCAGCAACGCCCACAGCACGTTCGACCGTCGCCGGGCCGACACCAACACGGCACGATCCGATCACACGAGCGCGTTCACCGGCACCGACGAAACGTTTCCCGAATATCGGCGACCAGCAACTCCGGCTGCTCGAGGAGGGCGAAATGCCCACCCCGAGCGACCTCGTTGAAGAAGACGAGATCCGTGTACCGTTTCTCCGCCCATCGGCGCGACCGGCGGACGTACTCGCCGGGCATGACGCTGAGCCCCACCGGCACGGTCAACGGATTCTCGATGGTGCCGGGACCGGACCAGCCGGATCGGCCTGCCTCCCAGTACATTCGCGCGGCCGACGCGGCGGTGTTGGGCAGCCAGTAGAGCATGATGTCGTCGATCATCTCGTCGAGGGAGAAGATCTTCTCGGCGTCGCCGTGCTGGTCGTGCGTGCCCCCGACGTCCTGGAACATGGCGTAGATCCAGGAGGCGAGCCCGACGGGTGAGTCGGTGAGGGAGTAGCCGATGGTCTGCGGTCGGGTCGACATCTCCTGCGAGTAGGCCGACAGGACCTGGTGGTAGTAGCCGCTCTCCTGCATCATCTCGTGCTCGTCCGGTGTGGCGGCGCGGGCTTCGTCGTCGGTGGGCATGAACTGGGCCATGTTCAGGTGAACGCCGGCCAGGCCGATGCCGTCGGCAGCCTCGAGTGCGGCGAGTTCCGCCGTGACCGACGCGCCGAGGTCGCCTCCTTGGGCGAACCAGCGTGCGTACCCGAGGCGGTCCATGAGCGCCGCCCACGCCTTCGCTGTTCGGTGGAAGTTCCAGCCGGTCTCGGTCGGTTTCGACGAGAAGCCGAACCCGGGGAGACTGGGGATCACGAGGTGGAAGGCGTCGTCGGCTGTGCCGCCGTGGGATTCGGGATCGGTCAGCGGAGCGATGGCATGGCGGAATTCGAGGACGGAACCCGGCCAACCGTGCGTGAGCAGCAGCGGCCGAGCGTCCGGGACGGCGGAGCGAATGTGGAGGAAGTGCACGTCGAGTCCGTCGATGCGGGTGGTGAACTGTCCCCAATCGTTCAGGAGCGCTTCGGTTGCACGCCAATCGTATTCGGTCGACCAGTGCTCCACGAGCGCGGTGATCTTCGCGAGCTGCGGCCCCTGTGAGGTGTCGTCGACGGTCTCGGGTTCGGGCCAGCGGGTGTTCAGGAGGCGCTGCCGGAGGTCGTCCAACTGGGCCTGCGGGATGTCGAGGGTGAAGGGGCGGATGGCGGTGGCGTCGGTCATGGTCTCGTCTCGTGGAGGGCCGATGTTCATATGAGAACAAGATCATCATGGCACAAGACGATCTCCAAGCAGTACAGTTGTTCGCATGGACGATTCGTCAACCGCCGGCGTGCCGCATATCGACTGGGCCTCCGAGGGCATCGAAACGGAGCTCGGCTGGGCTCTCCCGGCGATGTATCAGGGGTTCTCCCGGTCCGCGGTGGGCGCGGTCGCCGACGTACCGGGCGGACCGCGGGGCTATCAGGTGCTGGTGGCGATCACCACCGAGGCGCCGTCCTCCCAGTTGGCGCTCGCGCAGCGCCTCGGAATCGACAAGACCCAGATGACCTACGTGATCGACGCGCTCGAGGCCGGCGGGTTCGTGGAGCGTCGCCCCGACCCTCGGGATCGACGGATTCGGCAGGTGCACCCCACGGATACCGGGAGATCGTTGCTGACCTCCGCGCGCTCGGCGCTCCGCGGCGTCGAGGGTGTCCTCATGCGGCACCTCGACCCGGACGAGCAGACACAGCTGCGTCGACTCCTGGCTCGGGTTGCCCTCGGTGCCGGCGACGTCGAAGGCTGCATCACCCACGACTCGAAGGGCACCCCATGACCCGTACCGTTCTCGTCGCCGGCGCCACCGGTGATCTCGGTCGCCGCATCGTCCGTGAACTCCTCCACCACGACGTCCGGATCCGAGTCCTCACGCGTCCCGGAAACGCCACCGCAGCAACACTGTTCGGCCACGACGACCGCATCGACATCGTCGCCGCCGACTACACCGACCCGGCAGCGCTGACCACCGCCGCGTCCGGTGCGGACGTCGTCGTCTCGGCCGTCAGCGGCGTCCGTCCCGTGATCGTCGACGCCCAGCGCGCCCTGTTGACCGCGACCGTCGCCGCCGGGGTACCCCGATTCATCCCGTCGGACTACTCGGCCGACTACCGCTCGATCGCCCCCGGCAGCAACCGCAACTTCGAACTCCGACGCGACTTCGCCGCCGATCTCGACGCCGCACCCGTCCGCGCGACGTCGATCCTCAACGGCATGTTCACCGATCTGCTCACCGGTCAGGCGCCCATGATTCTCTTCGGCCGTCGACGGGTGCTGTTCTGGTCCTCGGCCGATCAGGTTCTGGACTTCACCACCAAGGACGACGTCGCCCGCGTCACCGCCCTCGCGGCCCTCGACGACGACGCGCCTCGGGTCATCGAGATCGCCGGCGATCGGATCTCCGCGCGCGACGTGGCTCGGACGGTGAGCGAGCTCACCGGAACCCCCTTCGCGCTGCAGTGGGCCGGCACGACGGGGACGCTCTCGGCCATGGCCGCAGTCGGCAGGCGGCTGTCGAAGAATCCCGACGAGACCTTTCCGGCCTGGCAGGGGATGCAGTACTTCGTCTCCATGTTCAGCGGGCACGCGCAGCTGCGGCACGTCGACAACGAGCGCTACGGGCCCCACACCTGGACCACGGTGCGAGATGTTCTCTCGGCGCATCTCGCCGCAGCAGCGCATCCGCCGCAACGTACACCGGGCTGACATCCGAGCCGTCGTAGGGCACGATGACCGCCATGTCACGCGGCAACGAACGCATCGTCGACGCGAGCGTCGACACGGTCTGGGCGGTCCTGGCCGACGGGTGGACCTACGCGACGTGGGTAGTGGGCGCGTCCCGGATCCGGTCGGTCGACCCGTCCTGGCCCGCGCCGGGATCGTCCATCCATCACTCGGTGGGGGTGTGGCCCGCTGTCCTCGACGACAGAACATCGGTGGTCTCGGTGCGCGCGAAACGAGAGTTGCAGTTGCGTGCCAAAGCGTTTCCGTTCGGCACCGCGCACATCACCCTCGCGCTGGAACCACACGGCACCGGGTGCCGTGTTCGGATGATCGAACACGCAGCCCATCCGCCGCACTCCTGGATTCCGGACGCGGTGCAGCACGCAGCGGTGTATCCCCGCAACGCCGAGGCGTTGCGCCGACTGGCGCTACTCGCGGAGCGCCGCACCGGCTGATCCACCGACCACGTCGCGGGTGAACCGGTCATGACTCTCCCAACCCCATGGTGCGTCGCCACCACCGCTCTCGATCGGGTTTGTCGGGCCAGACCACTTCGACCTCGGCGGGATCGGGTTCGGTCGTCTCGGAACCGTCGGGATGGTCCTGCTCCGGCGGATGGGCGATGGTCACGGCGTCACACCGAATGCTCTGCTCTGATGACCAGCAGTTTTTCGTGACGACGGCCGGGCTCGAGAATCCCGCGCTCTTCGAGCCATGCCGCGCGGTCGTGCATCACGGGGCCGAACGGAACGACGCGGGTGTCCACGATCTGCGCCGACAGACCGTTGTCCCGCAACCGGGCCAGAGTGGTCGACGGACCGGAGAACTCGGACTGGACCATGAGCAGCACCCCATCCGGTGCGAGCAGGGTGCGTGCGTGGTCGCACAGCGCGTCCAGCACGAGTCGGCCGTCGACGTCGGCGTCCCACGCACGATGGACGCCCATGCCGGCCGGGGTGTGGGGCGAGGGGACGTACGGGGGGTTCGAGACGACCACGTCGAACGGACCCTCGGCCACCGCATCGTCGAAGGACCCCAACCGCACGTCGACGGCCGCCCCCATCGCCTCGGCATTGCCCGCTGCGCACGTCACGGCGTCGGGATTGATGTCGTAGGCGGTGACGGACCTCGCTCCCGCGAGGGCGGCGTGCACGGCCACGATCCCGCTCCCCGTACAGAGGTCGAGAACGCGTGCACCCACCACCGCGTCGAGGTCGGATACGGCGTCGCACAGCAGATGTGAGTCGTCCTGCGGTGCATACACGCCCGGCGCCACGGTGAAGCGGTGTGCTGCGGGTGGGTCGATGGTTGTCATGGCGCCTCCGGGCGACTGGGATCGTTCGAGGGGTGGCCGGCGTCTGTCAGCGGTGTCTTCACGTGGCCCAACTTCGGTGATCGGTGTGACGAAACATGTAAACTCCTCATCAGGAACCACTGGGTACGTTCCGGCTACCCTTTGATTGGCTTCTGAAAACCACTGCAACGCAACGACTTACGCCAAAGAATCTGGTTCGGGTTGCCGACTTCGGCGTGCGCCGACTCCTTCACGGGCGGCAGCCCCGAGAACCGAGGCTGTTGCGAACCGACTCGCGAGGAGAACGTTGATGGACGACGATCGGTCGGCCGAGAGAATCGATCTGGGTCGCGCGCTGACCGAGGCCACGCGCGAGTTCTTCCATCCCGACAGTGTCGAGAGCACCTTCGCGGGGGTGACGGCGAGCGTGACCCGGCTGATGGAGTCGGCAGACTGTGCGGACATCCTCGTCGTCGAGGGCCGGCAGACATTTCGGTCGCACGCCGCCACGAGCGAGCTGCCGGTGCGCATCGACCGGTTGCAGGAGGAACACCACGAGGGACCGTGTCTCGATGCCGCCCGCCGGGACACCATCGTGCGGTGCGACGACTTCGAGGTCGACACGCGGTGGCCGGATTTCGGGCGCGCGGCGGTGCAGGCGGGTGTGCGCAGTTGTCTGTCGATTCAGCTGTACACCAGCGGCAAGGAGGTCGGCGCTCTCAACGTGTTCGCTGCCGCTCCGAACGCATTCAGCAATGAGGACGAAGAGCTGGGGGCCATGCTGGCGACCCATGCGGCCATCGCGGTGTACGCGGCGACCAAGAACGAACAGTTCGAGTCGGCCCTCGCGTCACGAGATGTGATTGGACAGGCCAAGGGGATGCTGATGGAGCGGTTTGGGGTCGACGCGGTACGGGCCTTCTCGATGCTGGCGAAACTGTCACAGGATTCGAACATCTCCGTACCCAAGCTCGCGGCGCAGGTCGTGCACCTGGGATCGGAACGCCCTCAGTCCTAACGTTCGCGGGTGTAGGTCGGCGAGAACGGGACGGCGCGGGTCAGACGTCGGCAGTAGCCGTCGATGTCCGGTAGGACGGTGGGATCGGTGAGCAGACCGATCGTGACCCGGTCCCCGATCACCGCGACGCTGTGGGTCAGGGCAATTCTCGGTGAGAGCATGGGAAAACCGGTCGAGAAGCGAAACGCCGCGCCGATTCCACGCGGCTCCGGCGCGGCCCGCACGGCGGTACTGATGACCGTGTGGCCGCCGATCGCACCCCCGCCGCCGGGACGGCGTACGGACCGGCGAACGAGGCGCGAGACCACCACAGGTGGAAGCGCCTCCACCAACTCGTACCGCGCCAAGTTCTCGGGCGCGAACGCCACCGTCCGTGCGCGGGAGACCGCGGCGCGCAGGGACAGTGCGCGCTCGTCGGTGTCGCGGATATGGGCGTAGAGGGGAATGGATGTGGACACGAAACGATTGCTCGACGACCATTCGACCCCCGGTGGCAACACCAGCGTCAGATAGGCCGCGAGGGATTCCCGCACATCGTGGTCGCCGTTCTGTTCGGCGTGATCGGCCATCGCCTCGGAAATGGCTGCCAGCACTCGGGGCACCACGAGTGGTTCACCCTGCGTGTCGAACGTAAGTATCCGTACGACTCTCTGGTCGCTCGGCTGCGCGTTGTACAGCAGCGGTGTCGGTGGCCGATCGTGATCCGGCGATGGGTTAGGGGTGCGCCGCAGCCTCCAGGCCGTTCGAGCCGATCGGAGCAGATCGGCGGGTAGTCGGGCTGCACCGCGACGTGCCATCCGGCTCGGCGAGTCGGTGTCCGGCGGTGAGAGTTGCGGCATCGGAACGTCGCTGTCGAACAGCACCGACTGTATGGCCAGCGACAGCATGAAACCCGCACCCAGTGCGTGCGAGGCGTGCACCACCACCAGGGTGTCGGCACCGGCCGGACCGTCGGCGACACCCCACAACACGTGGACCTGCCACATCTGCTGTTCGGGATCGAGGGGAACGCGGACGATGTCCGAGAAGACGACGAGCGTTTCGGCCCACGTCGACACCGTTCGAGGCAGGACACGACCGGGGTCGAACACCGGGTCGCGGCCGATCGCCGGATGGCTCAGATCCCCGCGTACCCGGGTCACGGTCCGATGCAACAACGGTGTCTGCGCATATCGCTGTGCGAACAGAATGCGAATCGTGTCGGCCGGGTCCTCGTCGGATCGCGGCCATTCGAAGGCGTAGACGAGATGCTGATCCGTGGACGATGGCGAACCGTGCGCACGAGGGTAGAAAAAGGCGGCGTCTTTGGCCGACATCGGGCTCACGAGGAGATCATGCACGGTTTATGTGCCATTGGTGGCCGATCGACCGTCGGATCAGAAGCAGTCAGGCGCACGACGCCGCAGTCGCGGCAGCTGTGAGTCGAACCGGGTCACCCACTCCGCTTGACGGTCATGCTCGACCACCCGGACAACGATCCCCGCACGTCGATCACCGCGCCACCCGCCCGCGTCGGCGGCCCGGCCTTGTCCTTGATCTTCGTCATGCGCGACGTGTCGAGATCGGACACGCGGATCTCCTGATCGGGCCCGACGCGAATCTTCACGGTGGCGGTGGACATCTGCAGATTGAGAGTCACCAGGGGAGCGGGGAACGTCGCCAACGAGAAGTCGAGGTCGAGTGTGCCGGCGGAGCCGGTCACCAGCATGGTGGCCGGAACGGCCCAGACGCCCTTTCGTCGCAGCGAGTCCCAGTCCGCTTCCCACTCCACCGGGGCGGCCGTGGACTCGGCGGGCACCACCACGCCCGACGGGTGGGCGTCGGGAAAGAGATGGCCGGCCACGGGCAGATCCGCCACCGACGCACGAAGCTCGCCGCGGGTACGGGCCTCGTAGATGACGGTCGAGCGTTCCTCGAACTCGACGACCTGCAGGTAGCCGTGCGAGAAGGCGTCGTTGAGGAGGGAGATGGCGCGTTCGCGTTCGGGGGTGCCGACGCGGATGGCGTCGTCGGGCCGGTCGTCGGACATGGCCGACACTCTAGAAGAACGGACAGAGGACCGGCATTACCGACGCACTGGGCAACCCCGGGCCATCGACGAGACGGCAAGCGTGAAGAGCTGCGACGGCGCCGGCTTCGCCGAACTTACTATCGGCCTCGAAACAGCGAAGGTTTCGGACAAAAGCACCACAAACCAGATCGACGGCATATCATCAGCGCACGAGATCCGCCGGACGGCCGTCCGGTCGGCCGGTCCGTGAATCATGGATTGTCGGGGGCAGTGGTGCACGCCCGCAATATCTGTCGGTCGCAAACTCGATACTCGATGTCGACGCGATGACCGGAACCGAAGTGGTGCAACGGAACCCGGCGCGGCTGGTCGGCCGACGTCATCGTTTCGGTGACCTTCTGGGGGCGATGATCGTCGCCGAACTCGCAGCACGACGCGGAATAGATCTGGTGCGCGGACCGACTCGACGACTGCGCGGCGCCGGATCGATTCTGGAGCTGGCTCGGGCGGGCGACGTGGTGTGGGGTTCGGGAAGTACCGGCGTCCCCGCCCAGTGCGACAGCGGTTTCTCCGCCGTCGACGTGCGCGCAGTGCGGGGCCCGTTGTCCGCGGCCTGGCTACAGGATCAGGGCGCGGTGGTGCCGCCGGTATTCGGTGATCCGGCACTGCTGGTGGCGGAGCTGTGGCCGGCAAACCCGCGGGAAATGTGCAAGCGGTGGGACTACACCATCGTTCCCAATCGGTACGACGCGAGGGCGTTCCGTCGCAACGCGCACGCGGCGATGCCACAGTGGCCGTTCGCGGACATTCGCCGCCGGATTCTCGGAAGTCAGTTGGTGGTGACCAGTTCGTTGACCGGGCTCGTGGTGGCGGAGGCATACGGCATCCCGACGCGGTTGATTCGGCACGACGGTGAGTCGATTTTTCGGTTCGAGGCCTACTACCGGGGAACCGGCCGGGAGCGCTTCGAGCCTGCCGGCGACGTGCGGGACGCCGTGCGCATGGGAGGTGAAACGCCGTCGCAGTGGACGGCGACCGCCCTGCTCGAGGCGTTCCCGGCCTCGGTCTGCTGACCTTTCGCGTCACACACGTTTCGTCGTTCGACGCGTACCGTCCGGTTCCCTGCCCCTGTGGGGGTTCGTGACGCAGGTTTCCCCGCTCCGAAATCGCCGAAGTGATCGTCCGGTAGCGGGTACCGCGAGCAGCGGTGTGCCCATCTCGCCCCGCCGCACCCACGCATGGCCCGACCGCGCGCCCCGGTAGCGGTCATCGGACGGCAATGGCCCGCCTTTCCCGTCGAAAGGCAGGAAATGGGTCCAGATATACACCGAAAATATCCTTTCGACAATTACGCCGTTATCGGTAGCTAAGCCATTAACCACCCTTTAAGGTGAGGGCGAAATGGTCGGCCGTCGGCGGACCACTGAGGGCATCCGGGGAGCCTGATGAGTTCCGTGAACAGCACCAAGAGTGAAGTCGACGTAACGCCGCGTCGACTGTTCGGCCCTTGTCGACGTTTCTGGACGGCATTGTCGAAGCAGTCTCTGAACACCACGCATAAATGGTCGAATCGACCGGCTTTCGACCAACGTCCACGTGAGTCAGTGGGCGACCGATCATGACGGCGTCACGTGTTTTCGTATGGTCCACCGGTCAGGACGACAACCTCGGCGACATCGTGCTCCGGCGCCGACTCCTCGAGTTCCTCGATCGTCCCGGCGTCGCCATCGACCTCTACGTCGGCGTGAACTCCCCGGACTTCGTCGACTCTCTCGTCGCGACGATCGAGCACGCCTCGATCACTTTGCATCGCAACAAGATCGGCTGGGTCACCGCCATGATGCGCGCCGGCCGGGTGACCCTGGTGACCAACCCGGGGGAGATACGCCTCGACACCGCGACCATCATGGCTCAGTCCCTCCTCCTCGGACCGCAACTGCTTCTGCGAGTGCGCGGCGGTGACGTGGTGCGGGCAGGCACGGCCGTGCGCGACGAAGCGGGCCTGCGGGCCGGAGTCGCGCTGACCTCCGTGAAGCTGAACCAGACCACCGCAACGCTCACCTCGTGGCGCGACGGGAAGACGCCGCGCATCGTGGGATGTGGCGCGCGGGTCACTCCGGACTGGGCGTTTTCGCCTGGCCCCCGCATCGACCCCGAGCCCACCCGACGCGACGACATCCTCGTCACGTTCCGCTCGGATCGCGGACCCCTGGGTGACTACGAGTGCCGCGCGCTGCGCACCTACGCGGCGCGGACCGGACGCACCCTCACCGTCTTCGTTCAGGTACGACGCGACGAGGACGCCATGGCCGAGCTCGCCGGACGTCTGCAGGCCGACTTCCTGGGCTGGCCCGAGGACCGTTCGCACGTCGAGCAGGAACGGGTGATCCGAGCCCGCATGCGCACCGCGGCCATGGTGGTGAGCGACCGCATCCATGCCCTCATCGTCGGGACCACGGAGGGTGCGCTGCCTGCCGGCGTGCACCGGCCCGGAGACGACAAGACGGCTCTGCACTTCGCCGCCGCCGGTCTGCCGCACTCCACGTTCATTCGCACGGGTGTGGGGGCCGATCTCGACGCCTTCCTCACCGCCGTCGAGTGGTCCCGCGCCGAGACCCTCGAGTCATTGACCCGTGCGGCCGCGGACGTCGACAACCTCGGACGCGTCCTGGCCGAGCTCGTCGCTCCCGACGCGGTGGAGGTGGCGTCGTGACGGCAGTGACACCGGGCGTCTCACGACCCACCACCTCGTACTACACCGATGCCCATCGCTTTTCGATTCTGGAGTTCTCATGACTGTGCTCTCGCACGACGCGATCGATCTGCCGCTGTTCGACGTCGGGCTGCAGCCCATGCGTCCGGACGAGGTCATCGACTGGATCGACGACCACGTGGGTCAGCGCGCCCTCCTCCTCAACCACAACCTGCACAGCCTCTACATCCACCAGACGTCGGAGGAGTTCCGCTCGGCGTACGAGATGTCCGACGCCACCCTCATCGACGGCTTCCCCGTCCTGGCGGCTGTGAACGTGGCACGGGTGCGTGCGGGGCAGAAGCCGATCGCGACGGACAGTCGGACCGGATCCTGCGACTGGCTGGGACTGCTCGGGCGATCGCGACGGGTACGACGCATTGCTGTCGTCGGGGCCACGGGGGAGTCGAACGCCCGCACGTGCAGACGGTTGCAGCGGGTGGATCCGCGCTTCGTCGTTCGGGGGTGGGACGGGTACGACGGTGTGAAGACGCTGCGTCGCAACGACTTCGACGAGCTGCACGATTTCGCCCCCGATCTGGTGTTGCTGGGTCTCGGCATGCCGCTGCAGGAAGAGCTGCTCGTCACCGACGGGGACCGTCTGCCCGCGGCCGTGGTGGCAACCGTGGGTGGTGCCATCGACCAGCTCTCCGGGGAGCAGCGGACCGCGCCGCGGTGGTTGGGGCGCATCGGCGCGGAGTGGCTCTACCGCCTGGCGCACGATCCCCGACGCCTCGCCCACCGCTACCTGGTCGAGCCCTGGATGTTGGCCGGCGCGGTACGAGACCGGCGCCGAAGCGCACACACCACGACACCGGAAAGGTGACGGACACATGAGTACTCGCGTCAGCGTGGTCATCCCCACCATCGGGAGGCCGGAACTGTTCCGCGCCTATCGCAGCGTGCGCAACCAGACGGTGGACGCGGCGGTGATCCTGGTCCTCGACGACCCGGACCGTGAGGACATCGTGCGCGACATGCTCGGCAGTGACCTGGAAAGCGGCGACGCCGTCCTCGTGGTCACCACAGGACGCGTCGGTGGGGCGGCGGCTCGGAACATCGGCCTCGACCTCACCGACACGGAGTACGTCGCGTTCCTGGACGACGACGATTGGTGGGACGCCGACAAACTCGAGCAACAACTGGAGATGGTGACCTGCACGGGGGCGACGTTGTGCTTCACGGCCGTCGATTTCGTCGACGGTGATCGGCACCGGGTGTTGCCAGAGGTGCCGTTCGACCCCGAGCGGGAGTCCGTGGCGTCGTACCTGGTGCGCCGGCCGCGATTACGGCACGGGTACGGCTACCTGCAGTCGAGCACCATCCTCGCGGCGACGACGCTCGCGCAGCGGGTGCGCTGGGACGACGCGTTGCCCAAGCACCAGGACTGGGACTTCGTGATTCGGCTGATGGCCGATCCGGAGGCCGAGTTCGCGTTCTGCGGGGCGCCGTTGGTGCACGTACAGAAGGGGTCGGCGTCGTCGATCTCCGTGACGCGCAACCGGCAGGCGAGCGAGAAGTGGTGGGACCGCCACGCGGGGGAGTTGGACTCCAAGGCCCGCGGCGACTTCGTCGCGACCCAGTTGCTGCGCACCGCGACGGCGAACCGCGATCTGCGTGGGGTGATGGCCTCGCTGAAGATGCTGCGGCACAACGCGCCCAGCCCGGCCGCCCTGGTGGTGGGACTGTCGGGTATCCGAGAGACCCCGGATCGACTCCGTCAGGTTGCATCGCCCGCCACCAACGCGGCGAGTGAATCGGCAACGCGATGACTGGCGTGGAGTTGGTGTGCGGAACTCCACCACGGAAAAGGTGTCGTGTAGGCGCGCTGCTTGCGCAGCTTCTGAGGCGCAGGAGCACATTCGGAGACCTGCTGAGTCCGATGATCGTGGACGAGATCGCGCGTATGCGCGGTCTCGACGTCACGACAGGACCCACCCGGCGGCTGCTGGGTGGGGGATCGGTTGTCGAGATGGCGCGGTCCGGGGACGTGGTGTGGGGTTCGGGTGTGACCGGCAGACCGACCGGGCCCGACGCCGACTACTCCGGCGTGGACGTTCGGGCCGTCCGCGGTCCGATGACCGCAGCGTGGTTGCGCGAGCGAGGTGCGGAGGTGCCGGAGGTATTCGGAGATCCGGCGCTGTTGGTGGCCGAGCTGTGGCCTGCGACGTGGCGAGAACGCTGCAAGCGTTGGGATTACACGGTGATCCCCGATGTCCACGACGCGAAGGCGTACCGCCACAACGTGCACGCAGCGTTGCCGCACTGGCCGTTTGCGGACATTCGGCGGCGAATTCTGGGCAGTGAGCTGGTGGTGACGAGTTCACTGCAGGGTCTGGTACTGGCGGACGCATACGGGATCCCCGCGCGGTTGATCACGCCGAAGACTTCGTCCTTGTTCGAATACGAGGACTACTACCGGGGGACGGGGCGGGGAAGCTTCGAGCCGGCCGGGGACGCGAAAGACGCGGTACGGATGGGTGGCGAGGCGATACCGACGTGGGAATGCGCGTCGTTGATCTCGGCGTTCCCCACCGAACTCGGGGTACATCACTCGCGTTCGTGACGGGTGTCGAGACGCTCCACCACGGTGGATCCATCGGCCAGGCCCCAGTCGGGGCCTGGCCGATCGTCATCGTCCAGTCGACGCCGACGCTCCCCGCAGCTTCCGCAGGCAGAAGAACTGCAGAAAGAGCGAGAACGTGGCGAAGTGGTTGTAGTCGATCGTCACGTACACGACGAAGCCCGCCACCGCGATAACCGCGGTCAGAGCGAAGGCGGCGATTCCGATGTCGGCGCCGCGAGAGAGAGCGCAGTCGTAGCTCGCGTACAGACAGAACGCGATCATGACGACCAGTACGACGAGCCCGATCAGCCCCAGGTCCACCATCGTCTGGATGTAGGCCTGGTGAAAGTGCGGAACGTCGTAGTTGGCGAACACCCCGATGTTCCTGATGTAGTCCGACAGCCCGGATTCGAAGTAGCCGTTGAAACCCCAGCCCAGGATCGGCCGCTCACTCCACGTTCGTAAGCCGTACTCCCACAAATACGTCCGTCCGGTCAGGGTGTCGTCCCGGCCCAGCGAGTCCAGAACGGCTGTGCGATTTGCCGCGACTGTGAAGCCGGTCGCAGAGATGACCACGGAGGCGAGTGTGAAGAACACGCTGGGCCGCATCGAACTGCGGACGGCTGTGTGGACGCCGATGAGAACGAACACGGCTACCGCACCGAGGACGAGCGCCGTGGCAGAACCGGTAAGGACGATGAACACCGTGGAGACGGCAATCGCCGCGAGACGGGGAACCCCGCTGTGCAGGCGGGCCGTCAAGATCAGTCCGAGAACGGCATACAGACCGCCGGTGATCTTGTGCGGGAAGAATCCGCGAAGAGGCTGCAGCCCCAAAAGGTTCGCGCGTGATTGGTGGTCGAAGTAGAAGGCGAACGACAGACGTGCGGCGTACGCAACCAGGCCCAGGACTGTCAACGTCAGAATGACGCGAGAAAGCAGGCGAAGTGCGCGGGCGAAACCGTAGTCGCAGCTGATCATGTATGCGACGGCAATGTTCCCGCACAGCAGTGAGCCGTAGGTCAGCGTCGACGTCGGGTTCACCGACCAGATCGCGGACACCATGACAAAGGTGCAGAACGACAGCGCGAACAGCAGGTTCGGGACGTTGTGATGTTGGATGGTGAGCAGCGCCAGTACGGACACGCCGAGCAGTGCGATCCAGCTCAGCTGGAACAATGAACCGCCGCCACCTCCCTGCGGAATCAGAATCACCGCGTTGGCGCCGAGAACGCAGGCCACGTAGAGGTGGTAAATGACCGTGCGGATGGTGAGCATGGTGCCGTCCGGAGCGAAGTGCTGCTGGGAACGGTCCGGAACTCCGACGTTGTCGGTGGCCAGTGCGGTGTTGCGAGGCATTCAGTTGCCACCCGTCTCGTTCGTATGCTGCTCGGTGGCCGTGTTCGTGCGGCGCACGAAGCGCCAGGCCGTGGTGAAGTCCGGTACGAAGAACTGCGTGATGCGCACCCCGTACGTCCGGCGACAGCGCGCGACGTACAGAACCATCAGTACGTACTGACCCCCGATGAGTCCGATGCACCCGCCGATCGCGCCCATGGTGGGAACCAGGGCTATCGCCATCGCGGTGTTCACGATCAGGCTGATGACCACGAGTGGGGTGCCGAAGGAGGCCTTGCCCAGTCCGGCGAGGCTGGGATAGATCGTCTTGCACACCGCAGTCGCCGGCAGACTGATGGCGAGTACTTGCAGCAGCACAACCGCGTCCCCGTACTGATTCCCCATCAGCAGAGGCACGAGGAGCGGCGCCAGGAGGGCCACCACAGCCGCTATCACGGCGAAGAACCAGAACAGGCCGGCCGAGATGCGCGCGGTCTGCGCAACGACCGCGGACACGTTCGTGGAGTTCCTCGCCGAGCTCGAGAACAAGACCATCCCCAACGCAGATGCCACTTCCAGAAAGATCTCGTTGATGCGCAATGCAGCGAAGTACTGGCCCGCCGCGTCAGGACCGACGAAGTGGCCGATGACGAACATGGAGATGCGGTAGCAGAGCATGATCGCGAACAGATTGAAGGCGAAGACCAGCCCGAACCGAACCATCGGAACGAGGCGAGCGACGTTGGCGCGGATTCGGCCGCTCCGCCCGAGCGCCATGAGGTAGCCGATCGGCAGCGTGGCCAGCCCCACCCCCGCTTGTATCCACAGTGCCGCGGTCAGCGTGACGAGATCGTTGACGAACAGAAACAGGACGACCACGCACACGATGAGGTGAGGCAGCGCCTCGCTGACGGTGAACGATCGGATCTGGCCGGTACCGAGGAACACTCCCTGGGTCAACGTGATCGAGATTGCCGATGCGACCCCGAGACACACGATGGCCACGCCGGCGTTGAGGCCGAAACCGGGGATGCGATCTGCGTAGAGCAGCGACACGACGAGCGCAGACGGAACGACGAGGAGCGGCAGAATCGCGAGTGTGGTTCCCACGGCCTGATGCGGGGTTAGTGTGCCGTGAGCGATCTCGTAGGCGAATGACTGCCGCAGGCCCAAGCTGCCCAGCATCCCGACCAGCGCGAACGCGGACGTCAGAATCCCGAACCAACCGAACTCGGAGGGACTGAGTGTCCGAACGAGGATGATCAGCGTCGAGAACTGCGCCAAGCGGATGACCGACCGGCCGGAGAGCACGGTGGCAGCCTGGGATGCAAGGCTGCTCATGTATCTCCCGGGGGTCGGCGCACCGGAGCAGATGCCGCCGTGTCGGTGTGGCCCGTCGAGGCGGTCATGACTAACGACGACGGCACCACCGGGTCTCCGTCCATTCCTTTCAACTGCAGTCCTTTGCCGTCCGGTCCGATGGGGCTCGAATTAATATCGTTGCGGGAACGCAGTCGCAGAACGGTATTGAGGCTGCGTTTTTGCCGATATTCCGATCGTTGTCCCATTCATCACGCGTTTGGGCGAGGGCATCTTATTCGACATAGCTCCTGTTCAGCGGATTGCGTGCCCCACCGTATCTCACTCAACGGGTGTCAGCGACTCGATCCGCGAATGGTGAACAAGCGAGGTCTCTGGACACTTTGGAACGGTGTGCATGGAATCGGGTGGATGCGCTTTGATCCGCTTGAGAAACGCACAACGGGCGTTCTCGGCGCACGTTCGCTCCCCGGAAAAAGTATATTCTCCGAGAACGGGCCTTCACGCATACAGATCGGCGAGTTGTCGGAAATCGCATGGCACCGCGGGCTGTCGACGAGCCCCGAGGTCGGGCATCGGCGGCTTGTAGCGTTGTGGCGACAGTCTTATGCCGAACGGCCCGGTACCTAAGTGTGTCGGTCCTGGGCCGTTTCGACGCGGGGTGTCGGCTCCGGTCCAAAAGTGAGCAATTGTTCCGGTCGAAAAGTGAGCAGGTTCTAGGTGGTCGAGTGTGCCTCACGGTCGGCGGTGACGGAAGGTAGTGACTCGATCGCGGTGTGTTTGATGCGGTAGCTGGTGCCTTTGAGGGCGATGACGTCGGCGTGGTGCACGATGCGGTCGATCATCGCCGAGGCGATGGTGGCTTCGCCGAAGACGTCGCCCCATCGGGCGAACGGCAGGTTCGAGGTCAGCACGAGGGAGGACATCTCGTAGCGGCTCGATACCAGCTGAAAGAACAGGTTCGCCGCGTCGGTGTCGAACGGGATGTACCCGACCTCGTCGATCACGATCAGCCCGATGCGGGAGATCTTCTTGAGTTCGGAATCCAAGCGACCCAACCTATGTGCGTGCGCGAGTCGGGTGATCCACCCTGTCGCCGATGCGAAGGCCACGCGGTGACCGGTGTGGGCGGCGGCGATACCGAGCGCCGTCGCGAGGTGCGTTTTGCCGGTGCCGGGTGGGCCGAGGAGCACCACGTTGCGAGCTTCGGAGAGCCACCCACCGCCTTCGAGTCGGGCGATCTGTGCGCGGTCGACGCCGGGTTGGGAGGTGAAGTCGAAGTCGGTGACCGTTTTGATGGCCGGGAATCCGGCGCCCTTGATGCGCAGCCGGGCTCCGGATTCGGCGCGAGCATTCGATTCCGCGGCGAGAACCGCCGCGAGGTAGTCCTCGAGGGACCAGCCGGCGTCGCGGCCTTGTTCGGCGAGGCGGTGGAACTCGGAGCTGATCCGCGGCGCCTTCAATGCCCGCGCGTGATGGGCGATGATCTTGTCCGCCTCCGACGGCGCCGGCGCGGCGGACTGCCGGGCGGCCATCAGGCGACCTCCCCGGTCCCGAACGCGGTGTCGTAGGCACCGAGGTCGGCGACTTCCACCTCGACCGGTACCGACCCGCCACCGTCGCGGCGGATCGTGTTGTACTGCGCTCGTTGCACTTTCGCTGCCGCCAGGTGGCGGGGTCGGTGAGTAGACCGCCAGTTCCCCAGAGCCTGGGGTGATCGGCCACCACCGTGTTCTCGCACAGCACCCCGATCCGGTGCAGGTCTGCGGTGACGGTGATCAATCTCCCGATCGCGTCCGGGTGCGCCGAATACGACGACCCGCCGAACGCGACATAGTAGTCGCGGCCCAGCCTCGTTGCGACGCTCGTGCCGACGGTCGGACCGATCGGCGGCAGTGGTCCCATCGCCGCCCGATCCTCGGCCAGGACGTCGGCCGGACGGTGCCGGGTCACCCGGTGAGTGCGCGCGTTGGCGGTCGACAACCACTGCGCCAGTTGATCGTTGAAGTCAGCAGGTGAGGAAAACGTGCGACCCGGCAGGAACGAGGACCGCAGGTATCCGTTGGCGCGTTCGACGACACCTTTCGTTTCCGGATCGTACGGCGGGGCCTGCACCAACTTCGTGGCGAGGGTGCCGCAGAAACCGGGCACACCCGATACCAATCGCCCTCCTCTCCCGATCCCGGCTTCGTTGTCCCACAACAATGTTCGCGGCACCGCACCGAAGGGGGCGGAGATCAGCTGCCACATTCCGGCGAGCAGGTCACCGGTGATCCGCGACGGCAGCATCACCGCGGCGATGAACCGCGAGTACGTCGCGACCATCACCAACACCGGAAAGCTGCGCAGCACACCGGCATGATCGGGGACGAGATGGCCGGGGAACATCAGATCGCACTGCACCTGCTCACCCGGCAGATGCACCAACCGGTCCGCCGGATCGGCCGGCGCGTACTCCGGCCGCACGCGCGCGACGTTCTCCGACAGCCACGACCGGCCACCACGCCACCCGATGCGTTCGGCGATCACCGTCGTCGGCATCGACGGATACGCCGCCAACAACGTCCGCACCGACGGTTCCACCCGCGACCACGCCGACTCAGTCGGCCGCGCCCGCTCGTACTGCGGCGGACCCGACGACTTCACCGCCTTCGCCACCGTGTTGCGCGAGAGCCCCAACCGGCGGGCAATCTCCGCCTGCGAGATCCCCTCCGAGCCATGCAACCGACGAATCAACGCCCAGTCCTCCACAGTGATCACTCCTCAATCGTCGAGATGAGTGCTCACTTTTCGACCGGATTACATGCTCAGTTTTCAACCGGATCCGACACGGGGCGGGTCCGTCAGGCGCGACTCGAAGAATGTACTGCTGACCGGTCGACCGGCCGGGCAGCAGCGATTTTCGGTACCGAAGTCACGCGCGTGCGCCACACCCGAAGCGGGTATTCGCAGACAGCCGTCGACGCAGTTCTGGCACTGAGCTCGTGATGGCAAGTTGATTGCACGGCTCGGTGGTAGCCAAGGCGTTCTGGCTCCCGGCGTGACCGATGCCGCCGGGGACGGAACCGCTGTTCAGGTTTCGGGTCAACTGCCAAGGAACGGCCCTTCGAACCGTTAAGGGGATGCAAGGGACGCAATGCGGCTGGATGGAGGGGGCCTCCGGAGTGGAAAATATGGAGAGTCAATCGAAGTAATATTTGCAATCGCCGAGCGCGCGCCATCTCGAGGTCTTCCGGGCGGCATGTTGAACAAAATTCTCTTGTTGCAAATATCCCAAAGGCGTCGAATCCACGAGTAAATAAGGTGTCCCAGGTTTACGTGGACCCAGTCGCTTGATCGAGTGTCGTGAGGTGCCGGGATGGCAAAGCATCCACTGCTCGCATGCATTAGTGAGAGGAGTAAAGTAATTTACACCCGGAATCATCGAGACAGGCATTCGATCAGCAATATAAGTGATGTTCCAGATATTGTTGTGTCCGATCGGTAATGCCCAATTTTGCGCCGAAATGCGCCGCCCCCTGGTTTGCAGTTGCGAACCAGGGGGCGGCAAGCCGGAGTTATACGCGGAAGATAGAAACCCGGGGTAGCTTCGGGCGCTTTGGTGCGACGGGGTCGTTCTTAACGTTATTTCTCGAGTCAACATGGTGCGGCAACGCGCTTTCGTTATTGTCAAATCCAGTAAGGCGCCAGATTGCGACGCCCAGCGAATACGGAGCTCACACTATTGGCGGCCGGCGTGCTCGAATAGGTGCCGCCCAGTCGCCATGGGCTCGAACTTGCTGGTGGATCAGACTGTTAACCCAACACACTTTTCCCAAAAATGGCTGCATTGCGCTGACTTAATCGGATATAACGTCGCGCGAAGATGTAGGTAGGGCCGAGCTGGACGATTGCGACTGCCAGACCGATGGAGAAGTACGCACCCATCGCTCCGTAGGACTTCGCGGTAAGAAGCGTGGCTGTCAGCGAAACCAGTGCCATCAGTGTGACAAGCACGGCCTGGCCCCGCAAGCCATCCTTGTGACTTAAAACCATTGCGCTGGGCTGATGCGCGGCGAACGCAATTACATAAACAGAAGCTGCCACCATGAGCAACGGCGAGACCGGCACCTCACCTGAGAGTAAGTACATTGACACAATGAAGACGCCGAGGCAGAGCGTCACGCTGCCGACGACGCCCAATCCGATGAACACCGCTACATGTTTCTTCAGCGTACGGATGTCTATTTCGCCCATCCGTGATCGGTAGACCGGCCACAGCGCTTGTGCGATGACGCCTACCACAGACAAGACTGGAACAAGGTATTGAGCCACAAGCGAGTACTGAGCAAGCTCGGTGTCAGTGCTGGAATGCGCGAGTATAATTCGTTGAAACTGGAAGGCAACCACGAGTCCAATCGAGATCGTGAGGAAAGAAACGGACTGTCCTACAAGCGTTCTTATCTCGAACCCAGCGGGAGCTCGAAACGCCAAGAACGGAAGCGGAATAGGCAACTGTCCAAATCCACGGCGCCCAGCACGGTCGGTCGCGAGGGCAACCAGTACGAATGCAACAGCTGGGAGCACGGCTACTTGCGCGGCCGAGTTCGCAACCAGCGCGATAGGCACTATCGCAGTCATCTGAATTACAGGATTCAAGATAGCGATTCGCGTCACGGCGTCCATGCGGCCGTCTCCTTGCAAAAGGCGTGCACCCGTCCCCGCCGGCAAGCAGACTGCTATCGAAAAAAAGATGAGAAAACAAGCGAAGTTCGCTTGGACAGACTTGTCGCTTATGCCCAGAAGAGCTGGCCATCCGACTGTGGCCCACACAGTGATATTCAAGACGACGAGGACAGCGGAAATCTTGAAGAGACAGCTCCGCACGCCTAAATAGTAACGACGAAACTGATCCAGATGCAACCGACCAGAGGCGGCGTCAGAAGCTGCATTCAGCAACGCAACACCTAGCCCGAGGTCCGCAAAAGGCAGCATGATCAGTAACGAGCTGAGAAGCGTGAAAATTGCGAACCCGCTGGCACCGAATCGATCGACCAGGATCCAAGCAGCGACCGTACCCGACAGGGCTCCGGCCGCCAGGCTAAGAAGTCTAAACGTTCCGACCCTGGCAAGCTGGCCCAATAGGGATGTGTCGCTGATCTTTACGCGTGACATCTTCAGCCTGTGTCCTTATCGACGGATATTCGGATTCTTCTGGATTAACGGCGCTTACTTCGGCGTCACCCTCGCTGGATTGCCCTTGGCGACGTGCCCAGCGGGCACCGACCTTGTCACAACACTGCCCGCGCCGATTATTGAGTTTCTACCTATGGTGACGTCGCCGATGACAACCACGTTGGCTCCGAGCTCCACCCCGTCCTCCAACACAGGGCACCCGCCCCCCGGTGCGTTGTGTCCAATTGTGGTCGATTGGCGCACAGTGACGTTCTTTCCTAGAACGCAACCATCATTGAGGACGACAGCGAATCCGTGATGTATGGCGAAGCCGGGGCCGATGATGGTCTTCGGACGGATCTCGAGAGATAACAAGACTTCGGTCAGCATTCGGTATGCGACGATCAAAGGATACGAGAGTTTACGCGGCTTGTCGCGACAACCCATCGCAAATTGGGTGACCCGCAAAAGAGTCAGTACGATTTGCATTTTTGGATTACGGCGATTGGCACGTAAGTCTGATCTTATGAACTCGGGCAACGACGATCGTGTCGGCCAGCACTCTTCCTTCGTAGAGTGGGTTTTCGGTTCAACGTTCATCGAGCTCCCGATCGCTTATGTCCTCGCCTAGGGTTTGTCCGGCGAGGAAAGGTCGATTCTTGACACATCCGGGGGCCCGGCCCTGATTGTTCAAGATCTCTACTACGTGAATATGTTGTACAGCATGACCACCCACAGGTAACGAAAAACTCGCCGTCACCGAATCCAAACTCCGTCACCCCGAAGAGATGGTTTAAGCTCGCGGGCGCTCATTTTCTGGTCCCAGAAAAGTTAGCAGATTTCACAGCGATCTCTTTTGCCATCATCACCCCGGTCAAAGCGAGCGTTGCGATATCGTCCACGGTTCGATTCGCCAAAACGAGTCCTGCGACGCGACGTGCGTCTCGCATATCTTTGAAGTGATGCCACGCCGGCCGCGCCGTTCCGGCGCCCGTGATGTCAAAGTCGCAAAGGAAATCATCGACAACTACCGGATCGGTATCGATCGCGCACTTCATCATGTAAAGCTGGTCAGCGGCCAATCCATGTTGTAAATCGTAGCGCCCAATACGTTTGAGAAGGTCAGTGCCGAAGAACGCTGCTTGATGTGGTATCGACTTTCCACCTAACGAGAAACGCTTCAAATTGAAGGGAGCGTGGCCGAAGACCCCCTTGAACTTCTTCTGGGAGTCGTAGAGTCTGGCGAATCCGTACCCCCACGTGTCGCGCACGCTGTCGAGGCCACTTTCGCTATCAAGCGTGTCCAACACGGTCTGAATCGAATCTCGTCGCGCAAAGGCGTCCCCTGAATGCATGAACCACACTAAATCACCCGAGGACCGATCAATACCCTTGTTCATCGCATCATACCGTCCCTCATCTGGCTCGCTGATAGCGATGAACCGCCGCTCCTCCGTGGACGAGTAACCCTCTAGTGTGGACGAAATACCTGGTGATCCCCCGTCGACCACAATGTGCTCAAGGTCGAACATTCCTATCTGTGAATTTACACTTTTGATAGTGTGTTGGAGTCCTTCAGGGTCATTAAATGAAATGGAAACTACGGACACGCGAATTCGATGGAGATGCATGTTGTCTGCACTCTGTGCGAGCTCTTGCACCTTTGAGTCTGTTGTTGTTTGTTTGTACGCGTCAGCCATTGCATCCTCACTAAGTATTCGCGTCACTTAATCGTGTTTCGGAACAGCAGCGCCTATTTCTCGCGCTCTCTGAGGCAATCTTAGTCCCCTACAGCCATCGTGGCTCGTTACAGCATCGCAACCCACGCCAGCATGTACTCGTAAGTCTGGTTCGCAGCATGACGAACCGTTCGCACGCGTACGTTCTCTTGCACGCGCAGGTTACAGACGGGCGGGACTGAACCCAGTAGCAGAGTGTGTCTGTCGCGCGGGGATGCGCTTATCGTTAGCTTGCGTCAGCCAACTTCTCGACGCGAGGTCGGGTCAGACCTACGGATTCGGCTGTAATCACGGCAGGCGACCCTCTTTCTCTCAGATGCGAACCTTTTGAGCCACCCGACAAAGGACCGAAAATCAGTCCAAAAGGATCGCGGGAACGATGTCGGGGCGTAAACGTCAAGTTGTGATATGTTTCTATCTACCGCCAACTTGCCATTCCGCCCCCCCTTTATGGCGTACTTGACGCTTATTGGTCGGGCGGTGCGGTAAGCAACCAAAACGTTCCCGTCACAGGCGACGTTGTCGTCTCTAAGTCGCAGCAGAAGAGCGAAATCCTCTGCTCGTCTACATGCAACGTCATATCCCCCAACCTGCAATATTCTGGATCGCCTGAACATGCATGACGGGTGCGGTATAGGCATACGTAGCCTAATTTGGCGCGTTTTGATGACTTTCGGGTCGGTTGGCCAACGTGACACTATCGGGCCGCCCCAATGTCCAAATTCGCTCAGTTGGCTTGAAATTGCGACGACAGTCAAATTGTTATCGAGAAAGCTGGCTTGAATTTCTAGCCTATTGGGAAACGACCAATCGTCAGCATCCATCACTGCAATGTACTCGGCTGACGTAGATTGGATAGCTAAGTTACGAGCCGCGGCTGCGCCGAAGTTTCTTTGAGACCGCAAGAGCCTCACTCGCGGGTCGGAAGTCGAATAGGCGGACACTACGGAAACAGTGTCATCCGACGAAGCATCGTCAACGATGATCATCTCCCAGTCTTCAAATGTTTGCAACAGTATCGACTCGATCGCTGCTCCAATCGTAGACTGGGCATTGTGCGCAGCAGTGACCACACAAACCCTCGCCATGCTTGACTCCGTTCGTGTGTCCGCGCATGTAAATTTTGCGTGAAATTTTTTGGCAGACGGCTTTGTCTGATTCGTAATTTAGCGTGTTGAACTTGAACTTCTCAGCTGTTCAGCGTATACCTGGCCAGCAAATTTTTGGGCTACATGCCAAAATTTCGGCCAATTGAATGACCAATGCTGTCCAGTGGCCGTCAGGGTCGAGCTGATAACGGACCTTTCACCGCCTCAGTCCCCGCTGCGAATCGGTTCCAGCGCAGTGGTTGCAATGCTGCGATCCGACCGACGTCGAGTGAACGCGGCGAAGGTTGAGCGACGCTGGCCTAACCTGCGGACTTGTGGTGGTCAGGATGTACCTGCTCGGACCCGATTGTAGATTTCTTCGATGCGGGATGACCAGACTTGCGGCGTGAAATTTTGTTCATAGAGCGCTCTCGCAGCCTGGGTAGCCGATGAACCGACAACGGATTCGCCTGCGAGCGCGTCCTGTAACTGATCCGCATTGTCTGGATCGATCGATGCGCCGGAGTCAACGTTTGTCAGGAAGTCGACAGATGCAACATTGCGCGAGCAAATGACCGGAGTGCCGACGGAAAGTGATTCGATTGCGACGGTGGGCACGCCCTCGGGCCAGAGGCTCGGCAGAACAAGTCCGCTGGCCTGTGTGAGGGCTTCGAGCACCTCGGGTCTCGGTCTGGTTCCGAAGTATCGAATGTTCGGGGCTCGTTGGGCGGCTTGAACCACGATGGGTTCGAGGGGGCCGTTGCCATAAATCGAGAGGTGAAAATCTGTTGGCCAATTTTCGAGGAGGCCCTCTATTCCTTTTTCTTTGGTCAGTCGACCAGCGTACACAAATCCGTGTCGTTTCGTACCCATAGGCTGCGAGTGTTCGATAAAATTCGGTACACACCAAACGTTGGCCTTTGGAAAAAGTTGTTGGAACTTTCGGCGAGCAGCTGGATTCAGGGTTATTATCGCCGCCGGCTTCGTCATCGTTGAGGCATGCTTACCTGCCCCCCTAGTTGCTATCGCGAGTGGAATGCTCGCAACCCGCGAATCGCGATAGCAGGCGTGCTTGATAGCGTTATGACTACCCTGTTCGGGGCACGCCGCACATGGCTGACCATCGCGCCAAAGGGTGGCGGCAGCGCACACAGATCTAAAGTTGTGCGCGGTCGCGACGGTTCTATCCGCCCATTCTCCGAGCCACTGGTGGCCCCAGTTCGGAAAAAGGTTGTGCACGTGGACTACGTCTGGCTGAAACTTTTCAAGTTCCCGTCTTGGGTCCGCACCGTAGATGCCGGCGGCACTGATAGCCGACTTGATCTTATAAAATGGCGACGCGTCTGACTCCGGTGATTGTCGGTAGATAAGCTTCACGTCGTGTCCGGTGTCGCGAAGTCTAGCGATTTGGTCGTCTACGGCATTATTTTCGCCACTCGGCTGAGACGAGGAGTAGTAGCTGTGTATTACGGCGATCTTCACCGGCCCACCTTTGTCTGACGTATCGCAGCACTAAGGAAGGCGAGGTTTCCGAAGAAATAGCGTCGCCAAAGTCGCTTGGGCTCTACCATAAGTCTGAAAAGCCATTCGAACGACGAATTTTGTACCCACCGCGGGGCTTCGACGCTGGTGCCGGCTAAGAAGTCGAAAGCTGCGCCGACTCCGACGCAAGTCCGTTCGCTGCGGACAGCGAGGGCCGCCGCAAGAAAATCTTGCTTTGGGGTGCCAAGCGCCACCCAGACGACATCCGGGCTCGCTAGCGCAACTTGTGTTGCCACGTCAGATAACATCGATTCATCAACCGGTGCGAACTTCGGTGCGTAAGTTCCTGCGATGGCAGTGCCGGGAAATCGTTCGGATACATTGTCGACGAGTGCAGACAATGTCGAATCGGTTGTTCCGACGAAGAAGTGTCGGACACCGCTATCGCGGCCTCTCGACAGGCATTCCTCGAAAAGCGAGGGACCTCTGACGCGTTCGGGGCGTGGGTCGTTTCGATTGCTGCGCCGCATAAACCAGACGACAGGTGTTCCGTCGGGGTACGTATAGCCGGGTCCGTTCAACAGGTGCATGTATGCGTCATCTCGCTGTGCGAGTGCCACACAGTAGGCATTAGCAAGCCGCACCGGTGTCGGCGAGTGCTGCTTTGCCAACCTCAAAACCTCGTCAACGGCGTTCTGAAGCGAGGAAACTTCGAACTGCACTGAGCCGACCTCGGCCTGTGAACGCACAGCCGACTGCTCGCTACCCATGTCCTTCATAACGCCCCCTTAACTTGCTCTAATCTTGCAGAGTATTTGGCGCCGGCGCTGTCGGGATGGCAGCGCCTGGACACTCTGGCAATCGGCATGCTGTGCTCATCCCACTTAGTTTTCGGCGCAAGTTGGTCTTTGGACTTGATGAGCGGTCACCGTGCGAGCAGCGTATCGAGTTGAACGGCCCATCTTGGCATCGAACTCTGCCAGGAAAAGTAATCACGTGCCCAGGCTTGAGCAGTGGCGTCGCCGCTCGGGTGTTCGGCTATTTCTCGCAAGCTTTGTGCGATCGAATCGGGATCGAGTGCGAAGGTTTTCCCCACTCCTTCGCTTTGCATCAGTCGCCCGACGTGTGCAGTAGTGGCGACAGCGGTCTGAACTCCGAGCAGCAGGCTATCCACAACTGTTCTTCCCAGCGACTCCCATCTGGGGGTGTGCACGAAGCCGATTGAATTGGCGACGAATTGGAGGGCTTCATCTTGGGGCAGTGGTCCGCGAATATCGACGAGATGCCGAATATTGTATTTGTCGGCCAAGTCCTCAGTGGCGCGCCTACCGCCATTATAATCTTGTCCAACCATGATTAAATGAACGCTGTCGTCGACCCCGAGTCGCGAGAGAGCCTCAAACAATATGTCAATTCCTTTATGGTGTACATCATAACGGCCAAGCCAGGAAACGTACGAATTTTGGGGCTTCGTAGTTCGAATTACTTGCGTCGGGTTGAACCCGGTCACTGCAACTATTGTTTTAGCCCGTGGGGCAATGGCGTGCACTTGCTCGATTTCGGTCTCGAAAAAAACGTGTACTGCGAGCGCGGAATGCAGCACGAACCGTTCAATAATATTACGCCCAGGAAACGGTTTCAAAGTTTTTACGATTTCGCGCTCATAAACGCCGTGCGGCTTGACTATGTATGGGACTCCCTGGAATTTTGCGATTAGAGCAGCAGCGAGCCCGCTGGCTGTCCAACCTTCGTGCATGTAAAGAAGATCACAGGAGGCTATCGCTTTAGCGAATGCGAGCGGGCGTGGGAGGAGTGACGCCCGTCCCCGGCCAAAATGCGGGATCACGAGGTGTGTGGCATTTGGAATGGCGGTCGTATTCGCCGTGAACCCGCCTAATGAATCGATAACACGAACCTCGCGGCAGTGCCGACCGAGCTGTGTCAGCCAGTCGTTCCTGCTTTTGTTCACGCCGCCAAGCGTAGATGTTTTTGGCCTCGCGTAATAGTCGGCGACGATAAGTTCGGAGACGTTTCTGTTCACCGGCGGAATGTTGCGCTCACGTCTGCTTTTGCTGATCATCACGGCCTCGTTCGTTCACTTATTCTATCTATCGCGTAAAGTTGTTTGTATTGAGTCGTTCAGATTCTTCAGCCTCGCTCGCGGAGCGCTCTGCGAGCCCATTGCAAGGTTGATCGTGCATCGGTCAACAGAGACGCTGGCAGATGGTTCGGGCGCTCCGATATGGCCCCACGCAGTGACCGCTGACGGGCGAGCGCACCGTAACGCCCGCTGTCAACGGCATATCTCAGTGAGATAGGTCTTTGAGTTCGGTACGACACGAGGACTTCGTCGATGCAGTGCATCTCCGCTTCGCCTAACTTAAGGAACAAGGCATAATCCTGAGCTCTTCGGCAGAACTCGTCATACCCTCCTGCGGCGACGAGGCGAGATTTGTCGAAGAATGCTGACGGATGCGGTAACGGCATCTTCTCGGACCGCTGAAGTTGACGGATCGTGTCGTAGTCGGTCGGCCACCTTGACACTTCGGGACCCCCCCACACGCCGAATTCCTCAAGCTGTCCGGCAACGGCAACTGCGTCCCTGTTGACGTTCATAAAATCAAGCTGGAGTTCTAGTCGGCGGGGCTTTGACAAATCGTCTGCGTCCATTACAGCGATGTAGGGCGCAGATGCATTGTCGATCGCAATGTTGCGGCTGCGGCCAGATCCAACGTTGGCCTCGTTGCGAATAACTCGTATCCTACGATCGTTTCGGGCGTAGTTGTCAGCGATATCGGCTGTGTCATCGGTCGACGCATCATCGACGATCAGCATTTCCCACGTGGGCAACGTTTGCGACTGAATCGAACGGATGCACTCGTGGAGCGTTGCCTCGGCGTTGAAGGCTGCGGTGACGACGGATACAGCTGGCTCTTGCATTTGCCTTCGCTTCACTGTCGATTTCGGTCTTCCGTGTGTTAGGACAGGTCGGTGTTCAGGTCAAGGCTATCGGGCGCAGATTCGGCGGCCACGCCCCGATGCTATCGGTGACTAAAACATGTTGCGCGCTGGCGCGGTGGTGCACTGGAGCCCGGATAACTCGGTGAGCGGGCCGGCCTGCTCGTGTGTAAAGTTTTGCCGGCTCGGGTCGACGCAGAATCCAAGCAGTGCATCGCCTCAGCGTCGTCGGCCCAACAGTAATTTGTCCGTTTTGTCGTGAAGATGTGAGGTGTCGTGAAGAAGGCTTTGATCACCGGAATTACTGGCCAGGATGGTTCGTACCTGGCGGAACTGCTCCTGAGTAAGGGCTATACAGTCCACGGTTTGATTCGGCGTTCGTCGACCTTCAACACTTCGCGTATCGACCACCTATATGTGGATCCTCACAACCCGGAAGCCAAGTTGTTCCTACATTATGGTGACTTGTCTGACGGTGCTCGTCTCATCACCCTGATGTCGCAGATCGACCCGGACGAGGTCTACAACCTCGCCGCGCAGTCGCACGTGCGGGTCAGCTTCGACGAGCCCGAGCACACAGGTGACACCACCGGCATCGGATCGATCCGCCTGCTCGAGGCTGTGCGTCTCGCCGGCGTGAAGTGCCGGTTCTATCAGGCGTCGAGCTCCGAGATGTTCGGGGCATCACCGCCCCCGCAGGACGAGAACACACTGTTCTACCCGCGGTCGCCGTACGGCGCAGCCAAGGTCTACTCCTACTGGGTCACGCGCAACTACCGCGAGGCCTACGGGCTCTTCGCGGTGAACGGCATCCTGTTCAACCACGAGTCGCCCCGTCGCGGCGAGACCTTCGTGACGCGCAAGATCACGCGTGCGGTCGCCCGGATCAAGGCCGGCGTCGAGAAGAACATCTACATGGGAAACCTCGACGCAATCCGCGACTGGGGTTACGCACCGGAGTACGTCGAAGGAATGTGGCGGATGCTGCAGGCCGACGAGCCCGAGGACTTCGTTCTCGCCACGGGCGGCAATTACAGCGTGCGTGACTTCCTGACCACCGCGTTCGAGCATGCGGGGCTGGACTGGGAGAAGCACGTCAAGTTCGACGACCGTTACCTGCGACCCACCGAGGTCGACGCACTGGTCGGTGACGCGAGCAAGGCCGAGCGCATTCTCGGGTGGAAGCCGTCGGTTCACACTCCGGAACTGGCGAAAATCATGGTGGACGCCGACATCGCCGCCCTGGAGCACGAGGGTCGGCCGTGGATCGACGAGCCGAACCTTCCTGATTGGACGACCGCTTCATGACCGACGGCGTCGAGTTCACCCCGGCCGCACTCGACCGCTCCGCCCCGGTCTACATCGCCGGCCACCGCGGCCTTGTCGGGTCGGCCCTGTGGCGTCACTTCGAGGAGCAGGGGTTCACCAACCTCATCGGGCGCACGTCGTCGGAGCTGGATCTGAAGGACCGCACTGCGGTCTTCGAGTTCTTCCGCGCCTCCAGGCCGCAGGTGGTGATTCTCGCGGCAGCCAAGGTCGGGGGAATTCTGGCGAACAGCAGCTACCCGGTCGACTTCCTGTCCGAGAACCTGCAGATCCAGGTCAACGTCCTCGACGCGGCCCTCGAACAGCGAGTTCCGCGCCTCGAGTTCCTCGGCTCGTCCTGTATCTACCCGAAGTTCGCGGACCAACCCATTCGGGAGGACTCCCTCCTCACCGGTCTCCTCGAACCGACCAACGATGCCTACGCGATCGCCAAGATCGCTGGCATCCTGCAGATCCAGGCGGTTCGGCGTCAGTACGGGTTGCCGTGGATTTCGGCGATGCCCACGAATCTCTACGGGCCGGGGGACAACTTCTCGCCGAAGGGCTCGCACGTTCTTCCGGCGCTCATCCGCCGGTACGACGAGGCGCAGCGTGATGGGGCGGACTCCGTGACCAACTGGGGGTCCGGGTCTCCGCGTCGCGAATTCCTCCACGTGAGCGACATGGCGGCGGCTTGCCTGCACCTGTTGGAGAACTTCGACGGACCGCAACAGGTGAATGTGGGCACCGGCGAAGATCAGACGATCAAGGAAATCGCAGGTGTCGTGGCCGATGCCGTCGGCTACTCGGGACGGATCGAGTGGGACACCACGAAGCCGGACGGCACCCCGCGGAAGCTGCTCGACGTGTCGACGCTCAAGGGGAGTGGCTGGGAGCCGAAGGTGTCGTTGACAGACGGGATCACGTCGACGGTGCAGTGGTACCGGGAGAACATCGACGCCTTGCGGGAGTGAGTCACGGATCCACCGCGCGCCGCACCGAGACGTACGTGGTCTCAAGGCGGTGCGCCACCGTGTCCATCGAATGCTGCTCCCGGCAGGCAACGAGCGCCTTTCGCCCCATGGTCTTCCGGGCGGTGTCGTCGCGAACCAGCTTCTCGATGGTGTCCGCCAAGTCGTCGACAGTCGCGTCGATCACCAGGCCTGCCTCCATCTGCTCGACGAACGGTGCGAGACCGCAGCTGTCGGTTACGATGACCGGCAGTCCCACCGACATCGCTTCGAGCACCGTCATCGGGTACGCCTCGTCGTGGGACGGCAACACGTAGAGGTCGGCGTCCCTCATCCGGTCGATGGTGTCGGCAGGGGAGATCGAGCCCTCCCATCGGATCGAGTCGGCATGCCCCGATGCGTCGATCGCGCTACGTACTGCGGCGGCCTCGCCCTCATCGGGTCCTACGAGCACGAACTCGGCGGACACTCCGTCATGGAGCAACCGTGCTGCCGCCTCGACGAACATCAGCGGGTTCTTTCGGGGATGCAGGCGAGCGAGGAACAGCACTGTGGGCACATCCGTCGTTCCGCCGAGTCGCGGTGCGGACACCGGCACTCCGTTGGGGACGGGCAGCAGAGCGATCTGATGGTCGCCGGCGACGGCGTTCAGTCCTGTGCGCTCGTCCTCGGTCGAGTAGAAGCAGATGTGGGCTCGCCGCAGCACGCGGCGTGTGAGCAGGGAGTCGAACCGCCGGGCCGAGCGCCGGGTCGAGGGCATGACCATTCCGTGGCTCTGCACGATGACGGGCACTCCGCGCAGCGTGGCGAGCCAGGCCGCGGGCAGCGTGATGAGGTCTCGGGACAGGTGAACGTGGACCACGTCGAAGCGCTCGGCGCGGAAGAGGATCCACAGCAGCAGTCGAAGGCTTACCAATCCGGAGTAGCCGGCCTTGCTTGAGGCAGTGCGGGCCGACCAGGACTTGACCGGAACCCCGTCGACCTTTGTCGGTGCTTTCGTGAATCCGGAGGAGACAGCGCACAGGGTGACGTCGTGCCCCAGGTCCTTCAGTGCGGTTGCCTGGTTGACGGCCACCCGCACCGGACCACCGAACGCACCGTCGGGGGTCAGCACGCTGGTGGCCTGGAGGATCCTCACCCGGCCGCTCCACGGTTGGTGGGTGGCGCACCCACGCACACCGGCACGCAGGAGATGCCGATAGACGTGTCCACTTCGCGAGGGATGCGCATAGTGGAGGGTACCTACGGTCGACCCAGATCGAAGTGTATCGGGGCGGCCACGTTCCACGGAGCACAGGTGGTTCGCGGTGCGGAATTACAAGTCATGACCGAACGTGTGTGGTACGGATCGTCCAGGAACATATCTCGCATTATGGGCGTCTTGAATGGGGCCGCGGTACTGTTCGACCATGGCGAACAAGGCGTTCACGAGGGTTCCGTTGTCGACACTCAGCGATGGCGATTGGGCTACCGAGGTCGACAAGGAGGAGCCCATCTACGTCGTTTCGATCGACCCTGATACCGGTTACGTGACATTGCTCGACCACAGGAAGGGCGCTCACATCGAGGACATCGACCTCGCTGTCAACGACGTGCTGGTCGATCGAATCAACGACGATGTCAAAGCGAAGTCGCAGGAATTTTACGGACGCCCCACCCCTTGACTCGGCAGGCGCGGAGACCGCTCGGTACGGCATGATGCCGAGGTGACTTCGCACCGCACCCGCAACGCCGTCATCGCCGCCGTTGCCGTCGCGATATTGCTCATTGCTGCCGGCCTCTACTTGGACAAGCAGCGGACGACGCCGATGCAGGGGCTGTCCACCTCCGAGCAAGTAGCAACGCCGAACCTGAATCGACTCGATCGGATTACCGTTCCCGAGAACCCCACACTTCTCATCATGGGCGATTCGTACACCGAGGGATACAACGCAGCCGATCAGAGGGAGAACGGGTGGGCTTACCTCGTGGCCCGCGCCCTGAATTACCCGACGTGGGCAGTCGACGGTGTCGGTGGAACCGGCTTCACGTGGGGCGGCGGTGCCGACGAGGCCGACATCGCCAACCGGTACGACCAACGGATACTTCGGTCGGCCGCCAATGGATTTACACCTGATGTGCTCGTCATCCAGGGCGGGCAGAACGACTACCGCCCCGACACTCAAGCGATCACCGATGCGGTGGCGAGCACGCTGCAGATTGCCCGCGACACATGGCCGGGGGTACAGATCGTGGTCATGGCGGCGTCGGCACCTCAGCCGCTCGGCGACACCATGGAGCGCAACAACAATGCGATCAAGGCTGCGGCGCTGGCGTCGGACACGCCGCTGATCGACCCGCTCGCCTACGGGTGGTTCACCGACGGCAACTCACCTCAGTACGCCAATTTCGACGGCTCCCACCTCAACACCGAGGGCCACCGCTATCTCGCCGAGCGGTTCCTTGAGCAGTTCGCAGACCGCGGTGGACCGAACCCGCCGCCTCCGCTGCCTGCCCGTACCCCGTAGTCTCGCCGCAATCCTTCGCGTCATGCCGCGCGGCTCGGCGCGCGCGGATGCCGATCGTTACGGCATGATGCGCGAGTGAAAACAACACTGAGCTGGTGGAGTGTGGCAGGCGGGACGTTGATCGTCGTCGGCGCGGGCCTCGGTGTCGCTACGGGGAGTTGGTGGTGGCTACTTCCCGTGGCAGCGGGCTTCTGTTGGATCGTCCTCGGGCAGCGGCCTGACCTGTTCGACGATCTTCACGAGTAGAACCCTGCAACGCCAGGCTGAAACCCACCATCGTTCCCGTCATGATCATGTGGAACACAGCGATCGTCAGGTTGTCGGTGATCGACCCGACCAGAACGAGAAGCAAGCTCGCAACGGCGGCTCCGTGGATCGTCCGCTCCAGCGGAACTTGTGTTCTGCGTAAGCGACCGACCGCTCCGATCAGCAACGCGGCCATGCCGAGCACCCATAGCGTCAAGCCTAGAGTTCCCGTGTCGGCCAGGAGCCGAAGGTATTCGTTGTGGGGGTGGGCGATCCCGCCCCGAAAACGCTCGGTGATCAGGTTCTGACTTGCACCAGGGCCACTCCCGAAGATCGGGTTCTCCTGCCACAACCTGATTGTCAGATCCCAGAGGACGTATCTTCCCGATGAATTGACCGGGATATTGAAGATAGTGAACCCGTCGCCCTCCTGGAATCGATTCGTCACGAACGCCACCTGAGTCACGAGGTACCAGACCGCCACTCCGCCCACCGTGGATGCGAAAAGCGCCCGCACTACCTTCGGGTTGCGGACACGAGATCCCCGCCCGCCGACACCGTTGACGAACAGGAATGCGATCAAGCAAATGAGGATCGCCGTCGGTGTCCGGGATTCCGACAGCACAATCGCGACAGCGGCCAGGGCGACCGGCCACAACCGGCCACCCTGATATGTCTTTCTCACGACCACCACCATGACTGCGCCGAGAATTATCCAACCCGCTCCGCGCTTGCTGTAAGGGAGGCCGCTGGCGCCGAAACCCAGCGCTACGACCATCCCCAGGTAGATGACGGATGCCGTGATCGTCGCGCGCTCCCACCACGGGTAGAGCCGCTCGAACAATTCGACGGTCGCGACGCGGGCGATGATCTGAGCGACGGCCGGGAAGATGAACCACACCGTGAAGTTCTGCACGCCCGCGACGGTGAAATTGAGTGCGAGCCCTGCTGCGGCGAGAAGCACGAACAGCCACATTGACAGGGGGACCGAGGCGTAGTGCCGCTCGACGTTCATTGTTTTCATCGCGGGTGGCGTCGACAGCACGAGCGTCACGACGGCGAGCAAGGCAAGGCCGATTGTCGCCGGTCCCTGGATGCCCAGAAGAGTGTTGAGAGTGTCCTGCACGACGATGAATCCGACCGCGATCATCGCGAACAGCGGCAACGCTGCTTTCTCCCTGGTCTTCTGCACTGGCGTAGCTTAGACCGCTCGGCCGGTTTCGGCGCTTCCGTCTGCTACGTGACGAGCATCCCGGACTTGGTCAGCGACCGGATCGCGAACTCCCCGACCCAGTAGTCGAACGCCCCGCTACCGCCGTCGCAGCGGATCTGGACGGATGCACCCGTGGTGCCCGGGGAACGATCGTCTCGTAGTAGAACTCGGACGGCGGCAGGTCGACACCGATCTGGCAGGACAGTGCGTTGGTGGGCCCTCCTGCGGTGGCGGCGTTGTTCGGCACCGAAACCGACACGGTCGCCCCGGACGATTCCAGCCTGGATGTCTCGATCTTGAAGCTGATCGAGATGAGATCGCCGGGTTGGAACGTCCATGCTGCGGTGCCGATGCCGGTGCCGAGAACGCGCGTGCTGTTCTCGGTCTTGCCTACATGGAAGGCGCGGCCGGCGAAGCCTGTACGGGTAACGAGTTCCTCCACTGCGGCCGAGCCGTTCGACGCGGACCAGTCGGTCGGGACGGTCGTGCCGTTCAGGAACAGGTTGTTCGGAGCGACGTTCGTCATGTCGATCTTGTCCGTCAGCCGCCACGACCGCCCCCCCGGGCTGGGTGGACGACAGGGCGTCCGCGAGGGCCTTGCCCATCACCTTGTAGCCCTTGTTGTTGGGGTGGGTGATGTCGGCGAATTCGCCTGAGCGGTAGAGGCCGGTGGCCGGGTCGACGAGCGCAGCGAAGAAGTCGACGAGGCGCAGGCCCTTCGCGACGGCGTAGCGGTGGATCCAGCCGTTGAGTTGCCTGCGCAGGAGGTGGACACCGGAGTCTTCAGCGAACGGCTTGTTCGACGGGGGCAGTGTGGACAGGATCGGCTCGATGCCGGCGGCTCGGAGATCGGAGACCATACCGGCGATATCCGCCTTCGCCTGTGCGAGGCCGGATCCGTTGTTGATGCCCGCCATGATGACGCAGGAGGCGGGTGCGGCGGCGACGACCTGGGGTACGCGTGCGCGAATGGCGGTGGAGTTCTCGCCGCCGACCCCGAACTGCCCGCCCCACTCGATTCGCCCGGCGGACTGCATCACCCCGTACAGCAGCGCGGACCCCTGAAGAATGTTGTTCGGCTGAGGCGTGGGCTGGCCGATCACGCCGACCGCAGTGGAGTCACCGAGGATCGCAACGGTCCGTCCACGTGGGCGCATGTAGGTCTGCGCCGCCGTTGCCGCAACCAGCTTCTCGGTGACGGCGGGCAGCGCGCCCACCTCAGAACGCACGGCAGCGGGAAGTCGCTGCCCGGCGGCGGCAGTGTCGCTGTAGGGGATGAGGAAGTCGGCCATGGGTCAGGCTCCGATCGGGTACATGCCGGTGGCGGCGTCTTTGGTGAGGGACGAGCCGGACCCGATGACGTACATGCCCGTCGTGGAGTCCTTCGTAAGAGATGCGCCGCCGGATCCGCCGGTGGCGACGATGTTCCAGTTCGCCGCGTCGAACGTCGCGCCGGAGGTGAAGGTGGTCTTCGCGGTGCCGGTGCGGCCGTCGCGGAGGATCGCCGGCGTGCCCGCGGGGTAGGCGGTGTTCGCCTGCCACACCCGCGCATAAGTCTGATCAAATGCTGTTCTCATATGTCGCGGACAATGGGGTTTTTCTCGTTTGACAGCGCGCACACGGTGCTACCTGCGGACACGTTCGCGGCCTTCACCCCACGAACCCTTCCACCGCATCCGCCGCCGGCCCCACTCCGCCGTGCGCCCGCACGTCCTCGCTGACCTCCGCCGCCCGGTCCGCCAAACCCCGCGCCCTCTCGACCGCGTCGAGCAGGCTCTGCCTCGTCACGTCCTCGAACGGCAGGTGGACGCCGACGCCGAGTTCGTCGAGCATCGCCGCGTTGCCGAACTGGTCGACGCCCTGGGGGATTGCCACCGTCGGGACCCCGAACCACAGCGACTCCGTGCACCCGCCCATGCCGGCATGCGTGATGAACACGGTCGCGGCGTCGAGCACAGCGAGCTGCGGGACGTGGGCATGTACCTCGACGTTGGACGGGAGCTCGCCCAGAGACGCCGGATCGACGCGGTGGCCGATGGAGATAACGACGTGCCACTCGGTGTCGCCGACCGTGTCGATGCACAGGCGGTAGAACTCCGACCGCTCGTTGTAGCCGGTGCCGAACGAGACGTAAAGGATCGGGCCGTCGGGTGGGGTCCAGCTGCGATCGTTCAGTCGCACGGGGTCCAGGCACGGACCGACGAACCGTACTGAGTCCGGCACCCGATCGGCATTCGGCTGCATCACCTTGGGGATCAGCGACAGGCAGTGCTGGGGGTAGGTGATCCACTCCCAGGGGTCGACGTCGATGCCGTTGTGCTGCAACCACTCCGCATAGTCGCCGGCGTACTTCTTCCCGGTGTCCGAGGTTCGCAGTGGTGTGAGGACCTCGGCCAGATCGGACTCGTACCCGTCCCACGCCACGTACGTCGGGGACAGCTGGACCGCCGGGACCTCGTACCGCACACCCAGCACCGGCGCGGCGAGGCCGCCGATGTCGTAGAGCAGGAGATCGGGCCGGTCGGCGTCATAGGTGTCGGTGAGAACGGAGAACGACTGCAGGGATTCGTCGAGGAACACCTGCATTGCCGACGCGGGATCGTCGGGCCAGGAGTCCTGTCCCTGCGGAAGGGTGGAGACGAACGGCACCACCTCGACTCCGGTGGGCTCGACGAGTGGCGCCAGCGACTCACCGACGGCGTAGGTGACTCGGTGCCCGCGCCGCACCAGTTCGGCGATGACAGCCAGCGACGGGTAGATGTGACTCGGGGCCGTGGTGCCGATCATCGCGATGTGCATGGTCCGAAAGTATCGACGCGGCGACGGCCGGGCCACTCATTTCCGAGCGCCCGCTCGGGGACTGACGGGTTCTCGGAGCGTTGCGGCGATCGCCGGCCCGTTTTACGGTGACACCGTGCGCGGAATCGTCTTTCTCCTGGTCCTCGCCGGACTGTATAAGTGGCCGCTCGGTGACCAGGTTCCGGGCTCGTGGGGAGCGGTGGTGCAGGGCCTCGTTCTCGGCGCGATCGTGTGCACCCTGGTGACGCCGTCGGGGTGGACCGCGATACGGCGAATCAAGGGCCGCATCGACGGCTCGTACGTGGGCCCGCCCGCCGGGTGACGACGCGCGGATCGCCCGTCGCTCGATGCGTCCACTGGAAACCGCCGCCATTTCCGGAAAACCGGGCAGAATCGAACCGTGTCCGATTCGCCGCTTCCCGACCGCTGGTACCGCGTCATGTTCGAGTCCAGCACGGTCCCCATGGCGGTGGCCGACGAGAACGGTCTTCTCGTCCATTCCAACGGCGCTTATCTCGAAATGGTGGGTCGCACCCTCGATCAGGTGATGGGCCGATCGTCGCGGGACTGGACGCACCCGGACGACATCGCCGAGCACCACGCCATGCAGGAGAACCAGGAGGCCGCGGCCGCGCGAGGTGAGGTCTACCGGTCGGAGAAGCGCTACCTCCGCCCCGATGGTGAGGTGCGGTGGGGCTGGGTGTCTGCCGCTCCGGCCGTCGGGCCCGCCGGTGAGGCGTTCACCGTGGCGGTCATCCATGACACCACCGATCGTCGACACACCGAGGACGCCCTGCAGGTCGCCGTGTCCACCGATTCCCTCACCGGATTGTTGAATCGGCGCGGGTGGCGTGAGCGGGTGGCGGCGGCGACACGTGCGCGCCTCGCCGCGTCGGGCACGCCACTTCCCTTGGCTCTGGCCATGATCGACCTCGACAACTTCAAGGCCTACAACGACACTCACGGGCACGCCGCCGGAGACCGTCTGCTCAGCGTGTTCTCCGCCGCCGCCACCGAGGTGCTGGGAAGCGAGGCGCTGCTCGCGCGATGGGGAGGGGAGGAGTTCGCGCTGGCCCTCACCGACTGCACCTCGGACGAGGTCGCGAAGGTCCTCGTCGACCTCGCCGGCACCGTCCCGTACGGGCAGACGTTCTCCGCGGGCTGGGTGCTGCGGGCGCCGGCGGAGGACCTGATGGACTGCCTCGACCGCGCCGACGAGCGGCTGTACCGGGCCAAACGCGACGGTGGACAGGGCCGCGTCTACGGCGATCCGGTGGAGACACCACCGCCCGTTCCCGGAGCGACCGAAAGTCCGTTTCTTGCCAACGGGCACTGAATCCAGCACCATTCCGAAGTGCCCGAACCCTCACCCGACTCCCGAATCACGGTCGTCGTACCCACGTACAACGAGCGTGACAACCTGCCCGTCCTGGTCGGATTGCTGACGGACCTGCAGGTTCCCGGGCTCGGAGTCCTCGTCGTCGACGACGATTCGCCCGACGGAACGGGTGAGGTCGCGGACAAGCTCGCCATCGACGCGAGCATCGACGTGAGTGTTCTGCATCGCACCACCAAGGACGGCCTGGGCCGTGCCTACGTCGCGGGAATCGTGCAGGCGCTGAACGAAGGCGCGGACATCGTGGTGCAGATGGATGCAGATCTCTCGCACCCCACCGAGGCCGTCCCGCGCATGCTGGCCGTCCTGCGCGACACCGACGCCGCCGTGGTCCTGGGCTCGCGCTACGTCACCGGGGGCGCCGTGGCCGAGGACTGGCCGTGGCACCGCAAGGCCCTGTCCAAATGGGCCAACATCTACGTCAACACCATTCTTCGGTTGAAGGTGAAGGACGCGACCGCCGGATTCAAGGCGTGGCGCGCCACCACCCTGAACGCCATCGACGTCGCGTCGGTCCGCAGTAACGGTTATGCCTTTCAGGTCGAAATGAATTACCGCGTGACCAAGCGGGGTATGCGCATCGCAGAGGTGCCCATTCGTTTCTCGGAACGGGTGGACGGAAAGTCCAAGATGAGCTTGGCCGTGCAACTGGAATCGGCCGTCGTGCCGTGGAAGCTGTTGGCCTCGCGCGGGAAGTAATCGAGCGGCACGGAGTCGACCGAAAGGGACCGAGGTGGCAGCGAGCAGACCGGCCGACGAGGACGGATTCGTCGCCGTCGATCAGGTCGCCGGTGTCGCGGTCCAACTCGCGGGTGTCGACGGTGTGACCGTCGCGGTCATGGGGTCAACCCCCGACGTGCGGGAACTCCTCTACACCACCGACGAACTCGGCCGCAGCCTCGACGAACTGCAGTTCCTCCTCGGGGAGGGCCCCGGCGTGAGCGCCCACCTCGACGGCGCCCCGCACGATGCCGTCGACCTGAGCGATCCCGAGGTCTGCGAACGCTGGCCGCTCTACGGTCCCGACGCCGCCTGCGCCGGCGCGCGGGCCCTCTTCGCGCTGCCCCTGCTCGGCGGCGAGCAGTCCCTGGGCGTTCTCACGCTGTACCGCCGCACCGCGGGGCCGCTGTCCGACTCCGAGCGTCGGGCCGCACGGTCGTGCGCCGACGCGATCGTGCGCTCGGTGCTCAGCCACTACGAGACCTCGCCGCCGGCGGCCGACGACTGTGACCGGGACGGCGACTGGGACGACGACCGCGACGACGGTGATGTCGCCGCCACGGCCGCCGACCTGGACCGTGCTGTCCTCGAGGGCGCCGGCCCGTACAACCTCGCCGAGGTGCACATCGCGTCGGGAATGGTCGCTGTCCAGCTGGGAGTGAGCGCCGGCGTGGCGTTGGGCCGACTCCGCGGCTACGCCTATGCGGACGGCCGATCCGTGGTGGACGTGGCCGCGGACGTCGTGGCGCGGAGGCTGGAACTCGGCCGCGACTGAGCGTCTCCGGTCAGGACGGTCGGAACTCGGCCACCCGGTTGCGCCCGGCTGCCTTCGCCCGATACATCGCCACGTCCGAGTTGTGCATACCGATGTTGATCATCTCGTCCATGGATCCGGTGCGCGTGAGAACCGGGCACACCTCGGTGACTCCGACGCTCACGGTCACGGGGACGCGATCCGCCGGGTCCTGCAGGCCGCGTCGTACCCGCTCGGCGAGATCGAGCAACGGCCCGTCGGACACCTGGACCACCACCAGGAACTCCTCACCGCCGCGCCGGGTCAGCAGCGCATCCTCGCCGACCAGGGTGCGCAACCGGCGTGAGGCGAGCACCAGGACGTCGTCGCCCACCAGGTGCCCGTGCCGATCGTTGACGGTCTTGAAGTGGTCCAGATCGATCAGCAGAAACCCCACGGGCGGTCCCGACGCGTCGAGCACCCGCCGCGCCGTCGACTGCAGGCCCCGCATGTTCAGCAGACCCGTCAGCGGATCGGTGCGTGCACGGTCCAGCTGCCGCCCGAGGGAGGTGCGCATCGATTCGGACGCGGCACCGATGATGGTCATCGTCGCGGTGCAGGCCAGCCAGATGGCGAGGGCGCCGGCCGTGTACATCTGCCACAGTTCCGGCGTCTCGGCGATGGCCCGGCCCGCGATGACGGCGATGACCGCGGTGACGAAGAACGAGTGGATCAGCAGAGTGATGCGGTCGGTGAAGAACGCCACGAGCGGACCGAGCACGGCGAAGAGCGCCGAGCACGCCAGCGCGAGCGTGATGTTCGTCAGCAGGAGAAGGCAGATGCTCAGGCCGATGTCGGCATACATGGTGAAGGCGATGTTGGACCAGCGTTGACGCTCCGACGGCTCCCACCACACGAACATCCGGCTGCGCGTGGCGATCACCAGTGCCACCGGTGCCGTCGAGATCGCCAGCAGGACCAGCACCCAGGTGGGCCAGCCGCGGGCGGGACCGCCCTCGCTGAACGCGGTGAGGGCGGCGATCACACCGAACATGGGAATCAGCCACGCGACGCGGCGACGAACGCGGTTGTGGATGCGCGTCAACTCACGGCGACGGTCGGTGGAAGCACCGCGTCGCAGGGGGTCGGCGTCGCCCGTCACAGTGAAGGACGTTATCAGCGGAGCAGGACGACAACGCCGACTCGACCTGGTTCGGGTCTGTTGTTCCTGTCGGTCGACAGGAACTCGTCGGTCGGTACCCGAGTCGGGTCAGGATTCGCGTCGGGCGAGGCGTTCGAGGAGCGGCCGCGTTCGGAACGGAATGGCCTCGCGCATGACGACGGCGACGGTGGTGCGCTCGATGCCGGGCACGGCGAGGATGAGGCCGGCGACTCGGTAGAGATCGTCCGCGTCGATCGCCGCGACCCCGATGTGCAGGTCCGCCTCACCCGAGATGCCCAACACCTCGGTCACCTCCGCGATCCCGGAGAGGCGCTCGACGACGGCCTCGAGGCGATGCTGATCGGTCACGGCGCGGACGAACGCACGCAGCGGGTAGCCCAGATCGCGGGGCGCCACCAACCGATCCACCGGCGCCAGCACCTTGGACTCGTCCCACCGGGCCAACCGGGCCTGGACGGTGTTGCGGGCCAGATCCAGCATCGAGGCGAGCTGCACGCCCGTGGCTCTCGGCAGATCGCAGAGCGCGAGAAGCAGGCGGGCGTCGGTCCGATCGAGCTTGGTCACGGCCCGACTCTGCCACAGGGGTCCCGTCACTCGGACGAGAAGATTTCGTCCGATATTCGGGGCAATTCCCTACTTGTGTTTCGGCGTCGGGGACGATCCCCGTCGAAAGGGGCGACGGGTGATTCGAGGTCCGGACCTGCGGCGGCGAAGATGCCGATACGGCTCGGTCTGGTTATGGTTTGTCCGAAGACGTTTCATTCAGCAGGTGGGGACCGGGATCATTTCCGCTGCTTACCCGAGTTCTACAGGAGTGACCGGTGGAGATTTCGGATTACGTGCGGATTCTGCGTGCGCGGTGGATCGTGATCGTGGTGACCACCGTGGTCGCCGCGTCGGCGTCCCTCGTGTTCTCGCTGCTGTCGACTCCGGTGTACGAATCGTGCACCCGGCTCTACGTCTCCACCGGCTCCTCGTCCTCGTCCGTCACCGAGGTCTACCAGGGCAACCTGGCGTCGCAGCAGCGCGTCGCGTCGTACACGCAGCTGCTCGGCGGTGAGAGTGTCGCGCAGCGCACCATCGATGCGCTCGGACTGTCGCTGACCCCGTCGGCGCTGGCCGCCAAGGTGACCACGACGTCGTCTCCCGACACGGTCCTCATCGACACCTGCGTCTCGGACTCCGACCCGGTGGTCGCCCGCGACCTCGCCAACGGCATCGGCACCACCTTCGTCGAGTTCGTCGACGATCTCGAGACGCCTCCCGGCGGCGGCGCCGCACTCGCTCAGGTGAGCGTCGTCGAGCCCGCCCAGGTCTCCGAGTCGCCCATCTCCCCGAACACGACGCGCAACCTGGCGCTCGGCATCGCGGTGGGTCTGCTGCTGGGTATCGCCCTCGCCGTCATCCGCGATCGCCTCGACAACACCATCAAGGACCGCGCCGCGCTGCAGGAGCTGTCCGGAGTACCCGTGATCGGCGTCGTCCCGTTCGACAAGACCATTCAGGACGACTCGACGCTGTCGTTCGCCGAATCGTCGTCCGGCAGCGCGGAAGCGTTCCGCGAGATGCGCACCAATCTGCAGTTCCTCGAGGTGGATTCACCGCCGCGCGCCATCGTCGTCACCTCGGCGATCCCCAGCGAGGGCAAGTCGACGACGGCCGTCAACCTCGCGCTGGTGCTCGCCGAGGCCGGACACCAGGTGGCCCTGGTCGAGGGCGACCTCCGTCGGCCCCGTGTGTCGAAGTACATGGGCATCGTCGGCTCGGTGGGGCTGAGCACGGTGCTCTCCGGGCAGGCCGACGTGGACGAGGTCATGCAGCCCACCCGGTTCCCCGGCGTCGAGGTGCTCGCCTCCGGACCGTTGCCGCCCAACCCGTCCGAGCTCCTCGGATCCGAGGCGGCCCGCGTGATGATGGCGTCGCTGCGCGAGCGGTTCGACTACGTGGTGGTCGACGCCCCGCCGCTGCTGCCCGTCACCGATGCGTCCGTGCTCACCGCGCACGCCGACGGCGCCCTGGTGGTCGCCCGGCACGGTCACACCAAGCGCGAGGAACTGACCCGCGCGCTGGGCAACCTGCACCAGGTCGGGGCACCCGTGCTCGGCGTGATCCTCACGATGGCCCCGTCGAAGGGCAAGCGCGACTACGACTACCGCCACTACTACGAGACCGACAAGACGATGCCGCGCATCGATCAGTCCGGCAACATCACCCCGGCCACGGTCGGGACCCCGCCGTCGGCGGCGCCCACGGCTCCGCAGGCGGCGGTGCAGAACTCGTCGTTCCAGAAGCAGCCGCCCGTGGGCAACGGGAACGGCAACGGTCACGGGTACGGCGCGCCCCCGGCGCGGGAAGCGGGAGTGGGGCGGCGGAGGCGGCAGGAGTGAGGGTGCCGTTCGGTCCACCCGTTTGGAGCGAGGGTGCCGTTCGGTCCGTCTGACGAGGTGAGGGGATCCCTGACTCCGGTGGGCGCGCGGGATTCCCGGCCGGCACGGTGAGTGAGGGTGCCGTTCGGTCCGTCTGACGAGGTGAGGCGACCCCTGACTCCGGTGGCTCAGCGGATGCCGGTCGTGGTGCGGCCGTCCTCGTCCTGCTCGTCGTCGTCCTGCTGGTCCTCGTCACCCTCGTCGCGGGTGTTGCGATTCTCGGTGGTCTCCGTCGTGGTGCGGGAACTGCGGCTCGAGCTGGTCGACTCGTCGTCCTCCTCCGACTCGGTGCTCGAGGAGTCTGGTGAGCTGGACGGCTCGGAAAGCGGTGGGCGCGTGGTCCTCTCGGGGGCGATGCGCCACGTGGGCGACGGCGGAATGGACACCGCCACCGACGCGCTGGGGGAGAGCGTGTTCGCGACGCCCACGCCGTTGATGGGCGGCGGCGACACGTCCTGGACGCCGGAGCCGAACACCCCGCCCACCGTCGCGAACGTGATGCCGGCGCCGATCGCCACCGCCGCAGCACCGACGGCCAGACTCACCGCGTACTTCTCGCGCATCGGATCTCCGCTCGACTGAACCCCGACCTGCAGGACCCGGCTTGTCGGAGCCCCCCGACGCAGACTAGATGTTGCGGGTCATGAGGTTGTAGTCACGCGGTGATGCGTCCCCGTAGTGGGACAGGTCTTCCCGGTAGGCAGGATGAGAAGTACCACCAACTCGTCCGCCGACCAGAAAGACCTGTCGTGACACACCGTAATGCCCCACTGTCCCCGGAAGGCCGCCGCCGACTCGTCGAACGGTGCCGCACCCGGCCCATCGCGCACGTCGCCGCCGAGATGGGCATCTCTCGCGCGTGCGCCACCAAGTGGGTTCACCGGTACCGCGAGTTCGGCGACCTCGGCCTCGAGGACCGCTCCAGCGCCCCGCACCGTCAGCCCACCGCCGCGGACCCCTCGGTGGTCGTGCGGATCGAACGCTTCCGCCGCGAGAAGAAGTGGCCCGCGTCGCGGATCGCGTTCGAGCTGCAGCGGGACGGTATCGAGATCAGCCGGCGCACCGTCACCCGCCACCTCGATCACCTGGGCATCAACCGACGCCGATTCCTCGACCCCACCGGCGAGACGAACCGCACCCCACGCACGATCGTCGCCCGCCGGCCCGGCCACATGGTCCACGTCGACATCAAGAAGGTCGGGCGCATCCCCGACGGCGGAGGATGGCGCGCCCACGGCCGCGGCAGCGCCGAAGCCAAAGCCGTCGACCGCGCCAAGACCAAGGGCGCGAGAGCCGGTTACGTCTACCTCCACTCCGCGGTCGACGGGTACTCCCGCCTGGCCTACACCGAAGCCCTCGCAGACGAGAAAGCCGTCACAGCAGTGGGATTCGTGCACCGGGCAAGGGTGTTCTTCGCCGCGCACGGCATCGACCGCATCGAACGTCTGGTCACCGACAACGGGTCCTGCTACCGGGCCGAGGTGTTCGCCCGAGCGTTGCTCGGGTCCAGGCACCAGCGCATCACCCCGTACACCCCGCGCCACAACGGAAAAGTCGAGCGCTACAACAGGATCCTCGCCGAAGAGTTCCTCTACGCCCGAACCTGGTTCTCCGAACACCAGCGCGAGGACGCCCTGAGGATCTGGAACGTGCACTACAACTACCATCGACCTCACACTGCCGCCGGGAACCAACCACCAGCATCACGGCTCACCGCTGGCGTCACCAACGTCATGGCCTCATACAACTAGATGCCCCGGGGCGTTCCCGCCCGGCCGATCAGCGAGCCCACACCTCGAACAACGGTCCGAGCGCGTCCGCAATCTCCTGTCCTACCTGCGTGAACACCGCGTCCGACTGCCCGATGGGGTCGGCGATGTCGAGCTTGTCCACCGGATTGGCGGCGCGCGCGGAGAACCAGGCGGCGGGATCCGCGCTCCCGGTGCGCTGCGCGAACTCCGACGCTTCGAGCAGGGTGAACGTCTTGCGCAGGCTGCGCGGGGAGACGGTGAGCACCGCGTCGCGGTGGTTCGCGGTGAGGGTGAGCACCACGTCGGCTCGGCCCGCTATGTCCGGCGTGAGTCGCCGCGCCACGAAACCGTCGGGATCGCCTCCGAAGGAACGCAGTACCTCCGCCGCCGTCTTCTCCACCCCGTGCCCCACGACCGCGCGGGTTCCGGCACTCTCCGTCGTCACGTCGATACCCGTGTCCGCGGCGTAGGCGGTGGTCAGGAGTTCGGCGGTGGGGGAGCGGCAGATGTTGCCGGTGCAGACGTACAGGACATGCATGCATCGGAGTCTAGGTGCCGACCGGCCGCGCGCGTGGAACCATGAGTTGCATGGTTCTCGCTGCTCGTCGTGTCCGTCCGTCCGTGGTGATCGTCGGTGGCGGATTCGGCGGCCTCTACGCCGCACGACGATTGAAGAAGTCCGACGTCGACGTCACCGTCCTCGATCGCGGCACCTCCCATGTCTTCCAACCCCTGCTCTACCAGTGCGCGACGGGTCTGCTGTCCGAAGGTTCCATCACCTCTCCGCTCCGCCACCTCCTGCGCGGGCAGAAGAACGCCTCGGTGGCGCTCGGGGAAGCGTCGGGCGTGGATGTCGAACGCAAGGTTCTGATCGCGAATCGGGTGGACGGCAGCACCTTCGAGCTCGCGTACGACTACCTGGTGGTGGCCGTCGGCATGCGCCAGAGCTACCACGGTCACGAGGAGTTCGCCCAGCACGCGCCCGGCATGAAGACCGTCGACGACGCCCTGGCGATCCGTCGCAAGCTCATCACCGCGTTCGAGATGGCGGAATCACTCCCGACGGCCGAGGAACGCCGACCGTGGCTGACGTTCGCCGTGTCCGGCGGAGGTCCGACGGGCGTCGAGATCGCGGGCCAGATCCGGGAACTCGCCACGCGGGCGCTCGAGAAGGAGTTCCGGACGATCGATCCCTCCGAGGCCCGAGTCATGCTGTTCCACGGCGGTGACCGGGTGCTGGAATCGTTCGCGCCGGAGCTCTCGCGTCGGGCGAAGGCCACGTTGGACACGGTGGGCGTCGAGACGCACCTCGGCGTCCACGTCACCGATGTCCGCGCCGACTCCGTGACCGTGACGCGTAAGAGCGATTCGGCGGTGACCGAGTACGGCACTCACACCGTGCTGTGGACCGCCGGGGTCGAGGCCGTGCCGTTCGCGGGCGAGCTGGCGTCGGCGCTGGGGGTGACGCAGGGGCACGGGGGAGCGATTCCGGTGGAGCCCGATCTCTCCGTCGCCGGACACCCCGACGTCTACGTGGTGGGTGACGTCAGCGCCCTGAACGATCTGCCGGGCGTCGCCGAGGTCGCCATGCAGGGTGGACGGCATGCGGGGGCGCTGATCGCGCGGACGGTGGAATCGGGGGTGCGCGACACCTCGCCGTTCACGTATCGAGACCTGGGGAGCGCCGCGTACATCGCTCGCGGACACGCATTGCTGCAGGCGGGTCCGGTGCACCTGTCGGGATTCGCCGGCTGGCTCTCGTGGGGGTTCATCCACATCGCGTTCCTGTCCGGGAACCGCAACCGCGGCGGCACACTGCTGAACTGGGCCGCCACGCTGGCCACCGGATCGCGTCGGGAACGGGCCGTGACGTACGGGGACCCGGAGACGGCACGCATGCCTTACGCTCACTGAGGTCCGTCCAGCAGTTCGCTGTGAGAGTTGTGCAGATCACGGGGAAACGCCATGTTACGAGGCCCCTAAACGGGCAATGTGACGTGTATGAGGCGGTTTGGCTACACTCGGTGCCGGAGAAGTCAGCGGCAGATACCGTGCGTTGGCCCTGTTCAAGCTGAAGGCGGCTCATGAGTTCGGTTCTCGGTGTGTCCGTGGGCACCAGCGCGGTTCGGCTCGCGCGCCCCGCACAGGACGTGCGAGTGGGCGCCGAGGCATCCTTCCGTCACCGCGCCATCGACACCACGTTCGACGAGGCCGAGCAGCTCGCCGCCGAATCCATCGGCACCATCCTCGCCGATCCGGCCGAGTCCGACGCCATCTCCGCCACCGGCGTCGCTTACCGCGACGACGCCCAGGCCGGTGCCGTCTCCCGGGCCATGGCACGACAGAACATCGCCAACTACCGCCTGTTCCCCGAGGTACACGCCGCGCTGCGGTTCCTTCGCAGCACCGGTCAGCTCACCGGGCTGCGGGTGGTGGCGCTGTACGACCTCGGCAGCTCGGGCCTGTCCGTGACCGTCGTGGACCTCGAGGACGGCCGGGTTCTGGCCGCCGAGCGCAGCTTCGACGTCAGCGGCAACATGTTCGACGCTCTCATCCGGGACAGCCAGATCGATCGCCAGCAGGGCGGGCTCGACGACGTCGACGGGCGCGAGTTCGAAACGCGCTGCCGCGCAGCCAAGGAGCAACTGTCCACCAGTGGCGCCGTGTGCCTGCCGGGAGTCGGCGGCCTCATCCTGCTCTCGCGCGAGAGTTTCGAGTCGATGGTGTCCGTGCCCATCGAGCACTCCGCGCGCCTCACTCGCAAGGTGCTCGCCGATTCCGGTCGCGAGGCCGACGCGATCATCATGATCGGCGGCGGCTCCCGCATCCCGTTGGTGCGCTCGACGCTGGCCGGGTGGCTGGGGCTGCGCACCATCACCCCCGCCGATCCCGAGCTGGTCGCCGCCAAGGGGGCTGCGTTGCTGGCGACGCCCAACGAGGGGGGATCCGGGTTCGCCGGGTACTCCGGGGGTGCTGCGGCGGTCGGGGGTGTGGTCGTCGGTGGTGCGGTGGCGGCTGGTTTCGGGTCGAACGGTGCCGGCTCGAACGGTATTGCTTCGAACGGTGCCGGGTCGAACGGTGCCGGTGAACGGTCCTACGGGTCGCCGTACGGGGGCGAGCGGTCCTACGCCCCCTACGGCGGATCCGGCTCGGAGGGTGTGCCGGCCGAGGGGTTCCGCCCCGAGGGGCTGGGAGTCGAGGGGTTTGGCGTCGAGGGCCCGCGGGCCGACTTCGAGGTCGAGCCGAGCGACGCGTCGTACCCGTCGGGCGAGGCCGATCATGCGGACACTCCTCGCACCGGTGCCGCGGGAACAATGGCGTACAGCCAGGTTCCGCGCTCGGACGTCGTTGATCCCCGTGCCGCCGATACGCCACCCTGGTTGAAGGGCGAGCCGGTGCGCGCCGATGTGCGCCCGCCCGCGCGCGCGAAACTGCCGATCATCGCGGCGGTCGGGCTCGCGGTGCTCGCCGCGGCCGGTCTGGCGTTGGGGTACGGCGGTAACGGCAGCTCGGCGGAGACCTCGCCCGCGACCGCCGACACCACCGCGCCCGCGACGCCCAGCAGCGTCGCGCCGTCGTCCGTGGCGCCGACCACCGAAGCGGCACCTCCGCCGCCGCCGTCATCCACCCCGCCGCCGGCCCCCGCTCCGGAACCCGTGGCCCCGGCGCCCGCTCCGGCTGCGCCGCAACCTGCCCCCGGTCCGCCGCCGCAACAGGTCATTCCGATCATTCCCGGCTTGCCGGGGATCCAGCTGCCGCCCGGAATACAACTGCCGCCGCCGCCGCAGATTTTCATCCCGGGGTTCTAGTCGGTCATGGGGTGGCTGCCCCGCGCTCCCTCGCCGGTCGTCGGTCGGAGTCAGGGGCACCCTGATGTCGCGAGACGGAGCGAACGGCACCCTCACTCGGGTGGTGCGCGCGAATTGTGCTGCGCCGGTGGGAGTCAGGGGCACCCTGATGTCGCGAGACGGACCCAACGGCACCCTCACTCGGGTGGTGCGCGCGCGAATTGCGCTGCGCCCCCACATCCGACGCGAGCGCCGTAGCCCCCGACGGCGTCACCGCTACCGGTGACGCCGAACTACGGCGTTCGCGTCGAACGTCGCACACGAGCCGGACGAACCGGCCCGCGCGCTAGCACTCGGAATCGAGTGCAGCTCTGATGTATCCGGCCGTCTGATAGACGTAGCCGAATGCCCATTCTTCCAAGCCCACGTCGTACGGATTCGGCGACATGGTCACCTCTCCGTCGAAGCACTGCTGGACGATGTAGCGCGAACGCGACAGGTGCGGAACGTAGGTGACCACGATGATGTGCTCCCATCCGTTCGCCTCTGCCTGTCGCCGGATCTCCTGAGCCTCGCCCTTGGTGGAGTAGGGCTCGGGAAGAAAGCACGAGACGCTGACGGTGTACTCGCCCTCGCAGATCTGCTGCATCCGAACGTCGTCCGCGCCCACCGAGTTCGAGATCAACACGGTCGGGGCATAGCCCTGTTCGGCGATGTCGATCCCGTAGTGGAACCGACCGTAGGGATGACCACCGAGCACCACGACGGCGTCGGCCTGGCGAAGGGGATCCACCTGGGGTTGTACGTAGACCGGCCAACCGGCGGCGATGAACGCCGCCACGAGAATCACCATCGCCGTGAGAAAACGGCGGAACGTCATTCAACTAACCGCCGGTTCGTCGCAGTACGGCGAGAACCGTGCGAAGAAGAATCTTCACGTCGAGCCACAGGCTCCAGTTCTCGATGTAGTAATTGTCGTAGAGCGCGCGGTCGCGCAGCGAGGTGTCCCCGCGCAGGCCGTGAACGGCGGCCCACCCGGTCAGCCCGCCCGGAACGCGATGTCGCGCCGAGTATCCCGGAATCTCGGTGGTGAACTTGTCCACGAAGTGCGGGCGCTCGGGGCGCGGGCCGACGAGGTCCATGTCGCCCACCAGCACGTTCCACAGCTGAGGTAGTTCGTCGAGGGAGCTCTTGCGCAGGAACCGCCCGAGCATGCCGATGCGATCGTCCTGGGAGATGTTCCAGGTGGTGTCGGCTTCTTCCGTCGACGCCGGCTTCATGGAGCGGAACTTGAGGCAGTGGAACACCTTTCCGTCGCCGCTCACGCGAATCTGACGAAAGAGGATCGGGGCGGAACGGTCCGAGAAGTACACCGCCGCGGCGATGGTGGCGAGCAGCGGCAGCAGCAGCAACAGCGCCAGTCCGGCGAGCACGCTGCTGAACACCCGCTTCACGCGCCACGCGAGCGAGCGGTGCACGTCGCGCCGGATACGAACGAGCGGCATCGCGTGGATCCGGTCCATGTCGCCGGTGACCGCGACGTACTCGAACAGCCGCGGAACGACGAAGACCTCGCAGTCCATCCGATCGCACTCGCGCAGCAGGGAGAGCAACGCCGATTCGCGCATCGCGGAGAAGGCGATCACGATCGTGTCGATCTGGTGCAGCCCGATGTAGGTGCGGAGCTCGTTCGCGAGCGGTTCGACCGGGATGTTGCTGGCCACGGCGGCGGGCATCGGCGAATCGTCGAGCAGTGCATGGGGCTTGAGGCCGTGCTCGGGGTACTCGCGCATGGTCTCGACCAAGCGGTTGGCCACGACGCCGCTGCCGATGATGACGGTGCGTCGCTGATAGCGCTCGTACCGGTGCAGGCGTCGGGTGATGGTGTACGCGCATCCGCGTCCGATCACGGCGGCGACCATCACGGCCACCGCGATCCACGCGGTGCTGACCAAGCTCGAGGAGCTGGCCAGCAGGAGCGCACCCACCAGCGTCGCGGTGACGACCATCAGTCCCATCGACGGAAGGTCGTCGAGCAAGGACAGTGTGAGGTGCTGGCGGCGGCGCTGCGGGGCGACGGTGAAGACCACCACCACGATCATCAATCCGAGCAGATTGCCCTGGAACGGCACGAGCAGCAGGGCCAGCACGATGAAGACGGACTCGAAGCCGATGCCCAGAATGCTCGGGAGGTTGAGAACGATCCACCGGTTCAGGCGACGGCGACGCTCGGGAACGTGGGGACGGAGCGGGATGGCACGGGCAACTCCGCGGTCAGGAGCCGGAGCGGCTCCCACGCGTCGGGCGAACCAGGGAAGAAGATTGTGGGGATGTGGCTGCCGGGAGTCGTCGGCCGATGCGGCCTCCGCCCCCTCCCGACGCACTGCGTCCATCTCTCCGGTGGTCATCAGACGGGCTCGCTCGCCGTCACCGGGCTCTGCTCGTCCTGAACCTCGGACGAGACGCCCATGCGATCGAGGGCATCGACGATGTTGGCGACGGTGGTGAACGTCGAACGACGCAGCATGGCGTCGGGAAATTCGATCTCCAGGGCGTCTTCGAGTTCGACCATCACGTTGACACTGGCGTGCGAGTTCATGCCCACGTCGAAGAGGTCGGTGTCCGGTTCCACGGTGGTGGCATCGACGGACAGGCGGCCGACGCGCGTCAGAACGTCACGAACGACCTGTTCGGGGGTGAGTGACGGGTGCGTCACGGGGTCCACTCCTTGCCTACGGTGTCTTACAGTCACTCCGTGCTGGTCGCGCCCCGCGGCGAGTACATCGGTCGACCTGTGCTTGTTTTTCTGTCTCACTGGCTTCGAACGACCTTGGAAGAGGTCGTGGTGAACTATATACCAGTCTGTAACAAACCGCAGGTCCGAAAATGGGATGTGTTGTGAACGCGCGTACCGGATTGTTGTCATCAACCACAACGCTGGAGACCTTGCGTCAGGCCTTCGGACGGTCTACTGCCCCCTGGGCGCACCATCGCTACGAGGTCGACGACCACGGATGGATCGCGCAGAGCGGTGCGCAGCAGCCCGATTACAACCTGGCCCTGGTGCACGAGGGTGACGTGAAACTCCACGTCACGGACATCGTGGAGTCCGTGCACGGAGCCCGCATCCCCACGCTGGTGATGCTGGCCGGCCGCGGACTGTCGGCCGCGCAGGTTCTCGCCGACAAGGGGTGGGTCAGCATCATGGCGATGCCTTTCGTGGGCACCCCCACCGGCGATTACGACGCGGATCCGGGTGTGCGCGAGCTCACGGCGGACCTGCTTCCCGAGGCACAGGCGCTCGCGTCGGCCGCGTTCGGCGTCGGCCCCGAGGTCGCGGCGCTGGCCTATTCGGAGGACATGCTCGCCCGCGAGGACACCCTGTTCACCGGTCTCCAGGACGACGACGGCGTTCTCGTCGCCTGCGCTCTGATGTGCCGAACGGAGGGCGCCGGATCCGGGTGGACGGTAGCGACGCTGCCGGGTCGTCGTCGAGCCGGCTACGGGTCACGTCTGACCACCGGCACCCTGGCGATCGACGCGGCCCACCGCGGCTCGGTGCCGTGTCTGGGCCTCTCCTCTCCCGACGGCCTGCCGCTGTACACCGGTCTCGGGTTCGAGCTCCTCGAGTACTGGCAGGTGTGGACCCGGCCCCGATGGGTCCTCGGAGCGGCCTGAATCACCAGAAAATTTCGATTCGGTCCTCTCGCCCGAGTTGTCCGCACGGGCGAGTAAATCGCCGGTTTCTCGCTCGGGTCGATCTCTTCCGATGACCTGGTGTTCGATTCTGCGCGCATTCGCAGACATTGCGTTTCTTATCGACCGTCGTTGTCGCCGAAAGGCATTGACACTTTTTGTTCGGTGAGCGTTCCCGACGCGTCGAGCTGGGGTTTTCCTCGGCGCGTCGTCGATGTTTTCGTCACGGTTGCTGCTTACTGTGCGTCGAGGCGGGGATCACACACCAGAGGAAAGGCACGGTCGTGCGGAAACGGAATATCGACCCCAACAACACATTCGGTCGGCGGTCGCTCCTGGCGGGGGGCGTGGCCGCGGGTATCGGAACGGCGGCGTTCGCCGCCGGGGGTGCCACCCGATCGGCTCCCGTGGGTGATTCGAATATCGCCTTGATGGCCGGCGAAGGTGATCTGACGCCATTGGTCGGATGGGTGAACGTGAAAGCGGCCCCGTTCAATGCTCGCGGTGACGATCGCGCCGACGACACCGCCGCCATTGCTGCCGCCAATGTGGTGGCCGAGCAACAAAAACGACCGCTCTATTTTCCGCCCGGCATTTACCGAGTGACCCGGCTTCCGGCGTTCGCCAGTTTCTCCACGATCTTCGGTGCGGGCGCGGATCTCACCACCATCGTGCACACCACGACGGGCACGTTGATCACCCTGAAGAACCGACAGCGCGTCGCGTTCAAGAACATGGGGTTCTTCTCCACGGTGGCGCCGTCGCTGGTGGTGCAGCTCGATCAGTGCTTCCGGTGCTCGTTCGACTCGATCCTGTTCCGCGGCAACCACACCGGGACGAGCTACCCGCGATTCCTGGGGCAGACCGGAATCGCGCTCATCAACAACACGGGCGGCACCTCCTTCGTCAACTGCGACATCAACAACTTCGGCACCGGGATGTCCACGACGGCCATCCAGTCGTACATCGCGAACACCAAGTTCACGACCAACTACATCGGGTTGCTGGGAACCGGCAACAATTTCGCGTCGGGTATGTCGATCGCCAACTCGGAGTTCACCTCCGACATCAACCCCAACACCACGTCCACGCACATCGCGGTGGACGGCCGCGCCAACGGGTGGTGGCTGACCAACGTGTGGTTCGAGGGCGCCGCCAACGCGCTCACCATCGGTCGGGCCGGGGTCGGCGGACCGTCTCAGTTCGGCATGGTGAACTGCAAGGTCGCCGCCCGCGCCATCTGCCTCGACCTGCAGCACTGCCGCCAGCCCTACCTGGCCAACGTCATCTTCGACTCGGACCAGCAGGCCACGCCGCAGCTGATCCGCATCAACGCGACCCACGTCGCCGAGGGGACCGCGGTCAACCTCATCACCAGCCAGGGTGCGGACTTCCTGTTGGCGACGTTCCCGCCGGGATGGTCGGTGCTGGGGCGCGGGAAGCTGGTCTCGGCCGGGGGAGGGCCGATCGTGAAGTCGCCCGACGGTCGGAGTTGGCGGCTGGCGATCTCCAACACCGGTCAGGTGACGGGGCAGAATCTGGGCGTTCTGTAGTCTTTCGCCCCCCGCGCACCCTCCAGCGCTCTGCGCACCGTGCAGTCTGCGCGTCTCGCTGGACGGTGCGCGGGGTGTGGCCGGTATACCCTCCGGGGGTACCTGTTGTTACGGTGGAAACGTGAACGCACCGCGGAACATCGCCCTCCGGCGACCCGTCGTGCCCACTCTCGTGCTGATCTTCGCCAGTGTCCTCGGCGTCGTGCTCATGCACTCGGTGGCGATGGTCCCGTCGGCCCACGCGCAGCCCCACGACACCCATCACCATTCCGTGCCCGTTCACGTCGAGCACGACCACATCGGCGGCGACCACGATCCCGGCGCCCACCACGGCATGCACCCCTGCGTAGCGACCACCGCGTCGTGGCCCGGACTGGTGCCGCCGCCGCTCACCGCGATCATCGACCTCGCCGCCGCGGTCCCGGCGAACCACGCGGCCTGCACCGACGCGGTCCTCGAACGAGCCCCACCGCCCTCGGTGCCCGAGCTGGATCGATCGGTTCTCCTGCGGGTGTGACGGACCCTCTCGGAGCACACAGCTCCGACGAGTCCACGTACCCACACCTCATTCAGGAGCACACCCATGCGCACCACCCACAAGACCGTCACCACTCTTGCCGCGGCCGCGTTCAGCGTTCTGCTCGTTGCCGGCTGCAGCGACGCGACTGAATCGTCCGCACCCGCCGGCGCCGAGACGTCGATGCAGTCCTCGGATTCGGCGGACGAGTCGGCCCAGTTCAACGACGCCGACGTCATGTTCGCCACGATGATGTACCCGCACCACGCGCAGGCGGTCGAGATGGCGGACATGGTCGACGGCCGGACCACGAACCCCGACGTCGTGGCGCTCGCCGACGAGATCACCGCAGCCCAGAACTCCGAGATGGAGCAGTTCACCACCTGGCTCGACGCGTGGGGTCAGCCCGCACCGTCCGCCGACATGGGCTCGATGGAGGACATGGACCACGGCTCGATGGGCGGGATGGACCACGGCTCGATGGGCGGGATGGACCACGGCTCCGGCATGGGCATGATGTCCGCCGAGGACATGGATTCGCTCATGTCGCTCGAGGGCGCCGCATTCGACCGCGAGTGGTTGACCATGATGATCGAGCACCACGAGGGCGCGGTCACCATGGCCGAGACCGAGATCGAGGACGGCGCCAACGCGGACGCGATCGAGTTGGCCCGCACCATCGTGGACACGCAGAACGCCGAGATCGAGCGGATGAACGAGCTGCTCGGCTGATCCGTCGGGCGCTCGCCTCGCCCCCGCGCACCCTTCAGCGCTCTGCGCACCGTGCACGGTGCGCGTGTTGCTGCAGGGTGCGCGGGGTGCGCGGGGTGCGCGGGGAGCGGGGGCGGGGAAACCCCTCACGCCAAGGCGAGGAACAACTTCTCCAACTCCGCCTCGCTCATCGGCTCCTTCCCGTCCGCCCCCGCCCCGGTCATGCACTCCCGCAACCCGGTGGCGACGATCTTGAATCCCGCCCGGTCGAGCGCGCGCGACACCGCGGCGAGCTGGGTGACCACGTCCTTGCAGTCGCGGCCGTCCTCGATCATCCCGATCACCCCGGCCAGCTGCCCGTGGGCACGGCGGAGGCGGTTGAGGACCAGGGCAATGCTGTCGTCGTCGCCGACCATGTTGTCCTCCAGCAGAATTCAGGCGAGCGCGGCGATGGCCGCTTCGAGCTTGGTGGTGGCCTCGGCGGCGACGTCGGACAGTCCCGCCTCACCCGTCACCTCGACCATGATCGCCGGGTTCATCGCCTCGACGATCACCGCGCCCTCGGCCCCTTCCCGCACCACGACGTTGCACGGCAGCAGCAACCCGATCTGCCGCATGACGCCGACCGCACGGTGCGCGAGCGACGGGTTGCAGGCGCCGAGGATGAGGTAGCGCTCCATGTCCTCGTCGAGCTTGGCCTTGAGCGTCGCCTGCATGTCGATCTCGGTGAGAATGCCGAACCCCTGCTCGGTGAGCGCGTCCTTGGTCTTCTGGACGGCGGCGTCGAAATCGGTGCCGGTGAGGGTGGTGGCGAGGGCGATGTTCACAGTGAATCTCCTTGATCGGGGGAACGGCGGAAGAGCGAACGGAGCGAGCGGCGGGGAGCCGGCGGGCACGAGCAGCGGCGCGATACGGGTACCGACGCCATCACGCTGTCCACGTGCTGACCGCAACCGGTCCACGTCGCCTTGCCGCACGACGAGCAGGTGACTCGCTGACACATGGGAGAACCTTTCGTTCGGAAACTCCATCGTACATACCCCCGGGGGTATCAGTGGCGACAACGCTGGACCACGACGTCGATCATCAGAAACGCCACCGACGACGCCCCGAGCAGCGGGACGAACCATCCCACCACCGCGGCGCTCACGCCGAGCGCAACCAGCCCCAGCGGCGGCACCCGTCGCCATCCGCCGCGCACCGGCGGCCGACCCACCACCCCGGCCGTGCGCGTGGGCCGACGCTGCCACCACATCAGATAGCCGCGCACGATCACCGTGCCGAGCGCGATCGCGAGCGCCAGCAGCGCGAGCTGATTGGCCACCCCGAAGAGCGTGCCCATGTGCAGCTGGATGCCCCACGCGGCGAGTTTCGCCATGATCGGCCAGTCCGCGAACCACTGGGTGTCGACGACACTGCCGCTCACCGGATCGATCGCGATCGAGTTGTTGCTCAGCACCCACGGTTGCCGCGTCTGCGCCACCGTGATCGCGGTGTCGGACGCGTCGGGAACGCTCACCTCGACCTTCCCGTCGATCCCGTTCGCGGCGGCGACGTCGAGGGCCGTGTCGACGGCGGCGATCGAGGTCTCCAGCGCGAGAGGATCACTCGCACCCGCGGACATCGAGCCGTGCCCCTCGTGCCCGGCGTGGTCCATCGCCTGGCCCGCACCACCCACCGCGGTAGCCACCGGGGTCGCGTTCCAGCTCAGCGACGAACGCAGCTCGGTCACGTTCGACCCGGCGTACGTCGACCAGGTCAGCCCGGTCGCGGACAGGAAGATCAGCCCGACGGCGATCCCCGTGCCCACCACCCCGTGCCGGTTCAGGGTGCGGCCGCGGCCGGTGGCCGTCCGGTCGATGCTCAGCAGCGATGTCTTCCGGCGTCGGGACCGCTCGAACCACAGGTAGACGCCGCCGAGAGCGATGACCCACAGCCACGACGCGGCCAACTCGGAGTAGAGCCGGCCGGGCTCACCGAGGTGCAGGTGTCGGTGCAACTCGCTGATCCAGGTGCGCAGCGGGAGGGCGCTGGAGGATCCGTAGACCGCCAGCTCGCCCACGGACTGCGCGGTGACGGGATCGACGAAGACGGCGAGCTTCTCCGATTCCCCCAGGCCGGGATCGGTGAACAGGACGCGCGTCGTCTCGCCGGGGTCGGTCGCGGGACGGACGCCGGTGACGGTCAGATCGGGTCGTTCGGCGCGGGCCACCTCGATCTGCTGGGAGACGGGCACCGAGGGTCCGGTCGACTCGACGTGCAGGTAGTCGCGATACACGAGCTGTTCGAGGGTGGGGGCCACGGCGTAGAGGCCCCCGCTGAGGGTGGCGAGAAGGATGAACGGCGCGACGAGAATCGCCGCGTAGAAGTGCAGTCGAAGGATCAGCGGGCGCCAGCTCCGAGGAGGGGCGCTCGGCGGCGCGAAATCGCGCTCGAGGTCGGGTGCGGACATGGGTGTCTCGTTCCTGTGCCGGAGTGCGGCGCGCCGGTGACGACGCGCCGAGAAACCGCACCTGCACGATGCGCAGGCGCGGGAAGGACTCGGATCAGCAGGAAACGGGGGGACCGCGGGTTCCGCACCCGGACAGGTCGACGATTCCGCGCGCGACGGGCGCGCGGTAGGGCGGGAGGGACGTGCTCGCGTCGTCGCGTTCGACGATCACGGCCACCAGGACCGGCAGCACCCGACGCATCAGGGAGGCAGCCCGGCGAACTCCGTGCTCCGCGGCGCGAATCACGAATGCGCCCAGCACGATCGCCGTGACGTGGCTCGCGGTCATCCGATCGGTGAGCAACGGACCGTGATGATGGCCGTCGACCACGGTCAGCATCGCGTGACCGAGGATCTGGGCGACCGCGAGCACTGACATCAGATGAAACGCGGGCCGTTCCCGAGAGTCGGAGAACACCGACGTCGACGCCACCGCACCCACGGCCCCGCACACCGCGACGAGAAGAACCAGGGCCGAGGTCGACGCGGACATCCCGCCGCCGGCCTGGTGCGCAGCGGCGGTGACCAGGGCCGAGAGCGTGCCGACCGCCGCCCCACGCAGACCGGAGGTCGCGTCGATGGGCGTGGGCACGGGGACACTCTAGCCTGCTACGCCGAGTAGTACTCGGTGTGCGATCAGGACGGCCGAGTGTTGCCCAACGGCGCGGTGCCCAGCGAACCGTCGGTGCCGACGGTCAACCGCCAGTACCCGTCGTTCTCGTCCTTGAGCACGACGCCGGCCTCCGCGCGGTCGGACAGGAACGCCCCCGACGAGAGCACCGCCGCCGTCACGGCGCCGTCCGGGGCCTGCGCCTGCAGGAGGTCGCCTCCCCCGGCCGACGCGCGGGTGACGACGGTGCTGGTGAACGTCGGACCCGACGCGGTGCCGCGGCCGATGACGTTCCAGTCGTCGGGGAAGACGGACCCGTCGACGTCGTCGTTGATGGTAGAAATCAGGTTGATCGCGGTGCCCGTCGCCACGAACTCGGGGTCGATGGTCATCTCCGCCGGGGCGAAGCCGGGGTCCGCGTCGAAGATGATGTTCGACAGGTACGGCTGACGGCAGTAGATCAACTCGATGCACGTGGTCCGCGCGGACACCTTGCAGTTGAGCAGACCGAACTGCGACGGTCCGCCCTGGCCGGCCGCGCCGATGGACATCGCGACCTCCGCGCCCTCGAACCACACGTTGGTCAGCCAGAAGTCGTTGGACGGTCCGTCGACCACCAGGTGGCGGTCGGTGGTCCGCGGATCGTTGTCGGAGACGAACTCGGAGTTGGTGATCGACAGACCCGCGTTGAAGTCGCCGCCCGTGCCGAGCACACCGATGCGGTTGCTCGTGAGCTTCGAGGACGTGAGGTAGTTCTGGATGCACGCCGTGGTGAGCCCCACCCCGAAGTTGTTGATGTCGGAGTTGACGAACATGGTGCCGCCGGTGTTCTCGTCGAGCACCACACCGTTCTGATTCACGAACTGCGGGAAGTTGGACGAGGTGTGGTTGCCGCGGATGGTCACCGCGTCGAACGAACACCGGAAGCATCCGGACAGCCGGATTCCCGTGACGTTCTCCCCGGTGAAGTAGAAGCCCATGCGCCGAAAGTTGATGCGCTGCTTGTCGCGGAGCTCGAGCAGGGTGTCGTCGCCCTCGTAGAAGACGGTGGTGACATCCGCGCCGTCGCCGGAGATCGCCGCGTAGTTCTCCATCTCCGGCCACGCCGTCACGCGGTACGTGCCGCCGGGGAAGTACACCGCCACCGGACCGGTCACGTCGAACGCGGCGGCCACGGCCGCGGTGTCGTCCGCCTCGCCGTCGCCCACCGCGCCGAAGTCCTTGACGTTGCGGGCCGACGGCATGTCCGTGACGTTCGGCGAGGAGAACTGGGCCGACTCGGCCGAGTCGTCGCTCCGGGAACAGGCCGCGATGACCGGCAACGACGCCGCCGCGGCCAGACCGGCGGTGAAGAGTCGCCGCCGATCCACCGGTGCACCGCTCATGAGCGCGAGTCGGCCGGAGCGGACACGGACGCGAGTACCTGACGACTGATTTCCCGACGCATGACTCCGTGATACCCGGAGTGATCGCCGGCGTCGACCGACACGATGGCCGGGGTGGCCCCGCGGCGGGCGAGGCGCTTCATGCCGTCGGGTCCGCGCTGATCGTCGAACCAGCGCTGATCCGGCGGAGCGAGGACCACGGTGGTCTCGATGCCCCGGTCCATGAGCGTGCGCAGCATCACCTCGGGCACCTGCGTGACCCCACGCCGACCGAGCTCACGCCAGGCCGGGTACGGAAGATGGTTCTGCAGAGCCGCTTTGACGCGGGCGCGCGGCGTCTTCTGCCACGCGGGGTCCGAGCGCGGAACGCCCATGTCCTCGGGAACGACGCGTCCCTGAGCGGACTTCTTGCGTCGCCAGCTCCAGGCGATCGCGTTGACCATGACCACCCCGCCCGCACCGAGCTCGGAGGCGGCGTAGGCCGCGTTCCACGATCCGGAGCAGATGCCGGCCAGCACGACGCGCTCGACGTCGGTGTTCGCCGCGCGGGTCGCGGTCAGGACGTCCGCGGCGCTCTGCTCGGAGTAGATGGGCGTGTGCTCGTCGGCCTCCACCGCCGCGCTCTCCCCGGTGCCGCGGCGGTCGAACCGCAACGCGACCACACCGGCCGCAGCGGCGTCGCGCGCGAGCTCCACCCAGAGCCGGGCGGGCCCGATGCGAGTGTCATTGGCCGTCGCGCAGAACACGACCGACTTCCCGGCTTCCGGTGCCGCATCGACGGGAACGGAGCGGATGCCGAACAGCCCTTCCGGTCCGATGGATTCGATGTGTTCGATCACCGCAGTGCCGTCGCCGCCGACCACGGTGGCGGCGGTGACGGGGGTGAACGTCACCGGATGCCGGGCCGGCTCACCGGACTCGAGCTGCGCGACGATCGCGTCGATCGCCTTCGACGGAATGGGCACCAGAAAGCTTGCGGGCGTGACGAACTGCTCCATGCCGGGCACTTCGAGCACGGATGCTCCGGCGGCGTCCACGGTGCGCTGGATGCGGGTCGACGACCCGCCCTCGCGCAGTGCGACGACCCACCGATCCACGCCCGACGCGTCCGCGGACAGTTCGAGCCCGGACAGCGCGCGGGCGGCGTCGGCGTGCAGCGACTGTCCGATGGTCTCGACGACGGAGTCGTCCGCCGTCTCGGCATGATCGCCGCCCACCCCGAGTCGGTAGAACGCCTGCTGCTCCCGCACGTACGAGCGGCCCCTGGCCACCGGATCCCACAGCACCACGGTGGACAGCGGGCCGAGTCGCTCGGCCGCGCGGTCGAGGAGCAGGGCGCCGGCACGCAGGCCGACGGCGGACACCGGGCCGCACCCGGTGTCGCGGACCATCTGCACGGCCTGCTCGATGCTCCACAGCCACCCGTCCACGGCGTCGGGCTCGCGCTGGTCGTCGGCCGAATCACCCACGCCCGCATAGTCGAAGCGCAACACCAGGTAGCCGGCGTCGGCCAGCTGCTGCGCGAGCATCTTCATGCCGCGGTAGGTGTCCATGTGCTCCTTGCCCATCGGCGGGCACAGGACCACGCCGCCGCGCGCGGTGTCGCCGGACGGGGTGTGGACCACGCCGAACAGCGGACGGTCGGCCGGGCCGAACCAGGTCGGTCGCACACGCGACATCGTCGGACCTTGCCTTTCCTCGCTCAGATCGTTGGGGCCCTGCGCCGTTCGCGCGGATGCCGCCGTCATCGGTTGACCCGCTGCGATCGCTTCGGGTCGAAACGAGCCGGGGTGATGCGGCTGGAACGGGAACGCGAGCCCTCGGATCCGGTGGACTGACCGGACTTCCGGGACTCCGTGCCGGTGGATTCCGTGCCGGTGGAATCGGCGCCGGTCGAGCCGTCCGGGCGGGTGGTTCCGTCGTCGTCGGCAGGAGCATCGTCGGCGACGGAAGCCTCGGACGACGCCTCCTCCGGGACAACGGTTTCCGCGACAACCTCGTCCGCACCGACCTCGTCCGCACCGGAATCGCCGGCGACCTCGGCATCGGTGACCGCATCGTCGACGACCACACCGTCCGTCACCACACCGTCCGTGACCACGCTGTCGGCGGTCACCTCGTCCGCGGTCTCCACGCCCGAGATCTCCCCGTCCGAGATCTCCCCGTCCGCACTGTCACTGTCGACGGCTTCCTCGGCCTCGTCCGCGATCGGGGTCTCGACGGACTCGTCGACGACCGGAGCGTTCACCACGTCCTCCGGTGCGTACGCCGTATCGGCGTCGGCGACGTCCGCGTACGGCTCGTCGAACGCCGTGCCGGTCGAGCGGTCCTGCACCTGCTGCTGCTCGTACGCCGCCCGAATGCCCGCGACGGACATGCGGTCGGTGTTCGCGTCGTCCGCGGGGGTGCTCGCCGGGGTCCAGCCGCCGTGGCGGGGCTCCGGGTCCACGGGCGGAGGGGTGAACGCACGCGGCTGCTCCGCGTAGGGGGGGCGAACCTGCTGCGGACGCTGCGTCGACCGCGCGTGCGTCGGGCGACGCTCCTCCGCTACGGGTGCGGCCGAACGGCTCTCGGGCTGCGGAGCGGTGCGGGCGGCGGGACGGCTCGCGGCCTCCGGCGCGGGCTTGGCGGGCTTGGCCTTCTTCTTGCTCTTCGCGTCGACGGGGGTCGCCGAGATCTGCTCGGCCGGCGTCTTCGACGGGAACAGCTTGCTCAGCGAGAAGCGCTTGCGCGACTGGTGCGGCAGCAGGACGGACCCGACGACGCTCGCGCCGACGGTCTCGAGCTCACCGAAGTAGGTGCGCAGTTCGGCGACCGTCGTGCTCGCCGTCTCCACGCCGACCAGGACGGCGTCGGCCTCGACCGCGAGGGCCAGGGCGTCGGTCTCGTCCGTTGTCGAGGTGGCGTCGATGATGACGTAATTGTGGACGCTGCGCAGGTCCGACATGATCGTCGAGCACCGCGGCGAGGCGAACAGGCTGCCCGTGCGGGCGTCGGCGTCGCCGAGCGGCAGGATGCGCAGACCCTCGATGTGGCTGGGGCGGGTGGCCTCGATGGGCGCACGGGTGGGGGAGCGCAGCAGATCGGCGAGGCCGACGCTGTCACCTCCGCGCATCCGGGAGGAGACGCCGCTGCCGTCGGTGCAGGCGTCGACCACGAGGACCGCGGCACCGAGATCGCACAGGGACTTGGCCAGGGCGAGCACGATGTCCGGCTCGGAGCCACGCGACGGGCCGGTGACCAGGATGGCCCGCGACTCGAACGGGGTCATGGCGTGGTCGAGGCGCAGCGCCAACCGGCGGCTGTCCTCGGGACGCGTCGAGTGCGCGACGGTGCCCAGGAACGGGGCGTCGGACAACGACGCGACCTGACCGGAGGTGCGGATGTGGCTGTCGAGCCGGTCGCGGACGTACGCCGCGGCGCAGCCCAGGGCCAGGCCGGCGATCAACCCGAGGAGCAGGTTGCGCGTGGGGGCGGGACCGCCGGAGCCGGTGGGCGTGGACGCCAGGTCGACCACGTCGACGCGGGCGGCCGGGGCGGCACCGGTCTCGGTCTGCTCGAGCTCACCGACGAGCTCGCGGAACTTCGCGGCCACCATGTCGGTGACGATGCGCGCGTCCTCGGGGTTGTTCTGGGTGACCGAGACGTCCAGCAACACCGTGGCCGGAGCGAAGTCGACGGTGGTCTGCGCCGCGAGAGCTCCGGTGGTGCTGTCGAGCGAGAGCTCCGCGATGGTCGCGTCCATGACCCGGTCACTGGTCACCAGGTTCGCGTAGGACGACATGCGCTGCTGCGCGGCGGTGTTGCCCTGCAGCGAATCGGACACCGACGTGCCGGTGGCCATGGTCACGTACAGACGGGTGGTGGACGTGTACGTCGCGGAGAGGGACGAGGTGTACGCCGCCGCCGCGACGATTCCCACGACGACGAACGCGAGGATCATCATCCAGCGTCGTCGTGCGATCAGGAGGTAGTCGTTCAGGCCCATTGCTTCGATCCTTTGCTTGCGGTGTCACGTACAGAATGAGGGCGCCCGGCCGAATCTTCGAGGGAAGAGACGTCGTCGGGCACATAGGTGGTGGGAGGGGGAACGTCGTCCGTTCGCCGTGCGAACTCGCCGACGAGCAGCGAGATGATCCAGACCAGGACGGCGATCTGCAGCGATTTCCCGAGCAGTTCGGTGCCGCCGAGAACGCCGCGCTCGAAGAGGACGGGGAACTCGATGAGCGTCAGTCCGAGGACGACGAGGACGAGGTTGCGGCCGAGAATCCAGCGGACCGTGATCAGGAGCAGTCCGAAGACGAACATCCCGGTCAGGGCGACCCCGAGGTAGCCGCCGAGCACGTACCCCTCGGCGATGTTGCCCTCGGCGAGCGAGACCTGGATCTGCGACATGTCCACGGACGCGCCGCGAACCTCGTTCGCCCAGGCCGTGCCGGCCTGCATCTTCTCCACCGGCAGCAGCTGCGACGGGAAGAAGTTCAGAAATGCGTTCCGGACGACTTCCCCCGGTGAGATCCATTCACGGCCCTGCATGAAGTACGCGTCGGTCGCGGCTTCGAGCAGGTCGAATCGACGAAGGATCGACAGGAACGGCTGGACCGACTCCGGGTAGCTGGCGTCGGCCGCGGCGCCGAGGGCCCGCGAGGCGGGATCGACCTTGATCGACTGCAGGAGGCCGAAGGCTCCCACCGCCGAGATCGCGATACCGATCACACCGGCGATCGTGCCCTTCGTCCACCCGATCAGCGCGAACCGCACCGCCAGAGCCAGCGCGGCTCCCAGCACCGGGGTCTTGGACTCGGTGATCACGGTCCACAGCAGTTCCATACCGAGCAGCGCGCCCAGGAGCACGACGCCCAGCCAGGGCCTGGTGGTGCGCAGGAACACGATGAAGCCCAGCGCGCCGACGGTGGCGAGACCGGCCGCCACGTCCAGAAGCGGGTTGGCCGAGGCGATCTCGCCCGCCCCGCCGGCGCTGTCGGTCGCGAACGAGACGAACCGCCCCAGCAACCCGATGCCGTAGACCACCGCGAGGCTCCGGAAGAAGTACGGATCCTCCAGCGCCACCCGGCTGGTGGTCGGCGCCGTCGGCACCGCGACCTGTCGGCCGCCGAGGGAGTTGATCTGCGCGACCTCGACGCGCTTCTGGTGGGCGCGCACGCTGCAGAAGATCGCGTAGGCGATCACCAGCGCCGCGTAGAACCACAGTCCGAACATCACGGGCTCGAGCACCTCGCCGATGGCGCGGTCGTAACCCATGGTGTTCAGCCGCGGATCGGCCAGGCTGTCCGCGAACTGCGGCACCGGGGTGGTCGAGAGCAGCACGATGGGACGGAACACGTAGCTCAGCGACCAGTACGCGACCTGCGCGATGAGGAACACCCGCGCGATGCCGGGGACGAACAGTGCCGCGACGGCGATGGTGAGCAGCGCGGCGATGACCACGCCGACTTCCCAGATCATGGTCATCGCGGCACCTCCACGTCGAGTGCCGCCAGCATCTGCCGAGCGCGGTCGACGTAGGCGTGTCCGTCGCCGACGATGCGGGCGTGGCCACGCTCGGCCATCGCCCGTGCCTCGGCGGGGGCCGAGCGGCACCAGTCGAGGATCTCGTCGAGCTCGTCGTGCGTCGAGAACAACCGGGCCTCGGTGCCGTCGTCGAGCAGCGAGGCGTGCTCGTCCGTCCGCTCGCCGACGAAGAGACCGCCCGCGGCGGGCACCTCGAAGGTGCGGCAGGTGTGGGTGTCGCGGTTGTCGGAGTTGAGCAGCACCAGGTTCGCCGTCACGGACGCGACGACCACCGAGAACTCCTCGCCGTAGACCGCACCGGCCACGGTGGCCGACGTGGCCTGCAGCGGCGCGACGCGGCGCCAACCCGGTCCGCGGACCAGCATGTCCGTGCCGTGCGTGCGGGCCAGTTCGACCATGTGGTCGCGACGGTCCGGCCGGCACGCGCCGATGAACCCGACCAGGAACTGCGCCGGGTCGCGGCGGGCGCACGGACGGTGCCACGCGGGGTCGTAGGCGCTGAGCACGAACAGCGTGGACGCCGCGCCGCGAGCGTCGAGCTCGGCCACGTTGTGCGCCTTCGTCGTCACCACCAGGTCCCACCGCGACTCGTGCCGCAGGTACTCCGGCGTGGTGTTGTAGGGGTTCGAGACGTCGTCCGGGCTGTAGTGCACGTGCAGCGCGGCGGGCAGCGCGAGCAGGCGTTCCTGGTCGAGGTGCACCGTGCGGAACGCGAACACCATGTCCGGGCGGAACTGCGCGGCGACGGTGTCGAGGTGGCGGTGCAGTGCCTCGAGCACCCAGGGGGCGCGGCCGCGCCCGAGCTTGGAATAGACCCACGGCGGCGACAGCCGGGTGGGCAGAGCCACCGCGGTCGTGTCGACCACCAGGACGTCGTGGCCCGCGATGCGGAATCCGTCGGCCATGGATCGGGCGTTGCTGCCGATCCAATCGTCGCCGATGAACAGGATTTTCATCAGGTCACCTTCGTCTGCATGGGGTTGGGCTCGGAAAGAAGAGGGAGGGGCGCGGTGGCGTCGTCGGTGGTAAGGGCGGGAGCGCCGCCGTTCTTCTCCTGGCCGTACAACAGGCGCACGCGGAACACGTACCAGGTGGCCACGACGACCTCGCAGACCAACGTGCCGTAGACCAGCGCCCAGATGGACCGAGTCGACAGCGCGACCGCCAGGGCGCCGACCGCGCAGATCGCGCCGATCACCGCACCGGTGAGCACACCGCGCGTGTCCTGACGCACCGGCAGGATCGCCGTGGTCACGAACGAGGTGATCGCGGTGAACGGCAGGATGAAGACCTGCACGCGCATCACGTCCACGGCGGCCAGGAACTGGTCTCCGAAGATCAGACCGATCAGGGTCGGCGCCGCGAGCCACAGCACGCCGCACGCCACCACGGCGACCGACACGCAGAACGTCAGACCTTCGAGGCTGCTGCGCCAGAAGCGCGCGGTGTTGTCGCGGCCGCGGGCCAGGCGGGGAAGCAGGCCGAACCCGATGGCGTCGAGCAGGGACTGGAACGCGCGGATGAGCCGGTCGCTGGCGGCGAAGATGCCCAGCGACGCCGCGGTCAGGGCCGCGGAGTAGAACGTGGCCGCGCCCTGGCCGTAGCTGGTGATGAGCAGCCGCGAGGTGAGCACGGGTGCGCCGAGGCGCAGCATGGCCACCACACCGCTCGGCCGGCTCGGCCGACCGAAGTCCTTGATGGTCAGTCGCCAGGTGAGGGCCACCGGAATGATCGACGACAGCAGCAGGCACACCATCGCGAACGACGCGTTGGGGAACACCGGCAACAGGCCGACGAGCAGAGCGAGATACACCAGACGCGAGATGCCCTGGTAGACGACACCGATGCCGAACCGCGCCTGGGCCACGAGCACCCAGTCGTCGCCCGACGAGGCGAAGCCGCCGCAGAAGAGCCCCAGCAGGATCATGTGCAGGTGCTGGTGGGCCTCGAACACGACGCTCAGCCCGAGGGCCAGCGCCATCACCGACAGGATCGTTCCGCGGATCGCGAGGTAGTTGCCGCGCAGCTGGTTCAGGTTCGTGTTGTCGGCCATCGCGGCGAGGAACGTCGTGATACCCAGGTCCACCAGCAGCGAGCCGATGAAGAACGCGGACATCGCGATGGCCAGCAGACCCAGTCCCTCGGTGCCGAGGATGCGCGCCGTCAGGGGCAGCGTCACGATGGTGACGAGGTACTGCCCGTACTTTCCGAAGCTGACGTACGCGATGTCGCGGACCGCCGAGAGCCGGTTCCGCAGTGGGCTTCTCGACCCCGGCCGACGATGCCGACCCGACGCGGAACCGTCGGCGACGTCGGAGAGTTTGGTGAGCTCGTCAACCACGGCGGGCCCCCGCCCGCTCGCCGAGCAGCTGCTCGAGGAAGTCCTGGACCAAGCGCGCCGACTCGGCGATGTCGAACTGGGCGGCCCGCGCCGGACCGGCCGCGGACAGAGCGGTGCGCAGCGCGCGGTCGTCGATCAGATCGGCGAGCGCGGCGGTGAGCTGGCCCTGATCGCCCGACTGCACGAGCACGCCGTTCACGCCGTCGTCGACGATCTCCTCGGTGCCGCCCGGCTTCGACGCGACGACGGCGCATCCGGCGAGCATGCCCTCGACGACGACCTGGCCGAACGGCTCGGCCGTCAGCGTGCAGTGCACCAGGATGTCCGAGCGACGCATGAACACCTGCGGGTCGTCGACGTGACCGGTGAAGGTGACGGGCAGATCCAGCTCGCGGGCGAGCTCCTCGAGCTCCGTGCGGTAGTCCTCCTCGCCGAAGAACGCGCCGCCGACGAGGAAGACCTCGGCCGGACGCACCGGAAGATCGGCCAGCGCGCGCAGGAACAGCACGTGGCCCTTCCACGGAGTCAGGCGAGCGGCGAGGCACACGACGGTGTCCTCGGGGGCCGACTGTTCGCGCCGCACCTCCGGGGGCCGGGTCGGCAGTTCGATGCCGGGGTAGGCCACCACCGAGGGACGACGGACGTGGATCAGCGACTCCAGCGTGGTCCGGCTGTTGGCGATGTAGCCCGACGCCACGATCCAGCCGAGCATGCGCAGGAACGTGGACATGACGAGGCCGAAGTACTCGCGGGAGATCCGATCGTGCGAGTGCCACACGACGGGGATGCCGGCGCGGCGCGAGGCCACGGCGCCCATCAGCAGAGCCTTGGTGGACTCGGCGACGATCACCTCGGCCTCGACGCGCTGCGCCTCGGCGCCCACGCGCCATCCGGTGCGCAGCAGGCCGCGCGCGCCGCGAGCGAGCTTGACGATCGAGCGACCACCGATGGTGACGTCGCGGCTGTCGAAGCTGCCGTCGAGCAGGGTGACGTCGGTTCCGTTGTCGCGCAGGCGATCCACCATCGGGCCGTTCTCGGTGAACACGACTGTCACATCCGTCTTGTCCATCGCGCGGACCAACCGGTACATCGCGAGCTCGGCGCCCGACGGGGCGGCGGTGTGGGCGAGGAAGAGTGCGCGCGTCACGAGCGGACCAGCTCTCGGTAGAGATCGACGTGGGACGCGGCGGACGCGGCCCACGAGAACGACTCGGCGTGGGCGCGGCAGTCCTGTGCGCTCGGCACGTCGCCGGCCAGCGCGCGACTGAGGCGATCGGCCAGTGCGTCGACGTCGCCCGCGGGGACGACGAGGGAGGGATCGAGTCCGGCGACCGCGTCGGGCAGGCCGCCGCAGTCGGTCACGATCGGCGGGCGCCCCACGGCGCACGACTCGAGGGCGATGAGACCGAAACCCTCGAGGGCGACGGTGGGGACGACGGAGACGGTGGCGGCGGCGTAGTGCGCCCGCAGAGCCTCGTCCGACGCGCGGCCGGTGAACTCGATGCTCTCTCCGACACCGGAGTCGGCGGCCTGGCGGCGCAGCTCGTCCTCGACGGAACCGGTACCGACGATCACCAGACGGGCCTTCGGGTGCCGGGCACGGACCGCGGGCCACCCCGCGATGAGGCGGTCGATGCCCATGCGTCGCTCGAGGCGGCGCACGCACAGAACGGTGGGGGCGTCGGTCTCGGTCTGGGCGGTGGTCTCGGTCGCGGTGGTCTCCGGAAGCCGGAAACGGGCGAGATCGACCCCCGGAGCGATGATCGAGATCACAGCGGGATCGACCCCGTAATCGTCGACGAGGAGGCGTCGGGAGTGTGCGGAGAGGACCACGAAGCGGTCCGCGTCGAGGAAGCGCAGACGCTCGACCCAGTACTTGGCGCGCACCGCGCGGCTGCTCTGTCCGGACATCGCGCTCTCGGCGGCCCACGGACCGTGGAAGTGCACGACGAGGGGATGCTTGCCGCGGAGGCCGTGCGCCGGCCGACCGAACAATCCGAAGTGACGATTCACAATCGCGCCCCGCGGCAGATCGCGGTCGTCGGACAGCGCGGACCACACCCGGGAGAGGGTGGAGCCGGTGGACGGGCCCCACGAGCGGGCCCCTGCGACATCGGGGGTTCCGAAAGCGGATGCGGACGCGTCGACGTCCTCCCGAGCCGCGAGAGCGCAGTACAGGTCGGTGAAATAGCGATTGAGGCCACCGGGAGTGTCGGAGAACCACTCGGCACCGGTCATGTGGACCCGCAACGTCTCGGCTGCGGCGCGAGCGTCGCGTACGTCGGGAGCTGTGGTCATCGGGGTCTACATGCCTTTCGGTCCGAGCCCGCTGGGCTCCGGCGTGCCGACCCCGCGGGACACGCCACGTGTGAGGTGGCCGGAGACTGCGGCGATCCGGTCGCGGTGTCACGTTCCGAACCGACCCGCGGGCTCCCCGGAGCCGAATCACCAGCGCTCGCGCGACGGGTTTTCGAGGCCGTGGTGTGTGGGTGTTCGGGACGAGCAACCAAGTTCGATCTCACAGTATCCTTTGCATGAGTTAACATACCCGAAGATTCTTTTTGTCGCCATTCAGTGTCGGCGACCCCACAAACTCGACCAGGCGGTCGAGTTCACGCGAGAAAGTTGTGATCGATGACAAAAGTGTCCTTCGCAGCGCGCGGCTCGATTCGCGGCTCGACACGGCCGGTGTCGTCATGATCGAAGCCGCCCAGTTGCCGTCCGCACTTCGTCTGCTGGCCGACCACGGGACCACCGCGGGATACCGCTCGGTCGCGCTCTACGACCTCGGCGACCGCGGGGCCTCCGTCGCGGTCGCCGACGTCTCGTCCGGCCGGGTGCTCGGCGCCGCCGACACCGTCGGGTTCTCCGGACAGGTTCTCGATCGCATCGTTCTCGACCATCTGATCCTCGAGGGGATTCTGGCGCGCCCCACGGACGACGCCACCGAGACCGAGGTCCTCGACTTCTGCCGCCGGGTCAAGGAGTCCCTCTCCACCGCCGGGTCGGCGAGCACGCCGGGCGGCGGCACTCTCCTCATCACGCGTGCCCGGTTCGAGGAACTGCTCGACGTCCCGCTGCGGCGCTCCGCCGAACTGGTGCGCGACGTCGTCGCGACCGCGGACCGAGAGATCGACGCCCTCGTCCTCACCGGTGGCGGCGCGCGCATCCCCGCCGTGCGCCGCGTGCTGGCCGAAGCTCTGTGCGTGCCCGTCGTGATCCCGGAGAACGCGGAGACCTTCGGCCTCGACGTGGACGTCGCGGAGTTCGAGGCCGACTCGTACTACGCGCGCGCGTTCGACGTCGATTCCGACGCCCCCACCCAGGCCTTCTCCTACGCGGAGGTCGAACCCGTCCGCTACACGGCCGAGGTGGAGGAGGAGATGGAGTTCGAACCGCCGGAAGAGCGCATCATCGAACCGAGGCCCAGCCTGGTGCCGGCGATGGTCGTGGTCCTCGTCGCGGCGGTGGTCCTCGCGGGCGCCACGTTCTGGGCCTACACCGGATCGAGCGCCCGCGACGATTCCGCGCCGGACACGGCGTCGACGTCGGACACCGTGTCGTCGTCCCCGGGACCGGCCGAGCGCGATTCCGCCGCCGGCGGATCCTGACGCGTTTCGCTACCCGTCGTCGGGTCGGGGCACTGCGGGGGCGGATAGTGTCGACTCCGTCCGCAACCGAAGGAGCCGCGCGTGTCCGTACCGACCGCCCCCACCGAAGTCGACGCCACCGCCGCGGGGGCGCTGCTGGCCGGAGTGGACATCGCGAACTACCGACCGCACGCGCTGCACGCCAGTGAACGCATCTGGTCCGAGACCAACTGCTACGTCGATCTGTGGATCGAACTGCTGCACTCGCTCGGCGCCGATCCCATCCCGGCCACCGCCTTCGTGCTCGACGCCGGGCTGGACGGTCGGCAGTGGCAGTTCGTCAAGTTCGAACCGGAGGATCTGCGCCTGCTCTACGGCGTCGACGTCGCCGAGATGAACATCTGGAAGCCGTTCTCCCAGCACCTGTTCGAGAACCTCGAGGACGGCCGGCTCAGCACCGTCGAGGTCGACGCGTTCTACCTGCCGGACACCGAGGGCACCAGCTACGGCGCCGAGCACACCAAGACCACGATCGTCCCGGTGCGCATGGACAGCGCCGCGCGCGAGATGGCGTACCTCCACAACGCCGGCCTGTTCACGTTGAGCGGCACGGACTTCGACGGCGCGCTCGCCCTGCACCTGCACCCCGGCGAGGTCGCGCTCCCGCCGTACGTCGAGCGCATCCGCGTGGACCGCGACGTCCTGGCTCGAGGCCCGGCGTTCGAGGACAACGATCTGACCGTCGCCCGCACCCACATCGCCCGCGCCGCCGCGTCGAATCCGGTGGAGGGGTTGGGCGCTCAGGTCATCGGCGACATCGAATGGATCCAGCAGGCCGGACCCGACGCGTTCCACCTGTGGTCGTTCGGCACCCTTCGGCAGTGCGGCGCCACCGCCGAGCTCGCCGCCGACTACGCGGGGTACTTGGGCGATCGCGGGGTGGCCGGCGCGGCCGCGGCGATCGAACCGTTCCGCGATGTCGCCACCGGCGCGAAGTCCGTGCAGTTCCGCATGGCCCGTGCCGCGCGGGGTCGGTCCGTCGATCTCACCGAATCCACCGACGCGATGGCCGCGGCCTGGGAGACGGCGATGGCGGCGCTGAAGTCGGCGTTGTGAGCGAGCCGGCGTCCCTGCTGGACGGTGCGCGGTGGACCGTCCGATCCGCGAGCGCCGGGATCGACGCCCTACCGGCCACGGTTCCGGGAACCGTGGCGGGTGCGCTGCGCGAGGCGGGATGGGACACCGCGGCGATCGAGGCGCTGGACCTCGACGCCCACGACTGGACCTTCGCCACCACCGTCGATGTGCCCGACGGGCGCGTGCGACTCGAGTTCGACGCGATCGCCACGCTCCACGAGGTGTGGGTGGGCGGGGAACTGCGCGGCGCGGGGGAGTCGATGTTCGCGCCGCTGGTGCTCGACGACATCGCCGTCGCCGGCACCATGGAGCTCGAGCTGCGATGCCGTTCCCTGACCGACCACCTCTCCACGCGTCGGGCTCGGGGGCGGTGGCGCTCGTCGATGGTCGCGCAGCAGGGTCTGCGCTGGGTGCGCACCTCGATGCTGGGTCGCGCGCCGGTCTTCTCGGGAGTGCCGCCGGTGATCGGACCGTTCCGCGCCGTCCGCTGCGTGCCCGTGTCTCCGCGCCCCGAGGTCGAGGTGTTCGGCCGGTGGGACGATCGTGCGCGCCTGCTGGTGCGGGGCCGAGTCGATCCGTCGGCGACGGTCGAGGTGCGGTGCGCGGGAGTCGATCATCGCGTGTCGGTGGCTGCGGACGGATCGGTGTCCGCGGATCTGACCGTCGACGACGTCGCTCCGTGGTGGCCGCACACCCACGGCGAGCCGGCGTTGCATCCGGTGACCGTCCGGGTCGACGCCGCCGTGACCGAGACCGCGGTAGGGTTCCGGTCGGTCGAGTTCGTGGACCGGACGCTGTCGGTGAACGGGGTGCCGGTGTTCTGCCGCGGCGGCTGCTGGGTTCCGCTGGATCCGCTGACGCTGCAGAACGATCCCGCTGCGCTGCGCGGCGCTCTGACCGCGATGCGCGACGCCGGGCTGAACACGGTCCGCCTCACCGGGACGATGGTGTACGAGGCGCGCGACTTCTTCTCTCTCTGCGACGAACTCGGCATCCTGGTGTGGCAGGACCTGATGCTCGCCACCCTCGATCCGCCCACGGAGCTGAACGAACTGATCGTCGGTGAACTGGCGACCGTGCTCTCGGCGGCCGGACCGTCGCTCGCGGTGATCAGCGGCGGCAGCGAGACCGCGCAGCAACCCACCATGCTGGGGCTCGGCGTGGACCTGCCCCTGCTCGACGCGGTGCTGCCCGCCGCGGTGGCGGAGAGCGAGCGCGGGGTGGCGTACGTGCCGTCGACGCCGTCGGGCGGGGACCTGGCCACGCACGTGGGGTCCGGGGTGGCCCACTACTTCGGCGTGGGTGGCTACCTGCGTCCGCTGTCCGATATCCGCAGCAGCGCAGTGCAATTCGCGGCGGAGTGTCTGGCGTTCTCGGTTCCGCCCGAGCGGCGCGCCGTCGATGCGATGTTCGGTTCCGCGTCACCGGCGGGACACCATCCCCGGTGGAAGGCGGCGGTGCCGCGCGACCGGGGATCGTCCTGGGACTTCGAGGACGTGCGCGATCACTACGTGCGCGAGCTCTTCGGGGTGGAACCGTCGGCCGTGCGCCGCGACGACCCCGAGCGGTACCTCGACCACGGGCGCGCCGCGATCTGCGAGGCGGTCTCCGCGGCGTACCCGTACTGGCGGGGCGCGCGATCGGGGTGCGGCGGCGCGCTGGTGCTGACGCTCCGCGATCTGGAACCCGGTGCGGGATGGGGCTTCTCGGACAGCACGGGTGCGCCCAAGGCGCCGTGGTACGCGCTGGCCCGCGCGAGTGCACCGACCGCCGTGCTGGTCACCGACGAGGGCATGGACGGTCTACGGATCGAGGTGGTGCACGACGGACCCGAGGCGTTCGACGCGTCGATCGAGGTGCGGGGTGTCACGCGCACCGGGTCCGTGGCGGCGGAAGGTGCTGTTGCGGTGCGGATGTCGGCGCACTCGTCGTTCACGACCACGGTGGACGGTGTGATCGGTGCGTTCACCGACGCCACCCACGCGCATCGGTTCGGCGCGCGAACGTACGACGCGGTGACGGTGCGCCTGGTGCGCGACGGCACCGTGCTGGCGGAGTCGGTCACCCTGATCGGTGGACCGGCGTTGCCGCTGCAGAACTCGGTGGGGTTGAGCGCGGTGGCGGTGCTGCACGACGATTCGTGGTCGCTCGAGGTGAGCACCGAGTTCGCGGCGCAGTACGTGTGCGTGGACGTCGACGGGTTCGCGCCCGCCGATTCGTGGTTCCACCTCGCCCCCGGGACCACCCGCAGCATCGCACTCCGGCCGCTGGTGGACGGGGCGACGCCGCGGGGGCACGTGCGCGCGCTGAACAGCGTTGCGCGGGGGACGTTCTCGGGTCGCTGAGCTTCCCCATCGCCCCCGTTCCCCCCGCCCCCGCGCACCCTCCAGCGCTCTGCGCACGCTGCACGGTGCGCACGTCGCTGCAGGGTGCGCGGGGGAGGTGGCGGGGTGCTGCAGGGTGCGCGGGAGAGGGGACGGGGCGCTGCAGGGTGCGCGGCGCGGGGTAGCGAGCCTAGAAGCTCGGCCAGCTCCGCGTGTCCGTGCCGTGCGTGCGCAGCATGGCGAGCGCGATCCGCTCCATGCCGAACCCGACGCACGCGCTGTGCGCCTCGGACCCGTCGGCCAGCTCGATGCCGAACGTGTGGCCGAAGTGGTCGCGGTGGCAGTTGCACGAGACCACGGCGGTGCCCTCGTCGAGGTCGCCGTACAGCTTGACTACGAGCTCGGTCTTGAGGTTCTCGTTGCGCTGGTTCGCGGCCAGCATGCGTCCGGCCCGGCCGAAGAACGGATCGTTGGCGATGACGGGCTGCGCGTCGAGCCCCAGCTCGGTGAGCACGGTCATGCCGCGATCGATCCACTGCTCACGGTGCGTCACCGCCTGATCGGGGGTACCGACCTGCACGAACTCGTGCATCCGGAACGCCTGCATGCGGGCGGGATCGATGGCGGGCTCGTGGCGGAAGCAGTAGCCGTAGATGTCCATGAGGACGCCGTCGGTGGGAAGCGTCCCGGTGAGCATCGAGTACGACGGGTGGCACGCGGCCGAGACCAGCATGGTCCCGGCGGGCTCGAGCCAGTGATCCCAGTCCTGACCCTCGGCGCGTGCGGCGAGGAGCTCGGCGTGGGCCTTGTTGTCGCCGTCGAAGGTGTTGATGGCGCCGGTGAGGTTGGGGAACGACGCGATGTAGTCCGTCTTCTCGAACGATTCGCGCGGGAAGACCGGCGGGAACCGGAAGCGCTGCAGATCGGCGCCGTGGGCGGCGGCGCCGGCGGCGGCCACCTTGCGGTCGATCAGGTCGATGATGTCCTCGAACTCACCGGACCGCCCGTAGAGGCCGTCGATGGAGCTCTTCACCAGGAGGCCGGCGGCGACGAGTTCGTCACGGAAGTCGGAGCGGGCGGCGTCCAGATCGGAGACAGAGGTGTGCTCTGCGAATGTGGTCATGAGAAGTCAGAGTCCCTTGTAGACCAACGCGAGCTGGGCGTTGTGGTTGAGGATCCGCTCGTTGCTCACCATGATGGCGGAGCCGTGCGAATCGCGGAGGTGACGGCTCATGGCCAGCTCGCTGTCCTCGCGGTATCCGGAGATTCCGCAGATCAGGAGGGCGCGGCCGACGATGTCGATGAGCAGATCCGACGCGGTGACCTTCACGTTGTTGATCGCGAGGGCGAACCCGATGGAGCCGAGAGCCGCAGGATCGTCGGCGATGCCGTCGAACGTGGTGGACGCGGTGAAGACGGTGTCCGCGAGCTGCTGGTGCACGACCATGAGCTCGGCCAGACGCGCCGCCGACGGGGGCGTGACACCGGGGTTCTTGCGGGCCAGCTTCTGCACGGACTTGCGGGCCTTGCGCACCGCGGCGTCGGCGATGCCGAGCCAGGCGCCACCCCACAGAACGTGGGCGGTGGGAAGCATGGTTCGCGAGGAGATGTCGCTGTAACTGTCCGGGATGATCCACGACGTGGAGCCGGTCGCCTCGAGCATGAAGCCCGGGCTGCAGGTTCCGCGGAAGCCCATGGTGTCCCAGGTTCCGGTCTTGTCGAGCGTCAGGTTCTCCCGCATGCAGGTCACCAGGACCTGGTCGCTGGGCGCGCTGTCGGCGTTGCGACGGGCCGTGACCAGCACGACGTCGGCGTACTCGCCGTAGGAGATGACGGGAGCGTTCTTCGCGAGCCGGAAGCGATCACCGTCGTATTCGACGGCGCAGCTGCTGGTGCGGACGTCGCCGCCGATGTTGATCTCGGTGGTGGCCGAGGCGACGAGCGTCTGCTCGACCGGCATGCGCTCCAGGAACTCACGGATGACGTCGCTGCGCTGGCCGTGCCGCGACAGGCTCATCACCTGGGTGTGGTGCATCGCGTAGATCATCGCGGTGGAGGCGCACTCGCCGCCGATCGCGCGACCGATCTTCGCGAGCTCGGTCAGCGAGAGGCCACCGCCGCCGAGCGAGGCGGGGACGGAGGCGGACAGCAGTCCGCCGTCACGCAGAGCCTGCACGGACTCGGTGGGGAAGCGGGCCTCCTTGTCGACGGAGGCGGCATGGGTGCGCACCACGGCCAGGACCTCGTCGAGAGGCAGGAAGGACCGGGCGGAGGCGTCGATCGGACGCTCGTCGAGTGTCGTCATCGTGATCAGGCCAGTTCGGCGACGGCGTCGGCGATGGCCGAGATGCTGGCGAACGTGGACTTCTGCAGCAGGCGATCGGGGAACTCGATGTCGAACTCGTCCTCGAGCGCGATCATGACGTTGACGCTCGCATGCGAGGTCAGTCCGCTGTCGTAGAGATCGTCCTGCTCGGCGATGGCGTCCACGGCGACCGGGAGTTTGCCGTGCTTGCCCAGAACCTCGCGGATGCGGTCGACGTCCGCAGCTGTCAACGTGCTCATTGTGTCCTCACATGGTTGGTATGGCGTCGCCGGTCGTAACGGCCGGACTGAACCTGGCGGGCCCCGAACCCAAGCAAAACAATACAGGAGAATGTTTTGCTTGGCTAACTCAAACCTTGTGAACTAGAACAATGAAGTTGCGGACGGCGGGTTTGTCCGATTCACCGCCTCGCCGAGTGTCTCCCCGATTCAGGGGCGTTCTTCCGGCTCTGCGGCGGCCGCGCAAGCAGTACGGCGATACCGGTTGTGAGAGGTACCGAGAGAGCCAGCGCCATACCGCCGACGCACGAGCGCACGATCTCGATGGACACCGCGTCTCCGGTGAGCAGTTCCCCGATGGGTCGGCCGGCCACGCTGAACAGCAGGAGCAACGGCAATGCTCCGCCCGCGTAGGCGAGAACCAGCGTGTACACGGTGCTGGCGATGTGATCGCGCCCGACGCGCATCGCCGACGCGAAGATGGACCGTCGGGTGGCGGTGTCGTCGAGGGCGGCGAGCTCGAACGCCGCCGACGCCTGGGTGATGGTGACGTCGTTGAGGACGCCGAGTGATCCGATGATGAAGCCCGCCAACAACAGTCCCGTGATCGAGACGCCTTCCAGGTACGCCTGGACGTTGGTGTTCTGCTCCTCGGACAGACCCGTGACGCGGGTCAACCGGATCGCCGCGTCGGACAGCACGGCCGCGATACCCATGGACACCACCGTGCCGAGCAGGGCGGAACTGGTGCGCAGATTGAGCCCGTGCGCGAGATAGAGAACGCAGTAGAGAATGACGGTGCCGCCGACGACGGCCACCAGAATGGCGGACTTGCCGTCCAGGATGGCGGGCAGCATGAACCCGACCAGCACGGCGAACGCCACCGCGATGCCGATCAGCGCCCGCAGCCCCCGCCACCGGGCGATGGCCACGATCACCAGGGCGAACGCGGCGACCACCAGCAGCATGGGCGTCGCGCGGGAGTAGTCGTCGAACGCGTAGATGGCGGTCCCGGCGTCGTCGACGCCTCGGACCAGCCGAATCTCCTCGCCGAGGGACAACTCGGGGGTTCCGGGACCGGGGGTGATCTCGAGCAGCGTCGAGGTTCCGGCGTTCGCGCCGGTGTCGATGCGCACGATGCTGCGATTGCAGTCGAATCCGGAGACCGTCGGGGGAATGGGCGAGCCGGTGAACACCCGGCCGTTCGACGCGCTTCCGCACGGTCCGATGTCCTGCGCGACGACGGTGCCGAACTCGGTGGCGACCTGCCCGCCCGTCGACGTCTGGAACGGCGCCGGCACCTCGACCTGGGATTCGCCGGGCCACAGCGCCACGACACCGGCGATGGCGGCGACCGCGATCACCACGAGGATGCCGATGACGACGCGGGCGGCCGTGGGACCGATGGGAACGGGTCCGCCGTGACCGTGAGAATGGCCGTGAGCAGGGGTGGGACCGGGTCCGGACGAACTGTCGGTCCGGCGCGAACGGGATTCGAATTCACTCCGGCGACTCACGCTGAACACCTTATAGAGGTGGCGCTTCGACGAAAGCGGTGGCGGGGAAGCAGGGGGGGTGTCCCCCGCCACCTACCGCGCGGCCCACCGGGGGGGGTGGGGGGCCGGGCGGCGCTTTCGGAACCCCGGAGGGCTCATGTACGAACATACCCCGATTCCGCGCCGCTGATCGTCGCAGGGTCACAAATTTCGGTATCGCGATGGTGTTTGCTCACACACTGTGGCGGTTCACGGGAGATCGATCTCCGCGAGCTCGGCTCGCAGGGCCCGAACCGTGCTCGCATCGGCGTACGACGCGTCCACCGCCGCCCCGGCGAGTGTCCACAGCGCCCGGTGATCGAGACCCATGCGGTGGGCCGCGAGGTACTCGGACGTGAGGTCGGTGCCGAACATCGACGGGTCGTCGCTGTTGAGTGTCACAACGATCCCGGCATCGATCATGGCCGGCAACGGGTGCCGCTCCATCGAGTCGACGACCCGGGTGCGCAGGTTCGATGTGGGGGAGACGTCCACGGGAATGCGGTGCTCGACCAGATGCGCCACCAACCGCGGATCCTGTACCGCGGTGATCCCGTGCCCGATGCGGTCGGCACCGAGTTCGGTCACCGCCGCCCACACGTGACCGGGTCCGCCCGTCTCACCGGCGTGCGGCAACGAGCGCAGCCCCTCGGCCCGCGCGCGAGCGAACACCGGACCGAACGGCTCCCGCGGCACCTCGACGCCGCCGATGCCGAAACCCACGATCGAGTCCGTGCGGTGGGCGAGCACCGCATCGAGCGTCTGCTCCGCCGACTCGACCCCGAAGTCGCCGGGGAAGTCCGGGATCCAGCGGGCCGCGATACCCGTCTCGGTCTCGGCGCGGCGCCGACCGTCCTCGAGGCCCTCGAAGACCACCGACGCCTCCACCCCGCGCATCAGGTGCCCGTAGAGGCTGACGTGCATCTCGGTGTAGCGGACGTTGTGCCCGGCGAGCGCGGTGAGGCTGTCGTACGCCAACCGCGAGAAGTCCTCGGGATCACGCAGCACCGAGATCGACGCCAGATAGACCTCGATGAAGTGCGCGAAGTCGCGGAATTCGAACCACCGCCGCAGATCGGCCTCCGACCGCGGGATCTGCTCGAGATCGTGCTTGTCCGCGAGTGCCTTCAGCGTGCTCGGCCACATCGACCCCTCCAGGTGGACGTGGAGTTCCACCTTGGGGAGAGATCGGACGAACGCCAGGGTGGTGGCGTCGGGCTCGCTCGTCACCGGTTGTCCGCCGTCCGTGCTCCTGCTGTCCCCGCTTCCGTCGTCCCCGTTCTCGCGGTCACTGACGGTACGAGGACAGGAAGTTGCCGAAGCGGTCGATGGCGGTCGCGAGATCACGCGCCCACGGCAGGGTCACGATGCGCAGGTGGTCGTGGCCGGGCCAGTTGAAGCCGGTTCCCTGGACCACGAGGATCTTCTCCTGCAGCAGCAGATCCTGGACCAACTTCTCGTCGCTGTGGATCTCGTGCACCTCGGGGTCGAGGCGCGGGAACGCGTACAGCGCGCCGCGCGGCTTCACGCAGCTCACACCGGGGATCTCGTTGAGCTTGGTCCAGGCGACGTCGCGCTGCTCGAGCAGGCGGCCACCGGGAAGCAGCAGATCCTCGATGCTCTGGTGTCCGCCGAGCGCCACCTGGATGGCGTGCTGCGCGGGGACGTTGGGGCACAACCGGGTCGACGCCAACAGGGCGATGCCCTCGAGGAAGCCCGCGGCATGCTTCTTGGGACCGGTGATGGCGAGCCACCCGGCGCGGTAACCGGCGACGCGATACGCCTTGGACAGCCCGTTGAACGTCAGGCACAGCAGATCGGGCGCCAGCGTGGCCAGCGAGATGTGCTCGGCGTCGTCGTAGAGGATCTTGTCGTAGATCTCGTCCGCGAGAAGCAACAACTGGTGCTTGCGGGCCAGCGCGACCAGCTTGGTCAGCACGTCCTTCGAGTAGACCGCGCCCGTGGGGTTGTTCGGGTTGATCACCAGCAGTGCCTTGGTGCGGTCGGTGATCTTGGATTCGATATCGGCGATATCGGGATTCCAGTCGTTCTCCTCGTCGCAGAGGTAGTGCACGGCCTTGCCGCCGGAGAGCGTGGTCATCGCGGTCCACAGCGGGTAGTCGGGCGCGGGAATCAGCACCTCGTCACCGTCGTTCAGCAACGCCTGCATGGTCATCGTGATGAGCTCGGAGACCCCGTTGCCCAGGTAGACGTCGTCGACGTCGAGGTGGGGGAAGTCCTCGACGAGTTCGTACCGGGTGACGATGGCGCGTCGGGCGGACATGATGCCCTTGGACTCGGAGTACCCCTGGGCGTAGGGCAGGGCGGCGATCATGTCGCGAACGATGACGTCGGGCGCCTCGAATCCGAACGGTGCCGGGTTGCCGATGTTCAGCTTGAGGATGCGATGGCCCTCGGCCTCGAGCCGAGCGGCGTGGGCGTGCACCGGGCCGCGGATCTCGTAGAGAACGTTCTGCAGCTTGCTGGACTGCTCGAGGACGCGGTGGTCGCGGGCGGCGGCGGCCGACCCGGTGGTTCGGGGGCTGGTCTCCCCGTTCGGCATCGACTCCACGGACGTTTCGAATGTGCTCACCTGCTCATGGTCCCACTACCGGTGTCCGCAACTGGCACGAACCCGAGCAGGCCACTTTCTCTGGGCCTGCTCGGGTTCGCGGTGATGCGGATGGTGCGGGGTACGTCAGCTGTTCTTCTCCGCGTCCGCCACGTCGGCCAGTCGCTCCGCGTCCTCACGCTTCGCGGTGGCGTCGTCGAGCTTCTCGACGGCTTCCTCGATCTCCTCCGTCTTGGGAGCCTTGGCCTGTTCTTCCTTGCGCTCGACCGCGTCGAGTGCGGCCTTGCGCTCCTTCTCCTTCGCGGCGATGCGGCGCTCGGCGATCTCGTCCGCACGGGAGGTGCGATCTTCGAGGCGCTCGGCGGCCGCGGTGCCGGCCTTCACCTTTTTCTCGACCTCGGTGTCGGCTGCCTCGTCGATCTTGGCCGCGGCGTCCTTGCGGGCCTGCTCGGCCTTCTTGGCGGCCTCGTCGGCCTTGCGCTGGGTGGCGCGGGTCGCCTTCTCACGCTCGGCGCGCGCCCGGGCCTCGAGTTCCTTGGCCTTCGCCAATTCCTCTGCGGCCGTGCGCATCTGCTCACCCTGACGGGCGAGCTGCTCGTCTCCGAGCAGGGCGCCGACGGTTCCGTCGAGCGTTCCGATGACCTGCTGGTAGGCGCCGCGAAGGCCGCCCTCGGCGTCGAGTCGGCTGATGACGGTGGCTTCGACCACCTGCAGGGGCAGGCGGGCGACGGCGTACTGGAGTCGCAGTACTCGGCGGGCCAGGTTCACGGGCGCTCCTCGTTGAGTGTGGTGGCGTCGGCCTCGGCAGCGGCGGCACGTCGGCGCGCTGCAGCCGCTTCCTGCTCGAGCTTGTCGGCCTCGTCGAGAGACTTCTCGTAGTCGGTGCGAGCTGCGGAGATCTCGTCCGCGGCTTCGGCTTCCGCTTTCCGGCGCTGTTCGTCGGCCTCGGCGACCTCGCGGCGCGACTCGGCTTCCGCAGCGACCCGGGCCTGCTCGGCCTCACGCATGGCGTCGGTCTCGGCGACCTGGTGTGCGTGCAGACGATCGTTCTGCGCGGCGGCCTCGGCGGCGTCGGTCTTGTCCTCGACCTCCTGTCGCGCGACCTCCGACTCGGCCTCGGTCTCGGCGATGTCCTGCTGCGCCTCTTCCATCTCGAGCGCGGCGGCGGTCTCCGTCGCCTCCGCTTCGCGACGGTTCTCCACCTCGGCCTGCTTCAGCCGACCGCGGTCGGCGAGCTCGTCGTTGCCGGTGATGGCGCCCGCCACCTCCTTGGCACGGCCGGTCACCTTGTCGATCAGGTCTCTGCGCGCGTCGGACGCGGCGCCCTGGTTCTCGGTCACTGAGTTTCTCCCGGTCTCGAAGTGCTGGTGGCTGGAACTGTTACTGGGGGTTCTCGTGGGCGACCGCGCGGAAACCGCGGGCTCCGGCCCGGTCGACCATGGCCTTGACCACGCCGTACACCACTCCGTGGAGCGCGGCCGCGATCAGCACCTCCTTGTTGGTGCGCGACAGATCCTTGGGATCGGGCATGGTCGCGTCCGAGGTCCCGATGCGCCCGTAGATCTGGGCGAAGGCCTTACCGGCGAGCTGGCCGCCGACGATGCTGGTGATCAGGGCCAGCGGCTTGTAGAAGGTCTTGGCGGTCGAGCTCATGCCAGCAGTCCTTTCTTGCGGGCCACGAGCACGGGCAGCGGCTGGTTCTTCCGGGCCCGGCGACGGCGAACCAGCAGGACCACGACGACGGCCGCCACGGCGCCGGCGAGCGAGATGCCGGCGGTCTGCGGGTTCTGCTTGACGGTCTCGATGCCGTCGTGCGCCACCGCGGCGACCTTGTCGGTCTGCTCCTTGGCGGCGTCGGACACGCGGGTGGACACGTCGAGCTTCTCGGCGAGGGCGGCGACGGTGTCGGCGAGCTCCTCACGCTGCTCCTCGACGGGCGTCGTCACGTCGGTCACGGGGGTGTTCTCGTTCAGCGCGTGCTTCGGGTCGCTCATCAGTGCCCAATCTTGGCGTTGTTCTTCACGGCGTCGACGTCGAGCTGGACGCTCGAGACGGTGTCGGTGGGTGCGGGCGGCACGGCCTTCTTCGCGGCGGTGGTTCCCGCCTTGGCGAGAATCGCGCCGACGATCAGCAGCACGGCGGCCACGATCAGGGCGGACAGCCAGGGTGCGAGCACCGTGGCCAGGCCGAGAACGGCGGTGGCGACGAGCGTGGCGAGGCCGAGGAAGAGAAGGAGGGCGCCGGCGCCGGAGATGCCGATGCCGACACCGAGCTTGGTGCCCTTCGACTTCACCTCGTCGAGGGCGTTGCCCACCTCGGTGCGCACGAGTGTGCCCACCTGCTGGGTGAGGCGCTCGACCAGTTGGACGGTGGACAGATCGGCGGGGGCCGGGGGGCGTCCGGTGGTTTCGGTCATGCGCAGTAGGTACCCCTGGAGTGAACAGGCGAAACGGCACCCGTCCCAGCGGGGGCCGGAAACTTACGAGACGATTCACAACTCTTCGCCGACCCGTTCGCGCGCACGGGGTGACAAGGTTTCGAAGGTCGGCAGCGCTGCGCCCGTGCAGCGTGCCGGACGCTTCCGGGGGGTGCGGGCGAGATGAGAGTTGTCGTTCCAGTGGTTCTGAGTGCCGTGGTGGGGGGTCTGATCTCGCTCGGCGTCGTCGTCGGCGTCACGTCGGTGAGCGCGCAGGATGCGCGCCCCGAGGTCACCGAGACCCTCGATCCCGCCGACGCCCGGCTGGGCGACGTCACCTACGGCAGCAGGTGACGAGATGAACAGACGCAATCCTCTGCTCGTCGCGTCGTGCCTGCTGATCGCGCTGGGATGCTTCGCGCTGACGACGGCGGTGCTGCTGCCGACGTACGTGTACGGCCGGATGGCCACGACGCCGCTGGACATCCGCACCACCGCGATCGTGCAGACCCCCGAGGGCGAGGGCGGCGAGATCCTGGACACGCGATCCATCACGGCCGACGGACCGCTCGACGTGAGCTCGAACGTGCCGCTCGTGGTGCAGCGGTTCGTCACCGTCGAGGAGCCGTCCGACGCGGACCGGGTGACGTTCCAGGCGGGCTCGACCATCCGCCGCGACGATCGGCCCGAGGAGGTGGGCGTGGTGCAGGCATCCATTCATCGATTGACGGTCGATCGCCGAACGGGAGACCCCGTGGCGCCCAACGGGTCCATCCAGACCAGCGCCGACGCTCCGGCGCGCGAGATCGAGCACGACGGTCTGGTGTACCGCTTCCCGTTCGACACGCAGAAGCAGGACTACCGGACGTTCGACCTGACCGCACTGAACTCGTTCGACGCCCGCTTCATCGGCGAGACCACCATCGACGGGCTGCCGGTCTACCACTTCCAGTCGGTCGTCGAGCAGTACGACACCTCGCTGACCACCGATTCCGCGATCAACTCGATCACGCTGCCGGCGTCGAAGTGGGGCCTCGAGGGAGGTGACGCGCCGGTGACGATGAAGCGCTACTACTCGAACGTCCGCAACATCTACATCGAGCCGAGCAGCGGGGTGCTGGTCAGTACCGAGGAGAACCCGTACCAGTACTTCGCCCGAGATCCCGCGGTGCCGGAGATGACCATCTTCCGCGCCTCGTTGCGGCTCACCGACGACGCGCGGGCGGAGCAGATGGCGATGGGCCGCGACGCCGCGGACCAGCTCGCGTGGGTGACCATGCGGGGGCCGGCGCTCGCGGGGACGGTGGGCGGATTCCTGGTGGTGGGCGGCATCGTGTTCGCGGTGTTCGCCGCTCGGGCCGGGCGGGTGGACGCGGGCGAGGAGCGTGGCGTGCGGCGCGAGGATCGGGTGGGGGCCGGGTCGCGGTAGGCGCGGCTCACCGATCCGCACACGGTGCCGTGGTTCGCACCGCCTGCAGCGTGTCGGAGGCGGTGCGAACCGGTGGAAGGTGTGCGGATCGTGGCGTCTACAGGTGCAACGACGCACCGTCGGTCGCCGAGAACCAGTGCACGCTCTCCGGGCGCGGGGCGAGGCGGATGACGTCGCCGCGATCGGGGCTCGCGATGTCGGGAATCCGCGCTACGACCTGCAGCTCGTCACCCACCGTGCGGCCGTAGATGTAGGAGTCCGCGCCGAGTTCCTCGACCACGTCGACCGTGACGTCGGTCCCGGTGTCGGACACCGCCCAGGCCTCGGGGCGCACACCCATCGTCACGCGCGGGCCGCCGACCCGGTCCGAGATCGTCCGCTCCATCGGCACGGAGAGCGTGCCCAGCTGCGCGGCGCCTCCCGAGACGTCCACGTCGAACAGGTTCATGGCGGGGGAGCCGATGAAGCCGGCCACGAATGCGTTGACGGGACGCTCGTAGAGCTCCTTCGGCGTCGCGCACTGCTGGAGCACACCGGCTTTCATGATCGCGACGCGGTCGCCCATGGTCATGGCCTCGACCTGATCGTGGGTGACGTAGACGGTGGTGGTGCCGAGGCGACGCTGCAGCTGAGAGATTTGCGTGCGGGTCTGTACGCGCAGTTTCGCGTCGAGGTTGCTCAGGGGCTCGTCCATGAGGAACACCTGCGGCTCGCGCACGATGGCGCGTCCCATCGCCACGCGCTGGCGCTGGCCACCGGACAGCGCCTTCGGCTTGCGGTCGAGGTACTCGGTGAGGTCGAGGATCTTCGCGGCGTCGGCCACGCGGCGTCCGACCTCCGCCTTGTCCATCCCGGCGATCTGCAGCGCGAAGCCCATGTTCTTGGCGACGGTCATGTGCGGGTACAGCGCGTAGTTCTGGAACACCATCGCGATGTCGCGTTCCTTGGGCGCGAGGGAGGTGACGTCACGGTCGCCGATCTTGATGGCGCCGTAGTCCACGTCCTCGAGGCCGGCGAGCATGCGCAGCGACGTCGACTTACCGCAGCCCGACGGTCCGACGAGCACCAGGAACTCGCCGTCCTCGATGGCCAGGTCCAGCGACTCGACCGCGGCGACGTCCGAGCCGGGGTAGAGCTTGGTGGCTCCTTCGTACGTGACCTGTGCCATGTCTGTTCTCCTTCGTGCTTACTGGTGCAGTCGGTGCGCCGAGCGGGAGGGCTCGGCGGTGAGGAAGGTGGGCGCGGGCAGGCCGGATTCGGCTGCGCGCGTGTGGATGTGGAGGGCAACGGCCTCGGCGCGGTCGGTGGGGACCAGGGCGATGGCCGATCCGCCGAAGCCGCCGCCCGTCATGCGGGCACCGAACGCGCCGGCGTCCAGGGCGGCGTCGACGGCGCAGTCGAGCTCGGGTGAGCTGACCTCGAAGTCGTCACGCAGGGATCGGTGCGAGGCGGTGAGGAGCTCGCCCAGCTCGGCGCCGGTGGAGCCGGCGTCGAGAAGTGTCGCGGACTGCTCGACGCGGCCGATCTCCGTGGTGACGTGCCGAACCCGAGCCCGCAGCGTCGGATCCGAGAACCGTTCGGCCACAGCGGGGTCGAGCCCCCGTAGGGTCGGGACGCCGAGCTCGGTGCACGCCGCCTCGATCGAGGCCCGGCGCTCGCCGTACTGCCCGTCGACCAGGCGGTGCGGGGCGTTGGTGTCGACGATCAGCAGGCTTGCGTCGGCTGCGGCGAGGTCGAACGGGATCTGCCGGGTGGCGCCGTCGAGGCAGTCGAGCAGCAGCGCGTGACCGGCCTCGGCGCGCAGCGCCACCGCTTGATCCATGCCGCCGGTCGAGGCGCCCGCGATGTCGTTCTCCGCGCGGATGCAGGCGTCGATCAACGTCTGCCGGTCCGCGTTCAGGTCGAACAGCTCGTTCAGCGCGAGAGCGACGGAGCACTCGAGCGCCGCCGAGCTCGACAGCCCGGACCCGACGGGAACCGAGGAGTGCACGGCGATGTCGGCACCGCTCACGCCGCGATCCGCCAGCGCCCACGCCACGCCCGCGACGTACCCCGCCCAGCCTTCCGGGCTGCCGGGGGCGATCGACCCCATGGTGCATCCCCACGAACCGTTCTCGTGCGTCGACGCTGCTCGTACCCGGTGATCGTCGCGGCGACGGACGGCCACGGCGGTGACGTAGGGGAGCGCGAAGGGCAGGACCACCCCGCCCGCGTAATCGACGTGCTCGCCGATCAGGTTCACCCGGCCGGGCGCGATCCACACCCCGTCGGGCTCACCGCCGAACGTGTCGCGGAACCGGGTGACCGCGGTGTCGCCGAGATCGTGCTCGGGCACCACGGGCCGCCAGGTGACCGTCATGCGAGCACCTCGACGAGTCGATCGGCGATGCGCTCGGGGGTGGTGTCGTTGACCCACGCCCCCATCGCGGACTCCGACCCGGCCAAGAACTTCATGCGGCCGGGGGAGCGCATCATCGAGAACAGTTGCAGGTGAAGCCGTCCCAGCTCTCGACCGTCGCCGACGGGGGCCTGGTGCCATGCCGCGATGTACGGAACCTCGTCGACGCCCTCGAAGAACGCGTCGACCGCGCGCAGCAGGCGCTGATAGAGGACGGCGAGCTCGTCGCGTTCGGCAGCGGTGAGGGCCGCCAGATCGGGGACGTCCCGACGCGGAGCCAGGTGCACCTCCACCGGCCAGCGCGACGCCGCGGGGACGTAGGCCACCCAGTGGTCGGCGGCGACCACGATGCGTCGGCCCGAGCGCAGTTCCGCGTCCAGCACGTCGGCCAGCAGCAGGCGCCCGGTGCGCTCGTGGTGCGCGCGCGACTGTCGCATCAACGCGTCGGTCTTGGGCGGCAGGTAGGGGTAGGCGTAGATCTGGCCGTGGGGGTGGGTGAGCGTGACCCCGATCTCCCTGCCGCGATTCTCGAAGCAGAACACCTGGCGCACGCCGGGAATCGCGGACAGCTCCTCCGTGCGGTCGGCCCACACGTCGACGATGGTGCGCGCGCGGGACGGCTCGAGGGCGGCGAACGACGCGTCGGGATCGCTGGCGAAGCAGATCACCTCGCAGCGTCCGGTTCCCGGAGCCAACGGCCACAGAGGTTCCGCGTCGACCGTGCTCGGAAGGTCCTGCTGCGCTGCGGTATCGGACAGCGAGGGGAACCGGTTCTCGAAGACGACGACGTCGTAGTCCGCCGCCGGGATCTCGGTCGCGGGGCGGCCGGGCTGCGACGGGGCCAGCGGCGACGCGTCGGCGGGAGGCAGGAAGGTGCGGTCCATGCGCTGGGCGGCGATGACGATCCACTCGCCGGTGAGCACGTCGAAGCGCATCTGCGACTGCGACACCAGCGCCGGCAGGGCGCGGGTATCCACGAGATCCCGAGCGGCGGAACCGGATACGTACGGCTCGGAATCGTCGTAGTAGATCAGCTCGCGACCGTCGGCCAGGGTGGTCGCGGTCTTGCGCAGGCGGTGGCCCGGGGCCATCGACACGTCAGGGGCGGTCATCGACTGCTCGTTCCTCGTTCGACTCTCGTGCGGTGGGGTCGCCGGCGATCACCACGTCGTCGACGGCGTCGTCGAGCGCGTCGCGGGCGCCGGCGTCGAGGCCGGCGTCGGTGACGAACACGTCGACGCGGGACAGGGGAATGGTGTTGGCGAGGGCGCGCACGCCCCACTTGGTGTGGTCGGCGAGCACGATGACGCGCCGCGACGACGCGACCAACGCCTGATTGGTCTGTGCCTCCATGAGATTGGGGCAGGTGAGGCCCGATTCGACGTCCACTCCGTGCGTGCCCAGAAACAGCATGTCCAGGTGGATCCCCTGCAGCGCACCGACCGTGAGCGGACCGACCAGCGCGTACGACGGTGTGCGCTCACCACCGGTGAGCAGCACCGTCCGATCGGTGCGCCCACCGGTGTGGAAGACGTCCGCGACGGGCAGCGAGTTGGTCACCACGGTGAGGTTCGGGACGTCGAGCAGTTCCTGCGCGAGGGCGTGAGTGGTGGTGCCACCCGAGATGCCGATCGACGTTCCGGGCCGCACGTAGCGGGCGGCGGCGCGCGCGATCGCGGCCTTCGCGTCCCGGTCCAGTTCGGACTTCGCCGAGAACCCGGGCTCGTAGACGCTCGCCGACTGCGGCAGCGTCACCCCGCCGTGCACCCGTTCCACGAGCCCGCGCGCCACGAGCTCGTTGATGTCACGGCGAATCGTCATGTCCGACACCGACAGCGACGCGCCCAGATCGGCCACCTTCACGGCTCCGCGCTCGGTGACCTGATCCAGGATGCGTTGCTGACGCAGATGGGCGAGCATCTACCGCGCCGCCGCGGTCTCGGCGACGACCGCGCTGCCACCGGCCGGCACCACGAGGGTGCCGTCGGCCTTCTCGCCGCTGACCAGGTCGAGACCCACCGCGGGCACGGTCGCGGCGTCGGAGCCGTGGTTGAGCACGAACAGCCAGGAGTCGGTGTCGGTGGATCGGCGCACGACCTCGACGTCGGAGCCGAGACCTCGGGCGACCTCGATGCTCGCTGCGCCGCAAACGGAATCGGCGATGCTCGCCCACCCCGCCGCCTCGGGCACCGTGGCGAGGTACCAGGCGGAGCCGCTCCCGACGCCGCGACGCGTCAGGGCCGGGACGCCGTCGAGGTGGCCCGTGGTGTGGCGGGCGAGAACCTCGACGTCGTCGGAGACGGTGAGAACCTCGGACCAGATCTCGGTGACCGTGCCGTCGTCGAGGGTGCGGGTCTGCCCCTCGCCGAGCGGGAAGAACTCCTCGACGCGGACGCCGAGCAGATCGCGGAACGCGCCGGGGTAGCCGCCCAGATGCACGTGATCGTCGGTGTCCGCGATGCCGGAGAACGCCGTGATCAGCACCTGCGCACCACGTTCGGCCGCGTCGGCGATGCGCCGGGCGGTGTCGTCGGTGCACAGGTACAGGGCGGGGACCACGACGACGTCGTAGCGACCGAGATCCGCCGAGGACGGCACCACGTCGCACGTCACGCCGCCCGAGGTGAAGCCGCGGTGGGCGCGTCGGGCGATCTCGAAGGGCTGCATGAGCTTCGTCGGGTGGCCCTCCTGCTCGCACGCCCACTGCGCGTCCCAGTCGAAGAGAACGGCGACCCGGGCGTCGACGGTGCTGCCGGCCACCGGCTTCAACGTACGCAGCAGCGTGCCGAGTTCGACGACCTCCCGCCAGCGCGCGGAGTCCTCGCCGGCGTGCGGTACCAGGGCGGAGTGGAACTTCTCGGCCCCGGCGCGGGAGGCGCGGAACTGGAAGTAGGCGATGCCGTCGGCGCCTCGGGCCAGGTGGGCGAGGGAGTTGCGCATCATCTCACCGGGAGCCTTGGCCCGGTTGATGTGCTGCCAGTTCACCGCGCTCGTGGAGTGCTCCATGAGCAGCCAGGGCCGCCGGCCCGCGACACCGCGGGTGAGGTCGGCGGAGAACGAGAGCCGGTGATGCGCTGCGTCGTCACCGGTTTCGGGTCCGACGAGGTAGTGATCGGTGGTGACGATGTCCTGCTCCGGAGCCCACGCGGCGTAGTCCATGTTCCCGGCGAGCGCGTCGCCCTGCCCCATGCCCACCATGAAGTTCGTGGTCACGGGGACCCCGGGTGAGATGCGGTTCAGGACGGCCTTCTCGGCGAGGTACTGATCGAGCAGCGAGTTCGAGCAGAAACGGCGCCAGTCGAGCTGGTGGGTGGGGTTGCCGAAGGTGGTGCTCACCGACGGCGGCACGATCTCGTCCCACGTGCTGTAGCGCTGGCTCCAGAAGTCCGTGCCCCACGCGTCGTTGAGGCGATCGAGGTCGACGTACCGCTTACCGAGCCACTGCCGGAACGCCTGCACGCTGTCCTCGGAGAAGCAGAGCGCGTTGTGGCACCCCAGCTCGTTGGACACGTGCCACATGGCGAGGGCGGGGTGGCTGCGGTAGCGCTGCGCCAACTTCTCGACCAGGACCAGCGAATGTTCGCGGTACACCGGGGAATTGGGGCTCCACGTCTGCCGGCTGCCGATGGCGTAGCGGTATCCGCGTTCGTCCACCGGACGCATCTCGGGGTAGGCGGTGGCCAGCCAGGGCGGCGGCGACGCGGTGGCGGTGGCCAGGTCGACGCGGATGCCGCCCTCGTGCAGCAGGTCCATCACGCGGTCGAGCCACTCGAAGTTCCAGGTGTCGGCGGTGGGCTGGAGCCGGGCCCACGAGAAGACGCCGACGGTGGCGAAGTCGACGCCCGCCTCGTTCATGAGCTCGACGTCGCGACGCCAGACGTCCTCGGGCCACTGCTCGGGGTTGTAGTCGCCACCGAAGGAGATGCCGTCGGTGGGCCACGGCACGCGGTTGACGGTAGGCAGGGGTCGTGCTGTGTCCATGCTTACAGAATGAATCAGTCGTGTTCGAAAGTCAACATGAATGAACATTTTCCTACTTCGCCAGGTAGCGACGCCATCATGCGCTTGACAGGGCGGTACCGGTCATGTTTCTGTAACCTGCATCACCCCGATCGAGCGGATTGTCGACACGTTCGCACAGCGTCGATGTTCATTTCTGATCAGACTCGGTCCGTTCCCGTCGAAGGATTCTCATGAACCCACACGCATGGCACCCGTCCCGGCGTGACTTTCTCCGCTCCGCGCTGATCGCCGCGGGCGCCGTGTCCGCGGGCGGACTGCTGTCCGCCTGCGGGGACGGTGTCGATCCGAACGCGGTCACGCTCGGCTCCCGGTTGTCCAACGCGAACTCCCGTCCCGGCGTCGAGGACGTCGCCGCGATGTTCCGGCAGGAGACCGGGATCGGCGTGCGCATCAACACCGTCGACTCGACGTCGTTCCAGGAGAACGTCAACAACTATCTGCAGGGCACGCCGGACGACGTGTTCACGTGGATGGGCGGCTACCGCATGCAGTTCTTCGCCGAGAAAGGGCTCGTCGAGGATCTGTCGCCGGTCTGGGCGCAGAACGGCGGCGGGTTCAACGAGAGCTTCCGCGAGAGCTCGACGGGCATGGACGGCAAGGAGTATCTGGTCCCGTTCTTCTACTACCCGTGGGCGGTGTTCTACCGGCCGAGCCTGTTCGCCGAGCGTGGGTACGAGCCGCCGGCCACGTACGACCAGTGGATCGCCCTCAACCGGCAGATGCAGGCCGACGGCGTGACGCCCATCGGGTTCGGTGCACGGGACGGGTGGCCCCCGTTCGGCACGTTCGACTACCTGAACCTGCGGCTCAACGGCGTCGAGTTCCACCGCACGCTGCTCGCCGGCGACATCAGCTGGACCGACAACCGGGTCCGCACGGTCTTCGACACCTGGCGCGAACTGCTGCCGTTCCACCAGACGCAGCCCCTCGGGCGACGGATCGAGGAGGCGCAGCAGGCCCTGCTCAACAAGAGCGTGGGCTCACTGGTCGCCGGGATGTTCGTCGCCCAGTCCTTCCCCGCCGGGGCCGAACGCGACGATCTCGACTTCTTCACCTTCCCCGAGCTGGACTCCGCGGTCGGCTCCGACGCCGTCGAGGCGCCGATGGACGGATTCATGATGCGGGCCGACCCGCGCAATCGCGCGACCGCGGACAGCTTCCTGAACTTCGTCACCCGCCCGGAACCCGCGGTGGCGTACGCGAAGCAGGACCCGCAGGCCATTCCCGCGCACCGCGACGCCGACCTCTCCGAGTTCCCGGAGCTGGTCCGCAAATCTGCTGCGCTGGTACAGAACGCGGGATCGATCACCCAGTTCCTCGACCGCGACACCCGGCCGGACTTCGCGTCCATCGTGCTCATCCCGGCCATGCAGCAGTTCCTCGGCAACCCCAACGACGTCGACGGACTGGTCCGCAGCATCGAGCGCCAGAAGTCGGCGGTGTTCGGCACATGATCGCACTCGCGTCCCCGCCACGTCCCTCGACCTCAGATCGGGTATCGCCATGACCACATCCGCTGCGCCCGAACGGGTTCGCGCACCGAAAGTCCGTCGCAGTGGGCGCGACAAGTGGACCATCGCCCTCATGCTCGGCCTGCCGGCCCTGATCGTCGTCGGCCTGGTGTGGATTCCGACGGTGTTCACCGTCGTACTGTCCTTCGCCCGGTGGGACGGCATCGGCGGCACGTCGAGCATCGAATGGATCGGCACCCAGAACTACGTCGACGCCGTCCAGGCGTACCCGCCGTTCCAGCAGGCGCTGCAGAACAACGTCCTCTGGCTCGCGTTCCTGTTCCTCGTTCCCACCGTGATCGGTATCGGCCTCGCGATCCTTCTGGACAAGAACCTCAAGGGATCTCGGCTCTACCAGAGCATCTTCTACGTCCCGGTCGTCCTGTCGATGGCCCTCATCGGGTTCATCTGGCAGCTCATCTACGCCACCGACGGCGGCGTGCTCAACGCGGTCCTCGGCAGCGAGGTCGACTGGCTCGGCGATCCGGACATCAACATCTGGGCCGTCATGGTGGCCGCCGGCTGGCGCCACACCGGATACATCATGCTGCTGTACTTGGCCGGCCTCAAGGCCATCGATCCGTCCGTGCGCGAAGCCGCGGTCATGGACGGCGCGGGACCGGTGCGCACCTTCTTCAGCGTCATCTTCCCGCTGATGAAGAACACGAACCTGCTGATCATCGTGATCACCGTCATCGAGGCGTTGCGAGCCTTCGACCTGGTGTGGGTGATCAACCGAGGGCGCAACGGACTGGAGCTGATCTCGGCGCTCGTCACCGCGAACGTGGTGGGCGAAGCCGGTCGCATCGGGTTCGGCTCCGCCCTCGCCACGATCATGCTCGTCATCTCGCTCGTCTTCATCGCCATGTACCTCGCCATCGTTCTGCGGAGCAAAGACTGATGACCACTACCGTCACCACCCCGGATCGCACGTCGCTGACCCCCAACCGCACGGCCGTCGCCAATCGACGCCGAGCCGGGGTGGGACAGAAAGCCGTCTACGTCCTGCTCACGGTCATGGCCGCTGCCTGGCTCTTCCCCCTGGCGTGGGCGGTGTACAACTCGTTCCGCAGCTACGACTACGTGCTGCTCAACGGGTACCTGTCCTTCGGCGGGTTCACCTTCTCCAACTACATCGACTCGTGGCAGGTCGGCGAGATCCCGCACTACTTCGTGAACTCCTTGATCATCACCGTGCCGTCGGTGCTGCTCATCCTGTTCTTCGGCTCGATGGCGGCGTTCATCCTGGCGCGGTACAGCTGGAAGTTCAACGTGTTCATGCTCGCGGTGTTCGTCGCCGGGAACTTGCTCCCGCAGCAGACCCTGCTGACCCCACTCTTTCGCCTGTACAACGCAATTCCGATGCCGTATTGGCTCAGTTCCTCCGGGTCGCTGTACGACAGCTACTGGGGTCTGATCATCGTGCACGTCGCGTTCCAGACCGGCTTCTGTGTCTTCGTGCTCAGCAACTACATGAAGACGGTGCCGCACGAACTGCTCGAAGCCGCGACCGTCGACGGCGCCGGGCTGTTCCGCCAGTACTGGCAGGTGGTCATGCCGCTGTGCCGTCCCGCGCTCGCCGCCCTGGCCACGCTGATGGTCACCTGGATCTACAACGACTTCTTCTGGGCCCTCGCGCTCATGGTCAGCGGCGACAAGCTGCCGGTGACCACGGCGCTGCAGAACCTGCAGGGCGGGTTCTTCACCGACACCAATCTTCTCGCCGCGGGAGCCGTGCTCGTGGCCCTGCCGACCGTGCTGGTGTTCGTGGCGCTGCAGCGGCACTTCGTGTCCGGACTGACGATGGGTGCCAACAAGTGACGTTCACCGTTCTCCGACGCGACGGCGTGATGGTGGTCCTCGGACCGTCGTCGACATCCGTTCCCGCCGTTGTGCACTGGGGTGAGGACCTCGGTCCGATGTCCGCGTCGGACCTGGATCAGCTCCGTCTCGCCGCCGTGCCCGCGGTGCCGCATTCGAGTGTCGACGTCCCGCGATGGTTCACGCTGGCACCCGGGACCGCCGACGCCTGGCAGGGAACGCCCGCGCTCGCTCTGCACCGCGGTGGGGTGGCGCAGTACCCGCTGTGGTCGGCCGTGGCGGTGGAGTCGTCCGACTTCGAGTGCACCGTCTCGGCGTCCGACGACGGCATCACGTGGTCGTGGGAGGTGCGGCTCGAGGTCGGTGGGTCGCTGCGGGTGCGGCAGAGCGTGGAGAACACCGCGGACACGGCACTCACGGTCGACGGCGTCGTGACGCTGATGCCGTTGCCGGACACCGCAACCGAACTCCTCGACCTGACGGGCCGACACTGCCGCGAACGCACTCCGCAACGCCGACGCTTCGATCACGGGTCGGCGGTGCGGGCCTCACGGCGCGGACGAACCGGGCACGACGCGACCCTGCTGATGACCGCGGGGAGCGACGGCTTCGGATTCCGGCACGGCGAGGTGTGGGGCGCGCACGTCGCCTGGAGCGGTGATCACGTCCACGTCGCGGAACGCCTGCCCGAACGCGCCGGCCAGGCGTCGGGAGCGATCGGTGGCGGGGAGTTGCTCGAACCGGGGGAGATGGTGCTCGGGCCCGGGGAACGGTACGTCGCACCGTGGGTGCACTTCGTGTATTCCTCTGCCGGACTCGATGGTTCGGCGCGTTCGCTGCACCGATGGTTGCGCTCGCGCAGCACGCATCCGGTGTCACCGCGGCCGGTGGTGCTCAACGTGTGGGAGGGCGTCTACTTCGACCACGATCTCGATCGGTTGCGCGGCATCGCCGACACCGCAGCTCGCGTCGGAGTCGAGCGCTTCGTCCTCGACGACGGATGGTTCCGGCATCGCCGTGACGACACGGCGGGACTCGGGGATTGGCAGGTGGACTCGGACGTGTGGCCGGACGGGCTCGCGCCGCTGTTCGATCACGTCCGCGCGCTGGGGATGAGCCCCGGTCTGTGGTTCGAGCCGGAGATGGTCAACCTCGACTCCGACCTCGCCCGCGCGCACCCCGACTGGCTGCTCGCCGCACCCGGCCGGCTTCCGCTCGAGTGGCGCACTCAGCACGTGCTGGACCTGACCCGACCCGAGGTGTTCGACTACCTTCTCGGCTCCATCGATGCGGTGTTGACCACCGAAGGGCCCGACTACGTCAAGTGGGATCACAACCGCGACCTGATGCTCGCGGTCGACGCCGGCGGCCGGGCGGCGGTGCACCGTCAGACGCTCGCGTTCTACGCGTTGCTCGACGAGCTGCGCTCGCGCCATCCGTCGATCGAGTTCGAATCCTGTGCCTCCGGTGGTGCCCGCATCGACCTCGAGGTGCTCGCGCGCACCGACCGGGTGTGGGCGTCGGACACCAACGATCCCCTCGAACGGCAGCGCATCCAGCGGTGGACGGCGCAGTTGATACCGCCGGAGCTGATCGGTTCCCACGTCGGGCCGCAGATCGCGCACACGTCGGGACGCTGGTCGACCCTGCAGTTCCGTTGTCTCACCGCGCTGTTCGGCCACGCCGGGCTGGAGATGGACGTGACCGAGCTGTCGGCGGAGGAGCACGAGTACCTGAGCGGATGGACGGCGTTGTACAAGGAGATGCGGGCGCTGCTGCACTCGGGCGACGTGGTGCGTGCCGATCATCCCGACCCCAGCGTGTGGGTGCACGGGGTGGTCGCCGCAGATCGCTCCGAGGCCGCGTTCTCCGTGGTGCGCATGGATACCTCACCCGAGGACCGCACCGACCGGGTCCGGCTCCCCGGGTTGGACGTGTCGACGCGCTACCGGGTGGAACTGGTCTCGGCGCTGAGCGATTCCGGGCACGGAACGGCACCGCCCCTCTGGGTCTCGGAGGGCGGGGTGCTCGAACTGTCGGGTGCGGCGCTGGACGCGGCAGGTGTGGCGGTGCCGGTGCTGTTTCCGCAGACCGGGGTGCTGCTGCGGCTGCGGGCGGTGTAGCGGGGGGCGGTGTAGCGGGGGGGGGGCGCTTGTGGCGGGGGCGCTTGCCCGATCCGCACCGGCTGCTCGCGTTCGCACCGCTTACCGCACGCTGGAGGCGGTGCGGATGGTGGGGAAGGTGTGCGGATCCCGCACGTTCACGTCCCGCGCGCTCACGGCGCCCGCGACACGGCCACGTAGATCTCCGGCCCCCGCTCCGCGACCAGCGCCACCGCTTTGGGCCGCGCGAAGGCCACCACGGCGGCTCCGACGAGTGCGCCCACCACCGGACCGAGCATCGCGAGCGGCCCGTCCAGCAGCGCCGCGAGCAGTGCTCCCGGCGCACACGCGACCGCCGCTCCGACAAGAAGTGCCACCGACCACCCCACCGCCCGGCCGGACATCGAACCGCGCGCGTTCATCGCGCTTCCCGCCGTCTGGCCGGTCACCGCGTACGGGGACAGCGCGGACTGCAACGCGCCCACCGCGGCCACACTCGCCGCACCGGCCACGATCACCGCGACCGCCACCGGAACGTCCGACCACGAACCGCCGCCGAACGCGTGCCCCAGCACCGTCCCGACCACGCCGTACAGAGCGGCCACCGCACCGCCGACGATCATGCGGGCATCGACGATGCGTTGCGCTGCACCGGGAACCACCGCCACGCGCCAGAACGCGGGTCCGTCCAGGCCGTACGAATTGCTGAACGCGCTGGCCGCCATCACCACGATCACGGGGGCGCCGTACCGCATGCCGTAGATGTCGTTGGAGGAGAACATCAGGACGACGCCGACGACGAGAAAGATGCTGGGCAACAACAGCAACCCGATACGCCGCGGGTCGAGGACCAGCTGCAGAGCCTCGGCGGACACCAGGGTCCGCAACGGACCCCGCACCCGCAGCTCGCCACCGCGTCGCTCCTCGGCCGCATCGCGTCGGGCCGGGGATCCGTCGAGCGCGTCGGACACGGCCGCGGTCCACCGGCGCACCAGGAACGCGCCGCCGGCCACCAGCAACGCGAGGATCAGGAGGGGCAACCACCACCGACCGTCGTCGACGGCTTCGGCCGATACCACCGCCCACCCGCTGGGCGCGATGCGTGCGGCCGCGCCGAGAATGTCGTTGTCCGCGAACGTCAACGACACGTTCTGCAGTAACACGAACAGCGCATACACCGCACCGCCCAGCACCGTTCCGACGATCGCGGCGACGATGCGGCCTCGACTGGTGTTCAGCGCCGCATCGACCCGCAATGCCGCGACGCGAGCAAGGACCAGCGCGACCACCGCCGTGACCACCGCGACGACGGCAGCGACGGCGCGTGCGAGTCCCGATGCGCCGGGCACGGCGAACACCCCGAGCAGCAGGCCCGCGAGGAGAAAGACGAACGCGCCGCCGCGCAGACTCACCACCGCCAGCGCGCGCCGCAACTCCTCTGCGGGTACCGGCAGATGCCGGACGTGCTGCGGAGCGAGACCGCGGTTCCCGACCCCGGACAGCAGCGGCGAGAAGATCGGCCCCGCGATCACCAACAGGGCGCAGAGGGCGGCGATGGTGCCGCGGCCCGACTCCGATGCGAAGAACGTCGTCACGTACATCGAGACGAGTGCCAGCGCGGCGACCACGGCCAGGACGATGCGCGCCCCGAGTCCCTTGCTGCTGCGGCGGATTTCGGAGTCGAGCTGGAGGAGTGTGCGATCAGGTGCGGTGATCATGAGCCCAACCAGGGGAGCTCGGCGTTCTGTTCGACACCGCCCACCGCGTCGAACAATGCGGATTCGAGGGTGCCGCCCGCGCGGATCTCGTCGATCTCGCCTGCCGTCACCAACGAACCCTGCGCGAGAATCGCGACGTGCGAACACATCTGCTCGATCAGCGGCATGGAGTGGCTGGACACCACGGCGGTGCCGCCGCGTGCGACGTACCGTTCGAGCAGACCGCGAATCGTTCTCGCGGACATCGGATCCACTGCTTCCAGTGGCTCGTCGAGCACCAGCAGCCGCGGTGAGTGGATCATCGCCGCGGCCAGCCCGATCTTCTTCTTCATACCGGCGGAGTACTCGGACACGGGCCGATCCGCCGCGTCGGCGATGCCGAGGACGTTCAGCAACTCGTCGCTGCGCTCGTCGACCACGGCGGGGTCGAGTCCGTGCAGCACGCCCACGTAGTGCAGGGCGCGACGTCCGGGGAGAGCCTCCGGCAACGACGGCCCGTCCGGAAGCAGCCCGACGCGCCCGCGCGCGGCCACCGGATCGGTCCAGACGTTGTGCCCGGCGATCCACACCTGCCCGCCCGTGGGGCGAACGAGGCCGGTCGCCATGGACAGGAACGTGGTCTTGCCGGCGCCGTTGGGTCCGACCAGCCCGTACAGCGTTCCGTGCGGTACGAACAGAGAGATCGATCGCGCCGCGACCGCGCCGCCGTCGTACTGCTTGCTCAGTCCCCAGGACTGGAGTGCAGCGGGTGATTCGTCGATGTTCGTCATCCGGCTCCTCCATACCGTTCGGTGTGCTTACCCACGGTAACCACACGGCATCGCGTCTGGCTACCGCTCGGGGCACAATCGACGCATGTGCGGACGCTATGCCAGTACCCGATCCGACGACGATCTCTCGTCCATCTTCGACGCGGTCGTACGGCTCGGGGATCCACCCGAACCGTCGTACAACGTGGCCCCGACCGACCCCGTGCGGGTGGTGCTCGAGCGGTCCGGTGAGGATTCCGTCGAGCGGCAATTGCGCACCGTCCGATGGGGGCTCGTGCCGTCGTGGGCGAAGGACCGCAAGATCGCGAGCCGTCTCATCAACGCGCGGTCGGAAACCGTCACCGAGAAGCCCGCGTTCAAGAAGGCCGCCTCGCGCCGCCGCTGCCTCGTGCCCGCCGACGGGTACTTCGAATGGGAGAAGCGCGAGGGCAAGAAGATTCCGTACTTCCTGCACGGTCCGGACGATGTGATCGCCATGGCGGGCCTGTACGAGCTGTGGCCGGATCCCGCGCTGCCCGAGGACGATCCGAACAAGTGGTTGTGGACCACCACGGTGCTGACGACGACGGCAGTCGACGAACTGGGGCACATCCACGACCGTTCACCCGTCATCGTGCCGCCGGAGCTGCGGTCCTCGTGGCTGGACCCGTCGCTGACGGCGTTGGACGAGGTCGCGGAGCTGGTGAGCTCGATGCCCGAACCGCACCTCGCGCCGTACGAGGTGTCGAGTGCCGTCAACAGTGTGCGCAACAACGGGCCGGAACTGGTTGTGCCGGTGTAGCGGTCCCTGCCGAGGTCCCCGCCGATCCGCACCGGTTGCCGTGGTCCGCACCGGCTGCAGCGTGCTGCTAGGGGTGTGCGCGTCGAGCAACCTGTGCGCATTGCCGCTCTATTCGCGCGGCGATGAGCGTCGGCCTCGCGAGATCGGCCCAGGTCCACCGGGCGACGCCGTATCCCGCGTCGCGCAGGTCGTCCTCGCGGAGCTTCTCGGCCCACAGCACGCTCGCGGGTGTCTCGCCGTCCTTCACCAGGCGGCCGTACTTCACCTGACCGTCGAACTCGCACACCACGCCCTCGTCTTCGAGCAGGAAGTCGACGCGGTGGCTTCGCCCGGCGCACCTCAGCTTCCGTTGCAGTTCGGGGGTGTGTCCGAGGTCGTTCAGCACGACGCGACTCCGTGATTCGCCGACACTCTCGGAGCGCGCATCGATGAACGCCACGACGCGCCGTGCCCGCGAGTGCCCGGTTCGACCCGAGCGCCGATCGAGCAGCGCGGTCAGATCGGCTCGCGCGAGCCCCAGCCTGCGAGCCGCGTCGTCTCCGGCGCACACCGCCTCCTCGAACGGCAACGAGTGTGCGAGGTCCACGACCGTGCGCGCCGGCGACGTGACCCGAAGTCCGTTCACGACGGTCACTTCTTCGGGTTCGTACGGCGCGGCATGCACCTGTCGCGTGCTGGTCGTGCGGCCGCCCGAGCGTCGGTTTCGGGTGAGATGCACACGGTTCAGCGGGACGTTCCACAGATCGATGCCGTGCAGCAAAGCTGCCGACGCGTGGCTCAAGACGGTGTCGGGTGCGGTCGCGGTGCCCAGGATCGCGGCGGCCCGGAGCACGTGGCGTCGGCCGTCGTCCAGTTCGGCGACCTCCGCGGCATCGGCGTACGAGCCGCGGCACAGCCGGAGCAGATCGCCGTCGGTGCAACTGCGTCGGAGTTCGGCGTCGGTGAATCCGCGCGCGATCTCGTCTGCGCGGCGTCGAATGCGGGTCATGCGTCGATCGTTGCGGACGGTGGAGCGCGCACAGGCTGGGAAAAGCACGTCTGTGGATAACCGGGGTGCCTGTTAGCGAACGAATCCGCACACCCTCTTGAACGCGAACACCCCTACCAGCGTGCTGGTAGGGGTGTTCGGTTGCGATTAGTGGTGCGGATTTACGACTTTCGGCCGGGCGCCTTCGCTCCGGACTTGAATCCGAGACCGCCGGCCTTCGCCTTCGGGGGAGCGGGGCTCTCCGTCGACGAACCGTTCGACCCGTTCGCGCCGCTGCCGTTCGAACCGTGGCCGTTGGTGCCGTTGGACGACGCCTCGGGTTCGGGTGCGGACTCTGTCTCCGGCGTGGAGTCAGGGGCACCCTCGGTCCGTCCTGCGGTGTCAGGGGTCCCCTCACTCGAAGCCGGTGCGGGAGAAGCCGGTGCGGCCGGTGCGGAAGCAGGCGGTGCGGCCGGTGCAGCAGCGGCCGGCTTCCCGGGCGCCTTGGCTCCGGGCTTCTTGAACCCGGACTTCACGGCGAGACCCTTGGCCTTGACGGTCGGCATCGTTTCCGTTGCCTCGGTCGACGCGCCGGCCGGTGCCGATTCTCCCGCCGGCGTGGAGTCAGGGGCACCCTCGGTCCGTCCTGCGGTGTCAGGGGTCCCCTCACTCGAAGCGGGGGCGGCCGGAGCGGCCGAAGCCGACGCCGACGCGGCTGCCGGTGCGGCCGAAGCCGATCCGTTCGCCTCCGAAGCAGCGGCCGGCTTCCCGGGCGCCTTGGCTCCGGGCTTCTTGAACCCGGACTTCACGGCGAGACCCTTGGCCTTGACGGTGGGCTTGACCTCGGTCGCGGCGCTGTCGGTGCTCGCGTCCGTGGAGTCAGGGGCACCCTCGGTCCGTCCTGCGGTGTCAGGGGTCCCCTCACTCGAAGCGGGGGCGGCCGGAGTGGCCGACGCCGGAGCCGACGAAGCGGGGGCGGCCGGAGCCGGTGCAGCAGCCGACGCCTTGCCGGGCGCCTTCGCTCCACCCGCCATGCCGAGTCCCTTGCCGGGCGCCTTGGCTCCGCCCGCCATGCCGAGTCCCTTGCCGGGCGCCTTCGCTCCACCCGCCATGCCGAGTCCCTTGCCGGGCGCCTTGGCCGAGCCGAGACCCTGCGAGGCGTCGTCGGCGTCGGCACCCTCGGCGTTGGGGGAACCGGCGGACGTCGCCGTACCCGGAGCCTTCGCACCCGGTGCCTTCGCGCCGGGAGCCTTGGCACCCGGAGCCTTGGCCAGCCCCTTCATCTTCAGTCCCTTGCCCGCAGCGGGCTCGGAGCTCACCTCGGGATCGCCTCCGGCGGCAGCCGTGGTGACCTCGTCGAGGCGTCCCGCCTCCACCGTGGAGGCAGCCTTCTCGGTGGTGACCGATTCGGCCTTCGGGGTGTCGACGGGTTCGACGGCAGCAGCGACCGACACCTTCTCGCGCGGCACGACCTTGACGTTCTCGCCGAGCTGCGCGGAATCGAGCCGGGTGATGGAGCCGAGCAGCAGCTGCGCGACGTCCACGACCTCGACGCCCTCACCCTGACCGGCTTCCTGCCGCGCCGTCACACCGTCGTTGAGCATCACGCGGCAGAACGGGCAGCCGGTGGCGATCTTCTTGGGTGAGGTGGACAGCGCCTCGTCGACGCGGTCGATGTTGATGCGCTTGCCGATCTTCTCTTCCATCCACATGCGCGCACCACCGGCGCCACAGCACATGGAGCGCTCACCGTGGCGAGGCATCTCCTTCAGGTTCGAGCCCGACGCCGCCATGAGCTCACGCGGTGCGTCGTAGACCTTGTTGTGCCGGCCGAGGAAGCACGGATCGTGGTACGTGATGTCTTCCTGCACCGACGCGACCGGGATCAGCTTCTTGGCGCGCACCAGCCGGTTGAGCAGCTGGGTGTGGTGGACGACCTCGTACTTGCCGCCCACCTGCGGGTACTCGTTGCCGAGCGCGTTGAAGCAGTGCGCGCAGGTGACGACGATCTTGCGCTTCGTCTCGTCCACGCCCTCGAACACGGCGTTGAGCGTCTCGACGTTCTGCAGGGCGAGCTGCTGGAACAGGAACTCGTTGCCCGCGCGGCGGGCGGAGTCACCGGTGCAGGTCTCGTCCGCACCGAGCACCATGAACTTCACTCCCGCGGTGGCGAGCAGTTCGGCGACGGCCTTGGTGGTCTTCTTCGCGCGGTCCTCGTACGCACCGGCGCAGCCGACCCAGAACAGGTACTCGAAGTCGTCGAAGCTGTCCGCATCCTGGCCGTAGACCGGGATGTCGAACTCGAGCTCGTTGATCCAGTTCAGGCGGTCCTTGGCGTTCTGGCCCCAGGGGTTGCCCTTGTTCTCGAGGTTCTTGAACAGGCCGGACAGCTCGGACGGGAACTCCGACTCGATCAGTACCTGGTAGCGACGCATGTCCAGGATGTGGTCGACGTGCTCGATGTCCACCGGGCACTGCTCGACGCACGCGCCGCAGCTGGTGCAGCTCCACAGGACCTCGGGGTCGATGATGCCGCCGAGACCACCGTCGTCCAGCGAGGTCTCACCGACCAACGGGCGCGACGCCTCGTCGATGGCGGACTGGGGGATCTTCGCGAGCTTCGCCTCGTCGGGCTTGCCGTCCGCGTCGACCAGGCCGATCTCGTCGCCCGCCATGTCCTTGCGTCCACCGGCGAGCAGGTACGGCGCCTTGGCGTTGCCGTGATCGCGCAGCGAGGTGATGAGGAGCTTGGGGGAGAGCGGCTTGCCGGTGTTCCAGGCGGGGCACTGCGACTGGCAGCGACCGCACTCGGTGCAGGTGGTGAAGTCCAGCCAGCCCTTCCAGGAGAAGTCCTCGATCTTGCCGGCGCCGAACGCGTCGACGTCGGGATCGGCGTCCTCCATGACCAGGACCTTGCCGCCGGACATCATCGGCTTCGCGGCGCCCAGAGCCTGGCTGCCGTCGGCCTCACGCTTGAAGTAGATGTTGAAGAACGCGCTGAACCGGTGCCACGCCACGCCCCAGGTGATGTTGCGGCCGACGATCAGCAGCCACACCATGCCGGACATCAACTTGACGAACGCGAACACCGACACGAGCTCGGGGCTCGCGGGCAGCAGGGTGGCGATGTGCACGGAGGCGAAGTCGTAGATCAGGCTTCCCTCGCGGTACGTGGCGATCTTGCCCGACTTCACCATCAGCATGCCGAGGCCCTCGATGAGGACGACGGTCTCGACGAAGTACGCGGCGCGGAAGTTGGAGCCGCTGAACCGGGACAGCCGCTCCGGGTCACGCGGGTGGTTGAGCTGGCGAATCACGATCAGCACGATGATGCCGATGACCGTGCCGAGGGCCAGGATCTCCTCGAGGAAGTGGTAGATCGCCGTGTCGCCGATGATCGGCCAGTGGAACTCCGGGTTGAACGTCTGCCCGTAGGCCTCGAACCACACGATGGCGCCGAACATGAAGCCGACCATCACGAGCCAGTGGGCCCAACCGACGGTGCGGAACTTGTTCATGCGCGTGTGCGCCGCGAATTCGATGCACATCTGCTTGAAGCGGGGCACGAACGGACCCATCCGCGTGCGGTCCGGCTGACCGAGACCGATGCTGCGCACCATGAGGGCGGCGCCGCGGAAGAAGTAGGCCCAACACACCAGGCTGAGCAGGGCACCAGCGGTGCCGAGGGTGATCGTCAGGGCGTTCATGACGCTGCCTTCCATTCTGCGACGTGGGGCGTCGCTGGTGAACCGTCACCCGGCTGGTGGGCCGGACGACCCGTTCGGTGAACCCAGAAGTTACCCGCGAGTAACACTGTCACTGTACTGATCGGTAACTTAACACGTGTCTCGGACATCGCTGCAGGTCGGCGGTGGGCTGGTCCCGACGTTCCGTGGGCGATCGCTCCACCGTATTACCCGGTACCGGCAACGGTCGTGCACAGGTATTCCTAACTTGCCCGACGGGTAACTTTCGGGGCCCGTTTCGGGCGACGATCGACAACTCGAGCCCCATCTGCACCAGTTATCGTCAATGACGGCAAAACGGACAAAGAAAAACCAACTTTGGATTCGGTTGTGACGGTGGCAACGGTTACTCTGATCTCGTCGGGGCGACACACCGCTGTACCGAACACTGCCGGCCGACTCTTCGGACGGCCTGCACGACACGACGATTCAACGATTCGCGTTGAACCTACGAATGGACTCACTGAATGAACCTGCGTCGACTCGCGGTCACCTCTGCGCTCGCGATCACCTCTCTCGCCGTCGCGACCGGCACGGCGTACGCCCAGCCGGCCATCGACACCGACTCCGCCCCGGCCATCTCCGAAGCAGCCCCCGAGAACTCGGACGTCAACTGGGCATCGCGCGTCGAGGCGGGTGGCGTCGTCACCACCGTCGACGCCGGACTGTTCCGCGGCTCGGACGACGGCGAGTCCGTCGTCCTCGAAGACGCCGAGGGCAACGAAGTGCTGGCCCTCCCGGTCACCTTCAACCTCAACGGCATCGAGTTCCCCTACGGTGTCGAGTACACCGACGAGGGCCGCACCGTGAAGCTCATCCCCAACCTCGCGGCTCCGATCGGCCTGGCTCCGAACGCGCTCGAGCAGAACGCGGCATCACCGGCCGAGAACCTCGCGGCCGAGGAAGCATTCCGCTCGCAGCTGTCCCTCGCTTCGGCGATCGGTGGCCTGTCCGGCACCATCACCGGTGCGGGTATCGGTTGCATCGTCGGCGGAACGCCTGTTGCGCTGGCCATTCCGGTTGCCATCGCCACCTGCCTCGGTGGCGCAGTTGTCGGTGCGAGCATCGGCGGCGTCATCGGAACCATCACCGCAGGCGGGCCGACCCTCGTCGTCGCGGGCATCGACCTGCTGAACACCTACCAGGCAGCCCCCGGCACCACGCGTTTCGCCAACTGATCACCTGAACCACGAGAACAGGCCGTCACCCGCGAGGGTGACGGCCTGTTCTGCGTTCGGCGCCCGGTGAAATTCTGGGCAGTTACATGTTGGGCAGCGCGGACATGAGGAACAACGTGCCGGCGATCAGGCCCACTGCACCGGTGACGATGGCGATGGCGGAGTCGCGGAGGTTGGGCTCGTCGGCCTGCGTGGACAGCGCGCCGGTCACCACGGCCGCGAGGCCGAGGAGTGCGCCGAAGCCGAAGCTCCAGAACGCGATGACGGACACGGCGCCCATGGCGAGCGAGATGTCGGCGAGGCGAGGATCGGCGTGAAAGCGTCGTTCTCCCTCGGCGGTGCGCAGAATCGTGTCCATCAGCGGTCGGCGCGGGGCCGCGGCCGCCGGAGCGGTGGGCACGGTGTGCACGACGGGGAGGGGACGCGAGGCGTCGGCGAGGTCGGTCACATCGACCTCACGGGGGCGTCGAGGGCGGGCAGGGAGTCGGCGTTCGGGTCACGAACGTCCGGGGTGGGGTCAACTGGGTTTCGAACACAGCGCAGCACGGCGATGCACCTCCTTGTGGGATCGAGTCGATTGCGTTCCGGCAGCGGGTTTCGGTGCCGGGCATCTCGTCGCGCGGTCGATATTACCGCAGGCGCCATGTTACTCCTGTTACCAGAGTGAAAACACCATCGCGAACGATGCGTCAATCACACTGGGCGGCAGCATGTCTCGGACGTACGAACGGCCCCGCCCTCCGGAGGGGGCGGGGCCGTACGGGGTGCGTCGGTCAGCTGAGACCGAGGAGGGGGTTGGTCGCGATCTGCATGACGTAACCGAAGATCGTGAAGGCAAGCTGCAGGAAATCCATGGTCGACAGTTCTTTCTCGTAGTGGTCACCGGCCGATCCCTCACCCCGCGGGAGCAACCTCGTCTCCGCGGGAACGATACCCGACGAAGCACAACGATCGGTACTTTACGTTGTGCGAAGTACCAAGCCGGGGTTGTCGGCCAGGATCGACGCGATCGGGGTCGCGAAGAGCTGCGGGCCCGATCCCGACAGCGTGGACACGACGTCCGCCACCTCGCACACCCCGTACTGCCCCACGTTCGACGCACTCGAGATGCCCACCGCCGACGTCCCCGAGATCAGCGCACCGCCGCTGTCGCCTTGGAGCGCGCAGATGTCGGTGACGAAGCTGTCGACGAGAACCCGCGAGCCCACGTCCACCGTCTGCCCGACGGCGGAGACGGTGCCGCAGGTGAACCCGGTCGTGGACCCCGACTTGCACACCGGAGCCCCCACCACGGGGTCGGCCGTGCCGGTGATGGGCACCGGACCGGCCCCCGGCACGCGAACCAGGTTGTTCTGGAAGCGCGGCGCGGCCGCGTCGTCGATGCGAATGACGGAGAAGTCGCGCTGATCGCGATTAGACCGCGCGACGGAACCGAAGCGCACCCCGTCCCCCGATCGGGTCTCCGCCGCCGCTGGAGTCCCGGCGGCCGCGGGATCGGGATCGCAGTGACCGGCGCTGATGTTCACCGCGGCTCCGGCGGCGTCCGTGCCGTTGAAGCCGAGCGAGCACCGCAGGCCCTCGGCTCCCGCGAACGACGCGTACAGGTCGCCGGCCATCGCGGTGGCCGGATCGATGGGGTCGGCGACGGAGACGGGAGCGGCGTCGACGGCGTCGGGCGTGAAGAACACGTCGATCCCGTCGAGGAAGGGCGGGAGGGCGACGTCGGCCTCGGTGTCGGCCAGGCGAACCTGCAGCGCGTTGCTCATCGTGTCCACCGCGATGCCGCGCACGGCGTCGGCGAGCACGGGCGGCGCGGCGGCCAGCAACTGACCCAGCCACGACGCGTCGGCCCGGAGTGCGGCCTCGCTGCGGCCCATCGGACGAACGGTGAACCCGACACTCTCGGCCGCGGCGCGGGCGGCCGCGAAGTCGGCGCCCTCGGCGAGGCCGACCACGGCGGAACCGTCGGGATCGATCCACGCCCCGGCGAAGGACTGCGCGAAGCGGGCGCGGGCGTCGTCGGTGAACGCGGCCACGCGCTGCGCCGTGTCCGCGCGCGCCAGGTAATCGCCCTCGGACAGGCCGAGGTCGCGAGCAACCGCGTCGGCCATCGACCCGGGCAACGGCGCTGCGGGTATCGGCGCTGCCGGAACCTCGGGCAGCGGCGCTGCAGTGGCCACCGCACCGGGACCCGACACCGCCGCGGCGAGCGCGACGGCGACGGCGGCGCGGCCGAGGAGCCCGCGGGTGGAGGAGCCCGTCATCCGGCGGTACGCACGGTGGTGCCGGTCGCGGCGGTCACCGCGTCGACGGGCATGCCCAGGCTGGCCGTGCCGCCGTACTGCGCGAGCGCGAGGTTCGCCTCGCCGCAACTCGGGGCGCCCCCGGAGTTGGATCCGCTGGTGATGCCGAGTGCGAGCGTTCCGGTGACGATGGCGCCACCGCTGTCGCCGGCCAGGGTGCAGGCGGTGCTGGCGAATCCGCGCACCGCGCGGGAAGAGCCGTCGGCGATGATCAGCTGCGTCTCGACGCGGTCGGCCGCGACCACTCCGCACGTGAACGACGACGCCTGACCCGATTTGCAGACCGGCGCACCGATCACGGGCGCCGCGGTCCCGGTGATGGTGAGCGCCGTTCCGTTCGCGCCGCGCACCGTCGGGCTGTCGAGACCCGCGGCCACCCCCGCGTCGTCGAGGGCGATGACGGAATAGTCGAGACCGTCCGTGGCGCCGACACTCGACGTCGTGAACTCACCGACCTTGCGGCTCTGACGCACGTCGGTGGAGTCCGGGAGGTAGACAGAGGCGCCGGCGGCACCGGAGGCGTTGTTCGGATCGCAGTGTCCGGCCGAGAGATTCACCGGGTTGCCGGCGCCGTCGACGGCGTTGAAGCCGAACGAGCAGATCTCGATGTTCGACAGTGCCGTGGTCGCGAGGTCCTCCGTGGAGGTGACGTAATCGTCGCCGCCCATCACCGCGGGCGGAGGTCCGGGCGACGGCGCGGGCGGGGTGAGGACGACCTGGAGGTTGGCGATGAGCGTCGGCAGGTTCAACGCCCGGCCCACCGGGCTGTTCGCGATGTCCACGACCACGCGATTGTTCAACACGTCGACCGTCGCGCCGTTGATCTCCGAGGACACCTCGGCGGGCAGCGCCGCGGCCCAGTCCCCGAACGCGTCGAGCGAACGGTCGAGGCTCTCGGCGGAGACGGGGGACTGGCGGCTGCGGTACCCGTCGCGCGCCACCTGCTGGGCGGCCTCGTCGGTGGTCACCGCGACCACGGGGACGCCGTCGTCACCGATCCAGGCGCCGGCGAAGTCGGCGGGCCGGTCCCGGCGGAAGTCGTCCGCGTAGGAGCGCAGGCGCTGCGCGTCGGACGCGCGAGTCAGGTACTCCTGCGGCGTGATCTTCAGGTCGCGGGTGACCGCGTCGACCAGCTCGGCGGGAAGCTCGTCGGCCGAGAGTTGTGCGGGTGCAACCGAATCGGTACTCGGTGCCGCGGCGGCGAGGCCGGTGGACAGGCCGAGGGTGAGCAACAGCGTCGCTCCCGCGGCGGCGATCCGGCGGCCGGTACGAGCCGTTCCGAGATCGATGTCGAGCAGGCCCGTGGCCCTGGAGGCCGCCGAGTTACGCATGGAGTCCCTTCATCGGTGAAGCAGTCAGCGCCCGAGCATAGGTGATCGACACGACTCCGAAAGCATGGTCGACGCCGGGCGGAACGGTTACGGGGTCGGCCGCACGGGGGGTGGTGTGGGCGAGGTGCTGGTGGGGGGCGACGGGTCGGTCCCGGGCGGGACCGTCGATCCGGGTCCGGGTGTGGGGGACGGCGCGGGCGCGCCGGGGAAGCCGGGCAGTGCGGTCGGCAGGGAGAACGGGTCGGGCAGATCGGGGAGCTCGAGCGGCAGGGCGGGCATGGAGGGCAGGTCCGCCGGTGGCGGGGTGTCGATCCGGGTCGGTGCGACCGGCACGGGCTCGACCGGCGAGGGCGCCGCCGTCACCGGTGGCTCGACCGGCGCGACGGGAGGCGGTTCGACCGGCGGCTCGATCGGTGCCGGCGCGGGCGGTTCCGGCGACGAGGCGGGCACTTCCGGCGAATCGGGCAGCGTCTCGGTGACCGCGCCCCCGCCCGAGTTCTCGATGACCCGCTCGGTGCGGCTCGGGGCCACGGGCTCCGAGGAGGTGTGCGTGGCCCAGGCCCCGCCCACGGACAGCACGGCGAACGCGGTGGCCGCCGCGGCCACCGCCACCCGTGTCGGGGGTCTGCGCGGTGTGACGGGCCGGCTCGGCGCCGCCGTCGGGATCGGCGGAGGCAGTGCGATCGCGGACCGGGCCGCGGTCTCGGCGTCCGCGGAGTCGGCGGCCACCGGCCGCGCGGTGGATCCGGCGCGGTCGAGAGCGTCGCGCATCGCGTCGACCGCCGACGGCGACCAGGTTCGCGGATGGACGACCACGCACGGCGCGCTCGGGTCGATGACGTAGAGATCGGTCACGGTGACGTGCAGTCGCCGCACGAAGGACGCGACGAGGTCCTCCGCGCACACCCTCGACCCGTCGGCGAGACGGGCCCCGTCGGGTCGGCCGACGAAGGGAAGAACCGCGCGCACGTCGACGCGGCGATCACCGGTCCGAGGCCGACCGGGGGTCTCGTCGGCGAGCAGGGTGCGTCCGTCGGCGGTGAGAATCAGCTCCGTGCCGGCGCCCAGGGTGTCCACCTCGCCGTTGCCGACGCAGGCGATGCGAACCGCGACGGGGGTGAGGGCGATCGCGACCGCGGGAGGCGTGGACCGGCCGGCGGTGCGGGATCCGGAGGAGCGAAAGAACACGAGATCTCGCTCCTTCGGCACGACGGTCGATCACTGATGTGAACGCGGCAACATAACGTTCGGTCGCATAGACCGTACCGCTCCCCGGCGACAGGCGCGGCGCTTCGCCGAGCAGCCCCCCGCGATGCCCGCAGCAATTGTCGCAGTTGACCAGCCCTTATCCGGGTTCGCTGGAACATTTCGGTAACGAGTGGTGAATTCGCTGTGACAAGCAGCAGAGGACGCGGTCGCCGCAGGTGGCGGGCGTCAGGTACCGGTATCCGCCCGTCGATCGTCGGTGTCGGCGTACCCGGAGGCCCGCAGCATCGAGAGCATCTCCGACCGCGATTCGGCCCCGAGTCGACGCCGGATCCGCGCCACGTGATGCTCGACCGTCTTCGCCGAGATGTAGAGCTTGGCCCCGATCTCCCGGTACGTCAGACCGAGCATCAGGTGGCGCGCGACATCGGCCTCCCGATCGGTCAACGGACCCGTCGGGGCGGCCCGTTCGGTGCCGTTCGGCGCCGTCCCCGCGGCGGGTACGACGGTCTGCGGCCGACTCCCCACCATCCGGGCGATCTGCAACAGCGTCGTCGCGTCCTTGGTGTCGCGCACGCGCAGGGCCGCGTCGCTCGCGAGCTTCGCGCCGTCCCACGAGTGCCCGAAGCGTTCGAGGGCGCGCGCGCACCGCTCCACCTCCGCCACGTCCGGCTCGCCCTGGAGCACTCGCAGCCACGCTCGCCCGGCGTCCGCCAGGGTGGCCGCGTAGGCGCTGGACTCGGCGGAGTCGCCGAGGGCGCGGGCGTGCGGGAGCAGCGCCGCCGGACTCTCGGTCAGGATGGCCGCGTGGACGCCGTACCAGTGCCACGTGGTGGCCCAGGCCGGCGGATCGCCGAGGCGGGCGAGCAGTGCGTCCGCCGCGTCGACCAGGTGAGCGAGGCGGTCCACGTCGCCCACTCGGACCGCCGCCAGCCACAGCTCGCCGAGGGGCAGCAGTTCGTAGAGGTCGATCTCGACCTCGGCGACCGTGCGTTGCGCCGCGCGCCAGGCGGTGAGCAGCGCTCCGGAGTCGCCGCGGCGACGGGCGAGGGCGACGCCCAGAGCATGCGCCGACAGCGCTTCGCGCTGAGTGAGCGCCGCGATGTCGAGAGAGTCGAGCAGGGCGGTCGCTGCCCCGAGGTCGCCCGCGAGCATGTCGGTCCAGGCGAGCATCAGGGTCGCGTGTCGACGGCGGGTTCCGGCCGACGCGGGATCCACGGCGGCGGCGGTGAGGACCGAGCGGGCCGTCACGGGATCGCCGGTGTGCAGTGCGAGCAGGGCGGCGACCGACGCGGCCGATCCGGCGTCCGAGAACGCATCGGTCATCGACGACGCCCGCAGCAGCGAGCTCAGCGCCACCGCCGCCGTCGACTCCAGGGATTCGATCAGCCCGTCGACGATCAGCTTCTCGCGGGCGTTGCCGGTGGTGGGAGGAAGCGTCGCGGCGGCGGCGAGGAAGGCGGCCGCGTGCTCGCGGTCGCCGACGGCCAGCAGGGTCGACGCGGCGAACGCGGCGTCCGATCCCGCTCGCTCGGGACCGAGCCACCGATACAGTTCCGCACTGCGCGAGGGGGTTCCGCGTCGACCCGCGACGGTGGCGGCGATCCGAACCGCCGCGCGCAGGGTGGCGTCGTTACCGCTCTCGGTGGCCAACACCGAATCAGCGAGGCGGGCGGCGCGGTCGAGATCGCCTGCGGCCATGCACGACTGGGCGAACGGCACGGCCACGTCCGCGCCCGCGGTCTGGGCCGCCTCCCACAGCGGGCGGGCGCGCTCGGGTGCGCTGCGCTCGGCGAACCGCGTCAGCTCCGCCGCCAGACGTTCGTCCCGGATTCCCGACGCGGCCCCGGCCATCGCGATGTTCGGTTGCAGCACATGGTGATCGAGCTGCCATCCGATCACCGACCGCAGGATCGCGACCACGGTGTGCTCGCCCAGGATCGACCGGATCGCCGCGGCCGCCGTGGGCAGCAGGTCGCCCACATCCGTCGTCGCTCCGGACCACCGCGCGCTCTCCACCGCGGTGTCGGCGTCGTCGTACGTGGTCGGTGTGACCGCCGAGACGAGAGGGGGATCGGGGCGCACTCCGAGCGCGCCGACGGCGAGTGCGGTGAGAGTGGGCCGATCGTGGTGGCGGAGAAGGCGAGCGAAGGCCTCGGTCGCGGCCCGGTCGGGGGACGCGTCGGGACCGGCGGTGCGGAGTTCGGCCAGCACCGCGTCGACGACGCGCAGCACGCCGCCACTCACGGTGTGCACTCGAGCGACGAGCGTGGGGGTGAGGTCGAGGTTCTGCGCGCGGGCGCGCTCGGCGATGCACCCGCGATCGAGCCGTTCGACGACGAGCGACCGGGACGGTCCGGCCAGGGCGCCGAGCCGGGCGAGCCAGGCGTCGTGGGGCCGCGGTTCGGTCCCGAGCAGCACCACCACGTCCTCGCGGGCCACGGCGGCGTCCACGAGTCGGCGGTCCTCCGCGCTCGCCCGATGGGCATCGTCGGCGACCAGCACCGCGGACCGCTCGGTCAGATCGCCGACCGCCGTGACCACGGGCCGACTCGACGTCGACAGGGCCGCGGCCAGCGCGTCCAGCGCGGCCCGGCGGCCACTGCCCGCAGCCCCGGTCACTACCACCAGTCGCGGCGGCTCGGCGCTCGACACCGAGCGCAGCGCTGCTGCGACGGACGGCAGACCCGCGAGGGCGGGATCGAGCCGCGTGGACGTGGAGGGCACCCGTTCGGTCAGTTCCCGAGGATCCGGCCGGGCACCTGCAGGACGCCGCCCACGACGTTGCCGGCTCCTTCACCGACCCGGCCGACCGTGTTCCCGAGACCGTCGGTGACGCCGCCGACCACACCGGGCAGCGGGTTCGACGGGAACTGGGGTGCCGGGAGCTGGGGTACGGAAACGGGAGCGCGCGTCGGTGCGGGAGCCGGAGCGGCGGGAGCTCGGGTCGGCGCGGGTGCCTGTACCGCAGGGGCCTGAACGCCGGGCGCCGTCGGTGCAGTTGCCGGGTTCGACCCCGCGCCGGACGAGCCGCCGGCAGCGGGTGCGGGTGCGGCACCGCCGGGAACGGCAGCATCATTTGCTGCGGAGCCTGATCCGGACGTACCCGCCGGGGCCGAGTCGGCGGTTCCGGGCCGGGCGTCACCCGCGGCGTCGCCGGTGCCGGCCGTGTCCGCCGAGGCCGGCGTTCCGCCCTCGCCCGCCGTGGAGTCCATGTCGATCGCATCCTCGGACGCGGCGTCTTCGACCACGACGCTCGAGGTCTCCGGGTCGGTCCCGCCGATGAGGCCGGTGCTGGCGGACAGTCCGCCCGCCGCGAGCACGGCGATGGCGATGGCGGCACCCGCGATGACGGCGACCCGCTTGCCGCTCGACTTCTTCGCGTGCGAGGTCGCTGTCCGCGTGGGCAGCTCGGCCGCTGCGGCAGACACGACCCGCGTCGGTGCGGTGACTGCCTCGTCGGACACGGGTACCGGTGCGGCGCCGACTCGATCGAGCTCGCCCGACGCCTCGGCGATCTCGGCAGCCAGCACGGCCGCTCCGACGGCGGACGTGCTCGCGGGATCGGCGGACGCGGTGAGCGGGACACGCAGCGCGGCGGACACCGCCTCGGTCACCAGCGGAATGGCCGCACCACCGCCGGTGAGGAGCACCCGGGTGACGTCGTCGACGGTGAGTCCGGCCGAGCGCAACGCTTCGTCGACCACGTCCAGCGAGGACTCGACGGTGTCGCGGAACAGTTCCTCGACCTCGGAGCGGACCAGTCGCACGTCGGTCTCGACACCCGGAAGTCGGACGGGCACCACGGTTTCGGTGTCCGAGGACAGTGCTTCCTTCGCCCGCGCGCACTCGGTACGCAGCACGGCGAGGGCCTCGACGGTGGCGGGGTCGAACGGATCGAGCTCCTGTGGCACGGATTCGAGGACGTGCGCGAGAACGAGATGATCGAAATGGGCGCCGCTGATGTCCTCGGAGCGGGCCCCGCGTCCGACGATGCGCGATTCGGTGCCGGTTCGCACGACCGCCACGTCCAGGACGCTGCCGCCGACGTCGTAGACCACCACGGTGCCGTCGCCGTGAACGGCGTCGTCCCCGCGCTGCAGCCAGGCGACCGCGGCGATCGCCTCGGGGACGAACGTGACGTCGGTGAGTCCGTGGCCGGACGTGGCGTCGCGCAGTCGGTCGACCGTGTAGGGCTGCCACCCCGTCGGATGGGTGACCACGACGGCGGAATCGTCCGGAGCGCCCTCGTCCTTCGCGCGCTCGGCGAGGCGGGCGAGCATCGCTGCACACAGCTCGTCGCCGGTGTGGGTGGAACCGTCGTCGGCGACCAGGGAGACCGGATCACCGACGCGCCCGGTGAAACCGGTGAGTACCGACCCACCACCGAATCCGTTCGCCAGAACGGGTTCTCGGCCCGGTTCGAGTCGCAGAACGGTCGGCACGACCAGGGTTCGGGCGTCTTTCGTACTGCCGCTCGACGCGGTGGACACCGCGATGGACGTGGTGGATCCGATACCCAGTCCGAGCCCTGCAGCCATGACGTACATCCCTTTGTTCGTCGACACGTGTCCCCATTGTCGTGGGAACCGAGCAACTTGTTACTCCTCACAAACCCTATCGCGGGCAGATCCCCTATACCCCCCATTCCGGACGAACCCCCCATGCCTGCCCGGGGGCGTCGGGCAGGGGGCGCAACCCCGTTGGGCACGGGTCCGCCGCGCCCTAGCGTCGTCTTCACCACCGGCTCGACATCTCTCCCGAGCCGACCCCGCCCTTCGGACCCACAGGAGCCACGATGGCCACGAACGCCGTACTCGACTTCATCCTCGGACTGCTCCGCGACGAGCGCGCCGCCGCCGCCTACTGCGACAACCCGCAGGCCGAGTTGAACGCCGCCGGCCTGTCCGACGTCTCGCACGCCGACATCGTCGCCGTCGCGCCAATGGTCGCCGAGTCCGGACTGTTCGCGGAGGGGTCGCGGCTGGCGTCCATCGTCAACGCCCAGAACACGACGAACAACACGGTCACCGAGACCGTCACCACCACGACGTCGAACAACACGACGTCGAACAACACCACGACGAACACCAGCACCGTGGGCGACACCGTCACCAACACGACCATCACGAACGGTGGTGACACCACCACGATCGGTGACACCACCACCATCGGCGACACCACCACGATCGGCGACACGATCAACACCATCGGCAACAACAACGGCAACGACAACGTGTTCGGCAGCAACAACGTCTTCGGCAGCAACAACACCAACGCGCTGAGCTTCGGCTCGTTCAGCCCCGCCCTCATCGGCGCCCCCGTGGCCCTGAGCGGGCTGAGCCTGGCGAGCATCGGCAACCTCACCAACGTCGGCAACCTCGGCGGGCTGGACCTGGGCGGCCTGAACTTCGGCGCACTCGACCTCGGCGGCCTGGACCTCGGCGCCATCGACTTCGGGGATCTCAACCTCGCCAACCTGAACCTCGGCGCCATCGACTTCGGGGCCCTCGATTTCGGCAACATCGACTTCGGTGCCATCGACCTCGGCATGATCGATCTCGGCAACATCGGGCTGGGCGACCTCGGCCTCGGCGGCATCGAATTCGGTGACCTCGACTTCGCCGGACAGCTCACCTCCGTCCTCACCCTCGTGCTGGCCAACGGACTGTCCGTCGGAGGCGACATCGCCGCCGCGTTCGGAGCCGCGTTCGACGCGCTCCTCGCGATCGGCGGCGTGCTGGACATCGCCAACCTGGTCGACATCGGCGCGAGCGTCGCCGCCGCACTGACCGGCGCGCTCGGCCTCGGCGCCGGAGTCGGTGCGGAGCTCGCGGCGGCCCTGAACGCTGCCGTCGGCGCCGTCGGCGGACTCGACCTCGACGCCCTCGTCGGTGCGACCGGCGTGCTGAGCGGCGCCCTCGCCGTGGGCGGGGAACTCGGCGCGACCGTCGGCGCCGCTCTCGGCGGTGTGCTCGGTGGCGCCATCGGCGTCGGAGGATCCATCGGCGCCGAACTGGCCGCCGCCCTCTCCGCAGGACTGGGCGTGGCCGGGTCTCTGGGCACGGTGCTCGGTGGCGCGCTCGGCGTCGGCGCCGGACTGACCGGCCAGCTCGTCGGTGCCTTCGACGGGGTCCTCGGCCTGGCCGGCGATCTCGGTGCCACCCTCGGCGGTCTGCTCGACGCATCCGTCATCGCCGGCCTGGCCGGCACCCTCTCCACCACCCTGTCCGCAGCTCTCGGCGGCGCCCTGTCCGCCGGCGGCATCCTCGGCGCCGATCTCGGGGCGTCGCTGGCCGGCGTGCTCGGTGCCCTCGTCGGCGCCACCGGTGGTCTCGATCTGGGCGGCCTGCTCGGCGGCGGCCTCGACCTCGACGGTCTGCTGGACCTCGACGGCGCCCTCGGCCTCGGTGGTGCCCTCGCCGCCAGCCTCACCGGAGCCCTCGGTCTCGGCGCCGGACTCACCGCGCAGCTCGGTGCGGCCCTCGGCACGGCCCTCGGCCTGGCCGGCGACCTCGATCTCGCCGCACTCACCGGTGTCGGTGCGGATCTCTCCGCGACCCTGTCCGCCGCCCTCGGCGGTGCCCTGGCCGCCGGTGGAGCCGTCGCCGGCGACCTCGGTGTCGCACTCGGCGCCGTCCTCGGCGGAGTGCTCTCCGGTGACGTCGCCGGCCAGCTCGTCGGACTCCTCGCCGGCGGACTGGACCTCGGCGCCGCCCTCGGTACCGTGTTCGACGGGGCACTCGGCCTCGGCGGACTCCTCGATCTCGACGGACTGCTGGACCTCGGGGGACTGCCGGGCCTCGGCGGACTTCTCGACGCGGACGGCCTGCTGGGCCTCGGCGGCGGCCTCACCGCCACCCTCGGAGCCTCGCTCGACGCTCTGCTGGGCGCGGGCGGTCTGCTGGACGCCGATCTCGTCGGCCTGCTGTCCGGTGGCGTCGGTGCGCAGCTCGCGGCCGCCCTGGGCGGTGGCCTCGCCGCCGGCGGCGCTCTCGCCGGTGACCTCGGACTCGCCCTCGGCGGGGTGCTCGGCGGCCTGACCGGTGCCCTCGATCTCGATGCCATGCTCGGTGCCGACGCCGTACTCGGCCTCGGCGCCACCCTGGCCGCCGCGCTCACCTCGGGACTCGGACTCGACGGTGCCCTCGGCCTGACCGGACAGCTCGCGGGTGCCCTCGACGGCGCCTTGGCCGGGGTCACCGATCTCGACCTCACCGCGTTGCTGGGCAGCGCCGACATCGCCGCCACCCTCGGTGCCGCACTGTCCGCGGGCCTCGGAGCCGGCGGCGCCGTCGCCGCCAACCTGGGTGCGACGCTCGGCGCGGTGCTCGGCTCGGCACTGTCCGCCGACCTCGGAGCGCAGCTCTCCGGCCTGCTCGCGGGCGGCGCCGATCTGGGTACCGCCCTGACCACCGTGCTGGGCGGCGCACTCGATCTCGACGGCGCTCTCGGCCTCGGCGCCGGCCTCACCACCGATCTCGTCGCCGAGCTCGGAACCTCCCTCGCCGCCGTGCTCGGCGCCGGCGGACTGGTCTCCGGTGACCTCGCCGCCGTGCTCGACGGCGGTCTCGGCACCCTGCTCGACGGCGGTCTGACCGCGCAGCTCGCCGCGGCACTCGGCACCACGCTGGGTCTCGGCGGCGGTATCGCCGGCGAACTCGGCGCGTCGCTCGGCGGCCTGCTCGACGCGTCCGCCGTCACCGATCTCGTCGGTTCGCTCGACGCCGGTGCCGCCATCGCCGCCGCTCTGGGCGTGACCGGTGCGGCGTCGACGTCGCTCGCGGCCGCGCTGGACGCCGCTCTCGGCCTCGGCGCGGATCTGGATCTCACCGGCATGCTCGGTGCCGACGCCGACGTCGCGGCCACCCTCGGGGCCGTCCTGGCGGCCGGCGGCGACGTCGCCGCCACCGTGGGCGCCACGCTCGGAACCGCCCTGGGCGGCGCGCTGACCACCGAACTGCAGGGCGAGCTCGTCGGCCTGCTGGGTGGCGGCGCCGACCTCACCGCGGCTCTGACCTCGGTACTGGCCGGTGGCCTGGACCTGGACGGTGACCTCGCGGCCGTCGTCAGCGGTGCGGTGGCCGCCGGACTCGGCCTCGCCGGCGACGCGGATCTCGCCGCGGTACTGGGCGCGACCCTCGGCCTCGGCGGCGTCGCGGCGGGCGAGCTCGGCGGCGCGCTCGGCGGTGTCCTGGATGCCGGCGCACTCGCGGATCTGGACCTGGGCGGGCTGGTCGACGGCGGTCTCGGCGCTGCCGTCGCCGGTGCCCTGGGCGGCGCACTCGATCTCGGCGATCTCGACGTGGCCGGAGATCTCACCGGAACCCTCGCGGGTGCCATCGACGGTGCGGTCGACCTCGGCGGCATCGACCTCGCCGGCCTGGCCGACGTGGAGGGTGCTCTCGGCGCCGTCTTCACCGTCGGCGGCGCGGCCGGAGCCGAGGTGGGCGCCGCACTCGGCGGTCTGCTCGGTGCCGCGACCGACCTCGACCTGGAGGCCGGACTCGGAGCCTCGCTCGGCGCGGCCCTGGGAGCGTCCGGTGACCTCACCGCCGTGCTCGACACCGCCCTGCAGACCGCGACCGCAGCCGGGGGCGCGCTGACCGCCGGTGGCGGCATCGAGGCCTTGCTCGACGCCGAAACGGGCGTCGACGTCGGCGGAGCGGCCGGTCTGGTGGGCTCGCTGGCCGGTGGACTGGGCGCCGCCGCGGTCGTCGGATCGACCGTCGACGCCACCGCCGGCGCCGCCCTGGACGCGGCCGGTGACCTGGAAGCAACGGGCAACGCCGTGACCGGTCTCGGTGCGGGTCTGGTCGCCGGGCTCGGCACCGGCGCCGCCGCGATCACGGAGGACACCGTGGCCGCCAACCTCGAGAACGTCGTGGACGTGGCGGGTATCGCCGGCGCGGCGGCCGCGGCCGGAGCCGGAGCGGCCTCGTCGCTGGACCTCGACGCCGTCGCGGGAGTGGCCGGTGGCCTCGACGCCACCGCGGGAATCGACGGAGCGGTCGGCGCCGGAGCCGGGCTGGTGGGCAACGTGGGTGCCGCGGCCGGAGCGGTGACCGACGGTGTGGCCGACCTGGGTGGTGCCGCCGATCTGAGCGGTGCGGCCGGCCTGGGTGGAGCTGCCGGTGTGGGCGGGGTCGTCGACCTCACCAGTGACCTCGCCGGTCTGGCCACGGGCGGCGCGATCGACACCGGCGCCGCGTCCGTCGACAGCGGCAGCGGTTCCGTCGAGACGGGTTCGGGCGACAACGCCTGGACCGACGTCGACGCCGACGCGGTGTTCGGCACCTCGACCGCGGTGACCGGAGCGGTCGGCGGCACCGTCGACGACCTGACCGGTGGGCTCACCGGCGGTCTGATGGGCGGTCTGACCGGCGGCCTCGGCGGGGACGACGCGTCCGCGGACGTCGACACCTCGGCGCAGGACGCGACCGTCGATCTGGGAGACCTCACCAACTGACGTCGTCTCTCGTCGAGCACGGAAATGGCCCCGTACGCATGCGCGTACGGGGCCGTTCCCGTTTAATTCGAGGAGACGACCGGACCCACCGGACCCCGTTCGCCTCAGACCAGATCGGAATTTTCATGGAGAGCAGTTCGACCACCGCGGTGGCCTCGGCCGCCGGCGCCGCCCCGGTCGCCACCCACGCCCAGCAACTCGGCGAGGTGCTCTCGCGGCTGAGCGAGGTCGCCGCCGGAGCCGGTCGCCGCGACCTCGTCGAGCGGTTGACGTCGGCGCGCGAGCGGGTGCTCGATCCCCGACGCCGCATCGTGGTGGTCGGCCCGCTCAAGCAGGGCAAGAGTCAGTTCGTCAACTCGCTCCTCGACCTCGAGGTGTGCTCGGTGGGGGACGACGAGACCACCGCCGTGCCCACCGTCGTGCAGCACGCGGACACGGCGATCGCGGAGCTGGTGGTCGGTGAACTCGGCGCTGATCCGGTGCGGATTCCGATCCCCGTCGACGACATCCAGGGCGTCACCCCCGCCCATCCCGCGGCCGAGGGGCGCGAGGTCCTGCGGCTCGAGATCGGGGTGCCGAGCCGATTGCTCGCCGACGGTCTGGTGGTGGTGGACACCCCCGGCGTCGGCGGTCACGGGAACCCGCACGCGAGCAGCACCCTGGGTCTGGTCACGTCGGCGGATGCCGTTCTGGTGCTGTCGGATTCGAGCCAGGAGTTCACCGAACCCGAGGTCGCGTTCCTGCGGCAGGTGGTGGGCCTGTGCCCCACCGTCGCGTGCCTGATCACCAAGACCGATCTGTATCCGCACTGGCGGCAGATCGTCGAGGCGGACCGAGGGCACCTCGAACGCGAGGGCATCGACGTTCCGCTGCTTCCCATCTCGTCGATGCTGCGTTCGCACGCGACCCGGTTGGGCGACGCGTCCCTCGACGCCGAGGCGGGATTCCCGGCCCTGTACGACTGGCTGCGGGACCGCGTCGTCGCGGCCGCCGACGAGACCACCCGGAAAGCCGTGGCCCTCGATCTGCGCTCGGTGTCGGAACACCTGGCTCTCGCGTTGGGCAGCGAACTCGCGGCGCTCCGCGATCCCGAGACGGCGGCGAAGGCGGTGGCCGGACTCCAGCAGGCCAAGGCGACCGCCGAGGACCTGCAGAAGCGCACGAGCCGGTGGCAGCAGACGCTCAACGACGGGGTCACCGACCTCGCGGCGGACATCGATCACGATCTGCGCGACCGGCTTCGGGCGATCACCCGCGAGGCCGAGGACGCCGTGGACGGTGGTGATCCGGGCAAGGAGTGGCCGCAGATCGGAGAGTGGTTGCAGGAGCAGATCTCCGCCGCGGTCGGTGACAACTTCGTCTGGGCCCACGAGCGGTCGATGTGGCTCGCCGAGACGGTCGCGCGGCACTTCGCGGACACCGCGGACGGGCATCTGCCCGCGGTCGACATCTCCGACATCGACGGCATCATGGATCCGGTCACCTCCCTCTCCGAACTCGAGTCGGGGCGCATGGGCATCACCTCCAAGGTGTTGGTGGGCATGCGCGGGTCCTACGGCGGCGTCCTGATGTTCGGCCTCATCTCCACCATGATGGGTATGGCGCTGCTCAATCCCATCTCGCTCGGCGCGGGCGTGCTGCTCGGCAGCAAGGCCTACAAGGACGACAAGGAACAGCGCGTTCTGAAACGACGCGCCGACGCCAAGGTCGCGATCCGCAAGTTCACCGACGACGTGAGCTTCCAGGTGGGCAAGGAGTCGAAGGACCGGTTGCGGCTGGTGCAGCGACTCCTGCGAGATCACTTCTCGGACATGGCCGATCAGACGTTGCGCTCGGTGGACGAGTCGCTGCGGGCGGCGCAGCAGGCCGCGTCGGTGGCCAACGCGGACCGGTCGTCGCGGACGGCCGAACTCGAGCGCACCCTGAAGACGGTCTCGGCGGTGCGTGCGATCGCCGGCAAACTCGATCCCGACGCGGAGGTCGGTGCCGGGCCCGAGACCACGGGCACCGCCGCGATCGGTTCGTCCTCGTGAGCCGAACCCTGGACCGGGCGCGAGAGTTGGTGGGAGCCGCGCAGATCGAGTACCGCGACGAGCCCGCGAGCCGAGACGAACTCGACCGGTGCGCAGCACGGCTGGACGAACCCCTGCGCATCGCGCTGGCCGGATCGCTCAAGGCCGGCAAGTCCACGCTCCTCAACGCCCTCGTGGGTCAGGACATCGCCCCGACCGACGCGACCGAGTGCACGCGCGTCGTCACCTGGTACCGGCGCGGAACGACACCGTCGGTCACCGCCTGGTACGACGGCGACCGCAACCGGAGCATCCCGGTCCTGCGGCGATCGGGACGGTTGTCGTTCGACTTCGGCGACCTCACCGCGTCGCAGGTGGACCGGCTCGAGGTCGAGTGGCCGGCGCGAACCCTGGCTCGCACCACCATCATCGACACCCCGGGAACGTCCTCGCTCTCGCGCGACGTCTCCGCGCGCACCCTCGAGATGCTCACTCCTGAGGACTCCACGTCCGGTGCCGATGCCGTCGTCTACCTTCTTCGCACCCTCACGGCGTCGGACACGAACTTCCTGGGCCGCATCAACGACGCCGTCGGCGGGGAATCGGGACCGCTCGGAGTGGTGGGGGTGGTCTCGCGCGCCGACGAGGTGGGCGCCGGGCGCATGGACGCGATGATGTCGGCCAAGGAGGTCGCCGCGCGGTTCGCGGTCGAGCTCGAGAAGACGGGTCTGTGTCAGGCCGTCGTTCCCGTGGCGGGCCTGCTCGCCCTCGGTGCGCGCACGTTGCGGCAGAGCGAGTACGCCGCGTTCGTCGATCTCGCAGCCGCGGATCCGGCCGACCTGCAGCTGGCGATGCTGTCCGCGGATCGATTCTCGCGCCCGGACATGCCGCTGACCGTGGAACCGGCGACGCGCGCGGCGCTGGCGGATCGCTTCGGACTGTTCGGGATTCGGATGGCCGTGACGCTGATCCGGATGGGCACTGCCGATTCGACGGCGCTGGCCCGAGAACTGGTGGAGCGCAGCGGGCTCGGGGAGCTGCAGACCATCGTCGACACCCAGTTCGGTCAGCGGGCCGATCAGCTCAAGGCGCACTCCGCGCTGGTCGCGCTCGATCGGGTGCTCGCCGCATCACCGCGCACCGCGACGCGCGAACTGCACGCCGCCGTCGGGCAGACCCTCGCCGACGTGCACGGATTCCGGGAGTTGCGGTTGCTCGGACAGTTGCGGGCGCGCTCGGCTCGGTTGCCGGAGGAGCAACTCGCCGAACTGAACCGGGTGATCGGCGCTCACGGCATCGAGTCGGCGACCCGCCTCGGGCTCGACCCCGACGACGGCGTCGACGCTCTGCGCACCACCGCGTTCGAGGCGGTGCGGTCGTGGCGTACCCGCGCCCGGCATCCCCTGATCGATCAGTTCACCGCGCGGGCGTGCGGAGTGGCGGCCCGCAGCGCCGAGGGGATCCTGGCCGACCTGAGCGGGTGACTTCGCGGCGTCAGCGACGCGCCGGGGCGGACGACAACCAGCGGTTCACGGAACGGAGGAACAGCGGCACCGACGACACCGCGGCGAGGGCGACGACCGCCGGAAGCAACCACCGGGCGAGCGTCGGGAGTGCGTCGGCCGTCGCGATCAGGAAGGCGACCGACCCTGCCGTCGCCAACACCGACATCGTGGCGAGCGAGGCTCGGCCGGCGGTGCGGCGCCGCAGGACCTGCAGCATTCCCGACGCGACGACGAGCACGATGACGGCCGCCGCCGCGGCGCCCGCGATCAGGGTGACGGTCACGGTCTCGTCGATGGCCGTCGACGAGGTGTCGGGAGCGGCGGCGGCGAGACCGTCGGTGAGCCGGGCTCGCAGCTCGCGGTAGCCGACCCCGAGAATCGCCGCGGTGACGGCGATCAGGGCGAGGCACGTCGACCACAGCGCCGCGGACACGACGACGGCGCGGGGGCGGGCGTCGGGCACGGGGTCGCGCAGCGGCTCGACGCGCACGGACGGACGCGGCGGCTTGGCCGGTTCCTCCGGTGTTCCGGGCGGCGTCGTCACGTTCGCAGACCTGTCACCAGGAAAGAGTACGTCGCGTGGTGAGAGTTGGGTGTGGCCGCGTCCAAGCGACCGGCGCGAATTCGATGACCGGATCTCGAGATGACCCGAAAGCCGACTCGACGCCCGAAAACTGCGGAGAAGGTGTTGCCCGTCACGTACATTCGGCGAGCGCGCAGCCCAGCGTGCAGTCCGGCTTGCCCCTCCCACGTCGATCAGCGATCGGAACAATTCGATGAGATTCAGCAGAACAGCGGGGGTGCTCCTGGCCCTCACGATCAGCATCGCCGGTGCGGTGACACCGATGGCCGCCGCTCAGCCGGCCGGTGACTTCTACGTACCGCCGCCCGTGCTCCCGGGCTCCAACGGTGACCTGATCCGGACGGGCGCGTCGAACCTGGCGCTCTCCCTCCCCAGCCTCGGTGGTCCCATCCCGGGCCAGGCCACGCGCATCATGTACCGCAGCGAGGACTCCAAGGGGCAGGCCAACGCCGTCTCCGGCACCTACATCGACCCGTCCGCCGACTGGACCGGTCCCGGTCCTCGGCCGCTGGTGGTCATCGCCCCCGGAACGCACGGTCAGGGCGACCAGTGTGCACCGTCGAAGCAGCTCAACAACGTTCTCACCTACACGCCGGTCCTCGGCCTGATGGTGGAGTACGAGATCCTGCAGACCTACGCGTTGCTGGCGCGTGGCTACGGCGTCGTCATCACCGACTACGCCGGACTCGGCACCCCCGGCACGCACACCTACGTCAACCGGGTGGACCAGTCGCACGCCGTGCTCGACGCCGCTCGCGCCGCGCTGCAGGTGGAGGGCACCAAGATCGCGGCCGAGTCACCCATCGGCCTCTGGGGTTACTCGCAGGGCGGCGGGGCCGTGGCCGGAGCCGCCGAGCTCGCTCCCGAATACGCACCCGAGCTCAACCTGCAGGGGACCTACGCGGGCGCACCGGTGGCGGACCTCGAGGACGTACTCGCTCAGGTCGACGGCACGATTCTCACCGGCGTCATCGCGTACACCATCAACGGTCTGCGCGTGTCCAACCCCGAACTGAACCCGATCATCGACGCGGCCGTCAACGACGAGGGTCGCGAGGTCCTCGCGCAGGCGGCCAACCAGTGCATCGTCGAATCGGCGCTGACCATCGGCTTCCGACGCACCAACCAGTGGATCTCGACGGGGGAGTCGCTCTCGGAGTTCCTCAAGAAGGTCCCCGAGGCCGGCCCCGTGCTGGCGGCGAACAAGGTCGGAAACCGGACGCCCAACTCGCCGGTCTACATCGACACCAACGTCTCCGACGACATCGTGCCGCACGGTCAGGCCGTGCAGCTGAACGCGGACTGGTGCGCGAAGGGTGCGACCGTGGAACTGAACACGGTGCCGCTGCCGTGGATCCTGCCGGGTCTGGCCATCGGCCACGTCCTGCCGGACTTCACCGGTCTGGGCAAGGCCACCAACTGGCTCGATCAGCGACTGCGCGGAGTGCCGACGGCGGGCAACTGCGCCTGATCAGCTGATCCACAGCTCCACAGCTCCACCGCTCGACCGAAGCGCCTCGATCACCACCGATCGAGGCGCTTCGTCGCGTTCACCACCCGTGACCGCAGCGTCGAGTGCCGATCCTTCGCGTCGTCGCGCTCGGCCACGGCGATGTCCCGCTCGGCCCTCGCGGTGTCGAGGGCGCCGACCACCTCGGCGAGCCGGCGGGTCAGGTCGTCGTGCTCGCGCATGAGGGCGTCGACCTCGTCACCGCGGGCGCCGACGCGCTCCTCCGCGTCGGCCAGAACGCGGGCGGCGCGGTCCGCCTCGGCCGTGGCGTCGGTGAGTTCGCGCTCGGCCGCGAGACGCTCCTCACGGCGTGCCGCGTCGGACTCCTCCTGCTCCGCAGCGGTTGTCGCGTCGGAATCGGTCTCGGGCGTGGGCTCTTGGGAATTCCCTGTCGCGGCGTCGGTCGGCGTCGGCTCGGGCGGCGTGTCGGTGACGGGGGTGAGGACCGCCGGTCCGAACCCGCTGTACTCGGCGGCCCCCAGCATTCGGCCTCGGCGCACGGTCTCGGCGACGTCGGGATCGGACAGGGCCGCGTTGAGCGTCGAGACGACCTCGCGCAGGGCGTCGTCGGTGAGGGGTCTGCCGAGCTCGGCGGCCAGCTCGCCGGCTCGGGTGGCGAGGGCGCGAACCGCGCGCTGGCGGGCACCGGAGAGAGTGCGCAGCGTGGCGCCGGAGAGGTGCTGCTGCGCCTCGCGCAGTGCGTCGCCGAGGTCGAGGAGGTCGCCCAGTTCGTCGGCGGATCGGCGGGCGAGCACGTTCACCACCCATCCCACCGTCGTGGGTTTGCGCAGCGCACCGATCTCGGTGGCGAGCGGCCTGTCACCGTCGGCGCGCGCCTGCTTCTGCCGCGCGGTGCGGGTGGCCACGAACTCACCGGGGTCGAGTCCGTAGAGCTCGTCGGCCACCCGGTCGAGCGTCAGGGCGTCGTCGAGCGGCATAGGGTCATTGTCGCCTGCGGTCGGATCGGCCGCACCTCTCAGGCGATCCGCACGCCGCCCGACAGGGCCCCGGCGGGCACGCGCAGCCGACGCCCGGCCGCCACCAACCCGAGTCCGCCGAACACCAGGTTCGCACCCAGTCCGAGGTACCAGCTGTCACCGACGCGTGCGCCGCTGTGGTTGCGAGATTCCTCGTAGTACGAGCCGGCGACGGTGCCGTCCGTGGTGTAGGTGGCACGCTGGTCTCGGCAGGTGGGCTCGCCGACGAACGGGCCCGTACGCGCGGCGGACAGGGTCTCCGCGATGGGAGCGAGAACCGTCGGATCCGGGGGTCGCTCGTCGCCGGACCACGAGTAGATCTGCGGGTTGTCGTGTGCCGCAACCACGTCGGGCACGATGAGGAACGGATTCGGGGCCAGCAGCCACCAGGTCCGCTCGGTGTGGCTGTACGTCACCGTCTGTTCCACGTCGCGGCACGTAGGCTCCTCGTCGATGCCCGCGTTCGGCGGGTAGGTGTATTCGGCACCCACCACCCGATGCTCCTGTGTGACGGTGGGATAGAGCAATCCGAAGACGGCGGGCAGGCCGAGGATCACGAGGAAGACGGTTGCCTGGGTGAGCACCGCGGAACCCGCCGGTCGCGCGGTCAGTGCCGACCACCCCAGTCCCACACCGCAATAGCAGAGGAACAGCAGGCACAGCACGAGAACGCCGAGCAGTCCGACACCGATGCCGTACGGGGCGGCGAGGATCGCCCACACCACGTAGGGCGAGGCCACCGCCACCAGGGCCAGACACGAACTCCATCCGCCCAGCAGCTTGCCGACGGCCAACTGCCAGTTGCTGATCGGCGTGGCCTGCACCACCGCGAGGGTGGCGTCCTTGCGGTCGCCGTTGATGGAGGTCGCCGTCAGGGTGGGTGCGAGCACGACGCCGAGGAACAGCAGCATGCCGACGACGATGGCGTAGAGGTTCTCGGCCCAGCTGCGGTAGTCCGCGCCGCCGGCGTTCACGGCGAGGTACATCGACCCGAACACCGCGGTCGAGATCACGGCGAACGTGACCGCGGCGCTGATCTTCCACCGGGTCGTGCGCAGCCGTTGACGCAGCTCCAGGCCGACGAGGACGCCGATGACGGTCCACCAGCGCCGAATTCGGTCGAGGCGGCTACCGGGCACGGTCTCGGTGGTGGTGGTCATCAGGTCCTCTCCGCGTCGAGCGCGAGGTAGGTGTCCTCCAGGTCGGTGTCCACCCGCGCGAACTCGGCGACGTGGACGCCCGAGGAGACGAGGTCGCCGAGATGGCGGGCGGCCTCGAGATCGTCGGCGAAGGTCATCGTCGTTGCCGTGGCCGCCGGTCGGCCCGCCTCGCGGATCCGCCACGCGTGGCCGGTGGACGGCGCGGTGTCGCGGGTGCGTCCCTGCGTCATCACGACCACGTCGTCGACCATCTCCGAGAGTTCGGTCAGGATGTGGGACGACACCAGCACCGCGCAGCCGTGATCGGCCATCGACCGCAACTGATCGCGCAGCTCGACGCGTGATCGCGGATCCATACCCGACGCCGGCTCGTCGAGAAGCAGCGTCGTCGGTCGATTCACCAGTGCGCGTGCGAAACCCAGTCGTTGCTTCTGTCCGCGCGAGAGTTCGTGTGCGGGCCGGTCGGCGAACTCGGACAGGTGCACCAGGTCCAGCAGTTCCGCGGCTCGGGTGCGGGCGAGTTGCGCGGTGAGCCCGTACAACCGGCCGAACGTGGACAGGATCTCGGTCGCGGTGAGGCTGTCCCACGTTCCGAACGTGTCGGGCATCCATCCGATCCGGGCTCGGAGCTCGGCCGGGGCCGGGGCGACGCCGTCGACGGTGACGGTGCCGGAATCCGGGGCCAGCAGCCCGGCGAGCATCAACAGGAGGGTGGTCTTGCCCGCGCCGTTGGGGCCCACCAGGCCGGTGATGCGCCCGGGTCGGAGGGTGACGTCCGCGTGGGCGACTGCGACGTGTCGGCCGAACGATCGGGAGAGGCCGCGGGCGGTGAGGCCCGCGTCGGTCGATGCCGTGCTCGATGCCCTGCTCGGTGCCATGGCGCAGACCTTAGCGGGCGGCACAGACCTCGTGGTCTGGTCGCCGGATTCGCCGGCGACGATGCGAGACCTGTCGACGGGCGGGAACAATTCTCGACCCGGTGCACGTTGTGCCCTGTGACTGCATTGAGCGTGCTTCACTCAAGTCCGACTTGACGAGGGCGCGCAGGCGCAGGCAAACTTGAGTGCAGTTCGCTCAGGCACTGTCCTGACGTCCGGAACGATGCAGCGAATGAACCACTCCGGTGCCCGATACACCAGGTACCCGGAACAGCAGCACTTACACAGGAGGCTACAAAATGGCTCGTGCGGTCGGAATCGACCTCGGGACCACCAACTCGGTCGTGTCCGTCCTGGAGGGCGGCGAACCGGTCGTGGTGGCCAACTCCGAGGGTGCTCGTACCACCCCGTCCATCGTCGCGTTCGCGAAGAACGGCGAGGTTCTCGTCGGTCAGTCCGCGAAGAACCAGGCCGTCACCAACGTCGATCGCACCATCCGTTCGGTCAAGCGCCACATCGGCACCGACTGGACCGTGGGGATCGACGACAAGAAGTACACGTCGCAGGAGATCAGCGCCCGCACGCTCATGAAGCTCAAGCGTGACGCCGAGGCGTACCTGGGCGAAGAGATCACCGACGCGGTCATCACCGTGCCCGCCTACTTCGAGGACGCCCAGCGTCAGGCCACGAAGGAAGCCGGCCAGATCGCCGGCCTCAACGTCCTGCGCATCGTCAACGAGCCCACCGCCGCCGCACTCGCGTACGGCCTGGACAAGGGCGAGAAGGAACAGACCATCCTGGTGTTCGACCTCGGTGGCGGCACGTTCGACGTGTCCCTGCTCGAGATCGGCGACGGCGTCGTCGAGGTCCGCGCGACCTCCGGTGACAACCACCTCGGTGGCGACGACTGGGACGAGCGCATCGTGACCTGGCTCGTCGACAAGTTCAAGGCTCAGAACGGCATCGATCTGACCAAGGACAAGATGGCGCTGCAGCGTCTGCGCGAGGCCGCCGAGAAGGCGAAGATCGAGCTGTCCTCGAGCCAGAGCACTTCGATCAACCTGCCGTACATCACGGTGGACGGCGACAAGAACCCGCTGTTCCTCGACGAGCAGCTCAGCCGCTCGGAGTTCCAGAAGATCACCGCCGATCTGCTCGACCGCACCCGCGCGCCGTTCCAGGCCGTGGTCAAGGACTCGGGCATCGCGGTCAAGGACATCGACCACGTGGTTCTCGTCGGCGGCTCGACCCGTATGCCGGCCGTGTCCGAGCTCATCAAGGAGCTCTCGGGTGGACGCGAGCCGAACAAGGGCGTCAACCCGGACGAGGTCGTCGCCGTCGGCGCCGCACTGCAGGCCGGTGTGCTCAAGGGTGAGGTCAAGGACGTCCTGCTCCTCGACGTCACGCCGCTGTCCCTCGGCATCGAGACCAAGGGTGGCGTCATGACCAAGCTCATCGAGCGCAACACCACCATCCCCACCAAGCGCTCCGAGACCTTCACGACGGCCGACGACAACCAGCCGTCCGTGCAGATCCAGGTGTTCCAGGGTGAGCGCGAGATCGCCTCGCACAACAAGCTTCTCGGCTCGTTCGAGCTGACGGAGCTGCCGCCCGCCCCGCGCGGAGTGCCCCAGATCGAGGTCACCTTCGACATCGACGCCAACGGCATCGTGCACGTCACGGCCAAGGACAAGGGCACCGGCAAGGAGAACACGATCAAGATCCAGGAGGGCTCCGGCCTCTCCAAGGAAGAGATCGACCGCATGGTGAAGGACGCGGAGGCGCACGCCGACGAGGACCGGACCCGACGCGAAGAGGCCGAGACCCGCAACCAGGCCGAGTCGCTCGTGTACCAGACGGAGAAGTTCGTCAAGGACAACGAGGACAAGGTTCCGGCCGACGCCAAGGAGAAGGTCGAAACGGCCATCACCGACGCTCGGACGGCGCTCGCGGGCACCGACCTCGCGGCCATCAAGGCCGCCGTGGAGAAGCTCAGCACGGAGTCGCAGGCTCTGGGCGCGGCGCTCTACGAGAACGGTGCGGGCGCCGAGGGCGCAGCCGAGGGTGCGGCCCCGACCGACGGTAGCGACGATGTCGTCGACGCCGAGGTCGTGGACGAGCCCACCGACACGGACAAGAAGTGAGTGCTGACGACACCGATCGCGGGCCGGTAGAGGACGACGTCGTGGAGGAGTCCCTCGCGGGCTCCGCCACGGCGCCTCAGCCCGGTTCGGTGGTGGACGACGACGTCCTGGAGGCCGAGGCCCCGGAGGCGGAGACCGCCGAGACCGAGCCCGAGGTCGACGAGTTGGCCGAGCGCACGGCCGACCTGCAGCGTCTGAGCGCCGAGTTCGCCAACTTCCGGCGACGGGTGGCTCGTGACAAGCAGGTCGACATCGACAACGCCAAGGCGTCGGTGCTCGCCGAACTGCTCGGCGTGCTCGACGATCTCGATCGGGCACGGTCGCACGGCGATCTCGAGTCGGGGCCGCTCAAGTCCGTCGCCGACAAGCTCGAGAACGTCATCACCGCCCAGGGTGTCGTGGCCTTCGGAGTCGAGGGCGACGCCTTCGACCCCGCGCTGCACGAGGCCGTGCAGCACGAGGGCGACGGCAGCAACCCCGTGGTCGGCAGCGTGTTCCGCCGCGGGTACAAGGCGCGCGACCGCGTGCTGCGGACCGCGATGGTGGCCGTCGTCGAGGGATCGTCGGACGGCGGGAACGAATCCGATTCGCCGGGCGACACCGCCGACGAGAAGGCATAGTTCCAGCAACACGGCAGTAATCGGCACCACAGCAGTAACCAGCAGTACCCGCAGAGATCAGCGCGAGAGGAGGAGATGACCGGTGAGCCAACGGGAGTGGATCGAGAAGGACTTCTACAAGGAACTGGGTGTCTCCTCCTCCGCGTCTGCGGAGGAGATCAAGAAGGCGTACCGCAAGCTCGCGCGTGACCTGCACCCCGACGCCAATCCGGGGGACGTCAAGGCCGAGGAGCGATTCAAGGCCGTCAGTGAGGCACACGCCGTGCTGGCCGATCCGGCCAAGCGCAAGGAGTACGACGAAGCCCGGTCGATGTTCGCCAGCGGTGGCTTCGGTCGCGGTGGATTCTCGCCCGGCGGCGGAAACAACTTCGGCGGCACCAACTTCGGTGGTGGCGGCGCCGGGGGCTTCGACATCAACGACCTCTTCGGAGGCGGCGCTCAGGGTGGCGACGCCAACCTCGGCGACATCTTCGGCGGACTGTTCAATCGTGGCGGAGCGGGTGGCCAGCGCACGGCGTCGTCCACCCGCCCGCGCCGGGGAAGCGACCTCTCGGCGGAGGTGACGTTGTCCTTCCGCGACGCCGCCACCGGCACCTCGGTTCCGCTGTCCATCACCAGCCCGTCCTCGTGCACCACCTGCCACGGCAGCGGCGCGAAGCCGGGCACCAGTCCGCGAGTGTGTCCGCACTGCAACGGAGCCGGTGTCGTCAGCCGCAACCAGGGCGCGTTCGGTTTCAGCGAGCCCTGCGACGACTGCCGGGGCACCGGTTCCATCATCGACGATCCCTGTGCCGACTGCCGGGGCAGCGGTGTGCAGAACCGCACCCGGTCGGTCACCGTCCGCGTCCCCGCCGGGGTCAGCGACGGCCAGCGGGTTCGCGTGGCCGGTCGCGGCGAAGCGGGTCTGCGCGGTGCGGGTGCGGGTGACCTCCTCGTCACCGTCCACGTGCGCCCCGACGCCGTGTTCGGCCGCGCCGCAGACGATCTCACCCTCACCGTCCCGGTGTCCTACAGCGAGCTGGTGCTCGGCACCACGCTGTCGGTCCCCACGCTCGACGGCCGGGTGGGCCTGAAGGTTCCGCCGGGCACCGTCGACGGCCGCACCTTCCGGGTGAAGGGTCGAGGCATCGCGAAGAAGACCCGCACGGGTGACCTTCTGGTGACCGTCAAGGTCGCGATACCGGGACTCATCGACGACGCGGCCCGCGACGCGCTCGAGGCCTACGCGGCCGCCGAGAAGGCCGGCGGATTCGATCCCCGGGCCGGTTGGCCCGGGGCCTGAGACCAGTGTCGGAGGTGATCATCGGTGAACACCCACGATCCGCGTGAAGCGGGCGCCGACCCCGACGCGCGCATCTTCGTCATCTCGGTCGCCGCGGAACTCGCGGGCATGCACGCGCAGACGCTGAGGACCTACGACCGGCTCGGTCTGGTCACGCCGTCCCGCACCACCGGCGGCGGGCGTCGTTACTCGCCGCGCGACGTCGCGTTGCTCCGTGAGGTGCAACGGCTCTCGCAGGACGAGGGCGTCAACCTCGCCGGCATCAAGCGCATCATCGAACTGACCAACGAGGTCGAGGAACTGCGGTCTCGCATCGGCGAGATGGCGGACGAACTGGCTCGCGTGCACGCCGCGTACCGACGCGACCTGGTACCGATCCGTCGCAGCAACGCCCTCGTGGTGTGGAAGCCGCGCAACCAGCGCTGAGCCCGCCCGTCAGCGTCGAATGTTCGCGCTCGGCGTTCCCGCCGCCACCAGCGTTCGGTGCGTGTGATCGACCATCGCCGGTGATCCGCACACCAACACCCGCGCCGCCGGGTACGGCCCGTGCCGGGCGGCGACGTCCCCGACGGTCCCGACGGCGTATTCGGTGGGCGCGAACTGCGACTCCGGCATCGCGGTCCGACGCTGCGCCTCGGCGGCGTCGAAGAACTCGTCGGTCCACCCCGGATCGCTCCTCTGCTCCACCACGGGAGTGACCGAGAGCCACGGGCTCCGCTCGCGCATCAGCCACACCATGTCCGCCGCGTACAGGTCCCGCGGGGTACGCCCGCCGAGGAACAGGTGCACACGGGGCGGACGGGGCCGTCGGGACAGGTCGAGCAGAATGGCGAACAGGGGAGCGAGTCCCGTTCCGCCCGCGACCATCACGACGGTCTCGTCGGCGTCGTCGACGGCCAGAGTGCCCGCGGGAGAATCCAGTTCCCAGACGTCACCCTCACGGGTGCCTCGGACCACCGATCCGCTGACCCATCCGGCGGGGATCGCGCGGACGTGGAACTCGAACTTGCCGTCCCGCGACGGCGGCATGGCGGGGGAGTAGCGGCGCTGCTGGTGCGGCATCGCGGGTGTCGTGACGAGCACCGACTGTCCGGGCTCGAACGGTACGAAGCCGCCCACGAGCCGCACCACGGCCACGTCGCGTCGGATGCGGTGGTACTGCACCACCTGAGCGCGTCCCATCAGACGATCTGCTCACCGACGTCTCGGTTGGAGATGAGCTGACTCGGCGCGTCGTCGCCCGTGCGGTTGAGGGCCTCGAGGAACGAGCGCGCCCACCGGTCGACGTCGTGCGCGAGAACCTGGCGACGCATGTAGCGCATGTGCCGCTTGCCGGCCTCCGGGTCCTGCTCGATCGCCGCGTACATCGCGTCCTTGACGCCCTCGAGATCGTGCGGGTTGCACTGGTACGCGGTACGCAATTCCGCTGCGGCCCCGGTGAACTCGCTCAGCACCAGGGCGCCACCGAGGTCGCTGCGGCTGGCCACGTACTCCTTGGCCACGAGGTTCATCCCGTCGCGGATGGGGGTGACCAGCATGACGTCGGCGGCGAGGTAGTACGCGGTCAACTCGTCGCGAGGAACGCCGCGGTGGATGTAGTGCACCACCGCGTGCCCGACGCGGCTGAACTCACCGTTGATCCGGCCCACCATGCCCTCGATCTCGCCGCGCATCTGCTTGTAGCTCTCGACGCGTTCGCGGCTGGGCGTGGCGATCTGGATCATCACCGTGTCCTCGGGGTTCACCCGTTCCTCGGTCAGCAGTTCGTAGAACGCGTTGAGTCGCACGTCGATGCCCTTGGTGTAATCGAGGCGATCGACGCCGAGCATGATCGTCTTCGGATTGCCCAGCTCCTTGCGAATCTCGCGGGCGCGGTCGCGCACCGGTTTGCGCTTCGACTTCTCGTCGAGATCGCCGGAGTCGATGGAGATGGGGAAGGCGCCGACCCGCACCGAGCGGAAACCCACCTGCACCACACCGAGTTTCGACCGCACACCCACGCTGCCGCGGGAGGTCGGTTGCCCCGCGAGGCGTCGGGAGAGGTAGAGGAAGTTCTGCGCGCCGCCGGGCAGGTGGAAACCGATGAGGTCCGCGCCGAGCAGGCCCTCCACGATCTCGGTGCGCCACGGCATTTGCATGAACAGTTCGACCGGGGGGAACGGGATGTGCAGGAAGAAGCCGATGGTGAGGTCGGGGCGCAGCATGCGCAGCATCTTCGGTACCAGCTGCAACTGGTAGTCCTGGATCCACACGGTCGCGTTCTCGGCGGCCACCTTGCTCGTGGCCTCGGCGAAGCGTCGGTTCACCTCGACGTAGGCGTTCCACCAGGAGCGTTCGTAGACGGGGCGAACGATGACGTCGTGGTAGAGCGGCCAGAGGGTGGCGTTGGAGAAGCCCTCGTAGTAGTCGGCCACCTCGGCGCTGGACAACGGCACCGGAACCAGTTCGAGACCGTCGTCCTCGAAGGGCTCGATGTCGACGTCGGGGACGCCGGGCCAACCCACCCAGGCCCCGTTGTTGCTCCGCAGGATCGGTTCCAGCGCGGTGACCAGTCCTCCGGGACTGCGCTTCCATCGGCGGGAGCCGTCCTCGGTCGTCTCGAGATCGACCGGCAGACGGTTCGCCACGACGACGAAGTTGGAACCTGTTTCGCTCACCCAAAGATCCTCACGGTCACGTGCACATCCGGCGCCGCATTCCGCGGCCCGTGAACAACGGGCATACCCGAATGGTCGGGCACCAATCGAGCCCCCCGGTGGCGGGACCGGGGTCAGACCGCTTTGACGACCGGATCGATGCCCAGCATCGACAGGAGCATCCGGCACTCGTCGGCGTCGGCCGCGTAGGCGGCGACGACGCGCTGCGCCATCCGGGCGGTGTCGTCGGCCAAGGGCTCGATGTCGTCGTCGGCGATCTCGGTGTCGGTGGTGTTGGCGGCCATGTGTGTCTCCGTCGTGATGGGCTGTGATGTACGGCTGGAACGTGCCCCGTCCCGTGCTCCCGGGCGGTTTCGAGGCAGACTCTATGAGAATTCGGCGCCAACCCGCAAAGCCGACCAACGAAGGGAAGGGTCTCACCAGATGCCCATCGCCACCGTCAACGGCATTCGACTGAACCACGACGTATCGGGCACGGGCCCGCTGGTGGTCATGATCATGGGAACGGGCAGCCCGGGCCGGGTCTGGCAACTCCATCAGGTACCCGCGATCACCGCGGCCGGCTACCGCGTCTGCACCTTCGACAACCGCGGCATCGCGCCGTCCGACGAGAGCGTCGGCGGAATGGTGCTCGACGATCTGGTGAAGGACACCGCCGCCCTGATCGAGCTCCTTCGTTCCGATGCGACGGAGAAGGCCGTGGTGGTGGGCACCTCCATGGGAGCGCGAGTGGCTCAGGAGCTGGCACTCGCTCGGCCCGATCTGGTGTCGAAGGCGGTGCTGATCGCCGCCCACGCCCGGCTCGACGAATTCCAGAAGGTCCTCGGAGCCGGCGAGCGAGAGCTGGCCGACGGTTCGGTCACGCTGCCGCCGAGGTACGCGGCCGCGGTCACGGCGGCCTTCAATCTCTCCCCGGCCTCCCTCGCGGACCCGCTCACCGCGCGGGATTGGCTCGATCTGTTCGAATTCTCGGTGGCGCCCCTCAGCCCGGGGCAGCGTGCGCAGCTGACTCTCGACGAGTCGTTCGACCGTCGCCAGGCGTACCGGTCGATCACGGTGCCGTGCCTGTCCGTCGGGTTCGCCGACGACCGCATGATCCCGCCGTACCTCGCGGCCGAGGTGGCGGACGTGATTCCCGGCGCGCGCTACCTCGAGATCGCGGACGCCGGACACTACGGATACCTCGAGAAGCCCGACGAGGTGAACCGCGCGATCCTGGAGTTCCTGCGCGAGAACTGAGCGCGCAGTCTTAGGTTAGCCTTGCTTCGTGTCGAACCGCCCGGAGCCCTCCACGTTGCCGCTCACCGCCGCCCAGAGCGAGATCTGGACGGCGCAGCACATGCAGCCGAGCAGCACGGATTTCGTCATCACGCTGCTGGTGGAGGTCACCGGCCCGCTCGACGACGACCGCATTCGCGCGGCGATCGCCTCGACCGTGCGCGACACCGACGCCCTCCACGTCCGGTTCGACTTCTCCGGTGACACGGCGGTCCAGCACCGCGTGGTCGACGATGCGGCGGTCGATCTGATCGATCTGCGCCGCGAGGACGATCCGGTGGCCGCCGTGCACCGGTGGATCGACGCCGACATCGCCTCCACCGCCGGCGCCACGGGGGACGAGCGGCTCCACCGGAACGCCGTTCTCGTCGCGGGAGACGAACACCGGTTCTGGTTCCAGCGCTACCACCACAGCGTCGTCGACGGCTTCGCAATGTCGTTGATCTTCAACGAGGTCCGGGCGCGATACGCCGATCCGGAGCGAGTGAACGCGCCGGGCCAGTGGGCCCTGGCGCCGCTGGTGGCGGCGGATGCGGCCTACCGCGAGTCCGACGCGTTCGACGCCGACCGTCGGTACTGGGTCGATCAGTTGGCCGACGCCCCGGAGCCGCCGACGTTGCTGCCCGAAGTACCGGACACCGGTGCTGCCGTCACCGAGCGGGTGTCGCTCTCGCGGGAGAAGGTGGATCCGCTCTACGTCTACGGGGACGAAGCCGACGTGCGGCGCACCCGGCTCGCTCCCGCCGCCCTCGTCGCCTACCTGACGGCGGTGTCCGCGCAGTACGACCTGGTGGTCTCGTTGCCGACGACCGGCCGGGTGGGGCGTCGGGCGCGCACGACGCCGTCGATGGCGTCGACGATCCTGCCGGTGCGGCTGCGCCTGTCACCGCAGATGAGCCTGGCCGACGTGGCCGCGGCGCTCGACACCGCGTCCATCGGTGCGGTCCGCCACGGCCGATTCCGCGGTGAGGACGTCGCTCGGGCGTTGCGCGCCGACGATCCGTATCGACGGGTGTACGGCCCGGGCGTCAACGTCCTCATGGTCCCGCACTCCACGGACGTCGGCGGCGTCCCCGCCCACATGCACAGTCTGCGGACCGGGCCGGTGCGCGATCTCGACGTCACGGTGACCGGCGGCCGCGACGACGAGCCTCTGGTCTACGACTTCCGGGCCCGTCCCGGCGCGCACGCCGCACTCGTCGACCACTGCCGACGCTTCGAATCAGTGCTCGATCAGATTCTGGCGCAACCGGATCGGCCCATCGGCTCGCTCGAGATTCTCGACGACGACGAGCGCGAACGTCTGCTGACCACGTTCAACGACACCGCCGAACCCACGGTGAACACCTCGATCCCCGCCCGGTTCGCGGCGCAGGTCCAGCGCACGCCCGACGCGGTGGCGGTGGCCGAGGACGGACGCTCGCTCACCTTCGCGGAGTTCGCCGCCGCGGTGAACCAACTCGCGCACGCATTGTGCGACACCGGAGTGCCCCCCGAAGGCGTGGTCGCCATCTCGATGCCGCGGTCGATCGAGATGGTGGTCGCCGTGATGGCCACGATGGTCGCCGGCGGCGCCTTCGTGCCCGTGGACCCCACGTGGCCGGACGAGCGGCGCGCCCGCGTGCTGCGGGATGCGAACGTGCGCACCGTGCTCGGTTCCACCGACGCCGACGGGGCGATGGCCGTCGACCTCCGCCGCTGGGCGTACGAGGATCGCCCCACCACCGCGCCGGTCGTCTCGTCCATCGACGGGTCCCGCCTGGCGTACGTCGTCTTCACCTCCGGGTCCACCGGAACCCCCAAGGGCGCCATGATCCGACACGACGCCATCTGCGCTCGGCTGCAGTGGCAGATCGACCGCATCCTGGGGTTCGGTCCGGGCGACGCGACCCTGTTCAAAGCGCCGCTGGCGTTCGACATCTCAATCAACGAGATCCTGCTGCCCCTGGTGTCCGGCGGCACCGTCGTGGTCGCCGAACCGGGCGGTGAGCGCGACGGACGGTACCTGCTCGACGCCATCGCACGGCATCACGTCACGTTCGTCTACCTGGTCTCGTCGATGCTCGACGCCCTGCTGGTGCTCGCGGAGGGCACCGATGCGCTCGACGGGATCAAGCACGTGTGGTGCGGCGGCGAGGTGCTGACCCCGGAGTTGTTCTCCCGCTTCCGGTCTCAGCTCGGTACCACCCTGTATCACGGGTACGGCCCCGCCGAGGCGACCATCGGGGTCTCCCACGTGATCTACCGCGACGACGCCCCGCGCATCGCGACGTCCATCGGCGTCCCCAACCCCAACACCCGTCTGTACGTGCTCGACGCGCGGCTGCGTCCGGTTCCCATCGGCGTCGGCGGCGAGCTCTACGCCGGAGGGTTCCTGCTGGGCCGCGGCTACGTCGGTGCGCCCGCACTCACCGCGTCGCGTTTCGTCGCCGATCCCTTCGCCGCCGACGGCACCCGGCTCTACCGCACGGGCGACCGCGCGCGCTGGACCGAGGCCGGCACCCTCGACTTCCTCGGCCGGGTGGACAACCAGGTCAAGATTCGCGGGATGCGGCTCGAACTCGAGGACGTCGAGGCGGCTCTGGCGTCGTCTCCGGGTGTGCGGCGCGCGGTCGCCGACGTCCGGCGCACGCCCGCCGGGGCGGAGCAGCTGGTGGGGTACGTGGTTTCGAACACGGGAACGACGCTGTCGGAGAACGAGATCGATCGCCACACCCGATCGATGCTGCCCGAGTACATGGTGCCGAGTGCCGTCGTGGTGATGGAGGCCTTTCCGGTCACCGCGAACGGCAAGGTCGATCGGCGCGCGCTCCCCGACCCGGCCGCGCCCGAGTCCGCCGGGGTGGCGCCACGCACCGACCGCGAGCGCGTCCTGTGCGCCGTCCTGGCGGAGGCACTCGGCGTGCCGAGTGTGGGCGTCACCGACGACTTCTTCACCCTCGGCGGCGACAGCATCGTGGCGATGACCGTGGTGTCGCGGGCTCGCGCCGCCGGCATCGAGATCGGCGCGCGCGAGGTCTTCGGCCTGCGCACCGCCGAGGCCATGGCCGCCGCCGCACCCACGGCCGTCGAGGTCGATCGGGACGACGATCCGTTCGGAGACGTTCCGCTCACCCCCATCGTGGCGCGCTCCCTCGAGCGCGGTGAGCATCTGCGCGGGTTCCACCAGACCGCGGTGATCGACGTCCCGGCGGGTACGGATGCGGACGTCGTCGAGCGCGCCCTGAACGCGGTCGTCCGGCACCACCCGATGCTGAGTGCGACGTGGACCGGCGGGGCGCTGACCGTGCCCGAGGCGGCCGAACCGGTGGACCTCGCGGTGGCGGAGGACGATTCGATCGTCGGCACGGTCGCGCGCGTGGATCACGCCGAGCACATGGTGGCAGCAACGCTGACGCCCGGACGCCTGATCGTCGCCGTGCACCACCTGGTGATCGACGGGGTGTCCTGGCGCATCCTGCTCGGCGACCTGGCCGCGGCGCTGACCGCCGCGGGCGCGGGACAGCCGATCGCCCTGGAGCCGGTGGGGACCTCGTTCCGGCGGTGGGCCGAGCTCCAGCACCCCCGTGTGGACGCGGGAGCATGGGACCACGAACGGGAGTACTGGCGATCCGTCGTCGAGCGCGAGCCGGTGATCCTCGGCGCGCGGGCCCTCGACCCCGTGCGGGACACCGAGAGCTCGATGGCCGAACGCGTCGTGCGCACCCCCGTCGACGTCACGGCGCGGCTGCTCGCCGACATCGCCGCCGCGTACCGCACCGGACCCACCGAGATCCTGCTCGCGGCACTGTCTCTCGCGCTCGCTCGGTGGTCCGGCGCGAGCGCGGAGCGGATCCTCGTCGACGTCGAGGGACACGGGCGCGACGTCGATGCGCGTCTCGACCGCACGATCGGCTGGTTCACCACGGTCTACCCGGTACTCGTGGACACCGCGCTCGCCGCGCCCGGCCGCGCCCTGCTCGACGTCCGGGACCGGATGCGTGAGATCCCCGACTCCGGAACGGGATACGGGATCCTGCGCTACCTGGCGCGCGACCCCGAGCTGGTGGGCGCGCCGCCCGCGCCGGTGCTGGTCAACTACCTCGGGCGCACCGCCGGCGCCACCGGGGTGACCTTCCACGGCGGCGCCGACCCCGATCGTCCCTCCGCGCAGGCCCTCACCCTCGATGCGATGGTGCAGGACACGGCCCACGGCCCGCAGTTGAGCACCACGGTGCGCTGGGCGAGCGGCGTGATCGACGAGCGCTCCGCCGCCGAGTTCGCGAACGCCTGGTCCGACGCGCTGGAACGGCTCTCCCACAGCGCCGCCGACGCCGCGCTCACGCCGACCGACTTCCCGCTCGTCGCACCGACGTCCGCCGACCTGTCGACCCTCGGCGCCGAGACGGCGATCGAGGACATCCTGCCGCTCACCCCGGTGCAGGAGGGGATCCACTTCCACAGCACCGTCGCGGACGTGCTCGACCCGTACGTGGTGCAGCACGTGGTGGACCTGTCCGGCCCCGTCGACCCCGACCTCATGCGGCGCGCCCTGCAGACGGTGGTCGACCGACACGCCGCGCTGCGCACCGGCTTCCGGGCGCTCGCGGACGGCCGGATGGTCGCCGTCGTCGCCACGGACGTCGAGGCCCCCTTCCGGTGGGTCACCGACGCGTCGGTGGACGAGGTACTGGCCGCCGATCGCCGCGCGGGCATCGACCTCACTCGCCCTCCGCTGGTGCGCTTCTCACTGGTCCGCACCGCGGACGGCACGGCGCTGGTGCAGTCGATCCACCACATCGTCGCCGACGGATGGTCCGTGCCGATCATGCTGCGCGAGACCATGGCGTCGTACGGCGCGGACCCCGACCTTCCGCCGGTGACGCCGCCCGGCGTGTGGGCCCGTCACCTCGCGAGCCTGGATCGCGACGCGTCGTCGGCGGTGTGGCGCGAGGCCCTGGCCGGCGTCGGCGAGAGCGTTCCGCTGCCGTCCTTCGGCGCCGTGGGTACCGGAACTCGGTCCGAGCGCGTCACCCTGGACGCCGCGACGAGCGGCGCCGTCGCGAACCGGGCGCGCGCAGCGTCGGTGACGCTCAGCTCCCTGGTGCACGGCGCCTGGGGAATCACGCTGGCCCGCACGACCGGTCGACGCGACGTCACCTTCGGTACCACCGTCTCGGGTCGCTCGGACGCCGTCCCGGGCATCGAGACCATGGTGGGTCTCTTCATCGAAACGCTGCCCGCCCGCCTGCAGATCGAGCCGGCCGACACGCTCGCGGACCTGCTGCAGCGCTGGCAGAGCGAGCAGGCCGCGCTGCTGGATCACCAGCACATCGGACTGTCCGATCTCCGGCGTATCACCGGGGTGCACGAGCTGTTCGACACCCTGGTGGTGATGGAGAACTACCCCCTGGGCGACACCGCGATCACGGACCCGTCGGGCTCGATCGCGTTGACGGGCATTCGGTTCGAGGAGAATCCGCCCTACCCGGTGACGCTGATCGTGGTACCGGGAGACGGTCTGACCCTCGACCTGAAGTACCACGCCGACGCGCTCGCACCGCAGACCGCGCGGGCCCTGCTGGACGCGGTGGTCGCGGTGCTCACGATGCCCCTCGCCGGCCCGCTTCTCGAGGCCCCGCCGTCGGTTCCCGTCGCGCCCTCGCCGGTGAACCCGGCGACCCTCGACGTCGCCCTCCGCGCGCAAGCGCAGCGGACCCCCGAGGACATCGCCCTGATCCACGGGGACCAGACGCTCACCTACGCCGCGCTGCGCACCCGCGTGGACGCCGCGGCGGCCGGACTTCGCGCACGCGGAGTGACCCCGGGATCGATCGTCGCGGTGTCGCTGCCCCGCTCGATCGATCTGGTCGTGGCACTCTGCGCCGTCCTCGAGGCCGGCGCCGCGTACCTTCCCGTCGATCCCGACTATCCGGCCGAGCGCATCCGGTTCATGCTCGACGACGCGAATCCCGTTCTGCACCTGTTGGATTCGAGCGATCTGATCGACGGACCCGTGTCGTCCGTGTCCGCGCCGGTCGCGGAGCTCGACGCCGCCTACGTCATCTACACCTCGGGAAGCACCGGGCGGCCGAAGGGCGTCGTCGTTCCGCACGGCGCGATCACCCGGCGCCTGCAGTGGATGCGCGAGGCCACGCCGCTGCGCCGCGGTGATCGACTCCTGCAGAAGACACCGTCGAGTTTCGACGTCTCGGTCAGCGAGTTCTTCGGTCCGTTGACGTCCGGCGCCACCCTGGTGCTCGCGGATGCGGGAGGCCATCGCGACACCGCCTACCTGGTCGAGACGATCGTGGCGCAGTCCATCACCTGGATCCATTTCGTGCCGTCGATGCTCGAGGCGTTCCTCACCGACCCCGGGGTGTCCCGATGCACGTCGCTGCGCGTGATCGTCTGCAGCGGTGAGGCACTCGCCGCCGACACCGCCCGCACCGTCGCCCGCCTGCTGCCGGGAGTGCGGTTGGACAATCTGTACGGGCCCACCGAAGCGGCGGTGGACGTGACCGCCGCCCTCGGTGTCGACGCCGTCACCGGCGACGCGATGCCCATCGGCTCCGCGCTTCCCGGTGTGGGCGCCGAGGTTCTCGACGGGTGGCTCCACCCCGTCGGCCCGGGAATGCCGGGGGAGCTCTACCTCTCGGGCGCCCAACTGGCGCGCGGGTACCTCGGCCGCGCCGCGCTGACCGCAGACCGCTTCGTGGCCGGGCCGGACGGCACTCGGCGCTACCGCACCGGAGACGTCGTGCGACGCCTCGGCGATACGACGCTGGAGTACCTCGGCCGCGCCGACGGTCAGGTGAAGATCAGGGGCCAGCGTGTCGAGCTCGGAGAGGTGGAGGCGGCGCTCCGCCGCCACCCCGGTGTCGAGCGGGCGGCCGCGGTGGTGCGCACCGACCGCGGCACCGCCCAGTTGATCGGGTTCGTGGTGGGAACCGCGGCAGCAGAAGATGTTCGGACGTTCCTCGCCGAGCACCTGCCCGCGTCCCTGGTGCCGACCACCATCGAGACGGTGTCCTCGTTCCCCACCGGACCGAGCGGAAAGCTGGACCGGGCCGCGCTGGTGGCCTCGATCGGCACGGCTGCATCGACGGCTGCGGTCACTCTGCCGGGTGATGCGGAATCCACCCTTGCCGAACATTTCTCGACCGTCCTCGGCGGCGAGTCCGTCGGCGTCGAGGACGATTTCTTCGCCCGCGGCGGCGACAGCATTCTCGCCATCCGCCTCGCCAACCTCGCCCGCGGCAGCGGCCTCGAGGTCACGGCCCGGCAGATCTTCGAGCACCGCACTCCGCGCGCGCTCGCCGCCGTGGCCGTGCGGGAGGCCCCGGCGGCTCCGGTGGCCGCGGACTCCGGCGTCGGCGAGCTCCGCGCCCTGCCCGTCGTGCATCGTCTCTCGGAATGGGAAGGCACCACCGATCGGTTCAATCAGGCCGTCCTGCTGACGGTTCCGGTGCCGACGCGGGGACGCGGCACCGTGCAGACCGCAGTGGATGCGGTCGTGGCGCACCACGACAGCCTGCGATCCCGGCTCACCCGGCACGCCCGCGGTGTGTGGACGGTCACCGTGCGGGAGACCGCGGATACCCCCGTGCTGCGCATCGAGGGCGTCGAGGGCGTGGCCGACGCCTCCGACGCCGCGGCGAATCGCCTGGCTCCCGAACAGGGACGCGTCCTCGAGGTCGTCTGGTTCGACGGCGGCATCGAGCCGGGACGGCTGCTGCTCGTCGCCCATCACCTGGTGATCGACGGTGTCTCGTGGGGAATCCTGATCGAGGATCTCGCCCGCGCGTGGTTCGCCGCCGATGGCCACCCGGACGCCGACTCCGCACTCGCCCCGGTACCGACCTCCCTGAAGGAGTACGGACGCCTTCTCGACGAGAGCGCCCACAGCGCGCCCCGCATCGCCGAACTGCCGCAGTGGATCTCGGTGACGGCGCCCGGCGCCGCGACCATCGGCCGAGACGGCAACCTCTCGGCGCGGCAGGGGGACAGGCTGCGCACCGTTCTGTCGTCGGAGTTGACCGACGCCGCTCTCACCGCCGTTCCGGCGCTCGTGGGCGCCGATGTCACGGACGTGATGGTCGCTGCGGTGACCTCGGCGCTCGCACGGTGGCGCACCGAGACCGGGCAGGACGACCGCGACCTCCTGATCGACCTGGAGCGTCACGGCCGCGAGGAGGTGGCGCCCGGCGTCGATCTCTCCCGGACCACCGGCTGGTTCACCTCCATCGCGCCGGTGCGGGTGACGCCGGAGCCCGATGCGGTGCGCCACCTCGCCTCGGTGAAGGAAACGCTGCGCAGCGCCCCGGACGGCGGCCTCGGCTACGGGCTGCTGCGCTACCTGAACGCCCGCACCGCTGCGGTTCTGGCCCGCGGCGAGCAATCGCAGGTGCTGCTGAACTACCTGGGCCGCCGACCCGCCGTCGGCACCGGCCCGTTCGAACCGGCGTCCGAATCCGCACTGCTGCGCACCGATCCCGACGCCGACATGGGCGGGCCCTATCGGCTGGTGATCAACGCGGGCGTCGAGGACGGCGCGCTTACCGTCGAGTTCGCCTATGCGGACGACCATCTCGATCGCGCCGACGCGCGGGCCATCGCCGGGCACCTGGAGGAGGCACTCACCGAGCTGGCCGAGCGCGCAGCCGCGCACGACGGTCCACCGATCCTCACCCCCTCGGACGTTCCGTTCGTCTCCGTCACCGAGTCGGACCTCGCAGCCCTCACGACCGACGCGCCCGCAGGCGTGGAGACCGTGTGGCCGCTGGCCCCGCTGCAGGAAGGGCTCTACTTCGAGAGCGTCTCGGCGGCCGAGCGCGACATCTACACGGCACAGTTCTCGCTCGACCTCGACCGGCATCTCGATCTCGACCGGTTACGGGCCGCGCTGCGCGGACTGCAGCGCCGTCACCCCACCCTGCGCGCCGGGTTCACCGAAACCGCCGACGGCGTACCGGTGCAGTTCGTGTCCGCGTCGCCCGAGGTCCCGGTGCGGTTCGTCGACGCGACCGGACCGGGATCCGAGACGGCCGCCGCGGCCCTCATGGCCGAGGACCGGGCCGAGCCGTTCGACCTCGCTCGCCCACCGCTGTGGCGGGTGATGGTGATCCGGTTCGACGATCGTCGCGACCGGCTGGTGATCAACCGGCAGTTCCTCCTGTGGGACGGCTGGTCCAACGGCATCGTCGTCGGGGAACTGTTGGCGCGCTACGAGAATCCGGACCTGCCGAGCGCACCGGACAGCGCGTTCGGTCGTTACCTGCAGTGGCTGCACCGCCAGGACCGCGACGCCGCGGGGACCTTCTGGTCGTCGGCCCTCGCCGGGTTGGACGGACCCACCCTGGTGGACCAGCGCGACGTCCCGCCGACGGGGATCCCGCCGCGCCTCAGCGCGACTCTGACCGCGGAGCGGACCGCGGCGCTGCGCTCTGCCGTCGCCAGTCGCGGCGTCACGCTCAACGCCGTCGTGACCGCGGCGCTCGCCCTGACCCTCGGCGCGGTGACCGGCCGCACCGACGTCGTCTTCGGCATCACCGTCGCCGGTCGACCACCGGAGGTGCCCGGTCTCGACTCCGCCCCCGGCATGTTCCTGTCGACGGTGCCGGTCCGCGCACGGCTCGAGCCCGACGCCACGCTCGACACCCTCACCCGACGCCTGCAGGCCGAGCGGCTCGACGCGATGACCCACGACTTCCTCGGTCTCGCCGAGATCGGGCGGCGGGCTCCGTACCGTCCGGTGTTCGACACCCTCTGTGTCGTGCAGAATTTCGTGGACGACGCGGCCTCGGCGTCCCTGAACTCCGCGTACGACATCAGCGGCAGCGACAGCATCGACCACACGAACTATCCGCTCACGGTGGTGGTGACGCCCGGTTCGAGTCTCGCGGTGAAGTTCGAGTACCGCCCGGAGATGATCGACGCCGCGCGCGTGGAGACGATGCTGGATCGGTTCGTCTCGCTGCTCACCGACTACGCCGTGCGCCCGTTCGCGCCGGTCGTGACCCTGAGCCCGACGCCGCGGGAGACGGTCCCCGCCGATCCGGTTCCCGACGCCACCCTCGCCGAACTCCTCGCCGTCACCGCGCGGTCGCAGCCCGACGCGACGGCCCTGGTGTCCGAGACCGAGACCCTCACCTACCGGCAGCTGACGGAACGCATCGACGCGCTGGCGCGGGTGCTCCTGGCTCGCGGTGCCGGTCCGGAAACCGTGGTGGCCCTGGCTCTTCCGCGTACTCCGGACAATGTGGTCGCCCTGTTCGCGGTCCTGCGCACGGGTGCGGCCTACCTGCCGCTCGAGCTCGACCACCCGGACGCCCGGTTGCACGCCCTGCTGTCGGACGCGGCCCCGCTCTGCGTCGTCACCATCGCCGCTGTCGCGCAACGGGTTCCGGCCTCCGCGACCACGGTGGTCGTGGACTGGACCGCGGAACCGCTGGCGTCGACGGACACCACACCCCTGCGCGCCTCCGAACTGGGTCGGTTCGTCCCCGGCACGCCCGGCCGGCTCGATCACCCGGCGTACCTGATCTACACCTCCGGATCCACGGGTAACCCGAAGGGCGTGCTCACCCCGTATCGCGGTCTGACGAACATGCTCGACAACCACCGCGAGCGCATCTTCGAACCCGTGGTGCGCGCGGCCGGCGGCCGGACGCTGCGGATCGCGCACACCGTTTCGTTCGCGTTCGACATGTCCTGGGAAGAGTTGCTGTGGCTCGTCGAGGGTCACGAGGTGCACATCGCCGACGAGGCCCTGCGGCGCGATGCCGATGCGTTGGTGCGGTATTCGGCCGAGGTGGCCGTCGACGTGATCAACGTGACCCCCACCTACGCGGGTGTGCTGCTCGAACGCGGACTGCTGACCGAGCACCGGCCCGCCCTGGTGCTGCTCGGCGGCGAGGCGGTGGGCGACGAGGTGTGGTCGGCGCTGCGCGACGCCGACGGCGTTCTCGGCTACAACCTGTACGGCCCCACCGAGTACACCATCAACACCCTCGGCGGCGGTACGGACGAAAGCGCGACGCCCACGGTGGGACAACCGATCCGAGCCACCGCGGCCCACGTTCTCGACTCGTGGCTGCGGCCGGTGGCCCACGGCACGGCCGGCGAGCTCTACATCGCGGGCGTCGGGCTCGCACGCGGGTACCTCTCCCGGGCGGCGCTGACGGCCGAACGGTTCGTCGCCGACCCGTCCGGGAACGGCACCCGGATGTACCGCACCGGTGATCTGGTGCGGCGCCGGACCACCGGCCCGCACGATCTCGACTTCCTCGGCCGCACCGACGATCAGGTCAAGATCCGTGGCCACCGCGTCGAACTCGGCGAGGTGCAGTCCGTCGTCGCCGCTCTGCCGGGCGTGCGCCGGGCGGCGGTGGTGGCCGTCGACGGACCCGGCGGCTTCAAGCGTCTCGTCGCGTACGTGGACAGCGCCGATTCCGAGGCCGTCGAGACGGCGGTGGCGCACAAGCTTCCGGATTACCTGGTGCCACTGGTGATCGGGGTGCACGAGTTCCCCATGACGGTCAACGGCAAGCTGGACGTCGCGGCCATGCCGACCCCGCAGTACCGAACGGCGGCGAGCGCCCCACCGACCACCGACACCGAGCGGGTGCTGTGCGCGGTGATCGCGGACGTGCTGGGCCTCAGCGAGATCGGAGTCGACGACGACTTCTTCGATCTCGGTGGGCACTCCCTGCTCGCGACCCGAGTGGTGGGCCGCGCACGGACCGCCCTGGACCGAGAGGTCGAGATCCGCGACCTGTTCGACGCGCGCACGGTCTCCCGCCTGGCGGAGCGGCTCGACGCTCGGGGCGGGACCCGTCGGCCCGTGCTGCGGCGTCGGGAGCGCCCGGCGGCGGTGCCGATGTCCTCGGCGCAGCAACGTCTCTGGCTGCTGCACCGGCTGGATCCGGCGTCGCCGGTGTACAACTTCCCGATCGTCCTGCCGCTCCCCGAGACGGTCGACGTCGACGCGTTCCGCGCGGCGCTGACCGAGGTGGTGCGCCGCCACGAGTCACTGCGCACCGTGTTCGCCGACGAGGACGGGGTTCCGGTGCAGCGCGTACTGGAGAACGCCACACCCGGCGTCGAGGTGCTCGGCGTAACCGGCGATCCTGCCGCGACCGTCACCGCGCTCGTCGCCCGGCCGTTCGACCTCACCCGCGACATCCCGGTGCGTGCCTCCATCCTGACCACGGACGGCGGCTGCATCATCGTGCTCGTCCTGCACCACATCGCCACCGACGAGTGGTCGGACCGTCCGCTGCTCGCCGACCTGCTCTCGGCGTACGAGCTGCGACGCTCCGGCTCCGACGCCTCCCTGCCGGATCTGCCGGTGCAGTACGCGGACTACACGCTGTGGCAGCAGGAGCTGCTGGGCGAGGAGTCCGACCCCGACAGCGTTGCGGGCCGGCAGCTGAGCTACTGGCGGGACCGGCTCGCCGATCTCCCCGAGGAAACCGCGCTGACCACCGACCGGCCGCGGCCGCCGCGCCCGAGCCACCGCGGCGGCATCGTGCTGTCCACGGTGGCGCCGCACGTGGTGCGGGGACTGAAGGAGCTCGGCCGCCGGCACGACGCGAGCCTGTTCATGACCGTGCACGCCGCCGCGGCCGCGGTGCTGCGCGGGCTCACCGGCGCAGACGATCTCGCGCTCGGATCGCCCGTCGCGGGCCGCGGCGAGGAGGGCCTCGAGCAACTCGTGGGGTTCTTCGTCAACACACTGGTGCTGCGCAGCGATCTCTCGGCGAACCCCACCGTGGACCGGCTGATCGACGACGTTCGGGCCACGGATCTCGACGCGTTCGCCCACGCCGACGTCGCCTTCGACTCCGTGGTCACCGCGGTCGCGCCGGAACGGTCGCTGTCGCGGAACCCGCTGTTCCAGATCATGATCAGTCATCACACCAAGGACGGCGGCGGTGACGTCGTCGCGGAACTCCCGGTCGACAACACGGCCGCGAAGTTCGACCTGGTGTTCAACTACACCGAGTACCGGGATTCGGATCGCCTGGAGCTACGGCTCGAGTACGCGGAGGATCTCTTCGATCGCGCCACGGCGGAGCGGATCTCGGCCCGCCAGCTCGCGGTGCTCGAGCAGATGGCCACCGACGCGTCCGTACGCGTCGACGATCTCGATCTGTTCCTGCCCGGTGAGCGCGGGCGTGTGGTGACCGAGTTCAACGCCACCGAGCGGGAGGTGCCGGCGGAGTCGCTGTTCGACTCGTTCGAGCGGTGGGTCCGCACCACCCCCGACGCGATCGCCGTGGTCGACGAGGGCACCGCGATGACCTACGCGCAGCTCCACGCCCGCGCCGGTGACATCGCCGCGGAGTTGCTTCGGGTCGGTGTGGGACCGGAAGACATCGTGGGAGTCGCGGTTCCGCGCTCGGCCGCGAACATCGCCGCGACGATGGCCGTGCTCGCGGTGGGGGCGGCGTACCTGCCACTGGACTTGTCGTATCCGGCCGATCGGCTGGAGTACATGATCACCGATGCGGGCGCGGCGGTCGTGCTGACCACCGCGGCCGCATCGTCGACGCTGCCGGCGCTGCCGGCGGGGTCGACGCACGTTCTCGTCGAGACGATTCCGGCGTCGGACGCGGTCCTGCCTCCGCGTCCGGACTCGCTGGATCTGGCCGCATACGTCATCTACACCTCGGGATCCACCGGTCGGCCCAAGGGTGTCGCGGTGCCGCACGAGGGCATCGCCTCGCTCGTGGCCACGGCCGAGGACCGAATGGCGCTCACCACGGGATCGGTGGTGCTGCAGTTCGCGTCGGTCGGGTTCGACGTCGCGGTCTTCGAACTCGCGATGGCGCTGTGCACCGGGTCGCGGTTGGTGGTGGTGCCGGACGACGCCAAGGTCGCCGGTCCCGAGCTCACCGACTTCTGCGCCGAGCACGCGGTGACTCATGCGATCATCCCGCCCTCCCTCATGGCGGCTCTGCCCGAGGGGTGCGCGCTTCCCGAGGGCTGCACCGTCCTCGTGGGCACGGAAACCGTGCCGCCCGCGGTGATCTCGGCGTGGTCGGAGAGGTTGAACCTGCTGGCCGCCTACGGTCTCACCGAGGCCACGGTGAACAACACGCTGTGGCCGGCTCGGCCCGGGTGGACCGCCTCGGTACCCATCGGGGTGCCCGATCCCAACGAGAAGGCCTACGTGCTCGACCATCGGCTGCGGCCCGTCCCGATCTCCGTGCCCGGCGAGTTGTACATCGCCGGACGGGGACTCGCGCGCGGCTACCTCGGCCGTACCGGACTCACGTCCGCGCGGTTCGTGGCCGATCCGTTCACCGGTGGCCGCATGTACCGCACGGGTGACCGGGCGCGGTGGCGTGAGGACGGCAACCTCGATTTCCTCGGCCGGGTGGACGATCAGATCAAGGTGCGCGGGTTCCGCATCGAGCCCGGCGAGATCATGGGCGCACTGGCCGCGTACGACGGCGTGGACCAGACGGCCGTGGTGGTGGACACCGCGGCGGGCGGCCTGACCCGGCTCGTCGGGTACGTCACCGGAACCGACACCCTGGTGGGGGAGGACATCAAGGCCTTCGCCGCGACGCGGCTGCCGGACTACATGGTGCCCACCGTGGTGATCGTGCTGCCCGGTGCGCTCCCGCTCACCGCCAACGGCAAGCTCGATCGCCGCGCGCTGCCCGCACCCGAGTGGTCGACGGTCACCGGGGGAACCGAACCCCGCACCGACACCGAGCGCGCTCTGGTCGCCGTGATGGCGGAGGTGCTCGGGCTACCGACCCTGGGCGTCGACGACGACTTCTTCGATCTCGGCGGCCACTCGATGGCGGCGATGCGACTGGTGAGTGCGGTGCGCTCGGGACTCGGCGCGGGTATCACGGTGCGCGACGTGTTCGAGGCGCCGACCGTGGCCGCGCTGGCGTCCCGGCTGGGCGCGGCGACGGGGCCGCAGTTGGTCGCGCGTCCGGAGCGGCCAGACGTCGTGCCGTTCTCTCCGGCGCAACGCACGTTCCTTCCCGCGCGGTGGGTGGCGCCGGCCGATCATGCCGTGGCGCTGTACGACTCGGATCGAGTGTGGGATGTCGACGCACTGGCGGCCGCCGTGCGCGATGTGGCCCTGCGGCACGAACCGCTGCACTCGGTACTCACCGAGGACGGCACCCGGCTCGGCGAACCGGTGACCCTGGAAACCGTCGACGTGGGTGACGCCGACGTACGCCACCGAGCCTTCGAGGTGGCGCAGGAGCCGACCGATCTCACCCTGCGGCCGGGGTTGCGTATCGTGTTGCTGCGCAGCGTCTCCGGGGAGAGTGTCCTGCTGGTCGTGATGCACTACGTCGCCGTCGACGAGTGGTCCGTGGTACCGCTGCTGACCGACCTGATGGCGGCGCTCGCCGCGCGGTCGAACGGTGACGAACCGTCGTTCGCCCCGCTCGCGCTGCGCTACAGCGATGTCGCGGTGTGGGCATCGGAGCGTGCGTCCGCGGTGCCGCTCGCGCCCTGGCGGGAGTCATTGCGGGGAACTCCGGATCGAATCACGCTGCCCTGGAACGTCACCGGAGCCGGAACGGACGCCGTCCCGGTCGAGATCGACGCCCGTACCCGACGTGCGATGGCGGCCCTGGCCACGCGCATCGGCACCGGCACCAACGCGATCCTGCATGCCGCGTTCGCGCAGGCCCTCACCGAATCCGGGGCGGGGGAGGACATCACGATGGCCACGCTGGTCGCAGGTCGCGACGACGTCGACACGCACCCCATGGTCGGGTGTTTCGGTGACCTGGTTCCCCTCCGTACCGACACCGACGCCGGTGATCTCGCGGTGATCGCGCGTCGGGTGCAGGATGCGACCGTCGATGCGCTCGCCCGGTCCGGTCCGTCCTACGTCGACATCGTCGGATCCGACGGTCCGAGGCGACCGCAGGTGATGATCGTGCACCACCAGGTCGCGGACCTCGGAGCCGCGGGTGCGTCGCTGCTCCCGGTACCCGTGGGCCGGCCGTACGCGGATCTCACGTTGAGCGTGCACGAACCCGCGGACGACGGTCCGCTGTTCGCGCAGTTGCAGGTGCCGTCGGGCCTGGACGATCGGCCGGCCGTGGAGGCGCTGGCGGCACGAATCACCGAGATCCTGGGCGACGCAACCTGATCGGGACAGCCGACCACCGGGGCGCGCGACTCGAGAGAGTGGCGAACCCCGGTGGGCCGGTGGTCAGGCCTTGCCGCGGGCGACGGGCCGAGCCCTCGCGTCGTCGCCGAGCAGTTCCTCGGCTTCGTGGGTGGACAGTTCCGACGCCGCGAAGGACGGATCGTCGGCGAAGGACTTGATGCGGGCGATGCGGTAGATGATCAGGCCGTACAGCGCCTTGGCGAGGATGTCCGCGATCGAGTACCCCAACTGCTTGCCGGTCCAGGCGTCCGCACCGTCGATTCCCAACTGCGGCAACAGGTATGCAATCGGGTAGACACCCCAGGTGGCCAGCAACAGGATGCGGAGTCGGCTGATCGAGGAACGTACCTGGGGTGGCTGATTCGCGATCGACTTCGTCAACTCCACGAACAGCACGTAGAGGATGTAGACGAAGGGAATGGTCGACAGGAATCCGAACAGGTTGCGGGTAAAGGTGTCGTCGCTGATTTCTCCGGGATAGCCGAGAGCGATCATGGCCACAGCGGCCGGAATCAGTTTCATCAGCAGACGGTTCTGCAATGCGCGTGCGAGGGCCAGAACGGCGATCAGTTCCACGAGCAGCAGCGGAACGGTGAGCAGCCAGTCGACGTACCGGTAGCCCTCGTTGAAACCCTCACCGACGGTTTGGGTGTAGGTGCCACCGCCACCGACGGTGTCGGATTCGAACGAGGCGCGGAACGAGTCGAAGATGCGGAAGTAGTGGTAGGCCGCAATTCCGCAGACCACGGCGGCGACGCACATCGCCTGCCGATATCGGGGAAGAATTCGAGGTAGGCAGACGATCATGAACAGCGCGGCGAACAGTTGCGACGCGATCACCAAGGAAAAGGTGTTGTAGACCAGTTGATACTGGCCGGCGGTGAGGGTATCGGGTATCACGGAGTCCTCCAGAGGCGAGAGTGGCGAGAGCCGTCGGTCTGGAGAGAGCAGCGGGGTTGTCGAAAGCCTGCTGGGGTCTGAAGGGCCGACATCATTGGTTCGGAGTCCTGGTACGGAAAGGTCGAATTCCCCCAAATGGGATTCTCCGGGCGCGATGAGGAGTAGGAACAGGACAACGAACGTAGGTGTGGTCGATGGTCACGAACCCCGCGGCAACCTCGGCCCCCGGTGCCGTGGACAGCCTCTCCGCCAGGCACTCTCGCGCGGTTCGCAGACGACTGCTCACGCCCGTCGTCGTGCTGTTCGCCGTTCTCGCTGCCGTGTTCGCCACCGGAATCGTTGTTCCCGTATGGCTGCAGTACGTCCCGTTCGCGGCCAGCGTGCTGGTGCTGGGGCTGCCACACGGCGCGGCCGACCATCTCGTTCCGGCCTGGTTGGACCGGCGCCGGCAGGAGTGGACGTCGATCGCGCGGGTGATCGCGGTGTACCTCGTCCTGGCGGCGGTGACCTTCGCGCTGTGGATCGTCGCGCCCGTGGCGGCGGCTCTGGGGTTCGTGCTGCTCACCTGGTTCCATTGGGGGCAGGGTGATCTGTACATCGCACTGGCCGTGGATGATTCGACGTACCTGGACACCCGCGGGGTGCGCGCGGCCGCCGTGGTCGTCCGGGGCGGTCTGCCGATGACGATCCCCGTCCTCGCTCATCCCGGCACCCTCGATCTGTTTCTCGCGAGCACCGCTGGTCTCGTGGGTTCCTCCGCCGTGCCGGTCGGCGTCGTCGACACCGGACCGCTGCGCGCGGTCGCCGTGACGGCATTTCTGGCGGTCGTCGGTGCGGTCGCCGTGGTGACCCGGAGTCGGTGCCGCACCGCGGTCGAACGGCGAACGTGGGCGCGCGATCAACTGGAGGTCGCGGTGTTGCTCGGATTCTTCGCGACGGTGCCGCCCGTTCTGGCGCTCGGTCTGTACTTCTCGTTGTGGCATGCGTTGCGGCACTTCGTCCGTCTCGATCGCATCGACGTCATCGAGCGTGACCGCCCGCGGTCGGTTCGCGAGCGCGTCGTGACGCTGACCCGAGCGTGCGCACCGACGACGGCCGTGGCGATCGCGGCACTGGTGGTGGTCGCCCTCGTGGTTCCCGGCGCGCAGCAGAGCGGGGCGAGCGCTCTGGGGGCCTACCTCGTCCTGATCTCCGCTCTCACGGTGCCGCACGTCGCCGTCGTGACCTTCATGGACAGCCGCCAGCGGATCTGGCGTCCGGAGCCCTTGGCGGTCAGCCAAGGCTAGGCTAAGCTGACCGCTTGTCCCCCGGCGCGCGTCGCCACCTCCGTGGGGGCAGAACGGATGGCATTTCCATGAGCGAATTCGATGTTGTCGGAGTGGGGTTCGGTCCGGCCAATCTGGCCCTTGCGATCGCGATCGCCGAACACAACGAGACGTGCGACGCTCGCGACCGCATCGAGGCCGTGTTCGTCGAACGTCAGGCCGCGTTCGGGTGGCATCCCGGCATGCTCCTCGACGGCGCGACGATGCAGATCGCGTTCCCCAAGGACCTGGTGACGTTCCGCAACCCGCGGAGCAGCTTCACCTTCTTCAACTATCTGTTCGAGCGGAACCGGCTCGTGGACTTCGTCAACCACCAGACGTTCTTCCCCACGCGGCACGAGTTCCACGACTACCTGTCCTGGGCCGCCGGCCGCGTCGACGCCGATGTTCGCTACGGGGTGGCCGTCGAGCAGATCACCGCGTCGGACGACGGCGAGATCCTCGACGTGCGGTGCTCGGACGGCACCGTGCTGCGCACCCGCAACGTGGCCGTGGGTGCGGGCCTCACCAAGCATGTCCCGGACTGGGCCACCCCGTCCGCGCGGTGCTTCCACAACCACGAGTTCCTGCCGCGCCTCGCCGCCATGCCCGAGCCGGTGCACCAGCGGTTCGCGGTCCTCGGGGCGGGGCAATCCGCTGCCGAGGTGGTGCAGCACCTGCACCGCACCTACCCGCACGCCGAGGTTCACAGCGTCTTCAGCCGGTACGGCTACAGCCCGGCGGACGACAGCCCGTACGCCAATCGGATCTTCGATCCGATGGCCGTCGACGAGTTGCACCGAGCCCCCGCCGCCGAGCGCGCGCGGCTCATCGCCCTGCACCGCAGCACCAACTACTCGGTGGTCGACATCGAACTGATCGAGGAGCTCTACCGCACCGAGTACGCGGAGCGCGTCAGCGGCCACCGCCGGCTCTTCATGCGTCGGGCGTCGGAGATCGCGTCCGTGACGGAGACGGCCGATGGCATCGACGTCGTCGTCCGCGATCTCATCGACGGCATCGCCGACACCCTCGAGTGCGACGCCCTGGTCCTGGCGACCGGTTTCCGGCCGTCGTCCCTGCAGCCGCTGCTCGGCGACCTCGCGCCGGACGAATCCGCTCCGCGCGTCGTGACCCGCGACTACCGGCTGGTCGGTCCCCGCGACATGGCGGCCGGCATCTACCTCCAGGGCGGAACCGAGACGACGCACGGAATCACGTCCTCGTTGTTGTCCAACGTCGCAATCAGATCCGGAGAGATCGTCGACTCGGTCCTCGCTCGCCGTGTGGCGGGCGCAGACCTTGCTAGGGTCGACAGCGGTTCGTAGGACCTTCGCTCGATCAGGTCCACCTTCCATTGACCCGGCCGGGGCACCCCCGGCGCCGATTGCAGTGAGCGAGGCACGATGAGCACCAACCCGTTCGACGACGAAGACGGCCGTTTCTACGTACTGGTCAACGACGAAGACCAGCATTCGCTGTGGCCGACCTTCGCGGAGGTCCCTCAGGGATGGCGTGTCGTTTTCGGTGAGGAGAGCCGTACGGCGTGCCTCGAGTACGTCGAGAAGAACTGGACCGACATGCGTCCGCGCAGCCTGCGTGAGGCCATGGAAGAAGACGCCGCCGGCCGGCACCGCACGCAGGCCTGATCTACTCCTGGTCCCAGCTGCCCGTCACCCGTGAGCCTTTGTGCTTGGGCTTGCGCGGGCGCACCGTACGCACCGAGTCTCCCCGCCTGATCTTCATGATCGGGCGGCGTAGAGACTCGGTGCGTTCGACTATCCGGGGTCGACGCAGCGTTCGAGCGCCCCATTCGCCCAGGGTGACCCCACCGGCGAGTGCGCCGCCGGTGCCGACGGCAGCGAGCAGCGAACTGAAGCCCAGCAGCGTTTGATCCCCGAGCAGTGCGAACAGGCCTCGGTACACCGCCAGGCCGGGTAGCAGGGGCGTGATGCCGGCGACCGCGACGATCAGGGGCGGAATCAACGCTCGACGCGCCATGAGACCACCCGCGAGCCCCACCGTGGTGGCGGCGATCGCGGCCGCGAGGACGGGCCCGAAGCCCAGCGACTGAGCCACCAGGAACACCAGCGCACCGACGAATCCACCGAGGAACGCCGCGGTCAACGCCCGACGCTCGGCGTAGCAGGCCAGCGCGTAGAAGAACGCGGCCGCGGCACCGGCCAGGACCTTCGTGGGGACCTGCGTGATGTCGGCCGGGGGGAGGTTGCTCAGGATCGGCAGTTCCAGTCCCACCAGCGTCGCCAGGCGCAGCGTCGTGGCCACGCCGGCGATGATGCCGCCGGTCATCATCAACAGTTCGAAGAAGCGGGCCGCCGCCGTGATCGGCGCGCCCGTGATGGCGTCCTGCACGGAACCCACCAGCGACAATCCGGAGAGCAGCACTGTCACCCCGGCCGCGATGACCTGGGACGGATTGATCTCGATCCCCAGTTGATCCTGGAAGTTGAACAGGGTGATGGCCGGGGCCGACGCGATGAAGCCGCCCACCACCTGCTGGAAGAAGAACGGCAACCCGGCGCGGTTGAGCACTCGGCCCACCCGGTCGATGACCATGGTGGTGAGGAAGCTCACCACGGCCACGAGCACGCCGCCGCCGAGCAGGACGCCGATCGAGGCCGCCATGCCGGCCCACGCCAGCGTCGCCGTCCAACGGTTGTAGGGGTGTGGGGCGGTGATGATGCGCATCAGCTCGGCGTGCGCCTCGCTGGGTGGGGGCACCTCGAGGCGAATCTTGCGGGCGAGAGCGTCGACGTAGGCCAGACGGGTGAAATCCATCGAGCGGTAGTGCACGATGCGCATGGTGCTGGCCGGGGGGAGCGTCGGGCCGCGGTAGGCGCTCACGACGATCGAGTTGTACGTGACGTCCACGTCGCAGCGGTTCAGGCCGTAGGTCGACGCAATGAACTGGACCTGCGCCGCGGTGTCGATGGCGCCCGTACCGGCGGCCAGGGTCACCTCGCCGACGCGTACGGCGAGGTCGAGGACCTCCGACACGGAGGCGTCGTCGGTCAGGTCGATCGGTTTCAGCGGGCTCGGTGCGCCCGACGGGGTGTCGACGATGGCGCGTCGCTCGCCGGTCATCCGGCTGATAGTCGACGTCAGGCCCTGCAGGAAAGTCATGCCTCGTTCTCGTGGTTTCTTCGGTGGCGGGTTGTCGTCGGGTGACAGGGGAGAAGGTACCGGGTCGGACTGTGTGTTTCCCGGGCGAGGAGGGGGTCGAAACGGGCACGGTGTCCGGTTTCACCGATCGTTTCCAGTGAAAGAACCGAAAAACAGGAGAACGGCGAAATCGGTGTGATCGAATACTGAACGACGTCGTGGTGGCGGGGGCCACCGCGGCGGACACGATTCGCTTCTACGCAAGGCTGGCTCTCACGTTGCGCGCACTCCGTGACTGGTGGTTCGCGGACCTGGACTACGACTGGGTCGCGAACTATCACCGTACTCACCGTTTTCTGAACGGTGCCCCGTACTTGATCGCGGCCTCGTGCTTTCTTCTCGGCGTCATGGCCGCCGCGTCGGCGGTGTCGGGGATCGGCCGAACCGCCACTCCGACCGGTCGCTGGGTTCTCCTCGCGGCCGCCTCGGTGGCCGTCGCGCTCGGATTCTGGTGGGCTCGGGGGAAGTTCCTCAGCAGACGGGGATCACTGGCGTTCGTCGTCATCGGTGGCCTGACCATCTCGATCGCTCTGCTCGCGCTACCACCGAGCCAGATCACCCTCATCTCCGCGGCTCTGATGGTCTCGGTCGGCAATTACGCGAGCGCCTTCCACGGTGCCCGCATCTTCGTGCTGCAGGAGATCTGGGCGCTCACGCTCACGGGAGTGCTGTTCGTCCGACTGGTCACCTCTACGGACACCCCCTTGCCCGACGCGGTGGCCACGCTCATCACCGTCGTCGTGTTGCTGTTCGCCGCGTCCGCGCTCAATCACTTCTTCTTCACGGCCCTGCGCAACGACGCCGCCCGCGCGTACTACGACCAGTTGACCGGTCTGCCCAACCGCCGCGGTCTGCACGTCGCCGTCGAGCAGATGGTGCGCGAGTCGCGCGAGCGCGGTGGGGGGAACGACGTGTTGACGGTTCTCTGTCTCGACCTCGACGCCTTCAAGTCCGTCAACGACCGCTTCGGTCACCGCACGGGCGACGACGTTCTGCGCACCACCGCGCAGCGCATCGACCGGCTCGCCGGATCCACCGGTGTGGGGGCGCGCTGCGGCGGCGAGGAGTTCGTCGTCGCGGTGCTCGGTGACGCGCAGCGCGGATGCGACCTCGCGAAGGACCTCCTGGTGACCATCCATCGAGTCGACGACCCCGCGCCGGTCTCCGCATCCGTCGGCGTCGCCTCGGCCCCGGTCGGTTCGCTGTCGACCGATCCCATCGACGCCCTCGAGCAGCTCACCGACCGCGCCGACGAGGCCATGTACGAGGCGAAGCGGGGCGGCGGCAACCGCGTCGTGGCCGAGCGGCGTCAGCGGGACGGGGTGGGCGGGCGCTGACGGGCGGTGGCCTCGCTATGCTGGGGCCGCCCGGTTCGCCGGGTGCGCCTCCTTAGCTCAGTGGTAGAGCACTCGCCTTGTAAGCGAAAGGTCGTCAGTTCAATCCTGACAGGAGGCTCCACGTTTAACGGCCTTGAACTGGGGTTTTGTAGTGCCACCCGCCTCGCGTGAATGGGCGGTGCGACACCGATGTCACGAGTTGTCACAAGTCACTCGAAACTGCTCCACAGAGGGCCGGAAATTGGGGCGCGAGGACAGGGTCAGTGTTTGCGTAGGTCTGACATCGTCTGGAGGCTCTGAGCCGCGATCTTGAGCGCGTCGTTCGGGGCGTGGGCGTACGTGCGCATGGTGAAGGCGGAATCTGCGTGGCCCAGCCACGCAGAGATCACAGCAATCGGAACGTTCTGAAGGTGCATCAGAGTTGCGCAGGTGTGGCGGGCATCGTGCAGCCTGATCTGCGGCACTCCGGCGCGCTTACACGCCGTCGACCAGAAGTTGGACAGTGTGTCCGGGTGGTAGGCGCGGCCGAGCACATCGCAAACTACGTGTGTGCCCGGCCCGTAGTTGGCAGCGGCGGCTGCGCACTCAAGGTCCTGACGGTCACGAGCGGCGATCAGGGCGGCGGTCAGCACCGGGGTCAACGGCAGGTCGCGGTTCGACCGTTCCGTCTTCGTCAGTCCGTCCACCGCTTGGCCGGCCACGGACACGCGGTTGTTTCGGATCGACATGATGCCGGCGTCCAAGTCAACGTCGGACCATCGGAGTCCGCAGATTTCACCGCGGCGCAGGCCGGACAAGGCCAGGTTCCACGCGTGTCCAACTCGGTCGGTCTGCGCGAAAGCCAACATCTGGCGCATCTCGTCGACGGAGAACGTTCGCATCTGTGTATGCGTGCGCGGCAGTCGGTCAACCAACAGCGCGACGTTCCTTACCAGAAGGCCCTGCTTGACGAGGTCGGTCAGCACCGCCGAAATGATGTTCAGCATCGGATTGATGGATTGCGGGCTCCACGGTCGACGCACCGAACTAGATGTCATGGGCGTTCCGCCGGCGGCCAGTGCGGTCACGAGCGAGTCGAGGTGGCCCTTGGTCAACCGCTGTACCGGCAGCGGTCCATGGAATTGCCTCAGCGGTTCCAGCGCGTGGCGATACGCGTTCTTAGTCGTGGGTCTCACCCGCCGGCCGGCGAGCCATGCCTCGCAGACCTCGTCGACGGACAGCGCATTGCCCGATACGTGAACACCACGATTGACTTCGTCGGTGACTCGGGCCAAATACGCGCGAGCGTCCTTCTCGGTATCGAATCGCCGTCGGGACTGCGATCGCGTCGTGTGGAGATAAGAGGATCCGTCTGGCCGCAGGCGCGGTACTTCTCGCGTTCCCGCATCGACGGTGACCTGGTAGCGAAAAACCTCTCTCCCCGTACGGCGATCGGTGACCGAGATCTTTCGGATCTGCGGAGGTAGTTGGTTTCTAGCCATCGGCCGACTGGAACGTACTGGAAGCGAATCTCGACAGTGTTCCTCGGATCCGAGTCGCTTGCGCGCTTGATGAGCGATCAGCCACGGGGGAGTCCGTCTCCGACGGTCATCCCGAGCTCGGCCATGGTGTCCCGGTGCGCTGCCGTCCGCTTGAGCGCGTTCTCGTAGATGACCTCCAGTGCTTCGATCTGGTCGGGAGATTCGTTGTTCTCATGTGCTCGTTGCAGCTGTTTTCGGGCGCTGCGCATTGCGGTGATCGAGCGGCGCCATTCGTGAGTCAGTGTCATCCGGTCTCTGCGGGAATCGAACTGGCGGCGCACGAAGACCTGAACCGTCTGCCCGGTTGCTTCGTCGGACCAACCCGAGTCCTCGAGCATCAGGAGGCCGCTTTCGCCTCCGATCCATCTGACGGCGTCGTGTGATTCTTGCGGGACACCCGGGAGCACGTCCGCTGTTCCGCGAGGGAGATCGGGGAACAGCAGCTGTGCCGGCGCGACATCGAGCGCCGCGGCTAGAACCAGGAGGTCGGCCACGTCGAGGCCCTTGCGTCTGCCCGTCTCGAGGTCGGAGATCACCGCCCTCGATATGGGGTGGCCGAGTTCGCCGGTGCGTTCGGAGAGTGCTTGCGCGGACAGCGGCGGGGCACCGGACGTCCGGAGTCGGCGGACCTCGGCGCCAGCCCGATCCACAATCGCTTGGGCCCAGCTTTGCGTCATGAACACGCACTCTACAGCTTGTTCTGAGTCCTCTTGCGGTGATTACACGTGTCCGCTACTTTGTGGTGGAACCACGTGAACAAACCGCATTCGGCGGGTTGTGGGTGGTGAATCAACGCAACGGAGGGTGTCATGACGAGACAGCTGTTCAGCGTGCAAGAGGGTATGGAGCTCACCGGCTTGGGTCGGTCCAACTTCTTCAACAAGCTCGCATCCGGGGAAATCAGGAGCATCAAGGTGGGCAAGCGACGCCTCATACCCGATACGGCCATCGACGAGTACATCGAACGCCTCGAGGCGCAGGCGTCGATGTCGACGGATGTTGCGTGAATCGAAGTCCTACCCGGAAAGACTGACGCCCCCGGCATGTCTCGGTGTAACCAGCACCGAAGCCGAGGGCGTCGAAACCGCCTCGTACCAAATCGGAGGTTTCTGAATCCGACCTTAGGTCATTCTTGCGCGTCCTTCAACGGTGAATGTTGACGGGACGGCCCGTCCATCAGCAATTGGCTGATGGCGCTGAACGCTGAGCACGATCTTATGCTCCACGTCCGTCGTTTTCTGGCAGAGCCCGACGATAACCAGCCTGCCGCCGTTGACTGTGCACCCTGTAGCGATCCCCGGAGACCGGCCCCGGGGCACCATGCCGTCGACTGATCCACGACGACGTGGCGATACCGAAAGCCACGCGCCCGTCCGGGTGCGGGGCCAGAGGGCGTGGAGCGGACAACGTGGGTGCGGACATTGGGGGTCACCCCTGGGGGGTCCGGGTGTAGCAGCACGTAGTCCGACGCAGTAGACGGGACCACCGTCAATGCCAACAACTTTGGTTGTCATCTCTCGAAAGACTGAATCGCTGGACCCGGTGCGCGACGGACTCACGTGCGGGTTCGATGACACGCTCGGAATTACCAGTGTTCGCAGTAACAGTGGTGTTGCCAGCGTCGTCCGCGGTCCCAGTGACGGCGGTATTGCCGGTATTGCTTCCCGCACGGGTCTCACGTCCCAATCGCTTATTACCCGTATCGGACTGTTCGGTGGGGTGGGCTGTATCGCGGTACGTGCTGCCATTCCTCCGATACGGCCATCACGTACTTCTCTTCCTTCACCCGTATTGCCGGTAATTCCGGCAAGGCGGGCAAGTCTTCGGAATCACCGAATATGAAAGGACACACATGTCACACAACGTGATCGCCTTCTGCAACCAAAAGGGTGGCGTAGGCAAGACGACGACCACATTCCACATCGTCGATGCCGCCCGTCGCGCCGGCCACCGAGTCCTGGCACTCGACATGGACCCGCAGGGAAACCTGAGCACCGTGCTCAGCGCCGGTGAGCCTTCCCCTGGCGACGCGGGCATGGCGGACGCATTGTCGGACCGGTCGGCCGCCACCCTCGAAGACGTCGTGGCGCCGACCATCTGGGAAGGCGTGGATCTGGTGGCCACCGATCCGAACTCGGAATCCCTCGCGTTCGTGCGGGATGAGCTGATTCTCGGAGGCGCGGGACGCGAGCGGCGGCTCCGCGATTCACTAGAGTCGCTCGCTTTGAAGTATGGACTAGTGGTAATCGACTGCCCGCCGAGCCTGGACCTGTTGACGATCAACGCACTGGTGGCGGCCAGACGAGCGCTCGTGGTCAGTCAGTCCGCGCTCTTCTCCGCCAACGGGCTGGCACGGCTACGACGCACCATCGACGTGGTGCGCCGCAGTTACAATCCGACACTCGAGCTGGTCGGCGCGATCATCAACCTCCACGAACGCAACACCATCGCAGGTCGTGAGCAGCTGGCGGAGATCGCCGACTGCATCACGATCATCGGCGACCCGGTACCCAAGCGAGTTGTGTTGAAGGACTCCTCAGAGGCGCAGACCAGTTTGCTCGACTGGGGTACGACGGACGCCCGGAATCTGGCCAGCATCTACCGCCGCACGTCAGGGCTGCTCATGGAGGGAGTCGGCAATGGCGCGTCCTGAACGCCTCAAGAGCAGCCTGGGTAACTCGAGCCCCCTCGATCCAATGTCCGAGCCAGTAACGAGCACGGACGCGACTGCGCCCAAGCCTCCAGCTGCGGACAGGCCCGCCAAGACGAAGAGGACCTTCTACTTCTTCGTCGAGACCAGTGAACGATTGCTGAACGCGGCCGAAGCGCTGATGGCCACTCCCGGCGCACCTCGAGGCCCTTCCGACCTTGCTGCAGAGGCGGTGGAGCGCTATGTCGACTTCCTGGAGGACACGTACAACAATGGGAGACCGTTCGCACAGAGAAGTGGGCCGCTGCAAAGAGGACCACGAATTCGGTAGCTCGCCGTGGCAGGCCAAGCTCCATGGTGCTTGGCCTACCGGCATGCAGTGCGGTTCTGGATCCGTGGGCCGCCGCAAATTGGCGGCTTGGGTTGGGCGGTGACAGAAACGACCGTATGTGGCAGGCGGGACGAGTCGCGTCGTCTTGTCAGTGTCAGGAGTGAACCGCGCCTTTTCGTCTCGTTTCCTGGGTGTGTGCAGTCGCGTTCTGAAATCCTGGTGTCAGAAGAGCGCAGCACTGTCGCGAACTCGGGTGACCTGGGGACGAGGTGGACGTAGACAAGCTCGATGTAGTGGAGAACGGGGTTCTGACCGCGTCGCCGAAGAGGTGGGGGCAGGCGGAATCCCGTTTCGCGGTGCTCGCTCCACTGCTCGAGACGCACCCGGTGGGCTTGTCGGTTGTCGACGAGGCAGCCGAACGTCTGGGCCTGTCCCGCCGGCAGGTGTACGTCCTGCTCGACAAGCTCGAGAACGGCACAGGAACTGTCGCCGATCTGTTGGTGCGTCGGCCGTCGGGTGGTCGAGGTGGAACCCGGGTGTCCGATGCTGTCGAAGAGATCATTGCGGAGCAGGTGGGACGACACTTCCTCCGCCGCCAGAAGTTGAGTGTCGCTGCGGTGCATCGTCGTATCGCTGTTGTCTGTCACCGTGCGGGTCTGCCGCCGCCGTCTCGAAACACGGTCGCTGCACGGATCGCGGCCCTGAATCCCGCAGCGGTGGCCCGAGCACGAGGGGGAGCGGACGCGGCACGTCCACGCCAGGCGGCCGGCGACATCCCGCCGCCGATTCGGGGGATCCTCGAACTGGTTCACGTCGATCACACCGTTGTCGACGTCATGGTCGTCGACGAGTACGAGCGTAGACCGATCGGCCGTCCCTACCTGACGGTTGCCATCGACGTCTTCAGTCGAGCCGTACTCGGTTTCGTGGTGACACTGGAACCGCCCTCCGCAGTCTCGGTGGGCCTGTGCCTGGGACGGGTGTGCAGCGAGAAACAGGCATGGTTGCAGGCCCACGACCTGTCGGCCGAGGTCCGGTGGCCGATGGTGGGCAAGCCGCAGCGGTTGTACCTGGACAACGCCGCCGAATTCAAGAGCGAGGCGCTGCGTCGTGGCTGCGCTCAACACGCCATCACACTCGACTACCGGCCACCGGGGCGACCCCACTACGGCGGGATAGTCGAACGCGTCATAGGAACAGCGATGACCGCAGTGCACGAGCTCCCCGGAACCACGTTCTCGAACCCGAGCCAGCGAGGCAGTTACGACTCGGATGCACACGCCGCATTGACGCTGCGCGAGCTGGAACGATGGCTGGTGCTCTCGATCGCGACCTACCACGAGAGCGTGCACACCGGCCTCCGGCAGTCTCCGGCGACAAGATGGGGCACCGGAGTCGACGCCGCGACAAGCCCGCCGAGAGTGGTGGTCGACGAGACCACGTTCCTGATCGACTTCCTGCCCGTGATCCGCCGCCGGCTCACTCGCACCGGATTCGTCATCGACCATGTGCGCTACTTCTCCAACGCACTCAAGCCGTGGGTCGCGCGCCGCGAGCACCTGGGCGCATTCGTCATCCGACGTGACCCCCGCGATCTGAGCCGCATCTGGGTTCTCGAACCCGACGGCGCCGGATACATCGAGGTCCCGTACCGGATGATGGCGCACCCCGCGGTGACACTGTGGGAGCACCGCGCGGCGACCGCCCGCCTGCGAGAGCAGGGACGGTCGAGCATCGACGAGAGTGCCCTGTTCTCGATGATCGAGCAGATGCGCGACCTCACCGACCGTGCACAGAAGGACACCCGCAGAGCTCGCCGCAACCGCCAACGACGGAACCACCTCGCCGACAGCACACCCACGACCACAGCGGTGCCGGCGCCGCCGCACCAGAGCGAGCCGGACACGGACGTGTCGGTCTTCGACGACATCGAGCAGTGGTGAGCAGATGACACCGACCTCGCGGCGCAGCGCCCGGGATTCGACTGCGATGCCCGGCACCGACCTCGGGCACCTGACGGAGTCCGCGCGTCCGCTCGCCGAACTCGACGACGCCTCCCGCATTCGGTCGATCCGCTCCGAGCGCTGGATCGGCTACCCGCAGGCACGTGCCGTCCTCGAGCACCTCGAGACGCTGCTGTCGTGGCCGGACCGTCAACGCATGCCGAACCTGCTGCTGCTCGGCTCGACGAACAACGGCAAGTCGCTGATCATCGAGAAGTTCCGACGCACGCACCCCCCGACCAGCCTCAGTGACCGCGAACAGATCCCGGTGTTGTGCGTCCAGATGCCCCCGGACCCCTCACCGAGCCGGTTCTACCTCGCCGTGCTCGCCGCCCTGGGAACACCGATCAAGCCGCACAGTCGCGTTCCAGACCTGGAACGGCAAGCACTGATGTTGCTGCGAGCCACCGAGGTCCGGATGCTCATCGTCGACGAGCTCCACAACGTTCTCGCCGGCCGCGACAACGTTCGACGGGAATTTTTGAACATGCTGCGGTTCCTGGGCAACGAACTACGCGTTCCCCTCGTCGGCGTCGGCACCCGTGACGCCTACCTCGCTGTCCGCACCGACCCGCAGCTCGAGAACAGGTTCGCGCCGATGACCCTGCCGACGTGGACCAACACCCCCGGGACCCGCTCGCTGCTAGCCAGTTTCGCTGCCAGCTACCCGCTGCGACAACCATCGCACCTCACATCGCCGGAGATGACCGACTACCTCCTCACCCGCTGCGAGGGCACCATCGGCGAACTGTCGACCCTGCTGACCTCGGCAGCCGTGCTGGCAGTCGACACCGGCGACGAAGCGATCACCCCCGGCGTGCTCGAACGCACCGAGTACCTCGGTCCGACCGAGCGGCGACGACAGTTCGAACGCCACCTCACGTGAGCAGGCTCGGGCCCGTGGGAGAGCGGGACACCCCTCCGTGGCCGCTGCATCCGCCGCCTCGCCCACATGAAGCACTGACATCGTGGCTGCGGCGTACCTGTACGTACTACGGACTCGTCAGACCGGCGGACCTGCTGCCGGGCTTCGACATCGCCGACCACGACGTAGATCGGTGCGTCCCCGAACCGCTACTGGCGTACCTGGCCACTCGCAGCACCGTTCCGGTGTCGAAATTGCGGTCGATGACGCTGTCGGGATGGACGCCGTGGCTGCTCGACGACACCGACCCGGTGCGGTGCAACTTCGACACCTACGTCCACCAGTTCTCGGTCCTGCTGCCGATGGGCCTGGCGGTCCAGGACCGCCGTTGCCGCACACCAGCGGGCGGCACGTGGCTTCCATGGGTCAGCGCGCTGCGCACCAGGGCGTGCCCGGTGTGCATCGCCGACGTCGAATGCAGCGCCGACATCAGTGTGGCGTTGCTGCACCAGCTGTCGTTGCTGACCAGCTGTCCCGCGCACGGCTGCCGACTGGAAATCTGCTCTGTCCTGCCCGGGCGGGTCGTTCTCTGGGACCGCACCGCGTCGGAGGAGCGGTTGCCGCCGGCCTCGGTACCGCCGGAGGTCGTCGCACTCGACCGGCGCACCGCCCGAGCTCTGACGTCCGGGTGGGTGCAGCTCGACCGCGACCGGGTTCACGCAGCAGTGTGGTTCCGCATGCTGCGCAGCGTCGTCGACGACGTCTGCACCCCGCTCTGCCGCGCGGGGCGGTGGCCGACGGTGCTGTCAGCCATCTGGAACTCCACCGGGCATCCGCGGCCGCCACAGGCGTCGCGAGTGGTGTTCGAGCATCTGCGATGGATCGAGCAGAACGCGTCCTCGCTGCCGCCGCGGCGGCCATCTCCGCGATCGAGCGCGGCGACATCGCGGCCGGAGGCGCTCACGCCGGCCTGCTCGCCCCGATCCCGGTCGCGACAGTGGACCCGGGAATCGCTCCCACCCGCTCGTCCTTCCCGGCTCGTGAGCACAGTGCGCTGGACGGTGTGCAGAACGCCATCGACGCCGCCATCGAGTTCGCCCGCGGCAACAGCGCTGCGGCGGCTTCGCTCTTCGCGTTCCTGTACACCGGATGCCACACCCCGGCCGACACGGCCCGACTCGAGAAGGTGTTCGCTGACCTGGACATTCGTCTCCCGCCGTGACCGATGAGGGTGTGGCGGCACGATAGCGATAGAGCCCAGTCGTAGGTGTGAGCGATTGTAGGTTCCCGCCGGAGGTGTCAGTAGTGCGGCGCACGGGCCTGCGGCTTTCCAATTTCGTGTCAGTCAGGGATTCTCACGATCTTGTCGGAATCCTCAGGCATCCCGGACGATGTTTCGGTCCTGTGCCCAAGCCGCGAGAACCGAATCGAAGAGTCTGCTGCCTCGAAGCCTGAGTTCTGACTCAATGCGGACGATCGAGAGTGAGCTGTCGTTCGTGGAAATCGAAATGTCTGACGGGATATCGGTACAGCTCACCAATGGTCATGTAATCGGTGAAGAACGGGTCCCAGCGCACCGGGAAGAACATTCCCCGTCCCAACGCCTGCTCCGATTCGCGTTGCAGTCGGCGGCTCAGCGCACCGATGACCCGGTCGGCTTTCGTGCCCATCCGGTTCCGGTCAAACACCAGGGCTGCAGCGCATGAACCGTAGTAATTCACCACGTCAAAAGGCCGCGTACCGGCATCGAGGACCTGGGCGAATCGACGCTCCACTCCGGCGGGCAGCCGGCTGACCATCCGCACCAAGGGCAGCAGCGCCGCCACCACCATGTACCCGAAGACCATGTGGAACAACAGTTGCTCGTTGGTCCACCGCGTCCCCGCCGATTGACTCCGCAACGAGGTGTCGGAAGCGTCGGCGAGGAGCCGGTGCAGATGCACACGGGTGCGTTCGAGCTCGCCGGCGATAGCGGCCCTGTCCACCCGCTCGGAATGGCCCATGATCCACCACCTGTCCAGGGAGCCGACGGCACTCGATGGCCGTCGATACCAGACTTCCCCCTCCCGGGCGGCCTCCACAACTGCCGGCCGAATTCAGTCTCATGTCGCGAATCGATATAGCGCCCCCGTCGACCCTCGGATGCCACGTCGGACGTACCTGCCGCAGTGGCGCGGCGCGGATCGCCGTGTCGTGACCGCCGGACGGCTGGCGTAACAGCAGCAGCGCGGGATGACGTGCGCCGCTCAGAGATCGAACAGCGAGAATTGGTCCTTCTGTGCTCGAGTCTCGGAGTCGGCGAGGTATCGGTCGGCCATGGCCCGGGCGACGGTTTCGTCGCAGCCGAGCTCGGCGGCGACTTCACTCCAGTCGTGTCCGTTGTGCTGGAGTTGCCACGCCAGCTGGTGCAACTGTTCGTCCATGTCCATCAGCGCCGCTCCCGCGGTCGTGTCGGCCGGAACCCGTTCGACGACGCGGGTTCTCATTGAGACAGATGGTAAACGCGGATGCGGGCATGCGGCGGCAGACATGCCGCCCACCGTCTCGAATCGGCGACGGATCGCACGAGAGATAGGTAAACCCGCCCCCGAGGGGACGGGCGGTGTGCCGTCCATGGTGTCACCGTTTCCGTGAACATCTATGGACGCAGCGCCGGTCAGGGACGGATAGGCAGTGCGCGGCGGGACCGGGCGGCGGCGACCACACGATCGGCGACCCGGCCGGCGTCGCGGCCGACCCCGCGCAACGACGCCGACGACAGGCTGCGCTGCCATTCGAGACCGACATACCCCAGCCCCAGATGAGTGGTGGAGAGACCCTGCCGGTGCCGGGGCCGGCCCGTCTCGTCGAGAGCGCCGAGACCGGTCAGATAGGGCAGGTGCGGGCGATAACCGGTACCCAACAGCACGGTGTCGGCGGTGGCGGCGGCGCCGTCGGGCCAGAACACCCGGCGGTCGTCGAGGCCGGTGAACAGCGGCCGCGGCTGCGGGTTGCCGCTGGCCAGGGCACGCCGGTAGCGGCCGGTATCGAGGACCTGCTGGGTCGGCGACGCAGGCAGCCACGGCCCCAAGGGGGCGCGGTCGACTCCGGTGACCGTGAGCCAGAAGTGCACATCACGGCCGAAGATCCGCTGCGGCAGGAACTTCGGCGGTCGGCGGCTGGCCAGAGTCACAGTAGCGACCTCGGCGAGTTCGGTGGCGATCTGCACCGCCGAGTTACCGGCACCGACCACCACCACGTTCTGGCCCGTGAATGCAGCGGGGTCGCGGTAGTCGCCGGTGTGCAGCACCGTGCCGCCGAACGTGTCCAGCCCCGGCAGCGGTGGGATATTCGGGGACCCGAAATAGCCGGTGGCCGCGATCAGAATCGGCGCGGTGACACTGCCGCCGACAGCGGTGTGGGCGGTGTAGACGCCCCGCTCGCAGGTGACGGTCTCGACGCGGGAGCCGGTCACAATGTCGACGTCGAGTCCGGCGGCGTAGCGGCGCAGATACTCGATCACCTCGTCGCGCCGCGGATAGCGGTCCGGGGCGCCCGGAAACGCCAGGCCGGGCAGGGCACTGTATTTCGCCGGGGAGAACAGGGTCAGGCTGTCGTAGTAGTGCGGCCAGGCCCCGACCGGCTCGTCGCCGCCTTCGAGCAGCCCGGTGCGCACGCCGCGAGCAGACAGAGCGTAGGCGGCGGCGAGGCCGGACTGGCCACCGCCGACGACGAGAGCGTCATAGTCGGTCATGGTGTTCCTTCGACAGTGTCGGTGGGGGTCAGCCGCGGCACGGACGCGATCGCCAGGAGTGCGGCGAGCGCGGCAACGACCGCGAGCACGAGGTAGGCGGTGGCGTAGCTGCCGGTCGCGCCGGCCAGGGCGGTTCCCGCCCACGGCGCCAACGCCATGACCAGGACGATCGGGGCGGACATCAGCCCGCCGAGGCGCCCGTAGTGGGTCGAGCCCCACCGGTCGGTGATGGCGGTGGCCTGGATCAAGGTGAACAATCCGCGCACCAGTCCCGCGCCGATCGCCGCGCCGACCAACGCCGCGGCCGTGGTCACCGCCCCGAGCAGCGCGGTGGTTGCCGCGGTGCCGGCCAGGATCACCACGATGCGGCTGCGGACGCTGGTACGGGCGACCAGGGTCAGATAACCGAGACGACCGAGGACCTGTCCGCCGCCGCCGAGCCCGAGCGTCACCGCCGCCACCGACGGGGAAAAGCCCTGTTCGAGCAGCAACGGCACCAGGTTGAACACCCCGGCGAAGGCGGTGAACGCACCGAGAGCCAACGCGGCCACCAGCGCGAAGAACGCGGGGCTGCGGGCGATCTCCCGGTGCCCCAGGGCCGCGCCGTTCGCCGGTGGGGCCGCGGCGGGCCAAGATCCGCGCAGTCCCCACCAGTGCCCGGGGATCGTGATCGCGGCGAGGATCGCCGCGAGAATCAGGTAGGTGGTGCGCCAGTCCGACTGCTGATCCACTGCGGAGGTCAACGGGGCGAAGACGGTGCTGGCCAGGCCCGCGGCGAGGGTCAGGATCATCAGGGCGCGGACGGAGCGGTCGCCGTACCAGCGGGTCAGCGCGGCGAACGCCGGTGGGTAGAGCACCGCGCCCATCGCGGTGCCGGCAAGCAGCCACCCGGCGTAGAACACCGGCAGCGTGGGGGCGAGCGCGATCAGGACCAGCGCGGGGACGGCGAGGACCGAGCCGGCGGTCATGATCGTGCGCGGTCCGACCCGGTCGAGGATGCGCCCGACCGGGATACCCGCGAGCGCGGTGGCGAGCTGACCGAGCGAGAACGCCGCGGTGATCGCCGTGGGCGACCAGCCGGTCTCGGCGGAGATCGAGACCGACAGGACCGGGAACGCGTAGTACAGGATGCCCCAGCTGGTGATCTCGGTCAGGCACAGCACCGCCAGCACCCGCCGCAGCCCGGCGCCGGTGAGAGCGCCGGGCTGCGGGCGGGTCGACGTGTCGGTCACCGGCGCTATCCGCCGGTGCGGGCGGAGAGAGTGACCAACTCCGGCTCGGGCGCACCGCAGCACCCACCGGCCGCGGCCTCGGTGGCGGTGTCGGCGGCGGGGTCGTCGAACACTCCGGCGCCGCCGCACACCCCCGTCTCGGGCAGGACCAGCTCGACGCGGGCCGCGGCATCATGATCACCGGCCAGGGCGGCGGCGATGCTGCGGACCTGCTCGTAGCCGGTCATCGCCAGGAACGTCGGGGCCCGCCCGTAGCTCTTCATCCCGACCACATAGAAGCCCGGTTCGGGGTGGGTGAGCTCGGCGGCCCCATGCGGGTAGACGGTCCCGCACGAGTGCACGTTCGGGTCGATCAACGGGGCCAAGGCAGTCGGGGCCTGCAGCACCGGATCGAGGTCGAGACGGATCTCCGAGAGCCACGACAGGTCCGGCCGGAAGCCGGTAGAGGCGATGACCTCGTCCACCGCCTCGATGCGGGCGCCGGTATCGGACACCATGACGACCTGACCGTCGGTGGCGGGTTCGACGGCGGCGGTGCGGAACCCGGTGACCACGGTGAGCAGCCCGTCGTCGACGGCCGTCTTGGCGCGCAGCCCGAGGGCGCCGCGGGCGGGCAGCTGGTCGTCCTGGCCGCCACCGAACGCGGCGCCGACCTCACCGCGGCGCACCGCCCAGGTCAGCCGGGTGCCGGAGACGGTGCGGGCGAGCTCGGCCAGCGCCACTATCGCGTTGAGCGCCGAGTGGCCGCTACCGGCGATGACGGTGTGCCGGCCGGCGTAGCGAGTGTGCACCGCATCGTCGCCCAGGTCGGGGACGCGGTAAGTGATCTTCTCGGCTGCGGCGCGTTCACCGAGGGCGGGCAGGCCTTCGCCGCCGAGCGGGTTGGGAGTGCCCCAGGTGCCGGAGGCATCGAGGACGGCGCGGGCGAGCAGTCGGGTTTCGGTGCCGTCGCGGTGGCGCACGTGCACCGACAGTGGTTCGGTGTCGCGGCCGGCGTCGACGATGCGGTCGCGGCCGCGGCGGGCGATGCCGACGACCTCGTGATCGAGGCGGACCGCGTCACCGAGAGCATCCGCCAGTGGGGTCAGGTACTGCCCGGCCCAGGCCTGGCCGGTGGGGTACGCGTCGTCGTCGGGGGCCTGCCAGCCGGTGGTGTCGAGGAGGCGGCGGGCGGCGGGGTCGATCAGTTCGGCCCAGCGGGAGAAGGTGCGGACACTGCGCCACTGCGCCACTGCGGCTCCGGCAACGTCGCCGCGTTCGAGCACCAGCGGTTCGAGGCCGCGTTCGCGCAGGTGGGCGGCGGCGGCCAGGCCGATCGGTCCGGCCCCTACGACGACGACGGGCAACTCGCTCATGACAGGATCCTTTCATCGACGGGTATCGATCTAAGTTGCTGTCAGAGTATCGACGGTCGTCGATGTATGCAACAATCGATGCCGATCGATATAGTGGGGGTATGACAGCACTCGGCCTACCGCTCACGGCGACCCCCGGCGCGGAGGTGGACCTCGACGCCCTGAGCCCGCAGGACGCGGCCACCTACGCCGGATGGTTCGCCTGCCTGGCCGAACCCACCCGGGTGCGGCTGCTGCACCACGTCGCCGCCCATCCGTCCGGCATCACCGTCGGCGAACTCGCCGACAGGCTCGGGATCGGCCAGCCCACCATCTCCCATCACGTCCGCAAACTCGCCGACGTCGGCTTCGTCACCACCGGAAAACACGGCACCAGCACCGTGGTGCGGATCAACCCGAGCTGCTGCAGCGACCTGCCCAGTGCCGCCGACGCGGTCATGGGGGTGCTCACCGCCCGCCCGTGCTGCCCCGAGGACGTCCCCGCCGACGTGGCCGTGCGCCCACTCGCAGGCGGTGACTGGGAGGCGGTGCGCCGCATCTACGGCGACGGCATCGCCACCGGCACCGCGACGTTCACCACCGAGGCCCCCAGCCGCAACCATCTCGAGCAGCAGTGGCTGCCCGAGCATCGCTGGGTCGCCGAGATCGACGGTCAGGTGGTCGGCTGGGCGGCGTTGAGCCCGGTGTCGACCCGCGAGTGCTACCGCGGGGTAGCCGAGAACTCGGTGTATGTCGGCGACGGCATGCGCGGGCGCGGCGTCGGCAAGGCCCTGCTGCGCACCCAGGTCATCGCCGCCGATGCGGCCGGGTTGTGGACGTTGCAGACCTCGATCTTCCCGGAGAACCGGGCCAGCCTGGCGCTGCACCATTCGGCGGGCTTCCGCACCGTGGGTGTACGCGAACGTATCGGCCGGCTAGACGGCATCTGGCGCGACACGGTGCTGCTCGAACGCCGCTCCGAGGCCGTTTCCGCCGCCGAGAACTAGTGAAAGCGACTCAGATGAAGATGGACATCGAACTGCTGTACTTCGACGGCTGCCCGAACTGGGAGGAGGCCCGGGGCCGCCTCGCCGAGGCCCTGGCCGCGACCGGCAACGCCGGTACCCCGATCCGGCTGCGCCGTATCGAGACCCCGGAGGCCGCCGAGCGCGCCGCCTTCCCCGGATCCCCGACCATCCGCATCGACGGGACCGATCCGTTCGGCCCCACCGACGGTGTCGGGTTGACCTGCCGCGTCTACCGCACCGCCGACGGGCTCGAGGGTGCCCCTAGCACCGCCGATCTGATCACCGTGCTGCGGCTCGGTAGGGATCCGGTGTCGCACGTGTGAGCGGTGCACCGCCGATGGACTCCCAACAGGCGTCGACCCGGCGACGATCAGGTCATCGAGAGTGCCAGGACACTCAGGCGCGGGCGACGTCGAGAACGAGCTCGGCGATCAGCGCCTCGACCTTGACTTGATCTCGTCGCGGATCGGACGCACCGCCCCCACCCCTCGGCCGGCCGGATCCTTGAGCACCCCATCCCGATACGACGTGCCCGGAAACCACCGGGCACGTGTCACCGCGAATGTCGCGCACCGTCTCGAGCGACTCGTCGTCCGGATCGATCAGTCGAGGTAGCGCATATCTTCGGGAAGGGGCTACTGTCGCACGCCACCGTCGACAGCACCGACGTTGTCGGCCCGGGCGGAGCGGCGAACGCTCGCCGACCTCGGCGTCACCGCGGCGGATCGTGGCGATCTGCTGTCTCTTGCGCCCGCCGACCCGGCCCGAGACCCGCACCTGCCTTCGGTCGGCAGTACGAGAGTGCGGTCAGCGCTGTGGTTCCAGCCCGGTCAGGATGATCGCAACAAGCCGGCGCACGGCAGCGGGTGAGTCGAGCCCTTCGGCCGCCGAGATTGCGTGCAGCACGTATCGGGTCAGCTCATCGGCAGTGGCATCGTCGCGGATTTCACCCGCCCCCGCTGCGTCGGTGAGCAGGTCTCGGACGAATTCGTGCAGACGTTGCTGGGCGTCCACCGTGTGCTCACCGCGATGCAGCCCGGCCGCGATCGCCCCGCCGGGATGATGAGCGAGGATCTGGGCATATGCCGCGAGCACCGCCGCGAGCCGGGCACCGGGGCCGGCGGCGTGATCGCGGATCTCAGCGAGATGGTGCAGATGACCGGTGATCTGGCGTTCGTGCCAGGCGGACAGGACAGCGTCGACGTCGGCGAAGTACTTGTACAGCGTGGCCCGGCCGGTCCCGGTGCGTTCGGCGATCTTCGACATCGTCACCGCGGCGAGTCCGGACTCGGCAACCACTGCCGCGGCCGCGTCCATGGTCGCTTCCCGCACCGCACGGCGATGCGAGGCGATGGTCTCGTTCCATAGCTTCGGCACCCCCGAAGCATACGCAGTGGCGCCATATCGACACACTGATGTCGTCTGTGACAGTGTGTATCGAAAGAGTCGTCTTTGTGTTGAGGGGGCTACCGCCGGTGACCGATCCCACTCCCACCTCACCGCCACCGCGCCGCACTGTCGGCGGCCCGGAACACCGCACGCCACGCTGGGTGAAGGTGGTCGCCGTCGTCGTCGGCGTTCTCATCGTGCTGGTCGTCGCCGTGATGCTGCTCAGTGGCGGCAACCACGGTCCGGGCCGGCATCTGTCCGCTCCTGCCGCGGTGATGCACCCGATGATCAGCGCCGACGGCGTCGAGTCCTCACCGGACACATGGACCGGACCGATCCTGCGGTGACGATGACGCCACGGGCGCGCACCCTCGCGCGAGCCGTGCACATCGGTGCCTCGGGAGGATGGCTCGGCGCCGTCATCACCTATCTTGTGGTGGCTGCGGCCACGTTGATCAGCGCCGATCCGGAACAGGTACGCGGGAGCTATCAGGTGATGGCGATGCTCGCCGACGCGATGCTGCTGCCGTTCGCGGTGGCCTCATTGGTCACCGGGTTGATCTGCTCGCTCGGCACCGCGTGGGGGTTGCTGCGCCACTACTGGGTGCTGTTCAAGCTGGTGCTCAACCTGGTCGCCGCTGTCGTTCTGGTGCTCTACACCCGCTCGATCGAACACGCCGCGACCGTCGCGGCGCAGCCGACCTGGTCAGAGGCCGACCGGGCCGTCCTGCAGGATCCGGCCCATCTGGTTCATGCCACCGCCGCGCTGATCGTGGTGCTCGCTGCGCTGGTGCTGGCGGTATACAAGCCGCGCGGGATGACCGCATACGGGCACCGCAGGGCACTGCGGAACCGGGCGGCGCCCAGTGTGTCCGCCTGAGTCGCGGTCGCGACGTTCTGCCTGACAGGCCCCGAGAAGGCACGCCCAAGGCGCGATTCCCCCATTCCGTGTCACCAAGCGCCAGGAGGCGAACGTGGGATCTTGGGCGGAGCGGCCCCTACCGCCAGTCCTCGTGCCGCAGAGCGTCTGGGCCGGTGTCAGTCCTCAACCCAAGGTCAGGGAGCGGTCGCCGAAATCGGCGACGACGCGCAGGTGACCGCCGAGAGCTTCCACATAGGACTCCAGAGTGCCGAGCTGGGTGTGCCGAAGGTCGCCTCGCTCGATCTGGGAGACCCGGGACTGGGAGATCCCCATCACCTCGGCCACCGCGTCCTGACGAGTCCACCCTTGCTCGCGACGGATCTCCACCAAACGGTGGGCCCGGACTTCTTCCTGCATCGTCTTGCTGGCATTGCTGACGGCCTGCTTATCGAGTTTCTCGGCGACCTCCGCCCGCACCTCGCGCCAGTGTCGAGCCATGTTCCACACCTCCTGGTGCCTTAGCGTTTTTGCTCTTCGAGCCACATGTCGTAGCGATCCTCGGCTATGGGGATGTTGTCGATGTACCACTGTTTCCATTCGCCGGCCTTGTCTCCTGCGATCAGCAGGACCGCCTGCCGCTGGGGATCGAACACGAACAGGATCCGGATGGAGGTTCCACTGGGGCGCAGCTCTTTCATATTGTGGACTCGGGAACCTTTGACCTTGTCCACCACAGGCCGACCCAACGTCGGCCCTTCACGTTCCAAGTAATCAATGGCGGCGGTGACAGCAGCCGCGTCGCCGTCATCGGATTCGACCAGACGGAGGTACCACTGCTCCACGTCGTCCAGGAGCACAACCTCGCACTCCATGGACCGACCGACCTCCGCAATCCTGTGTGACCCTTCGTGGCCAGTGAGCCACCAACAATATAACGCTGAACTTCTATTTTTGGTAGAGGTGCGCCTCACATACTCCGGTCAGGACCGGACTAAACGGGCGATGGCGTCGGTGGCTTCCTTGATCTTCGCGTCCGCTTCCGGTCCGCCGGCGACGGCGGCGTCGACGACGCAGTGACTGATGTGGTCTTCGAGCAGGCCCATCGCGACGGCCTGCAGAGCCTTGGTCATCGCCGAGACCTGCGTGAGGATGTCGATGCAGTACTTCTCGTCTTCGGCCATGCGCTGGAGTCCGCGGGCCTGGCCCTCGATGCGCTTGAGTCGTTTGAGGTAGTCGTCCTTGGCGGTGATGTATCCGTGTCCCGCGTGCTCATGGCAGTCGGCTTCGGGAGCCTCGGGTGGTGTGGCCGCGGGGGTGGGGGTGGCCATGGTGTCCTCCTGGAATCCGGCTGTCACGGCGGGCATCGTCGATTATGTCCGTCGGGGGGTATGCGGACGGTTCAGGTGCGAATCCTCCACGCGGTGGCCGATCGCCGCTGCGGCGCACCCGGCTGCGCACCGGGCCGCCGCCCGGGCGGCGGGATGGCGGACGATCCGGAGCAGAGCCGTGGTCACTGTCGACATGTTCTTTCTCCTGGTCGTGCGGTGCTGAACGAGGCAGGTGTGTGGCGCGGCGCGCCACACACCGGTTCCCGTGTGTCTTCGGGTGCTTCCGGTCCGATTACCGTGCGGTTCAGTGGAATCGGCGCAGTCGCAGGCTGTTGCTGACCACGAACACCGACGAGAAGGCCATGGCGGCGCCCGCGATCATCGGGTTGAGCAGACCCATCGCCGCCAGTGGCAGTGCGGCGACGTTGTAGGCGAAGGCCCAGAACAAGTTGCCCTTGATGGTGCCGAGGGTGCGACGGGACAGGCGGATCGCATCCGCTGCCGCCCGCAGGTCACCGCGGACGAGTGTCAGATCGCTGGCCTCGATCGCGACGTCGGTGCCGGTGCCCATCGCGAGCCCGAGATCGGCCTGGGCGAGGGCGGCGGCGTCGTTGATCCCGTCGCCGACCATGGCGACGACCTTGCCCTGATCCTGGAGACGCTTGACGACGTCGACCTTCTCCGCAGGCAGAACCTCCGCAATGACCTCGTCGATCCCGACTTCACCTGCGATGGTCCGGGCTGCAGCGGCGTTGTCTCCGGTCAGCATGATCGGCGTCAGCCCGAGACCGCGCAGCTGGGTGATTGCTTCGGCGGAGGTCGGTTTGACGGCGTCCGCGACCACCAGGACCGCGCGGGCGGCACCGTCCCAGCCGACTGCGACGGCGGTCTTGCCATCGGCTTCGGCGGCCTGCATGGCGTCGGCGAGGTCATCGGGCAGGTGATGCGCGTAGTCGGCGAGCAGTCGCGTGCGGCCGACGAGTACCGCATGACCGTCCACTGTGCCCTGCACCCCAAGTCCCTCGAGGTTGGCGAATTGCTGCACTGCCGGCAGGCCACCCACCTGATCTCGGGCGCCCTTGGCGATGGCCTGTGCGATGGGGTGCTCGGAGGAGTCCTCCACTGCCCCGGCGAGCCGGAGTACCTCGGCTGTGTCCTCGCCCTCGGCGGTGATCACGTCGAGCAGGGTCATCTTGCCGGTGGTGACCGTTCCGGTCTTGTCGAGCACGACGGTGTCGATTCGCCGGGTGGACTCCAGCACCTCGGGGCCCTTGATCAGGATGCCGAGCTGGGCGCCGCGGCCGGTACCGACCATCAATGCGGTCGGGGTTGCCAGGCCGAGGGCGCAGGGGCACGCGATGATCAGCACGGCGACGGCGGCGGTGAACGCGGCGGCGACCGAGCCGCCGGTGCCGAGCCAGAATCCGAGGGTGGCCACCGCCAGGGCGATCACGATCGGGACGAAGATCCCGGAAATTCTGTCGGCCAGCCGCTGGGCCTGGGCCTTCCCCGTTTGGGCGTCCTCGACGAGCCGGGCCATCTGGGCGAGCTGCGTGTCGGATCCCACGCGGGTGGCGCGCACGAGGATTCGTCCGCCCACGTTGACGGTGGCACCGACGACCTGGTCGTCCGGACCGACTTCCACCGGGACGGATTCGCCGGTGATCATGGCTGCATCCACTGCGGAAGAGCCGTCGACGACGACACCGTCGGTGGCGATCTTCTCTCCGGGGCGGACTACGAACTCGTCGCCGACGGTGAGCTGATCGACCGGGATGCGTTGTTCGACTCCGTCCCGGAGAATCGAGACTTCCTTGGCGCCGAGGTCGAGCAAGGCGCGCAGTGCGGCGCCGGCGCGGCGTTTGGCGCGAGCCTCGAAATACCGGCCGGCGAGGATGAAGGTGGTGACCCCGGCAGCGGCCTCGAGATAGATGTTGCCGGTGCCATCGGTTCGGGCGATGGTGAATTCGAAGGGGTGCGTCATGCCGGTCACGCCGGCGGTGCCCCAGAACAGCGCGTAGATCGACCAGCCGAGAGCTGCGAGGGTGCCGATGGACACCAGGGTGTCCATGGTGGCGGTACCGTGCCGGAGATTGATGTAGGCGGCCTTGTGGAACGGCCATGCACCCCACACGACCACCGGGGCAGCGAGGGTGAGCGAAAGCCACTGCCAGTTCGGGAACTGCAATGCCGGGATCATGGCCATGGCGATCACCGGGACGCTGAGGACCAGCGAAACCAGTAGCCGCTGTCGGAGAGCGGCGGTCGGATCGGGTTGCGCAGCGGGTGCGGATTCGGTGGCGGTGGGGGGCGCAGGAACCGAAGCCGTGTATCCGGCCTGCTCGACGGAGGCGACCAGGTCGGATGCCGAGATGTCACCGACATAGTCGACACGTGCCTTCTCGGTCGCATAGTTCACCGAGGCCGTGACGCCGTCCATCTTGTTGAGCTTCCGCTCGATCCGGTTGGCGCAGGACGCGCAGGTCATGCCCCCTATATCGAGTTCGATCCGGCCGTCGGCGGGATGCGTGACGGGATTCACCTGTGTGCTCCTCTCGAACTGCGATGGTCAGTGTCCGTGCCCGGCAGGAGCCGGATCGGTGGTGTCGAGCGTGGGTGTGGTGTCGAGCGTGGGTGTGGTGTCGGTGTGGGTCGTCGGGGTGGCCTCGGGGCCGAACGCAGCGCCTGCCCCGAAGGCGAGTGCGAAGACCACGGCCAGTCCGGCGGTGAATCCAGCAAACTTCGATGACGCCTTCATCGTGAGAATCTCCTGTCCGGGTCCGATAGGTGGGGTTGACTCGAGCGGGTTGTCAGTCGGCGAGCTGGTAGCCGGCTTCGTTGACTGCTGCGGCGATGACGGCACGGTCGACCTCGGCCGACGAGTCGATCTCGACCCGGCCGCTGGCCACATCGACGTTCACACCGGTTACCTGGGGAATCCGGCCGATTTCTTCACGGACCGACGAGGCGCAGTGTCCGCAGGTCATGCCGGTCACGGTGATGGTGGTGGTGCTCATGTCGAAACCTCTTCTCGATCGATGGGGGACACAGAATCCGTGTCGGGGCAGTCTCCTGGTCGGAACCACAGCCATTTTTACAATACCCCCCTAGGGTATGCAATGGAGATGATGTTGCCCTGCGTTCGCTGCGGTCGAGCCGTTGTACTCCGTGCACCGAAAGGAGTGTCTGCAAAGGTATTTTCAGGAATCAAGACGGATAGGACCCGTCCCGCGCCTCAACCGGGCTTCTTTGCTTCGTTCAGGTCAGAGATACCCCTTACCCGTATCTGTTGCGCAGTGTTGGGGTCGGCGCAGTATTGGGGGCCGCAGTTGCTGCCGGCCGGTACATCGGAGAGGACCACGCTGGGACCGCGTGGTCCCCACTGGAATGTGTCTGCAGTTCCGCAGGGCCCGGGCCACTGCTCACCGGGGTCAGTTCAGCGGATAGAGCATCTGCGCGGTCGCGGCGTAGGCAGTGTCGAAGTCGACGGCGAGCACTGCTTCGACCGGCCCGAGCACCGCATGCTGCTCCCAACTCTGGCCAGTACGGCTGCGCCACGCAGCGCCGGCCGTGTCGATGCCCCACACTGAGCCGTCCTGCGCGGCAGACAGCAACGCCAGCGGTGGGGCGTCCGGCACCACAGTGAAGGTGCGCCCGCCGTCGGTGCTGTGCTGCAGCCCGGCGGTGGTGCTCGCCCACACCCCGGCGTCGGTGACGGCGAGCGCGGCCGCAGCCACCGGAGCGCCCGCGGTCCAGCTGCTGCCACCGTCGGTGGAGATCAGCAATCCGGTCACGCCGTCGAAGCCGACCAGCAGTTCACCGTCGGTGGCCAAGGCGTGAAAATCCACCTCGCCGGTCAAGGATTTCGGCGTCCAGGTGCGGCCGCGATCAGTGCTGTCGATCAGCCCTAACGGATTCGGCGCCGAACTCGACGGACCCGGATGCCCGGACGCGAACAGACGGTCGGTGCCCGGCGTCCCGGTCAGTCCCATGAAGTCGTCGTCGGAGTCACCGACGCGGGTGGTGCGCCCGTTCGCGGTGATCTCGACGAGGCCGGTGTGGGTACCGGCCAGCACCACACCGCCGGAATCGAGGTGCAGACCGTGCAGATGATCGAGTGCCGGTTCCAACGCGACGCCGGGCACCTCCGAGGCCACGGGGGACGAAGCCGAACCCGCTGATGCTGCGGGTTGCTCGCCGGTCGCACAACCGGCAAGCACCGCCGCGGCAGCAACAGGCACCAGGACATGCGCCCACCGGCGCAGGGGAAAACTCGACATGAGAAGCAGGAACTCGTTTCGGATCGATCGGGTGACCGGCTCAGGTGTGAGCCAGACGGCTGGGGTCGAGGTCGAGGCGGCGCAACAGTTGGGCGTTGAGCGCCACGACGATGGTCGAGACGGACATGAGAATCGCGGCGACCGCGGGAGAGATCGCGACGCCGGCGAACGCGAGCACACCCGCGGCCAAGGGCACGGCGATGATGTTGTAGCCGGTGGCCCACACCAGGTTCTGCCACATCTTGCGATAGCTGGCATGCGAGAGTGCGATGATCGAGAGCACCGCTCGCGGATCGTTCGCTGCGAGCACGACCCCGGCGGATTCGATGGCCACATCGGTGCCGGCGCCGATCGCGACACCGACATCGGCGCGGGCCAGGGCAGGGGCGTCGTTGACGCCGTCGCCGACCATGGCGACCGTGTGCCCGCGCTGCTGCAGTTCGGTGACCTTGCCGTCCTTGTGCTCGGGCAGCACCTCGGCGAAGACTTCGTCGATCCCGAGGTCGGCTGCCACGGCGTCGGCGACCTGCCGGGCGTCGCCGGTGATCATGGCGACCTTGACCCCGCGGGCGTGCAGGGCGTCGATGGCCTGACGGGATTCCTCGCGGACGGCGTCTTCGAGCGCGATGGCCCCGAGGACTCGGTCCCCTTCGGCGAGGTGCAGCACCGAGGCTCCGCGCGCCACCCACTGCCCGGTCACGGCGGTGACGTCGGCGGGCACCGACAACCGCAGATCGCTGAGCATGGCCGGGCCGCCGATGGTGATTTCGGTGCCGTCGACGAGGGCGCGCACCCCGCGGCCGGGCAGCGACCGGAAGTCGGTGGCGGCGATCCGCTCGTCTGCTGGGACACGGGTCTCGGCGGCGGCGACGATGGCCCGGGCGACGGGGTGTTCACTGTCGGCTTCGACGGCCGCAGCCAGCGCGAGCAGGTGCTCGTCGGTGATCTGGTGGGCGCTGGCGACGCCGGTGACCTGATGCCGGCCCTGGGTCAAGGTGCCGGTCTTGTCGAACAGGACCACGTCGACGGTGCGCATGCGTTCGAGCGAGAGCCGGTCTTTGACCAGCACCCCGGATTTGGCGGCGCGTTCGGTGGAGATCGCGATCACCAGCGGGATCGCCAATCCGAGAGCGTGGGGGCAGGCGATGACGAGCACGGTGACGGTACGGACCACCGCTTCGTCGACGTTACCGACGAGCAGCGTCCAGATCGCGAAGGTGAGAACGCCCGCGATGGTGGCGAAGTAGAACAGGAACGCCGCGGCCTTGTCCGCCAATGCTTGCGCACGCGACGAGGAGGCCTGCGCGTCGGCGACCATCCGCTGGATACCGGCCAGGGCCGTGTTCTCGCCGACCGCGGTGATGCGCACCCGCAGGGCGCTGTCGGTCGCGACGGTGCCGGCGACCACCGTGTCACCCACTTCGCGAACCACGGTCTTGGATTCGCCGGTGATCATCGATTCGTCGACTTCGGCGCGGCCGTCGGTGACGGTGCCGTCGGCGGGCACCCGGGCTCCGGCGCGCACCAGCACCAGATCCCCGAGCGCCAGTTCCGACAAGGGCACGTCGGTGGTGCCGGTCTCGGTGATCTTCTCGGCGGTGTCCGGCAGCATCGCGGCGAGTGCGTCGAGGGCGCCGGAGGCGGAGCCGAGGGCACGCATTTCGAGCCAATGCCCGAGCAGCATGATCACGATCAGCAGGGCCAGTTCCCACCAGAAGTCCAGGTTGAACCCGCCGAGACCCAAGGTGGTGACCCAGGACGCGAGGAACGCGACGCTGATCGCCATGGCGATCAGCAGCATCATCCCGGGCCGGCGTGAGCGGAGTTCGGCCCAGCCTCCGGTGAGGAACGGCATGCCGCCGTAGACGAAGATCACCGTGCCCAGCACCGGGGGAATCCACATGGCGCCGGGGAAGTCCGGCATGGTGTAGCCGAGCAGGTCGGCGACCATGTGACTGAAGAACACCACCGGTATCGCCAGCACCAGCGACACCCAGAACCGGCGGCGGAACATCTCCCCGTGTGCACCGTGCCCGGCGTGCCGATCGTGACCATCGTGCCCGGCGTGCCGATCGTGCCCGGTGTGCTCACCCGGTCCGACGTGGGCGAGGTGCTCGCCGTGCCCGGGGTGAGCATCGTGCTCGTCGGGGGGCGGGCTCTGGGCATCGGCGCCGTGAACGTGTCCGGCGGGCGCCGGGTCCGGGTGGGGGTGTCCGTGCTGCTGGTGCGACATCGAAAGCCTCCTGGGATGGCGAACGGGCCGAGAGGAACCGGGCGGGGCGTGGTTACAGGGTGCTCAGCAGCTCACGCATGGTCTCGATCTCCTGCTGCTGGGTGTCGACGATGGTGCGGGCCATCTCGACGGCGTCGGGGAACTGTCCGTCCTCGATCTCGGTCTGCGCCATGTCGACGGCGCCTTCGTGGTGGGCGATCATCTGCTCGAGGAACAGTCGGGCGGCGTCGGCGGCTTGCGCATCGGACAGCGCCTGCATGTCCTCCTCGCTCATCATCCCCTCCATACCTTCCATACCTTCCATGCCGGGCATGTCGTGGCCTGTTTCGGGCATCTCGGTGGGCTCGCCCCACTGCCCGAGCCAGGACTCGAGTTGTTCGATCTCCGGGCCCTGAGCGGCCTTGATCTGCTCTGCCAGGGCGGTCACGTCGGCGGGGATGTCCTGCTTGGCCAGCAGCATGTCGCTCATCTCGATCGCCTGACTGTGGTGCGGCAGCATCATCTGCGCGAACATCACGTCGGCGTCGTTGTGCGCCGCGGCCTCGTCGGTAGCCGAGGTGGTGGCCGAGGTCGTCGCGGGCGAGGTCGCGACGGTGGTGTCGGTGTCGGTCCCGGTGTCACTGCACGCGGCCGCGGCGAACACCACCGCCAGTGCGGTGGCGCCGACGGCGAGAATCTTCTTGTTGTTCATGGGATGTGGTCCTTTCTCGAACGGTCACAGACCGCCATGGCACCGGGGCCCGGGCACGGCCGGTCGGCAGGCGGGGATCAGGCCAGGTAGGACACGGTGGTCATCATTCCCGCTTCCTGGTGATACGCGTTGTGGCAGTGCAGGGCCCACTGGCCCGGGTTGTCGGTGTCGAATTCGATCTCCACGGTGCGCATCGGCCCGATCGTGACGGTGTCCTTGCGCAGGCCGGTGTCGGTGAGCGCGAAAGTGTGCCCGTGCAGGTGCATCGGGTGGAACATGTCCGACATGTTCCGCATCCGCATGCGCACCCGCTGCCCTTCGTTGACGTTCAACGGCGGGATGTCGGGGTGGGCGCGGCCGTTGAGGGTCCACCGGTACGGCGACATGGTCCCGCCCATGTCCACGCTGTGATACACATCGTGCTCTTTCTCGGCCAGGCGCACATATTCCCGGGGCGCGAGGTCGATGCCGAGCAGCACCTGCCGGTCCAGCTCGCCCGGGCGGGTCTGTGCGGGCAGCTCCCCGACCGCGGTGCGTACAAGGGCCTGCCCGTGCCCGGTCTTCCCTTCGGCCTGCGCGAACAACGGGAAGACGCCGTCGCCGAGGGTGACGAGCACATCGACACGCTCGCCCATGCCCAGCAGCAGCGCGTCGGTGTCCTGCGGCACGACCGGGAAGCCGTCGGTGTGGGTGACGGTCATCCGGTGCCCGCCGAGCGCGACGCGGAAGGCGGTGTCGGCGCCGGCGTTGATGAACCGGATCCGCGCCCGCTGCCCGGGTGTCGCGGTGAACACGATCGGGTCCTCGGGGACGCGCCCGCCGACGAGGAAGTGCGGGTAGGTCACGTCTCCGGCGCCGCCGAGCAGTGGGGAGAGCATGGTTTCCTCGCCCATGTCCATGCCGTCCATGTCCATGGCGCGGTGGTCCATGCCGCCCATCCCGCCGTTGCCACTGTCACCGGTGGCGGCGCCGATGCCGAGGTCGCGGGCCACGTCGTCGGGGGTGCGGCCGGTGCCGTCGAGCCAGTCGTCGAGCACCACGATCCATTCGTGGTCGTAGCCGCCGGGCTCGTTCGGGTCGTCGATGACCAGGGGCCCGTAGAGGCCGCGGTCGAGCTGCAGTCCGGAGTGCGAGTGGTAGAAGTAGGTGCCCGGATCCGGGACCGTGAACTCGTAGGCGAACCGGGCCCCGGGGGCGATGGGGTCCTGGGTCAGCCCGGGCACCCCGTCCATGTCGTTGCTCAACGCCAGGCCGTGCCAGTGCACACTCGTCTCCGCCGGCAGCTGGTTGTCCACCTCCACCCGCAGCAAGTCTCCGGCGCGGGCCCGGATCAGCGGACCGGGCAGAGTGTCGTCGTATCCCCAGGTCGAGACGATGCGTCCGCCGAGGTCCACCTCGATCGGACGCGGCGTCAACCGGGCCGAGACCACCTGCTGGCCGCCCGGGCGGCGGCGCGCCTGCTCGACACGGCGGACCGCATTCGACGTCGGCTGCACAGGGGCGCCGGTCGGCGAGCCCGATCCGGAGCAGGCCGCCACGATTCCGGCTCCGGCGAGGACCGAGCCGAGAAGGAAGGATCGGCGGGTCACGCTAGCCACGGCCCTGCCCCTGCCTGAATTCGGGCATGCCGGTGGTCTGTGTCAGCACCTGCCGACGGGCCACGAATTCGTCGGAGTCGATGTCGCCCCGGGCGAACCGTGCCTCGAGCAGCCGCAGCGGATCGGCCTCCACGGTGGCGCGGCCCGGCCCGTTCACACGATCGGTGCGGAACATCATGGCCACCAGATAGAGCACCACCGCCCAGAACGCGAACATGCACACGGCCATGACGACCCATCCGGTCCAGGTCAGCTCACCTGCCCAGCCCATCATGATCGCCTCCTTTCTCCGTTCATGTCTTCAGCCTGACGCCCGTACCCCCCGATTCCTGTGGAGGTCGTATGAAGATTTGCTCAAGAAACCCCACCGCGTCGTCGACAGCGATACTCGCCGGTGAAGATGGACGCCATGGACTCCTCCGCTCGCCCTCTGACTGCGGCCAGCGACCCGGCGCCGCCGCCGCGTCCCGCGACGGGGTTGCGGGCGATGGTCGTCGAGGACGAGGCACCGTTGGCGAACCTGATCGGCTCGTATCTCGAACGCGACGGGTTCGAGACCGCGATCACCGGTGACGGCGCCGACGCCGTTACCCTCGCCCGGCAGGTCGACCCCGACGTCGTGGTCCTCGATCTCGGTTTGCCAGGAGTCGATGGGGTCGAGGTGTGCCGGCAACTGCGGACCTTCTCCGACGCCTATGTCGTGATGCTCACCGCCCGCACCGAAGAAATCGATACCCTCATCGGGCTGTCGGTCGGCGCGGACGACTACATGAGCAAACCGTTCAGCCCCCGCGAGCTGATGGCCCGCATCCAGGCCATGCTGCGCCGTCCCCGCACCGGGATCGCCGCACCCGGACCGGCCGAGAACACCACCGGCGCTGATCCGATCCACCGTGTCGGGAACCTGACCCTCGACATCGATGGCCGCGAGGTCACCGTCGACGGGAAGCCAGTGCCCTTGACCCGCACCGAGTTCGATGTTCTGGCCGCGTTGGCACGCGATCCCGGCGTGGTGCTCACCCGGGCCCAGCTGATCGAGGCAGTGTGGGGGCCGAGCTGGACCGGCGACGCGCATCTGGTCGACGTACACATCGGTCATCTGCGCCGCAAACTCGGCGACGACGCGACCCGCGGCCGCTACGTGCGCACCGTCCGTGGAGTCGGCTACCGGATGGGCACGGGAGCATGAATCCCCAGATCCCCGCTCCACGAGGGTCGGTGCGGCGGGCACTGGCGGGGTCGAGTTTCGGCACCCGATTGTTCCTGGCCCTGACCGTGGTGGTGGTCGGCTGCGCCGCCAGTGCCTGGCTCGTCGCCTCCGCCCTTGCGCCGGGTATCTTCCACGATCACCTCGGTCAGGCCGGCATCGACCACAACTCCAGCCAGGCCGCCCATGTCGAAGAGGCGTTCGCCTGGGCAATCGTCCTGGCGTGGGGTCTGGCGGTGGGGATCGCGGTGCTGCTGGCGTTGGCGGTGAGCTGGTACATCACCCGCCGTGTCCAACGCTCGCTGACCGCGGTGACCACCTCGACCGCCCGGATCGCCGGCGGCCGGTACGACACCCGCGTAACCAGCCCCGGACTCGGCCGCGAATTCGACGACCTTGCCCTCACCGTCAACGAACTCGCCCGCCGCCTCGACGCCACCGAAAGCACCCGTCGCCGGATGCTCGCCGACCTCGGCCACGAGATGCGCACCCCGATCGCCACCCTCGACTCCTATCTCGAAGCCCTCGACGACGGCGTCCGCACCTTCGACGACGACACCCGACAGATCCTGCGCGCCGCCACCCACCGGCTGGGTCGTCTCGCCCAGGACATCACCGCGGTATCGCGCGCCGAAGAACACCTCACCCGCATCCGGCCGGTGCCCACCACCACCGGCGCCCTCGTCACCGCCGCGGTCGATGCGGTGCACGAACGGTACGACAGCAAAGGCGTCGCACTGCACAGCCGTGTCGACGACTCCGTGGTCGTGACGGTCGATCCCGACCGGCTCGGTCAGGTCCTGGGCAACCTGCTCGACAATGCCCTGCGCCACACCGCCTGTGGCGGCACGGTCACCGTCGCCAGCAGAAAAGCGCACACCGACAGGGTGGAGATCACGGTGGCCGACACCGGCGAGGGCATTGCCGCCGATCACCTCGACCACCTCTTCGACCGGTTCTACCGCGCCGATACTGCCCGCGATCGCCGACACGGCGGCAGCGGTATCGGCCTGACCATCACCCGTGCCCTCGTCGAGGCCCACCACGGGCGCATCCGAGCACACAGTGACGGGCCGGGCCGTGGGGCACGCTTTACGATCGAACTGCCCGTCATTGCAGTCTGACCTCGGAGTCTGCTTCGGTGTTGCCGTATCCGGTACATCTCAATCCGTGGACTCACGACCTCCGAGCGCGGGCCCTCGACTTGAGGGACTGAACGCCTCCGTCATGTTTGTTGTCATCGGCGCCGACGGACCACCCCTGTCAGGCGTGGGCGCCGTCAGGGACGAGTTCGGCGATCAGCGCCTCGACCTTGGCTTTGATCTCGTCGCGGATCGGACGCACCGCCTCCACCCCTTGCCCGGCCGGATCCTCGAGCACCCAATCCCGATACGACTTGCCCGGAAACACCGGGCACGTGTCACCGCACCCCATGGTGATCACCACATCCGAGGCCTGCACCGCATCAACGGTGAGGATCTTCGGGCTCTGCGCGGAAATGTCGATACCCACCTCGGCCATCGCCTCGACGGCGGCCGGGTTGACCTGCTCGGCCGGTGCCGAGCCCGCGGAACGGACCTCGACCCGGTCGCCGGCCAGCGCGCTGAGGAATCCCGCGGCCATCTGGGAACGGCCGGCGTTGTGCACACACACGAACAGCACCGAGGGTGTGCGGGCGGTCGTGGAGTCGATGGTCATGGAACCAGACGTCCTTTCGTAGAAGTCAGACAGCGACAGAGTCGAGTTCGGCGAGAAGCGCACGCACCCGGGCGTCGATGCTGTCGCGGATCGCGCGCACCGCGCCCACCGTTTCGTCCTCCGGGTCGAGCAACGACCAATCGAGGTAGCGCTTACCCGGATACACCGCGCACGCATCACCGCACCCCATGGTGATCACCACATCGGCGGCTGCCACCACATCGTCGGTCAGGGGTTTGGGATATTCGCCGCCGAGATCGAGCCCGATCTCGGCCATCGCCTCGACCACGACAGGATGAATCGCCGCTGCAGGAGCCGATCCGGCGGAGCGCACGTGCACCCGTCCCGCGCCGTGATGAGCCAGCAGTGCCGCGGCCATCTGCGAACGTCCGCTGTTACGCACGCACACGAACAGCACCTCCGGCACATCCTTCGGTATAGCGCCCTCGGCCTGCGCCAGAGCAGTGAGACGTTCGCCCGCGAAGCGGGTGGCCAGCGAGGGCAGATGGGTGTGGATCTTGGCGGTGCGCCGCAGCGCCGCATACGACTCGAAGACCATCCGCTCGACGGTCTGCGCCGAGAACACCCCGGCATACTTCTCGGCGAGATGTTCGGCGCTGCGGTGCAACACCGCCTGAGGCATCAGTAATTCCGGCTGAGCAGCGTGCTCGGACATCGACATCTCCTGACGTGGCCGATCCTTACGACACAGCGGGGGCAGACGAACTGGTGAAACGCTTCCGCAGAGCGAGCGAGACGTAGATGAGAGCAACCAGGATGGGCACCTCGATGAGCGGACCGACCACCCCCGCCAAAGCTTGACCTGAGGTGACACCGAAGGTGCCGATGGCGATGGCGAGCTCGAAGTTGTTTCCGGCGGCGGTGAACGCCAGTGTGGTGGTGCGCTCATAACCCAGGCCGACCGCCACACCGAACAGGAACCCACCACCCCACATGAGGATGAAGTACGCGAGCAGCGGCAACGCGATGCGCACTACGTCCCACGGCTGCGAGGTGATCTGCTCGCCCTGCAGGGCGAAGAGGATCACGATCGTGAAGAGGAGTCCGTAGAGCGCCCACGGGCCGATCTTCGGCAAGAACGTGCCCTCATACCACTCGCGGCCCTTGGCCCTTTCACCGAAATGGCGGGTCAAGAAACCAGCGACCAGAGGGATACCGAGGAAGATCAGCACCGACTTCGCGATCTGCCACGGCGAGACATCGAGGGTGGTCTGTTCGAGCCCGAGCCAGCCCGGCAGGATCGACAGGTAGAACCAGCCGAGCACAGCGAACATGATCACCTGGAACACCGAGTTGATCGCAACCAGCACTGCGGCGGCCTCACGGTCACCGCACGCAAGGTCGTTCCAGATGATGACCATCGCGATACAGCGGGCCAGGCCGACGATGATCAGGCCGGTGCGATACTCGGGCAGGTCGGGCAGCAGCAGCCAGGCGAGGGCGAACATCAGCGCCGGACCGAGCACCCAGTTGAGGATCAGCGACGAGATCAGCAGCTTGCGATCGCCCGTGACGGTGCCGAGGCGGTCGTAGCGCACCTTCGCGAGCACCGGATACATCATGATCAACAGGCCCAGCGCGATCGGCAGGGAAATGTTGTCGATCTCGATGACGCTCAATGCGTCCCCGAGCCCAGGGATCAGGCGGCCGAGCAGCAGACCGGCGACCATGGCGATGCCTATCCACACACACGGCCAGGAACCGGTCGAGGACCGACATCTTGCCGGCGACGGACCGGTGTTCGGTGGCGGTGGTCACGAGACGGCCTCCTCGAAAGGTTCGGCCGGTGCGCAGGTGCAGGCCGAACCGGGCAGCACACCGGATTCGGTGGCGAGTACCGCGGAGAGTTGCTCGAGGGCGGCGGGGATCACCCGGTAGTAGACCCAGGTGCCGCGGCGTTCGCAGTCGAGCAGTCCGGCTTCGCGCAGCACCTTGAGGTGATGCGAGATGGTCGGTTGCGACAGGTCGAACGCGGGGCTGATGTCGCACACGCAGCTCTCCCCACCCTGGTGGCTGGCGATGATGCTGAGCATGCGCAGGCGTACCGGGTCACCGAGGGCTTTGAACATGCGGGCCAGGTCGGTGGCCCAATCGGAGGTGAGGGGCTCCCGTGCGAGTGGTGGGCAGCACGGCTCGTCCCCATTCGACAGCTGATTCGACATGCGTCTATATTGACTGTTATCAATCCAGTCGTCAACGGGAAGGGACCTCCACGTGCCCACTGCTTCGGTGCTGTTCGTGTGCGTCAAGAACGGCGGCAAATCCCAGATGGCTGCCGCCCTCATGCGTAAGACCACAGGCGACCGGATCGCTGTCCATTCCGCCGGCACCACGCCCGGATCGTCGCTGAACGCACTGTCGATGCAGGTCCTCGGCGAGGTCGGCGCACCCACCGCAGGTGAGTATCCCAAGCCGATCGACCCGCAGCTCCTCACCGAAGTCGACCTGGTGGTCACCCTCGGCGGCGAAGCCCGCGTCGATGCGCCCACCGGGGTACGCGTGGAGAACTGGGACACCGATGAGCCGTCCGAGCGCGGCATCGACGGCATCGAGCGGATGCGCCTGGTCCGCGATGACATCGCCGTCCGCGTCGAGGAGCTCGCTACCCGGCTGCTGTCCGACGCCGACGCCCGATAACCGAGTTCGTCCCGGAAACTCTGTTCGCCCTCGAGCACTGAAGGAATACCTGATACCTATGAGCACCATCGCAGTCTTCGAACCGGCCCTGTGCTGCAACACCGGCGTGTGCGGCGAGGACCTCGACCAGAACCTGGTCACCTTCACCGCCGACATGGCCGCGCTGACCGAGCAGGGCGCCGCCATCACCCGCCACAACCTGGCCAACGACCCACTCTCGTTCGCCCACAACGAGACGGTCAAGAAATTCCTCGAACTCGCCGGATCGGACGGGCTGCCGCTCGTGCTCGTCGACGACGTCACCGTCGCTACCGGGCGCTACCCGACCCGCACCGAGCTCGCCACCTGGGCCGGCCTTGAGGTACCCGCGCCGCCGTCCGGGGTGACCATGCTCGGGCTCGCGGACGACAGCGACTCCTGCTGCACCCCGGGCGAGTCCACCTGCTGCTGACCAGACAGGTCTGCACCTTTCCGTTGACCCGTCCGACGAGGAGTACCTGCTTTCATGGCTGCCGCCGACCCGACGTTTCTGACCGACCCGCCCCGGTTTGTGTTCTTCACCGGTAAAGGTGGGGTCGGTAAGACCTCCATCGCGTGCGCGTCGGCGGTGCGCCTGGCCCGGGCCGGCAAGAAGGTGCTGCTCGTCTCGACCGACCCCGCCTCCAATGTCGGGCAGGTCTTCGGTCTGAGTATCGGCAACACGATCACCGAGGTCCCCGCGGCGGCGGGGCTCTGCGCGCTCGAGATCGACCCCGAGGAGGCCGCCGCCGCCTACCGCGAACGCATCGTCGGTCCCGTCCGCGGGTTGTTGCCCGCAGCGGAGATCGCGTCGATCACCGAGCAGTTGTCCGGCTCGTGCACCACCGAAGTCGCGTCGTTCGACGAATTCACTTCTCTGCTCACCGATCCCGACGACCGGGTCGCCGGGTTCGATCACGTGCTGTTCGACACCGCCCCCACCGGCCATACCATCCGGCTGCTGCAACTGCCCGGTAACTGGACCGAATTCCTCGACCACGGCAAGGGCGACGCGTCCTGCCTCGGTCCGCTGGCCGGGCTCGACAAGCAGAAAGCCATGTACGCCGGCGCGGTCGAGGCGTTGTCGGATCCCGGCCGTACCCGCCTGGTGCTCGTGGCACGCGCGAACCGTGCCGCTCTGGCCGAGATCGCCCGCACCCACAGCGAACTCGCCGCGATCGGCATGACGAGACAGCATGTGGTCGTCAACGGCGTGCTGCCCGACCCGGCCGATGACACCGACCCGCTGGCTACCGCCGTGTACCAGCGTGAGCAGGCAGCATTGGCGGGTCGCGGCGCCGCGATCGTCGCGCTGCCCACCGATCTGGTGGAGCTCAAGCCGGTCAACATGGTCGGTCTCGATGCTTTGAGCACCCTGTTCGACACCACCACCACCACCACCACCGCTGTGAGTGTCGACGACACCGAACCGGGTGTCGCCGCGGTCGCCGATGCTTCACTGGCGGATCTGGTCGATGCGATCGAGGCTGATGGCCACGGGCTGGTGATGTGCATGGGCAAAGGTGGAGTCGGCAAGACCACCATTGCCGCCGCGATCGCGGTGGCGCTGGCCCGCCGTGGTCATGACGTGCACCTGACCACCACCGACCCCGCCGCACATCTGACCGACACTCTCGCCGGGGAACTCGATCACCTCGAGGTCTCCCGCATCGATCCGCACGAGGCGAGCGAGACCTACCGCAACCGGGTCCTGGCCACCAAGGGCGCCGAACTCGACGACGCCGGCCGCGCCACCCTCGCCGAAGATCTGCAGTCCCCGTGCACCGAGGAAGTCGCGGTGTTCCAGGCCTTTTCGAAGGTCATCCACGAATCACGCCGCAAGTTCGTCGTCGTCGATACCGCCCCGACCGGGCATACTCTGCTGTTGCTCGATGCGACCGGCTCGTATCACCGGGAGATCGCCCGGCAGATGGGCGATGGCGGGCGCTTCATCACCCCGCTGATGCGGCTGCAGGACCCGGCGCAGACCAAGATTGTGCTGGTCACTCTTGCCGAGACCACCCCGGTGCTCGAGGCGGCCGGTTTGCAGGATGATCTGCGGCGCGCTGGTATCGAGCCGTGGGGGTGGGTGGTCAACAATTCCCTGGCCGCGGCGGCGCCCACCGCGCCGCTGCTGCGGCAGCGAGCGGTTGCCGAACTCGAGCAGATCGACACGGTCCGGGACGAACTCGCCAATCGGTGCGCGGTGATTCCGCTGGCCGTCAGCGAACCGGTCGGAATCACCGCGTTGGGACAGCTGGCCGAACGGCATCCGGCACCGGTGCGTTGATCCGCCAGCACCGGGCCGGGTCGTCCACTCATGTCGTTCGTGTGAGACATGCCTGAAGCCACGATTCGGATCACGCTGTGCCAGTGAGGACGTCGGTCAGATCGGCGGGAATCGGCATGGGGGTCATCAACCCTGCAGCGACGCGGCCGGTGTTGCCTTCGGGGTAACCCCCGAGCGCGGAACCGGGGGCAGCAACCATGATCCGGATGATCTGCCCAAGGGCTTCGCGACGGTCGCGTTGACGCACCGCGAGACCGAGCATGGCGAGGTGATTGCGAGTGTGCGGCCACGGGTAGGGCTGCGACAGGATGTGCGCGCGTTCGAGATGGGTCCACCGCTCGGCTGCAGTGTGAGTGTGTCGAGCGGCGGTCATCTCCGCGGCATACCAGGCTCGGACAGTTGCAGGCATTGGACTCATGGAAGGCCCTTCAGGAAGAAAAGGATTCTCGTACCCCAGGATTCGACGCAGGTGCCGCCGATCCGGAGATTGTCAGGGGGCGAGCGCGTCCGGCGCGGACCCCGTTGGCGATCACGATGATCTCGGCGACCTCGTGAACCAGGACAACCGCCGCCAGGCCGAGTACCCCGAACAGGGCCAGGGGCATCAGGACGGTGATGATCGCGAGCGAGAGGCCGACGTTCTGCAACATGATCGTTCGTGATCGGCGGGCATGCTGCAGGGCTTGAGGTAGATGCCGTAGGTCCTCACCCATCAGGGCGACGTCGGCGGTTTCGATGGCCACGTCGGTGCCCATCGCGCCCATCGCGATCCCCAGATCGGCGGTGGCCAGGGCCGGGGCGTCGTTGACACCGTCGCCGACCATCGCCGTCGGCCGTGTACCGCGGAGGGTGTCGATGATGTGGGCCTTGTCCTCCGGACGCAGATCGGCGTGCACCTCGTCGATACCGACATCGGTGGCCAACGCTCGTGCGGTGCGCTCGTTGTCGCCGGTGAGCATCGCCACGGTGTAACCGTCGCGGCGCAGCCCCGCGACGACGTCGCGGGCTTCGGGACGCAGTTCGTCGCGCACCGCGATCGCCCCGATCAGGGTGCCGTCGCGTTCGATGAGCACCGCAGTGGCTCCGGCGTGCTGCATCCGCTCGATATCGGCAGCCAGAGAGCCCGGGTCGATCCACCCGGGCCGGCCCAGACGGGCAGGAATGCCGCCGACGTGACCGGTCAGTCCGGCACCGGGGACCGCGTCGACGTCCTCGGCGGGGGTGTAGTCGTCGACGGCGGCGAGGATCGCTGCAGCGAGGGGGTGCTCACTGCGTGCCTCGAGCGCAGCGGCGACATTCAGAACGTCGGCGCGGGTGGTGCCGCCGGTGGTGGCAACGTCGATGACCTCGGGGCGGTTCCGGGTCAGGGTGCCCGTCTTGTCCAACGCGACGGTGCGGATCCGGCCCAACGCTTCGAGGGCGGCACCGCCCTTGACCAGGACGCCGAGCTTGGAGGCGGCGCCGATCGCGGCGACCACGGTCACCGGGATCGCGATGGCCAGCGCACACGGGGACGCGGCGACCAGCACGACGAGGGCGCGTTCGATCCACACCAGCGGATCACCGAATACGCTGCCGATCGCGGCGATCAACGCCGCGGCAACCATCACTCCCGGCACCAGGGGCTTGGCGATCTTGTCGGCCAGACGCTGGGCCTCGCCCTTGCGGGATTGCTCGGCCTCCACGATTTTCACGATCTTGGCCAGCGAGTTGTCCTGCGCGCCGGCGGTGACCTCGACCTCGAGCACGCCGGTGCCGTTGATCGACCCGGCGAACACCTCGGAGCCCGGTCCGGCCTCGACCGGCACCGATTCCCCGGTGATCGCGGAGGTGTCCAGGGCGGTGCGCCCGGTGCGGATGGTGCCGTCGGTGGCGAGCCGCTCCCCGGGTTTGACGATCATGATCTCCCCGAGCCCCAACTCCGCGGGGGCGACGGTCTGTTCACGGCCGCCGCGCAGGACGGTGGCAGTGTCCGGCACCAGATTCAGCAGGGCGCGCAGGCCCCGTCGGGTGCGAGTGACCGCGTACTCTTCGAGACCCTCACTGATGGCGAACAGGAACGCGAGCATCGCGGCTTCGCCGACCTCGCCGAGCAGCACGGCGCCGACGGCAGCGATCGTCATCAGGGTCCCGACCCCGATCTTGCCGCGGGCCAGCCGCTTGAGGGTCGAGGGGACGAAGGTGTAGCCGGCGACGACCAGCGCCACCGCCTCGAAGCCCGTCCCGAGAGCGTCGGGCCCACCGGTGACGCGGACGATCAGGGCCGCAATCAGCAGGACACCCGCGGCGGCGGCCGCCCGGATCTCGGTGACCTGCCACCACTTGTCGGGCTCCTGGTCGTCTTCGCCCTCGACGCGGGGTTCGTCGGGGCCGCATCCGCAGGCGTCGCTCATGCCGTCACTCCCGTGTCGGTGTCGGTGCCGTAGTTCGGGCACAGCGCGACGGCGTTGCCCGTGGCGGCCAGGAGGGTTTCGGCCGAGGCCAGCAGGTCGAGCAGTTCCAGTCGGGCCAGCGAGTAGAACACCTGCCGGCCCTGCGGGCGGCCTTGCACCAGGCCGCAGTCCCGCAGGCATGCCACGTGCGCCGACACTGTCGATTGCGCCAATCCCAGCTCGCCGACCAGGTCCGCTACTCGGGATTCCCCGGCGGCGAGGCGGCGCACGATGGCCAGGCGGGTGCCGTCGGAGAGACTGTGGAACAACGCTGCTGCAGAGTCGAGACTTTCACCGAAGCAGGTCGTCGCTCGCTCATTCATCGTCATAAAACGATGATATTGAGGAAACATGATTAATCAAGCGGAGGGAGCGGGACAACGCGCGTTCTACTCCGCCAGTGCGGACTCCGACAACGGTCGCGAATGATGACGGCTGGCGGATTCTCGGACCGGCTCGTCACGACTCAAGGGACGTTCACAGACTGGCCGGCTGGCTCCCAGCCTGGAACGGCCAACGGGTCGCATGCCAGTTCTGCCTCGCGGGAGGATCGCCTTGCTCAGACTGTCCAGGCCGGTCGCCAGGTCCTCGCACGGGAGAGCCGATCGTGTCGACGAATCGACGGCACAGCTCGTCGAGCACCTCGGTGATGGGCATGTCGGTGGTGCCGTAGCGCAACTGTCGGCTCGGCTGAAGGTCGGCGAGGGCAGCGAACTCGATCAGATTCTGCTGGGCATAACACAGCTTCGCCGGTGCAGCGAGGACAGCAGCGTCACGCAGGTCGTATCGGCAGAACGGTCTCACACGCCCCGGGCGTTGCGGTTCGCGAGCATGGCGCTGCGGGCACTGCCACGGCGGGGCCAGAGCGCTCATCCACGCCGTTCCTGTCCACGGCACCTGACCGCAGCCTTCGCATGTCGACTGCAGATACACCTGGTGGCGTACACAGAGCGGCAGCAGCGGATTGGCCCAGCCTGCATGCCACCACGGATCGGGTTCGGCCAGGCATCGGGCACAGAAACGCGATCCTCCCCGGTCGGGCCGAATGTGGCGGTGGTGCACCAGGTACCGTGCCGCGGCGGCATCGATCGGCCGGCCCCACAGGGCGGCGCGCAGGTCACCGGCAGGGACACCGAGGTGAGCGGCGATCCACCGAGCGTGCAGGCTCAGGTGCTCGAGAACGAGGTGATATCCGGTCGGGCTCCGCGGCACACGGAGCTCGCGCAAAATCTGGATCGGGGTCAGTTGGTAGCGACAGCCGACGCGCATCAGCCAGCCCGGCAGATACTCGGCGGGATGTAGTTGCACGGTGATCGGCCACCGGTCGACTCCTATCGTGGCCATAGTGGTTCCCCAACCACTGAGCCGGCCAGGGCGGGACCAGCCGGTATCAGCCGGTGCGGGCGGCGGATTCGCTGGCATTGTCGACGGTCGCGGTCGTAATCAACTCAGCAGTGACGGCTTCGACGCCGGTGACGATCGCGAGATACGAGATCCGGTCGAGCAGATTCGTCAACGACGCGATCCGCCCCTGGGTGCGGCGGTGCAGCAGCCGAGCATGCTCGCACAGCATCCCGTCATGGCTGCCGGCGAGGGTGAGGTGTTCTTCGGCGGTGCGCAGCAGCGCGAGCCAGCCGCGCATCCCGGTGTCGGTGTCGATGCTGAACGGGGCAACCGGGCAGCGGGTGGCGCGGCGGCTGGTCTGGGCGTAGACGGTGTGCTCGCCGAGCAGGCCTTCGTCGAAGAAGCGTTTGGCGGTCAGATTCACCCCGACGTAAATGAAGGTAGCGGCCATGTCGTTGGCCAAACCCTTGAGATGGTTCGATACCTCCAGGCCGTTGCGGTGCCGGAAGTCGACGAAGTGCAGATCGTCGAGCACGATCAACCGGGTACCGCAGGAGGTGACACAGTCCACCGCCAAGGCCCCGAGTTTCGAGGTGGAGGCACGGTCCACGGCCGGATGGCCGTAGAACCGCAGGATCTGCTGATTGAGGCCTTTGAGGGTGACCCCGGCGCTGAGCGGGATGAACGCCACCGGCCACCGTTGATGCCCCTCCACGGTGAGGGGTCCGTCGCGGCGCAGAACTCGCCGGTGGACGTCGCGGGCATAGCGGGTGGCGATGGTGGTCTTGCCGAGGCCGGGTTCGGCGTCGATGACCACCGAGCCGCGCAGCTTGTCGCCGTCCCGATACGCCGAGGCCATCACCTGATCGCAGATCCCGTAGGCGGCGGCGAGTTGGCTGGTCTTGATCGTCGGCAGGTTCGCGTTCCACACCATCCGGGCTTCGTTGTAGTCCTCGAGCTCCTCCTGCGACAGTCGGGACATCGCGGTGCGGGAGAGGACCTCGAACGGTTCACGCGGTGGGGCGGTGACGAAGGCGTGCCAGCCCTGTTTGCGGGAGAGCTGGTAGCGGACAGTGCCATACGTTGCCAGCCAGGTGGCCCAGGGGTTCATTCGTCGAACACCTCGAACACGTCTTCGTCGGGATGCTCCGCGTAGTACCGGTCGAATACGTCGACGTCGTCGACCACCTCCAACCGTTGAGTTCGACTGGTGGCGAGTTCGTCGAGCAGCTCGGCGACGCCCGGCACGGACGCAGTGTCGCGTTCGTCGTCGATACCGGACTGCTGTCCTTCGGTTTCCGGATGCGGGCGGTGGGCACTGAGTCGGCGGGCCAGGGCGCGGTCGCGGCGTGTCGCGACGTCGTCTCGGCTCCACGCGAGCAGCAGATCCCGTACCGCGGCGGCGGGATCGAAGTGGCGATGCTCGCGCACGGCGATGCGTTTGGCGTAGTCGGCGGCGTCCCTGCTGAACGGCTGGTTCAGGCAAGCGCCGTGCTCCCACACCAACTGATGCCAACGGTGGCTGTCCGGGTCCTGGAACCAGGCGTGCCGGATGTCGTGATTGTCGACGAAGATCGGCCACTTGCCGGCGTGCACACCGCCATACGGCGAACGGGTGGTGCGATACAAGGTGAGCCCGGATCCGTCGTAACGCAGTCCGTCGACCTCGACGCCGTAGTGCTGGATCGTACGCCAACGCACATCGAGGAACTCATACGCCAGATCCGGATTCGCCGGCAACAGCAGACCACCCGATTTGGCGACCCCGATCTCGAACATCTCGCTCGGCGAAAACCCCACCCGCGGCAGTTCCGGCACGCACAGCCCGTCATGTCGGGTGTGGTGATAGACCCGGCCCACCCATTCCCGGATGATCTGCTCGAGTTCGCTGGCGTAGTAGAACGCGGCGTCTTCGACGTCTTTGCCCCGTGAGTACACGTCCGGGCCCTTGTAGGCGGGCAGGTGCTGTAGCAGTGATTCGCGCAGGGTGCGGAAGAAGCGTTCGACGGTGGGTTTGTCGGTGGGCTTGTGCGGGATCGCCGGCTGAACGGTGATACCCAGTCGGGCGCAGACTCCGATCACATGAGAGGACAGGTACTGCTTGCCGTGATCGACGACGATCGCCTCGGGCAGACATGCCGGTAGATCCCCGACGCGTCGCTGGGAGATCCCGTCCGGGGACTCGGTGCCGACGAGCAGGTTTCGCGGCACCCCGTGATACGGCCAGAGTTGATCCGCAGTCGGGTCGGTGTCGCGGGCGGGAGTGATGCACTGGTACAGCACATTCGCCACGTCCTGGGACCGCGTCGATAGCGGTGTCAGGCGCAGTCCGAGGATGCAGCGGGTGAACAGGTCCATCGCCACGGTCAACTCCACCCCAGCCCAGCGCATGGTGACCGGTTCCATCGCGAACACATCCAGCGCGGTGGTATCGAGCACCACGTACTCCCCCGGACGGGTCGCGCGCAGTCGGCCGAGGACACCGCGGGGCCGGTCCGCCACCGACCGCCGGCCTTTCGCGCTACCGAACGCGTGCCGCCCCTTCGACAATGTCTTCACCCGCCGGTATGCCGTGCTCAGGGAGGGCAACGGCACCATGCCCGGCCCGAATTCTGCTTCCAGGTCCTTGGCAACGGCATCGATGACCGCGCCGATCGTCGGGGTCGAGACGGTGACGTACCTATCGAGCACCCGCACACATGCTGCGTCCCACCGGTGATCGACACTGGTGGCGTAGCGGCTACGGATCCGACTGTCCGTGAGTCCGGCAACTCCTGCCGCGCGGTATCCGGCGATCCAGCGGTACAGGGTGCGCACAGAGACGTGAAGTTCCGCCGCTCTGGTGGCCAACACCGATTCGAGTTCGGCGCCGGAGGTCGCAACCTCGGTCAGGATGCCGCGGACGTGTTCGGCTCGTGTTTCCAGTTCCTGAATCTGGGTTGCGGTCAGCGAGGAGAGCACTACGGCAGCAGGGTCAGCGGAGGCGGTGTCGTCCGGCGGTGAGATCGCTGTTCCCCGTGCCGCGATCTCGGTGACCGCGACACGCTGCATCCGCTCTCCGGACCGGAGGGTGACATCGTGTCCCTGCAGCGCCACGACTTCCCATGAGCAGCCGTCGAGCCAGACCTTGATTCCTGCACGTAGTTCGACGATGTTGGTCACGGCGTGCTCCTTACACCGGACACCTGCGACTGTCCGGACAGCGGCACCGTCAGGTCCACCGACCACAGACCGGACCACAGCTTCGCCAGCACCGCGATTCGCGAGCCGGGCCTGTTCACCGATGCGGCGAGGTCGTCGAGGGTCATCCCGGGCACTGCGACGCTGTCGAGTGCCCTCATCACCGCGGGGTCGATCCACTCGCTACGACGAGCGCCCCCGAGGATTCGGAGGTTCGCCAGCACTACTGGGTTTGCACCGGTCCACACTTCATACGACCAGCCCCGACTCGAACACAGTCGTTCGGTCCAGGCGAACACCTGCGCAACTGCGTCGCGACGGGCGAACTCGGCGGGTTTGACGTCGACGACCGTGAATCCGCCGTCTGTGCGTTGGAGCAGCAGATCGGGCGCATGCCGACGCATGGTCTTCCCGTCCGGGCCGCACAGCCACATCGGCTGTGCGGCGATCCGCACCACTTCCGGTGCGTAGTCCGCCAGCCACAACCGGTCCAGTTCGAGTCGGCTCTCGTAGAGGACGTGGCCACGGTTGGTGGCCGACCAGAACATCCCGGAATAGTGGCGCTGATGGGGGTGACTGCGGACTTTCCGTACCGGCAGGCCCAGGATCATCCGATAGGGATCTGCCGCAGCGAGGGTCGTCGCGACAGGATCACCTGATTCCTGCACGTACCTGACCTCAACCTCGCTGGTCCGGGGCACTTTTTCAGGGTCCCGCTACTGACACGAATTTGAGAAACCGACACGCCGCTGACAGGCGACTGACATGAAATTGAGAAACTGACACCGAATCCGAGAACCTACAGCGATTCCCGGAGCGCCGTTCGGAATCGGTTGCGCGTAGTCACTGACTGCATTTGGGCGGTGACCGACGAGAATTTCCTTTCCCGCATCGTCTTCGCCGAATGACCAGTTCAGCGCACTTTCGGGTGCACGAGGGGTGTCGGAGGGGCCGCCTACAGTGCCGGACATGGCACATCAGCAGCCCGGCGACACCTCGAGGCCCGTTCCGGTCGTTCCTGCAGGCGCTGCGGCGACGTTCCCGGACCTGACAACCGACGTCGCCGCGCGGATCGAGCGGTCGATGGCCTCGGCGCGGTCTGTGGGAACCCGCCGCGCCTACTCCTCGTCGTGGCGACGCTTCGAGAGCTGGTGTGGGCGCGCCGGGCACCGTCCGCTGCCGGCGCACCCGGCCACCGTCGCGGCGTACCTGGTCGAAGCCGCCGACACGGTCACCGCCGACGGGACGCGGTCTTACGCGCCGGCGACGCTGGGGAAATGGGTCGCCGCGATCGCCGACCAGCATCGCGGCACCGGATGCGAGAGCCCATGCGGCCACGAGATGGTGCGGGCGACGCTCGCCGGGATTCGCCGCGACTATGCCGCGGCGGGGGACCGGCCCCGGAATCCGCGCGCACCGCTGGTGACCGCGGACATCACCATCATCGTCGATCACGCCCGCCGCAGCGCAGCGGGGTGGGCATCGGAGGTGTTGGAGAGAAGAGACTCGGCGCTGCTGGTGATGGGCTACACCGGGGCGTTCCGGCGCAGCGAACTCGTCGACCTCGAATGCCGGGACGTTCGCCGTGACCGCCTCGATGGCGCCCATGTGCGGATCCGCCGCTCGAAGACGGACCAGGACGGCGTCGGGTCGGTGAAGGCGCTGCCGTTCACCGACCAGCACCGCACGTGCCCGGTGTGCGCGTGGATCCGGTGGCTGCAAGTGGTGGCCTCGTTCGATGCGGGTGGGCGGGTGGCCGTCATCCGGTTGCTCGGCCGCGCAGTCCCGTTCGAGGTGCACGTGTGCCGAGGTCCGCTGCCCACCGCAAGCGGGCGAGCGCCACTGTTCCGGTCCATCCGCAAGAACGGCAACCTCTCGACGACGGCACTGTCGGGCGCTGCGGTGCACGCGGCGATCCGGCGCCGCGCCGCCGACGCCGGCTACGACGATCACACGGTCGCCCAGTTGGGTGGGCACTCGCTGCGTGCAGGGTTCGTCACCCAGGCCTTCCGCAACGGGGCCGACGCCCACGCCATCATGCGTCAGACCGGGCACACCACCCCCGGCATGGTCGAGATCTACGCCCGCGAGAACGCACCCCTGATCGGCAACGCCGTCACCAGGCTGGGCCTGTGAACGCGGACCGTCAGGAGCTGGGGGGCGCGCTCGGCCCGGCGGGCCTCGACCGATCCGGTTCGTCGACGTGGGCACTGTTCCGCGACTGGTGCGCCGCCACCGAGCGACCGGCTCTGCCGGCGGACCCGTCCACGCTCGCGCAGTTCCTCACCGCTCATCCGGCGGCGGCGTCCACGCAGCGACGCCGCGTCGCCGACATCGACGCCGTGCACCGGCGCAGTGGACTGCCCGAGCCCGGACACGCGGTGACGATCCGGCTGGCGGTGAACGGGCGCCGCCGCGAACTCACCGCTCACTTCCGCGCGGCGGCGACGTCGATGATCGAGACGATCCCGACGCACGGCTGGCCTCACGCGTTGTTCGGCCGCCGCGACGCGATGATCCTGACGCTGGTCGCATCCGGAATGACCTCCACCGAGATCACTGTGTTGCGGCGCGGCGACATCACCATCGACGGCGCGGACCTCGTCGTCCGTGGGAACCATCGCATCACGGAAGATCTGTTCGGTGACCGCAGCGGTCACGGTCCGGTCGCGATCTATCGGCGGTGGGCGCAGGTTCAGTCGATTCTCGACGGTGCTGTGACGAATCGGATGATGGCCGACGCTCTCGACCCGGCTCGTGCAGGGGCCCCGAGGACCGGCGACGCGAGAGAACTGATCCCGGCGGCGCGCGCGAACGACCCGCTTTTGGTGCGCATCGACCGCTGGGGCCACACCCCGTGGGCGCCGGACCCGCTGACCGGAAGGTCAGCGTCGATCCTTGCGAGAGCACACCTGACAGGGCAGTCGCCGACTCATCGCGGACGCATCACGGGGCCGGGCGAAGTCCCCGACACTGCCGACCCGTGGTTCGAGGACGACTTCGTCCTCGATGAGAACTACTACGCGCACGGAACCCTGGCGCGTCGGCGCGCTCACCAGCGACTGTCGGATGTGGGTGCACGACTCGACGAGGTCGACGACCGCATCGAGGAGCTCCTGCGCAAGATCGACAGCATCGACGTGGCGCCGCCGGGCTAGCGGACCGCGGAATCCGAACCGTGCCGGGGCGCGATGATCCCGCGAGCCGGGGCCCAGCAGTTCATGGAACGGCGCCCAAAGCCGACGGGTGAGCGGATGCGGGTCAGGACGCGGCGGCGACAAGTCGGCCGAGTACTCCGGATTCGAGGAGGATGAAGATACCCAAGCCGATGAACACCGCGGGTACGAGCCAGTGTTCGACCCGTTCGAGAGTGTCGACGACCTTTCTGCGTGTTCCCAGGACGCTGCCGGCGTAGCACCAGATTCCGACGCAGATCAGGAACACGGCGATGGTGAGCGCGGTCTGTGGCGCCCCGAGTGTCCGGAAGACGGGGGTGTAGACGGCGATGTTGTCGGCGCCGTTGGCGATGGTGATGGCGGCGACACCGGCCATTCCGGTCGCCGCGACCGGGGGTTCGTCGTCGTCGTCGCTGCGCAGGCCGCGGATCAGTGTCCACAGGCCGAGCGACAGGGGCAGCACACCGAGCAGCCCGACCCAGTCCTGCGGCACGATGACCAGTCCGAGTGCGGCAACGACGCTGATCGCGACGAGGGTGATCAGGCCGAGATACTGGCCGGCGACGATCTGCCAGGCCCGTGGCCGACCCTGGCTCGCGGAGGCGACGAACAGCACGGTCAGCACGACGATGTCGTCGATGTTGGTGCCGGCGAACATGGCGACGGCCGCGGCGATGGTGGTGATCACTGCCGCACCGCGTGACGACAGGATGACCGGGCGCCCCGGGCGCCCCGGGCGGCGTGTTCGAGCGTGGCTGCGGAGGCCCGTCGTCGACGTCGCGACGCGCTCATGCGGATGGCTCCTGCGGGGGAGCGGGATCGGAGTGCGTCCTGCCCTCTCGCAGGGTCGCGATGATGACCAGTACGACTCCGCAGGTGAGGTAGGTGTCGGCGAGGTTGAAGGTGGGCCACCAGCCGGTGTGGAAATAGTCCGTGACGCGGCCGTCGGCGGCGCGGTCGATCACGTTGGCGGCGGCACCGGCGACGATCGCCGCCAGTCCCACGGTCCCGGTCGGTGACCCGGCGGGGACGGTGCGCCACGCGTAGACGCCGATGGCGGCGGTGATGGTGGCGGTGACGGCGATGAGTACCCACGGCGGCAACCCGTTGCCGACGCTGAAGGCGACACCGCTGTTGTAGGCGAGCTTGAGTTGCAGTAACCCCAGGTCGACGACGCGGCCGTCGGAGAGTGCGCGGCGGGCGACGGGGTCGGCCGCGAGTGCAGCCGCGACGAGGACAGCGACGACGATCGTCAGGGTCCACCGGGATCGAGTCGCCGAGCGGCCCCCGGTCGAGACCGCCGGCATCGGGCCCGTCGGGCCCGATGTGGGGTCCGGGCTCATGTGCGGGCCTCGGCTGCTGCCGGGGCAGGTGCGGGCACCGCTGCGGCGGGCAGGGGGTGGGTGCGGCCGGCGCGGACGCCGTTGGCGATGACCACGATCTCGGCGAGTTCGTGCACCAGCACCACCGCGGCCAGACCCAGGACCCCGAACAGGGCGAGCGGCATCAGCACGATGATGATCGCCAGCGACAGTCCGACGTTCTGCAACATGATGCGCCGGGATCGGCGCGCGTGAGCCAAGGCGTGCGGCAGGTGCCGCAGATCCTCACCCATCAGGGCGACGTCCGCGGTCTCGATGGCCACGTCGGTGCCCATGGCGCCCATGGCGATTCCGAGGTCGGCGGTGGCGAGTGCGGGGGCGTCGTTGACGCCGTCGCCGACCATCGCGGTCGACCGGCGGCCTTTCAGGTCGCCGATGATGCGTGCTTTGTCCTCCGGTCGCAGATCTGCGTGGACCTCCTCGATACCGACGTCGGCGGCCAGCGCGCGGGCGGTGCGTTCGTTGTCCCCGGTGAGCATCGCGACGTGGTAGCCGTCGCGGCGGAGACCGGCGACGACTTCTGCGGCTTCGGGTCGCAGTTCGTCGCGGACCGCGATCGCGCCGAGGGGGCGGCCGTCCTGTTCGATGAGCACGGCGGTGGCTCCGGCGTGCTGCATCCGTTCCACGTCCGCGGCCAGCGGGCCGGGGTCGATCCACCCGGGCCGCCCGAGTCGGATGTCGGTACCGCGGAGGCGCCCGGTGAGTCCGGCGCCGGTGACGGCGACGACGTCCTCGGCGGGAGTGTGGTTGTCGACGGCGGCGAGGATCGCCGCGGCCAGGGGGTGCTCGCTGCGCACTTCCAGCGCTGCGGCCACGGCGAGGACCTGCTCGCGGGTCGCACCGTTGGCGGTGGCGACGTCGATGACGACCGGCTTGTTGCGGGTCAGGGTGCCGGTCTTGTCGAGCGCGATCGCGCGGATGCGGCCCAGCGCTTCGAGGGCTGCGCCTCCCTTGACCAGGACGCCGAGTTTGCTGGCGGCGCCGATCGCCGCGACGACGGTGACCGGGACGGCGATGGCCAGTGCGCACGGTGAGGCGGCGACGAGGACGACCAGTGCGCGTTCGATCCAGACCCGTGGTTCGCCGAGCAGGCTGCCCACGGCGGCGATGAGGGCGGCGGCGACCATGATCGCCGGTACCAGGGGCTTGGCGATCGTGTCGGCCAGCCGCTGAGCCTCACCCTTGCGGGACTGCTCGGCCTCGACGATCCGGACGATCTTGGCCAGCGAGTTGTCCTCGGCGCGTGCGGAGACCTCCACCTCGAGGACGCCGGTCCCGTTGATGGCCCCGGCGTACACGTCGTCGCCGGGCCCGGCCTCGACGGGCACCGATTCGCCGGTGATCGCCGAGGTGTCGAGTGCGGTGGTGCCGCGGCGGATGGTGCCGTCGGTGGCGATGCGTTCACCGGGCTTGACGATCATCATCTCCCCGAGCATCAACTCGGTCGGCGACACCGACTGCTCGCGGCCGTGCCGGCGGACCGTGGCGGTGTCGGGAACGAGGGACAGCAGTGCCCGTAGACCGCGCCGGGTGCGGGCGACCGCGTACTCCTCGAGGCCTTCGCTGATGGCGAAGAGGAACGCGAGCATCGCGGCCTCGCCGACCTCACCGAGGATCACGGCGCCGACCGCCGCGATGGTCATCAGGGTGCCGACGCCGATCTTGCCGCGGGCCAGGCGCCGGAGTGTCGACGGGACGAAGGTGTAGCCGGCGACGATCAGCGCGAGCGATTCGAGCACCAGGGTGACGCGATCGGGTCCGCCGGTCCACCCGACGATCAATCCTGCCGCCAGGAGAACACCGGCCAGTGCGGCGGCGCGGATCTCGGTGATCTGCCACAGCTTGTCGGGTTCGTGCTCCTCGTCGCCGTCCGGGCGGGGTTCGTCGTGGCCGCAGCCGCACGCGTCGCTCATGCGATCACCGCCGGCCCGGCGGACTCGGTGCCGTAGTTCGGGCACAGTGCCACCGCGTTCCCGGTGGCGGCGAGGAGGTTCTCGGCCGAGGCGAGCAGGTCCAGCAGTTCCGGCCGGTCGAGGGAGTAGAACACCTGTCGGCCCTGGGGGCGACCGGTGACCAGGCCGCAGTCCCGCAGGCACGCCATGTGCGCCGACACCGTCGATTGGGCGAGCCCCAATTCGCTGACCAGGTCCGCCACGCGTACCTCGCCATCGGCGAGTCGACGCACGATGGCCAGACGGGTGGCATCGGAGAGACTGTGGAACAGCGACACCGCGGCATCGAGTGCCGACGCGGTGCCGCCGGACAGACACGCACCAGAATTAATCGTCATCCGACGATGATAGCAGTCTGATCCGGTGTGATCGGTGTGGAACGATCCGATGGCCGAGGGGCCCGTCGCCGCCCGCCGAATCACGTCAATTACTATGCCACGTAGTATTTGAATGAGCGGCCGGTAGCCGGCGCGTCGTCAGTGCAAAGGAGTGGAGCGTGACTCGGTCCGTCAAGGTCTCGATCGTCCTGATCGCGGTGTTCGCTGTCGCGCTCGCGTCGTTCGTGTTCTGGAGCTCGAACAACTCCGATGCTGCGGCGGCGGCCGAGGACGCCGCCGGTGACCCGGCGGCGGTGGCGGTGCGGGAGAACAGTCACCGCCTCAGCGACCCACCGGAGAGCAGGGCGACGTTCGTGGAGTTCCTGGACTTCGAGTGCGAGGCGTGCCGGGCGGCGTACCCGGCGGTGGAGCAGCTGCGCGAGACCTACGGCGACACGGTCACCTTCGTCGTCCGATACTTCCCGATCCCGTCGCACGCCAACGCCGAGCGCGCCGCACGTGCCGTGGAGGCCGCCGCTCAGCAGGGCCGGTTCGAAGCGATGTATCAGCGGATGTACGAGACGCAGGCGCAGTGGGGTGAGCAGCAGGCACCCATGGACAACCTGTTCCGCGAGTTCGCCGCCGGACTGGGCCTGGACATGACCGCATTCGACGCTGCCTACGACGACCCGGCGACGCTCGAGCGGATCCGCGCGGACGTGGCCGACGGGCAAGCGCTCGGAGTGCAGGGAACCCCGACCTTCTTCGTCGACGGCGTCCGCGTCGAGGCGACCGACATCAGTGATCTCACCGATGCCCTCGACGCCGCTCTGCGCTGACCGCGCCGCCGCGCCCGCGCCGCCACCGACGCGGCCGTTCGCGCGGCTGTTGCCGTGGCTGCTCCTGGCCGCGGGAGCGCTCGGGTTCGCCTCCGCCTTCGCGCTGACGGTCGAGAAGTTCACCCTCGCGTCGAACCCGTCCTACGTCCCGACGTGCAGCATCAACCCGGTCCTGAACTGCGGGTCCGTGATGAGCACCGAGCAGGCGTCGGTGTTCGGATTTCCCAACTCCCTGATCGGCGTCGGGGGATTCGCCGCACTGGGCGCCGTCGGCGTCGCGCTGCTCGCCGGAGCAGTGTTGTCCTGGTGGTTCTGGGCAGTGGTGCAGGTGGCGATGACCGCGGCCGTGGTGTTCGTGCACTGGCTGATCGGTCAGAGCCTGTACGAGATCGGCGCACTGTGCCCGTACTGCATGGTGGTGTGGGCGGTGACGGTGCCGGCGTTCTGGTACGTCACCCTGACCAACCTCGACCGCCTCACCACCGCCCGCGGCGGACCCGGGTGGGCGAGAGCGCTCGTGCGCACGCATTCGGTTCCGCTGACCCTGTGGTTCCTCACGCTCGCCGGGCTGATCGCAGTGCGGTTCTGGTCGTACTGGAGCACGCTCGCATGAACGCCCGCCGTTCGGCTACAGGACGCCGGGTGCCCCGGCGGATCGTCGGCGCCGCGGCGGCGGCGATGACGGTGGTGCTGGCGCTCTCGGGCTGCGCCGGCGGCTCGGACGCGGTCGCCTCCGGAGGCACGTTCGATTTCGTCGCCCCCGGCGGACAGACCGACATCTTCTACGACCCACCCGACTCCCGCGGCGCGATCGGACCCATGAGCGGACCGGACCTGATGGACCCCGCCGCCGTCACCTCGGTGTCGGACTTCGCCGGCAACGTCGTGGTGATCAACCTGTGGGGCCAGTGGTGCGGACCCTGTCGCGGTGAAGCCGACGACCTCGAACAGGTCTACGAGCGCACCCGCGACCTGGGTGTGAACTTTCTCGGTATCAACGTCCGCGACCTGCAGCAGGACAAGGCGCAGGACTTCGTGGTCGACAACAACGTCTCGTACCCCTCGATCTACGACCCCGCGATGCGCACGCTGACCGCCCTGGGCGGCAGTTACCCCGCCAGCGTGATCCCCTCGACGCTGGTGCTCGACCGCGAGCACCGCGTGGCCGCGGTGTTCATGCGGGCGCTGCTGGCCGAGGACCTGCTGCCCGTCGTCCAACGGGTGGCGGCCGAGTGAACGAGCTCCTGGCGCAGGACATCGGAACACGATTCCAGGACCTCGCCGCGACAGGGCCGCTTCTGTTGGCTGTAGCGGCGTGCGTGCTCGCCGGCCTCGTCTCCTTCGCCTCCCCGTGCGTGGTCCCGCTCGTTCCCGGATACGTGTCCTACCTGGCCAGCATCTCCGGCGCAGACCAGCCGACCGCGAACAGCGCGGCCGGCGGGAACGCCGCCGGCGGCGCGGCGCCCACCCTGGCGTCCCGGTGGCGGGTGGTGGGGGCGGCGGCACTGTTCGTGGCCGGATTCACCGTGGTGTTCGTGCTGGCGACGGTGTCGGTGTTCGGTGTCATCGGCACCCTGCGGCTCAATCAGGAGCTGCTGCAACGGATCGGGGGTGTGGTCACCATCGTCATGGGGATGACCTTCCTGGGATTCGTTCCGGCGCTCCAACGCGACACCCGATTCGCGCCGCGGCAGATCTCGTCGCTGGCCGGCGCCCCGCTGCTCGGCGGAGTGTTCGCGCTGGGATGGACGCCGTGTCTGGGCCCCACCCTCGCCGGTGTGCTCTCCGTCGCCGCCGGCACCGAGGGCGCCACGGCGGCGCGGGGGGTGCTGCTGATCACCGCCTACTGCCTCGGCCTCGGATTCCCGTTCCTCGCGTTGGCGTTCGGGTCGAGTTCGGCGGTCCGCAGCATCGGGTGGCTGCGCCGCAACACCCGGACCATCAAGACCGTCGGCGGGCTGATCATGATCGCGGTCGGGGTCGCACTCGTCACCGGAGTGTGGAGTGTGTTCATCAGCTGGATCCGGGACGAGTTCGTCACCTCGGTGATCCTGCCCATCTGACCTGCACCCCGCCGCCCGGACCGCGCACCGTCGCCGTTCGACGACTGTGTCGATGGTGTGACTCCCGGGATCGTTCACCACGGTCGGCCCTCGGTACCGGCGCGGGCGGGGGGCAGTTCGAGCCGGTCACCGGACGCGGCGTTCCCCGGTGGCGAGGGAGTGCAGATACGCGTTGTACGCCAGGTGTGCGGAATCGTCGTCCGAGTGCGTCGACGACGGCGCCGATCTCGACGTCTCGTGCTTGTGCCACGCGATGCAGAAGATCACCACAACCAGCAGTGCGACGGGTTCACCGTACGACCACGCCAACGCTCCGGCGAGTTTCTGATCGGCCACCGGATCCAGGTCCCAGTCCTCCGGCGGGGAAGCGAACGTGGCGAGCATCGGGGTCGTCGACATCATCAGGATGACTCCGAAGAACACGTGCAGCGGCATCTCGACGAACAGATCGAACAGCCGACCCAGGTAGCTCTGCCGGATCGGCAGCGGCCCGACCGCCAGCACCGGGACGATGAACACCAGCCCGCTGAGCAGGAAGAAGACCTCGATGGAGGTGTGCCCGAGCACGGTCGAGGCGAGCGCGTCGAACAACGACGACAGATACAGCCCGTAGTAGCTGAACAGGAACAGCGGAATCGTCACTCCGGGATGTAGCGCGAGACGTCCCGCTCGGCTGCGCAGTCCCCACAGCGCCGCGACCAGCACGGCCCGACCCGCTCCGTGATGCGCGGCGCTGCGCAGCAGCAACCTGCCGGGCGAGCCGACCACCAGCAACGGGGGGACCGCCATCGACAGCGTCAGGTGCTGGAACATGAAGATGCTGAACACTTCGTAGCCGTAGCGTTCGATCTGCAGACCCGTCACCGCCGCCAACGCCGCACACCCGGCGAGGAAGCTCGCCGTACGCCACCGCGGCCACGCCCGCCCGGTCCGCCGCACCCGGTACACACCCCAGCAGTACAGGCCCGCCATGACGGCGGCGGCCAGAGGGAGGATCGGTAGCGGCGGCACGTCCCACGACAGCAGCGCGCCGAGGTCCGGGGGAGCCTGTGGGAGGTCGACGATCGACGACGTCATCTGCGCGGCGTCACGGCTTGTTCTTCTTGCGGATCACCAACGTGACGGCGATCGCTCCCAACCCGAGGACGGCGATACCCAGCGTGGTCAACAGCACCGCGGTGTCCTGCTTGGGTTCGCGTTCGCCTTCGCTGGCCGCGGGATCTCGCGGGTCGTAGGCCGGCGCGGCGGTGGTCGTCGGTGTCGCGGCGGCGCCCGCGGCAGCAGGGGCGTCGGTGGGGGAGGGCGACGAGGGGGCGTCGACCGGGTCGAGGGAGGTCACCGTGAAGTCGTACGAGCCGGTGATGGGGTGACCGTCGGCTGAGGTGACGCGGTAACCGACGGTGTAGCGGCCGACGGGGGCGCCCTCGCGTACCGACACCGTCACGGTGGGGCCGTCGACATCGGTGTCGCCCTGCGCCCACTGCTCGTTGCCCGGTCCCACGACGCTGACCGTGGCAAAGGATTCGTTGATGTCCTGGTTGAAGACCAGTTCGACCCCGATGGGGGCGTAGTCCAGTGCCTGACCGGCTTCGGGGTTGGAGCTGATCAGTTCACTGTGCGCCGCGGCGGGCGCTGCTCCGAGCAGCGCGAGACCGACCGCCAACATCAGGGCCATGACACTGCGTTTCACCGGTACGTCCTTCATCTGTCGCGGCGACCGACGCGCACCCCACACGGTGGGCGTCGCGGGTCTCGGGGTCGGGAAGGGGGGGCGTCCCTCTTACCGGGCGGCGGCGCCGCGGACCCAGCGTATCGGAAATACTATGCGGCGTAGTTTTCGGGTCAGGACTGCAGGACCAGGCAGAGCAGCGCCGAGAAGGTGCTCAATGTCAGGGCCGCGGCGGCGACGACGAGCACCGGCAGGACGGCGACGGCAGCATGGGCGGTCGAGGTGGTGTGCGTGATCGACCCGTCGAGTCGTCGAATCCGGTCGCGCGTGGTCTCGTTCATCAGCCCCAACGCCCAGGACGGGCGGATCGACTCCGCGCCGGAGACGGTGGCCAGGGCTGAGCTCACCGCGGCGGCGCTGGTCGCGCCGGCCGCGCTCCGGTCGGCGGCATGCTCGACCAGGACCCGGATCGCGCCCGGCGCCGCGCCGAACAGGGGAATGCGGGGAAAGGCGGCGGCGAGGGTTTCGGCGGCGGCGACGAGGGCGTGGTGCCGCCCGTGCAGATGCGCACGCTCGTGCGCCAGCACGGCGTCCTGCTGGTCGTGGTCGAGGTGCTCGCGCAGACCCTCGGTGGCGACGATGAACCCCGGGCGCCCGCTCACGCTGTACGCCAGGGGTAGCGGGTGGTCCAACCACAGCACACGCTCGGGGCCGCTCCCGGCACGCGCGACGATCGAGAGCAGGTCGCGGTGCCGCTCGCGGACGAGGCTGCGGGCTCGCCGCTGCGAGCGCGCCGAGCGTGCCAGTCGCACCGCCGCCCCGGCAGCCAGGGCGGCCGAGGTCAGAGCTGCGGCTTCTCCGACCCACGGCCGTGCGGTGTGCAGCAGGCTGCTCGCACACGAGACGGCGAGCTCCACCAGCCCCTCGGCGGGGGCGTGATCGGGCCAAAGCAGCACCACCAGCGCCGCGGCGAGCAGGACGAACACCGCCGCGACACTGCTGATCCACGCGGTGAGAGCGAGGGACGGGGCCACACGCCGGGTGAGGGCGTCGAGCCAGTAGGGGCCGGCGGTGGCCAGGGTGAACGCCGCGATTCCCAGGACCGCCGCGGCGATCATCGCTCCGCCCCGGGGAGGTGGGTGCGGAGGGCGTCGAGTTCGCGGGCGGTGGCGGTCTTCGCGAAGTGCATCAGCACCGCGGCGGAGTCGCCGCTGGTGTCGAGGATGTCCCGCAGTGCCTGCGAGGTCGCTTCGGCGCGGGTCTGCACCGGGGAGTAGATGTAGGCGCGGGAGAGTTTGGTGCGATGTACCCACCCCTTCTCGTGCAGATGCGTCACGACGGTCAGGACGGTGGTGTAGGCCAGGTCGCGGTCGCTGAGCAGGTCCCGCAGCTCGTGCACCGACCTGGGGGTATCGCTCTCCCACAGCACGTTCATCACCGCTGCCTCGAGGTCGCCGAGCCTCTTCATCACTGTCAGTTCTCTCTGCCGTCCGTCACTGCGCACTGTTCGTCGTCTGCCCCACGTTCACGCCCCGCGCCGCGAGCCAGGTGGTGGGATCGGACTTCGCCCCGTCCGCCTGCCACACCTCGTAGTGCAGGTGCGGGCCGGTGGACTGGCCGCGATTGCCCACCGTAGCAATGAGATCGCCGGCGGCGACTCGTTGTCCTGCGCTGACGAGAGCCTCGTCGATGTGACCGTAGACGCCGATGGTCCCGTCGTCCTGGCGGATGCGCACCCACAGTCCGAACCCGTCCGCCGGGCCGGCCTCGATGACCACCCCGTCGGTGACCGAGACGATGGGGGTGCCGATGGTGTTGGCGATGTCGAGTCCGTAGTGGGTGCTGCCCCACCGGGGGCCGTAGGCGGAGGTCACGGTCCCCGACACCGGAGACGCGGTCAGCGGCCTGCGGGCGATGGCCTCGCGCAGCGCTTGCTCCGCCTGACGCAGGCCTCCCTTCGCCAGTTGATCGGTCAGCTCACGCGCTGTCCGGTCGAGGTCGGGCAGCGCCAGTATCTGCGGAGGAGAAGGGAGTGACGGAGCGGTGCTCGGGGTGGTCGCCGGTCCGAACTCGGCGGCCGCGGTCCCGGTGGGCGCCGCCGAGCTCGACTCGGGGAAGCCGGCGGCCGCCGACAGGACGGCGCCGACGGCGATCGAGACGACGATGGTGCGGCCACCCACCGCCGGGGCGGGTCGACGATGTGCGCCGCGGCGCCGCGGAGTTCCCGCTGCTCGGGTCGGGATCGCCGCGGTGGTGGGCGGTGTGGCGGTGTGCGGCGCGGTGGTGGGCACCACCGCCGGGTCCCTGCGCCGGGCTGCTCGGTCCGAGGGGAGAGGCGCTGCGAGGTCGGCGCCCCCGGCCGGCCCGGTCCGGTCCGACACGGACATCGACGGGGCGTCCCAGCTCGGGCCCCGGGTCGGTGGGCAGGCCGTCGGGGCGTCCCGCACGAGTTCGCGGCCTCGCACGGGCGGGATCGGGGCTCCCCAGCCGGGGCCGCGGGTCGGTACGGAGGGCCACGTCTCGTCGAGCAGATCGGGTTTACGGTGACGAGCCAAGATCGTGATCCTCAGGGGTGCGGGTCTCGTGATTCGGTAACGAAACGGTGACGGTCAGGCCACAGTACAACTATTCAGCATAGTTTTTCCATCGCTCCCGAGTCGGGCGCCGCCGGTCAGTCGTCCTCGGGAGCGCCCGCCGCCGCGGTTCCCCGTCGACCGCGCCCGTCGGTCTCGGCGCGGCCGTGACCGCCGTTCGTCGGCAGGGCGCCGAGCATCTCGTTGTATGCCAGGAGTTCGCGATCCTCGGCATCGTCGTCGGTCCGCCGATCCGACGCCGACCACCGCACGGCGGCGAGGACGGCGGCGAGCAGCAAGGGGAGCTCGCCGAGTGCCCAGGCGAGATTGCCCGCCCGGCGCTGATCGGCGAGCAGGTCGGTGTTCCACTCCAGCCGCAGGTTCTCGTAGTACGCCGCGGCGACGGCGGTGTCGGTATCGATCAGGGCGACGACGAAGGACGCGAAACCGCCCAGGAGCAGGAAGGTGGCGAGCAGACGCGTGGGGCCGCCGACTCGGCGGGGGACGGGATCGAGGCCGATCGTCGACCAGAAGAACGCCAGTCCCCAGACCAGCAGCCAGGCGCGGACGATGATGCCGGCGACGTGGGAGTCCGCGGCCGCATCGAAGAGACCGCCGCGGTAGATCACGAACAGGCTCACCAGCAGCACGGTGGCCGACACCCACGGCGAGGAGGCGAACCGGGCGATCCGACCGTGGAACACCGACCGCAGGAAGTGTCGCCACCCCAGTGCCCCGTCCTGCGGCGCAGCGGTCGGTGTCACGGAGGCCACGAGGGTGATCGGGCGCCCCAGGACCAGGAGCATCGAAGCCAGGATCGTGGTGGCGACGATGCTCGCGATGTGGGCGCTGAACACGGCGGGGGCGTAGAGCCCGACGCCGGAGGACGTGGCGAGCAGCATGACTGCGGCGCCGGCGATCCAGCTGGCGGTCCACCGCCTGCGCCAGTGCAGGCCCAGGCGGCGTCGACGGCGGACGGCAAGGAGGTAGATCACGACGGCCAGGACCGCGGCCGAGCCGAACAGCAGGTCGATGCGCCAGTCGAACACCGCGCGGGCCACCGTGAGGGGTCCGTCGAGGGCGAAGCCCAGCACTTCCTCGTGGGCCTGTGGCAGGCCCTCGTCCTCCGGCGCCGGCGGCGGCGTCCGGCCCAGTGCGACGGCCAGGGCCACCGTGGCCAGGAGGACGAAAGTCTCGACGACCGACAGGCGCAGGAAGGCGCGGCGGCGCTCGACCGTGTCGGACGGCCGCGAGAGTGCGCCGATCAGGTGGCGTCGCTGGCGCCACCCGAAGACGCCGAGCGCGATCAGCGCCGCCGCCTTGCCGAGAACCAGGATTCCGTAGGTCGATCCCCACAACGCCGTCACCGGCACGCGCACCGCGGCATTGACGACACCGGAGACGGCGATGACGGCGAAGGCGACCGTCGCGAAGCGCGAGTACCGCTGCGTCGCCCGCGCCACGTCGTCGCCCCGGCGACCGGCGTGGGCGAGCAGTGCGAGCAATCCGCCGATCCACACCGCCGCCGCCACGATGTGCAGGATCAGCGAATCGGTGGCGATGTCGTGATCGCCGCCGGTGGAGGAGTGCCCGGACACCGCGCGGGGCATGAGCGTGAGCACCGCGCCCGCGAACAGTGCGGGCATCACTGCGTGGGTGAGGGCGGACCGGCAGATCACGGCGACGACGGCGGCCAGTACCGCGGTCGCCGCCCACGCCGCGGCAGTGTCCACGTCCGCCACCGCGGCGGCGAACAGAGCAGGCTGCGCCGCGACCTCGGAGATCGGTCGACCCGAGGCATCGGACAACGTCAGCGGCACCAGCAGCGCGGCGCACACCGCCCACGCCGACATCGCCGCCGCCGCCGTCCGCGCCGCGAGGTAGCCGTCGAGGTCGAGGACACCTGTTCGCTGCGGCGGGAGGACGAACGCGGACAGCAGCAACGACCCGACGGCGATGGCGGCGCAGACCTCCCCGGCGGCGGTCAGCGCCGGGATGCCGAGCGTGGTGAGCAGTCCCGGGTCGGGCAACCCCAGCAAGGACAACGCCTGCGACGTGGAGCGACTCGCCAGGGCAGCGGCCAGAACGCCCGCTATCACCGGGGCCGCGGTCAGTGCTGCGGCGACCAGTTGGCGCCCCTGCGCGGCGCCTCTGCGGGCGGTGTCGGTCGGCATCGGTCTGCACCCCTTCTCGGTGGCCCGTCCCAGGCGCCCGGGACCGAGACACCGCGACGAGAACCCTGTTCTACTACGGAGCATAGTTGTTGTGGAGGTGCGGCCCTCCCGCCCGCAGGCCCTTGCATACATGCGCATCCGTGCATATGTTGTCCGGACGGCCGACCAGGGTCGACGAAGGAGGAGCTGTGGGACACGGACACGGACACGGTGTAGGCGACAAGGATCCGGTGAGCGCCTCCGGCGCTCACCTCACGCGGTTGTGGATCGCGGTCGGGCTGGGATGCGCCACGCTGATCACGCAGGTGGTGGTCGGGCTGTCCACCTCGTCGCTCGCGTTGCTGTCCGATTCGGCGCACGTGTTCACCGACGTCTTCGGCATCCTGATGGCCGTGGTCGCGATCTCCCTGGCCCGACGAGGATCGGCGCGTTCGGACCGCACCTTCGGGCTCTACCGCGCCGAGGTGTTCGCGGCGTTGTTCAACGCGATCCTGCTCTTCGCCGTGGCGGGATGGATTCTCTACGAAGCGGCCCAGCGCATCTCCGATCCCCCCGAGGTGGCGGGTGTACCGGTGATGGCCGTCGCGACGTTCGGACTGCTGATGAACATCGCCGCCTTCCTCCTGCTGCGCAGCGGCGCGAAAGAAAGCCTGAACGTGCGCGGCGCGTACCTCGAGGTGATGGCCGACATGCTCGGATCCGTCGGAGTCCTGATCAGCGGCCTGGTCACCGTGCTGTTCGGCTGGCGATACGCCGACCCGGTCATCGGCGTCGCCATCGGCCTGTTCGTGCTGCCCCGCGCCTACTCCCTCGGGCGCAGTGCCCTGCGGATCCTGCTGCAACACGCACCCGCACGGCTCGACATCGACGAGGTGACGGCGGCGCTGGCCGCAGTGGACGGAGTCCAGGACGTCCACGACCTGCACGTGTGGACCCTCACCTCGGGCATGGAGGTGGCCTCGACGCACATGGCGGTGCACGACGGGGTCGAGCCGGCCGCGGTGCTGGCCCGGGCGCGGGAGATCCTCGCCGACCGCTACGGTCTCGAACACGCGACCATCCAGGTCGAGCCGGTCCAGGGACAAGGGCGGTGCTCCGAACTGTCCTGGTGACCAGGGACGCATCACGCCGCTCTCACACCAGGGCAGCAGGTGCACCGACGCGCCTGTGGTCGACCGTGTGTCCCGTTCCGTGAGGCGCAGGCCGCCGACCCGAAAATACTATGTATCGTAGTAATTGAGGGGCGGGTGTCGTCCTGTGTCCACGGATGTGACCGGGGGAGTGCATGACGACAGAGACCCTCGCTGCGGGCGACCCCGCCCGCAGCGGAGCCCGCCCCGGGGATCTGCGCGCACGCGCACTGCGCGCCCTGCTTGTCCGCGGCGGCGGAGCAGCCCTGTCCGGGGGACTGCTGTGGGCCGGGTTCCCGCCGCGCGACTGGTGGTTCTTCGCCGTCATCGCCCTCGCGATCCTGACCGCGGTCCTGCGCGGAGTCGGCGTCCGAGCGGGCGCAGCCTACGGCGCCGTGGCCGGCGCAGCCTTCTTCGTTCCGCTGCTGCCGTGGGTGGGTGAATACGTCGGCGCCGCACCGTGGTTGGCGCTCGCCGTCATCCAGGCAGGCTTCGTCGCGCTCTTCGGTGCAGCAGCGGCCGCGCTGTGGCGACTACCCGCGGCGCCACTGTGGATCGCGTGCGCCTGGGTCGGCGCCGAGGCGGTCCGATCCCGCGTCCCGTTCGGCGGTTTCCCCTGGGGCCGCACCGCATTCGGACAGGCGGAAGGTCCCCTGTTGCCGCTGGCGGCGTGGGTGGGCGCTCCGGGCATCGGCTTCGTCGTCGCCCTCGTCGGCGCGGCGACGACCGCCGCCGCCGCCGAGGTGATGGGTCGGCGCCGCGTCGCGCAGCTCATCGGCCCACTCGGCGCGATGGCACTCGTGCTCGCCCTCACCGCGGCCGCGGCAACGGCCACGACACCGCAGTCGGCTCCCGCCGATCGTCGCGAAGTGACTCTCGCGCTGGTGCAGGGCAACGTCCCTCGGGCCGGACTGGACTTCAACGCCCAGCGCCGCGCCGTGCTCGACAATCACGTGGCGCGGACGCTGGAGCTCGCCGCGGACATCGACGCGGGCAGGGCGCTGCGCCCGAGCCTGGTCATCTGGCCCGAGAATTCCTCGGACATCGACCCGCTGCGCAACCCGGACGCCGCCGCGGCCATCACCGGCGCGGCCCGCGCGGTGGGTGTCCCGATCCTGGTCGGCGCCGTCCTGCGGCGCGGCGACGGCACCACCACGAACACCTCGATGGTGTGGGACCCGGTGACCGGACCGGCGGACACCCACGACAAGCGCCAGCTCGTGCCGTTCGGTGAGTACCTCCCGCTGCGCCCGCTCGTCACCGCCCTGGTCCCGTCGGCCGCCCGCGCCGGCAACTTCGTCCCCGGCAACGGTGACGGTGTCGTCGAGATCGCCGGTCTGCGTGTCGCGGTCGCCACCTGTTACGAGGTGGCGTTCGATGCGCTCGTCACCGATGCCGTCCGCACCGGCGCCCAGCTCATCGCGGTCCCGACCAACAACGCCACCTTCGGGCGCACCGAGATGACCTACCAACAACTGGCGATGTCGCGGGTGCGCGCGGTCGAACACGGACGCAGTGTGGTCGTCTCGGCCACCAGCGGTGTCAGCGCAATCATCGACCCCACCGGCGAGGTCACCCAACGCACCGACCTGTTCACCCCCGCCGCCCTCGTGGCGACCCTGCCCCTCGGCGACGAGCTGACTCTCGCGACCAGACTGGGCAGCGCACCCGAAGGCGCCGCCACCGCAGCGGCCGTCCTGGCGCTGATCGCCGCGTCCATCGCGGCGCGGCGAACCCGACGTGGAACACCGAACCCCGCCGGTGCACCCGCGCAGGTGGCCGGCACATGACGACGCCCGTACAGAACCGCCCGGATGCGCGGCCCACCACCGCACGCAGCGCCGCCGCAACCGTCCGCAACACCTGGCGGCGCCTGACGTCGATGCGCACCGCCCTGATCCTGCTGTTCCTGCTCGCGCTCGCAGCGATCCCCGGGGCACTGTTCCCGCAGCGAGACCTCAACAGTCAGGCGGTGGCCGACTACATCGCGTCCCGACCGGCGATCGGCCCCGCCCTCGACGCACTCGGGGTGTTCGACGTCTTCTCGAGCGCCTGGTTCACCGCCATCTACACCCTGCTGTTCGTCTCCCTCATCGGCTGCCTGCTCCCGCGGGTGGTCGACCATGCCCGCGCACTGCGAGCCCGACCGGTCGCGGTGCCGCGCAACCTCGGTCGTCTGACCCTGCACCGCGGCGGTGCCCGCGCCGGCGGCGGGCCCAGAGAGATCGCCGACGAGATCCGCACGCACCTGCCGCGGTGGCGGACCGAGACCAGGACCGAGCCCGACGGCGCCGTCACCGTCTCGGCCGAGAAGGGTTACACCCGCGAAGCCGGCAACCTGATCTTCCACTTCTCCCTGGTCGGGGTCCTCGCCGCCGTCGCGATCGGCAAGATCGTCGGCTACGAAGGATCGGTGATCGTCGTCGCCGACAACGGACCCGGGTTCTGCAACACCTCACCCGCCGTCTACGACTCCTTCCGCGCGGGCAGCGCCGTCGACGGAACCGGCCTGGACCCGTTCTGCGTGCGCGTGAAGAACTTCACCGCCGACTACCTGCCGAACGGGCAGGCCGAGATGTTCACCTCCGACATCTCCTACCAGAGCGGCTCCGACCTGACAACCGGCACCTGGAGCGACTACCAACTGAAAGTCAATTCACCTCTGCGACTGGGAAACCAGCGGGTGTACCTCACCGGACACGGCTACGCACCCACCTTCACCGTCACCTTCCCCGACGGCCAGACCCGCACCGAGACAATACAATTCCGGCCCGACGACGCCACCACATTCCTCAGCAGCGGCGCCCTACGCATCGACCCACCCGGCGGCTCCTACACCGACCCGGACGAGCGGCGCCGCAACCAGATCGCCATCGAAGGGCTCTTCGCACCCACCGCGGAATTCAACGGCGCCCTCCTGAGCTCCCGATTCCCCGAGATGACCGACCCCGCAGTGGCCATCGACATCTACCGCGGCGACGCCGGACTCGACACCGGGATCCCCCAGTCCATCTTCGCGCTGGGCACCTCGATGATCGAACAGGGGCGCCTGGTCAAACAGGACCGAGTCAACCTGCGCCCCGGCCAGTTCGCCACCCTCGACGACGGCACCACCGTCCGATTCGACGGCGCAAAAGAGTTCGCCAACCTCCAAGTCGGATACGACCCCACCCAGAAATGGGTCCTCGTCTTCGCCACCACCATGATGCTCGGACTCGTCGTCTCCCTCACCATCCGGCGCCGACGAGTCTTCGTTCGCATCCGCCCCACCGGCACCGGGCACGCCGAGGTGCAGATGGCCGGACTGGCCCGCACCGACCACGCCGGGTGGGGACCGGAATTCGACACCCTCGCCGACCGGATTCTCCCCGAGCCCACGACCACCACACACCCACGACAGAACGGTCCGGAAGATCATGCTCACTGACACCTTCCGCCGCCGCCCCTCCACCGCACCGAACACGAATCCGGCCGAACCGGGGCGCGCGCAGAACTCCGCACCACACGAGACAGCCGCGTCGGCGCCCGGCCACGACGGAGCACCGCAACCCACGATGAGACGCCCCGCCCTCGTCGTCCTCGTCGCCGCGGCGTTCACGGTGTGCCTGATCCTCGGGTACTGGCAATGGGACCGGTTCACCTCCACCGGGGGCACCGGACAGAACCTCGGCTACACCTTCCAGTGGCCGCTGTTCGCCGCGTTCGTCGTCTTCGCCTACCGCCGCTTCGTGCACCTCGAGGACTCCACCAGCACGACGACCACCGAGCCGCCCCCGGCGTCGGCAGTCACGGAGATCCCGATAGACGTGCTCCCGCCGCGCGTGAGACTGGCGCCGTCGGACACCCTCGGAACCGACACGGAATCGCGCCAGATGGCGCAGTACAACACTTATCTCGCCGAACTCGCGGCACGCTCGGACGCGGACGCGGACGCAGCAACCAAGCAGGTACCGCCGGCGGCACCCCACGACTGACTCACGTCGCAGTGCCGCTCACGCCTGCGACCACGTCGCCTCGTCGGCCGGCCGGGCCGACGACAAGCGCCAACCGATGACCGACAGGACGACAGGACGACAGGACGACGATGCCACTCATCCGGACACCCGCGACAGCGAAAGGCCGGCTCGTCCGGCACGTGCTGGCCTACAACGCTGCACGTCTGGCTCTCGTCGCCGTCGCGGCGGGAGTAATCGTCGTCGTCGATGCCCTGACAGGTCTCGATCTCCCTGTCGTGCTCGTCCTGCTCATCGCGCTGGCGACGAGTCTGCCGCTGTCGGCGTTCGCACTGAGACAACTACGTCGAACGATCAACGCTGACATCGAGGCGGTGGATCGAGAACGTTCGGCCACACGATCAGCCCCCCGCAGCGCACCAGCACCCCGCCGGAACACCGACAAACGAGCATGAGCGCGGCGACCCTGCTGCAGGTCGACCATGCTGTTCGACGAAGTGCGGGACGGTCACCGACGCTCCCGATGGCCGTTCTCACCGCGAGTACGCCACCACAGTGGGGTGGTCGTGGCCCGTCGGGCCGAGTTTCGCGGCTCCACCGGGCGAGCCGAGATCGTCGAAGAAGTCGGCGTTGACGGTGACGTAGTGGGCCCACTCGGCGGGGAGGTCGTCTTCGTAGAAGATGGCCTCGACGGGGCAGACCGGTTCGCACGCACCGCAGTCGACGCACTCGTCCGGGTGGATGTAGAGCATCCGTCGGCCTTCGTAGATGCAGTCGACGGGGCATTCTTCGATGCATGCCTTGTCGGTGACGTCGATACACGGTTCGGCGATCACGTACGTCACGGCGCCGAGGGCCCCGGTGCGGCGGTGCTGTCGTCCGGGACCGCGTCCGGAACCAGGCGCGGCACGTAGCGGACGTAGAGCACCATGCCGATCAGCTCCACCAGGGTCTGCGTCACGACCACCACCGCGGCCAGGCTCAACGCCGGCGGCAGCGCCAGGGCGAGGGGCAGCACGACCAGCGAGTTGCGGGTGGCGCCGGAGAACACCAGCGCCCGCGTCGCCGGCACGTCCTGCCCGAACACTCTCCCGGCGCCGACACCGATGAACGCCATCACGATCAGGAACACCACGAAGATGGCGGCGGCCGCCGCGAGTTGATCGACGCGGCTGCGGACGGCGTCGATCTGGGAGGCGACGACGACGGCGAGCGTCACCATCATCACCGGCACCATCGCCGCCGCCATCACCTCCATCAGCCGCTCGCCCGCGGGTCGGCGCCGCGCCCACCACTGCGTCGCCGCCGCCAGCGCCAGCGGGATGACGATGAGCAGGACGAACGCTTCGACGAAGGGTGCGATGTCGATGATCGACACCGTGTCGGACCCGACGAACAACCACAGCCACAACGGCAGCAGCGCGATCTGCAGCAGCATCAACAACGGCGCCCCGGCCAGCAGGCGTTCCGATGCGGCGCCGGCCAGGCCGCTGAAGACGATGACGTAGTCGATGCACGGGGCGAGCAGCACCAGCACAACCCCGACCAGGACCGCCTCATTGGCGGCGACGATGCGCGTCAGAGCGAACACCACGATCGGGACGACCACGAAGTTCAGGACGATGACCGCGGTGGTGAATCGGGCATCCCGCAGGGAGCGGCCGATCGCGGCGAACGGCACGGCGAGGAACGTGGCGTAGAGCAGCACGATCAGCACCGGGTTGATGGCGTGCTCGAACGTCGGCGCCGAGGCGGGAACAGCGAGGCCCACTGCGGCACCGACGGCGAGAGCGAGGAGGTACAAGCCGATCTGGTGGGTGTCCCACCACTGCACCACCGAGGTCCGCCGCGATCCGGTCATGACACGTGCCCGGGTGTGGTGATCGTCGATGCCAACCAGCTGCACTGTGGGTTGCACGGCGTCGACGCATCGGGAGTGTCGTCGAGACGGTCCAGCGCGCCGGTCAGCGCGTCCCGCAGTACCGTCAGCTGCGCGATCGACTCCTCCGCTCGGGCGATGTGCTCACGCAGGGCTGGCCGCAGCCCGGACTTCACCGCGGCGCAGGAGTCGTTCTCCCACACCCGCAGGATCGTCTTGATCTGCGGCAGAGTCAGATTCAGGCTCTTCGCGGCGGTGATGAACGCCAACCGCTGCTGGGCTCGCTCGTCGTAGATTCGGTACCCGTTCGGGGCCCGGTCCGCCGGGAGCAGACCCTCGCTCTCGTAGAAGCGCAGCGTCGTCGCCGGCACTCCCGTCGCCGAGGATAGTTGCGAGATCAGCAGAGCGGCCATGACCGCACACTAAAGGTTCGAGTCAGCTCGAAGGCAAGTCGGCCGAGTCGACGGCACGACGGGTCAGCGGCAGCACGCGGGGTCGAGGACTACTCGGAGCGCGTCGAGTGCCTCCGGGCGCGCGGAGTAGTACACGTTCATGCCCCGCCGCTGGGAGACCACCATGCCGGCCTTGCGGAGCTGTCCGAGGTGGTGGCTGACAGTGGATTCGGCGAGACCGAGCGCGTCGGCGAGGTCGCATGTGCACACAGCGCCGGCAGTATCGGTGAGCAGCAACGACATCAAGCGGATTCGCATCGGGTCCGCGAGCGCCTTGAGCCGCACGGCCACCTCGAGCGCGGCATGCTCGTCCATCGGTGCTGCGGAGACGGGGGCGCAGCACACCGGGGTGGTGGTATCGATGATCGGCAGCGTCTTGGGCACGCACCCGACTCTACAACGTTCTTGACATATGTCGAATACGTGGCGCACCCTGTGGTGGTCTCTGATTCGACATATATCGCAACCTCGGAGGTTTGCCATGTCTCGCGCTCAGCTCGCCCTCAACGTCGACGACATAGACACCGCGATCACGTTCTACAGCAAGCTCTTCGGCGTGGCGCCGGCGAAGGTCAAGCCCGGCTACGCCAACTTCGCCATCACCGAACCGCCCTTGAAGCTGGTGCTGATCGAGAACCCCGGCAAGGGCGGCACCATCAACCACCTCGGCGTCGAGGTCGACTCGTCGAGCCGGGTGCACGAGGAGATCGCCCGCCTGACCGGCGAAGGGCTGTTCACCGACGAGGAGATCGGCACGACCTGCTGCTTCGCCACCCAGGACAAGGTGTGGGTGACCGGTCCCGGTGGGGAGCGCTGGGAGGTCTACACCGTTCTCGCGGACTCCGACACCTTCGGATCGCACCCGATCCCGGCGCCCGCACCCAGCGTCACTTCCGGCTCGACGTCGACGGCCACATCCTGCTGCTGACGCCCGCCCGCGTCGGCTCACCCCCATCGCACGGAACCACCCCGCCGTGGTCGTCCGATCAGCCCGTCAGGGTCGCGGTGAGGTGCTCCACCGCGTGGCGTGCTGTGCTGCCGACACCGATGAGCGTTGCCGACGCGGGCCCGGTCCAGTCGCCGTAGCCGAGAAAGACCATGGTGGGTTCGCCGGCGGCGTGCAGACCGTCCATCGCGATGCCGCCGTCAGTGGTGGGCAGGTGCAACGGCTGGAGATGCCGCAGCGCCGGCCGGAATCCGGTGCACCACACCACCGCATCGACCCGTTCGGCGCCGCCGTCGTCGGTGACGACACCCTCGGCCGTGAGTGCGGCGAACATCGGATGCGCCTGTAGGGCGCCGCGATCGCGGGCGTCCCGCACCGACGGCACCATGACGACGTCGCCGAGACCGGCCACACCGCCGGTGTCATCGTCGCCGGCGGCGAGTGCGCGGGCGCGGCGGGTGGCGACGTCGAACAACACACGACCGTCGACGTCGTCGGGCAGGAACCGCGGGGGCCTGGTGGTGAACCACAGGGTGTCGGCGACGGTGGAGATCTCGGAGAGGATCTGCGCGGCGGAGTTGCCGCCCCCGACCACCGCGACCCGTTGCCCGGTGAAGGTGCCGGGTCCGTCGTACTGCGCGGTGTGGATCTGACGGCCCAGGAAAGTCCGCATGCCGGGGTAGGTGGGCCAGAACGGCCGAGACCAGGTGCCGGTCGCGTTGATGACCGCCTCCGCTGACCAGGATCCCGCGGTGGTCTCGACCGAGTACCTGAAACCGTTGCGGCGCACCGCGGTCACGGTGACGGGTCGCTGCACCGGCAGCTCATACCGTTGTTCGTACGCGCTGAGGTAGTCGACGACGTGTGATCCGGGCGGGAACTCCTGTGCAGACGGGGGCATCGGCCACCCGGGCAACCGGGAGTGCGCGGCGGGGGAGAACAGGTGCAATGACGGCCAGTACTCCCGCCAGGACCCACCAGCGGCCGGCTGGTCGTCGAGAATTACATACTCGAGGCCCGCTCGGCGGAGGTAGTACCCGGCGGCGAGGCCTGCCTGACCGCCGCCGATGACCACCACCCGAACATCGGTGGTGGTCATCGGGTTCGTGCCGTCGGTGTGCAGTGCGGTGATGGCGTCAGTCCCGCAGGCGGGCAGCGAGTTCGTCGACGCGAGCGGCGATGTCGTCGCGCACCAGACGCATCCGCTCGATGCCCTCGATGCCCCGCGCGGAGGGCTCGTCGGTGTCCCAGTTCAGGTAGGTCGGTCCGTCGACCGGGTCGACGGTCGCCTCGCTGCCGAGGGTGATCACGTAGTCCATCCGCGCCAGCAACTCCGGATCGATCGGCTTGGGGTGTTCCCCGGACAGGTCCACCCCGACCTCGAGCAGCGTCTGCGCCGACAGGGCGTTGACGGAGCTGCCGGGGGCGGTGCCGGCGGAGTGCACCTCGACATCGTCGCCGGCGGCCCTGCGCATCAGGCCTGCTGCCATCTGCGACTTGCCGCCGTTCTTCACGCACACGAACAGCACACTCGGGGCGCTCATCGCGCTGCGTCCGCTTCTGCGGGCACGAGTTCGACCAGGAGGTCCTCCACACGGGCCTTGATCTGGTCGCGGATCGGGCGCACCGCCTCGAGGCCCTTGCCGGCGGGGTCGGGCAGCGCCCAGTCCCGATAGCTGACGCCCGGGAAGACCGGGCAGGCGTCGCCGCAGCCCATGGTGATCACCACGTCGGAGGTCTCCACGGCGTCGGGAGTGAGGATCTTCGGGGACTGGTCGGAGATGTCGATGCCGATCTCGGCCATCGCCTCGACGGCGGCGGAGTTGATGGTCTCGGCGGGGGCACTGCCGGCGGAGCGGACCTCGACGGCGCCGCCGCCGAGGTGGGTGAGGAAGCCGGCGGCCATCTGCGACCGGCCCGCGTTGTGGACGCAGACGAACAGCACACTGGGTGTGTCGGACATGGGAGAGTGCACCTTTCGGGTGTTCAAGGGCGGGGGATGGTCAGGCGTGTGCGGGGGCGCTCAGCTCGGCGAGGAGCGTGGTGATGCGGGTGTCGAGGTCGTCGCGGATGCGGCGCACCTCGTCGATGTTCTTGCCGTCGGGGTCGTCGAGATCCCAGTCCAGGTACCGCTTTCCGGGGTAGACGGCACAGGCGTCGCCGCAGCCCATCGACACCACGACGTCCGCGGCGGCGACGACGTCGTCGGTGAGCGGCTTCGGATACGCATCGCCCAGGTCGATGCCCAGCTCGTCCATCGCCTCGGCCACGACCGGGTTGATCGCGTAGGTGGGCGCGGACCCGGCGGAGCGGACATGGACGCGCCCGGCGCCGTGGTGGGTCAGCAGTGCCGCCGCCATCTGCGAGCGGCCCGCGTTGTGCACACAGATGAACAGCACTTCCGGCACTTCCTTCGGGGCGTCGCCGGTCGACTGCGCGAGTGCGGTGAGCCGGTCGGCGGCGAACCGCCCTGCGAGGGTGGTCAAGTGGGTGTGGATCTTCGAGGTGCGGCGCAGTGCGGTGTAGGACTCGAAGACGTACCGCTCCACCGTCTGCGGGGAGAAGATGCCGGCGTACTTCGCCGACAGTGTCTGCGCGGTGCGGGTCAGGACCGCCTGCGGCATGAGCAGTTCCGGTTGTGCGCGGTGCTCGGACATCACGATTCCTTGCTCTGGGGAACCGGCGCGGTCGCGGACGGCGAGGAAGTGAAGCGCTTGCGGAGAGCGAGCGAGACGTAGACCAGGCCCACCAGGACGGGGACCTCGATCAGCGGTCCGACGACGCCGGCGAGGGCTTGGCCGGAGGTGGCTCCGTAGGTGGCGATCGCGACGGCGATGGCGAGTTCGAAGTTGTTGCCCGCCGCGGTGAACGCCAGGGTGGTCGTGCGTTCGTAGCCCAGTCCCATCGCTGCGCCGAGGGCGTATCCGCCGCCCCACATCACCGCGAAGTACACCAGCAGCGGCAGCGCGATGCGGACGACGTCGAGGGGCTGGGAGGTGATGCGGTCGCCCTGCAGGGCGAACAGGACGACGATCGTGAACAGCAGTCCGTAGAGCGCCCACGGCCCGATCTTCGGGATGAACGAGGTCTCGTACCACTCGCGTCCCTTGGCGCGTTCCCCGAAGTACCGCGAGGCGAATCCGGCGATCAACGGAATGCCCAGGAAGATCAGGACCGACTTCGCGATCTGCCACGGTGATGCCTCGATGGTGGTCTGGTCGAGGCCGAGCCAGCCAGGAAGCACGGAGAGGTAGAACCAGCCGAGGACGGCGAACATGATCACCTGGAACACCGAGTTGATGGCCACGAGGACGGCTGCGGCCTCGCGGTCGCCGCAGGCGAGGTCGTTCCAGATGATGACCATCGCGATGCACCGGGCGAGTCCGACGATGATCAGCCCGGTCCGGTATTCGGGCAGGTCGGGGAGGAACAGCCAGGCGAGCGCGAACATCAGTGCGGGGCCCAGGATCCAGTTCAGGGCAAGGGAACCCAGTAGCAGCTTCTTGTCGCCGGTGACCGTGTCGAGCCGGTCGTAACGGACCTTCGCCAGCACCGGGTACATCATGATCAGCAGGCCGATCGCGATGGGGAGGGACACGCCGTCCACGGAGATGGACGACAGCGCGTCGTTCATCCCGGGGATCATGCGTCCAAGCAGCAGCCCGACGACCATCGCTACGCCGATCCACACCGGGAGGAAGCGGTCGAGGGTGGAGAGCTTGCCGACGACGGCGGGGTGGTCGGTGGTGTTCGCCGCGGTGCTCATGCGCTCACCAACGCAACACCGACGGGATTCGCGTCTCCGGCGGTCGGATCCGTTGCGGCGAGAACCGACGACAACTGCTGCAACGCAGCGGGAATGACCCAGTAGTAGACCCATGTTCCGCGGCGCTCGCAGTCGAGCAGGCCGGCTTCGCGCAGGACTTTGAGGTGGTGGGAGATCGTCGGTTGCGACAGGTCGAAGGACCCGGAGATGTCGCAGACGCACGCCTCGCCGCTCTCGTGACTGGCCACCAGGCTCAGCAGGCGCAGACGGACGGGATCGCCGAGTGCCTTGAACATCCGCGCCAGATCACCGGCCCAGTCGGTGGTCAGAGGTTCGCGAACCAGCGGGGAGCAGCACTCGCTGTCCGACGCCACGATGGGGGCGGTGTGTTTCGACATGCGTCTATATTGATGGTCGGCGAATCAGGCGTCAAAAGAATACCGCGTGAACGACCCCGATCGGAGCGTCGGAGCGTCGGTGTTGCCGGGTCAGGAGGCGTTGTCGCCGGTGGCACCGGGCTCGTGCCTCGCGTCGGTCTCGGTATGGAAGGTGATCAGGTTGCCGTCGGTGTCGACGGTGGCGAACTCCATCGATCCCCAGTCCGTCGTGACGGGGCGGCCCACGTCTGCGCGGTGAAGAACGCCCGCTCCGGACAACTCGGTGTACAGGTCGTCGATCTCGTCCACGGCGATGCGGCAACTGGCAGTGCCCGCGAGGAACGTCTCGGCTCCACTGCACACCGGCCACGGCGCAGGGTCGGTGCGGGTGGTCCAGCTGTCGTCGTCGGCGGCCCAGAGGTGGATCTCGACGTCGTCACGGGTGAGCTTGGCGAAACTCGGATCCGAGTACCGGGTCGTGAAGCCGAACGAGCGGGCATAGAACGCGACAGCGGACTCGATGTGTCGTACCGGCAGCGCGGGGACCACTCTCGACATGCCCATGAGCAACTCTAACGCCGAAGACCTGCGCGATGAACGGGCTGACACCGCACCCCCGGATCTGCCCGCCAGAGTGACGGGCCGACAGTCGTTGGGTCAGGCCGGCGGCTGCGTAACCCTCTTGCGAAGGGACGTGACCAGTTGATCGACGGTCGGAAGACCAGCCGTACCGGCACCGGTGCGGTAGATGCGGCACGCGAGTTCGGTGAGTTGGACCGCATCGCCGAAGGCATCGACGCCGTCGACGAGGATGGTGGGCGAGCCCGCGAACGCAGAAGCAGCGGCCTCGGCGTCCGATGTGATCAGCCGGTACTCGATCTCGATGTCCGGGAGTCCGATCGCGGTCGCCGCCGTGTGAACTCGGTTTGCCGCGTCCTGCCAGTTCGGGCACTCGTCGAAGTACAGGATCTCCACCTTCATGGGGACGATTGTGCCCCTCGCGGGAACGGGCCGCGTGCGATCACGTGGTGGCGCCGCGTTGCGGCATCTGCGGTCGGACCACACGGTGATACCCGTAGGGGGTATCTCTTGGTACGGTGGCGAGATGTCTGAGGGTGTTCGGCGGCGATCGTCTGCGCTCTCGATGCTGTGGACGGTGTTGATCGCGCTCGGTGTGGTGCTGATGCACACGACCCTGCCCGTCCCCACCGCCGCGGCCCATGACGCGATGCCCGCACCAGGGCAGCCGAACAGCGTGGTCGTCCACCACTCTGCTGACACACACACCGTCGACGTCGAGACGTCGGCAGCGCATATGCCGTGCCCGAGCGGCCACGACATGGTGCATCCGTGCATCGGGACGGTCACGTCTTTCCCTGCGATGCCGGTGCCGACCGGGACCGCCGAGCTCATGCCAGCACTCGACACCGTGTCCGACCGCGTTGTCGCGATCGTGGCTCGGGCAGGTCGTGCGCCCCCGTGGGCTGTGCGCTCGCTGGACAAGTCGGTACTTCTTCGGGTGTGACGGAGAGTCCGGGGCCATGGCGCTCCGGCGGATCGCACGCAGATCCACCTCGTCTTTCGTTCGACACACCTCAGGAGTACTTCCATGCGCATCAACAGAAAAACGACCACTGTCCTCGCCGCCGCGGCGGTCGGCATCACTCTCCTCGCAGGGTGTAGCGACGACGGATCGGACACGTCGATGGAGGGCCACTCGATGGGCTCGTCCACCTCGATGGAGTCTTCGTCGGCGCAGTCCGCGGATCCCGCAGCGAACTTCACCGACGCCGATGTCATGTTCGCGTCGATGATGTATCCCCATCACGCGCAGGCCGTCGAGATGGCCACCATGGTCGACGGGCGCACGACGAACCCGGAGATCGTCGCCCTGGCAGGGGAGATCGCCGCCGCCCAGAAACCCGAGATGGAGCAGTTGACGTCGTGGTTGGCGCAGTGGGGTCAGCCGGCACCGTCGTCTGACGCGAGCTCGATGGAGGGTATGGACCACGGATCGGGCAGCGGGATGATGACCGCACAGGACATGGATTCGCTGATGGCCGCGTCAGGTGCCGACTTCGACCGGCAGTGGCTGACGATGATGATCGCCCACCACCAGGGCGCGGTCACGATGGCGGAGAAGGAGATCGCCGACGGCTCCAACACGGATGCGGTCGCGATGGCCCGCACCATCGTCGAGACGCAGAACGCCGAGATCTCTCGCATGCAGCAGCTCCTGGGCTGACCGAGAACCCGGCCCGACCCGCTGCCGCGGGTTCTGCTCGACGAACGAGGCAGCCCCGCACCGATATCGGTGCGGGGCTGCATCGTTCCGGAGGGGCGCAGGTCAGTGCTGCGGGGTGCCCGCGCCGGGCCGTAGATCGAGTCGGCGGAGCAGTTGGGCGTTGGCGGCGACGATGATCGTCGACAGGGACATCAGGATCGCCCCCACCGACATCGGCAGCACGAACCCGATCGGAGCGAGCACGCCGGCGGCCAGCGGCACGGAGAGCAGGTTGTATCCGGCGGCCCACCAGAGGTTCTGCTTCATCTTCCGATACGCAGCGCGGGAGAGGTCGACCACCGACAGCACCGAGCGGGGGTCGTCACTGGCGAGGATCACCCCCGCGGAGGCGATCGCCACATCCGTGCCGGCCCCGATGGCGATGCCGACGTCGGCGCGGGCGAGGGCGGGGGCGTCGTTGACACCGTCACCGACCATCGCGACCTTCCTGCCCTCGCCCTGCAGGTCCGCCACCCGCTGCGCTTTGTCCTCGGGGCGAACCCCGGCGAAGTAGCGGTCGATACCCAGCTCACCGGCGACCGAGGCGGCGACCGCGTCGGCGTCGCCGGTGATCATGACCACCTGCACCCCACGGGCGTGCAGATCGGCCACCGCAGCGCGGGACTCGGGGCGGATCTCGTCGGCCAGTTTCAACGCTCCGATCACGGCGCCGTCGGCGACGACATGCAAGATGATGGCCCCGTCCTGGCGCCACCGATCGGCCGTGTCGAGCTCGGAGCGGTGCTCCTGCTCGAGCATCGCCGGACCACCCACCCGCACGGCGGCGCCGTCGACGACCGCGGACACCCCGACCGCGGGAGAGGACCGGAAGTCCTGCGCAGACGGGATATCGAGTCGGCGGCCCTCAGCAGCGGCGACGATCGCGCGTGCCAACGGGTGCTCGGAGTCCGCTTCCGCAGCGGCCGCCAGCGCCAGAACCTCCTCGGCGGTGCGCCCGTCGACCGCTTCGACGTCGGTGACGGCGGGTTCCCCGCGGGTGAGGGTGCCGGTCTTGTCGAACAGCACGGTGTCGACGGTGCGCATGGATTCGAGTGCGAGGCGGTCCTTGATCAGGACGCCGCCGCGGGCGGCACGTTCGGTCGCGATGGACACCACCAGCGGAATTGCCAACCCCAGCGCGTGGGGGCAGGCGATGACCAGGACGGTGATCGTGCGGATCACCGCGTCGTCGGGGGAGCCGAGGAGGGTCCACGCGGCGGCGGTGAGAACGGCGGCGCCGAGGGCGAACCAGAACAGCCACGCCGCGGCGATGTCCGCGATCCGCTGCGCCCGCGACGTCGAGTTCTGCGCGTCGCTGACCAGGCGCCGGATCCCGGCGAGAGTGGTGTCCTCGCCGATCGCGGACACACGCACGCGGATTCCGGAGTCGGTGGCGACGGTGCCGGCGACGACGGTGTCCCCGTCGCTGCGGCGCACTGTCCGGGATTCGCCGGTGATCATCGACTCGTCCATGCTCGCCGCCCCGGAGACGACGACACCGTCGGCCGGGACCCGGCCGCCGGGGCGCACGACCACCACGTCCCCGACCTGCAGTTGCGCCGGATCCACGACGGTCACCTCACCATCGGCGTCGACCCGCTCGGCGGTGTCGGGCAGCAGTGCGGCCAGCGAGTCCAGTGCCGACGTCGTCTGCGCGAGCGATCGCATCTCGATCCAGTGCCCCAGCAGCATGATCACGATCAGCAGTGCCAGCTCCCACCAGAAGTCGAGCTGATGATCGAGCAGACCGACGCTCGCACCGAGAGACGAGACGAAGGCGACGGTGATCGCCAACGCGATCAACAGCATCATTCCCGGTGTGCGGCTGCGGATCTCGCCGACCGCACCGGTGAGAAACGGGGAGCCACCCCACACGAACATGACCGTGCCCAGCACGGGGGACACCCACCCGATCCAGGAGCTGTCCGGCAGTGAGTACCCGAGGATCATCGCGAACATGTCCGACGCTGCGATCACCGGAACCGCCAGGACTGCCATCACCCAGAACAACCTGCGGAACTGGCCGGCATGATCGCCGTGGCCGCCGTGGCCGCCGTGGCCGCCGTGGCCGCCGTGGCCGCCGTGGCCGCCGGCCATGTCCTGGTGGTCCTGGTGGCCGGCGCTGGCGTGCGATGTCTGGTTCATGGTGCTCCTCGCTCTCGTTGTCGACTGGTGGCTCGACGGGTCCGCGCCGCAGCTCGCGCAACGTCGTTCGTATACCCCCCTGGGGTATGTCGAAACCATACTCCTGCGGTGCGGTCTCGGGAAGGGTGGTCCTCGCGTGGGCTCCTCGGGGTCGGGTGTGACGACGCCGTCGGCGGGCTGTGGAGCTTCGTGGTGCGGGGATCGTTGTATACGTTGAGCTCATGCAGGGACTGGGTGGCCTCGAAGCCGAGGTGATGAACATCTTGTGGTCCACCGACCACTCTCTGTCGGTGCACGACGTCGTCGAGCGTGTCACCGCAGTCGAGGGACGAGCGCCTGCCTACACGACCATTCTCACCGTGGTGCCGAACCTGCATCGGAAGGGCTGGGTGCAACGGGAGAAACGCAGTCGCGCGTTCTTCTACTCACCGACGAGCAGTCGTGCAGAGGCCACGGCGCATGCGCTGCGTGCGCTGCTGGACGACAGCGGCAATTCCGATGCGGTGTTGTTGCATTTCGCCAGGACGGTCACCGATGTCGAGTTCGACGCGTTCCGCCGCGGCCGGAAAGGCGATGGGTCGTGACGCTGGCTGCGATCATGCTGGCCGCGGTCGGTCTGGTCACGGTGGTGGCACCGCGGATCCTGCGCGGGCTCTCGCGGGTAGGGCTCGCCCCGGACGCGGTGATCGCGGCGTGGCTGGGCAGCATGTGCGGCGCTCTGTTCTTCTCCGGTTCGGCGGTCATCGTCTCGCTCTGGCCGGCGCATGCCCCCGCCGAGGCCGCGGCGGAGGCCGTGGCGCGCTGTTGGTCGGTGCTCTCCCACGACGCCGAGATGTGGTTGACCGTGACGGTCTGCGTCGTCCTCACCGTGGGAGTGGGTGCGGCCGTGGTGCGGGGTGTGGTGCTGGGGCGTCGCTCGGTCCGGGTGGCGTCGCGAGTGCGTGCGCGTCACCGCGACGTGATGGCGATCGTGGCCCGCTCCGACGGTGGTGTCATGTGGCTCGATCATCCTTTGCCGTTCGCGTACAGCGTCGCTGGTCGACCCGGACTGGTGGTGGCCACCGACGGGTTGGCGGTGCGTCTGACCCGCAGTGAATGCGCGGCCGTGCTCGCGCACGAACGCGCGCACCTGCGAGGTAGACACCACCGGATCCTCGCGTTCTGCGGTGTCATGGCGGCGACGTTGCCGCGTCTACCGCTGTTCTCCGCCGCACCGCCCGCGGTGGGCGCTCTCGTCGAACTGACGGCGGACCAGCACGCTGCACGCGCCACCAGCGCCGCAGCGGTTCGAGCGGCACTGACAGCGATGACGGCGCCGCCGTGCGATCCGGCGGAGTCGTCGTCGGTGCCGACGGCAGCGTGCGCCTCCCACGACGCCGCCACACGGCTGCGGTCGCTGGCTGGAGACACTCGGGCGCGTCGGCCCTGGTTCTCCTGTATGGCAGCAAGCGCAGCCTTCACCGTCGGTCCCGTCCTGGTGGTCCTGCTCGGTGTCGGGACCTTGTCCGCTCTGGTGTGTTGATCAGCCGACACCGGGCAGCCGACACCGAGCTGGAACACCGATCAGGCGCACGAGGACGGCGCTCCGGCGCCGGTCCACCCGGGGCAGGGTTGCGGAGTGGGTCGAGTGTTGCGCACCCGCGTGTGATGGGAACGCGCGCAATGACTTCACGATCCTCGACGCCGGTCCGCATCCGGTGGGAAACCAACCGATCGGGGTCGTTTCGCGCTGCTACAGTCGGGTCATCGTGAGCGCACATTCCGTCCGTCCTCAGCGCACGCTGAGATACGTGGCGCTGATCGTCGCGATGTATTTCCTCGCGCATGCCCTCGCGCAGTGCGGTGCACTGCTGCTCTCCGATCACGGTTCGACCGTGCACGTCCTCGGCTCGTCGCCGGCGGCGGAACTGCACTCCGGACACGCGCACACCGACGAGGAACCGCACCTGTCGCACGAGATGCACGAGGTCGCGGCCATGCCGAGATCGGACAACGTCCTGCGGGTGTCCGGACCTGCTGCTGTGACTGCTGTGGTGACCCTGGTCGTCATGATGTTGGCGGCGACCCCGCGTACTCCCCGCGCGCCTCCGGTGCCACCTGCCCCGGCCCGCTCCGGGACCACGATTCTGCGCACCCTCTGTATCGATCGGCGCTGACAGCCGCCGAGCCGTCCGTTCCTCCGGACTGCTCGGTCGTTGCTGCTCACCACTGATGCACTGCACTCGTTGCAGTCCGATACAGGGATCACTCACACATGAACAGTGCCGTTCACCCCCCAGTCGTCTCGTCGTCCGCCCGGCTTCTGACCACCGCTGAACGCTGCCTCGAGCCGGCGACGATGGTCGGCAACACCCCCGTCCTGTGGGTCGGGGAACCGTTCGCCGGTCCGGGCCGCGGCTTCTGGGCCAAGCTCGAAGGAAATAATCCCGGAGGTATGAAGGACCGCCCGGCCCTGCACATGGTCGAGCGTGCGAAAGCACGCGGAGATCTCGCGCCCGGTGCGGAGATCATCGAGTCGACCAGCGGCACACTCGGCCTGGGTCTGGCTCTGGCCGGGATCACTCACCACCACCCGGTGACCCTGGTCACCGACCCCGGGCTCGAACCGATCGTGCATCGGATGTTGTCCGCGTACGGGGCGACCGTCGACATCGTCACCGACCCGCATCCGACGGGAGGGTGGCAGGAGGCGCGCCGCAACAGGGTCGCCGAACTGCTCGCGGCGACACCGGGAGCGTGGTGTCCGGACCAGTACACCAACCCGGACAACGTGGACGCCTACGAATCTCTCGCACTCGAACTCGCCTCCCAGTTGGGTCGGGTGGACGTCCTGGTCTGTTCGGTCGGTACCGGCGGACATTCCGCCGGTGTGGCGCGGGTCCTACGACGATACTGCCCGGACATGAGGCTGGTCGGGGTCGACGCCGTCGGCTCCACGATCTTCGGTCAGCCCGCACGGGCTCGGCTGATGCGCGGTCTGGGTTCGAGCATCTATCCCGACAACATCGACTACCCGGCCTTCGACGAGGTGCACTGGGTGGCTCCGCACGAAGCTGTGTGGTCGTGCCGCACACTGGCCTCCACTCATCACGCCAGTGGTGGATGGAGTGTGGGCGCCGTCGCGTTGGCCGCAGGGTGGGTCGCTCGGACCAGTGCACCGGAGACCCGGGTGGCGGCGATCTTCCCGGACGGCCCGCAGCGGTACTTCGACACCATCTACAACGACGACTACTGCGCCGAACACGGTCTGCTCGACACCGACCCACCCCTCGGGCCGGTGACCATCGAGGACCCGTCGGGGAGCGTGGTGTCGGCGTGGACTCGCTGTTCGACCGTCGTCGACCCCACCGGGCGGCCCTCGTGAGTTCGGTGGTGCGCAGCTTCCGCAGCTTCGAGCGGCCCACCCAGATCCTGATGGTCAACCAGTTCTCGATCAACGTCGGCTTCTACATGCTGATGCCCTACCTCGCGGGGTACCTGGCGGGTCCGCTCGGATTGGCGGCGTGGGTGGTCGGTCTGGTGCTGGGCGTGCGCAACTTCTCGCAGCAGGGGATGTTCCTCCTCGGGGGCACCCTTGCCGACCGGTTGGGATACAAGCCCCTCATCGTCGCCGGGTGCCTGCTGCGTGTGGCCGGCTTCGGCCTCCTGGCGGTCGTGGAGTCGTTGCCGGCCATCCTGATCGCCTCGGTGGCCACCGGCTTCGCCGGCGCACTGTTCAATCCGGCGGTGCGTGCCTATCTGGCCGCGGACGCCGGACCTCGCCGGGTCGAGGCGTTCGCGGTGTTCAACATCTTCTACCAGGCGGGGATCCTGCTCGGTCCGCTCGTGGGACTGGCGTTGACCTCCTTCGACTTCCGTACCACCGCGTTCGCGGCGGCAGCGGTGTTCGCCGTCCTGACGGTGGTGCAGATCTGGGGACTGCCCGCCCACAATGGGGACCAGGTGACCGGGTCGCGATCGGTCGCCGAGGACTGGCGTGTGGTGGTGTCGAATCGGCCGTTCGTGCTGTTCGCTGCGGCGATGATCGGGTCGTACGTGTTGTCCTTCCAGGTCTACCTGGCCCTGCCGTTGCAAGCGGCGACCATCGTCGGCGGCGAGGGCGACACCGTTCTGGTGACCGCGTTGTTCGTCGTCTCGGGTCTCGTGGCGATAGTCGGCCAGCTCCGGATCACCTCGTGGTGTGCTCGACGCTTCGGCACCGGGCCGTCACTGGTGGTCGGCATGCTGATCATGTCCGGAGCCTTCGTCCCACTCGCCCTGATCCCGGGCCCCGACGTTCTGGGGGCTCCGATGGCGATCGCAGCACTGCTCGCCTCGGCGGCGGTTCTCGCGGTGGGTACCGCAGCGGTGTTCCCGTTCGAGATGGACACCGTGGTCGCCATGTCCGGAGGGAAGCTGGTGGCAACTCACTACGGGTTCTACAACACCGTGGTCGGCGTGGGCATCCTGCTCGGGAACCTGGGAACGGGGGCTGTGTTCGGCAGCCTCGGCGACGCCGGTCTGCAGTCGCTGATCTGGGTGATACTCACGACGCTCGGTGTCGGTTGTGCGGCAGCACTGTTCGTGCTGCACCGATCCGGGTCGTTGACTGCGCCTGCACACGACGTCGCCGGGGACGCGCCGGACGCGGACGCGGACGCCGTCGGTGACGGCGAGGTCAGGTCCCGCCCCTGACCGGTGCGACTCCCACCGCGGCGAGGTCGCCCACGTCGGCGACGGGGCGACCTCGCAAGCAGCGTCGAACTTCCGGGACCGAACCCTGTTCGAGGCCGGTCACACTCGGGACAGGGGCGACTCGGCCACACCGCGAGCAGCCAACCACCGGAACGGATCCGTCTTGGCCCCGTCCGGATTCGTCGTCTCGAAATGCAGATGCGGTCCGGTCGACTGACCGCGGTTGCCGACCGTCGCGATCTGATCTCCCGCCGAGACCTGTTGTCCCACCTCGACGAACGTCTCGTCGATGTGTCCGTACGTACTGGTCGACCCGTCGGCGTGCTGCAACTGGATCCACAGACCGAACCCGGACGCCGGCCCCGACTCGATCACCGTGCCCGACGCCGCGGCGTACACCGGAGTCCCGATCTCGTTGGCGATGTCGACTCCGGCGTGGACCTCTCCCCATCGGGGACCGAACGAGGACGTCACCGTCCCCTCGACCGGGGACACCGCGGAGGGAGCCGGCGCCGCCTGCTCGATCCAGGGCAGGTCACCGACCGAGGCCCCGGCGACGAGATCCGGAACGGACGCCGGGACACCGGGCTCGGTGAAGGCCCGGGCATCCGGGACAGCCCCGGGAGACGTCGGAGCCTGCGCGAGAGGAGGATTCGACACACCCGAGGGCCGGCCGGTCACCGTGGCGAGGGGGTCGCTCGCGAACTGATCGATCGCCGCCCCCACCTCGGGAATCGCCGCCCACCACGACCCGGTCGACGCGGGCGCGGGAGTGAGCGTCTGCGCTTCGGGAGGCGCGTCGACCGGGTGCGCAGCTGCTGTCATCGGCGCCACGAGCTGAGACCCGATCGCCAGGAACGCGCTGGTGGTGACGGTGGCCCACGCGGCGTGTCCCCCGCGGGGCGACTGCTGCCGGTGCCGCCCGGACGCGCGGCGCGGCTCCCACCTCTGACACGGCGATCCGTCACCGTCGTCGACGATTCGGCCGGTGTCCAGCTCGTGGCGTCCCATTCGATGTACTCCTCATTGTTCCCGAGTCCGAAACGACACCGGCGACCTGAAAGATAACGAAACGATATACGAGTGCCGCGTGAAAAACTACGCAACCTAGTATTTCGTCGGCAGGGAAGAAGCTCGGCGTGAGTCGGACGACCCCCGGCCCGAATCGGTGCGGACCGCCCGCATCCGAGAGACCCCATCGTCACCGGCGCCCGAGGTGCCGGTCACGGATGCGCATCGACGGTGCGAGACCACGCGCCGGAGCAGTGCGCCTCCGGTCGACGCCGACCCACGAGAGGGAGATGATCGCGCACCGATGCCCCCTGTCGTCGACCTGACCCCGTGGTTCGGAGACCTCGTCGCTCGACGGCGTGAGTTCCTCGGAATGCACCCGAATCAGATCGCCCACGCGGGCGGCCCGTCCACGGCGACGACCCGCAAGATCGAAGCCGGATGCGGAACCACCACCGCGACGGTCCTGATCCGACTGGACGGAGCCCTGCGCTGGGACGCGGGCGCGTCCACTCGGGCGCTCCTGGGCGGAGAGTCCGGTACCGCAGCCGAGGCTCTGCGCCAGTCCGTCCCTCACCGCGACCGGCCGGACGCCGAGGTCGGACCGCTCCGCCCCAAGACCCAGGAGCGTGCCGAGCGCACCCGCCGCCGAATTCTCGACGCCGTCGCCGCCACTATCGCCCGACAGGGCTCGGCGGGATCCATCAGGGACGTCATGGCGGCAGCGGACATCTCCAAAGGTGCCGTGTACTTCCACTTCGGCTCGAAGGACGCTGTCGTCGTCGCCATGCTCGGCGAAGCCGCGGCGGTGTCTGTTCGCGACAGATGCTGCACACGCGATCGCACCCACACCGACGGCGACGGTGCCGGCGGTGTGCGCGCAGTGGTGGGGAAGTACGTCCATCACGCATCGCGCACCCCGCTCCTGCGCGCAGAGGCCGTGCTGTGGAACGAACCCGCCTACGCCTCGACCGCACGGGCCGGCTCGTACCGAACCCTTCGCGACACCCTGATCGGCATTCTCGAGGAAACTTCGGAACCCGCCGATGCGGTGGCGTCGGCCGATGCCGTGATGGCGATCCTCGGCGGCGTCCTCACCATCCCCGGTGACCGTCACGGCCTCGCCGACCCCGAAGTCTGCGCAACCGTGCACCGACTCATCGCCCCCGTCCTGCGGTGACGCGCCGCGACCGCTCAGAACGACACGCAAACACCGAGGACGGCCGTCCAGACGACAACAGGTGCGGGCAAGGTGTGAGCGACGGGACCAGTCGCCTGCGGCCGGTTAGGCAACTGTGATCCCGCGCCGGCTCTCAAAACGGGACGTGGCGCACCGGGAGGTACGGTCGTTACGACACCAGCCGAAGAGGGCGCTACTGGCGCGAGGCTCCGCGGGAATGCACCCGACTTCTGACGCAGTGCAGCTAACTTCTGAAACTGACATTGGCCGCGCCGCGGACCTGTGTGTCGGTGTCTTGGTAGATACTCCTGCAAGGAAATCCTGTTAGACGCCGCGATACGAGACAGAAGGCCGCAGATGGACGAAAACCTCATCGGGTACGCCCGATGCTCCACCCGCGGCCAGGATCTGCGAGCGCAGCGCACAGCCCTCAAGCGTCTCGGCGTCGACGCCGGCAGCATCTACACCGACCGCGGCTACACCGGACGCAACCGCACTCGCCCGGGACTTGCCGACGCCCTCGGGGCGGTGGGGGAGGGGGACACCCTCGTCGTCACCAAACTCGACCGGCTCGGGCGCTCGGTCACCGATCTGCACGCGATCGCCTCCGAGCTCGAAGCCAAAGGCGCCCGGCTGGCGTACGGCGGTTCGACCCACGACCCGGCAGACCCGGCCGGAAAGCTGTTCTTCACCATGCTCGGCGCGATGGCGGAGTTCGAGGCCGACCTCATCCGCGCCCGCACCCGCGAGGGCGTCGCGATCGCCAAAGCCGAAGGGCGCATGCTCGGCCGCACCCCGAAACTGTCCGCGTTGCAACGCCGTCGACTGCTCGCCGATTACGAGACGGGGGAGTACAGCACCGTGCAGCTGATGGAGATCTCCGGACTGAGCCGATCGGCGATGTATGCCACTCTCACCAGAGCGCGTGACGAACGGTCGTAGGTGCAGCGTTTCTCAGTAGTCGATGTCGCCGTGTTGGCTCGGTAGGCCGTGCCATGACCGGGGGCGCGAGAGTTCGGTGATCAGGGCGCTGCGAATGGTGAGTGCGTCTTCGTACTCGAAGGATTGTTGGGGTTTGATCGGCAGCCCGGTTTGTCGTTCCACGCTGTCCACGGTCACCAGGTTGTCGAAATATACGGTTCGGTCATAGTCGACGAGTATCTGCCCGCCAGGAGTTGCGTCCCGTATGGCCTGCTCCCAACACAGAAAAACTCTCGGCTGGGTGCTGAGGTACGTCAAGATCCAGTCGTTCTTAGCGTAGTTCCGTGCGACGCTCCACACTCGAGGGCCGCGGTTTGCCTGCGGATTTCGGACGTCTTCGAGTGCCTCTTCCCACGGCGATCCGGTGCAGACGAACAGTCGCTGGCCGGCTTCGAGTGGCGGGAGCGAGAACTCAGGATCGCGCAGCACGATTCTCCTTGCTGGTCTGTTCGCTCATGTGGTTCCAGATTGCGGCGTCGAGTGCTCCGGGCGAACAGCCCATGTCGGTTGCGGCCGCTTTGACGACAGCCGCAACGTCGTCGTACGACCGAGCCTGCGCCCCTGCGGCCCGCACGAAGGCGGCTATGTGTTGGTCCACCGCAACCTGATCGGTGGACCCGGCGAGGATGGCGATGTAGTCGAGTGTCTTGGGGCCGACATGTCGGACACGTCGCAGGGCACTGCGTACCTCTCGATCACCGGTGGGTGCGCTCAGACGGGAGGCGAGTTCACCCACGGTGTCGATCCGAAGATCTGTCATCGCGGACGTCAGATCGTGAATCTTTGTGATCTTCGGTGACGTCGGACGCCACGCTAGGTAGGTCGGTAAGTCGACGGAGGCGAGGCGAGTGGCGAATCCTGCGGTAGTACTGGCATCGGGCCATTCGTCACGAATCTTGCGAGCGCGGGGCCACACGACGGTTTTGTACCGGGTGCGTGGTTGAAGGGCGGCATCGACGATGAGCGCGCCCATGTGGTTCCACGTGCGCTCATCGTCGCGGGGCTGCAGTCCCGTCCTGCTGACCAGTGCGGCCACGAGCCGTGCGTCCGCCGCCACTGCTGTGGTCATTCCGCGTCACCGCTCGATTCGAGCGCCGCGACGATACGTGTCGTCTCGACGGCGACGGTGGTGATCTTCTTGATCAGCTCGACGATGTAGGTGGGGTCGTCGTGTTCGTCGCACCACAGGTTCGGGTCGTTGACGATGCCCGATGCTTTGTCGGCCTTGACCTGATAGCGGTCGATGATCCACCCCAGCGCCGACCGTGATCCGAGCATGTACTCTTCGGCTTCGGGCGGGATTCCGGTGATCGTCACCTTGGTGTTGTAGATGATCGCGGTGTGATCGATTTTGCTGCGCCACTTCATCTTCTGCACCCGCCACGTTTCCCGGTCCGCCGCATTGGCGCCAGATTTCACCTCGACGTCGAGCGGGTACGGGTCGACGTCCTCGTACCGCATGTGAAGTGCGCCGAGCCGTTCCCCGGCGGCGGTGAGCTGCGTGAACTGCTTAAGAGTGTCGGGGGTGGGGATGTGGGGAAGCATCTTCTTCAGATCGGCCGCGTAGGTGCCGCGGTAAGACGGAACATGCAGCTGCCCGTACACCGACCAGAAGATCTGGTCCTTGGTCACCGATCCATCCACCGCGGTTTGGTAGATGTCGAGGATGTCGTCGGTGATGTTGTCGACCCGCCGGTACCCCCGCTCGTCGACACCCGACTCGGATGCCGCGGAACCGAAGTCGAGCTCACCCCCGGCCGCCGCCGCATCCGCGCGCTCGTAGGTGTAGCGCGGGAAGAATTGCCCACTGCTGGATCCCCACAGCGCTAGATCGGGAATGGTGGCAGTTGCTAGGGCCGAGAACGGTTTGTCTGATCCTGTCGCGACGACGTAGTAGCCGTAGTTGTCCTGGTGGTGCGTCGGGAACATCGACTTCAGTTCGCCCTGGCGGTGGTTAAGTATCCCGTTAAAGTAGACGTACTCGCGATCGAACGGTCGATAGCTGGCGTCTGTGATAGCGGGACTAGCGAAGTGCGCACGAACGCCTCGTGCGAGATTTTGCTTGAGGCTTGCGGACCACTTGATCTGGTCCTCACGCGCGGCTTCGGGGTGCGCAGTCAAGAACGTCGTGACGTCGGCTTCTTTGGGTGTGGTGATGGAGTGTGCGGCGCAGAACGCGGCGAATGGTTCGTGGAGTGCGTTGTAGTTGTCGATCATCCGGCGAACCTTCGTGTCCAGTGCGGTACGGGAGTAGTCGTACACCCACGCGTCCCGGTTGGTCTGCAGTCCTGCGGAGTAGCGCGCGAAAATCCTAGGGCCGGTTGGATTGCCGCGCTCGCCGATGACGGGCCATGTGCCGAAGGTGTCGTCGCGTTGTCCGATCCAGTCGCCGCTGGTGTTTGGGGTGATGGTGTCCCAGTCGAGGGTGTCGATGGCGCCGGCGGAGATGAGGCGCAGCTTCTGGTCGCGGTCGAGGTAGTCGCCGATGTCCCGGTAGTGGATGTGCACCGGCCCGGCGTGTGCTATGTCCTTGACGCCGATGAAAATTGCGATGGTGGAACGACTTCCGGAGCCGAAGATCTTGCCACCCTCCTTCCGGGAAAGTTCACCGGCAGTGCGCTGATTACCTCGGAGGTTGTAGATCCACAGGTGAGCGAACTCGTCCGCGAAGCTGAGCCGGACGCCGTCGGCGGTGTTGCCGTCAATCCACCCGCCGTTGGAAACGAACGCGACGATGCCGGTGTCGCCGACGCGGTCGGTTGCCCACCGGTAGGCGCGGTAGTAGGAGTCGTAGAGGCTGTTCTTGTTAGTTCCAGTGGAGCGGCGGGCGTAAGTCGCGGCAATGCGGGCATCGAGGGTGGGGTAGCGGAGGTTGGCGTTGTCGTCGTTGGCGCTGTCCTGCCCGACCGAATACGGGGGGTTTCCGACGATGACGTTGATGGGGGCTTCGATCTGACGCACGATGCGATCGTTGTTCTGCGGGAACATGATCGCGTCCATGGTGTCGCCGTCCTCGGCGATCTGGAACGTGTCGGCAAGGACGATGCCCTCGAAGGCCTCGTACTGCCCGTCCTCACCGTCGTAGGTGGTGGTGAGGGCGTGGTACGTGGTCTCGATGTTGACGGCGGCGATGTAGTACGCGAGGAGCATGATCTCGTTGGCATGCAACTCGTTCCGATACTTGCGCGCCAGATCGCCTGGGAGGATCAACCCGGACTGCAGCAGCCGGGTCAGGAAGGTGCCGGTGCCGGTGAACGGGTCCAGGACGTGCACACCTTCGTCGGTGAGGCCTTTCCCGAAGTGTTCTTTGGAGACGTGGTCGGCGGCGCGGAGGATGAAGTCGACGATCTCGGTGGGGGTGTACACGATGCCGAGCGCGTCGGATTGCTTCTTGAACGCGACCCGGAAGAACCGCTCGTACAGCTCGGCGATGACCTGCTGTTTGCCCTCGGCGCTGGTGACCTCGGAGGCGCGGACGCGCACGGAGTCGTAGAAGCGGTCCAGGCCTGCGGTCTCCGATTCGAGGTTGGCGTCGTCGAGGGTGTCGAGCATCTGCTGCATGACGATCGAGACGGGGTTGTGGGCAGCGAAATCGTGGCCGGCGAACAACGCGTCGAAGACCGGGCGGGTGATCAAGTGTTGGCTGAGCATGCTGATGGCGTCGTCGCGGCTGATGGAGTCGTTGAGGTTCGCCCGCAGTCCGGTGAGGAACTTGTCGAACTGTTCCGCCACGGCGGGGGAGGCGCCGGTGAGGAGGGCGTTGATGCGGGCGATCTGCGCGGCGGCGATGTCGGCGACGTCGGCGGCCCACTGCTCCCAGTAGACGCGGGTGCCGACCTTGTCGACGATGCGGGCATAGATCGCTTCTTGCCACTCCGAGAGAGCGAACAGCGCCATCTGCGACGCCATCCCACCCCCGCCGTTGTCGGCGGGCTTCGGGGCGGCGGCCGTAGCGGTGTTCGTGGGTGTGGTTCCGTCGCCGATGGTTTCGTCCGCGTCGGTGGTGGGGCCGATGTGGCCGCCGAGGAGCCTGTCGTTGCCCTGCCCGGTCTTGGCTTGCTTGGTGGTGGCGTTGAGAGCGATGGAGTTGACCATCGCGTTGAACCGGTCGTCGTGGGCACGCAGAGCGTTGAGGACCTGCCACACCACCTTGAAGCGGCGGTTGTCCGACAGCGCCTGTGAGGGGGAGACACCGGCGGGGACGGCGACGGGCAGGATGATGTACCCGTAGTCCTTCTCCGGTGATAAACGCATCACTCGGCCCACCGACTGGACGACGTCGACGACAGAGTTGCGCGGGTGCAGGAACAGCACCGCATCCAAGGCAGGCACGTCGACACCCTCGGACAAGCACCGGGCGTTGGAGAGGATGCGGCACTCACCCTCGGGGACGGGGGCCTTGAGCCAGGAGAGTTGTTCGTTGCGGCGCAGCGCGTTGAACGTGCCGTCGACGTGGCGGGCGGAGACGGTCAGGTCACGGTTGGTGGAGTCGACGTGTTCACCGTCGTTCTCGTTCTCCTCGAGAAGACCACGGTAGGCGTCGACGACGGCAGGGAAGACCTCGGCGACCTGCTTGGATGCGGCGATGTCCTTGGCGAACGCGACGGCCCGCTTCATCGGAGGAGCCCCGATCGCGAAGCCCTCGCCGTCGGGGGAGCGGCCGGCGCGTTTTGCGAGACCGTTCCAGCAGCCCACGATCTTCGAGGCGTCGTCGAGCTGGAGTTCCGCGAAGTTGCCGGCGAGCTGCTTCTGCATCGGAGCGGCGACGAGGTCCTCGTCGACGGTGAGCACGATGACCTTGTAGTCGGTGAGCAGACCTCGTTCGACGGCGTCACCGAAAGACAGGCGGTGGAACTCGGGGCCGTAGATGTCGATGTCGTCCATCGAGGACAACTCGGCGGAGTGGTCAGCGGCCTTCTCCTTGACGGCGTCGTCGAAGATGCGCGGTGTGGCCGTCATGTACAGCCGGCGTGCGGCTTTGAGGAAGTCGGAGTCGTGGACTCGGACGAAGTTCGACTCGTCGGCGCCGGCAACGGTGACGCCGGTGGTGCGGTGCGCCTCGTCGCAGATGACGAGGTCGAACGGGTCCACCCCCAACCCCTGCGCGGCTGCGACGGTGGGAAGGGACTGGTAGGTGGTGAACACCACGGTCAGGCCCTTGGAGCGTTTACGGTGCGCCATGTGCCCGGCAAGGGTGTCGGGGTCGGTGGTCACCGGAATCGCGACGTCGACGGTGCTGTAGTCCTCCGCGGAGCGGGAGACTTTCGTGTCGGAGCAGACGGCGAACGCGCGGATATCGAGGCGGGTCTGCGCGGTCCACTCCCGCAGCGTCTGCGAGAGCAAAGAGATCGACGGGACCGCGAACAGGATGCGGGCGCTGCCGCCGGCTTCCTCGGCGGTGCGTTCGGCGATCTTCAGTGCCGTGAACGTCTTCCCGGTTCCGCAGGCCATGATCAGTTTGCCGCGGTCGTTCCCGGCGGCAAACCCGCCGAAGACGGCGTCGATGGCCTCGACCTGATGGAGGCGCGGTTCGTTGCGTACCGCTTCGCTGAGTTCGACGGCCAATTCGCCGTCCGGGCGGGCGATGGTCCAGTCGATGGGAGATTCGGCGATCTCTGCCAGTCCGATGCGTTGCACCGGGATGGTCTGGTCGTTGATCGCTGCCTCGGCGTGGACGCCCCACCGGTCGGTGGTGGAGATGATGACGCGGTTGGTGAACGACCGGGTCCCTTCGGCGGTGGGGAACGTCTGCCCGGAGGCGGTGAAGAACGAGTCGAGGTCACCCTTGCTGAGGGTGGTGGTGGGTTCGTAGAACTTGCATTGGACCGCGGTGTATTCGCCGGTGTCGCGTTCGCGGGCGATGAGGTCGATGCCGGTGTCGGGTCGACCCTGCCGCTCGGGCCAGTCGATCCACCGCCACACCTGCTCGTACTGCTGCGACAGCGTCGGATCGAGCTGGAAGTACCGCACCATCAACTGCTCGAACTTGGTGCCGCGCTCGGAGTTGGTGGGCTCGCCCCGGAACGCCTCGATGACCTCGTGAACACTCGCCATGACCTACCGGAACCGCCTCGCACTCGGGAGCAATCAGACCGAGTATGCCGCTTGCGTCGGACGAGTCGCGTGACCACGGGCGGTTGTGGCTCCGGGGACCCTGCGTCGATTGTGGTGGGGAGGAGGCGTCGACCGGTCGGAGCGACAGGGTTGACGCGTCCGATGATGATGTTCGCTGCGCTCGGCGGCCGGGATCCAAGGCATTCCCAACACACGTGTGAGGGTCCGCGACATACGGTCACCGTCTTCTGCGACCAGGTAATTCCACGCGTGTCATTACAAAGTGTGGTGTTGCCTTGCAGTGTCGGACACTAGGTGTAGTGTCTGCAACGACCGATTAGCCCCGGACCATCCGGTGGTGGACGGTGGGGCTACTGGCCAAGCATGAACTTTGAGCGGTTCGGTTTGCCAACCTACCGCCGCCGAGCGGGTTGCGCCAAATAACGCGCAAACCCGCTGGCACGTGAGTCGGCGATGTAGAAGGAGCCATACCCATGGCCAAGAACAATCGCACAGTCAGCCCCAATCCCAACGGCGGTTGGGATGTCAGGGGTGCCGGACGTCGTGCAGGTGCCCACCTCGACACCCAGCGTCAGGCGATCAACCGTGCCGGTGACATCGTCTGCAACCTCGGCGGTGGAGACGTGACAATCCAGGGTCGCAACGGACAGTTCCGGGAGAAGAACACGATCAAGCCGGGCAACGATCCTCGAAGCATCAAGGGGTGACGGCATGATCACCAAGAGGATCACCATCAAACCCGCCAACGAAAGACCGTCACAGTTCCTTGGTTGATCCGCAAGGTGACGATCACGACCAGACCCCGGTAAGGGCACGATGAGAACGGTGGCCCCTCGACTCGCAAGAGTCGAGGGGCCACCCTGGTCCACGGAGGCTTCCCCGACAATCACCGGTCCGCGCTGCAAGGTCCTCTGACCGGGACGCCGGTCATCCCCGGATGACGATTTCGATGGACTCGACATCGACGTCGTACGTCAGCGCGAGTCCGGCCTTCGCCTCGCGAATCGTCAGCCCTGCAGATGCTCGGGCAGTGTCCGGGCGCACCTGCTCTTCCTGAAACTGTTCGAAGTCGAGGTTCCCCACATCGATCCCCAGGCTTTCGATCGTGCTGTACCGCACGGGATTCCGGTCGCCCGTCCATACGTTCGGCACAGTGACCCGCGCGTACTCGCTGAACTGAATCTTCCAACGGCTGGGCTCCCCGTCGGTGGCAGGGCTGATCCGCGAGATGCGCCCGATTAGAAACGCGCTCCCATGGGGTTCGGTGCCGTCCGCGTACGCCTCCGGGTTGTGCGCGTTCTGAGTACACACCAGGTACTCGCACCTTTTGGCGCGACCAGCGTCCAACTTCCACGACTGCGACCCGCCCTCCTTCAGGATCGAGTCGAAGCTCTTGCCAGTGAATACGATCACTGCATTCTCGCTGTTTGCCATGTTACGAACGTAGCAAAGTATCTTCAAATTATCAACGAACTATGCACATTCGAACGTCCTAGTGGTGGCGCCCAGGGCGGAACGTGGCTGGTCTCCGTCGCTCCCACGCGGCCGACACCGATGTGTGTGACTAGATGTCGGCGGCCGGCAAGGAGGAGCGAAAGGTGGAACCGGGCCGCAGGCCGGCTGTGGTCGACGGTCCATTGCGGCACGCGACCTCGTACACACTCGTCATGACCCACCGGCGCTATCTCAAGATCGAAGGGCAACCAGACCGAGTGCGCCGCTTACACTCACACGCTGTGAGCACTGCCCGCACTACGGTCGCCACCTGGAACATCGAATGGGCCACCAGCCGCGGCCGGCGCGGCCCAGGGATTCGGGACCGGTTGGGGAGTACTGCAGCCGACATCCTCGTCGTGACGGAGGGGCAGCGTGATGTCCTCCCGGATGGTGGACATGTCATAGACGCCGGTGACGACTGGGGATACAAGACCGAACCGGACCGACGCAAAGTGTTGGTGCGATCCCGACAGCCACTGACCGAGGTGACGCGCATGAACAGCGGCGCTGGCGCAGGCCGGGTGGTCACCGCGCTGACCGAAACCCTGAGTGGTCCGGTCCGACTGCTCGCGGTGTGCATCCCTTGGTCCCGCGCTCACGTGACCACCGGGCGGCGCGATGCCGCCGCGTGGTCCGAGCACCCGAATGCCTCGACCAGATCGAGGAACTGATCGGCACCTTCGACTCGACTGTCCCGGTCATCGTGGCTGGCGATTTCAACCAGAAGATACCGCGAGCGAAGCAACCGATCCGGGTGGCCCACCGCCTGGCCGAGGTGATGAGGCGATGGACGTGCCATACCGCCGGGATTACGCACGACGGTCAGCTCATCGACCACATCGCGTCGGATTTCGACTGCGTCAGCGTCCGAACCTGGCCGAGAACACTGGGCGAACTGCGTTTGAGCGATCACTGTGGGGTCGTCTGCGAGCTCACGCCGCGCTGACCTCACGCCCTGCGGCTGGCCGGTGCGGCGTGCCCGGTGGGTCTGGTCGGTGCGTCATCATCAACCGGTGCCTTCCCATATCGACCGAATGATCTACATCGACGATTCAGGACGCCCGCAATCAGGTCTCGCGGTGTACGGGTGGATCGAGTTCAGCCCGGATCGATGGCGTTCGGTCCTGCGGTCCTGGCTCGACACCCGCAAGCGCCTGTGGCGGGAGTACCGGGTGCCGGTGACCACGGAGTTGCACACCACCGCGTACGCGAACGGTCGTGGTCGGATTTCGACACGCATCCCGGACAAGCACCTCCACGACGGCGTCGAGTACTGGAAGGACTTCGGGCGAGAAGTCGCTCTTGAGTGCCTTCACACCCTGCGATCGACCGAGGGAGTGACCGTCGGGTCGGTCTACCGGCGGGGCGCCCCGGAGGAGTTCGCCTCCACCAAACGCGAGTTGTACGGTGCGCTCGTCGCTCGCTTCGAACGGGAGTTACACGCGACCGGCATCTTGGCTCTGGTGTTCATGGACGGTGACGGCAGCGATACCTCGTACCGGAGTGCGCACCGAGGACTCCCACTCGCCAGCAGGCGAGTCATCGAGGACGCCATCCACATCGACTCGTCCGCATCGCAGCTGATCCAGATGGCCGACCTCGTCGCCTGGTGTGCCAACGCCACGATCGACCGCACCGAGAAGAACAACTTCGCCGAACAGTGGTACACCGACCATCTTGCAGAACGCGACCCTCAGCGAAGGCCGGTAGAGACGTAAGTCGATGCTGGAGAAACAGCAAGACCCCCTTATCCACAGGAGTGGGGGGGTCTGCACCGAAGACACTACTCCTCCGGTCTCTTTCCATCAACACCTGCATGGCGACGGTGTACCGGCAGGAGTTGATGGACCACGGACGAGCCTCGGTGTACTCAGCAAACGTGGTGATACGGCACCTCAATGGTCGGCGTCGAACGCCTCGATGATCGCACCGGGGATGCGTCCCCGGTCACTGACCTCGTACCCGTTGCTATTGGCCCACTCACGAATCGCCCGCGTCTGCCCCGGGCCGCGCTTCGCTGCTGTCGGCGCGGCAGCGTCGGCGCTACCGGCAGATCGTCGGCGCTTGCGACCACCGATCCGCGTCGCATGCGTGGTGTACAGATCGAGGGTCTTGCGGAACTTCTCGGCGTTCTTGTCCTTCAAGTCGATCGTGTAGTCGACGCCGTCGACGGAAAACTCGATCGACTCGCCGGTACCGTCGGCGATGACACTCCCGTCGATGTCATCGGTCAGTTCGACGATCAGATTCTTGGCCACGGCGCGGTTACCTATCTTTCTCGGTGGAACGGCGAAAAATGCATGCTCACCGTCTCACGGTCAACTGACCCGCCGCGGGCGCAGGCCGGTGTGTCGGCCCTTGCGGTGCCTTTTTCGGAGCCTTCAGGGCGGTCGTATGGAGTCGCTCCGGCTAGAGGAGAAGCCCCCGGCGAGCGATCATCACTGATCGCACTGACTATTGGTGGTCGCGTATTAATCTGATGTGAAACGGCATGCTCATCGCGCGCCGTGACCGGGAGGTGCGGCGCAGAATGTCGATGTTGCAGTATTTGGAATCTGTGCCATTGGAGCGAGCAGACAGGGCGGAGATTCTCTCCTGGTGGGAACCTCGCCACGACGACCTGTTGATGGAGTTGATGCGTCAGCTCGACTGGCACTACTTCCTCGATGCTCCCAAGGTGATCGAAGCGCACACCCCGTCACGCGGTTTCGAGGAATGGCGTCTCAACGACCCACTGTGTGTGGAGTACAGCTGGGAAGGTGTTCTGATCCAGTTCATCATCGCCAGATCCAGCAAACTGGGGCTCGACGCGATCATTCCCCCGCCCCGATTCGAGACCTGCGAGCTCTGCGGCACACAGTTCCGCGAGGACGACGTGCCCAAGTGGGCGTACACCCGAGTCGGCGGCCGCACCGCCCTCGACTTCTGCGAACCGTGCTCGAGAAAGGCCTTCCAACCCAAAGACACGCGCGGCAAATCCCCCGGGTTCACCGAACACGCCGCGATCCAGCAGTACGCCGCCGACCTCGCACGAGTCGCCCAGGTCATTCCGCCGCAGAACTTCTTCGAACCGCCCCGCTGCCTGGCCCACTTCGACCGAGCGACCCGGATCGAACTGATGAGAATCGCCCAGCAACGCCCTACTCTCGACGCCATCACCCGTACCCATGATTCCTGGTTCAACGTGCTGCTTGCATCCGGGGTGGTGGAGAACGGCCTCCAGCTAAGCCGCGGCGTGAAGTGTGTTGCCCTCGACGGGCACATCTGACTGTCGTTGGCAGAGAAAACGATCGACGATTGGCTCCACCTTCACGGCATCGAGCACGACCGCGAGCCGCCCTACCCCGAAACCCGGATGCGCGGCGACTTCCTCGTCAACGGCAAACTAGTGGAGTACTTCGGAATGGTCGGAAACCCCGAGTACGACCGCAAGATCGAACGCAAGCGCGAGCTCGCGGCCAAGCACTCACTCACGCTAGTCGAGATCTATCCTCGTGATCTCGCCACCTGGTACACAACCCAGAACGAGATCGCACAACGCCTGAACGTCACACTTCGTCCGTAGCTGCGCAATCGTGAGGTCGACCAGTCAGGTCCCGCTCAGCCCAGTGTCGAATGGACCCACAGGCGGCAGCTTCAGGGCGGTGCGCAAGTCGGTCTGGTGATCGAGGAGCGAGGTGAGTGACCTCGCCGTTAGTTCCAGAGGTGAGGGCTCCGGTGAGTCTGGGTTCGACGAGGTTCATTGTTTGGAGCAACGGCAAAGCGACTGCTGTGTCGATGTAGCGAAAGCTCTGTGGCGGATGCTGTGTCCCCGCGATGCTGAGGAGACGAATCGGGTTCTCTGTTCGGAACACTGCGCCAATAGTGATTCCGGTTCCTGCGGATCGATCGGCGTAGTAGGTCTTGAACGCTGTCGGTTCGATCCCGCCTATATCGGCGAATCGGTCCCACAGCAGCTGCGGAGCTACCGTCACCTGCTCGTCGATCACGAAGGCGCCTACGACCGCGCTGACCGGGGCTGTCGAGTACACCAGTACATGCGTGACATCTCGTGCGAGAGGACGCTTTCGGAACTCGACTCGTTTCTCACCGTTCAGAATCTCGTGGACGTAGCAGGGGCGAATGGACATCAGTGCGACCCTGCCTACCTCGTCAGCTGAGATCGCACCCATGTTGTTCCTGCCTCCGGTACCGACGTGATACTCATCGGTGTTGACACCATGACACCGGCGTTGACCAATACGTCACGTGACCACACCGGGTCGATCCGACGGTCGAATCGGAACAGCACCGTCAGAACCTCCTTGTGACACTGGCGCTGGATCTCGCCGTAGCTGTAGACGGTACGGCCCCCCACTGATTCTGTCGGTCTCATCGGACACCGATTGTCGGCGGCCGTGAGCACCATTTGGCACCGCCGTCGGGTCGAGTGTCGACGAGATCTGACACCACCGTCCCGGGGGCCTCAGCTGGGGGCGAATGCGCCCGGCCCGGTCTCCAGATGGGTCTCCGATGGCCAACTATTCTAGTGCTAGAATAGTTGGGTGGAATTGACTCCTGCCGAACTGACCGTGCTGGGCCTGATCGTTGAGCACCCCCGGCACGGCTACGACCTGGAACAGGTGATCGAGCAGCGCGGCATCCGACAGTGGACGGACATCGGCTTCTCATCGATCTACTACGTGCTCGCCAAGCTGGAGAAGCGCGGCCTCATCGAGGCCGCCGAGGGCCGTTCTGGCGTGAAGTCTCGGCGGGTGTTCCAGGCCACTGCGGAGGGGCGGCAGATCGCCGCAGATGAAGCCGTTGCGTTCATCGCCGATCTTCGGGCGGTCCCACATCCGGTCCTCGTCGGACTGGCCAACTTGCCGCTGGTCTCGGAGCGCGCCTACGACGAGGCGCTGCGCAGCAGGCTGATTCAGCTCGAGGCCAGGATCGCATCAGTCATGGAAGCCGAGCGGTCGCAAGCTCCCCTCCCACGCCCCGCACGGGAGGTCTTCTCCTACTCCCTCAGCCTCCTGGAGGCGGAAAGGTCGTGGCTCGCCGAACGAGTCCAGGTATCCGATGAGTGACAAGGCCGAGCTCAAACCGCCCGACAGGACGATCATCGACGGAGTCTCCACGGCCGGCGGCTCGCACTGCGAGACGACGGCGCTCGGCGTGCTCCTGCGACATGCCGGACTCGACCTCTCCGAACCGATGCTCTTTGGGTTGGGGAGCGGGCTGTCCTTCATCTACTGGGACTCGAAGCAACAGGAGCTGCCCTTCCTGGGCGGCAGGGTGAAGCCCTTCGTGCTCGCCCAGAACCTGACCCAACGGCTGGGGCTCGAGCTGCGCGTGCAGGAGACCACCTCCGCACGTAAGGCCTGGGACCAGGTCCGCTCCTCGATCGACGATGGGATCCCCGTAGGGCTACAGCTCGACAGCCATGACCTGGAGTACTTCGGATCCCGCGTGCACTTCGCCGGTCACGTCGTCGCCATGTACGGCTACGACGCCGAGCGGGCCTATTTGGTCGACACCGCGCAGCAGGGCGGAGCCGTGTCCACGAGCCTGGAGAGCCTGGCCAGAGCGCGAGCCGCACGCGGGCCGATGTCGGCCCGCCACCGGTCCTTCACCGTGAAGGTGGCGGTGCCGAACATGGATGGCGGGCACCTCATCCCAGCGATCATCTCCGCGATCACCGCGTGCGCTGAGGACTTCCTGACGCCGGCGATCGCCAACCTCGGCAACCGAGGAATCCGCACAGCAGCCAAGCGCGTGCACTCGTGGTTCGATCGAGTCGAGGACCCCGGCCGCAACCTCACAGTCATCGCCACCCTGATGGAACGCGCGGGCACCGGAGGCGCACTGTTTCGCAACCTGTACCGAGACTTCCTGACCGAGTGCCACGGACTACTCGAAGGCAGGCCGGGCGCGGACCTCGTAGAGCAGGGAAGGGATCTCTTCGCCGAATCCGCGCTGCTCTGGACGAGCGTTGCCGAACTCATCGAGAAGGCAGGTGCCTCGGGTAGCCCGGACCATCTCGCCAAGGCGAGTCAACTGCTCGATGACATCGCGACGATCGAGACCTCCGCGATGACTGCACTCGCTCCCTGACGAAGTCCGGGCCAGACCACTCCCCACGGCGCTCCTAAGCGGGTCGGTCGTGCACGGTCGCCTGCGCCTCCTCGGAGCGATCGCGGTCCCGGCCGCGCGAAAGGCACCTTGTCTGAGGATCGGATCCACCTGATGGCAGGAAGCCGGGTGGATCTGTATGCCGCGATCCGGCGTGACGCCAGGACGGGCATGTCGAATCGTGCCCTGCAGCGCAAGCACGGGGTCGGGTACCGCACGGTCGCTGCTGCGTTGGAGTCGGCGTGGCCGAAGGCCAGGAAGCCGCCGCCCAAGCGCGGGTCACGGCTCGATCCGTACCGAGACGTGATCGACGGCTGGTTGCGCGACGATCTCGACGCGCCGCGGAAGCAGCGGCATACCGCCAAGCGGATCTTCGACCGGCTGCTGGACGAGCACGAGGCCACAGGCGTCGTCTCTTACGGGATGGTCCGCGACTACGTCGCCACCCGCCGCCGCGAGATCCGCATCGAGGCCGGTCGAGAACCCGCGAACACCTTCATCCCGCAGGAACACCTCCCCGGTCGGGAGGCCGAGGTCGACTTCGGCGAGGTCGCGATCCGGCTGCGCGGCGAGCTGGTCACATGCGCGCTGTTCAGTCTGCGGCTCTCCTACTCCGGCAAGGCTGTGCACCGAATCAGCTCCTCGGCTGTGCACCGAATCAGCTCCTCGGCTGGGCAGGAAGCCTTCTTCGAGGGCCACGCACACGCCTTCAATGTGCTCGGCGGGGTCCCGACCGGGAAGATCCGCTACGACAACCTCAAGGCCGCCGTCGCGAGCGTGATCGGCTTCTCCCGCCAGCGGGTCGAGGCCGACCGATGGACCGCGTTCCGATCCCACTACGGCATCGAGGCCTTCTACTGTCAGCCTGGCATCCAGGGGGCGCATGAGAAGGGCGGCGTCGAGGGGCAGATCGGCTGGTTCCGCCGTAACCACCTCGTCCCCGTCCCCGAGGTCGACTCCCTCGCGGAACTCAACGCCCTCATCGACGTCTGGGACATCCACGATGACTCTCGTCGGATCGGTTCGCGCGCCCGCACGGTCGGCGAGCACTTCTCCACCGAGGAACCGCTCCTCGCGCCGCTTCCGACCGAGCCATTCGAGACCGGCCGCTGGTTCACGCCCCGGGTCGACCGGTACGCCCAGATAGCGGTGCGGATGAACAAGTACTCCGCGCCCGCCCGCATGGTCGGACGCCAGGTCCGAGTGCTGCTCCACGCCAGCAACCTGGTCGTGTTCGATGGCAAGACCGAGATCGCCCGCCACGAGCGGCTGATGACCAAAGGCGGCACACGCGTTGATCTCGACCACTACCTCGAAGTCCTGCTCCGCAAGCCTGGCGCACTGCCCGGCGCGACCGCGCTGGAGCAAGCGCGCGCGGCAGGCCGGTTCACGCCGGTCCACGACTCCTGGTGGGCCGCCGCCTGTAAGGCGCACGGTGATGCCGAAGGCACCCGCGCGCTGATCGAGGTGCTGATGCTGCACCGTCATCTGCCCCACGACCAGGTCGTCGCCGGCCTTGCCGCAGCGCTGAATGCTGGCGCGCTCACCGCCGACGCCGTCGCGCTGGAAGCCCGCAAACACGACAACTCGACGGAAGAGGCCGTCATCGAGATCAGCGGCGAGCCATTGGCGTCGCAGGAGGCACCCGCAGTCAGGTCGTTGACCGAGCGCCGGCTCCGTGCCCACCTGCCCGCAGACGATCGGCCGCTGCCGAGCGTGGAGAAGTACGACCAGCTGTTGGCCAGCCGCCGCGAGAACCCGAACGAAGGAGCCGCACCATGACCCCCAAACGCCGTGGAATGACCGAGGAAGCAGCCGACGCCGCGATCGACCAGGCCTGCCGGATGCTCCGGATGCCCACCATCCGCAACTCCTTCACCGACTACGCCGACCGGGCCAGCCGGGAGCAGATGTCCTACCGCGGCTTCCTCGCCGAACTACTGCTCGCCGAATGCGACGACCGCGCCCGACGCCGGTCCGAGCGCCGAATCAAGGCCGCCAAGTTCCCCCGCGAGAAGTCCCTGCGAGCCTTTGACTTCGACGCCAACCCCAACATCGACCCCGCCGTGATCCACACCCTCGCCAAGTGCGAATGGGTCCAGAAGGGCCAGCCACTCTGCCTCATCGGGGACTCCGGCACCGGCAAGTCCCATCTGCTCATCGCACTCGGCACCGAGGCCGCCATGGCCGGCTACCGGGTCAAGTACACCCTGGCCACCCAACTCGCCAACGAGCTCGTCGAGGCCGCCGACGAGATGACGCTGGCGAAGACCATCGCCCGCTACGGCCGCGTCGACCTGCTGTGTATCGACGAACTCGGCTACATGCAACTCGACCGCCGCGGCGCGGAACTGCTCTTCCAGGTCCTCACCGAACGCGAGGAGAAGGCTTCCGTCGCCATCGCCTCGAACGAGTCCTTCGGCGGCTGGACCAAGACCTTCACCGACCCCCGGCTATGCGCCGCCATCGTCGACCGGCTCACCTTCGGCGGCACCATCCTCGAGACCGGCACCGACTCCTACCGCCTGGCCCAAGCCGCCAAGCAGCGGACGACCTGACCGCTGCCCATGCGCGGGAAGTGATGTCGACCCAGACCTACATCACCAGCACGAATCCGGCCCCAGCGGTGTCAGAACTCACCGACAAGCGGTGTCGGACGAAACCGGCGAAGCCAGGGCAGGTCGTGTTGTTCCTCCGCCACCGCTTGTAGCTGAACGCGGACCGCGCAACAGTGTAAGTGCCCGCACAGACGGATGCGGTCTGATCCACCGAGACATGGTGGATCAGACCGCATCCGGTCAGACAGCTACGCGACAGCGATTCCGTCCCCGCCGAGTCGCTCAACGTTCATCGCTCGGGCGCGGAGGCCGCTCGGATCGAGAGCAACCTCGAACCCGACGTCGTCACCCACCTTGAGGGTTGCGCGAAGCTCGGCGTCGACGACCATGTGGAAGCGCAGCAGATGCCCCCGGTCATCGCCGGTCGTAACGAAGCCGAACGGCTTGTCGGGATGGATGAACGACACACGCCCTTCGGCCTCCTGCCCGACCACCACGACACTGAGAGCTCGCCGTGACTTCCCCGCCACGGCAGCTTCGGCGGGTACGAAGATCACGCGAGAACCGGACTTCAGATGTTCGACGTCTTCGTCGTACAGGAGTGCCCGACTCGAGACGTGGAAGTCCTCCCCGTCCGAGACGGTGACGAACCCGTAGCCGCGGTCGGCCATCCATACTTTGGCCGTTCCGACCAGTTGATCTGCCGCACCGGTCCCTGGGGCCGTAGTGGGCTGGCCGGATGCAGTCGGAGCAGGAACAACCGGGCCCGTCGAGATTTCGGTGACCACGGACGAGCGGACACCGAACCGGCCTTTCGACCACAGCAGTTCGAAGAATGGCACGGGTTCCGGGATGCCCTTGAGTTGCACGCTTCACCGATCAGATCGATACCACTACCGCCTGTGGAGAACTCTTTCGGTGCACTTGCAGGCTTCAAGCGGAGTGATGTACCCGCTGTTACTCGATCTTGCCGGCGACAAAATCCACAGTCCGCGGGAACGAGATTGACTGCACCAGGATGCGGATCGATGTCACTGTCGAACAGAGTCAGCACATCGTGGTTCTGGAACAGAAAGTCCAGCGGAGCATCCCAGTCGTCGTCGTCGTTGTCGTGCGCGGCGATACCGCCGACCAAATCCATACGGCGATCGGACCCGTTGGTGGCCATTGTCCGCGCTCGACCGAGGACCATGTGGAGCGCCATCTCCTCCCCGGTACAGACAGGTTCGGGATCATCGTTCTGTGTCTCGATCGCGAGATCATCGAAGCACCGGGCCTGCTGTCACCACCAAGACGCCGGCTGTGTCCGCGTTACGAGTGAAATCGCAGGGACACGTGTCGGGAGCTCATCCTAATCCCGCCGTGACCATCGGTCTCGCCGCCGCAGTGCAGTTTCCGTGGCGGGCGGTTCCCGGTTATGTCCTGTGCCAGGCTGTATCATCGCGGTCACGACCGACGATCGCGTGGCCCCTGCGGTGGCCAGTACGTCCATCGGCTTCGCCTTGACCGCTGCGGTGCTGATCGGCGGTGCTGCGACCGGCGGTGCAGTCAACCCCATCCGCGCGCTGGGTCCGCAGATCGCGACATGGACCTTCACATCGTGGTGGGTGTACATGTTCGCCCCGGTGGTGGGTGGTATCCCCGCTGCGGTTCTCTACGACCGCGTCGTGCGCCGCGCAGCGGCACCGGAAGCCGGGTGAATACCCGAGACCCGTGCTCCACGATCGACCAAATCTGCCGTCTGTCGACGATGTTCCTGCCGGCGCGACGCTGCGTCCGTGGACTCGCCCAACGCGGGGTTACCGGAGCACGGTCCGCGGGGGTGCGTAACGTCCGAAGTGCACCGATGGGACCGAGTCGGCGCGGTAAACGGCCCGTCGATCGGGGTTGCTATCCGCTTGTCTCGACGGCAGAGAGGGTGCAGAGCTCGGACACACGCGGTGCAGGGGTCGGCGTCGACGGTGAACCGGAGCGGTGGTCGGCATATGGGTCGAGCCCTGGCGACGGTCAGTACGGAAGAGGTCGCCAGGGTTCGACCTCGGTGACGACGATGTCCACTCCTCGGGGGTCTATCGCGCCCACCCCGATCACGTCGTTCACGACACCGATCGCGGCGGTCCGGATACGTCGAACGAGACTTCGCACCTCGTATCCGTGCCATGTGCTCAGTTCGACCCGGATACCGGTCAGTCGGCGGCCCACCACGACGGCTCGGACTACGCTCGATGCGACGGCATCGTCGGAGCGCACCGCTTGCGATACGCGGGCCCGGACAGCCAGGTCGCTGACCGCGAACGCGTGACGCACCGTGGGTGCAGCGCCGTCGGTGTCCGTCCGCGTGGCGCCGGGATCGAGGAGGTCGATGGGGCGGCTCCTGCGGGCCGTGGCGCGCACGGCAGAGATCACGGCATCTGCGATGCGGTCCCACCCGGGTTCGGGAATGGACGGCAGCGGCCGGTCGATCCTCCCTCCGAAGAGGTTGTCATTGCTCATAGTTCATTGCCATCTCGACATCCGTGTCGCCAGTGTCGCGCGCGCGCGTCGATGTTGTCCTCGGGCGGCGTCCGCGTTCAATCCCAGGATCGCCCCGATTTCGGGGAAGGTGTGTCCGTGGATCTCTCTGAGCATCCATGATGCACGTTGATGCGCGGGCAGTTCCGACAGTGTCCGTTCCAGAGCGGTCACGAACACCGCGTTCGATGCGAAGGCGAACGGATCGACCGCTCGAGCATCCGGGGCGTGGTTCAGAACGGCATCGTCGAGCGGCGGGTGGTGTCCGAGCCTGCGGATGTCGATGATTTTGCGAGCGCAGATCGAGAACAGCCAGGTTCGCCACCGGGAGTCACCGCGGTAGGTGTCGAGGTGACGCCACGCGGCAACGAAGGTGTCCTGGACGACGTCCGCAGCGTCGTTGTCGTCGCCGAGCATCCGCCGAGCGAAGCCGTGCAGCCCCGGGCCGTGGCGTCGGACCAAGGACTCGAAAGCGCTCCGCTCACCCGACACCGCTGCAGCGGCGAGGGCGCGATCGTCGGCGTCGGCCGATGTCGCGGTCGTCGGAGTCTCGATGGTGGTTGCCGTAGCGGACATGCCTCTCCTCTCGGCGCCGTCGCGGGGAAGAGGCAAGGTGTACGTGATCACGCCGGTGGGCGTGCGGTTTCGTCGTAGAGTGTCACGAACCGGCTCCACCCAAACATCGACGATGTCGCGCGTCACCGTCTCTGGTCGGCAACGGCAGTCGGCAATTATGGGAACAGGGGATGCGCCGCGGGGGAAGGGACCCGTGACGGCGGCATCGCACGGCGTGGATGCCATCATTGCCGGCACGACGAGATGGAGGTTTGCGGATGTACCCCGATGAGCGAGTGCCGACCATCGGCGTCGACGAACGGGTTCTGTTCGCAATTCGCTGGGCCGCTCACGGTGGCGGCAGCGAGCGCGAGATCGTCGAGCGGTTCGACGTGTCCGTCGTCGCCTTCTACCGACAGGTCCTCGCAACCTGCGAGGACGCTGTGCGTGCGGGGACCGTGAGTGCCATGGTGGCCGAGCGTGTCGCGCAGACGGCGCGTCGCAGAATTTGGCTGGGCGAGTAGGCGCGTCGGCAGATCCGTCTCCGCGCTTTCCGGGCCGCCACCACGAACCCGTCCGGTGTGAGCAGTGTCACACTCGGTCGAGGTTCGGTTTCGGCGGTGGAACCGGTCCAACGACTACGTGATCACATGTTCGCGCTTCGTCGACGTTCACAGAACGCATCCACGCGTCACCGAACACCATCCGAGATCCGAGGAGTTCCCTTCGTGCCCGAATCGTTGAACAACGCCCTGTCCACTGCCGCCGACTTCGTTCCCCGCCTGTTGTTGTTCTTGCTCATACTTCTGATCGGTATCTTCGTGGCCAAAGCGCTCGGCAAAGCGCTGTCCAAGATCCTCGAACGAGTGGGATTCGATCGGGCGGTCGAACGCGGCGGTGTGAAGAAGGCTCTCGCGAACAGCAAGTACGACGCCAGCGATGTGGTATCGAAGATCATCTACTACGCGTTGGTCCTGTTCGTTCTGCAACTCGCCTTCGGTGTGTTCCCGGCCAATCCGATCAGCGAACTGCTCAGTGAATTGATCGCGTTCCTCCCGCGTCTGATTGTCGCGATCATCATCGTCGTGGTCGCCGCAGCGATCGCTGCCGCCGTTCGCGAGCTCATCGCCACCTCTCTAGGAGGCCTGTCCTACGGCCGGACGCTCGCGACGATTGCGTCGGTGTTCGTGCTCGGCTTCGGAATCATCGCCGCGCTGAACCAGATCGGAGTCGCCACCACCGTGACCACCCCGATTCTCGTCGCGGTGCTGGCGACGGTAGGTGGCATCCTCGTCGTCGGAGTCGGCGGCGGCCTCGTTCGGCCGATGACGCAGCGGTGGGAGCAGTACCTGAGCAAAGCGGAAGAGGAAATCCCGCGCATCAAGGAGCAGGTTGCGCAGAACCCGTCTGCATCAGAGCAAGCAGACCGCGCGCAGCGTGAGTACCGCAACCGGTACTGACCTACGCACGGTGACCATGTCTGGCATCGACGGTCACGGACCGCGCAGCGCAGAGACCACCTCTGCGCTGTGCGGACACCGATGGTGCTCGGCAGTGGGGCAGACCGTGTCGCCGCGGTGGACCTGTGATCTGGTGGCCCTGTTCGATGCGGGTCTGACTGCAGCCGCCGCAGCGCAACTCGCGGCCGGACAGAACTGCGCAACACCCGACCGCGTGCGCCACTTGGTCGATACGCTCGGCGTCGAGCGCATCCATTTTGATCAGATTCGCCGTCGGCGTCGATTCCTACGCACGACGGCGTCGATCCGAGGGCCGCGAGCGACCGTGAATCGACCCGACCGGTTCGGTATTGCGCGGTGAGGACAAGCGACCGGAACCCGCGATCGCGTCGACCTGCGACCCCGCGTCGCCGGGGTTCCGGCTTCTCGGTTCCGCCTCCTCGGGGGCTCGAAACAGGTCGCGCAGAGCCGGTTGACGGCAACACCCCGCTCACGCTCGGTGTCTCGGGCATGTGGTAGCCCTGATGGTCATGGGAGACGACGATTCCACCACATCGCGATCGCTTCTCGCGGCCACCCCCGACGGTGTCACCGAGGAGGCCGCCGACATTCTGGAAACCGCACGACGAACTGCGCTCGACGCCACCGAGCTCGGCGCCATGCTCGTCGCGCTCGGAGGTCCTCTCGACGATGCCGACGAAGTGACGGTGTTGCTGCAACGTGCAGTGGAGGTGGCGGCGCAGGTCATCGACGGAGTCGACAGTGCCGGAGTCACGATCACTCTGGGGCCGACCATCTTCACCGCCGTCCACACCGACGAACGAACACTGACGGTCGACGAGCATCAGTACTCCAGCGGGATCGGCCCCTGCCTCGATGCCGCACGAACTCGCCGAACCGTCCGAGTGGACGTGGCGCAGTCGGCAGAGCGTTGGCCGGAATTCGCCGCCGCGGCCCGGGCGGAGGGAGTGCGATCGTTCCTCGCAGCGCCGCTGCACACTGCGGACGTCGCGCTCGGCGCCCTCAACCTGTACGGCCGCGAGCGCGAGGCGTTCACACACGTGGACGAGAAGCTCATCGGTGTTCTCACCTCCACCGTGTCCCGCGCCATCGGCGACTACGCCCGATTCAAATCCGCCTCCGACGTCGCCGAGGCCCTCCGGTGGAGCATCGACAACCGAGCTCCGATCGAACAGGCCAAGGGAATTCTGATGGCCGTCCACGGTATAGACGCCGACGCCGCGTTCGACACGATGCGGCGGCACTCGCAATCGAGCAACCGCAAACTGCGCGACATCGCGGTGGAACTCGTTGCCACGACGTCCGATTGTGCGACCCCACGCGGACCGTGAACCGACCGGTCCGTCGCCGGACCGGTCGCGAGGAGCGTGGCCACGATGTTGGCGCGCAGAAGGCGTCGCCCCGTCGTGACCGTAGGGGTCTACCGCCGCCCGGCGTGCACGCTGCACCGTTCGCATGCGATCTTCTGCGCTTGTGCGGTGGTCTTTCCCGTGACCGCCGGTCCAAGCGGATGGCGCGAGATGCGGTGTCAGCACAGCGGCAGTGATCACGGTTTCCGGTTCGACGGTGCGGATGCGATGCGGGTGCGGGGAGGGGATCGTGTGTGTCGGATACCGTCGTCGGAGACGATGAGCATCGGAGGACGCGATGGTACGCAAGATCGAGGTCGGAACATTCGACGATCTGACCGGTGAAGCCGCCGGGTCGACCGTGAGGTTCGGATACGACGGGCGGTGGTTCGAGATCGATCTGACCGACGCCAACGCGGCGGAGATGACCGCGTTGCTGACGCTGTGGTCCGAGCGCGGTCGTGTGTTGTCCGGTGGTGTGGGCTCGTCGCGATCGGCCGTCGACCGCGCGCGGGCCGCGGCGATCAGGGCGTGGGGCAAGACGCACGGGTTGACGGTGGCCGACAGGGGGCGAATCTCGGACGAGGTCGTCGACGCGTACGAACGGTCCGTCCCCCAGCGGCGCCGGCTCAACGAGTTCACCGATACACCCGGGTCCGGCGACCCCGCCGAGGACTGACGGTTCGACCGAACTGCCCGACGCTCGATGCGTGGCACGGCTTTGAGCGCAGAAGGCGCGACGATGGACACCTGACTGCGCGTGCGGTACAAACAGGACGCGATGGCATGCGAAGGCGAACGCGGTTCCGGTCGTTCGCGTGCCGCCGACAGAGCAGTGCGGTGACTGGACACCGCCCCCGGCCGGCTTTCTGGTGGTGGACGCGGAGACCAGCGTGGTGACCTACGCCAACGCGACGGTGGTCCGGATGATCGGCGCCGAGGGCGTGGTCGGATCGATGCTACGCGATCTGTTCGTGCCGTCGAGCGCCGGCACCGTCATCGCCCTGCTCGCAGCCGGTTCCGACGCCGACTCCGACCCACCGGCCGGGGCCATGGCCGAACTGGTGGTGGGACCGCACGACACCCTGTCGGTTCTCCTCATGGCCAATCGCGGTTCGAGCGACGACGGCGCCGAGGTGCGCGTGACGCTGCACGCCGCGACGGCCCACCGCATCCGCGAGCAGCGTCTCGTGGAGGCGCGCGACGATGCCGTGTCGGCGCAGTCGGTCGCGGAGCGGGCGTTGACTCGGTCGGAGGATGCGCTGGCCCGGTCGGAGGGCGCGTTGGGTGAGTCCGAGGACGCCCGTAAGAGCGCCGAGGCCGAGCGCACCGCTCTTCAGATCCTGGCCACGACATTGCAGCGAACCCTGCTTCCGCCGGCCCTGACCTCACCCACCGGGACCGAGGTGTCCGCGTACTACCACCACGCTTCCGAGGACGAGGTAGGCGGCGATTTCTACGATCTCTTTCCGCTCGATGCACGAACGTGGGGTTTCTTTCTCGGCGATGTCAGCGGAAAAGGCGCGGCCGCGGCGGCCGTGACGTCCTTGACGCGGTACACCCTGCGGGCTGCGGCGGTGTTCGACCGAGATCCGGTCTCGGTTCTGCACAACCTCAATGCTGTCCTGCAGCAAGAGTTTCGAGGTGACGATCCGCGGTTCTGTACGGTGCTGTTCGGCACCGTGACCGCGGTGGACGGCTCGGTACACGTCAGCTTGGCGAGCGGGGGACATCCCCCCGCTCTGCACCTGCGCGCCGATGGGACGGCGGGCTACGTCGACACCGTCGGCGGACAACTGGTCGGAGCCCTCCCCGATCCGCACTTCCGGGCCGCGGAGTTGGCACTGGCTCCCGGAGATGTGCTGTTGCTCTACTCCGACGGGTTGACGGAGGCGCACGTCGGTCCGGGGCGGTTCCGGTACGACGACACCGGCGCACTCGAGGACTTCGCCGTCGCTGCGGCCCCGACCACTGCGGCTCGGGTGGTCGACGACCTCATCGGCGTGTTGAACGGCTTCGGTGACGGGGTGCAGGACGACGTCGCTCTGCTCGCATTGGGCAGCATCCGGAGTTCGTGAGGTAGGGCTCCGCCGGTGATCGGACGGAACACAGGTGGGCGCGACGAGCAGCATCGTGGTTGTGACAGCTTGGTTCGGCCCCGTTGTGACGGCCTGATCTGGCCCCGCGTGCGACTTGCCGGGGTGTTGACGGTCTGAACTGGCCCCACCCCTTCACGCTGGTCCCCATCACTGGGAACCAGTCGCGAGGGCAAGGGAGCCAAGATGGGGTCACGAGTGCAGCTGTACGCCGACATCCGCCACGACGCGCGAGTGGAGGGCTTGTCCATCCGCGAGCTCGCCCGCAAACACGGAGTCCACCGCCGCACCGTCCGCCAGGCACTCGCCGCTGCCGAACCCCCACCCCGCAAGAAACCAGTCCGTACGGCACCCCGCCTGGACCCGTGCAAGCCGGCCATCGACGAGATGCTCACCTATGACCTGACCGCGCCGCGCAAGCAGCGTCATACCGCGACCAGGATTCTGGCCCGGCTACGCGACGAGCACGGCGCCACCGACCTGTCCTACTCCACGGTGAGGGACTACGTGCGGGTCCGGCGCGCGCAGATCGATCTGGAGGCCGGGCGCCGGGTGGAGGCGATGGTGCCGCAGGACCACCCGCCCGGCGCGGAGGCTGAGGTCGACTTCGGCGAGGTCTACGTGATCCTCGACGGCGTCAAGACCAAGTGCCACATGTTCGTCTACCGCCTGTCGCACTCTGGCAAAGCGATTCACCGCGTCTACCCGACCGGCGGGCAGGAGGCCTTCCTCGAGGGACACATCGAGGCCTTCCACGCCCTGGGTGGCATCCCGACCCGCCATATCCGCTACGACAACCTCACCTCAGCCGTCGTGCAGGTCATCCACGGCGGGAACCGGCTCCGCGACGAGAACGAACGCTGGGTGCTGTTCCGCTCCCACTATGGCTTCGACGCGTTCTACTGTCAGCCAGGCATCGACGGCGCCCACGAGAAGGGCGGCGTCGAGGGCGAGGTCGGCTGGTTCCGCCGCAACCACCTCACCCCCATGCCCGAAGTCGCCACCCTGGACGAACTCAACGACAAGATCCGCGCCTGGGAAGTCGACGACAACACCCGCCGCATCACCGGACACGCGAACACGATTCGGGCAGGACTACCACGCCGAACTCCCACATCTGGCACCGTTGCCGGCCGACGACTTCGACCCCGGCCTGATCCTCCACCCCCGGGTCGACCGCTCCGCCCTGATCACCGTCCGCATGGTCAAGTACTCCGTCCCCGCGCACCTCATCGGCCAACGCGTCCGCGTGTCGTTACGGGCCTCATGCGTGGTCGTGTTCGAGGGCCGCACCGTCGTCGCCACCCACCCCCGCCTCGGCACCCGTGGCGTGACCCGTGTCGAGCTGGACCACTACCTCGAAGTCCTACGCCACAAGCCCGGCGCGTTCCCCGACTCCACCGCCCTCGCGCAGGCCCGCGCCGCCGGAGCATTCACCGCAGCCCACGACGCGTTCTGGGCCGCCGCCCGCAAGACCAGCGGCGACGTCGCCGGCACCCAAGCGTTGATCGACGTGCTCCTGCTCCACCGATCCCTCCCCGCCGACGCCGTGCTCGCCGGCATCACCTCAGCCCTGTCGGTCGGCGCGATCAGCCCCGACGTCGTCGCCGTCGAAGCCCGCCGCCACGCCACCGGCCACACACCCACCCAGCCACCCCGACCAGGGGCGGGACAGTCGTGAACCTGCCACCACGACGCCCCACCGACCCACACCAGGCCATCGCGCACCTACCCGAAGACACCCGACCCCTGCCCACCGTCACCGCCTACGACGAACTCCCTCGCCGCCGTCAACCCGACCCCGCCCCGGCCAGCGCCGAGGTCCACCATCACACCCAGACAGGAACCCCATGACCACCAGCACCAGCAACCGCCAGGGCGGTCTTCGCCGCCGTCACAGCCTCACCGAACAAGCCGCCCAAGCCGCGATCGACCAGGCCTGCCGCCGGCTCCGGCTGCCCACGATCCGCGCCGTGATCGATGACGCCGTAGCGGCCGCCACGAAGGAACAACTCACCTACCAAGGCTTCCTCGCCGAACTCCTGCTCGCCGAGGTCGACGACCGCGACCGCCGCTCCACCCTGCGCCGCATCAAGAGCGCCGGCTTCCCCCGCGAGAAATGGCTCGCCGACTTCGACTTCACCGCAAACCCCAACATCAACCCCGCCACCATCAACGAGCTCGCCACCGGCGACTGGATCCGCCGCGGCGACCCCCTGTGCCTGATCGGGGACTCCGGCACCGGCAAATCCCACCTGCTCATCGCGCTCGGCACCGCCGCCGCCGAACAGGGCTACCGCGTCCGCTACACCCTCGCCACCCGGCTCGTGAACGAACTCGTCGAAGCCGCCGACGAGAAACAACTCACCAAGACCATCAACCGCTACGGACGCGTCGACCTCCTCGTTATCGACGAGCTCGGTTACATGGAACTCGACCGGCGAGGCGCCGAACTGCTGTTCCAGGTCCTCACCGAACGCGAGGAGAAGAACGCCATCGCGATCGCGTCCAACCAGTCCTTCTCCGCCTGGACCGACACCTTCACCGACCCCCGCCTGTGCGCAGCGATCGTCGACCGCCTCACCTACAACGCCACCATCATCGAAACCGGCACCAACTCCCACCGCCTCGCCCACACCCGCGCCCGCCACCACACCCCCACCACAGGCGCGTGACATTGATCATCTGCCGAATACAGGAACTTGGTTCCTCTATCGGTCTTCACGCCGGTGTGCTGAGGTATTGCCATGCGGGTGAACCGAGTCGTTCCAAATCTGACTGTTACTGACCTGGCCAAGGCCACAGAAGAGCATGCAGCGGTCTTGGGCCTGAGACCTGTGATGGATCACGGATGGATCGTCACGTTGGCAGACGATGACGGCCACCAGCTCAGCGTGATGACGCGAGACGCTTCCGGTCCCGTGAACCCCGATGTCTCAGTCTTCGTCGATGACGTGCACGAGGCTCTTGAGCGCGCCCGCCGCGCCGGCCTCGAAATCGTGCACCCACTCACCGAAGAGCCATGGGGTGTGACCCGCTTCTTCTACCGGGCCACCGATGGCCGGGTCGTCAACGTGGGCATGCACACCAAGACGACCTGATCTGCCGCGATCCTCGAAGTGTCTGACATGACCGATTGGCCGATGTACGCCGGTTGGGCGGCCTCGCGGTCAAGTCCCGTCTGCGGTGAAAATCGCTGGCGTCGGGATCAGACCCACGCAACCATCTACGGGATGAGGATCGAGACACCCACAGCGGAACTTCTCCACCAAGCCGCCGAGATGCCCACCATGCCCGCGGTCGGGATGACACCGGACCAGATCCAGACCGAGATCGCTGCCGGCCGCCTGCAGCCACACTGGTCGCAGGTCGCCCTCGACGATGACGGCAACATCATCGGCCGGGCCCTGTGGTGGGGACGAGACGAGCACAAGCCGATCGCGCTCGACGTGTGGGATGCTGTCGCGGGCCACGACTCGCCAGAGGCGATCCTCAGCGCACTGTTGGAACGAGGCCACGCCGCCTTGGAAGCTCACGGCACCCGGACCCCGCTGCCGCACACCATGCGTGTCCCCGTCACGTGGCGCGACAACACCGCCGTAGCGCACGACGTCCACGCGAAGATCGCGGCAGCCGCCGCTGCTGGCCTGAGGCAGCACAACGAGCGACGCCAGTTCCAATGGGACCAGGGCAGCCCGATGCAAGAACCCGGCCCGCGACTGCGGTTCGAGCAGGCAGACGACAGCACGTTCATCGACCTCATCGCCCGCGCCGCCCACGGCTCGCTCGACGTCATGACGCGACGCGAGCTGGCCACCACCGACACACTGAGCCTGGCTCGCGACGAGGTGGACTACTACCGTTCCTGCCCCGGCGACCGCGACTGGTGGCGCGTCGCGTACGACCAGCAGGGCACCATCAATGGCATCGCGATCCCTTCGGCGACACCCACGAATCGCAACGTCGGCTACCTCGCGGTCCTGCCCGAGTACCGCGGTCACGGATACGTCGATGACCTCCTGGCGTTCATCACCGCCTTCCACGCCACAGCCGGGGCACCACGAATCACCGCAACCACCGACGCCGTGAACACACCCATGGCAGCAGCGTTCACGCGAGCCGGCTACCGATGCACGGAGACACGCATCGACCTCGAGCCCTGACCCACCACGCTGCCCATGGAAGCCATCGCTCAACGCACCGGACTCGGCACCTCCAGCACCCTGCGCCGTCACTTCAACCAGACCCTCGAAACCACACCAAGCGCCTACCGACAGACCTTCAGAACGAGCTGATTGAACGCGCTGTAATGCCGCTGGTGACGCGAAGGTGGGTCCATTTCTGGCCGTCATCCAGGGGCCAAGTGGGGTTGACATAGCCAGCATCGAGCAGATGTTTCTCTTGTGAAGGCCTTTCGATGTCGTCCGGGCAGGTCGGCGTCGTGCCGAGTGGTCGGGCACGTACACAGTGCGGCGTTCGAACGCGACTGTCGGGTGTCGGCGGTGATCGGTGGTCGATCGTTTTCCGAGCTATCCCTCCAGAAACAGTGAGTGCGTCCGTCGGCGGAGTCCACCACGATCTGTGGTCTGAATCACCCTAGGTTCTGTGCCGCCTCCAATTGGGGCTGATCCTCGGTGGTGAGGCCAGAGTAGTGCAGTGTCTCGTACTCGATCGGGGGCATGTAGCCGATGCTCGAATGCAACCGTGTGTTGTTGTACCAATCGACCCACCCGGCCGTCGCGAACTCGACTTCGGAGGCCGTCCGGTAAGGGCCGGAATGGAAGATCGTCGTGCGGATGCACTCGGTCTCGTAGAGCCCGTTCGCCGACTCGATGAGGGCGTTGTCGTAGGCGTCCCCGACGGACCCGATGGATGCGGCGATGTCCGGGGGTGCCAATCTCTCCGTCAGCGTCACCGACGTGTACTGGCTCCCGGCGTCCGAATGATGTATCAGCTCAGCAGCTTTCACCGGATGACCTTCCCGCCGGCGTTGCCACAACGCCATCCTCAGCGGCACCGTCACCAGCTCCACCGACTTCGACGTCGAGGCGTGCCAGGCGATGATGCGGCGGGAGAAGACGTCGACGATGAACACCACGTTCCCCCAAGCACTGCGTGCAGGGAGGTACCCCCACCCCACCCTGCCCACGATCTGACATACGTGAAGTCAGTAACCCATACGCGGTTGGGTTCGTCCGCACGGAACTGCCGGTTCAGCAGATCCCCGGCCCGGTTGCCGTCGGCGGACGGGATCGTGGTCCTGATTCCCTTGGCGCGCCGGATTCCGTTGTGCTGCAGCGTCCTCATAGCTCGATCGACGGCCCCGTAGGACACACCCGGAGCGACCACACGGTCGAGGTGAGCGCGCATCTTCACCCGCCCGTACAGCCCTTCCGGCGTCATCCGCCGCCGTCCGTCGTCGTCGGTTCTCCACACCACGTCCCGTACCGCGTCGACGACCACGGCGTCGGAGACCGTTCGCGCCGCCGGCCGGCGCGTCCTCCACGCCCGGTAGGTTCTCGCGGCGATCGCCACGCCCTGCTCACGCAGGACCCGGCAGATCGACTCGACCGCGAAACCGTTGGAGCGCAACGAATCTATGAATCCAATGATCATCGGTTGCGGGGGTCGAGTTCCCCCGCGAAGAAAGTCGTCGCCGCTTTGAGGATGGCGACGTCCTCGCGCAGCTGCTTGTTCTCGGCTTTGAGCTTCTTGATTTCCGCGGACTCTTCGGTGGTGGTGCCGGTCCGTGTTCCGCCGTCGACCTGAGCTTGCACCGCCCACCGGCGCACCGTCTCGTGACCGACACCGACCTGCTTCGCTATCGCCGCTGCCGCCGCGGTCAGCGACGGGTACTCCTGGCCGTGGGTCTCCAACAACCTCAGGGCCCGCGCACGGACCTCCGGATCGATCTTCTTGGGCATGGCGTGCATCCTTCCAAACTCAGAAGGAAGCGGCACGATACCTAGGGCGATTCAGTCCGCTACCGCCGAGGGTGTCCTAGCGACGAACTGCGGTGCCTCGTGGGAGAGGGACCGCAGTCGTGGTGCGTGCGTTTCCGGTGAGTGCGGACGGCACGAGATGCGGAGTCGCCACTCACGGCCGTACTGGGTCGAGGATCGGCGCCGGACACAGGAGAACAGCTCCCGTGCGCGTTCACCACGACTCGGGGCGGCCATTCGTTCACGGCCGGCACATCGATCGGTCGGTGGGTCGCATGGAGTGAAGACCTTCACCGATAGTGTTCGGGACAGGACACCGGCGAAAGGACCGATGATCGATGAGCGTGGTCTCGAGGTGGAGGATCGACACGTCCCGCGCGGGTGCAACGGTGGCACGGGGAAGTATCGTTCGGCGATGACGCCACGGTCGGGGACCGAGGACACGAGGAAAGGGCCCCGAAGGACCACCATGCCACGCGCGATGGGCAACCTCCCGCGGTTTCCGCGCCAGTTCGACATCCGATCGGTGGCCGTTGCATGCGCGGCCTCGGGTGCGCTGCCCCTGCTCGTCGTCGCTCTGCTCGATCCGACCTTCGTACAGCCGGCCGGGGTGCGGGCACTGGTTGCGATCTCCGTTTTCACCGTCGTCACAGTGCTCGTCACGGCACGGGTCGGGGTGCTCGGCGACCGACAGTTCGTGGTACTGGGAACGGGAGGAATGCTGGGCGTGGCGGTGTCGGCGTACGTCATCGTCGACCCGGTCGCGACCGCAGCGGTGAGCGCGATGCTGGCGGTGGTCCCCGCCATCGCCGCTGCGGGGTCGCCACCGCGCATCACTGGTTCCTTGACCGCATCGGCGATTGCGCTGGCGATCGCGCTGGGCATCATCGGCACGTCGGGGACCGCCCGTGTCGTGGCCATCGGTGCCATGGTCACCATCGTGACGGTCCCGACCCTGCTGATGACGTTGCTGCGATCGTCGCTGCTGAAGGTGACAGCCCAACTGGAAATACTCGCCGAGACAGACCCGCTGACGTCACTGTTGAATCGCCGCGGTCTGACCACGCGACTCGCTGCGCTATTGGACGAGGTCTGCGTGATCGGTGATCAGTTGGCAATATTCCTGATCGACGTCGATCACTTCAAAGCGGTCAACGACACCCTGGGACACGCCGGCGGAGACGACGTTCTGGTGAGGGTGGCGGAGACTATCCGAGAGCAGTCGGGCCCGTACGCCTTGGTGACGCGCCTGGGCGGTGAGGAGTTTCTCGTGCTCGGCCGCGCGAAGCACGTACACGAACTCGAAGCACGCATGCTTCACGCCTTTCGCGCCTCCCGAACGGTCACCGTCAGTATCGGGGTCATCCGCTGCGCTGTGACCGCAGCCCCCGGGTCCACCCGCGACGCCTCGTCGATCATCGACGAGCTGACCACTGTCGCCGACCGCGCACTGTACGCGGCGAAGAACGCCGGTCGCGATCGAGCCGCTCACGCCGGCGCCCCCGCGATCACGTGGTCCCCGGTGAGACCCATGTCGGCTACACCGCCTTCGACCCGACCGCGGAGAATCGGAACCGGACGACGGTCATCTGCATCGAACCCCGGCCGAGCGCAGCGCGCTCACGACACGAATCCCGTGTGAATCGGTGCACTCGTCGATCGAGCCGCGAAGCAGAGAAGTGTCGTGACGAACACGGCGGACGACGGAGAGCGAGTCGGTACCGGCTCGACACCGGACATCGACGCTGCGTTGGCCGACCTGTCAGCGATCCGCATCGAATATCAACCGATTGCCGCACTCGCAACCGGCACCATCGTGGGATACGAAGCTCTGGCGCGATGGCCGCACCTACCCCGCCTCGAACCGCAGGACGTATTCGAAGCCGCCACGAACCGTGAAACCGAAGTCGGTGCCGACCTGGACTGGGCGTGCCGGGCCGCGGCACTCGACGGAGCGCTCGCAGCAGGCTTCGATCAACGGCTGGCCCTGTTCGTCAACATCGAACCCAGCACACCGACAGGTATTCCCACCAGTGCGCGCCGCGTCGTGGTGGCAGCCGAGGCCGCGAAACTGACAGTGGTGCTGGAAGTGACCGAGAGGGCTCTGGCAACGAATACCGCCGCAGTCGCGGCAACCGTCGAACACGGTCGCAGGATGGGCTGCCTGATCGCGGTCGACGACGTGGGTATCACACCGGAAACCTTGACCATGCTGCCACTGATCGCCCCCGACATAGTCAAACTCGACCGCGAGACGCTGCAGCGCCAGGGACCGGACCACATCGACGTCGTCGAGACGATACGTGACTACACCGACCGCTCCGGCGCCGTCCTACTCGCCGAGGGCATCGAAACAGCTCCCCATCGACGTCACGCGCACACGCTCGGCGCCGTTCTCGGCCAAGGATGGCTCTACGGCGCTGCCGCCCCACTGCCCTCCGCAGTGAGCAACACCCCCACGACGACCCTGTTCGACGTTCTTGCCCTCGCCCGGTCGTCGACACGCCGATAACGACCACCACGTCGGCGGGATCGAACACTCACACGCCTCGAAGAGAGCGCGCGGATGACCACGAATACCTCGGGTCCTGTGCAGCTCCGGAGCGCGGCTGATCCCCGGTGTCGAGGCCACCGCGGTCCTGTCGTGTACTGCGCCGACACCGTGCTCTCCCGGTTTTACCGGCAACCTCCACATCACCCGGCGGGGCCTCCCCGAGCCGCCGAACAGGGACCGAAGGAAGAGTTGTTCGACTACATGGTCCAGCTCGGCACCGCACAGCGGGCAGCATGGAACCGCCTCAACAACCTTCCGGGCCGGACGGACGCCCACCTGAGCACGAACCGCGGACTACAGCGGAGCCACGAATTCCAGCGCCGCACGAGCTCGGTCGAGGTGTACGAGAGTCACGGCGTCCGGTGAATCGGCCATGGCGCCGATTATCGATGGCGTATCCGCTTCGGTGAGCGCTGTGATGGCTTCGACCGTGTCGAGCAGCGCTCGTCGGAACGCGGGAAGGTCGACTGCTGCGGTGGCGGAGCACCGGCACCGGCGGTGCTCCGCATCGTCACACAGCTCGTCCAGAACTTCCTGGGCCTGAATCTCCACGACGTCGACACCCGTACCCCGAGCGGTGTACCAGGTCGCTGCAGCCAATTCCAGTGCACAATTCGCGCATTCGAGAGCCTCCGACATTTTCGAAGAGCGGTCGATCGTTCCCCGCGCCATACGAAACGCGCACGAGAGTGCGAACAGATCCGCCGGACCGCACGTGTGCCACGGCAGCTCCGACATCGTCTTCACGCACGCAGCGACCGACGCCGAGGCGCACGGTGAGATCGTGCACCGAGCGGTTCGAGCACGCACCATCGACGACCCCGCCTGACGGTAGTGTGGCTGCACCGTCACTGCCCCAACCAGATTCGGCGGCGAGCGACGGCCATCACCCGGTCGCGAACGACAGGAGAGAGCTGTGTCGGCTCGTCGCCGGACGACAGGATCGCGAGGACCCGACGGTAGAACTCCGTCACCGACATCCCGAACCGAGACTCGATCTCCACCGCCGACCCCCCGCCGTGCGGTGCCCACTCCACAGCGAACGCGACCACCGAATCGAGCCTCGGTACCGAATGCTCCGCTCCCGCACCACTCATCGGCTCGAACCGACGATGATCCAGCGGATACCGGAACGCGATCCCTCCACGACGAGCAGGACGGGCAAGGTCACCGCAAGAACGGCCACCGACAGCACCAGACCCGAAATCATCACCAGTTGCAACATCTTTCACCCATCGTCGTACGGCGGCGACTACACCGCCTCGTAATTTGTTGGCGGGAACCGGTCCCGACGCGCCACATCCCGCTCGTCGCGCAGTCGACGACGTCCGCCCCGCTTCGCCGATCGGGGGCGGTCGTCTGAGGTGCTGTTCGCCACCTGGAACTGCACCGGGTTCTCGCGGCCGCCACAGGTGTCGAGAGTGGTGTTCGAATACCTGCGATGGATCTACTAGGAGCGAGTCGTTGCCGCCGCGGTGGCCATTTTCGCGATCAGCCGCGGCGATATCGTGGCCGGTGGCACTCACGCCGACCTGTTCGTCCTGATCCCGGGCGAGATAGTAATTCGGGAACCGTTCCTGTTCATCCCCGCTTGCGAGCACCGCTGTTGGGACAGTATCCAGGACTGCATCGCGTTCGTCCGAGGGGACATCGCAGCGGCCGCTTTGCTGTTCGTGTTCGCAACGGGGTGCCACGCCCAGGGCGACGTGGCCCGACTCTTGAAGGTGCTCTCTGTTGCCCATCCGGGATCGAGGCTTCAACGGCCAGAACGGTGGTCCCGGCGAGCTTCGTGGGGCCCGATAAGGGGCGCAGACTCGGTAGTGAGGAAGAGGGTTCAGTGATGCCGAAATGAGGGTGTCCCGCATGGGGTGTCCGTTCTTCGGAAGTGACATTTGGCCTGGTGTGTAGAGGTGCTGATAAACGCGCGCATGGGGCGGACGCTCGAGGTCCTCGGCCGGTCAGCGCGGCGCCCGGATGCAACTTCTGGAATCGTGAGTTGGATCAACGGTGCAGATCCATTGTGGCTGCGGTGCGTCGGGACCGGCCTCTTTCACGGGTACGGACCGTAAAAGACCACCGCACCGTACAGTTGAGGTGGATATGTCGCGGCACCGCAGTTGACGAATCACCTCAGCCACTCCCTGCAAGCTCACCGGCCGACGTCAACGCGTCCATCCCGCGTGGCTGAGATCGAAAGCGACGCGGCCGCGGTAGGTGCGGTGCGCTGCCCGTTCGGCGGCGACGAACTCACCGATATCTGGTTGACCTGTCGCGATACGGTGGGGGAATGTCTGGGGGGTGTAACCGCAACCCGGAAGGGCAACGGCCGCGAACGCGTAGTCGTAGAGCGGTTCGAGGTCGCCGTCGTCGCAAGGTGCGGTGTTGTCGGTGGTCACCAGAACCGGAACCGAGTTGTCCAACCCGAGTTCGTGTGCCTTTGCGGTCGCAGCGACCGTCCAGGTCTGGAGATAGTTCTCCACATCGTAGGTGTAGAGCTCCTGGACCCTCCACAGCTCGTCGGCCAGTTCGCCGCGGCGAACGTCGGTGACACCGGGGGTCGACAATTCGTTACGGATGTCGGCGACATCGCGGTCGTGCAATGCTCGCAGCCCGTAGTCACCAAGTTGTTGATCGCGGGTCTCGAAGTAGAGCACCACCGGCTCGGTCCGCCGCAACAGCGGCAATTCGGAATCAGAACCCAACCGCGCCAGTTCGGTGACGTACTGCGCTGCGATCGATTCCGGCGACGCCACCAGCAGGAGGTCCGCACCGCCGACGTTCGCGGCAGCTGTCGCGACGGCGCGTTCGAGGACCGCGGCGATGTCGACGCGCCGCGCGCGCGCAGCCCGGGTCAACAACAACGCGAGCTCGGCCTCCACCGCTCGCGTGTCGCCAAGATCGATCGGCGGGGTATGGGTCACCCGATTGTCTCCTTACCGGTGGTCTACTGAATGCCCCAGTAGCGGGTCGATGCGGTGGGGGAGAGTGCAGTGGTGTCCCGTCGCTCCCTCCCAATGCTTTCGACGGGACACCACCGCAGACAGTGGCACCCTCAGTTGGGCCGCAGGGTTTCCGCGAACTCACCCGACTCACCGGTCCAGGTGATGGTGCCGCCGGTGAACATCGACGACCAGCCGCCCGGAATCGGGGTCTCGTCATTCGTCGGGAAGCCGAACGTCCCCGCCGGCCCACCTTGCTCGGTGAAGACACGCAAAATTTCACCCTGAACGACATGGGCTCCAGTCTCCGGTGAGGTGAAGATCGCGCCGCCCTCGAAGGGCACCGAGAAGCCGTCACCGACGGGGGTCTGTGGTCCAGTGGCTTTCCCGAGCGAACTCGTCGAGCCGCCGCGGCCGACATACTTGGCGGTGATAGCCGAATCGACATTCTCGAGCGGCCCGGCGGGACCCGGGATGGCCGTACTGGCGCCAGCCGTTGACGTTTCCCCTGGACTCGATGTGGCCGCAGATTCGGATGCGCTCGACGCCAGGGACGGCGCCGAGGAGGCGGCGTCGGAGACTGTTTCGGAAGCGTCGTCGAAACTGCACGCGTTCAAGGTCAGACCCATGGCGAGTGCGACGGCGGCCAGGGTGGCAGGGCGAGAGGGTCTCATCGAGAGGTGTCCTTTCGGGAACGGGTGCGCTTGGGTCGGCACGTCAGTGCTGCTCGGAGTCTCGCCGCCGGGCTCGATGCCCGCGCCAAGTGCCGCTCGACCGTGTCATTGACCTTGTCGATCTGATCGCGGTGACAGGTCTTGGTGCCAACGGCCTCGGCGGCTTTATCGACGGAGGCCCCGGCCTCGTGCCGGTGGCCGACGATGTTGCTCTTGATGTCCTCGAAGCTCGGCATGCCGACTCCTGTGGGTGCTGACGAGAGAACTGCCCTCATCAGATACCCAACTGGACAATTTTTAGACTGGACAGTCTATGTAAGAGCCGTGATCTTTACTATAGTGGCGGTTCTGAACTGGCAGGAGTTGGATGTTGCGCCGTGTCCGATCTCCACGTATCGAATTGATAGACAACAACGTCTAGCATGTGCACGCACTGTTGTAGGGGTCCGATCCGACGACGAGAGAGGTCACCGCGACACAGTGGTCTACTCGAACGACCATGGCCCGGAGTGTTCGGACCTCGGTGGATGTCGCCTGAACAGATCAACGGAAACGTGCCATCCGGCGACGTCGGGTCGGACCAATGAAAGGAACGCGGTTACGACCATGGCGCAAAGCAGCGAGGCGGTGACGCATGTGGTTCGAGCTCGACGAAATGAGCTGCGAAGACCGACATCCGCAAGCATGTTCGGTCACGTCGTTGTGGCGTCAACCACCGCGGCGTCCGATCCGGCGACGAGGGGTCACGGAGTGACCGATCACCGATTCGACCACCTCGATGGAGGTGGGTGTTCATCCATTCCTGCCGATGCGGCCACCGCGGTCCTGGTGTCGATTCGGTGGGACGCACTGACTCCCACCGATCTCTTGGCTGCGGGGCTGGCTTTACGGCTGATGCGCCGGTTCAACCCGGACGCAGCGGACGGCGATGTCCGATTCGCTGAGGTCGTACGCGACGTGGAAGCGAGATTTGCCGCTGCTGCGGCGCGGTGGTTGGACGCAATCGGACACGGCCCGGCCACCGCCACACGGTGCGTGTTGACAGCTTACGACGAACTCGCTGCAGTGTTGCAGCTGTCGCAGTGCCGCTGCAGCGACGAGCAGTCCGATCAGGTTGTACTTCGGGCAACGTTGTTCGGTCTGCACGCTTCGCTGACTAACTTTCTCGGTGACCATCTTGCCGACCCACGAAGCTTCGGCAATCCCGGCTCGGCGGCATTGGTTCATCTGGTGCGCGCGCACGCGCAGCTGCTGCTCGCGACGATCATCATCGGCGCTGACCGAAACGAATGACCTAGTCAACCGACCGATCTTGACCTTTGCTTTGGAGGCGCGTTGTACAATTTGATTCTCCTGGCGTTCGTGTTTCTCGCTGTGCTGGCGGTGGCGCTGCCACGCGGCAGCTGTAAAGCGAGTCGTCGCGCTGATCGGGTCGAGGTTGTTCGGGCGTTCGCAGCTCAGAGTTTTTCGGTTACGCGGAGCTGTATCCCGTCGACCGCAGTTACCGGCCGCGCGGTCGGCGGAACCAGGGCGCCAAGCATGGAGGTTATGGCGGTGACCAGTTCCTCGATCGGCGGATGTGGGCCCGAGCGTGTCCAGAGCTGACCGATTTCTCCGATAGCTCCGTTCATCATGGCCGCCACGACGGTGTATCCGCCGGGCGGGGTGTAGTCGTCGCCGACGTTGCGCCGGATCATCATCTCGAAAAAGTCGACCCACACCTTGAGGCGGGCGGTGCGGTAGCGGTCCACTCGCTCGGTTGCTCCAAGCACCTCGACGAAACACACCCGTGAGCGGCGAGGGTCGCTTGTCAACGCACGTAGAAGGGCGCGCACGACCGCTTCGGCCACCTCGTGCAACTCGGCAGTCGGGGGCAACGCATCTAAAGCATCAATCATCGCACCGCGAAGTTGGATTTGGATGTGTTCGTAGACGCTGATCAGCAGGTTCTCGCGGTCGCTGAACTCTGAGTAGAACTGGCTGCGCGCCAAGTTTGCGGTAGCGCACAAATCGGAGATCGATGTCTTCGCGAAGCCCTTCTCGCTGATGAGCGACAATCCCGCCTCCAAGAATGCCGCGCGCCGCTCTGCGCGACGTACGGCGATGGTCTTTCCGCCGTACGTGCGTTGCTGGCGCGTTGGACCCATAGCCCCGATGGTAACGGGATTCGCGTCGTTACCCGGTGCCGACGGTGTCGGTCGCATCCGATGAGAATGGACAAAAAATCTATGATGTTGGAAGTTTCGTTCCAACTTTATTTATTTTCCCGACGTGGCGAGTCGGGTTAGCGGAGGGACCGCGGCAGTGACCACACCAACAGCAAGCGACGACGCCCCCGACCCGCGTCGATTCGAGGTCGGCGATCGGGTGATCGTTTCGCGAGCGGGCGAAGCACCGGGCGGCAGAGGAGTCCTGATCGAGGACTACGCGCGCTGGGTCGATCGCATGAACCTCCGCGCAGACTGGCCGCCGGTCAGGCGTTGGGCGGTCTCCCTCGATGTCGGGGACTTAATCTTCGTCGACGACGAGCAAATTTCCGCCGACAACGACAACGACAACGACAACGACACCGACACCGACACCGACACCGACACCGAGGCCGAGGCCGAGCCGCTGCCGGTCGCAGACCCCCATCCCGACAGCGACCGGTCATCTCGCAACGGAGCACCAGGTGGCGAAATTGACGCGGGCGTACCCCGCGGCCTTCGGACGCAGCGGTAGTCGAGGTGGGTGGGACACCCGAGCCTCAGGGCTACGCCACGCCGGTTCGCGACATCGATCAGGAAGATCCGATCCGAGCGCTTGGTCGCTTCCTCACATATGTGACTCTCGACCCACAGGTGGCCGACGCTATGGCTGGAGCCGCCGTTGCGTCGGCGCCGACCACCTACCGTGGACTGGTGAGCGCCGCTTGGATGCGCGCAACCGACGAACCTGCGGTCGCCTGGCCACTGGCACGTCAGACGCTCTTGGCCGCCGCGGCTGGCGGTAATGGCAGGTCCCCGATAGTCGAGCCACCGTGTTCTAGAGCCACGGTGTGATTGATTTCAGTCGATCTCGCAGCCCTCGACCGGTTGGTGGTTGTGGGCGCATCGGGCAGCGTACTCGGACGGCGTGAGGTAGCCGAGGGATGAGTGCCGGTGTCGATGGTTGTGGTCGTCTTTGAAGTCCTCGATCACCACCCTCGCTTCGAGAAGGCTCGTCCAGTGATTGCGGTTCAGGCACTCCTTCCGTAGCCGGTTGTTGAACGATTCGATGTGTCCGTTGTTCCACGGCGTCCCCGGCGGAATGTAGGAGATACCGACACGGTCTCGGCAGAACTGTTGCAGCACATGCGAAACGAACTCCGGGCCGTTGTCCATTCGCAGCACCAACGGACGCCCGCCCCACAGCGCGAACGTCTTGTCGAGCTCGTCGGTCAGTCGCTGTGCGGTGATCGATCGCTCCACGATGTTCAACAGGGACTGCCGGGTGTGTTCGTCGATCATCGATGCGATCTTGATCGCCTTCCCGTCGACGGTCGAATCGAACTGAAAATCCATAGCCCACACCACCTTCGGAGCATCGGCCTCGACCTGCGGGCACGAGCTCATGCCGGCGCGTTTGCGTGGGTGATAGATCCGAACCTGCAGACCCTCCTCCTTCCAGAGCCGGTGCACCTTCTTCTTGTTCACCGACATGCCCTCGTCGTGCCTCAGATGCGCCCAGGCGCGGCGGAAGCCGTGCAGCGGATGCGAGCCTGCGTATGTCCGCAACGAGGCCCTCAGGGCCGCGTCGGGGTCCGCGGGTGTTTCGGCGATCGGTGTTCGTGCGTAAGTGGAGCGGGCAAGCCCAACAGCTCTGCACGCCAGACGTTTCGACAGACTCATCGTGGTCACGAGCATGTCGACGGCGCGGCGCTTCGCAGCTGGGCTCAGAATTTTCCCTTCGCTACCTCCCGCAGCGCGTCCTTCTCCAGCTCGGCCTCGGCGAGCAACCGTTTGAGCTTGCCGTTCTGCTCGCGTAACTCCTTGAGTTCCTTCGCGGCATCGGTGTCCATCCCGCCGTACTGACGCCGCCAGTTGTACAACGTCGCCGCGGACACCTCGAGCGGCCGTGCGCAGGTCGTGCCGTGAATACGCATACCCGCGGTGCTGCTGCACCACCGAACCGCAGCCTCCTGCGCTTGCTCTAGACTGCTGAATCGTTCACCCGCCCAGAAGTTTCCGCGCACATACTGCACGGTGCGTTCGACCCTTGGTTTGTCCTTCGGCGAGCGCACCCGCGCCGGGTCGGTGATGAATCCGACGTGGGCGCTGTAGTCGAGCCATCCATCGCTCAACCGCGGAGCGATCGGGTCCGCCCTCGTGACAACAGGTTCGAGATTGTCCGGGATCAAGACCGCGAACACGCCGCCGAAGAACTTCCACGCTGCTTCGCAGCCGGCAATGACCGCCACCAACGTCTGCGAATAGCTCAGCCACACGAACATGTGCCGGCTGTAGACCGCGGTGAAGATCAGGGCGTGGACTTTGCGAACCCGGCCGTCGTCGGGGTCGGTGAGCATCCCCAGATACCCGAAGTCGACCTGGCATTCGATCCCGGGTTCGCCGTCGACGACGCGGACGGTGAGGTCTTTGCGGCCGAAACCGCACCGCTCGGTCGCGAACCGGTGCAACGTCCGATACGGCACCACGCAGCCCTTACGGGCAAGCAGCATTTCGATTTTCGCGATCGTGAGCGGCTTACGTTCACCGTCGCCTGCCACCCACTTGCTGATCTGCTCCTGATGGGGCACCAGTTGCTCCCAGGCCGCGCCGTGACCGTGGGGGCGGTCGGGCCGGACAGTGGCGACGACAGCTGCGATCACCTCGTCGCTGACCGCGTCGGCATCGTCGGTTCTGCTCAGGCCGGCTGCTTGGGCTGCCTCGACGTAACGGCGGACCGTCTTACGATCCACACCGGCATGCTCGGCGATCGTGCGCAGCCCCGGAGTCGGCAGTGCCGCCGTCCCGAGCCACAGCCGTAGTACTTCTCTGATTTCGTTCACACTGATCTCCCGAAAAGCCATGCTCACCGACCTCCGTGACGGACTTCGTGCTGTCACAGACGATCGAACGAGCAAACGACGGGACCACCGGCAAGGCGCGCCGGTGGTCCCATAACTGGCAATCCAGGTGGTCCCATCACCCTGGCAGAAATCAGGTCACGCTGGTCCCATGCTCATGGCAGACGAAAGATTTCCGCCTACGGGGCCCGTCGAGCCGACCCACCCGGTGCGGGTGTCGGCATTGGCAACGCCGGCGGATAGCAGGACGGCCGACAACGCCACCACAGATGCGCCAGTCGCAATACGTTGGACAGACTTAATGCACTTCATTGGCCCCTCTTTCCCGTGAATCGACGCACCGTGGGTCGGTGCACCTAAGCCGGACGGCTTAGGTCAATGCAAAGTACCGAATGTTCTGAACTCACGGGCATCGCGCAATTAATCCGTTTGAACTATTCAAGGCCGACATTCCGGTCCGAGGGAGACGTGGTGGGGACCGAACCGCAATCGCGACTGAACGGAAGCGTCATACAACTCCCAACGCTCCGTAGAAACAGCAAAATCGGCCCCGGTGTCGAGAAGCGGGTTGACTGCATGGCTAGGGTTGAACAGACTGGCCTGAGTTAAGGCATTCACCTGATCGCACCGCGACAAGACGCCGTCTTGCCCGGCTGTCGATGCTGCCACCCATCTGAGGACCAACACCATCTCCGTCGACCCGCGGTGTATCCGCGAGTTCGCGGGCCGCCACCGCATTTACCCACCGAACCTGGCGCGCAGCGCGCGCGTACGCCACGGCCGTCGGCTTGGCCGATCAGGGAAACGAACATGCACGATGCAGGTGGGGCGGGAGAGCGGATAAGTCTAAGGACTCGCCCGGCCGTCACACCCGTTGACGACCATGCCTGCGCGAGTCGAGTAGCCGACCCCTACTGATGCGAACTCATGAAGCTCTCGATCGTGCTGCTGCTCAGATCCGGTCGGTGAGTGACGTCGAACGGCAGCTCGGCAACAGGTCGACCATCGATGGTGACGACCACTTTGTTCTCCCCGGGGCCGACGAAAACCGGATCGACTTCGAGTACGAACACGGTCGGAAGCACTCCGGACGGGTGGTGCCAACGATCGCTCTCGATCAACGACACCCCCAGCGGCTCATCCGTTCGGCTTCGATTGATGCGCTTCTTCCCGGAAATCTGGACGAACTTCGCGCCGACTCGATGATCACGACCCAGGTCGCCTCTGTCCCAGTGGATTCTGCCGACAATCGAGAGCTGAACCGGATAGGGGAACTCAGGAACAGCGATCGCGCCGAGACCGGCATCGAACGCCTGAAAAATTCCGCCGCTCGCATCGACGGAAGCCGTGAAGGCCAGAAAGCAGAACTCCAACCGGGGATCGAGAACGTAGGCCGACGTGTGTCGAACGGATGATCTGACCGTGAACCACTCGGTCGCCACAGCAACAGTCCTGTCCGGCTCGTCCTCGGTGTCGAAGATGTTCTGGGCGATCGCCTGCACGAAGACCTCCGCCTCCACATCCGGGACGTCGGGGAACGGCACACCGTTGAGCCGGAGAAACGTGACGGCAGCAAACCACCCCGTGCGCTTGTTGCCATCGGTGAAATATTGAGTGCTCGCGATCCCGTGCACATACGCGGCAGCCTTCGCCCACAGGTCGGGAAAAGTCTCGTACCCACCGAAACCCGACTGCGGACGACCTGCGTTCTGCTCCACACCGGCCAGGTTCTGCACACCAACGCCGCCGTCCTGACTGGCGTTGATAGCGATCAGCTGGTCGACGGTGAGGTACTTCGTGGTCACTTCAGTCGCTCGGCCAGCGAAGCCCAACGCGCCTTCTCGACCGCGTACGCCGCAGCGAACTCCTCATCAGTGGCGACCACGACGGCGTCACGACTGTCCGAGCTGCGCTCGGTCTGCGACTCCTCGACGCCCGTCCTGGCCATGGACGCATGGTACGTCAGAGCTCAGCAGACGGTCACGGACTCACTCCAGCGGTCCAGCTCATCGGCCGGAATACGGCGAACGCGGACAACGGCTGCGCCCGCCGGAAACGCCACCATTCCATCAGCGCTACCGCGACCCGCGGGCCGTGGTCGGTCGCCGTCGCTTCCGCACAACACCGCTGCATGCCCCACAGGTGGAAGGTGGCAGCTCGGGTGCTGTGACCGGCGGTCGGGTATCGCAGGCCGGCCGCAGGGCGGCCGGGCGTCGGCCACCCTGCGTGACCCACAACAGCGACCGCCGGACAACGCCGAGACACAGGCAGACGCAGCTGCCGCTGTTCGCACGGGAAGCGGTGCGCAACTTTCGGGACGTGGGCGCGGTAGCTCCCAGCGGGCACTCCCTGTCTCGGGCCATGACCGACGCGGTAGCCCGTACGCACACTCCAGCTCGCGTCCTCGAAGTCGGCGCCGGCACCGGCACCATCACAGCCGCCCTGCTCGACCGACTGAACCCCGCCGACACCCTCGATATCGTCGAAGTCAACCCGGCTTTCGCCCGTCGGCTTCGCTTGCTCGCTCGCCGCCGGGGACCCGGCCCGGCCGCAACCGTGCATCAGACACGCTTGGAATCCTTCGACACAGAACACCGGTACGACGCGATCATCTCCGGACTACCTTTCGCCAATCTCGACGTCGGCCAGGTTGCAGCGATCACGGATCGGTACCGCGACCTCCTCACGCCCGGCGGGGTGATCACCTACTTCGCATACCGGGGCACCTCCCGTCTGCGTGCGCTGAGCATGAACAAGTTCAGCATCGACCGGCATAGTCGCGTCGAGCACGAGCTGGCCGTGTTCCGACGCGGCTACCAGACCCGGCAGCGCACGGTATGGGCGAACGTTCCCCCCGCACGAGTCTGGGAGCTCACGCTCCCCGCCGGCGGCGACGCCGTCCGATGAGCACGATCATCGACACACTCGGCCGGATCCCCGCACCCGCGACGTACCTACTCATCATGACCGTCGTTCTCGCCGAGGCAATCCTGCTCATCGGTGCGTTCGTACCGACCTTCACCACACTGGTCACGGCGGGAGCTCTCGCCGCTGACGGCCACCTCCACCCGGTGCTCGTGGTCACTGCAGCAGCTCTGGCGGTGGCTGGAGGTGACTTCCTCGGACACCGAGCGGGCCGAACGCTCGAGCAGCGCCCCCGGGTGCGGCACCTGCTGGCCAAAGCGCCCTCCTCCGCGGTCGACCGTGCGGGCACTGTGGTGCAACAGCACGGAGGGCGGGCAGTGTTCGCGGGGCGGTTTGTTCCCGTGGTGCGTACGGTCACCCCCTATCTGGCCGGCGCAGCTCGGCTGCCGTACCGGAGCATCGCGCCGTTCAGTGCCGCCGCCGCCGCCGCCCTCTGGGCCGCAATAAAGGTGAGCGTCGGGTATTTCGCCCTGTCTGCACTGGACCTTGCCCGAACGTCCGGACCGGCAATGACGGCCATCGCGATAGTCGGGATCTCAGCAGGATCGATCGCCCTCACCCGTCGTCGAGGTAACACCATTCGCCATCTCTCGTCGAAGAGGCGTGGAGAAGCCTCAGTCGTGCGGCGCTCAGCGGCAGGGGTTGCGCGGTAGCGAACCATCATCGGACGTCCGACGAGAGACAGGGCACCTACCCCCGGGATGTCAGTAGACACCTCGGGCGATGCTCGCCCGCTCGATCGTGATGAAGCTCCGAGCGCCGCGGTCTCATCTCGACGACCTACCGAAACCGCCCGCCAAGATCAGGCAGGTCAGCGGTCACCCCGACGAGCGGTGCCCCACACCGGCGCTGCCTCCGCGAGTTCGGTTTCGGTCGCCACCCGGAACGGAGAGGGCACCACCTCCGACGGTGTGTCCTCACGGTTTTGCCCGCGAGTGGCACGCAGACTCAACGCCACCGAGGTGCCGATCACCAGTGCGATCACGGCGAGCGAGATCGTGGTGGGGATGTAGTACAGGTCGATCTTCAGGGCCATCTTGATGCCCACCCAGATCAGGACGAGGGCCAGGCCCACCTTGAGATAGACGAAGCGGTGCATCAGGTCGGCCAGCAGGAAGTACATCGCCCTCAATCCCAGGATCGCGAAGGCATTCGCGGTGAACACCAGGAACGGAACGTCGGTGACGGCGAAGATCGCGGGGATGGAGTCGACGGCGAACACGATGTCGGTGACCTCTATCAAGACCAGAACGGCCAGCAGCGGAGTGGCCACGAGAGCACCGCCGCCGATCCGGACAAGGAATCGCTGTCCGTAGAAGGCGTCGGTCATCGGAACGTAGCGGCGGAACAGCCGCAGTGTCCTCGACTTCTCGGGATCGAGATGGTCGTTGCGCTGGCGCAGCATCTTCACACCGGTCACGACGAGGAACGCGGCGAACACATAGAGGATCGCGCCGAAGCTGGCGATCAACGCGGAGCCGCCGGCAATGAACGCGCCGCGAAACACCAGCGCGCCGACCACGCCGAAGAACAGCACCCGATGTTGCAGCTCACGCGGTACCGCGAAGTACGTGAAAATGATGGCCCAGACGAACACGTTGTCCACGGCCAGCGACTTCTCGATGAGGTAACCGGCGAAGTACTGCTGACCGAACTCCGAGCCCCACACGGTCCAGACCAGGGCACCGAACCCCACGCCGAACGCCACCCAGATCCCCGACCAGACCGCAGCCTCGCGGACTCCGATGACGTGCGCATCTCGATGAGCGAACAAGTCGATGGCGAGCATCGCCAGAATCACTCCGAGAACGACCAGCCAACCCCACAGTGGAACGGACATACTCAACCTCCGGTCGATGTGCGACCGGAGGTCTTTCCCGTTCCCGTGGGAACTCGCTCACCGGACATGGATTGCCATGCCGTGATGACGATGAGACGACGCGGGGATACTCCCCTCCGTCCTCGCAGTTTAGCGCCCCGATTTGCGTGCTGCGAGTTCGACGCGTCGACCCCGGCAGGCCGAGCTCGGACGCCAATCCGAGCTTCCACCCGCACACCACCCACCAAAGAGCTACCGCGACCCGCGGAACGTGGCCTGTATCCGTCGCTCCCGCACAACACCGCTGCGTGCCCCACGGGTGGAAGGTGGCATCGCCGGTGGTGTGACCGGCGGTCGGGTATCGCAGGCCGACCGTGGCCGGCTGGGCGCCGGCCACCCTGCGGGCGTCCCCTGATCGGAGCTCCGCTGCGCTCCGCACCCATGAAGAGCATCGTTCTTTCGGCACATCTGGCTACCTGCGATGCTGCGGTACTCCCTCCCTTACCGCCAACACCCGACCTCCGCTGCGCTCCGGCCCCTGCGGGGTCCGAAAACTTTCCAGAGCGCCTACGGCTGGAAACTTTTCGGCTCGAATGCTGGCGCCGGTCACTCGCACCGCCTCCTCTACGCCACGCCAGATGACGGCGAAAGAACGCGGGGAAGGGCCACCGACTCCGCACCGACAACAGTTCCGGAAGGGGAGCACCAGTGATGCGCGCACAGCACACCACCACCGCCGACGAGATCGACCACCTCGTTCACAAGCAGGGCGCACCGAAGATCCGGCGCACGGTCAAGAAGGCCAGCGCCCGCTACGACCGCCGCGCCGCCCGCCGCGCCCTCCGGTCCTGACACACCACCCACTCGAAAGGCCCGAACCATGACGCAACGCCGCATCACCATCAGCACCGCCGCCGACCTCATCGCCGCCGTCCCCGCCCTGGTCCGGTTCGTCCCCACCGACTCCATCGTGGTCATCGCCCTCACCGGGACCGCCGCGACGTTGACGGTTCGCATCGACCGCACCGACGTCGACACCCAGACCGACCGCATCGTCGACGCCCTCACCCGCCACCGCACCACCGCGGTGCACATCGTCAGCGTCAGCGACCACGCCGACAAGCGCGCCGCGACCACCGAGCACCTGATCCTCGCCCACCGCCTCACGGGCGTGGCCCGCGTGCAGGGCAACTACTGGATCCCCACGCTCGCCGAACCGGCCACCGCGCAGAACCTCGACACCCTCGAGGCCATCGCCGTCGACCCCACCGCCTCACTCGTCGCCGTCGCCGCCGCCGTCGAGACCGGTCAGCGGATCGAACGCAGCCGCGACGCGATCGCCGACCGCTACACCCGCACCGACACCGTCACCCCCGCCGAGCACGCCGACCCCGCCGGAGTGCTCGAAGAACTCGCCGCCGTCGTCTACGCCGACGAGCTGCCCAGCGTGGACCTGATCGCCCGCACCGCCGCCGTCATCACCACCCCGGCCGTCCGCGATGCGATGTTCCGACTCCCCGCCTACGGCAGCGCCTCCGCCCACGTCGTCATGACCACCGTCGCCCGGCGCACCACCGCCGCCCCGCGCGTGCACGCCCTGTGCATCGTCGGCTGGCTCAACCATCGCGCCGGAGACGGAGCCGCCGCCAACATCGCCTACGACGCCGCCACCGCCGAAGCCCTCATCACCGGCACCCCGATCCCGAACTTGCTCACCCTGTTGCAGGCTTCGCTCGAGAACGGCGTCACCCCCGCCGACATGGCGCTGCTCGACCTCGACCCTGCCACCGTCCGCGAACACACCGGGGCGCACCTGCCCGGGGCATCCGACCGGCACTGAGCAGGGCAATTGAGGTGAGGCGACCGACCGGACCTACGGGGACATGGTCGGTGGCCTCGGCACGTGAGCTGTCTGACCTGAACTCACGTACCCCTCGAACGCAGCCGAATCCCAGGCTCGGCCGCATCCACCACCGCGCCTACCCGAGCGGGCAGCCCGGAAACGACGCCGGCGGAGTCCGGACCGTGTCCGAAAGGTCAGACGCCGGGCAACTTTCGGTCCGTCCACGCCACATCGGCGTTCCGCAGCCCCGTCGGCCGGGTCTGCTCTACCGGAACACCCGCCACGATCGCCGCGACCGCCAAATCCGACGGCGGCACCGCAGCGTGCATCAGCTCCGACAACCTCGACTCCACCGACGACCGCTCCATACCCCGATCGTAGAACCGCGCCACCGATTTTCCGTCGTCTCGCCGCCCCTGGCGGGCCGGCGACAAGACCAACCCCACAGGCGGAACTGCGCTTCGTGCAGAAAAGAAGAAACACTGTTCTTTCGGCACATCCGGCGCATTCCGATTCTGCGGCACTCCCGGCCGCACACGCCAATATCCGATCTACCGGCCCCTTCGGGGTCCGACAACTTTTCGCCGCACCCACACCTGCGCTGCGCTCCGGCGCCCGAAAACTTTGTCGTCTCGAACAATGGCGCACGGCCACTTGCGCCGCCGACTCGGGCGCCACGCCGGATGACGGCGAAAGAACGAAGGGGAAGGCCACCGACGAGGGGGTTACCCACCACCGCCGACCACAGGAGTAGCCATGCCCGACACCACCACCCACACCGACTGCATCGAGCGCGGGACCACACCCTGCCACGGCACCGTCGAGCCCCGAATGTCGCTCAGTGGCAGCGGACTACCGTTCTCCCGATGCGCTCGGCATTGGAGCGCCCGCCTCGACCGCGAGGAGGAGATCCGGCGACGCTACCCCCAGCACCAGCCGGCCGACTTCGACCCCACCTACGCCGGCGAACGATGGGACGAGGACTGACGACCCGCCCGACGGGGGCGGCCACGTACGCAGCGTCGGACCGCCCTCGCCGAATGCGAAATGTCGCCGCGAAGCGAAATGCGAATACAAATCAATGCGACACCGCGCAGTGCGTCGAATTGTTACCGAATAAATCGGTGCACGACTGGCCAAATATCCGCTGCTGAAATAGAATAGACGCAATCCCCGCGAATACCGAAAGGGCCCGAGAAATGTCCGCAGTGACCGTCTACACCAAGCCGAACTGTGTCCAGTGCAAGGCCACCTTCCGCGCACTGGACAAGGCCGGCATCGACTACACCGCCGTCGACATCACCCTCGACACCGACGCCCGCGACTACGTCATGGCCCTCGGCTACCTCGCCGCCCCCGTCGTCGTCGTCGACGAGAGCACCCACTGGTCCGGCTTCCGCGACACCCGCATCGCCGCACTCGCCGCCGCCTGACCCGCCGTCACCGCAGGAAGGACGCACCCGCCATGACCCACTACGCCGCCCGGGCCCACTACGACCACGACTGGATCGCCCAGCAGATCGAGACCGAACTCGCCGCCGACACCGCCGGCGGGACCGTCATCGACGGGCCGTGGCCCACGGCCACCGACCGCACCGACCGCATCGGCACCCCGTAAACCCGACCGATCCGACCCCGAGAGCAGGTGAGAGCCGTGAGCGCACTCCGAGCCGTCCCCACCGAAGGCCCCGACGAGCACCCCGCCGGCCGCGACGCTGCGGTCCTCGACCTCGCACCCGACGACGCACCGGACCGTGAAACCACCGCCGCCGACGAGCTCGACGAGCAGGGCGAACTGGACCCGCGCACCGACCCGGAATCGCTGACCCTCTGCGCCCTCATGTGGTCCGCCGAGTCCGCCGACACGACCCGCGTCGCCACCGCCCTCACCCCCGGCGACTTCGCCAGCCCCGCGCACGCGGAACTGTTCACCGTCATCGCCGCCCTCATCGCCGAGGACCGGCCGCACGACCCCGCCTCCGTCGCTGCGGTGATCCACCGCGCCGGGGGAGGGCAGAAGGACGCCCCGCTGCGGCGGGTGCTCGCCGACGTCGTCACCGCCGACGCCCCCGCCGTCTCCGCCGTGCACTACGTCGACATCGTGCTCTCCCAGTCCTACCGTCGGAGCTTTCACATCGCGGGCCAGCGGATCACCCAGGCCGCCGAACAGGGACCGGAGGAGGAGTTGTTCGACTACATGGTCCAGCTCGGCCGCCGGCAGCGCGCCGCGTGGAACCGCCTGAATGCCTTTCGAGCAGGAGGAATGCAGTGATGACGCAGCACCAGGACGCGGCCGTCGCGGATCCGGATCGGTACCTCACCGCCGACGGGACGCTCACCGCAGACGGAGTCGACGCCGGCCGCTGGCTCGACACCGAACTCGCCCGGGGCGCCGACTGGGCCACGCTCGCCGACGACCTCAGTGTGCACTCCCGCGTCGCCCGGCACCTGCACACCCTGTGGTGCGCCGACCGCGACCGAGCCGCCGCCGACGCACAACACGTCCTGTTCTGACGTCACCCGCATTCGTCTAGCGCGATTGACTAGAAACAGTCCAGTAGGCTAGACTAGAGTCATGGTCGCGGATCAGCCCACTCGCAAAGTGCAGAAGGAACTCCGCGGCGCAGGGTTCTCCCCGCTCCGCACGGTCGGCTCGCACACGATGTGGGTGTCCGCCGACGGGTCGGTGAAGATCACCGTCCCGGACGGGCACCGCACCATCTCGCCGGGTGTGTACCGCAACATCGTCAAGGCCATGAAGGAGGCTCGAGAGCAGTGAGCACGACCTACACGGTGTCGGTGACCCGCGACGGCAAGTGGTGGATGGTCGCCGTGCCCGAACTGGACGCCCTCACCCAAGCCCGCCGACTCGGCGACGTCGACACCGCCGCCCGCGAACTGGTGGCCCTCGAGACCGGCACCGCACTCGACGAGGTGAGTATCGACGTGCACGTCGAACTCGCACCCGGGGACGGTGACCTCACCGCCCGCGTGGCCGACATTCGCGCCCGCCGCGATCGCCTCGAAGCCGAGGAGGCGAAGGTCCGCGCCGACACCGCCGCGTTCGCCCGCGAACTCGCCGCCGCCCAGGTCCCCGTCCGCGACATCGGAACCCTGCTCGGGGTGACCTTCCAGCGCGTCAGTCAGCTCGTCAACACCTGACCAGCGCAGTTCCCGACCCGACGTGTGCCGCCCACCGGCGGCCGGCTTCGTGTCGGTGCCCCGTGGCATCGTCCGACCGCACAGACGAAAGAGGTATCTCCCCGTGCCCGACTTCCGTAAGGCCACCAGTTCGATGCCGCTGCTGACCAAGCTGACCCTCGCCCTGCTCGTCCTGGTGATCGCGATGTGTTCGGTGATGCTGGTCGGTAACGCGACCGCCGAGCGCGGGTTCGCATCGGGAGGGAACCTCACCGCCGCCGACGGCGGACTGTTTCTGACCGTGGTGTTCGCCCTCATCGCGATGTCGATGCTGGTGCGCGGACACGACCGGCCGCGGCGATCGGCGGCCACCGACCGGCCGGAACAGTCGCAGCGGCCGTCGTCGCTCACCACCGCCGTCGCCGACGACGACCGCGCCGACCGGCCGTGGCTGCACGATCCCCGCTGAACCGCACCTCGCCCGAGTTGCAGCGGCCTCACCGGTCGACGACACCGGAATACCCTCGGTACCCCCGTCGTTGGACAGGCCGACGGTGTTCGGTCCCAATGCCCCGGGTACCACCCCTTCGCCGCTACGAGCGGCCACCTGCCGAGAGGCGCACTGGCGAGCACCGTCCCACACAACAACGAGAGCCGCAGACCACTGGTCTGCGGCTCTCGTCGTCTGAGCGGGACTCTGTCAGAGGCCGCCGTGGCACGGCGGTCCCCACAACCCCAGGCCCGCGGCGTCGGCGCGGTCCTGCGCGGCGGCGATCTCGCCGGCCAACTGCGGAGGACGGGTGTCGTCGTAGACGTACGCGCGGGCAGCGCCGGCCTCGGCCGCGGCGACTGAGTAGTCCTCACCGGACGGCTGCACGAGTACGTAGCGCAGCACCCGCCCGTAGTCGTCGACGTCGTCCTGCCCGGCGTCGGACAGCAGGCGAACACGTTGACCGGAGAGCGCAGCGATCGCGAACTCCGTGGCTTCCGGCCCCCAGCACTGCACCGGCGAGCCGGGCTTGACGGTCTCGGGTGTGTCGATTCCGAGGATGCGTACTCGCTTCGTCCCGGACGCGGTCGCCACATCGACGGTGTCTCCGTCGACCACGTTCGTCACCTCACCCACCTCGCTCGGTGGCCCGGCGTCGCACGTACCGCCAGGCACGCATCCCGAACACGCGATTGCTGCCACACCGACGGCGACCGCCGCACGGGCCCGGCGGGTCACGTCGGCACCCGTCGGCCGCCGCGGGTCGCCGCAACACGATCCCGGTACGAGCGGTGTGCGGTGCGTTCGGCGTCGACGAACGCCTCGACGTCCGGCATCCCGCCGGTGTCGCGGTGCGGGTAGGTGGTCGGGGTGTACCCGCACCCCGGCAACGCGACGGTGGCGAAGGCGTAGTCGTAGAGCGGTTCGAGGTCCCCGTCGTCGTAGCTCTCGGTCTCGTCGGTCGACAGCAGCACCGGCACATCATCGCGCAACCCGAGGTCGCGGGCCCGCGACCTCGCCGCCGCGATCCACGTCCCCACGTACGTCTCGACGTCCGCCTCGTAGAGCGTCTGCACCGCCGCCAGCTCCGCCTCCAACTCCTCCCGCGGCCCGCCGTCACGTTCGGCGCGTCGCAGCTCCGCCCGGATGGCCACGGTGTCCCGCGTGCAGAGTTCGCGGATGCCGTAGTCGTCGAGCTGTTGGTCGCGCGTTGCGAAGTAGAGCACCACCGGCTCGGTGCGCCGCAGCAGCGGCAACTCCGGATCGGTGCCCAGGCCGGCCAACGCGGACACGTGATGCGCCGCCACCGACTCCGGCGAGGCCGCGAGCAGCAGGTCCGCGCCGCCGACGTTCGCCGCGGCGGTCGCCGCCGCCCGTTCGAGGACGGCGGCGACGTCGACGCGGCGACTGCGGGCGGCGCGGGTCAGTGTTGCGGCGAGGTCCCGTTCGACGGCCGGGGGCGTGTCGAACTCGGCCGCGACCGTGTCCGCGTCGCCGGAGACATCACGCAGCGGCCGCGAGGTGTCGTCTGCACCCAGCGCGGTCAGGCTCACGTGCAGGTCGGTCACTCCGCGCACCGGGAGCGCGACGAGCTGGTGGCGCACGAAGCAGGTCGCCGCGGCTTCGTCGGGGAACACTCCGTGTGCGTGCACGCGGCGTGGGCCGCTGCCGTCGCCTCGCCGGTCGGCGATCACCGCTTCCACGACCGACTGTGGCGTCACTGGTGCACCTCCGCACCTTCGGCGGTGCGCGACCCAGTGTCGCCGGCCGAGCCGGGTCCGTCGGCGGCCGTGGTGTCGGCGGCGGGTGTGTCGGTGGTGGGGCGGGTGCGTCGACCCGACGCGCGCCGCGACGGCTTGCGCGGGGAGGTCGGTGCGGGCAGGCCGGCGGATTTCAGTTCGGCCGGGGTCCAGCCGGCGTCGACGGCGTCCTTGTACGCCTTCGCCAGTGCGGTGTCGGCGTCCGCCGCCGCACTGCGGGCGGCTTCGGCTGCGGTGTGTGCGGCGGAGGCGGCGGCTGCGGCGTCGAAGAGGGATTCGACGTAGCGGGTGCGGGTGTCGATCGCGGCGCGAGCGCGCGCGAGAACGGTGTCCTTGTCGAGCGTGGTGATGGAAGACATGAGGGCCTCTCGTGGGGGCGTCGGCGGCCGCACAACAGGTACGCGAAAGGTGCACCCCCGCAGCAGCGGTGGTGTGCACACGCGGTGTGTGACGACCGGTGATGGACGCTCGACCGTGACCCTCATCGACGGTCGAACACCGACGACTGTAGAACACGACACCGACACACGCATCACCGACGACACCGCTCGGCGACGTGGGAGGCTCGAGGTGTGCCCGACCCCGACGACCCTCGCTATCGACGCACCGGGCTGAGCTGGCGGGTGCAGGCGATGCTCTGGCCGGCGTTCTGCACCATCGTCACCTGGGTCGTCGTAATTGCCATTGACATCTCCCAAGACGGCCTCAACCTCTTGGGCCTCGTGGCGTGGGTCTTCGCGGGTGTTCCGATCACCGTGGTCGTGGTGTGCACGTTGCTCGGGGGCACGGCCGTTCTTGTCGCGCTCGCAGTGCGGGCGGTGATGCGCGTCCTGGCCCCGACCGCGCCGGGGTGGGTTCGAGCGGTGGTGGTGGCTGTCCCTACGGGTGTCGGTGTCGCGGGGGCCGTGCTGGTCTTCATGGCGTGGATCGGCGTCGAGGAGACGGCGGTAGCCGACTACTGGCGGCTCGCTGTGGGCATCGGTGCGGTCGCGGTGATTGCGTCTGCGATCTACTCACGGGACCTGTTCGACAAACGTCATGTGGTGGGGTGGCGTCGCGAGGGTCAGTAGTGGCGGCGCGGGTAGGTGCCTTTGCTGCCGTTGCCGACCGATCCGCCGAGCAGCGCGAGCGGGATGGCGAACAGGCACACGGCCGCGATCAGCGCGAGCACGGCCGCGCCCGCGACAAGTGCGCCGATGACGACAGCGCCGACGGCGAGCGCACCGATCACGACGAGCGCGTTGGCAACGAACCCGACGACACCGCGGCGGGTGTCGGCGAGGTGGCGGACGAGGAGGATTAGCAGTCCTCCGCCGGCGATAACGAGTGGAGTGAGCACGAGCGGTCTCCCGTCGGTCAGGTGGTGCACCACGAACGGCGGATCAGCGCGGCGCGCACGAGGTGTGTGCCCGCTGTCTACACCGGGGGTACGACACGCGACCGTCGCGGCGCTGCAGCATGGTCGCACGTGTGGGTCGCTGGATTGTCGGCGTCGTGTGGGAGCCTCCCCCGATGGCAGATGACAGCGCATCAATCGAGCCGCGGATTCGGGTCCACGATGTGCTCGACGGGAAAGTCGAGAACGGAACCCATGCCGTGTTGGTCGGGTCCTTTGTCGAGGTGATGGTCAGGCGGCACGAGCAGTCGGGATTGTGGGCGCGTGGGCTGTTCGTCGACGACACCGGTTCGATCCCGTTCTGGCTCTTTCCGCGTGCGTTCGCGCGCACCGACCGCGCCTGTCTCGACGGGGCGACAACTGTTGTCGTGAACGCCTGCGTGACAGTCTCGGAGTCGGTGACCGCACTGTTGGTCAATGGTGTTTCGCGTTCCGAGTCCGCGTACGACCTGACAGAATTCGCGTCGTGAGTGTCACTCTCCCACCGCCTCTCACGGCCTCCACCGACGACGATGCGGTGGTGCTCCTCCGCGAGTACTACGGTCGGACCTACCTCGACAGCGGGTGCTACACCGGCGCCTTCTTCGACAGCTGGGCGCCGCAGACTCGGGCGGCCGATGCCAACCGTTTCACCGCCGACGATCTGGTCGCGATCACGTTCTTGTCCGTCGCTGTCGATGCGCGCGCAGCACGCGAGCTCCTCGTCAACCGCGCAGCACGATTAACCGCGCTGTTGGAAGCAGTCGGACCCGACCGAGACCTCGTCGACGAACAACACGGGCTGACACCCGACGCGCCCCTGTACGCGCTGGAAACAGAACTGCGGAGCATTCCAAATATCCAACTGACCAAAGCCACCAAGCTGATGGCCCGCAAACGGCCTCGACTGGTGCCGATCTACGACACCGTTGTCTCCCGCGTTCTCAGCACAGTCAAGGTTCACCGAGACCCGATCAGGGAGGCCCTCCGCGTCGACAACGGAGCCCTGAATGCCCGGTTACTGACGATCAGAGCGGCCGCAGCATTGCCCGACGACGTCAGTGCGTTGCGCGTCCTCGACGTCGTCAGCTGGATGTGGGGCAAGTCGAACTGAAGCGCCGGCGGCAGGCGTCGTCAGGTGCGCGGCGACGCGGTCCAGTCGTGGTCGAACACGCGGCGCACTTCCGTGTGCCACTCGATATCGACACCGCTGCTATCGACACCGTCGGTCCATCCTGAGCCCGGTCGACCGGTCTTGCTGTTGACGACCAGCGCGGCGAGCGACGGTTCATTGTCGCGGTGGTTCTACTCGGAAAGATGGTCGAGTATGTAGCGCGCTTGGTTGCGGAGGTCGACACCCCGGACACCGATAGCGGCGCCGAGTTCTCCGTAGGTCAGCAGTGACTTGCGCAGTGCCGCCACCACCAACGCGGCTCGTGCACGCGACACCACTGGATCCCAGTTTGTTGGCTGCGGAGAACGCTAACGCTCAGAACAGCGTCGGGGCGGCAATGGTGTCCGCGTCGGTTCCGGTGAGGGCGGTGCGTAGCCGGTCGGGGTCGTATCCGTCGAGCAGTGCGTCGCGAATGGCGACCGCGCGCCCGTATCGGCCGCGCGGGTCGCGGTAGGCGGGGGTCGGTCCGAGGTGCCGGCCGGTAGCGACGGCGTGCGCGAGGTTCGCCGCTTGGGTGCCGAGTTTGAGGTGCCCGTCGCCGACGCGCACGCACAACGTCTCGTCGCAGTCGTGCTCGCCGACGACGTTGCGGCCGAGGTCGCCGTGCGCCAGTAGCAGCGCAAAGCGGTGCGCGGACAGGGTGCGTGGGGTGTCGCCGTCGGTGAAGGTGAACCGTCCGTAGCCGTCCGGGTTCGACACCGCACCGACGAAGTAGTGACAACCCGGGGTGACGACGATCTTGGCGCGGAAGCGGCGCACCGTCTCCTCCGGTAGGGGCGCTTTGAGTGGACGCCACGTCCACGTCGCAGGCGACGCTGGTGTGTCGGTGGCGCCGACGGCGTCGCCGAACAAGGCAAGCTGTGCCACCGCTGCGGTCACGACGCCTCGACCGCGCCGGCATCGACGGTGTCACCGCTGTCTTGGGACGGTTCGGTGCCGCTTTCGCCCGCACCCGTGTCGGCACCCGTGTCGGCAGCCGTGTCGGCGAGCAATGCGAGCAGCTTGCGGGCGTCACCGATCGTGATGCCGGCCAACGCGGCCGCCGCGGTCACCGTTCCTTCACGATCGCGAATATCCGAGATCGCCCGCGCCATCGTCAGCCGCGCCGCCTCGATCGCGTCGGCGGCGGCGAAGTAATCGGTCAACGAGACCATGTTCGCCTCGTCGCGCACCCGCCGCGCCGCGATCACCGCCTGGTTCGCCGCGCGGGCCCGCGCCCGCGCACTCTGCCGTGTCCCGGTCGCTGCCATGCCCGACACCGTAGCCCCACGATCCGACAATCTCGCCATTCCTGACACAACCTCCTCCCACATCGCCGATCCGCCAGCGTCACCCCGCACCACCGACGAACCTGCGTCCGCCAAACCGACTACGCCTTAATCACACATCCCAAATCCCACACACCTCATGCATTTAGGTCACCTGCGGTACGGTTCGGTCTGTGATGGGTCTGCACAAGCTCACTGCCGGGGACGGGTACACGTACCTGACCAGGCACGTTGCAGCAGCAGATTCCACCGAGCGAGGCGCCGCCACACTGTCGGAGTACTACTCGGAGAAGGGCGAATCGCCCGGCCGGTGGACCGGGACCGGCCTGGCCGAGTTGGAGTCGATCGGCGCGGGCAGCCAGGTCTCCGAAGCGCACATGAAGGCGCTGTTCGGTGACGGTCTGCACCCGCAGGCCGACACGATGTACGCCGAGACGTTCGCCGCCGAGTTGGCGGCGGGGGCGTCGGCGACGAACGCGGCCCGCGCTGCGGCGGCGTCGATCCGGTTGGGTCGGGCGTTCAAGATCGACAACGGAGCCTCGGACTACCGCATCGCCTGCGCGAAGGCGTTCGTCGAGCACAACCTCGCCGGCGACGACAAGTGGAACGCGCCGATCGACGCGGAGGAGCGCGCGAAGATCCGCACCCGGGTGGCGACGGAGATGTTCGCCCGCGAGTACGGACGCGCACCCGCCGACGAGCGTGAACTGTCCGGGTGGGTTGCGAAGTCCGGCCGGCAGAACACCAAAGCCGTCGCCGGATTCGACCTGACCTTCACTCCCGTCAAGAGTGTGTCGGCGCTGTGGGCGGTCGCGCCGCGGGAAGTGGCCGAGCAGATCGAAGCCGCCCACGATGCGGCGATCGGTGCGGCGCTCGAGTACCTCGAAGAGCACGCGTGCTTCACCCGGCTCGGCAACGGCGGTGTCGCCCAGGTCGATGCGAACGGTTTGATCGCGGCTGCGTTCACGCACCGCGACTCGCGTGCGGGGGATCCGAATCTGCACACCCACGTCGCGATCAGCAACAAGGTTTCCACCACGTTGCCGGACGGCACCGTCAAGTGGCTCGCGCTCGACGGTGCGGCGCTGTACCGCAACAACGTGCCCGCCTCCGAGGTCTACAACACCGCACTCGAAGCGCACCTGCGTGAGCGCATCGGTGTGGAGTTCGCCGACCGCCCGAGCGAGGACCGCAGCAAACGTCCCGTGCGCGAGATCGTCGGGATGGACGACCGCCTCACCGAGCGGTGGTCCTCACGGACCGCGGCGATCACCGCGCGCACTGCGGAGCTGTCGCGGCAGTTCCAGCTCGACCATCACCGCGAGCCGACGGCCGTCGAAGCGATCGGTCTCGCGCAGCGCGCCACTCTCGAAACCCGCGAGGCCAAGCACGAGCCGCGCAGTCACGCCGAGCAGCGCGGTGGGTGGCGCGCCGAGGCGATCGAGGTCCTCGGGTCACCGGAGTTGGTGTCGGAGATGGTCGCCGGTGTCACCGGCCGCACCCGCACCTCGGCGAGCGTGGACGTCGACGATCCGCGGTGGGTCGAGCAGTGCGCCGCCGAGGTCGTCGAGGTCGTCTCCCGCGCACGCTCGCGGTACCGGCGGCACAACATCCGCGCCGAAGCGATCCGCCGTGTCCGGTCGGTGAACCCGCCGGCGGAGCGCATCACCGAACTCGTCGAGGCGGTCACCGACCGCGCGTGCAGTACCGATCTCGCGGTGTCGTTGGGGGAGGAGGTCGGCGACGACGTCGCCGCCGACCTCGCCCCTGCGGTGATGCGTCGCCGCGACGGATTCGACGTGCACACCCGCCACGAAGCGACGTTGTTCACCACCACCGACGTCCTCGACGCGGAAGCGCGCATCGTTGCCCTCGCAGCACGCACCGACGGCGTCGCCATCGCCGACGAGCACGTGGAGATGGCGCTGCTCGAATCCGTCGCCAACGGCCGCGACCTCAACGCCGGACAACGCTCCCTGGTGCGCGCGATGGCCACCTCGGGGGCGAAGGTGCAACTCGCCCTCGCACCCGCGGGCACCGGCAAGACCACCGCGATGAACGCGTTGACGCGGTCGTGGCAGAACGCGGGCGGCCGGGTCGTCGGGTTCGCCCCGACTGCCGCCGCCGCCGCGGTGCTGCGCCAGGACATCGCCACCACGACGGACACGTTGGCGAAGTTCGTCGACATCACCCGACGCCTGCGCGACGGTGCACCGGTGTCGCAGTGGTACACCGACATCGGCCCGGACAGCCTCATCATCGTCGACGAGGCCGGTATGACCGGCACCCGCGACCTCGACGAAGCGGTGTCCGCACTCGCCGCGCGCGGTGCGACGGTGCGGCTGATCGGCGACGACCAACAACTCGCCGCCGTCGCCTCCGGCGGTGTGCTCCGCGACATCGCCGACCGCGTCGGCGCGCTGACCCTCTCGCAGGTGGTGCGTTTCCGCGACCCGGTCACCGGCGCCGCCGAAGGCGCAGCGTCGCTGGCGTTGCGCGACGGCGACGACGCCGCGATCGGCTTCTACATCGACCATTCCCGGCTGCACGTCGGTTCAATCGCCACTGTCACCGACGACGCCTACACGGCGTGGACCGCCGACCGCGACGCCGGCAAAGACGCACTGCTCCTCGCCCCGACCCGCGAGTTGGTCGCGGAGCTGAACACCCGCGCCCGCAGCGACCGCCTCGCCGCGTCGGACGACCCCGTCGGCCCGACCGTGGTCCTCTCCGACGGCTTGCAGGCCAGCGTCGGCGACATCGTGCGCACCCGCTCCAACGACCGCCGCAACCCGCTCTCGCAGACCGACTGGGTCCGCAACGGTGACCGCTGGACCGTCGAGGACGTCACCGCGGGCGGTGACCTGGTGGTGCGGCACCTCGAACTCGGACGCACCGTCACCCTCGCACCCGACTACGTCCGCAGTTCCACCGAACTCGGCTACGCCGGAACGGTGCACTCCGCGCAGGGCTCGACCTCCGACACCTGTCACGTCGTCGCCACCGGCGAGGAAACCCGCCAGCTCGCGTACGTCGCGCTCACCCGCGGCCGATTCGCCAACCACATGTACCTCGCGACGACGTCGGACGGTGACCTGCACACCGCGATGACCGAACGCGGCATGTTGCCCCCCACCGCCGTCGACGACTTCCGCGCCATCCTCCGCAGGGACGGCGCACAGGTCTCCGCGCACTCCACCCTCGCCGCCGCCGCCGACCCGCACCTCGCACTGGCACCCGCGGCGAACGCCTACGACTACTCCGTGGCCACCGCGTGCGAAGTCCTCGCCGGACCGGAGACGATGGCCACCATCGACACCGCCGCCGAAACCGCGATCGCCGGGCTCACCGACGAGGCCGCGTGGCCCGTGCTGCGTGGACACCTCGCGATCCTCGCCGCCCGAGGCAAGGATCCCGTCGCCGCGCTGACCGCCGCCATCGGTGGCCGCGACCTCAGCACCGCCGGCGACAAGGCCGCCGTCCTGGACTGGCGACTCGACGCCACCGGACGCCACGCCGGTGGCCGCGGACCGCTGCCCTGGCTCCCCGCCGTCCCCGCCGCACTGCGCAAGCAGCCCGAGTGGGCGGACTACCTCGACGCCCGCGCCGAGACGATCACCACCCACCGCGACCGCATCGCCGCCGACGTCGCCACGTGGACACCGACGACCGCACCGGTGTGGGCGCGAGCATTCCTCACCGACAAGCCCGACACCCGGTTGCTGACCGACCTGGCGGTGTTCCGCGCCGCCCACGACGTCGACCCCGCCGACCGCCGACCCACCGGACCCGATCAGTACGCCGCCGCATCCGCGGTCGCGCAACGCCGCCTGGACACCCGCGCCGAGACCGTCGTCGGCGCCACCAACGACGCCGTGAAGCGGTGGCGACCGTTCGTCGACGAGCTCGACCACCACATCGCCCGCGACCCGTACTTCCCGGTCCTCGCCGACCGCCTGTCCGCCGCTGCCCGTGCGGGTATCGACGTGCACGCGATGGTGCGGGGCTCGCTCGCGCAGGCATCGCTGCCGGACGAGTTGCCCGCCGCCGCCCTGTGGTGGCGGCTGTCCGGTGAGCTGTCGGTGGCCGCGCTCGAGGCGGACGGCACCGGCTCCGACCTCGACCCGTCATGGGCACCGGTGCTGACCGAACTGGTCGGCATGAACGCCGCGGTGCGCGTCATGTCCGACCCGTCCTGGCCGGCGCTGGTGGCAACCGTCGACGCCGCCGACCCGAGCATGTGGACGCCCGGCCAACTCCTCGGTACTGCGTACGAGTTCCTGCACGGCGGCATCGACCCGGTCGATCACGGACTGACCGTCCCCGCGCACGAGCTTGCCCAGGCGCTCACCTGGCGCGCCGAGATGCTGGTGCGCGAGAACCACCTCGCCCGCACCTACATCGGCCCCGACATCGAACCGCTGTCCGTCGAGGACGAGGAAGCACTCGCCCCCGTCGATGAGACCATCGGCGACACCGCGGGCGACGTCCTGCCGCCCGAGTTCGCCAACCCCGGCAGGCTCCCCGCACCCGTCAACGCCGCAGGGCCGGTCGACGACGCGTCCCCGTCGATCCCCGTCGAGTCGGACGCCGACTACCTCGCCTCCCTCGACGCCCTGGACGCACCGACCGAGTACGACGACGCGCCGCCGCCGGAGTACGACGGGTACGACAGCGAGCCCGTCGCCGAGCCGGACGCCGCCCCGCACGACACGGACGTCGAGCACGAGCCCGCCGTCGTGGACCCGTTCGACGCGATGCTCGACGACGCCAGGGTCGCCCTGCCGTACCCGACGGTCACCCGCGACGAACGCATCCGGCTCCTTCGAGCCGACCTCGACGAGGCCACCGCCCAGTACCGGGCGCTGCGTGCGGCGATCGCCGACGGCACCAGCCCCGCGATGGCGCACAGCGCACCGCTGGTGATCGAGATGCAGGAACGGGCCGACCGGCAGAAGCCGGCGCGGGTGGCGATGCTCGACGCCCGCCAGGACTGGACGGACGCCGCATTCGAGGCCGAAGCGCTCTGGCACCACATCGACACCGTCGTCCGCGGCGACGTCGCCGCAGCCGTCGCGGCCGCCGGTGACGACGAGGACGCTCGACTACTCGCGCAGCGCACGTTGGACTGGGAGATCTGGCGCGCCGGATACGCCGACGACGCCGCAGCCGTCGCGCGCGCCCGCGCCGAGGTCGCCGCCGCCGAGTACGAGCGCATCACCGCTGCTGACGGGGGAGCGGTGACCAACATCGACGTCATCGCCGCCCGCGGCGCCGCGGAGGACATCGACCTTGGTGTCCTCGCCGACCTCAAGGCCGAGGCCGGCCGCATCGAGTCGGCGCTGTGGCGCGCCGAAGCCGCCGCCCGGCGTGAAGCAATGGAGGCACCCACTCTGGTGCCCGTCGTGCACTTTGAACCTCCACTGGATGTGGCAGGAGAGGACGTCACGGTCACCGAGGCCGTGCCGTCGGCAGAGCCTGTCACCGAGACGACGCAGGCCGAACCCGAGACCACGCTCTCGGCGGCTGACGCCGAGCTGCTGGCGCGGATGCAGCAGGACCCGATCCGCCTCGTTCCGGACGCGGACCTCGCTGCGTTCGTCGACCGCGCCGGCCGAGGACGCACCGAGCCCACCGTCGTCGCCGACACCGAAAAGCTCCACGCCCACCTCGCCGAGCAGGCCGCGGCCATCGCCGCCGCCCGCGAGCTCGACGCCGAACTGCGCCGCATCACGGCAGAGCACGACGCAGCACGCACCGAACACGCCACGCTGACCGACCAGTTGGCCGGGGCCAAGCGCCGCGACCGCAAGACACTCGAACCCGCCGTCGAGGACGCACGGACACGAACCGACCGGCTCGCCCGCCAGGTCCGCGACACGAAGCGCGCCGCCGAGAACGCGGCCGGCCGCGTGCAGGCGGAGGCGAGTGAGTGGCCGACGATCATCGCCCGTGCCACCGATCCGCAGCGCCGCGCCGCGGACCTCGCGGCCGCCGCTGTCTTCGACACCGCCATCACCGAACACGGTCGACGTCTACGGGCGGTGACCCTGGCGTCGGAGCGTCACGACGCTGAGGAACGCATCCGCGCCATGAGGCCCACAGCGAGCGCCGCGCAAGCGTCGACAATCGAGGGAGTCACCGACACCGAGAGCCGGAACGCTACAACCGAGACAGTCGATCGGAACGCGCAGCGGCACATCGCACGCCTCCTGGCAGACGCGTCCGCTCCCGGCAGCGGGCAAAGCCCCACACAGGTCGGCTACGAACCGCAGCACGATCACAGTGCGCGAGAGGCCGAGCGCCGATACGACAACGACCGCGGGATGTGAGGGTTCTTTCTGGTCAGAAGTCCATGTTCTCGAAGCGGTCTATCTCTTCGGCTACGCCGTGCATGTACTCGTCAAGTGTCCCGGCGGCTATAGCCGCCGCGGCCTCGTCGCGAAACTTCTGGTCGAAGCGCACGTCCAAGCCCGATTCGACCCAGGCCATCGCACCCGGCATCGTCGTTCGAAGCCACGCGTCGAACTCGTCGAAGAACGTGAAGACGTCTTCGATGTCCGTGGGGGTCGCAGGGAACAGCGTGAACAGCGGGCTGGTGCTGACGTTGGTGAGGCCGACGGGTAGGGCTCCCACCCCAGGAACGTGAAGGTAGACCGCGCCCGCGCTAGTACCGATGCGTTCCTTCCCGAATCCGCCGTGAGCGTACGTATTACGCCACCGCTCCACGATCTCGTACAGACGTGCACGGTACGTGGGCGCGGGATCTTTCGTGCCAAGAACTCGCTCGTACTTGTCGGCCCACGAGCTCGCGATCATCTCGGTCACATTGTCCGTCTGCGGGTCAAATCCTTGAAACGCCAGGGCCAATACCAAATCGTGTTCGCGAAGGCTCAGGTATGCGGTGATTGACGCAACAAGGTCGTGGAACGCGTTCACGCGCATCTGAGCCGGACCATTTGTTGTCGACCAACCGTGTACTGTGCCGTCAGCGGATAGGTGTTCCGTAGTGACGGACTCGATGACGTTGGGTGCGAGCGCTTTCTCGCGGAAGTACTCGTAGGCATGGTGGAGCTGAAGGTGCTGGTTCACCACGGTGGCGTGGCCCTGTCCCAGAAGGTTGGGCGCTTCTTTCTTGATCAGCTTCTCAACCGATTTGACTGCCGAACGGATCTTTTTGATGATCTGGTTCGAGACCGTTTCAGCCTGGTCTGCGTCGTCGGCTATGACGTACAGCCGAGCGCCGAACTTCTCGTGTGTCAGAGCGCATGGCGTGGTCCCGAATGTGAACTCGATCGACCACGCAATTTTTTCCCCTGGTCCGCGCGGCTCTAGGTCGACCAGTTCAAGAGCAACTCTCCACAATGCCGGTACCGGAACCTCCGTCGGCGTCAATTTTCTCCGGAACGACGGCCCTTGAGCGCCGGGTGTCTCCGATGGTTGGCCGAAGTCCCGTAGCGGACCGTTCTTCAGAACCGTGATCGTCTCTTCGACGCCGGGGAGGGAAATCATGTTCGAACGATACGGCTCAGGGGCCAAAGAGCCGTAATTTCCCCGACCACCGTGCGGACGTGAAGCATTCATCACCGCCGAGCATTCCGTGTCCGCCGGCGGCTATTTTGATCGCGTCCCGGACCGTCGCGGACCAGCGGAATCATGAGACATCGTTGCCGTGCAAGCGCAAAGGGCGCGCTTGAATCGTTCGTGTCGGTCGCGATGCTCAACCAGAAGCGGACGGGAATAACTCGAAGCCGAAACGGGCCAACGGCTGTAGAGGTGCCGACGGTTCACCTGGAGCGCCCAATGCGAAGACCTGAACCAGGTCGGACTGGGTGTTGATGGTGGCGTAAGGACCGAGGTAGTAGACGTCGTTGTCCGCTTTGAACCGAGAAGAGTAGGTACCGATGTAGATCGGGGCGCCAAGCGGCTCGTTGCCCATAGGCTTGCTGTAACAGTACGCAGTACCTTGGTCGGCGCCCGTGAGAGCGCTTGGGCCTTGTCCGTCCGCGAAGGTTCCCGGCTGGCAAACCGCCGCGAACCAGTCGTCCGACGACGACGAGGGGACCGAGGGAGATTCGGAACAGCCTTGGCTCTCGGTGGATTCGTCAGAGCACCCAACTAGCAATGTGGCCAGCGCGGACACAGCGATCAAGAGTCGCTTGGTGGGGATACAGGTCGATATGTTCACAGCTCTCCAACCGTTGAGGACTCGTCTCCGTATCGGAGTGGAGCAACCGCCGTGTTACACGATTTCTCTATGGGAGCCACGCCGTGCGGAAGGCTACGGACACTGCGCTGGTCGGCGGCGCAGCACCTCCTGTCCCTAGATGGTTCAGCTGCCCCGATCACGTAAACATGGCGGTTGCTTCACAGCGCGGGAAGCCGCGGGACCCCGTCGGCCGACGACACCCACGGCCGTAATGCCTGTCCTCACCGAAACTGTTCGATCTGGACCGGCTGCGACCCATCAGAATTGCTGCGCCGCAGCCGGAGCGTCCCGTCTCCTGGGAATCACGTGTCGAGGTCGTACCCGTTGTCGGGTCCGTCGTCATGGCCGTGGTCCGGGGTGTTGTCGTCGGGTGCCTTCCACTCTCCTGGTGTTCCGGTGTCGTGGTCCAGGGCGCGGAGGAACCCGCCGGGCCGGGTCGACTGGTCGTCGGTTCCCGACTCCGCACTCATGGTGCCGCCGGCGTCGCGGAGGGTTTGCGCTGCGATGGCTTCGGCGTCGCGCATCATGGCGCGGACGTCGTCCGCGGTTTCCATGCCGAGGTCTTCGACGAGCGCTCTGGTGGGGTTGAGCATCAGTGACCAGCCTTTTTCGCGTCCCTTCGCTGCTGCACGCTCGGCGCGGGCCTGGTCGCGGGCGATCGCTTCCGGACTGGTCTCGGACTCCTTGATCTCGCGCCGGATGCGGGAGACCTCGTCCGAGAGGTCCTTGAGCTGGCGGGCTTTGGGGAAGTCGGAGAGTTCCGTCAGCTCCAGGGCGTCGAGGCGGCGCCCGTCTCGGTCGAGGTCGCGTTGGGCCCTGAGCAGGTCACTGTCGACGGTGTACGCCATGTTCTCTACTCGGGTGAGCAGGCCGAGTGCGTGTTGGCTGCGATCGCCGTCGCCGATCCGCGGATACAGCGCCGCCGGCTCGATGACCTTCGTCGACGACCCGAGGCCGGAGAACGAGAGGTAGAGGGCGCTGTCCTGCGCGGGGCGCCGCGCCTCGATGGGGAACCCGTTCATTTCCGCCACGATGACCGACTTGGTCAAGCCCTCGCCTTTGAGTGACTGGTACGTCCCTTGCAGCGCGGTGGCCATCGCCGCCGCTGCCTCGCTCCGCTTGCTGTAGAACGTGCCGCGCACGGTGATGCCGGGCCACTGTTCGGCGTCGCGGCGTGATTGCAGCTTCGGGGCCGCTTCTCCCAGCACGGCGATGCGCTCACGTGCCCGCGGCACTTCCCGGCGCAGCCGGTCGCGGTCACGTTCGATGGAGCGTTGCTCGGCGAAGTGCGAGTCGGCTTCGGATTGGAGCTCCTGGAGTTGCGAGTCCAGTTCGATCTGCCGGATGTACCGATCGTCGCCCGTGGCGAGGGCTTTGGTCATCGCGGAGTTCTCCGCGAGGGAGTCCGAGTCGAGGTCGACCACCCGGCGCATGGTGCGGTCGGCCTTCTTGAGCTGTTCGATGAAGTGCGCCTTGCGGTGCACCGTCTGCCACATGACGGTGTCGAACGTCTTCTCCGCGACGTAGTTGAACACCTTGACGTGGGCGTTCTGGTTGCCCTGCCGGATGATTCGGCCTTCGCGCTGTTCCAGGTCCGCCGGTCGCCACGGCACGTCGACGTGGTGCAGTGCGACGGCGCGGTCCTGGATGTTGGTGCCGGTGCCCATCTTCTCGGTGGACCCGAACACCACCGACACCCGACCGGTGCGGCACATCTCGAACAGCCGCGCCTTCTCCGACGGTTTCGGGTAGTCGTGGACGTAGGCGATGCTCGCGGGGTCCATGCCGCCGGCGATCAGCTCCTCGCGGATGCCGTCGTAGATCGACCAGGAACCGTCCGCTTTCGGGGTGGAGCGGTCGCAGAACACGATCTGCAACGCCCCCGGCGTCGGGTGCGGTTCCCCAGCGGAGTCGAGGTAGGTGTTCTCGCGGGTGTCGTGGTGCACGGCGAGGATCCGCTCGGCGACGATGTGCGCCCGCGAGTGGGCCGGGGGAGCGGCGTCGAGGTGCGCCACCCTGGGGTCGAGGGTGGCGTTGCGGCCGTCGTTGGCGACCTTGAGCGCGTTGTCGATGTCTGGCCGCTTGGCGTCGGCGGTGTCGGCGCGGTAGCCGAGGTCGGCGATGAAGTCCTGCACCTCCAGGGCCGGGGTGAACGTGACGTCGGTGTTGCGGCCGCCGTCTTTGACCGGCAGGTTTGCCGGCACCTGATCGCGTGTCACGGCGTCGGTGTAGACGCTGGTCATGCCGATGAGGTCACCGACGTTGGTGAACTCACCAACCCGGGTGACGGCCCGTAGCCGCGATCCGGACGAGTTCAGCTCGACGCGCTCGACGGTGTCGGTGAACGTCGACCCCCAGTCGTTGATCTGCCCGACGCCGGCGTCGTCGAGCAGGTCCGGGCGCAGGTAGTGCTGCATCACCCACAGCTCGGCGAGAGAGTTGGCGACCGGGGTGCCGGTGGCGAAGGTGGCCACGCGCTCGGTGTACTCCTCGGGTGGGATGCCCTTGGTGATCGCTTCCTCGCGCCGCATCGCCCGCAGGTAACCCAGCTTGAGGTCCAGGTCGGTGGCCCGGTGCGACCCTTCGTTGGCCAGCTCGGTCACCCCGGAGGCGCGGGCGAGGTTCTTGAACTCGTGGGCCTCGTCGATGAACAGGTAGTCGCACCCCGACGCTTCGAACGTCAGCCCGCGGTCCTTCCCGGCCTGTTCGAGCGCCGTGTTGAGTTTTTCCTCGAGCTTGGCCTTCATCGCTTCGAGTCGCTTCGTAGTCAGGTCCGCCGATGCCTCCGCCAGTTCTGCATTCAGATCGGCGAGTTGAGCGCGCATGTACTCGGCCTTCGTACCGGGATCGACACCGATCGAGGAGAACGCCGAGCGGGGCACGATGACGATGTCCCAGTCCTGCGAGGCGGACTGCGCGACGAGCAATCGTCGGCCGTCGGCGTCGGTCGCCGCGGACCCGGAGAGGATCCGCGCACCGGGATACCACTGGCCGGCCTCGCGGACGACCTGGTCGATGATGTGGTTGGGCACCACGACCCACGGCTTGTCGGCCAACCCGAGGCGCTTGAGTTCCATCGCCCCCATGAGGATCGTGCCGGTCTTACCGGCCCCGACGACGTGATCGAGCAGCACCGTCGGTTCGGAGACGATCCGGGCGGCGGCGTTGCGCTGGTACGGATACGGCGCGTACTTCTCCCCGAGGCCGGGGAAGCTCATGTGCTCACCCGAGTGGACGGGTGCGACGAGGGAGTTGAACTTGTCGTTGTAGATGTCGAGCAGCAGCTCTCGGCGTTCCTCGTCCGCGTGCAACGCCCACTGCCCGAACTCCTGCGCAACCCGCCGGGCCTTCGACTGCGCGGCGCGGGTCGCCGCGTCGTGAACCGCCGGTGCGCCGGCGGATTCCTTGAACTCCTTGGAGCTGGCGATCTCGATGGGATCGCTGTTGAGCAGATCGGTCAGCAGTTCCTTCCAGCTGTAGTCCCCGGCACGCATACCGGCGTTGCTGATACCGCGATCCTCGGCGGGGCGGTGCTCGAAGTTGTATTCCGTCGACCAACTCCCGCGTTTGGGCATCAGGCCCCATTTGAGATCTTGTGTGCGCATCCCTGAATAGGAATCCACTGCCACAGTCCATCGACCCGATGCGCGCTCGACTGTCACATCGGCATGGTCAGGGACTTCGAACGTCTCCCGGACGAACCGGGTGTAGACCTCGATCGGCACCCACGGGGCACCGAGCGAGACGTCGACGTCGGTCTTGCGCGGCGGGATCACCGCGGTCAGCGCGTCGACGTTGGCCTGATAGCGCGGGTCCAGCGCGGCCAGCTCTTCGACGTCGGCGAGCTTGCGGCGTACATTTCCCGAGAGATAGCTCGACGATGACACCCACCGCGTCGGGTCGTTGAGGGTGCGGAACGCGCGGCCCTCCATCGCGGTCTCGGCCAGCTCGGTGGTGGTCCCGAGTAGCTCGGCGATCCGTCCGACGTCCAAGCGGGCCTGTTCGTCGAGGCAGATGGCCATCGCCTCGTCGACAGTGTCGGCGTGCGTGCGCAACTCACGTGAGTGCAGCACGTCGGTGTGGAAGATCGCCGCCTTACGAGCGGTCCTGGTCTCGTCGTCGAAGTGCTCCAACGCGAGGACGGGTGCGAACGTCGGATCGGTACGCAGAGCCCTGCCCAGGTGGCTCTGGAGCTTCGTCGGTGACTTGGGGTTGATCCACGCGTCGTCGGAGAGTCGGTCGTAGACGTCCTCGGGAATCTCCCCCGCGTACGGGTCGCCGGCGACGCCTTCGTCCTTGCGCCAGGTCTCGATGAGCTTGTCCAGAGCCTTCTCGTGCTGCGCCTCGGTGAGGTCCTTGGGCACGGTCATGGTGAAGCGGTTGATCGGCCCGTAGCGGGCGACGTAGGCGTCGTACTGTTCGCCCAGGATCTCCCGCAGCGCCTGTCGCTGACCGGTGCTGGTGCCCCCGTCGCGCTGAGCGGTGATGAGAGCATGGACGGTGTCCCGCATCGAGAGCAGCTGACCCCATTCGGCGACCTGTTTGGCGCCGCGGGTGTTCACCGGCTCCCAGGTCAGCGAGTCCCAGCGTTCGATGGTGCCGGCCTGCTCGTCGTGGCGCAGCGTTCCCACCGCCAGCTCGTCCTCCGCGGCGAGGCCGACCGCGAGCAGGCCTCGTTCGAAGTCCTCGCGGGTGGGACCGAGGGTGTCCCGCCAGGAGGCGGTGTGACCGAGACCCGCGTCCTTCGCGGTGTCGACGATCGCGGCGAGGGAGTCCTCGACCAGCGTCGGGAGATCGGCCCCGGCGCGGGCGGCGACGGAGAGAGTGTCCTCCCCGTACATGCCGTGCCCGACCCGCAGCTCTCCGAGCACCCATTCGGGGTGGTCGGTGTAGACGGCGTTGATCGGTACGCCTTTGTCCTCGCCGGTGTCGTCGAGGGCGGTGGCGTTCTCGAGGCCGAGGAACCGGTCGGTCAGCGGAGCGGGCTTCTTGCCGTCCTCGCGGCGACGCAGTACGAGGATGTCGGTGACGACCTCCGTCCCGGCGACCAGCCGGAATGCGTTGGACGGCAGCCGGACCGCGCCGATCAGGTCGCCCAGGGCGGCGATGTCACGCCGTGCTCGCTGGTTCTGGGCGTCGAGGGTGTAGCGGGAGGTCAGAACGGTGACGTAGCCGCCGGGGGCGGTCAGTGCGAGCGACTTGACGATGAAGTGGTTGTGGATCGAGTGCTTGGCCTGGTTGTGGACCGGGTCGTAGAGCCGGTAGTCGCCGAACGGCACGTTGCCGATCGCGGCGGTGAACGAGCTCTGCGGGACGTTGGTCTTCTCGAATCCTTCGGCGCGGATCTGCGCCGACGGGGACAGTGCCGCGGCGATCGAGGCGGTGGTGGCGTCGAGTTCCACGCCGACCATCTGCGCCGACGCCGGGGCGTGGGCGATGAACGTGCCGCCGCCGCACCCCGGTTCGAGTACCCGTCCGCCGGAGAACCCGGCTCGGATCGTGGCGTTCCACATCGCGGCCGCGATCGCCGGGTCGGTGTAGTGGGCGTTGAGGATGGTGCGTTGCGCCTGTCCCCATGCGGTGTCGTCGAGGAGGTCGCGGATCTGTTCGCGTTCGGTTGCCCAGTCGGGGCGGCGGGGGTCGAACACCTGCGGGGTCGCGCCCCAGCTCGACCAGCGGGCCAGCACCGCTTGCTCGGCTTCGGTGGCGTAGCGGTCCTGTGCGGTGATCGCGGCCAACGTGCGTAGCGCGTCGATGTTCGCCGTCACTCGCGCCTTGGTTCCGGATGGCACCAACACGTCGGTACCGGGTCGGAAGTCGACGGGCTCGACGGTCCACATCGCCTCGACGGGATCGGGGGTAGCGGAGTCGAGGGCGGCAGTATCGGGTTCGGTGCGGATCGTGACGTCGTTGGCGGTGTCCACGCTCTCGTCCGGGGCGGTCACCGTCTCCTCGACCGTGCTCGCCACCGTTTTCGGCGCAACCGGTTCCGACCCAACCGCCTCGGGTGCGACCTCGACGCGTTGCACCACCTGCGGCGGTGCGCTCAGGAGTTGATCGACGCGACGTCCGTCGATGGACAACAGGTGCCGGTTCTGGTTCCCGAACGTCACTGCGGCCGCGTGATCCTCGCGTTCGAGCGTCTTTTGATTCTCCTCCGGAATCAGGGAGATGTCGCCGTCGCGGCGCATCCCCAGCAGCGCCTCGGTGATCTGGTCGTCGGTCAGGGTGCCGGCGAGGTCGGCGCGGATACGCACCAGCCGCACCGAGGCCTCGTCCTCCCGCGCGAGCCGCCCGTAGGCGTCGCGCACCAACTCCGCCGGTGTCGGAGCGGAGGCAGGCGTCGGCCTCGGGGTAGGGACCGCTGTCGGAACGACTGCGGGGGTCGGTGCAGCGGTGGTGTCCGTTGCTTCGGCGACGAGTTCGGCGGGGTCGCGTGGGGTGGGCAGCGCTGACCCTCCGACGTCGGTGGAGGCCGGATCTATTGGTGCGGCTCCGTCGGCGTCGAACGCGAACAGGTCCAGTTGGGCGTCGTTTTCGCTGCGGCGGGTTACTTTCCGCTTGCCGCGTACTCGGCCACTCTCTCGTCGAGCAGGCTCGTGAACGATGGATACAGCGGGTGCTGCGGGGACGTCGGGTACCGCTGGTCGTCCTCCATCCTCGCCTGCAGAAGGTGCACCGCGTAGTACTGGAACCGAACCGGCTTGTCCTTCCACAACAGGCGCATCAGAGACCGGGTCGACTCGATCGGGTCGGCGCAGTTCAGCGGATTCCGCCACCTCTCGGGGTCGCTCTTGTGCACCTGGATCCGCGCTCGGTCCCGCTCCGCTTCCGCTTCCGCGCTCTCCTGGTCCGGCGGGTACGCCTCCATGTCCTCCGGGAGCTGGTTGTAGATCTCCTCGTTGATCACGAAGTCCGTCGCCTGCGCCCACGCCTGATTGATCAGACCCACCTGCTCCAGGTACGGAGCCGGTTCCCCGTTGTCCCGCACGTACCGGGTCAGCACCTGGTCCTGCATGTGGATCTTCATGTTGTCTATCCGCTCCGCGATTCGCTCGCTCTCCCTCTCGAGGAACTCCTGCTGGTCCTCCGGGCTCAGCTCCGCCGGCAAACCCACGTGCTCGAGGTAGAGCTTCATCACGTCCTGCGTTGTCGGGTCGATCATGGCTATCACTGTCCTCTGCGTCGGCAAACAAATCGAGCTGGTCATCGTCGGGATTCTTGGCCACGGTGTGCGCTCCTGGGGTCGGGCGAGACGTCTGCGCGACCCGAACCGCCCGTATCCGGGCGGGGATCGCTAACGTCGTCGTCGGCCGGAGGCACACACTCTCCGGCCACATCGGCCCTGGTGGGTCTAGCCACCCACCAGGGCCTCTGGCTGCTACGTGCGGTGCACGTACGTTGCGGTTCGAGGGGTTGTGTCAGGTTTCGGTCAGGCGCCCGGGTCGTCGAACCACCCGGCGGGCGGCGAGACGAGCTTCTTGCGCATCGGCGGTGTCGCTACGTGCACCTCGCGGGTGCACTGATACATCGGGCCGTGCTCGGCGTCGAGCATCGTGCGCAACTGCGGATCGGCATGATGGACCCACCACCCCGACATCGCCGCGCCGTCGTCGGAGGCCTTCGCTGCCTCCCACGCCGACCACAGCGCGTTCAGTCGCACCACCACCTCGGCGTGCTCCCACCAGCGTGGGCAGAAGACCCGGTTCTTGCCCGCTGTCGAGGACAGCTTGCGGGCGATGATCCCGGACAGCCACGCCTCGAACCAGACGTCGAAGGTGGTGAACGTGGGCGCAGGTGCCTCGGCGGCTCCGGTCCGCGGCGCGGATTCTGCGGCGGTCACAGGAACGGCTCTTTCCCCAGCTCGACAGGCGCGTCATCGTCGTCGAGCTGCTCGTCGACCGGTTCGAGTGCTTCGGTGATGCCGTACCGGTCGAAGGATTCGGTGATGGCGTCGGCGTTCGGGCCGTCCGACCAGTAGACCTTCTTCACCAGCACCGGCCGGTTGCCCGAAATCTGTACCAGTGCGCGTGTTTTGGGGATGGCGGCGAGGTCGTCGACCGTCAGGATCGGTTCCTTCGACCAGGACTGAGACCGCGAGGACGAGCCGCCCTCGAACATGCCTCCGCTGCGGGATTTGGACCACCGCTCGACGTCGTGGTCACCGACGAGCGCGGACAGCTCTGCCAGCGTGGTCTTGTCCTTCACTCCGCCTCCGTACCACAGGAAGTTGGCGGCATCGAGGAGCTGTTTGACACCGTCCTGCCCCCACACGCGCTGGGCCTGGGAGAGGTTCTGCACGATCGTCATGACGCAGATGCCCTGCGATCCGAGGTGCGAGTACCAGGCCGGGAGTTCCGGGAGGCGGCACACGTTCGCGGCCTCGTCGAGGACGCCGAGCATCGGCACCGGCAGCCGGCCGCGCGGGCTGTGCCGTGCGGTGCGCTGCGCGGCGTCGATGATCGACCCGATCAGTGCCGTGGTCAGCGCGGACGACGAATCGGGGCCTTCCTTCGACAGGGCGTAGAGGGTGTCGGTGCTGGTGACGAACTCGTCGACGACGAACTCCGGCATCGAGTGCGGGTAGCGCACCCCGCTGCCGATCTTGGTGTCCGGAACATCGGGGGTGGAGAGGTCGACCCGCGTCGGCGGCATGATCGACATCGCGTACGACTTCTCCTCCAGCAGTCCGATGAATCGGCGTGCCATGTCGTACAGGCCGTCTCGCTGGCGCGGGTTGAGTTCCCGCACGGATTTCAGTCGCAGCGCGACGATGTGGTGGCCGTGGTCCTGCAGGAGCGCCTGGGGGAGCTCGTTCTCCTCGTCGGAGAGCCAGCCGTAGACGTGCAGCAGGTCTCCGCCGCCGCACGCGGCCGCGAACATCATCTGCGCGAGCAGTTCCTGTGCGCCGCCGTCGAAGTAGGCGTCGACCCGGGCGGAGTCGTCGCGGGACGCGGCGGCGAAGTAGGAGGCGAGCTTGCGGGCCGCGACGATCGAGCCCACCCCGCGCAGCGGATTCCACCAGAACCCGTCGCCGCCGGTGAGCGGACCTTCGGCGATACCTTGCAGGTCGTAGCGCCAGACGGTGCCGAGTTCCTCACGGACGCCGCGGGTGAAGTCGTGACCGTCGCGCTTGTTGGAGGTGAACAGCGCCGCTCCCGGTGCGGTGCAGAGGGCGTCGATCGCCAACGCCGCCGTCTTGCCCATGCGGGGCCCGGCGAGTGCGAACAGCATGTCCTCCCACGACATGAACACTGTGTGCCCGCCGTCGACGGTGACGCCGACGATGACACCGATGTCGGCGTCGTCGAGGGTGGCCAGGTCGGCGAGGTCCGGTCGCAGCGTCTTCGCTCGGGTCGCTGCCTGCTTCCCTGTCACGCCGGTCAGCTTCGATGCCGATCCCATCAGGCGGGCCTTGGCGTCGACGTCCGTCTCGCCCGACCGTGATGCCTTCGCAGCGATCGCTACGCCGGTGAGGCCGCAGACGAGCACGAAGGCGAGGGCGAACACCCACGTCGAGGCAGTCGGCCACAGCACCTTCCCGCCGGCGGCGGAGAACAGAGCCTCGAACGGGTTGCCCGGCAGGTCGCCGGTGGTGCCGGCGACGAGATGACCGGCCCACAGCGACCCGTAGGCGAGCGCGATCATCACGATGACGGTGGTGATCGCGATCAGCGGGAGCGTCGAGGAGGTGGTCCCGGCTCCTCGGGAGGTCGGTCTCTTGGTCACCATGCGCTCGCACCACCCTCGGCCGGACGTGTCGTGCCGGTCTGCGGAGCTGCGAGTGGGAACGGGCGGGTGTCCTTCCACGCGGTGACCACCCTCTGCCCACTGTCGATGCGGTCCCCGACGGTGTCCGCGGCGCTGTGATCCGGCCGCGGCGCCCTGGTAGCGGCGGCTCCGCCACCGATGAGACCGAGGACGATAAGAGCGGCGCCGACGAACACCACGGTCGATTCGCTCGGCCACATCACGCTGCCGCTGGCAGCGGCGAACAGTGCTTCGAACGGGTTGACCGGCAGGGCTTGTCCGGTGTCGGCGATGGCGTGACCGGTGCGCAGTGAGCCGTAGGCCAGTGCGATCGACACGACGACTGCGGAGACGACGATCAGCGGGAGCGCCGGCGACGTGGTCACGGTCGTCCGGTGCGTCGTTGGTGGGGTCATGCGCCCAGCCCTCCGTCGATGGCGGAGTCGACGTCGCGGTCGAGTTCGATGACGCTGGCGACGCGGTCGGTGATGTCGACGATTGCGCCGCTGGTGGACCGGGTGCGTCGCGGTGTCTCGAGCATGAGGTCGGCCAGGCGGATCGGTTCGACGTCCGAGGAGGTCGCGGACACGTCGAGGGTGTGTTCGGCGATGTCGTCGAAGTCCAACCCGGCGAGTTCGGTGGGCAGGTCGTCCAATGCATCGTCGGACAGTCCGGGATGCAGGACGGCATCGTCGATACCGTTCTCGACCAGTCGGTACCGCCACGCGTCCTCGTGCACGGCAGTGCGGTTGGTTGTGTCGTCTATCCAGCTCTGGTCGGCTGAGCTGGTGACGGTCTGCGCGGTGACCAGCTCGTGTGCGACGCCCGCTGCGGCGAGGTAGGCGGCCGCGCGTACCAACGACGCATTCGAGTCGAGCAGTCCGAACGCGCGACTGTCGCTGCGCGGCTCGTGCGAGTGCGACCGAGACCGCACCTCGTGCCGTTGAGCGGCAGCTCGGTCGGGGAGGGCGCGGCGACGGGCGGCGGCCAGCGCTGCCCGGCGACCGCGCTGGTAGGCAGACGCCGCGATCTGTGAGCGCCGCTGCTGCTCAGCGGACGACGGTGTGCGGGTCATCGCCGACCGCCGGCAGTGAGCGCGGACGGGGAGTCGGAAGTGTTGTTCAAACGGAAGAAGGAGTTCGACATGAAGGGCCTTCACTGGGAGCGTCGGCCAGCCACAACGCAACTCACAGACGCTGAAGCAATGTCTGTGCAGCGCTGATGCTGGATGGACGCTCGACCGTGACCCTCATCGACGGTCGAACGCTCTCAACATAGCGCATGTGCGATCAGGACGCAGCTCTCCGTAGCGTGAAGCCGAGCGTCGCGAACCGTCAACCGAATGCACGGGCGACTGGTACTCGAACAGAGGCGCGGCGGTTCCGATATGGGCCGCAACGGCGGCGGTAGATTCCGTTGAATGTCACCTAACGGAGTCGAGCATCCGCAATCCGAGCGGCCGGACCACGAAAGTGGGGAGCGACGAACCGAGAGCCCCCTCCAGAACTACCAGGCACCACGTCACGGAGAAGACCGCCTCCTGGTCGGCCTCGAGAACGCCTCACAGGCAGCTCCGGTCGCCGACGAGGCTTTCGCGATCTTGAACGACGTGATGATGTTTCTGGACGAGATGCTGCGCGTCGCCTCGACAGCCGATCAGTCGCAATGGTTTCCCAACAACACCGCGGCAGTGGCCTGTCTCGGCCGGGCCTACCAGGGCGTTCAGTCTTGCGTCATTCTCTGTACGACCGGCCTCTACCTGGACGCGAGAGCAACGATACGTCTCGTCTACGAGGCCGGCGGGCTGGCCACCGCGCTAGCGAAAAGCACAGAAGACGCCGAAAAATGGCTCCACGAGAGTCACTGGAAGAGTGATGGATTCACGCGGAAGATACGCTCGGAGTTAGCAGGAGGAGGTAAAACCGCACGACGCAACTACGAACGGTTCTACAAAGAGGCGAGCGCACACGCCCATCCAGCCCCAACGTCCGTTATGCCCATAGTGTTCGGGAACGATTCAGACAACACGTTCGGAGTTCGCCTCTATCCCGAGTACGACGAGCAAAGGTTCCGCTCTGTCGCACGTGAGATCACGGCGGTCGCCCTCCATGTGGCGTACTCGGCTGTCGAGGCCACTTCGGAGATCGAAACAATCCCAGCAGAATGGCTCGCGCATCTGGACAAGGCCCGGCTCACGTTCGACGAATCATTCGAGGAGATCGAGCGGGACTGGGAAGAGCACGAGCGGAGACACGCGATCTTGACCGCGCGTGTACGTCACGATGACGAACTGAACCAGATCCTCGACGCAGATCCCACCAGCACTCGAAATCTGAGAAAGCTGTATGGCAGTTGCGAAGAGCCACCGCCCCTATCGTCGGGCGACGACGACGACCCTGCACCTACCAGCGATCCAGGACGCTAGCTGAGCGGGGCAAAGCCCGCCTCCTACGTGAAACCGAACAGCAGTCCTACGCGAGCACGCGTCCCCTCGCTGTCGTAAGCACTGACCGGAGGGCCACTGCTCAGCTGGGATGCATCCACACCTACCAGCGTGGATGTCCGGGTCAAGCGGAGAACATCGTCCAACACTGTCGTCGCCATCGGCAGAAGACGCTCGATGAAGACGGCCGCGTCGATGTGATCCCCAATGGGTGCCCGGGAGCGACGCAGACCCCACTTATCAGCGCCTCCAAGCCGGTCGAACTTGTCAGCAAGGTCATCGGCCTCGTCCTGAGGTAAGCGCACGAGCGTTTCGGGCTGCCTGGCCGTTGATTCGCTCGACGAGATCGTCGAAAGGCCCTCACCGTGAACGGTGTTGCGGAGCGTGCGGCATATCCAAAATATGACGTCGGCATCACCGTCTGGTTTGAACAGCGCCTTGAGGTCGTCATTGTTTAATTTTTTCCGCCAGTCCGATTTCTGCCAACCCGCGTACGCCCGTTCATCATGCGGCAGGCCTTCGACGAGATGCGCGGCACGAGCAGCGGCATCGAAGGCGCCGACGAGGTTGACCATGAAGTAGTCGAACGATTCGACTATACGGTCGGCGGTGACGTTGGTCTGAGCAGCCAGGGTTGCCACGAGCAATCTGTCGCGGCACCGGAGCAGGCGGATCATCCGTTCTTTGACAGACTGACCTAAAAGCTGCGGCCCGTCATTGCCCGTGGCGCAAGTGTGCTGGTCGAGGGCGCTCGCCCACACCCGCCACGAGGGAAGGAGTTGTTCCACGGCCAGTGTGAACAGTGACCGTTTGGGGAGCGTGAGTTGTTCAGGTCCAATAATCGGGTACCTTCCCTGCTTGCGGAGGTACAAGCCCACGATCCCTATCGCCCGAGCTGCTGAACAGGCGTTGGCGTCCGTGATGTAGCCGGCCAAACTCGACAGGGTGCTCGGTTGGGTGCTGACCAACAGGTCCGCGCCCATTTCGACACTAACTCGGGCGACCAGAACCTCCTCTAACCATTGGTCGGCGGACAGGCCGACCGCGGCCGCGTCTTCAGCAGCGAACTGTTCGTAGGTGCTGTATGGCCATACAGCGCGCCCGGCCGTTCTTCCTCGGCCTTTGGCGATCCAGAACCCGAGATAGTCGTTCGACGCTTGCGGCGTGCTTGGAATCACGATACGACCGACATCGGCGGGGTCGCTGTCATTACCGATCCAGTACAGGTCGATGTCGTCCCGACAGGCCAGTGACCACAACATGCTCACCGGGTCCGGTGCGTCGAGCGGGGCGCGATCGTTTCGATCCCACTGTTCAACGCATCCCTGACTGTGAGAGAAATCGACAACAACGCGGAGCGGTCGCCCGCCCTCATCGAACGGACCAGGTGGATCCCCGGCGCGCTTCCCATGCTTCGCTATCCGGGGCAGGACCATCGGCTCATCTTGGTCTTTGATCGCCCGTAGGAGCAAGACCTCGGCTACCGGTCTTGGTAGTCGCGATGGTAGTTGGATACCTTTCTCGGCTCTTCCCAGATGAGGGTGTAGGTCGGCCGGGCGCGTCGGTCCGCAGGTAGACGTCGAGGTCTCCCGACGATGGAGGTTCCTACGCCATCCATCCGAAAGACCTCGACGTGTCCGACGCTACCCCGCCGGCCGGCTTCGGCCGCCCTGACCTGACCGCCTTCGCGGCTCATCCCGATCGACCCTGATCGGGTCTGCTGACCCCCTCGACGAGAACGCAGCGACATCACAGCCACCCAACCCCGACCGTCCGGGAAGCCGGGGCACGTCACATGGCCTGTGCTGCGGGCGTGTCGAGTGGGTCGTCCAGGGGCGACGCAGGAGCGTCGACGCGACGTGCTGAGAGGTGGTTCCAACCGAGCGCTAGGACACCGGCTACAGGCATGGCGATAGGTCAGGAACGGCGTCGCTCCCTGCGCAGGAGGGAGCGCAGAGTCTCGGCGTTCGCGTAGCCGACCCGTAGCGCGATCTCGGCGGAGGTGAGGTCCGTGGTTGCTGAGAGGTGCCGAGCTCGTTCGATGCGAAGCCGTTGGACGAAGCCGAGCGGAGTGAGGTTGAGCGCCGCACGGACTCGTCGTTCGAGGGTGCGCCGGCTGGTGCCGAGCGACTGCGCGACGAAGGCGACGTTGAACGGTTCGTCCAGGCGGGCGCGCACGAAGCGTTCGAACTCGACGACGATCGGGTCCTCGTGCCGGAGATGTTCGTAGGCGACGAAGGCCGCCTGCGACGGACGCTCGTCGATGATGAGGAGCTTGGCGACATGTTGGGCCAGGTCGGGGCTGATCGATCGCACGAGTGAGAGCGCGAGGTCGATGTGGGCGAACGCGGCGCCGGCGGTGACGAGGTTCCCGTCGACCACGACCATGGTGTCGAGATCGAGGGCGACGGTCGGATAGCGCTTCAGGAACTCCGGCCCCAGGAACCAGCTGGTCGTCGCCCGCCGATGATGCATCCGTCCGGTCTCGGCGACGGCGAACACGCCGGTGCACGCCGCGGCGATCCGGGTGGTCGCGTCGTCGAGGCGCCCGAGTGAGGCGATGACCGAACGTGCATCTCGGCTCTGGAGGGCGTCGTGGGTCGCGGCGGCCGTGAGGGTTCCAAGCGCAGGGACGACGACCACGTCGAACTCTCCGGACTCCGACAGCGGGTGGTCCACCGACAGGGTCATCGATGCCGTCGTGGTCACTCGCCGTTTCGGTCCGAGGATGGCGAGTTCGATCGGGTCGATCCGCGGGTCGACATCGCCGCGGGCTCCGTCGGCCACCCGCACGATGTCGATGACCGACGCGACCGCCGAACCGAAGCAGCCGTCGATCGCGATCAGTCCGATACGCATGGCGCGAACAATAGCAATACTGTCGTATACGCCACTCCCCACCGGCCCTCGCTCGTCATACGCTGAACTCGCCCCACGAAGAACCCCGACTTCAAGGAGAATTGCTGTATCCGAGTAGGTCGGCGAGCGTTGCGGCGTCGAGTTCTTTGGTCAGGTCGTGCAGCGCTGCGTTGCGAATCGCGAGGATTTTGATGCCGAAGACCTGTCTGAGTGTATTCAGAAGGGTCTGCTCGGTGATGTGATGCCCGGCCCGTGTTCCTGGGAACAGCCACGGGGATTGATTGTTGGTGGTGCGCTGGTTGGCGCGTGAGGTCAAGTATTCATGGAAGAGGGGGAGTAGCGGTTCGGGCACTGGCGCAGGATGTTCACCGAGGTGGAGGCTGATTCCCGTTGGTGTGACTTCTACTTGCTCCGTGCGCATTTCGGCGATCCGGCGGACCGGCAGCGCATACAGAAGAAGCATCAGTGCAGCGATCCGGTTGTTGAGCACCACTGCCTCCGACTCGAGGACTGTTCGAATCAGTGTAAAGCGTTCGTGGGATGAGGCGAGTGGTGTTTGCCGAGCCTCGCGGTATTTCAGGTGGTAGCGCTTGCCGATCCCTGTTTTGGCTCGCCATTGGAGAAAGTTGCGTGCTGCCATTCGGGTGGTGGTCCCAGTGGAGAAGTACTCGTCGACGTGGGCCTGAGTCAGTGCGTCGACAGTGACGTGATGGTTCTCGCTCAGCCAGATCAGGAACTTCCCGGCTTCGGTGATCTCTTGCTTCGCGGTTCGAGTTGCGTTGTCCATGTTGCGGATTCGGTTTCCGTGGATGCGGCGAAGGTGATGCCATCGGGCAAATTGTTCGAGAGCGGTGCGAACATCTGGTCGGTCTGCGAGTGTGTCGAGCCGGTTCTCGAGCCACGTCTGGAACCGGGCGAGTCGAGGATTACCGCGGTCGGGCAGGATGTGAAGGTCCACCAGCATTTCTCGAAGGTGTTCGACGTGTCGGCCAGGGGGTAGCTCGTCGAAGGCACTGTGCGAGAGCATCAGCTCACGGTCACCGATCTTCTGCAGCAGCTCGGCAGCCGATTTGCCTCGCATCCAGGTAACGATGCTCTCCGGACGTGACACGTTCGCCAGTTCTGCGACGAGCCGTTTGAGTCGGAGGTCTGGGGGATCGTGCGGTCGTAGAGCCGCGGTGAGGTCTGCGGTGACGACGCATCGTGCGCAATGTCCACCACGTAGGCGCTCGGCCTCGCGGCCGCAGTTCGTGCAGTCGAGGGCAGTGGTGATGCCTGCGCATTCCCGGCAGATCGACTGCCCCTCGGGCGATCGTCCTGGCGTCATGCGTTCGGCTCCGCACAATGCGCAGCGGCCGTAGGTGCGCACTGCAGCGGTGAAGCACGCACCGCAGAGTGATTCGGTGGGCCATCGGACTCGGTGCCGGGAAACAGCGATAGTGCAGCGATCGCACACCTTCGATCCGCCGACCGTACGCGGTCGGCCTCTGGGACGGTCAGGCATCGTCGTCGGTGATTCGCGCCCTGACTGGGCTGTATGCGTCAAGGAGAGGAACGTCCGTTGGCGAGTTCACTGCACGCTTGTCTCGTCGACGGTTCGCGTCTGTCGCGGTGTAGGTCACGAGGTCGCCGGCTTCGATGCCGAAGATGTCGCAGAGGGCAACGAGAACACTGAACGCGATGCGTTCGGGTTCCTGTCCGACAATCCTGTAGATCTGTGATTCGGACAGGGTAATTCCTCTGTCCCGCAACGGTTCCACGAGGTCACGACTGTTCTTCATTCCAACGCGTGCCATGTGCTCACGCACACGCCAGCGATACTGTATTTCACGTTTCATCGTCTGCCTTTCCTCTCGCACCATCTCGTTCACCGACGCTGCGACGCAGCGTGTTCGACAACACTTGTTCCAGATGGCGTGCCCGGTAGTCGGGGGAGGCGATCGTATAGATGGAGGTCGTTGCTGCGTGTTCGTGGCCGAGCTGCATTTGCACGAAGCTCAAGTCGTATCCGTACTCGGTCTGTAGATGAGTTGCATACGCGCGTCGGAGCGAGTGCAGGTCCAAGCCCGGCGGGAAGCCGAGCTCGTCCACCAGGTTTCGCATCCGCTTCCACAGGTCTCTGCCGGCGACAACACCTCCGCGGTCGGTGGGGAACAGGTCGGCGAGCGGCTGTCCGTAACGGGGTAGGCCGTAGTTGACCCAGTGTTCGAGTGCCTCTGCAGCCCAGTCGAATACGGTCAGGACTGTGCGTTGTTTGGCGGGTGAACCGCGCATCGCTTTTCCGTGCCTGATACGTAGCAGTCCCCATTCACCGAAACCAGGGGCACGGGCGTTTCGTGAGCAGTCGACCAGTTGCAGCTGTCGCCCTTCGCCGGCCCGCAGGCCCCATCCGTACAAGACCTTGAACGCCACCGCATCGCGCCACGCAGCAAGTGCGCCTTTGCGTCCCGAGTTGAGGATTCGTTCCGGTTCGAGATCGGCGAGGTCGAAGAACTGCTGTAGCTCCGCCTTGGTGAACGGGCGCCGCTTGTCCTGGGTGTCGTTGGTCTGCACATGAGTGGCTCGGTTGAATTCGGTGATCACCTGCGAGAACACGGTCCCGAACAGCCGCCCGCAGTTCTCGTTCCACTCGTAGACGGGGTTGGTCGCGTACTCCAAGAACAGTCGGACGTCGGACTGATAAGCCCGAATCGTGGCGTGAGAGAGATTGCGTACCCCACGCAGATGAGCGAAGAACTCGTCGGCATCGTGCGGGGACCATTGCCACGGTGGGGATCCCACGAAGTCGACCATGCGATGGATCAGTTTGATTCGGCGGTCGGCGGTACTTGCACGGAAATTCTGGGTGATCTGCGCGCGTCGCCAGCCGACGAGGACATCGTCGAGGAAGGCTTCGGAGGATGCGGAACTATCGGCCGGAAGGTAGATCAATCGACCACCAACGTCACGTCGGTCCACGTCAGCACCCTTTCGTCTGTCTGCATATTCTGCACTTGAAGAGCGCAAACTGCAACGATAGCTGCCATAACGCCTGCTCAGACCGGGCTGCTTGTCGTGACACTGTCTCATCGGAGCGGCGCCTAGATGTGGACCTGGGATGTGCATGCCGATGGTATCGATGCAGCTCAGGCGAGTATCGGCGAAGCACGGGGGCAGTTACACGAAGCAGAGATATTCGCGCCAAGTGCTGATAACCAATCTACATTATGTCATAATATAAATTATCGGCGATGAGTGTCATTGTCGACAATGGGTGGTTCAGTTATAGGTGCACATGCGAGCGGCCGCGTCACCGCGACGTCTGTCTTCTGGTCCAGTACCACTACGCGGACGGCTGGCGACGACACGGTGCGCGCTGGTTAGATGGCGACTGCGCGCAAGCCGTCGTTCTGTCTGCTAGCCTCCGCATACCGGAAGTAAAAACGAGGCTTGAAGCCCCGCGCATACGTCACTCGCCGAGCGACCACTTCTCCCTAGAAGGAGAAGTGTTATGCACCAGAAGCGCACGCCGGAATTACAGGCCGAAGTAGCGCAGTCCTCGCCGCCGAACGGTCGACCGCAGACGATGAGAGCCGCCGCCGTGTCGCTGACCGGGCTGTCGGCGGTGTTCCTGTTCGAGATGCTGGACAACTCGATTCTGAACGTCGCCCTGCCCACCATCGGACGTGACCTGGGCGCCTCGGCGACTTTGCTGCAATGGGTCACCGGCGCCTACGCGGTCGTCCTCGGCGGACTGATGCTGCTCTTTAGCACTATTGCAGATCGATTCGGTAGGAGACGGGTGATGCTCGCCGGCCTCGTACTGTTGGCCCTTGCCAGCGCTGCCACCGCCCTCGTCACCACGCCCGCGCAGCTCATCGCAGTCCGCGCGGCCATGGGCATTGCAGCGGCTATGACCACACCCGGCTCCATGGCGTTGGCCTTCCGGCTCTTCGACACAGAAGCGCTGCGCGTTCGAGCCCTCACTCTGATCTCGACAGTCGGCCTGACCGGATTGGCAATCGGGCCAACTGTCGGCGGGGTCGTCCTCGCATTCGCGCCGTGGAAGGTGCGGCTGCTGATCAACGTGCCCATCGCCATCGCCGCTTACCTCGGCATTCGAACGGGCATCACAGACGACCGCCACGAAGAATTGCATCGCGACCCTCTCGATGTCCCCGGAGTGCTCCTCGGCACGGCCACGATCGTTCTGGCGCTGGTGGCGCCGACTCTGTTCGTCGAGGAGGACTCCGGTTCGTGGTCACCATGGGTGGCGACGGTCGGCGCCCTGGTTGCTGCAGGGCTTTTCGTCATCCGCGAACACACCACCAGGTACCCGCTCCTCGATCTGGCGCTCGTCGCCCGGCCCCTCGTCTCCAGCGGCCTGGCCTACAAGGCTGCTTCCGGGCTCGCGATCGCTGCGCTCGGCTACATGACCACACTTCAGCTGCAGTTCGCGTGGGGTTGGTCGCCGGCCGCCGCATCGATAGGGATGCTCCCTCAAGTCATCGTTCTAATTGTCGGGGGCCGCCTCGTGACACCGTTCCTGCGCGCGGTGGGGACGACCCGCGCCGCCTGGATGAGCGCGGCGGCAGTCGTGCTGGGTCTCACCGTCTTCGCGGCTGGCAGTCGATTCGGCTACGCCTGGATCGCGCTCGCTCTCGTCCTCGTCGCCGCAGGGATGCGCATCGTCGGTGTCGTCGCAGGTACGAATGTCATGACCGGTCTCCCCGAAGACCGCACCACGATCGGCGCCGCCATGGTCGACACGTCGAGCCAGGTAGCCACCGGTATTGGAATCGCCGTCACCGGCACCATGGTTGCGGCATTCTTTACCGGCGACATCTCGTACACCGTGTGGACTGCTCACCAAGCGGCCACGTTCCAGACGGGAATCTCCGTCGCGGGTGCCGCTGTCGCGCTGCTTGCTGCGGTTCTCGTCGCCTTCGGGGCGGTCAGGGCGCGGTCCGGTCGCGCCGAACGATTGTCATTACAACGCTGAGCTCGGCGAACACGAGCGGACACCAACTCGTACTCGCCGCTGCCTGGACCGCAGCCAGCTCGACAGGGTCCTGCGGAGTGTGTTGACCAGGCGGCCCGAACATACACAGAGTGACTGTTCCCATGGGTGCCCGAACGTTCCTTCGCCGAAATCGGGCAGAGCGAAGATGTAGTAGTCGCCGTCGGGATACACCGGGACCCTCCAGGTTCCGTCAACAGAGGCCGCGTGTGCGTGGTGAGCCACAACCCGGTCAGCAGCGCTGATCCCCAGACCGCGAACAGCGGATCCCAGACCACGGCATGCCCGATCATCGCGGCCCGGTCGTACCCGCCGTCGGGCACGATGACGCCGGCGAGTACCGCTGCCGCGGACACCGTCGACACTGCGCCCCACACGAACAGCACACCGCCCGCGCACCACCAGCACATGCGGACCTGCCGATGAACGGGGCCTCGGACCCGCTCGTTCACCCACGGGAGGACAGCAGCGCCGGCCTTCATGACAGCGACGACACCGAGCGCAAGACCGCTCGCCACCGGCCGGTCGTCGGCCAGGGCCACCGCCCAGTCCCCCACCGAGGCGAGCTGCCATCGACCTCCCACCGCCCAGTACACGCTCGCGGCCGCATGCAGCAGCCCGGCTGCCGCAGCGAGGAGAAAAGGCCACCGCCGCAGGCTTAGTTATGCGTGTCGTTCCCGAGGATGTCTGCACACGATCGACACTAGGAACGATCCGTTCGCCTGAACATCCGGGAACACCCTGACACCGACGTCCACTTTCACGGTGGCCACAGCGCGCAGGTGGGACCCGTTGCCTCCCGCTGTGCTCGTCGGAGTCGTGGTGACGTCGATGGTCCTCACCAGCCGCGATCAGGTACCGCACCACGGTCAGGTCATCCAGGCGAAGTGGACGAGGTGCAGGTCGTCACCGCGCACCACCGAACCCTGCTCGTCACCCACGACCGGTCACACCTGCACCGGATGGATGCGGTGTACCGGATGGTCGACGGGAAAGTCGACGTGAACCGAGCGGCCAGCGCAGTCTGACTCGCCGCCCGGGGCAGGTTGCCCGATCATTGGACATGGTGTAGGTCGGCGCCGTCCACCCGAGTAAAGCCTGGAGCTGCCGATCGCGTACCCGTGGGTAGTCATGCGCCGAGCCATATCCTGCGGCGTGCAGCGGCGGTCACGTGGTCGCGAACTGCGGCCGGAAGCCGACTGCCCCCGTCGGCGCTGAGCAAGTCGAGCACTTGGCGGTACAACTGCGGCGCCGACACCCCGAATCGATCGGCAATGTCGGCTGCGGCGCCGCCGCCGTGTGGGGCCCATTGCACCGCGTATGCCAGCCGCGGGTCGACCGACTCGCCGGCAAAAAGGTCGGTGCCGGCCGCGGCTGTACCAGAATTGTGCGTCTCGCCATCGTTGTGCGCGTCGTTACTCCTGCCCGAGCTCGACTCGAAACGCATCGCCGATCCGCTCAACGGACGGTCATCAGACAAATCGACTCCCCGTCGAGGGCGAAGGTGAACGTCCGCAACCCGGTCCCGCCATGCTGGTCGCCGGTCACCACCGAGGTGAAGGTGGCATCCCCGTCAACGGCCAGAACCGAAAGGCGAACGCCCGCGCCGATCAAGGCCGACCTCGACCAGATAGCGATCGCACTGCGCCCACGGTGCACGCGCCCCCGGTCGTCGACTACACCGCCGTCGTCGAACGACGACAATAGTGCTTCCGCATCACCGGCATTGACGGCGTCGATCAGTCGTCGGACAGGCAACGGCACAGTCATCACCATCGGGATCATCCTCTCCGGCGACTAGACGACCCCATGGTGGCCTTCGCGTCGCCGCAACCCACCGCGGCGCGGGCCGGAAGCCGCGCCGCATCATGCGTTCGATTCGTGTCGTACCAGAGCCAGACCCGGTACTCCGGACAGTTCGGGTTGGGTGTTCAGGCCACCTCTAGGTGACCCGTCGATGGAAGGCGTGTTCGTAATCTGTCGATGAATAGTACTTGATCTCAGGTGCCGGCAATGCGGGTTGTGCCGGGCTTAGATCCATTCGAAGATCGCCGCCGCCAGCCGACCCGCGGTATCACATGACTTGCTGTCAAGCAGTCCGCGTCGCGTCGTCGACCAGGGGGACTCCACCAACGTGTGTCCAGGCAACACGCCCTGTCGATCCGAATAGCCCCGCCGAGCGCAGTCGTTGGCTCAGGAGACGTAGGCAAGGACGTCAACTCATGCTGCACTCACGCTGTCGTGCACACAGGCGGTGTGGGTCTTATCCAGGCCGTAGACGCTCGACAGTCTACCGAGCGAGTTCGAGAGGGGTCGTCCTGCTGTCCCGGATGCAACATCGGAAGGCCGCGCCGGTGTGCGCATCGAAAGGGGCTGGCGTCCTCCGTCCCGTGTGGAACTCACCTGGAGGGGTACAGAAGCAATCAGGTGCCCCGCTGCTCCTGGTTGTCGGCGGGGGTTGTCTAAGCCTACGGCGACCTTCGTCGACGACCCGATCGGGGCAATTGCCCCAGTGGATGTACTGGGCGGCAACGAACGTCGATCTCGCCGTCCCAGTCGTGAAGGTACGCCGCGACCGTGACGGGGGTGCGCCGGCAGTGCGACGTGGCCGCCCCGGGTGCACCAGTCGGTGAACCGTCGCCACCCTGCGGCGTACGCGCGGCGGGTCCCGGCCGACCGGGACGACTCCACGGCACCGGCAATCCGCGTGGCCACCGCAGCGGGGATCGCCGGTGCCGCCGTGCCCACCGAGGGACCCGAGACGGCCGTCAGCGGGCGTACGGGGGCCGTCTAGGCAGGTCGGGACTCCCTATTGCAGCCTAGACCCCGCGTCCGACACGGTTGCGGGGCAAAACTGTGCTGAACTGGCGATTTGAGCCTTATAGCGCGTTAAGTGAAACTAACAGTAATGTGTTCCGCCGAACTGCATGTGACTGTAGGTGCGCGTCGTGCACACCATCTTGGCCGGTGCATGCGGTCAGCGGCCGCGCCGCGTTGCTGCCCGAGGACGCCGGTGACGCCGCGGCAGGTCCCGCCTCTGTAGGCCGCGGTGACGTGCGAGGGCCCCGGTCCAGCGACTCTCGACACACCAGCACCGTGGCAGCGACCTCCAGTTGCCGACGGCCGAAAGTCATTTCCGCGGTGGATCCGACAGACTCCGTTCGCGCGAGCCGGAACCGATATCGCTGGGTATTGTGGTATACGGCGAATCGCCGAGTGCGCCGATGGGTCGACCTCGACCTCTGCTTTCAGCAGGATTCGGCGGGTACGGTGACGCCATGTACTCGGTTTTGATACCGGCGGCGGTCATCTCCATCGGAGTACTCGCAGTGGCGCTACCGACCCTGATCGTCGTCGAGATCGCGCACGCGGTCCTCGTGCGACGAGATCGCGCCCGGCGCACGAGCAGCTGACCACGCCGCCCCGCTGCGACAAGTCCCACCCACGACCCTGACCGGTCGGAATGCAACCGTCGCCACGACCCGTAGATCCGGCCGCGTGCGCACCATGGTCGAGATCGACGCACAATGGCTGCCATGGCCAGACAGAACCCGCGTTGCACGGACACCTCGACCTCCCGCGGGCACTGCGGTGGCCTCCTCCTCAGACGCCCCGACCGGGACCGGCCGAACCGGCGACCGCATCAGTGGGTGTGTTCGGTCGACCCCGACCACACCACCGGGAGAGTGTGAACCACATGCCGCCGTTCCTGGACTCGGACGCTCACGCGAATGATCGCAGAGCACGACAACATCCTGGACCGGTGAGAACCGACGCGGTCAGACGATCACCGCGCGGCGGCGGCAGCACCGGACGGAGCGGCCGCCACCCGCTGCGCGGGATCCGCGGCGCCTCGCACCGAGCCGTCGCCGGTCGGCGCGCCCGACAGCATTCGTGCATCTCGCACCATCTCCTCCCACACCTGCGGGTGCGCATCGGCGTCGATGGTGCGTCGATCCCACCACATCATCCGGGTGCGGTACCGATCACTCGGATACGCCGCCGTCGGCACCGCAGTGTCGATGACCCCACCCGAGGTCTCCCACTGCCGCAACACGTGATCGGCCGCGCTGGCGAACAGATAGCGGCTACCGGTCAACGCCATCGTCGGCAACGCGGTCCGCGCGAGCGTGGCCGACACTGCCCGCCCCGGCGCCCCGTCACCGACCCAGGCACTCTTCATCTCCACAATTCCGTGCGGCATACGCGACCGCAGCCGTTGCGCCACCACCGGCAGGCCCGGCGAGTGCTCCCACTCGGTCAACACATGCGACTGCTCGATCATCACGTACGGGCCCTGGGCGCGTACACCACCGAGCATCACCCCGGCCTCGTCGAGGACGACGAAGAACACCGTCGTCGTCGCACCGGATGCCACCTCGTCGAGATCGAGTGCGACGCTCACCCCGTGCCGTGAGTACGACGCCCACGCGCCGTCGACGAACCGCGACCACAACGCAGGATCACCCGACGGCGTCGCCGCCGCCAACGTCAACGACCCGTCCACGCTCACACTGCGACGCGAACGACCCGCCATACCCAGCGCACCCCCTCCGACGACAGCAGGATCGAACAGGGCGGTGGCGGTGGACGACACGGACTGGACAGCCGGAGCAGTCATGGGGAACTCCCTGAAAGAAGGCCGAGCCCGGGCCGACCGGACCCGACGTGAGAAATGCGGCGCCGGGCACGGCGCCGTCACCGGGCTGCCCTGACGGCAGCCTCTTCGCATGGTGACAGAGAAACCAATCACGGGCACGTCAAATGCAGTGCACGCCAACCGCAGGTCGGTTTCATCGCATCTCGTGGTGCGGTGTCACATATCGACGGCTACTCGACTCACAGGTCGTGGTGACATCTGACAAGGGTCGAGATGTTCGTCGAAGTCGACGTCGACGTCGCGTCGTCGAGACGGATCAGGTCAGTCGCGTGCCGGTTCTACGATCGTCCACGGCGCCGACGGCCGGCGCCCGTCCGGGGCGTCGCTCACGATCAGGGTGCGGTGACGCAGCATCTCGGGCGGCATGTCCTGCCACCGGCGGGCCGCGTCGACGTCGGAAGTGGTCCACACCGTCTTAACGTCCGGTCGTCCATCGTGGTCGACCTGTTCGGCGCTACGTTCGTGTTCTCCGCCGTGGTCGGCGCTCTCGACGAGGCGTCCCAGTTCAGCGAGGTACGCGTGCTGGCGCCGACCGGTCCCGGACGCCGAGCGGTCGAGTTGCTCGCTCCGCACCTGCGGCGGCCCGCGGTGGCGTCCGGCGAGCCCGTCCGGGTTCAGCCGCCGCGTGGCAGCTCGGCGCTCGTAGCCGTCCGCTGACGACCATCCCTACATCGTCCTGGTCGACACCTGTGCGGCGGCCCCAACACGCGTCCCTTGCCGACCTCGCCGATCTTCACACCCGCGGCGCCGCCGAAACACCCCCGACAGTGACCACCGACCTTCTCTGTGATCGCGCCGAGGCCCGATAGGGTCAACCGGTTGACACTGGCACGGTCGGAAACAATCCCGGTACCTCGTGGGCGCCACCACGAAGTCTGCTTCAATGCAGCACATGAGCCGAGATTCGGGGGACGTCACCACATTCACCCCTTTCGTGGGTGCCGAAGTCACAGTCACTGACCGCACCTCGGGGACTGTCGAGCGTGGTCGCATCGTCGACGACTACGGCGACGCGGTGCTCTCGGCACAGGTGTCCGGGCGGAACTGGGCACCGGCGCGCCGGTGGGCGGTCGCATTGGAGTCGGGGCGGCTGATCTTCGCCGACACCGCCGACTTCAACCCGCCCGCACAGCCGGGCGGAGCCGGATTCGCCGGGCACCCGGGCGGATCCGAAAACGCCGGACAGTCGCCCGCGCAGCCGGGTGAATCCGGGCAATCCGCACGGCCCGGCTGAGCCACAGGCCCCGATCATACAGCGGGGACTTCTGCTTCTCCCTCGCTCGCGCGGGGACGCGGTGGGTAGTGCCCGTCGGGGGCGTTGCTGACCACCAGCGTGCGCCCGCGCAGCGGCTCCGGCAGCAGTGACCGCCACCGCAGCGCCTCGGCGGGATCGGTGCTCGTCCACAACGCCGACACCAATTCGGCGCGGCCGGTCGACGCCGGTGCCCTCAGCTCCACGGTGTACACGTACGGCAACGGCCCCGCCGCGGCGAACAACGGTCCCCACACCTGCGGGTCGACGATCCCCCCCTGCGGATCCTCGACGTAACGCACCTGCGCTCCCCACGCCGCGCAGTACGCACGCGCCGCCTGCGCAGCGCCCACGAGCGTCGACGCCGCCCGCACCACCACCGTGTCCCGGTCGTCGACCAACCACACCAGAAAACCCGCCGCCGACCCGTCTGCGCTGTCCCCTCGCCCCGCAGCGAGGTCGAGAAAATCGCACGAACGTGGTGTCGGATCGGATCGATGAGCCATGTCGACCATTCGGAGCCGCAGCCCAGCCGGCGCGTCGGGGCCGGCCACGTCACGCGCACCGCACATCGGCACCTGTCTGCACTCTTGTCGTCACCGGTAGCCGGCAATGACACGTAACGAGATGTGGCACTAACCCGACACATAGGTGGAACCGAGGAATGGGACAAATGACCACCGCAGGACACGGCAACGCCGATGGACGCGACGACACAGGTCAGGACGTCGCGGCTCGACCGGCCGAGACCACCGGCCACCCGACGGCCCGACCCGAACGTCGGCGGATATCGACCTCGAGCAGCTGCACGACGACATCGACCGGATCGATGAGACCATTCTCGCTGCCGTTGCGCATCGATCCCGGATCTCCCGCGATCTGGGGCAGCTGCGGGTCACGCGCGGTGAGCCCCGCCTCGCGCACACCCGTGAGGTCGAGGTGCTGCACCGTTTCGACGACCTCGGCCGGGAAGGGCGCACGCTGGCCACGATCCTGCTGCGCCTGGGCCGCGGGCGTCCCGCCGCCTGAGGCACCCGCACGGACGCTAAACGGCGAGCACGCAGGTCGCGCGGACGGGTCGAGTCCGGGTGCGCACGCGGGTGCACTCGGCATACGACCGGTGCTGCATCTGGCCACGGTCGGCGGTTTCCGACGTGTCCGCGGCGGGAACACAAATAGGATGACCACCACGCGATCGACCGCTGCCGATCCACCGTCCTCCGATCCGGACGGCCCGGGCAAGCCCGACTCCCCCACCGACCTGACACGGCCTTCGCTGCTCCACGTTCTGCGTAAGACGGCCAGGGAATTCTCCAAGGACCAGTGCACCGACCTCGCGGCTGCGCTCACCTACTACGCGGTGCTGTCGATCTTTCCTGCGTTGCTGGCGATGGTGTCGCTGCTGGGGGTGTTCGGTCAGGGTGAGCGCACGGTCACCGCCGTGCTAGACATCGTCGGTGATCTCGGTCCGTCCTCTGCGGTGGACACTCTGCGTGGTCCGGTCGAGCAGCTGGTGCAGGCGCCGACAGCGGGGGTGGCGCTGCTCGTCGGTGTGGCCGGTGCGTTGTGGTCGGCGTCGGGGTACGTGGGTGCGTTCGGGCGGGCGATGAACAGGATGTACGAGGTCGACGAGGGCCGCCCGGTGTGGAAGTTGCGTCCGCAGATGTTGCTGGTGACCCTGGTCGGGTTGATCTGCCTGGCGGTGGGGGCATTGATGCTGGCCGTCAGCGGCCCGGTGGCCCGCGCGGTCGGTGACGCGGCGGGTGTGGGTGAGGGCGCGCTGACGGTGTGGAACATCGTGCGGTGGCCGATCATCCTGGCGTTGGTGGTCGTGGCCGTCGCCGTCCTGTACTACGCGACCCCGAACGTGCAGCAGCCGAAGTTCCGGTGGATCAGCATCGGCGCCGTGGTGGCCATCGTGACGTGGATCGTAGCGTCCGCAGTGTTCGGGTTCTACGTCGCGAACTTCTCCAGCTACAACAAGACCTACGGGTCCCTCGCCGGTGTGGTGATTTTCCTGCTGTGGCTGTGGATCACCAACCTCGCACTGCTCTTCGGCGCCGAACTCGACTCCGAACTCGAACGGGGCCGCCAACTCCAAGCCGGACTGCCCGCCGAAGAGGACCTGCAGCTACCGCCCCGCGATACCCGTGTGTCGGACAAGAACGACGAGAAGGACGCCGAGCACGTCCAACGGGGCCGCGCCCTGCGACTGTCCCACGGCGCCGACGACTCCCCCGACGAGCACTGAGCCGACACCCGACGACACGTCGAGTTCCTGCAGTCAGCAGCGTCAGCGCCACCGGGCGCGAGCACACGCCCAATGTCGGGCGGCCGCTGTGTCCCGAGTGCGGTCGGCTGAACTAGGCCGCGCACTGGCCATCGTGACGCGACGAACCCGGCGGTGTACCGACACCACCGCCTCCGTGGGGGCGTGTGGTGGGATGTTGGTGCCCTGCCCGGACCTGCGCGGCATCGCCGAGCGCTCCGCTGTCAGGAGGACGTCCGCGATGCGCGCGGCCAATCATCGGGCGATCGTCGCGCGATGAATGGTTGCCCTGTGTTGCTACGGTCACTACCTGAGCGGGTTCCTTCGTGGACAGGGACACGACACCTCGTACCTGCTGCGACATGCCGCTGGGTTTCCTTTCGGACAGTGCCGAGGCCTGCCATAGATGCCACCACGGTGTCACCGGGAGACATAGGGACCGCGCGAGTCATGGATCCTGGGAGCACGACGTGGCCCGGTTCGAGCGCAACGCCCAGCGGGCGGTGACCCGAGGCCCACCACTGATGTCACGATCGGTAAAAGGCATTCAGCGAGCTGAATCGGCAGGCGACTCAGCTCGCTGGTGATGCGATTGGCGTTCGGTCAGGCGGGCGCTCCGGCTACCGCTCGCGGATCCGGACGAAGCGGTCAGCGAGCGCGATCTTCACGTCGACGATACAATCGGCAATCAGGACATTGCCCAGCTTGACGTCGGTTCGACCCTCGTACATGTGCAGGTCGCTGCCGTAGATGTTAGTCGTAGTGATCTTGATCAGGGCGTCCGGGACGTTGTCGACGGAGACGTTCTTCAGCTCACTGCCAGACGGTTCGCGATGTCGCCGTCGTTCATGGTTGTGATCGTGCACGGTGAACCACCCCGCTCGGGTACGAGGATACAGCTCGGCGGCGGATTAGCGATCACCTCTCCTCAGGATCACTACCAAGTGCGCGAGCCGTACCTCGCGATTTCCACTCGCGACGAATCGACAGCTCCCCTTGTGCCCCCGGATCCCCCGTCCCCTGGTGCCGTCGGCGCAGCCGGAGAAGATGTCGTCGTCCACCTCGGAGGTGTCACCAACCCCGGTAATGGTCTAGGCGTACAGGGCGGCGCCGGCCCGCCCGACGCGATGTTCGTGCCCTCCGGGGCGCCCCGCCAGGTGACGGTCACTCCTGCTTCGTCGTAACGCGGACGGCGAGTTCGGCCACCGGCACGTTCATCTGCTGCGAGAGCGTGCGCAACATCCCGAACGCTGCCACCGCGTCCAGCCCGAACCGAGGCATATCAGCGCACACCCGGCGGGTACGTGGCATTCCTCGACGAAACTACTGTGACACCGTTGGCGACAGGTCTCTGTCTTTTCGAGGAGTCGTCTGTCCGGCAACTCTGGTTATGCTGCGTATTCCCGCGTGGTGTCTGTGCTTTCTACTTGCGTGTCGCTGTGGAGGTTGGTCAGTGTCGAGCATGATGTCGCGTCTGCGGCGACGTAACCGCCGCCAGCAGCCATGCGGCACGAGGGACTGCTGCACGAATAGGTGACATTTGATCTGTGGTGCCGAGGGGCACTGCTGGAAGGATGTACCCGTGCCGAAGCCCTATCCCAAAGAGTTCCGTGACGACGTTGTCCGGGTGGCCCGCAACAGGGAACCCGGCCAGCAGCTGAAACAGATCGCCGCCGATTTCGGTATCAGCGAATCCTGCCTGGCCAACTGGTTGAAGGCCGCCGACATCGAGGACGGCATCACGCCCGGTTCGACGGCGAGCGAGAATGCCGAGTTGCGCGAGGCTCGGAAGCGGATCCGGTTGCTCCAACAGGAGAACGAGGTGCTGCGCAGGGCGGCGGCGTATCTGTCGCAGGCGAACCTGCCGGGAAAATGATGTACCCGCTCGTCCGTGAGCTGGCCGCCGACGGGATCCCCGTCGCGGCGGATGTGCCGGGTGCTGCACATTGCGCGTCAGCCCTACTACCGGTGGCTCGCCGCACCGGTGACCACCACCGAACTCGAGGAAGCCTATCGGGCCGACGCACTGTTCGACGCTCACCGGGACGACCCCGAGTTCGGGTACCGGTTCCTCGTCGACGAAGCCACCGACGCCGGGCAGAAGATGGCGTCTCGTACCGCGTGGCGGATCTGCTCGGCCAACAGATGGTGGAGTTCGTTCGGCAAGAAGCGAGGCACCAAGCACATCCGATCCGGCCCGCCGGTCCACGATGATCTCGTCGCCAGGAATTTCACTGCCGATGAGCGGAACCGGGTGTGGCTCACTGACATCACCGAACATCACACCGGCGAGGGGAAGCTCTACCTCTGCGCGATCAAGGACGTGTACTCCAACCGGATCGTCGGCTACTCGATCGACTCGAGGATGAAAGCCCGACTCGCGGTGAACGCCCTCGACTCCGCTGTCTCCCGGCGCGGCGCAGCAGGAGACCTGTTGTCCGGGTGCGTAGTTCACAGCGACCGTGGATCGCAATTCCGCTCACGAAAATTCGTCCACGCCCTTGGCCGGCACGCGATGGTCGGATCGATGGGCCGAGTCGGCGCCTGCGGCGACAACGCCGCGATGGAATCGTTCTTCGCGCTGCTGCAGAAGAACGTCCTCGACCGCCAACACTGGGCGACGCGGAACGATCTTCGGATCGCGATCGTCACTTGGATCGAACGGACCTACCACCGCCGCCGACGCCAAGCTGGGCTCGGCCGATTGACGCCCGTCGAGTACGAGACCATCATGGCCACACCAGCCACTCAGGCTGCGTGACTGAATCTGTCACCTGAACGTGCAGCAGTCCCCACCGATTCAAGGGTGGGTCTGCATCGGCATGTGTTAGGCGCCTGCAAAGCCATCGCGCACAAGGCGAGACGAGTGCACAAAGCAGACTGCTCATTGGACAACGCATCGACATGACCTGAGGTGGTACTCCTCTGCTTTCTTTCAGCCCCGTTGCCCGGGTGCGGCGGACCATGTATTTGCTCGCCTCGAAACGGCCCGCCATGCCTCACAACTCGTACGGGGCATGACGTGGGCCACTCCCCATACCCTCCGCCGCGGTCGTCGGTACCGTTCACAGGCTGCTGCTGGTGATCCGGTAGTCGCTGACCTTCCACTTCCCCTCGGCGTCGTCGTTCAGCGTCACCGTGGCGGTGTAGGTGGTGTACGGCGTGGCCTGCCCGGACTGGTGCTGCACGGTCTGCGCGATGGTCACCGGCACCGTGGCGGTGTCGCCGTCCACGGTGGTGTCTCCGTCGGGCCGTACGACGGCGGTGAGGGTGTCGCCGCTACGCGCCCACGCTGCCCACTCCGAGAGGGGTTTTGGGGCCGGTGACGGCGCCTGTGCGGCGGCGGTGGCCATCGGGCCGGTGAGGTGCCCGGCCTGGGTGTGCAGGGCGTCCCAGGTCGAGTCCTGCACTGCTGGTTGCCAGGTGAACACGCCGGCCATGACGACGGTGGCGACGTCGATCGGGTCGCTGCCGACGGGGTCGATGGTGAATCCGGCGTCGGTTCCCCCGGCCGCGGGGGTGTCGTCACTGTCGCCGGTGACCCACAGCGCGACGACGGTGCCGACGGCGACGATCAGGACGACGGCCAGGGCTGCCAGCACGACGGCGACAGTCGGGCGTCGGCGGTGGTGGGTGTCGAACACGGGTGCTCCTTGGCGGGTCATCGGGCGAGGTCGTAGTCGCCGGCGGTGGCGGTGATGGTGGTGACGTAGTTCTGTGTCTCCGCATACGGCGGGATGCCGCCGAACTGCTGCACGGCTCCGGGTCCGGCGTTGTATCCGGCGAGCATCAGTTCGATGGGGTCTCCGGTGATGGATCCCGATTCGATTCCGGGGCGCAGGGTGTCGGCGACGGAGCAGTTGTAGCGTCCTTGCGCCATGACGGCGTCCCCGACGTCGTTGGGGTCACCCGCGCCGGCGGGTCCGGTGACGTTGCCGGTCTCGTCGACGGGGAACCCGTAGGACGCCCAGGTGGCGGGCATGAACTGTGTGTATCCCGCCGCCCCTGCGGGACTTGTGAGGCCCGGTGTGAATCCAGATTCTTGTTTGATCTGGGCGGCGAGCAAGGCCGGGGAAAGTTCGCGGCACTGCGCGGCCGAGAGAGCGAGCCACGGCTCGAACTCGGGCGGAACTTGTCCGGCGGCGAGGTCGGCGTGGTCGCCGATCCCCGCGCCGGGTGCGGTGGTGCAGGTGCCGTTGGCCTTCGGGGCCGATCCGGCCCCGCCCGGTGCGGAACCGTACGTTTGCCCGGGTGCGGGCGGTCCGTGGCCGATGGTGGTGACGTGGACGTGGTCGAAGTGGTTCTGGGTCGGTGATCCCCTGTCCTCCATGATGTTCGGTTCACCGTCGGAGGGGATGTACTGCTGTCGCCAGATCATGTACTCGATCTGCAACACCTCGCGGTTGGCCCAGAGATAGTCCTTCACCTGATCACCGAGTGCCTTGCCGTCCTCGGAGGACCAGTTGTCGATCATGATGTCCGCGGCCCGCCCGGACGGGTGATCCTGGGAAATCGGATCCGACGGCCGCCACCCGCCGATGGTGGTGATCTGCGGGAACTTCGCGTGGACCGCGCGGGCGACGCGGACCGTGTCGACCTGCCAGTGCTCTTCCGACCCCACCGACGCAGGCAGCGACGCCATCTCGGCGACTGCGCCGCCGGTCCCCACCGACCTGTCCGGAGCGTTCGGGACGCCCGGTGCCGCGGGTGCGGGTGTCGACCCGGGGGTGCCGCTGCCGGGTTCGGCCGCGGCGGCGACGTAGGGGGCAGGGTCTATGCCGCCGCCCTGCGTCCACCCGCCGGGGTGGTACTCGAAGTGCAGGTGCGCTCCGGTGGTGTCGCCGTTGTTGCCCTCGTTCGCGATGTGCTGACCGGCGGTCACCCGGTCCCCCACCTTGACGAGGACGCCGTCGGGGAACATGTGCCCGTAGACGGTGGAGACGACCTGGCCGCCGATGTTGTGGTCGAGGACGATCCACTGCCCGAACCCATTGGCCGCACCGGCTTGGGAGACGACACCGTCGGCGTAGGCGTAGATGGGTGTGCCGATCGGACCGGCGAGGTCGATGCCGTTGTGCTGCGTCCCCCACCGAGGCCCGAAGCCGCTGGTGAGCTGCGCTTCGCCGGTCTTCATGGGCTTGGCGAACGACCCGGCCGGGACACCCCCGGCTGACGGCACGGAGGTGCTGCGGCCGGGGAGGCAGTCGGTGGTGTCCTCGCGGACGCCGGTGGTCACGAACAGCACCACGAACAGGCAGAGCGCGAGCACCACCGACAGACCTATCGCGCCGCCCTTCTTCACAGCGCGGCCGCTCCGATCGACTGGGCTGCGAGCGAGCGGTGGGCTCGGGCAGCGAGGCGTTCGGTCAGGGTGCGGTTCTCCTGGCGCAGGCGTTCGCACTCCGCCTCGGCAGCGCGCAACTTCGCGGTCATCTCATCGGCAGCGGGCGAGCGCGGTGATCCGAACTCCGTCTTGATCCACCGCGCGACGGTGTTCTCGTGCGCCCCGATCGCTTTCGCGATCGCGGCGACGCACTCGGCGCGCGAGGCGTAGTTGTGCCGGGACTTGTCGTACTCCGCCAGCGCCCACGCCCGCGTCTGGGCGGTGTACCCGGCGCGCATCACGCTGCTCCGGCGAAGTACTCGGCGAAGCGGGCGTTTGTGTCGTGGACACCGGTCTCGATTTCGACGTCGGTGAGCACCGTCTGGATCGGGATGCCTGGGGTGTTGTCCTTGGCCACCTTGATGAGAAACTTCCCGCGCCCGACGGGAGCGCGGACGGTGCGCCGTTCGGATCCGCGGAGCGCGGCGCCGCGGGACCAGGAGGTGACCATGCCGGCTTCGGCGTCGGTGAACTTCAGCTCGCCGGAGAGTCGTTCGACCTCGCCCATCGGCAGGCCACCGCAGACGACCATGCCGGCTCGGTCGATGAACCCTTTGGCGGTCTTGATGTCCGACTCGGTGGGCAGCGTCTCGAGGTCGCGGCCGGTGTGGGTGATCATGAGAAGTCCGGTGGCGTCGGTGCGGTTGAGTCGGGTGATCTCGTTGACGCGGGCGACCATGCCGGGTCCCGCGCCGATGACCTGCCACAGCTCGTCGAGCGCCATCAGGAACAACCGTTGCCGGTCGAGTCCGGCGTCGGCGAGCAGGTGCGCCGCTTCGACGGTGCCGTAGGCGTCGGCCCAGCAGGAAAGCAGGACGGCTGCCTTGAGGGTGGTGTCGCCGCGGTCGAGGGAGGAGACGTCGATGCAGATCATGGGCGCGTCGAGGTCGATCGGTTCCGTGGTGTGGTCGGCGAAGATGTCGCCCAGCGGACCGGAGGTCAGTGCGCCGAGCGCCTGCATGAGTTCGGTGACGGCCTCGCGGTAGCTGGCGCGGTCGGTCTTGTAGGCGGCGTCGAGCATGGCGGGCGAGCCGGCGTCGATGCGTGCGTAGAGGTCTTTGAGCAGGGGCGGGTTCTCGTAGGAGAAGCCGCCGACGGAGTACAGCTCGCGCAGTGCGATTCCGATGATGGAGTTCTCGAATGCCTTCACCGAGTGGGTGTCGTAGCGGATGAGCTCCACGAGGGCGCAGACGGCGTTGATCTGGCGGGTCGTGATGGTGATGGTGGCGGTGTTGACCAGGTCGTCGAGTTCGGCGATCCGCTCCGGCGTCGTCTCCGCGTCGCGAGCGGCGATGGCTCGGACCACGGCCTGCCCGAGTGCCCCGGCGGCGAGAGGGTTGAGGTGTCCGCCGCCGTGCCCGAGGGTGATGACCTGGCCCCCGACCATGTGGGTGATCTTGACGTGTTCGCCCTTGATGTCGCCGGGGATGATCGCGGTCTGTCCCCAGCCGGTCGCACCGAGGAGGATCTTGCGGACGAGCGTCGACTTGCCCAGGCCGGGGAGGGACAGGACGAACATCGACGGATTGCCGATGAGTTTGTCGCGGAAGTAGGCGAACGGGTCGCAGGAGACGGCGTTGCCGGTGATGGCGTGCTGGCCGACGATGGTGCCCGACGACGGTGAGGCCGCGCCGATGGCCCAGGGGTTGAGTCCGCACATCTGCACTGACGTCGCTTCGTACTCGATGGGAGCGGGGACGGTGGACATGCGCCCGCCGCCGGGGCCCTTGTGCCCGCGGGTGCTGGAGGACAGCGCAGCACGCCACCAGGGGTCTTTCGCTGCCTCGTGAACGATCTGGTCGGCGTGGGGGTGCTCGTTACGCCACCGGGTCAGTCCCATGCCGCGGCGGGAGTATTTGGCGGGTTCCTCGGCGTCCCCGGTCGCAATGCGAGCGGCGAGGTCCGCGTAGTCGGTGGTGCCGATGATCCACCGCACGACCGCGCCCGGCTCCGTCGTAGCGTCGTCCTCGTCATGCGGGTCGGCGCCGTCGTGTGGGCGGGTGTCGCGGCGGGGGTGGTCGTGGCCGCGTCCGGTGCGCTCATCGGTGATCGTCATCGTCGTCTTTCTCGTCGCGGGGTGTGGGCGGTGACGCGGACAGGGTCGGCCGCCCTATCAGCGCTAGCTGTGCGCGCTGTGCTAGCTGCGGCGGACCAGGATCGACGTGGAGATCTGGTCGGGCAGCAGCACACCGATACCGAGGCCGGCGGCGAACGCTGCGTCCTGGAAGGCGAACGATCGCCGTAACCGCAGGCGGGAGCGTGCGGCCAACGATTCGGTGACGGCGGCCGCGTTCGCGATCTCGTCGACGGAGCCGACGGTGATGGTGAGCAGCGCCGAGTAGCGCTCGTATCCGGCTCCGGAGACCATCTCGCGGCGCGCCTGTTCGGCGATCTCGCGGCGCTTCTCGGAGCCGGCGGAGGTGATCTTGTTGCCGCGTGAGTTGATCGCGTGCAGTGCGTCTCGGTACTGCTTGTCGACCTTCTTGGCCGCGTCGCCTGCTGTGTACGGGCGGTAGATGAGCGTGAGGCGTTTGCGGGGGAGGTCGTCGTGCGGCTGGAGGAGCGGTTTGAGGACGGTGTCGGTGAATACCGATTCGGGCGGGGCGGCCATCTCCCAGACGACGGAGACGCCGCCGTCGTGGCGGTAGTGCGCCCATTCGGTTCTGGCGCGGCCGGGGCCGGCGTCGTCCCAGTCGACGCCGTGGTCGAGTCCTGAGAGTTCGAGTTCCTCGAAGTCGTTCTCGGTGGAGGGGTTGTAGGAGCGGTGTACGGCCGCGGTGATCTCGGCGGCGGTCATCGGTTGCGCGTCGATTCCGGCTCCGCTGAGCGATTCGTACAGGTCGGGTAGGCGTCGGGCTAGTTCGGTCGCCATCTCCTCCGGGTCCTTCTGCCGCTCGCGGGTCGTGGCGCGGAAGGTGATGGACAGTCGCGCGAGGGTGCGGTGGCGTCCCGACGGCATCCGGACGGCGGACTGTTCGATGAACGCGGCCGCCAGGGGCGGTGCGGTGGGGACGAGTTCGTGTTCGGCGCGGCGGGCCAGGCGTAGGCCGGTCGCGGGAATGTTCTCGACCACCACGACTGCGCCGACGATGTCACCGGGGAGGCCGAGGTCGGCGAGGTAGACGCCCCAGTCGGCGGTGTAGAGGTCCTTGTCGCGTTGGATGATCGCCTCGTCGCCGCCCGGCAGTGCGTCGAACACGACGGTGTAGCGGTGATCGTCCGGGTTGTGGATCATGCCGAATTCGTTGCCGTGTCGGTCGATTCCGATGTAGACCTTGGTGCGGGCGAGGAGGCCGGGCAGCTTGTAGCGCCCGCCGGGGATCCGTGAGTGCGGTCCGGCGTGGTACTCGGTGGACTTGTCGATGTGCTTGCGCCACTGCCACTGCATGGTGAGTTGTCCGCTCTCGTAGAGGGTGCGGCCGTTCGGCGCGAACACCAGGGGGGTGAGGATGAGAGCGCCGATTCCCATCAATGCCAGGCCCACGACGACGTGCACGAAGATCAGGACCGCGAAGGAGATGGCGAAGAAGCCTGCGCCGTAGCCGATGATCTTGGTCGGCAACCCGAAGGCGAAGGTCGACTGCGGCCGGTTTCCGGCGGAGTAGATGGGTGGCTCGTACGGGGCTTCGAGTTGTGCGCTCATCGCTGAATCCGTCCGTGGTAGTTGCCGACTGCGCCTTCTGCGGCGGAGCCGAGGCTGCTCGATGCCGATCCGGCTGCGCGTCCGACGGTTCCGGCGGCTCGAAGTGCGCCGGCCGCGCCGCGCATCGTCGCCGAGGCACCTGCCCTGCCGGCGCCGGCGGCGGTGGACCCGGCTCGTCGCGCCGCGCCCATCGGTCCGGACGACGCGCCTGCGTGGGAGGGGCTGGATCCGCCGGTGTAGCGGCCTTGCAGTCCGGTGGCGGGGCGTGCGCCGGTCCCGGCTGCTCCGGAGGCCCCACCAGCTCCGCCTGCTCCGGATCCGGCGGCGGTCTTGGCGGCTGCTCCGAGTGCGCGGGATGCGGCCATACCGCCGGCTCCCATTGCTGCGCCGCCGGCTGCGCCGAGCATGCCCACCTCGCGGCCACCTGCGGAGATGGATTCTGCTGCGGGAGCGACGATCTTGATCAGTGTCGGGAGGGAGAACCCGATGACGGCGAGGAGGATCGAGCCGATGATGACGGTCGCGATCTGGTCGTCCGCCGAGGCGGAGGACGCCCAGAACGCGAACAGGTACAACAGGGTCGCGACCGGCTTGAACAGCAGAGCGCCGAGGGTGAAGGCGATCATCGACTTGTAGGAGCTGCGGCCGGTTCCGGTGGCGGAGGCGGCCGCGGCGATCGGGATGACGGCGACGACGACGCACAGCACCGCTTCACGGATCAGCAGGGCGATGAGCTGCGCGACGGAGCCGAGGAAAGCGAATCCGGCGCAGGCGAGCGCGAGGATCGGGCCGAGACCGGTCTTGTCGTCGAACGCGGTGATGGCGGTGATCTTCTCGTCGAGGTTGCCGCCGACGAACATCTCCAGTGCGTAGGACGAAGCGATGTCTCCGCCCTGATGGAACATCAGCACCAGGATCGGCAACAGCGAGACCGTGATGACGGTGCGGACCAGCATGGTCGCGGTCTCGGTGGCGCCTTCCATCACCGCTTGCTTGCGGGCGACGGCGAGTTTGGTCATGGCGATGACGATCGAGGCGAACAAGGCGACGACGGTGAACCCGGAGATGATGTTGCGTAGTCCGGACATGGCGTTCTCGGCGGCCAACCCCGGTATGCCGGAGGACATCCAGAACGTCATGACGGCGCGGAATGCCTGCGTGTTGCCTTCCAGGACCGACTTGGCGAAGTCGCCGACCGGGTCGCCCCAGAACGTCGAGGCGGCCGAGAACACAGCAGTGGAGAAGGCATCGCCCGGGTGAGCTGTGAGGGCGGAGTCCAGGCACAGGACCTCGTCCGCGATGTCACCTATTGCTGTGCCGTCCAGTGCGTCGTTGAGCCACCCGTCGGAGAGCACTTCGGATCCATTGGCCTCGCACTCGCGGCGTGCGACCTGGAAGCCGTTCCCGTCCGCTGCTGGGTTGATCTGCTCGCTGAGATTGGGTGCGGGGGTGGGTGTGTCCTGTGCGTGAGCGAGTCCGGCCGCGCCGATGACGGAGAGCAACGACATCAGCACAATCACCACGGCGCGTGCGGCGGTGGCCGCGGTGCGGGTCACAGTGCCCACCGGGTGAATCCGTCGAGCGAGTTGTACGGGCCGCCGGTGACGGTTCCGTCGAGTTTGCTGACCTTCCAGGTGCCGTCGTCCCAGGCCATGTTGAAGCGCATTCCGGTGTAGATCGGGCTCGGCATCCTTTGGCCCGAGTCGTCGACGTCGCGGATGACGGCGAGCTCGACGACGGCGAAATTGTCGGTGCAGGAGAGGATCTTGAAGGCCATGGGCGCTCGTAGCGCGACTGTGTCGGTGTTGACCGGTTTGGCGAGTTCAGCGGCTTTCTTCTCCGGCCCGGCGATGTCCTCGTCGGGCACGAGGGTGAGCTTTTCGGTGCTCTCCACGGCGACGGGTCCGCCCGCGAGCCCGCGGGGGAGGAAGTTGGCCGCGGCGAGAGCTGCGCCCTGCGGGGTGCGCGTGTAGCCGGCCAGGACCAGTCCGTCGATGTACGAGGGCCCGTCGGTCTCGGAGTAGAGGGTGGAGACACCGAAGTTGCGCTGAATCATCATCGACTCGGGAGAGGTGACAGGGCGGCCGTCATCGGTGCACTCGACCCGAGGCCCGGTCGGTTCGCGTTGCGGCAGCGGTTGACCCGCAGGGTTGTTCGGGACCATCACCGTGCGACCGGAGAGATCGGCGTCGGGGACGCCGAATCCTTCCTGCCCGTTGTTCGAGCCCTGCGGGGCCTGGCCGGTGGGTTCTGTGGTCGGCGAAGCAGGCGTGGCGGCCGTGGGCGGCTGGTCGTCGTCTCCGGGGACGATGAAGACGAGCACCCCGATGATGGCGATGACGACGATCGCTGCGACGCCGATCGCTGCGGTGCGGAGGCGGCGGCTCATGCCGTGCGCTCCAGCGTGGTGTAGCCGTCGAGGGAGTCGAGCTCGACCGCGTCGATGTTCTCGGCGGAGGTCGGCAGGACGATGCGCCAGTCGTTGCCGACCCATTGCAGGGCGACGGGGTAGGCGTAGAGCTGGTCGTCGGTGCCGATTGTTTGTGCCACCGACACTGCGGCCGAGAGCGGATCGCCCTGGTAGTCGGTGATCTCGAAGGCCACGAAGGTCGGCGCGGACGCGGAGGGCACCGATCCGGACACGGTGACCGCAGCTCGCGCCGCCGCGAACTCGTCGCGGCCGGCTCCGGGTGCGGTGACGGTGTTGACCACCTGCGGCCATGAGCGGTCGTCGGCGACCGCGAGTGCGGTCTGGCCGTTGATGGCCGCCAGCACCGCTCCTTGCGGGGTCTTCGAGTACCCGCTGCGGTTGACCGATGTTCCCGCTTGCGGTCCGTCGACCCTGGAGGTGGGAACCGATACCCCTGCGATCTCGCGCCAGGTCAGTTCGACCGGGGCGGAGGTGAGGTCCGGTGCCGGAACCTCCGGTGTTGTCGGTGCCGCATCGTCGCTCGAGCCGCACGCAGCGAGGACGAGGACTGTCGCCGCTGCTGCGGCGATCAGGAGTGGGCGCGGGACGGTCATCAGGTGATGCCTTTCGGTCGAATGGTCACTGTTCGTTGCGGTTTCGGGCTCAGGCGAGGACGGCTTGGGCGATGCCGGAGGCGGAGCCGATGATGGCGGCGCAGATCAGGATGCGCATGAGAGTGGCGTCCTCGACCATCTGCGTGCCGGTGGACTTGCGCTGGTTGACGAACACCGCCCCGCACACCATCAGTGCCGCGATGCAGGTGACGATCGAGAACCAGAGCAGCCACGACAGGCCGGTCATGATCGGCTGCCACACTTCTGCCGGCCAGTCCACCGGTCCGGTCGGTGGCTGCGCGAGGAACGGAACCCCTGTGTCGGTGGCGATCGCGGCGCTCATGCGTACAGCCGTGGGGAGAGCAGTTTCAACACGATGAAGGTGCCTGTTCCGACAACGGCGAGGTCGAGGATCGAGACCACGGGTCGCGGATCGTTTCGGCAGGTGACCTTGTCGGACGCGATCATGATGCTGCCGGCCAGCACACCGATGGTGGCGATGATCGGCACGAGCCAGAGTGCCCAGTGCAACTGGGTCTGGGTGCTCACAGGACGAGCATGTTCACGAGGCCGGCGGCTCCCCCGATCACGATGGATCCGAACAGTCCTCCGACGAGCTTGCCGGTGGCGTTGCCCTGACCGCCGCCGGTGATCTTCTCGTAGGCGAGCATCGCGCCGCAGATCATGATTCCGGCGACGGCGGCGATGATGCAGCCCCACATCAGCCAGGACAGCAGCGTCAGGATCTTGTCGCCGGTCGGTCCGGACGGCGGAGTGGGATCGACGTCGCCGATGTTCTGCGCGAGGAACATCGTGGACGTGGTGAGTGTGGTGGCCATGAATGGTTCTCCTTCGGTGGTGGTGCGGTGTAGTGGGGTCAGCGGCCCGCGGCGACGCGTGCGGCGGTGAAGACGGCCCGTCCGATCACGGCGAGATCGGGGTGCGGTGTGTTCGTCGACGGTGGGGTGGCGCGCATCCGTCCGGGTGGGGGTGGGTCGGGTTCGGTGGGTGACCAGCTCGCCAGCTCGCTCTGGCTGTGTGTGCGCAGGTCCTCGATGTAGGGGATCCGCCACACGGCCGGGGCTGCGGAGGCCACGACATCGGCGCGCCTGCGCAGAGTCTTCGGCAGTGGCCCTGGTGCGTCGGGGACCAGCGCGAGGCCGAGCAGCGTGCAGCCGCCGGTCAGACCCGCCGCCGACTGCAGGAGCAGGTCGTGCGCGGCGTCCAGGGCGTCGCGGTCGGTGCGGGAGACCACCACGACGCCCCGGTGCCGGTCGGCGGCGGGCCACCCTCGTTGCGCGTCGCCTGCGGGTGCCCAGATGCGGGCGAGTGTGCCTGCGCCGGAGCGTCCGTGAGCAGCGAGGAGCCACATCACGGGCGGGCGGCCGTGAACCGAGAGCGGTTCGTCGTGGATCGGCGCGCGGCGAGAGGGCGGAGGAACCCGCAGTCCGGCCGGGGTGATCTGTTCGTCGTCTCGGTAGTAGTCACGGTGCTCTGCTGGTTGTGCGGCCATGTCGGGCGCACCTCCTTCTCCGGCGTTCTCGGTCACCGAGTGGTGGTCGGCGAGGCGGTGGTGGGTGCGGCGGTGGCCACGCGCGTAGTCGTCGTGGTCGCGGTGGATGTCGATCCGCCGGCGGTGTTGGTTGCGGCGAGGATGCTTCCGGCGCTGCGGACGGTCTCGCTCGTGCCGAACAGTGCCGCGCCCTGTTCGATCACGGCTCCGACCTTGTCCGCGAGGGTCTGGTCGCCGGTGAGGTCGGCGGCGAGCGCGACGATCCAGCGGACGGTCAGCTCGACGGGTGTCTCTCCGCGAGATCCGACCGGAACACTGTCGTAGGAGCCGTGTTTGGTGGCCGTGTTCCAGTACGAGGTGTCCGTGACGAGCTGTGCGAGGCCGGCGTTCTCGTCGATGGTGTTGCTGACTTCGGTGAAGGCGACGTTGACGGCGGAGTCGATGGTGGCCGGGGGAACGAGCTTGACCGCTGAGGTGGCGACCTTCGTTGCCAGGAGGCCGAGGGCTGCGGGCGGGTTCGTCAGGCCCACCGTGGCGAGTTGGCCGATGGTCTCGGGGGTGATGACGTCCTTGGCGACGGTGATCGCGGCTCCGATGGCCATTCCGGCGATCTTGGTGACCGCGCCGACAGCTTCGTCGACCATCTCGTCCGTCGAGGTCGTCGAGGGATCGGAGTACTTCGCCATCTTCGACAGGACGGTCTCGGGGGCCGCGTTGACCTCGAATCGTCCGGCCTTGGAGTCGAAGTCGATGTTGTCGTTGACGACGGAGGCCCCGGTCATCAGGGCGGTGCGTCCGACAGCGGTGGAGACGTCGGTGAGGATGCGGACGGGGTCTCGGGTGTCCATCGAGGACTGACCTGCGATGGAGGCGACGAGTTTTGCGGCTGGTGCGTCGACGGGGGTGTCGCACGCGAGGTCGCCGGCGGTGCAGTAGGACGCGACGCGGTCGCTGACTGCTCCGAAGTCGCTGATCTTCGGCGTGGGCGCGATGCCGCCACCTGCGGGTGGTGCGGCAGCCACGGCGGGAGCGAGTGTCACGGTGTCGACTGCGGCGCCGTCGGTTCCGGGCGCTGGTGCCGGTGCGGTCTCTCCACTGGCGATGACGTTTTCGCCTTCGGCGCGGGTCGGGTCGGAGAACAGCGCCGCTCCCGCGAACTGGTCTGCGTCGATCGGTCCGGTTCCCGCGCCGATCGCGCGGGTGACCTTCGACGCGACCTCGCCGCCCTGGGAATAGCCGGAGAGAAAGACCTTGGTGCCGGGGCAGCGGGCCGCTATCTCGGAAATCATGTTCTGGGTGTTCTCGACGCCGATGTCGACCGACTGGGCATAGGGGACGGTCGACCGGTCCCCCGGCTTGCCACCGAAGCTCGCCGGATAGGGGACGTAGCTGCGGTCGAGCGCGGGTCCCTCACCGGAGTTCGCGTCGCGCATCGCCGGGACGGTGAGCCGGGAGAAGAACCCGGAATCGGTCTCGGGTGAGGAGTTCTCGTCGATCTCGGTGGTGCCCGGCACGACCACCAGGTGCAGGGCCGGGCAATCACCGTTGGATGCTCGCGTGGTGGTGGTCGCGGATGCGGGCGGGCTGGGTGTGGTGATCGGCTGCGCGGCCGCGACTCCGCCGGCGGAGGCCACGATGGTCACCGCTGCGGTGGCTGCGAGGAGGCGGCGGGCCTGCTCGGCGAGGATTGTGTGCACGGCTTCCCTTTCCATTGGGGGTTCTGGTTGATGTGTCTGGTCGTGGGTGCCGGTCAGCGGGGGACGATCGCGGTGATGAGCGTCTGCCCGTCCTGTTGCTCGGTGGTGGTGATCCGTTGGCGGCTCATTCGTCCGTCGATGCCGGGCCCGCGTTCGACGACGGTGACGTCGTAGATGCCCGCGTCGACGGGATTTGCCAGCACGCAGAACTCGATCTCTGGTTCGAGCTGGTCGATGCCCTGTTGGAGACGCTGGGCGGACGCCATGACCGCGTCCGGCGCGCCAGCCGCTCGTGCGGCGGCTCCGTCGCGGTCGAAGTAGAACGCTTTCTCGAAGCGCCAGATCGCCGCTGCGCCAGGGTCGGCGCTGCTGTCGGTGACCGGGTCGCCGTCTGCCTGGCCCGTGCACCAGGTGACGTCGGCGGCCGCGGCCCCGGCTGCTGCGGGGGCGGCCGAAGTCGGGGCGGCGGTCGTGGTGACGATCTCGTCGAGGGCCATCACTTCCGGGACCTGCGTGTCGTCGGTCGTTCCCGTGAGCAGGACCCCCGCACCGGTGATCACGCCGGCCAGGACCGCGAGAGCGCCGGTGACGGCGACAGCGGAGCGGTGGCGCTTCCACCAGGACCGCGTCGGCTGTGGTGTGTCGCGTGGTCCCTGAGCGCGCAGTACCGAGGTCTGCGTGTCGAAGGAGCCACTTGGGTCTGTTGGCGACCCGGTGGGGGCGTGGTGGGGATCGTGAAGCTCGTTGTGGTCACCCGCAACCGTCTCGCCGTCGCTGTCGACGAACCATGAGTCGTGGTCGTCGTGGTCGGCGGCGATGGGTTCGTGGTCGGCCAGAACACTCAGTCGGCGACTCGGTGCGGCCGGGGCTGTGGCGACGGTGACGGCGGTGTCGTCGAACCAGTCGTCGGACCCGTCGTGGGTGTCGGTGGTGCGGTCTCGAGGTGCCACAACAGGCCTTTCCGAGGTCGATGCGGTGAGGAGGTCGAACGTCTTGGTGCAGCCCCGGCGAACTGGTGGGTGGGGCTGCACCAGTGCGTCAGATCGCGGGGTTCAGAGCGGCCAGGGCGCCGTTCAAAGCAGCAGCACCCTGGTCGAGCAGCGGGGCGTTGTCGGCGATCACGGTCTCGACCGCGGTCAATACGTCCGCGCCGCCGGGCACGTCGGTGACTGCCTGGCGGGCCTGCTCGACGTAGGCAGGGGCCGTGTCGACGACCTGCTGGACGTCCTGCGGCGGCGTCCACACCGGAGACGTCGGGGCGAGGATCGCTGCCTCGGGTGCGGGTGCGGGTGCGGGAGCAGGGGCGGGCTCGGTAATGGTGATCTGCTCCCCGCCGAGCGCGGTCGCACCGATGGTGCCGCCGATGGCGCCGCCGATACCGGCGCCGACGACGGCCGCGGGGATACCGAGTGACGCCGCGCCGGTTCCGGCGCCGATGGCCGCGCCGAGCCCGGGTCCGAAGACCCACCCGACACCGGGAGCCCACCAGGTGAACGGCACTGTTGCCGAACCGATCCCGAGTCCAACAAGTCCGCCGCCGACCGCGCCGACGACAGTAGCGGGCACACCGAGCGCGGCGGCGCCAACAGCACCGCCCACGACGATGCCCGTCGCCGCACCGGCGGCGGTGCGGTCGGCCTGCGGTGCGTCGACAAGGCCGGCGTTCACCAGGGCGTTGGCGCCATCCGCCTGCAGGGCGGAGGCGGAGTTGTTGAACTGCTCGGCGAAGCGCGCGTCCACCCAATCGGGTCGGGCGATGGCTTGGCTGCCGATGAGGATGGTGCCCTCGGGTGCGTCGACCGGGGCGATGACCTTGCGGTCGACGGTGGGAACAGGAGGTGGCTCCGGCGGCGCGCTCGGTGCCGGGGGTCCGACCTGTGGGGCCGGCTGCACGAGAGGTGCTGTGTAGTAGGTGGTCTGGACGGTGGAGGGCTGCTGGCGACCGGACCGATAGTCGTCATAACTGCGCCACCGCGACTGCTGCACCTGCGGCGACGGAGTGAACCCGGGCAGGAACTCGCGCTGCGGGGTCGGTGCCGGGGGAGGCGTGGCGTCGGTGGTGTTCTGCTGGGCGGTGTCGGGTGCAGTGACGAAATCCTGGGGAGCAGCATCTGCGACGCCCTGGCCCAGGGCGAACACCAGAGTCAGAGGAACCAGTGCACGAGCTGCGCGTCGGCAGTCCCTCCGGCGGTGATTGCCATGTGTTGCCACTTTTTCCGTCCTTTCACATCGATGGTGGTTGAACAACCACGTTCGGGTCGCACGTTCGGGCCGGAAATTGAGGGTCGACCTCCGGACCGCCCGGCTGCACCCGAAGGTGATCAGTCGTTGTTCGGGGTTGTTCGATCAGCGATCGGATGAGGGGCACGCCAGCGCGCGACGACAATTCCCTCTTCGGACCATGCCTCGTGCCAGTTGTCCGTGTGATCGGTCGCTGAGCAGCGGAATCGTTCCCCGGTGATCACGTCGAATACTGATTCCCGGCACTCGTACTGGTCTGCGCGATTGCGTATCCGTGTGTCCTGCATGTGCCCCCCGCCAGTGCATGTGTACCAACGAGTTAAGCATATAAAGCAAAATAAAAATAGATAAAGCAAGACAAATTCAGTGGGCACGGTGCTTGTGTGCATCTCCATGCTGGTCAGAGACTTTTTTCTTTCCTTGCTCCTCGGCAACATCACGGCCTAGGGTTCCGAACGTGGACGGTCCTGGACGATTGGCTGAGTACGCGTGGAAACGCCGTACGGAGCTAGGCCTGTCGCGCCCCCAGGTTCGCGACAGAGGTGGCCCTTCAGTACCGACCCTGAAGGACATCGAAGAGGGAAGCAGTCGAACGGTGGCCGCTACGACCCTCGGAAAATTGGACACAGGCCTGGGCTGGGAGCCGGGAAGCGCGGCCGATGTCGTCCGAGGTGGCGAGCCGCGACTGCGGTCGCGTCAGTTCTCCGATGCGTCGCTCGGTCCAAACGCTGTCGTGGTGTCGGTGCAGGTGGTTCTCGATCTGCTCGCAATCTCCCGTGAGATGGAGGCGGTTGCGCGTCAGCACAGCGATCTCGCAGATTTGACCGACCTCTCGCGGCAACTGGCAGTAGCGATGCGCCCGATCTACGGCGAGTACGTCACAAGATTGTTCGAGGACAGCAAACGCCAGAACGGTTCTCTATCGCCGGTCTTCGAAATGTTCGGTCAGTTGTTGGACGAGCCGATCGATTCGCTCGACGACGCCGAACACGAGGAACGTCTGTACCGGCGTTGGTTGGCGGGTCGAGACATCGAAGCAGACGATGCCGTGCTGACGCGATTTCGAGAGCGTTTCGACAGGGGGCGGAAATGACAGACCAACGAGAGTCGTGCGCGGTGTCGATCCCGGATCGTATCGACCTCTTGTTCAGAGTGTGGCGTACCGACGACGGCCGCGAGCGCAGCCACCGAGCGGTTGCAGATGCAATGACGGCGACGGGGATCGTTCGGGTGAGCGCCGAAGACGTCGAAGATCTTCGATCGGGTCGTCGCACGGCTTCCCCGGCATTACTGACAGCGTTCACCGAGGTATTTCCGTCGAGCCGCGATTATCTTCTGGACGAAACGAAAGCGGCCGCCGTCCACGCGCAGCTGTTGTTGCTGGAAGAGTTAGTGACAGGCGGTGTCAACAGGATTCGCCTTCGCGGAGGGCAACTCGCCGCGGAGCCAGCAATGTTGACGTCGTTGCTCCAAAAACTCCGACGACGGCGTGAACAGAGCTCGAGTATCACCTAGTTTCGTGTGAATTCCTGGGGGGGAAATGGCATTTTCAGGACAGAGTGTGGTCACGGCCGCACGGTCGATAGCGCACATCGTTCCGAATCCATGGAATCGCGACGAGTTTCTCGACGCCTTGGCTGGATTTCGAGGAAGACCGATAACGCTGACATCGATCGAGGCGGTGCCGCTCCCCGGGCTTCCGTGCGGTTTGTGGTTGGCCTTCTCCGATCACGACGAAATCGTGTGTCACAGGAGTACGTCGGAGTATCAGATCGATCAGACGATTCTTCATGAGGTCGGCCACATGCTTCTCGGTCATGGCGGGTCGCCTTCGGCCGATCTGTCACTGGCGACGATCTTGCCCGATATCGATCTTCGTGCTGTTCGGTCGGTGATGAAGCGGTCGAACTTCGACGACGATCAGGAGGGCGAGGCCGAGACTTTCGCTGACCTCTTGATGTCGGCAATGGTGTCGCGATACCGACGTTCCAGTGCGATGGACGACTTCATGGGGTTGACATGACCTCATCTGTTCCGACGATGGTGACGCTGGTGGTGCTGCTCATGAGCGTGACGGTGCTCGTCGGGCGAATGTCACTGCTGAGAGGTACGACGGCGTGCCGGCTCGTGAACCTCGCTCTCGTATTCGGTGTGATGTCCGGTCTTGCGCGTGAGAGACCAGTGCAAATCGTCATCGTAGACGCAAGCAGCGGCATCTTGGAGGTAGCTCTACTGGAGCAGATCGGAACGGTCGCTCTGGTTGTTGCCTTGGCGCCGCTCATTGCGATCGCGGCACGATGGCACCACGCCGGTTGGCGAACTTCCTCCACTGCAGGGTTGATCGGGGCCGCACTCCTCAGTGGGGGCGTGATGCTTGCCGTCGGCTCGGAAGCGCGCGGAGTCGGCGAATACATCGACGTTCTTCCTGGTTGGCGAACCGGTGTGTATTTCGTTGTCTTCTTCGTCTGGGCTGCTCTTATGCCGCTCATGTATCTGCGCGTGTCGATTCGTGAGCTGCGGCGCGGTCAACTGAGTCGACAGGTCGCGCTGACGTTCGTGCTCTTCGTCGTATTGACGTTATGGGGCTTTGAGGAGGCACTATCGATCCTCTGCATGGGACTGCTGGCGTCGACCGGCTACGCACCCGGCTTCGTGGCGGCGCGTGTCGAGATGAACGAGTTCAGCTTCACCTACCTTCTGGCCGTGGCCGTGGTGTGTGCGGCGTTGCCCTTGTGGCGACGTGCTGCTGAGTTGCTGGAGGTGGACAGATGGTCACGGTCCAGCCGCTTGCTCACTCCGATGTGGTCCGAATTGGTGCTCACGTGCCCGGAGGTCGTGCTCCCGCGGTTCTCCTCACCAGGACCCCAACAACGGGTGCACCGCATGTGCGTCGAAATTCGCGACGCGTTGAGCCTTCTGGGCCGATACCTCGGCGACGAATCGGACTGGGGGGCCGTCAACAACCGATCTCGTGCTCAGTTGATCTCGCGTGCGGCCCAGCGGAAGCGGTCAGACGCCGTACCGGGGTCCTTCAGGCGGGTCCCGATCAGCCAATCTGCCGATCTGGGCGGGGAGGTCGCCGCACTGTCTGCTCTGGGCCGCCACTGGCCTCCCGCTGACACAGCGGTTCTCGGTAACGAAGGGACGCGACCATGACCGGAACCGCCGATGCCGCGCGTATTTCCGCTGCCGACCGGGTGCTTCCGCATCCACCGCGGCGGCTGCCGCTGCTCGGAGACGTCGTCGATCTGCACGTGTCGGAGTCGAGCCAGTGGGCGATGCGCGACGCGCAGAGGTACGGTCCGATTTACGAGCGCAACGTGTTCGGCACTCGGGTGACGTACGTGTCCGGTCCCGAGCAGGTCGCTGCCGTGAACGACGAAACGGTGTGGGCGAAGTTCCTCGGTGTGCCACTGCGCAACCTGAGATCCGTCGCGCAGGACGGACTGTTCACCGCCTACAACTCCGAGCCGGCGTGGGCGTCGGCGCACCAGGTTCTGACGCCGGCGTTCACCCAGGCGTCGATACGCCGCTACCACGACGCCATGGTCGGCAACACCGCGAAGCTCCTCTCGTACTGGGAGGACGCCGGTCCCGACACCTGGCACAACGCGGCGGCGGACATGAACAAATTGACGTTGTCGATCATCGGTGACGCGGCGTTCGGGCACGACTTCCATCCGTTCGACGGGCGCCCACCGCACGAGCTGGTCGTCAGGATTTCCCGCGCGTTGAAGTACATCAACCGCGCGGCGTACTCGCACCCTGCGATCGAGGCGACCGTGTTCCGGGGTGCGCGGCGTCAGCACCGCGAGGACGTGGCGGTGGCTCGCGAGTTGGTGGACACGATCGTCGCCGAGCGCCGCCGCCGGGGAGCGGCGGGGTCCGGTGATCTGCTCGATCTGATGCTCGGCGCCGGGGACGGCGCACCGGATCACCGGCTCTCGGACAGCAACATTCGCAATCAGATCCTGACGTTCCTGGTGGCGGGTCAGGAAACCTCCGCCGGGGTGTTGGCGTTCGCACTGCACTTTTTGTCGTTGCACCCTGCGGTGGTGAGGCGGATCCGCGAGGAGGTGGCGGTGATCTGCCCGGACGGGGTGATCGACTTCGACGACGTCGGAAGGTTGCGGTACCTGCGGCGGGTGGTGGAGGAGACGATGCGGTTGTGGCCGGTGGCGCCCGGATATTTCCGGAAAGCGCGTGAGGACACGATGGTCGGTGAGCATCCGTTCGAGAAGGGGGAGTGGGTGTTCGTGGTGCTGTTGCAGCTGCACCGTGACCCGGCGTGGGGGAGCGATGCGGGGTCCTTCGACCCCGATCGATTCGAGCGCTCACGGGTGCCGGCGAATCTGGCGAACCTCTACAAGCCGTTCGGGACAGGGCTGCGCGCCTGCATCGGGAGGCAGTTCGCGTACCACGAGATCCTGGTGGCCCTGGCGATGATCGTGAACCGGGTGAATGTGGTGCCCCGACCGGGGTACGAGCTGGAGGTCGAGGAGACGATCACCCTCAAGCCGAGAGGTTTGAGGCTGCAGGTGCGGCCGCGTTGATCGGCACGCCCGATGAGGGCGGGTTGCTCGATGATCGTGCTCACAGCATCGACTCTGGCTTCTTTCACTCGCGCTCGGCACCTTCGGCCTCTTGGGTGTGGCCTCGCCCCTTGGCGATGAGATCGGCTCAATACATGCGTCCGTCGACAGCAGATCGACCGCGACTTTCGGTTCATGTTTGTGACCGGAAGGGGAGGTGTGGCCTCGATTGAGCGGCGACTTCGACTTGCGCCGACAGGTTGGCGGTTGACTGCGCGAGTCGGTCAGTCGTCGTTGCCCTCGGCGAGTTCCTCATCAAGGTCCGGTGCGCTAGTCGACGTCGCGACCGTACCGGTTGTCTGGGGGTCGAGCATGTCGTGGATACGGGTGACCAGTAGCTGTCGTCGCCTCTCGAAGAAGTCTGTGAACTCGCCGACGGTATGCGGAAGTGTTGCTGGTAGTGCGTGGCGGGCGAGGTATGCACTGCGGTCATCTGGTGATGGGTATTCCGTGGCCATCCAGTCATCGGGTGCTTTCGCTGACTTGCCGATGTTTTCCAGTCCGGGCAGGAGTTGCAGATTGGGCAAACAATCTCGCAGCGCAACTAGATTGTCGATCTGATCGGTAGTGAACTCCTTCGTGCCGTCGGGGGCTTGTCGTCGCCGTAGCTTGGGTCGGTCGAGCTGAGACGCTGGGAACACGTGATCGACATGGAACTGGTTACGGGTGTCGATGTGCGGGAACAGGGCCGCGAGAACGGCAAAGGTTCGCGGCCGACCGTATTGCAGTCCGGCTATGTCGTCGATGAGTGCATCGGTGATGGCCAGTGGTTTACCGCGGTGCGACATCGTCTGCTCGATCGCGCTTACCGGAAACTTCGACTGCCCATGGAGTCGTATGACCTCGCGCAGATCGCGCAGCAAGGTGTCGAGGCCCGATCCCCACACGCCGCGCACGATCAGCGACCGAAGTACCCATGATCGCAGAGCCTGCCGGTCCTCCCGTGTCTTTGGCGATTGGCGGTAGGTGTGGTCAAGTTTCCGCTGGTGCACGTAGTAGGCGACGGGAACCAATACACTGTCGGCGGTAAGAGAGCCCCCGGAGAGTCCAAAGTCGCTGAGTAGGCCGACTGCGACGTGCAGCGAGGTGCTCATCGCATCCCACCCCGCCTCTAGCTTCGCCATATTTGCTGTGGTGAAGTTTTTTACTTTGAACCCGATGTCGCCGACGTCTGCGAGTACGAGGCCGGCCTTCAGGACGGTGTCACGGGAGAAGTTGAAACCGTTGCCCGTTTGATTGAGTGCGTCGACAAGCTTGTGGACCGCTGCCCGGGCGTCGCCGTCCCACTGAGCGGTCGCAATGGACAACAACAAGTCGCTGTAGGAGAGCACCGTGCCGCCGGAATTGACACGAACGAAGATGTCGAGGACACGTTCGATGTCCTGGTCATCCTCTTCGTAGAAATGCAGGCTGGCTGTCTTGTGAACCTGGTCCCAAAGTTTGCTGACCAGCGAAGAAGCAACCAGGTCGTTGCCGACCTCGTACTTTGCCAGTACCTGTAGCAGTGTCGAAGTTTCCGATGCCTCGAATATCTCGCTGACCGGTAGCCACTTCTTCGTGACGTCATCAACGGCCGCATCGACGTCGCCGGACGTCAAAAACTGGAAGTGGTATTTGAGTCCGAGTTCGTTCTCGGGGGCTTCACCGGCCAAATTCAGATGTAAGCGGCGCTCAGGGTATGACCAGGGCTTGTTCGCCCATCCGCCGTGGTTCTTGTACGCATACGAACCGCGCAGCCCGATGTTAAGTGACGTCAACCGCTGCTGGCCATCGAGGATTGCAACGATCTCCCTATCGTTCGGAATGTCGATCACAGGGTTGTGTCGCTTGTCAAAAGCGCTATAGTCCCTCATGAAACCGTAAAACTTGAATGAATTGATCGTCTCCGGCAACACCTTCCATGAGGGGAAACTGCCCACCGGGTAGCCGCGCATGACGGAGTCGAAAACCCGAATGACCTGCGATGGTTTCCACACATACTCTCGCTGAATTGCCGGCAGGATGAGTCTGTGCCCTTGAATTTCCCTCAGTGCAGCAGCGATCGACATCGGCTCCTTGTGTCCCATGCCGCGACCCTAGTCGTTGTAGTCGGTGCTGGGCGAGGTTGCTGTCGAGGCGTTGCTGGCAGGCATGCGTGGTCATTGACTGCTCCTCTTGAGTACCGCCCGACGGGGAAGCTCGACAGCGGCGTTGCCGTGCGTTGGAGGGCCTGAAGGTCGAGGTGGTGCCGTGAGCGACCGCGTTCCTCCGCCTCGCATGACGAGTTCGCGGTTGACCCCGATGTGTCAGTCAGGGGATGTGGATGCACGGGACTTCCCCACTCCGGCTGACGCATTGGATCGACTGGATCAGGCCGCGTGTGCGGGGTGATTGATCGTCTCAAACTCGATCGGAGGTTGCCGAGGCGCCGTTGGCGGCTTTTAGTCGGATAGGGCCGAGCACATTCACTCACGCTGTCTCTGAAACGATGTCATAATCTGGGTATGCATCCAGACATCTTCTTTCAGCTCAGCATTGGTGGTGAATTGGTTGGCGCCTTCGAAGGCCGTGCAAGCGGTGGCAGGTTTCATGGCGAGATTGCACTGGCGGACCGTATGTCCCCGTTCGACGATGGCGAGGGACATCGGGTGAACATCGACGTGGCGTACCCGCCGGGTTCTGACCCTTTCACTGTGGTTGCCTACGCGCTGGAATCATGGCGTAAGGAAGCATCGCATCTCCGGGGTTGGCCGTTGTGAGCCATCGCCCCTGGGTCAGGACGCAAATATCGGACCACCGCTACAGGGAGGCCGAGCACCCATTGCAGCAAGCCGGAAATGCGGAGCCCGGGCGTTCGATGGGGGAGCTGGCGTGTCGCCGCGCACTTGATCATGTGGTTTGCGGCCGCCGATCAAGACACGTCGGAGTGCGTTCTCATTGGGGCTAAGCCGAGCTCCTCGAATGCAGTGCACCCGATCCTTCTGTGCTGATTAGAGAGTCAAACGTGACCATCGAAGCTGCCAGAACATTTCACTTGGAGCCGACAGAATCGCGACAAAACCCAAAGGAAGGGTCTCCATCATGCATGAACCATTGACCGGTTGGCTACGGTTAACCGGAGCCCAGGGGTCCGACAGCTATACGAAACGTGTCTTTCATGCGGTTGAGTCGTGTGCAAATCCTCACGGGCAGCGAGGGTCCGTAGTTTCAACTCGAAAAGGTTCAAAGGTAGTGACTTGGATAGAGGGCCCACTTGCGTTCTCGGAAGTCTGGAATACCAGGCCTCTGACGATATGCAAGTGTGCGGGACCCCAAACCAGATCTTCGTACAGCGACCGCCGCCCATGGGGGGAAGTTTCGGCCGGATCTCAAGGGACAGGTCGACGCCGGTAGATCAACCGGGCAGATCTCGAAGGTACGCAGGCAGTCTATTTTCGAGTCGATGGACGAGCCGCAACCCAAAAACTTTGCTGGGCAACATCCGCGAGAAGCGATAAGTTCTTGTAAGGGTGTAGGACGACGGATTTAGCCTCCTGAAACCGACCCAACAGCAACTACGCTACTCTTCTTGCTATTGACGTCCGAGAGTATTTCGGCAATAGCGAGGATTTTTAGCGTTCACTCTATTGGGTTAGGAGAATGGGCTGGTGCGCGCCAGGCTGCGGGGGTATCACCCATGCCGCTACGGCCTCACGGTAGTGATCGCATAGTGCTTGGACTCTCGGGCCGGCTTTGACGATGGTCCCACTAAGGCTTCGGTAGTAACTCGTATGGTTCGAGCGATGGACATACGACGACTTTCATCGTTTCCGGATCGATTGCGATCAGGCCCCGGTCGAACAGTTGGTGAATGTCCGACAGCAGCAGAATTCCTTCAGTGGGATCGTGGGATTCGTGGACGGCGAACGCGCGGAGATGAGCTGCCTCGATTGCTACTTCTGGGCAGGGCACTGTGATTGCGCATGCCAGACCGTCTCTCTGAAGTAAGATGCGCCTAAAATTTTTCTGGCCGTTCCGGACCTTTACCAACGACTCTCGGCGGCCGCCCGTCGGTATGGTTGTTCTGGCGTGCGCGATGGGTACCGATATGGCGATGCTGTCCAGCAGCGCGGTAAGCCCTTCCGAATCGCACGTGCGAATTGCATTTTGCTGCGCTTTGTCGAGAATTCGCTTGAGCGGCTCGTACGGAATAGCCCCATCGAGCGATTGCCATACGGCGCCATAGCTTGCTACAAAAAATGTGACGTCGTCGTTTTGATTCAACGTGGCATCGAATTCGAGCCGACAGTCTGGATGTCGGCAGAGAAAGGCTTGTTTGCCGGTTTTACCGATGTTCTTGCGAGCGACGAAGCCTGTTCGCTTGCTGCCGCCCTACGCAACCAGTGTGAGTCGGTGATCGACGTCTTCGGCGAACACCGCATAGGTGCGCTGATTACGCTGGGCCTGATTCATCAGACTCAGCGTCCGCAGCTGCGCGAGGTGGCGACGACTGTGAGTTGCGCATTTCGTGACTGCCGCGATCTGGCGTTAACCGGTGCTGGCCTTGCCGCAAGTGTCAGCGATTTGGTGGGTACGGCACAGGAGTTCGGTGTCACGAGAGTGTCACAAGTTGGGACGGACGGAGGTGGACCGGAGCGGCCGTTGATGGACGAATCTGCAGTTCAGAACGCCTTTAGTGAGTCCAGATGTATCCACCTGATCGGGTCGTCGAAGCCTTGTAAGCGAAAGGTCGTCAGTTCAATCCTGACAGGAGGCTCCATGAGGCGGCTCTGACCAGCATAAGTGCTGAGAAATAGTCTGATCCGGCCTGTCGTTTCACAACTTCGGCATGCGAATCGCACGTCCGTCCCGGCGTCAGGGGTCCCCCCCCAGCGTCGAACCGAGCACGGGCTTTCTCGATGTCCGGCATCTGCGCGTTCGCCCATTCCAGGATGACGTCGATCGGGGGACGCAGGGTCTTCCCCAGGGGCGTGATGCGGTACTCCACAGCGACCGGGCGCGAACTGAGCAACTCCCTCTCGACTATCCCGTTGCGCTCGAGTTTTCGCAGTGTCGCAGTCAGTGACTTCTGAGTGACCGACGGGATTGCACGCCGTAGGCCGTTGAACCGGGCAGGGCCGTCGCACAGTTCGTTCAGGACGGCCAGCGACCACTTGTCGAGCACCTGATCGAGCAGCTCGCGATGTGGGGCGCTGATGGTGAGCTCGACCGGTGTGCTGGGGGTATCGGTCATGAAACCTCGTTCCGTTGAAGTGACCTTCGTAGACCAGGTATCAGTTGTATACCTGCTCGAACTCTTGAAGGAGAACTTCGATGTCCGTCGCGTACTCGACGCCCGAAGGCATGACGCAACCCACCCCGTATCACCACGTGTCGGTCGGGACGGGGACTCGGCACGTGCACGTCAGCGGCCAGGTCGCCCGACTCGGGGACGGCACTCCCGTCGCCCCGCGTGATCTGGCCGGTCAGGTGTCACAAGCGTTGCGCAACACCGCACGAGGCCTCGCCGGGGCCGGCGCCACCTTCGCCGACGTTCTGCGGTTGACCTTCTACGTCACCGACTGGTCGCCCGAGAAGATCACGCAATTCATGGCCGGCATCGACGATGTCGCTGGGGAAATCGGGCTACCGCTTCCCATGCCGCCCGCATCGCTGATCGGCGTCGACTACTTGTTCGAGCCCGACGTGCTCGTCGAGGTCGAAGCCACCGCCATCCTGGACTGATAAGCGACGACCGGGTAGGTAGCGTCGAAGCCATGCGCGAGGGAAACGGGAGGAGTCAGTCTTTCTCGTCAGCCGATGGACGGATCCTTGCCGCGACTTGCCGATCGATTCGGTCTCGATGAACCGTTGATCATCGAGTCGATACTTGCGGCCAGATGGGCGACGAACACGTCTCGTGTCGCGTCGGAGACTCGGTCGAGCGACAGATAGGGGTTCAGATCCTCGAGCTCGACGAGAAGCAGGTCGCCCGCACTGGTGCGACACGCGTCGACGCGTTGAATCCCGTGTCTCAAGTCGTTCCAGTCGACGAACTGTCGAGCGAAATCCAGATCGGCTCGCGTCGATTCGTAGGGTTCCAGATCCCATCGTCGGCTGGGGTCCGGCGCATAGAGGGCGTATTCGAATGTGTCGCCGATGAAGTAGAAGGACACCTCGTAGTCGAAGTCGATTCGGGGTTGGATGAGAATGTCGTCCTCGTTCAAGTCAGCGAGTTCGTCGTCGTGGACGAATCGAAGACCGACCGAGTCCGCGCCGAATTTGGGCTTGACCACATATTCGACGGCTTCGGGAAGGCGTGCCACATCGGCGGCGCGATCGACGGTGGGAATGACCGGATACCCGTCGGCGAACAGCTCCACCAGGTACTGCTTCCCGGCCATGTCGGCTTTGCCGCTCATCTCGGAGAGCACCAGGGTCTGCTGTGCCGCAGCAGATGCCTTGAAAGCATCGTGGTCCTGTTGGTAATAGATCGCCGGGCCGGTGTTTCGCACGAGGACAGCGTCGAAAGAGTTCATGAACTTCGAGGCATCCGAGGGGTGGCACAGCGCTATGTCGACGTGTTCTCGGAGCCGCGCCGACAGGTAGATGTCCTCATCGCAGTAGCGGCGCCCGCGTGCTTCGTACGCCAGGTCGGTGACGTAGAGGACCCGGTTTCGGGCAGATGGGGTCGAGGAGGGGGTCTGAGCCTGGTCGTTCACCCCAACAGTGTCGCAAAGAGATGGCCGCCCGGACTGCTGTACAGCGCTCGTCGGGATCCGTGGGGAACAGGCTTACGGGTCCGGATGCAATGCGGTGTCGGCCGGGGCGCTGCGCCACGCTGTGAAGTGGACGGTGAGGTCGGCGTGTGTCGGTGCGCAGCAGTAAGGGCCCGCCGACACGGCAGCGTCCGGATCCAGGGGTGCGACTCGGACGAGTTGCCAGGGGTCGTCCTCGACCCGGGCGCGTACGGTCAGCGCGTTGCCGGACCGGCTGCCACGGATTGTCACCAGACGCCCGGTCCACTCATCCACCGGGCGTAACGACCAGTCGGAGCTGCCTCGAGTCACCACAGCTCCCAAGCTGCATTCTCCGTCGCTGACCTCGACGCCCGCTTTGGTCCACGAGGTGTCGTCGACCTTGACGAAAATGCCGGCCTGGTCGAACTGACGGACGAAGTCGAGGCGGAACTGCACCTCGACCGCGGTCTCCGGCGGCAGGGGTGCCAGCAGAGCATGTTCTGACGCGTGGACGAAACCGTAGGAGGTCGTGCGCCACGCGTCGCTGCCCTCGCGGGCGGTGACGCGCATCCCGTCGTCGTCGACTGCTACGTGAACGGGGTCGTTCGTCCAGGTCCCTGTTGTCCAGGCGATCGTGTGAGGCATGAAGTCCTTTCCGAGGGAAATCCGGCGTGGTGCCGGGGGCTTCCGGTACGAGGCCCACACCGTTCGCGAGCGGGCGTGTGCCCCGTCCCGCGCCCGGTGACGGGCAGACACGCTGAGCGTACGGTCGTACATATGGGGACGATAAGCTATGCCGCTGACGGGCGGAGCAATCGCGAGCGCATGCTCGCCGGCGACTTCTACATCGACGACGACGCCGACAACACCGCACTCGCGCAGCGCGCCGTACGCCTCGCAGGCGACTATCAGCGCGCAGCGAGCCAGGACCCGGTAGCAGCTCGAGCGATTCTCGATGAACTTCTCGGCAGCCTGGGGGAAGGCGCATTCGTGAAGCCGCCAGTCTTTGTCGATTACGGCGAGAACATTCACATCGGTGCCGGAACGTTCGTCAACTACAACCTCACGGCGCTCGATGTCGCCCGCATCACGATCGGCGAGGACTGCCAGATCGGTCCGAACGTTCAACTCTTGACGCCGATCCACCCGATCGATCCCGAACCGCGACGCGCCAAGTTCGAGTCGGCGCGACCTATTTCGATAGGAAACAATGTGTGGCTGGGGGGCGGCGTCATCGTCTGTCCTGGCATCAGCATCGGCGACAATTCCGTCGTCGGTGCCGGCGCCGTGGTCACCCGCGATGTGCCACCCGATGTTGTCGCTGCCGGGAACCCTGCCCGCGCGATCCGTCGGATCGAGTGATGAGTGTTGCACCGAAAGTCGCGGCCACGCGGCCACGGCGCACAGATCCGTGTCGTCGGGACCGGATCATCGATGCGTGCCTGGACGTCATCGCGCAGAACGGTGTCGCTGGGGCTTCGCACCGCAAGATCGCCGCGGTCGCCGATGTCCCGCTGGGGTCGATGACGTACCACTTTGCGGGGATGGACGACCTTCTGCACGAGGCATTCTCGCGCTTCGCCGGCACTGTGGCCGATCGGTTCGATCGCCGGATGACGATCGCGACCACGCGTAGCGAAGCGTACGACGCAGTGATCGATGTGATCAACCATGAGGTGTTCGGCAACGAGCGTGACCTCGTCCTCACGTACGAGCTCTATACCCTCGCTGCTCGAAATTCAGCTTTCCGGAACATCACTCACACCTGGATGGGGCACAGCCGGGCCGTATTCGAGCGGTGGTTCGATCCCGCGACCGCGCGAATGCTCGATGCACTCGTCGAAGGCCTTGCCAGCCATCGGAACCTCGACATGGGACCGGCCGACGACGCGATGACGGCAGAGGCGGTTCGTCGCATCCTGGGGTAGATGATCATCAGGGGTCAACGCCACTCCTCCCGTTCACAGCCGGTGTATCTGTCGACCGAACGTGCAGGCAGTGAGGGATCGGCGAGTTGCGCGGTCGGCGGATCGTAAGAAGCATCTTGTCGAGCAACATGGGTGTCGCCAGCGCTGTATGCCATTCACTGATGTCCGCCGCGGAGTTTCCTCCGACCGCCGGGGGTGGGGCTTCGGGTGTGTCGACGCTGCACCGTCACGGCACCACCCCGTTGACCGAGTGTGAGGTCGAGTCGGCGCGCAGCGTTCTACCCGCGCTCGGCGACGCAGTGAGCGCCGAACTCGTGGCGTATACGTCCGCGGTCGAGGACACCGAATTCGATGGGTCTGCGGGACCTTTCGATCCGATCAGGGGGGATATCGGTATCGCTGATGGGGCTCTCGCCGAGCAACTGGACCTGCCAATGGCAGATGCGTCCGCGCGGTTGCGCGCTCGCGCATTCGCCGAATCGGCATCGTTGGCGTCACTGGCCTCCGATGTCCTGAGCGGTGTCGTGCTGTTCGTGGACGACCACCGATATCCGTCGCGCCTGGTGCCGGTCATCGGGGCACGGGGGGTGCGACGAACCGCCGGAACGGTAGTCAGTCGTCGTCTGCTCGAAGGGCGGCGCTCAGGGCCGCCTGTGCTGTCATGTCGGCGTCGATCGCGGGCTCGGTGGCGTAGCGCGCGCTCCCTCGGTGGGCGTCGGGACCCTCACGGTCCACGGTTGGAGGGTTCACGGTCGTTGCCGTGGCGTACCGTCGGCTCGAGAGTCGCGATCGACACAGTCACCGGCCCGCGCGCCGGGCGTCATCCAGTGGTTCAGGACGGCGAACGTCCCGATTCGGGAGCGTTGACCGATCGGGGCGTGAGGCGAGGCATGGACGACGAAACGACGGGCCCCGGCCGTGGTTCACCGGCCCACGACCGAGCCGTGTCCGACCGTGATGCGCTGTCGGACCGGTTGGACGCCGACGCCGCCGTGCACGACGAATCGTCGGATCGGCGGGACACCGCGGCGAATACGCGCGACGGTGACGCGCGGGCTCGACAGTCCGCGGCGCCCGCCACCACCGACGACGGCGCCGCGAGGTCGTGGGCGTCGAGGGACCGACGGGCGTCCGCTGCCGACCGTGCTCGGAGCGCGGCCATGCGCCTTCACGCCAGGGCGGACCGGGCGGCGGCAGCGGCGGAGCGTGCCTCTCACGACATCGACGAGACAACCGGCGCGTATCGCCGCGACAGCGGTGCCAGAGAGTTGGTCCGCGACTGCGAACGGTCGCGTCGCACCCGTGTTCCGATGGTGATCGGCTTCGTCGACGTCGATGGCTTGAAGGCGGTCAACGACACGCTCGGTCACGAGGCGGGTGACCGTGTGTTGCGCGAGATCGTCCGAGAAGTACGTGCAAATGTTCGGGAATACGACCTCATCGTGCGATACGGCGGGGACGAATTCGTGCTCTCCATGGTGGGCGCGTCGAGCGCGATGGCGGAGTCGCGGTTGCTGCGGGTCAACGAGAATTTGATTGCTCGGCAACGTGGTTCGATATCTTTCGGCATTGTCACGGTGGGTGAGGAGGGCGACGTGTTCGGCGCGATCGCACGTGCCGATCGCTCTCTCTACGAACAGCGTCGCAACAGGCGTCGGTAGAACTGTCCGGCACCTGCGCGGCACGTCGTGACACCCTCCCGATCGAATGAGGAAGGAACCACCAACGCCCTGCCGGCCCACTGTCCGGCCGGGCGCATCGTGGGCGAAAACCGTGGACCAACGGCGGTTCGGCGGAGGTCCACGCGTCCGGCCGTCACCCTCGCTCTTCGGCAGTCGACGCCCCGTAAACGGCGGCGTACTGCAACGCGAGTTCGAGTGTGAGTCTGTTCTGAACAATGGGGCGCCCGAGCATCTGCTCGACGCGTTGAATTCGGTACCTCACGGTGTTCTTGTGCACCCCGAGAGCTCGCGCTGCCGCGCCGGGGCTCTGGTCGACGTCGAGGTACGTGCGCACCGTGCGCCGCAGCTGGACGGAGGTCGGGTCCGTGCCGTCGAGTCCGCGCAATTCGCGCGACACCAGTTCCCTCGCCGCATCCGGGTGTCCGTCGAGCAGATGGACGACCTCGACGTCTCGGTAGTGGGTGAGCGGCGATGCAGGGGTCTGGAACTCGGAGATCTTCTGTGCGGCGAGTGCTTCGACATGGCTTCGCCGGAAACCCCGGACTCCCTGTGCCGGACCGCCCAGTGCGACCGACACCCCGGCCGGCAGATGCGCCTCGATATCGCGCGTCGGGTGATCCGGTTCGGCGTGAGTCGCGATCCATGCCCACAGCCCTCGCGATCCCGACGGCACGGTCAGCACCCGGGACCGAGCGCTCCTCGCGGCCACCGCGCGGACGACGGACTCGAGGACACCGATCGCATCGTCGACCTGCTCCGCCGACGCATCCTCGAAACGCAGCACGAGGGCGGTGTTGTACCGCGTCAGCGGGTAACGCAGGCGCGTCGACGCTGTTGCGGTGTCGACGGTCTCACCTCGAAGGATTGTCCGGACCACCTCTGCCTGCAGGGCGAATGTGCCACTCAGGCCACGTTCTCGTTCCTCGGTGTAGCTGTCGGTGAGCATCTCCAGCGACACGTTGAGCCACTGGTTCGCCCGCTCCAGGAGCAGAATCAACACCGTCGGCACCAAGGCGGGATCCGTGATGCGTTCTCGTGCCGTTTCCGCGGCGAACCTCAGGAGCGCCTTCTGGCCCACCCGATAGATCTGCATCAGGACCCTCAGGTGCAGACCATGTCGAGCAATCGTGCGCGCGAGATCGTGGGCCGCCTGAGGCGGGGTCACTTCCGTGGAATCCCCGGTGAGCCAGATCAGCATCGCGCGTCCCTGCTCTCGCGTGCTGGCCTCGAGGTCCCGGCGCAACTCTCGGTCGGCGGTCACGTCGCCGACCTCCGCCACGATGGCGGCGTCGAACCAGGAGACGAAACCGTCGAAAACGTCGGGGGCCAACGCCTCCGCCGAGAACGCACGGATCCAGGCCGACGCTCGATCGTCACCGGACATGGGCAGACCTCTTCCGTTGTACTTCCGGTACAAAAACGCGGGACCTGATTAGCCGATCTCGTCAAGAAACCGCCCACGCCCTTGTGTCATCGTGATGGAACGTGATGCACACCATAAGCCAGGCGAGGTGGTGCTGGAGAACTCGGCGGAGACCGTCGGAGCGGCAGCGCATATCGCCCGGAGCAGGTCTTCACCAACGAGAGAAGGACGTAACACGATGGCTCAGTCTCTTGCCGGTCGCGTCGTAGCGATCACCGGCGGCGCCCGCGGAATCGGCTTCGCAACCGCGCAGGTCCTGACCGAGTTGGGCGCACGAGTCGCGATCGGCGACATCGACGAGGGCGCACTCGCCGAATCCGCGACCGCCCTCGGTCTGGCTACTCACGGCAAGCTCGACGTGACCGACGCCCACTCCTTCGAGACGTTTCTCGACGACGTGGAGGCATCGCTCGGGCCGATCGATGTGCTCGTCAACAACGCCGGCATCATGCCCACCGGCCGGATCGCCGACGAATCCGATGCGGTCACCCGGCGGATACTCGACATCAACGTCCTCGGAGTGATCACCGGCTCCAAACTCGCTGTTCGGCGAATGCTGCCCCGCGGACGTGGACACGTGGTCAACATCGCCTCGCTCGCCGGCGAGGTGTACTCGCCCGGACTGGCCACCTACTGCGCCAGCAAGTACGCCGTCGTCGGCTTCACCGATGCTGCGCGGGTCGAGCACCGCGGCACCGGAATCGATTTCTCGGTAGTACTGCCATCCGTCGTCAACACCGAATTGAGCGCCGGCATCAAGGAGATTCCCGGACAGAAGAACTGCGAGCCCGAAGCGATCGCTCGGGCTGTGGCCGCGCTGATCGAACGGCCCAGATCCAAGGTCCGAGTGCCCACGCTCGTCGGCGCCCTGGCAGCGAGCCAGAAGTTCTTCCCCCATCAGGTCAGCGAAGCGCTCAACCGCGCACTCGGCGTGGACCGGTCGTTCTTGGGCGACGTCGACACCGCGACCAGGCTGGCATACGAAGAGCGAGCCCGGCGGAGCTGATCGTCGGATTTCTTCCTGGCCTTCTGCGCGTACGCCCTCCGGTGTCGGTCAGGGCGTACGCGTGGTTGCCAGTCGATGTTGAACGATCGCAACCACAGCCACGACCGCAACTCCCACGGCGAACAACCCCAAGGCAGCGGGCCATTCGTTCCCGACGGCCAGCAGCTCTCGGTTCTCGCCCTGCCACGGCCACAGTGCCCGCAACGATCCCAACAGCAGACCGGCAGCGGCGACCATCGCCAGATCGTGATGGTTCGCCAGCAACCGCTCGAGCAGTCGAACAAAGCTGGCCAACCCCACCAGAGCGCCCAGGGCGAACACGGCCAGGTACGTCAGGTTCCGTTCGTCGACGGCCGTGAGTGTCGGTGCATACAGGCCGATGACCAGCAGAAAGAACGACCCCGATACGCCGGGCAGCACGAGCGCACAAATGGCGATCGTCGCGGCGAAGAACACGAGAATCAACGACGGATTCGACGCCTCGGCCCCGGGTAGCGACGTGAGAGCGACGACCCCGACAGCGAGAACGACGAACAGCGCCACAGCAGACAGTCGGGACCGGGTGGTGGGGAAAGCGCCACGAGTGATCTCCATGAACGGGATCGCCACCGACATCGCGATCATGCCCATGAACAGTGCCTTGGAGTAGACGGGCTGATTCGTGACGAAATCCGCCATGATCCCCGCCACCGAGAACACCATCACCAACATGCCGACGCCGACCGTGACGAGCAGCCACCAGTCGACCCGACGGACCGCGGCGCGCACGTCGGACCGCGTCACCATTGCCTTCACGATGTCCGTCAGATCGTTCGCCGCCGCGATGGCCCGGGTGTAGATGCCGGTGACCAGGGCGACCGTGCCGCCGGAGACCCCGGGTACCGTCTCCGCCAGACCGATCAGACCGCCGCGAACGACGTTGGCGGCAATTTCCGTCGCCGGCGGCCGCCCCCTGGCGACGTCATCGAGTACGGGTCGCTGGTCCAGCCCGGGTCGACCCTGCTCGTTGTGCCCATCGGCGGAGGGCGTTTGCCCGTTCGTCGTCATGCCCGAATCGTCCCAAACACTGCCGTGCCGCGCGACACCGGCTCGACAAGCCCGGGTGCGACCCGTCTGCTCGGCCCGGACGACGGGAAGCATGCACCGTGCCTCACCAGCGGCGAGCGGCACACCGCCATGGTGCAGCGTCTCGAGTACCGTCCGGTGAACCCGGCCGTCGCGCCGATGGCAACTCAGTGGCTGACCGTCGCCTACCTACCGGTGAGCGTCGGTCGCGACCCGCGGTGTTCGGACCACCACGTCGGCGACCCGTCGGTAGTCGTCGGGTGTGAGCTCGGAGTCGCCGCCGAATACGAAGTGGTCCGGGCGGACGAGCAGTCCGTTCACCCGTGCTCGGCGCATCTGCTTCTCCAGAACGCCTTCGCTGTCGACGTAGTGACCGTCGGGAACCGAGTGCGTGGCGATCGCCGAGGCGTACTCGAGCTTCACTTCGGCCACACCGGCGCTTGCGAGTTCCGGCGGAATGGGGGAGGACGGAAACCCGATCCAGGTCCATCGGTTGTCGAGCACGGTGTCGAGGCGCACGGCGGCCAGATCGGAGGAGACGACCCACGGTTGTTTCACGAACAATCCACGAAGGCTGCGCCGCTTGTCCGGTCCGCCGAAGAAGCCGCCCTCGGTCCCCAGCTCGTAGCGGGGCTTGAGGCCCATGCTCGTCAGCCACGGCCGCACGCCGGGGATCTTCGTCGCGGCGGTGATGATTCCGTCCCGAGCACGCGCGGCCGTGTTGTTGCGAAGCATGACCAGACGGCCGATGCCGAGGGAGAAGCGAGTGAGCGCGACGACGTTGGGTCGACGCTCCGGCTCGTAGGTTCGCAACAGCTCGGGGTCGGCGCCGGCGTTGAGCACCGCATCGATTTTCCAGCACAGGTTGGCCACGTCACGCACACCGGACGAGACGCCCTGACCGGCGAACGGGGGCATGATGTGTGCTGCGTCGCCGGCCAGGAAAACCCTTCCTCTGCTCCATGTCTCGGCCTGGCGGATGTGGAAGGTATAGCCCCAGCTCCGAAAGACTTCGACCTGGTCGTAGTCGATGTTGCGTTCGGCCAGCAGTCCGCGAAGTCCCTGTTCGGTCTGCAATTGCTCGACCGTCTCACCCTTGTTCACCCGGAACTCGACGCGGTGGTATCCCATCGGGCACGGGCAGTCGACGCCGGGGCGTTTCGGATCGGCGATGAACGTGAAGTCCAGCGGGGCGTCCACGGGCAGGTCGTACCAGGCCCGGAGTTGGATGTCGAACCACTGTTCGGCGATGTGTTTGCCCGGCAATGCGATCCCGAGCATTTTGCGAATCGGACTGGACCCACCGTCGGCAGCGATGACGTACTCGGCGCTGATCTGTCGGTCGGGTCCGCCGTTGATCGGCCGCAGCGTGACGGTGGCGGAGTCCTTGTCCTGGCTGAGGGCGACCGCGTCGAAACCGGGCATCACCGTCACGGTCGGGAACCGCGAAATGCCCTCACGCAGAACACGTTCGAGCTCGGGCTGGTGGTAGAACGCCATGCCGGGCACACCTTGATCGAAACTCTCCGCCGAGGACATCGTGAGGAATGTCCGCTTGCCGTGTTTGAGGTGGACGCGCACGTCGGTGGACATGGTGTCGAGCATCTCGTCGAACAATCCGAGCCCCTGCCACACCCGGTGCGCATCCTCGTCCGATGCGATGGCCCGTTGACGGGGGAAGACGGTGAGATCTCGCTCGACGACAACGGTGCGAATACCGCGTTGGCCCAGCAGGTTCGCCGCCGTCGCTCCGGTAGGACCGAGTCCGACGATGACGACGTCGACGATCGTGGTGTCCGCGGCCGAGTCGGACTCGGTGGTGCGTGTGGTGGTCATGGCGCTCCTTCGTCGGACGTGATCGTCACGCCCGCGTGGAACCGGTGTCAACGACCTTCAGAGTTGATTATTTCGTCAGTCGATGGACGGGTTGGAAACTTCTGCCCCGGTGTCGGCAGTGGCGCCGACGCCAGCGCTCGTGCCTCCGACTCCGGTAGGCCGAACATGCGAAGCAGGTTGGTCGCCAGTTCGGTGGCCACGGCGTCGGTGTCGGCGGTGGGGTTGCCCGCGAGCAGATTGATGCAACCGAGCATCGATCCCGCGGTACACGCGATCGCGGTGTCGATATCGGCGATGTGCAATCGTCCGGACTCCGCTGCCTCTTTCAGCCCTTTCGATGCACGCGGGATGAGGGCGCGGTCGTGTGCGAGCGCGTCGAAGCCAAGCCTCACGACGATGTCGGTCATCTGTCGGTGAGTTCGCCTCAGATGCAGGGTCATCCGAATTCCGTTCGCGTACCGCAGTGCAGGATCATCGACGCCGGCCGTCGCGTCGTCGAAGAACGCGCCGAAGTCGTCGAGAGTCCGGGCGATGGCTGCCTGGAACAGCTCCGCTTTGTCGGCGAAATGGTTGTAGAACGTTCCGACGGCCACGTCGGCGCGGTCGGTGATCTGCTGAATGCTTGCATCGGTCCCGACGGACCCGGCAAGGAGATCGCATGCAGCGCCGATGAGCGCAGACCGGGTTCGACTTCGGTGCCGTTCGTACCGGTTGGAGTGCGAGGCAGACGTTCGCTGTGGTGGGGGCACTCGCGAGATCCATTCCGGGATGGCGCCACGGGTCGGCGCGAGATCGGGTGACCGTACAAGCCTGGCCGGGCGTGCACGAACAACCCGCGGGCGGTCGTCCCCTGACACTACGGTCGAGCAGTGGTGCGAGGACATCGGCGGCGAGCTCGCGTATCTAACCGACTCTAAAGAATCTAAAAAAGTCTAAACTCACCTGCTACGGTTCGGGCATGCCGAATCCGTTCCACGCCAGCTTCGGGGTCAGCCCTCCGCTGCTGGTCGGCCGTGAGGCCGTACTCGACGAGTTCGACGAGGCGCTCGAGGACGGGCCGGGTTCGGCGGGTCGCGCGACGCTCTACACGGGTGCGCGCGGCGCCGGCAAGACCGTCATGCTCAATGCGGTCGAAGATCTTGCACGTCAGCGGGGTTGGCTCGTTGTCAGCGAGACCGCTACACCGGGTTTCGTCGAGCGGATGACCCAGCAGCACCTGCCACGGATGCTGCGCGATTTCGATCCCGACGCAGTACAGCGCCGGGTGAAGGGGTTGACGGCACCGTTCAACATCGGGCGGGTCGACTGGGACACAACCGATACCCACGTATCGCACGCCGGCCTCCGCAACCAGCTCGACATGCTGACGGACTTGCTCGCCGAACGTCGGTCAGGTGTGTTGATCACGTTGGACGAGATCCACCAGAACCAGCGCGTGGAGTTGCGCGAGCTGGCGACGACGGTCCAACACGCATTCCGAGACGGCCGCGATCTCGCGTTCGCCGGCGCCGGCCTCGCCGCGAGCGTCAGCGACCTGGTCAACGACGATGTGCTCACCTTTCTCCGTCGGGCGGAGCGGTATTCACTGGGCTCCGTGACCCGTAGGGACGTCGAGCGCGGATTTCGCGAACCGATCGAAGCGGCCGGTCGAACCGTCGGCGATGCAGCACTTCGCATCATGATCGACGCAGCTGACGGTTACCCGTTCCTTCTGCAACTCATCGGAGCGCAGACGTGGCGGCTCCACCCGAACGACGACGAGATCTCTCCGGCGGATGCGACCGAGGGCGTGGCCAGAGCACGTCGTCGTCTGGGCATCCTCGTGCACGAGCCGGCGCTGAGCGCAGTCTCCGACATCGACAAGTCTTTTCTGTTCGCTATGTCGCACGACGACGGTCCCTCGAAGATGGGGGAGATTGCGCGCCGACTCGGCGTCGACGTGAACTACGCCAGCCAGTATCGATTGAGATTGATTGCGGCCGAGCTCATCCACCCCACACGGCGCGGTTACGTCGACTTCGCCTTGCCGTACCTCCGTGAGTACCTTCGCGATCAGAGCGCCGAGGAGCTCTGATCGACCGCCGGCGAACGTCTGCGCTGCTTCGGCGCGACGTCGAGGGTGGACGACCACCCTGTCGGCAGAACCGAAGTCTCCTCGCCGGTACCGCGCACCAGCTGCACACAACCACGCCTTCGGCGTCACATCCGGCCATCCGGTGGACGGTTGTGTGCAGCCTGTGCGCGCGTTCGGCGACGATTCGGTCGGTACCGATCGGCGACGTGTCCGGACCGGGTGGCCCGAGTGTGTCAGCGGCGTGGAATCAGCAGATGAAGTCGGTCGACGAGGTGAAGTGCGGTCTCCGCTTCGGCTCCGTCGAACACCGCTTCGTGAATGCCGCGCATGGCGCCGGTGATCACACGCGCCGAGCCGAGCAGGTCCGTACGGTCGTCGATGTGCCCGGCTTCGATTGCGGCGCGCAACAATTGATGAATCGCGTCGACGAAATGATCGTGCCAACGTTCCGCGGTTCCGTCCGATTTCGGCACTCCGAGGTTGCGGAACAGGACATGGGTGCGCGGGGTCTCGTAGATGCTTTCCGCGGCGATGTGGAGGAACATCTGCAGTTGCTCGAGTGGGGTGCCGGGCCAGGTGGCGGCGAGGGACTTCTGGTGGATGCGGTCGATCAGCACGGCGGCGGCATCGTCGATCGCTGCCCGGAACAGATCGCGTTTCGTGGGAAAGTGATGGAACGCCGTCCTGGGTGCCAGACCGCACTCGACGGCGACGTCGTCGATCGTGATGTCGGCGTAGTCGGCGTACCGGAGCAGTGTCTGAGTGGCTTCGACGAGGCGGGCGGGCGCCGGCACGGGGTCGTCCGTCGACGTGGATTCGGCCCAGCGGTAGAGAGTGGTCGTATGAATACCGAGGGATTGCGCCACCACCGCAGGGCTTTCGGTGCCGCCGAAGGCGCGTGCCACCGCGTCACGTCGATCGGCGAGCGTGAACTTCGAGACCCTGGCCATGAGCGCGACAGTACAGTCCCGGGTGTCGAGCTCAGCGCTTCCGTCAGTGCAGCATTCGCGCGAGGGCAGGCAGGAGAAGCCGCGCGGGACGAGTCCGGCCACGGTCGCCTGCACGGCGTTTCGTCGTCCCGAGATCACCTGTGGGCGCGAGGTTCTGGCATCCAGAGCGCGCATGGCGGTGGCCACGACCTCGGCCGGGGTCTGGTAGTTGCCGGTAGCCGCGGCGGTGTCGCCGATCACGTCGAAGAACTCGGTGCGAGTCGGGCCGGGGTTGAGCGCGAAGACGGTGACCCCGTGGCGCGCGGATTCGTACCACAGTGACTGGGTGAAGCTCAGGACGAATGCCTTGGCCGCCGCGTAGACCGCAAGGGTGGGCACAGGTTGGAACGCTGTGGTGCTGGCGACGTTGACGATGGTTCCGCTTCCGCGGGCGATCATCTGCGGGAGGAAGGCAGAGCAGATGTCCACCACGGCGCGGACGTCGACGGCGATGAGCCGTTCGAACTCGTCGGCGGCGCCGTCTTCGAACGGTCCCTGTACGGCGAACCCGGCGTTGTTGACGATCAGATCGATTCGTTCGGGGACGACGTCGTGCAGACGTCGGCCACTCGCCTCTTCGGACAGGTCCCGGGACACCGTGCGGCACTCGATGCCGTGGGCTGCTTCGAGTTCGCCCGCCAGCGTTGTCAGTCGATCTTCGCGTCGCGCGACGAGGACCAGATCGCAGCCGCGGGCAGCGAGTGCCCGGGCGAACTCGGCGCCGATTCCCGAACTCGCGCCGGTGACCAGCGCGCGGCCCGGCCGGTATCGCGGAGCCGGGCGCCTCATCGGGGAACGGCCGCCGGCGTACGTCCGCGCTCCACGCAGGAGCGCCGCGCGAACTCGTCGTACGTGGTCGGTGCACGGCCCAGTAGTCCCGGGAGATCCGCGAGATTTCCTGCGGGAAGCCCGTGGCCGTCGTAGTGGGTCATCATCACGCGATATGCCTCGCGTGCGTCCGGTGGCCAGTTCTTCATGTCACGGGGGTTGGACGCTGCTCGCGCGCCGCGGACGAGGTGTCCGACCGAGCCCAGCTTCGTCGACTGCACTGCGTGTCCGACCACCGAGACGAGCGCGGGCAGTACTGCCAGCGAGTTCGTCAGGGACGACGGCGGAATGCGGACGGCAGTCACCGTGTGTCCCATCACGTCCGACCAGATCTGCGCCATCTGGTGGCGGGTGAGTTCCACCGTGGACAGGTCGTAGGTCCGGCCGGTGTGAGGCGATGGGTCGACGAGGACGTTCGCCGCCGCCTCGGCGACGTCGGCCAGATCGACGACACCCATGACGCTGTCGGGCGAGACCGGGTAGGGCATGACACCGGCCTGCAGGAACTCCCACACTTCCAGATAGTTCTGCATGTAGTGCGACGGCCTGAGCACCGTCGTGGCGATTTCGCTGTCGCGCAACAGGTCTTCCGCGATGTCCTTCTGATGGTGGTGTGTCAGCTCGTGCAGGTTCGGATGAATCACGGAGTGGAACACCATGTGCGGCAGTCCATGCGACGGTCCCGATGCGATCAGGTGCTCGATGATGGGTCGCTCGTCGATGACTTGCGTGGGGGCTGCGTGGTACAGAACGGTGGTGCCCTCCAGGGCCTCGTCGAGTGTCAGTGGAGATCGTAGGTCGCCCACGACGATCTCCGTCGCGCCGTCTCGTCGTGTCGTGCGGGCCTGGTCGTCGTTCTTCACCACCGAGCGCACCGGAACATCTCGTCGTGCCAATTGTCGGACGAGTCCCCGTCCGACACCGCCCGCGGCACTGGTCACTGTGATCATGAGACTCCCCTCCGGTGTCCGCACCCGGCCCCTCCCGATGCGATATGCGAATATTGCATGCGTGATGCAGATAACGCAAGGAGCGAAGGTGTCGATGGGAGTCGAGGCCGGCGCACTGCTGGGCGCCATCGGACTCGTCGAACGTGCTGCCGCTCTGATTCCGGTCCCTGTCGCGCAGGGGTATTCGGCACACCGCGGCTCTGGCGCAGGCTGTGCGGGATCGGCGGCCCCCTCCTCGTCGTGTACGGGGGAGTCGATGTCGTTGTCAGCGTGACGCGGGTGGTGCGAACGCACCGTTCATGCCGTCACGGTGACGTTGTGGGGCCTCAGCTCTCGCGTCGGAGAACCGCCCGGTCGAGAACGGTCCGCAGGGCCTCGTCGTACGTCGGGGGGAGTGGGCGACTGCAGAGGTGGTTCGCTTCGGCCGCCGATACTCCCAGCGCCCGCAGCACGCTCACGGTCATCGCATCAACCGCCACCTCGTCGTCGCGATCGGGTTGGTCGATGAGCAGTCGACCGAGAGCGAGCAGGGAGCCGGACACCAACGCGAGAGCCAACTCCGGATCGTCGATGTCGAACCGACCCACCGCGGCGGCGGCCTGGATGTCGCGCAGCGACCGGGGGGCGAGTCCGGTTCGGGTCGAATCGGAGAGGGCCGGAACCGAATTCAGCAAGACGCGACTGAGCTCGGGTTCGAGCCTGAACAGCCGGCCGGCAAGTCTGAAGGACTGGGTGAACATCTCGACCGGGTCCACCAGATCCACGGTCAGGGTGTCGAGGTACGCGCCGACCGATTCCAGTGCGTCGTCCACCGCGGCGCGGAACAGATCTTCCTTGCTCTCGAAGTGGTTGTAGAACGATCCCATTCCCACATCTGCTGCCTGCGTGATCTCGAGAACCGGCGCGTTGAACCGTCCTTCGGCGACGAAGGTCTGCGCCGCGCTGACGAGCGCGGCGCGAGTGCGCGCCTTGCGACGTTCGAGCCGGTTGACCTCGGTCATGGACTTCCTGCTTTCGGCGACCAGTGTTGATCGGAGTCTAGGCGGCACTCCGGCGACAACGGTGATGTCGAGCCCTTGACTGTGGCTACCATCATAGGTGACGATATCGTCACCAATACGAGGAGTCGTCATGACGATCGATCCCGCACACCGATTGCGGCGTTCCGGGCCGCGGAGTCCGCAGACGTTCTCCGGTAGGCCGAGGCGAACAACCCGGCGTACCTGCAGGACGGTGACGTGGTGGAGGTGACCATCGCCGCCGACGACGCGATGCTCGACCTCGGTACGCCACGGACGACGGTGCGGTTCGCCCGATGACCCGCATCGACATGGAGGAATCACGATGACTGCAGACACGATCGTTCCCCGGTACGGGAAGGACATCTACTCCACCGATGCCATCCTCGATCCGCTCCCGCACTATGCAGAGCTCCGAGCGCTCGGTCCGGTGGTGTGGCTGTCTCGTCAGAAGGTCTACGCGATCACGCAATACGCGGAGTGCAAGCAGGTGCTGCTCGACGACGCGACGTTCATCTCGGGCGACGGTGTGGCGCTCAATCCCGTGGCGAACCGCCTGGGCCGGGGAACGACGCTGAACAGCGACGGCGACGAGCACACCCTCAAACGGTCCGTGCTCGCCCATCGGCTCACCCCGAAGGCCGTCCGGAAGATGGCGTCGGCGGTGCAGGACAAAGCGGAGCAGATCGTCGAAGCCGCGATCGCGAAACAGAGTATCGATGGAGTGGACGACCTGGCGACGGCGCTTCCGATGTCGATCGTCCCCGACCTGGTGGGATGGCCGGACGACGGCCGAGACGATCTCCTGCGTTGGGCCGGAGCAACATTCGATGTGCTCGGTCCCCTGAATCGCCATGCCGTGACGGCGACCAGAGCGGCGACGGAAATGTTCGCCTATTCGCGGCGCGTGGTCCGTGAACGTTCGGTGCTGCCGGGCAGCATGGGCGCGGACGTTCTCACGGCCGCAGACGAGGGCCGTATCGAGAAATCGCAGTGTCCGGCGTTGATGATCGACTATCTCGGCCCGTCGTTGGACACCACCATCGGTGCGATCTCCGGTGCACTGCACCTGTTCTCGCGACACCCGGACCAGTGGCAGGCGATTCGGGACGATCCGTCACTGATTCCGAATGCGATCAACGAGGTGGTGCGGTTCGAGTCACCGATCCGGGCGTTCTCTCGACGGGCCGTGCGAGCGGAGGACGTCGGCGGCGTGGTGATCCCGCGGGACGCTCGGGTACTGGTGCTCTACGCCTCGGCCAACCGCGACCCCCGCGAGTGGCACGACCCGGACTCGTTCGACATCACCCGCGACGCGTCCCGTCAACTCGGCTTCGGATCCGGAGTGCACGGCTGTGCGGGTCAGGGTCTCGCTCGCCTGGAGGCCTCCACGATCCTGCGGGTGCTGGCCGAGCGCGTCGAGAAGATAGAGCCCGCGGGAACTCCGTCGCGCGCGGTGAACAACGTCATCCATCGATTCGACCGCCTCCCACTGAGGCTGGTCACAGCAGAGAGGACCGCATCATGAAGATCGACGTCGAATGGGATCGCTGCGAGGGACACGGCATCTGCGCCGAGCAGGCACCGGAGGTGTTCAGCCTCGACGACGAGGGCGAGCTACACCACGCCTACGACGGTGCCGACATTCCCGACGAGTTCGTCGCCGGGGCGCGTTCCGCAGTGGGGGTGTGCCCGGTGGCCGCGCTGCGAGAACAGGCGTGAGCCACGGCGCACACGTCGTCGTCGTCGGTGACTCCATTGCCGGGTGCACCGCCGTGAGAGAGCTCCGAGCACTGGAGCACGAGGGGCCGATCACCTTGATCAGCGGCGACCCGGACGGATCTTACGCCCGGCCGCCGCTGTCGAAACGTGTTCTTGCCGAGGGTCTCGGCGCGTCGGACACGTGGAATCTCTCCGATCTGAACGTCTCCGCTGTCGCGGGGCGAGCGACCGGAGTCGACACCGACCGGCGGATGATCACCCTCGACGACGGCGACCCCGTCTACTACGACATCCTGATCGTGGCGACAGGCGCGGACGCACGCCGACTGGCGGCCGCGGGTCAGCGCGGGGAAAGAGTGGTGCGCACACTCGCCGACGCGGGTGCACTGCGGGACCGCTTGGAGACGGCGTCGTCCGCGGTCGTCGTCGGTGCGGGATTCCTCGGGATGGAAGTGGCCAGTGCCTGTGCAGCGCGGGGCATTCCGGTCACGGTGGTCGACGTGGACCCGCCGTTGCAACGAATTCTCGGCCCGTTCCTGTCCGAAGCCGTTCTCGCGCGGGCTGCCTCGCAGTCCGTCGCCTACCGACGGGCGCGCACACCGGTCGAATTGGTCGGCGACCCGGTGAGCGGGATCCGTATCGACGGCGACGATCTCGCGGCCGACCTCGTGGTGACCTGCGCCGGGGAGATACCCGGCACGGCGTGGCTCGACGGGACCGGCATCGCGGACGACTGTGGTGTCGGCATCGATGATCGGTGCGCGACTTCTGTGGCGGGAATCTACGCTGCCGGCGACGTGTCGTGGCTACGCAGCACGGACGGTGCACCCCGTCGAACGCCGTTCTGGTCGAACGCGATCGCTCAGGGCAGAGTCGCCGCAGCGTCGGCGGTGGGCAAGCCGGCACGATGCGCTCCGACGGACGACTACTTCTGGACCGAGGTGCTGGGGTTGTCGATCAAGGTCGTCGGACCCCTTCCGCTGACCGGTACTCCCACGGTCCTCGAGGGGTCCGTGGACGACGGCTCGGCGTTGCTCGAATGGACGCATGACGACGGCCGCCGGACGGTCGTGGCCTACGGCCGAAAGAAGGCCGTCGGCGTGCTGCGGCGATTGGCTCGCGACTCGACCCCCACCACGAACTGAGGAAGAACGATGAATCGCTCCGTCAAGCCCGGTCTCGCGCGACATCTCCCCGGAGCTGTCGGGCTCGCCCGAGCCGCCATCGGCATCGCTCACATGGTCGCCCCCACCCGCGCCAACGAGCTGCTCGCCGGCCCGGACGCCGGTCTTGCGACCACCCGAGCTGCGGCCCGCACCTTCGGAGTACGGGAAATCTACGTCGGCGGGGGACTGTACGCAGCAACTCTGTACGCCCCTGCCGCCGTTCGCGTTCTACTCCGCGCCGGGGTGGCCGTGGATGTATGGGACGCTGCCGCGTTTGCACTCACCGCACACCTGCCGAAGAGAACACGGATAGGTGGATGCACTGTTGCCGGCGGCTTCGCCGTCGCCGGCGCGCTGGCCGAGATACACCTGGACCGGTAGCGGCCCGGACCATCGATCTCCTTCGCAGCTCACGGTGGGCCTGTGATCGGTCGAACGAACGTCACCGTGGCCGACCGTCGACTGTCGTCGCTGGGGTGCGGCGCGACGGGGGAAAGTCTTGGTGATTTACACAGTACGATCAGGGCCGTGATACGGACAAAACACACACGGCGTCGGGCGTTGCAGTTCGGTGGACTGACTGCCATGGTCGCCACCATCACGGCGGTGCGCCCCGGTACGGCCGGGGCCGGACCGCTCGGTGGGTATCCGGATCTCCCGGAATGGGCGGAGGCGGTGCTCGACCGGCTCGTGCTCTCGTCCACCGACGCGATGCGCGGGATGGTGGTCATGATGATGCCCGCCGGTGATCCGTACTCGGTCCGTCAGGGCGTCACGGCGAACGGGCCGGGGCCGTTGGATCAGAACGCACCGGAGTCGTTCGTCAATCTGGTGGACCGCTTCATCCCGCAAGGTGACCAACTGCTCCGACCGGTGGCGGTGGCGTTGAGCACGACCCTGGTGGACCTGACCGGCGGCGTTCCCGGAGCTCTGCCGGACGCGGAACGCGCTCGGGTCATCGACGAGGCCATCGGCTACCGCTTCAACGACCGCACGTTTCCGGCGACTCTCCTGGCGGGGCTCCTGCTCGACGTCGGTGCACTGCTGGTCGACGTTCGCAGTATCGACGGTCCGTTCGCGTCGGCGTTCGCCAACTCCACGTACACCTCCAAGTGCCGCGTCATGGAACTGATCGAATCACCGCTTCCGCTGCTGGTCTCGCTGATCGACGACGCGCTTCCGCAACCCCTCGCGGGGTCCGCGTCGGGAGTGCTGAAATTCCTGGGCGGCATCCTGCTCGACGGCGCCGCGTTCACGGCCTGGAGCGAACACGAACTCTACGACCGTCACACGCGCACGTTGTCCGCGCGTCCCATCGCCTGGGACATCACCGGCTATCGCCCGAACGGCCTCGTGGACGGGCACGACGAGTTCATCGGATTTCACAAGGGAATGAACGCGTTCTGACCGACGGTCGGAATGCGAGGACGGAAGACGTATGCGTGACGTGATCGTGGTCGGAGCCGGGGGTGGCGGGCCGGTCGTGGCCGCCGAATTGGCGTTGCAGGGTCTGGATGTGTTGCTGCTCGAAGGTGGGCCTCGACATGCGGACCCGGATTCGGAATGGTCGCATCTGGAGTTCGACGCCAACGATCCCACCTCGGGGTTCCTCAGATTCGGCCCCGGTGACCGGGACAAGCCCGCGTGGTTCCGCGAGTGGGCACAGAACAGTTTCGTGTGGGAACTGTCCGGCGTGGGTGGCACGACGCAGCACTACTTCGGCAACAGTCCGCGTCCGTACGCCGGTGTGTTCGCCGGCTACGAGGGGGCCGACGCCGGGTTGTACGACACGGCGTACAAATTTCCGCTCACCTATGCGGAGCTGGTTCCGTATCTCGAATGGGTCGAGGAGTCGTTGCCGGTACGGCCGGCCCCGATGGGAACGAAGGAGGCGTTGTTCTTCCGGGGGTGTGAGGGGGTCGGTCTCCCGCTCCAGCGCGGCCGGGACACCACGGAGGCGGCCTATCGGCCGCAACCGAACGCCATTCTGCATCCCGGGGGAAACGCCGGCCTGACGTCGGACAGTTCTCTGCTGGTCTTTCCGGACGCCACCGGCTGCACGTTCTGCGGACACTGCTTCCAGGGATGCTCGTTGCCGCGACAGGCTCCGCGCAACCAGTACGCACGGAGATCGACCGACAACAGCTATGTCCCACTGGGCCTGGCGGCGGACGCGGTTCGGCCCGGTGGTCGGGTGATGGAGTTGCGGGCGGACGCGTTCGTGACCGAGGTGCACCACGAGACGGTCGGTGGTGTCACCCGTGCGACCGGGGTTACGTTCCGGGACAACAACACCGGTGAGACCGTCCGCGAGGACGCGACCGTGGTGGTCATGGCGGCCGGCGCCACCGAGACCCCTCGACTGTGGTTCAACAGCGGACTGCCCAACCCCAACGGGTGGGTCGGGCGCGGGCACACCGATCACTGGTTCGACTGGGTGGTGGGGTTGTTCGACGAGGACACCGGAAACTCCCGTGGAGCGAACTCGTGTGCTCGCGTGGAATATCCCGGTTACGGCGGCCTCGAGAACGCGGGCCTGACTCCTGGCATTCAGGCGTTCACGATGAACCTCTCCGAAAGCGGCATTCGGGGCCAGTACACGAACGGCCGCGGCGGGACCGGTGCCTGGGACGGTCAGGCGGGCCGCCTCGCCGGAGCCGAGCTGCGAGAATTCATGGAGCACGGCATCGATCGCATGCTCAACGTTCTCTGTATCACCGACGATCACGTGGACCCGGAACAGCGCATCGTCCCGTCGGCGTTCCCCGCGGACGAGAACGGTGCCGTGGCGAAGATCGACCTGAAGTCCCGCAACCGATTGCCGGCCACCGAACGCAACCGCGAGTTCCTGGCCAACCGGGCTGCCGAGATTCTGCGCAAGGCGGGGGCCGACAAGATCTACCGCGTCGACTGGGCGCCCCTGTTGTTGCACGTACATTCGTCGATGCGGATGGGTGAGTCGGCCGAGAACTCGGTGGTGTCGGCAACCGGTGAGGCGCGTTTCGTGCAGCGGCTCTACATAGCCGACAACTCCATGCTGGCGAACTCGCTCGGTGGGCCGAACCCGACGCTCGCGACGCAGGCGTTCGCGACGCGGACGGCCGAGCACATCATGACCACCTACTTCGGCGGTGATCGCTGGGTGGGCCGGGATGCACCCATCGTCACCACCGACGCCCGCATCACGCGCCGCATGATCGAGCTCGGACTCTGATTTCCGGGCATCCGAACCGAGCCGGCGGTTGTGCGATGAGCATCCGGGGTCGATAGAACGGCTGTGTGGTTGGATCGTCGAGTGGTGGATTTCGACGGCTCCGACATGATGGGCGATGCGGACTCGGTCGACGGTGCAGCAGATCTCGCCGATCGATCACTACCGCCACGGTCCCTGATCGTCACCGTGGTCGGGCTGTACGTGCGCGAGTTCGGGGGATGGGTGGGTGTCAGCAGCCTCATCCGTCTGATGGAGCCGGTGGGTGTGGACGCGCCCGCTGTGCGGTCTGCGGTGTCGAGACTCAAACGGCGCGGGATTCTCGTTGCCGAGAAGCGGGGTACCACAGCGGGATACGCGCTCTCGGCGGTGGCGCGCGATATTCTGGCCATCGGCGACCGACGAATTTTCGCTCGGCCCTCGGCAGTCGACGAGGACTGGACCATGGTGGTGTTCTCGGTTCCCGAAAGCGAACGGCGCAACAGACATGCGTTACGGACTCGCCTGGCGGGGCTCGGATTCGGCAATGTCACCTCGGGTGTATGGATCGCACCGGCACACCTCGCCGACGATTGCGCGCAGGCGCTGGCCGTCGACGGACTGGACGCGTACGCCGACGTCTTCGTCGGTGCTCGTCTCGCCTTCGCAGATCTGTCGCTGCGGGTAGGGCAATGGTGGGACCTCGAGGCGCTCGGTGCCGCCTATGCTCGATTCTTCAGCCAGTTCGAGTCACTCCGCGAGACGTGGACGGACGCGTCGCCCGCCGAGGATCCGGGAGAGGCGTTCGCCGACTACATCCGCGCGCTGACTGCCTGGAGGCGTCTCCCGTATCGCGACCCGGGTCTGCCCGCCCACCTTCTTCCTCGACCGTGGCCCGGGGACCGGGCCACGGCACTGTTCACCGATCTTCGCGCGCTGCTGGAGAAGCCCGCGCATACATTCGTCGATCGAGTGTGACCGGACCGCCTACGGACGGATGAGGCGATCCTCGGGAATCACTGCGACAGCGGTGATTTCGATCAGTGCCTCCTCTTGCCACAGACCGGTGGTGCCGATTCCGGCCATTGCCGGATAGACCGGCCCGGCGAGTTCGCGCCACACGCGGCCAATCTCCTTGCCATGCGCCTGGTAATCGGGAATATCGGTCAGGAAGATCGTGACGTTGGCCAGGTCCTCGGGCTGTCCGCCTGCTGCGGCCAAGGTGGTCAGAACATTCGAGAACGCCCGGCGGAACTGCTCCACTATCCCGCCGGAGACGATGTTCATGTTCTCGTCGAGGGCTGTCTGTCCGCCCAGGTAGAGCGTGTTTCCGGCCAGTGTGCCGTGTGAGAAACCCTTGGGTGTCGGCAGTTCGGCGGGATTGACGGTGTGGTGGGCCATGAGTGGTCCTTCCCGAGAGTGGTCGAGTGTCTGCATCTCCGACAAGTATTGCGCACTTACGACGATCGTGCAAAACTCGATACAAGATCACGTCGGAAGGACGCATGATGAGGCTCGCAACACTCGAACTCGACAGCGGGGACACCGTTGCGGCGGCCAGCTCTGCGGACGGATGGGTGGCGCTACCTGCATCGTCGCTGTCGGAACTGCTTCGCACCGGCTGGTCTGCACCCAGTTCGGGCATCGTCGAAGGACCGCAGGTGACCGGCACACCCGTTCTTCCGCTGCCTGCGCCTGCGAAGGTGATTTGCTGTGGGTTGAACTACGGCGAGCACATCACCGAGACCGGTCGCGACCTGCCGACCCACCCGACGTTGTTCGCGAAATTCGCCGACTCCCTCATCGGACCGACGGACGACGTGGTGATACCGGGGGACGTCAACGCCGACTGGGAAGCCGAACTCGCGGTGGTCGTGGGCCGAACGCTGACGCGTGCGTCGCGCGCCGAAGCAGCCGAGGCAATCCTGGGCTACACCGTCGCCAACGATGTGTCGATGCGCGATTGGCAGCGGCGCACCCTGCAGTGGTTCCAAGGAAAAGCCTGGGACGCAACGACTCCGGTCGGTCCGGTCGTAGTCACGGCAGACGAGATCGACCCGGCCGCGGGACTCACGATCACGTGCCGGGTCAACGGTGTCGTGGTCCAGCAAGACAGCACCAACACATTGGTCTTCGATTCTGTCGAACTGCTTTCGTACATATCGACTTTCACTACCCTGCGTGCCGGAGATCTCGTACTCACCGGTACTCCTGGCGGAATCGGCATGGCTCGTGAGCCTGCCTGGTTCCTCACCGCCGGCGACGTTCTCGAAACGGAGATCGAGGCCATCGGCACCCTCATCAACACGGTCCGGGTCACCGAGCCGGCCTCTCGAGCAAGGAGAACAGCATGACCACCCAGATCAATTCCAACGCCGGATACTCTCTGGACGGGGACAACTCGATGTACGCCAGCGTCGGTGGGCAGGTCGTTCCTGTCGTGACACGGGCAGGTGAGGAAGACGGCCGGACCGGTCAGACCGAGGGCGCGGTGCGCATCTCGGGCGTCAGCCCGCAACACACGCCGGCCACGAAGATCTGGTACGGAAAAGTGAGCAACGAACCGGGATATCGTTCTCTCGCGCACCATCACGGGGAGGCCGAGACGGGTGGTTACGTCCTGTCGGGCCGTGCTCGCATCTACTTCGGAAAGAACTACTCGGAGTACATCGACATGAACGAGGGCGACTGGGTCTTCGTGCCACCGTTCATGCCGCACATCGAATGCAATCTCAGCCGCACCCAGCCGTTGCATTGGCTGACTACACGTACACCGGACAACATCGTCGTCAATCTTCCTGTGGTAGATGACGCTTCGCTTCCCGACTGGTCGGACCGACCGTGACGCAAGCGGTGGCGACCTCCGCCATGTTCACCCGATGCGTGTCGTTGGCCGAGGCCGCGCCGCGTCGTGCGGATCTCGGTTTCACCGCACGGACTCAGGCGTGTCCGTGGCCCAAAGCGTACGGCGGCGACATGGTCGCTCAGGCGGCAGCCGCGGCCATGCGTTCGGTGACCGACGGCAAGTCGATGAACTCGATGCACTCGTATTTCTTGCGGCCCGTCGACATCGATGCGGAGGTGCACTACGACGTCGAGGTGATTCGTGACGGTCGCCGATTCGCCACCAGGCAGGTGCGCGCTCATCAGAACGACAAGGTCGCCTACATCGGCATGGTGTCCTTCGCAGCCGGCGGTCCCGGAGGATCGCTGAGTAGCACGGTACCCACCGATGTGCCTGCGCCCGAATCTCTTCCGACGTCGGAGCAATACCTGGCCGGCCATACCATCTCCGAGCAGAACACGATGACCACGGTCTCCAAGGAGTACTGGTCGGTCGGTCGTAGCTTCGACATGCGGCACGTCCCCGGTCCGGTGTACCTCGAAATCGAGGGCGGGCGAAGCCCACACCAGGTCATCTGGGTACGCCCCTTCGACCGGTTGCGTCCGGTGGACGGTCTCTCCGATGCCCAGCGGGACCTCGCCGCGCTCGCGTACGTCTGCGACTACACCATCCTCGAGCCCGTGCTCCGTGCACTGGGGCATTCATGGGCCGAGAAGGGGCTCGTCACAGCCAGTCTCGATCACGCGATGTGGTTCCACCGCACGCCCGAGCCGGGGGCGATGGACGGTTGGCTGCTCTACGCCCAGGAGGCAGTCGCCGCCGATCACGGGCGCGGAGTCGGCATGGGCAAATTTTTCACCCCCGAAGGAATCCACCTGGCCACCGTCGTCCAGGAGGGCATGATCGATGCCGAGACGACAGGAGCCGTGCGATGACCGCGGACACAGTACAAGCTCTCACCCGCAGCGCACACGTGGACACGTTCGCGCGAGACAACCTTCCACCCGCCGAGTTGTGGCCGGTCCTCGAATTCACGACCCCGGAACTGCAGTATCCGGAGCGGCTCAACGCGGGAGCCGAGTTGATCGAGCGCGCTGTCGAGCGGTTCGGCGAGCATCATCATGCTCTTCGCACCCCGGCCGGGATCGCCTGGACGCTCGGTGAACTCCGCGACCACACGCACCGGATCGCTCGGGTGCTCACCGAGGACCTCGGACTCGTGCCGGGCAACCGCGTCCTGCTGCGCTCGCCCAACACGCCGATCGCGGTAGCGGCGTGGCTCGCGATCGTCGAAGCCGGCGGGATAGCGGTGGTGGTGATGAGCGCCTTGCGCTCTCGCGAACTGGCACCGATCGTGGAGAAGACGAAGCCGGTCATCGCACTGGTGGACTCGCGGTCCGCGCAGGATCTGCGGACGGTGCGTGACGAGGGGCATCCCGAACTGGTGGTGGTTCCCTTCGGAGGGCACGATTCCGAGGATCTGATGGTTCGTTCGGCGGGCAAGCCGACCGACTTCGTGGCCGTCGATACCGCGGCAGACGACGTCGCGTTGCTGTGCCCGACTTCCGGGAGCACCGGGACACCGAAGATCACGATGCACTTCCACCGCGATGTGCTCTCGATCGACAACACGTTCGGCACACACGGTCTCGGCCTCCGGCCGGACGACGTGGTCGCGTGCACTGCGCCGATGGCGTTCACCTTCGGCCTGGGAATGCTGGTGGTGTTTCCGCTGCGGGCCGGTGCCTGCGCTCTGCTCACCGATGCGGTGACTCCCGCTGCACTGGCGGATGTCGTTGTCAACGAGGGAGTCTCGGTCCTGGCCACCGCCCCCACGGCATACAAGCAGGTCATCAAGGCCGGGAAGATCATGCAGCTGGCCGGCCTGCGAACAGCGGTCAGCGCCGGTGAGCACATCTCTGCGGGGGTGTGGAACCGCATTCGGGACGCGGTCGGTCTCGAGATCGTCGACGGAATTGGTGCCACAGAACTGTTGCACATCTTTCTGTCCACCGCTGCAGCGAACGAGATTCGGGAGGGTTCGACAGGTAAGCCGCTGCCGGGCTATCGCGCCGAAATTCTCGGTGACGACGGCGAACCGGTCGCAGCCGGCGTACCGGGTCGGCTGGCGGTGATCGGTCCCGTCGGGTGCCGATACCTGGCCGACGACCGTCAGTACGAGCGGGTGGAGAACGGGTGGAACGTCACCGGTGACACGTTCTACCGCGACGAGGACGGCTTCTTCTTCTACTGCGCACGAACCGATTCGATGATCGTGTCCTCGGGTTACAACATCGGTGCTCCGGAGGTCGAGGCGTGCATCGATATGCATCCGGATGTCGTGGATTCGGCCGTCGTCGCCGAAGCGGATGCCGAACGGGGCCAGATCGTCAGCGCGTTCGTGGTGCTTCGGTCGGGAGTGGCCCGAGACTCGACGGTCGTGAAATCCATTCAAGATCACGTCAAAGCAGAACTGGCACCGTACAAGTACCCCAGACGAATTCGCTTCATCGACGCTCTGCCGAGGAATTCGAGCGGCAAACTTCAGCACTTCAAGCTTCGCGAAACGATACAGGAGAGCACATCATGAGGATTGCCATCGTGGGTGGGGGCCCCGGCGGTCTCTATTTCGCCGCCCTCGCGAAACAACTCGACCCCAGTCATCGGATCGACGTCTGGGAACGCAACGCACCCGACGACACTTTCGGCTTCGGTGTCGTGTTCTCGGACGAGACACTCGGCAGTATCGAAGGTGCCGACGCCGTCGTGCACACCGAGATGGAGCGTCGGTTCGCGCGGTGGACGGATATCGATGTCGAGATCGACGGCCGCTCGTACACAGTAGGCGGACAGGGATTCGCGGCGATGAGTCGCAAAGAATTGCTGGCGATCCTGCAGCAGCGCGTCGCCGAGCTGGGCATCGAGGTGCAGTACCGGAGCGAGGCACCCGATACCGACGTTCTGCGGGCGTCCTACGACTTGGTGATCGCGTGCGACGGTCTGAATTCCGCTGTTCGTACCCGTTACGCCGATGTTTTCCGGCCGACGCTGGACCGTCGCGACAACAAGTACATCTGGTTCGGCACCGACAAGGTGTTCGAGGCATTTCAGTTCCTCGTCCGGCATACCGAATTCGGTACCATGCAGATCCACGGGTATCCGTATTCGGATCAGGGTTCGACGTTCATCGTCGAGATGCACGAGGATGTCTGGCGGCGGGCCGGCCTCGACGCGACCGAGGACCAGCACCTGCCACCGGGCGTGTCCGATACGTATGCGGTCGAACGGATTCGCGAGATATTCGCGGACGATCTCGGTGGTCACGATATTCTGACCAACAACTCGAAGTGGTTGTCGTTCCAGACCGTTCGTAACGAGCGGTGGTTCGACGACAACGTGGTACTGCTGGGCGACGCGGCGCACACGGCCCACTTCTCCATCGGATCGGGCACGAAGCTCGCGATGGAGGACGCGTTGGCCCTGGCCGCCTGCGTGCACGAACATTCGAGCATCGCCGACGCACTGGCTGCGTACCAGGCCGAGCGAAAGCCGGTGGTGGAGAGCACCCAGCGGGCGGCCCAGGCCTCGCTGGAGTGGTTCGAGAACATCGGTCTCTACGCCGATCAGGAGGACACGCAGTTCGTCTTCAATCTGCTGACCCGTTCTCGCAGAATCACATTCGACAATCTCGGTGAGCGTGACGGCGAGTTCGCAGCACTGGTGCAGCAGCGGTTCGCCGATACCGTTGCGGGTGGACCGGCAGTCGATTCAGCGCCCGCCATGTTCCAGCCGGTGCGCATCGGTGAACTGGACCTGGTCAACCGGATCATGCTCTCGCCGATGGACATGTACTCGGCGGTCGACGGCCTGCCCGGAGAATTCCATCTCGTCCATCTCGGGTCCAAGGCGCTGGGTGGGGCCGGTCTGATCATGACCGAGATGACCTGTGTGTCGCCGGAGGCTCGGATCACGCTGGGCTGCCCGGGGCTGTGGACCGACGGGCAGCGCGATGCGTGGGCCCGGGTGACCTCCTTCGTGCACGCCAACAGTGCAGCGAAGATCGGGGTCCAAATCGGCCATTCGGGTCGTAAGGGATCGACGAAGCTGATGTGGGACGGAATCGACGAGCCGCTCGAGGCGGGGAATTGGGAGCCGATCGGACCGTCGCCCCTAACGTACGGCGACGGATGCCATGTTCCACGTGAGGCAACGCGCGAGGACATGAATGTCGTAGTGGCCGATTTCGTCGCATCAGCCGAGCGTGCCGTGGCCGCCGGCTTCGATCTGATCGAAGTCCATGCGGCACACGGGTATCTGCTCTCGTCGTTCCTGTCTCCGGTCGCGAACGTCAGAACGGACTCCTACGGCGGCAGCCTGGAGAACCGCCTGCGATTCCCGCTCGAGGTCTTCGATGCAGTCCGACGTGCGGTCCCGTCGAGCTTCCCTGTTTCCGTGCGTATCTCGGCGACCGATTGGGCACCGGACGGAAACACCGTGGACGACGCCGTCGAGATCGTTCGGGCGTTCGTCGAACACGGTGCAGCCGCTATCGACGTGTCCTCCGGCCAGGTGACCAAGGACGAGAAGCCGGCATTCGGACGGTCGTATCAAACTCCGTTCGCCGACCGGATACGTCACGAGGTGGCCGCAGCCGCAGGAGTGGCGGTCATCGCCGTGGGGGCGATCTCGTCGTACGACGATGTCAATTCCATTCTCCTGGCCGGCCGAGCCGATATCTGCGCACTCGGACGTCCGCACCTCTACGACCCACAGTGGACGCTGCATGCTGCTGCGGAGCAGGAGTACCGAGGACCCGGAGCGCAATGGCCTGCGCAGTGGCACGCGGGTCGGCGACGTCCACCGACCTCTCGTACCGACAAGGTCCCGCCGCGTCTGTCGTTGCTTCGGGACGGTTCCGACCACTCAGCCCATGTGCGGTGGCAACCGAGAAGTACAGTGCCTGCATGACTTTCTCGTTGTCGGGCCGGGTCGAATGGGTGGACACCGATGCCGCGGGCATCTACCACAACAGCACAGTCGTCCGGTTCGTGGAATCCGCCGAGGCCGCACTCGTTCGCGAGTGTGGCCTCGTCGGCTATTTCCCGGTAGCACCCCGAGTTCGGTACGAGGTCGATTTCCACGCACCGTTGTATTTCGGACAGCAAGTCACGACGGACCTCGACATTGCGCACCTCGGGTCGTCGTCGATGCGGTTCGAGTTCTCGATCTGGGGTGAGGCATTCGAGGGGCGAGACCGTGAACTCGCGGCGAGAGGTTCGTACGTGACGGTGCACATCGACCGGGCAGTCTCGGGAGCCGTTGCGGCACCCTGGCCGTCGGAGTGGCGAGAGGTTCTGCACGGTCTGGTGAAGACCCCGGCCGGGCCCGGTCAGGACGCGAGAGTCTGAGACGGGCTCAGGCCGAACTCGGCGCGATAGAACTGCGAGAACCGACCGAGGTGGAAGAACCCCCACCTGGTCGCAACTTCGGTGACGCTGGTGCCGTCGGGTGCCGCATCGACCAGGTCGGCGTGCGCTCGTGCCAGGCGAGCTCTTCGTAGTTCCTCGAGCGGCGTCGTTCCGCGCTCACGTTGGAAGGCGGCTTGCAGTGTTCGCGGACCCACGCCGACTCTGGTAGCCAATTCTGCGACGCGCCACGGATATTCGGGCTGTTCGTGGATCAGATCCAGTGCGCAACGAACAGTTCGGGACGTCAGTGCAGTTTGCGTGGCCTGAGGCGACTGCATGGAGGAGTTCGGCTGCGCTGCAAGCAGTCCAGTGACGAGGACCTGCTCGAAGTGACTCGCGGCCAAGGGCGAGGAGAGTATCCCGGTTTCTCGCTCGGCCTCGTCGCAGGCAAGGTGGACAATCCTCATCCAGCTCGACATCGCCGGGGAGTTCATGTCCACCAATGGGTGGAATACGACGGGATCGGCCGAGGCCCCGGGCTCCGATTCCGCCGCCGACTGCACGGCGTCGCGGGGGATGTGCACGAGGAGTTGTTCGCAATCGGCCGACCATTCCATGTCCACGTGCAGAGTCGGTGACGGCAGGGACGCGAACCGTCGGTCGGATTGCACGACGGTATCGCCGACCTTGACTCGCGCGGTGCCGTTGAGCGGAATCTGCACGAGGAAGAAGGATTCGAAGGTGCCGGGGGTGATGCGCACATCCTGTCCGTAGCGGAGGTAGTTGATGCCGATTCCACCGACCGAGGCAGCATTGTGGACTACCGACAGTGCGCCGTGGCGTGTCTTCACCGTCAGGCGATGCGGACAGAACGACTGGCCGACCGACGAGCGCGCCTCGTCCAGGTCGGCCGTGGCCAGCACCGGGTGACGGCGAAGCAGAGCGGGCATGACGGTCCTCACCTTCCGGGCTGTGTGACCTCCATCATAGCCGCGGGATGTTGCGAGGATGTATCGATCGTCGAAAATCGACGATACTACTGCTCGGCTCAGTGGCCCCTCCATGCTTCAGTGACCTTTGAACGCCTCTGCCAGCCACCAGGCACCGCCGTCTGCGGCAATTTTGGCGTCGATCACCATGACCCCCTCCGGTGATTCGGCCCAACGACGAACCTCGTCCAGGTCGGCGAGACTGCGTACCGTCACGCCGCGGGCTCCGAATCCTCGGGCGACAGCGGCGATATCGATGTCGGGGAAGGTGACAGTCGTCAGGTCTGCAGGCGCTCCGTCCTGCGGCAGGTGTTGGAAGTGGTGCACCTCCGCGCCGTACGCCGCGTCGTTGTACACCGCGACGAGCATCGGACGGCCCAGTCTGACCGCGGTGTCGAGTTCCGAGATGCCCATCATGAAGCCACCGTCGCCGGTACCGATCACGGCGAGGCGATCGGGTTGAGCCAGTGCTGCGCCGATGCCACTGGACAATCCGAGACCGATCGATTGGAACGCCTGCGTGAAGCAGAAGCCCATGTGGTCGGGGACGCGAAGGTAGGTCGACGGATACCCCATGAAGTTTCCGGAGTCGATGGCCACGACACGGTCCTTGGGCAGCATCTCGTCCAGTGCCTTCGTGAACGGGCGCGGGTCGATGGTCTCGGACGTGGACAGGTCCTCGGTCTCGGTGTCGTTCCACCATCGACGGGCGGCGAGCTCCGTCGATACCCGGGGCGTCCGGTAGCCGTTGCGTACCGCAGAGTTCCGACTCAGTTCGGTGAGAACGTCGATCGCGGTGGAGGCGCAGTCGCCGTGAATTCCGAGGTCCACCGGGCGATGCGCGCCGAGTGCGGAAGCGGTGTCGTCGATCTGGACCACGCGGGCATCTGCCCCGATCAACGATCCATGTCGCATCGTCCACATGTTCAGCGCGCAACCCCACCCCACCACGAGGTCTGCGTCGGAGATCAACTGTGCGGTCAGCGGAGCCGAGAACCCGCCCGAAATTCCGAGATCGAATTCTTCGCCTCGAAACAGGCCGTTGGCGACTGCAGAGGTCGCCACGAGTGCCCCGGCATGCTCGGCCAGGGCCGAGATCTCCGGGCCGGCGCCGCGGCCGCCCCGGCCGGTGACGAATACCGGCCGCGACGCCCCTGCGAGCAGGGCCGCGAACTGCTCGACCGCCGACTGCGCCGGACGCACCGGTTGGGGAGCCGAGGGTCGCGCGACGGTGCCGTCGTAGTCCGGTGCAGGAGCGGATTGGACGTCGAGCGGCAGGTTGAGCACCACCGTGCGACGGTCGTGCACGGCCGTCTGCCACGCTCGGGTGACGTCGGCGATGGCGGTCCCCGCCGAGTGCACCCGCTCGGAGACAGCGCCGACGCTGCGGGCCAGCGCGTCCTGGTCGATGCGGAAGTTCGACAATCGCGACGATGCCGCGACGTCTGCGGCCAACACGATGACGGGGGTGCGGCTCTTGGCGGCCTCACCGATACCGGTCATCGCGTTCGTCAGCCCGCAACCCTGGTGCACGCTGACGATCGCGGGTAGCTCGGCGAGGCGGGCGAATCCGTCGGCCATCGATGCGGCGCCGCCTTCGTGACGTGCTGCCGTGTAGGGGATTCCGCGTGCGATCAGGGCGTTGGTGACGTCGAAGTTGCCGCTGCCGACGACACCGAAGATGTGGCCGACGCCGAGATCGGCGAGCACGTCCGCCACCAGGTGTGCAACGGTGCGCGTCATGCCGGAACGAACGCGAGAACGCGTGCAGGAGAACCGGTTCCGCCGACGATAGGGAGCGGAGACACTACGAGTACTGCGCCCGTGACGGGGAGTTGATCGAGGTTCTGCAGTTGGGTGACGCCGTACTTGTCCGCGCCGAGCAGGTAGTGGTGGACGGGGAACATCGGTTCCATTGCGGCACCTTGACCGGCATCGACTCCCACGGTCTCCACGGCAAATCCGGAGATGGCCGACTCGGCCAGCCACTGCGCACCTGCCACCGAGACGCCGGGACTGTGTGGGCCGGTGTCGTCTGCGTTCAGGAACGTCTCCGCGTCCTGGTTGCGAGCACTCCATCCGGTGCGGAAGACCAGCCAGGCGTTCTCCGGAAGCGGCCCGTTCTTCGTCACGAACTCGTCCAGATGAGTCGGCTCGAGCAGGAAATCCGGATCCGACGCGACCTCGGCGGTGAAGTCCAGCACGACGGCGGGACCGACGAGTCGAGACGGGGGAATCGTGTCGACGGTATGACCGTCGCGGCCGGTTGCCCAGTGCGCGGGCGCATCCACGTGCGTGCCGGTGTGCTCGCCGGTGTGAATGTTGTTCCATCCCCAGCCCGGACCTGCATCGTCGAAGTCGCTGACCGGTTCGAGGGACAGCGAGATCGTGTTCGCGAACGGTGCCGGCAGTGCCAGCACCGGTGTCGTGGACGACAGGGGAGCCGTCAGGTCGACGACGCGGATCGCGCCGTTCGCCAGCTCGGTCAACAGGCTGGTCAGTGTCGAGGGTGTCGTTGGAGCGGTCATCGGTCGAGCCTTTCGTCGGTTCTGTCGAAGTTACTGTTCGGGCCAAGCCGATAGCTCGCACCCGCATGCCACGTTGTCGCAGATCCTCGTCATGGTCCCGAAGTGAATTTCTCGATGGTGCTGCGCACGCGATCGACACTGCGTGTGCGACGAGACGGTGCGAGCAGGTGCTGGGCGACCAAATGGCCCGAGCCGCCGCCGAGTCCGGGTCCGGGGTGTGTGAAGGCACCGATGTGGAAGAGTCCGTCGATTCCCGTGCGGTGGCCGGTGCCGGTGCCGGGGCGCCAGAGCAGCGATTGGTCGATTTCGGCCGCGCCGCCGTAGGGATCGCCTGAGACGGCGTTGGCGTTCGCAGCCGTCAGCGCGGTCGGCGGGATGGAGTAGGAATCCAGTACGGTCGAACGCAGGCCCGGTGCGTAGCGCTCGATCGAGTCCAGGACGCGATCGACGTACGCCGTCGTGGTACCGGTACTCCACGTGCCGTCCGTCGAAATCGATCCCGCGGCATCACCCTTCGGCGCGAACGGTAGCTCCTGTAGCTGCACCCACAACGTTGCCTTGCCCGTCGGTGCACGGCTGGAATCGAGTACGCACTGTTGACCGACGACGATCGTGGGCTCTGCGGGGAGCAGGCCTGATTCTGCTTGCGCGCAGGCGATTCCGGTGCTGGACGCGCCGCTTCCGATGTGTACCAGCGGCACCTCGTCGAGTCGGGAATCGGACCACCGAAGGGGACGGTCCAGCGCGAAATGCAGCTGCATCGCAGCCCGACCCGGGCGATGCCGATCGGCCGCGCGTCTACCCGCTGCAGGAACGACAGCAGGATCGAGCAGGTTGTCGTAGAGCCTGGGCGTTGCTGTGGAGGCCAGTACCGCCCGTGTAGCTGCGAGTCTTTCGCCCGCCAGATGCACCGCTACGGCACGACCGGACCGAATCTCGATGTGCTGAACGGATTCACCGAGTATCACTGTCACCCCGCGCTCGCGGAGCACGCGATCGAATGCGATCACGAAGTTGTCCGCGCCGCCGGTCACCACAGGAAGGCCGGCCGCGTGCATGGTGAAGGCCATGATCGGAAGCATCAGCCCACCCGTCGCGTGGTCGGGCGACAGGCCGGCATGCAGGAGCCACGGAGACCAGAGATGATCGGCCTCGAAACCACGAAAGCGCTCACGGATCAACGCGCGTCCGCTCTGCGCCGACACGCGCAGCATCTCGACGCTGCCGTCCTTGCCGAGTGCGCGCGCCATCGATGCGCCGAGGCGAGCGAGGTCGAACGGCCGCAGTTCCGAGCCCAGGGCACCGAATGCGTGGGGCGCCCAGCTCTCGAGGTCCGCGAGCATCGCTGCGTACGCCACGCGATCGTGCTCGTGCTCGAAGTCTCGGGCGGTTCGCGCCGGGTCGCGGTGTGCCACTGCGACACCACGGTCCGACACCGCGGCCGTGACAGCTCCGTCGGTGTTGGAGTACGAGAGACCGTGACGGTGCAGGTCATCCCCGAGAGTCGCGTACGCACCACCGGTGACGAACAGGGGGTGCCAGGAACTGAAGGTGTCGTGGACGAAACCCGGACGCGTCAGCGTGTCCGAGGCGATGAATCCGCCCAGCTTCTCGCGTTCGTCCACGAGCGCGACCGACCACCCCGCGCCGGCGAGCTCCGCGGCAGCGACCATTCCGTTGATTCCTGCGCCGACGACGACGGCGTCGAAACTGCGGGTCGTCACCCGTGGATCCGCTTCTTCAGTGTCTGCACGATTCCACGGTAGTCACTCGGGTTCACCGGAAGCAGCCACTGCTTCGCCCGCGTCAGCATCGACACGTTGATTCCGATGTCGTTGAGCGTTTCGTCGATGTTGTGCACCGAGAACGGAATGATGTTGGTCCCACGCGCGTGATTGCCGTTGGTGCGTTCGCGCATCCAGGCAAGGCGTTTCGCGACGGATGCGCGCATCTCCTCGTCCGAGGGGAGTGTGTGGTTGCCGCCGAGCAGTGAACCGATCCACAACGCGGACGTCTCTGCCGACAGCGGCGAGAAGAACGAGGAGTTGTACCCGGCGAAGCTCAGATCCGACACCCCGACGGGATGAATCTGCTGATGCAGAACGTAGTCACCGTTGGCATCGGTGAACCGGCGCAGTACATCGGGGGACAGGAACGGGATGTTCTGCTTCCAGCCGGTGGCTGCGAGCACGACATCCGCCCGGATCACCGTGCCGTCCGACAATTCGGCCTGCGGATATCCGTCTTTTTCGAGCAGACGCACGATGGTCGTTTCACGGCGCACATCGATCGACCCGTCGGCGATTGCCTCGAAGAATCCTTCCGTGACCAATGAGACCGTCGATCGTGCGATGTCGGCGAACGAACCCTCGGGAACGAGGCCGAGCTTCTTCAGGCCGAGCTGCCTGGTGGTGACACTTCCCACGCTGGACACCATCGAGTCGGCGATCGTGGAATCAGCTGCGTGGAGCACTCTTTCGACGCCGTTGACCGAGTGGTAGCGAAACAGACCTTCGCCGAGTCGGGTCAACATGATGAACTTGTAGTTGACGATGTTGCGAATCTTGCGAGGCAACTTCCACAGCAGCTCGCGTGCGACCACGGTGGTGGAGGCCGCGACTTTCGACACCTCGACGGTGATGTCGCAGGCGGACTTGCCGTATCCGACGATGATCGCGTGCTTGCCGTCCACCTGATCCAGGCTGTGCAGGTCCCCGGCGGGGAAGATCTCGCCCCCGGCCGCAAGGAAGACGTCTGCACCGTCGAACGCCGGAACGAAGGGCTCGGAGAAGATGCCGCTGGCGAGAATCAGATGATCGACGTGCTCGGTGTTGGTGATCGGCTCGTCTCCGTGCACCGCTGCATCCGTACGTCTCGTGGTGACGTCCCAGCCGCCGGAAGGGGTCGGGACGGCGTCGACCACCTCGGTGTCGCAGTGCACTCGGTCCATCAGATCGAATGTGCGAGCGTAGTTTTCGAGGTAGGACTGAACCTGTTCGCCGGAGGGCCACTCGGGGTAGTGCTTCGGCATCGGCATCTCCGACAAGGCGTAGGTGCCCTTGTTGTTCTGCGTCTTGAGTCCCGGGTAACGACGCGTCGCGCTCCACACGCCACCGACGTCGGGGGCCTTCTCGTAGACGACGACGTCGTGCCCCAATTCGGTCAATACCCGTGCCGAGGACAGTCCGGCGAACCCGGCACCGACGATGGCGATGGTCTTGCTGGGATGAATTCGGTGAACACTCATGAGGGATCCTGTTCGGCGAGAAGGGGAATGGCTGGAGTGGCTTGCTCGGGACCCATGGCGGAGTATCCGCCGTCCGCGGCCCAGTCGGCTCCGGTGACGACCGAGGCCGCGTCGGACGCGAGGAAGGCGACGACGTTGCCGACTTCGCTGGGGTCACCGACGCGTCCGGTGAGGTGGAACGGTGCGGCAACCCGATCGGTCTTGACGCGATCGCCGCCGGAGAGGTTGTCCATGATCGCGGACCACGTCCAGCCAGGGCTGACCGAGTTGACTCGAATCCCGTCGGCGGCGAGGTCCATGGCCATCGATCGGGTGAGCTGAGCAATCGCGGCCTTGCCCGCTGGGTACACCCAGCGACCGGTCTGTGCCACCGAGCTCGAGATCGACGTGAAGTTGACGACGGACGCGTGTCGGCTTGCCTTCAGATGCGGGTGCGCGGCTTGTACCAGGGCAACCATGCTCACGACGTTGACGTCCAGAGCCGTGAGCCAATCCGCTCGCGTGGTTGCGAATCCGTCGTCGATGTAGACGGCGGCCAGGTTGACCACGATGTCGAGGCCACCGTGTTCGGCGACCGTGTCGGCGACGAGAGTCGCCAGTGCCGCGTCGTCGGTGACGTCGACCCGACGAAAGGTGACAGTGGCCCCAGAGCTCGACGACTCCTTCGCGACGAGTCCGCCGTTCTCTTCGTCGATGTCGGCGACGACCACGGACGCGCCGTGATCGGCGAGCACCTGAACGACTCCGCGCCCGAGCAGCGTGGCTCCTCCGGTGACGATGGCCGTGCGTCCTGTCAGGTCTGCGGTGGTCACGGGGGCTCCCTTGCGATGGGAGAGTCACATCTCGGTGGCTCTCGGTAGCGAGGGACGTTACGGAGACCCGAGGAGTCCGGATATCCGAAATGCGCAGGGTTAGTCCCGATGGCGCACCGAGCGTCAACGAGCCGACACCCGGCCGTTGGGTTCGGCGCGAACATCGTCGAGTTCTCGCCTCGGCGTCGTCGGTCCGTGGATAATTGTCTTGGACACGGTGTCGCACTCAGTGTGGCCCCGTCATCAGCCCCGAACGAGAAGCGAGCGTCGACCGATGGCCGAGGATCTGCAGCCCACACATCACGAGATCGTCGTCGTCGGGGGTGGTTTCTCCGGCCTCGGGACGGCGATCGCACTACTCAGGGCGGGCTTCGGCGATTTCCTGATCGTCGACGACGCGACCGGACCCGGCGGGACATGGCACTGGAACACGTATCCGGTTGTTGCGGTGGACATTCCGTCGTTCAGCTACCAGTTCTCGTTCGACCAGCAGTCCACGTGGTCGCGCAGTTACGCCCCCGGCCACGAGTTGCGTGCGTACGCCGAGCACATCGTCGACCGGTACGACCTCGGTTCTCATCTGCAGTGGGACACCCGGGTGCGCGCCGCAACGTTCGACGACCGCTCGGCGCAGTGGCGAATCGAGACCAGCCGAGGTGATCTCACCGCTCGGTGGCTCATCCACGCGGGCGGCCCGCTGAGTCAGCCCAAGCTGCCGGACATCGCCGGTATGCACACCTTCGCCGGCACGACGATGCACACCAGCCGCTGGAATCACGAGGTCTCTCTCGCGGGCAAGCGCGTCGGCATCGTCGGTACCGGTGCGACCGCGGTTCAGGTCATTCCCGCGATCGCACCCGAAGTCGAACAGCTGACCGTGTTCCAGCGCACCCCGATCTGGTGCCTGCCCAAGCCGGACTTTCCGCTGGGCCGGGCCGCGCAGGTCGGATTGAGTTCCGTCCCGGGTGTCCGTCGGATCGCGCGACTGGCGAGTCAGACGTTCGTCGAAGCGACGTTCCCGGTGCTCGCGCACTTTCACACCTGGGTGCCGGCGACGACGCTTCTCGAAGCTGCGGCTCGGCGGTACATGGGGTCGCAGGTCTCCGATCCGGTGACGCGGGACAAGCTGACACCGACCTACGCACTCGGATGCAAGCGTCCCAGCTTCCACAACTCGTACCTGTCGACGTTCGATCGCAGCAATGTCGCGTTGGAGACCACGTCGATCGAGGCAATCACCCCGACCGGTATCCGTACGACGGACGGCGTCGAGCACCACCTCGACGTCCTCGTCCTCGCCACGGGTTTCAAGGTCACCGACCGCGATGCTCTTCCGACGTACGCGTTGCGGTCGGCCGACGGCACCGACCTCGCCGAGCACTGGGAATCCATGCGGTTCCACACGTACCAGGGCGTCGCCACGAGCGGTTTCCCGAATTTCTTCACGGTGTTCGGCCCCTACGGCTACAACGGCGCGTCGTTCTTCACGCTGGTGGAGAACAGTTCCGCGCACATCGTCCGGGTCCTCACCGAGGCCCGGCGTCGGGATGCGGCATCAGCGGAGGTCACTGCGCAAGCCCAGGACCAGTACATGTCCTCGATCATCGCGCGCCGTTCCCGACAGGTGTTCAACGATCCGACGTGTTCGAACGCCAACAGCTACTACTTCACCAAGCAGGGCGACGTGCCCTTCCGTGCGTCCACCACGCCCGAGGCAGCGTGGCGGAGCCGACGATTCCCGCTGAGTCACTACACCTTTGCGTAGCAGCGGGGTCAGGGTGCGGCGACTCGGTCGACGAGGAAGTCGACGATCGATCGCTGCTCGGCGGCGTCGCGGGGGTGGGTGAGCAGGCCTTCGACGACGAAGGCGACGACGTTGCCGGCGGCCTGCGCGTGTTCGGGGGGCATGTCGGCGCGGGTCAGAGCGTCGGCGATCTCGTGAAATTCGGTATGGAACCCATCGATCACCGGTGACGCCGAACGCCGTGAGTGCACGGTGTCGACGAGGTTGCGCAACGCCGACAACTCCTCGACGACGAACATGATCTTGTCTGCCAGTGGGCGTTGTGCCATCGGCTCGAATCGAGACAGGGCGTCGGCGAGTATCTCCTCGAGGACGGCCACCAGCAGGTGGTCCTTGTCGGCGAAGTACCAGTAGACGGTGTTCGTGGTGACGCCCGCATCGGTGGCGATCCTGCTCAACGCGGTCTCGTCGTAGCCGTGGTCGACGAAGAGCCGGCGCGCCGCGGCGATGATCTCGTCTCGCTTCTCGGCCCGTGCTCGGGGACGACGGTTGGCTGGCATCACGAAATTCTAGTCTCACGGTGCGCGGGGTGGCGCACCCTCTTGCACGACGTCCAAGAAGAGCGTTGAGATGACGGCCATCTCCTGATCGATTCGCCCCGGAGTGCGCCCGAACGTGTCACGATGCTTTCTTGACCGCTGATCAAGACATGGAGGATCGGATGACATCAGCAGCTCGAACGGCCGTGGTGACCGGAGCATCGTCGGGGATCGGCGCACAATTCGCGCGGCACCTGGCCGGGCGCGGCATCGGTGTGGTTCTCGTCGCTCGCCGCGAGGATCGACTCGCGTCGCTGGCCGAGGAACTCACCGCCCGACACGGGGTCCGGTGTGACGTGGTCGCCGCGGATCTGACCGACCGGGCGGCACCGCAGGCGATCGTCGACCGCATCGCGGAGTTGGGACGGGAGGTGGGCATCTTGATCAACAACGCGGGCCTGTCCGGCAAGCAGGCGTTCGCCGAGACCCCGTTCACCGACTTGCGTGACGAGATCCAGGTGATGATCACCGCGGTCACCGAACTGGCCCACCTCGTCGTCCCCGGAATGAAGGAGCGCGGGTACGGCCGCATCGTGAACGTCTCCTCGCTCGCAGCGCTGATGCCTCCCGCGTCGAGCCTGCTCTACACCGGCATCAAGTCCTATGTACTGAACGTCTCTCAGGCGTTGAACATGGAGCTCGAGCCGTACGGGGTGCACGTCACCGCCCTGTGCCCGGGCTTCACCCACAGCGAGTTCCACGACGTCATGGGCACTCGCGAGTCTGCGTCGGGCAAGATCCCGGCCTTCCTGTGGCAGGAGCCCGACGCGGTGGTTCGCGAGGCGTGGGACGCGGTGGAGAAGGGCAATCCGGTGTGCATACCGGGCACGATGAACAAGGTCGCCGCTGCAGCGGTCAGACCCGTTCCGCTGCGGGCCGGTTACGCACTCGGCCGAGCGCTCAACCCCTTCAAGAACTAGGGCCCGACCGCGACGACGCGTGTGGGTGGAACCGTCGCAGAAACTTCTTGAGTCCCGTTCAAGACGCTGTTATCTTTCTTGAATGTCGATCAACGAGCAGGGTTCGCCCGAGGGCACCGAGCCCCGCCACACCTACGTCCGCGAGGACGTCACCTTCTCGTCGCAGGGTGTGACGTGTGCGGGATGGCTGTACCGGCCCGGCGGGGTGACGAATCCGCCGATCGTGGTGCTGGCGCACGGGTTCGGGGCGTTCCGCGAACTCCGCCTGGACGCGTACGCCTCCCGTTTCGCCGAGGCCGGGTACGCGGCGTTGGTCTTCGACTACCGGTACTGGGGGGCGAGCGCCGGACAGCCGCGCCGGGTACTCGACGTCGCCGCTCAGCAGGCCGACTGGCGTGCCGCGGTCGCCTACGCACGCAGCCTCCAGGGGGTGGACTCCTCGCGGGTGGTGGGGTGGGGGTCCTCGTTCGGCGGCGGCCACGTCCTGGATCTGGCGTCGCGGGACCACGACCTGGCGGCCGCGATCGTGCAGGTGCCCCACGTCACCGGTCCCGCGTCCGCGTTCGCACAGTCCCCGGCGCTGGTCGCCCGGCTGGCGCTGGCGGCGGTGCGTGATCAGGTGGGCGCGTGGCTGGGTCGGCCTCCATACCGGGTGAAGTCCGTCGGGACCCCCGGTGAGGTCGCGATGATGACGTCCCCCGGCGCGTACGACCTGGTGATGCGCATGGCCGGAGACAAGCGCGACGAACTGTTGGCCGAGAACGACGTTGCTGCCCGCATCGCGCTGCGGGTCCCGTTGTACTCACCGGGGCGCACCGTCGCGGCCATCACCGCGCCGACTCTGGTGCAGCTCGCCATGCGCGACGACGTCACTCCCTACGCGAAGGCGAAGCGTATCGTGGCCCGCATCCCGCGCGGCGAGGTGTTGTCCTACGACTGCACCCACTTCGAGCCCTATCTGGAACCGCATTTCGAGCGCATCGTGACCGATCAGATCGCCTTCCTCGATCGTCACGTCGGCAGGACCACCTGACCTCGACTCGGAATCGGAACCGACTCGGACTCGCGGTATCGACCGCACGAGCGTGAGTCGGCCGCACCGGCCGAGGCAGACGTATCCGGTTCGTGAGGCTTCACCGATCGTGAGGATCTACGCGTCCTCTCGCGCGCTGAGTATGCAGAACTCGTTTCCTTCCGGGTCCGCCATGACCACCCACCCGTGGTCGTCGCGAAGGTCGGCTGCCACAGTCGCACCCAGTGATATCGCTCGTGCCAGTTCGTCGCTCTGCGTGGAGGTTCGGGTGGGCACGATATCGAGATGAACTCGGTTCTTGACCGTCTTGGGGTCAGGGCAGGTCATGAAGAGCACGGTGGTGCTGCCGTCGGGATCGACGAGATAGCATTCGTCGGATCCTGGCCGGTAGCTGTCATTTTCGGTGATGTGCCAGTCCAGCAGAACCCGCCAGAACTCGGCGATCTCGTACGGGTTCGATGCATCGAACGTCGTGTGCGAGAGTCGAAGACCCATGTCGTGACTCCTTGTCGAGTGTCGTCGGCGGCGGCCGAATCTGCCTGGTCCGTTCCTGCGATCGCCATGTTGCTCCGTTGCGGTCGACGACACGAGTGGCAATGATGACCATGTGCGCTCCGATCCTGCCAACCCCGCCCGCAGGCGCGTCGCCGTCCTGGCCTTCGACGGCCTCTCGATGTTCGAATTCGCCGTCGCGGTACACGTATTCGGTTCCCACGACGGGCCGGAGCTCACCGACTGGTACGACACCGTGGTCTGCGCTGTCTCGAACGAGGTACGCATGGACAACGGCCTGACGATGCAGGTCCCGCGCCGCCTGGCGTCGCTCCGCGCAGCGGATACCGTCGTGGTGCCGCCGTGCGACGACGCGGACGCCGTACCCGAGGCCGTGCTGACAGCACTTCGTCGAGCGCACGCGCGCGGAACCCGGATCCTCTCGCTGTGCACAGGAGCTTTCGTCCTGGCCCGCGCCGGATTACTCGACGGGCGACGTGCGGTGACTCATTGGGCGGAGTGCGACAGGTTCGCCGACGCGTTCCCGTCGATCACCGTCGAGCCGTCGGCGCTCTACATCGACGACGGTGACATCCTCACCTCGGCAGGCAGCGCCGCGAGCATCGATCTGTGCCTGCACATCGTGCGAGTCGATCACGGCGCCGAGGTCGCCGGTCGGCTCGCCCGCTCGATGGTGGTGCAGCCGCACCGCGACGGCGGTCAGGCGCAGTACATCGAGACACCGATGCCCGCGGCGAACGGACCGGGGCCGTTGTCGAACACCCTGTCGTGGATGGCCGAACATCTGGATGAACCGATGACCGTGGTCGATCTGGCGCGCCGCGCGTCGATGAGCCCCCGCAGCTTTGCGCGGCACTTCTCGTCCACCACGGGATCGACCCCGCACCGGTGGCTCGTGGTGCGCCGCATCGGCTTCGCTCAACAGTTGCTCGAGACGAGCGACCTGTCCGTCGACGTCGTTGCCGAGCGAACCGGACTGGGAAACGCAGCCAACTTGCGTAAGCATTTCGCGCGTCAGGTGGGAACGAGCCCGTCCGCGTACCGACGATCCTTCGGCCGGACCGGAGAGGCGATGCCCAATCCGACGAAGGTGGCGCCTGGCTTCGGCCCGCGCGGACAGCATTGCCGACCGATCGGTGATGAGTTTTGTGCTGCGCATCGGTCGGAGTAGGTGGATGGACCCCACAACGATGGAGGGATGCGACGAATGTCGACGATCACCGTTTTCCAAAGCGTGACCGCGGACGGCGTCATGCAGGGCCCGGGCCGCGACGACGAGGACCTGCGTGGGGGTTTTGCGCACGGTGGCTGGGGCCGCGGCTATCAGGACGAGGTATCGATGTCGTTCGCTGCCGAGGGCATGAGCGAGGAGGGCGCACTGCTGTTCGGTCGGCGCACCTACGAGGACATGCTGGGGTACTGGACGACCACCCCCGAGCCGAACCCGTTCACGGACGTTCTCCTGCAGTCGACGAAGTACGTGGTGTCCCGGTCGAGGGACACGCAGCTGAATTTTCCCCGTTCCGAACTGATCGCGGGCGATGCCGTCGACACGGTTCGGGACGTTCGCACTCGCACCGGTACGGCGTTGACCGTCATGGGCAGCGGTGAACTCGTGCGCAGCCTGCACGCCGGGGGACTGATCGACGAGTACGTGCTGCAGATTCACCCCATCGTGTTGGGGTCGGGGACGCGACTGTTCGGCCCCGCGGACCGCGTCGACCTCGAGTTGGTGCGCTCGATTCCCACGACGACAGGTGTGATCATCGCGCACTATGCCGTTCGACGATAGATCCTTGTCGACGATGAATCCCGTTCGATGACACCTACAGTTCGACCACAGCCGAGTGTCGCGCGTGAAGAAGGAGGGACTGCCATATGCGTACGTTGATCGTCACCGCGTTCGTATCGCTCGACGGTGTGATGGAGGCACCCGGGGGAGAACCCGGTTACCGCAACGCGGGGTGGACGTTCGAGGACGTCGAGTTCGACGGGGCGGCGTACGAGATCAAGGGCCGCGAGCAGGAGGAGGCCGGCGCGCTGTTGTTGGGCCGCCGGTCGTACGAGGCGTTCGCGCCCGTGTGGCCGACCATGGACGATTTCGCCGGGTACAACGCGATGCCGCGCTATGTGGTGTCGACGACGCTCACCGAGGACGATTCCCGCTGGCCGGCAACGGTTCTGCGTTCGGTGGACGACGTTGCCGAGCTCAGGAGTGGTGAGGGCGATCCGATCATCGTGCACGGCAGCGCGGCGCTGGGCCGGTCACTTGCCGACGCCGGCCTGGTCGACAGATACCACCTGCTCGTGTTTCCGCTGTTGCTCGGTGCCGGAACGCGTTTGTTCAGCGACTCGGACAAGGACACCACCGTGCTGACGCTCGTGAAGCACGAGGTGTACGGAAACGGTGTGCAGAAGCAGGTGTTCGACGTGCGCCGTTGACGGACCCTGCTTCGCGACTTCAGGCCTGTCTTCGAGCGTTCACGACCTCGGCGAGCGTCCGAACGGCGTCGGCGAATACTCCGGGTAGTTCCTGCGGCGGGTTGTGACCGGCGTCGACCGCGCGCACGTCGATCAGATCCGCGAAGTGCTTCCCGTGATCGGGCGAACCGTAGAGCGCGGCGACCGTGTCCTCCGTCGGATCGAGGACGAGGGTGGGCACGGTGATCGACGGTTGCAGTGCCAGTGCGTCCTGCGTCGCCGCGTACCGCGGGTCTCCCGGTTCGAGACCGTAGCGGTGCCGGTACGAGTGCACCGCGACGTCGACGAAGTCCGGGTTGTCGAACGACGTTGCCGTGGCGCCGAATTCGGAGTCACCGAACCGCCAGGTCGGGGACCAGTCGGTCCACAGCGTCTGCGCGATCTCGGCGCGGTACGCGGCCAGCCCGGCTCGGCCGCGCTCCGAGTGCAGGTAGTACTGGTACCAGTACCGCTTCTCGAGGTGCGGCGGTGCGGGCGTCGCCACGGCGGCTTCGATGTCCTGCACCAGATAGCCGGACACGCTGACCAGACCCGAGACGGACTCGGGCCAGAGTGCCGCGACACCGCACGCCGCCCGGCCGCCCCAGTCGTAGCCGGCGACGATCGGACGGTCCAGTGCCATCGCCTCGATCAGATCGTGCAGATCATGGGCCAAGGCGGCCTGTTCCCCCGAGCGCATCGTGGCGTCGTCGACGAATCGCGTCGGCCCGAACCCCCGCAGGTACGGCACCACCACGTCGGCACCCGTGTCGGCGAGCAACCGCGCGACGTCGTCGTAGGACCGCGTGTCGTACGGAAAACCGTGCAGCAGAACAACGGACGGGCCGCCCCGGTCGCCGTACCGTTCGACGCCGACATCGAGCACTCCCGCTCGCACCGTATCCATACCCGTCATCATGCCGTGCCGTCATCAAGTGGTCAGCCGTTCGGTGGCGTTCCCATCGACGGCGGAGTGCCCCCGTCGCCTGCCGGTGCGCCTGCGCCCATTCCTCCGGTTGCTTCCTGCTGGGTGGCGCTGCTCGCGTAGTCGTCGGTGGGGTCGCGATAGATGGTGTGAACATGGCCCCATCCGGACGTGGTCACGCCGTCGACGTCTGCGCCGGCGGATCCCTGCTGAGCGGCGAACTCGATGTACACCTCGGGCCCGGAGATCTGGAAGTAGATGCCGTCGCCCTGGCTCATGTCGTAGGAGGTTGCGCCGGACCAGTTCACGTACGTGGTGTCGAGGCCGGATTCGATGTCCGCGAGGGCGTCGGCGGTGGTCTCCTCGTCGGCCAGACCGGCCCAGTTGGCGATGACGTCGAGAAGCAGCTGCTTCTGTTCCTCCGTCAGGTCGGCGCCCGAAATCCCTGTGCCGGTGGGGTAGTCGCAGGTGCTGCCCGGCGCACACACCATGTTCGACACGCTGTCGCCCTGGTACAGCTCGGCCTTCTGTTCGTCGGTCAGGCTGTCGTAGAACGCGAAAGCCGTGGTGTAGATGCCGTCGAAGGGTTCGACCTCGATGCCGGTTGCGTCCGTGTACACGGCGGGTTGGATACCGAGGTGCGTCGGCGCGAACGTGATCGCGTCGGCGGCGCCGTCGAGGGTGGCGTTGATGCCGAGATGGTGACCGCCGAACTGGATTTCCCACGCCGACGTGTCGGACGGGTCGCCGAAGAAGGCGATGTAGTACTCGCCGAGCGAATCCTCGGTGGATGCGCTGTTCTCGTGCAGATACTCGTCGCCGCCCATGATGCCGGTGACGGTGGCGTAACCCTCGTCGCTGAGAAGTGCGTCGAGAACGTTCATCGCTGCCGCGCGCTGTTCGTCGGTGAGATCCGACAGGTTCAGTCCGGCGCGATCGACGAACGTGACCGGGAAGTTCGACCACGATGTCGTTTTCGTCTCGTCGTCGTAGGCGTACAGAACCTGTTCGCGCTGTTCGTCGGAGAGTGTGGACAGGAACGCCTCGGCGGCTGCGGCGCTGTCGGAGACGGTGGCTGCGGTGGTGGTGGAGTCGGTGGAGGTCGCGGTGGAGTCGGTGGCGGATGCGGTCTGCGAGGTGGTGTCCGACGAGACCGGTTCTGTGACTGCGGAACTGCACCCACCGAGCAGGAGACTGCCGATGATTGCGACGGAAGCGAGAGCCTTTCGGCCTGTGTAGAAGGTCATGGTGAGAACCGTAGGTTCGGTTCCTCCCGAGCAGCTGCGAGGAAACTGGACGTTTCCTGTGAGGACGCGGACGAGTCGGCGCGAGATCCTGAGTGCTCACGCCCACACCCGGCTGCGTCACCCTGCATCAGCTGCACACAACCATGCCCTCCGTGTCACATCCGGCCATTTCGTGGACGGTTGTGTGCAGCCTGTGTACGCGTCCGAGGCGAGCGCGGCGGATCACGCCAAGGAGCCGGCGACGATCTGCCAGGCCAGCGCGGACTTCGCGGCGAGACTCAGGACCAGGTAGACGAATTCACCGAAGGCGTAGTCCTTCCACGGTCCGATCTGTCGGTACTGAAGCCACTGGTTGAGGGCGAAGCTCATGAAGAAGACGAACAGCGACACGAAGATGCCGAACACGAAGGATGGGACCTCCGACGCACCGGCGAGATTCACGGTGATCGCCACCCATGGCGCGGCTCCGGCGATGCAGCCGAACCAGAAGGCGGTGAGATCCGGTCGGCGCTCAGGGGTGCTCGTACGCTCCTGGAGCCAGCCGAACAGAATCATCGCGACGTTGGCGCCGATGATCGCGATGATGGCGGTGACCTGAGTGATGCCGGCGTACAGCGCGATGAGCAGCACCATGATCGTGGCGCTGATGCTGTACTCGATCCATCGGAACGGATTGATCCCGCGTCGCAGATTCTGTTCGTAGGTCTTTCTCAGCGGCACTCCGCTGAGGAAGTGGTCGATCGCGGCGAGCGCGAGGAAGACCGCAACGGCGATTCCGATGGGCACCGCGAACGCCGACTGAGCTTCCGGAACCCTGGTTCCGGGTGGGCCCGCGGGGTATGCGGTGGTCAGGTCGATGGCGAAGTCGGATGCGATGAGAAGCACTGCGATCGCTTGCACGGCGTGCAGCACCGACAGCGAGATGTTCCAGATGCGCAGTCGGCGCGCCCGGTTCGGGGCGAGGCTGTGGTCATCGGTCGCCTCGGGCCCCGACTCCCTCTGGTGGGCGGAACGTGGATGCGGTGTGCGGGCCATACCCGCTAGCCTTACAGGTTGTAAGGCTGCTGACAAGGAGCGGTGAGGAGGTCTCGATGGCGACGAACAGTGGTCCGTCTGCGCGCGATCGGATCATGACGGCGGCCATCGAACTGGCGGATCTTCACGGCACCACCCGTGTGACGATGTCGGCCGTCGCCGGGCGTGCGGGGGTGTCGCGGCCGACTCTGTACAGCTATTTCCCCGACGTTGCCCGAATCCTCGAAGCCTGGGTGCATCAGGAGGTCTCGCGGGTCGACTTTCTGCTCCAGGGCGTCCTCGACGCGGGTGCCGGTGCCGACCCGATCCTGGTGCTCGGGGACTACATCGACCTTCAGCTGAACTATTTCGCCGAATCGCCGACCAGGGCGCTGCTCACGGCCGCGGCGCTGGGTTCTCCACCGGAGGCGGTCAGGACTCACATCGAGCGATTTCGCCGCGACGTTCTTGGACTGCTGTCGGCTCTGCGGAAGGACGGGCGGCTGCGACCGGATGTGGACGTCGACCTGTTGGCGGGGCTGGTCATCGCGGGCATCACCACGATGGCACGACACGTGGTGGACGGGCAGATGTCACCGACCGAGGCGCGACGACAATTGCTGGACATCCTCTTTCGTGGCTCCATGTCGGTGCCTCGGTGATTCCCGCGTCGTCGGGCGGGAGAATTGCGGGTCAGCCGTTGCTCTCGACGGGCGGCCGTGCCGGGCCTGAGTGTGGTCGTCGGCGCGCGAGCTGATTCCACGATCAGGTCGAGCAGGTTCGACGCATGACGATTCTGGGCATCTTCGACGCCACGGCTCCAGTGGAACCCACTACCTCGAAACCTGCGTTGGCGAACATCTTTCGGGTGCCGACGAAGGCCATGGTCAGGTCCATTCGGCCGGTCGGATCGACCGGATAGGACTCCACGGCAGGAGCGCCGTTCGCAGCCGCGTACGCAACCGCGCCGTCGAGCATCGCCGTCGTCACTCCCTGCCTGCGATGTCCGGACCGCACGACGACGCAGATGATGCTCCAGACGGGAATGTCGTCGAGCGGCCTGATGAGTCTGCTGCGTTCCAGGCGCGGAATCTGCGAGCGCGGACCGATGCTGCACCACCCGACGGGTACTCCGTCGCGGTAGGTCACCACGCCGGGTGGGCGTTCTCGTTCTGTGAGCCGCCGCATCGCCGTTTCCCGACTGCCTTCGCCGAGTGACTCGATCTCGGCCGCGGGCAACCGGTGGGACAGGCACCAGCAGTGCGTGGGTCGTCGATTCGGATTGATCACGTCGCCGAAGTCGTCGAACCGGTCCGGTGTGACCGGATGAGTTTCCCAGGTCATGGGGAGGATCGTACGTCGAGACGACGCTGACAGCAGTCGAGCCGACCACGAATGCGTGATCGGCTCGACGTGCATCGGTGGTGAGGGTCAGCTGAAGAAGCTCAGTCCGTCGATCACATCGCCGGCGCCGCCGAAGATGTCGGAGAGGGCGCCGAGGAAATCGACGAAGCTCGCGAGGTGGGTGATCATGTGCGCTCCTGAAAGGTGTTGGTGTGGGCCGTGATCGGTCACGGTCCGGTATGCGAACTGGTGGTATCCACTGCAGATGGCGCCGATCCGACTCCGCGGTGTCGGGTGGGTGGGGGTGTGATGAACAGCCGAGGTGTCGTCAGCTCGCCGAGAGCTGACGCCAGGTACGCACCAGGTTGCTGAACTCCTTGACCTGCACCAGTACATGGTCGCGAGCGGCGGTTTCGGCGGCCGCCGCGTCGCCGACGGAGATGGCGTCGGCAATGACCCTGTGCTCGGCCATCGAGCGTCGCATCCGGTCGGGGACGCGCAGCTGTAACCGTCGGTAAGGCTGCAGAATTCGCTTCAGTGCCTGCGCCTGCTGGCGGAGGTACTCGTTTCCGCAGGAGTCGTTGATGATGCCGTGGAACCGCGCATTGGCGTAGTAGTAGGCGTCCGCGTCACCACTGAGCGCGTGTTCCTCGCATTCCTGCAGTGCGAGTTCGAGTTCGGCCAGAGACTCGCGTTCGATGCGGCCGGCGGCGAGTCGCGCCGCCATCCCCTCGAGTTCGGCCATGACCTCGAAGCGCTCGGCTACTTCCGAGATGCCCAACTCGGTGACGTACGTGCCCTGCTTCGGCCGAATCTGCACCAGCCCGGAGCGCTCGAGCGCCTGCAACGCCTCGCGAATCGGGGTGCGCGAGCAGCCGAACTCCTTCTCCAGCTGGGCTGGATCCAGGCGTTCGCCGGGCCGGTAATGGCCGTCCACGACGGCGTTCTCCAGCGCGTCTCGTACTCGCTGAGACTCGGGAACTCGAATCATGTGGGCCTCCTTGCTCGAGATTATCCGATGAGAGGGGTGGTGCAGCTCACATCTATCCGCTACGGTCACTGTTATATATATCACCGACGTGCATGAATACGGTGTGGCGCACATGCACACAGCCGTGCGCATCGACCCCCGAGAGGATTCGACATGAGAAGCGAAGAGGTCCGATCGCTGACCGGGCTGCTCGACGCGTGCGAAATCCTGATGGGTGACGTGGGTGAGGCATCCATCCGAGCGGTCGCCGCGGAAGCGCTGAAGGCCTACGCCGACCTCGACGACTGCGGCAAATTGCGCTTCTTCGAGCACGTCACCACGGTCTACGGCGTCGATGCAGACAGGGTTCGCACCGCGTTTCATCGGTGGGAGAGCGCCGACACCGACGCCGACGCCGATGCCGGTGACGAGATGATCGAACTGTTCCGGGCCGTCGAGCCCGCTCGTCAGCAGTTGCTACGCCGTATCAACCACGCACCCGGCGCCACTCTCGCGTTGGTCGAGATGCGTGCGGACCTGCGTCGACTGATGCGCGATCACCCCGGCCTTCGTCTCCTCGACCACGATTTCCACCACCTGCTGACGTCCTGGTTCAACCGCGGATTCCTCTCGATGGCCGAGGTCACCCCGGATTCGCCTCCGGAACTGCACCGCCATCTGATGCACTACGAAACCGTCCACCCCATGGCGACCGAGGAGGAGTTACGTCGGCGGCTTCACCCCGCAGACCGACGCATCTACGCGTTCTTTCATCCCGCGACCGGAGATGTCCCCCTGATCTTCGTCGAGGTCGCACTCGTTCGTGGCGTTCCCAGCCGGGTCGGCCCCCTGCTCGAGCAGGGGGAGGAGCTCGACCCGTCGGTGGCGGACACGGCCGCGCTCTACTCCATCAACAATGCCCTCGACGGGCTGGCCGGTGTGTCCTTCGGGAGTCTGCTGATCAAGCAGGTCATCGAACAGGTGAGCCGGCAGCTGCCACATCTGCGCGAATTCGTCACCCTCTCACCGATTCCCGGTTTTCGCCGATGGCTCGACGACCGGGGGGCCAGCGACGCAGAACTGCGTTCGCTCGCCGATCGTCTCGAGGCCGTCGAGGATCCGGATCTCCTCGACGAGGACCGCATCGAGGACATCAGGGAGACATTGTTCCCAGCCCTGCTGAGGTATCTGACCGTCGAGCGACGGGCCGACGGGCGACCGGTGGACCCCGTGGCTCGATTCCATCTGGGGAACGGGGCGAGGGCCTGGCGACTGAACTGGCCGGCGAACGCGTCGCCGCAGGCGTGGCGGCAGTCCTACGGGGCCATGGTCAATTACCAGTACGAGCCGGACCAACTCGAGCACCGCCACGAGGATTTCGTCCGACGTCGCCACGTGGCGGTCGGTGGGCCGCTCGAAGCACTCGCAGATGCGGTCGCCGACACGGATGCGCCTGCCCGCCCCTGATTCCCACCGACCACAGGATCCCACCGACCACAGGATTCCACCGACCACACGACCCGACCGAGAAGAGAGAGGCACCACCGATGGCACACGAGACCACCATCCACGGACTGTTCGCCGAACAGGTGCGATCCAGGCCGGACGCGCCGCTGTTCGAGCTACCCGAGGGACGCACGATCACCTACGGCGACACCGCCGACACCGCTCATCGGATTGCAGCTCGTTTGCGCGCCGACGGCGTCGAGGTGGGAGACAGGGTGGCCATGCAGGTACCCAAGTCCCCCGAGGCAATTGCGCTGTACCTGGCGACACTCCAGATCGGCGGCGTGTTCCTCCCGCTGAACACCGCGTACACCGGCGCGGAGATGCGGTACTTCCTCGGCGACGCTCGACCGCGGGTGCTGGTCTGTGCGCCCGATCGGCAGAGTGACTACGCCGAATACGAGGGGGTCCTCGTCCTCGAGACCCTGGGGGAGTCCGCGGACGGCACGCTGCTGAGCGACGAGGACCGGGACGACCACGTCGTCGACGCCGCGGCGACCGACCCCGCGGCAATCCTGTACACCTCCGGCACCACGGGGCGCTCCAAAGGGGCGGTGCTCACTCACGGCAACCTGGCGTCCAACTGCGAGGCCTTGCTCGACGCTTGGCAGTTCACGTCCCGAGACACGTTGATCCACGCGCTGCCGATCTTTCACATCCACGGGCTTTTCGTCGCAGCCAACATGACGATCGCGGCCGGTGCATCGATGCATTTCCTGCCCAAGTTCGACGCCGAGACGATCATCGACCTGCTCCCACAGTCCACGGTTCTCATGGGAGTGCCCACCTTCTACACCCGAATGGCGAAGAGCGAGAGACTCACTCCGGAGCTGTGCACGTCGATGCGGTTGTTCGTGTCGGGGTCCGCGCCGCTGTTGGCCGCCGACCACGAGGCCTTCGCGGCTCGTACCGGTCACGCGATCCTCGAGCGCTACGGCATGACCGAAACCGGCATGAACAGCACGAACCCCTACGAGGGTGGACCACGAAAGCCGGGCACCGTGGGAAAGCCACTGTCCGGCACGGAGATCCGGATCGTCGACCGAGAGACCGGAGACGTGCTGGACGACGGTGCCGTCGGGATCGTGGAGGTCCGCGGACCCAACGTCTTCTCCGGGTACTGGCAGATGCCGGAGAAAACGGCCTCGGAGTTTCGGTCGGACGGTTTCTTCGTCACAGGCGACCTCGGTCGCATCGACGAGGACGGCTACCTGTGCATCGTCGGGCGGGACAAGGATCTGGTGATCTCGGGCGGATACAACATCTACCCCAAGGAGATCGAGGAGCTGCTCGACAGCCATCCCTCGGTGCTCGAGTCCGCGGTCATCGGCGTACCGCACCCCGAGTTCGGCGAAACCGTGGTGGCGTTGGTGGTCCCGAGGCCGGGCGAGAAGCCGCAGGATCGCGAGCTGATGGACCACATCGCCGGTGATCTCGCCCGCTTCAAACATCCACGCGCGGTGCGCATGGTGGACGCCCTTCCTCGCAATGTCATGGGCAAGGTGCAGAAGGCCGAACTTCGTAAGAACTATGCCGGTCTCTTCGACGGCGTCGACGCTTAATTCCTTCTCATCCTCAGGAGTACATGATGGTTCTCTACGGAGTGGCAGCGCTGGCGCTGTGCATGTTGTCCGGCACTATCGTCGGCGAACTGCTCGGCGTGATGCTGGGTGTGGACGCCAATGTCGGCGGCGTCGGATTCGCGATGATCATGTTGATCTTCGCCACCGACTGGTTGCGTCGAAAAGGCAAGTTCCCGAAGGCAAGTGAGCAGGGCGTTCTGTTCTGGAGCGCCATGTACATCCCGATCGTGATCGCGATGGCATCCATCCAGAACGTCGCGACCGCCATCACCGGCGGCCCGATGGCTCTCCTGGCGGGCCTGGGAGCCCTCCTCGCCGGTGCCGCCATGGTTCCGTTGCTGGCGCGGATCGGCGAACGTGCCGAACCGCTGCCTCCGATGACCGAGGAAGAAATGCAGGAGGCCTGAGATGGAACTGTTCGCTTCGGTCTTCGAGAGGAACAATCTGCTGCTGGCCTTCGTGGTGGTCGGGGCACTGATGCTGCTGTCGGGCTGGCTGTCCAAGACGTTGACGCGGGGCCGGCTGCACGGATCCGCGATCGCGATCATCCTCGGTCTCGCACTCGCCTACTGGGGAGGTGTGTCGACCGGCGGAGACAACGGATTGGCCGACGTCGCCATCTTCTCCGGGCTGGCTCTCATGGGCGGCTCGATGCTTCGCGATCTGGCCATCGTGTCCACCGCCTACGGCGTCGACCTGCAGGAGATCAAGCGGGCCGGCGTGACGGGCGTGCTGTCGATCGTGTTGGGCGTGACGCTGTCGTTCGTCGTCGGCGCGGCCGTCGCCGCGGCCTTCGGCTATCGCGACGCGGAGTCCCTGGTGACCATCGGTGCCGGTGCGGCGACCTACATCGTGGGTCCGGTGACCGGAACGGCGGTGGGCGCCAGTTCCGAGGTGATCGCGCTGTCCGTGGCGGCCGGCCTGGTGAAATCGGTTTTCGTGATGGTCGGTACCCCGATGTTCGCGCGCCTCATCGGTCTGAACAACCCGAAGTCGGCGATGGCGTACGGCGGGTTGATGGGAACCACGTCCGGGGTGGCCGGCGGTCTCGCGGCCACCGACAAGCGCCTCGTTCCGTACGGCGCCATGACCGCCACCTTCTACACCGGAGTCGGCTGCCTGCTGGGCCCGTCCCTGTTCTACGTGGCGATGAGGGCGATCGTCGGCGGGTGAGAGGGCCCGACTCAGCCCCGTCGGCCGACCACCGGATTGAGCTCGGACGCGGCGAGGCCTCCGGGCTCGACACCGGGAAGGAACTCCCGCCACGTGCCACTGATCAGCGTCGGTGACTCGACCACCCGCGCGCCGTCCGCGAAGTACGTGGTGGCCAGCGCTCGGCGTGGCTGCGTCGTCAGGTTGGGTCCCGCGGTGTGGAAGCACAGCGCGGAGTGGAACGACACGTCGCCCACCGCGAACGGTGCGGATTCCACCGCGACGTCGCGCTCGCCGAAGCGTCGAGAGACGGCTTCGTCGTAGGACGTGCCGACCTTGTCGAACTCCAGATCGGCCACCTCGCTCAGCACCTCGCGGCCACGAGCGAACGACAGCGGGCCCATGCGTCCGGGGATCGCGGACATCGGCATCCACGCGGTCACGGCCTGTGTGGTCTGCAACGGGAAGTGCTCGGCGTCGTGGTGCCACGGAGTGCGGCCGCAGCCGGGCTCCTTCGACAGCGCGTTGTCGTGGTACAGCCGAACGGCCGGTTCGTCGAGAAGTTCCGCGGCCAGACCGCCGATGCGGGGCGAGAGCGCGACGGCGCGCATCACGTCGTCGTGCAACCACATCTGTTCCAGCGCGGTGAATCTGCCGGCGACGTCGTCACCGTGTTCGGCGCGGAGAAGCACCTCGAGCCGCTCGGCGAGACGGCGCACGACGGCGGGCGACAGCACAGCGGGAAGACGCACGAAGGCATCGCGTGCGAAAGCCCGGATCACGGCGGGGTCGAGGTCGTAAGGCTCGGACAGCTCCCGCTCGACCTGTTCGTCGGTCGCCGGCTCGACGTCGGGTAGGCCCGGACCGTCGACCAGCTCGGTGGGGGTCCCGTCGTTGGCGGCCAGCGTGACGTACCAGTCCCACCAGTCCTGATCGTCGCCCGCCCAGTCCTGGTCGATGCCGCCGTCGCGATTCTGCTCGGGGAGCCGTTCGTTCGTCAGAGCCACAGCAGGGCCGCCTCGTGAGAGAAGGTGTAGGAACCGGATGCGTCGCGGCAGGAGGCGAGATAGTCGCCCAGCACGGGCGACGCCTCCATCTCGTCCAGCGACACGGAGTCGTCGAAGGCGCACCGCTGGAGGAAGCCTTCCGCGACGGCGCGATCGGACGTACCCGTGCTGTACGTGATGCGCTGCTCGCGCACGTCGGCACCGGCGCGGACCAGCGCGTCACGCACCTGCTCGGCCGTCGTGTACGGGGTTGCCTCGCGCACGCCCGCGCGGAAGGCGTCGTAGAACGCGAGGTAGTGCGACGTGGCCGTGGCCTGGGCGATCAGACCGAGACCGCCGGGGGCCAGCGCGTCCACGAACCGCCGGGCCGCGGTGTCCAGCTCGGCCGGCGGCAACGCGTACAGCGCGTGGGTGGCCCACACGATGTCGTAGCCGGTGTGGTCGGCGGGGAGGTCCTGCAGGGTCATCACGAGGTCGTTCCGGGCCACGAAGGGCGCGCCCAGCGCTCCGCGTGCCTCGGCGACCGAGAACGCCGACGGGTCGAGGAGGTCGTAGGCCACGTCGGGCACGGCGGACAGATCGGTGTGGAGACGCAGAGCGGTGGGGAATTTGCCGCTGCCGCAGGCAACGTCGAGCAGCGACCAGCCGTCGTGTGCGTGCTCGGCGAGCAGTGCGGGCCAGTCGGCGGCCAGGGCCAGCTGTCGGTAGTCCTCGGTGGCCAGGGCGTAGAACGCCTCCATGCCCGTTCGTCCGGCCTCGCTCCAGTGTTCGAGACTTCGGTCGGCCGTATCTCCGCTGCTCACATCACTCCTTCGTCGCCGACCAGGCACCGGGATGACGGCGTCGTGGTTGACTCGTGTCGATGTCCAACCTAGCGCCGACCTCGTCGACCGACACCGCAGCCGTACTTCTCGACGACGTGCGTGCGGCTCGGCACGGTGCCGCGGCCCTGCCCGGACTCGAGCCCGATGCCTACGCCCGCAGTCACGCGGCCTTCGAATTGCTCTCCGACCAGCGCGGCCTGATCGCCGACCACCTCGCCGCCCGATTGAGCGGGCGGGGGGACGGACCGATCTCGGTGCTGTCGGTGGGGTGCGGCGACGGCTCGTTGGACGCGAGGCTCGCCGAGGGACTGGTGCGGGCGGTGCCGGGGCGACCGGTGCGCTACGTAGGCGTCGACCCCTGGTTCGCGAGCGCGGACAACTTCGGTCGCAGGCTGGCGGCGCTGAATGCGGACGAGCTCCACGTCGACGCCCACGTCGCCTCGTTCGCCGACGCCCCGCTGGACGAGGCGTTCGACGTGGTGATGTTCGTGCATTCGATGTACTACGTCACCGATCCGGTGGAGACGCTGCGCGGCGCACTCGACCTCCTTCGGCCGGGAGGCGAACTGTGGGTGCTCATCGCACCGCTGGGCGCGCTGAACGCTCTCGTCGGCGTCCTCGCTCCGCCGCTGGAAAACCATCGGCAGTGGTTCAGCGCCGACATCGAGAAGTCCTTCGTCGACGCCGGCATCCTCCTCGACGAGGCGCTCACCCTGGACGCCCTGGTCGACCTCGCCTCCGCGAGCGACGAGGTGCTCGACTTCGCGGTGCAGGCTCGGCTGACCCCCGCACTCCGCGGTCCGGTGCGGGCCTATCTCGACGCCGTCTCGGTACCCGGTGCGGACGGCGCGCCGCGAGTGCCGCACCCGGTGCACGGTTTCCGCGCGATCCGTCGCTGACCGCGCACGGACCCTGCGTCGGGCCGGGTTAATCTGTGCGACATCACACTGATTCGACCCGTGCAGTTCTCGGGTCCCACAGCGCCTCCGGCGTGTCGATTGGGTCGGTCGAGGGGGTTTCTGGTGAGCGGTTGGGTGTGGGTGGTCGTGTTCAACGGCGTCACCGCGGCGGCGTATCTGGGAATCGTCGTGTTCATCGTGCGGGGACTTTGCCGTACCGGGCAACTCCGCAACAACCGGCTGGCCGTGGCCACGGCGGCCATCTTCCTGACCTGCGCAGCCCATCATCTGGTGCACATGCTTCACCTCGTGTCGGCGTCCGATCTGCACTCCGCGCACGGCGGGGCGGACGACGGAGTCCTGGCGACGATGCGCGAATCGATGGGTGGGGCAGTCGATGTCACCGTGACGGCCGGAACTGCGCTGGCCGGGGTCGTGTACCTCGGTCTGCGACGCTCGTACGGTGTGCTGCTTCGCTCCCCGGCGATGTTCGACGACGCCAGTGAAGCTCGGTACCGCCAGCTGGCCGCCAATCTGCCGCACACCGTGGTGTTCGTCGTGGACACCGATCTTCGGTTCGTTCTGACCGAGGGCGCGGGTCTGGCGGAAGCGGGGTACGACCGGCGCTTGCTCGAGGGCCGCCTGCTGCAGGACACCGTTCCACCCGAGGTGTACGCACACCTCGAGCCGCACTACCGCGGAGCGCTCGCGGGCGAGGTGTCCCAGTTCGACTCCGTCAGCCACGTCACGGGCAAGACGTTCCAGGTGCGGGCCCGGCCGCTGTTCGACGGCGGAGATCGCATCGTCGGTGCTCTCGTGCTCGCCGAGGACGTCACGGAGGAGCGTGCTGCGAGAGCCGAACTGGAACGGGCCCGAGCTTTTCGGGACGCGGTGCTGACGGCGTCCCCCGATGTCACCGCTCTCACCGACGTGCGCACCGGACGCACGACGTGGGCATCGCGAAGCCTGCGCACACTGCTGGAACACCCGGTGGACGGGGACACTCTTTCTTGGCCCGGAACCGAATCGTCGGATGCGCCGGATGCGCCGGATGCCGACGTCCAGTCCGTGGACGTGGTTGCCGAGGACGTCGCCACGGTCCGTGCCGCCGACCGGGAGGCCGCTCTGCTGCCCGACGGGCAGAGTCTCACCACGCGATACCGGGTACGGGCGACGGACGGTGACGTCCGGTGGCTGTCACGCCGGACGACTCCCTTCCGCAGAGCCACCTCGGGCGACGTGCTCGAGGTGCTCTCGGTGGTTCGCGAGGTGACCGACGTGGTGGAGGCCGAGCAGGCACTCGAACGAGCAGCCCTCCACGATCCGTTGACGGGACTTCCGAATCGCATGTTGCTGCTCGAGCGCATCGGCGCGGCCATCGATCGCGGTGAACGAACGGGCGCCGCGGCGGCCGTGCTGTTCTGCGACCTCGACGGATTCAAGCGGGTCAACGACACCGGCGGACACGCTGCCGGCGATGCCGTGCTGATCGAGGTGGCTCGCCGGATGCGTTCGGTTCTGCGCTCGCGGGATTCCATCGCACGAGTCGGAGGTGACGAGTTCGTTCTGGTGATCGACGGGTTGCCCGCCGACGAGGTGGGCGAGGAATCCGATGCGAACCAACACGTGGCGCAACGCATCGCCGAGCGGGTCCGGGCCGTTCTCCGGGAACCGATTTCGTTCGCCGGCCGTGACTACGTGGTCTCGGCCAGCATCGGAATGGTGGCCGCGATCGCGGGCAACACGGCGCACGAGGCGCTCCGGGACGCGGACTCAGCGATGTACCGGGCGAAGCTTCGCGGCAAGAACCGCATCGAGTTGTTCGACGACGCGCTCAGGGCCGGGGCGCTCGAGCGCGCTCACATCGAGCAGACCCTTCGCGACGCGCTCGATTCGCCGCGACCCGGCGGAGCCGAGCTGACCGTGGTGTTCCAGCCCGTGTACGAACTCGGAAGCGGCCGACTCGTGGGGTTCGAGGCGCTTGCTCGACTGCGGGACGATCTGGGTAGGGCGGTCGACCCCGAGGGATTCATCACCGTGGCCGAGGACACCGGACTCATCACGGCGCTGGGCGCTCGGGTTCTCGACGACTCGTTGGGCGCACTCGTGCGGTGGCGCTCGGCCGGCGCGACATCTGCCGTCGAGTCGGGACGGGTGACGATGTCGGTGAATTTCAGTGCGCGGCAAGCGCAGCACGTGGACATGTGCCTCGTCGTCGGTGACAGTCTGGACCGGCACGGATTGAAGGCTGAGGATCTGGTTCTGGAACTGACCGAATCGGTTCTGCTCGAATCGGGATCGTCGACCCTGCGCCAACTCTCGGAACTGCGTCGGGATGGGGTGGGGATCGCCATCGACGATTTCGGCACCGGCTACGCAAGCCTGCGGTACCTGGCGACACTGCCGGTGAGTGCGGTCAAGATCGATCGGTCGTTCACCGCGACCATGACGAGCGATCCGGCGAGCGCCGGAATCGTCCGTGCCATCGTCGCGTTGGCTCGTGATCTCCGACTCGGATGTGTGGTGGAGGGGATCGAGACCGAGGAACAACTCGTCGCTCTGCCCGGCGATGTGCAGGGGCAGGGATACCTGCTGGGTCGACCGGCCGCCGAGCCGTTGGACACCTGGACTCCTCGTCCGAGACAGGGCGTCGTGTCCGACGTTCGGTGACGTCGGCTCACTTCGACTACGGGCGATCGACGCGCCGTGGTGTCCGGAAACCGCTCACGGTCCTTCGTCGGAAGAGGTGTCGAGCGCGGCTCGAACCCGCTCGAGAACTTCCTGCTGCGCCGGGGTGAGGTAGTCCTTCGTGTACTCCTGAAACCAGGTCTCGGGACGCAGTGACAGATCGGGCAGATCGCGGGCGGCGAGGTCGGACACGACGGGCCGAAACAGCTCGGTGAGTCGATCGACCAGCATGTCGATGTCGACGGGGGTGGCTTCGCCGCCGAGGTTCGCCCAGGCCGTCATCGCTGCCGCCGCGGCCGGGGCCCGGTCGGGATGGCTGAGCAGTTCGTACACGGTCGCCAGGTGGTTCGATCCGTCGCTGCCGACCAGGTGCATCAACAGAAGTGTGTGGTCGCGATCGAGGGCCGCGGCGCCGTCGGGCAGACCGACGCGGCGCAGAACGTCGTGGTACGAGGCGATCTCGGGCGGAAGGTCGGGAAATGCGTTGTGCTGCCTGAGGTGTGCCAGCACCTCGCGCTGTCGAGTGAGGCGGTCGATCTGGGCCGCGAACTCCGCATCGAGGGCGTCGAACACCGCGTCCGGGGGCGGCTCCGTGCCCGCGAGCACGGTCGAGATCTGCGGTAGCGAGAATCCCAGGTCCACCAAGCGCCGAATGCGCAGGACCGTGACCAGCGCTGCGGTGTCGTACACCCGGTAGCCGTTGCTCGACCGCGTCGGTTCCGGGAGAACGCCGATCTGGTGATAGTGCCGCAGGGTTCGCACGGTGACACCGGCCAAGCGGGCGAGGTCGCTGCTACGCATGACGCGGCGCCTCTCGGTCCTGCTCGACGGTCACCGGCTTGTCCAAGTTGCGCATGGAGCGGGCGCACAATGCCACCACCAGCCCAAGAGACCACAGAGCGGCGAGCACCACAAGTGCGGTGCGGAGATTCGTCGCTTGGGTCAGGGCCCCGGCGACGAAGATGCCCAGCGGCGACGCCGCCGTGGCGAACGTGTTCTGAATACCCAGCACGCGACCGCGTGTGACCTCGGGGATGCGCTCGATCGACAGCACACCGACCAGTGCTCCGAAGAGTCCGCCCGAGAACCCGAGGACGACGGCGCCCAGAAACAGCACGGAGACCGACACCAGCGGCGCCATGATTGCCAGGCCGAGAATGCTGCCGAGGACACCGGTCACGAACCAGCCGCGGCGCGAACCGCGCGATCCCGCGACGGCGTAGATGCCGCCGCCGACGAGGGATCCTGCGGCGATACCGCTCAGAACCAGACCGAGCAACCCCGGACGGTCGATCTCGGTGAAGTGGAGCGGCAGGATGATGCCCTGCAGGCCGCCCATGGCCACGACCGCGGCACTGGTGAGGATCGTGGTGACGAGAACGAATTCGTTGTGGATCAGCTCCGCCCATCCTTCGCGAAGCTGCGACCACACCCGGCGTGCCCGGGCGCCGACCGCCGTGTCCACGGTGTCGATTCGCCCTACCCGACGTGGCACCAGGAGCGTGAGCAGCGCGGCGGTCAGTGACGTGCCCGCCGTGACCCACAGCGCGGTGGTGGGGTGCCAGGCGGTGACCATGAACCCGGCGGCTGCGGGCCCGGCGATGATGGCGACTGCACCCAGCGCTTCGCGAGCCCCGGTGATGCGTTCCGCGGACAACCCGCCGTGCCGAATGATGGCGGGCAGCAGGGCTTCTCGCGCGGTGATTCCCGGGACGTCACCGACGGCGCCGATGATGCCGAACAGGACGAACCAGCCGACGGACAGGCCGGTGATCATGTCCACGAGGGGGAGCGCGCCCATCGCGGCGGCCGAGACGAGATCGGTGACCACCGACGACGTACGTCGGTTGATCCGGTCGATGACGACGCCCATGAACATGCCGGCGAGGACGGCGGGCACGATGGTGGCCGCGGCCACGGTGCCCGCAGCCAGCGCGCTGCCCGTGGTCTGCAGAACCACCAGGGGCAGCACGATGGCGGCGATGGAATTGCCGAGCGCCGACAGGGTGTACGACGCCAGGTAGGTCGCCGGTAGAAGTCTCATGCGGCCAGCCAAAACTATGACGTGGCGTCGGAGTCAACTGCGAAGTGGAATCAACTGTTGGGCGGGGGTCGCCGGGGTCAGCGTCGTTGCAGGTCCTCGTCCTTCGCGTTCCGCCGGTCGCGCTGCGGGTCGACGAACGCCTGTCCGACGGCGCGCGCGGTCTGCAGTCCGGCTTCGCGCTGAGGACCGTTCGCGTCGCCCTCGACGTCGTAGATCACATGACTGTCGACGTCGGTCACGCCGCAGTACGCGAAGATGCCCACGTCCAGCTGCGTCCGCATGGCGTCTCGATACCCGTACTTGTCGTAGGTGCGCTCCTTGGAGCCGCCGATCCCGATCAGAGTCGTCGGGACGTTGCGCAGCAACGCATTCAGAGGTTTCTGTCCCCGGTCGTCGACGCCCTGCCCGTACTGGTAGGCCCAACCGCCGGTGAACACCCGCTCGATCCAGCCCTTCATCAGCGCCGGCATGCTCCACCAGTACACGGGGAAGACGAAGGCCATTCGGTCTGCGGCATCGACGCGGTGGTGCATCTCGGCGATGTCCGCGGGCAGCGGGCCGCCCCAGAAGTGCGCGTGGTCGGCTTCGGTGAAGCGGGGGTCGAATCCTTCGCGATGAAGGTCGAGCACGTCGATCGTGTGCTTCGAACCGTCGAACGCGTCGTGGAAGGCCCCCATGACGGCCGACGGGTACCGATCGGTGAACGGATGGGAGAAGACGGTGAGGAGATGCATGGCGAGGAGAACTTTCTCGAGATGGTGGGGTTCAGGGACTTTCAGGTCCGCTGCAGGAGTGCCGCGGCCGCCGCTCGCGCTGCTGCGATCGCCGGAGTCCCTCGATAGGAGGCCGCTGCCGTGGCGCCCTCGAACAGCACCAGGATCTGCTCGGTGAGGGTGTCGTCACGGCATCCCCGCTGCCTGTCCACCAGAGTGCGGATCAGGTCGCGGAGCCTCGAGTGGTAGTCGTCGATCGCCTGTCGTGCGGCAGGGTGATCGTCACCCAATTCCCCTGCAGCACGGAGAAACAGGCAGCCGCGGGCACCTTCGGATCTCACCCAGTTCTCGAGTCCCGTGAAGAGGCCGTCGACGTCATCGACCTCGAGGCGCTCGAAGAATCGTGCGCTCCTCGCGCGCAGCACGGCTGTGATGAGGTCGGATTTGCTGCCGATGTGCTTGTAGAGCGTGCGGGTGGAGACGCCCGCAGCCAGGGTGAGGGCATCCATCCCGCTCGCGGCGAAACCGTTGTTGTCGAAGACGCTCTCCGCGCTGGCGGCGATCTGTTCCGGTGAGGTGGGCACGGCGTCAACGGTACAACGATCGTTTTACTTTGTCACGCCGCGCTGCACGGAGAGTGCCGGCGGTGGCCGGTCCGCTGCGATTCTGCGTACGAAACCTGTTCGTGCGTCGGATATATCGTGTGCGGTGAACCGACTCGGTCGCAGAATCGCCGGATGCCCCGCCCGCGGATCAGCGGACTCGGTCTGCGCCGAACGCTCCTCCGTCACCGAACACCGCGTCCGCGAAGCGCTGCCCCATGACGGCGTGGGTCTCCGTGTCCGGGTGCAGGCCATCGGGGAGTGGGTGGTGCTGCGCGTCGTCCTCGCCGTACAGGGTGAGGCCGTCGAGGTGGTGCAGGTTCGGGTCGTCGGACCTGCTGTCCACGATCTCCTTCAGAGCGTCTCGGACGACGCGCAGCGTCAAGCGCCCCAACGAGGTATCGCCCGGCTCTCCGGTGGCGACGAACTGCACCGTGTCGGTGCCGAAGGTGGTGGGGTCGAATCCGCCGGGGCCGGGGGTGTCCTCGTGAATCCCGCAGTGGATGGGGGAGATCAGAAGCAGCGGCGTGGTGGGGTGACCGTCCCGGATGGTGTCCAGGAAGCCGTGCACGGCGGGAACGAAACTGCGGAGCCGCATGGAGTCGCGGTTGATCACGTTGAGTCCGAGTTTGACGCTGATCACGTCCGCCGGGGTGTCCCGCATGAACCGGGCCATGAACGGGTCCACCAACGCGCTGCCGCCGAACCCCGGGTTGTGCACCCGTACCCCGGCACGCAGAGCGGCGACGACGGGCCAGATGCGCGTCGGGCTCGTGGCGTTGGATCCGTGGCTGACGGAGCTCCCGTGGTGCAACCACAGTGGACCTTCGGGCGAAATCGGCTGCAGCGCATCGTCCGAACGCAGAGCGATCAGGTCGACCTGTTCGTTGTGGGGAAGCCAGATCTCGACGGTCTTGGGTCCGGCCGGGAAGTCGGTCGCGGTGACGACGTCGGAGGCCCCGGACTCGGAGGCGGTCGCGCCCGTGGCCATGTCGATCTCCCTGGTGTCCCCGCCGGCGAGGACGTGCGACTGGTGCAGAATGCCGTCCACCGTGACATCGACGGCGCCACGAGGGCGGGTCACGCCGCGATAGGTGATGCGCGTCGAGTGCACCTCCAGGGTGATGTGCGCGGCGGTGGTGACCACGGCGATCCGCACCCCGGACGGCTGCGATTCCATGAGGGCGAGCTGCGGATCGGCGTCCCGTTCTCGGATGCGACGGGGCAGCCGGTGCGGGCGGACGCCGCGCTCGGTGAGCTCCAGTTCGGCTGCGCCGCGGACGATGTCGTCGGTGAGACGGGTGGTGATCATGATTCCTTCATGCGGTTGTGCCACTGAGTGAGGAGGAAGTCCAGAGTGTCGATCAGTTCCGGCCACGACTGTTCCGCCGGTGGGCTGCTGTGCGCGAAGCTTCCGATGCGTTCGAGGTTCAGGAACCCGCCGAGCGCGCTGCCCATGATTCGGGTGGCGTGCGTGCGGTCGGGCCCCGTGATGTGGTACCCGAACAGGACGGCGTCGGTCACCTGCACGATGCGGCGCGCGGCGGCGGTGTCGACGGCGGCCCGTCCCGCACGCCGCTGCAGCGACGCCCATCGCCCCGGGTGCGCGATCGAGTACTCGCGGTGTGCGGTGGCGTAACCCACCAACGCATCCCTCCTCGATCGACCGGCGATCGCGTCGCCGATGTTCGCGGCGAGCTCACCGAGGGCCATAGCGGTGATCCCGTCTCGCAGGTCGGCAAGGTCCTTGACGTGCGAGTAGAGGCTCGGGGTCCGTACGCCGAAGGATCGAGCCACGGCCGCGAGGCTCAACGAGTCGAACCCCGTCGAGTCGGCGATTCTCGCACCGCGTTCGATCACAGCGGATCTGTCGAGGGTCGTCCTGGGCACGACGATCAGGCTATCATCACTAGGTGTTTGCCTATTGACCATAGGTTCGGTGAAGGGTAAAGTCCGATGGCTCGGCTACTCCGAATGTCGGGTGTGCACCGCCGACCAGACGCACGACCATGAGTGACCGCGTCCGGTTCGACGCTGTAGTCGAACCCCTGGTGTGGGGCAAGAACACGTACGCAATCATTCGTGTGCCGACCGAACTCGTCGATGCTGCCGCCCGCTGGCCCACCCGGCGAATCGATGGTGCGATCGATGGGCTGAGTCTCAACCTCGGGCTCAACAAGGCGGATCCGGATGTGCTGACCGGCACCTTCGTCTACGTCGGTGCCAGTCTGCAGCGCAGACTGGGTGTCACCCCGGGCGACCTCGTCTCGTGCGACTTCGCTCCCGCCGACCCCGACGTGGTGCCCTTGCCCGCGGACGTCGCCGAGGCGTTGGAGAACGCCGAGTGCATGTCCGTGTGGGAACGGAAGCGGGCCGCCGAGCGCCGCCAGTTGTTGGTGCCCATCGACAGCGCCGTCCGCGAGACCACCCGCGCTGCTCGGATCGCCCGATTGGTGCGCACGTTGGAGCCCTGACGCAGACGGTCCACGTGCAGAATCTGCACACAACCATCTCTCCCGCGTCACATCCGGCCCTGGGGGTCACGGTTGTGTGCAGCGGGTGCACGGACCTCGAGTGGTCACTCGACGGCGCGCAGCACGACGTCGGCCGCCGAGCTGACGAGGGCATCGTCGTATTCCGCTGACGGGTCGTTCATCTCGGTGAGGACGGTGACCACGAGGGGTGCACGGCCCGGCGGCGTGACGACGGCGATGTCGTTGCGGATGGGTCCCGCGCCACCGAACTTGTCGGCCACGATCCACCCGTCGGGCGCACCCGCTCGCACGAGCTGATCACCGGTCGGGTTCCCGCTCATCCAGTCGAGAAGAATCGCGCGATCGCCGCCGGTCAGGTAGTCGGATTCCAGCAGCGTGGCCAGGGCCGAGGTGAAGGCGGCCGGTGTGGTGGTGTCGGCGGTGGAACCGGGTTCGACGGTGTTCAGGTCCGGTTCCTCGTTGACCACCTCGGTCGTGGTGTCGCCGAGCAGCTCGAGCGCGTCGTCGAGACCCGCGGGTCCGCCGATCCGGGCGAGAACGAGGTTCGTCGCGGTGTTGTCGCTGTCCCGGACGGCCGCTTCAGCGAGTTCGATCGAGGTGAGCCCGGTGCCGATGCTTTCCGTGGTCACGGGTGAGTAACCCGCGCGGTCGATGTCGGAACTCGTCCACCGAACCAGTTCGTTTCGTTCGTCGACGGAGGTCCCGCGGAGGAACTCCGCCGCCGCGAACACCTTGACGGTGGAGGCGTACCCGAAGCGCTCGGAGTCGCGGTAGGCGACAGTCTCCCCGGTTCCGGTGTCCAACAAACCGATACCGACGCGTGCGTCGAACTGCTCTTCGAGGTCACCGAGGGCGGCTGCCACCTCGTCGGCAGCAGATCGTGCCGACGAGGTCGACACAGTGGTCGATTGCGATTGCGATTGCGATTGCGATTGCGATTGCGATTGCGATTGCGATTGCGGCACCGCGCACCCGGCGAGCGTGAGTGCGGCAGCCGCGGCAACGGCGATGGTCAGACGGGTCGGGGACTGCACGTGGCCTCCTGCTTCGGTCGGGGACTGGCTGTTCGCGTGGTCGTACGGCTCGTGACTTCATTGACTTCGAGTCAGAAATCGGGTGACGATAGCGTCACAGACACCTGCCTGGAGGCCGCGAATGACCACAGCTCGGAACGACGCCGACAGTACGGCCACCGTGCCGGCGGCACGACCGTGAGACCGCTCCCGAGGACCCTCGTCGGTTTCGGAGTGGCCGTCGCGCGCGTCTACAACCGGTTGGAGGTCTCGAACCGCGGCGAATTGCCGGACGGTCCCGTGCTGTTCGTGGCCAACCACGGCTTCGGCGGCATCGTCGATCTCAACCTGCTGGCGGTCGCCGCCGCGTACGAACGCCTGGGTGACGATCGTGATGTCGTCACCCTGACACACGCCATGGCGTGGAAGCTCGGGGTCGGACGGGTCATCGAAGAATTCGACGCCCGGCCCGCCGGCCATGGCACGGCGATGAAAGCGATCGGCGAAGGTAAGCACGTGCTGGTGTTTCCGGGAGGTGACATCGACGCGATGAAGCCGTGGAGCGATCGCAACAAGGTGTTGTTCTCGGGCAGAAGCGGTTTCGCGCGGCTTGCGATCGAAGCCGATGTCCCCATCGTCCCGATCGTGACGGCCGGGGCGTCCGAGTCGCTCTACGTACTCAGCAACGGTCAACGGCTCGCCGAGATGACCGGAGCCCGCAAGCTTCTGCGACTGCACTCGTTGCCGATCTCGCTTTCGGTGCCGTGGGGACTGAGTATCGGCCTGGCCGGGCTCCTGCCGTACCTGCCGCTCCCGACGAAACTGGTCACCACGATTCTGCCCACCATGAGGCCAGTCGACGGGGAGAGCGCCGAGTCGTTCGCCGACCGAGTACACGCTGCCATGCAGGACGAGATGACGGTGCTCACCCGCAACCGTCGCCCCGTGATCGGATGACGACACAGCCGGTGTCGGCGCGACGGACCATCACCGGAACCACCAGCGGAGACCTCGTCGCGATCGACGTCGACGGGGTGACGCATGCGCGCGGTATTCCCTACGCCACGGCGACGCGTTTCGAGACTGCCGAGCCCATCGACACCCCGAGAATCACTCGGGATGCCACCCGGCGCGGGCCGGCATGCATTCAGTTGCCCTCGCAACTCGACCCTGTCACGGGTCCGATGGTCGACGAGCTCGCGCAGAGCGAGGACTGTCTGGTGTTGTCCGTGACCGCTCCGACTGCGGCGCAGAACTTTCCGGTCATGGTGTGGCTCCACGGCGGCGGATACGTCTCCGGTGGCGGGGAAGCGCAGAAGTACGACGCCGACGAGCTCGCGCGAGAAGGCATCGTGGTCGTCCGTGTCACTTTTCGGCTCGGCGGATTCGGATACCTGACCCCGAAAGGTGTGGGACACAGCAATCTCGGTGTGCGCGATCAGATCGAAGCCCTGCGGTGGGTGTCGACCAACATCGGTCGGTTCGGCGGCAATCCTCGCGAGGTGACCCTGTTCGGTCAGTCGGCGGGCGGCGATGCGATCCTCGCGCTGATGGAGTGCGAGTCGGCCGAAGGACTGTTCTCCCGAGCCATCGTGCAGAGCGCGCCGCTCGGGTTGCGATCCGGTCGTGCGGCTCTGTACCGGACCGCGAGGAAGGCATTCACGGACCATTTTCGTACGGATCCCATCACCGCGCCGGCATCGACCGTGCTGGATGCGGAAGTGGCCGTGACGCGTGCGGTGCGGCGGTTCGGTGCGGCGGGTGGGATGCCGTTCGGTCCGATCGGCGATCGGGAACCTATGCGCGCCGATGCCCTGCATCGGAGCGCGGCCCGCGTCGAGCTCCTGATCGGTCACACCAGGGACGACGCGGCACCGTTCGTGGACATCGTCTCGACCGCGTTGTGGTTGAACAGGTTCGGGCCGATCAGCACCGCACTCACCGCGCCTGTCGTTCGACTCGTGACCACCCTGCTGTTCGGAGTGGACGGGATGGTCAAGCTGTGGCGCCGCGCCGGCGGCCGGGTGGCGACGTACCGGGTCGACTGGGCGCCGTCCGGTGCGCCGCTGGGCGCGTGTCACTGCATCGAGCTGCCCCTGCTGTTCGGCGATGCGTGGTCGAACTCCCCGATGCTGGCCGGCCACGCACCGCCGCGAGAGTTGGCTGCCCGGATGCGTCGAACGTGGGCCGATTTCGCCAGGGGAGGGGTGGCGGCTCTGCCGACCCCGTTCCTGATCTTCTGAAGCTCCGGTGAGCGCGCAGTCGGCGGAACACGATCTCCCGCTCGGGCGGCCGAGACGCGGCAGCGCCTCGTCGACACCGCGGTCGCCCTCTTCGCCGAGAACGATGACGAGAAGGTCGGCGTCGTCGAAATCTCCAAGGAAGCCGGCGTTGCCCTCGGGCTGCTCTTCCAGCGGACCCCGAGGTATGGCAGGTGTTCGAGGACGCCCGCACCGGGGTGCTCGAAGCGGCGGCGAGTGTCCTCGGTCTGGATCCGCAGAACCACGTCCAGGTCACCGTGGGTATCTTGCGGTCGGCGCGCGTTCTGGACCCGTCTCTCGAGGTCGATCAGGCGGTCGATGCTCTTGTCGGCGGTGTGGGCCGAACCGATCCGGCGTAGAACGATCCCCACTGCTCGTCGACGAAATCGACGAGGGACTGCGCCGCCTCGTCGGCGGGCCGCGTCGAGCGCCAGACCACGTGACCGTCGGGGCGCACGAGAACGGCGCCGAGTTCTCCCACCTCGTACAGGTCGATCAGGTGATCGCGGTCCGCACCGGTCGGCGGCGAGATGCCGACGACCGTGACACCCGGCGCACCGGCGCGTCGAGTCGCACCGTCGAGGCGGTCCGCCCAGTCGTCCTCGGCGAAGGTGAAGAGCGTCAGCGCGTTTCGATCGACGAGGTCGTGGGCCGGCACGGTTGCACCCTCGATCGACAGGTTCGCATGGGGCAGGCGTGCGCCGGGGTACGTCGTCGGGCGGTAGTCGACGACGTCTTCGGTCGGCTTCGTGGCGGAGTCCCGAGCGACGAGGGGCCCACCGTACAGGTATCCGAATTGCAGTCCGGTGGAGACGAAATGCTCGACCTGACCGGGGACTGCGTCGGCGATCTCCCGTCGCAATTCGGCCGAACCGCGGGCGTCGGGGCGAAGGCGGGCCGAACGGGCCATCTTCAGGCGCATCGCGGCAGCGGCCAGCGGGGCGAGGATTCTTCCCGGCACGGCGGCGAGCGGCCTGCGGGCAACGGCACGGGTGGCCTTCGCGAGCGCCGCATTGGTGATGCCGACGCGCGACCCGATGTCGTCCATCCGGAAGTGATTGGCCACGCTTTGATCGGCGAATTTCTCCACCACGGGCCGCCGTTCGACGTCGTACGTGTCCAGGAGGTCGGCCGTTGCCCTTCCGGACAGGACTGCGTCGAGCTTCCACGCCACGTTGTGGGCATCCTGCACGCCGGAGTTCAGGCCGAATCCTCCGGTGTGGGGAAAGCGGTGGGCGGCGTCACCCAGCAGGAGCAGCCGGCCGCGCCGGAAGGTCTCCGCGATCTGGGACGTCATCACCCACGTTCCCGTGGACTCGAGCTCGACGTCGTTGTCGCCCAGCACCGTCGGCAGCATGCGTTGCCAGTACCGGCGACTGTTCGCCGCGATCTCCTGTTCCGGATGGAGGTATGCGGTCATGAGGATGTATCGATGGTCGGCGTGCGCGATCAGGACACCGCAGAGGTCCGGGGTGTAGATCCAGCTCAGCAGCGGCCGGGCGTCGTCGGGAAAGATCGTGGCGCAGGTGAAGAACGCGCTACCCATGTTCGCGAGCACGGGGCCCGTCAGATCGATGCCCGCAGCGGTGCGGACGGCGCTGTTCGCTCCGTCGCACGCCAGAACGTACTGGGTGTCGAGTTCGACGGCGCGGTCCGACGTTGCCGTCACGCGCGCGCGGTCGGAGCCGGACTCGACGGTCTCCACGGTGTGACCCCGTCGAAAATCGACGAGGGGTTCGGCGTCCAACGCGTCCCACAGAACGGGCATCAGGAGGTGCTGACCGACGTGCGAGACCATGAACGGGCTCTGGCTCTCCACCTCGGCTTTGCGTGCGGGGTCGGACAGCAGGTCGATCGATCCGATGGGTCCGTCGGACAGGTTCCCGAACCAACTGATGAGATTGACCTCGTTGTGGGGTGGAGACATGGCCGCGATCGACCCGGCCAGTCGGGGATCGTATTCGTTCCAGATCTCCAGGCTGCGCGCGTTGATCACGTGCGCGGCCGGGTGGAAGAGCGGTTCCGTACGCCGTTCGAGCACGACGCTGCGAATCCCCCTGCGAGCGAGCAGCAGTGCGGCCGTCGCCCCCGCGGGGCCGGCACCGATCACGACGACCGGCGCGGTCACCGAACGATCGTCTCTTGCGTGCCGAGATCGATGGAGCCGTCGGCGGTGGAGATGGATGCGGTGACGACGTCGTCGACCGAGAGGTAGTCGGGGTTCTTCTCCTGGCGAGCGAAGAACAGTTTCCATTTGAGTGCCGGCGGAATCAGTTCGCCGATCTTCTGGATCAGCGCCGGGGGTGCCGAGATGGCCGTACCCACCGGGGTTCCGGTCAGCAACACGTCGCCCGCCGTCATGTTCTGGAACCGTGCGAGGCGGGTCAGCGCGTCGGCAGGCGGGGTGATCAGATCGTCGCCGATGACCTGGTCCTGGCGGATCTCACCGTTGACCGCGAGGGTCAGGCGCAATTCGGGGAGTCGTGCGAGTTCGGCGCTGTCGAGGAGAACCAGCCGGGGTCCCAGCGGAGTGAAGGTGGGGTACGACTTGCTCTCGTACACCTGGGTTCTGGTCAACTGGATCTCGCGGGCGGACACATCGTTGGCGACGACGAATCCGGCGACGTACGTGGAGAGCGTGGCGTCGGTGATCGTGGTGCCGATCGGGATGTCCGCTCCAACCACCACCCCCAGTTCGATCTCGTAATCCAGCAGGGTCACGTGGGCCGGCTGTCGGATGGGGTCGTACGGACCACTGATGGATGCGGACGACTTGCGGAAGAACGTCGGCTGCAGCGTGTCCGGGTCTGCTCCCGTGTCGAGTGCGTGCGAGCGATAGTTGAGCAACTGCGCCACGACGCGGCAGGGCGCGGTGACGGGGGAGAGCAGGTCGAGATCGTGCACCGGCACAGCCGAGCCCGCGGCGCTGTCGATGGCATCGCGATCGGCGAGAAGGGCGCGGGTGCTCTCGGCTGCGGTGTCGATGCGGACGGCTCGGTCGCCGTCGAGTCGGAACCAGCCGTCGACGGTACGAACGACGTTCACGGACATGAGAATCGGCCTCCTGATGGGTCGACGGGTCGGTGGATCAGAGGGTCGTGGGGGTGATGGTCTTCTTGTTCGCCACGATGCGTCGACCGGGCCGTGTTCCCGCCTCGCGGCGTCGGAGTTCCTCGTGGGTGGCGCCGTTGCGCAGCCGGCTCAGCAGATAATCCGGGTCGATGTTCACGCCGATGGGATTGCTGGCGAACTCCTCGGTGAAGAAGAAGGCGGCGGTGTTCTCCGGATCGAAGTTCTCTACTTGGAACTCGAGCCGCACCCCGTCGGGATCCTCGTAGTACAACGAGATCGTCGGGCCGTGATTGATGGCCCACACGGGCCGGATGCCGAGGCGCTTCAACCGCACGTAGTTCTCCAGCAGTCGCTCGAGGGAGGTGAACGTCAGTGCGATGTGGTCGATCCCGTAGGCCTTGCGTCGAAACCTGGCCAGCGGGAACAGGAATCGCACGGGTCGAGGTACCGGGATGATCGCGAGTCGGTGCGATTCGTCGTCCCAGGTGAGGAAGGTGATACCGCTGTCCTCGTAGGCGATCGTCGCTCCGAACACCGTGCCGTACCACTCGACCAACTCGTCCCGGCGAGCGGATTTCACCACCCAGTGAGCGATGTAGTCGGGTGCGACACGCGCTGGGGTGGCCACGTCGGCGCGGAGTTCGTTCGGTGTCGTCATCGTCTCGCCCCTCGATGGTGATCGGCGTCGGTTGTCTCGGCCGACGGTACGACGAACTTGACTGTCAGTCAATAATTTGAACATCGGTCAAAAACCGGTCCCGTGCTGTTGTGCGAGGTCCGATACTGTCGGCAGCAATGGCGACGAATCGATCTCCGAGCAGCGGTCAACCGCGCCGCGCGGCGGCCGGTCCACGCCGCGACCGCCGGCAAGCGCTCATCGACGCGGCAATCGATGCGATCTCCGAGGGATCCGACGCCGACATCAGCGCCGCGGCCATCTCCCGCCGCGCCGGCGTGGCGCACGGGCTGCTCTTCTACTACTTCACCGACAAGCAAGGCCTGGTTGCGGCAGCGCTGACCGACATCCTGGGCAAACTCGCGGCTCATCAAGGCCCGCTGCCGGACGAGCGCACGACGCGTGCGCGGCTCGAGGGATTCGTGCGGCGCCACCTCGAGTTCCTCGAGAAGTATCGAGCGGCCTACGACGCGGTGGCACGCGAAGGCGTCCTGGGTGATCCAGAGGTCGCGAGAGCCATCGACGATGCCCGTGACGCGGGTGCCCTACAGGTCGCTCGGCTGGTGGGGCTCGACGAGCCGATGACCCCACTGCTTCGTACCGCGGTGCGTGGGTGGGTCGGCTTTCTCGATACCGCCGCGGACGACTACTTCGATCGCGGCGACGTCGATCTGCACCAGGTGGTGACACTGGCGGTGGATTCGCTGCTCGCCGTCGTCGAGTCGGCCGGGCGTATCGACAGGTGATTCCCCGGCTCCTCGATTCTGCGAACGACACTGCATTGTGCGCCCGAATCATCGGCCGCGGACAACTGTTTCGGTTGCAGAATCGCCGAGTGGGCGCTCGAGCCCGTGAAACTGGGTACCCGACGGACTCGACGACATTTCCGAGAGGCCCACGTGAGACACGACATCGGTAGCAGTGCCCCGGCCGCGGTCCGAACAATCCTGGCCGACACCGGCGACCTTCCGTTGCCGGGGTCCGGCGGCACCCGTGAGCGATGGGCGATGTTGGCCGCATGGACCCGCGCGGATGCGGTGGTGGGCCGACTCCTCGAAGCGCACCACGACGCCGCGGCGATCCTCGCCGAGGCCGGATCCGATGCCGTCGTGCCGGGGCAGGTGTGGGGCGTCTGGGCGGCCGAGGCGCCACCACCGCTCGAGGCGACGCGGCGGTCCGACGGCTCGTGGTCGCTGTCGGGCCGCAAACTGTGGTGCTCGGGCGCGCACAGTTGTACGCATGCACTCGTCACCGCGCACGCCGACGGTGTCTCGCGCCTCTTCGCTGCCGATCTGACGCGGAACACCGTTCGGCCCGAACCCGATTCGTGGCATGCGGTGGGGATGAGTGCGAGTGATTCGGGATCGGTGCTGTTCGACGACACGCACGCCGTGACGATCGGCAGCGCGGACTTCTACACCGGGCGAGCCGGCTTCTGGCACGGAGCCATCGGGGTGGCAGCGTGCTGGTTCGGGGCCGCTCAGGGCGTCGCGGAACCGCTGTACCGCCGGGCGGCCGAGGGTCGCGCCGGGCCACACGCGCTTGCCCATCTCGGTGCCGTCGACGCGTCTTTGCACGCCTGCGCCGCCACCGTCGACGCCGCGGCTCGCGAGATCGACGAGAACCCCGGGTCCACGGACGATGCGCGCATTCGCGCACTGCGGGTGCGGTCCGTCGTCGAACGCGCCGCCACCGAGGTGCTCGACCGAGTGGGCCGAGCCCTCGGCGCCGCGCCCCTGGGCCAGGACGAAGCCCACGCCCGACGCGTGGCGGATCTGACGACGTACCTGCGGCAGTCTCACGCCGAGGGTGATCTCGAATCCCTCGGCCGCGCGGTCGCCGCGGGGGAGGTCCCACGATGAGCGTGGAGCGGTTCGCGGCGGAGCCGATCGCCGCCCGGGGCACCTCGGAAGCGGACTGGCAGCATGCCGGAACCACGTTTCCCGTCCTCGACGACAGTGCGTGCACCCACCTGGTGATCGTCGCTCCGCATCCAGACGACGAAGTGCTCGGAGTGGGCGGCTGGGCCGCGTCCATGGCGGCGTCCGGCACCGCGGTCACCGTCGTCGCCGTGACGGACGGCGGCGCGTCCCACGTCGCCACCGCCGCTCGGTCGCGCGTCGATCTCGAACGGTTGCGGGTCGCGGAAAGTGATGCAGCGCTGATGGATCTCGGAGTCCACCGCTGCGTGCGGCTCGGTCTGCCCGACGGAGACGTCGGGGCGCACGAGACCGAGCTGGCCCAGCGACTGCACGAGGTGCTGGTCTCCCTCGGGAGCGCCGAAGGGCTGTGGTGTGCCGCGACGTTGCGCACCGACGGTCATCCCGATCACGAGGCCGTGGGCCGCGCGTCGGCCGCAGCCGCGGCATCGGCCGGGTGCGTGCTCGTCGAGTATCCGGTGTGGATGTGGCACTGGGCGGAGCCCGGTGACGCCGCGGTGCCGTGGTCGGCGGCGCGCACCGTGCTGCTGAACGACGATGCCCGCGCCCGAAAGAGCCGTGCCGTCAGCAGATTTCGCACCCAGACGATTCCCGAGGGTGACGCCTACGCGATCCTGCCACCGTGGGTGCTCGCTCGGTTGACCCGTCCGCACGAGACGGTGTTCGGATGAGCGGGATGCCGGGGAGCTTCTTCGACCGGATGTACGAGGCCGATCCCGACCCGTGGGGATTCGAAACCCGATGGTACGAGCGACGCAAGTACGCCCTGACGACGGCGATGCTTCCGGACGAGCACTACGGCCGAGCCTTCGAACCGGGCTGTTCGGTGGGAGTCCTCACCGAGTTGCTCGCGGCGCGCTGCGACCACGTGCTCTCCACGGACATCGCCGAGGCGCCCCTCGCCCGCGCGCGTTCCCGCGGCATCGTCAACGCCACGTTCCGTCGCGAGTCACTGCACGACGGATGGCCGGACGGCCCCTTCGACCTCGTGGTCCTCAGCGAGATGTGTTACTACGTCGACCCGCCCGATCTCGGCGCACTGGCTGCCTCCGCCGTCGCGGTGACGGCTCCACGCGGCGTTATCCTCGTTGCCCACTGGCGTCACGACGTTCCGGAGTATCCGAGTACTGCCGAGCAGGTGCACACCGCGTTTCGATCGGCCGAAGGAATGGCCCTCGTCGCCGAGTACCGGGACGACGACGTGCTGATCGACGTCTTCCGCGTTCGGTGAATCCGGCGGCATGTTCGAGTGATGAGGGTCAGACGATGGCGACCGATGAATCGTCGGGGTCCGTCATGGCATCGAGGAACGAGGCGAAGCCGCCCGGAGTTCTGGTGCTGCTGCGCGCCGAGGTGATCACGGACGGTGCACCCGCGTCGCTGATGCGATAACCCCGTCGGTCGAGACGGTCGACGAGATCGCCGTCTTCGTGTTCGGCCAACGCGTGAAAGCCGCCGACAGCCCAATACGCATCTGCCCGCACGGCCAGGTTCGCGCCGTGGACGTGTCGAACACCCGCCCGCTGTTCGGCCGCGTATCCGAGTTGATAGCGGCGAGCCAGGTCCGGCGATCGGCCCGACCACCGGGCCACTCTCACCGGGCCGGGGACCACGTGGGCGTCGCGGGCGCACGCGATGATCGATCGGAAGTGATCGCGGGCCACCACCGAATCGGCGTCGGTGTTCACGTACCAGGTCGACGCGCTCCCCGACGACGCGTGAGCCCGGAACCCGGCGGCACGCGCGGACCCGACGTTGCGGACGTCCGTGACGATGCGGTGCACATCGGGTCCCACCACACCGGTGGTGCCGTCGTGACAGGAATCCAGTACCACCACGATCCACACCGGAACGGGTGACAACGCCCGCGCGGCCCGCAGGGACGTCAGGCATCGAGGCAGCAGGTCGACCTCGTCGTGTGCGGGGATCACGACGACCATGCGGTCGGGTCGAACCGGGGTGAAGTGCACGTACGAGAGATTCCCGGAACCGGTGCGCCTCAACCAGGCCGGCGCCCGGGGTGATGCTCGACCGCTCAGCGAGCGGCGCGGCCGAGGAAATCGACCACGAGTTCGGCAACTCGCTGTGGCTGTTCCACCTGGAGGAAGTGGCCTGCGCCCGCGACCGTGCGTGCTCGACTACCGGCGGGCATCGTCGCGTCGGCGAGCGCCGTCCACTCCGGGAGGACACAGCCGTCGTCACCGCCGTGAAGGTAGAGCATCGGGACGGTGCTGGGCTTCAGCACCGCCCGTTGCGCCCGGCGATACGTCGCGGGCACGGTCCACGGGCGGGCGGCGTGTCGGTAGTAGCGGAGCACCTCGGTACGTCGGGCCTCGATCGCCGACCATGCCGCGTCGAGGTCGGCGCCGGCGTCGTGTCCGGGAGACCATCGCCGCCACAGGAGCGGAACCAGTTGCGGCAGTGCGCGTTCGGAGACGATGGGAAGTTGCTGGAAGGCGATGTACCAACTCGACGCGAGTTGGCGAGCCACGCGGGACGCGACCGCACTCGGTCCGCCGCGGCGTGAGGTGAACGCCGAGAACGGAGGAACGGCCATGGTGACCACGCGCCGGAACGGCTGATCGGCGAGTCCGGCCACGGCGTGCGCCGCGACCGCACCCCAGTCGTGTCCGATCAGGACGGATCGCTCGTCCCCGCCGAGCAGTCCGTGTAGTTCGATGGCGTCGTGGGCGAGAGCGCCGATGTGAAACGAGCCGTCGGTGGGCGGGCCGCTGGGTGCGTAGCCGCGGGTGAAGGGGGCGACGACGCGGTAGCCGGCGTCGACGAGCGTCGGGGCCAGGCCCCGCCACGACCGAGGCGAGTCCGGGTACCCGTGCAGCAGGAGTGCGAGGGGTGCGTCGTCGGGACCCCAAGCCAGCGCGGCGAAGTCGACGAACTCTCCTGCGACCCGAATGGTTCGACATTCGTCCGACCGTTCCGGGTTCGTCATGCGGATCAATCTAGCCGGTGGCGAAACACATCGAGCCGACCACGTGCGCCGTGGTCGGCTCGATGCGGTGGTGCTGGGTCGACGATCAGCTGAAGAAGCTGAGTCCGTCGATCAAGGATCCGGCGCCGCCGAAGATGTCGGACAGCGCGCCCAGGAAGTCGACGAAGCTCGCGAGGTCGGTGATCATGTGCTCTCCCAGTGTTGTGAAGCGATCCGTGATCGGTCACGGTTCGATGTGCGGGCCATTTGTACCGAGCACAAGTTTCGGCATGCGGTACGGCCGGCAACCGGCGCGTGGGATGTCGGTGAACGGCAGGTGAATCAGATCGGCGAGACGACCAGCAGGTTGGCCCAGTACGACGCGTCGATGTTGCCGAGGTAGGGGAGAAGTGCGTCGAAAAGGATGTAGGACATCGGAATTGCTCCAGGTTCGAGGGATGTGCCGGCTCGGTCGACCGGCAGCGTCAGTCTGACACCGAGGAACGAGTCGCACAGATCGGCCCCGGGGAGGTCCTCGATTGTTCATCTTCGGTACATCCGCGCGTGTCCGTTCACCCGGCTGCGAGCCCGGTGCGGCCGCATACTGATGTCATGCCCGCCGATGCCCACCTGTCCGAGTCGCACCGCGTGATCGCGCACGCGACACAGTGGTTGCCTTTCGGTGGTCCGAGCGCCGAGGACATTCTCGTGACGTTCGGCGTGACGCCGTCGATCTACTTCCGGCGACTCCGAGACGTGCTCACGTCCGTCGGTGACACGTTCGTCCCCGACGACTCGACCAGGAATGCGCTCGTGGAGTTGTGCGTCCGCCGAATCCGCGCCGGGGACGGGTACGTCTACGACCCGATCTGAGCCGGGTCGGGTACCAGGGCCCAGCTTCTGCGTACGAAATGTCCTACTGCGAGCGACATTGCGCGAGCAGATTCGTATTTCGGTCGCAGAATCGCCGGTGCGCCATCGACGGTCGAATGGGTCGTCACGGCCGAACCACGTGCAGCGGCGGAGCCGTTGCCGGCGCACCGACGTCGGCCTCGATCGTGTAGCCGGGCAGCATGCGGCGCATCATCGATCGGGCGGCCGCAACGACGGTCCGACGGTCGTAGGTGTGCAGGAATTCGAATCGGCGATCGTCGTCGTCCCCCGTGTCACCCACGTCGCGCGCGATGAGTGCCGCGAAGTAGTGGTGGCCGACGACGGTGATGGTCCACTCGCGGGCGAAAGCCTCGGTGGGTAGGAGGTTCGCCCCCCGAACTCCGGGGGCGGGAACCTCGCTCATCCCGACGCCCAGCGCGGCCACGAACGGGTTCGCTTCCGCCATCGTGCGATAACGCCGCGCGATGACCGGACCGAAGTGAGTCGCACTCTGGAACGACGCCAGGATGGTCAGCGGCTCGGGGGAGGCCATCGCCTGATCCTCGATCTGTCGGGTGAGGGCCAACACCAGCGGTTTGCGACCGACGGCGGGAGGTGAGTGGTCGAACGCCACGCTGGGAACCGACAGCACCGGGACGTCGGATCGTGCGGTGGCCGAACGGCGCCGGGACTCCGACCACACCGGCGGGGTGAGTGCGTCGGACGCGGTGGCCGGTAGCGCGGACGGTCGTCCGAACAGGTAGCCCTGACCCAGGGTGCATCCGTAGGCGTGCGCGCGGTCGAGGTGCTCGACGTTTTCGATGCCCTCCGCCAGCAGCACCGCTCCGGTCGCTTCGACGTGGGCGCGCACGGACGCGAGGATGCGCGCCTGATCGGGTGTCGGATCCTGTTGTACGAGAGTGTGATCGAGCTTGATGATGTCCGGCGAGATGAACTCCAGCAGCGTCAACGAGTCGGGGTTGGCCCCGACGTCGTCCAGCGCGATGGCACACCCCTCGGCCCGTGCTCGATCGACCTGTCGCAGTAGCGCGCCGGGGTCGGCCAGCAGCGACCGTTCGGTGAGCTCGACGACGACGGACAGTTTCTCGGTCGCGGCGCGAACGAGGGCATGTGCGTAGGCGGGGACGTTGTCGAGGCTGTGGGGTTCGATGTTCAGGAACAGGGTGGTCTCGGAGGTCAGACCGGCTGCGAGGGCTCCCTCGATCGCCGCCAGACGCGACGCCCAGTCCACGTCCAGGAGCGCACCACGCGCCGCGGCGGTGGCGAACACGGCGGCGGGATCGACGGCCGGGAGATGAGGCCACCGGGCGAGCGCCTCGTATCCGATGACGCCACGGGTCTTCAGATCGACGATCGGTTGGTAGACGGGCTGCACCGACTGAGGTTCGGCCAGAACGGCATCGACGGCCACATCGGTGGGCGTGGGCCCGTCGAGAGCCGGGCGCCGCTTCGAGGAGAACGAGCGCGTACCGACCGTCGTCGTGGCCCGAGCAGCGTGCCGACGGCGGTAGAGATCGTGGTCCGCGCGCTCTACGGCGGCGGCCACTGTGGTCGATCGTGAGGCCAGAGCGGTGCCGCACGTGACCGACACACCTTCCTCCAGACGTAGCGCAGCGTCGATGGCCTCGATGCGATCGAGAACGTTGTGTTCCGCGACACCGACGACGGCGAATACGAACTCGTCGCCGCCGAATCGAACGAGTACGTCCTCGACGCGCAGATGGGCGCGAACGGTGTCGGCGACGCGGCGCAGTATACGGTCGCCCTCGGTGTGCCCCTGACTGTCGTTGATGGCCTTGAGGCCGTCGACGTCGAGAAAGCACACCACCATCGACTGGCCCGTGAGCCGGGCGGTCTCGAAATCGTGCTCGAGTTCCACGATTCCGGCGTTGCGCAGATAGGCACCGGTCAGCTCGTCCGTCGCCGAGCGTCGGCGGTCGGTCGCCGCGGCCACCCGATCGGCGCGAGCGGCCATGCGGTCGGCGAGCGCACGTTCGCGGTCGAGTGCCGCGGCACGGCGGGCGTCCCGCGAGCGGGTCCGCCAGCTCTCGCCCCCGGGCACCTCGATGTCGTCGAGGCGCTCGTTCTCGCGGTCGCGTGATTCGGCGTCGACGTCGTCGCGGGCCGCGCGCGCGTCACGGGCTGCGGCGCGCTGGTCACGCTCGTCGACCGCCGAGCGCACACGGAGCGGGGTGTCGACACCCGGGGCGTCGATACCCGAGATGTCGCGGCTCGCGGCTGCACGGGCGTCGTCGTCGTTCGGACTGGGTCGATCGAACGTCATGGCGTGTCCATGCGGCGGGGCCGCAGTGTGCGTGTCGTGATCGCACCGGCCGTCGAGAACGATTCTCGAGTAATCATGGAGCCTGCGGCGCACCGCATGTCATCGTGTGTGCGACGAATTCGGGCAGGGACGGTCAGAGTTGTCCGGCGGCGATCACGCTCACGTCGACGCGACCCGCTCGAGGCGGCGCCGACGGCCCGGTTTCGACTGTTTTTCCAGTCGAGGTGAATATACCCCGCGTGTTGTGTCGGCGCCGCGTGTGCGGCGGCGGAATCTCGGCCCGAGATGCCGTATTCGTGCGGGCCGAATCATGCTCGGCGTTTCTGCTCCGCCCGGATCAATCCGCCGCCGATTATCAGCCGCTGAATTTCGCTGGTGCCCTCGTAGAGCCGAAGCAGCCGCACGTCGCGATAGATTCGCTCGACGGGAACCTCCCGCATGTAGCCCGCACCGCCGTGGATCTGCACGGCGAGATCGGCCACCTGCCCCACCATCTCCGTACAGAACAGCTTGACGGCCGACGGGGCGATGCGGCGATCGGTGTTCTGCACCCACGCACGCGCCGCGTCGCGCACCATGGCGCGTCCGGCCATGACGCCGGTCTGCTGGTCGGCGATCATCGCCTGCACCAGTTGGAAGTTGCCGATCGATTCGCCGCCCTGCGTGGCCGACGCGGCGTGAGACACCGATTCGTCCAGTGCCCGCTGCGCTTGCCCCACCGACAGCGCCGCGATGTGCACGCGGCCGCGGGCCAAGGATGTCATCGCCGCCCGGTAGCCGACGTCGCCGCTGCCTCCGACGAGCGCGTCGGGTCCGACGCGGACTCCGGTGAAGGTCACGTCGGCCGTGCCCGATCCCTGCTGCCCCATCTTCGCGTCCTTCGCACCGACCTCGACGCCGGCAGTGTCGGCCGGAACGAGAAACACGGCGATGCCATGACCGGCCTCGGGTGGCGGATCCATCTTCGCGAAGACGAGGAACAGATCGGCGATGGGTGCATTGGTGATGTACTGCTTGGCGCCGTCGATCACCCAGTTGTCACCGTCGGCGCGGGCGGTGGTGCGCAGACCCGCAGGATTGGATCCGGCTCCGGGCTCGGTGAGAGCAAAAGACGCCACGACCTCACCCGACGCCATGGCGGGGAGCCACTCCGCTTTCTGCTCCTCGGTGCCGAACCCCACGAGTACCTGGCCGGCGATGCCGTTGTTGGTCCCGAACATCGAGCGCAGCGACAGCGTCGTGTAGCCGAGCTCCATGGCCAGTTCGACGTCCTGAACGAGGTCGAGCCCGAGACCACCCCACTCCTGCGGGATCGCGTAACCGAACAACCCCATCTCGGCCGACTGCGCGCGCAGGTCCGCCGGAATGGCGTCCGTGTTCATGATCTCGAGTTCACGGGGGACAACGCGGGACCGAACGAAGTGCGTGACCTGCTTCAGTACGTCTGCGAAAACGTCGTCCGGAACGTCGGGATTCAGCGTGTCCATGCCCTCACTATCGATCACCGATTCGGATCGGTCCACCACCTTCGTCGGATTCGCCACCACCCCCGCGCCCGCGCACGGCACCGGCCTCGCGTGCGAGGCTGGTGGCCGACATCGTTCGACCGTGTCCTGCCCCCAGCCCGAGTGCCGACCCGTGAAAGGGACCCGATGTCCGAGAACGATCCGTCCCGCCGCACCCGCAGCACCCTCGTCTCGTCGGGCGGAATGTGGCTCGCCCGGTGGTCGGGAATCGCCATCCTCGTCGCCGGATTGCTCTGGTTGCTCGGCTGGCTCGTCGGGCAACTGTGGATCATCGTCCTCCCCGTGTTGCTCGCGCTCATCGTGTGCACCGTGCTGTGGCCCGTCACGCGGTGGCTCCGCGGCCGCAAGGCACCGCCCGCGTTGGCGTCCCTGGTGTCGCTGCTCGGTTTCCTCGGCATTCTCGGTGGCGTCGTCGCCTTCATCGTGCCCTCGGTCAGAGACCAGGCACCCGAGTTGGCCGACAGCGCGACACAGGGCATCGGTCAGGTGCAGGAATGGTTGGAGGGTCCTCCGGTCAACCTCGACGACTCCCAGATCGACCAGGCGGTTCAGACGCTCGCCGATCAGCTCGAAGGCAGCGGCGAGGTTATCGCGTCGGGTGTGTTCGCCGGATTCTCCACCGTCGGGACCATGCTGGTCACCCTGGGTCTGACCTTGGTGCTGACGTTCTTCTTTCTCAAGGACGGGCCGCGCTTCCTTCCGTGGATGCACGGATTCGCGGGACGGGGAGCGGGTGGTCACCTCGCCGAGGTGATGCGCCGGATGTGGGACACGCTCGGTGGCTTCATACGAACGCAGGCGGTGGTGAGCGCGATCGACGCGATCGGCATCGGCATCGGCCTGTTGGTGCTCGGCGTTCCGCTCGTGCCGGTTCTGGTGACGCTGACGTTCCTCGGTGGATTCATTCCGATCGTCGGCGCGTTCGTCGCCGGGGGTCTCGCGGTCCTCGTCGCGCTGGTGGCCAACGGCTTCACCACCGCGCTGATCGTGTTGGCCGTCATCGTGGTGGTGCAGCAGGTCGAGAGCAATCTGCTGCAACCGGTTCTCCAGAGCAAGTCCATGAATCTGCACCCCACGATCGTGCTGCTCGCGGTCTCGGCCGGCGCGTCGATCTTCGGGATCATCGGTGCGTTCCTCGCGGTGCCCGCCGCCGCGGTGGCGGCGGTGCTCGCCCGGTACGTGAACGAGCAGATCGAGGTGCGTTCGGACGAGGACCCGGGGGCCAACGACATCGCCGAGAAGGTGCACGAGGACATCGGCCACGACGACGGTGACCCACCGGTCGTGGTGCACGAGGAGGACTCGAAGTTCGCTCCCGAACCGTCACGGAAAGGCGCTGCCGCGGACGACTGACGTCTGCGCGCTCGGCAGGACCGCTCAGCCGGGGACCCCGCTCGTCGTCCTCCGGGCACGCCGGGTGACGAGGTAACCGAACACCGTGGCCAACACGTACATCAGGAACGAGTAGACGGCGGCCGGGATCGCGACCTCGGTGCTTCCGAGCACACTCAACGCCACGGTGAGGGCGACGGTGGTGTTGTGGATGCCGATCTCCATCGAGATGGCGATGGACTGCGGCTCACCCATCTTCAGCAGTCGGGCGGCGCCGTATCCGATGCCGAGGCTGGCCAGGCAGAACAGCCCCGTCACGAGGCCCACCTGTTGCACGTACTCGAGTACGTTCTCCCTCTCGCCGAGCAGAGCGCCGACGGCTACCAACACCAGGACGACGATCGAGAAAATGCGAACCGGTCGATCCGCGCGCTCGGCGAAGGCCAGGGAGCGATTCCGCACCAGCATTCCGAGGGCCACCGGGATCAACACGATGGCGATGACCTGAACGATCTTGCCGAACTGCAGCCCCAGTTCGCCCTCGGCGTCGAAGTAGGCGATCGCGAAGTTGGTGATGACGGGAATCGTGACCGCAGCGAGTACCGAATTCACCGCGGTCAGAGTGATGTTCAGCGCGACGTCCCCGCGGAACAGGTGCGAGAACAGGTTCGCCGTCGTCCCGCCCGGCGAGGCCGCCAACAGCATGACGCCGACCGCCAGCAGTGGCGGCAGGTCGAAGGCCAGGATCAACCCGAACGCGACGACGGGCAGGACGAGAATCTGCAGAACGAGGGCGATCACGACGGCCCGCGGCGAGCGCGCCGTGCGTCGGAAATCGTCGACGGTCAGCGACAGTCCGAGGCCGAACATGATGATCCCGAGGGCGATGGGCAGAAACGTCGAGATCAGTACCGAGTCGTCCATGAAATCCTCTCGATGCGCCGAACCGTGAGACGAGTGTGCGGCATATGTCCGATCCCGGCCGCGTGTTCGGCACAATGGCTCGCACAGAGACTGCACACCACCACCGCCCCGGAGTCACATTCGGCCCGGTACGGGACGGTTGTGTGCAGCTGGTGCTTCAGCCGTGCGAGGTGGGCGGCGGTATCCGCAGCGCCGGGGGAGCGGACGGCGGGGCGGCCACGACGACCGCGTTCCCCACCACGATGAGACCGAGTGCGGCGAACTCCCACGCCGTCAGCTGCTGCCCCAGGACCACCCACCCGCTGAGCGCCGCCCACACCGGAGCGAGGCTCGCGAGAGTGCCGAACGTGCCGGGTCGTACCCGCCGAAGGCTGATCATGTCCGCGGCGAACGGCACCGTGGAGGCGAGGACGCCGCACACCGCGGCCAGCATCAGTGCGTGCGCATCGGGTGGTCGGTGCGCGAACCACACCGCGGCGATCGGCACCCACATGACGGCCGACAGAACGGCTGCCGCCGAGGTGCCCCGGAGCCCGGCGAACTGTTGTCCCACGCGGCGATTGAGCAGAATGTAGCTCGCCCAGCCGGTCGCGGCCAGAAGACCGGACGCGATGCCCGGGTAGTCCGTCGAGGTGCCGGGGCCGACGAGGATCACCACTCCGACCCCGGCGACGACGGCGCATCCCAGGTCGATCCGACGCCGCGACGCGACGATCGCCACCGCCAGCGGGCCGAGGAACTCGAGAGTCACCGCCAACCCGAGCCCGATGCGTTCCACCGCGAAATACAGGCTCGCGTTCATCCCCCCGAAGACCACGGCGAGTGCCAGGACGGGCCAGAACTGCTGCGCCGTCATCGTCCGGAATCGGGGCCTGACGGCGGCGCCCAGAATGAGGGCGGTCACGATCTGACGCACCGCCACCACCCCGACCGACCCGATCGCGGGAAATGCGAGCGCACCGATCGCCGCGCCGGCCTGATTGCTGGCGGACCCCGTCATCGCGGCGCCGATACCCACCGCACGTTGGCGGGGAGTCACGGGGCCGTCCGGTGGAGCAGTCATCCGCACGTTGGTCTCGGTCATGACAGCGACGATAAGTCGCGTCGACGTGATACCTGAAATGCATATCGCTCCTCCGGTATACGCTTTGGTTATGACGTGGACGGTGCGCGACGTGAGGTATTTCGTGACGGTCGCCGACGCCAATTCGTTCACCGATGCGGCGTACGACCTGGGGGTATCGCAGGCCGCCGTGTCACGAGGAATTTCCGCCCTCGAACAGCGACTCGGCGATCGACTGCTGCGTCGCACTCCGCACGGGTGCGAGCTCAGCGCGTTCGGGGCGGAACTCCTTCCCCAGGCCCGACGCGTGCTGGCCGAGCTGTCGAAATTGGACGAGTTGGCCCTCACGCGACACACCCGGCTACGACTCGGCTACGCGTGGGCGGCGGTGGGCGCGCACACCACCCCGCTCCTGCGGAACTGGCCGCGCGATCATCCGGAGGTCGAACTCCAACTCGTGCGGCACAATTCGCACACCGCCGGTCTGCTCGAAGGGTTCTGCGACGTCGCCGTCGTGCGCACCCCGGTGGAGGAATCGCGGTTCGACTCGGTGGTGATCGGGCTCGAGCGTCGGGTGGCGGCGTTCGCGGCCGACGACGCCGAATGGCGTCGACGCAGGACCCTCACGATGGCCGAGATCGCCCGCCGCACTCTGGTTCTCGATCCCCGCACCGGAACCACCACCCCCGATCTGTGGCGGAACGACGACCGGCCGACCACCGTCGTGGAGACCTCCCACGTCGAGGAGTGGCTCGACGCCATCGCCACCGGCCGAGCCGTCGGAACCACCTCGGAGGCGACGGCGTCGCACCACCCGAGATCCGGTATCTCCTACCGTCCGATCAAGGACGGACCGCGGGTGCCGGTGTACCTGACGTGGTGGCGGGGCGATTCACCCGGCGGGCTCGCGGCGCTGATCGAGACGCTGACTGCGCTGTACTCCGGGCCGCGTGGCGCCGTCGGCCGGTGACGGCGCAGCCTCCAAGCGGCAGTGTCATGCGGCGATGTCACAGCACCGCGACACCCACGAGTTGACCGATGGCGTAGGTGGCGATCATGGCCAGGGCGCCACCCGCAACGATGCGCGTCACGGCCGGTCGGCGCCGGGCGCCGCCCAAGCGGGCGCTCAGTGCACCGGTGAGTGCGAGGGCGAGCAGCACGACGGCGAACGTCACGGGGATCCGAATGCCCATCGGGGCAAGCAGAATCGCGAGGAGGGGCAACAGTGCTCCGCTCACGAACGCCACGGCGGAGGACAGCGCGGCGTGCCACGGGTTCGTGAGTGCCTCCGGATCGATACCGAGTTCGATGTCGACGTGTGCGGCGAAGGGGTCGTGGTCCGTGAGCTCGCGGGCGACCGTCCAGGACGTCTCGGGTGAGAGTCCCTTCGCCTCGTACAGTGCGGCAAGCTCTTCGAGCTCTTGATCGGGCTCGTCGCGGAGTTCGCGTCGCTCCTTGTCGAGCAACGATCGTTCGGCGTCACGTTGACTGCTGACGGAGACATACTCACCGAGAGCCATCGATACCGCGCCCGCGACCAGCCCGGCGACGCCGGCGGCGACCAGCGGGCCGTTGTCCGTGCTCGCCGCGGCGACGCCGACCACCAATCCGGCCGTCGACACGATGCCGTCGTTGGCGCCCAGGACGCCTGCGCGCAGCCAGTTGAGTCGCCCGGCGAAGTTGCCGTGGGGTTCACTCGCGTGTGTTTCCGGGGAACGCTGATCGTCGGTCATCGTCTCCGATCATCCTCCGTCGAGGGCACGATCACCACCGGCACGCGTGCGCGGTGTGCGACCGCCCGCCCGGTGGAGCCGAGCAGGAGAGCGGTGAAACCGCCGCGTCCACGAGTTCCGAGAACGACCATCTGCGCGGATTCCGCCGCCAGCAGGAGCTCCTTCGCCGGACTGTTCCGTACGACCGTGCGGTGGACCCGGACGTCGGGGTACTCCTCCTGATATCCGGCGAGAGTTTCCGCGAGAAACAGTGATTCGGCGTTCTCGAGGTCGAGCACGCTGGGGTACGCGTGTGTGAACACAGCGAGGTCGGTGTCGTCCGCGTCGCTCCAGGCGTGGACCGCGACCAGGTCGGCGCCGCGCCGAGAGGCTTCGTCGAACGCCCACCGCACGGCCGGGCGGGATCGCGCCGAGCCGTCGACACCGACGACGACCGGCCCGGTCGATCGAAGCGCACCGCGGTCGGGTGAATGTCTCACGATCGCCACGGGGCACGCCCCGTGAGCGGCGAGTGCGGTACTGACGGATCCCATCAGCGATCCCGCCAATCGGCCGAGTCCCCGCGCACCGACCACCATCATCAGCGCTGTCGAGGAGTACTCGACCAGGGTTTTCGCCGGGGCGCCGTGTTCGAGGTGGGTCGACACGGTGACTCCGGTGTCCCCGACGGTGTTCCGGGCCAGCTCTGCGGCCGCGGAGAGTGCGTTCTCCACCTCCGGTTCCGAGTCCCGGGGGGCTCCCATCAACAGTGTGAAATCGTCCGTGAGGGTCCCCGTCGACAGCAGCACGGACGACACGATCCGCAGGGGCACCTGACGGTCGACTGCCTCCGCAGCCGCCCATCGAACGGCGTCGAGGGCTTCGGGGGACCCGTCGATTCCGACGACGACGGGGAGCGAGATCACGCGCGCGGAGGTTCGTCGGCGCCGGATGCCTCGGCTGCATCCGCGTCCGCCTTGGTCGCGTACGACCCGTTCGCGGCGTGTTCGGGCGGGCTGTAGACCGTGTAGAGAACCAGTGGCTCGTCGCCGGTGTTCCGGAAGTTGTGGCGCGCGCCTGCTGCCACCGCACAGAGATCACCCGACTCGACGACGTGGGTGTGACCGTTGAGTGTCGCCTCACCGGTACCGGAGACGAAAGTGAGGATCTGGTCGGTGTTCTCGTGCACCTCGCTTCCGATCTCACCCCCGACGGGAATGGTCATCACCACGATCTGAGCGTGCTCACCGGTCCACAGAACCTTGCGGAAATCGGGGTTCGCCCGTGCTGCATCCGCGATCGTGTAGTGCTCGACGTTGCCTTCGATGGAGAAACTCTGCGTGGTCATGTGACGTCCTGACTGTCGTTGTGGTGATTCGGGTGGTCGAGCGGGCGGTGTGGTTCACGCATTGATCGCCGGCGTGTCGGCCTCTGCTGTGCGGTCGGTTCCCCGCACCGGATCGGGTCGGGGGGACTTTCTGAGCAATCGCATCGCGTTGGCGATCACCACGAGTACCGAGCCCTCGTGGACCAACATCCCGATCGACATGGTCACACCGCCGAAGAAGACACCGGCGAGCAGAACGACGACCGTGAACATCGCGATCGCAATGTTCTGGCGCATCACCGTCACGGTTCGCTTGGCCAGTGCGATCGACTCCGGAAGCTTGAGCAGGTCGTCGCCCATGAGCGCGATGTCCGCGGTTTCGACGGCGACGGCGGATCCTGCGGCTCCCATGGCCACGCCGATGTCCGCGGTCGCCAGAGCCGGTGCGTCGTTGACGCCGTCGCCGACCATGGCGACCGTGTGGCCCTGTCGTTGCAGCTCCACCACCTCCGCGAGCTTGTCCTCGGGCAGCAGTCCGGCGCGAACGACGTCGATGCCCGTCGCGTCGGCCACGGCTTCCGCGACCGGATGGGTGTCACCGGTGAGCATGACGACCTTGCCGACCCCCGCCTCGTGCAGGCGGCGGACCATCTCCGGAGCGTCCGGACGAATGCGATCGGCCACGGCGACGACTCCGATCACGGTGCCGTCCAACGCGACGATCATCGGAGTCTTGCCCCGGATGGCAAAGGCGATCGCGGTCTCGACGGCGTCGTGGTGGTCGACGATTCCGTACTGCTCGAGCAGCGGTGCGTTTCCCACCAGAATCTGCCTGCCGTCGAGATCGGTGACGATGCCCTTGCCGGGAACCGGGGTCACCGATCCGAGGGCGCCGACCGGTGCGACCCCGGCGTCCCGAGCGGCGTCGAGAACGGTTCGCGCGAGCGGATGTTCGGATCCCGCCTCGGCCGCCGCGGCCCACCGCAGCACGTCCGCACGATCGAAGCCGGGGGCGGTGATCGCAACGTCGGTGACCCGGGGTCGTCCCTCGGTGAGGGTTCCGGTCTTGTCCACGGCGACGGACGAGATCTTCGCCGCGGTCTCCAGGTACTCGCCACCCTTGATCAGGATGCCGTTGCGGGCCGCCCGTCCGATTCCGGAGACGATGGCAACGGGGATCGAGATGACCAACGCACCCGGACACCCGATCACGAGCAGTGTGAGTGCCAGGACGACATTGCCGGAGACCACGCCGGCGACGATCGCCAGAATCATGACGGCAGGGGTGTACCAGGTGGAGAACCGGTCGATGAACGCCTGGGTCTTCGCCTTGGCGTCCTGCGCCTCCTCGACGCGGTGGATGATGCGCGCAAGCGTCGTGTCGGAACCGACGCCGGTCGCACGCACCTGGAGAAATCCGCCTCGTGACACCGTTCCCGCGAAGACGCGGTCCGATTCCGTCTTCTCCACCGGAATCGATTCTCCGGTGATCGACGCTTCGTCGACCGCGCCGCTACCGGAGACGACGCGTCCGTCCACGGGGACCTTCGCCCCGTTCTTCACCAGGACGATCTCACCGTCGTGAACGTCCGAGGCCGGCACGTCCCGCTGTTCACCGTCGCGCATCACGACGGCGACATCGGGCGCGACCGCCACCAGTTCCGCCAGTGCAGAACGGGTCTTGCCGATGGTGGCCGCCTCGAGTGCATGGCCGACGGAGAACAGGAACGTGACCGCGGCCGCTTCCCAGAAGTTCCCGATCACGATGGCACCCACCGCGGCGATGGTGACCAGGAGGTCGATGGCCACGTGTTTCACCATCACGGCACGGAACGCGGACACCGCGATGCGGTACCCGGCGAGGAGGGCGGCCGCGATGATCAGGGCACCGCCGAGCGTGAACACCGAGGATGCAGCCGAGTCCTGGCCCGCGTCGATCCACCACGCCGAGCCGAGAACGGGGTCGGCCACTGCGCCTCCGGACCGGCCGAGAACCAACGACGCGGCGATCAGCAGTCCGGACACCAGTGGAACCGCCCACGGGCCGGTGACGAACCGACTCATATCGAGGACGGCTTCGCCGTGAATCCGGCCTTGGCAACGGCCGCGACGATGTCGTCGACGGTCGTGACGGTCGCATCGTGATCGACGTCGATACGAGCGGACGCGAAATGCACCACGACCTTCTCGACGCCTTCCAGTTTGCCGACACGTTTCTCGACCTTGGCCACGCAGGATGGGCAACTGAATCCCTCGGCGCGTAACAGCGTGTGGGTGATGGTCGGAGTGCTCACAGGAAGCTTCTACTTTCGATTGCGTCTCGACACCGTCGGGACGACGGAACGACACAGTTCGAGCGTGCGCGATCGAGCTCGCGACGGACACGGACCGAATCCCTCGGATCAGGGGCACATGGTCCCGAGTTCTCGATGCCGCGCCGGTACCGATGTTCGCAGGTACAGGGGTCCCGTCGGCAGAGTCCTTTGTGCTCTGTCGCTCGATGCGACGACCGGACACGATCGAGCGACGAGCACCACCGCCGATCGTCGAGAACGAGGTTTCATGTCACGCATCACCAGTCCGCAGCCTTCCGACCCCACGGGCGGGCCGACCGACGATCGGGACGGGCAACCGACGGCGGCGCTTCGCCACGCGTCGACCGCCGCCGCAGGACCGGTGGACGGCGGTTGGATGCCGACCACCGACGATCTGGAAGAGCAGCTGCCGCTTCTCCTGTCGACGCTCGGGCCACACACCGGGCCGGTCGAGCGTGTCGTCTATCGGCTCGACGAGTGGAAACCTGCGCCGAGGCAATTGTGGCTCGCCTCCGGTCGTGTTCGTCTGGGCGGATACACCCGTCAACCTCGGCACACGGTGGGCCTTCGGTGCTCGGACGGGAGACGCATCGTGATTCTCGTCGTGCCCGTGTCGACAACCGGTTCGGCAGGTCGCGTGGTCATGGAGAATGCCGCCCGGCCCGGCAATGCGGAGACCGTGCAACAGCTTCTCGGCTTGACGTTGACGGACGTGGCGCCGTTCACCGATCCGGCTGTGGCGCAACAGCGATGGGACACCGACGGTGGACCGCAGGCTCCGCAGCACGGGGAGTTCGCCGGAGCAGTGTCGTCATGAGTGCGTCCAACCGCGTCGTCGTCGGTGTGGACGGATCCGACGCATCGTTTCACGCCGTCCGGTGGGCCGTGAGAAATGCTGTTGCTCGTCGAGTGCCGGTCGAGGTGGTCACCGCCGTGCACCCGTCCTCGCGGACTCTCCGCGAGGCGGTTGCCGGCACCGCCGGCGGTACCGGCGACCGCAACGCCGAGGCAGAACGGATCCTGGGTGAGGCGATCGAGGTCGCCGAGACCGTCGCCGGATCATCGGCGCTGTCGATCACCACCCGCGTCGAACACGGCTCGGCGGCCGCGGTGTTGACCGATCCTGCGGATCTGCCGGCCATGATCGTCCTCGGGTCCCGAGGGTTGGGGGAGTTCACGGGTGGCCTCGTCGGATCGGTCGGCACGGCGGTCACCACTCACGCGAAATGCCCTGTCGTGGTGGTGAAGTCGGGCGAGACCGTCGACGGACCCGTCGTGGTCGGCGTCGACTGCACTCCGAACAGCGAACCGGCGGTGAGTGTCGCACTGAGAGAAGCCTCCCTGCGCGGTGTCGACCTCGTCGCGGTGCACGCCTGGAGCGATGTCGACACGGGCAGTGTCCTCGCCGGTGACTTCATCACCCACTGGTGGGAGGACGAAGTGGGTCAGAACGTGGCGCTGTCCGAGAGTCTGGCCGGTCGAGACGACGACCATCCGGACGTGACGATTCGCCGCGTCGTGGCCAAGGACGCGCCGGTCCGGGAGATCGTCCGCGAGTGCGCACACGCGCAACTGGTGGTGCTGGGAAGCCGGGGGAGAGGCGGATTCGCGTCGATGCTCCTGGGGTCCACGTCGCAAGCGGTTCTGCACTCGGTCGACATCCCGGTCGTCATCGTTCCGACCGGCCGCTGACGACTGACCCGGCGACTACTCGTGGCCGAAGTTCGTGCGGTAGCGACGCCGTTCTTCCGCCGCGCTCTCCTGCTCTCGCTGGGCCAGGACGTGGTCGAGGCCGTGTTGCTGCAATCGGTACTGCCGGTAGACCGAGGCGAGGGCCAGCGAGAAGTACAGCACCGACCCGAAGATGAGCGCCATCATCGCCATGGGAACCCACACCGGGCCGGGGAACAACAGGAACAGGCTCAGCACCGGGATCATGGGAAGCAGGAAGCGCACCACGTACCGCAGACGCGACCCTCGACCGAACAGATCCTCGGTCACCCACGGATTCAAGGATTCGGGCAGTACCCCGCCCAGGTTGTACGAGACCCTCTGTCGAACCGTCGGTGTGAGCATGCCTTCACGTTAGGTACGTGTGTTCGGCTCGGATAGGGACTTCCGACCCGAATTCGGCCGCTGGACGCCGGGGTCGTCGACGCTCGGACACACGTGTTCGTGCATCTCCGTCGCCAATCGAGCGATGGTCTCGGTCAGCTCGGTGTTCACGGCGATCATGTCGCGCAGCAGTGCCGTGTTGGAGAGCGTGTGCACGGCCACCTCGCTGCTGATCGAGTCCGCGCGTTTGGCCGAGATCAGCAGAATCGCACCCTGCAGACCGGCCATCAACGACAGGAACAGGTTCAGCAGGATGAAGGGATACGGATCGAACCCGCCGGTGCCGTTGTACCCCGCCCACACCGCCATGACCGACAGGAACAGAAACACGAAAGGCCACGACCCCATGCCGTTTCGCACGCGATCGGCGGCCCGCTCTCCGGTGGTCAGCGAATCCCCGGTGCGTACTCCGGGATGCCTTCTCCACAGATTCACGACGGCCGCCGGCGTGCGGTGCGAGGGGGTGAGGACAGAACGAGCATGACCTCCAGTGTGTCCTCGAGTCCGGGTGTTCCACCAGAGCACTAGGGCTGCCGAACGCCCTGTTCGGGAGGACCTCCGGCCCTACTCGGTCGGCTCGGACCTCGGCGACGATCGTCCCGTTGGTGCATCGCTCGAACGACGAGAACGGCACAGCGTCGACAATGTGGAGGACCTCGTCATGAAAGCTGCAGTCGTCACGGAATTCGGAGAACCCTTGGTGGTTCGCGATCTTCCGATTCCGATTCCCGGCCCCGAGCAGGTGCTGGTGAAGATGGAAACCTGCGGGGTGTGCCACACGGACATCCACGCCGCGACCGGCGATTGGCCGGCGAAGCCCACGCTGCCGTTCGTGCCGGGGCACGAAGGGGTGGGCATCATCGATGCGGTGGGGGCGCAGGTGCCCATGTCCCGCATCGGTGAGCGTGTGGCCATCGCATGGTTGGGATCCGCGTGTGGGGAGTGCGATCACTGCGTGTCCGGGTGGGAGACCCTCTGTGAGAAGCAGGAGAACAGCGGCTATTCGATCGACGGTGCCTACGCCGAATACGCTGTGGCACATGCTCGGTACGTCGTGAGGGTGCCCGACGGCGTCACCTCGTTCGACGCGGCTCCGCTGACCTGCGCGGGAGTGACGACCTACAAGGCGGTGAAGGTCGGAGGGGTGGTGCCGGCGCAGCGCGTCGCGATCTTCGGTGTCGGCGGCCTGGGCCACATGGCCGTTCAATACGCGAAGATCGCCGGCGGCTTCGTCACCGCGGTGGACATCGACGACGCGAAGCTCGATCTGGCACGCGAGCTGGGCGCGGACCACACCGTGAACTCGTCGACGACGGATCCGGTCGAGGCCATCGCGGCGCTGGGCGGTGCGGACGTCGCCATCGTGCTGGCGGTGATCCCGGAGGTCTTCGACCAGGCGTTCCGATCCCTGAGGCGCGGCGGACGTCTGGTCTGTGTGTCGATGCCCGCTCACGGGGTTCTGCCGATCCCGATCTTCGAAACCGTCGTCGGCGGCATCTCCGTTCTGGGATCGATCGTCGGAACTCGGAAGGATCTGCGTGAGGTCTTCGCATTGCACGAGGCCGGAAGGACCACGGTGTCCGCGGTCCCTCGTGCGATCGAGCAGGTCAACGAGTGTTTCGCGGACGTGTTGGCCGGGCGCGTCACGGCTCGATTGGTGTTCGAGTTCTGAGCCGAACTCCGCTGCGTGCGTCGTGAGGCCGTAGGGTCGACGACGGGGGGAACACGTGCCGGATGGGTATGTGCGCCCACGACGAAACGAGATTCGATGGACGACCAGCACGCGAATCAGGTCGCCGAGGCGCTCGCGCTCGACGCTGCGGACTCGGACCAGGTCGAAGTCGATTTTCGGGGGAGTCTCGCCGACCTCGCGCGACTGGCGATGAACACGCTCTCGCTACCGGACATGTTGTCGCACGTCGCGGAGTACGCGGTGCAGGCGATACCCGGCGCCGACGGGGCCGGGCTGACCCTTCTGCACCCCGAGCGCCCCGCGACCATCGTCGCCAGCGCCGATTTCGTCCGGGAGGTGGACGACATCCAGTACGGCCTCGGTGAGGGGCCGTGCATCACGGCGGCATCCGAGGGGCGCACGGTGCGGTCGGGGTCGCTCGACGCCGATCCGCAGTGGCCCCGATTCGGTTCTCGGGTAGGGCGATTGAACGTGCACAGTGCACTGTCACTGCCGCTCATCACGGGTAGCGGGGTGTTGGGAGCCATGAACGTCTATGCGCACGCGCCCCATGCGTTCGACGACCGTTCGGTCGAACTCGGCCAGTTCTTCGCGACACCGGCGGCGATCTCGGTTCAGAACGCTCGCGCCCTCGCGAGCGCCAAGCGGTTGACGGAGCAGCTCGAGAAGGCGCTCGGTCATCGATCCGCGATCGATCAGGCCGTCGGCATTCTCATCAGCCGCTCGGGATGTACGGCCGACGAGGCGTACGAGAAATTGAGGTCGATGAGTCAGGTCGACCACAAGAAGATCGATGTCGTCGCGCACACTCTCGTTTCCGAAGCGAAGAAGTCGGCGCGCTCGCGCAGCCGTCGGCACTGACGGAACAGAGGACCTTCTTCGCGGAGGACGAGGTCATCGGCCCGTTCCTCCCGTGGCTGTGCGGGTCCGACACTGGGCAGGACGTCTACGAAGGAGTCCAGCATGAAAGCCCTCATCTACCACGGAGCCGGACAGCGAGCATGGGAAGACGTGCCCGACGCGGTCGTCGAAGTGCCGACCGACGCAGTGATTCGCGTCGATGCCGTCACCATCTGCGGCACCGACCTCCATATCCTCGGCGGCGACGTTCCCGAGGTGACACCCGGCCGAATACTCGGTCACGAGGCTGTGGGAACGGTCGTCGAGATCGGTTCCGGCGTTGGTCGACTGGTGGTGGGTGATCGGGTGCTGGTCTCGTGCGTGACGTCCTGTGGGAGCTGCCGATACTGCCGAGACGGCAGTTATGGGCAGTGCCTCGGCGGCGGCGGATGGATTCTCGGCCACCTCGTCGACGGGACCCAAGCCGAGTTGGTCCGAGTTCCTTTCGCGGACAACTCCACTCACAAGATTCCGGACGGCGTCTCCGACGACGAGATGCTCATGCTGGCCGACATCCTGCCGACCTCGTACGAAGTCGGCGTTCTGAACGGGGCCGTCGCTCCCGCCGACGTGGTCGTCATCGTGGGTGCCGGCCCTATCGGTCTCGCTGCCGTTCTCACCGCACGACTGTTCAGTCCGAGCCACATCATCGCGATCGACGTGGCCGATGCGCGACTCGACGCAGCCCGCGCGTTCGGGGCCGACATCGTGGTGAACAGCGGACGAGACGATCCGTCCGCCATCGTGTTCGACACGACCGGCGGGCTGGGTGCAGACGTGACCATCGAAGCGGTGGGCATTGCGGAGACTTTCGAACTCGCAGTCCGCCTGGTTCGGCCGGGCGGGCACGTCGCCAATGCCGGGGTCCACGGTGCACCCGTCGCACTCCACCTCGAGGACATCTGGAACAAGAACCTGACCATCACGACCGGGCTGGTGGACACCTACTCCACGCCGACGCTGATGGGTCTGGTCGCCGGACGCAAGCTCGACACGTCGGCGATGATCACCCACCGGTTCGATCTGAACGAGTTCGAGGCCGCATACGACGTGTTCGAGCGGGCATCCGAGACCGGCGCGCTGAAGGTGGTATTGACCCCGCACCGATGACGGGGACGGGTTCGGTCGCACCTCGGTCGGGCCCTGTTCATCGGGGCCGAACGTCGTCCATCGTCAGGACCAACGGGCCTGTGGCGCAGACCGACAGGCGCCCACACTCGAAGGATGAGAGACCGAAGGACAACGCCGCCGACGTTCCCCTACTGGCACATCGCCGCCCTGTGTGGTCCCGTCGCGGTCATCGCCTACGCCGCCGCGGTAGGACTGTTCACCGGCGCGATCCGATTGGGGTCGGAGGCGAACAGTCGGCTGATCGCCGACAGCCCGATACTCGCCGGCATCGTCGTGTTGGCCGTGGTTGCGGTGCCGATGACCGCGGCCGCCCACCAGGCGAGTGCACGCAGGCACAGCAGTGCCCTCACGGCCTCGTGTGCCGGTGTGCTGCTCGTCGCACTGATGTCGATCCATGCCGTGGTCACCGGTGAATTCGTTTTCGTGCACGTTCTGTCGATCGCGACGGGTGTCACGGTGGCAATACTCGGCTACCGCGAGATACTGCGGCCGCGATGGTCCGGCGAGGATTCGACAGTCCCGCGACGTCCCGCGACGAAGCACGCATGGTGAAGGCCGCAACACCACCACCAGACCTTCTCGCCCGGCTGGATTTTCGGGTTCCGAGCGACATCGATCCTCTCGGTCGGTCGGTGTCCGGTGAAGGTTTCGGGGCGACGGGAGTTCAGGAACCGAAGGTCACCGTGTCTCCGGCCGACAGGTGCTCGGTGCGGCCCCGGCATTCGACATCGATACCAGGGCCCTCACCCGCATCGGCACCGACCGTGACCGAGGTTCCGTCGACACTCAGGCGGAGTCGCCGTCCGCGATAGAGAATCGACATCGCCAACGTCCCCAGCGCGTGCGGCCAGGTCGGCGACAACACGATTCGATCTCCCCGCGTCTCGAGCCCGGTGAAGCACCGCTGTACGAGATCGACGCTTCCTGCCATCGCGGCCAGGTGTACTCCCTCCGGAGTGGTTCCACGCTGAATATCCGTCACGTCGGACGCGAGCACCTGCCCGAAGAACTCGGCGGCCTTCTCCCGGTTCGCCCTCGCCAGCACCCAGGAATGCACGACCGCGCTCAGCGTCGACCCGTGCGAGGTGCGAGCCAGGTAATAGTCGACGGTCGCCGGGATTTGGTGCGGCGAGAAGACGTATCCGCAATGGAGGAGAATCTCGCGGAGTTCGTCCGAGGACATCAGATACAGCAACATCAAGGTGTCGGCTTGTTTGGACACCTTGTATCGGGTGACGTCGTCGTCCTCGGCTTCGAGGATGCGGTCCATCCGCCCGATGTTTCCGTACTTCTTTCTGTAGTGAGCCCAGTCGAGTTCGTCGAGATGTTCGTACCCCTCGAACTGGCTGATGATCCCGTCGTGGAACGGAACGAACATCCGTCGGCTCACCCGCTCCCAGAGCGCGAGTTCGGGACCGCGCAGACCCAGCGTTTCCAGCAACTCCATCCGGTTCGGGGTCGGCAGCAGGTTCAGTGCCTCGGTCGCACGCAGGATGACCCAGACCGCCATGACGTTCGTGTACGCGTTGTTGTCGACCCCGGCGAAAGGGTCCTGCGGAGAACCGGCATGGAATTCGTCGGGTCCGATGACCCCCCGGATGACGTAACGCTCGCGGTCGTTGTCGAATTCGGCTGCACTGACCCAGAAACGAGCGATGTCCACCAGGAGTTCTGCGCCGCATTCGATCAAGTACCCGCGGTCGCCGGTGGCTTGGTAGTACTGCCACACGTTGTATGCCACTGCGAGTCCCACGTGGTGCTGCCTCGCGCTGGGGTCAGGAGTCCACCGTCCCGATCGAGGATTGAGGTGCAGTTGCGGACTCTCCTCTCGTCCGTCGCTGCCGGACTGCCACGGGAACATGGCTCCGCGAAAGCCCGCGGCGCGGGCCGCGCGGCGGGCGGCGGGCAGCCGGCGATATCGATAGCGGAGCAAGGCGCGGGTCACGGCGGGCAGACGGAGGTTCAGAACCTGGAACACGAACAGTTCGTCCCAGAAGATGTGGCCCCGATACGCTTCGCCGGTCAAGCCGCGAGCAGGTACACCCGCATCCACGTCGACATTGTGCGACGACGCCGTCTGCAGCAAATGCAACATGTGCAGCCGCAGGGTCCTCACCTCGTCGGCGTGACCGTGCAGGTCCGTATCGACCTGCTCCCACAGATGAGACCACGCCAGCGTGTGTCGACTGCGCAGTTCTGCGAACGAGCCGGCCGCACACAGACTGCGTTCGGCCTCACCCGCGGGTTCCGACATCGCGCAGTCACGAGAGGTGTACACCGTGACGATCTTGTTCACGGTCACGGAGCGACCCATCCCGACGTCGACCGACACGAGATGGCCGACCCTCCCGGCGTCGTCGATCGCCAGGTACCGGGCGTGGGGCTGCTCGACCGTCGTCCGGGAAGCGAGTGCCACCACGATTCCGGTCTGGTCGGTGCGAACGTCGAGAAGTACCGAGTCCCCGGTCAGGTGTCGCGCCGACACCGAATGCAGGTGCCGCGTCGACAGGTCTCGATAACGCGCCACGAGCGAATTGCGGACGTCGGCGTCCAGCACCGAGCGAAATTCGATCACTCCGCTCCAATTCTCCGCAGTGATCGTCGTTGTCAGGGCGCACACGTGTGGATCGTCCATCGAGACGAAGCTTTCCTGTGTCACGCTGCTGACCCGTCCGGCGGAGTCACGCCATCGCATCTCGCGCCGCAGAATCGATCGATGCAGATCGTGCACGTGGCGGTACGACAGCAGGGTCGTCGCTGCAGGGTCGAACCACGCGCCGTCGTCGATCCGAAACCGGAAGGAACGCCAGTCGGGAAGATTCACCGCACTCTCGTTGTCGACGGTGACACCGTCGACGTCGTCGACGAGGCGGTCGAAGACGCCGGCGGCGTAGGTCCCCGGATAGTGATTCTCGCCGGCAACCGACTCCGGCGTGCTCCCGCGCGTCGCGAGGTACCCGTTTCCCATGCTGCACAGCGCCTCTCGACGCTTCTCTGTTTCGGGTTCGTACCCCTCGTACTCGAAGGTCCAGGAGTCGGATGCAGCGAGATCCCGAGCCTCGCCGTACTGCGCCAGCCGCGTCAGAAACTGTGCCGCCGCTTCGGGCCCGGACAGGGAGAACCGCGCCGCCGTCGTCCGGTCGTCTCCGTCATCACCGAGGACGACGATGCCGATGCCATCGAATCGAACGGTGTCGAAGCCGTCCTCGTCCGTGGTGTCGTCGCCGAGGAAGATGGGACACGAGGTCTCACGCGCACCGGCGAGACCGAGGATCCACTGCACCGCCGTGCCCTTGTTCCACTCGGCATCGGGGGTGAGTTCGACGACTCGGCGTCCCATGTCGACGCGGAGACCGTGGCGTCGCCCCGCAGCGTGCGCCGTGGCGAGGACGGCATCGACGTCGGTGGTCTCGGCATTACGGTAAAGCACTGCGACCGCGAAATTCTTCTGTTCGATGTCGGTACCGGCGATCGCACCGAGTTCGACATTCAGCTCCGCAGCCACTCGATTCAGTTCGTCGATGTCCATGCCGTCGACGTCGACGCAATGATGGGATCCGTCGGGTTCGGTCAGTTCGTAACCATGACTACCCGCGAACCACAGCCTCGTGAGCCCGACGTGAGCCGAGACGTCCACGAGATCGCGACCGCTGATCACGGCGACGGGGTACCGCATCGACAATGTCTTCAATGCCCCCGCCGCGCCGGGAACGAGAACGGCGGCGCCCGGATCCCGCACGATCGACGACACGGTGCCGTCGAAATCGAGGAAGATCGCCGGCCGTCCGGATCCGAAGCTTCCGGTGAGTCGAGAGAATTCTTCGAGAGCGTCGGGGAGGTCGGACCTGCGCGGAAGTTTCCTTCCTGCGACAACTTCTGCGAGGTCCGACACCACCACGTCGGCTCCGGCGTGCAGCAGCTCGTCCGCATGGCCGGACCGATCCACCCCGATGATCACGGCGAAGCCACCCGCAACGCCGGCGGTTACACCGGAGGAGGCATCCTCGACACACACCGTGTGCTCCGGGCGGGCGTCGAGGCGGCGCGTGGCCTCGAGAAGAACGGCTGGGTCCGGCTTCCCCGGTAGTCCGAGTTCTTCCGCCACGACGCCGTCCACCCGCACCGCGAACAGATTTGCGAGTCCCGCCGAACGGAGTACCTCCTCACAGTTCTTGCTCGAAGAGAACACGGCGGTCTTGATGCCGATGTCGTTCAACCGGTGCACGAGCGACACCGTCGTCTCGAATGCGGGCACCCCCTGTGATCGAAGCAACTCGCGGAATTGCTGCTGCTTGAGATTGCCGATACCGCGGACGGTGGTGCCGTCGTCATCGGACATTCGGCCCAGAGGAAGCGTGATTCCGCGCGCGCCGAGAAAGTCGATCACGCCGTCGTGTCGCGGCTTTCCATCCACCCAGCGTCGGTAGTCCGACTGCGTGAAGACGGACAGGTCGCCACCGTCGGCCTCGGTTCGCCGCTCGAGAAACGAGTCGAAAACGTGCGACCATGCCGTGAAATGAACGGACGCGGTATCGGTCACGACTCCGTCCAGGTCGAAGATCACGGCATCGTGGAAGCGCGAATCGATCGTGACCGGGAGCGAGATGGGCAAGACGTTCCTTTCGAGCAGGTGGCGGTGTGCGGGTGCCACCGACGCTAGGGGCGCGCAGCCATTTCGGACATGGTCCAAGGTCCTCGGTTGCAGTGACGGATGCGAGCAACCGCTCGGATCGACTTCGCTCGGGCGTGAAGAATGGATCAGGTTGCAGGCAGAACGGTCTCGGTCATGAATCGGTGGAAGAGGTCGGGCCGTTCGAAAAGTGACCGATGACCCGCGGTGTCGAAGAACTCCTGCTGCTTGATCGGTGCGTCCACGTGCTCGAACCATTCGCGAGCGAGCTCGGCCCGCCCGGGCGCCTCATGCCGCCCCTGTGCAAGGAAGACAGGTATTTCCAGCGACGCAACGTCGGTGCGCAGGTCGATGCTCTGCAGTTGCGGATAGAGCACGCTGAAGACGTCGAAGAAGGCACCGAACAGGTGAAGCTTGTCCAGCAGGCTGTACTCCTCGACGAAGATGTTCTCGCTGAAGCCGCCCGCCCCTTCGCTGTTGGGTGCGTGGTCGTACGGGTATACGTCAGGATTCGACAGCAGCGCTTCGTAGTTCAGCATGTTCTCGTACGGCGGCGGTCCACTTGCCGACAAGCGGTCCGCGACCGTGGAATTTCCGGTGTTGCGCGCCCATTCGAGTGTGTCCCGGTAGAAGACCAGGTCGGTTTCCAGCGGGTCGACCATCTGACCGGCCCCGATGTAAGCCCGGAACAACTCGGGACGCTTCTGGACCGCGAGCACACCGAGGATCGAACCCCACGATTGACCGACCACGTAGATCTTTTCTTGCCGGAAGCGTTCACGAAGGTAATCGGTCATGTCGATCGCGTCGCTGATTGCCCCGGCCACGGTCACGGTGGATGTGGGTTCCAGACTGTCGTAGGACTTTCCGGCCCCCCGCTGGTCGAAGGTGGCCACCACGAAGTCCCGCTCCAAGCTGCGGCCGTGTCGGCGCATCGCCCCGAGCTCGCTTCCACCGGGCCCGCCCGCCAGGAACAGCAGCACCGGCCTGCGCACGTCATCACCACGGATCATGACGGACAGGTTTCGATCGCCGATGTCGACCCGCGTCAGCTCCGCGACACTGCCGGAGAGCGGCGCACCGTCCTGCCCGAGAGTGGGAGCCGTGTGCGCAGGACGAACAATTGCCACGAGCAGAGCAACGAGACTCAGCACCACCAGCGAGGTGACCGTGCGACGAGCCCAGAGACCGGCTCGAGACACACCGGATCGAGACGGTGTTCCGCCGTCGGACCTCCGCGCGGCGGCCACTCCGAACACGGCACCGACGAGCAGAGGCACCAACGCCAGGATCCCGTGCAGTCCGCGTCCGCTGACGAACGCGATGATCCCGAACGGACTGTCGAGATGAATGCCGTCGACGAGAGGCCCTGGCGTATCGAGTCGGGTGACTTCGAAAACGATGGCGAACACCACGGGAGCGAGCAGCATGGCCCACCTGGTTCGCATCACGATCCCCGCGAATACTCCGACGGCCACGCCGAGACCGATCGTGGCCACCGCTTCGCCCGCGGTGATGGGCCCTCGGGGTGTCCACAAACCGGCGACGAGACCGTAGAGGCCGACAGCGAATCCGGCGGTCACCACGGCGATCGGCGAACCGTGAGGAAGAGACGTGAGCCCGTGTCGATCACCACCGAGTCTGCGATGCGTTCGACGTCGTTCGGGAGGGGTCGTGGGCATACGACCGATCCTCGAGCACGTCGACGTCCTCGCAACAGGGGCCGATGGCAGTGGTCCGCAGAGTATTTCGGATCGACCGAGCGATTACCGTTCCAGTCCGAGCGGTTTACCGAATTCCGCCGAGGTGTCGCAGATCGTCGAGAATGGTGGACGCCTTCCGCATCAGAGAGATGTGGCCTTCCCCGTCGATCAGATGTGCCCGCGCCCCGTGAACGTGGGAGGCCAACCATTCCGCGTGCGCGAACGGGACCATGGTGTCGAGGCGGCCTTGCCAGATCGAGACCGGTACTCGGATGTCTCCCAGCTCGAAACCCCACGGCCGGGTATGGGTGAGGTCGTCGTCGCGCCATCCGACGATGCCCTGTTGGCCGGCCGCATTGACCGACACGGCGAGGTACTCGGCCAGCTCGTCGGTCAACGCGGCACGGTCGACCGGCGGTGCGAGCGCGCCCAGCCCCGCTGCGACCTGGTCGGGGGTGACGGCGAAGAACCCCTTCCGGATCTCGAGAAACGTTTCCAGCTCATCGGCGCCGGCGAACACGGCGGTGTACTCGTCGATGTTCTCCTCGGCCATTCCCTCGCGAATGTCACCGTCGTACTCGGCGGCCGGGGCGATCCCCACGCAGCAGGCGGCCGCCAAACACCTGCCGGGTAGCAGCGCGGCGCACGCCAGTGCCCGGGGTCCACCGCCGGACCAGCCGATCGTCACGAAGGCGTCGACCCCGAGATGGTCGAGAACGGTTGCCGTGTCACGGGCGTCGTCGGCCACTCGCGCGGTCGTGGCTCCGTTCGGGCGCGGCGTGGATGCGCCGTATCCCGGGCGCGAATAGGAGATGACCCGTAGATCGTTCTCCGACGCTGCTCGCTCGAGCGTGGGAAACGGCACCGCACCTTGCGGCGTGCCGTGGTGATAGACGAGTGGGAATGCGTTGTCGGGGCCGGTGTCCAGAACTTCGAGGACGCGGCCGTCGTCGGTCGGCACAGTCGATGTCGTCACCGATTCTCCTTCGGGGTGGTCGAATCGTGCGTGAGCGTTCGGTCGGCAATTGCCTGCGGGTACTCGTTCCTGCTCGAGTTTCGACATATCGCCAAGATTGGTCGGGTCGGCTCTCTTCCCCAAGAGTCGTTGGGCATCTGATTCCGGGCCGGTTGCTCGGTCGCCGTAGGCCCCAGGTGTCGAGGGCCCGGACCAAAGGCCCCGATTTCGGTGACCTCGGCCAGCATCGGACGGCGCACAGCGACCGTAACTTCGATGTCGAAGCAGAATGACCATCACGCCCATCGAAGTGGAGCACGCCGTGTCCGTGACACCGAAGATCATCGACGACGCGAATCGGCCCCCGCCAGCCGCGTGTGTCGACCCACTCGCGGGGCACCTCGCGGCCGTCTACCGCGATGCATGGGGATTGATGCGAAGTCAGGGCGTCGCTTCCTTCCATGATCTCGTGTCGACGCGGGAGTTCGCCGCATCGGGGTCGTACGCGGTCGTGTCGACCTCGACCGTCGAGCAGGCCGTGTGACGACCGTCGAGAGTGGCTCGGCGCCCGTACGTGCAGCCGGTCCTTCGAACGGCGCCGAAATACGGGAGACACACAGCGCGTACGTGGTCTTGATCGGAAACCGTGCGTACAAGATCAAGAAGCCGCTCCGAACCGCGTTCCTCGACTTCCGAACCATCGGCGACCGACGGTCCGCCTTGGAGCGGGAGTACACACTGAACAGCCGATTCGCACCGGACGTCTACCTCGGTGTCACAGAACCCGAGGATCGACACGGCACAGAAGTCGAGCCCATGCTCGAGATGCGTCGACTCCCGGACGCAACGCGGTTGGCGACCCTCGCAGAGACTCGACGAGGCAGCGTGAACGCCGATCTCGATGCCGTTGCGCGGCAGCTCGCATCCGTGCACGCACGGAGTGTGCGCAGTTCTGTGGTCGACGACGCCGGTCGCAGCGGCTCCGTGTCGCGGCGATGGCATGCCAACATCGAGGAAACGCGTGCGCTGCGTGCAGGCGTGCTCGACGACGCGGTGCTCGATGAGATCCAGGATCGCGTGACGATGTTCTTTGCCGGCAGAACGTCGCTTCTCCAGTCTCGGATCGACGAGGGACGCATCGTAGACGGGCACGGAGACCTACTCGCCGACGACATCTTCTGCCTTCCCGACGGTCCACGAATTCTCGATTGCCTCGACTTCGACGATGCTCTGCGGTACGTCGACGGAATCGACGACGCAGCATGCCTTGCAATGGATCTCGAGTACCACGGGCGTTCCGATGCGGCTCGACACTTCATGGAGTCCTACCGAGAGGCCTCGATCGACGACGCTCCCTCGTCTCTCGTGCACTTCTATGTCGCCTATCGCGCTTTCGTCCGCGCCAAGGTCGCGTGCATTCGTTATCTGCAGGGCAACGACGCATCCCGCGCGGATGCGGTGCGGCACACTCGACTGGCTCTGGACCACCTCCGCGACGGCGCCGTCACACTGACCCTGATCGGAGGCTTGCCCGGGACCGGAAAGACCACCTTGGCGCGCAGCGTGGCCGACCGAACGGAATCACTGATGATGTCGAGCGACGTCGTGCGCAAGAACATCGTCGGCGTTTCGCCCCTCAGCTCCCACCGAGCCGCGCCCGGACAGGGTCTGTACGCACGAGGCATGACCACGAGAACATACGACGCGCTCTTGACGCACGCCGGTGATCTACTCCGCGCCGGTCGCTCGGTGGTGCTCGACGCGTCGTGGAGCGATGAACATTTTCGGGAACAGGCCGAACGGATTGCGGTCGCAACGTCATCGACGATCGTCCAGCTGGAATGCAGGGCGCCCAGCAGCATTTCGCTCGAACGGATCGGGGCGAGAGTGAACAGTCCGTCCGACGCCACCCCGGAGGTCTACCGGGACATGGAAGCGAGCCGGGCACCGTGGACGCACGCAGTCCCGATCGACACGTCCGCACACCCACTTTTCGCGGCCGACGACGCAATGATTCATTGGAAACGGCGCGCCACGATGGGAGATCGTCTGCGATCGCAGTAGCGACGAATGCGGTGGCCGGGCACCCGGGGGACTCCCGGCAGCGGTGCGTTGAGCGTACCGTCGTATCCGCAGGCGTTCACGAGGCCACAGCTCCGACTTCGGTCTTCCGCCTGCACGCTGCGGTGAGCCCCTTGCCGCGAGCGTCACGGAGGACACCGACGGGCGTTCGGATCGCTCGGGAACTTCCATGCACCTACACTCAGTCCAGGTCGACGACCTGGACCAGCTGACCCGGTTGCTGCACGACATCGACACCGATTTCGCGCATCTCGCTCGGGAGGTGGTCGCGGATTTCGATGCGGTACTGGGATCGCTCGACACGGCCACGGTGAGTATCGCGGTTCCGGTGGACGGCGTCCGCTTCGAGATCACGACCATCGTGCCGATGCACCGTCAGGTCGTCGCGGCCACCTCCGTCGGGGTGCAGCTGGGCTCCGACCGACAGTTCGGCGCCCACCTCGTGATCCGTTCGACCGTGAGCGGGTCTCTCGCCGGCTTCGCGGCTTACGTGCGCACGGCGTTCGGTCAGGACGCCGTCGAATTCGACCGCCATCTCGAACCCGGACATCACGATCCCGTGACCAGCGCCGAGGACGGTACGCGCATCGCGAGCCAGGTGGGTCGCGCGGTGGGGGTGTTCGTCGAAGGCGGTCGCACGCCCGCCGAGGGACGGGCCGAGCTGAGGCGACTGTCCGAACGGTCGGGATCTCCGGTGATCGACGTCGCCAGTCGGGTAGTACGGGATGCGGCTGGATGGTTCCCGCCGAGGTTGTGATCGATTGCGGCAGTGTCGGTTACCGGAATCGGTCGGCGATGGCGTGTCGCGGCAGCTGGGCCGGGCTGGGGAAGGCCACCAGGATGCGATTCGAATCGGGATCGCGGCCATCGATGAAACTCACCCCGTGCGCACTGTGCGCATAGGTGGCCGGGTAGTGCCGCCGCATCCGCTCGTGGATGTCGTCGAGTTCCCCCGCGCTCGATGCCGACCACATCACCTCGCGAACACCGACGGCCCCGAAGGGACGTTGAACGGAGGTCGAGTCCGCGTACAGGTAGATCTGGAAACCGTCGGGGGCGAGAAGTAACGCAGCGTCGGAATCGAGGACCTGAACGGTGCACCCGAAGACCTCGCGGTAGAACGCGACCGACCGGTCGAGATCGTGGACACGCATGAGCATCGACGAAACCGCCACTCCCGCAGCCTCAGTCATGGGCGTTCGTGTGAACGACGAGGACCGAGCACCCCGCGTGCTGAGCCACCTGGGAGCTGACCGAACCGAGACGCAGTCCGGCGAACCCACCGCGACCACGATTTCCGACCACGACCATTCGGGCGTTCTTGCCCGCTTCGACCAGAACCTTGGCCGGGGCGCCTTCGATCACCGTGCGACGCAGATCGTGTGGTGTCCAGTCCCCGAACGCCGCCGTGATCGCGTCGTCGAGCACTCTGTCGGCTTCGATCTGGGGTCGGCGATCCTCGACGGCCGGCACGCCGAGGTACGGAAGCAACTGCCATGCCGCGACCGCATCGAGGTGCGCACCGAGGGCGCGAGCGATCAGTTGGGCTTCCTGCAACGCCGATACCGACGACGGCGAGCCGTCGACGCCCACCACTATGCGTTCTGTGTGTGCTTGCTCGTCCATGGTCGAGTCCGTTCCTTGGTGGATGTTCGCGGGGCGTTCAGCCGCGCAGCAAGAAGTGCCACGCTCGCTCGGTACTGATCGGAACCGATGTCCCCGCGGGCGAAGCGCGCGGCGAACAGTTCCTCGAGGGTGTCGGGTCCGGTGTCGGGTCCGGCGTCGACCCCGGTCGTGCGGGGCCTGCGACGCCTGATCATCGTGCGCGCCCGGCCGTCGGCTGCTTCGGGGCCAGCGACCGAACGATCGACGACGCCCACTGGTCGACGTCCGCCCGTGAACGATCATCACCGGTTTCGGCGCGAATCATTCGCGCGATGAATCGTTCGTGCCGGGAAAGCGCGTCGAGATCGATCTTGCCGCCGAAGGTTTTGTGCTCGATCGCCCACGACGCTTTCCCGCCGGCAGTCGGTGAGCCGGACGCGGGCGACATTCCGATGGGGCCACTCGAAAAGAGCCACACCGGAATCGATTCCAGCGACGACTGTTCGTGTGCGACGAACGATCGAGCAGCCTTCAGCCACCGGCCCATGTACACGGCGCTGCCGAGGACGGCCGCGTCGTAACCGTCGACGCTGTCCAGTGAGTGCACATCGCGCAGATCGACGTCGATGGGAAAATCGATGCTCCTCGCGTCGGCGACCATCGCAGAGGCGATCCAACTCCCGATGTTTCGGGTGGCACCGTGACGGCTCGCGGTGGCTACGAGCACGCGCATGCGAACTCCTTCGACTGGGTGTGAACGGACTGTGAGTGAACGGTCTGTGTGTGACCGACGGTGCAGGCGACACGGTGTCACCGACTGCTTCGAGTCTGCGCCGGCCCCGCACCCGTTCGTCAGGGACGAAATACCCCGATCGTTCGCCGAAGGTCGTGGCCACGACGTGCACGAACGGAACGATCGACCGGGACCTTGGACTCGACGGTCGAGGACGTTCGGCCGTGGTCCCGTCGCGTCCGCCGGTCGTACCGTCAGCGGAAGACGTCCACCGGCGTTCGGAGTGCGCCGTCCGATCCCGTGCGGGTGGACGCTTCTCGAACGACGAACGGACCTGGCATGAAGAAGATTTCGATGACTGCGCTGATCCGTGAGCACGAAGCGACGGCCGCCCGAGCCCACAGCGGCCGAAGCGCGCACACGGTGTACGGCGGTCACGAGCACGTTCTCCGTCAGACCCTGATCGCACTCCTTGCAGGACAGCATCTCAGCGAGCACGAGAACCCCGGGGAGGCCACGCTTCAGGTGCTCTCCGGCCGGGTTCGGCTCGCGTCCGGTGCCGACGAATGGGACGGATCGACAGGAGACCTCATCGAGATCCCGAACGCGCGCCACTCCCTCGAAGCGCTCGAGACGTCCACCGTTCTGCTGACGGTGGCGAAGCTTCCCGCCGTCGAGACGGGCTCGTGAGCGCCTCGGTCACGCCGGTGGTGGCCGGTCCCGCGGACCGTCTCACCACCGACCCCCACGGAATGTCCGTCCAGGACGTGGCGCTGTCGGTCGACACCGACCTGGTGCACGGCCTCGCCTCCGACGAAGCAGCTCGACGACTGGTTCTGTTCGGCCCGAACGTTCTGCCCCCGAACACCGGCCCGGGCCCGCTCCGCCGTCTGCTCGCGCAATTCCACAATCCGTTGATCTACGTCCTGATCGTCGCCGGCGTCGTGACCGCTGTCCTGGGGGAGTACGTCGACTCGACGGTCATCTTCGCCGTGGTCGTGGCCAACGCGGTCATCGGTTTCGTGCAGGAGTCCAAGGCGGGCTCGGCGTTGGAAAGTCTGCGTTCTCTGGCGCGGACCCCGGCGCGCGTGGTGCGCGACGGAATGGTCGGTGAGCTGCCGTCCGAGGGCCTGGTTCCCGGTGACATGGTCCGGTTGGAGCCGGGTGACAAGGTTCCCGCAGACCTACGGTTGACCGACACGGTGGCACTGCAGGTCGACGAGTCGACGCTGACCGGAGAATCGGCCGCGGTGACCAAAGACGTGGTCGTCACGCCGGCCGGAGCGTTGCTCGCGGACAGAACGGACATGGCGTACTCCGGCACCCTGGTGACTGCCGGTACCGGTAGCGGCACCGTGATCGCCACTGGCGTCGACACCGAGCTGGGTGGGGTCCACCACCTCGTCGGGTCCGCCAGTCCGCTCGCGACACCGTTGACCAAGAAGCTCGCCGAATTCGGCCGAGTGTTGACCTTCGCGATTCTCGCCCTCGCCGGCGTGACGTTCGGTATCGGACTGCTCCGTGGACAGGACGTCGCCGACACGTTCGTCGCGGCCGTGGCGCTGTCGGTCGGCGCCATCCCGGAGGGGCTTCCCGCGGCGGTGACCATCACTCTCGCCATCGGTGTCTCACGGATGGCGCGCCGTGGTGCCGTGATCCGACAGTTGCCGGCGGTCGAGACGCTGGGCAGTACCACGGTGATCTGCACGGACAAGACCGGCACGTTGACCGAGAATCAGATGACCGTGTTGGCTTTGTGGACGCCGGACGCGCACTTCGACGTGACCGGATCGGGGTACGACCCGGCCGGGAACGTGACCGACGCCGACGGCACCGCCGTGGTCCTGGAGGACGACGAGGCGTTGACCTGGTGTCTGACCGTCGGCGCGGTCTGCAACGACGCGTCCCTGCGCAAGGTCGACGACGTCTGGACGGTGTTGGGAGATCCGACCGAGGGCGCGATGATCGTCGCGGCAGGCAAGACGAGCGTGGATCTCCCACCGTCGAGCGAGCGCACGGATGCGATCCCGTTCGGTTCCGAGCGTCAGTACATGGCCACTCGTCACCGCATTCGGGAAGAGTCCGTCGTGTTGGTGAAGGGATCGGTCGAACGGGTGTCGGCGATGTGCACCGATGTCATGGCGGCCGACGGCTCGCTCGTTCCGATCGACCATCGGCGAATCTCGCAGGCCGCGGAAGAACTCGCGTCCCGAGGGCTGCGTGTCCTGGCCACCGCCATGAGCCGAACGGTGGACTCTGCGGAACTGACACACGAAAGCCTGGACGGCGCTCTGGTTTTCGTCGGTATGCAGGCCATGATGGACCCTCCTCGGGACGCGGCGACCGCCGCCGTAGCCGCATGCCGCGCAGCGGGTATCTCGGTCAAGATGATCACCGGAGACCACGCGACCACGGCCGAGGTCATCGCTCGTCAGGTCGGTGTACTGGCCGCGCACGAACGTCACGACCGAAGCATTCTCACCGGGACCGATCTGGCGACGCTGTCCGCCACCGAGTACCCCGAGGCCGTGCACCAGGCCGTCGTCTTCGCGCGGGCATCCCCCGAGCAGAAGCTCCGGTTGGTCGAGACCTTCCAGGCCCGCGGTGAGGTCGTTGCCATGACGGGCGACGGTGTCAACGACGCACCCGCTCTTCGGCGATCGAACATCGGGATCGCGATGGGACACAGCGGAACCGAAGTGGCCAAGGATGCGGCAGACGTGGTGCTCACCGGTGACGACTTCTCGACCATCGAAGCCGCGGTCGAGGAAGGCCGAGGAGTCTTCGACAACCTCACGAAGTTCATCGCGTGGACCCTTCCCACCAATCTCGCCGAGGGTCTCGTCATCCTGGTCGCCATCGTCGTGGGCACCGCTCTCCCGATTCTTCCCACGCAGATTCTGTGGATCAACATGACCACAGCGGTCGCTCTGGGGTTGATGCTCGCGTTCGAACCCAAGGAGCCGGGCATCATGGCACGGCAGCCCCGACGGCCGGACCAACCGCTGTTGACCCGAGCGCTCGTGATGCGCATTCTCCTGGTGTCGTCTCTGCTCGTGGCCGGAGCGTGGGCGATGTTCACGTGGGAGCAGGCCAACGGCGCCGGCCTCGACGAAGCGAGGACCGCGGCGCTCAACCTGTTCGTGGTGGTCGAGATCGCGTACCTGTTCAGTTGCCGCTCTCTGACCCGATCTGCCTGGCAACTCGGGCTGTTCACGAATCGGTGGATCATCGTCGGGGTAGGGGTCCAGATACTCGGACAATTGGCGTTGACCTACGTTCCCGCGATGAACGCAGTCTTCGGAACCGCTCCGATCGATATCGGTACCTGGGGTCGCATCCTGGCGATCACCGCCGTCGTCTCGCTCGTCGTCGCCATCGACAAGCGCCTGCGCAACCGTCACGACGAACCGGGTGACAGAGAGCCGTCCGGTTCGACCCGATCGAAGGAGAACGCATGAGAAACACCGCACCGATCGTCGTGGGAGTCGACGGCTCGGGAGCCTCGTTCGACGCCGTCCGCTGGGCGGCCCGCGCCGCCGAACTCCGAGGCGTGCCAATGAAGTTGGTCTCGACCTACCAGGACGATCACATCTACACGACGCTCGCGGCCGTCCCGGCGGACGAGGGGGAGGCGGAAAAGCGCGCGACGACGGCGATGCTGGAGGCCGCGTACGCCATCGCCCGACGCGCGACCGAGGATTCCGTCGCACTGTCGGTGGCCACCGTTGCCGCGCCGGGACCGACGATCCCGATTCTCCTCGACGAAGCGCGGTCGGCTCGGATGCTGGTCGTCGGTTCTCGCGGCAACGGCGCGTACTTCGCCGAGATGCTCGGCTCGGTCAGCGCGGGGGTGTCGGGGCACGCGGAGTGCCCGGTGGTGGTCGTTCGCGGTGTTCCGGCCGCCGGGCACCGGGACGGTCCGGTGGTGGTGGGTGTCGACGGGTCGACGTCGAACCGGGACGCCATCGCGGTCGCCTTCGAGGAGGCCTCGCTGCGAGGGGCCCGACTGGTGGCCGTGCACGCCTGGACGGACCGGATCGTTCCCGAGCGCTATCGCGCCGACGCCGCCGCTGCTCTCGAGGCCGCGGAGCGGACCGTCCTCGCCGAGGGCCTGGGGGCGTGGCGGGATCGGTATCCGACGGTGACGGTCGAGCCGATCGTGGTGCACGACAACGTGGTCGGCGCTATCCGCGAGCTGTCGACGGACGCGCAGGCCGTGGTGGTCGGGGCGCGCGGTCGCGGTGGTTTCGGCGGGTTGTCCCTGGGGTCGACCAGCCGGTCGCTCAGCCATCTCGTGGACTGCCCGTTGATCATCGTGCGGGAGCAGTCGGAACGGTGATCACCTCAGCGCGTCGACGTCGCGTACCGCGCCCTTGTCCGCCGACAGGGCCAGCCGCGCGTACGCGCGCAACGCGGGCTCACCCGGCGCTCTCGAGCACGAGGCTCGTACGTGGGCAACGATTCACGGCGACGGGCGAGCTCCCCGTCGTCGACGTTCAACGTGATGGTGCGCTTCGGAATATCGATGGTGATCGTGTCGCCGTCCTGGACGAGGGCGATGACGCCACCCGCCGCCGCCTCCGGGGACACGTGCCCGATGGACAGACCCGACGTCCCGCCGGAGAATCGTCCGTCGGTGATCAGTGCGCATTGCGCGCCCAACCCCCTGCCCTTCAGAAATGCGGTGGGATAGAGCATTTCCTGCATGCCGGGGCCGCCGCGTGGGCCCTCGTATCGCACGACCAGAACGTCCTCGGCGACGATGCGTCCCGACAGGATGGCCTCGCATGCGTCCTCCTGCGATTCGACCACCACGGCAGACCCGGTGAACATCAGGATCGAATCGTCGACGCCGGCGGTCTTCACCACGCACCCGTCGGCGGAGAGATTGCCGCGCAGTACGGCGAGCCCCCCGTCGGCGGAATGGCTGTGGGCGGTGTCGCGGATGCATCCCCGCGCGGCGTCGAGGTCGAGGCTCTGCCAGCGTTCGGACTGGGAGAATGCAGTCACCGATCGCACGCATCCCGGCGCGGCGTGGAACAACTCGACGGCGTCGGCGTCGGCGGTTCCCGAGCGGATGTCCCACCGATCGAGCCATTCGGCGAGCGACTCGGCGTGCACGGTGTGCACGTCCTCGTGCAGATGACCGGAACGGCGGAGCTCGCCCAGGATCGCGGGCACACCGCCGGCGCGGTGTACGTCTTCGACGAGGAAGTGCCCGTTGGGCGCGAGTGCACACAGGCACGGCACCTTCCGGGACCGTGAGTCGATGTCGTCGAGGGTGTAGTCCAGATCCGCCTCCCTTGCCGCCGCGAGCAGGTGCAGGATCGTGTTCGTCGACCCGCCCATCGCGATGTCGAGGGAGATCGCGTTGTCGAACGCGGCCCGCGTGGCGATCTGCCGGGGAAGGACGCGGACGTCGTCGTGGTCGTAGAAGCGCCGACAGAGGTCCACCACGGTACGACCGGCGTCCTCGTAGAGCCGCCGACGCGCGGTGTGAGTGGCGAGGGTGGTCCCGTTTCCGGGAAGAGCGAGTCCGAGGGCCTCGGTGAGACAGTTCATGGAATTGGCGGTGAACATGCCCGAGCACGAGCCACACGTCGGGCACGCGGCGTCCTCCACCCGGGCGAGGTCGTCGTCGGAGACGAGCTCGGAGGCAGCATCGGTCATGGCCGAGACGAGGGTCAGCCGGGTACGTACCGTGCCGTCCACGAGAACCGCCGTCCCACCCTCCATGGGCCCACCGGAGACGAAGACGACGGGGATGTCCAGTCGCAGTGCCGCCATCAGCATGCCGGGAGTGATCTTGTCGCAGTTCGAGATGCACACCAGCGCGTCCGCGCAGTGCGCCTCGACCATGTACTCGACGGAGTCCGCGATCAGGTCGCGGGACGGTAGTGAGTACAGCATCCCGCCGTGCCCCATCGCGATACCGTCGTCGACGGCGATCGTGTTGAACTCGCGAGGGATGCCGCCGGCCGCGGTGACGGCGTCGGAGACGATGCGTCCGACCGGCTGCAGATGAGTGTGGCCCGGCACGAATTCGGTGAAGCTGTTGGCGACCGCGACGATGGGCTTGCCGAAATCCGCGCTGTTCACCCCGGCGGCGGTGAGGAGTGCGCGGGCGCCGGCCATGTTTCGTCCGTGGGTGACTGTGCGTGATCGCAACGAAGGCATGCCGTTCAGCGTGCCGACGCCGTGGCGTGCGGGAAAGGCGGTATCGATACTGGTACCGCGAGCACCCGGTTCGAGCCGAGCATCGACCCTAGACTCGCGGGTGTGGCCGACCCCTCGAGTCCCGACGCGTCGAGCATCGCTCGCGCCGAGCTCGGCCGGTTCCTGCGGACGCGTCGCGCCGCGTTGGCTCCGGCGCGGGTCGGACTGCCGCCGTCGCCGCGCAGCCGATCGACCGGGCTGCGTCGCGAGGACGTGGCGTCGCTCTCGAGCATCAGCCTCACCTGGTACACCTGGCTCGAGCAGGGGCGTGACATCAGCGCCTCGCGGCAGGTACTCGACGCGATCGCCCGGACGCTGCGATTGACGCCGGCCGAACACGATTACGTGCTGGCCCTCGCCGGTCACTCCACGCGAACACCGCCCGACAGCGGCCCCGTCGCGCCGCCTTCGGTGCAGCGCTTGCTGGACGCGTTCTGCGTTCGCGGTGCGGCCCGAGTGGTCCATCGTGGGATGGAACGACGCCTACCGGGCCCTGTACCCGGGAGTCGAGAAGGTGGCCGCGGTCGATCGCAATCTGCTCTGGCTGGTCTTCACCGATCCGTATGTGCGAGAACTACTTCCGAACTGGCAGGTGGACAGCCGCCGCTTCCTCGCGGAATTCCGTGCCGATGCCGGGCCGGCGCTCGGGACCGTCGAGTTCCGTCGATTGATCGATCGACTCCTGGACGTCAGTGAACCGTTCAGGCAGGGGTGGGAGAGCCGCGACGTCGAGGGATTCGCGTCGCGGGAGCGCACGTTCCGACACCCGGTGGTCGGCGACCTCCACCTCGAGCACCACCAAGTGGCGCCGGTGGACCAGAGAGACCTGCACATCGTGGTCTACCTCCCGGTTCCCGGCACCGGCACGGCGGAGAAGCTGCAGGCGTGGGTCGACGCGCATCGCTCCACCTGAGTCGGGTTCGTCCGATTCGTGCGAAGGTTGTGCACGTCCCGCGCACCGTCCGACCCCGGAGGAACGTCATGAGCATCGCCCCCGATCCACTCGCGGTTTTCCAGTGAGCGCGGGGGAGGGCGGCCACGAGACGAGGGATGCGGAGAAGCGTCGCGTTCAGATCGTCCTGCGGCCCATGGGGAACCCGTTGCCGCTGGGGTTCATCGGACTCTTCTTCGGCACCGCGGCCTTCAGCACCCTGCAGCTGAACTGGATTCCGCCCGAGCAGGGTTCGATCGTCGCCGTCGCGGTGCTGGCGTTCTCGGTTCCGGTGCAGTTCGTCGCCTGCGTGCTCGGCTTCCTCGCCCGCGATCCGATCGCCGGGACCGGGATGGGAATCCTCACCGGAACCTGGGCCACGCTGGGCGTGGCCACGCTCATCACGCCACCGGGCACCACGAACCCCGGACTGGGCGTCGTCCTCATCCTGTCCGGCCTCGCCATTCTGATCCCCGCGGCCGCCGGCACCGCCAAGAAACTGGCAGTCGGGGTAATGCTTCTGAGTGCGACGCGATACATCATCACCGGGATCGCCGAGACCAGCGGTGTCTCGCAGTGGATGGCGGTGGCGGGGTGGACGGGACTGCTGCTCGCGGTGGTCGCGTTCTACGCTGCGCTCGGGTTCGAGCTCGAGGACGTGCACAAGCGGGCCGTCGTCCCGGTGTGGCGCACGGGCGGTGCTCCGGGCGGCGATCTCGACGAGGAAACGGCGGAGATCGAGCGCGAAGCGGGCATTCGCAGCGATCTGTGAGGGCGTCCTCGCGATTCTGCGAACGAAATATGTTTCTGCGGACGATATTTCGCGTGCGGCCACACATTTCGGTCGCAGAATCGCGCGCGGGGGGCCCGAGAGGCGGCTCTATAGTGTCGATCATGACTGTCCGAGGAGCAGAGCATCGTGGCGCGTGACTCGCTGGTGGCGGTCGTCGCCCAGGAGGTGCTGGAGAGAATCGTGTCCGGACAGCTCCCGCCGGGCACCATGCTGCCGTCGGAGACGGTGATCGGTGATCAGTTCGAGGTCTCGCGGCTGACGGTGCGCGAGGCGCTCAAACAGTTGGCGGCGATCAACGTGCTGACTGCGGTGCGGGGCAAGGGAACCTACGTCAACGAGGTCTCCGAGTGGACGTCGATCGAGGCGGTCGTTCGCGCTGCCGCCGCGAACGGTCGTGCGCACGAGGTGTCGATCCAGATGTTGGAGATGCGGCGGATCATCGAGGTCGGTGCGGCGGAGCTGGCCGGGTCTCGGTGCACGCCCGAGGACATCGAGGCGCTGCGCCGTCACCTGGATCGGATGCGCACCTCGCACGAGTCGGGTGACATCGACGGTTTCGTGGAGGCGGATCTGGCCTTCCACGACGTGATTCTGGCGGCGTCGGGAAATCTTCTGGTGCCGGCGGTGTACGACCCCGTACGTCGGTTGCTCGCGCAGACTCGGCGGGAGACGTCCGCGGTGCCGGCCATCCAGAGCAACGCGATCGGCATGCACGAGAAGATCGTGGCGGGGATGGCGGCGGGGGATCCGGAGCAGGCCCGCTCGGCGATGGCCGATCACATGCAGCAGACGCTCGACGATCTGCAGGCTTTCGTCATCGCCGACCGCGAGGTGTGACGGCGGGCGACACGAGTTCTTGACATGACCGTCATCACAACGCAAGATGTCAGACATCTGATGTCTAGCCAGGAGGCGGCATGCCCACCCTCGACGAACTGCTCGCCGATCACTCACCCGCTCCGCAGGTCAGCGCCCGCAGCGTCCACGACGCGGCGGCCTCGGCACCGATTCTCGTCGTCCTCGACGACGATCCGACCGGGACCCAATCGGTCCACGACCTCCCGGTCCTGACCCGCTGGGACGAGGAGCACCTCGAGTGGGCGCTCGCGCAGGACGTGCCCGCGGTGTACGTCCTCACCAACACCCGCAGCCTCGATCCGGCCGAGGCCGAGCAGCGCAACCGGGAGATCGCACGCGTCGCACAGTCGGTCGCGAGACGACTCGGTGTCACGGTGTCGTTCGTCTCGCGCAGCGACTCCACCCTGCGTGGGCACTTCCCGCTCGAGACCGACACCCTCGTCGAGGAGATCGACGCCTTCGAGGGCACCCCATCGACCATCGACGGCGTCGTCGTCGTCCCCGCCTTTCCCGACGCGGGGAGGGTGACGGTCGACGGTGTCCACTACTTTCTCGATCCGCAGCAGGGCGGCCGCGCCGTGCCCGCCGCCGAGACTGAATTCGCACAGGACGCCACGTTCGGCTACTCGTCGTCGGCCCTGTCGGACTGGGTCGAGGAAAAGACGGCGGGACGCATCACCGCTCGGGACGTCGTGCACATCGGACTGCACACGATCAGGACGCGGGGCGCCGAGGGCGTCGCGGAACTGCTCGACACGGCGCGCGACGCGGTGCCGGTCATCGTCGACATGGTGGTCGAGGAGGACCTGCGCACGGTCGCCCACGGCATCCACCTCTCGCAGAGCCGGGGCCGACGCTTCGTCCACCGGGTCGGCCCGCCCTTCGTCCGGGGACTGATCGGACAGGATCGACGTGAACCGCTCACCGCCGCCGACGTCTTCCCGTCCGGCGGCCCGGACACCGGCGGGCTCGTGGTGGTCGGCTCGCACGTCGGTCTCACCACCCGCCAGCTCGACGACCTCGGGTCGAGCGACATCGAGCAGACGTCGGTAGTGCTCGACGTGCCGACCGTCATCGACCCGGAGCGCCGTGCGGCGCACCTCGCCGAACTGGTCGAGACCGTCGGCCGCGGGTTGGCCGACAGCACCGTGGTGCTCAGCACCTCTCGGAAGTTGGTGAAGACCACCGACGGCGCCGAGAGCCTGGACATCTCCCGCCAGGTGTCGGCCGCTCTCGTGCACATCGTGCGCAGCGTGCTCGAGATCCGGGCTCCCCGGTTCGTCATCGCCAAGGGTGGCATCACCTCCTCGGATCTGGCCGCCCACGGGTTGGGGATGAGCCGCGCCGTGGTCAGGGGCCCGATGCTTCCCGGCATCGTCTCGCTCTGGGAGCCCAAAGACGGCCCGGGGCTGAACATTCCGTACATCGTTTTCGCCGGCAATGTCGGCGGGACCACGTCCCTGACCGACGTCGTCCGCACCCTGTCGAAAGAAGGCATCGCATGAGCACCACCGACGTCCACACCTCCGCCCCGACCCGCGTCGCCGTCCTGGGAATGGGCGCCATGGGGCTGCCCATGGCCCGCCATCTCGCCACGGTGGTCGAGGTGCACGGCTTCGACCCGAACCCGGAGCGATCCGCCCTGGCCGACGAGTCGGGAATCCGAACGCACGCGAGCGGAGCCGCCGCGGCCGCCGACGCCGACGTGGTTCTTCTCGCGGTCCGCAACGGTGCCCAACTCGACGACGTCCTGTTCGGCGACGCCGGCATCGCGTCGTCGTTGCGCAGCGGCGCGGTGGTTCTGATGACCAGCACCGTGGGCATCGATCCCGTGAAAGCTGCTGCGGCACAGCTTGAACCACTCGGCGTCGACCTGGTCGACGCGCCGCTCTCGGGTGGCCCCGCGCGCGCCGGCTCCGGAGACCTCCTGGTGGTGGTCGGCGGCACGCCGGATGCCCGTCACCGCGCCGCACCCGTGCTCGACGCGTTGGCGTCGACCCTGGTGGTCGTGGGGGACAACCCCGGCGACGGCCAGGCCTTGAAAACGGTCAACCAGCTTCTCTGCGGAGTGCACATCGCGGCTGCGGCCGAGGCTCTGGCCCTGGCGGATTCGCTGGGGCTCGACCTCGATGCCACGCTCGACGCGTTGCAGAGCGGTGCGGCCGCGTCGTTCATGCTCGGCAACCGTGGTCCGCGCGTTCTCCAGGCCTACGACGAGGACGGGGCCGAGGTGCTCAGCCGCCTCGACATCTTCGTCAAGGACATGGGCATCGTCACCACCGCTGCGCGCGGCCTCGGTCTCGCGACACCGGTGGCCAGTGCCGCGGAACAGCTCTACCTCATCGGCCAGGCGCAGGGTCTCGGCGGCGCCGACGATTCCGCGGTGATCAAGGCGGTCGCCCCGAACCGCCCCTCGCACTGACCCCTTCCCTATCCCTGCCCCAGTTCGAAGGAGAACGTCGTGGGTACCACCGGATTGTTGCTCGTCGCCGTGGCGAGCGTCGCTGTACTTCTCGTCGCCGTCATCAGACTGAAGGTGCCCGCGTTCCTGGCGCTGTTGACCGTCAGCATCCTCACCGCGATCGTCGCCGGCATCCCGCTCGGGGAGGTGATCGACATCGTCGTCGCCGGCATGGGAGGCACACTCGGCAACGTCGCGCTGCTCGTCGGCCTCGGCACCATGCTCGGCAAACTCATCGAGATCTCCGGTGGGGCACGGTCTCTGGCGGACAAGGCCGGGGAGGTGTTCGGGCAGAAGCGTCTCGTCGCGGCCCTGGTCGCCGTCGCGTTCCTGCTGGCCATCCCGGTGTTCTTCGACGTCGGCTTCATCGTCCTCGTCCCGATCATCTACGGATTCGCCGTCGTACTCGGGGTCGATCCGGTCAAGGTGGGCCTGCCCGTCGCCGGCATCATGTTGGCCATCCACGTGACCGTTCCGCCGCACCCCGGTGTGGTGGGCGGCGCCGCCCTGGTCGACGCGGACCTGGGCTGGCTCACCATCCTGTCCCTGATCATCTGCCTGCCGCTCGGCGTGCTGAGCTACTACGTCGGCCGCGTCCTGAACCGTCGGGACATCACGATGTCGCCGGAGACGGCCCGATCGTTCGCGGCGTTCGCCGCGAATACGAGAACCGCTGTGACGGTGGGTTCGTCCAGCACGGGCGCCGATGCCGACGACGACGATCCCGTCGTGCGGGCCGGACGCGAGAAGCCGGCCGGCTGGCTCCCCGTGGTCGGGCTGATTCTGCTGCCGATCGTCATGATCATGTTCGGCACGGTCGGCGGACTGATCGTCGAGGAGGACTCCACCGCAGCCGGAGTGCTCGGATTCGTCGGCGCGCCCGCCGTGGCCCTGCTGGTCACCACCGCGCTCGCGTACCTGATCCTCGGAGTGCGTCGCGGACTGTCGTCGCAGCAGATCGGTCAGGCGCTCGACGCGGGCCTCGCACCGGCCGCGATCATCATCCTGGTCACCGGCGCGGGCGGTGTGTTCGGCCGGGTCCTGACGGAATCGGGCATCGGTGATGCGCTGGCGGGTTCGCTGTCGGAGGCGGGACTTCCGCTCATCGTCTCGCTGTTCGTGGTCGCCGCAGCCCTGCGTGCGTCCCAGGGATCGGCGACGGTGGCCATCGTGACCACGCTGGGTCTGCTCGGTGCGGCGGTCACCGCGGGGGACTACACCGTCGTGCAGGTCGCCCTGCTGGTGCTGGCCACCGGTTTCGGTGCGCTCGGGTTCTCGCACGTGAACGATTCGGGGTTCTGGGTGGTCACGCGGTTCCTCGGCCTGTCCGTCGCCGACGGTCTGCGCACGTGGACGGTGTTGACCACGGTCCTCGGTATCGCGGGCTTCCTGATCACGTTCGCGCTGTGGGGTGTGGTGTCCGCGACGGGAGTCTGACGCGTCGGTTTCGATTCAGCGCGCGAATCATGCACGTGCGTACGATATTTCGGAAGCACCTGCACGTTTCGTTCGCAGAATCGAGGCGTCAGACCGGGTCGATGCGGGAACTGTCGCTGTGGGCTTCGTGGAACAGGTCGAGGAACGTCGAGTGTCGACGAGCCCGCGGGGCCTCGTGTTCGGCGACGGCACCGTCGTCGTCGGAATCGTGTACGTCCATGTCCCACCCACTTCGATCATTAAGTAACTTAAGGATAAAGGTAGATTCATCGGACGCGGTGTGTCAACGCGAACCGCGAAATCGTGGACGTCCACACCTGCTGAGCGGGTGCGGACGTCCACGATTCGCGCCAGTGCGAGAGGAATACTCGTAGCGCTACCGCCGGACACCGCGGGGCCGCACTCGCAGCGACTGGGCGTCATCGCGGTGGTTGCGACTTTCGGTGGCCTCCTCTTCGGCTACGACACCGGCGTCATCAACGGCGTGGTCGGAACCTTCGGTTGCAGGGCACCATCGGGCCGCTCGTCTGGCTCATGCTCGCCGAGATCTTCCCGCTGAGGATTCGCAGTGTCGCGATCGGTGTGTGCGTACAACTCGAGGCGCGTTTTCGCGAGGAGTACTCCTTACCGACCGTCGAGTCCGGAAACGGATTATTCGCCCGAAACGGACACTACCGCGTAGGGTGCGAGACCGGGGTGTCGGTAGGTCGAGTCGTACGCGCCCCGTCGCCGTCGAGGTGGGAAGCCATGGACTCGGCGTGATCGGAGACGGCACCCGTGACGACACCGAGCACACCGCCGCGCGCCGAGCTCGTGTACCTGATCGCGCCGGCCGGTCACCCCAACTACGGCGACGAGTTCATTCTGCGGGCCTGGATGCGGTACCTCGCGCGGGTGCGCCCCGACGCCGATGTCGTCGTGGACTGCCACACTCCCGGCCAGGCCGCGGCCCTGCACGCCGACCAGCATCCGCGAGCGACGTTCGTCGACACCGTGTGGCGCATCTGCGGTGAGTCGGCGCATCTGCCGCCCGCGGAGGCCGTGGAGTTCTCGCACCGCGTGGTGCACGATCCGGGCATCCTCTGCCGCATCGTCACCGGCATCGAACTCCTGGCCCGAGCGGATGTGGTGCATCTGGTCGGCGGTGGATACATCAATGCGGTATGGCCCCATCATGTCTCGCTGCTCGGGTCCGCGGCCGCGGCGGTGGAACGATCCGGTGGTCGGCTCGTGGCCACCGGGCAGGGACTCTCTCCCGCGAGCGATGGCGAACTCCTACACCGGTGGCTGTCGCGGTTCGATGTCGTCGACGTCCGAGACGCTCCGTCGGTCGAACTTCTCGGCGGTGCGGTGGACGCGTCACGAACCGGGGACGACGCCTGGCTCGGCATCGACGACGGTGCCTACGACACCGAGTCCGACGCGTCCCGCTGCCCCGTCGTGCTGTGCCTGCAGGCCGATCTGATGGACGATTTCGACAACGGGCGCGGGCTCGACGGGCTGGTCGATGCCGTCGCCGCACTGTTGGAGAAGTGGGGCCTGCCGAGCTCGGATGTCGCTGTGGTCGAGGGCATTCCCGGTATCGATCGGGTGGTGTTCGACCGCCTCGCCCCGCTGCTTCCCGACGCCGTCTTCGTCCCCTTCACCGAGCTCTGGATGCACGGGTTGCCGGCGACCGCCGAGCAGACCTGGGTGAGCACGCGATTTCACCCCCATCTCATCGCGGCAGCAGCGGGCAGCAGTGGAGTGATTCTGGCCGGCCGCGACGACTACTACCCGATCAAGCATCGGTCCCTGCTCGACGCGGGGTCGCGCTGGACGATGTGTTCGGCGGCGGAACTCCCGGCGGCTCCACCTCGGGCCGGAGGATTCACCGCCGAGGACGCTGCGCGGGCCCGATCGGCGAAAGCCGCGTTGGCCGAACGCATCTACCCGGCACCGACAGTCGAATCCGTGAGTCCGCTCCGCAGCTTCGGTCGCAGTCTGCGCAGCCGCGTCGGACGGTAGCGGCGTCAGCCCCGAACCGCGGAGATCACGGGGACACGCACCCCCGATGCGGTGACCGGAGTCCAGACGCCGTCGATGATTGCCGAGTCCACGCTGGCCGTCGACAGAGCGTCGGGGTCGAACGTCAGGGTGGTGCCGTCGTCGCAGGCGAAGGCACCCGGGTCCGTACCCGCCGAGCAGGAACGACCGTCGGCGGTGACGAACCGTGCCACCTCGCCGGTCGTGGGACCGCTGAACGTTGTGGACGGATCGGCGGTCGGCGAAGGAACCGTGGTCGTGGGGATTGTGGTCGTAGGGACGGCGGTCGGCGAAGGAACCGTGGTCGTGGGGATTGTGGTCGTAGGGACGGCGGTCGTCGGGGTGGTGGTGGTCGCGGTAGCCGTGGTGCTCGAGGCGGTGGTCGTCGACGGAACGCTGGTGGTCGTCTGCGTGACCTCGGCGTCGGTCGTCGTCTCGGGCGCGCTCGTCTCGACCGTGTCCGTCCGAGGCGCGTCCGTCACGGTCTCGCTCGTCTCGACGGTGTCCGACGCATCCTCGGCGGGCGTCTCGACAGATTCGGGGTCGGTGATGTCGGGCTCGCCCTCGACGGGTGGTGCGGCGACGCGCGCCGCGGCGAGGCCGGTCGACAGGGGAGCGGGGGGCGATGCGGCCGTGCCGCAGGAAACGTCCATCAGCACTGCTCTGAACCGAATGTCGAGCACGCCCAGTCGGACAATTCGTCCGTTCATAACAAGTCTCGTGCTGGCCTCGGATGGGCTTTCAGTCACGGTGCTTGTCAATGTTCCCGAGACTCCGGGCGTCAGATCCAATAGCACGCCCTGTGCGAAAGAGAAGTTCGTCGTAGCGTTCGCCGAAGGCAGATTGACGTTGTTTCCGCGCACCCGAAGCGTCCCCTGGTTCCCCGCCCCGGCATTCGCGGCCCGAGCGGTCACGGCGGTGTTCACCGCGGTCGGTGACGTGAGGTTGCAAGCCGCCGTAGCTGTCAGTGGGGACGGCACCGTCACCACGTCGACGGCTCCGATTCCCAACAGGAGGTTCGCGCGGATGCGATACGACGAGAGTGACCCGGACGCGAAGACCCGCTGCGGCGCCGACCCGCATTGCTCGGGGTTGCCTGGTCCCCATGAGTAGTTGACGCAAGCTGTTCCACCGATGGCATCTCCGGTTGCGCCGCTGGCGGTGAAGGCATCGATGAGTCCCAGAACGCCGTCGGTGGAATATGGGCCGGCAAGCTCGGCGCTCGCCGCCCCCGGTGTGACGGCGGTTCGTTCGGCGGTCGGTCCGGCCCACGGCAAAGGGTTCCCACCGGGTAAAACAGCAAGGCCGAAATTCACGTCCGTCACCCGTCCCGCCTCCGCCCTCGCGTACCCGCTGGTGGGCCAGTATGCAGAGCTCACGTTCGCCGCGAGGTGGTCTCGACCGGTCCACGCGGCATCGGTGGCGGTGGTGCGCACGGTGAGACCGACGACCGTGATCACGACGGCGAACAGGATCGCTATCGACGACCGTCTGCGGCGGGTCACTGTCGCGGCCCGGGTTGCGAAGTGGGGCGCGGGGCGGGCGTCCGGGGCCAGAACACGGCGACCACGAGGACCGCCATCGAGATGGTGAGAGTGCCGAGCACGAGGGGGTTCGACATCCACACGATCGCTTTCGCCATCTCGGGGACGGACCAGAGGACCTTGCGGACCTCGGTCACGTTGTACCCGGCCGGGTCCTCGTACTCGTTTGCGTCGCCCTTGAGCTCCAGAAAAGTGGCGCCGTCGAGCGCGGGCGAGGTGCGCACGACGCGATGCGTCACGGGGAGTTCGCCGCCGCGGTCGACGGTCACCACGTCGCCCGGAACCACGGAGTCCGCCGGCACTTCGCGCACCACCGCCAGGGAACCCGTGGGAATGGTCGGCGCCATGGATCCGGTCTTGAACATGATCAGCGAAACGTTGAACAGGAAAGCCGCCGCGACGAGCGCGATGCACACCACGCCGCCCAGGGCCAGCACGGTCAGCAGCGCGTCACCGAGCCGCGATGCGACGGAGCGGCGGGGAGGTGCGGCGTGCTGGGCGGTCATGATGGTCGCTTCCTGCTGGGAGTCGGGGCGGTCATTCGGTGCCGAGGAAGGTCCACGTCGCGGTGAGAGATTGTGAGCTGATTCCGGGGGTACTCCAGACGGCCGCGGTGTCGGGAAGGGTCAGCCGAAAGCACAGTGGCACCTCTGCTCCGGGGTTCTCGGGGGCACCGGCGGGCAGTGTCAGCGCGCCGGTGGAGGAATCCGCGGAGAGAGCGACGCCGGCCGTGGATGCGCCCACCACGAAGGTCGCGCCCGCGTCGAAACTCGAGCTCGAGCACGTCGGAGACCGCACCACGGTGTACTGCAGGACCGCCCCCAGTCCCGATGCGGTGGGCGTGGTCCCGTCGATCGTCATGGACACGGCCGGCGATGCGGCTATCGATCGCAGCGAGACGGCACCGAATGCCGATGTCCCCGGCAACATTCCGCTTCCGCCCGTACCGAGTGCCAGCTCCGCGGGTGCTCCCTCGGGGTGGGTCGCCCACGTCGCTCCGCCGTCCACCGACGATTCGAACCCGAATATCCCTGCCGCGAACGAGGATTCGCCGAAGGCCCGGTCGCTCCAGGTGGCCGCGACCCCGGTGGTGGTGACGGCGGCGATCGCCGTCCCCACCATCAGCCCGGAGGCGGCGACGAGCCGCGCCCGACGGCTCACGCCGAAGCGGGGGCGCCGAGGCTGCGCGTGGCGGGGCATGGGACGGCGAGATCCGTGACGAAGGTCAGACGACCGCGGTGGCCTCGAACTGCCACACGACGCGTCCGGTGGTCTGCCCGGCGACCACGTCGGGTGCCACCGTCTGGGGCAGCGTGACGGCGAAGCAGAGCGGCACGGCTGCACCGTCGAGGGGGAGCATCACGGCGTTGGCCGCGCTCCCGGTGTCCAGGGTGCTGTCCGGTGCCACGATGGCCGTTCCGCCGGCCAGGGTTCCGCTGTTGCAGTCGGTGGCCGACACTCCGCTGGACACGGTGTACCTGAGGAATTCGCCCAGGGCGCCGCCCCCGGGGTTGGTCGCGCCGAGAAGGGTGACGTTAGCGTCGTAGGCACCGCCCGCGCCCGCGGCGGTTCCCACCCGCAGGGCGACCGGCGAGTAGACCGTCGTGCCGGGGCTCAGGGCGTCGAAACCTGTTGTGTAGGTAAAGGTTCCGGCAGTGCCGTCCGTGGCGTACTCAGCCCAGGCCCCACTTCCATCGGCGGAGAAGTCACCCTGGACGTTCCAGTTCTCGGCGGAGAACTCGGCCTCGCCGACCACGTTGTCGGTCCAGGCGGCGAGGGTCACCGCCGCGCCGATACCGAGAACCAACCCGCCGGCGAGGAGGGCGCGGATCTTGCGCCGGCGCGTGTCGCGTGGATCGCCGGACACGGCGTCGGTGGTGTGCTGATCGACTGACATGGCATTCCTCGGTGGTCCCGGGCAGCCATTCCAGTAATGGCGGCAATGCCAGGAAATATAGCCGAAGCAACATCCATTTACTCGACTTTTTCCGGACTTCGGCGCATGCCTCACATCGAAATTCGCAGTGAGATCAGGGTTCGTTCCGATCATCGAGCGGAAACCGGGCGGTCGATCCGCGTGAGTCGAATCTGACTGTCCGGTCGCTTGGAATGGCGTCGGAATCGCCGATGAACGGCCTTGTGGACCGACCCGTCTTCGCCTCGCAACAGCCTGTCGAGCGGAGTCCGCCGTCAGCTCGCGGTCTTCCTGCCGTTCAGCAGGACGGCCACACCCATGCCTACGAGGATCAAAATCAGCGGTGTGACGATGATCAAGGACGCGTCGATGACGACGTAGAGCACTGTCAGCAGCGCGGCAACGGCGAAGTAGACCGCCGCGAACCGTGGGCTCCACAGAGTGCTGTTCATGGTCTACCTCCGGTCAAAAGCAGGATGCGGCGGCGCCACTGGCAGCGAGACCGAGAAGCGCCTCGTCAGCAAACGTACTTACTCCACGATACGAAACGGTCGTTCCCCGTGCAGCCCTTCACTCGACGAACCGGTACCCCATTCCGGTCTCGGTGATCAGGTGGCGGGGCCGCGAGGGGTTCGGTTCGAGCTTGCGCCGTAGCTGCCCCAGATAGATTCGCAGGTAATGACTCTCGTGATCGTGGCCCGGTCCCCACACCGCTCGCAACAGTTCCTGGCGTCCGACGAGTTTGCCGCGATTGCGGACCAAGGTGTCGAGCACGCCCCATTCGAGTGGGGTCAGATGGACTGCCTCGCCGTCGCGGGTGACGGTTTTCGTCGTCAGGTCGACGGTGAACGCATCGGTCACCACCACCGGGTCGGCCGGAGCGGTCATCGCGGCCCGCCGCCGCACCGCCACGCGAAGGCGTGCGAGGAATTCCTCCATGCCGAACGGCTTGGTGATGTAGTCGTCGGCTCCCGCGTCGAGGGCATCGATCTTGTCGCTGCTGTCCGTGCGCGCGGACAAGACGATCACCGGTACGTCGCTCCAACCGGCCATCCCCTCGAGGACGCGGATGCCGTCCATGTCGGGGAGACCGAGGTCGAGCACCACCACGTCGGGGTGTTCGGCGGCAATGGCTCTCAGGGCGCCGGCTCCGGTGTCGGCGACCAGCACGTCGTAACCGCGGACGCTGAGGTTGATACGCAGTGCGCGCACGATCTGCGGTTCGTCGTCGACCACGAGCACTCGCGTGCGGACCACGTCGTCAGCGGTCACGGTCGGCCCCGGCCCGAGCGAGGTCGATCGTCACCGTGGTGCCGCCACCGGTCGTGGCCGAGACGGCGACCGATCCGCCCATCGCCTCGACGAACCCGCGAACCACCGACAACCCGAGCCCGACGCCCGTCCTGTTGTCCCGGTCTCCCGATCGCTGGAACGCGTCGAACACGCGGTCCTCGTGTCCTGCCACGACGCCGGGCCCGTGGTCCGCGACGGTGACCACCGCTCGATCTCCGACGGTGCGGGCTCCGACGTCGACCGGTGACCCCGGTGCGTGCCGCGCCGCGTTGTCGAGCACGTTCGCCAGCACTCGTTCGAGGAGTCCCCGATCCGCGAGCACGGCGACATCACCGACCTCGACGGTGAGACCCGGTGCGACCGAGGGAGCGGGCAGGCCGCGGACGGCGTCCTGAATCGCGTCGTCGACGTAGACCTCGACCAGAGCGGGACGCACGACACCGGCTGCGAGTCGGGAGGAGTCGAGCAGGTTGCCCACCAGCGATGTCAGGTGATCGGTCGACTCCTCGATCGTCGCCAACAGCTCCGCGGTGTCCTCGGGGGAGAACTCGACGTCGGCGCTGCGCAGGCTGGACACCGACGCCTTGACCGCCGCGAGCGGGGTACGAAGATCGTGGCCCACTGCCGACAGCAGGGCACGGCGCAAGCGATCCGCTTCCGCCAGACCCGCTGCGGCGGAGGCAGCGTCGGAGAGCTCGCTCTGCCGAATCAGCCCTCGTGCCTGGTTCGCCACGGCGGTCAGCACCCGCCGATCGCGGGCCCCGGTGCGCGTTCCCGCCAGGAGCAGGGTGGTGGAGCCGTCCGGGGTCTCGACGGCGGTGTCCGCGTCGTCGACCGTCGTCGGGGGTTGCTCTCCCACCGCGTGCAGTACCGATCCGTCCCGGACGATGGACACCGCTCTCTGCGAATAGGTTTCGCGCACACGTTCGAGCAGAGCGTCGAGATCTCCTCCGCGCAGGACGGTTCCGGCGAACAGGGTCAGCAACTCGGCCTCCCGGGACGCCCGCCGAGCCTGAGCCGCGCGCCGTGCCGCGGAGTCGACCAGGGCGGCGACGGCGACGGCGATGACGAGGAGGACCACGGCCGTGACGAAGTTGTTCGGTTCGGCGATCGTCAGGCTGTACCGGGGGCCGGTGAAGAAGAAGTTCAGCAGAAAGCCGGAGACCAGCGCGGACAGCGCCGCGGTGGCCACCCCGCCGAGTAGGGCGACCCCCAGCACGACCACGAAGAACAGCGCACTCATCCCGCCCAGATCGAGATACGGATCCACGACGGTGAACAGAGCCGTCGCCGCGGCGGGCACCACCACGGCGGCGACCCACGACGCGACCCGGCGGTGCGTCGGGTGCTGGGGGACGAGACGACCGAGCCGCCTGCGCCGGGCCACCTCCTCGTGGGTGACCATGTGCACGTCGATCTTCCCGGAATTCGCGATGACGGCGGCGCCGATGCCCTCGTCGAGAATGCGAGCCCACCGCGATCGACGCGACGTACCGATCACCAACTGGGTGGCGTTGACTCCCCGCGCGAAGTCGAGCAGCGTCGCCGGAACATCGTCACCCACGACGGTGTGCACGCTGGCTCCCAGTCCGGCCGCGAGCACGCGGACCGGCCCCATCTGCGGAGCGGACAGTCCGGTGAGCCCGTCTCCGCGCACCACGTGCAGCACCATCAGTTCCGCACTGGACCTCGAGGCGATTCGGCTGGCCCGACGCAGCAGGGTCTCCGATTCCGGCCCGCCGGTCACGGAGACCACGACGCGTTCGCGCGTCTCCCACGTGTCCGTGATGTGGTGGTGCGAGCGGTACTTGGCGAGAGCGGCGTCGACCTGATCGGCTATCCACAGCAGCGCGAGTTCGCGCAGTGCGGTCAGATTGCCCTGGCGGAAGTAGTTCCCCAGAGCGGCGTCGATCTTCTCCGCCGGGTAGATGTTCCCGTGAGAGAGCCTGCGCCGCAAAGCTTCCGGGGCCACGTCGATCAGTTCGACCTGCTCGGCCGTGCGCACCACCGAATCGGGGACCGTCTCCTGCTGACGAATCCCGGTGATCTGCTCGACCACATCGTTCAGGCTCTCGAGGTGCTGCACGTTGAGGGTGGACACCACGTCGATCCCGGCGGATAGAAGGTCCTCGACGTCCTGCCACCGCTTGGCTCGCCGACCGCCGGGGGTGTTGGTGTGCGCGAGTTCGTCCACGAGCACCAACGCCGGCGCCCGGGCGATGATAGCGTCGACATCGAGTTCGGACACCGCCACCCCGCGGTACCGCGTCACGAGTGGCGGCACGATCTCGATGCCGTCGAGCAGTTCGGCAGTCTTGACCCTTCCATGGGTCTCGACCACTCCCGCGACCACATCGCAGCCCCGTTGCGCACGCCGGTGCGCCTCGCCGAGCATGGCGTAGGTCTTGCCGACGCCCGGAGCGGCACCGAGGTAGATCCTCAGCGCGCCCCGGCCGTTCGGTGTCTGCGTCATGTCGGAAGCCGATACTACTGCGCAGCGCAGCCGGGTGCGGTGAGCCCGAGAGCGAGGTTGAGACGGGGGACGTTCACCCGCTCGGCGCCGAGAAAGCCCCACTGCCGACCGGACGTGTTCTCGTCGACGAGGGCGGTCACGTCGGCGACAGCGCGGCCGGTCACCGCGGCGACGCGGGGGATCTGCAGTCGCGCGTAGGCGGGGCTGATGTCCGGGTCGACGCCGGAACCGGACCCGGTCACCGCATCGACGGGTACGGAGGCGGGATCGACGCCCTCCCGCTCGGCGATCCGCGCACGACGGCGATCGACGAAGTCCGCGAGAACCTCGCTGTTGGGGCCGAGGTTGCTCGGTGCCGCTGCCGCCGGGTCGCCGGGAGCGAACGGATCGTCGTCGTCGGGTGAGCCGATCACTCTGGTGTGGAAGAAGGGGTCGCCGTCCCCGGAGGGTTGCGGGTCGACGCCCACGAGCGCGCTGCCCACGACGCAACCGTTCGCGTCGATCAACGCGGAGCCCTCGGCGGAGTCGCGGTCGAGTCGGCTCACCGCCCAGACCGCGGCCGGATAGGCGACGCCGACGACCACGGTCAGGGCCATCAGGACCGCGAAGCCGGCCAGAATCTGCGTGAAGAAGCGTTGCGTGAATCGCATGTCACCCTATCCCTGGAATGAAACGAACGACGAGGTCGATGAGCCAGATGCCGATGAACGGGGTGATCACGCCGCCGAGTCCGTACACCAGCAGATTGCGTCGAAGGAGGACCGAGGCACTCGACGGGACGTAGCGAACCCCTTTCAGTGCCAACGGAATCAAGCCGACGATGACGACGGCATTGAAGATCACCGCGGACAGGATGGCCGACTGCGGTGTGGCCAGACGCATGATGTTCAGGGCGTCGAGCTGGGGGTACACGAGGGAGAACATCGCGGGCAGAATGGCGAAGTACTTCGCGAGGTCGTTGGCGAGCGAGAACGTCGTCAGCGCGCCGCGGGTGATGAGCAGTTGCTTGCCGATCTGGACGATCTCGATGAGTTTGGTCGGATCGGAATCGAGGTCGACCATGTTGCCGGCTTCCTTCGCCGCCGACGTCCCGGTGTTCATCGCGACCCCCACATCGGCCTGCGCCAGGGCCGGGGCGTCGTTGGTGCCGTCGCCCGTCATAGCGACCAGCCGCCCGCCCTCCTGCTCTCGACGGATCAGCGCCAGTTTGTCCTCCGGTGTCGCCTCGGCGAGGAAATCGTCGACCCCGGCCTCGGCGGCGATGGCCGCGGCGGTGAGTGGGTTGTCGCCGGTGACCATGACCGTGCGAATTCCCATGGCGCGCAACCGTGCGAAGCGCTCCGCGATGTGCGGCTTGACCACGTCGGACAGCTCGATCACCCCGAGGGTCCGAGCCGATCCGTTCTCGGTTCCCTCGGCGACCACCAGAGGTGTCGCGCCCGCCTGCGACACGGCGTTCACGGTGGCGCGAACCTCGTTGTCGTCGTCGGTGCCACCGCTCTGCCGAACCCAGGACAGTACGGAATCGGTTGCGCCCTTTCGGATTCTGCGGTCATCGATGTCGATTCCGCTCATCCGGGTCTGGGCCGTGAACGCGACGAAGTCACCGCGCTTCTCGTCGTCGTTCGCCCGCGGGTCGAGGGAGAACTTCTCGTGGCACAGATCGACGATGCTGCGCCCTTCCGGGGTGCCGTCGGCCAGGGACGCCAACCGAGCCGCGCCCGCGAGCTCGTCGGGTGAGACGCCGGGTGCCGGGTGCAGGCGGGTGGCCCGACGGTTCCCGTAGGTGATCGTGCCGGTCTTGTCCATCAGCAAGGTGTCGATGTCGCCGGCCGCCTCCACAGCACGTCCGGACATGGCCAGCACGTTGCGTTGCACCAACCGGTCCATGCCCGCGATTCCGATCGCCGACAGCAGCGCGCCGATGGTGGTGGGGATCAGGCACACCAGCAGGGCGATGAGCTGCACGGGATCCGGCGAGCCGCCGGCGTACGCGGTCATCGGCCCGACGGCCACGACGGCCACGACGAACACGATGGTGAGGGCGGCGAGAAGGATGTTCAGGGCGATCTCGTTGGGGGTCTTGCGACGAGCGGCTCCCTCGACCAGAGCGATCATGCGGTCGACGAACGTCTCACCCGGCCGCGCCGTGATGCGCACGATGATCTCGTCGGACAGCACGACGGTGCCGCCGGTGACCGCCGAACGGTCCCCGCCCGATTCGCGGACCACGGGCGCGGACTCGCCCGTGATCGCGGATTCGTCGACGGTCGCGATGCCCTCCACCACGTCGCCGTCGCCGGGGACGACCTGCCCGGCCGTCACCACCACCTCGTCGCCGACCTGCAGGTGCGCGCTCGGCACCTCGGCGAGGGAGCCGTCGGCGGCGCGGCGGCGGGCGGTGGTGTTCCGGGTGACGGCGCGCAGGCTGGCGGCCTGCGCCTTGCCGCGGCCTTCCGCGACGGATTCGGCGAGGTTCGCGAACACCAGGGTGAACCACAGCCAGGCGGCGACGAGCCAGGAGAACACCGACGGAGTGCCCACGGCGAGAACGGTGGTGACCACCGATCCCACCAGGACCACGAACATCACGGGGTTGCGGGCGAGGTGACGGGGATCGAGTTTGCGGACGGCCGTGGGGATCGACGTCCAGAGTTGGCGGACGTCGAAGGCGCCGGTGCGTACCGCGTCGTCGGGGATGTCCGGAACGGATTCGGTGGGGGCGAACGTGGTCATAGAACTGCCTCTGCGATGGGCCCGAGGGCCAGGGCGGGGAAAAAGGTGAGCGCGGCGACCAGGACGGCGGTGCCCATCAGCAGACCGCCGAACAGGGAGCCGGTGGTGGGAAGCGTGCCCGGGTCGCTCGCGGTGCGCCGGGCGCGGACGAGGGACCCCGCGAGCGCCAGGACGAACAGGATCGGCAGCAGGCGACCGAGGAGCATCGCGAGGCCGAGCGAAGTCTGCAGCCAGTCGCTGGTCGCGCTCAGGCCACCGAAGGCACTGCCGTTGTTGTTGCTCGCGGAGGCGAACGCGTACAGGACCTCGGTGAAGCCGTGGATGGAACCGGGGGAGCCCGGCTCCCCCGAGTTGCCCTGCGCCTCCGGGGTGGAGCTCAGGATCACGGTGATCGAAGTCCCGACGAGCACCAGGATCGGCATCACCAGAACCGACAGTGCGGCCAGCGTGATCTCGCGTCGACCGATCCTCTTGCCCAGGTACTCCGGGCTGCGGCCGACGAGGAGTCCGCCGACGAACACGGCGACGACGGCCAGGATCAGGATTCCGTACAAGCCGGAACCCACACCGCCGGGGGCGATTTCACCCAGCAGGATGTTCAGCAGGACGGCGCCGCCGCCCGCCGCGGACATGCTGTCGTGGGCCGAGTTGACCGCGCCGGTGGACGTACCGGTGGTGGCGACGGCGAACAACGACGATGCCGGGATCCCGAAGCGAACCTCTTTGCCCTCCATCATCGCTCCCGCCGCTCCGGCCGCGACTCCGCGGGCGCCGGACTCGGCGGACAGGGTGATCGCGAGGACGGTGCCGAAGATCGCGGCCATGACCGAGAGCAGCGTGAGGCCCTGCCGGGGGCTGCCCACGAGGGTGCCGAAGGTGCGCGTCAGGCTCACCGGAATCAGCAGGATGGAGATGATCTGCACGATGTTCGACAGTGGGGTGGGGTTCTCGAACGGGTGGGCGGAATTGGCACCGAGGATGCCGCCGCCGTTGGTCCCGATCTCCTTGATCGCCTCCTGGGACGCGACGGGGGCGAGCGCATTGGTCACGGTCGTTCCGTCGAGACCGGTGGAGTCGAAACCGGCGTGAAACGACTGGATGACCCCCTGGGACAACAGGATCAGGGCGACCACGAACGAGAGCGGGAGCAGAATGCGGAGCGTCCCCCGGACGAGGTCGACCCAGAAGTTGCCGAGTTCACCGCCGGCGCGCACCCGGGCGAAGCCGCGGACCAGGGCCATGGCCACGGCCATACCGACCGCGGCGGAGACGAAGTTCTGCACGGCGAGGCCCAGCGCCTGGGTGAGGTGGGACATCGTCGTCTCGGGTGTGTACGACTGCCAGTTGGTGTTGGTGGTGAACGAGATCGCGGTGTTGAACGCCACCGGCGGGCTCACCCCGGGCAGACCGTTGTTCAGCGGCAGGAAACCCTGAACGCGTTGCAGCGCATACAGGAAGAACACGCTCGCCGCCGAGAATCCGAGCACGGACAGGGCGTACCCGCCCCAGGTCTGCTGGGCGCGGGGATCGATGCGGCAGAGTCGGTAGACGGCACTCTCGATGCGCCAGTGGGAGCCGAGTGGGGTGTCGGGGGTGGTCGCCTTGTCGTATCCGTAGACCTTCGCCATGTAGTCCCCGAGCGGGACGTAGGCAGCGGCGAGGACCGCGACGACGACGGCGATCTGAAGGCCGGCGGCCAGTGCGGAGTTCACGGCGTTTTAGAACCTCTCGGGATCGACGAGGGCGACGAAGAGGTACACCGTCACCAGAGCGGCGATCACGATCAGGCCGACGTCGACGACGCCTGCGGTGCTCACGACGTCACGTCGGTGGAGACGAGTGCCTTCAGAATCGACCCGCACGCACCGAAACCCAGTGCGGCGACCGCGAGAAAAGCCAGATCGGCCATGTCGGAGTGCCTTTGCGATGTAGACGTGGGACACGGCGGTCTGCCGTGGCTCTCCAGATCTACGCGTCGACGAGCCGCGATCTCGTCGTCACTACGACATCTTTACGCCCCCCGACGCCTCCCTGACGCAATCTTTATGCGGTCACGCTCACTGCTCGACGGTGGGCCGTCCCACGGCCGGGTGGGCACGGGCGAGCAGAGGCACCAGCAACGTGCGCGGCGCGAGGTGCGCGAGGATCGATCCGACCCGGTTGGCCAAACCCGGCACCGCGACCATTCGTCCGCGGGCGAGGGCGTCGACACCTACCGCCGCGACGTGCTCCGCCGACTTCCACAGCGGCGTCGGCAGCATTTTCTCCGCCTCGTCCTTGGTGAAACCCGCGGCGTCGCCGAACCCGGTGTCCACCGGGCCCGGGCACAGCACCGTCGCCGTCACCCCCGTGCCGGCGAGCTCCCCGACCAGCGACTGGGTGTACGACAGGACGAATGCCTTGCACGCTCCGTAGCCGGCTTGACCCGGAACGGGTTGGAACGCACCGGTGGACGCGACGTTCAGCACCGCGCCGCGGCCGCGGCGGGTCATCCCCGGAAGGAAGCGGGCGCACAGATCGGCGACGGCGACCACGTCCAGTTCGATCATCGCCGTCTCGGCGTTCGGATCGGACTCCGCGACGGTGCCGAAGGTGGCGACCCCGGCGTTGTTGACCAGGATGTCCGGGGTCAGACCGAGGGCGGTGATACGCCCGAGCAGTTCGCTGCGTGCCTCGCGATCGCCGAGATCCGTCGCGAGGACCTCGGCGCGGATCCCGAGGCGTGTCAGTTCGGCCGCGAGGTCGGTCAGCTTGTCGACGCGTCGGGCGACAAGGGTGACTCCGTGACCGCGGCGGGCGAGCTCGCGGGCGATGGCCGCGCCGATGCCGGACGAGGCCCCGGTGACGACGGCCGTGCGATCGGGGGCGGGGCGGGGGAGGTTCACCCGTTTCATCGTAGGCGGGGAGAGTCCGGGGTACGGTGCTCGGCCGCGGCTGGCCCCGCCCTCGCGCACCCTGCAGCGTGATGCTGACGCTGCAGCGTGCGCACGGTGCTGGAGGGTGCGCAGGAACGGGAGCGCGAACACGACAGCACCCCCCCACACAGCACGACACCCCGCGAACCGAAGTTCACGGGGTGTCGGTGGTGCTACGGGACTCAGCTCAGTTCGAACCGGTCCAGCATCATGACCTTGTCCCAGGCGGCGACGAAGTCGTGGACGAACTTCTCCTTCGCGTCGGAGCAGGCGTAGACCTCGGCGATCGCGCGGAGCTCGGAGTTCGATCCGAACACCAGATCGTTGCGCGTGCCGGTCCACTTCTTCTCACCCGTGGCGGCGTCCTTGGCCTCGTAGATGCCGTCCTCCGCGGTGGGAACCCAGTCGCTGCCCATGTCGAGGAGGTTCAGGAAGAAGTCGTTGCTCAGCGTGCCGACCTTGTCGGTGAGAACGCCGTGCGTCGACTGCTTGTGGTTGGCACCGAGAACGCGCAGACCGCCGACCAGCACGGTCATCTCGGGCGCGCTCAGCGACAGCAGGTTCGCGCGGTCGACGAGCGAGTACTCGGCCGGAAGGCGCTGACCCTTGCCCAGGAAGTTGCGGAAGCCGTCGGCCTTGGGCTCGAGGTCCGAGAACGAATCGACGTCCGTCAGTTCCTGCGTGGTGTCCATGCGACCCGGCGTGAACGGCACCGTGACGTCGACGCCCGCGTTCTTCGCGGCCTGCTCGACGGCGGCGACGCCACCGAGGACCACGAGGTCGGCGAACGAGACCGTTCCGGAGAACGACTCCTGGATGCCCTCGAGCACCCGGATGACGCGCGTGAGCTCGTCGGGCTCGTTGACCTCCCAGCCGACCTGCGGCTGCAGGCGGAGGCGGCCACCGTTGGCGCCGCCGCGCTTGTCGCTGATGCGGAACGACGAGGCTGCGGCCCATGCGGCCGAGATCAGCTGCTCGCCGGTGAGCTCCGAGTCGAGGATCGTCTGCTTGAGCTCGGCGATCTGGGCCTCACCGATCAGCTCGTGATCGACGGCCGGAATCGGGTCCTGCCAGAGCAGCGTCTCGGACGGGATCTCGGGACCGAGGTAACGCGAAACGGGTCCCATGTCGCGGTGGGTGAGCTTGAACCAGGCCTTCTGGAACTCTTCGGCGAGCTCCTCCGGGTGATCGAGCCAGCGACGGGTGATCTGCTCGTAGATCGGGTCGACGCGCATCGCGATGTCCGAGGTGAGCATCATCGGCTGGTGGCGCTTGTTCGGATCGGCGGGGTCGGGGACCAGGTCCGCGCCCTCGCCGTTCTTCGGACGCCACTGCCATGCGCCGCCGGGTCCCTTGTGGACCTCCCACTCGTAGCCGTACAGCGTCTCGAGGAAGGTGTTGTCCCACGTCGTCGGGGTCGGCGTCCAGGTGCCCTCGAGGCCGCTGGTGATCGCGTCCGCGCCGACACCGCTCTTGTAGCTGTTCTTCCAGCCGAGGCCCATCTGCTCGATGGGTGCGCCCTCGGGCTCGGCGCCGATGTGGGCGTCGGGGTCGGCGGCGCCGTGCACCTTGCCGAAGGTGTGTCCACCGATGGCGAGCGCTGCGGTCTCGATGTCGTTCATGGCCATGCGGCCGAAGGTCTCGCGGATGTCCATGGCGGACTGGGCGGGCTCCGGGTTGCCGTTGGGGCCTTCGGGATTGACGTAGATCAGGCCCATCTGGACCGCGGCGAGCGGGTTCTCGAGGCTCTGGCGCGTCTCGCCGTAGCGCTCGTCGCCCAGCCAGGTCTGCTCGGGACCCCAGTACACGTCCTCCTCGGGCTCCCACGAGTCGACGCGTCCACCGGCGAAGCCGTAGGTCGGCAGACCCATGTCCTCGATGGCCACGTTGCCGGTGAGCACGATGAGGTCGGCCCAGGACAGCTTGCGGCCGTACTTCTGCTTGACCGGCCAGATCAGACGACGGGCCTTGTCCAGGCTCGCGTTGTCGGGCCAGCTGTTCAGCGGTGCGAAGCGCTGCATTCCGGCACCGGCGCCGCCGCGTCCGTCCTGCTTGCGGTACGTGCCCGCAGCGTGCCACGCCATGCGAATGAAGAAGGGGCCGTAGTGGCCGAAGTCCGCGGGCCACCAGGGCTGCGAATCGGTCATCAGCGCGCGGATGTCCTCCTTGACCTCGTTCAGGTCGAGGGAGTTGAACTCGGCGGCGTAGTCGTAGTCGGCGCCCATGGGGTCACCGACGGCCGGGTTCTTCTTCAGGATCTTCAGGTTGAGGGCCTTGGGCCACCATTCCCGATTGCTGCCACCCTCGACGGGCATCGGCATCGAGTCGTGCATGACGGGGCACTTGCCACCCTCGGACGCGCCGTCCTGAGGCTGCGCCTGGTTCATGTCTTTTTCGCGTGTGGTGTGGTCTTCGGACACGAGTTTCCTTCCGGGAGTAGACATACGGTCCTTCTCGATCAGGACCCTGATCGGGCTGCCGCGTGGTTGGAGCAGGAGCCGCACAGACCCCAGTAGATGATTTCGGCTTCGTCCACGGTGAAGTCGTGGAATTCCGAGGGGGTCAGGCACGGGGCCGCGCCGACGGCGCATTCGACGTCGGCGATGGCACCGCACGAACGGCACACGAGATGGTGGTGGTTGTCTCCGATTCGGCTCTCGTACCGGGCCACCGACCCGGACGGTTGGATCCGCCGGATCAACCCGGCAGCGGTGAGCGCGCTCAGAACGTCGTAGACGGCCTGGCGTGAGACGTCCGGAAGTGTGGCCCGAACGGCTCCGAACAGAGTGTCGGTATCGGCATGTGGATGAGCGTGGACCGCGTCGAGCATCGCCAGCCGAGGACGAGTGACTCGGAGCGCGGCACTACGCAGCATCTCCGGGTAGTTCGTCGGCGTGGTCACAACTCTCATTATGCATACGTTTCTGGAACCGGTCCAGTAAACGAAGAAAGTCGCGCGCTTCTGTCACGGGTCACCGCGATCCGCACGGGTTTCGAGTGTCCGCACCGCCTACAGCGCGCAGAACACGGTGCGAACCGCACACAACCGGTGCGAATCGCGATCTCCGACCGAGAGGCGAACCGAGGTCAGTGATTGGCCCCGATCCGCGGCACACCCGCGGGCAGGACGGAGTCGACCAGGGCGATGGCCGCCGGATCTGCCTCGGAGTCGGACCGGGCGATGAAGGTGGTCGAACTGGTGCAGACCGGTTCCCCCTCGTGGGAGAGGTTGTTCTGCACCACGATGATGTCGTTGCCGGCGATCTGGCGGATCGAGACGACCTCCAGCTCGGAGACGAGTTTGTCGCCCTGCATCACCGGACGGTGCAACACGAAGCCCTGTTCGGTCTGCAGCACGGCCGTGATCTCGTACTCCACGAGGATGAAGTTGAAGAGGTAGTCGATGGCGATCGAGCCGACGACGCTGACGAAGGTGGCGGGAGCGACGAGGCCGCTGTACCCCATCTCCGCAGCGACCGCCGGGTCGTGGTGCGCGCGGTGATCGTTCTGGATGGAGCGGGCCAGCTCGCGGATCTTCTCGCGGCCCACCTCGTAGTAATCGGGCATCACGTACTTCTGCCCGACGAGGTGTTTGGTGCGCTCGTACCGCTCGTCGTCGTGCGCGGCGCTGCTCGCCGCGTCGGAGGCGATGAGGGGAGTCTCCGCGGGCGTCGGCATCGCGCCGGTGGCAGCGGCGTCGCTCTCGCGAGTCGATTCGGTCTGACCGTGAACCATGTCGGTGGACACCGATTACCTCTCCGTCGGGGGCACGAGGCGACCGGAACGTGACGTGCGACACACCCGCCCGGTCGACGTTGTGACGTGATCCTACGTGAGGCGGGGTCCTCCCTCGCTCCGAGTGTCGACCCGAGCTACGCCGTTGCCCTCGTGTGCGGTCTCGAGGTCCGCGACCACGATCTTGGTCATCGACAGCATCGCCTGCATCACCCGCCGAGATGCTGCGGGATCGGGATCGCTCAGCAGCCGGGGAAGCTGCACGGGCACGATCTGCCAGGACACGCCGAACCGGTCCTTGCACCAGGCGCACTGCGATTCGGACCCGCCGTCGGCGACGAGCGCGTTCCAGTACCGGTCCACCTCGTCCTGGTCGGCGCAGCTCACCGAGAACGAGATCGCCTCGGTGAACGCGAACATGGGACCACCGTTGAGGGCGTTGAACCGTTGGCCGAAGAGTTCGAAGTCGACCGTCATCACGCTTCCGGACCGGCCGGGACCGGAATCGCCGTAACGGACGACGTCGAGCACCCGTCCGCCGAACAGCGAGACGTAGAAATCGACGGCCTCCTCGGCGCGGTCGTCGAACCAGAGGCTGGGCGTGATCTTCTGCATGGTGTTCTCCCGTCGAATGCGTCAACCGTGTCGAGATGGAGACTTCGCGTCGCCGTCGGACTCATCGCACGGGCAGCTATCGTCGGAAACCATGAGCGCCTTCACCGGTATCCCCGAAACCGCGCTCGATTTCTACGAGGACCTCGAGGCCGACAACAGCAAGGCGTGGTGGGCGGAGCACAAGCACGTCTACGACGCCGACGTCCGCGGACCGGTGTCCGCGCTGGCGGAGGTCCTGGCCGACGAGTTCGGCCCCGCGAAGCTCTTCCGCCCCCACCGCGACGTCAGGTTCTCCAAGGACAAGACGCCGTACAAGGTGCATCAGGGGGCGTTCGTTCCGGTGGCGCCGTCCGCCGGCTACTACGTCCAGGTCGATGCCGAGGGGCTGATGGTCGCCGGCGGTTTCTACGACGCGACCCCGGATTCCATCGCCCGGTTCCGCGCTGTGGTGGACGACGACGTGCGCGGCCGCGAGCTCGAGGGTGTGATCGCGCGGTTGGAGAAGAAGGGGTACCAGCGCGGAGGCGAGCGGCTGAAGACCAAGCCGCGTGGCTTCGAGATCGACCACCCCCGCATCGACCTGCTGCGCCACAAGTCGCTCACCATGAGCCACATGTTCGGCGCCCCACCGTGGTTGGACACGCCCGAGTGCGCGGACCGGGTGCGGGCCGCGTTCCGCGACCTGACTCCGGTGGTCGACTGGTGCCGTCAGATACTGGCCTGACGATCCCGACGCCGTGACACGGCCAGTTGAACCTCGAGCAGCAGGCGCGCCGCCGGGTCGGTGAGGTCGCTGCCGATGATCTCCTCGACACGCCGGATGCGGTAGCGCAGCGTGTTCGGGTGGACGTGCAGATCCGCGGCGGCCGCGCGGACGTCGCCGAAGCGGCGGAGGTAGGTCTCGACGCTCTCGCGCATCGTCGACGACGATGCCGCGTCGTACGCGATCAGGGCGTCGACCCGTGGGTCGCGGAGCGCGTCGTCGGCGCCGACGAGGTCGAGGATCTCACCCAGCAGCACGGACGTACGCGAGTCGGCGAGCGTCGTCACCCGGTCCGCGCCGACCGTCCCGTCGAGAACTCGATCGACCTCCGCCCGGGCGGACGCGACCTCGGCCAGACCCGCGACGGGAGTGGCCACCGCCGCTCGCAGCACCGCCCCGGTGCGGACCTCGATTCCCTCCAGCAACTGCCGCGTCCACCCCGAGACCGACGCGCCCGCATCCGTGTGGGCGATGACGACGTAGACGCGGTCGTCCACGGTGGTGACGAGCGACGTGCGATGAAACGAGCTGGCGTGCAACCTGATCGCGGGGGCCAACCGGGTGGCGGCGGAGGCGGGACCGTCGTCCGCGGTGGCGATGCCGATCACGGCGGCCGACCCGTCGGTGGAAATCGACAGCGCCGACGCGAGCGAGGGGACGTCGACCCCACCGCCGCGCGCCCCGATCAGGCGTTGGATCTGCAGGGCCTCGTTGGTCGGCGCTGCGAGGATCTGAGTGATCAGGCGAGCGGCGACGGCGGCCGCGCCCCGCAGGACGGCCTCGGCGTCCTCGGCGATGGGGCGCCCACCCTCCTGGATCCACAGGGTGCCGAGGAGTCGGCGACGATCCGCGTCGGCGCCGCGGATGCTGGTGACGAAGCGTCGCCGGATACCGAGATCGGGGTGCGCAGGGACCTCGACCACCTCGTCGGACCGTCGGAGGCGGTCGTAGACCCCCCAGTCCTCGAGGCGCCGGAGGTATTCGACGGGTCCCTCTCGGCCGAGGATCGACAGGGTCCGTAGCTCGTCCGCCTGGTCGTCGGATGCCGAGTAGGCGAGCACGTGGGCGCGCTCGTCCTCGATGCTCACCATGGCGCGAGTCAGCGAGGCCACCGTGTGTGCGAGCCCGAAGAGGTCGGTGTCCGTGCCCGCGAGATCCTCGTGGCCGGCGGGTGCTTCGGTGCGGGCGCCGACGTGGTCGAGGACGCCGCGCACCATGGACAGCAGGCGGTCCCAGCGCGTGTGGGAGTGCACGGCGATCACGGCGACGCCCGCCGTTCGGGCCGCATCTCGCACGGCTCCCGACGCGTCGATCTTGGTCATGATCGCGGCGGGACGCCGGTCCGGTTCGCGGTCCGCGATGCCGTCGAGCCATTCCCGCACCTCGGGGTCGCGCACTCCGGCGAGGAGATAGAGATCCGCGGCCGTGGCGGACTCGGCGGCGAGGTCGTCGGCATCGACCAGAGCGACCGACGCGATGGGAACGCCGAGACCGTTCGGCGCATCGAGCAACTCGACGAACGCGGCGTTGAGCGCGTGGAGCAGAGCGCCGAGCGTGGAGGTGGCGGCGGGCATCCGCCCAGGATAGGTGCGGTTGGCCGATCGAACAATCAACCCGTCACGAGTTCATCGGATCGGCCGAATACCGGTGGCCGGAAAAGGTCTTGAGTAGAGCCACACGCCGACGAACCACTGCAGAAGGAGGTCCCACCATGGACGCCATCACCTCGGTGCCCACACCGATCAACGAGCCGGTGCACTCGTACGCCCCGGACAGCCCCGAGCGCGCGAAGCTCGTCGCGCAGCTCGATCGGCTCGCCGCGGAACCCACGGAGATCACCCAGGTCATCGGCGGGACGCATCGGCACGCATCGGGTCCGCGGGAGAACGTCGTGCAGCCACACCGGCACTCCGCCGTGATCGGCAGCTTCGCCAACGCGACCCACCAGGACGTGCACGACGCCATCGAGGCGGCCACCGCGGCGGCTCCCGCCTGGCGCGACCTCCCCTTCGACGAGCGGGCCGCCGTCTTCCTTCGCGCCGCCGACCTGCTGTCCGGTCCGTGGCGCGAGACCATGGCGGCCGCGACCATGCTGGGTCAGTCGAAGTCCGCGTACCAGGCCGAGATCGACACCCCCTGCGAGCTCATCGACTTCTGGCGGTTCAACGTCTCGTTCGCCCGGCAGATCATGGCCGACCAGCCCGTCTCCTCGGCCGGGATGTGGAATCGAGTGGAGTACCGCCCCCTCGAGGGCTTCGTCTACGCCATCACGCCGTTCAACTTCACCGCGATCGCCGGCAACCTGCCCACCGCGCCGGCGCTGATGGGCAACACCGTCATCTGGAAGCCGTCGCCCACCCAGGCCGTCGCGGCGTACCTCACCATGCAGCTTCTGGAAGCCGCCGGACTGCCTCCCGGCGTGATCAATCTGGTGATCGGCGACGGACCGATGGTGTCCGAGGTCGCGCTGAAGGATCCCCGCCTCGCGGGCATCCATTTCACCGGGTCCACCGCCACGTTCCAGCGGCTGTGGTCCGACGTGGGTCGCAACATCGGCACCTACGACGGCTACCCGCGACTGGTCGGCGAGACCGGTGGCAAGGACTTCGTCGTGGCCCACAGCTCGGCGAACCCGGAGGTCCTCTCCACCGCGCTGCTGCGCGGCGCCTTCGACTACCAGGGCCAGAAGTGCTCCGCGGCGTCGCGGGCCTTCGTGCCGAAGTCGGTGTGGGCGCGCATGGGTGAGCAGTTCATCGATGCCGCCGCGTCGCTGTCCTACGGCGACGTCACGGATCTCTCCCACTTCGGTGGCGCCGTCATCGACCGAAAGTCCTTCGACCGCAACGCCGCTGCCCTCGAGCGAGCCAAGTCGACGACCGGTCTGACCATCGCGGCCGGCGGCACGTGCGACGACTCGGTCGGCTACTTCGTCGATCCCACGGTGCTCCTCGGCGACGATCCCGCCGACGACGCCTTCCACACCGAGTACTTCGGACCCATCCTCGCCGTGCACGTGTACGACGACACGAAGCCCGGTGCGTTCACGGATCTGTTGACGCGGGTGGACGCGGACTCGAAGTACGCGCTGACGGGGTCGATCATCGCCGACGATCGAACCGCGGTCACGCAGGCCACCTCCGCACTGCGATTCGCCGCCGGCAACTTCTACGTCAACGACAAACCGTCCGGAGCCGTGGTCGGACAGCAACCGTTCGGTGGTGCCCGCGCGTCGGGCACCAACGACAAGGCCGGATCGCCGCAGAACCTGCTGCGCTGGGCGTCGGCTCGCACCATCAAGGAAACGTTCGTTCCGGCCACCGACCACCGCTACCCCCACCAGGGAGTGCAGTGATGTCGGCGAACCCGTTGCGGCCCGTGCTGCTGGCCGCGGCGCGTTCGGCGCGCCTCGAGAAGTTGGTGGTCACCTCTCCGGTGACCCGCCGGGTGGTCGATCGTTTCGTCGCCGGCAGCACCGAGGCCGACGCCGTGGCCTCGGTGCGGACGCTCCTCGAGTCCGGTCGCGCCGTGAGCGTCGACCATCTCGGGGAGGACACCACCGAGCTCGCGCAGGCCACCGCCACCGTCGACGCGTACCTCTCGCTGCTGCGGGCGTACGCCGACATCACGGTTCCCTCGTCGGTGACTCCGCCGCTGGAGATCTCGCTGAAGCTGTCGGCTCTCGGGCAGTCGCTGCCGGGTGACGGGGACGCGGTCGCGACGGCCAACGCCCACAAGATCTGCACGGCCGCCGATACCGTCGGCGCGTTGGTCACGGTCGACGCCGAGGACCACACCACCACGGATTCGACGCTGGCGATCGTCCGGGAACTCCGCAAGGACTTCCCGACGCTCGGCACCGTGTTGCAGGCCTACCTGCACCGCACCGAGCAGGACTGCCGCGACTTCTCGGGCGCAGGGTCGCGTATCCGGCTGTGCAAGGGTGCCTACGACGAACCGTCGACGGTCGCCTACCGGTCGACGGCCGAGGTCGACGCGTCGTACGAGCGGTGCCTGCGGGTGCTCATGAAGGGCGACGGCTACCCGATGGTCGCGAGTCACGATCCGCGGATGATCGAGGCGGCCCTGAGTTACGGACGCCCGGCGGAGACGATGGAGTTCCAGATGCTCTACGGCATCCGGGACCTCGAGCAACAGCGGTTGGCCCGGTCCGGCCACACCGTGCGCGTGTACGTGCCGTTCGGAACGCAGTGGTACGGCTACTTCATGCGCCGACTCGCCGAGCGGCCCGCCAACACCACGTTCTTCCTACGGTCGTTGCTCACCCGCGGCTGAGGGGCGTCGGTTCGCCCGGCCGTCGAAGGTGCCGTCCCGGCACGTCGATCCCAGGGCCGGGCTGAACACGGTGTCACCGCACTCACGGCAATGGTGAGTGCGGTGATGCCCGATCCCGCACGAACACGCGCGGGCTCCGACCAGGACCGTCCGAGCTCGGAGTTCGTGTCCGTTGCCGCAGCGCTCGGGGGCCTCCTCGTGCCAGAGGCCGGCGGGCATGCGCTGCAGATTTCGGCGTCGATTCATCACGATGACTCCAGATGAGACGGACGTCGTGAGGGAAGGTCAGACGTGAGCGGGTGGTGCGCTCACTCTAGCGGTTATCGAACGGGCGTTCGAACCCGTTGGGACGAATTCGGGAGTCCCCGGGTCAGGTCAGATCGACGCGGGCGATCGGCGCCGAGGTGGGAGACGTCGAACCGCCCGTCGGTTCGACCGTGATCGAGAGAGCCTCGGCTCCGTCGACCGGTACCGACTGCGGATTCTCGGTCATGACTCCCACCGACACGGGCCCGCCGTCGATCAGCCACACCTGATACACCGATCCGGCGGGCGGATCGGAGACGCCGGCCATCGCCACCGTCGCGGTGGGGTCGCCGGGGGTGTGGGTGACGGTCATCGTGCCGCCACCGGTCACCGAAGCCTGGATCGACGTGGCCGCGATCTCCTCCGTGGTGGGGCTCGCGGTCTGTTCGAGCACGACGCCTCCGCCGATTCCGACGGCGACCACCGCGATCGCCGCGGCGGCACCCAGCCGCCACCGGCGACTGCGACCGGCGAGCGGAACGACGGTCCCCTCGTATCGGGTGCGGTCGAATTCTCGGGATTCGGATTCGACCGGAATGTCGGAATTCGATTCGACGTCCGGGTCCGCACCGATCGCGTCGGGAGCGACCTGTTCGGTGGTCCCCACGGCGTCGAGGATGCGACTGCGTAGATCCGCGGGGGGCGGAACGTACACGGAATGTCCTGCGACAGCCATGGTTTCACGAACGTCGCGAGTGATGGCGTCGAACTTGCGTCGGGTCAGAGCATCACTGTTGTCGAGGCGGGTCATCGTCTCGTAGTGCTCCGACGCGGCCATCGCGTCGAGTGCGCAGATGTAGGCCAACTCGACGAGATCGCGGTCCGGCATCGGAGTCACCGAGGCGTCGGCGCGCGAATTGTCATCGCTTTTCACGCTCAGCCTCCATATATCGACAACCGTGGACGAAGAGACGTCCTTTCGGCCGCGAGAACAACGTGTGTTTCTCTTCTGTGGTTCATAGGGGTATTCGGCGCGCTCGGCCCTCCGGATGGGACAGGGCAGGTCGTGGGCCGCTACGGGATCACGGCCGGGGATGCTCGCGCACGCCGGTGCGCGGACGGATGTGTTCGAAGATCAGTGTGGTCTCGGTCGCGGCCACGGACGGGTGGTCGCTCAGATTCTGCACCACGAAATCCCGGAGCTGAGCGGTGTCCCGCATGGCCACGTGCATCAGATAATCGTCGGCGCCCGCGATGAAATAGACGTCGAGCACCTCCGGGTGCACGGCGAACGACTCGGCGAACTCGCTCAGGTGCCGCCGCGCCCCGGCGTGCAGTCGGACCGCGATCATCGCCCGCAGGCCCTGGCCCAGTGCGCTCGGGTCGATGTCCGCGTGGAAACCCCGAATGACTCCGCGCTCGACGAGCGCGCGCACGCGGCCGAGGCAGGTGGACGGTGCGATGCCGGCGAGGGCGGCGAGGGCGTTGTTCGGGATGCGGGCGTCGCGCGCGAGTGCGGCGAGCAGCGCGTGGTCGATTCGATCCAATCGCACCGATCGAACATCGTTCGGCGGAATGGATTCAGCCCGGCCGCTGTTCGAAGAATCCGATTCCATGATCCGAGTTTACAGAATGATGTTCACATCCGTTGCCGTGAATTGCTCACGAGTTCAGGATTATGGGCAATCCCGCGGAACCGCCGGGGATGGCCGTGAAGCCCACGAATCGGAGAACGAGATGAAGATCGGGATCCCCCGCGAGATCAAGAACCACGAGTACCGTGTCGCGATCAGCCCCGCCGGAGTGCACGAGCTCGTGGTGCGCGGCCACGACGTGGTGGTGGAAGCGAACGCCGGTCTCGGCTCGTCCTTCGACGACGCGGACTACAAGGCGTCGGGCGCCCGCATTCTCTCGACCGCGGACGAGGTGTGGGAGACCGCCGATCTGCTGCTGAAGGTGAAAGAGCCGGTGGCCGAGGAGTATTCGCGCCTTCGGTCGGACCAGGTGCTGTTCACCTACCTTCACCTCGCCGCGTCGGCACCGTGCACGGACGCGCTGCTCGCGTCGGGCACCACGGCCATCGCCTACGAGACGGTCACCGGCGCCGGTGGTGGGCTGCCGTTGCTCGCGCCGATGAGCGAGGTCGCGGGCCGGCTCGCCACCCAGGCCGGCGCGTACCAGCTGATGAAGCAGGCCGGCGGCCGCGGCGTCCTGATGGGCGGCGTTCCCGGAGTCGCCCCGGCCGACGTCGTGGTGATCGGCGCGGGTGTCTCGGGCGCCAACGCCGTCGCCATGGCCCACGGTCTCGGCGCGTCCGTCACCGTCCTGGACCTCGACATCGCACGACTGCGTGAGATCGACGCTCGCTACGGCGGGCAGGTCAAGACGCTCGTGTCCAACTCGTGGGCCCTCGAGCGCGCGGTGATGAACGCGGATCTGGTGATCGGCGCCGTGCTGGTCCCCGGCGCGAAGGCGCCGACCCTGGTCTCCAACGGACTGGTCGCCCGGATGCGCCCCGGCTCGGTGCTCGTCGACATCGCCATCGATCAGGGCGGATGCTTCGAGGACTCCCGCCCCACCACGCACGACGCGCCGACGTTCACCGTTCACGACTCGGTCTTCTACTGCGTCGCCAACATGCCCGGATCCGTGCCGCGCACCTCCACCCAGGCGCTGACCAACGCCACGCTGCCCTACGTCATCGCCCTCGCCGATCTCGGCTGGGAGAAGGCCTGCGAGACGGTCCCCGGGTTGAAGAACGGGCTGAGTGTGCACGCGGGTGAGTTGATGTCCGAGACGGTCGCGGCTGCGCTCGGTCGCTGACGGACGCGCGCCGCGGCGGCTACAGTCACCCGGCATGACGGTCATCGGCGTGAACACGGGAACGGACACCATCGAGGCGGTCCTCGAGCGGCCGGCGGGGGAGGGTCCGTGGCCCGCCGTGGTGATCGTGCACGACGTGTTCGGGATGACCGACGACATCCGCGCCATCGCCCGACGCTTCGCCGACAACGGCTACCTCGCGCTGGTTCCGGATCTCTATGCCCGAGGTGGGCGCACCACGTGCGTGACGCGGGTGTTCCGCGAGCTGATCGCGCAGCGCGGCCGCGCCGTCGACGACCTCCTGGCCTGCCGTGACACCCTGCTGGCCCGGCCGGACACCACCGAGGGGGTCGGCGTGGTCGGGTTCTGCATGGGTGGGGGATTCGCACTCGTGTTGGCGCCCAGGGGTTTCGATGCCAGTGCGCCCTTCTACGGCATTCTTCCCAAGCACATCGACCAGGCGCTGAACAACACCTGCCCCGTGGTCGCCAGTTTCGGCAAGCGGGACGTGCTGCTCCCCGGAGCCGGGCGCAAACTCGAGCACGCCCTCGCGAAGCAGGGCGTCGAGCACGACGTGAAGACCTACGACGGTGCGGGCCACAGCTTCGCCAACGACTTCGGCTCCGGCGTGGGGCCGAAGATCATGCGGATCACCGGCTTCGGCTACGAGCACGAGCAGGCGGAGGACGCCTTCGGTCGGGTGTTCTCCTTCTTCGATCGGCACGTGAAGCGCTGATCCGCCGGGGTCAGCGCCCCAGGGCCGGGTTCCGCGGTGCACCGCGGACCTCGGCCGTGCCGCTCTTGGACTCCATCGGCCCACGGCTCTTGACCCATCGGGTGGGCAGCTTGCCCACCAGTTCGCCCAGCGGGTTCACCGCGGCCGCGAGGACGTCGGCGGTGTCCTGCAGGATCTCGACGCTGATGCTCATCCGCTCCAGGTTGGGTGCGAGGGAGCTGAGCGACTCGGCCACGGTGACGAGCTGATCGAGGGGCCCGTCCTTGGCGGTCAGCCGGGCGACGGACCCGCTGTCCCCGAGCATGCTCTCGATCAGTCCGCCCTCCTGCAGCGACGTCTCGACCACGCCGCCCGGCCGGGTCAGCATCTCGAACGGACCGTCCTTCGCGGTGAGACGCTCGATCGGACCGTCGACCGCGGTCAGCCGATCGAGCAGTCCGCCCTCGGCGAGCAGCCGATCGAGCGGTCCGTCCTCGGCGAGTACCCGGGTGAGCGGTCCGTCGTCCGCGAGAATGCGTTCGAGCGGTCCGCCGGGCTCGAGCAGTCGATCGAGTGTGCCGCCCTTGCTGGTGAGCCGGTCCACCGCACCGCCCGGTTCGAGCAGGCGGTCGAGCGGACCACCGGGCCGCAGCGCGTGTCCGAGAGCGCGGTCCTCGGACGTGAGCTCGGCGATCTGGGTCAGCAGTTGCAGCGGCCCACTGCGCGGGCTGGCCAGGGCCATCGCGTCGAGCGAGCCCGACGCGCCCGCGGCCAACGTCATGCGCGTCGTCGAGACGGCGGCCTCGGCCACCCCGACCGCGGATTCCGCGACGGCCAGACCCACCCGCACCGGCAGTGTGATCGCAGACACCCAGTTCATGGGAGTCACTGTAACCGGGGGTCACGGTGGCGGGGAACCGTTCAGTGCAGCACCTTGAGCCCCACGACGCACCCCACGAGCCCGACGATGAGAGCCACCTTGACCACCGACGCGGACTCCGCACCGGTCGCCATCGCGTAGGACACCGTGAGGGCCGCCCCGATACCGACCCAGACCGCGTAGGCCGTGCCGACGGGGAGGGTGCGCATCGCGTACGCCAGACCCACCATGCTCGCGACGAGTGCGACGCCGAAGACCACCGTGGGGGTCAGGCGGCTGAAACCGTCGGACCTGCCGAGCGCGGTGGCCCAGATCGCTTCCAGTACTCCGGAAATCACGAGAATCGCCCATGCCATGAGAGTTCGTCTCCTGGCACCGTCTTGTCGCTGGCCGGGTACGGTGCGCTCGTCCGGGATGTCGGGATCGACGTCTTCGACCGTAGCAAATCGGGCCTCACCCGGGCCCGCCGCTGACAGGAACCTCACAGCGTGCGCCCGGGTCCGGCCCGGGGTCGCCCGCTTCACTGGACACCGTGAGCGAGAATTTCGTGATGAGCCAACCGCGTGCCGACTCCGCTGCCGAGGCGACCGTCCTGGTGGTCGACGACGAACCGACGATCGTCGAGTTGTTGTCGGTGAGCCTGCGGTTCCAGGGCTTCGACGTGCGCACGGCGTCGGACGGTCCCGCGGCGCTCGACGTCGCGCGCGCCGTTCGCCCGGACGCGCTGATCATCGACGTGATGATGCCGGGCATGGACGGATTCGGTCTGCTGCGGCGGCTTCGCGCCGACGGGATCGACGCCCCGGTGTTGTTCCTCACCGCGCGTGATTCGGTGGAGGACAAGGTGACCGGTCTGACCCTCGGCGCGGACGACTACGTCACGAAACCGTTCAGCCTCGAGGAGGTCGTCGCCCGGTTACGGGTCGTGCTGCGACGCTCGCAGCCCGGCACTCGGGACGCGCCGTCGCGGGTGGTGTTCGCGGACATCGAACTCGACGACGACACCCACGAGGTGTGGAAGGCCGGCGAACCTGTCGCCCTGTCACCCACCGAGTTCACCCTCCTGCGGTACTTCATGATCAACGCGGGGACGGTGCTCAGCAAGCCGCGCATCCTCGACCACGTGTGGAACTACGACTTCGGCGGCGAGGTGGGGGTGGTGGAGTCGTACGTGTCCTACCTTCGCCGCAAGATCGACACCACGGAACCTCGGCTGCTGCACACGCTGCGGGGCGTCGGATACGTGCTGCGCGAACCGAGACGCTGACGTGCCGGGATTCCGATCGGTGCCGCTGCGCGTGGTCCTCGTCGTCGCCCTGCTGTTCCTGGTGGCCGTAGGACTCCTCGGGTCCGGTGTCGCCGTCACCACCGCGCTGCAGAACACCCTGAGCGCCCGCGTCGACGATCAGTTGCGGGATGCGGCCCGCGGGTGGGCGGAGCCTCGCGGCGACCGGGTCCCGGACTTCGCGCCGCCCGGTGACGCCGGCCCGCTACGCCCGCCGAGCGATTTCTTCGTCCGGTCCGTGGGAACCGACGGCGTCGTCCGGACACCCGTCGTCGAGGACGGTCGGCCCACGCCGGATCTCGCTGCGGCCCGGTCCCCGGTACCGGTCACGGTGGGGTCGGTCGGCGACCCGGACGTGCAGTGGCGGGCCATGACGGTCACCAATGCGGATGGGTCCACCACCATCGCGTTCCCCCTCGATCAGAATCGCGCCATCGTGGCCCGGCTGATCGTCCTCCAGTTGTCAATCGGACTCGCCGTGCTGGCGGTCCTCGCGATAGTGGCCTACTTCGTGGTGCGCGCGAGCCTGCGTCCCCTCCGAGAGGTCGAGACCACCGCGGCCGCGATCGCGGGCGGCGACCTGCATCGCCGAGTGCCGGAGTGGAACGAACGGACCGAGGTCGGCCGGTTGTCGAATGCCCTCAACGGCATGCTCACCCAGATCCAGCGGGCCTTCGCCGCCGCCACGGCCTCGGAGACCGCGGCGCGTGAGTCCGAGGACCGCATGCGCCGCTTCGTGGCCGATGCCTCGCACGAACTCCGGACCCCGCTCACCACCATCCGGGGCTTCGCGGAGCTGTATCGGCAGGGCGCGATGACCGACACCGAGATGTTGATGACGCGGATCGGCGGCGAGTCCGTCCGCATGGGCGTGCTGGTCGAGGACCTGCTGATGCTCGCGCGGCTCGACGCACAGCGGCCGCTGGATCGGCGGCCCGTGGATCTGCTGCGCATCGCCGCCGACGCCGTGCACGACGCGTCGGCTCTGGATCCGTCGCGTTCGGTGACTCTGGACGTGCTTCCCGGAACCGGAGTCGCCGAGGTTCTCGGTGAGGACGCTCGGATCCGCCAGGTTCTGGGCAACCTCGTGAGCAACGCGCTCCGTCACACGCCGACCTCGGCCGCGGTGACGGTGGTCGTGGGCACCGACGGCGGTGCCGGCATCCTCGAGGTGCGCGACACCGGCCCCGGAATGTCCGCCCACGACGCCGAGCGAGTGTTCGAGCGTTTCTATCGAGCCGACAGCTCGCGGACCCGCGAGAGCGGCGGCAGCGGTCTGGGGCTGTCCATCGTCGCGGCGCTCGTCGAGGCCCACGAGGGTCGGGTCGAGGTGCGCAGCGAGCCGGGCGCGGGGACCACGTTCCGCGTCGAACTCCCGCTCGCGGAACTATCGACTCGGCAGCTGGAGAACGAGCCCCACCGCGATGGACAGCATGACCACCCCGATGACCGCGTCGAGGATGCGCCATGACGCCGGTCGCGCGAAGAAGGGTGTCGCCACCCTCGCGCCGTACCCGAGGCCGGTGAACCAGACCAGACTCGCGGTCACGGCGCCGGCTGCGAAAAGCCAACGGTCGGATCCCGTTTCGCGGTTCGAGACGGACCCGAGGAAGACCACGGTGTCGAGATAGACGTGTGGATTGAGCCACGTCAGCGCCAGTGCGGTGGCGGCCGCGGCGGATCGCGAGGCCGGGCCGACCACCCCGGTCACGTCGAGGGCCGCCGGCCGACGAGCACGGTTCAGGGCGAGGATTCCGTACCCGACGAGGAACACCGCGCCCGCGATGGTGACGATGGTGACGGCCGTGGGGAAGCGTCGGACGACGGCGCCGACGCCGAGGACACCGGCGAGGATCAGGACCGCATCGGACACGGCGCAGATGGCGACCACCGTCGTGACGTGGGCTCGAGCGATGCCGCATCGGAGGACGAACGCGTTCTGGGCGCCGATCGCGACGATGAGGGACAGCCCGATACCGAACCCGAGCAGCAGTGAGGTCACGGTGCTACGACCGATGGCGGACTCGGGGAATCCGTCAGGCGGGGACGTGCTGCCCGTGGCCCATGGATCGCAACGCGGCGACGATCTTCGTCTGCGCCTCGTCGAGTGACTCCGCGGACGGCGAGGGGTCCGCGCCGGAGATGTCGAAGTTGCCCATGTCGTACGCCGGGAACACGTGCAGGTGCAGGTGCGGTACCTCGAGCCCGGCGATGAGCAGCCCGGCGCGCGGCGCTCCGAACGCGGTGCGGACGGCCTTGCCGACGGTCTGGGCCACCGACGTCAGCGATCCGAACGTATCGGGATCCACGTCCTGCCACTGGTCGATCTCGGCCCGTGGCACCACCAGGACGTGGCCCTGCGTCACGGGTGCGATGGTGAGGAACGCGACGACGTCGTCGTCCTGCCAGACGAAACGACCGGGGATGTCGCCGTTGATGATCGCGCTGAAGACGGATGCCATGGGCGTCACTCTAGGCCGCGGGTTCCGCGGCCGTGTGGGGACGCATCGGTCGATTCAGCGCCGCAGATCGCCCGCGACGTCCGCGGCGGCGAGGATCAGTACCAGCGCGGGGACCACGGTGGTCGGGGCCAGGCGGTAGTCCCCGCGGGTGGGTTGCTCCACGATCCGCGTGCTCGTCAACGACTTCAGGTGGTGATAGAGCTGCCCCGTCGAGGACAGTCCCACCGCGGCCTGAAGCTCGGAAGCCGTCGCGGGTCCGCGCAGCAGTGTGCGCACTATCGCGTGGCGCACCGGATGTCCCAGTGCCGCCAGTACTTCCATCGATCCGGTGGCGGGAAGATCCAGGACGGCGTCGGGGGAGCAGCCGATGGACCACGAGACGTCTCCGTGCAGATGCGTCTCGCCCGCGTAGGAGATGTGGCCTCCCGTGCCGCCGTCCACGGGGTCGGACGCCGACCGTTCGCCCGTTTCCAGCGCGCGCACCCGCGCCTCGAGCGCGGCGAGACGCTCGGCGACGTCGGGTTCCTGCGGTTCGGGACTCACACCGCGCAGGCTATCCGTTCGACCACCGCGGGATCGGTCGCCGCATCCAGGATCAGCTGCTGCTGCGGTGCGACTCCGGCCATCGCGTCGAGATAGTCGGCCTCGTCGAGACCGCTCGTCAACCACACGACGGTGGTGCCGGTGTCGTCGTCGCGGCGGAACTCGAACGCCTGGGTCAGAATGCCCGGCAGGTTGCCCCCCTTGAAGCCCATGGAGTCGAAGCCCGCCGCGGCGGGTCCGTCCGGTGCGGGCTGGTACTCGAGAATGCGGCGGACGTCCGCGACGCCCGCCCCGAAGGTGCCGTCGACGACGGAGCGGTACCACGCGCTCAGGTCGTTCGCAGATCCACGCGGGCCGTTCTCGGCGAGAAACGCGAACGGATCCGCGTCCGCTGACGGCGCGACGATCGAGGCGCGGAACGGAACGTCGAACGCCCACCGCTGGGCGAGATCCCAGGGGTCCCCGCTCGTCTCCGGCAGCCCGAGCGTGCCCAGAACCGTACCGACCAGGCTCGGAACCCGGAAGTCGGACCATCCGCCGGCGTCGGCCGCGTCGAGCAGCGCCCGATCCCCGAGCCGGTTGCGAAGATAGTCCGGTACCGCGTTGTCGGATTCCTGGATCATCGCGGTGACCATGTCGTCGAGTCGAACCGTGGCGGCGGGATCCGACGGCGAGGTCCCGTCGTTCGCGATCCCCAACCGGGTCAGCGCGGCGACGTGCGCACCGCCGTCGGTGCCGGGGACATACCAGCGTTGCCAGTCCGCGACGGGTACCTGCTCGTTCGGATCCAGGGAGCCGTCGGCGACCGCCCGTGCGTACGCGCCGAGGTGAACCACCTTGACCGCGGAGGCGAGGGGGCGATCTCGATCACCGTCGTGAACGAGTGCGGATCCGGTGCCGTCGTCGATCACCACCGACGCGGCGTCCGGGTTCTCGGCGAGGAACCCGATCCACCCGTCGGGAGTGGTGAGATCCGCGGCCGGAGTGGGGGCGCAATTGGTTTCCGTGGTGGGCACGGGCTCGGATCCGGCTGCAGAACACCCGGTCAGGGCGATGGACGTGGCGACGACCAGAACTGCTGTGCGCATGACGCTCCTTTGTCGTAATTCCGTAATTACGGAACAACCTAACGTCGGGCGCGTGCGGTGTCCACCGATGGGGGCCGGTCCTCTGCCAGTACGCTGCTCCCCGTGCGCGTACTCGTCATCGGTTCCGGAGCCCGTGAACATTCACTGCTGCTCGCCCTCGCCGCCGACCCCGAGGTGAGCGCCGTGATGTGCGCCCCGGGCAACGCCGGCATCGCCGCGATCGCCTCGATCCACCCCGTGGACGTCGCGTCGGGCGATGCGGTCGTGGCACTGGCCCGTGAGCTGGCCGCCGACCTCGTGGTGATCGGCCCCGAGGTCCCACTCGTCCTCGGCGTGGCGGACGCGGTCCGCGCGGCCGGGATCGCCTGCTTCGGCCCATCCGCCGAGGCCGCGCGCATCGAGGGGTCCAAGGCCTTCGCGAAGGACGTCATGGCCGCGGCCGGAGTTCGCACCGCGCACAGCGAGATCGTGGACAGTCCGGCTCGTCTCGACGCGGCGCTGAATCGGTTCGGCCCCACCTGGGTGGTGAAGGACGACGGGCTCGCCGCCGGCAAGGGTGTCGTGGTCACCACCGACCGGCTCGCCGCTCGCGGACACGCCGCGGATCTCCTCGAGAACGGTCATCCGGTACTCCTCGAATCCTTCCTCTCCGGTCCCGAGGTGTCCCTGTTCTGCCTCGTCGACGGCGCCACGGTCGTTCCGCTGCTGCCCGCGCAGGATCACAAGCGGGTGGGCGACGGTGACACCGGACCCAACACCGGTGGCATGGGCGCGTACGCGCCGCTGCCGTGGCTCCCGCAGGCCATGGTCGGTCGCATCGTCGACGAGGTGGTCGCTCCCGTCGCCGCCGAGATGGTCGCGCGCGGATGTCCCTTCACCGGTCTGCTCTACGCGGGCCTGGCTGTGGACGCGGAGGGTCCCGCGGTCATCGAATTCAACTGCCGCTTCGGCGATCCCGAGACCCAGGCCGTGCTCGCTCTGCTCGACTCGCCGCTCGGCGCCGCCCTGCACGCGGCGGCAACCGGCACGCTCGCGGATCTGCCGCCGCTGCGGTGGTCCGACAGATCCGCCGTCACCGTGGTGGTCGCGGCCGAGAACTACCCCGGGCGTCCCCGGGTCGGCGACACGATCACGGGTGCCGATCGGCCGAACGTCCTCCACGCCGGAACGGCGACCTCGTCGGACGGCAGCGTCGTGTCGGCGGGGGGACGCGTGCTCAGCGTGGTCGGAGTCGGCGACGATCTGACGTCGGCGCGCGAGGCCGCCTACCGAACGCTGGAGGGAATCAAGTTGCCCGGCAGTCACTTCCGAACCGACATCGGACTCGCGGCCGTCGAGGGCCGGATCGCCGTCCCGTCCTGATGCGCGGCGAATCCGCGCGATCCCGCGTCGAACCGTTCCACGTGATGGACGTCTTCGCCGCGGCCGCGCGTCGACAGCAGTCCCACGGTGATCTGCTGTCCCTCGCCGCCGGTCAACCCTCCACTCCCGCACCGAGACCCGTTCTCGACGCCATGAGATCCGCGCTCGACTCGCAGGTTCTCGGCTACTCCGAGACGCTCGGCATCCTCCCGCTGCGCGAGGCGATCGCGCGGTACCACGCACAACGATCCGGAGTGGTGCTCGATGCGGACGACATCGTCGTCACCACGGGCTCGTCCGGCGCGTTCACCCTGCTCTTCCTCGCGGCGTTCGACGCCGGTGACACCGTGGTCGTCGCCCGGCCCGGCTACCCGGCGTACCGGAACACCCTGGCCGCGTTGGGATGCCGCGTGATCGAACTCGAGTGCGGTGCGGACGTGCGCTTCCAGCCCACCGTCGCCATGCTCGATGCGCTGGCCGAACCACCGGCCGGCCTGATCGTCGCCAGTCCAGCGAACCCGACGGGTACGGTGATCGATCCCCAGGTGCTGCGCGATCTCGCCGCGTGGTGCGAGCGGCACGGGACGCTGTTGATCTCGGACGAGATCTACCACGGGATCACCTACGGCGGAGTGGCCACGTCCAGCGCGCGCGAGTTCTCGACCGAGGCCGTGGTGGTCGGCTCGGTGTCGAAGTACTTCTCGATGACGGGATGGCGTCTGGGCTGGATGATATTGCCGCGCAACCTGACTCGGGCCGTTCAGCGGTTGGCGTCGAACATGACGGTGTGCCCGCCCACGGTGTCGCAGGTCGCGGCAATCGCCGCGTTCGACGAGGAGTCCCTGACCGAACTCGATTCGCACGTGGTGCGGTACGCGCGCAATCGAGACGTTCTGCTGGACGGCCTTCGATCGGTGGGGCTCACCGACCTCGCTCCTGCGGACGGCGCGTTCTACGTCTACGCGAACGTCGCGCACCTGACGGACGATTCCCTGACGTGGTGCGCGCACATCCTGGCTCGAACCGGCGTGGCCGTCGTACCCGGAGCCGATTTCGACCCGGTCGACGGCCACCACGCGATCCGCTTCTCGTTCGCGGGTGCCACGGGCGACATCGAGCAGGCTCTCGTCAGGCTCGCCCCGCACCTGCGCTGATCACGTCGCCAACGCGGCGCATGCCGCCAGTGCCGTCCCGATGTCGTCGGCGATGATCCCGCGGTGCGTCGTGAAGCGCACCTTGCCGGCCACGGTGACCGCGCCGATACCGCGCTCACCCAGACGGTGCACCGTGAGGGACGGATCCGCGGTGGCGGCGAGGACGATGTTCGTGTCGGGCACCGCCACGTCCCATCCCAGTTCGGTGAGCCCGTCGGCGAGGCGCCGCGCGTTCTCGTGGTCGACCGTGAGCCGATCGCGCGATCGCAGAGCGGGCCGGCCCGCCGCCGCCACGACGCCGCCCTGGCGGACGCCGCCACCGAGCATCTTGCGAACGCGGCGAGCCTCGGCGATCCGGTCGGCGTCCGACGCCAGCACCGACCCCATCGGCGCCCCGAGCCCCTTGCTCAGGCAGACGTTGACCGTGGTGGCCCCCGCGGTGAGCGCGGATGCGTCGACGCCCAGCGCGGCCGCCGCGTTCCACAGGCGCGCGCCGTCGAGGTGCACCGCGAGTCCCGCGGCGTGGGCCGCGTCCGTCAACTCGGTCCACTCCGCCACGGGGGTGACGGTGCCGCCGGCGAAGTTGTGGGTGTTCTCGAGGCACAGCAGCGTGGTTCGCAGCGCGTAGTACGGACCGTCCGCCGACGCCTCCCGACGCACCGCGTCGGGCGAGGGTCGACCGGGGCCGCCGTCGTGCGCGAGCGCATGCGGCATTCCCAGCGCCAGCCACGCCGCCGAGCCGAGCTCGGACCCCAGGACGTGTGCGTGGTCGGGCGCGAGAAAGCGGTCCCCTCGCCGCAGATGCATCATCAACGCGATGACGTTGCCCATGGTTCCGGTGGGCACCCACAGAGCCGCGGGCATTCCGAGCGCTGCGGCGACGTCCTCCTCCAGCGCGCGCATCGTCGGGTCGTGGTCGAGAACGTCGTCCCCGACGGCGGCGGACGCCATGGCCCGGCGCATCTCCTCGTCGGGGACGGTGACGGTGTCCGAGCGGAGGTCGATGCGCGGTGGTGTGACGGGTGAGGCGGCTGCGGTCGAATCTGCGGCAATCGGCATGAATTGGACTGTTCCATACCAGTCGTTTCACCCGGATGGAGCCCGGTTCGGTGGCAGCATGTGTTTCCATGTCGATCGGGTCCTCACCACGAGCGACGCCGAAGGGTCAACGGCGTCGGGAAGCGTTGATCGCGGCCGCCGCGGATCTGCTGCTCGCCGGGGGATACGACGCGGTTCGCCACCGCAGCGTCGCCGCTCGCGCCCGGCTCCCTCTCGCCTCGACCACCTACTACTTCGATTCGCTCGACGATCTGGTGATGCACGCGGCAGCCCTCAACGGATCCCGCGAGATCGATCTCATCCGCACGCAGCTCACCTCGGTCGTTCCGGGCACCCTCGGTGTGTCGGACACCGTCGACATGATGCTCGACCTCCTGATCGGGCCGCGTGGTGCAGATCGAGAACGCCACGACCTGCTGCTCGCTCGGTACGAGCGATGCATGGCGGCCGCCCGGCATCCACAGCTGCAGGAGCTGCAGTACTGCCTTCGCGCGGACCTCGAGGATCTACTCGTGGACGCGCTCGCCAGGGTGGGGCGGCCGTCCGACCGTGACCGCGTACGGGTTCTCATCGCGCTCGTCGACGGCATCGTTCTCGGCGCGTTGGGGGAGGAGGAATCCGAGCCGCGGCACCGGGTCCGCGAGGTGCTCCTCGATTTCGTCGATCGGCACGCTCCGCTGGGTGCGACGGGCGTGACCTGACCGAGGGCGCTGGCCGTAAACTCCCCGCTCGTGAGCCGTATCCCGAATGTCCTCGCCCACCGCTACGCCAGCCCCGACATGGCCAGGCTCTGGTCTCCGGAACACAAGATCGTTCTGGAACGCCAGCTGTGGATCGCCGTGTTGCGCGCGCAGGCCGACCTGGGCATCGACGTTCCGGCGGGCGCCGTCGCGGACTACGAACGGGTGCTCGAGCAGGTCGACCTCGACTCCATCGCCGCCCGCGAGCGAGTCACGCGCCACGACGTCAAGGCGCGCATCGAGGAGTTCAACGCGCTTGCCGGGCACGAGCACATTCACAAAGGCCTGACCAGTCGCGATCTGACGGAGAACGTCGAGCAGCTGCAGATCCTGCGCTCGCTCGAGCACGTGCACGCGCACGGTGTCGCGGTGGCGGCCCGGCTCGCCGAACGGGCGGCGGAGTACACCGAGATCGTCATGGCCGGCCGCAGTCACAACGTGGCCGCGCAGGCGACCACCCTGGGCAAGCGCTTCGCCTCGGCGGCCGACGAACTGCTCGTGGGGCTGACCCGCATTCGCGAGCTGATCGAGCGCTACCCGCTCCGCGGAATCAAGGGACCGATGGGGACGGCACAGGACATGCTCGATCTGCTCGGCGGCGACGCGGACAAGCTCGACCGGCTCGAGCAGGCCGTGGCGCGGCATCTGGGCTTCGCGCACGTGTTCACCAGCGTCGGCCAGGTGTACCCGCGGTCCCTCGACCACGACGTCGTGTCGGCTCTGGTCCAGGTCGGCGCCGCACCCTCGTCCTTCGCGCACACGGTTCGGCTGATGGCCGGTCACGAGTTGGTGACCGAGGGATTCCAGCCCGGTCAGGTGGGCTCGTCCGCGATGCCGCACAAGATGAACACCCGTTCCTGCGAGCGGGTCAACGGCCTGCAGGTGGTGCTACGGGGGTACGGATCGATGGCCGCCGAGCTCGCGGGCGCGCAGTGGAACGAGGGCGATGTCTTCTGTTCCGTCGTGCGCCGCGTCGCCCTTCCCGACGCCTTCTTCGCGATCGACGGCATGATGGAGACCTTTCTGACGGTGCTGGCGGAGATGGGCGCGTACCCCGCGGTGATCGCGCGCGAACTCGATCGCTATCTGCCGTTCCTCGCGACCACCAAGGTGCTCATGGCCGCGGTGCGCGCGGGGGTCGGCCGCGAGACCGCGCACGAGGCGATCAAGGAACACGCCGTCGCCGTCGCGCTGGCCATGCGCGAGCAGGGGCGAGAGCCGGATCTGCTCGACCGCCTCGCGGCCGACGACCGTCTTCCCCTCGGCCGGGCCGAGCTCGACGCGGCACTCGCGGACCGCTCGGCCTTCGTCGGCGCCGCCCACGCGCAGGTGGCCGAGGTCGTCGATGCGGTGGATCGATTGGTTTCGCTGAATCCGGACGCTGCGGGGTACGCACCGGCTCCCATTTTGTGAGATTCACCCGATGGGCGTGCGAAGTACCTCGGGTGCGCCTGTGATGCGTCCGTACAGCGTCGGCAGGCACTCTCCGCAGCGAGGTGCTCCGGTGGAGAGGGATCCACTCACCCCTTACGGTTCCACCTATGAGTGAGCGGATCGTCGTCGTCGGAACCGGCTACCTTGGAGCCACACACGCAGCCTGCATGGCCGAACTGGGTCACGACGTCCTCGGCGTGGACGTGGATCCGGGAAAGCTGGCCAAGCTCGAGGCCGGTGAGGTCCCGTTCTGGGAGCCCGGCCTCGAGGAGGTGCTGAAGCGGAACATCGCCGCCGGACGGTTGCGGTTCACCTCGTCCTACGAGGAGGCCGCGTCGTTCGGCGACATCTTCTTCCTCGCCGTGGGGACACCGCAGAAGAAGGGTGAGTACGCCGCGGACGTCCGGTACGTCGACTCCGTGGTGACGTCGCTGGCCCCGCTGATCATCGGTCCTGCGGTGATCTTCGGTAAGTCGACCGTGCCGGTGGGGACCGCCGAGCGGCTCGGCGAGCTGGCGGCCGAACTGTCGCCGGCCGGCACCGACCTCGAGGTGGCGTGGAACCCCGAGTTCCTGCGCGAGGGACATGCGGTCAGCGACACCCTCCACCCCGACCGGTTGGTGCTCGGCGTTCGGCGAGATCGGCCCGGCCGTGCGGAGGCGGTCGCCCGCGAGGTCTACGCGACTCTCCTCGCCGAGGACATTCCCTTCGTCGTGACCGATCTGGCCACGGCCGAATTGGTGAAAACATCTGCCAATGCATTCTTGGCCACCAAGATCTCGTTCATCAACGCCATTTCCGAGGTTTGCGATGCGGCCGGCGCCGATGTGACCGTTCTGGCCGACGCGATCGGGCACGATGCTCGAATCGGGCGACGTTTCCTGAATGCCGGAATCGGATTCGGCGGAGGATGCCTGCCGAAGGACATCAGGGCATTCATGGCGCGCGCCGGTGAACTCGGCGCCGACCAGGCGCTCACCTTCCTGCGGGAGGTCGACAACATCAACATGCGTCGGCGCACCAGCACCGTCGAGCTGGCGAGGGACACCCTCGGCACCCTGCTCGGTGCACGGGTCGCCGTCCTCGGAGCGGCGTTCAAGCCGGACTCCGACGACGTGCGCGACTCACCGGCGCTCAACGTGGCCGGTCAGATGCAACTGCAGGGCGCCAACGTGAACGTCTACGACCCAAAGGCTTTGGACAACTGTCGTGCCCTCTTTCCCACCCTGGGCTACGCCTCCTCGGCGCTCGAGGCGTGCGAGAAAGCCGATGTGGTTCTGGTGCTCACGGAATGGCAGGAGTTCCGCGACCTCGTTCCCGCCGATCTGGACGGGGTGGTCAGAGAAAAGCGCATCATCGACGGTCGCAACTGCCTCGACGCCGAACTGTGGCGTGCGGGTGGGTGGCATTACAAGGGAATCGGACGGCCGTAGTAATTCGGTGATCACCGAGCCGGAGATATTTGCGCGACTCCACCGGCCGTCGGTGATTGCTAAGCTGCGACCGATACAGCCGAGAGTCGTGCGCTCGTAGAAGCCGCGGTCGAATTCGAGGGGCGTTCTCCATCCGATGAGTCATCACAGTCCCTCCACGCATGCGCGCGACCACGCCGATCGACCGCGCCGATTCTCTGCGCGCACCTGGATCCTGCTCGCCCTCGTCCTGGTGCTCGCGCTGCTGGCGTGGCTGGGATATGCCGTCTACACCGCCTACACGGGTCTGGCCGCAGCACGAGACGACGTCGTCGCCGCACGCGCGGCTATCGTCCAGGGCGATTCCGAGACGGCTCGGGCGAGAGTCGACGACGCCATCGCGTCGTCCGGCGACGCGGCGGACGCCACCGGGTCCCCGATCTGGCGTGCGGCGGCGGCAGTTCCGTGGCTCGGCAGTCCGCTGCAGGTGGTCGGACCGCTCAGCGACATCGTCCGCGATGTCACCACCGAGGTCCTCGATCCCGCCGTGGAGGTGGGCTCGGCGCTGAATCCCGGCGAGCTGCGCGCCGACGACGGCACCATCGACCTCGCCTCGCTCCGGGAGTCGGCTCCGGCCCTCGCGCAGATCTCCGGTTCCGCGGCGGCTCTGAACGAGCGGACCGCCGCGCTCGACACCGACACCTACGTCGGGCAGGTCACGGACGCCGCCGAATCCTTCCGCGCGCAGCTCGGGGATCTGTCCAACCTGTTGACCAACACCTCGCTCGCGGCGCAGGTCCTGCCGGAGATGCTCGGCGAGACGACACCGACCAGCTACTTCCTCGCGTTCCAGACGGGGTCCGAGTCGCGCGGGACCGGCGGTCTCATGGGCGGGTTCGCGATCGTCGACGCCGATCGCGGCCGGATCACGCTCGACGAGTTGGCGCGGAACACCGAATTGCAGCCCTCCTACGACCCCATCGATCTCGGCCCGGATTTCGCACGGAACTACGCCCAGTACGACGCGACGTCGAACTGGCAGAACGCGAACGTGAGCCCACACTTCCCCTACACGGGGGAGATCCTGCGCTCGATCTGGCAGCAGGAGTCGGGGCAATCGGTGGACGGCGTTCTGGCGACCGATCCCGTGGCGTTGAGCTACATCCTCGACGTGGTCGGCCCGGTGATCCTCGCCGACGGCGAGCAGATCACCGCGGACAACGTCGTGGACCTGACCCAGTCGCAGGCGTACTTCCGGTTCGAGGACGACAACAACGCACGCAAGGAGTACCTGCAGTCGATCGCCGCCGGCGTGTTCGCCAAGGTGCAGGGTTCCATCAGTTCTCCGGAGCGGCTTCTCGAAGCCATCGGGCGAGGGGTGAGCGAACGCCACACCGCGGTGTGGAGTGCGAACCCCGAGATCCAGGCCGCGCTGTCCGGCACCCCCATCGCCCACGAGGTTCCCGAGGACGCGGCGCCGTACGCCGCGGTGGTCGTGAACAACGGGGCGGGCGGCAAGCTCGACTACTACCTCCGCCGCGACACGGCGTACACCGCGGAGTCGTGCGAGGGTGACACCCGTCGGACGCAGATCACGGCCACCGTCACCAATACCGCGCCCGCGCAGGAGTACCCGCGCTACATCGCCGGCCGGCAGAACGAGTCGACGGCGTACGAGGGACCGCCCGGAACCAATCGCTCCGTGCTCGAGGTGTTCACCACCACGGGATCCGAGTTGGTCGACGCCACTCTGGACGGGCAGAAGACCTTCCTGCTGACGATGACGGAGCGAGGCCGTCCGGTGTTCTACACACCGCTCGTCGTGGAGCCCGGCGAGACACGCACGCTGGTGCTCGATCTCGTCGAACCCACGGCGCCGGGGGAGGCGCGGGTGCCGATCCAGCCGCAGACGCTCGACGCGGAGGCATCGGCCGACGTGCCGAACTGCGCCGACTGAACCGTCGGGGTCGCGTGGTGATCTCGCGGGCCGAGCCCATTGCGTCGATCCATCGGCATGGTTAGGCTTGCCTCAGGCGCCGGGTTCCATTCGACGTCACGACGGGAGGGAGCCGATGTCCACGGCACTCGAGTTCGACACGATCGCCGAGATCGAACCCGGCTTCTACTACGCCACGGTTCAGTCCGTCGTACGCCTCTCTCCCAGCATCGTTCGCGTGATCTTCGGTGGTGAGGACCTCCGCGGATACGTCGGGAAGTCCGCACCCGACGAGTGCGTGACCATCTACTTCCCGGCCGCGATGGACGACGCTCTGCCGCCCATGACCTGCATCAACGGCTCGTGGTGCTACCACGACGCCGCGACGCGTCCCAACTGCCGCAACTACACCGTCCGTGAGCGCGACGCGTCCACCGTGACGGTGGACTTCGTCCTGCACGAGGTGGGCATCGCGTCGGACTGGGCGCAGAACGCGCAGCCCGGCCACCAGGTCGTGTTCTCCCGCCCCCGCTCGTGGTACGCCGTGCCTGCCGGCACCGACTGGCAGCTTCTCGTCGCCGACCAGACCGGACTTCCGGCCGTGGGTCGCGCCCTCGAACAGCTGATGCCCGGACAACGGGCCCACGTGATCCTCGAAGTACTCGACGAGGCCGACGTGCAGGAGTTCGTCTCCGTCGGCGACGTCACCGTGGACTGGCGCATCGGGACGGGGAACGGGCGCACCGCCAGCGTTCTGCTCGACGCCGTCACCTCGTTCGACCGCCCCGACGGAACCGGCTACGTGTGGTTCGCGGGCGAAGCCGCGGTCTCTCGCGGGGTGCGCTCCCACGTGCGCAAGCAGTGGGGCTTCGGCACCGCACAGTGCTCGGTCATCGGGTACTGGCGCGCCAAGGCCGAGGAGTGGCTCGCGAACTACAAGCGCTACGAGAAGATGGCGCTCGCCGGATACGCCCGCGCACTCCGCGAGGGCAAGACCGAGGCGCAGGCTCAGGAAGAGTTCGAAGCGTTGCTCGAGCGCGTCGGTCTGTGACCGTCCTCGACGTCTGATTCACCCGTGTCCACCGTGCCGCCGGGCATGCTGAGCGCGGCCAAAGCCAGCAGAACGGCACCGCCGAGCACCGTGTAGAAGACCAGGTGCAGCGCGTCGGCGAGATCGCTCGGGGCGGGGTCGGCACTCACGTTCGCGTTCACGATGGCGCCGCACACCGCGATGCCCACGGCGCTGCCGATGGAGCGGGCGAACGTGTTGGTCGAGGTGACCACCCCGCGTTCGGACCAGTCGACACTCGACTGAGCTGCGATCAGCGCCGGACTCGCCACGAAGCCCATGCCGGCGCCGATCACCAGGCACGCGAGCGCGACCTGCCAGATCGACGAGTCCACGTTCAGGGTGAGCGTGAGCCCCGCGCCCGCGAGGACCGCCACGCTGCCGATGAGGGCCGTCCGGCGGAACCCGATCCTCAGGTAGACCTTTCCCGACTGCGACGACATCAACGGCCACGACAGCAGCAGCGGAGCCAGCGCGAATCCGCCCACCAGGGCGCCGTATCCCAGCACGCCCTGCGCGAAGGTGGGCACGTACGTGGTGAGCGTCAGCACCACCGTGCCGATGACGGCAGCCACGGCGCTGGTGGCCACCAGGACGCGTCGGGTCAGCACCCAGAGGGGAAGGATCGGCGACTGCGCTCTGCGCTCGACGAGGACGAAGGCGATCGTGCTCAGCACCCCGAGCCCGAACACCACCAGCGACGTCGGGGACGTCCAGGCCCAGGACTGACCGCCTTCCAGCAGTCCGAGGATCAGCGCGCCGGCACCCACCGTCAGCAGCAGGCCCCCGGCGTAATCGATGCGCACGGACGTCTTCGCGGGCGTCTTCTCGTCGAACCTGCGGTACAGGACGATCGCCGCCACCGCGCACAACGGGACGTTGACGAAGAAGATCCACCGCCAGGACAGAAATTCCGAGAACACCCCACCCAGCGTCGGACCGACGATCGCCGACATCGCCCACACGCTCGCGAGGTAGCCCTGGACCTTCGCCCGCTCGCGCACCGTGTAGATGTCGCCCGCGATGGTCTGGACCATCGGCTGCACAGCCCCGGCGCCGATGCCCTGAAGGGCACGGAAGGCGATCAACGACGGCATGCTCCAGGCCAGCCCGCACAGCACCGACCCGAGCGCGAACACGGCGATACCGAACAGCACGAGGCGTTTGCGGCCGAACAGATCCGCGAGCTTGCCGTAGATCGGCACCGTCACGGCCTGGGCCAGGAGGTAGACGGAGAACAACCACGGGAACCGCGAGAAGCCGCCCAGATCGTCGACGATGGTGAGCACCGAGGTGGCGATGATCGTCGAGTCGAGTGCGACGAGGGAGTTGCTGAGCATCAGCGCCGCGAGGATGGGGCCCCGCTGGGATCGGAACCCCACACTGACCGGTTGGGGTGCTGTCACCACCGATCCTTTCGTCTGCGTACGACTACAGACTGTCAGACGCCTCCGACGCCGGACTAGGGTGGAGCGTCGTGCGCCCCTCACTGTCTGACTACCCGCATCTGGCGGCCGGCAAGGTCCGCGACCTCCATCGCATCGACGACGATCATCTGCTCCTCGTGGCCAGTGATCGCATCTCTGCGTACGACTTCGTGTTGGACACGCCCATCCCGGACAAGGGCCGGGTGCTGACCGCTATGAGCGTGTTCTTCTTCGACCGCCTCGGCGTCGACGATCACCTCGCCGGACCGGCCGACGACCCACGGATTCCGCAGGAGGTGCTCGGCCGCGCGCTGGTGGTGCGACGCCTCGAGATGCTGCCTGTCGAGTGCGTGGCGCGTGGTTATCTGACCGGCTCGGGGTTGATCGACTACCGCGAGACCGGATCGGTCTGCGGGGTGAGCCTGCCGAGCGGGCTGACCGAATCCAGCAGACTTCCGGAGCCGATCTTCACGCCCGCCAGCAAGGCAGAACTCGGCGATCACGACGAGAACATCGACTTCGACGCCGTCGTCGGCGCGGTCGGCGCGGACCTCGCGCAGCGGTTGCGGACCGCGACGCTCGAGATCTACACCAGGGCCGCGGAGTTCGCGGCCGAGCGCGGCATCATCCTGGCGGACACCAAGCTCGAGTTCGGTCTCGACGCGCAGGGGGGACTGGTGCTCGCCGACGAGGTGCTCACTCCCGACTCGTCGCGGTACTGGCCCACCGACGGCTACACCGAGGGGCGTACGCAGCCCAGCTTCGACAAGCAGTTCGTCCGCGATTGGCTCACCGGCGAATCGGGGTGGGATCGCCACGGTGATTCCCCGCCGCCCCCGCTGCCCGAGTCGGTGGTCGCACGAACGCGGGATCGCTACATCGAGGCGTACGAACGCATCTCCGGACTTTCCTTCGACGATTGGATCTCCTCGTGACCGAACGCGACACCGTGACCGAGAACCATCCCGACCTCGCGCCTCCGGTGGCCAAGCGGGTACCGCACGAGCGCACGCACCACGGTGACACCTTCGTCGACCACTACGAGTGGCTGCGGGACAAGACCGATCCGGAGGTCATCGCGTACCTCGAGGCGGAGAACGAGTACACCGATCGGCTGACCGAGCATCTGAAGCCGTTGCAGGAGCAGATCTTCCGCGAGATCAAGTCGCGTACCAAGGAAACCGATCTCTCGGTCCCCACCCGTCGCGGCGAGTGGTGGTACTACGGCCGAACCGTCGAGGGGAAGAGCTACGGCATCCAGTGCCGCTGCCCGGTCGCGTCGAAGGACGACTGGACGCCTCCGGATCTCGAGGTCGGCGCCGACATCGCGGACGAGCAGATCGTGCTCGACGCCAACGAATTGGCCACCGGACACGAGTTCTTCTCCATCGGCGCTTTCGCCCTCAGCGACGACGGCCATCTGCTGGCCTATTCGGTGGACACGGCCGGTGACGAGCGATACACGTTGCGCATCAAGGACCTTCGCACCGGCGAGTTGTTCGCCGACGAGATCGAGGGCACCGCACCCGGTGCCACCTGGTCCGCCGATCAGCAGTTCCTCTTCTATCAGACCGTCGACGATTCGTGGCGCCCGGACAAGGTGTGGCGTCACCGCGTGGGGACCCGGGCGGACGAGGACGTAGTCGTCTTCCACGAGCCCGACGAGGCGTTCTGGGTGAGCTTCGGATCCACTCGCAGCGAGAAGTACCTCATGATCTGGGTCGGTTCGAAGGTGACCACCGAGGGATGGTTCCTGAGCGCGGACGACCCGACGGGTGAGTTCCGCGTGATTCTTCCTCGCCGCGACGGAGTCGAGTACAACGCCGAACATGCCGTCGTCGCCGGGCGAGATCGATTCCTCGTCATGCACAACGACGTGGTGGACGGTGTGAAGTCCGAGAACTTCGTTCTCGCCGAGGCGCCGGTCGACGACCCCAGCGACATGACGATCCTGGTCGGACACCGCGAGGACGTGCGCCTCGAGGACGTGGACGCGTTCGCCGACCACCTCGTGCTGTCCTACCGGCGCGGGGCGATCCCACGAATGGCGCTGTGGCCGTTGACCGACGAAGGTTACGGCGAGCCGAAGGAGCTCGAGTTCGACGAGGACCTGTTCTCGGTGGGACTCGCGTCGAATCCGGAGTGGGACGCACCGCTGCTGCGGTTCGGCTACACCTCGTTCATCACTCCGTCGCAGATCTACGATCTGGACCTCGCCACCGGTGAGCGAATCCTGCGGAAGTCGCAGCCCGTGCTGGGTGACTTCGATCCCTCGCGATACACGCAGTCGAGGGAGTGGGCGACGGCGGAGGACGGCACCGAGATCCCGTTGTCGGTGATCGCGCGCGCGGACGTCGAGGGCCCCGCCCCGACCATCCTGTACGGCTACGGGTCCTACGAGGCGAGCATGGACCCGAGCTTCTCGGTGGCGCGGTTGTCGTTGCTCGATCGCGGCATCGTCTTCGTCATCGCTCACGTGCGCGGCGGGGGCGAGATGGGGCGTCTCTGGTACGACAACGGCAAGACGCTCACCAAGAAGAACACCTTCACCGATTACATCGCGGCCGCTCGCCACCTGATCGATCGTGGTCACACGACGCCCGCGAATCTGGTGGCCGACGGCGGCAGTGCCGGTGGACTCCTGATGGGTGCCGTCGCCAACCTCGCCCCGGAACTGTTCTCGGGCATCATGGCCAACGTCCCGTTCGTGGACCCGCTGACGTCGATCCTGGACCCGTCCCTTCCACTCACCGTGATCGAGTGGGACGAGTGGGGTAACCCGTTGGAGGACAAGGCCGTCTACGACTACATGAAGTCGTACAGCCCGTACGAGAACGTCGCCGAGCAGCCGTATCCGGCGATCCTGGCGATCACGTCGATCAACGACACCCGCGTGCTCTACGTGGAACCGGCGAAGTGGGTCGCGGCTCTGCGCCCGGTGAACACCGGTACCGAACCGATCCTGCTCAAGACGGAGATGAACGCCGGCCACGGCGGGGTGAGCGGGCGCTACGAGAAGTGGCGTGAAGTCGCCTTCGAGCACGCGTGGGTCATCGACCGGTCCGGTGCCGAGTGGGGTGTGACCGACGACTGACTTTCGTTCCGGGTCTGGACGGCTCCTCCGTGTGGTGCGAGGATCGTCCGGATCCGAACGTGAGGCCGGGTCGAAACGAAACCGGGGGGGTCGAAGTGGATCGGGACGACGTCGAGTTCGTATCGGGGGATTCGTACTGCGCGGCATGGGTGTACCGGCCGGACGGCGCCGGTCCGCCGCCGATCGTCGTCATGGCCCACGGCCTCGGGGGCGTTCGAGAGATGAGACTCGATGCCTACGCGGAGCGGTTCGCCGCGGCCGGTTACGCGTGCCTCGTCTTCGACTATCGGCACTTCGGCGCCAGTGGGGGACAGCCTCGGCAATTGCTCGACATCGGCCGACAACTCGAGGACTGGGCGGCGGCCATCGCCTTCGCCCGCACGCTGGCGGGCGTCGACACCGGTCGGATCGTGTTGTGGGGCTCGTCCTTCGGCGGAGGCCACGCGCTGGTCGCCGCCGCCCGTGACGCGCGCGTGGCTGCGGTGATCGCGCAGTGCCCCTTCACCGACGGCCTCGCCTCGGCGGCGGTCACTCCCCTTCGGACCACGGCGACCATCGCCCCGCTCGCCGTGCGCGACGTGATTGCGGCCGTTCGAGGGCGGGAGCCGGTACTGGTGCCGCTGGCCGCAGAGCATCGAGGGACAGCGCTGATGGCGAGCGACGACGCGCTGGAGGGTTTTCGGGCGCTGCAACCGCCGGGGAGCGACTTCCGCAACGAGGTCGCGGCTCGTTTCGCGCTGAACATCCTGCGCTATTTCCCGGGGCGCATCGCCCGCACGATCACGTGTCCGGTGTTCTTCGCGGTCTGTGACCCCGACACCGTCGCGCCGGCGAAAGCCACACTGCGCCACGCACGCCGGCTGTCCGATGCCGAGGTGATGCGGTATCCGTACGGGCATTTCGCGATCTACGTGGGGGAGGCCTTCGAGACCGTCGTGGCGGACCAGATCGAATTCCTCCGGCGCCGGGTGCCGCTGCAGGCGTGACCGGTTCGGTCAGCGCCAGCGGTACCGCACCTGCGGTCGCCCGGCCCGCCCGTACTCGGTGTGACGCTCGACGAGTCCGTCGTCGGCGAGCCGTTCGAGGTAGCGCCACGCTGTGACCCGGGAGACGCCCACCGCCTTGGCGGCCTCGGAGGCGCCGAGGCCCTCCGGTTCGGCACGAACGCTGTTCGAGATCTCGGTCAACGTTTGCGGGGCAATGCCTTTGGGGGAAGCGGCACGCTCGTCCGCGGTGCGGAGCGACGCCATGGCGCGGTCGATGTCGCGCTGACTGACCGCGGATTCGCCATCCCGGAGCGCGCTGCGGAACTCCTGATACCGCTCCAGCTTGTCCCGGAACGCGGCGAAGGTGAACGGCTTGAGCAGATAGAGCACCACCCCGTGGGCCACGGCGGACCGGACCACGGCCAGGTCGCGCTCCGAGGTGATCGCGATGACGTCGGGCCCCGGTCGAAGGCCACCCAGAGCCGCGGCGACGTCGATCCCACTGGCGTCGGGCAGGCCGATGTCCAACAGCACCAGGTCGAACGGGGTGCCGTCCGCGATCGCTTTCGATGCCGACCGCATCGCGGAACTGCCCGAGTGCGCGACCCCACCGAGGACGAACCCCGGCACCCGGCCGACGTAGTTCCCGTGGGCCTCGGCGATGAGGGGCTCGTCCTCGACGATCAGGACGCGAATCATGCCGGGGCCGGCGGGGTTCGATCGGAATCGTGCGAGTCGACGGGGACGGTTGCCGTCACGACCGACCCGTACGTGTTCTCCGACTCCAACCGCCCGTGATGGCGGGCGACGACCTGGGAAACGAGGGCCAGGCCGAGTCCGCGCGATCCCGATTTCGTGGAGTAACCACGCGTGCGCGCCGTGGCCAGTGCGTCCGGATCCATACCGGGGCCGCTGTCCGCCACCTGAACCACCAGATCGGAGCCCTGCTCCCGCACGGTCACCTCCACCCATGGTTGGTCCGACTCCTTGGCGGCGTCGATCGCATTGTCTATCAAATTTCCGGCGAGGGTCACCAATTCGTGGCGATCGAACGTGGTCTCGGACAGCGCGGTGTCGTCGGTGACGGTGAGTTCCACACCCTGCTCGGCGGCCTGGCTGACCTTGCCCAGCAGCAGGGCGGCGACAGCGGGTTCCTGCACCGTGCCCATCAGTCGGTCGATGAGATGCTGAGACAGCGCGAGCTCCTTCGTCGCGAACTCCACCGCCTGCTCGGTCCGGCCCAGCTCCACCATCGTGATCACGGTGTGCAATCGGTTCGCGCTCTCGTGCGCCTGCGACCGCAGTGACTCCGCGAAGCTCGTCATCGAATCGAGTTCTCCCAGAACGCGTTGCAGCTCGGTGTGGTCGCGGATCGTGGTGACCGTTCCGAGGCGGCGGTGTCCTCGCAGCACCGGGTTCTGATTGACCACGAGAACGCGTGAATCCGTCAGATGCATCTCGTCCCGGACGCCGTCGTCGCCGAGGTTGCGTAGGGACACGGGGAGATCGTCTCGCGTCACCGGTCCTGTGGGCAGATCGAGCAGCCGACGAGCCTCGTCGTTCACCAGATCGGCCTCCGGCTCATCCGTCCACACCACCAGTCCCTCACCGATGGAATGCAATACGGCATCGTTCTGGTCGTACATCGACCGTAGTTCGCCGGGTGCGAGGCCCAGCGTCTGCCGATTGAGTCGGCGGTTCAGTGCGGTCGAGGCCGCGACGGCCAGCAGCAGCGCGGCGGCGATGATGGACACGATCGCCGGCAGCCCCGAGACGAACTGGTCCGAGATCTTCTGGCGCGTGACGCCCGCGGACACGAGCCCGACGACGCGGCCGTCGTCCTCGATCGGGGTGACCGAGCGGATCGACGGCCCGAGCGAACCGACGAAACTCTCCGTGAACGTGCCGCCCTCCAGGGCCGGTTCGATGTTCCCGGTGAACGATCCGCCGATCAGCTCGGTCCTGGTGTGCGTGTAGCGGGTGCGGTCCGGGGCCATCACCACGATGAAGTCGACCCCGGTCTCCGCGCGAATTCGCTCGGTCACCGGTTGCAGGACGGCGGTCGGGTCGGCGTTCTCGACGGCGTCTCGCGTGGAGGGTGCGGTGGCCAACGCGACCGCGATCGCCACGACCTCGCGCCGTGTCGCGTCGTCGCTGTCCTGCCGCTCGTCGTAGAGGGCAGCCGCACCACCGAGCGCGACGAGCAGGACGACGACGCCCAGCTGCCACAGGAAGAGCTGCCTCGCGACACTGCGATTGCGTCGGGTCCTGGCGGTCACGGTGGGCCTCTCGGGGTCGGGCGGTGTTCGCCCGAAACGGCTGAACACGTGAACGAAATGCACTCAAGGGTGACTCGGCTCACGGTCTGGACCACCATTCACAACAGCCCAGCGTGAGCCACCTCACGCGCTTGATCCTAAGGACGAACACTTATGACAACCAGCATCGACGCGGGAACCGACAACACGACCCCACCGCCCAAGAAGAAGCGCGACAAGACCCACTGGCTCTACAGCGCCGTGATCGTCGCCGTGATCGGTGGCGTCGTCCTCGGTCTGGTCTCTCCGGAGGTCGCATCGGAGTTCGGCGTTCTCGGCACGATGTTCGTGTCCCTGATCAAGATGATGATCAGCCCGGTCATCTTCTGCACCATCGTGCTCGGCATCGGGTCCGTCAAGGCGGCGGCGAGCGTCGGTCGAGTCGGTGGCCTCGCGCTCGGCTACTTCATCGCGATGTCGACGGCGGCGCTGGCCATCGGACTGGTGGTCGGCAACCTGATCCAGCCGGGGTCGGGCCTGAACATCCAGGGCGATCCGGACGCCGGCGCCGAGCTGGCCGGTCAAGCCGCGGAGAGCGGCGGCACACTCGAGTTCTTCCAGAACATCATCCCGACCTCGCTGCTGTCCTCGCTGACCGAGGGAAGCGTGCTGCAGACCCTGTTCGTCGCACTGCTGGTGGGCTTCGGCATCCAGGCCATGGGCGCTCAGGGCGAAGGCATCCTGCGTGGCATCGGGTCCATCCAGAAGCTGGTCTTCCGCATCCTGGCCGGCATCCTGTGGCTCGCCCCGATCGGTGCCTTCGGCGCCATCGCGAAGGTGGTCGGTGACACGGGCTTCGACGCCGTCATCCAGCTCGGCACCCTGATGATCGCCTTCTACCTGACCTGCACGATCTTCGTCTTCGGCATCCTCGGCACCATCCTGCGGATCGTCTCGGGTGTCTCGATCTTCAAGCTCTGCAAGTACCTCGGCCGCGAGTACCTGCTGATCGTCGCCACGTCGTCCTCCGAGTCGGCCCTGCCGCGCCTCATCGCCAAGATGGAGCACGTCGGAGTCCAGCGCACCACGGTCGGTGTGGTCGTCCCCACCGGCTACTCGTTCAACCTCGACGGCACCGCGATCTACCTGACGATGGCCTCGATCTTCATCGCCGACGCCATGGGACAGCCGCTCGAATTCGGTGAGCAGCTCTCACTCCTGCTGTTCATGATCATCGCCTCCAAGGGTGCGGCCGGTGTCTCCGGTGCGGGCCTGGCCACGCTGGCCGGCGGGCTCTCGAGCCACCGCCCCGAACTGCTCGACGGCATCGGCCTGATCGTCGGTATCGACCGGTTCATGTCCGAAGCCCGCGCCGTCACCAACTTCTCGGGTAACGCGGTCGCCACCATGCTGGTGGGTACCTGGACCAAGACCATCGACAACGACCGCGTCAAGGACGTACTCGGCGGCAAGCTTCCGTTCGACGAGACCACCATGGTCGATGACGGTCACGGTCCGGCGCAGGATCCGGCGGACAAGCCGGAGCTCGTCAAGAACTGACATCGGCACCCGAAATCCGGTGCAGAATTCTTCGCCACGCGAGGGATTCTGCACCGGATTTCTGCGTCGTGACCGCGTGATGCGCAGCCGGGTTACCGATCGGTACTGTGTCCGCATGACTGAACTGCAGAACATCGGCATCAACACCCTGGGTGGGGCGCCGACGTCTCTCGAGGAATACCGCGGCCGCGCCGTGCTGATGGTGAACGTCGCGTCGAAGTGCGGTCTGACGCCGCAGTACACCGCGCTGGAGAAGCTCGCGAAGGAGTACTCGGATCGCGGACTGTCCGTGGTCGGAGTGCCGTGCAACCAGTTCGGCGGCCAGGAGCCGGGCACGGCCGAGGAGATCGAGACGTTCTGCTCGACCTCGTACGGAGTCACGTTCCAGCTGCTCGAAAAAGTCGACGTGAACGGCGAGAACCGTCACCCGCTGTACGCCGAGCTCACGCAGACCCCCGACGCCGACGGCGAGGCCGGCGACGTGCAGTGGAACTTCGAGAAGTTCCTCATCTCGCCGCACGGTGAGGTGGTGAACCGGTTCCGCCCCCGTACCGAGCCCGACGCCCCCGAGGTCCTCGCGGCCATCGACAAGGTGCTGCCGGTCCCCTCCCTCTGAGTCCGTACGGCGATCGTTGGGCCGGCGTTCACTCTCGCTGTGACCGGTGTACATGTCCGTGTGCCACCGTCTTTGTTCATGAGCAGTGGTGGAGCCCAGCTGATCGTCTCCGTGTCCGGCATTCGTGACGAGACCCGCGAACACGCGGCCGCGTTCGCTGCCGACATGGACGAGCGCGGCGTGCGCGTCTCGCTTCTCGTGGCCCCGCGGTTGAAGGACAAGTACCGGTTGACCAGGGACGACGAGACGCAGGAGTGGTTGCGCGAGCGCCGTCGGCACGGAGATTCCATCGTGCTGCACGGCTACGATCAGGCCGCGACCAAGCGCCGCCGCGCCGAGTTCGCGATGCTGCCGGCACACGAAGCGCGGTTGCGCCTCACCGCCGCGGATCGGGTGATGGAAGAGATCGGTCTGCGAACCCGCGTGTTCGCACCGCCGCGGTGGGTGGCGTCGCCGGGTGCGGTCGCCGCACTGCCGTCGGTGGGGTTCCGCACGTTCGCCGGCCTCGGCGCGGTGCACGACCTCGAGCGCGGAACGCGGGTGCGCTCGCGGGTCTACGGAATCGGTGAAGGGTTCGGCACCGGGTCGGCCGGCTACGTCTGGGAGCCGGGAACCTCGGAGCCGTGGTGGTGCAAAGCGCTCGTCATGGGTGCCGGACGGGTCGCGCGGCGCGGCGGAGTGGTGCGCCTCTCCGTCGGTGCCAAGCAGCTCGGCCGCCCCGGACCTCGCACGGCCATGCTCGACGCCATCGATCTGGCTCGTTTCCACGGCGCGGAATCGGCTGTTTACGAATGGGTCCCGGGTACACGTTCGCGCACCGTCGCCTGACTCACCGCTCCGCGGCCGCCCAGGATCGTTCCACCGCGGCGTCGTAGAGGTCGTAGGGATCGGCGATCGGGCGCCCGATGGCCTCGGCCAGCGCGTGCCTCGACCACGGTGTGCCCTCGACCTCCGCGCTCACCGCACCGTCCCCGTCGAGGTTGGAGCGAAAGATTCCCGCGGCCGACGCCGGCAGGAAGTCCTCGTAGACCACCGGGGTGATTCTTACCCACCCCTGCTCGATCCGCTCCGCGCGGGTCGGCGGCCGCGGTCCGAGGCCGTCCGCGGCCGCGACCGTGTAGTACCCCAGACCCGACGCGGCGAGTGCGGTCTCGGTGGTGGGGAAGTGGTTGTCCCACAACGCGTCCGGATTCGGCGCGGCCATCGCGGTGTCGTACCGTTCACGACCCGCACGGGTGAGGGCCACCCCGCGCGCCTCCACTTCGCCGAACCTCACGCGCACCTCGTCCGAGAACACGCGGCCGTCCGCTTCCCGGAAGAGTCGGGGTTCGGCCAGCGCACGAAACGAGGTCTGCCGCAGCAGAACATCGCGTCCGGGACGGCTCGGCGGTCCCTGGATGCGGTCGATCATCTCGATGCCGCGGGCGGTCATGCGCCGATACAGCTCGTCGATGTCGAGCACCCGCGGTGTCAGGTGATTGATGTGGGTGGACGCCACGCCACCGATGTCGGCGGCCACCGGGGACACGGCGGAGAGCTCGGCGTACCACCCGCGGTCCACCGGATTCCGGTCCAGTTCGAACGCGGCCGTGGCGAGTCGGATCAGCGTGTCGGCGTCGTCGTCCTCGGCACCACCCTCGCCGCCGACGCGGTCGGCCAGGTCCAGTAGCTGGGGGGAGAACAGCGTCCGAGTCGCGAGTGCGCGGTCGAGGCGTCGATGGAGATCCCGGTCGAAGAACCGGCGGTCGTCGGTGACGAGCATCGAGGTGAACACACGGAAGGGGTTGCGCGCCAACTGCTCCGGATCGGTGGGTCGAAACGCGGTCGAGACCACGGGGATCGGGGTCGCGGCCTCGCGCAGATCGTAGAAGCCGACAGGATGCATGCCGAACGCCGCGAACAGGCGCGTGACGTCCCGGAGCTCGGTCGCGGATCCGACGCGGATGGCCCCGTGCCGCTCGGCGGTCACGCGCTCGATCGATCCCCACCGCTCCGCGCCGGCTCCGTCTCGCGTCAGGACGTCGCGATTGACCGCCGCTGCGACCTCGACGAGGGTCCGGTACGCCGGAACCTCGTCGCCGTACATACGGGACAGCGCCGCCGCGAAGCGTGCGCGCAGAGCGGTCGCCGTCACCATGAGGGAACGGTAGCCGCTTCGGCGTCAGGGGCGCCTGCGGACCGCGATCAGCACGTCGTCGGAGTGGTGACCGACGCCGGACCCACTCGTGGGCGACACCCTGGGCCGGGTCTCGTCGGTGTGAACGGTCCACTCGTTCGCGTCGAGCGACAGCGCGATCGCGTGTGGGGAGACGAAGTCGGTCGGGGCGAACCCGGCCCAGTCGTGACCGGGAACCGGGGTGTGGCCGACGACGAGCAGCGTCCCGCCCGGTGCGACGGCGTCGACCAGCGAGGCGAGAGCCTCCGGTCCCGCCGAACGCAGGATGCCGAAGTAGTGCATCGACACGAGGTCGAACGATGCCGTCGGGAACGGATCGACGAGTAGATCCCGCTGTTCCCAGGCCACGTCCGGATGGGTGGCCCGAGCGCGCTCGATGGCGACGGCAGAGATGTCCACGGCGGTGACGGTCCACCCGTGTTCGGCCAGCCAGCGCACGTCGGCGCCTTCGCCGGCGCCGACGTCGAGCGCGCGGCCGGGTTTCAGGTGCTCGACTTCGCTGACCAGGGACGCGTTGGGATTGCCGCTCCATCGTTGCTCGGCTCCGCGGTAGAGCTCGTCCCAGAACGCACCGTCGAGGACCGTGGGGTGGCGACGTCGCTGCACCGCCGACTCGGTCTCCTCGTCGATGAGGTGGGCGTTGACCGCTGCTCCGACGAAGGCGCCGGCAGCCGTGGCCGCGATGACCGTGTGCTGAGGGTTGTTCAGGTTTCCGGCCACCCACACGCCGGGGACGGAGGTCGCGCCCATCGCGTCGGCCTCGACGATGTCGCCGAATCCGGTGGGGTGGGCAACGGTGACGAGGCCGAGCGGGTCGAGAAGGGCGCAGCGTGCGGTGAATGTCGTGGCCACGGCGAGGGCGTCGAGTTCGACGCTCGTCCCGTCTTCCAGGGCGAGGCCGGACAGTCGATCCTGTTCCGTCACCACGTGATCGACGGGTGTCTCGACGATCTCGACGCGGCGGGCGACGAGCATCTCGCGGTCCTCGTCGGTCAGGGCGTTCCCGTTGGTGACGTAGGTGAGCGTGTCGGTCCACTGCCGCCACATCCGAGCGTGATGAACGCTGAAAGGTCCGGTGTGGAGTACGCCGATGCGTCGGTCCTGGATTTCCCACCCGTCGCAGTACGGACACTGGACGACGTCGCGACCCCAGCGCTCCGCCACGCCCTCGATCTCGGGCAGGACGTCCGTCATGCCGGTGGTGACGACGAGGCGGCGAGCGGTGAAGTGGCGCCCGTCGTCGGTGGTCGCGGTGAAGTCCCCGACGCTTCCGGAGAGCGTATCGACGGTGGCGTCGACGACGGTGACGTCGTACCGCTCGAGGTCGGCTCGCCCGTTCTTCAGGTAGTCGAGCGGCGAGGTGTGGTCGCGTCCGAGGACGCCGTGCATGTGGGAGGCCGGTGCGTTGCGGGGAGTCCCGTTGTCCAGGACGACGACTCGGCGGCGCGCGCGGCCGAGCATCAGGGCGGCACTGAGGCCCGCGGAGCCGCCGCCGATCACCAGGACGTCGGCTGTGGTGTGGGTGTGCGATGTCATGGCGACACCCTGCACCCGTACGTGTGAATTTGACAAACAACTTTGCTGAAAGTGCAATAGCGAACATGACCGCGACCCCTGGATCCGACGACGTCGACTCCGTCCTGACGGCGATCGGCCCCCGGTTGCGCGCGCTGCGGCGTCGTGCGGACGTGACGCTCGCCGTGGTGTCCGAGCGAACCGGGATTCCGGTGAGCACTCTGTCGCGATTGGAGTCCGGCCAGCGCAAACCGAGTCTCGAACTGCTGCTGCCGCTCGCGAAGGTCTACGAGGTCCCGCTCGACGACATCGTCGACGCCCCGGAGACCGGCGACCCCCGGGTACACCTGAAGCCGCAGTCGCGCCACGGCATGACGGTGGTACCGCTGACTCGGCGGCCGGGGGGACTGCAGGCGTTCAAGCAGATCATCCCGGCCGGCCCGCGGGTGGAGGATCCGGCGCTGGGCTCGCACGAGGGGTATCATTGGCTCTACGTCCTCAACGGCCGACTGCGGCTGATTCTCGGGGAGCAGGACCTGGTGCTGGGGCCCGGCGAGGTGGCGGAGTTCGACACGCACCTGCCGCACTGGTTCGGTTCCGCGGACACTGCGCCGGTGGAGTACCTCGGCATCTTCGGACCGCAGGGGGAGAGGATGCACCTGCGGGCCAGCTACCCCGGGCGCTGACACGACGCCGCAACGACCTCCCGCGCACCCTGCGGCGACACGCGCACCGTGCACGGTGCGCGTCTCACTGCACGGTGCGCGCGTTCCGACGGGGCCGCGGCGGTCAGATCGCGCGAGCCTCCTCGGTCACCGAATTCGCCGTATACGGTGATTCCATGAGGACAACGGAAGCCGATGTCATCGTCGTCGGAGCAGGACTCGCCGGACTCGTCGCCACCGCCGAATTGATGGCGTCGGGCAAGCGCGTGATCCTCGTCGACCAGGAGAGCGAGGCGAACCTCGGCGGTCAGGCGTTCTGGTCGTTCGGCGGCCTGTTCTTCGTCGACAGCCCGGAGCAGCGACGACTCGGGATCAAGGACTCCTACGAACTCGCGCTGCAGGACTGGATGGGAACCGCCGGGTTCGACCGCGACGAGGACCACTGGCCGCGTCAGTGGGCGGAGGCCTACGTGGCGTTCGCCGCGGGTGAGAAGCGCAGTTGGCTCCGCGAGCGCGGACTCAAGATCTTCCCGCTGGTGGGGTGGGCCGAGCGTGGTGGTCAGGGCGCGACGGGGCCCGGCAACTCGGTGCCCCGGTTCCACCTGACGTGGGGAACCGGGCCCGCGCTGGTCGAGATCTTCGCGAAGACCGTGCGGGAGGGAATCGAGCGCGGCTCCGTCGTCACCGCCTTCCGGCACCAGGTCGACGAACTCGTGACCACGGACGGCGTCGTGACCGGCGTCCGGGGCTCGGTCCTCGAACCGTGCGAGCTCGATCGCGGAGTCGCATCCTCGCGCACCGTGGTCGGGGAGTTCGAATTCGCCGCGGGCGCAACGATCGTCACCTCGGGCGGTATCGGCGGTAACTGGGATCTGGTGAAGAAGAACTGGCCGACGCGCATGGGTCGCGTACCCGAGCGGATGCTCACCGGCGTCCCGGCCCACGTCGACGGCCGCATGCTCGAGATCGCGCAGAACGCCGGGGGCACCGTCATCAACCCGGACCGCATGTGGCACTACACCGAGGGCATCACCAATTTCGATTCCGTCTGGCCGAACCACGGCATCCGCATTCTTCCCGGACCGTCGTCGCTGTGGCTCGACGCCACCGGTAAGCAGCTCCCGGCGCCGCTGTTTCCCGGATTCGACACCCTGGGAACGCTCGAGCACATCGTCTCCACCGGGTACGACTACACGTGGTTCGTGTTGGACCAGAAGATCATCGAGAAGGAATTCGGCCTGTCCGGCCAGGAGCAGAATCCCGATCTCACCGGCCAGAGCGTCGTGAAGCTGCTCGAACGCGTGCGCGCCGGAGCGCCCGGTCCCATCGAGGCGTTCAAGCAGCGCGGTGTCGACTTCGTCCTCGCCGACACCGTGGACGAACTGGTCGCCGGGATGAACAAGATCGGCGAGGTCACGCTGGATGCGGCGGACATCGAACGCATCGTCGTCGCGCGCGATCGCGAGATGGACAACCCCTTCAGCAAGGATCTGTCGATCTCCGCCATCCACGCGGCGCGACAGTACAAGGGAGACAAGGCCGCTCGCATCGCGTCACCGCACAAGCTGCTGGACGCGGCGTCCGGCCCACTGATCGCGGTGAAGCTGCACCTGTTGACCCGAAAGTCGCTGGGCGGGTTGCAGACCAACCTGAACTCGCAGGTCCTCCGGGCCGACGGAACACCGTTCCCGGGTCTCTACGCGGCCGGCGAGGTCGCCGGGTTCGGCGGCGGCGGCGTACACGGATACCGCTCGCTCGAGGGCACGTTCCTCGGCGGCTGCATCTTCTCCGGCCGCGCCGCCGGGCGTGCGCTCAGCTGACCGACAGCGTGTTCTCCGGACTCCACGTCCGGAACTCGGTGCCCTCGGCGGCCATGTCCGCGTAGCGGCCGAAGTAGATGCCCTTGGCCTGATCGGCGACGACTGCGTCGTGAATGGGGAAGGCGACGCGAGGGTTGACGTCCCGGAGGAAGTCCACCGCTTCGCTGAGCTTGAGCCAGGGCGCCGCGGTGGGCAGAGCGAGCACGTCGACCTGCGCCACCGGCACCACGAGGGAATCGCCCGGATGCAGGAACTGCGCGGGCCGCTCCGCTGTGCCCAGCAGGTAGGCGGTGTTGTCGATCAGCGGGATGTCCGGATGAATGACGGCATGGGTGCCGCCCGCGCCCGTCACGTGCACGTCACCGACGGTGAAGGCGTCGCCCGCCGCCACCGCGGTCCACGCCGCGCCCAGTTCGTGAGCGGTCTGGGGATCGGCGTAGAGCGCCGCGTCGGGATTGGCCTCGAGCAACGCCGGCAGACGTTCGGCGTCCACGTGATCGGGATGCTGATGCGTGATCAGGATGGCGTCCAGCCCGGTGATGCCTTCGAAACCGTGGGAGAAGTTCCCCGGGTCGAACAGGACGGTGGACCCCGCCAGCGACACCATCACGCAGGAATGTCCGAAGTGAGTCAGCTCCATGCCACGAGTATGCGCCGGGTTCGTGGACGGCAGGGTCCGGTGGGTAAACTTCCGCAGGTTCCACCATCACGCCCCCGCACCGTTACCGAAGCATCAGGAGTTCTCACGTGGCCCGTGTCGTAGTCGACGTCATGCCCAAGGCGGAAATTCTCGATCCCCAGGGCCAGGCCATCGTGGGTGCGCTTCCCCGACTGGGATTCACCGGCATCTCGGATGTGCGGCAGGGCAAGCGGTTCGAGCTCGAGGTGTCCGACGACGTCGACGACGCCACGCTCGACCAGATCGCCGAGACCTTCCTGGCCAACACCGTCATCGAGGAATGGAAAGTGACCCGGCTGTGAGCGGCATGGACAACCGACCGGCCTCCGGCCTTCCCGTGGACAACCGACCGGCCAAAATCGGCGTCATCACCTTCCCCGGCACCCTCGACGACATCGACGCCTCCCGCGCCGTGACCGCCTCCGGCGCCGAGGCGGTCGGACTGTGGCACGGAGACGAGGATCTGAAGGGCGTCGACGCGGTCGTCGTTCCCGGTGGCTTCTCCTACGGTGACTACCTCCGTGCCGGTGCCATCGCACGCTTCGCTCCCGTGATGGGAGCCGTGATCGACGCCGCGCGCAAGGGTATGCCGGTACTGGGCATCTGCAACGGCTTCCAGGTCCTGTGCGAAGCCGGTCTGCTGCCCGGAGCGTTGACCCGTAACGCCAACCTGCACTTCACCTGCCGGGACCAGTGGTTGACCGTGGAGAGCACGTCGACGGCGTGGTCGTCCCGCTACGAGGCGGGGGCGCAGATCCTGGTTCCGCTCAAGTCCGGCGAGGGACGCTTCCAGGCGTCCGAGTCGGTGCTCGACGAGCTCGAGGGTGAGGGGCGCGTCGTGTTCCGCTACAGCGGCGACAACCCCAACGGTTCGCAGCGCTCCATCGCGGGCATCTCGTCGGCGAACGGTCGGGTGGTCGGACTCATGCCGCACCCCGAGCACGCCACCGAGGCACTCACCGGGCCCAGCGACGACGGCCTCGGCATCTTCTACTCCGCACTGGACGCCATCGTCTCGGCCTGACGCCATGCCCCACACGGGGAACTACCGCAGGTAGATGCCCCACCCGTGCGGTGCGACCTTCTCGCCCGTGTGCTCGGCGCCCGCGAGCAGTTCGCCCCTCGGCGCCCGCACCTCGTCGTCCGACAGATTGACCACGAGCGTGAGGCGCGTCCCGGAATCCGGGTCCGTCGCCGTCAGCGACACACCCGTGTTCGACAGGTGCGAGACCTCCGACGCAGAGCGGTACAACCAGGGGTAGCGCCGCCGAACTCCGATGAGCGTCTGGTGCATTCGGTAGGTCGGCCAGCCGTACGGCGCCAGGTCCTCCGACGACGCCGGGAACTCCGGCCGGATCGCGTCGTCACCACCGACGCGTTCTTCCTTCACACCGCGAAAACCCTGCTCGTCGCCGTAGTAGATGCTCGGCACGCCCGCGGTGAAGAGCAGAAGAGCGGTGGCGATGTCCACGTGGCGCTCGTCGGTGAGCGTGCTGGCGATGCGCGTGACGTCGTGGTTGCCCACGAACGTGGCCGGGACGAAGGTGCCGAGCAACTCGTCGTGGCGGCCCAGTGCGTGGGCGAACTCGAACAGATTCGCGTCGTTCAGCGCGCTCCACGTGGCTTTCCAGAGCTCGTACTGGGTGACCGAGTCGAGTCCCGCGCGCGTCACGTAATCCGCGTAGTCGCCGTGGATCATCTCGCCGACGATCCACGCGTCGGGATAGCTCTCGCGAACCCGCGGCAGTACGGCAGCCCAGAATTCCGGGGACACCGCGTACGCGGCGTCGAGACGCCACCCGTCGATGCCGCGGCCCAGCCAGTGGGTCATGACGTCGACGACGTGGTCCTGCACGGCCGGATTGTCGTGGTTCAGCGTGACCAACAGGTCGTGGCCCTCGAAGGCCACCGGTTCACCGTTCGTCCACCGGAACCAGCGCCCCGCGTCCGAGTCGGGGCCCTGTTCCATGGCCTCGACGAATTTCGCGTGCCCCCGACCGACGTGGTTGAAGACGCCGTCGAAGAGGACTCGCACACCCTTGTCCTGCGCGCGGGCGATCAGGGCGTCGAGGTCGGAGGCGGAACCGAGGCGGCCGTCGACGCGAAAGTGGTCGACCGTGTCGTAGCCGTGCGTGGACGACGCGAACACAGGGCCGAGCGAGAGTCCGTTGCACCCGAGGTCGAGAAGGTAGTCGAACCAGTCGCCGATGCGGTCCAGCCGATGCTCGACGCCGTCGATCGCGTCGGTCTCGGCGCCGACGAATCCCAGCGGATACACCTGCCACCAGATGGCGTGCTCTACCCAACCGGGCATCGGACTCTCCTCGCAGTTTCACTTGCCGCACTGGCACTTCACCGATCCGGCGGACCCGTCGGTCGCGACACTACGGGCACCGGCGACCGCGCGGACCGTCCGCGCCTACCATCGACACCCATGGCGTCCCTCACCTCGGCCACTGCATCCGGACTGTGTTCCTTCGTGGACGCGTCGCCCTCGCCGTTCCACGTCGTGGCGACCGTGTCGGCGGAACTGGTCGCGAACGGTTTCACCGTCGTCGACGAGACCGAGAGCTGGCCCGGCGAGCCGGGCCGCTACCTGGTGGTACGCGGAGGCTCGCTGATCGCGTGGTCCACCGAGAACTGCCCGGACGGCCCCTTCCGCATCGTCGGCGGTCACACCGACAGCCCCAATCTGCGGGTCAAACAGAACCCCGATCTGACGTCGGCCGGGTGGCAGATGGTGGGCCTCGAGCCGTACGGCGGGGCGTGGCTCAACTCCTGGCTCGACCGTGACCTCGGCATCTCCGGCCGTCTCGGGGTGCGGGACGGCGACGCGGTGCGCGAGGTCCTGGTACGCGTCGATCGGCCGATCCTGCGAGTGCCGCAGCTCGCGATCCACCTGTCCGAGGACCGCAAGGGCGTGACGCCGAATCCGCAGAACCATCTGAACGCGATCTGGGGCACCGGCCGCTCGCCGCGCTCGTTCCTCGGGTTCTTGGCCGACGAGGTGGGTGTCGACTCGGTCGACGTTCTGGGGTGGGAGCTGATGACTCACGATCTGGCCCCGTCCGCGGTGGTCGGCTTGACCGAGGACCTGGTCAGTGCGCCGCGACTGGACAACCAGGGCACTTGTTACGCCGGCACGTCGGCGCTGCTCGCTGCCGCGGCCGGGGCCGAGGACGTGGTGCCCGTGCTCGCCCTCTTCGATCACGAGGAGGTCGGCAGCATGTCCGACCGAGGCGCGTTCTCCGATCTGATGAACACGGTCCTCGAGCGGATCGTGCTGGCCCGCGGCGGCGGTCGCGAAGAGTTTCTGCGCACGATGGCCGGATCGATCCACGCGTCCGGCGACATGGCGCACGCCACTCATCCCAACTACGCCGAGCGGCACGAACCCGCTCACCGGATCGAGGTCAACGGCGGCCCGGTGCTCAAGGTCAACCAGAATCTGCGCTACGCCACCGACGCGTCCGGCGCCGCCGCCTTCGCGCTGGCGTGCGAGCGCGCCGACGTTCCCCTGCAGCGGTACGTCCACCGGGCCGATCTCCCGTGCGGCTCGACGATCGGCCCCATCACCGCCTCGCGCACCGGATTGACGACCGTCGATGTCGGCGCACCGCAGCTGGCGATGCATTCGGCGCGGGAACTGATGGGTGCTCACGACGTGGACATGTACGCCGACGCGCTCGCCGCGTTCCTGGGCGCCTGACCGCGCCCGGCCGTCGGCGTGCGGCCCGGTCGGTGGGGCCGGTGGACTCGACATAGAATGACCTCGCAATTCTGTGCCGAGGGAAGGACCCACCCACCGATGTCTGTCGAGTCCGCTCCTCAGGTCGACACCGTGTCCGACGCCGTAGCCGCGCCGGACACCGCTCAGCCGTACACCGAGCTCGGTCTGAAGGACGACGAGTACGCCCGCATCAAGGAGATCCTCGGCCGCCGTCCGACCGACGCCGAACTGGCGATGTACTCGGTGATGTGGAGCGAGCACTGCTCGTACAAGTCGTCGAAGGTGCATCTGAAGTACTTCGGTGAGACCACCACCGACGAGATGCGGTCGAGCATGCTCGCCGGTATCGGCGAGAACGCCGGTGTCGTCGACGTCGGCGACGGGTGGGCCGTCACGTTCAAGGTGGAGAGCCACAACCACCCCTCGTTCGTCGAGCCGTATCAGGGCGCGGCCACCGGAGTCGGCGGGATCGTCCGCGACATCATGGCCATGGGTGCCCGGCCGATCGCCGTGATGGACCAGTTGCGTTTCGGAGCGGCCGACGCGCCCGACACCCGACGCGTCCTCGAGGGCATCGTGCGTGGCGTCGGGGGGTACGGGAATTCGCTCGGTCTGCCTAACGTGGGTGGCGAGACCGTGTTCGACGCGTCCTACGCCGGCAATCCGCTGGTGAACGCCCTGTGCGCCGGTGTCATGCGCACCGAGGATCTGCACCTGGCGTTCGCGTCGGGCACAGGTAACAAGATCATCCTGTTCGGAGCGCGCACCGGGCTCGACGGCATCGGCGGAGTGTCCGTGCTCGCGTCGGAGACGTTCGACGCGGAGCAGGAAGACGCCGAAGGCGGAGCCGGACAGTCGAAAGGCCGTCGCAAGCTGCCGGCCGTGCAGGTCGGGGACCCGTTCACCGAGAAGGTGCTGATCGAGTGCTGTCTCGAGCTGTACGCCCAGAAGCTCGTCGTCGGTATCCAGGACCTCGGTGGGGCCGGACTGTCCTGCGCCACATCGGAACTGGCTGCGGCCGGCGACGGTGGCATGCACATCGCGCTCGACCGAGTACCGCTGCGCGCGACCGGCATGACCCCCGCCGAAGTTCTCTCCAGCGAGTCGCAGGAGCGCATGTGCGCGGTGGTCGCACCGGAGAACGTCGACGAGTTCATGGCCGTCTGCGCCAAGTGGGACGTGTTGGCCACCGACATCGGTGAGGTCACCGACGGCACCAACCTGGTCATCACCTGGAACGGCGAGACCGTCGTCGACGTTCCTCCGCGAACCGTCGCGCACGACGGCCCGGTGTACAGCCGACCGGTCGAGCGGCCCGCCGCTCAGGACGCCCTGGTCGCGAACACCACCGAGGGGCTGCCGCGACCCGAGACGGCTGTCGAACTGCGCGAAACGCTGCTGAAGATGATCAGCTCCCCGCAGCTGTGCAGTCGGCGTCTCATCACCGAGCAGTACGACCGCTACGTCCGCGGCAACACCGTTCTCGCGGAGCACGCCGACGCCGGGGTGATCCGGATCGACGAGGCGACGGGTCGCGGTATCGCCCTGTCGACGGATGCGTCGGGCCGATACACGGCGCTCGACCCGTATCGCGGAGCGCAGCTGGCTCTGGCGGAAGCGTTCCGCAACGTCGCCACCACGGGCGCGACCCCGAAGGCCGTCACCAACTGCTTGAACTTCGGTTCCCCGGAGGACCCCGGAGTCATGTGGCAGTTCCAGCAGGCGGTGCGCGGACTCGCGGACGGTTGCGTCGAGCTGGGCATTCCCGTCACCGGCGGCAACGTGAGTTTCTACAACCAGACGGGGTCGACGCCGATTCTGCCCACGCCCGTGGTGGGCGTGTTGGGAGTCATCGACGACGTTCACCGCCGTATTCCCACCGGCATCGGCCTGGAGCCCGGCGAGACGCTGATTCTGCTCGGGGACACGCACGACGAGTTCGACGGCTCCATCTGGGCGCAGGTGGTTCACGACCATCTCGGTGGCGTTCCGCCGCGCGTCGACCTCGCGCGGGAACAGCTGCTGGCGGACATTCTGCTCGCGTCGAGTCGGGACGGTCTGGTCACCGCAGCGCACGATCTCTCCGAGGGTGGTCTGGCGCAGACCGTCGTCGAGGTCGCGTTGGCGGGTGAGACCGGTTGTCGCATACTGCCGCCCGAGGGAACAGATCCTTTCGTCACGATGTTCTCGGAGTCGTCCGGGCGGGTACTCGTTGCCGTGCCTCGGACGGAAGAGACACGTTTCACGGGGATGTGCAGTGCGAGGGGGTTGCCATGGGTACGCATCGGTGTCGCGGACGAGGGGTCGAGCGAGGTCGAGTTCCAAGGCCTGTTCACGGTGCCGCTGAGCGAACTCCGTGAGGCGTACGAAGGAACGCTTCCCCGACTCTTCGGCTGATCCGCTCGGTCGGTCGGCCGACCCGGATACGTCGAACAACCGCCCGTCGGAGAGCGCGGGAACCTCGTTCTCGTTCGAGGAATTGCCCGCGTACGTTCTCGCTTCGGCTACGCGCACGGTGCGGAAACACCCTGCGGTCGTGTGGTTCTGGGGTCTGCTTCGATTGGACGTCAGCGGTATCGCGTTCGGTGCGCTGTTCTTCTGTTGGTCGCTGACGCCGTCGCTGCTTCCGCGCGGGTGGCTGTTCCAGGGAATCGTCAGTGGAATCACCGCGGCCATCGGATACGGGGTCGGCGTCGCGGTGGGCTGGATCCTGCTGCGAACCGTTCTTCGCCAACAGCCCTGGTGGCCGCTCCCGGTTCGGCTGGAGCGAGCGCTGCTGGTCGCCGTGCCGATCGTGGCGACCGTGGCCGGAGCGATCATGCTCTATGCGTCGGCGGAGTGGCAGCGCCAGGTGGCGGCGTTGATGGACGCGGAAGGTCTGGCCACCTCCGGATTCCTGCGCACCGGCGTGATCAGCGTCGTGGTGTGTGCCGCGCTGATCGGACTGTGGCAAGTGCTCCGCGATCTACGACGTTTCGTCGTCGGGTCCATCCTTCGACTCATCCGGCTGCCTCGCTGGGTGGCGAATCTGATCGGTCTGGTGCTGATCGTGACCGTGCTGGTGACGCTGGTGCAGGGTGTTCTGCTGCGCGGCACGATGACCGTCGCCAATTCGGTCTTCAGTTCGCAGAACGGCAACACGCGGGACGGTGCCGAGCAGCCGACCGTTCCCGAACGTTCGGGGAGTCCGGATTCGCCCATCAGTTGGGACACACTGGGTTTCGAGGGACGCAACTTCGTGTCCGGAGGGCTGTCCGCGGACGAGATGCAGCGCGCCACCGGCCGCGAGTCCCGGCAGGCGATTCGGGTGTACGTCGGCCTCGACAGTGCCGAGACGCCCGAGGAACGAATGGACCTGTTGGTGGGGGAGCTCGATCGAACCGATGCGTTCTCCCGCCAGGCCATCGTGGTCATCCCCACGACGGGAACCGGATGGGTGAATCCCACGGCTGCCCGCGCGGTGGAACTGATGTACGACGGCGACGTGGCCCTGGTCGCGTCCCAGTATTCGTTCCTGCCGAGCTGGATTTCGTTCCTGGCCGACAGGGAGAAAGCCGCGGCGGCCGGTGACGAGCTGATCGGCCGGGTTCACGAGCGGTGGGTGCAGGAGCCGGCGGAGAGTCGGCCCAAGTTCTACCTCTACGGCGAAAGCCTGGGTACGCAGGCCGGTGAGGGCGCGTTCGCCGACATCGCGGATATTCGGAGCACCGTCGACGGGGTGCTGTGGGTCGGCCCGCCCAACTCGAACCGCATCTGGTCGACGTACGTCGACCGTCGTGATCCCGGAACCACCGAGGTCCAGCCCGTGTACGCGGGTGGCCTGCTCATGCGGTTCGCGGACAGTTCGAGAGACGTCGAGGCGCTGTCCGGGGAGTGGCCCTTCCCACGAGTTCTGTACATCCAACATCCCTCCGACCCCATCGTCTGGTGGACGCCGGACCTGCTGTTCCAACGTCCGGATTGGCTGGCCGAACCGGCCGGATACGACCGTCTTCCCAGCATGCGGTGGTTCCCGTTCGTGACGTTCTGGCAGGTGAGCGCGGATCTGACCAACGCGGCCGGAGTTCCGGACGGGCACGGGCACAACTACGGAACGACCGTGCTCGACGGTTTCGCCGCGGTCGCTGCCCCCGAAGGGTGGACCCCGGCCGACACCGAGCGGGTGCGCGTGGTGATGAACGAGTACGCCGATGCCGACGGTCCCGAGAAGTAGCGCACCGGTCCGCGGACCGTTGGGCTATGCCGCGCTCGCCGGTGCCGCCCTGGCGTGGAACATCGGGGTGGGGCCCTCGTTGCCCGTCGGGCCACGAGGGCGTGCGATCACCAATGCCGTTGTGGGCGTTGGCTTTGCCGCAATGGCGTCGCGTGGCCGACGCGTGGAGGAGATCGGCATGACGCGATTCGCGGGTGGATTCGCCTTGGGGTCGGCAGTGTCGGTCGTGCCGTTGACCGGGTACGCCGTGGCCGCCCTGGTCCCCGGTATCCGGAAACGCGTGGCGTCACTGCCGCCCGAGGACAAGCCGGGGGAGTGGCTGTCGGTGAGAATTCCGCTGGGCACCGTGGTGTGCGAGGAGCTGATCTTCCGCAGCGCTCTCGACGGCGTCGGTACCGGCGTGTTCGGTCGTGTCGGTTCGTCGATCGCCGGGTCGGTCGTCTTCGGGATCTGGCACCTGCCGGTCGCGCGGGGTCGGCTGTCGACTCTCGTCGCCACCGGTCTCGGGGGAGTTCTGTTCGGTTACCTGCGGCACCGAAGCGGCAGTGTGATCGCGCCGGCACTTCTGCACTACTCGCTGAACGCCGGTGGCGCGGGGTTGCGGGTGTACGCCGCTCGTCGGCGTTCCCGTGCCGACACCTGAGCAGCCGAATGCGCGCCCCTGGTGGCCCTGTAGGCGCTGTGACCAGTGGATTTGCGTTGTGGTTGGTGGTGGCGTAACTTTCTTCGAGTCAGAGCGACACGGACACCGACCGAAGACCTGAGGGTCTGGCGAACGAGGTTGTACGGAGTCGCATGGCTGGGACAGAAAAGGTTCGTCTGCACGTGGTGTAGGCTGAGCGGACAGTCCACTTCCTGATCGGCCGGCGCAGGGTTTGCGTGTGTTCGGTGGTCGGGTTCAGGCTCGAACGGTTGCCCCGGATCTTGCTCGCTTCGGCGGGTGGTGATGGTGTGTGCGTGTTCTTTGAGAACTCAACAGTGTGTCGATGAATGTCAGTGCCAATTGTTTTTGGTTTGCTGGTTTCTTCTCTTCTTCCCGTCGAGGGGGAACTGGTTCTTTTTTGTCAGCAATGGAGTATTGCTGGCGTGAGTTTTATTGCTGGATTTGGCTCTCTAGTTTTCATTCATCGCCCGGGCTGTTCTGGTCTGTGGTGGTGGGTATGAGTCTTCAACGGAGAGTTTGATCCTGGCTCAGGACGAACGCTGGCGGCGTGCTTAACACATGCAAGTCGAACGGTAAGGCCCTTCGGGGTACACGAGTGGCGAACGGGTGAGTAACACGTGGGTGATCTGCCCTGCACTTCGGGATAAGCCCGGGAAACTGGGTCTAATACCGGATATGACTGCAGCATGCATGTGCTGTGGTGGAAAGATTTATCGGTGCAGGATGGGCCCGCGGCCTATCAGCTTGTTGGTGGGGTAATGGCCTACCAAGGCGACGACGGGTAGCCGGCCTGAGAGGGCGACCGGCCACACTGGGACTGAGACACGGCCCAGACTCCTACGGGAGGCAGCAGTGGGGAATATTGCACAATGGGCGCAAGCCTGATGCAGCGACGCCGCGTGAGGGATGACGGCCTTCGGGTTGTAAACCTCTTTCAGCAGGGACGAAGCGTGAGTGACGGTACCTGCAGAAGAAGCACCGGCCAACTACGTGCCAGCAGCCGCGGTAATACGTAGGGTGCAAGCGTTGTCCGGAATTACTGGGCGTAAAGAGCTCGTAGGCGGTTTGTCGCGTCGTCTGTGAAAACCAGCAGCTCAACTGCTGGCGTGCAGGCGATACGGGCAGACTTGAGTATTTCAGGGGAGACTGGAATTCCTGGTGTAGCGGTGAAATGCGCAGATATCAGGAGGAACACCGGTGGCGAAGGCGGGTCTCTGGGAAATAACTGACGCTGAGGAGCGAAAGCGTGGGTAGCGAACAGGATTAGATACCCTGGTAGTCCACGCCGTAAACGGTGGGCGCTAGGTGTGGGTTTCCTTCCACGGGATCCGTGCCGTAGCTAACGCATTAAGCGCCCCGCCTGGGGAGTACGGCCGCAAGGCTAAAACTCAAAGGAATTGACGGGGGCCCGCACAAGCGGCGGAGCATGTGGATTAATTCGATGCAACGCGAAGAACCTTACCTGGGTTTGACATACACCGGAAAGCCGTAGAGATACGGCCCCCCTTGTGGTCGGTGTACAGGTGGTGCATGGCTGTCGTCAGCTCGTGTCGTGAGATGTTGGGTTAAGTCCCGCAACGAGCGCAACCCTTGTCTTATGTTGCCAGCACGTGATGGTGGGGACTCGTAAGAGACTGCCGGGGTCAACTCGGAGGAAGGTGGGGACGACGTCAAGTCATCATGCCCCTTATGTCCAGGGCTTCACACATGCTACAATGGCCGGTACAGAGGGCTGCGATACCGTGAGGTGGAGCGAATCCCTTAAAGCCGGTCTCAGTTCGGATCGGGGTCTGCAACTCGACCCCGTGAAGTCGGAGTCGCTAGTAATCGCAGATCAGCAACGCTGCGGTGAATACGTTCCCGGGCCTTGTACACACCGCCCGTCACGTCATGAAAGTCGGTAACACCCGAAGCCGGTGGCCTAACCCCTTGTGGGAGGGAGCCGTCGAAGGTGGGATCGGCGATTGGGACGAAGTCGTAACAAGGTAGCCGTACCGGAAGGTGCGGCTGGATCACCTCCTTTCTAAGGAGCACATCTCGCTGGAGTACCACTCACACAGGTGGGAGGGAAACGGTGCAGAGACCATGCCGGCCCCGTTCGTGGGTCGGGTGGACGCTCATGGGTGGAACACTGACAACCGGAACCGGCAGTAGCGAGCATCCCTTGTGGTGGTCCGCTGGTTCTATATCGATGCACTGTTGGGTCCTGAGAGAACACGCGTGAGTGTGTTTTTTCATGGCAAGAACGAATACAGGCAATGCTGGTTGTGTCTATCGGCTTTCGTGGTGTCGGCTTCGGTCGGTGTCGTGGGGGTGTCTGAGAGCAGCGTGAACAGTGTTGTGTGTGTGTTGTTTGAGAACTGCACAGTGGACGCGAGCATCTTTGTTGTAAGTAATGAAGAGCGTACGGTGGATGCCTTGGCACCAGGAGCCGATGAAGGACGTAGGAGGCTGCGATAATCCTCGGGGAGCTGTCAACCGAGCTGAGATCCGAGGGTGTCCGAATGGGGAAACCCAGCACGAGTGATGTCGTGTTACCCGCGCCTGAATATATAGGGTGTGTGGAGGGAACGTGGGGAAGTGAAACATCTCAGTACCCACAGGAAGAGAAAACAACAGTGATTCCGTCAGTAGTGGCGAGCGAACGCGGATGAGGCCAAACCATGTGCATGTGATACCCGGCAGGGGTTGTGCGTGTGGGGTTGTGGGGTTTGTTTTTGTCGATTCTGCCGGATCGGCCGACAGTGAGAAATCGTGTGGTTAGTCGAAGTGGTCTGGGATGGCCTGTCGTAGAGGGTGAGAATCCCGTAGACGAAAACTGCGCGACTGTCGAAGTGAATGCCCAAGTAGCAGCGGGCCCGTGAAATCTGCTGTGAATCTGTCGGGACCACCCGATAAGCCTGAATACTCCCTGGTGACCGATAGCGGACTAGTACCGTGAGGGAAAGGTGAAAAGTACCCCGGGAGGGGAGTGAAATAGTACCTGAAACCGTGCGCTTACAATCCGTCAGAGCCGTTGCACAGTTTTGCTGTGGGTGGTGATGGCGTGCCTTTTGAAGAATGAGCCTGCGAGTCAGTGGTATGTGGCGAGGTTAACCCGTGTGGGGTAGCCGTAGCGAAAGCGAGTCCGAATAGGGCGTTTGAGTCGCATGCTCTGGACCCGAAGCGGAGTGATCTACCCATGGCCAGGGTGAAGCGACGGTAAGACGTCGTGGAGGCCCGAACCCACTTAGGTTGAAAACTGAGGGGATGAGTTGTGGGTAGGGGTGAAAGGCCAATCAAACTCCGTGATAGCTGGTTCTCCCCGAAATGCATTTAGGTGCAGCGTCGCGTGTTTCACTCTGGAGGTAGAGCTACTGGATGGTCTAGAGGGCCTACAAGCTTATCGAAATCAGCCAAACTCCGAATGCCAGGGTGTGAGAGCGCGGCAGTGAGACTGCGGGCGATAAGGTTCGTGGTCGAGAGGGAAACAGCCCAGATCGCCGGCTAAGGCCCCTAAGCGTGTACTAAGTGGAAAAGGATGTGAAGTCGCGAAGACAACCAGGAGGTTGGCTTAGAAGCAGCCACCCTTGAAAGAGTGCGTAATAGCTCACTGGTCAAGTGATTTTGCGCCGACAATGTAGCGGGGCTCAAGTACACCGCCGAAGCCGCGGCATTCACACGATAGCCCGCGCATGCCCTACGGGGTGTGTGCCAGGTGTGTGGATGGGTAGGGGAGCGTCGTGTGGCCAGGGAAGCGCCGGAGTGATCCAGGTGTGGAGGCCACGCGAGTGAGAATGCAGGCATGAGTAGCGAAAGACGAGTGAGAAACTCGTCCGCCGAATGATCAAGGGTTCCTGGGCCAGGTTAATCCGCCCAGGGTGAGTCGGGACCTAAGGCGAGGCCGACAGGCGTAGTCGATGGACAACGGGTTGATATTCCCGTACCCGTGTATCCGCGCCCATGACGAATCAGGGGTACTAACCGTCCAGAGCCTTCTGGAGCACCTTCGGGTGCCGTGGAGGTGATGCACGGGACCTTCTCTGGTAGTAGTCAAGCGATGGGGTGACGCAGGAAGGTAGCTGAGCCAGTCAGTGGTAACACTGGTGTAAGCCCGTAGGGCGAGTGATAGGCAAATCCGTCACTCACACAAGCCTGAGAGGTGATGCATAGCCGAATGAGGCGAATTCAGTGATCCTATGCTGCCGAGAAAAGCCTCTAGCGAGCTGGTACACGGCCCGTACCCCAAACCGACACAGGTGATCAGGTAGAGAATACCAAGGCGATCGAGATAACTATGGTTAAGGAACTCGGCAAAATGCCCCCGTAACTTCGGGAGAAGGGGGACCCCTGCCGGTGACGGAATTTACTTCCCGAGCTGGTGTGGGTCGCAGAGACCAGTGAGAAGCGACTGTTTACTAAAAACACAGGTCCGTGCGAAGTCGTAAGACGATGTATACGGACTGACGCCTGCCCGGTGCTGGAAGGTTAAGAGGACCGGTCAATCACTTCGGTGGTGAAGCTGAGAATTTAAGCCCCAGTAAACGGCGGTGGTAACTATAACCATCCTAAGGTAGCGAAATTCCTTGTCGGGTAAGTTCCGACCTGCACGAATGGCGTAACGACTTCTCAGCTGTCTCAACCATAGACTCGGCGAAATTGCATTACGAGTAAAGATGCTCGTTACGCGCGGCAGGACGAAAAGACCCCGGGACCTTCACTACAGCTTGGTATTGGTGTTCGGTTCGGTTTGTGTAGGATAGGTGGGAGACTGTGAAGCGGCCACGCCAGTGGTTGTGGAGTCGTTGTTGAAATACCACTCTGATCGTATTGGATACCTCAACCTCGGACCATGATCTGGTTCAGGGACAGTGCCTGGTGGGTAGTTTAACTGGGGCGGTTGCCTCCCAAAATGTAACGGAGGCGCCCAAAGGTTCCCTCAGCCTGGTTGGCAATCAGGTGTCGAGTGCAAGTGCACAAGGGAGCTTGACTGTGAGACTGACACGTCGAGCAGGGACGAAAGTCGGGACTAGTGATCCGGCACCGGCAAGTGGAAGCGGTGTCGCTCAACGGATAAAAGGTACCCCGGGGATAACAGGCTGATCTTCCCCAAGAGTCCATATCGACGGGATGGTTTGGCACCTCGATGTCGGCTCGTCGCATCCTGGGGCTGGAGTAGGTCCCAAGGGTTGGGCTGTTCGCCCATTAAAGCGGCACGCGAGCTGGGTTTAGAACGTCGTGAGACAGTTCGGTCTCTATCCGCCGCGCGCGTCAGAAACTTGAGGAAGGCTGTCCCTAGTACGAGAGGACCGGGACGGACGAACCTCTGGTGTGCCAGTTGTTCCACCAGGAGCACCGCTGGTTAGCTACGTTCGGAAGGGATAACCGCTGAAAGCATCTAAGCGGGAAGCCTGTTCCAAGATGAGGTTTCTCACCCCCTCGAGGGGGTAAGGCCCCCGGCAGACCACCGGGTCGATAGGCCAGAACTGGAAGTACAGCAATGTATGCAGGTGACTGGTACTAATAGGCCGAGGACTTACACCGAAGAAGCTACGCGTCCACTGTGCAGTATCTGAAACAACACACGAGTGTTCAGATGAACAGCACCACCCCCGATCACCGACCCCGGATGCCGGCACACCGCCGACACCCGAACCCGGTAACCAGGGGATGTGTGCCTCGTGCACTGTGTTTCACAGAGTTACGGTGGCCATAGCGGAGGGGAAACGCCCGGTCCCATTCCGAACCCGGAAGCTAAGCCCTCCAGCGCCGATGGTACTGCACCCGACAGGGTGTGGGAGAGTAGGACACCGCCGTACATAACCAAACGAAAGCCCCCCGACCACCAGGTCGGGGGGCTTTTCGCATTCCCGGGCCCATCGATATCGGCCCGCTATTGCTGTTCGCGGGAGCACCACCACGTGGTCCGACCGCCCACGGTTCCGCGTGACATCGGGGCTCCACACCGCGGGCACGTCGCGTCGGTTCGGCGAGACGGAATGATCTCGCCGGTGTGCACTCCTCCATGGCGAATGGCCGCTCTGATACAGCGTCGCAGGACCACTCGCAACTCGTCGATCTCGTCCTGTGTCAGCGTGTTCGAGCGGCGAGACGGGGACAGCGCGCATTGCCACAACACCTCGTCCGCGAGGAGATTGCCGATGCCCGAGACCACCGCCTGATCGAGTAGACGCGCCTTGATCGGTGCGGTGCTGGAGGAGATGCGGTCCCGGAACTCGTCGCGCCCGATCTCGGCGGCGTCCGTTCCCAGAGCATCGATGTCCGGCTCGAGGCGCACCCGTCCGAGGCGGCGCTTGTCGAACAACCGCAGTTGTCCTCCGTCGTCGAAGGTCATGGTGAACCGAGTCCATTCCGGCTTGTCGGAATCTCTCTGCCCCACATGCGGATCGCCGCCGCCGTACTCCGAAGCGGATTCCCCGTCGGGAGTGGTGACGATGACGCGTCCGCCCATACCCAGGTGGATACCGAGCGTCGGTCCCGACGAGCCGTCGGAAAGTCGGGTGTCGCACCACATCGCTTTGCCGCGCCGGTGGGCAGCGATCAGTCGGCCGCCCTCGAGGGCTCGGGAGATGTCTCCGGGGGCGTGTGGGCGGCACTCGTACGTGTCGGTGTCGTCGATCTCCACGATGGTTCGGTCGAGGGCCTTCTCGACGATCTGGCGGGCATTCTCGACTTCGGGAAGTTCTGGCATGTGTTCCGATTACCCCGTTTTCGGGCGTCGTCACAAGGGGCAGTCGGTCCGTTTCAGTGAATGTGCCCAAACATTTTCGGAGACCGTATTCGCAGGTCAACAACGGTTCGGACGACCGGAGATCCGTTGCTACATTGCGTTTCGATGTCGACGTATCGATGTCGGCGGCAATGCCCGGAATGTGAACAGGTGCGCAGGCACTCGAGGAGATGACGATGCGGTTCGACCGCCGAAGCACGATGTTGGTGACGGCTCTGATGGTGAGTTGGGGAGCCGTGGCCACGGTGGGCGCACCGACCGCGTCGGCGGAGCCGTGCGGAGGTGTTCCCGGAACCGGCATCACCGGTGTCGGGGTCCTCGGCGTGCCGCCCGCCGGTCTCGCCGCACCCCTGCCGACCAACGCCGGGCCCACCACCGACGTGGTGTCCTGGGTGACCGGGCAGTCGAGTCCGAACCGCACGTTCGATCGTTTCGGTATCTCCGGAACGGATCTCGGGATCAGCTGGGACAACGGCGACGGTCAGACACTCATGGCGTTCGGCGACACCTTCGGTGCGTGCACGGTCCCCGGTGGGCAGTGGCGACACAACACCCTGGTGCGCTCGAACGACACGGATCTGTCCGACGGCATCGATATCGCCGATGCGATCCCCGGTGACGTGCGCTCCGGCTCGGTCGTCTCCGCGAACGCACCGACGTTCGCGATGCAATTGCTTCCGGCGCTCGGAGTCGCCCCGGTGGAGCTGACCGTCGTTCCGACGGCCGCGATCGCGGTGGACGGTGTCCAGTACATGCATTTCATGTCGGTTCGAAACTGGAACGGCAGCGTCTGGTCGACGAACTTCGCCGGCATCGCCACGTCGGCCGACAACGGTCAGACATGGACGCCGCATCCGAGCACCTACCGCTTCAACACCGGGGTGACCGTACCGGGCACCGAGCAACTGGACGCCCGCTTCCAGCAGGCCGCGTTCGTGCGAGGCCGGGACGGTCTGGTGTACCAGTACGGCACACCCAACGGCCGGCTCGGCGCCGCCTACGTGTCACGCGTTCCGGCCGACGGCATTCTCGACCTGACGCGATACGAGTACTTCACCGGTAGCGGGTGGTCGACGGAGTTGGCCGCGGCGGTGCCGGTCGTCGAACAACCGGTGGGAGAGATGTCCGTCGCGTGGAGCGAGTATCTCGGTCGCTACGTGATGCTGCACAGCAACGACATCGAGGGCCGGATCGTCGCCCGCACCGCGGTGGAGCCACAGGGGCCCTGGAGTGCACCGACCACGGTGGTGCGCAGCTCGGACATCGGCTCGATACCCGGTAGTGGTCTGTACGCGCCGTACATCCACCCACGGTCCACCGGCGCCGAGCTGTACTTCACCGCGTCGCAGATGTCGTCGTATCAGGTGATGCTGCTGCGGACGGATCTGAACGCGCTGAACCGCTGAGTCCGCCGACCCGTGGTGGTGGCATATTGATGCGGTGGCACCGTCGAAACCCGTGAATCCCGCAGAGCTCCGCTCCGCGCTGCTGGCCGTCTCCGCGTGGCTCGACGACCCCGAGGTGCCGAAGCCCGCGCGACCCGAGCTCGCCGCAGCGGTTCGGCTCAGCGCTCGCACCCTGGAGCAGACGGCTCCGGGGTCGAGCGTCGAGGTGAGGGTTCCCCCGTTCGTGGCCGTGCAGTGCATCGTCGGCCCGCGACACACCCGCGGCACCCCGCCGAACGTCGTGGAATGCGATGCGCGAACCTGGTTGCGGTTGGTGACGGGGAAGGCCACGTTCGCCGAGGCTCTCGGCGGGTCGACGATGACGGCGTCGGGGGGACGGGCCGGCGAGATCGCCCATTGGCTGCCACTGCTCACGACCTGATCGGCGACCGATGATCACCGCCAGGGTCGTACCGGCGGCTTGACCCACAGGATCTTCTCGTCCGCGTGGGCGTGGTTCGAGGCCGGGTGGTCCGGGTGAGTTCTCGCCCAGTCGGCCTTGTCGGCGAGGAGCGCGGACACCGAGTTCCACGTCTCGTCGGTGCTCGGCGGATTGATCCCGGCCGTGCGCGCCAGCTTCCGGCGCACCTCCGGGCTCAGACCGGCGAGCTCGTCCGCCGAGATGTCGCGGTCCCACAGGTACCGGGCCAGTTCCACGGCCTTGGCGCGGCGGGATCTCTCCGCGGAGTCGGAGTGTGCGTAGTGGTTGTCCACCGCGGACTCACCAACCCCACGACCCGGGAATGCCCTTGAACGGTCCGACGACGTCGCGGGTGATCCATCCCGCGTAGAACCCGCCTTCCTGTGCTCGGGCGACCTCTCCGTCGAGTTCGCACGTCAGCTGGGCGGGCGAGAAGGACAGTGCACCGGCGATGGGCGCGAAGGACGGCGTCGGGCTCTCGTAACTCCACCCGCCCGCCTCGAGGATGGACCCGTCGTCTCCGATGATGTCCCAGTAGGTGGCCGACCCCTTCCATTCGCACATGGTCGACCGTGCCCGCGAGCGCCGGATGCGACTCTCCACGACGTCGCCGCGGGGGATGTACCAGGTGGGCGGATGGCTGGTCTCGAGCACGCGGTGGGCGGACGTGCTGTCCGCGATCACCACGTCGCCGTACCGCACCACCAACCGCTTTCCCGACGCTTCGAGCCGGGGCGGGCGCGGGTAGTCCCACACCGATTCCTGGCCCTGTGAGGGTTGTTCCGGGACGACACCGTGCGGAAGTCTGCTGCCCATGCGGTCCATCATGCCCTGCGCTCCGCATTCGGCGAGTCGCGCGTCACAGACCGCCGACGGTATCGATCGTTCGCCGGGGCGTGTTGTGGTCCCTGTTGGCCGTAGACTCACCGACGTGAGTGCATCGGGCGTGACCGAAGCGCACGGTCCGTCGGGCGTCCACACCGCACCCACCGAAGCGCCACTTCGCCATCTCTAGGGAGAGCCTGTCGTGACTCGTGCCGCCCTGTCGGTCAACAGCCCGAATCTGCTCGATGCCGCCGGTTCCGATCCGGATGTCCCGGAGAACGAACCGCGCGAGGAATGCGGCGTGTTCGGAGTGTGGGCTCCGGGCGAAGACGTCGCCAAGATGACCTATTACGGCCTCTACGCCCTGCAGCACCGCGGTCAGGAAGCGGCCGGAATCGCCGTCGCCGACGGATCCCAGGTCCTGGTGTTCAAGGATCTCGGACTGGTCAGCCAGGTTTTCGACGAACAGACCCTCGGCGCGATGTCCGGCCACGTGGCCATCGGCCACTGTCGCTACTCGACGACGGGTTCGACGACCTGGGAGAACGCGCAGCCGATCTTCCGGACGACCGCGGCCGGCAGCGGAGTCGCTCTCGGTCACAACGGCAATCTCGTGAACACGACCGAGCTGTCGGAGCGAGCGCGAGCCGCCGGTCTGATGGGTCGTCAACGCAGCACCAGCGCCACCTCGGATTCCGACGTGGTCGGCGCTCTCCTCGCGCACGGGGCGGCGGACAGCACCATCGAGCAGGCCGCCATGGAGTTGCTGCCCACCCTCAAGGGCGCGTTCTGTCTGACCTTCATGGACGAGCACACCCTCTATGCCGCTCGCGATCCCCACGGTGTGCGGCCGCTGTCTCTCGGTCGTCTGGATCGGGGATGGGTGGTGGCGTCGGAGACGGCGGCGCTGGACATCGTCGGAGCGTCGTTCGTGCGGGACATCGAGCCCGGCGAGCTGCTCGCCATCGACGCGGACGGCGTGCGATCCTCCCGGTTCGCGGCACCGGAGCCCAAGGGCTGCATCTTCGAGTACGTCTATCTCGCTCGGCCCGACAGCGTCATCGGTGGTCGTTCCGTGCACTCGACGCGCGTCGAGATCGGCCGTCGCCTCGCCGAGGAACACCCGGCCGAGGGGGATCTGGTGATCCCCGTTCCGGAATCGGGCACGCCGGCGGCCGTCGGGTACGCCCAGGGATCCGGGATCCCCTACGGCCAGGGTCTGATGAAGAACGCCTACGTGGGGCGCACGTTCATCCAGCCGTCGCAGACCATTCGTCAGCTCGGTATCCGCCTGAAGCTGAATCCGTTGAAGGAAGTGATCCGCGGGAAACGGCTTGTGGTGGTGGACGATTCCATTGTTCGCGGAAACACCCAGCGGGCGCTGATTCGCATGCTGCGCGAAGCGGGCGCGCTCGAGATTCACGTGCGCATCGCCTCGCCGCCCGTACGCTGGCCGTGCTTCTACGGCATCGACTTCGCGTCACCGGCAGAGTTGATCGCCAACGGAATGGACTCCGAGGACGGCATGCTCGAGGGAGTGCGTCACGCCATCGGCGCCGACTCGCTGGGATACATCTCGATCGACGGCATGGTCGCCGCGTCGGAACAGCCGTCGAGCCGACTGTGCTCCGCGTGCTTCGACGGCAAGTACCCGATCGAGCTGCCGAGCGACACCTCCATGGGGAAGAACGTCCTGGAGGGCCTGCTGGGTCGCACCGCCGGGGAGCCGCTGGTTCTCGACGACGACAACGTCAGCGCGCTCTCGCGACCCTGACGAGCGACGACCGGTCGGTTCCGTGCTGATCAAGCGCTCCGTGGCGGAGGCGATCGCGGCGGGAACCGTTCGAGTGCAGTACCGCCGGTGGTCCCGGCGGCGAGTGAAGGTCGGCACGTGGATCCACACTCCCGTCGGGGTGATCGTGGTCGACTCGATCGAGGAGATCGACCCCACCTCACTCACCGATGCCGATGCGCGGGCGGCCGGGGCGCAGTCTCTCGACGCGATGATGCGCGGATTTCGGGGTGGCGACCGGGATCCGGTGTTCGCCATCGGAGTGACGTTCGCCGGCGCGGATCCACGCGTCGCGCTACGCGAGGACGACGACCTCGGCCCGGACGAGCTCGCGGACATTCTGGCTCGGCTCGAGCGCATGGATGCCCGGTCCGGCGAACCGTGGGTGTGGGCGACGCTGGCGATCATCGATCGCAGCCCCGCAGTCCTCGCGGCCGACCTCGCGACGGAGATCGGATCGACGCGCGACGTGTTCAAGCCGCGTGTTCGCCGGCTGAAAGCGCTCGGGCTGACCGAGAGCCTGAAGGTGGGTTATCGGCTGTCTCCGCGCGGCGAGACGGTGCTGACGGCGCACCGAAACGGGCAATAAGGACATCCTTGGTCATCCGGTGACCCGGTGGTCGGACAGGTAAGTACCGGTCATGTTAAAAAATCCCCGAATTCGTGACACGCACGACACGAACCCCGGGTAACGTGCCGCTCACCGAATGACCCGATCGGAGCGCCGTACTGCGTTCCGGCTTCCTGACAAGGACGTATTCCCATGAGCGTGCCCTCACGAGGACGCACCACTGCACTCGTCTCAGTTCTGTCCGTCGCGGCGCTCGCGGCCGCTGCCTGCGGTTCGGGTCGAACCGACGACGGTGCCGCCGCCGGCGGCGGCGAGGCATTGGTGGTGGGGACCACCGACCAGGTCTACGCGTTGGACCCGGCCGCGTCGTACGACAACGGCTCGTTCACGATCATGAACCAGGTCTATCCGTTCCTGATGAACTACGCGCCCGGCAGCGACGAGCTGGTTCCCGACGCCGCCGACAGCTGTGAGTTCACCGAACCGACCGTCTACTCCTGCACGATCAAGGAGGGCCTGACGTTCGCCAACGGCAACCCGCTCACCAGCGAGAGCGTCAAGTTCTCGATCGACCGCATCGTGTCCATCGACGACCCCAACGGGCCGGCGTCCCTGCTCGCCAATCTGGAGTCGGTCGCGGCACCGGATCCGGCCACCGTCGAGTTCACCCTGAGGTCCGCGAACGACCAGACCTTCCCGCAGACCCTGGCCACGAACACCGGACCGATCATCGACGAGACCGTCTTCCCCGCGGACAGCATCCTCGACGACAACGCCATCGTCGCGGCGAAGCCGTTCGCCGGGCCCTACTCCATCGACACCTACGAGAAGAACTCGCTGGTGTCGTTCTCCGCGTTCGACGGCTACCAGGGCGCGCTCGGTGCGCCGAGCACCGATTCCGTCACGCTGCGTACCTACACCAGCGCCGACAACCTCAAGTTGGACATGCAGAACAAGTCCATCGATGTGGCGTGGCGCTCGCTCACCCCCACCGACATCGAATCGCTGGGCGACGTCGACGGTCTCACGGTGCACGAGGGTCCGGGCGGCGAGCTCCGCTACATCGTGTTCAACCTGAACACGATGCCCGGCGACACCCCCGAGCAGAAGCTCGCCATCCGCAAGGCCGTGTCCGCGTCGGTGGACCGTCAGGCGTTGTCGGACAACGTCTACAAGGGCACCTTCACCCCGGCGTGGTCCGTGGTTCCGAGCGGGCTCGACGGCGCCAACACCGCGTTCCAGGACGTGTACGGCGACACCCCGAACCCGGACGAGGCCGCGGCGTTCCTGACGGAGGCCGGAGTGCAGACCCCGGTCGCGATCAACCTCCAGTACAACCCGGACCACTACGGCTCGAGTTCGTCCGAGGAGTACGCCGCGGTGAAGTCCCAGCTCGAGAGCACGGGCCTGTTCGCGGTGAACCTGCAGTCCACCGAGTGGAACACGTACAACAAGGAACGCGTCGCGGACACCTATCCCGTCTACCAGCTCGGCTGGTTCCCGGACTTCCCGGACGCGGACAACTACCTGACCCCGTTCTTCTCGGCGGACAACTTCCTGCAGAACCACTTCGAGAACGCGGAGATCTCGGCACTGATCGACGCCGAGCGCACGACGGCCGACGAGGACGAGCGGATGCGCATCATCGGCGACATCCAGACCCGGATGGCGACCGATTTCGTCTCCACCTTGCCGCTGCTCGAGGGCAAGCAGATCGCCGTGTCCACCGACGAGGTGTCCGGCGTCGACGAGACCCTCGACGCGTCGTTCAAGTTCCGCTTCACCCCGATCTCGAAGGGCTGAGCATGACCACCACCGCGCCCGACGCGGCGTCGGTGGGGAGGAAGTCACGGGCGAGTGCGTCGTCACGCTACGGCGCGCTCGCCCGCTATCTCGTGATCCGGTTCCTGCTGATCGTTCCGACGGCATGGATCCTGGTCACCGTCGTCTTCTTCCTCATGCGCGTGCTCGGTGACCCGATCAGCGCGGCCCTCGGAGGTCGGCTTCCCGCCGATCAGATCGCCGAGCGCCGGGCCGCAGCAGGGTACGACCGGCCGATCCTCGTCCAGTACTGGGAGTACCTGACCGGTCTTCTGCGCGGGGACTTCGGCAATGCCGCCACGAACAACGTGCCGATCGCGGATGTGCTGGTGGTCAACGGAGCCGCGACCCTGGAGTTGGCGTTCTGGGCCCTGCTGGTGGCGTTCGCGGTCGGCATTCCGCTGGGCTTCTACGCTGCGACGCATCGTGATTCGTTCTCCGACGGGGTCCTGCGCATCCTCGCGATCCTGTTCTACGCCGCTCCGGTGTTCTTCGTCGGCATGCTGCTCAAACTGGTGTTCGCCGTGCAGCTCGGCTGGCTACCGGTGGCCGGGCGGGCGAGCACCAACGTGGAGTTGGCCCTGCAGAACGTGTCACCGAAGACCAACATCCTGCTGATCGACTCCATCCTGTACGGAGACACCTCCTACACCATCGACGTGTTGAAGCACGCCGTGCTGCCCGCGATCGCTCTGGGACTGTTGACGGCGGGGGTCTTCCTCCGCCTGGTCCGCGTCAATCTGCTGCAGACGCTGCAGTCCGGATACGTCGAGGCCGCTCGCGCTCGCGGTGTCTCCGACGCGGTGGTGACCCGGCGACACGCGTTCCGCAACGCCCTCATTCCGGTGGTGACGGTCATGGGTCTGCAGATCGCGATGCTGCTGGGAGGCGCCGTGCTGACCGAGACCACCTTCGAATGGCAGGGCTTGGGGTATCAACTGGCGCAATACCTTCGGGCCCGTGATTTCATCGCGGTGCAGGGGATCGTGACCTTCCTGGCCATCGTGGTCGCCGTGATCAGCTTCCTCACGGACGCGATCGTCGCGCTCGTCGACCCCCGAGTGAGGTTCTGACATGACCATCGACACCACGGTCGGCACCATTGCGCCGCCGCCACCGGGTCGGCGCCGCGGAGTGCCGGGCCTGTCCGTCATCCGATCGAGTGTGGGACTGCAGCGGGTGACGATCGTCGTGGGCCTGGTGCTCATCGCGATGTTCCTCGTCGCCGCGCTCTTCGCTCCGCTGATCGCGCCCTACGGCTTCGCCCAGACGTCCGCCGACGGAGTGGAGTTCGCCCGCCAGGCGGGTCCGAGCGCGGAGCACCTCTTCGGGACGTCGGTGCGCGGCGAGGACGTCTTCTCCCGCGTCGTGTACGGCGCTCGTACCGCGCTCATGGTCATCGCGACCTCGCTGGTGCTGTCCATCGCGATCGGCGTTCCGTTGGGCCTGGCGTCGGGCTACCTCGGCCGCTGGCTCGACCGAGTTCTGGTCCTGTTCATGGACGCGATGTACGCGTTCCCCAGTCTGCTTCTGGCCGTGGTGGTCTCGATCGTCGTGGCGGGTGGCCAGTCCAGCAGCTTCGGCGGAATCCTGTCCGCGGCCATCGCCATCACCGCGGTCTTCGTCCCGCAGTACTTCCGGGTGGTGCGCAACGCGACCGTGTCGGTGAAGACCGAACCGTACGTCGACGCCGCCCGGGTGACCGGAGCCGGCACGACGCGAATCCTGTTCCGCCACATCCTCGCCAACGTCACGCAGACGCTGCCGGTCATCATCACCCTCAACGGGGCGGAGGCGATTCTCACCCTCGCCGGTCTGGGCTTCCTCGGATTCGGCATCGAACCCACCTCGGCGTCCGAGTGGGGATACGACCTGAACAAGGCTCTCCCGGACATCTCCAACGGGATCTGGTGGACGTCGATCTTTCCCGGGCTCGCCATCGTGCTCGTCGTGCTCGGGATGACGATGGTCGGCGAAAGCGTCTCCGAGACACTCAATCCGGTGCTTCGCACGCGCCGCAGGACGAAGGTGGAATCGTGAACCAGGACGCCGTGAGACAGGATGCCGGGGGACAGGACGCCGTGAGACAGGACAGCGGGCCGGCGCTCGCCCTGGACGCGCTGTCGGTCACCTTCGACACCGACGCCGGGCCGGTGAACGCCGTCCGCGGGGTCTCGTTCTCCGTGGTGCCGGGGGAAGTCGTCGCGGTGGTGGGGGAGTCGGGGTCCGGCAAGTCGGTCAGCGTGCGATCCGCGATCGGTCTGCTGCCGACCACCGCGCAGGTCCGGGGCACGGTCACGCTCGCCGATCGCGACGTGACCGCACTGACGAGCAAGCAGTGGCGGGATCTGCGCGGCTCCGCCATCGCGATGATCTTCCAGGAACCAGGCAGCGCACTGGATCCGCTCTTCACGGTGGGCTTCCAGATCGTCGAGGCGCTACGGGCGCACCCCGGTCCCGACGGTCGGGTCCCCGACAAGAAGGCCGCGCGGCAGCGGGCGATCGAACTGCTGGATCTCGTGGGACTACCCGACCCGGAGCGTCGGTTCGGATATTTCCCGCACGAGTTGTCCGGAGGGCAGAAGCAGCGGGTGATGATCGCGATCGCCGTCTCGGGCAACGCGAAGGTGATCATCGCCGACGAGCCGACCACCGCGCTCGACGTGACCGTGCAGGCGGAGATCCTGGATCTGCTGCGCGACCTCAAGGATCGATTGGGGTGCGCGATCGTGCTGATCACGCACAGCATGGGCGTCGTGGCGAACCTGGCGGACCGTGTGATCGTGATGAAGGACGGTGAGATCGTCGAAGAGGCCACGGTCCACGACCTGTTCGACGCGCCGAAGGCCGAATACACCCGCACCCTGCTGGCCGCCGTGCCGACGCTGAGTGCCGCGCCGCCGACGGCGGAGGCCGAGTTCGGCGGTGCCCCGGTCCTCTCGGTGCGCGATCTGGTCGTGGAGTTCCCCGGTGGCGTCGGGCAGCCGCGATTCCGAGCCGTCGACTCGGTGAGCTTCGACGTGCGGTCCGGTGAGACGCTCGGGCTGGTGGGGGAATCCGGATCGGGGAAATCGACGATCGGACGCTGCGTCGCCGCGCTCCAGAAGCCCACTGGAGGACGCGTCGACGTGCTCGGGCAGAACGTCGCGTCCCTGAAACGCGCGCAGCTCAAGGAGCTGAGAAGGCGATTCGGGTTCGTCTTCCAGGATCCGTCGACTTCTCTGAACCCGCGACTGACCGTCGGAAGATGCGTCGCGGAGCCGATGATCGTGCACGGGGTACCGCGAGCCGAGATCCAGAAGACCGTCACCGAGTGGTTGGACGCCGTCCAACTGCCGGCCGGGACCGATCGGCGGTATCCGCACGAGCTGTCCGGCGGGCAGCGTCAGCGCGCATCTCTGGCCCGTGCACTGGTGTTGAAGCCGGACCTGCTGGTCGCCGACGAACCGACGAGTGCGCTCGACGTGTCCGTGCAGGCGGCGGTGCTGGACCTGTTCGAGGAGTTGCAGCGCGAGCTGCGCTTCGCGTGCTTGTTCATCAGTCACGACCTGGCGGTGGTGGACCGGCTCGCCCACCGCGTCGCGGTCCTGCGGCACGGTGCCCTCGTGGAGCTCGGAACGCCGTGGCAGATCCTGCGCTCACCCGAGCAGGAGTACACCCGACGCCTGATCGCGGCCATTCCGCGGCCGGAGGTGGACCGAAGCCGGCCACCGCGATGACGTGGCCGCTCGCGCGAGGCTCTGATGCCCGTCGACACCGCGTCCCGGCCGTGTGGCGAGGTCGGCCTCCTCCGGTACCGTAAGGGCGCAATCGGGCGGGCGAACGCCCTGACCGGACACCCCACAGTGCGCGTCGAGCGTGCGACACAGGCTGGAGCAGTACACCCATGACCGATGAGACCCACCAGCACGGCGCGACCGACGATGCGAGCGCCTCGCGAAGCGGGGGCGCGTCGTACGCCGCGGCGGGGGTGGACATCGAGGCCGGTGATCGGGCCATCGAACTGTTCGCACCGATGGCCAAGCGCGCCACCCGGCCCGAGGTCATGGGCGGACTCGGTGGATTCGCCGGTCTCTTCGCGCTCAAGGGCGGGTACCGGGAGCCGCTGCTCGCGGCGTCCACGGACGGTGTCGGTACCAAGCTGGCCATCGCTCAGGCTCTGGACAAGCACGACACCGTGGGACTCGACCTCGTGGCCATGGTCGTCGACGACCTCGTGGTCTGCGGAGCCGAACCGCTGTTCCTGCAGGACTACATCGCCGTGGGCCGTGTGGTCCCGGAGCACGTCGCCGAGTTGGTGAAGGGCATCGCGGACGGTTGCATCGCCGCGGGTTGCGCCCTGCTCGGTGGGGAGACCGCGGAGCACCCCGGCATGATGTCCGACGGTGAATACGATCTGTCGGCCACCGGAGTCGGCGTCGTCGAGGCCGACGCGGTGCTCGGACCGGACCGGGTACGCCCGGGCGACGTGATCATCGGCATGGGATCGTCGGGTCTGCACTCCAACGGATACTCGCTGGCCCGCAAGGTTCTGCTGGACATCAGCCGCATGTCGTTGACCGGCTACGTCGAGGAGTTCGGGCGCACGCTGGGCGAGGAGATGCTCGAGCCGACGCGTATCTACGCGAAGGACTGCCTGGCGGTGGCGGCCGAGACCGACGTCCGCACGTTCTGCCACGTCACGGGCGGCGGACTGGCTGCCAACCTCGCCCGCGTCATGCCGGCCGGGTTGACCGCCGAGATGGACCGCGGGACCTGGAGTCCGGCTCCGGTGTTCGCGATGATCGCCCAGCGCGGCCGTGTCGAGCGGGTCGAGATGGAGAAGACGTTCAACATGGGCGTCGGCATGGTCGCGGTGGTGGCACCGGAAGACGTCGACCGGGCCCTGGCCGTGCTCACCGCTCGGCACATCGACTGCTGGACGCTCGGCTCCGTGCGTCGGTCGGCCGACGCCGAGGAACGAGCGGTGTTGGCGGGTAATCACCCCCGGTTCTGAGCGGGCAGACCCGAAGTAGGAGACGACGAATGCGGGGCACCCGTTGGGTGCCCCGCATTCGTGGATTCAGCCGACTTACGGCAGCGCGGTGGACGCGTCGGTCATCAGCGCCGCCAGTCTTCGTACTCGTCATCGTCCTGGCGGGAGGTGTCCCGTTCGGCGATGCCGTGGAGGTGCGAGTCAGGGGATCCGGCGAGCTCTCGTTGGAGGCTCTCGAAGTCCGTCGACGGAGAGCTGTACTTCAGCTCACGCGCAACTTTGGTCTGTTTTGCCTTAGCCCGGCCGCGGCCCATGGCTAACCCCCTCGCGAATAGCGGGGCGGCCTGGGAATTTTTGGCGGCCCCGTCTGATTGTGTGTTCTTCCTGTAGGACACTCTAGCGTGCGAAACGACTCTGCGCTTCCACGGTGAGCGGTGTCCCGCGAGCGATTCGGGAGCGGGAGTGGGCGCGGGCACGTCGCGACGGCGTAACGCCACGTCGGAGGGCGGGGAGGCCGGCGGTTGCGGATTGATTCGACAAACGTCAATATAGACGCATGTCGAATTCAGAGGCGGTGGCGTCCGCGCCCTGTTGCTCCCCGCTCACCCGAGAACCGCTGACCGAGGACTGGGCCGACGATCTCGCCGGCATGTTCAAGGCGTTGGGTGACCCCGTCCGGCTGCGGCTTCTCTCGCTGGTCGCGAGCCACGACGGCGGCGAAGCCTGCGTGTGCGACATCTCCGACTCGTTCGATCTGTCGCAGCCCACCATCTCCCACCACCTGAAGGTGCTGCGGAACGCCGGCATCCTCGAGTGCGAGCGTCGCGGGACCTGGGTGTACTACCGGGCGGCGCCGTCCGCCCTCCGCCAGCTCGCCGCCGTCCTGGTGGACACCGAGCCGCTGATGGTCGAGCAGCCGGACGGTATCGCCGTGAACGACGACGCAATCGCGGTGGCCGGATGAGCACCGACACGAACACCGCGGAACAACCCGCCGTCGTCGGCAAACTGTCCACCCTGGATCGATACCTGCCGGTGTGGATCGGCGTCGCGATGGTCGCAGGCCTTCTGCTCGGTCGCCTGATCCCCGGACTCGACGAAGCGTTGTCGACGATTTCGGTCGACGGTGTCTCGCTCCCCATCGCCATCGGACTTCTCGTCATGATGTACCCGGTGTTGGCGAAGGTGCGCTACAACCGGATGGGCGCCATCACCGGCGACAAGCGCTTGCTCGTCGGATCCCTGGTCCTGAACTGGATCCTGGGACCGCTCCTGATGTTCGCCCTGGCGTGGCTCTTCCTCCCGGACCTCCCGGAATACCGCACCGGCCTGATCATCGTGGGCCTCGCGCGCTGCATCGCCATGGTCATCATCTGGAACGATCTCGCCTGTGGCGACCGCGAGGCCGCCGCCTTCCTGGTGGCGATCAACTCCGTGTTCCAGGTCTTCATGTTCGCGATACTCGGCTGGTTCTACCTGTCCGTGCTTCCCGGTTGGCTGGGGCTCGAGCAGTCCACCATCGAGGCGTCGCCGTGGCAGATCGCCAAGTCGGTCCTGATCTTCCTGGGGATACCGCTCGTGGCCGGCTTCGCGTCGCGCTACTTCGGTGAGAAGGCCAAGGGGCAGGAGTGGTACGAGACCAAGTTCATCCCGAGGATCGCACCGTGGGCGCTCTACGGCCTGCTGTTCACCATCGTCATCCTCTTTGCCCTGCAGGGCGACCAGATCACCTCGCAGCCCCTCGACGTCGTCCGCATCGCCCTGCCTCTGCTCGTGTACTTCGCGGTGATGTGGGGCGGCGGTTACGCCCTGGGTGCCGCGATGGGGCTGGGGTACGAGCGCACCACCACCCTGGCCTTCACCGCGGCCGGTAACAACTTCGAACTGGCGATCGCGGTGGCCATCGCGACGTACGGAGCCACCTCGGGGCAGGCGCTGGCGGGCGTCGTCGGTCCGCTGATCGAGGTACCGGTGCTGGTGGGTCTGGTCTACGTCTCGCTCGCGCTGCGCAAGCGTTTTCATCCCCAGCTCTCTTCCACCCCGGCCACATCATCGGAGTCGGCCACACCACCGGAGACGAGGAAGTCCTGATGTCCGACACCCCCAGCGTGCTGTTCGTCTGTGTCCACAACGCGGGACGGTCCCAGATGGCCGCCGGATTCCTCGGTCACCTCGCCGGTGACACCGTCGAGGTCCGTTCCGCCGGAAGCGCTCCGGCGGACTCGATCAACGCCGCCGCCGTCGAGGCGATGGCCGAACTCGGCATCGACATCTCGGCGCAGTCACCCAAAGTTCTCACCTCCGACGCCGTCCAGACCTCCGACGTCGTCATCACCATGGGTTGCGGCGACGCGTGCCCGGTGTTCCCCGGTGTCAGCTACCGCGACTGGGCGTTGCCCGACCCGGCCGGCAAGGGCGTCGAGGCGGTGCGGCCGATCCGCGACCGGATCAAGGTCATGGTCGAGGACCTGATCGCCGAACTGGTTCCGGCGCAGACGGGTTCGCGCGCATGAGCATTCCCAGCGTCCTCTTCGTCTGCGTCAAGAACGGCGGCAAGTCGCAGATGGCGGCCGGCTTGATGCGCAACGCAGTGGGGGGCACCGTCGACGTGCACTCTGCGGGGACCAAGCCGGGGACCGCGGTCAACGCCCTGTCCGCCGAATCCCTGCTCGAGGTCGGCGTCGACCTGACCGGTGAGCAGCCCAAGCCGATCGACCCGGAACTGTTGGCGCGGATGGACTACGTCGTCACCCTCGGCGGCGAAGCGCGCGTCGACGTGGTCGACGGTCCCACGTATCTGAACTGGGACACCGACGAGCCGTCGGAGCGCGGCATCGACGGTATCGAGAGAATGCGACTGGTTCGCGACGACATCGCCGCGCGCGTCGACGAATTGGCCGCCCGCCTTCTCGAACGGACCATCTGATCGGCACGTCCGTGGACGTGGTGGTGATCGGCGGCGGCCAGTCCGGATTGGCCGCCGGGTACTACCTGCGGCGGGCCGGCTCGAGTTTCGTGATTCTGGACGATCGACCCGAGCCCGGTGGGTCGTGGTCGCGGTACTGGGAATCACTGCACCTGTTCTCCCCGGCCGAGCACTCCCGGTTGCCGGGGTGGCCGATGCCGCCGTGGCCACGTGGATTCCCGCCCGGATCGCACGTGGTGGATTACCTCACCCGGTACGAGGAGCGATACGACCTACCGGTACGGCGTACCGTGCGAGTGGAGGCGGTGCATCGGACCGACACGGGCTACCGAGTGGAGACGAATGTCGAATCCTTCACCGCCGCAGCGGTGATCAACGCGACCGGCACCTTCTCGCGTCCGTTCTGGCCGACGTACCCCGGGATGCGAGATTTCGCCGGAACACAACTGCACGCCGCGGCGTACGTCGCTCCGGATGCCTTCGCCGGACGGAGAGTCGCCGTGGTGGGTGGAGGAAACTCCGCCGCGCAGATCCTCGCCGAGGTCTCCACCGTGACGGACACGGTGTGGTTCACCGAACGCGAACCGAGATTCCTCCCGGACGACGTGGACGGTCGAGTGTTGTTCGACGTCGCGAGCGAACGATCCCGGGCGCTCGCCGCGGGTGACCCGGATTCGTCCGGAGTCGCCGGACTCGGCGACATCGTCATGGTCCCGCCGGTGAAGGACGCGCGGGACCGCGGCGTGCTCCGCGCGACCCCCATCTTCTCCGCCCTGGTACCGGACGGCGTGACGAGCGGCGATCACGTGGAGGCGGTGGACGTGATCATCTGGTGCACCGGTTTTCGTCCCGCGCTCCGGCATCTGCGACCGCTGCACCTGCAATCGACCGAGGGGCAGTCGAGCGGCACGCAGGGAATCGCGTTGGAGGACAACCACCTCCGCGGCGAACCCACCCTGATCTTCCTCGGCTACGGCGACTGGACCGGCCCGGCATCCGCGACGCTCATCGGCGTCGGCCGCACTGCACGCGATGCGGTGCGGAATCTCGACGCGCATCTGTCAGCACGATCTCTGGAGCCGATCACCCTCGGACGCGGGCAGTAATCAGAATCACGGGGCGGGAGCGGCCTTGCGCGCTGCTCGCGCCACGCGGTCCAGCGCGCGCCGAGCGTCCCGGTAGACCTTCGGCGTCAACCCCTCGATCTCGAGGAGCCGTCGGAGTTCGTCGGGGCGCTCACCGGTGAACACGTTCCGCACCGTGACCCCGTGGTCGGGGACACGGGTGACGCGGACCGCGTCGCCGGCGGAGACGATGCCGGGGCGCACCACCCGCAAGTAGGTGCCGACGTCGGCACGCTCGGTGAAACGGGTGACCCATCGTGGTTCGTGGCTCCACTTGGCGAAGGTGCCGCACGGATACCGCGGAATGGTGACCTCGAGGACCGCGGTACCCACGTCCCAGTGCGATCCGACGACGGCATCGGTCACTGCAACACCGTCGACGCGAAGGTTCTCGCCGAACCACCCCGGTGGGAGTTCGCGGCCCAGTTCCGTCGACCACCGCTGCGCTTCCGATTCGGCGTAGGCGTACACGGCCTGTTCGGACCCGCCGTGGAAGTCGGTGTCGCAGGACAGATCTCCGGTCAAACCGAGTTCACCGACGGGTACGGGTCCTGCGACGGGACGCTTGTCGATCGCGGAATCGACCACGGCGGGTCGGCTGAGCGGAAGCACCTCGTGGACGACGCAGACCGCGAGGATCCGGCCTTCTCCAGGCACGGTGGTCACCGTCCACGCAACCTGTCGACCGCGGCTCGCCCGGCCTGCACGGTGGAATCCTCCGCGTAGCTGTCCGGATCGATCGAGGCCGCGCACGGGCCCGCGTCGAGCGTGGTGTCCTGCGGTACCGACCGCTTGATCGACGCCAACGCGATGGGGCCGAGCTCGAAGTGGTCGACCACGGTGCCGATGCGACCGATGTTCCGGCCGCCGAAGGTCACGTCGTCGCCGGTCTCCGGGCGTCCGTCGGCCGACCCGTCGAGGTGCAACAATACGAGGCGCCGCGGCGGTTTGCCCAGATTGTGCACGCGAGCGACGGTCTCCTGACCTCGGTAACACCCCTTGTCGAGGTGGACCGCGCCGAATTCGCTCACCCCACCGATCCAGCCGACCTCGTGCGGGATGGTGCGCTCGTCCGTGTCGCGGCCGACGCGCGGGCGTACGGCCTCGACGCGCAGCGCCTCGTACGCCCAGCTTCCGGCCTCGTGTGCCCCGGCGACGACCAGCCGGGCCCACCATTCCTCGAGGTCGGCGCGCGGTACGAGGAGGTCGAACGAATCCGTGCGCGAGGGCCACGGCATCCGGCGGACGAATCCCGTGGTGTCGGCGCCCAGGGGCACGGCGTCGTACGGGGCCTCGGGTACGTCGATCTCGATCGAGCGCAGGATGGACGGCGCCTTCGGCCCGATCAGCGACAACACGGCGAGCTCGGCGCCGTCGCGAGGAGCGGACTTCGCCCAGAACACCATCTTCTTCAGGAACCCCAGGAGCCCGGGGCCGCGGGACGGCTCCGTGTCGATCCACGTGGTGCCCGCGAGGTCGGTGAGGACGAAGTGGTCCTCGACGCGTCCGTTGACATCCAGACTCGCGTTCTCCGCCGACCGCCCGTCCGCGAGCTCGGCGATGTGTTGGCTGGAAATGGTGTGCAGCCAGGTCAGACGTTCTTCACCGGTGATCGCGATGACCGACCGAGTGGATCGGTCGATCACGGCGGCGGTGGTGATCGCGGCGCGTTGTTCGCCGAACGGATCGCCGTAGTGCCAGGCGGTACCGGTGTCGGGGCTGTCCGACGGGCTGTTCACGGCGCCGGGACGACGCGTGATGGGGGAGGGACTCGGTGTCGCGGGGGAGGAGGAGGCCGGAACGTTCGCGGTGTCGGACACGGCTCCAGTCTACGAGTACACCGACCATGTGCGGAGGGGACCGGTTGCGCCACTACCCTCGGAGCATGACTGCACGGGTACTCGTCTCGCTCGACGGTGATGTTCGTGACCCGGAGGCGCCGATCCTGCACGCCGACGACCTCGGCGGAGTGCGCGGCGACGGAGCGTTCGAGACCGTTCTGCTGCGTGGGGGCACGCCGTGTCGACTCCAGGCGCACCTCGATCGGTTGACCGCGTCGGCGCGCATGCTGGATCTTCCCGAACCCGATCACCGACAGTGGTCGACCGCGGTGGCCACCGCGATCGGCGAGTGGCCGTCCGACCACGAGGGTGCTATTCGACTGTTCCTGAGCCGGGGTCGTGAAGGCGGCGACGGCGGGGTGACGGCGTTCGTGTCCATCGCGTCGGTACCCGACCGCGTGCACCGCGCTCGGGCCGAGGGCGTGTCCGCGACCGTGCTTCCCCGCGGCTTCTCGATCACGCTCGCCGAATCTGCGCCCTGGCAACTGCTCGGCGCCAAGACCCTGTCGTACGCCACCAACATGGCGGCCTTGCGCCACGCTCGGGAGATCGGCTTCGACGACGTGGTGTTCCGCAGTACCGAAGGGTTCGTCCTCGAGGGTCCACGATCGACCGTGGTGGCGGTGACGGGGCAGACGATGGTGACACCGCCGACCGAGCACGGCGTCCTGCGTGGCACCACCGTGGATGCTCTGTTCGACGCGGCCCGCGGTGAGGGGTGGGAATGCTCCCACGCACCCCTGCGGGTGGCCGATCTCTTGCTCGCCGACAGCGTCTGGCTGGTGTCCTCGGTGACGCTGGCCGCAAAGGTGCAACGACTCGACGCAACGCACTACCGAGCTTCGGACGCGGACAACGACATTCGCGCTCTGGTGGACGCCGCGATCACGGTCTGAACCGGTGCTCGGACCGCCGACGAGCACGGTGACGTTCGCTTCGAGAAAAATTCGTTGCCGCCCTCGCCGATCCGCGCGTACCGTTGTCCGTACACGAGAGAGGAGGTGGTCTGAGATTGTATGACTCTAGGACGCGTGAGGTGGCTGCCCGCTAGCCGCAACCGCTGACGGTTCTTTGCTCACCGCGCGAGCGGCGCAGCGAATACCAGGCAGCTACCCGACCCCCGAGCCCTCGGTCCGTCCAGACCGAGACCGGCGCAACGACTTTCGTTCGCTCCGGTAGGGCTCGGGGGTCGCTGTCGTTCGTGGACGGGGACCGTCGATCTCGGGACCGGCCGGCTGCTGCGGAGTTGCTCGTTCGCCCTCCGGCCGGGTGCTCGTGTGTCACGCTGACGGACATGGGGAGCAACGACGCAGAACGCAGCCACGACGACGACCAGGCCATGGACGACCAGGCCATGGACGACCAGGCCATGGACGACCAGGCCACGAACGGAACCGACGAAACGCGCACGCGATCGACGGCTCAGGACGAGACCGTGGGACCGGACATCAGCCAGGAGGACCTGGACCGGGCCGGTGAGAAGATGGACGGGCTCAACGCGCGCTACGAGACCGGCGCCCGCGAATGCGTGACGGTGGAGGGAACCGGCGGCACCGTGTCCGGTACCGCGTTCGCGGACTGGGACGAGGAATCCGGCTCGGCGACATCGCGTGACGAGAAGTCGGAGAACGACGACGAGAAGGCGGCGGGCTGACTCAGCCCACGTAGCGCGACAGCCGCGCCGACAACCGCGGAGCGAGTTCGCCGTCGGCGCCTACACGCTCCTCGACGTACGCGAGGTCTCCGCCCTCGACGATGCCGTAGAGACGCTTGGCCCCACCGACGACGGCGGCCGACGTGGATCGGATGACCACGTCGGTGGCGAGTTCCCACGACGCCTGATTGAGAGCGCGTCCGTAGTACAGCTCGATGAGACCGGACGCGTGGGTGAGGAGAAGTTCGAGGGTCTCCTCGTCCTCGGCGCCGGGCGCACCGGTTCCGCTGACGCGCCAGAAGCCGGACTCGCGCAGATCGGCCCCCGCATACGCTCCGTCGTCACCGAGGCGCCAGGTTCGTGATTCCCAGTTCAGGTACGGCCCGCCGTCGTGGCTGACGACGATCTGCTGACCGAACGGGTAGTCACCGGTCTGCTCGTCGTGGCCCTCGCCGATGCCACGCCACACCCCGACGAGGGGAAGCAGCGCGAGCATGTCGTGGGCGATGTCCTCACCCAGACGTACGTTGGCCGTGTCGTCGGGCGCCGCGAGATCGGGGATCGGCGGGATGTTGCGTGCAGCGGTGAGCCGCGCGCGATCCTCGGCATGCGCCACCGCCTCCGTACCACTGAGGGCGGAGGGGTTGGCGTCGGCCGGGACCCGGGCGGGAGTGCTGTCCTCCGGGCTCTGGCTCACGACTCGTCGGTGACCAAGCGGTACACGACGTACAGCGAGAACCAGGCGATGAGAATCGACGCCAGGACCAGCAGAGCTTCGAAGAAGATGACCACGTTTCGATTGTAGACCGGGCCCCGGGGACTCGCGGACGCCGGTCGGCTCGCGCGTGGACGCTGTGACGGGTGACAACCTCGTCTGCCTCCGCAGGCCCGGCCGGTCTCGTAGGGTCGGATCTCGTTGCCGACGAAGCGTGCCGACTACGGCACTCGCGGATCACGTCGGCACACGCGAACGATCGCGCCCGAGTCGGTGCGCGCGAACCATGGGGGTCAGTGATGCGTGGGCGGATGCCGATTCGCGAGGTGATGCGTGCCCGTGAGGGCCGCGGACGGGTAGCCGTCCGTTGCGTGGTGGTGGCGTGCGCGGCAGCGTTGGCCATGGCCGGCGGCAGCGCCGTGGTGGTGGCGGAGCCGTCGAGCCCCGATGCCGACGGGTACTACCCCCGGCCGGCGCCGTATCCGGACCCGCTGGGTCTGCGCGAGCAGGGGCTGGAGGCGATCAGTCCGGAGTCGATCGAGCAAGATCTGCGAGACGGCATCGTCGGACGTGGGGATCGCATCGACCTGGATCCGAACAATTACGCGCAGGACTGCCCCGATGTCCTGGTCGTCGCCATCACCGGGGCCACCGATTCGTCGAGCGACCGCAATCCGCTGGACGAGGAAGATCGTCTGCCGTGGTCGAACTGGGTGGGGAACGTGACCGTCCCGGCCGGTCAGGCCAACGCCGAGTATCCGGGCCGGGTCGGGTGGGTCTACGTTCCGTACGCGTCCGAGTACGGCATCGGTATCGAGACACCGAACCCGACGTATCAGGATTCGGTGCGCGAGGGCATGGCGTCGACGACACGCCTGATGGAGGAGAACAAGACGAAGTGCGGTGAGCGCACCAAGTACGTCATGTTCGGCTACAGCGTGGGGGCCGAGGTCGTCCAACGGCTGGCGGTGGACATCGGCTCCCGCCCGGACGACGCGTTCATCACCGCCGACGACATCGCCGGCATCGCGCTCGTCGGCGATCCCTATCGGCCGGTGGGCACGCCCTCGCTCGGCGAGCCCGGACCGGAGGGCGGCGGGTTCATGTCCTCGGATCAGAAGGACTACGGGACGCTGACCGACAAGATCCAGTGGGCGTGCCGTCCCGTGGACATCGCGTGCGCCGCCCCGGAGCGGCTCGGGGTGCTGCCGATGGCGCTGAACGTTCTCGGCCAGGTGCACTTCACCCTGTTCGACCCGGGTACGACGGTCACCGGGCTCGCGGACGCATCGTCGGCGCTCGCGGCGCGCACGGTGGCGTACGTCTTCGCGAACCCCGAGTTCGCGACGTCGGAGGAGTCGGTCCTCGATGTCATGGTGCGGCTGTCGGACCAGACGACGCCGACGCCCGAGGATCCGGCCCCGACGCCCGACGAGGTGGCCGACGCCCTGCAGTGGGCGACCGGCCCGGGACGCGACGTCATCGCGGCCAAGATCGACGCCGAGATCGTCGGATTCGACGAGGACAACCGCGACATCCCGCAGCTGTGGGAGAAGCCGTACCTCGAGCTCGGGTTCCTCCAGCACCTCTACTACTGGGACAACTTCCCGGACAACGGCCGGGACTGGGAAAGCGAGAAGATGATTCGCTGGATCAGCGACCTCGCGCGCGAGCAGAGCGAGCGCAACGACGCCGAGCCGACAACCGTGGAGCCGGCTCCCACCGAGCCGACCGCATCGACCACGGGCGACGCGGAGCCGGGCGATCGGCCGCGGGTGATTCCGCCCGTGAATCCCGGCTACCTCGCCCCGCCGGCTCCCGACACGGAGACCGTGCCGTACTCCTGGGAGGAATTCCTGCGGTCCGTGGGAATCCCGGCGATCCCCGGAGCCTGAACGTCGGGGTCTCGAACGTCGGGGTCTCGAACGTCGGGTCTCGAGCACGAGAACGGCCCGGTACCGCGAGGTACCGGGCCGTTCGTGGATCTGGTCGAAGGCGTCAGGCGCCGACGCTGATCTCCGCTTCGTGGATTCCCGCGCCGTCGGGGGAAATCGTCACGTCACCGTTGCCGGTGGACGACAGTGCCCGCAGCGTCCAGGTTCCGGGGGCCGCGAAGAACCGGAAGTCACCGGTTCCCGACGCGACGACCTCGGCCGTGAACTCTCCGGTGCTGTCGAGAAGTCGGACGTACGCGCCGCCGACCGGCTGGCCGTCGGACTTCGCGAGAACACGGCCGGTGATGACCGTCTCCTTCTCCACGTCGACCCCGGCGGGAATGGTCTGGCCCTGTGTCGGTGCTCCACACATGATCAGCGAACCTCCAATTCGATGGGTGCTCCGACGAGGGAGCCGTATTCGACCCAGCTGCCGTCGTAGTTCTTGACGTCCTCTTTGCCGAGGAGTTCCTTGAGGACGAACCAGGTGTGGCTCGACCGCTCACCGATGCGGCAGTACGCGATGGTGGCCTTCGAGTCGTCGTAGCCCTTCTCCTCGTACAGGGCCGCGAGGGCCTCGTCCGTCTTGAAGGTGCCGTCCTCGTTGGCGGTGCTGCTCCACGGGATGTTGATCGCGGACGGCACGTGGCCGCGCTGCTGCGCCTGCTCCTGTGGCAGGTGGGCCGGAGCGAGGATCTTGCCGGAGAACTCGTCGGGAGAACGGACGTCGATGAGGTTCTTGTTGCCGATGGCGTCGATGACCTCGTCGCGGAACGCGCGGATGCTCAGGTCCGGGGTGCCGGCGCTGTAGTGCGTGCCCTCACGAGTGACGGTCGCACTGGAGAGGGGGCGGCCGTCCAGTTCCCACTTCTTGCGGCCACCGTCGATGAGCTTGACGTTCTCGTGGCCGTAGAGCTTGAAGTACCAGTAGGCGTAGGCGGCGAACCAGTTGTTGTTCCCGCCGTACAGGACCACGGTGTCGTCGTTCGCGATTCCCTTGGAGGACAGGAGGTCCGAGAACTGCTCCTGGTTCAGGAAGTCACGACGGACGGGATCCTGCAGATCCTTCTTCCAGTCCAACTTGACGGCGCCTTCGATGTGGCCACCGTCGTAGGCGCTGGCGTCCTCGTCGACCTCGACGAAGACGGTCTTGGGAGCGGACAGGTTCTGCTCGGCCCAGTCTGCGGAGACCAGGACATCGGAGCGAGCCATGTGATTCCTTTCGGTGCGATGACCCTCGACATCGGTGTCCGTCGAGGTGAGGTGCTGACAGCGGAACGAACGTGTGTCGGTCAGGCCGTGCGGAAGCGACTGACCAGGGGGTAGATCTTGCAGCCGAGGCAGATTCCGAACGCCGCGTTCAGCAGTGCGGCGAACAGAGCGAAGCCGGTGGCGACGGTTCCCACGATCGGGCTTCCGAGTGCGAACCCGAGGGTTCCCACCAGAGCGAACGCGAAACCGAGTCCCTGAGCGAAGCGCAGGGGAGTGGTGGGCTCGGTCTCCGTGGTCGGACCGAGGCGAGGCTTGACGGCGGCGGCGAACAAGCGGCCGTAGGGGTGAGCGGACGGTCCCCGCACCGCTCCGAACGCGAACACGGCGGTCTGGAGTGCGATCAGAACTGCCGCGGCCGGAACGCTGATCGTGGAAAGCACCAGCGTGATCACCAGGACGGCGGTGGTGACCCAGGCGACGAAGCGGGGACCGCGGACGTCCACCTGCGCGGTGGTTGCGGTACTGGGAGTGGACACTCGACGGGCTCCTGCGGTGTGAGGGCGTGCGATTGGGGAAGAAGTCGACCGGGGACGGGCACACCGGACATCGGTGGCACCGACGCGTCGGCGGGGCGTCGAGACGGATCGAACGGTTCTCGCGAGAGGAGAACGCGTCGGGGATCGGACTACGCGGCGTCGGCGAATCGTCAGCGGCAACGGCAGCAACAACCACCGAGGCGACACAGGTCCACTGTGCGGCGTCGGGTGAGCATGAGCTCCTGGCTGTCGGTCACGAGGACATCGTACCCAGTCCCGGGCGGTTCGCGTCGCGTCGGGTGTGTCCTCGGTTACGCCGAACGCTCGGCGGCCGCGCGGATCGCGCCGCCCAGGTCGCGCGCAGTGGGCACTCCCGACGCCCGTGAGCGTTCGACCAAGGAGGCGTCGAGCACGAATGTGGTCGGGAGCGACATGACGCCCATCTCGCGGGCCAGCGCGGGATTGTCGTCCATGTCGACCTCGACGTCGCGGACGTCGAGCCCGTCCGCGGCGAGATCGGTGGCGACCGTACCGACGATGCGGCGGACCGCCGCGCACGGACCGCACCAGGTGGCCGAGAAGTGCAGAACCGTGATCGCGGCCGGGGTCGGTTCGATGCCGGCGGTTCGCAGGGATGCCTGCCGGGTGGCGGACACCGCTGCGGTCGACGACGCGCGGACGGCGCCTTCGCGTCGCCGCAGCACGAGGCCGACCACCAGGGCCAGGACCAGGACGACGGCCAGAACCGTGAGACCGGTCACGGTGTGCGCATCGTGTCGAGCTCGACGGCGAGGTCGGTCGCGGTGCCCTCGATGACGATCTGACCGCCCTCCGCGTACACCGTCGTCGGGGTGATGCCGAAGGGCAGTTCCTGACTGTCGATGCGCCTCGTGAACAGACCGAGAACGGTCGGCTTCAGCAGTTCCGGAACGGTGAAATCGGCCGCACCCTCGGGACCGAAGTACAGGTCCGACGCGATGATGGACACCGCCGTCCCCTCGAGGACGAGGTCGGCCGTCACGCTGACCTCGGTGTCGAGGGGCCCCAGGGAGACGGTGCCCGTCAGCACGACCGAACCGGCGGTGACCGGCCCGGACCCACCGGATCCGCCCGTGCCGTCCGAAGGATCGGCCGGGGGAGCGGAAACCTCAAGGTCGGGAACGTTCAACAAGCGACCGAGATCGGTGGCGTCGATGCGGACGCGACCCTCGAGCTCGTCCACCGGAACCGTGCCGACCGAACCGTCCAGAAGGTCGCCGGTGGGAATGTCGACTCCGCGAAGTACGGCCTCGATGGTCACCTGGTCGACGTAATCGGTGGGGACGTTCTGGGCCCGGATCTCCACGCGCCCGTACCGGCCGTTCGCCAGCTGGGTGAGGAACGGGAAGCCGAAGATCGTCACCTCGGGGTCGGACGTGAGATCGCCGCCGTCGCGCAGCGCCCGCGAGACCCGGTATTCGGCGTACGCCGCGGTACCGAAATCGATCGCCAGTGCCCCCACGAGGACGATGACCAGTCCGGCGATCAGTTTTCGCACACGTGTCCTCTCGAGCCGTTCGGTGAGTCGGTAGAAACGGTACCCGGCCACAACGCGCTAGTCTGTCTTCCGATGCGATGGCGCTCGACGGTCGACGAGGAGATGGGGCAACGATGGAACTGCTGCTTCTGACCTCCGACCCGGATCCCGATGCGGTCCTTCCTTCTCTGACACTGCTGGCGCACACCGTGCGCCCCGCGCCCACCGAGGTCTCCTCGTTGCTGGAAGCCGGGAGTGCCGACATCGCTCTCGTGGACGCGCGCACGGATCTGGCCGCCGCCCGCGGGCTGTGCCGACTGCTCGGCAGCGCCGGGTCGGCCATCCCTGTCGTCGCGGTCCTGACCGAGGGCGGACTGGTCGCGGTCAACGCCGAGTGGGGTCTCGACGACATCCTTCTGCCCACCACCGGTCCGGCCGAACTCGATGCGCGGCTGCGCCTGCTGGTCGGCCGCCACGGCGGAGTGGCCAGCCCCGAGGCGTCGGGAAAGATCACTCTGGGTGAACTGGTGATCGACGAGGGGACGTACACCGCGCGACTTCGCGGCCGTCCGCTCGACCTCACCTACAAGGAGTTCGAACTCCTCAAGTATCTGGCCCAGCATGCGGGCCGAGTTTTCACCCGCGCCCAGCTCCTTCAGGAGGTGTGGGGCTACGACTTCTTCGGCGGCACCCGCACCGTCGACGTCCACGTGCGTCGGCTCCGGGCGAAGCTCGGCAGCGAATACGAATCGCTGATCGGCACGGTCCGCAACGTGGGTTACAAGGCGGTTCGTCCCAGTCGAGGTGCGACCAGGCCCGGATCCGACGACGGATCGGGTGACGGCGGTTCGGGTGACGGTGGCGCCGCGACGGGTGTCGACGGCGGCATCGCCATCGACCGCGGCCCCTCCGTCGAGTCCGGCCCCTCGGTCGATGCGGGTCCCGGTCCGGGGCGATCGGTGTCCAACGGCAACGCCTTCGCCCCCCTGAGCGGCCCGGTCTTCTGACGTGCCGACCACACCCGACCGCCTCGAGTTCGCCGCGCGACGACCGACTCCGGACGAGATCGACGCCGTCTCGGCGATGATCGAGCGGGCGACCGTCGCCGACGGCACCGCCCCCCTGTCCGAGCAGGCAGTACGGGCGATCCGTGCCACCGAGGACGACGCCCATGTGCTCGCGCTGCTCGGCGGCACGGTCGTGGGGTACGCCACGGTCGAGCGAGGCTCGCACGACGAGGATTCCGGTGACGATTCCGCGGACGGTGGACCGATGGCCGAGGCCGTCGTCGACCCCGATCACCGCGGACGCGGCGTCGGAACCGCCCTCGTTGACCGCGCTCTCGCGCCGCCGATCGCCGGCATCTGGGCGCACGGACAGCTGCCGGCGGCCGAACACGTCGCGACCGCGCTCGATCTCGTCGTGGTTCGGCGGTTGCTCCAGATGCGCCGACCGACTGCGGAACCGTTGCCCGCGTTGGTGATTCCCGACGACATCGTGGTGCGTACCTACCGGGAGAGCGACGACGCCGAATTGCTGCGAGTCAACAACGCGGCCTTCGTCTGGCACCCGGAGCAGGGCGGCTGGACGCAGTCGGAGATCGACGCTCGCCGTGCGGAATCCTGGTTCGACCCGGAGGGGTTGTTCGTGGCGACCTCCGCCGACGATCCGGAGACGGTGCTCGGTTTCCACTGGACCAAGGTGCACGCAGCCGACGCCGAGCCGGCCATCGGTGAGGTCTACGTGGTGGGAATCGATCCGTTCGCGCAGGGGCGTGGGCTCGGTCGCATCCTGACTCTGGCCGGACTTCGCCATCTCGCCGAACTCGGCCTGCCCGCGGTGATGCTCTACGTCGAGTCGGACAACGAGGCCGCCGTGCATACGTACGACCGACTGGGTTTCACGAACTACCACGTCGACGCCGTCTACGCCCGACGGTCCTGACCGGGCGCACCGACCGGGGGGCTCCGCCGGGCTCCCGAACACGACCGCCCCGATCCGCCCGCGAATTCGGGCATTCCGTCCGTCTGTTCACCTTCCGTTCAACCTGGCGGAGTCATCCGTCCACCACGGCCGCTTATGTTTCCTGACGGGCAGCGGACGTTGCCCGTTGCGGCTCGATGCGAAGCCGCATCTCTCGTGCCCCCCGACCCTGCGGTCGGAATCCGGGCCGACAATCTTTCGGAGGAGACAGGTGAAGCGCAGCATTGCCCTAGTGGGCGTACTGGCGGCCGGCGCGATGTCGTTGGCCGCCTGCGGCAGCGACGCGAACGTGGAGGGAGCCGGAGCGGCCAGCGAGTCCACCGCTACCTGCGAAGGCAAGACGCCGCTGACCGGTGAGGGATCGTCGGCGCAGCAGAACGCGATGGCGAACTTCACCTCGGTGTACGCGAGCGTGTGCTCCGGCCAGGCCGTCGAGTACACCTCGAGCGGCTCGGGAACCGGACGTACCCAGTTCGTCAGCAACATCGTCGACTTCGCCGGATCCGACTCGGCCATCGAAGACGAGCAGGCCGCCGAGGCCGCCACCCGCTGCGGTGGCAACGAGGCGTGGAACCTGCCCCTCGTCTTCGGCCCCGTCGCCGTCGCCTACAACCTCGAGGGTGCCGACAACGTCGTGCTGACCCCCGATGTCGTGGCCCAGATGTTCCTCGGCGAGATCACCACCTGGAACGATCCCGCCATCGCCGCCCTGAACGAGGGCGTCGAGCTCCCGGCCACCCCGGTCGTGCCGATCTACCGGTCCGACTCGTCGGGCACCACCGACAACTTCCAGGAGTTCCTGACCGACGCCGCACCCGACGTGTGGACGCTCGGCGCAGGCTCCGACTGGAACGGCACCGCGGGCGAAGGCGCCAACAGCTCCTCGGGCGTCGCGCAGGCGGTCGGCTCGACCCCCGGCGGCGTCACGTACGTCGAGGGTGGATTCGTCACGCAGGAGGGCCTGCAGGCAGCCTCCATCGACTTCGGCAGCGGCCCGGTCGAGATGAACGTCGAGACCGCCGCGGCGGCCATCGACACGGTGGAATTCGCCAACGGTGACGACAACAACAACCTGGTCATCGACATCGCTGCCCTCTTCGGAAGCAGCGAGCCGGAGACCTACCCGTTGGTGCTCGCCACCTACGAGATCGTCTGCTCGGCCGGCTACGACGCCGAGACCTCGGCAGCGGTCAAGTCCTTCCTGACCTCCGCCTCGAACGAGGGTCAGCAGGGTCTGGAAGAAGCCGGGTACGTCCCGCTTCCGGAGAACTTCAACGCGCGCCTGCAGGAAGCGATCGAAGCGATCGCCTGACCTGACATCCGAAACGTCTCCCGGTCGGCCACAGCCGGCCGGGGGCGTGGACGTCCACCGAGGGAAACGACAGTGAGCGTATGACCACCAGACCTGTGCCCGACCTGACCACTCCGGCTACTGTGCCCAGTGTGTCCTCGGCTATGAAATCTTCAGGATCCCCCCAGAACGATTCCCCTCACGAGGCGCGCGGAACGGTAGTCCGGCCGGGCGACCGCATCTTCTCGGGTCTGGCCACCGGCTCGGGTGTTCTGATCGTCGTCCTGATCGGCGCGATCGGCGCTTTCCTCGTATGGCGAGCCGTTCCGGCTCTGCAGAACAACACGGTCAATTTCTTCACCTACAACGGCGTCTGGAACACCACCGACACGTCGGCCATGGTGTTCGGTGTCGCCAACCTGTTCTGGGTGACCATCGCGGTGTCACTGTTCGCTCTGATCCTGGCCATGCCGGTTGCTCTGGGCATTGCGATCTACCTCACGAACTACGCGCCGCGCCGCATCGCGGGCCCGCTGGGCTCGGTCATCGACCTGCTGGCCGCGGTGCCGTCGATCGTCTACGGCCTGTGGGGCCTCTACGTCCTGGCCCCGGCCATCGCGCCGCTGGCCGACTGGCTCAACACCAACCTCGCGTGGATCCCCCTCTTCGCCACCGGCTCCGTGTCCATCGCGGGCGGCGGCACCATCTTCACCGGTGGCATCGTCCTCGCCGTCATGATTCTGCCGATCATCGCCGCGGTCACCCGCGAGGTTTTCGTCCAGACGCCGCGCGGGCAGATCGAGGCCGCTCTCGCTCTCGGGGCGACCCGCTGGGAAGTGGTCCGCACGACGGTCATCCCGTTCGGCAAGTCGGGGTTCGTGAGCGGGTCGATGCTCGGACTCGGTCGTGCCCTCGGTGAGACCATCGCGCTCTACATCATCATCCGCAGCACGGTCGAGTCCTTCGGCTGGACGCTGTTCGACGGCGGCTCGACCTTCGCGACCCAGATCGCCTTGGCTGCAGCAGAATTCAACGACCAACTACAGGCCGGAGCCTACATCGCCGCGGGTCTGGTGCTGTTCGTCCTGACGTTCGTCGTCAACGCCGGCGCCCGCGCTGCGATCGCCGGAAAGAAGGTCTGAGCATGACGACAACCACCGACCGTCCCGTCAAGGAACCCACCTTCAGGGGAGTCAGTTCACGCCGCAAGGCGAGTGACACGGCGGCCACCGTACTGGTGTCGCTGGCCGTGCTCATCGCGCTGGTTCCGCTGGTCTGGGTCCTCTACACCGTCGTCGCGCGTGGCCTGTCGGCTGTCGTCGCACCCGAGTGGTGGACGTTCTCGCAGTCCGGCATCACGCAGTTCATCGAAGGCGGCGGTGCCTACCACGCCATCGTGGGCACGTTGATGCAAGGCCTCGTCTGCGCGGTCATCTCCATTCCCATCGGTGTGTTCGTGGCGATCTACCTCGTCGAGTACGGCCAGGGCACGCGCTTCGCCAAGCTGACCACCTTCATGGTCGACATCCTCACCGGTGTTCCGTCCATCGTTGCGGCACTCTTCATCTACGCGCTGTGGATCGTGACCTTCGGCTTCGATCGTTCCGGTTTCGCGGTGGCGCTGGCGCTGGTGCTGCTCATGGTCCCCGTCATCATCCGATCGTCGGAGGAGATGCTGCGCATCGTGCCGCAGGACCTGCGCGAAGCGTCGTACGCACTCGGTGTGCCCAAGTGGAAGACCATCGCCAAGATCGTCATCCCCACGGCGCTGTCGGGAATCGTCACCGGAATCATGCTCGGATTGGCGAGAGTCATGGGTGAAACGGCACCCGTGCTGATCCTGGTGGGCGCCTCGGCCTCCATCAACTTCGACCTGTTCGGCGGACCGCAGACCTCGCTGCCGCTGATGATGGTGGAACTGCAGAAGGCCGGCACGGCCCCGCTGACCGCCGAACGGCTCTGGGGCGCCGCGATGACGCTCATCATCATCGTCGCGGTCCTCAACATCGGCGCGAAGCTCGTCTCGCGCTTGTTCGCGCCCAAGAATTTCTGACAGGAGCCGACATGGCAAAACGACTCGACCTCAAAGACGTCAACATCTATTACGGCAAGTTCCACGCCGTGGCGAACGTGACCCTGGCGGTTCCGCCGCGCAGCGTCACCGCCTTCATCGGCCCCTCGGGTTGCGGTAAGTCCACCGTGCTCCGGTCGCTGAACCGCATGCACGAGGTCATCCCCGGTGCGTACGTCGAAGGATCGGTCATGCTCGACGGCGAGGACATCTACGGTTCCGGCGTGGACCCGGTGGGCGTGCGTCGCACCATCGGAATGGTGTTCCAGCGCCCGAACCCGTTCCCCACGATGTCGATTCGCGACAACGTCGTCGCCGGCCTGAAGTTGCAGGGCGGGCGGAGCAAGAAAGAACTGGACCAGGTCGCCGAAGAGTCGCTCAAGGGCGCGAACCTGTGGACCGAGGTCAAGGATCGGCTCGACAAGCCCGGTGGCGGCCTCTCGGGTGGGCAGCAGCAGCGTCTGTGCATCGCTCGCGCCATCGCCGTGCAGCCCGACGTGTTGTTGATGGACGAGCCCTGCTCGGCTCTCGACCCCATCTCGACGCTGGCGATCGAGGACCTGATCGGTGAGCTGAAGAAGGACTTCACCATCGTCATCGTCACGCACAACATGCAGCAGGCCGCCCGCGTGAGCGATCAGACCGGCTTCTTCAACCTCGAGGCCACCGGCAAGCCCGGCAACCTCATCGAGATCGACGACACGGAGAAGATCTTCTCCAACCCGTCCGAGAAGGCCACCGAGGACTACATCTCGGGTCGCTTCGGATAGAGCGCGGTGCGGGTGGGACCGCACGACAGTACGAGTGAGGGGCACCCTCGGTTCGCGAGACGGACCGAGGGTGCCCTCACTCGTGGTGGGTGCGTGGGCGCGTTGCCGTTCACACACGAATGAGGGGCACCCCTGACCCGTGGGACGGATCGAGGGTGCCCCTCACTCGGGGTGGAGAAAGTTACTTGTCGACAGCGGCGATCGCTGCCGGTTCCATGTCGTTGGGCAGGCTGCCGGTCACGAGGAAGATCACGCGACGACCGACCTCGACGGCGTGGTCGGCGAAGCGCTCGTAGAAACGACCCAGCAGCGTCACGTCGACGGCCGCCGCGACGCCGTGCTTCCACTCCTTGTCCATCAGGACGGTGAAGAGGTGACGATGCAGATCGTCCATGGCCTCGTCTTCTTCGCGCAGCTTGGCCGCGCGCTCGGGGTCACGCGTCTCGAGGACCTCGCGTGCCGAGGCACCGAGAGCGACGGCGATGCGGCCCATCTCGGCGAAGTAGCCGTTCACCTCTTCCGGAAGTGCGTGCTGGGGGTGACGCCGGCGAGCGATCTTCGCCACGTGCAGAGCGAGTGCCCCCATGCGCTCGATGTCGGCGACGATCTGGATGCCGGACACCACCGAACGAAGGTCACCGGCGACGGGCGCCTGGAGAGCGAGAAGGGCGAACGAGCGCTCCTCGGCCTGCGTGCTCAGCTCGGAGATCTTGTCGTGCTCACCGATCACTTCCTCGGCGATTCGGAGATCGGCCTGCAGCAGAGACTGCGTGGCGCGTTCCATCGCGCTTCCGGCCAAAGCGGCCATCTCGCCGAGGACATCGGCGAGCTCGGTCATCTGTTCGTTGTATGCCACGCGCATGAGGCGATTTTACTCGGCTGTAGATGGGCAGTGGGGAGGCAGGCGGTGAACGCCCGGTGAATGCGAGGAAGCGATTCAGAGGCAGGTGTCGTCGGCGGCGTTCGTGACGGCGAGATCCGTCGGTAGTGCGACGTCCGTGGGGGCACCCGACAGGCCGGTGTCGAACGTCGGCAGCAGTTCGCCGACCGGGGTGGGAGCGTTCACGAATCCGGGGAACTCGGTTCCCAGGACCACCTCGACGACGCTTCCGAGGGAGACCGTCTCCTCGAGGACCGCGCCGTCGAGTGTGCTCGCGAGGGTGGACGCCTCGTCGATGAAGCCGGGTGCGTACCGAACGACGGTCTGTGCGAGGCCGGGGGACTCCGCGTTTCCGGTCCCGACAACCTGGAAGCCCCAGTTCGCGAGCTCGTTGGCCGTGGTCATGGCGAGCCCGCTGATGTCGGACCCGTTGGAGACCTGCACCGAGACCAGCGAGGGATCGACGGCCGTCGACGGTTCCGTCGGGGCGACGGGAGGTGCGGCCGGTTCGTCGCCGCGCTCCTCGCCCGGCAGGGGAAGGTCGTCGATGATGGCCCGGAAGATGGCGTCGATGTCGTCCGTCCGCGGAATCTCGTTGCCGTAGTAGTTGGTGCCGTCCGTCGGCGTCGTGAGGAACGTGACTCGTCCGGCCTCGACGTTGCGCAACGACTGGCCCAACGTCAGCAGGTCTGCGGTCTTGACGTTCTCGACGAACGTGTTGGCCGTGAAGGCGTTGACGAAGCCGTTCAACGCGCCCGGATCGAAGAGCACCCGGTTGCTGAGCACCGAGCGCAGGAGCGAGGACAGAAAACGCTGCTGCCGAGTGATCCGGCCGTAGTCGCCGTTCCCCTCGGACGCGACGTTGCGAGCCCGCACGTAGTTCAGCGCGGTCCGACCGTCGACGGTCTGTTCCCCCGTCGTGGGAAGAATGGTCCCGAGCTCCGCGTCCTCCAGGGGCACGGACGTGCACACCTCGACGCCGCCGACCTCGTCCACCATGGTCTCGAAACCGGCGAAATCGATTCCCACGAAGTGACTGATGCGCAGGCCGGAAATCCGTTGGATGGTCTTCACGAGGCACCGCGGACCGCCGAGCGCGTAGGTGGCGTTGAGCTTGTCACCCTCGACCGCCGGGTAGATCTCGCCGTCGTAGTCACCGGTGGTGCTGTCCCAGCCCTCACACACCGGGCGCTCGACGTCGAGGTCACGGGGAAAGGAGACGCCGACGACGCGACTGCGATCGGCGGGGATGTTGATGAGCATGATGGTGTCCGAGCGGGCGCCGGCCGCGTCCTCGACGGTGCCGGCCCCGATCTCGCCGCTCGCTCCGGCCCTGGTGTCCGTGCCGACGATCAAGTACGTCTCGTCACCGAACTGACCGGGTGCGTCGACGACGTCGGAGGATTCGGTGTCCAGTGCGGAGACCTGAGCGAACCCTCGATCGGTGGTGTGCAGGTAACCCCATACAACGCCGGTGAGCATCAACGACAGGACCGCGACCATCGACACCGCAGTGCGTCCGGCGATGCGGAGGCGCTTGCGCTTGCGCGCCTTGTTCAACGCAAGGCGGGTGAGTGCCGGTGGTGGCAGCGGGCCGACGGCTTCGGGCTCGGGTCGACGAGCAGACGGGGGAGGCGTCGAGTGGGGAGGTATCGAGGGGGGAGGTGTCGACGACGGGCCGGGCGCGGACGGTGTCGGCGGGCCCTGGCCTGCGGGGGTCGTGGCAGAGGGAAGGACGACGGTCGGGGCGTCGTCCTCGTGAACATCGTGTGCGGCGTCGACTTCGCGTGAGTCGGAGTCACGGGGGGACGGCTCTTCGGTGCTCGGTTCTTCGGTGTTCGGCGTCGGGGGCTGCGATGGGGTCTCCGGCCGGTTGGGAGAGCCGCCGTGCGACATTCGCGAGACCTTGTCGAGCAACTCGGCCACCGACAACCGGCGGCCGACGGAACCGCCCGCGGCGCGTCGGGACGCGTCTGCCGACGGTTCCGGAACCGGATTCGACGACGAATCTTCCGCATCCGACGCGTCGTTCGAGGGCTCACCCGCGGGAGTGTCTCGGGCAGTGGACTCGTCGGCCGGGGGGTCCGACGACGGGGTCTGCCACGCCGAATCCGGGGCGTCGGGACGTGTCACCCGTGAGATGGGCCGTTCCCACGGGGCGCGGCGACCGGGCGTGGGTGAACCCGTGTCCTTGTCGTCACCCACTCGTCGATCCGTCTTTCCCTCGGCGCGCGACCGCCGTTCGAACGATCGACGCCATGATACTGATCATCCGCCGGAGTGCATGAGATCGGCGCCGACGGGGACCGCGACGTCCTCCGGATCGTCGAGCCATCCGTCGGGGAGGGACACGGTGCCGGGCGAGCCCTGGCGGCCTCGTGGTCCCTCGGCGTCGGCGGGGAACGGAACGGTGGGATCCAGCCGACCCACCAGGTCGTCGAGCTCGGCGAGGGTGGACACGGTGGCCATGCGAACGCGCAGGTCGGAGCCCGCGGGGAAGCCGCGCAGGTACCACGCGACGTGTTTACGGAGTTCGCGCAATCCCCGGGTTTCGCCGTGGTGGTCGGCCAGCAGTTCGGCGTGCCGGCGCATGATCTCGGCCACGCCGCCGAGGGTGGGGGGAGTGGGAAGCGGCCGACCGTTGAGAGCCGCCGAGAGCTCTGCGAACAGCCACGGCCGGCCGAGACAACCGCGACCCACGACGACGCCGTCGCATCCGGTTTCGTTCATCATGCGCGCCGCATCGGAGGCGTCGAAGATGTCACCGTTGCCGAGAACGGGAACGTCGCGGACGTGGTCCTTGAGCCGGGCGATCTCGGACCAGTCGGCGGTGCCCGAGTAGCGCTGGGCCGCGGTCCGCGCATGCAGGGCGACGGCCGCAACTCCCTCACCCGCGGCGATCCGTCCGGCGTCGAGATGAGTGTGGTGTTCGTCGTCGATTCCGATGCGGAACTTCACGGTGACCGGCACGTCGGTGCCCTCGGTGGCCTTCACGGCCGCGGCGACGATCCGTCCGAACAGCGACCGCTTGTAGGGCAGTGCCGCCCCGCCGCCCTTCCGGGTGACCTTGGGAACGGGGCAGCCGAAGTTCATGTCGATGTGATCGGCGAGATTCTCGTCCACGATCATCTTCGCCGCGTCGTAGGTGGTCTGGGGATCGACCGTGTAGAGCTGCAGCGAGCGTGGCGATTCGTCGGGACCGAAGGTCGTCATGTGAAGCGTGGCGGGCTGGCGTTCCACCAGAGCACGCGCGGTGACCATCTCGCAGACGTAGAGGCCGGAGGTGCTGCCGGTGAGGGACTGTTCGATCTCCCGGCACAGCGTGCGGAACGCGACGTTGGTGACGCCGGCCATGGGTGCGAGAACGACGGGACTTCGCAGCGTCATCGATCCGATCTGCAAGGTCATCTTTTCTCACGCACCAGGGGAGTAGGGAACAGGGCACAAAGCGATGTGCCCGGCAGCCGAGGATCCGGTTACCGGGCACATCGAGGGTATCCGGCCGAGCCGTGACTCGGCCAATCCGCAGAAACGGTCAGGAAGCTTGCTGAGCCTGACGCTTGGCGGCCTCACGAGAGAGCATGCGGTCGCGCTGCTCCTCGAACTTGAGCACGTCCTTCTCGAGCTTCTCCAGGAAGGCAGCGAGCTCCTCGCGCGTCTGCTCACCCGCGGCGGTGAAGTCCGTGCGCTCGAAGATGTTCCACTTGCGCAGAACCGGCATGACCACGTCCTCGAGGTGCTGACGGAGGTCGTAGATGCCGTGCTTGGCCATGAGAACGCCGTTGCGACGGAAGTTCGGCATGCCGGCACCCGGCATCTGGAAGTTCTGCACGATGTCCGCGATCGCGACCAGAGCCTGGTCCGGCGAAATATCGAGGGCCGCGCCGCACAGGTTGCGGTAGAAGATCATGTGCAGGTTCTCGTCCGCCGCGATGCGCTGCAACATCTTGTCGGCGATCGGGTCGTTGCACACCCTGCCGGTGTTGCGGTGGCTGACGCGGGTGGCCAGCTCCTGGAACGTCACGTAGGCGACGGAGTGCAGGAAGCCCAGGTTGTCCATCCCGCCGGCGGCGGCGGAGGAGAAACCGTTGGTCATGTGCTCCATGCGGGCCTGCTCGAGTGCCACCGGGTCCACGCCTCGCGTGATCACCAGGTAGTCGCGCATGACGATGCCGTGCCGGTTCTCCTCGGCGGTCCACCGGCCGACCCAGGTTCCCCACGCGCCGTCCTGCGAGAAGTTCTCCGCGATCTCGCGGTGGTACGACGGGAGGTTGTCCTCGGTGAGGAGGTTGGTGATCATGGCGGCCTTGGCGACCTCGTCGAGGCGAGACTGCTCGGGCGACCAGTCCTCGCCGCCCAGCGCCGCGAAGTTGCGTCCCTCGTCCCACGGAACGTAATCGTGGGGGTGCCACTCCTTCGCCATGGAGAGGTGCCGGTTCAGATTGTCCTCCGCAACCGGCTGCAGCTCCGAGAGCAGCTCCAGTTGTGTCAGATCCCGTGCCATGCGTGTCCTCCGTTTTCGTTTACGACCGCACCGAGCCTACGGCACCGTAACCACGATGTGAATTGCTTCGATCAGGGGCGGGGCCGACTCTGCACCGGCATTTTCGCGGTGTCGGCGCGGTGACGGATATCTACGGCCGAGACAGACCGTGCTGGTCGGCCGTCGGTCTTTCAGTATGCCCGACCAGGTGCGCCTGCACTTTTGTGACAAATGGCAACAAGGACGAACACCCTCGAGGACTTTCGCTCGCAGCCCGTTTCGGGCGACGGGCCAAACCGTTCGTTGTGCGAAACACTCTGCGTGAAACACTGTGCCTCATGCCCGGAACCACGAACGCACCGCATGCCGCGGGGTCGGCAGGGTATCGACGCATCACCCTCGCACTGTTCGCCGCGGGTCTGGCCACGTTCGCCTCCATGTACAGCGCGCAGGCGGTACTGCCCGCCCTCGCCGACGACCTCTCGCTGTCGCCGGCGGTGGCCGCGCTCGCGGTGTCCGCCACCACCGGCGTCCTCGCGGTGGCGATCATCCCGGCGAGCGTGCTCTCCGAGCGCTACGGCCGGACCAGGGTGATGGTCGTCTCCGCTGCACTGTGTTGCACCATCGGTCTGCTGCTGCCGCTGAGCCCGAACATCGAGGTGCTCCTGCTGGGCCGAGCGCTGCAGGGTGCCGCGCTCGCGGGCGTGCCGGCGGTGGCCATGGCCTATCTCGCGGAGGAGGTGCGGCCGAGCGACCTCGGCGCCGCGATGGGCCGATACGTCGCGGGAACGACGCTCGGCGGCCTGCTCGGACGGATCGTTCCGTCCGGGGTGCTCGACATCTCGACCTGGCGATGGGCGCTCGAGGTGACGGCGATCGCGACCCTGGTGTTCGCGCTCGTGTTCGTGAAGCTGCTCCCACCGTCGCGGCACTTCGAACGCCGTTCCATCCGTCCGCGCACGGTGCTGCGGAATCTGGTCGGCCACCTGTCGGACCCGACGCTGCGAGTGCTGTTCTCGCTCGGTTTCCTCCTGATGGGCGGCTTCGTCTCGGTGTACAACTTCATCGGATTTCGGCTGGTCGCGTCACCGTTCTCGCTACCGCAAGCCCTGGTCGGACTGATCTTCGTGATGTATCTGGCCGGGACCGTCACCTCGGCGGTGGCCGGGAGGGCCGCGGATCGGTACGGCCGTTCCGCGGTACTGGCATCGTCCATCGCGGTCATGGGGCTGGGGCTCGCCACGACGATCCCGGATTCGCTGCCGGCCATCCTCGTCGGCCTCTTCCTCTTCACCGGGGGCTTCTTCGGTGCCCATTCCGTCGCGAGCGGATGGGTGGGCCGGGTCGTGGTGACCAACCGCGCCGAGGCGTCGTCGCTGTACCTGTTCGCGTACTACCTGGGGTCGTCCGTGGCGGGCGCGGGTGCCGGGTTGGCCTACGCGCGCGGCGGATGGGACGGGGCGGCGATCTACGTCGGCGTGCTCGTGTCGGTCGGGCTCGTGCTGGCGGCGACGACCTTCCGGCGCCGACCGGTCGCGTCGACACCCGTCGGGGCCGCGGCAGCGGAATGAGCGCCGCGGGGAGTGGGGGTGCGGGGTGCGGGGTCGCCGGTCGCGGGGCGCCGGGTCGCGCACCGTGCAGCGACCTGCGCACCGTGCACGGTGCGCAGAGTGCTGGAGGGTGCGCAGCCACGGTGTGGGCCGGGTGACGCGGTGAAGGCCGGGCGACGCAGCGAGGGCCGGGCGACGCAGCGAGGCGCGAGCACGAGAAGTGCCCCCAGCAGGGCTCGAACCTGCGACCTGCGGATTAAAAGTCCGTAGCTCTACCAACTGAGCTATAGGGGCGCGGAGAAGAAGTGTAGAGGACAACGGGCCGCGACCGACGACGGGTGCCGAGGCTCGGTGCTACCAGCCATTCCTGATTCGACGGATCGGCCTTATGACTATTCACCATTGTTTTGGTTCCCATTTGGGCGAGAAGTGATCGAATGGTCGAAAAGTCGGGTTCGAGTGCGTGACTCCCACGACGCGAACCCATCGGCGGCGTGTTCTGCGGCGAAGGCAACACACGGGCGATCTCGTCCAAGGGAAACCACAGGTTCGTCGAGTAGTCTGGCGAACAGAACCAGCCCATTCGGGTGTTCATTTTCGGAGGCATGAAGCGCAATGGCACAGCAAGAACGTGCTCGACGCACCCGGGCAGCGATAGTCGAAGCCGCGGCGTACGAGTTCAGCAAGCGCGGGTACACCGCAGCGTCGGTGAACACCATTCTGGAAGGATCGCGCGCCACGAAGGGTGCGATGTACTTCCATTTCAGTTCCAAGGAGGAACTGGCGCGTGCGGTTCTGCAGACGGCGGTGGAAAAGTACACCGGTGTCATGGACGCCCCACGTGAAGAGGGCCTCGACGCCCTCGAATGGCTCCATCGACTGATCGTCGACCTGGCCGCGTCGTTCAAGGCGAACGTGGTGGTCCAGGCCGAGTTCCGGCTCATCATCGAACCCGAGTTCTATCCCACCGTGCGCGACGGCGCCGGTGCGGTCTGGGGTCGAACGACCCACAAGCTCGCCGTGGAAGCCCACGAGATGGGTCTGCTGAAGCCCGAGGTCGATCCGCGGAAGTTCACGCGCGTTCTCATCAGTTCCATCGCGGGACAGCGCTACATGGCAGACCTGACGGCGGACGACACCGATCTGCGCCAGTTGTTCGAGGAGTCCCTCGAGGTCGTTCTCATGGCGATGGCCACGCCCGAGTGGTTCGAGCGGTGGCAGGTTCGCGGCTGGCCGCAGAGGGTTGCCGTCAGCGCCGAGTAGGTGCCGAAAGGTGTCCCGAACAGCGGATTTGGGAAATCATCGGCATTGTCATAAGCTAGCCAAGCTCCCAACGGAACGCCGTTGGGGAACTCCGGAGCAATCCGGCGGGCCCCCTTCGTCTAGCGGCCTAGGACGCCGCCCTTTCAAGGCGGTAGCGCGGGTTCGAATCCCGTAGGGGGTACGCTTCAGCGGATGACAACGCTGAGGTGTGTTCGTATGTAGTGGTCTATGTTTCACGGACATGCAGTACGCATGGCCCTGTGGCGCAGTTGGTTAGCGCGCCGCCCTGTCACGGCGGAGGTCGCGGGTTCGAGTCCCGTCAGGGTCGCAGAAGTTCGGGTGTGTTGAGCACCGGACGATGCGAGCACAAACGCAGTACGGCATCGCTCGCGGTGTCTCGGCCAGGTAGCTCAGTCGGTACGAGCGTCCGCCTGAAAAGCGGAAGGTCGCCGGTTCGATCCCGGCTCTGGCCACCACACCAAGCCCCATCCGCACGCGGATGGGGCTTCGTCGTGTTTCGAGGGGCTGCTTCCGGATCGGCGGTTCGGGTATCCGATTCCGATGTCGTTCGATACCTGGTCCGACGTCGTGCGGGTGCTCCTCGTGGGCACTGCGGAGTACCTGTCTCTCATCGCCGTGCTGCGACTGTCCGGAAAGCGGACCCTCGCCAAGTTGAACGCGTTCGACCTGGTGGTGACCGTCGCCCTCGGCTCGACGCTGGCCACCATTCTGTTGAGCTCCGACGTGTCCTACGTCGAGGGCGCGGTGGCACTGCTGCTGTTGGTGAGTCTGCAGTTCGTCGCAGCGACGGTGTCGGCGCGTCTGCCGTGGGGGCGGACCGTTCTCACCGCCCGTCCGACTCTGCTCGTCGATCGTGGACGAATGCTGGGAACTGCGATGGCGAAGCAGCGCATCGACGACGCGGAGATCCGGCAGGCGCTTCGAGCGTCCGGTTTCGGAAGTCTGGCCGCTGTCGGCGCCGTGGTCCTCGAGACCGACGGTAGCTTCAGCGTCGTCTCGGCGGAGAAGATCGGCGACGGCTCCGCCCTCACGGATCTGGACGGATTCGAGATGCCCTCAGGAGGGTGACGGCCACGGGACGGTCGCCTGCAACACCGCCTCGGCCAGAGCCCGAGTTCGCAACTCCGTGACTTCGCGGTACTCGGGGTCGGCGACCATGGAACTGAATGCCTGTCGCGACGGGTATCGCACCAGCAGCACGGCATCCCAGTCCTGGCCGGCGTCGGCGACGAGGCTCGTGGACGCGTCGCCCGCGTAGAGAACCTCTCCGCCGTACTTCGGCAGAAACGTCTCGTGCAGCGCCGCCGCGTACTGGGCGTAGAGCTCGCGACCCCCGGTCGCGAATCGAAGGAGATTCAGCATCACGACGGGTCCACCCGGATCGTCGTCGAGAAATTGCTTCAGGTCGGCACCGCGGGGATCGACAGCCATGTTCGTCATCGTGACACGGCCTCACCACGGGCGAGGCCGAAACTCGACGGTCTCTCCGTGAACTGCACTAGATTGCGAGACTGACTAGTCGGTGTTAGCTTCTAGTCATGGCCGACGACGTGATTCCCACCGAATGGCTGCGAGCGGTGTTGCCCATGGCGGTTCTCGCCGCGGTGGCCGAGGAGGAGACGTACGGATACGCGGTGGCTCAGCGACTCGCGGACGCCGGGTTGGGTGCCGTGAAGGGCGGCACGCTGTATCCGGTGCTGAATCGTCTCGAGTCCGACGGCTTCGTCGTCTCGTCCTGGCGCGCGGGCGTCGCCGGGCCGGGCCGCAAATTCTTCGCCGTCACCGACGCCGGCGTCGATCATCTCCGCCGCCGCTCGGCGGAGTGGCACGACTTCACGCAACGGGCAGCACGCCTGCTCGCCGACCCGAGGAGGACCCGATGACCGCTGGACGCACCGAACCCGTCGACATCGAGAAGTACCGGCAGTCGCTGATCCTCGCCCTGCGTCTGAAGGATGTACCGGGCGATCGCATCGGCGAGATCGTCGCCGAGGTCGAGAGCCACGTGGCCGACACCGGGGAGGATCCGGTGTCGGCGTTCGGGGAACCCCGCGCGTACGCCGCGTCCCTGACCGACGAGCATCGTCCGGATCCGTGGTGGCAGACCGCGATCACCGCCGGGTGTGCGGCGGTGGCCGGGTGGTTCGTCGCGCAGGGAATGCTGTCCCTCCTGCTGGGGCAGACGTATTTCGGAGTCACCGGGTGGCTGTGGCTGGTGCTCGGCGTGGTGATCGCGATACCGGCGGCGATGCGCGTGCGTCGACGGTCCAGCCGGGTCCGGGACCCCCGGAACGGCGCCGACATGGCACCGGCCTCCCCGTGGGGTCTCGCGACACTGGTGGGACTACCGGTGTTGCTGGTTCTGGCGACGTGGGGTCTGATCCAGCTGGTGAACTGAGCCGGGTGGCCCAGAGGCGTCAACGGGTGACGCGCCCCTCCTTCAGCGTGCGCTCCGCGAGTTCACGGAGCGGACCGGTCAGCTCGGAATCGGCTGTCTCGCAGCTCCGCTCGCCCACTTCGAGGCGCCAGACGAATCCGTCTCGCACCGGTGAGTCGCGGTCGGTGAGACCGTCCAGAACAGGTAGCGCGCGTTCGACCAACTGCTGCCACTCGGACGCGCGCGATCCGAGCGTGGTGGTGTCGACGATCCCTCGCCGTGTCATCCCCGCGACCCCACCGCTGCGGACCACCACGATGACCATCCGTCACACCCTCGTCTGTACCTCGTCGGCCTGCGACGCCGAACCCGAATCGACACCCACGGTAGCCCAGCCTCCCACCACGGCCCGATGAACGTCGGAATCGACGCCGTACCGTTCGGCCGTAGCGGACACGGTGGCAGCCGCGAACGTATCGAAATCGGTTGTCGGCGAGAGGGTTCCCGAGGTCAGGGTGTCGAACCACACCTGCCCGACGCGTTCCCACGCCGGTCCGCCCAGCGACACGGCGGCCTCGGCGAACGCCCGGTTGGGGATGGACGAGTTGATGTGGACGCCGCCGTTGTCCTCGGTGGTCTCCACGTACTCCGACATGTCGGCGGGCTGGGGGTCCTTTCCCAGCACGTCGTCGTCGTACGCGGTGCCGGGGCGCAGCATCGAGCGAAGTGCTTCACCCTGCACTGCGGGGAGGAACAGGCCCTCGCCCACCAACCAGGACGCGTCCTCGGCGTTCTGGCCCCGCACTCGCTGCTCGGTCAGGGCCCCGAAGACGTCGGACACCGACTCGTTGAGGGCGCCGGATTGGCCGTTGTACTCGAGTTTCGAGGTGTACTGGGTGAATCCGTGCGCGAGTTCGTGGGCGATGACGGACAGCGAGATGGTGAACCGGGCGAACACCTCGCCGTCGCCGTCGCCGAAGACCATGCGGCTGCCGTCCCAGAACGCGTTGTCGTACTGCTCGCCGTAGTGCACGGTGGCGTCGAGGGGAAGGCCGGCACCGTCGAGGCTCGACCAGCCGTACACCTCCTCGAACAGGGCGTACGTCGAGCCCAGGCCGTCGTAGCTCTCGTCGGCCGCGGCGTCGCCCACGGGATCCCGGCCCTCGGTGCGGACGACGTCCCCGGGCAGGGTCTGGGTGTTGCGCGCATCGGCGATCGTGCGATCGAGACCGCCGGCCAACACGCCGCGCGGAGCAGCGCCGGACTCGCGGCTCGGAATGCTCTCGCGCCGCCGACGCATCTCGCCGTCGATGGCGAGGGTGCGTGCGGCGACCGACGCCGCCGTACTCGGCCGGGCGCTGGGTGCGGACTGCGCAGAAGCAATGCGCTGCAACAGGAACGGCGGAACGACGCCGTGCCTGCAGGACGGGCCGGTGGTGCCATCGGACATGGTGTGGTCCTCTCCTCGTGGTGTCGACGAGGCTAACCGGCGCCACCGACACGACGTCGACTGCAGACGTGTCGATCAGGGGCAGGCGAGTTCGGCCTGGTCGAAGATGCGATTCGCCTCGTCCGCCGACGGTGCGTTGCCGTTGTTGGTGGCCAGCGATTCGATCTCGGTCTTGATCTCCGCCTCGTCCCGGCCGTCGGCGATCTGCTGGCACGTGCTGCCGAGCAGCGCCTCGATGTCCTCGTCGGACCGGCCCTCGGCCAGGGTTTCGAACTGCGCCCGATAGGCCGCGACGAACGTGGCTCGCTTCGCGTCGTCGAAGGTGTTGCCCGCGCTGTCGAGCGCGTCGGCAGCGGTCGACTGCAGTCCCGGCGCGGCGGACTCCGCGGAGTCGAGGGCTCCCTGAGCGGCGTCACCGAGGGAATCGGCGGCGTTCTGCGCCGTGTCCTGGGCGTTCTGCTGATCTTCGGAACTGCAGCCGGTCAGGACGAAGGAGAGGGCGGCGGCGACGGCGACGATGCCGGTGGCGATTTTCATGTGTCGAACAGTACCGCCGAAGGTGGTCACGAGTCGGCGGGTCGTGGTGTGCCGCCGTCGAAACCGGCTGTGACCACAGCAATCCCCACGAGCAACGGTGACCGGTGACGGTCAGAAGGGCAGGCGTCGCGTCGAGTCGAATCGACGGGGACGGCCGGTGAGGGGGTCGTCGAAGGACAACGAGCGCGAGAGCAGGCCCAGGGGTGCCGAGAAATCGTCCGGGGGGACATCACGCACCACCGGGTAGAGGGGGTCGTTCTCGATCGGCAGGCCGAGGGAGGCGAGGTGCACTCGCAACTGGTGGGTCTTGCCGGTGCGTGGACGCAGCCGGTAGAGCGCGCGGTCTCCGGATCGGCCGATCATCTCGATGTCGGTCTCCGCGTTCGGCTCGCCGGGAATCTCGAGTGCCTGCAGCGACGATCGCTCCTTGACGATGCGGCTCGACACGGTGCGAGGAAACTCGAGAGCCGGGTCGTACGGCGCGATCGCCTCGTAGACCTTGTTCATCGTCCGATCGCGGAACATCTCCTGGTACGCGCGCCGAACGTCCGCTCGCGCGGTGAAGATCAGGACACCGGCGGTGAGTCGATCGAGGCGGTGGGCGGGGGAGAGGACGTCGTTGTCCAGGAGGCGGCGCACTCGGGTGAGCGCGGTCTCCACGACGAAACGGCCGCGCGGCGTGGTCGCGAGAAAGTGCGGTTTGTCCACCACCACGACGGCGTCGTCTCGGTGCAGGATCGGCAGGTCGAACGGTACGACCGCCTCGATCGGCGGATCCCGGTACAGGTAGACGTCGGCTCGCGGAACGAGCGCGGTGTCCATGCCGATGGGCGTGCCCGACGCGTCGACGACCTTGCCCGCGTCGATCTTCTCGCGTAGGCGGCGGGCGTCGCGCGGAAAGCGGTCGACGAGATAGCCGGCCACGGTGCGCCACTGCTCCGGAGCACCGACGAGGGCCGGGGGATCGGGCATACGCACGCGCGTGGGGTTCAGTCCGTCGCGAATGGGAAGCGGCGCGGGCACGCACCGAGCCTAGTCGGCGCCCGGGTCCGCCGAGGACCTCCTCGAACCACACGGCATCTCGGTAGGGTCGGGAGGCATTCGCGACAACCACCAGGGGGAGACACGCATGGCCACGACGACGTCGAAGAAGTGGACCGAAGCCGAGATCGCCGATCAGACCGGGCGGACGTTCGTCGTCACCGGATCGAACAGCGGGCTCGGAGCCGAGGCGGCCAAGGCGCTCGGCCGGGCGGGAGCGACGGTGGTACTCGCGTGCCGCACCGTGGAGAAGGCGAAGCCGATCGCGGACGAGATCGGTGATCGTGCCGTCGTGCGTCGGCTCGATCTGGCGGACCTGTCGTCGGTGCGCGAGTTCGCCGAGAACACCGACTCGGTGGACGTGCTCATCAACAACGCGGGTGTGATGGCGTTGCCGCAGAAGAGAACCGCCGACGGGTTCGAGATGCAGTTCGGGACGAATCATCTCGGTCACTTCGCGCTCACCGGATTGCTTCTGGACAAGATCGGCGACCGCGTGGTCACGCTGTCGAGTTTCATGCACCAGGTGCCGGGACTGAAGTTGTCCGACCTCAACTTCGAGCGTCGCCGGTACAGCCGGTGGGGTGCCTACGGCCAGTCGAAGTTGGCCAACCTGCTGTTCGCCTACGAGCTGGATCGTCGCCTTCGGGCGTCGGGCTCGTCGGTCAAATCCCTCGCCGCTCATCCCGGTTACTCCAACACCGAGCTGCAGGGCCGCACCGAGTCGATCCAGGACGCCGTCATGTCGCTCGGACGAGTCGTGGCGCAATCGGCCTACATGGGGTCGCTACCGGAGCTGTTCGCGGCGACGGAGCCCGATGTGCAGTCCGGCGAGTACTTCGGTCCGAGCGGGTTCCTGGAACTCGGCGGATACCCGAAGAAGGTCGGCTCCAACAAGGCGTCCCGAGACGAGCGAACCGCCCGTGAGCTCTGGAACCGGTCCATCGAGCTCACGGGCGTGTCGTACCTCGCGTGACGATCAGTCGTCGCTGACGGTGATCTGCACGTCGATGTTGCCGCGGGTGGCGTTGCTGTAGGGGCAGACCTCGTGGGCCTTGTCCGCGAGGGCCTGCGCCGTCTCGTGGTCGAGGTTCGGCAGCGTCACCTCGAGGACGACGGCGAGCTCGAAGCCACCGGCGTCGTTGGGGCCGATGGCGACCTTGGCGCCCACGGACGAGTCGTTCACGTCGGCCTTCTCCCTGCCGGCGACCATGCGCAGGGCGGAGTGGAAGCACGCGGCGTACCCGACGGCGAAGAGCTGCTCGGGGTTGGTGCCGTCGCCCGAGCCGCCGAGCTCGGCGGGTGCGGCGAGGTTCACGTCGATCGTGCCGTCGGTGGTCTTGCCGTGTCCGTTGCGGCCGTCGCCGGTGGCGAGTGCTTCTGCGGTGTAGAGGGTCTTCATGTCGGTGACCTTTCGTCGTCGATGGAAGTGATGCTCAACTCGCCCGGGCCACGTCCCGGAGCGATGCGGTGGCGCGATGGAGCAGTCGTAGCAGTGTGAGCGCCTCGTCGTCCGTGAGATCGGTTGCCTCGTAGATGCATTCGGGAATGGTGAGGGCCGATTCCCGAAGCTCGCGTCCTCGCTCGGTGAGCGAGACCTCGACGCGACGCTCGTCCACGGCGGATCTGATTCGCGCGAGAAGGCCGAGGCCCTCGAGCCGCTTCAGGAGCGGTGAGAGGGTTCCGGAGTCGAGTTCGAGCCGAGCGCCGAGATCCTTGACCGTCATGCCGTCGGTCTCCCACAGCGCGAGCATCACCAGGTACTGCGGATAGGTGATACCGAGCCGGTCGAGCAGAGGGCGATAGACCGCCGTCGTCGCCCGCGAGGCCGAGTACAGCGCGAAGCACACCTGGTGATCGAGGCGCAGTGGGTTGCTCACGCGTTGAACGGTAGCCCACAATTCAATTGTGCACAACTGATCTGGTCGGACCGGGTGCCACCCGAGCCCGGCGGAGGACTCACATCTTCGCGAAGCGCGCGAGCACGAAGGCGTAGATGCCGTACAGCCCGATGCCCACGGCGGCGAGAACGAGCAGGATGCGCCCGTACGGCTGGGTCCCCAGGGTCTTGATCGCGGCGTCGAGCCCGGTCGCCTTCGCAGGGTCGGACGTGAAGACGGCCGCGCCGACCAGGACACCGGCGCCCGCCAGTGCCAGACCCTTGGCCACGTATCCGGCGATGCCGACCTTCTCGACCGTGGCGGACCGACCGCCCGCGAGGTCGTCGAGGAAGTTCTTCGACGCACCCTTGTAGACGTGGTAGGCGCCGACCCCGACGATGATCGCGGCAGCCGCCAGAACCACGATGCGACCGGCGGTGGACGTCATGAGATCCGCGGTCATCCCGGCGTTCTGCTCGCCGCTGGACTCACCGGCGCCGCGAGCGAACCGGAACGCCGACCACGCGAACGCCAGATACACCCCGGCGAGGGCAACGGCCTTCAGGCGGTCCAGCACGCTGCCCCCGTCGTGGTCACGCTTCTTGCCCACTACCGCCTCGACCAGCCGCCACAGGGCGAGGGCGAGAAAGGCAACGACCGCGATCCACAGTGCGACGGGACCTCCGGGCCGCGCCGCCACTTCGGCGAGTGCGCCCGACTGATCGGCGTCGCCGCCTTCACCGAACGCGATGCGCATCGTGATGTAGGCGATCAACAGATGAAGAATCCCGCTGACGAGATGCCCTGCGCGAGCGGCTTTCTCGAAGGCCGGATTGTGCTGCGCCGAGTCGGCCGCTCGGGTGCCCGCATTGTCCATCGAAGTCTCCACACGCCACCGCGCTCGTCCTGCGAGCGGGTCGCCCGCACGATGCGCCGCCCGATGGTCCCACATCGGCTCGCGAGGCGGTGCGCTACTGTGGACGTATGCAGCGCACGTATTTTTGGTTCGGCAGACCGGCCCTCGGTGGTCCGGTCAGCGGAATCATGCGCTGACCCACCCCACCCGACGAGCCGGCAGAACCGGCTCGCGTGGAATGCGGACGTCGGAACTGCCGGTCCATCCCAGACCGAGGAATCCCTGACGTGACGCTTTCACTCGCCAACTCCGCCCGATCCGACGCGGCCGACGCCGACGTCCTCGTGTCGCCACGGGAACTCCGGGCCGCGTTCCCGGTGTCCGCCGTTGCTTCCGAGACGGTGACCGACGGCCGAGACCAGCTGCGCCGCATCCTGGCCGGACACGACGACAGGCTGGCCGTCGTCGTCGGCCCCTGCTCGGTCCATGACCGGGTCGCCGCACTCGACTACGCGCGCCGCCTGCGCGCTCTGGCGGACGAGGCCGGCGACCGAGTGCAGCTCGTCATGCGCGTCTACTTCGAGAAGCCGCGCACCACGATCGGGTGGAAGGGTCTGCTCAGCGATCCGCACCTCGACGGTTCGCACGATCTGGACGCCGGACTGCGTGCCGCGCGCCGCCTGCTGGTCGACATCGCCGACCTCGGGGTGCCGACCGCCACCGAATTCCTCGACCCGATGACCGCGGGACACCTCTCCGACGTCGTGACCTACGGCGCGATCGGCGCGCGGACCGCCGCGAGTCAGGTCCACCGACAGTTGGTGAGCGGGCTCGGCATGCCCGTGGGGATCAAGAATGCGACCGACGGCGACGTGCAGATCGCGGTGGACGCCGTGCGATCGGCGTCGAGCCCCCATGTCTTCCCCGGAGTCGACGACGACGGCCGCCTCGCGCTCGTGCGGACCGCGGGCAACCTCGACGCGCACGTCATCCTCCGCGGGGGAGCGCGCGGTCCCAACTACGACGCCGGTTCCGTGGCCGACTGTCTCGATCGCGCCGAACGCAGCGGTGCGCCGCGCCGGGTGGTGGTCGACGCCAGCCACGGCAACAGCGCGAAGGACCACCGCAGACAGGTAGGGGTGCTGACCGACCTGGCCGGGCGCATCGCGTCGGGCGAGGCCGGGATCGTCGGGGTGATGGCCGAGAGCTTCCTCGTGGAGGGTCGGCAGGATCTGACCGACGAGGGCCCCGCGGCGTTGACCTACGGCCGTTCGATCACCGATGCATGTCTGGGATGGGACGAGACGGCCGGTGTCGTCCGTACCCTCGCCGAGGCGATCAGCGCACGCCGGGCGGGCGGAACTGCACGCTGATCCGCGGTCCCGTGGCGCGGGTGGACTTGGGAATGCTGTGTTCCCAGGTGCGCTGGCACGATCCGCCCATCACGAGGAGGTCGCCGTGGCCGAGTGTCCGTCTGATCGACGGGCCTCCGCCCCGCGGCCGCAACATCAACGGGCGGGCCGCGCCGAACGACACGATCGCCACCAGGGTGTCCTCGGTGGCCCCGCGGCCCAGATCGTCCCCGTGCCAGGCGACGCTGTCGCGCCCGTCCCGGTAGAAGCACAGTCCCGCGGTGGCGAAGGGCTCCCCGAGCTCCGGACCGTAGTGATCGTCCAGCGCCGTCTTCGCGCGGGCCAGAACAGGATCGGGCAGGCGGGACGGGTCGGGGAAGAAGGACACCAGCCGCGGGACGTCGACCACCCGGTCGTACATCGGACGACGCTCGGATCGCCAGGGAACGTTCGCGACCAGTGTGCGAAAGACCTCGTCGGAACCGCTGATCCATCCGGGCAGGACGTCGATCCACGCACCGTGCGACAGCGACGTGCGACGGAGTCCGGCCAAGGATCCCACACGGGGACCGGACGCGTCGTCGTCGAACAGCGACGCCTGGAGGGCGTAGGTCATGGTTCGATCGTACCCGAATCGTTCGAACACGTGTTCGCTTCGAATGTTCCCGTTACGTCGCGGCACGCGTTCTCGGGACACGGTGGGGCGAGCGGGCGACAATGGCGTCATGACTACTGACGCCACCGCTTCCGGTGTGCACCCGACGACGACGCACGCCGACGTCGACACCGCCCTGGCCGACCTCGCGGACGGCGAACGTACCTGGGCCACGACCGGACTCGCCGCGCGCGCCGCGGTGCTGGACCGCGTCCGGGACCTCGTGCGCGACCACGCCGCAGCCTGGGTCGACGCGGCCTGCACCGTCAAGGGATTGGATCGGTCGTCGCCCTTGGTCGGTGAGGAATGGTTGTCCGGCCCCTATTCGGTGATCACGGCCGCAACCACTCTGGCCTCGACGGTGCGCGCACTCGACGCCGGGCGCAGCCCGCTCGCCGACGCGCGGTTCGGCCGGGCGCCGGGAGACCGCACGACGATTCGTGTCCTTCCCATGTCGATCTTCGATTCGCTTCTGCTCAGCGGTTTCTCCGCCGAGATCTGGCTCGAGCCGGGCGTCTCCGTCGCCGAGGCCCGCCAGGCCGCCGGACTCGCCCAGCGCGCGCCGACGGTGACCGGCGGAATCGGCGTCGTCCTCGGCGCCGGCAACATCACCTCGATCGCGCCCCTCGACGCGCTCTACGAACTCTTCGCTCACAACCGCGTCGTGGCCCTCAAGCTCAACCCGGTGACGGATCCGATGCTGCCGGTGCTCTCGCGAGTCCTCGCGCCGCTGATCGAGCTCGGGGTCCTGCGCATCCTCACCGGCGGGGCCGATGTGGGGGAGTACCTCGTGCATCACAGCGCCGTCGCCCACGTCCACATGACCGGAAGCGCGCTCACCCACGACGCCATCGTGTTCGGTACCGGTCCCGACGGTGCGGCCCGGAAGGCCGCCGGCACACCGCAGTTGGACAAGCCGATCTCCAGCGAACTGGGTGGAGTTTCGCCCGTGATCGTGATTCCCGGTGAGTGGAGCGATTCCGACATCGAGTTCCAGGCCGAGCACGTCGCGACGCAGCGTCTGCACAACGGCGGCTACAACTGTGTGGCGTCCCAGGCCGTGGTCATCTCCTCGGAGTGGAAGCAGAAGGATCGCTTCCTCGACGCCCTGCGCCGCGTGCTGGACACCGCCCCCGGCCGGCCGGCGTACTACCCCGGCAGCGACACCCGCGTCGCGAGCGCCACCGACCACTACACCGGTGCCGAGCGCCACGGTCCCGGTGGCGGTCGCATCCTGGTGCCGCGGATCGATCCCGACGACTACACGACGTTGCTCGAGACCGAGTACTTCGCCCCGGTGCTGGGGGTCGTCGAGATACCTCACACCGGAACGCGATTCGTCACCGAGGCCACCACCTTGGTGAACGAGGACTTCGTCGGCACACTCGGCGTCAATGTGATCGTGCACCCGGACACCGCGAAAGAACTCGGCTCCGCGCTCGACGCGATGATCGAGAACCTGCGCTACGGAACCGTTGCGGTCAACGCCTGGACCGCCGTCGGGTACCTCACGGCCGCGGCGACCTGGGGTGCCTACCCCGGGCACACCCTGTCCGACGTCCAGAGCGGGATCGGAGTGGTGCACAACGCGCTTCTGGTCGACCGTACGGAACGCACCGTCGTGCGCGGGCCGTTCCGGCCCGCGCCGCGCTCGGTGGTGCGTGGGGAACTCACGCTCACCCCGAAACCACCCTGGTTCGTCACCAACACCACCGCCGCCACGACCGGTCGCCTGCTCACCGCCTTCGCCGCGGCGCCGTCCTGGCGCTCTCTGCCCGCCCTCTTCGTCTCGGCGCTGCGCGGATGAGCGCCACCACGTCCGACTACGTCGTCGTCGGAGCCGGATCGGCCGGATGCGTCGTCGCGAACCGCCTCAGTGCGGATCCGTCGATCACCGTGACGCTGCTCGAAGCCGGTCCGGAGGACAAGAACAAGTTCGTCCACATCCCGGCCGCCTTCTCGAAACTGTTCCGGTCCGAACTCGATTGGGACTACGCCACCGAACCGCAACCCGAACTCCGTGGCCGACAGATCTTCTGGCCGCGCGGAAAGATGCTCGGTGGCTCGTCGTCGATCAACGCCATGATGTGGGTGCGCGGTTTCGCGGCGGACTACGACGACTGGGCGGCCGCTGCCGGTCCGGAGTGGTCGTTCGACCGCGTGGTCGAGATCTTCCGGCGCATCGAGAACGTCGAGGACGCAACCGAATCCGACGAGGGCGACTCGGGCCCGTTGCACGTGTCCAAGCAGCGCAGCCCCCGCAAGATCACCGCCGCCTATCTCGAAGCGGCGGCCGCGCTGGGGTTGTCGACCGAGCGGGCGAATCTGCCGACGCCCAAGGGCATGACCGAGACGCGGGTGAACCAGAAGCGCGGAGCCCGGTTCAGCTCCGCCGACGCCTACCTGAAACCGGCTGCGGACCGACCGAACCTCACGGTGATCACCGAGGCGCAGGCGACGCGGGTGGTGTTCGACGGAACCACGGCCGTGGGCGTGGAGTACCGCCGCGGCGGAAAGCTGCACACCGCGCGCGCGAGTGCCGAGGTGGTGTTGTCCGGCGGGGCCGTCAACACCCCGCAACTACTCATGCTCTCGGGCGTCGGGGATTCGGCGCACCTCGCCGAGCACGGCATCGAGACGGTGCACCACGCTCCCGAGGTCGGCGAGAACCTCATGGACCACCTGGTGTCGGCGCTGGGCTACAGCGTCAAGTCGGACACTCTCTTCACGGCCGAGAAGATCCCCGAGCTGATCAACTACCTCACGCGGCGCCGCGGCATGCTCACCTCGAACGTTGCCGAGGCGTACGGATTCGTCCGCAGTCGCGACTCGCTCGATCTGCCGGACATCGAACTGCTGTTCGCGCCCGCGCCGTTCTTCGACGAGGGTCTGATCCCGGCCGACTCGCACGCCGCCATCGTCGCGGCGATCCTGGTCAAACCGGAGAGCCGAGGTCGGATCTCGCTGGCGTCGGCCGACCCCTTCGACAAACCGGTCATCGACCCGCGCTACCTCTCCGATCCCGACGGCGCGGACCGTGCCGCGATGATAGCGGGACTGCAGTACTGCGCCGACATCGCGACGACCGAACCGCTGAAGTCCCGGCTCGGCGAGCTGGTTCGTCCGGTGCTGCCCGCCGGCGCGAGTACCGCCGAACTTCTCACCGAATCGTTGGAAACGATGTCGCACACGCTCTACCACCCGGTGGGAACGGCCCGAATGGGCACCGACGACGCGTCGGTGGTGGACCCGGAACTACGGGTGCGCGGTGTGTCGAACCTTCGCGTCGCCGACGCGTCGGTGATGCCGACCATCGTGCGTGGACACACCCACGCGCCGTCGGTGGTCATCGGGGAGAAGGCGTCGGACTTCGTGCTCGCCGCGCGTCGGGCTCACTCGGACCGGTAGGAGCCCGGGGTCTGGCCGGTCCATCGTTTGAACGCTCGTCGAAAGGCGCTCGGCTCGCTGAAACCCAGCCGGGCCGAGAGCTCTTCGGCGGTCTCGCCGCGTTCGAGTCCGGCGATCGCGGCGTCGCGCAGCACCTCGTCGCGGAGCCGGCCGAGCGAGGTGCCCTCCTGCCGCAGAAGGCGCCGCAAGTGGGGCACGCTGATGGAGAGCATGGTGGCGATGTCCGCGGTGGTCGACGCCCGTCCCTTCGCGCCCAGGGCGAGCGCACGGCGCACGACGCTCGCCGAGCTCGATCCGTAATCACGCTCGGAGAACAGAAGATTGGGCGATTCTCGAAGGTATGCCTCGAGGGTCTCCTCGGTCTGCACGAGGGGCGACATCATGAGGGCGTCGTCGAACTCCAGCGCGGCTACCTCGCATCCGAAGGTGACGTGGGTGCCGAAGATGTCGTCGTAGGTCCGTGCGGGCGGCAGACTCGGTTCCGGGTACGGCATCTGCACCGCCAGCAGTTTCACCCGCCGGCCGATCAGCCACGCCGAGAAGCGGTGCCACAGGATGAGCAGAAAGTCGACCTGCAGCCGCTGGGCCCGGTCGGCCGACTCCGTGGACAGGGAGTCGGCGAGTACCGGACGCGTCGGTTCCAGTTCGAGGCGCGCTCGGCCGCCGCCGCGCATCACCCTCGCCCGGGGGACGCCGGGGAACAGCCGGCCGACGTCCGCCATCCGGTCCAGGGCGCTGCCGAGGTCCGGCCGGTGGATGAGGGTGAGGCTGATGGCGCGGAACGTACCGCGAGCGACCGGCGCCGATCCGAGTCCCATCAGTTCGTCGTCGGTGAGTTGCCAGAACGCTCGCGTCAGCCGCGTCACCTGATCGGCGGTCAGTCGAGCGTCGGGCTGCAACAGCACCCGGTCGTCGATTCCCGCGTCGCGCAGACACCCCGACAGATCCACGCCCGTCTCGGCGGCCAGCGTCACGGCGGTCCGGACGAAGCCGACCGAGATGGTTCCCGCGCGAGCGGACTCGACGCTCACGGCACGGAGGGACGCGAGAGCCCGGCGAGCCGCGAGGAGGCTTCCGCGAGCACGTCGTCCTGCTTGCAGAATGCGAACCGCACCAACGTGTTCCACCCGCGGCGATCGTCGACGAACGCGTCGACCGGGACCGCGACGACCCCCACTCGTTCCGGGAGCGACCGGCAGAACTCGTCCGCCTCGGTGTATCCGAGCGGGGCGATGTCGGCACACACGAAGTAGGTGCCCTCGCTGCGCTGGACCTCCACCCCGGCGTCGGTCAGCGCCGCCGAGAGCGTGTCGCGCTTGCGCTGCAACGACAGTCGCAGTTCTTCCACCCACGCTCCCTCGTGCTCGAGGGCGTGCGCCACCGCCGGTTGGAACGGTGCGCCGCCGACGAACGTCAGGAACTGCTTGGCGGACTTCACCGCCGAGATCAACTCGGCCGGGCCGCACGCCCACCCGGTCTTCCACCCGGTCGCGTTGAACGTCTTCGCCGCACTGGACACCGTGACGGTGCGCTCGGCCATTCCGTCGAACGTGGCCAGCGGAACATGCACGGCGTCGTCGAACACCAACCGTTCGTAGACCTCGTCGGTGAGCACCAGCAGATCGCGCTCGCACGCGACCTCGGCGATGGTGGCGAGCTCGGCTCGGGTGAACACCGTGCCGGTGGGGTTGTGCGGGGAGTTCACCACGATCATCCGCGTCCGTGGGCCGACCGACGCGCGCAGTGCGTCGACGTCGAGCGCGAATCGGCCGGCGTCGCGCACCAGGGGAACGGTGCGACGCCGCGCCCCGGCGAGGGCCACGGCCGCGGCGTAGGAGTCGTAGTACGGCTCGATGAGCAGCACCTCGTCGCCCGCTTCGATCAGCCCCAGCATCGCGGCGCTGACCGCCTCGGTGGCGCCGACCGTCACCAGGACCTCGGTGTCCGGATCGAGATCGGTGCCGTACCGGAGGCGACGATCGCCGGCGACGGCACGGCGCAGGACCGGCATACCCTGCCCCGGTGGGTACTGGTTCAGACCGGCGCCGATCGCCTCCTGCGCGATCTCGAGCATGCGCGGCGGCCCGTCCGTGTCGGGGAACCCCTGCCCGAGGTTCACCGCGTCGTGTTCGGCCGCGAGCGCCGTCATCTCGGCGAAGATGGTGGAGGCGAACGGGCGCAGTCGCTGCACCGTGCGATTCGCGGCAGTACCCGAGTTCATGGCCCAAGGGTAGCGGCGACGATCAGTCCTCGACCGCGCGGCGGAGGAGTTCGACGGGGAGCACATCCGGGTCGAGGATCAACTGGAGGTTGTCGGAGGCGCGCACTTCCGCGGTCATCGACAGGCAGCTCTGCAGCACCGTCCATTCGGCCGGGTCGATGCTCTCGATCGCGCGACGCATCACCGTGCGGTCACGGGTTCCCCACGCGATCGGCATCGGGCTGACCATCTGCCAGGTCTCGGACATCGAGGTGGTGCTGCGGTCGTTGAGCACGGCCACCGACGGCACTCGCTCACCCTCGACGAACTTGTGGCCGGGGATGTCCTGCACGGCGCGCACCACGAGCGCGAAGTGCGGGACCGACGCCTCGGGCTTCGCGACGTCGATCAACGCCATCAGGGTGGCGCCGCGTGGCCGCAACTCGGAGATCATCGCCGGGACCAGCGCGCTGCGCGCGTACAGGCTCTCGATGGACCCCACCTTCCGGGGAACCCAGAACGCGACCCAGAGCGCGGTGGCCGCCGCGATCGTGAGGACCGCGGCCAGGATGTACGACCAGGGGTGATGCAGATAGACCATCCACGCGACACCGGCGGCCAGCAGAACCGCGAACACCACGGACGACCACTGCAATCGACGGACGTCGCTCAGTGTCTCGTTCACCGCTCTGGCGTGACCGCGGTCCACCGAAAACTCGAAATGCCGCACGCTCGTCGTCCTCATCGTTTCGCCCGGAGCCTGCGCGCCCGGTCCGGTACTCAGTTTGGCAGAGCGGCCAACGCGCTGCACACGCGATCGGACGTGTCAGATCGCCGGACCGAGCACGTCGTCCGCTGTCAGATGGCCGGACCGAGCAAGTCGTCCGCTGTCAGATCGCCGGACCGAGCAAGTCGTCCGCGTCGGTGATGCGATAGGCGTACCCCTGCTCGGCGAGGAACCGCTGCCGGTGAGCGGCGTATTCCGCGTCGAGGGTGTCCCGCGAGACCACGGAGTAGAAGTGCGCCTGTCCGCCGTCGTGCTTGGGCCGGAGCAGTCGACCGAGCCGCTGCGCCTCCTCCTGCCGTGATCCGAACGTGCCCGAGACCTGTACCGCCACAGATGCTTCCGGGAGATCGATGGAGAAGTTCGCGACCTTGCTCACCACCAGCGTCGGGATCTCGCCCTTGCGGAACGCGTCGAACAGCAACTCGCGTTCCTTGTTCTTGGTCGAACCCTGGATCACCGGCGCGTCCAACGCCTCGCCCAGCTCGTTCAGCTGATCGAGGTACGCCCCGATGACCAGCGTCGGCGCGTCCTTGTGCTTGGCCAGAATGGATTTCACCACCGCGATCTTGGTGTGCGCGGTCGAGCACAGCTTGTAGCGCTCCTCCGGTTCGGCCACCGCGTAGGACATCCGCTCCGCGTCGGTCAGGGTGACCCTGACCTCGATGCACTCGGCCGGAGCGATCCAGCCCTGGGCCTCGATGTCCTTCCACGGCGCGTCGTACCGCTTGGGTCCGATGAGGGAGAAGACGTCCCCCTCGCGTCCGTCCTCGCGAACCAGGGTGGCGGTCAGGCCCAACCGTCGACGGGACTGCAGGTCCGCCGTCATCCGGAAGACGGGTGCGGGGAGGAGGTGGACCTCGTCGTAGATCACCAGGCCCCAGTCCCGCGAGTCGAACAGTTCGAGGTGCTTGTACTCACCCTTCGTGCGGCGCGTCACCACCTGGTAGGTGGCGATGGTGACCGGCCGGATCTCCTTGCGCTCGCCGGAGTACTCCCCGATCTCCTCCTCCGTCAGCGAGGTTCGGGCGATGAGCTCACGCTTCCACTGCCGCCCGGCGACGGTGTTGGTGACGAGGATCAGGGTCGTCGCCTGCGCCTTCGCCATCGCCGCGGCGCCCACCATGGTCTTGCCCGCACCGCAGGGCAGCACGACGACGCCGGACCCGCCGGCCCAGAACGAGTCGGTCGCCATCTGCTGGTAGTCACGCAGTTCCCAGTGGCCACCCGAGAAGTCGAGATCGATGGGATGAGCCTCGCCGTCGACGTACCCCGCGAGGTCCTCGGCCGGCCAGCCGACCTTGAGCAGCATCTGCTTGAGGCGACCGCGCTCGCTGGGGTGCACCAGGACGGTGTCGTCGTCGACGCGCGCGCCGAGCATCGGGGCGATCTTCTTGTGCCGCATGATCTCTTCGAGAACCGCACGATCGAGGCTGATCAACGAGAGTCCGTGGACCGGGGACTTGACCAACTGCAGGCGGCCGTACCGGGCCATCGTGTCGACGATGTCCACCAGCAGTGGTTGCGGAACCGCGTAGCGAGAGAAGTTGACCAGGGCGTCGACGACCTGCTCCGCGTCGTGTCCCGCGGCCCGGGCGTTCCACAGAGCGAGCGGGGTGATGCGGTAGGTGTGCACGTGCTCCGGCGCTCGTTCGAGTTCGGCGAACGGTGCGATGGCCGCGCGAGCCTGCGGGGCCATGTCGTGGTCGACCTCGAGCAGCAGGGTCTTGTCGGACTGGACGATGAGTGGTCCGTCGGTCACGTTGTCTCCTCACGCGCCCGCACGGTGGAGAGATCTCCTTCGCGGGCGCAACCACTCCATTGTCCAGACGGTGGGGTGTACGCGCCAGCCGCGGGGGGTCAGCCCACCATCGAGACCGACGTGATGCGGTGCAGCGTGTAGTGCCGCATCACGCCCGCGCCGGCGTCCCATGCATCGAGTTGGCCGCCGCCGACCCCCACCGGTTCGACCACGCGGTTGCTCGACACCCCCGCGGCGTCGACGTATCCGATGCTGATGGGTGACCGCGACAGTGCGGCTCGCTGCAGCAAGGCGATGGTCGCGGCACCGGACGCGCGGGTGCCGTCGGACCGCACTCCCTCGCTACGGCGGGCCGTCGAGGCGACGGTGCCCGCACGCATCTCGGACACCAGGCGGCCGAGCTGCTCGTCCGACGGGACCACGGGGGTGCGGTAGACCGACCGCCCGCGTCGGACCTGGACGCGGGCGCCGCGATCGCGGACGTCGACGATGGTGCCCGAGGAATCCTCGCCCGCGGGCGCGAAACCGGCGGTTCGGAGCTGGGCCAGGACGTCGGCCAGGGGGGCCTGCGAGACGGCGACCGTCGGCGCCAACGCACGCAGGGCGAGTGATTCCGCTGCGGGAGACGAGAGGACCTCGGCCAGCAGCGCCGGGTCCTCGCAGCGGACGAACGACGACGCCACGCCGGCTCGCAACCGTCCGTGCCGACGCGCGACGTCGTCGATCAAGTACGTCAGCGACTGCGGAATCGGAGTCCGCGAGTGCGTCTCGAACAGGGCGTGCAGTTCGGCCGCGGAGGTGCCGCCGTCCAGTGCTCGCCGCAAAGTGCGCTCGTCGATGCGATACATCGTGGCGGCACCGGCCGATTCGATGTCGGCGACGGACGCCATGCGTTGCGCGAGTTCGGGCGTGAGCGGCCCCGGCGCCACGACCGTCAGGTCGGCCTGCACCAGGACGTGGTCGATGGGGGCGGGAAGCACGGCGTGCATTGCGGCGGTCGCGGAGTCCGGTGCGGCCAGCAGGGCCCGGCCGGGGGAGGAGAGCGCGCCACGAGCGACGATCCCCAACGATGCGGCTTCGGCGAGGAACCGGGTCACCGGACCCCGTCCGAGGCGACCGGCGAGTCGAGGCCGGTTCCAGGTCGCGAGACGAACGACGTCGTCCGCGGCCGGTGCGCGACCGGATCCCAGATCGGCGAGGACTCGCAACACGATGCGGCGATCACGAGGAGCGGCCGCCGATCGCGCTTCGTCGGACAGAGCGGCGATGGGTTTGTCGTTGGCGTCGCGCATCCCGATGAGCCAGGGCAGCCGGGTGAGGTCGAGCCATCCGGTGGCGAGCGCGGACCAGCGTTGCGCCGGACCGGCGGCCAGCCAGGTGTCGACGGCGGTGGTGGGGGCCCACATGTCGTCGGATTCGCCGGCCGGTGGCGGATCGGGGAAGCCCACCGAGACCAACCCGGCGCCCGCCAGGATCTCGACGACGAACCCGGTGCGGGCCTCGTCGAGATCGACGCTCTTGGCGATGCGGCGCACCTCGCGTACACCGAGACCGCCGGCCTTGAGGATCGGTGCCGGCGTGCGGCCGAGCGAGTCGAGCACGTCCTCGCACTGCCGGAGCAGTTCGAGGGCCTCGCCCGCGGCGGCCGCGTCGACGTCGGCGACGGTGATTTTCTCGGTGGTCGCCGCCGGTGGGCTCAGCAGGGTGGGATCGGTGACCGGTTCCCCTCGGAGCGCCTGCGAGACCTGCGGGGGGAGCTCGACCGTGTTCTCGTCCAGCCAGGTCAGCAGACCGGCTCCGAGGAGCTTCTGCACGGGCCGATCGGGTGGGGTTCCGGGGGCCGCGTCGCGGGTGCGCCCGATGGACGACGATTTGGTCAGGGTCGCGAGCAGATCTCGTTCGCGATCGTCGAGCGTCGCGAGCCGGGTCGTCACCACGTCCGCGGTCAGGGCGGGATCCGCGTCGTGGAAACGACCCACGCGCCACGGGATCGCGTCGCGGGCGGCCGCGACCATGGTCAGGTCGGCGGTGCCGCGCACCAGCGCTCGTGTCCGCAACGCGCCGAGCGCGGCATCGACGGACTTCTTGGTCGCGAGTTTGCCGATGAACCGGTCGAGCGTCCTGCGGGGGACGGGCGCGCGGTCGGCGCCCTCGTGTGCGAGCAGTTCGAGGATCGTCAGCGCGAGAGTGTCCAGGTCGTCCGCCACCCGCAGTACCGACGCGCGTTGCTCGGAGCGGCCTGCGAGCACCTCCAGGGTGGGTGGGGGCGGAATGGTCAGGTCGGGACGCAACCGCAACAGTTCGGCCAGGTCGTCGTCGCTTCGGGACGCCAACCAGTCCGTGAGGGTGTCCGCCGTCGGACCGTCGTTCGCGCTCATCGCCCTCGAGCCTAGAGACCTGCACTGGCGGAGGTTCGACCCCTAGTGCCAAAATGAGTCATGGCGAAAGAAGCGAAGAAGCGATACGTAGATCCCGGCTGGCCCCACGGCGTCGACGACGAGGACCATCCCGTGACGGAGTTGGCCTCCGCGCGCGCCGGCAGCCTGTCCCCGTACGGCGAGGAGATCGAGTTCCCGTTGCCGGTCGACTCGTTGCCGTACGCGCATCCGCACACGGTGATCAACCGCTGATCGGTACGCCGGTGCCGGTGCCGGTGCCGGAGTGAGGGTGCCGCTCGGTCCGTCACGAGTGGTCGGGGTGCCCCTGACTCGCGGTCGACAGCGCGCCCATCCGAGTGAGGGGCACCCTCGGTTCGCGAGACGGACCGAGGGTGCCCCTCACTCGTGCCAGGGGTACGAACCCCCAGACGTCGAAGGCCCCCACCGCATGCGGTGGGAGCCTTCGACGTGCGGTGAGGACTACCGAGGAAGGAAGTCCTGGTTCGCCTCGAGGAATGCGGCGACGTCCGGGTGAGCCGTGGCCTGCTCCAGGAAGCCGAGGATCATCGGGTCGGACGTGAAGTTCTGGACGATCTGCGTCAAGCCGGCCACCGCGTCGGAGCTGGTGGCGGGGATGCTGGTGAGATCGGGAAGCGCGGGTGCGCTGACGGCGGGTGCCGACGCGGCCGGGGCCGAACGCTCGGTGGGAGCGCTGGTCAGGCCGAGACGCGAGGAGCACGACGGCCAGGCGTTCCAGCCCTGGGATTCGAGGACGCGCTCGGCGACCACGATCTGCTGCTCACGCGAGGCCTGGTTCGCGGTCGCGGCGAATTCGCCACCACCGTGGCTGCTCCAGGTGCTGGGTGCGAACTGCAACCCGCCCTGGTAGCCGTTGCCGGTGTTGATGGCCCAGTTGCCGCCGGCCTCGCACTGGGCCAGACGGTCCCAGTCGGAGTCGGGTGCTGCGTTTGCCGTGCCGCTGAAGGCGAGGCCTGCGGTGCCGACCAGTGCGCTGGTGACAGCGACCTTGGCGACGGTCTTGCCGGTGGTGCTCGGCTTGCGATGACGTCCGCTCATAAGGGTAGAAATCCTCTCCACACGCGCCTGCGAGGTCAGCTGTCGGATTCGGGCTGAGAGGTAGCCCGGCCCACTCGCTCCTGGCTGGAACGGTGTGGCTTCACCCCAAGACCGTCGACGCGAACCCGGGTGGGGCTCGTTGCGTGACGGCCGAACTATCTACGAAGGACGTGTGGGTCCCCCGCCCCCGTCCCTGATCTTGTTTCGTGTCGGGTGTCCGGTACCCGCGGGACGAGGTTTGGCGCGGCGGGCCGGACGTCGGCCGAACTTCCGGCCGAGCAGGACACTATTACGAACCGGGCCCGGATGTCACTGTTCGATAACTTCGCCTGGTCGCGGGTCGGTCGGTCGGTTGTGAGGCTCGAGTACGGGTAAGCGCAGCTAGACGGATACGCGGGCACTGAATGTCGACTCGTCACCTGTTCGTAATCGAGTTGTTATGTGGCGGAAGTCACATATCCGGAGGGTCACGCCGATGCCGACGATCGCGACGAGGGCCGTGATGGGGTAGACCGTCTGCAGCAGCACTGCCTCGATGTCGCTGGACGGCGGCAGCATGAACGTGCCGATGGCGTAGACGCCGCCCGGAAACAGATGGAACCAGGCGATCTGGGGCAGTGTCACCGCCAGCGGCAGGATCCATACGAGCCGCCGTCGGGCTCGCAGGGCGAGATCCAGGCTCAGGATCGTCAGGGGAAGGAACCAGACCCAGTGGTGGCCCCAGGAGAACGGCGACACCAGCGGCGTCGTCAGGCCGCACACGGTCAGTCCGAGAAGGGTCAGTCCGCGTCGGTGCGCGGCGGCAGCGACGAGGAGTGACCCGACCGCGACGACGGCCGTGACGGCGATCCACAGCGCCACCGATGGTTCGTCGAGGCCGAACCATCTCGGGATCGCGCCGCGCAGCGACTGATTGGCGCCCGAGGTGATGTCGCCGATCCGGGTCGAATCCGAGATCGTGCCGAACCAGAAGGCCGCCGCGTCGGAGAAGAGGACGACGAACCCGAGAACGACGGAGGTCGCGGCGGTGGCCGCCCCGATCGCGAGCGCTCGCCATTGCCGGGTCAGGGCCAGGTGGACCAGGAACAGACCCGGGGTCATCTTGATGCCCGTCGCGATCCCGGCCCCCAGTCCGCGCAGGCGGCTGCCCTCCGGTCGGCCGAGGTCCCACAGCACGAGCGCGAGCAGGACGAGGTTGATCTGTCCCAGCCAGACCGTCATCCGAATCGGTTCGAGCCAGGTGAACACCACGGCCAGTGCCGCGCTGACGATGCGCAGCGACCGATCGTCGCGATAGCCGAGATGGATCCAGCACCAGCGCACGACGAGGTAGATCAGGGCGAGGTTCCCCAGCCAGAAGACGAGGTGGGTGGTGGCGTCCGCCAGGAGTCCGAGCGGCGCGAACAGCAGGGCGGCGAAGGGTGGGTAGGTGAAGGGGAGTTCGCCGACGAGTGCCCCGGCGTAGAGCCGGGTCGAGTCGAGGACGGTGGCGCCGCCCGCCCGGTAGACCGATGCGTCGATACCGAATTCGAACAGCCCGAACTTCGGGGTGCCGAAGGGGATGAGCCGGTCATGGGCGACGAGCGCGACGATCGCACCGATGACCGACAGAACGACGACACCACGTTGTGACGAGAATGAACGTTGCGGCGGATTCTTGGGGTCCACGCACGGAGGATAGGCCCGAAAATGCCGATCGGCGCGGTAAGCCACGCCGAAAGGAACCGTTCGTTACGTAGCGCGACCGGTCTTGACGTACCCCGGCACGTGGCCCGGCGGCAGATCACGAACATCGCTGTCGACGATGTCCTTGCCCAGCGGCATCAGCGACACCGGAATCATCTTGAGGTTCGCGAGCGCCAGGGGAATGCCGATGATGGTGATCGCCATCGCCGTTGCCGTGACGATGTGCCCGATGGTCAGCCAGATCCCGGCGAGCACGATCCACAGGACGTTGCCGATCAGCGACCCCGTTCCGGCCGACGGCTTGTCCACCACGGTTCGGCCGAACGGCCACAGCGCGTAGACCCCGATGCGGAACGAGGCGATTCCGAACGGAATCGTCACGACGAGGATGCACAGGAGCAACCCGAAGAGGAAGTAGGCGAGGGCGAGCCATAGCCCGCCGAAGACCAGCCAGATGACGTTCAGGATCAGGCGCATGACACCAGTATGTCGGCGCCGCGGGCCATCAGCGTCCGGTCCGCGCCCGACGCCCGGAGGACAGGGCGTAGATCAACCCGAGCAGGAAGCCCAGCGGGCTCAGCATCGCGGCGAAGTACAGCCACAGGCTGGGGGTGGTGTTCGAGATCAGCAGCACCGCGAAGATCACCACGAGCGCCAGAATTCCGAGGCCGAAACAGACCATGGCAACGGCGAGAAGCGCAGGTACGCCGGTCCGTCGCGGTGCGGGGGTTCGGGAGGCGTCGTCGGGTGCGGCGGGGCGATCGGTCACGGTGTCAGCCTAGTCGGCGCACAAACCTGTGGCGCCCGCCCACGGGGGCGAGGGTACGATCGAGTTCTCGCGTCGAGATGGATGTCGGCCTGGACGGCCCACGCCTCTCCGGCGCGATTCGTGTGTTCCGGCGAGGAACACCGAACAGGTACGTATCGGAACGTGTCCATCGAGCAAGTGCAACCAAGAAACGAACGGGTGAGATCGGTGCCGACCGGCAAGGTGAAGTGGTACGACGTCGAGAAGGGTTTCGGCTTTCTCTCGCAGGACGAGGGCGAGGACGTGTACGTGCGTTCGTCCGCTCTCCCGCAGGGAGTCGAGGGCCTCAAGCCCGGCCAGCGCGTCGAATTCGGCATGGCTGCCGGACGGCGTGGCCCGCAGGCCCTGAGCGTGACCGTTCTCGAGCCCGCCCCCTCGGTGCGGCAGAACGCCGCGGCCGGCTCCCGGAAGGAGCCGACCGCGCGCAAGCACACGCCGGACGAGTTGCACGGCATGGTCGAGGACATGATCACGCTGCTCGAGGCGACGGTGCAGCCCGAATTGCGGAAGGGCAAGTACCCCGATCGCAAGACGGCCCAGAAGATCTCCGAGGTGGTCCGGGCCGTCGCGCGCGAGCTCGACAGCTAGTCGGTTCCCTCCGGAGTGGTCGCGATGGACCACACCGCGTGGCTGACGATTTCTTCCTCGGCCGTGTCGGCGTCGATGACTCCGGACGGGAGTCGGATCTCGACACCCAGCAGAGGTAGGCCGTCGGCGTCCAGTTGCGGAACGGTGACCGACGTGCGGTCGCCGGGTCCGTAGTACTCGTCGGTCTCCACGATGTCGTCGTCGGAACCCCCGCGGGTGCCGTAGACCGTGGCCAGGCCCCACGGGCCACCGGAGATGCTCGGCGGGATCGACAGCTGCAGCGGGTTGCCCGCCCGCATCGGGATGGATGCGGTGGTCCCCTCGTAGTCGCACAGCGGTGCGTCGACCGGGCAGTAGCGGAACGGATCCACCTGAATGGTGGTCCCGTTCGCGTACGCGGTGATGCGAGGCGGTGTCTCGGGGGCGTTCAGGATGGCGCGGCCCAGCAGCACGACGAAGGCGACGCCGACCACGACCACGGCGATCGCGGCCGCGATCAGTCCGGTGCGGCGCGTCATCGCGTGACTCCCTCACTGGTGGCGTTCGGCGCGGTGCGGTCCCGGCGAGCCCGTTCGACTTCGCTGAGCGCCACCTCCTGCTTCGCTCGAACCGGGCGGTTTCCTCCGAAGCCGGGAACGATGGACCCGCCCCGATACGTCACGATTGTCTGCACGAGACCGATGGTAAGCAACACCGAGATCACGGTGAAACCCACCCAGTACTCGGTGGGCAGCAGAACCCCGAGCGTGCCGCCCAGAACCCAACTCAATTGCAGCACCGTCTCGCTCCGGCCGAAGCCCGAGGCGATGGATTCCGTGGGCAGATCGTGTTGCAACGACGCGTCGAGACAGACCTTGGCCAGGGCGCTCGCCGCGGACGCCACCAGTGCGGCGAGCGCGGCACTGAGGAGGCTGTCGGTGAGGGCGGCGACGACGGCGACCGCCGTGGCCGCCGCGGCGCACTGCACCACGAGCATGGACGGTTTGGTCAGCGTCGCGCGGGCTCCCGCGGTGTTTCCGCCGAAGTTGCCGAGGCCGGCGGCCACACCGACGAGCGCGAGCATCAAGGCCTGCTGCAGTGGTTCGTGTTCGGTCCGCGACTTCGCCACGAACGCGACGTAGAGGGTGAGGAAGCCGGTCAGTACCCGGATTGTCCCGTTGCCCCACAGGCCGACGAGAACGGCGCGGCCGAGCGGTTGTCGCCGCTTGCTGGGGGCGGGAACGGCACCGATCACCTCGGTGGACGCCTCGGCGTGGTAGCCGAGGGTGGCGGGGACCTCGCCCTCGGTGACCTCCACCCAGGACGGAATCCGCATGGACAGGTACGCGCCGAACAGGGTGAGCGCGAACGTGAACCACAGGGCGCCGATGGAATCGAAGGCGAACGCGATCCCCGCGGCCACGGCGCCGGCGCACACGGTTCCGCCCAGTAGACCGAAGACCGTGAGGCGAGAGTTGACGCGCACCAGATCGATCTCCGGCGGGAGAACTCGCGGGGTGACGGCCGACTTGAGCACGGCGAAGGATTTGCTCATCACCAGCATGCCCAGCGCCGCCGGGTACAGGATCCAACTGTCGAAGTTGAAGATCAGCACGATCGCCAGCACGGATCTGATCACGAACGACGCGGCGAGGGCCAGCCGTCGGCCACGCTGCAGCCGGTCGAGCAGCGGACCGATGAGGGGGGCGATGATCGCGAACGGTGCGATGGTGATGAGGAGATACAGCGCGACCTGTGTCCTGTCCTCGCCCGTGGCCGCCGAGAAGAACAGCGTGTTCGCCAGGGCCACCGCCATCGCGGCGTCCGTGGCGAAGTTCGCCATCGTGGCGTAGGTGAGGGCCGTCAGCCCCGATTTGTCGGCACCGTTCGCCGTCGCAGCCCGACGGAACGTGGCGATGCCCTTGCCCGTCAGCTCGCGACCGCGTCGGGCCGCGACTCGGGTGACCGTGATCTTGCGGGGCCCGCGCGCGTCACCGGGCGGCGACATCCGGCGGGTCTCGTCGGGGTCGACGGGATGCAGAGGAGGCAGCGGGGATCGTCTCGGGGGGAGCGCCTCGGACGGGGAGTAGTTGTCCCATCCAGGATGGCGCGAGTCGTCCGTACCTGTCACGTGTTCATTGTCCCCCATCGGCGGCGGAAGGCTCGGCGCGAGCGTCGCTCACTCGGCGGGGACGAACTCGACCTCGAACAGCGTCGGCCAGAGTTTGCCAGTCAGCAGGAAACGGTCGGTGTCCGGAATCGCCGCGATCCCGTTCAGGACGTCGATCCCGTCCTGCGACGGCAAGGCCTCACGCAGCGACGACGCGTCGATCACGGCCGTGACATCGCCGCTGTCGGGGTCGATTCGGACGATGTCGTCGGTCTGCCACACGTTGGCGTACACACCGTCGGGGGTGCACTCGAGCTCGTTCAGGGAACGCAGCGGCTGCCCGTCCAGGGTCACCGGAACCGTCGTTCGTCCGGCCACCTCGACGGGGTCGAAGGTCTCCCGATCACGGAAGGTCAGCGTCTCGGATCCGTCGCTGGTGACGAGTCGGTCGTCGTACGCGCAGATCCCCCATCCCTCTCCCTCGTACGACACCCTGCCGCGTTCTTCCAGGGTCACCGGGTCGCGCGCGATCGCGATCTCGTCCTGCCAGGTCAGCTGCCACAGGATGTCGCCCGCGCGGGTGATGCCCTCCCCGAACAGCGGTCCGGGGAGATCGACGTCCGCGAGAACCTCGCCGGTGGCTCGATCGGTGGCGGTGACCGACGACGCCCCCACGAGGCCGGTTCCTTCGAGCAGGCGGTCGCCGTCGACCTCGAGGCCCTGCGTGAACGCGGTGCGCTCGTGCGGTTCCGTCGCGACGATCCGCACCTCGAGCCGCGGAACGTCCGATACGGACGCGTCGGGATCGGTCCCCGCATCCGCACCACAGGCGGCGAGCAGAGCCGCTGCCACCCCGAGGGCACCCACGCGAATCGAGCCACTCCGCACCATCGCTCCATCCTGTCAGCCCGCCACGACGGCCCGCCGCACACCCGACGCGCCCGCGTACGGCAAAATGGTGCGGGTGAGTGCTGCTTCCGTGACCGAGATCCGCCCCCTGCTCGCCGAGGCAGCCGACGTCGCTCGGGCCGCCGTCGTCGACACCGGTGACGGGGCCGTCGGTGAGCATCTGGGTGTCGAGGCCGTCGACGAGTCCTCGGCCATCCACCGATTCGCCGCCGACATGCCGGCGTACCGCGGGTGGCAATGGGCCGTGGTGGTCGCGGCGCCCGCCGACGCCGAGGTCGTGACGGTCAGCGAGCTGGTCCTTCTCCCCGGTCCCGACGCCGTGGTGTCGCCGACCTGGGTGCCGTGGGATCGCCGCGTCCGCCCCGGTGATCTGTCTCCCGGTGACCTGCTTCCGCCCGCCCATGCGGACGAGCGGTTGGTACCGGGGTACCTCGCGACCGGTGACCCCGCCGTGGACGACGTCGCGCTCGAACTCGGCCTCGGCCGCAAGAAGGTCCTCAGCCGCGAGGGTCGGCTCGACGCCGCCGAGCGGTGGGCGGAGGGTGAGTTCGGTCCGGAATCGCCCATGGCCAAGGCTGCGCCGTCGACGTGCGGTCTGTGTGGCTTCTACCTGCCCATCGCCGGCTCGCTGAGCGCCGCGTTCGGCGTGTGCGGCAACGAGTTGGCGGCGGACGGCCGCGTCGTGCACGCGCAGTACGGGTGTGGAGCCCACTCGGACACCGAGGGGCCCACCGGCGCCGGTTCGCCGTCGTTCGATCCGTACGACGACGGTGCGCTCGACGTGACCGCGAACCCGGCTGCCGCGGAGGTTCCGGCCGACGGCACCGAGGTTCCGGCCGACGGCACCGAGGTTCCGGCCGTCGACACCGCCGACGAGTCACAGGAGTCACCGTCGGTGACCTAGCGGACCCGCTCGGCGCTGCGGGGCTGCGCGCCTCGGTCCTCGCGGCATGGACGTCGTCGCCGACGCGGCTCCGCGAGGATGCCGCCGCGGAGGCGGACCTCGTGGCTGCCGGCTATCGCGACCGGGTCGTCACCGAACTCGCCCAGAACGCCGCCGACGCAGCGCGCCGTGCCGACGTGCCGGGCCGGCTGTCGGTATGGGTCGACGACGACGAACTGCACGTCGCCAACATCGGTGCGCCGCTCGATCCCGCGGGCCTCGAGGCGCTCGCCGCACTGCGTGCCTCGGACAAGCCGGCCGGTCGGAAGTCGGTGGGCCGGTACGGCGTCGGGTTCACCGCGGTGCGCGCGGTGGCATCGGCGGTCGAAGTCAGGTCGATCACGGGGTCGGTCCGCTTCGATGCCGAGCGCACCCGCACGGAGGTCGTCGGGGCCGGTCTCGCCGAACCCGACGTCGGGGTTCCGATGTTGCGGTTGCCCTGGTCCGTCGACCACGCTCCGGCCGCGGGCTGGGACACCGAAGTGGTGATGTTCGGGGTCGAGAGCGCCGACGACGTGCTCGCGGCCGCAGCGTCGGAGGCCGTCGACCTCCTGCTCGAACTCGATGCCCTGGTCTCGATCACGGTGGTACGCAACGGAGTCGAGAGCGTGATCGATCGCTCCGAGGCGGCCGGGCCGGGTGCGGTCACCGAGGTCACCGTCGACGGTCGCATCTTCTGGCGAATGGACACCGTGCACGCGCGGTGGTTCCTGCCCGTGATCGACGGGGTTCCGCAGCCCGTCCGGCGAGATGTGTTGCGAGCCCCCACCCGCTCGGACGAGGCGCTCACGGTGCCGCTGCTGGTGGTCGCCGACGTGCAGATGCAGCCCGATCGCCGCCGGGTTCTGCCGCCGGTGGACGATCGACTCCGCCGCGTGGCCGAGGGGTACGCGCAGGTGGCGCCGGCGCTTCCCGCCCGGTACCGGACGGCTGTGGTTCCGGTTCCGGGTTTCGCTGCCTCGGAAGTCGACGACGCTCTGCGGCAATCGATCTCGACGGAGCTCGCCGAGGCGCCGTGGGTGCCCGGTGCGGACGGCAGGGACCTGCGCCCGGCCGACGCCGTGCTCGTCGAATCCGCATCACCACAGTTGTGCGACGCGCTGAAGGACGTCGTTCCGGGTCTGGTGGCGGCCGAGGTCTCCGGCGTCGCCGATGCCCGGGCGCTGACCGCGGCGGGGGTGCGCGGTCTCGGTCTGGCGGCGGTGGTCGAAGCCCTCGCCGGACTCGAGCGCGATCCGGCGTGGTGGCGTCGGGTCTACGACGGACTCGAGCCCCTGGTGCACGACGGTGTCGCGGCGCAGGAGTGCGCGAGCATGCCGGTGCCGCTCACCGACGGACGCACGGTCACCGGTCCGAGAACCGTTCTGGCGGTGGAGGACGGCTCGGACATCGGTCGCGTCGGGTGGGCTCGCGTGGTGCATCCCGACGCCGTGCATCCGCTGTTGCTGCGGCTCGGCACGCAGCCGGCGCGACCCGCCGATCTCCTGTCCGACCCGGTGCTCGCGGCGATGCTCGACGATCCGGACACGGTGAGCGAGTCCCTCGTCGAGGACGTTCTGGTGCTCGCGCGCTCGCTCGGCCCCGGCGCGGCCGCGGTCCCGGGTCTGGGTGCGTTACCGCTGAGGTCGGCCGACGGCGAGGAGCGAGCCGCCGACGAGCTCGTGCTGCCGGACTCGCCGCTCGCGCGAGTGCTGTACGCGGACAGTCCCTTCGGGATCGTCGACCCCTCGCCAGTCGAACGGTACGGGGTCGACGCGCTCCGGGCGGTGGGTGTGGGGTGGACGTTCACCGTGTTCACCGAGGACCTGCCCACCGGTCCCGATCACGATCTCGACGACGAGGACGCGTGGTGGGAGTCGCTGCGCGAGGACCCGGCGCAGATCGTCGCGATCCGCGATCTCGATCTGGTGGACGACGCGTTCTGGCCGCAGGCGCTGACGATGATCGCGGAGGATCCGGCGCTCCTCGCCGCCACGGCCGACCGGGACGGCTACTCGGCGTGGTGGTTACGTCGGCACGCACGGATCGGGGGAGTGCGGCCGGGATTGCTTCGCGCGGCCGGAGACCGCACCTTCGAGGGTGTACTGGATCCGATCGTCCATCCGAGGGCGGCCGCGCTGACCGCGCTCCTCGCCGGACCGGTCGTCGACGACGCCGCCCAGGCCGAAGAGATCCTCGATCGTCTCGCGGACGATGCCCGCGTCGTGACCGGCGGCGCCGCCGTCCGCACTCACCGCGCCCTGATGGATGCGGTGGCCGCAGGACGGTGGCACGCCGAGGATCTCGACCCCCCGCCGTCGGTCCGGACGATCTCGGGATCGGTGTGCGACCCCACCGACGCTCTCGTCCTCGATCATCCGATGTGGGCGGCGGTGGTCGATCCGAACGTCGCCGTGCTCGGTCGTGTCGAGGGCGCGGAGGCCCTCGCGGATCTGCTCGACGTCGACATGGTGTCGGCCGTGGTCTCGGCGGAGGTCACCGAGCCCGGTGTCCCGGAGTCGATCGACTCCGATCCACTGCTCGTCGTCCTGGCGGCTGTTCTTCCGCTGCCGAACACGGTGGTGGTGCACGAGCGGCTCGCGGTGCGGCTCTCGGGCGCGATCACCGGGGTGCGAAACGTGCCGTTCTGGGTGGACTCGGCCGACGACGTCCACGTGCAGCGGCCGCGGACCGAGTGATGCGGTGAGTGTCGATCAGCGGGTGCTGGACTGGATGACCGAGCACCGGACGCACGGGTGGACCGCGGCGTTCGAGGTCGTCACGACGGTGGGCAACACGGTCGGGGTGGCGGCGGCGACGGTGATCGTCGCGATCGTGCTCGCGGTCCGGCGACACGCGGTTCCCGCGGCGGCACTGGTGGCCACGATGGTGCTCGGCTGGGTTCTGATGAACGTGTCCAAGAACGTGGTGCGCCGGGAAAGGCCACCGGAACCGCAACGCCTCGTGGACATCTCGACCTATGCGATGCCGTCCGGCCACGCGATGATGTCGGCGATCTTCGTGGTGGCGGTGGTGTCGACGGTGCGCCGCGCCGGGGCTTTGAAACGAACGAGAGCAGCGGCCACCGTGTCGATCGTGCTCGCGGCGGCGTCGCTGCTCATCGGGTTCTCCCGCGTCTACCTCGGGGCCCATTGGCTCACCGACGTGCTCGTCGGGTGGGCGGTGGGCGCGCTCTGGGGCGCGGTGGGTGTGGCGGTGGTCCTGAAACTGCTCGGTCGCGGGGTCAGCGGTCGCGCTGAGCGATGACGAGGAGTTCGTCACGCATCGCGGGGCTGCCGACGTTGTTCGCACGCGCGTAGATGTCGCGGAGAGCGCGGACGTGGCGACGACGGTTGAGGAAACTTTCGACGTACTTCACTGCTGGGGTCCTTCGGATAGAAATCGGTCTGAACTGACATAACCGATTCTCCACGTTAACTCTGTGTTACTCAACCAGCCTGCGGGTGAGTTCGCGCACGTCAGAGCCCTGGAACACCCTCGCGGGCAGGAGTCGGGCGCATCACATGACGTGCGTCACCGACGATCGACGTCGAGCCCCCGCTGCGCGGTTCGGCGGCCCTGGCGGGCGGCCCGGCGCTGCCGGAGGAACAGGACGTAGCCCAGCACGCCGAGTGCGGCACCCGACCAGCAGACGGGGGAGGCGGCAGACCAGGTGGGGACGAGGGTGGTCGCGACGGCGGCGACGATCCAGCCGAGCGTGACGATGGCGATGACGGGAGCGGGGTCGGTCCACCGCACCGGAATTCTCGGCGGGGGCTCGATCGGCATCGTCACGACGCACACGCTACCTGTGGGCTTCCGGCACTCATGCCTTAATGTCCACACCATGTCCCGAGCGTCAGATAGCACGAGCCGCACTCGCCTTTCCGCCGTCGACTCGTACTTCAAGATCACCGAACGAGGTTCGTCGGTGGCGACGGAGGTGCGCGGCGGTGTCGTCACCTTCGTGGCCATGGCCTACATCGTGGTGCTGAACCCGCTCATTCTCGGCAGCTTCTCGCCCGACGACGCCGCGGCCAAGGTCGACGTGGCCGGGAACATCCTTCCCGTGGCCCAGGTGGCTGCCGTGACGGCTCTGGTCGCGGGTGTGATGAGCATCCTGTTCGGCGTCATCGCGAACTACCCCTTCGCCATCGCCGCGGGACTCGGTATCAACACACTCCTGGCCGTGACCATCGCGCCGCAGGTGACCTGGCCCGAGGCCATGGGTCTGGTGGTGATCGACGGCATCATCATCGTGGTCCTCGCGCTCACCGGATTTCGCACCGCCGTGTTCCGCGCGATTCCGCGAGAACTCAAGGCGGCGATCGCTGCCGGCATCGGTGCCTTCATCGCGCTCATCGGTCTCGTCGACTCCGGGTTCGTCCGTCGCATCCCCGACGCGGCGGGCACGACGGTCCCCGTGGGTCTGGGTATCGACGGCTCCATCGCGTCGTGGCCGACCTTCGTCTTCGTCTTCGGTGTGCTGCTGATGGGCATTCTCGTGGCCCGCCGGGTGCGGGCCGGTCTGCTGGTCGGCATCGTGATCACCACCGTGCTCGCGGCCGTCATCGAAGCGGTCACCTCCACCGGTGCCTCGCAGGGCGTGAACCCGAAGGGCTGGAACCTGGCCGTGCCGGTGGTGCCCGACGTGGTGTTCGATCTGCCGGACCTGACGTTGGTGGGCAACGTCGATCTTCTCGGTGCGTTCACCCGAATCGGTGTGCTCGCGGCGAGCCTGCTGGTGTTCACCCTCGTGCTCGCGAACTTCTTCGACGCGATGGGGACGATGACCGGACTCGGCAAGGAAGCGAAGCTGACGGACGAGAACGACACCCTGCCGCGCGTCGGGCGCGCGCTCGTGGTCGAGGGCGTCGGAGCGGTCGCGGGCGGCGGCGCGTCCGCCTCGTCCAACACGGTGTTCGTCGAATCGGCGTCGGGCATCGCCGAGGGAGCGCGCACCGGGCTCGCCAACGTGGTCACCGGCCTGCTGTTCCTGGCGGCGATGTTCTTCACCCCGCTCTACTCCGTCGTCCCCATCGAGGCGGCCGCACCGGCTCTGGTGGTGGTGGGCGCGCTGATGATCGGGCAGGTCGCCGACATCGACTTCACCAAGTTCCACGTGGCGTTACCGGCGTTCCTCACCATCGTGGTCATGCCGTTCACCTACTCCATCGCCAACGGTATCGGCGTCGGATTCGTCACCTGGGTGGTGCTGGCCGTGGGCCGCGGGAAGATCCGCGAGGTGCATCCGTTGATGGGAATCGTCGCGCTGTTGTTCGTCCTGTACTTCGGGTTGGGACCCATCACCGACGCCCTGACCTAAGCGGACAAAAGGGACCCGAGTCGGCTGGGGGCTCGTACCGTATCCTGTGGCGATGCCACAGGAATTGCGAGCTCTGGCGGGGGATCTGTCCCTCTCCTGCGTCCGATTGACGCGCCACCTCCGTGGTCGCCGAACCAGTCAGGTCACGCTCACCCAGCTGTCGGCCCTCGCCACGCTCGCGCGAGAAGGGGCCATGACCCCGGGCACGCTCGCGGCCCGCGAGCGGGTGCAGCCGCCGTCGATGACGCGCGTGGTGTCCTCGCTGGGGGACCTGGGGCTGGTCGAGCGTATGCCGCACCCCACCGACGGTCGCCAGATCATCGTCTCCCTGTCCGACGCCGGTCGCGCCGTGATCGACGACGAGGTCAACGCGCGCGAGGCCTGGCTCACCGAGCAGCTTCGCGGCCTCGACGCCGATCAGTTGAAGGCGATGCGCACCGCGGTGGACATCCTGTCCGCCATCGTCAACGAGTCGGAGTAGCCGCTCCGCCGGTGCCGACACCGGCGGAGTAATTTGATACTTCGTGCAACGTTCTTCTCGACCGAGGCGCGACGGGCCGTCGCTGTTCGCCGCGTTGCACTCCCGGAACTATCGGCTCTGGGTGTCGGGTCAGATCGTCTCGCTGGTCGGTACCTGGATGCAGCGCATCGCGCAGGACTGGCTGGTCCTCACGCTCTCCGGCGGCAGCGCCGTCGCCGTCGGCATCGTCATGGCGCTGCAGTTCGGCCCCACCCTCCTCCTGTCGGTCTGGGGAGGTGTTCTCGCCGATCGGTACGACAAGCGTCGGCTCCTCATGGCCACCCAGGCCGCAGCGGCGGTGTTCGGTCTGATCCTCGGTCTCCTCGACGTCGGCGGCGTGGTGGAGCTGTGGCACGTGTACGTGCTCGCCCTGCTGCTGGGTTGCTCGTCCGCGATCGACGCGCCGGTGCGGCAGTCGTTCACCATCGAGATGGTGGGGCCGAACAAACTTGCCAACGCCATCGGTCTGAACTCGATGACCTTCAACCTCGCCCGGATCGTCGGCCCGGCCATCGCGGGTGTGTCCATCACCCTCGTCGGCACGGGGTGGGTGTTCCTCGTCAATGCGGTCTCGTTCGTCGCGGTGTTCCTGGCGCTGAAGGCGATGCGGCCCGCCGAGTTGTTCCGAGTCGATCGCGCTCCCCGCTCACGGGGTCAGATTCGGGAGGGGTTCCAGTACGTCGTGGGCCGTAAGGACCTCCGCGTGATGCTCGTCACCGTCGCGGTGGTGTCCACCTTCGGCATCAACTTTCCGCTCGCCCTGTCGGTGATGGCGCGCAACACCTTCGGCCTCGGCGCCGACGCCTACGGATTCCTCTCCACGAGCCTCGCCGTCGGCACGCTTCTCGGGGCCACACTCGCTGCCCGCCGGGTCGGTACGCCGAGCATGCGCCTGTTCGCCGGATCGGCCGTCGCGTTCGGAGTCTTCGAGACGCTCGCCGGCGTCATGCCGTCGTTCTGGGCGGTCGCGGTGCTGCTGATCCCGGCCGGAGCCGTGCAGCTCACGTTCAGCACGGTGGCGATGAACATCCTCCAGTCCTCGGTCCCGTCGGACATGCGCGGCCGGGTCATGGGCATCTACATGCTCTGTTTCCTGGGCGGTACGCCCTTCGGCAGCCCGCTGCTCGGGTGGATCGCCGACGCCGTCGATCCGCGGGCACCCCTGGTGCTCGGCGGACTGATCTCACTGACGGCCGGGCTGACCGCTGCCGCTCTGGTTCGGCGGGCTCGGCTCACGCCACCGACGATCGACCCCTTGGCCTCGGCTCAGAAGAACCAGCCGATCTGAGGTGGGGTGGGCGTTCCGAACGCGAGATCGAACTCGTGCAGCGCCTTCTCCGACGACGCCGTCACCCGACCCGACGCCGCGAACTGGCGCGCTCGGTGCGCTCCGAGATACATGCTGCCGATCACCGACGACGCCACGGTGATGTCGGGGACCGCACCGTCGGATCGGACCACTTCGGCGTGGCCGTCGCGCGTGACGAAGCGGAACACCCCGCCGGCCGACAGGAAGGGGTCGCGGACCTCGATGGTCAGGTCGGTGTCGATCGCGTAGGTCCGAGCCGACAGGGCCGCCGGTACGTCCATCAGTCGCACCCACAGGCCGTCCTTGGTGCCGGTCACCCGCGGTACCCGACGGTTGGTCAGCAGCGTCAGCAGCGGATCACCCACCGGCAGCGTGACCTCGTACGACTCGACGAGGTCGATACCCATGAGCACCTGCCACAGCGCCGAACGTGCCTCGTCGGTCGCCGCGACGAAGTCCACGATGCGGGCCTCCTGCGCTCCGGCCGTCCCGACGCGATAGCCGCGGCGGAACGCGACGTAGCCGTCGGGATGAACGACGAAGAACAGCTTGGAGAAGCCGCCCCGCGAGTTCTTCCGATCGGCGAAGAAGCGTTGCCAGCGAGTCGCCGGCATCGGCTGGGCGCCGGGGGTGAGGGTGCGCCACCGCTCGTAGACGTCCGGAAGAAGGTCGCGGGCCTGCTCCGCGGTCACCAACCGGGCGCCGGTGGGCGGCGCCAGGTCCTTCGGGAACGCGGCGAAACGACGGTCGATGGTGAAGTCGACTCCCTGCGTGGCCGCGCCGTATCCGAACCGCTCGTAGATGGTGGCCTCGCTGGCCGTGAGCACCGACAGCGGCTTCCCGGCCTCCTCGAACCGCTCGTGCTGCGCGGTGAAGAGGCGCCGGAGAATGCCGCGTCGGCGGTGGGTGGGTGCCACCGAGACCCAGGAGACTCCCGTCGCGGGCAGCGCGGCACCGCCGGGCACCGTGACGTCCATGGGGAAGTGCATGGTGACGCCCACGGGAAGATCACCGTCGCACGCGAGGTAGATCTCCGAGGACGCCGTGAGCAGTTTGGTCTCCGCCATGTCGTCCGCGTTCTGGTGCTCGCCGAACGCGTGGGCGTCGAGAAGCGCGATGGCGTCCCAGTCGTCGTCGGTGGCAGTGCGGATGGTGATCGTTCCGTCGGTACTCATCGCCGGGCAACTTTTCCATACCGGGGCATCCTGCGATGATGGGGCCGTGGTGAACGTCGTCGACATCGAAGATCCCGCCGATCCCCGGCTCGACGATTTCCGAGACCTCAACTCCTCGGATCGACGGCCGGACCTCCCCGAGGGCAAGGGACTGGTCATCGCCGAGGGCGTGCTCGTCGTCCGACGTCTGGTGACCTCGCGGTTCGTTCCGCGCGCTCTTCTCGGCGTCGAGCGGCGTCTGGGGGAGCTCGCCGACGACCTCGAGGCCGTCGACGCCCCCTTCTATCGGACGAGCGCCGAGGTGATGGCGACGGTGATCGGGTTCCACCTCAACCGTGGGGTCCTCGCGGCGGCGCACCGACCGCCGCCGCTGGCGCTCGAGGACGTCCTGTCGTCCGCCCGCACGGTCGCGGTGCTGGAGGGGGTCAACGACCACGAGAATCTGGGCTCGATGTTCCGCAACGCGGCCGGACTCGGTGCGGACGCCGTCCTCTTCGGCGGCGCCACGGCCGATCCGCTGTACCGACGGTCGGTGCGGGTGTCGATGGGCCACGTGCTCCGCGTCCCGTTCGCCTCGGTCCCGGACTGGCCCCGGGGTCTTTCGGCAGTGCGCGACAACGGGTTTCAGCTCATCTCGCTGACGCCGGATCCCGATGCGGTGCCGCTGGCGGAGGCGATGACGGGGGAGAAGGTGGCGTTGCTGCTCGGGGCGGAGGGGCCGGGGCTCACCGAGCACGCCATGCGCGCCACCGACGTTCGCGCACGCATTCCGATGGCGCCGGGGACCGATTCCCTCAACGTCGCCACCGCCGCGGCCATGGCGTTCTACGAGCGGGTACGGCTGGCGTGACCGAGTTCGACCCGGAGCCGACGCCGTGGGCCATCGGGTCGGTGTGTGCGGTGGCGACGGCGGTACTGGTCGCGACCGCGGTCGGTGCGCTGGGGGCTGCGTTGACCCCCGTCAGCGTCGTCTTCGCGGTGATCATCGTGACCGTCGTGGTGACCGGGCCCGTGCCGCTGCTGGCGCGGCGCCGACGTGAACCGGTGTGGCGCTGGCTGATCCACGGGGCGGCAGCGGGCGCAGTGCTGGGGGTCGGGATCTTCGCGGTGGATCTGCTGGCGGGGTGAGCCGGTCACGCCGGTGTCAGGACACCAGGCGTCGGAACAGACCGCGCTTCTTGGCCGGCGGCGTGGGCGACGGGGCTGCCTCGTCGGACGGAGGAGGCGGCGAGTGCCGAACGGCACTGGGGTCGACCATCCTGAAGTCGCACAGCAGCACCGTCGTCGGGTCGATGTCGCCGTCCTGTGCGCCGCCGATCATGCGCACACCGAGCCACTGCGCGCCGGCGGCGTCCGCGAACTCCTGCGGGTGAAAGGGAAGCGCCTGGGGGTCCGGGTAGTCCCCGTCGAACTGCAACGGGTGCTCACCCGACCAGAACGGGCGTTCCCACGGCTGCGGCAGGCCCTCGTCCTCGTGGATGTACGCCGGGCTCGCACTGAACGAACGGCGGAGCGTGCCGTGGTCCCACTGAGCGAACGCGCCCCACGCGTGATCGCGCTCGGACGCGATCAGGTAGGTGCGGTCCGCCGAGGTCAGGTTCAGCCAGCTCGAATCCACGGTGGAGGGCCGCACCACAGCAGGATCGGACGCGCAGACGACGGTGATGCCCTGGTAGCACCCCACCAGGAGGCGATGGGGCTCGGCCGACACCGCGAACGCGGTCAGTGGGGCCATGCCCACCAACTCGGGTTCGAGGCCGGGGTGCACCGAGCGGGCCACTGCGGCCGCGGCATCACGATCGGACGTGACACCGCCGCGTAGCACGGCGATCGGATCCGGTGCACTCACACACCACACCGCCGCTGACCCAACCCCCACCGGGCGCCCCTCTCGTCGTGTCGTCCGGTCGGAAGATCCCATCGATCTCGTTCCGGTTACGGGTAACGCTACTTGCCCTGGCTCCGCACTCCGAGCAGGACGTCCTCCCAGGAGGGCATCGACGGCTTGCCGCGCTTGTCCTTCGCGGTCGGCTGGGCCTTCGCGGCCGGCTGAGCTTTCGCGGCCGGCTGGGCCGGTGTCGGTCGGGGTTGCGTCGGTGCGGGAGTCGGGTCCGCTGTCGCCGGCGTCTCGTCCGACGAATCGAGGTCGGCGGAGTCGACGCCGTAGTACTCGTCGAGAGTCTGCTGCGACGGCGAGTCCTCCGCCGGTGCCGTCACCGGTGCGAGGCCGCGGAGCTGCCGACCGAAATCGGGGTCGACGAGCTCACGAGCGGCGTCGTCGAGCGGAGTCACGCTTCCGCCGTGCGCATCCGGTTGGAAACGCCAGTGCGCGGTGTTGGTGGTGCGACCCGCGGGCCACTCGAGCTGGGCGACCCAGTGGTTGTCCTCGTCGCGCCAGGCGTCCCACGCGGTGTGCTCCATGGTGTGTCCCCGACCGCGGAACGCGAGGGTGACGATCTCGAGCAGATTCAGCACGGTGGGGCCGTCGCCGCGGACGGGGTGACCCTTCTGCGCCAGGTCGGCCGCAGCCGAACGCTCGAGCAGCACCGGGTGCGCGTATCGCTCGATCTTGCTGGCCGGCATACCGGATTCTTTGGCGACCTGTTCGATCGAGGCGCCGGATCGGATACGCGCCTGGATCTCGCGCGGTCGCATCAGGGAGTCCATTTCGATCTCGATCTGTCCGAGCCGCGCAGCGTCGCCTCGGGCGGCCGCTCGCAACTTCTCGTCGGCCGGGAGACGGAACTTCTCACCGGAGGAATCGGCACAGACGATGTGCTTGCCGTCGGACGCCAGGCCGATCACGTGGATCTCTCGCACGATCACTCCTTCGTCCGATCGAGGTGGCAGAACATGCGTGCCGCTCCTGACTGTAATGCACCACAGTCGCGCAGCCGGGGGGACACGCGTCCGATCAGCCCTGGTGTTCGACCACGTGATCGATGCAGGCGAGCAGCGCGGAGACGTCGTCCGGCTCGACGGCGGGGAACATCCCGACGCGCAACTGGTTGCGGCCGAGCTTGCGGTACGGCTCGGTGTCCACGATGCCGTTGGCGCGCAGTGTCTTCGCCACCGCCGCGGCATCGACGCTGTCGTCGAAGTCGATGGTGCCCACCACCTGCGAGCGATGCCGGGGATCGGTGACGAACGGCGTTGCGTACGAAGACTTCTCGGCCCAGTCGTAGAGGCGCGCGGACGAGTCGGCGGTACGCGAGGTGGCCCAGTCGAGGCCGCCCTTGCCGTTCAGCCACTCGATCTGGTCGGCGAACAGCAGCAGCGTCGCGACGGCCGGGGTGTTGTAGGTCTGGTTCTTGCTGCTGTTGTCGATGGCGATGGGGAGCGAGAGGAAGTCGGGGACCCAACGCTTGCTCGCGGCGATCTCGTCGACCCGGGCCAGAGCCGCCGGGCTCATGAGCGCGACCCACAGTCCGCCGTCGGCGGCGAAATTCTTCTGCGGTGCGAAGTAGTAGACGTCGGAATCGGCGACGTTCACCGGCAGACCGCCGGCTCCCGACGTCGCGTCGATGGCGACGAGCGCGTTCTCGGAGTTCGCCGGGCGCTGGACGGGGATCGCGACACCGGTGGAGGTCTCGTTGTGCGCCCAGCCGATGAGGTCGACGGAGGGGTCGGACGTGGGCTCGGGGGCGCTGCCCGGATCCGCGCTCACCACGATGGGGTCGCCGATGAACGGGTTGGCCTTCGCCACCGAGGCGAACTTGGAGCTGAACTCACCGTTGGTCAGGTGCAACGACTTCTCGCGGATCAGACCGAACGCCGCCGCGTCCCAGAACGCGGTGGTGCCGCCGTTTCCGAGGACCACCTCGTATCCGTCGGGCAGGGAGAAGAGGTCACGCAGGCCGTCGCGCACCCGCCCGACGACGTCCTTGACCGGCTTCTGACGATGACTGGTGCCGAACACCGAGGCGCCCACGTCCACGAGGGACTGCAACTGCTCCGGCCGAACCTTCGACGGCCCGCACCCGAAGCGTCCGTCACCGGGCTTGAGGTCGGCTGGAATGGTCAGGTTCTCGGCCATGAGATGTTCGTGCCCTTCGGTCGGCGGACTCGTGCACGGTCAGGCTAGTCCGCCGGGGTCGGTGCCTCCTGCGCGGCCCGCTCGGTGCAACGGGGCCGTCAGGCGATGTTGCCCCAACCCTCCACCGTCTCGGGGTCGCGCGGGGCGGGTCCGGTGTAGATCGCGGCGGGACGCACGAGTTTGCCCAGACGCTTCTGCTCGAGGATGTGCGCGCACCATCCGGCGGTACGGCCACAGGTGAACATCGCGGGCATCATGTGCGCCGGCACCTCGGCGAAGTCCAGGACGACCGCCGCCCAGAACTCGACGTTGGTCTCGATCGCGCGGTCGGGTCGACGCTCACGGAGCTCGGCCAGCGCTGCCTGCTCCAGCGCGGCGGCCACCTCGTAGCGCGGCGCGTTCAGTCGCTTCGCCGTCGCGCGCAGCACGCGGGCGCGCGGATCCTCCGCGCGGTACACGCGGTGCCCGAAGCCCATGAGCTTCTCCTTGCGGTCGAGGATGCCCTTGACCAATCCTCGTGCGTCGTCGGTCTTCTCGACCTCCTCGATCATAGGGAGGACGCGGGCGGGAGCACCGCCGTGGAGTGGGCCGGACATCGCACCGATCGCCCCGGACAGTGCAGCGGCCACATCCGCGCCCGTCGACGCGATGACGCGGGCGGTGAACGTCGATGCGTTGAGCCCGTGTTCGGCGGCGGACACCCAGTAGGCGTCGATCGCCTCGGTGTGGGCCGGATCCGGGTCACCCTTCCATCGCGTCATGAAACGCTCGGTCACGGTGGAGCACTGGTCGATTCGGGTCTGGGGGACCGCGGGCTGGTAGATGCCCCGAGCGGACTGCGCGACGTAGGACAGGGCCATGACCGACGCGCGGGCGAGGTGTTCGCGCGCGGTGTCGTCGTCGATGTCGAGCAGAGGCTGGTAGCCCCAGATGGGGGCGAGCATGGCCAGTCCGGCCTGGACGTCGACGCGGACGTCGCCGGTGTGGATCGGTAGCGGGAACGGTTCGGCGGGCGGCAGTCCGGGGCCGAAGCGGCCGTCGACCAGCAGAGCCCACACGTTGCCGAAGGTGACGCCGCGGGAGACGAGATCCTCGATGTCCACACCGCGGTAGCGCAGCGCCCCACCGTCCTTGTCCGGTTCGGCGATGTCGGTGGTGAAGGCGACGACGCCTTCGAGTCCTCCGACGAATCCTTCGGGCACACCGTTCGAGGCGGTCACCCCGGTGTTCTGAGTCATCAGATCTCTCGTTTCCTCGTGGTCACCGTGATGGAACCCCCCGCTGCGTACCCGGGATTCACGGCCCCCATCGGCACCTCGAACCCCATCGGAGCTCGAACCCCATCGGACTCCGAACCATAGTGGTGACAGCGAACCCGACGGTATCCGGGAGTACCGTCCAGTCGGTGAGCGAAGACCGGGACGATCGGCGAGTGGATCTCGCCGCGATGCGGGTGGCCTACGGCGGTGACGCGGACCTCGAGGTCGCCGATCTGGACGACGGTTGGTTGCCCCTGATCCGTCGCTGGCTCGGGCACGCCGTCGATGCCGACCTCCCCGAGCCGAACGCGATCACCCTCGCGACGGTCGACGACGCGGGCCACCCCGCGACGCGCACCGTGCTGTGCAAGGAGATTCGCGACGACGGCATCGTCTTCTTCACCAACTACGGGTCGGACAAGGGGCGCCATCTCGAGGCGCGCCCGTCCGCGTCCGCGACGTTCGGATGGATCGGGATCCAACGTCAGGTCACCGTGCGCGGGCCCGTCGTCCGGACCTCGCCCGACGAGACGGCCGCGTACTGGGCCACCCGCCCGCGCGGTTCGCAGCTCGGTGCGTGGGCGTCCGTGCAGTCGGCGCGGATCGATTCGCGCGCCGACCTCGAGCGCCAGCTGGCCGAGGTGACCGCCCGCTTCGAGGGCGAGCCGGTTCCGGTACCGCCGCAGTGGGGAGGGTTCCTGATCGGGGCCGAGACCGTGGAGTTCTGGCAGGGGCGAAACAGCCGCCTGCACAATCGGTTACGGGTCACACCGGCGACCGGTGACGTGGTGCGCCTCCAGCCGTGAGAGGCAGGATCCTCGCCGACACCACCCCACTGGAGAATCGCGACTTCCGTCGACTCTGGGCGGCCGGCATCGTCACCGTCATCGGTGCCCAGCTCTCCGTGGTCGCCGTACCGCAGCAGCTCTACGTCATCACCGGCAGTTCGGCCTACGTCGGATTGGCCGGACTCTTCGCGTTGGTTCCCCTGGTGGTGTTCGGCCTGTGGGGCGGGGCGCTGGCCGACGTCATGGACCGTCGTACGTTGTTGGTGATCAGCTCCGCGGGAATCGGGCTGTCGTCCGCGTTGCTGTTCGTCCAGGCGTACCTGGAGCTGAACGACGTGTGGGTGGTGTTGGTGCTGCTCGCCGTGCAGCAGGCGTTCTTCGCGATCAATTCACCGACCCGCAACGCCATCATTCCTCGGTTGCTTCCCGTGGGGCAGCTTCCGGCGGCGAACTCGCTCAACATGACGGTCTTCAACTTCGGTGCGATCGCAGGACCCCTGGTGGCCGGGATTCTCATCGCGCGCATCGGTCTCGCGCCGTTGTATCTGATCGACACCGTGTTCCTGTTCGCCACGCTCTGGGCGGCGATTCGGCTGCCGAGGATCCCGCCGACCGGGCAGTCCCGACGGGCGGGTCTGCGCGAGGTGTTCGCCGGGTTCGCCTATCTGACGACGCAGAAGGTGCTGCTCGCGTCGTTCGTCGTGGACATCATCGCCATGGTGTTCGGTATGCCGCGAGCGCTCTTCCCTCAGATCGCCACGGAGACGTTCGGGGATCCCGTGGAGGGAGGCCTGGTGCTCGGCCTGCTGTTCGCGTCGCTGTCGGTGGGTGCCGTTCTGGGCGGGGTGTTCTCGGGGTGGTTGCCGCGGGTGCGCCGGCAGGGACTCGCGGTGATCGTGTGCATCGTCGTGTGGGGCGTGGCGATGATCGGGTTCGGTGTCTCGGTCGGAATCGCGGTGGCGGGCGGCGTGTCCTGGGCGCTGTACCTCGCGTTGGGCTTCCTCGCGCTCGGCGGCGGCGCGGACATGATTTCGTCCGCATTCCGCAGTGCGATGCTGCAATCCGTCGCGACCGACGAGATGCGCGGACGCCTGCAGGGGGTGTTCGTGGTGGTCGTCGCGGGCGGTCCTCGCATCGGCGACGTGCTGCACGGTTTCACCGCCGTGTACGTCGGCACCGCGGTCACCGCGGCGGGTGGCGGCGTGCTGGTGATCGTGGGCGTGGCGATCGCCGCGTTCGCGATCCCCGCGTTCGTGAAGTACCGCATCGGGCCGTAGGCGAGCGGGCCGGGGTGATCGGGGCCGGTTCGAATGCGCACACGTTGTCGCGGCACGCACCGCCTGACGCACGCGGTGGAGTGTGCGAACCGACGCAACCTGTGCAGATCGGAACCCGAGATCGGGTCAGTGCACGGTGAGTTGCCAGACGACCAGCGCGGCCAACGCCCCGGCACCGTTGAGCGCCCAGTGCAGTCCTATCGGAGCGAGAATGCTGCCCCCGCGGTGGCGCAACCAGGTGAACACGAACCCGGCGAGGGTGGTGGCCGCGACGGCGCCGGTGACGCCCACGATCTGGCCGAAGACCCCGGTACCCAGCACCGCGGAGAAACCGTCGTTCCCGACGGTCAGACCCAGGGACGACGCGATGTGCCACAGACCGAACAGAAGAGAGCCGATCACGGCGACACCGCGAATGCCGAACCGGCGCGACAGCTTCGCGTGCAGCACGCCGCGGAAGGCGAGCTCCTCGGGGATGACGGTCTGCAGCGGGATGAGCACCAGCGCGGCGAACAGGGTGGCGCCGACGTTCACCCCGTACCGCTCGTTGAGAAAGGCGCTCTGGGTGAACGGGATGCTGGCGGCGATCGCGACGACCAGCAGCGTCACCCCTGCGGCGGCGAGTCCGTGCCGGGCGCCGCGGCCGACGTTGCCGAGACCGAGGTCCTCCCAGTGCAGACCGCGGGCGCGCGCGAAGGCGAGGAGGAGGAGCGCACCGACCGGGACGGCGGCGACGGCGACGGGAGTCGGGGCGAAGTGAGCGGTGAGATTGAAGGCCACGAGGGCGGCCACGACGACGAGGATGTCGACGACGGTTCGGTCGAACCACCGGCCGGACACTCGTCCATCGGGCGCGGCGGCGACATCGAGGGCGCTGGACACTTGATCCAAAGTAACAGGGGAACGCGTCGGACGGCTCGGCTAACCTCGACCCATGGTCGACACCGGCAGCAAGGTGCACTCGCTCGCACACGGTCCCTACCGGGCGGAAGTGGTGAGCACCGGCGCGGCGTTGCGCCTGCTCGAGCGCTCCGGCCGGGCGCTCACCGAATCGTGGCCGGTGGGTGAGAAGCCCCCGCTCTCCGCGGGCCTGGTGCTCGCGCCGTGGCCCAACCGCACCCGCGACGGCCGCTTCGTGTTCGAGGGCGAGGAACACCGACTCGAGATCACCGAGCCGGAGCGGAACAACGCGAGCCACGGCCTGGTGCGCCGCCGGGACTGGGACGTCACCGCCGTGGACGACGCCTCCGTGACCCACTCGATCCGCGTCGGCGGCGAGCCGGGGTGGCCGTTCGAGCTCGAGCTGACGGCGACGCACGGCCTGGGCGACGGAGGACTGACCGTCACCCACACCGCCCGCAACGTCGGCGCGGGCAACGCCCCGTTCGGGATGGGCGTGCACTCCTTCGTCCGCGCGGGGGACGCTCCGCTCGACGACTGCACCCTCGAGTTGTCCGCCGGCGTCCGTCTCCCACTCGATCCGGAGCGCAACCTCCCCCGTGGCGGGCCGGTTCCGGTCGAGGGAACGGAGTACGACTTCTCGACGCCCCGGTCGCTGAACGGGGTCTGGCTGGACACTCCGTTCAGTGCCCTGGTCCCGGGTCCCGACGGAGTCGCCCGTCAACACCTGACGGCGCCCGACGCACCGTCGACCACGTTGTGGACGGACTCGGCGTTCCCGTGGGTGCAGGTGTTCACCGCCGATCCGAAGAACGATCAGGCCTATCCCGATCGGGGGCGCGCGCTCGCCATCGAACCGATGACCTGCCCACCCGACGCGTTGAACTCGGGCATCGGCCTGGTGATCCTCGCCCCCGGCGAGACCTGGAGCGGCAGTTGGGGTCTGGCCGAGGCGGATACGGACGGCCCGCGATGACGGTGTTGGTGTGCGGGGAGGCGCTGGTCGATCTGGTGCCTCATGCCGGGGGACCGATGCTGGCGCCCAAGCTCGGCGGCGGTCCCTTCAACGTGGCGGTCGCGCTCGGACGGCTGGGCAGCGAGGTCGAGTTCCTCTCTCGCATCTCCGACGACGCGTTCGGACGGGAACTGGTGGCGTGGTTGGAGGCGTCGAACGTGGGGCTGAACCTGCTCCAGCGCGGACCCGAACCCACCACGCTCGCACTGACCTCGCTCGACGAGACCGGCGCGGCCGAGTACTCGTTCTACGCCGACGGCACCGCGGATCGACTGGTCGCCGACCCCGGACCGCTACCGGTCTCCGTCACGGCCGCATCGTTCGGCACCCTCTCGATGCTCTACGAGCCGGGGGCGAGCGTGTACGCGGCGATCCTGGCTCGTCTCCACGCGTCGGGCGTGCTGACGATGCTCGATCCCAACATCCGCCCGGCCGCGATGACCGACGGCGACGGGTATCGCGCCCGGTTCCGGCAGTGGCTCCCGTTCGTCGACATCCTCAAGGTCTCCGTCGAGGACGCGGGCTGGTTGGGCGAGGGGGCGGACGGAACCACGGTGGCCGACTGGCTGGCCGCAGGCGTGACCGCGGTCGTGGTGACCCGCGGCGGTGATGGCCTGTCGGTGGTGACGACAGACGGGGAGACGTTCGTTCCGGGTGTGGCTGTGACGGTGGCCGACACCATCGGTGCAGGTGACACGGTTCACGGCGCCCTGCTCCACCACCTGACGACCCACTCGGTGACCACGGCCGAGGACGTGCGGGGGCTCGGCGCGGACGGGTGGCGCGAGGCGCTCGCCGTGGCTGCGCGGGCCGCGGCGATCACCGTGTCCCGGCCCGGCGCCGACCCTCCCTGGGCGGCCGAGCTACAGGACGACTAGTTTTAGCGACCGAGACCACAAGTTCCGTTACACCGAGCTCGAGAGGGACCATTCGTGCCCGCTGAGAATGCCGACAACGCCGCTACCGCCAAGCTGATCTATCCCGGTGGCGAACACGAGATGACCATCGCGCGAGCGACCGAAGGCAACGACGGTATCGAGCTGGGCAAGTTGCTCGCGAACACCGGTTACACGACGCTGGACGGTGGTTTCGTCAACACGGCGTCCACCAAGTCCGCGATCACCTACATCGACGGTGCCGAGGGCATCCTGCGTTACCGCGGGTACCCCATCGACCAGCTCGCCGAGAAGTCGTCGTTCATCGAGGTCAGCTACCTTCTGATCTACGGTGAGCTGCCGACCACGGATCAGCTCGAGGGCTTCACCGATCGCATCCGTCGGCACACCCTGCTGCACGAGGATCTCAAGCGATTCTTCGACGGGTTCCCGCGCAACGCGCACCCCATGCCGGTGGTGTCGTCGGCCGTGAACGCGCTGTCGGCGTACTACCAGGACTCGCTGGATCCGGAGGATCCCGAGCAGGTCGAGCTCTCGACGATCCGGCTTCTCGCCAAGCTGCCCACCATCGCGGCGTACGCGTACAAGAAGTCGGTCGGCCAGCCCTTCCTCTACCCGGACAACTCGAAGGGCTACGTGGAGAACTTCCTGCGCATGACCTTCGGTCTGCCGGCGGAGCCGTACGAGGCCGATCCGGAGATGGTCAAGGCCCTCGACATGCTGCTGATCCTGCACGCCGATCACGAGCAGAACTGTTCGACGTCCACGGTGCGTCTGGTCGGCTCGTCGGACGCCAACCTCTTCACGTCCATCTCGGGCGGCATCAACGCGCTGTGGGGTCCCCTGCACGGTGGTGCCAACCAGGCGGTGCTCGAGATGCTCTACCGCATCCAGGGTGAGGGTGGCGACAGCGCCGACTTCCTGCGTCGGGTCAAGAACAAGGAGGACGGTGTCAAGCTCATGGGCTTCGGGCACCGCGTATACAAGAACTACGACCCGCGTGCCGCCATCGTTCGCGAGACCGCGCACTCGATCCTCGAGAAGCTCGGCACCAACGACGAGCTGCTCGACATCGCCATGAAGCTCGAAGAGGTCGCCCTGAACGACGACTACTTCGTCGAGCGCAAGCTCTACCCCAACGTGGACTTCTACACGGGCCTGATCTACCGCGCGATGGGCTTCCCGGAGCGCATGTTCACCGTGCTGTTCGCGCTCGGGCGCCTGCCGGGCTGGATCGCGCACTGGCAGGAGATGCACCAGGATCCGACCACCAAGATCGGTCGCCCCCGCCAGATCTACACCGGGTACACCGAGCGGGGCTACGAAGGCATCGACGGCCGCTCGTAGGTCTTCTCGCACCGCCACCGAGTGAGGGGCACCCTGAGTCCGCCAGACGGACCGAGGGTGCCCCTCACTGGTGTTCGGGCCCCGCGGAACTCGTGTTCGGGCCCGAAAGATCAGAACTTCCGATTCACCAGCACCGGGACGTTCGTGCGCACCCGCTCGACCTCGCTCGGATCGAGGTCGACGGTCAGCGACGCGGGGGCGTCACCGAGCTCGTCGAGCACGTCTCCGCTCGGCGAGACCACCATCGAATGCCCGATGCCCACCGGCGCCGAACCCTTGGTCTCGATGCCCGACGCGGCAGGATCGGCCTGCCCGCACGCGACGAGGAACGTCGTGGAATCGAGCGCTCGTGCCCGCGCGAGCAGCGTCCACTGATCGAGCTTGCCGGGCCCACGGCCCCACGACGCCGGAACCACCGTGACGACGGCGCCGCGGTCGGCGAGGGTCTGAAACAGTCCGGGGAATCGAATGTCGTAACACGTGGCGAAGCCGACGCCGACGCCGTCGATGTCGACGACCAGAGGATCGGAACCCGGTGCGACGGTGTCGGATTCGGCGAAACCGAAGGCGTCGAACAGGTGGATCTTGTCGTAGGAGGTGTCGACACCGCCGCCCGTGATCAGGAGCGTGTTGCGCACTCGCTCGTCGTCACCGGGGGTGAACATTCCGGCCACGACGGTGATGGCGGCGTCGGCGGCGATCTCGCGGACGGCCGTGGCCCAGGGCCCGTCGAGCGGTTCGGCGACGTCGACGATGGAACCCCCGAAGCGGCGCATGGTGGCTTCGGGAAGAACGCACATCCTCGAGCCCGCGTCGGCGGCGCCGCGCACGGCGGACCGCACCAGTTCGAGGTTCTCGCGGGGGTCGCGCGACGAGGTGATCTGGGCGAGGGTGATCTTCACGAGGCCTCCGAGGAACGTGGGTCGGGCAGGTCGAGCTTAGGACAAGGGTCGAGGGCCGGACACGGTCCGCGATAGAGTCGAGTGTCGAACATCAGCACTTGGTACGAAATTCGTAGTAAGAGATCACTCGACAACAGGAGTTCTTCGTGACCAAGCCCGAGATCGAGTTCCAGGCCGGATCCCCTCCCACCGATCTGGTGATCGAGGACATCACCATCGGTGACGGTGACGAAGCCGTGGCCGGTGGCACCGTCGAGGTGCATTACGTGGGCGTCGAGTTCGAGACCGGCGAGGAGTTCGACTCGTCCTGGAACCGCGGCGAATCCATCACCTTCCCGCTGCGCGGACTCATCCAGGGGTGGCAGGACGGCATCCCCGGAATGAAGGTCGGCGGCCGCCGCCAGCTGACCATTCCGCCCGAGCTGGCCTACGGTCCGGCCGGCGCGGGACACCGACTCTCCGGCAAGACCCTGGTCTTCGTCATCGACCTGCTGAACGCCTGAGCGGGTCCTCCCGCAACTGCTCAGCCGAGCAGTAGCACCAATCGCGCCCCACCCAGCGGGCTCGTCTCCATGTGCGCACTGCCGCCGTGCAGCTGAGCCTGCTGGGCCACGAGGGCCAAGCCGAGCCCGGAACCGCCCGACGCGGCGTCGATTCCCCGTTCGAAGCGTCCGAAGATGCGCTCTCGGTCGGCCTCGGGAACTCCGCTCCCGTTGTCGTCGACCGTGATTCTGGCCCCCGCGGCCGTCTTCTCGACGCCGATGACCACGGTGTCCGCCCCGCCGTGCTTGACCGCGTTGGTGACCGCGTTGTCGAGGGCCAGTCTCAGTCCGGTGCGGTGACCGTCGATCTGCACGGGTAGGTCGGAGTCCACGCGCACGCTCACCCCACCCAGGGTGCGCTCGGCGTCGCGTGCCACCACGTCGGCCACCTCCACAACGTCCGTCGGCACCCGCTCGGCGGTCGTCGTCAGTTCACCCGACGCCAACCGCTCGAGCGCGGTCAGCGTCGCCTCGACGCGTCCCTGCGTGCGTTGCATGTCCACCAGAATCTCGTCGCGCTGCTCATCGGACAGATCCAGGGTCCGGAGCACCTCGATGTCCGTGCGCAGGGCGGTGAGCGGTGTCCGCAGTTCGTGAGCCGACACCGCCGCGAAGTCGCGGGCGGTCTCGAGCGCGCCCTCCGTCCGGGACTGCGCATCCGAGACACGTTGCAGCATGGCGCCGACCGCGGCGGCCAACTCGTCGGCCTCGCGGACGCCCGTGGACGAGCGCGGGGGTGTGGGCGGCTCGGCCTGCACCTCACGAGTGAGTTGCACCAGCGGCCGCACCGCGCGGCCACCGAACAGCAGGCCGAGCACCACCGACGCCGCGACAGCGGCGATCCCGCCCTGCAGTACCTGCCACTGCTGGGCGGTGGTGATGTCGGATGCCTCGGACACCGGCACGGCGATGGACACGGTCTTGGCCGGGGCGTCGGCCGCGGCGGCGGAGTAGACGCGGAACGGGGTGCCGTCCACGTCGACCGTGGCCGAGCCGATGGCGAGCTCGGGCAGGACCGGAACCGTCGACGCGCGCACGTCGTCGCCCTCGCGGATGGTGATCGCGAACGCGCCGGACCCGCTGAGGTTGCCGAGGAAGAGCTCGAACGTCGATGCGCGCGGAACCACCACCTCCGACGCCGTTTCGAGGCGTCGGTCGAGCTGGAACAGGTTGTTCCGGGAGATCGCGGCGGAGACGTACCACCCGACCAGCGCGACGATCACCACGGCGCCCGCCGCGGTGGCCGCCGCGACCCGCGCGCGGAGCGAGAATGATCGACGGGGAGTTCTCACGTGTCCGCTCGCAGCACGAAGCCGACGCCGCGCACGGTGTGCAGGATGCGCGGCGCGCCGCCGATCTCCATCTTGCGGCGCAGGTACCCGACGAACACGTCGACGACGTTGGTGTCGGCGACGAAGTCGTACCCCCACACCAGTTCCAGGAGGCGTTCGCGGGTGAGCACCACGCCGGCGTTGCGCGCGAGCACGGCGAGCAGTTCGAACTCGCGCTTGGTGAGGTCCAACGCGGTGCCGTCGACGGCCGCACGGTGGCCCGGAACGTCGATGCTCAGAGGCCCGACCACGGTGGCCGTCCCGGTGCGGTCGGCGGCCACCGGGGCGCGGCGCCGCAGCATCGCGTTGATCCGGGCGATCAACTCGGCGAGGACGAACGGCTTCGTCAGGTAGTCGTCGGCCCCGGATTCCAGTCCGGCGATGCGATCGTCGACGGAGTTGCGGGCGCTCAGGACACAGATCGGGATGTCGTTGCCCACCGCGCGCAGCGCCGTGACCACGCCGTTGCCGTCCAGCACCGGCATGTTCATGTCGAGCACGATGACGTCCGGGTCCTTCTCGGCGGTGACGGTGAGTGCCTCGGCGCCGTGCGAGGCGGTCAGCACGGTGAATCCGGAGAGTCTGAGCCCCCGTTCGACGGACGCGCGGACGTCCTGATCGTCGTCGACGACGAGAACGGTGGCGGGAGCACCGGTGGGGGGAGCGCTGTCGGTCATTCCTCGATTGTGACGGGTGCGGTCGCGGGAGAGCGTCAACGGTCACAATTCCGCAACATGTCCGGAACCGACGGCCCCTATCGTTCGGGCGAAGTCGCCCGCGAACTCCTCGCGGACGCCTCCGGTCCGACGAGGGGTACACCATGAGTGCGAACACAGTCCGACTCCAGGCCCTGCGCGCGGTCGAGGCGCACCAGCCGCCGGCCGTCAGCTTCACCGACGCCGAGGCGCCCGGCGAGGTCTTCGGCTCCAACGTCTTCAATCGCGTCGTGATGCAGAAGCGGTTGCCGAAGTCCGTCTACAAGTCGGTGCTGAAGACCATCGAACACGGCGCCGCCCTGGATCCCATGGTGGCCGACGCGGTGGCGTCGGCGATGAAGGACTGGGCCATCGAGAAGGGCGCGACGCACTACGCCCACGTCTTCTATCCGTTGACCGGGTTGACCGCCGAGAAGCACGACAGCTTCCTCGAGCCCGTGTCCGACGGTTCGGCGATGGCCGAGTTCGCCGGCAAGACGCTGATCCAGGGCGAGCCCGACGCGTCGAGCTTCCCCAACGGAGGACTGCGGAACACGTTCGAGGCCCGCGGCTACACCGGCTGGGACGTCACCAGCCCCGCGTACGTGCTCGAGAACCCCAACGGCAACACCCTCTGCATTCCGACGGTGTTCGTGTCCATGACCGGTGAGGCGCTGGATCACAAGACCGGATTGCTGCGCTCGCAGCAGGCGATGGGCGGTCACGCCGAGCGCATCCTGACGCTCTTCGGGCACACCGATCCGGGCCACGTGGTGTCCTTCTGCGGGCCCGAGCAGGAGTACTTCCTGATCGACCGGCACTTCTTCCTCGCTCGCCCCGATCTGCTGAACGCGGGCCGCACGCTGTTCGGCAGCAAGCCGCCCAAGGGCCAGGAGTTCGACGACCACTACTTCGGCGCCATCCCCGAGCGCGTGCTCGGGTTCATGATGGACACCGAGCGCGAGCTGTTCAAGCTCGGCATCCCGGCGAAGACCCGGCACAACGAAGTCGCTCCCGGCCAGTTCGAGATCGCTCCGATGTTCGAGCGCGGCAACATCGCCGCCGACCATCAGCAGCTGCTCATGACCACGTTCAAGACCATCGCCAAGAAGCACGGGATGGAGATCCTGTTCCACGAGAAGCCGTTCGAGGGAGTCAACGGCTCGGGCAAGCACGTGAACTTCTCGCTCGGCAACGCAGATCTGGGCAGCCTGCTCGTGCCGGGCGACACCCCGCACGACAACGCGCAGTTCCTCGTGTTCTGCGCGGCCGTCATCCGGGCCGTGCACAAGTACTCCGGGCTGCTGCGCGCGTCGGTCGCCTCGGCCACCAACGATCACCGGCTCGGCGCGAACGAGGCACCGCCCGCGATCATCTCCATCTTCCTCGGTGATCAGCTCGCGGACGTGTTCGACCAGATCGCGAAGGGAGCCGCCACGTCGTCGAAGGGCAAGGGCACGATGATGATCGGCGCCGACACGCTTCCGGTGCTGCCCACCGATCCGGGCGACCGCAACCGCACCAGCCCGTTCGCCTTCACGGGCAACCGATTCGAGTTCCGCGCGCCGGGGTCGATGCAGACGGTGAACGAGCCCATGGTGGTGATCAACACGATCATGGCCGAATCGCTCGACTTCATGGCGACGGAGCTCGAGTCGGCCATCGCGAACGGCGTCGAGTTCGACACCGCCGTGCAGAACCTGCTCACCCAGATCATCACCGACCACGGCGCGGTGGTGTTCAACGGTGACGGCTACTCGGAGAACTGGCCGGTCGAGGCGGAGTCCCGCGGCCTGGCGAACCTGCGCACCACCGTCGACGCGCTGCCGGAGCTGATCACCGAGTCCGCACTGGAGTTGTTCGACAAGTACAACGTGTTCAACCACCGAGAGATGCACAGCCGCTACGAGATCGGACTCGAGCAGTACGCGTTGACCATCGGGGTCGAAGCGCGTCTGACGCTCGAGATGGGTACCACGATCGTCCTGCCCGCGGCGTTGCGCTATCAGACCGAGATCGCGCAGAACCTGGCCGCGTTGAAGGCCGTGGGCCTCGACATCGATCTCGCCTCGCTCGAGGCGGTCTCGACGCCGTTGGCCGAACTGCGGTCCGGGCTCGCGTCGTTGACGGAGGCCCTCGCCGCCGATCCCGGGCACGACGCGATGGCCGAGGCGGTCCACGCGAGGGACGCGCTGCTTCCGGCGATGGCGGCGGTGCGGACGGCCGCGGACGTGCTCGAGGGGCTGGTGGCGGACGATCTGTGGCCGCTGCCGACCTATCAGGAAATGCTGTTCGTCCTGTAGGAGTCCGAAGGCGGGGGCGCGGAGTTAGGACCGAAGCGGAACCGGGTACGAACTACAACCATGAGCACTGCGCCCTCCGTCCTCTGGTTCCGCCGAGATCTCCGTCTGTCCGATCACCCCGCCCTCGCGCACGCCGCCGAGGCCGGGGGCGACGTCCTGCCCCTGTTCGTCCTGGACGACCGGCTGCTGAAGCCGTCGGGATGGGCGCGCCGTGACGTGCTCTTCCGCACGCTCGAGGCGCTCGACGAGCAGCTGGACGGTCGTCTGATGGTGGTGAAGGGCGACCCGGCGACGGTGGTGCCGAAGGTGGCGAAGGCGATCGGAGCGGAGGACGTCCACGCGAGCGAGGATTTCGGTCCGTACGGTCGGCGCCGCGACGAGGCGGTGGGCGAGAAGGTGAATCTGGTGTTCACCGGATCCGCCTACGCCGTCTCGCCGGGCCGGGTCACCAAGGACGACGGTGACTCCTTCAAGGTGTTCACCCCGTTCTACCGGCGGTGGCAGGAGCACGGCTGGCGCGATCCGGCCGACACCTCGACGTCGACGGCGTCGTGGATGGACCCCAAGGACGTCGACGGCGGACCGAAGCGGGTGTCGATCCCGACGGAGAAGCAGCACGTGGACGTCGAGGTGGGGGAGAAGGCGGCGCGGAAGGCGTGGAAGGAGTTCCGCGACGATCGGGTCGAGAACTACGGAGACGAGCGCGACCGTCCCGACAAGGACAGCACGAGCCGCATGTCGGTGTACCTCAAGTACGGGGCGGTGCACCCGCGCACGCTGCTGGCCGACCTGACCACCAAGGGCTCGGAGCCCTACCGTCGTGAGCTGTGTTTCCGTGACTTCTACGCCGACGTGCTCCATCGCCGACCGGGCAGTGCGCGGGAGAACTACGACAAACGGTTCGATGCCATCGAGCTCGATTCGGGCAAGCACGCCGACGAGCTGTTCCAGGCCTGGTGCGACGGGAAAACGGGCTTCCCGATCGTCGACGCCGGGATGCGACAACTGGTGTCGGAGAACTGGATGCACAACCGCGTCCGCATGATCGTCGCGTCGTTTCTGGTGAAGGATCTGCACCTACCGTGGTGGCGGGGCGCCCGATTCTTCCTGCAGCACCTGATGGACGGCGACATCGCGAGCAACCAGCACGGCTGGCAGTGGACCGCCGGAACCGGCACCGACGCGTCGCCGTACTTCCGGGTGTTCAACCCGACTACCCAGGGCGAGAAGTTCGATCCGGAGGGCGAGTACGTACGCCGGTGGGTTCCGGAACTTCGCGACATCGAGGGAAAGGCCGTGCACACCTTGAAGAACGGGCGCCCGGACGACTATCCGGAGCCGATCGTCGACCACAAGCACGAACGCGAGGAGTCGCTGCGGCGGTTCGACGCGATCAAGAACTAGGGCCCACGGTGTCCGGTCGCGGCCCGAACGCCGCGGCCAACGCGTCGAGCACCGAGGCGTCCTCGATGGTGCTCGGCACCACGACCTCCTCGCCGTCGACCATCTGCCGCATGGTCTTTCGCAGGATCTTGCCGGATCGGGTCTTGGGCAGAGCCTGGACGACGGTCACATCGCGGAAGGTCGCCACGGGCCCGATGTCCTCGCGCACCGCGGCGACGAGTTCGGTGCGCAACGTGTCCGGGTCGATGTCCACGCCCGCCTTGAGGACGACGTACGCGCTGGGCCGCTGCCCCTTCGTCTCGTCGTGGATGCCGATCACCGCGCACTCGGCGACGGCCGGATGGTGCGCCACCACGGCTTCGATACTGCCGGTGGACAATCGGTGCCCGGCCACGTTGATCACGTCGTCCGTCCGGCCGAGAACGTAGAGGTACCCGTCGGCGTCGACGTAGCCGGAATCTCCGGTGAGGTAGTACCCGTCGAACGCGGCGAGGTAGGACTCGACGAAGCGCGTCTCGTCCTGCCACAGTCCGGTGAGAGTGCCGGGGGGAAGCGGTAGTTCGATGACGATGTTGCCCTCGGTGTCGGAGCCGACCTCCGTTCCCGCCGCGTCGAGGACGCCGACTCGGAAGCCCGGAACCGGGACGGTGGGGGAGCCCGCCTTGATGGGCATGGGCTCGAGTCCGCGCAGGTTCGCGCAGATGGCCCACCCGGTCTCGGTCTGCCACCAGTGGTCGACCACCGGTCGGTCGAGGACGCGCGACGCCCACTCCCAGGTGTCCGGATCGAGACGTTCTCCGGCCACGAACAACGTTGCGAGAGAGGAGATGTCGTACTCCTGCAGCAACGCCGCGTCGGGGTCGACCTTGCGCACGGCGCGGAGCGCGGTGGGAGCGGTGAACAGCGCCCGGACGCCGTGGTCCGAGATCACGCGCCAGAACGCGCCCGCGTCGGGGGTGCCCACCGGCTTGCCCTCGTAGAGCACCGTCGTGGCGCCCACCAGCAGCGGGCCGTAGACGATGTAGGAGTGGCCGACCACCCACCCCACGTCCGACGCGGTCCACATGACCTGACCGGGCCCCACGTCGTAGATGTTGCGCATCGACCAGGTCAGTGCGACGGCGTGTCCTCCGTTGTCGCGGACGACGCCCTTGGGTTTCCCGGTGGTTCCGGAGGTGTAGAGGATGTAGAGCGGGTCGGTGACGGCCCCGGTGGGCTCGGCCATCGCCATCGACTCGTCCCAATCGAGCCATCCGTCGTGATCGGCTGCCGATCCGTCGATCTCCGCGCGGTCCTTCACGATCACGGTGCCCGGCGTCGCGGTGGACAACGCCAACGCCTTCTGCACCAGGGGGAGGTACGGCACGGCCCGACCCGGTTCGAGGCCGCCCGAGGCGGTGACGACGGCGACGGGGGCCGCGTCGTCGATGCGGGCGGCCAGCTCCTTGGCGGCGAACCCACCGAACACCACCGAGTGCACGGCGCCCAGACGGGCGCAGGCGAGCATCGCGATCACCGCTTCGGGGATCATCGGCAGATAGAGCACCACCCGGTCGCCCTTGGTGACGCCGCGGGCGGCGAGAACGCCGGCGAAGCGCGAGACCTCGGAGAGCAGATCGTCGTACGTGTACTGCGTGCGGGCTCCGGTCATCGCGGAGTCGTGGATCAGGGCGACGCGGGACCCGGCACCGGCCTCGACGTGCCGGTCGAGGGCGTTGTGGCAGGTGTTGAGGGTGCCGTCCGGGAACCACCGATAGAACGGTGCGCGGGTGGCGTCGAGCGCGGCGGTCGGGGCCGATGCCCAGTCGACGGCCTCGGCGGCGGCCAGCCAGAAGCTCTCGGGATCGGTCGCGGCCGACTCGTACGTGCGTCGATAGGAACCGGCAGTCGTCATGAGCCGACTGTACGTTTCGCGGGCCGCCGACAGGCCCTTCTCGGTAGGTCAGGTTCCCTCGGCGGCGAAGGCCTTCGCCGCGAGGAACGTCTCGGGGTCGATGATCTCGTCGTTGCCGACCAGGGTGAACACGTCCTGGATCCGCTCGAGTCCGGTGATCACCATCTCCTCCTCCACGGTGTCCTCGGCGAACGCGTAGTAGCAGGTGGACGAGGTGTGCCGATGGTCGTTGTCGATGCGATTGGCGCGGCCCTCGATCTGACGGATGTCGATGGGTGTCCAGCGCGGATCGTGCACGAGGGTGATGCGGGGCGCCGAGGTGGACAGCGTGCGCTCGGGCAGCAGGAGCTCGTTGCTGTGCAGGTTCACGGCACTGGTGGTCGTGGAGACGATGACCGGTGCCTCACCCGTCTGGAACCGCCGGATCTCGCGCTCCTGCTCGGCGCTGCCCATACTGCCGTCGACCACCGCGACGGCCAGACCGGCCTCCCGGAGTGTTGCGCTGAGGGCGGCCACGGATTCTCGGTAGAACAGGGACGCGAACACCTGGTTGCCCGCCGACACCCACGCGCGGATCTGGTCCGCGGACGCGGGAATGCGCAGGTACGAACACTTCTGCCGAAACCTCAGCGCGGCCGCGCGGGTGGTGGAGTTGGTCGCGGGCACCCGGCGTCCGCCGAGGGTGCGATACACCGGCAGTCCCACCTCGCGGCGGTAGTCCAGCCAGGCCGCGCCGTACAGACGCTTCTCCTTGGCCGTGAGTTCCTGTCCCAGAGCCTCTCTCGGCGTCTCGGGGGACGGACGGGAGATCGACCACGGCACTGCGCCGCCGGATAGCCAGCCGTGGATACGGTCGATGTCGCGCCGCCGCTCCTCGGGGCTGCCCGGTTCCCACCGCCACGTGGTCAGCCCGGCGGTGTTGCGGCCGGTCTTGATCGCGAAGCCCGAATCCTGAAGGAACGTGGCCCATCTCGTGGTCACCGCGTAGCCGAGAAGTTGCTCGTCGCCCAGGATGGGTGTCTCGGGAGACGCGCTGCGCTCGATCGCGCGGGACATGTAGGCGAAGTGCAGCGGCTGATAGCCGGGGGTGGCCGACATCCAGATCACGTACCGCGCGGCCTCCTGGTATCGCCAGAGGATCTGCGACTGCTGGGATTCGATGTTCATCAGTGCGTGCGACTCGTCGGCGATCACCACGTCGATGTCGAATCTCAACTGTCCCAACGTGATGGTGCGCTTGTTCTTGGTTCGCGCCTTCTTGCCCAGATCGACGTCGGCCTCGACGCTGAGCAGCTTCTTCGTCGACTGGTAGGTGCACAGCAGCCAGCGTCGGCGGCTCTCGAGCGGAAGATCGGCCTCCGAATCCGCGATGGTGCGGCGCCACCCCGGGAGGGCGCCCTTCGGGGCGACCACCAGAACGGTGCCCACGGACTCGTCCTCGATACCGCGAATCGCCTCGCACACCGAGAGGGTCTTGCCGAGACCGGTGGAGTCCATCTGAGCGAAGTACGGGAAGCCGTCGGCGATGGCGCCGAGGTGGCGTCGCACGGATTCGTGTTGGGCCTCGCGCGGCGTCATGGACCGCGTCCCGATCTCCGCCGGACGCCACTCCTCGTTGGCATCGTCCTCGAGCCACCGTTGGATGCTGTACGGCGGTGACTCGAACGAGGACAGCTCGTCCGGCAGCTCGGTTCTGTAGTAGGCGAACACCTTCGGTCCCGGGTACCACCGCGCCCCCGCCGCGGAGGCGAGCGTTCGATCGTCGAACGGGACGTCCAGGACCCAGACCCGCTCGCCGGCCGCCGGCGCGGCCAACACGGGATCGGCCGTGCGGGTGGACCGGCGACGGGCGGGGGCGCGGCGGGTGGTTCCGGTGCGGGTGGTTCGTCTACGCGGAGGCATCGCGATCAGTGTCGCAGAGCCCGCCGACATGCTCGGCCACGGCGCGGGCCTCCCGCAGCACCCGAAATCGCTCGCAGTGGCACCGCTGGTAGATCACCGTCCCCTCGCTCGTGGGGTGCCGCGACAGTGTGGTCCAGCGGTGCAGGCAGGTGATGGGCGTCGTCATGTCCCCGAGTCTGCTGTAATGGTCTTGTGCATCTCAACCCTTACGGCGAATACGCCGTCCGCATGGCCGTGAACCTGGTCAACGATCGCCCGCGCACCGCGGAGGAATTCGAACGTCGCTGCCTCGCAGCGGGTATGAGCGAGGACACGGTGCTGTTGCACACCGACCTCGCCCGCGCCGACGCGTTCCTCGACGAGTGGCTCGGTGTCGTCGACGCTCCCACCGACGAGCGCCGCGCTCTCACACTCAACGCGCTGTTGGCGCAGACGTCGGCGTATCCGCGTCTGACGAATCACGCCGACGACGGCTGGCACCTGCACTACCGGGATCCGGAGCTTCCGCTGGCCGACGTGGTGCGCGCCATCGTCAGCGTCGGTACCGCGCTGCACCTCGTCGGTCGAGGGATGCACCGACTGGGCCGGTGCGCCGCCGGCGACTGCGAGCGGGTGTACGCCGACGTCTCGCGCACCGGTCGGCAGCGGTACTGCGGTACCGCATGTTCCAATCGCGATGCGGTGCGGCGGCATCGGGCGTCACGGGCGAGGTGACGAGGGTCGGCCGAGACGCGAACGCACCTCGGCCCGCCCCGCGCATGGGCTGCGCCGTACGGGCCGAGGGGTGGATCGGTGGGACTAGTGGCTCGAGCCGTTGCTCCCGTTGCCGTTGCCGTTGCCGTTCGCGTTGGTCCGACGCTGATGCGCTTCGCCCTCCGCGGACTCGGCGAACTCGGGGGTGTCGAAGACCTCGCCGCCCAGGGGGTCCTTGGGGCCCTCGGTTTCGGTGAACTCGACCGTGCCCGTCTCGGGGTTGACCTCGAGCTGGTTCTGCGCCACCGAGTGGATGGCGAGAAGCCGTGCCCCGGTGGGCGTGTTCAGCCCGTCCTTGGACGGAGTGAGGCCCGCGAACGTCGACGAGATGCCACGACGCCCGGGTTGGCCGGGAAGCGGTTCGGTCTCCGGAGTGGGAGCCTCGGTGGGCTCCTCGCTCGCCGCGACCCGCACGTACGTCGGGGTCATCGCGATGTCGTACCGGAACGCCTTGAGCAGCGAGAAGCACGCCAACACCATGATGATGGAGAACGGTACCGCCGTGGCTATCGAGGCCGTCTGCAAGGCGGTCAGTGATCCGGCCCCGCCGATCAGCAGCAGGATCGCGGCGGCCACACCCTCGAGCACCGTCCAGTACGCACGCGTGATCTTCGGGGTCTCGAGGTCGCCTCCGGTGGAGAGGATGTCGATGACCAGCGAACCGGAGTCCGAGGACGTGACGAAGAAGAAGACGATGACGAGAATTGCCAGGACGCTCGTGACCGTCGCCAGCGGGAAGCCGTCGAGCAGCTGGAACAGGCTGGTGTCCGTACCGACGGTGCCGTCGGCGGTGAGCATGCTGCCCTCGTTGCGCTGACGCAGGATGCCGGCGTCACCGAAGATGGTGAACCACAGCGAGCCGATGAGCGTCGGGGCCAGCAGAACACCGAACACGAATTCCCGGATGGTGCGGCCGCGCGAGATGCGGGCGATGAACATGCCGACGAACGGCGCCCAGCTCATCCACCAGCCCCAGTAGAAGATGGTCCACGCGCCCGCCCAACCGTCGTCGGCGAAGGGGGAGGTGCGCAGCATCAGCTCGGGCAGCGATTCGACGTATCCGCCGAGGTTCTGCACCCAGGACTGCATGAGGAACAGGGTGGGACCGGCGATCAGGACGAAGACCGCCAGCGACGCCGCGAGGACCATGTTGATGTTTGAGAGCCACTTCAGGCCCTTGGAGACACCGGACACCACCGAGTACATGGCCAGAAGGGTGACGAACGCGATGAGCCCGACGACCAACCAGTTGTTGGTCTCGATCCACCCGAGGTACTCCAGGCCGGCCGAGATCTGCTGCACACCGAAACCGAGCGAGGTGGCGACACCGAACAGGGTGCCGACGATGGCGATGACGTCGATCGAGTGACCGATCGGTCCCTCGATGCGCTTGCGTCCCAGCAGGGGTTCGAGGAGCCAGCGCACGGACAGCGGGCGACCCTTGCGGTAGGTCATGTACGCCAGGCCGAGGCCGACGACGACGTAGATCGCCCAGGCGTGCAGGCCCCAGTGGTAGAGCGTCAGTTCCATGGCCTGGTTGGCCGCGGCGTCGGTACCGCCGGCGACCCTGCCCGCCTCGGGCGGGGTGATGTAGTGCGAGAGCGGCTCGGCGACGCCGTAGAAGACCAGGCCGATACCCATGCCCGCGCTGAAGAGCATCGCGAACCAGGACAGCACCCCGAACTCGGGCTTCTCGTCGTCACGGCCCAGGCGGATGTTGCCGATGCGAGACGCGCCGCAGTAGAGCGAGAACACCACGAAACCGGTCGCGGACAGGATGTACCACCAGCCGACACCGTCGGTGATGGCGGAATTCAGCGCTTCGAACGCGTCCGACGCCGTTCCGGCGAAGATCACCGCGAAGCCGATCATGGCCACGATGATGATGGAAGCGGGTACGAAAACGGGTTTGCGTAAGCCACGCCAGGCGGAGGTAACTGCGTTCATTCGTCGAGTCCTTGCGTTGCGGATATCGGTCACGGACTACTTCGGGTCGAACGGTGGCACGTCGGTGCGGGTAGGCCGAGTGTGCGCGTCGGACCCCGATCCAGACGACGCCGGCGGTCCGGACCTGTTGGGTCCAGTTGCGACTGGCGCGGGCTGATGTCAGCCGCCCAATCACCCGTGCGTGGTTTCGAGGGTATAACCGAACCGCCCGATTCGGGGAATCGGGCGGTTCTCGTTCTGTATTACCGGGTGTCGTGCGGGTCCTCGAATCGGTCGACCCGGGTCACCGCCCCAGGGCCTCGCGCCACGACACGGTCTTGCCGATGCGCAGGATGGATCGCTGGTAGACCTTGGCGGCGAGAACCGCGAAGACCGCGGTCGTGACGACCATCAGGACGATCGTGCCGACGATCTGGTAGAGCGGCGCCACCCCCGCGGCGATCCGCAGCGGCATCATGATGGCCGAGAACGGTGGGATCCAGGACAGGACGTTCGACAGCGTCCCGTCCGGTTCGCCGATCGAGTAGAAGGCGCTCATGAACATCGCCAGGATCAGGATCAGCAGCGGCATCGTGGTCGAGTTGACGTCCTCCTGACGCGACACCATCGATCCTCCCGCGGCGTACAGCACGGCGAAGAACGCGAAGCCCAGGACGAACCAGCCCAGTGTCGAGGCGAACACGCTCACGGCGGCGCCCGTGACGGTGAGAGCTCCGGTACCCACGCCGGCGGCGAGGCCCGCGGCGCCGTAGGCGGTGAGCTGAACCAGACCGACGGCGCCGATACCGAGGACCTTGCCCCAGAGCAGCTGCAGGGGTCGCACGGTCGACAGGAGCAGTTCGACGACGCGGCTGGACTTCTCCTCCACCACACCCATGGCCACGTACATGCCGAAGGTGATGATCTGGGCGTACAGCAGGGTCACGGCGATGAAGCTGAGGATCAGGCGCTGCCCCTGCTGCGGATCATCGGGCTCGAGCGACTCGACGGTCACGGTGGCCCCGGCGGTGTCGGCGGCCAGAGCGGCCGGGTCGACGCCCAGATTCTGCAGTGCGGTGTTCTGCGCGTCGGCGGCCACCGCCGCGTCGAGCACCGAACGCAGGGTCGGGTCGATCGTGTCCTCGGCGACGGCCGTGACGCTTCCACCCGCGCCGGGAACCAGGGCGACGTCCACCTCGCCCGCGCCCACCTGCGCTCGGGCGTCGTCGACGTTCGCGATCTCGCGCACGTCGACGGGTGTGCCGAGTTGATCGCCGACGGTGGTGAGGGTCGACGACAGCGCCTGATCGCCGACGAGTCCCACGTTCGTGCGATCCACCGTGTCGTCGCCGCCGGCGAAGATCGAGAAGCCGACGATGCCGCCGACGATCACCAGCAGAACGATCGCGTTGGAGACGAGGAAGCTCTTCTTGCGGACCTGAACGACGAACTCGCGCTTGGCGATCAGGGAGATCGCGCGCCACGACGAGAGTGCAGGGGCGCCGGCGGCTGTGTCGGTACTCGGTGTTTCGGTCTTCGCTGTGTCGGTACTCATGCGACAACCTCTCGGTACAGGTCGGTCAGGGACGGTTTGGTGTGCGCGAATTCGTGCACCGGTCCGGTGGCGAGCGCTGCGCTCAGGACGGCCTGGTCGTCGGCGTCGGGCGTGAGCTTCAGGGTGGTTCGTCCGTTGGATCGGCCGAGAACCGAGACTCCGGGGAGTCCGAAGGCCCAGTCCTCGCGGGCTCGGGGTGCGTGCACCTCGAGGGTGCTGTCGCCTTCGCCGCGCAACTGATCCACCGTTCCGACGGCCCGCATGCGGCCCCCGGCGATGATGCCGACGCGATCGCAGAGTCGCTGCACCAGATCCAGTTGATGACTCGAGAACAGCACCGGTACGCCGGACCGCGCCTTCTCCAGAAGCACCTCGCTCATCACGTCCACCGCCACCGGGTCGAGGCCCGAGAACGGTTCGTCGAGCACCAGAACCGCGGGATCGTGCACCAGCGCCGCGGCCAACTGCACACGCTGCTGATTGCCCAGGGACAGCGAGTCGACGGTGTCGCCCACCCTGGCGTCGATGCCGAGGCGTTCGGTCCACTTCGCCACCGCCGCAGCGGAATCCTTCGACGAGAGTCCGTGCAACTGCGCCAGGTACGCGAGCTGCGCACCGACCTTCATCTTGGGGTACAGGCCACGCTCCTCGGGCATGTACCCGACGGTGCGACGGACGTTCAGGTCGATCGGGCGCCCGCCGAGCAGAACCTCGCCGGAGTCGGCGGTGAGCACCCCGAGCGCGATGCGCATGGTGGTGGTCTTGCCCGCGCCGTTGCTGCCGACGAAGCCGAACATCTCACCGGGTTTCACGTCGAAGCCGACTCCGTCGAGTGCGACGGTGTTCCCGTATCGTTTGTGCAGATCGCGGATTTCCAGGGTCGAGCCGTTCATGCGGTTTCCTCCTCGGGTGCGGTGGCGGTGTCCTCCGGGTCGTCCTCGGGTGCGGTCCACGCGAGAATGATTCCGGGCGTGCAGGTTCCGATGAGCACGGCGGTCAGAACGACGAATCCGCCGCCCAGGGCGAGTCGGGGATCATCGGTGTACGTCGTCGTCCAGATGAGAGCGACGGCGGGCACGGTCACGATCGCCTGCGTCACCGCGAAGCCGATCGACCGAGCGCTGTTGCGGCGCGCCAGTTCCCACTCGTCGAGCGCGTCCGCGGGGGCGTCGCTGCGCCGACCCGAGACAATCTGCATCACGGTCCACGCCACGCTCATCAGCGCTGCTCCGGGAAGCCAGAGCAGCGGCGACCATTCCGGGCCGAACAGGACGAACACCGAGGCCGCCATCATGTACGCGAGACCGGCGACGAGGACGGACGCCAGAAGCCGTCGGCGCGATCGTGTCCGCCAGCTCGGCAGGTAGTGCTGGTACTGCGCCTCGTTCGCCAGATGCCGACGTACTCGGTACGCCTGGTAGCGGTCCAGGAGATTGGTCTGCGAGCTCATGATTCACCCTTCCGGGAGTACAACTCGGCGGAGAGCGGCGGGAACTCGGTACGCGAGAACACCGCTTCGATCGGCAGTGCGAAGACGTCGCAGATGCGCATGGCGAGGTCGAGGCTGGGGAAGTGATCGCCGCGCTCGAGGGCACCGACGGTCTGGGGATTGACGTCGACGAGTTCCGCGAGCTGGGCTCGCGTCATCCGTCTCTCGGCGCGAAGGACGCCGATGCGGTTGTGGATGGGGAGCTGCGTCCCCCGTTTCACCGGGCTCATGCATCGAAGTGTTGTGAAAACACAACGAGTTGTCAATACCCGGGACGACGGGAGTCGATCACGCGTCGGTGAGGACCCCGTCGGTCAGCGTCCATCGGCGGGTGCTGCGAACCGAGTTCAGCATGCGGCGATCGTGAGTCACCAGCAACAGCGTGCCGTCGAACGAGTCCAGGGCCGATTCGAGTTGTTCGATCGCCGGGAGGTCGAGGTGGTTGGTCGGTTCGTCGAGCACCAGCAGATTCACTCCGCGTGCCTGCAGAAGGGCGAGACCGGCGCGGGTGCGCTCGCCGGGGGACAGCGACGAGGACGCCCGCATCGCCGCCGCGCCGCGCAGCCCGAACTTGGCCAACAGGGTGCGGACATCGGCGTCCGACCACTCGGGAACGTGCCCGGCCAGGGCATCGGCCACCGAGTCGGTGCCGTCGAACGCGGCGCGGGCCTGATCGATCTCACCGAGCGCGATGGACGAGCCGAGCGTCACCGTCCCGGTATCGGGTTCGACGCGTCCCAGCAGAACTGCGAGCAGGGTGGACTTACCGGAGCCGTTGGCGCCGGTGACCAGGATGCGATCGCCGGCGTCGATGCTCGTCGTCACCGGACCCAGCGTGAACGCCTCGCGCCGCACGACGACGCCGTTCAGGCTCGCCACCATCGCACCGCTGCGAGGCGCCGCGGCGATCTCCATGCGGAGCTCCCACTCCTTGCGGGGCTCCTCGACGACATCGAGCCGCTCGATGCGGCGTTGGGTCTGCCGCGCCTTCGCAGCCTGCTTCTCGGTGGCCTCGGCTCGGAACTTGCGACCGATCTTGTCGTTGTCCTTGGACTTGCGTCGGTTGTTCCGCACCCCGTGCTCGAGCCAATTGCGTTGCATCCGAGCGCGATCCTCGAGTCCACCCTTGGTGTCCGCGTACTCCTCGAACTCCTCGCGGGCGTGCCGGCGGGCGACCTCGCGCTCCACGAGGTACGCCTCGTACCCGCCGTCGTACACGGCAATCCGTTGCTGGGCCAGGTCGAGCTCCACGATGCCGGTCACGGTGCGCGCCAGGAACTCTCGGTCGTGGCTCACGACCATCAGTGCGCACTGGGTCTCGGTGACGAATCGTTCCAGACGGTCCAGGCCCGCGAGGTCCAGATCGTTGGTCGGTTCGTCGAGAAGCAGGACGTCGTACCGAGCCAACAGGACGGCCGCCAGACCGGCCCGTGCGGCCTGACCGCCCGACAGAGCGGACATGGCCGAGTCCACGGGTGCATCGAACCCCAGGTCCGCCAACACCTCCGCGGTGCGCTCGGGGAGGTCGGCACCGCCGAGTGCGAGCCACTTCTCGAGTGCCGGGGTGTAGAGGTCCTCCGTCGAGGTGGCCAGATCCTCGGCCGCGGCGTTCATGACGGCCTCGGCGGCGGCGACGCCCGTGCGGCGCGCGAGGAACCGTTCCACCGTCTCGCCGGGAATGCGCGAGATCTCCTGGGTCAGGTGCCCGACGGTGGCGTCGGGCGGTGAGACGGTGACCCGGCCGCTCGACTCGGCCGTCGAGGTGCCCGCGACGAGCGAGAGCAGAGTGGACTTTCCGGCCCCGTTCGCACCGACGAGGCCGATGACGTCACCCGGCCCGACGGTCAGGTTCAGGCCCTCGAACAGGGTGCGATCACCGTGTCGGGCGGACAGGCCGTCGGCTCGGAGTACGGCGCTCATGGGGCAAGTATGGTCGCGAGGAGTTCGGTCACCGCCGCCCGCCCCGCGCGGTTGGCGCCGATGGTGCTCGCGGACGGCCCGTAACCGAGCAGGTGCACGCGCGGCCGGGCCGCGACCCGCGTGGCCAACCGGCCGTCCATTTCGATCCCGCCGCCGGGTCCGCGCAGATGCAGCGGCGCGAGATGGTCGAGTGCGCTGCGAAAGCCGGTGGCCCACAGGATCACGTCGGCCGCTACCGTCTCTCCGCCGGCGAACACGACGCCGTCCGGCGTCACGCGCTCGAACATCGGTCGGCAGACGAGGACGCCGCGGTCGCGGGCGGCCCGCAGGCTCGGCGTCAGCACGAGTCCGGTCACGGAGACCACCGATCCGGGTGGCAGTCCGCGGCGGACTCGGTCCTCGACGCGGGCGACGGCGTCACGACCGACCTCGGGGGTGAACTCTCGCTCGGCGAACACCGGTTCCCGACGCGTCACCCATGTCGTCGTGGTCACGAGGGAGATCTCGTCGAGCAGTTGGACCGCGGATATTCCGCCGCCCACCACCACCACGTGCCGGCCGCGGAAGTCCTCGGCGCTCGTGTAATCGCGGGTGTGCATTTGTCGTCCGCGGAATGTCTCCATTCCCGGGTACCGGGGGACGAATGGTTGTTCCCAGGTTCCGGTCGCGTTCAGAATCCCCTCGGCATCGAGCACGTCGTCGTCGACCCCGTCGAGCTCGATCCGAAAGTGGCGGCCCGGTTCGTGGAATCGGTCGCACACCACGCGCACCGGGGCGGGACGGCGCACCGGGAGATCGAAGGCCTTCTCGTAGGCCGCGAAGTATTTTGGGATCGTCTGTGCCGCACTGACTTCGGGAGCGATGTCCGGCACGGCGTCCGCCATGGCGAGCCCCGGAAGATCGTGGACGCCGTTCACGGTGCGCAGGGTCAGCGACGGCCACCGGAACTGCCAGGCACCGCCGGGACCGGCGGGTCGGTCGAGGACGACGAAGTCACGCCAGGGCTCGAGCCCCGCGCGAGCAAGGAAATAGGCCGCCGACAATCCCGCTTGTCCGGCGCCGATCACCGCGACCCGAACCGTGTCCGCCATACCGGGTAGGTTCGCACACGGGGGGACGGCTCGATACCCGGCGACGAGAAAGTGGCGACACGTGACTATCGCACTACATCGGAACGGTCACGTTCTGACGATCGAGCTCCGACGCGAAGAGCGCCGCAACGCGCTGAACATGGCCCTGTGCCGCGAACTTCGCGAGGCCGTGGAGGCCGCTCCCGCCGACGGCGCGCGGGTGATCGTGGTGACCGGATCCGGATCCTCGTTCTGCGCCGGGGCAGACCTCTCGGACGACATCAACGCGGCCGAGTTCCCGGTGGCGCTGAAGGCATTGATGGCGTCGTTGCAGACGGTGCCCGTTCCGGTCGTCGCCGCGGTCAACGGGCCCGCGGTGGGTGCCGGCACGCAGCTCGCGATCGCGGCGGACCTGCGCGTGGTGGCCCCGGGTGCCTACTTCGCGATTCCCTCGACGCGCCTGGCCATCGCGGTGGACCGGTGGACGGTCACTCGGTTGACGGCGGTGGCCGGCGGCGGGGTGGCGCGCACGATCCTCCTGGGCGCGGAGAAGGTGCCGGCCGAGCAGGCCTCGACCTGCGGGCTCGCGAACAAGATCGGCACCCTCGAGGTCGCGCAGCAGTGGGCGGAGGAGATCGCGAATCTGGCGCCGCTGTCGCTGCGGCACCTCAAGATGGTCTTCAACGACGACGGGACCAGGGACGCGACCGACGACGCCCAGCAGGCCGCCTACGACGCCGCCTGGAGCAGCGAGGACGCCCGCGAGGCGCAGCGGGCCCGGGCCGAGAAGCGCGCCCCGAACTTCATCGGTCGCTGATGCAGAGGTTGACGTGACCCGCGTGCACAGCAAAACCACTATCCTGGCGGGAGTGAAGCCAGCCACGGTTGCCTCGATCGCCCTCGGAGCCGCAGGACTGTCCTGGTTCGTCCGGGCCGCTCTCGGTGTCCCGTCCGCCCTCGGCGCCGGCCCCGGTCGTATCCGCCCGTTCGCGGCGGCGTCGCCGCACTACCGGGATCGCCAGTTCCACAATCGCACCAGCACGCCGAAGACGGCTCCCGGGCAGCAGGGTCCGATCGCCGTGGCCATGATGACCCGCGGCCGGGCCGGACGCCCTCCCCGTCCGGTTCCCCTCGCGACGCCCCTCGCCCCCGCGGAGGCCGGTGATCTGGCGATCACCTGGTTCGGCCACTCGTCCGTCGTGATCGAGATCGACGGCCATCGAGTGCTGACCGATCCGGTGTGGAGCAAGCGCGTGTCGCCCTCGCGAGTCATCGGACCTGCCCGCATGCATCCCGTACCCGTCGCGGCGGAAGCGCTTCCGCCGCTCGACGCGATCGTCGTCTCCCACGATCACTACGACCACCTCGACCGCGACACCGTCGCCACGCTCGTCGCCACCCAGACCGCTCCGTTCGTCGTGCCACTCGGCGTGGGCGCGCACCTGCGGCGCTGGCGGGTGCCGGAGGAACGGATCGTCGAACTCGACTGGGACGAGACCACCACCGTCGGTGGCCTCGCACTCACCTGCCACGAGGCGCGTCACTTCTCCGGTCGCACCCTGTTGCGCGACATCACCCAGTGGGCGTCGTGGTCCGTCGTCGGTCCCGCTCACCGCGCGTTCTTCGGCGGCGACACCGGGTACACCGAGGCCTTCGCCGAGGTGGGCGACCGGTTCGGCCCGTTCGACGCGACCCTGTTGCCGATCGGCGCGTACGACGATCGCTGGCCGGACATTCACATGACTCCCGAGGAGGCCGTCCGGGCGCACACCGCTCTCCAGCGGGACGACTCGACACACGGGACGATGACGCCGGTGCACTGGGCCACCTTCAACCTCGCCTTCCACGACTGGTCCGAACCCGTCGAACGGCTCGAGACGGCCGCCGCCGAGACCGGCGTGGCGACCGCGATACCCATGGTGGGACAGCGAATCGATCTGTTGCGGCCGCTGTCGCGGCGACGCTGGTGGAGCGAGACCGCGGTATCGTGACGGTCCGGCGTCGATCGGCGTCCTGTCGACATGTAGGCCAGTGACGCGCAGAACCGGATCGACGCACACGAACAAGGAGCAGTCATGGCATTCGCGGACACACTCAAGGGCCTCATCGGCAAGGGCAAGCAGGCTGCGGCACAGAACGCCGACAAGATCGAGCAGGCCGTCGACAAGGCGGGTGACCTCGTGGACAAGAAGACGCAGGGCAAGTACGCCGACAAGGTGAACAAGGTCCAGCAGGCGGCCAAGAACCAGATTCCGAAGGACGGCAACCCCGGCAGCGGCCCCACGGGCACCGGCCCCACGGGCACCGGCCCCACCGGGAACGGCCCCGCCGGCATCTGACGCGCCGCTGACCTCGGCGGCACTGCACAATCGTCGACGTGGACAGTTGGCTGTTTCTCGTCGTGGTCGTCGGTGCCGTCGTCATCGCCGGCTTCGCCAAACGGTTCGACCTCCAGGTACCGCTGGTCCTGGTGGCCGTCGGCTCGGTCGCGTCGTTCGTTCCCGGATTGCCGCGCCCGGAACTCGCCCCGGATCTGATTCTGGGGCTGGTTCTTCCGCCGCTCCTGTACTCGGCGGCGCTGAACTTCTCGTTCGCGACCTTCGTTCGGAACGTGCGACCGATCCTGCGCCTGGGCGTCGTGATGGTCGTGGTCACCGCGGCCGCCGTCGGGTACTTCTCGTTCTGGCTCGTTCCCGAGCTCACCCTGGCCGCCGCGCTGGTGCTCGGTGCGGTCGTCGCCCCGCCCGACGCGGTGGCCGCGGTGGCCGTCGGACGCAAACTCGGTCTGCCGCCGCGCGTGATGGCGATCCTCACCGGGGAATCCCTCGTCAACGACGCCGCCGCGCTCACGCTGTTCACCCTGACGGTGTCGGCCGTCACCGGGCGTCGCATCCGAATCGACTCGCCCGTCCTCTACTTCGCGTACGAGGTGATCGGCGGCATCGTGGTGGGTTACCTCTTGGCGCGACTGGTGAAGTTCATGCGCGGCCGCATGGCGGACTCGGCGTTGGAAACCGTTCTGGGCATTCTCATCCCGTTCACCGCGTACCTCGCGGCGGAGCAGGTGCACGCGTCGGGCGTGCTGGCGGTGGTGACCGCGGGGTTCGTTCTCGGCGCGGCGAAATCGTCGGACACGGTCTCGACACGCATCCAGGAACGGCACGTGTGGCCGACGCTGGATCTCCTGCTCGAGACGTTCGTCTTCGCCTACATGGGGCTGCAGCTGAAGTTCGTCGTCGACGACATCTCCGATTCGGGACGCTCCGTGCACCAGGTGTTCCTCTACGGACTGCTCGTGTTGCTTCTGGTGATCGTCGTGCGGCCGGTGATGATCTTCACGAGCATGGGTGTCGACCGGGCGACCGCGCGGATCGGGTGGGGTGGATCGTCGCCTCCGCTGACCTGGAAGCAGAACCTGGTCGTGTCCTGGGCCGGCATGCGAGGGGTGGTCACGTTGGCGGCCGCGTCCGGCGTACCGCTGGTGACGCTGGCGGGCGACGACTTCCCCGGTCGAGAGTTGATCCAGGCAATCGCCTTCACGGTCGCCGTCGGCACCCTCGTGATCCAGGGCGTGACGTTGCCCGTGCTGATCCGGTCTCTCGACATCGCCGATCCCGACGGCGATGCGCGGGAGGAGCAGCAGAAACGGCTGGCGCGGAACATCTCTCGGCAGGCGGTTCGGGACGCGCTCGACGAGGCCGCGGCGACAACGTCGCACGACGTCCCCGCCGACGAGGTGGCCGACGTGCTCGAGCGGGTCCGCCGAGTGATGCTGGCGCGCATCGACGCCGACGAAACGGAGGACGATCAGGAGCGGATGGCCACGCTCCGGGCGTCGGGCGAGTTGTTCGACACCTGGCGTCGCAACGTTCTGCGCCGACAACGCGCCGCTCTCGTCGCGGCGCACGCGACGGGGGAGTTGGACGACGAGGTGTTGCGTACGGTGTTGGATGGGTTGGACATCGAACAGGCCGCAGCCGAGACGCGGCTCGCGCGGTTCGCGGCGGAACGAGGGTGAGACGGTGCGACGCTTGCACGCGGCAGCAGCAGCACTGACGGCGATGCTCGTGGTGTCGTCCTGCGGGTCGACCACGGAGGCGTCCGATCCGGTGACTCCCGACGCGACCGGCACCACCGCCGAGACCGCCCCCGCCCCGGTCGGAGACGAGCGCGGCGCTCTGGTCGAGGACGAGGTCCTCGGTCAGGTGGATCAGTCGGTGTCCGCGCTCGGCGCCGTGGCGCACCGCGTCGTCTACCGCTCGACGTCCGGGGTCGACGGCAGCGGTGTCGAGGTGAGCGGCACCGTGTTCGTGCCGTCGGGACCGGTTCCCGCCGGTGGGCGACCGGTGGTCACCATCGGGCACGGCACCACCGGGGTGACGGACGAGTGTGCGCCGTCCCTCTACCCGAACCTGCTCGGCTCGATCACCTCGGTCACACCGTTCCTCGAACTGGGCGCGGTCGTCGCCGTGACGGACTTCCAGGGTCTGGGCACCGACGGCCCGCACCCCTACCTGAACGCGTCCGCCGCGGGGTACGACCTCATCGACGCCGTCCGCGCGGCGCGCGCGATCGCGCCGGACGCCGGCACCCGGTGGGCCGCGCTGGGCACCTCCCAGGGCGGACAGGCGGTCTGGGCCGCAGCGGAGATGGCGGACGACTACGGTGACGGGCTCGAGTTCGTCGGTTCCGCGGCGCTCTCACCCGCGGCCGATCTGACCCCGCTCGCGCCCGAAGGGGGCGAGCTGTCCCTGACCGTCCCGCAACGGCTGTTGATGCCGCTCATCGTCGAGGGATTCCGCACGTCGTACCCCCAGTTCGAGGACGCCGATTTCCTGAGCGGGGGGTTGCTCGAGTTCCGCGACGTCCTCCTCGCGTGCACCGGTCCGTTGGCGACGCAGAAACTGCAGGCGGCCGGTGCGATCGGTCCCGACGACATCGCCCCGCGCAGCCAAGAGGCCTACGACTCGATCCGAGCGTGGTTGGAGGACAACGCATTGCCGCGGGAGCAACCCGCCGGGCCGATGATGGTGCTCGTCGGGTCGCAGGACACGCTCACGCCCGCCGTCGACACCGAGGCGGCCACGCGTCGGGCCTGTGAGCTCGGCGCCGTGATCGACTTCCGGGTTCGCCCGGACCAAGGGCATGCGGACGCCGCCGCCGTCGACGAGGGTGTGGAGTGGGTCGTCGACCGCTTCCTCGGCACGCCGCCGGTCGACTCGTGCGCCACCGCGTAGCCCCGCCGCGATGACCGTCACCACCGGGGCGGCGCTGGTCCTTCTCCTCGCCGCCGTCGCGACGGTCCTCGTGGTGATCGCGCGCCGGGGACGCCGACCTCTCACCACCCCGAGCGAACGCGCCGTACACGTCGCGCTGCACACCGCGTCGCTCGCCGCGCGGCCGTTGCGCCGCGGACTCGACGCGGAATCCGCGGCCGAAGCAGCGCCGCACCTGCGGTCCCTCACCGGTGCCGATGCGGTGGTCGTCGCGGGCCCGGACGGCGCCGTGCTCGCATACGACGGCGGACCGGGCGGGGGCGTCGACGACGACGCCTGGTTGGACACCGAGTTCGTGGACACGGCCCGCCGCGCGGTCGAGAGCGAGCGCCGGGTGTTGATGCGTCCGACGTCGACCGACCCCCACGTCGCCGCGCGTTTCGCGGTGGTGCAGCCGGTCCTCACCACCGGCGCGGGTGTGGTGGGAGTGCTGGGTGTGGTCACCGCGACCAGGCCCGGACCGGGATTGCTCGTCGCGTGCACCGAGGTCGCACAGTACGTGGGGGAGCAGGTGGAACTGGCCGAGCTCGACGCCAGCCGGGCACGCCTCGACCGCGCCGAGGTCCGGGCGCTGCGGGCGCAGATCAGCCCGCACTTCATCTACAACGCTCTCACCACCGTCGCGTCGTTCGTGCGCACCGATCCCGAGCGGGCGCGGGAGCTGGTGCTCGAGTTCGCCGACTTCACGCGCTACTCGTTCCGGTCGGCGGGGGAGTACACGGTGCTGTCGGACGAACTGCAGAACATCGACCGCTATCTGACCCTCGAGCGAGCGCGCTTCGGCGACTCGCTGGACGTCACCTTGCAGATCGCTCCCGAGGTGCTGGGGGTGGTGGTGCCGTTCCTGGCTCTGCAACCGTTGGTGGAGAACGCCGTCCGGCACGGGGTCGCGGGACGGGGGAGCGGACGCATCACCATCGTCGCCGCCGACGCCGGGACCGACGCCTCCATCACCGTGGAGGACGACGGGGTGGGCATGGATCCGGAGTTGCTGCGGTCCGGGTCGCTCGGCTCCGGCGACGGGGTCCACGTGGGGCTCGCCAACGTCGACGACCGGTTGCGGGCCGCGTTCGGCAACGATTACGGGCTGGTCGTGGAGACCGCACCCGACGCCGGCACGAAGGTCAGCATGCGCATACCCAAATTCCGGCCCGGAATTCGACCGTGACGGCCGAACCGGACGTGGAGCGCATACCGGGCGTGGCAGCATGGGCACCGTCATGAACGATTCCCGAAGCGGACTTCGATTGCTGGCCGTCGACGACGAGCGTCCTGCCCTCGACGAGCTTCTCTTCCTGCTGCGCGCGGACCCCTCCGTCGCGTCGGTCGAGGGTGCGCGCGACGCGACCACGGCACTGCGGATTCTTCAGGACTCACCCGTCGACGGGGTGTTCCTCGACATCGACATGCCGGGACTCGACGGCCTGGAACTGGCGCGAGTGCTGGGGAACTTCGCGGATCCGCCCGCGGTCGTGTTCGTCACCGCGCACGACAACCGTGCCGTCGCCGCATTCGAGATCGGGGCGGTGGACTACCTCCTGAAACCGATCCGCGACCGTCGGCTCGCGGACGCCGTGCGGCGGGTGGCGGAGCGTCGGACGGGCACGACCGCTCCCTCGGACGCCCCGCCTGCCCCCGCGCCGCCGCGCGTGGATTCCTACGACGTCATCCCCGTCGAGCTCGGTGGGGTGACGACCCTCGTGCCGAGGTCGACGGTCGCCTGGGTCGAGGCCGAGGGCGACTACGCGCGCCTGCACACCACCAACGGCACTCACCTCGTGCGGATCGCGCTCTCGACGCTGGAATCGCGCTGGGCCGAGCACGGGTTCCTGCGGGTCCACCGCTCGTACCTGGTGGCGGTGTCCCTGGTCAGCGGGACGCGCACCGTCGGGTCCGGGTTGGTGGTGTGCCTGCGCGGTCTGCGGGAGTGCCCGCCCACCGAGCTTCCCGTCAGCCGGCGCCACACCCGTGAACTCCGGGATCGGCTGGTGCGCGGTCCGCGCGCCGCTCTCGCCGGTCAGTGACACGGTCGTGACCTGAGATGGCCGATCCACGCGAACGCGTCGTCCTCGCGAAACGCAGCGGCGCCCGCATCGTGCGCACCCGTGTCGAGGTGCAGGAGCAGACCGAGGTCGGCGAGGCCATGATCGACGGTCTCGTGCGCACGCAGTTGGCGCTGGCCCTGCGTACCGCCGTGGTCGTGGTCCTGCTCCTCGGATCCATCCCACTGGTCTGGGTGCTCGCGCCCGCGGCCGGCTCGGTGACGCTCCTCGGCATCGGTGTGCCGTGGTGGACTCTCGCCGTCGGGGTCTATCCGGTGATGCTGATCGCCGGGTGGCTCTTCGTTCGCGCCGCCGATCGCAACGAGCAGGAGTTCACCGAGCTGGTCGATCGCTAGTGGGCTCGTACCTGACGCTCGCGGCGGTCATCGCCTCCGCGGTGGCCACCGTCGCCGTGGGCGCGTACGGAGTTCGGTTGGCGCGCACCACCTCCGATTTCCTCGTCGCGTCCCGTAGTGTCGGTCCCCGCTGGAACGCTGCTGCCGTGTCCGGCGAATACCTCTCGGCCGCATCGTTTCTGGGGGTCGCTGGGCTGATCGCCAAGTACGGGGCCGACGCGCTCTGGTATCCCATCGGCTTCACGGCCGGATATCTCGGACTGTTGCTGTTCGTCTCCGCCCCGCTGCGTCGATCCGGGGCGTACACCGTTCCGGATTTCGCCGAATTCCGTTTGGGCTCGGCCCGTCTGCGTACGCTGGCGATGCTGGTGGTCGCCGGGGTGTGCACGCTGTACCTGGTGCCGCAGTTCCAGGGAGCGGGTCTGACGCTGAACATTCTGCTCGGCGTTCCCGGCTGGGTGGGCGCGGCAGCGATCGGGGCCATCGTCATCGCCAACGTGGTGGGCGGCGGGATGCGCTCGATCACGTTCGTCCAGGCGTTCCAGTACTGGCTCAAGTTGACCGCGGTGGCCCTGCCCGCGTTGGTGCTCACCTTCTACTTCGTCCAGGATCCGCGGGACATGGGTACGCCCGCACCGCCGTCCGTCGAGACGTCCACCTCCGTGGACATCAGTACCGATGTGGTGGTGCAGGTCGCCGACCCGCTCGACGTCGTGGTGCGCGGCACCGTCGACGGTGCGCCGGTCGACGGTGCGGTGACCCTCGCGGAGGGGGACCACGTCCTCTCCGCGGGGACCGTGCTCGAGCTCGCCGCCGGCTCACCGGTTCCCGTGGTGGCCGGTGCGCCCGTGGACGGTGAGACCTGGATGCAACCGGGTAACGGGCTGGGCGGACCGCAACCGCTGTTCCAGGTCTACTCCCTGATGCTCGCGACGTTCCTGGGAACCATGGGGCTGCCCCATGTCCTGGTGCGCTTCTACACCAACCCCGACGGTCCCGCGGCGCGGCTGACGGCACTCACCGTGGTGGGGTTGCTGTCCGTCTTCTACTTCTTTCCCACCGTGCTCGGGGTCTTCGCCCGGCTCTACGTCCCGCAGTTGCTCATCACCGGTGCGTCCGACGCGGCCGTCCTCCTGTTGCCGTCGGCGGCGATCGGCGGACTCGGCGGTCATCTGCTGGCCGCGCTCGTCGCCGCGGGCGCGATGGCCGCGTTCCTGTCGACGTCGTCGGGACTCCTCGTGACCATCGCCGGCGTCCTCAGCACGGACGTCCTCGCCGGGCGGGTGCGCGATTTCCGCATCGCCGCGGTGGTGGCCGGGGCGGGACCGCTCGCCCTGGCGGTCGGCGTCACCACGCTCGATCTCTCGCGCACCGTCGGACTGGTGTTCGCGGTGGCGGCGTCCACCCTGTGTCCGCTCCTGGTCCTCGGGATCTGGTGGCGCGGGCTGACCGCGGTGGGCGCCGCGGCCGGACTCGTCGTGGGCGGCGCCGTCTCCACGGGGGCGGCGTCCGTGGCGGTGCTCGGTGGCGTGCCCGACGACCTCCTCGACGGCTGGGCCTCCGCGATGGTGGGGTATCCGGCCGCGGTGAGCGTGCCGCTGGCCTTCGCGGCCATGGTGATCGGGTCGATGCTCACCCGCAGGACCGTGCCCGCCGACATCGGGCGCATCATGACGGCGATGCACGCGCCCGAGCGGTTGGGGATGGGTGTGGAGCGGTTGCGGAAGGGCTGAGTCTCGTCGTCGCCACGCGGGAAACGTCCGCGCCGCTCGTCGCCGCCCACCGACCGTTCGTCGCACGTGCACGCAGCTCGGCGTGTGACCCCCGCCACGACCTTCCGCTGTGATCGGCATCTCATTACCGTCAGCGCCGTACTCACGAGAAGTCAGGAGCCGCCCGTGACCACCGCAGACGCCCAACCCGGTGCGCAGCCGCCGAAACCCCAGCGTGTCGAACGCCGGGTACCCGAACCCCACGAATTCGTCGAGATGCAGGCGTCGCCCGAGTTCCAGGAGCTGCGCAAGAAGCTGCGCAACTTCGTGTTCCCGGTCTCGATCTTCTTCCTCGTCTGGTACACGATCTACGTCCTGCTCGGTGCCTACGCCAACGACTTCATGGGCACTCCGGTGTTCGGAAACATCAACGTCGGCATCCTTCTCGGACTCGCCCAGTTCGTGACCACGTTCGTCATCACCGGCATCTACGTGAAGTTCGCGAACCGCGAGCTCGACCCCCGCGCCGCGAAGATTCGCGAAGAGCTCGAAGGACCCCTCCAGTGAACTCATTCCTTGCGCAGCAGACCATCGAGGCCGAAACGGTCGGCAGCCCTCTGGTCAACATCTCCATCTTCGGAATCTTCGTGCTCGTGACGATGGCCGTGGTCATCAAGGCCAGCAAGAAGAACGCCACCTCCTCGGAGTTCTTCACCGCCGGCGGCGGCTTCTCCGGTCCGCAGAACGGCGTCGCCATCGCCGGTGACTACCTCTCCGCGGCCAGCTTCCTGGGCATCGCGGGCGCCATCGCCGTCTACGGCTACGACGGCTTCCTCTACTCCATCGGCTTCCTCGTCGCCTGGCTCGTCGCCCTGCTGCTGGTCGCCGAGATGCTCCGCAACACCGGCAAATTCACGATGGCCGATGTCCTGAGCTTCCGGCTCAAGCAGGGCCCGGTCCGTACCGCGGCCGCGCTCTCCACGCTGACCGTCTCGTTCTTCTACCTACTCGCGCAGATGGCCGGTGCCGGTGGCCTGGTCGCGCTCCTGCTCGACATCTCCGATCGCGTCGGACAGTCGATCGTCATCGCGATCGTCGGTGTGCTCATGATCATGTACGTCCTCATCGGCGGCATGAAGGGCACCACCTGGGTGCAGATCATCAAGGCTGCGCTGCTCATCGCCGGTGCCGGCCTCATGACCTTCCTGGTGCTCGCCCGGTTCGGGTTCAACATCAACGACATTCTCGGCAGTGCTCAGACCATGGTCGGGGAGTCGGTGTCCGACACCGTCGCCGCCCGCGACGTCCTCGCCCCGGGTGCGCAGTACGGCGGTTCGGCGATGTCGCAGTTGAATTTCGTCTCGCTCGGCCTGGCCCTGGTGCTCGGCACCGCCGGTCTCCCGCACGTGCTGATGCGCTTCTACACCGTCCCCACCGCGAAGGAAGCCCGTCGCAGCGTCGTCTGGGCCATCTCGCTGATCGGCGCGTTCTACCTCTTCACGCTGGTGCTCGGCTACGGCGCCGCGGCTATCGTCGGACCGGACCGCATCCTCGCCGCGGCCGGCGGGCAGAACTCGGCCGCACCGCTTCTCGCCTTCGAGCTCGGTGGCGTCATCCTGCTCGGCATCATCTCGGCGGTCGCGTTCGCCACGATCCTGGCGGTGGTCGCAGGTCTCACCATCACGGCGTCGGCGTCGTTCGCCCACGACATCTACGCCGGGGTGATCAAGAAGGGCAAGGTCGACGACAAGAAGCAGGTCCAGGTCTCGCGGATCACTGCGGTGGTCATCGGTGTCCTCGCCATCGGCGGCGGCATCCTGGCCAACGGTCAGAACATCGCGTTCCTGGTGGCTCTGGCGTTCGCCGTCGCGGCCGCTGCCAACCTGCCGACCATCCTGTACTCGCTGTTCTGGCGTCGCTTCACCACCCGTGGCGCACTGTTCAGCATGTACGGCGGCCTGATCTCGACGATCCTGCTGATCATCTTCTCCCCGGCGGTCTCCGGTTCGCCGACCTCGATGCTTCCCGACTCGGACTTCGCCTTCTTCCCGCTGTCCAACCCGGGCATCGTCTCCATTCCGCTCGCCTTCCTGCTCGGCATCGTCGGAACTCTCACCTCCAAGGACAACGAGAGCACCGACAAGCAGGCCGAGATGGAGGTTCGCTCCATGACCGGTGTCGGCGCCGAACAGGCTTCCGCACACTAGTCGTCTCGACTCACCGAACCGAACGGACCATCGCGACTTTCCTCACCGGCTAATCTTCACCGGTGGCGAAACTCGAGGTGGTCCGTTCGGTTCCTCTGTCTGCGGAGAAGGCGTGGGAGGCCGCGTCCGATCTGAACCGGTACGACAAGTGGCTCAGCATTCACGACGGTTGGCGCAGCGACATTCCCGACGAACTGGCGGAGGGCACCCGCATGTCGTCCGTGGTCGCCGTCAAGGGAATGCGCAACCGCGTGGCATGGACGGTGCAGAAGTACGACCCGCCGAAGGAGTTGCAGCTCAAGGGCTCCGGCAAGGGTGGCGTGAAGGTGTCGCTGAAGCTGCAGATCTCCGGCGACGGTGACGGGTCCGAGCTGAAGATGACCATCGAACTCGGGGGTGCGCCCCTGTTCGGCCCGGTCGGGTCCGGCGTCGCCCGTGCACTGAAGGGCGACATCGAACAGTCCTTGACGACGTTCGTCTCGCTGTACTCGTGACGTCGTCCTAACCTGTCAGGACAGAACGAACCCGACGACGACGGCCGCGATCACCAACGTGAGAGCGACGGCGTCGGATCGGCCGGGCCGGCGGCGACCGGCCGCGATGCTTCCCGAGCCACCGCGTACCGCGATGGCCTCACCCATGTCGGCCGCGCGCCGAATGGCCACCGACATGATCGCGGCCATGATGTCGACGAGGAACGTGTCCTGCGTCGTGCCGTTGCGGACCGCCTTGCGTGGTCTGAGCTTGCGTGCGGCGACCAGGGTGTAGACGTCGTCGATCAGCATCGGGAGTGCGCGCAGCATCAGGGCGATGGCCGTCGCCCACTCGTCCACCGGTGCACCGACCCGGCGCAACGGGGACAGCAGGGTGGCGATGGCGGGCGCGATGTCCGCCATCGCGGTGGTCCAGACGACGGTGAGCGACGCCCACAGCAGCACGAGGCCGAACAGAACTCCGCGGAAGTAGATCACCACCGCGTCGACGCCCACCACCAGGTTGACCAGGGCACCGAAGGCGATGAGCCCCCAGAGCCACCACGGCGGCTTCGGCACGGCGAAGACCGAGATGCGCCCTGCGATCGCAGCCACGACGAGAAAGGTGGCCACTGCCGCGAGCATCGGCCAGGTGGGGGAGAAGATCAACGACCCACCGAGGGCGGCGACGGCCACGATCTTGGTTCCGGCCCACAGGCGATGCACCGGCGACTCGGACGGCGTCTGGCGGAGCAACATCCCTCTCATCGACTGTCTCCGATCTGTTCCGGGGCGCGATCGGAGAGCAGTACGCCGTTCTCGAGAATCACGGTGCGTGTGCGGACGGATTCCAGGGTGTCGACGTCGTGCGAGATGATCACCAGAGTCAGACCGCCGCGTCGTAGCGCGGTCAACAGTGCGGTGATCTCGCGGCGACCGGGTGGGTCGAGACCCGCCAGCGGTTCGTCGAGCACCAACACGTCGGGGTTCCCGATCAACAGGCCGGCGAGGGCGACGCGGCGCATCTGCCCGCCGCTGAGCTCGTCCACGCGGCGCCCGGCGATACTGCGGTCGAGTCCCACCTGATCGAGGGCATGGCCCACGTGATGCGACCCCACGTGGGTTCCTCCCGCGGCCTCGATGTCCTCGGCCACGGTGCGTCGTTGCAGTTGCAGCCGGGCGTGCTGGAACGCCAGCGCCACCGTGCCGACCTTCGACGAGGTGGCCTTGCCACGGAGCTTCGCGCTTCCCTCGGTCGGGGAGGTCAGGCCCGCGAGGATCCAGGCGAGGGTGGACTTTCCGGAGCCGTTCCCGCCGACCACCAGTAACCCTTCGCCGCGATGGACGGTGAGATCGATCCCGGTCAGGGCGCGGGTCGCCCAGGGAGACCTCAGGTTGTAGACGTGGCCGACGCCCCGCAGTTCCAGCAGGGGTTCGCCCAACGGTGGCGGTGCCGTCACCCGGTGCGGAATCGAGGCCATCCACTCGGGACGATGCACCACTCGTCGGCCCTGGTGGAGGTGCACCACGTCGTCGGCGTGGGCGGCCTCGGTGGACCGGTGCGTGATCAACACGACCGCCATGCCGTGGCGACGGGGCAGCTCGGCGAGCAACGCCACCAACGCGCGCTGCCCGGCGGGATCGATCATGGCCGTGGCCTCGTCGGCCACCAGCAGCTTGGGGCGTCGGGCGAGGGCCGCGGCGACGGCGAGTCGCTGGAGTTCGCCGCCGGAGAGCGAGCCGGTGTCGCGCTCTCCGTAACCGGCCAGGCCGACCTCGGTCAACAGCCCTTCGATCTGCTCGGCATCCGGGCGATCGTCGACGGGCAACCCCCACACCACATCGTCGGCGACGCGCGTTCCCAGAATCTGTGATTCCGGGTGCTGGAGGATCATTGCGGTACCGCCGATGACTCCGAGACCGGTGGGACCGCGCCGCTCGACCCGGCCGCCGGTGGGTTCGGCACCGACCAGAATGCGGGCCAGCGTGGACTTCCCGGACCCGTTGGCGCCGACGACAGCGACGAAATTTCCGGGGACGATCTCGAGGTCGAGGGGGCCCAGCGCGTCGGTGTTCGCACCCCGGTAGCGGTAGGTCACACCGTTCAGGCGTACCGGGACGGGATCCGGGTCGGCGTCGAGCGCGGCGTGGACGTCCGGAAGTTCGCCGCGGGCCTCGAGCTCGCCGAGCCGGGTGAGGGTCGCACGCAGGATCCACCATGCGGCCAGCGCACTGACCACGGTGGAGAAAAACCCCGACGTGAATACGAGCACCCACCAGTACTCCAGCCCGGTGGAGGCACCGTCGGCGACGGTCGTCGCGATGTCGGTGAGAAACGGGATGCGGCCGATGGTCTCGGCCAGTCCGCGGATCGAGTTGTCGAGGATGGCGATGAACAGCTCGCGCAGACCGGTGAGCGCCAGCAGCAGGCCCACGGACGCGGCGCCCACCACGGCCCCGGTGAGACAGGACAGCACGAGAACTCGACCCACGCCGCCGCCGGTCCGCAGCGTGTGACCCACGATGCCGGCCACGATCGACGCGATGACGAACGTCAGTGCGGTTCCGTATCCCGCGGCGACGAAGACCACGACCACTCCGCCGGTCGCGGTGATCGCGAGCGCTCGCACCCGATGACGCTGGGCGATGACGGCGAGCGGGACCACCGCGACGATCTGCAGGGCGCCGGCCACCGGGACGACTTCGCTGATCACCGCGAAGGCGACGGCCAGAGCGGTCATGACCGATCCGGTTGCCAGTTCCTCGGGATGGAGCGCGTTACGCGCGCGCCGGGAGGCGCCGCCGGATGTCGCTGCTCTCGATGTCACACGTCGAGTGTGCCACCGTCGGCGAACCTCTCTCGTCTTGCTGTGAGCTGCACCGGTGGCCAACGGGATCGGTCGAGGAGAGGTGTCCGCACCCCGACACGGTCGCCGGGTGGGAGTCGAAGGACCGACGTTACGGACAAATCGGCTGTACGTGCGGGTTTTCCTCCACGACGACGCCGACAGGGCGGCCACGACATCTCGTCGTGACCGCCCCGAAAGCGTTCGTCACCTCACCCTGGATGAGCAAGGTCACGTGGGGCGCACTCACAGGTGCGCCGGTGTTCCGATCAGCCGCGGTAGCCGGCCGACTCGCTGCGTCCGGCGCGGGTCGGACCGCCGCCGGAGCCCGCCGGACGTCGACGACGAGCGCCGCCACCACCGCCTCCGTTGGCCGCGCCCCGGCCGCCGCGCTGGGCGTGGCCGCGAGCCGACTGCTGACGGGGAGCCGGTGCGGCTTCCTTGGGTGCGGGCTTGACGTAGTCCGCCACGGCGCCGACCAGTTCGTCGACCGCCGCCGAGTCTGCGGTGACCCGCTGCGGGGCGACGTCGATCTTGGCCTTGCGCATGAGGACGGACAGGTCGCGGCGCTGCTCCGGGAGAACGACCGTGACCACGTCACCGGCGCTGCCCGCGCGGGCCGTGCGGCCACTGCGGTGCAGGTACGCCTTGTGCTCGGCGGGCGGGTCGACGTGGACGACCAGCTCGACGTTGTCGACGTGCACACCGCGCGCGGCGACGTCGGTCGCCACGAGCACGCGGGCATCCCCACCCGAGAACGCCGCGAGGTTGCGGTCACGAGCAGCCTGCGACAGGTTTCCGTGCAGGTCGACCGAGGGGATTCCCGCCTCGGTGAGCTGGCGGGCCAGCTTGCGGGCCTGGTGCTTGGTGCGCATGAACAGGATGCGACGGCCGCCGCCGGAAGCGAGCTTCTGCACGAGCTGTTTCTTCACGTCGACGCCGCCGACCTCGAAGATGTGGTGCGTCATCGCGGCGACGGGCGAGTTCTCGTCGTCGACCGAGTGCTGCACCGGGTTGGACAGGAACTGCTTGACCAGCTTGTCCACTCCGTTGTCCAGCGTCGCCGAGAACAGCAGTCGCTGACCCGTGGACGGGGTGGCCTTCATGATGCGGGTCACGCCGGGGAGGAATCCGAGGTCGGCCATGTGATCGGCCTCGTCGAGGACGGTGATCTCGACGTCGTTCAGGGAGACGAAGCCCTGCTTCATCAGATCCTCGAGGCGGCCGGGGCACGCGACGACGATGTCGACGCCGCGGCTCAGCGCGGTGGTCTGACGGGCCTGCGAGACGCCACCGAAGATGGTGGTGACCCGAAGGTTCGACGCCATGACGAGCGGCTCGAGCGCCGCGGCGATCTGGGTGGCCAGCTCGCGGGTGGGGGCGAGGATCAGACCACGCGGGCGGCCCGGGGTGCGGACCGGCTTGGCCGAGTCCGCGAGGCGAGAGACCATCGGGATGGCGAACGCGAGAGTCTTTCCGCTGCCGGTCTTTCCGCGACCGAGAACGTCGCGGCCCTGCAGGGTGTCGGGAAGGGTGTCGGCCTGGATGGGGAACGGTGACGCGATGCCGGCAGCCGTGAGGGCGCGGACGATGCGGTCACTGACGCCGAGTTCGGCGAACGAAGAAGAGGTCATGAAGAGTTCGAGTGCCTTTCGGGCATCGGAGCACTCCCGAGAACGGAGCGCAGAGGGCGAGACTGCCGGTGGGCAGTATCGATCGCCGTAAGAAAAATTCGTGCTGATTCCACGACGTACGCCGCACACCTGGTGCGGCAGCGTTGTCCAGAGTAACCGATGGTCACGTGTGATCGGTGTCTCGCAGACCGCGTGGGGCCGGTTGCGGGGTCGAGCGGGACGTGTAGCGGTGCCCGGTCGGCGTCTGCGTGGTGACGGTGTGCACTCCCTGCGGATCTCGTGCGGTGTCCGCGGACCAGTCGTCGGCCTCCTTGGCCAGATTGCAGGCGGTGCACAACCCCTGCCCGTTCTCGGCCGAGGTCTCGCCGCCGTCGGCATGGCGCCGGACGTGGTCGTGGTGACGGATCGGGGCATCGCACCACGGAGTGCGGCAGGTTCTGTCGCGAAGATCGATGAAGCGCGCCAACCCGCCGGGGAACGCTCGCGCCCGTGATTCCAGGCCGGTCAGTTCCCCGGTGCTCGGGTTCGCGTAGAGCCGCCGCAGCGTGACCGTCGCGGCCTCGTCGGGCGATTCTCCGCGGGCGACCGCCTCGGCTATCCAGGCTCTCGCCGCGGACGCGGGAACGGGTCCGTACCCCGGAACGAAGGCCGGCTCGTCGCCACCTCCGAGCAGTGTCTCGTCGGAGATCACCAGCTGTACGGCGACAGGAGCCCCTGTGGCGGTGGCGGTTCCGGTGATGCGTTCGAACAACAGATCGGTCATCACCTGATCCTGTGTGCGTCCCCCGGCGCCCGTGCCGACCAGTGTCATCGCGTCGCGGCGCAGCGTGGCCCACGCGCACACCGCCTGATCCATCGGCATCGTCGCGGTCAAATACGCCATGTAATCCGGCGCCGGCTTGGTGGTCACGCGCCGCCCCGCAACGGCTTTCGCTTTCCGGCGCACGACGGCAGCGCTGTCGAGCTCGGCAGCGTGCGCCGCGGCCATCGCCGTCAAGGTCGTGGTTCCGATGCCGTCCAGCGTGGCCGGGTCGGCGCACATGCGCCGGTCGACCTCACGGCGGTCATCCGCAGTGAGGCAGGCGGTCTCGCGTACCAGTCGGATGGCGCGGAACTCGTTCAACCGCCCGGCCCGCATGGCGGCGAGCGTGTGGGGCATCTCCTCGGTCAACGCCGTGGCCATGCCGAGGTAGGTGCCGCCTCGGTGGTGCGACTCCATCCGCGCCAAACCGATCTGCAGCGCGATTCCTTGGTCCCACTGCGTCTGTGCCCGGCCACGCTCGCGACGATCTCGGCGGATCTCGGACCTCGCGTGCGCGGTGACCGAGGCCTGCCCGGCCGCGCCGACGGCGTGCAGACGTTCGAGCGCGGTGATCACCTCGATGTCCGCCGAGGCGGTGTCGTAGTCGCGAATGGCGGCGAGCCGTTCGGTGAAGGCATGGATCTCCTCCACCGATGGCGGTGCCGGGTCCGTGGTGTCCGTGCCGACGTCGGCCGTCAGTAGTGCGCTCATCATCCCCCCGAAATAGAACGTGAGTGCGACGATAGAACAGGGGTCCGACACGTTCGTCCGGATCGGTCGAGTCGCACGGCGTGTGCCGATCAATGTCTCGAATCATCATGCACGGCAGAAGTTTCGAGTGATTTGTCGGGTTCTTGCGAGCGGTCGGACACTCTCGAGTCGGTCGACGCGACGGCCCGATCGTTTCGGCGCACAATGACCTGATGGTTCGGGAAAGAGGCTTCGAGCGGCTGGTCAACTTCAGTGACGCGGTGGTGGCCATCGCCGCGACGTTGCTCGTCCTACCGCTCGCCGATTCCGACGCGCCTCGCTCCGGATCGACCGTTCCGGAGCTATTGGTGGAGCACAGGGCCGAGCTGCTGGCCTTCGCGCTGTCTTTCGCGGTGATCTGCAATCTGTGGTGGGTGCATCACGAGGTCTACCGAGACCTCGTGGGCTACACGACCCCCGTGGTCGTTGCGAACTGTGTGTGGCTGGCCTCGATCGTCTTCCTGCCCTTCCCGACCCAGCTGATTTCGTCGGGTGACTCCGACCATCCCGGGTCGGCAAGCCTGTACATCGGCGTGATCGCAGTTGCCTCCGGGGCCATGATGGCGACGCGGTTTCTGGTTGCTCGAACCCCGGAACTTCTCCGAGACGACGCCCGTGGTGAGGCGCCGGTGGTGTCCGCCTCGGTGACCTTCGGGTTGGTACTCGCTGCTTTCCTGATGTCGTTCACACCGGTCGGACTCATCGGCCTCGTGGTGCTTCTGCTGACCGGACCGACGGTTCGACTCGTCGGCCGCGCGCGTCAGCGAGCCAGGTAGGCCGCACTCTGGGTCCGCACCAGGTCGACGAGCGTCTGCTGGGGCAGGGTCAGGTCCAGAAGATGCAGTCCCCACGTCTCGTTGGGCAGCGCGGGCAGGGCGGACGCCCCGGGCCCGTCGATCATCAGGATGTTGTTCGCGTCGCACTGCGCGGTGAGGTTCGGAATCGGACCACGCAGCGCCGCGCGGTCGTTCGCGCCCAACGACGCCGGGTTGGTGCACAGGACACCCTCGCCGCCGTAGCGCGAATCGGGTGGGGGAGTGCGGGAGAACGCCGAGTAGGTCACGACGCAACCGGTCTGCGATTCATCGACGCAGACGTCCATTCCGGGCAGGTCCGCTTCGGTGATGCGAATGCCGGGCACGATCGCGGACACCACCTGCGAGCGTTCCGCGGAGTCCATACCGCGCAGAAGGGTGGTCAGCATGCGTGACCCCTGGGAATGCCCGACCAGCACGACGCCCCGGCCGTTGTTGTGGTTCGCCAGGTAGTCGTCCCATGCCGCCTGGACGTCGGTGAACGCGGACGCGAGTGCGGCGTCGCGTGCGGGTCCCTGATTGCCGGAGAAGAGGGCGGTCAACGTGAGCTGCCCGTACGTCGGCGCCCACACGTTGCAGGCAGAATGGAACGGCCCGGCCTGCAGTGCTGCAGCGGCTGCGATCTCCGGTGTCACGGCCGTGTTCGCGTTGGCCGTCGGTTGCAACGACGCCGTCGGGTAGACGTAGAAGCAGTCCACCGGTGCGTCGGTACCGCCGCCGCACGGGTCCAGGGGCGCGCCGGGTCGGCAGAGCCACGTGGTGGCGGGTTCGGCGGACGCCGCCGGCGCCGTCAGCGCCCAGGCGCCGAGGAGAGCGATGATCACGAACAGGGCGCGGCGCATGGAGAAACTCTAGGGTCCGACAGCAGAATCGGGTGACGAACTGTTCGCTCGGCGAGCGATTTCTCACCGGATCGGTTCATGACTGCGGTGACGTGGTGCCCTCGGCAGGATTCGAACCTGCGACCTACCCTTTAGGAGAGGGTTGCTCTATCCCCTGAGCTACGAGGGCCGAGCTCGGTGAACCGAGCCGCCCGCCAGCACTCTACCGGGGCTTCCCGGTGCTGGGCGAGATGACGTCGAGCTTCCGTCCGATCAGGTGACGAGGCGCCCGCCGTCCGGGTCCCAGCGGGTCAATCCGCAGCAATCGCGTCCACGATGGTCAGCCTTGCCGCGTGCAGGGCCGGCGGAATGGAGCCGAGCAGGCTGAGCAGGAGGGCGATCAATCCGTAGACCAGCACGGACGGCCCCGGGGCGTAGGTGATCGCGATTCCTGTGCTCGCACCGAGAATGAACGTACTCAGATATTGCAGCGCCGCGCCGATGGCCAATCCCAGCAGCCCGCCGACGATTCCCACGGAAACCGCCTCGGCGAGCACCATCCTGGCCAGGGTGCCTCGGTTGCCGCCCATCGCTCGCAACACGCCGAGCTCGCGGCGCCGCTCGAGTACGGAGAGCATGAGGGTGTTGAGCAGAGCGACAGCGGCGACCAGCCCGACGATCCACTGCAGCGCAACCGCCAGCGCGCCGGCCTGTGCGATGGATCCGCTCGCGCCGTCCAGCGCCTCCTGACCGGTGTACACGTTCAGCTCCCGCGGCAGCTCCGAGACGAGTGTGCGCTCGACGGCGGACACGTCGCCGTCGACGGTCACCTCGAGGTAGGTGGCTCCGGGGCGGTCGAAGAAGCGCTCCATGGTGTCCAGCGATATCGCCATGGTGCCGCCGGCGGCATTGAGGTAGTCGACCAGGGCCAACACTCGAACGGGCTGTACCCCGGTCGGAGTGGGTAGTTCGAGGGAGTCGCCGGCCGTCACGCCGAGGGCCGTGCCGAGAGTTCGCGAGATGGCGACGCCGTCGCCGGCGAGTACTCGCGTGCGAATGTCGGGTGTCAGGGCGGACAGGCTGACGGCGTTGCTTCCGTCGGCCACGGCCTGGATGGAGACGAACTGCTCACCGATCGTGGCGTAGGCCCACTGGCCCTCGACGACACCCGATACACCGGGTGTTCGTCGAACCTGTTCCACGGCAGCAGGATCGAGGGTGTCTCCGGCGGGCACCGCGTCCGGTGACTGCAACGAGACGTAGAGGTCGGTACGGCTGAGCGACGACAACGATGCGGTTGCGGACTTCGTCAGGTCGCTGAGGGCGCCCGATACCCCGACACTGACGGCGACCGCGATCACGATCGTCATGACCGTTGCCCAGATGCGGCGTGGCGCGCGTTCGATGGTCGCCGTCGCGAGTCTGCCCGCACCGCCCCATCGCCGTGGTAGCTCGGCGGCGCACTTGACGATGGGTTCGGTGCCCGCGATGCAGAGCGCGAGAACACCGAAGAGGAACACCGCTCCGGCAGCGAGAGCGAGTTGGCCCTCCACCGTGGCGGCGAACACCCACGCGCCGATCACGGCAACCACCCCGACTGCGCCTGCGGCCAGGGTCGACCCGAGGCGGCGCTCGGTCCGCGTCTCACCGCCGCCGACGGACAGGGCCTCGATGGGGGAGATGCGGTACACCTGGACGGCCGCGAGTCCGGACGCGGCAACGCACGCGGCGACGCACGCCACCACCGCGACGGGGATGGCGAAGGAGGGCAGTACGTACTCGACCCGGGCGTCGAACGATTGGAGAAGGAACGGCGGCAGGCTTCCGATCGCGGCGCGCCCCATCAGAATTCCGATCGGAACACCGACCGCTCCGCCGATCGCGCCGATGATCGCGGCTTCGGCCAGCAGGTCACGCACGATGGTGCCGCGGGTGCCGCCGATCGAGCGCAGCAGCGCCAGGGTGGGGCGCCGTTTCGCGATGGTCATGTTCATCACGTTGAAGACCAGGAACCCGGCCACGACGAACGAGATCAGCGAGACCATGAGGGTCGCATTCCGAGTCAGACCGAGGGCGTCGTTCGCTCGGTCCGCTCGAAAGTCTGTGTCGTTGACGGCAACCCGACCGGCCACGGCGTCGTTGACGGCCGCCTTGACCGCGGCCGGGTCTGCACCGTCGTCGTCGAGGACGAAGACGGAGTCGATCTGTCCGGCTCGGTTCGTGATGTTCTGCGCTGCGGCAAGTGGGGCAACGACGAAATTGCCTCCGTCGATCCGTTCCGACCCCGCGCTGTCGATGGTGCCGACGACGGTGGATTCGGTGCCGTCGAGGGTGAGTGTGTCACCGTCCCGCAGGCCCGTTGCGCTCCCGACGAGCACACCGTCGGGCGTTGCGAGAGCGGACGGGTTGGCCGTGATCCCGTCGCGCAGGCCGGAATCGAGAGAGGTGATCGAGGCGTCGACACCGAACAACTGCACGTCACCGCCGCCGGACGTGACCGTGCCGCGCAGCATCGGAACTGCAGCCCGGACTCCGGGAACTGCCCGAACGACGTCGAGTTCGGTTGCGGAGAAACCACTGTCGGTGACTCCGGTGATCTCCAGGTCGGCGTTGCCGGCGATCGACACCGCCAGGCGCTCGACCGAACCGGTGAGCGAGCCGTAGGTTCCCAGCACCGCGATGAGGAGTCCCGCTGCGACGGCGACCACCGCGGTCGAGACCAGGGTGCGGACCCAGTGCGCGCGCAGATCTCGCAGACCGAGAACACGAAATCTGCTGAGGGCAGTGCGGGCAGGCCGGAGGCCGGTCGGGATCAAGCGGGCAGGCCGGAGGCCGGTCGGAGTGAAGCGTATCACCGGCCGGTACTCGAGTCGGCGGAGAGCACGTCGCTGTCGATACGCCCATCGATCATGCCGACGGTTCGATCGGTGAAGCGGGCGGCCTCGAGGTCGTGCGTCGCCATCACCACTGCGCGTGAAGAATCGCTGCGGTGAGCGACATCCGCGAGGATGTCGAGCACGCTGAGCGAGGTCGTGGAATCGAGGTTTCCGGTCGGCTCGTCGGCGATGAGCAGCGCGGGATCCATGATCAGAGAACGCGCGATGGCCACGCGCTGAATTTGCCCGCCCGACAACTGGGCTGGGCGATGCTCGGCTCGATTACTCAATCCGACCATGTCCAACAGCGCCAGTGCGTCGGCTTTCGCCTTCTTGATCGGCAGGCCGTCGAGCAGTTTGGGCACGGCCACATTTTCCCATGCAGACATCGTCGGCAGGAGGTTGAAGAACTGGAAGACGAAACCGACCTGGTGCCGACGGAACTCGGACTGTTCGTTGTCACCGAGCTCCGTCACCTCGATCCCGTTGAAGAGGATCGAGCCGGAATCAGGAGTGTCGAGCGCACCGAGCATGTGCAGCAAGGTGCTCTTGCCCGCCCCGGACGGCGCGACGAGCGACACGAACTGTCCGCCGTTGAGCGTCAGGTCGATTCCGTCGAGGGCACGAACGGGTTCTGCCCCGGTGCGGTACTCCTTCACGACGTTCGACAACGTCAGTTCCAACTCGGCCATGTCGCCGACGCTACTGGTCGATGACGAAGAAGCAGCTCAGGCCCCGATCGACGAAGTCGGCGTCTACGCGCTCGGCGAGATCGATTCGAGCTTGCGGGCCACCAACGCGGCCTGCAGGTGCCGCATCCCGGACGGGCGCGTGGGATCGAAGCCGGTGAGATGCGCGATTCGCTTCAGGCGGTAATCGACGGTGTTGGTGTGCAGGTGCAGCTGCCGCGCGGAGCGCTGCCGGTTGAGATCGTGATTGATGTGGATCTCGAGGGTCTCGAGCAGCTCGGGCGAATTGTCGAGAGGAATCAGCACCCGCGAGAGGTAGGCGCGTCCGGGACCGGGTCGCGTGAGCTGGTACTCGAGCACCAGATCCGTCATGCGGTAGACGCCGGCGGGCCGACGCAGCTGCTGCGCCAGGTCGAGCAGTTCGTGGACCTGATCCGATGCCGCCTGCACCTCGTTGACGGAGCTGGTGGCCACGGTCGCGGTCACCTCGGTGCCGGCGGCCGTGCCCATCCGGTCGACCAGGTTCTCCACCCAGGCATCGTCGCGCTCACCGGGGACCAGGATGGTGCCGCCCTCGGAGCTGAGCATCGACAGGGGAGACCGGCCGCAGACGATGGCCAGCTCGGCCTGGACCCGACGCAGTTTGCGTCGTGCGGACACGGCACGTTGCGCGGCCGGGTTGCTCTCGTCCGCGTGCGCGGCGATGGAGACGGCCAGCACGGTGTAGGTGTCCGCGAGCTCGATGCCGGACTGGCGGGCGACCGACCGGGCGTTGTGACCGCTGAGCAACGCGGTCACCACGGTGTGCGCGGCGGTGTGATGCTCGCTGGCGACGGCCTGCAGCTCGTCGACGTAGCTGGCGGCCGCGGCGGTGGACACCCGCTCGGCCAACGCGACGTAGGACTTGGCCGCGTGAACGAGGCGGGCGGCGTCACCTCCGGCCCGATCCACGGCGCGGTCCCACCCCGTCTGGATGCCCTCGTGGTAGATCCCGAGGACGGTGCGCAGCGGCACGCCTTCACGAGCCCACTGCGCGGCCTTCGAACCCAGCTCGGCGATCTGCTCCGCGGCGGGAACGCCGCCCTCGTCCACCGCGCCGATGGCGGAGGACAGGCAGCGAGATGCGAACTCGCCGACCTCGTTGCGCAGCTGTTCGCCGGCGAGCGGGCGCGCGACGTTGGGTGCGAAGTGACCCACGGTGCGCCGTGCGACGGTTCCGGGTTCGGTCACCGGAGCATCGACGTCGCGGAGTGCAGTCGGCGCGCGGCCGGCGACCAGTACGCCGGCCGCGACGGTGTCGGCGTCGGGTGCAAGAGCCGTGTTCTGCCTGTTCTGAACGTTCACGTGGGTGTTCCTTCCGTCCGCGACATGCAGTGGCCCCCCACTGCTGCGACGTAGCTCCTGGTGCCTTCACCCATGTTCCGGGCTTGCTTCTGGATCGAAAACGGGGCGCAAGTTCAGATTATAGGCCTATAAACGGTAAAACGTGTCGGTTTGGGTCGTGTCCCGTGATCGGACTGTGATTTCGACCATGGGCTCCGGTCGCCCATTGCGACTACTTCCAACATCGACGCAACCTGGTGCCGCCAGGATTTCGTGCGACCTAGCGTCGACGCTCGACGAATGTTCGTCCTCGTCGTCTGCCGTCCACAGGGGGTCCACCGTGACGCGTCCGCTCACTCAGCTCGAACTGCTCCGCGAACTTCAGCCCGTCGCCGAGGTCAATCTCGAACGCCATCTGTCGTTGGCCAAGGCGTGGAATCCGCACGATTACATACCGTGGAGCGAAGGCAAGAACTTCGCGATGCTCGGTGGCCAGGACTGGTCACCCGAGCAGTCGTCGCTGTCCAAGGTGGCCAAGGCGGCGATGGTGACGAATCTGCTCACGGAGGACAACCTGCCGTCCTACCACCGTGGCCTCGCCGAGAACTTCTCGATGGACGGCGCCTGGGGAACGTGGGTCGGTCGCTGGACGGCCGAGGAGAACCGCCACGGCATCGCGATGCGGGACTACCTCGTGGTCACGCGGAGCGTCGATCCCGTCGCCCTCGAGCGCGCCCGCATGGAGCACATGACGGTGGGCATCGACTCGCCGATGGAGGGAGCCAACCTCCTGCACGGCGTCGCGTACGTGACGTTCCAGGAACTGGCGACGCGGGTGTCGCACCGCAACACCGGCAAGGCGTGCAACGACCCCATCGCCGACGCGCTGCTCGCCCGCATCGCCGCCGACGAGAACCTGCACATGATCTTCTACCGCAACCTGTGCGAGGCGGCCATCGAGCTCGCCCCGGACCAGGCGATGAAGGCGATCGCCGACGTGGTGCTGAACTTCCAGATGCCGGGTCTGAACCAGCCCGACTTCCGCCGCAACGCGGTCCTGATCGCCAAGTACGGCATCTACGACCTGAGGCAGCACTTGGACGAGGTGCTGCTGCCGGTCCTGCGAAAGTGGAACATGTTCGAGCGCAACGATTTCGGGGGCGAGGGCGAGAAGATGCGCGACCTGGTCGTCGACTATCTCGCCGACCTCGAACAGCAGGCACTGCGGTTCGAGGAGTCTCGCGATCGCGCCCTCGCTCGCGAGCAGGCCCGCGAAGAGGTCAACGCCTGAGGGTTCTCTGCCGGCCGCGTTCTCACATGGCGACGGTCAGCAAGAACGTGACGTCCTCGACGGCCTGCACACTGTGGCGGGCGTCGGGGACCACCAGCAGGTCGCCGGTCGAGCCTTTCCACGACTTCTCGCCGCTCACCAGGGAGAGCTGTCCGGTGAGCACCACGATCGTGGACTCGCCGCTCAAGTCGTGCTCGCCGAGGGACTGACCGGCGCTCAGCGCCACGACGGTCTGACGAAGACTGCGCTGGTGCCCGCCGTAGACGGTCTGCGAACTCCGGCCACTGGACGCCGTCTTGGCGAGCTTGAGCTGCTGGCGGGCGAGCGCGGTCAGCGATTTCTTGTCCATGATGCGCGAGTATTGCGCAGTTCAGAAGTCTCGGCACGGGGAATCGCGCGTGTATCGGACGAATCGATAACGCAATCCGGATTTCGCGCTCATCGACCACGAACCGATGTCGGCGACGAAGTCGTCGGGCACCGCAGGTGCCACGGTGTCACCGGGCACGTCGAGATCGATCTCCGTCAGTTCCACCACCGACGCGTAGGGCATCGCCAGTCGGTAGATCTCCGCACCGCCCATCACCCAGGTGTCCCGATCGGTGTCCAGCGCTTCGTCGATGGTCGACACCCGCAGCGCGCCCTCCGCGTGCCACTGCGGGTCTCGGGTCAGCACCACGTTGGTGCGCCCCGGCAGCGGCCGGAATCGCGCCGGCAACGAATCCCACGTCCTGCGCCCCATCACGACGCGATGACGGCCGGTCACCTCACGAAAATGGGCCATGTCCTCGGGAACGTGCCACGGGATGCCGCCGCCGGAACCGATGATCCCCCCGTTGGCCTGCCCCCACACCAGTCCGACCCGAGCGCTCATACGGCGACGGGCGCCTTGATGGCCGGATGATGCTCGTAGTCGACGACCTCGATGTCCTCGAAGGTGTAGTCGAAGATGGAGTCGCGGGCCGCCAAGCGCAACGTCGGCGGCGCGAAGGCGGTGCGGGTGAGCTGCTCGCGCACCTGGTCGAGGTGGTTGTCGTAGATGTGGCAGTCGCCGCCGGTCCACACGAAGTCGCCCACCTCGAGCCCGGTCTGCGCGGCCACCATGTGGGTGAGAAGCGCATAGCTGGCGATGTTGAACGGAACGCCGAGGAACATGTCCGCGCTGCGCTGATACAGCTGGCAGGAGAGCTTGCCGTCGACCACGTAGAACTGGAAGAACGCGTGGCACGGTGCCAGGGCCATCTCGGGGATGTCCCCGACGTTCCAGGCGGAGACGATCATGCGTCGGGAATCGGGATCGGTGCGGATCGTCTCGATCACCTGGGAGATCTGGTCGATGTGCTCGCCCGACGGCGTCGGCCAGGATCGCCACTGCACGCCGTAGACGGGTCCCAGTTCACCGTCGGCGTCGGCCCATTCGTCCCAGATCGTCACGCCGTTCTCGCGCAGGAAACCCACGTTGGACTCGCCGCGGAGGAACCACAGCAGCTCGTAGACGATCGACTTCAGGTGCACCTTCTTGGTGGTCACCAGCGGAAAGCCCTCGGCGAGATCGAACCGCATCTGATGGCCGAACACGCTGGTGGTGCCGGTTCCGGTGCGGTCGGACTTGGGGGTGCCGGATTCGAGAACGTGGCGCAGCAGGTCCTCGTACGGGGTGGAGACCATCACGAGCGCCCAGCTTAGGCTTCCGGACATGAAGACGTTGCACGTGATCGGTATCGGCGCCGGGAACCCGGATCAGGTGACCGTCGCGGCGGTCAAGGCGATGAACACCGTGGACGTCTTCTTCGTCATCGACAAGGGTGCGCAGAAGCAGGAACTCGTCGACGTGCGCACGCAGATTCTGGCCGAGCACGTCACCCGCGAGCACCGGATCGTCGACTTCGTGGACCCGCCCCGCGACCGCGCGCCGAAGAACTACGACCGCGCCGTCGACGACTGGCACGACCGCCGGGCACGGGCACTGGCCGACCTGGTCGACGCCGAACCGCGAGACAGCGTCGGTGCCATGTTGGTGTGGGGTGACCCGTCGCTCTACGACAGCACGCTCCGCGTCGCCGAACGGGTTCGAGCGGTCGTGGCTCACCCGTTCGAGATCGCCGTCGTCCCCGGCGTGACCGCTCCGTCGGCCCTGGCCGCCGCCCACCGCATGGTGCTCAACCGCGTCGGCGAGCCGGTCCTCACCACCACCGGGCGGCAGCTGCGCGAACAGGGCGTGCCGGACGGCGTCGACGCGGCCGTCGTCATGCTCGATTCCGACTGCGGCTTTCGAGCGTTTCCCGAGTGGCACGTGTACTGGGGAGCCAATCTCGGCACTCCCGACGCCGTCGTTCGTGAGGGTCTGGTTCGCGACGTGGGCGAGGAGATCGTGGAGACGCGACGCACGCTGCGCGACCGCACCGGATGGGTCATGGACACATATCTGCTCCAGCGTCCCTGACTTGGCCATGAGCCGCGCCGCTGACCATAAGCTGGACCGATGCCGGAGCTACCCGAAATCGAGGCCCTCGCGGGGTTTCTCCGCGATCATGCGACGGGCGCGGTCGTCGGTCGCATCGACGTCGCCGCGCTGAGCGTCCTCAAGACGTTCGACCCGCCGGTGACCGACCTTCAGGGTCGCGACATCACCGGAGCATCACGGTTCGGGAAGCACCTCGGGATCGAGGCGGACGGCCTGTGGTTGATCACCCACCTGTCGCGGGGCGGCTGGCTGCGGTGGAGCGACAACCCCTCGTCCACCCCGCCGAAACCCGGTAAGGGTCCGCTCGCGCTGCGGGTCCACCTGTTCACCACGGAGGGGCTGACGCCCGCGTTCGATCTCACCGAGGCCGGCACCCGGAAACGGCTCGCGGTGTGGGTGGTCCGGGACCCGCAGGAAGTCCCCGGTATCGCCCGTCTCGGACCCGACGCGATGGCGGTCACCGAACCGGAGTTCGCGGAACTGTTGCGGCGCAAGAGCTCTCGACTCAAGACGGCGCTGGTCGACCAGCAGCTTCTCGCGGGCATCGGTAACGCCTACAGCGACGAGATCCTGCACACGGCGAAGCTGTCCCCGTTCGCGACGACGGCGTCGCTGTCCGATCCGGACATGCAGCGCCTGTTCGACGTGACGCGCTCGGTACTGCAGGACGCCGTCGACCGGTCCGTCGGGCAGGATGCCGCTCGGCTGAAGGGGGAGAAGCGGTCGGGCATGCGCGTCCACGCTCGCGCGGGTGAGAGCTGCCCGGTGTGTTCGGACACCGTGCGCGAGGTCTCGTACGTCGATCGCTCGTTCCAGTACTGCCCGACGTGTCAGACCGGCGGCCGGATCCTCGCCGACCGCCGACTGTCCCGCCTGGTCAAGTAGGCCCCCGGGGTCAGCGCTCCGCCGCGACCCGGAAGTCCTGCGACGATTCGTCGCTCGCCGCGTCGTATCCGGAGAACCCGTCCCACGCCGCGCGGCGCGCACCGAGCGGGTCGTTCTCCATGCGCGTCGTCGCGTCGAAGATTCGGGTCGCGCGGGTGGGTACCTCGAACGGCGCCCAGTCCGACGTCGGCTGCCCGGTTCGCGCGAACGAGAGCCACTGCGTCTGCACCTCGTCGGTGACCCGGCGGCTGCTGCTCCGGTCTCCGAGCAGGGCGAAGGCCTTCCCGACGGCCGCGTCGTACGCGCCGAACACGGCGAACAGCTCGGAACCGTGCGTCGCCTTCAGCCCCAGCAGATCGAAGAATCGCGTCGCGTAGTCGAACCGGTAGACGTACACCGGGGCGTACTCGGCGTGGGCATCGGCCATCTCCACCGACGGACGCCAGAACGTCAGGTCGCCACCGAAGTTCACCGCCGCCTCCGCACCCGGGTAGCCGTCGTAGGCAGCGAGGATACGGTCCTTCGCCGACGGGTCGGTGTTGGCGAAGAAGCGGTCGATGCGGTCCGGGTTGGTCGGCAACACGTCGAGCCACTTGGGGAAGAGCGTGCCCTCGTTCCGGTTGGTCCCGATGATCATGGGCACGCGGTGGGCGCGCCCCGATCGGTAGGCCTCGAGCGGTGCTTCCGGGACGAAGTCCTCGTCGACGCTCGGGCCGAACGGAATGAGCCCCGGCGTCTCGCGGCCGATCTTGGCGCCGAGAGCCCGACCGACCTGCTCGAGCTTCTGCGGCGTCGCGTCGTGCAGGGCACTCGCCGCGGCCGCCGTGTCGGTTGGATCCACGCCGAGGAGTTCGACGAACTGCGCGCCCCACAGCGTGCTGCGGCCGTTGGTGCTGACCATGCCGGGAGCCGAACTCTGCGAGATGGCCCGCTGGAACAGACCGGCCGCCGCGGGCACCGCCATCAGCGTGGTGATGGCGTTGCCGCCCGCCGACTCCCCGAAGATCGTGACGTTGTCCGGGTCGCCGCCGAAGGCGGAGATGTTGCGCTGCACCCACTCGAGCGCGGCGACCTGGTCGCGCAGTCCGAGGTTGCTGTCGAACGGACGGTCCGGCGTGGAGAACTGTCGGAAGTCCAGGTAGCCGAGCGAGCCGAGCCGGTAGTTCATCGAGACGTAGACGACGTCACCGCGAGTGACCAGCGACGTGCCGCCGTACAGCGACGTGGACGACGTGCCCACGGTGTAGGCCCCACCGTGGACGAACACCATCACCGGTCGTGGCGTGCGTGACGGCGCGGTGGGGGCGACGACGTTGAGCGTGAGGCAGTCCTCGTCCACGGACTGCCCGCGGCCGGGGCCGATGGGGTTGCGTCGGGTGTCCTGGATCGAGGCGTTGCCGAACCGCGAGGCGTCGCGCGTGACCGTCCACGGCTCGACGGGCTGCGGTGCCCGGAGCCGGAACTCCCCCACCGGCGGACGGGCGTAGGGAATGCCCCGCCAGTGCACGGTCCGTCGGCGTGCCACGCCCCGAACCGGCCCCTCCGCGGTGTGGACCACCGTGTTCACTGCCTGCTGACCTGTGTCGTCACCCATGTCTTCGGACTATACGGATCGCGTCGGACACCACTTCGGCGAATAGACTGGGGCCGAGATGACTTACCGATATCCCATAGAGATCGTCCAGTTCTTGGTCGCGCCGTCACATGCGTATTTCGGCCGCAGCAAGGACGGGCCGGCCGAGGTACCCACTCGCTTCCCCGATTCCGTCGACGTCGTCGCGACGAAGGGCATTCGCGGGGACCGCTTCTTCGGGGTGAAGGCGCACACGGAAGCGGCCGTCACCCTCTTCGCGATCGAGGCCTGGGAGGCCGCACTGGACGCCGCGCAGGCACCGGCCGTCGACGTCTCCGTCGCCCGACGCAACGTGGTGGTGCGTGGGCTCGAGCTCGACCCGCTGCGCGGTGAGGAGTTCGTCCTCGACACCGGGACCGGCCCGATCCTGTTCCGCGGCGGCCGCCCCGCCCACCCGTGCGGGTGGATGGACACCATGGTGGCGCCCGGTACCCGCAAGGCGTTGATCGGCCGGGGCGGTCTGCGCATCGCGCCCGTCGGCTCCGGCACCCTCACGCTCGGTGCGGGCGAAATCCTTTCGCCGGTTCCGCTCGACGCGGCGAGGGCGGCGGACTCGGTCCGCCGCGCCCAACCCCTCGGTACCTGACGCAGCCGCCGGTGACCTGACGCAGCCGCTCAGCTCGCCGGGTCTCGCCGCGCCTCTTCGAGCAGTCGGAGCCAGATCTCGCTCATCGTCGGGTACGACGGGACGGCGTGCCACAGCACGTCCAGCGGAACCCGTCCGACCACCGCCACGGTGCCGGCGTGGATCAGCTCCGCCACTCCCTGGCCCACGAAGGTCACGCCGATGACGGTGTCCGACGCGGAATCGATCACCATCTTCGCTCGGCCGGCGAAATCGTCCTGGCGCAGCGACGAGCCGGCGACGGCGAAGTCGATGTCCACCGCGCGCACGTCGATGCCCTCGTCGCGAGCCTGCTTCTCGGTGCGACCGACGGACGCGACCTCGGGGGTGGTGAACACGACCTGGGGAACCTGGCCGTGGTCGGCGGTGGCCGCGAATTTCCGGCCCGACACCGGCTTTCCGTCCGCACGGGCCGCGATCACCTCACCCGCCACCCTGGCCTGGTATTTGCCCATGTGGGTGAGCAGCGCACGGCCGTTGACGTCGCCGACGGCATAGAGCCAGTCGCCCGCCACGCCCGAGACCTGCAGGGCGTCGTCGATGGGAACGTACTCACCCGGCGTCGGCCCGCCGGGTACGGAATCGAGACCGACGTCGTTCGACGCGGGAGTGCGCCCCGCGGCCACCAGGATCTCGTCGAACTCCAGGTTCTCGTTCGAGTTCCCGCCGCCGATGGTCACCGTCGCGGGTCCGCCGTGGCGGTGGCCGTACCCGGTGTCGGACGCGTCGGGTCGGGAGACCGACGACACCTCGGAGTCGAACCGGATATCGGCTCCGGCGTCCCGAAGTGACTGCGCCACGGCCTCTCCCGCGATGTCCTCGGACCCCGAGAGCAGAGACGATCCTCGAACCACCATGGTCACGGCCGCACCCAGTGCGAGCAACCACGTCGCGGACTCGCAGGCCACGACGCCGCCGCCGATCACCAGTACGCGCTCGGGCACCTCGTGCAGGTTCGTGCTGTCGCGCGAGGTCCACGGCCGTGCGTCGCGGAGTCCGTCGATCGGCGGTACGGACGCGGTGGTTCCGGTCGCCAACACGACGGCGTGGCGGGCCGTCAGCGTCCGGCGGGTGCCGTCCGCGGACTCGACCGTCACCTCGCGTTCGCCGGAGATGCGCCCGTGCCCCCGAACGACGTGGATGTTCGCGCCCTCGGCCCACTCCACCTGCGAGGAATCGTCGAGTCCGTGGGTGTAGGTGTCGCGTCGGGCGAGCACGGCCGGAACGTCGAGGGTCTGCGTCCCGACGATCTCCCTCGTACCCGGCAGGTGTCGCGCCTGGTTCAGTACCGCGATCGGGAGAAGCAGGGCCTTGCTGGGCATGCACGCCCAGTACGAGCACTCGCCGCCGACCAGTTCGTGCTCGACCAGAGCGGCCGTGCGGTCGGACCCCTGAATGGCGTACTGCGCCGCGTTCTCGCCGACGGGTCCGCCGCCGATGACGACGACGTCGTAGGTGTCGCTTGCGGGCATGATGGGACTCCTTCGGGTTGGCTGACGAGAGGTGGCGTGATGGTGCGGCAGAAGATCCTGATCACGGGTGCGAGTTCCGGGCTGGGGGAGGAGATGGCGCGACGGTTCGCCGCGAAGGGCCGCGACCTGGCGCTGTGCGCACGCCGTACCGATCGTCTCGAGGCGTTGAAAGCCGAACTGACGCAGCGTTTTCCGTCCGTTTCGGTGGCCGTGGCGCCCGTGGACGTCACGGACCACGAGTCCGTCGTCCGTGGATTCGCCGCGTTGCGGGACGAGCTCGGCGGCCTCGACCGCGTGATCGTCAACGCCGGTCTCGGCAAGGGTGCCCGGATGGGGACCGGGCGCGCGGAGGCCAACCTCGAGACGGCCCGCACCAATTTCGTGGGCGCCGTGTCCCAGATCGAAGCGGCATTGCAGATCTTCCGTGAGCAGAGCGCCGGGCATCTGGTGCTGGTGTCCTCGGTCAGCGCCGACCGCGGACTGTCCGGATCCAAGGCGGTGTACTCGGCGTCGAAGTCCGGGGTGTCCGCACTCGGGGAGGCGTTGACGGCCGAACTGCGGCGCAGCCCGATCGCCGTGACGACGCTCCTGCCCGGATACATCGCGACGGACATGTCCGCCGGGGCGGGAGACGCGGGCCGGTTGCTCGCCACGCTCGATGCGGGCGTGTCCGCGATGGTCGACGCGATCGAGAAGGAAGCACGACGCTCCGCCCTTCCCGGTCCCACCTGGAAGGCGCTCGACATCGCGTTGCGCGTCCTGCCGCACGCGATCACCGACCGCATGGTGTGACCGGGCGGGGTCACCAGAAGCTCGGATCGAGCCCGTGTCGATCGAGTGACGTCGCCGTCGCGATGCGCATCGCGTCGCCGTCCACCGAGGGATCGGTGACGACGATCGACATCGTGTAGACGTCGGCGGTGCGGCAGAGGTAGGCCGAGAGCATGCAGGGTGATGCGGCCACCGACTCGGGATCGGTGACCGGGTGGATGGCGCGGGCCGCGATGCGGATGGCCGGTCGCCCACCGATGGTCCGGATGCCGTCGGGAAGGTCACCGATGTTGGAACACAACGCGTCTCGTCGTCCCGTCGACGGTGCCAGCACCGACGCCCAGCGTTGAGGGACCACGTGCAGCAGTTCGTCGGGGAAACCGGCGGGACCACGGAGCGGTGAGCGATATGCGGACTTGGCCCGGCCACGGATGTCACCGAGATGTTGCCCGCGTTCGACGCGTACCGCGGTGATGGACAGGCCGTTCGCGCCGCCCTGATCCTCGACCTTCATCGGCACGCCCAGCAGAACGGAATCGCCGCCGCCGCCGCGGAGTTCGTCGACCGCGGCCGCGACGACGGACAGGAACAGCACGTTCGGCGTGCCGTCGTCGGCGGCGGCGGTGGCCTCCCATCGGGCGGCGTCCACGTCCACCGTGACCGAGGCGGGAGCCCATCCCGGCGGAGGAGCGGCCGGCGAGGCCCGAGGTTCGCCACGGGAGGACGAGAGGTAGCGACGCAACTCGGTGCGTCGGGTCGGACGCACCGCCAGCGCGGCCGCGGCGACGGCACTGCGGCCGATGACCGTGGACAGCGTCGAGGCCGCGTCCGAGGCGTCGCTGGTGTCGAAGTCGGCGAGTCGGGACCGGGGGGCGTCGCGGCCGGACAACGCCGCCTCGGCCGCGCGAATGAGTCCGCGGGCGTCGGCGACGACGTGCGAGCAGACGAGGGAGACGACGGTGCCGCCGGTGTCGAGAGGGGCGGCCGAGAGCGACCAGCCCGGTCCGTACTCGGGATCGAGGAGCACGTCGGCCTGGCGGTCCGCCCACCGCACCGCCCGATCGGCGGTGGTGCCCTCGGTCCACCGCGCACCGGTGCGTCCGGTGCTGCTCACCCATCGGCGCCGCGCTCCCGGCACACGCGGGGTGACGATGCGCAGTCCGAGGGAACCGCGGGACAGGGCCTCGTCGATGGCGTCGAGCGCGTCCGGGGTGATCGGCTCGGCCGTGATCCAGACACCCTGCATGGCGATGGGGACACCCATCCCGCGATGGGTGCGGAGGAAGATCTCGTCGACGACGGACAGGCGGGTCATGCAGCGGTACCCGTCTCGAGCTCGGTCATGATTCGACGGTACCGCTGCCGCGCCCGGCTGTGGTCCCTCACAGCCATCTTCGCGGTGTGTCGACGGGTCTGTAACGCTCGGGCGCTTCCCGACGACGTTCACTGTGAGACCGCGGCATTCCGTCCGACCCCCGACCAGACGGAACGTCGCGGTCTCGTCATGTGTCGGTCCTATCGACCGCGCTCGCCTCGGTACCAGGCGACGAGAGCGCCGGTGGAGGAGTCGAGATCGTCCCCCGGCCCCGACGCGTCGGTGAGCACCGGCGTCAGCTCCTGGGCCTGCGTCTTGCCCAGCTCCACACCCCACTGGTCGAACGAGTCGACGCCGAAGATCACGCCCTCGACGAAGACCTGGTGCTCGTACAGCGCGATGAGCTGACCCACCACCGACGGGGTGAGCTTGGGCGCGAGAATCGACGTGGACGGCCGGTTGCCCGGCATCACCTTGTGCGGCACGATGTCCGCCGCGGTGCCCTCGGCGGCGATCTCCTCGGCGGTCTTGCCGAACGCGAGCACCTTGGTCTGCGCGAAGTAGTTGCTCATCAGAAGGTCGTGCATGCTCCCGGTGCCGTCGGCGGTCGGCAGATCGTCGGTGGGCTCGGCGAACCCGATGAAGTCCGACGGGACGAGCCGCGTTCCCTGGTGCAGTAACTGGTAGAACGCGTGCTGCCCGTTGGTGCCCGGCTCGCCCCAGAAGATCTCCCCGGTGTCGGTGGTGACGGGGGATCCGTCGGCGCGGACGGACTTGCCGTTCGACTCCATCGTCAGCTGCTGCAGGTAGGCGGCGAATCGGTTCAAATCGTTCGAGTACGGGAGCACCGCGCGCGACTGGGCGCCGAAGAAGCTGGAGTACCAGACTCCGAGCGCTCCGAGCAGGACCGGCGCGTTGGTGTGAAGGGGCGCCTCGAGGAAGTGCCGATCGATGATGTGGAATCCCTCGAGGAAATCCGCGAACGCCTCCCGTCCGACGGTGAGCATCACGGACAGGCCGATCGCGGAATCCACCGAGTAGCGCCCGCCGACCCAGTCCCAGAAGCCGAACATGTTGTTCGTGTCGATGCCGAAGTCCGCGACCTTCTCCGCGTTGGTGGACACGGCGACGAAGTGCTGTGCGACCGAGTCCTCGCCCAGAGCCTCGGTGAGCCACCGCCGGGCAGCCGTCGCGTTGGTCAGGGTCTCGAGGGTGCCGAAGGTCTTGGACGCCACGATGAACAGCGTGGTCGCGGGGTCGAGCCCGGCGAGGGTTCCCACCAGATCGGCCGGGTCGACGTTCGAGACGAAACGCGCCGAGATCCCGGCGTCCGCGTAGTGCCGCAGGGCCTGGTACACCATGACCGGGCCGAGGTCGGAACCGCCGATGCCGATGTTCACGACGGTCTCGATCTTCTTGCCGGTCGCACCCGTCCACTCGCCCGAGCGCACGCGATCGGTGAACTCGCCCATTCGGCGCAGGACCTCGTGCACGTCGGCGACGACGTCCTGGCCGTCGACCTCGAGGGTGGCGTCGGCGGGGAGTCGAAGCGCGGTGTGCAGCACCGCGCGGTCCTCGGAGGTGTTGATGTGCTCGCCCGCGAACATCGCGTCGCGGCGCCCCTCCACATCGGCGGCGCGGACCAGATCGAGCAACAACTCGAGGGTCTCGCGCTCCACGCGGTGCTTGCTGTAGTCGATGTACAACTCGCCCGCGGTGACGGTCAGCTCGCGGCCGCGCGACGGGTCGTCGGCGAAGAACTCGCGCAGATGACGATCGGCGATCTGCGCGTGGTGGGTGGTCAGCGTCGTCCAGGCGGGTGTGGTGGTGATGTCGGCACTCATGGGAGTCGAGCCTAATGCGCCGGAGCGCGTGTAGCGCGGGGTCCGAGGTGGGTATGCCCGGCAGATGACCGGCATGAACGAGACCCAGTTGATCGCATCGGTACCCACCAAGTTGTGGATCGGTGGCCACCAGGTCGACGCCGAGAACGGCGCCACCTTCGAGGTGAAGGACCCGTCGACGGGTGAGGTTCTGACCTCGGTCGCCGACGCGAGCCCGGCGGACGCGGTGCGCGCCCTCGACGCGGCGTCCGCGGCGCAGACGAGCTGGGCCGCGACCCCGGCACGCGAGCGGGGCGAGATCCTGCGCGCGGTGTTCGAGGCGATCACGGCGCAGGCCGACGACATCGCACTGCTCATGACGCTCGAGATGGGCAAGGCGCTGGCCGAGAGCAAGGCGGAGGTCAAGTACGGCGCCGAGTTCTTCCGCTGGTTCGCCGAGGAGGCCGTGCGCATCGAGGGCCGATTCTCGCAGGCCCCGGCCGGAAACGGTCGCATCCTGGTCACGAAGCAACCCGTCGGGCCGGTTCTCGCCATCACGCCGTGGAACTTCCCGCTCGCCATGGGGACCCGCAAGATCGGGCCGGCCCTGGCGGCCGGGTGCACGATGCTGGTCAAGCCGGCGTCGGAGACCCCGCTGACGATGCTCTACCTCGGCAAGTTGATCGCCGACGCCGGACTGCCCGAGGGCGTGCTGTCGATCCTGCCGACATCGAGTTCCTCGGCGGTGACCTCGCCACTGCTCGAAGACCCGCGGCTGCGCAAGCTCACGTTCACGGGGTCCACCGGCGTCGGTCGCATGCTCGTGGAGAAATCCGCGAAGAATCTGCTCCGTACGTCCATGGAACTGGGCGGAAACGCTCCGTTCGTGGTGTTCGACGACGCCGACGTGGACGCCGCCGTGGAGGGCGCGATGCTGGCGAAGATGCGCAACGGGGGCGAGGCGTGCACGTCGGCCAACCGCTTTCACGTGCAGAACTCGGTGCTCGAGGAGTTCGTGACCAAGGTGACCGAGAAGATGGCGGCCATGACCACCGGCCGCGGGACGGATCCGGACACCAAGCTCGGTCCGCTGATCAACTCCGACCAGCGCGACACCGTCGCGGAACTGGTGGACGACGCGGCGAGCAAGGGTGCGACGGTGAGGCTCGGCGGACAGACCCCGGACGGCCGCGGCTGGTTCTACCCGGCGACCGTGGTGACCGACGTCCCCGACGACGCGCGGATTCTCACGGAAGAAGTGTTCGGGCCGGTTCTCGCGGTGCGCGGCTTCGAGACCGAGGAGGACGGCATCGCGGCGGCCAACGACACCGAGTACGGCCTGGCGGCCTACGTCTACACCAAGGGGCTGGACCGGGCGCTGCGGGTCGCCGAGGCCATCGAGACGGGGATGGTCGGCATCAATCGAGGGGTCATCTCCGACGCGGCCGCGCCGTTCGGCGGCATCAAGGCGTCGGGATTCGGGCGTGAGGGCGGGAGCGAGGGGATCGAGGAGTACCTCGAGACCAAGTACATCGCCCTGCCCTGAGCTCCGGGCCGAGCACTCCGGGTCGAGCGGTCGGGCCGTCCTCGGTCAGTGACCGAGGCGGCCGCGGCCGAGGCGGAGCAGGAGCATGGCCAGAGTGTGGCCTTCCTGCCCGAGGTCGCTGAAGCGCTGCAGCACCTTCATCTCGCGACTGTGCACCAGGCGGGGACCGCCGGACGCCATCCGGGTCGCGCCGATCAGCCGGGACACCTCGGAGCGGCGCTTCACGGCGGCCAGGATCTCCGAGTCCAGGCGGTCGATCTCCTTGCGAAGCTCGTCGATCTCGGCTTCGGTGGTGGGGATCGCTGCGGGGTCGACCGCGGATTGCGTCGATGTGGACATCTCACTCCTCGAGTCGATGGTGTTCCTGCGACCTGATTGCGTCGACAGTTATTCGGTGCCGACTCACTGAAGTATGTCGGACGTGCTCGGGCAATCGTTACCGCATCGTGCTGCGGGTCGTCGTCGGCCGCGAACTCCAGTATGCGCCGCCCTCCCGCGCGGTCGGAGGTGTCGGTGTCCGCCGGTAACCTGGGCGGGCGATGAACACTCAGTCACCAGTACGCCGTGCCCAGTCCTCGGACTCTCTTCTGGAGGGCCTGAACCCCCAGCAGCGCGAGGCCGTGATGCACTCCGGCTCCCCGCTCCTCATCGTCGCCGGAGCAGGATCGGGCAAGACGGCCGTGCTCACCCGGCGCATCGCCTACCTGCTCGCGGAGCGCGACGTCACTCCCGGCCAGGTCCTGGCGATCACGTTCACCAACAAGGCCGCCGCGGAGATGCGCGAGCGCGTCGTGTCGCTGGTGGGCCCGCGCGCGAACTTCATGTGGGTGTCCACTTTCCACTCGAGCTGTGTGCGGATCCTGCGCAACCAGTCGGCACTTCTGCCCGGGCTCAACTCCAACTTCTCCATCTACGACGCGGATGATTCGCGGCGCCTGTTGACGATGATCGGCAAGGATCTCGAACTCGATCCCAAGAAGTTCTCGTCTCGTCTGCTGGCCACCGCCATCTCCAACCTGAAGAACGAGCTCGTGGGGCCCGAACAGGCCGCGCTCGACGCGGAGCAGGATCCGGCGGAACTCCCGACGGTCGTGGCGAAGGTGTACGGCTACTACCAGCAGCGGTTGCGGGCGGCCAACGCCTTCGATTTCGACGATCTGATCGGCGAGACCGTGTCTTTGCTGCAGCGGCATCCGGACATCGCGGAGTACTACCGCCGCCGGTTCCGCCACGTGATGGTCGACGAGTACCAGGACACTAACCACGCGCAGTACATGCTGGTCCGCGAGCTGGTGGGCACCTCCGCTGCACCGCAGGACGGTGCTTCTCAGGACGGTGCTCCACACGTCGGTGTTCCGCCGAGCGAGCTGTGCGTGGTGGGTGACGCCGATCAGTCCATCTACGCGTTCCGCGGCGCCACGATTCGCAACATCGAGGAGTTCGAGCGGGACTACCCGGACGCCCGCACCATTCTTCTCGAACAGAACTACCGGTCGACGCAGAACATCCTCACCGCGGCCAACGCGGTGATCTCGCGCAACACCGGCCGCCGCGACAAGCGGCTGTGGACCGACACCGGCGAGGGAGACCCCATCGTCGGGTACGTCGCGGACAACGAACACGACGAAGCCCGGTTCGTTGCGGGCGAGATCGATCGGCTCGTCGACGGCGGGGACCGCAAGTTCTCCGACGTCGCCGTGTTCTACCGCACCAACAACTCCTCCCGTGCGCTCGAGGAGATCTTCGTTCGCCTCGGTCTGCCGTACAAGGTGGTCGGCGGGGTGCGGTTCTACGAGCGCAAGGAGGTCCGCGACGTCGTGGCGTACCTGCGCGTGCTGGCCAATCCGGACGACACGGTGAGCATGCGCCGCATCCTCAACACGCCGAGGCGGGGGATCGGTGACCGCGCGGAGGCGTGCGTGGCAGTGCACGCCGAACGCAAGAACATCAGCTTCACCGCTGCTCTCGTCGACGCCGCGGCCGGCCGGGTCGCCCTGTTGAACACACGCGCGCAGAACGCGATCTCGTCCTTCATGGAGATGATCGACGAACTCCGCGCGACGATGAACGCCACCGACGCGGACGGGAACGAGGTCGCCGACATCGGAGACATCGTGGAGGCCGTCCTCGACCGCACGCGGTATCGGGCCGAGCTCGAGGCCAGCTCCGATCCCCAGGACGGCGCTCGCCTCGACAACCTGAACGAGTTGGTCAGCGTCGCACGGGAGTTCAGCGCCGACGCTCGAAACGCCGAGGGGCTCGACGAGGTCGACGTGAACGCCGACCTCGTCGAGGACTCCGCGGACAGCGCAGACGGCGAGCCCGACGACGGACAGCCCGAGGCCGGGTCGCTCGCCGCGTTCCTCGAGCGGGTCTCGCTCGTCGCCGACACCGATCAGATCCCCGACAACGGCGACGGCGTCGTCACTCTGATGACGCTGCACACGGCGAAGGGGCTCGAGTTCCCCATCGTCTTCGTCACCGGGTGGGAAGACGGGCAGTTCCCGCACATGCGGGCCCTCGGCGACCCGGTGGAACTGTCCGAGGAGCGTCGCCTGGCGTATGTCGGGATCACCCGAGCGCGGGAGCGTCTCTACCTCACCCGCGCGATCATGCGGTCGGCGTGGGGCCAACCGATCAACAATCCGGAGTCGCGCTTCCTACAGGAGGTCCCGCAGCACCTGATCGAGTGGAAGCGTGAGGATCCGGGCACGGGCGGCGGCACCTCCGGCGGTATCGGCTCCGGTCGGCAGCGCGACTGGACCAGCAACCCGCGTGGCGGCTGGTCCGGCGGTTCGTCACCGTCGTCGACGTCGCCGAGTTTCGGAAAGGCGCGCCCCACCAACAACACCCTCACGCTGGGGGTCGGGGACCGGGTCAACCACGACAAGTACGGGCTCGGCACCGTCGTCGAGTCCGACGGAACGGGCCAGCGGGCGATGGTCCTCATCGATTTCGGCACGTCGGGCCGGGTGAAGATGATGCTCATCGGCGGCGTTCCCATGACCAAGCTGTAGTCGACTCGGGAACGACGAAAGAACCCCGCACAGAAACTGTGCGGGGTTCTTCGCGTGTGTGCGGTGCCGGCCCTAGTCGCGCTCGGGGCCGAGGCTGATGCCGCGCGAGGCGAGCCAGGGGAGGGGGTCGACCTTGTTCTCGCCGCCCACGTGCACCTCGAAGTGGAGGTGCGGCCCGGTGGACTGGCCGCGGTTGCCCATCTTGGCGATCTCGTCGCCGGCCATCACGGCCTGACCGACCTGGACCTCGGACGAATCGATGTGGCCGTAGACGGTCACGGTGCCGTCGGCATGCAGGATGCGAACCCAGAGTCCGAAGCCGGCGGCCGGACCGGAGTCGACGACCACCCCGTCGGCCACCGCGAAGACGGGGGTGCCGATGGCGTTGGCGATGTCCACGCCCGCGTGCAGCGTGCCCCAGCGAGCGCCGTAACCCGAGGTGTACGTGCCGGCGGCGGGCAGGGCGAAGAGGGGGCGTCGTGCCTCGGCCTCGCGAGCGAGGCGCTCCTCGGCGAATCGCTGGCCCTTCGCGAGCAGTTCGCTGAACTGGCCCAGATCGACCGGTGCGGCGATGTTCAGAATCTGCGGTGCGGCCGAGTTGGTCGGTGCCGAGATCGGAGCGCCGGTCGAGGTGGCGATGGTGACGGGCGGGCCGGCCGGAGGGGCGCTGACGACGCCGGGGGCTTCGGGTGCCTCGGGCTCGACCATCGCGACGTCGGCGAGCACAGGAGCGGCGCCGGCTGCGAGGGCGTACTCGGACGTGTCGGTGCGCTCGGGTGCCGCCGCGGGATCGGCGAGTGCGGCCTGTCCGGCCGCGACGACGGCGCCGGCTGCCACTGCGACGACGGCGACGCGACCCTTCAGGGCGTTCGGCGGAGCCGGGATACGGTGCGCGCCGCCGGTGCGGACCGGGGTCACGTCGTCGGTGGCGACGACGCCGACCGCGACGGATGCGGCGGGGGTGATGCGAACGGGCGCGGAGAGGAACTGGCTCGCCGGGACCGAGCGGCGACGGCGGACGCCGTCCGTGCGGTCGGACCGGGCTGCCGAGGCGTACGCCGGAGTGGACGCGGCGTAGTCCTCGGTCTCGTGGTCGCGATCCCAGGGGGACGTGGCACCCGAGTTGTCCGTGATGTTCATGGATCCGGTGTCCACCAGGAACGACGCGTCGTCGGCCGGGGTGAACACGGTGTTCTCGTCGACGCGTGCGGCGGTGTCCGAAGAATTCGTGACGAAGCGGCTGTGCGTGAAAGGAGTGCGGTGGTGCTGCAAGAGCTGCCGTCCTCCTGATCGTAACCTGCTCGTGATGTGACTGGGCGACGGTAACGAAACGGTTGCAGCAGGCGCAAGCCAAACGCGGGATCCTGAGGTATATGTGAGGTGGCTCACAAGTCGACCTGGTGATACTTGAAGACAACTCCCAGTGGGTACACCGCCCGGCTCGACCACGGTTGCGATCACGAACCGCGGCTGCGTTCGTTACCGTCCTCCATCGTGACACCTCTCGCCGTGGCGCCCGACCCGCTCACCTCGTCGGTCCCGCCGGACCGTCGAGCGGCGCTCGTCGTCGCCGTCTCGGCGGCGGTCGGTGCGCTGGCCCCGATCCTCGCGTCCGTCCTCGCGGTCGCCGGCGTCGCGCCCGTGGTGAGCGGTGTCGGGGTGATCGGGCCGTCCACTCCGGCCGTCGTCGTCGGCACCGTGTTCTGGGCGATCGGAACCGCGGCCTTGGTGGTGGCCGCCCGTCGAGGCCGATCCGACGTGGTGGGCGCGGCGACCGCCGGTGTCGGCGCTCTCGCATTCGGTGCGTCGATCACCGATCTGCAGCTGTTCGAGGGCGCCATCGACGCCAATCGGCTCGAGTTGTTCAGACCCTCGACGGCCGCCGCACTGGACGCGGGATTCGGTGCTGTCCTCGTGACGGGGGGACACCTGCTCGTGTTCGTCGCGGGCGTGGCCGGCGCCGCCCTGGTGCGCCGTACCTCGGACGCCCCGACCGAGGACGACGTTCCGGTCGGTCGGCGCCTCCCGTTCCCGGTGGTCGCGCTCCTGATCGTCGCCACCGTGATCGTCGCCGTCGCGTTCGTGTTGCCCGCCTACACCTCGACCGATCCGGTGTTCCTGGCCCACGCGGTGGTGGACGGCCCGGTGCTGTTCTCGATCGGCAGTGCGATCTCGGCGGCTTTGGTGCTGATCCTGGCGTCGTACGCGCTCACCTCGAACTCCGCACCGGTCGCCGCGGCGGTCATGACGGGCGTCGGGTGGGCCGCCTCGTCGACGATGCTCGTGCGGTGGTGGGGTGCCGCGGGCGCCGGGGATCGCATCGACATCGGTGCCGGTCCGCGGTGGGGAGCGCCGGCCGCACTCGTGCTGGTCACGGCGGGCGCCGTCTCGGCGTGGGTGATCGGACGCAGTGCGACGCCGGTCGGCACCGGCGGTCCGGCCCGCCCGGTCGGTTCGGCTCGCCCGGCGAGCGGTCCGGGCCGTCGTCATGCCCTGGCCGGGGCACTGTCCATCGTGTCGGCCGTGGCGGTCGCAGCTCCGGCCGCGGTGGATCTGCTCGCGTTGCCGGGCGCGGAAGCGCCCGTCGTCTCCGGCATCCGGCTGACCGTCCTGATCGCGGTGATCACCGCTGCGACGTCGGTGCTGCTGTTGCTCAGCGAGTTCGCGCCGATCGCGCGCCCCGCTGTCGCGATGATCCTGTTCGCTCAACTGGCCGCGGCTGCGAGCGTCGTGCAGGCGTTGGTCCTGGCGGCGGGTATCGGCGCTGTCGGATTCGGACCGGGGGCCTATGCCCTGCTGCTGGGGATCGTCGCCACGGTGGCCGCGCTGGCGGTTCTCGTTGCCGCCGGCGCGGCGGAACGCGACGACATCGACACCAGCATCGAACGCGAGCCGTCGGCATCGTCGACCGCGGTGGTCGTGGGTGCGGCCGCCGTCGCAGCCCTGGGTGTCCTTCTCCCGGCCTATTCGCTCGGCGGGCAGGCCGTGGGATCGATCGCGACTCTGCCGTGGGGATACGACGTCTGGGGCCGCGTCGTCCTCGCGGTCGCCGTGGTGGCGGCGGGCGTCGTGGCCCTGCGGTCGCGGCCGGCGCGCGGAGCGTCGTTGTTGCTCGGGGCCGCGGTGGGTCCGGCGGTTCTGGTTCTGGGCGTGGCGCTCGTGGAGTCGACCGAACCGGTGTCGCTCCTCGTCGGCGTGTACCCGAGCGGGCTCGGGGCCGTGGCTCTGGTGGTCGCCGCAGTGCTGGTCGGACGTACCCGCCGGTAACCTCCGGCCCAGCGTATGTCCGTTTCGGCTCGGGTTCGGTGATCTGAACCACAACATCGCCGGGCTGTCGTTTGAGCCGCAGGCAGGAAAGTTACAGTGCCAAGTCGGACCCGCTCCTACCCCTCGAGCGGGCGTCAACGCAGACGAGATGGTGAGCTGATGGATCTCTTCGAATACCAGGCGAAGGAACTCTTCGCCAAGCACGAAGTACCGACGTCGGCAGGTCGTGTCACGGACACGGTCGCCGGTGCCACGCAGATCGCCGAAGAAATCGGCAAGCCTGTCATGGTCAAGGCTCAGGTCAAGGTCGGCGGCCGCGGCAAGGCCGGCGGTGTGAAGTACTCCAAGGACGTCGCCGAGGCCACGGCCAACGCGGAGTCGATTCTCGGACTCGACATCAAGGGTCACGTCGTCAAGAAGCTCCTCGTCGCCGAGGCCAGCGACATCGCGGAGGAGTACTACATCTCCTTCCTGCTCGACCGCACCAATCGCACCTACCTCGCGATGTGCTCCGTCGAGGGTGGTGTCGAGATCGAGGTGACCGCCGAGGAGAACCCCGACGCCCTCGCTCGCATCCCCGTCGACGCCGTCAAGGGTGTCGATCTCGCGTTCGCACGTGAGATCGCCGAGGCCGGCAAGCTGCCCGCCGAGGTGCTCGACGCCGCGGCCAACACGATTCAGAAGCTCTGGGAGGTCTTCATCAACGAAGACGCTCTCCTCGTCGAGGTGAACCCGCTGGTTCGCACGCCCGACGATCAGATCCTCGCCCTCGACGGCAAGGTCACGCTCGACGCCAACGCCGACTTCCGTCAGGAAGGCCACGCTGCGTTCGAGGACGCCGACGCGGCCGATCCCCTTGAGGCGAAGGCGAAGGAGAACGACCTCAACTACGTCAAGCTCGACGGTCAGGTCGGCATCATCGGAAACGGTGCCGGACTGGTCATGTCGACCCTCGACGTCGTCGCGTACGCCGGCGAGGCGCACGGTGGCGTCAAGCCCGCCAACTTCCTCGACATCGGTGGCGGCGCCTCGGCCGAGGTCATGGCCAACGGTCTCGACGTCATCCTGGGCGACGATCAGGTCAAGAGCGTCTTCGTGAACGTCTTCGGCGGCATCACCGCGTGCGACGCGGTGGCCAACGGCATCGTCGGCGCGCTGAAGAAGCTGGGCGACGACGCCAACAAGCCGCTGGTGGTCCGCCTCGACGGCAACAAGGTCGACGAGGGCCGCAAGATTCTCGCCGATGCTGCGCACCCCTTGGTGACGCTGGCCGAAACCATGGACGAAGGCGCCGACAAGGCCGCCGAGCTGGCTGCGAAGTAAGGGAACCATGTCTATCTTTCTGAACAAGGACAACAAGGTCATCGTCCAGGGCATCACCGGCGGCGAAGGCACCAAGCACACTGCCCTGATGCTCAAGGCGGGCACGCAGGTCGTCGGCGGCGTCAACGCGCGCAAGGCCGGAACGACGGTGTCCCACAAGGCCGCCGACGGCTCCGACGTCGAGCTTCCCGTCTTCGGCTCCGTCGCCGAGGCGATGGAGAAGACCGGCGCCGACGTCTCGATCGCCTTCGTGCCGCCGGCGTTCTCCAAGGACGCCATCGTCGAGGCCATCGACGCCGAGATCCCGCTTCTCGTCGTCATCACCGAGGGAATCCCGGTGCAGGACAGCGCATACGCGTGGGCCTACAACGTGGAGAAGGGCAAGAAGACCCGCATCATCGGTCCGAACTGCCCCGGAATCATCACCCCCGGTGAGGCTCTCGTCGGCATCACGCCCGCCAACATCTCCGGCACCGGCCCCATCGGCCTGGTCTCGAAGAGCGGCACGCTGACCTACCAGATGATGTTCGAGCTGCGGGACTTCGGCTTCTCGACGGCCATCGGCATCGGCGGCGACCCCGTCATCGGCACCACCCACATCGACGCCATCGAGGCGTTCGAGAAGGATCCCGCCACCGAGGTCATCGTGATGATCGGCGAGATCGGTGGCGACGCCGAAGAGCGTGCTGCGGACTACATCAAGGAGCACGTGACCAAGCCGGTCGTCGGCTACGTCGCGGGCTTCACCGCACCCGAGGGCAAGACCATGGGCCACGCCGGCGCCATCGTGTCGGGCTCGCTGGGTACGGCTCAGGCCAAGAAGGACGCCCTCGAGGCGGCCGGTGTCAAGGTCGGCAAGACGCCGTCCGAGACCGCCGAGCTCGCGCGCGAGATCCTGAAGGCGCGCAAGTAGGTTTCGTTCTCCACCTGAAGTTCTCCACCTGAGTGAGGGGCACCCTCGGTCGCGCACACGGACCGAGGGTGCCCCTCACTCGTGGGTGGGGGTGACGTCGGCGCCCCGAGGGCAACCTCTACCGTCGAGACATGAGCATCCCCTCCACCCATCGCGCGATCGTGGCCACGCAGTCCGGTCCCGTGGATTCCGACACGTCGTTCGTGTCCGTCGAACGCGACACACCTCGGCCCGACGGGTTCGACGTCCTCGTGCGCGTTCGTGCTGTGTCGGTCAATCCGGTGGACATGAAGGTGCGCGGCTCGTTCTCCGCCGACGACGCCCCGAAGACCCTGGGCTACGACGCAGCCGGCGAAGTCGTCGCCGTCGGGCCCGATGCGAAGACCTATGTGCCGGGGGATCGAGTGTTCTACGCCGGGTCGATCGCCCGCGACGGCAGCAACGCCGAGTATCAACTGGTCGACGAACGCATCGTCGGCCGGGCTCCGTCCTCGCTGTCGTACGCCGAGGCGGCCGCCGTCCCCCTCACCGCCATCACGGCGTGGGAGGCGCTGTTCGTGCGACTCGGAATCGAGAGGGGCAGCGAGGGAACGCTTCTCGTCGTCGGAGCCTCCGGCGGTACCGGATCGATGGTCATCCAGTTGGCGCGGGCCCTGACCTCGCTGACCGTGGTGGCGGCGTCGTCACGCGACGAATCGCGCGAGTGGGCACGGCAGATGGGCGCACACCACGTCGTGGATCGCCGCGCACTGCGAGACGAGGTGACGGCGCTCGTTCCGGACGGTGTGCAGTACATCTTCTCGCCGTTCTCGGAGGGCAACGTCGAGACCTACGCGGACGTCCTGGCCGTGCACGGAGCCGTCGTCGCCATCGACGATCCGGTGGGCCTCGATCTCATGCCGCTGAAGGCCAAGAGCCAGTCCTGGCTCTGGGAGCTGATGTTCACCGTGCCGCTCCATCTGCCGCACAGCACTTCTCAGCGCGAGCTGTTGAACGAGGTGTCGGCGATGATCGACGCGGGCACGATTCGCACGACCGTCACCGAGACCCTCGGTCCCATCGACGTGGACGCTGTGCGTGAGGCCCATCGCCGCATCGAGAGCGGAGACGTGATCGGCAAGGTGGTGATCGCGGAGACGGTGTGACGGGCCGTGTGGATCACGCCACCGAATGGGTGAGGACCCCGACATATTTTCCGGCCAGCGCGTCGGCGGGGATCGGCAATGTGAGGGCATAGGTCCAGTTGGCGAGACAGACGACTCCGGAGAGCAAGCCACTCGGTGACGATCGAAAGCTTCGAGCGTCCGTCGCGACGGGCACCGTGGTCGGCGCGATCGTTCGTCCGATCGGTAATCCCAACGTAGACAGGCACGTTGCCGAGCTCGCGGCGTAGGTCGCGTTGCTGATGGTCACGGGCCGGTTCGGAGCCGCATCGACGGCGAACGTGGACAGTGAGACGGATACGGTCCAGCTTCCGAGCGCGCTGGTGACGCCGGCGGTACCACTGGCCACCCACGAGCTACCCGGGGTGGCCGCGCTGGGACCTGTCACGGTGACGGGTCCCAGCTCGGCGGCCAGAGCAGCGGGTCCGACCGCACGCGCCGACCGGGTCGGAACAGATGCGGACGTCGTGGGTCCGATGTTCGTCGTCTCGGGTGCGTCGAGCGTGACGGTGGGAACGAGATCGACAGCAGACGAGGGAATCGACGACGGTGGGGTGCCGGCAATCGTCGTCGTCACCGTGACGGCGGTCGAGGTCGTCGTCAGGGGGGTCGTCGCCGTGGGGGTCGAGGAAGCGGACGTTGTCGTGCGGTCATCCGGTGGACACTGCGGCAACGCCGTCGTCGGTGCCGTGGTGAGCGGTGCAGTGGTGAGCGGCGGGGTGGTGGTCGATGCAGTGGTGTCGACCGGAACACAGGTGGCCGGGTTCTGTGCCGCAGCGGCGGGTGTGCCGACGCATGTCAGCAGAACGAAAGTTGTCACTACCGATGCCGTGATCGGTCCGCGGCCTCGACTCCGCGTGGGCGCGATCATCGCGAAACGCCCGCAGACGCTCGCTTTCGCAACAACCACGCGACGGACACGATGGCCGCGGCGGCGACAGTGGCTGCGATCGCCCATGCCCATACCGGGATGATGGTGCCGGTGGTCGCTGTCGCGACTGCGTCGCCACTCTGCTCGGGGAAGGTGATCGAAGCCGCCGCATCTCGATTCACTCGTCCGCTGTTGACGGAGACGTCGGCAGTCCACGGACCCGGCGGAAGGGCGCGGTCGAGTTCGATTCGCAACACCCCGGAGGCTCCCGGCGCGATGGAACCACCGGAGTCCGTTATTGGGGTCGTCGACAGGCCGCCGGGTCCGTCGGACAACGTTGCGGTACCGGTCGGATCGAGCGCCCTTCCCCCGATGTTCTCTACTTCGATCGCCAGCGTGGGCGCCCCGGTGTCGGAGCGCTCGGGGGTGACCGAGGTGACCTCGAAATCCTCCGGTGGTCCGTTGCCCGGCCCCACCGAGATGTATGCACGGATGCCTGCCCGGGTCACGGAGGTAATCGAACCGGCGATGGGAGGCGACTCCACTTCTGCCCACACCACCGCGTACCGCTCGCCTTCCGTCGCGTCCTCGGGTACCGCGACCCTGACCACGGCTTCGGACGATTGGCCCGCAGCCAGTGGTACCTCGCTCGGAGTCACTGTCATCCACGATGTGAGTTCGTTTCCCTCGACCCCATCGCCGAAAACGAAGCCGTCGGCGGTCACGTCGCCCTCACCCGCGTAGAGCTTCACCGTGGTGTCGGCGCCGGTGTCGTTGGTGACTCCGATCCGACGCTCGATCAGGGTCCCCGGTGGAAGATTGTCGACGAGGTAATTCTGCGCGCGAGGGTCGTCGGCCAGCGCCACCGGCGCTTCGAGTAGTCGGATGCCGATCCCGGTGGGCTCCGCCGACGGTTCCTGTGCCTGAACAGAGGTCATCGTGCCCAGACTGAGTGCAGCGGCGACCGTCGCTAGGACGGCCGCCGCTTGTGGAAAGTGTGAACGCACCGGCGTCAGGCCACCGAGTGTGTGATGGTTCCGGTGTACGTACCGGCAGTACGATTCGCGGGGAGGGTCACCGTGAGCGTCGGGTTCCAGCGTGCTGCGTTCCGGCCGATGACGGTGGCCGATTGGACGGGCTTGGTCGCTTCCAGTGTCGGTGTCGGATTCGTCAAAGTGCCCGGCAGAGCCAAAGGTAATCCGCTCACTGCCACGGCCAGTCCACCGGAGTAGCGAACTTGGTCGGCCGCGATCTCGGTACCGTTTGCCGGGGGAGTGCCGGTTCTGAACGAGGTGCTGACCGCGGACGCGGTCCACCCACCGATGATTCGGCGGTCATCGGTGACGGTGACATTACCCAGGTTTCCCGTTGCTACGTTGGTCAGGCTCTCCTCGGCCAGCTGTGCTCCGGACTCCGCTGCGATCGCGATGTTTCCCCCGGCGACGGCGAAGGTGACGATGGTGTTGGGCGTGGTCGGTTGAGCGCTGGAGATGGCGGGGGAGGCGATGGCGCCGGCGAGCGCGCCGACGGTGACTGCAGCGGCGATGACGGATCTGCGCATGACGTTTCCTCGGGGAATGCGGGCAAGACCCGCCGGTTTGTTGTTGACGCAAGATTAATCGACAGCGTCTGTGATGCGTTACAAACAAATCGGTTTTATTCGATAAAAATCCGCATGGGGGTTTGGGAATCGAGAACCCGGTTTTCGGTCTGCTCGAATCACGGTGATTCGAAGTGTTCTCACGGCGGCGCCTCGCGGCTTCACTGGTCGCCATGACGACGACAGAGAATCGCCCCCTGACTCGACACTGGCCCGACGCGCCGACCACGCCCGAGGCCTGGATCGGCCGTGCCGCCGAGGTCGCCGCGCTTCTGGCGATCGGAGCCGCCGATCGTGACAAGGGCCGCGCCGCCCCGGTGGACGAGGTCCAGCTCCTGAAGGACGCCGGCCTCGTCACCCTGCTCGGGCCTCCCGAACACGGTGGAGGCGGGCAGGACTGGCCGACGGCCTACCAGGTCATCCGCACGGTGGCGACCGCGGACGGTTCCATCGGTCAACTCCTCGGGTACCACCTGTTGTGGTTCTGGGCCGCACGGTTGGTGGGGACGCGCGAGCAGATCGCGGCCGTCGAAGAGGCCGCGACGGCCGGCACCTGGTTCTTCGGTGGAGCCGTCAATCCCCGCGACAACGACGTGACGGTCACCGACGAGGGCGACACCCTCGTCTTCGACGGTGCCAAGACGTTCTCCACGGGCAGCCGGGTCTCCGACGTGACGGTGCTCGAAGGCGCACTCCCGGACGGGCAGCACGTCTTCGCGCTCGTTCCGTCGACCATCGACGGACTCACCTTTCACGACGACTGGGACAACATCGGCCAACGGCAGACCGAGAGCGGCAGCGTCACCATCGACCGGGTTCGGGTGAACTGGAGCGACGCAGCAGGATTCGTCGACAAGAAGTTCCAGCCCCGGGTCTACAACACGCTGAACGTTCCCACCATTCAGCTCGTGTTCGTGAATTTCTACCTCGGCATCGCCCGCGGCGCGCTCGACGAAGCCGCGTCCTACACCAGGAGCACCACTCGGGCGTGGTTGCACAGCACCGTGGACGAGGCCGTGGACGAGCCGTACATCATCGACATCTACGGTGACCTCACCGCCAAGCTGTGGGCGGCCGAGGCCTTGGCCGATGCGGTTGCGCTGGAGGGCAAATCGATCCACGACAACGCCTGGAACGTGACCGAGCAGGAGCGTGGAGAGCACGAGGTTCGGGTCGCTGCCGTCAAGGCACGCGCCACCGAGGTCGCCCTGGAGATCACCTCGACCGTTTTCGAAGCGCTGGGGGCTCGGGCGACGGCGAGCAAATACGGGTTCGACCGGTTCTGGCGCAACGTTCGCACCCACACTCTTCACGACCCGGTTGCCTACAAGCGTCGAGAAGTCGGTCGGTGGGTTCTGACGTCCGAACTTCCGCAACCGACCTGGTACTCCTGAAGGAGAAGGTGTCATGACCACCGAACGCATTTCCGACGAGATCAAGTTCGCCTACTGGGTTCCCAACGTGAGTGGGGGACTGGTGACGTCGACCATCGAGCAGCGCACGAGCTGGGAATACGAGTACAACAAGAAGCTCGCGCGGACGGCCGAGAACAACGGTTTCGAGTACGCGCTGAGTCAGGTGCGGTACGAGGCCAGCTACGGTGCCGAGTACCAGCACGAGTCGACGAGTTTCTCGCTCGCACTTCTCCTCGCTACCGAACGGCTGAAAGTCATTGCCGCCGTTCATCCGGGCTTGTGGCAGCCGGCCGTGCTCGCGAAGCTCGGTGCCACCGCCGACCACCTGTCGAACGGCCGCTTCGCGGTCAACGTCGTCAGCGGATGGTTCAAGGACGAGTTCACCCATCTCGGCGAACCATGGCTCGAACACGACGAGCGGTACCGACGCAGCGCGGAGTTCCTCCAGGTGCTGCGCAAGATCTGGACCGAGGACGACGTCGACTTCCGTGGTGATTTCTATCGGATCCACGACTTCACCTTGAAGCCGAAGCCCCTGAACACCTCGGATCGCCCCAACCCCGAGCTGTTCCAGGGCGGCAACTCGTCCGCGGCGCAGGAGAATGCCGGGAAGTACTCCGATTGGTACTTCTCCAACGGAAAGGACTTCGACGGCGTCACCGACCAGCTCGACAACATCAGGCGGGTCGCTCGCGCGCACGACCGCGAGGTGAAGTTCGGACTGAACGGGTTCGTCATCGCGCGCGACACGGAGAAGGAGGCGCGGGACACATTGCGCGAGATCGTCGCGAAGGCGAATCGGCCTGCGGTGGAGGGTTTTCGGGACGCGGTTCGCCAGGCCGGTAACTCCACCTCCGACAAGCAGGGGATGTGGTCCGACTCGTCGTTCGAGGATCTCGTGCAGTACAACGACGGCTTCCGAACCCAACTGATCGGCACACCCGAGCAGGTGGCGACGCGCATCGTCGACTACCGGGATCGAGGAGTGGATCTGATCCTCGGTGGGTTCCTCCACTTCCAGGAGGAGATCGAGTACTTCGGTGCGAAGGTCCTTCCGTTGGTCCGCGAGATCGAGGCGGCGCGGGCCGACGTCAGGGAACCGGCACCGGTTGCCTGAATCGTCCGAATGACGCCCACCTGCCCCCGCCGGGGAGAGGTGGGCGTCGTCGTCGGTCAGTAGGGTGGCCGGGTACCAGGAACCGACGAGGAGGAATCGACGATGACCGTCTCATCAGGGGGACCCGAGCACGACGGACCGTCCGGCTCCACCGGATCCCCGGCCCAGCCCACGGACGACGCGAACGTTCCGTCGTCGGACCGCACCGACGGCCCGACGTCCCCGTACACGCCCGACTCCGGCCGAAGGGACCCCCAGCCGAGCGCGTCCCCGCCGAGCGAATCCCGGCCGAGCGAATCCCGGCCGAGCGAATCCCGGCCGAGCGAAGCGCAGCCGAGCGGCGCACCTCGGACGGACGACACCTCGACGCAGTCCGCATGGTCCGATTCGTCGTGGACCGGACCCTCGTGGTCGGACAGCCCCAGCTCCACGTCGTCGCAGGATCGCGCGAGCGGCTCGGAGGCACCGGCCGCGTCGTCGGCCGGCCCGACGTACGCGTTCCCGTCACCCGCCCAGTCGTCGGAGCAGGGGCCGGCCTCGGCGTCCGCAGCCACCTCGGCCTCCGCAGACACGTCGACGCCCGTCGCCACCTCGACGCCCGCAGACACCTCGACGTCCGCAGCACCGGTGACGTCCGAGGACCGGACTTCGTTCGTCGTGAAGATTGCGTCGTACGTGGTGATCGGAACCGGCGTGCTGGCCTTCCTCCTCGGCTTCAGCGCACAGTTCACCCTGGCGGTCGACTCCTCGAACTTCTTCCAGCGGGCGCTGGGCGATTCGACGTCGATCACCGTGCTGTTCGTGGCCGCGCTCATCGCAGCGGCAGGGTTGCTCCCGAAGCAGGGCCGTCACACCTCCATCGTCGCGGCGCTGTCGTTGACCGGTTTCCTCACGCTCGCGGCCCAGGCGATGAACCGGGGTGAGCTCGTCGACATCTTCGGTGCGACCGAACAGGTCGGTCTGGGAATCGGCACGATTCTGGTGCTGCTGCTGGGGCTCGTGCAGTCCGTCGCGTCCATCGGGAGTCTGCTGCTCGAGTCGGGTGTCGTCACCGCTCCGGCTCCGCGACCGAAGACCGCCGAGGCACCTGCCCCGCACGGGCAGCAGGGTCAGAACCAGCAGGGGTACGGCCAGCAGGGTTACGGACAGCAGGCCTACGGACAGCAGGGGTACGGCCAGCCGAGCTACGGACAGCAGGCCTACGGACAGCCGAGCTTCGGGCAGCAGGGGAACGCGCAGCAGGGTTACCCGTTGGAGCAGGGGCAGGGATACGGCCAGCCGAACCCGAGCCAGCCGAACCCGAGCCAGCCGAACCCGAGCCCGTACCCCTACGGTCGGCCCCAGGGTTCCGGCCAGCCTCAGGCGTACGGCCAGCCTCAGGGATACGGCCAGCCTCAGGGATACGGCCAGCCTCAGGCGTACGGCCAGCCCCAGGGATACGGCCAACCGAAGTACGGTCAGCCCAATTACAGCCAGTCGGGGTACAGCCAGTCGGGGTACAGCCAGTCGGGTCACGGGCAGCCCGCGTCGGGTCGGCAGCCCGTTCAGGGTCAACCCGCCGGATACGGCCAGCCGTCGGGCAGTTCGGCGACGACGTCTCCCACCGAGCGGTACTCGCCCCCGGCGGACTCCGATTCGAGCGCGCCCGAGTCGACGCGCGCGATGGATGTCACGGAGCACCCCGACGATCGGCGCTGATCGGCGCGCCTGAAACACCCACGCGTCGCTCGGTGAGAACCTGACAGGCGATGACCTCACTACTCGATCGCGACCCCACCCCGGCGGCTCGGTTCGGCCCCACTCCCGACGAAGCTCGCGTGCTGGTCGGCGTGGCCTTCCGACCCGTCGGGGTTCTGTTGGCTCTCGTGTCGGCCGTCGTGGTGGTCACCCTGGTCAGCGCCAACAGTGACCTGACCGGGACGTTCGGCGGACTCGCGGCCACCTGGCTCGCCGTTCACCAGGTGCCGCTGGGCATCGCCGGTGCCGAATTGGGTGTTCTTCCGCTGTTGCCCACCGGTGTTCTGGTGTGGTCGGTCGCGGCCGGCGTCGGGAAGGCGTTGTCCGAGCGGTCGACTCGCCGTGAAGTGCTGTGGGTGGTGGGATCCGCGCTCGCCGGACCGTTGTCGATCTCCGCGGTGATGCTGGCGATGATCCACGATGCGTCGACCGTCATCGCGCTGTCGACCCCCAACGCCCTGGCGACGTTCGGGTGGGTCCTGCTGGTGCACGGGATCGGCGTGGGAATCGGCGTGTTCCGGGGTACCTGGCCTGGAGCGCTGCGCACCGTCACCGTGCCGCCGTGGCTGGCCGCGTCCGCCGGGCCGGCTGCACGCGCAGGGGCGGTGACGATGGCGGGGGCGGCGGTGCTCGTCGCGGGATCGCTTCTGATGTCCTGGTCGACGCTGGGCGCCCTCCTCGAGACCGGCGGCGGCGTCGGTGGTGTGCTGGGTCTGACGGCGCTGTCGATCGCGTACCTCCCCAATGTCGTCGTCGGTGCCGCCGCCGTGCTCGTCGGGTCGACCGCGCACGTGGGCAGCGCGTCGGTGGGGATCTTCGAGGCCACCGGCGGAGAGATCCCGGCCGTCCCCGTCCTCGCGGTCCTTCCCGAATCCTCGGCGCAGGCGTGGTGGCCGGCGATGCTGGTGGTTCCGCTGGTGGCGGCCGTCGTCCTGGGCCGATCGAGTGCGCGCGCGACCACCACGACGCTCGACGCCGTGCGAGCTGCCGCGTCCGCGTCCGTCGCGCTCGGTCTGATCGCGGTCGGGCTGGGTCTTGTCGCCGGCGGTGCCGTCGGAACGTTCGGTGACCTGGGTGTGGACGTGCCGGTGTTCGGCGCGTTCGTTCTCGCGTGGTGCGTCGTCGTCGGGTCCGCGATCGCCGCGGTCACGGCGTATCTGATGCGTCGCCACGAGGTGCACACCTGGGACGAGCGCGAGGTCGACTCCGACCCGGACTCGGGAATCGACGAGATGGCCGCCCTCCCCGCCCCGGACGACGACCGATCGGCGGTGCTCGATTCCGCCGACGGTCCCGATGCGGACACCTCGGATGCAGACGCGCCCGACACCGAAGCCGTCGACCCGCAAGCCGTCGACACCGAAGCCGTCGACACCGAAGCCGTCGACACCGAAGCCGTCGACACCGAAGCCGTCGACACCGAAGCCGTCGACACCGAAGCCGTCGACACCGAAGCCGTCGACACCGAAGCCGTCGACACCGAAGCCGTCGACACCGAAGCTGTCGAGGACGAGCCGGACGCGGCCGGCGACGTCGTCGACGCCGAGATCGTGGAGCTCGAGGACGACGGGACCACGACGTCACCCGAGGTCGACGCGGCATCGGAAAACCCGGTCGACCCCGAGTCCGAGCGTCGGCCCTAGTCACGTCTAGGCTTCTAGTCGTTCCGGGCCCGGTCCACCCCGTTCGACGCTGAGGAGAAGCACGCTGTCTGCCCCGCGTACGACCTCGCAGCGGGACCGCGCGGCTCGTGTCGTCGTCCTGGCTTCCGGGACGGGCACTCTCCTTCGCGCGTTGACCGATGCGGCGTCGGAGCCGAACTATCCGGCCGAGATCGTCGCCGTGTGCACCGACCGCTCGTGCGGAGCCGAGAACACCTCCATCGACACCATCCGCGTCCCGTTGAAGGACTTCCCGGATCGGGAGTCGTGGGATCGGACCCTGACCGAGGTCGTCTCCGCGCAGGCGCCGGACCTGGTGGTGAGCGCGGGGTTCATGAAGATTCTCGGGCCCGAGTTCCTCGCGGCCTTCGGCGGTCGCATCATCAACACCCATCCTGCGCTCTTGCCGTCGTTTCCGGGCGCGCGGGCCGTGGCCGACGCGCTCGACCACGGCGTGAAGATCTCCGGTTCCACCGTCCACCTGGTGGACGAGGGCGTCGACACGGGGCCGATTCTGGCTCAGGAGTCGGTGCCCGTGCTGAGCGACGACGACGAGTCGTCGCTCCACGAGCGCATCAAGGCGGTCGAGCGTCGATTGTTGATCGACGTGGTCGCCGCCGTTGCTGTACGAGGTGTCATCACCGAAGGACGAAAGGCTCAGATTCCCAGTGAGTGAAAGCACCGACACCCGCCGCCCCGTTCGACGAGCGCTGGTCAGCGTCTACGACAAGACCGGTCTGGACGAACTGGCCGCCGGGTTGCACGCCGCCGGAGTCGAGATCGTCTCCACCGGCTCGACCGCGGGCCGCATCGACGACTCCGGGGTTCCGGTCACCCGCGTCGAGGACCTCACCGGCTTCCCCGAGACCCTCGAGGGCCGGGTGAAGACGCTGCACCCGCGCGTACACGCCGGCATCCTCGCGGACACCCGCAAGCAGCAGCACCTCGATCAACTCGAGGAGCTCGAGGTTCGGCCGTTCGAGTTGGTCGTCGTCAATCTGTACCCCTTCACCGACACCGTGGCGTCGGGCGCCTCGCCCGACGAGTGCGTCGAGCAGATCGACATCGGCGGACCGTCGATGGTCCGGGCGGCGGCGAAGAACCATCCGTCGGTGGCGGTGGTCGTGGATCCCGCTCGGTACGCCGACGTGCTCGACGCGGTGTCCGGTGGCGGATTCACGTTGGCGCAGCGAGTGTCGCTGGCGGCGCAGGCTTTTCAGCACACGGCGGCGTACGACGTCGCCGTGGCGTCGTGGATGACCGACACCCTCGTCGCCGACGAGGCCGAGCGGTTCCCCTCGTGGATGGGCGCGACCTACGAACTGTCGTCGGTGCTGCGATACGGCGAGAACCCCCATCAGGGCGGGGCGCTCTACGTCGATTCGTCCACGGCAGCGGGCATCGCACGTGCCACGCAGGTGCACGGAAAAGAGATGTCGTTCAACAACTTCACCGATGGAGACGCAGCCTGGCGGGCCGCGCACGATCACGATCTCCCGTGCGTCGCGATCATCAAGCACGCCAACCCGTGCGGTATCGCCGTCTCCACGACGGATTCCATCGCCGACGCGCACCGCAAGGCCCACGCGTGCGATCCGGTCAGTGCGTACGGCGGCGTCATCGCCTCCAACCGGGAGGTCACCGTCGAAATGGCCGAGCAGGTGGCCGAGATCTTCACCGAGGTCATCATCGCACCGTCCTACGCCGACGGGGCTCTCGGAGTTCTGCAGCGCAAGAAGAACATTCGTGTTCTCATCTGCGAGCCACCGCAGCCGGTTCCCGAGATCAAGCAGGTCTCCGGCGGGCTGCTGGTGCAGGACCGCGACCTCGTCGACGCCGAGGGCGACGACCCGACGAACTGGACGCTCGCCGTCGGTGATCCCGCCGACGACGCCGTCTTGGCCGATCTTCGCTTCGCCTGGCGCGCGTGCCGTGCCGTGAAGTCCAACGCGATTCTGATCGCCGCCGACGGTGCGTCGGTGGGCGTCGGGATGGGTCAGGTCAATCGCGTCGATTCGGCCGAACTGGCCGTGCGTCGGGCGGGGGACCGAACCGTCGGTGCCGTTGCGGCGTCCGACGCCTTCTTCCCCTTTCCCGACGGTTTCCAGATCCTCGCCGCGTCCGGGGTCACTGCCGTCGTCCAGCCCGGCGGTTCGATCCGCGACACCGAGGTCGTCGACGCGGCTCGGGAAGCCGGCGTCACGATGTACCTGACCGGGTCACGCCACTTCGCGCACTGACACCGGCGCCGACACGCGCGGGAGCGGGAGGATGGTTCTCAGGTCTCGAGGACCTTCTGGATGGGGCCGGCAAGCTTCTCGGGCTTGGTGGTCGGTCCGAAGCGATCCACCACGGTGCCGTTCGCGTCGATGAGGAACTTGGTGAAGTTCCACTTGATGCGGCTGCCGAGCACACCACCCTTCTGGTCGCGCAGCCAGGCGAACAGGGGGTGCGCGTCGGACCCGTTGACGTCGACCTTCTCGTGCATGGGGAACGTGACGTCGTAGCGCAGCGAGCAGAAGTTCTTGATCTCCTCGGCATCGCCCGGCTCCTGGTGACCGAATTGGTCGCACGGGAAGCCGAGGACCACGAGTCCTCGCGGACCGTATTCGCGGTTGAGCTTCTCCAGCCCCTCGTACTGCGGGGTGAAACCGCACTGGGAGGCGGTGTTGACGATGAGCATGGGGCGCCCTCGGTAGTCGGACAGGTCGACCGGATCTCCGTCGATGGAAGTCGCCGTGAAGTCGTACGCCGTGGTCATGTGGTCTCCCCGTGGCCGGTGTGTGGTTCGACATGTCGATGTCGCGGTGGCCCGCAACCCCCCGGTTGCTTCGGAGCCCGCGAGGAATCGGATGTGTTGCGCCGGTTTTGCCCGTTGGTCGGACGGGTATCAACCACCATGGAGCGAGAGCGCGAGCCGATGGACGACAAGAACACCGCGCCCGAGGGCGACGACGACACCGAGCTTCGAGATCCCGAGCGCACCACGCGTGCGCACGCCGGAGAAGCCATCGCCGACGCGCGAAATTGGCCCGGATACATCCTGATGGCCCTGGGTCTGGGGTGTCTCGGATTGGCGATCACGGCGGCCGGCGGCGGTTTCGAGGGATGGGCAATGATTCTCTTCCCGGCGACGCTTCTGTTGTTCGCGGCCGGTACCGGCGCCGTCCTGTTCGAGCGAGCCCGCGTGAAGAAGGGCGAGGGCAAGTCGCTGATGGATCCCGCCGGCCACTGATTGCCTGAGGTGGTCGGTGCGGCGTGCCGAAAGCGCCGAAGGCTCGTACGTTGGAGAAGTGACCGACACCGTTTCTCCCTCGCCCGCGTCCCCGGCTTCCGAACACCCGGCTTCCGAACACCCGGCACCCGACATTCGCACTCTCGGCGCGCTTCGTGCGTCGGACCACGAGGCGAAGACCGTCAAGAACGAACTCCGCGACAACCTGCTGTCCGCCCTGCGCGACGGCCGTGACGCCTGGCCCGGCATCCTCGGCTTCGACAACACCGTCCTTCCGCAGCTCGAGCGCGCACTCCTGGCCGAACACGACGTCGTGTTGCTCGGCGAACGTGGCCAGGGCAAGACCCGTCTTCTGCGCACTCTCATCGGTCTGCTCGACGAATGGACCCCGGTGATCGCGGGTTCCGAACTGGGCGAGCACCCGTTCGAACCCATTACCCCCGCCTCGATCCGCCGCGCCCGCGAACTCGGCGACGACCTGCCCGTCGAATGGCGCCACCGCACCGAGCGGTACTCGGAGAAGCTGGCCACGCCGGACACCTCGGTGGCCGACTTGGTGGGCGACGTCGACCCGGTCAAGGTCGCCGAGGGCCGCAGCCTGGGAGATCCCGAGACGATCCATTACGGCCTCGTGCCTCGCACCCACCGCGGCATCGTCGCGATCAACGAACTCCCCGACCTCGCGGAGCGCATCCAGGTCTCGCTGCTCAACGTCATGGAGGAGCGCGACATCCAGATCCGCGGCTACACCATTCGGCTGCCGCTGGATGTGCTGCTGGTCGCGAGCGCGAATCCCGAGGACTACACGAACCGCGGCCGGATCATCACTCCGCTCAAGGACCGGTTCGGGGCGGAGATCCGTACGCACTATCCGATTCTGCTGGCCGACGAGATCGCGGTCGTCGAGCAGGAAGCGAACCTGACGGCCACCGTTCCGCCGCACGTTCTCGAGGTGCTGGCGCGGTTCACCCGCCTGCTGCGCGAATCGCCGTCGGTGGACCAGCGCTCGGGCGTCTCGGCTCGATTCGCCGTCGCCGCAGCAGAAACGGTGGGTGCGGCCGCGGTGCACAGGGCCGCGGTGCTCGGTGAGTCCGACGCCGTCGCGCGTCCGGTGGACACCGGCACGATCGTCGACGTGCTGCGAGGCAAGGTCGAGTTCGAGTCCGGGGAAGAGGGTCGCGAGGTCGAGGTGCTCACCCATCTCCTGCGTCGGGCCACGGCGGAGACAGCGCGAGATCTGTTGGGCGGCATCGATCTCGCTCCTCTGGTCGAGGCGGTCGACAAGGGTGAGCCCGTGGTGACCGGAGATCGGATCACGGCGAAGGCGTTGTTGGACGAACTGCCCGATCTGGAGGTCCTGAACGAGATCGCCGCGCGCCTCGGTGCCGAGTCCGACGGTGAGCGGGCCTCTGCGGCCGAGTTGGCGCTCGAGGGCCTCTACCTCGCCCGGCGTATCGGCAAGGACACCGGCGACGACGGGCAGACGGTGTACAGCTGATGGCCGGATCAGCCCGTTACGGGCCCTACACCGACGGCCCGGATCCCCTCGCGCCGCCGGTCGATCTGCGTGAGGCCCTGGACGCCATCGGGCAGGACGTGCTCGAGGGATCGTCGCCGCGTCGCGCCATCCAGGAGATGCTGCGGCGCGGGACGAAGAACATGCGCGGGCTCGACGAGCTTGCGGCGCAGGCCAATCGGCGGCGTCGAGAGTTGCTCAAGAGCAAGAATCTCGACGGCACCCTGCAGGAGGTGCGAGAGCTGCTGGACAAGGCGGTGCTCGAGGAGCGCAAGACGCTGGCCCGTGCCCTGGACGACGACGACGCACGCTTCGCCGAGATGCAGATCGCGGAACTACCGCCGTCCACGGCCCAAGCGGTGCAGGAGCTCTCGGAGTACGACTGGCGCAGCAGCGAGGCGCGCGAGACCTTCGAGAAGATCAAGGATCTGCTGGGCCGCGAGGTGCTCGACCAGCGATTCGCCGGCATGAAGCAGGCGCTCGAGGGAGCCACCGAACAGGACCGTCAGCGTGTGCAGGAGATGCTGTCCGACTTGAACGATCTGCTCGACGCGAACGCTCGCGGCGAGGACACGGACGAGCAGTTCGAGAAGTTCATGGCGGATCACGGCGAGTTCTTCCCCGAGAACCCGCAGAGCGTCGACGAACTGATCGACGCGCTCGCCGAGCGATCCGCGGCGGCGCAGCGTCTGCGCAACTCGCTCTCGCCGGATCAGCGCGCCGAGCTGGATGCGTTGGCGCAGCAGGCGTTCGGCAGCCAGGACCTGATGGATCAGTTGGCGCGGCTCGATGCGAACCTGCAGTCCGCGCGGCCCGGCGAGGACTGGGAGGGTTCGCAGAAGTTCCGTGGCCAGGAGGGTATGGGTCTCGGCGACGGAACCGGGGTCCTGCAGGACATCGCCGAACTCGAGGAGCTGGGCGATCAACTCTCCCAGCAGTACAACGGTGCGGCACTCGACGACATCGACGCGGACGCGTTGGTACGCCAGCTCGGACCGGAGGCCGCCGCGGATGCTCGTACTCTCGCGGAGCTCGAACGAGCGCTGCAGGAGCAGGGTTTCCTGCACAAGGGGGCCGACGGCCAGTGGCGGTTGTCGCCGAAGGCCATGCGCCAGTTGGGTCAATCGGCTCTGCGTGACATCGCGGGCAAGATCACCTCACGCCGAGGCGAGCGGGACACACGCAAGGCCGGGGCGATGGGGGAGCCGACGGGTGCCTCACGGGCCTGGGAATTCGGCGACACCGAACCGTGGGACGTGACCCGGACCGTGACCAACGCCGTACTGCGCACGGCGCTGGAGGGGCCGACCGATTCCGGCGGGGTGCGCCTCGCCGTGACCGATGTGGAGATCTCCGAGACCGAGCAGCGGTCGCAGGCCGCGGTGGCGCTGCTGGTCGACACGTCGTTCTCCATGGTCATGGAGGGACGCTGGGTGCCGATGAAGCAGACCGCGCTGGCGCTGAATCACCTGGTGTCCACACGCTTCCGCGGCGACGATCTGCAGATGATCGGCTTCGGTCGTCATGCGCGCACCCTCACCACGTCCGAGCTCGCGGGTCTGGACGGTGCGTGGGAACAGGGCACGAATCTGCACCACGCGTTGATGTTGGCGGTGAAGCACTTACGGCGCAACCCCAACGCCCAGCCGGTGGTGCTGATCGTGACCGACGGCGAACCGACCGCGCACCTCGAGCCGGACGGCCACGCGTTCTTCGACTATCCGCCGCATCCGCGAACTCTCGGTCTGACGGTGCGGGAGCTGGACACGGTGGCGAAGATCGGTGCGCAGGTGACGATCTTCCGTCTCGGCGACGATCCCGGGCTGGCTCGGGTCGTGGACCGAATGGCGCATCGGGTCGGCGGTCGGGTGGTGGCGCCGGATCTCGACGGGCTCGGCGCGGCTGTGGTCAGCGACTACCTCAAGTCGCGCAAGCGGCGCTGACACACCCCGTACGGCGGAGCCCGACCGTCAGGTGCCGTTGAGCACCTGGCGGTCGCCCACCGGCGCCGACAGCTGCAGTTCCATGGTCCCGTACACCGCGATCATGATGCAGGACTTGTCCTTCGCGGACTCCAAGGTGCCGGTTCGCAAGGTGACGGTGACGGTGTCGGGGGTCTCCTCGACGGTGGCGTCTGCGCCGTAGCACTCGGGTGATCCGGTGACGAAGTGAACGGCGATCATGTTGTTCGGCAGCGGCGTCCATGCCTCGAAGGGCGTCGACTGCGCCATCACCAGGGGAGCGCCCGGAACGAACTCGGTGCCGACGTGGTCGGCTGCGACCTCGTGCGGCACGGGTGGAGCGCCCGGCACCGGAACCATGTCCTGCCGGGCCACGGCCGCGGCGGAGTCGGTCTCGTCGGCGAGGGAGTCGGAGTCGTCGGCGCACCCGGACAGGGCGAAACACGCGAGCAGGCCGAGCACGAACAACCTCATGCCTCCAAGGTAGCGCGCCGAGCGGTCGGCCCGTTTCTTCGAGCTTTCCCGACGCGCGGTCAGGCAAGGAGTGCGGACGCGACGGCGATGACCGGAATGGAAACGAGGGTGGTGACGAACGCACTGTCGCGGGCCGTGACGACACCTCGGCCGTACCTGCTGGCGTAGATGAAGACGGTCTGCGCGGTGGGGAGAGCCCCGATCACCACGACGGCGAACAGTTCGCGACCGTCGAGGTCCCAGCCCCACCGTCCCAACGCGTAGGCGACGAGCGGCATGACGACGGTCTTGAGCACCGTGGCCAGGGCGACGTCCCGACGCGGCCCGGCGCCGTGTTGCAGGACGCGCACCCCGTACAGCGACATCCCGAACGCGATGAGGGCTCCGGGTACGGAGGCGCCGCCCATGAGCGTGAAGGGCTGCATGACGGCGTCGGGAAGGGTCCAACCGGTCACGGCGAGGAGCAGACCGGCTCCGCCGGCGACCACGATGGGGTTGCGGAAGGGCGTCGAGACCGTCCGCCACACGGACGACGCGGCACGTGAGGTCGACAGATCCAGCACCGTCAGGACGATGGGGGAGTAGACGAGGATCTGGAACAGCAGCAACGGCGCCACGAAGGACACGTCGCCCAGGACGAACACGGCGATCGGGATTCCCAGGTTCGCTGCGTTCACGTACGACGCGGACAGGGCGCCGATGGTGGCGTCGGGAACGTCGCGACGCAGCGCCGCGCGGGCGATGGTGAAATGCACGGCTCCGACGGCCAACGCGCTGATCGCGGCGACGTAGAGCGTGGGGGAGAAGATGACCGAGAGATCGGCGTGCGCGAGGGTGTCGAACAGCAGGGCGGGGGTGGCGACGAAGAACACCAACCGGCCGAGGACGAACTCGCCTTCGCTACCGAGGATCCCGGTGCGGGCCACGACGTAGCCGATGAAGATGATGACGAAGATGACCGTGAAACCCGCGAGAACTCCGGACACGGTGCAGGGGCCTTTCGATCGGAGGGCGGTGCTCGCCAGCGGTAGGCGTGAGCGGCAGCGCCCTCCGACCGAATGCAGGTCGAGAAGGGTCTAGCGGGTGGTGAACGGGAGCAGTGCCATCTCCCGAGCGTTGCGCACGGCGGTCGCGACCTGGCGCTGCTGCTGCGGGGTCAGGCCGGTGACGCGACGGCTGCGGATCTTGCCGCGGTCGGAGATGAACTGACGAAGCAGGTTCACGTCCTTGTAATCGACCGTCTCGACGCCTGCGGCGATGAGCGGGTTCTTCTTGGGCTTGCGGCCGGCTTCGGCCCGATCCTTCTTGGACGGGCCTCTCTTCACTGCCATGTTCTCTCCACCTTTGTCTGACGTCTCGTATTACCAGCTGCTCTTGCGCACACCGGGGAGTTCCCCGCGGTGTGCCATCTCGCGAGTGTTGATGCGAGAGAGCCCGAACTTGCGGAGGTAGCCACGGGGACGCCCATCCGCAGCATCGCGGTTCCGTAACCTTACCGGACTCGCATCGCGCGGAAGTTTCCGAAGGGCCGCTTGGGCGGCATCGCGCTCCGCGGCGGGGGTGGAGGGCTTCCGGATCAGCTCCTTCAGCTCGTGTCGACGGGCCGCGTGACGAGCGACGATCTCGGTTCGCTGCTGGTTACGGGCGATCTTGGATTTCTTCGCCATCAGCGTTCCTCACGGAAGTCGACATGCTTGCGGACCATGGGGTCGTACTTCTTCATCACCAGTCGATCCGGGTCGTTCCGACGGTTCTTGCGGGTGACGTAGGTGTAGCCGGTTCCCGCCGTGGACTTCAGTTTCACGATGGGTCGGATGTCCGTGCTCTTGCCCATCAGCGGTTCCGTCCGTAACCGGCGGCTCGGAGGCGAGCCATGACGGCGTCGATGCCGTCTCGGTCGATGGTCTTGATCCCCTTGGTCGACAGCGTGAGCGTGACGCGGCGTCCTTCGCTGGGGACGAAGTACGTCTTCTTCTGAATGTTGGGGTTCCACCGGCGACTGGTGCGCTGGTGGGAGTGCGAGACGGATTTGCCGAAGCTCGGCTGCCGTCCGGTGACGTCGCAGTGCGCGGACATCCACCCACCTCCTTCTTGATAATCGTTTTCGACAATGACTTCGGTGGACTGTACGCTCGAACCGCTGCTGATGACAATCATTGTCGAAAGGACGGTCATGAACACCGAGAGCAGGACGCCGCTCGTCCTCGTCTGCGGTCCGATGGGGCCCCTCGAATCCGTCACGGACGCGTTCGTCGAGCCGGGGACCGTGCTGGTGCGTCACGACCTGTCCGACGTCTCGGTCGGCGTCGTGCGTCGACACACCACGCGGGTGGTGGACGGGAAGCGTGCGGACCATGCCGTCGATCTGGGGGCTGCGGGGTGCTGTGTCACCTGCACGCTCCGGGACGATCTGCTGCCGCTCCTGCGCTCGCTGGCATCCGATTCGACGCTCGATCGCATCGTGGTGCGGCTCGATTCGACGCTCGAAGTCGAAGGAGTCTGCTGGTCGATCGAGAACACCGTGGTCGCGGGAATGGTGGGGCGCATCGACGGACCGGCATCGCTGGACGTCCGTATCGAGGCCGTCATCGGGTGCGTCGACGGCGCCACGTGGCTCGACGATGCGACCGGGGACGATCTTCTCGGCAGCGACGACCTTCCCGACGAACGCACCGTGGCGCAGGTGACCGTGGGGAACGCTCGTTTCGTCGACCTGTTGGTCGTGGGGGACACCGAACCCGATGGCTGGGAGGCCCATCGATTACGCGCCGTTCTCGACCGACTCGCACCGACCGCGGCGACCGTGTGGACCCGACCGGGTGAGCGCCTGCGTGGCACCGACCTGCTCGCCCGGGTCCCCGCGGTCGCCCGTCGCGGTGCCGAGGAGGACGTCCACGGTTCGCTTCTCGAGGGCCAGCCGCCACTGACGTCGGATTGCGGTGTGCGCATCGTCGAGTTCGCCGACCGGCGCCCGTTCCATCCCGGTCGGCTGCACGACGCGATCGACGTCCTGCTCGACGGCGTCGTGGCCTCCCGTGGACGGCTGTGGGTGGCGTCGCAGCCGGACCAGGTGCTGTGGATCGAGTCGGCGGGTGGTGGCCTGCGAGTTGCGGGCGCCGGCCGGTGGCTCGCCGCCATGGAACCCGAGCAGTACGAGCAGGAACCCACGGCCCGGCGCGCTCTCGGCGCGCTCGTGTGGGACGAGGACTTCGGGGACCGCGCGACGTCATTGGTGATCCTCACCCATCGCGCCGACCCCGAACACATCCACCGAGTCCTGTCCGACGCGGTGCTCACGGAGGACGAACTGGGCGCTCCGGAGTTGTGGTCCACGTGGGACGACCCCTTCGGGCAGTACCACGAAGAACCCTGCGAGGAAACGACTTTCACCGATTCCGATCGCGCAACAGGAAAGGCAGCAGAATGAAACCCGGAGTACACCCCGACTACCATCCGGTGGTCTTCCAGGACTCGAGTACCGGTTCGATGTTCCTCACGCGATCGACGATCACGAGCGATCGCACCGTCGAGTGGGAGGACGGATCGACCTATCCCTTGGTCAAGGTCGACGTGACCAACGAGTCCCATCCGTTCTGGACCGGCGCCGCCCGCGTCATGGATACCCAAGGGCGCGTGGAGAAGTTCGAGCGCAAGTACGGCCGACGCGAGAAGAAGGGCTGAGGTCATGGCTGTTCCGAAGCGGAAGATGTCCCGGTCGAACACCCGCAGTCGACGTTCGCAGTGGAAAGCGGTCCCGCCCGATCTGGTGCCCGTCACCGTCGCCGGCGTGACGCACAAGGTTCCCCGTCGCTTGGTCAAGGCCGTGCAGATGGGTCTGGTCGATCCGGCGCAGTAGATCCCTGCGGGTCGTCGGTACCAGGGCGGTCGTCGGTACCAGGGCGGTCGTCGGTAACCGAGCTCGATGCAGCACCCGATCGAGTTTCCCCGATTCGGGTGTTGCGGTGCGCGGCATCATGGTTCGTCGTCGAGGAGGTATCTCTCGGGGAAGAAGTAGTGGTTGGGTCGCCCGCGCCGGTCGGGGTCGAGAACGGCCGGTGGGTGCCACAGGGTCAGGCCGGCGTAGCGGTGCCCGGCGGGTGCCCTGGTGGTGGCCCACTGGTTGGGGGCGGTGCCGATGAGGCGGTGGTGCATCGGGCAGGCGAGGGTGAGGGTGTCGATGTCGGTGTAGCCGCCGTCGGCCCACTCGTGGGTGTGGTGGGCCTGGGTTCTCATGGCGGGTCGGGTGCAGCCGGGGAAGGTGCAGCCGCGTTCGCGGGCGAACAGGGCCAGACGCTGATCGGTGCTGGCGCAGCGTTTGCTGCGCAGTAGTTGCAGGGTGCGGCCGGTGGCGTCGTCGAACACGGCGAGGTAGGGGTGTGAGGCGGACGCGAGTCGGATGAGGTCGCCGAGGGACAGGGTGGTGCCGGTGGTGGTGGGGGCGAGTCCGGCGGCGGCGGTGAGTTCGTCGATGCCGATGGTGGCGACGACGGTGGTGGGAAAGCCCCGGTGGGTGCCGAGGGTGCCGGAGGCCAGCACTTGTCCGAGGAGGTGTTTGAGGGCGTCGTGGCGTCGTTGCCCACCGGTGCGGAAATCCCGGCCGGCGCGCTCCGCAGCAGCAGCAACCCCAGCAGGGTCGGAGGCAGACTTCTCCCCTGGTACGGCCTCGGGCATATCTGGGTCCACGTCCACGTCCAGGTCCAGGTCCAGGTCGAGGTCGAGGTCGAGGGTGGCGTCGTGACCCGACCGCGCGGGTCCGTCGTCGGCGGTGTGGTCCTGATCCTGTTCGGGCGCAGCGGGATCGGTGCCATCGTGACCGGCTCCGGCGCAGTCGCCAGCGTCGTCGATATCGACACCAGCGTCATCGACACCAGCGTCATCGACACCAGCGCCGTCGGCGTCCGGGGCCGGGGGTTCGGCGGCGCCGGCCGGGAACCTCACCCCGTCGGTACCGGCATCGTCCTCGCCGGGCATGCAGCGCCCCGGAGTGGACAGTGCCTCGAACGCCACCTCGAGCATCGCCCGCAGATGCGCATCGATGCAGAAGTTGCCCGTCGACATCCCGTCCACCCCTTGCGGGTCGAACCGGATGAACCGCTTCCGCGCGGCATCGTGGTCGTCGGGGGCGGCGCCGTCGGGGTCGAGCAACTCCAGGATCCGCTTCGCCGCCACCGTCAACTCGTCCGGGCGCACCCAGCGGGCCAGGTCCACCAACTGCTTCTCCGCCCGATCACGCTGCCCCGGGTCCGTGCGAGCGGGCAGATCCCGATGGAACGTCCGGATCACCGCCACGTGCCCCGGATCCAACACTCCCTCGCGGGAGGCGGCGGCGACGTGAGGCATCCGCGGGTCCACCGGATCCCCCGTCAGTGTGGTCCGGGAGGCGAGGTCCGCCGCGACGTGCAACCGTAGTGCGGCGCTCCGGGGAGTGACGCGCAGCAGATGCGCCAACGCCGACGGCGCACCCCCGGACCCCAACGCCCCGACGACGTCGTCGAACCCGCCGCGTTCGACGACCTCGTGCAACCAGGTGTGCGAGGCCCCCACCAGGGTGCGGATCACCGTCTCCGTCCGTACCAGTACCGCGCGGGTGTCCGCGGCGGGCAGCGACCACGAATCGAGCGCCGCCACCGCCGCTTCGAGGTCGGCGATCACCGCACCCGCCGCCGGATCGGAGATCGCCGTCGACACCAACGGAACACCAGCACCAGAACCGGCAGCATCAGCGGAAGCACCCGCGTCACCGGCAGCTGAACCGTCCGGGCACGACGAGGCCGGCGCCGCAGCCTCGGCTGCGTCGCTCACCCCCTGATCCTGCGGACCCCCCGGTCCATACGTCCAGAGTAACCCACATATCGAACATGTGTTCGATTAAATACTCCGAACGTAAGCGGTGCGCGTTGGGCTCGACCACAACAACAACCGGCTCGATCGGCCCTGACCCCGCACAGTTGCCGACACCGAACCCACCGGCATGATCGGCGCTACTCCACTCATGAACGTCGACGTCACGTTGCTTCCCGGCATCGGAGTGCGCAAGGACTTCGCGCTCTCCACGGGTCGCCGCATCGGGGTGATCACGCACAAGGACGGGTCGAACGAGCTCATCGTCTCCAAGAAGGACGATCCGGACTCCACTCAGGCGTCGATCACCCTGAACAACGAGGAAGCCGCCGCACTGGGCAATCTGCTCGGAACCCCGCAATTGGTTGCGCAGCTGGGCGAGGAACATCGAGAGCTTCCCGGCATCCGCACCCGCCAACTTCCCGTCCACGACGGATCTCGGTTCGACGGTCGTTCGCTCGGCGACACTCAGATGCGCACCAAGACCGGGGTGTCCATCGTGGCCGTCATGCGGGCGGGGCAGGTGCAGCCGTCGCCGGGTCCGACTTTCACATTGGTCAGCGGAGACCTGCTGGTGGTCGTCGGAACGTCCGAGGGCCTGGATGCGGCCGCCAAGTTGCTCGGTCACTGATTCGTGACCGAGACCGCGATCGAGTTGATCGAGCTCGGCGCGGTCTTCTTCGTACTGGGACTGCTCGCCAGGCTCGCCACCCGCGTCGGAATGTCCCCCCATTCCGCTCTATCTCGTCGCCGGCTTGTTCTTCGGCAACGGCGGGATCGTCGAGCTGCAGGGTATCGACGGTTTCACCGAACTGGCCAGTGAGATCGGCGTCGTTCTTCTTCTGCTCCTGCTCGGACTCGAATACACGGCGAACGAACTGCTGACGGGGCTGAAACGCTCGTGGATCGCGGGACTCGTCGACATCGTTCTCAACGTGGTGCCCGGCGTGATCGTCGCGTTCATGCTGGGGTGGGGACCGGTCGGCGCGCTCGTCCTCGGCGGTGTCACCTATATCTCGTCGTCGGGAATCGTCGCGAAGGTTCTCGGTGATCTCGGCCGTCTGGGTAACCGCGAGACACCGGTGGTGCCGTCCATTCTGGTGTTCGAGGACCTGATGATGGCTGTCTACCTGCCGATTCTCTCCGGCGTGCTCGCCGGCGTCAGCTTCGTCGGCGGGCTCGAGGCCGTCGGCATCTCGCTGCTCGTGGTGACCGTGGTTCTGGTGATCGCGCTGCGCTACGGCTGGGTGATCTCGGCGCTCGTCGATCACCGCGACCGCGAAACGGTCCTCCTCACCGTCCTCGGCGCGGCCCTGCTGGTGGCCGGAGTGGCGGCGGCGATGCAGGTCTCGGCCGCGGTGGGTGCGTTCCTGCTGGGCATAGCGATCTCGGGTACGACAGCCCACGCCGCGACCCGCGTGCTCGAACCGCTGCGAGACCTGTTCGCCGCGGTGTTCTTCGTCGTCTTCGGCCTCAACACCGATCCGCGGACGATTCCGCCGGTGATCGGGTGGGCGATTCTGCTGGCCGTGGTCACGACGGTGACGAAGATCGTCACGGGAGCGTGGGCGGCCAAACAGATCGGGGTGGGTCGGCTCGGCCGTATGCGGGCCGGAACCGCGCTCATCGCTCGCGGTGAATTCTCCATCGTCATCGCGGGCCTGGCCGTCGCGTCCGGAGCGGTGGAAGCCGAAATCGCCGCCCTGGCGACGGCCTATGTCTTGATCATGGCGATCATCGGGCCCATCGCCGCCCGCGTCGTCGAACCCGTCACCCATCGAGTCACCGCAGTGTTCGACCGCCAGCCGTGAACCGCCAGCCGTGAACGACTACCGGCGACGCCACCATCGACGACCCCGCACCGGCGCTGCCTCGGGTTCGGACGCCGGTGCCGCGGTCGGCCGCGCCGGCCGGGTGCTGCGCCACTGTTCGACGACGTCGTCGACGTCCACCCGGCCCACGGGTACCTGCGGACCGGTCGGTGCGCGTAGCCACTCCACGATGCGCCGGTTCAGGTCGGCGACGACCGCGCGAACCGCGTCCTCGGACCGCAGCGAGGCGACCGTCCGAGGTAAGCGTTCGATCTCCTTGCGCAATTGCAACGGCGTCGGCAGCAGCGCTTCCCCGGAGAGGTTCTCGCGCTTCAGGAACGCTCGCACCCATGCCATCTCCTCTGTGCTCGACGCGGGAATGGGTTTGCCCGCGCCGGGAAGGTCGTCGAAGGCTCCGTTGTCGCGAGCCGTCCGGATCTGCCGCTCCACCCAGGTCTCGATGTCGATGTCCGACGGTTTCCGCTCGGTCATGATTCGTCGGTGGCGATGGTCTTCACGAAGTCGTCGACGAGCTGCGCAGCGACGACCCGTGCCTTGACGTTCGCATCCTGACTCTTCTTCGCGATGTAGGCGAAGGCCGCGTCGGGATCGATTCCCTGCGTGGCCATCACCAGCCCGACGGCCTGGCTCAACACCCCGCGGCTGTCGAGGGCGGTGCGCAGCGACGTCGATTCACGTTCGGCGTCGACCAGCAGATCCTCGCGCAGGCGGGCGAGTTCGAGGTGAACCCGAACGCGCGCAACGAGTTCCGCCGGATGGAACGGTTTGGTGACGTAGTCGTCCGCACCGATCCGCAGACCCTGCACCACCGATTCCGAACCCGCCCTGGCGCTGAGCAGCACGATGGGTACTCGAACGAGGCGGGAGTCTCCCCGCGCTTCCTCGACCAACGACAGGCCGTTGCGACCGGGCAGCATGATGTCGCTGACGATGATGTCCGGCGTGCGGGTGCGGGCCCTGATCAAGGCGTCGTCGACGGTGCCGGTGACGTCCACGTGCCACCCCTGCTCGACGAACAGGCCGGTGACGTAGTCACGCATGTCGGCGTTGTCTTCGATCAGAAGAACCTGACGCTGATCGGACCCGGGCTCGGACGCGTATTCCGAGACCGGGCGCCAGGTGTCGGCTTCGCCCAGGTACGGAGCGGCCAGCGACGCGGCGACCTCGGGGACGGCCGTCCCGGAGGGCTGCGTCGAGGAGACGACCGGGACGGTGACCTCGAACCGGGTACCCACTGGATCGTTGTCCGCGACCGAGATGGTTCCACCGAGGGCCTCGACGAGGTCGGCGACCAGGGACAGTCCGATCCCCGTGCCCTCCTGAGATCTGCCGGGGGTCTCCGGAACTCGGTAGAATCGCTCGAAGACCCGTCCTCGATCGGCGACCTCGATTCCGGGACCGGTGTCCGACACCGTCAGAGTCATTCCGCCGGGCGCGTCGGCGAGGGTGAGTGCCACCGTGCCCTCCGTGGTGAACTTGACCGCGTTGGAGAGCAGATTCATCACCACGTGAGTCCACGCGGCGCGATCCATCTCTATGTACCGCTCGGTCACCACCTCGCAGTCCACGGTGAGCTGCAGGTGTGCGCGATCCGTTGCGTCCCGGAACATCTCGGCGCACTCTGCGGTGAGCGCGCAGATGTCGGTCGGTTCGGGGTGCAACGCCATTCCGTCGCTGTCGCCGCGGGCGACGTCGAGGAGCGTGTCCACCAGACGCTGGAGGCGGAGCGCCGCCCGACGCGCCGACTCCAACGAATCTGTCTGTCGTGCAGGAAGATCCGAGGAATGATGGGTGAGCAGGTCGTCGATCGGTCCGAGGAGCAACGTCAGAGGAGTGCGGAACTCGTGACTGATGTTCTCGATGAACCGCGTTTTCGCGGTATCCAGTTCGGCGAGCACCGCGGCGCGATGACGTTCCTCGGCGTAGAGATAGGCGTCGGTGAGGGTTCGGGAGATTCGTTCGGCGACGAGTTCGAGGAACATCCGGTACTGGTCGTCGAGCTGGTGCAGGGGGTCGATGGTGACCACCAGCGCGCCGATCGACTCGGTGGATCTCGTCGTCAGCGGCAGGACCATGCGTCCCTCGTGGACGAACGCCTCGGGTTCGCCCGTCGCCGTCACTCGTTCGATGGTCTCGAGCTCGGCGTCGACCGGGGCCGAATCGCCGAAGGACGCCACCGGCTGGATATCCGAACCACGTCGCACATGGATTGCTGCATAGGGGAACTCGGCTGCCGTGGTCAGTCGCTCCACGGCGCTGCGGCACACCGACGCCACACCGTCGGTCACGGCGACGACGCCGCCGAGATCGCGAAGAACCGACATCCGTGAGAGCGCGAAAACCTCGCGGGTGACCTCGGTCGTGGTCGCGAGTACGCCGAGGACGGTGGCGTCGTCGGCGCCGAAGATGGGACTGCACGAGAACGTGAAGAACGTCTCCTCGTCGTACCCGTACCGATCGATCACCAACCGCTCCCGCTCGCGGTACACCACGTTGCCGGACCGCGCCTCGTCCGCCCATTCCTGGAGCGTCGCCCACGCCTCGGCCCAGCACTCCTCGCCGCGCTGACCGACCGCGGCGGGAAACTTGTCGCCGATGAGTTGGGTGTAGGGGTGGTTGAAGATCTGGACGAGGTCCTCGCCCCACCACAGCAACACCGCGGCGCCCGATGGTAGAGCGGTGCGAATCGCCATGGTCAGTTCGATCGGCCAGTCCTCGACTACGCCCAGCGGGGTCGCAGCCCAGTCCGCGTCGCGATGCGCAGCGGAGGTGGTGTCCGTACCGGGGAAGATGCGGTCAGCGGACGTCACGTTCGGGAGACTGTCGTCGTTCCCAGCATCTCGAGGCCTTTCGCACAGGTGTCGGCGCGGTGAAGGCGCATACCCCACCCCGGTCTACTTACAGTGTAAAGCGAGTCTTCATTCTACCGCCGGAAAGGCCCCAGTCCGACCGTTTTGCCTGGTTGGAGCCCTCCGTGCGGCACGCGACGCGAATCGATGGAAACATCGGGTGGTGTGACCTCTGCGCGCGCGACCCTGCACGATTCCCTGCCCCCTCAGGTGGTGGTGCTCTTCGGCGCCACCGGTGATCTGGCCCGACGCAAATTGTTGTCCGGGATGATGCATCTCGTCCTGTCGGAACTCGCCCCGCGCATGCGCGTGGTCGGCACCTCGTTGGAGGACATGTCGTCGGACGCGTTCCGAGACATGGCCGAGGCCGCCGTACGGGAGTTCTCGGCCCGAACGCCGACGCAGGACGAGTGGGACTCGTTCTCGACGCGACTCACCTACGTCTCCCAGAACGACGGTCCCGACGCGTTGGCGGCCGCTGTCGCGCGAGCCGAAGAAGAACTGGGGGAGGGGGTGCAGCGGTTGCACTACTTGTCGGTGCCCCCGTCGGCGGCCTTGAAGGTGATCGAGATGATCGCCGCCGCGGACCTGGTGGACCGTTCTCGAATCATCATGGAGAAGCCGTTCGGCACCGACCTCGCGAGCGCCGTCTCGCTCAACGCCGAGGTCCACAAGACGTTCACCGAGGACCGCATTTTCCGGATCGATCACTTCCTGGGCAAGGAACCCGCACAGAACATCCTGGCGTTCCGCTTCGCCAACGGACTGTTCGAGCCCATCTGGAACCGCAACTTCATCGCACACGTGCAGATCGACATCCCGGAGACGCTGGGGCTCGACGGGCGCGAAAGCTTCTACGAGGCAACGGGTGCATTCAAGGACATGGTGGTCACCCACCTGTTCCAGGTGCTCGCCTTCGCGGCCATGGAGCCGCCGACGGCCCTCGAACCGGAGGCCATCAAGGAGGAGAAGAACAAGGTCTTCCGCTCGATGCTCCCCATCGATCCGGCGGACGTGGTGCGCGGGCAGTACACGGGGTACCGCGACGGCGACGGCATCGCCCCGGACTCGGACACCGACACGTTCGTGGCGGTGAAGTGCCACATCGACAATTGGCGATGGGCCGGTGTGCCGTTCTACCTCCGGACGGGAAAGAAGATGGCCGAGAGCCAGCGCATCATCTCGATCGCGTTCCGGGAACCGCCGAAATCCATGTTCCCCACCGGTTCCGGAGTCGGTGCGCAGGGACCGGACCACCTCACGTTCGACCTCACCGATGCGTCCAAGGTGTCCCTGTCCTTCTACGGCAAGAGGCCGGGGCCGGGGATGCGACTCGACAAACTCTCGATGCAGTTCGCCCTCGACGACACCGACGGTGCGGACGACGTCCTCGAGGCGTACGAGCGACTGATTCTCGACGCCATGCACGGCGACCACACCCTGTTCACCACGTCGAGGGGTATCGAACGGCTGTGGGAGGTGTCGGCTCCGTTGCTCGAGAACCCGCCGCCGGTGCGCAACTACGCCCCGGGTTCCTGGGGGCCCAACGCCATTCACTCGTTGGTGGCGCCGGACGCGTGGCGCCTCCCGTTCGAGCGGGAGTGGCGCGAGGGTTCCTGACGCACCGTCGGGCGTCGGTTGCCGAGCCGGTGGATCGGAGAGTGCTGATCAGCGCGAGCGCACCAGCGCGACCGGGTCGGTACACATCCGTGCGAGCGCGGACTCGACGACGTCGGGGTCGATCATCGCGCTGCAGAACGACGCGGTGAAGGTCCGGCCACCCTGCACGTCGGACACCAGAACCGAGATGCCGTCCGGCCCATCGGGTTCCACCGAAGCCGCCATCTGGCGGGGGCGTTCGTCGTCGATCCACGGCAGATGGTCGTACATCGGCAGTCGACCGAGATCGCTGACGACCAACCGCACTCGGTCCGGCACCTCCACCGACGACGGCATCGCGGACGGCGGCACTTCCGGGGTGTCGGGTGATTCGGGCTTCGCTCGGGACCGCAGCCGACCGAGGGTGTTCTGAACCCCCGACATCGCGAGAATGGCGACGGGCCATCCCGACTCGATGACGGCCCGCATACGCCCGGCGATGTCGGCGGGAGAGGGCTCGTGCGGCAGCAGCACGGGGATCGCGACGGCGAAATTGCCGTGTGTACCGGCGAACTCGGGTTCGAGGTAGCGGCGACTGTTGAACAGCATGCTCACCCGGTCGTCCACCTCGAGCCCCTCGGCGCGGAGTGCGGCCGCGACGAGCGCCACGTTCACCGACCCTCCGGTCGCCCCGGGTGCATCGGCCTTGGCCCACGATCGCAGCGTGCTCACCTGATCCGCAGGCATGTAGCCGGTTCGGCAGACGCGCGCGGATGTCCAGTTCTCGACGCGGCGGGTCGGGGCGGGCGGCGGTGTGTACGACTTGAGTTCCCCGCGCAGGCGCCGAAAGTCCTTCAGCGCGGCCGGGTTCGCACCGAAGTGGCGGCGAACCGCCGAGAGGGTGGCGGATCGCGGGAGGGTAGAGGCGAACGTCGGGGCGCGTGAGCCGTCCGGATCGTCGGCGAGTGCACCGATCAGAGTGGTGCCGAGCAAACCGTCGCCCACTCCGTGCGAGTAGTCCACGGCGATGTAGTCCCCGCACAACAGAACTTCGACGGGCAGGTGCGGTCCCGGCCTGTTCCGGATGGCCGTGAGCATCGTTCCGGCGTCGGCTCCGGTCATCGCGTCGAGATGGGTCACGGCGCCGTCGGCGATACCGGTGCGGTAGCGCCAGCGCCGACGATCACCCCGCGGTTCGAGCGCGATCCGGGGTGTCGGCGAACTGTTCTCGGCGGCGGTGAGGACCCGGCGGACGGTGTCCTCGCTCAGGTCCTCGACCGGCCCGAGCAGCGCGATGCTGCGGGCGTCGGCGAAGACCCGGTCCATCACCGTCGAGCGGTACGACTCCCGGTCAGCGGACGGCGTCATCGACGACCTTCTGCATGCGATCGCGGAACGTGGCGCGGGAGAAGCCTTCTGCCCAGGTGCGGATGTGGTCGCGGTCGAAGTCAGACGGGTCGAACGTTCGCATGGCGTCCGCGAATCCCGCGACGATGGCGTCGTCGGTACCCGGTGCGACGTGAAGCCCGGTGCGCTCCGGCACGACGGTGTCCACGGCGCCGCCCTCACCGAGCGCGATGACCGGTGTCCCGGTGGCCATCGCCTCGACGGGCACGATGCCGAAGTCCTCGATTCCCGGCATGAGCAGGGCGCGGGCGCTGCGGTGGAGTTCGAGCAACCGCTCGTGCGACACCCGGCCCAGGAACACGGTTTTCGGTCCCGCCAGGGCCTTGCAGGCTTCCATGGCGCGGCCGTCGCCTGCCACCACCAGCGGCACGTCGGCCTCCGCCGCGGCGCGGATGGCGATGTCGGGCCGCTTGTACGGAACCAGCCGACCGGCCAGCAGGAAGAAGTTCTCGCGCGCCACCGAGGTGTCCGGGGTGAAGCCCTCGGTGTCGACGGGAGGATGAACGACGACGGCGTCGCTGCGTCCCCACCAGTCCGAGATTCGTTGCGCTACAGCGGAAGAATTGGCGACGACGGTGGTGAGCTTCGGTGCTGCCGACGTCTCGCACCGGCGTGCGACCGCGGAGAGCCCGGTGAGGATGGCGGCACCCGCGCGGCCACCACCCTCGCCCGCGCGCAGCTCCGGATCCCACGCCCACCGTGCGGGGCTGTGGACGTACGCGATGACCGGTGCGTCGGTGGCGAACACGGCCTGCGTGGCGAACGCGTGGTGGCTGACGATCACGGCATCGGCATTCCGAAGGTCCATCCGTCGGAACGCCAAGGGCACCAGCGGAAGAACGGGTGCGTAGGAGCGCTGGCCGATCGCGTTGTAGATGGTCTCGAGACGCGTCGTGTGCGGCGGACGCGACAGGCCCGCAGGAATGCCCTCGGGTCGCGCGATGGGGGCGTACACCTCGGCCGTCGGCCAGTGAATCGCGAGCTGCTCGACGACGTGCTCGGAGCCGGCGATCTCGGTGAAGCGCTCGTGGACGATCTTGATTCTATCGGTTCTCGGCATTGTCCTGGACCTGTGAATCGTAGTTCTGGCGCGAGGTATTCGAGCCTGGTGTGTACGGGCGCTGCGTGGTCGAACTGCGCCGGGTCACACCGTGGTGCCGGGACATCCCGTGGCTCGGCGCCCCGTTGCTCGGCCCTCCGTTGCCCGGTGCCCCGTTGCCCGGAGTCCCATTGCTCGGAGTCCCATTGTGCTGCGCGCCCGACTGCGGCGGAGCGTAGCGCGGTGCGGGCGTTCGAGCGCGGTCGGAGTCGAACTCGGGCTCGGTGAAGGTGTCCCCGGTGTTCGACTGCCCGGTGTTCGACTGCTCGGTGTAGGACTGCTCGGTGTAGGACTGCTCGGCGGATGGCTGCTCCCGGTACCGCGCCCCCGAATGTCGGGGCTCGGTGTGTCGGGGCTCGGTCTGTCGGGGTTCGGCGTAGGGAACCTCCGCATCGTGGTACTCGCCGTCGTCCTCCCCCGAGTACCGGGGCTCGGCGTAGGGAGGGAACCGTGGGTCCGCGAACCGCTGCCGTGGGAGGGGACCACTGGGGTGTTGCTGACCGAGGTGTTGCCGACCGAGGTCTTGCTCACCGGGGTAGTGCCGACCGGGGTACTGCTGACCGGGGTACTGCTGACCGGGGTACTGGGCCCCCGAGTACTGCTGCCCCGGGTACTGCTGGCCGGGGTATCCGCCGTACTGCTGACCGGTGTACTGCGGACCGGAGTACAGCTGACCCGGTCCGGCTTGATCGCCCTTCTTCCCGTCCTGCAGAACGAGATACGTGGTCACCGAGAACTGCCGCAGTTGGCGCAGCGTCGCCGTGGCGACGCTGCGGTTCTTCGCCCGGGTGGACAGCACCACCACGGCCGTGTCGAGGACCGTGACGTCCACGGCCTTCCACCACTCGCTGGACAGGTCGGCGCGCACCACCGAGTCGGGAACCGGGGTCGAGACGGCGGTGCCGTCACCGAGCAGGACGAGAATCTGCACGGTCGTACCGGCTTTCGCTGCGTGGCGCGACGGGCGGGACGATGTCGCCGAGCGATCGAGCGCGGCGATGCGCGCGGCCACCACCGGCGGCATTCCCTCTCCGGCCCCCGGCTCGAAGATCGCCCGGTGCTTGCGAGCGGTTCGACGGGCCCACGCGCGATTCGGCTTGGACCCCCACCGCCCGCGGAGAAGAACGATGGCCTCGGCCGCGAGGATGAGAGCCGCGAGGAAGGCCACCAACGCCTCGGCGACGGGTTGCGGGGACACGGGCGAGGAGCCGGTCTCGGGAATCGACAGCACGACGAGTTGATCCGCGCCGCCGAGTTCCACCTGCGTCAGCTGGCTGCGCAGACTGTCGAGCTGGGACTGGACGTTGCCGCGCAGGGGATCGTCGTCCGCCAGGGCCGCGAGCCGACCTTCCTCGGCGGCGATCGACTGTTGCAGCTGTCCGACGCGGCCGGCGGTGTCCCGGACGTAGTTGGCCTCGGCGGCGTTCCCGACGGCCGTGACCATCGAGGTCGCCAATTGCTGCGCCAGCTCCGGTGATTCCGCGGTCACGGTGAAGTTCAGCAGAGCGGGGGAGGTGCCCGGTTCAAGGGTGAGCCGCGAGGACAGTGTGCCCGCGTCGATGTCGGTGTCGACGCCGTCGAGCGCGGCGTTCAGCACGGCGGTGTCGCTCGCCAGTCCGGTGATCGGCGCGCGAAGCTGCTCGATGAAGGCGTCACCGGGAACCAGGTCGCCGGCGGGTGCGATCTCGGTGACGACGGTGGCTGCGTACTGCTTCTCGACCACGAAGTTGCGGTACCCGAACACGGCGGCACCGATCAGGACGGCGATGAGGAACGCGGGCACGAAGGCGCGACCGAGTTCTCGAATGTGTCCGGCCAGGTCGACGGGAGGGGGTACGTCGCCGCGGTGGACGGAGTCGTCTACGGGCATCGACCGGAGCTCCTTCGGTTTCTGGTAAGCCTGATGATACCTACCGGACTTCGGTGACCGCGCATTTGCGCGGCGCGTTCGGACCGCGTCGAACGAGGTCCAACAACGTTGGTGCCGAATGTGATTCGACAAATCTGTCGATCGGATTGTTTCACGCCGTCGAACGCGACCGGAGGTATGCCGGGCGCTCGCGTCGCCGCCGTTCGTTCGGTCACGACGCGTCCGCCGTGCTCGGCTCGGTCAGGGCGCGCAGAAGTGCGGGCATGGTCACGCCGATGTCGTGCTCGGTCTCGACGGCCGCTCGCGCGCGTCGACCCAGCCGGCTCCGCAGCTCCTCGTCGGTGAGGACCGTCGAGATCGCGTGGGCCAGAGCGTGGACGTCGTCCGGCGGTACCAGGATTCCCGCGCCGTCGGCCAGGAACTCCGTCGGCCCGCCGTGGTCGGTGGCGACGACGGGCAACCCGTGCGACATGGCTTCGAGCACCGACAGTGGCCCGGCCTCGGGCAGCACGCTGGCCGAGATCACCGCGTCCCACCGTCGGAGCACCGAGTCGGGGTCCACGTGCCCGAGAAAGCGCACCCGGCCCTGCAGATCCGGTTCCGCTGCCCGCGTTCGCAACGCTTGCTCGTAGTCCTGGTCGCCCGGGAAGGTACCGCCGGCGAGTTCGACGACGACGTCCGGAAGCGTCGCCACCGCGTCGAGCAGCACGTGCTGCCCCTTCCAGGACGTGAGCAGCGCAAGCATTCCGACCACCGGTGGCGTCTGCACCGGGGTGAGGTAGTCCTCGACGGGCCACCGAACGCCGTACGGCACCACGCGCACCGGCACGTTCGCGGCGCGGACCGGCCCCGCCGCAGCCTCGGTGCACGCCACCGCGATGCGGACCACGGGGCGGCCGAGCCGGGTCACGGCGCTCTGCCGGGCGCTCGCCACCGCGTCGTGCACCAGCCACGCGACTCCGCCCGCGGGGCGCGCCATCCGGGCCGCGGGCAGCGCGAAGAGCGAGTTGACGATCACCGCGGTGCCCTCGTCGCGGGTGACCGAGCGCCGGGTGACCGAGCGCAGCGTACGTCCCGCCGAGATCCACCGACCGAGCATGCGGGCCGCCGCGGCCAGGCGGGCTCCGCCTCGTTCACCGCCCATCCCGAGAACCGGAATCGGCACGTGGCGAACCGATTCGGGGAGAGAGTCCGCCAAGGGGCCGGCGGGGCAGACCACGGTCACGTCGGACGTCGAGCACGCCTCGTCGACCAAGCGCAGCAACATCCGCTCGGCCCCGGACGCCAAACCGGTGTGTGCGACGAAGACGACGGTCATGAGGTGGCCTCGGATTCGTCGGTGCTCGAGGCATCCGAACCGCCGGGTAGCGGCGACTCGATGACTCCGGCTCGGGCCAGGACGAGTACGACGGCCAGCAGCACCGCGGCACCCGCGAGCGAGACCACCAGCCAGATCGCCGGGAACTGCTGCACCAGAACCCATCCGACTCCGGTCACCGCCGCGGTGAGCACCGCGATCACGGTGATCGTCTTGACCGGCAGCAGCGTCGAGATCGGCATACTGCGATCGATCACGATCCACAGGGCGACGAGCGTGATCGCGAAGGTCACGACCGTCGAGATCGCCGCGCCGTTGTAGGAGTAGCGGGGGATCAGCCACAGGTTCAGCCCGACGTTGATGGCGAGACCCGCCACGGCCACCACGGGGTACTTGCGCTGCATGCCCGACGACGCGAGCAGAAAGATGCCCAGCAGAACGAGCGACATGAGTGCTGCCCCCAGCACCAGCAACCGGGCCGCGTCGGCGCCGACGACGAAGCGTTCGCCGTACAGCAGACGAATCAGCGGCTCCGCCGACGGCCAGAACGCCGCGACGGCGATGGCGCCGAACACCGTGAACATCGTTGCGGCCGTGCGCGTACGCGCCCGGAAGGTCGTGCGGTCACCGGGCCACGCCGCCACCAACAGGGTGCTGACCGGCGCGACGGCGGCGAGCGCGATGGTGTCCATCATGTCCGAGAACTTGTAGCCGATGGAGTAGATGCCGACGGCGTCGAACGTGTCGAGCAGGCTCAGCATCAGCACGTCGATCTTGAGCATCGCGATGGTGAGCGCGAAGCCGATGGCCAGCGGGATCGCTTCGCGCAGATACCCGCCCCAGCGGGCGATCTCGACGGTGCGCGACGGGCGCAGACCGATCGATCGGCGGCGAACGCCGAGTCCCTTGACCACCAACCGGAAGACCTCGTTGGCCACCGCGGGCAGCACGAAGATCAGCAGCAGCGGCGCGAAGATCGCGGCCAGGATGGTCAGGGCGAGTTGCAGAACCTGACCGAGAGCCTCGGCCAGGGCCACCAGCACCAGCTTGTGGCGACTCTGGAACAGCACGGACAGGGCGTGACCCGGGGTCGCGAACACCACGACCAGGCCACCGACCGCCGTCGCCAGGATCACCTGGCTCGGGTAGCCCAGCAGCACCACGTAGACCATCGCGAGGGCGTAGCCCACGACACCGAGCAGGGCGCGCAGCGCGAGGAACGACGACGCGGTTCGGGCGATCTCCTCGGGATCGTCGTCCATGAGGCGGGACAGCACGACGCGTCCGACCCCGAGGTCGGTGATCACCGACATCAGACCCAGAAGCGCGAAGACGAAACTGAACTGCCCCCATTCCTCCGGGGACAGCGATCGGGCGATGACGACGCTGCCCGCCCACCCCAGGGCCGCGACGACGATGCGCGAGATCAGAACCGCTCCGGTGGCCCGAGCGGCGGCCTTGGGGTCGCCTGCGATGGCCCGGTAATCGGGAACGGTCTCGATGCCGTCGGGCGCGCGTTCCTCGTCCATCAGCGAGTCCCGTCCTTGCCGTTCATCGGAGAGCCCAGCGGCGGCGCTCGATGGTCACAGGAGCCCCGCGTCGCGGTACGCCCGCACGGTGCGCTCGGCGGTGCGGCGCCAGGTGATCTCCTTCGAGACCCGGAGCGCCGCGTTGACCAGTTCCGACCGAGCCGCGGTGTCCGAGACCAGGGGGCGCAGCGCGTCGATCCATCGGTCGACCCGCTCGGTGCCCAGCAGGATCGCGCCGTCGCCCACCACCTGGGGGAGAGCACCGACGGCGCTGGCGACCACGGCGCCGCCGCACGCCATCGCCTCGACCGGGGGTAGTCCGTATCCCTCGTAGCGGGACGCGTAGGCGGTGACGGTCGCGGCGTGATAGAGCCCGGGCAGGTCCTCGACGTCCACGTACCCCAACCCGGTGGCGTAGCGGGGCGCGTTCGGCCCGGTGGACCCGGCGCCCGCCAACAGGCACGGAATTCCCAGCGCCTCCGACGCGTCGGCCACCAGCTGCACGTTCTTGCGGGGCTCGACGGTGCCGACCTGCATCACGAATCGGTCCGGCAGCGAGTACTTCTCCCGGACCTTCTCGACGGCTTCGGCGTCGGGCTCGCGGGCCCAGGCGGCGGGTGCGAGCTCCACCACGGCGGCGTCGCGACCGCTGACGGCCTTGATGCGCTCGGCCGTGAACTCGGAGACCGCGATGAGCAGATCGGCTTTCCGCAGGGAATGGCGTACCAGGCGCTGCTCGCCGGCAGCCCGGAACCGCCCCGAGGCCGACGGCATGTCGATGACCGAGACGTCGTGGACGGTGGCCACGGTGTGTCCCCGACCCACGAGCGGCAGATCGACGTCGAGGCCGTGGAAGATGTCGCACGGTCCGACCGGGAGAGCGCCGAGCACCGCCCGCACGGCGCCGGCCGACACCGGACGGGTCCGCGGTGAGACGGCGGTCGGCAACTCGTCGACCGAGTCCTGTTGGACGACGGCCGCGAGATCGGCCCCGGGCAGCTGCGCGGGAAGCTCGTTCAGAAGTTCGCGGGCGTAGGTCTGGACTCCACTGCCGCCCGGTCTGAGGGCGAGCGCCCCGTAGACGATTCGTGTTGCGCTGCTGCGCATCCCACCACCCCTAACGTCAACCAGAAATAGACATCGATCGGAAAGATCTCGAAATACGTTGCCACGAGGCTGCCGAACATGGCGGCCACGATGGAGGCGCCGACCCCCAGCGTCAGCGCGGCGTCCCGGCCGGGAAGCACGCGGGCGAGCCGAGTACACCAGAGCAGCGCGGTGATCAGCAGAGCGAGGACGATCCACAGTCCGATCGGACCCAGTTCGAGAAGGGTCTTCACGTAGTAGTTGTCCGGCTGATAGTTGGTGGTCTCGCCGGCGATCCCTGCCGCCGAGCCCCCCGATGCCTCCGTGATGCTGTCCGCTGCAGCACCACTGGATCCGAGGCCGGTGCCCAACCAGTTGGTCCCGATGGACTCGATGATCTCGTTCCAGCGGCCCCCGCGCTCTGACAGGCTGCTCGAGGAGAAGAAGACGGACGTCACCCGGGGCACGAACGGAACGATCACGGCGACGGCCACCGCGGCGATGCCCAGCGGCGCCGCGAGGAACCGGAACCGCACGACGATCATGTAGATCACGCCGACCACCAGTCCGAGGATGGCGCCGCGCACGATGGACGTGCCCATGGCCACCACCATGATCGGGGAGGCGCAGAGGAACGCCAGGTTACGGCGGCGCCGGGGCTCGGCGAGCGCGACGGCACCGCCGATCAGCAGTGACAGCATCACGAAGAGACCGAACGGGAACGGCAGCGCGAACGTGCTGAACGTGCGCAACAGTCCACCCGCCGTGCGGATCTGGGTGCCGTACTCGTAACCGAGCGAGACGAGGAACGCGGGACCGGCGAGCAACTGGGCGATGCCGACGAGCGAGGTGAACACGCCCATTCCCATCAGCACGCTCACCAGGTCGTCGCGATCGCGGCTGTCGAACGGGGCCCACCAGAGGATCAGCAGCAGCAGGACGTAGAAGAACGTCACCTTGATCGCCACCAGGCCGACAGGTCCGAAGAACGCGATGGCCGAGACGGAACCGAGGCCCACGAACAACGCCACCGCGGGCCACCACGGCATGAGCATCGTCGGTGCGAGCGAGACACCGGGCTCGGCCCGGCGGCGTTGCAGCCAGGCACAGATCAAGGTGAAGACGACGAGGCCCTCCTTCCAGCCGGACACGAATCCGGGGAGCGGAAGGACGGCCAGAAGTCCGTGCAGCGGAACGGCCACGGCGAGAAGCAGCAGTCCCCGCTGGGGGCGCCGGTAGACCGCGACCATCAGCACCGCAGCCACCGCTGCGACGACGACCGCCGCGAGGACGCCGCCCACGAGGACGAGCACGCGTCAGTCCTCGGCGCGCTTGAGAACGGCGGCGACGGTCAGGAACAGGATCTTGACGTCGAGCCACACCGACCAGTTCTCGATGTAGTAGTTGTCCCACTCCGCGCGGTCGGCGATGGAGGTCTGCCCGCGCAGACCGTGGACCTGCGCCCATCCGGTCACGCCGGCCTTCACCCGGTGACGCTCGCCGTAGCGGCGGATCTGCATCTCGAAGAGGTCGACGAACTGGGGCCGCTCGGGACGCGGTCCGACGAGGCTCATGTCGCCGCGGATGACGTTGATGAGCTGGGGAAGTTCGTCCAGGGAGGTCTGCCGCATGAGCTTGCCGATGCGCGTGCGACGGTCCACGCCCTCGACGCCGCCGGGTGCCGATCCCTCGGCACGCTCGAACGCCGCGTCCGAAGCGCGCGGTGGGCGCATGGACCGGAACTTGAAGCAGTCGAACGGTTTTCCGTCACGACCGATGCGTTCCTGAGCGAAGAAGATGGGACCGGGGGAGGAGAGCTTCACCAGCAGCGCGAGCAGCAGGAAGATGGGCGAGATGAGGACGAGGCCCACGGTGGTGAGCACTCGGTCGATGAAGCCCTTGACCGCGAACTGCCACCCGCGGGGATCGACGTGGGGGAGCACCATCAGCGGCATTCCGCCGAGGTGATCGACGCGCGCCTTGGCGCCGACCGTGTCGAACAGACGCGGAACGATCCATACACGGAGCCCGCGCTTGTGAGCGGTCCGCGTGGCCGCCACGAGATGTTCGTGGGGAACGGCAGCGAAGGCGACGATGAGTTCCTCGGCTCCGGTCGCGTCGAGCACCGCGTCGAGGTCGGCGGGGGAGCCGAGGTACGGCACCCCGTGGTCCCCGCCGGACAGATCGGGCGAAACCGGCGTGGAGTCGAGAATTCCGATGGGATTCAAACCGTATTCCGGAAACTGCTGCATTCGAGCTATCAATTGGTTTCCGACCGGTCCCCCGCCGATCACGAGAGCCGGCGCAGCCACCCCGTGTCTGCGCCGCGCTCGCCTTTCCGCCACGATGCGGATCAGTCGGACGAGCGCCATCAGTACCGCAGCGCTGACCCAGATGCGCGACATCAGAGCGCCGGGTCGGTAGTCCACTTCGACGACCACCATGACGGTGAGGACGAACAGCACGGCCAGCGCGACCGAGGTCTGGATGGGCCCGACCTCGTCGAGCCAGTTTCGGCGCAGACCTCGCCGGTACATGGATTGGGCACCGAGTGCGAAGACCACGGCTGGGACGAAAAGCCAAGGGTAAAGCCCGAATCCGGCCACGGTGCCCTCGCGCCAGAGCGTGCCGATCAGCACCGCGGCGGTTGCTGCCGCCACGTCGAGCGACACCGTCAGCACGGTGTGCAACGGATCGACGCGTAGGCGATCGGCAAGGGTCCTGCGCTTGACCGCCTCTTGACGCGAGACGACGCGGAGCGTTGTCGATTCTTTCGGCAGGGTAGAGGTCACGGCTCAGTCGTCCGCAGATCGCCCGCTGGTCATTGTCGGCATTGAAAAAGACTAGCCCACAATTGGACACAGGTGCCATTCAACAAAAAAGACCGATATCCCGATAATTACCTTCGGAATGGTTTGTCGGAAGGTTCGCGCTGCACTCAGCCGAAGATTTTCTCGCGTGCGATCCACGCGAGATCCTGCAGGGTCTGTATGTGCCCGGTTGTCCACTGTCGTGGCTGTTGATCCCAGACGCACAAAGTTCCGACCGCCTGTCCGTCGGCGTCCTCGAGGGGGATACCGAGGTACGAGAGCAGTTCGTGCTCCTTCACGGCGGGGTGGTCCTTGAGGATCTCGTGAAGGCGGGTGTCCTCGACCACCAGTGGACTGCCCTCGTCGATGGTGTACCGGCAGATGGTTCCCTCGATGGGAACGAGGCGCGTGTCGGCGACCTCGGGCGGGAGGCCGTAGCCCCCGAGGAAGAACTGGTGGTTCGCGTCCAACAGGGCGACGCCGGCTGCGGGTACGGACAGCGCGTCGGCGGCCATGGCCACGATGCGGTCGTAATTGCCGTCGTCCGGGGTGTGCATCAAACCGGTCCGCTCGACCGCGTCGAGACGCGCGGGATCGTCGATGGGGGTGTTGAAACGACGCTCGGAGACCGGAGACGGTCCGTCGCTGCCCTCGTTCTCGGCCCGAAGGTGCCGGATGAGCTGCCCGACGGCGGAGTTCTCGTCGTGCTCGAGTTCGCCGACCAAGCGATCCACTACGGCCCGCCGGATGTACGCGTCGGAGGTAATGCCGGATTTGTCGGCTTGCTGCGCGATCAGCTCGGACAGTCGGCCGTCGAATCCGTGAACACCAGTCGTCATGTCCCACAGTTTAATGCAGACGGGGCGACGCGGAGTCACGGATACGCACGGCTCGGGTCGGCGACGCCGACCCGAGCGAATCGCGTCAGTGAGTGCGGTAGGCAACCCGACGTTGACGACCGGCGAAATCGAGATCGCGACCCTCGGACAGGGTGGCGACGAGAATTGCCGCGGCGCCGGCGAGAACCAGGATGATCGACATGACGGTCTGTCCTTTCGTGAGTTCGGGGAACTCGTTCTTCGGCAGGTAACTCACCTGCCGCACTAAATGATTGCCCTGTTTCGCAGGATTTTCACCGATGTGAGTGCGAACCCACTCGCCCGATCCGAGGCGACGCACGCCACAGTGTCTGTGCCCAGCGGTTACGGACAACTACTCGCGCATGCCGTCCGCCAGTTCGAGGACTCGGCCCATGTAGCGGGTCGCAAACACGTCGAGGGCCCGATCGGACAGTTCCGGACGCCCCGTACGCCGGAACCAGTGCTCCAGATCCACCAGGCGATTCCCCAGGGCGACGCGATGTTCGTCGAGCTCGCGGAGCTCGTCCGCGACCGAGCGCAGTTCCGCCATCTTGGCCGCCACCGAGTCCTCGTTCGTCATGCCCTCACTCTACCTCGAGAATAGAACATGCGTTCGAATGAATTGAAGGTTTCGGTCGGTGGGCCCCCGAGCCCTCTCAGCCGAACCTCAGCAGGTGGGGCGACACTGTACGAATGCGGATATTGGTGACGGACGACGACCGTGCGGTGCGCGAATCGCTGCGCCGCTCGCTCACGTTCAACGGATACACCGTCGACCTGGCATCCGACGGTCTCGACGCGTTGGAGAAGGTGGCCGCCGAGCGGCCCGACGCGCTGGTGCTCGACGTGATGATGCCGCGACTCGACGGACTCGAGGTGTGCCGTCGGCTGCGCGGTACGGGTGACGATCTCCCCATCCTGGTTCTGACGGCGCGCGATTCGGTGTCGGAGCGGGTCGCGGGTCTGGACGCCGGCGCCGACGACTATCTGCCCAAGCCGTTCGCGCTCGAGGAACTCCTCGCGCGGTTGCGGGCGCTGCTGCGGCGCACGGGCGGCGAGCTCGGCCCGGACAGCGAGGAGATGACCTTCGCCGATCTGTCCCTGGATCCCGTCACCCGCGAGGTGAGTCGTGGTGATCGGCCCATCAGCCTCACCCGTACCGAGTTCTCACTGCTCGAGATGCTGCTGGCCAACCCGCGCCGCGTCCTCAGCCGTAGTCGCATCCTCGAGGAGGTGTGGGGCTACGACTTCCCGACGTCGGGCAATGCCCTCGAGGTGTACGTGGGATACCTGCGTCGCAAAACCGAGGCCGATGGGGAGAGCCGGCTGATCCACACCGTGCGCGGCGTCGGCTACGTGCTGCGCGAGACGCCGCCGTGACGTCGGCGGCCCCCGGTACGTCCGACACGCCTGCCGATCCCGCCGCGATGCGACCGCCGATGCCGCTCACTCGATCGGTGTCGCTGCGATGGCGCGTGACGCTGCTCGCCGCGTCGGTGGTGGCCATCGCCGTCGCCGTGATGGCCATCGCGGCGTACGCGGTGGTCTCCCGCGCGCTCTACAGCGACGTCGACAACCAGTTGCGGACGCGCGCGAGCGCGCTGATCGACACCAACCTGGTGGAGTTCGATCCGCGCTACGTCGCCGGGGCCACGCTGTACAGCACCGACGTCTCGGTTGCCCTGATCTTCTCGGACCTGACGAAGTACGTGCCACCGGGCTCCCTGGTGCCCATCGGTGCTCCCGAGATGGGCGTCGCGCGCGGCACCTCCGATTCCTCCATCCGCACCGCCGGCGGCGCCCGCGTGCTCGCCGAACGCACGCAGACGGGGAGCACCATCGTCATCGCGCAGCGATTGGCGCCCACGGGCGAGGTTCTGGATCGCCTGGCGTGGGTGCTGTTCGTCGTCGGGGGCGGGGGAGTGGTCCTGGCCGCCGTGGCCGGAACCGCGGTCGGGCGCACCGGGTTGCGACCCATCGGCCGCCTCACCGCTGCCGCCGAGCGCGTCGCCCGGACCGACGACCTCACGCCGATCCCGGTGAGCGGCAACGACGAGCTCGCCCGACTCACCGAAAGCTTCAACACCATGCTCCGGGCCCTCGCGGAATCGCGGTCGCGGCAGAGTCGATTGGTGGCGGACGCCGGCCACGAACTGCGCACGCCGCTCACCTCGCTGCGGACCAACATGGAGCTGCTCATCGCGTCGGGACGGCCGGGGGCGCCGCGCATTCCGGAGCAGGACATGGCGGAGTTGCGATCCGACGTCGTCGCGCAGATCGAGGAACTGTCCACCCTCGTCGGTGACCTGGTGGACCTGGCCCGTGAGGACGCGCCCGAGAACGTCTTCGAACGCGTCGACATGGCCGACGTGGTCGAACGCAGCCTGGAACGAGTTCGACGCCGCCGCAACGAGATCGAGTTCGAGGCCGTCATCGCACCGTGGATCCTCTACGGCGATCACGCCGGCCTCTCCCGCGCCGTGCTCAACGTTCTGGACAACGCGGCGAAGTGGAGTCCCACCGACGGTTCGGTGCGGGTCCGGATGATTCCGCACGACGGCGGCCTGCTCGAACTCACGGTGACCGACGACGGTCCCGGGATCGCCGTCGACGAGCGCGACCTGGTGTTCGAGCGGTTCTACCGCTCCACGGCGTCGAGGTCGATGCCCGGTTCCGGCCTGGGGCTGGCCATCGTGCGACAGGTGGTGGACAAGCACGGCGGCACCATCGCCGTCGACGAGGCGCCCTCCGGCGGCACCGTGATACGAATCGTCCTTCCCGGGGAACCCCCGGTGGTGACGGACGTGCACGACACGGGCCGAGGTTCACGGACAACTGATATGCCCATCTCAGCGCCTTCTCAGTCCCACCGGGCATCGTCATGACCGAAGGCACGAGTCACCAGTCGAGAAAAACGGAGCACAGGTCGACATGAGCGAAAACCACGGCAACGGCGACGACGGTCGCGAGGATTCGACGTCGTCCGGGCGGGACGGGGCACGGCAGGACCCGCAGCGCAGCCCGTACGCGCCGCATTCGGGTGACAACGACACCGCTCAGTTCCCCACCGCGAACCAGGGCGGCCAGGGTCAGGGCGTGCAGGGGCAGGGCGGCCAGGGCTATGGCCAACACGGCCAGGGGTCGTACGGCCAGGGTTCCTACGGACAGCCCGGCTACGGCCGCGGCGGTTTCCAGCCCGGCCCATACGCACAGGCCGGCTACGGCGCACCCGGTCGGCCCGGATACGGCCAGGACGATCGCGGCGTGCCCCCGGCCTTCGGCGGTCCGAACCCGAACCAGCCGCAGCCTGCGTACTTCGGTCCGACCGAACCGGCTCCCGCGGCGAAGACGGGGCGCAAGGCCTTCGTCGCCGGCGTGATCGCGTTGGCTCTGCTCAGCGGTGGCATCGGCGGCGCGATCGGTGTCGTGGCGTCGGGAAACAGCTCGTCCGGCGTCGTGAATTCGCTGACTTCACCTGTCACGCAGGCAAGTCCGGCTGCGAACGCTCCCGACGGGTCGGTCCAGGCCGTCGCGTCGAAGGTGTTGCCGTCCGTCGTGCAGATCGAGGTCGCCTCGCGTGCGGGGGAGGGTGAGGGCTCCGGAGTGATCCTGTCGTCCGACGGCCTCATCATGACCAACAACCACGTCGTGGCGGGCGCGGGTAGCGGTGCGCAGATCACCGTGTCCTACGACGACGGGTCGACGGCCCCCGCCACCGTGGTCGGAGCGGACGCGTCGTCCGACATCGCCGTGATCAAGGCTCAGGGGCGCAGCGATCTGACACCGATCGAGTTGGGGTCGTCCGACGGGCTCCAGGTGGGCCAGGCCGTCGTCGCGGTCGGTTCGCCGCTGGGACTGGCCGGCACCGTCACCACCGGCATCATCTCCTCGCTCAACCGTCCGGTCGCCACGAGCGGGAACTCCGCCGATCAGGCGACCGTCATCGACGCCGTGCAGACGGACGCCGCGATCAACCCCGGTAACTCCGGCGGTGCGCTGGTCGACATGGACGGCCGTCTCATCGGGGTCAACAGCGCGATCGCGACGCTGGGCGCGGGGGCGCGGTCGAGCGACACACAGAGCGGGTCCATCGGGCTCGGGTTCGCGATCCCGGTCGACCAGGCCCGACGCATCGCCGACGAATTGATCCAGTCCGGTACGGCGACACAGGCGATCATCGGCATCAGCGTGCCGAGTCGCGACACCGCGAACGGTGCGACCGTGCTCGACGTGACCGCGGACGGACCGGCCGCCGAGGCGGGGATTCCGGCCGGCGCCGTCGTCACGCGCATCGACGATCGGGTCATCGACAGCGGCGACGCGCTCATCGCCGCGGTGCGGTCCAACGCACCCGGTGACCAGGTCTCGGTCACGTACACCGTCGACAACCAGGAGAACACCGTCGAGGTCACCCTCGGCACCGCCCCGTCAGGAGGAAATTGATGCGTCCCCCGAGAATGGTTCGTGACAGCGGACATCTGAACTCGATCGTTGGGCATCTGGAGAGTTCGATGCGTTCGGGCACTACGGTGGACACCATGAACATGGATGCTCCCGTTGCCGGTCGCGCACTCGTCGTGATCGTGGACGACCGCGCGGCGCACGGTGACACCAAGGACTCGCTGGGGCCCCTGGTCACCGAGCTCCTCACGGAAGCCGGCTTCCTGGTCGACGGTGTCGTCGCCGTGGCCAACGACGAGGTCGACGTTCGGAACGCGTTGAACACCGCGGTCATCGGCGGAGTGGACCTCGTGGTGTCCGTCGGCGGCACCGGGGTATCGCCGCGCGACGTCACGCCCGACGCCACCGCCGAGGTGCTGGACCGTGAACTGCCCGGCATCAGTGAAGCGATGCGCGAATCGGGTCTGGCCGCGGGGTCGCTCGACGCAGGACTGTCGCGTGGTCTTGCCGGAGTGTCCGGCAGCACCCTGGTGGTCAACCTCGCCGGCAGTCGCGCTGCGGTGCGCGACGGCATGGCGACGCTGACGCCGATGGCCGCATGGGTCATCGACGAGTTGTCGAGCCTGGACGGCTGACATCGGCGTCGACGAGCTCCCGCCGGACGAATCGAGTTCGACGGAGTCCGCGGCACCCCCAGAATCCGACGAGAGCCGGGCCCGGAAGCATCGGGCCCGGCTCGCTCGTGTCTTCGGCGACGTTCTCCCGGAGGCCTCGCGCGACGACGTGGACCCCGCCGAATCACACGGAGGTAGTTCGGCCTCGCGCTCGGCCGAGTGGTTTCAGGCCCAGCGGCCCCCGCACTACGAATGAATCGGTGTGATCCACAGCACACCCAGAACCGACAGATTGTCGTTCGTTCTTCGGTTTGTTAACCTGCCGTTCGCATAACGAGCGGTTTGTTTCGCCGGGCGAGAGCCGACTCGGTGTTACTCGTGTGGTTGAAATCGACATCAACTGTGCGGGCCGCTATCGAAGGCCCTCGGGGTATGCCCACGTAGTACCAGGTTTTGTCACGGAGGTCACCGAACCGGTCGTGACATCTCACAGGTCACTCGGCCGCCATTCGACCGCTCGACGTATCCGCAACCGCCGTTCACACGAACGAAACCGGAACCCGTCGGTAACCGATTCGTGACCCGTACGCAGGGATTGTCACGATTCGGTTGACCCTCTAAGGTTTCGCACAGGTTCGGCGCGTCGGGGCGTTCGAGTCTCTACTTCTCCCCGTCACTCCGTTCTCGCACAGTCCGATTCGTAGGCCACCCGCCTGCGGTCGCCGCCTGATAGGTTCGCGCTCAGCGTGGCCGATCGGGAAGATCAGAGCCCGACAGCGCACCCGGCGCAACAAGCGCAGGGACGAACATGATGAGGAAGTACATGACCGTTATTCAGAAGCCGCGGCGTAGCCGGGGGCTCAAGTCCATGCGTGCAGCGGTCGTCGCCAGCGCCGCAGTTGTCGGCCTCGTCGTCGGCACCGGTTCGGCATCCGCCGCAATCGACGACTCGAACTCCATCGTCGATGGCAGTGGCAACACCGTCACGGTTTCCCAGGCCGACACCTTCATCAACAGCGTCGCGCCGTTGAGCGGAAGCCCGCTCGATCGCGAGTGGTTCCACAATGGCCGCGCGATCGTCGAGGTCGCCGGACCCGACGCCGCCGACTACGAAGGCGCCGTCACCGTCGGATACCAGTTCGGCTACCCGGGCTCGATGGCCGGCACGCTGACCGTCGGCTACACCACCCCGCAGATCAGCCTCGACTTCGATGGCGGCGGTTCGGTCTCCGACATCCTCCCGCAGGCTGGTGCATCGGTCGAGCTCGGCTACGGACCCGGAATCGCTGACGTCGTCGTCGGCGAGGGCGTCGCATCCGGCGAGCGCACCGAGATCGCGATCTCGAACGTCCAGGGCACTGCCACCGGCATCCTCGGAAACGTCACGGTCCGTCCGTACGTCAAGGTGACCGGCAGCAACGGTGACACCGTCACCACCTACGGCACGCCGTGGCGCTTCAACTGATCCTGGCCCCGGCCATGATCGGTCGCTGACCGAGAAATCGGCAGCGCCTCGCACCACCTCGACACCCCGTCCGGATCACTCCGGACGGGGTGTCGTCGTGTGTGGTGACCTCTCATGGCCGTCGTCCACGCTCGGTCATGGGATGTCACCGTGTTCCTGTGATCCACTGCCCCAATGCATCTCACGCTCTCGGCATCTGGTGGAATGGGGTCATGACGTTCGGAATCACCACGCGCGCACTGGGCGCCGCTTTCGCCCTCGCATCGGTCGTTGCACTCGCCGGGTGCAGCAGCAGTGACACGGCGGCTGCGGACGATCAGGGCGACAACGCCACCGTCTGCACGGATTTCGAGTCCGCGTACAACGATTTCACCGCGCTCGTCGCGTCCGGCCCCGTCGATGCGGACGTCGAAGGGTGGACCGCCGCGAAGACCGAAGAGATGCAGAAATTCGCCCCGCTGGCGGACACCGCGACCGGAGACGTCGAGGCCTCGCTGACGGCGCTGAACTCCGCGCTGCCCGCCGATTCCCTCGAGCTGACGGAGCCGGACAGCGCGTCGGGCCAAGCGTTCGTGGACAACTCGACCGCGGTCGCCTCGGCGTGCGACGCCGCCGGCACTCCGGTCACGCTCGACGAGTTCCCGCTCCTGACCTTCTGATCCCACGCATGCGGCGCACACGGGTTCCCGATCCGATCGGTCGGCCGCCGCGGTGAACACCGGCGATTCCGGCAGTCTGCGTCGCACTCTCGGTGTGGGCGATTCGGTGTGGATCGGACTCGCCGCCATGGTCGGTGCGGGGATCTTCGCCGCACTCGGTCCCGCCGCGTCGGCCGCGGGTGCTCTGGTTCTGGTCGCGCTGGCGGTCGCCGCCGTCGTCGCCTACTGCAACGCGATGTCCTCGGCCCGGCTTGCGGCGCTCTACCCGGAGTCCGGCGGCACGTACGTCTACGGCCGGAAACGGTTGGGCCCATTCTGGGGATACCTGGCCGGCTGGGGATTCGTCGTCGGCAAGACCGCGTCCTGCGCGGCCATGGCGTTGACCGTCGGCACGTACGCCTGGCCGGGTCACGAGCACGTGGTTGCCGTCGCCGCGGTCGCGGTGGTGACCGTCGTCGACTACGTCGGTGTGCAGAAGTCGGCTCTGGTGTCGCGGACGATCGTCGTCCTGGTGTTGACCGTGCTGGCCTTCGTGGTGGCGGTGAGCCTGATCGGTGGACCGAGGGGTGATGCGGCGCCCGATTCCGTCGAACCCGGTGTCGCGGGTGTGATGCAGGCCGCGGGACTGCTGTTCTTCGCGTTCGCCGGGTACGCGCGGATCGCCACTCTGGGCGAGGAGGTACGCGACCCGAAACGCACCATCCCACTGGCGATCTCGATCGCGCTGCCCATCGCCCTGGCGGTGTACGCCGCCGTTGCGGTGGCCGTGCTGACCGTTCTCGGTCCGTCGGGTCTCGCGTCGGCCACGGATCCGTTGGCCGAGGCGGTGCGCGCTGCGGGGTTCGGTGAATTCGACATCGTCGTGCGCGTCGGTGCGGTACTCGCGGCATTCGGTTCGCTGCTCGCGCTGGTTCTCGGAGTGTCCCGCACCGCTTTCGCCATGGCCCGCGACGGTCATCTGCCGCGAGCGCTGAATGCGGTGCACCCACGTTTCGGCGTGCCGCACCGCGCCGAGCTGGCCGTCGGACTGGTGGTGGCGATCGTCGCTGCCACCGCGGATCTTCGTGAGGTGATCGGGTTCTCGTCGTTCGCGGTGCTGACCTACTACCTGATCGCCAACGCCTCGGCGTGGACCCTGTCGCCGCGCGCGAGCAGGCGCGTGGTGCCGGCCGCGGGCGCCGCGGGGTGTGTGCTGCTGGCCGTGTTCCTGCCGGCGGCGTCGGTGGGTGCGGGTGTCGGGGTGCTGTCGATCGGTGCGCTGATCTACGCCGTGCGGCGCGGGCGCCGGAGCCGCTCGGAGTCAGGGGCACCCTGATGTTCCGAGACGGACCGAACGGCACCCTCACTCCGGTGGGAATGCGAGCCGCTCGGAGTCAGGGGCACCCTGATGTTCCGAGACGGACCGAACGGCACCCTCACTCCGGTGGAAACCGGAGCCGCTCGGAGTCAGGGGCACCCTGATGTCGCGAGACGGACCGAACGGCACCCTCACTCCGGTGGGAATGCGAGTCGGTCGGAGTCAGGGGCACCCTGAGGTCGCGAGACGGACCGAACGGCACCCTCACTCCGGTGGGAATGCGAGCCGGAACCGCTACTTCGCGTGCGCCCCGGTCGAACCACCGTCGGTCGAGTTTCCCGTGACGCCGTCGGGACCGGTGACGACGCCGTCGGACTTGCCCTCCGCCAACAGGTCTCGGATCTGGATGAGGATGTCCTGATCGCTCAGCGACGCCTCGGGCTTGGCGGCGAAGCGCGCCTTCGCGGTGTTCACCGGCAGGATGAGGACGAAGTACACCACCGCAGCGATGATGACGAAGTTGATGGCCGCCGTGACGACCCCGCCGAAGTCGACGAAGGTCGCGGCGTTGCCCTCGCGCAGCTGCACGCCCCAGCCCAGTTCGTCGCTCGCACCGATCGAGGCGATGAGCGGGTCGATGATGTTGCTGGTGAACGCGGTGACGATGGCGGTGAACGCCGCACCGACCACCACGGCGACGGCGAGATCCACGACATTGCCGCGCAGCAGAAAATCCTTGAAACCCTTGAACATGATCGGCCCCTCTTTCACCGTCGGACACCCCGGACGACGAGCAGCTTAACCGAGCGCGCGGTCCGAAACAGCTCAGCGAGTTCCAGCTCAGCGCAGAGTGACGGTCAGGGCTTCGGTCAACGACGCCGCCGCGACCGAGGTGGCGGCATCGGCGGGCAGCGCCACCAGGACCAGCTGCTCCCGCCGTGCGGCCCCGGTGCCGGGGGCGGACACCAACACCACCGTCGCGTCGGCGGCGAGGACCCGTCCCACGGCAGAGGCCGAGGACTCCGAGGATTCGCCCGACACCGTCACCACGTCGACCGCGTCGCCGGCCCGTAGAAGCTCCGCGAGTTCGGGATCGGCGAGACGCAGCGGCACGATGCGCGCGTCCACGTCGGGGCCGATCGCGGCAGCGGCCAGGCGGGGGCCGAGGAGCCTGACGTCGGTGATGGTCTCGCCCTGCCGCACCGGCGAGGCGACGGTGTGACCGGAGGCGTCCACGACCGCGGTGAGCGCGCCCGACGGCCGGGCGTCCACGTCGACCCGATCGACACGAAGGTCGGCCGCCTCGACGACGTCACCGGGTGTCAGGTCGCGGACCGCCACCACCACGTCGGCGCTGCCGCGATCGGGATCCGACCGAAATGCCGCGAGAGCCGCGCACACCACCAGGAGCGCCGCGACGACGCGTCGGAAACGCGGTGTCCGGAGCTGGTGGGGGAGCGACGGGATGCGATCGAGGAGATGGGGGCGAAGGGCCGCGTCACCGACGGGCCGGGCGCGCGAGGATGCCGACATGGCTCGACGCTAGGACCGAGAAAGCCCGGTGCAGCGACGCCGGACGTACCTGTGGAGAGCGCGCCCGCAGTATCCCCGGGCGCGGAAGATCAGCTTGCGCTGGTGGACTTCGAGGAGCTGGACGTGCTCGAGCTGTCGGACTTCTTCGCCGACGTGGACTCGGACTTCGACTCGGTCTTGGTGTCGGACTTCTTCTCCGACGACTTCTTGTCCGACGAGCCCGAGTCCGAACCGGAGGAGTCCGACGATCCCGAACCCTCACTGGTGCTCGACGCGCCGCGGCTGTCGTTGCGGTAGAAGCCGCTGCCCTTGAACACGATGCCCACGTTGTTGAACAGCTTGCGCAGCTTGCCGGAGCACTCGGGGCACACCGTCAGCGAATCGTCGGTGAACGACTGGACGATGTCGAAACGGTTGTCGCACGCGGTGCAGGCGTATGAGTAGGTGGGCACGATTCCTCCACTGTGCAGCTGGTCCCTGCGCAACCGATGTCGGTCGCACGCAGGGAAGACAAGATTCTCTGGCACTCTACAGCCGACAGTGCCAACGCCGTCCGCGGCGGTGCTATTCCTCCGCCAGGGCCACGAGCCCGCCCGACGGCGTGAGGACGTGGGTCATGCGGACGTCGTGCGGCTCGCCGGGCAGGTGGTCGACGAACTCGTGGTCGTGGACCACCGCGACCAACCGGGCGTCCGGCCGGGCCGCGTGCAGCGTGCGGTCGTAGAAGCCGGCGCCGCGGCCGAGCCGGGTGCCGCGTCGATCGACCGCCAAGGCGGGCACCAGGACCACCTCCGCCGCGGCCAGGGCGTCGGGCGGCAGGTGAGGTTCGGCCGGCTCTCGCAGTCCGAATCGGGCCGGCACCAGGGCGTCGGGTCCGGTGTACACGGCCCACCGCATCGGACCCGGTTCACGGGCCACCGGAAGGATGATTCGTGCGCCGGACGCCAACAGAGCGTCGAGCAGGCCGGGATGTCCCGGCTCGGCCCCGACCGGCACGTACGCGGCAATGGTGGGCGGCGTCACACCTCTGCGCGCCTCGGCGCTGTCGGCCGACGGATCGGCTCCCGCTTCGCGCGCCAAATCCGAGGCCGCGTGAGAGAGTGCCAGGGATGATCGCCGCCGTGCGGCGTCGGACAGCCTCCGGCGGGCGTCGAGAACGTCGGCTCGCCACCCGGGTTTGTCGACTGCCGTCATGTGGAAACCATAAGGTCTCGCGAAAGAACTTCGCGATCTCTACGGATAGGGTGTGCGCATGAGCTCAGCTTCGGTCGGAAAGAACCCGCCATTCCGAACTGCCATCGTCCCGGCAGCAGGCATGGGGACGCGGTTCCTCCCCGCAACCAAGACTGTGCCGAAAGAGTTGCTGCCCGTGGTGGATACACCCGGTATCGAGCTCGTGGCCGGGGAAGCCGCCGATTCCGGGGCCACCAAATTGGTCATTGTCACCTCGCCCGGGAAAGACGGCGTCGTGGCGCACTTCGTCGAGGATCTGGTTCTCGAATCGAAATTGGAAGCCAGCGGAAAGCTGAAACTTCTCGAGAAAGTCAGGGTTGCTCCCAAGCTCCTCGACGTTCGCTCCGTGATCCAGCACGAACCGTTGGGTCTCGGACACGCGGTCGCGTGCGCCGAGGCGGCGCTCGATGACGACGAGGACGCCATCGCCGTGCTGCTCCCGGACGATCTGGTGATGCCCCGCGGCGTCCTCGACGTCATGGCGCGCGTGCGGGCCAAGCGCGGCGGATCCGTGCTCTGCGCCATCGAGGTCCCCGAGGACGCGGTGTCCGCCTACGGCGTCTTCGACACCGAGATCGTGCCCGACGCGGTGAACCCCAACGTGCTCAAGGTCAACGGCATGGTGGAGAAACCCAAGAAGGAGGAGGCGCCCTCGCTGTACGCGGCGGCCGGACGCTACCTACTCGATCGGTCCATCTTCGACGCCTTGCGGCGCATCGAGCCCGGTGCCGGCGGCGAACTCCAGCTGACCGACGCCATCGCACTGCTCATCGAGGAGGGCCACCCGGTCCACGTGGTCGTGCACCGCGGAGTGCGACACGACCTCGGAAATCCCGGGGGTTATCTCCGCGCTGCGGTTGACTTCGCACTGGAACGTGACGATTACGGGCCCGCTCTGCGCGAGTGGCTCCAGGAACGCCTCAGCGACGACTGGGCGCCGGAGCTCACCACCTACGAGTGACCAGCTGGTTCTATGTGAGCGAAAGGTGCGGATGCGCTCGGTCGAGGAGCAACAGTCACGGGTGACCGCCGCCGCGGTGGCCCCGCGGCCGGTCCGAGTGGCCATCTCCGAGGCGCAGGGTCTGCTCTGCGCCGAAGAAGTGGTGACCGAGCGTCCGCTGCCGGGGTTCGATCAGGCGGCCATCGACGGCTACGCGGTACGCAGCGTCGACATCGCCGCCGCGGGTTCTGCGGTGGACGACAACGGTGACGCCATCGACATCTCGCTGCCGGTCGTCGGTGACGTCGCGGCCGGATCGCGGCAGCCCATTCGGCTGCAGCCGCGGCAGGCCGTGCGCGTCGACACCGGCGCACCCCTCCCGACGCTCGCCGACGCGGTGCTGCCGGTGGAGCACGCCGACCTGGTCAAGGGACGTATCAAGGTTCTCGCCCCGGTCCGGTCCGGCGAGTACGTCCGCCGCATCGGCGACGACGTGCAGCCCGGCGACGTCGCCGTGCGCTCGGGCACCATCATCGGTGCCGCCCAGGTCGGACTGCTCGCCGCCGTCGGCCGTGACAAGGTCTTGGTGCACCCGCGGCCCCGGCTGTCGGTGATCTCGATCGGCGGCGAACTGGTCGACATCGAACGCACACCCGGTCAGGGCCAGGTCTACGACGTGAACAGCTACGCGCTGGCCGCCGCCGCGCGCGACGCCGGGGCGGACGTCAACCGCATCGGCATCGTCAGCGGCGACCCCAAGCGGCTGCGCGAAGTGGTCGAGGGTCAGCTCATTCGGTCGGAGATCGTGGTGATCGCCGGCGCGGTGGGTGGCAGCGCATCGGAGTCGGTGCGCGAGGCGCTCGAGGACTTCGGCGACATCGAGGTGGGCCGTGTGGCGATGCACCCCGGATCGGTGCAGGGGTTCGGTCAGCTCGGCCGCGACGAGGTCCCCACGTTCCTGCTGCCGTCGAACCCCGTCAGCGCGCTCGTCGTCTTCGAGGTCATGGTGCGCCCACTGGTGCGTATCGCGCTCGGACGACGCCAACCCATGCGCCGTATCGTCACCGCCCGCACCGTCGGTCCCATCACCTCCATCGCCGGTCGGCGTGCGTACCTGCGCGGTCAACTGATGCGCGACGAGGCGACGGGCGAGTACCTGGTGCAGGCCCTCGGCGGTGCACCCGGCAGCAGTTCGCACCTACTCGCGACGCTGGCCGAGGCGAACTGCCTGGTGATGGTCGACGCGGAGACCACCGAGGTGCGCACCGGCGAAGAGGTGGACGTCGCATTCCTCGCCCAGCGCGGGTGACGCAAGCCCTCGGCCGTAGAGTTTTCTGTCATGCCGGGTAAGTGGTCGAGCCATCCAGGGTGGCCGGCGAAGTTGGGACCTCTCACGGTCTCCGCGGGTGAGGTCACCGTCCGCCCGGTACGGCTGCGGGATGCGGCGGTGTGGTCGCGCACCCGCATCGACAACCGCGCCCATCTCGAACCCTGGGAGCCCAGCGGTGAGGCGCCGTGGGAGATCCGGCACGCGATCTCCTCCTGGCCGCCCCTGCTGTCCTCCCTCAAGGCCGAGGCCCGACGCGGCGCGATGTTGCCCTTCGCCATCGAGCTCGACGGCACGTTCTGCGGACAGCTCACGGTCGGCAACATCGTGCGCGGTGCGCTGCGATCGGCGTGGATCGGGTACTGGGTGTCCAAGGACGTCGGCGGCCAGGGCGTCGCGACCGCTGCACTGGCACTGGGCCTCGATCACTGTTTCGGCACCGCGGGTCTGCACCGCATCGAGGCCACCGTCCGCCCCGAGAACCACGCCAGCCAGGCGGTGCTGCGCAACGTCGGATTTCGCCAGGAGGGCCTGCTCGAGCGATACCTCGACGTCGACGGCGCGTGGCGCGACCACATCCTGGTGGCCATGACGGTGGGCGAGACGCAGGGGACCGTGTGCGATCTGCTGGTGCGCAGCGGCCGGGCGACCTGGTCGCGCTGATGTCGCCGGGAATCCGGTGCGGAATCCCTCGCTGAGCGAACATTTCTGCACCGGATTCTTCCGACGAACGACCTCAGCCGTGCAGCTCCCGGTAGGCGCGCGCCGCGCCGGGGTGCAACGGGATGCCGGAGGTGAAGGGCAGCGAGAGCCGGTCCAGAAACTGCGTTCCCAGTGTCCCGGCCGGCACCAGGTCCGCCGCGCCGTCCACCAGCAGTCGCACCACCGCGCCCGCTTCGGCGTCGGACAGATCGGGCCGCGTCAGCAGAATGTTGGCGGTACCGATGGTCGGGGTCGGTTCCGTCCCTTCGTAGACCGACGCCGGCACCACCACGCGGTCGTAGGCGAACCCGAATCTCGTCCGCATCGCCGTGACCTCGTCGCCGAGCGGTACCAGCGTCAATCTCCGCGGCGACGCCAGTGCGGGGGTCGGGATACCGCCCGCCCACATCAGGGCGTCGATCCGGCCGGCCAGGACCGCGCTCACCGCATCGGCGAGGGGGAGCAGTGACACGTCGAGATCGGTCTCCGGATCGAGGCCGGCCGCGATGAGCAGGCGCCGGCCGGTGAACGCCGCACCCGATCCGTCGGCACCGAGATTGACGCGCCGACCACGCAGTGACGCGAGAGTCGGTGCGGCCGCGCGGTTCTCGGTGGTCACGGCCAGCTGGAGATAGTTCTCGTAGACCCGCCCGATGCTCAGACCGCGATCGGGATCCGCGACGGCCGAATCCGCCAGGCTCAGAGCAAGATCGACTTCGCCGCGAGCGAGAAGCCGACGGTTCTCCACCGATCCGCTGGTGCTGACCGGCGTGATGCGCACCGGCCCCGACCGGGCGGCGACCGCGGCCAGCGCCTCGGCGAACGTGAGGTAGAGCCCGCCCTCCTCGCCCGCCGCGAGGGTGAGGGTCCGCGGCGGATCGGCAGCGCACGCCGTGGCCGCCGCGGCGACGGCGGCGGCGTACAGGAAGTGCCGACGGCTGATCACGGGGCCGCCGGAAGGGTGATGCGCACGATCAAGCCGCGCGGGCGTGCCGAGTCGATGTCGACGTGGCCGCCGTGGCCGGTGGCGAGCGCTCGGGAGATGGACAGGCCCAGACCGGATCCGGCCGGCCGCTCGCCGCGAGGTGCGGCGCGGTAGAAGCGCTCGGTCAGCAGCGCGGTCTCGGCCGGATCGACGCCGACGCCGTCGTCGACGATCGAGATTCGAACGTGCGCACCGGCGTCGACGGTCACCGTCACCGTGGAACCCGCCCCCGCGTAGCGCAGCGCGTTGTCCAACGGGGCGTCCAGCATCTGGGCGAGTGCATCGTGGCCGACGGCGACCTCGGCGTGGTCCGGCACCTCGACCTCCAGGGACATGTCCGCGCGCGCGTAGGCGTCGTGCCAGGCGTCGATGCGGTCGCGCACCACCGCGACCGCGTCCGACGCGTCGTCGTGGTGGTCGTGCTCGTCGTCCGGTCGCCGCCCGCCGCGATTCTCTTCGGCCACCGCCAGATGCAGGAGACCGTCGAGAATGTGGGTGAGCCGGGCGACCTCGGTGACGGCAGCGTCGTAGGTGGGGCGGGACGCGTCGGGAACAGCGGGTTCGAGGCTGTCCAGACGGAAGGTCAAGGCCGTCAACGGGTTGCGCAGAGTATGTGCGGTATCGGCGGTCAGGCGGCGTTGCGCCTCGGTCGATTCCCGCACGGTCGAGGCCATGACGTCGAAGGAGCGGGCGAGGGTTCTGATCTCGGGGGGTCCGGCGTAGCGAAGTGCCGGTTCGTCCGCGGTGGGCGCGGTGCGGCCGCGCGCCGGGAGCGAACGCGTCAGGTCGCTCATCCGTTGGGACACCACCGACAGCGGCCGCAACACCCACCCACCGATGGCGTGCGCGAGCAGTCCGAACAACGCCATCGCGATCACCCCACCCGCGGCGACGACCGCCCAGATCACCGAGATGTCCTGCCGCGCCGCATCGGTCGACGCGACGAGGGCGACGGCACCGTCCACCTGCACACTGGTCCCCACCGGACGGGCGACGACCACCGTCGACGGACCCCACGGCAGCAGTCGCGCCACGGTCTCCGGTCGTTGGCCTCGGGTGGCCGCGGCCATGGCGTCCGCGATGGAGGGGTCGGCGGGGGAGACCCCGGCCTCGGCGACCACTTCCCCGCGAACGTCGGTCACGAGAACGCCGTCGCCGTAGAGGGCGTGGTACCGCTCGACGTTCTCGAGCAGAACCTGCGGATCGCCGCTTACGTAGGCGGAGGTCGCGAGGACCGCGAACCGGTCTGCGTCGGCGCCGCGGTCCAGGATCAGCTCCGAGGTCCGGTTTCCGGCGGCCACCAGCGCGAGGGGTACGGCGAAGGCCAGCACCGCGATCGCCGCGAACAGCGCGAGCGCGGCGAGGAGTCGGCGGCGCACTCACGGCCCCCAGCGGTAACCGAAACCGCGGATGGTCTCGATCAGTCCGGGACGGCCCAGCTTGCCGCGCAGCGCCGTCATGTGGACGTCGAGCGAGCGGGAGACCGTCACGAAGGCGTCACCCCAGATCTTGTCCATCAGTTCCTGCCGACTCACCGCCGATCCCGGCCGCGACGCCAGCGCCTCGACCAGTTCGAACTCCTTGGCCGTCAGCGCGATCGGCTGTCCGTCCACGTCGACCCGGCGGGCGGCGAAGTCGACGCGTACGTCGCCGGTGACCACCGAGTCCGGTGCGGTGACCGCGGCGGCGGCGCGGCGCGACACCGTCTCCATCCGGGCGAGCAGTTCGCCGAGGCGGGGCGGCTTGATCAGATAGTCGTCGGCACCGCCGCGTAGTCCGCGGACGATCGACCGCTCGTCGGACCGCGCGGTCAGCACGATCACCGGGACCGCGCTGACGGTGCGGAGACGACGCAGGACCTGCAGTCCGTCCATGTCGGGCAGACCGAGGTCGAGGATCACCAGTTCGGCGTCACCGCGATGGAGGAGGAAGTCGTCGCCGCGGCGGAACCGCGTCGGCTGATGCGCGCGGGCGGCGAGGGCGTCGACGAGGGCGTCGCCCACCCCGTCGTCGTCCTCCACCACCGCTACGCGCATCGGCTCATTCTCACAGGTAGGTGGTGATCACCGAGTGCACTTGATCGACGGCGAGCCAGCCGAAGAGGAAGGTGCACGTACCGAGGGACAGATTGGTGAACCAGCCGTTGCGCCATTCGCGCGGAACCCGGTCGGAATTGAGCAGTCGGAGCAGGGTGACGGCCAGGAACGGCATGAACACCGCGCCGAGCACGCCGTAAGCGAGAACCAGTCCGATGGGCTCGTCGAGCCAGAGCAGTGCCATCGACGGGAAGGTCAGCCACACGATGTACCACTTGAAGTACTTGCCGCCGACGCGAGTGTCGGCGTGGCCCTGCGGAAGTCCCTTCAGGTTGCCGGCGAAGTCGGCGAACATCAGGCTCACGCCGTTCCACACACCGATGAGCGAGGAGAAGGACGCGGCCCAGAAGCCGATGAGGAACACGTAGCCGAACACGGTGCCGTAGCGATCGGCGAGCACGTCCGAAAGCTGGATCAGCCCTTGATCTCCCGTGGTGATGGCGATCTGCGCGGAGTAGAGCAGCTCGGCGCCGACGATGAGCATGGCGAGGACGAAGATGCCGGAGATCACGTAGGCCATCGAGTTGTCGATGCGCATGACCCTCATGAACTTCGGTGTGATCCAGCCCTTCTCGCGCAGCCAGTAGCCGTATGCGGCCAGGGTGATGGTGCCGCCGACGCCACCCGCGAGCCCCAGGACGTAGACGATGGAACCGTCGGGAATGGTGGGGACGATGCCCGCGACCATCTGCGGGACGTTGGGAACGGCGACGATCGCAGCGCCGATGACGGTCACGAACATGATGCCGACGAAGACGGTGATGATCTTCTCGAAGAAGCCGTAGCTACCCAGCCACACCAGCCCGAAGCCCAGCAGGCCGGACGCGATGGCCACGACCTTGAGGTCGAGGGCCGGGAACAGCGCGACGATGGGAAGTGCACTCGACGACATCGCGGCGGCGCCGTAGACGAACCCCCAGATCACGATGTACGGGGCGAAGTACGCCGTCGTCCACTTCCCGAGCGAGCGCCAGCCCTCGAAGATCGTGCTGCCCGACGCCAGCGTGAAGCGGCCGGCGCCCTCGACGAGCACCACCTTCAGCACGACGCCCACGATCACCACCCACAGCAGGGCGTAGCCGTAGCGCGAGCCCGCGACGAGGGTCGCAACGAGATCGGCCGCGCCGATACCCGTGGCCGCGACCACCAGTCCGGGGCCCACCACCTTCCATTTCGGTGGTGCCGTCGATTCCGGTTGTTGGGAGACGTCCTGCGTTGTCATGTCTGAGCTCCTCCGTCGGTGATGTGGACCACTGTGGCGGCACTCACATCGGCGGGGGAAGTCTTACGCGTGTTTCCTAACGCTCCCTTAGGGCAACAATCCGGATCTGTGACGGATGTGACATGAGTTCACTCGGGCGCGGCGCGTCGGAACGGCGTCGGGCGCGCCCACCACTACGCTTTCGAACCAAGACGACATGACGGTTCGGTGCGGAGAGGAGGTGGCGTGGTGCCCAATTCGGTGATCTGGATCGGTCTCGTGGCCATCTGGCTGTTCGTGCTGGTTCCGATGGTGGTCAAGACTCGCCCGCGTATCCGACGCACCACCGAAGCGGCGCTCGCGACACGAGTGCTGCACCGCGGAGACGCCGCGCCTCGCGTGGTCCGTGGCCCGGCGACCGGACATCGCAGTGACCCCGACTGGCAGCCGGAAGAATCGGAGCATGTCATGAAGACGCACGCCGAACGTCTCGAGGCGGACGACGCCGCCGAGCGCGATACCGAGGATGCGGAGCACGTGGACGAGTACTTCGAGGACGAGTTCGTCCCCCGTCGCCGCGGACGCGGCGGCTTCGACCCCGAGGCCGACGCCATCGCGCGCGCCGCCCGATACGCCTTCCGTCAGCGTGCCGTGCTGGGTTCGGCCTTCGTGATCCTGATGTCCGCTGCGCTCGGGTTCCTGGCGACGCCGATCTTCTGGTGGGTCTTCGCCGTCACGTTGGCCGGCCTGTCCGGCTACCTCTTCTACCTCCGGCGCCAGGTGCGCATCGAGGAGGACATCCGGCACCGCCGCATGCAGCGATTGCAGCGCTCGCGCCTGGGGGTCGAGTCGGCCACGGACCCCGAGCTCGCGCTCACCCCCGAGCGCCTGCGTCGCCCCGGCGCCGTGGTGCTCGAGGTCGACGACGAGGATCCGGCGTTCGATCACCTCGATCACTACGACGATCGCGTGGGCACCGAGCACCTCGACGTCCGCATGCGTCGGGCCGCGGGGGAGTAGCCCCGCGTCGGCTGCTAGAGTTCGTAACCGTTCCCGTTCGCGGGTTCCGGGGCTGTGGCGCAGTTGGTAGCGCGTCTCGTTCGCATCGAGAAGGTCAGGGGTTCGATTCCCCTCAGCTCCACCATCGACCGTCATCCGCTTCGCGGGTGGCGGTTTTGTGGTTCGCGGACTCCGTCGATGCGCACACTCTGCATACGGCGCACACCCCCTGCAGCACGCTGTATAGGGTGCGCATTCGAGCAAGGGGTGCGGATCGGCGCGCGGGCAGAGCGAGACATGGACTCGCGAGCGGCCACTCGCTACCATCGTGACGCCGGTCACCCGTACGGGCACCCCCACCGGCGAACTGGAGGCCGACGATGAAGCGCTTCGCATTGCGTGACCGCACGGACACTCTCGACCCTCGGACCGACTTCGAGGAGATCGCCCGCATCCTGGCGACGCAGGAGTTCCCCTGGGACATCAACCAGGCGCTGAGCTTCGCGCTGTTCCGCACCTACGCCGTCCCCAGCATCGGGCGGTTGCTGTACGACACAGGGGAGTTCACCGAGCGCGTGCAGAAGCGTTACGACGACACGGGTCTCATCCTCGACGCGGTCCTCGAACACGGGATGGGCAGCACCACCGGTCGCTCGGCCATCCGCCGCATGAACCAGATGCACGGCTCCTACGACATCTCCAACGAGGACATGGTCTACGTCCTGTCCACCTTCGTGGTGATCCCCGTTCGGTGGATCGCGCAGTACGGCTGGCGCGATCTGACGGCCAACGAGATCGAGGGCACGACCAACTACTACCGCCACCTCGGCAAGCACATGGGCATCCGCGCCGTCCCGGAGAGCTTCGAGGCCTTCAGTACCTATCTCGACGAGTACGAACGGGAGAATTTCTCCTACGACGGCGGTGCCCGCGCGGTCGCGGACTCCACCCTCGAACTGCTCGTCACGTTCCCGCCCAACGACAAGGCACCCGCCTCCCTCGTCACCCGGTTCTCCTTGGCGCTCATGGACGAACCCCTGCTCGACGCGTTCCGCTACCCGCATCCGTCGCCGCGCGAACGCAGGGCCGCGGCCTTCGCGTTGAGGGCGCGGTCGCGGTTGGTTCGACGACTCCCGGTGCGCACCGAGCCGAGGTTCGCCCGGCACATGCCGAACTTCCGCAGCTACCCGAACGGATACACCGTCAGCGAGCTGGGAACGTTCCCCGGCACGTGTCCGGTCGCCCATCACGCAACCTCGTGACTTCGCCGCGCCGCCCGAGCCGCCACAGGTAATCTCCCATTCGGTCGGGGACCGGTCGGCGACAATCAGGGGGACGTGGATGCACAGGTACACCGTCGTGATCATCGGCAGCGGATTCGGCGGGCAGTGTGCCGCGAAAGCGCTCCGCCGAATGGGGATCGAGGACTTCGCGGTGCTGGAACGGCGATCGTTCGCCGGCGGCACCTGGAAGCAGAACCGCTATCCCGGCGCCGCGGTCGACGTGCAGAGCCCGCTCTACTCGATCGCCTCGGAGCCGTTCGACTGGACGCGGATGTTCGCCGAGCGCGAGGAGCTCGAGCGCTACACCGATCACGTGCTGAGAAGCAACGGCATCCTCGATCGGATCCACCTCGACACGAACGTCGAGCGGATCGAATGGCAGGGCGATCACTGGTCGATCGCCACCTCGGCGGGGCCGTTCGAGGCCCGGTTCGTCGTCAACGCCAGCGGTCCGCTCAGCACCCCGGTCATCCCGAACTTTCCCGGGCGAGAGACGTTCCGGGGCACACAGTTCCACACCAACGACTGGGATCGCGAGCTGGACCACGGCGGCAAGCGTGTCGCCATCGTCGGCAGCGGAGCCAGTGCCGCGCAGGTGATCCCGGCGATCGCCCCCGACGTCGAGCACCTCCACGTCTTCCAGCGCACCCCGCACTGGGTGATGCCGCGCAACGATCGCGAGTTCACCCCGCTCCAGCGTCGCCTTCTGCGGTTCGAACCGGTCCGGCGTGCGGTACGGGCGGCCATCTACTGGACCCTCGAGACCCGCATCATCGGGTTCAAGTACTCGCGGCGCGGGCTCGCCCTGGTCGCCGAGCGCAGCGCGCGCAAGCTCATCGCCGAGCAGGTGCGAGACCCCGATCTGCGTGCCGCGGTGACCCCCGACTACACCATCGGATGCAAGCGAATCCTGCTGTCCAACACGCTGTATCCGGCCCTTGCGTCTCCGAACGTCAGCCTGCACACCGCGGACGACGGAATCGCCGAGGTCACCGAGACCGGAATTCGCACCACCGGCGGCGAGCACCTCGATCTCGACGTCATCGTGTGGTCCACCGGGTACGACGCGACGGACGGTGTCATCTCCTACCCCGTCGTCGGCCGAGACGGAAAGGCCCTGGCCGACGTCTGGGATCCGTACCCGCGCGCCTACCTCGGCACCACGATTCCCGATTTCCCCAACCTGTTCGTGGTCACCGGCCCCAACACCGGCATCGGACACACCTCCGCGATCTTCCTCATCGAGGCGCAGATGGAGTACATCGCACGGGCGATCTCCGCGGTGCGCGACGCCGGTGCCGCGTCCATCGAGGTGACCGCGGCGGCCGAGCAGGACTACACCGACACCATCCACGAGGAAATGGACGGCACCGTGTGGAAGGACGGTGGCTGCCACAGCTGGTACCAGTCCAAGTCCGGGCACGTCGTGGCGATGTTCCCCGGCTTCAGCTTCACGTTCCGCCGCTGGGCGAGGAACTTTCGTCCCGAGCATCACCGGATCGCGCGCCACGCCGATCTCCGCGAGACGGTCGGGGCGAGCGAATGAACCTCCCGCGTCGGCGAGGCCGGCTCCGCCGCGACAGCGTCGTTCTCGTCACCGGTGGGGCCGGGGGAATCGGCGCCGCCATCGCGACGAATCTGCACCGCCGCGGCGCCTCGGTGATGCTGGTCGACATTCCCGGCTCGGACGTCGACGGCGTGGCCGCGCGGCTCGGACCGGACCGGGTCCTCGTCGCGCACGCCGACGTCACCGATCGCGCCCAGCTGGACGCGGCCGTCGAGCGGACACTGTCCCGGTTCGGGCGGCTCGACGTGGTGATCGCGAACGCCGGAATCGCCAGCGGCCGTGAGGCGTCCACCATCGCCTCGGTGGCGGACGGGGTGTTCGAACGGGTCATCGGCGTCAACCTGCAGGGAGTCTGGAACACCGTGCGGGCGGCGCTGCCGCACATCGTGGACTCGGGCGGGTACGTCCTGTTGACGTCGTCGACGTACGCGTATCTGAACGGGCTGGCCAACGCCCCCTATGCGGCGTCGAAGGCGGCGGTCGAGCAGATCGGGCGGGCGCTGCGCGTCGAGCTCGCCGGCACCGAGGCGACGGCGGGCGTGCTGTATCCGGGGTGGGTGGCGACGCCCATCGCGGACGTGGCGTTCGGTTCCGACTCCATCGCGACCGCGCTGGTGTCCAAGGCCTTTCCGTCGTTCCTCTTGACGCCGTTGACACCCGAGACGTTCGCGAAGGCCGCGGTGCGGGGTATCGAGAAGCGGTCGGCGCGGATCCAGGTGCCGAGGCGGTGGGTTCCGGTGTCGCTGCTGCGCGGCATCGTCAATCCCGTCACGGACCGACTTCTCGAGCGCAACGGCGAGATCGTGCGTCTCACCGGCGAATTGGAGCGTCGTTCGCCGACGTCGTGACCGACAGCACACCCGCGGCGAACAGCCCGTCGACGATGCGGTGCACGCCGTCGGCGAGTTCCGTTGCGGCGACCGGGTTGAGCAGATCGGCCATCGACGGAATGCCGATGTCGACGGCCGCGTCGAAGGTGATGCCGACGCGACTGCCGGTGTTCACGAGATCGGAGTGTTCGTGTTCGCCCACCGCCCACCGCCCGTCGAACGATCCGAGGTCTCCGCTCGACTGCTCGAACACCACCGTCCGTTCCGCGCGGTCGACGACGTCCCGTTCGACCCACTGCAGCAGTCCACCGCGAAAGTGCACGGACCAGGACGACAGGCGCGTTCCCGACGCCGGATCGTCGTCGGAGACGGTGATGCGGTCCACCGACGGGACGTGAGTGCCGAAGTCGGCGAAGTCCGCGATGCGCTCGAACACCTCGTCCGCGGGGACGCCGACGACGACGGCGCTGACGCCGATGAGGGAGGGGGACATGGTGAGAATCCTTTACGCGGTCGGAGCGAGCGAGGGATAGGCGGCGGGGGAGCGCGCCACGAGGTGTCGAGCGGTGAGACGGGCGTAGCGTTCGACGTCTTCCTCCGTGCGGCGAGGCGGTAGTCGATCCGATCCCAGCGACGTGGGAAACGGACTGGTGTTGAACAGGTTCGCCACGGACGCGAGCAGATTCGCGAACTTGGCGCGCGCGGGCCCGTCGAGCATGTCGAAGAAGGCGGGCTTCCAGAGCCGGTGGAACACCTCCGGGTGCAGTCGTCGCGGCGCGTGGACGGCGACGCCGAGGGCGGTGGCCTCGTCCACCATGACGTGGATGAGCGCGTCGATGTCGAGGGCGGCGCCGCCGCTGGTCGCCCAGACGATCCGGCGCCGAAACGATTCCGGGTGATCGACGACTCCGGCGATGGTCTCGGCCACCACGTCGCGAGGCACGAAGTCGTACTGCAGCGCGTCCTCGCACAGCACCACGGGCAGCGTTCCGCGCAGAAAAGCCTTGATGAGGGTGTGCAGTCCCTGCAGTTCCGAGATCTCGCCGGTCTCGGAGTCTCCGCACACGATCGACGGGCGGACGATGGTCCAGTCCAGCCCGCTCTGCGAAACGATCGCTTCACCGGCCCGCTTGCTCGCGATGTAGGCGCCGGGGTGCATCGTGGCGTCGCCGCCGGTGACGTCCGGGACCACCGGTTGCTCCACGAACGCCGTGCTCACGTGCACCATGCGGGCCCCGGCCTCGCGGGCCAGCTCGGTGACGTGGCGGACCCCGTTCACGTTGAGGGCAGCGGTGGCATCCGCGTCCGCGGCGAAGTCGACTTCCCCGGCGCAGTGCACCACGACGTCCAGATCGGTTGCGAGAAGGGACCACTGGACGTCGTCCAGTCCGAATCGCGGTCGTCGTAGGTCGCCGTGCACCACGCGGTCCGCACCGTCGACCGGCCGGCGGCCGGCGAGTGCGGTGACGTGATGGGTGCGGCGCAGGGCGTCGAGGGTGGGAATCCCGACGACGCCGGAGGCTCCGGTCAGCAGGACGGTCATCGGTGATCCTCGGTGGTCGGTCGGTCCCCCGACGGGGCGGGGCGACCGAGGTGGGCGGTAGTGCGGCACGCGGCCCGGAACGCGGTGAGCAGCCAGTCGACGTCCGCGTCGGACATCGTCGCCGGTGGCGTCAGCCGCACCACCGGGCCGGCGTTGAGGGAGTGGTTGGTGACGACGCGGTGATCGAGCAGAGACAGGAGAAAGTGCCCGGCCGCACCGGCATCGGTGAACTCGAGGCCGATCAGCAGCCCACGCCCGCGCACGTCGAGCAGCGGCCCGCCCGGGTGGTCGGCTGCGATGGACCGCAGATCTCGCAACAGCCGCTCACCGACGCGTCGGGATCGCGCGACGAGGCCCTCCTCCTCCATGGCGGCGAGCGCCGCGCAGGCCGCGGCCATCCCCAGCGGCGCGCCGGAGAAGGTGGAGGTGTGGAGGGCGAAATCGACGTCGAAGGCGCGGAAGGCGTCGGGAGTGGCGACGGCGGCCGACACCGGAACGATTCCCCCGCCGAGGCTCTTGCCGACCAGCACGATATCCGCGTCGACCTTCTCCCGGTCGCCCTCCCAGGCGAGTCCGGTGCGGCCCAGACCGGTCATGATCTCGTCGAGCACCAGCAACGCCCCGCGGCGGTGGCACAGGTCGGCCGCGGCGGACAGATACCCGGGCGGGGGCATGGTGACCCCGCCTTCGCCCTGGATCGGCTCGAGGAACACGCACGCGTCCGAACCGTCGATCCCCAACGCGCAGTCGAGCGCGGCCAGGTCGCCGTAGGGCACATGTGCGGCGGGGACGAATCGACCGCGAAAGGGGTTCTGGTAGGCGGGGTTCGCCGTCAGCGCGAGGGCGCCCAGGGTCTTGCCGTGGTACCCGCCGCGGGCACCGATCAACCGGGAACGACCCGCACCGCAGGCCATCTTGATGGCGGCTTCCGTGGCCTCGGTGCCCGACGAGGCGAAGTACACCTTGCTCAACGCGTCGGGCAGGGTCGCGGTGAGTGCGGCCGCGGCCTCGGCCACTCGCGGTTCGAGGAGCGTTCGCGTGGAGATCGGATGGCGACCGAGTTGCGCGATCACCGCGTCGACGACACGTGGGTGCCGTGCGCCCAGCAGCAACGCGCCGTAACCGCCACAGTTGAGGTACTCCACATCGGCGGTCGACCACACGCGAGCGCCGGCGGAGCGATCCTCGACGATGCCGCCGAGCATCGAGGCGACGCGAGCCCAGGACGAGCTCAGGTGCGTTCGGGTGATGGTGTCGGTACCGACCGTGGACATCGACATGGACTGGGCTCCCGGGGTGTGGGCGAGAACGAACGAGACGGGAAAGAACCGAACCGTCGTTCGCCCTCCGTGATCGCGAATCTAGCCACGCGTCGGCGGCGCCGTCAACCGGAGCGAGGCGCCGCGGCGTCGCCGCGCAGGAACTCCAAACCATCACCGGCACAGTATTTTCCACGACTTGTTCGCCCACCGAACGGTGAACCGCGGCTCACGCCGGATCCCCGACGACGGTCGCGATCAACGCCCGCTACGCCCCCCAGCCGCCCCTCTGTGCGAGCCAGAATCTGCGAATACTCGTTCACCTCGACGGGCACGCGGAAGCGGGTCGATCGTCGCGCGGACGTCAGGTGCGTTTGCGTGCGCGGTAGGCCGCCACGTTGGTGCGATTGCCGCAATTGCCCGTGTCGCAGTAGCGCCGAGAACGGTTGCGCGACAGGTCGACCAGGACGGCATCGCAATCGTCGGCCTCGCAGGTGCGTAGGCGCTCGAGTTGTCCGGACCGCACGAGTTCGGCGAGAGCGACGGCGGTCTCGGCGAGCATTCGATCGGCGAGCGGCGCGTCGTCGCGTGTCACGTGCAGGTGCCATCCCCACGAACCGTGTCTGGTCAGGTGCGGTCGTGCGTCGGACTCGGCGAGCATGGTGTTCACCGCTCCGACCAGTCGGTCGACGTCGTCGGTGTCCCAGAGCGTTCGCCATCGAGGCCGCAGGGCTCGGACGGCGTCGAGTTCGTCGTCGGTGCCGTCGCGGCGGCCGGTCCAGTCGTGGTCGTCGAGCAGGCGGTTCAGGGTCGCGACGTCGGTGAGCCGGTCGTCCTCGTCGGCCGCGGTGTTCACCAGGGCTGCCGCCCAGACCAGCGCCGACTGTGTGTCATGAGCAAAAATCATTTGACTCGTGACCTCCTCCGTCTCTAGTGTCATGACCAATCTACCGTTTCACTCATGACAGCCGCAGTTGCATCGACAGACGCAGCCGCATCGCTGTGTCCGCGAGAAAGGCCCGTCGATGTCCGCCGTTCCCGGTGTTCACCGCACCTCCCGATCGGGGGTGCTCGTCGCCCTGCTGTCCGCCGTGTCGTTCGGACTGTCCGGACCCTTCGGCAAGGCTCTGACCGAGACGGGGTGGTCACCGGAAGCGGCGGTACTCGCGCGCATCGTGGGCGGCGCGGTGGTGTTGTTGCCGCTCGTTCTCCTCGTGGGGCGCAGCGCGATCGCCGGGTTGCGGCGCGCGCCGGTGACGGTGATCGCCTACGGACTCATCGCGGTCGCCGGCGCGCAGGTCTGCTTCTTCAACGCGATCCAGCATCTGTCGGTCGGAGTCGCGCTCATGTTGGAGTACCTCGCTCCCATACTGGTGATCGGCTGGATCTGGATGCGCACCCGGCGTCGGCCCCCGGTCCCGACGCTGGTCGGCGTGGTCGTCGCCCTCACCGGAGCCGTCGTCGTCCTGGACGTGACGGGCGGGGCGAGCATCGATCTCGTCGGTGTGGCCTGGGGTCTGTCGGCCGCGGTCTGCCTGGCCTTCTACTTCGTCGTCTCCGCGAAGCAGGGCGACGCCGTCGATCCGTTCGTCCTCTCCGCGGCAGGTCTGGCCGTCGGCGCCGTCGGCATCTTCGCGGCAGGGGCCCTCGGTGTCCTTCCCCTGCACGCCGGTACCGCAGACGTGGCCCTCGCGGGATCCGTTCTGTCCTGGTGGGTGCCGGTACTGGTGCTCGCGGTGGTCAGCGCCGCCATGGCGTACGTGCTGGGCATCGTCGGATCGCGCGCCCTCGGTGCCTCGACCGCGTCGGTGATCGCGCTGGTGGAGGTGCTCTGCGCGGTGGTCGCCGCGCGCGTCCTGTTGGGGCAGGCGATCACCCCCGTTCAGATGCTCGGGGGCGCAGCCATTCTCGCCGGAGCAGCGATCGTCCAGTGGCGATCCGGTGCCCCGGAGCCGGCGGAGTCGCGGATTCCGATCGCCACCGCGGAATTCCGCCAACAGGAAGTGGGATAACGGACGGTCCGTTCTGGGTGAATGGCCGCGATGTATGGTGACGGTCAAGCTGGATCGTGCAGCCGGGGTTTTCTCGCGGGGTCGAGAATCACGGAATCGATCGAATACCGCCGCCCACACCAGATCCGCCGTTCGTGTCCCGGGAGCCCGCCATGTCGTTCGAGCTAGTCCACCTTCCCGAAACCTGGGTTGCGGGGCTACCGGTGCGCAGTCCCAAGCGCGCGCTCGGATCTCTGTACGACGTGAACCTCGAGCGGGCGTGGTCGGGAATTCTCAACCAGGATATCGGCGAACCACTTGGCGCCATCTATACCGATTTCGTTCCCGTCATCGGGTCCTACAGCACGCAGATCGTCGGTTACCGTGCCGTTCGCGGTGAGGTTCGCGCCGGGCACGTCGTCGCCAAAGTCCCGGCCGGTACGTACGCCAAATTCTCGGCAGTCGGTTCGTTTCCCAAGGTGCTCACGACCATTTGGAACGAGATAACCCACGCGGAGGAAAGTGGAGCGATCGACCGCGCATTCACCGGCGATTACGAGGTTTATCCGCACGCCTACAAGATCGAGATGTACATCCCCACGGCGGACCGTTCGACCACCGGGACCGACGCGTGAACCATCGTCTCGTCGCACGCCCCAGCACCCTCTTCTCCGGCTTGGTGGCCCCGGGGGTTGCCCCCGGTCCCGAGAGCAGCGCCAGCGACCTCGTGTCGTTCCTGCGGGAGCGGGTGCGCGAGCGCGAACCCGAGGGAACCACGATCTACACCGTCTATGCGCCGGACCAGCGCGGAGTGTGCAACGCCGTGGTCGGGGTTCCGCGCGACACCGAGGACGACGTTCCCCTGGGCGACGTCTTCGTCTACCTCCCGCCCGGTGCGTACGCCGTCTTCACGCCGGCGATGACATTGCCGGACAAGGTGGAGGACACCTGGTCCGAGGTGGAGGCGGCTCTCGCGGCCGGCGAGATCGAGCGTGCCGCGGGCCCCGAGATCGAGTGCCTGTACGGCGACGGGGACGTCGAGATCTTCGTATCCGTCGTTCTTCGCTGAATGACACTCGAGTTCTCGACGCTTATTTCGCACACGCTTTTCGAACACGAAGTCCGGTTGTCGCGGCCTTTTCGGTGACGTGACCCGACACGCGTGCGCGAAGCGCCGGAAATTCGACATGGTGCACCGTCAGACCCCACGATGATGCAGGTTGTGTGCATATCATGAGGCGCGCGATAAAGCAGACACGATCGTGGACGACGTCACACGACTCCACGGTGCGTGCAATGAACGGCGTAGAAGGTGAGTCGACATGGTCAGGCAACTGCGAGCGGAAGCAACTCGATCGGCGGCCCTGAGGGCGGCGGCCGATCTGTTCCTGCGGGTCGGACACGCCACCGCGACCCTGAGTCAGGTCTCGGCCGAGTCCGGGGTGACCAAGGGTGCGCTCTACTTCCATTTCGCCTCCAAGGAAGAACTCGCCCGCGCGCTCGTCGACGAGGGTCGCGAACGTGTCACCACCGCGTGCACCGGCATGGTGGACAGCCGCTCGCCCGCGCTCGAGTCGGTCATCGGCATCACGTACTCGGTGCTGGATCTCGCGAACTCCGACAACCTGGTCCGCATCATGTACCGGCTGCAGCTCGAGGTCGACGCGCCGGACCCCACCCGCGGCAGCGTGTTCGCGACGTGGCAGAACATCTTCGTGCACCTGTTCGAGCGCGCCATCGAACACGGGGACGTGATCGATTCCCTCGACGCCGAGACCGCGTCGTGCCTGGTGTCGGAGATGCTCAGCGGGGTTCTGATGGTCGCCGAGGGAACGGCTCGACTCGACGGAGCGCCGGCGCGCATGGAGCAGGTCTGGCACCTGATCCTGCCGTCGTTGGTCCCCCCGGCGAAGCTTCCGTACTTCCGCGAGTTCGCATCGCGGAGCCTGTCGAGCTTCGTGCGAGACCGCTCGTCGGCGCCCGCCCACTCCTGACTCGCGAGTAGGTCCTCGCGAGCTCTGGCGTCGGCGGTCGGGGCAGGGCACACTGGACGCACGGTGTGACCCAGCCCACTTCAGTGGGGTATCGGGTTGCGCGGCCCCCACGGAAGGAGTCCGAGATGGCTCACGACACCACCACCCGAGACACCACAGAACGCCGGATGTCGGACAACGAACTGCGCAAGGCGATCAGGGTGATGCAATCGCGCGCAGACGACGCCCGTCGTCGCGGTGAGGATGCCGACGCGGACCGAATCGAACGCACGGTCCGCGACTTCCAGGACGAGATGTCCACCCGTCTCTGAACCGGCTCGTCAGCTGGGCCCGAAGCGTTCGGTGCGAATGCGGGACGGCGAATGACCGCGGTCGACCAACAGATCCGCGACGGTGTCGACGAACCCCGTCGGGCCGCACACGTAGCAGTGCGGTGACGTGCTCGCGGGCCAGCCGAAGGCGTCGATGTCGTCGACGGTGATGCGCCCGAGGGGTCGCCTCACCGCCGAGCCCGGCCGTTCCGCTCCGCGAGGCGCACGTCGGGTGAACAGGGTGGCCACCTCGATCCCCGCTGCCGGGTGCTCGAAGTCCGTCGCGTAGTAGATCTCGTCCGGCTCGCGCACCGAGTAGACGACACGGAACGGAATCCCGGAGTCGCCGCGGGCCCTCATCATCGCCCGCAGCGGAACGATGCCGGAACCGCCACCCACCAGAAGAACCGGCGATGCCGCCGTGTCGGTCGTGGGCGGCGGCGGCCACACGAACCAGCGTCCGATGGGCCCGCGGATCTCGAGGCGGTCACCGGCGGTGACGTGGCCGATGAGGTACGACGACACCTCGCCGTCGGGCACGGATTGCACCGTGATCTCGAGTCGCGTCGTCCCGTCGCGTGCCGGCGTCGGTTCCGACGCGAGGGAGTAGCTGCGTTGGGCGGTGTAGCCGTCTTCGGCGGTCAGCCGCACGTCGACGTGTTGGCCGGCGCGGTGACCGCGCCAGCCGTCGACGTCGAGAACCAGTGTGTGCGCCGTCGGCGTCTCCCGACGCACGTCGGCGACCGAGGCCACCGTCCACGGGATGGCGCGATCGTCGGTGGGCACCGCCGATCAGTCGCCCTGGTAGCGCTGCTCGCGCCAGGGATCGCCGTAATCGTGGTAGCCGCCGCGCTCCCAGAACCCCGGCTCGTCCTCGACCGTCAGCTCGAGCCGGGACAGCCACTTGGCCGACTTCCAGAAGTACAGGTGCGGTACCAGCAGCCGAGCCGGACCGCCGTGTTCACGGGTGAGGGGAGCGCCGTCGAACTCGGTGACCACCCACGCCTTCCCGCCCCGAAGATCGGCGAGGGGCAGGTTCGTGGTGTAGCCGTCGACGCCGTGGGCGACCGCGTATCCGGCATCGGTGGTCATGCCGTCGAGGAGAACGTCGAGAGAGACGCCGCGCCACCGCGTGTCCAGTTTCGACCACTTCGTGACGCAGTGGATGTCGACCGTCGGTGTCTCGGTGGGCAACTGTTCGAACTCGTCGTGGGTCCACCGCCGACTCTCGCCGCTCTCGGTGACGATCTCGAGCGTCCACGATTCGGGCGACACCGCGGGCGAGGGGCCGATCGCGAGGACGGGGAAGTCCTTCGTGAGGTACTGACCCGGAGGCGTACGACTCTCGTCACCGCGCCTGCGGCCGGTGAAACCGGGGGAGATGAGTGCCATGACACACGATTCTGGCCCTGTTCCGTCGGTGGTGACAAGTCGGTGTGGTGCGCGGATCACCGACGGTAGGGTTCGACCATGGTGCTACGCGGACGACGGATCACGGTGTCGGAACTGGCGGGGAAGAAGGTGCTGATCACCGGCGCCGCCAGCGGAATCGGACGCGCGACGGCGCACGCGGTGGCCGCGGCCGGGGCTCGGCCGGTGCTCACCGACATCGCGGCCGACGGTCTTGCGGCGGTGGTGGACGACATCGCGGCCACGACGGGAATCACCTGTCTCGCACGAGCACTCGACATCTCCGATCACGAGGCCGTGACCGAGTTCGGCGCCGAGGTGCACGCCGAGATGGGCAGCCTGGACGTCGTCATGAACGTCGCGGGCATCTCGGCCTGGGGGACGGTGGAGAATCTCGAGCACCGGCACTGGAAGTCGATGATCGACGTGAACCTGATGGGTCCGATCCACGTCATCGAGACCTTCCTGCCGCCGATGATCGCCGCCGGTCGCGGGGGCTATCTGGTGAACGTCTCCTCGTCGGCCGGCCTGTTGGCCTACCCGTGGCACGCCGCGTACAGCGCATCGAAGTACGGCCTGCGCGGGGTGTCGGAGGTGCTGCGGTTCGATCTCGAGCGCCACGGCATCGGGGTGAGCCTGGTGGTGCCGGGTGCGGTGAAGACGCCGCTCGTCGAGACCGTCCAGATCGCGGGTGTCGATCGGAACGACCCGCGGGTGCAGAAACTGCAGCACCGGTTCGAGTCCCGCGCCGCGCTGCCCGAGGCCGTGGCCACGAAGATCCTCGACGGCATGGCCCGCGGACACTTCCTGGTCTACTCCTCCAACGACATTCGCGTCCTGTACTGGATCTCTCGCAAGTTCGCCCGCCCCTACGAGATCCTGATGCGGGCAGCCAACGCCCAGTTCACGAAACTGCTGCCGCGAGCCTGATCGTTCGCGGTGCGCACGGAGCCCCGCTCGGGGCTACCGTCGACCCATGACCGACGACGCGTCCCCGGCTGCCGTGACCCTCGGCGCCGATTCCGAGGTGGGAACGCTGCGCTCGGTGCTCCTGCATCGCCCCGGTGACGAACTGCGTCGGCTGACCCCGCGCAACAACGATCAACTGCTGTTCGACGGTCTGCCGTGGGTGGACCGGGCGCGCGAGGAGCACGACGCGTTCGCCGACCTGCTCGTCGGACGCGGCGTCGAGGTCCTCCTGCTCGGCGATCTGCTCACCCAGACCCTGGAGGTCAGCGGGGCGGCGCGGGTTCAGGGGGTCGCCGCCGCGGTCGACGCGCGCCGTCTGGGGCACGTGCTCGCTCGGGATCTCGCGACCTACCTGCGGGCGCTGCCCGCGCCCGAGCTGGCGAACGTACTCATGGCGGGCATGACGTTCGACGAACTTCCCATCGCCGACAGCTCCGGGGTCTCGCTGGTCCGCCGCATGCACCACGGCGCCGACTTCGTCATCGACCCACTGCCCAACCTGCTGTTCACGCGGGACTCGTCGTTCTGGATCGGCACGCGTGTCGCGACCACCGCGCTCGCACTGGCCGCTCGCGTGCGGGAGACGTCCCTGACGGATCTGATCTACGCCTTCCATCCGCGGTTCCTCGGTGTGCGTCGTGCCTACGAGTCGCACACCGCGCCCGTCGAGGGCGGCGACGTGCTGCTTCTCGCACCGGGTGTGGTGGCCGTCGGGGTGGGGGAACGGACCACCCCGGCCGGGGCGGAAGCGTTGGCGCGCAGTCTGTTCGACGACGAGCTCGCGCACACGGTTCTGGTGGTACCGATCACGCAGGAGCGAGCATCGATGCACCTGGACACCGTGTGCACGATGGTCGACACGGACGCGGTGGTGATGTACCCGATCATTCAGGACACGCTGTCCGCGTTCACCATTCGGCGGGAGGGCGACGACGTCCGGATACGCGGCGCCGATCCGTTCCTCGACGCGGCCGCCGACGCGATGGGGATCGCCAAACTTCGCGTCATCGACACCGGACTGGACAACGTCACGGCCGAACGCGAGCAGTGGGACGACGGCAACAACACTCTCGCGCTCGCACCCGGCGTCGTCGTCGCCTACGAACGCAACGTCGAGACGAACGCCCGGCTGGAAGCGTCGGGTATCGAGGTGTTGCGCATCGCGGGTTCCGAACTCGGTTCCGGTCGCGGCGGCCCGCGGTGCATGTCGTGCCCCATCGCGAGGGATTCGCTCGCCTGACGAGACTGTGCCGGCCGTGCCGGTGTCAGAGAACCGAGTCGACGGAGTCTGCCGGCCGGGCGAGGACGGTGCCGCGGGCGGTCACCACGAAGGGCCGTTCCACGAGGATCGGATGCTCGACCATCGCGGCGAGGAGGGTCTCGTCGTCGGCGTTCGCGAGGCCGAGGTCCTTGTACAGCTGTTCCCGACGCCGCACTGCCCGGCTCGGGGTGAGACCGGCGTCGGAGAGCAGGGCGCGCAGTCCCGTCTCGTCCCAGGGGGAGTCGAGGTACTTCACGACGGTCGGTTCGACCCCTTTGTCTCGAATCATCTTCAGGACGGTGCGCGACGTGGAGCACCGTGGGTTGTGAAAGATGGTGACGTTCGAGTCGGGGACGGAGTTCGGTCGAGAGTCATCGGACATTGCTGGAGTATGGCATCGGTCGGGGAGATCGAAGAGGGGACATGACATTCGAGATCGACCATGATTCGCCGGTTCCGCCGTTCGAACAGTTGCGAGCGCTGGTGGTTGCACAGGTGAGGCGCGGTCAGTTGATCGCGGGGTCGAAGCTGCCGACGGTGCGGGGAATGGCCGCGGACCTCGACATCGCGCCGAACACGGTCGCGAAGGCCTATCGAGCGCTCGAGCAGGACGGTGTCATCGTCACGCGGGGTCGGTCCGGCACCTTCGTCGCGTCGGGTCCGGATCCGTCGCGAACGGCCGTGCAACGCGCGGCGACGGAGTACGTGCACGCCGCGCGGCGGGCCGGGATCGGGGACGACGACGCGGTGAAGCTCGTTCGTACCGCCCTGAAGGTCGAGCCGAGCCGGCCCGACGGCACTTAGTTGACGCTTCAACTTCGCCTGTGTCATCCTCTGCCCGACACATTCGACTCGACATCCGACCCAGCTCCGTGGAGGACCACACCGTGAAGACCGCTTTCGTTCGAGATTTCGCCGCCCTGGTGGCCCGCATCGGCCTGGGCGTCGTCTTCGTCGCCCACGGTTGGCAGAAGTTCGACACCAACGGCATCGAGGGAACGCAGGCCGCGTTCACCGACATGGGAATCCCGATGCCGGAGATCTCCGCCTACTTCGCCACGTTCGTGGAGCTCATCGGCGGCGCCGCGCTGATCCTCGGCGTGCTCACGCCGCTCGCGGGACTGCTGCTGTTCGTCAACATGATGGGTGCGCTGATCTTCGTGCACCTCGAGAACGGAGTCTTCGTGGAGAACGGTGGGTGGGAGCTGGTCGTCGCGCTCGGCGCCGGTGCGTTGCTGCTGGCCGGGACCGGTGCGGGCGCCTACAGCGTCGACCGTCTCTTCGGTGGCCGACTGAGTCGCCGCCGCTGACGGTCGCCCGTCAGGCCTTTCCGTTCGCCGCGCTGAATGCGGACACCACGTCGGCGGCGATGTCGCGCAGTTTGCGATTGGACGACTGGGACTGCTCCCGCAGGATCGAGAACGCGGCCTCCGCGTCGACGCGGTGCATGGCCATGAGAATGCCCTTGGCCTGCTCGATCGGGGCTCGGTGCGACATCGCCTCGCGGAGTTGGTCGGCCACCTCGGTCGCCGAGCGGTAGCGCGCGAAGTCCGCGATGGACCGCGAGATCCCGCGGGTCAGCATCTCGACGAAGGCGGCGTCCACGTTCTCGAACGCAGAGACGCGGGCGCCGTAGAGGTTGAGTGCGCCGAGAGAGGTCTCCGCGGTCATCAGCGGGGCGGCGAGGAAGGAGTGGATTCCCTCCTTCTGCGCCGCTGCGGTGAATGCGGGCCACCGCGCTGCGGACTCGTCGACGTCCACGCGGACCACCTCGCCGGTACGTGCGGCCTCGAGGCAGGGGCCGTCGTTCGCCGAGTACTGGTCGGCGTCCACGGCCAACGTGCGTTCGTCGGTGTGGACGGCGGTGTAGAGGCGACCGCCCAGGTCGATCGTGACCCCGGCGCAGTCGGCGCCCTCGATGGCGCCCACCGTGGCGTGGACGAGTCGATCGAGGAGCATCATCAGATCGTCCTCGTCGGAGATGGAACCGCCGAGCGAGACCAGCAGGCGGCCGAGGTCGGTGGCCGCGTCGGACCGGGGGCCGTCGGGAAGGCCGGAGGCCGGTCGTGGGTCGCCGGGGAGGCCGGAGGCCGGTCGTGGGTCGCCGGGGAGGCCGGAGGCCGGTCGTGTGTGCCCGGGAAGGCCGGAGGCTGGTTGTGCGCTCTCGGTCTGGTTCATGGGTTCCAGGTGTAGCACACCTGTTCGGCTCGTGACGACCTTGCGGTCATCGCCAGCTGGGCAACCACAACTGTTGTTGCCACATCGTGTCGGTGATCGAGGCTCCGGTGAGGATCGGCCACAGCCAGACGAAGTTGGCGACGACCACCGCCACGTACAGGGCGACGACCAACAGTCCCAGGGTGCGCCGCTCGCCGCGTCGGGCTCGGCCGAGGATGTCGCCGAGCACCAGGGTCGTTCCCATCACCAGGAACGGGGCGAGCGGGGCCGCGTAGAAGTAGTACATCTGGCGGTCCAGGGAGAAGAACCACGGCACGATGCCGGCCGCGTATCCCACGATCACGGCGGCGTAGCGCCAGTCCCGGCGTGCGACGGTGCTCCAGAGCGCCCAGGCGAGCACGGGAAACGCGAGCCACCACAGGGCCGGGGTGCCGATGAGCATGATCGCCCTGACGCAGTTGCCCTCCTCGCCGCATCGGGCGATGCGTTCTCCGTCGGCGAAGTAGTAGAGCATCGGCCGCAGTCCCATGGGCCACGTCCACGGCTTGCTCTCCCAGGGGTGGATGTTGCCGGCGGAGTTGGTCAGCCCACTGTGGAACGAGAGAACGTTGCCGCTGTAATACCAGAGCGAGCGCAGTGCGTCGGGAACGAAGGAGAAGGTTCCGTCCGTCCCGATGTCGGTTCCCACCGCGTTCCGGTTCACGGCGGTCTCGCTGGCGAACCAGCCGGAGTAGCTCGCGAGATAGACGACCACGGGCACGGCCACCAACGCGTACAGCGCCGGACCGACGTCGCGCACCGCCGAACCCAGCCACGGGCGCTGCACGCCGTACTGGCGGCGGGCCGCGACGTCGAAGGCGACGGACAGGAGCCCGAAGAACGCGACGAAGTAGAGGCCGGACCACTTGGTGCCGCACGCGAGGCCCAGCATGACGCCGGCCGTGAACCGCCACCAGCGCACGCCGAACCTCGGTCCCCACACCGTGGCGGCGATGCGCCCTTCCCGGGCGACGCGGTCGAGCCGTTCCCGCACGTCGTCGCGATCCCGGATCAGCGCGCCGAACGCAGCGACGACGAACACGACCATGAAGATGTCGAGCATGCCGACGCGCGAGGTCACGAAGCTCATGCCGTCGACGATCAGCAGGATGCCCGCGATCACGCCGAGCAGCGTCGAGCGGGTCATGCGGCGCACGATGCGCACGACCAGCAGAACGAGGAGGGTGCCGAACACGGCCGACGTCAGTCGCCAGCCCCACCCGGTGTACCCGAAGACGGCTTCGCCGAGGGCGAGGAGTTGTTTGCCGATCGGTGGGTGCACCACCAGTCCGTAGCCGGGGTTGTCCTCGACCCACGTGCCGCCGGTGAGCACCTGGTACCCCTGCGGGGCGTAGTGCTTCTCGTCGAAGACGGGTGTTCCCGCATCGGTCGGGTAGCCCAGCATGGTGAATCGGGTGATGGCCGCGACGAGGGTGACGATGCCGGTCGCGATCCACCCGCGCATGCGGTCGGCGGGGCCGAACACGGCGGGGGGCAGACTGGGTCCGGGTGCGGAGTACGTTCCCACCGAACGTGCGCGCGCGGGATCGGCGCGATCGGTCAGCAGGGTCACGTCACGATCGTAGGCTTCGCGGCCGACCGACGAGAGAGAGGACGACGCGTGCTGGTGCTCGCAGCGACACCCATGGGCGATCCGGGAGACGCGTCGCCGCGTCTGCGCGAGGCGTTGGCGTCGGCCGACATCGTGGCGGCGGAGGACACCCGACGCACGAAGTCGTTGGCGACGGCCCTGTCCGTGCACATCACCGGGCGCATCGTGAGCTTCTACGACCAGGTGGAGATCGACCGCATCCCGGGGCTGGTCGAGGAGATGGCGTCGGGAAAGCGGGTTGTTCTCGTGACCGACGCGGGGATGCCGTCGGTGAGCGATCCGGGATACCGATTGGTGGCGGCGTGTGTCGACGCCGGTATCGCGGTGACGTGCCTGCCTGGTCCGTCCGCGGTCACGACGGCGCTGGCGCTGTCCGGACTCCCGGTCGAGCGGTTCTGCTTCGACGGTTTCGCGCCCCGCAAGCGCGGACAGCGACGGGCGTGGATGCAGACCCTGACCACCGAATCGCGCGCCGTCGTGTTCTTCGAGGCGCCGCACCGGTTGGCGGAATGTCTGGTCGACGCCGTGGAGGTGTTGGGGGGCGATCGACGCGCCGCCGTGTGCCGGGAGCTGACCAAGACCTACGAGGAGGTCAAGCGCGGACCGCTCGAGGAGCTCGCCGCGTGGGCCGCCGGCGGTGTCCGCGGCGAGATCACGGTGGTGCTCGCCGCCGCGACCCCCGCGGTGGTCGAACCCGAGGACCTGGTGGCCGAGGTGGAGGACCTGGTTCGGGCCGGCCTGGGGCTCAAGGATGCGTGTGCGAGGGTCGCGGCGACCACCGCGGCGGCGGTGTCCAAGCGTGAGTTGTACGAGGCGGTGTTGGCCGCGCGTTAGCGCGTCAGCCGACGACCTGCTGACGCAACCCGTCGGTCGCGGTCTCGAGGACGGACTTCGTGCCGCGCTTGACGATGAACCCCGGCACCGGAATCTTCGGATCGAGGGTCATCTCGAACTCGACGTGGGTGCCCTTGTCGGTCGGGGTCAGCCGGTACTCGGCGTGCTGCGACTTCTGCTGGGTGCTCTCCACCATGTCCCAGGCCACGGAGTTCTCGCCCCACGTGTACTCGAGGACCTGCTCGTCGGTGAAACCCATGATGCTGACCGTCATCTCGACGCGCACCGGACGGTCCTGGTCGTCCCGAGTGACCACCGAGACCTTCTTGTGTACGTCCGACCAGGAGGGCAGGCCCTCGACGTCGGCGATCACCGCCATCACCTTGGACGGTTCGGCTTCGATGTCTACTTCTCTGTTACCACTGACGGCCATGAAGTAAATGTAACCGACAGTTCACACCTGCACGGCGCTATCGACGCAAATCGCGTGAGACGACGAGTTACGAACGTGCGCAAGCCGTCTGACGAGCGCGGGCGTCGACGAACGCCCCGATCTCGGCGATGGCCCGATCGGACTCCGGAACGAAGTCGGCGGCCTGGAAGACGTGCACCTGGTCCTCCCACACCTGGAGGTGGCACTCGATTCCGGCCTCGCCCAGGCGCTCCGCCATGAGCTCTGAGTCGGGGTAGACCATCTCCGTCGACCCCACCTGGATGAGAACCGGCGGCATGGACGACAGGTCGGCGTCCACCGGGCAGATGCGCGGGCCGCGTTCGCCGTCGACGACGATGCGCGCATCGACCTTGTCGGCCAGCACCGTGAGCGCGGGCAGCGAGGATCGGGGGAACACGGGGCACGTGTGCGAGTTGGGGTGCGCCATCTTGCGAGACGGGTTCAGATCGGTGAGGGGCGAGAGCGCGATGACGCCCGCGGCTCTCGGCAGACCCTGGGATTCGAGGGTCAGCGCGACCATCAGAGCGAGGTAGCCGCCGGCCGAGTCCCCGGCGATGAAGATCTGCTCGGGCAGATAGCCGCACTCGAGCAGGAAACGGAAGCCGTCGACGCCGTCCTCGACCGCGTGCGCGATCGGGTTCTTGGGCATCATGCGGTAATCGACCGACAGCACGTCGGCGCCGGTGGACTTCGCGATGCGCGAGGTGAGGCGACGGTGACTGTTGAGCCCGCACACGACGAACGCGCCGCCGTGCATGTAGAGAACCACCCGGTCTCGATCCGAGTGACGGTCCGGACGGGCGGAACGGCCGTCGCTTCCGGCCCGACGCGGGGTGCCGGTGCGGATCCACTCCGCGCGGCAGTGCTCGAGGCGCACAGGCGCGCAGGAGGTGTCGGCCACGGGCGGGATGACGCGGGCCGCCTGGTCGATGAGCGAGTTCGGCCAGGGAAGTGCCTGGCTACGCGCCCAGACCTTGAGGAACGGACGAACGGTGGAGCGAAGGTAGGCGGCGAGCGCCTTCGACTGCACGCTGCCACCGGGGAAGACCGAGCGTTCGACGGAGGGTGCCGACATCGGCACGCCCTGTTGCAGCGCCGAGCGCGCCCGCGCCGCCGACGAGATGACGTACCCGTCCACCACAGACCGACCGTGGGGTTGGGCGTTGCGCGTGTTGACCGAGGCGATGCTCACGTGGCGGCCCTCCGTTTCCTTTGTCGTCCTATGAATCGCACGATAGGGCTCCGATGAAACACGATCTCGAGGAATAGTTGTAACTGGGGTCACACCGTGACCCCACGTTGTCGGTACCGATGCTGTTTCGTGATGTGGAGTACCGATAGTGGTACTGCGCGTCACGTCACGGACGAACGGTCGTCGAGATCACGTGGATCGCCAGTCTGGAGAGGTACCGCTCAATGCCGTTCATGCCGTTCACGGAGTCGATGTTCTTGCTCGCCGAGACCCGAGAGCACCCCATGCACGTCGGGGGATTGCAGCTGTTCGTACCGCCGGAGGATGCCGGAGAGGACTTCGGCATGCAGATCTACGAGAAGTTCGCCCAGTCCACCGAGGTCTACAAGCTGTTCCGCAAACGCCCGGCGCCCCCGGTCAACTTCATGGGCACCGTGCGGTGGGTCTACGACGACGAACTCGACTTCGAACACCATGTCCGGCGCATCATGCTGCCGCGACCCGGGCGGGTCCGGGAACTCCTGCGCTACGTCTCCGCCGAACACAGCGCGCCGCTGGATCGCCACCGGCCGATGTGGGAACTGCACATCATCGAGGGCCTCGCGGACGGCCGCGTGGCGCTCTACAGCAAGATCCACCACTCGCTCGTCGACGGTGTGTCCGCGCTCAAGCTGTTCGAGAAGACCCTCACGTGCGATCCCGACGCCCGCGACTCCGGGCCGATCTGGGCCCCCAAGCTGTTCGAGAAGAGCAGGGCCCCGGCGGTCCAGACGCCCGGAACGCTGGCCACCATCACCTCCGGGGTGTCGACGGGTGTGAAGACCGCGGGTGAGCTCGCCGGATTCGGTGGCGCCGTCGCCAAGATCGGTCTCGGCAAGGTACGGGGCAACGACATGGTGTTGCCGTTGACCGCCCCGCGCACCATGCTCAACGTCCCCATCGGCGGCGCCCGACGTTTCGCATCGCAGCAGTGGTCCAAGTCGCGGATGAAGGACATCGCCGCCACACTGGGAGTGACGCTCAACGACATCGTGTTGGCCATGTGCGCGGGTGCGTTGCGCTCGTACCTGTTGGACCGCAACGCTCTTCCCGAGGCGCCCCTCGTCGCGATGGTGCCGGTGTCCACGCGTGAAGCGGGTTCCGACGCGGTCGGCGGCAACTCGGTCACCACGGTGCTGTGCAACCTCGGAACCCACGAGCCCGACGCGGACCGACGCCTGGCCTCGGTCGTGAGCTCGATGAACGACTCCAAGAACATGATTCGCGGACTGTCGCCGCTGCAGGCCCTGGGTTACGGCGCAGCGGTCATGGCTCCGCTGTTGCTCACCCCGGTGCCGGGATTCGTGCGCAACACCCCGCCGCCGTTCAACATCATCATCTCCAACGTCCCGGGGCCCTCCGCCGAGATGTACTGGAACGGTGCACGATTGGACGGTGTGTACCCCATGTCCATCGTGCTCGACGGGCAGGCGCTGAACATCACGCTCGCCACCAACGCGGACAACGTGAACTTCGGTCTGGTCGGTGACCGTCGCAGCGTTCCGTCGTTGCAGCGCCTCCTCACCCATCTCGACAACGCGCTCGAGGAACTGGAGAAGCTGGCGCACGACTGACGAGTCGGGGCCCTTCGAAGCCCGTCGGACCCCGGGGGGTCAGTCCTCCGGCTCGACGTATCGCGGGAACACTCCGACGGGCTTGGGGAGGGCGACGCCCGGAGTCAGACGCGTTCCGGCCGAGGCGAAGTCCCGGTCGGTCACCCCCAGCAGGTCCAGCAGACGCGCCGTGGCGTCGGGCATCACCGGTTGGGTCAGCAACACCGTCACGCGCAGGACCTCGAGGGTCACGTAGAGCACGGTGGCCATGCGCGCCGGGTCGGTCTTGCGCAGCACCCACGGCTCCTGCGCCGAGAAGTAGCGGTTCGTCTCACCGAGCACCGACCAGATCGATTCCAGGTACAGGTGCAGTTCCTGCGCGTCGACCTGGGCGCGAACGATGTTCGGCAGCGCGTCGACGCGCGCCAGCATCGCCTCGTCCTCCTCGGTGAGGGGGCCGGGGGTGGGTACCTGTGCATCGAGGTTCTTGGCGACCATCGACAGCGAGCGCTGCGCGAGGTTGCCGAGCTCGTTGGCGAGGTCCGCGTTGATGCGCATCACGATCGCCTCGTGGCTGTAGCTGCCGTCCTGGCCGAACGAGACCTCGCGCAGCAGGAAGAAGCGCACCGCATCCAGTCCGTACGCCTCGATCAGTGCGTAGGGGTCGACGACGTTGCCGACCGACTTCGACATCTTCTCGCCCTTGTTGTACAGAAAGCCGTGGGCGAACACGCGTTTCGGCAGTTCGATACCCGCGGACATCAGGAAGGCCGGCCAGAACACGGTGTGGAATCGCGTGATGTCCTTGCCGATCATGTGCAGATCGGCCGGCCAGAACTTCGCGAACTCGCCCTCGGTATCGGGGTAACCGACGCCGGTGATGTAGTTCGTCAGCGCGTCCACCCACACGTACATCACGTGTGCCGGGTCGCCGGGAACCTGGACTCCCCAGTCGAACGTCGATCGGGAGATGGACAGGTCCTTGAGTCCGCTGCGCACGAAGCTGGTGATCTCGTTCAATCGTGTTGCCGGCGCCAGGAACTCGGGATGTGCCTCGTAGTGCGCCAGCAACCGATCCTGGTAGGCGGACAACCGAAAGTTGTAGGTCGACTCCTCGGTCCACTCCACCTCGGTGCCCGTCTCGGTGGAGACGCGGCTGCCGTCCTCGCGCACCGTCGTCTCGCCCTCGGCGTAGTACGCCTCGTCGCGCACCGAGTACCAGCCGCTGTAGGTGTCGAGGTAGATGTCGCCGGCATCGGCCATCCTGGACCACAGGGTGCGGCTCGCCTCGAGGTGATCGGCGTCGGTGGTGCGGATGAACCGATCGAACGTGATCTTCAGAGCGTTCTGCATCGCCTGGAAGGCGTCGGAATTGCGTCGGGCGAGGTCCGCGGTGGGGATGCCTTCCTTCGCCGCGGTCTGCGACATCTTCAACCCGTGCTCGTCGGTACCGGTGAGGAACCGGACGTCGAACCCGTCGAGCCGCTTGAACCGAGCCACCACGTCGCTGGAGATGTACTCGTAGGCGTGACCGATGTGCGGATCGCCGTTGGGGTAGGCGATCGCGGTGGTGATGTAGAACGGCGGCCTGGTCGCGGCGTCGGAGATCTCAGTCATGGTGGCGCTTACTCTAGCTTTCGTGCCCGAAACCACGCCCGCCCCCAAGCAGCCCCGAACCCGTCCGGCTCCGGACCTGCCCACCCCGCTGGCCCCGCTCGTCGATGCGCACACCCACCTCGATGCGTGCGGCGCGACCGACGCCGCGTCCGTCACCGCCCTGATGGACCGAGCGCAATCGGTGGGCGTCGGGCGGGCGGTCACGGTGGCCGACGATCTCGACGCCGCCCGATTCGCGGTCGACGCCGCGCACTGGGATTCCCGCGTGCGGGCTGCGACGGCCATCCACCCGACTCGGGCGAACGTGCTCACCGAGGAGGTCAAGGCCGAGATCGAACGGCTCTCCCGCGATCCGCGCACCGTCGCGGTGGGGGAGACCGGCCTCGACTACTACTGGCCCGGCAAGCTCGACGGCTGCGCCGACGTCGAGGATCAGGTCGAGGGCTTCCGGTGGCACATCGACCTGGCGAAACGCGTCGGCAAGCCCCTGATGATCCACAACCGCGAGGCCGATCACGACGTCCTGCAGGTGCTCCTCGACGAGGGCGCGCCGGAGACGGTGATCTTCCACTGCTTCTCGTCGGGTCCGGAGATGGCGCAGGTGTGTGTGGACAACGGGTACGTACTGAGCTTCTCGGGGACGGTCAGCTTCAAGAACTCCCACGAACTGCGCGAGGCCGCGACCATGGTTCCGGACCATCTGTTCCTGCTCGAGACCGACGCGCCCTTCCTCACCCCGCACCCGTATCGCGGTGCGCCCAACGAGCCGTACTGCCTCCCGTACACCGCCCGCGCTCTGGCCGAGGCGCGCGGCCAGACGCCGGAGGAGATCGCGGCGCTCGCCACGGCCACCGCGGAGCGGGTGTACGGGCGCTAGTGAGCGGCGCCGGGGTGCGCCGCGCCCGCGCCGCTCGGAGTCAGGGGCACCCTCACCTCCCGAGACGGACCGAACGGCACCCTCACTCGGGGTGGGGCCCGCGCCACTCGAAGTCAGGGGCACCCTCACCTCCCGAGACGGACCGAACGGCACCCTCACTCGGCGTGGGACGGGCGCCGCGGACAGTTCCGACAAACCGGTCGGATCGCTGTGGTATTCATTCTCCCGACAGTTCGACTCGCGGGGGCGTCGACCGGCACTTTCGAGAGGTTCTACGTCCGTGCGCACATTGGCCCGCCGCCGCTATCCGATGACCGCTCGCGTCGAGAAGCGCAGTGACACAGCCATTGCCGCCGTCCTCGACACCGCCCGCGGCTCGTGGACGATGGAGACCAGCGCGGACGTCGAGTTGGACACGGGAACGGCGCCCTGGGTGCCGGCGATTCATCCCATCGCGGCCCGGATGGCCACGTCGCTCGATCTTCGGGCCGGTGCGGACGTCTCACCGGCCGTCGATCGGGCGCAGCGGGCCGGTGCAGCCGCGGCGGTCACGCTGTTGGCGTCATGGTTTCCCGAGGTCGACGCGGTCCCGCTCATGGTCGAACGGCTCTAGGCGTCGTCGGTATTGCCCGCAGCGCGGGACGGTCGCGGCGTGGGGTGCTTCTTCAGTCTGGGCGTCGATTCGTTCCACGCCGTGCGCAAACACGGCGACGAGGTCACTCACCTGATCTTCGTGCTGGGGTTCGACATCGCGGACCCCGAGAGTTCGGCCGCACGCCTGGCCGTCGACCGCGCCCGTCGTGCCGCCGACGAGCTGGGGAAGGAACTGATCGTGGTGCGCACCACGGTGCGGTCGGTGAGCGACCCGTTGCGGGTGCCCTGGGGGCGGATCTACCACGGCCCGGCGCTCGCACACGTCGCGCTCGCGTTGAGCCCGGTTCTGGCGGCCGTGGTGGTGCCCAGCAGTCCGCCGACCACGGTCATCCGCGGATCGCATCCCCATCTGGATCCGTTGTGGTCGTCGGAACGGGTGAGGATCGTGCACGACGACGACGATCCGTGGCGTCCGACCAAGATCGCCGAGCTGGCGGATTACCCTGCCGCACTGAACAATCTACGGGTCTGCCATCAGGATCTTCCCGACACCTACAACTGCGGCGCGTGCCTCAAGTGCATCTCCACGGCGCTGTGTCTGCGCATCGCCGGCGGACGGAGCGAGACTCTGTCCACCGACGTGAGTCCGGCCACCGTTCGATCGCATCATCTCGATCCGGCCTTCGTCGAGCGGATGGAATGGATCGCCGCCGGGTTGCGGGAGCGCAACGACGACGCGGAACTCATCGACGCGGTCGTCGGCATCACCGAGAGCGCGAAGGGTCGCTCGAGACTGCAGGCGGCGGCGGAGAAGATCAACACCGAGATCTATCTGCGGCTGTAGCTCCGGCCGGCCGGTCACTCCTGAGGTGGGGGAAATTCGCCGTAGGGCGTCACCGACGTTCCGTCCCATTCGAAGTCCACGACGGACTCGTTCGACGGGCAGCAGAACGCGTCGTCGGAGTCGAGCCATCGGTAGAGAACCTGCACCGCGGTGTCCGAGGCTCCGATCACCGAGGTGTAGCTGTAGGCGTCGGAGGTGGCCGTGCCCAAGTACCGGCCGCTGTTGTGGAAGAAGAGAATGTGGGACGTGACGGTGACATGGCCGCTCCCGGTGGCGGTCGCGCGAGCCCATTCGAATTCCGGGCATCCCTCGTCGCTGGTACCCGGCGTGTGGTCGTCGATCGCGAAGGTGCCGCCCCACTGATCGAGGCCCAGGCTCGCGACCGCATCAGCCACCATCGGCGAATCGGGGTCGACGCAAGGAACGGGCTGCGCCGGTGCGTCACTCGTCGCGTCGCCTGCACCGTTGGACTCAGCAGAATCGATGCTGTTCGGCGCGGGGACGATGGGAGGGGCGGTCGTCGAGGCCACCGCTGCGCTGGACGACGGCTCGACGGGGGCGCTCACTGCGGTTCCCTCCGTCGTTCCGCACGCACCGAGGACAATGGCGCACGAGGCCGCAACGACGGACACGACGGTTTTCGATCCACTGGCCACCGGCACTCCTCGCTACAGACCCGACGTTCTGCTCGGTGTGTCGCCGGTCACGCTCGTTTCGTTAGCGCTACGAGGTAACGATGTCGTCTCATTGCTGCCGCGCCGGACACGAGTGAGGGGCACCCTCGGTCCGTCCGCGCGACCGAGGGTGCCCCTCACTGGTTCCGTACAGCGGTCAGTCGCCGTACTCCTCGACCAACCGGTCGAACTCGGCGCGGTCGATGACGGAGGGCTCGTTGATGGCCAGAGCCTGCGCGTACTTGCCGGCCAGGTGGTAGTCCCGTCCGAGCGGTCCGCGCTCTCCGTCGTCCTCCTGCGTGCTGGCGCCGGGGGGTACCTCGTCCTGCAGCCCCTCGGTTCGGCGCCCCAGTTGCGCGTCGATCTTCGCAACGATCTTCTGCATGATCTCGTGGTCGTCGCTCATGAACGCTGCCTTTTCGGTCGTGGTGGTCGTCGCGGTGAACGCCGGTGCGGGCGACCGGTCCATCGACTCGTATCCGCTGTACCCGCCGTACGAGCACATCACACGACGGCGACTTTCGCGCCACCTCCAGCAGGCGAAGTTGCTGATCGACGGGTACGCCCGTTACCGTATCGTGACCGTTGTCTTCGCCGAAGGTCACGAATCGTGACCTCGATCGGCGTCCCAGTACCGCAGTGAGGGATCCACCAGTGCTCGTCAGTGAGAAGAACGCATGTCGCACGTAGCCCGACTGAACTCCGCGCGCTCGCGTCTGCTGTACGTGGTGGTCGCCGCTCTGCTCGCCACGCTCGTCATCGGTGCGTCGGTTGCCGTGGCGCAGCACAAGACCGTGACGGTCGCCGTGGACGGCCAGGAAGTCCAGTTGTCGACGATGACGTCCGACGTCCGCGGCGCCCTGGAGGCCGCCGGGTACGAGACCGGGGACCGCGACGTCGTGGAGCCCGCCATCGACGCCCCGCTGACCGACGGCGAGACCGTCGTGCTCAAGCGCGCCCGCGAAGTCGCCCTCACCGTCGACGGGGAATCCTCCACCGTGTGGACCACCGCGGCGACGGTCGACGAGGCCATGGGCGAGCTCGGCATCGCACCGGACGTGCACGTCGACGAGCCCACGTCCACCGAGATCCCGCTCGCCGGCGCTTCCCTCGACGTGGTGCTGCCGAAGGCGGTCACCCTGGTCGACGGGGCGTCCGAGCCCACCCCGATGCGCCTCGCCGCTCCCACCGTCGCGGACCTGCTCGAGTCGGCCGGCGCTCCGCTCGCCCCGGCCGACATCGTCGAACCCGCCGCGGACACCCCGCTCGCCGACGGCCAGACCATCACCGTCACGCGCACCACGGTCGAGAGCGTCGCGCTCACCGAGCCCGTCCCGGCACCGGACGAGCGTGTCGAGGACCCGACGATGAACCAGAGCGTGACGGTCGAGGAATCCGCCGGTGCGCCCGGTGAGCAGAATGCGCTGTACTCGGTGAAGAGGGTCAACGGCGTCGAGGTCGGTCGGACGTTGATGGCCACCAAGGTCCTGACCCCGCCGGTACCCAAGGTCGTGCGCGTCGGATCCAAGCCCCAGACCGAGGTTCCGCCGGTCGAGAACGGCGCCATCTGGGATGCGCTCGCGCAGTGCGAGGCCACGGGCAACTGGTCCATCAACACCGGCAACGGCTACTACGGCGGTGTGCAGTTCGATCAGAACACCTGGGAACGCCAGGGCGGTCTGAAGTACGCACCGCGCGCCGACCTCGCGACCCGCGAGGAGCAGATCGCCATCGCGACGATCACCCAGCAGAGTCAGGGGTGGGGCGCGTGGCCGTCCTGCACCAGCCGACTCGGCCTGCGCTGACGTCCGGGCGCTCGCCCGAGGCCGGATAGTCTCTACCGGTGTCCGACAACGTTTCGCTCCTCGGTCCGGCCGAGGTTCGCGCCCTGGCGGCGGAGATCGGGGTTCGCCCCACCAAGACGCTGGGTCAGAACTTCGTGCACGACGCGAACACCGTGCGACGCATCGTCGTCGCCGCGGGAGTGGGCGCCGACGACACCGTGCTCGAAGTCGGTCCCGGTCTGGGTTCGCTGACCCTGGCTCTGCTCGACGTGGTGGACTCCGTGGTGGCCGTGGAAATCGATCCCGTTCTCTCGCAACGGCTTCCACGTACCGTCGCGGAGCGTGCGGGCTCGCGGGCGAGTCGCCTCACCGTGGTCGAGGCCGACGCGTTGCGCGTGCGGGCGGGCGATGTTCCCGGTGCCCCCACCGCGCTCGTGGCCAATCTGCCCTACAACGTCGCCGTGCCGGTGCTGCTGCATCTGCTCGCGCTGATTCCCACGCTGCGCACCGCCCTGGTGATGGTGCAGTCCGAGGTCGCCGACCGGTTGGCGGCCCCGCCCGGCAGCAAGGTCTACGGCGTGCCGAGCGTGAAGGCCGCCTACTTCGGCGAGGTGCGCCGCGCCGGTGCGGTGGGCCGCAGTGTCTTCTGGCCGGTACCGCAGGTGGAGTCCGGCCTGGTGCGCATCGACCGGCACCCGGATCCCGCGTGGTCGATGGACGAGGACGCTCGCCGCCGACTGTTCACCGTCGTCGACGCGGCGTTCGCGCAGCGCCGGAAAACGCTGCGGGCCGCCCTCGCCGGGTGGGCCGGTTCGCCGGCCGACGCCGAGCGCAGACTGCGAGCCGCCGACATCGATCCGTCCGCGCGAGGGGAGACCCTCGACGTGTCCGCGTTCGTGCGTCTGGCCGAGACGGCGCAGTAGAGGCGCTCGACGCGTCGGAGCGGAGGTCACGCCTCGGCGCCGACGGTCCACGGTCCGAGACGACGGCCCGGAGCCGATAGACTCGGAACCCGTGCTCACCGCCCTTCCGCCCCCGGTCACCGTGCGGGCCCCGTCCAAGGTCAACCTGCATCTCGCCGTGGGTGACCTGCGTCCCGACGGGTATCACGACCTCACCACGGTCTTCCAGGCCCTCTCGCTCTCCGACGACGTGTCGGTCGCCGCGGCGGACCGGCTGTCCGTGACGGTGCGCGGCGACGACGCGGCCTCCGTTCCCACCGACGGATCGAACCTGGTGTGGAAGGCGGCCGAGATGGTGGCCGAGGCCGCCGGTCGCGCGCCCCTCGTCGCTATCACCATCGACAAGGGCATCCCGGTGGCCGGCGGGATGGCCGGCGGCAGTGCCGACGCCGCGGCCACCATCGTCGCGCTCGACTCTCTGTGGGAGCTGGGCCTGTCCCGATCCGACATGCAGGCGTTCGCGGCACGGTTGGGCAGCGACGTCCCCTTCGTCATCGGCGGCGGCACGGCCGTCGGAACCGGTCGTGGCGAGAAGCTCCTCCCCGTCCTCGCGCGCGACACCTTCCACTGGGTCCTGGCCCTGGCCAAGGGCGGTCTGTCGACGCCCGCGGTGTTCCGAGAGCTCGATCGTCTGCGCGAGCGCGGCGACCCGCCGCGCGTCGGTGACGCCGACGCGCTGATGCAGGCCCTGGCGTCGGGTGACCCGGCGCGACTGGGGCCGGTGCTCGGTAACGATCTGCAAGCGGCGGCGTTGTCGCTGGAGCCGGGTCTGCGCCGCACCCTGCGAGCCGGAACGGAAGCGGGCGCCCTCGCGGGCATCGTGTCGGGATCGGGGCCCACGTGCGCCTTCCTGTGCGCCTCCGCGGACGACGCGGCCGCGGTGGGAGCCGAACTATCCGGTGCCGGCGTCTGCCGCACCGTTCGTGTCGCGAGCGGCCCGGTCGCCGGCGCACGCATCGTAGAGAAGAAGGACCGGAGACAACACTGATGGCAAATTTGATCAACCTGGAGCAGGTCTCCAAATCGTTCGGGGTGAAGCCGCTGCTCGAAGGCGTCTCGCTCGGTGTGCAGGAGAACGAGCGCATCGGCGTCGTCGGCCTCAACGGCGGGGGCAAGACCACGATGCTCGAGGTTCTCGCGGGCGTCGAGCCCCCGGATTCCGGGCGCGTGAGCCGTGTCGGCGGGTTGCGCATGGCCGTCGTCACCCAGCGCGGCGTCCTGCCGCCCGGATCCACCATCGGCGACGTGGTGCTCGCCCCCCTCGACGTGGCCGAGCACGAGTGGGCGGGCAACTCCCGTATCCGAACCGTGCTCGACGGCATCGGGATCACCGGGCTCGGGCTCGACGCCCCGGTGGAGCAGCTGTCCGGTGGGGAACGCCGACGCACCGCCCTCGCGGCCGCGTTGGTCCAGGACCTCGACCTGTTGGTGCTCGACGAGCCCACCAACCACCTCGACGTCGAGGGCGTGCAGTGGCTGGCCGAGCACCTGGTGTCCCGACGCTCGTCGCTGGTGGTCGTGACCCACGATCGGTGGTTCCTCGACACCGTCGCCAACCGCACCTGGGAGGTGGTCGGCGGCAACGTCGAGTCCTACGAGGGTGGATACGGCGACTGGATCTTCGCCCGCGCCGAGCGCTCCCGCCAGGCCGACGCCGCGGAGGATCGTCGCCGCAACCTCGCGCGCAAGGAACTGGCGTGGCTGCGCCGCGGCCCGCCCGCGCGTACGTCCAAGCCGAAGTACCGCATCGAGGCCGCGGAGGCCCTGATCTCCGACGTCCCGGCCCCTCGTGACTCGGTCGCGCTGGCGCGCTTCGCGCAGACGCGCCTCGGGCGCGTGGTGATCGAGCTCGAGGACGCCTCGCTGTCCACGCCCGACGGTCGCGTGCTCGTCGAGGATCTGACCTGGCGTCTCGCGCCGGGGGAGCGCATCGGCCTCGTCGGAGTCAACGGATCCGGCAAGACCACGTTGCTCCGGACCATCGCCGGGGAACTGCAGCCCGCGTCGGGCAAGAGAATAGAAGGACAGACCGTACGCATCGGCTGGCTCAAGCAGGAGTTGGACGATCTGCCGGTGAAGATGCGGGTGCTCGAGGCCGTACAGGAAGTCGCGGAGCGCATCACCCTGGGGGACAAGGAGATCTCCGCGGGTCAGCTGGCCGAGAGGTTGGGCTTCACCCCGGCTCGTCAGCGCACTCCGGTGGGGGATCTGTCCGGTGGCGAACGACGCCGACTGCAGCTGACCCGGGTGCTGATGAGCGAGCCGAACGTGCTGCTGCTCGACGAGCCCACCAACGACCTCGACATCGACACCCTGCAGCAACTCGAGGATCTGCTCGACGGCTGGGCCGGCACCATGGTGGTCATCAGTCACGACCGGTATCTCATCGAGCGTGTCTGCGACTCCACGTGGGCGCTGTTCGGCGACGGGAAGCTCACCAACCTTCCCGGCGGGATCGACGAGTACCTGCGTCGACGTGCCCGCATCGCTGCCGCCGACGACGGTGCGGCCCCCGGAATGTCGTCCGGTCCCGCGCGACCGGCGAGCGCCAAGGGCGGTGCGGACGAGCGGGCTTCTCGCAAGGAGCTCAAGAGCCTCGAGCGGTCGCTGATGAAGTTGGACGACCGCGAGAAGGCGCTGCACGCGTCGCTGGCGGAATCGTCGACCGACCCCACCGCACTGGCGAAGCTCAACGCCGAACTCCTCACCGTGGTGGACGAGAAGAACACGGTCGAGGAACGGTGGATGGAGCTCGCCGAAGAGCTGGGTTGACCCCGGACCGGGCGTCGCGCCGAATCCCGCTGGAGGATCCGCGGTCGTCGCGGACAGCCGTGAGAAGAGGACAGGTGCCATGACATCCGTGGTTCGTGACGTGATGGGTTCGGAGTTCGAGAAACTGCACCCCAAGGTCCAGTGGCGTTTCGGTTTCGGGGCCGAGGACAACGTCGCCCAGTTCGGGACCGGCGTGATGGAGTCCATCAGCGCGTCGAAATTGGTACCCGCGCCCGCCCGCTGGATCGGTGGGCGGCGCCGGATGATCCCGTCCGAGACCGGTGTGGACGTTCCCTTCACCATCGCCAACTACGCCTACGTGGACGATCTGGGGCGCGAGACGCTGGCGTTCGTTCGCCGTTTCCAGTTCCCCGGGCGGGAGGTCCGGCTGGATTCGGTCATGTCCGTGGGTTCGCGCGGGGCCCTGGACTACATCGGATCGGGTCCGGACATGGTGGTGCACACCCGCTGCAGCGCCGATCCCGACGGTGGTCTGCGGTTGGTCAGCGGCGTCCCCCGGTTCCTCGCGCCGAAGGGATCGGTGCGTCTGCCCGCGCCCGTATCGGCGGAAACCGTCGGGCGGGAGTGGTGGGACGAGAAGAGCCAGCGGCACTGCATCGACATCGAGGTCCGCGGTCGTCTGCTGGGCAGCCTGTTCCGCTACACGGGGTGGTTCACGGCCACCGAGGAAGCGTGCTCGCCGGCGGATCTTCCCGCACACGTGGGTCCCACGCGTACGGATTCGCGAGAATGAGGAAATTTTTTTCCGAACCGGTTCGGGGCTGTACCAGGGTTTATGCCATGTCCGACTCGTCCGATTCGAGGCGGACGGGGTTTTGGTCCCGGTCGACACCAATCCCCCCCGAGCGGTTGATCCGAATGCTGGATGACACAACCGACAGTCGCCGGTAATCATCACCTGCGACACGCCACAAAATCGGTTCCGCACCAAGGAGGATTCTTCAATGAGCGTCACCAAGAACAAGAGTGCAATGGCAATCGGATTCGCTTCGGTTGCACTTCTCGGCCTGTCGGCCTGCTCGTCGGACGACGCTGACACGACCACCACGGACGACGCCGCCACCACCATGGAAGAGATGACCTCCGAGGCCATGAGCTCGGACGAGGAGACCACCTCGATGGAGTCCGGCATGGCCGACCCCGCCGCGAACCTCGTCGGACCCGGCTGCGCCGACTACGCCGAGACCGTTCCCGACGGCGCAGGCTCGGTCAGCGGCATGGCCGCCGACCCGGTCGCCACCGCCGCGTCGAACAACCCCCTCCTGACCACCCTGACCGCTGCGGTCTCGGGCCAGCTGAACCCGGACGTCAACCTGGTCGACACGCTGAACGGTGACGAGTTCACCGTCTTCGCGCCGACCGACGACGCGTTCGCGAAGCTCGACGCCGCAACGCTGGAGACCCTCTCCACCGACTCGGAGCTGCTCACGCAGATCCTGACCTACCACGTCGTCCCGGGCCAGATCGCGCCCGCCGACATCGACGGCGAGCAGACCACCGTCGAGGGCCAGGCCGTCAACGTCTCCGCCGATGGCGACAACATCGTCATCAACGACAACTCCAACGTGGTGTGCGGTGGCGTCCAGACCGCCAACGCCACCGTGTACCTCATCGACACCGTGCTCATGCCCCCGGCCTGATCACTTCTCATCTCTGATCAGCGTGACTGATCGGTTGTGATTCGGCTGCGGCCCGAGACCCTCACGGGTCTCGGGCCGTTCGCCGTTCCACGGGTCGTCACGCCCACGAGAAAGCCCCCGGTGTTCGTTCACCGGGGGCTTTCTCGTGTGTGCAGGGTGGAGCGTCGATCAGCGGAATCCCTTGGCGGGATTCTGAAGATCGAGTACCACGGTGGTGCCGTTGGACCGGACGTGAAGTTCGGGGCTCGCAAGCCCACCCGAGGTGAGGTACTCCCCGAGGAGCTGCAGCAGCTCGTCCGGTCCCGTGGACGAATCCATGGGGCGGGTGTCGCGGCTCGTGAGCTCGTTCTGGGTCAGGCGACCGGCGATGCGGATGGAGGCGATGCCCATCGCGGTGCGGCGATCCGGGCTGGGGTGCCGGCCCGACGCGAAGCTGCTGCCGCTGGACGACCCGTTGGTGGCGGAGCTGCCGCCCGGCAACGCGTGCTCGGAAATCTGGTCACTGGTTGTCATGTCGACCTCACTCGGCTGCTTGGGAACTGAAGAAGGTGTCCTGGTAGACCTGTGGGCGGGTGCTTTGCCGATCTTGACGCCCGCAAGAGGCCCACTGGATCCGTCGTTCATGCGCGGACAACTCCTCGATTCGTCACGTAATGGACGTCTCTGACGATACTCACAACAAACCTGGAGTTCGTTTCGACTGTCGGAAAACTATCACGAGAACGAGACAGTTCCGTGATCAAAACCGAGTTGTTGTTAAATGCACCAAAAGCGAGCGCGATGCCCTTATGTGCAGTCCCTACTCGCCGGTAAGGTTCTGGGTCCTGTTCAGTCCGCTGCCGCGACCAAGGGCTCGAGTGTGAGCGTCGGCATCTCTTTCTGGATGTACTGCAGCCGCCACCGGTCGGAGACGAGGGCGAGCAGTGCGCCGTCGGTGCGCGTGAAGACCTCCACGCCGCGCTGACGACCGAGCTCGTCCGCGGACTCCGCGTCCGTACGCCGAGCGATCGAGTACCCCAGCGGATCCATCCGGGCCTCCACACCGAACTCCGACTTCATGCGGGCGGCCACCACCTCGAACTGCATCGGCCCGACGGCCGCGAGGACCGGGGACGCATCGCCGCGGATGTCGTTGCGCAGAATCTGCACGACGCCTTCCTGATCCATCTGTTCCACGGCTCGCCGGAACTGCTTGTACTTGCCCTGGCTCTCCGCCCGCAGCACGGAGAAGTGCTCCGGCGCGAACGACGGAATGGGCGGAAACTCCACCTTGCGGTCCGCGTAGAGCGTGTGGCCCGGGGCCAGCGCCGTGGCGTTGACCAACCCGACCACGTCACCGGGGTAGGCGTGCTCGACCGTGGTCCGCTCGCGACCGAACACGGTGAGCGCGTACTTCGTGGTGAACGGTTTGCCGGTCTGAGCGTGCGTCACCACCATTCCGCGCTCGAAGACCCCGGAGACGACGCGCATGAACGCGAGGCGATCCCGGTGCGCGGTGTCCATCCCGGCCTGGACCTTGAACACCACGGCGCTGAACGGATCGGTCACCTGACGATCGCTGCCCGCCACGTCGGGGCGCGGGCCGGGCGGTGGGGCGAAGGAGACCAGGGTGTCGAGGATCTGGTGCACGCCGAAGTTGAGGATGGCCGACGCGAAGATGACGGGCGAGGTGCGCCCGGCGAGGAAGGCCTCCTCGTCGTGCTGCTGGCCGCTCTCGATCAGCAGTTCGCTCTCCTCGACCGCGGTGGTCCAATCGTCGCCCTCGCGCGCGGCCGCCGCGTCGGCGTCCAGGTACTCCTCGGGGGCGATGGTGGCGCCGCCGGCGGTTCGGGTGAACCGGACGTACCGATCGTTCGCCACGTCCAACAGCCCGTGGAAGTCTCCCGCGATGCCCACGGGCCAGTAGAGGGGAGTGGGGGTGAGGCCGATGCGCTCGTCGATCTCGTCGAGCAGTTCCAACGGCGTCTGCCCCGGACGGTCCCACTTGTTGATCACGGTGATCACCGGGATGCCGCGGTGGCGGCAGACCTGGAAGAGCTTGAGGGTCTGCGGCTCGAGTCCCTTGGCCGCGTCGATGAGCATCACCGCGGCGTCGACGGCGGTGAGAACGCGGTAGGTGTCCTCGGAGAAGTCGGCGTGACCGGGGGTGTCGACGAGGTTGATGGTGTGATCGCCGTAGTCGAACTGCAGCGCGGTGGAACTGACGGAGATACCGCGTGCCTTCTCCATCTCCATCCAGTCGGAGACCGTCGAGCGTCGGCCCGACTTGCCGTGCACGGCACCGGCTTCCGAGATGCGACGGGCGTGCAGCGCGAGTGCCTCGGTGAGCGTCGACTTGCCCGCGTCGGGATGCGAGATCACCGCGAACGTGCGCCGGCGCCGAACCTCGTCCTGCAGGTTCTTGGGCGCGTTCTCGGACGAGTCGTGCTCGCTCGTCGAGGTGGCGGGTTCTACGGTCTCGATGTCGCCGGACGGGGTGCTCACCACGGGCCTTTCCTTCTGGATCGGTCGGCGCGAACTGCACCCACCCGAGTGTCCACGATACGCGGGTGCGACGCGCGCACGAACGCACCGCGAGTCAGGGGCGGTGGACGCGATTCTGCGCATCCTCGAGCCCCAGCCGCAGCAGGATCTCGACGGCGTCTGCCGCCTCTTCCACCACGACCCCCAGTTCGTCACGCTCGGCCGCGGCGAACGGCTTGAGCACGTACGCGGCGGGGTCCATCCGACCGGGCGGGCGCCCGACGCCCACCCGAACGCGAAGGTAGTCCTTCGTGGACAACGACTTCGAGATGGATCGCAGACCGTTGTGACCGCCCTCGCCGCCACCGAACTTGAGGCGAACCAGTCCGAAGTCGACGTCCAGTTCGTCGTGCACCACGACGACGTCCGCGGGCTCGACGGAGAAGAAGCGGGCCAGGCCGGCAACCGGACCGCCGGAGGTGTTCATGTACGAGCGCGGCTTCGCGATCACCACGGACCGATCACCGAGCCGGGCCTGCACCACGTCCGAGTTGCTCTTCTTGTGGGCGGAGAAGCGCGCCCCGATGCGGCCCGCGAGCGCGTCGACGACGGTGAAGCCGACGTTGTGCCGGGTGCGCTCGTAGCTCGGTCCGGGGTTCCCGAGGCCGACGACGAGTGCGGTCTTCGAGGAGGTCATCGGTTGTCCTGTTCGTGGCTGGGGGAACGACGGCGGCGCGCCTCCCCGCGAGAGGAGGCGCGCCGCAGGCGGAGCAGAGAGCGGTGGGTCAGTTGTCGTCGTTCTTCTCGTCGGCGTCGGAATCGTCGACGCCGTCGGCTGCCGAGCTGTCCTCGACGGCCTCTTCTTCCTCGGCTGCGACCTCGGACTCGAGATCGCCCGCACCCTCGGCCTCGAGCTCTTCTTCGGTGGGCGCCTCGACCACGTTGACCAGCAGGGTCTCCGGGTCCGAGACGAGCTCGGCGCCGTCGGCCAGCTGGAGATCGCTCGCGAAGATCTGCGTACCGATCTGGGCGTCTTCGACGGACACCTCGAACTGCTCGGGGATCTTGGTCGCGTCGACCTCGATCTCGACCGTGTTGGCGTCGGTGGTGACCAGGGTGCCGGGGGCGGCGTCGCCCTCGACGACGATGTTGATCTCGACGGTGACCTTCTCGCCCTTCTTGATCACGAGCAGGTCGGCGTGCTCGATGTTGTTGCGCACCGGGTGCACCACGACCGACTTGGTCAGGGCGAGCTGCTTGGTGCCGTCGATGTCGATCTCGATGACGGCGTTGGTGCCGTCGTTACGCAGGATCGCCGCGAAGTCGCGGGCGTTCAGCGCGAGGTGCTTGGGATCGGTCGCGTGGCCGTAGAGCACGGCGGGGACCATTCCGTCACGACGGGTACGACGGGCTGCGCCCTTGCCGAACTCGGTGCGGGTCAGGGCGGTGATGCGATTGGTGTCGGCCATGGTGGAGCAACTCCTACGAGATCTGTGGTGACGGCGTGCAAATGGCGTACAACTCGCCCGGCGGGGACACGGACGAGGACGGCTGACACCGAGCCTGCGTCGATCACGGTGACGCCGGAGCATCACCCTCGCCGAGACAACTGGTGCAACATTACCCGACGGGTGGCCCGTGGGCCGCATCGGCCCGGCTCACGCGGACCGAACGGAACTACAGTGCGGCCACGGCGGCGACGGCGACGTCGAGTTGGTCGAACGAGACGAAGCAGTGCGGTGACATCCGCACCACCGCCTCGAGGTCGCGGTCCGTCATGTCCAACCGGGTCGAGGATCGCGAACTCACGGTGACCGAGATGTCGCGAGCGTGGAGTTCGGACCGCACGACGGCAGGATCGGCGGCAGTCGTGGTGAACGTGACGATGCCGCTGCGGTGCTCACCGAGATCGTGCACCGTCACGCCGTCGACGGCGGCGAGGGCGCTCCGCAGGTACTCCGCGCGCTCACGGACGGCGGATTCGACCGCATCGACTCCGAGTTCCAGTAGATAGTCGACCGCCACACCCAGACCCAGCCGGGCCGCGATGTTGTTCTCCCACACTTCGAAGCGACGCGCATCGGGGGCCACCTCGTACGCATCGGGTGCGGTCCACGTCGCGCTGTGCAGGTCGAGCGAGCGAGGCTCCACGTTCTGCAGGATCCGGTCGGACACGTACAGGAAGCCGGTGCCGCGTGGACCGCGCAGCCATTTGCGCCCGGTCGCCGACATCGCGTCGACCCCGAGGTCGCCGACGTCGATCGACATCTGGCCGATCGACTGGCACGCGTCGAGAAGAACGAGGGCGCCGTGGCGGTGAGCGATCTCGGTGATGGCCCGAACGGGCGCCAGGGCGCCGCCGTTGGTGGGCGCGTGGACCACCGACACCACCGCGACGCGATCGTCCATCGTCTTCTCGAGCGCTTCCACGTCGACGATGCCCGAGGAGTCCACGGGCATGACCTCCACGACGGCACCGGTCGCTGCGGCGCGTTGCAGCACGGCGACCGCATTGCTCGCGTACTCCAGGGTGGAGACCAGGATGCGGTCACCGGGGGAGAGATCGATCGCGTAGAAGAAGTCGCACCAGGATCGGGTTGCGCTGTCGGACAGAGCGATCGTCGAGGGACTCGCTCCGACCAGACGGCCGATCGATTCTTTCACCGCGGCGAGATCGTCGACTCGCTCGGCTGCGGCTCGGTATCCGCCCACCTCGGCCTCGCGACGGAGGTGGGCGACGACGGCATCGACGACCTGCCGCGGCGGAAGCGAGGAACCGGCGCTGTCGAGGAACACCGAGTCGAGGCACCCCGGCGTGTCGGCGCGGACGGCATCGGGCAGGGAAATCGTCATCGCGGACGACAGTACCGGCGAAGCATCACCGCGCGCGATTAGTCTCGGATGCTCAGGGGTAGAAAACGAGAACCGGGTCGAACGACGACGCCGGTTCGGGAAGCGGAGGCGACCATGACGGCCGAGGCCCAGACGACTGCCGAGACCACCGTGCTGGATTCGCGTCCGGCCGCGGAGACGTTCTTGAAGAGGGTGTGTTTCAAGCTCGGCCCACCGACTCTCGTCGGCGCCGAACTCGAATGGTTCACCGCACTTCCCGACGGGTCGCGCCCGTCTCTCGACCTCATCGCCGGGGCACTGAAAGACCACAGCCCCCGATCTCTCACCCACGGCTCTCCGGCCCTCGCCCTACGCTCCGGGAACATCGTTTCCGTCGAGCCCGGCGGGCAGCTCGAACTCTCCAGCGCCCCCGACGTGTCGGCCGAGGCCGTCCTCGACGCCCTCACCCGTGACCACCTCGACCTGGTCGATCTGCTTGCCGCCGCGTCCATCTCGCTCGTCGCGGGTGGGGCGGACGAGCGCCGCGATCCGGAGCGACTGCTGACCCTGCCGCGGTACTGCGCGATGGAAGGGCGTTTCGACCGATTCGGACCGTTCGGCAAGGCGATGATGTGCAACACCGCGGCGGTCCAGGTGAGTCTCGACGCCGGCGCGGACGCCGAGCAGGTCGGATCTCGGTGGGCGACCCTGCACGCCGTCGGGCCTGCGCTGCTCGCCGCGTTCGCCACGACGCCCTCGCTGCGCGGTGTGCCGGAGGAAGACTGGGCGTCGCAGCGCATGCGCACGTGGTTCGAACTCGATCGCACCCGTACCCGCGTTCCGCTCGGAGTCGACCCGCGTGCCGACTACGCACGGTGGGCGCTCGACGTGCCGTTGCTGTGCATCCGCCGCGGCGACGGCCTCGGCGATCCGCCGCCCGACGCCACGTTCGCCGACTGGTTGTCCGGGGCGCTCGACGACGAGATCGGTCGCCGTCCCGATACGGACGATCTGCGCTATCACCTCACCACGCTGTTCCCGCTGGTCCGCGCGAGCGGGCACCTCGAGGTTCGATACCTGGACGGGCAACCCGACGGGGCCTGGGACGTCCCGGTACTGGCCGTCGCCGCGCTCCTGGCCGACGACGCCGTCGCCGAGCAGGCCCGACGCGTTGCCGCGGGACACGAGAACCGGTGGGAGGACGCCGCGCGGGACGGGCTCGCCGATCCCGAACTACGCGGTGTCGCAACCGCACTGCTCGACCTCGCCGCGTCGACCGCAGTGGGTCCCTCGCGGGACCGCATCGCCACCGCGGTGCGTCGCTGCGCCCTCGGCCTCGCTCCCTCCTCCGCCGACGCCGTGTCGGCCGAATCGCGAAAGGAATACTCTCGATGACCGCCGCCGATTCCGTCTCCGAGCTCCGTCGGGACCTCGAGGCGCTGCTGACCCGTAGCCGCGCACGCACCCTGGCGCTGACGGACTGTCTCGACGAGGACGAGCTCACGGCTCAGCACTCGCCGCTGATGAGCCCGCTGGTCTGGGACCTCGCGCACATCGGCAACCAGGAGGAGATCTGGCTGGCGCGCGACGTGGGCGGCGCCGATCCGGTCCACCCGGGGATCGACGATCTCTACGACGCCTTCCGTCATTCGCGTTCCTCGCGGACCTCCCTGCCGCTGCTCACGCCGGAGCAGGCACGCGAGTACGTCCACACCGTTCGGGAGCGGTCGTGGGATGCGCTGCGCTCGAACACGTTCGACGACCGCCGGCTGGTCGAGAACGGCTTCGTCTTCGCCATGGTGGCGCAACACGAGCAGCAACACGACGAGACCATGCTGGCGACGCACCAGTTGCGTTCGGGGGCACCGGTTCTCCACGCACCCGACGCGCCGACCTCCGCGGTACCCACCGACGGCGAATGCGCGGTGGTCGTGCCCGGCGGGCCGTTCGAGATGGGCACCTCCACCGATCGGTGGGCCCTCGACAACGAGCGCCCTGCCCACGTCGTCGACGTTCCCACCTATGCCATCGATGCCGCTCCCGTCACCAACGGTGACTATCTTCGGTTCATGGCCGACGGCGGTTACGAGCGCGAGGAGTTGTGGACCGAGCGCGGCTGGGCGCACCGGATCGAGGCGGACCTGACCGCGCCGCAGTTCTGGGAGAGGGACGCCGACGGCATCTGGTTCCGTCGCGTGTTCGGTGCACGGCGCCAGGTCCGGCCGTCCCAGCCCGTGGTGCACGTGTCCTGGTTCGAGGCCGACGCCTACGCCCGGTGGGCCGGGGTCCGGCTTCCGACGGAAGCGGAGTGGGAGAAGGCGGCTCGGTACGACCCGGCCACCGGGGCCTCGCGTCGCAACCCGTGGGGTGATCAGGACGCCGAGATCTGGCACGCCAACCTCGGCCAGCGCCATCTGGAACCGGCCGATGTCGGTGCCTACCCGGAGGGCTCGTCCGCACTCGGTGTCGAACAGATGATGGGCGACGTGTGGGAATGGACGTCGTCGGACTTCGAGCCGTACCCGGGGTTCGAGATGTTTCCGTACCCCGAGTACTCCGAGGTGTTCTTCGGCGGCGATTACAAGGTGCTGCGCGGTGGGTCGTTCGGTACGGACCAGACTGCGGTACGGGCGACCTTCCGCAACTGGGATCACCCGATCCGGCGCCAGATCTTCGCCGGATTCCGCTGTGCGAGCGACACCGGGACGACGGCGTAGATGCGCGACATGTCGAATGTGTAGACATCTCGCGTATCTCGGTCCGGAGCGATCGGTGGGCGAGGTCTTCACCATGGGCCCGACGTCCCTGATGACGCAGACCTGGGCGCCGCGCGACATGCGCAGAGGCGGAACCATCAACGCCGACGGTTTCGGGGCGGCCTGGTGGACGGGCGATCTCGCGTCGTCCTACCGCAACGCGATGCCCGCGTGGACCGATCCCGCCGTGACCGAGGTGCTCGGCGAGGTCCGGTCCACGGCGGTGGTGGCGGCGGTGCGCTCGGCGACCGTCGGCATGCCCGTGGTCCGCACCGCCTGCGCACCGTTCGTCGACGGTCGGTGGGCGTTCAGTCACAACGGGGTGGTCACAGGGTGGCCGAACTCCGTTGCGCCTCTTGCGGAGTCGGTACCGACCGCCGCACTGTTGCGGCTCGAGGCACCCACCGACTCCGCCACGCTGTGGGCGATGCTGAAGCACCGCTTGGTCACTCGGGACCCGGCGACCGCGCTGGCGGACCTCGTGCGCGAGACCGACGCCGCCGCGCCGGCGTCCCGCCTCAATCTGCTTCTCGGCGACGGGCGCTCGATCTGGGCGACGTCGCTCTACCACTCCCTCTCCGTGTACGCCGACGACACCACCGTTCTCGTCGCGTCCGAACCCCTCGACGACCGTCCTGGCTGGCGCCCGGTTCCTGATCGGAGCCTCGTCCACGCCACTGTCGGCTCGATCGAGATCAGTCCCCTCTAACGACCCCCCGCACACCGCCGTCGAAATCAGGAGCGTCATGGCCACGTCCACCACCGATGTCCACATCACCGAGCAGGACCTGCAGCGATCGCTGCGCGAGGACGTTCTGCGCGGTCTCAGCGCATCGCCGAAGTGGCTGCCACCCAAGTGGTTCTACGACGCGCGGGGATCCGAGTTGTTCGAGCTCATCACCGAGCTCGAGGAGTACTTCCCCACGCGCACCGAACGTGCGCTGCTCGCCGAACACGCCGATGACATCGCTCGGGTCACCGAGACCGAGGTGCTCGTGGAGCTGGGATCGGGATCGTCGGACAAGACCCGTCTGTTGCTGACCGCGGGTACCGAACACGGGGCGTTGCGTCGCTACGTGCCGCAGGACGTCTCGCCCTCCGCGTTGGACGGCGCGATCACCGAGATCACCGCCGCCTACCCGGATCTCGACGTGCACGGCGTGGTCAGCGACTTCACCGACACGCTGCGCACGCTGCCGGCAGGCGGCCGACGCACCATCGCGTTCCTCGGCGGCACCTTGGGGAACATGGTGCCTCAGGAACGGGCCACGTTCCTGGGGGAGATCGCCGAGACCCTCGACACCGGGGAGCACCTGCTGCTCGGCGTCGGCCTGGTGACCGACCGCGATGCGTTGATCGCCGCCTACGACGACGCGTCGGGAGTCACCGCGCAGTTCAACGCGAACGTGCTGTCCGTACTGAACGCGAAGCTGGACGCGAACTTCGACCTCGACGCCTTCGAGCACGTGGCGGTGTGGGACGAGCGCAACGAGTGGATCGAGATGCGACTGCGTGCCACGCGGGAGCAGACCGTGCGCGTCGCAGCCCTCGATCTCGACGTGCACTTCGCCGAGGGCGAGGAGATGCGCACGGAGATCTCGGCGAAGTTCCGTCGCGCGTCGATCGACGGGGAACTGGCCGCGGCGGGCTTCGCCGTCGCCGAGTTCTGGACGGATCCGCAGGAGAGATTCGCGCTCGTCCTGGCGCGCGTTCGGTAGGTGCGCCGACCCGCCCTGTACGCACCACTCGGATGCGTACAGGGCGGGGGCAGGTCGCTAGGCGGAACCGTCGAACAGGCTCGTGACGGAACCGTTCTCGAACACCTCGCGAATGGTGCGACCCAGCAGCGGGGCGATGGAGAGCACCGTGAGCTGCGGGAACATCTTGTCCTCGCTGATGGGCAGCGTGTTGGTGACCACCACCTCCTTGGCTCCGCACTCGGCGAGGCGCTCGGCGGCGGGGTGGGAGAGCACACCGTGCGTCGCGGCGATGACCACGTCGCCCGCACCGGCGGCCTTCAGGACCTTCACGGCGCCGGCGATGGTGCCACCGGTGTCGATCATGTCGTCGATGAGGATGCAGGTGCGGCCCTCGACGTCACCGACCACCCGGTTCGACTTGACCTGGTTGGGGACCAACGGATCTCGCGTCTTGTGGATGAAGGCCAGGGGCGCGCCGTCGAACGAGTCGGCCCACTTCTCGGCCACGCGCACGCGTCCGGAATCGGGGGAGACCACCGTGATGTGCTCGAGGCTGTAGCGCGCGCGGATGTGCTCGGCGAGCTGGCTGTGCGCGTGCATGTGATCGACGGGGCCGTCGAAGAAGCCCTGGATCTGGTCGGTGTGCAGATCGACGGTGATGATGCGATCGGCGCCCGCGGTCTTGAGCAGGTCCGCCACGAGGCGGGCCGAGATCGGCTCACGGCCGCGGTGCTTCTTGTCCTGCCGCGCGTAGGGGTAGAACGGGACGATCGCGGTGATGCGCTTCGCGGACCCACGCTTGAGGGCATCGATCATGATGAGCTGTTCCATCAGCCACTGGTTGAGCGGGAACGGGTGGCTCTGCAGGACGAAGGCATCGGATCCGCGTACCGACTCCTGGAAGCGGACGAAGATCTCGCCGTTCGCGAAGTCGCGAGCCGTCTGCGGGACGACGTCGATCCCGAGCTCCTTGGCGACCTGCTCGGCCAACTCCGGATGCGCGCGACCGGAGAAGAGCATCAAGTTCTTCTGGTTGTCGGTCCAACTGGCTGTGGTCACTGATCTACTCGCCGTCCTTCGATTCGTGCTCGTGTGTGTCCTCGGCCGACCGAGCACGCTCGGCGGCTTCCGCCGCGGGCGTTCCCGGTCGCTTCTTCTGAACCCAATCCTCGATGATCCGTTGCGGACCACCGGAGACCGCCAACGCTCCGGCCGGTACATCATTGCGGAGGACCGTTCCGGCGCCCGTATAGGCCCCGTCCCCCACCCGTACGGGTGCGATGAACATGGTGTCCGAGCCGGTCCGCACGTGGGATCCGATCTCGGTTCGGCTCTTGCCCACGCCGTCGTAGTTGACGAACACGCTCGACGCTCCGATGTTGGAGTGCTCGCCGATGGTCGCGTCGCCGACGTAGGTCAGGTGCGGCACCTTGGAGTGCGCGCCGATGGTGGCGTTCTTGGTTTCGACGAAGGCGCCGAGCTTGCCGCTCGCGCCGAGATCGCTGCCCGGGCGGAGGTACGTGTACGGGCCGACCGTCGCGCCGGGGCCGATGTTCGCGGACGAGCCGTGCGTGCGGACCACGGACGCTCCGGCGCCGACGCGCACGTCGGTGAGCGTCGTGTCGGGACCGATGACCGCGTCCTCGCCGATGGTGGTCTCGCCGTGCAGCTGCGTTCCCGGCCTGAGGATCGCGTCGCGCTCGATGCGGACGGACACGTCGACCCACGTGGACGCCGGATCGACCACGGTCACCCCGGCCCGCATGTGCCGGGCGAGCACGTGCTCGTTGAGGACACGGGTCACCTCGGCCAGCTGGACGCGATCGTTGACCCCGCGGACCAGCGACGAATCGGTGAGCTGGGTGCTGAACACGGGCAGTCCGCGTCGGCGAGAGATCTTGAGGACGTCGGTCAGATACAGCTCGTGCTGGACGTTGTCGGTGCTCAGGGAGTCCAGCGCGGTGCGCAACGACGCCGCGTCGAACGCGTAGACGCCGGAGTTCACCTCGGTGATCCAGAGCTGTTCGGTGGTGGCGTCGGCGTGCTCGACGATCTCCTGGACCCGTCCCTGCGCATCGCGCACGATGCGGCCGTAACCGGCGGGGTCCGGCGGCACGGAGGTGAGCACCGAGACCGCGACCGGCTCGGGGGAGGAGAGGTGATCGTGCACCAGAGCCTGCAGCGTGTGGGCGTCGAGCAGGGGGACGTCACCCGCGGTCACCACGATCGTGCCCTCGAAATCCGAAGGGAGAGAGGCGAGTCCGCACCGCACGGCGTGACCGGTCCCGTGCTGCTCCTCCTGGACCGTGATGTCGATGGTGCGGGAGAGTGTCGACGCGATGTCGACGACGGCGGCCGACACCTTCTCGCGATCGTGTCCGACGACCGTCACCAGGTGATCGGGATCGAGGCCGTCGGCGGCGTGGAGAGCGTGCGCCAGCATCGATCGGCCGCCGAGCTCGTGCAGCACCTTGGGTGTCTTGGATCGCATCCGAGTGCCCGCCCCCGCGGCGAGCACGATTACGGCGACCTTCGACGTCATGGATCTCCTCGATACGACTTGACTGGGCGCGATCGCCGCTGGGCGCGATCGAATCGACTGTGCGACTGCACCGACACCGACGCGCTGACCGGTCTCACCGCAGCTCCGCCGCCAGGACTCGAACCTGAACTATCTGAACCAAAATCAGAGGTGCTGCCATTACACCACGGCGGATCACAGCCCCGGCCGACGTGCGCCGAGCGGGTCGATCCTCGCACGAAGCCCCCTGCTCCGTAAAACGGATCCGCACGTCCGTGCGCTGCACCGCACGCCGGTGATCGATGTGTCCGGTACCGCTCGACACGGTGTTCCGGTCTCTGCGTGACACAGTGGTGTGATGACGCCGACCACAGGGGAGAGCGGACCGCGCGAACGCGCGGCGAGAATCCGAATGACCGGTACGCAACGGCGCGCTCAACTGGTCGACATCGGCCGGGCTCTGTTCGCCGAACGCGGGTACGAGGCGACGTCCATCGAGGAGATCGCGCAGCGAGCCCAGGTGAGCAAGCCGGTCGTCTACGAGCACTTCGGCGGCAAGGAGGGGCTCTACGCCGTCGTCGTCGACCGGGAGATGTCCACCCTGCTGTCGATGATCACCGCGTCGCTGACCGAGAACCGGTCCCGCGTCCGGGTCGAGCGGGTGGCGCTGGCGCTGCTCACCTACGTCGAGGACCACACCGACGGCTTCCGCATCCTGGTGCGCGATTCGCCCGTCGCGGCCGCCGAGGGCACGTACTCGTCGTTGCTGAACGACGCGGTGAGCCAGGTCGGGCACATCCTGGCCGAGGACTTCTCGCGTCGGGACATCGATCCCGCGCACGCCCAGCTGTACGCGCAGGCCCTGGTGGGAATGGTGTCGATGACGGCGCAATGGTGGCTCGACGATCGGACCCCGCCCAAGGAGGACGTCGCCGCCCACATCGTGAATCTGTGCTGGAACGGGCTGACCCACCTCGAACCGAATCCGCAGCTCGGGACCTGAAACGGCGGTCCGGAGGGCGAGTTCGGTTCGCTTTACGATCTACGTCCCGACGCGACGCGACTCACGGACCGAACGACCGGTGATGGGCTCGGGCTGCAGTCCAGTGGTACCTTTCACGGGTTGTTCACGGATACAAATCCCCGAAAACCTCGAGGCGGATCGCATGGCCAGACAGGCACGTGCCGAGATAACACGCGACACGGTGTTGTCCGGCGCCGCGCACGTATTCCTGCGGCTCGGCTACGCCAACGCGAGCCTCAGCGAGATCATCTCGCAGTCCCAGGTCACCAAGGGCGCGCTGTACTTCCACTTCGGTTCGAAGGAAGAGCTGGCGCGTGCGGTCATCGACGAGGGCGTTCAGCGGCTGACCACGGCCTGCCGCGCCGTCGACGACGGCCGGATCCCGGCCCTCGAGGCCGAGATCGGCGTCTCCTACATCACCGCGGACCTGGCGGTCACGGATCCGATGGTGTCCGCCATGTTCCGGCTCAAGCATCAGATCGGTGACTACCGGGGCACGGGCGAGAACATCCTCGAGACGTGGACCGAGTACCACACGGGCCTGGCCCGACGCGGAATCGACGAGGGCGATCTGTTGAGCGACCTCGACGTGGACGTGACCGGGATGCTGTTCCTCGAACTCATCGTCGGCGCCCACATGGTGGCGGTCGCCACCGACAGCACCACCGAGCTCTCCGGTCGGATGGAGCGGTTGTGGTATTTCCTGCTGCCGTCCCTGGTGCCGAGTCAGAAGCTGGACTATTTCCGGGAGTTCGCCGCTCGCCGTGTGCTGCGCTACGGATCCTGAGTCGGTACATCTACCTGCGTGTCCGCCGGTGTCGGCGCCACCTCCTAGACTGGGGCGTCGCCGCCCGATGAATTTCGGGCGTCTGTGAATCGTCAGGAGTTTGCCGTTGTCCTCCCCGTCCACCCCTGTGCACGACGCCCCACCCGTGGACGCTGACACCTACGCACCGGCCGGTCGGCTGGCCGGTCTGGCCCGCCTCGCGATGACGGATTCGTCGCTGACCGCGGTGACCGACCTCGTCGGCCGGGCGTCGGCGACCCTCGTCGGGCCCGCTCCGGCCCGTCCCTTCGTCGCGGCGGCCATCGCGCGCTCGGCGCCGGTACTCGTCGTCACCGCCACCGGTCGCGAGGCGGACGACCTGACGGCGGAGCTGACCGACATGTTCGGCGGCGCGGTCGCTCAGTTCCCGTCCTGGGAGACGCTGCCCCATGAGCGCCTGTCACCGGGGGCGGACACCGTCGGCCGACGCATCGAGGTACTGCGGCGGCTGGCCCGCCCGGACGACGTCGACTACGGCGTTCCACTGCGCATCATCGTCACCACCGTGCGGTCGGTCCTGCAGCCGATGGCCCGCGGTCTGGGCGAGATCGAGCCGATCGCGCTGCGCGTAGGTACGGAGTTCGACTTCGAGGACCTGCAGAAGCGCCTGGTCGAGCTGGCCTACACGCGCGTGGACATGGTCGGCAAGCGCGGCGAGTTCGCCGTACGCGGTGGCATCCTCGACCTGTTCTCGCCCACCGCCGATCACCCGGTGCGCGTCGAGTTCTGGGGCGACGAGGTCACGGACGTGCGCGCGTTCGCCGTCGCCGATCAGCGGTCCATCCCGGACGTCGAGGTCGACGGCGTGATCGCCCCGCCGTGCCGGGAGATGATCTTGGACGAGCCGGTGCGCGAACGCGCCGCCCGTCTCGCCGCGGACAACCCCACCGACGCGGCCCTGGTGGAAATGCTCGAGAAGATCTCCGCGGGCGTTCCGGTCGAGGGCATGGAGGCGTTGCTGCCCGTGCTGAAGGCCGGCGGCCTCGAACTGCTCACCGACGCGCTTCCTGCAGACGCCCACGTGTTGATCTGCGACCCCGAGAAGGTGCGCACGCGCGCGACGGACCTGGTCCGCACGGGCAAGGAGTTCCTCGAGGCGTCGTGGACGGCGGCGAGTATCGGTGCGTCCGCTCCGCTCGACACGAGTGCGCTCGACACCAGCTCGCTGGCCGCCGACGCGATCGAGGGAGAGTCGCCGGAACTCGATCTGAGCGCGTCGGCCTACCGCTCGCTGCGCCAGGTGCGCGAGAGCGCGGAGGCCGCGGGTCGCCCGTGGTGGACGCTCGGTCCGCTGGCGTCGGGCAGCGACGAGGAGATCGTCCTGCCGATCACGGCGGCCCCGGACGTGCGCGGGTCCGAGGAAGCACTCGCCACCCTGTTCCAGATGTTCGCCGCCCACCTCGCCTCCGGCGGCCGCGTCGCGGTGGTCGTCGCCGGAGCGGGCACGGCCCAGCGCACCGTCGAGCGCCTGCGCGAGGCCGACGTTCCCGCCGCCCACCTCGAGGTGGGGCAGGAGCCGAATCCCGACGCTGTCGGGGTGCTGTGCGGTTCTCTGCACGACGGTCTGGTGCTCACCGACGCCGGACTGGTGGTGATCACGGAAGCCGACCTCACCGGCAACCGCGTCGCCGCGGCCGGCGACGGACGTCGGCTGCCCGCCAAGCGCCGCAACCAAGTGGATCCGTTGGCGCTCACCGCCGGAGACATGGTGGTGCACGATCAGCACGGCATCGGACGCTTCGTCGAGATGGTCGAGCGCACCGTGGGCGGCGCCCGGCGCGAGTACCTCGTCGTCGAGTACGCCCCCAGCAAGCGCGGCCATCCCGGTGACCGGCTGTTCGTGCCCATGGAGTCGCTGGATCAGCTCTCCCGCTACGTCGGCGGCGAGATGCCGAGTCTGAGCAAGCTCGGCGGCTCGGACTGGACCAACACCAAACGCAAGGCGCGCAAGGCCGTTCGCGAGATCGCGGGCGAGCTGGTGCAGCTGTACGCCGCGAGGCAGGCCGCACCCGGCCACGCGTACGGGTCGGACACCCCGTGGCAGAAGGAGATGGAGGACGCGTTCGCGTTCACCGAGACCGTCGATCAGATGACGGTCATCGCCGAGGTCAAGGCGGACATGGAGAAGGCGGTCCCGATGGACCGCGTCGTGATCGGCGACGTGGGATACGGCAAGACCGAGATCGGCGTCCGCGCCGCCTTCAAGGCCGTACAGGACGGAAAGCAGGTCGCCGTCCTCGTCCCCACCACCCTTCTCGCGCAACAGCATCTGCAGACGTTCCACGAGCGCATGGCCAACTTCCCCGTCACGGTCAAGGGGCTCTCGCGGTTCTCGGACGCGGCCGAGTCCAAGGAGACCATGGCCGGTCTCGCCGACGGCACCGTCGACATCGTCGTCGGCACCCACCGCCTGCTGCAGACCGGCGTGCAGTGGAAGGACCTCGGGCTGGTCATCGTGGACGAGGAGCAGCGCTTCGGTGTCGAGCACAAGGAGCACATCAAGGCGCTCCGCACGCACGTCGACGTGCTGACCATGTCGGCCACCCCCATCCCGCGCACGCTCGAGATGAGCATGGCGGGCATCCGCGAGATGTCCACCATCCTCACCCCGCCGGAGGAGCGGCACCCCGTTCTCACCTACGTCGGCGGATACCAGGACAAGCAGGTCGCGGCGGCCATTCGTCGAGAGTTGTTGCGGGACGGGCAGATCTTCTACGTCCACAACCGGGTGAGCAGCATCGACAAGGCCGCCGCTCGCATCCGCAGCCTGGTCCCCGAAGCGCGCGTGGTGGTCGCACACGGGCAGATGAACGAGGACACCCTGGAGAAGACGGTGCAGGGGTTCTGGGAGCGCGAGTTCGACATCCTGGTGTGCACCACCATCATCGAGACCGGCCTCGACATCTCCAACGCGAACACGCTCATCGTGGAGCGTGCGGATTCGCTGGGCCTGTCGCAGTTGCACCAGCTGCGCGGCCGCGTGGGGCGCAGCCGCGACCGCGGGTACGCGTACTTCCTCTATCCGCCGGAGAAGCCGCTCACCGAGACGGCGTACGACCGGTTGGCCACCATCTCGCAGAACTCCGACCTCGGCGCGGGTATGGCCGTGGCGATGAAGGACCTCGAGATTCGCGGCGCCGGCAACGTGCTCGGCGCCGAACAGTCCGGACACGTGGCCGGGGTGGGCTTCGACCTGTACGTGCGACTGGTCGGCGAAGCGGTCGAGGCGTACCGCGCCGTGGCCGACGGTCGCCCGGTCACCACCGACGAGGCGCCCAAGGAGGTGCGCATCGATCTGCCGGTGGACGCGCACATTCCGCCGGACTACGTCACCAGCGACCGTCTGCGGCTCGAGGCCTACCGCAAGCTCGCCGCGGCCCAGAACGACGCGGAGATCGCCGCGGTGATCGAGGAGCTCACCGACCGCTACGGACCGGTGCCGTCCGAGGTCGCCCGCCTGGTGGCGGTGGCCGTTCTGCGCATCCTGTGCCGCTCGTACGGGATCGTCGACGTCACGGTCGCCGGAACGATGGTCAAGATCGCACCCATGGACCTACCGGACTCCAAGCAGTTACGGTTGAAGAGGCTCTACCCCAGCGCGCAGTATCGGGCGACCACCGGAGCGGTGCAGATCCCGATTCCTCGCGTCGCCGGTGGTGGAGTCGGTTCGGCCCGAGTGCGGGACGAGGAGTTGCTGCAGTTCGTCGCCGACGTGCTGCTCGCCCTCGACGGCAAGCCCGCGGGGTCGGTTCGAGTCGAGCAACCGGTGGGGGTGTGAATCGATGACCGTGCTTCTCCTGGATCCGCTTCGCCCCACGATGGTTCCGGTGCAGGCCGTCACGCTCCTCGAGAAACCGGTCGGGTTCACCGAAGAGGTGCCGGTGTCCATCCGGTGGCGACTCACCGGATTCACCTCGGTCGGTGACGACGAGCCCGAGGTGCTCATCAGCACCAGCCGCACCAATCCCGACGTCCAGGAGCGGATCCTGCGCGGCGAGGACGTCATCGAGGTGCCGATTCCCACCGGCGGCAACCTGGCCGAGGCCGTCTTCGTCATGGATCGGCTGCGATCGCTCGGCGGCTGGGAAGCGCAGCAGACGCATCACTCGCTGCGGACCTACCTCCTGGAGGAGACGTACGAGTTGCTCGACGCCATCGAGGCGGGCGATTCCGTGACCATCAAGGAGGAGTTGGGCGATCTTCTGCTCCAGGTCCTCTTCCACGCGCGGATCGCGGCGGACTCGGAGGAGCCGTTCGACATCGACGACGTCGCGGCCGGTCTCGTCGCGAAGCTGACCCACCGCAGCCCGCATCTGTCCGACACGTCCGGCTCACCCGTGGACGTGGCGGCGCAGGAGCGGGCGTGGGAGGAACGCAAGGCCGCGGAGAAGGCCCGAGCGTCGTGTCTGGACGGCGTCGCGATGGCGCAGCCCGCGCTGGCGTTGGCCCAGCAGGTCGCCTCGCGAGCGGTGCGGGCCGGGCTTCCGCACGACTTCGTGCCTCAGGACATGCTGAGCGTTCGGATCGAACTGACCGACGCGCACGGGTCGGAGTCGGCCGAGGACGTCCTGCGCCGCCGGGTCAACGAGTTCGTCGCGGACGTGCGTGCCGCCGAGCGTGCCGCCGCCATGGACGGCATCCCGGCCGGACGCCTCGACAAGCAGGCGTGGACCAAGTACTGGCCCGGCACGGACATGTTCGGCCGCTCGCTCGCCGCCACCGGTACCGAGTCCACCCGCGTCGCGGTCTCGCACCACCGGCCGACGGACGACCGGCAACCGTCGTCGCGTTGACCTGCCTTTTCTGGGCCCTTTAGGTTTCTATTACTCGGGGTCCGCATGATGGGGCCATGACCTTCACTGCTCGCCGCGTCCGTGCGGCCGTCGCGCTCACCGCGGCGGCGGCAGCGGTCGTCGGATGCGGCAGCATCGGCACGCCGCCGGTGGAGGTGCCCGAGGGAATCCCGCCGGGTGCGGGTACCCCGGTCCCCGTCATCGACGTGAACGGGCCGGGCCGGACGGCCGATCTCCTGCGTGACTGGGCCGCCCCCCAGGCCGACGCCCTGGGAATCTCGCCCACGGCCCTCGAGGCGTACGGGCACGCCGCCGCCGTCCTGGCGCAGTCCGCACCGCAGTGCGGTCTGGCGTGGACCACGCTGGCAGGCATCGGATACATCGAATCCCGGCACGGAACCTTCCGCGGCTCGTCCGTACAGCCGGACGGGTCGGTGGTCCCCGAGATCCGCGGCGTCCCACTCGACGGCACCGCCGGCAACGCCGAGATCCGGGACACCGACGGAGGCGCGCTGGACGGGGACACCGTGTTCGACCGCGCGATGGGCCCGATGCAGTTCATCCCCGAGACCTGGCAGCGGTGGGGCGTCGACGCCAACGGCGACGGCATCGCCGATCCGGACAACATCGACGACGCCGCCCTCTCGGCGGGGCGGTACCTGTGCGCACGCGGCGGCGACCTGAACACGCCCGAGGGATGGCAGCAGGCCCTCTTCGCGTACAACCTGTCGCGGGTCTACCTGGTCGACGTTCGGGACGCCGCGTCGGCGTACTCGGTGGGGGTACGCGCGTAGGCAACCCGCTCCACCGAGGTCGGGTGGGGTCTGCGCGTCGGCTGCTGGGTGGGGGGTGTGGCGGTTAGGCTGTCCGGTGAGCCGCGGGCCGTGCTGTGACACGGAACGGCCTGCGCCACCGTCCACACGCCTTCACACCCGGAACTAGGAGTTCATTCGTGGCCATCATCGAACAGGTCGGCGCTCGCGAAATCCTCGACTCCCGTGGCAACCCCACGGTCGAGGTCGAGGTCGCACTCGAAGACGGCACCTTCGCCCGCGCAGCCGTTCCGTCCGGCGCCTCCACCGGCGAGCACGAGGCCGTGGAGCTGCGCGACGGCGGCGATCGCTACCTCGGCAAGGGTGTGCAGAAGGCCGTCGAGGCGGTTCTCGGCGAGCTGGCACCCGCCGTCATCGGCATGGACGCTGCCGATCAGCGTTCCGTCGATCAGGCTCTGCTCGACACCGACGGCACCCCGGACAAGGCCCGCCTCGGCGCCAACGCTCTGCTCGGCGTATCGCTCGCCGTCGCGAAGGCCGCCGCGGACTCCGCGCAGCTCGACCTCTTCCGCTACATCGGTGGACCGAACGCCCACATCCTCCCGGTCCCGATGATGAACATCATCAACGGCGGCGCGCACGCGGACAGCGGCGTCGACGTGCAGGAATTCATGATCGCCCCCATCGGCGCGCCCACGTTCAAGGAAGCGCTGCGCTGGGGCGCCGAGGTGTACCACTCCCTCAAGTCCGTGCTCAAGGCGAAGGGCCTGTCCACCGGCCTCGGTGACGAGGGTGGCTTCGCACCGGACCTGGCCGGCACCAAGGCCGCGCTCGACCTCATCGCGGAGGCCATCGGCAAGACCGGACTGAAGCTCGGCACGGACGTCGGCCTCGCGCTCGACGTCGCTGCCACCGAGTTCTACACGGCCGGAACGGGTTACGCGTTCGAGGGCAGCAACCGTTCGGCCGAGGAGATGTCCGCGTTCTACGCCGACTTGCTCGACGGATACCCGCTCGTCTCCATCGAGGATCCGCTCGACGAGAACGATTGGGACGGCTGGGTCGCCCTCACCGACTCCATCGGCGACCGCGTGCAGATCGTCGGCGACGACCTGTTCGTCACCAACCCCGAGCGGCTCGAGGAAGGCATCAACAAGGGTGCCGCCAACGCACTGTTGGTGAAGGTCAACCAGATCGGCACGCTCACCGAGACCCTCGACGCCGTGGACCTCGCGCACCGGGGCGGCTACCGCACCATGATGAGCCACCGCAGCGGCGAGACCGAGGACACCACGATCGCCGATCTCGCCGTCGCCGTCGGCAGCGGCCAGATCAAGACCGGTGCCCCGGCCCGTAGCGAGCGCGTGGCCAAGTACAACCAGCTGCTGCGCATCGAGGAAGCCCTCGGCGACGCCGCGCGCTACGCCGGTGAGCTGGCCTTCCCCCGTCTCGACTTCGAGACCAAGGCCTGAGCGAACCACGCGCCGACGACGAGTAGGACTGCCGAGTAGATGACCGATCGGGACAAGCATCGCCCCGCCGCGCGCCCGGGTGGCCGGGCGCCGCGGCAGAGCGCGCGTCCCGGTCGGTCGTCGCGGCGCTCGGTGTCCTCCGGCTCGGCCCGTTCCGCGGATGCGGTCGACGACCTCGGTACCGACGGCGCGTCGGTGGTCGGTCGGCGGTCCCGACGCTTCGAGCGTGGAACCGAGCGCACGTTTCTCGGACTGTCCACGGGCAAAGCGGTGATCCTCGCGGTCGTCATCTGCGCGCTGGCTCTGACTCTCGCGGTTCCGTTGCGTACGTACATCTCTCAGCGCGGCGATGCCGCCGAGGTGGCCGCGCAGCAGATCGAGCTCGAGCAGCGGGTCGAAGAACTCGAGATTCGCCGCGAACAGACCGAAGATCCTGCCTACATCACCGCGCAGGCGCGGGAGCGCCTCGGATACGTGATGCCCGGTGAGATTCCGTACCAGGTCCAGTTGCCCGGTGCGCGTGCACGTTCCGACATCGAGAACGATCCGCCGCCGCCTCCGCCCGGCCCCTGGTACAGCGACCTGTGGTCGACCGCGACCACGCCCCGCTGACTGAAGACACCCGTAGTTGCCGACACCGATCGAAAGAGTGCGTAAGTGACCGACGTGTCCGCCGAGGACCTCGAGGCCGTCGCCCGGCAGTTGGGCCGAGAGCCCCGCGGCGTTCTGGAGATCGCGTACCGCACTCCCGACGGGCGTCCCGCCGTGGTCAAGACTGCGCCGAAGCTGCCCGACGGTACGCCGTTCCCCACGCTGTTCTACCTCACGGATCCGCGGCTCACCGCGGAGGCGAGCCGTCAGGAATCGGCCGGCGTGATGCGGGAGATGACCGAGCGTCTCGGGGAGGACGAGGAGTTGGCCGCGCTCTATCGCCGCGCGAACGATGCGTACCTGGCCGAACGCAACGAGATCGAGTCGTTGGGAACCGATTTCACCGGCGGCGGGATGCCCGACCGCGTGAAGTGCCTGCACGTGTTGATGGCGCACTCGCTGGCCAAGGGTCCGGGCGTCAATCCGCTGGGGGACGAGTCCGTCGCACTGGCCGCCGAGGGGCACCTGCGCGGTACCGCGCTGCCCGCGGACTGGCCCACCATCGAGGAGCTGGGCGCATGACGCGCGTCGCCGCCATCGACTGCGGAACCAACTCGATCCGGTTGCTGGTCGCCGACATCGACGAGTCGGGTCTGTCCGACCTCGCTCGCGAGATGCGCGTCGTCCGGCTCGGACAGGGCGTCGATGCCACCGGTTCCTTCGCTCCCGAGGCGATCGATCGCACCGAGGCGGCGTTGACCGAGTACGTGGAGATGATCACCGCGCTGGGTGGGGTGGACGCGGTGCGGATGGTCGCGACGTCCGCGACGCGTGACGCCGCGAACCGCGACGTGTTCTTCGAGATGACTCGCCGCGTGCTCGCACCGGTGTCCTCGGGGGCGGTGGCCGAGGTCATCACCGGGGACGAGGAGGCGCGGTTGTCGTTCGCCGGCGCCGTCGGTGATCTGGACGCGTCCGACGGACCGTTCCTGGTGGTCGACCTCGGCGGTGGTTCGACGGAACTGGTGCTCGGCGACAGTGACGGCGTGCAGGCGGCGTTCTCGGCGAACATCGGCTGCGTTCGCCTGACCGAGCGGTGCCTGCCTACGGATCCGCCGACCCCCGCGGAGATCGTCGATGCGAAGGAGTTCATCGCCGAGCGATTGGCGCCGGCGTTCGATGCCGTCCCCGTGGCTCGGGCCCGCACCTGGGTGGGCGTCGCGGGAACGATGACGACGCTCTCGGCCATCGCGCAAGATCTGCCCGAGTACGATCCGCATCGAATTCACCTCTCGCGCATCGAGTTCGATCAGCTGCACGACGTGTGCGACCGGCTGGTCGCCATGACCCGCGCGGACCGCGCGGCCATCGGATCGATGCACCCGGGCCGGGTGGACGTGATCGGCGGAGGCTCGCTGGTCACCGCGTCGTTGGCAGAGCACATCGGGGCCGAGGCGGGCATCTCGTCCCTCGTGGTCAGTGAGCACGACATCCTCGACGGAATCGCCCTCAGTCTGGTGTAGGTCCGAGCGTGCGCACCGTTGCCGGTGCGCGCACGTCCCACGCCTCGATCAGCAGTTCGCGGAGTTCGTCGGCGTCCACGGCCTCGAGACGGACCAGCACGGTCGGATGGCCGGCGTAATGGTCGGTGGTGAAGAACTTCGCAGCGTCCGAGGCGATCAGCGCGTCCCGGTCCTCCACACTGGGGCGCCACAGCACCAGCACGCCGGGCATCTCGTGGATGCGGGCGAACAGTCTGTCCTTCACTCGGAAGCCGGGGCTGCCGTACGACGGACGCTCGGTCACACCGCGCAGCGACACCGCGATGCGGCGGACATCGTCTTTCGTGGACATACGCATCAGTGTGCCGGGGTCGATCAGGTCTCGCCCACGATACGGCGCAGTTCGGCGACGTGCGCCCGGTACGCGCGCGTGCCCTGCGGGGTCATCGACGCACTGGTCCGCACGCGAGAGTTCGACGTGCTCTTGTGGATTCGGACGTACTCGGCGTCCTCGAGGGTGCGTAACTGCTTGCTCAACACGGACTCGCTGACCCCGATGCTCTCGCGCAGCGTCGCGAAATCCATCGTGGAGACCTCCGCCAGCAGCGCGCAGATCTGCAAGCGATGGGGAGCGTGCACCACCGGATCGAACGCGGGAATCACCGTCATGCGGCGGCCCGAAGATCTCGCGCGTACGCGGCGTCCCACCGGTAGCCGAGCCAGGTGAGGGCAGGCACCGCGACGACGGTCAGCACGAGGCACAGGACGGGCGCGTCGACGACGAATGCGGCCACGAAGGATCCGAGGTACCCGATACCGAACACGGCGCCGGCCCCTACGGCGTACTTTCTGGCCGGGCGGGGAGTGTGCCCGTTGATCCACATGCCCTTCGCGCGCGTGTAGTACCGGATGAGTCCGCTGACGCCGAGCCCCCACGCGACGAACACGGCGGCCAGGATCCACAGATTCTGGAAGAAGGGGGCGGCGATCAGCACGCCGAAGATCAGGCCGTACACGATGTGGTACCCGGGTGGGGAGGCTGCCTGCTCGGCGAGCCTGTCTCGTTGCGCCTGAACGGAGGCCAGGGCGTCGGCGGGGGAGTAGTCGTCGGTCATGGGGTCTCCTCGGTTCACTTTCCGTTATGGAAAGTAAACCACTGACTTTCCATGTTGGCAAGTGATACCGGTCGACCCGCCGACCGTCTCTTTCACACTCGTTCGAGCACCACGATCGGAATCACGCGGTCGGTCTTCGTCTGGTACTCGTCGTAATCCGGCCAGACCTGCGTCATGTGACTCCACATGGCCGGCTTCTCGTCGTCCGTGGCCACCCGTGCCCGGACGGCGAAGCGCTCGTCCTTGATCTGGATCTCCGCATCCGGCGTGTCCTCGAGGTTCAGGAACCACGCGGGCGGTGCGTCGGTGCCGCCCTTCGAGGCGACCACCAGGTAGGCGTTCTCCCACGCACGGAAGATCAGGGCGTGTCGGCGTTCGGTGCCGCTCTTGCGACCCGTGGTGAAGAGGATCAGGATCTCGGTCCCGTGCCAGTGGTACCCATCCTCACCGGCGGTTTCGAGGTAGCGCTCGACGTGGGCATCTCCGTGCAGATCTTCGGCTGTGGTCATGAGATCACGCTACCTCCGGGCGAGTGTGGTCCGGGCGGATCCGGGGTGGGTTCCTGCGCGGTCAGGTCGGCCGGACGACGATGACGTGGAGATGAGCGAGGTTGGGTCCGGCGAGGAGACGCAGCAGCGGCATCAGCCGTGGGCGGGGTGCACGTTGAGATTGCCGTCATCGTCGACTTCCGAGTACGACGCTCCCGTTTCGATGAACTGTGACGCATAGTTCAGCCGGCTTCGACGGGCGGCCGCCCGATCCGACCACTCCTCGCGGACGAGGGCTTGCTCGTGCTCGCCGAGCTCGTCATATGAGCCGGTACCGGCAAGAACCTCGGTGATGGCCCGGTGATTCACCCGCGGTGACATCTCGAGTTCGCGGCCGATCCGTGCCCAGTGTGCGATCTGCTCCGGCACGGTCCGGAAGGTGGCGCGTGCGGCAGCCGCAGCGGACTCGTACACATCGGCCGGCAGTCGCGTCGCTTTGCTGGTCCTGGCCACAGCCCGATGGTAGTACCGTGCCTCGCGTCGGGGAGTCGCCCGCGTTCAGGGGCGGCACGTGGTGGGTTGCTGCACGCATCGCGCACCGGCCGACGTATGCAGGTCTACCCTGACCGCATGGCCACGATCCTTGTCGACGCTGCCGAGCTGAATGTTGCGCTCGCATCCTCCAGTCCGCCTGTGCTGCTGGATGTTCGGTGGGCACTCGGGGCGACGGACGGCTTCGAGAAGTACCTGGAGTCGCACATCCCCGGTGCCGTCTACGTCGACCTGCCGACGGAGCTCGCGGGCAGTGGCGAGGCGACCGATGGGCGTCATCCGCTCCCCGATGTCGCAGATCTGCAGGAGAACGCGCGGCGGTGGGGAATCGACGACGGCGGATCGGTGGTCGTGTACGACGCCACGGGCAATCTCGCTGCGGCCCGTGCGTGGTGGCTGTTGCGTTGGGGAGGGTTCGCCGACGTGCGCCTTCTCGACGGTGGGATCCAGGCATGGCAGCGAGCCGGGTTCGCGACGTCGTCGGGTGAGGAAGTGGCGCGGCGACGCGGGACGGTGACGCTCACCAGCGGCGCGATGCCGACGTTGTCCACCGACGACGCAGCAACCGTGCCCACCACCGGCGTGCTTCTCGATGCCAGGGCGGGGGAGCGGTACCGCGGTGAGGTCGAGCCGATGGATTCCCGCGCCGGCCACATCCCGGGCGCGGTGAGCGCGCCGACGTCGGAGAACCTCACCGATGACGGCACGTTCGCGGACGCCGAGGTCTTGCGAGCGCGGTTCGCGGCGTTGGGGGTCGGGGACGGGGAGTCGGTCGGCGTCTACTGCGGGTCGGGTGTGCACGCCACGCACCAGATCGTCGCGCTCGCGAGGGTCGGTATCGACGCGGCGCTGTACCCCGGCTCGTGGTCGGCGTGGTCCTCCGACCCGGATCGACCGGTGTCTACGGGCAGCAGCCCTCGCTGACCCGGCCCGATACAGTGGCAGCGCAGGTGACGCCCCTATAGCCCAATTGGCAGAGGCAGCGGACTTAAAATCCGCACAGTGTCGGTTCGAGTCCGACTGGGGGCACGTAGGTCCATATGGATCCAGAATTTTGGACCAGGACATCAGTTTTCGGGTGGTATCGTGGCCCTCAGCGGCCAACCACGGATCTGAGTGGACTACTGAGGCAGCGGATTTCAGATCCGCTGATTTGGGCCATTTCTCTCGGCATCATTTGCATCTTTGCAGGTCAGGGACTTGAGACCTGTTTGCTCTGGCGCTCGGTGTCACAACGCTGTCACAACTGCCTTATGCGCATCCAGATGGACGTGAATCGACGTGCGTGGACACGCCAGTTTCTTGCTTCGCCCACCATTGGCTTGATACAGCACGAACTCACGACTCCGACCCGGCCAAAACGCGACCACGGGAGACCGGCGCAGAACCGGCGAGCACACTACTGGTCGAGACATCAAGATCCTCGTCGAGACCGCTAGCAACCCGTGCTGGGACTGGCCGACGTCCTCGAACCCCGCGACGCCGCAATCCTGCTGCGCGGGTTCGACGGCTCATACCGACGCAGTGAAACGTTAGATCAGCATTGCTGCGACATCATCCTGCACTGCGTCGACAGACTGAACATCCGGCAGCGCATGCGCCGGGTGCAGGTCGTCGCCGCCTACGATGTCGGTCGCCACTCTGTCATCAGTGTGCTCTCGGCAAGCATGAGCCGTTCATGGGCATGTGTGCTGTGGGGGAGTGACCCGCACCGCGGCACGGTTCCTCTTGCTGCGGGATGTCGCGAAAAACCTGCAACGTCGGCGCCACACTGCTCGCCGCAGCTGCGATCCACCAAACCGTCCGCCGCCGAGCCGAACATGCCTGCTGCCACCCCATCACCCTAACGACGTAGAGCCGCCACTCGTTGCGTGCCGGGGGGCTGTCACCCAAGGCGCCCGCAACGGCGCTGACGGCCCAGCATTCGCCTGCCAAACCGGACACGCGCGCCCCGACTTCGTCGTGGCCTACCGCCGCGAGCACGCGACACTAGTCGGAAACGGCGTCACGGAAAGCAGTTGCATGCAGACGACCACTGCCACCCAAGAGAGCGGTGTGGTCACCTACCAAGTCGTGCCGGAGGGTTCCCTCATTCGTCCTGGTCTAGCCGACGGATGATATTGGCCAGCAGAATCACCGCGTCGGCGGCAATCCCTGCGTCACGTCGGGTCGCTGTCGCCGAGTGCTTCACTCTGTGAGCTACTACGGCCGACTTCTTAGTCAGGCCGCGGATGTCCTCGTTTTTCTTCCCCGGCAGCGTGTCCTCTATGTAGCGCTCGATCCGCATGTTCGTCTTGTCGACCGGCGGCTCGGTCTCTCCTTCGCGCAGGTGTTTCTCCGCGTCGTAGACAGTTCGGGACAATGCCTCCAACACCCCGACGCAATTCGTTCCCAAGGCGCGGTAATCCTGCGGTGTCGAGGCCATCTGGAATCGCCGGCGCAGCTCTCTAACCTCTTCGTCCACCGCCGGCCACCCCGTCGCGGCCCTCGGTGACGCGGGCTCGGCGAGCGCGTCGAAGCTGCGGTCCTCCAACGCGATCAGCTTGGTGTGCACCGGGTCGAAAAGCTCCGCGACCATTTCCCGTCTCGCCTGCCAGGACCCGTACCCGTCATTTTTGTTCCAATACGTCCGGAAAGTCGTGAAGTTGCGGAACGGGGGTTCGAAATCCACGCTCAGGCGGCCGCACATCGCCTTCATCGCCGTTAGAGCCGCCGACATCTCCTTGTCGGCCAACTGCTCACCGCCGCCGGTTCCGTACGCGGTGAGCTCGTCCTGGAGCAGGTCCGACAGAGCGATCGCGACCTCCAGATCGGACCTACCCGCCACGGAGCCGCGTCGCAACTGGGTCATCATCGCCGTGTCGAACTGCTGCCGGGCAGACGCCGGGTCCCACGGGTCCCCGAACGAGGGAGACGAGCTGAACGACGCGACAGGGGTGAAAAAATCATTGGCGATCACAGACCAAGTGTTCCATTTGCCCCTTACTCGCGTATGACGTCATTTAAAAGGACCCGCGGAGCGTTGACTTGGTTGACGTCATTCGCCATAATCGGGTTGACTTGACTGACAACTGGAAGGACGGTCCGTGAGCACACTCGCCGAGCAGGAGCGCAAGTTGCTCGACCTGCTCACCCACTCGGTCCACCTCACGTTCGCTAATGCTCGCGCATCGGGTGTTCCTGCCGACGTGTTCGCCGACGTCGAGTCGATCGCGCGGTCGATGACCTCGGCGCTGCCGACAAGCCACATCTACGACCAGCTCGTCGGCCCGTTCTACGACACCTCGAGCCTCACCCAATGGTGGGGGGTGAGCCGGCAGGCCGTCGCCAAGGCCGTTTCGACTGGGGCCGTGATCGCATGCCAACTCGACGGCGGCGGCTGGGTGTACCCCACCTGGCAATTCACCGATTCGGGGACGGTCTACCCCGACCTGCTCACCCTGTGGTCGACGCTGCGCGCCGAAGCGGACGCCTGGACCTGCGCAACCTGGCTGCGCAGTCCGCTCGCCGATCTCGACGACCGCAGTGCAGAGAGTTGGGTCGCCGAGGCGCGTCCCATCGAGCCTGTGCTTGAGCTTGCTCGTGTCGACGCGCGTCGGTGGGCGGCGTGACCGGCCGCGATCAGGTCGCCCTGGGTGCGCCGTCGCGGCCACTGGACAAATTCCCATCTTGCGAGCTCACCGCGGCGCAGGCATTGCACCGCGGGCACAGTGCATCGAACGGACCATGGTGGTTCTCGTCCTCGGGCGGTGGCCGCTTCGACCTCACTCCGCCGCGCGGAACCTGCTATCTCGCCTACGACGAGGACACTGCTATTAGAGAGACGGTCGGCGCTCCCCTTGCAGCAAGCGGAGTGATCAGTGCGGAATTCGCCGCGAAACGGCAACTCTCCGCGCTGTCGGTGCCGCACGATCACCACCTGGCCGACACGTCGTCGAAGGAGGCCGCGAACTACGGCATGACCAGGGAACTGGTGTCCATGACTCCGTACTCAGTTCCGCAGGAGTGGGCGTCGACGTTCGATGTCGCTTTCGACGGTCTGCAGTATCAGACCCGGTTCACCACCGGATCGGCGCCGAACGCCGTCGCCCTCTTCTCCGGCGCCGGTGAGTCCACCTGGCCCGTTGACCCAGATCCGGAGCCGTTGGCGACAGCGGCCAGGCGGCACGGTTTCGCTGTGGCGAGTGCGCCGCGGTCGGTGCGGGTCGTTCGGCCGCCGCAACCCCCGCGGAGTACGCACGCCGCCGGCGAGTGACGTGGATATCACTTCTGGTCCCGGATCAAGCAAAGATTGGTACTCGTGACACACCGCCACCACGATTGGCTGACCGATGTAGCGGGTCAGATGCAGCGCGATTTTGAGAGAGCCCACACGGGAGCCTCGAAGTTTGGCGGGGTTCAAGAGTCGGGGCATCACGGTGAGCAGATTTGGGGCCGGTTTCTCGGTGACTGGCTACCGCCGCAATATGAAATAGGATATCGAAAGTATATTCTGTTCGAGACTGATCCCGGAGACGGCTCCGAAGTATCCGCCGAGACAGACATCGTGATATTCCACCCCTCGTATCCGCACGCACTGCGGGGGCGACACGACGTGCTTCTGTCTGGAATCGTGGCGGCGTTCAGCGCGAAACTCACTCTGGACCGAGCGGGGATGGAAGAGGCCGTGAAAGAGGCGGCCAAGGTCAGGCGGGCGGCCAGGCTCCGATCCGGCGACTTGGACGGTAAACTCCTGCCGCCGTTCGTCTATGGCGTTCTGGCGCATACACATTCATGGAAGGCGCCCGCATCCAAGCCGGTCCAGGTGATCACGAAATCGCTTGATGAGCTCGACCTGAAGCTCAGCCTGGAGCCGCGAGAAGCCCTGGACCTGCTGTGTGTAGCGGATCTCAATGTCTGGTCAAAACACACCATGCTGGTCACGCCGCAGATCGCAGCGCAGATGCCGGCCAGCGTAACCGGACCGGACGGACACATTCAGTACGCGTTCTTGAACGTCGGTAATGACGAACTGGCCCAGGATAATAAGGACCTGGCGTTAACGCCGGTGGCATTCCTCATCGGCCTGCTCTACGAAAAGTTGAGCTATTACGATGACTCGTTGTCGGCGATGGCCGACGGGTTCCGAGTCACCGACACGAGTTTCTACGGGTTGTCCCATGCAGGGCGCAACCGCGTGTTTCCGCCCGGCCAGTTCGTCGGGGGTCCGGAGCTGGACGCGTTCGAACAGGGCATGGTGCTGCGCAGGTTCTACTGGTGACATTCGACGCTACCGCCGCCATGCGTACGATCGGTCTCAGAGCATCGTCAGCTGTGCGGGATCGCAGCGCTTGCCCCGCCGCGCGGCTGCGGTGCGGACCGGCGATGGGGAGAACCCGGCTGCCGCCAGAATCGCTGCCCTTATCTCTCGGCGATGTTGCGGCGAAGCAATGAGCGACAAACTTGTTCAGCCAGCGGGTGGGGCCGGGCCGCGGAGCCCCGAGAATGCGATCGGGGAGCCGGTCGAGCAGGACGTCGATCCGGTCTCGCAGAACCTGAGTTGCCTCCGCGATCGCATTGGTGGAGACGGGTGACGGGACATCATGGCGGCCGGTCATTGCTCCACAGGCGCCGTGATGTTCGAATCGTTGCCTGCAGCACCATCGTCTGCGGCGTGCGCCGAAACAATCATCCGGGACGAAATGTGTCGAAAGGCTGCTGATCAATGTGTTGGTAACCCTGCACATTCGATTGCTGCATGTTCTCCTGGGTCCACAACGAAGCACACCTTCACCGGACGTGAAGCCGCGTAGTGCGGCAAGTCAGGCCCCGAAATGATATGGGTGCCACTTCGGAGTACTCTGGGCTTCTTCGCTTGATGTCGATCATTAGGTAGAGTATCAGGGAGATTAGGTAATGAAGGTTGAACACCTCTTCGTCCACACCCTCATCGACATGGATCAGAAGCTGAGGACCAATCCCAGCGAGTACGACCTGTTGAAGGTTTCCGCTCTGCTGCGGCCAATACTGCTGGATAGGCCGCCTCTTCTAGACACCGCGAGCGCCGCCACATCGCTCGCGCCGAAGTTCCGGGTCGTCAAGCCCGGACCGACTCCGATCCCGGCCGACATCAAGAAGCAGATGGACGAAGCGTGGGCGAAGCTCCACGAGACGCGTCCAGAAATCAAGCGTGTGGATACCGCCGTCGCCCTGCGCTTTGATCTCATGACCGGCCAACTCAGCGAGACCGGTAATCCGGGTGACCAGGTAGTAGAGCTGTCGCGTCAAGAATTCCTCAAGGCCAACGTCGGCTTCGTACTGAACGACTTCGATTACTCCGTTGAGAGCATGTTGCGAGTCGCGGCCAACTCCCTTGGCGGTGTCCATAACGACGGAAAGCCGAACCGCGACAAGCATGCTGAGGAACTGCGCCAGTACATGGAGAATGGCGGGGCAATGTGGTGTGGTCGCACAATGCCGGCTGCCATGATATTCGAGATTGCACGCTGTACCCTCCGAGCGTGCAAACCGGTTGCTGACGAAATGGCCCGCCTGGAGCAGTGCTCCGCTGAGACGGACGACTGGGTATGGTCAATAGATGACGACGGCAACGGCACCGTCAGGGGCGAATCGGCGTGAGTCGCGTGTGGTATCTGAAATCACCGTAGCTGTGATCGTCGGTGGCACTGACTTTTTGCGGGTGTGGTGGAATCACAGGTCGGCCTTTCGGTTGGAGCAGTGTAGTTTGAGACGGCAGCGCGGCTCAGATCTTGACAAAAACCCTCGGCGGGCACAGGGTTTGAGGTGGTTACGACGGAGGGTGCGCGGCCGGTCCCCTGATTCATCTGATGAATACACAGTGGTTTATCGGTAACCCCGCATATCAAAACTCGTCGTATTGCCACTGCTCCTGCCCTGGGTGCAGGAGTGGAGATGGCCATGTTCAAACCGTCGGACGGTAACCCTCCATTGCTACGTTCGGAGGCGGGTTCGGCCGCTGACCAAGGGACGGGTGTCGAGATCGGGTGTCGCGGCAGGTAGACCAGACCGTCAAGTCAATCCTGGCAGGAGGTACCGATCTCGACGTCTGAGTCCGGCGTTGTCCGGTCTAATAGAGGCATGACCGTGATCCTTTTCGCCCGCGCAACCAGTGGCTACGTCATTGCATCCGACGGTCGCACGTGTTCGCCGAACTTGCCGAAGCACATCGAGACGGACACCGCCAAGAAGATCCGTTGGTATCGCATCGGGGAGGGTGGTTACGTTACTGCCTCCAGTGGCCGGGCCTGGATCGGTGGCGACCCGATCAGCAAGATCGAGGAGAGGGTCGTAGATCAATTTGGCGGGAGTATTACGAGTCCCGCGCGTTTCGTCGCGCATATCATCGACAAACTCAGGGAGTACAACAGGAATCAGGCGTGTGACTGTGCTTCACGGCATCTTGAGTGTGTATTCCCTACTGAATTTTGCTATGTGTGTGGACCAAATTTCGATTGCGGAAACTGCGACGAGATAGATCCAAATTACGAGTGGATAGAACCGGGCGAGGGCGGGTGTTTGTGCTCGCCCGGCGACGGGCTTTCAGTGTCTACATTTCCCTCGAGTTTTCCGACAGGATGTCGTTGTAAGCCGACTCGTGAGGCTGAACTGTCCTGGCTGTGTGTCCCATTCGGATCTAACGCAGGTGAGGTTGTCAACGCGACCATCTCAAGCGAGTTCGAGCCTGTTGCTGACTACCAGCCCATCCATCAGGACTTCCTGTTGAAAGGAGAGCTGTTATCGGTGCATCGCTTCGATATACCTGTGGTCTCCACGACTAAACAGCGCGTCGACGCAGCGAACAGCGAACCACTGGTTGGTGTCGCCGCCACTGCGGACATAGTGTGGGGCCTGCTCAGGACCGCATATTCTGAGGCGGCCGACAGCGCCACATTGCGATGGCTGGACAAAGAAGATCTGCGGAGTTGCCAAATAGGTATCGATACCGATAGACCTGACATCACAGTGTCTGAATTGGCAACGGCGATAGAGTCTTACAGCAAAATCAGATGCTTGGTTGGTGCTTCGAGCATCGGTGGCACAGCCAGCATAGTAACGATCGACGGCAACAGCGACCCGACGTCTGTGAACACAGTAGACAACTTCGGCTTGCCCGTGACTGTCTGTCCGATCCATCCCGAGGCAGGGGGCCCGTGTCCGCCCGCCGACCAGGATTTCTACTGATGAACCTGCAGAACTAGGCTGGCCGAGTTGCAAGACCAACGCGAACTTTGCTCCGGCCGGCGCGTGCCACGCATCCATCAGCCCTGTACCTCAACACGGATGCGGCACAGGTGCGAGATCTCGGCGGCGAGTTCCGGGTCGTCCGCGACAGCAGAACTCAGCATTCGTGAGCGACGGTGCCTGGCGGGTGCCGCGAGTGCCTTCACATTCGATTGGTGCCGGCTAGATCTCATTCCCGGCTGTCGCGCTGATCGGCACATCGATGCGGTCCCTTGCAACTACGATGCCATCCTGAATGACGTAGCACTCGACCAGGTGCTTGCCGCGGAACGAGGTGCTTTCGTGTCTGCCGTTCACGCGGTTGGGCTCGACGATCTGCCCGCGAATCTTGTTCCGACGCTCGGCTTCGTCGCCTTGGTTGAGCACCTTCCAACGGACGTCATACGGACCCGGGACATCGCACCCGGTGATGGTAAAGTCCAGTCCCTTGTTGGGCAGCAGCAGAGTCTTGGCCCGAAGCAACTCTCGAAGGGATGCTGGACGCCAGCCGTTTTGGGTGACCGTGCAGTCGATCGTGAGCGTGTATCGAATGTCAATCGGGTACTTGTGCTCGACGAACTCTTCGGTGTTGTCGAAAGAGCGTGCTGGTTTGACAACGGTCTCTAGTGGCACTGATGTTCCGAAGATTTCTCGCCACTTTTTGTTCGCCGAGGACTTACCCTCGTCAGTGATTGCTTGGAGGCAGCGGTTATACGCTTTCTTAGCCTTCGGCTGGAATCTCGCCTTGACGTTCACCCGTTGGTTGCTGCCCAACGCCAAGTAGAAGTCCTTGTCCGGTTCCTCCATGAGGAACCGGAAGAAGTCGCGGACCATCAAGTCGAACAACCCGGTGCCGGCCGAGTCGTATTCGTTCGTCTGGGCAAAGAAGCGGTGAACCAGGGTGTCGATGAGCAGGCCGCCCATACCTACGCCGTTAGCGTTTTTCCACGCTCGGGCCATTCTCGCGAGATGGCGCATGTTCGTCGAGGTGCGACCGTTGCACTCCCTTGTCGCCTCGATCTCGGCACGAGGCTTGGTGACCTTCCAACTTTTCGTCACCGTGTCCGGATAGTCGAAACTGCCGTCAGCGTTCGCGAACGTCGGCTGGACCTCGAACTTGAAGGCGTTGCTTTGGAATTGCACGCGCACGACGCACTGATCGACGCGGATGTCAGGGTTCGAGTAGCGTGCCTTCAGGTCCTTCCGGACGCGTTCCAACATTCTCCGCGGGCCAGACTCGTTGTCATAGTCGCCCCGGATGCTCGGAGGAAGGATGTAGATCATGTCGAGATCGGAGACGCCCTTGATGGCGGTGTGACGGCCGTAGGAGCCCACCATCAGCTTGTGGGCGGTGTCACCGTCTTTGGACCGGAAGTCCTTGTTCAGCGACTTGGTGATCTCGTCCCGCCGTGAACCGACCGTGGTCGCCGTGTCGCCGACCTTAAGGTTCGCAAGTAGACCGTCGAAGACCTCGGACGTCTTCACTGCTGCACCTCACCGGGATTGAGGCGAAGTGCTTCGGGGAGGAAGAGGTCGATCTCCCAGGGTGTGAAAGTCATCTCTTCGTTGTGCTTGAGCCCCTTTTGAGCGCGCGTGTAGGCCTTTGCGATTGTCCTAGGCGCATCAGCGTAGGCGGCGCTCGTGGCCTCTTGGAGCTCGTCGCGCCGCGTCCTTGCTTGCTCATCGGAGATGCCACCGGACATCAAGTCGGAGATCAAGGAGATGTAGGACTCACGGACATCCCAGAGCTGGGTGGCAACGACGCCATGAGCGTCGGACTCGTCCGCGAACTTGAAGGTTCTCGCGCCGATGCTCATCCATGTCACAAGAAGCGCAATGGACTACGTCGTCAGGCTGGCCAGGACCGGGCTTCCCAAGAGGCCGACCACTGCGACCAGGAAGGTTCCTGAGCTAATAGCCGTAAGGGCGACAAGGAGTCCCTGCTGCCGTCGGTGCTTCGTGAAGCAGATGTCAGCCTGCTTCTCTTGGGTTTTGTGACTGTAAACCACGCGCCCGAATGCTTCCCGCACCTGAGCAAGCAGGTATGGATCCTGTCCTGTCTGACCCGTGCCGCCAGGCGCTCCCTCGTCCGCCACGCTTCTCCAATCTTCGTCACCCTGCCGGTGCATCCCAGTAGATATCCGCGAATTATGCCAACGGCCACCGACACGAAGGGAAACTCGGATAGCTGTCGGCTGAAAAGTCGCGACGACCTGCATTGTTTGAAAACGCGGTCCATGACGATATCGGTTGGAAAGCGATACGACAGGAGCGCAACAAGAGCGTTACTGGTAACCCGCATTATTCGAGTTCGTCGTGCTATCGGCCGGTGCCGGCAGCGCCGCACTCGGTCATGCGATCAACGGACCCTCGCAACTAGCTCGGTATTGGTGGAGTCCCGGGCCGCTGTGGTAGTCGTCTGCGGTCGTCCACCGATGCTAGCGGCCTCGGTAAGCAGTTGATGGGAATTACGAACGGTCTCGGTTTCTGGTCTTGTTTCCCAAGCCTCTTCAATAGGCGGGTGTCTGTAAGAGGCTCGGTACTCGCCTCCAGATCTGTCGGGCGGGACTAACGCCGCAGGTCCTGTCGGTGCCGAAACCTATGCTGAACACTGAATCCTGGAGCGTCCGCTTCGGGCCCGGTGAACGGAGTAGGTGCCGAATGCAAGCTGAGGTCACTGGTGTAGGTTTCCGCGAGGATCAGCTGACCGCGATTGAAGCGGGGTTGACTGCAATGTCAGAGCCGGACGCCCGGGTCGCGATCGTGGATGACTTCGTCGGCACCGTTCAGCGACTCACCGAGAACCCCGCCTACTCGGCCGGCAGGGGAGCGGGAATCGTTGCTGCAAAGACGACCCATACACCTGAAGGCGACGTCATCGTCTTCAACGCACCTGAACTTCGCAACCGTGACAACCTCCTACTGGAGAGGCTCGCGGCCCATGAGGCCGGCCACGTCAAACTCGGCAAACGCGGCGAGGGGCTCAGAGGCCGCCAGCACCTCGTTGACTCCGAGTGGCGTTGGCAGCTGATGTGCCTCGGCGCCCTGGCCATCGATGAACTTCGGATTGAGCGTGCGCTCGCTGACCTTGCGTATCCGGTCGCATTGACGGGCGACGTGGATTACATGGACGACGCAATGTTCTGGCTGAACTGCGAACTCATGAATGCCTTGGTCGACCCGGCCAACTCAGACATTGAGAAGTTTCACGACGCAGTCATGTCCACGCAAGATTGGCTGACCAAGCACCTTGCATACGTTGCCGGATATAACTCTAGCCCTACGCCCGATTTATCAGCTCTGTCGAGCCATTCGAGACAGAACTGGAATGATTACATCGCGGAAAATTGGGGCAAACGCGTTGCCTTCTACGAGAACATCCCGGATGTCCGCACGGCACTCGCGGCCTCGGAACTGGACTCAATCCTGCTGACTGCTATCGATACTGAAGCGGATCTGCTCAGCGCATTGGGATTCCAGCTCTCTGACGGCGGCCACGGCCAGAGATACGCCTTCCGACGAATCTCCAGCGATGCTCAATGTTATCGCCGGCTGCAGCGCGCGCGAGAAGAGTTCGCGCTGCGAGACAGCGCCTAGATGTGCAGTGCTCAAATCCGCCGTGGTAGCACGCCAAATTCGATGGTGATCTATGTGGTGCGGTGATAGTAGCGATCGCGTTGAGTGTGTCCGCGAGGCGTTCCTCTTGTCACAAGTCCGTGCAGGGGTCGTGACAGCGTTCCTGATCCCCGTCCACCCAATGCCGTGACTGTGTGTGATCGGCCAGGACTGTCCGACGTCGGAGAGTCGACGGAGGTTCGGTGTCACGAGGGTGTCACAAGTGGGTACAGTCGTCCCTGGACTGCGTTGGCCGAAGATGAACGAAAAAGGTTGCAATGCAACGACAATGCTCGTCCATGCGAGTGCGCCTGGATCCACTTCCAGGGACTTAAAATCCGCCCAGTGTCGGTTCGAGTCCGACTGGGGGCACTGCATTTCCGCGGTTCAGCGGTCGATAGAAAGGTCTCGGATCGCGTCGCAACCTAGTATCTCGACAATCGAGATACTAGGTCATCGGGGATGAGTTCTACCGATCTGCGTCGTGCCACATGGCGTACTTGAATACGAGTCCGACCGGCATTACCGACGTCCGACTACGCTCGCGCAGGTGACGTCGCACTGGACTACCGCAGACATTCCCGATCAGACGGGCCGACGATTCGTCGTGACCGGCGCCAACAGTGGTCTCGGTGCTGCCACCGCACGAGCCCTGGGCGACGCGGGAGCGGAGGTGGTGCTCGCGTGCCGCAACACCGACAAGGGTCGGCAGGTCGCGCAGGAGATCGGGTCCAACGCGACTGTTCGGGAACTCGATCTCGCGGACCTCGCATCCGTGCGGCGTTTTGCCGACGCGACCGAACGCTTCGACGTGCTCGTCAACAACGCAGGTGTGATGGCGCTGCCGCACAATAAGACGGTCGACGGCTTCGAGATGCAGTTCGGCACCAACCACCTGGGCCACTTCGCGCTCACTGGTCTGCTCGTCGATCGGGTGTCCACTCGCATCGTCACCCTGGCGAGCCTCGCGCACACCAACGGTGACATCTCGCTCGACGATCCGAACTTCGAGCGCCGTCGATACAGTCGCTGGGCGGCGTACGGGCAGTCCAAGCTGGCGAATCTGTTGTTCGCCTACAAGCTCCAGCGCCGCCTGGAAGAGGCTCGTTCGGAGGTCGTCTCCGTGGCGGCGCACCCGGGTGTATCGTCCACGAATCTCGCCTCGCACACCGAGTCGATCTTCGACAAGGTCCTGTCGTCGGGAGCGCGACTCGTCGGTCAGAACTCGCGCATGGGAGCGTTGCCGCAGCTGTACGCCGCCACGGCGAGCGGAGTCGAGGGAGGCTCCTACATCGGACCCGACGGCTTCCGAGAAATGCGCGGGTATCCGACGGTGGTCTCGTCCAGCCGGCGCTCCCGTGATCTCAAACTCGCGACACAGTTGTGGAACCTGTCCGAGGACCTGACCGGCGTGAGCTACACGAGCCTGCGCCGCGACCCGCCGATGTCCTGACGCGCCGACCGAGCGTCGATCACGTTCCGCCGCGGACCAACTCACCCCGATCGACCGTCGACTTCTCGGTGATCACCTTCTTGCTGGTCATGAAATCCCGCGGCCGATTGATGCAGTCCGCGGCGATGAGTTCGCCGCTCCGCAGGTAGTAGCAGGTGAAGTCACGATCGTGTTCGGGGTCGCCGTCGACGATCACCTCGTCGTACCCGGTGTTGAGTCCGGCGATCTGCAATTTGAGGTCGTACTGGTCGGACCAGAACCAGGGGAGTGCTGCCATGGTGGCCGACCCCCCGCTCATGGTCGACGCCGCCACCTTCGCGTGTTCGTTGGCGGCGGACACACATTCGAGCCGGTGGCGGCACGAGTAGCGAGGAATGACGTACGTGGCGCAGTCTCCGGCGGCGACGATATCGGGATCGCTGGTGCGAGCGCGATCGTCGATGAGGATCCCGTCGTCGACGGCCAGTCCCGCCGCTTCGGCGAGCTCGGTGTTGGGGACGATGCCCACTCCGACGACGACCAGGTCGGCGGGCAGCGCCTCTCCGCCCGCCAGCACGACCTCGCGTACCGAGCTGTCGCCACGGAATTCCTCGACGGATGCCTGCGTCCGGATGACGACGCCGGCCTCGCGGTGGATCCGGGTGAAGAACGCCGAGACCTCGGGTGCCGTGACACGTTGCAGCACACGGTCGGCGGCCTCGACGACGGTGACGTGCAGACCCAGCGCCGTCAGCGACGCTGCGGTCTCCAGGCCGATGTACCCACCGCCCACGACGACCACTCGCTTTCCCGGTGTCGCGGCGGAGCGCAGTGAGACGGAGTCGGCGGCAGTGCGCAAGTAGTGGATTCCCGCCAGATCCGCTCCGGGCGTGGTCAATCGGCGAGTCCGTGCCCCGGTGCAGAGTGCGAGCGTGCTGTAGGACTGCGTGACGCCGGTGTCGAGTGTGACGGTGCGGGCGTCGCGGTCGATGCCGGTCACGGTTCCGTCGACCAACTCGATGTTCTGCTTTGCGTAGAAGTCCGCTCCACGGATCGCCAGGGCATCGAGGGTGGAGGTGCCGGCCAGGTACGCCTTCGACAACGCGGGACGCTGGTACGGCAGCGTCTTCTCGTCGCCGATGAGGAGTACCTCGCCGGACCACTTCTCGCGCCGCAGGTGCGCGGCCAGCTGGGCACCGGCATGGCTGGCGCCGATGATCACGGCACGATCGGCGGTCACCCCTCCTGCGCCTTGGGTGTGAGGGTGACCATCATCTCGGCGATGCCTCGCACGAAGTTCGACTGCACGTACTCGGGCTGCCCGACCACCTCGATGTTCTCGAACCGAACCAGCAATTCCTCCCAGAGAATGCGGAGCTGCATCTCGGCGAGCCGGTTGCCCATGCACCGGTGCACGCCGAACCCGAAGGCGATGTGATTGCGGGCGTTCTTGCGGTCGATGATGAAATCGTCCGGCCGGTCGAACACTCGCTCGTCACGGTTCCCGGAGGCGTACCACATGACCACCTTGTCGCCCTTGCGGATGAACTGGCCGTTGAGGATGGTGTCTTCTTTCGCGATCCTGCGCATGTACGCCAGCGGGGTCTGCCAGCGGATGATCTCGGACACCATGCCGGGCACGAGGTCGGGATTCGCCTTGAGCTTCTCGAACTGATCGGGAAACTCGTTGAGCGCCAACACTCCACCGCTCATCGAATTACGGGTGGTGTCGTTCCCGCCGACGATGAGAAGGGTGAGGTTACCGAGGAATTCCATCGGCCGGTCGATGAGGTCCTTCGTCTCGTCGTTGGCCTGCAGCAACGAGATCAGGTCGAACCCGGGTTCCTCTCCTGCTGCTGTTCGCGCGGCCTTGCTGTGCCAGAGGCTGCTCAGACCCTTGGCGGCGTCGGCCATCGCGCGGAACACCTCGTCGTTGTCCGAGGGGCCGCCGTTGGTCTGTTCCATCGCCGTGGCGAGGTCCGACCATTCGACGAGCTTGTGTCGCTGCTCGTATGGAAAATCCAGGAGCGTGGCCAGCATTCGTGCGGTGAGTTCCTTCGAGACGGTGCGAACCCAGTCGAACGGCTCGTTCACGGGCAGGTCGTCGAGGACCTCACACACCCGTGAGCGGATCAGGCTTTCCATCTCGCGCAGGTTCTTCGGAGCCACGACCCCTTGAACCGCCGCACGCTGCGTGTCGTGACGAGGGGGATCCATCGCGATGAACATCGCGACGTCCATGAAGCGTGGCGGCGTGCCGATGACGATGAACGGCTCGGCCGAGAACACCTTGTGGTTCTTGTCGACGGCGATGATGTCCGCGTGCCGGGTGACCGACCAGAACGGCCCGAACGGGCTGTTCGGTTGGAAGTGCACCGGCGCCTCGTTGCGCACGCGCTCGAAGTACGACTTCCAGCGCCCCTGGCGGTAGAGGAACGGATTGCTCAGATCGATATCGGCGAGATCGACCTCGTCGACCGGGGGAATCGGAGTCTCGGTGAACATGACCTCACCGTCGGTGCGGGTCACGATGCGGCGTGTCTTGTCGTAGAGATGCGCGCCGCGGATCTGCAACTCCATCGGGACGACGGATCGGGCGGTGCTCGAGATCGTGTCGGAAATACTCATGGTTCCTCGCTTCGGTCCGCAGTTCAGATCTGGAATTCGGGAACGCGGACGGTCAGACCGTCCCAGGACTCCCGTGCCGTCATCTGGCACGACAGTCGCGACGTCGGCTCGCGCTCGGGGTTCATCGCGAGCATGTCCTCCTCGACCTCGTCGTTGGTGCCGACGACGTCGCTCCATGCGTCGTCGACGACGACGTGACAGGTCCCGCAGGCGGCCTCGCCGCCGCAGTCTCCGTCGATGCCGGGGATCGCGTTGTCGACTGCGACGCGCATGAGGGACGTGCCCTCGATCAGCGGCGCCTCGTGCTTCTCGCCGTCGTGGGTGACGAAGGTGACGTTGGCCATGGTGTTCTCCTCGCTGAGTAACTGTGTTCCCAGTCTCACTCCGAGGATCTGTCCGAACCAGGCTCGAATGCGTCGATTTGTTGTTAATTTGGCTCACATGGGAGTCGAGGAGTCCGGAGTGCCTCCGCTCGCCTTCGCGCAAATTCTCGGTAGCGGTGCACTGGGCGAACGCGCCGAGGCGGCGTTCCGACGCATCCTGGCTCGTGAGGCGGTCAGCACGACGGATCTGATCGCCCGCGACGGTCAGGTGCCTCTCCGGTGGTTCCGAGAGGTCTACCCGGATCTGGATCGGGAACAGGGATTCCGGCTGGGTGCCACGTTCGCGCGATACGTTCAGCCCACGTCCTTCGGCCCCCTCAGTCTCCCGCTGATCAGCGCCGGGTCGGTGGCCGAGATGGTCGAACTGCTCGAATTCCTTCCTCTGATCTCGACAGCGCTCGCCGTGCACATCCACCACACCGACCGCGGGCTGACCATCGGACTCGCGGGCCGCATCGGCGACGACGGTCTCGACAGCATCGCCGTCGCCTACGGCGGGTCGAGTCTTCTTCGGTTGATCGACATGCTCACCAGCTCTGCGCAAGCAGTCGAACTCCACCTCGATATTCCGGCGTCGGCGCGTGACGTTCTCGACGACGACGCGACCCGACGCATCGTGTTCGACGCGCCGTCACCGTTCGTCTTCGTGCCGGCGGCGATTCTCGACGAGGCATGCCGATTCTCCGACTCCGTGTCCTACGAACTCGGGATAGCGGAACTGAGGAAAGCTGTCGACGGACGGCGCACGAAGTCCTGCACCGACGCCGTGCGTTCCCTGTTCGAGGCCGATCGGGACTGCACGGACAGCGCGAATTGTGCGCGGCGCCTGTCCATCTCCACCAGCACCCTCAAACGGCGACTCGGCAACGAGGGCACCACCTTCCGCGCGCTGCGCCAAGCGTTCCTGCGGGAGCGCGCGACCGTGCGTCTTCTCGATCGCTCGGTGACGGTGGGCGAGATCGCCGACGAACTCGGGTACAGCGACGTCGCCAGCTTCTCGCACGCCTTCACGAGATGGACGGGACGGTCACCGAGAGAGTTCCGCGACCACGCCACCACACCGGGGTGAAGCTCCGCTCAGCCGAGCACGGTGTGACGTAGCGACTCGAATCCGACGCTCCCGACGGCGAGTGCTCGACCGTGGAAGGTTTTCAGATCCGGCCCGTGGGCGGCCACGTAGTCGTCTCTGAGCTGTTCCCACATCCGCTGTCCCACTTTGTACGACGGGGCTTGCCCGGCCCACCCGAGGTAGCGGTTGACCTCGAAGCGGACGTAGGGCTCGTTCATGTTCACGTGTTGCATCATGAACGGGAGCGCGTCGTCGCCGGTCCAGACACCGCTTCCGTCCGGCTTCTGCTTTCCCAGGTGCACGCCGATGTCGACCACCACGCGCGCCGCGCGCATCCGCTGCCCGTCGAGCATGCCCAATCGATCGGCGGGATCGTCGAGGTAGCCCAGATCCGCCATCAAGCGCTCGGCGTACAGAGCCCAGCCCTCACCGTGGCCGGAGTTCCAGTTCATGCGGCGCCAGGCGTTGAGCTCGGCGCTGTTGTAGGTGGCGAGACCGCACTGGAGATGATGTCCGGGAACGCCTTCGTGGTAGACGGTGGTGAGCTCGCGCCAGGTGTCGAATTCGGTCACTCCGTCGGGCACGCTCCACCACATGCGTCCCGCGCGGGCGAAATCGTCGCTCGGCGGTGTGTAGTAGATCCCGCCCTCCTGCGTGGGAGCGATGCGGCACTCGAGGGTCCGCATCTTCTCGGGGATGTCGAAATGCGTGCGACCCAGCTCGGCGACCGCGCGATCACTGGTCTCCTGCATCCACGCCTGCAGAGCATCGGTGCCGTGAAGTCGCCGTGACGGGTCCGACTCGAGGTGGGCGATGGCGTCGGCAACACGTGCGCCGGGCAGGATTTCGCGAGCGACGGCTTCCTGTTCGGCCACCATCCTGGCGAGTTCGTTCACACCCCAGTCGTAGGTCTCGTCGAGATCGATGTCGGCGCCGACGAAACCTCGGGACGCCAGCGAGTAGTGTTCTCGCCCCACGGCATCCGATTCCCGGGCGCGCGGCGCCAACTCGTCCAGCAGGAATCGCGTGAGCGACTCGTACGCCTCGGCCGCGGCGCCGGCACCGAGTGCGAGGTCGGATCGGACGGACGCGGGCGCGTCGCCACGAGTGGACAGTGTGGCGAAGAAGTTGTCCGGCACAGTATTCCGGCGAGCCTGTGCGGCGACTTCGCGCACCTGTCGGATCGCGGGCATCTGGCCCGCGTCGATTCCGGACCGCAGGGATTCGATGTAGCCGGAGATGGCCGTCGGCACGTTCTTCATGCGCCGAGCGATGTGCGCCCAGTCGTCCACGGACTCCGACGGCATGAGGTCGAAGACGTCGCGCAGGCTCTGACACGGGGACGCGATCACGTTGAGATCGCGTCGCCAGAATCCGGCGTCGGTCTGCTCCACCTCGAGTTCGAGCGTCCGGATCAATTCCGCGCGCGTGAGCGTGTCGGTCGGATCGACGGGCTCGGTATCGCGGACACGGGCGAGCGCCATGCGCGCGGCGTCGTACCTCGCCGCCACCCCGTCCGGAGAGAGGTCGGAGTAGTCCGATTCTCTACCGGGGCGGCCGAGTTCGACGTGCAACTCGGGTTGCAGGTCGAGCATCGTCTCGAGCCATTCTTCGGCCACGCGGTCCATGTCGGTGGCCGGGCGAGGGTGCGGTTCGGTCATGGTTTCGACAATAAGGCGTTCGGGTGCTCACGCCCACCGGGATTCCGAGCCGGCAACCGATGGATTGCCCACACCAGTCGAATGTCAGGTCCCGATCGGTGTCACGACACCCTGCCGAAGGTGACGTTCCACTCGTCCGAGAAGGTGAAGGCGCCGCCGGTTCCCCAGCACGTGACGTCCATGATCTCGTCCGATTCGCACACGACATCGTTGGCGGAGAGGACTTGTGAGTAGTCGAGAACCCGAGGGTCCGGGGCGGTGTAGATGCCCTGAGTCGTGCAGAAGTGGTGCGTCCCGGATTTGTCGACGCGGACGGCATACTTGTCGTTCTCCGCGTTGGTGCACTCGGGCCCGTCGAACGGTGCCGATCCGGTGACTGCCTGGCAGCCGACCTGCCCCTCGGGTGCGCCGGCGCCGAAAATGCCGCACTGGACGTTCCCGTCCGGCGTCGTGAAGTTGACCGCGCCGGGAGCGGTCTCGTACGCGGCGGGATCGACGGTCCCGGAGTCGGGATCGGGCCGTGGTTGGCTCCACGGCCACAGGTCGGAAACTTCCTCCTGCGTTCGGGTGCTCGAGGTGGGCGTGGTGGTCGACGGTGCGGACGTCGCGACCTCGGAACTGCTCGAGGGTGTCTCGGTGGTCGTGGGTGGCGCAGAGCTGGAGGTCGTCGACGCGCTGGGCCGATCGGTCACCGTCTGCGTCGGTTCGGTCGAGCACGAGCTCATCGCCAGTGCGAAGGCCGACACCGTCGCGGCGAGAACAGAGGTCATGCGGCTGGCGGTCATGCGGTCTCCTCGTTCGGTGCGTGCGCTTATCGGACCTATCGGTCTCATAGCCTCGATCATTACTCACCGCCGCTGGACACCGGAGTTCACGAACGGTCCCACGACGCTCACTTCCACGTGACACACGTCTCGAACGGGAATGGCCGGACGAGACGCCGCGGTTGCCACCCGTGGTGCGCAACCCCGCACCGAGATCTTGTAGTCGATGGAAAGAGTCGAATCATGTCGTTGTTCTCCACTGTCACGCTCGGGGACCTGGCGCTGCGTAACCGCCTGGTCATGGCTCCGCTCACCCGTGTCCGCTCGGGCACTGAGGGCATCCCCGGCCCCCTGGTGGTCGAGCACTACCGTCAGCGCGCAAGTCTCGGTTTGATCGTCAGCGAGGGCGCGTACCCCAGCCACGCCGGCCAGGGTTTTCCCGGCCAGCCGGGACTGGTGACGGACGAGCAGATCGCCGGATGGACAGCCGTGACCGACGCGGTCCATGCCGAGGGTGGTCTGATCGTCGCCCAGGTGATGCACGCCGGCCGGGTGACGCACGAGGCGACCACCGGTGGCCGTGAGGTCGTCGGCCCCAGCGCCATCGCCATCGACGGTGAGACCCGGACGTACGACGGCAAGAAGCCCTACCCCGTTCCGCGCGCACTGGCGACCGACGAATTGGCTTCGGTCATCGGCGAATTCGTGCAGGGCTCGAAGAACGCGATCGCCGCGGGGTTCGACGGCGTGGAGATCCACTCGGCCAACGGTTACCTGCTGCACGAATTCCTCTCCCCGGCATCCAACCAGCGTGACGACGTCTACGGAGGCACTCCCGAGAACCGCGCCCGCTTCGTCGCGGAGGTCGTCGAAGCAGTCGCCGACGCCATCGGTGCCGGCCGAGTGGGAATTCGTATCTCACCCGAGCACAACATCCAGGACGCTCTCGAGACCGATTCCGATGACGTCCTTGCCACCTACCGTGCCCTCGTCGAACGGATTGCACCGCTCGGCCTGTCGTATCTCAGTGTGCTGCACAAGAATCCTGCAGGGGAGCTGGTGCAGAATCTTCGCACTGCGTTCGGCGGACCGTTCCTGGTCAACAGCGGGTTCGGTGAGATCACCACGCGCGACGAAGCGCTGGCGATCATGGCCGACGGGATCGGTGACGCTGTCGTCGTCGGACGCCCGGCGATCGCGAACCCGGATCTCGTGTACCGCTGGCGTGAGGATCTGCCGCTGAACGCCCCGGACGCCGGCACGTTCTACACCAGCGGGGCCGAGGGATACACGGACTACCCGGCCCTGCAGTCGTAACACCCCACGCGAGACACGGTCCGCATCCACAAAGGATGCGGACCGTTCGTGTGTTCGGCAGTCGCGACGGGCGGTCACGGAGGCGCCACGTCAGCTCCCGCGGCGGGCCGCAGACCTGATCGCGTCACCCGTCGTCGTCCAGCAGAATGCTCAGGAAGTCCGACGGACGGTCGAGAAAGGTGCGAGTCAGTCGCACGGTCTCCGCATCGTCGTACGCCACCTCGGTGATGTCGCCCTCGTCGTCGATCTCGTAGATGGTGGCGCCGGGCAGTGCCAGGAGAATCGGTGAATGTGTCGCGACCACGAGCTGGCATCCGTCGTCGACCAGCTGCGCCATCAGGGTCAGAACCGCCATGCACCCCCGCGGCGACAGCGCCGCCTCCGGCTCGTCCATCACGTAGAGCCCGCGCGGCCCGAATCGATGTCGCAGGACGTCGACGAAAGCCTCACCGTGCGAACGCTCGTGGGGTGATACTCCGCCGAACAGCCCCACCTGGTGTGCGCCGAGTTCCTCGGTTGCCGTGGCGACGTTGTAGTAGGACTCCGCGCGGAGGAAGAACTTGCTGCGTGGCTTCGACGGTCCCCACGCGACGTCGAGATGTCGGCTCAACTCGGACTCGCTGCTGCGCGTCTCGAATCGGTAGTTCTGGCTGCCGCCCTCGGCGTTCAGGCCGATCGCTACCGCCAGCGCCTCCACCACCGTGGACTTGCCGCTCCCGTTCTCTCCGACGAGGAAGGTGACTCCGGCGGGGATCGGCAGACCTCCTGAATCCCGAAGTCGTTCCACCACAGGAAGAGCGAAGGGGTACCGGTCTAGAGGTGCGTCGCGGGCCACGCCGATGCGGCGGACGAACCGGGCGCCGTCGGCCATGCCGGTCTCTCCTGTCGATCGTGCCACCACTGCGGACCAGTAGAACACGTTCGCGAAAGCGGGCAGGTCATGCTCCCGGACATATTCGTGTGCTCGCCGACCCCGCGCCTGTTGTACTGGGGACGTGATGCGACGCGATCCTCTTCCGCTCCGGGGCAGCACGGTCGTGGTGACCGGGGTGAGTCGGCGCCGGGGTATCGGCCACGCCGTGGCCTGCCGGATGGCTGCGTACGGGGCGAACGTGGTGTGCCACCACTTTGCCCCGCACGACCACGAGCAACCCTGGGGTGGGGACGACCAGACAGCAGTGCTCGACAGCGTTCGACGACATCTCGTCGAGGGGGCCCGCGCGGCCGACATGCACGCCGATCTGACGGAACCCGACGCGGCGGAGCAGCTGATGAGCGTGGCAACGGCCGAATTCGGCAGAGTGGATGCCGTTGTCTGCAATCAGGCGTTGTCCGGGTCCGACGGTGTACTCGGCGCCGTGTCGGCCGAGAGCCTCGACCGGCACTGGGCTGTCAACACGCGGGCCTCGATCTTGTTGGCCCGGGCGTTCGCCGGTCGCCACGAGGTGGGTAGGCGTGGCTCCATCGTGTTCATGACCTCGGGGCAGCAGCGCGGCCCGATGCCGGGTGAGGTGGCCTACGCGGCAGCCAAGGCCGGGCTGGCCGGGGTGACTGCAACGGTCGCAGACGAGCTCGCCGACAGCGGAATCAGAGTCAACGCCGTGAATCCCGGTCCCGTGGACACCGGCTACATGACCGACGCGATGAAACGACAACTGGTCGAACAGTTTCCGTTCGGGCGCATCGGAGTTCCCGATGATGCTGCCCGTCTGGTCGTGTGGCTCTGCACAGATGAAGCGTCCTGGATCACGGGTCAGGTCATCGATTCCGAAGGCGGATTTCGGCGGTGAATCGGCCGTCACGCGTATGGCGCTTCCGCCGGGAGGTCTGCCGACTGTGACACCCTTTCACGATGAACATCCAGGGCAGGCGAGCGTGAGCGCGTGGTATGCCACGGTCACCGTGGAGGGCCACAAGTTCCTGATCGCCGACGAGGCAGACGACCCGGCAGAGGGCTATCGGCAGATGGTCGTCGATGCACGGGAGAAGTGTGCGGACGATGGATTGGCAACGCACGCTTCGTCTCACGCGCTGACCGCCCTGGACGGAGTGGTCATCGAAACCCGTGCGCTGCTGGACACCTCGAAGACCGCCCGCGTCGTCGCGGACGAGCTGTTCGCGACGTTTCGACGGCTTCGCGCCGCGCACGAACCGGCGCACGGGATGCGGCAACGAGCAACGACGCGGCTGGCGGCATCGTGGGCGAACATCGTCGACGTTCTCTCGGCACATGGTGTCGAACCCGCCGCCCCGTCGGACGCGTCGTGGGTGGCCGACATGGGGGAGTGGTATCCCGGCGAGGCGCTCGCAGAGCCGTCGGTTCGATTCTGGTTCGATCGCGGGTGCTGGCGGTATCCGGATCTGTTACCGACGACGATGCTGGTCGATCCGGCCGAGAGCGTGGAGATCTCGCGAATGTGGACCACGATGGACGAGGCCGTCGACCTCGATCCCGACGAACACGGCGGCACGCGGGTGGATTTCGCGGGCGGCCCCTCGGGGCGCTACGACAACAGGTTCGTCGTCATTGCCGACCTCGACGGCGTGACGTTCGTGATCGACACGCGCGAAGGCCCGGCGCGAGGTTGCGTGAGCGAGTACAGCGGTGCGTTCATCGACAGCGGCAGTGTTCGCTGGTCGTCCCTCGGCGACATGATGGCCGAGCTCGATCTCGCGCTGTCCATCGGTGCGCTGTTCGACGAACGATGGTCCGTCGGCGTCGAGCACGGAAAGATCGTGTGGGACTGATGGCGCAGATTCGCCTGTCGACAGAACGACAGCGCACGCGGCAGCCAACACTGTGCCGACCTGGTGCCGGAATGCCGACGGAGGAGGCGGGATGCGGAGAACATCGTTGATCGTGCTCGCACTGTTCGGGTACAGCGCTTGGCAGATCGCGTCCCATGGGATCGCGGACCGCTTCTCGGGGGCGCGGTGGTTGTACGCACTCTGTGCGATCGTCCTGATGGTGACGGTGTTCTGGACCCGTCGGCACCGCCACCTCGAGCCGGCGATGCTTCTGGTGAGCGCCTACTGCGGCTGCGTTGTGGCGGTGGTCGGTGCGTGGACCGTCGCCGGAAAATACACCGAGGCCGGTATCGGACTTCTCGCTTCCGCGGTGTTCGCCGTGACGTTCCTCGAACCCCGGAATCGGCGATGGCTCAATCTGTTCGCCGGAAAGCCCGTTCTGCGTCGGTAGTGTCTCTCGACGAGGACCACCGCCCCGTACGCTGGTCGGATGTTCTTTCTCTTCGGGTACGGCACCAAGCGTCGGCAGACCGGCATCGGTGAGACCCGCACGTGTCCGCGGTGCCACAACACCACTCAGTGGGCACGGATGAAGCAGTACAAGCAGATCACGGTGTTCTTCGTTCCGATCGCTCGCTGGAAGCGGGTCGAGAGCGAGGAATGCGGTATCTGCGGCTCCGCCGTAACGGTGTGAATGCCGCCCGGAACGAGACCGACGATCAGGTCGTCGCGCGGCGCACCAGGTGCGGCCGGAGGACCGTGTCGACCGGAGGCTCGCCCCGGATCTGGCGAAGCGCGGCATCGACGGCCGCGTCGGCGAGCGCCGGCGCGTCCTGCGAGATCGATGTCAGTCCACCGTGGGTGATACGGGCGAGGCGCGAATTGTCGTAGCCCACCACGGCGAGGGCTTCGGGAACCGCCACGCCCGCACGGGCGAGATGGTCGAGGACTCCTGACGCACAACGGTCGTTGAAGGCGCAGACGGCGGAGGGGGCCCCGTCGGTCAGAAGGCGTCGGATCGCTTCTGCGCCATCGGTTTCCGTCGGACCTCCGGGATGCACGATCGGAGACAGGCCGTGCGCGGTCATCGCGTCGAGAAATCCCTGTCGCCGGTCGGCCGCGCCCGGGGCGTCGCCGCCGTCGATGTGCGCGATGCGCGTGTGGCCGAGTTCCACGAGATGATCGACGGCCAGAGCGGCACCCGCGACGTCGTCGCTGCGCACTACGCCCACCCCGTCCGCACCCGTGTGATTCATGACGGACACGGTGGGCATCGACGCTCGCAGGGCGGCAACGGCATCCGTGCCGGAGATCGCGCCGAGGAGAATCGCCCCCTCGCATCGCTCCGTCACGAGCGAGCGGAACGCAGCTTCGTCGGATCGCGTCGGAGCGGTCGCACTGAGCGTCACGTCGTACCCGCGGCGCGCCGCGGCCTGATACAGGTGTTCGACCAGATCTCCGTGGAACGGTTGGTGCAGATCGAAGGTGACGCCGAGCAGGCGCGACGCATTCTGTCTCAACTTCTGGGCCCGACGGTCCGGGACGTAGCCGATGTCGTCGGCGATCGCGGTGACGCGAGCCCGCGTCTCCTCGCTCGCGCCCGGAACACCGCGGAGGACGATCGACACCAACGCCGGCGAGACCCCCGCCACGCGTGCCACATCCGCCATGGTGGGGCGAGCAGCGTCTCCCCGCGTTCCTCGGGCACGCGCCTTGCCGGACAGTGTGCCTCCTCGTTCGTTTCGGCCGAGGGTAGTTGACCGGCCTCGCGTATACCTCTAGCGTACCGCCTACTAGAACGTACTAGTTGCCTCGAGCTGAGCTTTCGAACGGGAGTAAGTCATGTCCTCGTCACCCACCATCGTCCGTGTCGCGTTGATCGGCGCCGGCCGCATCGGCAGGAACCACGCCGAGATCGTCGCTCGGCGGGTCCCCGGCGCGGCACTCGTCGCCGTGGTCGATCCGGTCGACGGAGCGGCGCGGTCCGTGGCCGACACCCTCGACGTGGAGCACGCGTTCACCGACGTCGACGCCGCACTCTCCTCGGACGCCGTCGATGCCGTGGTGATCGCGGCGCCCGCTCGGTCGCACACCGAGCTCGTCGTGTCGGCAGCGGCCGCGGGCAAGCACGTCTTCGTCGAGAAGCCGATGGCCGTCACCCTCGCCGACGCAGATCGTGCGATTGCCGCGGCCGATGCGGCCGGAATCGTCTTGCAGGTCGGATTCAATCGGCGCTTCGCCCCGGCTTTCGCCGCGGCCCGATCCGCGATCGACGACGGCGTGATCGGTACACCGCAACTGCTTCGGTCGCTGACCCGCGACCCCGGTCCCTTCACCGCGGACCCGGCACGCATCCCGCCGTGGACGATCTTCCTCGAGACGTTGATCCACGATTTCGATACGCTCTGCTTCCTCAACCCGGGCGCGCGTCCGGTTCGTGTCACGGCCATCGCCGACGCCTTGGTGCGTCCCGACGCTCGCGGGAGCGGTCATCTCGACACCGCCGTGGTCACGGTTCAGTTCGACAACGGAGCCATGGCCACCGCCGAGGCGAGTTTCAGCGCTCTCTACGGCTACGACGTGCGCGGTGAGGTGTTCGGATCGGCCGGCATGGTGACCGCCGGGGACGGCCGCAGCACCTCGATGACAGTGCACGGCGCGGCCGGCACGCACATCGACACGGCTCGCAGTGACACGGAGCTGCTGCGCGACGCCTACATCGGTGAATTCACCGCGTTCGTCGACGCGGTGCGGTTCGGCACGCCTTCGCTCGTCACGGGGCACGATGCTCGAACCGCACTCGAGATCGCCCTCGCCTGCATCCGCAGTGTCGAGACCGGAACCGCCGTGGTGTTGGGGGACTGACATGTCGGACTACACGCTCGCCGCCAGCGCGGAGATGTTGTTCGTGGATCTACCGTTTCTCGAACGCGTGCAGCGGATCTCGGCGCGAGGGCTGCAGGTGGAGATCTGGAACTGGGCCACCAAGGACATCGACGCTCTCGCCGCATCCGGTGCGGTGTTCTCGTCGATGACCGGGTACCTCGACGGAAATCTCACCGATCCCGACGGCATCGAACGACTGCTCGCGACCGCCCGCGAATCTCTGGACGTCGCCGCGCGACTCGACTGTGCGCGATTGAACCTGCACGGCACGGGTCTCGACGGACAGGGACTACCGGTGGATCCGGTCGAGACGGTGACGCCCTCGATGTGGTTGACCGCCGCGGACACTCTGCGTCGGGTCGCCGATCTGGGCGAGCAGGCGAACCGGGTGTTCACCCTGGAGAACCTGAACCTCGCCGTCGACCATCCCGGGACGCCGTTCGCCGCTGCGGCGGACACTCTCGCTCTCGTGCGGGCGGTGGGCAGCCCCTGGCTGACCATGAATCTGGACCTCTATCACGCGCAGATCGGGGAGGGGAATCTGATCGCACTGGTGGAGCAATCGCTTCCCCACATCGGTGAGATCCAAGTTGCGGACGTTCCCGGGCGGTGCGAGCCGGGAACCGGCGAGATCAACTACAGCGCGGTCGCCGCGGCTCTTCGTCGACTCGAGTACACCGGGGTCGTGGGACTCGAGGGGTGGGCACGCCACGACCCCGACGCGGCACTGGACGCGTTCGAGGCAGCCTTCTCCTGATCCGGGATTCAGTCGCGCGATATGTAAGGATAGGGTCCCCTTACTCGATCGAGGCGAAGGATCGTCGTGACACGCTTTCTTCTGGCCATGTCGTTGGCCGCGGCCGTGGTGGTGAGCGCCGCCTGCTCCACTACCGGACCCACGCCTTCCGTATCGGTGACGTCCGGACCGGGGCTCGGCACCGCGGATTCGGGCTCGGGCGCCCCTGGACCCACCACCGTTCCCGACGGTATGGGGTCGTCGGGAGTACCCGACGGTGAATTCCCCCGTACCATCGGTCATTTCGCGGGTGCGACGGACATCGAGACCGAACCCACCACGATCGTCGTGATCGCCACAGGGCAGCTCGATGCGGTGCTGACCCTCGGCGTGGTGCCCACCGGTGCCGCGTACGGGGACGGCGCAGACCTGGTTCCGCAGTACGTCGCCGACGCGTTCCCGCAGTACGCCGACCGGCTTGCCTCGGTCGTCGACATCGGTCAGCGACAGAACGTGAACCTCGAGGCCATCGCGAGTATCGAGCCCGATCTGATTCTCGCGAACAGCGCGGCGTCGGGAGAGATCTATCCCACGCTGTCCGCAATCGCGCCCACCGTCCTCACCGAGGGGACGGGAGTGAACTGGAAGCAGGACTTTCTGCTATTGGCCGATGCGCTCGGTCGAACGGAGCAGGCTCAGCGCTTTCTCGACGAGTTCGCCGCGGACGCCGGGGCGCTGCGCACGTTGTTGGGTGCCGAGGTCCCCACCGTGTCCTTCGTTCGATTCACGGCGGAACGCGCACGGGTGTTCGGCATTCCGTCCTTCGCCGGTTTCGTCGCCCACGACGCAGGCCTGGCGCGCCCGCCGAGCCAGCAGTTCGACGCGACGTCGCAGGACTTCAGCGAGGAGGAGATCGCGTCGGCCGACGCCGACTGGATCTTCGTGTCCGCTCAGCAGGCAGCGGCGGGTGTCACTGCCGACTCGTACACGAGCAATCCGCTGTGGGCAGGACTCGGCGCAGTGACGGCGGGGCACGTGGTCACCGTCGACGACGACCCGTGGTACCTCAACGCCGGACCGACGGCGGCACGCATCGTGCTGGACGGACTGGCCGAGAACCTCACGTCCTGACGATCGGGGGGGGCGCGGGCATCAACGGTGCCGCGCCACTCGATCTGTCGCACATCGCTACTCGCGGTGGGACCGAACATCCGGTACATGACGTTTGTCATCGCCGACCGATGACGGACTCATCGCGAGTGATGATGCGTCGCACTGTTGCCCGCTCGTCGATCGACGAAGAATCATTTCTCATGAAGCAACCAGACGAAGGAAACCTGTTCACCGACCTGATGGAGTTCGGGCCCGCTCCGACGATGTCCCGCGAACTCGTCGTCGTCGTCATCTCCGCGGCCATCGTCGCCGTCCTGTTCGCGATCGTCGGTGTGACCACACCGGCGATCGTGGCCGCCGCGGTCATCGCGGTGTTCCTCGGCGTGCGGTTCGTCCTCGGCCTGCGGGGATGGGGGAAGCGCGCATGAGCACCATCGACGTCGCAGGCATGACCCGCCGTTACGGTTCCGGAAAGAGCGCCTTCGAGGCCGTCTCGGGACTGGACCTGCAGGTAGCCGAGGGCGAACTGTTCGGCCTGCTCGGAACCAACGGCGCCGGCAAGACATCGACGCTGGAAGTCATCCAGGGACTGTCGAAGCCGAGCGAGGGTGTCGTCAGAATCATGGACATGGACCCGGTGTCCGACCGTCGCAAGGTGCGCCCGTTCCTCGGCATCATGCTGCAGAAGGGCGGCCTGCCCCAGGACCTCACGGCCGCGGAGAGTCTGCGGATGTGGGCGGGCACGTGCAGCAACCCGCTGCCGGTGTCCGATGTGCTGGAGCGCGTCGATCTGGCCGAGCGCGCCGACACGCGCGTCAAGTTCCTCTCGGGCGGTGAGCAGCGACGGCTCGACCTCGCGTGCGCGATCATCAGCCGCCCCCGAGTTCTGTTTCTCGACGAGCCCACCACCGGTCTGGACCCCGAGAGCCGGCGCAACACTTGGCGTCTGATCCAGGATCTGAAGGACTCGGGCGTGACCATCATGCTGACGACGCACTATCTCGACGAGGCCGAGTCGCTCTGTGATCGGTTGGCGATCATGCACCGCGGCAGGGTGGTTCGCAGCGGGACCGTCGACGAGGTGGTCGCCGACCACCCGGCGAAGATCGAACTGAAGGATCCGGGAGTCGCGCTACCGCAGCTCCCCGGGGCGAGAGTGGACACCCGCGGTGACACGGTCTCCATCACGACCGCGTCGGTGCAGGACACCCTCACCGACCTGCTTACGTGGGCCCGAACGAATCGGGTGACCTTGCACGGTCTCGATGCCCGCGCCGCGTCCCTCGAAACCGTGTTCCTCTCCATCGCAGACCAATTCGACTCTCCCGCTTCCGACGCAACGAAGGTGATCAGCGCATGAGTACCTTGACATCTCTGTCCCGAGCGGAATTCACCTTGCTCGGGCGCAACCGAGTTCTGCTGTTCAATGCCGTCGTCATGCCGCTGATCTTCCCGATCGTGCTGCTGATCATCGGCGTCCGGAGCGGCGGACTCGAGGACGCGGGGGTCTCCGCCGCCCTCGAGATCTTCGCGCTCTTCCTCCTGGTGTTCCTGGTCTACTACAACCTGCTGTCGGTCTACGCGACGAGGCGAGACGAGTTGGTGCTGAAGCGATTGCGGACGGGAGAGAGCACGGACGGACAGATTCTGCTCGGTCCGGCCGTTCCGTCGCTGGTGCTCACCCTGATCCTCAGCGCGATCGTCGGTGGTGCCATCGTGATTCTCGGTGGCTCGGCGCCCGTCAACGTGCTTCTCGTCGCGCTTGCCCTCGTCGGCGGAGCCGCCCTGTTCGCGGCGCTCGCTCTCATCACGTCCGCCTTCACCCGCAACGCCGAAGCAGCGCAGATCACGAGCCTTCCGATCATCCTGCTCGCGATGCTCGGGTCCTCGTTCCTGCGCGACGTCGTCCCCGAGTCGTTCGCCGACGTCGTGGCCCTGACGCCCATGGCCGCGGTCACGGACCTGTTGAACCTCGGCTGGTTCGGCACTCTCTCGCCGGGCGAGGCATCCGTGGGATTCGCGTCCACCTTCGCCGATGCCGCCCAGCCCGCACTCGTGGTGGTGGCCTGGATCGCGGGCAGCCTGCTGATCGCGCGGACCCACTTCCGTTGGGAACCGCGGTCCTGACCGCACCGTCTGCGAGGCTGGGGCCATGACACTGCGGGAGTACCTGAATCCGCTGCACGGTTGGCGCGACAGCAGTGACGTGGAGAAAGTCCGCGTCTACACCCAGCAGTCGTTCCTGCTGATCGTCGCCGCGTGCGGGATCGCCGCGATCGCGACCTCGCTCGCCGGCGGCGACGTCGGCACCGCGGCGGTGGCGGCGGTGTGCGCCGTCGCCGCCGTCGTCGTTCTGCAGCGCACCCCCAGCCTCGGCGGTACGTCGACGGGCGACATCCGTCCCGCCGTGGTCGTCCTCCTGATCTCCGCCGCACTCCTGTTCGTCCTCGGAGGAACGTCCCTGTCGGTCTGGGCGGCCGTGCTCTCCAGCGCTGCGCTGGCTGCTCTCGTCGATCTTCGCTGGTCCACGGCGGCGGCCGGCGTCGTTCTCGTCGTGGTCGCGATATCGGGAGGTGGCCTCGCAGCGGCGGTGGCCGTCGGTTTCGTGGTCGTGATGATGGCGGTGACCGTGCGGCTGTCGATGTGGCTGCTGCGCATCGTCACCGAGCTCGACGCCACCCGGGACGCGGCCGCCGCACTGTCGGTCGCCGAGGAACGCCTGCGCTTCTCCCGAGATCTCCACGACGTCGTCGGGCGGGCCCTGTCCGCCATCGCGGTGAAGAGCGAACTGGCCGCAACCCTCGCCCGACGCGGCGACGATCGGGCTGCGGACCAGATGGACGAGGTGCGAGACCTGGCCCAGGACTCCATGACCGACGCCCGCGAGCTGGTGCGCGGCTACCGAACCGTCGATGCCGCGTCGGAACTGGTGGGGGCTCGGTCGCTGCTCTCGGCGGCCGGGATCAGGACCGACCTGGTCGGCACCGTCGCGGACATTCCGGAGGGCGCGGCGGAGCAGGCAGCGTGGGTGCTGCGCGAGGGAGTCACCAACATCCTCCGACACTCCCACGCGTCGTTCTGCCGGATCGAGTTCGACGTCGACACCATCCGCATCGTCAACGACGGGCCGAATCCGGTCTCGGCGTCGGGCGACGGGACCGGGCTGAACGGACTGCGCGAACGTCTCACCGCCGTCGGTGGGAATCTGACGGTGGACGCCGCGTCCGATACCTTCACGCTGACCGCAGAGTTCGCACCGACGAGGGGCACGTCATGATCAAGGTTCTGTTGGCCGACGACGAGAATCTCATCCGCACGGCCCTGGCGACCATGCTCGACCTCGAGGACGACATCGAGATCGTCGGGCAGGCCGACTCCGGTGAGACCGCGGTGACCGTCGCGGCGCAGTCGACACCCGATGTCGCCGTGCTCGATCTGCAGATGGGCGGGATAGACGGAATCGAGACGGCGCAGCGCATCGGCGCTGCACAGCCGGCCTGCGTGTCGATCATCGTCACCAGCCACGGTCGACCCGGTTACCTGAAGAAGGCGCTCGAAGCCGGGGTGCGGGGCTTCCTTCCCAAGACGACGTCGGCCGCGACGCTCGCCGAGGTGGTGCGGACCGTCCACGGCGGCGGTCGCTACGTCGATCCCAGTCTGGCCGCGGAGGCCATCGGCGCGGGAGATTCCCCTCTGACCCCACGCGAGGCCGACGTTCTGGAATTCGCCGCCGACGGTGCCTCGATCGCGGAGATCGCTCAGCGCGCTCACCTTTCGCCGGGAACGACGCGCAACTACCTGTCCGCCGCGGCCGCCAAACTGGGAGCCGCCAATCGGCACGAAGCGTGCGCGGTGGCGCGGCGTCACGGGTGGATCTGACTCGCTTCGGCGTCGGTGGCCGTCGGCTGCGGGCCGATGACGGAGAGCAGTCGCAACTTGTCGCTGCTCTCGGTTCCCGGTGCGGCCGTGTAGACGAGCAGGTAGTGCGACTGCACCGGATCCAGCAGCGTCTGGCAGGTCAACTCCAGCTCGCCGAGGTGGGGATGGACGAACCGTTTCGTGTCGCTGGGGTGAACACCGACCTCGTGCATGCTCCACACCCGTCCGAATTCTTCGCTCTGCGCGAGCAGGAGATCGACGTACTCCGCGGCCCGAGACTTCGGCCCCCGCAGCGTCACCATCTCGCGCAGACCCGAGACCCACACGCGGGAGAGGAAGGCGTGGTCCTGCGGCGCATACAGCCGACGGCTGGAGGGATCGGTGAACCACCGATAGCCGATGCTGCGCGACGGGCCGGTGAATCGCGTCGTGTCTCCCGTGAGCGCGACTCCGAGCTCGGTCTGCCGCAACGTTTCTCCCAGCTCCGTGACGATCTCGGCGGGGGTGTCCGAGAGCCGGTCGAGGATGCGGAGTAGACCGGGCCCGATGTGATCGCCGACCGCGCCGTGAGTGGGTGGATTGTGCCCGGCGAGCCGGAACAGGTGGTCGCGCTCGACGAGGGACAGGTGCAGACCCTGCGCCATCCCCGCGACCATCTGCACCGACGGTGTCGGCCCACGCTCGCGCTCGAGTCGCGAGTAGTAGTCGCTCGACATGTGACAGATCGCGGCGACCTCCTCCCGGCGCAGACCCGCGGTCCGCCGGCGTTGTCCACGGGGGAGGCCCACGTCCTCCGGTTGCAGGGATTCCCGACGCAGGCGCAGGAACTGAGCCAGTCCGGTGCGGTCGATGTCCATGAATGCCTCCTCGGCGTCGGATCCTTTGTACCGCCGAAGTCCGAGTCGATCCACGGCTCGACGATCCCCCCTGTCGTGAGCGGCTCAACCCGGGATCGCCGAACCCGGGACACACGGGCCCTGATACTCGACGCCCTCGTCCTCCACAGTGATGGAACCACCACGAAACCGGGAGAGAACATGTTGCGAAGAAAACTCGACCTCACCGTCCCCGACCTGACGGGGCGTCGCGCGGTCGTCACCGGGGGGAGTGACGGGATCGGCCTCGGAATCGCCACCGCCTTGTCCGCGGCCGGCGCGGACGTCGTTCTGCCCGTGCGAAATTCGGCCAAGGGGCGCACCGCGGTCGAGACCGTGCGCCGGACTGTCCCCGACGCGTCGATCACGCTCCGGGACCTGGATCTGTCGTCGTTGGCCTCGGTCGCGGCGCTCGGGGAGGCTCTGCTCGCCGAGGGCGAGCCCATTCACCTGCTGATCGGGAACGCGGGGGTGATGACGCCGCCGACGCGGCAGACCACCGCCGATGGATTCGAACTGCAGTTCGGCACCAATCATCTCGGTCACTTCGCGTTGGTGGGCGCCCTCCTGCCGTTGCTGCGGTCCGGGCGTGCCCGCGTGGTGTCCCAGATCAGCGTCGCGGCCAACAGCGGCGCGATCAACTGGGAGGACCCGAACTGGGAGCGCAGCTACGACGGGATGCGCGCCTACAGTCAGTCGAAGATCGCATTCGGGCTGTTCGGTCTCGAACTGGATCGGCGAAGCCGGGCCGGGGAGTGGGGCATCACCAGCTACCTGTCGCATCCCGGCGTCGCCCCGACCAATCTCCTCGCGGCTCGACCCGAACTCGAACGGGAGAAGGAAACGGCGTCGCGCAAGGTCATTCGGGGGCTGTCGAGGATGGGCATCCTTCTGGGGACCGTCGACAGCGCCGGGCTTCCGGCGCTCCTGGCGGCAACGTCTCCCGATGCCGAACGCGGGGGCTTCTACGGCCCCGGCGGACTCGGGCACCTGGGCGGACGGCCCGGACCTCAGAAGCACTACTCGCGCGTGCTCGACCCGGACTCGGCCGCGCGGGTCTGGCGCTTGTCCGAGGAACTCACCTCGGTCACCTTCCCCGATCGCTGAGTCTCCGGGTCCGGGTCTAGGTCCGGGTCGGGGTGTCGGGGCCGGCCCAAAGGCTGCGTAGCGCAACCGTAACCGCCGAGAAACACGCCTCGCCTACGTTCGTCCTCCTGTCTACTCAGGAGGCTTCCCATGGCGCAGTCGATGGCGGAACACGCGGCACAGACCATTACCGACGGAATCGGGCGGCGTCGCTTCATGCAGGCCGTGGCCGCGCTCGGAGCGGGCGTCGGTATCGCCGGGACGGCCGCGTGTTCGTCGTCCGGGACGTCCGCGGCGTCGGCGACGTCGTCGCCACCGCCGATCGGAGGCGGTGGCATTCTGCAGCCCGGCGCCGGTGACATCCTCGGGGATCACTACCTGAGCTCCGAGGTCGATCGGGTCCTGTGGGGGTACGTCCCCACGGTGGAGTCGGAGTCGGTGCTGCGCATGCGATCCGGCGAGACCGTGACCATCGACGCGCTCAGTCACGAGGGCATCCTCGAGGACCAGGACCAGGGCCGCGACCCGCGCGAGTACTTCGGGCGCAACGGCGTGTCGGAGACCGAGGTCCTGCAGGACGCGATCGACATCGCGGGCGGCTACGACCGCACCGAACGCGACTTCGATCTCGACGGTCCCCACGTGGTGACCGGTCCGGTGTTCGTCGAGGGCGCACAGCCGGGGGACGTGCTCAAGATCGAAACGCTCGAAGCCGTACCGCGGGTGCCGTACGGCGTCGTGTCGAGTCGGCACGGCAAGGGCGCCCTCGCGGTCGGCGCGAACGGTGAACCGCCGGCCGGAATCACGATCGACGAGGTGATGCCGCCCGTCGCCACGGACGGCCGACCGTCGGACGACCCCACGCAGTACGGCAACGTCTCCACCTTCACCCCCATCGAGGACGGCCAGGGCGTCATGCGTTACGGCGATGCGGTGGTGCGCTTTCCGCTGAACCCGTTCATGGGCATGATGGGTGTCGCGTTCGCCGACGAACCCGGGCTGACCTCGCCCAACGCCAACTCGATCCCGCCCACCCTGGGTGGCGGGAACATCGACGTCGGATTGCTCGGCGTCGGGTCGACCTTCTACCTCCCGGTGTTCGCCGAGGGTGCTCTGTTCTACGTGGGGGATCCCCACATGGCGATGGGTGACGGCGAGGTGGCGCTCACCGCCATGGAGGGGTCGTTGCGCGGAACGTTCCGCCTCACGGTGTGCAAGCCGGGCAGCGGCGATGCGCCCTCGGTGGCGTACTCGTATCCCTTTGCCGAGAACGAGGATTCGTGGATCCCGATCGGACTGTCCGATCCGGACGGCGCGATCGGCGGGCAGAGTTCGGACCTGAACGCCGCGATGCGGCGGGCCGTGGTGAATGCGCTGGACTTCCTCGAGACCGACCTGGGAATGGACCGCGCCGTCGCGTACGCGTATCTCTCGGCGGCGGCGAACTTCACGGTGTCCCAGGTGGTCGACCGAACCGTGGGTGTCCACGGTCGGATCACCAAGGCGCACTTCGCCTGACGGTCCGCCCCGTGCAGCCGTGACCGTCGACCGGTCGGGACGACGAGAGTCGGTGGGAGGATGACGCCATGTCGTCCTCGCCTCCCGGAGCCCCTTCCGTCGTCGTGACCTGGCTCGTCCTTCTCGGTGCGATCGTCGCGGAAGTCGCGGCGACGCTGTCCCTGAAAGGCTCCGAAACCCGGTCGGCGCTCTTCGTCGTGGTGGTTCTCGGCTACCTCACGGCCTTCGCGGGACTCGCCGTGGTGCTGAAGCGGGGAATGGCGCTGGGTGTCGCCTACGGCATCTGGGGTGCGAGCGGCGTCGCGCTCACGGCGGCGCTCTCGTCGATCCTGTTCGGGGAAGCGTTGACCACGGTGATGGCGGGAGGCATCGGGCTCGTCGTCGTCGGCGTCCTCCTCGTGGAGAGCGGATCCCACCCGGTGCCGGTGCCCGAGGACGCGTCGTGATCGGGTACGCCTTCCTTCTGGGCGCCATCGCGTTCGAGGTGATCGGCACTCTCTCGCTGCGGGTCGCTGCACGCGGTCGGTCCGTGTTCTACCTCGTGGTCGCGGTCGGATACCTCGCGGCGTTCGCGTGCCTGCTGTCGGCGCTACGGCAGGGCCTTCCGCTCGGCGTCGCCTACGGGATCTGGGCCGCCGCCGGTGTCGCGCTGACCGCGATCGCGTCCAAGGTGCTGTTCGGGGAGCCACTGACCCGGCGCATGCTCGTCGGAATCGGGTTCATCGTGGTCGGGGTGTTGTGCATCGAACTCGGTGCCGCGGCGGCCTGACGACCCGTCGGCGGGGAGGTCACCCGACGGCGAACACGTCGGCCGTGCAACCATGACCTCGAAGAGTGTCGGTGCAGGGAACTCGGTGAAAATCCGGGACGGTCGCGCCACTGTGTGCATTCGGCGTTGCCTCGGCAGATCTCGACGCGTCGGTTGTGAGTCAGATACCGAGCCGTCACTTCGACTCACATCGGACGCGTAATCCAGGGGAGTTCTGTCGATGCACATTGCCGAGGGCTTTCTGCCGCCCGTTCATGCCGCTGTCTGGACCTGTGTGGCGGCGCCGTTCGTCGTGCACGGCGCCCGGGCCGTGGTTCGCCAGGTCCGGGAGAACCCGGACAGCCGCCTCCTGCTCGGGGCCGCCGGGGCGTTCACCTTCGTCCTGTCCGCGATCAAGTTGCCGTCGGTCACGGGGAGTTCGAGTCATCCCACCGGTACCGGGCTCGGGGCGGTGCTGTTCAAGCCCCCGGTGATGGCGTTTCTCGGTACCGTGGTCCTGCTGTTCCAGGCTCTTCTCCTGGCGCACGGTGGATTGACCACTCTCGGTGCCAACGCGTTCTCGATGGCCGTGGTGGGTCCCTGGGTGGGATACGCCGCGTATCGGCTGACCTCGACACTCGGTGGCGGCCTCTCCGTGGCGATCTTCTTCGCGATGTTCACCGCGAATCTCGCCACGTACTCCACGACGTCGGTCCAGATCGCCCTCGCGTTCCCCGATCCGCAGTCCGGATTCGTCGGAGCCCTGGCCAAGTTCCTGACCATCTTCGCGATCACCCAGATACCGCTCGCGGTGGCCGAGGGGCTTCTCGGCGTTCTGGTCATCAGGGTGCTGCGGAGCGTGGCAGCGCCCGAATTGATCAAGCTCGGCGTCCTGAAGGTCCGCGGCGCGGCGACCCGGGACTCCGCCGCGTCCTCCCTCGCGACCCCGCAACCGACGACGAATCGAGCCACCGATGCGTAGGAGCACCCTCGTCACGATCTCCCTGATCGCGGCCATCGTCGCCATCGTCGGTGCCGCGTTGTTGTTGGATTCCTTCCGTGACGTCGGGCCGGACGAGGAGCGATTCGTCGGCAGCGATTCCGCTGCCACCGCCCGGATCGAACAGGATCATCCCGAGTACACACCCTGGTTCGAATCGGTGTTCTCGCCGACGTCGGGAGAGGTCGAATCCGGCCTGTTCGCACTGCAGGCCGCGCTCGGCGGAATGGTGCTCGGCTACACCGTCGGAGTACTGCGCGGCCGACGGCGTCAGGAAGCGTCGAATGCCGGCATCGGAACGACCGTGAGCACTGCTGGGTCGGGTGAATGCGCGGACTGTCGATAGACAACGCGGCGTGGAGCAGCGCCTGGCGCGATCGCGCGGTGGGCGACAAGGTGATTCTCTCGGCCGGTCTGGTGGCCTGCGCGGCGGTGCTTCCGTCGTGGCCGGGGGCGCTGTTGGTCACCGCGGTGGCGGTGGGGTGTGCGCTCCTGGGCGCGCGGACACCCTGGCGACTGTGGCTGCGCGCCGCGAGGGCGCCGGCCGCGTTCGTGGTGCTGGGTGCGATCTCCATCGCGATCACCGTCTCGACCGAGCCGAGTCCGGCCCTCGGCGTGGACGCGGACAGTCTCCGCCGCGCGGGGGACGTCACGCTTCACGCGGTTGCGGGCACCACGTCCGTGCTGTTGCTGGCCGTGTCCACCCCCATGGTCGACATTCTCGACGGGTTGCGGCGGTGGCGCGTCCCGAGCGTGTGCATCGACGTGGCCGCGTTGATGTACCGCATGGTGTTCGTGCTGCTGGACTCGGTGTTCGTCATCCGGGAGTCGCAGGCCTCGCGGCTCGGGTACTCGTCCACGCGGCGCGCGCTCGCGTCCGCCGGAGCGTTGACCGCAGCCGTGCTGATCAAGTCGTGGGACCGGGCGTACCGACTGGAGGCGGGTCTCGCGGGACGAGAATTCGGCGACGACAGCCGGACACTGCAGTCCACTCGGGCGAGTTCGCGTCGCTTCGTGTTCGCCAGTGGAGTCGGACTCGTGGCGATCGTCGTCGCCACCGTCGTCCTGACGGCGGTGATGCCCTCGTGACCGAGGGCGGTATCGCCGCGTCGGGACTGCGGGTGTCGTTCGTCGGCGGACCGACGGTTCTCGACGGTGCGTCGCTCGTGGTGGATCCCGGAGAACGTACGGCGTTGCTGGGTGCCAACGGATCCGGCAAGACGACGGTCCTGCGCTGCCTGGCCGGTGCGATCGAGCCCGACGCCGGCACCGTCACCGTCGGCGACACCCCGCTGCGTCGTTCACGGTCGGGACTGCGCGCTCACCGTCAGCAGGTCCAACTGGTGCTGCAGGACCCCGACGATCAGCTGTTCTCCGCAGACGTGGTCCGGGACGTCGCGTACGGTCCGCTCAATCTCGGTCTGGCCGAATCGGAGGTGCGCGACCGCGTCGACGAAGCGTTGTCTCTCATGGGCATCGAGCACCTGCGTCGGCGCCCGACGCATCAGCTCTCCCACGGGGAACGCAAGCGAGTCGCGACCGCCGGCGCCGTGGCGATGCGGCCGCGCATTCTCCTGCTCGACGAGCCGACCGCGGGACTCGATCCGGTGGGCGTCGAGGAGATGTTCGGGGCGTTCGACCGCCTCGAGCGCGCGGGCACCACGGTCGTGCTGTCGACGCACGACGTGGCTCTGGCGTTGGAGTGGGCGCACACGGTGGCCATCGTCGCCGCCGGGACCGTCGTTCAGGGTGCGCCGACGGCGATGCTCGCGGACGACGCGCTCCTGGGCCGCGCCAGGTTGACGGCGCCCTGGGTGGTGCAGCTGTCGCGAGACCTGGCGCGCGCCGGGCTCATCGATCCTCGGGCGGACCTGCGCGGTCTCCGCGATGTGACGCGCGCCCTCGAACAGTGGCGGGGCCGCTGAATCATCGACTGACGCTGAATCATCGACCGACGCTGAGCCAGGCACCGTCGCCGGGCACCGAGCCCGTCAGGCGGAGAGCGGGGGAGTCGGCGCCTCGCCGATCTCGTGAATCCCACGGATGAACTCGTCCAGCGCCTCGGTGGAGGTGTACTGCGGCTCCCACCCCAGCTCCGAGCGCGCACGGGTGGTGTCCATGACCGGGATGCGGAGCACCGTGTCGAGGAGATCGGGGCTGGTGGGAACGATCCGCAGCTTCCACAGCAGATTCACGAGGGCACGCACCGGGAACACCGGGATCTTCACGACGCGGGCGCCGAGCACCTCGGCGAGCACGGCGGAGGTCACGGGAGGATCCGCGGCGATGTTGAACGCTCCGCGAGCGTTGGTGGTCGCGGCGAGGGAGAACGCATCGCCGACGTCGGACGAGTGCACCGCCTGGAACACCAGCCCCGGCATCGACGGGACGAACGGAATCAGGGCCGGCCGCACCAACTTCGGCGGCAGGAAGGGGCCGGCGAACAGGCGCCGCTGTTCGGTCGACGCCTCGTGCTTGAACACGAATCCGGGACGCATCCGGACGACACGCATGTCCGGGTGCTCGAGTTCGAAGGTGTCCAGCGCACGCTCGAGGTAGGACTTCTCACGCGGATACGCCGCGCCCGGCCACCCGTGCGTGGACCAATCCTCCGTGACCGCAGTGTCTTTCGGTCCCGGTGCGTAGGCCGCGACCGAAGACGCGTAGACGAGGGACGGCACGTGCGCTCGCGCTGCCGCGTCGAACACGGCGAGTGCGCCCAGGACGTTGACGTCCCAGGTCTTCGCGGGCTGGTAGGTGGGTTGGAACTGCCAGGCAAGGTGGATCACCACGTCGACGTCGGTGAAGTGGGGGAGCAGATCGTCGACGGTGATGTCGGCTTCCACGAACGTGGTCTTGGAGGGGCTGCAACTCGGTGCACGCCGGGCGAGGCCGATGATGCGGCCGACCTTCGGATTGCGGACCAGCGAATCGACAACGCTGGTGCCCAGGTTGCCGGTGGCGCCGACGACGAGCACGGTGAGATCGGATGTGTCGTTCATGGGGGTGTCCTAGCGGTACGCATCGTCGGTGGTTCTTCGGACACCTCACCCCGCCGGCTGTGGGCGTCGGGTGGGTCGTGCCGTGATCCCCCCATGCGACGCTCGGGAATGCGCCGGCAGAGGTAGGACCGAACTGAGTGAAGACGGAAGCAGGGTGGAATGCCTGCTGCCCGTCGGGTACCCCGCAGGGGTCGACGCAAACAGCGGGGCGCCGGTTCGGACCGGAGTGAGGGTGCCGTTCGGTCCGTCTCGGGTGGTCAGGGTGCCCCTGACTCCGGGGAGGCGGGGTCCGGGGCGGCGGGGTCCGGGGCGGCGGGGTCCGGGGTGGCGGGATTCGGGGTGATGCGCTCAGGGGCAGCGGGGTGCGGAACCCACCGCGGCACCAGGCGCACGTAGGTCACCATGCCGACCAGTTCCACCAGCGTCTGCGTCACCACGACCACCGCGGCCAGTGCGAGAGCCGGTGGCAGAGCGAGCGCCAGCGGCAACACGACGAGCGAGTTGCGGGTGGCGCCGGAGAAGACGAGCGCGCGCGTCGCCGGGACGTCGAGGCGGAACACGCGACCCGCGGCCACGCCGACGGCCGCCATGACGATCAGGAACGCCGCGAACACCGCGATCGCGGGCACCAGGCGCGCGCCCTCGGAACGCACGGCGTCGATCTGCGAGGCCACGACGACGGCGAGGGTGGCCATCATGAGCGGCACCATCGACGCGGCCATCGTGTCCATGACGCGCACCCCGAGACGGTGCCGCCGGGCCAGGGCCTGGGTCAGTGCCGCGAGGCCGAGGGGGAGGGCGATGAGCAACAGGAATGCGCGCACGAACGGCGCCACGTCGATGATCGCGACGACGTCGGAGCCGACGAACAGCCACAGCCACAACGGGAGCAGCAGGACCTGCAGGAGCATGAGGATCGGGGCGCCCGCGAGCAGCCGTTCCGAGGCCGCGCCGGCCAGGCCGCTGAACACGATGACGTAATCGATGCAGGGGGCGAGAAGAACCAACACCACCCCGACGAGGACCGCGCGGTCGCCGGAGACGACGCGGGTCAATCCGAAAACCACGACGGGAACGATCACGAAGTTGACGGTGACGACGGCGCCGGAGAACCGTCGATCGCGGGCCGCGCGCCCGATCGCGGCGAACGGTACGGCCAGGAAGGTGGCGTACAACAGAGCGATCAGGATCGGATCGATCGCGTGCTCGAGCGCGGGTGCCGCGGACGGGACGGTCAGCCCGGCGGCGAGGCCGCCCGCGAGGGCCAGGAGGTAGAGCGGGATCTGGTGCCGATCCCACCACCGGACGAGCGGGATGCCGGTCACGGGGTGGCGTCGGTGACGACGGGAATGGGCACGGGCCTCATTCTTCCTGCATCGTCTGACGCCGCATCACCTCCCGGTGTCCGTAGGTCGCGCTGAGGATGTCGTTGCGATCGGAGACGGAGGACCCGACGGCGCCCGCCACGGTGCCCAGCGATGCGGCGAGCCAGGCCAAGGCCACGTAGTCGTACGGAGTCGCCCCGCGGTCCAGTTGGGTGGAGAGGAATTGCGGTGAGATGACGACGGCCGCGGCAGTCAGCACCGCACCGAACAGCACGCCGTACATCAGGACCACACCCGAGAGAACGGTCCCCACGGTGGCGCCGTTGTACATCCAGCGGTCGGTCGCCGACGACCGGAAGCCGCGCCCTTCCCACAACCCGTGCGGAAAGATCAACCACAGGGTCATGGCCGCGACCGCGGCGACCGTGATGGCCGCGAGTCGCAGCGTGCTCATCGATGCGGCCATCTGCCAGATGCTCGCGTAGAACACACCGAATGCCGACGCGGCACTCGCCGCGGCCAGCGCACCCGAGAGGGTGGGTACCAGGCGCCAGGGTCGGTTGCATCGAATCATGCCCGCCACCAACCGAAGTCGGCCCAGGAAGCCGGGGGCCATGAGAACCCGTTCGTGCGCGTCGTCGGTGTCCGGTGTCGGGGCCCATCGCGCCGTCGACCGCCGAAGCGGGGGTCGACTCGACTCGTCGGTGCCCAGCAGGTGATGGACGACCGCGACGGCCACGTCGAGTGCGCGTCCACGCGTCCGGAGGGCGCCGAACGCCGGAATGTACAGAGCGGCCGTGGTTCCCGCGTGCAGTTCGGCGACCACGGGCTTGGACCGCACCCGGCGCGGAATCTCGGAGAGGAACAGCACGACGTCATGAGGGTTGGACGCCTCGACCGACTCCAGCCATTGCGCCACGGGGGCCGATCCGGTCTCCGACGGAGGCAAGGTGACAGAGGACCTGGACAGGGTGACGGCCACGCACTCGCCGTCGATCGTCACCTGCTCGGGCAGTCGCGTCTCGACGGCGTCGGCGACGGCCGAGGCGAAGCCGGAGTCCGCGACGATCCCGACGGTCATCGAGCGGCGTGCCGGCGCGGGCGTGTCGGTGTTCGATCCGTTCTCGTCCGTGGCCATCGCCGTGGGGTACCCCGGGACCGATCGGGTGACGCAGCGACGGTGGGTCGCGAATCGGCAAAACGATGCCCAAGGGTTTTTAAAACGGGCAGGTAACAGTCCGCGTCAGAAGTGGACATCGGTCCTCGAGTGCAGCAGTGTGGTTATCCGGCGACGGCACGCCCACCGCAACACCGCATGCCCTTACCCGACGAACCGTGCCGTCCAGGGATGGTGACGGCAACCGTGGAAACACTAGCCCGCAGACTGGGCCTCAGAACCGACCATCATATTTTCTTCGTCTCGGCCGGTCTCATGATCGCGCTGCTCGTACTGTTCCTGTCCTTCCAGACCGCTGCCGGCAACGCCTTCGGCGCCAGCCGCGAATGGATCGCCACCAATCTGGGGTGGTTCTTCATCCTGGGCGTCACCGTGTGGCTGGTGTTCCTGGCCTGGGTGGCGTTCAGCAAGTACGGCAATCTGCGCCTCGGCGAGGACGACGATCGCCCCGCCTACTCGAACCTCTCCTGGTTCGCCATGCTGTTCGCCGGTGGCATCGGCACCATCCTCATGTTCTGGGGCGTGGCCGAGCCCATCTCGCACTTCTCGGCCCCACCGTTCGACGACGTGACGCCCTACAGCGTCGAGGCCGCCCAGGACGCGATGAGCATTTCGCTCTACCACCTGAGCCTGCACACCTGGGCGATCTTCACGCTGCCCGGGCTGGCCTTCGGGTTCTTCATCTATCGCTACAAGCTGCCGATGCGGGTCTCGTCGGTGTTCTACCCGATCCTCAAGGAGAAGATCTCGGGACCGATCGGCAAGGCCATCGACGTGTTCGCCGTTCTGGGCACCGTCTTCGGTCTGGCCGTCTCGCTCGGCCTGGGCACGTCCCAGATCAACGCCGGGCTCGGTGAGCTCGTCGGCCTCCCCGACACCGTGTGGGCGAAGGTCCTCATCATCGGTGTGCTGACGGTCGTGGCGACCACCTCGATCGTCGTCGGTCTGGACAAGGGCGTGCGTCGCCTGTCCAACATCAACATCCTCACCGCCGTCGGACTGATGATCTTCGTGCTCATCGCCTCCGACACCGTGTTCCTGTTGCGGCAGATCATCGAGAGCACGGGGCTGTACGCCCGTGACCTCATCCCGCTGTCCTTCTGGAACGACTCCATGGCCGAGTTCACCGACGAGAGCGGATGGGGATGGCAGGGTGGCTGGACCGTCTTCTACTGGGCGTGGACCGTCACGTGGGCGCCGTTCATGGGCGTCTTCCTCGCCCGCATCTCCCGCGGTCGCACCGTCCGACAGTTCGTCGCCGGGGTACTGGTGGCGCCGTCGCTGTTCACGCTGGTCTGGTTCGTGATCTTCGGGTGGTCCGCGATGCGCATCGACGGCATCGGCGGCAATGGCGGCACCCTCTCGGAGGCGGTGTCGGAGAGCGTCCCGCTGGCCATGTTCTCGTTCTTCGAGAACTTCCCGGCCGCCACCTTGGTCCAGGGCATCGCCGTGGTGGTCGTCGCACTGTTCTTCGCGACGTCGGCGGACTCCGCGTCCCTGGTGATCGACATGCTGTGCTCCGGTGACGGCGAGGCCGGCCCGGTCCGTCAGCGCGTGTTCTGGGGTGTCTCCCTCGGTGCGGTCTCGGCGACGCTGATCGTGCTCGGCGGTGATGCGGGACTGCAGGCGCTCCAAGAGGTCATCACGGTCATCGGACTGCCGATCTTCATCATGGTCTCGCTGATGATCGTCGCCCTGGTGATGGGGTTCCGGGCCGAGAAGGTCAAGGTCACCTTCGTGACGAAGGAGAAGTTCCTCGAGAACAACGGCGAGACGACGACGACCGAGTCCGAGGTGGTGCGGACCTCGTCGCTGGCGCGCGACTCAGACGAAATCGCCCCGGCGGTGAAGAAGTCGTCCGACGACTGACGGGTCCACCGCCGTGGGGGCGGGTACCGGCGCTCAGGCGCTGGTGCCCGCCCCCGCTCGGTTGATCACCACGCGCGAGACCATGGTGCGGGCGGACAGACGAAGCATGGACAGGACGATCTCGACGACGTCGTCCACCGCGATCATGGTGTCGGCCGGGATCCGATCGGTGATCCATGCGCTCATGTCGGTCTCGACGTATCCGGGAGCGAGAGCGGTCCCACTGATGCCCGACGCGCTCTCCTCCGCGTTCAACGTGTCCACGAGAGAGAGCATCGCGGCCTTCGTGGCGCCGTAGGCCGCGAGTCCCGCTTCCGGATAGACGCCGGCGAGAGACGCCAGCGCCACGACCTTCGCACCCCGCACCGGGTTCGCGTCCGCCGCGACGCGCAGCAACGGAAGCGAGCGTTGGAGCAGCTCGAACGGCGCGCGCAGATTCACGTCCACGGTCTTGTCGAAGCGCCGCATGGGGTACTCCGCGATGGTTCCGGCGGTGCCGACGCCGGCGTTCAGGATCAGGGCGTCCATCGCGGTGAACGCCTCACCGAACGCCGCGACGATGGCCGCCGGCGCATCACGATCGGCCAGATCGCACGCCGCGGTGCGCACGGATGCCGCTCCCGCGTCGGTGAGGGTACGGGCAGCGCTGTCGAGGGTGTCGGCGCTGCGCGCGGTGATCAGCAGCGACCATCCCTCCCGCGCCAACGCGGTGGCGATCGCGAGCCCGATGCCTCGCGATCCTCCGGTGATCAACGCCGTCTTCTCGCTCATCGCGATACTCCTGTCATGGCTCGCAGACCCGCTGCGATGCATTCCTCGGTGGCGTCGGCCGCGCGGTCCGCGCCGGAGCCCGTGTCCGATCCCGAGCGTGCACGGTGAGTGATGCCCTCGCCGATGACGCCGAGCTTGAAGTTCGCGAGCCCGAGGTAGAACTCCCAGTGCGCGAGGTCGCGGCCGGACACGGCGGCGTAGCGCTGCGCGAGGTCGTCCGCGGAGGGGTACCGGGGGCTGGTCCAAGCGGCGGGGGCGCCGAGCACCCGGTCGAAGATGGGCTGGCGGTACACGCACATGAGTGCGACGTCGGTCAGGGGATCGCCGAGCGTCGACATCTCCCAATCCACCACGGCGGCAACCGAACCCACGTCGTCGCTACGTAAAATCGTGTTGTCGACGCGAAAGTCGCCGTGCACGATCGATGCGGCCGAGTGCGCGGGCACCGCGTCGAGCAGGGCCCGGTGCAGGCGATCGACGTCCGGTAGATCACGGGTCTTGACGCGTTCCCACTGACGGGCCCACGTCGCGACCTGTCGGGCGACGAAACCGTCGGGACGGCCGAAGGATTCGAGTCCGACGGCGGCGTGGTCCACCGCGTGAAGCCGGGCGAGGACCCGGACGAGTTCGTCCGCGTTCGCGGCGATGTCCGCGTCCGAGAGATCCTCGAGGTCGGTGTGGGTGCGGACGATCCGGCCGGGAACGAAGTCCACGACGGTCATCGGGGCGCCGAGCGTGGTGCCCTCGGCGTCGAAGGCCACGGCACCCGCCACGGGGACGTCGGTCGGTCCGAGGGCGCGCGTGACCGCCCATTCGCGGGCCATGTCGTGCGCCGAGGGGGTCAGGCCGCTGGTGGGCGGGCGTCGCACGACCCACGATCGGGCGTCGTCGACAGCGCGATAGGTGAGGTTCGAGCGGCCGCCGCTGATCATCTCGACTCGCAGCGGGCCGGTGAGTTCGACGCCGTTCTCCCGCAGGAAGTGTTCCAGCGCCGCGACGTTCATTCCCGGCAGTTCGCTCACGACGCCGACTCCCGAGCCGCGCGCCGGGCCGCCCCGACGGTACGCTTGGCGATCGCCCACCGATGCACCTCGGAGGGGCCGTCGTAGACCCGGAACGGCCGGACCTCGCGCGAGAGGCGGGCGAGGGGAAGGTCGTCGGACACGCCGAGCCCGCCGCACATCTGGATGCCGCGGTCGACGATGCGGAAGATGGCCTCGGCGGCGAAGGTCTTCGCGATCGACGTCTCGTTGCCCGCGTGCGCGCCCCGGTCGAGTTCGAAGCAGGCCTTGGTCAGGAGCGCTCGGGTCGCGGCGATGTCTATCTCGTTGTCGGCGACCATCTTCTGGATCATCCCGAGGTCGCCCAGCGTGCTGCCGAAACCCTCGCGCTGCGCGACGTGCGCGACGGCGATGTCGTGTCCGCGACGGGCAGCGCCCAGCCACCGCATGACGTGGGTCATGCGAGCGGGGCCGAGCCGCACCTGGGCGTAGGCGAAGCCCTCGTCGACGGCGCCGAGGACGTTCTCGTCGGGAACGAACACGTTGTCGAAGAACACCTCGCAGTGCCCGCCGATCATCGCGCGGTCGAGGGTTCCGATGTGGCGGCCGACCGTGATTCCCTCGGTGTCCGCGGGCGCGAGGAACATGGTGGCTCCGCCACGATCACCGGGCTTGCCGGAGGTGCGCGCCATGATGATGAAGAACCCGGCGCCGTCCGCGCCGGTGATGAACCATTTGTGCCCGTCGATCCTCCACCCGCCGTCCACCCGCACGGCGGCGGTGGTCAGGGCGGACGGATCGGAGCCCGCGCCGGGGGCGGGTTCGGTCATGGCGAAGGCGGATCGCACGTCGCCGTGGGCCAGCGGCGCGAGGAACTGCTCCTTCTGCGCGGCCGAGGCGATGTGGGCGAGCATGTGCACGTTGCCCTCGTCGGGTGCACCCAGGTTGAGCGCGATCGGCCCGAACAGGGAGTACCCGGCCTCCTCGAAGACGGGGGCGCGGTCGCTCATGTTCAGGCCGTGGCCGCCGTACTCGAGGGGGGCGTGCGGCGCGAAGACGCCGGCTTCCTTTGCGGCCGTCTGCATCTCGACCCGCAGCCGGTCACCGCCCGCGTCCGTCACGTTGCCCAGGAAGCGGTCCTCGATGGGGAGTACGTGTTCGCGGGTGAAGGTGCGGGTGCGATCGATCAGCTTCTGCACGTCGGCGTCGAACGTCAGGTCGATGGCCACGGTGAGCTCCTCGGGGTAGTACCGACCGAACACTCGCTCGGCTGATCGAACAGTGACAGATCCCGCGCGAACGGTCAAGCATTCGCCTCACGTCACGAGCGGTGCGCGCCGACCGTGCGGCGAGCGATGTCGAGATAGACCGCGACGAGCTCGGATGGGGACAGCGGGCCGTCGGGCCGGTACCAGGTGGCGACGCCGACGCACATGGTCGTCACCGCGCGGCTGGCGTCGACGGGGTGCGGGGTGTCGAACCGACCTGCCGCCACCCCGTCGGCGACGATCGCATCCAGCATGCGCTGCTGGGCATCGCGTTTGGCGATGTACGCGGAGCGGTTCTCCGGATCCAGACTGCGGATCTCGGTGGAGCACACGAACGCGACGTCTCGGCGGTGGATGTGGAAGAGCAGAAGTGATTCCACCACGGCGTCGAATCTGTCGTCCGGGGACGATCCGGCGCCGGATTCCGCCGACCGGGATCGGTCCAGCAATTCGTTCATCGAGGCGTCCATGATGCCGACCAGAAGTGCCTGCTTCGACGGAAAGTGATGGTAGAGACCGGGTACCGACAGTCCGGCTCCGGCGGCGACCTGCCGCACCGACGTGCCGTGGTATCCCTGCTCGACGAACTGCGCGAGCGCCGACGCCAGCGCAGGGGACAGGGCCGTTCCCTCGTACGTGCGCCACTGCATCGCCTCGGTCATGCGCCCACCGTAGATGCCCATGCGGCCTGTGCCATCCGATCGGCGAGGGGTTGACACCGATGTTGTGATCCGCAACACTCTTGCTTCGAACCGAGCGAGTGTTCGGTCGGCCTCACCCATCACGATCCGCACCCACCGGGAGGACTTGTCGATGAGCGACCCACGCACCATCGTCGACGCCTGGCGCGCCCGGGTGCGGGCGTCGCCCGATCGCCCGGCCGTGGCCTACTTCGACGCGGTCCTCACCGCTCGCGAGGTCGACGACATGTCCGACGCGCTCGCGGTCGCCTTCACCGAACGGGGGATCGGCCGCGGCGATCGCTGCGGAATCTATCTGCAGAACGTGCCCCACTACGCGCTCACGTTTCTCGCGCTGTGGAAGATCGGTGCCGTCGCCCTCCTGCTGAACCCGATGTACCGCGGCCGTGAACTGCGCGCCCTCGTCGACGACGCCGAGCCGGTCGCGATGGTCTGTGACGAGCACGATCTCGACGCACTGACGACGACTCTGGCCGGCAGCACGGTGCGCACCGTCGTCACCACGAGCGCCCTCGATCTGCAGGCGCGCAACGACTCGCGGGTGTTCGCGTCCACCGCACGCGTCGAGCCACGTCCGGAGAACGATCTGCTCGGCCTCGTCGAGACCTGTCGAGGTCGCCGGCCCGCCGACATCGACGTGTCCGAGACCGATCTCGCCCTGCTCGCGTACACCTCCGGGACCACCGGGCCGCCGAAGGGCGCGCAGATCTCGCACGCCAACGCCCTTGCCACCGCGACGGATTTCGGGGAGCGGGCCGGCATCGTCGACGGCGACGTGGTCTTCGCCGTCGCGCCGCTCTTCCACATCACCGGCGCCATGCTCGACGCCGCGGTGGCCCTGGTGCGCGATTGTCTCCTGGTGTTCGCGCACCGGTTCGACGCCGCGGTGACACTCGACGCGTTCGTCGAGCACCGCGTGACCTACACGATCGGATCCATCACCGTGTTCAACGCGATCTCGGCGGCCGCCGGTGCGGGTCGAGAGCACTTCGCCTCCGTGCGGTCGTTGTACTCGGGTGGAGCTCCCATCCCGCCGGCCACGGTGACGGCCTTCGAGGACACCTTCGGGTGCTACATCCACAACGCCTACGGGATGACCGAGTCCACTGCGGGCGTGATCGCCGTTCCGCCGGGCCGTCGCGCACCCGTCGATCCGGCGAGCGGTTCGCTGTCCGTCGGGCTCGCGCTTCCCCGAGTCCGGTTGCGCACGCTCGATCCCGCCGGCGAACCGACGCCGCCCGGTGTCGCCGGTGAACTGGAGATCACGGGCCCGCAAGTGGTCTCGGGTTACTGGCGCAATCCCGACGCGTCGGCGTCGACCATGCCCGACGGACACCTGCGCACCGGCGACGTCGCCGTGATCGACGAGGACGGCTGGGTGTACCTGGTCGACCGGCTCAAGGACCAGATCAACGTCTCCGGTTACAAGGTCTGGCCTCGCGAGGTCGAGGACACCCTCTACGAGCATCCCGCCGTGTTCGAGGCCGCGGTGGTGGGGCGTCCGGACGATTACCAGGGCGAATCGGTGATCGCGTTCGTCTCGCTGCGCGCCGGAACCGACACCACCGAGGCCGAGCTCGTGGCCTTCGCGCGGGAACGGTTGGCCGCCTACAAACGGCCTCGCGAGGTCCACCTCGTCGACGACCTCCCCAAGACCCAGACCGGCAAGATCCGCCGAGCCGCTCTCAAAGACGTACCCGTGCCCACCCATTCGACCGAAAGCGACACACCATGACCGTCGGATCCATCCCCGAGGCGCATACCTCGCCCTCGATCACCTCCCGGAAGAAGTCGCTGCTCGCGAGCACGGTCGGCAACGTGCTCGAGTGGTACGAGTGGAGCGCCTACGCGGTGTTCGCGCCGTTCATCGCCGCCGCGATGTTCAGCCAGGCCGATCCCGTGTCCGCGCTGCTGTCGACCCTCGCCGTGTTCGCCGTCGGATTCCTCATGCGCCCCCTCGGCGGCATCGTGTTCGGGCGAATCGCCGACAAGCGCGGCCGAAAGTTCGTCCTCGTCACCACGATGCTGACCATGGCGGCCGGCAGCCTGATGATCGGCCTCATGCCCACGTACGCGACCATCGGAGCCTGGGCCTCGGTCCTCCTGCTGCTCGCGCGCATGATGCAGGGCTTCGCGCACGGTGGCGAATCGGCGACGGCGTACTCCTACGTCGGCGAGATCGCGCCCCCCAACCGCCGCGGAATGTGGGGAAGCGTCGCGTTCGTCGCCATCTTCGGTGGTTCCGTGCTGGCGTACACGGTCGGCGGCGTCATCACCTCCACCCTGTCGGAATCGGCAGTGGGACAGTGGGGTTGGCGCATCCCGTTCCTTCTCGGTGCTCTCCTCGCGGTGTTCGCGCTGTACCTGCGCAAGAACATGGACGAGAGCGACGTCTTCGACGACGAGCAGGAGAAGGTCGCTCCGGTGCCGATCGCCCGCAAGACCGTCGTGCGCGCCCTGCTGCTGATGATCGGCATGACCTCGGGCATCACCGCAGCGCACTACACGTGGACGTCGTACGTCTCGACCTACGCCATCACCCAGCAGGGCATGAACCCCGACACCGCGTACTGGATGTTGGTGATCGCCCAGGTGATCGCGCTGATCTCGCTCCCGTTCTTCGGGCGCCTGTCCGACTCCATCGGCCGCCGTCCGATGCTCGCGGCCTTCGCGGTGCTGATGTTCTGCCTGCAGATTCCGCTGACGATGATGATCTCGGACCAGTGGTACACCCTGCTCGGCGCGTCGACCGCGGCGCTTCTGGTGATCGCCATTCCTGCATCGGTGCTCTCGTCCACCCTGTCCGAGAGCTTCCCGACTCGCTTGCGTACGCAGGCCATCGGATTCGCGTACTCGTTCTCGGTCGCGGTGTTCGGCGGAACCGCTCCGTACCTCAACCAGCTGCTGTTGAACCTGGACATCGGGTGGGTCTTCGGGGTGTACATCATGGTGCTGTCGATGCTCACCGGCGTCGCGTGCTACTTCATGAAGGAGACGAAGGGGATTCGGCTCCAGGACGTGTGAGGACGCCTGTCCGCTCGATTCTGCGTACGAAACGTGTTCGCGCGCACGATATTTCCGGTGCAGGTGCGCATTCCGTACGCAGAATCGGGGCGGGAGGCTCAGGCTCGCTCGGACTCGACCAGGTTCACCGCATCGGCCAGGCCCAACCCCGGATGCTTCTCCCGCAGCGCCTTGATCGCCGCCACTCGTGACGAGGTCGACGCGAGGGCGTCCACGACGTCGGACTGCGGAACGTCCTCGGGGTCGACGGAACCCAGCGACTCGAACCGGCCCCACCGGGACAGGAACGACAGCAGGAAGACGGTGACGGCCAGGATTCCCACGCCGAGCTTGATGACGTTCCATGCGGACGGATCCGATGCGGCGTCACCGATCAACCCCGGCCCGATCAGGACGACGAGGATCAGCAGCAGGGCGGGCTTGCCCCACGTGGCGATGGCCGGGTGCTCGTACCACTCTCTGTGTGCCATGTCCTGAGCTTTGCATACGACATTCATCCTGGCCAGACCCCGATGTCGTGCCCGGGGAAAACTGCGGGAAAGGTTTCCAACCCCCCGGGTGACGGGGCATTCGTTCGGTGTGCGGCAGCGAGCCGTGCGCGCCGAGGAGGCCCCCATGTACTTCCACGTACAGCAGCTCATCCACGAGATCGAATCCGACGAGCCCGATCCCGCCGCCGCGAACGCGTTGCAGGAGGGTCTCGGCGGTCAGTTCGGCGAGATGCGCACGATGATGCAGTACCTGTTCCAGTCCATGAACTTTCGCGGCGCATCGGCCAAGCCGTACCGCGACCTGATCCAGGGCATCGGCACCGAGGAGATCGCGCACGTCGAGTTGATCGGCACCACGATCTCACGCCTGCTCGACGGTTCCCCCCGGTACCAGGGCAAGAAGGAAGACCCGCTGGACACCCCCGGAGCGGGCGGCGCCGTGCCGCTGAACATCGCTCTGTCCGAGGGGAACATCCACCATTATCTCGTCGGTGCTCAGGGCGCGCTGCCCGTCGACTCCGTTGGTAACCCGTGGAGCGGTAGCTACGTCTACAACTCCGGCAACCTCGTGCTCGATCTGCTGTACAACCTGATGCTCGAGTCGACCGGCCGTCTGCAGAAATGCCGTATCTACGAGATGACGGCCAACAAGACCGCTCGTTCGACGATCGCGTACCTGATCGTGCGGGACCAGGCGCACGAGAACGGGTACGCGAAAGCGCTCGAGACGCTCGGGGTGGACTGGAAGAAGATGCTTCCCATCCCCAAGACCAACGCCGAGCAGTTCCCCGAGGTGAAGAAGCTCGTGGACCTCGGCCTGCAGAGCAAGCAGTACACGTTCGACCTGAAGGGTCAGTCCGAGGCGGGCAAGATCTTCCAGGGGCTCTCCCCGTCGAAGGACGGCACGAACCTCGACGCGAGCGAGCAGGCCCCCGTCGGTGTTCCGCTGGACATCGCGCCGGAGCGGTTCGAGGAGTTCTCGCCCGGTCTCGATCCGGAACTGCTGGAGCTGATCCAGGCGACGGCCGACATGGAGTTGGCCGACATCGACGCCCAGTTCGGTCCCGTCTAGACCCCGGCGTAGACCCGACGGTAGAGGTCGACGATCTCCTCCGCCGTCGGGACCACGGGGTTGTTGTTCGGGCTGCCCGACGCGAGCGCCTGCTCGGCCATCAGTGGGAGCAGCCCGTCCCAGCGTGCTTCCTCGATGCCGAAGGTGGCGGGGGTCGGAACCTCGACGTCTCGGCACAGCGTGACGATCGCGTCGAGCAGTTTGCCGCCCGCGCTGTGGTCGGAGTCGCTGTCGGTCGCGGCACCGAGAGCGCGGGCGCAGTCCGCGTAGCGCTCCGGTGCACCGTTCAGCGAGAACGCGGTGACCGCCGGCAACAGCATCGCGTTCGACAGGCCGTGGGCCACGTGGAAGTGCGCGCCGATGGGTCGGCTCATGCCGTGCACCAGACACACGCTCGCGTTCGAGAACGCCATCCCGGCCTGCGTCGACGCGTGCATCATCGCCTCCCTGGCCGCCCGGTCCTCACCGTCCCGGTACGCGCGGAGCAGGTGCGTGCCGATGGTGCGGATCGCGCTCAGGGCGAGACCGTCGGAGATGGGGTTGGCCTTGGCGCTGACGTACGCCTCGATCGCGTGGGTCAGGGCGTCGACGCCGGTGTCCGCGGTGAGGCGAGCGGGCATCGTCAAGGTCAGTTCGAAATCCACGATGGTGGCGATGGGAAGAAACGACAAACCCGGGCACAGCATCTTCTCGTCGGTGTCGACGTCGGTGATGATGGTGAACTGTGTTGCTTCCGAACCGCTTCCGGCCGTGGTGGGGATGGCGACGATCGGTAGCGCGGGTCCGCGGTAACTGACCGGCGCCTTGTAGTCGCGCATCTCGCCGCCCTGGAGTCCGAGGACCGCGAGGGCTTTCGCGGTGTCCATGGGACTGCCACCGCCGAAGCCGACGACGGCGTCCGCCTCGTGGCCGCGCAGCGCCTCGACGCCCGCCAGGAGGGATTCGGTCGTCGGATCGGGCACGGTCTTCGAGAACGCTGCGGGCTGGAGTCCCGCGTCGGTCATGATCGTCATCAAGCGATCCGCCGTGCCGTTCCCGGCCAGAAAGGCGTCGGTCACCAGCAACGGCCGCGTGATGCCGAGGTCGACGAGGACGGCTCCCAACTCGTCGACTGCACCGGACCCGAGCTTGAGAAATCGTGGAAACGAGATGTTGGCAACCATGTTCCGAGTATCCATCGCTCTCGTGACCCGGGGGTGTGGTTCGGTGAATCGGCGCGTGGCGCCGTCATCGGCGCGCGAGCTCCTCGCGTAGGTCCCGGATCTCCTGGCGCAGGGCTCGCACGTCGGCCTCCTTCAGATCGTTCTGGCTCGAATCCTTGTCGGCGACACGCTGCACGATCCACGACGCGATCGTCGCGGTGATCGTTCCGACGAGGCTGATTCCACCGATCATCAGCAGGACCGCCACGACGCGTCCGGTGGTGGTGACCGGATAGGTGTCGCCGTACCCGACGGTGGTGATGGTGGCGATCGACCACCAGACGGCCTGACCGAAGGACGTGATGTCGGCGTCGGGGTCGGACCGCTCCGCCTGCAGCACCGCGAGCGACGCGACGTAGACCAGGAGAGTCGCACCGGCCACGGTGTAGGCCACGACCCGCCCTCGAATGGCGTTGCCCACGGCCTTCTGCAGGGCGCCGAAGAGAATCAGCAGAAGTACCGGTCGAAGCGGTCGCAGCAGCGGCAACGCGACGACGGCGAGGTCGAGCAGGTGGCGGACGAACCACCGCCGGCGATCGGAGGCCAACGTGAGCCGGATCCCGGTAGTCGATCGCGAACACCACCCACGTCGCGACGGCCACGAACTCGAGGGCCGACGATCCCCGCGCCCCCGGCCGAACCAGGACTTCGACCGAGTAGCTCGCGAGGAACACCAGGGCGAGCGCGGCCAACGGCCACTCCGTCTTGTTCTCCCACCGAGTGAGAGCGTCGGGTTCGGCAGTCATCGTCCGAGTCTGAGTGCTGACGGCGGGGGAGGGCTCGGGACACGCCCGGCGGTCCACCCGTTTCGACGGCCTGCGCTCGCGTCACCGTCGAGCACGTCCCTCGACGGGAATCCTGACCCCGGGTCAGCGACGCCCGGTGGGAACGACGACCACCGGGACCGACGCTCGATGGAGCACCGCGCGGCTGGTGGAGCCGAGCAGCAGCGCCGAGAAGCCGCCGCGCCCGCGACTACCGGTCACGATCATCTGCGCGTGCCGAGCCGCGGCCACGATCTCCCGTGCCGGCTTGTCCCGCACGACGATTCGTTCGACGTGCACGTTGGGATGTTCCTCCTGATATCCGGCCAGACTGGTGGCCAGCGAGGTGGCTTCGACCATCTCGAGGTTCTCCGGAGACGGGTACGCGTGTGTCTGGGCGGCGATGACGCTGACGTCGGCGTCGCTCCAGGCGTGCACCGCGATCACGTCGGTGGAGCGCCGGGCCGCCTCCTCGAACGCCCACTGCACGGCGGGTTGGGAATTCGACGTGCAGTCGACGCCGACCACGATGGGGCCGTCGAGCAGCGGTTGATCGGCGGGCGGTAATCCCTTCACGACGACGATCGGGCACACCGCATGCGCGGCGACGGCGGTTCCCACCGACCCGAGCAGGGCGCCGGTGAATTCACCCAGGCCGCGGGAGCCGAGAACGAGCATCGTGGCGGTCTCGGAGTGACGGATGAGCGCGGCTGCGGCAGATCCGTGTTCGAGGAACGTGTGCACGGTCAGAGGTGCGCCGTGCGCGGCCTTCAGAGCCGTGTCCTTCGCCGTCGACAACGCGGCTTTGGTGAGGACCTCGCGTTGACCCACGACGCCGATCCGGAGGTCGACCCCGTCGGAGAACGAACCCGGGGAGGCCAGGGCGGACGAGACGATGTGCAACGGCAGTTGTCGATGCAGGGCCTCGACCACCGCCCAGCGCACCGCGTCCGAAGCCGAGTCGGATCCGTCGACTCCGACCACGATGGATGACGTCACCATGAAGAACTCCTCTGTGAGCGGTCGCGGCGCTCGGGCCGCGGGGTGTGGGGTGGAGCCGATGAATCGGCCGCCCGGGTTCTCACTGTCTCGCGCGCACGGTGGGCGGCGACAGGGACCTTCGGCGTCGGTCGTGCGGACCAACGGCCCCATCGGCGGCAGCAGGTAGGCCCCGTCAGCGGACGACGAGGACGCTGCAGTGGGAATGGTGCACCAGGTTCTGGCTCACCGAGCCGAGGAACGCTCCGGCCACCCGGCCACGTCCACGGCTGCCCACCACCATCAGTTGCGCGGACGTCGACAGCGACCGAAGCGACGAGGAGGGCGATGTGTCGGAGCTGACGGCCTCGACCGTCACCTCGGGGAACTTCTCGCAGAACGGCCGGATGTGCTCGGTCAACCACTGGTGCTCGGTGCGTCGCACGCTGTCCCAGTCGACGTATCCGGCGCCCATGCCGACGCCCACCTTGGCGACGAGACCCCAGTAGTTCGCCGCGAGGACCGGAGCTCCGGCGGTGCGAGCGAACTCGAGTGCAGCGACGAGGGCCTGATCGGACTCGGGGGAGCCGTCGACGCCGACCACCACGGGTCGGTCCGGTCCGTGCCCGCTGCCCGGCTCCTCTCGTCGGATCATCACCGGGCACCGGGCCCGGTTCACCACGCGAATACTGTTGCCACCCATGACGATGTCTCGAACCGGTCCACTGCGGCCGGACCCGAGGACCACCATGGTGGCCTCCACGTGGGCGACGTACTCCGCGATGGGACTTTCCGTGGTGACGGTCTCGACGTCCCCGGACGGGTCGACGCCGCGAACCGCGTTCGCGGCGGTCTCGAGGTGGCGTCCGCCGACGGTCTGCATCTCGTCGAGGATGCGCTTCTCGGACACGTCGGCGACGCTGCCGAGGTACCACTCGGGGTTGGGCATGGAGTGGACCAGGCGCAACGAGATCCGGGTACGACGCGCGTGGTCCGCGGCCCAGCGGGCGGCGGCGAGGGCGGTGTCGGTTCCGTCGATTCCTACGACGATGGGAGCGGGAGTGATCATGGGGTCCCTTTCGGGTCGGTCGCGGCGGGCTCGAGTCGTGTCCTCGAGGTGTCGATCGTCGTTGCCGCGTGGTGTGGACCGACAGAGTCCTACGGTCCCCGAACGCGCGGACCGAAGTCCCCGAATTCCCGAGGACCTCCGCGGTCGTCGTAGTCGGACATGTCGGCTTTCGCTGGTGTAACCTGCGGCAATCGGTGTCCGACGGCGAGGGGATCGAGCATGAACGATCAGGCGGCCGCACCCGACGGCATCGTGCGTCGGTCCATCGACCAGTTACCCTCGCTCATCGGGTACTGGAATGCTCAGTTGCGCAACGTCTTCGCGAACCGGGTCTATTCGACGTACTTCGGATTCGACCCCTACCGCCTCGTCGGGATGCACATGCACGACGTCCTCGGCGCAGACCTGTTCGCACTCAACGAGCCTTTCGTGACGGGGGTGCTGGCCGGCGTTCAGCAGCAGTTCGATCGCACGCTCGTCGACGTCGAGAACATCGCTCGGCACACCCAGACCACCTACGTTCCCGACGTGGTCGACGGTGTCGTTCTCGGTTTCACGGTGCTCGTGGTCGACGTCTCCGAGCGAGTGGAGGCGGAGCGTCAACGAGATCAGGCCGTGCGACTGTTCAAGGTGGCGATGGAGAACGCGCCCATCGGGAAAGCCGTGCTGAGCATGGACGGCCGGTGGCTGCAGTTCAACCGAGCGCTGTGCGAGTTGACCGGGTATTCCCGTGAAGAACTGCAGAACAAGACGTTTCGCGACATCACACACCCCGACGACGTCCCCCTTGCCGACGCTCATCTGGCCGGGCTTCTGGACGGATCGATTCGACACGTGGAATCCGAAAAACGCTACGTACGCAAGGACGGGGCGACGATCTGGGTGCAGCGCAACGCGACGGTGGTTCGAGACCACGAGGCCGGTGACGTGATCATCGCGCAGATCCAGGACATCACGGCCCGCAAGACGACCGAGGAGACGCTTGCGCGACAGGTGATGATCGACGATCTCACCGGGCTGGGGAACCGCAGGCGGTTGATGTCCGATCTGTCGTCTCCGCTGGTCCGCGGTGACGAACCTCTGGGGTTTCTGTATCTCGACGTCGACGAATTCAAGTCGGTCAACGACCGTCACGGTCACGCCGTGGGCGATCGCGTGTTGATCGAGATCGCGCGTCGTCTCGTGGCGAACACCCGCGATGGTGATCTCGCCTGCCGTATCGGTGGTGACGAGTTCGTGCTGGTCGTACGTAGTGCACATTCGCTCGACGACATTCAGCGACTCGCCGACCGTATCCGCACGTGTGTGTGCGCCGACCACGACATCGACGGCGTTCGGGTCCGGATCGCGATGAGCGTCGGAGTCAGTTGGAACCCCGGCGGCGTCGACGCCGAGGGTCTGCTGCGCGACGCGGATGCCGACATGTATGTCTCGAAGCGGCGCTGATCGGCACCCGATCCCGAGCGAAGGACCTTCGTCGTTCGTTCCGGTGACGTTGTCGAGCGCCGATGTCGTCGGATCGACCGTAGGCTCGATGTGCATGCGCCCACCGAGGACGCCCGCGAGAGGAGCGCACATGACCACCGTGTTTCTGGTCGACGATCACGAGATCGTGCGGCGCGGACTCATCGATCTCATCGATTCCGATCCGGGTCTCGAGGTCATCGGCGAAGCCGGATCGTGCTCGCAGGCGTTGGCCCGCATTCCGGCTCTCCGCCCGGATGTGGCGGTGTTGGACGTGCGACTTCCGGACGGGAACGGAATCGAGCTGTGCCGTGAGCTTCTCGACCGATGCCCCGAGCTGAAATGCATGATGCTCACGTCCTTCACGGAGGATCAGGCGATGTTGGACGCCATCCTCGCCGGCGCGAGCGGGTACGTGGTGAAGGACATCACCGGTATGGAGCTGACGCAGGCGATCACGGATGTCGGACAGGGAAAGTCGTTACTCGACAATCGCGCTGCGGCTGCGCTGATGGACAAGCTGCGAGCGGGCACGGCCGAACCGGGTCCGATCGATCACCTGACCGGGCAGGAGCGCACGTTGCTGGATCTGCTCGGGGAAGGTCTGACCAATCGTCAGATCGCCGCGAGGATGTTTCTCGCCGAGAAGACCGTGAAGAACTACGTGTCCAGGTTGCTCGCGAAACTCGGTATGGAGCGTCGTACGCAGGCGGCCGTCTACGCGTCCAAACTGGCGGACGGGTCGCCCACCTCCGGTGATTTCTCGGGGTTCCGCGATGGATGATCGCAACCACGGGTCGGTGTCGGCGCTCCCGCAGCTGCGCCTCGGGGAGCTTCTGGTCGAGGTACAGGACCGCATCGAGAAGATTGCCGACGCGAGGGCGCAGGCCGACGGTCTGCTCGACGCCATGTTGGTGATCACCTCCGGGTTGGATCTCGAAGTGACCCTGCGCACGATCGTCGAGTCGGCGGTCGAACTGGTGGACGCCCGCTACGGTGCGCTCGGGGTGCGAGGGGACGGCCACGAGCTCAGCGCGTTCATTCATCACGGAATGGACGACGACGTCCGGGACGGAATCGGCCGGCTTCCCACGGGGCGTGGCGTACTCGGTCTGCTGATCGATCACCCCGAGGTAATCCGACTCGACGACCTGTCGCAGCACCCCGAGGCCGTGGGTTTCCCGGCGAATCATCCGCCGATGAAATCCTTCCTCGGCGTACCGATTCGGGTACGCGACGAGATCTTCGGCAATCTCTATCTGACCGAGAAGAAGAACGGTCTGCAGTTCACCGAGGACGACGAAGTGGTGACCAAGGCGTTGGCATCGGCCGCGGGCATCGCCATCGAGAACTCGCGTCTGTACGAGGAATCGCGCGTTCGCCAGGCGTGGATGGAGGCGATGCGGGACATCAGTACGGAACTGCTCGCCGGTACGAAGACAGCCGACGTGTTGCAGATGGTCTCCCGTCGGGCGTTGCAACTGACCACCTCCGACGTCGCGTTCATCGCGGTTCCGGACGACACGAATCAGGATTCGACGTCGACCACGGAACTCGTGGTCACCGTCGCGGAAGGTGTCGATACCGGGAAGCTCCTCGGGGTCGTCATCCCCCTCCACGGATCCAGCACCGGCGCAGCCTATCTCCGCAGGACCGCGTTCCGAGTCGAGCGACTGGAGTTCGACGCCGAGATTCTGGGAGCCGAGGACTCCGGCCCCGCGCTCATGGCGCCGCTGAGAACGGCGGGAGGAGTCAGCGGTGTGCTCGTCGTGGTGCGAGAACGCGGCTCGGCGCAGTTCAACGACACCCAGGTCGAGTTGATGTCCCGCTTCGCCGATCAGGCGGCGCTGGTCATGCAGATGGCCGAGACGACGCGCCGGATGCACGAACTCGACGTGTTGTCGGATCGGGACCGCATCGCTCGGGATCTTCACGATCACGTCATCCAACGTATTTTCGCCGCCGGCCTGTCGCTGCAGAGCACGTTGCGCCGGACCGAATCGGATGTGGTCCGCCGGCGTCTCGCACAGACCGTCGACGATCTTCAAGAGACGGTTCAGGACATTCGGACAGCGATCTTCGATCTGCAGAGCACGTCCCACACGGCAACACGCCTGCGACAGCGAGTGGAGGGTGCTGTGAACGAATTGACGGCACACGGCTCCACCCGTGCCGTCGTCCGCATGTCGGGCCCCCTGTCGGTGATCGACAGTGCGCTCGCCGACCACGCGGTGGCCGTGGTTCGCGAGGCCGTGAGCAACGTCGTCCATCATGCGCACGCCGACACCGTGACCGTCGTTCTCTCCGTGGGCAACGATCTCCGTATCGACATCACCGACGACGGAGTGGGGTTGCCGGACAACGTGTCCGAGAGCGGCCTGGCCAACGTCCGAGCGCGGGCGAAGGCGTGCGAGGGTACGGTCGCCATTCGCACTCCGACGACGGGAACCGGGACCGAACTGGAGTGGATCGTGCCCCTTCCCTGATCCGAGATTGCGCCGGCTGTGGTTCCCGAAGGACCTCCGGCCCGGGACCTCTGCGCCGGGTGAGGGGACTTCGGGCCCTGCCGAGCCCGCTCCCGGGCGGCCATGCTCGGTACGGAAAGCGCAGTCTCTCTCGACGAACAGGAACTCACCATGGTCGCCACGAACAAGATCGTCGTCGGAGTCGACGGGTCCGCGCCGTCGCTCGACGCCGTGCGATGGGCGACGCGCGCCGCCGTCCGTCGCGCAGTGCCGATGGAGCTGGTCACGTCGACGCTGTTCGTACCCGGCACGTACGCCGACGCCATCGACCTCCGAATCGGCGTGTTCGCCGATCAGGACGTGGCGGCGAAACGTGTTCTCGCCGAGGCGGTCGAGGTCGCGCACGACACCGCCGGATCGCGGACACTCTCGCTCGACACCCGACTCGAGCACGGGCCCGCAACCCGGGTCATGATGCAGTCGGCCACGGACGCGGCCATGATCGTTCTCGGCTCGCGAGGTCTGGGCGAGTTCACCGGCGGCCTGATCGGGTCGGTCAGCACCGCCGTCGCCACGCACGCACCGTGCCCGGTGGTCGTGGTCAAGTCCGACGAAGTCGAGGAAGGTCCCGTGGTGGTCGGCGTGGACTGCACCCCGAACAGCCGACCGGCGCTGGGCTTCGCCCTGGAAGAAGCGTCCGCGCGCGGAGTCGATCTGGTGGCCGTTCATGCGTGGAGCGACCTCGAGCTCGCGACGGAGATGACTCGTGATCTCGACAGTCGATGGTGGGAGGCCGAGGTGGCCGAGAACGTCTCGCTCGCGGAGAGTCTGGCCGGATGGTCCGACGACTACCCGGACGTCACGATCCGCCGGGAGGTGGTCAAGGATCGGCCCGTCCGACAACTCGTTCGCGAGGCCGACCGCGCCCAGCTGATCGTGGTGGGAAGCCGAGGGCGCGGCGGATTCTCGTCCATGTTGCTCGGGTCCACCTCGCGAGCAGTTCTGCACTCGGTCGACATCCCCGTCGTCGTCGTTCCGACCGGCCGATGAGCGCCCCGATGCGCGATCGGGTGATCACCCCCGGTTACGGAGCGGCGGAACTCGATGCCGATCTGCGGTGGTGGGATGCGGCGAACTATCTGACCGTGGCCCAGATCTACCTGCAGGACAACGTTCTGCTGCGAGAGCCGCTGTCGGCAGCGCACATCAAGCCGAGACTTCTGGGTCATTGGGGTACGAGCCCCGGCCTGTCGATGATCTACGTGCTGCTGAACCGTCTGATCCGCCGGACACAGACGCGTTGGCTCTACGTCACCGGGCCCGGTCACGGTGGCCCGGCGATCGTGGCGAACACCTACCTCGAAGGGTCGTACAGCGAGATCTATCCGGCGATCTCACTCGACGCCGCCGGCGTGCTCGGTTTGTGTCGCCAGTTCTCCACTCCCGGAGGAATTCCCAGTCATGTGAGTGTTCAGACGCCGGGAAGCATCCACGAGGGCGGTGAACTGGGGTACGCGTTGACACACGCGGCCGGTGCGGCGTTCGACAACCCCGACCTGGTGGTGGCCTGCGTCGTCGGAGACGGCGAAGCGGAAACCGGACCACTGTCCGGCTCGTGGAAGATTCCCGCCTTCCTGAACCCGGTTCGCGACGGCGCCGTGCTGCCGATCCTGCATCTGAACGACGGAAAGATCTCCGGCCCCACGGTTCTGGGGCGCAGCACGGATCGGTCGATCGACGACTACCTGAGCGGGCAGGGGTGGGCACCGATCTTCGTCGAGGGAGACGATCCGAGGACGGTGTTCGCGGCATTCGAGGCCGCGACGACGCGCGCCCACGATCGGATTCGAGAGATCCAGGACGCCGCGCGCGACGGGCATCCCGAGCTGGACGTGCGGTGGCCGGCCATCGTTCTGCGCACTCCGAAGGGGTGGACCGGCCCGCGCGAGGTGGACGGAAAGCGAATCGAGGGCACGCACTGGGCCCACCAGGTTCCGCTGTCCGGAGTCCGGGACAACCCGAAGCATCTCGCGCAGTTCGAGCAATGGTTGCTCTCGTACGACCCGGCGACGTTGTTCGCCGACACCGGCGCGCCCGTGTCGGCGATTCGGGATCTGGCTCCCGAGGGAGACCTGCGGATGGGCGCTCTCCCCGAAGCGAACGGCGGCACGGTGCTGCAGCCCCTGGTGATCCGAGACCTCGAGAACTATGCGCTGCCCATCGAGGCGCCGGGACTGTCCTCCCACGAGACGACCACGATCCTGGGCGAGATGATGCGCGACATCTACCTCGACAACACCAGGTCGGACGGAGGCGGAAATTTTCGCCTGTTCTGCCCCGACGAGACGGCGAGCAACCGACTGCAGGCGGTGTTCGAGGCCACCGACAGGTGCTGGCAGTTGCCCACGACCGAGGTCGACGACGGACTCTCGCCGGACGGCAGGGTCATGGAGGTTCTGAGCGAGCATCTCTGCGAAGGGTGGCTCGAGGCATACGTTCTGACCGGTCGGCACGGACTGTTCGCCAGTTACGAGGCCTTCGCGATGGTCAGCGTGTCGATGTTGATCCAACACACGAAGTGGCTGCAGCACGCGGCGACCCTGGACTGGCGAATTCCGGTGGCGTCGTTGAACGTTCTGCTCACCAGTACGTGTTGGCGCAACGATCACAACGGCTTCAGTCACCAGGGCCCCGGCCTCATCGATGCGGTGATTCCCCTGGCACCGGACGTGGTTCGAGTCTGGCTACCGCCGGATTCCAACACGCTGCTCGCGGTGGCCGATCACTGCTTCCGCAGCCGCGACCACGTGAACCTCTTGGTGGTGGACAAGCAGAGCCATCCCCAGTATCTGAATCTCGCGGATGCGCGAGCGCACGCCGCGGCGGGTGCCTCGGTGTGGGAGTGGGCGGGTACCGAAGACGTCGAGCGGGCCGACGACCCCGACGTGGTGTTGGCCTGTGCGGGTGACGTGCCGACCGAGGAGACTCTCGCTGCGGCGCACCTTCTTCGTCGATGGCTTCCCGATCTTCGGGTGCGAGTGGTGAACGTCATCGATCTGATGGCACTCGTGCCGGTGGGCGACCATCCACACGGTTTCTCCCACAGCGACTTCGTGGAACTGTTCACGGACTCGGTCGAGGTGGTGTTCGCGTTCCACGGATACCCACGGGCGATCCACCAACTTCTGCACGGTCGTCCGAACGCCGAGCGCTTCCACGTTCGCGGGTTCATCGAGCAGGGCACCACCACCACACCGTTCGACATGGTGGTGCTCAATCGGACCAGCCGATATCACCTGGTGATGGAGGTGCTCGAGCGCGCGGGCGTCGGCGAGGACGGAGCAGCGCAACTGCGGCAGCACTGCGTCGACCAACTGGTGCGCCACGACGTGTACATCCGGCAGCACTTCGAGGATCTTCCCGAGATCAGGGACTGGCGGTGGTCGTGAACCAGGCAGGTTCACGCCTGCCGTAGGAGACTGCCGTCCCACGTGCCCCGAACGGTGCGGACCGCGACGACCGTCCACGCTCCGACCAGCAGGACGAACAGGATCACCGCGAGGGCGTCGATCGCCTCGGCGTTCAGCGCGGCTCCCAGAGCCGTGGCGCCGGTGACGCACGTGCCGACCGGGAACGTGAACGACCACCACGTCAACGAGAACGACATCCCGCGCCGTGCGGCATGGACGGTCAGGGCAGTGGCGAGGACGAAGACGAACGCGCCGACACCGCCCATGACCAACCCGAACGCGATACCGAACACGTGGAGTCCGTTCGCGACGGCGAGCTGTGATCCGGTGAAGACCACCGCTGCGTCGTGTCCGAGAAGGTTGGCCGCAGTGATGGATTGACCGACCACGCCGAGCGTGATCCACACAGTGGGCGCCGCCTGCGCGGTGAGCACCCCGCCGTGAAGGAGACGGCTGTAGACCGACGTGACGGTGACGAGACCGACCACCAGGGACAGACCGAACATGGCGTAACACGCGGCGAGCATCGTCAGTCGCCACTGCCCCTCGGCGACGTGGGGAATCAGCAGCGCGCCGGTGGAGGCGCTCACCATCGGGGGCACGACGGGCATCAACCAGGCAGGGAGGGCGACGGTGTCCTCGTGGTCGTGGCGAGTGATCATCACGTAGGGGACGAGGACGCTCGTCAGCAGTCCGCCGACCGTTCCGATCGTCCACAGCACGACGAAGATCGCGGTGGCGAGGTCGGTTCCGAGGACATCGGGACCGAGGAGGGCCGTCCCGGCGCCGACCGTGAGTACCGCCATGGGCGGCGCGCCGTAGAACTGCACCATCACGGGGTCTCGTGCGTAGGCCCGCGCACGGGAGCGATGACGGATCCAGTGTGCGGCGAAGGCACCGCAGAGTCCGATCAGGGCCGCGGCCGCCACGGCCCAGACGATCGTCGCGGCGGTGTGCAGACCGACCGGTCGAGTGGGGAGGGTCGCGCCGGCGGTGGCGACGATTCCGGTCCCCATCACGGACGCGAACCAGTTCGGGGTGACGTGCTCGAACACGCTGAAGGGCGCGGGTGTTTCCGAGACGAGGTCGCTGCTGCTCGGGGCGGTCGTCGTCATGCCCCCAGCCTGGGCCGTCGCCGGTCTCGCCGGTAGAGGGCGATCCGGTCACGATCCATAAGCTGCGCTTATGACTGCCGGCGTCGTTCGCGTCGACCGAGCGCCACCGACAGGAGGTCGGCCGCGGGCCCGGTCGGGACACGGCCGGTCGGCCACACCGCTGCGAGCGATCGCGACAGATCGAGACCGGGAAGCGGAACGGCCACCAACGTCCCCGACGCCACCTCGGCGGTGACGGCCAACGAGCTCAGCACGGCGGCGCCGATTCCGCCGCCGACCGCGGATTTGATGGCCGTGGTCGAGGACAGTTCGATCATCGGCGAGGCCACCGCACCGAACCCGGCGGCGCGGACGGCGCGCTCGAACGCGGACCGGGTCCCCGACCCCGCTTCGCGGGTCACCAGGGCCGTACCGACGACCGCGTCCACGGTCGGCATCGTCGACGCCCACGGATGGTCGGGGGCGACGACCAGGACCAAGTCGTCGCGAGCGACCTCGCGTCGGTCGAGATCCGCTGTCACGTCGGGACTCTCGACGAAACCGAGTCGCGCGTCGCCCGCCGAGACCGATTCGGCGACGAACGCGGAGTTGCCGGACAGCAATGCCGGCGCGAGGGTCGGCTGCAGAGCGTGCAACGTGACCAGCCAGCGCGGCAGCAGATACTCGGCCACGGTGAGACTGGCCGCGATCCGCAGGTGCGTGGCGCGGTCCGCGTGCAGGGCCGCGATCGCCGTCGACAGACCCGCCGCGGCCGTCACCACGGGTGCGGCCCAACTCGCGACCAGTTCGCCGAATTCCGTGAGGACCGTCCCGCGGGGGCCGCGTCGCACCAGCGGCGCGCCCACTCGCTTCTCCAGGGACCGAATGCGCGAGCTCGCCGCTGGTTGCGACATGCCGTGGGCCCGCCCGGCCTGTCCGATGCTGCCCAGCTCCGCCACCGAGAGCAGCAACTCCATGCTCGTGAGATCGGCGATGTGGGGCGGCAGAGGCATCGACCGAGCGTACCGAGGTCGAACGGGCCCCACACCGAACGCGCCCCACACCGAACGCGCCCCACACCGAACGATTGCGCGGCGCGCGTGGAGGGGACGAGACTTTCGACCATGACCGACCCGACGGCGATCGAGCCGTTCACCCTTGCCATCGACGACACCGAGCTGGACGACCTGAGATCGCGGCTCGCGGCCGCGCGCCTACCGGAACGCGAGACCGCGCCGACGAGCGAGCCGTGGCAGCAGGGCGTTCCGCTGGCGTATCTGGAGGATCTGGTGCGGTACTGGCGCACCGACTACAGCTGGCGGAGGGTGGAACGGGAACTGAACGAGCGCGGCCAGTTCCGTACGGTGATCGACGGGTTGGGCGTGCACTTTCTTCACGTGCGCTCGACCCGCCCCGACGCGCGTCCCCTGCTGTTGACGCACGGTTGGCCGGGCAGCGTCGTGGAGTTCCTCGACGTGATCGCCGAGTTGTCCGACCCGGTCGACCCCGCCGCGCCGGCGTTCCATGTGGTCGTGCCGTCGTTGCCGGGGTTCGGATTCAGCGACCGGCCGGCGGCGGCCGGGTGGGGTGTCGACCGCATCGTCGATGCGTGGGCGGTCTTGATGACGCGGCTGGACTATCCGCGTTTCCTGGCGCACGGGGGCGACTGGGGCGGTCCCGTCACCTGCGGCCTCGCGGTGCGGCACCCGGATCGAATCATGGCCATCCACACCACGTTTCCGCAGATCTCGCCGTCCGACGCGGACCCCTCGATGTCGCTCGACGCGCGGGAGACGGCCATGGTCGCCCGCACGGAACGCTTTCGCAAGACCCGCACGGCGTACGCGCGGGTGCAGGGGACGAGCCCGCAGACCATCGGCTACGCCCTGGTCGATTCGCCGGTTGCGCTGTTGGCGTGGATCATCGAGAAATTCGCCGAGTGGACCGATTCGACGACGGGGCCCGAGGAGGCGATCGCGCGAGACCGGCTCCTCGACAACGTCATGCTCTACTGGCTGACCGCGACCGGGGCGTCGGCCGCCCGTCTGTACTGGGAGAGTTACGCGCAGACCGCGGACTCGACGCCGATCACGGTTCCCGCGGGGTTCTCGATCTTCCCCGGCGACATCGCGCAGGTCCCGCGCCCCTGGCTCGACGGTCGATACCGGCACATCGTCCACTACCGCGCAATGCCTCGCGGCGGGCATTTCGCGGCGCTCGAGGTGCCGGACCTCCTGGTCGCGGAGCTGCGCGAGACCTTCGGCTCGGGCCTCGAAACCGATCCGCCGCGCGGCGCGGACTGACACAATGGCGCGGTGAACCTCGGCGCCGTGAGTCCCCGCACGGAACGTGCCTCGTGACGCCGGCGCCGCAGGTGTCGGACGACGAGATGACCCACGTCCTGGCCCGGGTGCGAAGGGCGTCCGGGGTCTCGGTGGCCTTCGGCGGCCCGGTCGACGACTCCGGTGTGCTTCGTCTGCAGAATTTCTGCGGATCCACCACCGGCGCGCTGCCGGGGACCGTTCTTCCCGTGCACCAGGGTCTGGGCGGAAAGGCCGTCGCGCTCAAACGCTCGCTGGCGGTCGACGACTACTTCGGTTCGGACCGCATCACGCACACCTACGACCGTGAGGTGCGGGCCGAGGGCATCCGCTCCGTGGTGGCCATGCCCATCGTGGTCGCCGGCCGCGCCGTCGCCATCGTCTACGGCGCGTTCCGCGGTCCCGAGGTGATCGGTGGCCGCGTTCAGGACGCGATGGCGCGTGAAGTGCGAGCCTTCGCGCGCGACCGACCCGGGCGCACCGCGGTGGACAACGGTGCCGGCTTCGGAGACGAGGCACGTCTTCGCGAGCGACTGCGGGACGCGCACGCCCAGTTGCGAGTGCTCTCGCAGAACGTCGGACACGCGGAGACCCGGTCCGTGCTCGAGCGCATCACGCGCGATCTTGCCGAGATCGATTCCGTGGCAACGGAACCGACCATCATGACCCCGTTGACGTCCCGCGACGTCGACGTCGTGACCCTCGCCGCCGCGGGACTGTCCAATCGGCGCATCGCGGACACCTTGGGCCTGTCCCCGCACACGGTGAAGAGCTACATGCAGACGGTCATGGCCAAACTCGGCGCGAGCACGCGGCTCGAGGCCGTCGTGGTCGCCCGACGGGCCGGGATCATTCCCTGACGGCCATCTCCGTCCGTGATCACCGCTGTCGCAACAGGAACCGCTGAATCTTTCCGCTCGGCGTCTTCGGCAGGGCGTCGACGAAGTGGACGGTGCGCGGATACGCGTGCGCGGCGAATCCGGTCTTGACCAACTGCTGCAGCTCGGCTTCGAGTTCGGCGGAGCCGTCGATTCCGTCGACGACGACGACGAAGGCCTCGAGGACCTCGCCGCGTAACTCGTCGGGTCGGCCCACGACCGCCACGTCCACCACGGACGGGTGCGTGATGAGGACGCTCTCCACGTCGAAGGGTCCGATGCGGTATCCCGCCATGATGATCACGTCGTCGTCGCGAGCGGTGAAGTAGAAGCGGCCGTCGTCGTCGACTCGACCGGTGTCGCCGGTGAGGTACCAGGCGCCGTCCTCGGTGAACCGCGCCGCGGTCTTGTCGGGGGCGTCGAGATAGCCGGTGAAGAAGATCAGCGGGCTCGCCGCCACGTCGATCGCGATCTGGCCGTCGACGATGCCGGCGGTGTAGCCGGGCATGGGGAAGCCCATCGAGCCGGGGACGACGTCGGCGCGGACATCGTCGTGCCAGTGGTTGTTGACGAACATGCCGTGCTCGGTCTGACCGTAGTGATCTCGGACCTCGGTGCCGAGTGCTTTCTTCGCCCAGTCGATGACGTCGGGCGTCAGTGGCTCGCCCGCCGAGGACGCGTGCCGCAGCGTGAACCCCGAGATCGACGGGTCCTTGCTCAGCGTCCGGTAGACGGTGGGCGCGCTCGCGAAGTTGGTGACCCCGAAGTCCGTGAAGATCCTCGCCGTCAGCGCGGCCGAGAATCCGGCGTGCAGCAACAGGTTCGGACGTCCGATCGCCAGCGGTCCGAGTACCCCGTAATACAGCCCGTACGCCCACCCGGGATCAGCCGCGTTCCAGAAGACGTCGTCCTCGGAGACGTCGAGGCCGTAGATCATGTAGCAGGAGAAGGCGGCCAGTGCCCGCACCGGAACCGGGACGCCCTTGGGTGCGCCGGTGGTTCCGCTGGTGAACAGCAGGATCAGGGTGCCGTCGCCGCCGACGGCCACGGATCGCTCGAGGGGGTCCGCAGCGGCGATCAGGTCGTCGAACTGCTCGCCGGCGACGATGACGGAGGCGTCGCTTCCGCCGAGCTTGTCCACCTGACTCGGTTCGGTGACCACGACGCGTGCGGCGCCCGCGGTGAGCCGCATCTCGATGGCCGGTGCCGCGAACGCGGTGAACAGCGGAATGTAGACGGCGCCCAGACGCGCGATCGCGACGAGAGCGACGACCAGCTCGGAGCGCTTGCCCATGAGGACGCCGACGGTGTCCCCGCGAGAGATGCCGCGGTCGGCGAGAACGGTGGCGAAGCGCTTCGATCGGTCCGCGAGTTCGCCGAAGGTCAGGTTCGTCGACACGATCTCGTCGCCGTCGACCTCGATGGTGGTGAACGCGACGGCCTCGGGATCGTGGCGATCGACCAGGAGCGCGGCGGCATCGGCGTCGGGTGTGGCGAAGGTGGCCAGCCAGTCCGCGACGGCGTCGTCGGTGGACAGGGGAGTGGCAGCGGTGGGTGTCATGGTGCGACCTCGATCCGTGAGTGTTCCGTGAGTCACAGTCTGAGGCGATTCTCCGGCCGCCGATACCCCCTGAAGTGGGTACTCGCCCGTCAGCGTCTCGAGAGCGTGACCTCGAACCCTTTCGGCATGAGGGTGAGGCGTTCCTCGACGACGAGTTCGTAGGAGTCGTCCGGGGTCACGTCGAATCGCTGCAGGACGGTGCCGAGCACGATGAGAGCCTCGTGGACCGCGAACTGACGTCCGATGCAGGCACGCTCGCCGGTCCCGAACGGCTTGTACGCGTGAGCGGGCCGGGAATGCACGTTCGCAGACAGGAATCGGTCCGGATCGAAGGTCTCGGGGTCGGGACCCCACACCGGGTCGCGGTGCAGGCCGGGAATGAGGACGAGTACCCAGTCTCCGGCTCGCATCGGGTGGTCGCCGGCGACGGTGTCCACGAGTGCTTCTCGCGCGTAGCCCGGCGCCGTGGGCCACAACCGAAGCGCTTCGTCGAGGATGCGCCGCACGAGTCGCAACTTCGCGACCTTCTCGAAGGAGGGGGCCTCGGTGCCCCAGACCGTATCGACTTCCTCGCGGGCGCGGGCCCAGAGCTGCGGATCCTGCGCGAGGTAGTACAACGCGAAGGAGAGTGCGCCCGAGGTGGTCTCGTGTCCGGCGATGAGGAACGTGAGAATTTGGCGCCGGATGTTCACCTCGTCGAGGGCGTTGGGATCGCCCTCGCGGGCCGCACCGAGCATGATGTCGAGGAGGTCGCCCCGGCCCGCGGTGTCGCCGGAACGGCGTGCGCGCACGATGTCGTCGATCAGGTCTGCCATGTAGGCCTTGTCGATCTCGTTCTGCCGGTCGCGCTTTCGGAACACCAGGTCGGAGACCACGGGAACGGAGAGGATGGCCCGGCGCTGATTGTGCGTCAGAGTGCGCACCATCGCCCGGACGAAGGGGTGGGTCTCGGCGGTGGAGAAGGAGTCGAAGCTGTAACTGAAACCGGTGCGACCGATGGTCTCGAGCGTCAGCTTCGTCATGTCGGACGAGACGTCGACCCGGTTTCTCGTCGACCAGTGATCGACCAGTTCGCCGGCCACGTCGAGCATGATGTCGTGATAGCCGCGCATGGCCGGAGCGGTGAACGCCGGACGGAGAAGGTCATGGGCCTTCTGCCAGTTGGGTTCGTGGTTGAAGGCGGTGAAGAGCCCGTCACCGGCAATCGAGCGCAGACCCGCGACGGCGGGGGCGAGGTGCTTGGCAAAGCGCGACTCGTCGCTGAGATCGGCCACCATGTCCGCTCCGCTGACGATCACGAATCGCTTCCCGAAGACCACTCGTTCGAACACGGGACCGAGCTGCGCCGCGAGGCGAATGGAGTCCTGCACGGGCGTGGTGGCGTGGACCCCGATCACGTCGCCGATCAGCGGAACGCGCCGCGGCGGGTGGGGGAGCGGACGGCGTGCGGCCGATCGCCGATTCGACGCTCGTTGTCCGGGCGGTACCGATGCGACCACGACGGCCCCCTCGCGTGTTGTGTGCCTGTGTTGTGTGCCCACGTTGTTGAACTCGATTCAGCAGTGACGTTACTCACTGTTGAATCGGTGTCAAGTACTGTGGGCGGGACATGACGACCTCACGGACTCGGCTGTCCCCCGACGCGCGCCGCACCCAGTTGCTGGAGATCGGCTCGCGGTTGTTCGCGGACCGGCCCTACGACGACGTGTGGATCGACGAGGTGGCCGACACCGCCGGTGTGTCGCGAGGCCTGATGTACCACTACTTCTCGTCCAAGCGGGACTTCTTCGCGGCGGTGGTCCGTGTCGAATCCGATCGCCTGGTCGAGGTGACCACGCCCGACGCGTCCCTGCCCCTCGCGGAACAGGTGTCGGCGGGGTTGGCCGCGTACATCCAGTACGTGTCGGATCACGAGCACGGAGTCCGCGCGGTCAACCGTGGGTCCATGTCGGGAGACGACGAGATCCAAGGCATCGTCACTGCGGAGCTGGCCGTCCAACATCGACGGATCATGGCGGCCATCGGCTCCGACGACGCTGCGGACGAAGTGACGTCGACGGCCGTTCGCGGGTGGATCTCCCTCGTGCGCGCCGTGTGCCTGGACTGGCTGGATCGGCGATCCATCACCGACACGGAGTTGCACGACCTCTGCATGCGAGCCCTGTACGGACTGCTGTCCGAGAGGATCGACACGGTAACGGAGTGATAACAATGGTCTCGTAGTGCTACTGAGGCTGGTGGGGTGGATGGGGTAGCTGATTCACTCGAGTCATGACCGTGACGAACGTCCGACGTGTGCCACGAGCGCCTCGACACCGATCCGCCGTACGCACCCTCGCCGCCCTGACCGGATCGGTGGTGATGCTGCTCGGGTTCGGGGCCTCCGTGGCCGCGGCTCAGCCCGCGCCGGCTCCGCCGGACACCTCGGCGGTTCCGGAGACGGATCCCAGCACCGTCCTCGCCGGACGTACCGTGTTTCTCGACCCGGGCCATCAAGGTGGAACCGACGGCAACGATCTCGCGCGACAGGTCCCCGACGGCCGCGGCGGCACGAAGGACTGCCAGACCACGGGAATGACCGCCCTCGGCGGCACCCCCGAGCACACGATCACCTGGAACGTCGCGCAGCTCGTCGAATCGAGTCTCGAGACGCTGGGCGCACGCGTCGTGCTCAGCCGCGCCGACGACACCGGCTGGGGCGGATGCATCGACGAGCGCGCCGCGGCCGCCTCCGAGTCCGGTGCCGACCTCGCGGTCAGCATCCACGCCGATTCCACGGCGGCCGTTGCCGATCCCGAGCGTCGTGGCTACCACCTCATCGTCCCGGAACTACCGGTTCCCGACGCGGCGGCCGACGCCGCTCAGCGCGGCGGGGGAGCCGACGCCACCGCCCGGATGAAGGCGGCCTACGACGCCGCGGACTTCTTGCCCGCGAACTACGCGGGTGCAGCGGACGGGATCCAGACCCGCGCCGACGTGGCCGGCCCCGCCCTGACGACGGTTCCCCTGGTGTTCCTGGAGATGGGCAACGGGGCGAACCCCGAGGATGCCGCGGTCCTGGAAAGCCAGGACGGCCAGGTGAGACACGCCATCGCGATCACCACCGGAATCGCGGAGTATCTCGTGGCGACCCCGCCGGCGAGTTCGGTACCGGCCGAGAGCGCGCCTGCGGCGACGCCGGCTCCGGCTCCGAACACACCGGCTCCGAACACACCGGCTCCGACCACCACGACGCCCGCGCCGCCGGCATCCGACACACCGGCCGCCGTGCCTGAGACAGCAGGGCCCGAGACCCCGCTTCTCGAGGCCGTTCTGTCGGCCCTGCTCGCGGTGTTCGAGCCGGCGGACGACTCCGACGCCCGCCCGCTCGCCGATCTGTTGCTGCCGTTGGTCCGCTCGTTGTCCTGACGGATCCGACTGCTCTCGGAGCAGTCGACCGTCCCGAGAGCGCAGAGCGTCAGCGGTCCGTGAAGGTCACCCGCACGGAGATCGGCGTGGTCTGCAACGCGGAGAAGGTCGCGGCGACGAGACGCGCCAGGACCGGGTTCGACGCGAACGTCCGAGCGCGGGCCGACACGTCGTCGTCCGGCACCAACTCCGCGTGTCCCTCGATCCAGGTTCGGCCCCGACGGACGCGGACCGCCGCGTCGGCCGCGATGTTCGCGCCCCACCCGGACCGCGTCCCGTGCTGCGCGATCAGCCAGCAGCCGTGGTCGTCGAACGTCGCGGCGACCGGCACCGTGCGGGTCAGCCCGGTACGTCGTCCCGTCGTCTCGATCTCGGTCATCAGCGCGACCGGAACGCCCAGGGCGGTCAATCCCCGCATCGCGGGGTTGGCGATACGACGACCGACCGCCCGCTCGATCCGAAATTTGCGAGACGCCGCAGAAGTCCGCGTCGTGTGCGGTGCACCGGCCGGTTGCGGTGTCCCGGCCGACTGTGCGATGCCGCGTCGGCTGCCGCGAAAGGCGGTGACGCCGTTGCGTTCCACCATCGACACGACGGTGCGCCAGGGCGAACGGTCGGGGTCCGGATCCTTGCCTGCGCCCAGCCGGTGGAGCTGATCGGTGTGCCACTGCAGATCCAGTGCGCCGTTGACCGGCTTCAGTTGCTTCAGCCGGCTCGCGGCACCGAGCGTCACCGTGGGCGACGGAAGACGTTCCACGGACCCGTCGAGAAGGGTCCGAGCGACGGCCGGATCGAGCACCGTGGGGCGCCCCAGACCGATGACGTCGCAGTCGCCCGACGCGATCGCGTCGGCCATCGCGCCGCGGGTGCGAAAGCCTCCGGTCACGGCGAGCGGAACGGAGCCGGCGGCGCGGCGCACGGTGCGCGCGTACTCGAGGAAGTACGCCTCACGCTCGCGAGTGCTGGCCTTCACAGGACGATTTTCGTGTCCCATCATCGCGGGTGATTCGTAGCTACCGCCGCTGATCTCGATCAGATCGACGCGCTCGTCCGCGAGGCGTTCGACCACGATGCGCGAGTCCTCCTCGCTGAAGCCGCCTCGCTGGAAGTCGGCCGAATTCAACTTGATGCCGACCGCGAACGTCGGGGACACGGCGGAGCGGATCGCCCGAACGGCCTCGACGGCGAAACGCATCCGGCCGTCGATGTCTCCGCCCCATCGGTCGGTGCGACGGTTGGCCGACGGAGACAGGAACTGGGACACGAGGTAACCGTGCGCCGCGTGCAGTTGCACGCCGTCGAACCCGGACGACTCGGCGACGAGAGCCGCGGTGGCGAATCGCTCGATGATGTCCTCGATCTCCGCCTCGGACAGCGGCCGAGGAGCGGGCAACCCGGCGATCCCGACGGCCACGGCCGACGGCGCCACCGCCTGGTCCCTGCTCGCGAGCGGATTCGCCTGTCGGCCGGGGTGATTGAGTTGCATCCAGATCGGTGTCCCACCGCCGGTGCCGGCCTCGGCCCAGCGCGTGAGCGCGTCGCGATGCCGATCGTCCTCGATCACCACGTTGCCGGGCTCACCGAGATGGCGACGGTCGACCATGACGTTTCCGGTGAGCACCAGTCCGTATCCGCCGGCACCCCAGGCGGAGTACAGCCGCTCGAGCCGTGCGTCCGGGGCCAGCGACGCGTCGGCGAGGCTCTCGCTCAACGCGGCCTTCATGAGTCGGTTCGGCAGGATCTGCCCGCACGCGAGCGGTAACGGCTCACCGAGCGAAGCCGACGAGCCCTCGAGATGGGCTCCGGGTGGCGTCTGGTTCATCGTCGTCCCTTCCGTGCCGAGCACGTGTGGTCGATCACAACTGCTTCCGTCTGCGCACATAGTAGGCAGGGGTCGTCGACAGGCAGCGGCGTCCGTCGTGTGGGTCCGCCACGTGGTCTCGATTTCTGTTGGTCTCTTACGTAAGGGTAGATTTCTCGGGCGGTGCGTCGCCGCCCGCATTCTTCGTATTCGGCAGGAAAGAACCCACATGTCGCACTCCCCGGTGCTCACCCCGGTCATCGACGAACATTCGGTGCTGAACGCGCTGCGCTCTCCGCGCCGACTCAAGACCGAGATTCTGGCCGGGCTCGTCGTCGCCCTGGCGCTCATCCCGGAAGCGATCTCGTTCTCGATCATCGCGGGCGTCGATCCGCGAGTGGGATTGTTCGCGTCGTTCACGATGGCGGTGACCATCTCCATCGTCGGTGGACGCCGGGCCATGATCTCCGCCGCCACCGGGGCGATCGCACTGGTCGTGGCGCCCCTCGCGCGCGAGTACGGCCTCGACTACCTCATCGCCGCCGTGATTCTGGGCGGCGTGCTGCAGGTCCTGCTGTCCGTGCTGGGAGTTGCGAAGCTGATGCGGTTCATCCCGCGCAGCGTGATGGTCGGCTTCGTCAACGCGCTCGCCATCCTGATCTTCACCTCGCAGGTGCCCTACCTGATCGGCGTGCCGTGGCTCGTGTATCCGCTGGTGGCGGTGGCGCTGGTCATCATGGTCGTCCTGCCGAGGCTCACGACCGTCGTGCCGGCGCCGCTGGTGGCGATCGTGCTGCTCACCGCGGCGACCATCGTGTTCGCCCTCGCGGTTCCCGACGTCGGCGACGAGGGCGAACTGCCGTCGTCCCTGCCCGCGTTCCTGATTCCCGACGTCCCCTTCACCGTCGAGACCCTGTCCATCGTCGCGCCGTACGCGCTCGCGATCGCGCTGGTCGGCCTCCTCGAATCCCTCATGACGGCCAAGCTCGTCGACGACATCACCGACTCGCACTCGAACAAGACCCGCGAGGGGTGGGGCCAGGGTGTGGCCAACCTCGTCACCGGTTTCACCGGCGGCATGGGCGGGTGCGCGATGATCGGTCAGACGATGATCAACGTGAAGGTCTCGGGCGCGCGGACACGCATCTCGACGTTCCTCGCCGGAGTATTCCTGCTGATCCTCGTGGTGGGGCTCGGTGACATCGTGGCGCTGATCCCGATGGCGGCCCTCGTCGCGGTCATGATCATGGTGTCGGTCGGCACGCTCGATTGGCACAGCATCCACCCGAAGACGTTGCGCCGCATGCCCAAGAGCGAAACCCTCGTGATGGTCGCGACGGTCGCGGTCACCGCGGCCACGCACAACCTCGCCTACGGCGTGCTGGTGGGCGTCCTCACCGCCATGGTGCTCTTCGCGCGCCGTGTCGCCCACCTCACCGAGGTCGTCGATGTCGCCCACCCGGACGACGACACCCGCGTGTACGCCGTCAAGGGCGAACTCTTCTTCGCGTCGAGCAACGACCTGGTCTATCAGTTCGATTACGCGGGCGATCCCACGAACGTGATCATCGACCTGTCCGACGCCCACGTGTGGGACGCGTCGACCGTCGCGGCGCTCGACGCCATCACCACCAAGTACGCCGCGAAGGGAAAGCGCGCGGAGATCGTGGGGCTCGCGGGAGCGTCGGCGGAACGACACGATCGACTCACCGGGAACCTCGAGGCGGGCCACCAGTAGCCGACGCGGAACCGTCGTTCGCAGGTGCGTGCGGCGGAGGCAGGGGATGATGTCGGTGCGGGGGGCCCGAAACGAACGTCGAGGAAAGGTTCCGTCGTGTCCGTACCTGCCCCTCGGTCCCTGCCGATTCCTCTGCCCGAGGGGCCGCGGCCCGATGCGTCGGGGTCCGGATCGCCCCTGACCGTGGACATCCGGTCGGTGTATCAGCCCATCGTGGCCCTCGATACGCGCGCCGTCGTCGGCTTCGAAGCGCTCGCCCGTGTCCCGAACGACTCCGGGTGGTCGTCCATCGCGGACGTCTTCCGGGCCGCGGAACACGATCGGTCGACCGCCGAACTGGATTGGCGGTGTCGGCTCGCGGCACTGCACGGAGCGCTGGCGGCGAACATGCCCCCGGAGTTGGACCTGTTCGTCAACACCGAGCCCGACGCGCTCGACTCCCCGCCTCCCGCCGCGGCGTCGGGTCTGCTGGCCGACGCGCGCCGACTGTCGGTGACGATCGAGATCACCGAGCGTCACCTCATGCGCGATCCCGCCGGACTGTTGCGCTCGGTGGAACGGGCGCGCGACCACGGGTGGCGCGTCGCCATCGACGACGTCGGCGCGGACCCGTCGAGCCTGGCGTTGCTGGCGCTCCTGCGACCCGACGTCGTCAAGCTGGACATGCGCCTGGTTCAGGGGCGATCGTCGGCGACGACGGCGTCGATCATCGAGGCGGTCAGCGCGGAGACCGAACGCACCGGTGCGGTGGTGATCGCCGAGGGCATCGAGACGCTCGAGCACGAGCAGTACGCACTGGACATGGGGGCGACCCGAGGTCAGGGCTGGCTGTACGGCGAACCGGGCCAGTTGCCCCCGTTTCCGCCGCTGCGACGCGAGCCCGAACCCGCCGTCGTTGCGCCGTCCGTGACCGTTCGAGCCCCCGTCGCGCAGACTCCCTTCGGTGTGGCCGAGGTCTTCGGGCGGGGGCGGCGAGCGGGCGACGTGGTCCTCGATGCGATCGAGGACGACCTCTTCCGTACGGCGGTCTCACTGGGGCAGTCGACGATGGTGCTGGTCACCATCCCGTCGACGACGCAGATCTCGGCGCCGCGCCGCGAGTTGTTCGACGTCGTCGCCGCGCGTACGGCCCTGACGGCGGTCTTCCACAGCTCGCCGCCCGCAGCCGGGAGTCGATACCGCGCGGTGGCAGTGGAGCCCGACGAGCCCCTGGCCGCCGAGCGTTCGGTGGTGATCGCGGCCCCCTCGTTCACCGCGGCTCTCCTGGCCGTCGATCGCGGATCGGCACCGGACGGTGGTCGGACCTACGGTTACTCCCTGATCTTCGAGCGCGGTGCGGTGCTCGACGCCGCGACGGTGTTGCTGCGGCGGGTGCGCCCGTAGGTCGCTGCGGCGGTGGCCTGCAGTTGGGTCAAGGCCGCTGATACACGTCCGGCACGCCGTCGTGATCGTCGTCGCGGGTCTCGGTCTCGTGCATCCGCCGGTACGCCGCGTTGCGAATCCGAAGAACCACGGTCGCGAGCATCGCCGAGACGACGGAACCGGTGAGCACCGCTACCTTGACGTGATCGCCCTGCGGGCTCCCCTCACCGAACGCGAGGTCCCCGATGAGCAGGGACACGGTGAACCCGATCCCGGCGAGCATGGACACACCGAGAACATCGAGCCAGCTCAGCCCCTCGTCGAGCCGAGCGCGGGTGAAGCGCGACATCAGGTACGTGGTCCCGAAGACCCCGACCAGTTTGCCGACCACCAGGCCGACCACGACGCCGATGGCCACGGAATCGGACAGTGCGGTGCGCAGACCGCTCAGTCCTCCGACAGTGACGCCCGCCGCGCAGAACGCGAAGAGCGGCACCGCAACTCCGGCGGACAGCGGTCGAATCCGGTGTTCGAAGTGTTCCGCGAGTCCGGGCCCCGCGTCGGGGCCGCCCGCTGCCTTGCTCCGGATCACCGGTACGGCGAATCCGAGCAGTACTCCGGCGACGGTGGCGTGCACCCCGGACGCGTGCATCAACGCCCAGGCGGTGAACGCCAGCGGAAGGAGTATCCACCAGGACCGCACTCGCTTCTGGACGGCGACGGCGAACAGCGCCAGGGGGATCGCGGTCAACGCGAGCGCGCCGAAGTCGATGGCGTCGGCGTAGAAGATCGCGATGACGGCGACCGCGAGGAGATCGTCCACCACCGCCAGGGTCAACAGGAAGGTGCGCAGGGCGACCGGCAGGTGCGTGCTGATGACGGCGAGCACGGCCACGGCGAACGCGATGTCGGTGGCGGTGGGAATCGCCCAGCCGGACAGGGCTCCGCCGCCCGCACCGAGGTTGAACAGAACGAAAATGACGGCGGGAACGGTCATTCCACCCACAGCGGCGGCGATGGGCAGCGCTGCGCGGGCCGGATCGCGGAGGTCTCCTGCGACGAACTCGCGCTTGAGCTCGAGTCCGACCACGAAGAAGAACACGGCGAGCAGCCCGTCGGCCGCCCAGGTGGACAGCGTGAGGTCGAGGTGCAGGGCGGCGGGCCCGACGCGGGTGCTCATCAACGCGTCGTACGCGCCGGACCAGGGGGAGTTGGCCCAGATCAGGGCCACGAGTGTCGCCGCGAGGAGCAGGAGACCGCCGACGGTTTCCTTCCGTAGGACCTCGGCGATGCGGCTGGTCTCGGACCAGGAACCGCGGGAGAACAGCGCCGCGGCGCCGGAGGGTTCGGCCATGGGATCACCATGCCTTTCGTCAAGGTAACTAACCGAACGAGTGTAGGCCCTGTCGGGGTGCGCTCGCTCGGTGAGACTGCCTTCGGTGCCGACGCGGGGGTCGGTGCCCCGGGAGTCGGTACGCGTTGGGGGTCGGTGCGCCGGGGGTCGGTGCTCGACGGAGGTCAGAGCGCGACGGGCTTCGCCCGGCGCAGCGCCGACCGCAGCTCGTCCCGGTCGTCGAACTCCGTGCGTTCGTCGCCGAAGAACTGATACGGGTCGCACCCACGTCCGGTGACGACGACGACGTCGCCGGGTCCGGCGAGTCCGACGGCGAGATCGAGCGCGCGTCGCCGATCCTCCTCGACGTGTACGTCGGCGCCCGAGATCGACCGCGCACCCGCCGCCACCTCGTTGCGGATCGTCGTCGCGTCCTCCGAGAAGGGGCTCTCGTCGGTGACCACGACGACGTCGCAGGCGCCCGCCGCGACCGCACCGAGCGGAAATCGTTTGCCCGGATCGCGGTCACCGGTGGCGCCGACGACCACGATCAGGCGAGACGAAGTCAGCGACCGCAGGTACGGGAACACGGTGCGCTGGCCGTGGGTGTTGTGGACGTAATCGACGATCGCGAGGAACGGCTGTCCCTCGTCGATGCGCTCGAGGCGCCCGGGGACGGTGTCCATGAGTTCGAGACCGTTCGCCGCGCTCGCCACGTCTCGGCCGGCCGCCATGGCCGTGGTGACCGCGGTCAGGGCGTTGCGCACCTGATGGGGCCCGAGCAGGGGCAGGCGAACGGGGACGGCTCCCGTGGGCGCTCGTAATACGAATCGCGTTCCCGCGGAGTCGCATTCGACTTTCTCGGCGACGACGTCCGCGCCGGACCGGGCCGACGCGGAATGCGTCCAGCACGGCACCTCGATGGTTCGCGCGAGGCGGCGGCCGTACTCGTCGTCGACGTCGATCACCGCCGCGTCGGTGACCTCGCGGTCGAAGAGCGACGCCTTGGCCGCGAAGTACTCCTCCATGGACCCGTGGAAGTCCAGGTGATCGACACCGAGGTTGGTGAAGGCCATGACGCGGAACCGGGTGCCGGCGACCCGATGCTGCACGGCTGCATGGGAGGAGACCTCCATGCTGACGGCGGTCACCCCTTCGCGGCGGAAGCGGGCCAGTGTCCGTTGCAGCAAGGGCGCCTCGGGCATGGTGCGCGTGGCCGGCCGGCTGCCGGAAGGGCCTCGGAACGACACGCCGGTGACCAGTCCGGTCGTCGACCCGGTGTGGGCCAGCGCGGCGTCCAACAGATGCGCGGCACTGGTCTTGCCGTTGGTCCCGGTGATGCCGAAGACGTCCAACGAGGCGCTCGGATCGTCGTACAACCACGAGGCCAGGGGACCGACCACTCGGCGTGGCTCCGGAACGACGAGGCTCGGCAACAGCGATGCCGGGCGATCGCTCACCACGGCCACGGCACCGCGTCGGGCCGCTTCGGTCTCGAAGTCGAGGCCGTGGACGTGGGAACCGGGGTGCGCCACGTACAGATCACCGGTCCGCACCGCGCGGGAGTCGTCGCAGACCCCGCCGACGACGGCGTCGACACGACCCGTCGCGCCGCGCACCTCGGTGCCCAGTCGCCGGGCCACGCCACGGACGGTGTGGTGACGGACCTGCGCGACCGAGCGCGTGAGATCCGTGTTGCCCGCGGTCAGCCCGGTGCCTGTGCGGCCAGCGGAGCGCTCCGGTGCAGTGCGGGCCGCGCCGGATCGACGGCCCGGATCCGAGAAGCGCCGACCACCCGGGTGGCGTAATTCCAACCGTCGGCCGACACGGCCCAGACGGCGTCGACGTCGGCATCCGTCGACCGCTCGGTACCTGTCTGCATCGTTCCATCATGACCTTTTTCCCGGTCGACGTCATCCTCGGCGCCGAACGTTCGATCGGTTTCGACGACACTCGACCGGGGAAACATGTAATTTCCGGGGAGTGCCTCGGAGCACGCGGTGTGCGCGTGCACGACACGACGGAAGGATCGACGCTGATGCCGTTCGGCTCGCAGACCACACTGCGCGGCGCCACGGCGATCGTGACGGTCAGCGGTGAGGTGGACATGTCCACCGCGACCGCCGTCGCCGCCGAGATCGAGGACGCCAAGCGCTCGGCCGCGACGGCGCTCATCGTCGACCTCACCGGTGTCAGTTTTCTGTCGTCGTCGGGTGTGACGGTGTTGCTCAAGGCGCATCACGGCCTCGAGTCCGGCACCTTCGGCATCGTCGCCGGCAACCGGTCCTCGCGGATGCCCTTGGAGCTGAGCGGGCTGGACCGGGTCTTTCCGCTCTACGCCGACCTCGACGAAGCTCTGGACGTCATCGGAGCCGACTGACCTGAGACAGGACCCGAAATCAGGCGTCGGGCGCCGATCCGACCGACGCCGGGTCGGCGCTCAATGTCATGACGGCGACGTCGTCCTGCAAGCCCGCCCCGAACCCCTTCAGAAGCGTGCCGATCGCGGCCACCACGTCCGGTGCCGCGGTGGACCCGATGGAGTTCGCGAACTCCAACAGTGCACCCTCGTCGTCGTAGCGCTGTCCCGGAATCGCGGTTCGCGCCTCGGTCAGACCGTCGGTGTAGAGGACCAGCGCCTCACCCGGCTCGAGGGCCAATTCCGCGGAGACGAAGTGCGCCTGCGCCAGCGCGCCGACGAGTTGCCCGCCGGTGGTCGAAATGTACTCGGCGGTGCCATCCGACCGCAGATGCAGCGCGGGCGGATGGCCGCCGCTGGCCAGCCGGATGTCGACGCCACCCTCCGTGCGCGGGCAGATCAACCCGAACACGACGGTGCAGAACCGTGGATCGCTTCCCTGGAACTCGTGGTGCAGAACGGCATTGAGATTGGTCAGCACCGCCAACGGATCGTCGTCGAACACGGCCGCCGCTCGGAGGGTGTACCTGGTCAACGAGGTCACCGCGGCCGCGCCCGCACCCTTGCCGCTGACGTCGCCGAGGAAGAACGCCCAGCGGTCCTCGTCGACGGGGAACAGGTCGTAGAAATCGCCGCCGACCTCGTCGCCCGAGGCGTGGTGATAGAGGGCGTCGACGGTCATCGCCTCGGGTGCGGTGAGCGACGGGGGTAGCAACGTTCGCTGCAGCGTGCGTGCGAGGAGTCGCACCCTGGTGTGTTCCGCCTCCGCCTCGTCCAGCGTGGTCTCGGCCCGATGTTGTGCGGCCTCCGCGTGACCTCGGGCATTGTCCGCGCGAGCCCGCGCCCCGACCAGGGACCGCTCGAAACGGCGCTGCGGGGTGGCGTCGTGCGCGGTGACGCGGTAGGCAACGGGTTCGCCGTCGGCGTCGAGACGCGCGTTGGCGGCCAGGAGAACGGGCAGCCGACCCGTCTCTCCGACGCGCAGCTCCACCGTGAGCGCGCCCGGTCGACCGGAGGCGATCTCGGTCGATGCGAGGTGCCGTCGGTACTCCCGACCGCTGTCGACCGTCATGAACATCTCGAAGGGCATTCCGAGCAGGGACGACGGCTCGGTCCGCAACCAGTGACACAGCGTGCGATTGACGTTCGTGATCCGGCCGTCGGCGGCAAGGAGGAGATAACCGCACGGGGCGGCGTCGAACGCGTCGTCGATGCCGGTCCGCTCGTCGACCGAGGGCGCGTTCTGGCCGCCGGTGGGCGTCGCGGAGGTGTGCATGCTCCGATTATCCCCTTCGTCGGCTTCCGCTCGCACCACGTTGGTGCAGCGACCACTCCGAGTCAGGCCTCAGGACGGCCTCGCATCGTCAGGAGCCGAGAGGGAGCGTCGACGAGAAAATGGTCTTGACCGGCATTGCGACGACGACCTCGCGCAGGCGATTGGCGCCCTCGGGAGTGGTGCGCCACTCGGCGTAGTCGGCGTGATCGGAGGTCTTCGCCCAGCGCTCGACGACCACCATGTGCGCCGGGTCCGCGTCGTCCACGAGGACCTCGATGCCCTCGTTTCCGGGCCAGGCTCGGGTTGCGTGCAGGGTCTCGTCCACGATGGTCGCGGCCTCGTCGAGGCGGGCGGGATCGAGGTGCAGTTCGAGGTGGACGATCGTGGTCACGATGTTCTCCCAAGGCTCGGCGTTGTCGAGGCGCCCGGTCCGGACGGTCGTCGCCGCGAGTCGGCGTCGACGGATCCCACGGTAGTCCGGTCCGCTGTGCGCCCGGAGAGGGATGCGGACTTGCGACGCGGGCGCGGCCGAAGTCGACCGCGCCCGAATCGAGTGGTGCTCTCGCCGGTCGGTGCTTCCGCCGGTCAGTGCTTTCGGCGGTCAGTGCACCGCGCGGCGAACCCGGATGGCGCCGCCGACGACGATCGCGATGAGGGCGCCCACGACGGCTGCGCCGAGCAGGGAGATGCCCTGCGCGAGCTCGAAGTTCCACCCGAGGAAGTCGATGTTGGTCGCGACGGTGTTCTGCAGCACGAAGATGACGAGTGCGACGACGAGAATCAGCGATACGACGAGGGAGAGTGTGGAGAAGAATCCGCCGGTCTTGCGGACGGGCTTCGAGTTGGTCATGAGAAGGTCCTGTTCGAGGTCGAGGGGTGACGCGGGCCGTTCGGTACCCGCCGAAGGTGGTCCGAAGACACGTGTCGGGCGACGCCCAGTCCCGCAGGAGGCGACGCCCGACACGGTGTTCGGAGAGTGCGAGGAGTCGCGGACTACTTGAAGGTGTCCTTGATGTTCTCGCCGACCTTCTTGGCGCCGGCCGAACCCTGGTCCTTCTTGCCCTCGGCCTCGAGGTCCTTGTTGTCGGTGACGTCTCCGACAACTTCCTTCGCCTTGCCGATGGCGTCTTCGGCTGCGTTCTTGGCCTTGTCGACGAAGCTCATGAGTTTTCCTTTCGCAGATGTCCTCGGCCGCGTTCGCGTACGAGCGTCAGCGGCAGAGTGCGTGGTGCAGTGCGTGTTACTGCCTGTGACAGAGAGTTGGTCGATGCTTACCCGCGAAAACGAGCGTCGACGTCACGTGATCTACATCACCTGGTTGCGTCGGCAACGATATTTCCGTCAACGACACCGCCGGCACCGTCGCGACCACCCTGCAGCGGCGCGAAATGCCTGCTGACGCCGGTGCCCGGGCACGCTGGTGGGGCTGCTGGTAGCTTTCGGGGAGTATCGACTCGACGTGGGTGAACCCGCCCGACGCGGCGCTGTCGAGCAGGTGAGGACAGGGAGTTTTGTGGTGAACGACGCAACTGGTATCGCCGAGGCTTCGACGCGTCGCATCACGCGCGATCTGGCCGAACTCGCCCGGGAGTTGCGCAAACACTCTCGATCCCTCGACGACGTGTTGGACCGGGTGACCGCGGCCGCGGTGGAGATGATTCCCGGTGCCGATTACGCGTGCCTGCTGTTGGTGACCAACAAGAAGCGGGTGGTGCGAGCGTCGACGGATCCGCTCGCGGACGAACTGTGCCGGGATCAGTACCTCCTGGGTCAGGGCCCGATCGAGAACGAGATCCGACACCTCGACGTGGTGGTTTCGCAGGATCTCGGCGAGGAGCCTCGTTGGCCGGAGTTCGCAGCCCGCGCTCTGGAGAAAGGTGTGCGCTCGCTCGCCGCGTTCCAACTCTTCACCGATGCCGGTGACCTCGGGGTGCTGATCGCGTACAGCCGGCGGTCCGGTGCGTTCGGCAGCGACGCGGAGATCATCGGGGGGTGCCTCGCCGCCCACGCCGCCATCGCCATGGCCGGTGCACGCGACCACAACAACTTCACGGCCGGACTCGCGAGCCGGGACATCATCGGTCAGGCCAAGGGCATGCTCATGGAGCGTTTCTCGATCGACGCCGTGCAGGCGTTCGATCTGCTCTCGCAGCTGTCGCAGACCGAGAATCGTCCGCTGCACGAGATCGCGCAGAAACTGGTGGAGATCGATCACCCGGCAACCATGTCCGATCAGGACTGACCGATCACGACCTTCCGTGCGGTCGAGCCCAGTGTCCGGTCACGCCCTGCCGGTGAGGAACAGCTTCCAGTACGCGATCGGTAGCAGAAATCGATCCAGGCCGTAGGCGCTTCGCCTCGCGGCGAGCGGGTCGAGGAAGCGCGGAAGCGACGATGTCACGGCGCCCGTGCGGTCGAACTCCGCGGCGATCAGGGATCGGGGACCGACGACGATCGGCGCCACGGTGTACCCGTCGTACTCGGACAGCTCCTGCCCGGCCCGCGCCGCGATCAGATTGCCGGCCAGGATCGCGGCCTGTCGGCGCAACGCTCCGCCGGAAGGGTCGGTGTCCACGGTCGCTCCGTCACCGAGGGCCCAGATCTCGGGATGTCGACGATGTCGGAAGGTGCGGGGATCGATCGCGACCAGTCCGTGCTCGCCGGGATCCGCGAGGCCGGATTCCTCGACCCAGCGAGGGCCGCGGAACGATGGCACGAGATGCAACATGTCGTAGTTGAGGTCCTCCGCCTGTCCGTCCGCACCGGTCACGGTGATGCGGTGATCGGCTGGAGCCAGAGCGGTGACGGCGGTGCGCATCATCACTCGAACGTCGTGGTCGCGGAGGAGTCGGGTCAGTCGTCGATCGAGCTCCGGCACGCCGAGCAGATCCGGGCGGTCGACCACCAGGGTGACGTCGACGTCGGTCACTCCGGTGCGTCTCCAGTGCTCGACCGAGAGAAACAACGGCTTGTAGCAGGTGCCGGTGCAGCTGACCGGGGCGCGGGGCACGGTGAACACGGCGCGACCGCCGGATCTCATCGCGGACATGGTGCGGCAGGTCTGTTCACTGCGGTCGACGTAGTTGCTGGCCACACCATCGGAGTCCAGCGCATCGGCGAGACCGGGAAGTGCGTCCTCGTCGGGGACGAGCCCGGGCCCCAGGACCAGATCCCGGTACCCGTAGCGACGACCCGACGCGCAGCGGACCGTACGGGTGGCCGGATCGATCTCGACGGCGCTGTCGCGCAACCAGGTGCACCCCGTCGGCGTCACCGATCGCTGGGTACGTTCGGCGTCCTTCAGCGAGGCCCGACCGGCGCCGACGTACGAGAGCAGGGGCCTGTAGGTGTGGACGGGTTGCGGTTCGAGCACCGCGACATCGGCGAGCCCGCGTCGGGACAGATGGGCAGCCGCACCGATTCCCGCGTTACCGCCGCCGACGACGAGCACGTCGAAGAATTCGTCCACGTCGTTCTCGCCGTTCATGATTTCGACCCTACGCGCATTGTCTCCGGTATTCCCCGGACCTTCCGTCGGCGATTGAGCCGACGCGCGGTGGGGAATACGAAGGACAATGAAATCGAGAAGAGGGCATCGATGACGATTACCGAATTCGGCTCGACGGCAATCGTTGCCGACCCCGACGTGTACGCACCACAGGAAGATTCCTGGTTGCTCTGCAACTCCGTTGCGCGCTCCGGCGTCCTCGACGGCGCCACGGTGCTCGACATGTGCACGGGCTCCGGCGCGGTGGCGGTCACGGTCGCCGGTCTGGGAGCGCACACGGTCACCGCGTTCGACATCTCGGCACTCGCCGTCGCGTGCGCCACCCGAAACGCCGCATCCGCCGGGGTGGGGGTCGATGTGCGCCTCGGTTCGTTCGCCGACGCGACGGCGCTCCCGTCGTTCGATCTGGTGTTGTGCAATCCGCCGTACGTGCCGTCCGAGGAGGCGCCCGCCGGCATGGGGTTGCACCGGGCGTGGGATGCAGGCGCGGATGGACGAGTGGTCCTGGACATGTTGTGCACCAACGCGATCCGTCTGGTCGCACCGGGCGGATCGCTGATGTTGGTTCAATCGGAGTTCGCGGATCCGGAGCGCACGGTCGACATGCTGACCGATGCGGGATTCGACGTCTCCGTGGTCGAGACCTCCGTCATCGACTTCGGTCCGGTGATGCACGCACGGGCCGAATGGCTCGAGAGCGTCGGCCGACTCGAAGTCGGTCGGCGCACGGAGAAGCTGGTGGTGATCCGTGCCGACCGGCAGTGAGCCCGACGGCGTGCGATCGGTCCGCGTGATCGCGGGCGGCCCGATACTCGTCGACGGTCCGGTGGACATCGAGACGGACGACGGAACGCACGTGCGCTCGGACCGGTTCGTCGTGGCGATCTGCACCTGCCGGCGCAGCAAGACCTATCCGCTCTGCGACACCAGCCACCGAACGAAACAGCGGGTGCCGCAGAGTGATCGGGCTCAGTCGATCAGCGAGGACGACCCCACGGACCACGCGCCCATCACGTGATCGGCCAACGCCTCCTCGACGAAGTCCAGCGCACGCATGCCGAAGACGATGTCGGACTCGAGGTGCGGCTCTTGCGCCACGAGGCCGGCGACCACGTCTCGGCGCAGGATCTGCTCGTGGACCGCGTCGGCCTCGACGTGCTCGTCGTAGAATCCGATGCACTCGGCGGGGGCGCCGAGCCGCCGGAGACCGCTCGCGAGCCTGCGTGAACCGGGCGACGACGTGATCTCGGTGGCCGCGAAGTGGCCGACCGTCGCGCCGCGCAGCGACCGGTGGAGTCCGAAGAGAGACATGAGGTTCACCCAGGCGAGGGTCTGAGCCGGCACCCGATCGACGTAGCCCAGGTACGTCGTGTCCAGATCCGCCGCCGCCATGAGATCGGCCCACAGTTTCTGGTGCAGACGCGCTCCGCGCCCGCCGCCGTATTCGTCGAACTCCACGGCCACGTACGACGCCTTGACCTGACCCTGCAAGCGGGGGATGGCCCACGCATGGGGGTCGGCCTCTTTCAGGTGGTACACCGACCGATGCGCGAAGTACTCGCGCATCTGATTCCAGCTACCGGTGTCGCGAAGGAACCAGGACGGACCGGTGCCCGACACCGGCTCGATGGACAGCGCCGTCATCTCGTCCTCGACGCTGCCGCCCGCGGTGACGTTGTCCCGCACGTAGTTCAGGAACACGGATTCCAGCTCGCCGCGTAGACGCAGGAGTTCGGGATCCCACTCCAGAGCATCGTCGACGCCGGCGAAGCCGCGGTAATGCAACTCGTAGCACATGGTCAGCGCCAAGTGGAGATCGCGTGACATCGGCTGATCGGTGGCGATCCGCTCCGGCAACGACGCGCTGGAACCCGTCAACTTCGCGACCACGGCGGCCGACAGGGGCCCGCACGCAGTGGGAAGCGTCGGGGCCGGAATCATCGTGGTTGCCGTCATGGGCAGTGGATACCCGTCACGCCGGGGCCTCAACCGGGACGCGAGCGAGAGCGCACCACTTCACGGTCGGTGTCGGCGGGTGATCCCGTCGAGTATGGACCGGGCGATGTCGGCGACGTCGGAACCGTCGCGCTCCGCCAGTCGGGTCATCTCCTCGCGTGCCCCCTCCGGACTGGATCCACGCTCGACCAGCACGCCTACCGCCTGGTTCACGGCGGTGAAGTCGTCCAGCCGCTGCCGCAGATCGTCCGCATCGTCGTCCGTCGTGCGGGCCAGGTGGAGGTCGAGTTCGACGGTGGTGCTGTCGAGCTTCATCGCGTAGGTCATGTCCGCCGCGAGGTCGACGAATGCTCCCGGCCGACTGGCGAACATCAGCAGGATCGACGGGGCCTCGGGCAGCGGGCTCTGGGTCAGGGGAATGCGCACCGACGACGCTGCGGGCAGGGCGTCGTCGTGGGGAGAGACCACCGTGAGCGAAAACGGAAAGTGTTCCACCACAACCTCGACGGTGACGGACATCAGGGACTCGACCGCGATGGACATGCTCGCGGCGAGTTGATTCACGAGGTCTTCGAAATCGATCGTGGGATCGTCGAGGTAGTCGGAGAGGGAGTTCAGAACGGTCATCAGGTCGGGTGGCAACGTCACGGATCACTCCGGGCGACCCGACCGCCGATCATCGTTCCCGTGCACTCACGAGCGACATTCCTCGAGAGGCGGACGACACGAGCGACGGGTCGGGACCCGCCGCGAAAAGCGTCGAATTCCGAAGTGTACGCCTCTCCCCGGGGGAATCGACGAATTCGGAAACGGAACGCCATCAATTCTCGGAATGGCGCGAACGGGCCCGCCGCTTCGCCTCGTCGAAGATGGATTGCGCCACGTCCGACAGTTTCTTGTTCTCGTTCTGACTGATGGCTCGCAGTCTCGCGAAAGCCTCGCTGCTGCTGTAGCCGCTGCGACTGACGAGAATGCCGATGGCCTGGTCGATGACGGCTCGACTCGTCAGTGCCTTCTGCAGATTCTGCGACAGTTGAATGGCGCTGGCCAGGGCGCGGGCGTTCTCGATGGAGACCGCCGCCGGCACCGAGAACAGTTCACCCAGGTCGACGGCGCGATCGTCGAACGCGTCCTTGGCGTAGGCGTACACGTTCATGGCACCGATGATGCCGCCGCTCGTGATGAGAGGAAGGGACAGAACGCTGTGCACGCCGAGGCGTCCGACGCGGGGTCCGAACCTCGGCCACTGTGCGTCGCCGCCCAGGGACCCGGATCGCACGGTGCGACCTTCGGCAGCCGCTGTGATGCACGGTCCTTCGCCGATGCCGTACTGGATGGCGTCCACCTCGGCGACGAAGGGGGCGCTGGCAACGATGGTGTCTCGCTTGTCGCCGTGCAGAAGCGTGACTCCGGCTCCGTCCGCGCCGGGTATGGCCTTCACGCCGAAATCGGCGACGTGCGTCAGGAGCTCGGGGAGCGAGAGCGTGTTCAAGGTCAGGTGGGAGAGGCTCTGGAGGCTTGCCCGCAGGTCGTCGTCGGCGGCGATGTGGTCGCTGTCGTCCGAGTAGTTCGTGGAATCGGAATCTGTCATGGGTCCCCGGTTTCGCGGATCGATGGCGCGCGCCGGGTTCGCCGGTGCACGCGAGCAGGCGATTTTAGCCGAACGCGGCCGCGTTCGGGTCCTTCGTCGTGGGATGTCGGTTTCGGTGATGGTCGAAATCTGCGCGGGCGACGACGTCGTGCACGGTGTCCGTCGGGGTCGACTCGGCAAATCCGAATGTGATGGAAGCGCCGTGCGTCCGTGGGAGTGCGAGGCCGACACGCTGCATGCGCTCGGCCGCCGCGCCGATGGTCAGGCCCGTCGCGCCGAAGAGGAACGTGGCTTGGCCGTAACGCACGACGGGATCGAAGGATCGCAGGGTGTGGCGCATCGTCCTGGCGACGAGGCGCAGCGCGTCGTCTCCCGCCGTGTGGCCTCGACGGTCGTCGATCTCCCCGACGCCGTGGACGTGAACCGCCCCCAGCGTCAGTGTGCGTCGTTCGCGTTGAGCGGCAGCCAGGTCGCGGGCGAGTTCGACCATGCCGGCGTCGCGTCGATACGTTCCGGTCAGGCCGTCCGTCGAGGACGCCGCTCGGTCGACGGCGGCATCGATGCGGTCACGAAGCGCAGCACGTCGATCGGCCTTGGCTCGCGCTCGGTCGGCCGCGGCACGCAACCGGTCTTCGATGGCGGCGTACAGATCGTCGGCTCGCTCGGGGTATTGCGCGATCGCGGCAGCGTCGAGCGCGTCGCGCAACAGGTCCCACTGGTGTGCGATCAGGTCGGCGTGGTCCGCGGCCTCGTCGCGTTCGCGTGCGAGGGCATCGCGCGCGGAGCCGCGATCGTCGTGCAGGTCCGGCAGCGGTCTGCGAGCGATATCGTCGCCGATCGCGTTGCCGTCGCCGACGTAGCGGTGCGCCACTGCCGGGAGGAAATCGGAATCACTCGACACGGAGGTCCTTCGACTGTCGTCCGATGGTCCGAGACAATCGCGTTGGCTGGTACCTTGTTTATCGGCCCTTGTTCCGAGCCGTGATACCGAATACTCGGTGAAGATTACCGGTTCCGGCGCGGAAACGTGCGGCGTTCCAGGACGGTGTCGGTGTCCGATCGTCGAAATCCGGGACCCGGTTCCGTTCGACGGCTCTGTTCGAACGATTGCGACGCCGCGTGGCGCAGGTCGATAATCGGACGGTGGTGAAGGTGAACTTCGTCGAGCACTCGAAGTGGTACCGCGCCCGGAGGGACGTGATCGAACTTCTCGACGTCCCCGATGCGCGGTATCTCGCCATCGACGGGCACGGCGACCCCAACGGATCCGAGTTCGGGACGGCGGTCTCCGCGCTGTATCCGGTGGCGTACGCGCTGAAGTTCGGGAGCAAGAACGACGCGGGCCGCGACTACGTCGTTCCACCCCTCGAAGGGTTGTGGTGGGCCGACGAGATGGCGACCTTCACCGACGAGCGGGACAAGACCCGGTGGGACTGGACGCTGATGATGCTGGTCCCGGACTGGCTCGACGACGAGGCCGTCGCCGCGGCGTCGGCGAAGGTTCGACACCGTTCCGAGCGCGTCGGCGACGTGCGGGTGCTGCTCTTGTCCGAGGGACTGTGCGCCCAGACGCTGCACGTCGGGCCCTACGACACCGAAGCCGACGTGCTGGCCACGCTGCACCACGAGTTCGTTCCGCAGCACCGGTTGCGGCTGACGGGCCGCCACCACGAGATCTATCTCGGCGACCATCGACGCGTGGCGCCGGAGAAGCGTCGCACCATCCTGCGTCAACCGGTTCGACGAACGTCGTGACGGTGTCGGTCAGGATCGGTCATGGGACCGGGGTCGGTCAGGTGACCGGGTTCGGTCAGGGGACCAGCGAGGGAAGGCCCCGGGAGATCGCCAGCGACAGAACCTTGCCCACGACGGCGGCCATGCCGGGCACCGGTGCGTCGAAACCGATGGAGTAGTCGAGGTGGGTCCCGCCGTCGGCCGTCGGGGTCAGGCGTTGTATTCCCCAGTGGCCCCGGAGCGGCCCACCCTTGGTGATGGCGTACTCGATCAGCGAATTCGGTTCGGACACCGTCGTCGTTTCTTCGAAAGCGGGGAGCGGCCCGACCTTCAACCGACGCGTGGATCCCACACCGTTGCGGGAGGTGTCGCCGTCTCGCACACGATCGATCTTCGCGCCGAACACGGTAGCCAGGTTCTCGTGCTCGGCGAGGGCGTCGAACACGGTCGCAGGATCGGACGAGAAGGTGTGCGTCACGTGAACTCGCGTGGGGGAGGCCATGGCCAGAAGGTTCCCACACGCCGGGTAGCTTCGCTGGCACCAGCCTCGACGCAGACCGGGAGCCCACACCGCATGACCGAGATCGACAGCCTCGACCCCCGAACGCCGATCCTGGTCGGTGTCGGTCAGTCGTCCGAGCGCCCGGACGACAGTGACTATCAGGGCCTCTCGGCGGTGGGGTTGGCCGCACTCGCGGCCGAGCGGGCAATGGCCGACACCGGTGTCGACGGGCATGCCGTCGCGAGAGCGATCGATACGGTCGCGGCCGTTCGCCAGTTCGAGATCTCGTTCCCCGGCGCGTTCGCGCCATTGGGGCGGTCCGACAACTTCCCCCGCTCGGTGGCCGATCGCGTCGGTGCCGACCCCGCTCGTGCGATCCTCGAGGTGGTGGGTGGGCAGTCGCCCCAGCATCTCGTCACCGAGTTCGCCGGCGCCATCGCCGCGGGGCGAGCGAATGCTGTCCTGATCGTGGGCGCCGAAGCCATCTCCACCGCCCGTCAGGCCGCGTCGCGCACCGACAAACCGGATTTCTCCGAGGTCCGGGGCGGACAACTCGAGGATCGAGGCCACGATGTCCGGGGTCTGATGACCATGGACATGCTCAATCACGGGTTGCTCGAGATCGCCGGTCAGTACGCACTGTTCGAGAACGCGCGTCGGGCTGCCACGGGCCTGTCCCTCGCCGACCACGCCAGGGACATGGGTGAGCTGTTCGCGCCGTTCACCCGAGTGGCGGCCGCGAATCCGCACGCTGCTGCGCCGGTCGAACGGTCGGGCGAGGAATTGACGACGGTGACCGAGCGGAATCGAATGATCACCGATCCGTACACCCGGTTCGTCGTGTCGCGCGATCAGGTCAATCAGGGGGCGGCCGTGGTGATGGTCTCGGTCGCCGAGGCGAGGCGATGGGGGATTCCGGAGGAACGGTGGGTGTTCCTGCGTGGCCACGCGGACCTCGTCGAGAAGCGGTTGCTGAACCGGCCCGATCTGTCCGCGTACCCGGCCGCGATCGCCGCCGTGCGGCACGCACTCGACGTCGCGAACATCGGAGTCGACGGTGTGGCGACTGTCGACCTGTACTCGTGTTTCCCCATCGCGGTGTCCACTCTGTGCGACGGTCTCGGGCTGCGCGTCGACGATCCTCGGGGCTTGACGGTGACCGGCGGCCTGCCCTTCTTCGGCGGCGCGGGCAACAACTATTCGATGCATGCGATCGCCGAGACCGTCCAGCATGCTCGCCGCAGTCCGGGGACGTTCGGACTCGTCGGGGCCAACGGCGGTTCGCTCAGCAAGTATTCGGTCGGCGTCTACTCGACCGTGCCCGCGAACTGGGTGGAGGACGACAGTCCGACCGTCCAGGCCGAACTCGACGCCGTCCCCGATGTGGAATACGTATCCGCAGCGCACGGCCGCGGGATCATCGAGACGTTCACCGTGAACCGCGGCGGCGGTGGAGCGCGGGGAATCGTGGTCGGCCGCCTGCCCGACGGGCGACGATTCCTCGCCAACGCGATCGACGGTGACGAGGCGATGCTCGACCTTCTGTCTTGCGGAGATCCGGTCGGTACCGCGGTGGTGGTACGGCGCGACGGGCCCGTCAATCGGGTCGCGTTGACGGTCGAGGCGATGAATGCGGCTGTGCCGCAGCGCGATCCGTCGGCCGGGGTGGCGTCGTTACGCGATGACTTCGAATTCGTCCGCATACGTCGGGACGGTCGGGTCCTCGAGGTCACCATCGACCGACCGGACCAACGCAACGCGTTGACGCCGCAGGCGAACGAGGAGCTGGACGAGGTCTTCGACGCGTTCTTCGCCGATTCCGAGATGTGGGTCGCCATCCTGACGGGCGCGGGCACGCGATCCTTCAGCGCGGGGAACGACTTGCGGTACAGCGCGAGCGGTAAGCCGATGTGGTTCCCACAGAACGGTTTCGCGGGGCTGACGAGTCGGCGCGACATGAACAAGCCCGTGATCGCAGCCGTGAACGGGTTTGCGATGGGTGGTGGATTCGAGATCGCGTTGGCGTGTCATCTGGTGGTGGCCGACGAGGAGGCGCGGTTCGCGCTCAGCGAGGTGCGCGTGGGATTGGTCGCCGCGGCGGGCGGGCTGGTGCGGCTGCCACGCGCCGTTCCTCGTGCGGTGGCGACGGACATGATCCTGACGGGCCGGCAGATCGACGCGCGGGAAGCGCACGCCCTCGGTGTCGTCAGCCGAGTGGTCGATGCGGGATGTGCGCTCGACGGTGCCCGGGCGTTGGCGGCCGAATTGCTGGCCGCATCTCCGACGTCGATTCGGACCTCGCTGTCGATCATGGCCGAGGCCGCCGCGATTCCCGATGTGGTCGATGCGGTGGAGCGGCCGTATCACGCGCTCGACGACCTTCTCACGAGCGAGGACGCGCTCGAGGGGCTGACGGCGTTCGGAGCGAAGCGGGAGCCGGTCTGGAAGAACCGGTAGGACAACGGTTTCGGGTGGTGGCGGCGGGGCAACGGGTAATGGGGTGACGGTGTCGCGGGTGTTGTGATGGTGCCCCGTCTGCACTGGTTACGTTCGGAGCAAGTAATCGAACACCTGTTCGGTTTCTAGGTTAATCTGGACGTATGGAACCGGGGGGTCCGCAGGATCAGGGGGTGAGCGACGCAGCCGAGGCTGCGGCGCCGGCCTCGCCGTGCCCGGACGGTTCGGCTGCTGCTGCTGGTGCCGGTTCTGGTGCTGGTGCTGGTGTTCCGATGGTGTCGACGGCGATCTCCGACCCGGCGGCGGGTGCGGTGATCGCCGACCTCGAAGCGGCGGTGGCGGCGGTGGCGGCGCTGGATTCGTGGTCGCTGCCCGCCGCGGACACCCGTGCGGTACTGGTGCGGGCGGAGACGGTGATCCGCACCCTGGTGGGGGCCTCGCACACCTGGTTGCACGAGGTCGTCGAACGCGGCGGTTTCGACGACGTCGTCGGCGCCCTGGGGTCCGGGGGTGCACCGTCGGCGTTGGCGCATCTGCTGCGCGTCACTCCCCGCAATGCCGCCCTGCGCCTGCACGTCGCGGCCGACCTCGCGGACCGGACGACGCTGACCGGGGATCCGGTGGACCCGCGGATGCCTCACGTCGCCGCAGCCTCCCGCGAAGGAGTCCTCGATCCGGGGCACGTGGCGGTGATCCGCAAGTTCCATCGGGATCTGCCCGCCCGGACGGACCCGGGGCAGCGTGATCAGGCGGAGAAGCAGTTGGTGGACCTCGCCCGGTGGGTGCGCCCGGACGAGTTGACGGTGGCGGCGAAGCGGATCCTGGAGTTGCTCGACCCCGACGGCGCCGCCCCCGACGACCACGATGCCGCGCGGAAGCGGTTCATCCGGTTCGACCCGCAAGGGGTGGACGGGATGTCGACGGGCAACTTCTGCATCGATGCGCATCTGCGGGCGATGCTCGAGGTGGCGTTCGAGGCACTGTCGGCCCCGGGGCGTTGCATGCCCGGCGAGGACGACCCCGGGACCGACGGGGTGAGGTTCCCGGCCGGCGCCGCCGAACCCCCGGCCCCGACACCGGCCCCGGACAGCGCGGACGGTGATGCCGTGACCGACGATTCCGACCTCGACGACGCCGATCGCGCTGGTGTCGATGACGCTGCGGGCGATACCGACGGCGCGGACGACTCCGGCGCGCCGCACACTGATGCTGCGGACGGCACCGACGGCGATACCGGCCTCGACGATAGTGCCGACTACGCCGGACCCGGTCGCGACGACTCCGATCCCGCTGCGCCCGAACAGGATCAGGGCCCTACCGCAGACGACGGGTCCGCGCGGTCGGGTCACGCCCCCGCCCACGACGCCGTCTTCGACCGCGAGCTGGACCTCGACCTCGAGCTGGACCTCGACCTCGAGCTGGACTTGGACCTGGAATCGGCCTCGGGCGCGCTCGACCCCGAGGCCGCCTCGGGGGAGAAGTCTGTCTCGGGGGAGAAGTCTGTCCCCGACCCTGCTGCGGACCTTGCTGGGGTTGCTGCTGCTGCGGATCGCGCCGGCCGGGATTTCCGCACCGGTGGGCAACGACGCCACGACGCCCTCAAACACCTCCTCGCAGAAGTGCTGGCCTCCGGCACCCTCGGCACCCACCGTGGTTTTCCCACCACCGTCGTCGCCACCATCGGCATCGACGAGCTCACCGCCGCCGCCGGACTCGCCCCCACCACCACCGGCACCACCCTGTCCCTCGGCGACCTCATCCGACTGGCGTCGGCCTCACACCCGTACCTCGCGGTGTTCGACGACGCCTCCGGCCGCACCCTGCAACTACTGCGCAGCAAACGCTGCGCCAGCACCGATCAGCGTCTGGCCCTGTTCGCCCGCGAACGCGGCTGCACCTTCCCCGGCTGCACCCGACCCGCCATGAGAACCCAGGCCCACCACACCCACGAGTGGGCCGACGGCGGCTACACCGACATCGACACCCTCACCCTCGCCTGCCCGATGCACCACCGCCTCATCGGCACCGCCCCGAATCAGTGGGCCACCACCAGGGCACCCGCCGGGCATCGCTACGCCGGCCTGACCTTGTGGCATCCACCGGCGGTCCTCGACCCCGACCGGCGCGGGCGACCCAATCACTACTTCTTCCCCGAGAGATACCTCCTCGACGACGAACCTCTCTAGGAACAGTCACGAGAACACCCGATCACGCGTGCGTGATCGGGTGATCGAGGTAGGAACGGATCTGCGCATCCACTCCAACAGAACCGAAGAACTGATAAAATCATCAGATATGACTGACCGATCGGGGACGGCAGTGACGGGTAACGACGGAGGGGTAACGGGATGGCAGATGGTCACAAGGGGATGCATGTCGATCAGGGGGCGCTCCCGGGTGAGCATCCCGGCCGAGCCGCGGACCCTGTCATCAAGGTGCACGACCTTGCCTGGCTGGAGTTCCAGAAGCCGGACCTGAACAAAGCGCAGGCGTTCGCGGTCGCCTTCGGGTTCGACGTCGCGCTGCGCACCGACACCGAACTGCACCTTCGCGGTACCCACGCCGGACCTCCGTGCGTCTTGATCCGCAAGGGTCGTGACACACGTTTTCTGGGTGCCGCATTCCTCGCCGACAGTGCAGCCGACGTCATGCGCGTCGCCGAGGCGAACGGCGAACGTGTCGAGAGATTGCCGGACACCCTCGGCGGAGTCGGTGTCACCCTTCGCGATCCGAGCGGTCAGTCGGTACGGGTCGTTGCGGACACGGCGGACATGTCCTCGCTACCCGACCAGCCCGTGCCCACCTACAACTTCGGGGCGCCGGACAGCCGGTTCAATTCGACGCAGCGCCCACCTCACGAGCCCTCGCGAGTGCAACGCCTCGGTCACGTGGTTCTTCAGCGCTCGCGGTATCTGGAGACGCTGGGGTGGTACCTCGGCAACCTCGGGCTCATCGTCAGTGACTTTCTGTACTACGACGGCCAACGCGAGCGGGGCCCGGTGATGAGTTTCATTCGGTGCGATCGCGGAGACACCCCTACTGATCACCACACGCTCGCCATGACGCTCGGACCGTCCGACCGATACGTCCACTCGGCATACCAGGTCAGCGACATCGACGCTATCGCCGCGGGCGGGAACTACCTCCGTGAGAAGGGGTACCAGCACTCCTGGGGAATGGGTCGGCACATCCAGGGCAGTCAGATCTTCGACTACTGGCGCGATCCCGACGGTTTTCTCGTCGAGCACTTCAGCGACGGCGACATGTTCGACAACAGTCTCGAACCGGGTTGGGCACCGATGACGGCGACGGGCCTCGCTCAGTGGGGACCACCCGTCAGCAAGGACTTCCTCGGGATCGCACCGGGGCGCGAATCGCTGCGAGAACTGCGTTCGATCATCACCTCGCTGGGCAAAGACAACGAATTCGACACCCAACGCCTTCGTGGCCTTCTGAAAGTGGCATCGACATGACGATTTCCGTTCTCCGGACCGCGGACGCCTGGTGGGTTCAGCGCGGCGACCGGGCCGCCCGAGTCGAGACCGACGCGTCCACCACCGGCGAGTTGCTCGCCGATCGTGCGGCGATCGACACCGCAACGGAATCGACCGACACGGTGTCCGTGGATTCGCTCGCACCCGTATCACCCGTCACCGCGCCCTGCCGGGTGGTTGCGCAGATGACGAATTACGAGTCCCACGTGGTCGATTCGGGAATGAACCCCGACACCGTTCCGCTGACGTTCTTTCGGAAGACCTCGGGATCGATCTGCGGGCCCACCGACGACGTGATCAAGCCAGCTCACGTCCAATTGTTGGACTACGAGGTGGAGATCGGCCTGGTCTTCGGTAAGGCGATGCCCGTCGGAAGCACCATCGACCGCTCCAACATCGCGGACTACGTGGCCGCTCTGGTCATCACCAACGACGTGTCGGCACGAGACGTACAGCTGCCGAAAACTCAGTTCTACGAGGGAAAGTCGTATCCCACGTTCACGCCCGTCGGTCCCGTGCTGCTGATTCTCGAAGCGGGGGACTTCGAGCGGTTCGACGAGCTGAGACTGATCACGCGCGTCAACGGCCGGGTCAGGCAGGACAGCACGGTCGCCGACATGATCTTCGGGCCGCTCGAAACGCTGCAGGCACTCACGCGTTTCCAGCGCGTCGACTCGGGTGACCTTCTGCTGACCGGTACTCCTGGTGGCACGGCACTGAAAGCGCCGGCAAAGCCGGTGGAGATCGTGGGAGCTTTGATTCCGCCCGCGCTGAAGTGGAAAGTCTTCTTCAAGAAGCAGGGCAAGAATCCGGACTTCCTGAAGGACGGCGACATCATGGAACTGTCGATCGCCACGGCCGACGGCAAGTTGGATCTGGGCGCACAGCGAAACGTGGTGAGGAATGGCGACTGAGGACACCCACCCCACCACCGAGAGAACGACGGTGGTGATCGTCGGTACCGGTCCCAGCGGCATGACCGCCGCCATGCTGCTGGGTCGGTACGGCGTCGACACCCTGGTCCTGGACCGATGGGAGGACGTCTACCCACAGCCGAGGGCAGTGCATCTCGACGACGAGGTGTACAGGATCCTCGGTGACCTCGGAATCGCCGACCAGTTCGCGGAGATCTCGCGGCCCGCGCACGGTCTCCGTCTGGTGGACTCGAACATCGACACGATCGCCGAGTTCAGTCGCGACCCGGGGGACCGCCCCAACGGGTATCCGCAGGCCAACATGTTCGATCAGCCCGAACTCGAGGGACTGATGCGCAAGCGCATGAGCGAGTTCGACGTGGTGACGTTCCGTGGTGGCTGCGAGATCGTCGATGTCGCGAACAGCCGCGACCCGGCCGACGGACGCGAGGACGTCCGGGTCGACTATCAGGACACGACGACCGGTGAACGGCATTGTGTCCGTGCGAAGTACGTGCTCGGGTGCGACGGCGCGAACAGCGTGGTGCGCTCGTCCATCGGGGCGCGCATGGAGGACCTCGGTTTCGAGCAACGATGGCTTGTCGTCGACATCGCCACGGACGCGGACCTGGATCAGTGGGAAGGCATTCACCAGTTGTGCGACGCCGATCGCGCCGGCACCTACATGCGTATCGGAGAATCGCGGTACCGCTGGGAGTTCCGTCTGCTCGAGGGCGAGAGCGCGACCTCGTACACGGACATCGATTCGGTGCTCCCGCTGGTACGGCCGTGGACCGGCGACACGAAGATCGGCGACATGGAGTTGGTTCGATCCACGGAGTACGTCTTCCGCGCGAAAGTCGTGGACCGGTGGCGGGACAGACGCGTCATGCTGCTCGGCGACGCTGCCCATCTGACGCCACCGTTCATCGGCCAGGGTTTGGGTGCCGGTCTGCGGGACGCCAAGAATCTGTGCTGGAAGCTGGCGGGGGTGCTGAACGGCGTGCTCTCGGAGTCCGCCCTCGACACCTATCAAACCGAGCGTAAACCGCACGTGGTCAACCTGATTCGGCAGGCGATCGCGATCGGAGCGGCGATGACCGGGGGCGGTGAATCGGGTCGTATCCTCCGTCGAGGCATTGCGCCCGCGCTTCGACTGGTCCCGTCGCTGAGGTCACGGATGACCAACAGTGCCACTGCGAAATTGGTGCCCTCCGACTTCGTCCAGCGATCGCCCTTGTCTCTCGGTGGCCTGGCCGGATCGCTGTGCCCCAATGCTCGGCTCGACGACGGAGGCCGGCTCGACGACCGCGCGCCGGACTGCGGGCTCTTCGTCGCGTCCACACCGGTGACGGCGTTGCAGCGCGCCGAGATCGAGCGCCGAGGAGCGCACGTGGTCGAGGTGGCCGCGTCGTCCGAGCTCGGTCGTTGGTTGTCGCACGGGAGGTCCGTGGCCGCTGTGGTCCGCCCGGATCGAACGGTGATGGTGGCCGGTCGATCGGTGCCGGCGTTGGTCACTCGGGTGCCCACGACCGCGGTACCGGTGGTCTAGACCCGACGATCGAGCAACCGAGCGATCTTGCGATCCAGCGAGCGAGCGGCGGATGCGGGACGATCTTGTTCTTCGTTCCTCATCCGCTGCTCTATCGTGGTCTGTATGACGCGTGTGCGGACAGCAGTGATGATCGTCGCGGCGCTGGGTGGGGCGGCGGGGTGCACGGGCGAAGGGACCTCGTCCGGTGGGGGCGCGATGGAGGTCTCGGGGGAGATCACCGTGTACGCGGCGGCGTCCCTGCAGTCGACCTTCACCGAACTCGGTCGGCAGTTCGAGTCGGTCCATCCGGGGACCGAGGTCACGTTCACGTTCGCGGGATCGTCCGATCTGGCGACGCAGCTGTCGCAGGGAGCGCCGGGCGACGTGTTCGCTGCTGCGGATCGAACGACGATGTCCACCGCGATCGACGCCGGTGTGATCGCGGGCGACGCCTCCGATTTCGCGACCAACACCCTGACCATCGTGACCGCGCCGGGCAATCCGTTGGGGATCGAGTCCCTTGCCGATCTGGCGGATCCGGCGGCGCAGGTGGTGCTCTGCGCTCCTCGGGTTCCGTGTGGTGCGGCCACCTCGCGGGTCGAGTCGGTGTCGGGCGTCGACATCGCACCGGTCAGCGAGGAATCGTCGGTGACCGACGTCCTCGGAAAAGTGACGTCGGGGCAAGCCGATGCCGGTCTGGTCTACGTCACCGATGCGCTGTCCGCCGGAGACCGGGTGGCCGTGATCGACTTCCCGGAGTCCGCCGATGCAGTCAACACCTATCCGATTGCGACGGTGGCGGACTCGTCGAATCGTGCTACCGCGGAAGCGTTCGTCTCGCTCGTCGTCGGACCGCAGGGGCAACAGGTGTTGACGGACGCGGGGTTTCGGGTCCCCTGAGATGCCTGCGGGGACGGTTCAGGGGAGATCGTGCTCGGTGGTGAAGGAGACGGTCACCTCGTCCGGCACCTTCATCGCCCCCATCAATTGGGAGTAGGGCTTCATTCCGAAGTCCGACTGCCGGACGATCTGTTCGCACGACCACACCGTGCGGCCACCGTCGTCCTCGCGGCGTAGGTCGACGGTGTGCGCGCGCGTCGTGCCGTGGATGGTGAGGTCGCCGACGAGTCTGTATCCCTCGTCGGTCGCCGACACTTCGCTCGCACGGAACTCGATACCGGGAAACCGCTCGGCGTCGAAGCACTTCAGCGCATTCGCGCGCGCCACCAACTTTTCCGGGCCGAACATGGGGGTCACTCCGCCGTCGCCGGCCAACACTTCGAGGGAATCGACATCGGCGATGGCGGTCACCGAGGTCACCGACTCACCGGATCGCTCGACGGTCACGATCCACGAGTTCAGTCCGAGGGTGAGCCGATGTCCCATCTTGGCCGCGCGTCCGGTGACGCCGGTGTGGACGCGTAGTCGGCCGTCGTGCGGGGCGGTGAGGGTCCAGGGGCTCGCGGTCATGCCCCGACTGTAGGCGCGATGAGTTCTCGCGGAACCGGAGGTCGGTATCGTCATCGACCCGCTGTCGACAGAGCCACCACATGGAACCGATCGAGGAGCTACCCATGGCCCGTATGTTGTTCGTCAACCTTCCCGTTGCCGACGTCGCCGCGACCCGCACGTTCTTCGGCGGACTCGGGTTCGAGTTCAACGACGCCTTCAGCGACGGCGACACCGTGTCGATGCTGCTCAGCGATTTTGCCACGGTGATGTTCTTGTCGGAGTCGAAGTTCAGGACGTTCATCGCCGACGACATCGCCGACGCGAGTGTTGCCCGCGAGGTTCTGCTCTGCATCTCGGCGGACAGTCGCGGCGAGGTCGATCGGCTGGTCGATTCGGCGGTCGCCGCCGGGGGCAGCGCCTGGATGGAGCCGCAGGACCACGGCTTCATGTACGGGCGTGCGTTCCGCGATCCGGACAACCACGTGTGGGAGGTCATGTGGATGGACCCCTCGGCCATGACGGACGGGGGCGGCGCCGAGGCCTGACCTGCCGGCTCGTACGCCCGGCTCATACCGCCGAGCGGGCCGCCGTGACGAACGACCGCATCAGCCCGAGGTCCTTGACGCCGGGGGCGGATTCGATACCGCTGGACACATCGACTCCCGACGCGCCGGTCTCGGTCAGTGCACGTCGAACGTTGGACGGGTCGAGCCCCCCGGCGAGGACCCAGGACCCCTCCGGCCGGTAGGTCGACCAGTCCCACGTTCGACCGGCGCCGGCCACGGCGCCGTCGACGAGAAGCAGGTCCTCGCCGAAAGAGTCACCATCGGCGTTGCGACCGGCCACCACGGCACGGATCACGCGTAACCCTTCGGCGTGCAGGCGGTCGACGTCGTCCCGCGAGCGGAGGTCGTGCACCTGCACGGTGTCGAGGCCGGCGATCCGCGCCGCAGCAACGACGTCGTCGATCGGAGCGCCCTTCACGACGCCGACGGATGACGTGCCGTCGGGAACGCGTCGGGCCAGCGCCCCGGCCCGCTCCGCGTCGATGCGGCGAATGCTGTCGGTGAGAACGAAACCGACGGCGTCGACGCCCAACTCGACCGCGAGATCGACGGACTCCTCGGTGCGCAGACCGCACAGCTTCACGAACATCACTCGGCGAGCGTAGTTCGCGCGGCCGTCACCCCCGCAGTGTGGCCGTCAACCCCGCAGTGCGGCTGCCACCTCGCGGTAGATCACGCTGGGGTCGGCCTGGTCCGGAAGCGCATGCAGGATCACGTGGTTCGCGCCTGCGTCGAGATGCTCGGTCAGCCGGGCGGCGATGGCCGCGGCATCTCCGTGTGCCACGAGGGCGTCGATGAGTCGGTCGCTGCCGCCTCCGTCGATCTCGGACTCGGAGTACCCGAGACGCATCAGGTTGCTGCGGTAGTTCCGCAGGTGCAGGTACGGATTGTCGACCGGCGGGCGACCGATGGCGCGGGCTTCCTCGGGGTCGGTGCTCAGCACGGCCTTGTGCTCGGGCGCGAGGATCTTGTCCGGTCCGAGGATGTCGGCAGCGGTTCGGGTGTGCTCAGGGGTCGTCAGGTAGGGGTGCGCGCCGGCGGTGCGGTCGGCAGCGAGGGCGAGCACCTTGGGACCGAGTGCGGCGAGGACCCGGCGCTCGACCGGAACGCCGCCCTCGTCGAGGGCGTCGAGGTAGGACACCAGCGCTGCATAGGGCTTCTGGTACTCCTGCTGCGCCTCGGGGTGGCCGGCGCCGATCCCGAGCAGGAAACGGCCGGGATGCTTGGCCTCGAGCCGGTGGTACGACTCGGCGATCTCGGCCGCCGGGGCGGTCCAGATGTTGACGATCCCGGTGGCGACGGTGATGGACTCCGTCGCGTCGAGGACTGCTTCCGACGTTCCCAGGTCGGCCGGCGGCGACCCGCCCAGCCAGATCGCCCCGTAACCGTCCGATTCGATCTGCGCGGACAGTTCGGGGGACAGGCCGGTGTGGTGGCGCCAGATGCCGTGGGAACCGAGCGTGGGTGTCGTCGTGGAAGTCATACCGTGGCCAACGTCTCCGGACCGCTCACCGATTCCCGGCGCCGGCGAATGCCCGGAACTGCAGGTCGATCGGTTGGCCGTCCTTGGGGAACGGGAGGGAATGGTGGTCGAGAGGGCACACGTACGACGGGTCGACGGACCACGACCATCCGCGCAGAAGATGATGCATGATCGCCTTCACCTCCGCGCCGGCGAAGTGGAGCCCGATGCACTTGTGCACGCCGCCGCCGAACGGTTCCCACGCCAGGCGGTGCGAAGCGTCCTCGCGGCGCTCCGGACCGAAACGCTCGGGATCGAACCGGTGCGGATCGGTCCAGTACTCCTCCATCATGTGCGAGAACTGCACGCTCACAGCACAATCGGTGCCGGCGGGGATGGCCACGCCCTGTACGACGGTGTCCGCGACCGTGTGCCGCATCAGGACCGGTACCGGTGCTCGCAGACGCAGGCACTCCTTCATGACCAGATCGAGGGAGGTCAGGGTGTCGAGCTCGGCGAGGGTGGGACGCGGACCGAGGGCCAGGGACTCCTGTCGGCACCGTTCCTGCCACTCGGGATGCTGGCCGAGGTACTGCAGCATCGTGGAGGTGGTGGTGGTCGACGTGTCGTGCGCCGCCATCATCAGGAAGATCATGTGATCGACGACGGCGTCGTCGCCGAACTGCTCACCGTCGTCGGTCTCGATGTGGCACAGGACCGAGAAGATGTCGTCGGTCTTCGTGGCTCGACGCTCCGGAAGGTACTGCCGGAGAAAGCGTTCGAGGACCTTTCGGCCTCGGTACGCCCGTGACCACCGGGTCATCGGAACGTCCGCGCGAATGTATCCGGCCGCCGCCTGCACGCAGGCGATGAAGGCGGCGTTGATGCGGTCCATCTCGTCGCGGTCGGTGTCCGCGGCGCCGCCCATGAAGATGTCCGCGGCGATGTCGAGGGTGAGGGTCTTCAGGGCCGGGTAGGCGGCGAAATCGGTGCCGCCCTCCCATGCCTGCAGACCGCGCTCGATGGCGGGATGCATCGCACGGGCGTATCCCTCGAGGCGATCGCGGGTGAACGCCTGCTGCATGATGCGGCGGTGCACATGGTGCTCGCCGAAGTCGAGGAGCATGAGGCCGCGAGTGAAGAACGGGCCGACCAGCCGGGTCCAGGCGGGTCCGTTGGCGAATGCCTTGTCGCCGTTGCGCAAGGCCTCTCCGCACGCATCCGGTCCGAGCAGCATGAGAGTTCTACCGCCGGGCAACCGGACGGGCGCCACCGGGCCGTAGTGCTTCCACTGGTGCCGCATGAGGGCGAGCGGATCGGACGAGTACGCGAACATGCGACCCACGAGGGGCAGACCCCAGTCGCGGGGACGGATGCGCGGGACGGCTCGGGGCTCGGGGGCGATGTCGACGCTCATGGCAACCTCGTTCTGGAACACGCTCGGGTGACGCGGAACACACCTGAAGCGTGAATCAGACAGGGCGCCCTGTCAACCTTGGTGGTGCGCCGAGCTCACGTGTAGAGCGCGAGGTACATCCGGACCGTCGCCTCGACGATGTCCTCCGCATCCGTCTGCACCGCACCCTCGAGCCATGCGGTGATCAGTTCGGCCATCCCTCCCACCAGCAACAGGCCGCCGACGGTGCTGGGTGAGACGGCGGTGCTGGATGGCGCGGCGGTGCTGGATGACGCGGCGGTGCTGGATGACGCGGCGGTGCTGGATGATGAGGCACGCAGTCCGGCCTTGTCGACGGCGTCGTCGACGGTCAACTGCGCGAAGTGGCGCAGGATGGCGGTACGTCGGTGTCGAAGGCCGGGCATCGCTCCGGCCTCGACGAGCGCCACGCGACCGGTTCGGGGATCGGCCTGGAGGTAGTCGACCAGCGCGCGTACCGACGCCCGGATGCGCTCCTCCGGTCCGCCGCCGGACGCCTCGACCGCATCCGACGCCGCGGTGGTCAGGTGCTCGATCTCGGTCGCGATCGCATCCAGTACGGCCGTCAGCGCGTCGTCGAGGTTGGCGAAGGTCTGATAGAAGTACCGTTCGGTCAACCCCGCCGACGCGCAGACGGCCGTCATCGTCACCTTGGTGCCCGCCGTCGACCAGACGTCGAGGGCGGCGTCCATCAACCGTCGGCGACGGTCGGCATTGCGTTCGTCCGCGGTCGCGCCGCGGTAGAGCCCGGTTGCCACCGCCTCAGGGTAGTGGCGTTCGGTCGGGTGACGTTCGGTCGTCGCGACGGAAAGGATCAGCTGTCGACGGAGCTCGTGTCCAGGGCGGTGCCGGTGGCCGCCACGACCTGCTCGACACTCACACCGGGTGCGAGCTCGCGCAGGGCGAGTCCGCCGCCGTCGAGAACGTCGAGAACGGCGAGATCGGTGACGATACGGTTCACGACGCCCTGACCGGTGAGGGGAAGCGTGCAGGCGTCGAGCAGTTTGGGGTTGCCGTCGCGATCGGTGTGTTCCATGACGACGATCACCCGACCGGCGCCGTGCACCAGGTCCATGGCGCCGCCCATACCCTTGACCATCTTGCCCGGCACCATCCAATTCGCGAGGTCACCCGTGCGCGAGACCTGCATGCCACCCAGAACGGCGGTGTCGATGTGGCTGCCGCGGATCATGCCGAACGACAGCGCCGAATCGAAGAACGCGGCACCGGGATTCACGGTGACGGTCTCCTTTCCGGCATTGATGAGGTTCGCGTCGACGTTCTCCTCGGTGGGGTAGGGACCGGTGCCGAGAATTCCGTTCTCGGAATGCAGCGTGACCGTGACCCCGGTACCGAGGTAGGCGGGAATCAGGGTCGGCAACCCGATTCCGAGATTCACGTACTCACCGTCGATCATCTCGGCGGCGGTGCGCTCGGCCATCTGTTCGCGGGTCCATCCGGCGGTCATCGGTTCGCTCCTTCGGCTGCGCTGACGGTGCGCTTCTCGATGCGCCTCTCCTGAGGCCCGGTCTCGACGATGCGTTGGACGAAGACGCCCGGAGTGTGGACCTGCGCGGGGTCCAGGGTTCCGGCCGGGACCAGTTTCTCGACCTGCGCGACGGTGATGCGGCCGGCCATGGCCGCGAGCGGATTGAAGTTCATGGCGGTCTTGTCGTAGACGAGGTTGCCGGCGGTGTCGCCGCGAAGCGCGTGCACCAGAGCGTAATCGGCGTTGATGCCCGTCTCGAGGACGTATCGTTTGTCCCCGAACACCCGGGTCTCCTTGGGTGGGGACGCCAGTGCGACAGACCCGTCGGCCGCGTATCGCCACGGCAGTCCGCCGTCGGCGACGGGGCTGCCGACGCCGGCCGGGGTGAAGAACGCCGGAATGCCGGCACCGCCCGCGCGCAGACGCTCGGCGAGCGTGCCCTGGGGCGTCAGTTCCACTTCGAGTTCACCCGAGAGGTACTGCCGGGCGAACTCCTTGTTCTCACCGACGTACGACGCGGTGACGCGCCGAATACGCTTCGAGGCCAACAAGATACCGAGGCCGTGGCCGTCGACGCCGCAGTTGTTGGAGAACACCTCGAGATCGTCGGTGGCGGCGTCGGCCAAGGCGGCGATCAACGCGTCGGGAATGCCGCACAGCCCGAAACCGCCGACCGCGATCGATGCTCCGCGGGGTATGTCGGCGACCGCGTCCGCCGGGGAGTCGAACCTTCTGGCGACCATCTGCCGTCCTCTCGTGATGGGGGCACGGGCATCGCGCCCGTGCCCCCTCACTTGTAGTCGGCGATCGGATGCATCGCCGCACTTCGCACCGGAGTGCTCGGCGACCGGACGGGGGCCGCCGACGCGTTCACTCAGTGAACGCGGTGACTCGGTGACTCAGTGAACGGCAGCCCGCACGTCCGGTGCGCCGAGCCGGGCCGCATCCGCGGTGGCGTCGTCCGGCTGCTGCTGCGACTCGAGCTCCGCGATGACTCGCAGCCGGTAGTGCTCGATCTCCTCGGCGACATGAGCCTCGTCCCACCCGAGCAGCGGGGCGACCAACTCGGCCACCTCGCGCGCGGCAGCCTCGCCGCGGTCCGGCACCTCGATCGAGATGTGGGTACGACGGGTCAGGATGTCCTCGAGGTGTCGAGCGCCCTCGTGGCTCACCGCGTACACCGCCTCGGCCTTGAGGTACGCGGGTGCCGATTCCAGGGGCTCGCCGAGGGAGGGGTCCTGGTCCACGAGTTCGAGGATCTCTCCGATCAACGAGCCGTACCGGCCGAGCAGATGCTCCACCCGACCGACGCGCATTCCGGTGCGCTCGGCGGTGAGCTGCCGAGAGTTGAACGCACCGACGTATCCGTCCGCACCGACCAGCGGGATGTTCTCCGTGGCGCAGGGCGGAACGGTGCGCTCGAGTCCGTGCACGGCGGCGTCGACGGCATCCTTCGCCATGACGCGGTAGGTGGTGTACTTACCGCCCGCGATGACCGTCAGACCCCGTACCGGGCTCGACACCGCGTGTTCGCGGGAGAGCTTGCTGGTGGAATCGGACTCGCCGTACAGCAGCGGACGCAGACCGGCGTACACACCGACGACGTCCTCGCGATCGAGGGGATCGGCCAACAGCTTGTTGACGTGCCCCAGGATGTAGTCGATGTCGCTGCGGCTCGCCGCGGGGTGAGCGAGGTCGAGCTTCCAGTCCGTGTCCGTGGTTCCGATGATCCAGTGGCTGCCCCACGGGATGACGAACAGCAGCGAGGTCTCGGTGCGGGTGATGATGCCCGTCGCCGAGTTGATGCGGTTTCGCGGAACCACCAGGTGAACGCCCTTGGACGCCCGCACCTGGAACTGGCCGCGACCGCCGACCATCTCCTGGATCTCGTCGGTCCAGACGCCGGCCGCGTTGATGACCTGCTTCGCCCGGATCTCGAACGACGATCCGGTCTCGAGGTCCGTGGCGACGACGCCGACGACGCGGTCCTCCTCACGCAGGAAGCCGGTGACCCGGGTGCTGTTGACGCACAGCGCACCGTAGGCGGCAGCCGTGCGCGCGAGCATCATGGTGTGCCGGGCATCGTCCACCTGACCCTCGTAGAAGCGCACGGCGCCGCGAATCGCGGAGCGTTTGCCCGACGGGAACGATTCGAGCGTCTTCTTCCGGCCGAGATGCTTGTGGTGGCCGGGAACGCCGCGGCCGGCACCCATGACGTCGTAGACGCCGATGCCGAGCCCCACGTACGGGCGGTCGATGATCTTCTCCAACGGATAGATGAAGGGGACCGGCCGGGCGAGGTGGGGGCACAGCTCGTTCAGCACGAGCGAGCGTTCCTTGAGGGCCTCGAACACCAGCGAGAAGTTGAACTGCTCCAGGTAGCGAAGCCCGCCGTGGAACAGCTTGCTGGATCGCGACGAGGTTCCCGCCGCGTAGTCCCGTGCTTCGATGAGGCCCACCTTGAGGCCACGGGTGGCGGCGTCGAGTGCGGTGCCCGTTCCGACCACGCCGCCGCCGATGACCAGGATGTCCAGTTCTTCGGATGCGAGTCGGTCGAGTGCGTCCGCCCGTGCGGCCGGACCCAGTACCGGTGTGGTGATATTCATTCGCTGTCAACCCAATCCAGAGTTCTCGTTACTGCCTTCTTCCAGCCCGCGTACAACTCGGCGCGCTGGTTCTCGTCCATGGACGGTGTCCATGTCTTGTCCTCGGCCCAGTTCTGCCGGATGTCGTCCTCGCTCTCCCAGAAGCCGACCGCCAGGCCGGCTGCGTAGGCCGCACCGAGCGCCGTGGTTTCGGCGACGACGGGACGGACCACGTCGACATTCAGGATGTCGGACTGGAACTGCATCAGTAATTCGTTGACAACCATTCCTCCGTCGACTTTCAGGACCTCGAGGTCGACGCCGGAGTCGGCGTTCATGGCCTCGATCACCTCGCGGGTCTGGTACGCGGTCGCCTCGAGGACGGCGCGGGCGAGGTGCCCCTTGTTGACGAAGCGCGTGAGTCCGACGATCGCGCCGCGCGCATCGGCCCGCCAGTGCGGGGCGAACAGACCCGAGAAGGCCGGCACGAAGTACGCGCCGCCGTTGTCGTCGACGGAGCGGGCGTCGGTCTCGATGTCGGCCGCGGTGGAGATCATGCCGAGGTTGTCGCGCAGCCACTGCACGAGCGATCCGGTGACGGCGATCGATCCTTCGAGGGCGTACACGGTGGGCTGGTCACCGATCTTGTAGCAGACCGTGGTGAGCAACCCGTTCTTGCTCATGACCTTTTCGGTGCCGGTGTTCAACAGGACGAAGTTGCCGGTTCCGTACGTGTTCTTGGCCTCGCCCGGGGCCAGGCACGCCTGGCCGAACGTCGCGGCCTGCTGATCGCCGAGGATGCCGGCGATGGGCACGCCGCGGAACGGTCCGCGGTCACGCCCGGTGCCGTAGACCTCGGAGCTGGACTTGATCTCGGGAAGCATCGACATCGGGATGCCCATGTCCGCGCAGATGCTCTCGTCCCACGACAGGGTGTCGAGGTCCATGAGCAGCGTGCGCGACGCGTTGGTGGGATCGGTGTAGTGCAGCCCGCCGTCGACGCCGCCGGTCATGTTCCACAGCACCCAGGTGTCCATGTTGCCGAAGCACAGTTCACCCGCGTCCGCCTTCTCGCGCGCACCCTCGACGTTGTCGAGGATCCACTTCACCTTCGGTCCCGAGAAGTAGGTGGCCAGCGGCAACCCGGTGACGGCGGTGTACTTGTTCGCGTCCCCGCCGCCGAGGGCGGTGGCGATGCGATCGGTGCGGGTGTCCTGCCAGACGATGGCGTTGTAGATCGGCTTGCCGGTGGCTCGGTCCCACACCAGGGCCGTCTCGCGCTGGTTGGTGATGCCGACGGCCGCGAGGTCCGCGAAGGTCAGATCGGCGGCCGCCATGGCTCCCGCGGCCACACTGCGGGTGTTGTTCCAGATCTCCACGGCGTCGTGCTCGACCCACCCGGCGCGCGGGAAGATCTGCTGGTGTTCCTTCTGGTCCACCGCGACCACGTTGCCGGAGTAGTCGAAGATCATGCACCGGGTCGACGTGGTGCCCTGGTCGATCGCGGCTACGTAGCGGGCGTCGGATTCGGTCATCGGTTCAGCCTCTTTCGTCGTGGTGCGTCGGTGGTGGATACGAGCGTCTCGGGATTCACTTGTCGGACGGGAGCCGCGACGGGCTCTCCGGGGTGTCGTCCGTCTTCTTCAGGGTGCGCCCGATGAGCTGGTCGTAGAGCAGCACGCCGATCGGGCCGCCGATCAGCGGTCCCACGATGGGCACCCAGAAATACAGACTTCCGTACTGGTCGCGCCACGCGGTGCCGTACCCCGTGATGAACGAGGCGAGGCGCGGGCCGAAGTCACGAGCGGGGTTGATGGCGTAGCCGGCGTTGGTGCCCCAGGCGAAACCGATCGCGACGACGATCAGTCCGATGATGAACGGGGCCAGGTTCGCGAGCGGGGCGGTGGCTCGGGAGTCGGTGACCGCCACGATGAGGAACAGCAGGATCGCGGTGCCGATGATCTGGTCGAGCAGGGCCGAACCGGCGCTGACCGGGAGGGTGCCGTTGCCGGGCAGGGTGGAGAAGATGGTCTGGGTGGCGATGGTGTGGTCGGGGTCGACCGCGGTCAGCATGTCGTCGTAGTTCCACCGGACGAGGAGGGCGGCGACGAAGGCGCCTGCCGTCTGAGCCAGCGCGTACGGCGCCACCTTGGACCAGGAGAACCCCCGGAACAGAGCGAAGGCGAGCGTCACCGCGGGATTGAGATGGGCCCCCGTGACGCGACCCGCGACATAGATTCCGAACATGACCCCGAGGCCCCAGGCCCAGGCGATGCTGTCGTGATCGCCGAGAGTGCCCTCTCCCGAGACCACCTGCGCGACGACACCCGCGCCGAACAGAATCAGGATCATGGTCCCCGCGAACTCGGCGGCCATCTCCGCGCGTAGTCCCCAGGGTTCTTTGGTGTCCGACATGCATATCCTCCGGAAAGGTCGTGATGCACGCCACAGTGCGTGCTCTGCGACCACCGTAAACACAGCTGCACTTTCTTGCATAGCCGTTGCACATATGTGCAGAGGGGCCGCTAGGGTGGGGGCGGTGACCACGGGGCGATCGTCGGATTCCGACCTCAGGATCGGTCAGGCGACCCGTGCCGCGCGGCTCTACTACTTCCAGGACATGACCATGGCCGCCATCGGTCATGAGCTGGGAATCTCACGCTCGACGGTGTCCCGACTCATCACCTTCGCTCGCGACTCGGGACTGGTGGAGATCACCATCAGCACACCGCTCGGCCGCGCTCCCGAGATCGAGCAGGCGTTCGCCGATCGGTACGACATCCGTGCACACGTCGTCCCCGTGTCGGAGTCGGTCGACGAACTCGAACGCCTGGACCGGGTCGCGGTCTTCGCGGGCCGGCTCTTGACGTCCTTCGTCGAGTCGGACACCGTCACCGGGGTGGCGTGGGGCACCACCATCAGTGCCGTCGCCCGGCGTCTCGCTCCCAAGCGAACGTTCAACTCCTACGTGGTCCAGCTCAACGGCGCCGCCAACACTCGAACCACCGGAGTTTCCTACGCGACCGACATCATCAAATCGTTCGCCGACGCGTACGGGGCCGTGCCCCAGGGCTTTCCGGTTCCCGCCTTTTTCGACTACCCCGAGACCAGGCGGTTGCTGTGGCGGGAACGCAGCATCAAACGGGTCCTCGATCTCCAGGATCGGATGGACCTCGCCGTGTTCAGCGTCGGCGCCGTCCGCGGTGCCGTGCCGAGTCACGTCTACAGCGCGGGCTACCTCGAACCCGCCGACCGCATCGAACTCGAACGCGACGGGGTGGTCGGTGACATCGCGACGGTCTTCCTGCGCGCGGACGGCAGTTACGACCGAATCGCGTTGAACGACAGATCGAGCGGACCCGGCCTCGATCGCCTCGCGGCCGTGCCGAGACGGCTGTGCATCGTGGCGGGGGAGTCGAAGATGGACGGGCTGCGTGCCGCACTGCGCGGAGGGTTGGTGACGGACCTGGTCATCGACGATGCGAGCGCCGCCGTGCTGATGTCGAACGGCGCGTGAGTGGAAACGGCGCTTGAGTGGAACGGGCGTGAGTGGAACAACGATCCGCGTCCGGACGTTCACCAGTCAGATCCCCCGACGCACCTGCGTCGGCGTGACGAAGGAGAGACGATGACCGACACAGCAACACCGAACTCCGCCACACCGAACTCCGCCGCTGCCACCGAGACCGCGATCCTGGCGGGCGGATGCTTCTGGGGCGTCGAGGAACTCATTCGAAAGCAGCGCGGCGTGATCTCCACCCGCGTCGGCTACAGCGGCGGCGACGTCCCGAACGCGACGTACCGCAACCACGGCACGCACGCCGAGGCCGTCGAGATCGTCTTCGACCCCACCGTGACCAGTTACCGCGACGTTCTCGAGTTCTTCTTCCAGATCCACGACCCGTCCACGAAGAACCGTCAGGGCAACGACCGCGGCGTAAGCTACCGGTCCGCGATCTTCTACACCTCGGACGAGCAGAAGCGCGTCGCTCTCGACACCATCGCCGATGTCGACGCGTCGGGAATCTGGCCGGGCAAGGTCGTCACCGAGGTCGACGCGGCCGGAGATTTCTGGGAGGCCGAGCCGGAGCACCAGGACTACCTGCAGCGCATCCCGAACGGATACACCTGCCACTTCGTCCGCCCCGACTGGAAGCTTCCCAAGCGCAACGCCTCGGTGAGCTGAGCCGTTTCGCGTCGGGTCACCCCCGCAGCGCTCGGGCCCGCGTCGCCAATTCCACGGTGGCCGAACGTAGTTCGTCCACCGAGCCGATCGGCGACCCGTACCCGACCCGCGTGTAGGCGATCCCGCGTGGTGTGGTCACCCGCAGGTCGAGTCCGTAACGGTCCGCTCCGGTGCACACCGCGTCGGTGGTGTCCGGAAACCCACCGAGGTGTCGCGCCATGAGTGCGAGCGACTCCGCGTGGTCGTCGTTGAGATGGGTGACGGCGCCGCGCGCGGCCGGCTGCACCGGGTCGGGAGCGGCGGCCGCGTACTCGGCGGCCGTCGCGGAGTCCATGCGGCCGTAGCCGCCGACCCACCGCACCCGCTTGACCCGGAGAACCCAGAGCGAGAAATCGCTGTAGTCGACGTAGTACTTGGCGGCGGGAACCGCGTCGAGGTGCGCGCGCCTCGCCGCGTCGTACTCGTCGCCGTCCGGCCTCTCCACCACGCCGGCGATCGTGACCCGGCCGCTGGCCAGGGGATCGGTGGTGGCGGAATCCGAGACGATCGCCAGACTGGCTCGCGGATCCGTCGCGAGATTGCGGCCGTGCTCGGCCATCCGGGACACACAGAGCACCGGCTGTCCGTCGAGCAGGCCGTAGGTCACGAACGACGCCCACGGATCACCGTCCGCCGTCAGGCTCGCGAGTGTCGCCGTGTTGGATCCCGCGGCCAGAGTCCGCGATTCCTCGGCGGCCGTGGGCCGACGGTCGTCGACGACGTCCGTGAGCGGAGCCGGAACGGACGGGGCGTCACCGGGGTCACCATGATCGAGAGCCATGCATGAAGGCTAGTTGCCGTCAGTTCATCTCGACACCGGCCCGCTGGCGAACCCCGCCGACTCCGTCGAACGAGATCTGGCGGAACGCCACCTTCTCCACGAAGAACCGGTCGTGGCTGACGAAGAGAACCGCACCGGGGAACGTCGTCAGCGCGCGCTCGAGGATTTGCGTGCTCGGCAGATCGAGATGGTTGGTGGGCTCGTCGAGGACGATCACTCCGGCACCGAACAGCAGGCACTGGGCGAGCGCCACGCGAGCGCGTTGACCACCGGAAAGAGTTCCGATGCGCTGCTTCTGGTCGAGTTCCGAGAACTGCAGAAGCGTGAGAAACCGGTTCACGTCCTTGCGGGTCGCGGTGAGCGCCAGGCTGTCCGGCATCGCGTTGACCGCGTGAGTGACGGTGTCCTGCAGATCGAGACGATCCAGCACGGTGTTGTAGTGGATGAAGGACGGTGACCGGGTCTTCCACTTGACGGTGCCGGAATCGGCCGGTTGCGCGCCGATCAGCACGTCGAGCAACGTCGACTTGCCGGAGCCGTTGGGTCCGGTGATCGCGATCCGATCACCACGGTGGATCTCGAAGGAGACGTCCTCGAACAGCTGCTGACCCCCGAACCCCTTGGACAGACCGTCGACGACGCACAGATCATCGTGTACGTGCAGCCCGCCGTAGATGTTCGTGATGATGGTGTCGACCGGGCGCGGGTTCTTGCTCTTCTTGACGTTCGCCAGCCGTCGCTTCAGCACCCCCGACGGATTCTTGATCGCCTCGCGTCGATCGGTGATCGCATCCTGCTCGTAGGCGAGCAGCTGTTGCTCGTTGCTGTACTCGCGTTCGAGATTCTTGAGCCGGAACTGTTTCTGCTGAACGTAGTCCGAATAGGTGCCGTCGTAGGTCTGCAGATGGTTGTTCTCGACCTCGACGATGGACGTGGCCACCTGCTCCAGGAAATGTCGGTCGTGCGAGACGACGAGGAGGGCGCCGCGAAAGTCGCGGAGCCACCGCTCGAGCCACGCGATGCCGGCGACATCGAGAAAGTTGGTGGGCTCGTCGAGGAGCAGCACGTCCGGGGCTTCGAGGAGAATGCGCGCGAGCGCCGCACGGTTGCGCCATCCGCCGGAGAGCTTGTCGACGGGGAGCTCGCGTCGGTCGGCGTCGAACCCGAGCATGGACAGCACGGTGTCGATGCGCTGGTGATACGTCCAGCCGCCGCCGGCCTCCATCGCGTCGAGGAGCTCGGCCTGCCGGTCGACGAGGCGATACATCTGTGCCTCGTCGATGTCACCGCCGAGGGATTGCTCGACCTCGGTGAGTTCCGTTTCCAGGACGCGGATGTCGCCGAACAGCGACTCCAGTTCGGCTTGGATCGACCGGTTGCCGTCGAGCTCGGAGAACTGGGAGAAGTACCCGATGCGGGCGCCCTCGGTGACCTCGACGGTGCCGGAATCGGGAACCTCGCGACCGAGCAGGAGCTGCAGCAGTGTCGTCTTGCCGCTGCCGTTGCGCCCGATGAGTCCGATGCGGTCACCGTCGCTCAGCCGAAAGAAGATCTCGCGCAATACGGTTCGACCGTCGTACGTCTTCGCGACGTCGTTCATACGGATCCAGCTCACGGCGAACAACTCTCCACGCGGTAAACAACGGTCCCGGACCTGCCCGGGGCCCTGCCACTGTAGCGTCGGCGGCGTCGCAGTCCGCCACGCGACTGCCCGGTCGCCGTCGCCCGCCGGACGGTGCCGTGATCGGACAGTGCTGTGATCGGACAGTGCTGTGATCGGACAGTGCTGTGATCGGACGAAGACGTTGTCGAAAGGTGAAGGAGACCCACATGTCACAGGAACCGTCGGGAGCGGAGCAACTCGTCGTCACTCACGTCGTCCCCGCGACGCCGGACGTGATCTTCGCGGTGCTGGCCGACCCGTCACGCCATCACGACACCGAGCCGGGGGACTGGGTGCGCGACGCGATCGACGCCGCACCGATCACCGCCGTCGGGCAGGTGTTCGGAATGAACATGCACCTCGACATGCTCGGCGGTGATTACGTGATGCACAACGAGGTCACCGAGTTCGAACCCGACCGCGTCATCGCGTGGATGCCCGGCACGACAAGCGAGGAGGGTCGACTGCAGACCGGCGGGTGGACGTGGCACTACCGTCTGGAACCCACCGACGGCGGCACCGCGGTCACCTTGACCTACGACTGGTCACGAACCCCGCCGCAGACGCGCGCCGACCTTCCCGCGCTGCCGCCGTTCGGTCGGGGATTCCTGCACCGGTCTCTGGACGCGCTCGAACGAGCCGTCACCGAGAAGGGCTGAGCCGGGCGGGTCGGAAAGCTCGGTTCCGCCCGGCTCGGCGTCCGACCGGTTCGGCGTCCAACCAGCTTAGCGTCCGACGCTGCTGCATCCCGGCGCGGCGGGGATGCCGGTGAGCCGATCCGCCAACCAGGCGAACGCGACCGGCTGACCGTTGCGGGAGGCGACATCGTGATCGCCCGGGATCTCCTCGAGCCGGACCGAGGCGCCGGCGTCACACCACTCGTCGTACAGGTTTTCCGCACCCAGCTTGGGGATCAGGTCGTCCTGCAGTCCGTGGTAGAGGTACGTCGGCGCGGTGGGAGTCAGTGCGCCCATGCGGTTCTCGGCGATGACGCGCTGCGTGACCGGGTTGTCGAAGGCGCCAGGATCGTTCTGCAGCGTCGACTGCCGCAGCTGGAACAGGCCGCTCGCGGTCAGCACGTCCCCGCACAGATCCCGCTGCGCCAACGCGACCCGGCGGCCGTTGTCGTTGAGGAACTGACGAAGCTCGGGGTACTCGCGGGACAGTCCCGCGGTGGCCGCGAGGTAGAGACCCGATCCGATGCGTCCGTCGAGCGAGTCACGGAGCAGGGTGTAATCGGTCGGGGTTCCGCCGAACGCGGCACCGACGATGTTCAGCTCGGGCGCGTACGACGGTGCGAGCTGCGTCGCCCAGCCCGACGCGATGGCGCCTCCGGAATACCCGGTGATGCCGATGGGGGAATCCGGGGCCAGGCCGGTCGCGGGATCGTTCACCACGGCGCGCAACGAGTCGAGGATGGTGTGCCCCTCGACGCGGCCGGCCGAGTAGGCCTGACGCGGACCCTGGTAGTCGGTGACCACCACGGCGAAGTTGCGGTCGAGCAGACTCTGCACGGCGGCGGTGGAGTCCGCGTTGCTTCCGCGCGGCAGCGTGTAGGACGGCGCGCAGGTGTTGCCGAGCGAGTTGATCGCCGGGTTGTAGACGGCCACCGGGCGCGGGCCCGCCTCCCACGGTGCGGTCGGCACCACCAGGGTGGTCGCCGCGACGATGGGCCGGTTCTTCGAATCGGTGGACCGGAACAGGTATTGGCTCGAGGTCACGGGAGTACGCAGGTTCGGGATGGCGACCCCGCGCGTGCCGAACACGGTTCCCGGCGAGGCCGCGGCGAAGTCCGGCGGTGCGTCGAAGAACGGATCGCCCAGCGGCGTCGGCAGATACGCCTGCTCGTCGGTCGGGAGTGGACCGAACGGGTCCGCCCCCGCGGTCGCGCCGGACGAGAGGCCCGCACCGACCGTCGCGATCATCACCGCGGCGACGGTCGCCGCTGCACGTCGTAGGCCACGCTTCATGAATCCCCCTGCTGGTTCGCGTCCGAGCCACATCGAAGAACATGGCTCTTCGTAACCTTCGGCGCCGGGGCGCCGACGGATCGGATCGGACGTGAGAGAGGTCTCAGCGCCCGTGAAGTCTCAGCGCCCGAGAACGTCCAGTGCGGCACCGACGATGGAGTCGGTGTCGATGCGGTGGTAGCGGTAGACCTCCTCGAGCGATCCCACCTGACCGAAACCGCTGACCCCCAGCGTCGTGGCCGGTACCCGGTTCACGGTGGCGAGGAAGGCGAGCGTGTGCGGGTGACCGTCGAGGACCGTCACCATCGGGGTCGCCCGGTCCGCGGGCAGCAGCTGGTCGAGAATCCAGGTCGAGGCGTCCCCGTGCCCCTGCCGAGCCCGTAGCGCTTCGAAGATCAGACCCGGACTCGTGATGCACAGGACGTCCGCGGCGACCCCGATTCCGTCCAGCCGTTCGGCGGCCGCGAGGGCCTCGGACATCGTTGCGCCCATCGACACCACGGTGACCACCGCGTCGTCTCGGCGGACGAGGGGGTACCCGCCCGCGACCACCTGACGGCGTCGTCGTTCGCGGGCTGCGGGGTCGCTCGGGACGGCCGCGAGAGACTGGTCGATCGGCCGGGTCGACAGCCGCAGGTATGCCGAGCTGCCCTCGGGCCGACCGAGTTTCGCGATGCTCGCGAGCAGGGACCATTCCACGTCGATGGCGAAGGCGGGCTCGTAGGTGATGCACCCGGGCTGCTCGAGTCCGATGGAGGGCGTCTTGATCGATTGGTGCGCGCCGCCCTCGGCGGCGAGCGTCACCCCGGACGGGGTGCCGACCAGAATGGACTGCCCGCCCGCATACATCCCGTAGGACCACGGCTCCAGTGCGCGCTCGACGAACGGGTCGTACATGACGCCGATCGGGAACAACGGCTGACCCCACCGGCTCCAGGTGGCACCCAGCTCGCCCATCAGACCGACCAGGTTGGTCTCGGCGATACCGAGTTCCATGTGCTGGCCCGACGGGTCCTCTCGCCAGTGCATGATGGTCTGCGCGTCGTCGTCGAACCAGTCCCGACGCTCCCGCGAGGACCAGACTCCGACCTTGTTGACCCACCCGCCGAGGTTGGTGGTCGAACTGACGTCCGGACTGACCGTGACGACGCGCTCCGCGGCGTCCGGGGCCTCCCGCGTGAGATCGATGAGCACTCGCCCCAGGGCGGCCTGAGTGGTCGCCGTGCCCTTGGGGGTGCGGCCGAAATCTTCGGGCACGGCGGGTGGGCTCTGTACCCGTATATCCTTGCGCCGCAACCTGTTCGCGGCGTCGGTGCACAGTGTCGCGGCCGCGCTGTCGGGGTCGAACCGTGCCCAGGGAGCATCGGGGTCGGTTCCGAGCGTGGCCGCGAGCTCGGTGTACTCCTGAGCGGTCAACAGCGACGAGTGGTTCTGCGGATGACCCTGGGTGGGGAGTCCGAATCCCTTGACGGTGTACGCGATGATCACCGTGGGGCGGTCGTCCTCGATGCGTGACCAGGCGTCCCGGAGCGCGGGGAGATCGTGTCCGCCGAGGTTGCGGATCGACTCGACGAGGAGCGTGTCGTCGAGGTCGGCGATCAGCTCGGCGACGGCCGACGCGTCGGGACCGCCGCCGGGAAGCCGAGTGCGCACCTCGTCGGCCGTGCAGCGGAGCAGTCGTTGGTACTCCGCATTCGGCATGTCCAGGATGCGACGACGCAGGGCGTCGCCACCGGTGCGGGCGAACAGGTCCTCGAGGAGACGACCGAAGCGGACGGTGATGACCTGCCACCCGGCCGCGTCGAACATCTTCTCGAGCCGCCGCGCCGCGATGTTGGGCACCACTCGGTCGAGGGACTGCCGATTCAGATCGACGATCCAGACCACCTCGCCGAGTTCCGCGACGCCGGGATCGACGATGGCTTCCCACACCGCACCTTCGTCGAGCTCGGCGTCTCCGACGAGCGAGTACTGCCTACCCGTGCCGGCCCCACCGAAGCTGGTCTCGACGTAACGGCGCGACATCGCGCCCCAGATGGGCGCCGTCGCACCGATTCCCACCGATCCGGTGGAGTAGTCGACGGGATCCGGGTCCTTGGAACGGGAGGGGTACGACTGGAGACCGCCGAACGAGCGCAGAGTCGTGAGGTATTTCTCGTCGAGCTCACCGAGCAGGTAGTTGATGGCGTGCAGCACCGGCGACGCGTGCGGTTTGACCGAGACCCGATCTCCCGGTTGCAGCTGCTCGAACCACAACGAGGTCATGATCGACACCATCGACGCGCAGGACGCCTGGTGGCCGCCGACCTTCATGCCGGACGGATTGGGACGCACGCGGTTCGCGTGATGGATCATCGACGTCGAGAGCCACAGGACGCGCTCGGCGATCTCGTGGAGCTCGTCACGGCTCCCGTCCATCGAGGCGCGATCGGTGGGTACGAGGCTGGTCATGGCGCTGCTCCTCCGTGGTGAGTGCGGCCTCGAGTCGACCAGGTCACAGGACGGGTGCGCAACAGGTCGTTTCGAGATTGCGCACGGTGACCACCGTACCGGCGGGTGCGTGCGGTTTCGCTGGTCTCGCTGATCATCGTCCCTAGACTCGCGGCAGGGGGCCGGGTTCGTCTCGGCGGGGAAAAACGGGGGGTTCATTCGTGGCCGAGTACTGGAGCGAACAGCGAGGGCGGGCACGGAGGCACCGTCCAGACCGAACGGCACGGCGAGTCGCAGCCGTGATCGCGGTTCTCGCACTGGGAACCGCATCGCCGGCCACCGCGGACCCGATCGGTGATCTGCTCGATCCGCCGCGGACGGCGGAGTCCATCGCGGCGACTCCGCTGAACGACCCGTGGGTGGTCCCGCCCCCGGGCTACGAGGCGTCCACCCCCGGAACGGTGCTGAACACGCGGTCGGTGACCGTCGGACCGCTGGTGACGCCGGTGACCACCACCCAGTTGCTGGTGCGATCGACCGACGCCAAGAACCGCCCGGCCGCCGTTGTCACCAGTGTCCTCGTGCCCACCGCGCCGTGGACGAAACCGGGGCCACGGCCCGTCGTGGCGTACAACATGGCGATCGATTCGCTCGGCGCCACGTGCGAGCCGTCCTGGACGATGCAGCGGGGGATCGCTCCGGAGATCGCACCGGTCCAGCAGCTGCTGTTCCGTGGATACGCGGTGGTGGTGACCGATCATCAAGGGCCGCGCCACGCCTACGCGGCGGGGCGTATGGCGGCTCATGCCGTTCTCGACGGGCTGCGCGGCGCCGTCGCGAGCGATGCCACCGGCCTGGATCGGGCCGCGCCGATGGCGATGACGGGGTACTCCGGCGGGGCCATCGCGTCGGGATGGGCGGTGCAGCAGGCCCCGACGTACGCGCCGGAACTGAACATCGTCGGGGCGGCGTTCGGCGGGACTCCCACCGACTTCGACCTTCTGCGTGAGGCGATGAACGGTACGGCGGCGTCGACCGTGTTCCTGGCGGCGGCCATGGGGGTCGCCCGGGAGTACCCGGAGATGTTGCCGCTCTACAACGACGACGGGTGGCGCCTCGCGGGACTGTCGAAGGATCTGTGCATCGCCGGGCTCGCACCGGGTGGACTGGTGGCTCCGATTCGTATCGAATCTCTGTCCGCCACGCCGACCGCGTTCGATTCGCCGATCGCGCGGGCCGTCGCCGACGACAACCGGCTCGGCGACGGTGGAACTCCCACGGCGCCGGTGTTCATGTATCACGGTCGGCAGGAATTCTGGATCCCCAAGGAGGGACCGGAAGCGGTGTACGACAAGTGGTGCGCCCGCGGAGCGACGGTACGACTGGAGGAGTACGTCGGCGAGCACGCGATCGTGGCCGGCAGTGGCGCGTTCGGGGCGTTCCGGTGGCTGGACGAACGTCTCGCCGGGATTCCGGCGCCGGTGGGGTGCAGCAGTTTCGGTCGGTGACGGATTCAGGCCTCGGACGGTCCGCCCGGGCCCGTCCGCGCGGACAGTGCGGTGGTCAACCGGTGCGCCTCGTCCAAGAGCAGTCGGCCGAGCTGCGGGATGCGATCCTCCGCGAAGCGGGACTGGACACCGGTCAGCGTGAGCGCCCACGCGGGCGCGCCCTGCGCATCGAAGACCGCGGCCGCCATGCCCCAGCTGCCCTCGACGACCAGGCCCGGATTCACGGCGTATCCGTGTTCGCGAGTGCGGGCGATGCGGTCACGGACGGCGGCCTCCGCGTGCCCGGGTCCCCACTCGGCGCTGGGGTCCACGCGGCCGAAGTAGGCGTCGATGTCCCGAGCGGAGAGGAACGACAGGATCACCAGACCGGCCGAGACGACGCCGAGGGGAAAGCGCGCACCCTCGTACAGAACGAACGAGCGAATGGGGAAGCTGCCGTCCTCGCGCATGAGACACACGGTCTCGTCACCGCGTCGGGCCGAGAGGAAGGCGCTCTCTCCGGTGACGTCCGCGAGGCGGCGCAGGCTGGGCCGGGCGTGGTGAGTGACGTCGTACCGAGACGCCGCGACCGAGCCGAGCAGGTACATCTCCGGGCCGAGGTACCAGGTTCCGGTGGGCTCGTGCCGATCGACGAACCCCTCGCGCGACAGGGACATCAGGAGTCGATGCGCCGTGGGGCGAGCGAGCCCCGCCACGCGGGCGACCTCGGTGGTGCTGCGGCCGTCGGGCATCGACGCGGCCAGGGCGCGAAGAACCGCCGCCGTGCGGGCGACGAGGTGGGTGCCCGGCGATGTCACGCAGGACACTGTAGGTGTTGCCGGGTTGGCGAGACCGACGAACGGTTATCCGGCAACCATGACCGACGCAGGAGCCACGGCCGATCCCTCCGACTCGAACAGCGCCGATGACGCCGACCGAGGTTCGGACTCGTCCGGCGCCGAATCTCGCGGTGACGAAACCCGCGGTGACGAACCCCGCGGTGGCCGGCCGGGACCGACCGATTCCGGTGGCAGTGGTGGCATGGCGACCCGTGAACTCGCGGCCGACGACTAGCGGCAGTCCCCGCCCTCCGTCGCCGTCGTGACCATCCGCGCGAGTTCGCGGTAAGCGGTCGAATCGTCGAGACCGGTGCGCGCGCGGATCTCGCCGGACTGAATGCGCACCATGGACGAGGCCACCACGTCGGCGACGAAGTCGACGTGGACACGGGGTTCGGAATCGCTCAGGCCGCAATCGCTGCGGGCCGAGCCTTCGAGAAGCAATCCGCGGATGCGATCCGCCGCGAGGCCGGTGTTGCGCTCGTAGATCTCGCGAGCGGGCGCGAACGCCGCGACGTCCTCCATGAACGACGCCGTTGCCGGTGCCAGGGCGGCGCCGACCGCATCGAGGTACGTGAAGATGCGCGATCGGGTGTCGTGCTCTCTCGCCACGGCGGCCTCGACATCGGCCGTGGCGCCGATGAAGAAGTGCACGACGGCGGCACGAACCAGGTCGTCCTTGCTGTTCGCCAGGGTGTACAGGGTGGATTTCGAGCACCGAAGCCGGGAGGCGATCGCCTCCAGGGTGAGGTGGGCGAATCCTTCCGCGAGAAAGAGGGTGGTGACCTGGTCGAACAACTCCGTTCGTCGAGGGGTCGCATGAACGTTCGCACCGGTGGTCACGGATCGATGGTACTCAACGCGTCGTTACAGTACTGTCGGTAGTACTGCTGGAGCGTTTCCAGTACTGCCACCCTGACATCGAAGGATCCGATGACCGTCGACCGACTCCTGCCGACCGACGAGGCCCACGCCCTCGTTCAGCTGACCCGTGACCTGGTCGCGAAGGTCCTCGATCCCATCGTGGACGAGCACGAGCGCCGAGAGACCTACCCGGAGGGTCTCTTCGCGACGTTGGGGGAGGCGGGGCTGCTCGGCCTCCCGTATCCGGAGGAGTGGGGCGGTGGTGAGCAGCCCTACGAGGTGTATCTGCAGGTGCTCGAGGAACTCGGTGCGAGTTGGGCGGCCGTGGCCGTGGCCGTCAGCGTGCACGGCCTGTCGTGCTATCCGCTGATGGCCTTCGGTACGGAGGAGCAGCGACGGACGTGGCTACCGGAGATGATGAGCGGGACCACGATCGGCGCCTACTCGCTGTCGGAACCGCAGGCCGGATCCGACGCCGCCGCCCTCGAGTGCAAGGCGGTCCCGGTGGACGGGGGGTATCGCATCACGGGGTCCAAGGCATGGGTCACGCACGGTGGACGCGCGGATTTCTACACCCTGTTCGCGCGCACCGGAGAGGGGTCGAAAGGCATCTCCTGCTTCCTGATTCCCGGTGACGCGGACGGTCTGACCTTCGGTAGGCCCGAGGAGAAGATGGGACTGCATGCCGTGCCCACCACGGCGGCGCACTACGACGGTGTCTTCGTGCCGACCGAGCGTCGGATCGGCGCCGAGGGCCAAGGGTTGTCGATCGCGTTCAGCGCCCTCGACGCGGGTCGGCTGGGAATCGCCGCGGTCGCCGTCGGCATCGCGCAGGCCGCGCTCGACGACGCCGTGCGGTACGCCGAGGAGCGGTCGACCTTCGGAAAGAAGATCATCGATCATCAGGGCCTCGGCTTCTTGTTGGCCGACATGTCCGCGGCCGTCGAGTCGGCGCGAGCGACCTACCTCGACGCGGCCCGTCGCCGTGACGCCGGATCGAATTACTCGCGCCAGGCCTCGATCGCGAAACTGGTCGCCACCGACGCCGCGATGAGAGTGTCGACGGACGCCGTGCAGGTGTTCGGTGGGTACGGCTACACCCGCGATTTCCGAGTCGAGCGCTACATGCGCGACGCCAAGATCACGCAGATCTTCGAGGGCACCAACCAGATACAACGGCTGGTCATCAGCCGGTCGCTCGCCGGTCGCTGACGACGCACGGCAGCGCACGGCGCAAAGCAATCCTTTGTCGCTTTTCTTCGGTGGATTCCCGACATGGGGACCATTTCCTGTTACCGTGATTTGTGGACCGGGGGGTTCGTTCGTCGCTGTCGACCAGCCGGGGAGTGCGTGTGCAGAATTTCCGACGTCACGTGGCGACGGCGAGGCGCGGCATTCGCGCGCTCGCGGTCGATCGCCGGAACGAACCGCATCCACACCGCAGCGCGACGCTCGGACGGCTGACGCAATATGTGGTGGGTGCGGCCACTCTGGTCATCGGGGCCATCGGACTGCTGAGCGCTCCATCCGAGGAGTACAGCGGTGTCGGCCGAGGAGTACAGCGGTGTCGGCGTGTGGATCGTGGTCGCCATCGCCGCGTCGTCGATCCCGGTCTCGCTGGTCTGGTTCGTGGGCGAGTGGCCGCGTCGGTCGGTGATCGTGGGTTTCGTCGCGTACGCCGACATCACCATCGCGGTCTCCCTCTGGCTCAAGGTCGAGCATCTGATGGCGATCGGAGGCACCGTGCTGTTCGCCGTGGTCGCCGTCCTCGCCGCGGTCGCCAGTTCGATCCGGGTGTCCGCGGTTCACATGGTCTTCTCGGTCCTGTTCCTGGGCGCGCTGGCCGTGCGCGCCGCCGGCAGCGACGCCGGGAGTGGCTGGGTGATCGCCGCGCACAGCCTCACGATGCTGCTGATGTTCTGCACGCCGGTGATCGTGGTGACCCACGTGATGGAGTTGAGCTCTCGCGCGGACTCCGCTCTGCTCGATCCGCTGACCGGGTTGTCGAATCGGCGTGGACTGTTCGACCGGATGCGACTTCTGGACGAGCAGCCGTGGGACCCCGTGAACCTCGACTCGGTGGCCGTCGTGAGCATGGACATCGACGACTTCAAGCACATCAACGACCGACGGGGGCATCTCGCGGGGGACGAAGCGCTCGTGGAGTTCGCGGGACACGTGTCCGCGCTCGCGCCGTCCGCTCGCGCCATCGCGCGGACGGGCGGTGACGAGTTCGTGTGCATCTTCGCGGGATCCGCTGCATCCGTGGCGACGGACGTGCGGCGCTTCGTCGACGACCTCACGGTGGTTCTGCGGACCTCGCCGATCTCGGTGAGCGTCGGACGGTCGTCGACCGCCATCGACCGCCACACCGACGTGCACGCCGCGATCGGTCGCATCCTGGCCGAGGCGGACGTGGACCTCTATCGAGCGAAGAGCAGAAAGAAGGCGGGCGCCGTCGCGTGAGCAGGGTCGGTGTCGGCGGGCACGCGCGACGAGACGGACTGCGGCCCGACCTATACTCCGACGGTGGACGCAGCAGGCGCGACGCCGGACACCGCGAAGCCGGAATCCAGGCTCGAACGGCGCAAGGCGCGGACGCGACAGGCTCTTCTCGACGCAGCACGCGCCATGGCGGCGGAGGGCCGCTCCCACACCGCGACCATCGCGGACATCACCGACGCCGCCGACGTGGGGTTCGGCTCGTTCTACAACCATTTCGAGGACAAGCAGGCGTTGTTCGCGGCCGTTCTGGACGACATCGTCTCGCAGTTGGGGGACTGGCTCGACGCCGTCGTCCTCCCGTCCGAGGATCCGGCCGAGGTCTTCCTGTCCTCGTTTCGGCAGGCGGCCCGCGCGGCGGTCTCCTCGCGGCAAGGGGCGGAGATCATCGATCGTTCCGGGTTCGCGCTGCTCGACTCGCCGACCGGTCTGGGTCCGCGAGCGCACCGTGATCTGACGGCGGCGGTGGCCCGCGGCCGCTTCGTCATCGCCAACGTCGAGGTGGCGACCGCGATCACCGGTGGGTGCCTGCTGGGCTTGGTGCATCAGTGGCTTCGGGATCCCGAGTCGGTGGCGCCCACGGACATCGACGATGCCGCGGAGCAGTTGGTTCGATCGTTCGGTCTCGATGCCGACGAGGCGCGGGTGCTGGCCCACCTGGAGCTCGGGGACCTGCCGTCGGACCTGCCGTCGGACGTTCCGACGGGCCCTACGACCGGCGCCTGACACCGGCGCTCTGACCCTCTCGTTCTCACCGCGCACCTGGTCGTCGACTTTCTCTGCTTTTCTGGCCCGTTACCGCGAGTACCTGATACTGTCTTTCACAGTTAGTCCGGACGTCAGCCGCAACGGAAGGGTTCCGCCATGACCAGCACTGTCGAATCCCGCACCATCGAACTGGACGGCGACACCGAAGACGTGTCGGCTCGCCTTCTGGACTCGGTCGCGAAGCTTTCCTACGACCCCATGGAAGAGGTCGACTGGGACGCCGACCTGGACCCGTCCCTCTACGGACTCAATCCGGAGTGGAGCACCCTCTACGGCACCGATCTGTGGAAGGAGATGACCGAGGAGCAGCGGGTCACTCTCACACGCCACGAGGTGTGCTCCATCATGAGCACCGGCATCTGGTTCGAGATGATCCTGCAGCAGATGGTGCTGCGCGATCAGTACTGCAGCGACTCGTCCACCTCGGACTTCCAGTTCGCGCTCACAGAGATCGCCGACGAGTGCCGCCACTCGCTCATGTTCGCGCGTGCGTGCACCAAGATGGGGATCAAGTCCTACATCCCGGGCCGGCTCAGCGTCGAGCTGGGACGCGGCTTCAAGTCGGTCGCGGCGTCGGAAGCGGCGTACGGCGGCATTCTCGTCGCCGAGGAAGTGCTCGACGTCATGCAACGTGACTGGATGCGCGGTGAGAACGTGTTGCCGCTGGTGCGCACCACCAGCAAGATCCACGTCGTCGAGGAGTCGCGCCACATGACCTTCGCGCGTCAGCAGATGCGTGAGCGCATGGAGGGCATCGGGACCGCGCACCGCAAGGCCAGTGCCCTGTTGATCGCCATCGCGGCGCGAGTCATCGTGTCCAACATGGTGAACAAGGACGTCTACGCCGCCGCGGGTCTCGACACCGACCGCGCCGTGCGCGAGGCCAAGGCCAACACTCACCACCACGTCATGATGCGCACCAGCAGCCAGCACCTGATGGCCTTCCTCAGCGATGCCGGCCTGGTCACCAAGCCGGCGGCGGCGATCTACCGTCGCCTGCACATGCTCTGACGTACGGAGACCGGTCATGGCGTTCGCGATCACCCAGAACTGTTGCAACGACGCATCGTGCCTCTCGGTGTGCCCGGTCAACTGCATTCACCCGACTCCGGGTGAGCCCGATTTCGGCAAGACGGATCTGCTCTACATCGACCCACGGTCCTGCATCGACTGCGGGGCGTGCGCGGATGCGTGCCCCGTGGACGCCATCACCCGGGTGTCACGATTGGCGCCGTCGCAACAGGTCTACGCGGAGATCAACGCCGACTACTACCGCGACAAGCCGGTCGAGCCGGGGTGGGACGCACCGAGGTTCCCCCTTCCGAACATCGCCGAGGTCACGCTCGACTCCGTCGCGATCGTCGGGACCGGACCGGCGGCCTGCTACACCGCCAGTGCATTGCTCCGTCAGACGGACGCGCGCATCACGTTCTACGACCGACTGCCGGTACCGGGCGGTCTCGCGCGGTTCGGGGTGGCGCCGGACCACACCAGCACGCGTCGCATCGGCGAGCACTTCCGCGCACTGTTCGACCACGCCCGCGTCACGATGCGTCTGGGCGTCGAGGTGGGTGTGGACGTCACCGCGGAAGAACTGGCGCGTCGCTTCGACGCCGTCGTGTACGCGGTGGGTGCAGACGCGGACAAGTCGCTGCCGCTCGTGGGCACGCAGAACATGGTCAGTGCGCGCACGCTCGTCGGTTGGTACACCGGGCATCCCGACGTCCCCGCGGACGCGATCTCGCTGGACGGCATCGACCGCGTCGTGGTGGTCGGGAACGGAAACGTCGCGCTCGACGCGGCCCGGATCCTCACGTCCGACGCCTCCGATCTGACCGGCACCGACATCGCTCCTCACGCTCTTCGGGCGTTGCGCACCAACGCTGTTCGTGACGTGGTCGTTCTCGCTCGGCGCGGACCCGAGCACGCCGCGTTCACTCGGTCCGAATGCCAGGCTCTCGTGGTGAGGCCCGGAACGCCCGTCGCGGTAGCGGGACGTCCCGAGGTGCTCGCCGCCATCGACACCCTTCCGCTCTCGGCGCCCGCCTCCGCGCTCCAGGGGGCTGACATCGTCGACATCGACGGCCCGCCGCCGAGCGACGGGCGTCGCATCGTCTTCGCGTTCGGTCGAGCCCCCGTCGCGGTCCGGGGCGACGGCGCAGCGACCTCCCTCGAGATCGGCTCCGATACGGACACGGTGTCCGTTCCCACCGAGCTCGTACTCCAGGCGACCGGCTACCGAGGCACCCCGCTGCCCGGCCTGCCGTTCGACGAGGCCCTCGGCACGGTGTCCAACGTGGACGGCCGCGTCGTCACCGCCGAGGGGTCGGTGGTGCCGGGAACGTACGTGGTGGGGTGGGCGAAGCGCGGTGCCACCGGCGGGATCGGCGACAACAAGTCCGACGCCGAAGCCACCGTCGATGCGATGCTCGCCGACGCATCCGGCGCACCTGCCGCACGATCGGGTCGACGACTCGGCGGTCTGCTGCCGATTCGATCGTCGCGTACCTGACACCTCGTCGCGCACCTGACACCTCGTCGCGCACCTGACACCTCGTGTCGGCCTAACGCCTCGTCTCAGCCGTCGGTGACGGCCTTCACGACCCGTGCCGGGTTACCCACGGCCACGACGCCGGCGGGGATGTCGGAGGTCACCACGGACCCTGCGCCGACGACGCTGTCGTCACCGATGCTGACGCCGGGCAGCACCACGACTCCGCCCCCCAGCCACACGTTGGCCCCGAGGGTGATCGGCTCCGACGATTCGACCTTGTCGCGTCGCGGGCCGGGCTCGACGGGGTGAGTCGGAGTCAGTAATTGGACGTTCGGGCCGATCTGACAGTGGTCTCCGATCACGATGCGGCCGACGTCCAGAGCCATCAGGCCGTAGTTGACGAAGACGTCGTCGCCGATCTCGATGTTGAACCCGTAGTCGACGAACACGGGGGCTCGGACCACGCTGTTCGCTCCCAACCGCCCCATGAGTTCTCCGGCGATCCGTGCTGCCTCGTCCGGTCGGTGCGGGTACGCCTCCGAATGCTCGGCCATGAGCACCACGGCGCGTCGGTGCAGTGCCTGGATCTCGGGATCGTCGCCCCGGTAGGGATCGCCGGCCTTCATGCGCTCGAGTTGCGTCCGGGTGTCGGTGTCCGCGGCGAATTCGGTGTCGGCGGAGTGGGACTTTTCGGCCATATCCAATGGTCCTTTCGCTTGCTTCGCATCGCATAACCGGAAATGCGTTTCGGTAAATATCCCAATTCGTCTTATTTATTGTACTGAGATCTCACCAGGAGGTGGGTTTTCAGGAACGCCGTCTGCCAAAATTGTGCTCGAGCAAACTTACCTTCGAGTACGAAAAGGGTACCGAGTGCAGGTCACTCGGCGGGATAATCGACCATGATCCGGTCCCGATCCGCTTTTCGCCGATAATGGCGGGACAATCTACAGGTGGAGTCGCTCCCCGGCGACTCCTCGGCTCCGCGACACGGTCTCGTGAATCGACGACCCGCATTTCCGTTTCGAGAAAGGTGATCCGACATGTCCACGTCCACTCCCACCCGTTTGTTGCCCCGCGGTCTGTCCACCTTGTCCGATTCGGCGAGCGAGACGCGCCTGGTGATGAGTACACCCGCCATGGACCCGGCGTTGTGGCTCGAATACCTCGGTGGCGCGGAGCGGACGTATGCCCGCCATGGAGTCGAGATCGCCCTCGACGTCGACTCCGTGGCGGACGGCCTCGACACCGCGGTCTTCTACGCGGCGGTCGACGCCGACGGACGTGTCGTCGCCGGCGTCCGTGGCCAGGGGCCGTACCTCGGGTCCGCGCAGTCACACGCACTCGTGGAATGGGAGGGCAACGCCGCGCGCGCCGACGTGGCCGCGATGATCGACAGCCGCATCGCCGACGGCGTGGTCGAGATGAAGTCGGCCTGGGTGGACCCGGCCGCCGAGCGCCCCGCTGCGCTGTCCGCCCTGTTGTCGCGAACCGCGTTGCCCACCATGATGTTCACGGGCGCCCGCTACGTCCTCGCCACGGCGGCGGACCACGTGCTGCGCCGCTGGGAGTCCGGCGGTGGGCGGGTCGCCGAGAACATCGCGCCCGCCGCGTACCCCGACGAGCGCTACCGCACCCGCATGATGTGGTGGGACCGATTCACCATCGCCGACGACGTCGCTCCCGAGGTGTGGTCCGAGATCATGCGCGAGGCGATGATCCTCACCGGTGTGGGGTCCACGATCGCGGCGTGATCGCGCGACCCCATTCGGCGCCCCGGTGATGGGGCATTCGGTACGTTCGAGGAAAGTGACGATACCGCCGACATCCAGCCGTGAGGAAGTACAGATGAGTGCCACCACCGCCCCCCGCCCTACCGGCCCGGTGCGTCCGCTCGATCTCTTCGGGGCCGACACCCTGCTCGAGGACGACGAGCGTGACATCGCCGCCACCGTGCGGAAGTTCGTGGAGACACGGCTCAAGCCCGAGGTCGGGGCCTGGTTCGAATCGGGCAGTCTGCCGCGCGAGTTGGCCAGGGAGTTCGGTTCCCTCGGTCTGATGGGCATGCATCTGGAGGGATACGGATGTGCGGGAACCAATGCCGTCAGTTACGGATTGGCGTGCATGGAACTCGAGGCCGGCGACTCCGGCTTCCGCAGCTTCGTCTCGGTGCAGGGCTCGTTGTCGATGTACTCCATTCACCGCTACGGCTCCGAGGAACAGAAGCAGGAATGGCTGCCGAGGCTGGCGTCCGGTGACGCGATCGGGTGTTTCGGTCTCACCGAGGCGGACTTCGGATCCAATCCGGCCGGGATGCGCACGAGGGCGAAGCAGGACGGCGACGATTGGATCCTGAACGGATCCAAGATGTGGATCACCAACGGCAACCTCGCGGACGTGGCCACGATCTGGGCTCAGACCGACGACGGCGTCCGCGGATTCCTCGTTCCCACCGATACCCCCGGGTTCACCGCCAACGTCATCCACAACAAGCTGTCGTTGAGGGCCTCGATCACGTCGGAACTGGTGCTGGACGGGGTACGACTGCCGGCCTCGGCGCAGCTACCGGGTGCGACGAGCCTCGGCGCGCCGCTGTCGTGTCTCAACGAGGCACGTTTCGGCATCGTCTACGGCGCGCTCGGCGCCGCTCGGGACAGCCTGGAGGTCGCCATCGACTACGCCGGATCCCGCGAGGTGTTCGATCGACCGTTGTCGAGTTTCCAACTGACACAACAGAAGTTGGCCGACATGACCCTGGAGCTGGGCAAGGGATTCCTGCTCGCGGTTCACCTCGGCCGCATCAAGGATGCCGGCTCCATCTCGCCCGATCAGATCAGCTTGGGCAAGCTGAACAACGTCCGCGAGGCCATCGCCATCGCGCGCGAGTGCCGCACCATTCTCGGTGGCAGCGGCATCACACTCGAGTACTCTCCGCTCCGGCACGCCAACAACCTGGAGTCCGTGTTGACCTACGAGGGAACCAGCGAGATGCACATGCTGTCCATCGGCAAGGCTCTCACCGGACACCAGGCCTTCCGCTAGTCGGTCCGGCGGACGCCGCCGGACGTCAGTCGCGGTTCTTCGCGGTTCGGCGTGCGTTCTCCCGGTCGATGGCCTCGACCAGCTCGTCCTTGGTCATGGTGGACCGACCGGAGACGTCGAGGCGACGGGCGATGTCGAGCAGGTGCTCCTTGGTCGCCCGAGCGTCCACGCCACCGGCACTCGCACCACTGGGGTTCGGACCGCCGGATTCGGCGCGCTCGTCCGACGGTCCTGCCTCGTCCTTCGGCTCCCAGTGGTCGCCGACCTTCTCGTGGGTGTGCTTCAACGCGGCGTAGGCGACGCGGTGCGCACGGGACTCGTCCCCGTACTCCTCCTCCGCCGAATCGTGCGCCTTCGCGAAGGTGCGCTGCGCTTTCTCCTCGGACTTCCGCAGGGTGGACGGAAGTTCGTCCTCGATCGGTCGGCCCTGCCCGTCGGTCTTCGCCATGCCCGTCGGATACCCGTAGGGCAGAGTGGAAAACGTCAGAAGCGCCGGGTGAAACGCAGCCGCCACGGTCGGCCGTCGGGGTCGACCACCAGTCGGTAGACCACCGAGGCAAGCCGACGCTTCCACCGGGCCGGGACCTCGATGTGGTGACGGCGAAGCCGGCCCGACGGTCGCTCGCCCACCCGCTGATCCTCGTACCACCGGTCGAGGCGATCGACACTGTTCGCGACGGTGTCGAAACAATGATCCGGGTCGATGATGTCGCTGCAGTCCGCGTCGGCGAGGGGCCCGCGCCCGAGGTGTTCGGCCATCAGCTCGAGCCGGAGATCGCGCGCGAACACCCGAGCGCCGTCGCCCAGGCCGCTCGGATCCGTCGGCTCTCGCGGGTCGCGCTCGGTGTCGACGATGGCGGCGGTGAGTTCCGAATCATGGGTCCACGACCGGCGATTGAAGTTGTCGCTGCCCACGGCCGCCCACACGTCGTCGACGATGCACACCTTGGAGTGCACGTAGATGGGAACGCCCGCCTCGTTCTCGACGTCGAGGATCTGTACGCGGCCGGGTCCGGCCTCCAAGATCAGGTTCAACGCCGCGGCGTGCCCCAGCAGCGCCGGCGGGATGGTGAAGTCACTGTCGTCGTCGAGGAAGCGCGGAACGACGACGATCATGCGCAGATTCGGGGCCCGGCGCAGTGCGCGGGCGAAGACCCGCGCCACGTCCACGGACCACAGATACTGATCCTCGATGTAGATCAGACGCTCGGCCCGACCGATCGCCTTGGCGTACGCGCGCGCGGCGCTGCGCTCGCCGTCGGGAGCGAACGGGTAATTCGGCCGTCGGCGCGGATACGTCCGCAGGAGCTGGACCGAACACGTGCCCGTCTCGGGCGGATCCGGTAGCGGGTTCGGCAGGATCGTCGGTTCGCGCCGAGTGCGATGGATCCAGTCGGACACCACGTGCCACGGAAGACGCGACAGAGCGGCGGGGTCTTCCCACCGTTCACGAAACGTGTCCTCGAGGTCGCGTACGGCAGGACCGTGGATCTCGACCTGCAGATCGTGCCAGGCCGGCGTGTCGCCGTATTCCGGGGGGAAGGCTCGCGAGATGGGGTCGCCGTGGTGCCGGTGATCGTCGCGTCGGGACCGGGCGAGATCGATCCCGCCGACGAACGCGACGTTGCCGTCGGGTCGGCTCGAGCGAAACACCGCCAGCTTCTGATGATGGGACCCGAAGGCGAGCACTCGCTGGTCGAGGACCACCTCGCCTCCGACTTCCTCGAGCGCCAGCGCCAGTTCGCGATTCTTCGACCCCGTGTATCCGAGAGAATCCACATGGGAACGCCAGAGCAGCCCACGAACGGTGGCTCCACGTTTCGCGGTGTCCACCAGCGCGTGCTCGACCGTCGGGCCACCCTCGACCAGAAGCTGCTCCGAGTCTCCGCGCCAGTCGGTGAAGAGCACGAGATCGTCCGGACCGGCGCGATCGAGGTAATCGTTCAGCACCCGGAAGTAGACGGCTCCGTGGACCAACGGTCGGCAATCGTTGCCGTCGGTCCACGCTCGGATACGAGTGGCGTCGTTCGCGCGTTCGTCCTCCGTGAGAAACCACGGGTGGGTCCGATCGAACTCGAAATCGTAGAGCGTGGGGCGACCCGATGCGACGATGATGCGGTCCAGGAGGCGTAGCGCGAGATTGCCGTGGCCCGGGATCGAGACGGTGTTACGTTCGTTCACCGGTAAATAATGGCATTTCGGATCCGCGCCCACGTCGGCACGGACCATTCCCGTCCGTCACGGGATCCAACGGCCGTCGGCTTCGCGGGCGGCGGGGGGCAGGGCGTCGACGGAACTCGGCTGCCAGCGCCGCGGATCCGGCCCCAGTTCGTGGAGACCGCGCACCTGGTCCTGGCACCACGGCGAGATGTCGCTGGTGCCCGCCAGCACACTGCTCGCGAAGTCGGCCCAGGGTTCCCACCGATAGGACGCGACCTCGTCCGGGTTGGGATCGATGTCGCGGCCGTCGTGGCGAACCAGGAAGACCGGGCAGATCTCGTTCTCGACGACGCCGTTGTCCATCACCGCGCGGTAGCGAAACGTGGGGAGGACGGGTTCCGCGGACGACGCGGTGATTCCCAGCTCGTGTTCGAGGCGGCGCAACACCGCACGATCCAGCGGCTCGCCGGGCGCGGGATGTCCGCAACAGGTATTGGTCCAGACACCGGGCCACGTCGTTTTCTCGTGAGCTCGCTGCGTGATCAGGACCCGTCCGTCCGGATCGACGAGATAGCTGGAGAAAGCCAGGTGCAGGGGAGTGTCACGGTGATGGACGGTGGCCTTGTCGTGGACTCCCGTGGCGCGTCCGTCCTCGTCGAGCAGAACTACTTTCTCCACGGTGTCGCACCCTCCTCGGTCGCGGTATCGCCCCCCGGCGCGGGAACGGCGGTGACGATGCCTTCCCTCAGCAATCGACGCACCACGACCACCGCGTCGTCGGCGTCGAGAGCGGGGAGATCGGCGAGTGTGCACGGCTTGCCCGCGTGCAGAGCGAACACGGCCTCCGCGCACGAGGCCGGCAGCGACACGGTCTTGGTGCGCATCGTAACGTGAACTCGTTCGGGATCCACGGTCACGCGGGCGTGGAGTCCGCGCCGCCAGGTCACCGTCGACGACGGCGTCAGCGCGGACATGGTGGCCACGGTGCGCAACGGACGAACCGGTTCGGGGCGAGTCATGGCGTCGAACCGCCGACGCACACCGTCGGTCACACTCGGAACGAGGGCCTCGGCCGCCGAGGTCGAGGTGAGTGCCGCCGACAGGTCCTCGAGCAACGCTCGCACGTGCGGCGCCACGGCGTCGGCGTCGGTGAGGTCGAGACCGGCGGGGAGCGGAGCGCGAAACGTCTCGCCGTCGCCGAGCGCATCGAGAACCAACCGGACCAGGTCGTGGCGGGTGGCGGCGGAGACGCCCACGGTCAGGTGCACCGAGGTGTCGCCGAGCGCCTCGGCCGAATGGATCCATCCGCGGGGGACGTACAGCGAATCGCCCTCGCGCAGAACGGTGTCGATGGTCGCGGGGGTCTGCGCCATCGCGGTGACCGCGTCACGCCGGTCCGACCACGGCTGATCGGGCAGGGGGTGCGGATGTACCGGTGGATGCAGTATCCATCGCTTCTCGCCGGAGATCTGCAGCACGAAGACGTCGTGGACGTCGTAGTGCGGATCGAATCCGCGCGAGGACGCGGGAGTGATGTACGAGTTGACCTGAACGGGATGGCCGAGGTCGCGGACGAGCTCGGTGGTGAAATCGATGATCGGCGGCCACAGCCGGTGCAGGCCCTGCAGCACGAGAGTGTGACCGTCGGCGAACGCGGCGAGCACGCCGGCCGAGTCCAGTTGGTCGGTGACCTCGGCGCCGAAACCGCCGGACGCGGTGAAAGACGATCGATCGGTCAGCGATCCGTTCTTGGCCATGCGGGCGAACGGTGTGCGCACGCCTCGCTCGGACACCAGTTCGTCGACGGCATCGGTAGTCAGCAGATCGGTGAACGGAGCGGGGAGATCCGCGGCACGGGTGAGAAGGGGAGCCGCTCCCCAGTGGGTGTCGGCGAACGTGCGTTCGTCGACGGATACGAGACGAGCGAGCGCGGACCGGGTGACCGGTCCGCGCTCGCCCGAGGCCGGTCGGCTCAAGCCGTGCCGTCCGCACCGCCGTCGTGGCCGTCCGGGTTGGAGCCGCCGTCGGCAGGCCCCTCGCCCTTGGCTGCGGAACCGTCAGCGCCGCCGTCGTGGCCACCGGGGTTCGATCCGCCGTCGGCCGGGCCCTCGGTGGGCGATGCTGCGCCGTCGGCGCCGCCGTCGTGCCCCTGCGGGTTCGATCCGCCGTCGGCGGGACCTTCGCCGCCTGTGGCTCCGGATGTCGTGATGTCGTCGTCGTTGATAGCCATCGTGTGCCCTCTCGGTAGTAGTGCTCGGCCGTGCCGCGAACCCGTTGCCGGGACCGGTACGACCCTCACGATTATAGGTACACGTTTTCGCGGTCACTCAAACCCGGAACGGACCCTGCACGACGAGAAGACCCCGGCACCGCGTGGGTGCCGGGGTCGACGGACAAAGTGTTGCGACGAACGGTGTTCTCCGGTGGAAGGTGCTTGCGGATCCACGCCGAATGGCAAGGAGGCGTTGATCATTGCGCGCACTTACCTCTACCGGGAGCGGCCCGTCGCGGTGGAAGGAACACGATGTGCTGTCGAATTCGAGTTGATGTGCACCACCTGCCTCGTATGAAGACATTCGATCCGTTCGCTTGCACTCATCACGATAATCACCCCGGTATCGGTTGTCCACAGAAAAGACACCGCCATTTCACCGACCGTCCACTCACTACAGAGACGCAGGCGTACTCGCGCCGGAAGGGCAGTCATGATGTCGCGATGAAGACCAGCGCGGGAATCCTGTTGTACCGACGCGTCGCGGGGGCCGTCTCGGTTCTGCTCGCGCATCCGGGCGGGCCGTTCTGGGCGCGCCGCGACGACGGGGCGTGGTCCGTGCCGAAGGGCGAGTTCGATCCCGCCGCCGAGGATCCGATGTCCGCCGCCGCTCGCGAATTCCGCGAAGAGATCGGTGCCGACGTTCCGGAGGGGCCGTGGACGGACCTGGGCATCGTGCAGCAATCGCGAGCGAAGTCGGTCCACGTCTTCGCGGTCGCGGCGGACTTCGATCCGGTGGTGACGACCGAACTGCGGGTCGAGATGGTGTGGCCGCCCCGCTCGGGGCGCACGGTGTCCTTCCCCGAGGTCGATCGCATCGAGTGGTTCGCGCTGGATCGGGCGCGGATCAAGATTCTCGCGGGGCAGCGTCCCGCACTGGACGCACTCGGCGCGGTCCTCGGTCCGTAGTGCTTCCTCGGTCCGTAGTGCTTCGGCGTGCAGTGACATGTGTTGAACGCATCACGTCGGTGTTATGTCTCCTTACCGTCGGGTAACCATAAGTAGTAGCGCTCGGTACCACAGCCGAGTGTTCGAACGCCCACGGATAAGGAGCGAACGACCATGGCAACCGATATCGCACGCAACGCCACCCGAGGCGCACTGGCCGCCCAGCTTCGCGCCCTGCTCGCGCTGACCAACACCGAGATCCAGGTCGCCGAGACCCGCACGGTTCAGGCCCGCACCGAAGCGGTACGCACCGAGCTGTCCGAGAACGCAGCCAACGGTCGGGAGCGCGCCCGCGCCATCCAGTCCGCGATTCGCGAACTGGGCAGCTTCCCCGACATCGTCGCGCCCGCCGTCGGCCGCGTGACCGCACTGGTCAAGACCATCGCCGAGCAGGCGCAGCCGCTGGACGAGGCGCTGCTCGGTGACCTCGTGCTCGAGCACCAGCTGCTCGACCGCTCGCGGTACACGAAGGCGCTGGCGACCGTGGCCAAGGACGATTCCGTCGTGGCCCTCGCCGACCGGCTGATCGAAGCCCACACCGCCACCGTCGAGTGGCTCACCATCGTCCTCGCGGAGGATGCCCTCGGCGGCCCGACCGCATTGCGCCGGACTCCGCTGCAGGCCGCAACCGGTGCAGCGGTGCGCTTGATCAACACCCCGGCCACCATCACGGCCCGCGGCGTGGACCGCGCCATCGGTACCGCGAAGGAAGTTCCGTCGAAGGTGAACGACCTCATCGGTCGCGGGGCGCGCGCCGGCGACGTCGCCGTGGACACACTGGCCGCGAGCCGTGACGCCGCCCTGGAGACCGCCGAGGAGGTCACCCGTGACCGCGGCGCGACCACCGTCGCCGAGGCCATCCACCGCACGCGTGCCGCGAGCGGAACGCTCGAGGAGAGCGAACTGCCCGTGGCCGAGTACGACTCGTTGAACGTGACCAACGCCGTCGCCGCGATCAAGGAGCTCGGCGATCCGGCCGACTTGCGCGCCGTGATGGCCTACGAGGAGCGGAACAAGAACCGCCACAGCGTGGTCTCCGCCGTGCAGACCCGCCTCGCGGACGTCGCGAAGGACGTGGTCGGCCTCGGCTGATCACCCCCGACTCACGACTGCGCCCCCGAGAGCTCTCGCTCTCGGGGGCGCGTTCGTGTCCACGGGCTCAGCGCCACCACTTCTCGTCCGGAGTGACCGGCGTCGTCCGCTTGTGCCGGGTACGCAGGAACCAGCGTTCGATGGTGTTCGCCGCGTCGTCGGACACCTCCGCGCCCTCGAGGTAGGAATCGATCTCGGCGTAGGTGACACCGAGAGCTTCCTCGTCCGGCAGCGCCGGACGGTCGTCCTCGAGGTCGGCGGTGGGCACCTTGTTCCACGTGCTGTCCGGCGAGCCCAGTTCGCGCAGCAGAGCCGCTCCCTGCCGCTTCGTCAGACCGGTCAACGGAGTGAGATCGACTCCGCCGTCGCCGTACTTGGTGAAGAACCCCGTGACCGCTTCCGCCGCGTGGTCGGTGCCCACCACCAGCAGGTTCGACTCGCCGGCGATCGCGTACTGTGCCGCCATCCGCTGGCGGGCCTTGAGGTTTCCACGCACGAAGTCGCTCAACCGCTCCGTGTCGAGCGCAGCCGCAACCGTGGCGGCGGCGGCGTCCGTGGCCGGCTTGATGTCGACCGTGACGGTCCGATCCGGCGCGATGAAATCGAGTGCGATGGCCGCGTCGGCCTCGTCGGCCTGCGTTCCGTAGGGCAGACGCACGGCGACGAACAAGGCGTCGTGCCCGGACTCGCGCGCCCGTTCCGCGGCGAGTTGGCAGAGCCGACCGGTCAGCGTGCTGTCCTGGCCACCGCTGATCCCGAGCACGAACCCGGCCGTGCCGGTGGCGGCGAGGTAATCGACGAGGAAGGACACGCGAGAGTCGACCTCGGAGCGAGGGTCGATGGTGGGCTCGACCCGGAGTTCTTCTCGGATGGAATCGCGAAGAGTGGACATGTCTCCAAGCTAGCGCTTTTCGGGCCGAGTGACAGCGCGAGCGACGCCGGTCAGGCGCCGAACGCGAGAAGCGCGATGTCGTCGATCGGCGCCAGCGTCGGGATGAGGTCGGCGAGATCGTCGACCAGGTCGGTGGCCGACATCCCGATCCGACGGTGGGCGAAGTCCGCGAGCCCGTCCTCGCCGAACATCGTCCGGCCGTCGGGTCGGGCCTCGGTGATGCCGTCGGTGTACAGCAGCAGGGTCTGACCGCGGGTCAGGCGGAAACTGCACGCCCCGAACACGGCGTCGTCGAGCGCTCCGACGAACATGCCGACATCCGACCGGATCTCGTGCACGAGTCCGGCCGACGGATCCGACAACAGCGCCGGCGGGTGTCCGCCCGTCGCCAGCGTCACCCGGAAGCCACCATCGGGGTCGGGCGTGAGAATGCCGAACAGGACGGTGCAGAACCGTTTCTGATCCGCGTCCATCATGAGGACGCGGTTCAATTCGGCCAGCCCGTCCACCGGGTTGTCGTGGTGCAGTGCGGCCGACCGAAGGGTGTATCGCACCAGCGAGGTCACCGCCGCCGCTCCGACTCCGTGGCCCTGTACGTCGCCGAGGAAGAACGCCCACCGATCCTTGCCGACGGCGAACAGGTCGTAGAAATCCCCGCCGACCTGCAACGACGATGCCGCGTGATAGTGGGTGGCCAGACTCAGGCCCTCGATGTGCGGAAGCGAGGGCGGCAGCAGAGTGCGCTGCAACACTGCCGCGTACTCACCGATGACGGCTGCATCCTGTTCCGCCCTGGCCCGCAGTGCACGCTCGGTGCGCACCGTCGTCATCGCGGACATGCGCAATTCCAGCTCGTCCATCGCCACGGCCGCCAACTCGGTCAGCACGGTCGCGTCGCTCGGGTCGAAGTCACGTGGCGCCGTGTCGAAGACGTTGACGGTGCCGAGGTGATGTCCGTCCGAGGTCACGATGGGTGCGGCGGCGTAGAAGCGGATCCCGATCTCGCCCGTGACCAGCGAGTTGTGCATCGCTCCCGGGTCGGTGGACGCGTCGGTCACCACGTACGGTCCGTCCGCGGCGATGGCGGAGACACACAATCCGCCCTCCCGGTCGATCCTGGTGGGCGCATCGAAGCCGTGACCGGCCCGGAACCAGATGTGATCGGAATCGACGATGGTGACCGAGGCGAAGGGCGTGCGGAGCCACCGCGCGGCCATCCGGGCGAGGCGATCGAACGAGCTGTCGACGGGTTGGCGAAGGACGTCGTATCGAGCGAGGGCCGCGACTCGCGCCACCTCGGCAAGTGCATCGTCGGTGCCCACGGTCGGGTCGACCGGCTTCACGTCGCACCCGTTCAGGGTCGACGCGCGGGGAACGGACGACGGTCCGGCCATGGTCACAGAGCCTCCGGGAAAGATCGAGAAAGGTGCACGTGCGATCTCCCCGGGGCTGGAGGAGTCCGACTCGGAAGTCGGAAATCTTGTATCAGTCTACGAGATGGAGCGCGTCGCGTGCAGGCCACCCGACGAGTTCATCTTCCAGATCATGGTGACCTCGGTTCCGTCCGCGCCGCACGAGAGCGTCAGGTCGTCCGCGAGCGTTTCGATCAGGGGCAGGCCGCGACCTCGCATCGGTCCGGGTTCGGCATCGGACCAACTGCCGTGGTCGGCGACGGTGACCTGGAGGCTTCCGGCCGACGGCTCGACGCGGGCGTGGACGTCGAACACCTCGTGGTCGGTGGGCGCGGTGTCGGTGTACGCGTGCTCGACGACGTTGGCCATCGCCTCGTACACGGCGAGGACGATGTCGTAGGCACGTGTGGCGTCGAAAGCGGTCCGCGCGGAGACCCACGACCCGAAGCTCTTGCGCACGTCGGTGATGCGATGTGCGTCGGCAGGCACGTCGTCCATGCTGAAGTGGGACGACTCCTGGCGCACTTGCTCGGGGCCGTCGTCAGTCACATCGAAGCGGGTACCCAGTCGACCACGTCTCTGCACACTCGACCCCCGTCGAATTCGTTTCGGATGAGGATTCGTTCGGTTGCGGGCCCCTCCGGTCAGGAACCGACGGATCCGCCGACCGCGGAGAGTGCGTCGTCACGAGTCGGGTGGATGGCGAACGCCTCGTCGAGTCCGACGAGTTGCAGCGGACGTGCGGTCGCCGCTCCGTGAGCGACCACCGAGAACGGCCGTTCGCCCACGGACTGGTGCGACGTGACCAGCACCGTCATTCCGGCGGACGCGAGGAAGTCCACGCCGGTGAGGTCGATGATCAGCGACGCCAACTCGGACCCGATGACGGCGTCGACGGCGTCCTGCAGCACCGCCACCGTGGACAGGTCGAGGTCACCCGCGACCGTGAGAACCGCTGTGCCGTCGAACCATTCCGTATCCACGCGAAATTCGTCCGTGGTGCCGTTGTCTGTCGACATCTCCGCGCGCCCACCTTTCTTCGTCAGGGCTCGGGTGCAATTCAACCAGGCCGCCCGGTCACCGTCGTCGGCGCCGCCGTGGGACCATCTGCCGATGAGTGTTCTGGTGTGCTTTCACGCCCATCCCGACGACGAGGTCTTCGGAACCGGCGGTGTCATGCGCGGTGCCGCGGACGCGGGTCATCGGGTGATCCTGGTGACCGCCACCGACGGAGCCCTCGGTGAGGTTCCGGACGGGTTGTTGGCCGACGGCGAGAACCTGACCGAGCGTCGACGCGTCGAGCTCGTCCGCTCGGCCGAGGCCCTCGGAATTTCCCGCGTGGTGATGCTGGGGTACGCCGACTCCGGCATGGCGGGAACCGAGGGGAACGCGCATCCGGACGCCTTCGCCAACGTCGACGTCGAGTCGGCGGCGACGCGTCTTGCCGACATTCTCCGCGAGGAGGGCGCCGACGTGCTCACCGTGTACGACCCCAACGGTGGTTACGGACATCCGGACCACATCCAGGTTCATCACGTCGGTGTACGCGCGGGGGCACTGGCGCAGGTTCCGTACGTGTACGAGGCGACGATGAACCGCGACCACATGCTCTCGCTCATGGCCGCGAATCCCTCGTGGGCCGACCCCGGGGACGCGTCGTCGAACGCCGACGAGCCCCGGACGGGACCGCCGCCCGAGATGGATCTCGAGAAGTTCGGGCGCCCGGAGAGCGAGTTGACGACGGCGGTGGACGTCACCGCCGTGCTGGGAGCCAAGCGTGCTGCCATGCGCGCGCACGAATCCCAGATCAACGACTTCGGGCCCTTCATGGACCTTCCCGACGACGGTCTCGCCGCCGCATTCGGTACGGAATGGTTCCGTCGCCTCGTCCCCGCGTACCCGGAGCCGTTCACCGAGCGAGAGACTCGTTTCCCGCTCTAGTCGGTCACTCCGCAGTCGCATCAGAACCCAGTCGGATCGGAACGCAGTCGGATCAGAACGCGATACCCAGGGACCACGCGAACACGGTGTAGGCGGCCAGGGTGATGAGAGCGATCGCGATCAGGTTCAACCACACACCGCCCCTCATCATCTGACCGATGGTGATGTACCCGCTCGCGTACGAAACCGCGTTGGGCGGTGTCGCGACCGGCAGCATGAAGGCGCAGGTCGCGGCCAGTGCGACCGGGACGGTCAGGATCAGGATGTCGATGTCCATGCCGATCGCCACGCCGCCCGCCACGGGCAGGAACGTCGCCGCGGTGGCCGTGTTGCTGGTGATCTCGGTCAGGAAGATGATCGCCGCCGTCGCCACGACCACCAACAGGACGACCGGGATCGTGTCCAGCCCACCGGCGACGCTGCCGATCCATTCGGTCAGACCACTGGACTCGAACTGAGACGACAGGGCGAGTCCGCCGCCGAAGAGCAACAGCACGCCCCAGGGAAGCTTGACCGCGGTCTCCCAGTCGATCAGGCGCACCCCCTTGCGGCTCCCGCTCGGCAGCAGGAACAGCAGCAGCGCCGCGGCCATCGCGATACCGGTGTCGGAGATGGGGGGATCCTCGAACAGGAGAGGAACCCCGACCCACGACGCGGCGGCGAGGCAGAAGATGATCGCGACGCGGATCTCGCCCTGCGACATCGTTCCGAGGGAGTTCAATTCGCCGCGAATGAGTTGTCTGCCGCCGGGGATGTCGTCGATCTCGGGCTTGAACAGAACGTGGGTCAGCAGGAACCACGTGATGACCAGCAGGACGACGGCGAGCGGGACACCCGCGATCATCCACTGGAGGAATCCGATGGTGATTCCCTGGCCTTCGAGGTATCCCACCAGCAGTGTGTTGGGTGGGGTGCCGATAATCGTGCCCAGCGAACCGATCGACGCGGCGTACGCGATGCCCAGCATGAGGGCGGTACCGAAGTTGCTCTTGATCACGGCCTCGGTGATGGTCGCGTCGTCGGGTACGTCGTCGTTCGCGTCGGCCTTCTCGGTGCGGGCCTCGGCGTTGCCGACCGTCTCGGTCGAATCGGCATTCGGGACCGCGCCGGCCTTCTTGCCGATGTCGAGAACCAGCACCAGAACCGAGACGCCGATGGGAATCATCATCACGGCGGTGGCGGTGTTGGACACCCACATGGAGAGGAAGCCGGTCGCGATCATGAAGCCCGCGATGACCATCGGTGGTCGCGTGCCCATCGCGTTGACGGTGAGGAGGGCTATCCGTCGGTGCAGATTCCACCGTTGCATGGCCAGGGCGAGGAGGAAGCCGCCCATGAACAGGAAGATGATGTTGTTACCGTAGGAGGCGCCCACGTCGTTGACGACGACGTCCGCGTCGAGAACGGGGAAGATGATCAGCGGCAACAGTGCGGTCGCGGGAATCGGAATCGCCTCGGTCATCCACCAGATGCCCATGAGCACCGCGGTCGCCGCAGTCAGTCGAGCTGCGGGCTCCACGTCGTTCGGCATGATCGCGTAGACGAGAAGCGCCAGTGCCACACCGGCGCCGAGACCCACCCATTGACGGGTTCGACGGCCCGGCTTCACCTCGTCGGCGCGTTCACCGGCCGATCGCTGGTCGATCTCGTCGTTCTCGCGGGGGTCGGCTGTCCGGCCCCCCTGATCCTCGGGGCCAAGCTGCACCACGGTCGGTCCTCCTCGTGCTCGGCGTCGGGTCAGCGTAGCGCCTCGTATTGCCGAAAAGTCCCGTTTGCCGGACGACGGTGAGTCGGACGGGGGTGGCGTCGGGCCGTGACGCGCCGTGGTCAGCCGACGAGTCGGCCCGGCTGGCCGGAGCTTCGCGTCAACACCCGTAGAGATCCGACGCGGCGGACCTCCTCGAATTCGCCGGTGGCCAACGCGCGCAGGTAGATCCGATACGGAGCCTGACCCCCGTCCGCGGGATCGGCGAACACGTCGTGGATGAGCAGCGCCCCGCCGAGCGCCACCCATTTGGCCCACCCCTCGAAGTCGGCCGCGGCGGCCTCGTCGGTGTGCCCGCCGTCCACGAAGAGCACGGCGACGGGATGGTGCCAGAGTGCGGCCACGTCGACCGATCGCCCCACCACGGCGACGACGATGTCCTCGAGACCGGCATCGGCGATGGTGCGGCGAAAGCGGCCCAAGGTGTCCAGGGACCCGGATGCGGGGTCGACGAGGGAGGTGTCGTGGTACTCCCATCCCGGTTGGTGTTCCTCGGATCCGCGGTGGTGATCGACGGTGACTACGCGGCCGCCGGTGGCCCGAGCCGCGGCCCCGAGAAAGACGGTGGACTTCCCGCAGTAGCTGCCGATCTCGACCGCGACGCCCGCGCCGAGGAACTCCGACGTCGCCTCGAAGAGCCCGAGACCCTCGTCGGTCGGCATGAAACCCGTTGCCGCCTCGGCGATGTCGAGGAGAGCGGGATCCATGATGGGCGGGGAGTCGGAAGTCACCGTGTGAGCGTACCGACCCGAGGCGGCCGGGAACCGGCGACGCGGCGCGCGCCCCGACCGTCGGATCCGGTCGGGGCGCGCGTCGGGTGGTGCAGGTCGGCGGGTGACGCAGGTCAGCGTGTGCCGGCCTCCGCGTACTGGGCGATCGAGTCGATGTTGGTCGAGTCGATGAAGGCAGGACCGGTGAGAACCGGGTTGCCGCCGCCGATGGTGTTGCCGTTGTTCAGGTAGAGCCAGAGGGAGTCGATGGCGAGATAGCCCTGCAGATAGGGCTGCTGGTCGACGGCCCACGCGACGTCGCCGCTCTCGATGGCACCGACGAGTGCGGCGTTGGTGTCGAACGTGACCACCGTGGCGTCGGAGTTCGCGTTGTTCTTCGACTGCACTGCGGTCAGCGCGATGGGGGCACCGAGCGCGACGATGTGGTCGATGGTGGGGTCCTGCTGCAGTTTGGCCGTGATGGTGGCCTCGACGGACGGCATGTCCCGGCTGTTGACGTTGAGGATCTCGGTGGTTCCACCCGTGAAGCCCTGAGTCACTCCGGCACAGCGTGATTCGAGTGCGACCTGGCCCTGTTCCTGGATGATGCAGAGGGTCTTCTGCGCGCCCTCCTCGGTCAGTCGCGCTCCCACGGCGTTGCCGGCGATGACCTCGTCCTGGCCGAAGTACTGCTGGACCCCCTGCTCCTGCCAGGTGTCGTAGCCGGAGTTAAAAGCGACGACGGGGATGCCGGCCGCTTCCGCCGCCTCGACGGCCGGCGCCATGGCGTCGGGCTTGGCGAGGGTGACCGCGATTCCGTCGACGCCGGAATCGATGGCGCTCTGCACCAGGTTCGCCTGGTTCGGTGCCTCGGGGTCGGCGGAGTAGCGCAGCTCGATGTTGCTCTTCGCGGCGGCCGCCTCGGCGCCCTTGCGGATCAGGTCCCAGAACGAGTCGCCCGGAACCTCGTGCGTGATCATGGCGACGACCGCGCGCGGGGTGTCGGCCGTGCCGGCGTTCGCGCCGTCGTCGCCGGAGGACTGCGGCGCCCCGCCGGAACTGGAGCACCCGGCCGCGAGTGCGAGGCCGAGCGCCATGGCGGCGGCCGCGGCCGAACGTCGGCGGGGGATGTGTCGATTCATGTGGTCTCTTTCTCGAACGCCCGAGCGGGGGCCGGTGAAGCGGTGGTGTCGAGCTGGGGGTCGAACCCGTGCCGCGCCGGCCACGGTACGGCCTAATTTGTAATCCAGATCACAAGCTATGTCAATAGTTTGTCCAGACAATATGACTACAGCCGGAGGTCTCAGGGCAAGGCTCGGTCCACGACCAGATCGACCACCGCCGGCCGATCGAGTTTGCCACGGGCCGTGCGCGGCAACCGATCCACGATCGAGATGTGGGTGGGAACCGCGGCGACGTCGAGGCGCGCGCGGAGGTGCCGCCGCAATGCGGACCAGTCCGGTGGTGCGGACGCGACGACGGCGGCCACGGGCACGTGTCCCATCCGAGGGTCCGGCGCTCCTGCGCAGGCAGCGTCGTCGATGCCCGGAAATTCGAGCAACGCACGTTCGACATCGGTCGGTTCGACGTTGAGGCCGCCGCGAACGATGGTCTCGCTGCGGCGCCCGGCCAGGAACAACCACCCGTCGCGAACCAGGCCTCGGTCTCCCACCGACATCCACCCGTTCTCCGGTCCGTCCCGGACGGTGCCGCGATCGAGATAGCCATCGAAGAGCATGTCGCTGCGTACGTGAACGATGCCGTCCCGGACGTCGACGTCGACACCGGAGACCAGTCGTCCCGCGGAGTCCGGTGGGGGGTTCTCGGTCGAGAGTCCGAGGGCCACCATCGACAGCTCGGACGCCCCGTAGTAGTGCGCCGTGGTCACTCCCGGCACGGCGGCGACCAATGCCCGACGCGCTGCGTCGGGCCAGAATGCGCCGGAGGACAACACTTCTCGGATCGACGGCGGTACCGGCGCACGACCGTGAACCAGATCGTGGGCGATGGTGGGCACCGTGTAGACGTGTGTGGGAGAGAACCCCGACGCGGGCCAGGCGGACAGCGGGCGGACGTCGACGGTCGCGCCTCGGGTGAGGCCGTGGAGCACGCCGTACAGGAAGTGGGTGTGGTCGAGCACCCCGGGCGCCGCCACCGTCGAGCGGTGATCCACCGTGAACTCCTCGTCGGATCGATCGAGCGTGCGTGACCACGACCGACGGTCTCGCACGAACAGCTTCGGTCGCCCCGACGTCCCCGACGTCAGTCCCGCGAGCAGCTCGGCGTCCTCGGGCGGAGCGAACTCCTGCGATGCCCTGGTCCGGGTGCCGAGTGCGACGACGTCGTCGGGCGTCGTGATCGGCCCGGAGACGCCCAGTCGGCGTAATCGCGCATGCACTCTCGAGGAGGCGACGACGTGGTCGCAGCCGCCGAGACGCAGAACCTCCCGCAGATGGTCCGCGGGAACGTGCCGGTGCAGCAGCAACACACTGCGTCCGGCGCGAATCGCGGCCACCACCACGACCACCGAACCCACGTCCGAAATCGGCAACACGGCCACTCGACCGGTCCCGGGCAGACCGTACCGGGCGGCCCCCGAGTGCTCCCACAGTTCGCGGTACGTCATCACTGCGTCCGCCGCGACGAGGGCGGGGGAGTCGGGGTCGGCCGCGACGCGTCGCTCGATGCGCTCGACGAGGGGGACGGAGTCGGTCATCGGGATCCCCGGTTCGCCTCGTCCTCGATTCGGTCGTCGCCCTGCTCGCCGCTGTCGTCGCCCTGCTCGTCGGGCTCGTCGGGGTCGTCCACCCCGCGCGCCACCAGGCTCTCGCCCAGCGCGTCCGCGGTGCGCAGAGCCCGCACCACGACGGGTGTCGCCAATGCGGTGACGGACCACTGCAGGCCCCGGGCCTTGCGGGCATCGGAGACCTCGTGGACGACCGCGGTGAGCAGGGGGACCAGCCGGATGGTCAGTGCCAGAAGCAATCCCACCCGATCCGGGTCCACCCCGAATCGCCGTAACGGTTGCATGACCCGCCCACAGGTGTCGAGCATCTCGGTCACCCTCGTGGTCACGGTCACCAGCGCCGCCAGGGACACGGAGAGCAGCAGCACACCGCAGACCACGACGGCGCGGGACGGCGAGGTGATGATCACCTGGAAGACGGCGATGATCGCGATCATCCAGACGAGCGGACGCAACTGCGCGAGAGCGACGCGAGGGCCGATACGACCGACGCCGTAGAGAACGGCGACGAGCAGAGCGGCGATCGCGACGTCGAGCGGGCGCCGCACCGTCGCGACCACGGCGATGATCGCGATCATCAATCCCAGCAACTTGGCACCGGCCGGAAGCCGATGCAGAACGGAGGTTCCCGGACGGAAGAGACCGATCACGAGAGCAGCGCCTCGTAGGCGGGAACGGCATCCGCCGGGGAACCGTCGAAGGCGATCGTGCCCTCGTGCACGACGACGACGCGGTCGTATCGACCGAGAAGCGACAGATGGTGGGTGACGACGACGACCTGCTGGTCGAGGCCCTCGAGAACGCCACTGACGAGCCGGGTGTTGCGCAGATCGAGCAGGGTGGTCGGCTCGTCGGCCACCAGCACCTCGGGCTCGCCGATCAGTACGGCGCCGATGGCCAGCATCTGCTTCTGTCCGCCGGAGAGCAGATGCGACGGATGGTCGGCGTGCGACGCCAGACCGAACCGGTCGAGAATGCGCGCGACGCGGGCGGCGACCTCCGGTTTGCTCAGCTTCGTCCGACGCAGCGAGAACGCGAGGTCCTCGCCGACGGTGGGCATGACGATCTGGTTGTCGGGATCGGTGAAGACGAAGCCGACCTTCCGCCGCACGCGGCCGCCCTTGCGGGCCACGTCGAGACCGTCGACCGTGACCGTCCCGGAGGTGGGGGTGACCAACCCGTTGATCATCCTGGCCAACGTGGATTTGCCGGACCCGTTGGAGCCGACGATGCCGACTCGGCGTTCGGTGATCTCGAGATCGATGTCGCGCAGCACCGACCGGTCTCCGTAGGAGTGGGAGACCTTCTCGAACCGGATGACGCTCACGCGGTGGTCCGTTGCACGACCATCGCCACGCCCTGGCCGCCGCCGATGGCGCAGGCCGCGAGACCGAACTCGGGGGAATCGTCACGGGACATCAGAGCAGCCAACCGTACGAGCAGAACGGCGCCCGACGCGCCCCACGGATGACCCATCGCTATCGCGCCTCCGTCGGGACACACCCGCTCGGGATCGAGGTCCAGCGCATCGACGACGGCGAGGACGACGGAGGCGAAGGCCTCGGTGATCTCGACGACGCCGATGTCGGCGAGGGTGAGCCCGCTCCGGGCGACCGCGGCCCGGATGGCGGGGACGGGGGACAGTCCGGGCAGTGCGGGATCGGTCGCGGCGACGGCCGAGCCGAGGACGCGCAGCGCGGGTCGGCCTCGGGCGCGCTCGGCGGTGGTGACGGCGAGCACGGCGGCGCCGTCGGAGATGCCGCACGAGTTCCCGGCGGTGGCGGTGCCGGCGGGATCGAACGCGGGGCGGAGCCGGGCGAGCCTGTCGACGGTCAGACCGCGTCGGATTCGCTCGTCGGTGGTTCGGCCGAACGTCGGGACGATCTCGGCCGAGAAGTCGGCGGCCGCGGCGAGGCGGTGCGACCGCGCGGCGTATCGATCCTGGCGCTCGCGGTCGATGCCCAGATCTCGGGCGAGGTCGTCGGCGGCGACGCCCATGTCCGGATCGGGGGTGTTCGCGGGGGTGAAGGGCGCTCGGGTGTAGCGAACGGGGTCACGCCCGGCGGACGGGGGGACGAACCGCCACGGTGCGGTGCTCGCGGACTCGACCCCGCCGGCGAGGATCAGATCATCCCCGGCGCGCACCCTCATCGCGGCCGTCACGACGGCGTCGAGACCGGATCCGCATTGCCGGTCGACGGTCACGCCCGGAACGCCGACGCCCAGACCGGCCTGCAGGGCGGACACGCGTGCGATGTTGCCGCCGGGACCGACGCAGTTCCCCAGCACGACGTCGTCGATCGGGCCCAGGTCGCGAACGCGTTCGGCCACGTCGGCGAGAACGACGGCAGCGAGATCGGCCGCGGTCGCGTCGGCGAATGCATGGCCGGCGGTCCCGATGGGGGTTCGCCGCGCGGCCACCAGGACGGGGTCGCGGTGCGCGGCCGTCACCCCGCGGTCGCGGCGGCCGACCTGCGCCGAGGTGCGATCAGGCCGGGGTAGGCGCGGTGCACGCCCGTGGCGACGACGGTGCCGACGACGACCTTGATCGCGTCACCCGGGACGTAGGCGCCGTTGGTCGCGATCGCGGCGCCGACACCCAGGTCGGTACGCAGCAGCAGACCGAGAACGCCGAAGGCGTAGATGACCACGATGCCGCCGACCGCGTTGATCAGCAGGCCGCTCCACAGCGAGTACTTCGGCAGCACGAGGCGAGTGAGCAGTCCGATGACGAACGCGCCGAAGACCCACCCCACCAGGTATCCGACGGTGGGGCCGGCGAAGACGCCCAGCCCCCCACGACCGCCGGCGAGCAGCGGGAGGCCGATGGCCACCAGGAAGAGCAGAACGAGAACCGACGCCGCACCCTTGCGCGCGCCGAGCACGGCGCCGGCCAGGATCACACCGAGGGTCTGCAGGGTGATCGGTACCCCGCTGATGCCGACCGTGATGGAACCGGGCAGGCCGAGGGCGGCGATGAGGGCGGCGAACACCGCGACCTGCGCCAGATCCCGTGCCGAGAACGTCTTCGAACGCACCGTGTCGTCTCCTGATCTTCGAGGTTTCTGTCCCGAATTGAACGGTGTTCAAGTTCGGGAACGGACTCAAATTAACCGGACGGCGACGGGTGCGCAAATCACCGTCGGTCCAGTGCCTCCACCATGGCGTCGAGGGTGGCGGCGCTGGTGTGTCGCGGATGCCACTGCAGCAGGTGCTTCGCGCGCGAGGTGTCCATCACCACCGACGTGCGACCGACGTGCACCCACTCCGCGGCGGCGGGAACCAGCGGCAATCGCTTCAGAATCGCGGACGCCGCCGATCCGACCGCCGCGGGCACCCGCACGGGAATCGCTCCCAGGGCGGACGCGACCCGAGACAGACTCACCACCCCGTCGCCCGCGATGTTGAACGCCCCCGGTGCGGCGTCGGTGGTGGCGCACGCTGCGATCGCCGACGCCACGTCGTCGTGGTGGATCAGCTGCAGAGGATGACCGGGGTCGGGAAACACCGGGCGCAACAACGGAATCGCCGCGATTGCGCCGGAGACGGCGGGAGGCAACTGCTCGGCGACCGCCCGCCACGGCATCGAGTCCGCCAGGGTCCGGGCCTTGGGTCCGGCCACGATGCACGGCCGCAGAACGTACACCTCGAGGCCTGATCCGTCGGTGACCTCGTGCAGTACCTCTTCGAGCTCTGCCTTCTGCTCGGAGTAGTAGTGCTCCGCCGATCCGCGCGTCGGTGTGTCCTCGGTGAGCGGCACCCGATTGTCCGCGTGATAGCCGTACGCGGCGACGGACGAGGTGTAGACCAACCGGGTCGGCCTCTCGGCCGCCACGGCGGCCTCGAAGACGTTCCGAGTGCCGGCGAGATTGATCCGGGCGCTCTCCGACCGCGATCCCATGATCAGGAAGGCGAGGTGGACCACGACGTCGGCGTCGGCGACGAAATCGCGGACCGCATCCCGGTCCAGGATGTCGCCCTGCCGATACACGGTCTTGGTCCATCCGTGGGCCGACGGATCGAACGGCCGCCGCGCCATTCCCAGAATCCTGTCGACCCTCGGATCGCGTTCGAGTTCGTCCACGGCCGAGATACCGATGTCGCCGGTCGGGCCGGTGATCGCCACAGTCAGTCCCATGTCCGGCAATGATGCCCCACCTCGGTCGCGACCGGGGCCGGTCTGCTCGCGAACAGTGAGAGACTGTCGCGGTGTCGGACCCGGAAACCATCTTCGAATCACTGCGGCGAGCCCCCGATGTCGAGGCTCCCAATCTGCACGCCGTCGACGCCTCCGATCGCCTGGTGCTCGCGGAGGCATCGACGGCGCTGTCCGCCGCGCCCGACGGTTCGGTGGCGGTGATCGGTGACCGCTACGGCGCGCTGACGCTGGGAGCTGCCGTGGCGCATGGCTTCTCGGCCCTACGGGTGTATCAGGATCCGATCACCTCGGAGATCGCGACGAATCGCAACGCGGCGGCCCTGGGCCTCACCGACCGGTTCACCCATCACGAACTCGGAGAGAGCCTGCTGACCGGGGCTCGGGTGGTGCTGCTGCAGTTGCCGCGGGCTCTCGCCGAGCTCGACGAGATGGCCGAGGCGGTGGCCCGCTGGGCGGACCCCTCGGTGCAGGTGTTCGCAGCGGGGCGCCTCAAGCACATGTCCCGCACCATGAACGACGTGTTGGGGCGACACTTCGAGACGGTGTCCGTGACCCGTGCGGTGCAGAAGTCCCGAGGGCTGATCGCCACGGGTCCCCGCACCACGGGTCCCCGCATCACCGGTCCCCGGGCACCGGAGGATTCGAGGTTCCCGGCCACCTCGCATCACGCGGATCTCGGTCTCACCGTGGTGGCGCACGGGGCCGTGTTCTCGGGCGAACGGCTGGACCTCGGTACGCGATTCCTCTGCTCGTTCCTCGACCGCACGCCCTCCCACGCCGGATCGATCGTCGATCTGGGCTGCGGCTCCGGAATCCTCGCGGTTCGCATGGCGCAGTTGCGACCCACCGCCACCGTCGTCGCGACGGATCGGTCCTCCGCCGCGGTGGCGTCGGCAGCCGCGACGGCCGCGGCCAACGGCGTGCAGGTGCTCACGCGTCGTGACGACGCGATGTCGGCGGAACCGGACGCGAGCGTCGATCTGATCGTGTGCAACCCCCCGTTCCACGAGAACGCTGCGGTGCACACCGGGGGTGCCGAGAAACTGTTCGCCGCGTCCCGCCGAGTCCTGCGGCCCGGCGGCGAGTTGTGGGCGGTACACAACACGCACCTGCGGTTCCGATCGATGCTGGCTCGCATGGTCGGACCCACCGAGGTCGTCGGCCGCAACGACAAGTTCACCGTCACCCGAACGATCAGGTGACGGTGAACCGGGGCGTGCCGACGATCGGTCAGGAGTAGAAGGAGCCGTCGTCCTCCGGGGTGCCGTCGATCTGGCCGCGGTGCGTCGCGGAGTTCTCGACGATGGTGCCGTCGACCACGTCGGCGTCCTTGGCGTCGTCTCGATCGGCCGCGAGATAGTCGTTCTCGTCGTCGCTGTCGATCACACGGTCGACCAGGTCCTCGGTGAGGTCGCTGTCGGGTGTCACGGACACCGGATCGGCCAGATCGTCCTCGAGCGGTACGTCGGGTACTTCCTCGGCCAGTTTCTGATCCAAGGTTTCGCCTTCGAGCGCCTCGCGCTCGGTGGTGCCGAACTTGTTCGCCTCACTCCAGGAGTCTGGCGGCGTCACCACGTCGTCGCCCACTCCCACTTCGTTCGAGTCGACGCTCTCGCTCTGGTCGAGCGTGTCACCCGGTCCGTCTTCGATGCTCATGCCGGTTGTCTTCCCCCGAGTGTTCGGTGCGAAACACCGCCGGGAGACCGGTAGAGTCCGTTTTGTCCGAACGATTCCGTGCGGCGGGAACTTCTGACGCCCGCGTACTCGTTGGTGAGATAGAAGGTCCTAGTCAATACGGCTCGGATCGAGGTTTCTCGGGTGGTTCCACGACTCGAGTACATACGAAAGGGATGAGACACGGTGCGCAGTTCCAGCAACCCGGTGTTCCGCAATCTGCCCAAGCAGGGGGGCGGCGGCTACGCCTCGTTCGGATCCGCCGCGGCCGGTGCCGGCGCGGTCACCCAGCAGTACGGAGCACCCCAGAGCGCTCCGCAGCCCTACCAGACCGGTGACGCGCCTCGCGCGATGACCATCGACGACGTGGTCACCAAGACCGCGACCACGCTCGGCGTGCTCACGGTCACCGCGATCATCTCCTACGTCATGGCGAGCAACAATCCGTCGCTCGCACCGCTGTTCGTCATCGGCGGCGGCATCATCGGACTCGTCCTGGTGCTCGTGGCCGTGTTCGGCCGCAAGATGGACAACCCCGGCATCGTGTTGGCCTACGCCGCCGCCGAGGGTGTGTTCCTCGGTGCGCTGTCGCTCATGTTCACCAACGTGGCGTTCGGCGGAGTGGGTGGCAGTGCGCTGATCGCCCAGGCCGTCCTCGGCACCTTCGGTGTCTTCTTCGGCATGCTCGTCGTCTACAAGACCGGTGCCATCCGGGTGACGCCGCGCCTGACCCGCATGATCGTCGGCGCGCTCATCGGTGTCGTGGTTCTCATGCTCGGCAACCTGATCGCCAGCTTCTTCATGGACGGCGGCTTCGGCCTGCGTGACGGCGGCCCGCTCGCCATCGTCTTCAGCCTCGTGTGCATCGGTATCGCCGCGTTCAGCTTCCTGCTGGACTTCGACCAGGCCGATCAGCTGATCCGCGCGCAGGCGCCGGAGAAGGCCGCCTGGGGTGTCGCTCTCGGCCTGACCATCACGCTGGTGTGGCTGTACGTCGAGATCCTGCGTCTGCTGAGCTACTTCAACAACGACTAGCAGTCCGCACGAAGAAGGGCCCCGAGCGCACGCGCTCGGGGCCCTTCTCGTCGTCCGGGAGAACTCAGCTGAGGCGTTCGAGCACCATCGCCATGCCCTGTCCGCCACCGACGCACATGGTCTCGAGACCGAACTGCTTGTCGTGCGCCTGCAGGTTGTTGAGCAAGGTCGCGGTGATGCGAGCGCCCGTCATACCGAACGGGTGGCCCAGGGCGATCGCGCCGCCGGAGACGTTGAGCTTGTCCTCGTCGATCTTCAGCTCGCGCGCCGAACCGATGACCTGCACCGCGAAGGCCTCGTTGATCTCGACCAGATCGATGTCGTCGATCGTCTTGCCGGCCAGCGCGAGGGCCTTCTTCGACGCCTCGATCGGACCGAGGCCCATGATCTCGGGGGACAGACCGGAGACACCCGTGGACACGATGCGCGCCAGCGGGGTCAGGCCGAGTTCCTTGGCCTTGGTGTCGGACATGATCACCAGGGCGGCGGCACCGTCGTTGAGCGGGCACGCGTTGCCGGCGGTCACGGTGCCGTCGGGCCGGAAGATGGGCTTGAGCTGGCTGACCACCTCGTACTTCGTTCCCGCGCGGGGACCGTCGTCGGTGCTGACGACGGTGCCGTCGGCCAGGGTGACCGGGGTGATCTCGTTGGCGAAGTGACCCTTGGCGATGGCCTCCTCGGCGCGGTTCTGCGACCGCACGCCCCACCGGTCCTGCTCCTCGCGGGAGATGCCGGTGACCTGCGCGACGTTCTCCGCCGTCTGACCCATGGCGATGTACGCGTCGGGCAGATTGCCGGACTCGCGAGGGTCGACCCACTTCTCGCCGCCCTCGGCGAGCTTCGCGGTGCGTGCCTGCGCGTCGGCGTAGACGGCGTTCTGGGTGTCCGGCAACGAGTCGGAGTTGCCCTTGACGAAGCGGGACACGGTCTCGACACCCGCGGAGATGAACACGTCACCCTCGCCGGCCTTGATCGCGTGCAGCGCCATGCGCGTCGTCTGCAGCGAGGACGAGCAGTACCGGGTGACGGTGGTGCCGGGGAGGAAGTCATACCCCAGCTGAATCGCGACGTTGCGGCCGATGTTGAAGCCCTGCTCGCCGCCGGGAAGACCGCAGCCCATGATCAGGTCGTCGATCTGCGTGGGGTCGAGGGCGGGAACCTTGTCCAGGGCGGCCTTCACCATCTGTGCCGCGAGGTCGTCCGGTCGCATGCTGACGAGCGACCCCTTCATGGCGCGGCCGATGGGAGAGCGTGCGATGGACACGATCACTGCTTCTGGCATGTGCGGAACTCCTCGTGTGGTGGGGGCATTCGTCCTGAGTGTGACATTCCTCGTACACGGCGCCCCCTCCGCCCGGTCGCCTACGGCAGGTCGGCTCGGGGCTCCCGGCGCATGACGTGCCGGTTGGCGGCGTCGGTGAGGCGCGCGACGAACCGACGGGACTCGGCGACGTCCGACACGGTGGGCAGGGTGGGAAGCGGACCACCGGCCCACTCGCCGAGCGCGGCGGCGAGCACGGGGAGGACCTGCTGCGCGGCGAGCTCGTACCCGGCCGCGGACGGGTGGAAGCGGTCGGCGGAGAACATGCGATCGGGCGCGGCCAGGAACTCCGGCGCGAGCAGGTCCGCGAGAGCGACGGGATGGCCGCCCGCGGCGAGGGTGGCCGAGGTCTGGGCGCGTGCGAGACGGTGTCCCCACGTGCGGACGACGCTGCGCAGGGGTTGGGGTATGGCGGTGACGACGCCGAGATCGGGACAGGTTCCGACGACCACGACGGTGCCCTTGTCGCGCAACCGGGAGACCGCGGTGCCCAGACGTTCCGCGGACGACGAGACCGCGTGCTTCTTGGTGACGTCGTTGGCCCCGATGAAGATCACGGCGGCGTCCGGCGGTGGACCGGCGATCAGCATGGCGTCGACCTGGCCCTCCAGGCCCTTCGACGTGGCGCCGGGAATGGCTTTCGTGCTCAACCGAATTCGTTTTCCGGTCTCCTCGGCCAGGCCACGCGCGACCAGTACCCCGGGAACCTCGTCGGCGACGAGGCACCCGATCCCGGCGGCCGTCGAATCACCGAAGATCATGAGATGGATGTCGCATTCCACGCCACGCCGCCACCTCTGTGGGGCGTCGCACCCGGCGGTGTAGACGCCGTCGGCCTCGGGTGGTTTGGCCGTGGTTCGACCGATGACGGTGCGCGCTGTCGTCGCCTGTCCGATGAGGTGGCGGTACGCGGCCCACGACAGCGTGCCCGCACCGGATCCGGCGACCACGGTGGCCGCACCGGCGCGTGCCGCGCTTCTCCAACTGCCCTGTGTCACGCTCTCGATTCTAGGGCGGTGTCCGGGTCGGAGGGGTCGGCGGCCGTCTGGGAGAATGGTGCCATGCGCATTGCGAACCACGTCGTCGACCTCATCGGCAACACCCCGCTGGTGAAGGTGAACTCGGTGGTGGCCGAGGGGGCGGCCACCCTCGCCGCGAAGATCGAGTACCTCAATCCCGGCGGGAGCGCGAAGGACCGCATCGCGGTCAAGATGGTCGACGCCGCCGAGGCATCGGGCGAGCTCCGCCCCGGTGGGACCATCGTCGAGCCCACGTCGGGGAACACCGGAGTCGGCCTGGCTCTGGTCGCGCAGCAGCGCGGGTACAAGTGCGTGTTCGTGTGCCCGGACAAGGTGGGCGAGGACAAGCGCAACGTGCTGCGGGCGTACGGCGCCCAGGTCGTCGTGTGCCCCACCGCGGTGGCACCGGAGGACCCCAACAGTTACTACAGCGTCTCCGACCGTCTGGTGCGGGAGATCGACGGCGCCTGGAAGCCCAACCAGTACGCCAACCCCGCCGGACCCGAGAGCCACTACGAGACCACCGGACCCGAGATCTGGAACGACACCGACGGCAAGATCACGCACTTCGTCGCGGGTGTCGGCACCGGTGGAACCATCACCGGAGTGGGCCGGTATCTCAAGGAGATGTCCGGCGGGACCGTGAAGGTCATCGGAGCCGACCCCGAGGGTTCGGTCTACTCGGGCGGCACCGGCCGGCCCTACCTCGTCGAGGGCGTGGGCGAGGACTTCTGGCCCAGCGCGTACGACCCCGCCATTCCCGACGAGATCATCGCCGTGTCCGACGCCGACTCGTTCGAGATGACCCGCCGTCTCGCCCGCGAGGAGGGGCTGCTGGTGGGTGGATCCTGCGGTATGGCCATGGTCGCCGCGCTCGAGGTCGCCGAGCGCGAAGGTCCCGACGCACTCGTGGTGGTGTTGCTGCCCGACGGTGGCCGCGGTTACCTCGGCAAGATTTTCAACGACAAGTGGATGAGTTCCTACGGGTTCCTGCGCACCCCGCTCGACGGTGACAAGACCGAACCGCTGATCGGTGACGTGCTGCGGGGCAAGTCCGGCGACCTGCCCGACCTGGTGCACACCCACCCCTCCGAAACGTTGCGCGACGCGATCGAGATCCTGCAGGAGTACGGCGTGTCGCAGATGCCGGTGGTCGGTGCGGAACCGCCCGTCATGGCCGGTGAGGTTGCGGGCAGCGTCAGCGAGCGCGACCTGCTGAGCGCGGTGTTCGAGGGGCGGGCGGCCATGTCGGACGCCGTGTCGAAGCACATGAGCGCGGCGTTCCCCATGGTCGGTGCCGGCGAGTTGGTGTCGACGGCGACGAAGATGCTCGGCGAGACCGACGCCCTCATGGTGGTCGAGGACGGAAAGCCCGTGGGCGTCATCACTCGCCACGATCTGCTGGGGTTCGTCAACGCCGCCTCCTGACCGCCGGGGTTGTCGGCGCCGATAGGCTGATCGGTATGAGTGAGCAGCGGAGCAAGTCCGACACCTCGTCCTGGCAGGGTTTCTCCACGCGCGCCGTACACGCGGGATACGAACCCGATGCGCTGACCGGGGCGGTCAACGTCCCGATCTACGCCAGCTCCACGTTCCAACAGGACGGCGTCGGAGGGATGCGGAACGGCTTCGAGTACGCACGCACCGGAAACCCGACGCGCCGACCGCTCGAAGCCAACCTGGCGGCTCTCGAACTCGGCCACTTCGGCCGCGCATTCGCGTCGGGCATGGCGGCGACGGACTGCGTACTGCGCACCGTGCTGCGACCCGGTGACCACCTGGTCATCCCCGACGACGCCTACGGCGGCACGTTCCGGTTGATCGACAAGGTCTTCACCCAGTGGGGCATCGAGTACTCGGTCGCCGCGGTGTCCGACGTCGACGCCGTCCGGCAGGCGATCCGACCGAACACCAAGCTGGTGTGGGTCGAGACCCCCACCAACCCGTTGCTGAACGTGGGAGACATCGAGGCGCTCGCGGGCGTGGCCCACGAGGCCGGTGCGAAGCTGTTGGTGGACAACACGTTCGCGTCCCCGTACCTCCAGCAACCCATCCCGCTGGGCGCGGACATCGTCCTGCACTCGACCACGAAGTACATCGGTGGGCACTCCGACGTCGTCGGCGGCGCGTTGGTGACGAACGACGAGGAACTCGACGCCGGGTTCGCCTTCCTGCAGAACGGGGCCGGCGCCGTTCCGGGGCCGTTCGACGCCTTCCTCACACTGCGTGGGATCAAGACCCTGGCACTGCGCATGGAGCGGCACAGCGACAACGCCGAGATGCTGGTCGAGCTGCTGAACTCGCACCCGGCCGTGTCGAGCGTGATCTACCCCGGATCGCCCGAGCACCCGTCCCACGCGGTCGCGGCGAAGCAGATGCGCCGCTTCGGCGGCATGGTGTCGGCTCGCCTCGCGGGGGGACGCCAGGCCGCTCTCGATCTGTGCGCACGCACGGAGATCTTCACGTTGGCCGAGTCGCTGGGCGGTGTCGAGTCGCTCATCGAGCACCCCGGTGCCATGACCCACGCGTCGACGGCCGGATCCAAGCTCGAGGTCCCGGACGATCTGGTCCGGTTCTCCGTCGGCATCGAGGACGGCGCCGATCTGGTGGGTGACATCGAGCAGGCCCTCGGCTGATTCGACCGATCCGGCTTATCCTCGGACGATGAACCTCGTGACGCAGGACCAGCTCGATCGAGCGCTGGCCCTGCTGGGTCCGGTGATGAGGCGAACCCCGCTGGTCGCCTCTCGTGTGCTCAGCGATCGAACCGGCCGCCAGGTCTGGCTCAAGTGCGAGAACCTGCAACGGACCGGCTCGTTCAAGCCGCGCGGTGCGTACAACCGCATCGCCCGGTTGACCGACGCCGAACGGGCTCGCGGAGTGGTCGCCGCCAGCGCGGGCAATCACGCGCAGGGGGTGGCCTGGGCGGCATCGGAACTCGGCGCGTCCTCGACGGTGTTCATGCCGATCGGTGCGCCGCTGCCCAAGGTGGTGGCCACCAAGGCGTACGGCGCGCAGATCCACCAGGTGGGCACCACCGTCGACGACGCACTGGTGGCTGCGCGTGACTTCGCCGACGAGACCGGGGCCGTCCTGATCCACCCGTTCGATCACATCGACGTGGTGGCCGGGCAGGCCACGGTCGGAGTCGAGATCCTGGACCAGATGCCGGACGTCGGCACCATCGTGGTGCCCACCGGCGGTGGGGGTCTGGTGGCCGGCGTCGCGGCCGCGGTCGCGCTCAGCGGCAAGGACGTCCGCGTGGTCGGTGTGCAGGCCGAACAGGCGGCGGCGTGGCCGGGTTCGCTGAAGGCCGGGACACCGGTCCGAGCGACGTCGATGTCCACGATGGCCGACGGGATCGCCGTGGGAATGCCGGGCGACGTTCCGTTCGCCCACGTCGACGAACTCGTGGATTCGGTCGTCACGGTCAGCGAGGATGCGCTCTCGCGCGCTCTGCTGCTGTGCATGGAGCGGGCCAAACTGATCGTCGAACCCGCAGGCGCCGCGGCGGCGGCCGCGTTGATGGATCACCCGAGTCGGTTCGCGGGTGACGGCCCGATCGTGGCCGTCCTGTCCGGTGGCAACATCGATCCCCTGCTGCTCACCCATGTCGTGGCGCACGGACTGCGGGCGGCCGGCCGCTACCTGGCGGTTCGGATCGTCATCCCCGATCGTCCCGGTGGGCTGGTCGGCGTACTCGGCGTGGTCCGGGACACGGCGGCGAGCGTGGTCGACGTGATCCACGCCCGCACCGCGGACCGGCTGGCGCTCGACGAGGTCGAGATCATGATGACGCTGGAAACTCGTGGGCCCGACCACCGCGCGGCGGTACTGGCCGCGTTGAGCGACAGCGGCTACGACGTGCAGGTCCAGGAGTAACGGTACGCTGCGGCCGGGCCGCGGTAACGGTCGGCGGCCGGGGCGCGGTGACGACCGGCGGCCGGACCGCGGTGACGAACGGTGGTCAGGCCGCGGTGACGAACTGCGCCGACGCCCGCTCGGCGGTGCCGGCGAGGGACTCGATGTCCCCGTGGGCGGCTGCGTCCGACAGAGCTGCGGCGACGACGGCGGACGATGCCGTGACGGTCGCCGTCGCGGCGGCACTGCGGGTGACCAGTGTCGTGCCCGAGGTGATCGACACCTGACCCGAGGCGAGCGAGACCTGCCAGCCGCTGACGGGGTTCGGTCCGGCGACGGCGACGTGGTCGGCGACGGAGATGAGAACGCCGCAACCGAAGCGGGCCGCGAGCGAGGAGGTGATGCGGTCCACCGTGACGGCGAGCGCGGTGGCGTCGAGGTTCACGGTGCACCAGGCGGGGAGGCGGACGGTGGTGGCGTCCAGCTCGATCTCGTCCCAGGATGCGTCGTTCGACGCGGACGAGGTGCGGACCGGATCGACGGCACCGGCGGTCAGCGCGGCGGCGTCGAGGGCGTGCTGCAGTTGGGTGCGCAGCGCGGGGGAGATGCGGACGGTGCGCCCGAACGAGCGGTTCAGGGTGCTGAGCTCGGAGTTCGGGCGGTCGGACGAGGTGACGTCCAGCGAAGCATCGAGTTCGACGCGAGCGGCCTCGGCCGCGTCGCGGACGCAGGAGGAATCGGTGACCACGAGGCGTACGTGCATGCCGTCGATGTCGAAACCTGCGAATGCCTTGGTTGCAAGACTCATTGTTGTTGCACCTCCGCTCCTGACATCGCTTCTCGGGTGACCGGCCGTTACACGCAGCGCCCGGGAACCCCACGGGTATTCCCGTCCGAGAAGCGCAACGAGAGGTCCGGACACGACGCTGCACCGCCTCCGAACGGAGACGGTGCAGGTCGAGCGGGTTGTGCGGATCAGTTGTGGTACGGCTCCGCGCTGACGAGTGTGACCTTCATCGTCTTTCCGTTGGGCAGCGTGTACTCCCGGGTGTCGCCGACCTTGGCGTCGATGAGCGCGCCACCGAGCGGGGAGTTGGGGGAGTAGACCTCGAGCTTGCCGTCGCGGGCGCCCTCTTCACGGGTGGCGATGAGGAAGGTCTCGGAGTCCGACTCGTCACCGTCGTAGTAGACCTTGACGACCGATCCGGGCAGTGCGACGCCGGACTGCGTGGGTGCCTCGCCGACCTTGGCGTTGTTCAACAGTTCCTGGAGCTGGCGAATACGCGCTTCCTGCTGACCCTGGTCCTCACGGGCGGCGTGGTAGCCACCGTTCTCCTTGAGGTCGCCCTCTTCACGCCGCTCGTTGATCTCGGCGGCGATGACCGGTCGGTTCGCGATGAGCTGGTCGAGTTCGCCCTTGAGCCGATCGTGCGACTCCTGGGTCAGCCACGTCACCTGGGTCTCGGTCATCTCGATCACTCCTTGCTCGGAAAAGCGGGGGCCGGGGTGCGGCGAACTGCCTGCGCACGCCCGGAAATGCAGTAATACACGGCACCACAAGGTGAGCCGTGTACCTGGACAATTTACCACGGAACGCCCGGACTGTTTCCCGCCGTCCGCGTGGAGGTCACCGTCCGGACAGGTACCCCGGAACGGTCAGACCGCATCCGAACAGGTCGGCCATGCCGGGAGGAGCCGAGGTGACGACGGTGGTGCGGATCTCCACGCTGCCCGAATCCGACGCGGGAACCACGACCTCCCGGCGACCGGTCTCCGATCCGTCCCGGGACCGCGCCCGGACGATGCAGACGGCGGGTTGCGACGGATCGTCACGAGTGACGGTGAGGAGGATGTCGACCGAACTGTCGTCGACGATGTCGAAGGACACCAGGTTTCCCTCGACGTCGTTGTTCGTGAACTTGGTGTAGCCGAGGTACGCGACGGCGCCGCCGAGGGCGATGACGAGCGCGGTCAGCGCGATCGCGAGGATTCGCGACGGGGTGGCGCTGTGTCCCGACGGATAACGACCTTCGGGGAGCGGCGTGGACGCAGTCGGTCCCGCCGGTGTCGACTTGCTCATAGGACATCCACGGTACCCGGCCTGTAGGAGGTCCTTGCCGCACGCGAACGTGATCTGCGTCGTGTGGGCGGACCGGAGGTCGGTGCGGCTGCCGAGAAGTGGGACCATGGACGTCAGTGGCACGATGGACAGCGATGAGAACCGAAGTGAGGAACACGTGAGCGGACTGCGGTTGATGGCAGTGCACGCCCATCCCGACGACGAATCCAGCAAGGGCGCGGCCACGATGGCCCGCTATGCGGCGGAGGGCCACGAGGTTCTGGTGGTCACGCTGACGGGCGGCGAACGCGGCGACATCCTCAATCCCGCGATGGACATTCCCGGAATCCGGGAACGCCTGTCCGAGGTGCGCCGGGAAGAAATGGCGTCTGCCGCCGCGATCCTGGGCGTGGACCAGACCTGGTTGGGTTTCGTGGATTCCGGCCTACCGGAGGGGGACCCGCTCCCACCGCTTCCCGAGGGTTGCTTCGCGCTGGTCCCGCTCGAGGAGTCGACCGAGGCGCTCGTGAAGGTGGTGCGTGACTTCAAGCCGCACGTCATGACGACGTACGACGAGAAGGGTGGCTACCCGCATCCGGATCACATCCGCTGCCACGAGGTGTCCGTCGCCGCGTACGAGGCGGCTGCCGACCCCGAGCAGTACCCGGACACGGGGGAGGCCTGGGAGGTCTCCAAGCTGTACTACTCGCACGGATTCATCCGCAAGCGGATGCAGCTGTTCAACGACGAGGTCATCGCGCGGGGCGAGGAGGGTCCCTACACGGAGTGGCTCGCCAATTGGTCGGCGGATCGCGACGAGATCATGGAGCGCATCACCACCCAGGTGGAATGCTCGGAGTTCTTCCAGCAGCGTGACGACGCGCTGCGCGCGCACCGCACGCAGATCGATCCCAACGGACGCTTCTTCGCCGTGCCGATCGAGGTCCAGCAGAAGCTGTGGCCCACCGAGGAGTACGAGCTCGCCCGCACCCGCGTGCGGACGTCCATGCCGGAGACCGACCTGTTCGTCGGCGTCGGTGGTGACGCATGAACACGGTGACGAACGCGCTGTGGCTCGCGCAGGCCTCCGACGTGGTGCTGCACGCTCAGCAGAGCACCGGCCCGGAGTTCGGCAAGGCCTCACCCGTGGGACTGGTCATCATCCTGTTGTTGCTGGTCGGCACCGCATTTCTGGTGCGGTCCATGAACAGTCGCTTCAAGAAGCTGCCGGCATCGTTCGAGCCCGACGACCCGACCCCCGATCAGGTGGCCGACGAGGGGACCGATCGCGACGGAATCGACCGTCGACCGACCTGATCGCATCCGACGCGTGTCGGCTCGCGGTCAGAAGATGAGCAGCCACACCGCGATGTAGTGGCACAGAGCCGCGATGACCGTCGCGGCGTGGAAGAACTCGTGGTGCCCGAAGGTGCCGGGCCACGGATTGGGCCACTTGGTGGCGTACAGAACGGCTCCGACGCTGTAGAACACGCCGCCGGCCACCAGCAACGCCATCGGCGCGACGCCCATCGTGGCGGTCAGTTGTCCGGCGACCGGGACGATGGCCCATCCGAGGATCAGGTACAGCGGTACGCCGACCCAGCTGGGCGCGGTCGGCCACAGCATCTTGAGAGCGACGCCGCCGAGCGCGCCGGCCCACACCACGATCATGATCGTGTCGCCGGTCGAGGGAGAGAGCCCCAGCAGCGCGAAGGGCGTGTAGCTGCCGGCGATGAACAGAAAGATCATCGAGTGGTCGGCGCGTTTCATCCAGATCCGGCTGGCCGGCGTGCGCCACGTGACGCGGTGATACGTGGCGCTGACACCGAACAGAAGGCAGGTGGTGACGGCGTACACCGTCACCGCGAGACCTGCGCGCACGGAACCCAGCGTGAAGGCCAGCGTCACCAGAACGATGCCGCACACGACGGACACCGCGAACGCGTACAGGTGGATCCACCCCCGCATTCGCGGCTTGACGGGTAGTTCGTCGAGCCCGAAGACAGTCACGGAAGTTACGCTACCGTAAGTTGGTCATCCGCTCAGTGTGACCGATCCCCGATCACCGCATCCAGCAATGTGCTGGTCACCCGGCGATGAATCCGCCCGGCCGGCCCGTGCTGCCGCAGCGCGGATCGAGCGGCGTTGAGGCCGGGCGCACCGTGAACCCCGCCCCCCGGGTGCGCCGAGGCACTGCCCAGGAACAGGTTCCGGATCGGGGTCTCGGCTCGGCCCAGACCCACCGTGGGCCGGAACACCAGTTGCTGTTGCAATTGCGACGTGCCACCGTTCACCGCTCCGCCGACCAGGTTCGCGTCGTGAGCGGTCAGATCGCTCGGCCGCTGCACGTGTCGACCCACGACGGTGGACATCGTGCCGGGCGCGTGTTCCTCCAGAACCGCGTCGACGCGGTCGGCGAGGGTGTCCGCCGAGGCGTCGTCGACCACGCCCCGCGGGAGGTGCGTGTACGCCCATGCGCTCTCGGTCCCCGCCGGTGACCGCGTCGGGTCGGCGGTCGTCATCTGGCCGAACAGCATGAACGGACGGTCCGGGACGCGCCCGGTCACGAGGTCGGCATTCCAGCGCACCAGGCCGTCGTCGTCGGCCCCGAGATGTACGGTGCCGGCACCCTGCAGGCTGGGCGACCGCCACGGAATGGGCTCGGAGAGCGCGTAGTTCACCTTCACCACCGGGGTGTCCCACTCGAACGTGCGGAGTTCGCGACGCAACGCGGAAGGAACGGCATCCGACGGAAGGAGAGACGAGTACAGGGCGGGTGCGGAGACGTCCGCGACGATGGCTCGCCGGGCGCGGAAGGTGTCCCCGGAGGACGTCCGCGCAGCGACCGCGGTTCCGCCGCGGACCTCGATGTCGACGACGTCCTGATCGCACAGCACCCGAGCGCCGGCGGACTCGGCCCGACGCACCATTGCCGCTGTCAGTTCTCCGGCCCCGCCCACCGGTACCGGGAACCCGCTGTCCTGCGCGAGCATCGTCAGCAGGTAGCCCATGATTCCGCCGCCCGGAGCGTCGGTCGGGACGTCGGTGTGCATGGCGTTTCCCAGGAGCAGAACCCGTGCGGCCTCGCTGTGGAAGAGTTCGTGCGCCATCGCGCGTGCGGGGAGCAGGGCGAACCGCAGGAAGCGAACGGTGTCCGCGGTACCGAGCTCGCGGAAGAGGCGGGCCGCGCCGCGCACGGGCGGAAACGACGCGCCGAACAACGACGCGAGCAGTGGGTCGCGGATGCGGTTCCACTGCTCGAAAAGATCCATCCAGGCATCGCCGTCCCGCGGATCGTGGGCGGCGAGAACGGCCGCGGTGTCCTCGGGTCGGTGGTGCACCACCGGCGCGTCCTCGTCGAACGCGTGTCGAGCGTGGCCGTAGACGGTCGGCGAGTGAGTCCACCGCAGTCCCACGCGATCGAGTTCGAGCGCGGTCATGGCGGGGGAGGCGACGCCCATCGGGTAGAAGGCGCTGAAGAGGTCGCTGACGTAGCCGTCCGTGAGCTCGGCGCTGCGTACCGCGCCGCCGGGGGTGGGTTGTCCTTCGAGGACGACGACGTCCCAGCCGGCGTCGGCGAGGGCGGTGGCGGCCACCAGCCCGTTGTGCCCGGCGCCGATCACCACCGCGTCCGCGGAGGTCACGCTCATGGGTTCTCCTGGTCTGCGGTTCGGCTGGTCTGGGGTTCGGCTGCTCGGCGGTTGTGCCGATCTTCCGTTCCACCGGTCCTCGGGCGAGTACCCGGGCGCACCGGAGGGAAACCGATCCGGGCGTATGGTGGTCCTCCGTGTCGACAACGGCGAAAGCGGGGACCTGAGTGAAGGCTCGCGGTCTGCTCTATTCGCTGTACGAGCGGCGGCTCCTGCGCCAGCTCGAGGGCGCTCGGCAACCCCGACACGTCGCGGTCATGTGCGACGGAAATCGGCGGTGGGCCAGGGAGAACGGGTTCACCGACGTCAGTCACGGCCACCGGATGGGGGCGCTGAAGATCGCCGAACTCCTCACCTGGTGCGACATGGCCGGGATCGAGATGGCCACGATCTACCTTCTCTCCACGGAGAACCTCCGGCGTACCCCGGACGAGCTCGATTCCCTGCTCGAGATCATCACCGACGTCGTCGAGGAGATCAGCGGTCCGGGCAAGAACTGGAGCGTGAAGATCGTCGGCACGATGGAGTTGCTACCGGCGGAATCCGCGCGCCGACTCCGTGACGCCGCGGCCGGGACCGGGGGGCGCACCGGCACCCACGTGAACGTTGCCGTCGGATACGGAGGTCGGCAGGAGATCGCCGACGCCGTCCGCTCGCTCCTCGTCGACGAGGTCGAGCGCGGAACCGAGGGTGGCGATCTGGTCGACGCCGTCACGGTGGAGGGCATCGACGCCCATCTCTACACCTCGGGGCAGCCGGACCCCGATCTGGTGATTCGCACCTCCGGAGAGCAGCGACTGTCCGGGTTCCTGCTGTGGCAGAGCGCGTACTCGGAGATCTGGTTCACCGAGGCCTACTGGCCCGAGTTCCGCCGCGTGGACTTCCTCCGCGCGCTGCGTGATTTCGCCGCGCGGCACCGCCGTTTCGGCGCCTGACCGACCCGGTTCGACTCGGCCGTCCGCTGCTGCCGCCTCGCTCAGAGCTTTCGCAGTCGCAACCGATTGATGGCGTGGTCGGCGTCCTTGCGCAGGACGAGCGTCGCGCGAGGTCGGGTGGGAAGGATGTTCTCCACCAGATTAGGTCGGTTGATCGACTGCCAGATGTCGGCGGCGGCCAGGCGTGCGTGCTCGTCCGACAGTCCGGAGTAATGGTGGAAGTGCGACCGAGGGTCGGCGAACGAGGTGGTTCGGAGCGCGAGAAATCGGTCCACGTACCACTTCTCGATGTCCTCGATCCGTGCGTCGACATATATGGAGAAATCGAACAGATCGGACACCATGAGTCGCGGGCCGGTCTGCAGGACGTTGAGACCCTCGATGACGAGGATGTCCGGCTGGCGCACCTCGGTGAATTCACCGGGCACGATGTCGTAGGAGATGTGCGAATAGACCGGCGCCCGAACCGCTTCCGAGCCGGACTTGACCTCGGTGACGAACCGGAGCAGCTTGCGACGATCGTAGCTCTCGGGAAAACCTTTGCGATGCATGATGTTTCGCCGAATCAGCTCGGCCGTCGGGTGGAGGAAACCGTCGGTAGTGACGAGGTCGACCCGAGGATGGTGCTCCCACCGGGCGAGCAGGGCCTGGAGCACACGGGCCGTCGTCGACTTGCCGACGGCGACCGACCCGGCGATGCCGATGACGAACGGGACCTGCCGGTCCGGAGTCTTCTCGCCGAGGAACGTCGCGGTGGCTGCGAACAATCGTTGCCGGGCGGCGACCTGGAGGTGGATCAGACGCGCGAGAGGCAGGTAGACCTCCGCGACCTCGTCGAGGTCGATCTGCTCGCCGAGCCCACGGAGTCCGGTCAGCTCGTCCTCGGTGAGCACGAGCGGCGTCGAATTGCGCAGGGTGCGCCATTGACGGCGGTCGAATTCCACGTACGGACTCGACTCGTTCACTCGGGACACGCTGTCTCCATGGGGGAATTGTGCGCGGTGCCCCACCCGAGTGACCACTCGGGTGGGGCGCATCGGCCCGACACCGTCACCGATCACGAGGACTAGTGTCGAAAACCATGCACGCTGCGACTCTGGTTCGTGAGTATCTCCTGCTCGGTCTGTCCTTCGACCGCATCGAGAACGGCTTCGTCGACGCGTACACCGGTGATCCGGCCCTGCGCCGGCAGGTGGAGAACGCGCCGCCGCCGCAGCCGGCGGCTCTCGCGCGGCGCGCTGCGGAACTCCGCGCCGAGTTGACGTCGACGGATCTGTCCGCCGATCGCACCGCATTTCTGGAGGTGCACCTGCGTGCGCTCGAGTGCTCGGCGCGCAAGCTCGGCGGCGAGGACATCGGTTTCGTCGACGAGGTGCAGGCGTACTTCGACGTTCGCATCACCGCGGGGGATCCCGAGGACTACCGGCAGGCGCATCGGGCGATGGACGAGGTGCTGCCGGGGTCGGGCCCGCTCGCCGACCGAGTGCGGGCTCATCGCGCCGCCGACGAGATACCGCCGGAACGGCTCGAGGACTGCGTGCTCGCCTTCTCCTCGGCCCTGCGCGAGCGGGTGCGCTCCCGGTTCCCGCTGCCCGACCACGAGCAGGTGACCTACGAGGTGGTGGGGGACAAGCCGTGGTCGGGATTCAACTACTACCTCGGTGACTACCGGTCGACGGTGGCGATCAACTCCGACCTGAAACAACACATGGCGCACCTTCCGCACCTCATCGCCCACGAGTCCTACCCCGGTCACCACACCGAGCACTGCCGGAAGGAGGCCGGTCTCGTCCACGCGGGCGGTCAGGCCGAACAGACGCTGTTCGTGGTCAACACCCCGCAATGTCTCATGGCCGAGGGGCTCGCGGACCTCGCACTCGACGCGATCGTCGGACCCGGTTGGGGAGTGTGGGCGCAGGAGATCTACGCCGATCTCGGACTCCGCTTCGACGGCGAACGGGCGGAGGCGCTGTCCACGGCGTCGGCGAAGCTGCTCGGAGTTCGCCAGGACGCCGCGCTGCTGCTGCACGACAGCAAGAGCAGCCAGGACGACGTCGCCGCGTTCCTGCAACGCTGGTCGCTCGCGACTCCGGAGCGATCACGGCAGATGCTTCGTTTCCTGTCCTCGCCCCTGTGGCGGGCCTACACCAGTACCTACGTCGAGGGATACCGGCTGCTCCACTCGTGGTTGGACCGGGCGGACTCGCCGGAGGAGCGCGGCGACCGCTTCGAGCGTCTGCTGGACGAGCCGCTGATCCCGTCGCAACTACGCTGATCGATCGGCCTAGACTGGATCGCGACTGCTCGCCCCTCGTTCCTGGAGATCTCTGCGATGACTGCCGCCCCCGTGTCCCGAACCAACATCGACTCCGCCCCGTTGTCCGAGCTGGACCCGGAGGTCGCCGCGGCGATGGCGGGTGAGCTCGGTCGCCAGCGCGACACGCTGGAGATGATCGCGTCCGAGAACTTCGTGCCCCGCGCGATCCTGCAGGCCCAGGGCAGCGTGCTGACCAACAAGTACGCGGAGGGGTACCCGGGACGCCGGTACTACGGCGGGTGCGAGCACGTCGACGTCATCGAGGACCTCGCGCGCAACCGCGCGAAGGAACTCTTCGGCGCCGAGTTCGCCAACGTGCAGCCGCACGCGGGTGCGCAGGCCAACGCGGCCGTGTTGATGGCCCTCATCGAGCCCGGCGACAAGATCATGGGCCTCGACCTCGCACACGGTGGTCACCTCACCCACGGTATGAAGCTCAACTTCTCGGGCAAGCTCTACGAGGTCGAGTCCTACGGTGTGAGCAAGGAAGATCACCGCATCGACATGGACGAGGTCCGCAAGCAGGCGCTCGCCGCGCGACCGCAGGTGCTCATCGCCGGCTGGTCCGCGTACCCCCGCCATCAGGACTTCGCGGCGTTCCGCTCCATCGCCGACGAGGTGGGCGCTCTCCTCTGGGTCGACATGGCGCACTTCTCGGGCCTCGTTGCCGCGGGCGTGCACCCGTCCCCGGTTCCGTACGCGGACGTGGTGTCCTCCACCGTGCACAAGACGCTCGGTGGCCCGCGCTCGGGCATCATCCTGGCCAAGAAGGAGTGGGCCAAGAAGCTCAACTCCGCGGTCTTCCCGGGCCAGCAGGGCGGACCGCTGATGCACGCGATCGCCGCCAAGGCCGTCGCGTTCAAGATCGCGGCCACCCCGGAATTCCGGGAGCGTCAGGAACGCACCCTCCTCGGCGCGTCGTTGCTGGCGGACCGGCTCACCGGCTCCGATGTCGCCGGCCAGGGCGTGTCGGTGCTCACGGGCGGAACCGATGTCCACCTGACGCTGGTCGACCTGCGCAACTCGGAGATGACCGGCCAGCAGGCCGAGGATCTGCTCCACGAGGTCGGGATCACGGTCAATCGCAACGCCGTTCCCTTCGACCCCCGTCCGCCGATGGTCACGTCCGGTCTGCGCATCGGCACGGCGGCCCTCGCCAGCCGGGGATTCGGCGAAGCCGAGTTCACGGAGGTCGCCGACATCATCGCGACGGCGCTGGCCACCGGCGAGGCCTCGGATTCGCTCCGCGCTCGCGTCGGCACCCTCGCGAAGAGCCTGCCCCTGTACGAGGGGTTGGAGGACTGGGGCCTGCTCGGCTGACGCCCCGTGAAGCTGACCATCAGAGGTCTGCAGTCGGCGGGTACGCCGGGTGACGTCCCGGCGAACCTCGCCGAACTCGACGCGGCCGCGCGTGACGCCGCGGCTGCGGGGGTCGATCTCCTCGTCACGACCGAGATGTTCGTCACGGGGTACGACATCGGTTCCGCCGTACGGGATCTGGCACGCCCGGACCTGATCGAGGACGTCGCGTCGATCTGTCGGCGCCACGGCGTCGCGATCGTCGCCGGTCTCCCCGTGGTGGACGGCGACGCCCTCTACAACGCCGCGGTCGTGATCGATGCCGAGGGAACGGTGACGGCGCAGCATCGCAAGTCGCACCTGTTCGGTGCGCTCGACCGCGAGTTCTACACCGCGGGAAGCGATTCGGTGACCGTCGTCGATGTCGCGGGTGTGCGACTGGGGGTGCTGATCTGCTACGACGTGGAGTTCCCCGAGAACGTCCGTGCGGCGGCGCTCGCCGGGGTACACGTACTCGTGGTCCCCACAGCGTTGATGGAACCGTTCGCGTTCGTCGCCGACGTCGTGATCCCGGTGCGCGCCTGGGAGAACCAGATGTACGTGGCCTACGTCGATCACGTCGGTGCGGAAGGCGAGACCACCTACGTCGGGCGCAGCAGCATCGTCGGCCCCGACGCCGTCGTCCTCGATCGTCGCGTCACCGGAACCGGTCCGATCACGGCAACCGTCGACACCGAGATCGTCGATGCAGCGCGTCGGGCCAACCCGTATCTCACGGACCGTCGTCCCGAGTTGTACGGCCCGGTGGTCAGTCCTCGATCGTGATCAGACCGGCGCGGTCGAGGAAGTCGACGACGTCCTGCTCCACCTCCGCGCGGTTGGTCTCGTTGAAGATCTCGTGCCGCGCACCGGGATACACCTTCTCCTCGAAGTTCGGCCCACGCAGCGACGTCATCGCGGCGGTCGTCGCGTCGAGGGGAACCAGCTGGTCGTCCCCGCCGTGCAGCCACAGGGTCGGCTGGTCGCCCAGCGATCCGGACTCGGCGACCGTCTCGATCGCGGCGTCGAACGTCTCGAGCGTGGTCCGTGCGAAGGGGCCGTGGTACACGAGCGGATCGGCCAGGTAGGCCTGACCGACGGCGGTGTCGCGGGAGAGGACCTCGGGATCGATGGGGACGTCGGGAATCTCGTCCATCGACAGCAGCATCGCGAACGCCGGGTTCTTGCCCACCAGCGGACCCGACAGCACCAGCGCGGCCAACTCGCCGGGATGGGTCTGCGCGAACCGGGTCGCGATCAACCCACCCATCGAATGGCCGACGAGCACCACCGGCAGATCCGGATGCTCACCGCGAGCGATGTCGGCGATCGCGTGTACGTCGGCCACGATCGCCTCGACATCGCGGATCACCGCCCGATCGCCGTCGGACTCGCCGTGCCCGTGGTGGTCGGGCGCGTAGACCGCGGCGCCGGCGGCCGTCAGTGTCGAGGCGAGGTGCCCGTACCGCCCGGAATGCTCGCCGTACCCGTGCGCGATCACCACGACGAATCGCGGGGTGGTGGTCGGCCAGGAGCGGTACTTCACCGTTCCGCGCGTGCCGTCGATCGTCGTCATCTCCTGAGCGTTCTGCATCGGGCGAAGCTAACACCGGACCCGACGCGGGGAATGCGAAACGGGCGGACGGGTGAGCGCCTGCGGTGAGCCGTTCGTTACGCGCTGTTCATCGACACGCCAACGGCGATCAGCGCGCCGGAGCGGTGCACCGGCAGTAGCGTCGAAGTCGCGGGTGGCGGGGAAGCCATCCGTACGGGAGGCCTTTCGACATGACTGATTCTTCAGTTGCGAGGGGCCGGTCCCGGCCCCGCGACGTCGGAGCCGACCGGTCCTCGAAGATCGACGGATGTGCGTTTCTCGCGCATTGCTAGGAGCCCCACGTGACCGCAGCTCGCTCCGTCTCCACCGTTGCTTCCGTCCGCACGTACGTGCTGGACACCTCGGTCCTGCTCTCGGACCCCTGGGCCGTGATCCGCTTCGCGGAACACGAGATCATCCTGCCCCTCGTCGTCATCGGCGAGCTCGAGGGCAAGAGACATCACCACGAGCTGGGCTGGTTCGCCCGGGAATCGTTGCGCATGCTCGACGATCTGCGCGTCGAACACGGTCGACTCGACCAGCCGGTGCCCATCGGCACCGAGGGAGGAACGCTGCAGGTCGAGCTCAATCACACGGACCCGTCCGTGCTCCCGGTGGGTTTCCGGACCGACACCAACGATTCCCGCATCCTCGCGTGCGCGTTGAACCTCGCCGCGGAGGGACGCGACGTGGTGCTGGTGAGCAAGGACATTCCGCTTCGGGTCAAGGCCGGGGCCGTGGGACTGCCCGCCGACGAGTACCACGCTCACGACGTCGTGCCGTCGGGGTGGACCGGGATGGCGGAGGTCGAATCGACGCGCGCCACCATCGACGCCCTCTTCGCCGACGGTGTCGCCGACATCGACGAGGCCCGGGACCTGCCGTGCCACACCGGCGTGCGCCTGCTCGGCGGATCGTCGAGTGCCCTCGGTCGGGTCACCCCGGACAAGCAGGTGCAGCTGGTGCGAGGGGAGCGGGAGGCCTTCGGACTGCACGGACGCTCGGCCGAGCAGCGCGTCGCTCTCGACCTGCTGCTCGACGAGAGCATCGGGATCGTCTCGCTCGGCGGCAAGGCCGGTACCGGTAAGTCGGCTCTCGCGCTGACCGCCGGACTCGAGGCCGTGCTCGAACGCCGCACTCATCGCAAGGTCGTCGTGTTCCGCCCGCTCTACGCCGTCGGTGGTCAGGAACTGGGGTATCTGCCCGGTAGCGAGAGCGACAAGATGGGTCCGTGGGCACAGGCGGTCTTCGACACGCTCGACGGTCTCGCCAGTCCCGAGGTCATCGAGGAGGTCTCCGCTCGCGGCATGCTCGAGGTGCTCCCGCTGACTCACATCCGCGGTCGGTCGCTTCACGACTCGTTCGTCATCGTCGACGAGGCGCAGTCCCTCGAACGCAACGTGCTGCTCACGGTGCTGTCGCGGCTCGGCACCGGATCGCGAGTGGTGCTGACCCACGACGTGGCGCAGCGCGACAACCTCCGGGTCGGCCGGCACGACGGCGTCGCCGCGGTCATCGAGAAGCTGAAGGGGCACCCCCTCTTCGCGCACATCACCCTGACGCGGTCCGAGCGGTCACCGATCGCCGCGCTGGTGACCGAGATGCTCGAGGAATTCGGACCGGCCTGATCTCCCGTCCGAGCGCGGCCGGGCGGTCCCTTGGTCCGGCCGCGCTCTTCGGTGTGTGCACGATCGCGCCCGCCGCGAATAGTGACATGGCATGAATCCCGGTCGCGGGGGTCCGCGTCGGGTGGGGGTCGGTGAGTGGGCCGTTATGCTGCAAAGATGCCGAAAACCGACAAGGACCTGTTGAACGAGCTGGAACCCGACGTCGCACAGGCGTTGGAACGGCACATCGAGGCTGCGCAGGAGTGGCAGCCACACGATTTCGTTCCGTGGGATTCCGGTCGTAACTTCGCGTTTCTGGGTGGCGAGGACTGGTCCGCGGACCAGGTCACCATCACCGACGTCGAGGTGCTGGCCGCCACCGTCGGTGTGCTGCTGGCGGACAACTTCCCCGAGTACCACCGCGATCTGGCGTTCGCCCTCCGGTCCAACGACACCTGGTGGAAGTTCGTCGGACGCTGGACCGCGGAGGAGAACCGGCACGCGATCGTGCTCCGCAACTACCTGATGACCACCCGCTCGGTGGATCCGATCGACCTCGAGCGTGTCCGCATCGAGCACATGACCACCGGCTACTCGGCGCCGTCGCTGCACGCGCTGCACATTCTGGTGAAGTTCGCGCTGGACGAGCGGTCCGCCGCCGTCCGTCACCGCCGCGCGGCCGATGCTTGCGAGGACGCGCTCCTCGCCAGCATCTTCGCGCGGATCGCTCAGGACGACGAGTTGCAGGGGGCGCTCTTCGCCGACCTGGTCGACGCCGCGCTGAATTCCGATCTCGACGACACGATGCGGGCGATCGCCGACTCGGTCGCGTCCTTCGAGGCGCCGTCCGTCGACCTTCCCGGCCGCGGAAACAGCAACGCGCTGCTGGCCGACGCCGGTCTGTACGACCGCGACATCGAGCTCGAGCACGTCATCCGTCCGCTGCTCGAGCGGTGGAACGTGGCCGGCCGCGACGGCCTGGGCGAGGACGGGCTGGCGGCTCGCGCCGAACTCGACGCGGTGGTGTCGGCCTCGCGCTGATCTGCTTGCTCCCGGTACGAGTCTCGCTCCCGGTACGAGTCAGGGGCACCCCCGGTCCGTCTGCGCGACCGAGGGTGCCCCTGACTCGTTGGTGGGTGGAGCGATCAGTGGGTGGAGCGATCAGTCCTGAACCTTGGACATGGCCAGCACGTCCAGACGCTTGTCGAGCTCTTCTTCGGACAACTTCTCCGGAACGAGTCCGCGCGCGATGACGATCTCGCGAATCGTCTTCTTCTCCTTCAGCGCCTGCTTGGCCACGGCGGCGGCCTCCTCGTAGCCGATCGCGGAGTTCAGCGGCGTCACGATCGACGGCGACGACTCGGCGAGGGTCTTGAGGTGATCGACGTTGGCCTCGAGACCGACGACGCACTTGTCGGCGAACAGCCGCGAGACGTTCGCGAGAAGCTTGAACGATTCGAGAAGGTTGCGGGCCATCATCGGGATGTAGACGTTGAGCTCGAACGCGCCGGCCGCACCGCCCCAGGCAATGGCTGCGTCGTTGCCGACGATCTGCGCCGCGACCTGCGTGGCGGCCTCGGGGAGAACCGGATTGACCTTGCCGGGCATGATCGAGCTGCCGGGCTGCAGGTCGGGGAGTGCGAGTTCGCCCAGACCGGTCAGCGGGCCCGATCCCATCCAGCGGATGTCGTTCGCGATCTTCGTCAGCGACACCGCGACGGTGCGCAGAGCGCCCGATGCCTCGACCAGTCCGTCGCGTGCGGCCTGAGCCTCGAACGAGTTCTTGGCCGGCGTCAGGTCGTCGACCCCGGTCGACTTGACCAGTTCCGCGACGACCTTGGGCCCGAAACCGTCGGGGGCGTTCAGTCCGGTACCGACGGCGGTGCCGCCGATGGGCAGCTCACCCAGCCGCGGCAGGGTGGACCGGACGCGCTCGATACCCGCCTCGATCTGCCGGGCGTATCCGCCGAACTCCTGCCCGAGGGTGACCGGCACGGCGTCCATGAGGTGCGTGCGACCGGACTTGACCACGGTCTTCCATTCCGACGCCTTCGCGGCCAGCGCCTCGTGCAGGTACTCGAGGGCGGGAATCAGGTCCGTCACGGCCGCCTCCGTGGCGGCTACGTGCGTGGCGGTGGGGAAGGTGTCGTTGGACGACTGCGACATGTTCACGTGGTCGTTGGGATGCACCTCGACGCCGGCGTTCTTGGCGATGCTCGCGATGACCTCGTTGGCGTTCATGTTCGAGCTGGTACCGGACCCGGTCTGGAACACGTCGATGGGGAACTGATCGTCGTGCTTGCCGTCGGCGATCTCGCTCGCGGCCGCGACGATGGCGTCCGCCTTGTCACCGTCGAGCAGGCCCAGGTCCTTGTTCACCTGTGCGCAGGCGGCCTTGAGCAGACCCATGGCGCGGATCTGGGTGCGCTCGAGGGGGCGGCCGGAGATGGGGAAGTTCTCGACGGCGCGCTGGGTCTGGGCCCGCCACAGCGCGTCGATCGGGACGCGAACCTCTCCCATGGTGTCGTGCTCGATACGGAACTGCTGATCGTTGTCTGTCATGAACCTCGTGCCGTTTCGATTGTCTCGTCAGCGGGTTGTGGGCCGCTCGGTCAGAAGGACGGGATCTCGCCGGAGGTGTCGCCGTCGAAGTCGACGGACGAGTACTCCTTGAGCTTGTTCAACTGGTGGTACGCATCGATCATGCGCACCGTGCCGGACTTGGATCGCATGACGATCGACTGAGTGTGTGCTCCGCCGCCCGCGTAGCGAACACCCTGCAGAAGGTCGCCGTCGGTGATGCCGGTCGCGGTGAAGAAGACGTTCTCGCCCGACACCAGGTCCTCGGTGTTCAGAACGCGGTCGAGATCGTGTCCGGCGTCGATGGCCTTCTGGCGCTCGTCGTCGTCCGTGGGAGCGAGAATGCCCTGATGCGCGCCGCCCATGCACCGCATGGCCGCGGCGGCGATGATTCCCTCGGGAGTTCCGCCCGTGCCCATCAGGATGTCGATGGGGGAGGTGGGCCGGGCCGCGGCGATGGCGCCGGCGACGTCACCGTCGGAGATGAGGCGAATGCGGGCACCGGTGTCGCGAACCTGCTGGATCAGCTCTGCGTGCCGAGGCCGGTCCAGGATGCAGACGGTGACGTCGGAGGTGAACCCCTTCTTGATCTTGGCAACGCGGGAGATGTTCTCCGCGACCGGTGCCGAGATGTCGACGGCGTCGGCGAAATCCGGCCCGACGGCGATCTTGCGCATGTAGAACACCGCCGACGGATCGAACATCGCGCCGCGCTCGGCCACTGCGAGCACCGAGATGGCGTTCGGCATGCCCTTGGCCATGAGCGTGGTTCCGTCGACGGGATCGACGGCGAAGTCCACCTCGGGGCCGTTGCCGTTGCCGACCTCTTCGCCGTTGTAGAGCATCGGCGCTTCGTCCTTCTCGCCCTCACCGATGACCACGGTGCCCTTCATGGACACGGACCGGACTAGTTGACGCATCGCGTCGACGGCCGCACCGTCGCCGCCCTCCTTGTCGCCGCGGCCGACCCAACGCCCGGAGGCGAGTGCACCGGCTTCGGTGACGCGGACGAGTTCGAGCGCCAGGTTGCGATCTGGTGCCATGCGTGTGGGAATGTCGGCCGTCATCGGGGGAGTGCCTCCTTGCACATGACGCGGGTCGCGGCTCGCCGTTCGACCGATGGTGCGCCGAGCGTCGAAGATCCGTGCCACGCAGAGTGAACATCGACTCACAAAGAACGTGAAGTGATTGTTGCATCACCGTCGACCCCACGGGCGGTCGACCTCGTGAACCTGCAGCGACCGGGGCGGAGCGGGTCGGTGCTTTACTGGAGGATATGGCCGACAAGAAACCCAGGATCCTGCAGAACAACAAGGACATGGCCTGGTCGTTGATCCCGCTCATTCTCGGTTGTCTGCTGATCGCGGCCGTCGCCGGGCAGTGCTCGCTGCGGGTCGGTGGGCCCGAGGCGGGCGAGGTGCCGCGCATCGACCTCGCGGCCACGCTCCAGGTCGATGCCGACGCCGTTCCTTTCCCCATCAGGCAGCCCGCCGTTCCCGAGGGATGGATCCCCAACTCCGCCTCGCAACCCGAGATTCGGGGTGCATCGGTCGCCGGCAGCACAGTGGGTTTCGTGACCGACGCCGGCACCTTCCTCTCGTTCACGCAGACGGATGCGCCCGAGCAGGAGCTCGCGCTGGACCGCGCGCGGGGTGCCCGTCTCGAGGCGCCCACGGGTGCCGAGACCGTCGGCGACGTCGACTGGGTGGTCTACGACGAGGAGAACTCCGAGCCGGTGTGGGTGGCCGACCTGGGCGAAACCCGAGTGGCGATCACCGGGTCGGGATCCCCGGACGAGTTCGTGACGCTCGCCGAAGCCGTGGGCGATGCTCCGATCGTCGAGGCTTCCTGACGATCAGTCGTCGTCGCGCGCCAGGGCTTTCTCGATGCGGGCCCGAGCGCCGGCGAGCTGTTCCTCGCACCGGGTGGCCAACGCCTCGCCGCGCTCCCACAATGCGAGCGACGCATCGAGGTCGAGGCCGCCCTGCTCCAGCAGTTTGACCACACCCACCAGCTCGTCGCGTGCGTCCTCGTAGCCGAGTTCGGTCACCGGTGTCTCGCTCATGTGCCCATTGTCGCCGACGGGTCCGGGGGGTCGCATACGGGTGGCTGCTGCTGGGACCGGTCGGCTGCTGGGACGTCCGTCAGCTGCTGCGACCCATGGTGACCGCCGAGACCACGCCGTCCGCGACCCGGACCCGGAGTTGGGTTCCCGGCGGAGCATCGTCGATGGAGCGCAACACCTCGTGATCCGAGCCGGGCACCACGCGCTGCACCACCGAATAACCCCGGGCCAACGTCGCGGCCGGGCCGAGCGCCGTGAGCCGGGCGCGCATGTGGTCGATCGACGTCTGTTCGCGTACCAGCGCTCGTTCGACGTCGCGACGCACCACGCGGCGCATCTCGACGATCTCGTCGTGGCGGCGGCGAACCTCGCCGAGTGGGTCCGCGAGCACCGGTCGCTGCCGAACGGCGTCGAGAGCGCGCGCTTCCCGCTCGACCCAGCTGCGGAGCGCCGCCGCACTGCGGGCTCGCAGGGAGCCGACGAGCTCCAGTTCGGCCACCGCGTCGGGCACGACGCGCTTGGCTGCGTCGGTCGGGGTGGCGGCACGCACGTCGGCGACGTGATCGCTGAGCGGACTGTCCGGCTCGTGCCCGATCGCGCTGATGATCGGTGTCGTCGCGGCCACGATGGCGCGGCACAACGCCTCGTCGGAGAACGGCAGGAGATCCTCGACGCTGCCCCCGCCTCGAGCGAGGACCACCACGTCGACAGCCGGATCGCGGTCCAGCTCGGTCAGCGCCCGGAGAATGCCGGGCACGGCCTGCGGGCCCTGGACCGGAGTGTGTCGAACCTCGAAGGTCACCGCCGGCCACCGCTTCCGGGCGACGCTGAGAACGTCCTTCTCCGCAGCGCTCGCGCGCGCGGTGATCAGCCCGACGGTGCGAGGAAGGAACGGGAGCGGGCGCTTGAGTCGAGGATCGAACAAGCCCTCGGCGGCGAGAAGCGAACGCAGCCGCTCGATGCGGGCCAACAGCTCTCCGACCCCGACGGCGCGGATGTCCGTCGCGCGCAGCGATAGGGTGCCCCGCCCGGTGAAGAAGGACAGACGGCCGAACATGATGACGCGAGCACCCTCGACGAGGGGGACCGGCGAGCTCTGGATCAACGCCGGGGAGCAGGTCACCGAGAGCGACATGTCCGCCGACGGATCCCTCAGGACGAGAAATGCGGTGCGAGTTCCGGGACGCACGTTGATCTGGGTGATCTGGCCCTCGACCCAGACACTGCCGAGACGATCGATCCACCCTGCGACCTTGGTGGCAACCGTGCGCACCGGCCACGGATTCTCCGCGCTGCTGCCGCCCGAGGTGGTGGCGTCGGACGTCACTTGGCGCGGGCGGTGGTGATCCGGTTCTCGAGCATCGTGCGGTACGGCGCGCGATCGGCGGACGCGACCTCGTAGTCGAGCAGTGCGTCCAAATCCTCGAGCGACAGGGTCCGCAGACGGGCGCGCAACTGCGCCAGTGTCAGCGATTCGTAGTCGAGGTACTCGACGATCTCCGGCACGGCGGTGGGTGCGGCCGCCAGCGCGGGCGATGCGCTGGGCGCGGTCTCGACCTCGTGGGGAGGGGTGGAGTACAGGGCGAAGCGGCCCGCGGGGGTGGCCTCGTCGTCGTGACCGGCGGCCGGCTCGGGTGCAGGTCGAGGGGTGGGCGCGGGGCTCGAGGACGGCTCGTCCTCGTCGAACGTCGCCCAGGACGGCTGCTCCTGGGGACGGCTGCCGATGAACGAGAAGACCTGGTCACCCTTGATGGCCAATTCGGTCACCGTCTGCTGGAACCGCATCGCGTTCTGCAGCATCTGGCTCACCGCGGTCATCGGCAGTGAGACGGCGGTGGTGGGTAGGCGGCGAGCCTCTTCCACGACCGTCACGGCGAGGCCGAGCGCGACACGGGCTGCAAACGGAGGACGGATCATGATGCAAGACTGCCTCGAGGCTGCGGTTTTTCCCAGTCGGGGTGCGCTGCGGGCGTCGACGACGCCGACCGAACCCGTATCCTTGAGTCATGTCTGCGGCCGTACCTCCCCAGTCCCTCTCGCCCCGCGAGTCCTCGGTGATTCCGCTCGAACTGGGCATCGCCAAGAAGGCCGGTCCCGCGGCCGAATACGACGGGCCCAAGCGCATCCTGCTCGCCGAGCCCCGCGGGTACTGCGCGGGCGTCGACCGAGCGGTCGAGACGGTGGAGAAGGCCCTCGAGAAGCACGGTGCGCCGATTTACGTGCGCAAGGAGATCGTGCACAACCGGCACGTGGTCGAGACCCTGTCCGATCAGGGCGTCGTGTTCGTGGAGGAGACCGACGAGGTCCCCGAGGGCGCACTTCTGGTGTTCTCGGCGCACGGAGTCTCGCCCGCCGTGCACGAGTCCGCGGCCGCCCGCAACCTGCGGACGATCGATGCGACCTGCCCTCTGGTGACCAAGGTCCACCAGGAGGCCAAGCGGTTCGCTCGCGACGATTACGACATCCTGCTCATCGGCCACGAGGGACACGAAGAGGTCGAGGGCACCGCGGGCGAGGCGCCCGACCATGTTCAGTTGGTGGACGGACCCGAGTCGGTCGACGCCATCACGGTCCGCGACGAGAACAAGGTCATCTGGCTGTCGCAGACGACGCTCAGCGTCGACGAGACGATGACGACCGTGGCGCGGCTGCGCGAGAAGTTCCCGCTGCTGCAGGATCCGCCCAGCGACGACATCTGCTACGCCACGCAGAACCGCCAGGTCGCGGTGAAGGCCATGGCGCCGGAATGCGATCTGGTGATCGTCGTGGGATCGACGAACTCGTCCAACTCGGTGCGGCTCGTCGAGGTTGCGCTCACGGCCGGGGCTCGGGCCAGCTACCTCGTGGACTACGCCAAGCAGATCGACACGGCGTGGCTCGACGGCGTGCGCACCGTGGGAATCACGTCCGGAGCGTCCGTCCCCGAGGTCCTGGTGCGCGGAGTGCTCGATCTGCTCGAGCAGCACGGTTTCGGCGACGTCAAGTCGGTCACCACGGCCAACGAGACCTTGGTGTTCGCATTGCCCCGTGAGCTGCGCACGCACAGCACGGTCTGATCAGTCGCGGTCGCGGTACCGCACGCCGGGAGGCGGGTACGGCGCGCGGGCCGGGGTGTCGCGGGCTGCCCGCGCCGCGCGACGCGGCTCGTACGCGGTCGTGTCACCGCGATCGTCCGAATGTCCGTAGCGCACCCGCTGGTTGCTCGACCGTGGTTCGTCGGTGCGCCGGGCGACGCGTGAGTGGGCGCCCGAATCCGACTCGTCGACGCGTCGGCGCGGGGCGGCGGGCTGGTCCGGTCGACCGATACGCGCATCGCGGCGCGACGGCTGCGGCGAGCGCCCACCGGTGCTCGTGGCGTCTTCGGCGTGACGACGTCCGGAACGGCCGTGATCGGAGGATCGCCCGCGCGGATCCTGAGCGCGATCCGAGCGCTCCGATCCGTCTCTGCGCGCCGACCTGTCTCCCCGGCCCGAACCGTCTCTGCGGCCCGAACCGTCTCTGCGGCCCGCACTGTTCCGGCGGTCCGGCCGGTCCGTCGGGCGACCCGCGGTGTCCGCCGACCGTCCCGAGGACGTCGATCCGGCTCGAGTGGTGGGCGCACGCTTCGTGCTGTCCGGGGCGCGGCGGGCGCGCGCGGCGCGGTCCTTGGCCGCCGACGCCGTGGCCGGTTGCGGTCGACGTTCGAGAGCCAGTCGGACCCCGCCGATCACGAGTACCAGCAGGGTGGTGAAGAACATCAGCGGAAAGCGGTCGACCAGGGGAACCGCGGCGGTGAGAACGATGTCCCGGAGCGAGAGTCCGGCGTCGGTCGCGAGCAACTGGTACGCGATGGGGACACCGAAGAACATGATGAGCGGGGGCTGCACCACGGCCGTGAACAGACCGCGATGGCGTACCGCGACCACGGCGATGAACGACCCGAGCACGTACATCACGGCGAACGTGGCCGACAGTTCGGAACCGCGGATCGCATCGACGAGAAAGCCGAGAACGCAGGCACCCACGGCGACCACGACGGCGGCCCACGCCGGAATTCCCGGAACGGTGGGCACGGCGGACCGCTGGTCCCGAGGCACTCCGGATCGAGCGAATTGCAGTGACGACACCCTGCGAGGTTAGCGCCCGACGATCAACTTGCGCCGTTGGCGTGCCCGTCCCGCGGCGATTCGCTGCTCACATCGGCACGCGAGGCCCCATGAACCTCGGCCGCTGGTCGAGCCGGGTGACGGAGGGCGGGTCACCGTCGAAGAGCGCCATCTCGTGCATCTTTCGCGCCGTGACGAACACCCGAGCGTCGAGCGACCCGGCGGCGGCGTTGAAGGAGTCCACCGCCTTGCCGAGCTGGGATCCGAGTCGGTCCACGTGCGCGCCGACCGTGCCGATGCGCTCGTACAACTCCCGTCCGAGCACCTGCACCGCGGCGGCATCGGCGGCCAGCGACTCCTGCTTCCAGGTGTAGGCGACGGTGCGCAGGAGGGCGATCAACGTGGTGGGCGTCGCAAGCACGACGTTGCGGGCGAACGCGTACTCGAGCAGTGCGGGATCACGGATCAACGCGGCGTCGAGGAAGGGGTCACCCGGGACGAACAGCACGACGAATTCCGGCGAGGGTTCGAAGGCTCGCCAGTACTTCTTGTCCGCCAGCTGGTCCACGTGGGTGCGCAGGTGCCGGGCGTGCCGCGCGAGATGTCGATCGACGGTCTCCGGATCGTTCTCGGCGGTCGCGTCGAGGAACGCGACCAGGGGCACCTTCGCGTCGACGACGATGCGCTTGCCGCCGGCCAGTCGCACGACCAGATCGGGTCGAACGCCGTCGGCGACCACCTGGGTGTCGAAATCGCAGTGCCGTGTCATCCCGGCGAGTTCGACGACCCGTTCGAGCTGGATCTCTCCCCACCGGCCGCGGACCTGAGGTGCTCTCAACGCCGTCACCAGCTGGTCTGTCTGCGACGACAGCTGCCGCGACGCACGGTGCATGCCGGCGACCTGTTCGGTCAGCCCGGCATACGCCTGCACCCGGTCGCGCTCGACCGACCGCACGTGCTCTTCCAGGGCATCGACCGAGTCCTTGAGCGGGCCGACCAGATGGGAGACCTGCTGGCCGATCGCCCCGGAGTGGCGGCGCGCGGAATCCTCGCTGAGCAGCGCCATCGATCGGCGGAGCGTCTCCTCGTTGTCGGCCGACACCGCGAGCCGTTCGGTGGCCTTCGCGAGTTCGACGTCGCCGCGGGCTCCGCGCAGCAGCCACCCGAGGAGCACCCCGAGTCCGAGGGTGAGGAGTACCGACGCCACCGTGAGCAGGTTCATGCCGCCATCATGGCGGCGACCACCGACAGACCGTGGCGCCGACCGACACGCGGGCGGTGCGGACGAGTTTGTCGGACACCTCCGTTAGCGTCGCGATCATGAGAATCCTGCACACCTCCGACTGGCACATCGGTCGCACCTTTCACGGTGTCGACCTGCTCGCCGATCAGCGGCGTGCCCTCGACGCGATCGCCGACGCGGTCCGTGAACACGCGGTCGACGTCGTCGTGATTCCGGGGGACATCTACGACCGCGCCGTTCCCAGCGCCGACGCGGTGCGCGTGTGCAACGCCGGCTTCGAGGCCATTCGTGAGGCCGGGGCCGTCATCGTCGCCACCTCGGGCAACCACGATTCACCGGCTCGCCTCGGTGCCGGCGCTGCGTTCTCCTCCGCGGGCGGATTGCACCTGTTCACCACCGTCGCCGCGGTGGATCGCCCGATCCTGATCCCCGACGAGCACGGCGAGGTGGCCTTCTACGGGATCCCGTACCTCGAACCGGAGACCACGCGGGTGGAACTCGGGATCGCGGACGCCCGCTCGCACGCCGACGTGCTGGCGGCGGCGATGACCCGAGTGCGGGCGGACGTCGCCACTCGGGGTCGGAACGCACGTTCGGTGGTCCTCGCGCACGCGTTCGTGGTCGGGGGCGAGGGCACCGGGTCCGAGCGTTCCATCGCGGTCGGTGGGGTCGAGACCGTTCCGGCGGCGAGCTTCGACGGTGTCGAGTACGTCGCCCTCGGCCACCTGCACTCTCCGCAGACCATCGGTCCTCGCATCCGCTATTCCGGATCGCCGCTGCCGTACTCGTTCGGCGAGCGTTCCCACCGCAAGGCGGCCTGGCTCGTCGACATGGCGGCGGGAGGGGAGATCGATGTGACCCGCGTCGACCTCCCCGTGGTTCGGGGCCTGTGCGTGCTCGAGGGGACTCTGAACGAGTTGTGCGCGGACGAGTCCGACGCACACGTCGAGGATTACGTGTCGGCGGTCCTCACGGACGCAGTGCGGCCGATCGACGCGATGCGCCGGCTGCAGGATCGGTACCCGTTCGCCGTCCACCTCGAGTGGTCGCCGCCGGCACGCGTCGGCGACGCCGGGTATCGGGACAAGGTCGTCGGCCGGTCGGACGTCGAGATCGTGACGAGTTTTCTGACCGACGTCCGGAGCGCTCCCACCACGTCCGAGACCGCACTGCTGCGCACGGCGGTGCGGTCGGTCGGAGTCGAGGCCGAGCTCGACCGGGAGCGCAGCGTCGGCGAGTCGCGGTGGGAACGCTCGGCGTGAGGCTGCACTCGCTCGCCGTGACGGCCTTCGGACCGTTCGGCGGCACGGTCACCGTCGATTTCGACGAGCTCGGTGCCGACGGGTTGTTCCTGCTCCACGGGCAGACCGGCGCCGGAAAGACCTCGATCCTGGACGCCATCGCGTTCGCGCTCTACGGCGTGGTCCCCGGCGCTCGCCGCGACACCAAGCGTTTGCTGTCCGATCACGCTGCCCCCGGCGTCCCACCCTCGGTCGAGCTCGTGGCGACGCTCGGGGGGCGACGTCTGAAACTCGTCCGCAGTCCCGAGTACGCCCGCCCCAAGCTGCGTGGCGAGGGAACGACGAAACAGAACGCCAAAGCCACTCTCACCTGGCTCGACGGCCGAGGGGAGAACCTGACCCGGATCGACGAGATCGCGACGGAGGTGGAACGGCTCCTCGGCATGCGAGTCGATCAGTTCTTCCAGGTGGTGCTGCTCCCGCAGGGTGACTTCGCTCGCTTTCTCAGGGCGAAGAACGACGAGCGTGGATTGTTGCTCGAGCGGCTCTTCGACACCGATCGGTTCTCGGACATCGAGGAATGGTTCGCCGAGCGGCGTCGCGTGAGCGCCGAGGCGCTGGCGGACCGAACCCAGAGCGCCGACCGGATCGCGGCGCAGGTCGCGTCGGCCGCCGGGGTCGAGTTGTGCACCGACCCGGAGGTGCTGCCCTGGGCGACCGCCCTGGTCGAGTCGGCGCGGAGCGAGGCCGAGGTGGACGGAATTCGACTGGAGGCGGCGCGGGCCGAGCACACCGTCGCGGTCGACGCCGTGCGAGCGGCGCGGTCCGCGGCCGAGGCTCGCGCGCGCGGTGCGGCCGCGCGGCACCGTCTGGCCGCTCTCGAGGAGACCGCCGACGCGCGCGCCGCCGAGGTCCGGGAGCTGACCCGCGCAACCGCCGCGGCGCCGGTGGAGCGTCGCCGCCACGAACTCGACGATGCCCGTCGACGGTCCGATGCCGCCGACGCCGTCGTCCAGGCGCGGTCCGCCGACGCCGCGCACACGGTCGCCGCGGACGTCGCCGCGTCTCTGTCCTGGCCCCCGGCACCGGACGACGCCGCGATGGTCGATGCCGCCGTTCAGCGATGGAGCGGCGAGTGCGCGGTGCTCGACGGGATAGCCGCCGACGAATCGGCACGCGACGATCTGGTCGCCGACCGACGCCGACGTGCCGACATCGTCGCGAGCATCGACACAGACGTCGCCGCGTTGACGCAGCGCCGGTCCACCCTGCCCGAGACGATGGTCGACCTCGACCGGGAGTACACCCTCTGCGTGCAGGCGCAGGCATCGCTCGACGCATTGACGACGCGGCACGCCGCCGCGGCCGACGCGGTCGCCGCCGCGATCGAGCATCGTCGCGCCACCGCCGCTGCCGAGGCGGCCGACAAGAAAGTCCTGGCCGCGACGGCCAAGCATCAGGAGCTGCGCGAGCTGTTCCTGGAGTTGCGCGAGCAACGTCTCGAGGGAATGTCCGCGGAGCTGGCCACCCGATTGCGCGACGGCGAACCGTGCGAGGTGTGCGGCGCGGTCGAGCACCCCGCGCCGGCGCGCAGTTCCGGCGAATCGGTCACGAGAGACGACGAGGATCAGGCCCGTCACGCGGTCGATGTCGCCGGTGCCCGCCGTGACGCCGTCCAGGAGGAACTGCACGCTCGGCGTCGCGAGATGGACGTGCTCGCCGCACGGGGTGGTACCCGCCCGGCCGGCGAATTGTCTGCGGCACTGGACGCGGCGACCGCGGAGCTCGACGCAGCGACGGCGCGCGCCGGTCGTGCCGAGGACGTGGCTCGGCGGCGCGCGGCGACGCAGGCCGAGGCGGAGAACCTGCGAACACGGATCTCGGAACGCGTCGCGGAGCTCGAATCGCACCGCGCCCACCTCGAGTCACTGGACGTGCGTATCGCCGAGACGACGGCGAGAATAGACGGCGCCGTCGGAGCCCTCGGATCCGCGCGCGCACGGCGAGCCGAACTCGACGGCGCGATCGCCGCCGTGGTGTCGCTGCGGGATGCGCGACACGCCGCCGCGGACGCTCGTAGAACAGTGACCGAGCTCGAGCGGCGACTCGAGCAGGAGTCCACCGACGCCGGGTTCGTCGATCCGGTCGACGCCCGATCGGCGGTGCGAGAGCCTCGACGTATCGCCGCGCTGGAGCAGCGCCGCACCGACGCCGAATCCGAGCGCGCAGCGGCCGCCGCGGTTCTGGCCGAGCCGACGGTCGTCGCCGCGCTCGCCGGTCCGGAGGTCGACGTCGACCCGCTGGTGCGCACCGAACGCGAGCTGCGGGAGGTCATGGAAGAGGCGTTGACCCGGAAGCACTCGGCCGACGAACGGCGAGTCAAGGTGGAAACGTTGGTGACGCAACTGTGGGCGGCCGCCGAGAGACTCGAACCCGTCCGCGCGGCACACGCGGAATTGCAACAGCTGGCGGATGTGGTCAACGGCCGGGGGCAGAACAGTCGCAAGATGTCGCTGCGGTCCTACGTTCTCGCGGCGCGCCTCGAAGAGGTCGCCGTGGCGGCGTCCGTACGGTTCGGGCGGATGACGGGCGGGCGGTACGAGTTCGTTCACTCGGACGAGGCCGGTCCACGGGGAACCCGAGGTGGTCTGGGGCTCGACATCCGCGACGATTACACCGGTGTGGTCCGCGCCGCCGGCACGCTGTCCGGTGGCGAATCCTTCTGCGCGTCGCTGGCGTTGGCGTTGGGCCTCGCCGACGTGGTGGCAGCCGAGTCCGGTGGCGTCACCCTCGACACCATGTTCATCGACGAGGGCTTCGGCACGCTCGATGCGGAGTCACTGGACTCGGTGATGGGCGTGCTCGACGAACTGCGTTCCGGCGGTCGCACCGTCGGCATCGTCAGCCATGTCGACGAGATTCGGGATCGGGTGCCGTCACGGCTCCACGTGATCCGGCAACGGCACGGCTCGACCGTGCGTGTGCACGCCGGGGTCTGAGGCCGAGAAGACGCTGCGCCTCAGGGTCGGTCGGAGCTCGTGTGGGTGTCCCCGCTCGACGTGTTCCCATCCGACGTGTTCCCGTCCGGGGTGGGCCCGTACGGGGTGGGCCCGGCATCCTTCGTCGTGCTTCGGTCCGGACCGGCGCCGTCTCGGTCCTGATCGTCCAGGAAATCCGCTCGATCCGGCTCGTCGTCCACCACGGTGGGGGCGTCGTCTTCACCGGGGGTTCCCAGCTTGGCGTGCACCTTGGCGGCGATGGTGTTGGCGTCGGGGTCCTCGTCGGATTTGCGCTCGACCTGCTCGTTGACGTACCGGAACAGCACCGCGGCAACGGCCGCGACGGGTACGGCCAGGAAGGCGCCGATGATCCCGAACACCGAGGCGCCGCCCGTCACCGAGAGCAGCACGACGCCGGCGTGCAGATTCATGGACTTGCTCTGCAGGAACGGTTGCAGCACGTTCCCCTCGAGCTGCTGCACCGCCACGATGATGGCGAGCACGATCAGCGCGGTGGTGAATCCGTTCGCCACCAGCGCGACCAGAACGGCAAGAGCTCCGGCGACGAACGCGCCCAGGATGGGGATGAAACCACCGAGGAAGGTCAGCGTCGCCAGGACCGGCGCCAGCGGGACCCCGAGAATCAGCAAACCCGCACCGATGAAGAGAGCGTCGATCGCGCTGACCACGGCCTGCGTCCGGATGAACCCGCCGAGGGTGTTCCACATCCGGTCCAGAACCTCGGCGACGTGCCGCCCGGCCCGGCCACCGGCGAGGCCGTGGATCCACGGCAGGAAGCGCGGCCCGTCCTTGATGAAGAAGAACGTGAGCACCAAGGTCAGTGCCAGCGTCACCAGGATCGATCCGGCCGTGGTGACACCGGCGAAGACGCCCGACGCGATGGCGGTTCCGCTGTCCTGCAGGCTGTCGATGATGACGGTGACCGCGTTGTCGATCTGTTCGGCTTCGAGATTGAGCGGCGGGCCCTCGATCCAGTCCTGGACCTGGGACACACCCAGGGTGGCGCTGTCGGCGAGTTCGGGGGCCTGCTCCGCGACGGACGGGACGATGAACGCGACGACCGCGGCCAGGATGGCGAGGAACGCGAGGAGCGAGGTGATGGCGGCCAGGGCGGGCAGGAACCCGACGCGACGCAGGAACCGGGTGGCCGGCCACAGAACGGTCGCGACGATGAGGGCGAGGAGCACCGGTAGCACGATCACCCACATCTGACCGATCAACCAGCCGATGAGGTAGAGGGCCGCGGCGATGGCGACGAAGACGGCCGAGGCCTTGGCGAGCCAGACGGCCCCGGAAGCGATCAGGGATCCTCGTTCACGGATGGCGGTGCCGGCGGCGTTCTCGGTCACGAAGTGTCCTTCTCGAGGGTCGTGCGATGTGGTGGGACCGTTCCGGGTCACGATCGGACGATGTGACTGTACCCGGGGCCGCGAGTCTCACCCCTCGTCCGCGCGGGGGATCGTATGCCGTTCGTCACGGGTAGACGCCGCGGGCCGCCAGAGCCGCCCGCCACAGATGCATCGACACGAACGAACGCCAGGGCGACCAGCGCTCGGACTCGGAGAGGTCGACGTCCAGGAGTCGGGCTCCCTGACGCACCACGAGATCGGTGTCGAGCAACACGTCCGGATCGCGCAGCACGCGCATGGAGACGTAGCGAGCGGTCCACGGCCCGACCCCCTTCAGCGCGGTCAGCGCCTTCTCCTGCTCGGGTGCGGTGCGGTGCCGACCGATGTGGAGAGCGCCGTCGGCCAGGGCCCCGGCGGTCGCGGAAATGGCCGCGATGCGTCGGGCGGGCCCGGTGAGGAATTCGGGCCCGCGTCCGGCGATCGCGTCGTTCGTCGGGAACAGGTGGGTGATGCCGTGCTCACCGACCCCGGCCTCGTCGCCCACCGGGTCGCCGAGCCCGGCCACCAGGCGCGCGGTGTGCGTCGCGGCTGCGCCCAGTGAGATCTGCTGTCCGATCATGGTGCGCAGCAGCACCTCCGACGAGTCGAAGGCACCGGGAACGCGAATCCCCGGCACCGCCTCCACACAGGGGGCGAGCCGGGGATCGGCGGACAGGGCCCGGTCCGCGGGCGCGGTGTCCACGTCCAGGGCGAGGACCGAGCGGACGCGGTCCACCGCCTCGGCGAGATCCGACTCGTGCTGCGCCCGGACCTCGGTCTCCACCACACCGGTCCCGTCGTCGGACGCGCGGAACCGACAGGTCACGACGGCCGGACCCTGCGCGAGCCGCAGGGACCGTCGGTAGGTGCCGCCCGTGAACGTCTCCATCCCGGGGACGGCGTGACCCGACAGGAACCACTCCATCCAGCCGACGTCGTACGGGGTTCGATACGGCAGTTCGACCGACAAGGCGCTCCACGGCGGTGAGGTCACGACGGCCATCGTGCCCGCTTGCCTTTCAGCAGCAGCGAGGACCCGGCTTCGCGTCGGCCTCCGCGTACCGAGCGCGCCAGTACTCGCGCTCGGAGGGAACGACGGCGTCGGGGTGTGTGCGCCGGAGATGTTCGACGTAGCGGCTGTAGTCGTGGTCTCCCATGAGGGAGGTGATCCACCACTTCGCCGCCTTCGCCGACTTCAGGACGGTGAGCACCTCAGTGACCTCCGCCGTGTGCGCTGCCGGGTCGCCGTACCTCGCCGGATTCGATGAGAACGTCCCATTCCGCCTGGACGGATTTCTCGGCCGGGGTCATCGCGAACCCGGTGGGAGCGAAGATCTTCGACGGAACGTCCGGTTCCTCGCTGCCGGGAAGTCCACCCTCGCGCACGGCCTTGACGCACACCATGGCGCCCGCCACGGCCACGATGATGACCAGGCCGGCGAACACGATCGACAGGGTGCCCTGGATGAACGTGTTGCGGATGACGGCGTCGATGGCGTCGGTCGAGGTGGCCGTCCGGAACTCGGTGAGCCCTTGCGCCTTGGCGTCGCGGAAGTCGCTGTGCTGTGCCCAGTAGCCGATGGACGGGACCGAGGAGAAGATCTTCTGGTACGACGCGGTCATCGTGACGATGAGGTCCCAGACCAGCGGAACACCGGGGATCCAGGCCCACTTGAACAGGCCCTTCTTCATGACCACCGTCAGCACGACCGTGAGGGCGATGGCGGCGAGCAACTGGTTCGCGATTCCGAACAGCGGGAAGAGCGTGTTGATGCCGCCGAGCGGGTCGGTGACACCCATCAGCAGGATCGCGCCCCACGCGCCGACCACGACGATCGAGCAGATCCACGCGCCCACTCGCCACGAGGGGTCCTGGAACTTCTTCGCGCGGCCGCCGAGGTTGCCGATGGAGTCCGACAGCATGAATCGGGCGACGCGGGTGCCCGCGTCGACGGTGGTGAGGATGAACAAGGCCTCGAACATGATCGCGAAGTGGTACCAGAAGGCCTTGAGGCTCTCGCCGCCGAACACCTGGTGCAACACCTCGGACATTCCGAACGCCAACGTCGGCGCACCGCCGGTGCGGGAGATGATCGATTCCTCGCCGACGTCGGTCGCGGCCTGCTGCAGTTCCGCCGCGGTGATGTCTCCGCCGGAGAGGCCGAGTCCGTTGACGTAGGCGGCGGCGGTCTCGGGAGTTCCTCCGGTCAGGGCCGTGGGCGCGTTGAGCGCGAAGTAGATGTGCTGATCGAGGATGCACGCGGTGATGAGCGCCATGATCGCGACGAACGATTCGGTGAGCATCCCGCCGTACCCGATCATCCGCATCTGCTTCTCCTTCTCGAGAAGCTTGGGCGTGGTTCCGGACGAGATGAGGGCGTGGAACCCGGACAACGCGCCGCACGCGATGGTGATGAACAGGAACGGGAAGAGCGAACCCGAGAAGGCGGGGCCGTTTCCGGCGCTGGCGAAGCTGGTGACGTCGGGCATCTGCAGGACCGGGCGGGCGATGAGGATGCCGACGGCGAGCAGCACGATGGTGCCGATCTTCATGAACGTCGACAGGTAGTCCCGTGGCGCCAGCAGCAGCCAGACGGGAAGGATCGACGCGGCGAGGCCGTAGGCGATCAGCAGCCAGGCGACCGTGACCTTCGACAGGGTGAACCAGTCGGTGCCCCAGTCGGTTTCGGCCACCCAACCGCCGGCGATGATCGCCAGCAGAAGCAGGACGACGCCGATGAGCGAGACCTCGGAGACCTTGCCGGGCCGGAGGTACCGCAGGTACACGCCCATGAAGAGCGCGATGGGAATGGTCAGAGCGATCGAGAACACGCCCCACGGGCTCTCCGCGAGTGCGTTGACCACGACCAGGGCGAGCACCGCGATGAGGATGATCATGATGACGAACACCGCGATGATGGCAGCGGTACCGCCGACGACGCCGAGTTCTTCGCGGGCCATCTGGCCGAGGCTGCGTCCGCGGCGACGCGTGGAGATCCAGAGGACCAGGAAGTCCTGCACGGCACCGGCGAAGACGACGCCGATGATGATCCAGAGCGTCCCGGGCAGGTAGCCCATCTGGGCGGCGAGAACCGGCCCGACGAGCGGACCGGCGCCGGCGATGGCGGCGAAGTGGTGCCCGAACAGCACCCGCCGATCCGTCGGCATGTAGTCCTTGCCGTTCTCGAGGATCTCGGCCGGAGTGGCGCGATCGTCGCGGGGGTGGACGATGCGGTTCTCGATCAGCCGGGCATAGAAGCGGAAGGCGAAGATGTAGGTGCAGACGGCGGCGACGACGAACCAGACGGCGTTCGGGTTCTCTCCGCGGACGATGGCGACGACGGTCCAGGCGATACCGCCCAGGATGCCGATGAAGACGAAGAAGATGCGCTTGGGCATCGACATGGGGCTGCGATCGACGATGCCCACGGGTGGCAGGTTCTCGTCGGTCTTCTGGAATTCCACATGGGAATCCCGGTTCTCGGACACTGCAGTCATCTACAACGCTCCTGGCGGATGTGGTGTGCGGTCGATGTGACCGCAGTCACTCTTAGCAGATGTAAGAACAGTTGTGCCCCGAGCACAGTGAATCTGCGGAAACCGATGCGCCGAACGGTCGGTTTTCTGCGCCGAACGTGCGGACGGGGTTCGCGCGGGCGAACACGTAGACTCCATCGATCGTGAGCCTCACCCTCGGAATCGTCGGACTACCCAACGTCGGCAAGTCCACTCTGTTCAATGCGCTGACCAACAACGATGTGCTGGCCGCGAACTACCCGTTCGCCACCATCGAGCCCAACGAGGGCGTGGTGGCGCTCCCGGACCCACGGTTGAGCGAACTCGCGAAGATCTTCGGCTCGGAGAAGATCCTTCCCGCGCCGGTCACCTTCGTGGACATCGCCGGAATCGTGAAGGGCGCGTCCGAGGGCGCCGGTCTGGGCAACAAGTTCCTGGCCAACATCCGCGAGGCCGACGCCATCTGCCAGGTGGTACGCGTGTTCGCCGACGACGACGTGGTGCACGTCGACGGTCGTGTCGACCCGGCCGCCGACATCGAGGTCATCGAGACCGAGCTGATCATCGCGGACATGCAGACCCTCGAGAAGGCCATTCCGCGCCTCGAGAAGGAGATGCGGACGCAGAAGGACCGCGCCCCGATGGTGGCGGCCGCGAAGGAGGCGCAGGCGTTCCTCGACGAGGGCAAGACGCTGTACTCGGTGAAGAACAAGATCGAGACGGCACTGCTGCGCGAGCTGAACCTGCTGACCACCAAGCCGTTCCTCTACGTCTTCAACGCCGACGAGTCGATCCTCACCGACGAAGCGAAGGTCGCCGAGCTGAAGGCGTCGGTCGCCCCCGCGGACGCGGTGTTCCTCGATGCCAAGATCGAATCCGAACTGGTCGAGCTGGACGACGAGTCGGCCCTCGAACTCCTCGAGTCCATCGGGCAGGCCGAGCCGGGGCTGCACGCCCTCGCGCGGGCGGGCTTCCACACCCTCGGGTTGCAGACCTACCTCACGGCGGGCCCCAAGGAGTCACGCGCGTGGACGATCCACCAGGGCGACACGGCTCCGCAGGCCGCGGGCGTGATCCACACCGACTTCGAGAAGGGCTTCATCAAGGCCGAGGTCGTGTCGTACGACGATCTCGTCGCCGCCGGGTCGATGGCTGCCGCCAAGTCCGCGGGCAAGGTGCGCATCGAGGGCAAGGAATACGTCATGGCCGACGGGGACGTGGTGGAGTTCCGCTTCAACGTGTGAACCCGGTTCAGCCGCGCGTGACCGAGATGCCACCGTCCACGTAGGGGGTCGTCCCGTGGACCATCGAGGCGTCGTCGGAAACCAGGAACAACACGCCGTTCGCGATGTCCTGTGGCGACAGCCTGATCGTGTAGACGGTCTGGGACGGCTCCAGCACCGCCCAGATCCTGCCCATCCTGGCCAGCTGGGATCCGAACTCGGCGATCATCACCCGATCCGAAACGCAGGGCGTGTGCTGCGAGTTCGGTGCTCTCGGCCGCGGTGACCGCGGCCGAGAGCACCCACCGCGATCAGCGCCAGCCGAGCTCCGGGGCGACGTGGGTCAGCACCGACTCGATCAGGTGCGCGCAGTACTCGACCCCGAGCTGGTTGGGAACGGTGAGCAGCAGGGTGTCGGCGGCCGCGACCGCCTCGTCTTTTGCGAGCTCCTCGATCAGGCGGTCGGGTGTGCCCGCGTACGTCTTGCCGAAGCGAGCGATGCCGCCGCCGATGTAACCGACCTGATCACCGCCACGTCCCTCGCGTCCGAAGTACGCACGGTCGCGATCGTCTACGACGGGAAAGATGCTGCGGCTGACCGATACTCGCGGTTCGAAGGAGTGGCCCGCGTCGGACCAGGTCTTGCGGAAACGCTCGATCTGTTCGGCCTGCAGCTCGTGGAACGGAACGCCGGTGTCCTCGCTGAGAAGCGTCGAGCTCATGAGGTTCATGCCCTGCTGGGCCGTCCACTCGGCGGTCGCGCGCGTGCCGGCGCCCCACCAGATTCGCCGCCGCAGTCCGTCCGAATGCGGTTCGAGCCGCAAGAGGCCCGGGGGATTGGGGAACATCGGAGACGGGTTCGGCTCGGCGAACCCGTTGCCCTCGAGCAGTTCGAGGAAGATTCGGGTGTGCTCGCGCGCCAGGTCACCGCTGTCGGTCCCGTCGGCAGGTGCGTAGCCGAAGTGCCGGAAGCCGTCGACGACCTGTTCCGGCGATCCGCGGCTCACGCCCAACTGGAGTCGTCCCCCGGAGATGAGGTCCGCGGACCCGGCATCCTCGGCCATGTAGAACGGGTTCTCGTATCGCATGTCGATGACGCCGGTGCCGATCTCGATCCGATCGGTCTTCGCGCCGACGGCGGCGAGCAGCGGGAACGGTGACGCGAGTTGCTGAGCGAAGTGGTGCACCCGGAAGTACGCGCCGTCCGCGCCGAGTTCTTCGGCGGCGACCGCCAGGTCGATCGACTGCAGCAACACGTCGGACGCCGACCGCGTCTGCGAGTGCGGGGAGGCCGACCAGTGCCCGAACGACAGGAAACCGATGTTCTTCATGACTCGTTCAACCTGCGTGGCCGTCGTTTGCTTCCCGCGATCGGAAACGCCGGCGCCGTCCGGTCGGTGTCCGATTCCGGCGGGGGCCGCGTGTGGGGCACGTGCGAGGATGCAGGCATGGCGCGCCTCGCACTGCCCGACGCGGTTCACGACATCGTCCGACACGTCCTGGGTGACCTGCCCGAGCATCGACGCGCGACGTTCGTCCTGCGGCTCGAGCGGTGGTGGCCCGATCTGCACGAGGCAGTTGCGGCGGTGTACCCCGATCCGGACGAGACGGCGGCGGCACTGGTTGCGGTCGCCGCCCGAGGATTCCGTGATCGCAGTGCCGAGCTCCACGAACTGGACGATCGCCGCCTGCTCACCCCGGACTGGTTCCAGCGACCCGACATGTTCGGGTACGCGTGCTACGTCGATCGGTACGGCGAGACGCTGGCCGGGCTCGGGGAGCGTCTCGATCACCTCACCGATCTCGGGGTCACGTACCTGCATCTGATGCCGCTCCTGCAACCACGGCCGGGGGACAACGACGGCGGTTACGCCGTCATGGATTTCACCACCGTCCGTCCGGACCTCGGGACCACCGAGGATCTTCGCGCGTTGACGTCGACGCTCCGCGAACGCGGAATCAGCCCCGTGATCGATCTCGTTCTCAATCACGTTGCTCGCGAACACGAGTGGGCGGAGAAGGCGCGGGCGGGAGATCGGCGATACCGCGACTACTTCCACCTGTTCGCCGTGCGGGAGCAGCCCGACGCCTACGAGAAGACACTGCCCGAGGTCTTCCCCGATTTCGCGCCCGGCAGCTTCACCTTCGACGACGAACTGGGGGAGTGGGTCTGGACGACCTTCAACGAGTGGCAGTGGGACCTGAACTGGTCCAACCCCGACGTGCTTCTCGAATTCGCCTCGATCGTCACCCATCTCGCGAACCTCGGTATCGAGGTGCTGCGTCTCGACGCGATCGCGTTCCTCTGGAAGCGGCTCGGAACGAATTGCCAGAACCAGCCCGAGGTCCACGCGATCACCCAGGCCCTCCGCGCCACCACGCGCCTCGCTGCACCGGCGACGTTGTTCAAGGCGGAAGCGATCGTCGGTCCCCGAGACCTGTTGCCCTACCTGGGTTCCGGGGATCACACCGGCAAGGTCTCGGACATCGCGTACCACAACAGCCTCATGGTGCAGGTGTGGTCGATGCTGGCCACCGGCCGAACGGATCTGGCTCGCCAGGCGCTCGGAACGCTGCCGCCCACCCCGCCCAGCGGCACGTGGGTCACCTACGTGCGGTGTCACGACGACATCGGCTGGGCCATCGACGATGCCGACGCCGACGCCCTCGGACTCACCGGTGCCGGCCACCGGAACTTTCTCGCGGACTGGTACTCCGGCGAGTTCGACGGGTCCTGGTCGGAAGGCGCCGTCTTCCAGTACAACCCCGAGACCGGTGATCGGCGGATCAGCGGCACCGCCGCTGCGCTCACGGGCCTGGGGTTCTCGCGTCGAGATCCGGACGGCGCGTTCGGGCGGCTGTTTCTCGCGCATGCGATCGTCGCGGTGTGGGGCGGCATCCCGGTCGTGTGGAGTGGGGACGAACTCGGCTCGCCGGGCGACGCCGATTGGGCGAGCGAGCCCGGGCACGAGGACGACAATCGGTGGCTTCACCGGCCCCGGGTCACCGACGCCGATCGCGCCCGCCGCTTCGAGCCGGGCAGCGACGCCCAGCGCGTGTTCGACGGCATCGCGCGGATCGCGAAGATCCGGGCCGGCCTGCCGATGCTGCACGCCGAAGCGCCCGTGGACGTTCCGGCCGACGTCGACGACGGAGTGTTGGCCGTCCTGCGGCGTCACCCCAGCGGAACCCTGGTCGGACTGTTCAACGTGACGGCGGAGCACCGACCGTTCCCCTACGCGCGACTCGGCGAGTACGGGGTCCTCGCACCTCGGGAGGTGTTGTCCCAGCACGATCTCGACGTGAACGAACACGGGGAGCTCTGGTTGCCGCCCCACGCGGCGTGGTGGATCGTGGACGAACCGCGTTCCTGACGATCAGGCCACCGGCCGACCCCGGAACCTGTCGTGCACCCACTGCAGCACGAAGGGCAGCCCGGTGACGGCACCGACGAAGTGGTCACCGACCACCGATCGATGTTCCACGGTCGCTCCCAGCGCCCGCCACCGCTCGGCGAGTTCGAGCGCGCCGCGTTCGGGGATCCATCGATCGGAGAACCGGGCGTAGCGCGAGCCGTGATAGAAGGCGAACGGGGCCGACGGCGCCGCCGCTCCCGGCATGTTCTGTGCGATGACCCGCTGTGCGATCTCGGACTCGAAGGCGTCGGGATCGATGGACAGCTGCTCGAGGCGGATCCGAGCGAGTCCGCCCAGAGCCAGGGGCACCACGGACAGGTTCCGGATGCGCGTCGCGGCCCACAACCCGCTGGGGCCGAAGAGCTCGACCATCTCCGGATGCTCGCGTGCGATACCGATCGTGGCGGCGCCGAGCAGACCGGCCGCGATGGTGCCGTTCATCGAGTCGCGGAGCAGGGTGAAGTCCGTCGGCGTCCCGCCCGCGATGGCCCCGGCCAGGGTGAGCTCCGGCGCGTACGACGGTTGCAGCTGGGCGGCCCACACCGTGGCTATGGCCCCACCGCTGTAGCCGTACAGCACCGTCGGACTCTCCCGGTACGACGCGTCGAGTGCGGCAAGACCGCGAACAGCGTCCAGTACCGCCTGTCCCGCCATGGTGCCCTCGGCGTAGGCCATACGCGGACCCTCGTGATCGGGGATCAGCACCGCATACCCGCGGGCGAGCCACAGCGGCACGACGGTGGGGAAGTCCTGACTCAGCCCGTGCACGATGCGATACGACGCGGTCGCCTTGGTCCCGAGGGCATCGATGGCGACGTTGTGGACCAGCACCGGTCTCGGCCCCGATCCGGTCCACGGCGCCTTCGGTTCCATGAGGGTGGCGGTGACGGCCACGGGAAGTCCGCGCGCGTCGGTCGAGCGGACCATGAACTGGCGCAACCGGGTGCGGGGCCGGGGCAGCACCCCGCGCACCTGCCGGGTGCGGACGAGGTCGCCGGGTTCGAGCCGCGACACATCGGCCGGGGCGAGGAAGAAATCGTCGTCGTCGACGGGTGTCGGCAGGATCGCCGCATACGGGTCGTCGAGCGCCGACTGCGACAGGCCTCGCGCGGCCGCGCGATCCAACAGGTCCACCACGTTCATCGCCTCACCCCCCGCGAGCACGGTAGCAGCGCACGCTTCGATGAAGGTTCTTTCACGAAGTCCTCACGAAGGGATCATGTGGAGCAGGCACGATGATCGTCGTGCCCATCCGAACCCGCATCGCTCTCGCCGCCGCCCTCGCGGCGATCGTTGCCGTCACGGTGCTCGCGCTGACCGTGCTGACGTCGACGCCGGAGGCTCCCACGGTGGGCACGTCGCCCGTCGTCGTCTCGGTCGAGCCGACGCCGACTGCATCGGCGCCTCCGCCGCCCGCCCCGCAGGACCCGCCCGCGGTTGCGCCGCAGGCCCCGGTGGCCCCCTCGCCCGTTCCTCTCCCACCGGCACCGCAGCCACCGGTCCCGGACGACGACATCGGCGACGACATCGGCGACGACATCGGCGACGACATCGACGACGGGGACGACGATGGGTGACCGCCGCGCACGCCTGCGCCCGTCGGCCCTGCCGGCTCGGTGGCGCATCACCGGGTGGATCATGCTCGTGACGCTGCTCCTGCTCCTCGTGGTGGTGGCCACGGCGCGCACGCTGCTCCTGCGCGACGTCGAGGTGCGTGCCAACGCCGACGTCGTGCAGGAGGTGGAGGAGTTCCGCGCCTTCGCGGCGACCGGCGTCGACCCCACGACGGCGAGCCCGTTCGCATCGGTCACCCGCATGCTCGAGGTCTACCTGCTTCGGCAGTCTCCGAGCCAGGGGGAGTTGCTGTTCGCGTCGGTCGACGGTGTGGTCCTGGACATCGAGGGACGCACGGGCGTCGGTGACGGCACCGTCGACTTCACCTCCGACGCCGCGCTGGTGGCGAGCCTGGTGAACGCGCCGGAGGCCGCCGGCGTGGCCGCCACTCCGTACGGACCGATGCGGTGGGGCCGGGTGGCCGTCGGCACGCAGAACGGCCAGCAGGGCCAGCTGGTCGTCGCGGTGTTCACCCGCGGCGAGCGCGCCCTGGTCGATGCGACCATCGCGACGGTGGCCACGGTCGGCACCATCGGACTTGCTCTGACCTCCGGGGCGGCGTACCTGGTTGCCGGTCGGATTCTCGCGCCGGTGCGCGGTGTACGAAAGGTGGCCGAGGAAATCGGCGAGACCGATCTGAGCGCCCGCGTGCCGGTGGAGGGTCACGACGACATCGCCGATCTCGCCGCGACGTTCAACGACATGCTCGATCGGCTCGAGAACGCCTACGTCACCCAACGTCGTTTCGTCGACGACGCGGGGCACGAGCTGCGCACCCCGATCACGGTGGTGCGGGGACACCTGGAGTTGATCTCGGATGATCCGGTCGAGCGGGCCGAGACGTTTCGGTTGGTCGACGAGGAACTCGCTCGAATGGGCCGGATCGTCAGTGATCTGCTGATGCTCGCGAAGGCCCAGCAGCCGGACTTCGTGGTTCCTCGGTCCACCGACGTCGCGTCTCTGATTCTCGACATCGAGTCCAAGATGCAGTCTCTCGGAGACCGTCGCTGGCTGTTGATGGAGGTTGCCGAGGGTTCGGCGCCGCTCGACGCCCAACGTGTCACGCAGGCGATGCTGCAGCTCGCCGCCAACGCGGTGCAGCACACCCAGCCCGGATCACCGATCAAGTTGGGGGCCAAGTTCTTCGACTCCGGTGCGGCGCGCCGACTCGCCATCTGGGTCACCGATACCGGTCCGGGTGTCACGCCCGACGACGCGGCGATGATCTTCGAGCGCTTCCAGCGCGGAGGTGCGTCCGATCGCACCACCACCGTCGAGCGGATGGGCGCCGGACTGGGCCTGGCGATCGTCCGGGCGATCGCCGACGGACACGACGGGTCGGCCTGGGTCCGCAGCGTGTACGGCGAGGGCGCGACCTTCGGACTGACCATTCCCACCCCCGAGAGCGAGGACCGATGAGTCGCATTCTGATCGCCGAGGACGACACCCGTATCGCTTCCTTCGTCGAGAAGGGTTTGCGTGCAGCCGGATACACCACCGAGTCGGTGGGTGACGGCGAGACCGCCCTCATGCTTGCGCGCGGTGGCGGTTTCGACATGGTGGTGCTGGACATCGGCTTGCCGCGTCTCGACGGATTCTCGGTGTTGCGCCAACTTCGTGGGGAGGGTGTCACCACACCGGTGGTGGTCCTGACCGCGCGAGATTCGGTGCACGACATGGTGGCCGGCCTCGAGGGCGGCGCCAACGACTACGTGACGAAGCCCTTCCAGTTCGCCGAACTCCTGGCGCGCATTCGCCTGCGTCTGCAGGACGAGGTGGTGACCACCTCGGACACCGTTGCCCACCGCGACCTGAGTCTGGACCTGCGGTCGCGACGCGTGCGGGTGGGAGAGAAGACCGTGGACCTGACCGCCCGCGAGTTCTCGTTGCTCGAAGTCTTTCTGCGCCATCCGGATCAGGTCCTCTCCCGGGGCCAGATCCTGGGACACGTGTGGGGCTACGACTTCGATCCCGCGTCGAACGTGGTGGACGTGTACGTGCGTGCGTTGCGCGCGAAGATCGGGACCGACCGCCTCGAGACGGTCCGCGGCGCGGGATACCGATTGAAGTGACGGTCACGGAATACGCCACCACTCCGCCGCGGCGGGGAGGCCGGCGGCCGGTCGGCAGTAAGCGGCGGGGAGGCCGGAGGCCGGTCGGTGAATACGAGCGGGGAGGCCGGAGGCCGGTCGGCAGTGAGAGGCGGGGAGGCCGGAGGCCGGTCCCGGATCGAGAGCGGTCCGGAGCGGGCAGCGCGATCACCGCTCGGGCCGCATGGGGTCTGGTCGTCGCGGTTCTGGTGTGCGGAGCCATCGCCTATGCCGCCGCGACCGACGCCACCCTCTCGACCGACGCGGCGATCACCCTCGCGATCTTCGTGATCGCGGTGTGGGTGTGGGTGTGCGCACCCGTGGACGACACGTACGTTGCGCTCGGCGCCGCCCTGGCGCTGGTTCTGACCGGGCCGATCGAGACCGAGACGTTCTTCGACAGCCTGGGTGATCAGCTGGTGTGGCTGCTGGTCGGTGCCTTCGTCCTGGCCGCAGGGCTCACGGCGTCGGGTCTGCCCACGAAGGTGGCGGGCCGGATCGTCGCTCGCGCTCGCACCCCGCGCCAGTTGTTCCACCTGGTGTGCGCGGCGCTGATCCTGACGGCGTTCGCGGTGCCCTCGACGTCGGGCCGCGCGGCGCTGGCCGTACCCATCTTCCTGGGTCTGGCTGCGGCGCTTCGTCGTTCGCCGCGCCTGGTGGTCGCGCTCGCGGTGCTCTTCCCGACGGTGATCCTTCTCTCGGCGGTGGGATCGCTGCTCGGAGCCGGCGCGCACATCATCACGAGCCAGCTGGTGACGGCCGCGACGGGTGAGGGGTTCACGTTCCTGTCGTGGATGGTCCTCGGGCTGCCGCTCGCGATCGTGTGGTCGCACCTGGCGGCCGAGGTGGTTCTGCTGCTGTTCACCTCGCGCGCCGATCGTGCCGAGCGTCTCGACGTGGGCGATGCCGAATCCGCACTGCCCGAGACCGCGTCCGCGGGTGCCCGCCGGCGCATGAGCACGGTTCTCGTCGCCGTCGTCGTGCTGTGGTGCACAGAGCCGTTCCACGGGCTCGACCCCGCGCTCGTGGCCCTGCTGGGAGCCCTGACGGCGGTGGCGCCCCGGATCGGGGCAACGACCATCGGCGCTGCCGTCAAGACGATCCCGTGGTCGTTGCTGCTCTTCCTCGCCGCCACCCTGGCCATCGGTGGAGCGCTGGTGAGCACCGGAGCGGCCGAGTGGTCGGCGGCGAAGGTGTTCGACGTCGTCCCGTCCGGCGGTTCGGCCGTCGTGATCTTCGTGCTGCTCGTCGTGGTGCTCTCGCTCGCCGCGCACCTGGTGGTGCAGTCACGGTCCGCGCGGTCGGCGGTGATCGTTCCGCTCGTGATCGCGGTGTCGCCGTCGGTCGGGGTGGATCCCGCAGCGGCGGCGTTCGTCTCGACCGCCGCGGCCGGCTTCTGCCTCACGCTGACCAGCTCGGCGAAACCGGTGGCGATGTTCGCCGCGGTCGAGGGCGTCCCCGGGTTCACCCCGTCGCATCTGTTGCGGCTCTCGGCGGCCCTCGCGCCCGTCTCGGTGGCGCTGCTGATGGTGTTCGCTCTGTACCTCTGGCCGCTGCTCGGCCTGTCCCTGACCACCTGAGTCCCTTTCTCCCACGGAGGAGTTCGACATGTCCATGACCATTCCCCACCGCGTCCTCGTCGCCCCGAGCGGATTCAAGGAAAGCCTGAGTGCGGAGACGGTTGCCTCCGCGATCGCAACCGGCGTTCGGCGTGCGATCCCCGGCGTCCGCGTCGACGTCGCCCCCATCGCCGATGGCGGCGAGGGTAGTGCGCGCATTCTGGCGAATGCGACCGGTGGCGAACTGGTTCCCGCGGTCGTCACCGGTCCCGTGGGAGCTCCGGTCGACTCCCACTGGGCGCGACTCGGCGGTGCCGGAACCGGTACCGCCATGGTCGAGATGGCAAGTGCTGCCGGTCTGTCCCTCGTTCCCCGCGATCGCCGCGATCCCGGTTCGACCACTACCCGCGGGGTGGGGGAGTTGATCGCGGCGGCACTGGACGACGGAGCCACACGCGTCCTCGTGGGATGCGGTGACTCCGGCACGTCGGACGGCGGCGCGGGCGCGCTGCAGGCCCTCGGGGTGCGCATCCTGGACGCGAAGGGTCGCGAGATCGCCGACGGCGGTGCGCATCTGCGCGATGCTCGGGTCATCGACACGTCGGGTCTGCATCCACGGGCGCGGGAGGTGGACATCGTCCTCGCGTGCAACCAGCACAACGTGCTGTGCGGGGACGGCGGTGTGGCCCGAGTGTTCGGGCCCCAGAAAGGGGCCACGCCGGAGCAGGTGGACCGGCTCTCCGAGGGCTTCGACGTATGGGCGGATCTGCTGACCGACCATGCGCCGCAGAAGGACTGGCGGAACGGTCCGGGAACCGGGGCGTCGGGTGGGCTGGGCGCGGGGCTGGCTGCCGTACTCGGGGCCCGGTTGGTTCCCCGGTTCGAGGCCCTGCTCGACAGCGAGCTGTCCGGAATCGATCTCGACGGTCTGCTGGACACGGCCGATCTGGTGATCACCGCCGAGGGCGCCATCGACTTCCAGACTCCCCACGGCAAGGTTCCGGCCGAGATCGCTCGCCGCGCCCGGGTGGCAGGGGTGCCGGTTCTCGCGATCGCCGGGTCTCTCGGTTCCGGTGCGCCGGCGGTTCACGACATCGGTATCGGCGCGATCGCGTCCATCATGACGGTTCCGATGCCCCTGGCCGACGCCGTGGCGAACGGCGAGCAGCTGTTGATCGACGCGGCCGAGAGGACGATGCGCACCGTGCTGCTGGGGGTCGCGTTCGCCGCGGACAGTACGGCGCGGGCGAAGGCCCGCGAGAAGGACCGGGCGAAGGCCGACAAGAAGGATCGGAAGAAGGAACGGAAGTCCGAGCGCAAGCGGGCCGCGCTCGCGGTCGCGTGACGTCCGGGTAGTTTTGTAGAGGTGGACCCGCAGAGCTACTCGTCCGGGGAGCGCGTCTTCGGACCCCCTCGGGGAACGTTCGACGCCGATTGGGCGGCCACGGCCCTGCGGTCCAACCGCCCCGATCTCGATCACCCCACGTCCGTACGGCTGGTGGAATCGGCCTGGGAACTCCTGCGCACCCGTGAGCTGCGCGGCGCCGACCTCACCGAAGCCCTGATCGCCGACGGCACGGAGGCGGACCTCGCGGCGGTGGTCTCCGGTGTCGCCACCGAGACCGCCCAGTTCTACCTCGACCGCGGGTGAGTTCCTCACGCTGGCAGCGCGAACGGTCCGCAGCGGACTCGCGGGAGTACATCGCGCGTTTCGCGGAACTCGCGGCATCCGGCGCCGACCTGCACGGTGAGGCCCGAGCCGTCGATGCCTTGTTGGAGCGTGGATCGGACGTCCTCGACGCCGGGTGCGGCACCGGTCGGCTCGGCAGCGAATTGGCGCGGCGCGGTCATCGCGTGACCGCCGTGGACCTCGATCCCGTCCTCGTCGACGAGGCCCGACGCGACCCCGCGCTGACCGTGTACCGGAGCGACCTGGTGACCTTCGACGCCGGTTCCGGCGCGTTCGACGCGGTGGTGGCAGCGGGGAACGTCATGGTGTTCCTGGAGCCGGGGACGGAGAGTGCCGTGATCGCCCGCAGCTTTCGGCACCTGCGGCCCGGTGGCCTGTTCGTCGTCGGGTTCGCCCTGGACCGGGAGTACCGGTCCGAGACCTTCGTCGCCGAGGCGATCGACGCGGGATTCGCCGAGGTCCAATCGTTCTCGACCTGGACCTTCCACCCCTGCTCGCGCGAATCGGACTGGGTGGTCCACATCGCGCGAAAAGCCTGACCGGCCCGGCGCGACGACCGTAGAGTCGTCGAACATGACGCGACCGAAGATCGATCTGGACTACACCGTGCTCGATTGTCCGTCCCCGCGGAAGCTCGCCGCGTTCTACACCGAATTGTTGGGTTGGGAGACGGTCGGCGACGACGAGGACTGGACGGTGGTGCAGGGGTCGAACGGGATGCGACTGGCGTTCCAGAAAGCCACGGATTTCGTCCCGCTGCACTGGCCCCGCGAGGGTATTCGCAGTCACCTCGATCTCGTGGTGGACGACATGGATGCCTCGACGCAGTTCGCGGAGAGCCTCGGCGCGCGGGTGATGGACGACGACGCCGAGCACCCGTCGTTCCGGGTTCTGCTCGATCCGGTGGGCCACCTGTTCTGCCTGTGCGCCCGGACCTGATGTCCGGCTGCGGACACTAGCGATGGTCGTGCGGTGGGGGACGTGCACGCTGTGCGAGGCGATGTGCGGGATCGAGATCACGATCGAGGGCGACGCCGACCATCGACCGAACCTGTCCGTCCGCGGTGACCGGGACGATCCGCTCTCGCGTGGACACATCTGCCCGAAAGCCCTGGCGCTGGTCGATGTTCACCAGGATGCCGATCGGCTCCGTCACCCCGTGCGGCGCGTCGGCGACCGGTGGGAGGAGATCGGCTGGGACGAGGCGTTCGATCTGGTGGCCGACGGACTGAGCCGAACGCAGCGTCGGCACGGGCCCGACGCCGTGGGTGTCTATTGGGGAAACCCCATGGCGCACAGCCTGAGTGCGCTCACTCACGGTGTCGGCGCTCTGGTTCCCGCGCTGGAGACGGCCAACGTGTTCTCCGCGACCTCTCTGGATTCGTTGCCGCACTTCGTCGTTCATCGCCTCCTCTACGGACACCGGCTGCTGGCGCCCGTGCCGGACATCGACCGAACGGATCATCTCCTGGTCCTCGGGGCGAATCCGTCGGTGTCGAACGGCAGCATGATGTCCGCTCCGGACATCGGGAATCGGTTGCGCGCACTGCGCGCCCGCGGTGGGCGCCTGGTGGTGGTCGATCCTCGCCGTACCGAGACCGCGAGGGTCGCCGACGAACACGTACCGATCACGCCCGGTACCGACGCGTTCCTGCTGCTCGCCATGATTCGCACCGTCCTCGGCGACGGAGCCGCGACCGCCCCGTCCTACGTCGACGGGGTCGCGGCGGTCGCGGAGCTCGTCGACCGGTTCACTCCGGAGGCGGTGGCGGACCGAACCGGCATCGCGCCGAACGTCATCCGCCGACTCGCGCGCGATCTCGCGGCGGCGCCCCGTGCGGTGGTCCACGGCCGAATGGGGGTGTCGACGCAGCGGTACGGCACGGTGTGTCAGTGGGCACTGAACGTCCTGAACATCGTGACGGGCAACCTGGACGTCGAGGGCGGGGTGCTGTTCACCGACCCGGTGGTGAACCTGATCGACACCGACGTCATCTCGCGCGGCGAGTTCGGCACGGCTGCAGACGGATTGCCCACCTTCGCGGGGGAGCGGTCCGCGGCGTCGCTCGCTTCCGCGATGGCGGAACCGGAACCCGATCGGATTCGGTCGCTTCTGGTGCTGGCCGGTAACCCGGTGCTGTCCGCGCCGGGTGGGCGCCGACTCGACTCGGCACTCGACGGTCTCGACTTCATGGCCGCCGTCGATTTCTACGTCAACGAGACGACGCGCCACGCTCACGTGATCCTTCCCCCGACGTCCCATCTGCAGCGCGAGCACTACGACCTCTTCCACCATCATTTCGCCGTGCGCAACACCGCGAAGTTCTCGCCGGCGCCACTGCCCCGATCGGCCGACGAGCGCCACGATTGGGAGATCTACCGAGGGATCGCACGGGCGTATCTGCGTCGCCGCGGCTCCCTGGCGTCGTACCTGATCCGGTCGGTGTCACCGGCCGGACTGTCGCTGCACGCGCGACTCGCCGCCTCGCCCACACGCATCCTCGCGGTGCTGCTCCGGTTGTCACGGCGGCGTTCTCGTCCACCGGTCACGGTCGAGACCCTGCGTCGTGATCCGCACGGAATCGATTTCGGGCCGCTGGCGCCGTCCCTGCCCGGCCGATTGCTCACCGCCGACCACCGCATCGACCTCCTGCCGACGGCCCTCGCGACGGCGGTGCGAACGCTCGGGCTGGACGACGGTCCCTCGGCGCCGACACTTCTGCTGATCGGCCGTCGACATCTACGCAGCAACAACTCCTGGCTTCGCAATTCGGCACGCATGAGCAAGGGCCCCGACCGGACCGTTCTGCTGATGCATCCGGACGACGTGGCGACCAACGGTGTCACGGACGGCGCTCGGGTGCGGGTGACCTCCGCGTCCGGGTCGGTCGAGGCGTGCGTGCGTGCGGACGGCGCGATGACGACGGGGGTGGTCAGCCTTCCGCACGGGTTCGAACCGGGTCGCGTCGGTGTCCGTATGTCCGTGGCGACCACCCGGCCGGGCCCGAGCGCCAACGATCTCACCGATCCGAGCGTCACCGACTCCGTCTCCGGTGCCGCCGTCTTCAACGGGGTGCCCGTGACCGTCTCCCCACTGGGCGGATGACCCCCGGCCGTCTGACCGCCATCGATGCTCGCCTGTACTGGCTGTCGACGCGGATCCCTCTCGATCAATTCGTTCTTCTCGCCTTCGACGGCGAGGGAGCCGACGACCTGGTGGACAGGGCACGAAGCGTCGACGAGCTGCGGCTTCGGCTTCGCGAGACGCCGGGCACCGTCGACCACCCGTACTGGGTCCCCATGGAGCCGACCGCGGATCACGTGCGATCTCACTCCGCGACGGACTGGGCGCACTGCCTGGATCGCGTGGGGGAGCTGATCGGGGAGCCGGTCGATCCCCGGGATTCGCCCTGGCGGATGCACGTGTTCACAGGTGTCGCCGGCGTTCCACGCTGCGGCCCGCGAGCCACGGTGATCGTCCTGCAGATCTCGCACGCCCTGGCCGACGGCCGGGGTTCGAGTCGCATCGCGCGCAGTGTTCGGCGGGTCACGTCGTGGTCCGGCCACGCGCCGCGGAACGCTGCCGGCCGGGCCGGCGACGGTGTGGGGCGTGGTGCGTCTCCCCGCGCAGATCGTGACTCTGCTGCGCCGGGGCCGGGCGGCCGCGACCGCCGCGCGAGACCGGGCGTGTGACACCGCGTCGGGATCGATTCCCGCTCCCGCCCCCGCGCGCTCACCGGGCGCCCTCTCGCGGCAGCCCACCGGCCGCGTGCTGGTGCGATGCGTGAGCCTCGATCGCACCGACGTCACCGCCACACGTCTGACGGCGACCGTGTTCGCGGCACTCGTGGTCTCGCTGGCTCTCCCGCGTTACCTGACGGACCGGGGGCTGCCGGTACCCGACGACTTCGCCGCGACCACCACCGTCGCGATCGCGGACGAGGCGCGAACCACGCGATCCGCGAACGCCTTTCACACTGCCGGGGTGGATCTGCACCCGTCGGTGGCGGATCTGCGCGAGCGGGCCGTCCTGATCGCGCGGTCCCTCGACGAGCGGCGGCGGCGCCTCGCGCACGGATCGTTCGGCATCGGCGACCTGGCCACCGACGCAACCCCCGCTTGGCTCGTGCGCCGGGACGTGCGGTCCGCGGAACTCCACGCTCCGCCCCGGACCGTCGACGGTCACACGGTGCTCTCCAGTGTCTTCCGCGGACCGGCCGATCTCACGTTCGGTGGCGCTGCGGTGGCGATGACGGCCGGATTCCCGGCTCTGTCGCCGGCCATGGGGGTGACGCACGGTGTGCACGGGATCGGCGACGCGATCACGCTGTCGATCGTGAGCACGGTCGGCGTCATGGCGGACATCGACGAGTACGCGGAGACGGTCCGAGCAGCGGCCGAACGGGTGCGTAGGGAACTGGGCTGCGCCCGGAACTGGGGTGGCGACCTACCCTCGTGATCGTGCGATCGACTTCGGTACGGCCCAGTCCCGTCTTTCTCGGCGTCGTCGCCGTCGCCGTGATCGGCGGAATCATGGCGTGGAACGCTGAGGTGGGGGGCGCGCTGGCGTACGCCGGAGTCTTCGTCCTGGTGATCGGTGGGTGGGTGGTCTCGCTGTGCCTCCACGAGTTCGGTCATGCGGTGACGGCCTGGCGATTCGGTGATCACGACACCGCGGCGCGCGGCTACCTCACGCTGAACCCGTTGAAGTACGCGGTACCCGGGTTGTCGATCGCACTGCCGCTGCTCTTCGTCGCGCTGGGCGGCATCGGGCTTCCCGGCGGAGCGGTGTGGCTGAACACGGCGGGCATGTCGCGCCGACAGCGCACGATGGTGTCGCTGGCCGGACCGCTCGCCAACGCGATCCTGGCCGTCGTGCTGCTGGCGGTCGTGGTGACCTACGCACCCGGCAGTACCCGCCAGGCGTTCTGGTTCGGCATGAGCTTTCTCGCGTTGCTCCAGATCATCGCGGTGGTGCTGAACCTGATTCCCATGCCGGGGCTCGACGGTTACGGAGCGCTCGAGCCGTATCTTTCGCCGTCCACACGGAAATCGTTCGGGCGGATCGGCCCCTACGGGGTGCTGATCGTCATCGCCCTGCTCTTCGTTCCCGCCGTCAATCGCGTGTTCTTCGGTTCCGTCTACTCACTGTTCGAGCTGTCCGGAGTACCCGCGATCTGGGCACAGTACGGCGGGGCGCTGACCCGGTTCTGGACGCAGTGGTACTGACCCCCGTGGGGCCCGACGATGCGACACGTGATGTCGCTGAGCACCGAATGTCGCAAGTGACTGGCGGGGTCAGTGTTGTCTGTGTTGCAATGTGAACGCAAGACTGCCGAAGATAGCAGTCGCGGAACGAAGGGCGGGCACGACGCGCCGAGGGTCTGCGGCCGATCTCGGTGGTCCGTCGTCACCGAGAGGTAGTTCGCAGTGCAGGTTTCGCGTCGACAGTTGTTCCGATTCGCCGCGGCGGGATCCGTCACCCTCAGGCTGACGGCGGCGGCCACCCGAGGCGCGGTGGCGTCCGCGAATCCGCGCGTGCTGGGCACCATCGTCGACTTCGCCGGGGGTGTGCCGTCCGCGGCCTCCATCGCCGCCGCCGGGCATCTCGGCGCCATTCGCTACGTATCGGACCGTCGGCCCGGCGCGACGTGGATGACGGGAAAGCCGATGACCGCGGCCGAGGCGTCCGCCCTCACCGCCGGGGGGCTGCAGGTGGTGTCCTGCTACCAGTACGGCAAGGAGGACACCGCCGACTGGCGCGGCGGCTTCGCTGCCGGCGTCCGCCACGCCACCCGAGCGATCGAACTGCACGTCGAAGCCGGGGGCCCGGAGAACCGACCCATCTATGCGGCGATCGACGACAATCCGACCTCCGCCGAGTTCGTGTCGATGATCGCGCCCTACCTGCTCGGATGGCAATCGGTCGCCGGCCTCGAGAACACCGGTGTCTACGCCAACTCGCCGACCATCGACCGTCTCGTGACCGCGGGTCTCGGATCCTGGTACTGGCAACACAACTGGGGAACACCCGCCGGGTACGTGCACCCGGCCGCCCACCTGCACCAGATCGAGATCGACAAGCGGTCCCTCGACGGCGTCGGTATCGACGTGAACAACGTCCTCGCGGAGGACTACGGCCAATGGTCCCTGGCGGGGGCCGCGCCGATCGGTCCTGCGGGGGCCACGCCGCCGGTTCCCGCCGCGACGCAGGTCTCGGCGCCCTTACCCGTCACCACACCTGCACCCACCGCACGAGCATCCAGAGAGGAGTTCCCATGGACATCCTGATCGATATTCTCTACGGCCTGGCCGGAAGCATCTACACGCAGCTGTCGGTGATCTTCGGGTCCTGAGGTCCGGTTGCCCGAGGCCCGGTGTGCCCGGGCCCGGGCGTCACCTCCGCAGGATCAACCGAGAAAGCCGGACCCCACACGGTGGGGTCCGGCTTTCGTCGTGTCGGATCGGGGGTCAGACGACCGTCAACCCGATGGTTGGCAGGAAGTTGCAGGTGATACCCGCCTGAGTGCTGATGCTCCCGGCGACGACGGCGAAGACCCGGCCGGGACCGGTGTCGGCGATACCCGACAGCGTCGCCGGGCCGTCCGGGTTGATGTTCGCCTCGCCGGTCAGCGTGGTGGCACCGGTGCGCCCGTTGTCGATGTTGATCCAGGTGGCGGTGAGCGGCGCGACCTGGGTGGCGGCCAGCGGCGCGGTGCCGAGGGCGGTGAAGACGAACCCGGCCTGGCCGACTCCGGGGCCGGGCGGCGGGAGGTCGGCCGGCCCGGGTACGGCGAGTGCCGCACCGACGGAATCGGCGTCGGCCGAGATGCAGCCCTGGCCGATGGTCGGGTAGAGGAACTGCGAGATGACGGGACCGTTCTGCGGAATCTCCGGTCCACCGCCGCCGCTGCCGTCGAGGAACGTCAGGACGCGCTCGAGGAGGGCCTTGACTTCGGGGGAGAGGGGTGCCGTGGCGAGCAGCGCGCGTACCTGCGCGATGGCCTGGCCCTGTGGCGAGGCCGCATCGGTGGCGACGGAACCGGCGATCGAGGGTGCCAGCGCGGCCAGCGCCTCGTATCCGGGGACGACGGGCGCGGCGATCGGCAGGGGCCACTGCGGAGGTGCGGGCTGAGCCGTGGCCACGGCGGGGAGCGCGAGGGAGCAGGTGGCCGCGAGTGCGGCACCGGACGCGACCATCCGGGTCAGGGAGCGGCCGCGCGAACGCGACCTCACCGGAGTCGTCGTCGTGTCGTCGATCTGCATCGAACCCCCATAGAAATCACGGTGCGCACGTCGACGAAGTCTCGTCGATCGGCGCACGCACTCGAGCCGGCACGTCACATGAGGTGACGAACGCGCGCCACCCCATGTGGAGGATGGCGCACGCGCGTCACTCTATGTACCCGGAATGTCGGTTGTACAGCGACCTCCGGGGCTTCGAGCCCGTGTCGGTCGGTGACATCCCGACCATAGTCTGTTATTGGAGTGACTATTGAGGCCAATGGTGAAGGTGATTCGATTGTGACCTGTGTGAGTTGCGCTCGCTCGGGTTCCGTCTCGACGGCCGTTAGGCTGCGCAGTGAACATGCCCAGACTCCGCCGCCGGATTCACTGTTCTCCAGACGTCGCCCACCGAGAGAGCCCCCCGCCTGCCGTGTCCCGGTCGTCCTCCGCGTCCCCGTCGTCGGTCGAGCAGCCCACCGGCCGCGTCGTCGACGCCCTGCTCCGCTCGGCCCCGCTTCTTCTCGTTCTGACGCTGGCGTTTCGTGTCGTGTGGACCGTCGCCACCGAGAACGGATCGAACTGGGTCGACCTTCACGTGTACGTCGAGGGGTCCGCGCGTCTGTTCGCCGGTGATCTCTACGACTTCACCTACTCGGAACAGACCCCTGACTTCCCGCTGCCGTTCACCTATCCGCCGTTCGCCGCGTTGGTGTTCTACCCCCTGCACTTTCTGCCCTTCTTCGCCGTCGGGCTGATCTGGCAGGCGGCCACCGTGCTCGCGCTGTACGCGGTGGTTCGGGTGTCGATGCGACTCGTCGACCGCAACCGGGCCGACTCCGCCGCCTGGCGGCGCGCCGCGTTGCTGTGGACCACGGTCGGTCTGTGGACGGAATCGATGCGCACGACGCTGGACTACGGCCAGGTCAACGTGTTCCTGGTGCTCGCCACGCTCGTCGCCGCGGGAAGCACTCGGTGGTGGCTGTCCGGAGCGATCGTCGGGCTGGCGGCCGGGATCAAGCTCACCCCGGCCATCACGGGACTCTATTTCCTCGCCCGCCGCAGATGGGCCGCTGCCGCGTTCTCGGCCGTCGCGTTCGTCGCCACGGTGGGACTGATGTGGGCGATCGCCGGATCCGCCACTCGGGAATACTTCACCACGCTGCTCGGCGACGCGGACCGCATCGGACCGGTGGGGTCGGTGTGGAACCAGTCCCTGCGCGGGGCGCTGAGCCGACTCGTCGGACACGACGTCGGTCACGGGCCGATCTGGATCCTCGTGACCGCGGTGTTCCTCGCCCTCGCCTTCCTGGCGTACCGGGCACTGGAACCCTCGGACCGCCTGGGAACGCTGGTGATCGTCTCGTTCGTGGGGCTGTCGATCTCGCCGATCTCGTGGTCGCACCACTGGGTGTGGGTGGTGCCGATGATGATCTGGGCGATCCACGGCCCGCTCGGCTCGCTGCTCGGGACCAGGATCCTGGTCGGCCTCTGGGCGGCGGCCACCATCATCGGGATCCCGTGGATTCTGAGCTTCGCGCAACCGTCGATCTGGGTCATCGAACGGCCGTTGGCGCTGTCGGTCGCCGGAACCGTCTACGCCGTGGGGACTTTCGCGTTGTTCTGCTGGATCGTGGTCGGCTCCAGACGGCTCAGGAGGGCGTGACGGCGTCCTTCGCCAGTCGATCGATCGTCCCGGCCAACAGGATGTCCTTGCCGGTGATGCCGCCGTCGGAGTGGCTGGACAGACGGTAGGTCACCGAGGTGTACCGGATGTCGATGTCCGGGTGGTGATCCGCGGTGTCCGCCTCCTCGGCGACGCGGACGACGAGCGCGACGGCGTCGGCGAACGACGCGGACTCGATCACGCGCACCACGGAATCACCGTCGTGTCGCCACTCCGGCAGCCGAGTGAGGGCGTCGGCGATCTCGGAATCGGTCAGCAGTTGGGCCATACTTCGATGGTGCCACCGACCGCCTCGACCCGCATCGAGAACGCGTGATGCCGACGCTCGTCGTGGCGGGAGCGCTGGTGGAGAACGGCCGTCTTCTTCTCGCCCAGCGGCGCACTCCGCCCGAGTTGGCCGGATTGTGGGAGCTTCCCGGCGGCAAGGTCGATCCGGGCGAAGAGCCCGGCCGCGCGCTCGAGCGCGAACTGCGAGAAGAGCTGGGGATCGAGGTGGAGGTGGGGGAGCCGATCGGAGTGGAGGTCGAGCCGAGGCCGGGTCTGGTGTTGCGGGCGTACCGAGTGGACCGAACGTCCGGAACCGCCGTTGCGCTGGAACACGCGGCGCTTCGGTGGGTCGATGCGGCCGCACTGCGCGCGAGCGACCTGGTGCCGGCCGACCGAGCGTGGCTGGAGGATCTGGCACCGCTGCTGCGGTGATCGGAGTCGGCTCTCGCGCCGGTCAGGCGCGCCGAGCCTTCTTCAGCTCCTTCTTCAGTTGCTTGTCGCCGGCCCCGCTCTGCTGCAGCTTCTTCATTCGAGCGACGACCACCGGGCAACTCAGGCATCGAGGCTCCGAGCGACAGCACTTCTTCTTGGGTTTTCGCTGCGCAACCTTCGCTGCGGTCGAGGACGACACGATGCGAGGGTATCCTGAGGAGGTACGGCGAGCGGTCGCACCGTTGCTGCGCTTCGGCGCGTGACGACGGTCACCTCGGTCGACCCGGTAAACTGTCCCGGTCGCAGGCTCGTCGCGACGCAGCGCGCTCTCTGGGAGAGGAAGCCGCTAGCTCTCCACCCCGAACCCGACCCAGGAGAATTCTTCGCGTGTCCAGCCCCACCGATCAGCAGACCATCCCCACCACGTTCCGCAACGTCGCCATCGTTGCGCACGTCGACCACGGCAAGACGACCCTCGTCGACGCCATGCTCCGGCAGTCCGGCGCCTTCGAGGAGCGCGCCGAGGCCATCGATCGCGTGATGGACTCCGGTGACCTGGAGAAGGAAAAAGGCATCACGATTCTGGCCAAGAACACGGCCGTGCACAAGCGCAACCCCGACGGCAGCACCACCGTCATCAACGTCATCGACACCCCCGGCCACGCGGACTTCGGTGGCGAGGTCGAGCGCGGACTGTCGATGGTCGACGGTGTCGTACTGCTCGTCGACGCGTCGGAGGGCCCACTGCCCCAGACCCGTTTCGTCCTGCGCAAGGCCCTGGCCGCGTCGCTGCCCGTCATCCTGGTCGTGAACAAGACCGACCGTCCCGACGCGCGCATCGAGGAGGTCGTCTCCGAGAGCCACGACCTGCTGCTGGACCTGGCGTCCGATCTCGACGACGAGGCCTCCGAGGCAGCCGAGCTGGCGCTCGATCTTCCCGTTCTGTACGCCTCGGGCCGCGAGGGCAAGGCATCGACGAAGCAGCCGGAGAACGGCAACGCTCCCGACGCCGAGAACCTCGACGAGCTCTTCGAGATCCTCCTCAGCTACATCCCCGCCCCCAAGGGCAACATCGACGCGCCCCTGCAGGCGCACGTCACCAACCTCGACGCCTCCGCGTTCCTGGGCCGTCTGGCTCTGGTGCGCATCCACAACGGCGAGCTGAACAAGGGTCAGACCGTCAGCTGGATGCGCGAGGTCGACGGCGAGCCCGTCGTGCAGAAGGCCAAGATCACCGAGCTCCTCACCACGATCGGCGTCGAGCGCGTGCCCGGCCAGAAGGGTGTCGCCGGCGACATCGTGGCCGTCGCCGGATTCCCGGACATCATGATCGGTGACACGCTCGCCGAGCTCGAGAGCCCCGTCGCTCTGCCTCGCATCACCGTCGATCAGCCCGCCATCTCGGTCACGATCGGCACCAACACTAGTCCGCTCGTGGGCCGCGTCAGCGGCCACAAGCTGACCGCGCGCATGGTCAAGGCCCGCCTGGATCAGGAACTGGTGGGCAACGTCTCGCTCAAGGTGCTCGACATCGGGCGCCCCGACGCCTGGGAGGTCCAGGGTCGTGGAGAGCTCGCACTCGCCATCCTCGTCGAGCAGATGCGTCGCGAGGGCTTCGAGCTCACCGTGGGCAAGCCGCAGGTGGTCACCAAGCAGGTCGACGGCAAGCTGCACGAGCCGTTCGAGGAGCTGACCATCGACACCCCGGAGGAGTACCTCGGTGGCGTCACCCAGCTGCTCGCCGCCCGCAAGGGCAAGATGGTCCAGATGACGAACCACGGCGCCGGCTGGGTTCGGATGGAGTTCATCGTTCCTTCGCGCGGTCTCATCGGTTTCCGTACCGACTTCCTCACCGACACGCGCGGCACCGGCATCGCCAACGCCGTGTTCCACGGCTACGCGCCGTGGGCCGGAGAGATCCGTGCCCGCCACACCGGCTCGCTCGTCTCCGACCGCCAGGGAAGCGTCACGCCGTTCGCCATGATCCAGCTGGCCGACCGCGGAACGTTCTTCGTCGAGCCCGGTGCGGACACGTACGAGGGCATGGTCGTGGGCATCAACCCGCGCCAGGAGGACCTGGACATCAACGTCACCCGCGAGAAGAAGCTGACCAACATGCGTCAGTCCTCGGCCGATGTGATGGAGACCCTGGCCAAGCCCAAGAAGCTCGACCTGGAGATGGCGATGGAGTTCTGCGCCGGCGACGAGTGCGTCGAGGTCACCCCCGAGGTGGTCCGCGTGCGCAAGGTGCACCTCGACTCCAACGAGCGTCGGCGAGAGCAGTCGCGCAGCAAGTCGCGCGACAAGGCTTCGCTCTAAGAGTCGTCGGATCGAACAGGTGCGGTCGGTGCGTGTACGCACGCCGAGTGTCGGACTCCGGATCGGCGGCGCTGTCGCCGCCGTCGTGATGGTGGTGTCCGGGTGCACTGCCGATCCGCCACCACCGATCGAGAGTGCCGAGACGTCGGCGTTCACGACGCCCCCCGCGGCTCCGGCCACCACCGGGAATCCGGTGGTGGTCGCGGTCGACGACGTGGGTACCGGATTCAATCCGCATCTGTTGGCGGACCAGTCGCCGGCGAACCTCGCGGTGTCGTCCCTGGTGCTCCCGTCACCGTTTCTGGCGGTCGTGGATCCCGCGGATCCGCAACGAACGCAATGGGTTCCGGACGAATCGCTGCTCGTGTCGGCCGAGGTGATCTCCGAGGAACCGTTCACCGTCGAGTACCGCTTGCGGAACACCTCCCAGTGGTCGGACGGCGCGCCGATCGCGGCCGAGGACTTCGTCTATCTCTGGCAACAGATGATCACCGAGCCGGGAGTCGTGGATTCCGCCGGCTACGCCGCGATCGACAACGTGCTCTCGACCGACGGTGGCAAGACCGTGCGGGTGGTCATGAACCAGCCCTACCCGGCGTGGCGTCAGCTCTTCTCCTCGCTGTTGCCGTCGCACCTGCTGAAGGATTCGCCGGGCGGATTCGAGCGCGGACTCCGCGACAACGTTCCGGTGTCCGGCAACCGTTTTCGGATCGAGGATGTCGACCGTGGTCGCGACGAGGTACTGCTCGAGCGCAACGATCGGTACTGGGGCGAACCCGCCACGCCGGACGAGATCCTGCTGCGCCGCGCCGGGACCGATGCGCAGGCCGCGGACTCGCTGCGATCCGGTGACGCGCAGGTGGTCGAGATTCGCGGCGGCGCCACCACCCTCCAACAGCTGGGGGCGATACCGGACGTCCGCACCGACACGCGGTTGCGCCCGCGTGCCCTGGAGTTGACGCTGAACGGCCGGTCGGCGGAACTGAGCGATGTGGATGTGCGGCGAGGTGTTCTCGGTCTGCTCGACGTCGAACTGCTCTCGCGGGTCGCCGCGGGCAGCGGTGCGTTCGTCGAACCCACACGCGCGCAGGTACTCACGCCGTCGCAGCCCGGCTACGAAGTCTCCGCACCCGAGCCGCTCGGCCGCGAGGAGTCGCTCGCCCGCCTGGCGTCGGCGGGTTACACACCCGTGCCGCTTCCGCCGGCCCTCGAGCCCTCGACCGCGGCGGCCACCACGACCACCGCTCCGTCCCGGTCGGGCACACCGTCCTCGCCCGCAGACGACGCGTTGACGCTGGTGATCGGCGCGCCGGAAACCGACACGATCGCCCTCGCGGTGGCCAACACCGCGGCGGATCAGTTACGCGCAGCGGGTATCGACGCCCGAGTGGCTCCGACGGACCCTCAGGAGCTGTACGGAACGGCACTGCAGACCGGCGAGGTGGACGCCGTCGTCGGCTGGACGCATGCCGGTAGCGACCCCGCGACGGCGCTGTCCTCGCGATTCGGTTGCGATGGAACCGAATTCGTTCCCGGTGCGGCCACGACCGAGGACAGTTCGATTCCGGGTACGGTGTCGCCGCGCAACATCTCCGGCATCTGCGACCCCTCTCTCGAACCCTCGATCGCCGCGGCGATGCGCGGCGACGCGGACGGAACATCGACCGTGCTGGCGGCTCAGGACGAGCTGTGGAACCTGGCTGTGGTGCTGCCGATCGTCCAGGACGCGTCCGTCGTCGCCACCGGGCCGGGTGTGACGGGCGTCGGGCTGAGCGGCCCGGTCGAGGCCGGGATCTACGGCGATGCCGATCAGTGGACGAGGCAGACCCGGTGACCGAACGGCGTCGTCTGCTCCTCGTGCACGCCCATCCGGACGACGAGACGATCACCACCGGCGGCACCATCGCGCTGGCCGCCGCCGAGGGTGTGGACGTGACGGTGCTGACGTGCTCCCTCGGCGAGGAGGGCGAGGTCATCGGGAACACCTGGGCCGGCCTGGTCGCCGATCGAGCGGATCAATTGGGCGGATACCGGATTCACGAACTGACCGGAGCCCTGGATGCACTGGGATGCCGCGGGCCGCGATTTCTCGGCGGAGCCGGCCGATGGCGCGACTCCGGAATGATCGGCACCCCGGCCGCGGACCACCCGCGCGCGTTCGTCAACGCCGACCCCGCCGAGGCCCTCGCCGCCGTGGTGTCGGTGATCGAGGACGTTCGTCCGCACGTGGTGGTGGCCTACGATCCGCACGGCGGGTACGGCCATCCCGATCACATGCAGGTCCATCGCCTGGCGACCCGAGGTGTGGAGGCCGCGGAGTGGGCCGTGACGAAGACGTACTGGACGGTCACGGGGGAGAAGCAGCTGACGACGGGAGTCGATCGGCTCGCGGGATACGACGACCTTCTTCCCTCGTGGCGCATGCCGGTGCCGGGTGAGCTGCCGAGCGTTCCCGACGCCGACGTGACGACCTCCGTCGACGTCCGGTCGGTGCTGTCGGCGAAGCGACGAGCGTTGCGCGCGCACGCAACTCAGGTGACCGTGTCCGCGTCGGGGCGCGCATACGCCCTGTCGAACGACGTGGCCCAGCCCGTGTTCGAGGAGGAGCAGTACGTGTTGGTGCGGGGCTCGCTCGGGCCCAGGGACGGCAGCGGTCGCGAGAACAGCCTGTTCGCCGGACTGTTGTGACCGTCGACCGGATCGCACCGTCCCGGTCCGAAACCGGGACGGTGCCGGGTTACACTGTGGTCGGCATCACCGCGCGGGGTCGGACGTCCGCGGTGTGCCCCGCACCGGTGTGCGTCACACCGGGAGCGGTCGATCCGGAGGAGCCTGCTCGATGAATTTTGACCTGCAGAACGCGATCGTGGCGTTCGTGGATTCCCTTCGTCCCACCGCGGACATCCAGCGCCAGATCTATCTGGACGCCGTCGGTGGTTTCGCCGCCACGGTCAGCAACTTCCTCACCTCGATCGGCTTCCCGCCGCGCTGACGGACGCCGTCGTGACCCACGCGATCGCCGACGGCCCGTCGGTGTCGTCGTCCACCACCCATCCGGGCGAGAAGTTGGTCGCCGGGATCAAGGTGTCCATTCTCGGCGCGTTGATCCTGGACGGCTTCCTCTGTGCTGTGCTGGCCGTCCTGTTCCTGCCCCTCTACGTGGGTCCGGTTCAGGCGCCGGTGAGCGCGATTCTCGCCGGGGCCGTGAACGTTCTGCTGATCAGGGTCGCGTACTCGGTGTCGCACACCGTCTTTCGGGCGTCACTTCCTCTGCTCGCGTTCTTCGCGGGTCTGCTCGTGTGCATGATGGGCGGCCCCGGTGGCGACGTTCTCCTGGCGGCCGATTGGCGGGTTCTGTTGCTTCTCGCGGGTGGACTGCTTCCGCCGGTGGCACAGCTGTTCGCGATTCGCCTCTCCGACTAGATCGGTGGATCGGGCCGCGTCGGTGAATCGACCCGCGTCGGTGGATCGAGTTCGAGGCCCGCGGCGCCCGCTGCGGCGGCGAGCACCTCCTCCACCATGGCCGGAGTCAGCCGCCCGGTGAAGGTGTTCTGCTGGCTGACGTGATAGCAACCGAACACGTGGAGAGGCTGCCGGTCGGCCGAACTCGGTTCGAGAACCACGTGAGCGCCGTGACCGAATTTCGGGCGGGGCCGCGGCACCGCCCATCCCGCCGCTGCCAGCACGGGAAACACTGCCTGCCAGCCGAATCCGCCGAGCACCACCAACGCCCGCGCGGTGGGTGCGAGCAGGTGCAGCTCGGCCTCGAGCCAGGTGCGACACCGATCCCGCTCGTCCGGAGTGGGTGCGTTGTCCGGTGGGGCGCAGTGCACCGGCGCCGTGATGCGCGTTCCGTACAGTTCGAGTCCGTCGCCCGCATGCGTCGACGTCGGCTGGGAGGCGAGTCCCACGGCGTGCATCGCCGCGTAGAGCACGTCTCCACTGCGATCGCCGGTGAACATTCGGCCCGTCCGGTTCGCGCCGTGCGCGGCCGGCGCGAGGCCCACCACGAGCAGCCGGGCGTCGTCGGGTCCGAAGCCGGGAACGGGCCGCCCCCAGTAGGTCTGATCCGCGAACGCGGCACGCTTGACCCTGGCCACCTCCTCGCGCCACGCCACGAGCCGCGGGCACGCCCGACATTCGCAGACCTGACGATCGAGCTCGGCGACCGTACGGGCGGTCACCGCGTCCACACGTCACCTGCGCCCGGCCGGACCGTCTCGGCGATTCCCCACGCTACGTCTTCCGGTACGTCCATCACCTCGTACCGACCCCGCCCGGCCGCGGTCGCGGCCACCAGGGTGGCGACGCCCGCTCGGCGTTGGAAGAACGTCTGACGCACCGTCCACCCCACGACACCGTCCCCGTCGATCGCGTCGCATCGGCGGTCGAGGGACCCCTGACGGGTCACCAGCCACCCGGCCCCGGCGTCGTGGCCGAGGTTGCGGTAGCGGTCCGCCGCGACGGCGACCGCGGCGACGATCAGGACGGCGAGCGCGGGCCACACCGCGAACGGCAGCGGTCGCACGACGCGATCGATCGGAACGAGGGCCACGATCAGTACCGCCACCGGAACCAGGGCTCGGACGTAGCGCCGTTGCCGCGCCACGGCACCGTGCCGACGCAACCGCGCCGCGTACGGATTCGGGACGTCGTGGTTCGCGGCGATGCGGGCGGCGACTCGGCTGACGTCGGACCGGGGTGCACTGGGCAGAACGAGGGAGGACTCGCCCTTCTCCGCGCTCACCCCGGTCATGACCGCGTCCAGCGCGGCCCCGTGCGCGAGGCGCAGCAACAGCGGGTCGTGAACGGTGACGCCGCGCAGCCTCTCGGAGTCCAGAGTGGCCTGGCGAGTGCGGAGAAGACCGTGACCGATGCGGACCGTGGAACCGGAATCGGTGACGGTGAGGTTTCCGTAGACCAGCAGGTAGCGCACGCACGCCAGTGCGCTCGCCGCGATCAGCAGAACGACGGCCGCCGCACCCACCGCGACGACGACCCCGAGGCGCTCCGCGGTCCGCACGGTCTCGGAGACGGCCTCCGAGCTGCGGACCGCGTTACCGAGTCCGGACTGCACCAGGAGCCCGCCCGCCGCCGCGATGGTGGCGACTCCGGTTGCCGAGAGCGGTGCGAAACGTACCCACGACCACCGGAACCCCGCAATGTCCGAGGCGGGCGCCGGAGGAGGAGCGTCGGGATCACGGTCCGCCGGCCGGTCTCCCACCAGGGATGCGGCCATGAGCTCGTCGCGCAGTGCGGGCGTGATGGACGTGTCGAGGGCGTTGAGTTCGAACCGCGCGTCGTTGTTGTCGAGACGCTGACCGGTGCCGATCCGCACGATCGTCAGTCCCAGGACCCGATGCATCACGCCGGCCTCGAGGTCCACGCTGCGGATGCGCGTACGCGGAATCGAGAGCATCTTCTTCTGGAACAGCCCGGTGCGCAGCTGCACGTGCACGGGTCCGAGCCGATACCCGGTGGTGAACCACTTGGCCAGGGCCGACATCACGACGAACGCGATCACCACGAGCGAGAACCAGTAGTTCCCGGTGCTGCCCCCGGCGAAGACCGAGACCAGCAGAACCGGGACGAAGCGCACCAGCTCGGTGATCGGGTGGATCAGCAGCATGCGCCGGTCCAGGCGCAACCACGGAAGCTGTTCCTCTCGCTCCTCAGCATCGGGCCCGGTGGCGGGCGGGGGTGGGAGCGTCACGTCGCGTCTCGACCGTCACGCCCGGCGATCTCGGTGAGGACGGCGATCCATCGGTCCGCGGTCTCGTTGTCGAGTGCGGTGATCTTCACCGCACCGGCGGCCGAGGCCGTCGTGACCGTCACGGTGCACAGGCCGAAGAGTCGGTCGAGCGGTCCGCGCTCGGTGTCCACGGTTTGCATCCGGGTGATCGGAGCGATGCGTCGTTCCTGGGTGAACCAGCCGGTGCGCGTGTAGACGGCGGTGTCGCTGATCTCCCACCGATGCACGGCGAACCGCCAGCGGGGAACGACGACGATGTGGAATCCGGCCAGGAGCAGGGTCAGCGCCGCCACCAGGAGGTGCGGCCACCGCGGGGTGCCGTCGAGAACGAACCAGACGATCTGGGCGATCACCGGCACGACCCACGCGAGGGCGGCGTTGACGGCCCACAGACTCACGGCTCTGGGGCTCGGTCGGTGGGCGGGTTCGACGACCGACCGGGAGACGTCGCCGGCCGGGCCGGGGGAACCGAGATCGGACGGGCCGGTGGACATGTGATCCACCCTATCCGGGGGAGCGGGGAGGGCGGATCGATCGTGTCCGCCGCCCCTGCGGTGGCACCGGCGTCGACCGGTGGCGCATGATCGGTGGGTGACGATGTTGCCCGACCCGACCGCGTCCGCGCGCCCCACCGCGTCAGCGGACACCACCCACGACTCGTCTGCAGCTCCCGAGCCGCCTCCTGGCGCGTCCGCCATGCGACGAGCTCTGCGGCGAGCCCGCGACGGCGTGGCCCTCAATGTCGACGAGGCGACGGTGCTGTTGCATGCGCGCGGCGCCGACCTCGAGGACCTCGGTGCCTCCGCTGCGCGGGTGCGCGACGCCGGCCTGGCGGCCGAGGACCGTCCCGGCACGGTGACGTACTCCCGCAAGGTGTTCATCCCGCTGACGCGGTTGTGCCGCGACACGTGCCACTACTGCACGTTCGTCACGGTTCCCGGAAAGCTGCGCGCCGCCGGACACGGCATGTTCCTGGAAGCGGACGAGGTGCTCGACATCGCCCGCCGCGGTGCCGAGATGGGGTGCAAGGAAGCACTGTTCACCCTCGGTGACCGTCCGGAGGCCCGGTGGCCGGAAGCTCAGGAGTGGCTCGACGCCCGCGGTTACGACTCGACGCTCGACTACCTCCGCGCAATGTCGATCCGCGTGTTGGAGGAGACGGGGCTGCTGCCCCATCTCAACCCCGGCGTCATGAGTTGGGAGGAGATGTCGCGGCTCAAACCCGTTGCCCCGTCGATGGGAATGATGCTCGAGACCACCTCGCGGCGACTGTTCGAGGTGAAGGGCCAAGCGCACTACGGCAGCCCCGACAAGGACCCGGAGGTACGGCTGCGTGTGTTGACCGACGCGGGTCGGCTGACGGTGCCGTTCACCACCGGCATCCTCGTGGGCATCGGTGAGACGATTCGTGATCGTGCCGAGTCCATCATGGCGATTCGGGCCTCGCACAAAGCCTTCGGGCACGTGCAGGAAGTCATCGTGCAGAACTTCCTCGCCAAGGACGACACCGCGATGCGGTCGACTCCCGACGCCGGTCTCGAGGAGTTCCTGGCCACCATCGCGGTGACCCGAATCCTCATGGGCCCGGCCATGCGGATCCAGGCGCCGCCGAATCTGGTGTCAGTCGAGGAGTGCCGGGCTCTGCTGGCCGCGGGCGTCGACGACTGGGGCGGCGTGTCGCCGCTGACCCCCGACCACGTCAACCCCGAACGCCCCTGGCCGAACCTGGACACCCTCGCCGAGATGAGCGCGTCGGCGGGCTTCGTGCTCACCGAACGTACTGCGGCGCAGCCGAAGTACGTACGGGCCGGCAGCCCGTGGATCGATCCACGCATCGCGGCCCACGTGCGGGCGCTGTCCGATCCGGAGACCGGGTTGGCGGCCGTGGGCGTCGTTCCCGTGGGTCTGCCCTGGCAGGAGCCCGACGAGGTGTGGGAGTCCACCGGCCGGGTCGACCTCAACACCGAGATCGACACCGACGGCCGTAACACCGACACCCGCAGCGACATCGGTTCGGCCTTCGGTGATTGGGAGTCGATTCGGGAGCAGGTGGCCGGACTGACCGCGCTCGAGTCCGTCGATCGGGACGTCGCCGCTGCTCTGCGTGCGGCGGAGAAGGATCCGAGTGGACTCACCGACGAGCAGTATCTGGCCCTCGCGACGGCGGACGGTTCGGCCTTGGACGCCGTGGCGGCGTTCGCCGACCGGTTGCGCCGCGACGTCGTCGGGGACGACGTCACCTACGTCGTCAACCGCAACATCAATTTCACGAACATCTGCTACACCGGGTGCCGATTCTGTGCGTTCGCGCAGCGCAAGGGGGACGCGGACGCGTTCTCGCTCTCGACCAGCGAGGTCGCCGACCGTGCGTGGGAAGCACACGTTCTCGGCGCCACCGAGGTCTGCATGCAGGGCGGGATCGATCCCGAACTTCCGGTCACCGGATACGCCGACCTGGTGCGCGCGGTGAAGAAGCGCGTGCCGAGCATGCACGTGCACGCGTTCTCGCCGATGGAGATCGTCAACGGGGCCTCGCGCGGTGGTCAGTCGGTGCGCGACTGGCTCGTCGAACTCCGCGAGGCGGGACTGGACACCATTCCCGGCACCGCGGCCGAGATCCTCGACGACGAGGTGCGCTGGGTGCTCACCAAGGGCAAGTTGCCCGCGCAGACGTGGATCGACGTGGTCACCACCGCGCACGAGGTGGGCCTGCGGTCGAGCTCGACGATGATGTACGGCCACGTCGACAACCCGTCGCACTGGGTCGGACACCTGAACGTGCTGCGGCGCATCCAGGATCGGACCGGCGGTTTCACCGAGTTCGTCCCGCTGCCGTTCGTGCACCAGAGCTCGCCGCTGTACCTGGCCGGCGCATCGCGGCCCGGACCGACGCAGCGCGACAACCGTGCCGTGCACGCCCTCGCGCGCATCATGCTGCACGGCCGCATCGACAACATCCAGACCTCGTGGGTGAAACTCGGCACCACGGGTACACGGGTCATGCTGAACGGCGGCGCCAACGATCTGGGCGGCACGCTGATGGAAGAGACGATCTCGCGGATGGCGGGATCGCAACATGGATCGGAGAAAACCGTGGACGAGCTACGCGCCATCGCGGAGGGCATCGGCCGCCGCGCCGTGGAACGCACCACCGCCTACGGCGATCGGACGGCGGCATGAGCACCGATCATCTGGGCGACGAGCGCGTCGCCGGGGTACTCAAGGCCGCGGTGCACGTCATCGATCCGGTTCTCGAACTTCTCGCCGACCGTGATCCGTTGGGCATCAAGAAGCGCACCTTCGCCGTGGACGAGGGTTCGACCTCGACGGTGGACGCCGCGCTCGACGCCGTCGCGAAGGTGTTCGACGCGGCTCACGCACCCGGGACCAAGTCGTGGGAATCGATGTCCTTGGACCAGCGCATCCAGTGGTGGATTCGCCGCGTCGGCGGCATCGGCAACGTGGCCGTGGCGTTTCCGGGCGTGTTCGGCGTCCTCGCCCGACGGCTTCCCCTGGGCGACCTGCTCGGTTTCGCCAACCAGGCCATCGTTCTCGTCGCCGTGGCCCGTGAGTGCGGTATCCACGACGACGATCGTCAGGTGCGCCTCCTCGCCTCGGTGCTGTGCAACCGAGAACTGACGCCGGGGACGTCGGTGGGCGCGCCCGAGCCGAACGCGGACCTCGACGACGACGCGACCGACAAGTCCGGGAAGCTGTCCCGGTCTCCGTTCGCACTTCTGTCCGCGCTGTGGTCGGTCACCAAAATTCTGCGTGCCGTGAGCGGCGAATTGGACAAGCGACCCCGCAGCCGTACCGTTTACCGATGGCTCGGTAACCTGCCTGTAGTGGGAGCTGTAGCCGGGTACTTCGGTGAACGTGGTGCTCTTTCCCGGGCCGCCAAACAGGGGCGGCAATGGATCGACCGGGACGCGCAGAGCGCGAACGGAACCGATCCACGCGCAGCGAAGAGAGTCTGAGGAGAACGTCAGTGACCTACACGATTGCCGAACCGTGCGTCGATGTCCTGGACAAGGCCTGCATCGAGGAATGCCCGGTGGACTGCATCTACGAGGGCGGCCGGATGCTCTACATCCAGCCCGACGAGTGTGTGGACTGCGGAGCGTGTGAACCGGTCTGCCCGGTCGAGGCCATCTTCTACGAGGACGACGTCCCCGAGCAGTGGTCCGCCTACGTCAGCGCCAACATCGATTTCTTCGACGACCTGGGGTCGCCCGGCGGCGCCGCCAAGGTGGGCAAGACGGACTTCGACCCGCCCTTCATCAAGGCACTCCCGCCGATGGGCGAGAGTTGACCTCGAGCCCTACCGTTCGGCGTCTGTCGGGCGTTCTGCCCGACTTTCCGTGGGACACCCTTGCGGACGTCACCGTGCTCGCGCGAGCGCACCCCAACGGCATCGTGAACCTGTCGGTGGGAACCCCCGTCGACCCGGTTGCCGACGTCATTCGGGATGCGCTCGCGCGAGCGTCGGGGGAGTCGGGTTACCCGACCACCGCCGGCACCCCGGAACTGAGAGCGGCCGCCACCTCCGCGTTGGCTCGCCGGTACGGCGTCGACGGCGTCGCGGACAGTGCGATCCTGCCCGTCGTCGGCACCAAGGAGCTGATCGCCTGGCTTCCCACTCTGCTGGCCCTCGGATCCGACGACCTGGTGGTTGTGCCCGAGTTGGCCTACCCCACCTACGAGGTCGGGGCGTTGCTCGCGGGTGCGCGAGTGCTGCGCGCCGACGGGGTCTCGCGGCTCGGTCCCGAGCGTGCGGCGCTGATGTACGTGAACTCACCTGCCAATCCCAGCGGCCGCGTGCTCGGTGCGGCGCACCTGCGCAAGGTGGTCGAGTGGGCCCGCGAGCGCGGCACCGTGGTGGTGTCCGACGAGTGCTATCTGGGTCTGTCCTGGGACGGCCCCGCCGTGTCGATCCTCGCCGACGAGGTCTCCGGCGGTGACCACACCGGTCTGCTCGCCGTGCACTCGCTGTCCAAGACCTCCAACCTCGCCAGCTACCGCGCCGGGTTCGTCGCCGGCGATCAGGCGCTGGTGTCCGAGCTGCTCGCGGTGCGCAAGCACGCGGGGATGATGGTTCCGCTGCCCGTGCAGGCCGCCATGACTGCGGCCCTCTCCGACGACGCGCACGAACGCGATCAGCGCGCTCGCTACCGGGATCGCCGCACCGCGCTGCTGACCGCGGTGGTCGCCGCCGGTTTCCGCGTCGATCATTCCGAAGCCGGCCTGTACCTGTGGGCGACCCGCGACGAACCGTGCCGGGACACGGTCCGCTGGTTCGCCGAGCGGGGCATCCTCGTGGCACCGGGCGAGTTCTACGGTCCGACCGGCGCGCACCACGTCCGCATCGCCCTGACGGCGACGGACGAGCGCATCGCCGCGGCCGTCGCCCGGTTGACGGTCTGACACCGTGGCCTCCATCGATCGAGCGCAGGAAGATCTCGCCCGCGGCGAACCGTGGAACGCGCGCAAGCGGCTGACCTCGCTGCTCGAGCAGGACGCCGCGTCGCAACCGGTACTGGATCTGCTCGGCTACACCTGCCTGGCGATGGACGACCGGATCGGCGCGGGGGCCGCGTGGTTCCTCACCGATCGCGACGACACCGACCCGTTGGTGCGTTCGGCCCTGGACGAATTCGTGGCGTCGTGCCCGACCCCGTTGGTGCTGGCCAATCGGTTGCCGATCAACGCCCCCTCCCGTGCGTACCCGCCGCGCGTGCGTGAGCGACTGGCCGTTCTGGAATCGCGCATCCGCGCGAGCGGCGCGGAGTGGGAGCCGCCGGGCGAGGTCCACTACTTCGCCGAGGACGGCGTCGACGTGGACGCGTTCGAGGAGTGGGGAACCGACGAGCGGTCCTCGCAGTCCGGAATCAAGCTGGTCGCGGCCGTTCTGGTGGTCGCCATGCTCGGCACGGCGACGATCGCGACGATTCTCACCGTGTTCTTCTGATTCCGAGCCGTGTCGGGACCCCGTTCGTGTCGGGGTGCGGTGGTAGTCATGACGTATGAACACAGTCAGTGACGCCATCACATCGCGAACCACCCGGTGCGCCGAGTGCGACGGGGCCCTCGATCACTGCCACGGCACCCTGGTGGTGCACAGCACCGACATCGTCGAGTGCACGGACGGAGAGTGCGAGCACTGGCACCTCGTGCGGCACTCCCTCGTCGTGGACTGCTCCGTGATCGCCGGCGGATGTTCGTGTGCCGAGGCGGACCTGTTCGCTCGCGCGTCCTGATCGCCGCCGTCGTCCCGGTGGCCCCTGTGACAGACTCGTCGAGTGCTGCTCAGGTCTCTGAATTCCTATGCCGTCGCTCGTGGATCCGATCTCGAGGACGCCGTCACGGTCGGTGAGACCGTGCTCTCGCGCAGCGATCTGATCGGCGCCGGCACCTCGGTCGCCGAACGCATCATGGGTGTCGATCGAGTGGCCGTCCTGGCCGAGCCGACGGCATCCACGGTGATCGCGATCGTGGGTGCCCTCATCGCGGGTGTGCCCGTGGTCCCCGTCCCGCCGGATTCCGGCCCGGCCGAGATCGACCACATCCTCGGAGACTCGGGTGCGCGCGCGTGGCTCGGCGCGGTTCCGGAACACTCCGGGGGATTACCGGCGGTGCCGGTCCGGATGCACGCGCGGTCATGGCACAGCTATCCCGAGGCGGGTTCCGAGGCGACCGCCTTCGTTCTGTACACCTCCGGAACCACCGGCCCGCCGAAGGGCGTCGTCCTGAGCCGCGGCGCGATCGCGACGGGGTTCGACGCTCTCGCCGAGGCCTGGGGATGGACGGCGAACGACGTTCTGGTGCACGGTCTTCCGCTCTACCACGTCCACGGTCTCCTTCTCGGGCTGATCGGACCGCTGCGCATCGGCAGCCGGGTGATCCACACCGTCAGGCCGACCCCCGAGAACTACGCGGCAGCGAGCGGCACCATCTACTTCGGGGTGCCGACGGTGTGGTCGCGCGTGGTGTCCGATCCCGAGTCGGCTCGCGCCCTGTCCCACGCCCGGTTGCTCGTCTCGGGGAGCGCCGCGCTCCCGGTGCCCGTGTTCGAGGCCCTGTCCGCGGCCACCGGGCTCGAACCCGTCGAGCGCTACGGCATGAGCGAAACCCTGATCACGTTGAGCACCCGCGCCGACGGAGAGCGTCGTCCCGGGTGGGTGGGCGTTCCGGTGCGCGGGGTGGAGACCCGGTTGCGGTCCGAGTCCGGCGACGAGGTTCCGCACGACGGCGAGAGCATCGGCAGCCTGCAGGTGCGAGGGGCGCAGTTGTTCGACGGGTATCTGAATCGGCCGGAGGCCACGTCGGCATCGTGGACCGACGACGGCTGGTTCGTCACCGGCGATGCGGCCGTCATCGACGGCGACGGGTTCCATCGCATCGTCGGTCGGGAGTCGACCGACCTGATCAAGACCGGCGGGTTCCGGGTCGGCGCCGGGGAGGTCGAGACGGCCGTACTCGGCGTGGACGGGGTTCGAGAGGTGGCGGTGGTCGGACTTCCCGACGAGGATCTCGGGCAGCGCATCGTGGCGTTCGTGGTCGGCGATGTGGATCCGGATGCCGTGGTTTCTCATGTGGCACAACAGTTGTCGGTGCACAAGCGGCCGCGGGAGGTGCGCGTCGTCGACGAACTGCCTCGCAATCCCATGGGTAAGGTCCGCAAGAACCTGCTGTCCTGATCCGCGAGCCCCGAAGAGTAGCGTCGGGACGATGACCACCACTACCCGCATCGTGCTCGCCTCCCGCCCCCACGGAACTCCGTCCGCCGAGAACTTCCGTACCGAGACCGCCGAACTACCCGAGGTGGGCGAGGGACAGGTGCTGTTGAAGACCCTGTATCTCTCGCTCGACCCGTACATGCGGGGCCGGATGAGCGACGCGGAGTCCTACGCGGAGCCGGTTGCCGTCGACGACACCATGGTCGGTGGCACCGTGAGCGAGGTTCTCGAATCACGCAGCGACCGGGTGAAGGTCGGCGACACCGTGCAGTCGTACTCGGGGTGGCAGACCCACGACGTCGCGGACGCGAAGCAGCTGCGCGTCCTCGACTCGTCCGCAGCGCCGGTGTCCACCGCGCTCGGTGTGCTCGGGATGCCCGGGTTCACCGCGTACTCCGGCATGACCAAGATCGGGCAGTCGAAACCGGGCGAGACCGTCGTGGTGGCGGCCGCCAGCGGCCCCGTCGGGTCCGCGGTCGGCCAATTCGCCAAGGTCAAGGGCGCCCGCGCGGTCGGCATCGCCGGTGGACCCGAGAAGTGCGCCTACCTGATCGACGAGCTCGGCTTCGACGCGGCGATCGACCACCGGGCCGAGGACTTCCGGGCGCAGCTGAAGGCCGCGACCCCCGACGGCATCGACGTCTACTTCGAGAACGTGGGCGGCGCGGTCGCGGCGGCGGTTCTGCCGCGTCTCAACCTGTATGCGCGCATCCCGGTCTGCGGCCTGATCGCGCAGTACAACGACACGCAGGCACCGGAAGGACCCGACCGGCTCCCCGGCTTCTTCACCCGTGTGCTCACCAAGAGCCTCACCATCCGAGGCTTCATCCAGAACGAGTACGTCGCGGAGTTGTACAAGGACTTCCTGCGCGACGTGTCGGGATGGGTCGAGTCCGGCGAGTTCAAGTACCGCGAGGACGTGGTCGAGGGGCTCGAGAACGCGCCCGAGGCGTTCTTCGGCCTGTTGCAGGGCAAGAACTTCGGCAAGCTGGTCGTCAAGGTCGCCTGACGCTGGGCGCTCGGAGAACCTGTACTGCCGCGCGGCCGTCGGGTTAGAGTACAAGTGTGCACTCAACAGGGGGACGTAACGAAGTGGCGGGTGCGGCCGACGTGGTGGCGTCGGCCATCACCGAGATCAGCCGGCCCGTGCAGGGGACCCATCGCGCGATCAACGGCATCGTGTTCGGCATTCTGGGACCGCCGGCCGCACCCGTCCGTGTGGCGAACGAGGTGATCTCCGACGCGGTCTACGCCATGGTGCGCGGCGGGGGACGAGTCGCGGCGAAAGCGGTGGCCGCGGGCTCCACCCTGCTGCCGCCCGAGGCCGTGTCGCACGCCGTGACGTCGTCCGCACCCGGATCGGTGCTGGTCGGAGCGGTCAACGGACTGCTGGGGGATCGGCTCGTCGCCGAGGGTAACGATCTGGCCGTCGAGCTCGGCCCGCACCACCAGCGGCGAGTGGTGGCCAACGACACCGCCGTGCTCACCGCTGCGTTTCCCATGGCGACGGGTCACATCGCGGTGCTCGTCCACGGGTTGGGGGAGACCGAACAAGCCTGGTACTACCGCCACGGCGGTCGCGGGAGCTACGGGGAGATACTGGCCGAGCACGGAGTCAGCGCGGTGGCGCTGCGATACAACACCGGTACCGGCATCGTCGACAACGGCGCTGCGCTGGCGTCGCTGGTCGGGGAGCTGGTCTCGGTGTGGCCCGTTCCGGTGACCCGCATCGACCTCGTCGGGCATTCGATGGGCGGGTTGGTGCTGCGGCGTGCGTGCGCCGAACCCTCGGCGAAGGCGTGGTTGCCGTTGGTGCGCACCGCGAGCTACCTCGGCACGCCGCACGAGGGTGCGCCGCTGGCCGACGGTGCCTACAAGTTGGCGAACGCGTTGCGCAAGGTGCCGCAGACCACGTCGTGGGCGGACCTGATCGATGTGCGCAGTCAAGGGATCGACGATCTTCGGCGTGCCACGAATGTTCCCCTGGCCGAGGGAGTGCGACACGTCGCGATCGGCGCCACCCTGGCCGCGGATCCGCACGCCTGGTGGGCCGATGCGGTGGGTGACGGCCTGGTGACGCTGCGCAGCGCTCGTGGTCCGATCGACGAGGTGTACACCTTGCCGGGGACGGGACACCTGGCGTTGCTGACGGATCCGCGCGTGGCCGATGTGCTGGTGGAGCTGATGGCGGATTCGTCGCCCAAGAAGATCACGCACGGGCGGGACGTGCAGAAGACCTAGACGCTCCTCGCGTTGTGTCGGGCGGTCCCCGGTTCGCACTGGTTGTAGGGATTCGCACCGATTGCAGTGTGCTGCAGGGGGTGTGTGCTGTGGGTAAGGGGTGCGGATCGACGGCATCCGGGGAAAAATCGGTATCGCTTCTCGTCGCGCCCCGTCATGCTTGCTCTCGATCACGCCGAACGACGACATCGAGGAGGAGGCATCGTGCACAACGACCCCATCGTGTTCTGGAATCTGCTGGTCGCGGATCGCGAGGCGAGAGTGCTTGCCTCCCAACGTAAGCGGTTGAACGCGGCGCAGAAGCAGGCCAGGCGGGACGAGGAGCGCTTGCGTCGGGCGTGGGCGGAGCTCGACCGGGCGTTGGCGACCAGCGAAGCGTCGCGGGCGCGGTTGGGCCGAGTTGGTCGACGCCTGACCGTCCGCCCGCTCCCACGCGCTCGATTCTGCGACCGAAATGGTCGACTGCGCGCGAAATGTCGTTCGCGGGTGCACGTTTCGGTCGCAGAATCGGGTGGCGGGAGCTAGACCAGGCTCTCCCGCCACGCCGCGTCGAGGTGCGCGAATTTGCCGTCCGCGGCGATCAGGGCGTCCGGCGTCCCGTCCTCGACGATCGCGCCGTCGGCCATCACCAGCACGCGGTCGGCGATCGCCACGGTGGAGAGTCGATGCGCGATGATCAGCGCGGTCCGGCCCTGCAGAATGGTCTCCAGGGCTTGCTGCACGAGTCGCTCGCCAGGGATGTCGAGGCTCGAGGTCGCTTCGTCGAGCACGATCACCGACGGTGCGGCGAGAAAGACCCGAGCGAATGCGACGAGCTGACGCTGACCCGACGAGAGCCGACCTCCTCGTTTGCGGACGTCGGTGTCGAGACCGTCGGGCAGGGTGGAGACGAAGTCGGTGAGGCCGACCGCCGCCGCGGCGCCGCGTACCTCGTCGTCCGTCGCGGAGGGTCGCCCGAGTCGGATGTTGTCGGCGATGGAACCGGAGAACATGAACGATTCCTGCGTCACCATGACGACGTTGCGACGCAGATCCTCGTCGGCGAGCTCGCGTAGATCGGTTCCGTCGAGCCGAACGGCGCCGTCGCTCGGGTCGTAGAAGCGAGCGAGAAGCTTTGCCAACGTGGACTTCCCGGCTCCGGTGGCGCCGACCATCGCCACCACCTGCCCCGCGGGGACGTGGAGCGAGAAGGTCGGCAGCACCGAGGCGCCTTCGGAGTAGGCGAAGTGGACGTCGTCGAAGTCGACGGTCCCGGAGGCGATTCCGAGGGGTGTGGGGTCGGCCGGCTCGGGCACCGTCGGCGTCTCCTCCAGCACACCCGAGATCTTCTCGAGTGCGGCGGCCGCCGACTGGTAGGCGTTGAACACCTGGGCCAACTCGTCCAGCGGGCCGTAGAACCGACGTAGATACAACACGTAGGCCGTCAGGACTCCGATCTCGAGCTGCCCGTCGATCACGCGCCAACTGCCGACGACGACGATCACCGCAAGGGTCACGTTGCCGATCCAGCGCACCAGCCCGCTGTAGGTGGCCATGCTGCGCAGCGAGGTGGTGGTCGCGTCGCGGTACTCCGAGTCCTCGGCGTACAGAATGTCCTCGTTGCGCTTCTCGCGGCGGAACACCTGCACCGCGCGAATGCCCACCATGGACTCGACGAAGTGGACGACGACCTTCGCGATCGAGACCCGGGTACGACGGTATCCCTGCCGTTGCCGACGCTGGGACCACCGCGTCACCAGCAGAAGCGGTACGAACCCGACGAGCACGATGGCGGCAAGGGGCGCATCGAGATACACCAGAATGACGGCGATCGAGACCACCGACAGGATGGCGGTCAAGGCGTCGTTCAGGGCGCTCTCGAGGAGAGTCTGCAGCGACTCCACGTCACTGGTCAGCCGCGAGATGACTTTGCCCGACGTGTATTTCTCGTGAAACGACAGCGACAGGCTCTGGGTGTGGCGGAACACCCGTTCACGGAGGTCGAACAGAATGTCCTGGCTCAGCCGCCCGGACACCATGAGGAAGGCGTACGTCGTGGCGCTGCCGAGGAACCCGACGCCGACGTATCCGACGATCGCCCAGACCAGTGGGGCCCACCGCCCGTCGACGGCCGCCGACACGCCGTTGTCCAGGGCGTAGGCGATGAACAGCGGACCCGCGACGAAGGCCAGATTGTCGAGGAAGATGATGGCGAGGGCCACCGCGGTCCGCGCCCGGTGCGGTCGTAGCAACGACAGCAGCAGGGCCCGAGAACGTCCGGCCAGCACCAGATTTCCGGTGCGGTCGATGTCGGCCTCCTCGCCGCCGACGCCCCGCCAGTCGGTCTGTGGATCAGCCATCGACCGACCCCATGACGTAGCGATACTTCGCGGACGTCGCGAGCAGATGCTCGTGCGTTCCCTCTTCCACCACGGTTCCGTTCTCCAGGTGAACCACTCGATCCGCCAGCGCGGCGGTCGAGGGTCGATGGGCCACGAGCACGGTCGTGGAATGGGTCAGGACTCGGCGCAGCGCTCGCTGCACCTTCGCCTCGGTGTCGACGTCCAGGGCGGACAGAGGATCGTCCAGAACCAAGATGCGGGGTCGCCCGAGTACGGCACGAGCCAGCGCCAGTCGCTGACGTTGTCCACCGGACAGGCTCATTCCCTGCTCACCGATCCGGGTGTCGAGCCCCCAGGGCAGATCCGAGACGAAATCGGTGGCGTGCGCGACGTCGAGTGCCTCGCGTACGTCGTCGTCGGTGGCGTCGGGCTGTCCGAGCGCGACGTTCTCGCGAACGCTGGCGGAGAACAACACCGGATCCTCGAAGGCCACGGCGAGGACGGACCGCAGGTCGGCGAGGCGAAGGTCGCGCACGTCGACGCCGTCGACGGTGATCGAGCCTCGTGTGACGTCGAACAGGCGCGGGATCAGTGTCGTGAGCACGGTCTTGCCGCTGCCCGTGTTGCCCACGAGCGCCACGGTTTCACCCGGCGCCACGGAGATGTCGACATCGCGAAGAAGCGCCGTCGGAGCGTCGGGAAAGCGGAACGCGACGTGATTCATGGTCAGATGACCACGAAGTGGATCGGGCAGATCGACCGGAGCGTCGGGGTCCGTGATCGTGTCCGGGGTGTCCATGATCTCCCAGTAGCGGTCCGCGGCGGTTCGGGCGTTGTTCAGTTCCGCCAGCAGAAAGCCGAAGGACTCGATGGGCCACAACAGGAATGCCACGATCGCCATCGTGGCCACCAGGACGCCGGGCGTCATGGTCCCTCCGACGATGGAGTACGTGCCGAACGCCAGCATCGCGCCGATCGCGATCGGGGGCAGCCCGACGATGATCGTCCAGAGAACGGCGAGGTAGCGCACCTTGGTCAGTTCGGTCGTGCGCAATGTCGATGCCTTGGACAGGAACTTGCGACCGAGATGAGCGCTGCGGCCGAAGGCCTTGAGCACGCGGATGCCCTGGACGGACTCCTCCACGGTGGTGGTGACGTCACCGACCTGATCCTGAGCGTCTCGCGCGACCACGCGATAGAGCTCCTCGAAACGAACGCAGGCGACGACCAGCGGCACCGAGACGACGAGCATGATCACCCCGAACTGCCACGCCTGCACCAGCAGAATCACCAGACCGACCACCAGGGTCACCGCGTTGACGATCAGGAACGGACCGATGAACGCAACGAAGCGGCGCAGGGACGACAGATCCGAAATGGCGCGGGAGAGGAGCTGACCGGATTCCCAACTGTCGTGACTCGACACCGACACGCGCTGCAGCTTCGCGAATACCGCTGCGCGAGCGGTCACCTCGAATCGGCTCGACGGTCCGGACACCAGAAAGCGCCGGAGCCAGATACCGAAGGCGTCGACGGTGCCGAGCGTGAGGAGCAGAGCGGCCGGCCACCAGACGGCGTCGAAGTCACGATCCGCGATGGGTCCGTCGACGACCGTCTGGATGACGAGGGGAATCGCGAGGCCGGTGAGCGTCGCGACGAGTGCGACCACGACGGCGCCGATGTACGACCACCGGTGGGGGCGAAGGAAGGGCGCGAAACGCCGCAGTGAGGACACCGGTGTGTCCTCGTTCGGGTACGGCCGATCCGCGGTCGGGGACGGAGGATCGAGCACTCCCGTGGACACTGGCGACTCCTTGGGTCGGCGACTGACGATCGTGTCATCGGTCGCCGAAGGAACCAACCGATTTATCGCTCCCCGGATTCCCGGACCGGCCTCGCTCGGTGACGATCACACCTTCGGTGTCGACCGCTCGATGATCGCTGCGGTGTCGACGCCCGTCGGCAACGTGCCGTACACGCTGCCCCAGTCGCCGCCGAGGCGGCTGCGGGTGAACGCGTCGGCCACGGCCGGGTGTCCGTGGCGCACCAGCAGGGAACCCTGAAGCGCGAGAGCGAGATCGCCGACGACGCGTCGGGCGCGGTGTTCGAGGGTGTCCGGATCGTCGAAGGACTTCTTCAGTACCCGCACGGCTCGATCGAGGTGTGCGTCGGCGCCTGCGGCGCAATCCAACTCGTCGAAGAACACGCCCAGGGTCTCCGGTTGCCGGGCGACGGCACGGAGGGTGTCCAGAGCGGCGACGTTGCCGGATCCCTCCCACACCGACAGAAGTGGAGCCTCGCGGTAGAGCCTCGGCATCCGCGATTCCTCCGCATATCCGTTGCCGCCCAAGCATTCCAGGGCTTCGGCCGCGTGGGCGGGCCCGCGCTTGCACACGAAGTACTTGCTCACCGCGAGACCGATCCGACGCAACGCCGTGGCTCGGGCATCCCCGGCCGCGGCGTCGTCGGTCAGCGCGGCCAACCACAATCCGACGGTGGTGGACGCTTCGGCTTCGACCGCGAGGTCGGCGAGAACGTTGCGCATCAACGGTTGATCGACGAGGGCCTTGCCGAAGGCGCGCCGGTGCGTCGCGTGATGGATCGCCATCGCCGTTCCGGCTCTCATTCCCGTGGCCGACCCGAGTGTGCAGTCGAGCCGGGTCATGTTCACCATCTCGATGATGGTCGGAACTCCGCGCCCCTCGTCGCCGACGAGCCACGCCACCGCGTTCTCGTACTCGACCTCACTGCTGGCGTTGGAGTGGTTGCCGAGTTTGTCCTTGAGCCGCTGGATCGCCATGTGGTTGCGAGTGCCGTCCGGCATTACGCGGGGGAGCAAGAAGCAGGACAGGCCGCCCGGGGCCTGCGCGAGCACCAGCAGGATGTCGGACATCGGAGCCGAGGTGAACCATTTGTGGCCGGTGATGCGGTACGTGCCGTCCGACTGCGGTGTCGCGGTGGTGGTGTTGGCTCGCACGTCGGACCCGCCCTGCTTCTCGGTCATCGACATACCGGCGGTGAGCCCGGTCTTCTCGAGCGGCGCGCGCAGACTCGGATCGTAGGAGCGGTTGGTGAGCAACGGTTCGTACTGTGCGGCGAGGTCGGCGTTCGCGCGCAGAGCGGGGACGACGGCGTAGGTCATCGAGATGGGGCAGCCGTGCCCGGCATCGACGGTGCCCCACACGCTGGACTTCGCGGCTCGAACGAGGTGGGCGTGCGGGGACTCCTCGCGCCACGGGGCACCGTGCAGGCCCAGTTCCACTGCCGTGGTCATCAACCGGTGATAGCTGGGGTCGTAGACGACTTCGTCGATCCGATTCCCGAACCGGTCGTGGGTGTGCAGCACCGGTGGGTGCTCTTCCGCCAGGTCGCCCCATCTCTGGGCCTCCGCACTTCCGGCGAGTCGGCCGATGCGGTGGAGGTCGTCGACCGCGTCGTGCGCACCGTCGCGCTGCAGGGCCTCCAGGATCACCGAATACTCCGCGACATCGTGACCGAGAAGGGGTGGAACCTGGTTGGTGACGGTGTGTGTTGCGGTCATGGTGCATTCCCATCCGTGGAGGTGCCGAGGGCGCGTCGGGTGAAGCGTTCGAGGGCGGCGACGATGTCGGGATCCGCAATTCCGCGCGCCAAGGGAAGGACCAGGGCCTCGCCGATGGCGCCGACGAGGCAGGCCGCGGTCACAGCGGGGTCCTGCTCGGGAATCTCGCCCGCGGCGACACCGGCCGCGATCTGCGCGGCGATGACGTCGGCGTACGTTTCGCGAAACACGAGGCGTTCGGCGTCGACGAGCGGATCGACCGGTTCGGCGAGCAGCGCGTATGCCGACCGTGGGGCCCGCAGGGCCCGGTCGGCGAAGGTGCGAACGGTGGCCAGGACCGCATCGACCCGCGTGCGGGCGGCGGCGCCGGCGGCCGTCGCCGCGTCCACCTCTCGGCGGCACGCGCCGCGGAAGACCTCGGCGAACAGTTCGCCCTTGGTGGGGAAGTGCCGGTACACGGTCCCGGTGGCGACGCCTGCGCGCGCGGCGACCTCCGCGACGGAGCATCCCGCGTACCCGCGCTCGCCGACGAGCTGGGTCGCGGCGGTCACCAGCCCGGTGCGCGAGGCGTCGATGCGCTCCTGCACGGCAGGGGTCCGTCGGTAGGCCATTCAAGAAGTGAACACGCATTCACTTCTTGCTGTCAAGGCAAGGATCGTGACCCGTGTCGGGACCGTCCTCGTGTGCTCCGCCGGTCAGTCGTTCGCGTGCAGTGCCGCGTTCAGCTCGACGCCCGTTCCCTTCCAGGGGACCACTTCCACGGCACCGGACACCGAGTTGCGCCGGAAGAGCAGATTGGATTTGCCGCTGAGGTCGGCGGCCTTGACCACGGTGCCGTCCGGTCCGGTGACCTTGGTGCCCGCGGTGATGTAGAGACCTGCTTCGACGACGCAGTCGTCGCCCAGCGAGATGCCCAGTCCGGCGTTCGCCCCGAGGAGGCACCGCTGTCCGACGGAGATGACGGCCTTGCCGCCGCCGGACAGGGTTCCCATGATCGATGCGCCGCCGCCGACGTCGGTGCCGTCGTCGATCACGACGCCGGCCGAGATGCGGCCTTCGACCATCGACGATCCGAGCGTGCCGGCGTTGAAGTTCACGAACCCCTCGTGCATGACCGTCGTGCCCGACGCCAGGTGGGCACCCAGTCGAACGCGGTCGGCGTCACCGATCCGGACGCCGGTGGGCACCACGTAATCGACCAGGCGGGGGAACTTGTCCACGCTGAGGACTGTGACGTGCCCGCGGGCACGCAGCTTGGCCCGTGTGGTCTCGAAGCCGTCGACGGCGGCGGGACCGAAGTTGGTCCACACGACGTTGGCCAGCAGGCCGAACTGACCGTCGAGGTTCACCCCGTGCGGCCGGACGAGTCGGTGGGAGATCAGGTGCAGACGCAGGTAGACGTCGTGCGCGTCGGTCGGGGCCTCGTCGAGGGAGGCGATCGTGGTGCGCACGGCCACGATCTGCAGGCTTCGGGCCTCGTCCGACCCGACCAGCGACGCGAGTTCCGCGGGCACGTCGGATCCGGAGAGACGCGTGGTTCCGGACTCGTCGAACGAACCGAGTTCCGGCGCCGGGAACCAGGTGTCGAGCACCGTTCCGGAGTCCGTGATGTGGGCGATGCCGATTGCCGAAGCTCCTGAAGTCACGGCCCGGAGTGTATCGGCCGGGCCCCTCGCCGACGCGTCGGGCCGGGGTGTCCGGCGGGCTCTAGAGTCGGTGCGGTGAGCGCATCCGTTTCGCTGGACCTGACCGCCGACCCCATCGACCTCACCGCCGCGCTGGTGGATATCGAGAGCGTGTCGCGCAACGAGTCGGTGATCGCCGACGCCGTCGAGGTCGCGCTTCGCGAGCAGACCTCGGGATTCGAGGTGATCCGCAGCGGCAACGCGGTGCTCGCGCGAACGAATCGCGGCCGGCCCACCAGGGTGATCCTGGCCGGGCATCTCGACACGGTTCCCGTCGCCGACAACGTCCCCAGCCGTCGCGAGACCACGGCCGACGAGGGCGACGTGTTGCACGGATGCGGGACGGTCGACATGAAGTCCGGGGATGCGGTGTTCCTGCATCTCGCCGCAACCGTGGCCGATCCCACCGCGGACCTGACCCTCGTCTTCTACGACTGCGAGGAGATCGAGGCGTCGGCAAACGGGCTCGGTCGCATCGAACGCGATCTGCCCGAATGGTTGCGCGGAGACGTCGCCGTCCTGGGGGAGCCGACGGGCGGGTTCATCGAGGGCGGATGTCAGGGCACGCTGCGATTGCGATTCACCGCCGCCGGAACCCGAGCGCACTCGGCGCGATCGTGGTTGGGCGACAACGCGATCCACAAACTCGGTCCGCTGTTCGATCGGCTCGCCGCCTACGAGGCTCGGAGCGTGGACATCGACGGGTGCGTCTATCGCGAAGGGTTGCAGGCAGTTCGGGTCCACGGCGGAGTCGCGGGCAACGTCGTTCCCGACGAGGCCGGAGTCGACGTCAACTTTCGGTTCGCGCCGGATCGTTCCGTGGAACAGGCCGTCGAGCACGTCCTGAGCGTGACCGACGGCCTCGACCTCGCCGTCGAGGTGACGGACCGTTCGCCGGGGGCATTGCCCGGTCTGTCGGCTCCCGCTGCCGCGGCGTTGGTGGCGGCCGCGGGGGGACAGTTCCGGGCGAAGTACGGCTGGACGGACGTGTCCCGGTTCTCGGCCCTGGGCATCCCGGCCGTCAACTACGGACCCGGAGATCCCAACCTCGCGCACAAGCGCGACGAGAGGGTCCCGGTGCGCCAGATCACCGAGGTCGCCGACGTCCTGCGGCGCTACCTGTCGGCGCCCTGACCTAATCTCGTCACCATGGCATCGGACACCGGCGACCAGACGCCCGCCCGTACCGCGAACTATCGCGGCCCGATCATGGACCGTCGGGAGAGCGCGGGATCCACCACCGATCAGCGCCTGCTGGATTCGCGGGGTTCGTCGGCGTGGGTGCACACCGACCCCTGGCGCGTGTTGCGGATCCAGAGCGAATTCGTCGAAGGTTTCGGCGCACTGGCCGAGCTTCCCCGCGCGGTGACGGTGTTCGGCTCCGCCCGCACGAAGCCCGACAGTGCGCAGTACGAGGCCGGGGTGCAACTCGGCGCTCGACTGGCCGACGCCGGCTACGCCGTGGTGACGGGCGGCGGACCCGGAGCGATGGAGGCGGCGAACCGTGGTGCGTGCGAGGCAGGCGGGTTCTCGGTGGGCCTGGGCATCGAGTTGCCGTTCGAGCAGTCCCTCAACGAGTGGGTCGATCTCGGCGTCAACTTCCGATACTTCTTCGTTCGCAAGACCATGTTCGTCAAGTACTCGCAGGCATTCGTCTGCCTCCCCGGTGGTTTCGGCACCCTCGACGAGTTGTTCGAGGCGCTGACCCTGGTGCAGACGCGCAAAGTGACTCGGTTCCCGATCATCCTGTTCGGCGTGGAGTTCTGGTCCGGCCTGCTCGAGTGGATCAGGAACACCCTCGTGGCGTCGGGCACGGTGTCGGAACACGATCTGGAGCTGATCCGGTGCACGGACGACGTCGCCGAAGCGGTGCGGTGGATCGACGAGAGCACGACGGCATGAGTCCGCTCGCCGTCTGTGTGTACTGCGCGTCGGGGCCGGTGCAACCGGAGCACATCGCGCTCGCGAGCGCCGTCGGAGCCGAGATCGGGCGCCGCGGCGGATCCCTGGTGTCCGGCGGCGGGAACGTGTCGATGATGGGCGCGGTCGCAGCGTCCGCGCGCACGGCCGGCGCCCGGACGGTCGGGGTCATCCCCAAGGCGCTGGTCCACCGCGAGGTGGCGGACGTGGACGCGGACGAGTTGGTGGTGACCGACACGATGCGCGAGCGCAAGCAGGTGATGGACGACCGCGCCGACGCGTTCCTCACCCTGCCGGGCGGCCTGGGCACGCTCGAGGAGCTGTTCGAGACGTGGACCGCGGGGTATCTCGGCATGCACGAGAAGCCCGTCGTGCTGCTGGATCCGTCCGGACACTTCGCGCCGATGCTGGACTGGTTGCAGTCGCTGTCCGGTACGGGTTTCGTCTCGCCGGCGTCGTTGCGACGACTGGTGGTGACCACCGACATCGACGCCGCCCTCGACGCGTGCGGTTTGTGAGGTTTCGGCGGGGGCGTCGAGTTTCGAGTCCGAGTCGACCACTGGTTATTACTATTCAGTAGGGTAAGCGTCGTCACATCGGGCTGCAGGAGCGGCCCGCTCTACGGGCTGCAGGAGCGGCCCGCTCTACGGGGAGGAAGCACTACATGGTCGCCGAGGCTCGTCACACCGTCGGATTGCTCGACATGGCTCGATCGTTGCCGAAGATGACCGGGGCGCTTCCCAGTGTCATCCGGGGAGTGCCCGGCTTTCTGCGCAAGCCGGACGACAAGGAGTCGATCGGCCACATCTTCCAGCGCGCGGCCGGCAAGACGCCCGATCATCCGTTCCTGCGGTTCGAGGGCGACACCCTGACCTACGGTGAGGCCAACGACCGCGTCAATCAGTACGCGTCCGTCCTGACCGACCGCGGCGTGACGCGCGGCGACGTGGTGGGGGTCCTGGCGAAGAACTCGGCGCGCACGCTTCTCATCGCCCTGGCGGCCGTCAAGCTCGGAGCCACCGCCGGAATGCTGAACTTCAACCAGCGCGGTGAGGTACTCGAGCACAGCCTCGGCATTCTCGACAGCCGCGTACTGGTGGTCGACGAGGACTGCCTCGAGGCGCTCGACTCGCTCGACGAGGCGCTCCCGGAGAAGGTGATCCTGCACGCCGGTGACCTCGACGCGAAGGCCGCGTCCGCGAGCACCGAGAACCCGGCCGCGACCACCGAGATCAAGGCCAAGGAGAAGGCGTTCTACATCTTCACCTCGGGCACCACCGGCATGCCCAAGGCCAGCCTGATGAGCCACTTCCGGTGGCTGAAGTCGATGTCCGGGCTCGGCAGCATGGGTGTGCGTCTGAACAAGGACGACGTCCTGTACTGCTGCTTGCCGCTCTACCACAACAACGCTCTCACGGTGTCGCTGTCCTCGGTGCTCGCGTCCGGCGCCACCATGGCCATCGGCCGCCAGTTCTCGGTGTCCAAGTTCTGGGACGACGTCCGTGTCAACGAGGCGACCGCCTTCACCTACATCGGTGAGCTCTGCCGCTACCTGCTCACCCAGGACGAGAAGCCGGATGATCGGAACAACAGCATTCGGCTCGTGGTGGGCAACGGCCTGCGACCGGAGATCTGGCACGAGTTCACCACCCGCTTCGGCATCGACCGGGTCGCCGAGTTCTACGGTGCCAGCGAGTGCAACATCGCGTTCATCAACGCCTTCAACCTCGACCGCACGGCGGGTTTCTGCCCCCTCCCGTACGCGGTCGTGGAGTACGACGACGAGTCCGGCAAGGCCAAGCGCGGGTCCGACGGCCGGTTGAAGAAGGTCCCCAGCGGGGGCATCGGGTTGCTGCTCTCCAAGATCACCGATCGCGCCCCCTTCGACGGGTACAGCGACGAGGAAGCGACCAAGAAGAAGCTCCTCGAAGACGGATTCAAGGACGGCGACTGCTGGTTCGACACCGGCGATCTGGTGCGCCAGCAGGGATTCCGGCACGTCGCGTTCGTCGACCGACTCGGTGACACCTTCCGATGGAAGGGCGAGAACGTCGCCACCACGCAGGTCGAGGGCGCCATCGGCTCGCACGCGAGCGTCGACCAGGCCGTGGTGTTCGGCGTCGACGTTCCCGACACCGACGGCAAGGCCGGTATGGCCGTGGTGAAGCTCCGGAGCGGCAAGGAGTTCGACGGTTCGGATCTCGCGGAGCACGCCTACTCGAGCCTGCCGCCCTACGCGATCCCGTTGTTCGTGCGCGTCGTGGAGTCCCTCGAAGCCACGTCCACCTTCAAGAGCAAGAAGGTCGAGTTGCGCAAGACCGGCTACGACATGGACGGCGAGGGCGATCTGTACGTGCTCGAGGGCCGCTCGAAGGGCTACGTGCCGGCGTACGACGACTACGCGGACCAGGTCGGCGCGGGCAAGCTTCCCAAGGGCTGACCCCTCGGCTACGGGGCTGACCTCCTCGAACGGGCGTCCGCGCACAGCGCGGGCGCCCGTTCGGCCATCATGGAGGACGTGAGCGCAACTTCAGTCCCGACGCCCGCCGCCACGCTGTGCGGTAGGCCGGTCGCCGTCGACCGTGCCCTGGTGATGGCCATCGTCAATCGAACCCCGGACAGTTTCTACGATCGCGGCGCCACGTTCGAGGACCGCGCCGCCATGGATGCCGTGCACCGGGCCGTCGACGAGGGCGCGGACGTGGTGGACATCGGCGGGGTGAAGGCCGGTCCTGGCGCAACCGTGGACGCCGAGGAGGAGACCCGCCGGGTGGTGCCGTTCGTCGCGGCGATCCGGGACGCCTACCCCGATCTGATCATCAGCATCGACACCTGGCGAGCCGAGGTGGCCCGGCGTGCGTGCGGCGCGGGCGCCGACCTCGTCAACGACACGTGGGCCGGGGCCGACCCGGACCTGGTGTCGGTCGCTGCCGAACTGGGTGCGGGCATCGTCTGCTCGCACACCGGGGGCGCCGTGCCCCGCACCCGTCCGCACCGCGTCCGGTACGCCGACGTGGTGGCCGACGTGGTCGCCGAGACGACCCGCGCTGCCGACGCGGCCCTCGCGGCGGGCGTGCGCGCGGACGGAATTCTGGTCGATCCGACCCACGATTTCGGCAAGAACAGCTATCACGGGCTCGAACTGTTGCGTCGGATCGACAGTCTTGTAAACACCGGATGGCCTGTCCTGATGGCGCTGAGCAACAAGGATTTCATCGGGGAGACTCTGGGTGTAGGACTTTCCGAGCGCTTGGAGGGAACGTTGGCCGCAACAGCTTTGACCGCATCACAGGGCGCCCGCATGTTCCGGGTGCACGAGGTGGCAGCAACACGACGGGTGGTCGACATGGTGGCAGCGATCGCGGGGACCAGAGTCCCGGCACGAACCGTGCGCGGTCTGGCGTGACCGCGGCGAACATGGCGGATCCCGCCGAGACGTGGGAGCTGGCCAACACGTGGGACCGACCGCGGTGGACCATCGCCGAGCTCGAGGCGGCGAAAGGGGACCGCACCGTGTCCGTCGTGCTGCCCGCGTTGGACGAGGAGAACACCGTGGCGGGTGTGATCGAGTCGATCACGCCGCTGCTCGGCCGCATCGTCGACGAGTTGGTCGTGCTGGACTCCGGATCGACGGACCGCACGGCCGTGCGCGCCACGGCGGCGGGAGCCACGGTGATCTCCCGCGAGCAAGCCGTTCCGGAACTGACCCCGGCTCCCGGCAAGGGTGAGGTTCTGTGGCGGGCGGTGGCCGCGACGACGGGCGATCTCATCGCATTCGTCGACTCCGACCTCATCGATCCGGATCCGGCGTTCGTCCCCAACCTGCTCGGACCGCTGCTCACCACGAACGGTCTGCACCTGGTGAAGGGGTACTACCGTCGTCCGCTGACGGGGTCGTCGGACGCCCACGGGGGAGGCCGGGTCACCGAGCTGGTCGCGCGGCCGCTGCTGGCCGCTCTGCGGCCGGAACTGAGCAACGTCATCCAGCCGCTCGGAGGTGAGTACGCCGGCACTCGCGAACTGCTGTCGTCGGTGCCGTTCGCACCGGGCTACGGCGTCGAGATCGGGTTGCTGATGGACACGTACGACCGGTGGGGCCTCGGCGCGATCGGTCAGGTCAACCTGGGGGTGCGGCGCCACCGCAACCGGCCCCTGGTGGAACTGGGTGCCATGAGTCGGCAGATCGTGGGCACGATGCTCGGCCGGGCGGGCGTGCCGGACTCGGGCGTCGGACTGACGCAGTTCCTGCTCGACGGCGACTCGTTCGTGCCGTCGGTGACGGACGTGTCCCTCGACGACCGGCCCCCGATGCGCACACTGCGTCCGCTGCGCGTGATGCCGGACGAGAGCTGACGCATCGGCGAGGTCGGCGGGTTCTGGCACACTCGGCGACATGCTGACGATCCTGGCCTACGTGGTCGTGGTCGCCGTGGTGGCGGCGCTGCTCTTTCTCCTCGCCGTGCTGCTGTTCGGCCGCGGCGAGGAGATGGAACCGCTGCCCCGGGGCACCACGGCCACGGCGCTTCCGGCCCGAGGGGTCACCGGCCGCGATGTTCGCGCCCTGCGGTTCCGGCTCACACTGCGCGGTTACGACGCGCGGGAGGTCGACTGGGCCCTCGATCGGCTGGCCGGCGAGATCGACGGCCTGCGAGCGCGGTTGGACGATCGGGAACCGGACGTGCGCGGCGGAACCGGCGCACACGCAGTCGCGGACGGTACCGAGGAACTCGGGACGCACGATCTCGGTGAGACGGCGGAGTCCGGGGACGGCGTGCCCAACTCTTCGCACCGCGCGTGAGCGACGATCTGGTCGTCGGGGCCGACGGACGAGCGCGGTGCGGCTGGGCCGGTGATCCGGCGTCGTCTCCGCTGTACGCCGAGTATCACGACGAGGAATGGGGACGGGTCGTACGCGGGCGGGATGCACTCTACGAGCGGTTGACCCTCGAGGCATTTCAATCGGGCCTGTCGTGGATCACCGTTCTGCGCAAACGCGAGGCGTTTCGGTCGGCGTTCGCCGGGTTCGATCCCCATCGGGTCGCGGACTTCGGCGACCAGGACGTCGAGCGACTGCTGGCCGATCCGACGATCATCCGTAATCGCGCCAAAATTGTTGCTGCGGTGCGTAATGCGCAGGTCATCGTCACGGAGAACCTGGATCTCGACGCGCTGTTGTGGTCCTTCGCGCCTCCGCGGCGCGCTCGCCCGAGCAGCCTCGCCGAGGTGCCGGCCGTCACCGAGGAATCGACCGCGATGGCTCGCTCGCTCAAGAAGATCGGGCTGTCGTTCGTCGGTCCGACGACCGCGTACGCGCTCATGCAGGCGACGGGAATGGTCGACGATCACCTGACCTCGTGCTGGGTCGAACCTCGGTGAGCACGCCGTGGTCGACGACCGTGCAGGTGGTCCGATTCCCGTCGACTCGACAGGATAGGGAAGAATAAGGAGTCGAACCTCGTCGGTTGTCGACGGGGGAGTCGAGTTCATGTCGACGCGCAGAGCAGGTCGGCGCGGATCTGGAGGGAGCGAGAATGGCGGCCATGAAGCCCCGGACCGGGGACGGTCCGCTCGAGGCGACCAAAGAAGGACGAGGAATCGTCATGAGGGTTCCACTCGAAGGCGGAGGACGTCTGGTCGTCGAGCTCACACCCGACGAGGCAGCTGCGTTGGGCGAGGAACTGAGGGGCGTGACCGGCTGACCATCGGCCGCGGTTCCACCCGTGACAGCCCCACCGACCCCGTCGGTGGGGCTGTTCTCATCTCTACGACGCCCGAGGGGAGGCCGCCGTGCTCGACGACGCGCTCGCGCTTCTGATCTGCCCGCACTGTGGTGACGAGCTGGACCAGGACGACGCCGGACCCGCGACGACGCTGCTGTGTTCCCGCGGGCACACCTTCGACGTCGCCCGTCAGGGGTACGTCAGTCTGCTGCCGGGGTCCGCGGGCCGGATCGTCGGCGACTCCGCCGAGATGGTGACCGCGCGTGCCGATTTCCTCGACCGGGGCCACTACGACGCCGTCGCGGATGCCCTGGCCGCTGTCGTCGTCGGGCCGCGGGTGGTGGACGTGGGCACCGGGACGGGCTTCTACCTGGCCCGCGCGCTCGATCACCTGCGGGCCGACGGCGTGGCCGAGGCCGTCGGCATCGGGGTCGACGTGTCGAAATCGGCGGCCCGACGGGCTGCGCGGGCGCACCCTCGACTGGTGTCCGTCGTTGCGGACGTCTGGGACAGGTTGCCGGTGCGTACGGGAGCGGTCGACTCGGTCCTGTCCGTGTTCTCGCCGCGCAACCCGGCCGAGCTTCGCCGGATCCTCGCCCCGACCGGGCGTCTGATCGTGGTGACCCCCACCGAACGCCACCTGGGCGAGTTGGTGGCGGCTCTCGATCTCATCGGCGTCGACGAACGCAAGCCGCAACGGCTCGGGGCGTCGCTGTCCGGTCTCTTCGAACGCGTCGAGCGCCGGGCGCTCGACTACACCGTCGACCTCACGCACGACGAAGTGGCCGCCGTCGTCGACATGGGACCGTCGGCACGGCACTCCACGGCGGCGGACCGCCGAGCCAGGATCGAGGCGTCGGCCGAGCCGGTGCGGGTCACGGTGTCCGTCGTGGTCGCCGTGTACGAACCGCTATCGGGTCAGGCCGACGCTGCGGTGTAGACCTCCACGGTCTGCTGAGCGATCGATTCCCAGGAGAACTCCGCGACCGCGCGCTCGCGACCTGCGGTACCCATCGTCGCAGCGCGCTCGGCGTCGGCGGCGAGAGCGTTGACGGCCGCGGCGAGGTCCGCCTCGAACGCGGCCGGATCCGACGCGTCGTAGTGCACGAGCGAGCCGGTGCGCCCGTCCGCGACGACCTCGGGGATGCCGCCGACGTCCGAGGCCACCACGGCGGTCTCGCACGCCATCGCCTCGAGGTTCACGATGCCGAGGGGTTCGTACACCGACGGGCAGACGAAGACCGTGGCCGCCGAGAGGATCTCGCGAATCTGCTCGGTCGGCAGCATGTCGCGCACCCAGAACACGTTGCCGCGGGTCTTCGCGAGCTCGGCGACGGCGCGCTCGGTCTCCGCCGCGATCTCCGGGGTATCGGGGGCGCCGGCGCACAGCACCAGTTGGATCGACGGATCGAAGGAGTGCGCGGCGGCGACTAGGTGGCCGACGCCCTTCTGGCGGGTGATGCGACCGACGAAGGCGACGATGGGGGCGTCCGTCCGGACGCCGATGCGCTCCAACGCCGACTCGGCGCCCTCGGGCCCGCCCGCGTGCCACACGTCGGTGTCGATTCCGTTGCGGACGACGTGGATCCGGGCCGGGTCGAGCTGGGGGTAGCAGTCCAGCACGTCGAGCTTCATGCCGTCGCTGACCGCGATGACGGCGTCCGCGTACTCGACGGCGTTGCGTTCGGACCACGACGAGATGCGGTACCCGCCGGCGAGCTGCTCGGCCTTCCACGGCCGACGCGGTTCGAGGGAATGCGCGGTGAGCACGTGCGGCACGCCGAACAATTCGGCGGCCAGGTGACCGGCGAGTCCGGTGTACCAGGTGTGCGAGTGCACCACGTCCGCACCGTCCGCGGCGGCGGCCATCCGCAGCTCGGCGGACAGCGTGACCAGGGCGGCGTTGGCACCGGCGAGAGCGGGATCGGGATCGTGCACGGTCGCGGTGTCCCGTGGGGCACCCATGCAGTGCACGTCCACGTCGCACAGTCGGCGCAGCCGGTCGACGAGTTGAGTCACGTGGACCCCTGCGCCGCCGTAGATCTCCGGGGGGTATTCCTTGGTCATCATCGCGACTCGCATGAGAGGAACGTAACCCTTCTCGGCGCGTTGGGCCTATATCTCGCCGCCACCGCGACAGACCCGTTAGATTGGTTTCCGTGAGGACCCAGCCGCACGTACTCGGAATTGTGCTCGCCGGCGGTGAGGGCAAACGCCTCTACCCGATGACCGCAGATCGCGCCAAACCCGCCGTGCCCTTCGGGGGCGCCTATCGTCTGATCGACTTCGTGCTCAGCAATCTCGTCAACGCGGGCTATCTACGCCTGTGCGTGCTGACCCAGTACAAGTCGCATTCTCTCGATCGGCACATCTCGCAGACCTGGCGGTTGTCCGGCTTCGCGGGGGAGTACATCACCCCGGTGCCGGCCCAGCAGCGACTCGGGCCCCGGTGGTACACCGGCAGCGCCGACGCGATCTTCCAGTCCATGAACCTGGTCTACGACGAGGACCCCGAGTACATCGTGGTGTTCGGTGCGGACCACGTGTACCGCATGGACCCCGAGCAGATGGTTCAGCAACACATCGACTCCGGCGCGGGCGTGACCGTCGCCGGCATCCGGGTGCCGCGCCACGAGGCGACCGCCTTCGGCTGCATCGACGCCGACGCGTCGGGCAACATCACGCAGTTCCTCGAGAAGCCCGCGGATCCGCCGGGGACACCGGACGACCCGACCATGACGTTCGCGTCGATGGGCAACTACGTGTTCACCACCAAGGTGCTGGTCGACGCGATCAAGGCGGACGCGGAAGACACCGACTCCGATCACGACATGGGCGGCAACATCATCCCCGCGCTCGTCGAGGCCGGAATGGCGTCGGTGTACGACTTCAAGGACAACGTCGTTCCCGGTGCCACCGAGCGGGATCGCGGATACTGGCGTGACGTCGGAACGCTCGACGCCTTCTACGACGCGCACATGGATCTGGTGTCCGTGCACCCGATCTTCAATCTCTACAACAAGCGGTGGCCGATCCGCGGGTCGGCGGACAACCTTCCTCCCGCGAAGTTCGTCCAGGGCGGTCTCGCGCAGGAATCGATCGTCGGGGCCGGGTCCATCCTGTCCGGCGCGACGGTGCGCAACTCGGTGCTCAGCTCGTCGGTCATCGTCGACGCCGGCGCGACCGTGGAGGGCAGCGTCATCATGCCCGGCGTGCACATCGGCAAGAACGCGGTCGTGCGCAACGCCATCCTCGACAAGAACGTCGTCGTCGGCGACGGCGAGATCATCGGAGTCGACCACGAGCGCGACGCCGATCGGTTCAACGTCAGCGCCAACGGCGTCGTCGCCGTCGGCAAGGGTGTCTGGCTCTAGTTCCGGCCTGCGCTCAGTCCAGGGCGCGGGACGCGCAGAGCAGGCCGTCGCCGAGCGGGAAGAGGACGGCGGTGAGCGCGTCGTTCTCGGCGATCGCGCGCGCCGCCGCCCGCACCGCGACCGATGCGTCGTCGCGAGCCGACGGGTCGGCGACCCGGCCCCCCAACAGCGCGTTGTGCAGAATCAAGGCCCCGCCCGGGCGGAGCATGCGCACGCCCTCCGCCACGAAGCCGGGATGATCGCGAGGAGTGGCGTCGACGAACACGATGTCGTACGACGCGTCGGCCAGACGCGGCAACACGTCGAGCGCGCGGCCGTTGATGAGCCGGGTGCGGGACGGGCTGATGCCGCCCGCCCGGAACGACTCCTTCGCGGCCCGCTGATGCTCGGGCTCGGTGTCGATCGTGGTGAGAACCCCGTCCGGGCGCATCCCGTCCAGCAACCACAGGCCGCTGATCCCGGCGCCGGTGCCGACCTCCACCACCGTGCGAGCGCCGGAGAGCTGGGCGATCATGCTCAGGACCGCACCGACGGCCGGCGGCACGGGTGCTGCCCCCAGATCGACGGCACGTTCGCGGGCCGCGAGAAGGATCTCGTCCTCCACCACGGACTCCTCGGCGTAGGACAGCATCTTGGCAGCGTCGACAGGCACGTAGGCGAGGTTATCGGACGCGCGGCGAGAACTCTCAGGTCCCACTCAGGCTCTTCACACGGCTCGCACACGTCACCGCGACAGAGTGAGTGCAGCGAGTTCGACGGACCGGGAATTCGTGGGCGTGAACAACGTTCCACCGGGTACTCGGTTCACGACCAGGAGGATGCACCGACCGCATGATCAACACCCCGCGTGAACACACCGCTCTCACGACGCCGTCCACGCGTGACACCGCTGCCGACGCACCGGTCTCGGTCGACGATCTCTCCGGAACCGCCGTCTTCGACGCCACCGGTGATCAGACGGCGATGCCGAGCTGGGACGAACTGGTCCGCGAACACGGCGACCGCGTCTACCGGCTTGCCTACCGACTGTCGGGCAACGCCCAGGACGCCGAAGACCTGACCCAGGACACCTTCATCCGCGTCTTCCGTTCGCTGCAGAACTACCAGCCCGGAACCTTCGAGGGTTGGCTGCACCGGATCACGACGAATCTCTTCCTCGACATGGTGCGGCGCCGGAGCCGTATCCGTATGGAGGCCCTCCCGGAGGACTACGACCGCGTGCCGTCCGGCACACCGGATCCCGAGCAGATCTACCACGACGCGCGCCTCGATCCGGATCTGCAGGCCGCTCTCGACTCCCTCGCCCCCGAGTTCCGCGCGGCGATCGTCCTGTGTGACATCGAGGGGCTGTCGTACGAGGAGATCGGCCGCACCCTGGGCGTGAAGCTCGGCACCGTCCGCAGCCGGATCCACCGGGGCCGTCAAGCGCTGCGGGATTTCCTGGCGGCCCGAAAGATCGAGAACGAGACGTTCACCTCGGCGTACTGACCGCCGAATCCCGGTTCGCACGATCTCGACCTGCTGTTTCGAGCACGAACGTCGGCGCGCCGGTATCTTCGAACAGTAGGTCGGACGCAGTGGACGGACCGACGTAGCGAGAGTGATTCCGACGCGGTGACGCGGTCGGCGCGGAAGGAGGAGGTGCGGGTGACTCGGTCACGCGATGCACGGCAGTTCAGTCCTACCGAACACCTCGCCAGTGAGGCCATCGCCGCCTACGTCGACGGCGAACTGCGCATGAACGCCTACCTGCGCGCCGCCCATCACCTCACCCAGTGCACGCTGTGCATGGCCGAGGTCGACGCGCAGCAACAGGCCCGGATCGCCCTGCGCGCGTCGTCCGAGATGTCGATGCCGTCGTCGTTGCTCGGCGCGCTCCATCGCATTCCCACCCAGCATCAGTTCCCGTGTGCGTCCTCGGACACCGACGACACGAGGGGCCCCGGCACCGGTCTGCGACACGGTTTGGGGTCGGCGGTCTCCGCACGATTCCGTCGTCGGTAGTGTTCGGCGACAGGTTCGTGGCCAGTACCGACGAGGGGACAGTTCGCGCGTGACTCCAGCCGAGTTCGACCCGGATTCCGCATCCCCCGACGACGCACACTCCCACGACACACGCTCCGACGACGCACGCTCCGAGGACGACGCCCCCCGCCTTCCGCCGCGTCCGCTGTACCGGCCCCGGATCGACCCCCGAGACAGCGACGCCTTCGGACGGCCGGACGGGGTACGCAACTCCTTCGGTGACCTCTCGTCCCGAGCCCGACCGTCGTCGACTCTGGTGATCGGTGACCCGGACCCGGTGTTGGCCGAGGCGTTCGGTCGACCGGACGGTGTGACCGAGTCGCTCGTCCGTGAACCCGGGGGCGAGAGCGCGGAGGACGGCCCGACGGAGCCGAGCGACCCGTGGCGCGATCCCGCGACACCGGTGACGCTCGGCCACGCGGCCGTCGGCGACGAACCGGAGCGTCCGTTCACCCGAGGCGAGAAGCTGGGGGTGCGCGACGTGCTCTTCGGGCGCCGCGTGTCTCCGAAGGCGTTGACCGCGCTCGGCGCGGCGGCTCTGGTGGTGGGGTTGCTCGGCGCCGTGGTCGGGAGCGTGGCGGCGGACCTCGGTGGCTCCTTGACCAGTTCGCGGGTGTCCCTCGCTCAGGGCGGGAGCGATCTCGCCGAGGGCCAGGTGGCTCGGGTCGCCGAGGCCGTGCTGCCGGCCGTGGTGTCCGTGCAGGCGACCCTCGGTGACTCCGCCGGCACCGGCTCCGGTGTGGTGGTGGACGGCGCGGGCTTCATCGTGACCAACAATCACGTCATCTCGATGGCGGCGACCAATCCGGGTGCGACCCTTACCGTCACGTTCGACGACGGCACCAAGGTCCCCGCCGAGATCGTGGGCCGCGACACCAAGACCGACCTGGCGGTGCTCCGGACGGACGTCGCGAATCTCGCGGTCGCCGAACTCGGACGTTCCGAAGACGTCTCCGTCGGTGACGACGTCGTTGCCGTCGGATCGCCCCTCGGGTTGAGCAAGACCGTCACCCGCGGCATCGTGAGCGCTCTCGATCGGCCGGTCCGGTTGTCCGGCGAGGGAACCGACACCGATGCGGTGATCGACGCCGTCCAGACCGACGCCGCCATCAACCCCGGGAACTCCGGCGGGCCACTGGTCGACGCCGAGGGCCGCGTGATCGGCATCAACTCCGCCATCCGCAGTGAGAGCGGTGGGTCCGTCGGTCTCGGTTTCGCGATCGGCATCGACGACGTGACCGAGGTCGTGGAGTCGCTCATCCGAACCGGGGAGATGAATCACCCGGACATCGGCGTCAACGCTCGCACCGTCGTCAACGACGCTCTGACCGGAGCTCAGATCGCGAACGTGGTGTCCGGTGGGCCCGCTCAGCAGGCGGGCATGGTCGAGGGCGATGTGGTGGTGCGGGTCGGCGATCGGTCGGTCGCCGGCGCGGACGAGTTGGTGGTGGCCGTCCAGGAGCAGACCATCGGAGAATCGGTCGACGTGCAGATCGTGCGGTCCGGGCGGACCGTCGACCTGACCGTCACCCCGGTATCGGACTGACGTCCGACGTAAGGTGTAGATGTGTTCAGCAACGTCGGTTGGGGCGAGATGATGGTGTTGCTCATCGTCGCGCTCGTCGTCATCGGTCCGGATCGCCTTCCCGGTGCCATCACGTGGGTCACCAAGTCGCTGCGCCAGGTCCGCGAGTACGCCACCGGAGCCAGTCAGCAGTTGAAGGACGAGCTGGGACCGGAGTTCGACGATCTGCGTAAACCGCTCGCCGATCTCAATCAGTTCCGGGGCATGACTCCGCGAGCGGTGATCACGAAACACCTGCTCGACGGCGACGATTCGATCTTCACCGGTAAGTTCGACGAGCCCAAGGTCAAGCCGAAGTCCGCCGAGCCCGGTGCGGCCGCCCCGGCTCCGAACCTGACCAAGAAGGACTCGTCCGCGGTCGCATCCGCCACGCCGGATGCGGTGCCCGCAGACCGGCCCCCCATCGATATCGACGCGACCTAGTCGCGTCCCACGGTATCGACGCGACGTAGGGGCCCGGCCCGCTACAGGTGGCGGGTGGTGTCGATGCCCAGGCTCATTCCGGCCAGACCTCGACTACGGATGGACAACTTCTCCGCGATGTCGATGAGGGCGGTCGCGGCGGGGGTTTCCGGTGCGCTCAACACGATGGGAATGCCGTCGTCTCCGGATTCGCGCACGGCGGTGTCGAGCGGGATCTGACCGAGCAGCGGCACCTTGGCGCCCACCGCGGCCGTCAGGCGCTCGGCGACGGCCTGGCCACCTCCGGTGCCGAAGACGTCCATGCGGGTGCCGTCGGGCAGTTCGAGCCACGACATGTTCTCCACGACACCGACCACGCGCTGACGGGTCTGCAACGCGATGGCACCTGCTCGCTCGGCGACCTCGGCCGCGGCCTGCTGCGGGGTGGTGACCACAAGGATCTCGGCGCCGGGGATGAGCTGGGCCACGGAGATCGCGACGTCACCGGTGCCCGGCGGCAGATCGAGGAGCAGTACGTCGAGGTCCCCCCAGAACACGTCCGCGAGGAACTGCTGGAGGGCGCGGTGCAGCATGGGTCCGCGCCACACCACGGGGGTGTTCCCCTGGGTGAACTGCGCGATCGAGATCATCTTCACGTCGTGTGCGACCGGCGGCATGATCATCCGCTCGACCTGGGTGGGGCGGGCGTCGGTGCCGAGCATGCGGGGAACCGAGTGGCCGTAGATGTCGGCGTCGAGCACGCCCACCGACAGTCCGCGGGCGGCCATCGCCGCGGCCAGGTTCACGGTCACACTGGACTTGCCCACTCCGCCCTTGCCCGACGCCACCGCGTACACGCGGGTCAGCGAGCCCGGCTGCGCGAACGGGATGACGGGTTCCGCGGAGTCACCGCGCAGAGATTTGCGGAGCTCGGTGCGCTGCTCGTCGTCCATGACGTCGAGCTCGACGCGAATGTCGGCGACACCCTCGACATCGGCGACGGCCTTGCGGACACGCTCGGTGATCTCGGTCTTCATGGGGCACCCGGCGGTGGTGAGGAAGATGCCGATGTCCACGGAACCGTCGTCGCTCAGGGCGACACTCTTGACCATTCCCAGCTCGGTGATGGGCTTGCGGATCTCGGGGTCCTGGACCCGGCCGAGGGCACTACGAACATCGGACTCGGTCACAACTGGCATGACTCGATGGTAGTTCGGGTGAAATGTCAGTGAATGCGGGGGAGTTGCGATTCGAGCGGCACGATGCCGGTGGAGTAGCCGACCGACCACGCGAGCACGTTCGCGACGTACGCCATGGAGTTGTTGTATCGGAGGATGGCCTGCGTGGCCTGGAAGGGATCCTCCATGTTCAGGCCACCGTCACACAGGTACTTTCCGGTGGTCGCAGCGCTGTCGTACAGATTCTGTGGGTCGGCCGTGCCGTCGCCGTTGCCGTCCGTGGCGTAGTGGTTCCACGTCTGCGGGAGGAACTGCATGGGTCCGACCGCGCGGTCGTAGACGGGATCACCGTCGAGCGCACCGCCGTCGGTGTCCATGATCACGTTGCTGCCGGGCAGGGAGCCGTCGAGTCGAAGGCCGATGATCGGCGCGAGCAGCGTGCCGTCGGCGGCGGCCTGACCGTTGTGGGCGTGGCTGGACTCGACCTGGCCGATGCCGGCGAGCAGCGACCAGTGCAGGTTGCAGCCGGGATCGGTCTCGGCCAGGATGCGCTCGGCCGTGCGGTAGGCGGATCCGTTGAGATTCGGTACGGCCAGCGGCCCGGCGGCGGGCAGTTCGGCGGGTGCCGGCTCGACCGCGGGTGCGGCGGGTGCCGCGGGGGTCTGTGTCTCCACCGTGCCGGCCGGTTCGCTCGCGTCGGCCGCGACGGACACCACGGCGGGGTCACGCGGCTCGATCGCGGTCTGCTTCGCCGTGCTCTGGGTCTGAAGGAACGGGATCTCGGCGCTCGCGCCGTACCCGCTCGCGATGGTGACGGCGCCGGCGGGAATCAGCCCGGTGAGGGCCACCACGGTGTTCCGCTTGAGCTTGGATGACGATCTCTTGCGGTGCCGACCCACGCCTGTAAACCTCCTCGCCCCCGCTCGATTGTGTCGAGGCGACGACTGTCATGCCGGATCACGAAGGATCGGCTCGAATTCTGTCCGTGCGCGACAGTACCCGATCCGTTGCCCATCCGTTACCGGGCTGTGATCGACGAGGTAATCGGCGCTGATCGGTGGTGATCGGCTACGGAGCCGGAGGAGGTTCGACCGGCGGACACGCGACGACACACGGCAGCGTCGGCAGCACGAGCGGCGGCGGGGGCTCGAACGTGGGCAGCGGGGGCAATCCCGGGATTCCGAACGCGGGTTCGGGTGCCGGGGCGAGGGTGGTGGGCAGGGCGTCGTCGACACCGGCCTCGGGGTCGGCGGCGGGATCGGTGGGCGGAACGGTGAGTTCGGCCGAGGCGGCAGCGGAGGCGGCGACCTCGATGGGGTCCGGGCCGGGAACCACGGGATCGGCTTCTCCGATCGCGCCGACCACCGGCGCGGCCCCGCCGGAGTACGCGGCGGACCACGCGAGGACGTTCGAGGTGTACGCCGCCGAATTGTTGTACCTCAGGACGGCGACGGTCGCGTCGGCCGGATTCGCCATGTCCAGACCGCCCGAGCACAGATAGTTGCCCGCAGCGAGGGCGGCGTCGAACACGTTGTTCGGATCGCTGACCCCGTCCCCGTTCCCGTCGGCCGCATAGGACGCCCAGGTGCCGGGGATGAACTGCATGGGGCCCACCGCGCGGTCGAAGTCCGGATTACCGTCCAGCACACCGCCGTCGGTGTCCCGGATGACGGCGTCGGCCGCGGAGCGACCGTCGAGCACGGGGCCGAGGATGGGGGACACGGTGGTGCCGGTGACGGTGGTGCGGCCACCACCCGCGTGTCCGGATTCGATACGACCGATCGCGGCGAGCAGATGCCAGGGCAGACGGCACCCCGGCGTGGTGGTCGCGAGTGTCGCCTCCGCGTCGCGGTACGCCTGCAACACCAACTCCGGAATTCCGAGTGCGCCCACCAGAATGTCGGCCGCCGGTGCGGCCGGAGTGCCCGGTGCGGCGACCGGCGCACCGGCGGCCGCGGCCGCGGCCGAGCGGAACGCCACGGGCGGTCGCGTCGGCGACGGAAGCAGCCCCGGGATCGTGTCTCGCGAGGGTTCGGCCGCGTCGACGGCTGCGCCGGACAGAGCGACCGGTGATTCGATCGCGGCGCTGGTCGTCGCCGAACCCGCGGACAGAGCCACCGCGCTCAGAACCAGAACCGACGCCGAGACGACGCTGCCGACGCGCATACGCTGAACCCCCACCACCGAAAGTCCGTGCACCCTCACATGCCCGACGCACAGTGTGTCCGAGGTTACATAAACGTGTCCCGGCCGTGTTCGGAACGAGGCGTATCCGACGACCCCGTACCGAACGAATCCTCGACCGGCTTCTTGCGCACCTTCTTGCGTGGCTTCTGATCGTCCGCGGCTGCGGTCGCAGGATCGGCGAGGGCAGCACGAAGGTCGTCGAGTTCGCGGCGGAGATAGTCGCGCGTCGCGACTTCACCGACGGCAATGCGTAGCGCGGCGAGCTCGCGCGCGAGGAATTCGGTGTCCGCCTTCGTCTGCGCCGTGCGGGCGCGGTCCTCCTCGAGCGACACCCGGTCCCGGTCGTCCTGACGGTTCTGCGCGAGCAGGATCAGCGGCGCCGCGTAGGCGGCCTGGGTGGAGAACGCCAGATTGAGAAGGATGAACGGGTACGGGTCCCATCTCAGGCTGACGGCGAACACGTTCAGAAGAATCCAGACGATGACGAGGGCGGTCTGAATGGCCAGATAGCGCCCGGTTCCCAGGAAGCGGGCGATGTTCTCGCCGGTGCGGCCGACCGAATCGACGTCGATCTCGAACTTGAGTCTGCGAGATCCTCGTGGGGTGTCGAGCCGTTGACGTGCGGTCGCGGTCGACTTGTCACTCATGTCCCACGTGCTCCTGTTCGCGCCAGTCGTCCGGCAGTAGATGATCGAGGACGTCGTCGACGGTGACGGCCCCGATCAGGTGTTCCTCGTCGTCGACCACGGGACCGCAGACCAGGTTGTACGCCGCGAAGTATCGCGTGACCTCCGTGAGGCTGTCGTCCGGCGAGAGCGACGACAGGGTGGTGTCGATGACCCCGCCCACCAGCGTCGCCGGCGGTTCGCGGAGCAGTTGCTGCAGGTGCACGCACCCCAGATACCGACCCGTGGGAGTCGCGGTGGGCGGGCGGACCACGAACACGAGAGACGACAGGGCCGGCGTCAGATCCGGGTTGCGTACGCGAGCAAGCGCCTCCGCCACCGTTGCCGACGCATTGAGGACCACCGGCTCCGGCGTCATCAGACCACCGGCCGTATCGGGGGAGTGTTCGAGAAGTCGCCGGACGGGCTCGGAGTCCTCCGGATCCATGAGGCGGAGCAGCGATTCCGCTTCCTTGTCCGGTAGTTCGCCGAGGAGATCGGCCGCGTCGTCGGGGTCCATGGCCTCGAGAACGTCGGCGGCACGCGCCGGAGCCATCGCCTGCACGAGTTCGATCTGGTCGTCGTCCGGCATCTCCTGCACCACGTCGGCCAGCCGCTGATCGTCCAGGGCGAACGCGACCTCGTGCCGTCGCTTCTCCGGGAGATCGCGGATGGCGTCGGCGACGTCCGCGGGCCGCATGCCCTCGAACTGCTGCAACAACTGCGAGACACCCTGACCGGGCTGCGAGAGGCTCGATTGCGTCAACCCCTGCACGTGCTGCCAGTCGATGACGCTGATGCTGCCGCGTCGGCCGAGTCGGCCGCGGTGTGGGCGCACCGCCACCCGCGAGACCACCCAGTCCCGCGTGCGCAGCTGCTCGATCCCCAGATCCACCACCACGGTGTCGATGTCGTGCAGTTCCTCGGCGTCCGGATCGTCGACGCGCACGCGCGAATCGAGAACCTGTGCGAGGGCGAGTACTTCGGCCGGGCGCTGGACGAAGCGCCGCATGCTGACGTTCCCCGTGGTGAGAGTGACCGACGCCGGCTCGATCGCGGTGACGCGCAGCATCGGCACGAAGATCTTGCGACGCGTGGCGAGGTCGACGACGAGGCCGAGCACCCGAGGCTGCAATTTTCCGACCCGAACGGTGACGACGATGTCGCGCACCCGGCCGATGGATTCACCGTCCGGTCCGAGGACCACCAGGCCCGCGAGCCTGGCGGCGAACACTTTGCTCACTGCTGCCATGGCGGAAAGACTAGCCGCACCGAGCGGGTGGTTCCGCCCGCGGATATCGTCCGTCGGATGAACGCTCTCGACGTCCCTCGATCGGCCGGTGCGCTGCGCCGATCCGTTCTCGCCGTCCCCGGAAGCAATGCGCGCATGATGGCGAAGGCCGCCGGTCTTCCCGCCGATGCGGTCTTCCTGGACCTCGAGGACGCGGTGGCTCCCGCGGCCAAGGAGCAGGCTCGCGTGGACGTCGCCGTCGCGCTGGGTGCGGACGGGTGGGCACGACAACTGCGCCTGGTTCGGGTCAACGACTGGACGACCGCCTGGACGTTCCGAGACGTCGCGCACGTGGTGTCCACGGCCGGGCGACATCTCGACGCGCTCGTGCTGCCGAAGGTGCGGTCGGCGGCCGAGGTGGTCGCGCTCGATCTCCTCGTGACGCAACTCGAACACGAGGCGCAGCTCCCCGTCGGCCGCATCGGCATCGAGCCTCAGATCGAGGACGCGCGCGGTCTGCTCCACATCGACGCCATCGCCGCCGCGTCGCCGCGAGTGCAGACACTGGTGTTCGGGCCCGGTGACTTCATGGCGGACCTCGGCATGCGCACGCTGACGGTCGGCGAACAACCGCCCGGCTACGAACCGGGGGACGCCTACCATCACGTTCTGATGTCGATTCTCGTCTCGGCGCGGGCCCACGGACTCCAGGCCATCGACGGGCCGTACGTCCAGGTGCGTGACACCGACGGTTTCGCGCGCGCGGCGCGACGGTCGGCGGCGCTGGGGTTCGACGGGAAGTGGGTCCTGCATCCGTCGCAGATCGACATCGCGAACGAGGTGTTCGCTCCGACGCAGCGGGACTTCGATCGGGCGGAGGCGATCCTCGAGGAGTACGAGTTCCACCGTTCCGCCGAGGGCGGCGCCCGGGGAGCGGTGATGGTGGGCGACGAGATGGTCGACGAGGCGGGCCGCAAGATGGCTCTGGCGATCGCGGTGGCGGGCCGAGCGGCGGGCATGCAACGCAGCGACCGATAGGGCGGTCCGACCGCAGGGACGACGAGGCCGATCACGAGGCACAATGGAGGGATGACGAATCCCTTGTCCTCCCAGTCCCGTCCGGGTGGGGGCCTGCCCACGCCGCCGTCGGGATGGCCCATCGGTTCCTACCCCACCTACGCCGAGGCCCAGCGTGCTGTCGACTATCTCTCCGACCAGCAGTTCTCGGTCCAGGACGTCACCATCGTCGGCGTCGACCTGATGCAGGTCGAACGGGTACTCGGTCGACTCACCTGGCCCAAAGTCATTGGTGGAGGCATCATCTCGGGTGCCTGGCTCGGTGTCTTCCTCGGTCTGATCCTCGCGATCATCACCGACACCAACTACTTCAGCGCGTTGCTCGTCGGTGTTCTCGGTGGTGTGGTGTTCGGCCTCATCTCCGCGTCCATCCCCTACGCGGCGACCAAGGGACAGCGAGACTTCGCCACCACGATGCAGTTGGTGGCCGGTCGGTACGACGTGTTGTGCGAGCCCAAGAGTGCCGAGAAGGCACGCGATCTGCTCGCGAAACTCGCTATCTGATCCACCCGGCCGTGATCGCCGTGTGCCGAATCGTGCGGTGATGACCGCCCTCTCGTACCGATAGCGTCACGGAACTGCGTCAACCGTCACATTTCTTTTTCGTCATCGACTAGCGTTCGCACTCGCAAGGGCAAGTGCGTGTCCATCGATGTACGCGCTGCGCAGTCGGGGCCTGTTCACGGTGCCTTCTGTCGCGGGAGAAGGAGGCGGTTGTGCCGAAGAGGTACAGAGCGAGGAAACTCGCCGTTCTGAGTGCCGCTGCGATAGTGGCGAGTCCGCTGTTGGCGGGGTGTGGATCCGACGACGACGGTGTGGTGTTGAGCTTCTACACCGCGGCCGACGGCGCCGAGCAGTACGCCGCGTCGGCCGCGCTGTGCACCGAGCAATCGGGCGGCGCGTACCGAATCCAGCAACTCACGCTGCCGCGCAGCGCGAACGATCAGAGGCTGCAGCTCGCACGTCGACTCGCGGGCAACGATCGGTCGCTCGATCTGATGACGCTCGACGTGGTGTGGACCGCCGAGTTCGCCGAAGCCGGATGGGCGCTTCCGGTTCCGGACGACCTGTCCGACGAGCTTCGCGCCGCCGGTACCCTTCCCGGTCCGCTCGCCACCGCGGAATGGATCGACCCCGAGACGCAGGAGCGCGACAAGCTGTTCGCCGTTCCGCTGAACTCGAACACCCAGTTGCTGTGGTACCGGCCCGATCTCGTGCCGAACGGTGAGCCGCCCGCCACGTGGGACGAGCTGATCGCGGTGGCCGAGAGCAACGCGGCCGAGGGCCTGCCGGCCCAGATCGGTGTGCAGGCTCGGCAATACGAGGGCTACATGGTGTGGTTCAACACGGTCCTCGAAAGTGCCGGTGGATCCGTCGTCGGTGAGGACGGCACCACCGTCACGCTCAACGACACCCCGGAACACCGGGCGGCCACCGAGCGCGCACTGACCATCATTCGCGACGTGGCGACGGCCCAGGGCCGCGATCCGTCGATCTCGCAGAGCGACGAGGGCACCGCCCGCCTCGGACTCGAAGCCGGAAACATGTTCGCTCAGGTCAACTACCCGTTCGTGCTCCCCGGCATCAAGGAGAACGCGGCGGCCGGCGGTGTGTCGTTCCTCGATCTGACCGGCGTGCCCGAGGACCAGCAGGACGCCGCGGTGAACGAGGTGTTCCGCAGCGGTCCGTACCCGGCCGTGGAAGCGGGCACCCCCGCACAGGTGACCATCGGCGGATTCAACATCGGCGTCGCCAGCACCACGCAGTACGAGGACGAGGCGTGGGACGCGGTCCGCTGCCTCACCAACGAGGAGAACCAGCGCAACAACGCGGTCGACGGTGGTGTCCCCCCGGTCCTCGAGTCCCTGTACGAGGACCCGGAGTTCCAAGCCGCCTACCCCGCGTGGGAGGGCGTGCTGAACTCGATCCAGAACGCCGCCGTGCGCCCGGTGACCCCGGCGTACCAGTCGATCTCGATCCTTCTCACCGACGCACTGAACCCACCTCAGGACATCGACCCCGTGGGCGATGTCGACCGGCTCGCCGACCTGGTCACCCAGGCCGTCAACTCCGAAGGGCTGATCCCATGACCGCGCCCACTGCCGAGGTGGATCCTCGTCCCGAGCCGGACCGCGCTGCGGTGAAGGCGGTCTCGGACGGCAAGAAGGCCGAGAAGCGTCTGGGCCTGCTGCTGATCGCTCCGGCCGCCATCCTGATGATCGCGGTGACCGCCTACCCGATCATCTACGCGTTCTGGTTGAGCCTGCAGCGATACAACCTGGCCTTCCCGGACGACCGGGAGTTCGTCGGTTTCACCAACTACGTGTCCGTGCTCAGCGACGGCTACTGGTGGACCGCGTTCTCGGTGACGGTGGGCATCACCGTCGTCTCGGTGGCCATCGAGTTCGTCCTGGGCCTCGCGATCGCACTCGTGATGCACCGCACCATCTTCGGGCGTGGACTCGTGCGCACCGTGGTGCTCATTCCGTACGGCATCGTGACGGTCGCCGCGGCCTACAGCTGGTACTACGCGTGGACCCCGGAGACCGGATATCTGGCCAACCTGTTACCCGACGGCAGTGCGCCGCTGACCCAACAGTTGCCCTCGCTGGCGATCATCGTGCTCGCCGAGGTGTGGAAGACGACGCCGTTCATGGCGCTGCTGCTGCTCGCCGGGCTCGCGTTGGTGCCGGACGATCTGACCAAGGCCGCTCAGGTGGACGGCGCCGGAGCGTGGACCCGCCTGACGCGCATCATCCTTCCGTTGATGAAGCCCGCCATTCTGGTCGCGCTGCTGTTCCGCACGCTCGACGCATTCCGCATCTTCGACAACATCTACGTGTTGACCCGAGGGAGCAACGGCACGGGATCGGTGTCCGTGCTGGGCTACAACAACCTGTTCGGAGCGTTCAACCTGGGACTCGGGTCGGCGATCAGTGTGCTGATCTTCATCTGTGTCGCCATCATCGCCGCGATCTTCATCAAGCTGTTCGGTGCCTCTGCGCCCGGCTCCGACTCGGAAAGGCGATAAATCATGTCGGATTCTCCGAAGCGCAAGGCCGGATGGTCGATCGTCAACCTGTTGGTGCTGCTGTACGCGTTGATCCCGTTGGTCTGGATCATCAGCCTGTCCTTCAAGCCGGCGTCGGACATCGCCGACGGCCGGTTCATCCCGGCCTCGTTCACGTTCGACAACTACACGGGCATCTTCCAGACGTCCCAGTTCACGAGCGCACTGTTCAACTCGATCGGCATCGGTCTGATCACGACGGCCATCGCCGTGGTGATCGGCACGATGGCGGCGTATGCCATTGCGCGACTGGACTTCCCGGGCAAGAAGCTGCTCGTCGCCTCGGCGCTGCTCATCGCGATGTTCCCGCAGATCTCGCTGGTGACACCGCTGTTCGACATCTCGCGAGCACTCGGGTTGTTCGACACCTGGCCCGGTCTGATCCTGCCGTACATCACCTTCGCGCTGCCGCTGGCGATCTACACCCTCTCGGCGTTCTTCCGGGAGATCCCGTGGGAGCTCGAGAAGGCGGCGAAGATGGACGGCGCCACCCCGGGGCAGGCGTTCCGCAAGGTCATCGCGCCGCTCGCCGCACCGGGCATCGTGACCGCCGCCATCCTGGTGTTCATCTTCGCGTGGAACGACCTGCTGCTCGCGATCTCGCTGACCGCCACCGAACGCTCGGTGACCGTGCCGGCCGCGATCTCGCAGTTCACCGGTAGCTCCCAGTTCGAGGAGCCCACGGGATCGATCGCGGCCGCGGCCGTGGTCATCACGATCCCGATCATCATCTTCGTGTTGTTCTTCCAACGTCGTATCGTGGCGGGCCTGACGTCCGGCGCAGTGAAGGGATAAGTCAATGGCCGAAATCGTTCTCGACAAAGTGACCAAGCTGTACCCGGACGGAGCCGTTGCCGTCAGTGACGTCGACATCGAGATCGCCGACGGAGAATTCATCATTCTCGTCGGACCCTCGGGGTGCGGAAAGTCCACCACGCTCAACATGATCGCCGGGCTCGAGGACATCTCGAGCGGTGAGCTCCGCATCGCCGGCGAGCGGGTCAACGAGAAGGCGCCCAAGGATCGCGACATCGCCATGGTGTTCCAGTCCTACGCCCTCTACCCGCACATGACGGTGCGCGACAACATCGCGTTCCCGTTGACGCTGGCGAAGATGAGCAAGGAGGACATCGCGAAGAAGGTCGACAACGCCGCGAGCATCCTCGACCTCACGCAGCACCTCGACCGGAAGCCGTCCAACCTGTCCGGTGGTCAGCGTCAGCGCGTGGCGATGGGGCGCGCGATCGTGCGCAGCCCGAAGGCCTTCCTCATGGACGAGCCGCTGTCGAACCTGGACGCGAAGCTGCGTGTGCAGATGCGGACCGAGATCGCGCAGTTGCAGCGTCGCCTCGAGACCACGATGGTCTACGTCACGCACGATCAGACCGAGGCCATGACTCTCGGCGATCGCGTCGTGGTGCTGCGCGGTGGGCTCGTGCAGCAGATCGGCGCCCCGCAGGAGCTCTACGACCGTCCGCGCAACCTGTTCGTGGCGGGATTCATCGGGTCGCCCTCCATGAACTTCATGCCGGGTCGACTGTCCGAGGCCGGGGTGACCACCGCACTCGGTGAGATCTCGCTGGAAAACGAGGCACGGCAGAAGATCTCGGGACACAATGCCGGACGCGACGTGGTCGTGGGCATTCGTCCCGAGCACTTCGACGACGCGGCCCTCATGGAGTCGTACCAGCGCATCTCCGGAACGACCTTCTCCGCTCGGGTCGACGTGCTCGAGTCGATGGGCTCGGACAAGTTCGTCTACTTCACCGGCGACGGTCCGAAGGTGAAGTCGAAGGAGCTCGACGAACTCGCCGCCGACTCCGGCACCGACTCCGGCGGTCAGATGGTGGCTCGACTGTCCGCAGAGTCTGCCGCGCGCGTCGGTGAGTCCATCGACCTGTGGTTCGACCCGAAGCGCGTTCAGGTGTTCGACGCGGAATCCGGCGCGAACCTCACGCTGTAGCTCGACGTACACCGACGGAAGCGGCGCCCGGACTCAGTCCGGCGCCGCTTCTTTCAGTTGCGCGATGATCTGATCGTTCCAGATGTGGCTGCGCACGAGGCGGTACCGCTCGCGCGCGACCCACAGGTAGGCCTCGGCGTCGGTGTGGCGGGTCAGCATCCCGCCGACGGACCGCACCATGCGCACGACGGGCAGGAACTCCTCGCCGAACCAGCGCCGGGCCACCGTGTTGCGATCGACGAACTCGCCCCGCTCCTGCATGAGGCGAAAGCCCCACGCCTCGACCGCATCGCTGAGTTCGGCGAACTGCCACGGGTCGGCGAACTCGATGGCGTCGCGGGCCTTGCCGGTGAGCGGAACCCGCGACAGGAAGATGCGGCGGTGGTCCTTGACCAGCAGATCGCCCTTGGTGGCGATGCCGTCGGGCGAGATGCGGGTGACGATCTCCGTCACGTGGGCCTCGATGAGGGTCGAGTGCATCGCGCAGGCGATGGACACCCGGTGGTGACCGTCGATCACGAAATGCATCTGCCCCACCCGGTACACCTCGATGGGCGGCATGGACTCGCCGCGTCGCCAGGCGGTGGCCAGGCGCTGCCACCGCTCACGGGTGCGGGTCGAGGTGGGCCGGAAATACCGATCGAAGTCGCGGGTGCGGTCCACGCTGCCGACGATGGAGTCGACCCGGATGACCTCGAGCCCCACTCGACGCTCGCGAAGCTTGCCGAGGGCGGCCACCACCTCGTCGAACGGCAGGATGGTGTTGATGTCGTCGGGTTGGCGACGGAGCCACCCGACGAGACGTGCGACGTCGGCGCGTCGCCGTTGCCGACTGAAGTCGTTCTGCGCGTCCGCAGCGGGAAAGCCGGTGTCACGAACCATGGCGTCGTCTTCCGATGATGGGGGCCGTGGCGCCACCCGGGGTGATGTCGAGCAGGGCGTAGCCGACCGTGTTCAGCACGGTGGCGCCGTGCAACTCCAGATCGGCCGGAACTCTACCGTGCGGATGGATGTGGCCGTGGACGAGCAGTTGGGGCCGCAGGGCCTCGGTGAGCGGATCGAGACACCGGAAACCGCGGTGCGGTGCGTCGTCGCCGTCCCCGACGCCGAAGGGCGGACTGTGGGTCAGGAGCACGTCGATGGTGCGACCGGAGCCGCCGTTCGGGCTTCGGCGAAGGGCGGGATGCCACCGGTGCGTGCGCACGACCCGCGCCGCTCGGCGCTTCTGCTGCCGTTCGGTCCACTGGTTGGGTCCGTCGCGGTACTTGATCGAGCCGCCCAGCCCCGCGATCCGCAGACCGGCGACCGTCACCACTCGGCCGTCGGCGTTGATCGCGCCGTCCGGACCGGGCCACGAGCTCGGGAGACCGGCACGCATCCACCCGGCGCGTCCCGCCGAATAGCCGGTCAGATCGGCGTCGTGATTTCCGGGGACGAAGACGCACGGCGCGTCGAACACGTCGGACAGGTGTTCGAGGTAGTCGAACGGCAGGTCGCCGGCGCCGAGAACGACGTCGGCGTCGAACGGCTTGTCGCGCCCGCTCCACAGGCCCTCGACGACCTCGTCCGACACGGTCAGTACCTTCACCACACCCGCGACCGTACCGGTAGGCGATGGTTGGATGGACCGTGTGAGCGACGACGTGGTCCAGCGAGTACGGGCACACCTGCGTGCCGAACTCGGCGACGACAACCCCGGCACGGCGTCCGTGACGTTCCTCGGACTCGAGCCGATGGACATCCTGCGCTTTCGGCCCGACGACGCGGGCGTGATCAGGTTCGCCTCGGTCGGATGCTCCCGTCACCCGATGACCGATCCGGGTGCGATGGTGGCCGACCCCCACCGCGGTCCGCGGGCAGAACTGGTCCTCGGACTGCGCACCCGCGATCCGACGGTGACGACGGTCAAGACGGCCTTCGCCATCCTCGCGGCGTCACCGGCGGTCGAGGGCGTCGTCTTCGTTCCCGACGCGTTGATCGATCTGGGGGAGCCGTTGTGGAACGGCGCCCCGTTCACCGCGGTACTGGTGACCGAGGGCCGGACCGTCCCCGAACTGGTGCTCGACGAGCCGTACGATCCGGTTCACTTCTTCGACATCGTTCCCATCACCAGCACCGAGGCCGCCTGGGTTCGCCTGCGCGGGGCGGACGCACTGCGCGACGCCTGGGCCGAGGCGGGGATCGACGTGCTCGATCCGAATCGAGCCGCGGCCCGACTGTAGGAGCCGGGGGAGGTCGGCATCTGAAAGACTCGGCGATGTGCGTATCGACCTCCACACCCATTCGACGGCATCGGACGGAACCGAGTCCCCGGCCGAGTTGATCGCGACCGCTGCCTCCGCCGGACTCGACGTCGTCGCGCTCACCGATCACGACACGACGTCCGGATGGGACGCGGCGGCGGCTGCGCTCGCGACCGTGCCGTTGTCGCCGGATCTGGTCCGCGGCATGGAGATGTCGTGCCGAGGGCGAGGTGAGGACGGCGAGCCGGTCACGGTGCACCTGCTGGCATACCTCTTCGACCCCGGCAACGAGCGCTTCGCGGCGGAGCGCAGACGTCTACGCGACGAGCGCACCGTCCGGCTGCGGTCGATGATGGAGCTGATGCAGGCCGCCGGCTACCGGCTCGACCCGGACGCGATCCTCGCGGCCGCCGGTCCGGCCGCGGGTCGCCCACACCTCGCTCGGGCACTGGTGGAGGCGGGGGTCGTCGGCAGCGTCGACGAGGCCTTCGCCGACCTGCTGAAGACGGGCGGCCGGTTCTACCGAGACAAGGAGGACACCGAGCTGGCCGATGCCGTCCGCATGATCGCCGACGCCGGTGGGGTGTCCGTGATCGCGCACGCCCGCGCGCGCACCCGGGGTCGATTGCTCCACGAGGACCACATCCACGAACTCGCCCGGTCGTCGCTGTTGCACGGGTTGGAAGTCGACCACCCCGATCACACGCCGGAGGACGCCGGGTTCCTGAGAGACATCGCGGCTCGATACGACCTGATCGTGACCGGGTCGTCCGACTACCACGGCAGCAACAAGACGACGCCCATCGCACTGCGTACCACCGCGCCGGACCAGTACGAGAAACTCGTCCAGCGCGCCACCGGCGTCCCGGTACTGTCCGGCAGCGCATCGGCCGGGTCGGAGCGCGAGCGCAGATGAGGGCGCTCAGTGGAAGTGTCGCGGCCGGTCTGGTGGTGCTGACCGCGCTGGTCATCGCGGCGTCGATCCTGGGGGAGGACCGCGGCTTCCCGGGCCCCGGAACCGCGTCCATCGCCTGGCACGTGGCGGCCTGTGTCGGTGCGTTGATCCTCCAGGCCGTGGCCGATCATCGACACCGAGCGGTGTCGTTCCTGGGATCGCTCGGAGTCCTGGTGGTGGCCGGAGCCCTGCTGTGGACACAGTGGTGGAACTGATCCGACCTCGATCGACGGGTCGTTTGCACGCGTGTCGACGCCGATGGCAGACTGACGACACCAGTTCGTCGCGCCACCACTGCGTCGAATTCTCGTCTCCTCGAATCTCGAGAGCGTCGAATCGCACGAGCGCCGGCTGACCCGCCGCGCGCCGTCTCGTGCGAGACCGTCCCTCCCCGCGCGTGATTCGCGGATCGAGAAGGAGTTCGCAGTGCCTGCCTCCACCGACCGGCCGACCGTCGCCGGGTCCGACGACCTGACCACCATCACCGAGGACGAGATCTTCGCCGCGCACGCCGGGGGGAAGCTCTCCGTCGAGCTGACCGGCCCCCTCGAGACCAAGCGCGATCTGTCCATCGCCTACACCCCCGGAGTGGCGGCCGTCAGCCGGGCCATCGCCGCGGACCAGGACCTCGTGTCCCGCTACACCTGGACCGAGCGTCTGGTCGTCGTGGTCAGCGACGGCTCCGCCGTCCTGGGTCTGGGCGACATCGGTCCCCGCGCCTCGCTGCCCGTGATGGAAGGCAAGTCGGCGCTGTTCAAGAAGTTCGCCGGTCTGAACTCGATCCCCATCGTGCTCGATACCAACGATCCGGACGAGATCGTCGAGACGCTGATTCGCCTGCGGCCTTCCTTCGGTGCCGTGAACCTGGAGGACATCTCGGCGCCGCGTTGCTTCGAGATCGAGCAGCGGGTGATCGAAGCGCTCGATTGCCCGGTGATGCACGACGATCAGCACGGCACGGCGATCGTGGTGCTCGCCGCGCTGATGGGTGCGGCCAAGGTCCAGAGCCGGGAGGTGACCGACCTGTCGATCGTCATCTCCGGAGCGGGGGCAGCCGGGGTGGCATGCGCCAACATGCTGCTGTTGGCGGGGGTCCGCGACGTGGTGGTTCTCGATTCCAAGGGCATCGTGGGACCGGGACGCACCGACCTGAACCCCGTCAAGAAGGATCTCGCCTCGCGGACGAACCCGCGGGGGCTCGACGGCAGCGCCGCCGACGCACTGAACGGCGCCGACGTGTTCCTCGGCCTGTCCGCCGGGACCATCGGGGAGGATCTGATCGAGTCCATGGCGTCGGGAAGCATCGTCTTCGCACTGTCCAACCCGGACCCCGAGATCCACCCGGCCGTCGCGCGCAAGCACGCCGCGATCGTCGCGACCGGTCGAAGCGACTACGCCAATCAGATCAACAACGTCCTCGCCTTCCCTGGCGTGTTCCGCGGGGCGCTGGACGCGGGCGCGCGTCGCATCACCGAGAACATGAAGCTGGCCGCGGCGCAGGCGATCCTGTCGGTGGTGGGTGACGATCTCGGGGTCGACATGATCGTTCCGAGCCCGCTCGATCCGCGGGTGGCCCCGGCGGTCGCGGAAGCGGTCGCCGAGGCGGCACGCGCCGACGGGGTCGTCTGACCGCGGCTCAGGGGGTGCTGGGGACCTTCGGGGTGGGGCGCAACCGGGCCGTGCCCGGCGCCGACGCCCACACCGCGAGGGCCAGCAGGCCGTCGACCACCAGCGCGAGGGCCGCGACGAGGATGGCGCCGACCAATACCCGGTCGTAGCTGTACAGCGCCAACCCGTCGAAGATGTAGCGACCGAGGCCGCCGAGGTTGACGTATGCGGCCACCGTGGCGGTCGCGATGACCTGCAGCGTCGAGTTCCGGATGCCGCCGACGATGAGCGGAAGGGCGTTGGGAACTTCGACGCGGAACAGCACCTGCCGTTCCTTCATGCCCATCGCGCGGGCGGCATCGACCACGGGTGCGTCCACGTTCGCGATACCCGCGTAGGTACCGGCCAGGATGGGGGGAATCCCCAGCAGGACCAACGCGATGAGCGGCGGTACCAGGCCGAGTCCGAGGAGCAGGACGAGGAACGTCAAGATGCCCAGGGTGGGCAGCGACCGCAACGCGTTCACCGCACCGACCAGGGCGACCTCGCCGCGCCGCAGGTGCCCGATGGCCAGGCCCAGCGGGATCGCCACCACCGCGGACAGCAGGACCGCGAGCAGGCTGTAGTAGAGGTGTTCCATCAGACGAGTGGCGATGCCGGTGGCTCCGGACCAGTTCGCACCCGTCGCGATGTAGTCGAAGGCTTCGGTGAAGATGCTCATGCCGAGTGCCCCTGAACGACGCGGGGTTCGGTGGGTGCAGCGGCCGATCCCGCCCGGGTCCACGGCGTGAGTGCTCGGCCCAGGAAGTAGAGGACGGCGTCGAAGAACAAGGCCAACACGACGATGGCGATGATGCCGGCCAGGATCTGATCGGGGAAGTCGCGCTGATACCCCTGGGTGAAGAGCACGCCGAGCCCGCCGATACCTATCACGGATCCCACGGACACCATGGAGATGTTGGTGACGGCCACGACGCGGATGTTGGCGACGAGGACCGGAAGCGCCAGGGGCAGTTCGACCGTCGCGGCGCGCCGCACCGCTCCGTACCCGACGGCCGTGGCGGCGTCGACGACGTGCGGGGACACCGAATCGAGTGCTTCCGGCACGGCGCGAACCAGCAGAGCGGTGGAGTAGACCGACAGAGCGATCACCACGTTGAGCGGATCCAGGATGGGCAGGCCCACGATGGAGGGGATGGTGACGAACAGGGCGAGCGAGGGCACCGTGAACGCGACGCTGGCCACGACGAGAGTGAGTCGACGCAACCAGGCCACCGACCGCACCGCGGTTCCCAGCGGAATCGCGACGAGCAGGCCCACCGCGAGCGGAACGAGCGCGAGGTAGAGATGCGTGCGCGTGAGGTCGAGGACGATCTCGAAGTTGTCGATGAGCCAGCGCATCAGGGCGTCGACCCGTCGAAGAACGTCCTACCGCGGGCCTCGTCCTCGGCGCGCCGCTGCTCGGCGAGGAGGGCGATCACCTCGGTGGCGTCGATGCCCCCGACCACCCGACCGTCGTCGTCGATGGCGACCCCGATTCCCGACGGCGACGAGATCGCCGCGTCCAGCGCTTGCCGCAGATCCCCGCCGCGGGGGAACAGCGACCCGCCCGCGGACGTGCACTCGGTGAGATCACGGCCGGACCGAAACCCCTCGAGCCCGGTGACGTCCATCCACCCGCGGGGCCGCTCGTCGTCCCCGACGACGAGAATCCACTCGCCGGATTCCAGTCGCACCGATTCCAGATCCCGATCGGTACCGGTGCGGATCTCGTGGATCCGCACGTCGTGGGCACCTCGGAAGGACAACCCCCGGTACCCGCGATCCCGACCGACGAACGACGCGACGAAATCCGTCGCCGGGGAGGACAGGACCACCTCCGGGGTGTCGTACTGCTGCAGTCGGCCGCCCGTACCGAACACGGCGATCCGATCACCGAGTTTGATGGCTTCGTCGATGTCGTGGGTGACGAAGACGATGGTCTTCTTCAGGTCGGCCTGCAGCCGAAGCATCTCCGTCTGCAGGTCCTCGCGCACCACCGGGTCCACGGCACTGAACGGTTCGTCCATCAACAGGATCGGGGGGTCGGCGGCGAGCGCCCGTGCGACGCCGACCCGTTGCTGCTGACCGCCCGAGAGCTGTGCCGGGTACCGGTTGGCCAGCGCGGGGTCGAGCCCCACCCGTTCGAGGACCTCCATCGCCTGCTTGCGGGCCGTGCGCCGCGACGTACCGGTGAGCACCGGGACCGTGGCCACGTTGTCCACCACCGTGCGGTGGGGTAGCAGGCCGGCACTCTGGATGACGTATCCGATGCCCAGCCGCAGCTTGACGGCATCGACGCCGGCGATGTCGCGGCCGTCCACCGTGATGGTCCCGGACGTCGGCTCGATCATCCGGTTGATCATGCGCATCGAGGTGGTTTTGCCGCAGCCGGACGGACCGACGAACACGGTGAACGACTCGGCGTCGATCTCGAGGTCGAGCGAGTCGACCGCGGTGGTGCCACCGGCGAATGCCTTGGTGACCCGCTCGAAGGAGATCACGAGATCGGCTGATCCAGGCCTTGTTCGGCGATCCAGGCCTGCGCGGCCGCCGCCGGTTCGGTGCGCGCCCCGCCGGAGACCTCGGCGTTCAGTTCCAGGAGCTCCTCCGTGGTGAGCTTCTCCGACACGGCGTCGAGCACGGCGATCAGCTCGGGCGTCGACTTCGCCGGGTTGAAGACCGGAACGACGTTCTGGGCCGGGAAGTTGTTGTCCGGGTCGCCCAGGACCACGAAATCGTTCTCCGCGATGGCCGGCGTGGTGGTGAACAGGTTCGCCACGTCGATGTCGCCCGACGCGAGAGCAGCGACGGTGGCGGGGCCACCGCCGTCCGCGATCGGCACGAAGTTGGCCTCGGGGATGTCCACGCCGTACAGATCACGCAGGCCGGGGAGACCGACGGGACGCTCGGCGAATTCCGGCGGGCCGCCGAACTGGATCTCGCCCGCGTACGGAGCGAGGTCCGAGATGTTCGTGAGGTTCCACCGCTCGGCCGTCTCGCGGGTGACGACGACGCCGTCCTTGTTCTCGGCCGGGGCCGGGGTGGACGACGCGAGATCGTCGCCGAGGGCCTCGACCAGCGCGGCGTCGACGTCGGCGGGTGCGGTGGCCGTGGACTCCGGGTCCAAGTACAGCACCAGGTTGCCGGTGTAGTCCGGGATCATGTCGATCGAGCCGTCCTGGACAGCGGGAATGTAGGCCTCGCGGCTACCGATGGACAGGCGAGTGCTGGCATCGAACCCGTTGACGGACAGCACTTCTGCGTAGATGTTGGCCAGGATCTCGGACTCGGTGAAGTTCGCGGACCCCACCACGATGGTGTTCGGGTCGGTGGAGCCGCCGCCCCCACTGCTCAGCGGATCGGAGTTCCCGCCGCAGGCGGACAGGGCGAGGGCGCCGACCGCGACGACGGCGGTGGCGGCGATCCGGCGCGAGGTGGCGCTGCGTGTCTTGTTCACCGGCCGAGTGTAACGATAGGGGCGGACACGAACCCGACGTACCGACGAATCGGACCGGGCTCACGACAAACGGACGAGAGTGATGATGTGACGCGGAGTCGGTGTGGCGGTGCACGTCCGGCCAGGGGGGTCGTGGTCGCGGCCCTGACGGCGGTCCTCGTCGCCGGATGCGCGAGCGCGCCCGATCCCGACTCGGTGGGAACGGGTGCCCTCACGGTGGCCGCGACGGACTCCGACGTCTCGGCCGTTCTCGCCTACCTGTACTCCGGAGCGCTGGCGCGAACCGGTGCCGAGACCTCCGTCGTGGAGGTCGACGACCGGCAGGATGCTCTGACCGGACTCGACGATGGATCCATCTCGTTGCTCGCCGATTTCTCCGGGGACCTGCTGGCCGAATTGGACCCGGCGTCGAGCGCGACGGAACCGGACGCGGTCTTCGAGGCGTTGGCCCGATCCTTGCCGGAGTGGTTGTCGGTGTCGGACTACGCGGCCGCCGAGAATCGCGAGACCGTGTCGGTCTCGTCGTCGACCGCGAGTGCCCTCGACGAGGCCACGATGGCAGGGCTGGCGCCGCTCTGCGGATCGCTGGTCGCAGCGGTCGGGTCCGGGCTGTCACCGGAGGAGGCGGTCGAGCCGCTCGCCGAGGTCTACGGTTGCCGATTCGCGAGCACGATCGTGGCGTCGGGAACACCCGAACCCGACGCGACCACGGTGACCGTCGTGCCGGCGACCGAGGTGGGGAGCGACGACGCCGACGCCGACACGGTCACGCTGGCCGATTCCGATCAGGCGTACACGGCGCGGAACGTGACTCCACTGTTTCGCAAAGGGCTTCTGTCCGAGAGGAACTCGACGGCGTTGACCACTCTTGCCGGTGAACTGACCACGGCGGACGTGGCCGATCTGGTGGTTCGGGTGCGAGCCGGGGAGAGCGCCGCGGTCGCGGCGGACCGGTGGCTCGACACCCGGACGCTCTGACCGGGCGTAGGCAGGGTTCGTCGCAGACACGGGACTCGTGCGACTACGTAACTCGTGCGACTACGTAACTGGTGCGGCTACGGGACTCGTGCGGTCACCGGGCCAGACGCTCCGCGAGAAACGCGCCGAGCTCGTCGGTGGCCTCGGCCGCCTCGCGCATCATCGTCGCCTGCAGATGCGCGACGTGCCACAACTGCGGCAGCTCGGTGCAGCCGACGTCGACACCCGCGAGTCGCAGGGCCTCGACGAAGGCGATCACCTGCGGGTGGAGGATTTCGGTCGTCGCGACGTGCACCAGGGTCGGGGGGAAGCCGCTCAGCGAGCCCCGTGCCGGTGCGTAGCCCGGATCGAGCGCGTCGGCGGCGCCGCGGTAGCGGTCCGCGGAACGCCGAAGCCACCGGTCGGTCAACAGCATGTCGCGCGGGGCCGGGAAGTCCTGATCGGACGGGTCGACCCACGGCGACACCAGCGCGAGCGCAGCCGGCACGATGCCGCGATCGACGAGGCGCCGCACGGTCGCGGCCGCGAGCCCGCCCCCGGCGGAATCGCCCGCGATCGCGATGCGGGACGGGTCCGTTCCGTTCGCCACGATCGCGTCGAAGACCGCCTCGGCGTCGTCGAGCGCCGCGGGGTACGGGTGCTCCGGGGCGAGTCGATAGTCCGCCACGACGAGCACCGAGCCGCTTGCCTTCGCGAGGGACGCCGTGAAGGCGCGGTGCGTCTGCGGCGACCCCGACATGTAGGCGCCGCCGTGTAGATACAGGACCACGGTGCGTCGTTCCGTCGCGCCCACGGTGACCCGTTCGACGGGTACGCCGCCGAGGTGCTCGCGTCGGGTGACCGTCCCGTCGGGAAGTGGTTGCAGTCCGGCGACGGCATTCAACAACGATCGCTGAACGCCGACCGGAACCCGACCGTCGAGCGCCACACGGTAGAACGGCGACAGCGCGGCCGCGACCGCGCGACGCGGCAACTCGACGGGGCGTAGGACGCGGGACAGTATCGACATCGCCCGGCTCAGGCCGCCGGGCGCGGGAGAACTCGGCCCGCCACGCGTACGACCAGGTCCTGATACTTCGATCCGGTGACGCGAGCGAGGAGGTCCAGAGCCTTGGCGTCCCGGCCGATCAGCACGCGCGCCTTGTTCTTCTCCACGCCGCGCAGGATGACCTGCGCCGCTTCGTCGGGTGTGGTGATCGCGAGTCGCTTGTCGAACAGCTCGGCCACGGATTTCTGGTCCTGCCCGTCGGCCACGGTGGCGTTGCGCGCGATGGCGGTCTTGATGCCGCCGGGATGCACGCAGGTGACACGGACCGGCAGCTTGCCGATGAGCATTTCCTGGCGAAGCGACTCGGTGAACCCGCGCACCGCGAACTTCGCTGCGTTGTAGGCCGATTGAGACGGAATGGACAGCAGGCCGAACAGGCTCGAGATGTTGACGACGTGGCCGTCGCCCGACTCGACGATGTGCGGAAGGAACGCCTTGGTCCCGTTGACGACTCCCCAGAAGTCGACGTCCATGATCTTCTCGATGTCCTTGAACTCGGACTTCAGGACGTCACCGTGGAACGCGATACCGGCGTTGTTGTAGATCTGGTTGATCTTTCCGTAGTGCGCCTTCACCGTGTCGGCGTAGTCGCAGACCGACTGACGTTCGCTGACGTCGAGGTGATCGCTGCGCACCGTACCGCCGAGAGCCTCGACGGCCGAGACGGTCTGCGCGAGGCCGATCGAGTCGACGTCCGAGAGCGCCAGCTTCGCGCCGCGGCGAGCCAGTTCGAGGGCCAGGGCTCGTCCGATACCGGAACCGGCCCCGGTCACCACCGCCACACGTCCACGAAATTCACTCATCGGCTGGTCACCTTCTCGTCGTCGTTGCGCGTGTCGTTCGGAACCGGCGACGTGTCCGCGACCGCCCGCGGCCGCGAGACGTCCGTGGCCGGGACACTGGTGTACGCGTCCAGATCGAAGTTGCGGGTCATCTTACGGAACTCGAAGGTGAATCCGGGCCAGAGCGTCGTGTTGTTCCCGTGCTTGTCGAGGTACCAGCTGGCGCATCCACCGTTCATCCAGACGCTGGTGGACAGTCGCTCCTGCAGGTAGCGGTTGTAGTCGTCCTGCTTGTCCTGACGCACCTCGACGACGCCGAGGTCGTGGCGGTCGATCGTGTTCAGAGCGTCGACGAGGTAGTTCAACTGGCTCTCGATCATGAACACCATCGAGGTGTGGCCGAGTCCGGTGTTGGGGCCGACGAGGAAGAAGAGGTTGGGGAAGCCGGCGATGGCGGCGCCCTTGTATCCCTGCTGTCCCCCCTCGTCGAACACGTCCGCGAGCGAGCGTCCGTGCCTGCCGTAGATGCCCTGGAACGTGGGGGAGTCGGTGACGTGGAATCCGGTCGCGACGATCAGCGCGTCGATCTTCCGCTCGGTACCGTCCTTCGTGACGATCGAGTCGGCCGTGATCTCGGCGATGCCGTCGGTCACCAGGTCGACGTTCGGACGATCCAGGGCCGGGTAGTAGGCGTTGGAGATGAGCATGCGCTTGCAGCCGATCCGGAAGTTCGGGGTGACCTTCTCCCGCAGCGCGCGGTCGGTGATCTGACTGCTGATCTGGCGACGCGCTGCGATCTCGAGCGGCTTCATGAACAACGGGATCTTGGTGAGGCCCACGACCTGCGTCTCACGGGTCGCGTAGATGCCGGCACGCGCGAGCCGCTGGAAACCGGGGACGTACTTGAAGGCGAACTTCTCGATGCCGGTGTACTCGCGGTCGGCGCGCGGCAGCACCCAGGGAGCGGTGCGCTGATAGACGTCGAGGTGTGCGACGTCCTTCGCGATGGCGGGCACGATCTGGATGGCCGAGGCGCCGGTGCCGATGACGGCCACGCGCTTGCCCGTCAGGTCCGCGTCGTGGTTCCACTGCGCGGAATGGAAGACCTCGCCTCGAAACGACTCGATGCCGGTGATGTTCGGCAGGTTGGGCTCGGCGAGGGCTCCCACTGCGGACACCAGCTTCTTGGCGGTGTAGTTGCCGGTGCTGGTCACCAGGTCCCACTGCGAGGTGTCGTTGTTCCACCGGGCGGACTCGACGTGGCAGCCGAAGACGTGGCGTCCGTAGACGTCGTACTTGTTCGCGACCGAGGTGATGTACTTCTGGATCTCCGGCTGCTTGGAGAACGAGCGGGTCCAGTGCGGGTTCAGCGCGAACGAGTACGAGTACAGGTGGGACGGCACGTCGCACGCCGCGCCGGGGTAGGTGTTGTCCCGCCACGTTCCGCCGACGTCCTTGCCCCGTTCGAGAACGAGGAAGTCGGTGCGACCCTGCTGGCTGAGCTTGATCGCGGCCCCCAGGCCGGCGAATCCGCTGCCGATGATGATCGTGTCGACGTACCGGGCGGGCGCCGCCGCAGTGTCGGTATCTGTAACCGGAAGACTCATGCAGTGAGCGTAAGGCCTTACTGAGTGCGAGTCAACAGTTGTTGATCAACGTTCAACAGCGTGTTTTCATGGAAGGGTGAAGCGAACCAGGCTGACGCCCGACCAGCGCCGCGCGCAGCTCATCGAGCTCGGCGTGACCATGCTCAGCGATCGTCCCCTCGATCAGATCTCGGTCGAGGACATCGCGGACCAGGCCGGGGTCTCGCGCGGTCTGCTGTTCCACTACTTCGACTCGAAGCACGATTTCCACGTCGCCATCGTGCGGCACACCAGCCGGGAGATGCTCGAGCGCACCGAGCCGCCCGAGGGTCTCGACCCGTTCTCGACCCTGCTGGTGACGCTGACGTCCTACGTGGATTACGTCGTCACCGAGAGTTCGAGCTACGTCTCGCTTTTGAGGGGAACGGCCAGCGGCGATCCCGACATGCGGGCGGTCTTCGAGGACACCCGGAACCGGATGGTGGATCGGACGCTCTCGCAGTTGCCCCGGCTGGGTCTCGAACGCACCCGGGAGATCGTGCTCGCCGTGCGGGGGTGGATCGCCTTCACCGAGGAGGTCACCATCAGTTGGCTGCGCGAGCCGGCGGCCATGGAACGGGAGGACCTGATCGCCTTGCTCGCTCGCGCTCTTCCCGCGGTGGTGCTGCCGCCGGACGCGGCATCGGCTCTGCTGGCGGAGTATCCGCTCGCGCGACACGGGGACGTCGAATCGACACCAGATCCGTTCGGCGCTGCTGCACCAGTAACGTAGGACGACGATACCCCGCGACCGGTCGCGGGATGCAGCACGAGAGGACGGCTTTTCGATGGGTGCGAAGATCTCCATTTCGACCGAACCACGGCATTCCGCCATTCTGAGCCTCGGCGCGTACCGCCCGGAGCGGGTGGTCACGAACGAGGAGATCTGCGAATTCATCGACTCGAGCGACGAGTGGATTCGCACGCGCACCGGCATCGAGAGTCGACGTTTCGCCGGTGAGGACGAGAACGTCGTCACCATGTCCATCGAAGCGGGACGACGCGCCCTCGACGCCGCGGGGATCGATCCGGCCGAGATCGGATGCGTCATCGTCGCGACCTCCACCCACTTGCTGCTCACCCCGCCGGCCGCGTCGATCGTCGCCGACAAGCTCGGAACCGGTGGCCCCGGTGCCTTCGACCTCGGCGCGGGGTGCGCCGGGTTCTGCTACGGGCTCGGACTCGCCTCGGACATGATCCGCAGCGGGACCGAGGACAAGGTCCTCGTGATCGGAACCGAGGAACTCTCGGTCACCACCAGGCCCGACGATCGCGGCACCCGGATGATCTTCGGTGACGGCGCCGGCGCCATGGTGGTCGGCCTGAGCGACGAACCCGGGATCGGTCCGATGGTGTGGGGGTCGGACGGATCGCAGTCCGACGCCATCAAGCAGGACAAGGACTGGATGCAGTACTTCGCCGACCTGAAGGAAGATCCCAACGCGGATCGCCCCTGGATCGCGATGACCGGTATCGCCGTCTTCCGTTGGGCCGCTTTCGAAATGGCCAAGGTGGCGCGCGAAGCCATCGACAAGGCGGGGATGACGCCCGCGGATCTCGACGTGTTCGTTCCGCACCAGGCGAATTCGCGCATCACCGACCTTCTCGCCCGCAGTCTCGAACTGGGGGAGCACGTCCCGGTGGCCAACGACATCGCGGAGGCCGGCAACACCTCCGCTGCCTCCATTCCCCTTGCGGTGGAGGAAGTTCTGCGCACCGGCAAGGCGAAGAAGGGCGACACGGCGCTGCTGCTCGGCTTCGGCGCGGGGCTGTCCTACGCCGGCCAGGTCGTCACTCTTCCGGCCGGACCGACCGAGTAACCGACACACGTAGAACGAACCAGCGCGGGGCGTCGACGGACATCGTCGACCCCCGCGCTTCGTCGTGTCCGCGCCCGAAGTGCGTGCGACGAGAACCGGGCCGATGTCACTGACGTGACATCGGCCCGGTTGTCGGTGCGGCTTCGACCGGCGGACTACTTACCGTTGAACGCGGTGTCGATGATCTCCTGCTGCTCGACCGCGTGCACCTTGGTCGAACCGGACGACGGCGCCGACATCGGACGCCGCGAGACGCGCTTGATGCCGCTGAGCCGATCCGGTAGCAGCTCCGGGAACGCGAGGCCGAAGGTCGGCCACGCACCCTGGTTGGCCGGCTCTTCCTGGACCCAGCGGAACTCGGTGGCGTTGGGGTAGCCGTCGAGCGCCTCGGCTATGCGTCGATGCGGGATCGGGTAGAGCTGCTCGACACGCACCAACGCGACGTCGTCGCGTTTGTTCTTCTGCTTGTAGGCGAGCAGTTCGTAGTACAGCTTGCCGCTCACCATCAGCACGCGCTCGACCTTCTTGCGGTCGCCGTCGCCGGTGTCGTACGTGGGCTCGTCGAACACCGAGTGGAACTTGTTGTCCGTGAAGTCCTCGATGTTGCTGACCGCAGCCTTGTTGCGCAGCATCGACTTCGGCGTGAACACCACCAGGGGACGCTGGATGCCGTCGCGAGCGTGGCGACGCAGCAGGTGGAAGTAGTTCGCGGGCGTCGACGGTACGGCGACCGTCATCGACCCCTCCGCGCACAACTGGAGGAAGCGCTCGATGCGACCCGAGGTGTGGTCCGGGCCCTGACCCTCGTGGCCGTGTGGCAACAGCAGCACGACGTCGGAGAGCTGACCCCACTTGGCCTCACCGGACGAGATGAACTCGTCGATGATGGACTGCGCGCCGTTGACGAAATCGCCGAACTGCGCTTCCCACAGCACGAGCGCGTCGGGGTTGCCCACCGAGTAGCCGTACTCGAAGCCGACGGCCGCGTACTCGCTCAGGGCGGAGTCGTACACCAGGAACTTGCCCGGGTTGTCGCTGCCGATGTTGTGCAGCGGTGTGTACTCCTCGCCCGTCTTTCGGTCGATGATCACCGAGTGGCGCTGAGTGAAGGTGCCGCGGCGGGTGTCCTGACCGGAGAAGCGGATCAGCTTGCCCTCGTCGATCAGAGTGCCCAACGCGAGCAGCTCGCCGAACGCCCAGTCGACCTTGCCCTCGTAGGCCATCTCGCGACGCTTGTCCAGGACGGGCTGCACGCGCGGGTGCACGGTGAAGCCGTCGGGGATGTCGACGAACGCGTCGCCGATGCGATGGAGCACCGACTTGTCCACCGCGGTCGTGAGCTTGGCCGGCAACTGCTGGTCGAGCTCGACCGACTCGCTCGGCTCCGGGGTGTACTTCTCGAGCTCGCGAACCTCGTTGAAGACGCGTTCGAGCTGTCCCTGGTAATCGCGGAGCGCGTCCTCGGCTTCCTTGAGCGAGATGTCGCCACGGCCGATGAGCGACTCGGTGTAGCTCTTGCGCACGCTGCGCTTGGTGTCGATCACGTCGTACATGGCCGGCTGCGTCATCGAGGGGTCGTCGCCCTCGTTGTGGCCGCGGCGGCGGTAGCAGATCAGATCGATGACGACGTCCTTGTGGAACGTCTGACGGAAATCGACCGCCAGGCGGGCCACCCAGGCGCAGGCCTCGGGGTCGTCGCCGTTCACGTGGAAGATCGGAGCGCCGATCATCTTCGCGACGTCCGTGCAGTACTCCGAGGACCGGGAGTGCTCGGGGGCGGTGGTGAAGCCGACCTGGTTGTTCACCACGATGTGCACCGTTCCGCCGGTGCGGTATCCGCGCAGCAAGGCGAGGTTGAGCGTCTCCGCGACCACACCCTGACCGGCGAAGGCGGCGTCTCCGTGCAGCATCAGCGGGAGAACGCTGAAGCCGTTCGAGCCGTCGCCCTTGTCGAGCAGGTCCTGCTTCGCGCGGACCAGGCCCTCGAGCACGGGGTCGACCGCCTCGAGATGCGACGGGTTCGCCGTCAACGACACCGCGATGTCGTTCTCACCGAACATCTGGATGTAGTTGCCCTCGGCACCGAGGTGGTACTTCACGTCGCCGGAGCCGTGAGCGGCCGCCGGGTTCATGTTGCCCTCGAACTCGGTGAAGATCTTGGAGTACGGCTTGCCGACGATGTTCGCCAACACGTTGAGCCGACCGCGGTGCGGCATGCCGATGACGACCTCGTCGAGGCTGTGCTCGGCGCACTGGTCGATGACGGAGTCCATCATCGGGATGACGGACTCGGCGCCTTCGAGCGAGAACCGCTTCTGCCCGACGTACTTGGTCTGCAGGAAGGTCTCGAACGCCTCGGCCGCGTTCAGCTTGCTCAGGATGTACTTCTGCTGGGCGACCGTGGGCTTGACGTGCTTGGCCTCCACGCGCTCCTGGAGCCAGCCGACCTGGTCGGTCTCGAGAATGTGGGTGTACTCGACACCCACGTGGCGGCAGTACGAGTCGCGCAGGACGCTCAGCACGTCGCGCAGCTTCATCTTGTCCTGGCCGTGGAACCCGCCGACGTTGAACTCGCGGTCGAGATCCCACAGCGTCAGACCGTGACTGATGACGTCGAGATCGGGATGCATCCGGAACTTGTCGCGGGTGAACATCAACGGATCGGTGTCGGCCATCAGGTGCCCGCGATTGCGGTACGCCGCGATGACCTCGAGCACGCGGGTGTTCTTGTCGACGGTGCCGGCGGGCAGGTCACGACGCCAGCGAATCGGCTCGTACGGGATGGCGAGACCGTGGAAGATCTCGTCGTAGAACTCGTCGCTGATCAGCAGGTTGTGGATGGTCCGCAGGAAGTCGCCGGACTCCGCACCCTGGATGATGCGGTGGTCGTACGTCGAGGTCAGCGTCATGAGCTTGCCGACGCCCATCTCGGCCAGACGCTCCTCGCTCGAACCCTGGAACTCCGCGGGGTACTCCATGGCGCCGGCGCCGACGATGGTGCCCTGGCCCTGCATCAGACGCGGAACCGAGTGCACGGTGCCGATGGTGCCCGGGTTGGTCAGCGAGATCGTCACGCCGCTGAAATCCGCACCGGTCAACTTGCCGTCCCTGGCGCGCCGGACGATGTCCTCGTACGCGGAGTGGAACTGCGTGAACGTGAACTTCTCGCACCCCTTGATGGCGGCGACCACCAGAGACCGAGAACCGTCCTTGCCGGGCAGATCGATCGCGAGACCGAGATTGGTGTTGGCCGGCGACACCGCATTGGGCTTGCCGTCGATCTCGGCGAAGTGGGTGTTCATGCCGGGGAAGGACTTCACGGCCTGCACGATGGCGTAGCCGAGGAGGTGCGTGAACGAGATCTTCCCGCCGCGGGTGCGCGCGAGGTGGTTGTTGATCACCAGGCGGTTGTCGATCATCAGCTTCGCGGGGATCGCGCGGACGCTGGTGGCCGTCGGGATCTGCAGCGACGCGGTCATGTTCTTCGCGATCGCGGCGGAGGCTCCGCGGAGCACCTTGGTGGTGTCCTCCTCCGGGGTGTCCTTGTCGGTTGCCTCGGCGGGAGCGGACTTCGCGGGGGTGGGTCCGCCGGCGGCTGCGGACTTCGCCGCGACCGCCTTCGGGGCCGATGCGGGCTTGTCCGACTTCGGAGCCGATTCGGTCGACGCGGCCTTCTTCTTGTCCTCGGCGGGCCTCGTGTCCGCGGCGGGCTTGGCCTCGGGGGCGGACTTCTCCGCCTTCGCCGGAGCCTTGTCCGCCTCGGCCGGAGCCTTCTCCGCCTTCGCGGGAGCCTTGTCGGCCTTCGCCGGGGCCTTGCCGTTGCCGGTCGAGGCCGCACCGTTACCGGATGTTGCTGCAGGAGCGCCCGATTCGGCAGAGGCAGCGGGGTCGCCGCCCCCCGACTGCTCCGGGGTGTAGTCGGCGAGGAACTCGTGCCAACTCTCGTCGACCGAGGACGGGTCGGTCTTGAAACGCTGGTACATCTCTTCGACCAACCACTCGTTTTGTCCGAACTGGGTTGTAGAACTGCTGCTCACGGCAGGTGTTCGCCTCGTTTCCTTCTTCGATCTCGCTCAGCGCAACGGCACCCACCAGGTTAGACCTTCCGGTCTACGACCGCGCCGTCGCCGTGCTCTTGTGATCGCTTTCACCGAAATGTGCTTCGATCGTCGCCGGAGCCTCGGTGTGATCGTGCTCACGCACACCCTCCGACGATGCCCACAGCGCGGCGTAGTGCCCGCCGAACGCGAGCAGATCGCGGTGGGATCCGTACTCGAGGATACGGCCGTCGCCGACCACCACGACGAGGTCCGCGGCCGCTGCGGTCGCCAGTCGGTGGGCCACGATCACCGACGTCCGGCTGCGGGTCACCGAGCGCCCCGCGCTGAGCACCGCACGCTCGGTCGCCGGGTCGAGAGTCGCGGTTGCCTCGTCGAGGAGAAGGATGTCCGGGTCGACCAACTCGGCCCGCGCCAGGGCGATCAACTGTCGCGCGCCGGCCGCGAGACCTCGGCCTCGCTCGCCCACCGGGGTCGCCATGCCACGGGGAAGGTCGGCGATCATCGGTAGGGCGCCCACCGCGGCCGCCGCCGCCTCGATCTCGTCGCGTCCCGCGCCCGGACGTCCGTAGGCGATGTTCGACGCCACCGTCCCGGCGAACAGATGAGCTTCCTGGGGGACGACCCCCAGCCGCTGCCGAAAGTCGCGCAGCGGGAACGACGGCAGCGCGACGCCGTCGACGCGTACCTCACCCGAGGTGGGGTCGTAGAACCGAGCGAGAAGTTTGACGATGGTGGACTTGCCGGCACCGGTACGTCCGACGAGGGCGACCGTGGATCCCGCCGGGATCGTCAGATCGACGTCCGACAGCGCGTCGCGATCCGCTCCGGCGTACCGGAATCCGACGTGGTCGAGTCGGAGCTCTCCCCGCAGGCGCGCGGGTACCGGAACGATGCGCGCGGCGGCGCGTTGCTCGATCGAACTCTCGGTCGCCAACAACGCGCCGATTCTCGTCAGACCCACCGACGCCTGCTGGTATCCGTCGAACACCTGGGAGAGCTGCTGAATGGGACCGAACAGCAGTCCGAGGTACAGCACGAAGGCGACGAGGGCGCCGGTGGAGGTCTCACCGTTCGCCACCCGCGTCGCTCCGACGTAGACCACGGCCGCGAGCGCGAGATCGGACAGGAAGGTGATGAACGGGAAGTAGATCGAGATCGCGCGCTGAGACCGCATCCGGCTGCGGCGGTAGGCATCCGCGCCGCGGACGAACCGGGCCATCGCGGTCGGTTGATGGCGATAGGCCTGCGCGACCCGCAGCCCGGTCACGTTCTCCTGGAAGTCGGCGTTCACGGCGGAGATCCGTTCTCGCGACACCGAATACGCGCGGGACGACACGCGCCGGAACGCCACCGTCGCGACCGTCAGAATCGGCAGAACCGTCAGTGCGACAAGCCCCAGCACCGGATCGGTCAGCAGGAGCGCGACCGAGACGCCGAAAATGGTCAGCACGCTCACCACCGCGGTGGACAACCCGGTCTGCATGAACGAGGACAGCGCGTCGACGTCCGTCGTCATGCGGGTCATGATGCGTCCGGAGAGCTCGCGTTCGTAGTAGTCGAGACCGAGCCGTTGCAGATGCGCGAAGCTGCGAACCCGCAATCCGAACAGCACGCGTTCCCCGGCCTTCGCGGTCAGCACGGTCATCGCGCGCACCACCAACCAGTTGACCAGGACGAGGACGAGGGCGAACCCGGCGACGGTCGCCAGGACGGCCGTGGAGCCGTCGGTGACACCGTGATCGATCGCGAACCGCACGATCGACGGGAACGCGATGGTGGTGAAGGAGTCGAAGGCGAGACACGCCACGACGGCGGCGAGCAGGAGGCGCACCGGTGTCACGAGTCCTCGCAACGAGAACTGCGAGTCCTCGCGGCGAAGCGACGTCGCGTCCAGCCCCGGACTCGCGTCGGCGGGCGGAAGGCGATCCAGTGCGGCGGTGATCGCCGGCGTCTGCGCGCTCGCCCCGAGCGCCGACCCGAGGTGGCCGCCGGGCCCGGGCGGCCCGCCGCTTCCTCCGGCGTCGGCGTTCTCGGAGCGAGCCGGGTCGACGTCGAAGGTGGTGGCGTCGGTGTCGTCCGGCCACAGCGATCGTGGCGGCGGGCCGGATTCGACGCCCCGAGTGTCTTTGGTGAGGTCGGTCGCGCCGTCGTCGGCGGCGGCACCGGACAACAGCGCGACGAACAACGGACACCGTTCGTCCAGTTCCGCCTCGGTGCCGACGTCGACGATGCGGCCCCCGTCGAGCACGGCGATGCGATCGGCGAGCGACAGTGTGGACCGACGGTGGGCGAGGACGATCGTGGTGCGGTCGGCGTCCGATCGCAGGCCGTCGAAGATCGACGCTTCCGTCTCGGCGTCCACCGCCGACGTCGCGTCGTCGAGCACCAGAATGCGGGGCGCGCTCACCAGGGCTCGGGCGAGAGCGACCCGCTGGCGTTGTCCGCCGGACAGGGTCAGGCCGCGCTCGCCGACCGTGGACTCGTATCCGTCCGGAAGATCGGTGACGAAACCGTGGGCCATGGCACGCTCGGCCGCGTCGCGGACCTGCTCGGCGGTGGCGTCGGGACGACCGAGGGCGATGTTCGTTCCGACGGTGTCCGAGAAGAGGAAGGGTTCGTCGAAGGCGACCGCGACGGCCGACCGGAGATCGTCGGAGGCGGCGGCCGCGATGTCGACGGCAGCACCGTCGACGCCGACGAACTCGATGGTGCCCGCGTCCGGAGCGTAGAACCGAGGAAGCAGCATCGAGAGCGTCGATTTACCGCTTCCCGACGGTCCGACGAGCGCGACGGTCTCCCCGGGTGCGACCGTCAGGTCGACTCCGGACAGCACCGGGCGATCGGGATCGAAGCCGAAACGGAGACCGGAGAGTCGCACTCCCAGCGGGCCGTCGGGGAGGGGGAGAGGGTCCCGAGGTTCGGCAAGGGCGGGTTGGGTGTCGATGACGTCGTACACCCTCTCGACCGCCGCCCTCGACAGTTGTGCCATCACCAGTACGGACGTGAGGGTGCGGGTCACCGCGGTGAGCGTGACGACGTAGCTCGCGAAGGCCAGGAACGTCCCCACGGTGATGGAGCCGTCCAGCGCGAGATACCCACCGACGCCGATGACGCCGACGAGGCCGAGTTGGGGGAGCGCCCCCATCGCGGGCGCGAAGCCCGAGTTGATCACCGCGGCCCGAAGACGTTCGGCGTAGAGCCGCCGGCTCAGCGATTCGAGGGTGTCCACCGCACGTGATTCCTGACCGAACCCCTTCACCACCCGAACACCGGTGACGGTTTCCTCGACGTGCCCGGCGAGCTCCGCGGCTCGTTGCTGCGCGGACCAGGTGGCCGCGTAGAGCCGTGGCCGCATCCGGGTGACCAGAACGACGATCATCGGCACCACGCCGAGGGCGACCAACGTGAGCGGCGGGGACAGATAGAGCATCACACCGAGCGCCAGGACGAACTGCAGGAGAGCTCCGGCGGACAGCGGAACCATGGCCAGCAAGCCCTGAACCAACGCGAGGTCGGAGATCGAGCGGGACACGACCTGTCCGACGCGAATATCGTCCTGCCGAGCACCGTCCAGCCGGTGCAGTGACGACAGGACGCGCAGGCGCAGATCGTGCTGCACGTCGATGGACAGTTTCCCGGCGAGCAGTCGACGGCCGAACTGGCACGCGAATCGCACCACTCCGAGCGCCACGATGGCCCCCACGACCAGGGAGATCCGGTCGGTGCGGGACAGCGTGGCGTCGTCGACCGCCGCGCGCGTCAACAGGGGGAAGGCGATGTCGATGGCTGCGGCGACGAAGGTGACGAGCAACGCCCCCACGGCGACGCGTCGGTGCCGGAAGCAATCGGCGGTCAGCCGGCGAACCCATCCGCGACGATCCGGTGTCGGTCCGGGGTCAGTGATGAAGGGCTCCGATCACGTGATGTCTCGGCACCGGGTGCGCCACCAACCGCCGACGGAGAGTACCGCCGCCCACGCCGTCACGACCGACAGGGCCGCGGCCCAGTGCATGACGTCGAGAGTGTCGATGTTTCCGCCGGCGATCATGACGAAACTGGCCCGGTTCGGCAGAAGCGCGGCGAGTGCGCCCGCACCGATCCCGTGGACCACGGCGAGCACGACGAGTTCGCCGACCGGAACCCACGCGACCAGGGCGACCGCGGCCCACGTGGGCGAGCCGATCAGGAGGCCCAGGCCCCCGCCGACGAGGCTCCACAGCGCAGTGGCCACGAGGCCGAGCAGACAGATCCTCACGACTCCGTCGACGGCAGAGGAACCCCCGCCGAAGAGCGCGATCGAGATCAGGCTGGTGACGATCGCCGCGAGCCCGTACCCCGTTCCCACGGCCAGTTTCGCGGCGACGACGACGGTACGGCTCGGCGCCGTCAGGAACGTGGCGGTCGACGTCGAGTAGCGGAACTCCGACGCCGTGGTGACCGCCGCGAACACGGCGGCGAAGAGAACGGCCGCGCCGATGGCCACGAACAATCCGATCAGCACGACGAGACCGTCGAGTTCCTCGGCCTCGGCGACATCGAGCGTGGTGGAGATGCCCGCGTACAGAGCACTGGCGAAGAACCCGATGAGGATCGGCGGAATTCCCAGAGCCCACCACGCCCGCAGAGACGTCACCTTGCGGAACTCCGACGACAGGACGCCGGACACGACGGAGCCGGACGGGACCTTCTCGGTGCCGACGCTCATCGGTGACCTCGCTGTTCGTAGGGCGCGTACTGCTGGGGTGGGCCGTACTGCTGGGGTGGGCCGTACTGCGGGGGAGGTGCTGCGGCGTGGTGTCCTCGCGTCATGGACAGGAAGATCTGCTCGAGGTCCACGGCGGTCGCGGACATGCCGAACACCTGAACTCCGGCGGACGACGCGATCGAGGCGATTGTCGACTCGTCGGCGCCGGTGACGATCAGTCGACCGTCGGTGCCGATGACGGCGTCGGGCATTCCGGCGGCCACGAGACCGAGGGCGAGCGTGGCGGGGTTCGAGCAGGAGACCAGCACCTGCCGCGGTCGAGTGTTGCGCAGGGCGTCCGTGGTTCCGTGGAACACGACGGACCCGGCGTCGAGGACCACCACGTGATCGATGATCTGCTCGACCTCTCGAATGACGTGCGAGGAGATGAGGACGGTGCGTCCGGATCGCGCGAACGAGCGAAGGAACTCCCGAAGCCAGGCGATGCCCTCGGGATCGAGACCGTTGGCCGGCTCGTCGAGGACCAGGATGTCGGGTTCGCCGAGCAGCGCGGTCGCCAGAGCGAGGCGCTGCCGCATCCCCAGCGAGAACTGCCCCGCCGGGCGGTCCGCCGCGTCCGTGAGCCCCACCAGGGCCAGAACGGCGTCGACGCGGGAATCCGGTAGTCCGAGAACCGGGGTGTACGTCCGTAGGTGATCACGGGCCGTGCGTCGGGGGTGGGCGCTCTGCGCGTCCAGCACGGCCCCGAGAACGCGGGCCGGACGCGGGAGGTCGGCGAACGCCACGCCGTCGACCAGTGCGATGCCGGCATCCGGGCGCACCAGCGAGAGCATCATGCGGAGCGTCGTCGATTTGCCCGACCCGTTGGGTCCCAGGAACCCCGTGATCGATCCGCGTTCCACCGTGAACCACACGTCGTCGACCGCACGCACCGGCCCGAAGGACTTGCTCAGACCGCGCGCCTCGAGCGCGGGCGGACCGTTCGACGGCATCGAACTCACGGGTGATCTCCTTCTCGCCGCGGGCGTTCTCTCGTCGCGACCGCCGGACTGTGCGTGGCCGATGAAGCTACTGCCGTGCACCGACAGCACGGCCGCTGTGTCCGTCGTCGGTGTCGTCGTCGGTGTCGATCACGGTGTTCGCATCTCGCCATCGGGCGGGAGCCGCGCCGAACGTCTCGCGGGCATTCTTCACGACGCCGCGGCCGAGCGCCCGGTTCCCGGTTCCGCCGATCACGGCCCCGATGCCGGCCGGCAGGAGAGTTCCCAGCATCACCGCACCGCGCTTCGCGGCGAATTTGGCCACGAACTTCTTCAGCAGCATCTGATTCAGGTTCCCCAGGTTCTTGCCGGGCGTCGCACTGGTGATGACTCGGCCGATGTTGCCCGGCGATCCCAACGAACGATGAACGATCTGCCGACCGGATTCGCCCAGCGCCACCGCGAGCACCAGGGCGCGACGCTGCTCGTGGTCCTCGACGGAGATGCCGTGGACCGATGCGACGGACAGGGTCAACAGAGCCGACGCCTCGACGAAGAACGTCGTCTCCGCGCCGACGGCGGCCACGGAGGCCATGGTGCCGACGCCGGGAACGGCTGCGGTGGCACCGGCGGCACCACCACTGCCCGTCACGGCTTTGAGGAAGATCTTCTCGAGCCGCTCGACGATCTGGGCGGGTGATTCGTCGGGATGCGCGCGCCGGATGCGCCACACGTACTTCTCGACGGCGGGGCCCTGCAATCTGCTGCCGTTGTCGAGGATCGACACCAGGGCTTTCTCGATGCGTCCGGAATCGGCGGCCATGTGGGGTTCTCCTCGGGTCGGAAACAACTGTCGTGCGATGGAAGGTCGGTGTCGTGCGATTCGGATGCGCCGCGGTCGCTGTCCGTTCTACCGTCGTGGAGCCTCGACCGTCATTTGGACTGGTCGACCCGACCCGGTATCATGGAACGTCGGTGCGTTTCGGCGTGCCTCGATGCGCTGCGGAGCAGTACGCGCAGCGTCGACTGCAAGTGGTACACGAGAAGTCAATCAGGTGTGACGAGCCGGGATCGCGGAGGATATGGCAAAGAAGGACGGCGCAATCGAGGTCGAGGGCCGAGTAGTCGAACCCCTGCCCAATGCGATGTTTCGCATCGAGCTGGAGAACGGTCACAAGGTGCTCGCCCACATCAGCGGCAAGATGCGGCAGCACTACATCCGCATCCTTCCCGAGGATCGCGTCGTGGTCGAGCTGTCTCCCTACGACCTGACTCGCGGACGGATCGTCTACCGCTACAAGTAGCACTCGTCCCCGGCTCTCACGGGCCGGGGTTCATCCATGTCCGCAGGTCGCGTCGAGAGATGCAGCCCGCGAACACGACCAGGAGATCGAACAGACGTGAAGGTCAACCCCAGCGTCAAGCCGATCTGCGAGAAGTGCAAAGTGATCCGCCGCAACGGCCGGGTCATGGTGATCTGCGACAACCTGCGTCACAAGCAGCGTCAGGGCTGATCACCCCTTTTCTCGAAGATCTACTTGGCTGCACATGCCAGAAGAAGACCTCCCAGCACCAGCTGCCCACACGCGGGCAGTACACCCTCGGCCGCGGAGGCCGGGGCCCCACGAAGAACGTGAAGACGCCTACGGGGACGGACTGGGAGCAGACCTCCGCACGAATGAAGGAACCGCCACATGGCACGTCTAGCCGGTGTGGATCTTCCGCGCGAGAAGCGCATGGAGATCGCACTCACCTACATCTACGGCGTCGGCCGTACCCGCTCCCACGAGATCCTCGCGGCGACGGGCGTCAGCCCCGACCTGCGAAGCAAGGACCTCACGGACGAAGACCTGACGAAGCTCCGCGAGTACATCGAGGAGTCGCTGAAGGTCGAGGGTGACCTGCGCCGCGAGGTGCAGGCCGACATCCGTCGCAAGATCGAGATCGGCTGCTACCAGGGCCTTCGCCACCGTCGTGGTCTGCCCGTACGTGGACAGCGCACGAAGACCAATGCGCGCACCCGCAAGGGACCGAAGCGCACCATTGCCGGCAAGAAGAAGGCGAAGTAATGCCCCCCAAGTCACGCACCGCCGGTCCGAAGAAGACGCAGAAGACGCGTCGCAGGGACAAGAAGAACGTCCCGCACGGATCCGCCCACATCAAGAGCACGTTCAACAACACGATCGTGTCGATCACCGACCCGTCCGGGAACGTCATCTCCTGGGCGTCCTCGGGACACGTCGGCTTCAAGGGCTCGCGCAAGTCGACTCCGTTCGCTGCCCAGCTCGCCGCCGAGTCCGCTGCCCGTAAGGCGCAGGAGCACGGTGTGAAGAAGGTCGACGTCTTCGTGAAGGGTCCCGGCTCCGGCCGCGAGACCGCGATTCGTTCGCTTCAGGCGGCAGGCCTCGAGGTCGGCACCATCTCCGATGTCACCCCCCAGCCGCACAACGGCTGCCGTCCGCCCAAGCGCCGTCGCGTCTAGCGGGAAGGAAAACTAGAAAATGGCTCGTTATACCGGACCCATCACCCGCAAGTCGCGTCGACTGCGCGTCGACCTCGTCGGAGGCGATCAGGCTTTCGAGCGTCGCCCCTACCCGCCCGGCCAGCACGGCCGCGCGCGGATCAAGGAGAGCGAGTACCTGCTCCAGCTGCAGGAGAAGCAGAAGGCTCGCTTCACCTACGGCGTCATGGAGAAGCAGTTCTCGCTGTACTACAAGGAAGCGAACCGCCTCAAGGGCAAGACGGGTGAGAACCTGTTGCGCATCCTCGAGACGCGTCTCGACAACGTCGTCTACCGCGCGGGCCTCGCTCGTACGCGTCGGCAGGCCCGTCAGCTGGTCACGCACGGCCACTTCTTGGTCAACAACAAGAAGGTCGACATCCCCAGCTACCGCGTCTCGCAGTACGACATCATCGACGTCAAGCAGAAGTCGCTGAGCACGCTGCCGTTCGAGATCGCACGCGAAACCCAGGGCGATCGCCCCGTGCCCGGGTGGCTGCAGGTCGTTCCCAACCGCCTTCGCATCCTGGTCCACCAGGAGCCGGAGCGCGCGCAGATCGACATCGCGCTCACCGAACAGCTCATCGTCGAGTACTACTCGAAGTAGGCCAGCGGCTCCGTGCGCCTCGTTCACACCCTCCGGTGTGCGCGAGGCGCACGGGGCGTTGACCGCCCCATCGCGAGCGTCAAATAGCGGACGTTCCTACAGGAGGACAATCAATGCTCATTTCTCAGCGACCCACGCTGACCGAAGAGGTCATCGCTGACAACCGCTCGAAGTTCGTCATCGAGCCCCTCGAGCCTGGCTTCGGGTACACCCTCGGCAACTCGCTCCGTCGTACCCTGCTCTCGTCGATCCCCGGCGCTGCTGTCACCAGCATCCGCATCGACGGCGTTCTCCACGAATTCACCACGGTCCCCGGAGTCAAGGAAGACGTCACCGACATCATCCTGAACCTCAAGGGCCTCGTCGTGAGCTCCGAAGAGGACGAGCCGGTCACCATGTACGTCCGCAAGCAGGGCCCCGGCACTGTGACCGCAGGCGACATCGTGCCCCCGGCGGGCGTCACGGTGAACAACCCCGATCTGCACATCGCGACCCTGAACGACAAGGGCAAGCTCGAGATCGAGCTCGTCGTCGAGCGTGGCCGCGGATACGTGCCGGCCGTGCAGAACAAGGCATCCGGTGCCGAGATCGGCCGCATTCCGGTCGACTCGATCTACTCGCCCGTTCTGAAGGTCACCTACAAGGTGGAGGCCACCCGCGTCGAGCAGCGCACCGACTTCGATCGGCTCGTTCTCGACGTGGAGACCAAGAACTCCATCACCGCGCGGGATGCGCTCGCCTCGGCGGGCAAGACCCTGGTTGAGCTCTTCGGCCTCGCCCGTGAGCTGAACGTCGAAGCAGAAGGCATCGAGATCGGACCCTCACCCGCCGAGGCCGATCACATCGCTTCCTTCGGTCTGCCGATCGAGGATCTGGACCTCACCGTCCGGTCCTACAACTGCCTCAAGCGCGAGGGTGTTCACACAGTCGGCGAGCTGGTCGGCCGCACCGAGTCGGATCTGCTGGACATCCGCAACTTCGGACAGAAGTCCATCGACGAGGTCAAGGTCAAGCTGCACTCGCTCGGCCTCTCGTTGAAGGACAGCCCCGCGACGTTCGATCCGAGCACCGTTGCCGGTTACGACGCCGCCACCGGAACGTGGAGCGACACCGACAGCGCCGCAGGGGAACCGGACAGCGCCGAGCAGGACTACGCCGAGACCGAACAGCTCTGACGCACGCCTCACCGCGTCACGAGCACCTAATCAGGAGAATTTGACATGCCCAAGCCCACCAAGGGTCGCCGTCTCGGCGGTTCGGCGTCGCACCAGAAAGCGATTCTGGCCAACCTGGCCACCGCGCTCTTCGAGCACGGCCGGATCACCACCACCGAGTCGAAGGCCAAGCGTCTGCGTCCGTACGCGGAGAAGCTCATCACCCACGCCAAGGCCGGTTCGCTGGCTCACCGTCGTGAGGTCATGAAGGACATCCGCAACAAGGACGTCGTTCACACCCTGTTCGCCGAGATCGGCCCGCACTTCGCCGAGCGTCCGGGTGGCTACACGCGCATCATCAAGACCATCCCCCGCAAGGGTGACAATGCACCTCAGGCGATCATCGAGCTCGTTCGAGAGCAGACGGTGACCTCCGAGGCGGATCGCGCACGTCGTGTGCAGGCATCGCAGACGGCGCCTGCCGCGACCAACGACGAGACCGCCGCCGACGAGGCCGCAGCCGACCAGAACGTCGTCGCCGAGGTCAAGGCCGATGCGACCGACGCCGAGGTCGAGAACGCGGACGCCGTCGTCGAGGGCATCGAGGCGGAGGACGCACACGCGGCCAACGCCGACGAGGTCGAAGACAAGAAGTAAGGACTCGTGTCCTGAACAGCACGAATTCGACGAACGAGCCCGTCACCCCGATCGAGGGTGGCGGGCTCGTCCGTCTGTCAGACGGCTCCTCCGACGTCGTTCGACTGTCACATGGCTCCTCCGATGTCGTTCGACTGCGTCTCGACGTCGCCTACGACGGGACCGATTTCTCCGGCTGGGCGCGTCAGCGCGATCAGCGAACGGTCTGCGGGGAACTCGAACACCGACTGTCGGCGATCTTCGGTACCCCGCTCGAGCTGACCGTGGCCGGTCGGACCGATGCCGGAGTGCACGCCGCCGGCCAGGTGGCGCACGTCGACGTGCCGGTGAGTGCGATGAGCCGCATCGACCCGCATCACCCGGAGCGCCCGGCGAGTGCCGATCTCCTGGTCCGACGGTTGGCGCGCTTTCTGCCCGCGGACGTCCGAGTTCTTCGGGTATCACCGGCCCCCGCGGAGTTCGACGCGCGCTTCTCCGCGCTTCGTCGACACTACGAGTACCGCCTGTCGACGGCCCCGTTCGGCGTCGAACCCTTGCGGGCCCGCGAGGTGGTTCCGTGGTCACGGCCCCTGGACGTCGCGGCGATGCGCGAGGCGTCGCGAGTGTTGATCGGTTTGCACGATTTCGCTGCGTTCTGCAAACGACGCGACGGCGCGACGACGGTGCGCGACCTGCAGCGGTTCGAGTGGACGACAGACGGTTCCGCGCTGACCGCGCACGTGAGCGCCGACGCCTTCTGCTGGTCCATGGTGCGGTCACTGGTCGGAGCGCTGTTGGCCGTGGGGGAGGGCCGCCGCGACTCCGAGTGGGTGCGAGGGCTGTTGTCGAACACGGAGCGGTCGAGTGCGATCACCGTGGCGCCCGCGCACGGATTGTCCTTGACACGGGTCGATTACCCCGCGGACGAGGAACTGGGTTCGCGCAACCTGGCGACGCGGGCGACCCGGTCGGCGCCCGAAGCTTCCGGTTGCTGCGGCGACTGACGCGGTGAACCCTCAGTCGCGGCCGAGCAACGTGGTCGCCACCACGGCCGCGCCCACCAGCGACACCCCCGCGGCGACCAGAACGGCGTGATTCCATCCGTCGAACGGGCCGCCGCCCACGGGTGACGCGACGACGGCCACCACGGTGACGCCGACGGCGGAGCCGAGATATCGAGCGGTGTTGTTGGCGCCGCTGCCCATGCTCGCGCGACCGGGCGGAACGCTGGCCACCGCTTCCCGAGCCAGGGCGGCGTTGAGAACTCCGCTGGCGATGCCGGCCACCAGCAGCCCCGGAAGCAACCGCACGACCGATGAGGATTCCGCCATGCCGAGCATGAGCAACTGCCCCGCTGCGACTCCGGAAAGGGCAGCGGCGAGCTGGACTCGACCGCTGATCCGGTCGGAGATGCGGCGCGCGAGCAAGGACGTGATCACCGACGTCGCCGACCACAGGACGAGGAGGCAGGCGCTGTCCCATCCGTCGAGACCGTAGGCACGGCCGAGGAACCCTGGCAGGAACGACATCAGCGCGATGATGCCCGCGCCGGTGGCGAGTGCGGCGACCGTCGCGGCGGCGAAGGCGGGTCGGCGCAGCAACGCGAGGTCGAGCATCGGTGCCGACGAGCGGCGTTCGACGACGACGAACGCCGCCAACAGAACGATCCCGACGCCGAACAGCACCAGTGTGACGGGCTGCAGCCAACCGGTTCGACCTTCGACGAGTGCGGCGAGAACGGCGGCGAGACCGGTGGACAGCGTGAGAGCCCCGAGCAGATCGATACCGCGCGGTGCGTCGGACCGCGATTCGGGAAGAGCGACGCGCGCAGCGATCGCCAGCACGGCCGCGGCGACTCCCAGGACCCAGTAGGCGTCGCGCCAGGTGGTGACGCGGTCGAGACCGGCGGTGAGGAACGGTCCGACGGTGATGCCGGCGCCGAGAGCCGCTCCCCACATTCCGCTGGCGTGGGCTCGCCGTGGACCCGGGGGGTATGCGGCGGCATTGATCCCGAGGCTGGCGGCGATCACGGCGCCGGCGCCGATGCCCTGCGCGATACGCGAGATCACGAAGACCAAGGTCGACGGGGCGATCGCGCCGGCCGCCGAACCCAGCGCCAGCAGTGCCAGCCCGATGGCGAAGGTGCGTCGCCGTCCGATGTCGTCGGCGAGTGCACCCGACACGAGCAGCGCCGCGCTGAGTCCGATGCTCATCGAGCTGAGGATCCATGTGGTGCCGGCGGTGTCACTACCGAAATCGGCCGCCGTACTGGTGATGGTGGCCAGTGGCGCGGTGAACGCAGCCAGGGCGACGAGCGTGCCCAGCGAGGTGATCACCAGAGGTCGTGACGACAGGGCCGGGGTGGTCGCGGTGGTCATGGGTCTCCCTCGAATACGGTGCTCGGACTGTAACCGGAATCTTTCGGTTCGGTCAACAGACCATTCGGGTAGTATCGGTCCATGGCGCTCGGTACGGACTACCACCAGCAGGAGTGTTCGCTCGCCCGCGCACTGGAACTGGTCGGCGAACGGTGGACGATGCTGATCGTCCGCGACTCGTTCTTCGGCGTTCGCCGCTTCACCGACTTCCACCAGCACCTCGGACTGTCCAAAGCCGTGCTGACGCAACGGTTGACCGCTCTCGTGGAGTACGGCTTGCTCGAGCGTCGTCCCGCCGGTGGGCGAGAGGAGTACCTGCCGACGGCGGCGTTGGAGGGGTTGTGGCCGGCGATGTACGCGTTGATGCGGTGGGGCGAGTCCATGCGGCCCGCCGACGGCGGCCCGCGCCGCGAATATCGCCACCATCGGTGCGCCACGCTGCTCACCGAGACCGGAGCGTGCCCGTCGTGCGACCTTGTCCCGGGCGTGAGAGACGTCGAGATGCGACCGGGACCGGGAACGTCCGGGCCGCCTCGCTCGAACGTGGTGTCGGCCGCCCTTCGCTCTCCGCGCCGCTTGCTCGATCCCATTCGTTAGGGTCGGCACCATGACCTCCTCCCCGGTACTCCTCGTGATCGTCGGCAGTGTGCGCTCCGGGCGTATCGGCGAGGTGGTCGCCCGCTGGTTCGAGGCCGTCGCACGCGGGCAGAGCGAATTCGACGTTCGGTTGCTGGATCTCGCCTCGATCGATCTCCCGCCGGACCTCTCGGAGAACGATGCGACCGAGCGCTACCGCACACAGATCGCCGACGCCGACGCCTTCGTCGTGGTGACCCCGGAGTACAACCACGGCTACCCGGCCTCGCTCAAGCTCGCTCTCGACGGCGCGAAGTACGAATGGCGAGGTAAGGCACTGGGATTCGTGTCCTACGGCGGACTCGCCGGGGGTGTACGCGCGGTGGAACAACTGCGGCAGGTCGCGGCCGAGCTGCACATGGTCACGGTGCGCGACGCGGTGATGTTCGCCCGCGTCCGCAAGAGTTTCGACGATCGGGGACACACCAGCGACGGCCCTGCACACGACGGTGCGGCTCGCATGCTCGCGCAGCTGCGGTGGTGGGTCGATGCCACGGCGTCCGCCCCTGCCTACCCCGGCTGACGACGGCCCCGAACGGGGAGCGGACCGGGCCGTCCCAGAACGGCGGATTCCGCCCCGGTCGTCACCAACGTCAGATCGATGGACGAACCGCCTGTGCTGAGTACGACATGTTCGCCGGACCCGCCGAGTTGGTCCAGGCTCACATCGACGTCGACCACGGGAGACGGTTGCTCCGGCGCTGTGACGAACATCGTGGTCACGTCGGGGTCGGGTCGGTGCCTCTCGGCGTGGTCGACCACCACGATGTCGGGTGGGTGGTGCCGGTCGATCATCGCCCCGGGCGGTGCGAGTGCACAGTGCGCCGGGCCGGCCGCACCGACCACACCGTGCCACCCCTGCGGACGGTCCGTCGCGATCAGGACCCGAGCGCCGGTGGCGATGGCTCGGAACACGACCTGCCGAGCCACGTACAGTTCGCCTCGAACGTGGACCGTGCCGGCTCCGGGGCCGAACAAACGGGCGGCCACGGCAGCGCCGTCGCCGTCCACTCCCACCAATTGGCCGCACCCGGCGACGGGCCCGACGAAGCGAGAGAGCTCGTCCATCGACACCGTTGCCGTTCCGAGCGGGTCGGGTGTCGCCGCCACCATCGACGGCAGAAACAGTCCGAACCCACGCCTGCTTCCTCGCGACCGGACCGCCCCGGAGACGGTGCAGCGGTCCTCGGCCGAGTTCTCCAGGGCGAAGGCGTAACCCACGGTGGCTCCTCGTCCGGGCTCGACCGTCACCCGCAGGGTCGTCGCGGTGGAAGCCGCGGACTCGGCCCAGACACCGTCGGTGGTGGACGGCGACATCCGGGTGGCCGGAACGGCCCAGGCCGACCAACGATGTGGCCCGAGGGTGAAGTGACGCCGCGACTGGATGGACCCCGCCGGGGGATAACCCTGCGTGACATCGACGTCGACGCATCGGAGGTGATCGGGCGTGAGCCTCTCGCATCCGAGACCGGCGTCGCGAAGTACCCGTTCGACACGGTCGAGTCGGCTCACGAGAACGCGCATCGCACCGGGCATTCCCCCGCCTCGTCGTCGGGCCGCGCGGGTCACGTCGCACGCGTCCACGGACACGATCAGCCTCGTGCGCCGAACGGCTGTGCCGACGAGTGGGCCTGCCAGGTCGAGGTAGGCGTCCGCGGCCGGCGAGCCGGGTATCGGTCGGAAACCGACCGTACACACGTCCAGAGTGGTCGCGGCGTCCGATCGAACGAGCAGAGCCTCGACGAGATCGGGAAGCGGCACCACCGCGTCGGGCCGCGAACCCGACGAATCGACCGTGGTCCATCCGGTCTGCACGGCGACCACGACGTCCACACCGGCCGACAATCGCGCACCGTCCCAGACGAAGCCGGTGTCGCGGCGAGCGCGGGGACACGACAACACTGCCCGCGGGAGGTCACGGTAGGGGTCGGATCGCAGCCGCGGAGACAGATGGACCAGCCATCGGGGGAGCGTGCGACCTCCGACGGGAACCACCGAGACGACGAAGGCGCCCACCGCCGCGGCCGCAGCGATCACCGAACCCGCCGGAGTCCGGACGAGGACCCCGAAAACGACGATCGCGATCGCCTGTGCAGTCACGATCGCCGACACCGTGGCGGGAACGCGCCGTCGACGATCACGGCCGCTCACGCGCGGACTCCGATCGACCGGAGGGGGCCGCATCGCGGATTCGGCGGTACTGTGCCCCCACGAGGAGGCGTTCGCTGTTCACGGCTGGGGGGTCGTGGCGGACGTCGTCGGCAGGGGGAGTCATGGGGTGGACACCGACGACGCGGTGGCAGGTGGGTGCCCATCGGTACCTGGTGCGCCGGCTCGATCACGCACTGGTGCACCGGGATACGTGCCTGAAGTCCGACCCGTTGCGGTCGCGGTTCCGCGCGTCGATGATCGGTGTGCTGGTCGCGTCGATCGTGCTCGCGGGATGTGCGGTTCTGGCGTTCGTGCGTCCGGCCACCACGGTCGGGGATGCGAGCATCGTGGCCGACGAGAAGTCCGGCGCGATGTTCGTGGTCGAGGAGGGCGTCCTTCGTCCGGTGCCGGGGTTGGCGTCCGCTCGGCTGTTCGTCGGCCGACCCGACGATCCGGTCATGGTCTCGGAGGAGGAGCTCGCCCGGTATCCGCGCGGTACCGCCGTCGGGATCGACGGCGCGCCACGCGCCCTGCCGTACGTCCGTGGCGGAGGTCGGTCGTGGTCGGTGTGCGACGCCGACACGGGCGAGTCGGAAGGTCCCTCGACGACGGTGGTCGTGGAGCCCGTGGCGGACGTGTCGGGTGTGCCCGAGACCGGGCACCGGGTTCTCGGTGATGACGAGGCCTTGCTGTGGACCCGTTCCGAGGCAACGTATCTGGTGTACGGCGGAACGCGAGCGCAGGTCGATCTCACGGACACGGTGGTGACGCGGGCGCTGGGCATCGACGGTGAGGAGCCCGTTCCGGTGAGCGCCGGAGTGTTCGATGCCGTTCCGGAGGTGCCCGCGGTCACGGCGCCGTTCGTCGAGGGGGCCGGATCGGCCACCGACTACGATCTCGGCGGTCGGCCGGTGGGGTCGGTGGTCACCGTCGATCTGGGTGACCGCAGCGAGCATTACGTCGCCCTGCGGGACGGTGTTCAATCCATCGGCGCGGCCACCGCGCAGTTGCTGAGGTTCAGTGATTCCGCGGGACGGGTCGGGGTGGACTCGATCGCACCCGATGTGGTGGCGCGTGCGCCGGAAACCGCCGCGCCTCTTGCGGTCTCGACATTTCCGGAGCGACCCATGCGGGTACTCGGCGGCGTCGACGGGTCGGTGACCTGCGCGACGTGGGCCTCCGACACCGAGGGTCGGGTCGACGTGCGCGTCACCCTCGGTGCCGGAGTTCCGGGTGCGGTGGACCGTCCTCCGGTGCGTCTCGCCGGGGCCGACGGCGGCGGCGAGGCTCTCGATGCGTTCGCGGCGCCTCCGGGAACGATGCTCCACGTGGTCACGACCGGAATGTCGATCGCCGACGTGCGCCGAGATTCCCATTTTCTGGTGGACGACGTCGGCGTTCGGTACGGAGTGCCGGAGACCGACGGTCTGGATGCCCTCGGAGCCGGCGAGGCGGAGCGCGCACCGTGGCCGGTGCTCGGCCTGCTCCCGGAAGGTCCCGTCCTGACCGTCGACGCTGCTCGCCGGACTCACGACGGCCTGATGTCCGACGTCGGTACACCCTGAGCCCTGCCGACGACGCCTCGACGACGGGTGCGATGCACCGCGGCACCCCCGGAGATCACGGTGGCCACAGCGATCAGGGCGATCGCGGCGGCGATCGCGAGTCGTCCCGGTCCGCGATCGACCGTGACCGCCACGGGTCTGTCGCCCAGTGAGACCGGCCCGGTCCCCGCCGCGCTCGCGAACGCGGTGCCGGTGACGGCGGCCACCGGGTCGATACCGCCGAACCCCACGGCACTGTTCCACCCGCCGGCCGGGGAGTGGGCGGTCCTCTCGATACGCGCGACGACGTCACGGGCGGACATGTCGGGGAATCGTGCTCGGATCAGAGCGGCCGTCGCCGAGACGAGCGGAGTGGCGAAACTGGTGCCGCTGTACGGCGACACTCGCCCCTCCGTGTCGAACACTCCGGACGACATGCCGGTTCCCGAGGAGCTCGTCGAGGTGAGGTCGGTGCCCGGCGCAGCGACGTCGACCCACGGTCCGGCAAGTCCGAACGACGACGGACGGCCGTCCGGATCGAGTGAGGCAACCGTCAGGACGAGGTCGTCGAACCACGCCGGGGAGGCGACCGTGGACACGGCGGTCGACCACCTCGTACTCACGCCGTGCGACACGGGGTTCTGCTCCCGGCACCGACGCCCGTCGAGATTTCCTGCGGCGGCGACCACGACGACGTCGCGGTCCACCGCGGCGTACCGTACGGCCGCGCCGAGAGCACGGTCTCCGAGGGACGCGTCGTCTCCGGCGACGGCGGGTCCGCACGCGACCTCGGAGATGTTGATGACCGTTGCGCCGGAGTCGGCGGCCGTGCGGACCGCGGCAGCCAGGGTGTCGACGTCTCCGTATCCGACCGAGGTGACCGCGCCCACCTCGTCGACTTCCGCGGTGTCGGCCGCAGCGAACGCGCTGCTGGACTGCCGGATCGAGAGGATCGACGCATCGGGCGCGCCTCCCGCGAAACCGGAAGCGGGAGAGGCCTGCCCGGCAACGAGACCGGCGACGACGGTCCCGTGGGCGTCGCAATCGTCCAGTCCGTCCCCGGTGGACACGTAGTCACCGCCCGCGACGAGATTCGGAAGGAGTGGGTGCGGGGTGACTCCGGTGTCGATGATCGCGACCAGTTGACCGGCCCCTCGGGTGAGCGGCCACACGTCCGCGAATCGAAGTTGCCGGAGTTCGAGAGGTATCGCGGTCGGAGCCGGTGTGGGAGCGGGCCGGGCGCACTCCGTTCGCTGTTCGGTCGGTTCGGGAGGGGAGGGACGTGACTGCGCAGGCAACGCCGCGGGGTCGACGAGTGGCTGTGCCGCAGCACCGGGAGCCATTGCCACGAACGTTGCCGCGATTACCCACAGAATTCGGAGGGCATTGTGCCGCTTCACAGTTCGCGAACCAGGGTCAACGCTCCGACGATCACGCACGCCAGGGGCAGGATGCTCACGATGGCGGCGTACTCGGCCAGTTCACCCGTTCGCCGGACGACGGGCGAGAACGTCACATGCGGTGCGATCGACCCTACGAGTACCGCGACCAACGCTGTAGCCACTCCTATGCTTGCCCACAGAGGCCACAGGTCGGGCCGAGACAGACCCGAGGCGACGACGAGGGTGATCGCCGAGCCCGCGCCGCACACCACGCCGGTGGCAACCCGAACACGATCGGTGTGCATGCGGGCGCGTTGACACAGCACGACGGTCACGAGCAGAGCGAACACCAGCCGCACCGCATCGACCGCCGCACCGCCGAGCGGAATCGCGCACACGGTCGCCCCCACGGCACCGACGACGGACAGTGCCGCGAAGTATCCGGTCAGATAGTTCTGCGCGGCCCGTGCTCTCTCCTGAACGACGTCGAAGTCGGCGAGGGCGGACTCCCACGCGGCTGCGCGCGTTGCGGACGACGGTGCAGCGAGGCGGCCCGGTCGACCCGGGCGGTCGAGCGAATCGGCAGCATCCGCCAACGGAACCGGCGGAACCCGGATTCCGGCTCGAGCCGCGGACAGTCGCGGAGCCCACGTGAAGGCGACGACACACAGGCAGGCGGCCACCGCTCCGATGTAGTGCACAGGCACCGACGTCAGTGCGCGAACCGCGGACGCGACACACATCATCAGAGCCACGGAGGTGACAGCGGTGAACCAGCGCCGGCCCACCCCGGAGGCGAAGGCTGAGCAGACCACGGATGCGGTGGCGGCCGCGCCGAAGCCCAGAACCGCATTCGCGGCCAGGTCGCCGCCGGGTACCAGCAGCCAGCCGGTGGCGAATGCGGTGACCACCGCGCTCACTCGTACGGACGTCGCGACGTCGTCCGCGACGGTGAGTGACCCGGCCACACAACCGGACACGATCAGCACGAGCGCGAGTCCCGCGGCCACGATTGCCGCGCCGATCCCTCCCGCCACCACCAGGACCACGGCGGTGGCGGCAGAGGCGGCTGTCACCGTCCCGCAGGCGGCCGTGCGAGCGGAACCGCTGCTCCACGTCGGAGTGTCGTCGACACCGGCGACGGCGATCGCGACGTCGTCGAACAACGGTGGAGCAGGAGCCTCGTCACGTTCTCGCAGCAGCAGGATCGCTCCCTCTCGAACACCGTGCTCGGCGAGAGACATTCGTGGGTCGTACGGTTCGCCGACGACCGAGTAGAGGCCCACGGACGGTTGCGGCGAGTGTCGCTCGTCCGCGAACTCCGTCGGTGGACGGTCCCGGATCACGGCAGCGATGGAGGGCAGCAGTGCGAGGAGCGGCAGCCCGATCGGCAAGGCGAGATCGACTTCGGCGTTCTCGGCCACGACGGTGAGCCGAACGGTCCCCTCCGCGATTCGACGTCGAGCCGACTCGTTCTCGCTGGATCCTGATGTCTCGGCGGCCCCGGTCGACCCCGGTGTCGTCACACTCATGGAAAGTCCCCCCGAACTCCCGGCCGGATCTCGCCGGCCCGATCACTCGCTCCCCCGAGCCAGTGCTGACAGCACTATAGGGCAGCACTGCGACCGGTGTCGGTCGCGTGCATCGACACGGAACGGGTCCGATCGTTCATCCCCGGGTTCATTGGCCGGGGTCTTCCACCGCGTCGGTGGGGCGCGCTAGCGTCTCGACCATCTCGCCGAACGGGGCGGCGAGCGCTACGGGGGTAGAGCAGTGACCGCAGACATCGATTCGACCGGATCGTCGATACGGCACCTGGAGGTGTTCGCCGCGCGACCGCGGCCGGAGGCACCGAGGGTGCCCGCAGGCGATATCGACATCGAGGCGCCGCCGGAAGTTCCACGCGTGGTGCCGGGCAACCCGTTGCTCAAGATGTTGCCGCTGGTCATGGTGGTGGCAATGGTGGGAATGGTTGTGCTCCTGGTGACTTCGGGTGCCGCCACCAACCCCATGACGCTGCTGTTCCCGGCCATGATGATGGTGTCGATGCTCGGCATGTTCGCCGGGGGCGGGCGCAGTGGAGGTGCACGCAGCGCCGAATTGGAGGAGAGCCGATCCGACTATCTGGCGTACCTCGACCGCGTGCGTCGCGACGTCGCGGCAACGGCGCGGGCACAACGTTCGGCGATGCGCTTCGCACACCCCGCACCCGACGACCTCGCGGCATCGGCCGGAACGGATCGCATGTGGGAACGCCGAACGAGCGACGCGGATTTCGCGCACGTGCGGGTCGGCACCGGGGACCAGCGATTGGCGACGCGTCTGGTTTCGCCGGAAACCGGTCCGGTCGACTCGCTCGACCCGGTCTCGGCGCTCTCGCTCCGGGCCTTCGTGCGAACACACTCCATCGTGCCGGACCTTCCCACGGCGGTGTCGCTTCGGGCGTTCTCCAGTGTCACGGTCGACGGTCCCGCGCTCACCGTACGGGCGCTCGTACGTTCGATGGTGCTGCAGCTGTGCATGTTCCACCATCCGGCGGATCTTCGGCTGATCGTGGTTCGCGGTGCGGATGTGGCGGCGGACTGGGACTGGGTGAAATGGTTGCCGCACCACCGCCACGCCGGCGATGTCGACGCGGCGGGGTGGGGGCGCATGAGTTACGCCTCGGTGTCCGACGCGAACACGTCCGCCGGCCACCTTCTCGCCGAACGAGGACCGTTCGTGCGCAACGGATCCGGAGGGGGACCACACCTGGTGGTGGTTCTCGACGGAGAAGTGCACGACGCCGCCTCCGTCGAGTCCTGGTCGAATCTGGAGTCGGTCACCGTCGTCGATCTGCTGGGTGTCCTCGGTGCGCGCGCCGAGGACACGGGGCTGGGGTTGGTCGTCGACGGATCGAGGCTCGGTGCCAGGAGTTCGGTCGGCGTCGAGATGTTCGGCACCGCCGACCACATGTCGTCGAGAACGGCGTCGTCGTGTGCGAGGGCACTCGCCCCCTTCGACAGCGACTCTCGTCGCGGAGACGGGGGAGGAGAGGTCGTGGTGTCCGACGCCTGGCACCGTCTTCCGGGCATGTGCGACCCGGCGGATCTGGACGCCGCTCGAAATTGGACCGTTCGTGTGGGTCGATCACGCCTGAGGGTTCCGATCGGGTGGAGTGCGGACGGGCACGTCGTGGAGATCGACCTGAAGGAAGCCGCGGAAGGCGGCATGGGTCCGCACGGATTGTGTATCGGTGCAACGGGATCCGGCAAGTCCGAATTGTTGCGAACCCTCGTTCTGGGCCTCGTCACGACGCATGCCCCCGAGGTGCTGAATCTGGTCCTCGTCGATTTCAAGGGCGGCGCCACGTTCCTCGGACTCGAGCGGGCCCCTCATGTCGCCGCGGTCATCACCAACCTCGCCGACGAAGCGTCGATGGTCGAGCGGATGCGCGATGCGCTCGCGGGGGAGATGAACCGACGTCAGGAACTACTTCGCGCCTCCGGCAACTTCGCCAACGTCTCCGATTACGCGCGGGCGCGTGAGGGTGGGGCGTTGCTACCCCCGCTACCGGCCCTGTTCGTGGTGGTCGACGAGTTCTCCGAACTGTTGAGCCAGTATCCGGAATTCGCCGACCTGTTCGTCGCCATCGGCCGTCTGGGTCGGTCGCTGCACATCCATCTCCTTCTGGCCAGCCAACGCCTGGACGAAGGTCGGCTGCGCGGACTGGACAGTCATCTGTCGTATCGCATCGGTCTCAAGACGTTCTCGGCCGGTGAGTCTCGGTCCGTCCTCGGAGTCACCGACGCGTACCACCTCCCGGGCACCCCGGGCGGGGGGTACCTCAAGACGGACTCGACCGAGATCGTTCGGTTCTCCACCGCGTACGTCTCCGGCCGGTGGTCACCGGTGTCGGTGAGGTCGGCGGGTGCTGCTACCGCCGACGTCGCCCGAGCGTCGGTGCGTCCCTTCACGAGTGGGATCGTCGTCGATCGACGCCGGGGCCACGAGTCGGACCGGGACCGCGCGCCGGCACCGGCTGCCGACGTGTCCGGGTACGGGGAGTCCGCGGGCGAGGTGAGCACCGTCCTCGACGCCGTGGTCGATCGACTGCACGGACAGGGAACCGCGGCCCACCGTGTATGGCTTCCCCCGCTCGACGGCGCTGTTCCGTTGGACGAGGTGCAGCGGAACGCCGCGCCGTCCACGAGTGCGCTGACCGCAGTCGTCGCACTGATCGATCGCCCCTACGATCAACGCCGAGATCCTCTCGTACTCGATCTGACCGGGTCCAGCGGAAACGTCGCGGTCGTCGGAGGGCCGCAATCGGGGAAGTCGACGGCACTGCGGACGTTCGTACTGTCTCTGGCCACTGCGCACGCGCCGACGGAGGTCGCCTTCTACTGCCTGGATTTCGGTGGCGGTTCGTTGTCGACGCTGTCGGGCCTTCCGCACGTCGGAACCGTCGCCGCGCGCGGTGAGGTCGACCGCGTCCGTCGAACCGTGGCCGAGATGACGGCCCTCGTGCGCCGTCGCGAGCGACTGTTCCAGTCGACAGGCCTGCACTCGATGACACAGGTCCGTCAGCGCAGGTCTCGAAACGTCGACGGTCCGGCAGTACTCACGGGGGAGACAGCGGACGTCTTTCTCGTCATCGATGGTTGGGCGGCGTTCCGGGCCGAATTCGACGCGCTGGAGACGTCGGTCGCGCAACTCGCGGCCACCGGTTTGTCCTATGGCGTCCACGTCGTGCTCGGGGCCGGCCGCTGGGCCGACATCCGACCTGCCCTGAAGGACCTGCTGGTCTCCAGAGTCGAGCTGCGACTGGGTGATCCATCCGATTCGGAGGCCGGCCGACTGCGCGCAGGATCGGTCCCCGAGGGACGGCCGGGCCGGGGAATCACCCGCGACGGCCTTCACTTGCTGGTGGCACTCCCACGGACGGACGGGGTCCGTTCGATGGACGACCTCGCAGCGGGAACGCAGGCCGCCGTCCGTGCCGTCGCGGATCGGTGCGCCACGCCGCCGGCACGACCGATCGAGTTGCTACCGACGCGACTCGACCGGGCCGCTCTGACCGCGATGGCGGGGCGCCCACCCCGACGCCTGGCCGTACCGATCGGAGTCGACGAACTGGAGATGGGACCGGTGTTCGTCGACTTCGACGATTTTCCCCACTTCGTCGTACTCGGCGACAGCGGGTGCGGCAAGACCAACCTCCTGAGGCTGATCTGCGCCGGAATCGTCGACACGAACGCGCCGTCGGCGGCCAAGATCGTTCTGATCGATTACCGCCGCACGATGTTCGACTCCGTGCCGCCCGACCATCTTGCGGGTTACGCGTCCGATTCGACGGGCGCCGCCGCTCTGACGACGGAACTCGGCGCACGACTGCGAGCACGGCGACCGGGACCGGACACCACGCGTGCCCAACTGGCCGCTCGGTCGTGGTGGACGGGTCCCGAGGTGTTCGTCGTGGTCGACGATTACGACCTGGTCGTGACGCCCACCGGTAATCCGCTCACCGAACTCCTCGACGTCTTGTCCCAGGCGCGGGATGTGGGAGTCCACCTGGTCGTCGCGCGGCGGTGCGGAGGCGCGGCTCGGGCGATGTACGAGCCGGTTCTCGGACGGCTGCGGGATCTGACGTCACCCGGCCTCGTCATGAGTGGAAATCGAGACGAGGGCGTACTCCTCGGCAACGTCCGTCCTACCGAGCAGCCCTCGGGGCGGGGTCAACTGGTCGGCCGGGGTACGTCCGTGCTGGTCCAGGTTGCGCGAATCGAGGAATCGTGACTGCGGTCTGGGTGCACCTCACCCCTGGCTCCGTCCTGAGCGGGGTGGACGGCCGGGTGTACGAGACCCCGACTTTCGTGGTCGCCGTGGACGGCGACGTTCTGTGCGGATCCGCGGCTCGGCAGGTTGCCGGTTGCGTGGGCCCGGTCGACGTGATGCGCCACATCGACGACGAGTCGGTGGAGTGTGGGCTCGATTCGGAAGTCGACACGGTGACTTTGCTTGCTGCGTTCCTCTCGGAGTCCGTCCGGGCGGCGGGCATCGACCCGTCGGAGGTGGTCGTTCTCTGCCCGCCGCACTGGGGCGCGACCCGTCGCGGGGTGCTCAGGGCGGCGGGCACCGAGATCGCCGCCGATGTGACCGTGGTGTCGTCGGCAGAGGTCGCCGTTCGGGTCGATTCTGCTGCTGTGACGTCGGCTCCGACGGACGAAAGCGTCATGGTCATCGATCGCACCGAGGGCCGGGTGACCGTCACCGATCTCCTGGTCGCCGGTCGCACGGTCACACCGATGACATGTCGGTTGCTCGACCCGGTGATCGCCGGAGTCGACCGCGATCCCGGCGCGTTGCTCGACCGGATCGCGTCCTCGATAGGTGAGTCGGAACCCACCATGCTGCCGCGACGGGTGGTGATGCACGGCCCGGAGGAGACCGTGTCCACGACGGGTGTGCGGCAGGTGGTCGACATGCCGGTGACGGTCGTGACCGACGAGGAGCTCGTGTCGATCGCATCGTCCACGCCGGCCGACCGGCCGGCACCCGAAGTCGAGGACCACGGGTGGGCACCGGCGCCGGCGACCCTCGGCGGCGAGCCGGTTCGGTCGGCAGCCTGGCTCGGCCGGATGAATCTGGAGGCCGCTCCACGCCGCCGTCGCGTCGGGCGTGGCGCCGGGGTGGCCGTCGGAGCCGTGTTCGTCGCGGCCGTGGCGATCGGGGCCGCGCTCGTGGCGTTCGGTCCGACGATCCCGTCGACGGCACCTCCGCGGGCGCAGGAAGCGGTGGTCGCCGATGAGGACGAGGTCACAGGGACGGACACCGAGATCGAACCGGGCCCGGAGGCCGAGGTCGGACAGAGGTTCAGCGTCGGAACGCTCTCGCTGACGGTGCCGCCGCAGTGGCACGTGGAGCCGGGAGAGGAACGCGTACTGCTGCGTCCGGACGACGGGTCGAGAATGCGGGTGGTTCTGGTGAGTCGCGAACTCGGCGCCGGCGTGACCACGCCGGACGTGATCGACACGGTGCGGAGTCGGGTCGACGGAGAACAGTCCGAGCGATTCTCCGACCTGAGAATCGGAAACATCGTGGCCGGCCACGAGTCCATGTCCTACGTCGAGCGGCCTGTCGACGGATCCACGGTGCACTGGAGCGTCCTGGTCACCGACAGGTTGCAGACGAGTGTGGGGTGCCAGAGTGCCGTCGAGATGGCGGACCGAATGACGGAGCTGTGCGCGGCGGTGTTGGCGACCGTCGAGTTCGGGTGAACAGGTGCTCAGCTCACGGAACCTGCGCTCGGGTCGTTGCGTCCAAGTATGTGCGGGGGAATCGCACCGCGATCGCACTCTTCGTCGCCGGAACCGGCGACGGTACGTACCGAGGGGGTATCGAATCACATGTCACAGATGAAGACGACCGTCGAGACCATGCAGGTCACCGCGAGCAAGGTCGACGGTTTGACCATGGAGATCAAGGGACTGCTGGATCAGCTGCGCGGTGACGTTCACGCGGTCGGTGGCAGCTGGGAGGGAGCGGCCGCCGTGGCGTTCCAGAACGTGATGAACCGTTGGGACACCAGCGCGAACAAGCTGCAGGTCGCCCTCGGTTCCATCGGTGACTCGATCAAGTCGAGCGGCACGGCGTACGGCGCGGCGGACGACGACAACACCCGCGCGGTCGGTGCGGCGGGCGGCGCGCTGTCCCTGTAGTTCGGCCCGCGTGCGGTCGATCAGGATCGACTATCGCACAGAGACTTTCGAGGCATTGCTCATCTCGTCTTCGACGAATCCACATCACCAGAAAGGTGTTTCGCATGAGGTACGTATTCGGAGCGATCGATCAGATGACCGCTCAGATCGACGCCAAGCAAGCAACGCTCAACGGCAAGCTCGACGAGCTGAAGCAGATCATCGCTCCGCTCGTCGCCGACTGGGAGGGTGCGGCGTCGGAGTCCTACCAGGACAAGCAGCGGCAATGGGACACCGCAGCGCTCGAGCTGAATCAGGTGTTGGAGTCGGTCGGCAACGCGGTGGGCCAGGGAAACGCCGACATGCAGGCGCGGGAGGCCGCCAACCGGGGGATGTTCGCCTGATCCCATGAGTGGTCGCCGCAGGACGGCGCGAACGCACGGACACCCGACGGGAGGAGAGCCCGTCGGGTGTCCGTGCGTTCCTGTTGCTCGGAGGGGAGGATGGTGCGAGGAGAAGGGGTGAGGCACCGTGACCGATCGTCCATCGACACCGTCCCGGACTGCAGCGTCCGGCGCAGGCATGTGGACCCCGCTCACGCCGGCCGAACTGCACACGGCTCGCGCGGCCCTCGTCGACGCGCGAACCGCGACTCTCCGTCGCATCGCCTCGCTCGGTGCCCAGCACGACGCCATCGTGGAGGGCTCCCGGTGGACCACCGACGACGACGAGCACGATCCCGAGGGGTCGACCATCGCCTTCGAGCGCGCGGCCGTGGCGTCCATGTCGCGGGACGCTCGCGACGAACTGGACGAGCTCGACGCCGCGGAGCAACGGATCGAGGACGGAACGTACGGCCGGTGCGAGCGGTGCGGCCGAGCCATCGGCGAGCCCCGGCTCGAGGCCCTGCCGACTGCCCGTCGGTGCATCACCTGCACGTCGGCGAGGCGATGACCGAGCACCGCTTTTGACCTGCGGTTGCCGGGGGCGGTAACGTATCCCGTTGGCGTTCGGTACATCGAGTCGTCATGCACGACCGATAGACGAGTCCCTCGGGTCCCCACTGGCCGCCGAGGGGCTTCACGGTTCGCCTGGCCAGCAAAATCAGCGATGAGACAAGGAAGTTCTGTGTCCACGTACAGCCAAAAAGCCGGGGATGTCACCCGGACCTGGCACGTGATCGACGCCACCGACGTCGTTCTCGGCCGCCTCGCCGTGCAGGCAGCAACGCTGCTCCGCGGCAAGCACAAGCCCACGTATTCCCCCAACCTCGACGGTGGGGACTTCGTTGTCGTCATCAACGCCGAGAAGGTGGCGATCAGTGGCAACAAGCGGACCGACAAGTTCCACTACCACCACTCCGGCTTCCCCGGTGGTCTCCGCGCGCGCAGCATCGGTGAGGTTCTCGACAAGAACCCCGACCGCGTCGTGGAGAAGGCCATCAAGGGCATGATCCCCAAGACCAAGCTGGGCAACGCCATCGCCGGCAAGCTCAAGGTCTACGCAGGCCCCGATCACCCCCACGCGGCTCAGCAGCCCGTGCCGTACGAGATCAAGCAGGTGTCCCAGTGACTTCACCCGAAGACAACGTCGTGACCGAGACCGGTGAAGAGACTCAGTCCATCGGTGAGTCCGTGGAGATCGCCTCGGACGAGTTCGTGTCCGTCGAAGACCCCGAGGTGGCGTCGGAGATCGAAGCCGCCGCGCGTCCCGCCGTCTACATCGACCGCCCGATCACCACGGTCGGACGTCGTAAGGAAGCCGTCGTTCGCGTGCGGCTCACCCCCGGCACCGGAGACTTCAAGCTCAACGGCCGCACCCTCGAGGACTACTTCCCCAACAAGGTGCACCAGCAGCTCATCAAGTCGCCGTTCGTGACCGTCGAGCGCGCCGACAGCTTCGACATCGTCGGCCTGCTGCACGGTGGTGGCCCGTCGGGACAGGCCGGTGCGTTGCGCCTGGCCATCGCCCGCGCGCTCATCGAGGCGACCCCGGACGATCGTCCCGCCCTCAAGAAGGCCGGCTTCCTCACGCGTGACCCGCGTGCCGTGGAGCGCAAGAAGTACGGTCTGAAGAAGGCACGTAAGGCATCGCAGTACTCGAAGCGTTGACCTGAAGTTCATCGGAAGCAGGCGTTCCGGCTGGTCCTCACAGGCCGCCGCGAACGCCTGTTTTCGTTCTGCCGGGTGGCCACGCCGCCCCGGCGCGTCTCGACCGCGTTCGAAAGAGGAATTCATGGCACGTCTGTTCGGTACCGACGGAGTTCGAGGCCTCGCCAACCGCGACGTCACGGCGGATCTCGCACTGCGACTGTCGCGCGCAGCCGCGTCGGTGTTGCGGTCCGACGCCGACCGCCCGTTCGCCGTGGTCGGCCGGGATCCGCGCGCCAGCGGCGAGATGCTCGAAGCCGCGGTCGTGGCCGGCCTGTCGTCCGCCGGCATGGACGTGCTGGTGGCGGGTGTGCTTCCGACGCCCGCCATCGCCCACCTCACCGGTGCGTACGGCGCCGATCTCGGGGTGATGATCTCGGCTTCGCACAACGAGATGCCCGACAACGGCATCAAATTCTTCGCCGCCGGTGGGCACAAGTTGGGCGACGACCAGGAAGACCGCATCGAAGCCCTGCTCGATGCTCCCGCCACGGGACCCGTGGGGGCCGGAATCGGCCGAGTTCGTGTCGCCGCGGATGCACTCTCCCGCTACGAAGCCCATCTCGCGACCGCTGTCACGACGCGGCTCGACGGCATCACGGTGGTCGTCGACTGCGCACACGGCGCGGCGTCCGTTCCCGGGCCCGACGCCTACCGGGCTGCGGGAGCGACCGTCATCGCCATCAACGCCGAGCCCGACGGTCTCAACATCAACCACGCCTGCGGATCGACCCACCTCGACGTTCTTCAGGCCGCGGTTCTCGAGCACGGCGCCGATCTGGGTCTTGCGCACGACGGTGACGCCGACCGCTGTCTGGCCGTCGATCACACCGGCTCGATCGTGGACGGTGACGCCATCATGACCGTGCTGGCCGTCGCCATGAAAGACGCCGGCGAACTGGCGGACGACACGCTCGTTGCCACCGTGATGAGCAACCTCGGCCTGCACATCGCGATGCGCGCGGCCGGAATCACGGTACGCACCACGGCAGTCGGGGATCGGTACGTGCTCGAGGAACTGCGTGCTCACCGGTTCGGTCTGGGCGGGGAGCAATCCGGGCACATCGTGCTCCCGTCGTTCGGGCCGACGGGCGATGGAGTCCTCACCGGACTCAGATTGATGGTTCGAATGGCGGAGACCGGCTCCACGCTGCGCGATCTCGCCTCCGTCATGCGGACGTTGCCGCAGGTGCTGGTGAACGTACGGGTCGACGACAAAGAGCTGGCGACGTCTGCTCCCGCCGTGATCGAGGCGGTCGAGCAGGCTCAGGCGGAACTCGGCGACAACGGTCGAGTCCTGCTCCGCCCGTCCGGTACCGAGCAGCTGGTCCGCGTCATGGTCGAGGCGGGGGAGCAGGAGACCGCTCGGCGGCTCGCCGACCACATCGCGGACATGGTCGGCGCCGCCCGAACGGTCAGCTCATCAGCGACTTGAGCTTCTCCACCTGAGCCACTCGACCCGCGGTGTCGCCCGCGATCGGGTGGATGTTGAGGGCCGTGACGCCTGCCGCCTCGAACGCGGTGAGGCGTTCCTTGACGAAGCTCTCGGTACCGATCAGCGAGATCGCGCGCACCAGCTCGTCCGGCACGGCGGCGACGGCGTCCTCCTTGTTGCCGCCCAGGTACAGGTCCTGGATCTTCTCGGCCTCTTCCTCGTAGCCGTAGCGCACCGCGAGATCGTTGTAGAAGTTCTTGCCCTTCGCGCCCATGCCTCCGATGTAGAGGGCCAGCTGCGGCTTGATGTGCGGGAGGAACTGGTCGGCGTCGTCACCGATGGCCACGACCGGGCTCGCGTACACCTCGAGGTCGCCGAGCGACGGGTCACGCTTGGCCTTGCCGGCCGCCAAGGACTCGCCCCACACCGATTCCGCCTTCTCCGGGTGGAAGAAGATGGGCTCCCAGCCCTCGGCGATCTCCGCGGTCAAGGCCACGTTCTTGGGCCCTAGCGACGCGATGACGATCGGGATCTTCTCGCGCACAGGGTGATTGATGAGCTTCAGGGGCTTGCCGAGTCCGGTCCCCTTGTCCGCGGGAAGCGGAATCTGGTAGTACTTCCCCTCGTACTGGACCTTCTCGCGGCGCCAGACCTGGCGGCAGATGTCGACGATCTCCCGCGTGCGTCCCAGCGGAGCGTCGTACTTGACTCCGTGGAACCCCTCGATGACCTGCGGGCCGGAGGCGCCGATGCCCATGACGAATCGGCCCTCGGAGACGAAGTCCAGACCCGCCGCAGTCATCGCGAGCAGTGACGGTGTGCGCGTGTAGATCTGAAAGATGCCCGACGCGAGCTGGATCGTGGAGGTCTTGGCCGCGAGAAAACCGAGTTGGCTCACGGCGTCGAACGAGTACGCCTCGGGGACGAAAGCGATGTCCATGCCCGCCTTCTCGAGGGCACCGACCTCCTCCACCGTTTCGGTGAAACCACCCGAATAGTTCAGCTGCATACCGATGCGCACGATGCTCCCTGGGGTTGTGTGGTGCCGACGGTGTCGGTGTCTATGTGTGGTGCGGACGCTACTGCGGACGTTACCGCTAGCGGTGATCACAGACACGCACGGATGGCGGTCGGAGCGGAACGCTCGGCGAGGCGGGTGCGTCCAATGCTTCCGACGTCGACGAAGGGGGCGCGGTGAGTGGGGACGGTGCGGGTGGGGGCACGACGCTGGACGCCGACGCGGTACGGAGAGCGGTGGACGGCCTCCGGTCGTCGTCGGAGCGGGTGCACTCGGCCTCTGCCGCGGTCGCGAGCCGAGCTTTCGGCCCGGATCTGGCGGGACGCAACTATCGGACCGAGGCCGCAGCGTTGGCAGACGGTATCGACGGCGTGACGCGTGCCCTCGACGGGTGGTCGGCCGCGAGTCGAGCCACCGTGTCCGCGATCCGGCGCAGCGTCGAGGAGTCCCTCGCAACGGATGTCGTGTCCGCCTCGGGGTTGACCGCAGCGGGCGAGGGCCCGTCGTGACCTCCGGCCTCGGCTCCGATGCCTCCACACCCGACACCGATTCGGTCGACGACCTGTTGGATTTCGGCGCTCGCGGACTGACGTTCTTCGCGGCCTTCCTGCCCTTGCTCGAGCGGACCGGGACGCCGCCGAGCCGAACGTACGACGAGCTGTGCGCCCTGCACGATCAGCAGCGTGGACTGGATCTCCGTGCGCTCGAGGACGATGCGGTTCGTCTTCGGCAGGCTGCGAACGGGCTTCGCGAGGAACTCGATGCGCAGACGGTTTGCCGGACCGATGTCGCGGCGAGCTGGGGCGGGCCGGCAGCCGACGCTGCGTTGGCGACCATGGATGCGCAACTCGATCGGTGCGGCGGCGACGTCGAGCGGATGGAGGCCGCGGCCACGGCGGTGGAGGCGGGGGCGCCCGCCTTGCGAGCGGTGGTGACGGACAAGGTGAAAACGGCGGCGGATTTCGCACGGTCCGACGTCGGTGGACGCGACGCCGAACAGGTCGCGGCCATCGTGTCCGCAGCGACGTCGAACCTTCGAGAGTGGGGCGAGGGTGACCTGCTCACCCTGGCGACGGTTTTTCCCGGGTTGGGCGATGCTCTTCTTGCGGCGAGGCCGTCGACGTCCGATGTGCGAGTGATCTCCGACCGCGTGGCCGCCGAGTGCCGCTCGTGGTTGGAGACGGTGTTCGTCCCGACGGTCACCGAGCGGATCACCCGATTCGATGAGCTTTGCGCAGCAACCGATTCCGCAGTGTCCGAAATCTTCCGTGCGATGGGCGCCACGGTCGACGATGTCCCGACGGACCCCTACCCGGGCCCGGCCGACTGCGGATGCGACACCGACGCGGCAGCGACGACGCGGCCCGCAGGCGTGCTGGAATCGGCAGCGGAGAGCAACCCGCACACAACGGCCCCGGACGCTCCTGTCTCGCAGACGGTACGGCCGACGACAGCGCTGCCGCTGCACTCCGATTCGCCGCTGCACCCCAGTTATCCGCTGCACCCCGCCCTACCGACCGACCCAGCCGCGACGACCGTCTCTCCGCCGTCGGATGCCCCGTGCGCGCCAGAGACTGTGTCGACCCGTAGGTCCGCTCTGGCCGAGGTCGTCGCCGAGGCCGTGCGTGTTGCGCTCGACCAGCGACACCGGACATCACCCGTGGGTGTCGGTCCTGCCGCCTTCGACGACTCTGCCGCCTCACCGCCCGCTACGCAGGGCCCCGACGTCTGCGCCGACGACGTTCGTGCCGACGAAGTCCGTGCCGACGAGGTTCGTGCCGGATCAGGACAGTCGGGCCACATCGAGGCCGCTCTCGGCGACACGCGATTACGGATGGACGTGGCGTCGGACGGCACCGTCGAGATCGATACCGAGGCCGGCGGGCACTCCAGAACTTTCGAGATTCGTCTCGGAACCCACGGGCTGCCGGAGATACACGAGGTTTCACCGGGAGGCAACGACAACGGGCCGGTCGAACCGACTCCCGCCGAAGCGACTCCCGCGGCAGCGATTCCCACCGAACCGATTGCCACCGAACCGATTGCCACCGAACCGACTCCTGCCCGACAAATTCCTGCCGAACCGTCGCCCGAGGGCCCACCCGTCGATCAGGTGGATCCGCCCGGTCCGGAGATCGGTTCGAATACGGCCGACACCGCCGATTCCACCTCACCGGAGTGTGTTCCCACGGTTCCGCCGCCCGCGACCGGGGGACCGTCGACCGCGTACGTGGAGCGTCCGCTCGGCGATCAGGCGCCGGCAGCAGCAGAGCCCGAACCCCCTGCGCCCGAACCCCTTACGCCCGAACCGGCCGAGCCGCTCGAGCCCGCACCCGAGATGGCCGAGGCCGGTCCGTTGTGAACGGACGCAACGTCGCCGAGATCATCGACGCCATCGTGACCGACCACCGTCGGGCGACGCAGCGCATACGTCGGCGCCTCGCCGATGCCGAAATCGCGCGGACCGCCGACGCCGCTCGACACGTGCGGGTGCCGGAGTACCGGCGCTTCTCGGCGGGCAGAGTCATGCGGTCGGTCACCGACCCGGACGAACCCGTCGCCGTACACGAGGAGCTCGACGAGTCGGCGCCGCATGCCGCGAGCGGCGTCGAGGAAACAGAACGTCGTCAGCGACCCAGCAGCTGGCTGATCTGACGGATCCCGCTGCCGTTCGACGGAGCATCTGCGTCGGGCTCGGACGGGTCGACGACGTGACTGCCCTTGAGCGCGGTGGCGGGGTCGGAGAACTCCGCGTAGGTGTCGTCGTCGGTGAGCCGATGCAGCAGGAAGCCGGTCAGCACCGCGCGGACGTACTTGCGAGTCTTCGGCTGCGCATTGCCGACGCCGAGGAAACCGAGGATCTTCCGCCCCTCGACGATGCCGTCGCTCACGGACTTGTCGACCGCGCGCACCACCGTGGATCCGCCGAGCGCGCCGGCCAGGGCCAATCCGTCCGCGGTGAGTGAGGTCAACTCGGTAGGGCTGGCGATGACCAGAGCGGGCGCGGTGACCGACTCGGCGATACCGGCGTCGTAGGCGCGGGGTGCCGTCGGGGCCGGGTAAAGGGCGCTCACAGCGGCGATGGAGGGCCGCTGGGCCGCCGCGATGACGGCCACTCCGCCGCCCATCGCGTGCCCCACCACCCCGAGACGCGCAGGATCGACACTGATGTCGCCCACTCCCAGTCGGACGCCGGTGGCCACGTCGAGAGAGACGAGCACGTCGCTGGCGAGGGCGGTATGGGACGGGACCGGGCCACGCTGCGTGTTCGGTGCGACCACCACGATTCCCCAGGAGGCGAGGTGCCGCAGGGTCGACGCGTAGTGCTCGACCCCCGTCATCCATCCGTGGGCGAACGCGATGGCGGGAAGCCCGAGGCCTTCGCTGGGGGTGTAGATCACACCAGGCACACCGGCGAGAGCGAGGTCTCCACGGAGAACCTTGTGGGGACCTGCTTTGGTGAGCTGAGCGAGCAGCTTCTGGGGCTTCGGCACGCTCTAGACCGTATCGGAAAGGCGAGGCTCACCCCAGTAGGCTGTCGCCCATGTGTGGAATCGTCGGGTACGTCGGTCATCGTCCAGCGCTGCCCGTCGTGGTGGAAGCGCTGCGACGGATGGAATACCGGGGGTACGACTCGGCGGGGATCGCGATCCTGGACGGCGCGGGGTCGATGGCCGTCGAGCGCAAGGCCGGAAAACTGTCGAACCTCGAGGCCGAACTCGACGATCTGGGTCGCGACACCTTCGTCGGTACCAGCGGGATCGGACACACACGGTGGGCGACCCACGGCCGTCCGACCGACCGGAACGCCCACCCGCACCGCAATGCCGCCGACACGGTCGCCGTGGTCCACAACGGCATCATCGAGAACTTCGGACCGCTGCGCGCGGAGCTCGAGAACGCGGGAACGGAGTTCCATTCCGACACCGACACCGAGGTCGCGGTCCATCTGGTGTCCGCCGCCTACGCCGAAGGGCCCACGGCCGGTGATTTCGAAGCCAGCGCCCTGTCGGTGCTGCGACGACTAGAGGGTGCCTTCACCCTGGTGTTCACCCACGTCGATCACCCCGGCACCATCGTTGCGGCCCGGCGATCGACGCCCCTGGTGATCGGTGTCGGCGAGGGTGAGATGTTCCTCGGTTCGGACGTCGCCGCCTTCATCGAGCACACCCGCGACGCCGTCGAACTGGGTCAGGACCAGGTGGTGGTCATCACGGCCGACAGCTACCGCGTCATGAACTTCGACGGTTCCGAGGCCGAGGGCCGACCGTTCCGGATCGACTGGGATCTCGCCGCCGCCGAGAAGGGCGGCCACGACTACTTCATGCTCAAGGAGATCCAGGAGCAGCCCGCCGCCGTGGCGGACACTCTGCTCGGCCACTTCACCAACGGTCGCATCGTCCTCGACGAGCAGCGGCTGTCGGATCAGGAACTGCGTGACGTCGACAAGGTGTTCGTGGTGGCCTGCGGCAGCGCCTACCACTCGGGACTGCTGGCCAAGTACGCGATCGAACACTGGACCCGGCTCCCCGTCGAGGTGGAGTTGGCCAGCGAGTTCCGTTATCGAGACCCGGTGCTGGACCGATCGACACTGGTGGTGGCGATCTCGCAATCCGGGGAGACCGCGGACACCCTCGAAGCCGTCCGTCACGCCAAGGAGCAGAAGGCGCGCGTACTGGCCGTCTGCAACACCAACGGCTCGCAGATCCCGCGCGAAGCCGACGCCGTCCTCTACACCCGCGCGGGACCGGAGATCGGCGTCGCGTCGACCAAGGCGTTCCTGGCGCAGGTGACGGCCAATTATCTGGTCGGTCTGGCGCTCGCGCAGGCCCGAGGGACCAAGTACCCGGACGAGGTGGCCCGCGAGTACGCGGACCTCGAGGCGATGCCGGCGCTGGTGGCCAAGGTGCTCGAGACGGTGGAGCCGGTACGCGCTCTCGCGAGGGAGCTCGCGACGTCACCGACGGTGCTCTTCCTCGGCCGCCACGTGGGGTACCCGGTCGCGCTGGAAGGTGCGCTCAAGCTCAAGGAGCTGGCGTACATGCACGCGGAGGGTTTCGCCGCCGGTGAACTCAAGCACGGTCCGATCGCGCTCATCGAGGACGACCTCCCCGTCATCGTCGTGATGCCCTCACCCAAGGGCCGCGCGGTCCTGCATTCGAAGCTGCTCAGCAACATTCGCGAGATCCAGGCACGCGGCGCCCGGACCGTGGTGATCGCGGAGGAGGGAGACGAGACGGTGCGTCCGTTCGCCGACCACCTCATCGAGATCCCCGCCGCACCCACGTTGTTGCAGCCGCTGCTCTCCACCGTTCCACTGCAAGTGTTCGCGGCAGAGGTGGCGCAGGCGCGCGGTTACGACGTGGACAAGCCTCGCAACCTGGCGAAGTCCGTCACGGTCGAGTGACCCCGGCGTCGCCCTCCGACTACAGCACCGTCACGGTCCCCGTCATGTTGGGGTGAATGGTGCACACGTACTCGTAGGTGCCGGGCTCGTCGAAGGTCTGGCTGTACTCGCCCGTCGTCATCAGGGACGAGTTCAGCAGCGACGACGCGTCGTCGAGACCCACCACGTCGTGCTGCACGGTGTCGTCGAAGAACCACGTGACGGTCTCGCCGGCCTCGATCGTCAGTGCGGCGGGCGAGTACGCCATGTCGGCGACGGTCACCACGTTCGGCCCGGTGGGCGCGACCGCCGCCGGCTCGTCGGTGGTGGAGCAGGCGGTGAGGGCCAGAGCGGACAGGGCAACGAGTGCCGCGGAGGAGAAGCGTCGAACCATGGCTCCACGCTACCGTCGTCGAGATGCGCTACTTCCTGACCGCAGCCGAGGTCCGCGCCGCCGAGGCGCCCGTCGTGTCGTCCGCGCCCGAGTACGCCGTCATGAAGCGCGCCGCACACGGCGTCGCCGTGGTGACCGCACGGGAGTTGCTCCGCCGCACCGGAGCGACCGTCGGCCGGCGCGTCGGTCTGATGGTCGGATCCGGTGACAACGGCGGCGACGCCCTGTTCGCCGGGGCCGCTCTGCGCCGACGCGGCGTGGAGGTGACGGCGGTTCTGCTGACCCCCGACCGCGCGCACCCCGCCGCGCTCGCGGCGTTTCGGTCCGCCGGAGGTCGGGTGCGCTCGAGGCTCGATTCGTGTGACCTGGTGCTCGACGGGATCGTCGGACTCTCGGCCCGTGGGCCGCTGCGCGCCGCCGCTGCTGCGCTGGTGGCCACCGTCGACGCCCCGATCGTGGCGGTGGATCTACCCTCCGGTGTCGATCCGGACACGGGCGCGGTCGACGGACCGGCCGTCCGGGCCGCGCTGACCGTCACGTTCGGAGCGCTGAAGCCGGTGCACGTTCTCGCGGGGTCGTGGTGCGGGGAGGTCCACCTCGTCGACATCGGTCTCGGGTCGGTTCGATCCGACCTCGACAGCGTCGACGACGAGGAGGTCGGCGCCCGGTGGCCCGTGCCGGGGCCCGCGGACGACAAGTACTCGCAGGGTGTCGTCGGGGTGATCGCCGGCAGCGCACGCTATCCGGGTGCCGCGGTGCTCTGCACGGGCGCAGCGGTGGCGGCGACCTCCGGCATGGTTCGGTACGTCGGGACCGGAGGCAGCGACGTGCTCGCGCACGCCCCGGAGGTGGTCACCTCGCGCACCGTCGAGGGCACCGGACGGGTGCAGGCCTGGGTGGTGGGTCCGGGATTCGGCACGGACGACGATGCGGTGGAACGGCTTCGGGCCGCGCTCGCCATGCCGGTGCCGGTGCTGATCGATGCCGATGCGCTGACCGTCCTCGCCGAGCAACCGGATCTGCTGACCGGGCGCGAGGCCCCGACGGTGCTGACACCGCACGCGGGGGAGTTCGCTCGGCTCACCGGTGAGGGGCCGGGCTCGGACCGAGTGCGGTCGGTTCGCGAACTCGCGGCGCGATGGAACGTGACGGTGTTGCTGAAGGGGCGCGCGACCGTGATCGCCGATCCCGACGGCCGGGTGAGCATCGACGACGCCGGATCGTCGTGGTCGTCCACGGCGGGGTCCGGCGACGTGCTGTCCGGGATGCTCGGTGCGCTGCTGGCGGCGGGCCTCGAGCCGCGTTCGGCGGCGGCCGCCGCGGCGCGAGCTCACTCGCGCGCGGCCCTGCTCGCGGCCACTCGCGACGATGTCGTCGGCGCACCGATCTCGGCCTCGCCGCTCCTCGCAGCGGTTCCCGCCGCGATCGCCGACCTGCGGGCCGCGGCCGCTCGGGGCCGCCCGTGAGTCCGCGTCGGTCGCGGGTGTCGGGTTCGATCGACGGCCCGAATGGCACAATGGCAGCGGTGAACGGTGCACCGGAGGGAATGGATGTGGCCACGGAGGCTCCTCCCCGGACCCGCCCCCAGGCGGAGGCCGTCGTCGATCTCGGTGCCGTCGCGCACAACACCCGCATTCTTGCCGAGGCCGCGGGCTCCGCCGGGCTCATGGCCGTCGTCAAGGCCGACGGGTACAACCACGGCGCCGTTGCCGTTGCCCGCACCGCGCTCGACGCCGGTGCGACGTCGCTGGGTGTCGCCACCGTGTCCGAGGGGCTCGCCCTGCGGGCGGCGGGGATCTCGGCGCCCGTGCTGAGCTGGCTGAACGCTCCCGGCACGGACTACGCGGCGGCTCTCGCGGCCGACGTCGAGATCGCGGTGTGTTCGCCCCGCCAGATCGACGAGGTCGCCGCGGCCGCCCGTCGGGCGGGGACCCCGGCGGTCGTGTCGGTGAAGGTGGACACGGGGATGAATCGTGGCGGTGTCGGTCCGGCCGAGTGGGAGGCGTCCGTCGACGCTCTCGCGCGGCAGCAGCGCGCCGGCACCCTCCACGTCCACGGACTGTTCTCTCACCTCGCGTCCGCGGACGAGCCCGCGGATCCGTACACCGATCTCCAGCGCCGGCGGTTCGAGGCCGCGACGGCGACCATGGTCCGCGCGGGTGTCCCGCCGCAGGTCCGCCATCTGGCCAATTCCGCTGCGGCGCTGCTGCATCCGGAGTTGGCCTACGATCTCGTGCGGCCCGGCATCGCCCTGTACGGACTCTCGCCCGCTCCGCAGCGGGGCACCTTCGGGCTCCGCCCGGCGATGACTCTCCGCGGCACCGTGGCGCTGGTGAAGCGAGTCGCGGCGGGGGAGAGCGTGTCCTACGGGCACGAGTGGACGGCGGCGACGGACACCACCGTCGCCCTGATCCCCGTCGGGTACGCCGACGGGATCTCTCGCCACCTGAAGAACCGCTTCTCCGTCGCGATTCGGGGGGTGCGTCGCCCCGGGGTGGGGCGCGTCAGCATGGACCAGGTGGTGGTCGATCTGGGCGCCGACACGGACGTGGACGAGGGCGACGACGCCTGGTTCTTCGGTCCGGGCGATCACGGTGAGTCCCACGTCCAGGAATGGGCCGACGCCCTCGACACGATCACCTACGAGGTGGTCACCGGCATTCGGGGACGGGTCGTGCGAACGACGGTCGGGGTGGTCGGATGATCCCCGCGCGGCTGGCCGGGCTGACCGGTGGACTCGCATCCGCGGCCGCCGTGGCCGCGGTGGCGGGCATGGCGGCGGTGCGTCGCCGCGTCGCCGCACCGGCGTCGACGACGTGGCGCGTCGAGGATTACGGCCTCATGGACAGCGATCGCGGAAGTATCGTGACCACGAACGATGGACTGCCGCTCGCGGTACGCGAAGTCGGTCCCCGCACCGCTCCGACGACCGTGATCTTCGTGCACGGCTACTGCCTTCGCATGGAGTGCTGGCACTATCAGCGACGCGAGCTCGCCCGCCGGTGGGGTGACGAGGTCCGCATGGTGTTCTACGACCAGCGTGGCCACGGCCGCTCCGGGGAGTCCGCACCGCAGGACTGCACCATCGAGCAGCTCGGCGCCGATCTCGCGACCGTCGTCCGTGCGGTCGCGCCCACGGGGCCGCTGATCGTCGTCGGTCACTCGATGGGCGGGATGACGCTCCTGTCCGCCTGTCGGCAGTTCCCCGACGCGGTGGCCGAACGCGTCGCGGGCCTGGCCCTGCTCTCGACGACCGCGGCGGGTCTCGCGACCTCCGGACTGGGCCGCAACCTCCGCAATCCCGTCGTGGACGGGTTTCGGCTCGCGGTGCGTACCGCGCCCGGCGCCGTTCAGCTCGGTCGAGGCGTCGCGCGATCGATCATCGCGCCGGTTCTGCGGGCCGCGTCCTTCGGTACCGAGGTCTCGCCGGCGTTGGTCTCGTTCGCGGAGAAGATGATTCACGACACCTCGGTAGTGACCATGGTCAACTTCCTCGAGGCCCTGGAGATCCACGACGAACTCGAGGCTCTACCCGTGATCGCGGATGTGCCGACCCTGGTGCTGTGCGGTGACGACGACTGGGTGATTCCGTTCGGGAAGTCCGTGGAGCTCGCGGACCACCTCCCGAACAGCGAGATGGTCCGCGTGCGCAACGGTGGACACCTGGTGCAGCTCGAATTCCCGGACGCGGTGAACGACGCGATCGACAGACTGGTGACCCGAGCACGGTCGGGGCGGCGTCCTGCCGACCCGGCGAGGAGGACCGTTGGCTGAGATGGTGCTGTCCACCGCCGAGGACACCGAGCGCCTCGGTGAACGACTGGCGGCGGAGGTGTCCGCGGGCGACGTGATCGTGCTCGACGGTCCGCTCGGCGCCGGAAAGACCACGCTCACCAAAGGCATCGCCCGCGGCCTCGGGGTGATCGGCCGGGTGAGCTCGCCGACGTTCGTCATCGCGCGTACACACCGGCCGGGGCAGTCGACCGTGGGACTGGTTCACGTCGATGCCTACCGCCTGGGCCTGGGCACCGGCGCCTCGCCCCTCGACGAGCTCGACGCGCTCGACCTCGACACCGAACTCACCGATTCCGTGGTGGTCGTCGAGTGGGGTGAGGACCTGGTGAACGGCCTCGTCGAGCGTCACTTGCTGGTGCGGCTGCGACGCGAACCGGAGTCGGACGTCCGGACCGCGTCGTGGAAGTGGATTCCGGAAGGCGAGTAGCCTCGATGCCCGTGCTTGTTCTCGCGATCGACACCTCCACCCCCGCGGTCACCGCCGGACTCGTCCGGTTGACCGAGGCCGCACCGGAGTCGGTGGCCACGCGCGTCACCGTCGATCCGCGTCTGCACGCGGAGGTGCTGACCCCCAACATCCTGGAATGCCTTGCCGAGGGCGACGTCACGCCCGCCGATCTCGACGCCGTCGTGGTGGGGAACGGGCCCGGACCCTTCACCGGGTTGCGCGTCGGCATGGTGACCGCGGCCGCCTTCGGTGACGCTCTCGGCATCCCGGTGTACCCGGTGGGCAGCCTGGACGCGATCGCCGCGTCGGTTCCGGGTGACCGGCCGGTGCTCGTCCTCACCGACGCGCGACGACGAGAGGTGTACTGGGCCCGCTTCCGGGACGGCAGCTGCATCGACGGCCCACACGTGAGCGCCCCGTCGGACGTCGACGTACGCGACTGCGAGGTGGTGGCCGGATCCGCATCCCACGTCGACATGGTCGACCTACCGGTCGAGCCGATCGAGAGCCCGTCCCCGGTGTCGCTCGTGTCAGTGGCCGCCGACGCGGTGCGACGCGGAGACCCGCCGGCGGAGATGATTCCGCAGTACTTGCGCCGACCCGACGCCGTCGCCACGGCGGACCGGGTTCGATGACACCGCGAGCCGAGCCCATGCGCGTCACCGACGCCGAACGGTGCGCGGACCTCGAGACGTTGCTGTTCCCCACCGACGGACCGTGGCCCGCGTCGGCCTTCGTCGCCGAGGTCACCGCGCCGCACTCCCGCTACTTCGTGGTGCGCGACGACGACGGCACCGTCGCCGGGTACGCGGGCATCGCGCTGCTGGGCTCCGCGCCGAACACCGAGTCGGAGGTCCACACCATCGGGGTGGACCCGGCCCGGCAGCGACGCGGAATCGGGGCCGTGCTGCTCTCCGCGATGCTGGCCGAGTCCGACGCCCACGGTGGCCCGGTGTTCCTGGAGGTACGCACGGACAACGAGGCGGCGATCGAGCTCTACCTCCGCGAGGGGTTCGAGGTGGTGGGGACGCGGAAGAGGTATTACCAACCGAGCGGCGCGGACGCGTTCACGATGCGTCGAGACGCCGCTCCCACGACGCCGAAGGTGGCAGAGCGATGATCGTCATGGGGATCGAGAGTTCGTGTGACGAGACCGGGGTGGGGATCGTTCGCTACCACGAGAACGGTCCGAGCGCCGGAACGTGCGAGATGCTGGCCGACGAGGTGGCGTCGAGCGTCGACGAGCATGCCCGCTTCGGTGGCGTGGTTCCCGAGATCGCGTCCCGTGCGCACCTGGAGGCGATGGTTCCGACCATGCGCCGTGCCCTCGCGGCGGCCGGGGTGTCCCGGCCGGACGCCATCGCCGTCACCATCGGGCCCGGACTGGCCGGCGCTCTGCTCGTGGGTGTGGCCGCCGCCAAGGCCTACGCAGCGGCATGGGACGTGCCGTTCTACGCCGTCAATCACCTGGGTGGCCACGTCGCGGTGGACACGCTCGAACACGGTCCGATGCCGGAATGCATCGCCTTGCTCGTCTCGGGCGGTCACACGCACCTGCTGCAGGTCACCGACCTCGCGGAACCTCTGGTCGAGTTGGGAAGCACCGTGGACGACGCCGCGGGCGAGGCGTTCGACAAGGTCGCTCGCCTGCTCGGTCTCGGATATCCGGGCGGACCGGTGCTCGATGCTCTTGCCGCGCAGGGTGACCCGACCGCGATCGCGTTTCCGCGCGGGATGACCGGTCCGCGCGACGCGCGGTACGACTTCTCGTTCTCCGGGCTCAAGACCGCGGTCGCACGCCACGTCGAGTCCGCACGACGCGCGGGAACCGAGATGGTGGTGGCCGATGTGGCCGCGTCCTTCCAGGAGGCCGTGGCCGATGTGTTGACCATGAAGGCCGTGCGTGCAGCCCGCGATCACGACGTTCGTACGTTGGTACTCGGCGGTGGCGCGACCGCGAACTCGCGGATCCGATCCCTCGCCGAGGAACGGTGCGCCGAAGCCGGCATCACGCTGCGCGTTCCGACGCCGCGACGGTGCACCGACAACGGCGTCATGATCGCGACGCTGGGAGCGCACATCGCGGCCGGTGGGGCCGAACCGTCCGCGCTGACCGCCGCCACCGATCCCGGACTGCCGGTCTCCGTCAGCCAGGTGAGCTGACACCTTCGCGGGGCGAAGGCTTCCGGTCGGTCCGCAGGGGTCGGCCCGCAGGAATCAGCCGGTGGGGGGTCAGCCCGTGGGGGTCGGCGCGGATCGGGAGGCGGCGCCGTCGATCCCACCGTCCGTCGACTCCTCGGCGCTCGTGGTGGGCGTCGGGGCCACCCCCGGTAGGGGTTCCGACGACGGCAGGGCGGGCTCGGAGGGCTGCGGCGTGGTTCCCTCCCCGGGGGTCGCCGGATCGGTCGTCGTCTCCGGGTTCGGCGTCTCGCCGACCGGCGGGCCCTCGGGCAACTCCGGGAACCACGGCGGCACGGTCGGCAGCGGCGGTAGGACGATCGTCGGGAGGTCCGGAGCCGGACGAAGGCTCGGAGTCGGCTCGGCCGGTTCGGGCGCCACGTCGGACGTCGAGGGCGCGACCGGGAGAGCCGGAGGAGTCCAGGTCGGTGTCGAGGCTTCGGGGGAACGGCCCGGTGTCGACCAGGTCCGCACCTCGGGTGGCTCGGCCGGTCCGCGTGTCGCGGCCCAGTCGCCGGCCTCACCCCAGCCGCCCGTGAGTTCGGGTGCTGTCGGCGCCGGCGGTGACGGCACGTCCATCACCGTCACGTCGCTCGAGGTGGGGGAGACGTCTCCGCTGCGCTCGGGCACCAGGGCCTGAACGCCGTACGCGAGAACGACGGCCATGGCCGTGCAGGCCGCAGCGACGAGGCCGACGGTGCGCACACCGACACCGACGGCGGCACCGGACGTGCGTACCGAGCCGGGTATCGGCCGCGCCGACGCTCGGGCGGCGAGAGCTGCTCCCTTGGCGACGGCGGAGTCCGGTTCGTCGGCCACGATGAGCGTCGCCGGCACTGCTCGGCGGACGGCGGCGATCAGAACGGGCACGTGCGCTCCGCCTCCGACCACCGCAACGGCGTCGGGGGTGCGGCCGGAAGCGGCGACGGCGTGCCGCACCGCTGCGCCGAGCGCGGCGGCGGCGTTCGCCGCGGCCGTGTCGAACTCCGCCCGCGTCACGGTCAGGGTGTCGTCGCCCGCGAGGTCGACGGTGACGCGGTCCCGCAGGGAGAGTTGCTCTTTCGCGGTGCGAAGCCGTGCTGCGAGCAGTACGCGGTCGCTCGCCTTGGCTGCCGGCAGGCGAGGGCTGAGCGACGCGAGCAGGCTGCGATCCAGCGCGACACCGCCGACGGCATCGGTGCGGATGGAGGAGAACTCGGTTCCGTCGACCTGGTCGACCACACTCACGCTGGTGCCCGCGGCACCGATGTCGACGATGGCGACGGTCGAGTAGCGGGCGACCTCACCGGTGTGGCGCAACCACCACAGGGCGGCGTCGGTCTCGGACAGCAGGTCGGCCGATTCGAGCGCCAACCCTCGACGGCGTGCCGCGGTCAGGATGGATCGAGAGCGTCCCTCGGCTCGGTAGGCGACCGCGATGTGCCGCTGCGGATGCAGCGTCGAGGCGGAATCGCTCGGGTCGAGGAGGTGCTCGGCCGCGAGATCGAGCGAGGTGGCGACCATCTCGCCGGTGTCGACACGACCTCCGTCGGACGTGATCGTGCGGTAGTCGAAGGTCTCGGTGCCGTCCGACGCCGTGGTGAGAACCGCGCAACAGGCGACTTCGGAGCCGGCGGACACGCCGATGGAGACCGTGGGCGGCGCAGCATTCTGCTCGCCGGTGGTCCTCTCACTCATCGTGTGCCCCCTTTCGGACTGTCCGGTACGTCGTGGCGTTATCCGAATGTTACCTATAGCGGCGCGAAATATCGCCTGCCTTCGCGTCGTCGCGGACAGCAACGGCAGTGGATGCTGCCTCTACCAGTGCGTTCGGCGGCGACAATTTCTCGGAAACCATGGGCCTGTTCTGCCGTCGCCCGGCTCGACGGTCGATTCCGTGTTGCGGATGCCGCCGGATGGACGATCGGGTGGGCTGTCGGGACACGGCGAAAACTCTCGCAGCCGTGGCGGTTGAGTGCTGGCACTCGCACGTATAGAGTGCCAGTGAGATACCCGGTCGGCCTCCCGGCACCCGCGACGACGGGAAGCGGATCGGATGTCCCAGCATCACCGGCACGACATGCACCATCAGGTACACATCAGGTACATAAGCACCAGGTACCTGAAACACCAGTACGGAACAGAACAATCAGGTGCCGAGGACGAGCCTCGGCCCGACAATTCGTGAAAGTGGAGGGCTCATCGTGGCAGGCGTGAACATCAAGCCGCTCGAGGACAAGATCCTCGTCCAGGCCGTAGAGGCCGAGACGACGACCGCCTCCGGTCTGGTCATCCCCGACACGGCCAAGGAGAAGCCCCAAGAGGGCACCGTGGTCGCAGTCGGCGAAGGCCGCGTGACCGACAAGGGGAATCGCATTCCCGTCGATGTCAAAGAAGGTGACACCGTCATTTACAGCAAGTACGGCGGCACCGAGATCAAGTACGCCGGCGAGGAGTACTTGATCCTGTCCGCACGCGACGTGCTGGCAGTCATCTCCAAGTAAGCCCTACGTGTTCCGCCCCGGCGTCTTCGACTGAGGACCCGGGGCGGAGTGCGTTTCTGCCGTCCAACCAGGAGCTCTGCGAAGCCACATGTCAAAGCAAATCGAATTCAACGAGACAGCCCGACGCAGCCTCGAGCGCGGTGTCGATCAGCTGGCCGACGCCGTCAAGGTCACCCTCGGCCCACGCGGTCGCCACGTGGTGCTGGCCAAGGCCTTCGGTGGCCCGACCGTCACCAACGACGGCGTGTCCATCGCGCGTGAGATCGACCTCGAGGACCCCTTCGAGAACCTCGGCGCGCAGCTGGTGAAGAGCGTCGCCACCAAGACCAACGACGTCGCCGGCGACGGCACCACCACGGCCACCGTGCTCGCCCAGGCCTTGGTCAAGGTCGGCCTGAAGAACGTCGCCGCAGGTGCGAACCCCATTGCGCTCGGTGCCGGCATCTCCAAGGCCGTCGATCACGTGACGGAGGCCCTGCTGGCCGCAGCGGTGCCGGTCGAGGGACAGAAGTCCATCGCCCAGGTCGCCACCGTGTCGTCGCGAGACGAGATCATCGGCGAGATGGTCGGCGAAGCGCTGACCCGCGTGGGCACCGACGGCGTCGTCACCGTGGAGGAGTCGAGCTCGCTCGTCTCCGAGTTGGTGGTCACCGAGGGCGTCCAGTTCGACAAGGGCTACCTCTCGCCGTACTTCGTGACGGACACCGACACCCAGGAAGCGGTACTCGAGGACGCACAGGTCCTGTTGTTCCGCGACAAGATCAGCTCGCTGCCCGACTTCCTGCCGCTGCTCGAGAAGATCGCGGAGGCGGGCAAGCCCGTTCTGATCATCGCCGAGGACATCGAAGGCGAAGCACTGTCGACCCTCGTGGTCAACTCGATCCGCAAGACGGTCAAGGCCGTGGCGGTCAAGGCACCGTTCTTCGGCGATCGTCGCAAGGCGTTCCTCGAGGACCTCGCCGTCGTCACCGGAGCCACGGTCATCAACTCGGACATCGGCCTGACGTTGCGCGAGGCGACGCTGGACCTGCTCGGTAGTGCACGTCGTGTGGTCGTCACCAAGGACAACACGACGATCGTCGAGGGTGCGGGAACGTCGGAGGCCATCTCCGATCGGGTCGGACAGCTGCGCCGTGAGATCGACGCGACGGACTCCGACTGGGACCGCGAGAAGCTCGAGGAGCGGCTCGCCAAGTTGGCCGGCGGCGTCGCGGTCATTCGCGTCGGTGCCGCCACGGAGACCGACCTCAAGGAGCGAAAGTTTCGCGTGGAGGATGCGGTCAACGCGGCCAAGGCGGCCGTCGAGGAAGGCATCGTGTCCGGAGGTGGAGCCGCCCTGGTCCACGCCAGCCGTGGACTGAAGGACAACCTGGGGCTCACCGGCGACGAGGCCATCGGCGTCGAGGCCGTGCGTATCGCGCTGCGTGCCCCGATGTTCTGGATCGCGACCAACGCCGGTGTCGAGGGCAGCGTCGTCGTCGGAAAGCTGGTCGAGGCCGACGACAACACCGGATTCAACGCGGCGACGCTCACCTACGGGGACCTCGTCGCCGAGGGTGTCATCGATCCGGTCAAGGTCACCCGATCCGCAGTGGTCAACGCGGCTTCCGTCGCGAAGATGATTCTCACGACGGAATCGACCATCGTCGACAAGCCCGAAGAGGCGGAGGACGAGGGACACGGTCACGGCCACAGCCACTGATCGCACTCGGCGCTGACCCTGCTCGGCGCCGAGCCTTCTCCACCCACGAACGAGGGCCCCACCGGTACGTCCGGTGGGGCCCTCGTTCGTCTCTCACGACGCCAGGCGTCGACGGTTTCGTCGTGCGAAGGCCTCGCGTTCCGTCTCCGACATCCCGCCCCAGATGCCGTACGGCTCGCACACTGCGAGGGCATGGCTGCGGCACTGGGCGAGGACCGGGCAGGCGCGGCACATCTCCTTCGCCTTCAGCTCGCGCTGGGCGCGGGCCCGGCCGCGTTCACCGTCGGGATGGAAGAACATGGCGGAATCGACGCCGCGGCAGGATCCGTGCATCTGCCAATCCCAGATGTCGGCATTGGGACCGGGAAGGTGATTCGGCTGGGGCATTGTGTACTCCTACGACTCTCCGCATGCGGCACGTTCGTGCTGGCTCGGGTGGTTTTCCGGTGGGCTTCACGAACTGGGTTTCACGGTAGAGCGGTGCCGGAAGACCAGTCAATAGACCGAATTCGTGGTGAGATACATAGTTCGACCTGCAGTTATTTAACTCAGGTGTCATAGTTGTGGTGAAACGGGTCGATTCGCCGTGTTCGGTAACCGGGCCGTCACACACCCGTCAAGAATGCGAAACTTCACGGTCGAATCGAGCGGTTCGAACCGATTGTTACATTGCGGAAAACTACCGACGTCTACCGTGTTTCCCCATGGCCGATCCCGACGTCCTCGATGCCTCTCTCGACCCGAACCCGACGTCGGTCGGTCGGTGGCATCGCGCCGTCGGTGACGGCGCCACCGGTCGATATGCCGCTGCGTTCACCGGAGCACGCTCGTTGCGTCACTGTTCCGATACCGCCGTGCGGTCGCTCGCGTGGTCGTTGGAGGCGTCGTTGCTGCGCCAGTTGGGTCGACACGCGTCGGCGTCGGTCGCGGACGGGCGCGCGCTGACGACCATCGGACTCGGTCCGCACCACTCACCGCGATCGGTCGACGCGGTCACGGACGCCCTGGTGGGACTCGCGGCCGATTCGATCGGTCCGATGCGACTGGAACGGGCCGCCGTCCTGCTCGAGCGCGCCCGAGCGGCGAGGCGACCGGGGTCCGGGGGAGCGGACGGATTCGATCGGTCGGCGATTCGTATCAACTGGGTCGCCGCGGAGATCGCGATGGCGGGAGGCGACGGCTCGGCGGCGGTCCTGTTCGCCACCGCCGCGGTCGAACAGGCGGCGGCGACGTCTTCTGCGCGTCATCTCCTCAAGTCCGATCTGGTCCTCGCCGCGGCTCATCTCGTGTCGGGCCACGCCGCTCGGGCCCGAACCCTGTCGGTGGACGTCCTGGACGAGTGCGAGAATCACGGGTTCCTCCCACTCGCCTGGGCGGCCGCAGCGGTGGCCGACGCCGTCGGTGTCACCGATGCCGCCGACCGAAGGGGGCGTGCCGAGGTTGCGATTCGGCAACGAGGCGGGATATTTCGGACGTAGAACCGGCCGGACCGGACGGTCTGGACCGGGTGAACGCCCGACCCGACTATCCTTGACACGTTCCGCCGGTCGGTGGAAGCGCGCCCGAAGCCGGGGTGGGCCGTTCGCGAGCGGGGAAACGCACTGACGATGAGTGTCACGGGTGAGGGGTTGGACTCCGCTGTCGCGGCCGCTGCTCGCGGTGACCGGGGTGCGCTCTCGACCGTTCTCGAGACCATTCGTCCCGCCGTGGTTCGTTACTGCAGAGCCCGTGTCGGTGCGGGTGAGCGCGGGCAGACGAGTGCCGACGACGTGGCCCAGGAAGTGTGCATCGCGGTCATGACGGCGCTCCCGCGTTACGAGGACCAAGGCCGGCCCTTCATGGCGTTCGTCTACGGAATCGCGTCCCACAAGGTGGCCGACGCCCATCGCAGCTCCTCCCGTAACAAATCCGATCCGATGGCCGATGTACCGGATGTCATGTCCACGGACCAAGGGCCCGAGCAACGGGCCCTCGATTCCGAGGCAGGACGTCGCATGACGGAACTGCTGTCCACTCTTTCCGACAAGCACCGCGAGATCCTCGTTCTCCGGTTGGTTGCCGGGCTGTCGGCCGAGGAAACTGCCGCGGTGGTGGGTAGTACGGCGGGAGCCGTTCGTGTGGCGCAACACCGGGCGATCGCCAAATTGAAGACAGTAGTAACGGGAGCAGGTGACAAATATGGCTAGGGACTTCGATCGTGACGACGCACGCCGCGCCGACCCCTACGCCGACGCCGGTCGCGCGGATCGCCGAGATCACTCGGGTGACGCGGACCACGAGGACGCGATGGATCCGGTCGACATCATGGCCGTGCGCCGTGACGACGCGCTCATCGACGCGATCGCCGGCGACGGACCCGTGTCGACGGACAGCGACGACGAATACCTCCTGGCCGGGCTGTTGGCCGACTGGCGCAGTGAACTGATGGCTGCGCCGCTCCCCGAGCGTCCCGATCTGGACGAGGTCGCCGCCGCCGTCGAGGCCGTCATCGCGGCCGACGAGCTGCATCGCCGGCGCACCCGTAACCGGTTACGCCTGCTGCGCCCGGTCGCCGGCGCCGCTGCGGCCGTGGCGTTCGTCATCGGCGGCATGACCGCGTTCTCCTACAGCGCCGTGCCGGGCGATCCGCTCTGGAAGGTCAAGGAGGTCGTGTTCACCCAGCAGGCCGACTCGACCGTGGCTCGAGTCGACACGACGAACGCACTCGAAGAGGTCGAGGCCGCCCTGGCCCGCGGCGACGCACAGGTGGCGACGACGCGTCTGGCGCAGGCCGCCGAGCGCGCTCCCGCCATTCGCGACGAGGAGCAGCGTGCACAGATCGAGAGCTGGTGGGCCCGGCTGAGCTCGGAGCTCTCGCGGTTGACGCCTCCTCCGCCCCCGCCCGCACCCCCGGCGCCCACCTCGACGGCGCCGACCCGGGCTCCCGTCGTGCCCACGGTGCCGTCCGTACCGGGTGACGTGATTCCTTCGCTTCCCGAGGTACCTCCGGTTGCGCCTCCCGTGATCCCGTCGTGGCCGCTGCCGACGACCCTGCAGTTGCCGACCGATCTGCAATTGCCGCCATTCTTCCCGCCCGAGCAGACGGTGCCGACCACACCGGCTCCGACGACGACCGGGTCTCCGCTCACCATTCTGCGTGTTCCGGCGTCGACCCCCACTCTGTCGGTGCCGCTACCGCTGCCGGACGGCTCCAACTGACACAGCCGGACGGCGGCAACTGACCCGCCACAACAGATCACACCGACGCCCGCCGAATGATTCGGCGGGCGTCGGTGGTGTCTGTGCGGTTCTATCGAAGTTTCGTTCTATCGCAGGTTCGGTCGGCGGAAGGCCGTTCGAAGGGGACGGCTCAGGCGTCGTAACCGTCGGCGTGCAGCGCGTCGTTCATCGATGCGTCCGCGTAACCACGGCAGTAGTCCCACGTGACGTACGCGTCCGGAATGGGATCGAAGGCGGGCTCGTGCGGGCGGACCGTGCCGTCGACGAGGAGCTGCAGGAGATTCGCGCGCAGCATGTCCCAGTCGTGGTAGTGGTCTTGCTGGCAGTCCTCGCAGCACACCACGAGTCCGCGGACGCCGCGGTGCGCGAGGAGCGCCTCGTAGACCGCGAGATCGGCGAGGTCCTCCTCGACCGCGAGCCGTTCCTGCGGGTCGAGAGGCTGGCCCGGCTCGATGGCGTCGAGAGCGGCCGAGGGGTCGGCGGGGTCACCGGCGAAGGGATCCGGCGGCAGACCTGGAGGCAGTTGATCGCGCACGGCTCCACGGTACGCAGCGATGGGCGGTCTGCGCCAGCGGTACGTGCATCGATCGTTCTGCGCAGCCGATACCATGTACCGCGAGCGCCCGGAAGGATTCGTGCACGTGGCGACACTGCCGTGATCGCGTCCGTACGCACTCACGAGTCCGAGCGCAACGGATCGGCTTCACCTCACCAACGTTCGTTTCGATGGTGTTTCACCAGCTCAGGAGGGCCCCTTTCGTATGAGTAACCCAGACCGTTCCGGCGTCCACGACAGCGACGAGGTCGGCGGCCGTGTACGCACCGGCGGCGACGACCCGAACAAGGTCGCGATGCTCGGTCTGACCTTCGACGACGTTCTCCTGATTCCGGCCGCGTCGGATCTGATTCCCAGCACGGTCGACACCTCGAGCCAGTTGACCCGCGACATCCGCCTCCGGGTCCCGCTGGTGTCCAGCGCGATGGACACCGTCACCGAGGCGCGGATGGCGATCGCCATGGCGCGCGCCGGGGGTATGGGTGTGCTGCATCGGAACCTGTCGGCGCAGGATCAGGCCGCGCAGGTCGAGGTGGTCAAGCGTTCCGAGGCGGGGATGGTCACGAACCCGGTCACCTGCAAGCCGTCGGACACTCTCGCCGAGGTCGACGCGATGTGTGCGAAGTTCCGGATCTCGGGCCTTCCGGTCACGGACGAGACCGGCGCACTCGTCGGCATCATCACCAACCGCGACATGCGCTTCGAGGTCGATCAGAACCGACGGGTCTCCGAGATCATGACCAAGGCTCCGCTGGTCACCGCGCGTGAGGGCGTCACCGCCGACGCGGCACTGGGCCTGCTGCGGCGCCACAAGATCGAGAAATTGCCGATCGTCGACGGACAGGGCGCCCTGACCGGCCTCATCACCGTCAAGGATTTCGTGAAGACCGAGCAGCACCCCCTGGCCACCAAGGACCGGGACGGCCGTCTGCTCGTCGGAGCGGCGGTCGGTGTGGGTGACGACGCCTGGTCGCGCGCGATGTCCCTCGCCGACGCCGGCGTCGACGTCCTCGTCGTCGACACCGCCCACGGTCACAACTCGCAAGTGCTCGAGATGGTCCGCAAGGTCAAGGGTGAGGTCGGGGACCGGGTCCAGGTCATCGGCGGCAACATCGCGACCCGATCCGGGGCCCGAGCGCTGGTCGAGGCCGGTGCCGACGGCGTGAAGGTGGGCGTCGGGCCCGGATCCATCTGCACCACGCGCGTGGTCGCCGGGGTCGGAGCCCCGCAGATCACCGCCATCATGGAAGCCGTCGCCGTGTGCAAGCCGGCCGGGGTCCCGGTGATCGCCGACGGTGGACTGCAGTTCTCCGGTGACATCGCGAAGGCGCTGGCGGCCGGGGCGTCGACGGCGATGCTCGGGTCGTTGCTGGCCGGTACCGCAGAATCTCCGGGGGAGCTGATCCTGGTGGGCGGCAAGCAGTTCAAGAGCTACCGCGGCATGGGTTCGCTGGGTGCGATGCAGGGCCGGGGGGCGGCCAAGTCCTTCTCGAAGGACCGTTACTTCCAGGACGACGTGCTCGCCGAGGACAAGCTGGTTCCCGAGGGTATCGAGGGTCGAGTGCCGTTCCGGGGTCCGCTGTCGCAGGTCATCCACCAGCTCACCGGTGGTCTTCGCGCCGCGATGGGCTACACGGGGTCGACGAGCGTGGAGGACCTGCAGGAAGCGCAGTTCGTCCAGATCACCTCGGCCGGACTCAAGGAAAGCCATCCGCACGACATCACGATGACCGTCGAGGCACCGAACTACACCGTTCGCTGAGTCGCCCGTCCCGTCACACGAACCGAAAGAGAGGACGCGCGTGCGCGACCTGGTGGAAATTGGCATGGGCCGAACGGCCCGTCGAACCTACGAACTCGCGGACGTCGACATCGTCCCGTCCCGACGCACTCGCTCGTCGAAGGAGGTGTCGACGGCATGGCAGCTCGACGCGTACCGGTTCGACGTCCCGATCCTCGCGCATCCCACGGATGCCCTGGTGTCACCGTCGTTCGCCATCGAGCTGGGTAAACGGGGCGGCCTCGGCGTGATCAACGGCCTGGGCCTGTGGGCCCGGCACGCGGATGTCGGGTCGAAGATCGAGCAGTTGGTGCACATCGCCGAGTCCGACGTCGATGCCGACGCCCCGGTGGAGTTCCTGCAGAAGCTGCACGCGGCACCGATGCAACCGGATCTGCTCGCCGCCGCCGTCGCGCAGGTGCGTGACGCCGGAGTCACCGTGGCGGTGCGGGTGAGTCCGCAGAGTGCGCGGTCGTTGACCCCGGCGCTCGTGGCCGCCGGTGTCGATCTGCTCGTGGTCCAGGGCACCATCATCAGCGCCGAGCACGTGGCGGTCGCCGGCGCGGAGCCGCTGAACCTCAAGACGTTCATCGCCGAGCTCGACGTGCCCGTGGTGGCCGGCGGCGTGAGCGATCACCGGACGGCGCTGCACCTGATGCGCACCGGAGCAGCGGGCGTGATCGTGGGCTACGGCTCCACCGAGGGTGCGACCACCACCGGCGAGGTTCTCGGTATCGGGGTTCCGATGGCGACGGCCATCGCCGACGCCGCGGCCGCGCGTCGGGACTACCTCGACGAGACCGGCGGCCGTTACGTGCACGTTCTGGCGGACGGCGACATCACGACGTCGGGTCACCTCGCGAAGGCGATCGCGTGCGGCGCCGACGCCGTGGTGTTGGGTGCGCCGTTGGCGCTCGCGGCGGAGGCGCCCGGGCGCGGGTGGTACTGGCCGTCGGCCGCGGCGCATCCGTCCATGCCGCGCGGCGCGCTGCTTCCCGTCTCGTTCGGCGAGCGGCCGAGCCTCGACCGCGTGCTGACCGGCCCGTCGAACGATCCCTTCGGTTCGTTGGATCTGGTCGGTGGTCTGCGACGCTCCATGGCCAAGGCCGGATACTCGGACCTCAAGGAGTTCCAGAAGGTGGGCCTCAACATCCGCGGCTGAGAACGTGAGTCTCCGTCGGTAGGGCACCCGTCGTTTTCCTGTCACTGCTTGTTACACGTACGGTAATCTGGTGGTCGCAGTCACAATCGACGGTGTGCTTTACGAGCGGAGGCGTGCATGAGCGGCAAGCGGGTGAACGGGGACGGACTCGATTGGGACGTCCTCGTCGTGGGGTCCGGGTTCGGTGGCAGTGTCACCGCGCTGCGCCTCGTGGAGAAGGGGTACCGCGTCGGAGTCCTCGAAGCGGGTCGCCGATTCGAGGACGCCGAGTTCGCCAAGACCAGCTGGGACCTCAAGAAGTTCCTCTGGGCGCCCAAGCTCGGATGCTTCGGAATCCAGCGCGTCCACCTCCTGCGCGACTGCCTGATCCTGGCGGGATCGGGCGTCGGCGGCGGTTCGCTGAACTACGCGAACACGCTGTACCAGCCGCCGCTGTCGTTCTTCGAGGACAAGCAGTGGAAGCACATCACCGACTGGCACAGCGAGCTCACCCCGTTCTACGAGCAGGCGCAGAAGATGCTCGGGGTGGTGCAGAACCCGCACATGACGCCTGCGGACGACGTGATGAAGTCCGTCGCCGAGGACATGGGTGTGGGGGACACGTTCATCCAGACCCCGGTCGGGGTGTTCTTCGGAGCCGAGCCGGGTGAGACGGTGAAGGACCCGTACTTCGGTGGCGTCGGACCGGATCGGACCGGCTGCATCGAGTGCGGTGAGTGCATGACGGGGTGCCGACACGGCGCCAAGAACACGCTGCTCAAGAACTACCTCGGCCTCGCCGAGCGCGCGGGCGTCGAGATCGTGCCCATGACCACGGTCACCGATCTGACCCCGCGGGCCGACGGCAGCTGGGAGGTCGCGACCGAGCGCACCGGTGCCTGGATCGGCAAGGGACGCAAGACGTTCCGGGCGTCGAACGTGGTGTTGGCGGCCGGAACCTGGGGCACTCAGCAGCTGCTGCACAAGCTCAAGGACACCGGATCGCTGCCACGGCTGTCGCCGAAGTTGGGCGAGCTCACGCGTACCAACTCCGAATCGATCGTCGGCGCGGGTCGCCTGAAGGTCGATCCGTCGATGGACCTCACGCGCGGTGTCGCGATCACGTCGTCGTTCCATCCGACGGCGGACACACACATCGAGCCCTGCCGCTACGGCAAGGGATCCAACGCCATGGGGCTGCTGCAGACGCTCATGACCGACGGCGGCGGCCGGATGCCGCGGTGGCTGAAGTTCCTGGCGCTGGTGGTGAAGAACCCGGCGAAGTTCCTGCGCATGCTCAACACGAGCAGGTGGAGCGAGCGAACCATCATCGCGCTCGTCATGCAGAACCTCGACAACTCGATCACCACGTACACCAAGCGGGGTCCGTTCGGCCGCCGCGTCACCTCGAAGCAAGGGCACGGGCAGCCGAACCCGACGTGGATTCCGGCGGGCAACGAGGCGACCCGGCGGATCGCGAAGAAGATCGACGGCATCGCGGGAGGTACCTGGGGCGAGGTCTTCAACGTCCCCCTCACCGCACACTTCCTCGGTGGCTGCGTGATCTCCTCCGACCCCGAGCACGGAGTGATCGACCCGTACCAGCGAGTGCACGGGTACCCGACGCTGAGCATCGTCGACGGGTCGTCCGTCTCGGCGAACCTCGGGGTGAACCCGTCGTTGACCATCAGCGCCCAGGCCGAGCGGGCCGCGTCGCTGTGGCCCAACAAGGGGGAGCTGGACCGGCGTCCGGCGCAGGGGGAGGACTACGTGCGGCTCGAGCCCATCGCGCCGCGCAGCCCGGTGGTTCCTGCCCATGCTCCCGGTGCACTCGTGTTGCCGATCGTGGACATCACGTCGTCGGGAAGGTCGTTGGCGCCGTCCGCTCCCGCGTGAGACGACGGCCCGCGACCACCCGGGGATTCGCCTCGGTCGGCGTCATTAGACTGTGCGCGTGACCGACTCCTCGCTGCCCGATCCGACCCAGCAGAATCCCGTACTGGTGGTCGACTTCGGCGCCCAGTACGCCCAGCTGATCGCCCGTCGGGTGCGCGAGGCGCGGGTGTTCTCCGAGGTCGTACCCCACACGATGACCGTGTCGGAGATGGCGGAACGGCGCCCCGCCGCGATCGTCCTGTCCGGCGGTCCGTCGAGCGTGTACTCGGACGGTGCCCCGGCGCTCGATCCGGCACTGTTCGATCTCGACGTTCCCGTGTTCGGTATCTGCTACGGCTTCCAGGCCATGGCGGGCGCGCTGGGCGGGACCGTCAGTCACACCGGGACTCGCGAATACGGACGCACGGAACTGTCGGTCTCCGGCGGCTCGCTGCACGACGGACTTCCGGCGACCCAGCCGGTGTGGATGAGTCACGGTGACGCCGTCACCGAGGCCCCCGAGGGATTCGAGGTCGTCGCGTCCAGTGCCGGGGCTCCCGTCGCCGCATTCGAGAACCGCGCCCGACGCCTGGCCGGTGTCCAGTACCACCCGGAGGTACTGCACTCTCCGCACGGCCAGCACATCCTCTCGCGCTTCCTTCACGACATCGCCGGGATCGCCCCCACCTGGACGGCCGCGAACATCGCCGACGCTCTCGTCGACCGAATCCGCGAGCAGGTCGGTGACGGCCAGGCCATCTGCGGACTGTCGGGTGGAGTGGACTCCGCCGTGGCGGCCGCATTGGTGCAGCGCGCCATCGGCGATCGATTGACGTGCGTGTTCGTCGATCACGGTCTGCTGCGCGCCGGGGAGCGGGAGCAGGTCCAGCAGGACTTCGTCGCGGCGACCGGTGCTCGGCTGGTCACCGTCGAGGCCACGGAGACGTTCCTCCGCGAACTCGACGGCGTGACCGATCCGGAGACCAAGCGCAAGATCATCGGGCGCGAGTTCATCCGCTCCTTCGAAGGTGCGGTGTCCGAGGTGCTGGGCGAGACGGCTGCCGAGGGCAACACGGTCGAATTCCTGGTCCAGGGCACGCTGTACCCGGACGTGGTGGAGTCCGGTGGCGGCAGCGGCACGGCCAACATCAAGAGTCACCACAACGTCGGCGGACTCCCGGACGATCTGCAGTTCGCTCTCGTCGAGCCGCTCCGGCTTCTGTTCAAGGACGAGGTGCGTGCGGTGGGCCGCGAACTCGGTCTCCCCGAGGACATCGTGGGGCGCCAGCCGTTCCCCGGTCCCGGTCTGGCGATCCGCATCATCGGCGCGGTCGACGGTGAACGCCTCCGCACCCTGCGCCACGCGGACTCCATCGTCCGAGAGGAACTCACGATGGCCGGGCTCGACGCGCAGATCTGGCAGTGTCCGGTGGTGCTGCTGGCCGATGTGCGCAGCGTCGGCGTCCAAGGTGACGGGCGTACCTACGGGCACCCGATCGTGCTGCGTCCCGTCTCCAGCGAGGACGCCATGACGGCGGACTGGACACGTCTGCCCTACGACGTCCTGGAACGCATTTCGACCCGGGTCACGAACGAGGTGCCCGAGGTCAATCGTGTCGTCCTGGACGTCACGAGCAAGCCCCCGGGCACCATCGAGTGGGAATGAGCCGCGGCCGCACCGTCAATCGGTGCGGCGGCGGCGCGAGCGCCCCGGGATCAGCAAGAGCAGGACGCCGACGACGATGGCCGGGATCATCAGGAACCATCCCGCTCCGTCGCCGCTCAACAGTGCGGTGAGGTCGACGCCCAGCAGCGCGAGGGCCGACAGTCCCGACGCGGCGAGGCCGGCGAGCAGCAGGGGGATCGAGGGAAAGCCGCGGGCGCGATCGGATCGGTCAGCCACGAGAAACCTCCACGTTTCCGAGTGATGTGCGAGCGTCGATGGTGAGTACGGGGCCGCCGTTCATGCCGTCGGACCCGCCGTCGACGCCACCCTCGTTGGGGCACGTCACGTTTCCGAGGTCGGCGGTGCAGTGTGCGATCACGTCCAGATCCGGGGGCAGAGTGATGTCGACGTTGCCCGCGAACAGATCCAGGGTGATCCACCGATCGTCGTCGAGTTCCAGCCCCCGCAGATCGAGGTCGATGTTGCCCAGGTCGGCGCTGTAGGGCGTTACCCGTTCCGTGAGCACGGTCGGAGCGGCCTCGACGTTGCCGAACGAGCTCGAGGGTGGATCGGAGACGATGATCGGCGAGCTCACGACGACGAATCCGGCAAGCGGCGCGGCGACCACCAGCAGTCCGTAGCCGCGGCGGAGAAAGGCGCCGATCAGCAGACCCACGCCCACCACCGCGAGAGCGATCGCCGCGATGCGGGTGGGATCGAAGAACGAACTGCCCGTCTTGTGGCCGATCATCGCCGCCACGGCGGCGGCGATGATCGCGAGTCCGATGACGGTGGTCGTCAACCGACTGGAGTTCCGCGGCGACGCCGGTGGTGGGACCGGTGCGGGCGACGGCGGCGAGGGCAGGTCCCACGCGAACGGGGCGACCCCGAGCGGGTCCCATGCGGGCGGCCGCGCCGGTTCCGGCGCGTGCTGGGAACTGCTCTTCGTCAGATCGACGGTGGGTGTGTCCGGTGTGTACCGCTCGGGCAGGGTCGTGTACGGGCTCCAGGCGGGCGGTACCGATGCGAGCGTGGTGGTGGCGGGGCCGGCGGCGATCGTCGGCGGCTCCGGAGTGCGACGGTGCAGTAGGTACCACCCGGCGAGCATGAGCCCCATCGACACGAGACCCGAACCCCCCGTACCCAATCCGACGGGACCGGAGCCGGCCACCGCGACGAGCAGAGCGATCAGCAGCCAGGTGCGGCCTGTGCTGGACAGTGAGCTCTGACCATGGCCCATCATCGACTCGGCGGGGGAGACCTGATCGCCGACGCGGGTGAACGCGAACCAGCCCAACAGGTACAGCAGGAGTCCGGCGCCGCCGAAGACGGTGGACACCACGAAGGCGACGCGGACGAGGACCGGATCGACGCCGTAGCGGAAGCCGATACCGGCCGCGACGCCCGCTCCGGGACCCTGGTCGGGGAGCCGGAGTGGACGGGTGCGCCAGATGTCGGAGAGCTGGACGGTGGCGTTGGTTGTGCTCATGGCGCCCACTCTGCTCGTGCCCGGCCGGGGACACATCAGGGCTGGACCCTGATCTTCGCGGTGTCCGGGCAGCCGGCCGGTGTCGGCAAGATGGGGGTGAACCCCGATACCGCGCGGGCGTCGTCCGTGTCAGGATCGAGCGGTGTCCACCCTGCCCGCCTCCGTGTCGGTTCCGTCCGAGAAGGCGGCGCCCGCTTTCCCGACCCCGGTTCTGCATCGTCGGTCCGGCGGTCGGATCGTCGGCGGAGTGGCCGGCGGCATCGCGGACCATCTCCAGGTCGAGGTCTTCCGCGTGCGGCTCGTCTTCGCGATTCTCTCCGCCATGGCCGGAGCGGGTATCGCGGCCTACGGGCTTCTGTGGATCTTCACCCCGGCGGGGTCGGACGTCCGCAAGGCCGAGGGAACCGAGCGCCGTCGGGCCATCGGTCTGGCCGCGATCGGCGTCGGCGCCGCCATCGCGCTGGGATGGGGACTGACGGGCAGTCCCTCCTCGGTGATCGTTCCGCTGGTCGTCGTGGCGATCGGTGCGACGCTGGTGTGGCGCGAGTTCGACACGGCCGGGGTCGATTCGGCCGAGTCCGGTCTCGGTGCGTCGGGCGCTCGCCTCACCAGCAGGCCCGCCGGCCGGGCGACGGTACTGGGCTGGGCGCGCATCGTCGCCGGCGTGACGCTCGTGGTGATCGGGTTGTTCGTGGTGGTGTTGTCGCGCGTCGACATGCGGGCGCTGCAGTCCTCCCTCCTGGCCGTCGTGGTGACCGTGATCGGCGCCGTGTTGCTGACCGTTCCGTTGTGGATGCGGCTGTGGCGAGCTCTCGGTGACGAGCGTGCCGCCCGAGTGCGCAACGAGGAGCGCGAGGACATCGCCTCGCATCTGCACGATTCGGTGCTGCAGACTCTCGCCCTGATCCAGAAGCAGTCCACCGATTCCGCCGCCGTCGCCCGCCTGGCCCGAAGCCAGGAAAGGGAACTGCGGCGATGGCTGTTCGGCGGCGGCGACGCCGATCACGCATCGTTGACGCGCGCACTGGCCACCATCGCGGGCGAGGTCGAGGACCATTACGGCGTGACCGTCGACCCCGTGACGGTGGGGGACGTGGCCCTGGACGAGTCGCCTCGGACGTCCGGGTTGAGTCGCGAGGCCGCCACCGCACTGCTGGGGGCGACCCGGGAGGCGTTGGTGAACGCCGCGAAGCATTCGGGCGTCTCGACCGTGGACCTGTTCGCGGAAGCGTCCGCCGACTCCGTCGAGGTGTTCGTGCGCGACCGAGGGTGCGGGTTCGACGTCGACGAGGTGGCGGACGATCGGCAGGGACTGGCCAAGAGTGTCCGCGCGCGGATCGAGCGTCGGGGTGGTGAGGTGGAGGTGCGATCGTCTCCGGGGAGGGGAACGGAAGTCCGACTCCGGCTTCCCCGGGCCCGAGCGGACGATTCCGAACCCGGCACCGAACCCGGCACCGAACCCGACGCCGGCACCGACCGGAGAGAGAAGGAGGACCACTCCGCGTGAGCGATCCGACCGCAGGACACGGCCGCACCTATCGGGTGTTCCTGGTCGACGATCACGGAGTCTTCCGGTCCGGGGTCCGGGCCGAACTCGCTCGGGAGAGCGACATCGAGGTGGTCGGGGAGGCCGGCACCGTGGCGGACTCGGTTCGTGGAATCGACGCGACGCGGCCCGACGTGGTGCTCCTCGACGTCCACATGCCCGACGGCGGCGGTGTGGCCGTGCTGCGAGCCATCGCGGCCGGTCCGGTGTGCCTGGCGCTGAGCGTGTCCGATGCCGCGGAGGACGTCATCGCCGTCATTCGTGCGGGTGCACGTGGGTACGTCACCAAGACGATCTCCGGCTCCGAGCTCGCGGACGCGGTGCGCCGGGTCGCGGGTGGCGATGCGGTCTTCGGGCCTCGGCTCGCGGGCTTCGTGCTCGACTCCTTCACGGGCCGATCGGCGGTTGCCGAGCCACCTCTCGATCCCGAGCTCGACTCGTTGACCCCGCGTGAACTCGAGGTGCTGCGGTTGCTGGCCCGCGGCTACACCTATCGCGAGATCGCGGAGTCTCTGGTCATCTCGATCAAGACGGTGGAGACCCACGCGTCGAACGTGTTGCGCAAGACCCAGCAGTCCAATCGCAATGCCCTCACCCGATGGGCGCACAACCGGCGTATCGAGTGACGGTGCGGCGTACCGTCGCGGTCGGTGTCGGGTGCGCTGGTCTCGCGTCGGGTGCGGTGGCCGTCGCCACGAGCAGAATCGACGTCGCCGACACGGCCCTCGTGGCGATCGCGTCGTTCGCGCCGTTCCTGTTGCTGGGCACGGTGATCGGCGCCGCGGCGTTCGCGCTGACCCGCAGGTGGCTACCGGTGCTGCTGTCCGTGGTGGTGATCGTGGTGGGCTCGCTCCCCGTCGTCCCGCTGTACGTGCCGGCTGCGGCAGCCCGTGCGGACGGCCCGTCGCTGACGGTCCTGCAGGCCAACCTGATGCTCGGACGTGCTGACCCGGACGCGCTGATCGACGTCGTGCGAGAGCGTGAGATCGACGTGATGACGGTGCAGGAACTCACCGACGACGCCGTCGCGGCCTTGGACGCCGCCGGGGTCGCGGAGTATCTCCCGTATCGGTTCACCGCCCCGTACGTCGGCGGCGCCGGGGCCGGCATCTACAGCCGCTTTCCCCTGAGCGAGGGCCGCGAGCTCGACGGGTTCCTGCTGGCCAACGTGGTCGCCGACGTCGATGTCGGGGGAGCAGAACCGGTGCGGGTGTTCGGGGTGCACCCCATTCCGCCCTACCCGAACTCGCGGGACTGGGGGCGGGAGTTGACGCTGCTGACGGAGGCGACCACCGACGCGGCCGAGGGTCGTTCCGGTGCGGTCGTGGTCTCGGGTGACTTCAATTCGACCCACACGCACGCGCGTTTTCGACGGGTGACCGATCGGTTCGCCGATGCTGCCGATGCGGTGGGAGCCGGCATTCTTCCGACCTACCCGACCGACAAGTGGTATCCGCCCGTGGTCGGTATCGACCACGTCCTGGCCCGCGGCGCGGAGTTCACCGCGGTGGACGTGATCGACGTCGTCGGTTCCGATCATCGAGGGTTGGTGGCCCGAATGTCCCTGCACCGCTGACGGATCGCCGGCGGTCAGAGTACCAGGACGAGGAGGATCACGAGCGCGACGATCACCGCGAGTCCGATGTAGATCGGAGTGCCGACCGGTGGGCCGGCCTTCTTCGGTGGTGAGACCTCGAACGGGGGCGGCGCGTACGTCGGGGCCGTGGGCCGGTTCGTCGGGGTGTGGTTCGTCGGGATCGCGGTGTCGGGGGTCGTCGAGTCGGGCACGCCCGAACCGACGGGGACGGAGGGGCTGCGCACCCGGTCGAGGGGAACGTCGGTCGAGGCCGCGGGAAGCCCGGTCATCGTGCTGCCGTGGATGCGTTCGGCGCGGCGCGATGTGGTCGTGGTCCGGGAGCCGCGGCGAGCCCAGTGCGGGACCTGTCCGTCGGGTCCACGCAGGGGGGCATTGAGCACCGACGTCGGGCTGCCGTTCTTTCCCACGGCGAGCCGAACGAACCGTTCGCGAATCTGCTCCATGGTCGGTCGGCGCGCGGGGTCGGGTTCGAGCATGTGCAGCAGAGTGGCGGTCATGGCCGCGCTGCGTCGGGGTGGCACGATGCGTCCGCTCGCCACACGGTGGAGAAGCGCGATGGAGTCCGCGTCGATTCCGAACGGCGGTTGCCCCTCGGTCGCGGTGTACAGCGTGGCGCCCAGCGAGAAGACGTCGCTCGCCTCGGTGGGATCGGCTCCGCGGGCGACCTCGGGGGCGAAGTACGCCGGGGTGCCGGTGATGACGGCGCTGTTCTCCTCGTGGGTGTCCGTCTTGGCCCGAGAGATGCCGAAGTCACTGATCTTGACCATGCCGAGTGCGCCGCCGCGGTCCGCCACCAGGATGTTGCCCGGCTTGATGTCGCGGTGCACGATGCCCGCGGCGTGCGCGGCGCTCAGTGCGTCGGCGATCTGGGCGCCGATCTGGATGACCTGCTCCGGCGGCAGCGTTTCGGTGATGTTGAGGGCCGACGCCAGGCTGCGTGCCGGCAGGTACTCCATGATGAGCCACGGTTCGCCGCTGTCGAGCGCGACGTCGTGCATCGCGATGGCATGCGGATTGTTCAGCTGCGCGGCCATCCGACCCTCGCGCATCGCACGCTCACGCACCTCACGGGCTGCGTCGGGGGAGAGGTCGACGGTCGACGTCGCCTGTTTCACCGCCACCTTGCGGGTGAGGAGGGTGTCGTTGGCCAACCAGACCGCGCCCATGCCGCCGCCACCGAGCTTGGAATCGAGACGGTAGCGCCCGGCCAGCAGGTAGTCCGGCCCGATTGCGGGCCGCGACCGCCGCGAGCCGGTCCCTGGTCCTTCGGAATGCTGTCGGTCGGTCACGGTGCCGAGGTTATCCGACGCGTTCGGTGGACGCCGTCTCGATCGTCCAGGCCGTGTGAGCGGGGTCGTCGCCTGCGAGCACGATGCGGCTCGAGCGAGGTCGCATGCCTTTGCCGGACACGTGAACGTCCAGGTGGATCGACCTCAACCGTCCGTGTCCTCGACCGATGCCGTGATAGGCCGCCGGTCGAGCTTCGAGCACCAGATCGGAATCCGTCCACGTCCCCCCGGTGACCACGATGACGGAGCGATGGCTGCGTGCTCTGGCCACGAGAGCGCGTGATCGGCTGGGAGGAACCGAGGCGCCGGCCAGGTCGATCACCACCAGATCCAGGCCGTCCAACAGCACGGCCAGTGCGGACAGTCCCTCGTCGCCGGGCTCGGGGATGTGCGCCAACCGGGACAGATCCGCCCCCATCTCCGCCATCGACAGCAGGCCGAGCCGGCGACAGCCGACCACGGCTGCGAACTTCCCGGAGCCGGTGACGGCGGCGAGCAGACCGTTCATCAGCGAATTACCCGAGCAGAGCACCACGCTGCCCTTCGCGATGCCACCGGCGGGCAGCAACCGACCGAGTCCGCCGGGAACGGTGAGGACGTCGTCCTCGTGCAGATCGGCCCGCGCCGACGCGCCCACCGGAGACTGGAGAGCGGCGATTCGCGTCCGCAGTTCGTCCAGTCGGGACGCGGACGACGCTGTCGATGTATTCGAACGCATGTTCTAATCATGACATGCGTTCGAACAGTTGTCTGCCGTCGCGGTCGCCCGGTTCCGCATCGGCCGACCGCAGTCGGGTGCTGGCGGTGTGGTGCCCGGACTGGCCCGCGGTGGCGGCTGCCGCCGCGGCCGACGTCCCGGCATCGTCGCCGGTCGCGGTGGTCTCCGCGAACCGCGTCGTCGCCTGCTCGGCCACCGCGCGCACGTACGGTGTGCGTCGCGGCGCGCGCCGCCGCGAGTCCCAGGCCCGGTGTCCGGAACTGTATGTGGCGCGCGCGGACACGGACCGAGACGCCCGGTTGTTCGAACCCGTGGCCGCGGCCGTCGACGAGGTGGTTCCGGGGATCGAGGTGCTCCGACCCGGCCTGCTCGTGCTGTCCGCACGCGGCGCGGCACGCTACTTCGGCTCGGAGGAAGCCGCCGCCGAGCGGCTGGTGGACACCGTCGCTGCTGTCGTCCTGGCCGGTTCGGGTGGTGGTGTGGAATGCCAGATCGGTGTCGCGGACGAGGTGTCCACCGCGGTGATCGCCGCGCGGCACGGCGCGGTGGTGCCACGCGGCGGCGGCGCTCAGTTCCTGGCCCCGCTGCCGGTGTCCGAACTGTCTGCGGAGCCCTCCCTCGCCGCGCCGGACCGGGTGGATCTGGTCGACCTGCTGGTCCGGCTGGGACTGCGCACCATCGGCGATTTCGGGGCCCTGTCGCCCGTGGACGTCGCTTCTCGATTCGGGGTCGACGCGGTGGCCGCCCACCGCAGTGCCCGAGGAGAGCCGGAGCGCCCGCCCTCGGCCCGGACCCTGCCTCCCGATCTGGACGTGGAGTACGAGTGCGATCCGCCGATCGATCGTGTCGATGCCGCGGCCTTCGCCGGTCGCGCGCTGGCCGAACGGCTGCACGTGGCACTGTCCGCCGCCGGTGTCGCGTGTACGCGACTGTTGGTCCAGGCCAGTACCGGTAACGGGGAGCACCTGTCCCGGACCTGGCGCTGCGCCGAGCCGCTGACCCCGGAGGGCACCGCGGATCGGGTGCGCTGGCAACTCGACGGCTGGCTCACCGGGCGCAGCGAGGCCAAGCCCACCGCGGGCATCGTGGTCCTGCGGCTCGAACCGGTGGAAGTGGTGTCCGCCGGTGCCCTGCAACTGGGCCTGTGGGGAGGCGTCGGCGACGAGGGAGATCGCGCCCGTCGAGCACTGGTGCGGGTACAGGGACTTCTCGGCGGTGACGCGGTGCGGATGGGAGTGCTCAGCGGCGGGCGCGGGCCGGGAGAGCGGGTGACGATGGTGCCGTGGGGGGACGAGCCGGTACCGGACTCCGATCCGTCGATGCCGTGGCCGGGACGCCTTCCGGAACCGTCGCCCTCGGCGCTGATGACCACCCGGCCCGAGATCACCGTGACGGATCCGGTCGGCCGGCCGGTGCAGGTGACCGACCGCGGCGCATTCGACGGGGTTCCGGCTCGGGTGAGCTGGGGTACCCGGAGTTGGGAGTTGTCCGGATGGGCCGGGCCGTGGCCGGTGGACGAGCGATGGTGGGATCTCGCGGCGCTGTCGTCGGCTCGGTCGATCGCTCGCGCACAGGTGCTGCTCGAGGACGCTCGCGCGCTGCTGATACTCCACGACGGAGGCCGCTGGTACGTGGAAGGGATCTACGAATGAACGGTGAGATGGCCGCTCGTGCACGCGAGAATGCCGGTGCCGCAACCGTTCTGCATGCCGACCTCGACTCGTTCTACTCCTCCGTGGAGCAGCGTGACGATCCGTCGTTGCGTGGCCGGCCGGTCATCGTCGGTGGCGGCGTGGTGCTCGCCGCGAGCTACGAGGCGAAGGCCTACGGAGTCAAGACCGCCATGGGCGGGCGTCAGGCGCGGGCTCTGTGTCCGCAGGCCGTCGTCGTGCCACCGCGCATGGCCGCGTACTCGCAGGCCAGCAAGGACGTCTTCGCGGTGTTCGAGAACATCACCCCGCTCGTCGAGGGCATCTCCATCGACGAGGCGTTCCTGGACGTCACCGGTCTCGCCCGCCTGTCCGGAACGCCGCGCGACATCGCGATCGACCTCCGGCGCACGGTTGCCGAGGACGTGGGGTTGCCCATCACCGTCGGCATCGCCCGCACCAAGTTCCTCGCCAAGATCGCCAGCGCGGTGGCCAAGCCCGACGGTCTGCTCGAAGTACCCCCGGACCGCGAACTCGAGTTCCTGCACCCGCTGCCGGTCGAACGGATGTGGGGCGTGGGGAAGGTGACCGCGCAGAAGCTGCACGCCCAGGGCATCCGGACGATCGGAGAGCTCGCCGCCCACCGCGAGGGCGCTCTCGAATCCATCCTCGGCTCCGCCGCGGGCTCGCATCTGCACGCGCTGTCGCAGGGTGTCGACGCCCGACGGGTGCGCACGGGAACCGCCCGCCGCTCGGTCGGGGCGCAGCACGCGCTCGGTCGGTCGCACAAGAGCCCCGAGGACATCGACATCGCCCTGACCGCGCTCGTGGACCGGGTCACCTACCGGATGCGCAAGGGTGGGAAAGCCGGTCGGACCATCACCCTGCGACTGCGTTTCGACGATTTCACCCGGGCCACCCGGTCCACGACCCTCCCGCGCCCGACGGCCGACACTCACCTCGTCCTCACTGCCGCGCGTGGTCTGCTCGCCGCCTCGATGTCGACGATCACGATGCAGGGATTGACGCTGGTGGGAGTCGCGGTGTCCAATCTCGACGCCGAGGCGGCACACCAGCTCGAGTTGCCGCTCGACGTGCGCGACACCGACGAGCAACAGCACCCCGAGATCGATCGGACCGCTCTGGACTCCGCACTGGACGGAGTGCAGCGCAAGTTCGGCTCGTCGGCGCTGACCCGCGGAATTCATCTGGGCAAGAACACGGGCGACAGCGTGCCGCTGTTGTACGAGTGATGCTGTCGTTCGAGTGATGCTGTTGTACGAGTGAGCGGGTGCTGCCGTCCCGCTACCCTCGGATCTCGTGACCATGATCGACGAACGACTCACCACCGCCGACGACGCCGTCATCGCCTACCGCGACACCGGCCCGCGCTCGGGCCGTGGAGTCGATGCGGACGTGCCGGTGATCCTGGTCCACGGCATGGGGGGAGACGGTTCGACGTGGTATCGGTTCGCGTCGGCGTTGCGTCGGCGGGGCCGTCGGGTGGTGATTCCGGATCTACGCGGCCACGGTCGCAGCCCCCACGCCGCGAGCTACCTGTTCGCGAATTTCGGTACCGACCTCGAGGCGCTCATCGACCGGCTGGGCGTGGACACCGTCGACCTGGTGGGCCATTCCCTCGGCGGTCATGCCGCCACCCTGGTGGCGCAGCGTCGGCCCTCCACGGTGCGGCGTCTGGTGATCGAGGAGGCTCCGGTCCCCATCCGGCCCGGTGACGCCGCGCCGACCATCTCGGCCAAACTTCCGTCGCCGGTGGAGTTGCTGCACGCGATGACGAGCATCGTCCGGAATCCGCGGGCCGCTCTGGCGTTCGATCGGTCCATGACGACCGGTGCGCTGACCGAGTTCCGCACGCCGAATCCGCAGTGGTGGGAGGCGTTGGCGCACATCGAGGCTCGCGTCCTGGTGATCGTCGGGGGCGCCACGGGCATGGTCGACCGGACTCGGCTCGAAGCCATGATGGGCGCCCTGGCCGATGCTCGGGTGGTCGCCGTCGACAGTGGGCACAGCGTCCATCGAGATCGCTACTCGGCGTTCGAGGACGCCGCGTTGCCGTTCCTGCTCGGGACCGCGTCCGACGCCTGACGACTGCGTTCTGTGACCGCGACCAGAGTCGCGACGGATCCTGCGGTCGGGCCTCGAAACCGTCTCGCGGATCGCTATCTTGCCCACCATGACTTCCGTGACCGCAACGTCGGTGGCCGCGACTCCCGCGAACCCCCGGTCCGTTCCGTCCCGGCACCTGCAGGTGCCCCTGCGTCCGACCCGGCTCGACGGTCGTCTGGCCGCCGCGGCAGCGATGTACGCGGTTTCGGAGGCGAGCCTGGTACGCGTCACCGGTACGGGCGGCGCGGCCTACCTCGCTCTGCAGATCTCCCCGTCCGCACGGGCATATCGACGCGTGATCGAGGGCCTCGACGCCAGGGCACGCCGTGAACTGCGCAACGGCTACCACGCGAACTTCCACCATCCGGTGCTCTACGCGACGGCGCTGCGACTCGGCGCGGTTCGGCTCGCGGAGCTCGTGCCGTTGGCGCCCCCGGTGCGTCGTGCCCTTCTCGCCGCTCCTGCCGTCGCGGCCGGGGCCGACCTCGTCGAGAACCTCGTCGATCTGAGAATGCTCGCGGACGTTCATGCGATCACCACCGGTCGGGTGTACCTGTCGAACACGCTCAGCGTCGCGAAGTGGACCGGAACCCTGGTGCCCCTGGGGTACATGACGATGAGGTTCGGCGGAGTGTGGGCCGAGGCTCTCGGCCGACTCCGGCGTGGATCCCGATCACCCCGGTCCTGACGACGATCGCACCGGTCCGGGCCGAACTCAGTTCTTTCTCAGCCCCCGGCGCAATACTCGTCGGTTATGGGATCGCGACGAGGCACGACGGCGGTGTCGTTGCGGACGCGCATCCAGGTTCTGACCGTGAGTGTCGCGGCTCTCGCGGTGGCAGTGTGCTCGATCGTCATCTACGTCGTGACGGCGGATGCGTTGCGCACACAGCTCGCCGACCGCGTGGCACGCGACGCGGACGACCTCGTGGCCGGCGAGGTGTCCGGTGGAACCCCCGCGGTCTTCGGCGGGTTCGCGGCGGGCCCCGGAGAAGCGAGTTACCTTCGGGTCGTCCTGGTGAGCAGTGCCGGACAGATGTACACCGCCACGGGAACCTATGCCCCGTTCGCGTCGGACGACGGCGACTTCGAGCCCGAGATCGCCTCCGTCGTGCGCGGCGACCTCGACCGGCTCGAGACGGATCTGCACGGTTTCGCCGTCGTGGCGGTGAAGGCGCCCAGCGGGGCAACCCTCCTGGTGGGGGAGTCGTACAAGTCTCTGGACGGCGTTCTCGGAGGCCTGGTGGCGATCTTCACGGTGGTGGGAGCCGCACTGGTGGTGCTGGCCGCCGGTGCCGGATACGCGGTGGCCGGGACCGGGCTACGCCCCGTCGGGCGCCTGACCCGCGCGACCCGACGGGTGTCCGACACCGGAGACCTGAGCCCGGTGGAGGTCGCGGGCGATGACGAACTGGCGCACCTGGCGGCCCGCTTCAACGACATGCTCGACGCTCTGCGACGATCACGGCAGTCGCAGAACCAGCTGATCGTCGACGCCGGTCGCGAACTGCTGTCGCCCTTGACCGCGCTCCGCACGAACATCGAGCTGCTGGTGTCTCTGGATCGCGGTTCCGGTGAGCGTGGGCCGATGTCACCGGATGCCGTGGACCGGCTTCGGCGGGACATCGTCGATCAACTGGAGGAGGTCGCGCTCCGCATTCACCGGCTGGTGGACGACGCGCGCGCCGCCGACACCGCCGCGACCTCTCGCGTGCCCTGACCGATCACCAGAATGCGCCCGGCACCCACCGCCCCAGTCGGCGAACGACTCTCGGCAGCCGAGGGTTGCGGCGGTTCTGCTTCGGGGCCCGCGGACCCGACGACCAGGTGCTGGTGTCGGCGACGCCCTTGGCCGCGGGCGAGTCCGGGTAGGCGCGGTAGTACGACGCCATGACGCGGTCGGCCGAGCGCGGAAGGACGAGCGCGCCCCACTCGGCGAACGTGCCGGTGGGGACGTCGATGCGTTTCGGCTTCTCGATCAGGGCGCGCACCACCATCGCGGCGGCCTTCTCCACCGTTTCCACCTTGTTGACGTTCGCCTTGCCGCTGGGTGCGATCATGGGGGTGTCCACCAGCGGCATGTGGATGGTCGTGAACGTGACGCCGTCCGCGAGTGTTTCGGCGGCGGCCACCGAGGTGAACGCATCGAGGGCGGCCTTGCTGGCCACGTAGGCGGAGAAGCGTGGAACGTGACTCTGCACGGACGCGCTGCTGATGTTGACGACGTGCCCGAACCGTCGTTCTCGCATCTGCGGCAGCAACGCCAGAATCAGCCGCAGCGCGCCGAAGTAGTTCACGGCCATCGTGCGTTCGAAGTCGTGCAACCGGTCCGTCGACAGCGTCAGGGAACGGCGAATGGATCGACCGGCGTTGTTGACGAGCATGTCGATGTGGTCGTGATCGCGCAGGATCGCCGCGACGGTGTCCGCGACCGCGTCGTCGTCGGTCAGATCGCACGCGTACCCGTGCACGTCGCCGCCCGCGGCGCGCACCTCGGCCACCACGGAATCGAGCTTGGCCCGGTCGCGTGCCACGACGACGACGCGCGCGCCCTTCCGTGCGATCGCCGACACCGCGGCCCTTCCGATCCCGGACGATCCGCCGGTGACCAGTACGTGTCGGCCCACCAGCGGTCCGGCCGGGTCGTCTCGGCGTGCGCGGTACGGATCGAGATCGGTACGCCAGTAGGACCACAGCACGCCCGCGTACGCGGAGACGTCGGGGACCGTTCGCTCGAAGCCGATGATGCGCAACGCCTCTCGGGTGCGGGTGGATCCGAACCGCGCGCGATGCGTCACGTGCTCGAGGGCTCCTCGGGGGATCTCGTATCGAGCCGACACCGCCGCACGTGCCGCGGCGACCGGTCGGGCGCCGGTCCGCAGGAGCGGCGAGAGAAGTGCGCCGGGAACGGGAAGACGAGCAGGCGGCGCTCCGGCCGCGTCGGCGAGGGCCGAATAGACATGTGCCCACGGCTGCGGTCGTGGATGGACCAGATGAAACGTGCGTCCGTCGAACCTCGGGGCGTGAACGAGCGCGACCAGTGCGTCGGCGACGTAGTCGACCGGGACGAGGTTGGTCGCACCCACGTCGGGCAGGGCGAGCGGCGTGAACGACGGCAGCGCCGCGAGGGCCGCAACGACGCGAAAGAGGTGGTAGGGGCCGTGAATTCTGTCGGTCTCGCCGGTGATCGAATCACCCACCACCACCGAGGGGCGGTAGACGCGGACTCTCAGGTCGGAGGCCGCACGAACGAGCTTCTCGGCCTCGAACGCGGCGCGGTGATCCGATGTGGGGAATCCCTGTCCGACGTCGAGATCGTTCTCCGTGAACGTCCCGGCGGCGTCGCCCGCGACCGCGATGGACGAGACATGGTGCAGGGTGGCGTCGAATCGTCGAGAAATGTCGACGGCGGTGGTCGCGGTGTCGACGTCGGTAGCGAACGCATCGTCGGCGCTCGGATAGTCGGCGTTCGGATCGTGCGCAGCGAGGAAGTGGATCACGTGATCGACGTCCTCGACTGCGCCGAGGACCCCGGCGTGCACCTTCAGGCGATCGTGCGCGTCCATCCGCCGGGCCATCGCGTCCGCGCGCGCCTCACCCGACGGCGGCACGAGGAGATGCACGCGGGCGGTGAAGTCTCGATCCAGCAGTCTTCGCACGACGTGGCGGCCGGTACATCCCGAACCACCGATCACCACATAGGAACTCACGTGCGCATCCCGACCACTCCGCACTTCGACCCCTCCGCATTCCGACCGTCCGCATTCCGACCGTCTGCACCGTCACCGATACTCCGTATCCGGGCAACTTACTCCTCGGTAAGGATGCGGCGGTCGGAACCTCACGGCGACCACCCCGCGATCAGTGCCCGATCCCCACCTTCGCGTGCAACTTCTTCATCGGCGCGGGTGCCCACCAGTTCGCCTCGCCCATGAGTTTGACCAGGGACGGCACCAGAAGCATGCGAATGATGGTGGCGTCGACCACGAGGGCGAAGATCATGCCCACTCCGAGGAACCTCATGATCGACAGTTCCGAGAACGAGAACGCGCCGACCACGATGATCAGGATGAGCGCGGCCGCGGTGACGATGCGACCCGTGCGCTGCGCCCCGAGGATCACCGCTTCGTCGGTGGTCGCTCCCGCGGTGCGGGCCTCGACCATGCGTGACATCAGGAACACCTCGTAGTCGGTCGACAAGCCGAAGACCACGGCCAGGATGAACACCGCGAACGTGGCCTCCAGAGGAGCCGGTGTCACGCCGAGAAGTTCCGCGCCGTAGCCGAGTTGGAACACGAAGGTCATCGCGCCGAAGGTTGCCGCCATGCTGAGCCCGGCCATGAGGACCGCCTTGATCGGGAGCACCACCGATCCGAACGCCAGGAACAGCAGGATCAGCGTCGAGGTCACCATGATGAGCAACATCACCGGCAACCAGTCCATGATCGCGGTGTTGCCGTCCAGGACGAGGGCCGCTGCACCGCCCACCCGAAGATCGGTTCCGGCGGGGGCCGGGATGTTCCGCAGTTCCCCGACGACGTTCTGTTGCTCTTCCTGATCCACTCCGGAGGCGAACGTCGCCGAGAGCACCACGAAGTCACCGCTCGCGGTGCCGAACTGGACGTCCGCGATCCCGGGTACCGACGACGCGGCGGTGGTGACGGCATTGATCGCCGCGCCGTCCGGCCGCGCGGACTCGCCTTCCAAGACCACGGTGGCCGCGTCCCCGGTGCTCGCGAAATCGTTGGACAGGGTCTCGAACGCGACGCGCGCGGGGTCGTCGGCCGGCAATGCCGTGTACGTCACCTCGCCGAGAGTGGCCCGGAACAGGGGAGCGGCCACGATGAGCAGCCCGACGGTGATGACGATGGCCACGGTCTTGGGGCGCAGCATCACCTTCTTGACGACCGAGCCCCAGAACTTCTGTGCCCGAGCATCTCCCCGGTCCGACGCCGTTCGGGACCACGTGATGGCGTTGATGCGTGGGCCCAGGATGGCGAGGAGTGCGGGAACGAAACTCAGGGACAGCAGGGCCGCACACGTCACCGCGGCGATCGCCCCGTACCCCAACGATCGAATGATGGCCTGAGGGAAGACGAGCATGCCGGCGAAGGCGCAGATGAGCAGCATCCCCGAGAAGGCGATGGTGCGGCCCGCGGTGAGCAGTGTGCGCCGCGCCGCGGCCGCGGGCTCCATGCCCGTCCGCAGTTCCTCCCGGAATCGGCTGACGATGAACAACCCGTAGTCGATGGCCAGACCGAGGCTGAGGATGGAGGAGACGTTCACGGCGAAGGAGCTGATCTCGGTGAACGAGGTGAAGACGTGCAGCACGGTGAGTGCCCCGATCACGGACAGCACGCCGACCGCGACCGGAAGTGCCGCCGCGACCACGCCACCGAACACGAAGACGAGCAGTAACAGCGTGATCGGGATCGCGATCAGTTCGGCCCTGATCAGATCTTCCTGCAGGAGGGTGTTGAACGAGATGCCGGCCACGGTCGCTCCGGCGAACTGGGTCTGCACGCCGTCCACCTCGAGCTGGGGGAGCAGTTCCTCGAAGCTCGACAGGGTGACGCCGGTGTCGGGTCCCAACACCACCGTCGCGAGCGCCTTCGTTCCGTCCTCGGATACCAGGAACGGGCGTTCGAGAGGAGTTGCGGTCCAGTACGAGGACAGCTCCGCCGGATTCACGTCGTCGCGGAATCGATCGAGAACTGCGGTGACATCCGGTTCGATGTCGGCGAGCGTTCGACCCTCGGGGGGTGTGTAGATCGCGATGATGTCCGGAGTCGCGGTGCCGAGGTCCTCGACCTGGGTGGCGACCTGCGCGGCCTCGCTTCCGGGGTCGATGTACCCACCCTGGCTGAGCTTGCCGAAGACACCGATTCCCCAGACGCCGCCGACGACGACGATCAGCACCGCGGCTGTGAGGACCCACCAGTGCCGCGACACCACGAACGATGCCCAACGTGTCACAGAGTTCTCCATCTCGGTCGGGGAGGAAAGACCCTCGCTCGAGACGACTGTAGTGAAACTGCCTCGAGAGAACTCTGTGGGTGTTGGCTGCCGAACGGTCGTCGACCTACCGCGTGCGGGTCATTCCAGACCGTCGAAGCTCACGTGCACCGCGGACGGCGGCCGGAGAGCGGTCACGGTCGCCCATCCTCGTGCCACGAGGCTCGCATCGCTGTCGCTCTCGTCGTCGGCGGCGATCTCGTCGAACCGCACCGTCACGAACTCGTCGTCGGTGTCGCCGATCTCGGCCTGCACGGCTCCGTAGGTCGCCATGTCGGCGCGTCGAATGCCGCGCAGTTCCGACGGGGGAACCGGGGGAATGTTGACGTTCAGCACCCGGGCAGAATCCCGATGATCGACGAACCAGTCGAGCACCCGTCGCGTCACGATGCGAGCGGTTTCCCACGACGTCGGTTCGTCGGCGTTACCGACGAGGGACAGGGCGATGCCGGGTACTCCGTGCGTCGACGACGTCAGTGCTGCGCCCACGGTTCCCGAGTGCAGCACCGCCGAGCCGGTGTTGGGGCCGTGGTTGATGCCGGAGAGCACGATGTCCGGCCTCGGTCCGAACGCGCCCTGCGTGGCGACGAACGTGATCAAGGCGGGCGAGGCGTGGACCGCGAACGCATCGACCGAGAAATCGTCCAATCGAACGCGGGTGCTCCGGAGTCGACCGCGATCCTCGAGGGCGGACAGGGACGCGCTCGCACCGCTGCGCTCCTCGTGGGGTGCCGCCACCACGACGTCGAAGCCCGCGTCGATCGCGACCGCCGTCAACACCGAGATGCCGTGGCTGTCGATGCCGTCGTCGTTGGTGATCAGTGCACGCATCGGGGCCTCGCGAGACGAGTGGGTGGACGTCATCCCGCGAACGGGCGAACGACGACGGACGAGGTGAGGGTGTCGACCAGGCCGCGCTGCCCGGTGCCGAGACCTCTGCGGGTCACATTCGCGGTGCCGGCGGCACCGCCGAACTGTAGCGCGTCCTGCATAGTGCTTCCGTGCGCCAGTGCGGCGGCGATTCCGGCGCTCATGGAGTCTCCGGCCCCGTGATGGTCGACCTGCTCGAGTGGCGGTGTCACGATCTCGAGGACGGTACCGTCCACCAGCGCGAGCGCGGGCTCGGCAGCGCGAGAGAGCACCACGATGTTCGCTCCTTCGTCGTGCAGAGCCTGCATCGCCTCGACGAGAACTTTCGGGTCCTCGGAGGAGGCGCGGCCGTCCTCGATCAGGTCCTCGTGACTGACCTTCAGAACGGACAGTCCGCCGGACAACGCCGCTGTCATGGTCGGACCGGACAGATCCGCCACGACCGTCTTGCCCAGTGACCGCAGATCTGTCGTCAGGCGGCGGTAGAAGTCCGGCGACACCACGTCTGCCGTGTGCGGTCCTCCGAGCAGGACGATGTCGGACTGCGCGGCGCATTCCAACGTGATGCCGTAGAGGTCGTCGGACGCATGCCGTGCCAGCGCCGGGGGGTCGATCTCGACCAGTTCGGTTCGTTCCCCGCTCCGTCGATCGTGGATGTAGGAACCCGACTCCCGACCTGCGTCGATCGATCGGACCGTGATGCCTTCACGCTCGATCAGGTCACGGAGCACACCTCCGCTCTCGCCGCCGAACGCTCCGGTGAGGGTGACGTCCAGGCCCAGGTTCGTCGCCATGCGTGCTATCCAATGGCCCTGCCCGCCGGGGTGAATGTGCAGCTCGGTGGTGCCGTTGGGGGAGGTGTCCAGCGTGACGGTGAGCAGAGGGGACGGTGCGAAGACCGTTGCGGTGGGCATCGAGGCGGTATGCCCGTTCTGTCCGATGCAAAACCCGAGCCGCGTCCTCGGCCCGACGTCGATCGGACTGCCGGCTCCGATCAGGTGCGCCGGTCGGCCACCCGCAGAGTGAGCGGCACGAACACGGCGAGGACGAGCAACGACGCCAGCACCGAGTACGTCACCGGGTTCTCGGACGCCCAGTTGACCGGTTCCGGCAGCATCGGATTCGGCGAGGTCGGGTTGCCGAAGCTCACTCGGGTCGCGCGGGCCACCGACGTGATCGGATTCCACTGCGCGAATGCCCGCAGCGGTCCCGGAAGGCTGGCCGAGGGAACGAACGCGGACGAGATGAAGGAGATGGGGAACAGCAGGATCATCAGTGCGCTCTGGCTGCTCTCGGCGTTGCCGGCGACGAGACCGATCACCGCTCCCACCCAGGAGACGGCGAAGCCGAACAGGACCAGCAGCGCGATTCCCCCGAGCGCGTCCAGAAAGCTCCCGCGGATACGCCAACCGACCAGGTATCCGGCGCCGGTCATCACGGCGATGCTGACCAACGACACCATGGCGTCCGACAGAGTGCGGCCCAGAACGATCGCCAACCGCGACATCGGCAGCGAGTGGAACCGTTCGACGATGCCCTCCTTGCTGTCGGTGGACAGACCGATCGCGGTGAATGCGGCGCTGAACGCCACGGTCTGCGTGAAGATCCCGCCCATCAAGAACTCTCGATAACTGTCACCGCCGAGCGCGCCGCCGAAGACGTACGAGAAGAGCAGCACGAACATCAGCGGCTGCACCGTCGCACCGAGAAGCAACTGCGGAACACGCAGAATGGTGATGACGTTGCGCTGGGTCATCGTGATGCAGTCGTGGAGGAAACTCCGCGAGCCGCGCCGTTCGAGAACGGTGGTCGACGTCATCGGGACTCCTCGGTGCGGTACGGATGCGGTCGGTCGGGCGCGTGGCCGGGCGGTACCGGTGTGGCGTTCCTGGATCGAGGGCCGGCGCCGGTGAGGTCGAAGAACACGTCGTCGAGGTTGGGAACCGTCACCGTCGCGTCCACCACGTCGATGCCCGCGCTGTGCAGACGGGCGAGGACCTGAACCATCGTGCGGGTTCCGTACACGGCTTCGACCGTGAACCACCCGTGCTTCGCGGTGTCCCGGGTGCAGCGGAAGTTCATCCGGGGTAACAGGTCGTGAGCGAGGCGAAGGTTGTGCGGATCGTGCAGTTGTACGTCCACGCTCGGTCGGCGCACCTTCGACTTCAACTCCATCGGTGTCCCCCGCGCCACCACGGTGCCGTGGTCGATGACCACCACCTCGTCGGCGAGACGGTCGGCCTCGTCGAGATACTGGGTGGTGAGGAGCACCGACGTACCGTCCGTGGTCAATTCGGACACCACGTCCCACATCTCGCCGCGACTGCGCGGATCCAGACCCGTGGTCGGTTCGTCGAGGATCACCAGGGGCGGCCGAGCCACCAGCGCGCCGGCCAGGTCCAGTCGGCGCCGCATACCGCCGGAGTACGTCGACGCCTGGCGTCCCGCTGCGTCCTCCAGGCGGAAGAGCGCCAACAACTCTCGGGTTCGCTCCTTGGCGCGGCGACCGTCGTAGCCGTAGAGCCGGGCGATCATCCGGACGTTCTCGTACCCGGTGAGGTTGCCGTCGACCGCCGCGAACTGTCCGGACATCCCGATGCGTTCGCGCACCCGGCGTGGCTCGGCGACGGCATCGACCCCGGCGACGAACACCGTCCCCGACGTGGGGCGGGTCAGCGTCGAGATGATGCGCACCGTGGTGGTCTTGCCGGCGCCGTTCGGTCCCAGAACGGCGGTGACGGTGCCCGGTTGGATCTGCAGGTCGATGCCGTCCAGGGCCCGGTGAGTTCCGCGCCGCCCCTCGTACTGTTTGACCAGTCCGCGGACGTCGACGGTGGGCGGATTCACCGCAGACCCACGATGGACGCGCGACGCGCGAGGTATCCGTCCAGACGGCGACCGATTTCGGCCAGTGGAACGGGTTCCGTCATCTGGTTGTGCGCGCACGAAATCGAGTGGTCCGTGATCGCGCCACCCACGTACGGTCGCCACTGCCACGGAGTGCGGCCGTGTTCCCCGTAGCGGGTCGCCGCCGAGAAGAAGACCATGTCGCCGTCGAAGTAGCGGGGCCGGTGCTCGTACCCGAGGTCCACGAACACCTGGTACCGCTCGTGGAGCCGTCGGAGCTGGTCGTCGCGCATCGCGGTGACGGGAAGCATCGCGCGGACCTCGGACGGCAGCGTACGCAGTCCTGCTATCGCCTCCTCGAGGGTCAGATCGTCGTCCACGTCGTCGAATTCGCCGCCGGCGAACTCGCGCACCAGGTCGGCCACCGTCATCTGTCGACGCTCCGATCGACCGTCGGCCGACGAGGCGTCGGCAAGCGGATAGGCGTCCATGAGGAAGAGCTCGACGTCCTCTCCGAGCAGCCGCAGTTCCACGGCCATGGAGTGAGCGATCAGGCCGCCCAGCGACCACCCCAGGAGCCGGTAGGGGCCGGTGGGAACCTGCTCCCTGATCACGTTGACGTAGTCACGGGCGATCTCGTCGACGGACGACGGAATCGGTGCGGCGCTGTAGATCCCGCGAGCTTGGACACCGTGAACGGCGATGGCCGGATCCAGGTGAGGGAGCAGACCCGCGTAGGTCCACGACAATCCCACGGCGGGGTGTATGCAGAACAGCGGCAGCTCGTCCCGGGCGTCCGGACCGTCCGGGAACGACGGACCGTCCCCGCCTCCTGCTCCGGCGCTGCGCAGCGTCAACAGCATGTCGAGCCGAGCGGGTGCCGGGCGCGTGTCGCGCGGCGCCGAGTGTCCGACGGAGTCGTCGAGACGTTGCGCGATGGATCGTGGTGTGGCGCGGTCGAAGAACCAGCGGATGTCGAGTTCGACGTTCCGATGTGCGGGCAGTGTCTCCCCGAGTCGGTCGATGGTGCGCACCACGGCCAGTGATGTGCCACCGAGTTCGAAGAAGTCGGCGTCCGGTGGCACGTGATCGAGCCCCATCGATTCGGCGAACGCGGCCTGAACGATATCCAGTGTGCTCGCGGCGTCGGTGGGCTGATGCTGCTCCACCGGCCCGGCGCTCTCCGGTGCAGTGGTGTTCGTCATGTTCTCCAGAAGGTCGGAATCTCGTCGGTCGACGGCGGGCGCGGCCCCCACGAAGGCGGCAACACCGTGGGGCGCAACACCGTTTGCCGCATCGCCGTTGGACGCAACACCGTTGGGCGCAACACGCGGGGAGGTGACCAGGCGCGAGCGGTCGATCTTTCCGTGCGCCGTCGTGGGCATCGAATCGAGCACCACCACCGTCGACGGGACGAGATGGGAGGGCACCGTCGTCGAGAGTTCCCGGCGGATGCGACCGGCGAGGTCGGGGTCGTCGGCGTCCGAGGTCGAGGTGACGTACGCGACCAGCCGCGTGTCCGTCGCACCGGTGCCGTCCGCGGTGGTGACGACGGCGGTGTGGATGTCGCTTCGTTGCTCGAGAATCGCTTCGACCTCGCCCGGCTCGACGCGCATCCCGCGGATCTTCACCTGGCGATCGACGCGGCCCGTCATCTGCAGGACCTCGCCGTCCGCCCGGCGCAGAGTGCGTGCGAGATCACCCGTGCGATACATCCGGGTTCCCGGTTCGGTCGACCGAGGGTCGGCGACGAATCGGGTGGCGGTCAACGCGGGCCGGGAGAGATACCCGCGTGCGAGTCCGGGGCCGGCGACGTACATCTCGCCGACGTCGCCGTCGTTCACCGGACGCAGCGAAGCGTCGAGGATCGACACGGTCGCGCCGAGAACTCGGGTACCGATGTGCAGTTCGCGACCGCTCCGCAGTTCGCCCATGGCAGCGGCCACGGTGGCCTCCGACGGGCCGTAGGCGTTGATCATCCTTCGCCCCGGTGCCCACGCGTCGACGATCGCCGTGGTGGGGGCCTCGCCGCCGACGCCCACCGTGGTGAGGTGCTCGAGTCCCTCGGTCGGGACCGTCGCCAGTGCGGCGGGTGTGACGAATGCGGTGGTCACTCGTTCTCGAGCGAGCAGTGCGGCCAGCGCCGCGCCGCCGAACACCTCGGGAGGAGCGACGACGCAGAGCGCGCCGGTGGTGAGCGCGAGAAGCAGCTCGAGGACGGCGGCATCGAAACCCGGTGAGGCGCCGTGCAACACGATCGAATCCGAATCCACCCCGTACAACCGAGCCTGGTCGGCGGCGAAGTACTCGAGGCCGCGGTGGGTGACCTCGACACCCTTGGGCAGGCCCGTCGTACCCGAGGTGTAGACGACGTACGCCACGTCGTCCGGTCGAACGACCCGGTCGTCCGCCGAAGGGCGATCCTGCCGCCGTTCCACGTCGAGGGCCGACCGCGAGTCGATGTCGATCCACGACACGGAATCGGGAAGCACAGCGGCGAATTCGGTGGTCGTGAGGCCGATCACGGGAGCGGCGTCGTCGAGGATGTACGTCGACCGCTGAACCGGATAGTTCGGATCGAGCGGAAGTATCGCGGCGCCGGACCGTGCGACCGCGCAGAACGCGACCACCGATTCGAGCGACCGCGCCATGGCGACCGCCACTCGATCGCCCGGGCCCGCACCGTGCCGTTCGAGGCAGCGGGCGAGTGTTGTCGTGAGCCGGTCGAGTTCGGCGTAGGTGACGGATCTGTCGCCGTCTCGGACGGCGATCGCGGACACATCACCACCGAATCCGTGAGTCAGCAACTCCGGCAACGTGCGTGGCGCGAGCGGGCCGACGCCGACGCGTGTGGTCAGCTCGTCGAGAGACAGATCGGGTCGGCGGACCGACTCGGCCAGCAGTGACACGAACTCGTCCACCAACCGTGATGCGGTGCTCGGAAGGTAGAGGTCCGAGGAGTACGCGAGGTGGACCTCGGCGGATCCGTCCCCCGCGGCGCGGACGGTGAGCGTGCTGTCGAACGCGCTGGCACGGACCGGTACCGCAACCCGGCGCACCACGGTGTCGCCCAGTTCGAGGGAGTCGAGTTGCTCCTCCTCGTACGCGATCATGCACTGCACCAACGGATGTCTGGCCGGGTGTCGCGTGGGGGAGAGCGCGGTGACGAGCGCGTCGAAGGACACGCCGAGGTGCGAGAACGCGTCCAGGTCGTCCGCTCGAACGCGACGGGAATGGTCGGCGAACGATGCTGCGCCGTCGACATCGGTCCGCAGAACCAGCGTGTCGACGGCCATGCCGATCATCGAGTCCAGTGCCGAGCCACCGCGTCCGGCGACCGGGGTGCCCACCACGACATCGCTGGTGTCGGCGCGCCGCGCGAGGAGTGCGACGGCGACGGCGTGGACCACCATGAAGGGAGTGCACCCGAAGTCCAGGGCGTGTTTCCGGACGGCACTCCAGGCGGCGGCCGGAACGATAGATCGCACCGACGATGCCCTGCCCGTGCCCGTGGTGGGACGCGGGGAGTCCGGCGGGAACGTCACTTCGTCGGGCAGATCACGTAGTCGGTTCGTCCAATGGTTCCAGGACTCGGTCGAGTCGTCGGCGGCCGACTCTCGCGCGAGCATGTAGTCGGCGTACTGCATGGGCGGCGCGGCCCATTCCGGGGCCCGACCGGTCGATCGAAAACCGTACGCGGTCAACAAATCTGCAGTGAGTGGTCGCATCGAGAAACCGTCCGCGGCGATGTGATGAACGACGAGCACCAGAACGTGGTCGGTCGGTGAGACCACGACGACCCGAGCTCTGATCGGCACGTCCGTCGTGAGGTCGAAGGGGCGATCCGCGATGCGCCGCACGGCATCGCGCACGGCGGCATCCTCGGTTGGGCGACCTCGGAGGACGTGCGCGGCGTCGTCGAGAGATACGAGATCGAAGTCGATCTCCGCCTGGTCCGAGACGAGAATCCGTTGGACGGGGCCGTCGGGGGTCGAGGGAAACACCGTGCGCAGGGACTCGTGTCGCGCCACGACGTCGACCAGTGCATCGCGCGCGGCCTCCGGATGAAACGGACCCGATACACGCAGTACGGCAACGATGTTCAGGGCCACGGCGCTGCCGGGTATGCGGTTGTGGAACCACATCGCGAACTGCATGGGTGAGAGCGGCAGCGGGTCGGGCCGCTGCGGTGGGTCGAGAGCGGCCCGAGTGTCCGCGTCGTCGATCGGAGTCGCGGTTCCCGCGGGGTCGTCGTCGTCCGACTCGGATCGGGTGAGCAACGCGTCGACTTCGCGAGCGAGGTCGGCCACGACGGGATGTTCGAACACCGAGCGAACCGGGACCCGCACGCCGAAGACCTCGTCGATTCGAGCGACGTATCGAGTCGCGGACAGCGACGTACCGCCCACCCAGAAGAAATCGGAATCGGCTCCGACGCCGTTCGTGTCGAGCACCGCGTCCACGATCTCCACCAGAGCTCGCTCGGTGTCCGTCGTCGGCGCGGAACCCTGCGCGCGGACGAACACAGGGGCAGGGAGCGCGCCCCGGTCGATCTTTCCGACCGGGGTGAGCGGCACCTCGTCCAGCACCATGATGGACGCGGGAATCATGTACCCGGGCAGGGAGCGAGCGAGCCGAGCGGCGATCGTCTCGTCGGCACCGGGGCCGTGGACGTACGCCACCAGGGCCTTCTCGCCCGCGGGTCCGTCGACCGTCGTCGTCAGGCACACGTCGATACCGCCGAGATCGGTGATCGCGGCGTCGATCTCGCCGAGTTCGATGCGGAAGCCGCGCACCTTGACCTGAGAATCGGCACGGCCGACGATACGGACCGTCGGGCCCTCGGGGGTGGACGACCATTTGGCGAGGTCACCCGTGCGGTACATCCGGCCACCCGCGTCACCGACGAGCGCGGGCACGAAGCGCACCGACGTGGTCCCCGGCCGATCGAGGTACCCGCGGGCCACCTGCACTCCGCTGACGTAGAGCTCTCCCACCACGTTGGCGGCAACCGGTTGCAGTCCGGAGTCGAGCACCACGGCGCTCACCCCGGGTCCGGGTGCGTCGATCGCGACCGGGGACCCGGCCGTCAACGCCGGTAGGTGCGTGGTGATGGTCGTCTCGGTGGGACCGTAGACGTTCACGATGCGGCGGTCGGCGGCCCAGGCGTCGAGCAGATCGCGGCCGAAGTTCTCGCCGCCGATCCCCAGGGTGCGCAGGCTCGGCACGCGGTCGGGATCCATCGACGAGAGCACCGAGGGCGTGAGGAACGCGTGGGTGACGCCGTGTCGATCGATGAATTCCTCGAGCTCACGCCCGCCGTGTATGCCGGCCGGTGCCACGACCGTCGATGCACCCACCTCGAGCGGGAGGACGATCTCGAGCACGGATGCATCGAAGCTGGGAGAGGCGAACGCGAGCACCCGCGCCGTCGCATCCATCCGGAACGCCCGACGCAACCGGACCGCCGCGTTGGCGAGACCGGCGTGCGTGACGACAACGCCCTTGGGTCGACCGGTGGTTCCCGAGGTGTAGATGACGTAGGCCGCGGACGTATCGGGTGCTTCCACGAGCGATGTCTCGCGCGAGGCCGTGTCGGAAGAGACCGTGTCGGACGAGGCAGTGTCGGTGAGGGAGGTCCCCGTGTCGTCGTCGAGGACGATCCACCGGATGTCGGTATCGGCGTCCACTCGCGTCTCCTCGGTCGCCAGCCCGAGTTCGATGCCCGCGTCATCGGTCATGCGGCGACGTCGGTCGGAGGGATACGCGGGATCGACGGGAACACAGGCGCCGCCGCTGCGCAGCACGGCCAGCAGGGCCACGACGGAATCGACGGAACGCGGCACGAACGACGCCACCCGACTCTCGACCGACACACCCTCGGCGACCAGTCGATGGGCGAGCGCCGTCACCGTCTGCTCGAGCTCGGCGTAGTTCATCGATCGTTCTCCGTCGGTGAGAGCGATCGAATCCGGTTGCAGCCGAGCAGTTCCGATGATCTCACGATCGACGCGTAGTCGACCGACCGCGGGTGCGCCGCCGAAGGGGACGGTCTCGGCGAGTTCCTCGGCGGTGAGGATGGTGAGTGCACGGATGGGGGTGGCGTCGTCGCCGATCATGGCGTCGATCATCAGTCGGACTCGGTGGAGAATGGAGCGGGCGGTGGAGTCGTCGAACAGGTCGGTGGCATGGGTGAGGGTGATGCCGAGTCCGTCGCTCCGGGCGTCGTCGACGGTGAACTCCAGGTCGTACTTGGTGACCGGGAGCGAAAAGCCGTGGGTGGTAGCCGTCGCGCCCGGTAGTTCGACCGTGCCGGACACCACCGAGCGTGCACTGACCATGACCTGGAACAGCGGGTGTCGACCGGGCACTCGGGGTGGGTCGAGGTGTTCGACGAGCACGTCGAAGGGCGTGTCCGCGCCCGAATAGGCCTGCAGGTCCGCCGCTCTCACCGCGTCGAGCGCGTCGCCGATGGGTGCGGCCGAGTTCAGCCGCGTGCGGAGCACGACGCTGTTGACGAACATGCCGACCACGTCGTCGAGGCGGTTGTCGTCGCGGCCGGCCGCAGCGGTGCCGACCACGACGTCGTAGCCCGCCCCCGATCGCGCGAGCGCGACGGCCACTGCGGTGTGCACCGCCATGAACTCCGTCGCCGAGTGACGAGTGCAGAACTCGGACAGAGCCGCTCGGTCGGTGGGGGACAGCACGAGATCCAGCGACTCGGCTCTTCCCGTGGGGACCGGCGGCCTCGGTCGATCCGCCGGAAGCGGCATCGCGTCGGGAAGGTCGCGGAGAATCTCCCGCCAGGTCTGCACCGACGACGAGAGGCGGGACTGCGGATCGGTCTCCGAACCGAGGGCCCGCTGTTGCCACAGCGTGACGTCGGCGTACTGCACCGGCATGGCCGGGAGCGTGGGTGTTGAGCCCTCGACCCGACCTCGATAGAACTCCGCGAGATCACGGGCCAGTGGGCGCAGTGACGATCCGTCCACGCAGATGTGGTGCAGAACGAGGGCGAGTACGTGATCGTCACCCCGGTCGCCCACGGTGAACACGGCGGCACGGACGGGCACTTCGGTGTCGAGTTCGAAAGGTGTGGAGGCGAAGTCGACGACGGCGGACGCGACGGTATCGACATCGACGCGCCGTTCCGTCACGGACATCACCACCTCCGACAGCACGTGCTGGCGAGGAACTCCGTCGACGGCCGGGTACACGGTCCGAAGCGACTCGTGCCGCGCCACCAGGTCGTCGATGGCCGCCGCCGCCGCGCCGACGTGCAGTTCGCCGGAGACCCTCAGCACCAACGGTACGTGGTACGCGGGTGAGTCGTCGTAGCGGGCGAGGAGCCACATGCTTCGCTGCGCGGGCGAGAGCGGCACCACGTCGGGTCGCGGCGAGACCACGAGGTCGTCCCACGAGCGGTTGTCGGTGACGGGCGCGGCGTCGATGCGCGCGGCCAGTCCGGCCACCGTCGGCGATTCGAAGACATCGCGCACGCCGATACGCCGCCCGGTCGCGGCGGTGGCGCGCATGGCCACTCGCGTTGCGGTGAGGGAGTTTCCGCCCACGGCGAAGAAGTCGTCGTCCGTACCCAGCGGAGAGATGCCGACCTCCTCCTGCATGATCTCCGCGACGAGGATTTCGGTCTTCGTGGTCGGAACGCCGCCGAGTCGGGTGCCGTGATCCGCGGGTGGAGGCGGCAGAGCGCGGCGATCGATCTTTCCGTTGACGGTCAGGGGAAACGACTCCACGGTGAGAACGGTCCGAGGCACCATGAACTGCGGTAGCAGGCGGGACACGTGCTCGATCACCGAGCGCTCGTCGCACACACCGCCGTCCGTCCGTAGATACGCCACCAGGCGACGGCGGTCGGCGTCGCCGTGCACGGTGACGACGGCGTCGACGACCGACGCGTGCGAGCGCAGGGCCTGCTCGATCTCGCCGAGCTCGATGCGGAAGCCGCGAATCTTGACCTGGTCGTCTCGGCGCCCGACGTAGGTCAGGCGTCCGTCCGACGTCGGCATCACCAGGTCGCCGGTGCGATAGAGCCGAGAGCCCCCGCCCGGAGCGCCCCACGGATCGGCGACGAAACGCGTTGCGGTACGGGCACTGTCGCCGAGGTAGCCGCGAGCGAGACCGGGCCCGCCGACGTAGAGCTCGCCGATGCACCCCGGCGGCACGATGGACAGGGATCGGTCCAGGACGTACGTGAACACGCCCGGAATGGGCCGTCCCAGGGTCACCGGTTCGCCGGCTCGGAGGAGTTCCAGGGTGACCGCGATGGTGGTCTCCGTCGGTCCGTAGACGTTGACCACGCGACGGTCGTGCTGCCATTCGTCGACCAGCGACGCCGGTACGGCCTCCCCACCGATACCGATGGAGGACAGCGAGCGTCCGAACCGGGGTGCGATGGTGCTCAACGCGCCGGGAGTGATGAACCCGGAATCGATGCACTGCGATTCGATGATCGTCCCCAGCTCGTCACCACCGACCACGTCGGGCGGAACGACGACCAGGGTGCCCGCCGCACCGAACGCGAGGATGGTCTCGAGGACGGAAGCGTCGAAACTCGGGGACACGAAGTGCATCACGCGTGAACCCCGGCCGACGTCGTGGACCTCGACGGCCGCGGAGGTGATCGCGGCGATGCCGCTGTGGGTCACCGCGACGCCCTTGGGTGTTCCGGTGCTGCCCGAGGTGTAGACGATGTAGGCCAGGTGGTCGGGGAGCAGGTCGGTGCTGCGGTCGCGCTGTTCGATGGGATCCGACGGGTAGGTGCTCCAGTGGACGTCGAGGTCGTCCGGGTCGTCGATGGCGATCCACCGAACGTCGCTCGACAGCGTCTCGATTCGGTCCGAGGTCGCGATGCCCACCGATGCTCCGCTGTCGGCGACGATGGCCGCTGTACGTTCGGCCGGGTACCGGGGATCGACCGGCACGTACGCCCCGCCGGCGCGGGCGATCGCCCACATTGCGGTGACCGAGAGGTGGGACCGCGGAAGAACCATGGCCACCAACGTGTCCGGTCCCACGCCGAGGTCGATCAGATACCTCCCCAACGCGTTGCTGCGCCGATCGAGCTCGCGGTAGTCGATGACCGTGTCGCCGTCCACCACGGCAGGTCGGTCCGCGGACAGACGGGTGGCACGATCGAAGATCTCCGGCAGCACGGTCGGGTCGGGACCGCGGCCACCGTCGCACGCGGCCGCGAGAATGCGTCGGTCCGCAGCGGTGAGGATGGCCAGATCGGCCAGCCGGGTCCGGGGTTCGGCCTGTGCGAACGCGACCAGGAAGCCGACGAAACGCTCGTTGTGACGGTGGATCTCGTCCGCGGAATACAGCGCCGGGTTGCCCTCGAGATCGACTCGGATTCCCCCGTCGACCTCGGTCGCGGACGGACGGGAGTCGTTGTCGCCGTAGGCGTCGTACACCGTGAGGGCCATGTCGTCGGCGGGGCCGGACGTCAGCAGTTCGAGGTGCGCGGTGACATCGCCGAACTCGATGTTCGTGCTGAACAGCATGAGGTTCACCGTGGGCCCGAACGAGGTGTTCCCGACGCGATTCTCCCCGGCGATCTCCGAGGCCGGAAGCAGTTGGTGACGCAACGATGTGGGGATGCGGCCGCCGACCTCGGTCACCATGTCTCGCACCGTCGACGTCGGTGCGGTGGACAGGGGAAGAGGCACCGCGTTGGCGGTCATCCCTGCGCTGGTGCGCATCCACGCGGACACCCTGGCCGCCAGCGGAAGGGTCAGGACGACGTCGTCTCGGTCGGTGCATCGGCCGAGATAGGCGGCGAAAGCGGCGATCACCAGTCCGGACACGGTGGTCCCCGCTCGGGTGGCGCCGTCCCGCACCGCGCGGTCCTCGGACGTGTCCAATCTGCGATCGGCGCGATGGTTGTGCGCGGAGGGGGCGGAGGTGCGTCCGCTCAGCGACACGGGGTCCGGCAGTCCTCGTACGACCTCGCTCCAGTACGCCCGGTCCTTCGCGATTCGTGGTGAGGCGCGGTACCGACGATCCGCTTCCAGGAATTCACGAGGGTGGCGGGAGCGGGCGGGCGGTGGGGTTCGACCGCGCTGCACGGCGGTGTAGATCTCGCCGGCGCGACGGGCCATGACGGCCGCCCCGTATCCGTCGATCAGGGTGTGGTGCGCGCGGGCGTACCAGTAGAGGTGGTCGGGGCCGATGGTGATGAAAGCGGTGGTGCACCCGCGGGTCGACATGAGGTCGGCCGGGCGCGTGTAGTCGGCGTGCATCCACTCCCTGGCCGCGGCCGTCGGATCCGGTCGATCGCTGACGTCGACCCACGTCGCTTCCGGGATGTGTACCGAGTCGACGATCTGGACGGGGAGCGCGGCGTCGCCCGGCGACGGCACGAAGCGCGTCAGCAACGAACCCGTTTCGATGGTCGCGGTCCGAGCGCAGTGTTGCAGCAGCTCGAAGTCGATCGGTCCGCGAATTTCGAGGTAGTGGGCCACGGACGCCGATACGTGGGGGTGCAACTGCTGGGCGAACCACATGTCGCGCTGAACCGAGGTGAGCTCGAACGTCTCGTCGTGCTCGGTGTCGATGTGCGCCGTGTGCTCGTCGACGCGGTCCGTGGGGGCGCTCGTCCCGGTCACATGTTCCATCTACGGTTCCGTCCCTACAGCGAAGTGTTCGAAGGCCGCGAACCGATATTCGGTCTCCCGCTACTTCCCGACGTCCGCACAGTACGTGCACTCGAGCGCGTTTCGAGGGCTCCATCGGAGGTCTTGTCACGGTCGACCGGCACCCGTGACGAAGTTTGGTCAGGTTCCAGCAATTCGCTTGTTCGACGAACGTATGTTCGAATAAGTAGGGCTCGGGAACGAGCCTCGAACGACGGCGAAAGGGGTGGGGTCGGTGTCGTGGAACGACGGTCCTCCCACGTGGTCCGAGATGGAACGGGTGCTGTCCGGACGGCCCCGGGTCGTGGACCCGCTGGTCGGTGACGGAGGAGACAGCCCGGCCTGGTCGCGCAAGCGCGAAGCGTACGTCGGGGCGATCGAGCGCCCGCCGAGCGCGGTTCCGTATGCGGAACTGCACGCCCATTCGGCGTTCAGTTTCCTCGATGGGGCGTCGCAGCCCGAGGAGATGGTGGAGGAGGCGGCGCGTCTGGGACTGGACGCGATCGCTCTTACCGATCACGACGGAATGTACGGGGTCGTCCGTTTCGCCGAGGCGGCGCGCGAACTGGGTATGAAGACGGTGTTCGGAGCCGAGCTGTCCCTGGGGCCCGGCGACGGGACCGTGGCGGGCCCCCGCACAGGTGCTCCCGACCCGGCCGGCACCCATCTGCTGGTGATCGCGCGCGGTCAGGAGGGGTATCGGCGCCTGTCCCGTCGGATCGCGGCGGCACATCTCGCCGGAGAGGAGAAGGGCAAGCCGATCTACGATTACGACGAGTTGACCGCTGCCGCCGAGGGGCACTGGCAGATTCTCACCGGATGCCGCAAAGGCAGTGTGCGACAGGCGTTGACGCAGGGTGGTGTCGCGGCCGCCGAGAACGCGCTCGGTGATCTGGTCGAGCGCTTCGGTGCGCGGCGGGTCTCGGTGGAACTCACCGACCACTGCACGGCGGAGGACGACGAGCGCAACGATGCGTTGTTCGAGATCGCCACTCGTGTCGGCGTGCAGGTGATCGCCACCACCGCAGCACATTTCGCGAGACCGGAGCGTCGGCGGTTGGCGATGGCGATGGCCGCGGTCCGGGCCCGACGCAGCCTCGACGACGCGTCGGGATGGCTTCCGCCGCTGGGTGGCACCCATCTGCGCTCGGGGGCGGAGATGGCTCGGATGTTCGAGCGCTATCCGGGTGCCGTTGCCGGTGCGGCCGCGCTGGGAGCGGACTGCGCGTTCGATCTCCAGCTCATCGCGCCCCAGTTGCCCCCGTTCGACGTTCCCTCCGGCCATACCGAGATCACCTGGCTGCGTGAGTTGACGATGGTGGGGGCCGCTCGCCGGTACGGTCGCCGTGAGGACGAGCCGGCGGCCTACGCTCAGATCGAGCACGAGTTGGCGACCATCACCGAGCTCGATTTTCCCGGCTACTTCCTGGTGGTCCACGACATCGTCGATTTCTGCAAGAGCCGTCGAATCCTCTGTCAGGGTCGAGGATCCGCGGCCAACTCCGCGGTGTGCTACGCCATCGGGATCACCAACGTCGATCCGGTACGCAACGGGCTGCTGTTCGAACGATTTCTGTCCGTGGAGCGGGACGGGCCGCCGGACATCGACGTCGACATCGAGTCGGATCGCCGCGAAGAGGCCATCCAACACGTCTACGCGAAGTACGGGCGGGATTACGCGGCGCAGGTCGCGAACGTGATCACCTATCGGGGCAAGTCGTCGGTTCGCGACATGGCGCGCGCACTCGGAGCCTCGCAGGGTCAACAGGATGCGTGGAGCAAGCAGATCACTCGGTGGTCGGGAATCGATCGGAACACCGACGAGGTGACCGGGATTCCGGAGCCTGTCCTGGATCTCGCGGCGCAGATCGAGAACTTTCCGCGTCATCTCGGAATTCACTCCGGGGGCATGGTGATCTGCGACCGGCCCATTGCCGACGTGTGCCCGGTGGAATGGGCCCGCATGGAGGGGCGAACTGTCCTGCAATGGGACAAGGACGATTGTGCCGCAGTGGGACTGGTCAAATTCGACATGCTCGGACTCGGCATGTTGTCGGCGCTGCGCTACATGATCGACCTCGTCGACGAGCACAAGGGGCTCACCGTCGATCTCGCCGAACTCGATCTCGGCGAGCCCGCCGTGTACGAGATGCTCCAGCGCGCCGATTCCGTCGGTGTCTTCCAGGTCGAGTCGCGGGCCCAGATGGCCACACTGCCACGGCTCAAACCGCGAGAGTTCTACGACCTGGTGGTGGAGGTCGCACTCATCAGACCCGGTCCCATTCAGGGTAATTCGGTGCACCCCTACGTCCGTCGACGCAACGGTCTGGAGCCGGTGACCTTCGACCACCCCTCGTTGGAGCGAGCGCTCGAGCGCACCCTCGGGGTGCCGCTCTTCCAGGAGCAGCTGATGCAGATGGCCGTGGACGTGGCCGGCTTCTCGGCGACCGAGGCCGACCAGTTGCGACGGGCCATGGGTTCGAAACGAAGCCCGGAGAAGATGAACCAGCTTCGTCAGCGGTTCTACGACGGGATGAAGAAGCTGCACGGTATCGAGGGGACGAAGGCGGACCGCATCTTCGACAAGCTGTATGCCTTCGCGAATTTCGGTTTTCCCGAGAGTCATTCGCAGAGTTTCGCGTCCCTGGTGTTCTATTCGTCGTGGTTCAAACTCCACCATCCGGCGGTGTTCTGCGCCGGTCTGCTCCGTGCTCAACCCATGGGCTTCTATTCGCCGCAGTCCCTCGTGGCCGATGCCCGACGGCACGGGGTGACCGTGCACGGTCCGGACGTGTCGCGAAGCCTCGCCCACGCGACCGTCGAAGCGGGCGGTATGGATGTGCGGCTGGGATTGGCCGAGGTGCGGGGCATCGGGACGGATCTGGCGGAGCAGATCGTGCGCGTTCGAGACGAGGGTGGCCCGTTCACATCGTTGCTCGATCTTACCGGGCGGGTGGAGCTTTCGGTACCGAGGGCGGAGTCCTTGGCGACGGCCGGTGCCCTGACCTGCTTCGGAGTGACGCGTCGGGAGGCCCTCTGGGCTGCCGGTGCCGCGGCGGGGGAGCGGCCCGACCGACTGCCGGGGCTGGGCGCGTCCGTACGAGCGCCGTCGCTGCCCGGCATGAGTTCGTGGGAATTGGCGGCGGCCGACATCTGGGCAACCGGAGTGTCGGCCGACAGCTATCCCACGCAGTTCCTGCGGAAGCAGTTGGACGAGATGGGCGTGGTTCCTGCCGACGGGCTGCTGGCGGTGGCGAACGGGGATCGAGTGTTGGTGGCAGGAGCCGTGACCCATCGTCAGCGTCCCGCGACTGCCGCCGGGGTCACGTTCATCAACCTCGAGGACGAGACGGGCATGATCAACGTGGTGTGCTCGGTGGGGTTGTGGGCCAAGTACCGCAGTCTGGCGCAGCTGTCGCAAGCGCTGTTCATTCGCGGAATCGTCCAGAACGCCGAGGGGGTGGTGACCTTGGTCGCCGATCGTCTCGATCCTCTCGATCTTCGAGTACTGCTGCGGTCCAGAGACTTTCGGTAGGTAGCACGAAGGACCCGATCACGTGCTCATGATCGGGTCGGCTCGTGACCTGTGCTCGGCCGAGCTACTCGAGGAAGTATCTCTCGGGGAAGAAGTAGTGGTTGGGTCGCCCGCGTCGGTCGGGGTCGAGGACGGCCGGTGGGTGCCACAGGGTCAGGCCGGCGTGGCGGTGTCCGGCGGGGGCTCTGGTGGTGGCCCACTGGTTGGGGGCGGTGCCGATGAGGCGGTGGTGCATCGGGCAGGCGAGGGTGAGGGTGTCGATGTCGGTGTAGCCGCCGTCGGCCCACTCGTGGGTGTGGTGGGCCTGGGTTCTCATGGCGGGTCGGGTGCAGCCGGGGAAGGTGCAGCCGCGTTCGCGGGCGAACAGGGCCAGACGCTGATCGGTGCTGGCGCAGCGTTTGCTGCGCAGTAGTTGCAGGGTGCGGCCGGAGGCGTCGTCGAACACCGCGAGGTACGGGTGCGAGGCCGACGCCAGTCGGATGAGGTCGCCGATGGACAGGGTGGTGCCGGTGGTGGGGGCGAGTCCGGCGGCGGCGGTGAGTTCGTCGATGCCGATGGTGGCGACGACGGTGGTGGGAAAGCCCCGGTGGGTGCCGAGGGTGCCGGAGGCCAGCACTTCTGCGAGGAGGTGTTTGAGGGCGTCGTGGCGTCGTTGCCCACCGGTGCGGAAATCCCGGCCGGCGCGATCCGCAGCAGCAGGGTCGGAGGCAGACTTCTCCCCTGGTACGGCCTCGGGGGTACCCGAGGCCCAGTCCAGGTCCAGCTCGAGGTCGAGGGTGGCGTCGTGACCGGCTCCGGCGTAGTCGGCGGCGTCGAGATCGTCGACAGGGCTGTCGACGTCGTCATCGTCGGTCTCGGCGGCGTCGTCAGGCACGGCAGGGCCGGCGGAGTCGTCAGCGTCGTCCATATCGCCCGCAGCGTCATCGACATCAGCGCGATCGGCGTCGGTTGCGGTCTCGTCGTCCGCGCCGTTCGCGCCGTCCGCGTCCGCGTCCGGTGTCTGTGTGGGGGGTTCGGCGGCGCCGGCCGGGAACCTCACCCCGTCGGTACCGGCATCGTCCTCGCCGGGCATGCAACGCCCCGGAGTGGACAGCGCCTCGAACGCCACCTCGAGCATCGCCCGCAGATGCGCATCGACACAGAAACTGCCCGTCGACATCCCGTCCACCCCCTGCGGGTCGAACCGGATGAACCGCTTCCGCGCGGCATCGTGGTCGTCGGGGGCGGCGCCGTCGGGGTCGAGCAACTCCAGGATCCGCTTCGCCGCCACCGCCAACTCGTCCGGGCGCACCCACCGGGCCAGGTCCACCAACTGCTTCTCCGCCTGATCACGCTGCCCCGGGTCCGTGCGAGCGGGCAGATCCCGATGGAACTTGCGGATCACCGCCACGTGCCCCGGATCGAGGACTCCTTCGCGGGAGGCTGCGGCGACGTGGGGCATCCGCGGGTCCACCGGATCGCCCGTCAGCGTCGTCCGGTCCGCGAGGTCGGCCGCGACGTGCAGGCGCAGGGCGGCATTGCGGGGAGTGACGCGCAGCAGATGCGCCAACGCCGACGGCGCACCCCCGGATCCCAGGGCGCCGACGACGTCGTCGAACCCGCCGCGTTCGACGACCTCGTGCAACCAGGTGTGCGAGGCCCCCACCAGGGTGCGGATCACCGTCTCCGCCCGCACCAGTACCGCGCGGGTGTCCGCGGCGGGCAGCGACCACGAATCGAGCGCCGCCACCGCCGACACCGCGGCTTCGAGGTCGGCGATCACCGCACCCGCCGCCGGGTCGGAGATCGCCGTCGACACCACCGGAACACCAGCAGCAGAACCAGCAGCATCGGAATCACCGGCAGCCGAGCCGTCCGGGCACGGCGAGGCCGGCGCCTCAGCCTCGGCTGCGTCGCTCACCCCCTGATCCTGCGGACCCCCCGGTTCCATACGTCCAGAGTAACCGACATATCGAACAAGTGTTCGATTACTTACTCCGAACGTAAAGGGTGCAGTTTGTGTCGAGGAACAACTCCATTCTGGCTGGCTAGCATGCACGTCATGCGAACACGATTGCTGGTGACGCTCTCGATTCTCGGCGCTCTTTTCCTGGCCGGATGCGCGGAGAACGAACCGGATCTGGGTCCGGGCACGGCCGTCGACGTCGTGGAACAACCAGGAACCGAAGCGATGCTCGATTCGGTCGGCCCCGCCGACGCACCCGCGCGCGGCCAGTTCTCGACGTCGGAGTCCTCGCGGCAGGACGTCGTCAACGGATTCCTCGCTGTCACCGTGGACGAACCGCAGGAAGTGGCCGACCGCGCTCAGGATGCGGTGAGTACACGAGGTGGCCGAGTCGATTCCCGGACGGACTCCCCGGCGGTCGAGGATCAGATCGCATCGAGCTCGCTGACACTGCGCATCCCGGTGGACGAACTCGACGCGACCCTGGTGGAACTCCGGGATCTCGGCACCGTGACGTCGTCGAGCCTCGATCGATCCGACGTGACGATGCAGAGCCAGGATCTCTCGGCTCGAATCGCGGCGCTGCAGGCAACCGTCGACCGGTTCCGAGAACTCCTCACCACAGCCGCGGACACCGCGGACCTCATCGCCATCGAAACGGCGTTGTCGGATCGACAGGGAGAACTCGACAGCCTGCGTTCCCAACAGCAATCGCTCGACGACCGGATCGAACTGGCGACGATCACGCTGCAACTCACGGCCACCGACCCCGACGAGGTGTCGTCCGGGGGAGTGACCGGCGCGATCGTGGACGGATGGAACGCGCTGCTGAGTGCTCTGGGCGCCGGGGTTCTCTTCATCGCCGCCGCGCTGCCCTGGCTCGCGTTCGTCGCCGTGCTGGTGGGAATCGTGATCGTCGTCCGAAAGATTCGGCGCCGCAGGGCGAAGGGTCAGACGCCGCCGGCGAAGCCGAGCTGACGCCACGCCTCGTAGACGACGACCGAGGCCGCATTGGCCAGGTTCATCGAGCGTCGTCCCTCGAGCATCGGAATGCGGATGCGATCGGTGACGCGAGGATCGTCGAGTACTTCGGGAGCCAGTCCGGTGGGCTCGGGACCGAACAGCAACACGTCCCCTTCCCGGTACTCGATCGAGGCGTAGGACGTCGTGGCGTGCGTGGTGAACGCGAACACCCGATCGGGTGCCAGCGCCTCCCACGCGGTCGCGAGGTCCGGGTGAACGGTCACCGAGGCCAGATCGTGGTAATCCAGCCCGGCTCGGCGCAGTTTCGGTTCGGACAGATCGAACCCGAGCGGCTCGATCAGATGCAGTTCGCAGCCGGTCCCGGCAACCAGACGTATGGCGTTGCCGGTGTTCTGCGGAATCCGGGGTTCATGAAACATCAGTCGAAACACCGCTTCACCCTGCCATGCGCCGCCGACGGACGCGGACGTGGGAAACTGGCCCCCGTGACCGCAACGCGACTGGACGGAAAGATCACCCGCGACGAGATGTTCGTGGACCTCACCGCGCGGGTCTCCGCGCTCCGGGAGAAAGGCATCGTCCCGGGACTGGGCACAGTCCTGGTGGGCGACGATCCCGGATCCGCCGCTTACGTCCGTGGCAAGCACAACGACTGCGCCAAGGTGGGAATCCACTCGATCCGCAAAGATCTGCCCGCGGATGTCACCTCGGACGAACTGGACGCGGTCATCGACGAACTGAATGCCGATCCCGCGTGCACCGGGTACATCGTGCAACTGCCTCTGCCGAAACATCTCGACGAGAACCGCGCCCTCGAGCGGGTGGATCCCGCCAAGGACGCCGACGGCTTGCACCCGGTGAACCTCGGACGTCTGGTTCTCGGAAAGGAATCGACGCTGCCGTGTACGCCGCGCGGGATCGTGCATCTCCTTCGGCGCTACGACGTTCCCATCGCCGGGGCGCACGTGGTTGTCGTGGGCCGCGGGGTCACGGTGGGGCGTCCGATGGGTCTCATTCTGACCCGACGCTCCGAGAACGCCACGGTCACCCTGTGCCACACGGGAACTCGTGACCTCGCGGCCGAGGTGCGTCGCGCCGACATCGTGATCGCCGGCGCCGGCGTTCCGAACCTGATCACCGCCGACATGGTCAAGCCCGGTGCGGCCGTCGTCGATGTCGGGGTCTCGCGGACCGACGACGGACTCCGCGGAGACATCGCGGCCGACGTCGCCGAGGTCGCCGGATTCCTGTCCCCGAATCCCGGCGGAGTCGGGCCCCTCACGCGTGCGTTCCTGTTGAGCAATGTGGTCGAGAGCGCCGAACGAGCAACGGCGACGAGCGGACGATGACGCGGGACGCGATTCGCCGCAGCCTGCCGATGATCGCCGTGGTGGTGGTCATCGCGGCGGCCGTCGTGCTGGTTCTCGCGGACCGGTGGCGACGCGGGGCGTTCGTCTTCGGCCTCGCCACCCTGCTCGCGGCCGCGTGCCGTTTGTTCCTGAGCACCGAACGCGTCGGGCTTCTGGCCGTGCGGTCGCGGATGTTCGACACCCTGTCGCTCGCCGCGGTCGGCGGAGCCGTCGTGTGGCTCGCGGTGTCGATCGACCCGCTGGGCACCGACTGACGGGTTCGATACCCGGACCCGAGTTACCGACCCGACCGACGGGTCCGGCGGGTCAGCCGATCGAGTCGGTCGCCAGATCCATCGTGGCCAGCAACATCGCCGCGACCGGCTCCGGCTCGGTCAGAAATCCGTCATGACCGTCCCTCGAGGAGATGATTCGCAGACCGTCGCAGGTCGGAATCAGGTCGGCGATCTCCTGCTGCTGACGCAGCGGATAGAGCCGGTCGGAATCGACCCCACCTACCACCGTCGGCACCGTGACCGATCGCAACGCCTGCTCGATTCCGCCGCGGCCACGACCGACGTCGTGCCGGTTCATCGCCTCGGTGAGCAGAACGTACGTCGCCGCGTCGAATCGACCGACCAGCTTGTCGGCCTGATGCTCGAGGTAGCTCTGGACCGAGTAGCGACCGCCGGCCAACGCATCCTCGCCCACCTGGGACGAGTTCCCGAACCGCGCGTCGAGTTCGTGTTCCGTGCGATACGTCAGGTGCGCGATGCGACGGGCGATCTTTAAGCCGGTCAGGGGCTCGACACCGGCGTCGAAGTAGTCCCCGCCCCGCCAGTCCGGATCGCCGGTGATGGCGGCCATCTGCGTGGTCTGCGTCCCGATCTGATCCGCGGACGCCCGCGCGCCGACCGCCAACACCAGGCCCGACGCGACCCTGGCGGGATGTCCGACGAGCCATTCGAGTGTCCGCATGCCCCCCATGGATCCACCGACGACCGCCGCGAAGCGATCGATGCCGAGCACATCGGCCACCATCGTCTCGGCCGTGACCTGATCCCGAATGGAGATGGCGGGGAAGCGGGAGCCCCACGCTCGGCCGTCGGGTGCGAGCGACGAGGGGCCGGTGGTGCCGCGGCACCCACCGAGGACGTTGGTGGCCATCACGCACCAACGGTCGGTGTCGAGAGGGAGGCCGGAACCGACCAAGCCGGTCCACCAACCCGGCGACGGGTGATCCGGTCCGGCCGGGCCCGTGAGGTGGGAGTCGCCGGTGAGCGCATGTTCGACGAGCACCACGTTGTCGCGCCCGGGCGACAGCGCCCCCCAACGCTGAACGGCCACGGTGACGTCGGAGATCACGTCGCCGTTCTCCAGCGGCACATCACCGATGTGCACCGAGCCCACTCGCCCGTCCGGCGGCGGAAGCGCCGACGAACGGGCGAACGATGGGGTGTCGAGTATCAAGATGCGGCCCGGAAACCCTTCTCCAGATCGGCGACGATGTCGTCGATACCCTCGATCCCGACGGCGAGCCGCACGAGGCCGGGAGTGACCCCGGACGCGATCTGCTCGTCGGGCGTCAACTGCGAGTGCGTCGTCGACGCGGGATGTATCACAAGAGAACGCACGTCCCCGATATTAGCGACATGGCTGTGCAGTTCGAGCGCATCGACGAAGCGTTTGCCCGCATCCAGGCCTCCGGCCAGCTCGAACGCCACGATGGCGCCGGTCCCGCGCGGGGCGATGTCCTGTCCGCGGCGGTACCACGGCGACGATTCGAGGCCGGCGTAGTTCACCGATGTCACATCGTCACGGCCTTCGAGGTACGTCGCGACGGCGGTGGCGTTCTGCACATGCCGCTCCATGCGCAGGCTGAGTGTCTCGATGCCCTGACTGATGAGAAAAGCGTTGAACGGGGACACGGCCGCACCGATGTCGCGCAACAGCTGTACCCGCGCCTTCAGCGCGAAAGCCGGTGCGCCGAGGTCGGCGAACACGACGCCGTGATAGCTCGGATCGGGGGTGGTGAAGTTCGGGTGACGTCCCTGCGTCCAGTCGAACGTGCCACCGTCGACGATCACTCCGGCGACGGCTGTGCCGTGGCCGCCGAGGTACTTGGTCGCGGAGTGCACCACGATGTCCGCGCCGTGCTCGAGCGGCCGGATCAGATACGGCGTCGCGACCGTGTTGTCGACGATCAGCGGCACACCGTTGTCGTGGGCGACCGCAGAGACCCCTGGAATGTCGAAGATGTCGTTCTTGGGATTGGAGATCGTCTCGCCGTAGAACGCTTTCGTTTTCGGCGTGACGGCGGCGCGCCACTGGTCGAGATCATCGGGATCGTCGACGAACGTCGTGGTGATGCCCATCTTCGGCAGGGTGTAGTGGAACAGGTTGTACGTGCCGCCGTAGAGCCTGGGGCTCGAGACAATGTGATCTCCGGCTTCCGCGAGGTTCAGAATCGCGAGCGTCTCCGCGGCCTGACCCGACGCGAGCATCAACGCCGCCACGCCGCCCTCGAGGGCGGCGATGCGCTGTTCCACGACGTCCTGGGTGGGGTTCATGATGCGGGTGTAGATGTTGCCCGGCTCGGCGAGACCGAACAGCGCGGCCGCGTGGTCGGTGTTGTCGAACGTGTACGAGGTGGTCTGGTAGATCGGCAGAGCACGGGCATGGGTGGTGGAGTCGGCGACCTGACCGACGTGGACCTGCCGGGTTTCGAAGCTCCAGTTGAGCGCGGGATCGTCGACGGGGGCGCCGACTTCGTTCACGAGTTCGGCGTCGTTCGGGGTATCGGTCATGACGGTTCTGTGTCCTCTGCTGGTGGTCGAACAGAGCCCGATCGAGTCGGTGACCATGCGGTGCGCGGACCCGGTCGGCGCGTGCTGCGTCGTGGGTCGGACACGCCCGAGATCACGGAGTCGGGTCGGGCACGAGGGAAGTGGTCGGGGCCTATCGCGAACAGCTACACACGTGGAAACCTCCGAGTGGCCGCGTCGGAAGCGGCCGGTCGGGGCCGAAGGATCGGCCCGGTCGGTGGGCCCGAGGTGACGGACCCGCGCTTGCTCTCGGCTGTCGTACTGCGCCGAGTAACCCGGTCATCACCCGGGGCACCCCACCGCGGTTGGAGGGTTGCCGGCCAGCAAGCCGGGGCTCGATGCTGGCGCTCATGACCTTGTCGAGAATGGTAGCGGGTCCGGGAAAAGGGGTGAACGAGTGCCTCGAATTCGTCCGCCGGGAGCCCGCTCAGGAGTGGTGCGGCACCGAGACGAGGCCGGGGTCCCAGCTGTCCGAAGGGTCGCGTGGAATGCGGCCCGTCCAGACGACGACGGCCTGCACCGCGCAGCCGAGTGCATTCAACCGTTCCACCGCGCCCGTGAGGTCGCGCCAGGTGGAGCGCGCGGTGTCCACGACGAGAAGGCAGGGGCGCGGCGTGGCAGACAGGGTGGTCACGGCGGCGAGGGACAGTTCGGTGGTCCGATACGTGTACAGCCGACCGGCGGATTCGTCGATGTTGCGGCCGGACCGGTGAGGGGGACTTCCGGGGGTCAGCTCGTGCAGGGTGCGCGGTCGACCGACGAGCGCCGAGGCCGCGGCGAGGTCCCGGCCGAGTTCGCAGTCGGCCGGGTGGCTGAGCTGAACGACAGTCAGGCTGTCGTGCTCCGAGACGCATCCGGCGATGTCGAGCAGTGCGAGCGCGAAAGTGGGCTCGTCGGGCCGGACCGTGGCCGCGGGGAGCCCCAGGCGATCGACGACGTCTTCCCCCGGAGCGAACTCGGTGAATCGGTCGCGCCCGTAGCGGACGACGGGGACCGCCACGGCCAGCACGACGAGAGCGGCCACCGACACCGCGACCGCATCGACGAGAGCTCGGACGTCGAGGGACCCACCCGAGAGCCCGACCGTCGACCCGAGCCGCATCAGCCCGAGCAGTAGCGACGCCGCCACGAGCACGCGTCGCCGACGCGCGAACGCCGCGACACCGGTGCGCAGTGCCGTCCCGCCACGCGGTCGTGCGGCCCGCCGGGACGGACGACCCGGGGGCTCGACCATTCGTTCGTCGGGCACGGGTGTCCGGGGCGCGGGTGTCCGGGGAACGGGTGTCTCGGAGACCGAGACGTCCGCCGGTTCCATGCGTGCGGCGAGTTCGCGGCCCGCCGCGCTCCACGGGGAGGGAACGAACGTGCCGATGCCCGTCATGCGCGAACCGGCAACGGCGACACCGAGACCGCACCGCGTTCGAGCAGGGCATCCGCACCGCGTTCGAGCAGGGCGTCCGCCCAGGGCGCCGTGTAGATGGTGTCGAGGTACCGCTCGCCGAGATCCGGCGCGATGGCGACCGCCCGCGGCATCGCAGCCAGGGAATCGGCCGGCCGGTGATCGGCCAGCCATCGGGCAGCGCCACTGACCACCGTTCCGGTGGAACCGCCGAAGAGAAAGCCGCGTGCGGCGAGGCGCCGACACATCCGCACCGTGTCCGCCTCCGGGACCATCACGACATCGTGGACGAGACTCTCGTCGAGCATCGATGGCCGGATACCGGTACCGAGGCCCGGAATCATCCGCACGCTGGGAGGTCCGCCGAACGTCACCGACCCGACGGTGTCGACCGCGACGATGCGGACGTCGCGGCCCGATCGAGCGAACCATCTTGCGCAGCCCATCAGAGTTCCCGTGGTTCCGGCGCCGATGAACACGACGTCGACGTCGGGGAACTGTCGAGCGATGGCGGGGGCGGTGCGCGCGAAGTGCGACTGCCAGTTGTTCTCGTTCTCGTACTGGTTCAGCCAGACGTACTTCGAATCCGACGCACACAGTGTGCGCACCCGGTCGATCCGCGCCCCGAGCAACCCGTGAACCGGATCCGGTTCGGTGATCACCTGCACCGACGCTCCCAGTGCCTCCATCGTCTGACGCGTGGAGCGGTTGCACCGGTTGTCGGTGATGCAGACGAATCCGTACCCCTTGCTCGCCGCGATGACGGCGAGAGCCACACCGAGATTGCCCGAGGACGATTCGACGAGCACCGATCCTTTCCGCAAGCGCCCGCCGCGTTCGGCTGCCTCGACCATCGCGAGTGCAGGCGTCAACTTGACCGAACCGGCGAAGTTGAAGCATTCGCATTTCAGAGCGAGAGGGAACTCGAACAGTGGCGACAGATCCACGAAGAGATCGTCCTCGTGGTACTCGTGCGGTGCGGAGATGACGGGCACAGGGATGTCCTGACGTCGGTGGGGTGACTGGGTGGATCGGATCAGCCGAATCGCGTGCGCTCGTGGAAGAAGTCGTCGATGACGAGCAGATCTCCCGAGTTCGTCACGGCGTCGTAGACGAAGGTGCCGACCGCGAGATCGAGAACGCCGAGACCGAAGGGAGAGAACACGATCGGCTTGTCGGCGGGCAACGTGACGGTGCCCTCCAGTACCTCGGGAAGGGTGCCGTCGACGAAATCTCTCGATCCTGAACGTAGTTCGGCGAGATGCGGTGAGGTGTTCGCCTTCAGGCAGTGCTCGACGTCGTCCACCACATTGGTCGAGGACAGGATGATCTCGGGGGAGAGATCACGGAGCGAGATGTGCAGAACGAGCGGATTGTGTGCGAACCACGACGCATCGTGAACGTGCGGTTCGCCCGCGTTGGTGGCGAACACGACGATCTCGCTGGCCTGGATCAACTCCCGCGCCGTCGCGTGGTGGGTGATGTCGACGTCGACTCCCGCGCTCTCGAGATAGCCGTGGAACCCGTCCATTCCGGCGGGAACGGCGTCGTGGAGACCGATCCGATCGAAGGACCACCCGGTGGCAGCGAGAAATCCGTGGATGTACCGGGCGATGAGACCCGTCCCGACGAATCCGATGCGTGTCGGCCGAGTCGGTCTGTCTCGGGTCAGCACATCCGCGGCGAGCGCGGCGGATGCCGCCGTCCTGGTTGCGCTGATGATGGAACTCTCCAGGCAGGCAAAGGGATACCCGGTCTCGACGTCGTTGAGAACGAGGACCGCCGACGCCCTCGGAATGCCGTTGTCCACATTGTCGGGGAAACTCGAGATCCATTTGATCCCGTCCACCGGCCGGGGTCCGGTCCCGATCGACGCAGGAAGCGCGATGATCCGTGAGCGCGGGCGGTCGGGGAAGCGAAGGAAGTACGACGGTGGGTTGACGGTGTCGCCCGATCCGTGTCGCCGATAGGTCTCCTCCACCAACGCCACGACGTCCGATTCGCGGCCGGTCAACGCAGACCGCACCTGTCCGCCCGAGATGACGGCGAACGTTCCGATCGTATCGGTGCTCATGTCCAGTTCTCCGATCCTTCGTGGCGCACGGGTCCTCCCATGCCGACGATGACGTCACGGTCACCCGAAAACGGGTCGCGGCCGTGAGCGGTACGAATGTTGTCGACGATCAACAGGTCGCCGGCCTGCCAGGGTTCGCGGACCGCGCACGCGTCGTATGCCGCCCCGATGGCATCGACCGTCTCGGCGTCGATCGGCTCACCGCTGCCGTACGCCGTGGTGAACGGCAGCGCCTCGGGCCCGCCGATGTCCAGAAGGAACTGCCGCACGTCCGGATCCATGCCCCATTCGCTGAGGAACGCCAGTTGGTTGAACCAGATCGGTTCGTCGTTCCCCGAGTGCCGGACCACTCCGGGCCGCACCTGCGAGGTGGTCAGCACGTCGCCTCGCCACTCCGCTCGTACAGCGTTGTTGCGGCAGTACTTCGCGAGGTCGGCCCGGTCTGCGGAGCCGAAGCATTCGGCTGCCGTCGATCCCACGTCACCGGTGAACGCTCGTCGGAGCATCCACCCTTCCCGGGCCACCCGCTCGACGAGAGCCGGTGGCAGCGCGTCGAGCACGGCACAGCCGTCGGCGATCGGGGTGGCACCGCCGTCGGTCGGCGCGACTCGGCAGGCGAAGACGACGAGTGACGGGAGGTCCAGCGCGTAACTCGTCTCGTTGTGCAGGCACATCCGTTGTCTCGCCGGCCAGTCCGTGGAGGAGTAGACGCCGTTGCCGAGGCGGCGACGCGCGGCGAAGGGCTCGCGTTCGGCCATGGATTCGCCGGCGATCGATCGCACGACGAACTCGACGTCCGCCGGGTTCGCCGGTGCGAGACCGCGGACCATCACGGCTCCCCGCTCGCCGACCGTTCGCTGCAGGTCGGAACGACGACGTGCGACCCACGCCCGGACATCGGTGTCGTCGGCGATCACGATCGGGGGCCGACCGGGATCCGATCGAACGTCGATCGCGCTCGCGTCTCGGACGGTCGTGTCGACAGCAGTCGTGCCGGTGGCAGTCGTACCAGTGGCTGTCGTACCAGTGGCAGTGGCAGTCATCGCGGGGGTCCTGTCACGTCGGCCGTGTCCGTACGGGCCACGCCGTTCGCGTGAACGACACCGGTGTCTCGCGGCGAGGGAGAGGTGGAGGGAAGCAGCCGCGCCAGTTCGGCGAGGGTGGGCGCCGACCTGACGTCCTCGATACCCACCGAATGATCCAGAGCGATCACCAGTTTGACTGCAGAGAGCGAGGTTCCGCCGTGGAGGGCGAAACTGTCCGTCGGGGCGATCGCGTCCGCTTCCACGCCCAACACTCGCGCCCAGACCTCGGCCAGACGTCGTTCCGCGGGTGACGTGGACGCTGCCGCGGCAACTTCGGGTGTCACCGATTGCGTGAGTGTGGCCGTGGCTCGTCGCGTCAGTGCGGCGCGGTCGATCTTGCTGTTTGCCGTCAGGGGCAGGGTCTCGCAGTGGTGCCATACCGACGGCACCATGTAGTGCGGCAGCAACGCGGCGATGTGGTCGCGAATCGTCCGCACCGCGATGGGTTCGGTGGAGGTGTAGAACGCGACGAGATGGTCACCGCCGTCCGCGGATTCGGCCACGACCACCGCGCCGTCGCGCACTCCGGGGACCTCGAGCAGGGCGTTCTCGATCTCACCGATCTCGATGCGGAAGCCGCGCACCTTGACCTGCGTGTCTCGTCGTCCGAGGAACTCGAGCTTGCCCTCCGGCAACCACCGTCCCAGATCTCCACTGCGGTAGAGCCGCTCGCCCGCGTGGAACGGATCTTCGAGGAATACCGCTGCGGTTCGCTCGGGGTCGTTGACGTAGCCGAGCCCGACGCAGACGCCGGAGAACACGATCTCGCCGTGAGACCCCAGGGGGACCGGCTCCAACTCGTCGTTCAGCACGTAGATCCGGGTATTGCCGATGGGTCGACCGAGTGGCACGCGGTCGCGCTCCGGAACCGAGTGCATGACCTCGTGATTGGTGTCGTCCGAGGTCTCGGTGAGTCCGTACGCGTTCACCAGCGCGACGGTCGGCAGCGTCGCGAAGAATCGTTCGGTGAGATCCTTCTTGACGGCTTCTCCGGTGACCGAAACGCAGCCGAGGTGGGGAAGTTCCCGCGGTGAGGATTCGAGATAGGCGAGGACCACGTCCAGGTAGGACGGAACCACCTGCAGGACGGACACTTCGGCGTCGACCACGCAGTCGACGAATCGTGCGACGTCGAGCAGCACATCCCCCGGTATCAGCACCGTGCGGCCGCCCACGAGCGGCCCGGCGACGAGCTGCCACAGGGAGATGTCGAAGCACTGCGGGGCGATCTGGGCGACGACGGCTCCGTCGCCGATCGACAGGTCGTCGATCTTCGCCGCGATGTGATTGACCATGCCGGAGTGAGCGCAGACCGCGCCCTTGGGCTGACCGGTGGACCCGGAGGTGAAATAGATGTACGCGGGGCTGTCCAGGGTGACCGGCGCACCGGACGAGCGGCCCGCCCAGTGGATTTCCTCGCCCTTCGTGAATCGGCCGAGCGGGTCCTCCAGGTCGATCACGGTCGCGTTCGCGCGAGCCGAGGCGTCGCGGACGGAGGTGGAGCCGGAACCCTCCACCGCTACGATCCTGCACTCCGCCCGCCGCAGGGTGGTCTCGATGCGCTCGGTCGGGAAGTGCGGTTCGATCGGCAGGTAGACCGCCCCGACTTCGAACACGGCGAGCACCGTCGCCAGCCAGCCGAGTGTGCGTTCGGTGGCGACGGCCACCACATCACCCGGATGCACGTGGCCCTCGACGAGGGTGTGTGCGACGCGGTTGGCGGCGGCCTGCAGTCGGCGGTAGGTCCACTCGGTGGTGCCGGAGACCGCGGCGACGGCATGGGGGTGTCGTCGAGCCCGATCGGCGAACTGCCGGTGAACGGGCAGCTCCGGCACCTCGACACGGCGAAACCACATCCCGGTGCGTTGCACCAGTAGTTCGGTGTCCGACAGGAGCGTGTTCGCGGTCCAGGCAGCGTCGAGATCGGCCGTCATCAGTTCGAGCGCTCGGAGGTGGTACCCCGCGAATCGGGCCGCCGCCTCCGACGACAGATGCTCGGTGCGATACCGCAGGGTCAGAGCATTGCCGTCGCCTGCGCACCCGACGGCGACGGCGACGGACGGGGGCAGAGACGTCGAGGAGGCGTTCTCCCCGACGAACATCGCGTTGGTGACCGGACCCACCTCGGCGACGGTCTCCATCGACTCGGGGGCCGGGGGACCGCCGTGCTCCCCGATCGCCTGCTCGGTGCGAGCGACGGCAACCAGGAGTTCGCGCCAGGTGTCGACGGCCGTTGCGGCGACGAACGGAACCGGAGTCTCGAGCGGATCGGTGCGAAACCGCGTGCACACCTCGTCCGCCCGAGTGACGGTGGCGAGAACCGCCACGTGCGCCGCCAGCACCAACGTGCGACGTGACACGTGCTCGATCTGGTCCAGGCCCGCGCGGAGGAACGGACCGAGATCGACGGTGAGGTCGGCGATCTCGGCCGCCGTTCCGGGTGGCGACCACGGGGGTACCGACGTCACCCCACCGCGAGCGAGGACTCCGGCCCAGAAAGCGCGCGCGGCGACCTCGGAGGAATCGTCACGGTCCGCGTTCGCAACCCCGACGTTCTCGAACCCGCCGTTCTCGCCCCCGGCGTTCGCGACCCCGACGTTCGCAACGTCGACGGTCGGCGCGACGAATGCAACGACGTGACCGTTCGATCGATCACGAACGTGATCCTGCCGGCCGACCCGGTTCGGACCGGCCGTGAGGTGCACCGCCGGATTCCCACCCCACTCGGAACCGTCCGGCACCTCCTCGCCCTTCATGAGGAAGCTGTCGGGTTCCAGACGCGCGTCGGCGCCGAGAACGGTTCCGTAGTGGACGAAGGCGCCCAGCCCGATGGTGCTGCGGTCGCCCAGGCGCACGCGGTCGGACTTGAAGGTGCCGTCCTCCTGCGAGTGGCACTGAATCACGCTGTGTCCGTTGAGCGTGACGTCGTCTCCGATGGTCACCAGCGTGCGTTCGGTGAGCGAGCATCCGTCGTCGAACACCCTCCGTCCGATGTCGACACCGAGCATGCGAGACACGAGATTCTTGAACGGCGTACCGCCCAGGGCCCGGTCCCAGTCGGGTACCACGAACTTCCAGTAACGTTCGTGCCGCCAGAAATCGGGGTGGTAGATCGAACAGAACCGGGGGCGGAGGCGACGAAAGCCGGCCCCGGCACGTTCGAGGACCACGAACCACACCGTGGTGAAGATCAGGAAGGCCAGAGCCTGACCGAGGAAGGCGAGAACGCCGAGGCGTGGAAGGGCGAGTGCCGTCAGAGTCGTCAGTACCGTCACGCCGAAGAAGTAGAACCAGCGCGCGAGGAGCGTCAGAACCATGCTCGTCCGGTTGTGTCGGTTCTTCGCCTGCAGCCGGCGATGCAACTCGGCGCCCTCGGTCCAGTGGTCGAACCGGTGGTCGCGTTCGACGGTCCGCGGAATCTCGAACGCCGGTGACCCGAGAAGACCCACGCCCGTCCTGAGGGGGCCGTCGACAGGCACCATCACCTTGGTGGCCAACAGGCAATCGTCGCCCGTACGACCGCTCGGCGGAAAGGCGATCCGATTACCGAGAAAACTGTTGGAGCCCAGCCGAACCGGTGAAATACGGAACGAGGTACTGGTGTATTCGGCATTCATGACCGAGAGACCGTCGGCGACCATCGTTCCGCTGCCCACGGATGTCGCGAACGGATTCTCCTGTTTCACCGCGGTACCGAAATTCGAACCGGTCTGCGCGACGTGATGGAGGCGGTATCCGATCCAGCGGAGATAATTCAGGACGTACGAGCTGTCACCGAAGAGAAACAGATAATATTTCACCGTCGTGAGGCGGGCGATGGTCCGAGCCGCGGTGTAGTGGATTCCGTACAGCGGATACGTCTTTCCCGGGCGCACCAGCGGCGCCAGCAGTCGCGGGACCACCGCGACGACCACGAGTCCGCCGACGAACACACCCGCGAACCACAGCGCCGAGATCTCGAGCGCCTCCAGGTAGAAGAAGGGTGACGCCGGTGACGCCGCGGCCGGATTCAGTTCGAAGTCCGGAATCATCGACAGCAGCACATCCGCACCGCCCACGAACAGCGGGAGGTAGAGGAACAGCAGCGAGAACATCTGGGCGGTCACGTAGCGCGCCCGGCGACGTCCGATGTCCACGGGTGTGGCGGGAAGCGCGAAATCGGACTCCGTTCGGGAGGCGGGCGACCCGGCCCACTGTTCTCCGTCGGGCACGCGCTGACCTGTGTGCAGGCTCGACTGGTGTCCCAATTGGGTGTCGTCACCCATCTCGGAATCGATGTCGACGACGGTCGCCTCGCTGATCAGTGCTCGCGGCCCGATCGTGACGGGCCCCGTTTCGACGACGCCGTCGGTCGCTCGGTAGCCGAGGAGGACCACCGCAGAACACGTATTGCGCGGTTCCGGCGCGGTGCTCGTTCTCGTCGACCGCAAGCGCGCCGACGACGGACGGTGCGCCGGGGTGCTCGGTATCGCCGCGCGTTTCGTCGACACCACCGACACCGTCGACAGCCGCGGCCAGGTCGCGCGCGGACGACGTGGCGTAGATATCGCGCATGGTCACAGGGGGAAGGTCCGAGTGGCGACGTACCCGGGCGCAGAACTTGGCCATGACCAACGAGTCGGCGCCGAGGTCGGAGAACCAGTGGGCGTCGACGTCCACGGACGGGAGATCGAGTACGTCGGCCAATATCTCCGCATAGCGAGACGCAGTGTCACCGAGACGAACGGCGTCATTGCCGTCGGATGACGCGATATCCACCTTCGAACCCCTGCAGACCGTTCTGCTCGACATGAGCGTCGACCACTCCGATTCGCCCGTCGCGGGCGTCGCGAGGCCGATTCCGTGTGTCGAATGCGGACACTTCCAAGGTTCGACCATGCCGTGCTTTCCCACGGGAAACCAGCCTCGGGTTTGTTTTTGGGAAACGTCCAAGGAGCGCGCCGGCGTTATGTAGGTCCGACCCGGCGGCAGCCGAGAGCACGGCCCTCCCTTCCGCGGGTCCGTGGCCGCGTCGGGTGCGCGAACTCACGGTCGTTCGATTGGCGAAAGACTCCCCGGCGGGTGGATGATGTCCTATTGCCGGACTGCGATCCGGATGACTCGGATCCGACTGAATCGATTCCGCCCGCTCCGTACGAAACGAGAAGTGAGACCGTGACCCCGCCCTCCGTGACCTTCGACTCCGACACGCTCGGACACGACGACATCCACGCGACCGATGCGGAACGTCGCGCCACCCGTACACGGCGTCGCCGGGCTGCGATGTGGGCGCTCGCGCTCGGCGGCTTCGGCATCGGTACCACCGAATTCGTCGCGATGGGGCTGCTACCCGACATCGCGGTCGGCGTGGGCGTCACCGAACCGGTCGCCGGTCACGCCATCTCCGCCTACGCGCTCGGCGTGGTCGTCGGTGCGCCCACCATCGCGGCCCTCGCCGCTCGCGTCGAGCGCCGAAAGCTGCTCCTGGCGCTGATGGTCGCGTTCACGCTCGGCAACCTCGCCACCGTGTTCGCACCCGGTTACTCCGAACTCCTCGCCGCGCGGTTCGTCGCCGGACTTCCCCACGGCGCCTACTTCGGCGTGGCTGCGCTCGTCGCCGCGCATCTCGCCGAACCGGGTCGGCGCGCGAAGGCCGTCGCGACCGTGATGCTCGGCTTGTCCATCGCCAACGTCGTCGGGGTTCCGTTCGCCTCGTGGGTGGGTCAGACCGCCGGGTGGCGTTCGGCGTTCGCGCTGGTCGTCCTGATCGGCCTCGCCACCATCCTCGCGATCTGGCGGCTCGTGCCGCCGCTGCGGGGGATGGCGATCACCAATCCGCTCACCGAGCTCGGTGCGCTGCGTCGCTCGCAGGTGTGGATGACCCTCGTGTTCGGCATGGTCGGGTTCGGCGGCATGTTCGCCGTCTACACATACATCGCATCGACCCTGACCGAGGTGTCGGGCATGTCGCGCGCCGCGATTCCCCTGGCCCTCGCCGTCTACGGCAGCGGCATGGTGGCGGGCAACATCCTCGGCGGCCGGCTCGCGGACCGCGCGCTGATTCCCGGACTGTTCGTGTCGATCTTCGCGGTCATCGCGTCGTTGCTGGGGTTCGTGCTGTTCGCGGCCACCCCGGTCGGCGCGCTCACCTTCGTCTTCCTGATCGGAATGTCGGGTTCGATGCTGGTGCCCGGACTACAGACGCGGCTCATGGACGTGGCCGGTGACGCGCAGACCCTCGCCGCGACTCTCAACCACGCGGCGCTGAACCTGGCCAACGCCGCCGGTGCCTGGATCGGCGGCGTCGTGATCGCGGCCGGCTTCGGCTACACCGCACCGGCACTCGCCGGTGCCGGCTTGGCGGTCCTGGGCCTGTTCGTCCTGATGTTCGCGGTCGCGCTGGAGCGTCGGCGTCCGGTCTGACGCAGCCGCCGAGGGTGTCGGTGGAGTTCGCTACCGTGCTCCGCGTGCCTCACATCATCACCACGGTCAACGTCAACGGAGTTCGCGCGGCGGCTCGCAAAGGAATGCTTGGATGGATCGAGTCCTCCCGTGCCGATGTCATCTGTCTGCAGGAGACGCGGGCGACGGACGACGAACTCCTGGGTGCCCTCGGCCCCGCTCTGGGGCAGGGGTGGAACCTGGTGTCGGCCGAGCCGTCGGAGAAAAGTCGCAACGGGGTTGCGGTGCTGTCGCGCACGCCGCCGTCGTCGCACGAGGTCGGCATCGGCGATCCGGAGTTCGACGACGCCGGCCGGTTCCTGTCCGCCACGTTCGACGATCTCACCGTCGCGAGTCTGTATCTGCCGTCCGGCGAGGTCGGCACGGAGCGGCAGGAGTCGAAGGAACGATTCATGAGCGCGTTGGCGGACCGGCTCCGCGCGGCGCGGGCATCGGGATCGCCGGTCGTGGTGTGTGGGGACTGGAACATCGCCCACACCGAGCGAGACCTGAAGAACTGGAAGGCGAACCGCACCAAGTCGGGGTTCCTCGAGACCGAACGCGCCTGGCTGGACCGGATCATCGGCGTCGATGCGCCGTGGGTCGACGTGATGCGCGCACTGCACCCCGATCAGGACGGCCCGTACTCCTGGTGGTCGTACCGCGGTAAGGCCTTCGACAACGATGCGGGGTGGCGCATCGACTACCAGGTCGCCACCCCGGATCTGGCGGCACGCGCCGAGACCGCCGTCGTCGAGCGGGCCGAGTCCTACGACCAGCGGTGGTCGGACCACGCACCCGTGACCGTGGCCTACCGCTGACCCGGATCGGCCGTCTCGAGTGCCGTGCCCGCTGTGGAAGGATTACCCACCATGTCCACTGCGCCTGCCGATCGTCCGCGCGATCGCGTTCTGTCCGGCATTCAGCCGACCGCCGATTCGTATCACCTCGGAAACTTTCTCGGCGCGGTGCGGAACTGGGTGACTTTGCAGGACGAGTTCGACGCCTTCTATTTCATTCCGGATCTGCACGCCATCACCGTTCCGCAGGACCCGAAGAAGCTGCGCGCGCGCACGCTCCGAGGTGCAGCCCAGCTGTTGGCCGTGGGTATCGATCCGGCGAAGTCGACGCTGTTCGTCCAGTCGCAGGTTCCCGAACACGCACAGTTGGCGTGGGTGTTGAACTGCATCACCGGCTTCGGCGAAGCGGGTCGGATGACGCAGTTCAAGGACAAATCGACCAAGCAGGGCAGCGAGCAGACCAGCGTCGGCCTCTTCACCTATCCGGTACTCCAGGCGGCGGACATCCTGCTCTACCGCCCGGCGCTGGTGCCGGTCGGCGAGGACCAACGCCAGCATCTCGAGCTGACCCGTGATCTCGCGCAACGCTTCAACACCCGCTTCAAGAAGACGTTCGTCGTCCCCGAAGCGCACATCGTCACCGGCGCCGCGAAGATCTACGACCTGCAGGACCCGACGGCCAAGATGAGCAAGTCCGGATCCTCGGAAGCCGGCCGCATCGATCTGCTCGACGATCCCACCGTGTCCGCCAAGAAGATTCGGTCTGCGGTGACCGACAACGAGCGCGAGATCCGCTTCGACACCGAAGCGAAGCCGGGCGTGAGCAACCTGCTGACCATCCAGTCCGCACTGACCGGAACCCCGATCCCGACGCTCGTCGACGGGTACGAGGGTCGGGGATACGGCGACCTGAAGAACGACACCGCCGACGCCCTCGCCGAGTTCGTGACGCCGCTGCGTGCGGCCTTCGACCAGTACATGAACGATCCGGCCGAGTTGGATCGAATACTGAACGACGGCGCGGACCGGGCACGCTCGGTCGCGTCCGCCACCCTCGCGCAGGTCTACGAGCGCGTCGGTTTTCTGCGACCGAAAGGCTGACGGACATGCCCGATATCGCCGGCGCCGTGGCGCAGAAGCGCCGTGACTGGACCTGGTTCGACCACCTCGCTCGGGCGGGTGCTCGGTACCAGGGGCAGAAGGGCGACTACTACGCCGCCGGAATCACCTACTTCAGCGTGTTGGCTCTGTTCCCGTTGCTGATGGTGGCGTTCGCGGTGGTCGGCTTCGTTCTCAGCTCGCGCCCGGACCTGCTGACCGAACTGCAGACCCAGATCGCGGACAACGTGCCGGGAAGCTTCGGTGGCACCATCAACGATCTGGTGGAATCGGCCGTCGCCTCGCGCACCAGCGTCGGTCTCATCGGACTCGTCGGCGCGCTGTACGCAGGCCTGGGATGGACGGCGAATCTGCGCGAGGCGTTGACCGCCATGTGGGAGCGCCAGCACGAGCGCGGCAGCTTCCTCGCCACCAAGGTCAAGGATCTGGGTGCGCTGCTCGGTCTCGGTCTCGCCCTGGTGATCTCCCTCGGATTGTCTGCTCTCGCCAGCGGTTCCGTGGTTCCGGCGCTACTCGACTTCTTCGGCGTCGACGGCATCCCGGGAATCGGAATTCTGGTCCGCGTGGTGTCGATTCTCCTGGCTCTCACGGCCACGTGGGCGCTGTTCGCCTGGGTGATCGCGCGGTTGCCGCGCGAGCCCGTCACGGTTCGCAGCGCCGCCCGCGCTGCGCTGATGGCCGCCGTAGTGTTCGAGATCTTCAAGCAGCTCGGTGCGGTCTACCTCGAGAGTGTGACGTCCGGACCCGCAGGAGTGGCGTTCGGTCCGATCATCGGCATTCTGGTGTTCGCGTTCACCACGTCCCGGTTGCTGCTCTTCAGCACCGCGTGGGCGGCCACGGCTCAGGAGAATCTCCAGCAGCAGGCCACTCCGGTGCCCGACGGAGCCGTCATCGCCCCGCGCGTGGAGGTACGTGAAGGACTCTCACCCGCCGGTGCGGCCGCGCTGATCGGAGCCGGGGTTCTGACCGCCATCGGTATCAACGGCGTTCGCGACCGGTTCCGGCGCTGATCGGCCGATAGGCGGCGGCACGCGCTCAGCCGCGGGACAGCTTGCGCGCCCACAGGACGAGTCCGACGACCACGATCAGTCCGAGCACACCGACGCCGACGCGCACCGCGAGATCGCTCTCGTCGTCGGCGGATCCGGCCGACCGTGCGGACGGGACGGAGCCGGTGGTCGGGGACGTCGTGGTCGGGGGAGCCGTGGTGGGGGTGGCGGAGCCGGTGGTCGTCTCGGTCGCCGACCCCGGATCGACGAGCTCTCCGACGGCGGCGGAATCGGGTGCGGCGAAGCCGAAGTCGAGCAGGCGTGCGGCCTGCTCCCACGGCCGGATGGGGAGAACGTCCGCGTCGAGCAGGGTGACCACGAGCCGACGACCGTTGCGTTCGGCGGCTCCGACGAACGTCTGTCTCGCGTTGTCGGTGTATCCGTTCTTGCCACCGATCGCGCCGGGGTAGTTGTACAGAAGCTGGTTGTCGTTGCTCAGCGTGAATCCCGGCCGGTCCTCGTTGACCGGCTGCGTCGGATCCACCCCGATGCCGGGGTTGCCCTCGATCGCCGGATTCTCCGGACGCGACGGATCCCGCGGGTAGCCGGGGAACTCCACGGATTCGGTGGTCACCAGCTCGCGGAACACGGGCTGCTCCATCGCAGCGCGGAAGATCAGCGCGAGGTCGTACGCCGAACTGGACATTCCGGGGGCATCCAGACCCGACGGTGTCGCGGCCCTGGTGTCGAGTGCCCCGAGATCGTCGGCTTTCGCGTTCATCTTCTCGAGCGTGGCCTCGACACCACCGAGTTGGGTCGACAGCGCCTGCGCCGCATCGTTGCCCGACGCCATCACCAGGCCCTGCATGAGCTGGCGCACGGTGTAGACGCCCCCTTCGCCGATACCGACGGCGCTGCCGATGATGTTCGCTTCCTCGGCGGTCGCCACGACGGAACGGTCGAGGTCGAGTTCGTCGAGTACCACCAGGGCGAGCAGGACCTTGATCGTGCTGGCGGGCCGGTAGCGACCGTGCGGGTCCTTGGCCGCGACGACCGCCCCGGAGTCGAGGTCGCTCACCGTCCACGACGTCGCCGAGATGTCGTCCGGGACGGGCGGGGTTCCGTCCGCCGCGACGACGCCGCAGGCAGCGAGTCGAGGACCGCCGACCGGATCGGCCGGGACCGGCAGGGGAGCGGGTGCGGCCCGGCCCGGTTCCGGCACCTCGGACGCGTCGACGGCGGGCGGTGGGACGTCGCGATGCGGGCACGCGTCGGTGCTGGGGGTAGCGAACGGCGTGCTGGTCGGTGGGGGGAGCGGCTGCGCGAGAGCGGGGGTCGCGGTGAGCAGCAGGGCTCCGGCGGCGGCAGCGGCGGCGGCCGCGCGTCGATACGTCGTCATCGAGATCGAGCCTAGATGCTGCCCGAACACCACAGCCGCACCGATCCGGCGTTCGAGAACGCGGACCGGGTGCGGCTGTGGATGTGGGGGGTGGCGGTGCCTCAGCTGTTCTCGGGGAATCCCAGGTTGATGCCGCCGTGGCTGGGGTCGAGCCAGCGCGAGGTGATGGCCTTGCCCCGGGTGAAGAAGTGCACTCCCTCCATCCCGTGGGCGTGGGTGTCGCCGAACAGGCTGTTCTTCCAGCCGCCGAAGCTGTAGTAGGCCATGGGTACCGGGATGGGCACGTTGATGCCGATCATCCCGACCTCGACCTCGTTCTGAAAGCGTCGTGCCGCGCCGCCGTCGTTGGTGAAGATGGCGGTGCCGTTGCCGTAGGGGTTGGCGTTGATCAGTTCGAGCGCCTCGTCGTAGGTGTCGACGCGCACGACGGAGAGCACGGGGCCGAAGATCTCGTCGGTGTAGACGGACATGTCGGTCTTCACGTGATCGATCAGGGTCGGTCCGAGCCAGAATCCGTCGGCTCCGCCGTCGGGGTCGACCGTGCGGCCGTCGACGACGATGGTGGCGCCGTCCGCCTCGCCGGCATCGACGTACGAGGCGACCTTGTCGCGGTGCGCCTTGGTCACCAGCGGCCCCATGTCCGAGTTCTTCGTACCGTCGCCGGTCTTCAGTGGCGTGGTGCGTTCGACGATCTTGGCCACGAGTTCGTCCGCGATGTCGCCGACGGCGACCAGTGCCGAGATGGCCATGCACCGTTCTCCGGCGGAGCCGAAGCCGGCGTTCACCATCGCGTCGGCGGCGAGGTCGAGATCGGCGTCGGGCAGCACGATGGCGTGGTTCTTGGCGCCGCCGAGGGCCTGGACGCGCTTTCCGTGCGAGGTGCCCGTGGCGCACACGTACTGCGCGATGGGAGTGGAGCCGACGAAACTGATGGACTTGATCGCCTTGTTCGCCAGCAGTTCGTCGACGGCGAGTTTGTCGCCCTGCAGAACGTTGAAGACACCCGGGGGCAGACCGGCTTCCTCCCACAGCTTCGCGATCCACAGCGAGGCGGTGGGGTCCTTCTCGCTGGGCTTGAGCACGACGGTGTTCCCGGCCGCGATCGCGATGGGGAAGAACCACATCGGGACCATCGCGGGGAAGTTGAACGGGCTGATGATGCCGACGGGCCCGAGGGGCTGGCGGATGGAGTAGATGTCGACCTTCGTCGACGCGTTCTCCGTGTAGCCACCCTTGAGCAGATGCGCAATGCCGCAGGCGAATTCGACGACCTCCTGGCCGCGACCGATCTCGCCGAGTGCATCGGAGAGAACCTTCCCGTGCTCGGCGGTGATGATCTCGGCGAGCTCGCCCTTCCTGGCGTTGAGCAGTTCTCGGAAGGCGAACAGCACCGCGGTGCGTTTCGCGAGGGACGTGTCGCGCCAACCGGGGAAGGCGGCGGCGGCGGAGTCGATCACCGCACGGGCGTCCTCGAGGGTCGCCAGCGCGACCTGCCCGGTGACCTGTCCGGTGGCCGGATTGGTGACGGGTGCGGTGCGGTCGGAGCTGCCGCCGAACGGCTTTCCGTCGACCCAGTGGGCAATCACGTTCTCACTCATTTGTTTCCCTACGTGGTGTGTTTCGGATCAGGAGTACGTCGAGATGTACTCGGACATGGTGTCGAGCTGGTAGCGCGAGACGTCGCGCGCGTTCTCGTTCTCGGCGAAGACACTCGACACCATCACGGTGTCGCGGTCGTAGAAGCCGAGTCGGCCGAGTCCGCCGAAGAACTGGTCCCAATCGACGTCGCCGTCGCCGATCTTCAGATGCTGGTGCACGCGAACGGCGTTACCCGGCGGATTGGTGATGTACCGAAGCCCGTGCGAGCGATGGTGATCCATGGTGTCGGCCACGTGCACCAGTCGCACCATGTCGCCTGCCGCATCGAGAACGGCGTCGAGATCGCCGCCCATGTGGAACTGATGACATGCGACGATCACCATGCCCAGGTTCTTCGAGTTGACACCGCGAAGAGTGCGGACGGCCTGCAGGCCGTCCTCCACGAAATCGTCGGGATGCGGGTCGACGAGCACGTCGATGCCCTCGCGTTCGAAGATCGGTACGAGCTCCTCCATCGATCGGTAGAACGCGCGCTCGGACTCCTCGGGCTTCTCCGGGCGCCCGCTGAACTCGGTGTTCATGGTGTCGACCCCGAGGTCGACGGCAATCTGCACGGCGCGTTTCCAGTACCGCACCGCGGCCTCACGCGCGTCCTCGTCGGGCCCGGACCAGCGCAGCACCGGCAGGATGGATGCGATGCCCACCCCGGCATCTCTGCAGGCGTCCCCGAACTTCGTCACGAGCGCGTCGTCGGCCTTGGGGTGACCGAAGAACGGAATCATGTCGACGTGCGGTGTCAACTGCAGCCATTCGAAGCCGAGATCGGCGACGACGCGCGGCAGTTCCAGGAGCGAGTGGTCGTGGTGGAACGGGGTGGGATCCAGCGCGATCTTCACGGTCGTTCAGGCTCCGGGGATGGACGAGCGCTCGACCATGTCGACCGCGACCGGCGTGCCGGATTCGAGCGAGATCACTCCGGCCGCGCAGACAGCGGCGGCGGCGTAGCCGTCCCAGGCTCCGGGGCCGTCCACGTAGTTGCCCGTGTCGGCGCCGCTGCGCACCGCGTCGACCCACCGTTGGATCTCGACGTCGTACGCGTGGCCGAAACGCTGGACGAATCCGGGCGTGATCGATCCGCCCCGGGTGCCGGGTGCCGACGTGCGAACGAGGCCGACGTCGAGCCCGATCATCGCGCTGCCGCGCTCAGCGACGACCTCGGTGCGAACCTCGTAGCCGACTCCCGTGGTGACGAACACCTCGGCGTCGACGTGTCGACCGGATTCGGTGGTGAAGACGGCGATCTGCGGATCCTTCAACCCCTCGCGGGCAGCGGGATTCGACGACGGCGCGATGATCTGGACCGAGGTGATCTCCTCGTCGAGGAGGAACCGCGTGACGTCCACCTCGTGCACCAGCGAGTCCTTGACGATCATCGCGCTGTCGAAGTGGGCCGGTACCGCAGCGTTGCGATGCACGCAGTGCACCACCAGCGGTCGGCCGAGGTCGCCGGAATCGACGAGGGCCTTCAACTCCTCGTACTCGGTGTCGAACCGGCGCATGAAGCCGACCTGGATGAGCTTCTTCCCGGACTCGGCTTCCGCCTTCACCACGGCGAGCGAGGTCTCGACGTCGGTGGTCAGCGGCTTCTCGCACATGACGGGCTTGCCGTGTTCCAGGCAGGCCAGGAGCTGCTTCTCGTGCGTGGGGCCGGGGGTGGCCAGCAGGACGGCGTCGACCTCGGGGTCGGCGATCGCGTCCATCGGATCGTTCACCACCCGACAGCCGTCGATGGTGGCGGCCAGTGCCTCCGCTTTGGCGGCGTCGTAGTCGTTGATGACGGCGACACGCGCCCCGGAGATCGTTCCGGTGATGCGGGCGACGTGGTCGGCACCCATCATGCCGACGCCGAGAACTGCGATACGAAGTTCGGTGCTCATGTGCTTCTCTTCCGGTCGAGGTATCAGCTGAAGGTGACGGCAGGGATCCCGCAGGATCCCAGGTACTTTCGGGTGCGCTGAGCGATGGGCAGGGGTGCGTCGACCGCACAGGGGTACATGTCCTGCTCGACGATCGCGAAGATGTCCGCGGTCAGCCTGCCCTCGTCGGCCAGCCGTTCGATGGTCGCGAGCAGCGGCGGCATGTCCGGAATGCCGAGCGGGGGCTCGGTCATGGCGCCGAGTTTCACGGCTTCACCGAACGGCAGGTCCTCCGCGGCGACCTTCGCGCGGACGGCTTCGTCCACCTGCTTGAGGTGGAGGTACCCGATACGTTCGGGGGCGCGCTCGACGATGGCGATGTTGTCGCCGCCGCAGTAGCTGATGTGGCCGGTGTCGAGGCACAGGTTCACGAATTCGCCGGAGGTTCCGTCGAGGAAGCGGTACACGTTCTCTTCCGTGTCGACGTGGCTGTCCGCGTGCGGGTGGTACTGGGCCCGGACGCCGTACTGCTCGAACATCCGCTTGCCCAGCTCGTTCATGCCCTCGGTCTTCTTGCGCCACTGCTCGGGCGTCAAAGTGCGATCCTCGAGGACCGCGCCGGTGGACGGGTCGCGCCACATCTCGGGAATGACGACGACGTGGGTGCCGCCGGCGGCGGCGGTCAACTTGGCGACGTCCTCGATCTGGGTCCACACCGCGTCCCACGCGCCGTCCTGATGGAGGTGCTCGAACACGGTGCCGGCGGACAGCTTCAGGTTGCGGGAGTGCAGCTCGCCCAGCAACTTCTGCGGGTCGGTGGGCAGATAACCGTAGGGGCCCAACTCGATCCACTCGTAGCCGGACGCGGAGACCTCGTCCAGGAAGCGCTCGTACGGAGTCTGCTGGGGGTCGTCCGGGAACCACACGCCCCAGGAATCGGGCGCGGATCCGACGCGAATCACGCTCATGGTGAATGCCTTTCCAAAAATTTCGGGTGGGAAGTGTGATCGGGAATCGTGATCGAGACCGGGCGCGGGTCAGCGTTCCGACGGACGGACGTACGGGCGCTGGATCTTCTTCCACTTCTCGTACGTCGCGTACGCGGTCTGCGTGGACTCGAGCGTGGAGGTGGCGGAGACGGGAACGTCCCACCAGGACTCGGAGTCCGGCGCGGCGATCAGCGGATCGGTCTCGACGTGGATGACGGTGCTCGTCTCGCTCGCCTTGGCGGCCTCGACCGCGTCGGTGAACTCGGAACCGTTGTTCACCCGGACGACCTCGATGCCGAGACTCGCGGCGTTGGCGGCCAGGTCCACCGGAAGAACGCCACCGTCGAGTCGACCGGTGTCGCCGCGGTAGCGGTAGTCGGTGCCGAACCGCTGCGAGCCCAGGGACTCCGACAGGGATCCGATCGACGCGAAACCGTGGTTCTGCACCAGGATCACGATGATCTTGACGCCCTCCTGCACAGCGGTGACCAGTTCGGTCGCCATCATCAGGTAGGAGCCGTCGCCGACCATGACGAACACGTCGCGATCGGGCTCGGCCATCTTGGCGCCGATGCCGCCGGCCACCTCGTAGCCCATGCACGAGAAGCCGTACTCCACGTGGTAGCCCTTCGCATCACGTGTGCGCCAGAGTTTGTGGAGATCACCGGGCATGGAACCGGCGGCGCAGACGACGACGTCGCGGGGATCGGACAACGTGTTGGCGAGCCCGATGACCTGGCTCTGGGTCAACGGGGCCGACGAGTTCTCGATCGCGTAGACCGAGGACACGGTGTCGTCCCAGGTCTTCGCGAGATCCACGATCCGGGCGCCGTAGTCGGCCGAGACCGTGTGATCGGCCAGAGCCTCGGACAGCGCTTCGAGCGCCTCGCGAGCATCGGCCACGACGGAGACCCCGCCTTGCTTCACGGAGTCGATCGACGCGACGTTGATGTTGACGAAACGCACGTCGGGATCGGTGAACGCGGTGCGCGAGGCGGTGGTGAAATCGCTGTAGCGCGTCCCGATCCCGATCACGACGTCGGCCTCGGTGGCCAACGCGTTGGCGGCGGTGGTGCCGGTGGATCCCACGGCCCCCATACTCTGCGGATGGTCGAAGGGCAACGCACCCTTGCCGGCCTGGCTCTGTCCGACGGGGATGCCCGTTCTCTCGCAGAACGCGGCCAGGGCGTCCGTGGCGCGGGAGTAGATCACCCCGCCGCCGGCCACGATCAGTGGCCTCTTCGCCGAGCGGATCACCTCGGCGGCCCGGGCGAGCGCGGATGTCTCGGGGAGCGGTCGACCGACGTGCCAGGTGCGCGGAGCGAACAGGGATTCCGGCCAATCGAACGCCTCGGCCTGGACGTCCTGGGGAATGGCGACCGTTGCCGCTCCGGTCTCGGCGGGGTCGGTGAGCACGCGCATCGCACCGAGCAGAGCGGCGGGCAACTGTTCCGGACGCCAGACGCGGTCGAAGTAGCGCGAGAGCGGCTTGAACGCGTCGTTGACCGTGACGTCCCCGCTCGACGGCAGCTCCAGTTCCTGCAACACCGGTGCGCTGACGCGCGTCGCGAAGGTGTCGGCGGGCAACAGCAGCACGGGCAGACGGTTGACCGTCGCGAGTGCCGCCCCGGTGAGCATGTTCGTCGATCCGGGTCCGACGCTGGCGGTGACGGCCCAGGTCTGCAGCCGGTCCTTCTGGCGTGCGTAGGCCACGGCGCTGTGCACCATGGCCTGTTCGTTGCGGCCGAGGACGTAGGGCAGTCGAGGTTCGGTGCCCGCCTCGGCGGCATCGATCTCGGCCTGGAGAAGGGCCTGCCCGAGTCCGGCGACGTTACCGTGGCCGAAGATGCCGAACGCCCCGGCGAAGAACCGGTCGCGGACGCCGTCGCGCTCGACGAACTGGTTCGCGAGGAACCGGACGACCGCCTGCGAGACCGTGAGATGCACGGTCGGCTCGGCGTTCTCGGACTTGCTCGCCGAGATCGGTGCGGTGGACACCACGGTCATGCTCCTTGGGACGAGGTGGGGGAGTGCAGAGGAAGTCGGGGGTCGACGTCCTGGTCGGACCAGGTGCCGCGAATCCACGTATGGGCCGGGTCGTCGACGATGTTCCACGCGCGTTCGACGCCCGCGCCGGCCATGACGTTGAGGTAGTACATGTGGTAGCCGGGCGCCGCGACGGACGGGCCGTGGTAGCCGTGCGGGACGAGTACGACGTCGCCGGAGCGGACCTCTTCGAGTACCTCGATGGGCCTTTCGGCAGTGCCGTACACGCGGTGGTAGCCGAAACCGGCAGCGCCGTCCGGGCTTTCCGCGATCTCGAAGTAGTAGATCTCCTCGAGCGCCGACTCCGTGGCGGTGTTCTCGTCGTGCTTGTGGCCGGGGTAGGAGGACCAGTTTCCACCGGGTGTGATGACCTCGCACGCGATGATGGAGTCGGCGTCGAACGTGTCCGCGGTTCCGAAGTTGTGGACCTGGCGACTGCAGTTCCCCGCCCCGCGTAGTTCCACGGCGACGTCCGCCGCCGCCACGTACCGAAACGGGAGAGAGGTCGCGGCGCGAGCCCCGCACAGGGCGAATCGGCCACCGTGCTCACTGGTCAGCGAGTAGGAACGCTCGCGTCCCACGTAGGCGAAGTCGCTCGGACCGTCGAACACGGAACGACGGCCGGCGAGGGCGAACTCCTCGTCACCGCAGCGCACCACGACGGCACCGGACAGCGGGACGACCATGATCTCGTCGCCGCGGGAGTCCAGCTCGAGACGCTGACCCGGCGACAGGGCCACCGTCCAGAGGCTGGTCTCGGTCCAGCCGGCGCTGTCCGGGGTGACGGCGACGGTGAAGTCGCCCGTTCCGCCCGACCCGGCGGGGATGTAGTACTCGCTGTTCATCGGTGTGCCGCTCCGTCCCGCACCATGTCGACGGCCGTTCCCACGGCGGCGGCGACGTCGCCGTCCCCCGGGTAGAGCAGCGTGCGTCCCACGATCAGACCGCGGACCGCCGGAATCTTCAGCGCGCGTGCCCAACTGGCGTAGGTCTCCTCGGGTGCGGTCTGGGGATCGCCGCCGAGCAGCAGGGTCGGCAGCGTGGTCGCGTCCATGACGCGGTCCATCTCGTCGACGACCGGCAGTTTCATCCAGGTGAACGCGGACGTGCTGCCGAGGCCCTGAGCGATGTGGATCGACTTGATGACGGCATCGGCGGAGAGGTCGTTGACGACCTTGCCGTTTCGACGCGAGGACAGGAACGGCTCGACCATGGCCATCAGGCCCGCGGCGGCGAGTTCGTCGATCGCCGAGGCGCACGCCGTCATCGTGCCGAGAGTGCCCGGGTCGTCGAGGTCGATCCTCGTCAGCATCTTGGCGCCGTTCATCCGGGCCTTCTTCGTGGACGCGGCCGTCGCGCCGGTCATGCGGTCGTCCAGCTCGAAGCTCGCGCCGGCCAGACCGCCGCGGTTCATGGACGAAATCACGACCTTGTCGTCGAGCGCACCGAGGAGAACGAGATCGTCGAGGATCTCCGAGGTGGCCAACACGCCGTCGACGCCCGGGTTCGCCAATGCCGTACGCAGGCGATCGAGCAGCTCCGACCGCGAGTTCATCGCCGTCGAGTTCGAGCCGACCGACAGCGCACCGCGGGCGGGATGGTCCGCCGCGACGATCATCAGTCGACCGTCGCCGCGCACGGTCTCGCGGGTGAGGCGGGTGGCCCACGCCCGCTCCACGGCGTGCGGGTCGTGCGCCCGGATAGCCGTCACGTCCGCGTAGGTGGCGCAGGCGGCCGGGGTGGTCGGGGTGGCCGGGGTGGTCGGTGTGGCCGCGCGGTGGTTCACGACGGTGTCAGACATGAAGGGCTCCACGGGTGTCGGGTGCGGACTCGGCCAGCGCCGCGACCTCGTCGGCGGTGGGCATGGCGGTGGAACACTCGAGACGCGAGGCCACGATGGCGCCGGCGGCGTTGGCGTGGCGCAGGATCTTCTCGAGCGGCCATTCGGCCAGCAGTCCGTGGCACAACGATCCGCCGAAGCTGTCGCCCGCGCCGAGACCGTTGACGACGTCGACCGCATTCGGCAGTACCTCGACCCGTTGGGTCCGCGTCTTGCCGAGCACGCCCTTGGGGCCCTGCTTGACGATCGCGAGCTCGACGCCGAGGTCCAAGAGAGCGTCCGCGGCGCGGTCCGGATCCGTCTCACCGACGGCGATCTCGCATTCCTCGCGGTTGCCGACGGCGACGGTGACGTGGCGCAGCGCGCGCTGGACCTGCTCGGTGGCGGCAGCGGGACTCGGCCAGAACATGGGGCGGTAGTCGAGATCGAGCACCGTCAGCGGCGCTCGACCACGGGCGTCCCAGGCGGCGAAATGTGCACTGCGGCTCGGTTCTTCCGACAGTCCGGTGACCGTGCACCAGAACAGCGAGGCGGCGGTGACGGCGTCGGTGTCGATGTCCGCGGGGCGAACCTGCAGATCCGGCGCGGTCGGCTTGCGATAGAAGTAGAGCGGGAAGTCGTCGGGCGGGAAGATCTCGCAGAACGTGACCGGGGTGGCGTAGTCGACGTTCTCCACGACGAAGCGATTGTCGACGCCCAGACGGGCGAGCTCGGCGCGGACGAAGCGCCCGAACGGGTCGCGGCCGGCACCGGAGATCAGTGCGCTGCGCCGCCCGAGTCGCGCGGCGGCGACGGCGACGTTCGCGGCGCTGCCCCCGAGGAACTTGCCGAACGTCTCGACGTCTTCGAGTCCGACGCCCACCTGGAGCGGGTAGATGTCGACGCCGCTACGGCCGAAAGCGAGGACGTCGAAGCCGCGGTGGTCGAGGCCGGTGTGGTCGACACCGGTGTGGTCGGGGTTCGTTGTGGTCAAGTCGACTCCAAGTATCTGCGTGATCGAGGATCATGGGTGATCGGGGATCATGGGACGGTCACTGCGCGGCGGCTCATGACAACTGTGCGCCGCACCACAGTGAATGTCAACAGTTTGTCCTGACATTCTAACTTGACGTCATATCGGCGCCGTTCACCTACACTCGGTCTCCAGATCGGGTGCGCGGCACCCACGAGAACGTCAGACGGAGGCGAACGTGACTCAACCTCTCGCCGTGGAGCTCGACAGGTCGAGTCCGGTCCCGCTCTATTATCAACTCGCACAGGCCATCGAGAGGTCGATCCTCGGCGGTACGCTTGCACCGGGAGACCGATTCGAGAACGAGCTCGCGCTCGCCAAGCGCCTCAATCTGTCGCGGCCGACGACTCGACGGGCCATTCAGGAATTGGTCGACAAGGGCATGTTGGTGCGAAAGCGCGGCGTGGGAACGCAGGTGGTGCAGAGCCCGGTACACCGACCGGTGGAGCTCACCAGCCTTTTCGACGACCTCGCGCGCGCCGGCCAGGATCCCAGCACGAAGCTCCTGGAGTACTCGGTGGGAGCACCGACGGACGACCTCGCGCGAGAACTGAATCTGGACCCGGACACCGAGGTCGTCACCATCCGCCGTCTGCGCAGTACCAAGGGCGAACCGCTCGCCCTGATGGACAACTACCTTCCCGTCGACGTGGCCCCGGCTCCCGAGGAACTCGAGGAGCACGGTCTCTACCAGTCGCTGCGCACCAAGGGTGTGCACATTCGGCTCGCCCGCCAGCGCATCGGGGCGAAGTCGGCGGACAAGGACGAGGCCCTTCTCCTCGACGAGAAGGTCCGCGCGCCCCTGCTCACCATGCACCGCACCGCATTCGACGATTCGGGCAAGGTCGTCGAGTACGGATCACACGTCTACCGCGCCTCGCGCTACTACTTCGACACCACGCTCGTCGACCGGTAGGTCGGCCGGCTCGGGTCGCCGTCCCCGGGAGTACACCCATGTCCGAGAACTCTGCTCTGTCCTCCGTTGCCGTCGGCGTCGCCGGATTCGGTTGGATGGGCCGCGTCCATACACAGGCCTATGCCCGTGTGCGCCACCACTATCCGGATCTCGTCCCCACACCGACGCTGGCCACCGTCGCCGACGAGGTGCCGGGCCGGGCCGAGCTCGCTGCCGAACAGTTCGGATTCGCCTCGGCGACGACCGACTGGCGTGATCTGGTGTCGGATCCGGCCATCGGAGCCGTGTCGGTGACAGCACCGAATTTCCTGCACCGGGAGATGGGAACCGCGGTGGTCGAGGCGGGAAAGCACCTGTGGATCGAGAAGCCGGTCGGCCTGTCCGCCGACGATGCACGGGCAGTGGCGATCGCCGCCGAGTCCGCCGGGGTCCAGACCGCAGTGGGGTTCAACTACCGCAACGCGCCGGCCGTCGAGCGGGCCCGGGAGATGATCGAGGCCGGGGAGATCGGATCCGTGACCCACGCGCGCTTCCGGTTCTTCAGCGATTACGCCGCTCATCCCGACGGGGCTCTGAGCTGGCGATTCGAGCGCGCTCGCGGTGGTAACGGAGTGCTCGGTGACCTGGCGTCGCACGGATCGGACCTCGTCTGGTATCTCCTCGGCGACACGGAATCTCTGGTCGCCGACACCGCGGTGTTCCTGCCGAGGCGGTCCCGTCCCACCGGCGCCACGAGCGGACACACGCGGGCCGAGGGCGGCGAACTCGGACCGGTGGAGAACGAGGACTTCGTCTCGGCGCAACTGCGCATGGCCTCCGGTGCCCGGTGCACCCTGGAGGCGAGTCGGGTGTCGGTCGGCGAGCAGAACGCGTACGGATTCGAGATCCACGGAACCGAGGGGGCTCTGTTCTGGGACTTCCGTCGCCTCGGCGAACTCGGTGTCGGCGTCGGGCGCGGTCCCGACGGCCGACCGCTCTACCAGGATCAGTCCGTGTCCACCGTGCTCGTCGGACCGGGTGCGGGGGAGTACGGCGCCTTCCAGCCGGGGTCGGCATCGGCGATGGGTTACGACGACCTCAAGGTGGTCGAGGCGGCGCGTTTCCTGCGGTCGATCGGCGACGGAGTGGCGCACGGCGCGACGGTGCGCGACGCCGTTCGCAGCGCGGAGGTTCTCGACGCCATCACCGAGTCGGTCCGCGCCGGGGCGTGGGTCAGGCTCTGAGCTGCTCCGACGCGTCAGCCGGTCGTTCGGAAGTTCTAATGTCCGAACAAAGTATTGACATTCCTTTGTGACCCGTATTACATCGTGGGTGGGAGGCGACGGCCTCGCCGCGCACGGGTCGGCACCGCATCGGTGTCGGCGCGGTTCGATCGGATCGACAGGTCCCGCCACCGCAAGTTCGACCTCACGACCTATCGTCGACGGCAGCGAAGTCGACGTCACCACAGCACGCTCCGCGTCCGTGATCAGGTAAGGAATTCCATGTCCACACAGGCAGATCTCGATCTGACCAGTCACACCGTCGTCACCGACGAACGGGTGAAGAAGCAGAAGCCGTTTCAGCGGCTTCTCGTTCGGCCGGAGATCGGTGCGCTGTTCGGTGCCGTCATCATCTTCGTGTTCTTCGCCATCGTGGCGCCGCCGTTCCGCAGCCCGGAGGCGCTGGCCACGGTGCTCTACGCGTCCTCCACGATCGGCATCATGGCGTGCGGCGTGTCCGTGCTCATGATCGGCGGGGAATTCGATCTGTCCACGGGTGTGGCGGTGACGTTCTCCTCGATCGCGGCGTCCATGCTCGCGTACAACCTGCACCTCAACGTCTGGCTCGGTTCCTTCCTCGCGCTGGGACTGGCGCTCGCGGTGGGATTCTTCAACGGATACATGGTCATGAAGACCAAGATCCCGTCGTTCCTGATCACGCTCTCGACGTTTCTGATGCTCACCGGCATCAACCTCGCTGTGACCAAGCTCGTCACCGGCCAGGTCGCCACGCAGTCGATCTCGGACATGGACGGGTTCGACTCCGCTCAGGCGGCATTCTCGTCGTCGTTTTCGGTCTTCGGTGTCTCGCTTCGCGTGACGGTCGTCTGGTGGCTTCTCTTCACCGCCATCACCACCTTCGTGCTCATGAAGACACGGATCGGCAACTGGGTCTTCGCGGTGGGCGGCAACCAGGACTCGGCGCGGGCCATCGGCGTCCCGGTCACCAAGGTCAAGATCGGCATGTTCATGTTCGTCGGTTTCTGTGCCTGGTTCGTCGGCATGCATCTGCTGTTCGCCTTCAACACCGTGCAGTCGGGCCAGGGCGTCGGCAACGAGTTCCTCTACATCATCGCCGCGGTCATCGGTGGCTGCCTCCTCACCGGCGGCTACGGAACCGCGGTCGGCGCGGCCATCGGTGCGTTCATCTTCGGTATGACCAACCAGGGCATCGTCTACGCCGGATGGAACCCGGACTGGTTCAAGTTCTTCCTCGGCGCGATGCTGCTCTTCGCGGTCATCGCCAACAACAGCTTCCGCAGCTTCGCAGCGAAAAGGTGACACGAGACATGAGTGCAACGATTCAGACCCCGACGGAGTCCGGCAAGGGTGGCGCAGTACCGCTCATCGAACTGAAGGATGTCGGCAAGAGCTACGGCAACATCATCGCCCTCGGCGGCATCAACCTGCGCGTCGGTGCCGGCGAGGTGACCGGAGTCCTCGGCGACAACGGCGCGGGCAAGTCCACCCTGATCAAGATCATGGCCGGTCTGCACCAGCAGACCGAGGGTCAGGTTCTGGTCGACGGCGAGGAAGTGCGTTTCTCCTCACCGAAGGACGCCCTGAACAAGGGCATCGCGACGGTCTACCAGGACCTCGCCGTCGTCTCCCTGATGCCGGTGTGGCGCAACTTCTTCCTCGGTCAGGAACTCCGCAAGAAGGGTGTCCTGCGCATCCTCGACGCGGCGGCGATGCGGGCGACGACCAAGGAAGAGCTGCACAAGATGGGCATCGACCTCCCCGACGTCGACGCTCCGATCGGGTCGCTGTCCGGTGGTCAGCGTCAGTGTGTGGCCATCGCGCGGGCCATCTTCTTCGGCGCCCGCGTTCTCATCCTGGACGAGCCCACCGCCGCGCTGGGTGTCAAGCAGTCCGGCATGGTGCTGCGGTACATCTCCGCGGCCAAGGATCAGGGCTTCGGCGTCGTCTTCATCACGCACAATCCGCACCACGCGTACATGGTGGGCGATCACTTCGTGCTCCTCAACCGCGGTCGCCAGAAGCTGGACTGCTCGTACGACGAGATCGACCTCGACGCGTTGACCAGAGAGATGGCCGGCGGTGACGAGCTCGAGACCCTGACCCACGAATTGCGTCGCTGACGTTCGAACGCACCGAGCCCCGCTCTCGATTCGAGAGCGGGGCTCGGTCGTGTCGGGGCTCGGTCATGTCGGGGCTTCGTCGTGTCGCACCGATGGATCAGCGGACCGGGAGTCCCGCCGCGAGGTACGCCGCGTCGACGAGATCCATCGTGGCGACCGCGTCGTCGGCGTGCAGGGGGAACGGCGCGCCTCCTCGTAGATGCTCGGCCAGAGCCTCGAGCTGGAACTCGTACGTCGGACGGGTCCCGAGGTGCTCCGTCCGCGTTCCCGACGCGTCGGTGACGGTCACGCGGTCGTCGAGATCGGGTCGGATGAAGTCGTGGGCGAACGCCTCGCCGTCGGTGAAGGACAGGCGCATCGTGAACTCGAACCGAGGGTGCTGCATCGAGTTCACCACCGAACCCGTTGCGCCGCCGGGAAAGCGGAGCTCGACCGACGAGGTCGCGTCGACTCCGGGATCGCGCTCGGTCGCACGCGCCGACACCACGGACGGCGGCCCGCCGGCGACCGCGGCCAGCATGCGGTGCACGTGCAGGCCGTAGCACCCGAGATCCATGATCGCGCCGCCCGCGAGATCGAGCGACCAGCGAGGATCGTCGGACTCGGGTTCGGGCATGGCCATGACCACCTCGACGCGGGACAGCGAGCCGAGATCTCCGGAACGGGCGAGTTCGAACATCCGCCGCGTCACGGGGTGGAACACGTAGTGGAACGCCTCGACGACGAGACCCCCGGTTCGGCGAGCGACGTCGCGAACCTCGCGGGCCTCGGCGGCGTTGCGGGCGAACGGTTTCTCCGTGAGCACCGTCTTCCCGCATTCCAGGGCTCGGATGTTCCACGGTGCGTGCAACGCGTTGGCCAGCGGGTTGTAGACGACGTCGACCTCGGGATCGGTGATCACCGCGTCGTAGTCATCGAGGACGCGCTCGACGCCGTGCTGCTGCGCGAAGGTCTCGGCACGGGACCGGCTGCGCGCCGCGACCGCGACCAGTCGGTGATCCAGCGCCCGGGCCGGACCCACGATGGACGACGCCGCGATACGTGAGGCCCCCAGGATGCCCAGGCGCAGGGGCTTCGTGGTCATACCGATGCGTGCCGCGCCGCGACGACGGAGCGGAGGAACTCCACGCTCTCGATGACGTCGGTGACGGGGCCCGCGCCCTCCGGCTCACCGGTCAGGATCGTGTCCTGCTCGAGGACGAACCAGCCGTCGTACCCGACGTCGAGAAGGGTGTTCACCACGCCGTCGATGCCCACATCTCCGGTTCCGAGCGGGGTGTATATTCCGGCCCGCACGGCGTCGGTGTAGGTGACCTCGCCGGCCCGAACGCGAGCGGCCAGTGCCGCGTTCACGTCCTTGAGGTGGGTGTGTGCGATGCGATCCGGTGCGGCAGAGGCGAGTTCGGCGGGATCGGTGCCGCCGATCATGAGGTGCCCGGTGTCCAGGCACAACGGGATCGACGACCCGTCGAGGACGCGCAACACCTCGTCGCGCTGCTCGATCATGGTGCCGATGTGAGGATGGACGACGGCGCGGATGCCGCGAGCGGCAGATGCTTCGGCGAGCCGATCGAGGTTGCGCAACAACACGGTCCACTGATCGGACGTGAGGACCGGCCGCTCGTCGTACCCGTCCTGTCCGGTGGACGCGGCCAGCACGATGACGTCCGCCTCGGCCGCGACGAAACCGTCCAGCAGCCCGGCGATGGTGGGCACCGGATCGTGCGAGTCCTCGTGCAGCAGAACGGGTGCGAAGCCGCCGACGGAGGTCAGCCCGTGGCTCGCGAGAGTGGCGGCGAGGGCAGACGGATCCGCGGGGAGGAATCCCTCGGGACCGTTCTCGGTCGCGGCGAGACCCGCTCGGCGCATCTCGGTCAGCACGCGATCGTTGTCGAGCTGGTGGCCCCACCCGGGGACCTCGCACACGCCCCACGAGATGGGCGCTCCGGCGATACGGACGGTGGTGGTCATGATCGAACCTCTTCCAGAGTGACGGGTGCGTTGCGGTGCAACGACGCGGTGGCTGCTTCCGCGATCCAGGCGATCTCGAGCGCGTCCTGCGCGGTGCAGGGTGACGGGTGGGTGCCGGCGACCACGCTCAGGAACGCGTCCAGTTCGGCGCGGTAGGACTCGGCGAAACGGTCCATGAAGAACGAGTGCGGTGGCTCGTCGGGGAACGACCGGCCGTCGGTGAACGTCCCCAGGTTGCGGACGGGAGACTTCGCATCCCATCCCGCGACGACGGTGTCGTCGCGGCCGTGCACCTCGAGGCGGCAGTCGTAGCCTCGGCCGTTGTAACGCGAGTTCGACACCACGCCGACGGTGCCGTCGGCGAACGTCATCAGGACGCTCGCGGTGTCCACGTCTCCCGCCGCGGCGAACGCCGGGTCGCCCCGATTCGAGCCGGTGGCGAACACCTGCACGACCTCGGATCCCACGATCCATCGGATCGTGTCGAAGTCGTGGACGCTGCAGTCGCGGAAGATACCCCCGGACGCGGCGATGTAGTCCAGCGGCGGGGGAGCGGGATCGAAGGTGGTCGAGCGCACGGTGTGCACGAACCCGAGCTCGCCGGACCGGACCGCGCGATGGGCGGCCGCGACAGCCGGATCGAAGCGTCGGTTGAAGCCGATCTGGACGGGAACGTCCGACCCGGAGATGCCGTCGACGACGGCTTTGCTCTCGACGGCCGTGAACGCGAGAGGCTTCTCGCAGAAGACCGGAATGCCCGCGTCGACGCACGAGAGGAGCAGCGACGCGTGCGCGGGGGTGGCGGCCGCGACGACGATGCCGTCGACTCCGGCGGTGAGCATCTCCACGGTGGAGGCGACGGCGTCCGCCCCGAGGCGCTCTGCGACAGAGCTCGTGACGTCCCGTCGGTCGTCGGTCACGACCAGACTCGACACCCCGGCCGATGCGGCGAGGATCCCGGCGTGGAACGCGCCGATTCGACCGAGGCCGATGATGCCGATACGTGCGCCCATCAGTCCTGCCCTCCGATGACCTGCTGGTCCCACTCGACGACCGAGCCCGTCACCACACCGCTGTCCGCGGACAGCAGGAACACCACGAACGCGGCGATCTCGTCGGGCCTGCCGAGCTTGCCCATCGGCGACGCCTTCGCGGCTTCGACCGCCCAGTCGTCGTCCGCATCGTGGAAGCGCTTCTGGGTGGCGGCTTCTCCCTCGGTCTCGGTCCAGCCAATGTCGACGGCGTTGATGCGGATGCGATCCCAGCGGTGGGCATGCGCGGCGTTCTTCGTCAGTCCGGACAGGCCGGCCTTCGCCGCCACGTAGGGCGCGAGGTAGGACTGGCCGCCGCGACCGCTGATGGATCCGATGTTGACCACGGTTCCGGGGGCGGATCGCCGAAGCATGTCCTTCACCGCGGTCTGCATGACGAAGAAGGGCCCGCGCAGGTTGACCGCCATGTGATCGTCGAACAGCTCCGGGGTCGTGTCGAGGAGAGATCCGCGCGTGGTCAGGCCGGCGGCATTGCAGACCGCGTCGACGCGGCCGTACGTCGCGACGGCCTGTTCCACGCCGGCGACGGCCTGAACCGGATCGGCGACGTCCGATCGTACGAAGGTCGCGTCGTGCCCGTGACCCCGCAGGTCGCGTTCGAGGCGCTCGCCGACGTCGGCGCGGCGTCCGGTGAAGGCGACGCGGGCACCGGCACCGAGTGCAGCTCGCACCACCGCGGCGCCCACGCCGGACGTGCCGCCGCTGACGAACGCGACGGTGTCCTGCAAACCGATTCCCATGCTGCGAGTCTTGCGGTCGGCGGGTCGACGATCAACACTGAAAAGACATCAAAAACACCTCGAGAGGCGCGTCGTGGGTCATCGCTACAAAGTGCGGGAGATCGCGCAGCAGGCCGGGTTGAGCGAAGCGACCGTCGACCGGGTTCTGCACGGTCGACCCGGCGTTCGAGACGACACCCGCGCCGAGGTCGGACAGGCGATCGCCGATCTGGACAAGCAGCGCAGCCAGCTGCGCCTGTCCGGACGGAAGTTCTTCTACGACGTCGTCGTGCAGGCTCCGCCGCGGTTCTGCGCCGAGGTGCGCACGGCGCTCGAGTCGGAACTACCGATGCTGTCACCGGCCGTCGTTCGGGCGCGATTCCACTTCCGCGAGACCGAGTCCGTCCCTGCCGTCGTGGACACGCTCGCACGCATTCGTTCGACGGGATCGCACGGAATCGTGCTGAAGGCACCCGACCGGCCGGAGGTGGTCGAGGCGATCGACCGGACGACGGCCGCGGGCATACCCGTCGTCACCTACGTGTCCGACGTGCCGACGAGCACGCGGACCGCCTACGTGGGTATCGACGGTCGCGAAGCCGGGGCGACCGCGGCCTACCTGGTCGATCGGTGGCTCGGTGATCGGGGCGATCGCGGCGGTGCCGTCCTGGTCACGCTGAGCCACGACACGTTCAGGGGGGAGGGGGAGCGTGAAGTGGGGTTCCGGAAAGCGTTGCGGGACATGGCCGTCGAACGTGGCGAGCTGCCCGGTGGGGGGCGGGCGGTGGTCGACATCGCGCGCAGCGGTGGCCTCGACGACACGGTGGAAGACCTCGTCGTCGCAGCCCTGGAGGCCAACCCGGCCGTCGAGGGCGTGTACTCCATCGGCGGTGGCAACCCCGCGACGGTGCGTGCCTTCCGTCGGGTGGGTCGTCCGTGCCGGGTCTTCGTCGCACACGATCTCGACACCGACAACCGTCGGTTGCTCGAGGACGGATCGATCTCGGTGGTGCTGCATCACGATCTGCGCAGCGACGTCCACCGCGCCTGCCGGTTGCTGATGCAGGCGGCAGGCGCGGTGAGCGGGGTGCGGAACGTACCGTCCGCGGTGCACGTGGTGACGCCGTTCAACATCCCCCGCTGAGCACCTCACGCGTGGTGTCGTACCGCCATGGCTCGGAGCTGCTCGCCGAGAGCACGGGGATCGAGATCGTCGCGCAGGGCCCGGTGCACCAGTTCGGCCTGGGTCTCACCGGCCATGCCGGTGAGCGGCGGATCCCGGTCGAGGTCGGTGGGAAACGGATATCCCTCGGCCGCGGCGGCCACGACGTTGCGCACCGCATCGGACGCACCGGCGTCCCGAAGCCGTCGCAGGGGCGGGTAGACGGCCTCGACGATCGCGCCGCGATCCACGCTTTCCATGGCCCGACCGAACGCCGACGACACCTGCAGCAGGTTCGCCATGCGGTGGATGTCCGTCGAGGTGTTGTGGCCGGCCGCGTGGAACAGGGCCGGATCGAAGAACACCGCGTCTCCCGCCTCGAGGGGCAGCTGGACGTGGTTCTGCGCGAAATGATCCGCGAACTCGGGAAGCCCGAGCGCGAGGTAGCCGGGCTCGTAGAGCTGCGAGAACGGCAGATACATCGTGGGCCCGCTGTGCACCGGCATGTCGCAGTGCGCGACCGCGCCCTGCAGGGTCAGCGTGGGAGAGAGCCGGTGCACGTGCGCTCGGAACCGCGCCGCCGTCTCGGCGGGCATGAACCCCAGGTGGTAGTCCCGGTGCGGGCTCTGGGCACCGCCGCCGGGGTTGACCACGTTGATCGCGGAGGTGACCTGGTACATCGGACCGAGCCAGGCCTCGGAGACGAGAGCGAGAACATCGTTGGAGTAGTACCGGGCGAACACGTCCGGGCGATCGATCGCCAGTTTCTGCAGGGCGTTCCAGACGCGGTCGTTCGCTCCGGGTGTCGCGAAATGATCACCGCCCCTGGTTCCGGCGTCGTGCTGGCGGGCGATGGTGGCGGCGAAGAAGTCGGTGGCCTCGCCGAGGGCGTGGTCCTCGGTGAACGCGCCGCGGAACACCACGATGCCGGGCCCGTCGAGAAGAGCGTGGGCGAGCTCGTCCTGCACCTCGGCCCGGACGGCCGGATCCGTGACGCGAGCGGTGAGGTCCGCAGCGTCGTAGAGCAGGACGTTCTCGCGGGTGCCGGCCGCGAAGGGGTAGTCGGCCGGATCGGTGGTGCGTGCGACGAGGGCGCGGAACTCGTCGATGTCGCACGCCTCGGCGGTGATGCGACCGGTGCGTCGGATACGTGCGGATGTCGTCATGGGCGCAGGTCCTTCGTGGCGTGGCGTGGCGTGGCGGGGCGATGATCGGTGTCTTCGAGCCTCGCCGCGGAAGCGCTTCCCCGCAAGACCTGGATCACCTCGAGATCACCTCGAGATCGCGTCGGGGGCGGGACGATTCGCCTGATTCGGCGACGAACGGGGTATCCGTGGCGCAGGGTGACGGACAGAGGTCACACGAGAGCGGGAGCCGCACATGAGCAAGCACGAACCACTGGGGCCACTGTCGGCCGACTTCCTGTCGGCGGACATGTTCGGGTACCAGGGCGTCCTGACCGACGACGAGGCGGAGATCGTTCTGCGCACTCGCCGGTTCCTGGAGACGGAGGTCGCGCCGCGCGCCAACGAGTTCTGGGAGAAGGCGGAATCGCCCACGCACCTGTTGCCGCGATTGGCGGAGCTCGACATCGTCGGGTTGGGGTACGGGATCGGGGGTCGCGAACCGGCGCGCAAGGTACTCACCGGGTGGCTGGGTCTCGAGTTCTCGCGCATCGACCCGTCGACCGGGACGATGTTCACCGTGCACAGCGGCCTCGCCATGAGCAGCATCGCCATCCTGGGCTCGGACGAGCAGAAGGATCGCTGGTTGCCCGCCATGCAGCGCATGGAGAAGATCGGGGCGTTCGGGCTGTCCGAACCACAGGGCGGATCCGACGTCGCCGGCGGTCTGGAGACCACCGCGCGGCTGGACGGAGACCACTGGGTTCTCGACGGCAGCAAGCGGTGGATCGGCAACGCCACCTTCGCGGACCTGATCATCGTGTACGCCAAGGACGAGAGCGACGGCCAGGTCAAGGGTTTCGTGGTGGAGAAGGAGTTCGAGGGCTTCCGCGCCGAGAAGATCGAACGCAAGTACTCGCTGCGCGCGGTCGAGAACGCCGACCTGTACTTCGAGAACTGCCGCGTACCCGTCGCCAACAAGCTCGAGCATGCGAACTCGTTCGCGGACACCGCCAAGGTTCTCTCGTTGACCCGAGGGGGAGTGGCCTGGGGTGCGGTCGGGGTGATGATCGGGGCCTTCGAGAAGGCGGTCGCCTACGCACAGGAGCGCGAGCAGTTCGGCGCGCCCATCGCGTCGTTCCAGTTGATCTCGGATCTGATCGCGCGGATGGCCGGCAACATCACGGCCTGCCTGGGACTGGCGTTGCGGGTCTCGCAGCTCCAGGACTCCGGAGTCCACCACGACGAGCACGCGGCGCTGAGCAAGAGCTACTGCACGACACGGTTGCGAGAGGTGGTCGGCTGGGCCCGAGAAATCATGGGTGGCAACGGGATCATCCTCGACTACGACGTGGTCCGATTCTTCGCGGACGCGGAGGCGCTGTACTCCTACGAGGGAACGTCCCAGATGAACAATCTCATCGTGGGGCGCGGGGTGACGGGCCACTCGGCGTTCGTCTGAGCCCCGAAGTCCCTCCGAACGACGACGCCCGCACCACCGAATCGGTGGTGCGGGCGACGGCGTGTCGATGTGTCGGGCTAGCGGGCGAACAGCAGAGCGCGCTTGACCTCTTGGATCGCCTTGGTGACCTGGATGCCGCGAGGGCACGCGTCGGTGCAGTTGAAGGTGGTACGGCAGCGCCACACACCCTCGACGTCGTTGAGGATGTCCAGACGGTCCTGGGCACCTTCGTCACGGCTGTCGAAGATGAACCGGTGCGCGTTGACGATCGCCGCCGGTCCGAAGTAGCTGCCGTCGCTCCAGTACACCGGGCACGAGGTGGTGCAACACGCGCACAGGATGCACTTGGTGGTGTCGTCGAAGCGGGCCCGGTCGGCCGCCGACTGGATGCGCTCACGGGTCGGTTCGTTGCCCGACACCATGAGGAACGGCTTCACCGCACGGAACGCATCGAAGAACGGCTCCATGTCCACGATCAGATCCTTCTCCACGGGCAGGCCGCGGATCGGCTCGATGGTGATGGTCAGCGTCTTGGACGAGTCCTTCGGCAGCATGTCGCGCATCAGGACCTTGCAGGCCAGACGGTTCACGCCGTTGACCCGCACGGCATCGCTACCGCACACGCCGTGCGCGCAGGAGCGACGGAAGGCGAACGTGCCGTCCAGGTAGCTCTTGACGTACAGCATGAGGTTGAGCAGTCGGTCGGTCGGAAGGGTCGGGACCTGGAAGCTGTCCCAGTGCGCGCCCAGATCGTTCTCGGGGTTGAAGCGAGCGATCTTGAGGGTGACCATGACGGCCTCGTCCGGAACGTCCGGGAGGTCGCTCTGGTCCTGGGCCTTGTCGATTGCGGGTGCGCTCATCAGTACTTTCGCTCCATCGGCTCGTAGCGCGTCTGCACCACGGGCTTGTAGTCGAGGCGGATGTCGGACAGGAGGCCTTCGCCCACCTTGTACGCCATGGTGTGCCGCATGAAGTTCACGTCGTCCCGCTCCGGGTAGTCCTCGCGGGCGTGACCGCCGCGGGTCTCCTTGCGAGCCAGCGCACCGGCGACGGTGACCTCGGCCATCTCCAACAGGAAGCCGAGCTCCACTGCCTCGAGCAGGTCGCTGTTGTAGCGCTTGCCCTTGTCCTGCACCGTGATGCGGCCGTAGCGCTCCTTGAGGATCTGGATGTCGCTCAGCGCCTGCTTGAGGGTGTCCTCGGTGCGGAAGACGGACGCGTTGTTGTCCATCGACTGCTGCAGTTCGGTGCGGATCGTCGCGACCTTCTCGTGTCCGTGGTCGGACAGGATCAGCTCGAGCCAGTCCTGCACCATCTTCGCGGGCTCCTCGGGCAGAGGAACGAAGTCGGTGCTGTTCGCGTGCTCGGCTGCCGCGATGCCGGCGCGACGGCCGAACACGTTGATGTCGAGCAGCGAGTTGGTGCCGAGGCGGTTGGAGCCGTGGACCGACACGCAGGCACACTCGCCGGCGGCGAACAGGCCGGGCACAATGTCCTCGTTGTTGCGCAGCACCTCACCATGGATCTTGGTGGGAATGCCGCCCATGACGTAGTGGCACGTCGGGTATACGGGCACGAGATCCGTCACCGGGTCGACGCCGAGGTACGTACGGGAGAACTCGGTGATGTCCGGCAGCTTCTCCTCGAGAACGTCGGCACCGAGGTGGGTCACGTCGATGTAGACATAGTCCTTGTTGGGTCCGGCACCGCGACCCTCGAGAACCTCGAGCACCATGGAACGCGCGACGATGTCACGCGGCGCGAGGTCCTTGATGGTGGGGGCGTAGCGCTCCATGAAGCGCTCGCCGTCGGCGTTGCGGAGAATGCCGCCCTCGCCGCGCACGGCCTCGGAGATCAGAATGCCCAGACCGGCCAGACCGGTCGGGTGGAACTGGTGGAACTCCATGTCCTCCAGGGGCAGGCCCTTGCGGAAGACGATGCTCATGCCGTCGCCGGTGAGCGTGTGCGCGTTGGACGTCGTCTTGTAGATGCGACCGGATCCACCGGTGGCGAAGACGATCGACTTGGCGTGGAAGATGTGCAGCTCGCCGGTGGCCAGCTCGTACGCGATGACGCCGGTCGCGACCGGGCCGTTCTCGGTCTCGGTGAGCGAGATGTCGAGCGCGTAGAACTCGTTGAAGAACTCCACGTCGTGCTTGACGCACTGCTGGTACAGGGTCTGGAGGATCATGTGACCGGTGCGGTCGGCGGCGTAGCAGGCCCGTCGGACCGGCGCCTTGCCGTGGTCACGGGTGTGACCGCCGAAGCGTCGCTGGTCGATCTTGCCCTCGGGCGTGCGGTTGAACGGCAGGCCCATCTTCTCGAGGTCCAGCACCGCGTCGATGGCTTCCTTCGCCATGATCTCGGCGGCGTCCTGGTCCACCAGGTAGTCGCCACCCTTGATCGTGTCGAAGGTGTGCCACTCCCAGTTGTCTTCCTCCACGTTGGCCAACGCCGCGCACATGCCGCCCTGTGCTGCGCCGGTGTGACTACGCGTGGGGTAGAGCTTGGTCAGCACCGCCGTGCGAGCGCGCGGGCCGGCTTCGATCGCCGCGCGCATTCCGGCGCCACCGGCGCCGACGATGAGTACGTCGTAACGATGTTCCTGCATGTTTACGCTCCCCTAGCTAGCCGTGATGTTGGGGTCGAAGGTGAAGATGACATAGGTACCCAGACCCATGACGAGAATCATCGACAGCACCAGCAGTGTCGTGAGCCAGAAGCGAGTCGAATCCTTGCGCGAGTAGTCGGCGATGACCGTGCGCAAGCCGTTGCCGCCGTGCAGCTGTGCGAGCCACAGCATCGTGAGGTCCCACACCTGCCAGAACGGGCTGGCCCACCGGCCGGCCACGAAGGCGAAGTTGATGCGGTGAACACCCTCGTCGAGCATCAGCATGATGAACAGGTGGCCCAGGACGAGCACCACGAGCGCCAGTCCGGAGAACCGCATGAACAACCATGCGTAGAGCTCGAAGTTGCCCCGGCCCTTGCGTCGCGGCGTCCGCGGATTGTCGAGGCTCGCCGGCCGGTCGTACGAGGTGCCGAGAGTGGGAGCCTGCTTGGATCCAGCGTCGGTTGTCGCCATGATCAGTGTCCCCCTGCGAAGGTGTTGTAGAGGATGCGAGCGGCGCCCGGGATCATCAGCGCGATCCAGATGCCGGCGATGGTCCAGAGCATCGGCCGCTGGTACTGCGGCCCCTTCGACCAGAAGTCGATGAGCATGACTCGGATGCCGTTCAGCGCGTGATAGAGGACCGCGGCGACGAGGCCGAGTTCCATCAGGCCGACGATCGGCGTCTTGTACGTGTCGATCACCTGGTCGTACGCCGCAGGGTCGACGCGCACGAGTGCGGTGTCGAGCACGTGGACGAACAAGAAGAAGAAGGTGATGACACCGGTGATTCGGTGCAGAACCCAGGACCACATGCCGGGGTCTCCGCGATACAAGGACCGCGTGCGCTCCCGCGTGGGGGCGGCTTCAGTCGTGCTAGCCATCGAGTGCAGTGCCTCCAACATCATTGATGGACGCGACGAGCGTGAGACGCCGGGCGTTTTCCGGTGACCTGCTCGATCGTGTGTGTGAAACGACTACTTCGAACAATAAACCCCTGCAGAACGCGGTACTAATTCGACAGGCACTTACAATTTCTCGGGGTCGAAAAGTTAGGATTGCCTGTCCAATTCGCGGAATACCGGTGCCCCACCGCTCCGCGCCGACGGGCCGGACGTGGAAGGATCCTTCGGTATGGCCGAGATCGACTGGAAATCGTTGCGAGACAGTGCCCGTGACGTCATGACGCATGCCTATGCCCCCTACTCTCGGTTCCCCGTCGGCGCCGCCGCGTTGGTGGACGACGGGAGAATGGTCGTGGGATGCAATGTGGAAAATGTCTCATACGGGCTGGGCCTCTGCGCCGAGTGCGGGCTGGTGTCCGCCCTGAACGCGAGCGGCGGTGGACGGTTGATCGCGTTCGCCTGCTGCGACAGTCGCGGCACGACGCTGCTCCCGTGCGGACGCTGCCGACAGTTGCTGTTCGAGTTCGGTGGCCACGATCTGCTCATCGACACACCGTCCGGTATCCGACCACTGAGTGATCTCCTTCCCGATGCGTTCGGACCCGACGATCTCGACGCCGGTCGAGTCGCGACTCGCGAGGCCGACCATGCCTGACGCCGTGTCGGTGATCGCCACGAAGCGCGACGGCCATGAACTCGATTCGGACCAGATCGTCTGGATGGTCGACGCGTTCACCCGCGGTGACGTCGCGGACGAGCAGATGTCGGCGCTGGCCATGGCCATTTTCCTCGGGGGAATGAGCGCGATCGAGATTCGCCGCTGGACCGACGCGATGATCGCGTCGGGCACGCGAATGGATTTCTCCCAGCTCACCCGGCCGACCGTCGACAAGCACTCCACGGGCGGGGTGGGGGACAAGATCACGCTGCCGCTCGCGCCTCTCGTCGCGGCGTGCGGCGCGGCCGTGCCCCAGCTGTCCGGCCGGGGTCTCGGCCACACCGGAGGCACCCTCGACAAGCTCGAATCCATTCCGGGGTGGCGGGCCGACCTGAGCGTCGCCGAGATGACCCGCATCCTCGACGATCCGAGCGCGGGGGCGGTCATCTGCGCGGCCGGCGCGGATCTCGCGCCCGCGGACAAGAAGCTCTACGCGCTGCGGGACGTCACCGGCACCGTGGAGTCCATCCCGCTCATCGCGAGCTCGATCATGAGCAAGAAGATCGCGGAGGGAACCGGCGCCCTGGTTCTCGACGTCAAGGTGGGGGCCGGCGCGTTCATGAAGAATCTCGACACCGCACGGGAACTGGCCCGGACGATGGTGGAGCTGGGCAACGATTCCGGGGTGCGCACGCTCGCTCTCCTGACCGCGATGGACAGTCCGCTCGGTCACACCGCGGGCAACGCTCTCGAGGTCGCGGAATCCGTCGAGGTCCTGGCCGGGGGCGGACCGGCCGATGTCGTCGAGCTGACTCTGGAACTGGCTCGCGCGATGGTCGGTGCGGCCGGCATCGACGTCGACCCCGCCGACAGGTTGCGCGACGGTTCGGCCATGGATCACTGGCGCGCGATGATCTCCGCGCAGGGGGGCGATCCCGACGCGTCCCTGCCGACGTCTCGGCACACCACCGACATCGTCGCCGAGACGGGTGGTCGCATGACCTCGCTCGACGCCATGGCGGTGGGTGTCGCGGCGTGGCGTCTCGGCGCCGGTCGGGAGCGGCAGGGCCAGGCGGTTCAGGCGGCCGCGGGCGTCCGAATGCACGCCAAACCGGGGGACGAGATTCGGGCCGGTCAGACGCTCTTCACGTTGCACACCGACACTCCCGAACGGTTCGACGGTGCGATCGACGCGCTGCGCGGAGGCTGGACCGTGTCTTCCGACCCCGGGTCTCCGGAGTCCGCCGCGGCGGTGCCGGCGTCGCTCGTTCTCGATCGCATCGGCGAGTAGGTGACGCCGACCGGCGCGAGCGCGCGCCGACGTCGATTCGGGGTCGTGACGGTGCTCGCCGCCATCCTCGCGGTTCTGATCGCAGGGTGCGGCGCCGACGATCGGCCGCTGCTCGAATCGGTCCGCGACGACGGCGTGCTGGTGGTCGGCACGGAGGGGACCTACAGCCCGTTCAGCTACCAGGCGGGCGACGGCACGCTCACCGGATACGACATCGACGTCGTGCGCGCCGTCGGAGAGCAACTCGGCGTCCGGGTGGAGTTCGTGGAAACGCCGTTCGACTCCATCTTCGCGGGGCTCGAGTCGGGCCGATTCGACCTGATCGCCAACCAGGTCACCATCAACGACGAGCGGCGCGCCGCGTACGACCTCTCGGTTCCGTACACGGTGTCCGAGGGCGAGATCGTCACGCGTACGGGTGACGCGTCGATCGGCTCGCTCGCCGATCTGAACGGCCGGACCACGGCGCAGTCCTCGACGAGCAACTGGGCCGACGTGGCGTCCGAGGCCGGTGCGCAGGTCGAGGCCGTCGAGGGTTTCGTCCAGGCCGTGACGTTGGTCAAGGACGGACGCGTCGACGCGACCGTCAACGACAGTCTGGCCATCGCGGAGTACTTCGCGCAGACCGGGGACACCGGGATCGAGGTGGCCGCGAGCACCGGTGACACCAGCCTGCAGGCGTTCGCCGCGCGCCGGGACAGCGGTCTGATGGACGACGTCGACACCGCGGTCCGAACGCTGCGCGCCGACGGGACCCTGGCGGAGATCTCCGAGCAGTATTTCGGATCCGACGTCGCGGTCCCGGACGAGGACGCGATGGCCGACGCGCAACCGCAGGGCGAGGCCGCGGCCGCACAGTCGAAGTGGGATCTGGTTCGGGACAACCTGGTTCCGATGCTGAAGGCCACCGTCACCGTGACCCTGCCGCTCACCGCCATCAGCTTCGTCATCGGTCTGGTCATCGCCCTGGGAGTCGCGCTCGCTCGGATCTCGTCGATACGCCCCCTTGCCGCCGCCGCGCGTTTCTACGTCTCGATCGTGCGTGGAACTCCGCTGCTCCTGCAGTTGTTCATCGTGTTCTACGCCCTGCCGCAGTTCGGGGTGGTGATCTCCCCGTTCCCGGCCGCCGTCATCGCGTTCAGCATCAACGTCGGCGGGTACGCCGCCGAGGTGATCCGCGCGGCGATCCTGGCCGTGCCGAAGGGGCAGTGGGAGGCAGCTCAGACCGTCGGCATGGGGTACCGCACCACGCTGCAACGCATCGTGCTCCCGCAAGCGCTGCGGACCGCCGTCCCGCCCCTGTCCAACACGCTCATCTCCCTGGTGAAGGACACCTCGCTCGCGTCCACGATTCTGGTCACCGAACTGCTGCGCGTCGCTCAACTGGCGGCAGCACCCACCTTCGACTTCTTCGCGCTCTACTCCGTGGCGGCGCTGTACTACTGGGCCATCTGCATCGCACTGTCGTCCGTGCAGGGCAGACTCGAAACTCGACTGGACAGGTACGTGGCGCGATGACCGAGAATCCGTTGATCGAGGTGTCGGGACTGCGGAAGTCGTTCGGCGACAACCATGTTCTGCGTGGGATGGACTTCACGGCAGATCGCGGCACCGTCACGGTCGTGATCGGCCCGTCCGGGTCCGGGAAGACGACGCTGCTGCGTGGCCTCAACGCGCTCGATCCGGCGGACGCCGGCACCGTGCGCATCGGCGAGGTGTCCGTGGACTTCGCGGCCCTGACCGGCCGTCGTGCCGGGGTCGAGTTGCGTCGTCTCCGGGCGCAGAGCGGCATGGTGTTCCAGAGCCACAATCTCTTTCCGCACAAGACGGTTCTCCAGAACGTCGTCGAAGGCCCGGTGATCGTCCAGAAGATCCCGCGCGACGAGGCGGAAGCGGCGGGTCGCGAGCTCCTCGCGCAGGTCGGCTTGACCGGCAAGGAGGACCAGTACCCGTTCCAGCTCTCCGGTGGCCAACAACAGCGAGTGGGAATCGCGCGGGCACTCGCCCTGGCGCCCCAACTGATGCTGTTCGACGAACCGACGTCCGCGCTGGATCCCGAACTGGTGGGCGAGGTGCTCTCGGTCATGAAGAACCTCGCGAGCGAGGGCTGGACCATGGTCGTGGTCACCCACGAGATCCGGTTCGCCCAGCAGGTGGCCGATCAGGTGCTGTTCGTCGACGGGGGAGTGGTGGTGGAGCGAGGTACCCCGGAGGACGTGTTGAGTCATCCCGCGCAGGAGCGGACGCAGCAATTCCTGAAGCGGATCCTCGACCCGCTGTAGTGGCATCGCGCCGCGTCGGGCGCGGACACTACAGTCGCGGGCATGGATGACGACGTGACGTTTGCTCTCAGCGGTCCGGCCCCTCTGGACATGCAGAACATCGCGCGCGCGCCGAAGGCGTTGCTGCACGACCACCTCGACGGGGGCCTGCGGCCCTCCACCGTGCTGGAGCTGGCCGCCGAGTGCGGGTACGACGGACTCCCCGCCTCGGACGCGGAGAGTCTCGGACGATGGTTCCGCGATGCGGCCGACAGCGGTTCGCTCGAGCTGTACCTGGAGACGTTCGCGCACACCGTGGCCGTCATGCAGACCGCCGAGGGCCTGCAGCGAGTGGCGCGCGAGTGCGCCGAGGACCTTGCGGCCGACGGTGTCGTGTACGCGGAGGTCCGGTTCGCTCCCGAGCAACACCTCGAGAAGGGGTTGACGCTCGACGAGGTCGTCGAGCACACGCTCGAGGGATTCCGCCAGGGCCGCAGTGCGGCACAGGCCTCGGGTCGATCCATCGAGATCGGATGTCTTCTCACCGCGATGCGGCACGCCGCGCGGTCTCGGGAGATCGCCGAACTCGCCGTGCGTTTCCGCGATCGGGGTGTGGCGGGCTTCGACATCGCGGGCAAGGAAGCCGGATTCCCCCCGAGCCGACACCTCGACGCGTTCGAGTACATGCGGGCCAACAACGCGCACTTCACCATTCACGCGGGCGAGGCCTTCGGGCTCCCGTCGATCCACGAGGCGATCGCGTTCTGCGGCACCGATCGGTTGGGGCACGGCGTGCGCATCGTCGACGACATCACGACCGGAGCCGACGGGTCTCGTGAGTTGGGCCGGTTGGCGAACTACGTGCGCGACAAGCGCATTCCGCTGGAGTTGTGCCCCAGCTCCAACGTTCAGACGGGCGCCGTGGCCAGCATCGAGGAGCACCCGTTCGACGTGCTCGCGCGGCTGCGGTTCCGCGTCACGGTCAACACCGACAACCGGTTGATGAGCGACACGTCGATGAGCAAGGAGATGTTCCGGCTCGCCTCGACGTTCGGATACGGGTGGTCGGACCTCGAGCGGTTCACCATCAACGCGCTGAAGTCGTCGTTCCTCCCCTTCGATCAGCGGTTGGCGATCATCGACGACATCGTGAAGCCGGGGTATCGAGTGTTGTTGGGGTAGTGGCCGGCCGGGACCGCCCCCGCCCGGAGTGAGGGGCACCCCGACCGTCCGTGACGGACCGAACGGCACCCTCACTCCGAACGGCGCCCGGCGTCACTCCTTGCGCAACCGCGCCTCGAACTCCCGCTCGAGCGCCCGCCACGATTCGGCCTCCGCGCTGAACGGGGCACTGGGAGCCAGGCGTCCTTCGACGGGCTCGACGACGTACGAGACGTACCACCCCAGCGGCGTCGACGGCGCCAACGCTTCTTCGAGAGAGGTGTCGTTGGCGTAATCGGCTGCATCGGTGAACAATTCGACCGCCAGGTCGAGCTGATCGGGATCGACGGCCTCGGGACCGTTCTCCAGGTCGTCGGCGAGGCCGGGGAGCACGTAGACGTTGTCGTCGGTGACGGTGATCTCGAGCGAACCGTCGATGGCCGCGGTCCGGATGTCGTCGTAGGTGCTCAGCGACGTCAGGTCGTGGTCGTGGTCGTCGGCGAGGTAGCGCGCCAGCGTCCGCTCACTGCCGAAGACGGTGATCGCGCCGGAGCGGCCGAGGAAGATCGGCTCGTCGTCCAGGTAGCACCGCAGGGTGTAGTAGATGTCCTCGGCGGTGATGATGCGGATGGGATCGACACCGACCGAGGTCCAGAAGCCGTCGACCTCCTCGTCCTCGTCGTCCCCGTCGTCGACACCCGCACCGACCACGACGGTCGTCGCCGCCCCGCGTTCGGTGTCGGTGTCGGTGTCGGTGTCCAGATCGTCGTCGTCCAGATCCTCGGCGTCGACGATGTTCTCGGCCGCGGCGGTGATCTCCGCATCGGCGACGGCGACCGAGTCGGCGTCCACCTCCGGCACCGTCAGCACCTCGTCGATCGCGTCCAGCACGCCGTCCCAGCCCTTCGCGACGACGGCTCCGACGCGGTCCCACAGCTGTTTGCCCTCGCGACCCTCGAACGTGCCGCTACCCCGAGAGAGCACGCCCAGAACGGGATTCGCCGAGAAGAACCGGGTGACGGCGTCGAGTTCACAGACCTCGCCGAGCGTGCGGGCCATCTCGAGGGTCTGGGCGAGCTCGACCACGGACTCGTCGTCGGCGTCGCCCGCGGCCAGTTCCGGTACACCGACGAAGTCGAAGACGTGCTCGTCGTCCGGCTCGATCTGGGCCGCGGACAGAGCGACGACCGTGCGCCACCGGGGGTGGTCGACCAGATCGTTGTCGGTGTCGTTGCGAATGAACGCAGCGAGCTCCGCGACGGATTCGAACGCGTACAGATCCTCGTCCTTGCCGAGGAAGGCCTCCCAGTCCTCACCGTCCTCGCGCCACTCCGGCGCCCACAAGGTGACGAGGTCGCCGGCAGTCACTCCGAGCTCGATCGGGACGATGTCTCCAGCCATGGCCGCGAGCCTATCTCAGCACCGCGGCGAGTTCCGCGAGCAGTTGCTCGTGAATCCGGCGTCGGTGTTCGGTGGCGTCGAGGGCGGCGGACTCGATTGCGTCGACGATCGCTCGTCGCACGTCGGACGCCCTGTGTCCCCGCAGGTTCTCGCCGACCGTCAGGTCGATGAGCCGCCCGTACCCGTCGGTTCGGGCCGTGACCTCCAGACCGGATGCCGAGGTGACGACGGCTCGTCCGCACGCCGCCGCGAGCGCGTCCTCGTGAGAGTGCAGAGCCGACGCCGCCCCGTCGGCGCGGCCGCGAGCCGAGGCGGTCACGGCCGCGCGACCCGGTCGGCGACGGCGCTCGGCACACCGTCGGCGAGCAACTGCGCGTGCCACCTCGCGGCGGCCTCTCGATGCGCCCGGGTGTAGAGAGCCAGGATCGACGTCGCGAGGGCGGATCCGCCGTAGCCGAGCTCACCGCGATCGATGTCGAGCGCGACGACGGCTCCGTGGGCGTCGACCTCGACGGAGACGGTCGACGTCCCGGCGCGTGCAACCGGAGCGGTCATTCGGTGGGGCGGTAGAAGCCGTGGAACGTCATGCCGGAGTTGGACGTTCGGATGGGGCCGACCTGCACCGGATCTCCGGCCTCGACCAGTTGTCCGTTCCCGACGACCATTGCGACGTGGCCGTCCCACACCGCGAGGTCACCGGGCATCACGTCGTCCTGGCCCACCGGTGCGCCCACCGATTGGTCGGCGGCCAACCGCGGGATGTCGACCCCGGCCTGCTGATACGCACCTTGGGTCAACCCGCTGCAGTCCAGACCCGAGCCCGGCGTCGTGCCGCCCCACACGTACGGGGTGCCCTGTTGCTCGAGGGCGAAGCGGACGGCGCTCGCGGCGCGTTCGTTCGGTGCGAGGGCCGTGCTGCCGTCGGGAAGGATCACCGACACCCCGGACCCGCCCTGCGCCGGGTCGTACGCCCGGTGTCCCGGCGCGGTCGGTCCGCTCGTGTGAGCGGCGTCGGCCGACAGGCCGGGACCCGCGCCGTACGGCCCGTCGACGGTCGGAACGCCGAGCCGTGCGGCAGAGGGTGACACGGCGGCTGCGGCGACGCGAGCAACATCGGCCAACCGGACATCGGAGCCGTCGACGCCGGGAATCCCCGGTACCGGTGGCGGCACCGACGCAGACACGGCCGCGGCGTGCGCGTCCAACTCGGCGCGCACCCGCGCGTGGATCAGCGCGGCCCGTTCGAGGTGGTCGACGGCGAGTGCGACGACGGCCGCCTGTCCGGCGGGCGAGGCGAGCGCGGGCACCGAGGCCGCGGCGGTGGTCACGAACGACTCGATCACGGCGGCGAGTTCGGCGTGCCCGCGGGCCACACTCGCGCAGGCCTCCTGCAACGCGGTCCGCAGTTCCGTGGCGTGGATCGCCAGATGCACCGCCGACTCCGCACACCGCACGGTACGTGCGCCCGCGCTCTCGGCGGCGGGCCCGGACCACGTGTGAGCCACGCGGGTCAGCACGGATGCGGTCGTCTCGCCCGCGGAGGTGAGCGCCTCGGTCGCGGTGCGCAGCAGATCGTCCGACGAGCCGGGCGCCGGGACGCCGGTTCCCAGTTCGGCCAGCAGCGCCTTCATCGGTGCGGCGAGCAGATCGATCACGACGCGATTCCGACGCCGGACAGGGCGTTCGCCGTTGCGGCGTCGGTGCTCTCGTATGCCCCGGCCGCGGCCCGCGCGGACGTGGCGACGTGCGCGTACACCCGGCTCAGAGCGGCGACCCGAGCGGTGTGAGCTCGGTGCGCGCGCGCGAGGACCGCGGCGGTGTCGGCACCGATCGGACCGAGCGCCGCGGCGATCGCGGCGACACCGGCGGAGAGGTCCGCGGGCGCCGCGAGTACGGATCCGATCTCCGCGGCGGCATCGGCGAAACGTCGGATCTCCTCCGCCTCGGCCGTGACCTGGTGTGCCGTGACCTGGTGTGCCGTGATTCCGGTGTCCATGGGCGCCTCCTCGTGACGATGGTCGTGGCGGACGTCTCGGCAGGGACGGCTCCACGAGCACATAGGACGCGTGCGGCCCGGGGGAGGTTCCGTCGGTGTTCCGGTGCGAGGGCCGTTAGGGTTCGTTCCGTGACTTCGCCCCCCATGGACACCCGTGTGCTGGACCACCCCTTGGCGTCCGCGCTTCTCGCGACGATGCGCGACGAGCGCACGGACAACCCGTCGTTCCGCTCGGCGTTGAGCCAGCTCACCCAGATGCTGGTCTACGAAGCCATTCGCGACGCGCCGACGGAGGAGTACGAGGTTCGTACTCCCGTCGCGACCACCGTGGGCGTGCGTCTGTCGCGGCCGCCGCTCCTGGTTCCGGTGCTGCGTGCCGGCCTGGGCATGGTGGAGAAGGCGAGTTCTCTCATTCCCGAGTCGCGCATGGGCTTCGTCGGTATCGCGCGCGACGAGAAGACGCTGCAACCGGTGCCGTACATGGAGTCGTTGCCCGACGATCTGGCCGGCTACCCGGTGTACGTACTCGATCCGATGCTCGCAACCGGTGGCTCGATGGTGCACACCATCGAGTTGCTGGTGCAGCGCGGCGCCGACGACGTGACCGCCGTCTGCGTCGTCGCCGCCCCGGAAGGTGTTGCGGCGCTGGCCGATTCAGGACTGCCGGTTCGTCTGGTCACGGCCGCGATCGACGACGGACTGAACGAGAACGCATACATCGTCCCCGGTCTCGGCGATGCGGGCGACCGCCAGTTCGGTCCCCGCTAGAACTCGCGGGCGAACGCGGCCATCTCGTCGCGTCGCCGCCCGGCTCGGTCGCGCGCCGGGGCGAGGTCCTCGGCCGAGGCGACCGGCTCGACGGCCTCGATGTAGGCCTTCAGTTTGGGTTCCGTTCCCGACGGACGAACGATCATGCGCACCCCGTCGCCCGTGAACTCCACGGCGTCGGTGCGCGACGGACCCTCCGCGAGGTCGTGATCGACCATCGTCACCGGAACGCCCGCGAGAGCTGTCGGCGGTGCTGCGCGCAGCCTCGCCATCATGGCGACGATCTCGGCGAGATCGTCGACGCGCCGCGAGACCTGGGTTCCCGCGCGTGCGCCGAACTCGAGCGCGAGGTCGTCGAGGACGTCCAGCGGCGTCCGACCGTCGGCGATCAGATCCGCGGTGATGCGAGCGAGCAGAACCGCCGCGGAGATACCGTCCTTGTCCCGCACCGTGTTCGGATCCACACAGTGGCCGATGGCCTCCTCGTACGCATAGACCAGACCGTCACCGGCGCGCACCAACCATTTGAACCCGGTGAGGGTGCGGGCGGAGCGGGCACCGCGGGCCGGGGCGAGGACGGACAGCAACGTCGACGACACGATGGTCGTCGCGACGAGTGCGTTCGGGGCCGCCGACCGCAGGATGTGGTCCGCGAGCAGTGCCCCCGTCTCGTCGCCGGTGAGCATGCGCCACCCGAGCGGTCCACGGACGCCCACCGCGCATCGGTCCGCGTCGGGATCGAGCGCGATCGCCAGATCGGCGTCGATCTCCTCGGCCAGACCGAGCACGGCATCCGGCGCGCCCGGCTCTTCCGGGTTGGGGAACGAGACGGTCGGGAAGTTCGGATCGGGGTCGAATTGGGTGGCGACCACGTGCACGTCCTCGACACCGCTGCGGCGCAACGCCTCCACGGTCAGGCGGCCACCGACGCCGTGCAGTGGGGTCAGTGCGATCCGGACCGGGCCGGGTGCCCGAGGCACCCTGGCCTCGATCGCGTCCAGATACTCGCGGGTGACGTCCTCGGTGCTCGGGTCGACCGCGGCGCGGGGGATCGACGCCGCACCGGGGGAGGCCGCGATGGCCGCCTCGATCTCGCGGTCCGCGGGGGAGACGAGTTGGGCGCCGCCGTCGAGGTAGACCTTGTAGCCGTTGTCCGCGGCGGGATTGTGCGAGGCGGTGATCTGGATCCCGGCGACAGCTTCACGGCGACGGGTGGCGAAGGCCAGAACGGGCGTCGGTGCGGGATCCGGGAGCAGCGTCACCCGAAAACCGCGCGCCGCCAGTACTTCCGCCGCGGCCACCGCGAAATCGGCGGACCCGTGCCGGGCGTCGCGGCCGATCACCACATCGGCGCCCGGCTCGTGGTGCCGCGACAGGTACTCGGCGAGGCCGGCCGTCGCTCGCGTCACCGTGGCCACGTTCATGCCGCTCGGCCCCGCCTGGACGGGCCCCCGCAGACCGGCCGTGCCGAACGAGATCGACGACGCGAACCGTCGAGCGAGTTCGGTGTCGTCCAGCGAGGCCAGTTCGGCTCGGGTTCGGGGGTCCGGATCGTCGGCGATCCACCGCCGCGCCGTATCGGCGAGCGCGGAGGTCCCGTCCGTCACAGGTGCGGCACCAGTTCGCGCAGCAGCGTGCCCATCCGTACGGCCGACGCGGCTCCGGCGGCGATGACCTCGTCGCCGTCGAGGTGTTCACCGGTCATACCGGCGGCGAGATTGGTCACGAGCGAGATGCCGAGTACCCGAGCACCCGCCTCGCGGGCGGCGATGGTCTCGTGCACCGTGGACATGCCCACCAGGTCGGCCCCGAGGGTGCGCAACATGCGAATCTCGGCGGGAGTCTCGTAGTGAGGTCCGGGGAGCCCGGCGTACACGCCCTCCGCCAGCGTCGAGTCGATGCGCTTGGCCACATCGCGAAGATCGGCGGAGTAGGCGTCGACCAGGTCGACGAAACGGCCGCCGACCAGGGGAGATCGCGCCGTGAGATTGAGATGATCCTCGATCAGGATCGGGTCGCCCACCGCCATTCCCTCGCGGATTCCGCCTGCGGCGTTGGTCAGCACGACGGTCGCCGCACCGGCCGCGCAGGCCGTGCGTACGGGGTGCACGACCCGTCCGAGGTGATGACCCTCGTAGGCGTGCGTTCGACCGAGGAGAATCAGTACCGGAGTCTCGCCGACGCGGACGGACCACATGGCGTTCGAGTGGCCGAGCGCCGACGGCTCGGCGAAGCCGGGCAGGTCCGACATCGGCACCACGTGATCGGGTTCGCCGAACTGCTCGGCGGCGGTCTGCCAGCCGGAACCCAGCACCACCGCGACGGGATGACGCGCCACCCCGGTGATCTCGGCCAGAGCGTCGGCCGCGAGTCGGGCCGCCCCGGTCGGATCGACCTCCGGGTCGGCGTGCGGAGTCGCGGTGTCGGGGCCTCGCTCGGAACCAGTCACGTCCGCCGACTGTAGTGATCGACCCGGTCAGCTGTCGCGTCGGTACAGCCGCACGAACCACAGCGTCGCCGCCGCGGCAAGGACCGCTCCCGAGGCGAACGCGCCGACGAACAACAACATCGCGGCGGCCGCGGCGAGGATCACGATGACGCCGAGCTGGGCGACGACGGCGAACGGCACGCGCCCATGATGCCTTCCGATGTGAACGGATGCGTTGTTACCGGCTAGTACCATTCGCGCCATGCCTTTCCTCGAACGCGACGGCGACGTCTTCGTCCTCACCCTGGCCACGGCCGACGGCACCAATCCGGAGAACAGGTTCCATCCCGACTGGGTGGCGCAGGTGCACTCCCTTCTCGACGAGGCCGAAGCCGCCGAGGGACCCGCCGCCCTGGTCACCGTCGGTGCCGGCAAGTTCTACTCCAACGGTCTGGACACGGACTACCTCTTCGCGCACGCCGACACGATGCCCCGGTACCTGGATCTGGTGCACACCGTGTACACCCGCCTGCTGCGATTCCCCATGGCGACCGTCGCGGCGGTTCAGGGCCACGCCTTCGGGGCCGGCGCGATGCTCGCGCTGTGCCACGACACCGTGACCATGCGCGAGGACCGCGGGTATTTCTGTCTTCCCGAGGTCTCGCTCGGCATGCCGTTCACGGTCGGCATGTCGACTCTGCTCAACCGACGCCTCCCGCGGCAGACGGCCATCGAGGCGATGACCACCGGGCGTCGATACGGCGGCACCGATGCGGTGGCCGCCGGCATCGCCCAGAACGTCGCGTCGGAAGCGGACCTGCTGGCGTCGGCGGTCGAGCAGGCCGCCGCGCGTACCGCTCATCGTGGACCGAACCTCACCTCGATCAAGAACAGCATTCACGTGGACACCCTCACCGCGCTGTCGGTGTCCACCGCATCGAGTGGATTCAGCTTCGGGGGCTGACGTGATCGCGAACCCTGCGGTGCACTGACCGCAGGGCGATCGACAGCCCAGTGACAGACTGTTCGACGTGCCCCCGCCATCCGACGCCGTGATCGACCGCGCGAATGCCGCGATCGACTCCGCGACCAGCGATCTGATCGCGTTGTCGCACGCCGTGCACGCGCGTCCGGAACTGGCGTTCGAGGAGGTCCACGCGGCGGCGGCGACCGCCGAACTTCTCGAGCACAACGGTTTCGACGTGCGCCGGGGCGTCGCCGGTCTGTCGACTGCGTTCGAGGCGACGTTCGGGTCCGGCGATCTGGTGGTCGCGGTGTGCGCCGAGTACGACGCGCTGCCGGAGATCGGACACGCCTGCGGGCACAACATCATTGCCGCATCGGCGGTGGGTGCCGGCGTGGCTCTCGCCGCGGTGACCGACGAACTCGGGCTGACGGTGCGGGTGCTCGGCTGCCCCGCGGAGGAGTCCGGCGGTGGAAAGGTGCTCATGCTCGAGGCGGGTGTCTTCGACGGCGTGTCGATGGCGCTGATGGTGCACCCCGGGCCGATCGACATCGCGGCCGCGCGCTCACTGGCGTTGTCCGACATCGCCGTTCGCTACACCGGCCGCGAAGCCCACGCGTCCGCGGCACCGGAGTGGGGAATCAACGCGGGCGACGCCGTCACGGTGGCGCAGGTCGGCATCGGGCTGCTCCGCCAACACCTGCGCCCCGGACAGCAGGTGCACGGCATCGTGGGCAAGGCCGGGACCGCGCCGAACATCGTGCCGGGATACGCGGAACTGTTGTACTACCTGCGTGCCGACACCGCCGAGTCGTTGGCGGATCTCGACCGTCGCGCCCGCGGCTGCTTCCACGCCGGAGCGCTGGCGACGGGCTGCACGCACGACGTGGTGACCGTGTCGCCGACGTACACAGAACTCACTCCCGATCCCTGGTTGGTGCAGACGTATCGCACGGTCGCGCGGGCGCTGGGGCGTGATCTGGTGAGCGAGGAGTTCGAGTCCTCCCGACCGTTCGGGAGCACGGACATGGGCAACGTGACGGCGCACATTCCCGGTATCCACCCCGTGATCGGTCTGGACTCGGGCGGTGCCGTGACCCATCAGCCCGAGTTCGCGGCGGCGTGCGTCACGGAATCCGCCGACCGCGCCGTGCTCGACGGGGCGCGTGCGTTGGCCGAAGTGGCGATCGCGGCGGCGAGAGACGACGATCAGCGACGGCGGTTGATCGACGGGCAGGCACGCCCCGGCAACCGGGAACGAACCGAAGGGACGAGTACTCGATGAATCCGGCCGACGCCTGGATCGCAGCGCACGGAGCCGATCTGGTGACGTGGCGTCGCCACATCCACGCCCACCCCGAGCTCGCGCGTCAGGAGTTCGGCACGACGACGTTCGTGGCGTCCGCCCTGCGCGCTGCCGGACTGCACCCCACCGTGATGCCGTCGGGCACAGGGATCGTGTGCGACATCGGCCCCGCGGGACCTCGCGTCGCGTTGCGGGCCGACATGGACGCGCTGCCGTTGCCCGAATACACCGGCGCCGCATACAGCTCGACCGTGCCGGGGGTCTCGCACGCGTGCGGCCACGACGCCCACACGACCATCCTGATGGCGACCGGGCTGGCCCTCGCCTCGCTGGATTCGCTCCCCGTCGGGGTGCGCTTGATCTTCCAGCCCGCCGAGGAGGTGATGCCGGGTGGAGCGATGGAGATGGTCGCCGCCGGTGTGCTCGAGGGCGTCTCGCAGATCTTCGCGCTGCACTGCGATCCACGTCTCGAGGTCGGCAAGGTCGGGATCCGGGTCGGGTCGATCACCTCGGCCGCGGACACCGTGGAGCTGCGCCTCGACTCCGCCGGTGGACACACCTCGCGGCCGCACCTGACGTCGGATCTGGTGTACGCGTTGGGTTCGGTGATCACCGGCCTGCCCGGGCTGCTCAGCCGCCGGGTCGATCCGCGGACCAGCACCGTGATGGTGTGGGGCGCGGTCGTCGCCGGGCAGGCTCCCAACGCGATCCCGCAGAAGGGAATGTTGACGGGCACGGTACGTACCGGTGACCACGAGACGTGGGCGCTCCTCGAGCCTCTCGTTCACGAGATCGTCGCGGGCCTGCTCGCTCCGACGGGAGTGAAGTACGAGGTCCACTACCGGCGCGGGGTGCCGCCGGTGGTGAACGACGAGCACGCGACGCGTCGTTTCGAGGCGGCCATTCGCTCGATCGGTCCCGACGCTCTGGCCGATACCGCGCAATCCGGTGGCGGCGAGGACTTCTCGTGGTACCTGGAGAACGTCCCCGGCGCGATGGCTCGGCTGGGTGTGTGGCCCGGACACGGGCCGCAGCTCGACATCCATCAGCCGACGTTCGATCTGGACGAGCGGGCCCTGGCGGTCGGTGTGCGGGTGATGACCGCGCTCGCGCTGGGCCTGAACGACGACGAGTGACTCAGCGCCGGACGGCGCGCCGCAGGTCCGCACATACCGTGCGGTGAATCTCGGTCAGGTCGGCGTCGGTGTCCCCGCGCTCGCGTGACTCCGCCCAGGTCTCGAAGGCGACGCGCACGGCGGTCGTGGCGCTCTCGGCCATCAGCCGCGCGACGTAACGGGGCTCGCGGTCACCGAGGGCGTCGGCGATCGCGTCGGTGACCCGCGCGACGGCGACCGCGTCCAGAGCGAACGCCGCCGACCGCAGGTGTGCGTCGCCGAGGATCAGTCGGCGCGTGCGCAGGACGCGGTCGAGGGTGGCGTCGTCGGCCCGAGCGAGCCGCGACAGGGAGGCCCCGTAGACCGCGGCCAGTTCTCCGAAGCCGATCCGATCGGCCGGGGTGCGCTCCAACCACTGCGCCAGGGTTCGCTCGACCTCGAGGTCGGGCACCAGAACCGACTCCTCCTTGGTGGGGAAGTGACGGAAGAACGTGCTCTGCGAGATCCCGGCCTCGCGGGCGATGTCGCCGACGGTGGTCGCGGCGACGCCGTGCCGCTCGAAGAGGTCGAGCGCCACCGCCGAGATGTCCTGACAGGTGTCGCGTCGTCGGCGCTCGCGCAGATCGAGAACGCGGGCGTCGCCGCGGTCGGTCGGCGGCGCTGGATCGGTCGAACGGTCGGTCACGACGCACTCCTCGGGTGGGTTGTGACGCTCAACTTACCATTGGGAATCAAGTTGACAGTCACTGTCACGACGGAACAGACTGTCGTGTCCGGTCGCGCACTGCGCAGTCGCCGGAATCGTCGAGATCGGGAGCCACGATGGTGTCCCGGTCGGCAGAAAGGATCGTTTCGACATGCAGGTACCCGACGCCGAGGTCTCCTCGACAGCGACGCCCGGCGGCACTCTGCCCCGAAGCAGCAAGTTGCTGATCTCCGTGCTGGTCGTGGCGGCCTTCGTCATGATCCTCAACGAGACGATCATGAGCGTCGCGCTGCCCACCCTGATGGTGGACCTCGCGATCGACGCGAGCACGGCCCAGTGGCTCACCACCGGTTTCCTGCTGACGATGGCCATCGTCATCCCCACCACCGGCTACCTGTTCCAGCGCTTCACGCTGCGCCAGGTGTTCTTCACGTCCATGACCCTGTTCAGCGTGGGCACGCTGCTCGCCGCGTCGGCACCCGGTTTCGGTCTTCTGCTCACCGGCCGCGTGGTCCAGGCCGGCGGAACCGCCATCATGCTGCCGCTGCTGATCACCACCGTGCTTCGGCTGGTGCCGGCCGACCGGCGCGGGCGCATGATGGGCGTGATCTCGATCGTCATCGCCGTCGCGCCGGCCGTCGGGCCGACCATCTCGGGCATCATCCTCAACGTGCTCGAGTGGCGCTGGATGTTCTGGCTGGTGCTCCCGGTGGCGCTCGTCGCCTTCGGCATCGGGTCGGCGCTGGTGGAGAACATCACGGCCTCGGCCACGGTCGCCCCGTTCGACGCATTCTCGGTCGTGTTGTCCGCGTTCGCCTTCGGCGGCATCGTCTACGGGCTCGGCAGCCTCGGGCACTCCGCGGAGGGAGGCGGCGTTCCGGTCTGGATCCCGCTCTCGATCGGCGTCGTCGCCCTGGTGTTCTTCGTTCTCCGGCAGGTGTCGCGGCAGGATTCGGGACGGGCGCTGCTGGACCTGCGTCCGCTGAAGACGCCGACGTTCAGCATCGGCCTCGGCATGCTCTCGATCAGCATGATGGCGCTGTTCGGCGCCCTCATCCTTCTCCCGATGTACCTGCAGAACGTCCGCGGCCTCACCACGCTGACCACGGGTCTCATGCTGCTGCCGGGAGGTCTGCTGATGGGCCTGCTGGCTCCGATCGTCGGGCGGGTCTTCGACCGCATCGGACCGCGGCCTCTCGTCATCCCCGGCTCGTTCGTCGTCAGCATCGCGCTGTGGTCGATGACCACGCTGACCGCCGACACGGCGATCCCGATGGTGGTCGGAATCCACATGCTCCTCACGTCGGGACTGGCCCTGCTGATGACCCCCCTGATGACGTCGTCGCTGGGTTCGGTGCCCCCGCACCTGTACTCCCACGGCAGTGCGATCTTCAATACGGTCCAACAGTTGGCCGGAGCTGCGGGCACGGCGCTGTTCGTGACCGTGATGTCCACCGCCGCGGCGTCGCGCGCGGCCGACGGTATCGACGCCGTCACCGCTCAGCAGGGCGGAATTCACACGGCGTTCCTGTGCGGTGGCGTGGTGTCGCTGCTCGCCGTCGTGGCGTCGTTCTTCATCCGCACGCCGCAGTCCGCCGAGGCGGCCACGGAGAAGGTCGCGGCGACCTAGGCCGAGGTGCCGGGCCCGACGTTGCGGCTGTTGCGGGTCCGGAGATCACGGACGTAGTCGGCCGGAGCGCCCGCGATCTCCGCCGCCTCGGCCATGACGCCGAGGTAGCGGGCCGACGGCAGACCGCCCTCGTACGCATCGAGGACGTAGAGCCAGGCGAGGACGGGACCGTCCTCGGTGTCGATGCGGAGTCGGAGCTTGCGGTGGATGCCGAGCTCGGAGCCCTCCCAGCGATCGAGTCGGTCCTCGTCCTCGGCCGGCACGTCGTAGAGAACGACGAACACCGTGGAGTCCGGGTCCTCGACCACGGTGGCCAGCGCGCCTTCCCACCCGATGTCACCGCCACCGAACGTCAGTCGCCATCCCGGCAACCATCCGGTTCCGGCCACCGGCGAGTGGGGGCACCGCTCGAGCATCTGCTCGGGGTGCATGTTGGAACCGTAAGCGGCGTAGATCGGCACGGCGGTCAGCCTAAACCGTCCGCGGTCCGATCGAGGACCGAGGTGCGCCTGGAGTGCGCCGTACCGGGGCCCGTGCAATAGGTTGGAGGTATCGCGCGAGCAATCCTCGCGCACTGCCCGCCATCACTCCACGAACACCTGCTTTGGAGGACGAATGACCCGCATCGTGATCATCGGAGGCGGACCGGCCGGATACGAAGCCGCTCTCGTCGCCGCCCAACACGGCGGAACGGTGACGCTCATCGACTCCGACGGTGTGGGAGGTGCGTGCGTCCTGTGGGACTGCGTGCCCTCGAAGACCTTCATCGCGTCGACCGGGATCCGTACGGACATGCGCCGAGCCTCGGACCTCGGTATCGAGCTGGACCCGGCCTCGGCCGTCGTGGATCTGCCGCAGATCCACAACCGCGTGAAGTCGTTGGCGCAGGCGCAGTCCTCGGACATCCGGGACCGACTGCAGACCGTCGGAGTGACGGTGCTGTCCGGCACGGCGAAGGTCATCGACACCCAGCTCGGGCTCGCCGCCCACCAGGTGGAGGCAACCCTGTCGACGGGGAACACCGAGGTCATCGACGCCGAGGTGGTCCTCATCGCCACCGGTGCCAGCCCGCGCGTGATCCCCGGCGCCGAGCCCGACGGTGAACGCATCCTGAACTGGCGTCAGCTCTACGACCTCGACGCGCTTCCCACGCACCTCGTGGTGGTGGGCTCGGGTGTCACCGGCGCCGAGTTCGTCTCCGCCTACACCGAGATGGGCGTGAAGGTCACCGTGGTCTCCAGCCGTGATCGCGTTCTCCCCGGTGAGGACGCCGACGCCGCGCTGGTCCTCGAGGACGTCTTCGCCGAGCGCGGCGTGACGCTGGTCAAGAACGCGCGCGCCGACGCCGTCGAGCGCACCGCCACCGGTGTCGTGGTCAAGATGTCCGACGGCAACACGGTCGAGGGGTCGCACGCGCTCATGACGGTGGGATCGGTGCCGAACACCGACAACCTGGGCCTCGATCGCGTCGGGATCGAACTGGACCGGGGCGGCTACCTCCGCGTCGATCGGGTGTCCCGAACCACGGTGCCCGGCATCTACGCGGCCGGCGACTGCACGGGTCTGCTGCCCCTCGCGTCGGTGGCCGCCATGCAGGGCCGCATCGCGATGTACCACGCGCTGGGACAGGCCGTCACGCCCATCAAGCTCAAGACGGTCGCGTCCGCGGTGTTCACCCGCCCCGAGCTCGCCACGGTGGGGGTGGGGCAGGCCGCCATCGACAACGGGGACGTGCCCGCTCGTACCGTGATGCTGCCGCTGAACACGAATCCGCGCGCCAAGATGTCCGGGTTGCGCCGTGGGTTCGTGAAGATCTTCTGCCGACCCGCCACCGGAGTCGTCATCGGCGGTGTCGTGGTCGCGCCGACCGCCTCCGAGCTGATCCTGCCGATCGCGCTCGCCGTGCAGAACAATCTCTCGGTCAACGATCTCGCCCAGACCTTCTCGGTGTACCCGTCGCTCACCGGCTCGATCACCGAGGCCGCTCGCCAGCTCATGCGCAACGACGACCTCGACTGACGACCTCCGGCCCGAGGGGCGCCGTGACGTAATCTGGGGCGGTCCTCGACCGCCGACGTGACCATCGTGGGGAGCCGAATCGTGCCCGACCAGCCAGAGTTCGACCGCCACCCGTCCGGCACCCTCGGTCCCGCCCAGCGAGAGCAGGCCTGGCAGCGGCTGGGGAACGAGCAGTTCGACGTGGTCGTGGTCGGCGGCGGTGTGGTCGGCGCCGGTGCTGCTCTGGATGCGGCGACTCGCGGTCTGAAGGTGGCACTGGTCGAGGCCAGGGACTACGCGTCGGGGACGTCCAGCCGGTCGTCCAAGATGTTCCACGGCGGCTTGCGGTACCTCGAGCAGCTCGAGTTCGGACTGGTCAAGGAGGCGCTGCGCGAACGCGAACTGTCCCTGTCGACCCTCGCGCCACACCTCGTCAAACCCCTCGAGTTCCTGTTCCCCCTGACACACCGATTCTGGGAGCGGCCCTACATCGCGGCCGGAATCTTCCTGTACGACTCGATGGGTGGGGCGAAGTCTGTTCCGGGGCAGAAGCATCTGACCCGGTCGGCCGCGCTGCGCACGTCGCCGGGGTTGAAGCGCCGGTCGCTGATCGGCGGCATCAGGTACTACGACACGGTCGTCGACGACGCGCGGCACACCATGATGGTCGCCCGCACCGCGGCCCAGTACGGTGCCGTGATCCGCACGTCCTCCCAGGTCGTCGGGTTCCTTCGCGAGGCGGACCGCGTCTCCGGTGTGCGAGTGCGCGATTCGGAGAACGGTGCCACCACCGAGGTTCGTGGCCACGTGGTGATCAATGCGACCGGGGTGTGGACGGACGAGATCCAGGCGCTCTCCCGGCAGAAGGGTCGCTTCCGCGTTCGCGCGTCGAAGGGCGTGCACATCGTCGTGCCCCGTGACCGCATCGTGAGCGAGGCCGCCATCATCCTGCGCACCGAGAAGTCGGTCCTGTTCGTGATTCCGTGGGGCTCGCACTGGATCATCGGCACCACGGACACCGAGTGGAACCTCGACCTGGCGCACCCCGCGGCGACCAAGGCGGACATCGACTACATCCTGGCCCGCGTGAACGAGGTCCTCGTGACACCGTTGACCCACGCCGACATCGACGGCGTGTACGCCGGGTTGCGTCCCCTGCTGGCCGGCGAGAGCGACGAGACCTCGAAGCTCTCGCGTGAACATGCGGTGGCCCGTGTCGCTCCCGGTCTCGTGGCCATCGCCGGCGGTAAGTACACGACCTATCGCGTAATGGGCAAGGACGCCGTCGACATCGCGGCCGACGACATCCCGGCCCGCGTCTCTCCGTCAGTGACGGAGAAGGTGCCGCTGGTGGGGGCCGACGGCTACTTCGCCCTGGTGAACAAGGCGACTCGGTACGGCGCCGCGCACGGTTTGCATCCGCACCGCGTGACGCACCTGCTCGACCGGTACGGATCGCTCGTCGACGAGGTCCTGGCGTTGACTGACGACACACCCGAGTTGTTGCAGCCGCTGACCGACGCACCGAGTTATCTGCAGGTGGAGGTGGTCTACGCCGCGGTGGCCGAGGGCGCTCTACACCTCGAGGACATCCTCGCCCGGCGAACCCGCATCTCCATCGAGTACGCCCACCGGGGTCTGGACTGTGCGGAACAGGTCGCGAAGCTCGTGGCGCCCGTTCTCGGGTGGGACGCCGCGACGGTCGACAACGAGGTGGAGAACTACCGCGCCCGGGTGGAGGCGGAGATCGAGTCCCAGACCCAGCCGGACGACGCCGCGGCCGATGCGCTGCGGATCGCCGCTCCCGAGGCGCGACGCGAGATCCTCGAACCGGTCACGCCCTAGCGCCGGAACGGTCGCCTGCGTCGGTCACACCGGCGGTTGGCACCGCGGGCACCAATAGATCTGACGCTCCTCCAGCGGATTGTCCCCGAGGAGGCCGAACTGGACGGTGGTCGTGCAGCGGCGACACTCCTTTCCCTCGCGGCCGTAGACCCAGAAGTGTCGTCCGGCGCGGAGATCACCGGTGAACGTGCGGCCGTTGCGGTTCTTGTTCGCCTCGATCGTGCGGTGGGAGAGGTCGACCATCTTGGCGATGTTGCCGGCGTCGGCAACCCGAGTGCGCGGATCGACTCCTCGCAGGAACAGGATCTCGTTGCGATAGACGTTGCCGAGGCCGGCGAGATTGCGCTGATCGAGAAGAGCCAGTCCGATGGGACGATCGGGGTCGGACTGCAGGTTCTGCACGGCCCGAGCCGCGTCCCAGTCCGGACCGAGCAGATCGGGTCCGAGGTAGCCCACCGCTTCCTCGACGGAGTCCAGAATCTCGACGACGCCCAGCTCGAAGCCCACCGCGGTGCGCTGATCGTTGCGCAGCACGATCCGCGCCTGGTGGGTCGGTCGGCGCCAGCGCGTGTCCGGGAGGTACACGTGCCACGCGCCCTCCATCTTGAGGTGCGAGTGAATCACCTTGTCCGCTACTTCGATCACCAGGTGTTTGCCGAACGAATGCACGCCGTCCACTCGGTGCCCGGTGAAGTCGACGGTGGCGTACCGCGGGACCCGGACGTCGCAGGCAGTGAGCACCCGCCGGTCCAGGGCCTCGCGCAACGAGTTCGCCGTCCGCCAGACGGTATCTCCTTCGGGCATCGGTGCTCAGACCCGGATTCGCAGGCCGCGCGGGGTCGCGGAGAACCCCGCTTCGCCGAGGATGGAGGCGAAGACGCTGCCGTGGATGTCGATACCGTCCGTCCGTTCGATGAGAAGTTTGTCGACCGACCTGGACGTGACGAGCGCGCCGAGAGCTTTCGCGGCCGAGGTCAAAACGTCACGGTCTTCGGTGAAGGTGAGGACGGACTTGCCGCCGCGCTCGACGTAGAGAATCAGCTCGCCGTCGACGAGTACCACGATCGCTCCGGCCTTGCGACCCGGTCGATGTGCCGAGGCACTCTCCGGGGCGGCCTTCGGCCAGGGCAGAGCGCCGCCGTAGGGATTGGCCGGATCCGTCGCCGCGAGCGCGACCGCGGACGTGGGTCGTTCCGCCTCGGACCGCAGTCGATCGACGACGTCGGACGTGGAGAACTGGGCGCCGCCGAGCGAATCGACGAAGTAGCCGCGTCGAGCGCGCCCGCTGTCCTCGAACCCGGTCAACACCTTGTAGACGCCGCCGAAACCGCCGGGAACGCCCTCGTTCATCACCGAGCCGCGCGTCACCACGCCGTACCGTTCCAGGAGGATCTCGGCGGTGGCGTGGGCCCGGATGGTGGGATCGGGTTCGGCTTCCGGCAACAGAGCCCACCGGCCGCCGGCGGACGGAGGACCGGTCCGGGTGGGCAGCGAGGGGCGGGCGAGTCGCTGATAGGAACGCGCTCGCGGAGCGCGGCGTGCGGGCCGGTGACTGGGCGCGGATCGGGTGGTGCCGTGCAACAGCGAACGCAACGGGGCGAACGTGTCGTTGGTCAGGTGTCCGGTCCACACCAGGTCCCACAGCGCGGCGACGAGCGCGGTGTCGTCCGTGGATCCGACGGTGTCGGAGAGCTGCCGGAAGAAGTACGCGCCGCCTCCGGACAGGGCGTCGAGGACGGTGCGTTGTTGATCGCTGAGTTCGTCGTCCTTCGGCGGGTTCATCGTCAACGGCGCCGCGTCGGCAGGGTGCAGGCACACCCATCCGTCCTTCGACGAGATGGCGCCGTGCCCGGACCACAGGATCTCCCCGGTCGCCGTCAGCTCGTCGAGCATCGCGGGGGAGTAGTCCCGGACTCGTTGCGGCAGGATCAACGACTCCCACGCCGACGCCGGAATCGGCACGCCGGCAAGCTGATCGACCACCGTCGCGACCCCGTCGATTCCGCGCAACGTGCCTCCGACGTGTTGCCACCGCGGCAGGAATCGGCCCAGTACCGTCGTCGGTACCGGCTCGACCTCCTGGCGCGCCGCCGCGAGCGAGCGGCGACGCAACCGCCGCAGCACCTCGCTGTCGCACCACTCGCTGCCGGTGCCGCCGGGTCGGAACTCGCCCTCGACGACCCGCTTCTGCGCGGCCAACCGAAGGAGCACGTCGCGTGCGACGGCCGATCCGATTCCAAAACGGCCGGCGACGTCCGCGATGGAGAACGGTCCGTGCGTGCGGGCGTAACGGCTGACGAGGTCGCCCATCGGATCCTCGACCGGTTCGATGAAGGCGGCCGGTGTGCCGATGGGCAGCGGCACACCGAGACCGTCGCGCAGGCGAGAGGCGTCCTCGATGGCCACCCACCACTGCGAACCCGCGAACGAGACCTCGAGGGCACGTCGGGATTCGGTGAGGGTGCGAGCCCAGTTCGCCGCCTCGGCAGCAGGGTCGCACCGCAGTTCGAGTTCTGCGGTGGTGAGCGGTCCGAGCAGTCGCAGCAGATCTGCGACGCCCTCGAGATCGGTGGCCCGGCGATCCTCGACCAGGCGTTGCAGTTCCTTCTCGGTATCCGCCACGACGTCGGCATCGAGCAGGTCGCGCAGTTCCACCCGGCCGAGCAACTCGGCGAGAAGCGATGCGTCGAGCGACAGCGCCGCCGCGCGCCGTTCCGCGAGCGGGGAATCGCCCTCGTACATGAACTGGCCGACGTAGGAGAACAGAAGCGACGTGGCGAACGGCGACGGCGAATCCGTCTCGACGTCGACGATGCGAATCTGTCGACGGGCGATGCGCGTGCAGAGTGCCTCGAGTGCGGGGAGGTCGTAGACGTCCTGAAGACACTCGCGCACCGTCTCGAGCAGGATCGGGAACGACGGGTACTTCTTGGCCACGTCGAGCAACTGCGCGGCGCGCTGACGCTGCTGCCACAGCGGTGCGCGCTTGCCGGGGTTGCGCCGCGGCAGGAGCAGAGCGCGCGCGGCGCACTCGCGGAACCGGGACGCGAAGAGCGCCGAGCCGCCGACCTGCTCGGTCACCACATCGGCGATCTCGTCCTTCTCGAAGACGAACAGATCGGCGCCCGGGGGCTCGTCCTCGGTGTCGGGCAGTCGGACGATGATGCCGTCGTCCGAGGCCGTCGGTTGGGAATCGATGCCGAAACGTTCCACGAGCCGGGCGCCGATGGCCAGCGCCCACGGCGCGTGGACCTGCTGGCCGTAGGGGGAGTGCAGGACCAGTCGCCAGTCGCCGAGTTCGTCTCGGAAGCGCTCGACGACCAACGTGCGGTCCGTGGGAAGGTGGCCGGTGGCGGTGCGTTGCTCGAGGAGCAGCGCCGACAGGTTGTTCACCGCGTTCTCGTCCAGGCCCGAGGCGCCGAGTCGGGTGCGCAGGGCGTCGTCGTCGGTGGACTCGCGCAGGAAGGCGCCGAGGGCTTCCCCGAGCTCGGCCGGACGTCCGAGACCGTCTCCGTGCCAGAACGGCAGCCGACCGGGCTGGCCGTACGCGGGGCTGACCAGAACGCGGTCGTGGGTGATCTCCTCGATCCGCCAGCTGGTGGCGCCGAGTGCGAACACGTCACCCACCCGTGATTCGTAGACCATCTCCTCGTCGAGTTCGCCGACGCGGCTCGCCTTCTCACCCACCATGAACACCGCGAAGAGTCCGCGGTCCGGGATGGCGCCACCGGAGGTGACCGCGAGACGTTGGGCTCCGGGCCGGCCGGTGAGAGAACCTCCGTCGCGGTCCCACACCAAGCGCGGGCGCAGTTCGGCGAACTCGTCCGAGGGGTACTTCCCCGACAACAGGTCGAGGGTCGACTCGAAGGCGGACCGTGGGAGGTTCGCGAAGTTGCCGGTGCGACGCACGGTGTCGAACCACTCGTCCGCATCGATGGGCTCGAGGGCGCACGCGGCCACGGTGTGCTGGGCCAGGATGTCCAGCGGGTTGGCGGGAACGGCGAGGGCTTCGATGTGACCGTCGGTCATGCGTTGGACGGTGACGGCGCAGTGGATGAGGTCGGTGCGGTGCTTGGGGAACAACACGCCGCGGGAGATCTCACCGACCTGGTGCCCGGCCCGACCGACGCGCTGCAGCCCGCTCGCCACCGACGGCGGTGCTTCGACCTGGACCACGAGATCGACTGCGCCCATGTCGATTCCGAGTTCGAGACTGCTGGTGGCCACCACGCATCGCAGACGTCCGGACTTCAGGTCGTCCTCGATGAGCGCCCGCTGATCCTTGCTGACGCTGCCGTGGTGCGCGCGGGCCAGGATCGGATCGGCGCCGTGGACCACGTCGCCGGACGAGCCGATCTGGGACGGGGGCGCATGGTCGGCCTCGACCCCGTTGCCGAGGCGTTCGGCGTAGATCTCGTTCAGGCGCGCGGTGAGCCGCTCGGACAGACGACGCGAATTCGCGAACACGATGGACGAGCGGTGCTCGAGCACCAGGTCCACGATCTGCGCCTCGACGTGCGGCCAGATGGACCCCTGCTGCGGGGCCGCCGACGCCGAACCCTCGGCGGGTTCGGTGGTGCCCAGTTCCGTCATGTCCTCGACCGGAACGCGCACGGACAGATCGAAGGTCTTGGCGGACGGCGGCGAGACGATGGTGATGGGCGCCGAGCCCGTGAGGAACCGCCCCACCTCCTCGTGCGGGCGCACGGTCGCGGACAGGCCGATACGTTGTGCGGGCTTCTCCAGCGCCGCGTCGAGCCGTTCGAGCGACAGGGCGAGGTGAGCGCCGCGCTTGGTGCCGGCCACGGCGTGGACCTCGTCGACGATCACGGTGTCGACGAGGCGCAGCGACTCCCGTGCGGCCGAGGTGAGCATCAGAAAAAGCGACTCGGGTGTGGTGATGAGGATGTCCGGCGGCGTCTTGATCATCGCGCGCCGGTCCGCCGGGGTGGTGTCACCCGAGCGCACACCGACCGAGATGTCCGGGGGCACGATGTTCTGCAGCTTGGCCGTCTGCGTGATGCCGACCAGCGGGGCCCGGAGGTTCCGTTCGACGTCCACCGCGAGGGCCTTCAGCGGCGACACGTACAGAACCCGGGTGCCGCGATCGGCGTCGTCGGTGCGGGAGACCAATCGATCGAGAGCCCACAGGAAGGCCGACAGCGTCTTGCCGGAACCGGTGGGCGCGACGACCAGGGTGTGCGAGCCACTGGAGATGGAATCCCAGGCGCCGAGTTGGGCGGGGGTGGGAGCGGGGAACGCGCCGTCGAACCACGTGCGCGTGGGCGCCGAGAACTTGCCCAGCACGCTCTCGGCGTCCGGGGCGGTGTCGGTTCGGCGGCTCACTCACTCATAGTGCCCCGCCCCACCGACATCGACACGCGCGGTCTCACTCGCCGGACAGTCGTTCCTCGCCCCGATTGCGGAAGAACTTGAACCCGGGGATGCCGATGACCGCTTTGCGCACGTCCTTCGTGACCTCGAGCAATTGGTGGATCTCGGGCGCCACGGTGTCCATCGTGGCCAGGATCGGCATGATCGTCTCCATCCGGTCCATCAGTTCCGGCAGGTGGTCGATCATCTGGATCGCCGCCTGGACCTCCTCGTCGGAGAAGTTGTCCACGAACACCTTGGCCATGGGCATGGCCTTCGCCGTGATCGGCTCGAACTCGGTGATCAACGCGAGCGCCTTGTCGGACGTCGTTCCCGCACCGTCGACCACCTCGGCCGCGTCCCGATTCGTCTTCTCCACGTTCTCGATCGCCGCCGCCGCCTCCGCGGTGATCTTCTCGACGGACGTCAGCAGTTCGTCCACGCGCGCCATGAGTCCGTCGATCCGGTGCGGGAGCTGAGCGACGAACGCGACGGTGTCGAGAGACCAGATCACGGTTCCACGCGCCGCGTCGAGCAGGCCCGCCACGGTGGGGATCGACACGCTGACCGTGCGCGGCGTCTGAACGCGGTGAGGTTCTACGTCGCTGGACATCGACCAACTATGACCCATCGGGCGGTACGGGGGTGGGATTCCGGGCAGTGCGGTCTCGCGCGGGTCGAACGGTGATGCCGATCACCTCGACACCGAAAGCCGACTCGGCGGCCCGTAGCCTGAGCGCATGACTGCCTTCGTGACCGGCGCCAGCGGATACATCGGTTCGCGACTCGTCGCCGCGTTGACGGCGGACGGTCAGGACGTGGTGGTGGGTTCTCGCACTCCGCTCGGGCTGCGGGCGTTCGACTGGTACGACGAGGTGCAGGCGGTCGAGCTCGACGTCACGGATGCGGCCTCGTGCGTGGCCGCGCTCGACGCCCGGTCGATCGACGTCGCCTACTACCTCGTGCACGCCATCGGTGAATCCGGCTATCGGGACACCGATCTGCAGTCCGCTCGCAATTTCGCCGACGCTGCGAAGGCGGCCGGGGTGCGTCGCATCGTCTACCTCGGAGGTTTCGTACCCGAGGGCGAGAAGCTCTCCGAGCACCTCGCCAGCCGCAAGGAGGTCGGGGAAGCTCTCGACGTCGACGGCGTGGAGCTGGTGTGGCTGCGGGCCGCCATCGTCATCGGCGCCGGCTCGACCTCGTTCGAGATGATGCGGTACCTCGCGGACCGGCTGCCGGTGTTGCCGCTGCCGTCCTGGCTGGCGAAGCCCGTCCAGCCCATCGCGGTCGGCGACGTCGTCCACTACCTACGGGCCTGCGCCCGGGAGGCGGTGCCGGCGGGTGCGTACGACGTCGCGGGTCCGGAGGTGTTGCCGTACCGAGATCTGGTCTTCGCCTACGTCAAGGCCGCGAATCTCCATCGAATCGGGATCCCGACTCCCGGGGTTCCCACCGCCTTGGCCGCACTGGTCATCGGACGACTGATACCCGTGCCGGGGGCGCTCGCCGACGACCTCGTGCAGTCCCTGGTGAACTCCATGACCGCGGGAGAGGACCGCATCAAGCAGTTCGTTCCCGATCCCGACGGTGGTCTCACCGGTGTCGAGGACGCGATGCGGCGCAGCCTGCTCGGGTCGGCGTCCATGCCGCGCAGTCTCGGCTCGACGCCGGACTCGATGCGGCTGGTGAAGTCCGACGCGGCGTGGACGGGCGGCGACGTGGCGAGCATCCGGCGCCGGGGCGCCGAGCTGATGACCGAGGACGGCTGGCGTCTGCTCGAGGCGTTGGGGGCCCGTACGCTGCTGTACTCGTGGCCGGTGGCTCCGGTGGTGCGCACCAATCTCGACGCGGTCGCGCACGTGTCCGGGTGGCTGCGATCGGCTCTTCGGCGCAGCGACGCCTGATCCGGACAGGACATGCGCGAGACGACGACAGGGGAGGACCGACCGATGGTGTCCTGGCAGACACGGGTAGAGGGCGTGGTGCGATCGGCGTTGGTGGACAAGGTCGACCGCGACCACCGCGAATCGGATCGTGCATTTCTCCGCCGACGCATCGTCGTCGCGATCGTGCTGGTCATCGGAGCCACGCTGCTCGGTGTGTCCCTGGCGGTCGAGCCCGGCGATCCGGTGTTCTACTTCCTCACCATCTCGCTGGCGCTGGTCTGGATCATCGGCGGATTCCTCTCCGGTCCGTTGCACCTCGGCCGGATCGCGTTCCGCGGGCATCTGAGACGCCCGATCGTGACGCCCATCGCCATCGGGCTCGCCGCCGGCGGGGTGTTCGTCCTCGGCGCTCTCGTGGTCCGCGAGATACCGCCACTGCGTGACTTCACCGCAACGGTGCTCGACCATGCGCGCTTCGGACCACTGGTGCTGATCGTCTTCATCACCCTGCTCAACGGCGTCGCTGAGGAGATCTTCTTCCGCGGCGCGCTGTTCTCGGCGATCGGCGCCGCGCGGCCGGTTCTGATCTCGACGATCGTCTACACCATCGCCACCCTCGCGACCGGAAATCCCATGCTGGCCTTCGCGGCGATCACCCTCGGGTTCGTGCTCGGCCTGGAACGGCGGGCCTCGGGCGGCATCCTCGCGCCCATACTGACGCACGTGTCCTGGTCCACGGTCATGGTGCTCGCCATGCCGCCGCTGTTCGCATGACCGCCGCTCGCACCACGCTCGACGCCACCGATCGGGTTCTGGTCGCCGAACTCGTCACGGACGGCCGCGCCACCCTGGCGCACCTCGCCGAGAAGGCCGGGCTGTCCGTCTCCGCGGTGCAGACCAGGGTTCGTCGACTCGAATCGTCGGGGGTGATTCTGGGGTACACCGCCCGGGTCGATCACGACGCCGTCGGGTCGCCGCTCTCCGCGTTCGTGGCGATCACCCCACTCGATCCGACGGCCCCCGACGACGCCCCGGCTCGGCTCCGGGGTCTGCCGGAGGTTCGTGCGTGCCACTCCGTGGCCGGCGAGGACAGCTACGTGCTCCTGGTGCGGGTCGCCTCGCCCCGAGACCTCGAAGGACTGCTCCAACAGATTCGCAGCACCGCGGGCGTGAACACCCGCAGCACCATCGTGTTGCAGACCTTCTACGACGAGTAGTCGAGCCCGAATCGCCGGGCGCGATTACCGACGCTTCCCCGGGGGCACCCTCGTGCATGCCACAGAGTTCTGCAGAGGGAAAGTCCTGGATTCGCGACCGTGTCCGCGCGCTGGGAGCCGACTCGCCCGTGTCCGTCCTCGACATCGGGCCGGGGGTGGGCACCTACGCGAAACTGCTCGCCGGGCCCGCGGTGTCCCGCCTGACCGGGGTCGAGATCTGGCCGCCCTACGTGGAGACCTATCGGTTGCGCGACTACTACGACGAGATCGTTCTCGGTGACGCTCGCAAGGTCGATCTGCCGCCGGCGGACGTGGTGATCGTCGGAGACGTCGCCGAGCACATGACCGAATCCGACGCGTTGGCCCTGTGGGAGCGGTGCGGAGCCGCAGCGGCACGGGCGGTGTACCTGTCGATCCCGATCGTGCACTACCCCCAGCACGAGATCGAGGGCAATCCGCACGAGATCCACGTCGACGAGGACTGGAACCACGATCGGGTGTTGTCGTCGTTCACCGGCATCGGGGCCTACGAGGTGGGATCCGAGGTCGGCGTCTACGAACGGTTGATCGACCGAGGCCGGTAGGCCAGTAGCGAGCCGAGCTCGACGAGGTCGTCGACGACGAAATCCCAGGCGTCGTTCGGTTCGGATTCGCGTTGCGTCGGTCCGTGCTCGCGTGGGCGCCGTACGAAGGCGGTGCGCAGTCCGCATCGAGCCGCCGCGGCGAGGTCGTCGTTGTGGCATGCGACCATGAGGCACTGGGACGGTTCGAGATCCAGCAGTGCGGCCGTCCGCAGATAGCTCTCCGGCGTCGGCTTGTACGCCTGCACCACCTCGGCGCCGAGGATCGCGTCCCACGGCAACCCCGACACGCGGGCCATGTCGAGCAGCAGCGAGACGTTGCCGTTGGACAACGGCGCGGCGGCGACGGATCGTCGGACGGAGGCGATGCCGTCGACGGAATCCGCCCACGGCGGGAGCGCATGCCACGCTCGGTTCAGTTCGTCCACGTCCACGGCGGGAAGTTCGAGTTCGCCGAGCAGCTCGACCAGGCTTTCCCGGTGCAGCACATCGAGTTTGGTGAATCCACGTCGACCGGCGCGAATCGGCTCCATCGACGGTTGGTACTTTCCGCGCCACCGATCGGCGAAGTCGCCGGGGTCGATGTCCGTGCGTTCGGGGGCGTGGTCGGTGAGCCACGCGGCCGTGGCCGTCGCGATCCCGCCTCGCCAGTCGACCACGGTCCCGAACACGTCGAACAGGGCGACCCGGAGGCCGCCCTGTACCGACGAGACACCGGCCGACGAGGTCCGGCCGGCCGCGTGCGTCACTTCAGCTCGGCGAGAACGGTTCCCTGGGTGATGGCGGAACCGGGCTCGACGGACAGGCCGGTCACGACACCGGCCTTGTGTGCGTTGACGGGGTTCTCCATCTTCATCGCCTCGAGCACGGCGATCAGGTCACCGGCTTCTACTTCCTGTCCCTCGGTGACCGCGACCTTGACCACGGTGCCCTGCATGGGTGCGGTGACGGCGTCACCGGACGCGGCGCCGCCGCCGGCGCCGCCGCGGGTGCGCGGCTTGGGCTTGCGGCGGATCGCACCGCCGCCGGCCGGTGCTGCGCCGCCGAGGGAGAACCGACCCGGGAGGGAGACCTCGACCCGGCGACCGCCGACCTCGACGACGACACTCTGCCGGGGCAGGCCTTCGTCGTCGTCCTCGATCGGTGCGCCCGCCGTGAACGGCTCGACCTGGTTGTCCCACTCGGTCTCGATCCAGCGGGTGTGGACGTCGAACGAGGAGCCGTCGCCGATGAACGCCGGATCGGAGACCACGGCGCGGTGGAACGGGATGACCGTGGCCAGTCCCTGGACGTCGAACTCGGCGAGCGCGCGACGCGAGCGCGCCAGAGCTTCCTCGCGGGTGGCGCCGGTGACGATGAGCTTGGCGAGCATCGAGTCGAACTGTCCGCCGATGACGCTGCCGGACACCACACCGGAGTCGACGCGCACACCCGGGCCCGAGGGGGCGACGAACGTGGTGACGGGGCCGGGAGCGGGAAGGAACCCGCGGCCGGCGTCCTCGCCGTTGATGCGGAACTCGAACGAGTGTCCGCGCGGAGCGGGGTCCTCGGTGATGGACAGCTTCTCGCCGTTCGCGATCGCGAACTGCTGGAGAACGAGGTCGATGCCCGAGGTCTCCTCGGTGACCGGGTGCTCGACCTGCAGGCGGGTGTTCACCTCGAGGAACGACACCAGTCCGTCCTGACCGACGAGGTATTCGACGGTGCCGGCGCCGTAGTAGCCGGCTTCCTTGCAGATGGCTTTGGCGGAGGCGTGGATCTCGGCACGCTGCTCGTCGGTGAGGAACGGCGCGGGAGCTTCCTCGACGAGCTTCTGGAACCGTCGCTGCAGCGAGCAGTCACGGGTACCGGCGACGACGACGTTGCCGTGCTGGTCCGCGATGACCTGCGCCTCGACGTGCCGCGGCTTGTCCAGGTAGCGCTCGACGAAGCACTCGCCACGACCGAACGCGGCGACGGCCTCGCGGGTGGCGGAATCGAACAGCTCGGGGATCTCCTCGCGGGTGCGGGCGACCTTCATGCCGCGACCGCCTCCACCGAACGCCGCCTTGATGGCGATGGGCAGGCCGTGCTCGTCGGCGAAGGTGAGGATCTCGTCGGCGTTCTTCACGGGCTCGGAGGTTCCGGGGACGGACGGAGCCTTCGCACGGGTCGCGATGTGCCGGGCGGTGACCTTGTCGCCGAGGTCGCGAATGGACTGCGGTGACGGTCCGATCCAGATCAGGCCGGCGTCGATCACGGCCTGGGCGAACTCGGCGTTCTCCGACAGAAAACCGTAGCCGGGGTGCACGGCGTCGGCGCCGGACTTGCTCGCGGCGTCGATGATCTTGTCGATCACCAGGTAGGACTCGGCGGAGGTCTGACCACCGAGAGCGAAGGCTTCGTCGGCCAGGTGCACGAACGGCGCGTCGGCATCGGGTTCGGCGTAGACGGCGACCGAGGTGTAGCCGGCATCGGCCGCAGCCCGGATCACGCGAACCGCTATCTCGCCGCGATTGGCGACGAGAACCTTGCTGATGCGAGTTGTGGCGTGGCTGGGCACGAAGCCTCCTGTGTTGGTGGACGGGGTCGGAACCCATGGGCGCGGGTGTCGCCGTCCCCGACGGGTGTCGGGTCGGTGACGGAGCTGACTCGGTTCGGAGTGTATGACGAGGCGTCGGTCACGATACGCAGGGACTCACCCTCCGCTCGCGTCGAGCACGTCCGACGGCGCTGGTGCGCACGTGAACGACCCCGTCGCGACGACGATGTCCAGAACCTCCCGCAGCGCTGCGACGTATCGGTGCACCGCGGCCGTGGCGACCTCGGTGTTGGGGAACCGAGCGGACAGATTCACTCCCTGCGGCGTGCGGTGGAACCACAGGTAGACGTCGTGGTCGTACTTCTTGCTGCGGAGAGCGCGGGCGTGCATCGAGGGCCACGTCTCGGCGCTCGGTGCGAACCGCACGTCCATGAAGGACACCACGAAGCGTGGCAACGAGGTGACCCCGAGCGCATCCGTCACCAGGTCGAGCGGGATGCGGGAGACCGACCGCTTGTCGGCGAGTTCGGTGCCGGTCCGGACGATCAGGTCACCGAACGTGTCCTGCGGTTCGACGGCGACGGACAGAGGGCTGACCCCGACGAACCACCCGAGCGACGCAGCCCAGCTCGGATCGTGTCGCGTGTGCATCGGCGTGACGGTCCGGAACTGTCGCGCTCCGTCGACGACGAATGCCGCGGCGGCCATGGCCGCGATCAGACCGGCCGAGAATCCGGGCCCGGTCTTGCGGCACGCCACCGTGAACGCCTCGGCGTCGGCCGGGTCCATGATCCAGGCCGACAGCCCGTTCTGCGCGACGGGCACGGCGGGTTCGTCGCCGATGTCGAGCGGAAACGACGGGAACTCACCGCCGTTCTCGTCCAGAAAGTGTCTCCAGGTGACGGCGGCGTCGTGCGCGGCGTCGATGCCGACGCAGTTCGCTCGTTCCAGAACTCCGAAGTCGAGGTAGCTACCGGTGGGGAAGAGTCCTGCGGGCGCTCCCGTGAGCGCCTCCTCGTAGAGCCGGGTGAGCTCGTGTGCGATCAGCACGATCGACAGGCCGTCGATGATCGAGTGGTCCGCGGCGAAGAAGACGGTGAAGCGATCGCGAGTCGCCGACGGCTCCGCGCCCCCGGTCGCCGACGGCTCCGCGCCCCCGGTCGCCGACGGCTCCGCGCCCTCGGTCGCCGACGGCTCCAGCGTCACGAATGCGTAGGACGGCCAGGCCAACGGTGAGGTGTACTCGTCGAACAGGTGCTGGATGTGCCGATACACATCGCTGGACTCGGTGCACGTGTCCTGCTCGATCACCCAGATGTCGGTGGCACCCGGGGGCGCGGTGACACGAGAGAGTTCGCCCGTCACGGGGTGCACGGTCACGTTGCTGCGCATTCCCTCGTGCCGATCCATCCACGCCGTCACGGCACGTCGGAACGCAACACGATCGAGGGGCCCGTCGACGTCGAACGCCGTACCCAGCCAGGACTCCCGACCCGCCGCCGGGTTCGCCATGGTCCGACGCAGGTGAGCGTCGTGAACGTGCGAGGTGGGGCGAGGGTCGGGACGCCAGCCGGCGTCCTCGGGTGTCGACGCGTGCGGCCCGACGCTCGGGATCCACTCGGTGAGAGTGCCGGACGGGATCGGATAGTCGACCAGTTCGGTGAACTCCACGACGCTCGACACCTCCTCGTTGGACTCTGTGAGTGGTGAGTGATCAGCTTAACGACCGAACCCACATTGTCCGAACAAAGACCGACCGATCACGCCCGCAGGCGAGTCTTCACCCGGCTCAGCATCGCCGACATTCCCCGGAGCCGCAGCGGGCTGACGGTGTCGGCCAATCCGAGTGCGGTGTAGAAGTCGTCCGGCACCGCGAGGATCTCGTCGGCGGGCAACCCGTCGAGCCCCTGCGCGAGGATCGACGCGAAACCGCGCGTGGTGGGCGCCTGGGCCGGCGCGCTGAAGAACAGTCGAACGTTGTTCCGGTCGGCGGCGTCCACCGACAGGAACAGCGGGGACTGGCACTCCGGCACCGGCTCCATCGCGGCCTCCTCGAGGTCGCTCGGCAGCGGCGGGAGTTCGTTGCTGAACTCGAGCAGGAGGGTGATCTTGTCCTGACCGTCGACGGCGGCGAAGTCGTCGACGATCTCGGCGAGAGCGTCGGGGAGCGCGTTCATGCCGGGACGGTCCCCGGCTCCTCGCCGCGCGCGATGGGGGTGCGCACCGCGTTGCCCCACTCCGTCCACGAACCGTCGTAGTTGCGCACGTTCCGGTACCCGAGCAGGTGGGTCAGCACGAACCAGGTGTGGCTCGACCGCTCGCCGATGCGGCAGTACGCGATGACGTCCGCGTCGGGCGCGACGTCCGCGTAGACCTCCTCGAGCTCCTCGCGGGACTTGAAGCGGCCGTCGGACGCGGCGGCCTTGGCCCAGGGGATGGATGCCGCCGTCGGGATGTGACCGCCGCGGAGAGCGCCCTCGTCCGGGTAGTCGGGCATGTGGGTGCGCTCACCGGTGTACTCCGCGGGGGAGCGCACGTCGACGAGAGGGCCGGTGCCGAGGTGGCTCAGCACGTCGTCCTTGAAGGCACGGATCGCCGCGTCGTCCCGTTCGACGACGGGGTAGTCCACCGTGGCCGTTTCCGGAACGTCGAGGGTGGTGTCGCGGTTCTCGGCGATCCAGGCGTCACGGCCGCCGTCGAGCAGACGGACGTCCTCGTGTCCGAACAGGGTGAACACCCAGAGAGCGTAGGCGGCCCACCAGTTGCTCTTGTCGCCGTAGATGACCACGGTGTCGTCGCGCGAGATGCCCTTGCGGTTCATGAGGTCGGCGAACTTGGCCCCGTCGACGTAGTCACGGGTGACGGGATCGTTGAGGTCGAGGTGCCAGTCGACCTTGACGGCGCCGGGGATGTGGCCGACGTCGTACAGCAGGACGTCCTCGTCGGACTCGACGATCTTGAGTCCCGGTGTGCCGATGTTGGCGGACAACCACTGTGTGGAGACCAAGCGTTCGGGGTGGGCGAACGAGGCGAAGGTGGGGTGTGGATCTGGCGCGACGGACACGTGTGGCTCCTGAGCTCGGCTGTGACGTGCGGGGCGTGTGCTACGTGCTCAACGATCCTAGGGGCCCGCCGGTTCCTCGATCGTCGGACCCGGTGTCCGCCCCACCTCCGTTCGCGGACCACAGGGCGCTCACGGACACGCCGAGGTCTGCGAGCAGTCGACGTACCAGGGGTAGCCCGATTCCGATGACGGACGACGGATCGCCCTCGATCCCGTCCACGAACCACCCGCCGAGACCGTCCAGGGTGAAGGCGCCCGCGACGGTCATCGGTTCCCCGGATCCCAAGTAGGCCTCGAGGTCGGCCGGTTCGGGACGAGAGAAGTGCACGGTGGTCGCGCAGTGGTCGGCGGCGTGCGCCGTCACCACACCGTCGGAGAGGCGCAGAGCGCAATGGCCCGTGAGAAGCTCACCGGTCCCTCCGGCCATGGCGGCCCAGCGCTCGCGCGCGGTGTCGATGTCGTGGGGCTTACCCACGAGGTGGCCACCGATGGACAGCATGGAATCGCACCCGACGATCACCACGTCACCGCGCAGCGACGGGTCGTCCGAGACAGCGGCCGCGATGGCCGATGCCTTGGCGGTGGCGAGTTCGGTGACCACCACGTGGTGCGGGGCGGTCGACCCCAGGGCGTCGATGATCGCGTCCTCGTCGACGTCGGAGACGCGGACGACGGGAGAGAGACCGGCGGCTCGCAACACCGACAAGCGCGCGGGTGACCGCGACGCCAGAACGAAGCGCGTCACCCGCGTGTGTGCAGATCGCCGCCGAAGGCGAGTGGGGAGAACGCCCGGGTGGAGCGGTGCATCGTCGAGGGATGTCCCCAGTCGTCGCGGATCGCGGGCGCCCCGGCCGCTCCGGTGGATCCGCTCGCACCGGCGAGCACGGTCACCAGCGCTGCGATCTCGATGTCCGAGGGGTGCCCCGACACGATGCGAATGCTCGCGGGGCCGGCCGGTTCCTCGGAACTCGCGGTGTCGTTCGGCTCGAAGTCGGTCGTCACGGTCGTCTCCCAACGGGGGTGGGGTGGTGCAGTGTCCAGGCGCCGCGTCGGCGCACGATCACCCTAGAGGACCGACGGTGGCGCGCGAACGATCCGTGGGTTGCCCGGCGACCGCGAGAATCTCGGCCAGCCGCGCGCAGAACGCGGTGATCGTCTCGCGTGCGTCGGTGTTGTCCGGGTAGCGCACTCGGAGCGACACCCCGTCGTCGGTTCGCGAGAACCAGAACTGCGCGTCGTCCGCGACCGTCACGTTCGAGATGTGACGGGCCGAGACGCGGCGGTGATCGAGGTGGCCCGGAAGTCGTCGGTAGTCGACGAAGGACACCATGAACACGTCCTTGCGGGGTCGGCGCAGACCTCCGAGAGCGGAGACGACCCCGGGGATGGGGACGGTTCCGAGCTCGACGGCGCGTCGGAGATCCACGCCGGTACGGCGAATGGTGTCGACGAGAACCGGTTGCGTCCGCACGTCGAGCGGTGCGTTCGTGACGAACCAGCCGATCGCTCGCGCCCACTCCGGTCTGGTTCGGGTGTGCAGGGGAAACAGCAGAGGCAGCTCGTCACCCCCGCCGAGATCCCGGACCGCATGCCCCATGGCGGCCAGGACGCCTGCGTAGAGGCTCGCGCCGAGGCCGCGGCACAGACGTTCGAACTCCGCCGATCGGTTCGCGGTGAGCACCTCGACGACGTCGACAGCCGATCGATCCGGTACGACGCGAGGACGACCGAGGGGCAGCGGAAACGTCGGAGGCGCGTTGCCGTGACGGCGTAGGAACGCGAGCCATCGCGTCATTCGCTCGTCGTCCGGATCCACCGTCTCGGCACACGCCTCGGCTGCGCAGTAGTCGACGAAGCAGCCGGCGACGGCGTCCTCCTCCGGTTCGGGAGCCGACGCGTAGAACCGGCGCATCTCGTCCACCACCACGGTCAGGGAGAGTGCGTCGACCAGTGCGTGGTCGAAGCCGCAGACGACGGTGGATCGGTCCGGGCGGTCGACGGCCGCGAGCAGATACGACGGGAACGCGAACGGACGACAGGCGTCGTTCAACGCTGCCCGCAACGCCTCGTTCGTGTCTCGCGACGAGGACAGCACCACGTCGTCGCCGCGGGTCGGAATCAACGAACCGCGGGGGTGGAGAAGGCGCGACGTGCGGTCCCCGGTCCGCACGAAACCCGTACGCAGGGAACCGTGTCGGTCGACGAGGCGAGCGAAGGCCGAGGAGAGTGCCTCGACGTCGATGGGTCCGTCGACATCGAAGGTCGCGGCCAACCATGTGGTCCCCTCGGCGGTGTCGGACAGGTGATTGGACTGGTTGAACGACGGGGGAACCTCGGAGGGAACACCGGGTCCGCTGGGTGTCATCGTCCATCGCCGCAGCGTGCCGGGTTCGAGGTGAACCCGGTCAATGCTGGTGACCTGCACGCACCACCTCCCGTTCGGTCTCGACCGGTCGATGGTCGCCGGTGCGGGCCACGTCGCGCAGAACCGCCCTCAGGTGTGCGTGGTACCGGGCTGTCTGCCGTCGAGCGACGGGCGTGTCCGGCGTCTGCGAGCCGAGATAGAAGTGATCGCGATCGCGGTTGAACCACATCGACGCATTGGCGGTACGCCCCTCCCCGGTGAAGAGGATCGCGGCGTCGTCCGCCGGGGTTCCGTGGCCGGGAAAGCGACGAAAATCGATGTAGGACAACATGTGCGGACTCCTCGCCAGATCGGGTCCGCCGACTCCGGATTCGAACAGCAGCCGTAGTACGGCACCGATCGGCGCGGCCGCCAACGCTTTCGCCTCGTCGTACCCGCGATGTGCCCGCTGTACCAGGGACGAGAAGTCGCGAGCCCCCGCCACCCGGAACGCCACCGGGGCGAAGTTGCAGAACCATCCCTGCGACAGCGCGAAATCCCCCAGGTGACGGGTCGAGAGCACGGTCAGTCCGAAATAGTCACGCCGCCCGGCGAGTTCGAGATCGGTCGTGGCGACGGCGGCCAGAAGACCGCTGGTGAACGAGCCTCCCGCCGCGCGAGCGACTCGCTCGAAGCGTTCCGTCTCGGCGGCGTCGAGGAGATCCATCTCGATCGGGCGCACCGGTGCCGTCTCGCCGGGATCGAGTCCCAGATCCAGCGGGAACGACGGCATGGCGCCATCGTTGGCGGTCACGAGCTCGGCCCAGCGTCGTATCTCGGCCGAGTCGGCCGTGAGTGCGTTGCCGGCGTCGTTCTCGATGTGAACGTAGTCGAGAAAGCTGCCCGACCACGCCGTGGTGTCCACAGCCGGAGTACCGGTGCATTCGGCTCGATACAGGTCGGCGAGTTCGGAGACGACCAGAATCTGGGACACGCCGTCGGAGAGCGCATGGTCGACTCCGTAGTACAGCGTGAAGTCGTGCTCACGCCGAATCGCGCCGACGGCGAAACCGGGCCACGCCGACGCCACGGCTTCGTTCGAGAATCTGGTGCGGGCGTACTCGCGGAAGGCGCTGTGTCCCAGCGTCCGTCCTGTGGCCACCGGACGGAAGCGCACCGCGTGGTCGAGAACCCGGTGGCGGCGAACTTCGCCGTCGAGGACGTCGAGACGCGTGCGAAGCCCCTCGTGCCGGAGGACGAACGTCTCGAGGGCACGGGTGAGTGCGTCGACGTCCAACTCGCCGTCGATCTCCGTCGCGGCACCGAGGTAGGCATGGTGGGTCCCGCCCCGCGCGCGAACCGCGTCGACCCCGCGAATGTGGTTCTCCTGCAGAAACGATGCCGGGGTGGGGTCCGGTACCTCGTCCGCCGACGTACGGGCGACCGGGTGCCACTCGAACAGGGTGCCCGGACGCGGGCTCCAGTTGTCCATCGCCGTGATGATCACCGACGACCTCCGGCGGCCGCGGGTGTGCGGTCGACCGGAGCGCAGTCCTCGACCGTCATGGGATCGGAGCCCGCTGCGTCCCTCAGAATCGAGCGCAACCGTTCGACGAACGTCAGGACGTTCTCGGTGGCGACGTCGTTGCCGGGAAAGCGGGCCGAGACGTTGAGGCCACGGGAGGTGCGCAGCATCCAGAAATAGACCTCGTCGTCGGCCACGGTCGCGCTCCGGAGGGTGCGGGCTCGCCATCGTTCCCATTCCTGCGCATCGGGGGTGTGGCGTAGATCGAGGTAGGACACCACGAACCGCGGTACGGAGTCGATCCCCAGCAGCTGAGCGATCTTGGAGTACGGAGCGGTGGCGTACCCGTCGACGGCGGCGAGTGTCGCCGCCGCGGAATCCAGGGTGCCGGTGAACGTGTGGTCCCGATCGACGCCGACGTCGATCGGCACGACCCCGACGTACCACCCCACCGATCGGGCGTAGCGGGCCTCGTGGCGGGTGTGCATCGGCATCGTCAGGCGCAGGCGCGGGTCACCGGTCAGCGCGTGGTTGGTGAGGGCGAGTGCGCTGAGGGTGGCTGCGGTCATGGACCGGCCGAGTGCGCGGCAGGTGTGTGCGAGCTGTGCGACCTCGGTGTCCGACAGGAGCCACGACGAGACGTTGTTCTGAGCGGCGCGGGTGGGCGAGTTTGCCCGGGTCGCAAGGGGGAAGGACGGGAACCCGGTGTCACCGAGGAAGCGAGCCCACGTCCGAACCACCTCGTGGTCGTAGGACAGTTCCTCGCCGCGGCGTCGATCGGACACCGAGTACTCGACGTGACTGCCGATGGGAACCAGCTGCGGGTCGTGACCGTGCAGTTCGAACTCGTAGAGCCGCTTCAGTTCTCCGATCGCGAGCAGCATCGAGTACGCGTCCATCACGGAGTGGTCCGCAGCGAACACCAGAAGGAAATTCGACGGGCGATCGTCCGCGCCGCCGTCGACCACGGTGGCGTCGTCCACACCGCTGTTGTCCACGGTGGCGACGAGGCAGTGTGGCCACCGGAAGGGCGACAGTCGTCGTCCGAAGAAATCGGCGAGATGCTCACGGATGGCCGAGCCGGTCCGCAACCGGCCGTCGGTTCGACCGACCACCTCGATCGCACCGGCGGACAGGGTCTTTCGGATGAGGGGGGTGTCCTCGGATGCCGTGCTGCCGTCGACGGCGACCGTGGTGCGAAAGGCTTCGTGTCGCGCCGTCCATGTTTCGAGCGCGCGACCGACCGCGGCCGCGTCGTAGCGGTCGTGGATCTCGAACGCGGCGCCGATCCAGGCTGCGCCGGTGTTCTCGGTGTTCTCGATGTTCTCGGTGTCGCCCGGCGCGAGGCCGGCGTCTCGCGACAGGCTGTGTCGGCAGTGCGCTTCGTGGGTGAAGGCGAGCGGCCGCGGGTCGACGGTCCACTCCTCGGGACCCCGCACCGTCGGCACCCATTCGGTCAGGCGCCCGTCGGGAAGCGAATACTCGGCGAGCTCGGTGAATTCCATGGCGTCGTATCACCCGTCCGTTCGTGAACTCGTGGTGCCGAACGGTCGCGAGGAAAACGACGCGAACACCGGCACTCGAACTCTGGGGGAGAAATCAATAGTGCGCTGTGGCGCAACGGGATCGAGCATTCTCGGATATCGACTCTATCCGGTACCCGTCGTTCACAGTAAGGGCAGGAAAGATTCTTCTCAATACGAATGGAGGTGTCCTGAATCACGGGTGAATGTCGGCCAGGGCAGAATGTTGAATTCGTGTTAATTGTTCGAGCATGTCGCCCGGATTCATGACGGTGCCGTGACGTTCGGTGTCGCAGCCCATCTCCGTCGACCGCGGCTACGGCATCGCTCGGTCTGCGGTCGGTGTCAGCAGTGCCCGGATGCGAAACGAGTGACTTTCCTTGTCGTACGCCCGGATGACGAGCAGGCGGGCCGCGTGCAGCAGTGCGACACCGGGCAGATACACGAGCGCGGCACCCACGGCCAGGGCATAGCGCCGATGCAGGGCGAGTGTTCTCGGTAGGCAGGCCATGTAGACCACGAATGCGCGCATGCTCGATTCCATCCGGCGGGGAGACACTCCCACCGTCAGGTGCGGTAGGAACGCGTTGCGTCCACCGATTGCCTGCACGCACAGACCCATGTCCACATCCTCGAACACATCTCGGCGCATGCTGACGGTGCGCCGGATTCGGTGCCACGTACTGCGCCGCAGAATCATGTTGGAGCCGTAGAGAACCGGAACCTCGCGAACGTCCGTGCGGGGGCCGCGCCGTGCGGCCAACGGCGAGAACCGAGCCTTCAGCGTCGCAGCGGCGTCGCCGTACGGCAGGTCGTAGGCTTCCCCCCGGCCACAGAACGCCGCCCATCGCTCGTCGGTATCGGACTCCAGGAAGGCGACGATCGTCCGTGCCCAGTCGGGCGGGACTCGGGTATCGGCGTCGATACGAGCCACCGCATCCGATGTCGCGGCGTCGAGGCCGGTGTTGCGAGCGAAGACCAACCCCTGCCGTGGCTCGGTGATCAGGCGAATCGACGGGATCGTCGCGGAGCGGGCCTCCACCACGGCGCGAGTCGCATCGGTCGAATTGTTGTCCACCACGATGATTTCGGCGATGTGTTCCATCTGCTCACCGAGAAGGTCGAGGCACGTTCCGATGGTCTCCTCCTCGTCGAAGGCCGGTATCACCACGGACAGGGTCATCGTGTCGTACTCCTCTGACGGCGACGGATGGACGCGGTCGACCCGGCGACGGACTCGACGTGGTCCGCGGCGGCCGTCACGGCGACGGACGCCGGGGTGAGACGTTCGGACAGGGCATCGGCCGCGTCGACGCACGCCGAGTCGGTCACGGCGTCGAGTGCAGCGGCTGCCCGTGCCGGGTTCAGCGATCGCGCGGGGACGGAGGCGCCGACCCCCGTAGCGAGAACGCGCCTGCCCCACAGTGATTGATCCGCACCGACGTGGCAGACCAACGTCGCGCGGCCGGCGCGCAGTCCGGCCGCCGTGGATCCGGCCCCGCCGTGATGCACGACGGCGCGGCACCGCGGAAGAACCACTGCGTGGTTCACCGACGTCGTGCGGTGAACACGCGGGTCGGACTCGGGGACTTCGGGACCGAGGTCGGCGCCCACGGCGAGCACGCGATGACCCGCGTCCAGTGCGGCCGCGGTGAGGATGCGGGCGGCCCGTGCCACGGTGGGTCGACGCATGCTCCCGAACCCCACGTAGATCGGCGGCGGACCGTCGTCCAACCAGGATCGAAGATCGCGATCGTCGAACTCGTCCAACCGTTGTCGAGTCGACGGATCCGGTTCCAGGAACCCGACCAGGGGTCGACGGAGTCCCCACTCGTCGGCCAGCCCCGGGAACAACGTTCGGTCGTACGCCTGGAGTTCGGTCGTCTCGGACCGTCGTGCCCGCTCGGCCACACTGTGTTTCGCCGGCGGCAGTCCCAACTCGTCGCGGAGGACGTTCTCGCTGCGTCGCGAGGTCGTCCACAGAACTCGATCGAGGACGGACCAGCCGAGGCGAACGAACGGCGGGGACCCGAACGGCGCCGGTGGATCCAGGAACGAATACCGTCGGTTGCTGCGAACAGGGCAATAGTGCACGGGAACGTAGGGGACACCGAGCTTCTCGGCGACGTTGATCCCGCGCTCCTGCCCCACGCTGGAGCCGATCACGGCGTCGGCGCCGGTGGCGAGTTCTTCGAGTCGACGGTGCACGGATCGGCCGTCGCGAAGAGTCAGCTCCGACACCGCCCGGATCCGACGGGCCGGATTCGGAGACGAGAGGTCACGTGAGACCAGGTCGGAGGCCAGGAGAGCCGCCGTGTCCGATCCGCAGGCGCGAGCGTCGAGTCCCGCACGGCGGACGAGGTCGACCGCGTTCGGAGGAACGGCCATGGTGACCGTGTGACCACGACGGACCAACTCGACGGCCAGAGCGATTCCGGGCTGCACGTCACCGCGGCTTCCGTTGAAATTGGCCAACAACCGCATCTTCGACCCCCCGATCGTGTCCGGTGCGAACGTCTCTGCGGCCACCATTGCAGAGCTCGCGCGGATCGGCGAATCGAGACGTCGGGTTCCACACCGGCCGCTCGATGTGAGCAGCGTCTCCTTCTGCGCCATTCGCCTCGAGCGTCTACAGTCTGAGCGGTCCGGGGTGTGCCACTCGTGCCACGCATGCTGTGAAACGTTGGTACACAGAACAGTTGGTGTGTGATCACGCCGTCGAGAGGAGTCGACACGTGCGCATCGTCATTGCCGTCAGCGGTACTCGTGGTGACGTGCAGCCGGCCGTGGTTCTGGGGGCCGAGCTCCGCAGTCGCGGGCACGACGTCCTGATGGCAGTTCCACCCAATCTGGTCTCCTTCGCGGCCTCGGCCGGTCTCGAGACGACCGGCTTCGGTTACGACACCTTCGACCACATGAACTCGGATCTGGTGCGCCACGGACTTCGCCGCGGGTCGGTGGCGGACAGGCTCGGCGCACTACGGCAGTTGTGGAATTACGGCTGGGATCAGATGGTTCGGGAACTGACCGCGGCCACCGCCGACGGAGTCGACGTGATCGTCACCGGAGTGACCACCGAGCAGGCCGCGCTTCCGCTGGCGGAACGCCACGGCGCATCGTTGATCGCCCTGCAGCACGCACCCATTCGCCGTAACGGCGTTCATTCGCCGGTGCCCGGCACCGACGCCTTTCCGGGTCCGGTGCTGGAGGCGGCCTGGTCGATGGTCGATCACCTCGTGTGGCTCGCCACCCGGCGTCGGGAGAACGGTCTGCGCACGGCGCTCGGGGTGCCTACTGCGGGATCGCCGCTTCCGTACCGAATCGCGCGCTACGGCACGGAGATCCAAGCCTACGACCCGGCGTTCTGCCCCCAGCTGGCGTCGCGGTGGGGCGAGCGGAGGCCGTTCTGCGGTTTCCTCGATCTGGACGCCGATCTGCGGGCTCGCGTGGATCCGTCGACCCGGACCGATTCCGCGGTCCTCGAATGGATCGCGTCGGGACCGCCTCCCGTGTACGTCGGATTCGGCTCCATGCCCGTGTCGGATCCGGCTGCTCTGGTCGCGATGGTGGATTCGGTGTGTGGACGCCTGGGACACCGTGCGCTGGTGAGCGTCGGGTGGAACGAGTCCGTGACCTGGCCACCGGAGGGTGGCGACGAGGAGACCACGATGGTGACGGGGTCCCTCGACCACAGCAGGATCTTCCCGCTGTGCGGGGCGGTGGTGCACCACGGCGGCGCCGGGAGTACTGCCGCCGGAATCCGCGCGGGGAGGCCCACCCTCGTCTGTTCGGTGAGTTCCGATCAGCCGTTCTGGGGCGCCCGCATCGCGGACCGGGGCGCCGGAGCCGCGACCACACTGGCGGGGCTCGACGACGAGTCGTTCGAGTCCGGATTGCGCAGGATCATGACCGACGACTGTGCCCGAGCCGCAGAGGATCTCGCGGCGGAGATGATCGGTCCCGCCGAAGCGCGCGCTCGGGCTGCGGATCTGGTGGAGGCGTCCCGACCGTGACCTCGATACCGGCGGCCCGCCTGCAGGACGAGGATTTCACCTATTGGTTTCTGCGCGAAGCCTTCGGCTGGGACGTCGTTCTGCAGCTGTTGTGGACCTTCGATCACGAGGTGCCGCACACTGCGCTCGAGGCTGTACACGCCGCACTGCGTCGGGGGCCGCTGCAGCGACGCGTCGTGCGCCCGACAGTCCCGCTCGCGAGGCCGCGGTGGGTGTCGTCCGGTAGGTCGGAGCCCTTGCTGATGGACACGGCAACCCTGTCGGACGATGCGCTCGAGCGTTGGGGTGCCGACGAACTGCACTCGGTCGACCTCGATCCCGAGGCAGGACGGTCGTGGCGACTGCGTGCCACCCGTACGAGCGGCGGCGGCACTGCGGTTTCGCTGACGTGTCTGCATCTGGTGGCAGACGGGTTGTCCCTCACCGCTGCGGCGGCGGACGCCGCTCGATCGGCGCGGACACCGCACGTCGACGAGGTCCCGCACCCGGCCGGCTCGTCCACACCCGCCGTTCGTGCCCTCGTCCTCGACGCCATGGACGCGGCCCTGCAGGTGGCGGGAGCCGCGAGAGGTATCGCACGTGCAGCCGTGACCGCGGCTACCGGTGGTGGAGCGGACACCGGTGCGGCCCGACCCGGTGCGGCCGTCGCCGGACGATCGCCCGCGCACGTCCGCGCTCCGAAGGCGCGACCGTCGTGGGTCGTGGTGTCGGTCGACGTCGACGAGTGGGACGCCGTGGCGACCGCGCACGGCGGCACTCGCAACAGTCTCTTCGTCGCGGTCGTGGCCGGTGCACTCCGGTCCACCGGTTACGCCGACGACGGGGTGGAGTTGAAGGTGGGGATACCGGTGAGTGTGCGTGCGGAGCAGGGTGACTCTCGCGGAAACGCCACCGCCGGGGTGTCCGTGTATCTGTCCTCCGGACCGGTGGCGGGATCGGATCTGACCACGGTCCGGCGCCTGTGCAAGGAGGCGTTCGGCGGGCTGTCGGACGGGCGTCGACCGGCGATGATTCATCTACGGCCACTGCTGCAGATACTTCCGCTGTCCCTGGTGACGCGTGCGGTGACCTCCGGCGGATCCGGAATGCCGGATGTGATGGTGTCCAACCTGGGGTCGTTGGATCGTTCGTTGCTCGACTTCGGATCGGGCCCGGCGTCCGGCGTCGCGTTCCGCGGTGACGCTCGCGGCGTCGACCCCGCCGAGCCCCACCGATTCGGAGAGGGACTGCAGTCCTGGTATCTGGAGGTCGGCGGTCGGGCGACGTTCGCCGTGGCCGGTTTCGACGAGACCCGAGTGGGCACCACCGAGCGGCTGCGGGATGCCCTCGCGGGCGAACTGACGGCATGGAATGTGACGCACCGCTTCTGGTGACCGAGCGATCGAAGGACGGTGACGAATCATGACCCGAGTCGCGGGTGCGGACGAGTCGTACGCTCTGGCGGAACGTCTGTTCGGCTGGACGGCTCCCATCCAGTACCTGTGGGTGTTCTCGCGCGACCCCGGTGACGAGGCGATCGACGAGCTCGCGCGGGAGTTGGCCGCGGGTTCGTTCGACCGCAAGATCGTTCGCGCGGCCGTCCCCGTCGCTCGCGACAGGTGGGTGCGGTCCGGCCGGCAGCCCTCGGTGCGTCGAGAGCCGGAACTCCTGCCCGACGAGGGCGTCGGAACGTGGGTGGACACCCGATTGCGGTCGGCCGACCTCGACCCCGCCTCCGGTCGGGGATGGACCATCGACTGGGCGCGAACGGAATCGGGACGGACCGTCGTGTCGCTGCTCGTCTCGCACATGGTCGCCGACGGTCAGGCGGTCTACGCGGCACTCGCGGCGGCCGCGTCGAGAACGTCCCGGTCGAACCTGCCCGACGAGCGCGAGGCGACGGGCCCGCGCGCGGTGCTCGGCGACCTGAGCGACGCGGCGGCGCAGGTGCCGACGGTGGCGACCGCGGTCGCGGTGATCGCCAGAAGCGCGGTCTCCGCGGCGCTGCGAAGCCTGCGGCGGGGACCGTCCGGGGACGACGAGACCGCGACGACCGTGTGGGTCAACCCGGTTCCGCCCAAGTCGGAACGCACCGACGAGCCGGACACCACGTTGGCCGTCGTCGATCTCGACCGTGCCGAATGGCACGCGCGGGCAACGGAACTGGGTGGTACTCCGAACGGCTTGTTCACCGCGCTGCTGGCAAGCATCCTGCGGCGGACGGGATACCCGGTCGCCGCCGACGGGACCCGCATCTGCATCGCGGTGAGCACCAGGGGAGACGACGACGAGCGTGCCAATGCGTCAGGGGGCGTGTGGATTCGGGTACCGGGCCCCATCGCGCCGGACCACGGTCTGCAGGAGATCAGGCGACTCAGCAAGGCGGCCTTCGCTCGATACGCGTCGTCCGACGAATCGGTCGCGGATCACCTGCAGTCGGTGGCGCGACTGCTCCCGGACCGGATCCTCGGGCGCATGATGACGTCCATCGCCGGTCCTGACACGACGGTGTCCAATCTGGGTGTCGCACCGGACAGTGCGCTCCAGCTCGGCGGCGAGGTCGCCGAGTCCTTCGCCATCCGCGCGATCATGCAGGGACGGGAGGCCGAGGATCGTCGACACCAGGGGCCGGCCATCGCGGCCTGGGCCGTGGAGTACGCAAACAAGGTGACGATCACGTTCTTCGGCATCCACCCGGACTACGCGGGCGACGAGGCCGAACTGCGCTCGACGATCGACGCCGAACTCACCGAATGGTCGCTGGCGCATACCTTCTGGTGAGTCCGGCTCGACCGAACGCGTGTCACAAGGGAATGTTGCCGTGCTTCTTCGGAGGCAGGGTGACCATCTTGCGCTCGAGGAGGCGCAGTGCGGCGACGATCTGTCCGCGGGTGTGGCTCGGCGGAATGACCGCGTCGACGTATCCGCGTTCGGCGGCGACGTACGGGTTCACGAGCGTGTCCTCGTATTCGTTCTGCAGTTCGAGGCGCAGAGCGTCGACGTCGTCGCCGTTCTTCGCGGCTTCGAGCAGCCGCTTGCGGTAGACGAAGCCCACCGCGCCGGAGGCTCCCATCACGGCGATCTGCGCGGTCGGCCAGGCGAGGTTGACGTCCGCACCCATGTGCTTGGAGCCCATGACGTCGTAGGCGCCGCCGTAGGCCTTGCGGGTGATGACGGTGATCTTGCCGACGGTGGCTTCGCCGTAGGCGTAGAGAAGCTTGGCGCCGCGGCGAATGATGCCGTTGTACTCCTGGTCGGTGCCGGGGAGGAACCCGGGAACGTCGACGAGGGTGATGATGGGGATGTTGAAGCAGTCGCACGTGCGCACGAACCGTGCGGCCTTCTCGGAGGCGTCGATGTCCAGCGTGCCGGCGAACGAGGTGGGCTGGTTCGCCACGATGCCGACGCTGCGACCGTCGACTCGACCGAACCCGACGACGATGTTGCGCGCCCGGCCCTCCTGCACCTCGAGGAATTCGTCGTCGTCGAGGATGCGGCGGATGACCTCGTGCATGTCGTACGGGGTGTTGGGGGAGTCCGGGATCAGAGTGTCGAGCTCGAGGTCCTCGGCGGTGAGCGAGTCCGCGATCGAGCCGTCGATCGGGTCCGACGGTTCCATCCGCGGCGCTGCGGCCTGGTTGTTGCTCGGCAGGTACCCCAGCAGGTCGCGCACGTAGTCGAGGGCGTCCTGCTCGTCGGAGGCGACGTAGTGCGCGACACCGGACTTCTCCATGTGGGTGTGGGCGCCGCCGAGGTCCTCCATGGTGACGTTCTCACCGGTGACGGTCTTGATGACGTCGGGACCGGTGACGAACATCTGCGAGGTCTTGTCGACCATGACGACGAAGTCGGTCAGGGCGGGGGAGTACACGTGACCACCGGCGGCCGGACCCATGATCAGCGAGATCTGCGGAACGACGCCGGACATGCGGACGTTGCGATGGAAGATCTCGCCGTAGAGCCCGAGGGAGACGACGCCCTCCTGGATGCGCGCGCCGGCGCCTTCGTTGATGCCGACGAGGGGGCGACCGGTCTTGAGTGCGAGGTCCATGACCTTGACGATCTTCTCGCCGTAGATCTCGCCCAGCGAACCGCCGAACACGGTGGCGTCCTGCGAGAACACGCAGACGTCGCGGCCGTCGACGGTGCCGTAGCCGGTGACGACGCCGTCACCGAACGGGCGGTTGTCGGCGAGGCCGAAGTTGACGCTGCGGTGGCGGGCGAGGGCGTCGAGTTCGACGAACGAGCCGTCGTCGAGCAGAGCGGTGATGCGTTCGCGGGCGGTCAGCTTGCCCTTCGCGTGCACCTTCTCGACGGCCGCTTCCCCGGCCGGCATGGCTGCCGCGGCGTGTCGCGCCGCGAGTTCGGACAGCTTCCCCGCGGTGGTGTGGATGTCCGGAGCGGCGTCACCGCTCTGGTCGGACACCACTTCCTGCGCGGACGGATCCTGAACAGTCGTCATAGCCCAGCACCCTAATCGTGTCGGGGGCGCGAGCAACGCACCGGGACGGCATCTCGGCGCGTCGACAAGTCGTCGACCACCGGCCACCTCGGTCGGTGACCACCGTCCACACGGGTCTCTATGCTCGAGACCCATGTGGGAAAATCTGGACCGACCTCCGCTCGACGGTGCGGCGCTCAGTCGTGCCCTCGTGGACGGTCCGCGTCGATCGTGGGCGCGGGTCGACGTGGTGGCCCGGACCGGGTCCACCAATGCCGATCTGCTCGCCGTGGCCGGCACTGCCGCGGATCGCACGGCGCTCGTCGCCGATCACCAGGAGTCCGGCCGCGGTCGCCATTCACGCCCCTTCACCGCACCGGCCCGTTCCCAGGTCGCGGTATCGGCGTTGCTGAAACTGCCCGGCATCGCACCCTCGGCCCTCGGATGGATGCCGCTCGTGACCGGGATCGTGACCGTGGACGTGCTCCGGACCGTCGCCGAGGTCGACGCGGTCCTGAAATGGCCCAACGACGTGCTGGTGTCCGGCGGCAAGGTCGCCGGGATTCTCGTCGAGGTCGCCACGACGAAACCCGTGCCGACGGTGGTGACGGGCGTGGGAATCAACGTCTCGCTCACCACCGAGGAACTGCCGGTCCCGACGGCGACCTCGTTGCAACTGGAGAACGCCGCGGTCATCGACCGGGGGACGCTCGTGCGGGCGTTCCTGCGTGGTCTCGGCTCGACCATGGACGAGTGGGCCGAGAGCGGGTGGGACACCACGAGCATCGCGGCCGCCTATCGCGATCGGTGCGACACGCTCGGCCGACGGGTGAAGGTGACGATGCCCGGCGACGTCGTGCTGCACGGCGTCGCGACGGACGTCGACGGCGAGGGACGTCTGATCGTGACCCCGGACCCCGACGGGTCGGGGGGATCCGCGGTGCCGGTTGCCGTGTCGGCCGGCGATGTCACTCACCTCCGAGTCGCCGAACCGACGCCCGAGTCGGGTCGCGACGAGGCCGGGGACGGGGTGTAAGGGTCTCGATGGGATTTCCACGAGCCACCCTGGGCAGTGACGAAGACATACTGCTGCACCGACATCCGCATTGGAAGATGCTCGTCGTTCCCGCGGTCACGCTGCTCGTCGCGACGGCCGGACTGGGGTTCCTCGTCGGGCTGGCGGGGAGGTCACTGGACCCGGACCTCGCGTGGCCGGCAACTCTCGGCGCGGTCGCTCTGTGGACGATTTTCGTGCTCTGGCGCACGGTGCTCCCGGTGTGGCGATGGCGAACCACGCACTTCGTCGTGACGGACCGCCGAGTTCTCGTGCGGCAGGGCGTCTTCCGGCATTCCGGAATCGACGTGCCCGTGCGGAGCATCTCGAACGTGCAGTTCCGGCACGGCGTGATCGACCGGATGATGAAGACGGGGACCCTGGTCATCGTGTCGATGTCCGACGATCCGCTCGAATTCGACGACGTCCCGGACATCGAGCGCGTGCACTCCCTGCTCTATCACCAGGCGTTCGACGACGGCGACGGCCGCGTCGAAGAATCCGGCGTCGACTCCTGGACCTCGTAAGGTGGACCGGTGACCGAAGTTCTGCTCGCCGAAGACGACGACGCCATCGCCGCACCCCTGTCCCGCGCACTGGGCCGGGAGGGGTACGCGGTGACCGTCGAAGCAACCGGCCCCACCGCGCTGCAGCGCGCCCTCGACGGCGGCTACGACCTGTTGATCCTGGATCTGGGTCTCCCGGGCATGGACGGCCTCGAGGTCTGCCGACAGATTCGGGCGACCGGCGCGGACATCGCGGTTCTGATGCTGACGGCACGTACCGACGAGGTCGACTTCGTCGTGGGCCTCGATGCGGGCGCGGACGACTACGTGAGCAAACCGTTCCGAGTCGCCGAGCTGATGGCGAGGGTGCGAGCCCTGCTGCGACGGCGCGGTGCCGGCGCCGAGGACTCGGTGGTCGAGGTGAACGGACTCCGCCTCGAACCCGCCGCTCGACGAGTGCTGCTGGACGGCGCCGAGATCTCGCTGGCGAACAAGGAGTACGAGTTGCTCAAGGTCCTGCTCGATCACGCCGGGCAGGTGGTGTCGCGCGAGACCATCCTGCAAGAGGTGTGGGGAGACGTCGAACTGCGGGGATCGAAGACGCTCGACATGCACATGTCCTGGCTTCGTCGCAAGATCGGTGACGAGGGTTCCGTCGCGGAGCGCCGGATCGCCACCGTGCGCGGGGTCGGCTTCCGAATCAACGCGGACTGACGGCGGGCTCGTCCGATGCGCCGACGCATTCTGCAGTCGATTCTGGCGGTCGTGATCCTGACCGGGTTGTTGCTCGGGATTCCGCTGACCTACACCGCCTGGTTGTGGGTCGAGGATTTCACTCGCAACGACCTGCAGTCCCGACTGGACCGGTTGGCCTCCGAGATCATCGAGCAGGAGGGCGGCGACGGCCTCGTCGAGGGCGGGCTCGACGTCACGAGCCTGCGTCTGCTGGTCCCCCGAGGGGGTCGGCTCGAGATCGTGTACCCGACCCCGGCCAACCCCGCGACCCGCGCCGATCTGGGCGCCGCGTCGGTGACCGATCCGATCGTCGAGTCGTTGTCGATGGGTACGTCGGTCTCGCTTCGCCTCGAAGCCCCGTCGTCCGAGATGCGGACGGCGCAGAAACAGGCGGTGGGGGCCGTGGCTCTGGTCGTGTCCCTCTCCATCGCGCTGGGAACGGCGGTTGCCGTGGGTACCGCGCGGCGACTGGCCGACCCCCTGCGTCAGGTGGCGCTCCGAGCCGCGCGACTGGCGGAGGGTGATTTCCGTCAGGATCAGACTCGCCACGGTGTCGCCGAACTCGACCGGGTCTCCGACGTCCTGGACGCCGCGTCGATCGAGATCGTCGGCCGTCTCCAGCGCGAGCACGCCCTCGTCGGCGACGTCTCCCATCAGCTCCGCAGTCGGCTCACGGCCGTCCGGCTCCGACTCGACGAACTGTCGTGCCATCCCGATCCCGAGGTGGTGACGGAGGCGGAGGAAGCGATGGCCCAGGTCGACCGGCTGACAGTGGCGATAGACGAATTGGTGCGCACCTCGCGTCACGACGGCGCCGCGGGCGCGACCACGGTGCCGGTCATGGAGACGCTCGAATCGGTCGTGGCCGACTGGACACGGACGTACGCGGACGCGTCTCGTTCGCTGGTGCTCACCGGAGACACCGCGGTGACCGCGTCGGTGACCGGGGCACGACTTCGCGAGGCCGTCTCGGTTCTGGTGCACAACGCCCTCGAACACGGAGCGGGTACCTGCACGGTGAGGGTTCGGGTGGCCGGCGGATCACCGGGACGGGAGAAGCGCGAACCGACGGTTCGGGTGGAGGTCGCGGACGAGGGGCAGGGGGTCAGCGACCGGCTCGCACCCCACATCTTCGACCGAGGATTCTCCGGGGCCGGTTCCACCGGCGTCGGCCTGGCCCTGGCGCGCGCACTGGTCGAAGCCGACGGGGGCCGACTCGAACTCCAACGGCGGCGGCCCGCCCTCTTCTCGATCTTCATTCCGGCGATCCGGACGGAGTCTCCGCCGGTTCTCGCCGGGAGCGCCGAACCGCGCTGACGGCTCGTCTTCTCGCCGAGCCCCCGCTGCGATCGTCAGCTGTGTCCGAGCCACTCCCGCGGATCGTCCTCGATCGTCTCCTCGTCGTGTTCGGGGACCAGGGGATTGGCGATGGCTCCGCGTCCGTTGGCCTCGGGAAAGGCGAATCGGCGCAGCGCCCAGAATCGGAACGCCATCTGCATCAGATTGCCGATGATGTAGTTCAGGACGAAGTCGATGAGCACGAGGGCGCCGAGGCTCGCCGCACCCTCGCGAATGTCGAAGATGTTGTTGGCGATCCACAGGGGCGCGGCGGCGATGAGAACGCCGATTCCACTGATGGTGAAGAACAGCAGTGCTTCGTGATGGCGTTCGCGTCCACCGCGATTCTTGAACGACCATTCGCGATTCAAGATGTAGCTGAGAATGGTCGCCATGATGCCGCTGATGATTTTCGCGACGACCGGCTTGTTCTCCAGCACCGTGAGACTCAGGCTGTAGAAGATCACCAGGTCGAACACCATCGTGGTGGCGCCGACGATGGCGAATTTGATCAGTTCGGTATGTCGTAGGACAATTGTCCGAATTGGTTGCGGGAGGCGCGCGACCACGCTGTCGATCAGGGGCACGACACCGAAGTGTACGAACCCGGGCATCCGATTACCAAAGACGCGCGCACCCGCGGTCGGTGGCTCATGACACCATGATTGCCGTGACACCGAACCACGCACCCGACGCAGAGGTACCTCCGCGCGCAGAACCCCCACGTCAACGCATGTCCACGATGCCCACGGTCGCGATGATCGGTGGCGGTCAGCTGGCCCGGATGACGCACCGCGCCGCCGTCGAGCTCGGCCAGACCCTGCGGGTGCTCGCCGCCCGCGAGGACGAGCCGGCGGCCAGAGTGACCGCCGACGTGGTGCTCGGCGACCACGGCGATCTCGACGCCCTCCGGGAGGTCGCGCGCGGGGCGCACGCACTCACCTTCGATCACGAACACGTTCCGACCGAGCATCTCGACGTCCTGGTGTCGGAGGGCGTCAACGTACAACCGCCGCCCGGCGCTTTGGTGTTCGCGCAGGACAAGCTTCGGATGCGGACGCGCCTGAGCGAGCTCGGTCTGCCGATGCCCGCGTTCGCGCCGGTGACCGAGGCCGCCGATGTCGTGGCGTTCGGAAACACGCACGGGTGGCCGGTGGTGATCAAGGCCGTTCGGGGCGGCTACGACGGCCGCGGGGTGTGGATGCCCGACACCGCTGACGAGGCCGCCGAGATCGTCGAGGAGCAGCTGGCCGCGGGCACGGCACTCATGGTGGAGGAGCGGGTACGGATGACGCGGGAGCTGTCCGCGATGGTCGCGCGCTCGCCCTTCGGGCAGGGAGCGACGTGGCCGGTGGTGGAGACGGTGCAGCGCAACGGGCAGTGCGCGGTGGCCATCGCACCCGCGCCCGGACTCTCCGAGGACAGAGCCGCCGAGGCCGAGCACATCGCGCTGCGGATCGCGGCGGAACTCGGTGTGGTCGGCGTCATGGCGGTCGAGCTGTTCGAGACCGAGGACGGCACACTGGCGATCAACGAGCTGGCGATGCGACCCCACAACTCGGGTCACTGGAGCCAGGACGGCGCGCGCACCTCGCAGTTCGAGCAGCATCTCCGGGCGGTTCTCGACTACCCGCTGGGCGACTGCTCACCGATCGCTCCGGTGACGGTGATGGCCAACGTGCTCGGCGCACCGGCCGAACCGGACCTGTCGATGGACGAGCGCGTCCACCATCTGTTCGCTCGGATGCCCGACGCCAAGGTGCACCTGTACGGCAAGGGCGAACGTCCGGATCGCAAGATCGGACACGTGAACATCGTCGGCGGACCGGCAGGATCACCGGACGATCCCGAGTACGTCGCCGCGCTGCGCGAACGCGCCGAGAGAGCCGCCCACTGGCTCTCGCACGGTACCTGGACCGACGGATGGGACCCGCACCATGGATGAGACGACGACGATCCCCGGTGCCCGCGTGGGCATCGTCATGGGCAGTGACTCGGACTGGCCCACCATGGAGGCCGCCGCGCTCGCGGTCGCCGAGTTCGAGGTTCCGTTCGAGGTCGGTGTCGTCTCCGCACATCGCACTCCGCAGCGGATGCTCGACTACGCCCGGGACGCCGCGGGTCGGGGTGTCGAGGTGATCATCGCGGGAGCGGGCGGAGCCGCCCATCTGCCGGGCATGGTGGCGTCCGCGACTCCGCTCCCGGTGATCGGTGTTCCGGTGCCGCTGAAATACCTCGACGGTATGGACTCGCTTCTGTCGATCGTGCAGATGCCCGCGGGAGTTCCGGTGGCAACGGTGTCGATCGGAGGCGCGCGCAACGCCGGTCTGCTGGCGGTTCGCATCCTGGGGTCCGCAGACCCGACGCTGCGCGCGCGGATGGAGTCCTTCCAGCGAAGCCTCGAGGCCACCGTGCTCGAGAAGGACGAGGCGCTGCGCCGGAGTCTCCTCGGGTGAAACCGGCCGGACCGCGCACCGGTCCCCGGGCGCTGCACCGTGATCCGGCGGCTCTGTCCCTCGTGTTCGTCGGCGGGGCACTGGGCACGGCCGCGCGATACGGCGCGGAGACCACCTGGCCGGCGGAGGGGGGATGGCCGTGGGCCACCTTCGTGGTCAATCTCCTCGGCGCCTTCGTTCTGGGACTGCTCCTCGAGGCCTTGCTGCGTCGCGGCCCGGACCTCGGCCGTCGGCGTCGACTCCGATTGCTCGCGGGCAGTGGCTTCTGCGGTGCGTTCACGACGTACTCGGCCTTCGCGCTCGAGAGCGTGGATCTGATCCGGGGCGGTGAGACCGCCACGGCCGCCGCATATCTCGTCTCGACCGTGATTCTCGGAGTGATCGCCGCGTTCGCGGGCATCGTCGTCGGTGCTCGGATCTCCTCCCGTGGGGTGCCGAGATGACCGGCGTCTGGCTGCTGCTCGCCGTCTCGACGGCCGGTGCCGTGGGCGCGGTCGCTCGAGTAGCGACCGAGTCCGTCCTGACGCCGCTGTTCCCGCGGTGGCCCGCCGCCGTGCTCGGTATCAACGTCGTCGGTTCGTTCCTTCTGGGACTGCTCGCCGGCGCCGTGATGTTCCACGGCGCTCCTACTACTCTGCTCGTCGTCCTCGGAACCGGTTTCTGCGGCGGGTTCACCACCTTCTCCACCGCGAGTGTGCAGACCGTCCGGCTCGTGCAGGAGAACCGCCTCCCGGCGGCGGCGCTGCACCTCGTCACCACCGTGGGGTTGTCGGTCACCGCCTGCGCGGTCGGCGTGGCGCTGATGTGACCGGGCACCGACGTGGACACGATGCCGACGCAGACGGGATGCTGTGAGAATGCGCGATCGACCTTCATCACGCCGATTGCCGGCCGGTGCCCTGAACGCGGTGTCGAGGGGAAGCCGGCAGGTCACCGTGGTGTCGGTGCTCGCGCTCGGCTGGGCTCGGCTGTGGGGCGCCTACCCGGAATGGGACCGCGCCACCGATCTTCTCGTCTGTCGAGGAATGTCCCGAGGCTACGCACGGGGCGGGACCTGTGTGGGCGCGGTGTTCCTCACCGGCTCCACGCTGGACGATCCCGAGAAGCGCGCCCGGTTGCTCCGCCACGAAGCCGTGCACGCCGATCAGTGGGCTCGCCACGGTCTCGGATTCGCGGTGCGGTACCTCGTCGAGGAGGTGCGACGGCCCGGTGCGCGCAACCGATTCGAGATCGCGGCCGGCCTCGAGGACGGGGGCTATCGCAGACCCACGCCCCCTGACACGCCCCCAGACACGCCTCCCGGCACGGCTCGCGAGGAGAACAGCTAGTCGAGAACGGCGGTGACCTTTTCGGTCTCCCGGCGCCGTTCCTGCGAACCCGCGGCAGGATTGCGCACCTGCACGAGCGAGGCACCGGCAGCCATCACGGCGACGAACCCGTCGATCAGCGCGTCGTCGGAGTCCCATTCCCGGGTACTCAGCACCCGATCCGTCGGCGACAGGTTCCGGCGCTCGGCAGCGACGAGGGCGGCCGCGAGCACGTCCTCCACGGACCGACCGTCGAGTGCGGCACCGGCGCCGGCCGGCGCGAACGTGTCCCCGTGCACCCGTACGGCCGTGGCGTAGTCGACGACCCCGATGGGAAGATCGGCGATCCCCTTGCCGAAGGGGTCGAGCGAGAACGCGGCGATCTCGGGTGCATCGGCATCGGCGACCTTGTCGGCGGTGACCATCGCGAGCACGGCGTCGGGGTGGGAGCCGAGGACCACCGTCGCGCCCGCCCACCACAGACCCAGATGCACCGCGGCCGTCTGCCAGTGCGCGGGCAGGTCCACGCAGACCACGTCGCCCGGTTGCACACCCGTCTCGTCGCGAACGAAGTTCGCGGTCTTCGCCGCCCAGTTCGCCAGCGTGATGGCGGACAGTTCGATGCGCTCGCCGGTGCTGTCGTCGTAGTAGGTGATCCGAGGACCCGCGCCGTCGACGGCCAGGATGGGATCGAGCAGGAGATCGGTGAGGGTCACGAGAACAGAGTCTGTCACGGCCCGACGCGCGGGCTCACGATCAGTTCACGCATTGCGGTCCCACGTTCCCGGCGTCGATCGGGTTCTGCGCCGGTGGTGCCGGTATCGGCAGATCGCCGGCCGAGGTGACGCCCGCGAGAGCCGCCCCCGTCGCTCCGGGGTCCACGGTGGGGGCCCGGTAGTCGGCGGCGACCACGACGCGCACGGTGTCGCGGGGGAGCGTGGCGTCGGTCTCGACCGCCGCGGCGCCCACCCGAGCGGCGACGACCGTGGCGGCGTCGCTGTCGACGGACGCGGCGAACACCGTCGTCGTGGTGACCGGAGCGTCCTCGTTGTTGCCGACGTCGCCGGTCCCGAAGCCCTCGTTGGACAGGTCCGACGCGACCTGAGCGGCGAGACCGTCGATGCCGCTGTCGTTGGCCACGTCGACCGTGACGGACGACGGATCGATGTCCGGAGCGTCGTCGGTGGGGGTGGCGTCGTCCTCGGTCGCCGCGTCGCCCGACAGCCCTCGCACCCAGTCCTGTACGGCCACCGGATCGACGGCCACGATGGACTCGCCGTAGTCGGTGACCCCGTTGATGTCCGCTACCGGAATGGTCTCGAAGGTCACGGCCCCACCGGCGACGTCCTGGAGGTTCGTCGCGAATTGGAGGATGTCCCAGTCCGAGTCGAGTACCACCGAACGCTGCACCGCGGCACCCAGTTGCGACAGGGTGGACGGATTGCTGAGCGTTCGGGCGCTGAGCACCTCGCGCACGAGCGAGGCCATGAAGACCTGCTGTCGGACGATGCGGTCGAGGTCTCCGCGCGGAAGATCGTGCCGTTGACGCACGAAGCTGAGTGCGTCGGCGCCCGAGAGCGTCTGCTCTCCGGCGGCGAACCGGGCCCCGGACAGGGGCTCGTCCACCGGATTGTTGAGGCAGACGTCGACGCCGCCGACGGCGTCGGTCAGCAGAACGAATCCGAGCAGTCCCACCTCGGCGTAGTGATCGACGGTCACGCCGGTCAGGTCGGCGACCGACTCGACGAGAGCCTGACGCCCGGCCTCGGTGGACTCCGCGTCGGCCTGTGCGTCGGGAACGCCGCTCTCGACGAGCTCGATTCGCTTCTCTTCCTTGGTCGCTCCGTAGGCGGCGTTGATCTTGGAGTCGCCGATACCGGGAACGCGGACGTAGGCGTCGCGAGGGATGGAGATGGCCGTCGCGGAGGATCCGTCGTTGGGAACGCGGACGAGCAGGATTGTGTCGGTGTTGTTCGCGACCTCCTCGCCGGCGCGCAGCGAATCGAGCTCGGCCTGCGTCAGCTCGTTGCCGTGCGCGTCGGTCCGAGAATCGGTCCCGACCAGCAGGATGTCGATCGCGCCGTCGGTACCCCCGCCCAGCCCGAGGTTGGAGACGGTGGCGAGGTTGCTGCGCAGCGAGTCGATGCTCTGCCAAGCGATACCGGTGACGAGAAGAATCAGGGTCGACAGCAGAGCCACGACCACGTGGCCGGTGGGGCGCGCGGACTTCTGCGAACGGTGTCCGGCCGGTCGCCGACGGGCCGGCGTGTCCTCCGGGCGACGATGCCCCCGGCCGTCCGTCGACGGTTCACGGCGTGCCCGCGGATCCCGAGAATCGCGACGACCACGGATGTCGTCGGGGTCGTCGCGACGACCACGCATGTCGTCGGGGGCTCGGCGATAGCCGGGGTCGCGGGCCGAGCGGGATCTGTGCGGATCGCGCGGTGTCCCGGGGCCCGTCACAGAATCCGTCACGTGCCTCAGGCTAACCGCACCACGGCCGAGGTCGGCGCAGGCGGACACGGCGTGCCACACTCGGTGCCCGTGACGACCCACGCAGACCGTGCCGGCGCTTCGGGGCCCGGAAGTACCCGCATCGTGGTGACGGGAGCCGCCGGTCAGGTGGGAACCCGCATCCTCGACCGACCGGTCGACGCGACACTGTCGATCGACGGCTTCACCTCACGTGAGATGGACATCACCGACCCGCGTGCCGTGGCGGACGCGCTGACGCCGGGTTGCGTGGTGGTCAATTGCGCCGCGCACACCGCTGTGGACGCGGCCGAATCCGAGGAAGAGCGCGCCGAGATCGTCAACGCCACCGGCCCGCGAGTTCTGGCGGAAGCCTGCGCAGCCGTGGGAGCGCGGCTGGTGCACGTCTCGACGGACTACGTGTTCGGGGGAACCGCGTCGGACCCGTACGAGCCGTCGGACGCCACCGGGCCTCGTACCGCGTACGGGCGCACCAAGCTGGCCGGCGAGCGGGCGGTGCTCGCCGCATTGCCGACGGCCACCGTGGTGCGCACCGCGTGGGTCTACACCGGCCGGGGCTCGGATTTCGTGGCCACGATGCTCCGCCTCGAACGGGAGCGGGACTTCGTCGATGTGGTGGACGATCAGGTGGGGTCGCCGACCTACGCGGCCGATCTCGCCGACGCCCTTCTCGAGGTGGCGACCACCGAACGACGGCTCCCGCCGATCCTGCACGCCACCAATTCCGGCCGGGCCTCGTGGTTCGACCTCGCGCGAGCGACGTTCGCCGGCGTGGGCGCCGACCCCGAACGCGTGCGGCCCTGCGGCAGTGATCGCTACGTGCGTCCGGCCCCTCGTCCGGCCTACTCGGTGCTGTCCCCGCGAGCCTGGAACGAGGCGGGTCTCACCCCGTTGCGGCCGTGGCGGGACGGTCTGACGGCCGCGTTGGCGGCACGCGTGGACTGAGGGTGCGGGGTCGATCGGCCTCTCGCGCCCGCTAGGCTGCCCGACGTGAAAGACCACCTCGCCGTCGTGACGGTCACGTATTCACCGGGCGAGCATCTGGACACCTTCCTGTCGACGCTCCCGCTCGCCACCTCGCGGACCGTCGAGGTGATCCTGGCCGACAACGGTTCCACGGACGGTGCTCCGGAGGAGGCGGTGGGACGCCACCCCGGCGTGCGACTGATGCGGATCGGGGAGAACGTGGGGTACGGCGCCGCCGCCAACCGAGCGGTGGCCGAGGTGGATCCGGACGTGGAGTTCGTCATGGTGGTCAATCCGGACGTGCAGTGGGGCCCCGGGTCGATCGACGAGCTGCTCGCCGCGGCCGAGCGCTGGCCGCGGGCGGGCGCACTGGGCCCTCTCATCCTCGAGCCCGACGGATCCCGGTACCCGTCCGCGCGCCACGTTCCGGACCTCGTGTCGGGATCGGTGCACGCGGTTCTGGGAACGGTGTGGCCCACGAATCCGTGGACCCGGCGGTATCGCCAGGACACCGAGGCGGTCAGCGAACGCACGGTGGGGTGGCTCTCGGGTTCGTGTCTTCTCCTGCGCCGTGCCGCTTTCGACTCCGTGAACGGGTTCGACTCCCGGTATTTCATGTACATGGAGGACGTCGATCTGGGGGATCGGCTCGGAAAGAGCGGCTGGCACAACGTCTACGTACCGACCGCGGTGGTGACTCACGCCAAAGGTCATGCCGCGGGGCGCCATCCGGAGTCCATGCTCCCCGCCCATCACGACAGTGCCTATCGCTTTCAGGCGGACCGACACCCCCATAGATGGCAAGCTCCACTGCGATGGTCGCTTCGGGCGGGGCTCGCGCTCCGATCGAAGTTGGTCGTGGCGTCCGCACTTCGGGCCCGCGACGACAGCGACACCGGCGCGGCCGGTTCGGACACGACGAAAGGCGAGAGCAGATGAGTGGTTCGGCGACCGACGCGGTGATTCTGGTGGGCGGCAAGGGGACTCGGCTTCGTCCGCTGACCTTGTCCGCTCCCAAGCCGATGCTTCCCACCGCCGGGCTGCCGTTCCTGACGCATCTTCTCGCCCGAATCCGGGCTGCGGGGATCGAACGAGTGGTGCTCGGGACGTCGTTCAAGGCGGAGGTCTTCGAGGAGCACTTCGGTGACGGCAGCGCTCTCGGGCTCGAACTCGTGTACGTCACCGAGGTCGAACCGATGGGCACCGGCGGCGGAATCCGAAACGTGTTCTCGCAGTTGCGCGCCGAGAACGTCATGGTGTTCAACGGGGACGTGCTCGGCGGCACGGACCTGCGTGCGGTGCTCGACACCCATCGGGACAAGGACGCGGACGTCACGTTGCACCTGGTGCGCGTCGGCGACCCCCGCGCGTTCGGCTGCGTTCCCACCGACGAGGACGGTCGGGTGACCGCCTTCCTCGAGAAGACCCAGGATCCGCCCACCGACCAGATCAACGCCGGGTGCTACGTGTTCAAGCGCGAGATCATCGAGTCGATCGCGACCGACCGCCCGGTGTCCGTCGAGCGTGAGGTGTTTCCGTCCCTGCTCGCCTCCGACAAGCGCGTGTACGGCCACGTCGACGCCGCGTACTGGCGCGACATGGGCACGCCGGAGGACTTCGTCCGAGGCTCGGCCGATCTGGTCCGCGGGATCGCCCCGTCGCCCGCGCTCGAGGGCACGCGGGGGGAATCGTTGGTGCATTCGAGCGCAGGTGTCGCGCCCGGGGCTCTGCTGATCGGCGGTACCGCCGTCGGACGCGGAGCCGAGGTCGGTGCGGGAGCGCGTCTCGACGGGGCGATCCTGTTCGACGGTGCCGTCGTCGAGGCCGGTGCCGTCGTGGAACGGTCCATCCTGGGCTTCGGAGCCCGCATCGGGCCCCGAGCCCTGATCCGCGATGCCGTGATCGGCGACGGAGCCAACATCGGTGCTCGGTGCGAACTGCTCCGTGGTGCCCGGGTGTGGCCCGGCGTGACGCTGCCCGACGGAGGCGTGCGCTTCTCGACCGACGTCTGACGTCCGTCAGGGCCGGGCGTGCGCGCGATCGATCATCTCGCGCAACGCCTCTCGCTCGGCCCCGGCGCGTCCGTCCGGTAGTTCGTCGACCGGCCACCACCGCAGGTCGGTCGATTCGGCGCTGCGCACGATGTGCGAACCGTCGGGCACGCGGACGACGAACCGGAGATCGAGGTGCCGGGTCGGCACACCCAGCGAGCAGGTGATGGGGTGCGTGTGGATCGAGAGCAGGCCCGGCTCCAGGGTGGCCGCCTCGATCCCGCTCTCCTCGCGTGCTTCGCGTAGGGCGGCGTCGCGCACGGTCTCGTCGGTCTCCTCGCAGTGTCCGCCCAGCTGCAGCCATCGCCCCACCCGTGGGTGCAGGGTGAGCAGCACGTGACAGCCGCTCTCGTCGAGAACCAGCGCCGAGGCCGTGACGTGGCCGGCGACGTTGTCGCGAAGGCACCCTCGCGGCGCGCTGTCGAGAAACGCGAGCATGGTGTGACGCATGGAGTCGTCCATCGCGTCGTCGGTGTCCCACCGCTGCAACAACTCTCGGGCGGATCGGTGGAGAGACTGTGTGCTCACGGCTACCGTCACACCTCGATCAGGATCGTCGAGAGGTCGGGGTCGGGACGCGGCGACGGGTCCGCGGCCGGGTGGCCGATCGCGACGGCGCCCACCGGACGCCAGGACGCGGGGAGGTCGAGCACGTCGCGCACGACGTCCGCGGCGAAGATGGTGGACCCGATCCAACAGCTGCCGAGGTCGCGGGCAGCGAGAGATACCAGCAGGCCCTGGACCGCGGCGCCGGCCGCGACGGTGAACATGGACAGTTCGGCGTCGGCGCGCGCGGCGTCCGGGTATTCGTGGGCCTCGTCGGTGACGAAGAACGGCAGTACCACCGCGGGGGCCGTGCGCAGGATGTCGCCGCGAGCGATGCGTCCGGCGATCGATTCCGCGCTCTTGCCGTCGGCCTCGAGATCACGTTTCCACCTCCGTGCCATCGCGTCGAGCAGTGCCGAGCGGACGGCGGGTGAGCGCAGGACGACGAACCGCATCGGGCGCGAGTGGTGGGGTGCGGGGGCGGTGACGGCGTCCGCCACGGCGGCACGGATCTGCTCGGGGTCGACGGGGTCGCCGGTGAACGAGCGAACGGACCGGCGAGCCCGCACCGCGTCCACGGCTCCCCGGCGCAGGGCCTCGGCGGTTCCGAGCCAGAACAGATCGTCCTCGCCGGGACGCACGAGATCACGGGCGGTCGAGCCGTCGTCGACGGGGGACAGGCCCCGGACCACGGCGATCGGCACGGAACCGAGCTTTCCCTTCACCAGGTCACCGGCCGCGGCCAGTTCGTCCGCCACGGCGACCTCCGTGACCAGGAGCTCGTTGCCGCGATCGTCGTGGCCACCGGCGTAGGCGTGCAGGACGGTGAGCCCGGCCGAACCGATGGCGTTGTCGGTCTGCCCGTTTCGCCAGGCTCGACCCATGGTGTCGGTCACCACGATCGCGACGTCGACGTCGAGGAGATCGCGGAGCGCGCTGCGCAGCGCCGTCGCGCTGGCGTCCGGGTCGACGGGCAGGAGTGCGAGTTCGTCGCCGTCGACGTTCGAGCCGTCGATCCCGGACGCGGCCTGCACGATGCCGAGCCGGTTCTCGGTGATGAGGGTGCGCCCGCGTCGGGCGACGACGCGGACCGCCTCCTGGTCGACGAGGACGCGCCGGGCGGCGTCCCTGGCCTCGGGGTCGCGCGGGGCGGCGATCAATCGTCCCTCGACCTTCGAGACGATCTTGCTGGTGACGACGAGAACGTCGCCGGAGCGCAGCCAGGGCGCAGCCGCGGCGACGGCGGCGGCGAGATCGTCGCCCGGCCGGAACTCCGGCAGTCCCTCGACCGGGACGATCTCCAGAGAACCTCCCGGAGCGTGGTCGGTGATCGAGTCGCTCACATCGCCCCCGCCGCGACCAGGGCCGCTCGGGCCATCTCCGCGGTGACGGCCGGGTTCTCCATGATCAACGGAACCGAGTGGACGTCCACGCCCGGAACGTCGGCGGTGTCCGTGGTGTGCACGAGCCAGGCATCGAGGATCCCGGCTGCCGAGCGGGCCCCGTAGTGACGACCGATCGCTTCGGCGGTCGTGTCCACCCCGATCACCTGAAGACACTCGTCGGCCATGCCGCGCAACGGACGTCCGTCGACGACGGGGGACAGACCGACCACCTTGGCCGATGTCGTGCGGAGCGCGGCTCTCATTCCGGGCACAGCGAGCACCGCACCGATGCTCACGACCGGATTCGAGGGCGCGAGGATCACCGCGTCGGCGTTCTCCACGGACTCGAGGACTCCGGGTGCCGGCGTGGCGTCGTCCGCTCCGATGTAGGCGAAGCTGTGAGTCTTCACAGCGGCCCGGTGGCGCACCCACCACTCCTGGAAGTGCACTGCCTTGTCGGTGTCGTCGGCCGGATCGGTGATCACCACGTGGGTCTCGCAACGATCGTCCGTGACCGGCAGCAGGCGCACCCCGGGCTTCCAGCGATCGCACAGAGCCTCGACGATCGCGGACAGCGGATAGCCGGTTCGCAACATCTGGGTGCGGATCAGGTGCGTGGCGAGGTCGCGATCGCCGAGGCCGAACCAGTCCGGCTGTGCCCCGTAGGCCGCAAGTTCCTCTTTCGCACTCCACGTCTCGTTGCGCCGTCCCCACCCGCGGTCGGTGTCGATGCCGTCACCGAGGGTGTACATGCACGTATCGAGGTCGGGGCAGATGCGCAGACCGTGCATCCAGACGTCGTCGCCGACGTTCACCAGTGCGGTGATCTCCGCGTCGTCCCCGAGCAGGGCGCGCAGACCCTGCAGGAAGCGGGCGCCGCCCACTCCGCCGACCAGAACAGTGACCTTCATGCCCGAGAGCCTAGGCTCCGACTCGACTCCGCTCGGCGTCGCCGTCGCTCGGTCCACGGGCCGGTGCGACGCAGATCACCGTCGGCGTGTCCGTGGACGAAACACCGTGCGGACGTGTCGTCCGGGAATTCCGGAGCGCGAATGGTATTGGCAAAACCCCCGTCCGCTTGACCGCGACACACCGTGGCGTGTCTAATCACAGTCATGTCATTACCGGTTCGCACGGCGGAATCGCTTGCAGCGCGCCGTCGTTCGAACATGCGTTCCCATGATGGCGATGTCGCACCTCACCGGGGTGCGGCCGGAGCCGTTCGGCTCGCTTCACGATTCGCTCTTCGATCCGGCTTCACGGTCGATCATCGATCCCCATGACCGACAACAACTGCGCTCGAACAGGTGAGGAGGCGGAAGTGATGCCGGAACAGCACCAGGACTTCGGTCGACAGACAGTGCCCACGCTCGATCTCGACCCGGAGGCATCCGAGGACTCGCACGTGGTCGACGATCCGACCGCGGTGGAAGTGCTCGATGCAGCGTCGGGCGACGAACACGACGACGGAGCCGAGGCGGACGGAGCCGAGGCGTCCGTCGACGAGGATCCCGCACTGTCGGCACTCCGAACCCCCACGGTCGCACCACAGTTGAGCCTCGTCCGCGACATGGACGAGATGTTCGACGAGATGGAGGACCAGTGGCAGGAGCGCGCCCTCTGCGCGCAGACCGACCCGGAGGCGTTCTTTCCCGAGAAGGGCGGGTCGACGCGGGAAGCGAAGCGGATCTGTCTCGGGTGCGAGGTGAAGGACGAGTGTCTGGAATACGCTCTCGCGCACGACGAACGCTTCGGTATCTGGGGTGGACTGTCCGAGCGCGAGCGACGGCGCCTCAAGCGCGGAATCATCTGACCGTAGTTCGAGCACGAGGGTCGGGCGGCGTGATCGTCGTCCGACCTTTCGCGTGAGCGGGGGTCAGTCCGTCGGTTCGGGGTCGACCACGTCCGGTGTCACGCCGAGGTAGGTCGCGATCTGCTCGACCAGCACGTCGTGCACCAGATCGGTCAGTTCGATCGAATCGTGAGCGCGGCGCTCGAGGGGCCGGCGGAACAACACGATGCGAGCGCGAGTGGTCGCTCCGGTGGTGTCCACTCCCGCCGGCACCAGACGTGAGAGCGGGACCGGACCCTCGGCGACGACTTCCGGCGGCCAGTTGACCGACTCCGGGTTCACCGCTCGGATCTTGGGAACGTCGTCCACCGCGATGTCCAGCTTGGTCAGCCGGTCGTGCCACCGACGGTCGATGTCGGTGAAGGCTTCGAGGACGGCGGCGTCGAACTTCTCGGCCCGAGACTTGCGAGCCGGTACCCCGTCCGGAAACAGAGTTCCGCGCATGCCACGCCCGCGTCGTGCCGCGGTCCGGGACGTCGTCGGTCCGCGGCGAGGACCGGATCGCGGGGAACGGGAGATGAACGGCACGGCGACGATGCTACGTCCGGGGTGTGTGCGACCGCTCGCGGGAGGCGCGGTGGCGTGTTGGGTTCCGAATCCGCCGATGGACGCGATACTGTGCGACACGTGAGATCAGTGCGCGCATGCTGCCGACCGGGGTGCAACAGGCCCGCCGTCGCCACGCTCACCTATGTCTACTCCGATTCCACCGCCGTCGTCGGCCCGCTCGCGACCGTGGACGAACCACACTCCTGGGATCTGTGCGAGGTGCACGGTTCCTCCATCACGGCCCCCAAGGGCTGGGAACTGATGAAGTACGAGGGCGGCTTCACCACCACCTCGCCCGACGACGACGATCTCACCGCTCTCGCCGAAGCAGTGCGCGAGGCAGGGTCACGCGACCGAAGCCTGCCTCGCTCTGCCCGGCCCACCTCGGTCCCGCGCGATCGGATGGCGTCGGACCGACCGAGCTCGGTGCCCGTTCCGACGGCCCGAACCGGACGGCGCGGCCACCTTCGGGTCCTGCCCGATCCCGCCGGCTGACGGACACGTCGAAACCGGGTTCGCTGCCGCGACGGCCGACCGGTCGTTGCGCGTACCCGGCAGGATCGACCGCTCCGGGCACTACACTCTGCACGAGCAATGCGACCGTGTGCCAACGACGTTCAGGAGTGTGCAAGTGGCCCGACCAGCTGATCTGGTTCATGCCGTCATCAAGGCGTACGACGTCCGCGGTGTGGTGGGAGAGCAGATCGACGACGACTTCGTTCGAGACGTCGGCGCCTCCTTCTCTCGGTTGATGCGTGCCGAAGGCGCCGATCGTGTGGTGGTGGGATACGACATGCGCGACTCCTCGCCGTCGCTGTCGGCCGCGTTCGCCGACGGTGTCACGTCGCAGGGGCTCGATGTGGTGACCATCGGACTCGCGTCCACGGATCAGCTGTACTACGCGTCGGGTGTGCTCGACTGCCCCGGCGCGATGTTCACCGCCAGTCACAATCCGGCGCGGTACAACGGGATCAAGCTCTGTCGCGCGGGCGCCAAGCCGGTCGGGCAGGACTCGGGGTTGGCGACCATCTCCGCCGACGTCGTCGACGGAGTTCCGGCGTTCGACGGTGCGGCCGGGCAGGTGACCGAGCAGGACGTCCTCGAGGACTACGCCGCGTTCGTGCGCGATCTGGTGGCGATGCCGCGGGTCCGACCTCTGTCCGTTGCGGTCGATGCCGGAAACGGAATGGGTGGGCACACCGTTCCCGCCGTGTTCGCTCCCATGTCCTCGGTGACGCTGCACCCGCTGTACTTCGAGCTCGACGGGTCCTTTCCCAATCACGAGGCGAACCCCCTCGAGCCCGCCAATCTGGTCGACCTCCAGAAGTTCGTGCGGGAGACCGGAGCCGACGTGGGACTCGCGTTCGACGGCGACGCCGATCGATGCTTCGTGGTCGACGAGCGTGGCGAGCCCGTGTCGCCGTCGGCGATCACCGCGCTGGTCGCCGAGCGCGAACTGGCGAAGAAGCCGGGCGCCACGGTCATTCACAACCTGATCACCTCCCGATCGGTTTCCGAATTGGTGGAGCGGCTCGGTGGGACTCCGGTTCGCACCCGAGTGGGGCACTCGTTCATCAAGGCGCTCATGGCCGAGACGGGCGCGGTGTTCGGCGGCGAGCATTCGGCCCATTACTACTTCAGTGATTTCTGGGGCGCCGATTCCGGGATGCTCGCAGCGCTCCACGTGCTCGCGGCACTCGGCGAGCAGGAACGGCCGTTGTCGGAGATCATGGGGCAGTACGAGGTCTACGCCGCGTCCGGAGAGATCAACTCGACGGTGGTGGATGCCGCAGCCAGCACCGCGGCCGTTCTGGAGGCGTTCGCGGACCGCACCGAGGACATCGATCGCCTCGACGGCGTGACGGTGGACCTGGGTGACAGCTCGTGGTTCAACCTTCGGGCGTCGAACACCGAACCGTTGCTCCGTCTCAATGTCGAGGCACCGACCCGAGCGGACGTCGACGCGCTCACCACGGAGATCCTGGGGATCGTCCGCGCAGCTCGATGATTGCTCCGCGCCGGCGCGGGGAACCCGTCGACACGGTCCTCGAACCGGGCCGTGCAGAAGAGTCCGTCTCCGCGGCCCGCGCGGTGACACGGTGAGAACACGGACTGCGAGAGGCAGGTGCAGGCGACCATGACTGCTCCATCGATGTACGTGGATCTCGACGACGCCGACGCCGTGCTGGCCGCCGATTCGGTCGGCGCTCTCCATTCGGCAGCGCTGGCGGGGGCGCAGATCAGGGAGACCGCCGCGGCGGTCGCCGAAGGCGTGTTCTCACCGCTGGAGGGTATGAACCCCCGCAGCGTCGTGCTCGTCGCTCCGTCGGGACCGGCGGCCCGAGCGGCGGGTCTGGTCGCGGCGATCCTCGCTCCCACGGCCGGGGTGCCGATCGTTCGTTCCTCCTCGACGCCGCCGTGGGTCGGCCCGTTGGACGTGGTCGTAGTGGCGGGGGACAACGCCGGTGACCCGAGCTTGGCGGCCTCGGTCGCCGCTGCGGTGCGTCGGCGATCCGAAGTGGTCGTGTGCGCACCCGACGAGGGACCGGTGGCGGGCGCCGGTGCCGGTCGCGTTCTGCCCCTGCCTCCCAGAGTGCGTGTGCTCGAACAGAATTCACTGCCACGCTATCTCGCGGCAATGGGTTCCGTGGTCGCCGCGGTCGATCGGTCCTCGTCGATCGGTGATCTCGACGCCCTCGCCGACGCGGTCGACGCGGAAATCGCTCGACACCACGCGTCGGTGGAGGTGTTCGCGAATCCCGCGAAGGGGCTCGCCTCACGCATGAGGGGTCGCCGTGTCGTCCTGACCGGAGATTCGGTGGTGAGCACCGAAGTGGCGCGGCACGGTGCGGCGGTGTTGCTGCGGGTGGCCGGAGCGGTCGCCGCCGTCGGCGAACTCTCCGACGTCGCCGCCGCGGTGCACGACGCCGCGACGAGTCCCGACCCTGTCGGTGTCCCGGTGGACCCGCTCTTCCACGACGAGCAGATCGACGGGCCTCGTCCGGCGGATCCTCTGCGCGTGTTGGCGGTCTCGACCGACCCCGACGACACCTCCGTGCGGCGGCGGGTCGCGGTCCTCGGCGAGGTGGACGTCGTCCGCGCCGACGAGCCCGGCGATTCCGGTGGTTCGGGTGAGCCGTCGGCCGTCGGGGCCGCGTCCGTGGTGTTGCGACAGTCGCTGGTACTCGCGGCGCGGCTCGAGTCGGCAGCCGCGTATCTCCGCGTGACCGCCGGTCCGACCCCGACCCGGTCCTTCGACGGTGTCGGTGATCGCTGGTGAAGCGACTGGAGGGCGCCGCCCGTTCCTACGCCTGGGGATCGAGAACTGCGCTCGCGGAGTTGCGAGGCGCGCCGTCACCGACGCGGCACCCCGAAGCGGAGATGTGGTTCGGTGCGCACCCGGCAGACCCCGCGCACGTGGTGGAGGACGCCGGTAGTCGGTCGTTGCTCGAACTGATCGACGCAGATCCCGGACGGCTTCTCGGTGCGGACGTGGTCGCGGCGTTCGGTCCGCGACTCCCCTTCCTCGTCAAGTTCCTCGCTGCCGACGAGCCGCTGTCGCTCCAGGCTCACCCGAGTGCGCACCAGGCCCGCGAAGGCTTCGAGCGCGAGAACGCGGCCGGAATCGCCGTCGACGCGTCGACACGTAATTACAAGGACAGCAGCCACAAACCCGAATTGGTCGTCGCTCTCACCGAGTTCGATGCGCTTGCCGGGTTTCGCCGTCCGTCCGACACCGTTGCCCTCCTGCAGCGTCTCGACGTCGAGGAACTGCGCCCCTACTACGACATGCTGGCGGCTCAACCCGATTCTTCGGGGCTGCGGGCCTTGTTCACCTCGTGGATCACGCTTCCGCAACGGGCGCTGGACGCGATGTTGCCGCAGGTTCTGGACGCGTGTGTCCGAATGCTCGAGCGCGCCGGCGGCGAGGACGATCGAGACTTCGGTTCGGAACTGCGGACGACTCTCGAGCTGGGCGAGCAGTATCCGGGCGACGCCGGCGTACTGGCGTCGTTGCTGCTCAATCGCGTGACTCTGCGGCCCGGTCAGGGGCTCTACCTCGACGCCGGAAACCTGCACGCCTATCTGCGCGGTACGGCCGTCGAGATCATGGCGAACTCGGACAACGTCCTGCGTGGCGGTCTGACCCCCAAGCACGTCGATGTGCCCGAACTGATGCGGGTTCTCGATTTCGAACCGATCGACTCACCCGTGCTGGACCCGGTTCCGGACGCCGAGGGACGAGTCCGATACGACACCCCCGCACCAGAATTCGCGCTGTGCCGCGTCGACCTCGTCGCCGGTGCCGACGTGACCGTCGACGGCTCCGAGCCGAGCCCCACGATCGTGCTGTGCTCGGAGGGGCGAGTGGAGTTGTCGTCCGGCGACGACCGATTGGTGATCGAACGAGGAACGGCGGCGTGGGTGGATGCCGCAGAACCGACGCCGCGAGTGGCGTCGTTGTCCGACACGGCGAGGTGCTTCGTCGCCAGAGTGGGTGAACCGCGTCGATAGCCTGCTCGATCCGTATCTCCTTCCTCGGGATCGACCGCACCGGGTGCCCTCGTGTCGCGCCGGCGGCAGTCTTCCGGCATGATTCGTGAACGGTGACAACGCATCCGGCGTTGGGCAGAGTTCTCTCACAGGATTCTTCGCCTCCGTGACCTTTTCGAAATCTTGAAGTTCGAACTACACTGCTAGACGCATCGGTCGGTTTCATCGGGGGGCTGTCGACGGTCGCAGGGCACAGTTGTGCGCTCGAAACCAGCAATTCTCACGGTTCGTCGATCCGGACCGCGAGAAAAGACCGGAGATCCGAAGACCGGAGATCCAGGGGAGGCAGTGGAATGACGCGGCGGTGGCGGGACCCGAAGAGATACCTGTGGATGTTGGGAATCCTGGCTCCGGCCTCGGCGCTTCTACCGTCGCAGTTGGTCCTGCACACCGGGGTCTCGGCGTTCTGGTGGAGCGGACTGCTCGTGTTCTTCGTTCTGATTCCGCTTCTCGACGTGATCGCGGGTGAGGACGGCCAGAACCCGTCGGACGACGAGGTCGATGCCCTTCAACACGACCGCTTCTACCGCTGGTGCACCTTCGCCTTCCTCCCCGTGCAGTACGCCGGCCTGCTCGTCGCCTGCTATCTGTGGACGTTCGGAGACCTGTCGGTGATCGACAAGATCGGGTACGCGGTCAGCGTCGGCCTGGTGGCGGGAATCGGCATCAACGCGGCACACGAACTCGGTCACCGCGTCGAGAAATCGGAACAGTGGCTCGCCAAGATCGCTCTCGCGCAGAGCTTCTACGGGCACTTCTACGTCGAGCACAACCGCGGTCACCACGTGCGCGTCGCGACGCCCGAGGATCCCGCGAGCGCTCGGCTGGGGGAGTCGCTGTACCGATTCCTCCCCCGCACGATCGTGGGCGGAGTGCGCTCCGCGTGGAAGCTCGAGCGCAACCGCTCGATGCGGCGCGACGAGCGGGTGTGGAGCCTGCGCAACAACGTCGTGAACGCGTGGGCGATGTCCGTCGTACTCGCCGTCGGGCTCGCTGTCGCCTTCGGCCCGGCCGTACTGCCGCTGGTTCTGCTGCAGGCGCTGGTGGGCGTGGTGTTGCTCGAATCCGTGAACTACATCGAGCACTACGGGCTGCTACGACGCCGCACCGCTCGGGGCCCCTACGAGCGATGCTCGCCGCGGCACAGCTGGAACAGTGATCGCATCGTCACCAACATCTTCCTCTACCACCTGCAACGGCACAGCGATCATCATGCTCACCCCACCCGTCGTTTCCAGACGCTGCGCACGTTCGACGAGGCTCCTCAATTGCCCGCCGGGTACGCCACCATGGTGGTTCTCGCGGCCGTGCCTCCGCTCTGGCGACGGGTGATGGACCCGCGCGTGGTGGCGCACTACGACGGCGACGTGATGTCGGCGAACCTCCAGCCCGGCAAGGCGGATTCGTTGCGTGCCCGGTTCGCGGACGCCGACGCGTACGCCGACAGTCGCCGAGACCCTCCGAGGACCGAACGAGAGGTCGGCGCACCCGAGAACACCCGATGATCGCCCGAGCCGATAGCCTGGATACGATCACCAGCCGACAGGAGCAGTACATACATGACTACATCGACACCCCAGTCTGTCGTTAATCTCGAAGCCGACGTCATCGACGGTCTCGATTTCAAGGTCGCGGATCTTTCGCTGGCTGAATACGGACGCAAGGAAATTCGACTCGCTCAGCACGAGATGCCGGGCCTGATGGAGCTGCGTCGCGAGTACGCCGACGTGCAGCCGCTCAAGGGTGCCCGCATCTCCGGCTCGCTGCACATGACCGTGCAGACCGCCGTCCTCATCGAGACGCTCGTCTCGCTGGGTGCCGAGGTTCGCTGGGCGTCCTGCAACATCTTCTCGACACAGGATCACGCGGCCGCGGCCACCGTGGTCGGCCCCTACGGCAGTCCCGAGAAGCCCTCGGGCGTACCCGTTTTCGCCTGGAAGGGCGAGTCGCTCGAAGAGTACTGGTGGGCGGCCGAGAAGATGCTGACCTGGCCGACGGCCGCGGACGGCACCGCACGCCACGCCAACATGATTCTCGACGACGGCGGCGACGCCACCACCCTCGTGCTCCGCGGCGCGCAGTTCGAGAAGGCCGGCGTCGTGCCGCCCACGGACGACGACCAGGATTCCGACGAGTACAAGGTCTTCCTCGCGCTGCTGCGCGCGTCCCTCGAGGCGGACTCCGCCAAGTGGACGGCCATCGCCGAGTCCGTTCAGGGTGTCACCGAGGAGACCACCACCGGAGTGCTGCGGCTGTACCAGTTCGCCGCCCAGGGTGAGCTCACCTTCCCGGCGATCAACGTCAACGACTCGGTCACCAAGAGCAAGTTCGACAACAAGTACGGCACCCGCCACTCGTTGATCGACGGCATCAACCGCGGCACCGATGTGCTGATCGGCGGCAAGTCCGCCCTCGTGTGTGGCTACGGCGATGTGGGCAAGGGCTCTGCGGAAGCACTTCGAGGACAGGGCGCGCGCGTCACCGTCACCGAGGCCGATCCGATCAACGCGCTGCAGGCGCTCATGGACGGATTCCCCGTGCGCACGGTCGAGCAGGCCGTGGGCGAAGCCGACATCATCATCACCTCGACCGGCAATCTCGGCATCATCACCTTCGAGCACATGCGCAAGATGAAGCACCAGGCGATCCTGGGCAACATCGGCCACTTCGACAACGAGATCGAGATGGCGGTTCTCGAGCGCTCGCCCGAGGTCACCCGCATCAACATCAAGCCGCAGGTGGACGAATTCCAGTTCAAGGACGGCCACTCGATCATCGTGCTGTCCGAGGGTCGCCTGCTGAACCTCGGCAACGCGACCGGCCACCCGTCGTTCGTCATGAGCAACAGCTTCTCCAACCAGGTCATCGCGCAGATCGAGTTGTGGACGAAGCCGGACGAGTACGACAACGAGGTCTACCGTCTTCCCAAGCACCTGGACGAGAAGGTGGCGCGGATCCACGTCGAGGCGCTCGGCGGAACAATGACCAAGCTCACCAAGGAGCAGGCGGAGTACATCGGCGTCGACGTCGAGGGGCCGTACAAGCCCGAGCACTACCGCTACTAGAGATCCGCGGCGGCGAGAAGGGTACGGATCGATGGGTCGACTGATCGCGATCGAGGGCGTCGACGGCGCGGGCAAGTTCACCTTGTCCGCGCAGTTGACGCGAGCGTGGTCGGAGTCGGGCGTCGACGCGGTCCGAGTGGGATTTCCGCGATACGGGGAATCCCTCCATGCCGATCTCGCCGCCGAGGCGCTGGGGGGCGAGCACGGTGACCTCGCCGCCAGCGTCAACGCGATGGCCGTGCTGTTCGCGCTCGACCGAGCCGGTGCCGCAGCGGATCTTCGCGCGATGATCGCGCGACACGACGTGGTGCTGCTCGATCGATACGTGGCCTCCAACGCCGCGTACTCGGCGGCCCGGGTACACCAGGACGCGGACGGCGAGATCGTGGAGTGGGTACGCAACCTCGAGTTCGATCGGGCAGTGCTGCCGCTGCCGACGGCGCAGATCCTCCTCGACGTGCCGGTCGAGGTGGCCGAGCGCCGTGCTCGCGAGCGGGAAGCCGAGGACTCCTCGCGGGCTCGTGACGTGTACGAACGGGACCACGGACTGCAGGCTCGTACTGCGGCCGTCTATGCGGGGCTCGCGGCCGCGTCCTGGGTCTCGCCGTGGTTCGTGGTCCGGCCGGACGAGACCTCGGAGTCGGTCGACGTGCAGGGACTCGCCGCCGACCTGCTCAATCAGCCGACCCGGCCCGACGAAATGACACGATAGGACCCATGAAGCCACGAATTCTGGTTGTCGACGACGACACGGCGCTGGCCGAGATGCTCACCATCGTTCTTCGCGGTGAGGGTTTCGAACCGTTCGTCGTCGGCGACGGTACTCAGGCACTGGCGGCGGTGCGCGAGAACCGCCCGGATCTCGTGCTGCTCGACCTCATGCTTCCCGGGATGAACGGTATCGACGTGTGCCGCGTCCTGCGCGCCGACTCGGGAGTGCCGATCGTGATGCTGACGGCCAAGACCGACACCGTCGACGTGGTCCTCGGTCTCGAATCGGGCGCCGACGACTACATCATGAAGCCGTTCAAGCCCAAGGAACTCGTCGCGCGTGTGCGAGCCCGCCTGCGTCGGACCGAGGAGGAGCCCGCCGAGCTGCTCTCGATCGGCGACGTGGTCATCGACGTCCCCGCGCACAAAGTGACGCGGGACGGCGTTCTGATCTCGCTGACTCCTCTCGAGTTCGACCTGTTGGTCGCATTGGCGCGCAAGCCGCGCCAGGTGTTCACCCGGGAAGTTCTCCTGGAGCAGGTCTGGGGGTATCGCCACGCTGCGGACACGCGCCTGGTGAACGTGCACGTCCAGCGTTTGCGCGCGAAGGTCGAGATCGATCCCGAGAATCCCGAGGTCGTCCTGACCGTGAGAGGCGTCGGGTACAAGGCCGGCCCACCGTGACCGGTCTCGCTTCGCGGCAGCGCCACCGGTGATCTTCTCGTCCCGGTCACGCAGGCGGATCAACGGCACCTTCTCGCCGCTGGTTCGGTGGTCGCGTTTGCTCGGCACGGCCGCCGGTCATTCCTGGCGACGCTCGCTGCAGCTTCGCGTCGTGGTCTCGACGCTGACGCTGTCCCTGGTCGTCATCTCCGTGCTCGGGGTGGTGCTGACCAGCCAGATCACGGACCGTCTCCTCGACAGCAAGATCGACGCCGCGACCGAGGAACTCGACCGAGCGCGGGCGCTGGTGGAGGGCCAGCTGGCCGGCGACGATTCGACGACCGTCGGCAACAGGCTGCAGCTCGCATCGTCCTCGCTCCGCAGCGGCGACGGTGAGGGCGGCGCGGAGTCGGGTTCGGCAGGTACGTTCGATCCGGTGCTCATCGTTCCCGGCGACGGCGCCCGTCCCGAGACGTCCACGGGACCCGCCGAACAGATCCCGCAGGCTCTCCGATCGTTCGTGCAGGTCGGCCAGGTCAGCTACCAGTACGCGACCGTGTCCGACCCCGACGGGTACTCCGGACCGGCCCTGATCATGGGCAGTCCCACGGCGTCCGATCTGTCGACGCTCGAGCTGTATCTCGTCTTCCCGCTCGCCGGTGAGGAGCGCAGTCTGGCGCTCGTGCGGGGCACCCTGTTCATCGGCGGGGCCGTCCTGTTGGTGCTCCTGGCCGCGATCTCGATGCTCGTGGCCCGGCAGGTCGTCGTGCCCATCCGCTCGGCGTCCCGTATCGCGGTTCGCTTTGCCGACGGTCGCCTTAAGGAGCGAATGCCGGTGCGCGGCGAGGACGACATCGCCCGCCTCGCGATGTCGTTCAACGAGATGGCGGAGAGTCTGTCCAAGCAGATCGCGCAGCTCGAGGAGTTCGGTAATCTGCAACGCCAGTTCACCTCGGACGTGTCGCACGAGTTGCGGACACCGCTGACCACGGTGCGCATGGCGGCCGAGTTGATCCACGATGCGAGCGAGAGCCTCGACCCCGCATTGAAGAGGTCGTCCGAACTGCTGGTGGCCGAGCTCGACCGGTTCGAGATCCTGTTGAACGACCTGCTGGAGATCTCCCGTCACGACGCGGGCGTCGCGGAGCTCTCCTCGGAGCAGCTCGATCTTCGCATGTGTGCCCGCGCGGCGGTGACCACGGTGCGTCACCTCGCCCGCGAGACCGGCACCGAGCTGATCGTCGACGTGCCGGACGAGCCGGTCCTGGCCGATGTCGATCCACGTCGTGTCGAGCGGATCCTGCGCAACCTCCTGGCGAACGCCCTCGATCACGGTGAGGGCAAGCCGGTGCTGCTGCGCCTGCGAGCCGACGACGACGCCGCGGCATTCGTGGTGCGCGACCAGGGGATCGGTCTTCGTCCCGGCGAAGAGAAACTGGTCTTCAATCGCTTCTGGCGGTCGGACCCGTCTCGGGTGCGTCGTTCCGGTGGTACCGGGCTCGGCCTGGCCATCAGCCTCGAGGACGCGCGGCTGCACGACGGCAAGCTCGAGGCGTGGGGCGAGATGGGGTACGGCGCATGCTTCCGGCTCACAGTTCCACTCGTTCGTGGACGCAAGGTCGTGTCCAGCCCGCTCCCGTTGAGGCCGACGATGCGCAAGCATCCCCGTGGCCAGATTCTGCCCGCCGCTCGGCCGATGACCGTCGGGGTCGACGCCTCGGAGCGCCGCTCGTGAACGCCGGCCCACGCAGGTCTCGAACCCTGTGGGTGATGATGGCGATACTCGTCCTTCTCCTGTCCGGGTGCGCCTCGCTGCCGGCGTCGTCGTCACCGCAGGCCATCGGCGAGGTGGCCCGCGGGTCCCTTCCCGAGGAGCAGGCGGCGCCGACCCCGGGGCGCGAGCCCGCCCTGTTGGTCCGCGACTTCGTTCAGGCGAGCACGGATCCGGCGCAGGACCATGCCGGCGCCCGACAGTTCCTCACCGACGACGCGGCCTCGCGTTGGAACGACGGCGCGGGTGCGGTGGTGGTGGACAAGGTCGACGTGCTCGAGGAGTCGCGATCCACCGATTCCGCGAGCTACACCATCCGAGCGAACCGGGTGGGCCGACTCGAGCAGGGCGGCCGCTACCTGGCCGAGCAGGGTTCGTTCGATGCCGCTCTGACCCTGGTGCGCGAGAACGGGGAATGGCGGATCGACGAGCTGCCCTCGGGGGTGGTGATGGACCGTACTCAGTTCCTGAGCTCCTACCAACGGCGTTCGCTGTATTTCGTGGACCCCACGGGAACGACGCTCGTTCCCGATCAGCGCTGGGTGAACACCGCCCAGGAGGCGCTGACGTCGACCCTGACCACACTGCTTCAGGTGGGTCCGCGTGCATCGCTCGAGCCCGCGGTGCGCAACCTTCTCAACGACGTCACCACCACCGGTGAGATCACGAAGGCGGACGGCCGGGACACGGCCGTCGGTGTCGGGCTCGGCGGCGTCCGTATCGATTTCGACGGGGCAGCATCACTGGACCCCGCGACACGCGAGTTGTTGGCGGCGCAGGTCATCTGGACGCTGGCCGAGGCCGAGATCTCGGGTCCCTACGTGCTGTTGGCCAACGGCGACCCACTGGATCCCGCCTATCCGTCCGGGTGGACCACCGCGGACGTGGCCGAATTCGATCCCCTGGCGGTACCGGGGGCGGACGTCGGTCTGCACGCCCTTCGCAACGGCAGCCTCGTGCGTATCGACGCCGACGGGATCACCGCCGTGCCCGGGTACTTCGGCACCGTGAACAACATGCGCTCGATCTCGCTGTCGGCCGACGGAACGCTGGTGGCGGCCGTCTCCGACACGGGGCGACCGGCGCCTCAACAGCCGGACGCCCTGATGATCGGTACCTACGGCGGGGGAGCCTTCCCGGTCGCGGAGGGTGCGTCGATCACCAGACCGTCGTGGGGAGCCGATCGCGACGCCGTCTGGGCGGTCACGGACGGCACCGTGGTGAAGCGCGCGGTGCGCGAGCCGGCGACCGGCCAGGTGTCGGTGGTCGACGTCGACTCCTCGGCGATCACGGAGCTCGGTGGTCAGATCACCGAACTACGACTCTCTCGCGACGGTGTTCGTGCGGCTCTCATCGTGGACGGAACCGTCTACGTCGCGGTGGTCGTCCGTCGAGCCGACGGCGTGTACGCGTTGCGCGAACCCGAAGCCGTGGCCAACGGATTGGCCAGCGCCGCACTGTCGCTCGATTGGAGTACCGGTAACACCGTCGTGGTGGCACGGGCCGCCGCGGACGTTCCCATCGTCGAGGTCGCCGTGGACGGATCGCGCCTCGACGGCTTGCCGAGCCGCAACCTGACCGCCCCCGTGGTGTCCGTGGACGCCTCCGCGACGAGCACCTACGTCGCCGATTCGCGTGCGGTGTTCCAGATCGACGAGAGCGATCCGGCGAGCGACCGGTACTGGCGCGAGGTGCCCGGACTGACCGGTACGAAGGCCGTCCCGGTGCTGCCGGGCTGAGTCCTTCCTCACCGTGTCGGTGGGTGGGGGCACAGTCGTCACCCGTGCAGAACTTGATCGACCTCGTGCTTCCCCGCGAATGCGGAGGCTGCGGCCGCCCCGACGTGGCCTGGTGCGACGCCTGTCGCGACGAACTCGCGGGAGATCCGGTGCGCGTCGTGCCGCGTGCCGACGTGGGAGTGCCGTGTTGGTCGCTCGGCGCGTACGGCGGGCCTCGGCGACGCGCCGTGGTCGCGGCGAAAGAGCGCGGTCGCCGGGACCTGGCGGTCCCGCTGGGCACCGCCGTGGCGGTGGCGATCCACCGCCTGCGGGATGCGGGCGAGATCGACCCGCCCGAGCTGTCGCAGCTGGTGCTCGTTCCCGCCCCGACTCGTCGACGGGCGGCACGGACACGCGGCGGCGACCCGGTGACTCGGATGTGTCGGGCGACCGCGAGATCCCTCGCACCCGAACGCGTCGATGTCGCGAACATCGTCGAAATGGATGCCCGCGTGCGTGATTCGGTCGGACTCTCGGCCGCGGAGCGTGCGGACAATCTGTCCGGCCGTGTCCGGGTGCGCGCCGGTGCCGCGTTGCCGTCGGTCCGAACGTGCCTCGTGGTGGACGACGTGACCACGACGGGCGCCACCGCGGCGGAAACGGTGCGCGCCCTCGCGGCACGACAGTGGCGGGTGGAGGGCGTACTCGTCGTGGCCCACGTGCGGTGAGTGCCGACGGTGGAGCGACAACGGCGTGATCCGCCGTTTCGAGAATGGCGAAATCGCACCGGGGATGGACCTGAAAAGACCCCGTGAATATCGCGTGAACGGTGGCAGACGTACTGGTGAGCGACTACGGTTCGAACCACGTCGAACGCTCGTCCGGGTCGACGCCCGCACGCCCACGAACACCGGGAGGAGGTGGTAGTTCTTCACCTGGTGCCGGGCGTTGATCGACCCCGGCGCTTCACGTTTTCCCCGCTGCCTCGACCTCCGTCGTCGTCGGCAGCCACTATCGGGAGGTACGTATGACGACCACTTCTCCAGCCACTGCTGCGCACACCGCACCACAACGCGTGAATGCCCACCCACGGGAGCCGCACGTCCAGGGCTCCGATCCCTCGACCCAGAACTCGGCCGAGCCGGACGCCACCGATACGTCCACCGATCCCGGCTATTTCGGCGGCGCCCCTGCCGACGCGGGATCCTCTGCCGACGAGACGTCCGCGGACGTCGTCGTCAAGGGTCGCAACGTGGAGATCCCCGACCACTTCCGCCTGTACGTGTCACAGAAGCTCGCTCGACTCGAGCGGTTCGATCCCACCATCCACCTCTTCGACGTCGAACTCATCCACGAGCGAAATCGACGTCAGGCCAAGAACTGTCAACGAGTGGAGATCACCGCACGAGGCAAGGGGCCCGTCGTCCGCGCCGAGGCGTGCGCCGACAGCTTCTACGCTGCCCTCGAGTCCGCGACCACCAAGCTGGAGAACCGGCTGCGGCGGACCAAGGACCGACGCAAGGTGCACTACGGCGAGAAGCGGCCCACCTCGGTCGCCGAGGCCACCGCACCGCTGGCCGAGACCATCGACCTGGCACCGACGTCGGTCGATCCGGAACCGGACGCGCCGGAGGAGAACGCCGGTCCCGGACGCATCGTGAGGATCAAGGACCACGACGCCAGTCCCATGACCGTCGACGACGCGCTGTACGAGATGGAACTGGTCGGACACGACTTCTTTCTGTTCCACGACAAGGAGACCGATCGCCCCTCGGTCGTCTATCGCCGTCATGCGTTCGACTACGGGTTGATCCGTCTGTCCTGATTCCGCGCGATCACTGCGGGTGTTCGTCCTTCTCCGGACGGGCACCCGCAGTGTCGTGTCGACGCCAGCGCCTACGATGGTCTGCGTCGGCGGTGTCGTGACGAGTGAATCGCGTACGCCCGCCGGGGCGTCACCGCCCGAACGAATGTCCACCCGTTGCCGATCCTGAGGACGAGTAAAGCCCGTGCCGTCGTTGTCGTTTACCAAGTTGCTCCGTGTCGGTGAAGGTCGCATGGTCAAGCGGCTCAAGCACATCGCCGACCATGTGTCGTCCCTGTCTCCCGACGTGGAGCCACTCACGGACGCCGAGCTGCGGGCGAAGACCGACGAGTTCCGCGCGCGGTACGCCGAGGGCGAGACCCTCGACGAACTTCTGCCCGAGGCGTTCGCCGTCGCGCGCGAGGCATCCATGCGAGTGCTGCAACAGCGTCACTTCGACGTCCAGGTGATGGGCGGAGCGGCATTGCACTTCGGAAACGTGGCGGAGATGAAGACCGGTGAGGGCAAGACCCTCACCTGTGTCCTGCCCGCCTACCTCAATGCGATCTCCGGCGACGGCGTCCACGTGGTCACGGTCAACGACTACCTCGCCAAGCGCGACTCCGAGTGGATGGGCCGCGTCCACCGCTTTCTCGGTCTGAGCGTCGACGTGATCCTGTCCGGGATGACCCCGGCCGAGCGTCGGGCCGCGTACGCCGCGGACATCACGTACGGAACGAACAACGAGTTCGGCTTCGACTACCTGCGCGACAACATGACGCACTCGCTGGACGACCTCGTCCAGCGCGGACACAACTTCGCCGTGGTCGACGAGGTCGATTCCATTCTGATCGACGAGGCCCGCACGCCGCTGATCATCTCGGGGCCCGCGGACGCGTCGTCCAAGTGGTACGCGGAGTTCGCGCGCATCGCGCCCATGATGAAGGTCGACCTGCACTACGAGATCGACATCAAGAAGCGGACCGTCGGTGTGCACGAAGCCGGCGTGGAGTTCGTCGAGGACCAGCTGGGCATCGACAACCTCTACGAGGCCGCGAACTCGCCCCTGGTGAGCTACCTCAACAACGCCATCAAGGCCAAGGAGCTGTACCAGCGCGACAAGGATTACATCGTCCGTGACGGCGACGTCATCATCGTCGACGAGTTCACCGGCCGGATCCTCGTGGGCCGTCGATACAACGAGGGCATGCACCAGGCGATCGAGGCCAAGGAAAAGGTCGAGATCAAGGCCGAGAACCAGACCCTCGCGACGATCACGCTCCAGAACTACTTCCGGCTGTACGACAAGTTGTCCGGGATGACCGGTACCGCCGAGACCGAGGCGGCCGAACTGCACCAGACCTACTCGCTCGGTGTCATCCCCATCCCGACGAACCGTCCGATGGTGCGCGCCGACAACGGCGACCTGATCTACAAGTCCGAGGAAGCCAAGTTCAACGCGGTGGTCGACGACGTCGTCGAGCGGCACGACAACGGCCAGCCGGTGCTGATCGGCACCACGAGCGTCGAGCGCTCGGAGTACCTGTCGAAGCAGTTCACCAAGCGCGGCGTGCCCCACAACGTGTTGAACGCGAAGTTCCACGAGCAGGAGGCGACGATCATCGCCGAGGCCGGCCGCACCGGCGCCGTCACCGTGGCGACCAACATGGCCGGTCGTGGCACGGACGTCGTGCTCGGCGGAAACCCGGACATCATCGCCGACATCGCGCTGCGTGGCCGCGGCCTCGACCCGGTGGAGCAGCCGGACGAGTACCAGGAGGCATGGGAGGCCACGCTCGACGAGGTCAAGGCCGACGTCAAGGCCGAGGCCGACAAGGTCCGAGCTGCCGGCGGGCTCTACGTGCTGGGTACCGAGCGCCACGACTCCCGCCGCATCGACAACCAGCTCCGCGGGCGTGCGGGTCGTCAGGGTGACCCCGGCGAGAGCCGGTTCTACCTCTCGCTCGGCGACGAACTCATGCGTCGCTTCAACGGCTCGGCTCTCGAGTCGATCATGACGCGACTGAACCTGCCCGACGACGTTCCGATCGAGGCCAAGATGGTCTCGAAGGCGATCAAGAGCGCGCAGACCCAGGTCGAGCAGCAGAACTTCGAGATCCGCAAGAACGTTCTCAAGTACGACGAGGTGATGAACCAGCAGCGCACGGTCATCTACGACGAGCGGCGACGCATTCTGCGCGGGGAGAACATGGAGGGCCAGGTCGAGCAGATGATCACCGACGTGGTCACCGCCTACGTCGAAGGGGCCACCACCGAGGGGTACGTGGAGGACTGGGATCTCGATCAGCTGTGGACGGCGCTGAAGACTCTCTACCCCGTCTCGCTCGATCAGAAGGAACTGACCGGAGAGAACGAATTCGGCGAGAAGGGCGACCTCTCTCGCGAGGAACTGCTCGAAGCACTGCTCACCGACGCCCGCGAGGCATACGCCAAGCGCGAGGTCGAGATCAACGAGATCGCGGGCGAGAACGGCATTCGTGAGCTCGAACGTCGGGTCCTGCTCTCCGTCCTCGACCGTAAGTGGCGTGAGCACCTCTACGAGATGGACTACCTCAAGGAGGGCATCGGTCTGCGCGCGATGGCTCAGCGTGATCCGCTGATCGAGTACCAGCGCGAGGGGTATGACATGTTCACCGGCATGCTGGAAGGCCTGAAGGAGGAATCCGTCGGATTCCTGTTCAACCTGCAGGTCGAAGCGACCACCCCCGGCCCGGCGGCGTCCGTCGGTCTGCAGGTCGGTGCCGGATTGCAGTCGCCGGTCGGCGCGCCCGCCGCGGGCGCCCCCGTACCGGCGCCGGCTGCCCCCGCGCAGTCACGGCCCACGGGTGCGGCTCCGGCCGCTCCGGCGCGTCCTGCGGTTCCCGTTCCGGAGTCGCGCCCGGCCGCGCCCGCCGCACTGCGCGCGAAGGGACTCGAGGAGAGCGAGACCGGTCGATTGACGTTCTCGGGACCGAACGAGACCGGGGGAACGTCGGTTCGACGCGCCACCGACGAGGCGCCGGAAGGTTCGGCTGCGGGTACGCGTCGACAGCGGCGCGAGGCTGCCCGCACCGGATCCAAGCCCGTCAAGCGAACGTCGAAGTCCAAGCGCCGCAAGTAGACCGATCAGGACAATCGCAGGCTGGTCATCGTCCACGCGGCGCCGCGAGCCGGCGCCGAGCGCGTCGAGAGTCGCGATTCGCTCGGCGACACGCCGCGGCGAGCGGTGAGGTGGGCCGCGACGGCGAACACCCGGTCACCGCGGGCGTAGGTCCCGAACACCTCGGCGGCCGTGTCCCCGACGAGGCGTACGTGCACCGTTCGAACAACGGCGCCCCCGCGGGATCGGCCGGGCACCGACGCCGTCGACAGTGCGCTGATCATCCCCGCGACCGCCGGGGAGAGCAGAGGCGTCACGGTGGAGACCGGCCGGCGTCGGTCGATCGCTTCCAGGATCAATCGCAGACACCGATCGGCGAACATGCGGGCCGCCGCCGCCAGCGCTGCGCCGTCGGGATCGGAGACCGGCCGGGGTGAGGGCGAGCGCCCCGAGTGAGGACCCGGCCGCGACGCGGAGAGCGCTCCGCCCCGTCGACGGGGAGCGCCCGCGGCGCAGCGGTGATCCGGGTGACCCGTCGCCGGTGGTTCGGAGCGGGGGAGCCGCCTCGTCAGGACGTGGTCGGTGGCGTCCGGCGGTGGTGTGGACGGCAGGGGTGTGGGCGGCGGGGGAGGTGTGAAGGAGTCAGGGGCGGTCACGGTGTCTCCCGGATAGGGCTCGGGACGCGACGTTCATCGCGTCGAGGTCGTGAAGAGTACGAGGTCCGGGAGAGTCGGACGGGAAAGATTCTGGCACGATCGACCCACCTCGCGGGCGCGATGTCGGAAGGCCCGGACGAAGTCACAGCGCCGACGACGCACCGCTGTCGAACCACCCCGAAATGCCCCGGGGGCGGAACCGATTCGACGGCATGCGCGTGCGGGGCGACCTGTGGGTCCGATGGGGGTGACGTGCGAGACTGAGCGTTCGCAACGATCGAGGGGACTGCGCGTTGGCCACCAGACTCACCACCCAGGACGCGTCGTTCTACTTCCTGGAAGCCAGCACCACACCGATGCACGTGGGATCCCTTGCCATTTTCCGGTTGCCTCGCGGTGGTTTCACCTACGAGGGACTGCTCGATCTCGTCGAGAGTCGCTTGTCGCTGGTCCCGCGCTACCGCCAGAAGGTCCGCGAGGTCGCGTTGGGCCTGGCCCGGCCGGTGTGGGTCGACGACCGCGATTTCGACATCACGTACCACATTCGGCGATCCGCGTTGCCGCGTCCCGGATCGACCGAGCAACTGCACGATCTCGTGGCGCGCCTGACCTCACGCCCGCTCGACCGCACCCGCCCGTTGTGGGAGATGTACCTCGTGGAGGGTCTGGCGCGGAACCGGTTCGCCATCTTCACCAAATCGCATTCCTCGATCGTGGACGGCGACAAGGCTCTCGAGATCAGCCAGGTCATTCTCGACGCGAGCAAGAATCCGCCGCCCATGGCCGAGGAACTGTGGATGCCGGCCCGCGAACCGTCCGACAAGGCACTCGTTCTGGACGCGGTGGCCGAACTCGTGTCGCGTCCGGGTGAGGGCGTCGAGGCGATTCGCGGCGCGGTGGGAGACGTCGCGCACGCTGCCGGTGGCGCGGTACGGGCAGTGGGACGCGTGGCGGCCGTGGTGCGCACGGCGGCGCAGCCGGCGCCGACCAGTCCGTTGAACACGACCATCTCGCGCAACCGTCGGTTCTCGGTGGCCAAGACCGATCTCGACGATTACCGCCGCATACGCGCGAAGTTCGGCGGCACCGTCAACGACGTCGTGCTCACGGTCGTCGCCGGGGCGCTTCGGAACTGGTTGCTCTCGCGCGGTGAGCCGGTCACCGCGTCGACGACGGTGCGTGCGATGGTTCCGTTGTCGGTGCACCCACGGGCCGCCGGCGACTCCGAGGTCGCGGGGTCGATCCCCGTCGGCTCGGCCGCACCCACCGAGTCGTCCGCCACCGAGTTTCCCGCCAACGAGGTCGAGTCCTTTCTCATCGACCTCCCGGTCGGAGAGCCCAATGCGGTCGTTCGCCTGTCCCATGTCTCGCACGCCACCGAGGCGCACTTGCGCCAGAGCAACGGGGTGACCGCGTCGACGTTGATCGCGCTGACGGGGTTCGCCCCGGCGACCCTGCACGCGATGGGAGCGCGGGTGGGCAGCAGTCTGTCGCAGCGTATGTTCAATGTGATCGTCACCAACGCGCCCGGCCCGCAGTTCTCGCTGTACGTCGGCGGCGCTCGGATGCTCGAGATGTATCCGGTACCGCCGCTCGTCCGCAACCAGGCCTTGTCCATCGGCCTCACGTCGTACGACGGCAACGTCTACTACGGTGTCAACGCCGATCGCGCGGCCATGCCGGATATAGATGTGGTGACCACACTCGTGCACGAGGCGCTCGAGGAACTCCTCGACGCGGCCGACGACAAGAACCCGAGAGGATGACGCATTCACGTGAGGGTCTTCGTTCCGGCGACCATCGCCATGCTGCACACGCTCGTCGACGACGGTGAGCTGAACCCGATCAGTCGGACCGCCTTCGCCGTCACCCCCGCCCTGCGCGCGGCGTACACCGCGGGGGAGGACGACGAGCTCGCGGACGTCGCGCTCCGTGAGGCCGCCCGCGCCTCGATGCGACTGCTCGGCACGGAGATCGACGACGCCGAGGATGCGGAGACCGCCGATCCCGAGGGAGCCGTGGTCGCGGATTCGTCGTCGTCCCGTTACCGCCGGGTGGTGATCGCCGCCGATGTGGAGGACGTGAAGCTTCGCCCCGATCTCGACGACGCGGTGGTACGTCTGGCCGCGCCGCTCGCCCTCGCCGAGGTCGCGTCGATCCACGTGGATCTGGTCGGGGCCGAGGACGCCGTACGGGCCGCGGTGGCCGAGATCGACGCCGCCGATCTGGGTGACACCGATGCCGAGTTCGTCCTCGGCGACGCCGAGGATCACGAACTCGCGTGGTACGCGCCGCAGGAGATACCGTTTCTCCTGGAGCTGCTCTAGCAGCTGTGGTTCTTGTCGACCCGTCGGACCGAGGAACGGATTCTCTGTGGGACTCAAAGAGTGGCTCGAAGCTCCGGTTGCCGGTGTGTCTTCTCCGCGGCGACCGGCGGCCAACCTGGTGCGTGGCGCACTCGCGCGGATCACCACCCCGCTGATCCCGGACGATTACCTGCATCTGGCCAACCCGCTGTGGTCGGCCCGCGAGCTGCGCGGACGCATCGTGCGTGTCGAATCCGAGACGGAGACCTCGGCGACCATCGTGATCCAACCGGGCTGGGGCTTCGACTTCGACTACCGCCCGGGGCAGTACATCGGGATCGGTCTGCACATCGGCGGCCGATGGCACTGGCGCTCGTACTCCTTGACGTCCGCGCCCGACTGGAAGGACAAGCAGATCTCGATCGCCGTCAAGGCGATGCCGGAGGGATTTCTGTCGTCGCACCTCGTCGGCGGAGTGCCCGCAGGCACCATCGTGCGGCTGGCCGCCCCGAAGGGGGACTTCGCGCTGCCCGAGCCTCCGCCGGAGAAGATTCTCTTCGTCACCGCCGGCAGTGGAATCACGCCGGTCATCGGAATGCTGCGCAGCCTCGACGGCCGGGACCGGATGCCCGACGTCGTCCACGTGCACTCCGCCCCGTCCGAGGACGAGGTGATGTTCGCCACCGAACTGGAGCGATTGGATCGGGCCCACGAGTCGTTCGTCTCGCACGTCCAGTTGACCCGGTCGGACGGAAAATTCGACCCGACCTCGCTCGATGATCGATTTCCGGATTGGCGAGAACGGCAGACGTGGGCGTGTGGCCCCGTTGCCATGCTGGACGACCTCGAGCGGGTCTGGAAGGGCGCCGGGATCGCGGATCGTCTGCATACCGAACGGTTCGAGATCGCACGTTCCGGATCGGCCGAGGGTGGCACCGTGACGTTCTCCGTGTCCGGCCGAACGGTGGAGATCGACGGGGCCACGACCCTGCTCGAGGCCGGCGAGAAGGTCGGCGTGGCAATGCCTTTCGGGTGTCGGATGGGAATCTGTCAGACCTGCGTCGCACCGTTGACGGACGGTCATGTGCGCGATCTGCGCTCGGGCAAGGAACATTCGCACGGCGAGCGCATTCAGACCTGCATTTCGGCTGCAGCGGGGGATTGCACGGTCGAACTGTGAGATGTGCCCCGCGCCGGGGCCATTCGGCAACTCGCGGGATTCGGCTATTGTCGGAGGAGGCTGCCCGCCGAACCTGTCGGCTCGAGGCACGACGCGCCCCTCGGCCGTCGACGGCCAACATTCGATCTCGGGAGTAACCGCCAATGGCGATCACGGACATTCGGGAATTCGCGCACCTGACGGACGCGGACATCGAGGCCTTCGGGCGCGAGCTCGATGCGCTGCGTCGCGACGTCGAGGAGTCACGCGGCGAGCGGGACGCGCGCTACATCCGACGCACCATCGCCGCACAGCGCGTTCTCGAAGTCGCCGGTCGGGTCGCGATCATGGGATCGAAGTGGCGTCCGGCCGCACTGGTCGGCACTGCGCTGCTGGCGACCAGCAAGATCATCGAGAACATGGAACTCGGCCACAACGTGATGCACGGCCAGTGGGACTGGATGAACGATCCGGAGATCCATTCCGTCAACTGGGAGTGGGACCAGACGGGCCCGTCCGCGCAGTGGAAGCGAGCGCACAACTACTCGCACCACACGTACACCAACATCGTCGGGATGGACCACGACATCGGGTTCGGCATTCTCCGCATGACCCGCGACGAGCAGTGGAAGCCGATCAACCTCGCGCAGCCGCTGGCCAACCTGGTGCTCGCGCTGACGTTCGAGTGGGGCATCGCCCTGCACGACCTCGAAGCCGCTCAGGACCAGGTCGGCGGCTCGCGCTGGTCGACGAAGTCCGAGCCGAACCGAGCGTTCGTCCGGAAGATCGGCACCCAGGTGGTCAAGGACTTCGTGCTGTTCCCGGCGCTCGCCGGACCGGGGTGGCGCCGGGCCGTCGGCGCGAACCTGACCGCCAACGTGATCCGCAACCTCTGGGCGTACGCGGTGATCTTCTGCGGCCACTTCCCGGACGGGGCCGAGAAGTTCACGATGGGCCAGTTCGAGACCGAGACGCGGGAGGAGTGGTACCTGCGCCAGATGCTGGGCAGCGCCAACTTCACCGCCGGACCGGCGATGGCGTTCATGAGCGGCAACCTCTGCTACCAGATCGAGCACCACATGTTCCCGGATCTGCCGAGCAACCGATACGCCGAGATCTCGACCACGGTGCGTCAGTTGTGCGACAAATACGACCTGCCGTACACCACCGGTCACCTGGCGACGCAGTACTGGCTGTCGCTTCGCACCATCTTCAAGCTCGCGCTTCCCGACTCGGTACTGCGTCGGACCTCGGACGATGCCCCGGAGACCAGCTCGGAGAAGCGGTTCCACACCGGCGAGAACTCGGTGGTCGACCGGGTGCGTTTCGACGCGATCACCGGACGTAAGCGGGGCCTGCGATCGGCCCTGCGCGAGGCGCGTTCGGAAGCTCGCGCTGCGTTCCGCTCGGCTCGGCACCAGGCATCCGCGGTCGCCGCGCGGTGATGCGTCACACACATACGCGACCGTAACCTACGGAGGCGTAAGTTCCGGTACGGTAGTGCGAACGGCCCTCGAGCGAGGGCGTCGACACTACTCGAGGAGCTGAACATGGCCATCTCCGATGTCAAGGAGTACGCGCACCTCACCGAATCCGATGTCGAGGCTCTCGGACACGAACTCGACGCCCTGCGGCGCGAGATCGAGGAATCCCGCGGTGAGAAGGATGCCAAGTACATCCGCAACACGATCCGCTTGCAGCGAGGACTCGAGGCCATCGGCCGTACGACCCTGCTCGCCAGCGACAAGCGGGTGGCCTGGTGGGCCGGAAGTGCCGTTCTGGGAGTCTCGAAGATCATCGAGAACATGGAGCTCGGGCACAACGTGATGCACGGCCAGTGGGACTGGATGAACGACCCGGAGATCCATTCGACGTCCTGGGAATGGGACAACACGGGGCCGTCCGCGCACTGGAAGCAGACCCACAACTACATCCACCACAAGTACACCAACGTGCTGGGCATGGACGACGACGTGGGCTACGGCCTCATCCGGGTGACCCGCGACCGCAAGTGGGTTCCGTTCAACGCCGGCAACCTCGTCTACAACACGTTGCTCATGCTGCTCTTCGAATACGGTGTGGCCGTTCAGCATCTGGAACTCGGCAAGGCCGTGAAGGGCCGGGTTCCCAAGGAGGAGACGCGGCGCAAGCTGAAGGAAGTCGGAGACAAGGTCGGCCGCCAGATGCTCAAGGACTACGTCATCACGCCGGCCGCGACGTCCGTGTCACCGGCGGCCTCGTTCCGCTCGTCGCTGACCGCGAACATCACCGCCAACGTCATCCGCAACATCTGGACCAACGCGGTGATCTTCTGCGGCCACTTCCCCGACGGTGCCGAGAAGTTCACGCGCAAGGACCTCGATGGCGAGTCGCAGGGCCAGTGGTACCTGCGCCAGATGCTGGGCAGTGCCAACTTCAACGCCGGACCGGTTCTCGCGTTCATGAGTGGCAACCTCTGCTACCAGATCGAGCATCACGTGTTCCCCGACCTTCCGAGTAATCGGTTGGCGGACATCAGCGTTCGGATTCGCGGGCTGTGCGAGAAGTACGATCTTCCGTACACCACGGGCTCGTTCCCGCTGCAGTACGCGAAGTCGTGGCGGACCATCGCCAAGCTCTCGTTGCCGGACAAGTACCTCACGGCGACGGCGGACGACGCACCGGAGACTGCGTCCGAGCGCAAGTTCGGTGGGGCGGTCGCCCCGATCGTCGATCCCGAGACCGGTCGTCGCGTCGGACTGCGTACCGCGAACCTGACGTCGAAGAAGCGGCGGGGACTCCGGAAGTTGATCTCCCGCTAGGACATCTCCCGCCAGGACATCTCCCGCCAGGACATCTCCCGCCAGAACACCGACGCGACCCGAGCTCAGCTCGGGTCGCGTACCCAGGCGTCGTTGCTCATGACGGCCTTCAGCAGCAGGCGCACCGCGGAAACGCGGTGCGCCGCTTGGTCGGTCAACGTGTCCAACGCGCACTCCGGATCGGCCGGTGGTCCGAGATGGGTGCATCCGCGCGGGCAATCCTGAACAGTGACAGCGAGATCCGAGAACGCGGACACCACGTCACCCGGCGAGATGTGGGCGAGTCCGAACGATCGGATTCCGGGCGTGTCGATCACCCAGCCGCCCTCCGGTAGATGCAGCGCCACCGACTGGGTGGACGTGTGGCGACCCTTGCCCACGCCGGACACCACACCCACCGCGCGGTGCGCCTCGGGGACGAGTCGGTTGACCAACGTGGATTTCCCCACCCCGGAATGGCCGATGAGAGCGGACAAGCCACCGTCGATCAGCCGATGCAGATCGTCGAGCGGTCGATCTCTGCCCGCCATCACCACGGGCACGTCGAGACCGGCGAACACTGCGGCGAAATCACCGGCATCGGCCAGATCGTCTTTGGTCAGCACCAATACCGGTTGCAGCCCGCCCACGTACGCGGCCACCATCGCCCGCTCCACGAATCCGGACCGGGGAGGCGGATCGGCGAGTGCGACCACGATCAGCAGCCGGTCCGCGTTGCCCACCACCACGCGTTCGTACGGGTCCGTGTCGTCGGCCGTGCGTCGCAACACGGTGCGGCGATCCTCGACCCGGACGATGCGTGCGAGCGCGTCGACACGCCCCGAGACGTCTCCGACCACCCCCACCTCGTCGCCCACCACGATGGGTACGCGCCCGAGTTCGCGTGCACGCATGGCAACGACGAAACGATCGGGGTCACCGTCGAGAACCACACCCCACCGTCCGCGGTCGACGGTCACCACCATCGCGCGCTCCGCGTCGGCGTGTGTCGGACGAGTCTTGGTCCGGGGGCGCGTGCCCTTGCCCGGCCGAATGCGTACATCGGACTCGTCGTAGTGCGGCAGGCGGCCCGCGCCGGTCTGCCGAGTCAGGACGCGCCGCCCAGCATGGCGTTCCACAACCGGGCGAAATCGGGCAGCGTCTTCGCCGTCGAGTCGATGTCGTCGACGTCGATTCCGCCGACTCGTAGACCGACCACGGCGCCCGCTGTGGCCATCCGGTGGTCGGCGTACGCGCGCCAGGGGCCGCCGGTCATCGGAGCCGGGGTGATCACCAGGCCGTCCTCGGTCTCCTCGACCCGGCACCCGAGCGAACCGAGCTCGGCCGCGAGCGCGGCGAGACGATCGGTCTCGTGTCCCCGGAGGTGCGCGATGCCCCGCAGGCGGGACGGGGACGTCGCGAGCGCGGCCATGGCGGCGACCGTCGGGGTCAGCTCGCCGACGTCGTGCAGGTCGACGTCGAGGCCCGTCAACGCGGCCGGTCCGCGAACGGTGAGACCGTGTGCCGTCCGGGTGGCCGACGCACCCATGTCGGCGAGGATCCGACGAAAGGCGTCGCCCGGCTGTGTCGTCGAGGCGGGCCACAGGGGAACGGTCACCTCACCCGCCGTGACGGCGGCGGCCGCGAGGAACGGTGTCGCGTTGGAGAGGTCGGGTTCGATGACGCGGTCGACGGCGCGAATGGGACCCGGCCGCACCGTCCAGGTGTCGGCGACGCCGGTCTCCGCGGCGGTGTCGACGACCACGCCGTTCTCGCGCAGCATCGCCACCGTCATCTCGATGTGGGGCATGGACGGCACCGGTGGTCCGACGTGCTCGACGGTCAGCCCGTCGACGAACCGGGCCGCCGAGAGCAGCAGACCCGATACGAACTGGGAGGACCCGGACGCGTCGAGGCGCACGACCGAACCTCGAACTCCGTTCGCGCCGCCGACGACGAACGGGAGCCGGTCGCCGTCCACGCGCACTCCCAGGCCGCGCAGAGCATCGAGAATGGTCCGCTGGGGTCGCGTGCGCGCGTGCTCGTCGCCGTCGAAGGTCGAATCGCCGGTTGCCAGCGCCGCGACGGGCGGTACGAATCTCATCACCGTTCCGGCCAGACCACAGTCCACGTGCCCGCCGCGCAGGGGGCCGGGGACGACCCGCACCGAGGTGGGGTCGTCCGCGTCGATGTCGATCGTGGCGCCCAGGGTGCGAAGTGCGTCGATCATGAGGTCGGTGTCCCGGCTGCGAAGCGTGCCCGTCACGGTGGACGGACCGTCGGCCAGCGCCGCCAGCACCAGCGCACGATTGGTCATGGATTTCGATCCGGGAAGCGCGACCGTCGCACGAACGGGTCCGGGGGCGAGGGGGGCAGTCCAGGGCGTCACGACGACGATTCTCTCACCGCAGCGGACACCGAGCGGCAGCGACCGTCCGGATCACGCGAGAACGTCCGCCACGACGGCACCGGTGATCGCGACCAGGTCGCGAGGGTCGAGTGCGATCTCGAGACCGCGGCGGCCGCCGCTGCACAACACGCGATCCCAGTGCAGGGCAGTCGCATCGACCACCGTGGGAAGCGGCGTGCGCTGCCCCACCGGCGAGATGCCGCCGAACACGTAGCCGGTGGAGCGCTCGGCGGGGGCACGCTCTGCCATGGCCACCTTGCCGACACCGAGTGCCGAGGCCGCCGCTTTGAGCGACAGCGACTCGGGAACGGGGAGTACGGCGACCACCAGAGAGCGGACCTTGGTTCGCAACACCAGGGTCTTGAACACCTGGCGGTGGTCGATGTCGAGGTCGGTCGACAGGGCGGCCACGGCCTCGTCGCCGAACGAGCCGGCGCGGGCGTCGTGTTCGTACGTGTGAGTCGTGAAGTCGATCCCGCGGCGGATCAGCAGGGTGGTCGCGGGCGTGGCCGATGCGGACACGAGCACCTCCGAGCGGTCGACGACGTCGGATCGACCCTAGCGCTCCGGACGGATCCGACCGGGAACAGGACCGGAGACGGGGCTGTTGCACCGAGGAGAACGGACTGTCGTTCGGCCGGATGCTTCCGGATCGGCGCCGGTCCTCACGATGTGAAGGAGGTGCGGATGAGTGTCGCGACCGTGTCACCCCGCCGTACGCTGACGAATGTGGTGGTGCTCGCACCGGTAAAGTCGCCGGTGAGCACCGGTGGCGCAGATGCCGCCGGTCTGCCCGCGCTCGAGGCGACCGAAGGGATCAGCGTGACGGACGAATCGACAGCACATGCCGGCAGGAGCGCCGATCCGGGAACCGCGGGTACGCCCGACGGTCACACCACCGGTACCGTGGATCCCGCCCTGCTCGAAACCGAGGACGGAATCCGCTCGACCGAGAGCGCAGAGGATCTCACCGCGCGGTTCGAACGCGACGCGCTTCCGCTGCTCGACCAGCTCTACGGCGCCGCGTTGCGCATGACCCGCAATCCCTCCGACGCCGAGGATCTGGTGCAGGAGACGTACGTGAAGGCGTACACCGCCTTCAAGAGCTTCCGTGAGGGCACCAACCTCAAGGCCTGGCTGTACCGCATCCTCACCAACACCTACATCAACTCGTATCGGAAGAAGCAGCGCCAACCCGCGCAGTATCCCACCGACGAGATCACGGACTGGCAGCTCGCGGCGACCGCGGAGCACACGTCGACCGGGCTCCGATCGGCCGAGGTCGAGGCGCTCGACGCGCTGCCCGACGACGACATCAAGGCGGCGCTCCAGGCGCTACCGGAAGATTTCCGCATGGCGGTGTACTACGCGGACGTCGAGGGATTTCCGTACAAGGAGATCGCCGAGATCATGGGCACCCCCATCGGCACCGTGATGTCCCGGCTCCACCGCGGCCGCAAGCAGTTGCGCGGGGAACTCGCCGAAGTGGCCCGCGATCGCGGGTTCACCCGCTCGGAACCGTCGAACACCGCCGCAGCCGACTCCGAGGAGGTCGTTCGATGAGCGAGAACCAATTCGAGGATCTGGACTGCTCCGCGGTCATCGCCGACGTCTGGACGCTGCTCGACAACGAGTGCGACGAAGGCAGTCGGCGCCGTGTGCAACTGCATCTGGACAGCTGCGGATCGTGCTTGGCGCAGTACGGCATCGAGGAGAAGATCAAATCCCTGATCGGCCGTAAGTGCGGGGGAGAGCGGGCGCCCGAGGGGCTGCGGGAACGCCTGACCCTGGAGATCCGCAAGTCCGTGACGATCACGTCGGAGGACCGAACGGTCTGACGGATCACCGCAGACGACGAGACCCGAAACGACGAGGGGCCGAGACGCAGTGCGTCTCGGCCCCTCGTTCGTGTGTGTGCCCGATCAGGCGTTGGGCCGCTTACCGTGATTGGCGGCGTTCTTCTTGCGCGCGCGCTTCTTGCGTCCTCGCTTGCCCATGGTGGATCTCCTTCCGTTTCACAGGCATTCTTCCACGTGTGGTTGGCTGTACCACGAGTGGTCGGCTCAGCGAGACCGACCGGACTCCGTGCGTCGGCTCGGCGCGGTGAGTCCGCCTGCGGCAAGAAGGGATTCGTCATGGCCGAGGATGTCCGCGCCGAGATGGTGTCGACGGTGTTTCAGATCATGGTCGCCGAAGGCGATCGGGTGCGAGACGGCGACACGGTGGTGATCCTGGAGTCGATGAAGATGGAGATCCCGGTTCTGGCCGAGAGTTCCGGCACCGTCACCTCGGTCGGCGTGCGGGTGGGCGACGTCATCCAGCAGGGTGACCTGATCGCCGTGATCGGCTGACTCGGTCCGACGGAGCCACTGCGCCGTGTCCACCCTGTCCGATCTTCTGGCCGAGCACACCGACCTGCCGGGCAGCGCCGTCGATCATCTGCAGCGCGTCGTCGCCGAGTGGCAACTGCTCGCCGACATGTCGTTCGCCGACGTTCTGTTGTGGGTGAGAGAAGAATCGCCGGACCCGGGTCGGCTGGTGTGCGTGGCGCAGTGCCGACCTACCACCGCGCCGACGGTCCTTCCGGTCGACAAGGTGGGCGCAGTCGTCTCGCCCGCGGAGCATCCCCAGGTTCTCGACTGTCTCCGCGCGACGGCCATCGTCCGCCCGAGGGGAGAGTTCGCCTCGGACGCCGGACCGCCCGACGACGCCGTGCCCGTCCGTGTCGACGGGCGCATCGTGGCCGTGCTGACCAGGGATTCGGCTCCGGTGTCCGGCCGACCGCCCAGTCTGCTCGAATCGGCGTACCGCGACTGCGCGCACCACCTGTGCGACATGATCGCCGAGGGGTCTTTTCCCGCTCCGACGGAGAAGACCGACGTGAACTCGAGTCCGCGCGTCGGCGACGGTTTCGTTCGCCTCGACACCCTCGGCGTGGTGTCCTACGCCAGCCCCAACGCGGTCTCCGCGTACCACCGGATGGGCCTGACGGCCGATCTACCCGGTCACGACCTCGCGGAATCCACGCGATCGCTGGTCACCGATCCGTTCGACGCGGACGAGATCGCCGCCCACATCGGCGAGTCGGTGCGCTCGCTGCGGGGACGCCGCATGGAGGTCGAGGCGCGCGGGGCCACGGTTCTGTTGCGGACGGTTCCGCTGCGACCGTCGGGTCGGTCCGTGGGCGCGGTGGTGCTGGTTCGCGACGTCACCGAGGTGACCCGGCGCGACCGGGCTCTGCTCAGCAAGGACGCCACGATTCGCGAGATCCATCATCGCGTCAAGAACAACCTGCAGACGGTGGCTGCACTGTTGCGGATGCAGGCCCGACGCACCGAGAACGACGAGGCGAAAGTGGCGTTGACGGAATCGGTTCGGCGGGTGACGTCAATCGCCCTGGTGCACGACGTGTTGTCGTCGTCGGTGGACGAGGTCGTCGACCTCGACGTGGTGGTCGATCGCCTGATACCGGTGATGGTCGACATCGGATCGCTGTCGTCGCAGATGGCGGTGACGCGTTGGGGCAGTCTCGGATCGTTTCCCGCGGAGCGAGCCACCCCACTGATCATGGTGCTCACCGAGCTGGTCCAGAACGCGATGGAACACGGATTCGATCCGGGGTCCGCCGGTCGGGTCGTCGTTCTCGCGACGCGCTCGGCCCGCACCCTCGACGTCACCGTACGAGACGACGGCCGCGGTGTGCCGGACGGCGTGGACGCGACGGCCTCGGACCGGCTGGGACTGCAGATCGTGCGTACCCTCGTGTCGGTCGAGCTCGACGGGAACTTCGTCGTCCGCCCGGGGCCGGACGGCGGAACGGACGCCGTTCTGACCATTCCGCTCGGTCGACGAGAGCGCCGATGACGCCCCGCGACCGGGCCGGCGCACGAAAAAGCCCGGCACCTGTCGGTGCCGGGCTTCGTGGAACCGCGTCGAGGTCGAACGGTTGCTCGGGACGATCTACGTCCGGGTCAGACCGCGGAGCGGGCGCGGGTGCGTGCGTTTCGACGCTTGAGCGCGCGACGCTCGTCTTCGCTCATCCCGCCCCACACGCCCGCGTCCTGGCCCGACTCGAGGGCCCAGGAGAGGCAGTCGGCGGTGACGGGGCAACGGTTGCAGACAACCTTGGCATCGGCGATCTGCGCGAGAGCCGGTCCGCTGTTTCCCACCGGGAAGAACAGTTCCGGGTCCTCGTCGCGACAGATTGCCTGGTGGCGCCAATCCATTCTCGTACTCCTTACTGAGCGCCATGGTGCGCTGTCGATCGGTGTCGGTCTGTTTCGATGCAGTTCAAGTGCGCAGCATGAAATGTTTCCGCGCTGTTACTCATGAATGCTTTCACGAACAGTGGGGATGTCAATAGATTCACGCCGCTGCGTGGGCAAGCTCACTCGGATGAATTTGCAACCGGACGCTGTGGTCTGGTACCCGGATTCCGAGATGTGAAACACATTTGCTTGGCTTCAGGACGTTCGAGCAGGTAGGGGTGCGACGACCGCGAGGGCGTCGGGCGCGGACGCGAACTCCACCTCGGTTCGCTCGCCCATGAAATCGCCGTCCAGTTGCAGGCCCACGGGCTCGTCGGACCGCACCACGATCCGCGGAACGTCGTCCATTCTCAGCAATGCCGACGAGCGTGGATCCGACTTCGCAGAAAGCATTTGCGCGACGACTCGCAGCGACCGGAATGCCGCCGTGGACCGCATCGCGAAGATGCCGAGTCCACTGTCGAAACGAGTGCCCGGATTCGTGTGCACCTCACGATCGTCGAAGTACGTCCACGGATCGGAGTTCGACACGAAGGCATAGTGAACCCCGTCGACGGGCTCGGAGCCGTCCACCGTGACGGTCAGGAGCGGGTCGCGCCGCTTGCGGCGGAAGAAGGTGGACACGGCGACACGGACGTATCGCAGCGGTGAGACGGGTTCGCCGCTCTTCCGCCCGTCGTCGATGGCCAGGCAGACGTCCGCGTCCCATCCCATCCCGGCGTTGAACGTGAACCACCGTTTGTCGCAGTGTCCCAGACCGATTCGACGCACACTTCCCGCGTCGATGAGATCGATCAGCTGGTTCGTGGCCTCGACGGGGTCGCGCTCGATGCCCAGCGACCGGGCGAACACGTTGGCCGACCCGCCGGGAACGACGGCGAGCACGGGGACCGGGCCGACGGTCACCGATTGCATCGACGTCGGAGCCGGCGTGCCCAGCAGGCCGTTGACCACCTCGTTGACGGTGCCGTCCCCGCCGTGGACGATCACCAGACCGATTCCGGCTCGTCGTGCCTCCACGGCGATCTCGCTGGCGTGGTCGCGGTGCGTGGTGTGAATCACCGACAACGAGACCCGACTGGCCAACGCGTGAGCAACCAGGTCGCGTCCCGCCGCGGTGGTCGACGTGGCATTCGGATTGACGATGAGAATGGCTCGCACGAGCGACCAGCCTAGACGCGCGCGGTCCCGCTCCGGTCACGACCTCGGGCCGTCCCGACCCCGGCCGCCGCGTCGGGCGCGGGCCTCCTCGGTTGCTCTAGGGTGGCTGGGTGCCTTCTTCGAAGTCCGGTGCCGATGCCCCGGCCCCGATCCGGTTGGCCGGTGTTCTCGTGGCCGGCGAGGGTGCGGTCGCGCTCGTCGCCGCCGTGGTCCTGGTGGTGCGCGGATTCGCCGGCGCCGACGAAACGGTGGCCAACGGATTCGGCACGGCCATCTGGTTCCTGGTTCTCGGTGGAGCGATCGGCACCGGCGGTGTCGCCCTGGTGCTCGGGAATCGGTGGGGGCGAGCGATCGCCATCGTGGCTCAGCTGTTGCTGCTGCCCGTCGTCTGGTCTCTGTTGACCGATTCGCAGCAGCCGCTCTACGGAACCGTCCTCGGCGTGACCGTCGTGACCGTGCTCGTGTGTCTGTTCTGTGGGCCGGCGTCGCGGTGGATGCTCGACGAGTACATCGACGAACCCGGACCGAACGAGCGTCGACCGGACGGATCCGGCCGCACGCCCTAGTTCTCCGGACGCGTTCGTTCCCGGCCGGACCGGGGCGTGCGCGAGTCGACGTTGTGCGCGAGTATCTGCCGAAAGCCGTGCTCGTACCCGAGGACGGAGTGCGCCGCCGGACCGAGAGCGAAGCGGCGACCCTCGATCGTGGGAAAATGCACCCAGCGGGCCACGACGGCGCGGGAGAAGTGTCCGTGGCCGACGAGAATCACGTCTCGCTCCACGAGCGCCGGTTCCACGACGGATAACACGAGGTCGGCCCGTGTGGTGACGGCCTCCATGCTCTCTCCGCCGGGACACGGATGCGTCCACACCGTCCAGTGCGGGGCGGTCTCTCGGATCTCCGGGGTCGTGAGGCCCTCGTACGTGCCGTAATCCCATTCGCTCGTCGCGTCCCACGTCCGGTCGATCGCCAGCCCGGCGAGTTCGGCGGTGCGCGTGGCCCGTTCGCGCGGGCTGGAGATCACCAGCGGACTCTGCAGATCGAGTTCGGCGAGGAGTCGACCGGCGCGTACGGCCTGCTGCTCGCCGTGCGGAGTGAGGGGAACGTCGGTCGATCCGGTGTGCTTACCCGCTGCCGCCCACTCGGTTTCGCCGTGACGGAGCAGGACGAGTCGGCGGACACGGTGCGAGGGGGTGGACATGACGTGAATTGTTCCAAAGCATCCACGGGGGCGAGGGAACGGCCTGCGCCTCGCCGCACGACGAGGCGTTCGCCACGCCGCGGGGACCCCGAACCGCGACACCGTGCGGCACCGAGTGTCAAGATCAGCGGGTGACGACGATCCTCGCAGTGGCGAATCAGAAGGGTGGCGTCGCCAAGACCACCACCGTGGCGTCTCTCGGTGCGGCATTGGTGGCCCTGCAGAAGCGGGTGCTGGTCGTCGATCTCGACCCGCAGGGCAGCCTGACGTTCTCGTTGGGGCACAACCCGGACAAGTTGACCACCTCGGTTCACGAGGTGCTCACCGCGGGGGTACCGGCGAGCGAGGCGATTCTCGAGACGGCGGAAGGCGCGGCCTTGCTGCCCGCGACGATCGACCTGGCGGGTGCCGAGGCGATGCTGCTGATGCGGCCCGGCCGCGAGTACACGCTCAAGCGCGCTCTGGCCACCGTGGCGGACGACTTCGACGTGATCGTCGTCGATTGCCCGCCGTCCCTCGGGGTGTTGACGCTCAACGGTCTGACCGCTGCCGATTCGGTGTTGGTCCCGCTGCAGTGCGAGACGTTGGCGCACCGCGGTGTGGGGCAGCTGCTGCGCACGGTGAGCGAGATCCAGCAGATCACCAATCCGACGCTGACGTTGCTCGGTGCGCTCCCCACGCTCTACGACTCGCGGACCACCCACAGTCGCGACGTGCTGGCCGACGTCTCCGGCCGATACGACATTCCGGTGATCGCACCGCCGATTCCGCGGACCGTGCGATTCGCCGAGGCGTCGGCGTCGGGGACGTCGGTCATCGCCGGGCGCAAGAACAAGGGTGCGCAGGCCTATCGCGATCTCGCCGACAACCTGGCGGCGCACTGGTTCGACGGGGCCGAGCTACGGACGTACGTCGCCGAGGACTGACGGGACGGCCCCGGCTACTGCAGGGACACGACCTCGTCGCCGCGCTTCTCCACGACGCCGGTTCCGAGCACCGCGAGGGTGACCGGACCGTCGTAGCCGCCGCGATCGACGGCGATGGTCCGGGTGACCACTCCGTTCCCGATGTCGACCACGGCGAGACCGTCCGAGATCGGTACCAGCAGTTGGCCCGCCATGACGGCGCCGGGCCCCAGGGTGTCCGGCAGGACCCAGCGTTGCGCCAGGTCGATCTGGGTGAAACCGATCGTCGAGCCGCCGGTCCACCAGGACAGCACCGTTCCGGTGCGGGTGACGTCCGCCGGTCCCGCCGTCGGCGCCGCCGGCTCGTCCAGGGCCTGCGCGGACGCGAACTCGGACGATCCGTCGAAGACGGCGACCCGAGCCGGATTGGTACCCGATGGCGGTAGGTACAGCCCGATGCGGTCTCCCACCACCGCGAGGACGCGCGCACCGCCGCCCCCGACGGGCACGTCGGTGAGAACGGTGGAGCCGTTGATCTCGGGCTCGGTGTTGTCCTCGGGTACCGGGTTCTGGGCGGTGAGCCGCGGCCCGTCCTCGTCCGGACACTGTTCGAGCACCGCCAGACGCGCGCTGCTCGACCCGGTGGACAGCAACGTGCATCCGGAGCGCGGTTGATCACCGGAGCTGACCGGAGCGGCGACGCGCCCGTACTCGATGGTGCGCACGAGGTCGGACCTCCACACCTCGAGCCGAGTGGGCCCGGCCTGGGTCACGTAGGTCCCGTCGAACGTGAGCGTCACCGACGGATCGGCGTCGTTGGTGCGCTGGTCTCGCCGTTCACCCGTGGACCCGTCGAGTTCGGTGACCTGACCGCAACCACGAGGATCGGAGAACGCGGCCACGGCCGCGTCCCAGGCCCCCACCATGGCGCAGAGCGGGCGATCCCGGACGTAGGACCACGCCTCGACGCCGTCGACCGGGTTCAGCCCGCGAACGGAGTTCTCGCCGCCGACGACGATCGCGCCGCCGACGGCGGTCACGGGACCGAGCGCGGGATCCGGCGCGCGCCACCGTTCGGTCAGCGATTCCGGGACGGACAACGCCGACGCGGGCAGCGCGAGCGGTGTGTCCGCGGTGACGGACGTGGTGCCCCGCGCGTCGCTGCGGAGCCAGATCACCGACGCGGCGACCATCAGGACGAGGACGATGGTCGCCGCGACGATCAGGTCGGCGCGCGTACGCCGTTCGGGAGCGATCACCTACCGAGAAGTCAGTCGGTGCTCGAGGTCGACGAATCCGACGCCGCGCGAGTGTCTCCCGTGGCGTTCGGCTCGCCGGAACGTCCGGATGCGGTCCGACGGCGACGGCGTCTCCGGGGACGGTCGGTGGAGTCGTCGCCCGACTCGGCGGCTACCGCGGGACCGGTGTCGGGCGACGCGGCGCGCCGATCCGACGTGGTGTCACCGCTGTCGCCGGCACGCGTGCGTCGGCGGGAGCGACTGCGCCGGGGTGCGGTCGAGGCGGACTCACCGGCTCCCGTCCCCGCCGCGGGATCCTGCGTGGCCGTGGTGGCACCGGCAGACCGGGACTTCTCGGTGCGGGGCTTCTCGGTGCGGGGTTTCTCGGTGCGGGAGTCGCCGGAGCCGCGACCGGGCTTGGCGATGCTGCCGGTCACGCCTTCGGGGATGTCGAGTTCGGCGAAGAGATGCGGCGAGCTCGAGTAGGTCTCCACCGGGTCCGGGATGCCCAGGACCAGCGCCTTGTCGATCAGCTGCCAGCGGGGGATGTCGTCCCAGTCCACGAGCGTCACGGCGATGCCGGTGCGTCCTGCGCGGCCGGTGCGGCCGATGCGGTGGACGTACGTCTTCTCGTCCTCGGGGCACTGATAGTTGATGACGTGGGTGACGTCGTCGATGTCGATGCCGCGCGCGGCGACGTCGGTGGCCACCAGCACGTCGATCTTGCCGTCGCGGAACGACTTGAGGGACTTCTCACGCGCGACCTGCCCGAGGTCGCCGTGGACACTGCCCACTGCGAATCCGCGCTCGCCGAGGTCGTCGGCCACCTTCTGCGCGGTGCGTTTGGTTCGCGTGAAGATCATGGTGGCCCCGCGGCCGTTCGCCTGCAGGACGCGGGCGACCATTTCGGCCTTGTCCAGTGCGTGGGCACGGAACACGTGCTGGGCGGTGCGCTCGTGCACCGCGGAGGACTCCGCCTCCTCGGCCCGGATGTGCGTCGGCTGGGTGAGGAAGGTGCGCGCGAGCGTGATGATGGGTCCCGGCATGGTGGCCGAGAACAGCATCGTCTGGCGCTTCTCCGGCACCATGCCCATGAGGCGTTCGATGTCCGGCAGAAACCCGAGGTCGAGCATCTCGTCGGCCTCGTCGAGGACCAGGACGCCGACCTTGCCCAGGACCAGGTGGCCCTGCTTGGCGAGGTCGAGGAGGCGTCCCGGGGTACCGACGACGACGTCGACACCGGACCGCAGCTGCTCGATCTGCGCCTCGTACGGACGACCGCCGTAGATCGACATGACGCCGACCTTGCCGTTGGTGGACCGGAGGTGGCGCGCAGCGGTCTCGAGGTCCTTGGTGACCTGGACGCAGAGCTCGCGCGTCGGGACGATCACCAGAGCACGCGGCGTGCCGTCGAGGACGCTGGTCCCGGATCCGCCGGCAGGACCGGTGGCCAGGCGGTGCAGAAGGGGAACTCCGAAGCCGAAGGTCTTGCCCATGCCGGTGCGGGCCTGACCGATGAGGTCGTCGCCCGCCATGGCCAGGGGCAGGGTCAGCTCCTGGATCGCGAAGGTGCGCTCGATGCCGATGTCGGTGAGCCCGCGGACGATCTCCGGGTGCACTCCGAGCTCGGCGAAGGTGGGGGGGACGTGCGTGGTGTCGATGACCGCGGACACGGTGTTCTCCACCACGGGATCGGTCTCGTGGTCGACGGTTGTCTCGCTCAGGGGTTCGGCCTCTCTCGTGTTCTGCACGCACGAGTGAGGGCCAGGGCCGAGTGGCGGCCCGAATCGATGCCCTCGATCCGTCGTCGGGCCGTCATCGCAGCCGGACCGATCCCGCGAGCGTGTCCACCGGATCGCAAGGCCTCGCACGTTCTCGAGCACCTGCGACCGCTGGTGCGGACGACGGGCGGACATGTCCGACTTGAACGGCGGTCGAGCACGAATCAGGTGCGCGCACAATGTCGGTGAGCGATCCGTGACGGCTCGTGTGGAGGCGCGTCGACGGTCGGTGCCGAATCGGAAAACGGCTCCGGAGGATCGCTCGGACAGAATTCTACCTGCTCCGGCGGCGATGGCGTGCGAAGGACCCGGCCGGACGCGGTCGTCTCCGCCCGGAACGGCCCCGCGGCGGTAAGGTCTGCTGCCATGGCCGCCACGGAGTCCGAGACCTCGATCGTCCCCGCCGACCACCCGGGAATCGACTCGCTCCTGGGTGTCCTCGCGTACGGCGAGATCTCGGCCTTCTACCGGCTGGTGGAGGACGCGCGCATGGCACCGACCCTGCGCGGGCGGATCCACCTCGCGAGCATGGCCGCCGCCGAGATGAACCACTTCGAGGTTCTGCAGGCGGCCCTCGAACGGCGTGGTCACGAGCTCCTGTCGGTGACCGAGCCGTTCGCGGCACCCCTCGACGCGTACCACGCGTCCACGGCGCCCTCGACGTGGATGGAGGTGCTGGTCAAGACGTATGTCGGAGACGGTTTGGCCGCGGACTTCTACCGCGAGATCGCGCACAGTCTTCCGGACGACGTCGCGGCGACGGTGCGCGACGTGCTCGCGGAGACCGGCCATTCGGAGTTCGTGGTCAGCGAGGTCGTGACCCGGGTCGAGGCGAGCCCGTCGGACAAGGACCGGTTGATGCTCTGGGGTCGCCGGTTGCTGGGGGAGGCCATCACCCAGGCCCAGTTCGTCCTCGCGCAGCGCGAGGAACTGACCGAGTTGGTGATGACGGCATCGGGCAACTTCAACGGGATCGTCGCACTGTTCGACCGCATGCAGGTACGGCATTCCGAGCGCATGGCGGTGCTCGGTCTCGTCTGACGTGTCCGGCGTCGTGTTCGCTGAGGGCGTGTGCGCCGCGACCCCGAACCCCGCGGCGGCTGCACTAGCCTGGACCGGACAGTAGTTCGCTCGAGCATCGACGTTTCGGAGGTCGGCCGTGGAGGTCAAGATCGGTATCGCAGAAAGCCCTCGGGAGCTGGTCGTGAACAGTGTCCAGACGCCCGACGAGGTGGAGGCGCTGGTCACCGCCGCCTTCGGCGGAGAAGGTGTGCTCAGCCTGGTCGACGAGAAGGGACGCAAGTACCTCGTCCCCGGCGCGAAGTTGGCGTACGTCGAGATCGGCCCGTCGGACAGTCGACGCGTCGGATTCGGATCCCGAACCGCCGTCTGACGCCGGCCGTCACGGCAGCAGAGCCCCGCACCGATCTCGGTGCGGGGCTCTCGTGCTTCGTGCGCAGCGTCAGCCGGCCTGCAGGGGAACGTGGGAGAGGCCGCCCCAGGCCAGTGTCACCGTCGTGTCGACGGCTTCCTCCTTGGTGATCGGGCGGTCCGCCTCGAGCCAGTACCGCGCGGTGAACTGGCTCGCTCCGACGAGGCCGACGGCCAGGATTCGGGCTCGGTGCGGGTCCAGGCCGGAATCGTGGCTGACCAGATCGAAGACGGCGTCGACGCACGCCTCGGTCGCCTGGTCGACGCGTCGTTGAACCTGCGGATCGCCCATCAGGTCCGACTCGAAGACCAGTCGGAAGCCCTGGGTGTCGGTGTCGACGAAGTCGTAGAACGCGAAGACCGCGGCGCGGACGCGCAGACGGTTGTCCGTGGTGGAGCGCAGCGCCTGGCGAACGCCGGCGATGAGGGTGTCGACGTAGTTCTGCAACACGGCGACGTAGAGGTCGAGCTTCCCTGGAAAGTGCTGGTAGAGAACAGGTTTGCTGACACCGGCGCATTCGGCGATCTCGTCCATCCCGGCGGCGTGGTAGCCCCGGGCGACGAAGATCTCGCTGGCGGCGGTGAGCAACTGGGCTCGCCGCGCGTCCCGCGGAAGGCGCGCGTTGCGGCGACCGCCACCTCCGTTGCCCACGGGGTTGCTTCGGTCGGCGACGTCTGTCATGTGGACTTCGGTTCCTTGTCTGCCGCGCACGCGTCGGGCAGTGAGGATCGCTCACCCCGACGGAAGCGGCTATAACTTCGTGCAGATTCGGACGACGATACCCCGGCGCGCCGGTCCGACGCCCGAGACGCGTGTGAGAACCTGGTTGACGTGACCGACCGATGGCAACCGCAGCGTGAGAACGCACCTGCCGGTCGGGCGTCTTCTCCGGGCCGCGGGGCGCCGGGCGGCGACGAGCGGATCCGTCGATCCCATCAGCCTCTACGGGCTCAGTGGGATCCCACCGCCGTCGATCCGTCGCGGGTTCGGGCGGCGCGGCCGGAGCGTCGGGTCCGGAAACAATCGCGGTTGGGCAAGTTCACCGCCACGTACGGATGGCGGGCCTACGCCATTCCGATCCTGGTGATCGTGACCATTCTCGTCGTCGTCGACGCGGTGCGGTCGTCGAGCACGCCCGCCCCGGACGAGACCGCACCGGGGTTCGGAGCGTTGAGCAACACCACGGACGAGACCGGCGTCATCGGAATTCCGCCTCGCGCGGACGGCAACTTCGCGGAGACGATCTCGTCGGGCACGTTGCCCGACGGCGGCCCCTTCGCGGTGGAGGGTGCGGGGACCTGGCGCATCGTCCCCGGTGCCGGCGAGCAGGTGGGCCTGGGGACCGAACGTGTGTTCTCCTACACGGTGGAGATCGAGGACGGCGTCGACACCACCGGGTTCGGCGGTGACGAGTCCTTCGGTCGACTCGTGGACGAAACGCTCGCGAACCCCAAGAGCTGGACCAACGACGAGCGTTTCGCTTTCCGACGCATCGACGCGGGCGAGCCGGACTTCCGAGTGTCGCTCACATCCCAGCTGTCGATTCGCGACGCGTGCGGTTACAGCATCGAACTCGAGGTGTCCTGCTACAACCCGGGCATCGGCCGAGTCGTGTTGAACGAGCCGCGATGGGTTCGTGGCGCGGTCTCGTTCCAGGGTGACATCGGGTCCTACCGGCAGTACCTGATCAATCACGAGGTGGGCCACGCCATCGGCTACCAGGCCCATCAGCCATGCGAGACGGACGGTGGACTCGCTCCGATCATGATGCAGCAGACCTTCGGCACGGGGAACGACGACATCGCGACGCTCGACCCGGAGGGCGTGGTCCCCATGGACGGCAAGGTGTGCCGATTCAATCCGTGGCCCTACCCGCGGACGTGAACGAGCCGACCGGACCGGGGCCGCTCGTCGAGCCGGGTCCGCCGCTCGACCGTGAGGAGGTGGCGCGCTACAGCCGTCACCTGCTCCTGCCGGACATCGGCGTCGACGGTCAGCGCCGCCTCCGCAACGCGCGGGTGCTGGTGGTCGGCGCGGGCGGCCTGGGTTCGCCGGTGCTCCTCTACCTCGCCTCCGCCGGCGTCGGCACCCTCGGCATCGTGGAGTTCGACGAGGTCGATCGGTCCAACCTGCAACGGCAGATCATTCACGGCGAAGCCGACATCGGGCGTCCGAAGGCCGTCAGCGCGCGCGAGAAGATTCGGTCCATCGACTCCGGCGTGGAGGTCCGGCTGCACGAGGTGCACCTCGCGCCGCGGAACGCGGTCAACATCTTCCGGCAGTACGACCTCGTGGTGGACGGCACCGACAACTTCGCCACCCGCTATCTCGTGAACGACGCCGCCGCGGTGGCCGGGGTCCCGTACGTGTGGGGTTCGATCTACCGATTCGACGGTCAGGTGTCGGTGTTCTGGGACGCGGCCCCGCACGGACTGGGCGTCGACTACCGCGATCTCTACCCGGATCCGCCACCCGCGGGGACCGTGCCGTCGTGCGCCGAGGCGGGAGTCCTCGGAGTGCTCTGCGGCGTCGTGGGCTCCGTCATGGCGACGGAAGCGGTCAAATTGATCACCGGCATGGGGGAGACCCTGCTGGGACGGCTGCTGGTCTACGACGCACGGTCCATGACGTTCCGGACGGTCCGGTTGCGCCGCGATCCGGCGCGGGTGCCGGTGCACGAGGTCGAGGCCGACTACGACGCGTTCTGCGGCGTCGAGGCCGTACCGGAATCCGCGCCGGCCGACGAGATCGGTGCCGTCGAGCTCCGGGATCGTCTGGCGTCGGACGAATCGCCGGTTCTGATCGACGTGCGCGAACCGGTCGAGTGGGACATCGCTCACCTCGACGGCGCGACCCTGGTGCCGATGGACGACTTCCGTTCCGGGGCGGCGTTCGCGGCCGTCCCGCGCTCGCGTCCGGTGGTGCTCTACTGCAAGACCGGGGTGCGGTCCGCGGAGGCCCTGCACATCTTGCGGGGCGTCGGCTTCACCGATGTCCGGCATCTGCGCGGCGGGCTCGAGGAGTGGTCCGAGACCGTCGATCCGACCCTTCCGACCTACTGACGGCTTCCCGCGCCGCGAAGGGGGTCACGTCCCCGGTCGCGGTCCGCAACGGTTGTAGCGTTGTGGGCATGACTTCGGCGGAACCCCCACAGCACGTCATCGGGACCTTCGGGTTGCGTGAGGTGGTCCCGGTGGCGCTGGGCGCCGACTGGGACGGCGGATGGCGGTGCGGTGACGTCGTGCTGTCGCCGGTGGCCGATCACGCCCGCGGCGCCTGGTCGGCGAAGGTGCGCGAGACCCTCGCGGTGGAGGGTGTTCGACTGGCGCGGCCCGTGCGATCGACGGACGGTAGATACGTGGTATCCGGATGGCGGGCCGACACTTTCATCGCGGGCGTCCCCGAGCCCCGGCACGACGAAGTGGTGTCTCTCGCAACACGTCTGCACGTCGCGACGTCTCAGCTCGAGCGCCCCCGGTTCCTCTCGCAGCAGCCGGTGGCGCCGTGGACGGAGGCCGACGTGTTCGTGGCGGCCGATCGGGCGGCCTGGGAGACGGTGCCCTTCCGCTCGGCCCGCGCCGGTGGAGCCATCGAGCCCACCTCGACGGACGGTCTGCGCAGCGTCGAATTGATCGGTCAGCTCGCGAGTCTGCGCCTCCCCGTCGAGCTGCCGGACCAGCTGGTGCACGGCGACCTCTTCGGCACCGTGCTGTTCGAGGGGGTCGATGCGCCCGGGATCACCGACATCACCCCGTACTGGCGACCGGCGTCGTGGGCCGCTGCCGTGGTGGTGGTCGACGCACTGTCCTGGGGCGGCGCGGACGACGGACTGATCGGTCGATGGAACGACATGCCGGAGTGGCCGCAGATGTTGTTGCGGGCGGTCATCTTCAGGCTGGCGGTGCACGCCCTGCACCCACGGTCCACGGGCGACGCCTTTCCCGGCCTGGCCCGCACCGCGGATCTGATCCGTCTGATCCTCTGAGTCGTCAGGCCGTCTCGAGTTCGACGAAGAACCGTCGAGCCGCGTCGGTGGCGGCGGGTACGTCGCCGGCGACGACGGCCCTCACCAACGCGGCGTGCTCGTCGTGCAGTGCCCGACCCGTGTCGGCCACGTGGTGCGCGATCGTCGCTTCGATGCGGGGGAGCAACGAGTCGTACACCTCGAGGTAGACCGTGTTGTGTGCGGCGACGACGATGGCGCGATGCAGGGCGACATCCAGCCGCAGGGCTCGCGCGCGGTCGGTGTCCCAGGCGGCACGACGCTGTGCCAACGTGTCCAGCAGGGCGTCGACGTCGGAATCGTCGCGCCGCTCGGCGGCGAGCGCCGCGGCCGGAACGTCCAGTGCGCGCCGCAACTCGGTCACTTCGCGCTCCTGTGCGGCGGCGAAGTAGTCACCCAGCGCGGCGCGGTGATCGGACGTCGCGACGACGTAGGTGCCGGACCCCTGGCGGCGCTCGAGCAGCCCGGTGTGGACCAGCGCCTGCACCGCCTCGCGGACGGTGTTGCGGCCGGCGCCCGTGAGGGCGGTCAATTCCGGTTCGGTCGGGATTCGCGAGCCGATGGGCCAGGTCCCGGCTTCGATCTCGGCGCGGATCGACTCGGTGACCTGGGTGATCAGCGATTGCCGACGAACCTGCTGCACCACGTACCCTCCCGCTCCGGTCGGTCCCGCCGAGTGCGAGCCGATCGCTCGTCATGGTAGCGGCCTTTGGCACATATGATCCGATCATCCTATGATTCGGCCATGACCGGCACCACCGCTCCCGCAGCGTCACGACGCCCCCTGCCTCTTCTGCGGGGCCGATTGCTGGTCTTCACCGCGCTCGTGCTGTCGGCATTCACACTGCGAGCGGCCGTGACCTCGGTGACGCCGCTGTTTCCGCGGGTCGGGGACGACCTGGGGTTCGGGACCGCAGCCATCGGGGTACTGGGCATGCTGCCGACGGCGATGTTCGCGCTGTTCGGCGTTCTGACGCCGTGGATCGCGACGCGATGGGGCCTCGAACGGACCGCGCTGCTCGCGGCGGTTCTCACCGCGGTGGGTGTTCTCTCGCGCGCTCTCGCGCCCGAGGTGGTCTCCCTCGCCGGTCTGTCCGCCGTGGCCCTCGCGGGTATGGGAATCGGTAACGTCGTCATCCCTCCGCTGGTCAAGCGGTACTTCTCGGACCGCCTGGCGGTGATGAGCACGCTGTACATCTGCGTGCTGCAGCTGGGCACGATCGTCCCCGCCCTCATCGCGGTTCCCGTGGCCGACGCGTCGGGCTGGCGGGTCTCGCTCGGTCTCTGGGCGATCGCGGCAGTGGCGGCCGCCGGCCCGTGGTCGGCCGTGCTGCTGCTGCGGCGGACGCGGTCGGCGACGGCCTCCGAAGCCGATACGTCGTCGATCGGCGAGACGGTGACGACGGCGGACCGCGCCCCGACCCTGCCTCCGGTCTGGCGGACGTCGCTCGGATGGGGCATGGCCTTCATGTTCGGAATGACGTCGATGATCACCTACTCCCTGTTCACGTGGCTGCCGACGCTGCTCGTCGAGTCGGGTGTCGACGAGACCACCGCGGGAACGGCGGTGGCGGTGTTCGCCGCGATGGGTCTGTTCGCGGCGCTTCTCGCGCCGGCCCTGGCGAATCGGATGACCGACCCCTATCCGCTCGTCCTGCTCGCCGCGGCGACCTACCTCGCCGGTTTCGCAGGCCTGTTGTGGCTCCCCACCACCGCCACGTTCGTCTGGGTGATCCTGGTGGGCATCGGTCCGCTGACCTTCCCGCTGTCGCTGACCTTGATCAACCTTCGGACCCGCACGCCCGCGGGATCGTCGTCGCTGTCCGGATTCACCCAGGGCGTCGGCTACACGGTGGCGTGCGCCGGACCCCTGTTGTTCGGCGTTCTGCACGAGAGCACGGACGGATGGACGTGGTCGTTCGGGTTCCTTCTCGTCGGCGTCGCGGTTCTGCTCTGGGCCGCGCGGTCGGCGTGTCGTCCCCAGATCTACGAAGACCTCTGACCGCCACCGGGGCGGCATCGACCTCGGCCGCCCTCACCGGCTCTCGCGAACCTCCGTGAGGTCAAGTTCACGTCCAGGCAATCGCGGGCAGCGCCGCGGCAACATGGCTTTCCTATCTTGAGGCTTCCATCGAAACAGGAGGCCGCACGTGACGCGTTCGTCGGACACCGACACCGGGGCCACGCCCCCGGTGGCTCGCAGACACCACATCGCCGAGTGGGACGCCGAGGACGTCGAGGCCTGGGAGGCGGGCGGTAAGGACATCGCCCGACGCAATCTCGTCTGGTCGGTCGTCGCCGAACACGTGGGCTTCTCGATCTGGTCGATCTGGTCGGTCATGGTGCTGTTCATGCCGATGGCGCAGTACGGCATCGATCCCGCGGGCAAGTTCTTCCTCGTCGCCGTTCCGACACTGGTCGGCGCAATCCTGCGTATCCCGTACACGTTCGCCACGGCCAAGTTCGGTGGTCGCAACTGGACGATCTTCAGTGCGCTCGTGCTGCTGATCCCCACCGTGCTGACCCTGTACTTCATGATGAACCCGGCCTCGTACACGACCTTCCTGATCGTGGCGGCGTTCGCGGGCCTCGGCGGCGGAAACTTCGCGTCGTCGATGACCAACATCAACGCCTTCTACCCGCAGCGGGAGAAGGGCTGGGCACTCGGTCTCAACGCCGGTGGCGGCAACATCGGTGTTCCGGTCATCCAGCTGATCGGCCTGCTGGTGATCGCCACCGTCGGCAACACCGCTCCCGAGATCGTGTGCGCGATCTACCTCGTGTTCATCGCGATCGCCGCGGTCGGCGCCGCTCTCTTCATGGACAATCTCGACAATCAAAAGACCAATTCGCGGTCGATGATCGACGTCCTGCGCTTCACGGACTCCTGGTGGATCGCGTTTCTCTACATCGGTACGTTCGGATCCTTCATCGGGTTCAGCTTCGCCTTCGGGCAGATCCTGCAGATCAATTTCCTCGCCGGCCTGACCGACGGGGCGCCGGCCACCCCAGCGCAGCAGGCCGAGGCCTCGCTGCAGGCCGCGCAGATCGCCTTCATCGGTCCACTGCTCGGCTCGATCTCTCGCCCGTTCGGCGGGAAGCTGGCCGACCGCATCGGCGGTGGGCGCATCACGCTCTACGTGTTCGTGGCCATGATCTTCTCCACCGGCATCCTGGTGTCCGCGTCGGCGTGGGACGACTCGACCGCCGGTGCGGCGACCGGGACGATCATGACGCTGTACGTGGTCGGCTTCATCCTGCTGTTCCTGCTCTCCGGCGTCGGCAACGGTTCGGTGTACAAGATGATCCCGGCGATCTTCGCGGCGAAGTCCGTTGCCCTGGTGGGGATGTCGACAGAAGAGCAGGGCGCCTGGTCCCGACGCATGTCGGGTGCGCTGATCGGTATCGCCGGTGCCATCGGTGCCCTGGGCGGAGTGGGCATCAACCTGGTGCTGCGGGCGTCGTACTCCGGTGAGGCCAAGTCCGCCACGATGGCCTTCTGGGTCTTCCTCGGGTTCTACGTGGTCTGCGCGATCGTCACGTGGGCGGTCTATCTTCGGACGACCGCCACGACGGCGGCGCCGCGAGAGCAGCAGATCGTGACCACCGGATGACTCTCGCCGCGTCCGCTCCCGGGTCCACGGCCCACGAGTCGCGGAACCCCCGGGAGGCACGGAACCTCGGAACGGCGACCCACTGCCCGTACTGCGGGCTCCAGTGCGCGATGACCGTGACGGGAGCGAACGCGGCCGACGCGGCCGTCGAGTCGCGGCAGTTCCCCACGAACAAGGGCGGTCTGTGTCAGAAGGGCTGGACCGCAGCGGAACTCCTGCGAGTGCCGGGACGGTTGACGTCGCCGTTGGTGCGAGTGGACGGGGTGCTCGTCCCCACCACGTGGGATCACGCGCTCGATCTGATCGCCTCGACGTTCATCCGCATCCGCGGTGAGCACGGCGCCGATGCGGTGGGAATCTTCGGAGCGGGTGGCCTCACCAACGAGAAGTCCTATCTGCTGGGCAAATTCGCGCGGGTGGCGCTGGGTACGTCGAACATCGACTACAACGGCCGGTTCTGCATGTCCTCCGCGGCCGCGGCGGGCAACAAGTCCTTCGGGCTCGACCGCGGACTGCCCTTTCCCCTCGCAGACGTCGGTGACGCGCGCGCCGTTCTTCTGCTGGGCGGGAACGTCTCGGAGACGATGCCGCCGTTCGTGCAGCACCTGAAGTCGGCCGCGGAAGCGGGCGGACTGGTGGTCGCCGACCCCCGGCGCACTCCCACCGTCGAGCGTGCGACGGCAGCCGGCGGGGTGCACCTGCAACTCTCCCCGGGCACCGATCTGGCGTTGGCGCTGGGGATGGTCCACCTCGCCGTGCTGGACGGCCTCGCCGACCGTGAGTACCTCGACTCCCGCACCGAGGGGTTCGGCGAGTTCTGGACCGCGGCGGCGCAATGGTGGCCGGAGCGGACCGAGCGCGTCACCGGAGTGCCGGTCGCGAAGATGCAGGCGGCCGTACGGTTGCTCGCTGCGTCGCGCGACGCGGGAACCGGCGCCTACATCCTCTCGGCTCGCGGTGCCGAGCAGCACGCATCCGGCACCGACACCGTCTCCGCGGTCATCGGATTGGCCCTCGTTCTCGGTCTCTGCGGTCGACCGGGCACGGGTTACGGGTGCATCACCGGTCAAGGAAACGGGCAGGGCGGGCGCGAGCACGGACAGAAGGCGGACCAGCTTCCCGGCTATCGCAAGATCACCGACCCCGACGCGCGCGAACACGTCGCGTCGGTGTGGGGGATCGAGGCCTCCGAGATCCCGGGTGCCGGACTGAGCGCGTACGAGTTGCTCGACGCACTCGGCACCGAGACCGGGCCGCGAGCGCTGATGGTGCACGGATCCAACGTCGCCGTCTCGGCGCCCCGCGCGTCGCACGTGGTCGATCGGCTGTCCTCGCTCGACCTCCTGGTGGTCACGGACTTCGTGATGTCCGAGACGGCGGCGTTGGCCGACGTGGTGCTACCGACGCTGCAATGGGCGGAGGAAGAAGGCACCATGACGTCGCTCGAGGGCCGAATTCTGCGCCGCCGCAGCGCGGTGGAGGCTCCGGACGGGGCGCGCGGCGAATTGCGAATCCTGTCCGATCTCGCGGTCCGACTCGGCCAGCCCCGGGATCGCTTCCCCGTCGACGCTCGGGTGGTGTTCGACGAACTGCGGCGTGCGAGCGCGGGTGGCGTCGCCGATTACTCGGGCATCACCTACGAGCGGCTCGACGCCGGTGAGGCTCTGCACTGGCCGGTCCCCGCGGTCGATCACCCGGGCACCCCGCGACTCTTTCTCGATCGGTTCGCGACCCCGAACGGTCGTGCACGGTTCGTCCCGGTCGATCACATCGGCCCGGCCGAACCCACCGACGCGGATTTCCCGCTTCTCGCCACCACGGGCCGGGTGCTCACGCACTACCAGTCCGGAGCGCAGACCCGCCGGGTGGCGTCGCTGTCCGAGTCGGCAGGAGCGATGTTCGTCCAGGTCCACCCCGATACCGCGACCCGCGCAGGTCTCGTGGACGGCGCGGACGCGGACATCGTCTCGCGCCGCGGCACCGTCGGGGCGGTGGTGCGGTGCGACGCCTCGATGCGACTGGACACGGTCTTCCTGCCGTTTCACTTCGCCGATCGAGGTCGCGCCAACCTCGTCACCAACCCGGCTCTGGACCCGACGAGCCGGATGCCGGAGTTCAAGGTGTGTGCCGTACGGCTGGAGCCGCGGCGATGAGCGAGACCGATCGTCGCCATCGTGTCGTCGTGGTGGGCAACGGGTTGGCCGGAGCCCGTCTGCAGGACGAGATCCATCGCCGCGATCCGAGGGCCGAACGGGTGGAGGTCGTGGTGTACGGCGACGAGCCGCACTCCGCGTACAACCGAATCCTGCTCTCCAACGTCGTCGCCGGGCAGCTGCGTCCGGTCGATACCCGTCTCAAGCCCGAGGACTGGTGTGTCCGGCACGGACTGACCACGCACGTGGGGGTCGCGATCACCGCGATCGACCCGGCTGCGCGCACCGTCGCTCGCTCCGACGGGCAGGTCGACCGTTACGACACGCTGGTGCTGGCGACCGGATCCCGGCCCTTCGTCCCACCCGCGCGCGGACTCACGGACGACGCGGGTCGCCTCGCCGACGGCGTCGTCGCCTTTCGCACGCTCGGAGACTGCGAGTCGATCGTCGCTGCGGCGACGCCGGGAACCCGGGTGGTCGTCATCGGCGCGGGGCTCCTCGGAATCGAGGCCGCGCGCGGCGCACTCATGCGCGGAGCTCAGGTCACCATCGTCCATCCCCGCGCCTATCCGATGGAAAAGCAGATGGACGGCGCGGGAGGTGCCGTATTGACTCGTGTCCTGCGTGAACTCGGCATGGACGTGGCTCTGGACGCACGAGCGAAGGAACTGCGCGTCGGTGCGGACGGTAGCCGCGAACTCGTGCTGTCGGACGGGAGCGCGATCGGCGCCGATCTGGTGATCGTGGCCGCCGGCATCCGCCCCAACGTCGCACTCGCCGCCGAGGCCGGGCTGGTCGTCGACCGCGCCGTCGTGGTCGACGACGACCTCCGCACATCCGACCCGCAGATTCGAGCCATCGGTGAGTGCGCCCAGCATCGCGGCGACGTCTACGGCCTGGTGCAGCCCGCCTGGGAGATGGCGGGCGTCGTCGCAGATCAACTGTGCGGCACCGGCGGCGGAACCGGGTACGACGGTACGGCCCAGATCACGCGACTCAAGGCCCACGACGTCGACCTCGCCTCGATGGGCGAGGTCGACGCCGACGGTGCCGACACCGACACCGAAGTTCTGGTGATGTCGGATCCGACGCGGGGCCGGTACGCCAAGGTCGTCGTCCGCAAGGACCGGCTGGTCGGCGCGGTCATGCTCGGGAACCCCGAGGTCGTGGGCACGCTGAGCCAGTACTTCGACGGCGCCACCCCCGTGCCGAGCGACCGGATGACCCTTCTGCTCGGACATCTCGTCGGCGGCGCCACCGAGAGCGCCAACCCCTCGACGATGCCCGACGCGGCCGTGATCTGCCGGTGCAACACCGTCACCAAGAAGCACCTCGTCACTGCCTGGCGAGCCGGTGCACACACGCCGACCTCGATGGCCGAGAAGACCCGAGCCACCACGGGGTGCGGGAGTTGCGTCGGCGTGGTCGAGGGGTTGTGCGAGTGGCTGCACCGGGTGGATCCGCCCGACGCGCTGAACACGGCCTGAGTCGACCGAACCCCGAATCACCGAATCACCGAATCACCGAATCACCGAATCTGCCCCATCGTCGAGGAGACCTCATGACACGCCCGAGTGACGCCCCATCACCGCACACCGCCCGCCCCACCGGCAGGTCGGCCGTGGTGGTCGGTCACGGCATGGTGGGGCACCGCTTCGTCGAGGCCCTCCGCGCGCGTGACACGGCGGGTGACTGGTCGGTGACCGTTCTGTGCGAGGAAGCGCTTCCGGCGTACGACCGGGTGGGTCTGTCGTCCTACGTCGGTGCGTGGGACCGCGAGGCACTCGCGTTGGCGGGCAACGACTATCCGGGTGACACCGCGGTGACCATGCGTACCGAAACACGGGCCGACGCGATCGATCGCGACGCCCGCGAGGTGGTGACCGCCGGCGGAGATCGTGTGCCGTACGACGCGTTGATCCTGGCGACCGGGTCGTACCCCTTCGTCCCGCCGATTCCCGGACACGATCTGGACCGGTGCTTCGTCTACCGGACCCTGGACGATCTCGACCGAATCCGATCCTGCGCGGACGCCGCGGAACCCGGGGCGGTGGGCGTCGTCGTCGGTGGTGGTCTGCTGGGTCTCGAAGCGGCGAACGCGCTGAAGACGATGGGGATGACTCCGCACGTCGTCGAGTTCGCACCGAGGTTGATGCCCATGCAGGTCGATCAGGGCGGCGGGGCGCTGCTGGAACGGTTGATCACCGATCTCGGGGTCGCGGTCCACACGGGCGTCGGAACGTCGTCGATCACGGAGAGCGCGTCGGGAATCGAGGTGACGCTGTCGGACGGCAGCACGATCGACGCGGCCTTGCTGGTCTTCTCGGCCGGAGTGCGTCCGCACGATCGGCTCGCCCGCGACAGCGGACTCGAGGTGGGGGAGCGCGGTGGCGTCCTGACCGACATCGGTTGCCGCACCGCGGATCCGAACATCTTCGCGATCGGCGAGTGCGCGGCGGTCGAGGGCCGATGCTACGGACTGGTCGCACCGGGCTATTCCACCGCGGAGGTCGTCGCGGACCGCCTGGTGGGCGGCTCCGCAGAATTTCCCGGCGCGGACATGTCGACCAAACTCAAACTCATGGGTGTCGACGTCGCGAGTTTCGGGGACGCGATGGCCGCCACCGACGGCGCGCTCGAAGTGGTCTTCAGCGATGCACCGAAGGGTACGTACGCGAAACTCGTCGTCTCGGACGACGCGACGACGCTCCTGGGAGGAATCCTGGTGGGCGACGCGACCGCCTACGCGTTGCTCCGTCCGCTGGTGGGCCGAGAGCTGCCCGGGGATCCGGGAGCGCTCATCTCCCCGGCGGCGGAGCAGGTGGGAATCGGGGCGCTTCCCGACGCGGCCGAGATCTGTTCCTGCAACGGGGTCACCAAGGGCGCCATCTGCGGCGCCATCGCCGAGGGTGCCTGCGACGTGGCCGCCGTGAAGGCGTGCACGTCCGCGGGCACGACGTGCGGTGGGTGTCTTCCGTCGATCAAGTCCCTGCTCGCCGCGTCGGGCGTGGTGCTCTCGAAGTCGTTGTGCGAGCACTTCTCCCAGTCTCGGGCGGAGCTCTTCGAGATCGTGCGGGCCACGAACACCCGAACCTTCTCGTCGTTGATCGCGAAGTACGGCGGCGGAACCGGGTGCGACATCTGCAAGCCGGTCGTCGCATCCATCCTGGCGTCGACGTCGTCGGATCACATCCTCGACGGCGAGCAGGCGTCGCTGCAGGACACCAACGATCACTTCCTGGCCAACATCCAGAAGAACGGAACGTACTCGGTGGTCCCGCGGATGCCCGGCGGGGAGTGCACACCGGAGCAACTCATCGTCATCGGTGAGGTCGCCCGCGACTTCGGGCTCTACACCAAGGTCACGGGTGGTCAACGCATCGACATGTTCGGGGCGCGGGTGGAGCAACTGCCCGCCATCTGGAAGCGCCTCGTGGACGCGGGTATGGAATCCGGTCAGGCGTACGGAAAGTCGCTGCGCACGGTGAAGAGCTGCGTCGGCTCGAGCTGGTGCCGATACGGCGTCCAGGACTCGGTCGGCATGGCAGTCGACCTGGAGAACCGGTACCGCGGGCTCCGCTCACCGCACAAGATCAAGTTCGGCGTGTCCGGATGTGCTCGAGAGTGCGCGGAAGCGCGTGGTAAGGACGTCGGAGTGATCGCGACCGAGGGTGGGTGGAACCTCTACGTCGGCGGCAACGGCGGACAGAGTCCGAAGCACGCTCAGCTGCTCGCCTCCAACCTCGACGATGCGACTCTGGTCAGCTACATCGACCGCTACCTGATGTTCTACGTCCGTACCGCGGACCGGCTCCAACGGACGGCGCCGTGGCTCGAATCGCTCGAGGGCGGCCTCGAACACCTGATCGCGGTGGTGTGCGAGGACAGCCTCGGGATCGGGGCCGAACTGGAGGCGGACATGGATCGTCACGTCGCCGGTTACCGCGACGAGTGGGCGGGGGTGTTGGAGGACGAGGACAAACTGAGCCGGTTCGTGTCGTTCGTCAATGCCCCGACCGAAGCCGATCCCACCGTCTCCTTCGACGAGGACGGACCGCGGAAGGTCCCCGTGCTCATGGGAATGCCCACGGTCCCGGCCGGGTGAACGGCACCCACCCACGAGTGCGACAACGCCGGACATGTCCGGTTAACCGCCGAGAAACACGGGCGACGTAGAACTGTCTCCAGGAGGAATCTTTCATGACCGTCACCGAATCGCTCGACCCGCTTCACTCCGGTGTCGCGGCACCGACCTGGACTCCGGCCATCGCCTTCGACTCGCTGATCCCCGGGCGTGGAGTCGCGGTTTTGCTGCCTGGCGGGAGGCAGGCCGCCCTGTTCCGACTGCCCGACGACTCGCTCCACGCGGTCGACAACATCGATCCCTACGGCCGCGCGGCCGTGATGTCCCGAGGGCTGGTCGGCGATCGGGGCGGGGAGCCGACCGTGGCATCGCCGTTGCTCAAGCAGGTATTCTCGTTGCGAGACGGCCGGTGCCTGGACGATCCGGAGGTTCGGCTCGCCACGTATCCCGTCGCGGTGGACGCCGACATGGTTCTCATCGCCGGATCGGAGACGGAAACGCCGTGAGCGAACAGTCGACCGAGGCCGTGCCGGGGGTCACGTCCGCGGTGTCGACCGATACGCCACTCGCCGGGTTCACGGTGGGCATCACCGCTGCCCGACGTGCCGACGAACTGGCCACCCTGCTCGAGCGTCGGGGCGCGGAGGTTCTGCACGCGCCCGCCATCCGCATCATTCCGTTGTCCGACGACGCGGAACTGGAACGGGTCACCCTGCAGATCATCGCCACCCCGCCCGACATCACCGTGGCGACCACCGGGATCGGGTTTCGCGGATGGATGGAAGCCGCGGACGGGTGGGGCCGGGCCGAGGACCTCGGGCGCGCCCTCGAGGCGACACGAATTCTGGCGCGCGGACCCAAGGCCAAGGGAGCCATTCGAGCCGCCGGACTCCGGGAGGAGTGGTCTCCTGATTCGGAATCCTCGGCCGAGGTACTCGAGCACCTTCTGTCCGAGGGTGTTCGAGACACGACCGTGGCGGTGCAGTTGCACGGCGCGACGACCGAATGGGAGCCGATACCGGACTTCTGCGAAGCCCTGCGTGGCGCCGGCGCGACGGTGATCCCGGTGCCGGTGTACCGGTGGGTGCCGCCTGCCGACTCGGCTCCCATGGACCGGATGATCGACGCCGTGATCGCGGGGGATCTCGATGCGGTGACGTTCACCAGTGCTCCTGCCGTCGCGGCGATGCTCATGCGGGCGAAGGAGAACGGGCTGCTCGACCCGTTGCTGCAGTCCCTGCGCGATCGGGTTCTCGCCGTGTGCGTCGGTCCGGTGACCTCGGGTCCGCTCGACGTGCTCGGCGTGCCGACGACCGCGCCGGTGCGAGCGAGAGTCGGTGCGCTCGCCCGCCACGTGGCCGACGAATTGCCCCGTCGGGCCGTGATGCTCCGTGCCGGCGGCCACGACATCCGGGTGCTCGGCGCGTGCATCGTGGTGGACGGCGTTCCCAAGGCGCTGTCGCCGGCCGGAATGGCCCTCCTGCACGTCCTGGCCCGTACCCCCGGCCGAGTCGTCTCGCGCGACGAATTGCTCGCGGCGCTACCGGGTGGCGGCGGCGACACTCACGCCGTGGAGACGGCGGTGGCGCGCGTCCGATCGGCTCTCGGAGCCCCCGGTATCATCGCCACCGTGGTCAAGCGTGGATACCGACTCGCCCTGGACGGTGACTCGTGACGGTCCCGCAGCTGATTCTCGTGGCGCACGGCACCCGGAATCCGGCCGGAGTGCGACTGATCGCCGACCTCGCGGATGCGGTGACGGTGTCCGCGGGTCCGGTGCGGGTGGCGTTCGTGGACGTCCTGGGTCCGACTCCGTCGGAGGTTCTGCGCGACGTCGACGGCCCCGCGGTCCTGGTCCCCGCGTTCCTCGCCTCCGGCTATCATGTGCACGCCGATGTGCCGAGGGAGATCGAGGAGAGCGGGCACGCCGACGTCCACGTCACGCGGGCGCTCGGACCTGATCCCGTACTCGCGGGAGTGATGATCGAACGCCTCGAACGGCTCGGATGGCAGCCCGGCGAACGCATCGTTCTCGCCGCGGCCGGATCGTCCGACGCTCGGGCGTTGGCCGATGTGCACACGGCCGCGGATCAGCTGTCGGAGGCCGCGAATTCCACGGTCTCGGTGGCCTACGTGGCAACGGGAGAGCCGCGCGTGAAGGATCTGGTTCCACAGCTGCGCGACGCGGGCCCCGGTCGCGTGTTCGTCGCCTCCTACCTGTTGGCTCCCGGCCTGTTCCACACCAGGCTGGGCGAGTGCGGAGCCGACGGTGTCACCGAACCTCTCGGGTTGCACCCCGGGGTGGTCGACCTGGTCTGCGAGCGGTATCGCGAGGCGGCCCTCACATACGCGGAAGCGGGACGATCTCGACGGGCGAGTCACCCGGGCCGATGATCGCGAGGGCGTCGTGACCGACGAGGGCCGCGAGATGCGCTGTGCGCAGCGATGTCTCGGCACGCCAACCGTCGTCGCCCAGGTGGGTCGCCGGTAGTGATCGCGCCACGTCGGGCGGATCGCCCGCATCGAGCAGTCGTCCGGTGATCCGCGTCGGTGGCGATTGAGCCGTGACCGCCCGTGCGACGGCGGGGCCCAGAATGCAGATCGTGCTGACCGCGGCGTAGGGGTTGCCGGGAACGCCGAGGACGACGCGTCCGTCCGGCAACGTGGAGACGGTGGTGGATCCGCCGGGTCGCAGCGCGAGTCCGCGCACGATGGGCGTCGTCCGGTGTCGAATCAGCATGTCCTGCAGGCGATCCGCAGCGCCGGATCCGGTCGCGCCGACGAACACGACGACGTCGGCCACGGCACCGTCGGGGCCCGGTGCGGTCAGTGCTCGATCGAACGCCTCGTCCGAATCCTCGCAGTGCACGGTGTCGGCGACGCGAAAACCGCACCAGTGCAGATAATTCGGCATGACCGGTCCGATGGTGTCGCGAATCATGCCGTCCGAGAGCGGGCGGTCGTCACCGACGATCTCGTTGCCGCTCAGCACCAGACGCACCGTGGCCGGTCCACGCAGCATGACCTTCTCGATGCCGGCGCTGAGCGCGGCCGACGCCACGGCGGGAGTGATCGTGGTGCCCACCGGCGCGAGTTGCGTACCGGCGGACCAGTCCTCACCGACGGACCTGGCGTCGTCCCGCGTCGGCGCGTCCTCCCGGAGCCGAACCCACGGCGGCGCGAGGTCGACGAACTCGTCCCGCACCACCGACGCGCCGGCGGGAACCGGTGCGCCCGTTGCGATGCGGACCGCGGTGCCCGCCGCGAGGTGGACCGTGGCCGCGTCGCCGGCGGTGACGACGGTGTCGGTCAGGCGCCAGGGGCCGGATCCCACCACGGCGTAACCGTCCATGGCGGACGTGGGGAAGCGAGGGAAAGCGGTTGCGGCACGCAGAGGCTCGGCCAGCGCCCCGCCGAGGTTGTCCAGCAACGACGCGACGACCACGGGTTTGGGGCGGAGGCGTTCGGCGATCAGCGAGCGTGCGCGGTCCAGGGTCGGTCGAATCCCGGCGGTGCGGGCCGCGAGCAGATCCTCCGCGGTGTCGACATCGTCGACCCCGACGAGGGCGATGCCGGTGTAGCGCTGGGGCAGCAGCGATCGAAACGCCGGCTGGCGGGTGGCGTCGGCTCCGTGGTCCGTCCGGGCGAGACCCGCGTGCAGGGCGTCCGTGCGCCACGCACCCACCAGGTACTGCAGGTGCCCATCCGAATCGGTCGCGAAGACCGCGTCGGCCTCGGAGCGTCCCAGCGTGTCGACGAGGCGGCGAACGGCGGCTTCGGTGATGTAGGGCAGGTCGGCGGACAGCACCACCGTCACGGCGGAAGCGGGGGTGGTCGTCAGCGCGGTCAGGCCCGCGGCCAGTGCCCGGACGGGACCGCCGAAGTGCGGTTCCTCACGCGTGCGCAGAACCGGGCGGGACACCGGCACGGAGCTCGGACCCACCACGACGGTGCGGCAGAACGACACCGCCTCGACGGCGCGGTCGACGAGGGTGTGCCCGTCGATCGTGGCGAGGGTCTTGTCGGCTCCGTTCATCCGCGAGCTGCGGCCACCGGCCAACACGACGGCGTCCACCACGACATCCCCGTCCGTCATGACAGCCGACTCTAGTGGTGACGCCGACCGCGAGATCCAGCAGGGAGCGGTCCGCGGGGTCGTCGGCACGGTCCGTTCGCACGGCGGTCCACTCGAGGCGCCGGAGCGCCGTCGGTGCACGAGTGGCCTGCTCGACGACCGATGTGGCATCCTTTCGCAGGTGACCACTTCCGGATCGGTCGAGGCGATGTCCGCGCGCACGCTCGCGGCGCACGTGGACCCGGCGGCACTTCGCGGGGATCGAGGAACGCTCTACACGGCGCTGGCCGACGAGCTCGATCGATTGATCTCCGCCGGCACGCTCGCTCCTCGGGTGCGGGTGCCCTCCGAGCGGGTGTTCGCGGCGGTGCTCGGCATCAGCCGCGTGACCGTCGCCTCGGCCTACCGCGAACTACGCGATCGCGGACGCCTGGTGTCCCGACACGGCTCCGGAACCTTCGTGGTGCCCGAGCCGCGGCCGCTGCCGTGGGGTGGGCTGTTGCACGGGAACCCGGGGGACGTCCTCGAATTCGTGAACGCGGCACCGCCGGCGTCGACGCACCTCGGCGCGGCGTACGCGACGGCCGCGCGGGAGATCGGGGCGCACCTGACGGACACCGGGTACGTCCGTGCCGGGGTGCCGACACTGCGAGAGCTGGTGGCGCAGCGATTCTCTCGACGCGGGATGCCGACCACACCGGACCAGATCCTCGTCACCTCCGGCGCCGCCGACGCACTGCACGCCGTCGTCGACACCTTCGTCGACCCGGGAAACAGGGTCCTGATCGAGCACCCCACCTACCCCGGTGCCGTCGAGGTGATCGAGGCGGCCGGTGGTCGGTGCGTGTCCGTGCCGGTGGATCCGGCCGATCCCGACGCCTTCGTCGCCGGGGTCGATCGACTCGCCCGTCAGCACGATCCGACGCTCGCGTATCTGATGCCCGACTGGTCCAACCCCTCGGGGGCCGAACTACCCACCGCACACCGCCGACGTGTGGCCGCGACGTTGCACCGACACGGTGTCCTCACGGTCGTCGACGAGGTCGCCGTGGATCTCGCTCTCGACGGTGACCAACCGAGCGAGGCGTTCGGCGCCCCGCTGCCCGATCGCGCCACCATCACGGTGGGGTCGATGAGCAAGACCGTGTGGGGCGGGTTACGCGTCGGGTGGGTCAGGGCGGATCCGGCGCACATCGCTCGTCTCGCCTCGACGTTCGCGCGCCGTCAGCTCGGCGTCTCGGCCCTCGACCAGTTCGCGGCGATCGATCTTCTCGGGCGGTACGACGAGGTGGTCGCCCATCGAGCCGCCCGGCTCGCGGCGAGCCGTGATCGGTTGATGGACGGGCTGACGCGACGCCTACCGAACTGGACGTTCCATCGACCTCGTGGCGGTCTGTCGCTGTGGTGCACGCTGCCGGACGGGCTCGGGTCCACCGCGCTGGTGGAGGCGGCGCGTGGTCACGGGCTGCTGTTGGCGCCGGGGACCCGGTTCGGCACCGGCTACGCCTTCGACGATCACCAGCGGATTCCGTTCACCCGCTCGCCGGCGGAGATCGACGCCGCTCTGGACGTGCTCGTGCGGGTCTGCGGGGACGGTGCGGACCTCGCGCGCACGCCGGCCGCACCCCGGCGCGTCGAGGTCCCCGAGCTCATTGCCTGAGGCAGGCCGCGTCACCGCGTCGGATCGGGGAATCGGTGTCGACAGGTACCGAGATCGACCCGGCCGTCGGTGACCCGAGCGCCCTCCCCTCGCAGCGTGGCGAGTTGCTGCTCGCGCAGATGGGGCGCGGGTCGTCCGTCCGCACGCAGCACTCGATGCCACGGCAGGTCGACCGAATCGGTTCTCATGATCCACCCCACGATGCGCGGGCTCGACAGCCCGACGTACCGGGCGATGTCGCCGTAGGTCGTCACCGCGCCGCGCGGAACCGCCTGCACGGCGGCGCGCACCGCTTCGACCTGAGCGTCCGTGATGGGGCTCATCGCGCCCCGACCGTCTCCAGCATGCGTGCGACGAGAGCCGCCGACTCCGGTCCACGGGCCTGCGGCACCATGTGATCGCAGTCGAAGTCGAGGAGTTCGAACCGGCGACCGTCCCGTGCCAGCGCGTCGAGGAAGGGCTCCCCGACGTAGGGCGGCTGCACGCGAGCCGCGCGCACGACGGTCACCGGGATGTGCGGCGGTGGAACGACGACGGGCCGGGCCAGTTCGCCCCACGACGCCACCAGTGCGGGCATCGAGGTACGCCATCCGACTCGACCGTTCTCGGTGGGGATCAGATGCTCCGCGACCTCCTCGTCGAGCAGCCGAGGATCGACGTCGTTCCACGCGCCGTGGATCTTCTCCGAGCGCGCCTCGGCCTCGTCGGTGTAGTCGTGGTGGGTCGCCGTCGAGTGCGCGATCGACAGCATCGTCTCGGGATCCAGTCCGATCGCCGGATCGAGCAGCACCATTCCGGACACTCGTGACGGAGCGGTGCGAGCCAGATGGACCGCGAGGACGCCGCCGTAGGAGTGGGCGACGACGACCACCGGTCCGGGCGCATGGTCGGTGATCGCCCGTTCGAGGAGTTCGACCTGGGCCTCGATGTTCCAGGGCGGGGTCGACCGCGCTCGGCCGTGACCGATCAGGTCCGGTGCGACGACACGAGCCTGCGGAAGGTGCTCCGACCATGCTCGCCAACGACGGCCGTGACCCGTCATGCCGTGTATCGCCAGAACCACCGGTCCGTCGTCCGGTCCGTAGGTGTGGACGCTGTTCTCGGTCACCGTGTTCGTCCTGTCCGTCGAGATGGGCGGCGCGACATGCGGTCGTTCGGGCCGTGTCGGACTCCCATGATGCAATGCCCGCATGGACACACGAGCGGCGGGCGCGAGGTCGGCGGGTCACGGCGAAGGCCCCGCGATTCGTCTCGTCGCTCGGCCGGTGGCGTCGCCGTCGCCGCGATCGTGGCCGAGAGCGTGCCGGCCGCTGATCGGACGGGAACCACACGAGCTCGACGCCGGCGGCCCGTGGCAGATTCTCGGTGGTCCCGGCACGGGGAAGACCTCGTTGGTGGCCGACGTCGCGGTCTCGCGCATCGTGGACCGCCGCTGTGATCCGGAGTCGGTTCTGGTGCTCACGCACTCCAAGAACGCGGCCACCGCGATGCGCGATCGGATCACGGCCGGGCTCCTGGGCGCGGAATCCGCTGTGCGGGCGACCCGCGAGCCCCTGGTCCGCACCGTGCACTCCTACGCGTTCGCCGTGCTTCGGCTCCAGGCCTCCGCGCACGGCAATCCTCCACCCCGCCTGTTCACAAACGCCGAACAGGACGCGGTCATCCGGGAGATGTTGCGCGGGGAGGTCGCGGACGGTGCGGCGTACTGGCCGGAGCGGGTCCGGCCAGCACTCGCGCTGTCCGGGTTCGCCTCCGAATTGCGCGACCTGATACTGCGGGCGGCAGAACGAGGGTTGGGCCCGGAAGATCTGATCAAGTGGGGTCGAGCCCACGGTCGGCCCGAATGGGTCGCCGCGGGCAAGTTCGCCGCCCAGTACGAGCAGGCGATGCTGCTGCGGGGATCGGTGGGGGTCGAGGCACCCGAGGCCACCGCGCCCGGGTTGGACGCGGCCGAGCTCGTCGGCGCGGCACTCACCGCGTTCGCGACGGACACTGAACTGCTGTCCTCCCAGCGACGCCGCATCCGGCACGTCCTGGTGGACGACGCGCAACACCTGGACCCGCAGGCGGCACACCTGATCCGCCTGCTCTGCGTCGGAGCCTCGTCGAGTGTCGTGGCCGGGGACCCGAATCAGACGGTGTTCTCCTTCCGCGGCGCGGACTCGGGCTACCTGACGGGGCTCGACGACGGCACCGGTGGTCGTCGAATCGTGTTGGGACACAACCACCGGGCCACGGCCGCGGTCGGCTCGGTGGCCACGTCCGTGGCGTCCCTTCTGCCGGGCAGCGATCCCGGACGGCGGGCCGAGCGCTACCGCGACGACGAGGATCCGGAACTACCCCCCACGGCAGTACCGCCGGTACGAGTGCACGTCGCCGATTCCGCAGCGAAGGAGGCGGCCGAGATCGCCGACACGATGCGTCGAGCTCACCTGTCGGACGGGGTCGGGTGGTCGGACATGGCGGTGATCGTGCGTTCGGTTCCGCGCTCGCTGCCGCCGTTGCGACGCGCCCTCCACGCGGCAGGGGTGCCCGTGGTGTCGTCCGCAGCGGCCGTCCCCCTGCACCGCCAACGAGGCGCGGCCGCACTGCTGTTGGCGCTGCACGCCGTCGCCGCGGGTCTCGAGCGGGACGGTGCGCACCGGTTCACCGACGACGCGGCGCTGGCTCTGGTCGAGGGGCCCATCGGCGGGGCCGATCCGCTGGCCGTCCGGCGCCTACGCCGAGGGCTACGTCGCGGTGACGTCGCGCGTGGCGGCGAGCGCGATTCGTCGGCGCTGATACGCGCCGCCGTCGTCGGGTCCTCCGTGGACGATCTCGTCGACGGCCTCTCCACCGTGGAGGCCGCACCGTTGCGTCGCGTGCGCAAGGTCGTCGCCGACGGTCTGCGGGCGGTGGGACCCGGAGGTCGCCGGGTCGAAGAAGCCCTGTGGGCGGCGTGGAGAGCGACGGGTCTCGAGCGCCGGTGGACGACGTCGTCCGCACGCGGAGGTCCGCTCGGCGCGCAGGCGGACCGGGATCTCGACAGTGTCGTGGCGCTGTTCGACGCTGCTGCGGCCTTCGTCGATTCGTTGCCCCGCGGGACGGTGGCCGGGTTCGTCGACTACGTCGCCGATCAGCAGATTCCGGTGGGGGACGGGCGTGATCCCGCGGTCGCCCCCGACGCGGTGCGCGTGCTCAGTGCGCACGCTGCCGCCGGCCGAGAGTGGGAGGTCGTGGCGGTCGCCGGGGTGCAGGAGGGTCTGTGGCCGGCGCTGCGTCCGAGGGGATCGCTGCTCGGCGTCGAGGCGTTGGTGGATCTCGCGGCCGGTGTGTCCGACGGCGGAGACTCCCTGGACGGCCGACTCTCGCGCACCGCGCCGTTGTTGGCCGAGGAACGACGGTTGTTCCTGTCGGCGTGCAGCCGAGCCCGCCGAGCGCTGCTGGTGACCGCGGTCGAATCGGTGTCGGGCGACGCCGACCTCGTACGATCCCGCTTTCTCGACGAGCTGATCGAGGACGCGAGCGTGTGGTCGTCGCCCGTCGCACGTGGATCCGAGAGTTCACTTCAGGAGCGAACGGAGGACGTACCCGGACGGGTACTGGCGCTCCCGGCCATCGTGGCGGAACTCCGCAGCGTGGTCTGCGACGCGCGGGTGGAATCCACCGACCCCGAGCGACACGCGCGCGCCGCCCGACAGCTGGCGCGCCTCGCACGTGCGGGGGTTCCGGGGGCGCACCCGGACCAGTGGTACGGCATGGCGGGGGTCAGCACGGACACCGCACTGTGGGGTCCCGAGGACGGACCGGTCGCGCTGTCGCCGTCCACGGTGGAGCTGCTCACCACGTGCCCGCTTCGCTGGGCCCTCGAACGGAGCGGCGGCAACGACGGCGACACCGTGCACGCCGTCACCGGAACGCTGGTGCACACGCTGGTACAGGCGGTCGCCGGACGCGTTCCGCCCGACGAGGTCCGTCGCGAACTCGAAAAGGCCTGGGTCGGAGTCGATCTGGGATCCGCCTGGTATTCCCGCAAGGAACTGGCCCGGACCGCGTCGATGATCGAGACGTTCGAGGCGTGGATGCGCCGCACCCGCGGTGAGTTGACCGAGGTGGGCGTGGAGGTCCCGGTGGACGGGGTGCTCGAACCGCGATCACCGGGCGACCCCGCTGTGCGGATCCGCGGCCGGATCGACCGGCTGGAACGCGACGCGGACGGTCGGCTCGTGGTCGTCGACGTCAAGACCGGCAAGAACGCGCTGACCAAGGCGCAGGCCGCCGAACATCCCCAACTCGCGACGTATCAGGTGGCGCTGGCCGAAGGAGCGGTGGACGGCGAACCCACCGCCGTGCCGGGCGGTGGACGCTTGGTGTTCGTGGCCAAGCCGCACCGCTCCGAGGGCGCGACGGAACGTACACAACCTCCCCTGGCGGAGGACTCGCTGGACCGATGGCGTGAGACCGTGGTCGACGCGGCTCGTGCCACCCGGGGACCGGTGTTCGAAGCGCGCGTCAACGACGGCTGCCGGCACTGCCCGGTCGCGTCGTCCTGCCCGGCGCAGGACAGCGGTCGCCAGGTGACCGAAGGATGACCGCCGTCGTCACCGAGGCGCGGGTCACGCCCGCCGAACTGGCCGACGCACTGGACCAGCCGCAACCCACCGCCGAGCAGATCGCGATCATCGCCGCACCACCGGGACCGATGCTCGTGGTGGCCGGCGCGGGGTCCGGGAAGACCGAGACCATGGCTGCTCGTGTCGTGTGGTTGGTGGCGAATTCCCTCGTACGCCCGGACGAGGTGCTCGGACTGACCTTCACGCGGAAAGCAGCCCAACAGCTGACCGTTCGCATTCGTCAACGTCTCGCCCGGCTGGCGGGCTCGCAGCTGGTCCGCGATCTCGATCCGTCCGGTGACCTGCGACGGACCGTCACCTCGGCCGAGCCGGAGGTGAGTACGTACCACTCCTTCGCCGGCCGTCTCGTCGATCGGCACGGAATGCTGCTGCCGGTGGAACCGGCGACGTCGCTGGTGTCGGAGACCGAGCTGTGGCAACTCGCGCATCGTGTCGTTTCCGCCTGGGACGGTGACATCGACACCGACCGCGCCCCGACATCGATCACCGAATCGGTCCTCGCCCTGTCGGGTCAGCTCGCCGAACACCTCGTGTCGCCCGGTGATCTGCGCGCGGCGCACGCGGAACTGGACCGACTCGTCACCACCCTGCCCGCAGGACCCGGGCAGACCGGGACGGGACCGAGCCGGCCACTGCTCGCCGTGTCGGACACCCAACACGATCGAGTGGCGTTGCTGCCCCTGGTCGCTCGGCTCCACGAGGTGATGACGTCGGAGGGCCTGCTGGATTTCGGTCGACAGATGTCGCTGGCCGCGACGGTGGCCGCGGATCATCCGGAAGTAGGCCGGGACGAGCGGTCCCGGTACCGGGTGGTCCTGCTCGACGAGTACCAGGACACCGGACACGCGCAGCGCGTGCTGCTCTCGTCGCTGTTCGGTGGAGGCCGAGACCGGGGCATGACCGTCACGGCGGTGGGGGATCCCATGCAGTCCATCTACGGATGGCGCGGCGCCTCCGCGGCGAACCTGCCGCGCTTCACCACCGATTTTCCGCGATCTGCAGCCACGGCCAGAACCCCCGTGACGCCGGCTCCGGTGCGCCAGCTGACCACCAGCTGGCGCAACCCCCCTCAGGCTCTCGCCCTCGCGAACCTGGTGGCGGCGCCGCTGCGCGGGCGAGGTGTGGGAGTCGACGAACTCCAGGCGCGCGCGGGTGCCGTGACCGGTGACGTGAGACTGGCGCTGACGAACACCATCGACGAGGAGCGCGCCTGGATCGCCGGTGTGGTCGCCGCCGAGTACGACGCCGCCTACGACGCCGGCCGCGAACCCCCCGCCGCGGCGGTCCTGGTGCGGCGCAACGCCGATGCGGAGCCGATGGCGGAAGAGCTTCGTCGACGGGGACTGCCCGTCGAGGTGGTCGGTCTCGGCGGGTTGTTGCGTACCCCGGAGGTCGGTGACCTCGTGGCGATGTTGCGGCTCGTCGCAGACCCCCTCGCGGGGAGTGCGGCCATGCGGTTGTTGACAGGATCGCGGTGGCAGCTCGGCGCCGCCGATCTGCGCGCTCTCTGGTCGCGAGCGAGAGACATCGCCGCACTCGGGCAGCGGGGGCGAACCGGGGTCGTCGGCGACGCTCGGGAACTGGGTCGCGCGCTGGAAGAGGCGCTGCCGGGGGAGCGTGCGGAGCAATCGGGGCTGGTCGACGCCGTCGCCGATCCTGGGGAGCCCTCGCGGTACTCCGCGGAAGGTCATCGGCGCATCACGGCGCTCGGCGCGGAGCTGCACGGTCTACGGATGCGCCTGGGCCAGCCGCTTCCCGACTTGGTCGCCGACGTCGAGCGCGTACTCGGGATCGGAATCGAAGCCGGAGCGCGACGTCCGGCCGGAGACCCGGGCGGAAGGGAACATCTCGACGCGTTCGCCGATGTCGTCGCCGACTACGGCGACGGCCCCACGGCCACACTCACCGGACTCCTGACGTTCCTCGCTGCCGCGGAGTCCGTCGAGGACGGTCTCGCGCCGGGGGAGGTGGAGGTCGCGCCGCATCGGGTCCAGGTTCTCACCGTGCACGCCGCGAAGGGCTTGGAATGGGAGGTGGTCGCCGTACCGCACGTGAGCGAGGGCGTGTTCCCCTCGTCCACCGCCTCGGCGTCGTGGCTGGGATCGGTCGCCGAGCTGCCTCCGTCGTTGCGCGGGGACCGCGCCGTCGAGGGCGAGGACGCGGGCGGCGTTCCGGTGTTGTCGCTCGACGACATAGCCGACCGCAAAAGCCTCGAGAACGCGATCACCGCGCACAAGGAGGCACTCAAACGTCGCCGCGCGGACGAGGACCGCCGACTGTTCTATGTGGCACTCACCCGCACCGAGCGAGTTCTGTTGGTGTCCGGCCACCACTGGGACCGCACGTCCGCCAAGCCGCGAGGGGCGTCGGAGTTCCTGCGGGAACTGCGCGACGACCTCGCCGGACACGATGAGAGGGGCGCGGCCGCCACCGTCGAGATCTGGACCGAGCCTCCGTCGGCGGACGCGACGAACCCTTTCTCCGGAACACCGGAGACCGCCGTGTGGCCGGCCGACCCGTTGGGCATCCGCCGTGCGGACGTCGAGGCGGGGGCGGCTGCGGTGCTGGCGGCACTGGCGACCACGCCCGACGCCGACCCCGATGCCGGGGCGGATTCCGACCCCGATGGTTGGGCTCGGGACATCGATCTCCTGCTCGCCGAACGCGACACGCCGGCGTCGTCCGGCGGCGAGGTCACGGTTCCCTCGTCGCTGTCGGTGTCCCAGATCGTTCAACTCGTGGCGGACCCGGATGCGCTGGCGTCGGCGTTGCGCCGACCGGTGCCGTTCGCTCCGAATCCGTTGGCGCGCCGGGGAACGGCCTTCCACGCCTGGGTGGAGCGCCGGTTCGGTGCGACCCGGCTACTGGACCTGGACGAGTTGCCGGGTGCGGCCGACGCGACGACCGGATCCGACTCCGACCTGGAGCAGCTGCAACGGGCGTTCGACGCATCTCGGTGGGCGCAACGCAGCCCTGTCGAGGTCGAGGTTCCGTTCGAGACCTCGGTGGCGGGCGTGGTCCTGCGCGGCCGGATGGACGCGGTCTTCGCCGACGCCGACGGCGGTTGGACGATCGTGGACTGGAAGACCGGTGCGCCGCCCGGGCCCGGCGAGGCGCGCGCGATCGGCATGCAACTCGCCGCGTACCGCATCGCATGGGCCGAGCTGATGTCGGCGGCCGATCCTGCTCGGCCCGTTTCCCTGGACATGGTGCGCGCGGCATTCCACTACGTGCGCTCGGACACGACCGTGGCCCCGGCCGATCTGCCGGACGCCGACGAGCTGGCCCGGCTCGTCCGCGCGGCCGGAGCGGACGCCGCGTCTACCGAGCGTGCCGGTGGACCTTCCGAGCCTCGGTGATCAGCGGAATCTGCAGGGGGAGGCGCGCGATCACCCCGATCTTCATTGCGGTGCTGGTCTTTTCGCTCGCCAGCCAGATCATCGCCATCTGGATGTTGGCGGGGAACACCGCGACGAAGAACGCCGCGGCCGCGAGTCCGGAGACCCGTCTGGTGCGGGGCACCGTGAGACCGGCCGCCAGCGCAAGTTCGACCGCACCGGACACGTAGGTGTACGTCCGGGGTTCACCCGGGAGCGCCCGCGGGACCTGGCCGTCGAAGGGGCCGGGCGCCGCGAAGTGCAGGACGCCGGCGCCGCCGAGCAGGACGGCGAGCCTCCCGGCCGCCGCGTTCGCGGCCTTCTGCTTCGCCGAGGGGCCGAGCACGGGCAACGAGGACAACAGGTCGGTCATGAGCGATGAGCCTGCCTCATCGCGCACCCGATACCAAGACCACGCGGATGCGCGATGCGGTGCGCGGTGTCCGTTACAGTCGGACCCGACTGATCGGCCGCGCCGTGCGCGCTGTCCACGAACCGAACTCGAGCGAGGACGAAGCATGGCAGGACGGCTGCGCACGCGGTTGAGCAATTCGAACGCGGCCCTCACCGATCGTCCGGACTTCACCCTGGTCGGCATTCTTCGCATCCCGGAGTTCGAACAGAGTCCGTGGCGAGCGATCTACCGTCGCATTCTCATGGCACTGGCGACCTTGCTGGTCTCGGCGACCGTGGTCTATATCGACCGTGACGGGTACGCCGACACCCAGGGCGACGGGTTGTCCTTCCTCGACGCGTTGTACTACACGACGGTCTCGCTCTCGACCACCGGCTACGGCGACATCGCGCCGCTCTCGCCGTCGGCCCGCTTGATGAACATCCTGGTGATCACCCCCTTGCGGGTCTTCTTCCTGATCCTTCTCGTCGGCACCACTCTGTCCGTACTCACCGAGCGCTCCCGTCAGGCGTTCAAAATTCAGCGATGGAGGCGCACCGTGCGCAATCACACCGTGGTCGTCGGTTACGGCACCAAGGGCCGCACCGCAATCGACGCGATGCTCGGTGACGGAGTTCCCGCCGCCGAGATCGTGGTCGTCGACACCGATCAGGCCGCTCTGGAGGCGGCATCTGCCGTCGGGTTGGTCACCGTGTCCGGTTCGGCCACCCAGTCCGACGTACTCCGGCTGACCGGCGCTCAGCATGCGTCGGCCATCATCGTCGCCACCAATCGTGACGACACCGCGGTGCTGGTCACGCTCACCGCGCGGGAGATCGCCCCGAAGGCGAAGATCGTCGCCGCGATCCGCGAAGCGGAGAACGTGCATCTGTTGCGCCAGTCCGGTGCGGACTCCGTGGTCGTCTCGTCGGAGACGGCGGGTCGCCTGCTGGGAATCGCGACCACGACGCCGAGTGTCGTGGAGATGATCGAGGACCTGTTGACGCCCGAGGCCGGGTTCGCGATCGCGGAGCGCGAGGTCGAGCCGGACGAGGTCGGCGGGTCACCGCGGCACCTGTCCGACATCGTGCTGGGCGTCGTCCGGAACGGCCGACTCGTTCGCGTCGGTTCTCCCGAGGTCGACGCCGTCGAGGCCGAGGACCGCCTGTTGTACATCCGACGCGTCACGAACTGAACCGGTTCGGCGCGACCGGTGGCCGGGCGGGTCGATCGACAGCATCGGTCAGTAGTGTCGGTGCGTGCCGTTCACCCTGCTGACCGAACCCCTGCTGTCGCGCTCGCCGCTCCACCGCGCCGAGGAACTGCGTCGGGACACCGACGCGCTGGCCACCGGTTGGGCAACCGCCTCCGTGCTGAGAGTGGATGCTGCAGGCCGGGTTCCGGTCGCCGACGGGCAGGTCGAACTGATCCCGGCGAGCGGCCTGGGCGACGCGCCGCCGGAGGACGCCGTCTTCCTGGGCGTGGTGTCCTCGGAACACGTCTGGGCAGTACCGGTCGAAGCCCTGCCCGGCGAAGTGACCGATCTCCGGTCGTTCGGCGACGTGCTCACCGAGTCCTCCGCCGGACTCGTGGTCACCGCCGTCGCGCTCCTCAACTGGCACCGCACGGCTCAGTTCTCCGCGCGAGACGGGTCGCCGACGCGACCGGCTGCGGCGGGGTGGTCGCGGATCAGCACGGTCACCGGGCACGAAGAGTGGCCGCGGTCGGACCCCGCGATGATCGTTCTGGTTCACGACGGCGACGATCACGTTCTGCTGGCACGTCAGCCGGTCTGGCCGGTCCGCCGGATGTCGGTGCTGGCCGGCTTCGTGGAGGCCGGAGAATCTCTGGAGTCGTGTGTGTCACGCGAGGTGAAGGAGGAGGTCGGCCTCGACGTGACCGATCTCGCCTACCTCGGGAGTCAGCCGTGGCCGTTCCCGCGCTCGATCATGATCGGATTCGCCGCCCGCGCCGACCGTGAGCAGGCACTGTACTTCAACGATGGCGAGATCGCGGAAGCGCGATGGTTCAGCCGCAGCGAGGTACGCGCGGCCCTGGACGCGGGCGACTGGAGTGCGTCGGACGATGCACCCCTGCTGCTGCCCGGCTCGATCTCCATCGCACGCGCGATGCTCGAATCGTGGTCTGCCTCGGCGTGACGTCCTGCGCGCCGAGGCAGCGCCCGCTCAGAGTCCGAGCGACTTCTTGACCTGCGCCAGCGAGGGGTTGGTCGCGGTGCTGCCGTCCGCGTAACGCAGGGTGGGCACCACGTGGTTTCCGCCGTTCACACTGCCGACGAACTCGGCGGACGCGGGATCGCGTTCGATGTCGATCTCGGTGTACGCGATGCCGCTCTCGTCGAGCTGGGTCTTCAGCCGACGGCAGTAGCCACACCATTCGGTGGAGTACATCGTCACGGCCGGAGCTTTGTCGTGAGTTGTCGTCTGATCAGCTGTCGTAGTCACATCCCGTACAACGCACACGGCCGTCGGGATTGTTCCTCACGATCGGGCGTCGCGTCGCTGTCGGACTCGGCTGACATGATGGATCGGTGAACGAACGCGACAGTCCCGAACGCGACGCCGTCGCCGGTCTCGATCCAGAGCAGTCGGCCGCCGTTCTCGCCCCCCGCGGTCCGGTCTGCGTGCTGGCCGGTGCGGGCACCGGTAAGACGCGGACCATCACCCGGCGGATCGCGCACCTCGTCGCGGCGAATCACGTGTCGCCGGGTCAGGTACTCGCCGTCACCTTCACGGCCCGTGCGGCCGGAGAGATGCGCGAACGGTTGCGAGCGCTGGGCATCGCCGGTGCGGGTGGGCAGGTGCAGGCCCGGACGTTCCACGCTGCGGCCATGCGTCAACTGAAGTACTTCTGGCCGCAGGTCGTCGGGGACACCCAGTGGCGCTTGCTCGATCGGAAGTTCACGGTGGTGGGCCGCGCCGCGTCCGCCGTGGGCGCGTCGACGTCGACCGACAGTGTCCGCGATCTGGCGGGAGAGATCGAGTGGGCCAAGGCGTCGTTGATCGCTCCCGAGGACTACGCGGCGTCCGTGGCCCGTCTGCATCGGGACACGCCCACGGATCCCGAACGGGTCGCGGCGGTGTACTCCGGCTACGAGCAGTTGAAGACGAGTGATCCGGACGCGGTGATGCTCGACTTCGACGATCTGCTGCTCCACACGGCCGCGGCGCTGGAGAACAGCGTCGCGGTGGCGGAGGAGTTCCGGGAGCGGTATCGCTGTTTCGTGGTGGACGAGTACCAGGACGTGACTCCGCTGCAGCAACGAGTACTCGACGCCTGGTTGGGGGAGCGGGACGATCTGACGGTGGTGGGCGACGCCAACCAGACCATCTACTCGTTCACGGGAGCGACGCCCAAGTTCCTCCTCGACTTCTCGCGCCGATTCTCCGATGCGACGGTGGTTCGCCTGGAGCGGGATTACCGCTCGACGCCCCAGGTCGTGTCGCTGGCGAACCGGGTCATCGGTGCCGCCAAGGGGCGCATCGCCGGCACTCGGTTGCAGCTGATCGGACAGCGCCCGGCGGGACCCGAGCCCACCTTCGTGGAGTACGACGACGAGGCGTCGGAAGCAGCCGGCACCGCGCGGACCATTCAGCGCCTGATCAGGAACGGTGTGGAACCGTCGGAGATCGCCGTGCTGTACCGGATCAACGCCCACTCCGAGGCACACGAGCAGGCCCTGACGGCGCTGGCCATCCCGTACCAGGTCCGCGGCGGCGAAAGTTTCTTCATGCGACCGGACGTGCGGTCGGCGATCGCGGCGATTCGATCCAGTGCCGGTCGCACGGACCTGCCGGACGAGTCCCGCGTGGGTGCCGGCCTGCCTCGTCTGGTCGAGGCGGTGCTGGCTCCGCTCGGTCTGACCACGGCGGAACCGTCCGGCGCGCAGGCCCGCGAGAAGTGGGCCGCCCTGCAGGCGCTGTCGGCGCTCACCGGTGACCTGGTGGCTCAGATGCCGGACCTCGACCTCGACGGTCTGCTCCGGGAGTTCGCCGCGCGCGCCGAAGCGCGGCACCCACCGACGGTGCAGGGGGTCACCCTGGCGTCGTTGCACGCGGCCAAGGGGCTCGAATGGGACGCGGTGTTCCTCGTCGGACTCACCGATGGCACGGTGCCCATCAGTCACGCGCTGGGGGACAACAACGCATCGCCGGACGAGGCCGCGGTGGAGGAGGAACGACGGTTGCTCTACGTCGGTGTGACGCGGGCGCGCGAACACCTGGAGCTCTCGTGGGCGCTGGCTCGGAACGAGGGCGGCCGCAAATCGCGCCGCCGATCTCGCTTCCTGGTCGATCTGGTGCCCGACGATTCTCCCGCGTCGCGCATCGCCGCGCCGACGTCGTCCCGCAAACGCCCGGTCTGTCGCGTGTGTGGCAAGCAGGTGATCGGCACGGTGGCCACGATGTTGGGTCGGTGCGAGTCGTGCCCCTCGGACGTCGACATCCCCCTGCTCGAGTCTCTGCGATCCTGGCGCTCGGCCACGTCCAAGGAACTGAAGGTCCCGGCGTACGTGGTGTTCAGCGACAACACGCTCACCGCCATCGCGGAGCAGCGTCCACGCGACGAGCGGGGGTTGGTCGCCATTCCGGGGATCGGCGCCAAGAAGCTCGAACGGTTCGGCGCGGACGTGCTGGCGTTGATCTCGGAACGCTCGGACACCTGACGGAAACGCGCGAAAGCGCAGGTTAAAAATAGGTTGTGCCCCCTTCCCGGCGCGTTTACTGTTGCGGGGTATCGACCGAGTGCTCGTCGCCCGGTGTCCGGATCCGTAGGGCGGCAACGTTCGTCGGTCGGACTCGTGATCCAGTGCAGGACCGCTTCATCCCGTTGTCGTTCGATTGCCGAAGGAGGTGTCACCCGTGAAGAAGACGTCGATGCAGGCCCTCGTGGCCTTCCATGCACCATCGTCCGCGCATCGCGTGCCGGGTGACGCAGCTGTGCGTGGAACCCGTGTGTTCGCAGTCCTTCCGCTCGTCGGGCTGCTGCGTCGCACGCGCATTGCGCCGCGGGCATCCGTGATGGATCTCTCCCGGGCACAGCCCGGATAGGACCACACTTCGTAGCACCACACGAAGGCCACGGATTCGCCCCGCGAACCGTGGCCTTCGTCGTGTCGAGATCGCATCTCGATCGACGGACACCGCCGGTTCGCCCGTCATCGATCACCGACCGACACGAAACAAGAGGAGACCGACGTGTCCACCGTCGACACCCGGACGACCCCCCGCACAGATGAATCGGACGACCTCGAGTCGTGGGGGATCGCAGCCACCACGAAACCCGACATCCCCTGCCGCACCGGAGATCCGGATCTCTGGTTCGCGGACTCTCCGGAACGCCTCGAGCGCGCGAAGCAGCTGTGTGCTCGGTGCCCCGTGCGTTCGTGGTGCCTGGGCGAGGCCCTGGATCGCGCCGAACCCTGGGGAGTGTGGGGAGGCGAGATCTTCGAGCAGGGCGTGGTCATCGCCCGCAAGCGCCCCCGCGGTCGCCCCCGAAAGACCGCGGCCGTCGCGTGACCGAGGATCGGGCGTCGCCGACCCATGGTCGGCGACGCCCACCCGCTACTACGCGGCGTCCGTGAAGCCCGGCATCCACTCGGTCAGAATCGCCATGTACGGGGCATACGAATCGAGCTGCGCGCAGATTCCGACCGATCCGAGCAACACCCGGAAGATCACGGCGTACTGCGGCGGAAGGTTCAACGAGCGAGCGGTACGGAACTGGGGACCGTTGAAATCGGCGGCCCGGCCCGCAGTGCTCTGCAACCACTGCCGGGTGAAGTGGAACGATTCGGTCTTGATCGGATCGGTGAAGGGCCGCAGATAGTCCGCGATCTCCTGATCGGTGACCGTACGGCCGGGGAGAACGAAACCGGTGTCGCGCAACAACTCCGTCAGCTCGTCGAACTTCTCGTCCCGCGACAGCCGCACCATCCTGCCCAGTTCCGGGGGCAGTCCGTTCGGCAACTGCAGTGCGGCTCCGAAATCGATGATTCCGAGCCGACCGTCGTCGAGCAGCTTGAAGTTTCCGGGGTGCGGATCGCCGTGGATGCGTCGAACCCGAGCGGCGGACTCGAAATGGAACCGGGCGAGATTCTCCCCGGCACGGTTCCGCTGCTCGGTCGTGCCGCCGGACACGATCGCGGACAGCGACGTGCCCTCCATCCATTCCGACACCACCACCTTGGGCGCGCTGGCGACGACACGCGGGACGGTGAAGCGCGGATCCCCCTCGTAGACGGTGGAGAACGCTCGCTGGTTGTCGCCCTCGATGCGGTAGTCCAACTCCTCCTCGGTCCGCGCGGACATCTCTTCGAGCACGGCCTTGACGTCGGTGCCGGGAACGACCGTCGAGAGCACCCCGACGAAGCGGGACAGAGTCTTGAGGTCGGAGCGCAACGCCTCATCGGCGCCGGGGTACTGGATCTTCACCGCGACGTCGCGACCGTCCGACCACGTTCCGCGGTGCACCTGCCCGATACTCGCCGATGCCGTCGGTGTGTCGTCGAAGTGCTGCATTCGCGCGCGCCACCCGGTCCCGAGTTGCTGATCGAGCACGCGGTGCACCGTCGAGGAGGGCATCGGGGGCGCCTCGGCCTGCAGCTTGGTGAGTGCCTCGCGGTACGGGCCCGCCATCTCCTCGGGTACGGCTGCTTCCATGACCGACAGCGCTTGCCCGAGCTTCATCGCGCCGCCCTTGAGTTCGCCGAGCACGGCGAACATCTGTTCCGCGGCCTTCGCGCTCAGTTCGGCGTCGATGTCCGAGCTGTTGCCCCCGGCGAGTTTGCGTCCGAAACCGACTGCGGCCCGGCCCGCCATCCCGAGCGGGATGCTGGCGAGCTTGGCGGATCGGGCGGAACCTCTTCGTGGAATGTCGGGCATGACTCCATCATGGCGGACAACCGGAAAACGCGCCGCCACCGGTCGGCCCACGGGTCCGATGTCGGTGACACATCACGACCGGACCCCGGCCAGGTCCGTCCGGCGGCTCATTCGCCACGACATCGACACAGAGCGTGCGGAGGCCATCGCCGCCGCACCGCGGTCGCGGAGGTGGCGTCGATCTCCACGCTGTGCTCGAAGGTCGGGAGCGCAGGACCGTCCGGTCGCAACGCGATGTAGGCGAGCACCTGCGCCACGGCGAAGGCGGCCGTCGCGCCGACGGTGGGGGCAGGTCCTGCCCCCGAGGACGACAGCATCTGCGCCGCGAGGTGGGGCCACTCACGGTCGTAGTCGCACCGAGTCAGATCCGCGCATTGCAGGCAACTGGTCCGTCCGGGTTCGACGAACGGTCCCACCACCCCGGTGCCGTCGCGAACCCGTACCGGAAGGTGCGCGATGGCACCGCTCATGAGAACGGCGGTGATCTCGGGACGACACGTCAGGCTGTCGCACAACACCACGCAGTCCACGTCGAGTCGTCGGTTCGGCAACGTGACGTGTCGGCGCAGAACGGTGCAGGTCGGTGAGAGTCCGATCGTGACGGCGTCCGTGAGTGGACCGCGACCGAGGACCAGGACCGACGGAGTGCGACGCCGTTCCGGGCGACGGCGGGTCAACACGCCGAGTCCGTCCAGTTCACCGAGCACGACGGTCAGGTGCGAACCGTCGAGTCCGAGCGCGGCGGCACGCCAGTAAAGATCGGGAAGGCTGCGTCGGCCGTCGATCAGGCGTAGAACCGCGATCATCGACGCGACGTCGACTCCCGGCGGCGGCCTGAGCACGAACCGGCGTTCCGGGGTCCACCCGATCTGCACGGTGCCGTCGCGACGGCGCAGCAGCGCGATCGACGCGTCGAGCACGGGCAGACCACAGGCGGTGGCGCGGGCGGCCACCGCCTGTGGAACGGCGACGTCGTGGAGCGCGGAGGGAATCGTCGGGGACGCGGCGATCTCCGGTACGGCCTTGTCCGACGGAGCGGGTTCCTGCGACCGAGGGCTCATGGCTCACACGGTGGCACGAGCGCTACCCGAAGACCGCGGCGGCGACGGCGTTCATCCACAGGCTGCCGAGGCTCCCACCTGCACCGTCGGAGCGGAGCGTCGACGAATTCCCAGGTCGGCGAATCAGGTCGCCGGGGGGCTGTCTCCGTCTCCATCGGCGGCCCGCTTGCGCTCGAACTCCTCGAGCTGAGCGATCGGGTCGTCGAAGTTGCCGACCGTCTCGCCGCCGACGATGCGATCGAGGAACGAGGCGGGATCGTCGAGATCGGACGAGTCGGGGAGCAGATCGGGGTGCGCCCAGACTCCGTCTCGGCTTTGCATGCCGGCGGCGTCGGTCAGCTTCCGCCACAGATCGGCGGCTTCGCGAACCTTGCGCGGACGCAGTTCGAGGCCGACGAGGGTGGCGAACGTCTGCTCGGCGGGACCACCCGACGCGCGTCGGCGACGCATTGTCTCCGACATCGCGGACGCTCCCGGGAGTCGCTCCCCGACGGCGGAGGTCACCACGGTGTCGACCCACCCCTCTACCAGGGCGAGGAGCACCTCGAGGCGTTCGAGGGCGGCCTTCTGCTCCGGCGTCGTCTGCGGCTCGAAGGTGCCCTGCTGGAGGATCTTCTCGAGCTGCGAGGGATCGGTGAGGGCGGACGGGTCCAGACCGCGTGCGGCTTCCTCGATCGCACCGAAGTCCATCCGGATGCCCCGCGCGTACTCCTCGACCGTCGCCAGGACTCGCTGACGCAGCCACGGAACGTGGGAGTAGAGGCGATGGTGTGCGACCTCACGGGCCGCGAGGAACACCAGAACCTCGCGCTCGGGAAGCTCGGTGCCGCTGCTGAACTCGGCGACCGCGGCGGGAAGCAGGGCCGCCGTGTCCGACGGTCCGAGTGGGAGGCCGATGTCCGTGGAGGTGAGTACCTCCTTGGCGAGCTGACCGAGCGCCTGGCCGAGCTGCGACCCGAAGGCCATACCGCCCATCTGCCCGAGCATGCCGATCATGGGACCGACCATCTGCTGCGCTTCCGGGGGCAGCGCGGAGGTCCACATCCCGGAGATCTGCTCCGCGACCGGATCGCAGAGTCGCTTCCAGGTGTCGAGGGTGTTGTCCAGCCACTCGTGCGGGGTCCAGGCCTGGGTACGCACGGCACCGGCGGGCAGGATCGTCGCCTCGTCGAGCCATTGTTCGGCGAGGTGTGCCGCGTCGGCGACGGCCGATTTCGAACCGTCGCGAATCGGCTCGCTCGATCCGATCTGCTGCAGCGCCAGCTTCTTGGCGATGTCGTAGTTGACGGGACCGGCGGACGACGAGGACCCCATACCGCTCAGCATCTGGCCGAACTGGGTGAACATCTGTCCCAGTGCTGCGGGGTCGAACCCCTCGCCGCCGAAGCCGAAGCCGCCCGGTCCACCCCCCTGGCCACCCCCGGACGGCTTGTCGCGGTCCGGGTCGTCGTCGGAATTCGAGAATCCGAAGGGGCTGTTAGTCATGCCTCAACGGTACAAGGCCGACGGCCGCTCGTCGGCGTTCGGAGACCGTGCCGAGGGCGAACATCGGCCGAAGCCACCGCGCGGCGGCGCTCCGGCCGATCATCATTACTGTGGTGACGTGAATCGAAGGATCGCGACTCTGCTGGTCGCCTTGTTGCCGGTGGTCGTGCTCGGAGTACTCGGATCCGCGGTCACCGTTCCGTTCGCGGCGCTGGGACCCGGCCCGACTTTCGACACGCTCGGTGAGGTCGACGGCGAACCCGTCGTCGACATCCAGGGCGCAGAGACCGATCCGACCCGCGGGAATCTGAACATGACCACCGTCGCGGTCCGGGACGGTCTCACCGTGTTCGAGGCGCTGGGTCTGTGGCTGAGCGGTCGGCAAGGTCTGGTCCCTCGCGACGAGATATACCCGCCGGACCGCACGCGCGAGGAGGTCGAGAGCGCGAATCAGGCGGATTTCGCGCAGTCCGAGAACAGCGCCGAGCTCGCCGCGTTGCGGTATCTGGACCTGCCGGTGCTGCTGTCGATCGACGACATCGGCGACGACAGCCCGGCCGCGGGAATCCTGGAAGCGGGTGACGAGCTCGTCGCGGTCGACGATGTGTCCGTCTCCACCGTCGCGTCCGTGCAGGAGGCGGTCGGTGCTCGCGGCCCCGGATCGACGGTGACGATCGACGTCATCCGGGACGGCACGCCCGTCACCGAGGAGGTCACCCTCGCGCCGCGACCCGACGACGCCGAACGCGGATACCTGGGGATCACCCCGGTCGAGACTCCGGATGTTCCGTTCACGGTCGACTTCAACCTCGCCGATGTCGGCGGCCCGTCCGCCGGTCTGATGTTCTCCCTCGCGGTGATCGACAAGTTGAGCCCGGGCGAATTGACGGGAGGCACGTTCGTGGCGGGGACCGGAACCATCGATCCCGACGGCAACGTGGGGCCGATCGGGGGAATCCCGTACAAGCTCATCGCTGCGCGGGAGGCGGGGGCGACCACGTTCCTCGTGCCGAGCGACAACTGCGCGGAAGCGGCGGCTCGGACTCCGGACGGACTTCGGCTGGTGCGGGTGGAGCAGCTGTCGGGTGCGATCGACGCGCTGGAGTCCCTGAACGCCGGAGGCGAGGCTCCGAGTTGCTGAACGCCGGAGGCGAGGCTCCGAGTTGCTGAACGTGCGGACCCGGTGACGTGAAATAGTTTCGATTGCAACGATGTTCTCCCACCGACCGGCCGTCATCGTACGGCCGGCGCCGTCCGAAGGTCGCGACGGCGACACGATTCCCGATCGAGAGGTCCACCGTGCACCTGGGCGTAGACAGTTTCGTCTCCTCCGTGACAGATCCGACCGACGAACGCGTGATCGCTCCGGAAGAGCGCATGGGTCACCTGCTCGAAGAGATAGCGCTCGCCGACGAGGTCGGGCTCTACTCGTTCGGCATCGGGGAGCATCACCGCAGTGAGTACTACGACTCCGCACCGTCGATCATCCTGGCCGCCGCGGCCGCTCGAACGGAACGCATTCGGCTCGGTAGCGCCGTCAAGGTGCTCAGCGCCGACGACCCGGTGCGGGTGTTCCAGGAGTTCGCCACCTTGGATCTGATCTCGAAGGGCCGGATCGACCTGGTCGTGGGCCGCGGTTCCTTCACCGAATCCTTCCCCCTGTTCGGTCTGGACCTGGCCGACTACGACTCGCTCTTCGCCGAGAAGCTGGACCTTCTCCTGAAGATTCGCGACAACGTCGAGATCACCTGGTCCGGTCGCCACCGGCCGGCGCTGAAGAAGCAGGGCATCTACCCGCGACCGATGCAGGATCCGCTGCCGATCTGGGTCGGAGTCGGTGGAACCCCCGAGTCCTTCGCCCGCGCCGGATTGCTGGGCCTGCCCCTGATGATCGCGATCATCGGCGGCGAACCGCGGCAGTTCGCCCCACTCGTCGACCTGTATCGGCGTGCGGGAGCTCAGGCGGGCCACGCACCCGAAAAGCTGCAGGTGGGTCTGCACGTGTTCGGTTTCGTCGCCGAGACCACGCAGGCCGCAGCCGACACGATCTACCCCGGCTGGAACGAGATGTTCACGAAGATTTCCCGTGAGCGCGGATTCGCCCGGCCGTCGCGTCAACAGTTCGACGCGACCTCGGGGCCGAACGGTGCCTTCTTCATGGGCGACCCGAAGACCGTGGCCGACAAGATCCTTCGCGTCGGCGAGCAGCTGGGCGGGGTGGACCGACTCTCCCTCCAGATGACCAACCCGCGGCTCGCGCACAGCGATCTGCTCCGCGGAATCGAGCTTCTCGGTACCGAGGTCGCGCCGTTGGTGGCGAAGGGCTGACCGCTCGGGGTGACGGCCGGTCTGCGCTGCCGATCAGTCGTCCTCGTCCACCGCGTCCAGGGTCGCGTACAGGGCGGCGACGACGTTCGGCGCGAGGTTCTCGTAGGTCAGCAGCTCGGCCGACTCGTCTCCGAAGCCGTCCTCGTCCTCGTCGGGACGCAGCTGCAGCAGGGCGAGTGAGGGGCCGTCCCGCAACACGGCGACCACGAGCCGGCCGTCACGGCGTTCGGGGTGTTCTTCCGCCGCCAGCCGGGCGGCCTGATCGGCCGCGTCCCGGTCGGCCAGCAGGGGAGTGAGGGCGTTGTCGAGATCGGTCTCCGCGTCGGGCGGCAGGACCACGATCTCCTCCACCAGAGCGCATCCGGCGACCGATGACGGCCAGGTCGTGGTGCCCAGGAACTCGTCGAGGGCGTGCGACCCGCCCGCGACGTCGGCGGGCAGCCGCTCCTGCGCAACCGGGGTCAGATCGGCGCCGTCGAGCAGTTGATCGAGCAGGCTCGGCTCGGCTGCGGCGAGATCCGCCGTCGGAACCAGGGCGAAGAGTTGAGGTCCCTGGTCCCATCCGCCGGCCTCGACGAAGTCGACGACCTCGCGCACGCAGCGGGCGAGAGCGCGTTCGGAGCGGCCGATATCGGCGCCGGGATCGAAGTGGTCGTCGGGTCGAAAGTATTCGCCTGGACTGTCGCTCACGTACCCATCCTTGCACTCGGGGCTAGAGTCGTCCTCGGCGCCACGGTCTGCGGTCCGTGGTGTCGGGAAGTGCCCGTACAGTGGTCCGAAACGGACATTTGAGAAACATGATGCTGCTGTCGTCGCCGTGCTGCCACCGAGACCGTGGTGGTGCGCGAGACGGTCGCACGAGATCCTGGAGTGTGGCTCGTGGGCATGAGGCCCCCAACCGGCTTACCGACTCTCACGAGACGCAGCCGTACATTGCTCATCCTGGCGTCGGTGGTGGCAGCCCTGCTGCTGTTCGGCCCGCGCCTGGTGAATATCTACACCGATTGGCTGTGGTTCGGAGAGGTCGGTTTCCGCAGCGTCTTCACGACCGTGCTGGTGACCCGCCTGATGGTCTTCCTCGCCGTCTCCATTCTGGTCGGCAGCGTCGTGTTCGCCGCGCTGATGTTCGCGTATCGGTCGCGCCCGGTTTTCGTACCGACCGTCGGACCCAACGACCCCATCGCCCGCTACCGCACGACGGTCATGAGCCGCCTTCGGGTGTTCGGTATCGGTGTCCCCGTGGCGATCGGTTTCCTGTCCGGCCTCGTGGCCCAGGCGAACTGGGTGACCGTGCAGCTGTTCCTGAACGGCGGCAGCTTCGGTCAGACCGATCCGCAGTTCGGACTGGACATCGGTTTCTACGCATTCGACCTGCCGTTCTACCGCTCGGTTCTGAACTGGCTCTTCGTCGCCGTCGTCCTGGCGTTCTTCGCCGCGCTCGTCACGCATTACATCTTCGGCGGCCTGCGCCTGAGCGGGCGTGAGGGTGCACTCACCAAGCCGGCGCGCATCCAGTTGGCCGCCCTCGCGGGCACCTTCGTGGTTCTCAAGGCGGTGGCCTACTGGTTCGACCGGTACGAGCTGTTGTGGAGCAGTCGCAAGGAACCGGTCTTCTCCGGCGCCGGCTTCACCGACATCAACTCGGTTCTGCCCGCCAAGTTGATCCTGCTCGCCATCGCCGTCATCTGCGCCGGTGCCTTCTTCGCCGCGATCTTCCTGCGTGATCTTCGGATTCCCGCTCTGGCCACCGCGCTGCTGGTGCTCTCGTCCATTCTGGTCGGCGCCGTCTGGCCCCTCGTCGTCGAGCAGTTCTCGGTTCGACCGAACGCGGCGGACCGCGAGGCGGTGTACATCGAACGGAACATCGCGGCGACGCGAGCCGCGTACGGCATCACCGACGAGACGGTCACCTATCGGAACTACTCGGGCAGCGCGACCCTGCAGCCTCAGCAGGTGGCGGACGAGGAGCAGACGCTGTCGAACATTCGTCTGCTCGATCCGAACGTGCTGTCGCGCACGTTCACGCAGCAGCAGCAGATTCGAAACTTCTACGGGTTCCCCGACACGCTCGCGGTGGACCGCTACGAGGTGGACGGTGAGCTGCGGGACTACGTCGTCGCCGCGCGCGAGATCTCTCCCCAGTCGCTCACCAACAACCAGAACGACTGGATCAACCGCCACACCGTGTTCACGCACGGCAACGGTCTGGTGGCGGCTCCGGCCAACGCCGTCGTCGGCGTCGCCCAGGAGGGCAACACCGACCAGGGTGGTTACCCGAGCTACCAGCTCAACTGGATCGAGAACAACGCCGAGGGAACGATCCGCAACGACGGTCCCGCGAACCTCGACCAGCCGCGTATCTACTACGGCCCGGTGATCGCGAACTCCAACGCGGACTACGCGATCGTCGGATCGGCGGGCGAGCCGCGCGAATACGACAGCGACTCGAGCAGCTACTCCTACACCGGCGACGGCGGAGTGCCCATCGGCAACTGGTTCAACCGCGGCGTCTTCGCGGCCAGCTACGCCGAACGGAACCTGCTGTTCTCGGGCGTCATCGGGTCCGAGTCGAAGATCATCTTCAACCGCGATCCCCGTGACCGTGTCGAGAAGACGGCGCCGTGGCTGACGCTCGACGGTGCCACCTATCCGGCCATGGTCGACGGTCGCATCGTGTGGATCATGGACGGCTACACCACGCTGGATCAGTACCCGTACTCCCAGCAGACCTCCCTCGAAGAGGCCACGGAGGACAGCCTCGACTCGACGACCGTCCGGGCGCTGCCCAGCCGGCAGGTCGGCTACATCCGGAACTCGGTGAAGGCGACCGTCGATGCCTACGACGGCACGGTTCGCCTCTATCAGGAGGACGAGAACGATCCCGTTCTCGATGCCTGGATGTCCACCTTCCCCGGAACGGTGGAGCCCAAGTCTGCGGTGACGGACGAATTGCGCAGCCACTTCCGGTACCCGGAAGACCTGTTCAAGGTCCAGCGAGAACTGTTGACGCGGTACCACGTCGACGAGCCTCGTGAGTTCTTCACCAACAACGCGTTCTGGGAGGTCCCGAGCGATCCGACGGTGGAGGGGACGAACGTCGCCAGTCAGCCGCCGTACTACGTGGTGACCCGCGATCCGTCCGGCAGCTCGGAGGACGCGACCTTCCAGCTCACCAGTGCGCTCACCGGTTTCCGGCGAGAGGTGCTGGGTGCGTATGTGAGTGTCGATTCGTCACCGGAGCGATACGGCCAGTTCACGGTGCTCCAGCTGCCCACCGATACGTCGGTGCAGGGTCCGAACCAGGTACAGAACCAGATGACGACCACCACCCTGGTGTCGGAGAACCTGGGCATCGTGCGTCGTGAGAACACCGTGACGTTCGGCAACCTGCTGACCCTGCCCATCGGTGAGGACGGGTTGTTGTACGTCGAGCCGGTGTACGCCTCGCGCAGCAACGATCCCGCCGCTTACCCGCAGTTGATCCGCGTGCTGGTGAGTTACGACGGTCGCGTCGGGTACGCGCCCACGCTCGCCGGTGCGCTCGAGCAGGTGTTCGGGCGTGGATCGGCCGTGGCTGCCGTCGAGCCGGAGGTGGACGGCACCGAGGTCAACGGGGCCACGACCGGAACGGAAGCGGAGACGGAACCGGCGACCCCGGCCGAACCCCAGGCCGCCGCCACTCCGCCCCCGGCCGATCAGGCTGCTGCCGTGCAGAATCTGAATGCCGCACTCGAGGGTGTGCGTGCGGCTCAGAGTTCGGGCGACTTCGCTCAGCTCGGTTCCGCGTTCGCCACGCTGGAGCAGGCGATCGAGGAGTACGAGAACGCCGGCGGCTGATACGCCGGTCGACTCGATCTGTTCGACACGACGAAGCCCCGCATCCGATCGGATGCGGGGCTTCGTCGTGTTCGGGGTGTGCGGTTCGGCTTCTAGCGAGGAAGGCCGGCCACGAATCCCTGGCTCGCGGACACGAAGTCCTGGTATTGCGCTGCCACGCCGTACTGTTCGGCCAACGCCGCACCCTGATCGATGAGGTCCTGTGCGGGTGCAGCCGGTGCAGCCGGTGCGGGCGCCGGTGCCGGAGCAGGCTCGGGCACAGCCGTCGGTGCAGGCGACGCGGTGGTGAGGTACTTGCCGCAGGTCGGCCACGCACCGACGCCCTGAGACGCGAGCACGTTCTCGGCGACGCGAATCTGCTCGGCCTTCGAGGCGTTGGAGGCGATGCCGCTACCGCCGTGCGACGACCAGGTGCTCTGCGAGAACTGGAGTCCGCCGTAGTACCCGTTGCCGGTGTTGATCGACCAGTTGCCACCACTCTCGCACTGTGCGACGCCGTCCCAGTTGTGGGCGGGTGCGGCGCTGGCGGTGGCGGTGCTCAGTCCGAGCGGAATCGCGACGACGGTGCCGGCGACGGCGGCGTAGCCGAGGGCGCGGGCGGTGAAGCTACGTGCTGTGGTCATACGGGTGAATCCTCTCGGCGCTGTCAGGCGCGGCACACAACGACGTGTGGTGTCGATGCGGATGTGCCGGACCTCTGCCCCCGTGTGGTCGGGTCTTCCGATCCCGCGGGGCAGTGAGGTCAGCGGCGGGTCGGCCTGGCCCGGTGTGTGGGCCGGACGCGACGGTAATGGAGCGATCTCGACCGGTCACATCGTCGGATTCGGGCATGTCGCCCGTGATTGATCCCCGCTCTCCCTGCAAAAACCCAGGTCACCGTCGGTCGACACCACCGCGTTGCGGTTTCGTGATGCGCTCGTTATGTGAGGGGCATCATGCTGATTTTGAGACCCCGGTCACGACTCGGGTGGGCGGCTGGTATCGGAAATCCATTGGTCAGCAGGCGATTTGCAAATGCACGATGCCGTCCGGTAACTTCTTGTTCAGCAACACAGCAAAACGAAGTACCGCTTCGAGGCGCACAGCGATTCGAAGCCGACGCGGGGTGGAGCAGCTCGGTAGCTCGCTGGGCTCATAACCCAGAGGTCGCAGGTTCAAATCCTGTCCCCGCTACCACAGTGCACACGGACCGGAATTCCTCACGGAGTTCCGGTCCGTTTGTGTTTGTACACGCGCGCGCGGCCCCTGACGCGGGCGGCGCGGTGGAGTGAGGGGCACCCTCGGTCTGTCTGGCGACGTGAGGGTGCCCCTGACTCATAGCGTCAGTGCGAGATGTCGGGATCCGCCGACGTCATGCCGGTGCTCGGTGCATCGTTCTCGTCCTTCTCGCCGCCGGTGTCCGTCCGCGATTCGCTGTCACCGTCGTCCGCTTCGCCGAGGTCCACGGTGTCCACTCCCTCGAGCGCGGTGAGCTCGACTTCGGCTTCGGCGATGAAACCCTTGGTCTTCTCTTCGATCTTCTTCACCCAGTCGGACATCGAACTCCTCCTTCTGCTGCGGTGCACGTCGATCGGCATCCGGCACTGCAAGCTTGCCACGAACGACGACAGGCCCGACGCGCGCGCGTCGGGCCTGTCGAGGTGGGACGTCGGTGTCACTTCAGTTCGGCGGACGACTTTCCGAGAACACGTCGCGCGACGATGAGCTGCTGGATTTGCTGCGTGCCCTCGAAGATGTCGAGGATCTTGGTGTCGCGGGCCCACTTCTCGAGCAGAAGGTGCTGCGAGTAGCCGAGAGTGCCGGCGAGCTCCACGGCTTTGAGCGTGATGTCCGAGGCGCTGCGCCCGGCCTTGGCCTTGGACATGGACGCCTGCAGGGAGTTCGGCTCCTTGTTGTCGGCCATCCACGCTGCACGCATCGCGAGCAGGTACGCGGCCTCCCAATCGGCTTCGAGCCGGATGTACTCGGCAGCCGCCGCATGCTGGCCGTAGGTGGTGGCGTCGTAGTCGATTTCGACACCGGCGTCGGTGAGGATGGTCCGCAGTTCCTCGAGGGCGGCGCGGGCGACACCGATCGCCATCCCGGCCACGAGGGGGCGCGTGTTGTCGAACGTCTGCATGACGCCCGCGAACCCCTTCTCGTTGTTGACCTCTTCCGAGCCGAGCAGGTTGTCGCGGGGGATGCGGCAGTTGTCGAGCAGCAGGGCGGCGGTGTCGGACGCCTTGATCCCCAGCTTGTGCTCGAGTCGAGCCACGCTGAGTCCCGGTGCGTCCCGCGGCACGACGAACGACTTGATGGCGGCACGGCCCGCGCTCTTGTCGACGGTGGCCCACACCACGATATGTGTGGAGCGCTCGCCGGCGGTGACGTAGATCTTCTCGCCGTTGAGCACCCACTCGTCACCGTCGAGAACGGCCGTGGTGCTGACCGCAGCCGAGTCGGAACCGAAGCTGGGCTCGGTGATGGCCATCGAGGCCCAGACCTTGCCGAAGCGCTCGAGCTGCTCGTCGGTCGCCACCGCGGCGATGGCCGAATTGCCGAGGCCCTGGTACGGAATGGACAGCGTCAGTCCGACGTCGCCCCAGCAGGTCTCCATGACGTTGACCAACGCGGACATGTTGCCGCCGTTGGCGTTCGTGGTCTTGCCGGACTTGGCGGGGTCGGTCTTGCCTTCGCGTCCACCCTTGGCGCCGCCGACGTCGTTGCCCGCGTCGGTCATTCCCTCCACCATGGCGGCCATGGTGTCGAGCTCCACGGGGTAGGAGTGCTCGGCGAGGTCGTACTTGCGCGAGATGGGACGAAGGATCTCGGCTGCGACCTGGTGTGCCTGGTTGGCCGACGCCCTGAGCTTGCGAGGAAGTTCGAGATTGATCATGAGTGTGTTCCTTTGTGGCAGAGGGGAAGTCGATCAGATCAGGACGATGCCTTCGGCGACGCCGATGGCGCGCAGATCGCGGTACCAGCGCTCGACCGGGTGTTCCTTGGTGAAGCCGTGGCCGCCGAGGAGTTGCACCCCGTCCAGACCGATCTGCATCCCCTTGTCGCCGGCGAGGCGACGCGCGAGCGATGCTTCGCGGGCGAACGACAGACCCTGCTCGGCTCGTGAGGCGCCGCGCTGGACGACCAGGCGCAGTCCGTCGAGCTCGATGGCGATGTTGGCGACCATGAAGGCCACCGACTGCCGGTGGCTGATCGGCTCGCCGAACGCCGTGCGGTCGTTGACGTAGGGGACGACGTAATCGAGAACGGCCTTGGACGTCCCGGCGGCCATCGATGCCCAGCCGAGGCGGGCGAGCCGGATCGCGTCGGCGTAATCGGCGGCGTGAGAGTCGGCATCGCCGTCACCGAGGAGATTGCCCTCCGGCACCGCGACGTCGTCGAGATGCAGTCGGCCCAGCCCGGCGGCACGCAGTCCCATGCTGGGGTCGGCTTCGATGCTCAGCCCCGCGGAGTCCGATTCGACCAGGAACAGGGCCGGCTTGCCGTCGAGTTCGGCGGCGACGACGAACAGTTCGCTCGACGCGGCGGCCGGAACCATCGACTTGACGCCGGTGATCTTGTAGCCGCTGGGGGAGCGGACCGCCTTGGTGCTCAACGCGAACGGGTCGAAGAGCGCCCGTGGTTCGGTGACCACCAGCGCGGCACCGGGAACCTTCTCGCCGGAGAATGCGGGTAGATACGTCTTCTGCTGTGCATCCGTCCCGAACTGGGTCAGTGCGACCGCGACGCCACTGGGCGCCAGGATCGGCAGAGCCAGTCCCATGTCGCCGTAGGCGAGGGCCTCGGCGACGAGAGCGTTGGTGACCGCTCCACGTTCGCTCGCCGCGCCGTCGAGGTTCTCGGGCACGTTGATCAGGGTGATACCGAGTTCCGCGGCCCGCGACACCAGGTCGTCGGGCGACGCCGCAGCCTCGTCCGCGTCGTGCGCGGCCGGCCGCATGATCTCCTCCGCGAACTCGAAGACGGTCTCGACGATCATCTTCTGTTCGTCGTCCGGCGTCAGGTCGAAGTAGTCGGAGTTCTTGACCGACGATTCGGGGAGCCGCGTCGGCGCGCCGCCGCCCGCCACCTTGGAGAACGTGCGGGTCGCTGCACCCAGAGTCCGGAATCCGGTTTTCGTGCCCTCGTAGGTCACGCGGTCGATCGTCTGACGCAGCTTGTACTTCTCGGCCAGTTCGGAGCCGGTCAGCTTGGTGAGGATCCGCATGGTCGTGCCGATGGCGTCGCGCCGGATCGGGTTGAGGCCGACTGCGGACGTGTCACGCACCGGACGCCGCGCGGCGTCGGACGTCGCTGTAGTAGGAGCGCTGTCGTTCTTCGTCATGATCACCAGCTGTTTCTCGGTGTTCGGTCGGGGACTCCGCCTATCTTACTGAGCGGTAAGTTCGGTGTCCACCGTGTGGTGAGGGCGCGTCGTCGGCGCCCGGACCTGCTCAATCGGTGGAACGAAGCCGTCCGACGACCCGATCGTGCAGCAGTGCGTTGGTCGCGACGGCACTTCCGCCGTGGGGTCCGGCGGCACCGTCGAGCGAGGAGAACCGCCCGCCCGCCTCCCGGACGAGAATGTCGAGCGGCGCCAGATCCCACAGAGACACCTCGGGCTCGACCGCGACGTCGACGGCTCCCTCGGCGACCAGACAGTAGGAGAGGAAGTCGCCGTACCCGCGGATGCGCCACACCTCGTCCGTCAGGGCGACGAAGCGGTCCCGACGGCCGATCTCGCGCCAACCGCTCAGGCTGGAGAAGCCGAGACTCGCCGCCGACAGGTCCCCGACCGACGACACCTGCGATCGGCGCGGTTCCGCGTCGCCGAACCGGGTGTGGGCGCCGAGACCGGACGCGGCCCACCATCGACGGGACAGGGCAGGTGCGCTGACGACACCCACGACGGGAGTTCCGTCGACGAGGAGTGCGATCAGCGTGGCCCAGATGGGGACCCCTCGTACGAAGCTCTTGGTGCCGTCGATGGGATCGAGCACCCACTGACGACCGGACAGGATCGCGTCGCCGCCGAACTCCTCGCCGAGGATCGCGTCGTCGGGGCGCTCGGTACCCAGCATCCGACGGATCTCGGTCTCGACGGCCAGATCGGCGTCCGAGACGGGCGTCAGGTCGGGCTTGTCGTCGACACGGAGGTCGACGGCCTGGAAACGAGCCGAGGTGATGGAGTCGGCGCGATCGGCCAGGCGCAGGGCGAGCGCGAGATCGTCGGCGACGGAGCGGGCACGGTCTGTCGGGTCGCGGTCGGTCACCGCGAGGACGTTACCGATCGAGCCCGGGCCGCCCGCGCCGCCGTTCGGGTGAACGCCGTGGCACCGGTAACCTGAAGCGCGTGCATCCTGACGTTTCTGCCGACATCGCCGAACTGAACACCACCCTGGGAACCGTCGAGTCGGTGCTCGACGTGGAAGAACTGCGTCGACGCATCGACGAACTCGAGCACCAGGCCGCGGACCCCGAGCTGTGGAACGACCAGGAGCACGCGCAGCAGGTCACCAGCGTTCTGTCGCATTCGCAGGCGGAGCTGCGGCGCGTCGAAGCGCTGCGACAGCGCCTCGACGATCTGCCCGTGCTCTACGAGCTGGCCGAGGCGGAGGAGGGCGACGCCGCCGCGGAGGCCCACGCCGAAGCCGACGCCGAGCGCACCTCGCTCCACACCGACATCGAGTTGCTCGAGGTGCGGACCCTGCTGTCCGGGGAGTACGACAAGCGGGACGCCCTGGTCAACATCCGGTCCGGCGCAGGCGGTATCGACGCCGCGGACTGGGCCGAGATGTTGATGCGGATGTACATCCGCTGGGCCGAGAAGCACGGCTACGGCGTCGAGGTCTACGACACCTCGTACGCGGAGGAGGCCGGCATCAAGAGCGCCACCTTCGCGGTCAAGGCGCCGTACAGCTACGGCACCCTGTCCATCGAGCAGGGCACGCACCGCCTGGTCCGTATCAGTCCGTTCGACAACCAGGGGCGACGCCAGACGTCGTTCGCCGAGGTCGAGGTGCTGCCCGTCGTGGAGACGACCGACCACATCGAGATCCCCGAAGGTGACATCCGGGTGGACGTCTATCGGTCGTCGGGTCCGGGTGGTCAGTCCGTCAACACCACCGACTCGGCCGTCCGTCTGACCCACGTCCCCACCGGCATCGTCGTGACCTGTCAGAACGAGAAGTCGCAGCTGCAGAACAAGATCTCGGCGATGCGCGTGCTCCAGGCGAAGCTGCTCGAGGTCAAGCGCAAGGAGGAACGCGCCGAGATGGACGCCCTGAAGGGCGACGGCGGCAGCTCGTGGGGCAATCAGATGCGTTCCTACGTGCTGCACCCGTACCAGATGGTGAAGGATCTGCGCACGGAGTACGAGGTGAACAACCCCTCGGCCGTCCTCGACGGTGACATCGACGGGTTCATCGAATCGGGCATCCGCTGGCGCATGCGCACGGACGAGTCCTGACCGTGCCGAGCTTCCTCACGCCGCCTCCGGATCTCAACTTCTGGTTGGCGAACAATTTTCTCGAGATCATCCTGTGGATTCTGGGTGGCATGCTGGCCGCCCGCGGGGTCAACTGGCTCGGGACCAAGATCACCGGTCGAATCGACCGCGCCTACCAGCAGACCGACGCGTTGATCCGCACGGAAGCCGAGAAGCACCGCCACTCGCTGGCCCAGGTCATCACCTGGGTCGTGATCGCGCTGATCTACGTCCTGGTCGCGATCCGCGTGCTCCAGCGACTCGGCTTTCCGATCACCAGCCTGGTGGCACCCGCCACCGTGCTGGGCGCGGCTCTCGGTTTCGGGGCGCAGCGCATCGTGCAGGACATCCTGTCGGGATTCTTCATCATCACCGAGCGCCAGTACGGCTACGGCGACGTGGTGCAGTTGGCGATTCTCGGCACGCCCGGTGGCGACGCCGAGGGGACCGTCGAGGACGTCACGTTGCGAGTCACCCGGATCCGCTCCGCGGAGGGCGAGGTCATCACCGTTCCGAACGGGCAGATCGTCAAGGCCGTCAACCTGTCGAAGGACTGGGCTCGCGCGGTCATCGACGTGCCGGTACCGCCGTCCGCCGATCTACCGCGAGTCACCGAACTGTTGAAGTCGGTCGGCAAGGAGGCGCACACCGATCGGCACCTCACCGAGTTGCTGCTCGACGAGCCGACGGTGATGGGCGTGGAGAGCATCGAGGTGGATCAGGTGAACCTGCGCATCGTCGCGCGCACCCTGCCCGGCAAACAGTTCGAGGTGGGGCGTGAACTGCGTGCCCGCATCGCCCTCGTTCTGCGTCGAGACGGCATCACCGTCTCGCCCGAACTCTCGGCCGACGAGGCCACGGGGGTCGAACGATGACCCGGCCCGACGCCGGCGGCGCCGACGCCACCGGCACCGACGCCACCGGCACCGACGCCACCGAGCCCGCCGAGAACGAGAAGAAGTCGCGGTTCGCCTGGGTGTCGAAGATCCCGCCGTACCTACCGGGCGGCCTGAGGACCACGACGGTCGGTCTGATCGTCCTGTTCTTCGCGGTGCTCGTGTTGTGGAACGGGGTGCGGTACGACCCGACGTTGAACGAGAACTCCCCGCTGTACGTGCCGCCGACGACGGAAGAGGTCGAGCCCGAGCCGCAACCGACGGTCGAACCCGAACCGACGGTCACCGGTACGCCGACTCCGACGTCGTCACCCACCGGCGCAACCACCGTGCCGAACACGCCGACCCAACAGGTGCCGGAGACGACGGACACCGCCACGACGGCGCCGGGCACCACGGAGTCCACCCAGCGGCCTCCGGGTATTCAGCTCCCGGCCATCCCGGGACTGCCGTTACCGCCGGCGAGCGGTAATCAGTAGTCGCGCCCCGCGGGCGAGTCGGTGCTCGAGACGGCCGGGGCGACGCGGCTACACTGGCGTCCCGTGATCAGCGTCGAGAACGTGTCGAAGTCCTACAAGTCCTCCACACGCCCTGCCCTGGACAAGGTCTCGGTCGAGGTGGACAAGGGAGAGTTCGTCTTTCTCATCGGACCGTCGGGTTCCGGCAAGTCCACGTTCATGCGATTGCTGCTCCGCGAGGAGGTCCCCACCTCGGGTGACATCACGGTGGCGTCGTTCCACGTGAACAAGATCGCCGGTCGTAAGGTCCCCAAGCTGAGGCAGAGCATGGGGTGCGTGTTCCAGGATTTCCGTCTGCTGCAGAACAAGTCGGTGTCGCAGAACGTCGCGTTCGCGCTCGAGGTCATCGGAAAACCGCGATCGATGATCGAGCGCACGGTTCCCGAGGTGCTCGAACTGGTCGGGCTGTCCGGCAAGGCCGATCGGCTCCCCACCGAGTTGTCCGGAGGAGAGCAGCAGCGCGTCGCGATCGCGCGTGCGTTCGTCAATCGCCCGCTGGTTCTTCTCGCGGACGAACCGACCGGCAACCTGGACCCGGACACGAGCCAGGACATCATGTTGTTGCTCGAGCGCATCAACCGCACGGGAACCACGATTCTCATGGCCACCCACGACAACCACATCGTCGACTCCATGCGTCGACGAGTCGTGGAGCTGGACAACGGACGTGTGGTTCGCGACGAGGCCCGAGGGGTCTACGGCGTCGGGCGGTAGTTCCCCGACGTTCCCGCCCCTCGCCCGATCGACGAAAGTATCTCGCCATGCGTGCAAGTTTTCTCTTCGGTGAAGTCCTCACCGGTCTCCGTCGCAACATCACCATGACCATCGCGATGGTCCTCACGACCGCGATCTCCCTGGGTCTCTTCGGCGGCGGTCTGCTGGTCGTGCAGATGGCGGGGAAGACGGAGCAGATCTTCCTCGATCGGGTCGAGGTGCAGATCTTCCTCACGGACGACATCTCCGGTTCCGACCCGGGATGTACCTCCGACACGTGTGCGGCGTTGCGCACCGATCTCGAAGCCACACCGTCGGTCACCTCCGTGCAGTACCTGAACCGCGACGACGCCGTGGCCGACGCGACGGACCGAGTGTTTCGCGACCAGCCCGAATTGGCGTCGCTGGTGAGCCCGGAGAGCTTCCCGGCATCGTTCAAGGTTCGACTCGACGATCCGGAACGATTCGGCGTCATCGACGATCAGTTCGGCGCTCGGCCGGGGGTGCAGAGCGTGCTCAACCAGCGCGAGCTCGTCGACCGCCTGTTCAGCGTGCTCGCCGGAGTGCGCAACGCGGCGTTCGCGATCGCCGTGGTGCAGGCCGTCGCCGCCGTTCTCCTCATCGCCAACATGGTCCAGATCGCCGCCTTCACCCGACGGACCGAGGTCGGAATCATGCGACTGGTCGGCGCGACCCGCTGGTACACGCAACTGCCGTTCCTCCTCGAGGCGGTGGTGGCTTCGCTCGTCGGGGCCGTGCTGGCCATCGCGGGCCTGTTCACGGCGAAGACGGCGTTCATCGATTCCGTGCTCGACGACCTCTATCAGGCGAACATCCTGGCCCGGATCACATCGAGCGACGTGCTCCTGGTGTCGCCGGTGTTGCTGCTGGTCGGTGTGGGAATGGCGGCGGTCACGTCGTACATCACGCTGCGGCTGTACGTACGCCAGTGACGTCGGTCGGCGCACGCGCTCGGGAACAATCGGCTGGACGTGCTCCTTATGATGAGCGAACAGTCGCGACGAACGGGTCCGTCGCGATCGAGCCATCGACAACCGAGTCACCGACAATCGCGAACGGAGTTCCGCTGTGAAGGAGAAGGGTCGCAAGGCCATTGCGACCAACCGCAAGGCGCGACACAACTACAGCATCCTCGACGTCTACGAGGCGGGGGTGGCGCTGGTCGGCACCGAGGTCAAGAGCCTGCGCGACGGCAAGGCATCCCTGTCCGACGCGTTCGCCACCGTCGACGACGGCGAGGTGTGGCTGCGTGGCCTGCACATCCCCGAGTACATGGCGGGCAGTTGGACCAACCATTCACCGCGGCGCAACCGCAAGCTTCTCCTGCACAAGCGGGAGATCGAGGTTCTCATCGGCAAGACCCGCGAGGGCAACATGACGCTGGTCCCGCTCTCGATGTACTTCAACGAGGGCAAGGTCAAGGTCGAATTGGCCTTGGCCAAGGGTAAGCAGGACTACGACAAGCGGCAGGATCTGGCCCGACGCACCGCCGAGCGCGAGGTGACTCGCGAGCTCGGACGGCGCATCAAGGGCATGAGGTGACTGCCGCCCGGAGCGACCGCTGATCTCCGTCGCCCTCGCGCTCGTGGCCGCCGTCGGCTACGGCGTGAGCGATTTCGTCGGGGGAGTCGCCTCTCGCCGTGTGGCCGCCCTCAGGGTTGTCATCGTCTCCTACCCGATATCGCTGCTGATGGTGCTGGCCGTCGCACCGCTCGTCGGCGGTTCCGCCACCGCCACATCCCTGTTCTGGGGAGCGATGTCGGGAGTCGCCGGCGGTCTGGCGGTGTGGTGGTTCTACGTCGCGTTGGCCGAGGGTCCGATGGCAGTGGTCTCGCCGATCACGGCGGTGCTGGTGGCCGGGATTCCGGTGGTCGTCGGAGTGACCGGCGGCGAGCGACCGTCGCTGCTCGCCTACGTGGGTATCGCAGGTGCCCTCGTCGCGGTGGTTCTGGTGAGCCGGGAGTCTCCCGACGACACGGCCGGTGAGGTGGCCGGTGGGCGCACGTTGACCTTCACCCCGCGCGTCGCGGCCCTGACCGTCGCCTCCGGAGTGGCCTTCGCCGCGACCTTCGTCTTCCTGGACCTGGCGGGCGGCGACGACGTCGGGCTGTGGCCGCTGGTCGCCAGCCGCGCGTCCGCCACGGTGGTGATGTGGACGGTCGCGCTGATCACGGCCTCCTTCCTGGTGCCCCCACGGTCGGTGGTGATGCTGGCGGTATGGGTGGCGGTGCTGGACGTGGTGGCCAACGCGGCGTTGCTCTACGCCTTCCAGGGCGGGCTGTTGTCCCTGGTCAGCGTCATCACGGCGCTGTACCCGGCGGCGACGGTCCTGCTCGCGATGGTGATGTTGGGAGAGCGGGTGGGGCCGATGCAACGCGTCGGGATGGCGCTGGCTCTGGCCTCGGTCGCCCTCATCGCGACGTCCGGCTGAGTCGATCGGCACTCGAGTCCGGGCTCTGCTACGAATGATCGACATGGACAACCCCACAGGCGCCCGCGTCCTCGTCACCGGCGCCACCGGATACATCGGTGGCCGACTGGCCCCTCGACTGCACGAAGCGGGGTACCGCGTGCGGGTGTTGGCGCGGTCGCCGCAGAAGTTGCGTGACGTGCCGTGGGCCCCCGACGTGGAGGTCGTCCGCGGTGACCTCGGTGATCGGGAGTCGCTGAACGAGGCGTTCCGCGACGTCGACGTCGTGTACTACCTGGTGCACTCGATGGGTGGAGACGATCACTTCGCCGAAACCGAGCGCACCAGCGCCGAGAACGTCGCCGAGGCCGCGAAGGCCGCCGGTGTTCGCCGCATCGTCTACCTGGGCGGACTCCACCCCGTCAGCGGTGAGTTGTCCCCGCACCTGCACTCCCGCGCGGAGGTCGGCCGAATCCTGATCGAATCCGGTGTGCAGACCGTCGTGCTCCAGGCCGGCGTGGTCATCGGCTCCGGGTCGGCGTCGTTCGAGATGATCCGTCACCTCACCAACCGGCTGCCGGTGATGACCACTCCGAAGTGGGTGCACAACCAGATTCAACCCATTGCGGTGCGCGACGTCCTGCACTATCTGATCGAGTCGGCCGACGCCCACTTCGACACCTCGCGGACGTGGGACATCGGTGGACCCGACGTCATGCAGTACGGCGAGATGATGAACACGTACGCAGCCGTGGCCGGACTTCGCAAGCGCAGGATGCTGGTTCTGCCGGTACTGACGCCGCGGCTCGCCGGGCACTGGATCGGTCTCGTCACCCCCATCCCTCGCGGCCTGGCGATGCCGCTCATCGAATCGTTGCAGTACGACGCCATCGGTCACGAGAACGACATCGATTCCGTCATCTCTCCGCCCGAGGGCGGACTGACCAGTTACGCGGAGTCGGTCCGACTCGCGCTGCGTCGGATCGAGAACGGTGAGGTCGAGACGTCGTGGTCGAATGCGACGGACGCCGGCGCGCCGTCGGATCCACTTCCGTCCGATCCGGACTGGGCCGGCGAGGTGGTCTACGTCGACGAGCGCGCGCAGGACTGCAATGCGCGCCCCGAACAACTGTGGGACGTCGTCGAGGGCATCGGCGGCGAGAACGGGTGGTACTCGTTCCCGGCCGCCTGGGTGATTCGCGGCTGGATGGACAAGGTCGTCGGGGGAGTGGGACTCAAGCGCGGTCGCCGCGACCCGCGCCGACTGGTCAACGGCGAAGCCCTCGATTGGTGGCGTGTGGAAGAGATCGAGCGTGGTTCGCTGCTCCGACTACGTGCGGAGATGAAGGCCCCCGGTGGGGCCTGGCTGGAACTACGCGTACTGCCGCGCGACGGCGGAACCAAGTCGCGATACGAACAGCGCGCCATCTTCTTTCCGCGGGGCCTGGGCGGGCGTCTCTACTGGTTCGCCATCATGCCGTTCCACGGCGTCATCTTCCGAGGCATGCTCGAGAACATCACGACCAAGGCCGAGCGACAGGCCGTCGACGATCGGGATGAAACTACGGTCGGATGAGGTTAGACTGAACAGCCGCCGCCGGTAACGCGGCGGATCACCATCGCCCGTTGCGGGCGAGAAAGGGGCTGAACGGTTTCGACTGTGTGCGTCGAGTCAGGGGAAGCGTGCCGGTGCAGGCGAGAGACCACCGTAAGCGTCATCGCAAAAATATAAGCGCCGATTCCAATCAGCGCGACTACGCACTCGCTGCCTAAGTAGCGACTGCGTGTCTGTCAGTCCGGTTTCGCCCTCGGGCCGGGTACTGGCATCAGCTAGAGGGCTTACCTATTCACTCGGCTACGGAGTGATGTGGAACATCCAACAGTGGCTGGGATCGTCATCCAGGCTTGTTCGCGAGATCTGGAGATCCAAGTAGAGGCATAGCGAACTGCGCACGGAGAAGCCCTGGCAAACCGACACAGGACCCGGGTTCGATTCCCGGCAGCTCCACCGAATCGGGCCGGACACCACCACGGTGTCCGGCCCGATTTCTGTTGTCACCCGCCGTGTCCGGCGGTTCAGCGCACGAGCAGGGCCACCGGCATCGCCTCGAACACGTCGACCGCCGAGACGGATCCGGAGAACGTGCGCCCGGTCAGGCGATCGGTCCACTGCCCGTCCGGGAGCCTCACGGCCGTATCGCGCCATCCGTGATCGACCAGCGTCAGACTCGACCGGGTCGCGATCGCGACCACGTCCGCGGTGCCGCCCTCCGGGCCGCGGGCGAAACCGACCACATGGGCCGCCGAGTCGCCGTCGACCGCCACGGGTGCATACGTGCCGCCGACGAAACTCGCGGGACGTTCACGACGCAACGAGGCAGCCTGCCGCGTCACCCAGAACTTCGCCGCTCCCGACGCGTCCACATCGGGCGCGGACGTGACGGAGTCGAGCAGCGCTCGCCGCACGTCGTAGTCCACGTCTCGGCGATTGTCCGGGTCGACGAGCGAGTCCTCCCACAGTTCGGTGCCCTGGTAGACGTCCGGGATGCCGGGTCCCGTGAGGTGCAGAAGTTTCTGACCCAGCGAATCGGACCAGGCGTGCGGGGCCAGGTTCGCCACGAACGTGGTCAGGGAGTCCGCCACGGGTCCGTCCAGCACCGCGTCGATCCACGTGTGGACGGCCGTTTCGAACTCCTCGTCCACGTCGTTCCACGCCGTGAACGATCCGGCTTCGCGGATGGCCTTCTCCGCATAATCGTGGAGCCGCTGCCGGTACTCGGCCGTCACGACGCCGTCCACCGGCCAGGTGCCGAAGATGTTCTGCCACAGGAACAGCCCGGTTTCGCCGTTGGGGGAGGCGGTCACCGATTCCCAGTCGGCGAGGCAGCGTTCCCACAATGCCGGGGTCTGGGACAGCACACCGATACGCGCGCGCACGTCCTCGCCGCGCTTGGTGTCGTGCGTCGAGAGGGTGGTCATGGCCTTGGGCCACAACCGGGCGCGCTCGGCCAGTCGCAGATGGAACTCGGGAACCGAACGGCCGAAGCGGGACGGGTCACCGCCGACCTCCTGAAGCGAGATCAGGCGCGACGTGCGGTAGAACATGCAATCCTCGACCGATTTGGCCATGACGGCGCCCGCAACCTGCTGCAGCCGCGCCGACGCCTCGCCGCCCCGAGTGACCGCGGCGGCCAACCCGTTCAGCGCGGGCACCAGCTCGGGTCGATCGGCGGCCACGTCGCCGATCAGCCGCGGCAGCATGCCGGCCAGGGGTGCGTAGTCCGAGCGGTAGACGGGCATCCGGGCGACGACCTCGACCGCCGCCGCCGTGGTTGCGTCGACGTCCACGGAACTACCCGCGTCGCGACCCACGGCGGCCACCAGGCGCGACACCTCGGCCGCGAGCTGGGTGGTTGCGGTGACCCGCTTGATCGAGCGTTCCGCCTCGTGCACCCAGGCCGCGTCGCCCGCCGCACCGGTCGTCTGCAGGGACAGAGCCGTCAGCGGTTCCTCACCGGACGCGTCGACGAACACGCCGCCGAGATCGGCCAACGCGTCGTACCCGGTGGTTCCGTCGACGGCGAGTGTCGGATCGAGGGGCTCCTCGGCGGTCAGGATCTTCTCGATCACCAGCCAGGCGTCGGGTCCGACGAGCCCGCGGAGCTTCGCCAGGTAGTCGGCCGGTGCGGTGAGACCGTCGGGGTGGTCGACGCGCACACCGTCCATCAGACCGTCGGCGAACCACGTCGCGACCTCGGCGTGGGTGGCGTCGAAGACCGCGGGATCTTCCTGGCGCAGTCCCGCGAGGTCGCTGACGGAGAAGAAGCGGCGGTAGCCGATGCGCCCCGACCGCCAGCCCACCAGCTCGTAGTTCTGCCTGTCGTGCACGGCCTTCGCGTCGTCCGAGCCGTCGTCGGTCGAGGGGTCGATGGGGAAGCGGTGCTCGTAGTAGGCGAGGGTGGGCTGGTCTTCGGACCGATCGACGGTCAGTTCGTCGACGTCGGAGTCGGCGCCGAGAACGGGGAGGGCGATGCGGTCCGACCCGGTCCAGTCGATGTCGAAGAACGCCGCGAACTCCGACGCCCGGCCGAGGCGCAGGACGTCCCACCAGAACGGGTTCTCCCGTGGGGTGGCCACACCCAGGTGATTCGGCACGATGTCGACGATCACCCCGAGTCCGTGCGCGTGGCACGCCGTCACCAACGACTCGAGTGCCGCGCGTCCACCGAGGGCGTCGGACACCGTGCGCGGATCGGTGACGTCGTATCCGTGGGTGGACCCCTCGGACGCGGTGAGGATGGGCGACAGGTAGACGTGGGAGATGCCCAGTTCGGCGAGATACGGGACCAGGCGCTCGGCGTCGCCGAGGCGGAAGCGATCACCTCGTAATTGGAGTCGGTAGGTCGACGTGATCGTTCTGCTCGGTGCCATGGTGCAGTCCTTACCCAGTTTTTCTGAGCACCAACAGTGACCGTGCCTCCACGGCCACGGCGGTGCCGGCGACGATCGTGCGGTCCTCGTCGCCCGTCGGAGTCGCCGTGTTCAGCGCCACCGTCCACTCCGACGCGTACTCGCCGTCGACGGTGGTGAAGTCGATCGGTTCGTGGTGCGCGTTGAAGCACAGGTAGAACGTGTCGTCGACGACGCGGTTGCCGCGCCCGTCCGGCTCGGGGATGCCCTCACCGTTGAGGAAGACGGCCAGCGACTTGCCGAAACCGCTGTCCCAGTCCTCCTCGGTCATCTCTTCACCCGCCGGCGTGAGCCAGGCGATGTCGCGGGTCTGACCGGCGGTACGGATGGGCCGACCCTCGAAGAACCGGCGGCGCCGGAACACCGGGTGGTCGTTGCGCAGCGCGATGACCCGTGAGGTGAACTCGATCAGGTCCGCGTTCTCCTCGGCGAGGGACCAGTCCATCCACGCGAGCTCGGAGTCCTGGCAGTAGACGTTGTTGTTGCCCTGCTGCGTGCGGCCCATCTCGTCGCCGTGGGCCAGCATCGGTGTGCCCTGACTGAGCATCAGCGTGGCGAGCATGTTGCGGATCTGACGGGCGCGCAGCGAGAGGATCTCGGGGTCGTCCGTCGGACCCTCGACGCCGCAGTTCCACGAACGGTTGTGGCTCTCGCCGTCGTTGTTGTCCTCGCCGTTGGCCTCGTTGTGCTTGTCGTTGTAGGACACCAGATCGTTCATCGTGAAACCGTCGTGCGCGATGACGAAGTTGATGCTCGCACCGGGGCGGCGGCCGGTGGCCTCGTACAGGTCCGAGGATCCGGTGAGCCGAGAGGCGAACTCGCCCAACGTCGCCGGCTCCCCGCGCCAGTAATCGCGGACCGTGTCGCGGTACATGCCGTTCCACTCGGTCCACAGGCTGGGGAAGTTGCCCACTTGGTAGCCGCCCTCGCCGACGTCCCACGGCTCGGCGATGAGCTTGACCTGGCTCACCACCGGGTCCTGCTGCACCAGATCGAAGAAGGCGCTCAGCTTGTCCACGTCGTGCAGTTCTCGCGCCAGCGTGGACGCGAGGTCGAAGCGGAAGCCGTCGACGTGCATCTCGGTCACCCAGTACCGCAGCGAATCCATGATGAGCTGCAGCGTGTGCGGATGGCGGACGTTGAGGCTGTTCCCGGTGCCCGTGTAGTCCATGTAGAAGGACGGATCGTCGTCGACCAACCGGTAGTAGGCGGCGTTGTCGATGCCGCGGAACGCAATCGTGGGCCCCATGTGGTTGCCCTCGGCGGTGTGGTTGTAGACCACGTCGAGGATCACCTCGATGCCGGCTTCGTGGAAGGACCGCACCATGGTCTTGAACTCCGACACCGCGGAACCCGCGAGCGCGGACGACGCGTACTCGTTGTGCGGAGCCATGAAACCGAACGAGTTGTAGCCCCAGTAGTTGCGCAGTCCCTTGTCCACCAACGTCTGGTCCTGCATGAACTGATGAACGGGCATGAGCTCGATGGCCGTGACGCCGAGCTTCTCCAGGTGGGCGATCACGGCCGGGTGCGCCAGTCCGGCGTAGGTTCCGCGCATGTCCTCGGGGATGTCCGGGTGCGTCATCGTCATGCCCTTGACGTGCGCTTCGTAGATCACGGTCTCGTTGTACGGCCGTCGCGGCGAGCGGTCGTTCTGCCAGTCGAAGAACGGGTTCACCACGACCGTGGTCATGGTGTGTCCGAGGGAATCGTGTTGCGGGAAGCTGCTGTCCGCCGGCTCAACCTCGACGGGCTCCACCTCGACGGGAGCGGGGTCCGGATCCTCGACGGGCGCGGCGGGCACGTTGTTGGGGGTGGGTACGTTCGCCCGCGTGGCGTCGACGGTGCGCGAGGCGACGGCCGAGCCGGCGGGTCCGGCGACGTGCGGCTCACCGGGGTGCACCTCACCGGACGGTTCCGCGACCGGGGTCTCCTGTGCGGGAATGTCGATGTCGTAGCTGAAGAGGGACCGGTCGCCGTCGAAGGCACCGACGAACGCCTTGCCGTACGGATCGAGGAGAAGCTTGCTGGCGTCGCACCGCTGCCCGGCAGCAGGATTCCACGGGCCGTGTACGCGGTAGCCGTACCGCTGTCCGGGCTGGACGGCGGGAAGGTAGGCGTGCCAGACGTATCCGTCGACCTCGTCGAGGCGGATCCGGGTCTCGCTGCCGTCCGTGTCGATGAGGCAGAGTTCGACGGCTTCGGCGACCTCGGAGAAGACGGCGAAGTTGGTCCCGGCGCCGTCGTACGTGGCGCCCAGCGGGTAGGCGCTGCCGGGCCATACCTGGAATGTCGGTGCTTCGTGTGCATGGTCGACGGACATGGGGCGAACCTTATCCCGGCCCGACCCCCACCCTGAGATCGGAGACCGTCGGCCCAGGTCGGGAGGTGCGTTCGTCGCGGGTCAGGTCCCGGAACCGAGTCGAGCGGCCAGGGCGCGTCCGAGATCGGTACCGGATCGCCAGGCGCTCTCCACCCGCGGAGCGCCCGCCGGGCACCACTGGTCCCCGGCGAAGCCGACCACGCGTCCGTCGCGCTCGTGCAGAGCGTGGCTCTGGGGGTGAGAGTCGGCCGGCTTGGCGAAGGTCCACCGATGAGCGTGTGTCCACGCGGGTTCACCGACACCCAGCAATCGACGCATCGCCGCGACCATCGGCGGAACGGCGGTCGAGGGGTCGTCGAGGTGTCGCCGCGCGCGGGCCGGAGTGCTGTGGGCGACGATCACCGGTGCGCCGTCACCCCGGCGGGCACCGTCGTGGGCGAGGAACTCGATGTCGTCGTCGGTGACGAAGGCGGCGTCCGAGAGCGGCACCGACGCACCGGGTTCCAGCCCGACGACGACGGTGATCGTGGGGTCGTAGTCGACCGCGTCGGGGACGACGGTGATGCGTGCGGCCTGCGGGTCGGGCATGGCGAGAACCACGTGGCCGTCCGGGAGGCCGTCGAGTTCGGCGGTGGTCACGTCGACTCCGTCCAGCAGGTCTCGAACCAGGGAGCGCAGCCCGCCGGGGGTCGCCCATCGCACCGGCCCCTGCTTGCGGGACGGTTCCTCTCCGGCGTGCAGAACCCCGAAGGTGTCGGTCCATTCGCGCGCCAGGCCGGCCCGTTCCCAGCCTCGGACCAGGGCCTCGAACTCGTCGTCTCGCACCGTGAAGTATCCCGCGCCGATGTCGACGCGGCGATCGTGCAGGAGCGGTGAGGCCATCCGGCCACCTGGTGCGCGCCCCCGGTCGAGCAGGCGGGTCGTGATGCCGGCGTCGTGAAGGGCACGGACACAGGCGGCGCCGGAGATGCCGGCACCCACCACGGTGACGGAGCGGTCGAGGGGGGAGGAGGTCACCCCTGCAGCGTACGGACGCGACTGCGCACGCCGTCGAGGAAGAGGTCGAGCCCGAAACCGAATTCCGCGGTGGCGTCGCGACCGACGCCACCCGACTCGTCGGCGGGCAGTGCACCCACGGAATCCATCTGCATGCGCGACTGCTCGTCCGTCGTCGCGCCGAGGACGTAGTACATCAACGAGCGGGCAGCGGACGTCGCGTCGTCCGCGTCGAGACCGCCTGCGCGCAGCACTGCGGTCAGGGTGCCCTCGACCGGGTGGGTCACGGTCCGCGCGGACAGGCTGGTCGCCACCACCTCGGCTCCGTCGCGATGGGTGAGCAGAGCGTCGCGCAGCCGATGCGCGAGCTCGGCGAGGCCCACGTCCCACCGGCCGTCCGTCGGCGGACCCGGACGGTCCATCCGCTCGAGGATGCGATCGGACACGGCGCCGAGCAGCGCCTGCTTGTTGGCGACATGCCAGTAGAGGGCGCCGGGCCCGACACCGAGGGACGTGGCCAGTCGGCGCATGGTGAGGTCGCCGAGGCCGTACTCGTCGAGGATCGTGATCGCACCGTCGACGACGTCGGGGCGGCGCAACTGCACGGCGAGTCTCCTTCTAAGGGCGGTGATCGTTCCCGGCCAGCCTAGAGCCTTCGCCGGCGGTCCGGGTGCGTCGAGTGTGGCTAGGGTGGCCGGGTGGACGTGTCGAGTACCGAGAAGCCCGCGCACCCGCTGCGGTGGCCGGTGCGATCGACCCTTCTCATCGCGGTCGTCAGCGCGATCGTGGGGGCGGGGTGGGCGTTGTCGGCGCCGGTCGAGCAACTCGTCTCGGTGGGCGGCGGGCGTGGGGTGGTGTTGACGGGGGAGAGCGCGCACCAGTTCGACGCGGTCGCGTACTTCGTGTGTCTGGGCGCGGCCGTGGGGGTGGTGACGGCGCTGGCGGCGTGGACTGCGGTTGCGCAGCGTGGTCCCCGGCTGGTGGCGTCGACGACCGTGGGGTCCGTGCTCGGCGCGGTGGTCATGGCCGGGGCCGGGACGGGGGTGGGCCTGCTGCGCTACCCGTCGATGCCGTCGGCCGAGGCGGGGGACATCGTCTCGCTCGCACCGAGTGTGATCACGCCGATCGCCTTGCTGGCGCAACCCCTCGCGGCCGGTGTCGCGCTGGTTCTGGCGGTGGCGCTGTGCGGCTACGACGATCTGCGAGGGCCGGGCGACGAGCCGGCATCCCGTGACGACCCGGACCCGACGCCGTCCGCCGGGCCGGACGACCGCCGGTGGCCCGTCAGCCCGGGGGCTTGAGCGCGGCGAATTCGTCGGTGACTCGCAGTCGTGATTCGCAGAAGCGGAACAGGGCCGCCGGGCGTCCGCCGTGGGGGCCCGGAGGGGCGGTGCGTCCGGTGGCGGCCAGCACTCCTCGACGGGCGAGCACGCGCTGCAGATTCGTCGTGTCCACCTGGTATCCCAGTGCGGCGCAGTAGATGTCGCGGAGTGTCGACATGGTGAACTCGGTGGGCGCGAGTGCGAACGCGATGTTCGTGTAGGAGAGTTTCGCGGCCAGCCGGGTGCGCGCGTGCTTCACCATGGTGCCGTGATCGAAGGCGGTGGCGGGAAGATCGTGGACCGGGTGCCATGCGGTGTCCATCGGCAATCTCGGATCGGCCACGTTGGGGACGAGGCCGAGGAAGGTCGACGCGATCCGCCGTCGACCGGGCACCCGGTGCGGGTCGGAGAACACCGACAGTTGTTCGAGGTGCTTGACCTCGCGAACGTCGACCTTCTCCGCGAGTTGCCGCCGGGCGGAGTCGGTGAGGTTCTCGCTCGGGCCCAGCACGCCGCCGGGGAGCGACCACGTCCCACGGTCCGGGGCGAGGGCGCGTTGCCACAGGAGCACGGCGAGTTCGGCGGGCCTCGACGGCGCCGTCACCCGCACCTGGAAGACCACCCCGATCACCTCGTGGACGAGGGACGCGGACCCGAGATCGGCCGCTTCCTCGCCGGGTAGGTCCGCGGCGGTGCTACGATGAGGCATGTTTTCGATCGTAAGTCGAAAACCCCGTCGGGGCCAACCCGGCGGTGAGTTCGGATCCGGCGCACCTCGGGCCGGCGGTAGGTGAGGAGCGCACCATGACGATCACGACGACGCGAACCGCGGCGTTTCCCGCTGTCATCGACGGTGTCGGGGGGTACTCCGGGGTGGACCCGACACCCGAGTGGGCCGCCGAGATCCGGCGATTGGCACGGGCGACGAACGCGACGATCCTCGCCCACAACTACCAGCTTCCTGCCATCCAGGACGTGGCCGATCACGTCGGTGACTCCCTCGCCCTCTCCCGTATCGCCGCGGAGGCTCCCGAGGAGACGATCATCTTCTGCGGAGTGCACTTCATGGCCGAGACGGCCAAGATCCTCGCGCCCACCAAGACCGTGCTGATCCCCGACGAGCGGGCCGGGTGCTCGCTCGCCGACTCCATCGACGCAGAACAGCTGCGCGAGTGGAAAGCAGAACACCCCGACGCGGTGGTGGTCTCGTACGTGAACACCACCGCCGAGGTGAAGGGGCTGACGGACATCTGCTGCACCTCGTCCAACGCGGTCGAGGTGGTGAACTCCATCGATGCGGATCGCGAGGTGCTGTTTCTTCCGGATCAGTTCCTGGGCGCGCACGTCCGACGCAAGACCGGACGCGAGAACATGCACATCTGGGCGGGCGAGTGCCATGTCCACGCCGGCATCAACGGCGACGAGTTGACGGCGCGGGCGCGCGCTCACCCGGGGGCCGAGCTCTACGTGCACCCCGAGTGCGGGTGCGCGACGTCGGCTCTGTACCTCGCCGGTGAGGGGTTCGTGCCCGAGGACCAGGTGAAGATCCTCTCGACCGGCGGCATGCTCGACGCGGCCCGGACCACGGGTGCGACCCAGGTGCTCGTGGCCACCGAGATCGGCATGCTGCACCAGTTGCGCAAAGCCGCTCCGCAGGTCGATTTCCAGGCGGTGAACGAGCGGGCGTCGTGCCCCTACATGAAGATGATCACGCCGGCGGCACTGCTGCGCTGCCTCACCGAGAACAAGGACGAGGTGCACGTCGACGCGCAGGTCGCCGACCGCGCCCGCGCGTCCGTCGAGCGCATGATCGCGATCGGCTCGCCCGGCGGCGGGGAGTGACCTCGTCGGACCTCGGTGCTCCCTCGGCCGGTGTGTTCGACCCCGACGGTGACCGCTGGCGAGCCGACGCCGATCTGGTGGTGGTCGGCGGCGGCATCGCGGGTCTGACCGCCGCCGTCGACGCCACCGCCGCGGGGCTGCGGGTTCTGGTGGTGTGCAAGGACGCGATGGACACCGCGACCCGGTATGCGCAGGGCGGCATCGCGATCAGCGACGGGCTCGACATCGACGCGCACGTGGCGGACACACTGAACGCGGGCGCCGGACTGTGCGACCCGGCGGCGGTGCGCTCGATCGTCTCGGCCGGACCGGCTGCTCTCGCGGCTCTCGTCGACCGAGGCGCGGCCTTCGACCGCGCGGCCGACGGTTCCCTGTCCCGCACGCGGGAGGGCGGTCACTCGACCGGACGCATCGTGCACGCGGGCGGTGACGCGACCGGCGACGAGATCCAACGGGCCCTCTCCGCCGCTGCTCCGGCGACCCTGACCGGCGCGACCGCGGTCCGGGTGCTCACCGGCACGACCGGAGTTCGGGGCCTCCTCCTCGCCACCGCCGACGGGATGGGTGTCGTCCACGCGCCGGCCGTCCTGCTGGCCACCGGCGGAAGCGGAATGCTGTACGCGTCGAGTACCAATCCGGCGGGATCGACCGGAGACGGCATCGCGCTGGCCCTGCACGCGGGCGCCGAGATCGCGGACGTGGAGTTCGTCCAGTTCCACCCGACCGCTCTGTTCGTCCCCGGTGGTCGAGGACGGTTGCCACTGGTGAGCGAGGCGGTGCGCGGCGAGGGTGCGCGACTGGTCGATCTGCACGGTCGATCGATCACCGAGGGCGTGCACCCACTGGGCGACCTCGCCCCGCGAGACGTGGTCTCGCGGGCCATCGCCCGACGCCTCGCCGACACCGGCACCGACCACGTGCTGCTCGACGCGACCGGGGTGGCGCACATGCATCGTCGATTCCCGACGGTCACCGCGGCGTGCCTGGCTCTGGGCGTGGACCCGGCCCGCGAACCCGTTCCGGTCGCTCCCGCGGCTCATTACGCGTGCGGGGGAATCGTCACCGACTCTCGGGGCCGAACGGCGGTACCGGGTCTCTACGCCGCGGGCGAGGTCGCGAGGACGGGTCTGCACGGCGCGAACCGGCTGGCGTCGAACAGTCTGCTCGAAGGAGCGGTGGTCGGCGCGCGGGTGGCCGTCGCGGCGCGAGAGCGAATCGGAGTGCAGGGAGTGCCGAACGCGGACGACCGGGTCCCCCCGGCGCCCCGGTTAACGCGTGCGGTTCTGCAGTCGATCATGACCCGGTGGGTCGGCGTCGTGCGCGACGCGGACGGTCTGTCCTCGGCGGCCGAGGTGATCGCGGGAGCTCCGGTGCTGCCCATCGGCGAGATCGCCCATCTCGAGGACGCATCGATGACCCTGCTCGCGAGCGCCGTGGTGGCCGCGGCCGCGGCCCGTACCGAGACTCGGGGAGCGCACACCAGGTCCGATCATCCCGACATCGACGACGGACAACGGCGCAGCACACATTTCCGGCTGCAGGCGTCCGCCGTGCTCGAGCGCCTCGGCGCATCCGAACCGCAGTTCCAGGGAGTGTCATGACCGCAACACCCGAGTTGGTTCCCGTCGACCGCGCCGACGTTCTCGACGTCGTCCGGCGTGCACTCGAGGAGGACCTGCGATACGGACCCGACGTGACGTCGACGGCCACGGTGGCCGACGATGCCCGAACGCGCGCGTCGGTCGTCTCGCGACAGGACGGGACGGTCGCAGGAGTGGACGTGGCCCTCGTGGTGCTCGACGAAGTGATCGGCGATCATCGCATCGTCGACCGCGTGCCGGACGGGACCCGAGTGCGGGCGGGAGAGTCGGTGTTGGTGATCGAGGCACCGACTCGAGCACTGCTCACCGCCGAACGCACCATGCTCAATCTCCTGTGCCACCTGTCCGGGATCGCGACGGCCACGTCCGCCTGGGTCGACGCGATCGAGGGCACGCGGTGCGTCGTGCGCGATTCCCGCAAGACCCTCCCCGGGTTGCGCGCGCTGCAGAAGTACGCGGTGCGCGCGGGTGGGGGAAGCAACCACCGGATGGGTCTGGGCGACGCCGCGTTGATCAAGGACAACCACGTGGTGGCGGCCGGATCCGTCGTCGCGGCGCTGCGGGCCGTGCGCGCCGCGGCGCCCGATCTGCCCTGCGAGGTCGAGGTGGACACCCTCGAGCAGCTCGACGAGGTGTTGGCCGAGGGGGTGGAACTGGTGCTCCTCGACAACTTTCCGCTCTGGCAGACGCAGATGGCCGTGCAACGCCGCGATCGCACGGCTCCGCGCACGAAACTGGAATCGTCCGGTGGCCTCGAACTGTCCTCGGCTCGCGAGTACGCGGGCACGGGAGTCGACTTCCTCGCCGTCGGCGCCCTGACTCATTCCGTCACGGTCCTCGACCTGGGCCTTGATTTTCACTCGACGGCCGATTGAAACCCCGTGCCGCCGGATACTCTCCGCACATGGCAACAGTGACGACAGTCGACAAAGGACCACGTTCGGTTTCGAGAAAGGTCACGGTCGCAGCCGACGCCGACGTCCTGTTCGCGCAGCTCGCCGATCCACACCGACACGGTGAGGTCGACGGCTCGGGAACGGTGAAGGACAACGTCAAGGGACCGGCCACCCTGTCGAAGGGTGCCAAGTTCTCCGTCGGGATGAAGCAGTACGGCGTGCCGTACAAGATCACGAGCACGGTGACCGAGTTCGTCGATCAGGGACAGAACAAGGTCATCGAGTGGCAGCACCCGCTCGGTCACAAGTGGCGCTGGGAATTCGCGCAGACCGCGCCCGGTTCCACCGAGGTCACCGAATCCTTCCTGTACGGATCCGCCAAGGCACCGAAGGTGCTCGAACTGTTCAAGATGCCCGCGCAGAACGCCGCGGGTATCACCAAGACGCTGGAGAAGCTGGCGGGTCGCTACAGCTGATCCCACGGTTCGTCGAAAGGTGACGGTGCGCGATAATCGCACCGTCACCTTTTTTCTGTCGTCGTTCGAAAGGACACACCAGACATGACTGCCCGCACCGAGCTGCGTCGCGTGGATCTGCGCGAGAGCTCCCCGTCCACGGCCGAATTGCGTGCCGTTCTCCCCCGAGGCGGAGTGGACGTGAACTCGGTGCTGCATCTGGTCACACCGGTGGTGGACGCAATCCGCGAGCGCGGAGCCGACGCGGCACTCGAGTACGGCGAGAAGTTCGACCGTGTTCGACCCGACGCGGTGCGAGTGCCGGCGCGAGAGATCGAACGGGCGCTCGCCGAACTCGATCCCGCCGTGCGCGAAGCCCTCGAGGTGTCCATCGAACGGTCGCGCATCGTCCACGAGGATCAGCGTCGCCGCGACACGGTGACGCAGGTGGTGCCGGGCGGAACGGTCACCGAACGATGGATTCCCGTCGATCGAGTCGGCCTCTACGTTCCCGGCGGCAACGCGGTCTACCCGTCCTCCGTGGTGATGAACGTGGTACCGGCGCAGGTCGCCGGGGTCGAGTCGCTCGTGGTCGCGTCCCCGCCGCAAGCAGATTTCGGCGGTCTGCCGCACCCCACGATTCTGGCGGCGGCTGCGCTGCTCGGCGTCGACGAGGTGTGGGCGGTCGGAGGTGCCCAGGCGGTGGCGCTGCTGACCTACGGCGGAACCGACACCGACGGCGCGGAACTGGCCCCGGTCGACATGATCACGGGGCCCGGCAACATCTACGTCACCGCGGCCAAGCGGCTCTGCCGCGGAGCGGTGGGCATCGACTCCGAAGCCGGCCCCACCGAGATCGCCATCCTTGCCGACCACACGGCCGACCCGGTCCACGTCGCCGCGGACCTGATCAGCCAGGCCGAACACGACGTCCTCGCGGCCAGCGTGCTGGTCACCACCTCGGTCGAGCTCGCCGATGCCGTCGACCGCGAGGTCGCCGCGCAGATGCGGACGACCAAGCACACCGAACGGGTGGCCACCGCGTTGGCCGGGGAGCAGTCCGGCATCGTGCTGGTGGCGAACCTCGACGACGGCGTCCGCACCGTCAACGCCTACGCGGCGGAACACCTCGAGATCCAGACCGAGGACGCGAGCCGGGTCGCCGATCGCATTCGCAGCGCCGGCGCCGTGTTCGTCGGTCCGTGGGCACCGGTGAGTCTCGGTGACTACTGCGCCGGTTCCAACCACGTACTACCCACCGCGGGATGCGCCCGGCACTCGTCGGGATTGTCCGTGCAGACGTTCCTGCGCGGCATCCACATCGTGGACTACTCGCGGGACGCGCTCGCGGGCGTCGCGAAGCACGTCGTCGCACTGGCGAACGCCGAGGACCTTCCCGCTCACGGCGACGCCGTTCGCGTGCGGTTCGAGGCGGGCTCGTGACCACGGCTCCGGGGCGGAGCGCGTCGCTGGCCGATCTGCCGCTGCGCGAAGCCCTGACGGGCAAGTCGCCCTACGGAGCGCCGCAACTCGACGTGCCGGTGCAGCTGAACACGAACGAGAACCCGCACGCGCCGTCCGCGGCGCTCGTGGACGACATCGCACGCTCGGTGCGCGTGGCGGCAGAATCCCTTCACCGCTACCCGGACCGGGATGCGGTCGCCCTGCGCACGGACCTCGCGTCGTATCTGTCCGAGCGGACCGGCGTGCCCGTCACCGTCGACAACCTGTGGGCGGCCAACGGGTCCAACGAGATTTTGCAGCAGTTGCTGCAGGCTTTCGGCGGTCCCGGCCGACGCGCACTGGGGTTCGTCCCGTCGTACTCGATGCACCCGATCATCTCGGCGGGTACGCAGACCGAATTCCTGGATCTGCACCGACGGGCGGATTTCTCGCTCGACGTCGACGAAGCGGTGAAGGCCGTCGAGTCGATGCAGCCGGACGTCGTGTTCGTCACCACTCCCAACAATCCGACCGGTCACAGCCTCTGGCTGGACGACATTCGGCGGATCGTCGCGGCGTCGCCGGGCATCGTGGTGATCGACGAGGCGTACGCGGAGTTCTCGGACGCCCCCAGCGCCATCGCGCTGATCGAGGAGTTCCCGACGCGCATCGTGGTCAGTCGAACGATGAGCAAGGCCTTCGCCTTCGCGGGCGGACGTCTGGGTTACCTCGTGGCCGCCCCGGCGGTCGTCGACGCCCTGCTTCTCGTTCGGCTTCCGTACCACCTGTCGGTCCTCACCCAGGCCGCGGCCCGCGCCGCTCTGCGGCACGCCGACGAGACGCTCGCGTCGGTGGCCGAACTGGCGTCGCAGCGTGACCGCATCGTCGCGGAGCTGGCGACACTCGGGTTCCACGTGGTGCCGAGCAGCGCCAATTTCGTTCTGTTCGGACGCTTCGACGACGCACCTGCGGCGTGGTCGCGGTACCTCGATCAGGGCGTGCTGATCCGTGACGTCGGGATCGCCGGGTACCTGCGCGTCACCATCGGCATCGCCGCCGAGAACGATCGTTTCCTCGAGGTCAGTCGGACGCTGACCGACCTCGTCTCGCACACCGAGCCCGTCTCGCAGAGCACGCAAGGAACCGAAGTATGAGCAGCATCATGACGCCGAACCGCATCGCCCGGATCGAGCGCACCACCAAGGAATCGGCGATCACCGTCGAGCTGAATCTCGACGGCACGGGCGTCGTCGACATCTCCACCGGGGTGCCGTTCTTCGACCACATGCTCACCGCGCTGGGCACCCACGCCAGCTTCGACCTCACGGTGCAGGCGAAGGGCGACATCGAGATCGAGGCGCATCACACGGTCGAGGACACCGCCATCGTCATCGGGCAGGCACTCGCACAGGCGCTCGGGGACAAGAAGGGCATCCGGCGTTTCGGCGATGCCTTCGTCCCCATGGACGAGACGTTGGCGCATGCCGCCGTCGACGTGTCGGGCCGCCCGTACTGCGTCCACACCGGCGAACCCGAGCACATGCTGCACGCACAGATCGCCGGATACCCCGGTGCCCCGTACTCCACCGTGATCAACCGCCACGTGTTCGAGTCCATCGCCCTGAACGCCCGGATCGCGCTGCACGTCCGGGTCCTCTACGGCCGAGACCAGCACCACGTCACCGAGGCCGAGTACAAGGCCGTCGCGAGGGCGCTGCGCGCGGCCGTCGAACCGGACCCGCGGGTGAGCGGCGTGCCGTCCACGAAGGGCACGCTGTGAGCGCGCCGGCGGTGACTCTGCTCGACTACGGGTCGGGCAATCTGCACTCGGCGAAGCGCGCCCTCGAACGCGTCGGCGCGTCGGTCACCGTCACCGACGATCATTCGGTCGCCCTGGCGGCAGACGGACTCGTGGTGCCCGGGGTCGGAGCGTTCGCGGCGTGCATGGACGGATTGCTGTCCGTACGCGGCGACGAGTTGATCGACAAGCGCCTCGCGGGCGGTCGGCCGGTGCTGGGAATCTGCGTCGGGATGCAGATCCTCTTCGATCGCGGCGTGGAATTCGACGTGCCGGCCACCGGGTGTGGCCAGTGGCCGGGCACCGTGGAGAAACTTCGGGCCGAGGTGCTGCCGCACATGGGGTGGAACACGGTGGAGCCCGGCGCGGACTCAGTGCTGTTCGCGGGTATGGATCCGCAGACGCGCTTCTACTTCGTACACTCCTATGCCGCACAGACGTGGGAGCTCGAACCGAGCGACTCGCTGCGCGCACCGACGTTGACGTGGGCGGACCACGGTGGCCGGTTCCTCGCGGCGGTGGAGAACGGAGCGTTGTCCGCCACCCAGTTCCACCCGGAGAAGTCCGGTGATGCCGGTGCCGTGTTGCTCGAGAACTGGTTGCGCACGCTGTCGTGAACAGTGGCCCCGGCGATTTCTCCTTCGCCCGGCACGCCCTGCTGGTTCTCGGTTCGGCGGCGGCCGTACTGATGCTGACCGCGTTCGTCGTGGTCCTTCTACGTCCGAGCGGCGGAGTCGGTCTGCTCGTCGTCGGGGTCGGTGTCGTCACCACCCTCGCCGTCGCGTCCGCTGCGGCGAAACGCTCGATGCGCAGGTCCTTCGGCGACGGCAGCGACGCCGATCACAGCGTCGACCCGACCGACCGATGAGCGGGCTCGGCCGGTAACCTCGACGCCCGTGAGCCTGGTACTTCTTCCCGCTGTCGATGTCGCCGACGGCCTGGCCGTTCGCCTGGTCCAAGGGGAGGCCGGCAGCGAGACCGCCTACGGTTCTCCCCGGGACGCCGCCCTGTCGTGGCAGAACGACGGCGCCGAGTGGGTGCATCTGGTCGATCTGGACGCGGCCTTCGGTCGCGGCTCCAACCGAGACCTCGTCGCGGCAGTCGTCGGTGAGCTCGACGTGGCGGTGGAACTGTCCGGCGGCATTCGCGACGACGACAGCCTTCGCGCCGCTCTGGCCACCGGATGCGCGCGAGTCAACCTCGGGACCGCGGCACTCGAGAATCCCGAGTGGTGCAAGCGCGCGATCGGCGAATACGGCGATCGGATCGCCGTGGGTCTCGACGTCCGCATCGTCGACGGCGAGCACCGTGTCCGCGGCCGCGGATGGGTCAGCGACGGTGGTGACCTCTGGGAGGTTCTCGCGCGGCTCGATCGCGACGGATGTTCGCGCTACGTCGTGACCGACGTCGGCCGCGACGGCACCCTCACCGGCCCCAATCTCGAACTGCTCGAGCAGGTCTGCGCGGCCACCGACGCCCCCGTCGTCGCGTCGGGTGGCGTGTCGACCATCGACGACCTGTTGGCCATCGCCGCGTTGACCGACCGGGGTGTCGAGGGGGCGATCGTCGGAAAGGCCCTCTACGCCGGCCAGTTCACCCTTCCCGATGCATTGGCCGCGGTCGCGGGCAGCGCTCCGGCCGCATCGTGAGCGAGACGGCGTCGAACCTGGATCTCGACGCGCTCGCCGCGACGGCGCGCGACCTCCTCGACGGGGTGCACGATCGCTTCGTCGCCGGCGTCGGTGCGCCGAGCGCGGTGGCGAAGGTGGGCAACGATTTCGCCACCGAGGTGGACCTCGAACTCGAGCGTCGCCTGACCGCCGAACTGGCCGACCGAACGTCGATCCCGGTGCACGGTGAGGAGTTCGGCGGTCCCTCCGTGGAGTCGGGGACGGTGTGGGTGCTCGACCCCATCGACGGAACTTTCAACTATTCGTACGGACTGCCCACGGCGGGAACACTTCTGGCCCTGCTCGTCGACGGCGTACCGGTGATCGGGTTGACCTGGTTGCCGCTGTTCGGGCAGCGGTACTGGGCGGTCGACGGGGGGCCGGTTCACCGTGGTGACGAGGTTCTCCCCGCTCTGACTCCCACCGCGTTGGCCGACTCGATCGTCGGATTCGGCGCGTTCAACGTCGACAGTCGCGGCCGGATCCCCGGTGAGTACCGCGTGCGGGTCCTCTCCGACATCAGTCGGGTGTCGTCGCGGATCCGCATGCACGGCTCGACCGGCCTCGATCTGGCCTTCACCGCGGCCGGGGTGCTCGGGGGCTCCGTGGTCTTCGGACATCACCCGTGGGACAACGCAGCGGGCGCGATGCTGGTTCGCGCGGGCGGAGGAGTGGTCACGGATCTGGCGGGAGCGCCGTGGACCGTGTCCTCGACATCCGTGCTGGCCGCGGCGCCCGGAGTGCACTCGGAGCTTCTCGCGATTCTGAACTACGAGGCGGAAGGGTTGGCGCCGTGAGCGTTGCCGTACGCGTGATTCCGTGCCTGGACGTCGACGCCGGGCGCGTGGTGAAGGGGGTGAACTTCCGGGGTCTGCGCGACGCGGGTGACCCGGTGGAGTTGGCGGCCAAGTACGACGCGGACGGAGCCGACGAGTTGACGTTCCTGGACGTCACCGCGTCCTCGGGTGGGCGGGCCACGATGCTCGATGTCGTCACCCGCACCGCCGAACAGGTCTTCATCCCCCTGACCGTGGGCGGTGGGGTGCGCAGTGTCGTCGACGTCGACGCCCTCCTGCGGGCCGGCGCGGACAAGGTGAGTATCAACACCGCGGCCATCGCGCGACCGGAGTTGCTGCGCGAGTTGAGTTCTCGCTTCGGTTCGCAGTGCATCGTGCTGTCCGTCGACGCTCGAACCGTGCCCGAGGGAGAGACGGCCACGGCGTCGGGCTGGGAGGTGACCACCCACGGTGGCCGCCGCGGAACCGGAATCGACGCCGTCGAGTGGGCCCGCCGCGGCGCCGAACTGGGCGTCGGCGAGATCCTGCTGAACTCGATGGACGCCGACGGGACGAAGGCGGGCTTCGACATCGCCATGATCACCGCCGTGCGCGCTGCGGTCGCGGTCCCGGTCATCGCCAGCGGCGGCGCGGGCGCGGTCGACCACTTCGCACCCGCCGTCCGTGCGGGGGCGGACGCCGTCCTCGCGGCGAGCGTGTTCCACTTCGGGGAGATGACGATCGGCGAGGTCAAGGGCGCACTGCGTCGAACAGGGGTCGAGGTTCGGTGAGTGTCTCGGAACTGGATCCCGCGATCGCGGCGCGCCTCAAGCGCACCGACGACGGTCTGGTGTGCGCGGTGGCTCGCGAGAAGAGCACCGGTGACGTCCTCATGGTCGCGTGGATGGACGACACCGCACTGGCGATGACCCTGGCCACGCGCAAGGGAACGTACTGGTCACGCTCGCGGAGCGAGTACTGGGTGAAGGGGGAGACCTCGGGTCACACGCAGTACGTGCACGAGGTTCGGCTCGACTGCGACGGCGACACGGTGTTGCTCACCGTCGATCAGATCGGCGGGGCCTGCCACACCGGCGATCACTCCTGTTTCGACGCCGACGTGCTCTTGTCCGAGCCGTCCGACGCACCGCTCGCGGACCCACCGCTCTCGGACTGACGCGCGGACTCGCCGCGAGCGATCGCGGCGTCGAGGTTCGTCACCATCACGGTTCCGAGTTCCATCAGGGTCTGCACCTGGGCGTCGTCGAGACCGTCGAACACCAGCGCACGAACGGTGTCGACGTGACCGGGGGCGGTGGCGACGACACGCTCGAGTCCGGCGTCGGTCAACACCGCGTGTGAACCGCGAGAGCCGGGGATGTTCTCGCGTCGCGCCCACCCCGCCTTCTCGAGCTTGGTCATCACGTGCGACAACCGGGACAGCGACGCGTTGGCCACGCGGGCCAGCTCGCGAAGGCGAAGGCGATGATCGGGGGCTTCGGACAACATCGCCAGAACGAAGTAGTCGAAGTGAGTCAGGCCGGAGTCCCGTTGCAACTGGGTGTCGAGCGCTGCCGGCAGCCGTGTCGTGATGGCGACGAGCGCCCGCCAGGCGTCCTGCTGCCCGGGGGACAGCCACCGATCGTTCGGTTCCGCGTCGCGCATGTCGTCAGTCTTTCACCCACCGTCGGTGTGGCCCTCGCGGAGTCGACTCCGCCTACCCGGGATGATGGACCGATGCATTCCGACGGCACCACCACTCGTGAACAGTTCCGCGCGCTGGCGGCCGAACACCGGGTCGTCCCCGTCGTCCGCAAGGTGCTCGCCGATTCCGAGACTCCGCTGTCCGCGTATCGCAAACTGGCCGACGACCGACCGGGGACGTTTCTTCTCGAATCGGCGGAGAACGGGCGGTCGTGGTCGCGGTGGTCGTTCATCGGCGCGGGTAGCCCCACGGCATTGACGGTGCGTGACGGTCGTGCGGCATGGCTGGGTGACGCGCCGATCGGAGCTCCGTCGGGAGGGAATCCGCTCGACGCCCTGGGCGCGACGCTGGAACTGCTGCGATCCGAGCGGCTTCCCGATCTGCCGCCGCTGACCGGCGGCATGGTGGGGTACCTGGGGTACGACGCGGTGCGTCACATCGAGCGACTGCCCGACACCACCACCGACGACCTGCAGATCCCGGAGATGGTGATGATGCTCGCGACCGACCTGGCCGCGGTCGATCATCACGAGGGAGCGATCACCCTGATCGCGAACGCGGTGAACTGGAACGGAACCGACGATCGGGTCGACGAGGCGTACGACGACGCCGTGACCAGGCTCGACCGGATGACCGACGCACTCGCGACCCCGGCACGGTCGACGGTGTCCTCCTTCGCGCGACCGGCTCCGGATTTCCGCCGCCAGCGCACCACCGAGGGGTACGGCGCGGACGTGCGTCGGCTCGTCGAGGAGATCGAGGCGGGTGAGGCGTTCCAGGTGGTGCTCTCGCAGCGCTTCGAGATGGACACCGACGCCGCCCCCATCGAGGTCTACCGGATGCTTCGCGCGTCCAACCCGAGTCCGTACATGTATCTGATGCACGTGCCGGGGGACGACGGCGAGACGGCGTTCTCGATCGTCGGATCGAGTCCGGAAGCGCTGGTCACCGTCGCCGACGGCATCGCCACCACGCATCCCATCGCCGGCACTCGGTGGCGCGGAGCCAGTGAGGAGGACGACATCCTGCTCGAGAAGGATCTGCTGGCGGACGAGAAGGAGAATTCCGAACACCTCATGCTCGTGGATCTCGGCCGAAACGATCTGGGGCGGGTGTGCGAGCCCGGCACGGTCAAGGTGACCGACTACCGACACATCGAGCGGTACAGCCACGTGATGCATCTGGTGTCCACCGTGACCGGGCGACTCGACGACGGACAACAGGCGCTCGACGCGGTGAAGGCGTGCTTCCCCGCCGGGACTCTGTCCGGGGCACCGAAGGTCCGTGCCATGGAACTGATCGACGAGCTCGAGCCGACGCGGCGCGGGGTGTACGGCGGCATCGTCGGGTACCTCGATTTCGCGGGCGACGCGGACACCGCGATCTGCATCCGGTCGGCACTGATGAAGAACGGCACCGCCTACGTGCAGGCCGGCGCGGGTGTCGTCGCGGACTCGGTCGCCGAGTACGAGGACACCGAGGCGCGCAACAAGGCGATGGCCGTGCTCGGCGCGGTCGCCGCCGCCGAGACCGTCACGCCCGTGGGGTCGGACCGATGACGCGGGAGCGCCGGACCGTCGGGACCGCGGCCGTTCTGTTGGCGCTCGCGGCCGTCGCGCTGTGGTCGTCGTCGCGGATGACCTGGGTCTCGGTGACCAGTTTCGACGGTCTGGGAGTCGAGCAGGACACGGCGATCGTCGGCGGTACCTGGGCCGCGGCCACCACCCCCCTCGCGATCGCCGCGATCGCCGCCGTGGCCGCCCTGTTCGCCATCCGCGGCCGGTGGTCGATTCTGTTGGCGATTCTGGTGGCTCTGGTGGGTCTCGGTGCCGCGATCCCCGCGGTGCAGCTCATCGTCGGTGGGGCCGAAGCGGACCGCGGCGCCGCTCTCGCGGAGCTTCCCGGCCGCGCCGAGGTCGTCGCGATCGCGGTCTCCCGCGCTCCCGCCGCGCTGGCGCTGCTCGGCGCCGTGCTCGCGCTGCTCGCCGCGCTGGTGATCCTTCGTTCGACCACCACCCGTACGGGATTGTCGTCGAAGTACGACAGTCCGGCCGTCCGGCGCGAGAAGGCCGAGCGCGAGGCACTGACCGCCTCCGTCGACGACGCCGACGTCAGCGAACGTGCGTTGTGGGATGCGCTCGATTCGGGCGTCGATCCCACGGTCCCTTCGGACGCGGACGGCTCCCCACGCGACGATTCGTCGGGCGGAACCGAACCGCGGGGTTCGTGACCTGCGCAACGTCCGTGCCGATGCGGGTGCTCGGGCACCCGCCGAGGAACCGGACCCGACGCCCCTCTACGCTGTGCCAATCGGACGAACACCACTTTCGTCCGCTGCTCGACGAAAGGATGCGGGGGCGACGACGATGACAGTTCTCGACTCGATTGTCGACGGAGCGCGCGCCGATGCCGAAGCGCGCGAATCCGTCGTGGACTTCGCGTCCGTGAAGGCCGCCGCGGCCAAGGCCCGGCCCGCCCTCGACGCGGCCGCCGCACTCATCGAACCCGGCATCGCGGTCATCGCCGAGGTCAAGCGGGCCAGTCCCTCCAAGGGCGCGCTCGCGGACATCGCCGATCCTGCGGACCTCGCCGCCGCCTACGAGGCCGGCGGCGCCCGCGTGATCAGCGTGCTGACCGAGGAGCGCCGGTTCCGGGGCTCGCTCGACGATCTCGTCGCCGTCCGGCGCGCCGTGGGAATTCCGGTGCTGCGCAAGGACTTCATCGTCGGCCCGTACCAGATCCACGAGGCTCGCGCGCACGGCGCGGACATGGTTCTTCTCATCGTGGCGGCACTGCCGCAGGATGCCCTGGTCTCTCTGCTCGACCGCACCGAGTCTCTTGGAATGACTCCTCTCGTCGAGGTGCACACCGAAGAGGAGGCGGACCGCGCGCTCGAGGCCGGCGCCAAGGTCATCGGGGTGAACGCCCGGAACCTCAAGACTCTCGACGTCGACCCGGACACGTTCTCTCGGATCGCACCGGGTCTGCCCTCCACTGTGATTCGTGTCGCGGAGTCGGGCGTGCGCGGTACGGCGGATCTCCTCGCCTACGCCGGAGCGGGTGCCGACGCGGTACTCGTCGGCGAGGGTCTGGTGACCAGCGGCGACCCGCGATCGGCCGTACGTGACCTGGTCACCGCCGGTACGCACCCGTCCTGCCCCAAACCGGCCCGCTGAACCGTCGCCCGACGTCGTCGGGCAGACTCGAGGTGTGAGTACCACGAAGCTTCCGAACTCCAGCGACGGCATCACCGAGCGGACGACACACGACCCCGACATCGGCGGTCACTTCGGAAAGTACGGTGGCCGGTACGTTCCCGAGGCCCTGATGGGGGTCATCGAGGAAGTCACCGCGGCGTACGACAAGGCCCGCGGTGACCGCACGTTCCTCGACGAACTCGATCGGCTGCAACGCGACTACACCGGGCGGCCCTCGCCGGTGTTCGAGGCCGCGAACCTGTCGGCCCACGCGGGCGGAGCGCGCATCCTCCTCAAGCGCGAGGACCTGAATCACACCGGTTCGCACAAGATCAACAACGTGCTGGGGCAGGTCCTGCTCGCGAAGCGGATGGGCAAGACGCGCGTCATCGCCGAGACCGGAGCCGGCCAGCACGGCGTCGCCACGGCGACCGCGTGTGCTCTGCTCGGACTCGAGTGCCTCGTCTACATGGGTGAGGTGGACACCGAGCGGCAGGCGTTGAACGTCGCGCGGATGAAGTTGCTCGGCTCCGAGGTCGTCGCGGTGACCTCCGGCTCGCGCACCCTCAAGGACGCCATCAACGAGGCGTTGCGCGACTGGGTCACCAACGCCGACGCCACCTACTACTGCTTCGGCACCGTCGCCGGTCCGCACCCGTTCCCCATGATGGTGCGTGACTTCCAGCGCATCATCGGTATGGAGGCGCGCGCGCAGGTTCTCGACAGCCTGGGCCGACTTCCCGACGCCATCGCGGCGTGCGTCGGGGGTGGGTCGAACGCCATCGGCATCTTCCACGCGTTCATCGACGACGCCGACGTGCGTCTGATCGGGCTGGAGGCGGCCGGTGACGGCATCGAAACCGGCCGACACGCCGCCACCATCGGTGCCGGTTCGCCGGGTGCCCTGCACGGCGCGTTCTCGTACCTGCTCCAGGACGCGGACGGCCAGACCGTCGACTCGCACTCCATCTCCGCAGGCCTGGACTACCCCGGCGTCGGACCCGAGCACTCCTACCTGAACGACATCGGTCGCGCGGAGTACCGGCCCATCACCGACACGCAGGCGATGGAAGCGTTCACGCTGCTGAGCAAGACCGAGGGCATCATTCCCGCCATCGAGTCGGCGCACGCGATCGCCGGCGCTCTGACCCTGGGCAAGGAACTGGGGGAGGGCGCGGTCATTCTGGTCAACCTGTCCGGCCGCGGTGACAAGGACGTCGACACGGCCGCGAAGTGGTTCGGCATCCTGGACGAGAAGGGAAACATCCAGTGAGCACTCCCGTCGTTCCCATTCCCGTCGAGCAGGGCCCGTCACGTCTCGCGCCGGTGTTCGAGGCCACTCGCGCGGAGAAGCGCGCCGCGCTGGTCGGTTACCTTCCGGCCGGCTTTCCCACCGTGGACGGATCGATCGAGGCCGTCCGCGCGATGGTCGAATCCGGGTGCGACATCATCGAGGTCGGCATTCCCTACTCCGATCCGGTGATGGACGGCCCGACCATCGCCGCCGCGGCCGGTACGGCTCTGGCGAACGGCGCGCGGGTGCACGACGTGTTCCGTGTGGTCGAGGCGATCACCGATGCCGGCGGCAAGGCAGTCGTCATGACCTACTGGAATCCGGTGTTGAAGTTCGGTGTCGAGAAGTTCGCCACCGAACTCGAAGCGGCGGGTGGCCTGGGCATGATCACGCCGGATCTCATTCCCGACGAAGCTCAGGAATGGATGACGTCGTCGCAGGATCACGACCTCGACCGGATCTTCCTCGTCGCCCCGTCGTCCACCGACGAGCGGCTCTCGCGCACGGTGCAGTCGAGCAGTGGGTTCGTCTACGCGGCGTCGACGATGGGCGTCACCGGAGCTCGCGCGTCCGTGTCGTCGGCCGCCCCCGAACTGGTGTCCCGCATCCGAATCCACTCCGACATCCCCATCGGCATCGGGCTCGGTGTGCGATCCGGCGCCCAGGCGGCGGAGATCGCCGCGTACGCCGACGCCGTGATCGTCGGATCGGCTCTGGTGACGGCCGTGGACTCCGGTATCGCTGCGGTGGCGGCTCTCACCGCCGAACTCGCCGACGGTGTCCGCTCCGCTACCGTGACCTCGTGACCGCCGACACCGCCCTGCTCGCGTATCTGCCCAGCCCGCCCCAGGGAGTCTGGTACGTCGGTCCGTTCGCACTGCGTGCGTACGCACTGTTCATCATCCTGGGCATCGTCGTCGCCATCGTCTGGGGCGATCGGCGGTGGGTGGCCCGCGGGGGAGACAAGGGCACCGTCCTCGACGTCGCGGTGTGGGCCGTCCCGTTCGGTCTGATCGGTGGTCGGATCTACCACGTCATCACCGACGCGCCCACGTACTTCGGCGAGGGCGGCAACCCGGTCGATGCCCTCAAGATCTGGCAGGGCGGCCTCGGGATCTGGGGAGCGGTCTTCCTCGGCGGTGTCGGAGCGTGGATCGCCTGCCGCCGACGTGGCATTCCCCTCCCGGCTTTCGGCGACGCCGTGGCTCCGGGCATCCTGCTCGCGCAGGCGATCGGCCGCATCGGCAACTACTTCAACCAGGAACTCTACGGCCGCGAGACCACGGTTCCCTGGGGACTCGAGATCTATCAACGTGTCGACGCGGACGGCCGCGTCGACACCCTCGCCGGGGTGTCCAACGGGGTCGTCGAGCGGGTCGTGCACCCGACGTTCCTGTACGAACTCCTCTGGAACGTGGTGATCGTCGGTGTCCTCGTGGTCCTCGACCGTCGCTTCCGCATCGGCCACGGCCGCCTGTTCGCGCTGTACGTCGCGGGGTACTGCGCGGGGCGGTTCGTCATCGAGTTGATGCGCAGCGACTTCGCGAACGAGATCGCGGGCATCCGCGTCAACTCCTTCACCTCGGGCATCGTGTTCCTTCTTGCGCTGGCCTACGTGGTGCTGGCGCGCAAGGGCCGTGAGGACCCGGCGTCGCTGAGGTCGCGGTCCGACGCCGAGGACGACGACGATTCCGAGGACCACCCCGAGGACGACCGGGACGATTCGACGGTCGTGTCGTCGGGCACCACCGACGGTGTGACGACGGTGGACGGGATCGCGTCGACCACGGACGGTGAGGGTCGTGACCGGACCCTCTGATTCGACGGAATGGACCGAGCGCGGCTCGGATTACGGTCCTGCGGACGGGGTCCCTCCCGCGGGAGGGTCCGGGCCGGGCTGGAACACGAACGCCAGTTTCGGCGAGGGCCCGGGCTCGGGTGCCTTTCCGGCGTATCCCGCCCCCGACGCGCGACCGCTGACACCTGCGTCCGAGTCCCCGCGGAAGGCATCGCGGGCCCCGCGCCGGACCGTCGACTCCGCCTCGCCGATGGGCCGCGACCCGGTCACGGACGAACCCTTCGGCCCGACGTCCAGGAGATTGGCGGGTGCGTTGCAGCTGGGTCCGCTGCTTCTGGCACTACCCCTCGGACTGGGCCGATTCGTCATGGGACACACGCGGGTCGCCGCCGCTCAGGTCGCGATCTTCGTCGTCGGGGTGGTGCTGGTGCTGACGTCCGTGGGCACGGTGCCGGGAGCGACCCTGGTGGCCGGGGTCTGGGTGTGGGCCCTGGTCGACGGAATCCGGATGCTGACCGGCCGTCTGCGCGACCACGCGGGTCGGTTGCTGCGTCCGTGAAAGCTACTCACCAGTAGTTCACTTGTCAGGACAAAGTAGGGGGGTTCATGGGCGCGATCGCCGGTCTCAGCGACTAGGCTTGCCCCGTGAGCCGACGGACGAAGATCGTATGCACCCTGGGACCTGCAACAGCAAGTGACGAGCGAATCAAGGAGCTCGTCGAGAGCGGGATGGACGTGGCGCGGCTGAATTTCAGTCACGGCGATTACCCCGACCACGAAGCCAACTACAACCGAGTGCGCGCGGCATCGAACGCGACCGGTAAGGCCGTCGGCATCCTCGCCGATCTCCAGGGACCGAAAATTCGCCTGGGACGTTTCAAAGAAGGCAAGACCACGTGGGCGAACGGCGAACTCGTTCGGATCACGGTGGAGGAATGCGAGGGCAGCCACGACCGGGTGTCCACCACGTACAAGGAACTCGCGCAGGACGCCAAGGAAGGCGACCGGCTGCTGGTCGACGACGGCAAGGTAGGGCTGGTCGTCACCGGGGTCGAGGGCAACGACGTGCTGTGCCGGGTGACCGAGGGTGGCCCGGTCAGCAACAACAAGGGTGTCTCGCTGCCGGGCATGGACGTGTCGGTTCCCGCGATGTCGGAGAAGGACACGGCGGATCTCGAGTTCGCCCTCGCCCTGGGTGTCGATTTCATCGCGCTCTCGTTCGTGCGGTCGCCCGCGGACGTCGAACTCGTGCACTCGGTCATGGATCGGGTCGGTCGGCGTGTGCCGGTCATCGCCAAGATCGAGAAGCCGGAAGCGGTGGACAACCTCGAGGCCATCGTCCTCGCGTTCGACGCGGTGATGGTCGCCCGCGGTGATCTCGGCGTGGAACTGCCGTTGGAGCAGGTTCCGCTGGTGCAGAAGCGCGCCATCCAGATCGCTCGCGCCAACGCGAAGCCCGTCATCGTCGCGACGCAGATGCTGGAGTCGATGATCGAGAACTCCCGCCCCACGCGCGCCGAAGCGTCCGACGTGGCGAACGCCGTGCTCGACGGGACCGACGCGGTCATGCTGTCCGGTGAGACATCGGTGGGACAGTTCGTCATGGAAACCGTGCGCACGATGGCGCGCATCGTGGAAACCGTCGAGACCGACGGCGATCCCGTACCGGCGCTCACCCACGTTCCCCGCACCAAGCGTGGCGTGATCTCCTACGCGGCGCGTGACATCGGCGAGCGGCTCGACGCCCGTGCCCTGGTCGCCTTCACCCAGTCCGGGGACACCGTACGGCGCATGGCGCGGTTGCACTCACGGTTGCCGCTCCTCGCGTTCACGTCGCTGCCGGAGGTACGCAGCCAGCTCGCTCTGACCTGGGGTACCGAGACGTTCCTGGTCCCGTTCGTCGACACCACCGACGGTATGGTCCGCGAGGTCGACAAATCGCTTCTCGAGCTCGATCGATACAACCGCGGTGATCAGGTGGTCATCGTCGCCGGTGCCCCTCCGGGCACGGTAGGCTCCACCAACTTGATCCACGTGCACCGAATCGGAGAAGAGGATCGCTGAGTGAACACCGCGGGGGGCGCGATCGGTGAGGGGAGTTCACCGATCGCGACGGGGGCGGCCGGCCGTTCCCGTGATCTGACGACCTTGCTCGACATTCTGGACCTGCAGCAGACCGGGGACGACACCTTCGTCGGGCGTCATCCGGCGCAGGTCGAGAGCCGTACCTTCGGCGGACAGCTCGTGTCGCAGGCGCTGATCGCCGCGGGCCGCACGGTGGCCGGTTCACGGCCGGTCCACGCGATCAACGCACACTTCATCCGAGGCGGGGATGTCAAGCGAGACATCGAGTACCGAGTGGACCGGCATCGCGACGGCCGCGCGTTCGCCAACCGTCAGGTGACGGCGATGCAGGACGGCCGGGAACTGTTCGTGATGTTGGCGGCGTTCCAGGATTTCCGGGACGGCCTCGAACACAGCGTCGAGTTGCCGGAGGTCGAGTACCCGGAGGAACTGCCGCCGCTCGGCAACCACTTCGACGGGTACGAGGAACGTCTGCGTATGTTCGTCGACGCTCTCAAGCCCATCGACATGCGCTACGCGAACGATCCCGCGTGGATCATGAAAGGCACCGGGGAGAGGTCGAACCACAACCGGGTGTGGATGAGGTCCGATGGTCCTCTGCCGGACGACCCGAACCTGCACGTGGCCACGCTGGGGTACGCCTCGGACACCACCGTTCTCGATTCGATCATCACCACGCACGGTCTGTCGTGGGGGTTCGACCGCATCGTAGCGGCGACCGTGAACCACTCCATCTGGTTCCACCGCCCGTTCCGGTTCGACGAGTGGATGCTCTATGCCACCGAGTCACCCGTGGCGGCGGGTTCGCGCGGTTTGGCGACCGGTCGGTTCTTCGCTCGCACGGGTGAGCTCGTGGCCACCGTGGTTCAGGAAGGTCTGATCCGCCACTTCCCGTCGAGGTGACATGCATCGTCGTCCGGCGCGACGACGAAGAGATCGCCGAATCGATCGGAGCCGAACTCCGCCACGACGCCGGCGATGAATTTGGTTCCGGGACTGCACTTTCCGCTGAGAACGCGGGACACGGTGGCGGGATCGACTCCGATGCGTGCCGCCAGCTCGCAGTCCGTGGTGATGTCGGACCACCGGCGCAGGCGCTCGAGTCCGTCGCGGTTCAAGATCAGTGCTGCCATCGAAACCCCCCGATTCGATGTGCACGCTCATTGCGCACACGACAGTGAAGGTACACACGCAATAGCGGTGAGGCAACGCCGGGGCGGTGTGTCGGATTGCGTGGATGTCAGTAGTGTTCGCGCCATGGGTGAAACGTCCGGGGTGGGGGAGACGTGGTGGGAGTACCTGAACCGCGTCACGGATCGAGCGTCGCAGGTGGAGATAGCCAAAGCAGCGGGGGTGGACCCGGCGTCCGTCTCGCGGTGGAAGCTGGGCAAGAACACACCCAGCGCCGACCGGGTGATCGCGGTGGCGCGCCACTTCGGTCGCAATCCGGTGGAGGCGCTCGTCGTGGCTCGCTACCTGCGCCCCACCGAGGTGGACGCGTCGATCGAACTCGCGGCGAGTGCCGACGCGCTGACCGACGACGAGTTGCTGACGGCCATCCGGCGCCGCATGGAGGCGCCTCGGACCGTCGACGACGCCCCGCCGCCGACCACCGAACTGCACGCCGCCCGTACGAGCTCCACCGAGCGCTGACCGCCTCGGATGTCGGCGGTCATCGACACACTGTGACGATGACGCGGTACGACCCGTGGCGGGATGCCGGAGGCAGAGCGGACGTGACCATCGTCTGTCGCCACACACTCGACGGACTCGACGGCGCCCTGATGGGCAGCCGCATCTGGCTGGACCGTCGGCTGGGCCAGGCCGGCCGACGGTCGACGCTCGCCCACGAGTTGGTGCACCTCGATCGCGGCATGCCGGTCGGCGACGCTCGCGCCCGTACTCGGGAAGAAGCGGCGGTGGAGGCGACAGCCGCACGCCGACTCGTCTCCCTGGCCCAGCTGAGCGACGCTCTGCGCTGGGTTCGTACGGGTTCCGTGTCCGAGTTGGCGGACGAACTCTGGGTGGACGAAACGGTGATCCGCGCCCGGCTGAACGGCCTCACCGCCGCCGAGCGTGACGTTCTCGGACGCGTCATCGGCGAGTACGGGGGGTGATCCACCGAAGTCCGATCGCGATCACGAAGCACGCGGCATCGGTGCCGTCGGCGAAGAGTCAGTCGGTGACGACTCGATCCTCGTACCCCGTGACGTGAGCCGAATTCGCGCTGCATCGGTAGTACACCCAATGCACACCCGGATCCTCGGCGGACGCCTCGAATCGATGCTCGACGCGTTGCGCACACAGGGTGCCGGCGCCGGTGTCGTGACACCGGAGTTTGCTGGGGATGTACATGCACTCGACTGTAGGCCTGTCGGTGCGACGGGTCGTCGGCACCGGCTGTGTGGGGGAGTGCCCTCGGTGAGACTCGAACTCACACTGGACGGGTTTTGAATCCGTTTCCTCTGCCAATTGGGATACGAGGGCGTGACCGGCCGCATGCGGCAGGTGCGGTTGCCGAGTGTAGAAGATCGGTGCGCCGACTCCACCACCGGTACCCTTTCGGCACGAACCGGGTACGCGCACCGGGCCCGTCATCCCCCGGACCGCCGAGAAGGAGAGTCGAAGTCGATGAACACGCCGGTACCGCGTCGGGTCGTGGTCGCGGAGGACGAATCCCTCATTCGCCTCGACCTCGTCGAGATGCTCCGCGAAGAGGGATACGACGTCGTGGGCGAAGCCGCGGACGGACAGCAGGCCGTCGACCTCGCCCGCGCGCTCACCCCCGATCTGGTGATCATGGACGTGAAGATGCCGCGGCGCGACGGGATCGATGCCGCATCGGAGATCGCGTCGGAACGCATTGCGCCGGTGGTGATCCTGACGGCGTTCAGCCAACGCGACCTGGTCGAGCGCGCCCGCGACGCGGGTGCGATGGCCTATCTGGTCAAGCCGTTCACCAAGGCCGATCTGGTTCCGGCGGTGGAATTGGCGGCGAGCCGATTCGCCGAAATGTCCCTGCTCGAACGCGACGTCGCCGATCTGCAGGACCGGCTGGTCACCCGCAAGCTGATCGATCGAGCGAAGGGTCTGCTGATGACATCGCAATCGCTCTCCGAGCCGGACGCATTCGGGTGGATCCAGCGTGCGGCGATGGATCGACGCACCACCATGAAGGCGGTCGCGACGGTCGTCATCGAGACTCTCGAACAACCGCCGCGCTGACATCTGACCGTTGTCGTCGGACTTCGAGAACGTGCCGTCCGCCGTTGCTTTGTTAAAACTGATCGATTCCACGTCACAGTAAGGTCACAGGCCCTGTTCGGCGGTTCGCGAACGCCGTCGGAGCGCTACGGTCTCCCTCACAGAGCGGCGCGGTATCGAATTCGCGTCGCACAGATCTCGAGGAGACCATTGATGGCAAGACGAACCATCGTTCGAACGGCTGCATTGGTGAGCGTCGCGTCGCTCGCCCTGTTCGGCTGTTCTTCGGGCGAGGATTCGAGTTCCGGCGGCGACGACAGCGCCGCCGGAACCTCGGCAACGGCCGAAGAGGTCGTCACCGACTGCGAACCCGAACAAGCCACTGCGGGGGACACTCCCGTCACCGACCCACTGGTCGTCGGATCCTTGCTGCCCAACACCGGCAGCCTCGCATTCCTGGGACCGCCCGAGGTGGCGGGGGTCCAGCTCGCCGTCAACGACATCAACGCTGCGGGAGGGGTCCTGGATCAGCCGGTCACGCTCATTCCGGGTGACTCCGGCGACACCACCACCGACACCGCCAACACCACGGTCGACCGATTGCTCGCGGGTGGCGCGGACGTCATCGTCGGCGCCGCGTCCTCGGCCGTCTCACTGCAGGTCATCGACAAGATCACCAGCGCAGGCGTCGTCATGATCTCGCCGGCGAACACCTCCGACCAGTTCGTCTGCTACCCGGACAGTGGGCTGTACTTCCGTACCGCACCCACCGATGTGCTGCAGGCACAGGCTCTGGCCGACCTGATCGCACAGGACGGCGCTCAGCGCGTCTCCATCCTCGCCCTGAACGACCCGTACGGAACGGGACTGGCGAACAACACGGTCGAGAATCTCGAAGCTGCGGGCATCCCGTCCGATCAGCTCCAGACCATCATCTACGACCCCAACGCGCAGTCGTACAACGCCGAGATCGACGACGTGAACAACTTCGCACCCGACGCCGTAGCCGTGATCGGCTTCGACGAGTCGGCGCGCATCATCACCCGCATGAACGAGCTCGGAATCGGGCCCTCGGACGGCACGCTCGTCTACGGTGTCGACGGCAACATGGGTAACGCCCTCGGCGAGTCGGTGGCTCCCGGCCTGCTCGAAGGGATGCGAGGAACCACGCCGCTCACCGACGTCGGCACCGAGTTCCAGGAGCGACTGCAGACCGTCGATCCTGCGCTCGTCGACTTCAACTACGCGGGTGAGTCCTACGATGCGGTCGTGATTCCTGCACTGGCAGCAATTCAGGCCGGATCGACTGCAGGCGTGGACATTGCCGCGAACATCAACAGTGTCACCAAGGACGGCGAGAAGTGCACCTCGTTCGAGGAGTGCCTCCCGCTGTTGCAAGCCGGCACCGACATCGATTACGACGGTGTCACCGGTGAGCTGAACTTCAGTGACGCGGGCGAGCCTGCGACCGGTTCGTACGGCAACCTGGTCTTCGGACCGGACAACACCCTCACCACGGACGGCTACATCGTCGTCGGTGAGTGATCGGTAGACGTCCGAACACGAAGGCCTGGGTCCGAGAACGGACCCGGGCCTTCGTCGTCGGGCCGGCGGGGCTCGTGTAGCGAGCCGCGCGAAAAACCCCGGTTCGGAGTGATCCGAACCGGGGTTTCGTGTGTCGACGTGTCGCTACTTCTTCTCTTTGCTGCCCGCCAGAGTGCCGAGGTAGAGCTCGATCACCTTGGGGTCGTTCATCAGAGCCGGTCCCGTGTCGGTGTAGGCATTGCGTCCCTGATCGAGAACGTAACCTCGGTCGCAGATCTGCAGGCACCGCCTGGCGTTCTGCTCGACCATGATGATCGAGACGCCGGCCGCGTTGATCTTCTTGCAGCGGATGAACACCTCGTCCTGGAACATCGGCGAGAGGCCGGCAGACGGCTCGTCGAGGAGCAGTACCGAGGGTTCCATCATGAGGGCTCGGCCCATCGCGACCATCTGTCGCTCGCCGCCCGAGAGAGCCCCGGCCTTCACCTTGCGTCGTTCGGAGAGCAGGGGGAAGAGTTCGGAGACGAAGTCGAAGCGTTCCTGGAACTTCTTCGGTCGCAGATAGATTCCCATTTCGAGGTTTTCCTCGATGGTCAACGACGGGAACACGTTCTGCGTCTGCGGGACGTATCCCACACCTTTGGTGACCAGGACGTGCGCTTCGGCGGAGGTGATCGTGTCGCCGCGCAGCTGGACGCTGCCCTCTCGGACCGTGACCAGACCGAACAGAGCCTTGAGCAGGGTCGACTTCCCTGCGCCGTTGGGTCCGATGATGCCGACGATCTCGCCGTCGTTGAGGAAGAAGTTGCATTCGCTGAGGATGTTCACACCGGGGATGTAGCCGGCGACCAGGCCGTCGGCGCGCAGTAGGGCACCCTCGGCGAGCCGAGCATGCTCCCCGGGAGTGGCCGCGAACTCCGCGGGTGTCAGTTGCTGCTTCTCGGTGGTCGGTTCACTCATCAGTTGACCTCCTTGGCCCGGTGGGATCCACCGTCGGTGGTGTCGGGCTTGACGAACTCAGGTTCCGACAGATCGCCACCGGCCGCGAGCTCCTCGACCTCGGCTTTCTTCAGCGCCTCGGCCAGGTCTGCCGTCGCACCGATCGGATTGCCGTCGGCGTCGAATTCGAGCGCCTGATCGTGATGGCTGCCGAGGTACGCATCGACGACGGCCCCGTTGTTGGACAGTTCCTCCGGTGTGGACTCGGCGATCACGCTGCCCTGAGCCATCACGACGACCCAGTCGCTGATGTCTCGGATGACGTCCATGTCGTGCTCGACGAACACCACCGTCATCCCGTCGTCGCGCAGGGACTTGATGTGTCCCAGAAGAGATTGCGTCAGTGCGGGATTGACGCCGGCCATCGGCTCGTCGAGCATCACCACGGACGGGTCGGTCATGAGCGCGCGGGCCATCTCGAGCAGTTTGCGCTGTCCACCGGACAGTGAACCGGCGAGGTCGTCGGCCTTGGCGTCGAGCTTGAAACGTGCGAGCAGTTCTTTCGCACGTTCGGTCACTTCCTGCTCTTGAGCCTTCCACGTCCACGGTAGAAAGGTGTTCAGTATTCGTTCACCGCGCTGCCCGGTCGCACCGAGTCGAACGTTGTCGAGAACGGTCAGCTTCGACAGTGCCTTGGTCAGCTGGAACGTCCTCACCACGCCTTTGCGGGCGACCTGATGCGGATGCATCTTGCCCAGTTCCTGACCGTCCATCGACCAGGTTCCGGTGTCCGGCCGATCGAATCCGGTCAACAGGTTGAACAAGGTGGTCTTGCCGGCGCCGTTGGGGCCGATGAGCCCGGTGATGCAGCCGCGTTGGATCTCCAGGTGCGCCACGTCGACGGCCTTGAGACCGCCGAACGTGCGCGAGATACCGTCGACGACGAGCGTCGGATCGGGCTTCGCCGAGCCGGGTTCACCGGCCACCCCGGCGAACAGCGCGGCACGTTGATCGGCGTCGAGCGCCATGGCCGCACGGGATTCCAGTGTGCTGGGGTTCTTGTTCGGCGTGTTCTTCGCGTCAGGCATTGAGCTGAACCTCTCGCTTGTTGCCGAGAATGCCCTGAGGTCTGAACACCATCAAGAGGGCGATCAGAATTCCCAGGAGGACGAAACGGGTGGCACCGACCTGTTGCTCGGTGAGGTTGAGCAGTGGATCGGGTCCCGAGATTGCCTGACGCAGAATCGCATCCGGGATCGAGAGCAGGAACCAGAACAGCATGGCTCCGACGACGGGTCCGAAAACCGTGGCCGCGCCGCCCAGAATCAGGGCTCCGAAGGCGAAGAACGTCTGCGCCGTCGAGTAGAAGTCCGGGTTGATCGACTTGGTCTGCAGAGCGTTGAAGACACCGCCCATTCCGCCGATCACGCCACCGAGGACGAGCGCCTGCATCTTGTAGACGAAGACGTTCTTGCCCAGGGACCGAGCGGCGTCCTCGTCCTCACGAACGGCCTTGAGGACGCGTCCCCACGGGCTGTGAGTGAGAAGATAGACGACCCCGCACAGGATGAGCACCAGCGACCAACCGACGACCATCGCCCACAGATCGTCGCCGTAGAACTTCACACCGACGAAGTCGTATTGCTTGCCCGAATCGAAGGGGCTGAGCGAAGTGAACGGGTCGGCGAACCCGAAGAGGCCGTTCGTCGATGCCGTCACGGAGTCGCTGGCCGTGGATCTGAACACCAAGCGGAGGATTTCCGATGCGGCGATCGTCACGATGGCCAGATAGTCGGCCCGGAGGCGCAGTGTGGGAATGCCGAGCACCAGCGCCAACAGGCCGGCAGCGCCGAGACCGACCAGAATGCCGAGCCACAGCGGCTGTTCGTAGGTGATCGTCATGATGCCCACGCCGTAGCCGCCGAGCAGGGCGAAGCCGATCTGACCGAAGTTGAGCAGTCCGGCGTAGCCGAAGTGCAGGTTCAGGCCGATGGCGAGCAGCGCGTAGAAGATCGCGGATGGGCCGACGAGTTGAGCGAGGGAAACCTGGAGTGCTCCGAGAATGTCCACGAGGTCACCCGATCCTTTGCCGCGAGCCGAGTATGCCCTGCGGCCTGACGATGAGGATGAGAATCAAGACGAGCAGTCCTCCGATGTACTTGAGATCGGGATTGATGATCAGCGTCGACCACTGCACGAGCAGCCCGACGATGACGCAGCCGAGGAAGGCTCCGTACGCGGTTCCCAACCCGCCCAGTGTGATTCCGGCGAACATCAGCAGCAGAAGCTTGAAGCCCATCTCCCATTGGACGCGACCGGCCAGCTCGGAGAGACCGAACAGCACGCCGCCGAGGGCGGCGAGTCCGCCACCGAGGCACCAGACGAACGTCACGACGCGCTCGACGTTGATGCCCGACGACGCGGCGAGGTCGCGGTTGTCGGCGACGGCACGCATCGCCTTGCCGATTCGCGTGCGCTGCAGCATCACTGCCACCCCGACGAGAACCACGATGCTGATGATGATGCAGGCGAGGTTGACGTTGGTGATGGCGAAGGGGCCCCACTCGTTCTGGGTCTGCGCCTGGTAGTCGGCGAACGGCTCGGCGCGGTCGGAGAAGAAGATCAGGATGAGATAGCGCAGCGCGATGGCGAGTCCGATGGACACCACGAGCTGAGCGATCAGCCCGGACCTACGTTTTCGCAACGGTTTCCAGATGGCCGCGTTGTTCAGCCAGCCGATCGCGACGCCGACGATGATCGCGAGGATCGTGGCCGGGATGAGCTGAATGCCCATCGTGACGTTGAAGACCCAGGCCGCCACGGCGCCGAGGGTGACGATCTCGCCGTGCGCGAAGTTCGTCAGACCGGTGGTTCCGAAGATCAGGCTCAAACCGACTGCGGCGAGGGCGATGACGAGACCGAACCGGAAGCCGTCCACCGTCGTTCGCAGGAACTGCTCCCAGACCGGAACGCTGGTTGCGGTGCGTGCCTCGCCGAAGGAGAAGATCACGGTGTTGGAGCGGCCGGCCTGCACGTCACGCTCGACGTCACCCTGCACGCTCACCCCGTCGGGAAGCGTGTCCTGCACGACGCTGAACGTGTAGGTACCGGGGGAGACGTCGAGGGTCCATCGGCCCCCGGTCTCGGACGTCGTTCTGGCGGCCTCGGCTCCGGAGGAGTCGAGCGCGACGACGTCGACGCCTTCCAGGCGTTCTCCTTCGTTGTTCAGACTTCCACTGACCGACACGGCATCGGCGGGAGGTGACGAGCCCGATTCACTCGTGGGTGACGAGGTCGGGGAGGGGGAGGGGGTCGGTTCCTGGGCCAGCGCCGTGCCACCGATGGTGGTGAGGGCGATCAGGCTCAGGAGCGCGACGACGAACGTGCGGACGAGAGCGGCTGTGGCTGCTGCTCGGACCGACCGTCGAGGGCTCGAGGGTGGCACGCGGGGTCCCTTTCGGACAGGCGAATGTCGAGGGCTCTCGACCGATGCTTGCAATTGTGGGACTCTAGCGGCTGCACGGTATCGAAATCGGCGTCTGCAATTACCGGATTGTTTCGGTCTTGTTTCGCTGTCGGACAGGTGGCCGACGGACGCGGTTCGTGCACCGACACCGTCCCTGTCGGCCCTCCTCCCTAGACTGGGCCTCGTGAGTCCAGCAACCGAGAAGTCGCCCCTGTTGATGCTGATCGACGGCCACTCGGTGGCCTATCGAGCGTTCTTCGCCCTGCCCGCGGAGAACTTCAAGACCACCAGCGGCCAGACCACCAACGCCGTGTACGGATTCACGTCCATGCTCATCAATCTCCTCCGAGACGAGTCGCCGACGCACATCGCGGCGGCCTTCGACGTCTCACGTCAGACCTTCCGCGCCGAGAAGTTCCCGGAGTACAAGGCCAACCGGAGCAAGACCCCGGACGAGTTCGCCGGTCAGGTCGACATCACCAAGGACGTGCTCGGGGCGCTCGGAATCCCGGTGATGGCCGAGGCCGGCTTCGAGGCGGACGACATCATCGCGACGTTGACGACGCAAGCCGTGGCCGCGGGGTTTCGAGTTCTCGTGGTGACGGGAGACCGTGACGCGTTGCAACTGGTCGACGACAACGTCACCGTGCTCTACCCCCGGAAAGGCGTGTCGGATCTGACCCGGTTCACCCCGGCCGAGGTCGAGTCGAAGTACGGTCTCACTCCGGGTCAGTACCCCGACTTCGCCGCGCTCCGCGGCGATCCGAGCGACAACCTGCCCGGAATTCCCGGTGTCGGCGAGAAGACCGCGACGAAGTGGATCACGGAGTACGGCAGTCTCGAGGCGTTGGTGGACAAGGTCGACACGGTTCGGGGCAAGGTGGGAGACGCGTTGCGCGCCAACCTCTCCAGCGTGATCATGAATCGTCAGCTCACCGAGATGGTGCGCGACGTTCCGCTTCCGTACACCCCGGATCAGCTCGAGCTCGCGCCGTGGGACCGCGAACGGGTTCACGCTCTGTTCGACGACCTCGAGTTCCGGGTTCTCCGTGACCGCCTGTTCGCCACTCTCACCTCGTCCGAGCCGGAGGCGGAGGAGGGGTTCGAGGTGCGCGGCGAGCAACTCGCGCCCGGCGCCCTGGGCGAATGGCTCGACACCCACACCTCGTCGGGCGTGCGTACCGGACTGTCCGTGGTGGGCTCGCGGTCACCGTTCGACGGCGACGCCACGTCCATCGCATTCGCAGCCGCGGACGGGGAGGGGGCGTACGTCGAGACCGTCGGCCTCGACTCGACGGACGAAGCGGCGCTCGCCGGCTGGCTCGCAGACCCTCGGCGCCCGAAGGCCTTTCACGAGGCGAAATGGGCGCTGCACGCGTTGCGCGGCCGCGGGTGGGCGGTTCACGGGACCACCAGCGACACCGCCCTCGCGGCGTACCTGGTGCGCCCCGGACAGCGCAGCTTCGCACTGGACGATCTGTCGTTGCGGTACCTCAAGCGCGAACTGCGGATCGAGGACTCGGGCGAGGCCCAGCTGTCGTTGCTCGACAACGAGGACGAGTCGCAGGCCGCGGTGGCGGAGGGCGAGATCCTTCGGGCGCAGGCGGTGCTCGATCTTGCCGACGCTCTCGACCGCGAGCTGGCGGAGATCGAGTCGGGGCCACTGCTGTCGGACATGGAGCTCCCGCTGCTCGAGGTGCTCGCCACGGTCGAGAACACCGGTATCGCCATCGACCTCGACCATCTCCACGATCTGCAGAGCCAGTTCGCCGGGGAGGTGAGCGCGGCGGCCGACGCGGCGTACGCGGTGATCGGAAAGCAGATCAACCTCGGTTCGCCGAAGCAGCTGCAGGTGGTGCTGTTCGAGGAACTCGACATGCCCAAGACCAAGCGCACCAAGACGGGGTTCACCACGGACGCCGAGGCGTTGCAGGGGATGTTCGAGAAGACCGAGCATCCGTTCCTGCGGCACCTCCTCGATCACCGGGACGCGACGCGACTGAAGGTGACCGTGGACGGTCTTCTCAAGGCCGTCAGTGACGACGGTCGCGTGCACACCACGTTCAACCAGACCATCGCCGCCACCGGCCGACTGTCCTCGACCGAGCCCAATCTGCAGAACATTCCGGTGAAGACCTCGGCGGGCCGTCGGATTCGCGAGGGTTTCGTCGTCGGCGACGGATTCGACTCGCTTCTCACGGCGGACTACAGCCAGATCGAGATGCGCATCATGGCGCACGTCTCCAAGGACGAGGGATTGATCGAGGCCTTCAACACCGGTGAGGACCTGCACAGTTTCGTGGGCTCGCGGGCCTTCGGGGTGCCCATCGACGAGGTCACGCCGGAATTGCGTCGTCGGGTGAAGGCGATGTCCTACGGGCTCGCCTACGGTCTGAGCGCCTACGGTCTGTCCCAGCAGCTCAAGATCTCCACCGAGGAGGCGAAGGAGCAGATGGAGGCGTACTTCTCGCGGTTCGGTGGGGTGCGCGACTATCTGCACGAGGTCGTCGAAGCGGCGCGCAAGGTGGGGTACACGTCGACGCTCTACGGCCGTCGGCGCTACCTTCCGGATCTCACCAGCGATAATCGCCAGCGGCGCGAGGTGGCGGAGCGGGCGGCCTTGAATGCACCCATCCAGGGCACGGCCGCCGACATCATCAAGGTCGCCATGATCGACGTGCAGAACGGCCTCGTCGAAGCCGGCTTCCGGTCCCGCATGCTGCTGCAGGTTCACGACGAACTGGTTCTGGAGGTCGTCGAATCCGAGCGGCAGGAGGTCGAAGCTCTGGTCAGAGCCAAGATGTCCGACGCCATCGAGCTGTCGGTACCGCTCGAGGTCTCGGTCGGTACGGGCCGAAGCTGGGACGACGCCGCTCACTGATCCGCACACGACGAGGGCGGTGGGAACCTCGGGTTCCCACCGCCCTCGTCGGTGTCGGTCTACATACGGTGTCGTTACTCGGCGGGCTTCTGCTGGGCCGCGACCTGCTTGCGCACCTCGTCCATGTCCAGGCTCTTGACCTGTCCGAGGAGTTCTTCGAGGGCCGCGGGGGGAAGGGCGCCCGGCTGTGCGAAGACCAGTACGCCCTCGCGGAACGCCATGAGCGTGGGGATCGAGCGAATGTTCGCGGCGGCGGCGAGTCCCTGCTCCGCCTCGGTGTCGACCTTGCCGAACACCACATCTGGATGGTTCTCGGACGACTTCTCGAAGGTCGGCGCGAACTGCTTGCACGGGCCGCACCAGTCCGCCCAGAAGTCGACCAGAACGACGTCGTTGCCGGTGACGGTCTCGTCGAAGTTCTGCTGGTTCAGGGTCTGGGTTGCCACAAATGATCCTCTCGTGAAGTGAACGTCTCTGCGGCTTCCAACACGAACGATCCCGTGATTCTTCCCGAGCCACCCGAACGTCAGTCGATCGTCCACTCACGCTTGGCGTCACCGTCCCACCGACGTACCCCGGTGATCTCGGTGTCGATGTCCTCGCAGACCGGCAGCACATGCGCCGCCGCAGACGCCACCTGGTCCGCGCGCATCCGCATCCCGAGTGTGACGTGGGGGGTGTACCGGCCCGGAAAGAGGTGGGGAGGTATCCCGGGGGAACCGGCGAGGGCCTCGTGCGCTCGGGCGTGGAAGTCGAGCAGAGCGGCCGTCGGAACCACCGCCCGGGCGAGGACGGCGCGGGGCCCTCCGAAGAGAACGAGGCCGCCCAGGCGCAGCGCCACCGGGAATCGGCCGGCCCGCTGGGAGTCCGCCACCAGATTCGCGAGACGCCGTTCCACCTCGGCGGAGAACGACTGCGCCACGGCCACCGTGACGTGCGGTCGATTCGACGCCCCACTGTGCCTGGCCTGACTCGGTAGACCGGCATCGGCGAGTAACCGCCACTCGCGCACGATCAGCGCCACGGCATCGTCGTCGAGCAGGAGTTCCATCGACTGCACCATGATGAGCAATGATGGCGCAATGAGCGGCGAGACGACGACGGGGTCCTCGAACCGTCGAGGCGACGGATATCCGATCGGTGTCATGGACGGTGACGGCATCGGCGCCGAGATCGTGCCGGGAGCTGTTCGAGTGGTGGATGCGGCCGTCCAGGCGGTCGGGGCGGAGCGAATCGCCTGGCAACGCTTGCCGTTCGGACGTGATGCGCTCACCTCCCACGGAACGCCCATTCCCGACGAAACCCTCGCGGCGTTGTCCGAACTCGACGCCTGGGTGCTCGGTCCCCACGACAACGCGTCGTACCCGGAGGAGTTTCGAGGCCAGCTCAGTCCCGGCGGCCGCATCCGCAAGGAGTTCGATCTCTTCGCCAACATTCGACCCGCTCGGGCCCTGTCCGGGGTGCGGGCCGTGTCACCGACGATGGACCTCGTCGTCGTTCGAGAGAACACCGAGGGCTTCTACGCGGACCGGAACATGTGGATCGGCTCCGGTGAATTCATGCCGACGCCGGACGTGGCCCTCGCCGTCGGAGTGTTCACGCGGGCGGCGTGCGAACGCATCGCCGAGCAGGCCTTCGCCCTCGCCGCGACTCGCCGCCGACACGTGACCGTCGTGCACAAGACGAACGTGCTTCGACTGACCACCGGATTGTTTCGCGACGCCTGCGACGCCGTGGCCACGCGTCATCCCGACGTCGTCGTCCGCCACGAACACATCGACGCGATGGCGGCGCTGCTGGTGCGATCGGGCGCGGACTTCGACGTGGTGGTGGCGGAGAACATGTTCGGCGACATTCTCTCGGACCTCACCGGGGAGCTGTCCGGATCGCTCGGCATGGCCCCGTCGATCAACGCGTCGGACACCAAGGTGATGGCCCAGGCCGCGCACGGCGCCGCGCCGGACATCGCCGGCCACAACCGCGCGAACCCGACGGCGATCGTCCTGTCCGCGGCGGCGATGCTGGAACGGCTCGCCCTCGGTCCCGGCCCCGGCCGATACGCCGCAGCCGGGGAGCGGATTCGCGAGGCGGTGGAGGCCACGATCGCGTCCGGCGTCGCGACCGCGGACATCGGGGGACAGGCGTCGACGAGCGAGTACATCGAGACCGTCGTGGCCCGCGCCGTGCATCGCTGATCGTCAGCGCGGCTTCTCGCAACAGAAGATCGCCGTGCCGGGGAAGAGCGCACCACGTAGCGGAGACCACTGCCCCCACTCGCGGTCCAACCATTCCGGCCAGTCCGGCTCCACGATGTCCACCAGCGTCAGACCCGACGCGACGATCTCGCGGACTCGATCACCGATGGTGCGATGGTGCTCGACGTACGTCGCCGTACCCGAGTCGTCGAACTCCGCGTACGGGGTGCGGTCGAAGTACGGGATGGTCGCGGTGAGGCCGTCGGGTCCGGGATCGTCCGGAAAGATCCACCGCATCGGGTGATTGACCGCGAACACCCAGCGCCCGCCCGGGCGCAGGACGCGATGGACCTCGCTCATGACGCCGGCGGAATCGGCGACGAAGGGCACTGCGCCGAACGCCGAGCAGACGGCGTCGAACGACGCGTCCGCGAACGGAAGTCTTTCCGCCGAGGCCTGGACGAGGGCAGGCGCGGGTGCCGACGGATCGGCGCGCGCAGCCAGGGCGGCGACGCCGTGCGCGAGCATGCCGACCGAGATGTCGAGACCGACGGCCCGCGCTCCCTGCGCCGTCAACCACCGCGCGCAGGGTGCGGACCCGCAGCCCACCTCCAGGATGTCGCGATCGGCGACGTCGCCGAGAAGGTGCACGTCTCCCTCGTGCAGTCCCTCGGGACACCAGACGAACTCGCCGTCGTCCGTGTCCACGCCGAGAAACCGTCCATGGGTGCGGTGGTACTCGTCGGAATCCTGGTCCCACCAGGAGCGCGAGGCCTGCTCGCTCGCTCGCGAATCCACTCGTCGACGGGACGGTCGCGACTCGGGCGACGACGCGTGTTCGACGGGTCGGCTCGGGTCGGCGATGGTCGCCGGATCCGGCGCGGAGAACGGGGATTCGTCGGACACGCGCAACACCGTAACCGGGTTTGCTCGCCGTGCGTGCCACCGCGTAGTCTCGACACACGCAACGTCTGCCCTCGCGTGCGTGTGCTCCGTCGTCGGTCGTCAGGCCGCGGTCGGTTGCTCGCGAGCGGCGTACACCGCGTCTCACGGTTTTCACCAGTCAAGATACGGCAGCAGCCGGATCCTGTCCGGTCGATCGAGAGTCTGTCCGACCGAACATCCATCCACCGACCCCAACCCGTCCGGAGCAACTCACCACATGGCCTCATCCACCGTCACCTCACCGCAGGTAGCCGTCAACGACATCGGCTCCGCAGAGGATTTCCTCGCCGCCATCGACGCCACGATCAAGTACTTCAACGACGGCGACATCGTCGAAGGCACGATCGTCAAGGTCGACCGCGACGAGGTTCTGCTCGACATCGGTTACAAGACCGAAGGCGTCATCCCTTCCCGCGAGCTCTCCATCAAGCACGACGTCGACCCCAACGAGGTCGTCTCCGTGGGAGATGAGATCGAAGCACTCGTCCTCACCAAGGAGGACAAGGAAGGCCGCCTGATCCTGTCCAAGAAGCGAGCTCAGTACGAGCGCGCCTGGGGCACGATCGAGGAGCTCAAGGAGAAGGACGAGGCAGTCAAGGGCACCGTCATCGAGGTCGTCAAGGGTGGACTCATCCTCGACATCGGTCTCCGTGGCTTCCTTCCCGCCTCGCTCGTCGAGATGCGTCGCGTCCGCGACCTCCAGCCGTACGTCGGCAAGGAGATCGAGGCCAAGATCATCGAGCTCGACAAGAACCGCAACAACGTCGTTCTGTCGCGTCGTGCATGGCTCGAGCAGACCCAGTCCGAGGTCCGCAGCGAGTTCCTGCACCAGCTCCAGAAGGGGCAGGTCCGCAAGGGCGTCGTGTCCTCCATCGTCAACTTCGGCGCGTTCGTCGATCTCGGTGGCGTCGACGGCCTGGTGCACGTGTCCGAGCTGTCCTGGAAGCACATCGACCACCCCTCCGAGGTCGTCGAGGTCGGTACCGAGGTCACCGTCGAGGTGCTCGACGTCGACCTGGACCGCGAGCGGGTATCGCTGTCGCTCAAGGCGACTCAGGAAGACCCGTGGCGTCAGTTCGCTCGGACCCACGCGATCGGTCAGATCGTTCCGGGCAAGGTCACGAAGCTCGTTCCCTTCGGCGCCTTCGTGCGGGTCGAAGAGGGCATCGAGGGCTTGGTCCACATCTCCGAGCTGGCCGAGCGCCACGTGGAGGTCCCGGACCAGGTCGTCACCGTCGGCGACGACGCGCTGGTCAAGGTCATCGACATCGACCTCGAGCGTCGCCGGATCTCGCTGTCGCTGAAGCAGGCCAACGAGGACTACGCAGCCGAGTTCGATCCGTCCAAGTACGGCATGGCCGACTCGTACGACGAGCAGGGCAACTACGTCTTCCCCGAAGGCTTCGATTCCGAGACCAACGAATGGCTCGAGGGATACGACAAGCAGCGCGAAGAGTGGGAAGGCCGGTACGCCGAGGCGGAGCGTCGCCACAAGATGCACACCGCGCAGATGGAGAAGACCGCCGCGGACGAGGCGCAGGAAGCTGCCAACGCAGCGGCCGGCTACTCCTCCGAGACCGGTACCCCGTCTGCAGAGGGTGCACCGGCGGCCGCAGCACCCGAGTCCACCGGCGGATCGCTCGCCAGTGACGCTCAGCTCGCCGCACTGCGCGAGAAGCTGTCCGGCGGAGCCTGATTCGACGGTTCCACCGCGTCAACCCCCGAGGGCCCCGAACCACACCGGTTCGGGGCGCTCGGTCCGTCCGGGAGCGCCTCGATCTCGCACAGAGCACGACAGCCTCGATCTCGCGCAGAGCACGACAACCTCGATCTCGCGCAGAGCACGACAGCCTCGATCTCGCGCAGAGCACGACAACGGCCCGATCCCAACGAAGGGATCGGGCCGTGGTGGTCCGGGGGGGGCGGAACGTCAGCCGGCGGCGGCGGGGCTCCAGCTCGTGCCCATCGACGCACTGCGCTTGCGCATCGACGCGAAGCTGTGGCGCGCCGGGCTCAGCAGCGAGGTGAACCAGTTGCGGCGGTGCTCGGCCAGCGCGTCGGCGACCTGCGGGATGAGGATGCAGTGAACGCCATCCGGCATGCCCAGGCGATGACGACCCGGCTGAATCCGATTGGTGTCCATGCCCGTCCTTTGTCCGTCGAAGTGGTGCGCTCGTGGGTTCCGTCGACGGCCGTCGTGTCGCTGTCGCCCTCGTGAGGAACCGTGAAGCCTGTTGTGCGCCTCGAAGATAACCGACGGGTTGGGAAACATGGTGCATTTGAGACTGGTGATTCGCGGCGTGTTCGATGCACACTGGACGGATGCTGAGGATCGGACTGACAGGTGGCATCGGAGCGGGTAAGTCGACGGTGTCGCGCACTCTCGCCGACTGCGGCGCGGTGGTGATCGATTCCGACAAGATCGCCCGCGAAGTCGTCGAACCGGGGACGGAGGGCCTGGCCGCGCTCGTCGAGCGGTTCGGCTCCGAGATCGTCGACGACGAGGGGGTGCTGATTCGTTCGGCGCTGGCCACCGTGGCGTTCGGTGACGAGGAATCCACCCGTGCCCTCAATGGCATCCTGCACCCCCTGATCGGGGCTCGCACGTCGGAGCTCATGGCCGAGGCTCCGGCCGATTGCGTTCTGGTGCACGACATTCCGTTGCTGGTCGAAAGTCGTTCCGCGGCCGCTTTCCACATGGTGATCGTGGTCCACGTGGAGGAGGACGAGCGAATCCGGCGCCTCGTGGAGTCACGAGGCATCGCCGAAGCGGACGCCCGGTCGCGGATCGCCGCGCAGGCCACCGACGAGCAGCGCCGCGTTGCCGCCGACGTCTGGCTCGAGAACTCCGGGACGCCGGACGAACTCGAGGCCAGGGTGCGGGCCCTGTGGTCGGAGCGTCTCGTTCCGTTCCGGGACAACCTGCGCACACGCACCGTGGCCCGCACGCTGCCCTCCGTCGTGGACCCGGACCCCACCTGGCCGGACCAGGCTCGCCGACTGATCGAGCGACTGGCTCTGGCGTGCGGCGAGCGCGCCGTGCGCATCGACCACATCGGGTCCACCGCCGTCCCCGATTTCCCGGCCAAGGATGTCCTGGACATCCAGATCACGGTGCGGGACATGGAGACCGCCGACGCTCTGCGTGATCCGCTCACCGAGGCGACCTTCCCGCGCATCGATCGCATCACCTCCGACGAGCCGAAAGCGGCCTACCCCGGGGAGTCCGATCCGAGCGTGTGGGAGAAGAGACTGCACGGAACCGCCGACCCCGGCCGAACGGCCAACATCCACATTCGCGTCGAGGGGTGGCCCGGTCAGCAGTCGGCGCTGATGTTCCGAGACTGGCTGCGCGCCGAACCCGAGGTTCGGATCGAGTATCTCGAGATCAAGCGTCGCGCGGCGGCCGCGGTCGTCGAACCGGCCGACTACGCCGCCGCGATCGAGGCATACGTCGACGCGAAGGCACCGTGGATGGACTCCGCCTACGAACGGTGCCTCGAGTGGGCGCGCCGCACCGGGTGGTCAGCGGGGGAGTGACCCGTGCCCGCCCGCGGCCGGTCGAGGGGTGGGAGTGAGCCAGCGGGTGGGCATCCCGGAGGACGCGAGCCAGGCGTCGAGATCGTGACCGGCGCCGGCGATGCCGTCCACCGCGTCGGACGCACGGCGGATGGCCGATTCGGCCGTACCGGCATCCAGCATTCCCACGGTGTGGGCCGCGAGCAGTTCGTCGACGTCCAGCAGTTCGACGTCCCGGCCCGTACGCACCACGATGTCGAGGTAGTGATCCACCGAGTGCCACACCGATCCGGTCCGGTGATACTCACCGATGTCGACGTAGTAGTCCTGGTCACGGGTGTGTTCGGGGAGATAGTGGAACACGGACGCGCGGATTCCGAGCCGGGGGATGATCCACGATTCCAGGTAGTCGAAGGACGGGTGGTCCGACGGGCGGGCCATGTACAGTCCCCAGTCCGTCTCGTCGTACCGGTCCACGGGACGCACGACACCCTTGGGATCGGTGTTCGTGCTGCCGGCGACGTCGAAGACCTCCACCTTGGGCGGGTGGATGTGGACGTCCGTCATGCCGTCGACGGTACAACCGACGCGCGGTCGGTGCCCGATGTCGGTCAGTATCCGAAGTGCTTCTTCACCGAATCCAGACTGTCCGCGTCGGCGGGTGATTTGTCGTCGCAATAGCGCAGTACGCGAGCGAAGCGGAGAGCGATTCCACCGGGATAGCGGCTGGAACGCTGCAGCCCGTCCAGCGCGATCTCGACGACCTGTTCGGGCCGAACGTGCACCGTGTACGCGGAGCGCGACGTCTCGAGTTCGAGGAATCGACGCGTCTGCCAGTCGAGCATCTCGTCGGTCATCCCCTTGAACGTCTTGCCGAGCATCACGAATCTGCCGTTCGGATCCACCGCGCCCAGATGGATGTTGGACAGCTTCCCCGCCCGACGTCCGGAACCCCATTCGACGGCCAGGACCACCAGATCGAGAGTGTGGACCGGCTTCACCTTGACCCATGCCGAACCGCGCCGGCCGGCGTCGTACGGAGCCTCGGGGTTCTTGATCACCACACCCTCGTGACCGTCGTCGATCGCTCGTGTCGCAAATCGCGCCGCGACCTCGACATCCGCGGTGATCACCCGCGGCACCCGGTGGGCCTCGGCCACCAGTTCGTCGAGAATCGTCAGCCGTTCGCGGAGCGGACGATCGAGAAGGTCCTCGCCGTTCAGGTGCAGCACGTCGAAGAAGTACGGCGTGACCACGACGCCGTCGGATTGCGCGGTGCGCGACGCGGTCTCCTGGAAGGGCCGAGGCCGGCCGTCCTCCGTCAGTGCGAGGGCTTCGCCGTCGAGGACGACGGACTCCACGTCGAGCGATCGGACCGCGTCGACGACCTCGGGCAGTCGCGCCGTGATGTCGTCGAGGCTCCTCGTCGTGACGAGGACGCCGTCCGGCGAACGGTGAACCTGAATTCGGATTCCGTCGAGTTTGGTGTCGAGGACGACCGGTGTGCCCGAGGCGGCGGCCTTGGCGACACCGTCGGCGACGGTCGGAGCACTCGACGCCAGCATCGGAGACACGGCGCGACCGACGGTGAGACCGATGGCGGAGAGCGCGTCGACGCCACCGCCGAAGGCCGCGCCGGCCGCCGCGACCGTCGATCCCGACAGCATCGCGGCCCGACGCACGTCGCGAAGCGGCACCCCGGCGGCGGCGGCCACCGCCTCCTGCACCAGCGCATCCAGGGCACCCTGCCGGATCTCGCCGGTCACGAGCCCACGCAACCACGTCTGCTCCTCCGCTGTGGCGCGTGCGAAGAGAGCACGCACGGCATCCGCCCGAGCGCCCTGCGAACCGGAACCGGACAGGTGCGAGAGCCTCTCGAACTCGGCGTCGACGTCGGTCACGGTCAGGGTGGGATGGTCGGCGGCCGGGGGCAGAGCGGACAGCGTGCGCCATCCGACGCCGGTCCGGCGCTGCCGGAGGGCGCCGGCGAGATACGTGGTGATCAGCGGAACATCCTGCGGTTCGCACTCCGACAGCAGGCCGGAGAGCGCCGTCACTTTCGCCTTGCGCGAACGTGTGGCGCCGACTGCGGACGATGTTTCCACGACTTGCTGCAGCAACATGCGTTCCATTGTTCACGTCGGCACCGACAGCCCCGGTGACGCCGCTGCGCGGGCGGAACTTGTCGGTGGTCCGGCCTACTCTGGGTACATGGCTTTCGCTGCTGAACATCCCGTGCTCGCCCACTCGGAATTTCGTCCCGTCGGCGAGATCGAGCGCAGCGATCGACCCTTCGAGGTCGTCAGCGAACACACCCCGGCCGGTGATCAGCCCGCCGCGATCGCCGAGCTGTCCAAGCGGGTGAATGCGGGTGAGCGGGACATCGTGCTTCTCGGGGCGACGGGAACGGGCAAGTCGGCCACGACGGCCTGGCTCATCGAACAGGTGCAGCGGCCCACCCTGGTGATGGCCCCGAACAAGACGCTGGCCGCGCAGCTCGCGAACGAGCTCCGGGACATGTTGCCCAACAACTCGGTCGAGTACTTCGTCTCGTACTACGACTACTACCAGCCCGAGGCGTACATCGCGCAGACCGATACGTACATCGAGAAGGACTCCTCGGTGAACGACGACGTCGAGCGTCTGCGTCACTCCGCCACCGCCAACCTGCTCTCGCGGCGTGACGTGGTGGTGGTGGCGTCCGTGTCGTGCATCTACGGTCTCGGCACCCCGCAGTCCTACGTCGACCGGTCCGTGCATCTCGACGTCGGCGCCGAGGTTCCCCGCGATCGGTTCCTGCGGTTGCTCGTGGACGTGCAGTACACGCGCAACGACATGGCCTTCACCCGTGGATCGTTCCGGGTTCGCGGCGACACCGTCGAGATCATTCCGTCGTACGAGGAACTCGCCGTGCGCATCGAGTTCTTCGGCGACGAGATCGAGGCGTTGTACTACCTGCACCCGTTGACGGGCGACGTCGTCCGCCAGGTCGACAGCGTGCGTATCTTCCCGGCGACGCACTACGTCGCGGGACCGGAACGCATGGAGCGGGCGGTGCGCGACATCGAGACCGAGCTCGAGGAACGCCTCGCCGACCTCGAGAACAAGGGGAAACTGCTCGAGGCCCAACGGCTGCGCATGCGCACGCAGTACGACCTCGAGATGATCAAGCAGGTCGGGTTCTGCTCCGGTATCGAGAACTACTCGCGCCACATCGACGGCCGTCCCGCGGGCACCGCTCCGGCGACGCTCATCGACTACTTCCCGGACGACTTCCTGCTCGTCATCGACGAGTCGCACGTGACGGTCCCGCAGATCGGGGCGATGTACGAAGGCGACATGTCCCGTAAGCGCAACCTCGTGGAGTTCGGATTCCGGCTTCCGTCCGCGACGGACAATCGACCGCTCACGTGGGAGGAGTTCACGCAGCGGATCGGTCAGACGGTGTATCTCTCGGCCACCCCGGGCAAGTACGAGCTGGGGCAGAGCGGCGGCGAGGTCGTGGAGCAGGTCATCCGGCCGACCGGTCTCGTCGATCCGGAGATCGTGATCAAGCCGACCAAGGGCCAGATCGACGACCTGGTGCACGAGATCCGTCAGCGAGCCGACCGGGACGAGCGCGTGCTGGTGACGACACTGACCAAGAAGATGTCCGAGGATCTGACCGACTATCTGCTCGAACTGGGGATCCGGGTGCGCTACCTGCACTCCGACATCGACACCCTGCGGCGCGTCGAACTGCTGCGCCAGCTTCGGTTGGGGGAGTACGACGTACTGGTCGGCATCAACCTGCTGCGCGAGGGTCTCGACCTCCCCGAGGTGTCCCTGGTCGCGATCCTCGACGCCGACAAGGAGGGGTTCCTGCGCAGCGGAACGAGCCTCATCCAGACCATCGGCCGCGCGGCGCGCAACGTCTCCGGACAGGTGCACATGTACGCGGACAAGATCACCGACTCGATGCAGTTCGCGATCGAGGAGACCGAGCGCCGCCGGGCCAAGCAGATCGCCTACAACGAGGAGATGGGCGTCGATCCGCAGCCTCTGCGCAAGAAGATCGCCGACATCCTCGATCAGGTCTACGAGGAGGCCGAGGACACCGAGAACTCCGTCGAGATCGGTGGCTCGGGGCGCAATGCCAGCCGCGGTCGTCGCGCGCCCGGAGAAGCGGGTCGGTCGGGCAGCAGCGGTGTCGTCGACGGTGGACGTGACGTGAAGTCGATGCCGCGCGCCGAACTCGCCGACCTGGTCAAGGCTCTCACCGATCAGATGATGAACGCCGCGCGCGAACTGCAGTTCGAGCTCGCGGGCCGGTTGCGCGACGAGATCCAGGACTTGAAGAAGGAACTGCGAGGAATGGACGCGGCCGGCCTGTCCTGAGGCCGACCGCGTCGGGCGGCGGCGTCAGCTCGTGATGTCCTTGGTGGCGAAGCGTCGCCAGGCGACGATGCCGAACACGGTTGCGTAGGCCAGCGACGAGAACGCGCCCGCCGCGAGCTCGTTCCAGTCGAGGGTGGGGGACAGCACGCTGGTCCACGACGTCGAGTAGTGGCCGGGCAGGAAGTTGCGCAGTGATCCCAGCGCGGTGATCTGATCGAGGATCTGCGCGAGGATGGACACCATCACCGTCCCGCCGACGGCCCCGAGCGGGGCGTCGGTGGAGACCGAGAGTGCCATCGCGAGTCCGGCGATCCAGGTCAGGTTGATCGCGATGAAGACGACTCCGATGGCGAGGCGGCCCACCGATACCCCGAACGGGAGCGAGTCGCCGAACGGCGACACCAGTGCGCCCACCCCGTACAGGATGCTGCCCAGTCCGAGAGACACCCCGACCAGTACGGCCAGCGCCATCAGCGACAGGATCGCCGACACCGCGGCTTTCTGGGCCAGCAGTCGGCCGCGGGGGATCGGTACGGCGAGCAGGTACCGCAGACTCGACCAGGACGCCTCGCTGGCGACGGCATCGCCGAAGAACAACGCGACCACCACGATCAGCAGGAATCCGACCGACACGAACAGAGCGAAGACGGTGAAGTTCACCGCGCTCTGGGTGCCGAGTTCGATGAGGCCGCCGCTGGCGTCCGCGTCGTCGGAACCACCGATGGCGAAGGCCACCGCCAGGATCACCGGGAGCAACGCGAGGAACCCCAGCGCCATCTGAGTGCGGCGCCGCGTGAACTGGCGCGTGAGCTCCGTGCGCAACGACAGCGTCTTCGACGCGTCGTAGCCGTCGACCCGACCGTCCGAATGGGTGGTGCTCATGAGCGAGGTCCGTCCGTGTCGGTGATCGTGGAATCGGCATCACGGTCGCGGGAGTCCTCGTCGACCAGGTCGAGGAACACGTCCTCGAGCCGAGTGGATCGCGAGACGGATTGCACGGCGATTCCCGCATCGACCAGGGACCGTACGGCCACCGGAGTCTCGACCGCGCCCAGGTGCGCGCGGATCGCGCCACCGGATTCGACCTCGACGACGTCGCCGACACCGTCCAAGGACCGCAGCACCGCCAGAGTCTCCGCGCCGCGATCGGTGCGGAACTCAGTCGGGCCGCTCGCACCGATCAGTTCCTCGACCGTGCCCGAGCTGATCACGGTGCCCTTGTTCATCACCACCAAGTGCGTGCACGTCTGCTCCACCTCGGCCAGAAGGTGGCTGCTCACCAGAACGGTGCGACCGGTCCGCGCGTACCGGATGAGGACGTCACGCATGGTGCGGATCTGGGGCGGATCGAGTCCGTTGGTCGGTTCGTCGAGCACCATGAGATCCGGCAACCCCAGCATGGCCTGAGCGATCGCGAGGCGCTGGCGCATGCCCTGACTGTAGGAACGCACCTTGCGGTCGATGGCCGCGCCGAGGTCGGCGATCTCCAACGCCTCCTCGAGGTGCGCATCGGCTTCCGGTCGGCCGGTGGCCTGCCAGTACAACCGCAGGTTCTCCGCGCCCGACAGGTGCGGGAGGAAACCGGACCCCTCCACGAACGACCCGAGCCGAGACAGAACCGGTGCTCCGGGAGTGACCGCGTGCCCGAAGACCCTGATGTCACCACGGGTGGGGCTGATCAGGCCCATGAGCATGCGCAACGTGGTGGTCTTCCCGGCGCCGTTCGGGCCCAGCAGTCCGAGCACCTGACCGGCACCGACGGTGAAAGAGACGCCGTCGACCGCGCGGAATCCGTTCGAGTAGCTCTTGGCGAGGTCGGTGATGACCAACGGGACCTCCAGAAGGTCCTCGTCCACCTCGGCGACGGTGCGGCGACGGGCGCGGGCCGCCGATACGACGACGAGTGCGCACACCAGCACCGCGAGACCCGCGATGCCGACCACGGGAAGTACGGGGAAGCTCGTGCCCTCGGTGCGGGACGGAACGCTGGGGAGGGCCAACGACGCGTCGTCGAGCGTCACCGAGATCGCCGCCGGCTCGAGGGGCATGGCGTACGCCTGGTCGGTGGTCGAGAACGACACTTCGATCGTGTGCCCCGCCGCGACCTGATACGCGATGCCGGGCATGGTGACGCGCACCGTGGTGTCGGTGTCCGAGGGCGCCACGCGCACCGCCGACACCAGACCGTTCGGAAGCGTCTTGCGGCCGTCGTCGGACACGTCGTACAGCTTGGCGAACAACACGGTGCCGTCGGGTGACGGCGTGGGGCCCACGGTGACCGTGACGGTGGAGGTGCCGGTGATGGTGTACGAGGTGTCGAGCGGTTCGGTGACGAACGACGCGGACTGACCGGGGATGTCCTGCGCGAGGGCAGCGCCGGCCCCACTCGCGGCTCCACCGGCGGCCCCGCCCAGTGCGGACAGTGCCGATCCGATCCCGGGAAGCGACGAGATGGCCGCGGGAGACGCACCGGGCGGCCGAATCACGGTCTGCGTGGCGTTGCCCGTGACCGACGTCAGGGCGAAGCTCTCGGTGGGGGTCGGGTCGGTTCCGCCCAGACCGGGGTAGGAGTCCGCGGTCCGTGTCTCCGCGCGATCGCCCTGATCGGTCGGGTCACCGGGCAGGGTGTAGGTGAACGGAGCGGCCGCGTCGCCGCTGTCGACTCCGTCGACGAGGTGGGCGACGAGAAAATCGGCCACCGCGGCGTCGGCATCGGGCGTGGTCCCGCCGGCGTCGTGCCCGCCGTCGAACCACTGAACCTCGACGTCTCCGCCGGCGTCGGCGATCTGCCGGGCGGTCGCGTCGGACTGATCGAGACCGAACAGGGAGTCCTGCTGGCCCTGCATCAACAGTGTCGGTGCCGTGATGTCCGCCGCGTACGACGCGGGTGAGCGCGCCCGCAGGAACGCGGACGTCTCCGCGGACGGTTGGCCTCCGACCGCGGACTCCGCGTACGCGAGGCAGGCCTGGAGCGAGAAGCGACCGCACGCCGCGGCACCCCCCACCGCGGGTGCGGACGGCTGCTCGGGCGTCGTTGCGTCGTCGACCGGGCCCGCACCCGGAGCGGGTGCGGCACCGGCGCCGAAAAAGATGCCGGCCCAGCTGCGCTTGAGAACACCCGAGTCACCGGAAACGGAGGCGGCAGGGGTTGCGTCGTTCGCCACGGGGTCGGTCGCGGGCGCCGAGTAATTGGGAAAGAGGCTGCGGCCGAGGTCGTTCCAGGTGATCGACGCCGCGTCGGCGTCGATCCGGGGGTCGGTCCCCGCGGCCATGAGCGCAAGGGCGCCACCGTAGGAGCCGCCGGCGACGCCGACCCGGGGATCTCCGGGCGCGTCGAGCGTGACATCGGATCGAGTGGCGAGGTAGTCGACCAGGCCGCGTGCGTCGGCGACTTCACGGTCCGGGTCGTTCAGACCGATCGTTCCGGTACTGGCGCCGAATCCTCGTGCGCTGTAGGCGAGCACGACGAATCCGCGGGCCGCGAGGTCGCGGGCCTGACCGTCGAGAGAGGTCTTGTCGCCGCCGAATCCGTGGGCCAGGATCACGGCCGGTGCGGGCGTGGAGTCGGGAACGTAGACCGTGGTGTCGATCGACACGGTGGCGTCGCTGCCGGGACCCTCCGGGAAGGTCAGAACCGAGTCCTCGGTACGCACCGCGGCGCCGGCCCCGGCGTCCGAACGGACCAGGGTGGTGACGAGGGCCACGAGCGCGAGGACGACGACGATGGCGGCCACCGATATCCAGGTGCGTCCGGGCATCCGGAATCGGGGGGTCTGCATGCGTTCACAGTATGCGAGGGAGCGCGGACGTGCTTTCGGCCGGAAGCGCCGTCGGTCGGCGACCCCTGGTACTAGTGTCGCTCGGGAACCCACTCGACCGGCGTCGAGTTCTCACCACTGGAGGAATGAATGAGCGCTTACCGCACCGTCGTCGTCGGGACCGATGGTTCCGATTCGTCCCTGCGGGCAGTGGAGAAGGCAGCAGCGCTGGCGGGGGACGCCGAAGCAACGTTGTACATCGCCTGCGCGTACTACCCGGCCGATTCCAAGTCCTCCTCGCAGGACGCCGACGTGCTCGGCGAGGATGCCTACCAGATCACGGGATCCGCACCGACGCAGGAGATCCTGCGCACGGCGCGCGAGCGCGCGACGGCCGCCGGAGCGTCGACGATCGAGGAGCGACCCGTCGTCGGAAACCCGGTCGACTCGCTCCTCGAGTTGGTCTCCGAGGTCGGGGCGGACCTCCTGGTGGTCGGCAACCGGGGCCTGAACTCTTTGACGGGCCGACTGCTGGGCTCCGTTCCCTCGGACGCGGCACGCAAGGCTCGGTGCGACGTACTGATCGTTCACACCACGCGCTAGCCCCGCGTTCCGGTGTGGCGGAATCGACTTCGAGCGATTGCGCCACACCGGGTCACCGCGCGACGGTCAGAAGCGTTCCAGGAGATCGGAAGACGCCAGCACCGCCGGAAGATCGTCGCTGTGCACGATGTCGACGCGCTGTGTGGCGCGGGTCAGGGCGACGTAGAGATCGTTGAGACCTCGGGCCGATTCGGCGACGATCGCGGCCGGCTCGACCAGGAGTACCGAGTCGAACTCCAGCCCCTTGCAATCGCGGACCGTGCTCACCACCACGGACTCGGACGCCAGATCACCGAGCGACGGCAGGAGAGCGGCGGGCGCGAGAACCGCACTCGTCCCCGGACGCGGGTGCCGGTCGACCCGAGCGGACACTTCCGACATCACGTCGGTCGGATCGACTCGAACCGCCCGGGGCACCTCTCCGTTGTCGCGCACCGAGCGCGGCACCGTCGCGTCGGGATCGATCGCGGACAGCACGCACTGCGCCAGGCCCATGATCGCCGCCGGAGTGCGGTAGTTGACGGTCAGTTCGGTCAGCTTCCACCTCTTCGCCACGTACGGACCGAGCACGTCCTGCCACGACGAGGCTCCGGCCGGATCACCCGTCTGAGCGACGTCGCCGACGAGAGTCATCCACCGGTTCGGAACTCGCCGCATCACCATGCGCCAGGCCATTTCCGTGAGTTCCTGAGCCTCGTCGACGATCACGTGACCGTAGGTCCAGGTTCGGTCGCCCGCTGCGCGTTCGGCGGTCGTCAATCGACGCCCGCTGTCCTGCCGTTGGGCCAGCCGATCGGCGTCGATCAAGTCGTACGCCATCAGAATTTCCGGATCGAGCTCGTCCTCGAGGTCCTGAGGCGCCGAACCGGTGAGGATGTCGAGAGCGCCCTGCGCGTCCGCGATCTGCGCGCGCCACCGGCGCTGCTCGCGCTCCCTCTCGGCGGCGTCGTCCATCCCGAGCAACTCGGCGATCTCGTCGAGAAGCGGGGCATCGGCGGCGGAGAACCGACCGTCGTCCGAGCGCTCGAGTGCGTCACGGTCGGCGTCCGACCAGCCCGCCGTCGCGCGATCGATCCGGTCCCGGTCGGCGAACAATCCCGCCAACACGTCCGGTGGCGTCAGTTCGGGCCACAGCGAGCCGACGGCGGTCATGAGTTCGGGGTTCTCGCGCATCTCGTCGCGGATGTCGGAAAGATCGTCCCGGCTCAGTAGATTCGATCCGTCCAGCACGTCCCCGCCGACCATCGCCGCGAACTGATCGGCCAGCAGATCGATCAGAGTGGAGACGAAGATCGGTCGGGCCAGATTGTGCGGGCGACGCGACGACCGTGCCCGGCCGCGTGCGCGCGTCGCCATCTTGCGATCGACGCGGAGCGTGTAGGTGTCGAAATCGACCTCGAGGGGCTCGGCGGGAAGTTCCTGCCGATCGCGAACCGCGGCGACGAGTACGTCGACCATCGACAACGACCCCTTCAGGCGAGCTGCGTCGACGGTGTCCTCACGCGTGGAATCGACTCCGGGGTACAGGTTCCCGATCGTCGAGAGCAGGACCCCGGTTTCTCCCAGTGAGGGAAGCACCTGCCCGATGTAGTCGAGGAAGGTGGAGTTGGGGCCGATGATCAGTACGCCGCTCTTGTCCAGTTGCTGCCGGTAGGTGTACAGCAGGTAGGCCGCACGGTGGAGCGCCACCGCGGTCTTGCCCGTGCCCGGACCACCCTGCACCACGAGCGCGCTGCGGTGGGTGGACCTGATGATGTCGTCCTGCTCGCGCTGAATGGTCTCCACGATGTCGTTCATCAGACCCGTGCGTGCTGCGTTCAGTGCCGACAGCAGTGCGCTCTCCCCGGCCACACCGTCCGAACCCTCCGTCACCCCGGCGGCACGGGCGGCGTCGAGATCGAGAAACTCGTCGGCGATCGACGTCACCCGGCGGCTGCGGGTGCGAATGTGTCGTCGGCGTTCGACACCTTCGGGCGCCGCGGGCGTCGCGAGGTAGAAGGGGCGCGCCAACGGCGCACGCCAGTCGTAGAGCAGGGACTCGAAGTCGTTGTCCTCGTCGAGGATTCCCACCCGGCCGATGTAGCGCGGGGGCTCGTCGGCGACGTCGATCCGGCCGAAACACAGGCCGTTCTCCGACGCGTCGTACCGAGCGATGTCGTCGGTGTAGAGGTTGGTGAAGGACTCTCTCTCGCTGCGCGCCTGGGGCGTACCGCCGGTTTCCAGCAGCACGCTGCTCAGGCGCGATTTCGCGTACCGGCGCAGCCGATCCAAACGACCGTAGAGCGCGGTGACGTACGTCTGTTCGTGTCGCAGTTCGTCGGTGGTGGTGTCGACGGACGTGTCGATCGGGGTGCCCTGATTCGGCACATGGACTCCTGAAGCGATGGAAGTTCTCTACGTACTTTGTGCCAGAAAAGTCTACGGGTCACGAGAGTGGTGCGTGATCGACGCAGGTCGAGACCACTCTCGACTCGTAGGGAACGACAACGGCCGGTCGGTCCCCGTGCGGGGATCGACCGGCCGTCCTTCTGCCGACGATATCGATCAGCTGAAGATGTTCACCCGGTGCTCGAGCTCGGCGCGAGCCTTCTTGGCACGCTTCTCGGCTTCCTTGACCGACGCCTTCAACTGCTTCTGGGCGTCCTTGCCGCCGTGCTTGTACTGCTTCTTGTACTCCTTGCGCGCCGCGTCGAACTGCTTGCGCGCATCCTTGCCCGACTTCTTGGCCTGCTTACGGGCCTTCTTGCCGTACTTGTCGACGAGGTCACCACCGTCGTGCTTCGCACGCTCGGCCAGGACCGAGCCCTGTGCTGCGGCAACCTCGGCGAACTTTCCGCCGCGGTCCTGAGCGACCTCGGCGAACTCCGCCGCACGCTTCGACGCAAGATCCGCCCACTTGGAACTGCGCTCCTGGGCGAGCTCGGCGAGCTTGCCTCCACGATCCTGAGCGACGACCGCGAGATCGGACCCGCGATCGGCCGCGACGGCCGCGAGTTGCTTGGCCTTCTCGCCGGCGACGGACAGGGTCTCGTTGGTCTCGGACTGGCCGGGAAGGGCGTGAACCACTGCTTCCTGTGCAGCCTTGGCGGCCTTCTTGCTGCGCCAGGCGACCGACGGCTTGCCCTCGGTGTCGACGGCCGCGATGAGCAGTCCACCGAGGAGGCTGACGTTCTTGAGGAAGTGGATGCGCTGCGCTGCCTTCGCCTCCGGGTCGGTCTCCTCCCAGAAGGGATGACCCGCGAAGGTGGTGGGAACGAGGCTGCCGGCGAGGGCCACGGAGGCGATCCGCGGAGCCTTTCCGGAAGCGAGAAGAAGCCCGCCGCCGATCTGGACGGCGGCGTTGACCTTCACCAGCGTGTCGGGATCGGTGGGAACGCTCTGCGTCACCTCGTCGGGAAGAACTTCCTGACCCTTCTCGATGAGGGGGGCGGCCGCCTGCTTCTCGAACTTGGGGTTGCGCAGTGCGTCCACACCCCCCGCGATGAAGATAGTGGCGAGCATCGGTCGGGCTATCCGGCGGACAATCACTGAGCCTCCTGCGTTGCGGCTGATATTCGGTGCACGACATGTGTTCTGGACGACAACAACTCTAGGTCTACCCCGGCCGAACGCGGTCCAACCCCGCGCGCGTCGTCACCATCCCCGAGAGCGCCATTCGGGAAGCGAACCGCGTTCGGCGCCCAGGGTGGTGTCCGCGCCGTGGCCGGGATAGACGACCGTCGAATCCGGGTAGGCGCCGAAGATCTTGGTCTCGACGTCGTCGAGGAGAGAGGTGAAGTTCTCCGGTCCGTCGGTCTTACCGACGCCACCGGGGAAGAGCGAGTCCCCGGTGAACAGGTGGACCACGCCGTCCGCGGGGTCGGTGAGTGCGAGCGCGACGGAACCCGGCGTGTGTCCCACGAGATGGACGACGTCGAACGCCAGGCGACCGACCTGCAGGGTCTCGCCTCCGTCGAGAAGGGTGGTCGGAGCAACCGGCAGGGGTTCGGCATCGAGCCGGTGGGCCGCGGACTCGACGTCGGTGCCGCCGACGATGTCCTCGAGCGCCTGCCAGTGGTCGGGATGGGAATGCGTGGTGACCACCATCGTCAACGACGGGGCCTGATCCGCCACGACGGCCGCGAGGGTGGACGCGTCGTTCGCGGCGTCGATCAGGACGGATTCCCCGGTCGCGGAACACACGACGAGGTACGCGTTGTTGTTCATGGGGCCGACCGACGTCTTCACGATGGCGGCGTGGGACAACCGTCGTCGCTGAGATTCGCCGCCCGGCGAGACGTCGCCGGTGTAGTCGTCGGAGATCGTCGGTGCCGAATCGCTCATGGCTTCAGATTACCGACGGTGTCCCTGGTCACGTACCGGGGCCGCGCAGGCGTGAACCTGTCGGTGGTCGGGCATATGGTCGGAAGGGCTCGACCGGAGCATTCGCCGGAACCGTGCGCCGGGTCCACCGGATCGGACACCGGCAACACCGGATCGGTCGCCGGCAACACCCGGGTTCGACCGAGCCCCTCGAGAACACAAGTCACCATCCACTGCGGCCGTCGGCCGCGAACGACGAAGGGACCACCGTGGCGGATCGCCTGGTCGTGCAGGGCGCACGGGAACACAACCTGAAGGGCGTCGACATCGACCTCCCGAGGGACGCGATGATCGTGTTCACCGGCCTCTCCGGGTCGGGCAAGTCCTCGCTGGCGTTCGACACGATCTTCGCCGAGGGCCAGCGTCGGTACGTGGAGTCGCTCTCGGCGTACGCCCGGCAGTTCCTCGGTCAGATGGACAAGCCGGACGTCGATTTCATCGAGGGCCTCTCGCCCGCGGTGTCGATCGATCAGAAGTCCACCAACCGGAATCCGCGATCCACGGTCGGAACCATCACCGAGGTCTACGACTACCTCCGTCTGCTCTACGCGCGCGCCGGCACCGCACACTGCCCACGGTGTGGGGAGCGGATCGCGAAGCAGACTCCCCAGCAGATCGTCGATCAGGTGCTCGCGATGGAGGAGGGGCTGAGGTTCCAGGTCCTCGCGCCCGTCGTGCGCACCCGCAAGGGCGAGTTCGTCGACCTGTTCGAGCAGCTGAACACCCAGGGTTACTCGCGTATCCGGGTCGACGGCACGGTGCACCAGCTCTCCGACCCGCCCAAGCTCAAGAAACAGGACAAGCACGATATCGAGGTCGTCGTCGACCGACTGACGGTCAAATCCTCGTCGAAGCAGCGGCTGACCGACTCCGTCGAGACGGCGTTGCGGCTGGCCGACGGCATTCTGTTGCTCGATTTCGTCGATCGTGAGGAGAACGCGGCCGACCGGGAACGTCGTTTCTCGGAGCGCCTCGCGTGTCCGAACGGCCACCCGCTGTCGATCGACGACCTGGAGCCGCGATCGTTCTCGTTCAACTCCCCGTACGGCGCGTGCCCCGAGTGCGTCGGCCTCGGCGTGCGCAAGGAGGTCGACCCCGAGCTCGTGGTCCCGGATCCGGATCTGTCTCTGGCCGACGGAGCCATCGCGCCGTGGTCCATGGGGCAGACCTCGGAGTACTTCGGTCGACTGCTGTCCGGTCTGGCCGATGCGATGGAATTCGACATCGACATGCCGTGGCGCAAGCTTCCGGCGAAGGTGAAGCGTGCCGTCCTCGAGGGCAGCGAACATCAGGTCCACGTCCGCTACAAGAACCGGTACGGGCGCACTCGGTCCTACTACGCGGAGTTCGAGGGCGTCATGCCGTTCCTGCATCGCCGGATGGAGCAGACCGAGTCCGAGCAGATGAAAGAACGCTACGACGGGTACATGCGAGAGATCGCGTGCCCGGTCTGCGACGGCGCCCGGCTGCGCCCGGAGATCCTCGCGGTCACCATCGAGGCCGGAGACTTCGGCCCCAAATCGATCTCCGAGGTCGGTTCGCTCTCCATCGCCGACTGTTCCGAGTTCCTGAACACGCTCACGCTCGGGCCCCGTGAGGAGGCCATCGCCGGGCAGGTGTTGAAGGAGATCCAGGCTCGACTCGGATTCCTGCTCGACGTCGGTCTGGAGTATCTCTCGCTCTCGCGAGCCGCCGGCTCGCTCTCGGGCGGCGAGGCCCAGCGAATCCGCCTGGCCACGCAGATCGGCAGTGGTCTCGTCGGCGTCCTCTACGTTCTGGACGAGCCGTCCATCGGGCTGCATCAACGGGACAATCGTCGACTCATCGAGACCCTCACCCGGTTGCGTGACCTCGGGAACACGCTCATCGTCGTCGAACACGACGAAGACACCATCCGCACGTCCGACTGGGTCGTCGACATCGGACCCCTCGCCGGGGAGCACGGCGGCCGCGTCGTCCACAGCGGGTCCTACGAGAAGCTGCTGAGCAACCCGGAGAGCCTGACCGGCGCCTACCTGTCCGGCCGCTCGTCGATACCCGTTCCCGCGCTACGCCGACCGATCGATCCCAAGCGCAAGGTCACCGTGGTCGGTGCTCGTGAGCACAACCTTCGCGAAATCGACGTCAGCTTCCCGCTGGGGGTACTCACGGCGATCACCGGGGTCTCGGGATCGGGCAAGTCGACCCTGGTGAACGACATCCTCGCCACGGTGATGGCGAACAAGCTCAACGGCGCCCGTCAGGTGCCGGGTCGACACACCCGCGTCAACGGCCTGGACCAGCTCGACAAGCTGGTGCGCGTGGACCAGTCACCGATCGGCCGAACCCCGCGGTCCAACGCGGCCACCTACACCGGCGTGTTCGACAAGATCCGTACCCTCTTCGCCGCCACCACCGAGGCCAAGGTTCGCGGCTACCAGCCCGGACGGTTCTCCTTCAACGTCAAGGGCGGCCGGTGCGAGGCCTGCTCCGGCGACGGCACGCTGAAGATCGAGATGAACTTCCTGCCGGACGTCTACGTTCCCTGCGAGGTGTGTCACGGGGCGCGTTACAACCGGGAGACCCTCGAGGTGCACTACAAGGGCAAGACGATCGCCGAAGTCCTCGACATGCCCATCGAGGAAGCGGCGGAGTTCTTCCAGCCGATCACCTCGATCCACCGCTACCTCGCCACCTTGAACGAGGTCGGCTTGGGGTACGTGCGCCTCGGCCAGCCGGCCACCACGCTGTCCGGCGGCGAGGCGCAGCGTGTGAAACTCGCGGCGGAACTGCAGAAGCGTTCGATGGGTCGGACCGTGTACATCCTCGACGAACCCACCACCGGTCTGCACTTCGAGGACATTCGCAAGCTGCTGCTGGTCATCAACGGACTGGTGGACAAGGGAAACACCGTCATCGTCATCGAGCACAACCTCGACGTGATCAAGACGTCGGACTGGGTGATCGACATGGGCCCCGAGGGTGGATCCGGGGGTGGGCAGATGGTGGCCGAGGGCACCCCCGAGGACATCGCCGCGGTCCCGGAGAGCTACACGGGAAAGTTTCTCCGAGAGACTCTCGAGGCCGCCTCGGCGACGCCGGTCCCCGTCAAGCGGGTTCGACGCAAGAAGCCGGTGCCGGTGTCCTGACCGACCCGCCGCGTCGCCGGGGGCCCGCGCGGCCCGTCGGCGACGGGTCAGTGAACGGGACCGGTGTATTTCTCGCCGGGCCCGGCTCCGGGTGCGTCGGGATGAGCGGACTGCTCCCGGAAGGCACGCTGAAGTGCTTGCAGCCCTTCACGAATGGGGCCTGCGTGAGGTCCGAGGTACTCCACCGACGAGGTGACCAGACCGGCGAGCGCGGTGATGACACGGCGGGCCTCGTCGAGATCGAGATGCGGACTGGCCGACGGATCGGCCTCGGACAGTCCGAGTTTTTCCGCAGCCGAACTCATCAGCATGACGGCGGCGCGGCTGATCACCTCGACGGCGGGAACGTCGGCGAGTTCACGAACGCTCGAATCCGGGTCGGTGGGATCGGGCGTTCCGGGGTCGATGGTCATGCCAAGAGAATGTCACGGACCAGCGAGTCCACGGTCGTGGAGGGGTTCTCTGCCCTAGTCGCCCCCGCCGCGCACCCTCCGAACTGCACCGATTCGGAGTTCCCTCCGAACCGGTGATAGTGTGTCTGGACGACCGCCTGCGAACAGAGATGCTCGCGGGCAGCAAGTGGAGTCCGACTCCCACCGCCGCACGATCAGTGCGTCGGTCCGGTCCCGCCTCACCGCACGGTGAGCGGTGTGGCCTCTTCGGAGGCACCGAAGCGACACGTCGCCTCGGACCGGTCGGAACCGGACCCCGCTGCTCTCGATCACGTCGAGTGCACGGGGTTTCGTCGTTCGTACCGTCCGTCGACGGCGAGCGACACGGGGCCGGCGGAAGACGGGCGATGCGAGCGCCGGTGGCAGCGTGGAAGGACGACGCGGTCGCCAGGTCAGCACGACAACCGTCACCGCACTACCGAGGAGGCCCCATCAGCACTGAGACCCGCATCAACGATCGCATCCGAGTTCCCGAGGTCCGGCTCGTCGGGCCGGGTGGCGAACAGGTTGGCATCGTGCGTGTTGAAGATGCGCTCCGCTTGGCTCTCGAAGCCGATCTCGATCTCGTCGAGGTCGCTCCCGACGCCCGTCCACCGGTCTGCAAGATCATGGACTACGGCAAGTTCAAGTACGAGGCTGCTCAGAAAGCGCGTGAATCGCGCAAGAACCAGACACTCACCGTGATCAAGGAGCAGAAGCTCCGACCCAAGATCGACGATCACGACTACGAGACGAAGAAGGGCCACGTGGTCCGCTTCCTCGAAGCCGGATCGAAGGTCAAGGTGACGATCATGTTCCGCGGACGCGAGCAGTCGCGACCGGAACTCGGCTATCGCCTCCTGCAGCGCCTCGGTGCCGACGTCGCCGAGCACGGTTTCGTCGAAACTTCGGCCAAGCAGGACGGTCGCAACATGACCATGGTGTTGGCTCCGCACAAGGGCGCCAAGACCAGGGCCAAGGCGCAGGAAGCGTCGCAGGCTCCGCCGGTCACCCGCGCGTCGTCGGCCCCGCCGGCGGCCGACCCGGCACCGGCGGCCGACCCGGCCCCCACGGCTCAACCCACTCCGGGCGCATAAGCGCTCGTGGTTGTCGGGTGCAGCCGCGATGCACCACGATCGCGCTGTGTCCGACCACGTAGCACCACCGACCGAGCAATACAGAACTGAGGACTCAATGCCCAAGGCGAAGACACACAGCGGCACCAGCAAGCGCTTCAAGGTGTCCGGTAGCGGAAAGATCCTGCGCCAGAAGGCGGGAAAGCGCCACCTTCTCGAGCACAAGTCCTCGCGCGTCACCCGTCGGCTGTCCGGTAAGGCCGTGGTCAGCCCCAACGACGTTCCGCGCGTCAAGCGACTTCTCGGTATCTGATTTCTTTCCCACCCGGGCTCACTGAGCCCCAGATCGACAGGATTTTCCAGTGGCACGCGTAAAGAGGGCGGTCAACGCCCAGAAGAAGCGCCGTTCGATTCTCGAAGCGTCCAGCGGTTACCGCGGACAGCGCTCACGTCTGTACACCAAGGCCAAGGAGCAGCAGCTCCACTCGCTGACGTACGCCTACCGCGACCGTCGCGCGCGCAAGGGTGACTTCCGCAAGCTGTGGATCACGCGCATCAACGCTGCGGCTCGGGCCAACGACATCACGTACAACCGTTTCGTCCAGGGCCTGAAGATCGCCGGTGTCGAGGTCGATCGCAAGATCCTCGCCGAGCTGGCCGTCTCGGACGCGGCGGCGTTCACCGGCCTCGTCGAGGTCGCGAAGGCTGCACTGCCGGCCGACATCAATGCACCCGCCGGAGAAGTGGCCTGACCGGCCGATTCGACGACGATTCGAACCGACCCGCGGCTCCGCTCACCGAGCGGACACCGCGGGTCGTTTCGGCTGTCAAGCTGCATCGCACGGCCGAGCGCTCGCGCACCGGTACGTTTCTCGCCGAGGGTGAGAACGCCGTGACCGAGGCGATCCGTGGTGGTCACCTCCGTGAGCTCTTCGCCACCGAACGGTGGTTCACGGACCGCGCCGACCTTCTCGAGGCGGCCGCGGCGTCGGGAGTGCGCCCCCGTCCGATCACCGAGCGGGCGGCGAAGGCCCTGTCCGAAACCGTCACCCCGCCGGGGCTGGTCGGTGTCTGCGATGCCGTCGTCGTGTCCGTGTCCGAAGCCTGCGCAGGTCGTCCGGACCTGATCGCGGTGCCGGTGGGAATCTCCGAGCCCGGAAACGCCGGGACCGTGGTGCGGGTGTCCGACGCGGCCGGGGCCGACGCGGTGGTGTTCGCCGGTGACAGCGTCGATCCGCAGAACGGCAAGAGCGTGCGCGCGTCCGCCGGGTCCATCTTTCATCTTCCCGTCGCCCGCGAGCGGTCGGTGTTCGACGCTCTCGACGCCGTCCGGGCGAGTGGGGTCGCTCTCGTGGCCACCACCGTGGACGGCGAACTCGATCTCGACGACGCGGACGACGTGCTCGCCGGACCCACGGCATGGTTGTTCGGGAACGAAGCGCACGGTCTGCCCGCGGACGTGGCGGCCGTCGCCGATCACCGGATCCGGATCCCGATCCACGGGCGCGCCGAGAGCCTCAACCTCGCCACCGCCGCGGCGGTGTGCCTCTACACGAGTGCGAGGCTGCACCGACGCCGCCGACGATCGGGCCGGTGATCGTGCCGGGGTCCATCGAATAGGATGCGGGACGTCGATCTCCACCGAGATCGCGACGCGTACGTGACGTAGGAGTGTTGCCTGTGGCCCAGAACGACGGTGGGACCGGCGCCGAGGATCAGCCCGGCGCGGAGTTCCTCACGGACGAGGCCATCGCCGCCGCGGTCGAACGCGCCGAGATAGCAGTGGCGGATGCCGCGTCGATCGAGGCCCTCAACGACGCCAAGATCGACCACATCGGCAATCGCGCCCCGCTGGCTTTGGCGCAGCGTGCACTCGGAAGCCTTCCCAAGACCGATCGCGCCGACGCCGGCAAGCGTGTGAAAACCGCACGTGATCGGGTCAAGGTCGCGTTCGGCGAGCGACGCGAGGTGCTCGCAGCCGAGCGCGACGCCGCGGTTCTGGTGGCCGAGTCCATCGACGTCACCCTTCCCGCGGTGCGCCGTCCGGTGGGCGCCCGGCACCCCATCACTGTCATCGCCGATCAGGTCGCCGACGTGTTCGTCGCCATGGGCTGGGAAGTGGCAGAGGGCCCCGAGGTGGAAACGGAGCACTTCAACTTCGACGCTCTGAATTTCCTTCCGGACCATCCGGCCCGCACCATGCAGGACACTTTCCACATCGCGCCCGAGGGGTCACGCCAGGTGCTGCGCACTCACACCTCGCCGGTGCAGGTGCGGTCGATGCTCGAACGCGAGCTCCCCATCTACGTCGTCTGCCCGGGGCGGACGTTCCGCACCGACGAGCTCGATTCCACGCACACCCCCGTCTTCCACCAGGTCGAGGGGCTGGCCGTCGACAAGGGGCTCACGATGGCGCATCTGCGGGGGACGCTCGATGCGTTCGCTCGCGCCCTGTTCGGTCCGGACACCCGAACGCGCATGCGGCCCAACTACTTCCCGTTCACCGAACCGTCGGCCGAGGTCGACGTCTGGTTTCCTCGCAAGAAGGGCGGAGCCGGCTGGGTGGAGTGGGGTGGCTGCGGCATGGTGAATCCGAACGTCTTGCGAGCGTGCGGGGTGGACCCCGAGGTCTACAGCGGTTTTGCCTTCGGAATGGGACTGGAGCGAACGCTGCAGTTCCGCAACGACATTCCCGACATGCGCGACATCGTCGAGGGGGACATCAGGTTCAGCCTGCCCTTCGGCGCCGCCGGCTGACCGACACCGTCCCAGCCGCGAACCCGACGTTCGAACCGATGAGAAGAGAGTCCATCTCGTGCGAGTGCCACAGTCCTGGTTGACCGAGGTCGTACAGAAGGCCGCGCCCGGATGGGCCGTCTCGGCCGACGATCTCGACGCGGGCTTCGTTCGCGTCGGCTTCGAGATCGAGGAGGTTCTCCCGCTCCCGGAGATCACCGGCCCCCTGGTGGTGGGGAGGGTGGCGTCGATCGAGGAACTCACCGAGTTCAAGAAGCCGATCCGTTTCTGCCTCGTCGAGGTCGGAGAGAGTGCTCCGCGCGGAATCGTCTGCGGTGCACGCAATTTCGCCGAGGGCGACCTCATCGTCGCCGCGCTCCCCGGCTCCGTGCTGCCGGGCGGATTCGCCATCGCCGCGCGGGAGACCTACGGACGCACCTCCGACGGCATGATCTGCTCGGTGTCCGAGCTCGGTGTCGGTTCCGACCATTCCGGTATTCTCGTCCTGCCTGCGGGCACCGCGGAGCCCGGGACCGACGCCCGCACCGTGCTGGGCACCGACGACACGGTCTTCGACGTGAACGTCACGCCCGACCGCGGCTACGCCCTCAGCGTTCGCGGGCTCGCCCGTGAACTCGCGTGCGGTTTCGATCTCGAGTACGCCGACCCGGCTGCGACCGTTCGTCCCGTGGTGGACGAGGGTGCGGCCGACGGCGAGGCCTGGACCGTCGACGTACGCGCGGAATCCGGGGCGACACGGTTCGCCGCCCGCCGGGTCACGGCGCTCGACCCGGCGGCGACGTCGCCGTGGTGGCTCCAGCGACGTCTGCTGTTGTCCGGTGTCCGGCCGATCTCGCCCGCCGTGGACGTGACGAACTACGTCATGCTCGAACTCGGGCAACCCCTGCACGCATTCGATGCGGCGACGGTCACCGGTCCGTTGGTCGTACGCCGCGCGGCGGCGGGGGAGACCCTCCGCACCCTCGACGATGTCGAGCGCACGCTGGACCCGGAGGACGTGGTCATCGCGGACGACTCGGGAGTGCTGTCGCTGGCGGGCGTGATGGGTGGAGCGTCGACCGAAGTGGGCTCGGGGACGACGGACATCCTGCTCGAAGCCGCGATCTGGGACCCGCTCGCGGTGTTCCGGACCGCACGGCGCCACAAGCTGCCCAGCGAGGCGAGTCGTCGGTACGAACGCATCGTCGATTCCGCTCTGCCCGTGCGCGCTCTCGATCGAGCGGCGTCCCTCCTGGTGTCCATCGCGGGCGGTCGCGTGGAGTCGAGCCTCACCGACGTCGGTGGACCCACCGCGATGACCTCGGTGACGATCGATCTCGATCTCCCCGATCGCGTCGCCGGCGTCGCCTATGCACCCGGGACCGCGGTTCGGCGGCTGACGCAGATCGGCTGCGACGTCGCGGTGGACGTGAGCGACGACGGACGGGCCGTGGCCGAGGTGACTCCGCCCAGCTGGCGACCGGACCTGAGGCAGCCGGCCGATCTGGTCGAGGAGGTTCTGCGACTCGAAGGGCTGGAGTCGATTCCGTCGGTGCTGCCGACGGCGCCCGCCGGACGGGGACTGACGGCGACTCAACGGCGGCGACGTGCCGTGGGCCGAGCCCTCGCGTACACCGGACACGTCGAGGTTCTGGCTCCGGTCTTCCTTCCCGCCGGAGTTTTCGACGTGTGGGGCCTCGCTCCCGACGATGCGCGTCGAGTCACCACGCGGGTACTCAACCCGCTCGAGGCCGACCGGCCCGAGTTGGCCACCACACTTCTCCCGGGCCTCTTGGAGGTAGCGGCGCGCAACGTCTCCCGCGGACAGCGTGACCTGTCGCTGTTCGCGGTGGCGCAGGTGGTGCAGCCCGGTGAGGGCACCCGGCCGGTCGACGCCCTCGCGGTCGATCGCCGCCCGTCCGCGGAAGAGATCGACACGCTGAAACAATCCCTTCCGATTCAACCGGTGCACGTCGGTGTGGTGCTGACCGGTGCGGTGACGGCGGCCGGGCCCTGGGGCGCGGGCCGCCCCGCCGAGGCCGCGGACGCGTTCGCGGCCGCTCGGATCATCGCCGAGGCGTCGGGGGTGGAGCTGGAACTGAGTGCGGCGCACCGCGAACCGTGGCACCCCGGTCGCTGCGCGGAACTGTCGGTCGACGGAACCGTGGTCGGGTACGCGGGAGAACTTCATCCCGGAGTGGTGGAGCGCGCAGGACTGCCGCCGCGCACGTGCGCGGTGGAGATCGACCTCGACGCCCTGCCCGTCCGCGAAGTTCTGCCGTCGCCCGTGATCTCGCCGTTCCCCGCGTTGTTGCAGGACGTCGCGGTGGTGGTCGACGAGTCGGTTCCGGCCCACGCGGTGGAACAGGCGTTGGTGACCGGAGCGGGCCCGCTGCTGGAGGAGATCAGGATCTTCGACGTGTTCGTCGGAGATCAGGTGGGTGAGGGAAAGAAGTCGCTGGCCTTCGCGTTGCGGTTCCGAGCGAGCGATCGAACGCTGACCGAGAACGAGGCCAGTGCCGCGCGGGACGCCGCGGTGGAGTCCGCTGCGACGGCGGTGGGGGCGTACCTGCGCCGATGACCGGGTCGGAGCGCCGTCGAACCCGTTGACGAATGAGCTTGCACGGTAGTGCATAATCATCGTATGGATTCAGCAACCTCACCCGATGCCCTGTCGGTGGCCGTCGCCGGGGCCAGCGGGTACGCCGGCGGCGAGATCCTGCGCCTACTTCTCGCGCACCCCGCGCACGTCGCGGGACGGCTGCGGATCGGTGCGCTCACCGCAGGCGGCAACGCGGGGTCGACTCTCGGTGAACACCACCCGCATCTGGTGCCACTGTCCGGTCGCGTCCTCACCGAGACGACGGTGGAGCAGCTGTCGGGCCACGACGTCGTCTTTCTGGGCCTCCCGCACGGTAATTCAGGCGCAATTGCTGCGGCCCTGTCGGCGGACACGGTGGTCATCGACTGCGGCGCGGACTTCCGGTTGACCGACGCGTCCGCATGGGACCGCTGGTACGGCGGAGAGTACGCCGGGCACTGGCCCTACGGACTTCCCGAACTGCCGGGTGCCCGCAACATTCTCGCGGGAGCGACGCGCATCGCCGTCCCCGGCTGCTATCCCACGGCGGCGACCCTGGCCATGGCCCCGGCACTCGACGCGCACCTCGTCGAGCCGTACGTGACCGTCGTCGCGGTGAGCGGGAGCTCCGGCGCGGGACGAGCTCCGAAGGCCAACCTCCTCGGGTCCGAGGTGATGGGTTCGGTCCGCGCCTACGGCGTCGCCGGCGCGCACCGGCACACCCCGGAGATCCGGCAGAACCTCTCTGCCATTGCCGGGTCCGAGGTCACCGTGTCGTTCACGCCCGTTCTCGCCCCGATGCCGCGAGGGATCCTCGCCACCTGCTCGGCGCGCACCACCGCGACCGAGGAGACGGCACGGGCGGTGTACGAGAAGTACTGCGCGGACGAGCCTTTCCTGCATCTGCTTCCGCGCGGACACCAGCCGCAGACCGGGTCGGTTCTCGGATCGAACGCCGTTCACCTTCAGGTGGAGGTGGACGCGGACGCCGGAATGCTGGTGGTGACCTCCGTCATCGACAACCTGACCAAGGGCACGGCGGGTGGCGCCGTGCAATCGATGAACCTCGCCCTCGGTCTTCCCGAGACCGACGGGCTCTCGACGGTAGGAGTGGCACCATGACGACGCCGAACGACACCGATCAGGCGCCGGCGGGCGTTCTCGTCCGTCACCAGGGCGTCACGTCGGCCGCCGGATTCCGCGCGGCCGGCATCGAGGCGTCGATCAAGGCGAAGGGCGGACCGGACCTCGCTCTGGTGTTCAACGAGGGCCCGGATCTCGCTGCGGCCGGTGTCTTCACCGTGAACAAGGTCAAGGCCGCACCCGTGCTGTGGTCTCAGCAAGTGCTGCGCTCCGGCGCGCTGCGCGCCGTGGTCCTGAACTCTGGTGGCGCCAACGCCTGCACGGGAGCGCCGGGGTTCCAGGACACTCACCGCACCGCCGAACACGTCGCGCACACCCTGAGCAACTGGGGCACCGAGACCGGCGCGGCCGAGATCGCGGTGTGCTCCACGGGCCTCATCGGTGATCGGCTTCCCATGGACAAGGTTCTGGCCGGTGTCACGACGGCGGTGCACGAGTTGGCCGGTGGCATCTCCGGTGGAACCGACGCGGCGTACGCCATCATGACCACCGACACCGTCCCCAAACAGGCCGCCATCCATCACCAGAATGGCTGGAACGTCGGCGGGATGGCCAAGGGCGCCGGAATGCTCGCCCCGTCGCTGGCGACGATGCTCTGCGTGATCACCACCGACGCGGTGGCCACCGCGGAACAACTCGACCTCGCCCTGCGGTCGGCGACCGCGTCGACCTTCGACCGGCTCGATGTCGATGGCGCCACCTCCACCAACGACACCGTGCTGTTGCTCTCGTCCGGAGCCAGCGGCGTCGAGGCCACGCAGGCGGAACTGAACGCCGCGCTCCATGCCGTGTGCGACGACCTCGCGGACCAGTTGATGGCCGACGCCGAGGGTGTGACCAAACGGGTCCGGGTCACCGTCGCAGGCGCGGCCTCGGAGCACGACGCTCTGATCGCCGCGCGTACCGTCGCCCGTGACTCCCTGGTGAAGACGGCGCTGTTCGGATCCGATCCCAACTGGGGCCGCGTCCTCGCCGCGGTGGGAATCGCTCCCGTGGAACTGGACCCGGACCACATCACGGTCTCCTTCAACGGACAGGCGGTGTGCGTCGACGGGATGGGCGCACCCGGCGCACGCGAGGTGGATCTGTCGATGGTCGACATCGACGTGTCCATCCACCTCGGCGCCGGCGACCACGAGGCGACGATCCGCACGACCGATCTCTCGCATGCCTACGTCGAAGAGAACTCGGCGTACTCCTCGTGAGCGATCTGCCCGCCGCCGACACCGCCCGCGTGCTCGCCGCAGCTCTGCCATGGCTGCAACAGTGGGCCGGAAAGACCGTCGTGGTGAAGTACGGCGGCAACGCGATGATCGACGACGGACTCAAGCGGGCGTTCGCCGCCGACATGGCGTTCCTGCGTGCAGTCGGTGTCCACCCGATCGTGGTGCACGGCGGCGGACCCCAGATCACGGCGATGCTGGGCCGGCTCGGACTCACGGGCGAGTTCCGCGGTGGCTTCCGGGTCACCACCCCCGAGGTCATGGACGTCGTCCGGATGGTTCTGTTCGGCCAGGTGGGGCGAGAGCTCGTCGGTCTGATCAATGCCCACGGACCGTATGCGGTGGGGATCTCGGGGGAGGACGCTCATCTGTTCACCGCCACTCGCCGTACCGTGCTCGTCGACGGTGAGGACACCGACATCGGCCTGGTCGGCGACGTGACGACGGTCGATCCGAGCGCGGTGAACGATCTCGTGGGCGCCGGCCGCATACCGGTGGTCTCGACCATCGCCCCCGACGCCGACGGCGTGGTCCACAACATCAACGCCGACACCGCGGCCGCCGCCTTGGCGGAGGCCCTGGGGGCGGAGAAGCTCGTGATCCTCACCGACGTCGAGGGGCTCTACACGCGCTGGCCCGACCGAGGGTCCCTGGTGTCCGAGATCGCCGCGTCGGACCTCGAGGAACTGCTGCCGCGCCTGGACGCCGGAATGGTGCCCAAGATGGAGGCCTGCCTGCGCGCGGTCCGCGGCGGGGTACCGAGCGCGCACGTCATCGACGGTCGGCTCGAGCACTCCGTTCTGCTGGAGCTCTTCACCGGCGAGGGAATCGGAACCATGGTGACGTCGGCGACGCATCCGCGCACGACACCAACACACCACGAAAGGGGTTGACGAGATGGCTGATTCGACGAGTACCGAGGACATGCAGCAGCGTTTCTCCGGCGCGCTCATGAACAACTACGGTGTCCCCCGCGTGGCGCTGGTGGAAGGTCGCGGAGCCGTGGTGACGGACGCCGACGGCAAGGAGTACCTCGACCTCCTCGCCGGCATCGCGACCAACATTCTGGGACACGCGCATCCGGCGGTGGTCGAGGCCGTGACCGCTCAGGTCGGTCGTCTGGGCCACACGTCCAACCTCTACGTCAACACCCCGTCGGTGGAACTCGCCGAGCGACTGCTCGAGCAGCTCGGTACGGGCGTGGACGCCAGGGTCTTCTTCTGCAACTCCGGCGCCGAGGCGAACGAGGCGGCCTTCAAGATCGCTCGACTGACGGGCCGGCCGAACATCGTGGCGGCCGAGGGATCGTTCCACGGGCGGACCATGGGCGCCCTCGCGCTGACCGGCCAGCGCGACAAGCGCACTCCGTTCGAGCCGATGCCCGCCGGAGTGACACACGTGCCGTACGGCGACATCGAGGCGCTGGCGGACGCGGTGGACGAGAACACCGCCGCGGTGTTCCTGGAACCCATCATGGGGGAGGGCGGCGTCGTCGTCCCGCCGGAGGACTACCTGACGGCGGCGCGTGAGATCACCGCTCGGCGGGGTGCGCTCCTGGTGCTCGACGAGGTCCAGACGGGCATCGGCCGGACCGGATGGTTCTACGCCCACCAACGCTTCGGAGTCGTCCCCGACGTGATCACCCTGGCCAAGGGGCTGGGCGGTGGACTTCCCCTCGGCGCCTGCATCGGGATCGGCCCTGCGGCGAGCCTGCTGCAGCCGGGCAAACACGGAACCACGTTCGGCGGCAATCCGATCAGCACCGCCGCCGCGCTCGCCGTGCTCCGCACCCTGGCGGAGTCCGACCTTCTCTCGCACGTCGACCGGCTCGGCAAGACCTGGCGCAACGACATCGAGGCGCTCGATCACCCGGCGATCGACCACGTCCGCGGGGCCGGGCTCCTGCTGGGCATCGTGCTCACCGAACCGGTCGCGGCCGACGTGGAACTCGCCGCACGACACGCGGGCTTCCTGGTCAACGCGGCCCAACCGGGTGTCGTCCGGCTCGCGCCGCCGTTGATTCTCTCCGAGGATCAGGCCTCGAGCTTCGTCGACGCGCTCCCCGCGATCCTGGACACCGCAACCCACCGGAAGGCAGATCACTGATGCTGCGGCACTTTCTGCGTGACGACGACCTGACCCCCGACGAGCAGGCCGAAATCCTGGCGCTCGCAGCCGAACTGAAGAAGCAGCCGTTCTCGGAGCGTCCGCTCGAAGGACCGCGTGGGGTCGGGGTCATCTTCGAGAAGAACTCCACCCGTACGCGATTCTCCTTCGAGATGGGTATCGCCCAGCTCGGTGGTCACGCCGTGGTGGTCGACGGGCGCAGTACGCAGCTCGGCCGCGAGGAGACGCTGCAGGACACCGGCCGGGTGCTCTCGCGGTACGTCGACGCCATCGTCTGGCGAACCTTCGGTCAGAAGCGATTCGAGCAGATGGCAACCGGCGCCACCGTTCCCATCGTGAACGCGTTGTCCGACGACTTCCACCCGTGCCAGGTCCTCGCCGATCTGCAGACCCTCGCGGAGCGCAAGGGCTCCCTGCGGGGACTGCGGTTGACGTACTTCGGAGACGGTGCCAACAACATGGCACATTCACTGATGCTCGGCGGCGTCACCGCCGGGATCGACGTCACCGTCGCCGCGCCCGAGGGCTTCGTTCCCGCACCCGCGGTGCTGCAGGCAGCGCACGCACGCGCCGAACTGACCGGCGCAACGGTGACCGTCACGAACGATCCGGTGGCCGCGGCGACCGGGGCCGACGTGTTGGTCACCGACACCTGGACCTCGATGGGGCAGGAGAACGACGGCCTCGATCGCGTCGGGCCGCTGCGGCCGTTCCAGGTGAACGAGGACCTCCTCGGACGTGCCGACGGCGAGGCGCTCGTGCTGCACTGCCTCCCCGCCCATCGGGGCGAGGAGATCTCCGACGGTGTGCTCGACGGCCCTCGGAGCGTGGTGTGGGACGAGGCGGAGAATCGTCTGCACGCCCAGAAGGCGGTTCTCGTCTGGCTGCTCGAGAAGGCGACTGCGAGCCGGACGAACTCGGTCCGACCGTGACCGCCGACGATGCCGCGGTCCGGTCCGATCGTGGGCCCGTCACGGCGTCGACCCGAGCCGGGCGTCAGGCGCGCATCGTGGCCCTGCTGTCGGCCCGACCCGTGCGCAGTCAGCCCGAGCTGCAGGCTCTGCTGGCCGCGGAGGGTATCGAGGCGACGCAGGCGACACTGTCGCGCGACCTCGACGAACTCGGGGCCGTCAAGCTGCGCGCGGCGGACGGCGGGGCCGGCGTCTACGTGGTGCCCGAGGACGGCAGTCCGGTCCGTGGCGTGGCCGGCGGTACCGATCGGCTCTCGCGCCTGCTCGCGGATCTGCTGGTCTCCACCGATGCCAGCGCCAACTTCGCGGTGTTGCGCACGCCACCCGGCGCGGCCCACTATCTCGCCAGTGCGCTGGACCGAGCGGCGCTGCCCGAAATTGTGGGAACGGTTGCCGGGGATGACACCATCTTCGTCATAGCCCGAGAACCGCTGACCGGTCGAGATCTGGCCGATCGCATCGAGGAACTCGCTCGCTGATTCGGCATCGCCGTTTCGCACCACGAACACAAATCCGTAACGCAGACAACGAAGGAGCACATACCTCATGGCCGAACGCGTCATCCTCGCCTACTCCGGTGGCCTCGACACTTCCGTCGCCATCAGCTGGATCGGCCGCGAGACCGGGAAGGAGGTCGTCGCGGTCGCGATCGACCTCGGCCAGGGCGGCGAGGACATGGAGGCCATCCGTCAGCGAGCCATCGACTGCGGCGCGGTGGAGGCCGTCGTCGTCGACGCTCGCAACGAGTTCGCCGACGAGTACTGCCTGCCCACGATTCAGTCGAACGCCCTGTACATGGATCGCTATCCGGTGCTCTCCGCGATCAGCCGTCCGCTGATCGTCAAGCACCTCGTCGACAACGCGCGCGCCCACGGCGGCACCGTCGTGGCGCACGGTTGCACCGGCAAGGGCAACGATCAGGTGCGGTTCGAGGTCGGCTTCAACACGTTGGCTCCCGAGCTCGAGGTGCTGGCCCCGGTGCGCGACTACGCCTGGACCCGCGAGAAGGCCATCGCCTTCGCGGAGGAGAACGACATTCCGATCAACGTGACCAAGAAGTCGCCCTTCTCGATCGATCAGAACGTGTGGGGCCGCGCGGTCGAGACGGGCTTCCTCGAGGATCTCTGGAATGCGCCCACCAAGGACGTCTACGAGTACACCGAAGACCCGACGGCGAACTTCACCGCCCCGGACGAGCTGGTCATCACGTTCGACAAGGGCCGGCCCGTGGCCATCGACGGTCGGCCGGTGTCCGTTCTCGAAGCCATCCAGGAACTCAACACTCGCGGCGGCAAGCAGGGCGTGGGTCGCCTCGACGTCGTCGAGGACCGGTTGGTGGGCATCAAGAGCCGCGAGGTCTACGAGGCTCCCGGCGCCATGATTCTCATCCGCGCCCACGAGGAGCTCGAGCACGTCACCCTCGAGCGCGAACTCGGCCGCTACAAGCGGCACACGGACCAGAAGTGGGCCGAGCTGGTGTACGACGGCCTCTGGTTCTCGCCGCTCAAGGGCGCGCTCGACACGTTCGTCCAGCACACCCAGGAGCACGTCTCCGGTGAGATCCGCCTCGTCCTGCACGCCGGCACGATCGTCGTGAACGGTCGGCGCTCCGGCGAGTCCCTCTACGACTTCAATCTCGCGACCTACGACGCGGGCGACACCTTCGACCAGTCGGCGGCGAAGGGCTTCGTGCAGCTGCACGGGCTGTCGTCGAAGATCGCGGCGAGCCGTGATCGCGGTTCGGTCGGCGCGCAGGGACAGTCGGACCTGTGACGACGGAACCCGCCGGCTCGTCGCACGGCACCAACGCCGGGGCTCTGTGGGGCGGCCGGTTCGCGGCCGGACCCGCAGAGGCGATGGCGGCTCTGAGCAAGTCGACACACTTCGACTGGGTTCTCGCGCCGTACGACGTGCGTGCGTCGAAAGCGCATGCGCGCGTGCTGAACTCGGCCGGTCTGCTGTCCGCCACCGACCTCGAGGCCATGCTCGACGGCCTCGACCGGCTCGGTGAGGACGTGGCGTCGGGTGAGTTCGGTCCGGCCGAATCCGACGAGGATGTGCACGGGGCGCTCGAACGAGGACTGATCGAACGGGTGGGTCCGGAACTCGGCGGTCGACTGCGCGCAGGACGCTCGCGCAACGACCAGGTGGCCACGCTGTTCCGCATGTGGTTGCGCGACGCCGTGCGGCGGGTCTCGACCGGGGTCCTGGACGTCGCGGTGGCCCTCACCGACCAAGCGGACGCGCACCCACGCGACGCCATGCCGGGCAAGACACACTCGCAGGCGGCGCAACCGGTTCTGCTCGCGCATCACCTCCTGGCGCACGTCCATCCGTTGCTGCGCGACGTCGAGCGGTTTCGCGACTTCGACCGGCGCGCTGCGGTCTCGCCGTACGGGTCCGGTGCGCTGGCGGGGTCGTCACTCGGCCTGGACCCGGAGAAGATCGCTGCCGAGCTCGGGTTCGACGCGTCGGCCGAGAACTCCATCGACGCCACGTCGTCGCGTGATTTCGCAGCGGAAGCCGCATTCGTCCTCGCGATGACCGCCGTGGATCTGTCTCGGCTCGCCGAGGAGATCGTGTCGTGGAGTACTCCCGAGTACGGCTACGTGACGCTCGCGGACGCGTGGTCCACGGGAAGTTCGATCATGCCGCAGAAGAAGAATCCCGATGTGGCCGAACTGACCCGAGGCAAGACCGGACGCCTGATCGGCAACGTGACGGGGCTGTTGGCGACTCTGAAGGCCCAACCCCTCGCGTACAACCGGGACCTGCAGGAGGACAAGGAACCCGTCTTCGACTCGGTGTTGCAATTGGAAATGTTGCTCCCGGCCATCACGGGTCTCGTCGAGACCTTGACGTTCGACACCGCGCGACTGCGAGATCTGGCGCCGGCCGGCTTCACACTCGCCACGGACATCGCCGAATGGCTCGTGCGCCAGGGCGTTCCGTTCCGGCACGCCCACGAGGTGGCGGGTGACTGCGTGCGGACGGCGGAGGCGGCCGGCATCGGCCTGGACGAACTCGGCGACGAGCAGTTCGCGGCGATCGATTCGGCGTTGACGCCGGCGGTGCGCGAGGTGCTCACCGTGGACGGGTCGATCGCATCCCGCGACAGCCGCGGGGGAACGGCCCCGGCGCGGGTCGTCGAGCAGTCGGCCGGCGTGCGGAACACCATCGCGGCGCTGCGGACCTGGCTCACGGCGTAGATCTCGTCCCTCGACGCGAGGGCTACGGTCGTGTCCGGGTGAGTGTGAGACGCTGTCCTCGCATCGCCGGCATCGGCGAGTTCTGGTCAGGAGTAACGCGTGCTGGGTATCGGCAGTGCATCGGTCACCACGTCGTTGCGTCGGGTCGTGGCGACCGCGCAGAACGGGCTCGAGGTCATCCGGTTGGGCGGTCTCGAGACCGACACGATGTCGTCGCCCTTCGACGTGGTGGCTCGGGACTCGATGTATCGGCTCCGGCGCTACTTTCCCGGATCGTCGCCGTCGGGCCCGCCCGTGGTGCTCATCCCGCCGATGATGATGTCCGCGAACGTCTACGACGTCACCCGCGACAACGGTGGAGTCGGCCTGCTGCACGACGCCGGGATGGATCCCTGGGTGGTGGACTTCGGTTCGCCGGCCACCGAGGAGGGTGGCTGGAACCGCACCCTGACCGACCACATCGTGGCCATCAGCGAGATCGTCGAGATCGTGGCCGCCCGCACCGGACGCGACGTGCATCTGGGCGGGTACTCGCAGGGCGGCATGTTCGCCTACCAGGCCGCGGCGTATCGGGGTGGGCGCGACATCGCGAGCATCATCACCTTCGGGAGCCCCGTGGACACCCTGGCGGCGCTACCGCTCGGCATCCCGGCCGGAGTGGCCACGAAAGGTGCCGAGTTCCTGGCCGACCACGTGTTCACCCGACTGGCGGTGACGGACTGGATGGCGCGCACCGGATTCCAGCTGCTGGACCCCGCGAAAACCGTCAAGTCCCGGATCGACTTCGTACGGCAGTTGCACGATCGCGAATCCTTGCTCCCGCGGGAGTCGCAACGTCGGTTCCTGGCGATGGACGGGTGGGTGGCCTGGTCGGGCCCGGCCGTCGCGGAATTGTTGACACAGTTCGTCGTGCACAACCGCATGCTCACCGGGGGATTCTCCATACGCGGACGCGTCGTGTCCCTGGCCGAGTTGACCATGCCGATCCTGGCGTTCGTCGGAGAGGTCGACGACATCGGTCAGCCCCTGGCCGTGCGTGGTATTCGACGTGCAGCTCCCCGGGCCGAGGTGTACGAATCGGACCTGCGCGCCGGCCACTTCGGGCTCGTCGTCGGCAGCACGGCGGCCACCCAGACGTGGCCTCGGGTGTGCGCCTGGATCGAGTGGCGAGAAGGTCGGGGACGACAGCCCGACGAGGTGTTCCGGATGGCCTACGACGAGCACCTGCCGTCCGACACCGGTGTGTCGGTGGGAAACCGTCTGGTCCACACGGCCGCGTCCATCGCCGAGGTCGGACTCGGAGTCGGCAAGGGAATCGCCTCGGTCGCGGCGGGTGCGGTTCGGGGTTCGCGAGCCATTTCGTCGGAGGCGGTCCGCACACTGCCGAGGTTGGCGCGACTGGGTCAGTTGCAACCGCATTCGCAGGTGTCGATGGGCCACCTCGTGGCGGAGCAGGCCAAGCGTGCGAGCGACGGCGAATGCTTCGTGTTCGACGATCGCGTGTACTCCTATGCCGCAGTGGACGAGCGCATCGACAACGTGGTTCGCGGACTGGTCGCGACCGGGGTTCGACCGGCGATGCACATCGGTGTCCTGATGGAGACGCGACCGAGTGCGTTGGCGGCGGTGACGGCGCTGTCACGCATCGGTGCCGTGGCGGTCATGCTCCAGCCGTCGTCCGATCTGACGCAGGCACTGCGACTGGGACGCGTCGAGATGATCGTGGTCGATCCGGACAACCTCGAGGGCGTGGATCGCTACGGTCTGGACGTCCGGGTCCTGGGGGGCGGTGATTCGCGAGCGCTGCCACCGGATTCGTCGGGTCGAGTGATCGACCTCGAGTCGATCGACCCGTCCCTGGTGGTGTTGCCCGGTTGGTACGTCCCGAATCCGGGTCGAGCCCGCGAACTCGCCTTCGTGCTGTTCAGCGAGAACGCCGACGGATTGTCCGCGAAGTTCATCACGAACTACCGGTGGGCTCTGTCCGCCTACGGAACGGCGGGCGCCGCCAATCTGGGCCGACTCGACACCGTGTACTGCCTTGCGCCGCTTCACCATTCGGCTGGTCTGCTGGTTGCTGTGGGCGGAGCGCTCGCGGGTGGTTCGCGGATCGCCCTGTCCCGAGGGCTCGAACCCGAGCGCTTCGCGGACGAGGCGCGTCGATACGGCGTCACCGTCGTGTCCTACACCTGGACCATGATGCGCGACATTCTGGAGCATCCGGATCTGCCCGAGCCCGGTCTGCACGCGATTCGCCTGCTCATCGGGTCGGGGATGCCGACGAACCTCTGGCGGCGCACCCTGGACCGACTGTCGCCGGCTCGAGTACTCGAGTTCTACGCGTCCACCGAGGGGGACGTGATCCTGGCCAACGTCGCCGGCACGAAGGTCGGTTCGAAAGGACGCCCACTCCCCGGCAGTGCTCGGGTGGAACTGGCGGCGTACGACCCCGTCACCGGCAAGTACCTCGAGGACGGCCGCGGTTTCGTGCGGGTGTGTGAAGACGACGAGCCCGGGATGCTTCTGGGTCGTCCCGGACTGGACGAGACCGGCGGCACGTTCATGCGCGGGGTGTTCGGAGCAGGCGACGTCTGGGTTCCGACCGAATTGCTGTTTCGGCGGGACGCGGGTGGCGACTACTGGCTGCTCGGCCACAAACGGTCGGTGGTGTCCACACCCGGTGGCCCGGTGTTCGTGCAGCCCATCGTGGACGCGGTGTCGACGGTCGACGCCGTCGACGTCGCGGTCGTCTACGGCGTGGGCGATGCCGGGTCCCAGTTCGCGGTCTGTGCGGTCACAGCACGGTCGGGTCGGCGGGTGACTGCGGCGGCGATCAGCGAGGCTTTCGAAGTGCTGGACGAGAATCAGCGGCCGGACGTGGTGCACGTCGTGGCGGACATACCGATCTCGCGTGCGTTCCGACCACTGGTGGACGACCTGCGTTCTGCCGGCATGCCGGCACCGGGAACGAAGTCCTGGTATCGCGCGTCGGTGGGCGGAGAGTACAAACGGCTGACGAAAGCGGTGGCTGCGGAGAAGTTCGCCGTCGGGCAGTAGGTTGTCAACATGACGATCGATGCGCGGTTGCACAGCATTCTGGCGTGCCCGGAAGACAAAGGACCCCTGCTGCTCGTTCCGGACGAAGCGCTCTACAACCCACGGCTTCGTCGGGTCTACCCGATCGAGAACGGCATTCCCGTTCTGCTGATCGACGACGCCCACGAGGCCGACGAGGCGGAGCACGAATCGATCATGTCGCGAGCGGTGTCGCCGACCGAGGCGTGACCGCGCGACACGATGCGCCGACAACGGTGAGCGAGCGACTGTCCGACCCGGAGACCGCTGCCCGCGCGTTGTTGGGAGGAACGATCACCGCCGGCGGAGTCACCCTGCGCATCGTCGAGGTGGAGGCCTACGGTGGGCCGGCCACAGGACCGTGGCCCGATTCGGCTGCACATTCGTTCCGAGGTCCCACACGCCGTAACGAGGTGATGTTCGGTCCGGCGGGACGCCTGTACGTCTATCTCAGTTACGGAATGCACCTGTGCGCCAACGTGGTCTGTGGATCGGACGGAACCGCAGGTGCTGTCCTGCTGCGTGCAGGCGAGGTCATCCTGGGCGTCGAGACGTGCCGGAGTCGCCGGTCCACGGCTCGTGCGGACCGTGATCTCGCCCGCGGCCCGGGCAATCTGGGCCGTGCTCTGGGGTTGTCCTCGGACCACAACGGCGTCGACGTCTTCGACGCCAGCGGGCCGGTGACGGTGACTCTCGGAGGCCGGGCGTCCACGGTGGAGGCGGGGCCGCGAGTGGGGGTGAGCACCGATGCCGATCGTGCGTGGCGCTTCTGGCTTCCGGGGTCCCGCGCCGTGTCCGCCTATCGACGCAGCCCCCGCGCCGCCGCGCCCACACGGAGTCCGTGACGACGGTTTGCAGCGTATGCGAGACAATCGGTCGGTGAGCATCATCGACGAACTGTCCTGGCGTGGCCTCATCGCGCAGTCGACCGATCTGGACGCGCTCGCGCGCGCGGCCGAGGCGGGTCCGATCACGGTGTACGCCGGATTCGACCCCACGGGACCGAGTCTGCACGCAGGTCACCTCGTCCCGTTGTTGGCATTGAAGCGCTTTCAACGCGCGGGCCACCGACCGATCGTGATGGCCGGCGGCGCGACGGGCATGATCGGCGATCCCCGGGACGTGGGGGAGCGGACGATGAACACCGCGGACGTCGTGGCGGAGTGGTCGGAGCGCATCCGGGGGCAACTCGAGCGATTCGTCGATTTCGACGACACCGACTCGGGGGCCGTGGTCGAGAACAATCTGAACTGGACCGCCGAGTTGTCCGCGGTGGATTTCTTGCGTGATCTCGGCAAACACTTCTCGGTGAACGTCATGTTGGCGCGGGACACCGTGAAGCGACGGCTCGAAGCAGACGGGATGTCCTACACCGAGTTCAGCTACATGCTTCTGCAGGCCAACGATTTCCTGCACTTGCGTCGTCGTTACGACTGCAGCCTGCAGGTGGGTGGTTCGGATCAGTGGGGAAACATCGTCGCAGGAGTCGATCTGAATCGTCGGGTCGACGGCCGGACCGTGCACGGCCTGACCGTGCCACTCGTGACCGCGGCCGACGGGACCAAGTTCGGAAAGTCGACGGGCGGCGGAAGTCTGTGGCTCGACCCGACGATGACCTCCCCGTACGCCTGGTACCAGTACTTCGTGAACACGGCCGACGCCGATGTCGTCAAGTACCTGCGGTGGTTCACGTTCCTGGACCGCGAGGAACTGGGGGAGCTCGAGACGGCGACCGCCGAGCGCCCGCACGCGCGTGAAGCGCAGAAGCGGCTGGCCAAGGAGATGACCGACCTGGTCCACGGCACGGACAACACCGCGGCGGTGGAACTCGCGAGCTCGGCCCTGTTCGGACGAGGCGAGATCCGAGACCTGGACGAAGCGACGTTGGCGGCCGCGCTGTCGGAGACGACGGTTGCCGAGGTGCACGCGCAGAGCGCGTCCACGATCGTGGACCTCCTGGTCGAAACCGGGTTGTGCGAGAGCAAGGGAGCCGCTCGTCGCGCGGTCAAGGAAGGCGGCGCATCGGTGAACAACGTGAAGATCGCCGATGAGGGGTGGACGTTCTCGGCGGAGGACCTGCTTCACGGTTCGTGGCTGGTGATTCGTCGAGGGAAGCGGAACTTCGCCGGGGCGCGAGTCGTGACCGCCGAGTAGGTCGTCCCGGGGAGGCGTCCGTCGGGGTCGAACCGATTGCCGGCCCGGTGGCGCGAGTCACATGAGGCGCCGAACGGTCGCGATCGCGGATCGCAACGGTTCTGTGCACCAGGACCTGCATGTTCATCCCTCGGACGCGGCCTCGACCTGGGGATTTGACGCGCTGTTATCCGAGGCGTAACTTTCTTCGAGTCAGAGCGACACGGACACCGACCCGGAGATCAACGCCGGGACACGAGGTTGGACGTCACTGCTCGACACAATAACGAACCAGCCCCGGATCTTGCTCGCTTCGGCGGGTGGTGATGGTGTGTGCGTGTTCTTTGAGAACTCAACAGTGTGTCGATGAATGTCAGTGCCAATTGTTTTTGGTTTGCTGGTTTCTTCTCTTCTTCCCGTCGAGGGGGAACTGGTTCTTTTTTGTCAGCAATGGAGTATTGCTGGCGTGAGTTTTATTGCTGGATTTGGCTCTCTAGTTTTCATTCATCGCCCGGGCTGTTCTGGTCTGTGGTGGTGGGTATGAGTCTTCAACGGAGAGTTTGATCCTGGCTCAGGACGAACGCTGGCGGCGTGCTTAACACATGCAAGTCGAACGGTAAGGCCCTTCGGGGTACACGAGTGGCGAACGGGTGAGTAACACGTGGGTGATCTGCCCTGCACTTCGGGATAAGCCCGGGAAACTGGGTCTAATACCGGATATGACTGCAGCATGCATGTGCTGTGGTGGAAAGATTTATCGGTGCAGGATGGGCCCGCGGCCTATCAGCTTGTTGGTGGGGTAATGGCCTACCAAGGCGACGACGGGTAGCCGGCCTGAGAGGGCGACCGGCCACACTGGGACTGAGACACGGCCCAGACTCCTACGGGAGGCAGCAGTGGGGAATATTGCACAATGGGCGCAAGCCTGATGCAGCGACGCCGCGTGAGGGATGACGGCCTTCGGGTTGTAAACCTCTTTCAGCAGGGACGAAGCGTGAGTGACGGTACCTGCAGAAGAAGCACCGGCCAACTACGTGCCAGCAGCCGCGGTAATACGTAGGGTGCAAGCGTTGTCCGGAATTACTGGGCGTAAAGAGCTCGTAGGCGGTTTGTCGCGTCGTCTGTGAAAACCAGCAGCTCAACTGCTGGCGTGCAGGCGATACGGGCAGACTTGAGTATTTCAGGGGAGACTGGAATTCCTGGTGTAGCGGTGAAATGCGCAGATATCAGGAGGAACACCGGTGGCGAAGGCGGGTCTCTGGGAAATAACTGACGCTGAGGAGCGAAAGCGTGGGTAGCGAACAGGATTAGATACCCTGGTAGTCCACGCCGTAAACGGTGGGCGCTAGGTGTGGGTTTCCTTCCACGGGATCCGTGCCGTAGCTAACGCATTAAGCGCCCCGCCTGGGGAGTACGGCCGCAAGGCTAAAACTCAAAGGAATTGACGGGGGCCCGCACAAGCGGCGGAGCATGTGGATTAATTCGATGCAACGCGAAGAACCTTACCTGGGTTTGACATACACCGGAAAGCCGTAGAGATACGGCCCCCCTTGTGGTCGGTGTACAGGTGGTGCATGGCTGTCGTCAGCTCGTGTCGTGAGATGTTGGGTTAAGTCCCGCAACGAGCGCAACCCTTGTCTTATGTTGCCAGCACGTGATGGTGGGGACTCGTAAGAGACTGCCGGGGTCAACTCGGAGGAAGGTGGGGACGACGTCAAGTCATCATGCCCCTTATGTCCAGGGCTTCACACATGCTACAATGGCCGGTACAGAGGGCTGCGATACCGTGAGGTGGAGCGAATCCCTTAAAGCCGGTCTCAGTTCGGATCGGGGTCTGCAACTCGACCCCGTGAAGTCGGAGTCGCTAGTAATCGCAGATCAGCAACGCTGCGGTGAATACGTTCCCGGGCCTTGTACACACCGCCCGTCACGTCATGAAAGTCGGTAACACCCGAAGCCGGTGGCCTAACCCCTTGTGGGAGGGAGCCGTCGAAGGTGGGATCGGCGATTGGGACGAAGTCGTAACAAGGTAGCCGTACCGGAAGGTGCGGCTGGATCACCTCCTTTCTAAGGAGCACATCTCGCTGGAGTACCACTCACACAGGTGGGAGGGAAACGGTGCAGAGACCATGCCGGCCCCGTTCGTGGGTCGGGTGGACGCTCATGGGTGGAACACTGACAACCAATTCGTTCTCGTGCATCCGCTTCGGTGGGTGTGACCGCCGGCCTGTGTGCCGGTGGGAGAGCGGGTTATATCGATGCACTGTTGGGTCCTGAGAGAACACGCGTGAGTGTGTTTTTTCATGGCAAGAACGAATACAGGCAATGCTGGTTGTGTCTATCGGCTTTCGTGGTGTCGGCTTCGGTCGGTGTCGTGGGGGTGTCTGAGAGCAGCGTGAGCAGTGTTGTGTGTGTGTTGTTTGAGAACTGCACAGTGGACGCGAGCATCTTTGTTGTAAGTAATGAAGAGCGTACGGTGGATGCCTTGGCACCAGGAGCCGATGAAGGACGTAGGAGGCTGCGATAAGCCTCGGGGAGCTGTCAACCGAGCTGAGATCCGAGGGTGTCCGAATGGGGAAACCCAGCACGAGTGATGTCGTGTTACCCGCGCCTGAATATATAGGGTGTGTGGAGGGAACGTGGGGAAGTGAAACATCTCAGTACCCACAGGAAGAGAAAACAACAGTGATTCCGTCAGTAGTGGCGAGCGAACGCGGATGAGGCCAAACCATGTGCATGTGATACCCGGCAGGGGTTGTGCGTGTGGGGTTGTGGGGTTTGTTTTTGTCGATTCTGCCGGATCGGCCGACAGTGAGAAATCGTGTGGTTAGTCGAAGTGGTCTGGGATGGCCTGTCGTAGAGGGTGAGAATCCCGTAGACGAAAACTGCGCGACTGTCGAAGTGAATGCCCAAGTAGCAGCGGGCCCGTGAAATCTGCTGTGAATCTGTCGGGACCACCCGATAAGCCTGAATACTCCCTGGTGACCGATAGCGGACTAGTACCGTGAGGGAAAGGTGAAAAGTACCCCGGGAGGGGAGTGAAATAGTACCTGAAACCGTGCGCTTACAATCCGTCAGAGCCGTTGCACAGTTTTGCTGTGGGTGGTGATGGCGTGCCTTTTGAAGAATGAGCCTGCGAGTCAGTGGTATGTGGCGAGGTTAACCCGTGTGGGGTAGCCGTAGCGAAAGCGAGTCCGAATAGGGCGTTTGAGTCGCATGCTCTGGACCCGAAGCGGAGTGATCTACCCATGGCCAGGGTGAAGCGACGGTAAGACGTCGTGGAGGCCCGAACCCACTTAGGTTGAAAACTGAGGGGATGAGTTGTGGGTAGGGGTGAAAGGCCAATCAAACTCCGTGATAGCTGGTTCTCCCCGAAATGCATTTAGGTGCAGCGTCGCGTGTTTCACTCTGGAGGTAGAGCTACTGGATGGTCTAGAGGGCCTACAAGCTTATCGAAATCAGCCAAACTCCGAATGCCAGGGTGTGAGAGCGCGGCAGTGAGACTGCGGGCGATAAGGTTCGTGGTCGAGAGGGAAACAGCCCAGATCGCCGGCTAAGGCCCCTAAGCGTGTACTAAGTGGAAAAGGATGTGAAGTCGCGAAGACAACCAGGAGGTTGGCTTAGAAGCAGCCACCCTTGAAAGAGTGCGTAATAGCTCACTGGTCAAGTGATTTTGCGCCGACAATGTAGCGGGGCTCAAGTACACCGCCGAAGCCGCGGCATTCACACGATAGCCCGCGCATGCCCTACGGGGTGTGTGCCAGGTGTGTGGATGGGTAGGGGAGCGTCGTGTGGCCAGGGAAGCGCCGGAGTGATCCAGGTGTGGAGGCCACGCGAGTGAGAATGCAGGCATGAGTAGCGAAAGACGAGTGAGAAACTCGTCCGCCGAATGATCAAGGGTTCCTGGGCCAGGTTAATCCGCCCAGGGTGAGTCGGGACCTAAGGCGAGGCCGACAGGCGTAGTCGATGGACAACGGGTTGATATTCCCGTACCCGTGTATCCGCGCCCATGACGAATCAGGGGTACTAACCGTCCAGAGCCTTCTGGAGCACCTTCGGGTGCCGTGGAGGTGATGCACGGGACCTTCTCTGGTAGTAGTCAAGCGATGGGGTGACGCAGGAAGGTAGCTGAGCCAGTCAGTGGTAACACTGGTGTAAGCCCGTAGGGCGAGTGATAGGCAAATCCGTCACTCATACAAGCCTGAGAGGTGATGCATAGCCGAATGAGGCGAATTCAGTGATCCTATGCTGCCGAGAAAAGCCTCTAGCGAGCTGGTACACGGCCCGTACCCCAAACCGACACAGGTGATCAGGTAGAGAATACCAAGGCGATCGAGATAACTATGGTTAAGGAACTCGGCAAAATGCCCCCGTAACTTCGGGAGAAGGGGGACCCCTGCCGGTGACGGAATTTACTTCCCGAGCTGGTGTGGGTCGCAGAGACCAGTGAGAAGCGACTGTTTACTAAAAACACAGGTCCGTGCGAAGTCGTAAGACGATGTATACGGACTGACGCCTGCCCGGTGCTGGAAGGTTAAGAGGACCGGTCAATCACTTCGGTGGTGAAGCTGAGAATTTAAGCCCCAGTAAACGGCGGTGGTAACTATAACCATCCTAAGGTAGCGAAATTCCTTGTCGGGTAAGTTCCGACCTGCACGAATGGCGTAACGACTTCTCAGCTGTCTCAACCATAGACTCGGCGAAATTGCATTACGAGTAAAGATGCTCGTTACGCGCGGCAGGACGAAAAGACCCCGGGACCTTCACTACAGCTTGGTATTGGTGTTCGGTTCGGTTTGTGTAGGATAGGTGGGAGACTGTGAAGCGGCCACGCCAGTGGTTGTGGAGTCGTTGTTGAAATACCACTCTGATCGTATTGGATACCTCAACCTCGGACCATGATCTGGTTCAGGGACAGTGCCTGGTGGGTAGTTTAACTGGGGCGGTTGCCTCCCAAAATGTAACGGAGGCGCCCAAAGGTTCCCTCAGCCTGGTTGGCAATCAGGTGTCGAGTGCAAGTGCACAAGGGAGCTTGACTGTGAGACTGACACGTCGAGCAGGGACGAAAGTCGGGACTAGTGATCCGGCACCGGCAAGTGGAAGCGGTGTCGCTCAACGGATAAAAGGTACCCCGGGGATAACAGGCTGATCTTCCCCAAGAGTCCATATCGACGGGATGGTTTGGCACCTCGATGTCGGCTCGTCGCATCCTGGGGCTGGAGTAGGTCCCAAGGGTTGGGCTGTTCGCCCATTAAAGCGGCACGCGAGCTGGGTTTAGAACGTCGTGAGACAGTTCGGTCTCTATCCGCCGCGCGCGTCAGAAACTTGAGGAAGGCTGTCCCTAGTACGAGAGGACCGGGACGGACGAACCTCTGGTGTGCCAGTTGTTCCACCAGGAGCACCGCTGGTTAGCTACGTTCGGAAGGGATAACCGCTGAAAGCATCTAAGCGGGAAGCCTGTTCCAAGATGAGGTTTCTCACCCCCTCGAGGGGGTAAGGCCCCCGGCAGACCACCGGGTCGATAGGCCAGAACTGGAAGTACAGCAATGTATGCAGGTGACTGGTACTAATAGGCCGAGGACTTACACCGAAGAAGCTACGCGTCCACTGTGCAGTATCTGAAACAACACACGAGTGTTCAGATGAACCGCACCACCCCCCGATCACCCGATCACCGAACCGGATGCCGGCACACCGCCGACACCCGAACCCGGTAACCGGAAACCAGGGGATGTGTGCCTCGTGCACTGTGTTTCACAGAGTTACGGTGGCCATAGCGGAGGGGAAACGCCCGGTCCCATTCCGAACCCGGAAGCTAAGCCCTCCAGCGCCGATGGTACTGCACCCGACAGGGTGTGGGAGAGTAGGACACCGCCGTACATACTTACCGAAAGGGGACCCATTCATTTGGGTCCCCTTTCGTGTTTCCGTACCCCGATCGATCGCGTGACATCGGGCGCCGGTCGAGGCGCGCCGAGCCTCTCGACGTGGTGCACTGGACTCGACAACTCCACGCGAGCGACACGATCTGAAAGGTGAGCCTGTGCCGGAAGAATCAGCACCGGATGGCAAGTCCTCCTCGGACCGCCGCGCAGCGTCCGGTGACGGACAGAAGGGGTTTCGAGCCGGCGGTTCGTCCGACCGGCGCGGGAGCTCCGATCGACGTTCCGGGTCCGATCGTGGGGGTGCGCCCCAGCGAGGTGATTCCTCCCGTGGTTCCGGCGACGGACGGCGATGGACGAACGACCGTCGCGGGAGCGGCCCGGCCGCATCCGGGGGCGACTCGGCGCGGCGCCGCGGAGGCGAAGGAAGCTCCGGTCCTCGACGTACCGGTGGCGGACCGCCTCGCGACGCTCGCCCCCCGCGGCCGGTGGAACCGGATCTACCCGACGATCTGGAAGCGAAAGAACTCGATCCGGCTGTTCGTCGAGATCTGTTGAGCCTGGACAAGACCAACGCCGAAGCCGTCGCACGGCACATGGTGATGGTCAGTCGTCTGATCGCAGACGACCCGGCTGTTGCTCTGGCCCACGCTCGGGCGGCACGGCAACGTGCCGGACGTATCGCGGTCGTTCGTGAAACCGCTGGTATCGCTGCGTATCACGCAGGGGAGTGGGCCGAAGCGTTGTCCGAATTACGGGCTGCGCGGCGTATGGCGGGTGGCCCCGGATTGCTGTCGGTCATGGCCGACTGCGAACGCGGACTCGGAAGGCCGGAACGAGCCATCGAACTGGGTCGCAGCGACGAAGCCAGGCAGTTGACCGGTGACGACGCGTCCGAGCTGCGTATCGTCGTCGCCGGCGCACGAATGGACCTCGGTCAGTACGACCAGGCCGTGGTCACCTTGCAGACGTCGGACCTCGAAGGCGATCGCACAGGATCGGCGGCCGCACGGCTCTTCTACGCGTACGCCGATGCTCTCGTCGCGGCCGGTCGGACCGACGACGGAGTCCAATGGTTCCTCCGCGCGGCGTCCGCCGACACGGACGGCGAGACCGACGCAGAAGAACGTGTCGACGAGCTGACCGGTCCGTGACCACGCTGGCCGAGAACCACGACGCCCTACTGCTGGATCTGGACGGCACCCTCTATCGGGGACCGGACCCCATCGAGGGTGCGGTGGACGTGTTGCGCGAGTGCCCGTCCGCGCTGTTCTACGTGACCAACAACGCAAGTCGATCGCCGTCCGACGTCGCGGCGCATCTTCGTGAGCTGGGGTTCTCCGCCCCCGACGACTCCGTCGTGACCAGTTCTCAGGCCGCCGGTCGGCTTCTGGCGGGCTTGCTGAACGGTGGATCGACCGTTCTCGTCGTGGGCACCGACGCGCTGGTCGCCGAGGTCGAGGCCGCAGGGCTGCGCGCCGTACGAACGTCCGAGCCCATTCCCGACGCCGTCGTCCAGGGGCACTCGCCGAGCACCGCGTGGGCCGACATCGCCGAGGCCACGTACGCCGTGCGCGCGGGAGCGACCTGGGTGGCGACCAACGGTGACACCAGTCTCCCCACTCCGCGCGGTCTGGGGCCGGGGAACGGCGCCTTCGTGGCGGCGGTTGCCGCGGCAACCGGACGGACACCGATCGTGGCGGGCAAGCCCGAGGCCCCTTTGATGCGAGATGCCCTCGAACGCAGCGACTCTCGAACCCCACTGGTGGTGGGTGATCGCCTCGACACCGATATCGCCGGAGCCAACGAGGTCGGGATTCCGTCGCTGTTGGTTCTGACGGGGGTCAGTACGGTTCTCGACGTTCTGCGCGCCGTCCCCGCCGAACGACCGACGTCGATTTCCGCGGATCTCTCGGCGCTGCTCGGTGCGAAGGACGCCCACACGGTGGGTGGTCCCGTGCAGTCCGGCGTCGACTGGTCCGTGTCGGTCACGGACGGTGCTCTCCGTCTGTCCGCAGCCGGAACGGACTCCGCCGACGATGCGTCGGCCGGGCAGGCCCTCTGGGTGGAAGCCCTGCGCGCGGTTCTGCCGAGGGTCTGGGATTCGGGCCCTTTCGACAGAGTCGAGGGCATGGACGAGGTGTCTCGCTACGTCGTCGCTCGGTGGGCGGACGCCGCGTCCTGAGCATCGCCGGCGACATGGATCGGTGGCTCGGTCGGTGAGCGCGAGAGCGTCGGCGGCATCGGATAGCGTTGTCTCCGATGAACGAGTCGTACCCGCGTCCGGGCGGTCACCTTCCGCAGCACCGATCCGTCTCCGTCGGATCGGCACCCGCCGCACCCAAGCCGGGCCCCGCGATCGAGTCGGGGGCCGAGCAGGTGGATCCGGCGACGGTGATCGCCGACGTCGCCGCGGCTGTCGCAGAGGCCGACGCGGCTGCCGCCCTCCCCACCGGTGAGGGCACAGCGGATCCGCACGGACTCGTCGCTCTGACTCGTCGTGGGCGCATCCTCGAACAGGCCCATCAGAGCTTGGTCGACGCGCTCGCCGCCGTGGACAAGAACTGACGTGGCTCGTCGAGCGCGGGTCGACGCCGAACTGGTGCGGCGCGGACTTGCCCGTTCCCGCGATCATGCGTCCGAGCTGATCACCGCCGGACGGGTGCTCATCGCCGGCTCCGTTGCCACCAAGCCTGCCACGGCCATCGAGGCGGGAACTCCGTTGCGTGTCACGGAACTCTCGGACGAGATCTCGTGGGCGTCGCGTGGCGCACACAAACTTCTGGGCGCACTCGAGTGGTTCGAGCCGATGGGATTGACCGTGGCCGGCACCCGCTGCCTCGACGCGGGCGCGTCGACCGGAGGGTTCACGGACGTGCTGCTGAGTCGGGGCGCAGCCGAGGTGGTCGCGGTCGACGTGGGCTACGGGCAGTTGGTGTGGCGCCTGCGGACCGACGAGCGCGTCACGGTTCTCGATCGGACGAACGTTCGCAGCATCGACGTCGAGACGGTGGGAGGGCCGGTGGATCTGATCGTCGCGGATCTGTCGTTCATCTCGCTGGCGTTGGTGCTCCCGGCGTTCGCCGCGGTGGCCGCCCCCGGCGCGAGCATGGTGCCGATGGTCAAGCCACAGTTCGAGGTCGGCAAGGACAACGTCGGTGCGGGCGGAGTGGTGCGCGAGCCGGGTCGGCGGGCCGAGGCTGTGATCGCGGTGTCCAGAGCGGCAGCGGAACTCGGTCTCGTCACCGTGGGGGTGGCCCCGAGTCCGCTGCCCGGCCCCTCCGGGAACGTGGAGTACTTCCTCTGGTTGCGCGCGCCCGGCGCGGACGATCCCGAGACCGCTACTGTCCCGGTGGAAGACTTGGTGGCCGAGGCAGTGGAGAAGGGTCCCCGATGACGGCGCAACCGAACGAGCACTCCGTCCCGGTCGACGGACGCGACCGCACGATTCTGCTGGTGGCCCACCCCGGCCGACCCGACATCGAACAGACCGCGCTCCGCGCGGCGAAGGTCTTCCGCGACCACGGGATCGCGCTGCGGGTTCTCGTGGACGAACACAACGCCTCGCGAGCCGAGTCGAGCGCCGGGGTCGACGCGCTGTCGGACCCCCACTCGGACGTGTCCGTCGTCGATTTCGGACCCGACGCGGCATTGGGGTGCGAGCTGGTGTTGGTGCTCGGCGGCGACGGCACGTTCCTGCGCGCGGCCGAGCTCGCTCGCGCTGCGTCCATCCCCGTGCTCGGCATCAATTTGGGACGCATCGGTTTCCTGGCCGAGGCGGAAGCCGACGACCTCGAGGACACGCTGGGGATGGTCGTACGTCGGGATTATCGAATCGAACCCCGCATGACCCTCGACGTGACCGTCCGGGTGGGCGATCGCATCGTCGACCGCGGCTGGGCGCTGAACGAGGCGAGTATCGAGAACGGGTCCCGCCTCGGGGTGCTCGAGGTGGTCCTCGAGGTCGACGGTCGGCCCGTGTCGTCCTTCGGGTGCGACGGAGTGCTGATCTCGACACCCACGGGGTCCACCGCATACGCGTTCTCGGCCGGGGGACCGGTGGTGTGGCCCGAACTGGACGCGATCCTCGTGATCCCCAGCAACGCGCACGCTCTGTTCGCGAGACCGCTCGTCACCAGCCCCGAATCCCACATCGCCGTCGAGACCTTCGCCGGCGGTCGTGACGCCTACGTGTTCTGCGACGGGCGCCGAACCATGAACGTTCCGGCCGGCGCCCGCGTCGAGGTGGTGCGCGCGGCCGCGCCCATCAAATGGATTCGCCTGGACTCGTCGCCGTTCGCCGATCGCCTCGTTCACAAATTCGCCCTGCCGGTCACCGGCTGGCGAGGAAGGACCACCTAGCGTGCTGTCCGAAATTCGCATCGACGGACTCGGAGTCATCGCCGAGGCCACCGCATCGTTTTCGACGGGGCTGACGGTGCTCACCGGCGAGACCGGAGCCGGAAAGACGATGGTGGTGACCAGCCTGCATCTTCTGTCCGGTGCACGGGCCGATGCGGGGCGGGTGCGCGTGGGCAGCGACCGCGCGGTCGTCGAGGGTCGGTTCACCACCGACCGGTCGGCCGATCCCGTGCGTGCCGAGGTGGAACGACTCCTCGAGTCCACCGGGGGCCGCCGGGACGAGGACGAGAGCATCATCGCGTTGCGCACCGTGAGCAGCGACGGCCGTTCTCGCGCTCATCTGGGCGGACGCAGCGTCCCGGCCGGCGTGCTGTCGGAGTTCACGGGCTCGTTGTTGACCGTGCACGGACAGAACGATCAGCTCAGGCTCCAGCGCACCGATCAACAGCGCGCGGCGGTCGATCGCTTCGCGGGCGGCTCCGTCGACACCCTCCTGAAGTCCTACCGCGCCCGCAGATCCGCGTGGGTGGACGCGGTCACCGAACTGCGAGATCGCACGGACAAGGCTCGGGAGCTCGCGCGGGAAGCGGACCAACTCACGTATGCGCTGAACGAGATCGATGCGGTGGCGCCTCGCGCGGGTGAGGACGAGGAGATCGCGGCCACGGTGCGTCGCCTCAGCGACGTCGATTCGCTCCGCGAGGCGGCTGCGGCCGCGCAAGCCGCCCTCAGCGGTGGCGACGACCCGACCGACGTGTCGGTGATGGCCCTGCTCGGCGAGGCTCGGGATCGATTGTCGGGATCCGAGGACCGGCTGCTCGTGGACATGTCGCCGCGCGTGTCCGAAGCCATCGCCGTCGTCATCGACGTGGGTGCCGACCTCACGTCCTACCTGGACGACCTCCCGTCGGACGCCGAATCGTTGGACACCTTGCTCTCGCGGCAGGCCGAGCTCAAGACCCTGACCCGCAAATACGCCGCCGACGTGGACGGTGTGCTCGCCTGGGCGGAGGAAGCGCGGTCCCGTCTCGCCGGAATCGACGTGTCCGCGGAAGCGGTGGCCGCGCTCACCGAGCGGGTCGAGGAGACGGCCGCGGCCACGGCGGACGTCGCGCGCAAGCTCACTGCGGCACGGGTGAAGGCCGCGACGAAATTGTCGAAAGCGGTCAGCACCGAGCTCGCCGGGCTCGCGATGGGGAAGGCCAAGCTCGAGGTCGAGGTGCGGCCACGGACGACGACGTCGGACGATCGGTCCGCGCTGACGGTGGACGGTGTCGTTCTCCACGCGGGTTCGTCCGGCACGGACGACGTCGAGTTCCGTCTGTCGGCCCACAGCGGAGCGCAGTCGCTCCCTCTCAACAAGAGTGCGTCCGGAGGCGAGCTCTCGCGTGTGATGCTGGCCCTCGAGGTCGTGCTCGCGCAGTCCGATGCCGGTGCCACCATGGTCTTCGACGAGGTCGACGCCGGGGTCGGTGGCCGTGCCGCCGTCGAGATCGGTAAGCGGCTCGCCCGTCTGGCTCGCACACACCAGGTGATCGTCGTGACCCACCTCCCGCAGGTGGCGGCCTTCGCCGACACCCATCTCGTGGTGAACAAGACGGACGAGAAGCGTGGCGGTCCGAACAGCGGGGTGCGGACGCTGTCGGAATCCGAGCGCGTCGTGGAGCTCGCGCGAATGTTGGCCGGTCTCGACGACACCGAAACCGGACGTGCCCATGCCGAGGAGTTGCTGCGGACGGCGACCGCGGAGCGTGAATCGGCCACAACCTGACCGTGACATCGATGTGACTCGTGTGAACCATGTGGTAGTTGTTACGGCGCGCCTCCTCCGGTGACGCGCCGTATCGGTTCATCATCGACGGCATGAAGATGCCCGCTCTGCTCTCGCGTAGTAACGACTCACTTCCCGGGGTCACGGGAACCGCTCGGGTCGATCGCAACACCACCAAGCTCCTGCGCCGGGTCGGGCCGGGAGACATCGTCGTACTCGACGAGCTCGACCTCGACCGGATCACCGCCGACCAATTGGTGCAGGCCGGAGTCAAAGCCGTCGTCAACGTCTCGGCCTCGATCTCGGGCCGCTACCCGAACCTGGGGCCCGAGGTTCTCGTGGCCGCCGGTATCGAGCTGATCGACGAGGTCGGCACGGAAGCCCTGAAGAAGATCAAGGACGGATCCAAGATCCGCCTGCACGACGGTAACGTCTACGCCGGCGAGCGCAGGCTGGCCACGGGCGTCGAGCAGACCGAATCCGACATCGCCGATCGGATGATCGAGGCCAAGTCCGGTCTGATCGACCATCTGGAAGCGTTCAGCGGCAACACCATCGAGTTCATCCGCACCGAGTCACCGCTCCTCATCGACGGCGTGGGTGTGCCCGACGTCGACGTCGACATGAACGGCCGTCACGTCGTGGTGGTGGCCACGGGTCCCGATCACGTCGTCGATCTCAAGGGCCTGAAGCCCTTCATCAAGGAGTACTCACCGATCCTCATCGGCGTCGGCGCGGGCGCCGACACCCTGTCCGACGCGGGATACCGCCCCGACCTGATCGTCGGCGACCCGGAGGACGTGAGTGCCGGGACGCTCAAGTCCGGCGCCGAGGTGGTCCTTCCCGCCGATTCCGACGGTCACGCCACCGGTCTCGAACGCATCCAGGACCTCGGAATCGGTGCGATGACGTTCCCCGCCACGGGATCCCCGGCGGACCTGGCGCTGTTGCTGGCGGACCATCACGGAGCCTCGCTCATCGTGACGGTGGGTTGCGCGGCGTCGCTGGACGAGTTCTTCGATGCCGGTAAGCGCGCGAGCACCCCCTCGACGTTCATGACCCGCCTCAAGGTCGGACCGAAGCTGGTGGACGCCAAGGCGATGGCCACGCTGTACCGGAGTCGCGTGTCGGGCGGAGCCATCGCCCTGCTCGTCCTCGCCGCGCTGGTCGCCGTGATCGTGGCGCTCGTGGTCACCAACGGCAGCACGGCCACGCTCGATTGGGCGGTCGAGACCTGGAACAGCTTCGCCCCGTGGGTCCAGGGGCTGCTGGCGTGATTTCGCTACGCCACCACACCATCTCGCTGATCGCGGTGTTCCTGGCGCTCGCGGTCGGTGTGGTTCTGGGATCGGGCCTTCTCTCGGGTCGTGTGCTCTCCGGTCTGCGAGACGATCGCGCCGGGCTCTCGGACCAGGTCGACGAACTCCAGACGGAGAACAATGCGCTCGGAGAGCGCCTGAACGCGGCGGACGTGTTCGATTCCGCCGTGGCCGCCCGCATCGTCGGTGGGACGCTGGCCGAACGTTCCGTGATCGTGGTGACCACCCCGGACGCGGACCCCGCCGACATCGAGGGCGTGGAGAACTCGATCGTCGACGCGGGTGCGACGGTGACGGGACAGGTCGCGCTGACCGAATCGTTCGTCACCGCCGCGAGCGGCGACGACCTGCGCACACGAGTGACCAACGTGGTTCCGGCGGGTGCGCAGTTGCGCACCGGGTCCGTGGATCAGGGCAGCCTGGCGGGTGACCTCCTGGGCACGGTGCTACTGCTGAACGCGGACACCGCACAGCCGCAGAGCACGCCCGAGGAGTTGGCGCTGGCACTGGACACATTGCGCGGTGGTGGTTATATCGCCTACGACGACGGGTCCGTGGCGCCGGCGCAGCTGGCCGTGGTGGTCACCGGTGACGCCGCCGAGTCGGGGACCGACGGCAACCGAGGGGCGATCGTCGCCCGGTTCTCCGGTGCGCTCGACGCGCGCGGCGCCGGAACGGTGCTCGCGGGCCGGCCCGGGGCGGCCGACGGAAGCGGGCCCATCGCGGTCGTACGGTCGGATTCCGCTCTCGCCGCGGCGGCGAGCACGGTGGACAACGTCGATCGCACCTCCGGTCGGATCACCGTCGCCCTCGCTCTCGGTGAACAACTGGCCGACGGGGCCGGTCGCTACGGCGTCGGACCGGGGGCGACCGCCGTCACGGTGGGGGCGCCGGCGCGCTGAGCGACGAGGTCCGGCCGACGCGCGGAGTCGACCGGATCGGGACGACGGCCGGTAAAGGTGTTACTGTGAAATCCCGTGGATCGGCCTCGGTCCGAACCCCTCGATTTTTCGAGGTCGCACCGTCACGGGAGTTTCTTTGGCACTGTCACGCATCGCCACGCGGACCGACATCAAGCACATCTTCGTCAGCGGCGGAGTCGCGTCGTCCCTCGGCAAGGGGCTCACTGCCTCCAGCCTCGGTCAGCTGCTCACCTCGCGCGGACTGCGCGTCACCATGCAGAAACTCGACCCGTACCTGAACGTCGATCCGGGAACGATGAACCCGTTCCAGCACGGCGAGGTCTTCGTCACCGAGGACGGCGCCGAGACGGATCTGGACGTGGGGCACTACGAGCGTTTCCTCGATCGCGACCTGTCGGGTTACGCCAACGTCACCACCGGACAGGTCTACTCGACCGTCATCGCCAAGGAACGTCGCGGCGAGTATCTCGGGGACACCGTCCAGGTCATTCCGCACATCACGGACGAGATCAAGGCTCGAATCCTCGCGATGCGCGGGCCCGATCTGCAGGGTCACGCACCGGACGTGGTCATCACCGAGATCGGCGGAACCGTCGGCGACATCGAATCGCAGCCGTTCCTCGAAGCCGCACGCCAGGTCCGCCACGACGTCGGCCGCGAGAACGTGTTCTTCCTGCACGTCTCGCTCGTGCCGTTCCTCGCCCCGTCGGGCGAGTTGAAGACCAAGCCGACCCAGCACAGCGTTGCGGCGTTGCGCAGCATCGGTATTCAGCCCGATGCGCTCATCCTGCGCTGCGACCGTGACGTGCCGCCGGGGCTGAAGAACAAGATCGCCCTGATGTGCGACGTCGACGTCGACGGGTGCATCTCCACCCCCGACGCGCCGTCCATCTACGACATTCCCAAGGTCCTGCACGGCGAGGGCCTCGATGCCTACGTGGTGCGACGGCTGGGCCTGCCGTTCCGCGATGTCGACTGGACCGTGTGGGGCAACCTGCTCGAGCGGGTCCATCAGCCGCGCGAAACGGTGCGAATTGCGTTGGTGGGCAAGTACGTCGACCTTCCCGACGCGTACCTGTCGGTCACCGAGGCCCTGCGAGCCGGCGGGTTCGCCAACCGCGCCAAGGTCGAGCTGGTGTGGGTGCAGTCCGACGACTGCGACACCGAGGCGGGCGCGAAGATCGCGCTGTCCGACATCGATGCCGTGCTGATCCCCGGGGGGTTCGGTATTCGCGGTATCGAAGGCAAGCTCGGTGCCATCACCTACGCCCGGAAACACAAGATCCCCACTCTGGGACTGTGTCTCGGCCTCCAGTGCATGGTGATCGAGGCCGCGCGCTCCGTCGGGTTGGCCGATGCCAACTCCGCGGAGTTCGAGCCGGACACCACGCAGCCGGTGATCTCGACGATGGCGGACCAGGAACAGGCCGTCGCCGGTGAAGCGGACCTCGGCGGCACCATGCGGCTCGGGGCGTACCCGGCGACGTTGCTCAAGGGGTCTGTCGTCGCGCAGGCCTACGGCAGCGAGTCCGTCTCCGAACGGCACCGTCACCGCTACGAGGTGAACAACACCTACCGCGAGAAGATCGCCGAGAGCGGACTCGTGTTCAGCGGCACCTCCCCGGACGGACACCTCGTGGAGTTCGTGGAATTGCCGAAGTCCGTGCACCCGTTCTTCGTCGGGACGCAGGCCCACCCGGAGCTCAAGAGCCGGCCCACGCGGCCGCACCCGCTGTTCGCCGCACTCGTCTCGGCGGCCGTCACCTACAAGTCGGCCGAACGGCTGCCGGTCGACGTGCACGGCGAGGACGATTCCGCGCCGAGTGTCCGCGCGGACGTCGAGAATGCCGCGTCGGTTCCCGCGTCCGCCGGAAGCGACGCGTGAGTCGGCCGTGAGCGATCGTCACGACTTCGCGACTCTCGACTCTCGCGTGGTGTACCAGGGCGCGATCCTCGCGCTCAAACTCGACTCGGTCGCCATGCCGGGCGGCCGCACCGCCGAGCGCGAGGTGATCGAACACCACGGCGCGGTGGCGGTGGTCGCTCTCGATGCCGAGGACCGCATCGTGATGATCAGCCAGTACCGCCACCCGCTCGGTCGGCGTCTGCTGGAGTTGCCGGCCGGGTTGCTCGACGAGCCGGGCGAGGACCCCGTCGACGCGGTGAAGCGCGAGATGCTCGAGGAGACCGGCCTCGCGGCCGGGACGGTATCGCTGCTCGTCGACGTCGCGGCGTCACCGGGCTTCACCGACGAGACCGTGCGCATCTTCGTCGCCGAGGACCTGTCCGAGGCGGACCGGCCCGACGCCCGCGACGAGGAGGCGGACATCGAGTTGGTCCGGCTCTCCGTGGACGACGCGGTCGCGCGGGTGTTCAGCGGCGAGATCGTCAACGCCTCGGCCGTGGCCGGAATCCTGGCCGTCGCCGCGATGCGGTCGCGGTCGATCGCGCTGCGCCCGCCCGACGCTCCGTGGCGGGATCGCCCGACGGCTTTCGAGCTGCGCAAGACCGGTCGGTCGACCGACGGTGGCCACTGACACACCGATCGAGGTGATCGACACCTACCTCGATCACCTTGCGGTCGAACGGGGTTCGGCGCGGAACACCATCACGTCCTACCGCCGGGATCTGTCTCGGTACGCCAGCTATCTGGCCGGGCTCGGCCGCGGAACTCTGCGCGAGGTGACGGAGGTCGACGTGGCGGATTTCGTGTCCGCGCTGCGGCTCGGATCGGACTCGTTCCCGCCGCTGGCTCCGAGTTCGGCCGCGCGCACCGTCATCGCGGTGCGCGGTCTGCACCGTTTCGCTCTCGCAGAGGGCGTGGTGGACGTCGATGTGGCGGCGGGTGTCAAACCCCCGACTCCCGGCCGTCGGTTGCCGAAGTCGTTGTCCGTCGAGGACGTCTTCGCCCTGCTCGACGCCGTCGCGGGGGAGTCCTCCGACACTCCGCGCGGTCTGCGGGATCGGGCGTTGCTCGAACTGCTCTACTCGACCGGCGCGCGCATCTCCGAAGCCGTCGGCCTGGACGTCGACGACATCGACGCGGAGTCGCGGTCGGTGGTACTGCGCGGCAAGGGGGGCAAGGAGCGGTTGGTCCCGGTCGGCCGTCCTGCGATCGAGGCGGTGGAGAACTACCTCGTCCGAGGACGGCCGTCCCTGATCTCGCGCGGAACCCCGGCGCTGCTGCTCAACGTGCGCGGCGGCCGGCTGTCCCGACAGACGGCGTGGCAGGTACTGCAGAACGCCGCCGAGCGAGCAGGTATCACGGCGAACGTCTCGCCGCACACGCTGCGTCACTCGTTCGCCACCCATCTGCTCGACGGGGGCGCCGACGTGCGCGTGGTGCAGGAACTGCTGGGCCACGCGTCGGTCACGACGACGCAGATCTACACCCTGGTGACCGTGACGACACTGCGCGAAGTCTGGGCGGAGGCTCATCCGCGTGCGCGGTAGCCTTGCCCGCGGCCCGGCGGTGCGTGTCACGGCCGAGTCCGGCCCGGGCACGCGGTAGCGTTTCGGGAAATCGGTGGCCGTGCACGATGCGGCCGTCGCGTCGAGAACCGAGGACAGGGAGCGGTAGTGGTGTCAGTGCAGCCGTCGGCGGACGGGCCCGAGGGCCCACCGACCGCGGAGCAGGAGAAGGAGCACGCGGACGGTGCCCTCTTCCGAACGCGCACACCCGAGCCCGAGCCGACGGTCAAGCCCGCTCAGGGCCTCGGCCCCACCGGTCGGCTCCCGCGCGAGATCCCCGAGCCGGGTCCGCTCGCCACACACGGTCCGGCGACGGTGATCGCGATGTGCAATCAGAAGGGCGGCGTCGGGAAGACGACGTCCACGATCAACCTCGGGGCTTCGCTCGCCGAGTTCGGTCGGCGGGTGCTGCTCGTCGACCTCGATCCTCAGGGCGCGCTCTCCGCCGGTCTCGGGGTGCCGCATCACGAGCTCGAGCTGACGGTGCACAACCTGTTGGTCGAGCCGCGTGTCTCGGTCGACGACGTTCTGATGCGCACCCGGGTCGAGAACATGGATCTGCTCCCCAGCAACATCGACCTCTCGGCCGCCGAGATCCAGCTCGTCACCGAGGTGGGTCGTGAACACACTCTCGGCCGTGTGTTGCATCCCGTCCTCGACCGGTACGACTACGTGCTCATCGATTGCCAGCCGTCGCTGGGGTTGCTCACCGTCAACGCCCTGGCGTGCGCCGATGCGGTACTCATACCCATGGAGTGCGAGTACTTCAGCCTGCGTGGGCTCGCCCTGCTCAACGACACCGTCGACAAGGTGCGCGATCGCCTCAATCCGCGTCTGTCGCTCGAAGGCATCGTCATCACCATGTTCGACGCTCGCACCCTCCACTCGCGGGAAGTGATGAACCGGGTGGTCGAGGTGTTCGGCGACGTCGTCTTCGACACCGTGATCACCCGCACCGTGCGATTCCCGGAGACCAGCGTCGCAGGTGAGCCGATCACCACGTGGGCGCCGAAGTCGGCCGGCGCAGAGGCCTACCGAGCTTTGGCCCGCGAAGTGATCCACCGCGACGTCTCCGGTTCGTGACCGACGCCCGGATCGACGCACCCGACGCCGGCTTCCGCGTCCGGCTCACCAACTTCGAGGGTCCCTTCGATCTGTTGTTGACGCTGATCGGCCAGCATCGGCTCGACGTCACCGAGGTCGCCCTGCACACCGTCACCGACGACTTCATCGCCTACACCCGCGAACTGGGCCCGGCGATGGGGCTCGACCGCACCACCGAGTTCCTGGTGGTCGCGGCGACCCTGCTCGATCTCAAAGCGGCGCGGCTGCTGCCGTCGGGCGACGTCGAGGACGCCGAGGATCTGGCCCTGCTCGAGGTGCGCGATCTGCTGTTCGCGCGATTGCTGCAGTACCGGGCGTACAAGCAGGTCGCTCTGCTCTTCGGCGAACTCGAGAGCGCAGCGTTGCGGCGCTACCCCCGGTCGGTCTCGCTCGAGGACCGATTCGCGAGCCTGCTGCCGGAAGTGATGTTGGGGGTCGACACCGCGCGATTCGCCGAGATCGCCGCGGCCGCGTTCCAGCCCCGAGAGGTCCTGTCCGTCGGACTGGACCACCTCCACATGGCCTCCGTGTCCGTTCCCGAACACGCGCGCACGGTCCTGGCGATGCTGCAGGCGCGCGGCCGTGGGGCCTGGGTCACGTTCGGTGATCTGGTGCAGGACTGCGAGGTGACCGTCGACATCGTGGCCCGTTTTCTGGCGCTGCTCGAGCTGTACCGCGAGCGGGTCGTGGCCTTCGAACAACCCGAACCGCTCGACGAACTGTCGGTGAGCTGGACGGGCGCCGACGACGAGATCGACGTCGCGAGAATGGAGGACTACGGATGACGGTGGACGGAGAAGCGACCGGCGACGCGAGTGAGCGTCGGCCGGTCGACACCGACGAGATCGAGTCCGACCAGCTGAGCGAACCCGAGTTGCGCGCCGCGCTCGAGTCCGTCCTCCTGGTCGTGGACACCCCGGCATCGGTCCCGCAGCTGGCGTCCGCACTGGGCTGTGAGGAATCCCGCATCGCCGCGGCCGTCCGGGCCGTCGCCGCCGACCTCACCGACCGCGGCAGCGGCATCGACCTGCGCTTCGCGGGCGACGGGTGGCGTTTCTACACCCGAACCGAGTACGCGCCGTACGTCGAACGGCTGCTCCTCGACGGGGCTCGCTCCAAGCTGACCCGAGCGGCATTGGAAACCCTCGCCGTTATCGCCTATCGTCAACCGGTTACCCGCGCACGAGTATCAGCGGTGCGCGGTGTGAACGTGGACGGTGTGATGCGCACTCTGCTCGCCAGGGGACTCATCGCGGAGTCCGGACCCGATCCGGACTCCGGTGCCACGCAGTACGTCACCACCGAGATGTTCCTCGAACGGTTGGGGTTGGCCTCCTTGTCGGACCTCCCCGAGCTCGCGCCTCTCCTCCCGGGTGTGGACATGATCGACGACATCAACGACACGATGGATTCCGATCCACGGGTTCTGCGCGCATCTCGGCGCAAGGACAAGAACGAGTCCGACCTCGGCACCGCCGAAGTGGACGACAACGACTGAAGACAGGTTTTGCTGTGAATGACTCCGCTCGCCGTGATGGCACACCGGATTCGGGAGACACTCCCGAACGCAAGAAGAAGCGCCCCAACAAGGCCGTGGCCGCGAAGGCCTGGGAACGGCGGGACGAGACCCGCCGTACCCCCGTCTCGCGAGGCAGCGGCGGGAAGCCGCAGCGCGGGACCGGCGGGAAGCCGCAGCGCGGGACCGACGGCAAACCCGAGCGCGGCGCCGCCAAGTCCGGCTACCCCCGCACCGCTCCGAAACCGTCGGGCAAGCCCACCGGCAAGGGCAAATCCCCCAAGCCCGAGCGCAAGGTCAGCACGTCGGTCACGGTGAGCAACGCGAAACCCGCGCGTCACCAGCACACCGACGAGACCCCCCGTCCACACGTCGCCCCCGAGGACGGCGTACGGCTGCAGAAGGTGCTCGCCCAGGCCGGTGTCGCGTCACGACGTGCGGCCGAGGAACTGATCGATCAGGGCCGGGTGGAGGTCGACGGTCGCATCGTCCGCGAGCAGGGTGTGCGCATCGACCCCGGTACCGCCGTCGTTCGCGTCGACGGCACGCGCGTCGTGGTCAAGGCCGACCTGGTGCACATCGCGCTGAACAAGCCTCGCGGGTGGCAGTCGACGATGTCCGACGATCTGGGTCGACCGTGCATCGGCGACATCGTCGCCGAACGAGTGCAGGCCGGTCAGCGGCTCTTCCACGTCGGCCGACTGGATGCCGACACCGAGGGCCTCATCCTGCTCACCAACGACGGCGACCTCGCCCACCGATTGATGCACCCGTCGTTCGAGGTGTCCAAGACCTACCTGGCGACGGTGAACGGTGTCCTCGAACGCCACGTCGGCAAGCAGCTGATGAACGGAGTCGAACTCGACGACGGTCCCGCCAGCGTGGACTCCTACGCGGTGCTGGACGTCAACGAGGGAAAGACGCTCATCAAGGTCGTCCTCCACGAAGGGCGCAAGCACATCGTGCGGCGGCTCTTCGAAGCCGTCGAGCACCCCGTGATCCGTCTCGTGCGCACCGACATCGGTGCCGTCGCTCTCGGTGACCAGCGACCCGGCACCCTGCGCGTCCTCGGACGCGGCGAGGTCGGCAGCCTCTACGGGGCGGTGGGACTGTGAGCGGCATCGGTACGGACGGCACCGTGAACAACACCGACCGTCTGGTGATAGCGATGGATGGACCGTCGGGAACCGGGAAGTCCTCGGTGTCGCGATTGCTGGCGGCGCGGCTCGACGCGTCGTACCTGGACACGGGCGCCATGTACCGCGCGGCGACCGCCTGGGTACTGACCAACGGCATCGATCCGGCCGATTCCGAGGCCGTCGCGGACATCACCTCCAGACTCGATCTCCACATCGGCACCGATCCGTCGGGGGAGCGAGTCGAGGTGGGCGGTGAGGACGTCACCGGCCGCATCCGCGGCTCCGAGATCACCGCCGCGGTATCCGCGGTGTCCGCCGTGCCGGTGGTGCGCGAGAAGCTCGTCGCGCAGCAACGTGCACTCGCGGAGGCGGCCGGACGCATCGTGGTCGAGGGCCGCGACATCGGCACCGTCGTACTCACCGACGCGGACCTGAAGATCTATCTGACGGCCAGCGCGGAGACGCGTGCGACCCGACGTAACGATCAGAACGTCTCGGAGGGCCGCGGCGACGATTTCGCGGCCGTCCTCGCGGATGTGGAGCGTCGTGACCACGCCGACTCCACCCGCACCCTGTCCCCGCTGCGGCCCGCCGACGATGCGGTCACCGTGGACACCAGCGACTCCGGCAAGGACGAGGTCATCGACACCCTCGTGAACCTGGTGCGCGATCTGCAAGGAGCCCGACGATGAGCGACGACACCTACGACGCGACCGAGGTCTACTCGGCCGACGACACGCAGTTCGACACCGACGGCGTCTGGAACTCCGAGTCCGACTGGGAGGGGCTCGATTTCGATGCGGACGGTATCGAGGAGGAGTTCGTCGCGGTCCCGACGCTCGCCGTGGTCGGCCGTCCCAACGTGGGCAAGTCGACCCTGGTGAACCGCATCATCGGCCGACGCGAGGCCGTGGTCGAGGACGTCCCCGGAGTCACCCGCGACCGCGTGTCCTACGAGGCGAACTGGGCCGGCCGACGGTTCATGGTGCAGGACACCGGTGGCTGGGAGCCCGACGCCAAGGGTCTGCAGCAGTCCGTGGCGCGTCAGGCCACCCTCGCGATGAACACCGCCGACGCGATTCTGCTCGTCGTCGACGCCGTCGTGGGTGCGACGGCCACCGACGAGGCCGTCGCGCGGGTGCTGCGCCGGTCGAAGACCCCGGTCATCCTGGTGGCCAACAAGGTCGACGATTCGCGGACCGAGTCCGAGGCGGCCGCTCTGTGGTCGCTGGGTCTGGGCGAGCCGCGGCCCGTCAGCGCCACCCACGGCCGCGGTACCGGCGATCTGCTGGACGACGTACTCGCCGCTCTGCCCGAAACTCCCCGTGAGGGCACCGGTGTCGCGGGGCCGCGGCGCGTGGCCCTCGTGGGCAAGCCCAACGTGGGCAAATCGAGTCTGCTGAACAAGCTCACCGGTGACGAGCGTTCGGTGGTGCACGACGTCGCGGGCACCACCGTCGACCCGGTCGACTCTCTCGTCGAGCTCGGCGGCAAGGTGTGGCGATTCGTCGACACCGCCGGCCTGCGCAAGCGGGTCAGTCACGCCAGCGGGGCGGAGTTCTACGCGTCCCTGCGGACCAAGGGTGCGATCGATGCGGCCGAGGTGGCCGTACTCCTGATCGACTCGTCCGTGCCGATCTCGGATCAGGATCTGCGCGTGTTGTCGATGGTCGCCGACGCCGGACGCGCGTTGGTCATCGCGTTCAACAAGTGGGACCTGGTCGACGAGGACCGGCGCGGACAGCTCGAGCGCGAGATCGACCGCGATCTGCTCCGAGTGCCGTGGGCGCAGCGGGTGAACGTGTCCGCCAAGACCGGGCGCGCGGTACAGAAGCTCGTGCCCGCGTTGGAGACGTCGTTGGCGTCGTGGGACAAGCGCGTGTCGACCGGGCAGCTGAACTCGTGGCTCAAGGAGGTCGTGGCCGCGACGCCGCCGCCGATGCGTGGTGGTCGACTGCCTCGCATCATGTTCGCGACCCAGGCCGGAACGCGGCCCCCGACGTTCGTCTTCTTCACCACCGGCTTCCTCGAAGCCGGGTACCGACGCTTCCTCGAGCGTCGACTGCGTGAGGAGTTCAATTTCGACGGCAGTCCGGTGCGCATCTCGGTGCGGATCCGCGAGAAGCGCGAGCGCAAGAAGTAGACCCCGTGCCTCGGCGGCGATTGGTGTATCCCGTCGCCGCTGAGGTACTGTCATCACGCACTCGCGAGCTCTTTGCTCGACGGTGCGGCGGGCTGTGGCGCAGCTTGGTAGCGCACTTGACTGGGGGTCAAGGGGTCGCAGGTTCGAATCCTGTCAGCCCGACACAGAACGAGAAAAAAGCGGCTCCGGAATTCCTCCGGAGCCGCTTTTTTCGTGCGGGCGACGTGTCGGCTAGCTGCCGAACGACGGCATCGGCACGGGGGCAACGGGATACGCGGCCACGTCCATGACGACGGTGCCCTTGCACGGCGACGTCTCGAGCGACTCGCCGAAGATCTCGGTGGTCCACACGCCACGGAACGTGCCGTCCTCCTGCGGGGTGTAGTACGCGACGGACTTCGCGGGTGCGAACACATTGGGCACGCCGTTGCCCATGAAGCAGTCCCACTCCCAGTCGTATTCGTGCACCCAGCTCGTACCGTCCCACGTGTACTGCACGAGGCGCCCCGCGAGGGTCGGATTGTCCGCGGGAGGCCCGCCCACCACGGTGGCGACGCACGGACCCGTGAGGCACGTGGATGCGAAGGTGTAGGTGTCCGAGAAGTCGGGTTCGGTCTGGCGGGCCGCGAGGCTGGTGCCGGTCTTGGACGCGGCGAATCTCTCGAGGGAGTACTGACCCATCCAGGTGGCGTTGTCCGTGGGGGCCGCCTGAGCGGGCACGGAGCCGGCGATCAGACCGGCGGCGAGAGCAGTGACGGCGAACAGGGCTTTGCGCATTTCTCGAGATTAACCACGAAGCCGACTGCACAGTACTGTCTCGCCGAAAGTGTCCGATTTGTGCCGAAATCCGGTGCGAGGGGCCAGGTCACTGCGGTCGATTCACGGCGGTCGATGCCCCCTTGCGATACTGGAGGACGAACGTCCGCCGAACTTCGGAAGTCCGGAGACATACCGATCGAGGAGTCGAACAGTGTCGACACGTGCCTATGTCATCGCCGGATCGGAGGCCACCGGAGGAGCGGGCCTGCAGGCCGATCTCAAGACCTTCGAACGGCTCGACGTCTACGGCGTCGGCACGATCACCTGCATCGTGTCCTTCGATCCCACGGCCGGCTGGGGACACCGGTTCGTCCCCATCGAGCGCCAGGTCATCGCCGACCAGATCGAGGCCGCCACCTCGGCCCACGACCTCGACACCGTCAAGATCGGCATGTTGGGCACCCCGGACACCGTGTCCGTCGTCGCGGAGTCCCTGTCCGAGCGGTCCTGGCGGCACGTCGTGGTGGATCCGGTCCTCATCTGCAAGGGCCAGGAACCGGGTGCCGCGCTCGACACCGACAACGCGCTGCGGCAATCGATCCTCCCGCTCGCCACCGTGGTGACCCCGAACCTGTTCGAAGCGTGCACCCTTTCCGGGATGGACGGCATCGAGACGGTCGAGGATCTGGCCGAGGCGGCTCGCCGGATCGGCGACCTCGGTCCCCGCTACGTGGCGGTGAAGGGCGGCGCGTCGCTCCCCGGTGACGACGCGATCGATGTCTTCTTCGACGGGAGCGACGTGACCGTGCTTCGCGCACCGAAGATCGGCAACGAGCGCGTGTCCGGCGCCGGCTGCATCTTCGCCGCGGCGATCACGGCCGAACTCGCCAAGGGTGCCTCCCCGCTCGACGCGGTCGCGACGGCGAAGGACTTCGCGCACGCGGGCATCGTCGGACGAATCACCACGCACGCCCCGTTCACCGCCGTCGGGTGGCACGGCTGAGCCCGAGTCATCGGGCCGGTTGCGGGTCCTGTCGGTTCTCGCGTCGGACGCGCGCGCGACCCAGCGCGTAGAGCGCGACTCCGACGGCCATCAGTGCACCGGCGCGTAGCCAGGTGGCACCGCTCTGCTGAGTGAGCAGAACCGCACACGTGGCGAGCGCGAGCACCGGGAGCACGGTGGGGGCACGGAAGTGATCGGTAGCGGTTCGGTCGCGCCGCAGAACCAGAACGGCGATGTTGGTGCTGACGAACACGACGAGCAGTAGCAGAACCACCGTTTCCGCCAGCGCCGCCACCGATCCCGTGCTGCAGAGGATCATCGCCACGGCGGTGGTCACGACGATCGCGACCCACGGAGTCCGTCGACCGGGGAGAACCCGGGACAACGTCGACGGCAGCAACCGATCCCGCGCCATACCGAAGGTCAGGCGGGAAGCCATGATCATGGTGAGGAGCGCACCGTTCGCCACCGCCACGAGCGCCACCACGCTGAATGCCGTCGGCGGGATCCCGACGTTCGCCGCGTCCACCACCTCCAGGAGCGGACCGGTGGACGCGGCCAGGGTGTCCGGAGGTACCACGACCGACACCGCCACGCCGACCGCCACGTAGACGGCGCCGGCGGCGGCGAGTGCACCGAACAGCGCGCGGGGATAGACCCGCCGCACGTCGCGAACCTCTTCGGCGATGTTGGCGGAGGTCTCGAATCCGACGAACGAATAGAAGGCGAGCAGCGCGCCCGCCAGGACTGCGAGTGCGGGGGTGGTGCCGTCGGTGAATTCCAGTACGCGTCCGGCGTCCCCGTCTCCGCGGCCGAGAACGATGCCCGCCAAAGCCACGATCACCACCAGTCCGGACACCTCGACCACGGTCATCACGAGGTTCGCGCGCAGGGATTCGGTGATGCCCCGTGCGTTCAGCAACCCGACCAGGAGCAGGAACACCACCGCGGCGGGTACGGCCGGGACATCCAGGAAGACGCCGAGATAGTCACCCGAGAACGCCAGGGCGAGACCGGCCGCGCTGGTCACTCCGGCGGCGAGCATGGAGAAGCCCACGAGGAACGAGATCACCGGCACGCGGAACGCCTGCTGGGCGAACACGGCGGCGCCGCCCGCCCGCGGGTACTTCGTCACCAATTCCGCGTAGGACGCCGCGGTGAACATGGCCATCGCTGACGCGACGAGCAGCGGTACCCACAGTGCGCCGCCGACCTCGCCGGCGATCTCGCCGACCAGGGCGTAGATTCCCGCTCCCAGGACGTCACCCAGAATGAAGACGAACAGCATCTTTCCCGAGATCGCCCGTTTGAGCGGGGTGGCGTGGTTCTCGGCCACGGCGACGTTCGGTCCCGGGGTCACTCGTGGGCACGCAGTCGGCTGATCGTCATCGAGCAGCGATACCCACTCTCGCGACGTGCCAGACGGAACGGTCGGTTGTGTCTTCAGCGTGGGGCGAGCTGCAGGATGACGTCCATCACGGTGGGGTAGGCCGGCAACGCGGGTCGGCTGGGCTCGAGGTCGAAATCGCCGAGAGCGCCGAGCACGTCCTCGGTCTGGTCCGTGTCGGACCCGTACGTGTTGGCCGCGACGATGAACTCCTCACCGAACGAGGCCTAGGCCACCACCGTCGATCGGTCGTCGGCCCACCCCCACTTCGATCCGACGACGCCGACGAGCCGCCCGGTTCCCCAGTCCTGAACGGTGCCGTCGGTGGCGACCGTCGAGGCGCCGGCCATCCACTCGAGGACGGGGCTGTCGGGGTCGGATCGCTTCTTGGCCTCGAGGAACCGCACGACATCGGCGGTGCTGGTCGTCGAATCTCCCCAGTACCCGTTGCGGGCGGTGGCCGTCAGGCCGTACTCCTCGGCGATGGCGTCGATGGCCTCGGGGAACTCCGCGTCGATCTGCGACGCGGCCCAGTCGTCGCTGAACCGGATCATGCGTTCGGCGCGATCTCGATCGTCGGCGTTTCCGTCGCCGTTGCGGATCACGTAGTCCACCAGGTACAGCTTGATCGTGGACAGACCCGGACGGGGTTCGGTCTCGTTCGCGGTTCCCACGCGCACACCGGTCTCGATGTTCACGTAGGAAAGTGCGGTGCGTTCGGACACGTCTGCGAAGTCTCCCGGCGACGGCACCGATGCCACCGCGGGCGCGGAGTGTCCCACGTAGGCGGCGCCGATCAGCGGCAGAACGACGCCGACGATCACGCGTCGGGGAATCCACCGTGTGGGGAAAATTGCGCGCTCCTCGGCCGTGACCGTCGACCACCGACCGTCATCGTGAACTTATACCTGTTCTTCGGAGCGGGAGGTCCGACCGCTCGGTTCTGCGAGGGACTGTGCCCGACACGACATCTCGGTGCCGGGCGTGTCTGATTCGTCGGGTTCCGAGAATCGCCCGGAGCCCGCGATGAGCAGTCACAACGACCGAGTTCACCCGAGATTCACCGCACGGCCCGGTACATCGGTGATACTTCGTCGGTGACACGTTCTCCCTTCCCGACGCCTGCCCGCACGAGCTCGTCCGAGGCCGCAACGGTCCGCCGCGCGGACCGCTCCACCGCCCCCGACGATCGCGCGATGATGGTCTTCTTCGAACGTTGGTATGCCCACGGCGGTGGGGCCGGCGAGGACATCCTCGCGGAGTTCGGACTGCCGGCCACCGCGTTCTTCGAACGAATCTCGACCCTGCTCGCGGAGCCCGGAACGACGAAGGACACGGCGGTCCGTTCCGCCATGCTCGCTGTGTGCCGCAAACGCATCTGGTTGGGGCGCTGACGCAGTCCCGCGGTCACCGTCCGAGTAGGCGTTACTCTGAGTCATGCTCAGATTTCTTCCTGGATTCTCGTCTCGCACCGCGGATCCCGCGGCTCGTGCTCGGGTCGTGGTCGTCGGTGGCGGCTTCGGCGGATTCAACGCATTGCAGCGACTCGAAAGGTTGCTCGGACCCGACCGCGTGGAACTGACCCTGGTCGCGCCGCAGGATTACCTGCTCTACAGCCCGCTGCTGCCCGAGGTCGCGACCGGCGTGCTCGATCCGCGCGACATCGCGGTCTCGACGAGACAGACGCTTCCGCGCACCACGCTCGTGCTCGGTCACGTCACGGCGGTCGACCTCGGCGGGCATCGCCTGACGGTGACCGGCCCGGAAGGTGAGTCCACCCTCGACTGGGACAGGCTGATCCTCGCGCCCGGCTCGGTGACCAAACAGTTCGACATTCCGGGTGTGGACGAACACGCGTACGGACTCAAGACGTTGAGCGAGGCGGTGTTCATTCGTAATCACGTTCTGGCTCAGCTCGATGCGGCGGACGCCTTGCCGGACACCCCGGCGGGTCGGGCCGAACGACGGGAGCGGTTGACCGTCGTCGCCGTCGGCGCGGGTTACACCGGCACCGAATTCGTCGCGCAGATGCAGAACTGGGTTCGGAGCATCGCCACGCGGTGGGCGACGGTGGATCCCGACGAGGTGCGATGGGTGCTCGTCGATCTGGCCGAGGCAGTGCTTCCGGAGCTGGGAGAGCGTCTGGGGAAGGAGGCACTGGACGTTCTCGCCACGCGCGGGGTCGACGTACGTCTCGGTGTCTCGGTGGCCTCGGCGACCGCGACGTCGGTGACGCTGACGGACGACGAGGTCGTTCCGACGCGCACGTTGGTCTGGGGCGCCGGTGTCGCACCGAGCCCGCTCATCGCGCGGCTCGGGCTGCCCACCGCAGACGGCCGTCTCGTTGTCGAGGCCGACATGACGGTTCCCGGCGTGCCCGACGTCTGGGCCATCGGCGACGCCGCCGCGGTCCCCGACCTCGCCGCCGATCCGTCGAATCCGACACCGCCCACGGCGCAGCACGCGCAGCGACAGGGCATCGCGGTCGCACGCAACGTGGCCGCGTCGTTGGGCGTCGGCGAGGCGAAGGACTACAAGCACCGCGATCTGGGCCTCGTCGCCGACCTCGGCGGCTTCGACGGCGTCGCGAAGCCTCTCGGAATTCCGCTGACCGGCCCGGTGGCGAAGTTCGTGGCGCGTGGCTACCACCTCTACGCGCTGCCCACCCTGTCGGCTCGCGTGCGGGTCGCGACGGACTGGCTGTACTCCTCCGTGCTCTCCACTCGAGTGGTGAACCCCGGTCAGGTGCGCCCGGAGGATGCGCTGATCCGCCGGGCGCAAGCGATCGACCTGTACGACACGGCGCCCTGAGGCCCGCGAGTCATCGGAGGTGGTGCACCTCCTGCAATCCGTAGACCGGGGTGTCGATTCCTTCGTACCGCGCCTTGAGTTGCAGGCCGAGGTAGAGCGAATAGTGCCGGGACTGGTGCAGGTTGCCCCCGTGGAACCACAGGTTCTGCTGCTGAGTCGGTTTCCACATGTTGCGCTGCTCGCCCTCCCAGGGGCCGGGGTCCTTGGTGGTGTCGGAACCGAGTCCCCAGCATTTGCCCACCTTGTCCGCGGTCTCCTGGTCGACGAGGTCCGCGACCCACCCGTTCATCGATCCGTAGCCCGTGGCGTAGACGACGAGATCGGCGGGTAGTTCGGTTCCGTCGGAGAGCACCACCGCGTGCTCGGTGAGGCGTTCGACCTGGCCCGCGACGAGTGCGATGCTGCCGTCGGCCACCAATTCCGACGCACCGACGTCGATGTAGTAGCCGGATCCGCGCCGGAGGTACTTCATGAACAGCCCACTGCCGTCGTCGCCGAAGTCGTGCTGGAAGCCGGCCTTCTCGAGCCGCTCGTAGAAGTCCTTGTCCTTCTCCGCGATCTGTTGATACACGGGGATCTGGAACTCGTGCATGATGCGGTACGGGAGTGAGGCGAAGGTGAGATCGGCCTTCTGGGTGGTCGTTCCGGACTCCACCGCGCGCTCGGAATACAGGTCTCCGAGGGCGATCTCGCACAGCGAGTCCGATTTGACGATGTGCGTCGAGGAGCGTTGCAGCATGGTCACCTCGGCGCCGGTCTCGTAGAGCGCCTTGCAGATGTCGTGAGCCGAGTTGTTCGAACCGACGACCACGACCTTCTTGCCGACGTACGCGTCGGGACCGGGGTGTTCGCTCGAATGGTGCTGTTCCCCCCGGAACCGGTCCATGCCGGGAAAGTTCGGAACGTTGGCCTTGCCCGACATCCCGGTCGCCATCACCAGGTGTCTCGGACGCAGTGTGACCTCCTCGCCGTCACGATCGACGACGACCGTCCATTCTTCGGTGGTCTCGTCGAAGGACGCCGACTTCGCGGTGGTCTTCGTCCAGTAGGGGACCTCCATGACCTTGGTGTACATCTCGAGCCAGTCGCCGATCTTGTCCTTGGGTGCGAAGACCGGCCAGTTGTCCGGGAACGGGAGGTACGGCAGATGGTCGTACCAGACGGGATCGTGCAGGCACAGTGACTTGTACCGGCCGCGCCACTGATCGCCGGGGCGTTCACCGCGGTCGACGACGATCGCGGGCACACCCATCTGCCTCATTCGGGCGCCGAGCGCGATGCCGCCCTGGCCGCCGCCGACGATCAGGACGTACGGCTGTACGCCGTATCCGAGGTCCTTCTCCTCGAGTTCGCGCCGTTCGGCCCAGGTCTTCGTCTCCTGATTCGACCCGTGTACCGCTCCCATCGGCCGCCGATGACCTCGGGGTTCCTCGAAGCCCTTCAGCTCCTGCATCGTGGTGAGCAGGGTCCACGCTCGGTGCTCACCGGTGTCGGGGTCCTCTTGAAGCCGCAGGTGCCCGGTTCCGCGTGCGGTGGCGGTCTCGAACGCGATCCACGCGGACGTGACTCCGTCGGCCTCGTCCGGGGGCTCGGTGGTGTGGAAACCGCGGGGATCGGTGTCGTCCAGGCGCTCGCCGAGCATGTCGGCGACGCCGGCGCGGCCTTCGACCGTCTTGATGTTCCAGGTGAAGGTGACCAGGTCGCGCCAGTAGCTCTCCACCGCGAACAGCGCGGCTGCGCCGTCGACGTCGCGCCGTGCGAGGGCGGATTCGAAGCTCGACAGCCAGGCGTCCACCCGAGCTCGTGCGTCGGGTGAGCCGCCGTGGTCGGTGGCCGCCGGCGAATCGATGGTCTGTGTCATCGGTACTCCCTCTGTGTTCGTTGTGATCCACAGCACACGCGGTCCGAGGGGTGCCCGCAAGGGTTGCACTCCGTTGCGAGACGCGGGGGTGTGCAACCCGGTGCAACTCTGTTCGTGAGTGCCGCACGTCACATAGAACGGTGTGCATGGGTCGGCGCCGGGCCGACCGGGACGGAGCGGACCCGATGCGCGCAGCTGTGTACCACGGACCGAACGAGGTCGAGATCGCCGATGTCCGCGAGCCCGAACCGGGTCCGGGGCAGGTCAAGATCGCGGTGGGATTCAACGGCATCTGCGGCACCGATCTTCACGAGTACTACGCGGGGCCCATCTTCGTGCCCACCTCTCCCCACGTGCTGACGGGACAGCAGATGCCCCTGGTTCTCGGTCACGAGTTCTCCGGCACGATCTGCGATCTCGGTGCCGGCGTGACCGGGTGGTCCGTGGGGGATCGGGTGGCCGTCGAACCGCTGTATCGGTGCGGGCACTGTGGGCCGTGCAGTGCGGGCAACTACAACATCTGCCAGTCCATCGGTTTCCACGGACTAATGTCCGACGGCGGAATGGCCGAGTTCACGGTGGTGCCCGTCGACATGCTGCACTCGTTGCCGGATGGCGTGTCTCTCGAACTCGGTGCACTCGTCGAGCCCATGGCCGTGGCTTTCCACGCCGCGACGCTCGGTGACGTCGGTGCTGGGGACACGGCCATGGTCTTCGGCGCCGGACCGATCGGGATCGGCCTGTGGTTCGCTCTGCGAGGTAAAGGCCTCGAGGACGTCTATGTCGTCGAGCCGTCCCCCACCCGCCGAGCGGCGATCGAAGCGCTCGGTGCACGCACGCTCGATCCGACTACCGCGGATGTCGCCGCGCTGATCGCCGACGAGACCGACGGTAGTGGCGCGGACGCCGTGTACGACGCGGCCGGAGTCGAACCCGCAGTTCGAACCGCGCTCGCCTGCGTCGGCGCGCGGAAGCCGGTGGTCAGCGTCGCCATCTACGAAAAGCCCCTGACGACGCCGCTGATCGACCTCGTGATGAACGAATCTCGCATCCAGGGCTCGCTGTGCTACACGGCGGCGGACTACCGGGCGGTCATCGACCTCATGGCTGCCGGTTCCTACGACACCACGGGATGGGTGTCCCGGATCGGAATCGCCGATGTGGTGGAGGAAGGATTCGAGGCCCTGCACGCCGGTACCAAGATGAAGGTCCTGGTGGACCCGACCCGATGATTGCTCAGCGATGTGATGGGGAGCACAATCGGTGACGATGGTCGAATCCGCGGTTCCCGAACCCGCCGTGGCCGCCGGGGAGGACCCCCGTCGCTACGCGCAGCTGTTGACGGCCGTCTACGACGCCACGATGGCGGGTGAGCGGTCACCCGCGCGGCCTCGGGACGTCATCGGGGACTCGTGGCAACGAGTGATGAGTCTCGGCGTCGATCCCGAGAACGACGGCCCGTCCGACGCGGTCGAGGGAGCCGAACTGGACCGGATGCGCCGCGAATCCGGACTCGTCGACATCCTGCCCGAGCTCACTGCGAGCCTGCAGTCGATGTTGCAGGATTCGGACAACCTGCTGGTGCTCGCGGACGGACTCGGTCGGGTGTTGTGGCGCAGCGGAACCCCGGCCGTTCTGGGTCGTGCCGACCGACTGGGTTTCGTCGAGGGCGCGAGCTGGGCGGAGGAGAGCGTCGGAACCAACGCCATCGGCACCGCGCTCGTCTCGCGCAGCGCCGTGCAGATCTTCTCCGCCGAGCACTTCGTGCGCAGCCATCATGCGTGGACCTGTGCCAGTTCACCGATCAGGGACCCGCGGACGGGTCGCGTGATCGGATTGGTCGACGTCAGCGGTCCCGCCGCGTCGGTGCACCCCACGACCCTCGCCCTCATCGACACGGTGTCGCGGCTGGCGGAAGCCCAACTGCGCGAACAGCATCGGCGAACGCTGGACAGCCTGCGCTCCGTGGCTGCCCCGATGATGGCGGGATCGAGTCGGCCCGCCCTCGCCGTCGACGGTCACGGCTGGGTCGCCGCGGTGGCGTCGGTGCCGCTGTGTCACCGACTCGCGCTTCCCGACGAGGTGGCGCCGGGCCAGTTGTGGGTTCCGTCTCTCGGTTTCTGCGACCTCGAGCCGCTCCCCGGTGGGTGGATGGTCCGTCCGACGGAACCCGGCGGGGACGGACTGATGTCGCCGGACACGGCCGCCACGACACTGCGCATCGACCTGTCCGATTCCCGACGCACGGTCGTCGAGGTGCAGAGCCGGCACGGGCGCTGGACGCACCAGCCGAGTCCGCGGCATGCGGAAATCTTGCTCGTCCTCGCGCTGAACCGCCCGGGTCGCACGGCGGCGCAGATGGCGTCCGACCTGTTCGGCGATCACGGCCGGTCCATCACCGTGCGCGCCGAGCTGTCGCGATTACGAAAGGTGTTCGCGGGACTGGTCTCCACCCAGCCGTACCGGCTCGACGATGCGGTCGCGGTGGAGCTGGTCCTCCCTGCCGACCGGCAGCACGTCCTGCCGTATTCGTCGGCGCCCGCGGTGCGGCGATTTCGGGCACGGGAAGATCGGGTGTCGTGAGCCGCGTTCGCGACCCGTCGGCACCCGATCTCTCGTTCTCGCGAGTCAGGAGTAGTGGATCACTCCGCGGATGTTCTTGCCGTCCCGCAGATCCTGGTAGCCCTCGTTGACCTGCTCGAGCGAGTAGGTCGTGGTGATCAACTCGTCGAGCTTCAACTGACCCTGGTCGTACATCCGCAGCAATTTGACGATGTCGTACTGGGGGTTGGCCGAACCGAAGAGTGCGCCCTTGATCGTCTTCTGATTCAGCACCAGATCGAGTCCGGAGAGGTGAACCGTCATCTTGGTGGGGTCGGCGAGCCCGGTGATGACGACGGTCCCGCCCTTGCCGATGGCGGTGGCCGCGGCCGTGACCACCTCCTCGTCGACGGTACCGACCAGGATCAGTGCCTGATCGGCGCCCTGTCCCCAGGTCAGTTCGGTCAATTTCTCCTGTGCCGATTCCGCGTCCGCGAACGCGTGCGTCGCACCGAACTTGAGAGCCTGGTTGCGCTTCATCTCCACGGGATCGACGACCAACACGTGACGCGCGCCCGCCTGGACCGCGCCTTGCACCGCGTTGATCCCGAGGCCGCCGATGCCGTAGATGATCACCGAGTCACCCGCGCGGACCCCGCCCGCGTACACCGCGGTACCCCAACCGGACGGGACACCGCAGCCCACCAACACCGCGGTCTCGAGCGGCAACCAGTCGTCGACCTTCACCACCGAGTGCTGAGAGATGACGGCTCGCTCGGAGAACGTTCCGAGCATGCACATGCCGCCGAAATCGTTCCCCTTGCCGTCGTGGAATCGGAAGGTGCCGTCCGGCATGCAGCCTTCCAGGATGGTGGCGCCCATGTCGCAGATGCTCTGCCGGCCGGTGGAGCAGTAGCGGCACGTACCGCAATTGGGGATGAAGGAGCAGACGACGTGGTCGCCGACTCTCACCTTCGTGACCCCGACTCCGATCTCCTCGATCACGCCGGATCCCTCGTGTCCGCCGACCATGGGGAAGCGGGGCGGCAGATCCCCGTCGATCAGGTGGAGGTCGGAGTGACACAGGCCGGCGGCGGTGTACTTGATGAGAACCTCGCCGGGACCGGGTCCGTCGAGATCGAGTTCGAGGATCTCGAACGGCTTGTGAGCTTCGAACAGAACTGCGGCCTTCGTCTTCATGGTGGTTGTCGTTCCTCTCGGTGGTGACGGTCGAACGCCGTGTCGCTCAGCGGTGGATACGACGTGGCACCGATTCGACGCCCGGGAACAGCGTGTCCACGTGAGTGGGCCGATCGATGACGATATCCGCATCCATGCATCTGATAGTGACTGCCGTCACATCGATCGAGTGTCCAATTTCTGGACGATTATCCGGCGATCGAGAATTCCTTCATTCGCTTGTACAGCGTGGTGCGGCTGATACCGAGTCGTTCCGCCGTCATCCGCTTGTTCCCGTTGTGCCGTTCGAGTTCGGCCACGATGACCTCGCGTACCGCGGTATCGAGGACCGTCCTCGCCGCCGGAGCGGTCGCCCTTCGGGGGCGTCGCAGTTCGCGTTCGGTGATGTCGCCGACCGACCGCCGCGCCGCCGCCTCTCTCACCTCGGTGGCGAGCTCCGCCACGTTTCCCGGCCAGTGGTACTCGATCAGGGCGGTCATCGCGGCGTCGGTGAAACGCGCGGCGGATCCGTACCGTACGAGCAGGTCTCGGGCGATGTCGGGAATCTCGTGTCGACGTAGCCGCAGCGGCAGCAGCTCGACGGAACGAGCACAGAGCGAGAGCAGCGCTCGCACCTCCGAGATGTTGGCCTCGGCATCGGCGGACAGTGCGACTCGGCCCGTGGCCGCCCCGAGAACCTCGTGCACCCGATGGGCGAGCGGGGCATCGAAGAGATGGACGTTCTCGACGACGAGATCTCGACCGGCGTCGACGGCGTCGCGGACGGAGGTGATCCACGCGGAGCGGTCGTTCTCGAGCACGTCGGCCGCGTCGAACCATTCGGATTGCGTCACCGCCGTCGAACGGTGCAACCACCGGGTTTTTCCGGTTCCCGGCTCACCGATCACGGCCGTGGTCACGGGATGCTCCCGCCCCGGGCGGACGGTCGACACCGGAGACGTCTGCATCGGCCGGGATGGGGTGTCGACCGGATCGATCTCGAACACCGACCCCGATGCCGTGGCCGGCCTGGTCCAACACACCGACACCACCGCGCCGCTGTCGAGGGTCAGACGTGCGATGGCACCGCGACGGTTCGAGGCGTCGTCGGCCATCGATCGCAGCACCGCGTGGTCGACGGGCCCGACCATGCGGGCGGCCGCGGTGTTCTCCAGCAGGATCTCGTCCGCGAGGGCCACGACCGGAGCGCCGTGGCGGCGCGCGGACGCATCCTGGAACGCGTGGAAGAGTCGTTGCTCGCCGCTGCGGGTCTCGTCGAGAAGTCGGCCCACGATGTCGTGGGCGGAGTGCACCAGGATCGGACGCAGGAGGGGGTTGTCCTCGGCCGCCAGGAACGTGATGTCCAGGACGCCCTCGGTCCGCCTGGTCACGGGATGGATGAGTGGATACCCGTAACAGCTGAACCGCCGCATGGACTCGACGTAGTGCTCACCTTCGCGGACCGCGAGAGGAGCCCGGAGCTCGAAGGTCGTCGAGATGGAATTGGTCCCCGCGGACTGCTCGGTGAACGATCGACCCGGAACCACCCCGAGTCCGTACACGGCGTCGCGAAGCCCGCGGGTGCCGAAACGCATGTCGACCAGTTGCGCGTTTCGGTCGGCCAGGACCACGCAGTACCCGGCGCCGTCCAGCAGGCTCTCCATCCGGTCGAGGATCGGGTTCGCCGCCGAGAGCAGCCGGCTGCGCCGATCCACGTCGCCGAGGCTCGCGTTCTCGAGCGTGGCGGAGGGCAGCAATCCTGCGGACGCGGAACGCTTCCAGGACAGGGCGATCTCGTCCCGGGTGGCCCCGGCGTCGGGCGCACGTGTCGGCGTGGTCGATCCTGCGTCTCGAGGTACCGGTCGAGCCATGATCCGAGATTAGAACCGCGGGCGGGAAGCTGCGCCGGTTTCGCCCGGATGGTCCGGCCGCGACGAGCCGAGACGTCGATCTAGAGTCGAGCGATGGACATCCGTCTCGAAGTCGACGCGATCACCGCTGCTCTCGACCGATTCGACGCCGTGAGCCTGGAGTCCGGCGCGCGGCACGCGTCGGTGGTGATCGCCGTCGGCGGAGACCCCGGCTCCCGACACGTGCTGCTGACGAAGAGGCCGTCGCGCATGCGGGCGCACCCCGGCCAGTTCGCCCTGCCGGGCGGGCGGGTCGATCCGGGGGAGTCGCGGGTGGACGCTGCCCTCCGCGAACTCGCGGAGGAAGTGGGGATCGAGGTGGGTCCGGAGCGGGTTCTCGGTCGGTTGGACGACTACGAGACCCGCTCGGGTTACGTCATCCGACCCTTCGTGGTGTGGGTCGCGGATCATTCCGGGACCGAGGTGCTTCAGCCGGACGAGGTGGAGACGCTGTATCGGGTCGGGGTGGACGAGCTCGACGTCGATCCCCGGTTCGTCGAGATCGCCGAGTCGGACAAGCCCGTCGTGCAGTGGCCGTTTCGGACGTCGCTGGTGCACGCGCCCACCGGCGCGATCGTGCACCAGTTCCGCGAAGTCGTGCTGCAGGGCCGCTCGACACGGGTATCGGACTACGAGCAGCCCGTCTTCGCGTGGAAGTGACGCGGAGGCTCGTCGAGCCTCTCGGATGTGGCAGTCTGGCCCGGTGACCGAAGATCTGTCCGGGAGGGACTGGCCCCGGGCGGAGCGGGCTCGCAGCGGGCGCATCGTCACCGTGCCGAATGCCTTGAGTCTGCTGCGGCTCATCGGCATTCCGGTGTTCCTCTACCTGCTGCTCGTCGAGCAGTCCTACGGCTGGTCGCTGATCCTGCTTCTTCTCAGCGGTGGGACCGACTGGTTGGACGGGAAACTCGCCCGGCTCCTGGATCAATCGTCGGCTCTCGGGGAACTTCTCGACCCGTTCGTCGACCGGCTCTACATGGTGACCACTCTGATCGCCTTCGCGGTCGCCGACATCATTCCGTGGTGGGTAGCGGTTCTGTTGATCGGGCGAGACGCGATCCTCGCGCTCGCGCTGCTGCTGTACCGGCCTCGCGGCCTCGGGCCGCCCGAGGTGATCTACCTCGGCAAGGCGGGGACGTTCGTGCTCATGGCCGCCATGCCGTTCCTGCTCGTCGCGGAGACGGACTGGTCCGTGGCCGACGCCGTGTACGCACCGGCGACCGCCCTGTTGATCTGGGGTGTCGGTCTCTACCTGTGGACCGGCGCCCTCTATCTGTGGCTCGCGCTGGGCCCGGTACGTCGACTGCCCCGAGTGTGACGCAGGCTCTCGTATTGCGGGTCGGAGAAGCGCGTGAATACCCTGGGCGCACGAAAGCGCCGCTGCTCGATCTCGTCCCCGTGACGTCCGATTTCAGACGAAAGGATTCACCCCTGTGAGTCAGACCGATATCCCGACCGAGTTGCGCTACACCGCGGAGCACGAGTGGGTTCACCGCACCGGGCCCACGACGGTCCGCGTGGGGGTGACGGACTTCGCGCAATCGCAACTCGGCGACGTGGTCTTCGTGCAGCTCCCGGCCGTGGACGACGCCGTGTCGGCGGGGGAGTCGCTCGGCGAGGTCGAATCGACGAAGAGCGTCTCGGACATCTATTCGCCCGTGTCGGCCACGGTGCTCGCCGTCAACGGAGAACTCGACGGTGATCCGGAGCTGGTGAACTCCGACCCCTACGGTGAGGGGTGGTTGGTGGACCTGACCATCGAGTCGGAGTCCGAACTGGACGACCTGTTGGACGCGATGCTCGACGCCGAGGGATACGCGGCCATCACCACGGAATGACGTCGGCGACGGCGTGATGTGTGGGGCGGCGGCGAGTACCGCGCAAGCGTGCCCGGGCGTACCGGGGTGCAAGGTACGGTCGGTAAGGTCCTCACGTGGTCGCACGGTGTCTCGTGTCTGTCGAGTTCGGTCCGGGCAACCGGATCGGCCCGTAGTCGTCGGACGCCGCCGACAGTCATAAGCGTGATCGAGAATGTGCTGAACCGTCAGGTGGCTCGACGGTCAGATCGAGGAGGAGAAACGTGAGCGATAACGGTAACGACGGCGTGTACGGAGAGTCACCTGCGGAGACCACTTCGGTGTTCCGAACGGACTTCCTGAACGAGGTGGATTCCGCTGCGGCCCCGCAGGCGACCGAGACGCCGGTGTCCGGCGTCGAGGGTCTGCCGGTGGGTTCGGCCCTGCTGGTGGTCAAGCGCGGTCCCAACGCCGGATCCCGGTTCCTGCTCGATCAGCCCACCACCTCGGCGGGCCGCCACCCGGACAGTGACATCTTCCTCGACGACGTCACCGTGAGCCGTCGGCACGCGGAGTTCCGTCAGGAAGACGACGACTTCCAGGTGGTCGACGTCGGCAGCCTCAACGGCACCTACGTCAACCGTGAGCCGGTCGACGCCGCTGTTCTCGCCAACGGCGACGAGGTGCAGATCGGTAAGTTCCGACTCGTGTTCCTCACGGGACCCAAGTCCAACGCCACCGGCCAGGTCGGCGAGTCGTCTGCTGGTGCGGGCAGCCAATGACAGCAGTCGGGCAACAGTCCCACGGCGGAATGTCGATCGGGTCCGTTCTCGATCGACTCCGCCCCGACTTCCCCGACGTCACCATCTCGAAGATCCGTTTTCTCGAAGCCGAGGGGTTGATCTCCCCGGAACGAACGGCTTCGGGATACCGGCGTTTCTCGATCGAGGACTGCGAGCGTCTTCGCTACGTTCTCACGGCGCAGCGCGATCACTACCTGCCCCTCAAGGTCATCAAGGAGCAGCTCGACGCCCTCGACAACGGCTCCACCGTGTCGGTTCGCGACGAGGCCGTGGCGCAGCGAGGTCCGCGCGCCCTGGCGCTCGCGCCCGGGAGTGTCTCGCCCGACGAGTTTCTCGTCGACCGCGAGGTCCGCATCACGCGGTCCGATCTGTTGGAGCGCGCGGGGTGCGCCGAGTCCTTCCTGAACGACCTGCACAAGAGCGGCCTCATCACACCGGGGCCGGGCGGGTTCTACGACGACGAATCCGTCATGTTGGCGCGAACGGCGTCGGCGATGGCGCAGTTCGGTCTCGAGGTCCGGCATCTGCGCGCCTTCAAGCTCGCGGCGGACCGAGAAGCGGGTCTGGTGGCGCAGATCGCCGGGCCCGTCGCGATGAGCCGTGACGCGGGCGCTCGGGACCGCGCCGAGGAGTTGGTTCGCGAGCTCGCCGCGTTGTCTCTCACCCTGCACACATCGCTGGTGAAATCGGCGGTTCGCGGCATGCTCGATCGGTAGCGTGCCCGTCGGACAACGACGGTCGGGGCACGTCCCTGCGGTGAGCCGCACCGGACGGCCCATACACTGGGTTCTACGTCGATCGGCCGAAAGGACGTCGATCGACGACTGTCACTGGGAGGCGGCGCGATGAGCGAGATGCGCGTGATCGGAATCCGAGTCGAACAACCGCAGAACCAGCCGGTTCTGCTGCTCCGGGAATCGGAAGGCGAACGCTACCTACCGATCTGGATCGGGCAGACCGAAGCGAGCGCCATCGCGCTCGAACAGCAGGGCGTGCAACCACCGCGTCCGCTGACCCACGATCTCATCGGCGACATCGTGACCGCGCTGGGTCGAACCCTCAAGGAGGTCCGCATCGTGGACCTGCAGGAGGGGACCTTCTACGCCGACCTGGTCTTCGATCAGGGCATTCGGGTCTCGGCGCGTCCGTCCGACTCGGTGGCCATCGCGCTGCGTGCCGGCGTGCCCATCTTCGCCGAGGAACCGGTCCTGGCCGAGGCGGGTCTGGTCATGCCCGACGAACGGGAGGACGAGGTGGAGAAGTTCAAGGAGTTTCTCGACAACATCTCGCCGGACGACTTCAAGGCCACGGACGGTTGATAACGATCAAGTCTCACCCTCGACATTAGGTTGAGAGTCTGGGCGTGGCGCGTTGCCTCGCCGGTCTTCGGACCATAGCGTTCGGGTCGACAGAAGGACGTGCCGCACACGCGGTCGGGGGCGTATCCTCGGACGGAACGATCGTCACGGAATTCTTCGCTGGGTCGGCGGCGTCTCCACATTCGGAGCGACGCGAGCGATGAAGTATCCGAGAGGGAGAGAACACGTGGCAGATGAGCCGCACGAGCCGGAGCAGATGACTCTGCTGGACTCGAACGTCACGGACGAGGTTCAACCGGGCCTGTTTCCGGACGACTCCATCCCGGACGAACTGGTCGGATACCGGGTCCCGAGCGCCTGCCAGATCGCCGGCATCACCTACCGCCAGCTCGACTACTGGGCACGCACCGGTCTGGTGGTGCCGTCCATCCGCGGCGCGGCCGGATCCGGCAGCCAGCGGCTGTACTCGTTCAAGGACATCCTCGTCCTGAAGATCGTCAAACGATTGCTCGACACGGGCATCTCGCTGCAGAACATCCGAGTCGCCGTCGACCACCTGCGTCGACGCGGTGTCGCGGACCTCGCGCGGATCACGCTGTTCTCCGACGGCACCACCGTCTACGAGTGCACCTCGGCGGAAGAGGTCGTGGACCTCCTCCAGGGCGGTCAAGGCGTGTTCGGTATCGCGGTGAGCGGCGCGATGCGCGAACTCACGGGTGCCATCGCCGACTTCCCGGCCGAGCGTGCCGACGGCGGCGACAGCGAACCGACTCCGGAGGACGAACTGGCCTCCCGCCGCAAGAGCCGCGCGAGCCGCAAGACCGGTTGACCCGGGTTCGCCTACACTGGCGTACGCGTCGACGCCGCGCGGGAGAGCTTCGAGACGACTCGTCACGAGTCGTGTCGAGCGCCGAAGGAGCAGCACCTCTCCGTCAATCTCTCAGGCACCCGGGACCGTGCGGGCTCCGACGCCTCTGGAAAGCGGTGGAATCGACCACCCGCCCACGGGGAAAGGCGTCGACGACGCCGAATCTCTCAGGCGCCCCGCGCGGGGCATCGAGACAGAGGGAGAGGGGCGCCCTTCCCTGCGTGTAGGGCGTGCACCTCGGCCTCGACTCGCACGGGAGTTCATGTGTCCACCGAATTCAGCCGCACCTTCGTCGACCGGCACATCGGCCCCGACGCCGAGCAGACCGCGCGTCTTCTCGAGGTCATCGGCGTGCGTGATCTCGACGAACTCGCCGCCGCGGCCGTGCCGTCGGACATTCTCGATTCCGTGCACGACGGTGTCGCCGAGGGTCTCGAAGCGCTGCCGCCGCCGGTATCCGAGCAGGAGGCCCTGGCCGAACTCGCCGCTCTCGCGGCGCAGAACACCGTGGCCACGTCCATGATCGGTCTCGGTTATCACGCGACGCTCACGCCTCCCGTACTGATTCGCAACATCCTGGAGAACCCGGCCTGGTACACCGCCTACACGCCGTATCAGCCGGAGATCAGCCAGGGCCGCCTCGAGGCGCTTCTCAACTTCCAGACGATGGTCTCCGATCTCACCGGAATGGACATCGCCAATTCGTCCATGCTCGACGAGGGCACGGCGGCGGCCGAGGCGATGACCCTGTTGCGGCGCGCGAATCGCGCCACCTCACCCCGGTGTGTCCTCGATCAGGATCTCTTTCCGCAGACGCGCGCGGTCATCGCGACGCGGGCGGAGCCACTGGGCATCGAACTCGTCGACGCCGATCTGACTCGGGGACTCCCGGACGGCGACTTCTTCGGCGTCGTCCTGCAGACCCCGGGAGCCTCCGGACGCGTCGTCGACGCGACCGACGTGATCTCCGCGGCACACGAGCGCGGCGCCCTGGTGGCCGTCGGCACCGACCTCCTCGCCGCCACACTGCTGACGTCGCCGGGGGAGCAGGGCGCCGACGCGAGCTTCGGGACCACTCAGCGCTTCGGCGTACCGATGGGGTACGGCGGACCGCATGCGGGCTTCCTGGCCGTGCGCACCAAGCTCGCTCGGCAGTTGCCCGGCCGCCTGGTGGGCGTGTCCGTGGACGCGGACGGCGCCCCCGCGTACCGGCTGGCCCTGCAGACGCGGGAACAGCACATTCGACGCGAGAAGGCCACGTCCAACATCTGCACTGCGCAGGTGCTCCTCGCCGTCGTCGCCGCCATGTACGCGAGTTACCACGGCGCGGACGGTCTGACCGCGATCGCGAATCGGGTCGCCGGTCGAGCGCGAGCACTCGCGGCGTCCCTCGAGGCGGGTGGGGTCACCGTCGTGCACTCCGCGTTCTTCGACACCGTGCTCGCGAACGTGCCCGGTCGCGCCGCCGCCGTGGTCTCCGCGGCCAAGGCGGACGCGAACATCAACCTGCGCTTCGTCGACGACGACCACGTGGGCATCACCTGCGACGAAGCCACGACCGAGGCGCACGTCGACGCCGTGCTGACGGCGTTCGCCGTGACCCGAGTCGACGAGCCGGGGGAGTCGCGCATTCCCGATGCCCTGGTGCGTACCTCGGAGTTCCTGACGCATCCGGCGTTCCTGCGCTACCGCACGGAGACGGCCATGCTGCGCTACCTACGCGCGTTGTCGGACAAGGACATCGCTCTGGACCGCAGCATGATCCCCCTCGGCTCCTGCACGATGAAGCTCAACGCCACCGCCGAGATGGAACCCATCACCTGGCCCGAATTCGGCGGCCTGCACCCGTTCGCCCCGAAGGAGGACGCCCCCGGTCTGCTCCGCATCGTGGCGGACCTCGAGCAGTGGCTCGTCGCGGTCACCGGGTACGACGCCGTCTCCTTGCAGCCGAACGCGGGCAGTCAGGGTGAGTACGCCGGGTTGCTGGCGATCCGCAACTATCACCGCAGTCGCGGTGACGATCAGCGCACGGTGTGCCTCATCCCGTCGAGTGCGCACGGCACCAACGCCGCGTCGGCGGTCATGGCGGGGATGAAGGTCGTGGTGGTGGCGTGCCGCGACAACGGGGACGTCGATCTCGACGACCTCCGCGCCAAGGTGGACCAGCATGCGGCGACCCTGGCCGCCATCATGATCACCTACCCGTCCACGCACGGGGTCTACGAACACGAGATCGGCGACATCTGCGCGGCCGTTCACGACGCAGGCGGTCAGGTCTACGTGGACGGGGCGAACCTCAACGCACTCGTCGGGGTGGCTCGGCCCGGTCGCTTCGGTGGCGACGTCAGCCATCTCAACCTGCACAAGACCTTCTGTATCCCGCACGGAGGTGGTGGCCCCGGTGTCGGTCCCATCGGCGTTCGGTCGCACCTGACGCGGTTCCTTCCGGGCCACCCGTTCGAACCGGAGCTGGGGGAGACGGGCGCCATCTCGGCAGCGCCGTACGGGAGCGCGTCCATCCTGCCCATCACCTGGGCCTACATCCGGATGATGGGTGCCACCGGGCTGCGACGCGCCACGCTCACCGCGATCGCATCGGCCAACTACATCGCCCGTCGTCTCGACGAGTACTTCCCGGTGCTGTACACCGGAGACCGCTCCATGGTGGCGCACGAGTGCATCCTGGATCTGCGACCGATCAGCAAGCGCACGGGGGTGACCGTCGACGATGTCGCGAAGAGGTTGGCGGACTACGGTTTCCACGCACCGACCATGAGTTTCCCGGTAGCCGGCACGTTGATGGTCGAACCCACCGAGAGCGAGAACCTCGAGGAGATCGACGCGTTCGTCGACGCGATGATCTCCATCCGGCAGGAGATCGAGAAGGTGGCGTCGGGAGAGTGGTCGGTGGAGGACAATCCGCTCCGCGGCGCACCGCACACGGCGCACTGTCTGGCCACGGACTGGACGCACCCGTACTCACGGGAGATCGCCGCCTACCCCGGCGGGACGTCCCGGCCCAAGGTCTGGCCGTCGGTGCGACGCATCGACGGAGCGCACGGCGACCGCAACCTGGTGTGCTCGTGCCCCCCGATCGAGGCGTTCGACTGAGTTCGATCGGGTGAGGCGGGTCTTCCCCGCCTCACCCGGTGCTCATGGGCGCTGCAACTCCAGCATGGACACCTCCGGGGGCGCCGCCACGCGCACTGGTGGCCCCCACGTGCCGGCGCCGCGCGTGGTGAACACGGTGGTGTCACCGATGATGTCGAGCCCTTCGACCGTGGGTTGCTGCAACGGCACCAGGTACCGGATCGGCCAGATCTGACCGGCGTGGGTGTGGCCGGACACCTGGAAATCGACTCCCAGATCCGACGCCTCCAGCGCCTGCAACGGCTGGTGTGCGACCAGCAGGGAGAACCCCTCCGGGGTCGTACCCGCGAGCGCATCGACCAGATCGGGTGCGAAGGGGTCCGGTGCCGTCGCGTCCTCGATGCCCACCAGATCGATCCGGTCGTCTCCCCGAGTCAGCGTGACGCTCTCGTTGCGCAGCACCGTCAGCCCCAGCGAGTCGTACAGATCGAGCCACCGGCCGCCGTCGCCGGCGTAGAACTCGTGGTTGCCGCTGGTCACGTACACACCCAGCGGCGCATCGAGTTCGGCCAACGGGGCCAGCTCGTCGCCGACCAGATCCACGCGACCGTCCACCAGATCACCCGCGACGAGGATCAGGTCCGGGTCCTCGGCGTTGATGGTCTCCACGAGGTCGCTGACGAAATCTCGACCGCGTGACGGGCCGATGTGCAGATCGGACACCAACGCGACCGACGTGCCCTCGAACGTGGAGGGAAGGTCGTCCAACGCCACCGCGGTTCGGGTGACCTGTGGGTTCGCAGCTTCCACGACGCCGTATCCGACGGCGCCGACCGTGCCCACCACCAGGACGGCGGAGCTCGCACGCACGAACGAGGTCCGCGCCGACGTGCCGTCGCGTCGCGTCAAGGCCGATCCGGCCCGCACCAGGAGGGCGATCACCCCGATGATCATCGCGCCGACGGTCAGATAGAACAGCGCGGCCAGCCAGACGAGACCGGGGAACGCGATCGGCATGGCCCACGACGGATCGAGCACCTCCGCGTTCCCGGAACCGACGACGGCCGCGGCCCAGAAGAGGACGAGGACGGCGTCCGCGGCCCAGCGGGCTCCGCGGGGGAGTCGGGTCGCGACCACCAGGCGCCGGTGCAGATAGAACGTGACGAGTCCGAGAATCACGCCGAAGACGAGCATTCGGATCACGCGGGCGCCATGGATCGTTCGAGCAGACCGGGAAGGCCCGGGTCCGCGGAGGTCGTCTCGATCATCTGTCCACCTGTCTGCGCTGCGAGAGACCGCAACGTGTCGATATCCGAGTTCTCCGCCAACGACACGACGTCGATGCGGACGGGGCGCGCCGGGTCGGAGGCCGCGGCGATGGTGTCGAGGAACGTCGCCGAGGTCAGCGAGGTGTCGTCGTCCGGGCCGTCGGTGACGAGCACCAAGGAGTTGGGCCCGTCGGGGTTCCACGATGCCACGGCGGATTGGTAGGCCTGGACGACGGAAGCGTACGTCGAGGTGGCGGTGGCGGGTGTCAGGGTGCCGAGTTCGGCGGCGATGCCGGCCCTGCGATCGTCGCTCAGCGGCGCCAGTTCGGACACCACTCGGTAGGGCGTGTCACCGACCAGCGCACGGCTGTACACCCAGAGCCCCACGCTGGAGGTCGCGGGCACCCGGCCGATGGCCTCCTGCAGGGCATCGGTGACGTTGGCGAGACGGGTGTCTCCGGCGTCGACGGACGCCATCGATCCCGACACGTCCAGGAGCACGGTGGAAGCGCTCGGTCGCACCGGCGCGGCCAGAGTGTCCTGCAGTACGGACGCGGCGTCGTCCGGGAGAGGTGGCAGGGGTGCCTCGATGTCGGGAAGCGAGGTTCCGTCGGGCGTCGAGGGTGCGGCACGGGGTGTCCCGTCCGCGTCGAGAACTCGGAACCCGGCGGCGGTGACGATCCCCGCCCGCTCGGGCGCTCGGGCGAACTCGAGCAACTCCGCGGCGGCCAGGCTCTGCGAATCGTCGACGCCGGTCAGGAGAACGGCGGGACGGTCGACGACGGGAGTCGGCCCGGCGGGACGGAACACCGCGATGGACATTCCGTCGGACTCGGCGGCGACGGCCTGCTGCTCGCTGACCGGGACCGCATGAATCGCGGCGGCGGCAGGATCGGGAGCGTTCGCGATGATCGCCAGTGCCGCCGCGGTATCGGCCGGTGCGTCGGCGACGGCCGAGGCCGCGATGGACAGACGAGAGACGGCGTCCCGGACCGGGGCGGACGCGGCCTGCTCCGCGGTCACCGCCGGGGCCACAGCACCGGTCGGGTCCTGGGCCGGTGATCCGACCGCGGCGGCGACGGCGCCCAGCGCGGCCGTCGTCGTCTCGGTGTCGACGGTGGGCAACGCCGGACGCAACGCGCCCCAGCCCGGAGCGCCGAGTTCGTCCAGGGCTCCCGGCCGAGAGGTCAGTGCGGGAAGGTCGCCCCACTCCACGCCGGCCCGGCCGAGGACGTCGGCGAGAGCCGGTGCCACCGCGAGCACCACCGGACTCGACGCGAAGCCGCGCGGCGGTCCCTGGGTGCGACCCGCGTCGGCCGTCACCCGGGAGGCGACGGCCGACGACGCCGGAATCCACAGGGCGGTGCCGTCGAGCGGTTCGGTGCCCGCGACGACATCGGTGGTGACGCATCGATCGCGGACCACCGGTTCGGTCGCGTCCCAGTCGGCGGCGATCTCGCGGACGGCTTCGGCGATGTCGGGGCTCGCCACCACCGACAGGGTGGACGGGCCCTCCACACACGCTCGGGCCGCCTCCTCGCCCTGGGCGGTGATGCGGTCACGAAGAGCGAGCCACCCGAAGATCGTCGCCGCGGCCACGGCGAGCACCACGACGAGCACGATCGGCCCGCGACTCACTCCACGACGAACCCCGCCTCCGGCGGAGGCGGGGCGTCGGTGCTCACCCATCGATGTTCCGATCCGCTGCGCGGGGGATGTTCCGATCCGCTGCGCGGGGGATGTTCCGATCCGCTGCGCGGGCCGGAACCGGTCCGCGTTCGATCATCGACGTCACGGTCCCAGTATTCCAGGCTGCGCGGCGGGGTCGGGTCAGGCGTTGGCGGCCTTGTACTCCCGCCGACGCCGATGCAGGATCGGCTCGGTGTAACCGTTGGGCTGCGAGGTGCCGAGCAGGATCAGATCCTTGGCCGCGTTGAAGGCGATGTTTCCCTCGAAGTCGTCGGCCAGGGCTCGATACGTCGGGTCGTCGGCATTCTGCCGATCCACCACCGGGGCCATCCGCTTCAACGACGCCACGACGTCGTCCTCGGAGACCACGCCGTGACGAAGCCAATTGGCGAGCAATTGACTCGAGATGCGCAGCGTCGCACGGTCTTCCATCAGCGCGACGTCCTCGATGTCCGGCACCTTCGAGCAACCCACGCCGTGATCGATCCAGCGCACGACGTAACCGAGGATGGACTGGCAGTTGTTGTCGAGCTCGTTCTGCTTCTCCTCGTCCGACCAGGAGGTGTCGGGTGCGAGAGGGATCTCGAGGATGTCGTCGACGCTCGCCCGACGCGCCTTCGCGATCTCCTCCTGGCGGGCGAACACGTCCACCCGGTGGTAGTGCATCGCATGCAGGGTCGCGGCCGTGGGCGAGGGAACCCACGCGGTGTTGGCGCCGGCCGTGGGGTGGCCGATCTTCTGCTCGAGCATGTCGTGCATCAGATCGGGCATGGCCCACATGCCCTTGCCGATCTGAGCCTTGCCCTCGAGACCGGCGGCGAGACCGGTGTCGACGTTCCAGTCCTCGTACGCGGCGATCCACTTCTGCTTCTTCATCGCCGCCTTGCGGACGACGGGACCGGCCTCCATCGAGGTGTGGATCTCGTCGCCGGTGCGGTCGAGGAAGCCGGTGTTGATGAACACCACCCGCTCCGACGCGGCCAGGATCGCGGCCTTGAGATTGACGGTGGTGCGCCGCTCCTCGTCCATGATGCCGACCTTGAGGGTGTTGCGGGACAACCCGAGCAGGTCCTCGACCCGCCCGAACAGCTCGTTCGTGAAGGCCACTTCCTCGGGGCCGTGCATCTTCGGCTTCACGATGTAGAGAGAGCCGGTACGGCTGTTGGTGAGCGCGACGTCGTCGGCCAGGCTGTGCTTCCCGCACAGCGACGTCATGACGGCGTCGAGGATGCCCTCGGGGATCTCGTTCCCCTCGGCGTCGAGGATCGCGTCGCTGGTCATGAGGTGTCCGACGTTCCGGACGAACAGGAGGGAGCGTCCGTGCAGTGTCAGCTCGGACCCGTCCAGCGCCGTGTACGTGCGGTCCGGGTTCATGGTGCGGGTGAAGGTCTTTCCGCCCTTGGTGACCTCCTCGGCGAGGTCGCCGCGCATGAGCCCGAGCCAGTTGGTGTAGCCGAGGACCTTGTCGTCGGCGTCCACCGCGGCCACGGAATCCTCGAAGTCCATGATGGTGGTCACGGCCGACTCCAGGACGACGTCCTTGACGCCCGCGGCATCGGTCTTGCCGATGGGGTTCTCGGGGTCGATCTGAATTTCGAAGTGAAGGCCGTTGTGGGCGAACAGAAGTGCGGTCGGCGCGGCGGCATCGCCGGTGTACCCGAGCAGCTGCGCCGGATCGGCGAGTCCGACCGTCTCGCCGCTCTCGAGGGTGACAGCGAGGGCGCCGCCGTCGATCGCGTACCGGGTCGTTCCGACGTGCGAACCCGACGCGAGCGGAGCGGACTCGTCGAGGAATCCCCGGGCGTAGGCGATGACCTTGTCGCCGCGCACTCGGTTGTACGAGGTGCCCTTCTCCGCGCCGCCGTCCTCGGGGATGGCGTCGGTTCCGTAGAGCGCGTCGTAGAGCGAGCCCCACCGAGCGTTGGACGCGTTCAGTGCGAAGCGGGCGTTGAGCACCGGCACCACCAACTGGGGACCGGCGGTGCTGGTGATCTCGCGGTCCACCCCCGCGGTGGTGATCGAGAAATCGGCCGGCTCGTCCTCGAGGTAGCCGATCTCCTTCAGGAACGCCTTGTACTCGGCGCGGTCGTAGCCGGTGCCGGGGTGCTCCGCGTGCCACGCGTCGAGCTTGCCCTGGATCTCGTCTCGGGTGGCCAGCAGAGCGCGATTCTTCGGAGCCAGGTCCGCGACGATCCACGCGACACCGGACCAGAAGTCGGCCGGCTCGACCCCGGTTCCGGGCAGCGCCTTCGACTCCACGAAGTCGTGGAGCACCGCTGCCACCTGCAGACCACCAACCTGGACGCGTTCCGTCATCACAGCCCCTTTGTTCGACTTTCGCCTGCCGCGGCGTCGTTGCCGCGGCCGGTCGAGCTAGATGTTACCCACTGGTAGCCACGCGCCCGACCAGAGTTGCACTCGCGTGTCTCACCGGGCGTCGACCGCGGCGACCACGTCTCGACAGTGATCGGCGACACGCGTGCGCAGTTCCACGGCACGATCCATGACGCCCATCTGAGCGCGAACGTACTCCGCGCGCCCACTCGGTGTCTCGATCTTCACGGGCTCGTATCCGTACTCGCTCAGGTCGTAGGGACTCGCCCGCATGTCGAGTTCGCGCGCAGCGACCGAGAGCTCGAAGCAGTCCATCAGCAACTCCGACGGGATCAGCGGCCCGAGCTTGGCGCACCACTTGTAGAGATCCATCGACGCGTGCAGGCATCCGGGTTGCTCGGACAGCAACCGATGGTCCGGGGTGAGCGGCTCGACGTTGAGCGGCACCGCGTCCGGGGTGAAGAAACGGAACGCGTCGTAGTGGGTGCAGCGCAGTGGCATCGAGCGCACCACCTCGTCCGTGCCGTCGTGCCCCAGCCGCAGCGGGACCCGGTGTCGCAGGGCGTCGGCCCCGCCGCGGTAAACCATCGCCCACTCGTGCAGGCCGAAGCACCCCAACTGAGGGGGGCGGACGGCGGTGCGGTCGAGCAGAGCGATCACGAACTCGAGTGCCGACCGACGTCGTCCGACGAACTCGTCGGACACGGTCACCGCGGTGTCCGCGACGCCGACGTTCGCGTCCCGATATCCGGCACCACCGAGGTACTCCGTCGCCGCGGCTCCGGTCAGCGTCGCACCGAACCCGGGGTGCCAGCGCTTGAGGTGGCCGGGCTTGAGGCTGTAGTAGGTGAACAGGAAGTCCAGCACCGGGTGCGTCGCTCCGGCCGACCGCGCATCGAGGTAGACGCCGATCGAGCCGTCGACGCGCCGCCGGTGGGCGTCGCGTCGCGGGACCCACTCGCTCTCGGCGAGGACGGCGGGCGCCGGCACCGTCACCAACCGGAGGGCAGCGGGCGACCCTCGGCGAAACCGGCGGCCGACTGGATGCCGAGCACCGCGTCGCGATGCAGATCGTCCAGCGATCGCGCACCCGCATAGGTGCAGGTACTGCGTACCCCGGCGCAGATGTGGTCCATCAGGTCCTCCACGCCGGGACGCTCGGGATCGAGCCGCATCCGAGAGCTCGAGATCCCCTCCTCGAACAGTCCCTTGCGAGCCTGATCGAACGCGCTGTCCGTTGCCGTTCGGGCCGCGACGGCACGCTTGGACGCCATGCCGAAGCTCTCCTTGTACGCGACCCCGGAGGAGTCGACCCGCAGATCGCCGGGGGACTCGTGTGTACCGGCGAACCACGATCCGATCATCACGTTCGACGCCCCGGCGGCGACGGCGAGAGCCACGTCGCGGGGATGGCGGACGCCGCCGTCCGCCCAGACGTGCTTGCCCAGCGCGCGGGCGGCGGCCGCGCATTCCTCGACGGCCGAGAACTGGGGTCGGCCGACCCCCGTCATCATGCGCGTGGTGCACATGGCGCCGGGGCCGACACCGACCTTGACGATGTCGGCACCGGCGGCGATCAGATCACGGGTGCCCGATGCGGACACCACGTTCCCGGCGACCAGCGGTACGTCGAGGCCGAGGGCCGCGACGGTGGTCAATGCATCGAGCATCTTCTGCTGATGACCGTGGGCGGTGTCGAGCACGAGCACGTCCGCACCGGTCTCGACCAGGGCGGTCGCCTTGGCCGCGACGTCTCCGTTGATGCCGACCGCGGCGGCGACCCGCAGTCGGCCCGAGGCGTCGACGGCGGGTGCGTAGATACCGGCACGCAGCGCGCCGGTGCGGGTGAGAACGCCTGCGAGAGTGCCGTTCTCCGCCGTGAGCACGGCGAGGTTCTCGTGCCGGGATTCGAGCAGTTCGAAGATCTCACGCGGACTCGTGGCCACGGGTGCGGACACGAAGTCGGCGGTGGCCACCGTGGACAGCCGGGCGAACCGATCGACCTCGACGCACGCTGCCTCGGTGACCACGCCGACCGGGACGGGCCCGGCGTCCGTCGTCTCGACGACGACGACCGCCCCGTGCGCGCGCTTGGGCATCAGGGCGAGGGCGTCGGACACGGACGCGTCCGGCGTGAGCACCACCGGGGTGTCGGCCACGAGGTCCCGGCTCTTGACGAACTCCACGGTGGCGGCGACCGCTTCGATCGGAAGGTCCTGGGGGAGAACGACCATCCCGCCGCGTCGGGCGACGGTTTCGGCCATCCGTCGGCCCGCGACCGCGGTCATGTTGGCCACGACGATGGGAACCGTGGTTCCCGAACCGTCGACGGTGGCCAGATCCACGTCGAAACGGGAGGTGACGGTGGTGTGATTCGGCACGAGGAACACGTCGTCGTACGTCAGGTCGTAGGGCGGGCGCTGGTCTCGAAGGAATCGCACGGGGATCGAGCGTACGCGACGGTCCTCGGACGGGCGGCGATCGACGTCACCGGCCCGCCACCGAGGAACGGTGACGGGCCGGTGATCGGGGTGGATCAGGCCTGGATCTCGGACCGGTCACCGCTCCAGAGCGTGTGGAACGATCCCTCGGCGTCGATGCGCTCGTAGGTGTGGGCGCCGAAGTAGTCGCGCAGTCCCTGGGTCAGAGCGGCGGGAAGCCGTTCGGCCCGCAGGCCGTCGTAGTAGGACAGGGCGGAGGCGAAGCCCGGCACCGGGATGCCGAGGAGCGTGGCGGTGGACACCACGCGGCGCCAGCTGTCCACGGCATTCTCGACGGCGTCGCGGAAGTACGGCGCGAGAACCAGGCTGGGAAGCGCGGGATCCGCCTCGTAAGCCTCCTTGATGCGATCGAGGAAGCGGGCGCGAATGATGCAGCCGCCGCGCCAGATGGTGGCGAGGTCGCCGGGGTGCAGGTCCCACCCGTGCTCGACGGAACCCGCAGCGATCTGATCGAAGCCCTGGGCGTACGCGACGACCTTGGACGCGTAGAGCGCGGAACGGATGTCCTCGGTGAACGTCTCGATGTCCTCGGGCTTGGCCGACAGGGTTCCGGACGCGAGACCCTGTGCGGCGGTGCGTTGACCGCGAGCACCGGAGAGGGCGCGAGCGAACACCGCTTCCGCGATACCGGTGACCGGGACGCCCAGATCGAGCGCGGACTTGACGGTCCACCGGCCGGTGCCCTTCTGTTCGGCGGCGTCGACGATGACGTCGACCAGGGGCTTGCCGGTCTTGGCGTCCGTGTGCGCGAGCACCTCGGCGGTGATCTCCACGAGGTAGCTCTCGAGGTCGCCGCCGTTCCACTGACGGAACACTCCGGCGATCGCGTCGGAGTCCATCCCGAGGGCATCGCGCAACAGGTTGTACGCCTCGCCGATGAGCTGCATGTCCGCGTACTCGATGCCGTTGTGCACCATCTTGACGAAGTGCCCGGAACCGTCGGGACCGATGTGGGTGCAGCACGGGGTTCCGTCGACGTGCGCGGAGATGGACTCGAGCAGCGGACCGACCGATTCGTAGGACTTCGCCGGACCGCCCGGCATGATCGACGGTCCGTTGAGGGCACCTTCCTCGCCGCCGGAGATGCCGGCTCCGACGAACAGCAGTCCCCGCTCCTTGAGGGAGGCTTCGCGGCGAATGGTGTCGGTGTACAACGCGTTTCCGCCGTCGATGATGATGTCGCCCTCGTCCATGAGAGCGGCCAACTCCTCGATCACGGCGTCGGTGGGGTCGCCGGCCTTGACCATGATGACGACCTTGCGGGGAACGGCGAGGCTGGCGACGAAGTCCTCGGTGCTGTACGACGCGACGAAGGTGCCGTCCTGACCGTGCTCCTCGAGGAGGGTTCTGGTCTTGGAATCGCTGCGATTGTGCACGGCGACGGTGTGTCCGTGCCGGGCGAAGTTGCGCGCCAGGTTGGAGCCCATCACGGCGAGGCCGGTGACGCCGATCTGTGCGAGTTCGGGGGAATCGGAAGAAGTCATGCCCCTAGTTTTCCCTGCGGCGGCGTCCACCGAAACTCGGGGGGCGAGACCGATCTCGTCACCACCGACGACGAGACCCGACCGGACGGAGTGAAAACGCCTGGTCGGGTCTCGTCGTACCGGTCGGAGCCGGATCAGCTTGCGGAGCCTCGGCCCGCGCGGCTGCGGAAGCCCCCGGAACGCGACTCGTCGGTACCCCGACGGTTCTCCTCACGGCCGCGGTAGCCGCCGCCGCCGGATTCGCCGCCGCGGTAGCCACCGGTGCGGTTCTCCTCACGGCCGCGGTAGCCGCCGCCGCTGGATTCGCCGCTGCGGTAGCCGCCGGAATCGCCACCGCGGTAGCCACCCGTACGGGGTGAGCTTCCCTGGTAGCCACCGGTGCGCGCGGCCCCGGCGTAACGCGAGGGAGCGCCGGAGCGCTCGCGACGCGGTGCCTCGTGCACGGGTTCGCCGGACGGCGCCTTGGCTCCGGTGATCGAGTTGAGCTCGGTCGACCCGGGGGAGACGTCGACGGAGGTGACCTTGACGCCGGCCATCCCGGTCAGCTTGCCGATGATGCGGCGCTGGTTCGGCAGAGCGATCGCGACCACGGTTCCGGCTGCGCCGGCGCGAGCGGTACGGCCCGCGCGGTGCATGTAGTCCTTGTGGTCGGCCGGGGGGTCGACGTGGACCACGAGATCGATGCCGTCGACGTGGATGCCGCGAGCGGCCACGTCGGTGGCGACGAGCACGGGGGTGCGCCCCGACTTGAAGCGATCGAGAACGCGGGTGCGCTGGTTCTGCGCCTTGCCGCCGTGCAGGGACTCGGCGTGCACTCCGGCCGCGCGAAGGCGATCGGTGATGCCGTCGCAGCCGAGCTTGGTGCGCGCGAACATGATGGTCCGGCCACCCTCACGCGAGGCGATCTCGGACAACACGATGTCCTTCTGACCGCGACCGACGTTGAGGATGTAGTGGTCCATGGACTCGACGGCGGCCTTGCTGTCGCCGGTCGAGTGCTGGACGTGGTCGGGCAGGAACTGTCGCACCAACGATTGGACCTCACGGTCCAGGGTGGCCGAGAACAGCATGCGCTGACCGGTCGGCGCGGTCTGACCCAGGACTTCGCGCACCTCGGGCAGGAATCCCATGTCGGCCATCTGATCGGCCTCGTCGAGGGCGGTGATCTCCACGGCCTCGAGCACGCAGGTGCCCTGGCGGAGGTGGTCACCGAGGCGACCGGGGGTGGCGACGAGCACGTCGACGCCGCGGCGCAACTGATCGGCCTGGCGTCCGAACGGGGTGCCGCCGACGGCGGGACGCACGGACAGTCCCAGCGCCGACGCGTAGGCGTGCAACGAGTCCACGACCTGGAAGGCGAGCTCACGCGTGGGAACGAGGATGAGAGCGCGCGGGCGCTTCGGGGCGGGACGAACACCGGCCTCGGCGAGACGGGTGAGCATCGGCAGGCCGAAGGCCAGGGTCTTGCCGGAACCGGTCTGCGCGCGTCCGAGGACGTTGCGGCCGGCCAGAGCGTCGGTGATGGCCATCTTCTGGATGGGCGACGGCACCGTGATGGAGTTACGAGCCAGAGCGCTCACGATGGCCTCGGGCAGGCCCAGGTCGGCGAACGTGACCTCGGCAGCGACATTCGCGTCGACAGGACTGCTGTCGAGCGGCGCAGCATCGGTGCTGGTGGAGGGGGTGGAAATGGGTGTAACGCTGGTCAACGCGGTGGTACCTCTCGTGGGTTGCAGGCGCGTCGCGGCGCAGCGAGCTGAACGCTGCCGCGCGGATAGGACGAGCCAGGGCACACATCACCTGGTCATCGATGCGCAAGCGGAGCTCGGGCGCAATGTGAGGTGTCTTGTCGTCCGCAGAAAGAATGCGGCGAAATTTGTGCCATATCGAAAAACTGGACGGTTCAGTCGAACCGCTCTGAACACTACGCCACCGGGTGCCGATCGGCCGAACGAGTGTGAGGCAGTCGACGTCCGACCTCTATTCGGACGGTACGACGTCGCGGCAGTCGTCGTCGGAGGGCTCAACCGTGATGACCGAACAGCCGCGACAGTTCGGTCAGCCAGGGAACGGCGACGTAGACGGTGGGCACCACGAGAATCGCGGCGGAGGCGAGGTAGGCGAACGCCGCCGTCGTGCGGTCGGTCTCGGGCGCGGCGAGGCGTTGGACACGGACCAGGGTGTCCGGTCCGCCGGCTGCGAGCGCGCCGCGCGGCGCGGACGATCCGGAGCAGGCCACCAACGCACGAGCCAGAGGCTTGGGTCCGGTGACTCGAACGGCGGAGTCGTCCGCCAACAGCTCGACGAGCAGTTCGACCGAGCCGAGGGCCGAGGTGCTGCGGACGACACGGGGGAACGCCTGATTGACCGCGACGAACGCCTCCAGCACCAGATCGTGCCGGGCGCGCAGGTGCGACCGTTCGTGCGCGAGGATGGCGTCCAGTTCCTCGCCGTCGAGGTTGGCGAGAGTGCCCTCGCTGAGCACGACCCGGTGTCGCAGACCGGGAAGGCAGTACGCCAGGGGAGCAAGGGTTTCCAGAACCCGCACATCCGCGCCGTGAGTGCCGGTGGCGGCGCCGCCGCGGTCGAGGAGGTCCACGAGCGTCCGGTGGCGGGAACGACGACGGCGCGTCTTGACCGCGACCATGGACGTCGCCCAGATGAGGCGAGCTCCGATGACCAGGGTCAACGCGAACACCGAGACGTACAGGATCCACAGAGGCAGTCCGAGTGCGTCGATCTCGGCCGTCGGCGCGGTCGTGGGGCGTCCGTCGCTGCCCGGAACCAGCAGTCGACTGGCGATGGCGAGACCGGAGCTGAAGGCGGAGAGAACGGCGGCGAGCGCGATGGCCTGCCACAACACCAGAGCCGCTCGCGGTGTGCGATGCGGCCAGGTGGCACGGGCGAGGAGCGCGGGTACGGGACCCGCGAGCAGCAACGCCAGTACGGCGAACGTCAGCGCGGTCGGTGCGTTCATGTCCTCATCGTCGGTCGTCGGCGGTCACCCGGGAACGGACCCGGGATCGTCCTTCGACTCCAATGCTGCCAGAGCGCTCCGCAGAGCGGCTGCCTCGTCGGCGCCGACCTGCCCCACGAAGTGCACCAGCGCGGCCGCGCGACCACCGGATCGGTCGGCTTGCTGCAGCGCGTCGACCATGAGGGACGCCACCAGTTCCTCACGGCCGTGTACGGGGGCGTAGCGGTGCGCTCGATCGTTGCGCTGCTGGGTCACCAGCTTCTTCTTCGCCAGACGTTGGAGGACCGTCATCACGGTGGTGTAGGCGAGCTCGCGTTGCCGGGCGAGGGCCTCGTGGACCTGGCGCACGGTCTGCGGGTCCGAACTCGACCAGAGGTGTTCCATCACTGCTCGTTCGAGTTCGCCCAGGCCTGCCATTCGGCACATCTTACGGGCACTCCGACACAATTGCGTACTACGCATGGTAGGAGCGTGGCGCTGTGTGTCGCCCGCGTCCGAGAGTGGCCGACCCGCAACGCGGTTATCGTTGCGTCCGTGGCGATTCTCGATGCGTCGTTGATCAGTGGACCCCTACCGTTCGGCGTGGCCGCGGCGGGAGTTCTCGGGATTCTGTGGCTGGTCGCGGCGAGGCGCCGCAGACACCTCACCGTCGTGGTGCCGGTGGCCTCGGCTTCGGCGGCGTCGATCACGGTGCTCGCCTGGTTCGTGATCGAGCGGGTCTGGCGACCGTTCCCCGATCCGATCGAGACCGCCGTGTACGTGTGGATCGGCGTCGCGGTGTTCGCGCTGGCCACGGTGGTCCCCCGGTCGATCGTCGCCCGTCGGTGGTGGACCAGGATCCTGAGCGTCGCCGCAGCGGTCGCCGTGGTCCTCGCGGTGAGTCTGCAGGTCAATTCGGTGTTCGACGCGTACCCCACCGTGCGTACGGCGTTGGGCGTCGCTCCGGCCGGCGAGGTGAGCCTGCAGGACGTGTCCGGTCGCTCGTCCGATCCGATCACTGCGGACCCCCTCCAGTCGGTGTGGACGCCGCCGGAGAATCTGCCGACCGGGGGACGGTTCTTCGAGGCTGCGGTACCGGCGACGGCGTCGAATTTCGTCGCGCGCGACGCGATCGTCTATCTCCCCCCGGCGTACTTCGCACCGCAGCGTCCTCTGCTGCCCGTGCTGGTTCTCCTCGCGGGCCAGCCGGGGTCGCCCGAGGACTGGCTGAACGGCGGAACTCTGGTGAAGACGATGGACGGCTTCGCGGCCGACCACGGCGGCCTCTCGCCGATCGTCGTGGTGGCCGACGGCACCGGTTCCCTCACCGCGAATCCGCTGTGCGTGGACTCGCCGCTCGGCAACGTGGCCACGTATCTCTCGACGGACGTTCCCGACTGGGTGACCTCGACCCTGCAGGTCGACGAGAACCGTGCGCATTGGGCGATCGGCGGGCTGTCCTACGGGGGAACGTGCGCCATGCAGATGGCCACGAATCATCCGGAGACCTACCCCACCTTTCTGGTGCTCTCCGGCCAGGCGGAGCCGACGCTCGGAGACCGCGAACGCACTCTCGACGCTGCGTTCGGCGGGAGCGCGGAGGCGTTCGCCGCGGTCGATCCGCTGGATCTGATGGCGTCGCGACGGTATCCGGATTCCGCCGGGGTGTTCGTGGTGGGTGAGAGCGATCCGGAGTACCGCGACGCCGCGCAGCGGCTGTTCGCGGCAGCACAGGCCGCGGGCATGGACGTGCAGTACGTCGAGGTACCGGGGGGTCACAGCTTCGAGGTGTGGTCGGCCGGATTGCAGAAGGAGATCGGGTGGCTGAGCGAGAGAATGGGGATCGTCTCATGACCGGCGGCACCACGGATTCGGCGGCGAGCGCCTCCACACCCACGTCCACGGACCGCACACCGGACGACGGTGCGGTCGACCGTCTGCGTACAGCGCTCGCCACGTGGTGGCTCGCCGTGCGTCGTCAGTCGGTGCGGCTGGGCTCGTTGGTACTCACCGGCGCCCGACGCGCGCCGGTGAGCATCACGCTGTTGGCGCTGATGTGGGGGGCGATCGCGGTGATCGCCGCGACCACCCGCAGTTACCGCAGTTTCGTCCACCACCATCTCGCGACCGGTCTGGTTCCGATCGAGGACCTCCGGTTGTGGACACCCCTGACCTCGGGTCTGCTTCCGGTCGGTGTCCTGGCGGCGATCGTGGCCACCGGTCTGTTCCTGGTGGTCGCGGCGCCGGTGGAACGCCGTACCGGATCGAGGAAGTTCGCCCTGGCCGTCGTCGTCACCCAGATCGGCGGGACCCTGCTGGGAATCGTGCTGGCCGGTGTGGGCCGGCTGTTCGACGAGAGCTGGGGTTTCCAACTCCACCTGGGAGTGACGTCGGGGCCCACGGTCTGGATGCTCGGTGTACTCGCCGCGGCGAGCGCGACCATGACCACGTTGTGGCGCCGACGCGTCCGCGTCGGGCTGACCGCGCTCACCGTGGCGATGGCGTTGTTCGGTGGGCATCTCGGTGACGTCACGGCGTTCGCCGGTGTGGTGGTGGGTCTGCTGGTGGGGCCGGCTCTGATCGGTCGGTCCCCGCGGGCACAGCGGCTCGCGGGGACTCGCCGCGAAAGTCGAGTTCTCGTGGCACTCGTCGTGGCGGCGAGCGCGATCGGACCGATGATCGCGGCGTTCTCACCCCACGCCGTGGGGCCGTTCGCCGTTCTCCGGGAACTCTTCCGCAGCCAACCGTGGACCGTCGACGAGGTGTCCTTGGTCTGCGACACCTTCCCCGGATCGGCCGACTGCCGGCGGGGGCTGTTGGATCTGCGGCTCGGTGGCATCGGACCGGTGGTCGCCAGCGTGCTGCCCTCGGTCTACCTGCTGGTGATCGGTGACGGGCTCCGTCGCGGTCGTCGGTTCGCGTGGATCGCCGCGGTCGTGGCGCAGGTGGTGTCGATCGCCCTGGCTGCCGGCAACTACCTGATCCGGTTCGTGCCCGACACCGACCGGGCGACGGTGTTCTACGGAGGGGGAGAGGCCAATCTCTACCGGACCGCCGTGCCCTTCCTGGTTCCGCTTCTGGTGCTGATCGTGTTGACCGTCACACGCCGCTCGTTCGACGTGCGAGCGCCGCGCGGCACCTACCGTCGTATGGCCACGGTGCTCGGCGTGGGGGTTCTGGTACTCGGCGCCGTCTACGTCGCGGTCAGTTCCGCGGTGCGCGAGCAGTACGACGGCACCCCGACCGTGCTCGGACTGATCCTGGACTTCCCGCAGCGGCTCGTTCCCCCCGTTCTGCTGCAGTGGTTCGACCCGCCCTTTCTGCCGAACAGCGCCGTCACGACGTTCTTGTACGAGTGGACGGGAATCGCGTTCTGGTCGGCGGCGATCCTGCTCACCGTCGGATCGTTCGTGAAGCCCGCCTACGGGGCCGACACCGAGGGCACCGAACGGGCACGAGCTCTGCTGAGCGCGAGCGGCGGCAGTGCGTTGTCGTGGATGACCACCTGGCGCGGGAATCGGTACTGGTTCGCCCCCGACGGTCGCAGTTACGTCGCTTTTCGCGTCGTGTCCGGCATCGCACTCACCACCGGCGATCCGGTGGGACCGGCAGACCGTCGACGGGACACCGTTGTCGGATTCTCCGAGTACGCGGCGGCCAACGGGTGGAGCCCGTGCTTCTACTCGGTCACCCCGGCGGTGGCCGCGATCACGGCGGAGCTCGGCTGGTCGACCCTGCAGGTGGGGGAGGAGACGGTCCTGCCGCTGACGAATCTCGCGTTCACCGGCAAGAAGTTCCAGGACGTGCGCACCGCGGTGAATCGAGCGAAGAAGGCGGGTGTGGCCGCCGAGTGGGTGCGCTTTCCCAGTGCGCCGCTGGCGATCACCGATCAGATCACCGCCATCTCGGAGGAGTGGGTGGCGGACAAGGGAATGCCGGAGATGGGATTCACGCTCGGCGGACTCGAGGAGGTCGACGACCCGCAGGTGCGTGTCCTCGTCGCCGTCGACGAGAGTCGGACCGTACACGGGGTCACGTCCTGGATGCCGGTGTACCGCGACGGCGAGATCGTGGGATGGACACTCGATTTCATGCGTCGTCGAACGGAGGGGTTCCGCCCGGCCATGGAGTTCCTGATCGCGTCGGCCGCGCTGTCCCTGCAGGAAGAGGGGTACGAGTTCCTCAGCCTGTCCGGCGCGCCGCTGGCGAAGGTGGGTGACCCGACCGAGGAATCGATCGAGGCGTCCACGCTGTCCGCGGTCCTCGAACGGCTGCTCGACGTCGTGGGTCGCACGCTGGAACCGGTCTACGGATTCCGCTCGCTCCTGGCGTTCAAGTCCAAGTTCCAGCCGGTGTACGAGCCGATGTACATGGTTTTCCCCGACCCCGCCGCCCTGCCGAGCATCGGCAACGCGATCGGCCGGGCCTACCTCCCGGACGTCTCGCTGGGTCAGGGAGTCCGGCTGGTCAGAACGATGATGGCGCGATGACCGGAGCCGCGACCGGACCCACCCGGTCGTAGACGTGCCGGGTGCCGATCGGGACCACCAGCGGTCGATCCGACACGGGGTCGTCGATCACGGCGGCGGACAGCCCGAACACGTCGAGCAACAATTTCTCGGAGATGATCTCCGAGGGAGTCCCACTCGCGACGACGGCGCCCTCGTGCATGACGACGAGGCGATCGCTGTAGCGAATCGCGAGATTGAGGTCGTGCAGCACCATGACGACGGTGCGCCCCATGTCCTCGTGCATGCGATCGACGAGGTCGAGCACCTCGATGGAATGCGCGAGGTCGAGGTAGGTCGTCGGCTCGTCCAGCAGCAGCACGTCCGTGCCCTGCGCCAGCGCCATCGAGATCCATGCCCGCTGCCGCTGGCCTCCGGAGAGTTGGTCGACCGGGCGTTCCGCCAGATCCTCGATGCCGGTGAGGGCGAGCGCGCGCGCCACCTCGGACTCGTCGTCGCGTGACCACTGCCTGATCCAGGACTGGTGAGGGTGCCGTCCGCGGGCGACCAGATCGGCGACCGTGAGCCCCTCGGGAGCGATGGGGGACTGCGGCAGCATTCCGAGGGTTCGCGCCACCTCGCGGGTCTTCATTCCGGCAATCGCCTTGCCGTCCAACGTCACTCGACCTTCGCGCGGGGAGAGCAGCCGGCCCAGCGTCCGCAGAAGGGTGGACTTGCCGCAGCCGTTGGGTCCGATGACGGTGGTGATCACACCGGTGTGGATCTCGAGGTCGAGTCCGTCGATGATGATGCGATCGCCGTAACCGACAGAGATGTTCTCGGCCGCGAGTCGATGAGCGGGGGTCGTCGGCGACACGGGAGTCTCGGGCTGTGCGCTCATATCGACGCCTTTCTGTTGACGCGAATCAAGAGGTAGAGCAGGAACGGCCCACCCAGGGCCGAGGTCACGATGCCCACCGGCAGTTCGACCGGGAGCACGGTACGGGCGACGAGGTCGCCGCCGACCACCAGGATCGCGCCGCACAGGGCGGACGCGATCAGCGGCGGCTCGGGGGCGCGGAGGAGACGCAGCGCGACCTGGGGCGCAGCGAGCCCGACGAACCCGATGGGTCCGGCGACGGCGGTTGCCACGGCCGCGAGTGCAACCGAGACGAACAGGAGCACGGCTTCGGAAGCCTGCACGTTCACGCCGAGGGAGCGGGCGGTGTCGGGTCCGAGGCGCAGTGCCCCGAGGCGGAAGGACAGCACCACCGACAGCAGCCCCAGCGCCGCCACGGCGAACAGGACCGGCCAGACCTGCGACCACGTGGCACCGGAGAGTGTCCCGGTGAGCCAGAGCTGGGCTCGGGAGACGTCGTTGATGTCGGCGTTCACCAACATCCAGCTGACCATGGCGATGAGCATGGCGTTGACGGCGATTCCGATGAGAATCAAGCGCATTCCCTGCGTCCCCCCGCGCCAGGCCAGACCGTAGATCACGAATGCGGTCAGGAGCCCGCCGATCAGGGCCGCGACGGGAAGACCCAGGGTGGCGAGGATGCCGACGAACGTGCCACCCCCGCTGATCACGATCAACGTGACCGCGGCAACGCTCGCGCCGGACGTGATGCCGAGGATGTCCGGGCTGGCGAGGGAGTTCCGCGTGATCGACTGCATGATCGCGCCGGACACGGCCAGCGCCGCACCGACGAGCAGTCCGGTGAGTGCGCGGGGAAGCCGCAGTTCGGTCACCACGAACCGTTCGATCCGTTCGCCGCCGCCGACCAGCACCCGGATGACGTCGGGCACGGAGATCGGGAAGTCTCCGCGTCCGATGTTCAGGCAGAAGATCACGAACAGGGCGGCGGCGAGCGCCGTCGTGATCACGATGCGCACCGGGCGCCGAACAGTGGAGAAGCCGCCGAGGCGGAACGCCGGTCGGCCGGGGACGTGACCGGAGTTGCGATCGGGGGCCGGGGAGGTTCCGGCGGGGAGGTCGACGGTCATCAGATGGACACCAGCTTGCGTCGGCGCACGACGGCGACGAAGAACGGTCCACCGATGAGCGCGAGCACGATGCCGACCTGGAGTTCGCCGGGACGCACCACGATGCGTCCGATGACGTCCGCCAACACCAGGAGTACACCGCCGAGGACACCGGCGAACGGGAGCAGCCAGCGATAATCGGGCCCGGTGATCGCACGAGCGACGTGGGGGACGACGAGGCCCACGAACGCGATGGGTCCGCACGCCGCCGTGGCCGCACCCGTCAGCAGCGTGATCGCCACGATGCCCACGACCCGGGTGAGGGCGATGTTGGTGCCGAGGGACCTCGCGACGTCGTCGCCGAGGCTGAGGGTGTTCAGGCTCGGCGTGCCGGCCACCGCGAGGAGGACACCGACGACGATGAACGGCAGGACCGTCCACAGGATGTCGGTGCCCCGCCCGGCGACGGACCCCACCACCCAGAAGCGGTACCCGTCGAGGGTCGTCTGATCGAGGAGGACCACGGCGTTCGTCATGGCCTGCAGGAAGAACGCCACGGCGGCGCCTGCGAGAGCGAGGCTGAGCGGATTCGCCCGGCCGTTCCCCAGGGACGCGGAACCGAAGACCACCACCGACGCCAGTGCGGACCCGGCGAAGGCGAACCACAGGTAGTCGCCCGGAGAGGTGATTCCGAGCAGGAAGATGGCCATCACGACGAAGAAGGCCGCACCGGCATTGAGGCCGAGCAGGCCGGCGTCGGCGAGAGGGTTGCGGGTGTGACCCTGGATCAGGGCACCGGCGATACCGAGGGCGATGCCCACGATCAATCCGAGCGCGGTCCGGGGGAGTCGCAGGGACTGCACGATGACGTCCGTGTCCAGGCCCGTCGGGGTCACGAGGGCGTGGTAGATGTCGGCGAAGGTGAGGGGACGCGCACCGACGGCGATGCTCATGAGGACGACCACGACCACGGCGACGCCGAGAACCAGAAGCCCGACGATGCGTCGGCGTCTCGTCGCGGCCATGGAGGTGTCCGGGTGGATCGGTTCGAATCCGTCGGCGGCGGCGATCGACACCCGGACCACCTCGCATCGGTCGCGGTGCCACAGTGCTCGGCGGAGACCGACGGCGTCGCCGGAATCGGCGTCGCGGAGAACCAGAGCGAGTAATTGTTTGCCGACGCTCTGACCGCTGCGACCGTCGCGAAGACCACGGTTCCACACGACGACGCCGACGGTGACGACGACCGCGAGCCCGCCGAAGACGAACCTGTCGATCTGGCCGCCGCCGCTCGCGTCGCGGAGCGAGAGCACCACGATCGCGCCGATCAGCAGGGGCAGGACTCCGACAGCGACGTCGATCGCGGCCGCGGCGGCGCGCGTCCCGCGACCGGGAACGCTGCTCGCACGGTCGGCGACGGAGTAGTCCCGATCGGGCCGCAGGCGAGCGCCCACGTTCGGTTCCGGAAGTGCCGCCGGCTGCGGGTGGTCGGATGCCGTATCGGTCACCGTCGGTCCACCTCGCTCTTCGTCGTTGTCGATCCAGCACTGCACGGGTCAGGTTACGCAAGCCTAACCCCGCGGCGGATGCAACGACGAGAGTGTGGGCGCCCTGTTCGGCTCGCTGTGATCCACCCCACAAAGCGGTATCACACATCTTGGTAAGGCTTACCTTATTCATTCCGGAAGACGAGATCCACGTCGACGAGGTGGGGAGCGAGGGCGATGCAGGCGATGGGCGACACAGGGCCGAGCTGCTCGATCGGGAGTGAACGGGCCGGCGCGGCCACGTGGCCGACGATCGACTCCGACACGATGCGGCGTCGCCGTGCCGCCGGCGCCCGGTTCGCCGGGCTTGCGGCGGGGCTGCGCGATCTGGATCCGGACGCGCCGCGGATGTACGCCGTCGCCGACCTCGCGCTGCAGTCGAAGCGACGCTGGTGGCCGCTGATCGACGGAGCCACGTCCGGCCGGTTCGAGGCCCTGTGCGACCGCGTCCGGACGGATCACGACCGATCCGACGTGGTGATCGACCTGGTGGCGACGGCGCTCGTGCATGCCGTGGTCGGGCGCGTCGCATCGGCGTACGTGGGGTTCGGATACGCGTGGGATCCGGGGGTCGAGAACTTGTGGCTACACCTGGACAGCGATGTCGGCATCGACTGGGCGGGAGTGGCCGATCCACGACTGCGAGCCGTTGCGGGCGCATCGGGCACACGGACCGACGGTGTCGTGGACATGCCGTGCGAGGACGCCCTCGTGGTGTGGATCGCACATCGCTGCGTGACGTCGCTACGCCTGGTGGAGGAAGCCCTGTCGGAGTTCGGCCCGGTCGACGGTCGCCGCTTCCGTCGCACCGTCGGTGACAGCGTGCTCGGGACGGCCTCGCGAGTGCCTGCGCTGGCAGGCCTGGATTCCGACGTCGGCTGGCGGCGCGGTCAGCACTTGATCGACGCGTTCGGCAATGTCGGGTACCCGATACGCGGCCGGCAGGATCCACGTGACTTAGGGCAGCCTGTCCTATACAGTCGTCCTCGGTCACGTCGTCGGATCGTGCAGATGTCCTGAGGGCTGCAGCGACAGGCCGATCCGTGCCACGGCGGGTCTCGCGGTATCCGTACCGCGGGACCCGCCGCTTTTTTGTGGTGTCGCAGTTTGGTCTACTTGCGGGCACGGTGCGGACGACCGCACCGACCACTGCAGACGACGGGATCCACGTGACGAACTCCGCATCCGACCAGGAGATGAAGGCACTGCTCGACACCGGTTTCTCGAAGGTGATCGGCCTTCGGTTCGACGAGGTGACGGCGGATCGAGTCACCGCCTCGTACACCGTGACACCGGAGCTGCTGCAGCCGTTCGGCATCGTGCACGGTGGCGTGCACTGCGCCGTCGTGGAAAGTCTCGCGAGCACGGGCGGGGCCGTGTGGTTGGGGGATCGCGGGCACGTGGTCGGAGTCAACAACAACACCGATTTCCTCCGTGCGGCCAGCAGCGGAGTGCTCACCGCCGAGGCGCTACCGATTCACCGCGGGCGACGTCAGCAGCTCTGGTCGGTCGTCATCACCGACGAGACCGACCGCACGATCGCGCGCGGCCAGGTGCGCCTGCAGAACATCACGGACGGCGACGGGCTCGGCGCACCGACCGCCTGACTTTCCTCCGCGACACGACGACGGCCCCCAGACACGACGACGGCCCCCAGACACGACGACGGCCCCCCGAGGAGTCGGGGGGCCGTCGTGAGTCGTGGAAGTCAGCTTGCGCGGGTTGTCGACTCCGCAGTCGCGGACTTCGCACCCTTCGCGGTGTCGTCCACATCCGGTACCGCGCCGGTGGCGGCCCGTTTCTCCGCGCCGCCCTGCTGTGCGTCTCTCCCGCTGTCGTCCATGGCGGTGCTGGACTCGGCATCGGCGGATTTGTCCGTGGCCTCGATGGTCCGGGTCGGCAGCGAGACCGAGTCGACTCGGTTCTCTTTTTCCAGCGTGTTCAGCTGTTCGATCGCCAGCCGCGCGAACACCTGCTGCTCCGTGGACGCCATCTGGGCGCGACCTCGCCCGAGGAATGTGACGAACCAGGAGATGACCGTGGTCAACCGGTTGCGGTAGCCCACCTGGTAGAAGAGGTGCAGCCCGAGCCAGGCGACCCAGGCGATGAATCCACCGAACTCGAGCTTGCCCACCTTGGCCACGGCACTGAACCGCGAGACGGTGGCCATCGAGCCCTTGTCGAAGTAGGAGAACGGCTTGCGCTGCGTCGGGTCGGCACCGTCGAGCGACGCCTTGATCTGCTTCACCGCGTACTTGGCGCCCTGGATGGCTCCCTGAGCCATACCCGGCACGTCCTTCACCGACATCATGTCGCCCACGACGAACACGTGGGGATGTCCCTTGACCGTGAGGTCCGGCTCGACGATCACGCGGCCGGCGCGATCGACCTCGGTACCGTCGGACTGGTCCGCGAGTTGCTTTCCCAGCGGACTGGCCTGCACACCGGCCGACCACACCTTGCACTGAGCTTCGATCCGGCGCTCGGAACCGTCCTTGTCCTTCACGGTGAGACCGTCGTTGTCCACGCCCGTGACCATCGCGTTGAGCTGGATGTCGACGCCGAGCTTCTCCAGCCGACGCTGGGCCTTGAGTCCCAGCTTCTTGCCCATGGGGGGAAGTACGGCGGGGGCCGCGTCCAGCAGGATGACCGTCGCGTCGCGCGGGTCGATGTTGCGGAACGCGCCGTCGAGGGTGCGGTCCGCGAGTTCCGCGATCTGGCCGGCGAGTTCGACACCCGTGGGTCCGGCTCCCACCACGACGAAGGTCATCAACCGCTTCCGCTCGGCCTCGTCGGTCGACAGTTCTGCCTGCTCGAAGGCACCCAGGATCCGACCGCGCAGCTCGAGGGCGTCGTCGATGGTCTTCATTCCCGGAGCGAACTCGGCGAAGTGGTCGTTGCCGAAGTAGGACTGCTGGGCACCGGCCGCGACGATCAGGCTGTCGAACTCGGTGACGGTCTCGCGTTCGAGCAGGCGGGAGGTGACCGTCTTGTTGGCGAGGTCGATGGACTCGACGTCACCCATCAGCACCTCGGCGTTCTTCTGCTTGCGCAGGATGACGCGGGTGGCCGGGGCGATCTCACCGACGGAGAGAATGCCGGTCGCGACCTGGTACAGCAGCGGCTGGAACAGGTGATGCGTGGTGCGTGCGATGAGCGTGACGTCGACGTCGGACCCCTTGAGACCCTGCGTGCCGAAAAGTCCGCCGAAGCCAGAACCGATGACGACGACGCGATGACGCTTCTTCTCGTTCGTCTGTACGCTCATGAACTCGCTCCTCAGATTGTCTTGTCTACGCCCCAACGGTAGTCGCACCACGGGTGGGCGTCTTCGCGAGGTTCGCTCGCCGGTCCCGTCCATTCATTGAAACGGCTCGATCGGTCTTCCTGTTCCCGGACCGAGCCGACTCGCGCGTGCACACAATGCACCGAAGCCGCCGCGGCGCCGAATCGTGTGTGACCGCCGACGAGAGGATCGACCCCGATGCGCCTGGCCGTGCACTATCCCTATTTCACCCTGCCCGGCGGCAACGCGGCCATGGCCGGTCTGTTGTCCGACACGGCCGTCGCCGCCGAAGAGGGCGGGTGTTCGATGTTCACGCTGATGGACCACTGGTTCCAGATGGAGAACCTGGCCACGGCGCACGATCCCATGCTCGAGGGCTACACCGGCCTCGGCTTTCTCGCGGGACGCACGTCGTCCATTCGACTGGGCCTGCTCGTGACCGGGGTGACGTACCGGCATCCCGGTCTGTTGGCGAAGACCGTCACCACGGTGGACGTGCTCTCCGGTGGTCGGGCTGTGCTGGGTATCGGAGCCGCGTGGTACGAGCGCGAGCACCTGGGCCTCGGGGTTCCGTTCCCCTCCACCGCAGAACGCTTCGAACGACTCGAGGAGGCGGTGCAGATCACGAAGCAGATGTGGAGCGAGGACGACGGTCCCTTCCACGGACGCCACTACACCCTCGCCGAAACCATCTGCGAACCCAAGCCCGTGCAGTCGTCGTTGCCGATCATGATCGGGGGATCGGGGGAGAAGAAGACCCTGGCCTTCGTCGCGAAGTACGCGGACATGTGCAATCTGTTCGCCCCCGACCAGGCCACCGTGGCCCACAAGCTCGATGTGCTCCGCGGTCATTGCGACCGTGTGGAGCGAGACCACCGACAGATCGAGAAGACGATCATCACCGGACTCGATCCGGAGGCCGACGAGGCCGAATTCCTCCGCGAGATGCAGGGCTACGCCGATCTCGGGGTGGACACCGTGTGTATTTCGCCGCACGGGGACGATCCCGCCGGATTCATCGGACGAGTCGCGAGTCGCATCGTCGCACCACTGAAGGAGATGAACTGATGGAGTTGCAAGGCCACGCCTTCCTGATCACGGGCGCCACGGGTGCACTCGGATCACGTATCGCACGCCGGCTCGTCGACGGGGGTGCGTCCGTGACACTGTCCGCGCGGTCTCGGTCTGCCCTCGAATCGCTGGAGATCGAGTCCGCTCACCTCGTCGAAGCCGAGCTCACCGAGCCCGACGCGCCGCGAGCGCTGGTCGATGCGGCCGCGAAGCATCACGGCCGACTGGACGGAATCGTCGCCGCATCGGGCATCGTCGCGTTCGGCCCGGCGGCCGAGGTCGACGACGACACCGTCGACGATCTGATCCTCGTGAACCTGTTGGCGCCGCTGCGGCTGTTCCGCCGGGGCCTGTCCACGGTGGGTTCCGGGGGCGTCCTGGTCAACATCAGTGCGGTGGTCGCCGAGAAACCGGTCGGTGGGATGGCGGCCTACAGTGCGGCGAAAGCGGGAGTGAGCGCGTTCTCGGCTGCGGTTCGACCGGAGGCGCGTCGGGCCAAGATCAGGATTCTCGACGTGCGGCCGCCGCACACCGAGACGGGGCTCGCAGACCGGGCCGTGGCCGGAACGGCTCCGAAGATGCCCACCGGGCTCGATCCGGACGCGGTGGCCGAGCGCATCGTCGCCGCGATCACGGGCGACGAGACGGACGTGTCGAGCTCAGACTTCGGGTAGAAGGAACGCGGCCTCGCCCCGTCGCACGGCGCTGGGGGTCGCATCCCACCACCGCCGACACGCCCGCGTGAACGTCGACTGCTCGGCGAGTCCCACGGCGGCCGCGATCTGCGTCATCGGCATGTCGGTGGTGGTGAGATAGCGATGCGCTTCCTCGCGTCGCACCGAATCGACGATCGCGGCGAAACCGGTGTCCTCGGCGGCCAACCGTCGTTGCAGAGTGCGGGGGTGCAGCGCCAGCAGGTGCGCGGCGCCGGCGATGTGCGGTGCAGTGGTGCCGAGCGACTGTCGCACGATGGTGCGGACGCGCGGCGCGACGTCACCGGACGCGCACGAACCCTGCCGGGACAGGAACGCCAGCGCGAGTTGTCCCAGATTCGTGTCCCCGCCGTGCAACGGCCGCGCGGCCAGGCTGCTCGGAACGCGCAACAGGGCCGACGGTGCGCCCGTTTTCACCGCCACGCCGAAGAAGTTCTCGTACACCGAGATCGGCGCGGGGGGTACGTACGGCAGTTCCACCGACCGCAGTCCGTACGGGCCCCCCGTCAGCGCCAGGGTGGCGCGGTGCAGGAACCCGAGTCCGAGGTCGGTGCCCTGGACCGGTGCGGCGACACCGGGCCGTGTCCCGTAGCGCAGCGCGATCATGCCGGGAGTGCCGTAGGGATCGGGTTCGGCTCGGAGGGTCAGCGACTGCGCGTGGATGAACAGATAGCGCTCCGTGCACTCGAGTGCGTCGCCGATAGTCGACGAATTCTGGATGGCGAGCGCCAACGGCCCGAGCATGCCGAGATCCTGACGACGCGCCACGCGCAGTCCGAGATCGGGACACCCGAGTTCGGTCGACGCGATCTCCAGGACGGCGGCCATGGCGTGGTCCTCGACGAGGAGATCGTCGGCGTCCAGGGCTTCGAGTGGGAGGCCGGCGACGGCCGCGAAACGTTCGGCATCGCCACCGAGTTCGGCCACGGTGGCGCGAAACCCGCGCAGTCCTGCGGAACGAATGGCCGGCATGTCGCTCAGAGTCAACTAGTTGTCGTGCAGAGTCAAGCCACTGGTCCGCAGCATCGGGACAATGGAGATCATGACGACCACAACACCCCGTACCGACGCGCCCACCGATCTCGAGCACCTCGACGTCGTCGTCGTCGGTGCCGGTCTGTCCGGAATCGGTGCGGCGTACCGGATCTCGACCGAGTTTCCGGACAAATCGTGGGCCGTCCTCGAAGCGCGCTCCGCGCTCGGCGGCACCTGGGACCTCTTCCGCTATCCCGGCGTGCGGTCCGACTCGGACATGTTCACACTCGGGTACCCCTTCGCGCCGTGGCGGGACGCGAAATCCATCGCCGACGGGGCGTCGATCCTCGACTACATCGGCGACACCGCGAAGACCTTCGGCATCGAGGAGAAGATTCGCTACGACACCCGTCTGATCGACGCCGACTTCTCCACCGCCACCGGGCTGTGGACGTTGACCCTGTCCGTCGGCAGCTCCGACGCCGAACCCGAGACCCGGCAGATGACGTGCACCTTCCTGTACTGCTGCACCGGGTACTACAACTACGACCACGGATACAGCCCGACGTTCCCCGGCATGGAGGACTTCGACGGCGAGGTCGTACACCCGCAGTTCTGGCCGCAGGACCTCGATTACACGGGCAAGAAGGTGGTGGTGATCGGCAGCGGCGCGACGGCGGTGACCTTGGTACCGACGATGTCGCGAACGGCCGACCACGTGACGATGCTGCAGCGCACCCCCACGTGGATCAGTGCGGTGCCGGGCCGGGACAAGCGGGCCGACACGATCCGCAAGTTCCTTCCGCCCGCGTTGGCGCATCGCCTGATCCGGACCAAGAACATCCTGTTCTCGACGGCCTTCTATCAGTTCTGTCGACGACGCCCACAGGCCGCGCGCCGACTGCTGACCAACCTCTCCACCCGCATCCTGGGTGACGAGAAGTTGGTGGCCGAGCACTTCACGCCCACCTACGACCCGTGGGATCAGCGACTGTGCGCCGTTCCCGACGCCGATCTCTTCCGAGCGATGAAGAAGGGCAAGGCGTCCGTCGTCACGGCGACGATCGACCGGATCGTTCCCGGTGGCATCGCCCTGAACACGGGGGAGGTGCTCGACGCCGACATCATCGTCACCGCAACGGGACTGGAGCTGTTGGCTTTCGGTGGTATCGAGCCGCACGTCGACGGCCGCAAGGTCGAGTTGTCGGAGCAGTTCGTCTGGCAGGGCGCCATGATGACGGGAGTTCCGAACTTCGCGATCTGCATCGGGTACACGAACGCCTCGTGGACGCTTCGAGCCGACCTGACCTCGCGGCTGGTCTGCAAGGTGTTGCGCCATCTCGACACGCAGGACCTGGCCTACGTGGTGCCGTCACCTCGCGGTCCGCTCGAGGAGCGCCCGCTACTGGACCTGCAGGCCGGCTACGTTCAGCGGTCGATCGATGCCTTTCCGCGGCAGGGCGACCACGGACCCTGGCGCGTGCGTCAGAACTATCTCGTCGACTCCGTGACCACCCTGCGCGGCGACATCACCAAGACACTGAAGGGCACCCCGCGATCCGAGATCACCGCGGGCGCGCGGTGATCCGGACCGGCGGTGGTCACATGCTGCGGCCGATGATGGCCTGGTAGCGAGCGGGGAACAGGCGAGCGACGACATCGGCGGCGTGGGCCTCGGGGGCGATGAGCACCCGGCCCCGCCGCTTCTCGACGCCGTCGAGAATGCGGGTCGCAGCCTTGTCCGCGGGGTACTTGAGCAACTTCGCGAACGTGGCCTTGCCCGCGGCGATCTCGTCCGCGGAGGCGCCGCTGGCCGAGCCGGCGGTCTCGGCGATTCGCGTCTTGATGCCGCCGGGATGCACCACGGTCACGCCGATTGCCGGAGCGAGCTCGTGGCGCAGGCACTCGCTGAAGCCCCGGATGGCGAACTTGCTTGCCGCGTAGGCGGATTGGCCCGGGGGCGCGATGATTCCGAACAGACTGGAAATGTTGACGACGTGCGCGCCGCGCGACTGTCGCAGTGTGGGCAGCAGTCGCCGCGTCAGCTCCACGGGTGCACGGAAGTTGATGTCCATGACCGAGTCGAAGTCCGCGGAGCTCAACTGCTCGAACGAGCCTCCGAACGCGATACCCGCGTTGTTGATCAGAAGATCCACCGACGGGTTTCGAGTGAGCAGATCGTCCACGACGCCACCGAGGGAGTCGACGGCGGACAGATCGACCACGGTGGTGTCCACCTTCACGGTCGGCGACGAGGTGCCGACGGCGGTGGCCACGGCCTCGAGGCGGTCGGCGTCGCGATCGAGCAGCACGACGTTCGTTCCGCGACGGGCCAATTGGTGAGCCATCTGCTCACCCATCCCACTGGCCGCGCCGGTGACGACGGCGGTGGCTCCGGTGAAACGGAATGCGGATGCGCGGGGCATGACTTCTCCTACTGACGGAATCGGGCGAGCGGTGGACCGATCGAACGGCCCGGATGAACCCTGCCGCATCGGACCCCGACGGTCTTGTCCCTGCGCGACACCGTCGGGTGATCGAGATCGTGTTCGACCCCGCCCGACCCGGCTCGGGATCTACGGTGGCAATCATGACCGACCCGACACCCATGGCCACCGGCCGGATCACCGTCGCCGCACCCACGGCAACGGTGTACGACGCCGTCACCTCACTCGACGTACTCGCACAGCTCGCGGACGAAGCCGTGTCGATGCGGTGGATCGAGGGCTCGCGAGCTCGGGTCGGCGCCACGTTCGCCGGCCACAACCGCAACGGAATCCGGCGATGGACCACCACGTGCACGGTCGTCGACGCTGCCCCGGGGGAGCGGTTCGGTTTCGAGGTCACGTACGGCCCCCTGAACACGCCGATCGCCCACTGGCGCTACGACATCGCGGAGACCGAGACCGGGTGCACCGTCACGGAGTCGATGTGGGATCGCCGGCCGGCGTGGTTTCGCCGCATCGCGGGTGTGGCGACCGGTGTGTCCGATCGCGAACGGGTCAACGCCGAGCACATCGACGCGACTCTGCGGCGATTGAAGGCGCACGCGGAGCGCTGACGGCGGCGGTGGGTCGAGTGGATCGGCCAGGCGGTGAAGGTTAGGCTCTCCTTCATTCCGGGTCGGATCACGACCCATCGTCGAAAGGTTCGTACCTCCATGCGCTCCACCGCGGGTATCTCGGTCGCTGCTGCTCTCGTCGTCCTCGGATCGGTGGCGTGCAGTTCCGCCGCGACCGACGGCGCCGATGCCCCCACCGACGCGAGCGGCGCGTTTCCGGTCGAGGTGACCGACTCCTTCGGCACGGTCACCATCGACTCGGCCCCTCAGCGGGTGGTGACCGCCGGATTCAACGACCAGGACTTCGCTCTGGCCCTGGGTGTGACGCCGGTAGCCACGCGCGCGTTCACGGGATTCGACTACCAGGCCCGGCCCTGGGCGCAGGATCAGCTGGCGGGCAACACGATCGAGGAGATCGGCGCCGAACAGCTCGATCTCGAGGCCATCGCGGCCGCCGACCCCGATCTGGTCATGGCGACCTACGCGTACCTCGAGCCCGAGCAGTACGAGCAGCTCAGTGCGCTCGCGCCGACCGTCGGTGATCTCGAACCCGCCGACGGCGCCGAAGCCGCGTCGTGGCGCGAACAGCTCGCGGCCTACGGCACCGCGCTGGGCCGAATGGCCGAGGCCGAGCAGGTTCGCGACGACGTGGACGCTCGATTCGACGAGGCCCGCACGGAGAATCCGCAGATCGAGGGCCGCACGGCTGCCGTCGTCCTTCTGCTCGACGGAAGCTTCTACATCCTCGACGCGGGTGACCCGCGCAACCGATTCTTCACCGACCTCGGCTTCGAGACACCCGCCACCACCGGCACCGTCAGCCCCGAGCGCTACGACCTCCTCGATCAGGACAATCTGATCGTCCTGGGCGCCACGCCGGAGGATCTCGCGAACGACGCGTTGTTCCAGAACCTGGACGTGGTCACCGAGGACCGGACGGTCTACCTCGGAGAGTTCGGTACCGACGTGCCGTCCGCGGTCGGATTCGCCAGTCCGTTGAGCATGCCGTTCGCCATCGACGCGGTGACGCCGGCCCTCGCTCGGGCGACCGACGACGATCCGGCCACCGTCGTCGGCACGATCGACGGCTGACCCGAGTCCGTCAGGTGTGAAATCCGAGTTCGCGAGCGAGGATCGCGGCCTGCACCCGTGACGTGAGGTGCAACTTGGTCAGTACTCGGGACACATGCGTCTTCACGGTGGGCGGCGCCACTCGAAGCTCCATGGCCAGTTCGTCGTTCGACAGGCCGCGACCGAGCAGCGCGAAGACCTGCCGCTCTCGGTCCGTCAGATTCTCGAGTGCTTCGGGGGGTTCCGCGGGGGTGGGCGAGCGCACGAACCGATCGATCAGAGCGCGCGTGGCGCCGGGAGCCAACACCGAGCCGCCGTCGGCAACGGTGCGGATCGCGCCGACCACCTCGTCCGCCGATGCCGTCTTGATCAGGAACCCGGATGCGCCGGCGCGCAGCGCGCCGAACACGTACTCGTCCAGCCCGAACGTCGTGAGGATCAGGACCCGCGACGACGTGGTGGTCGTGATCCGGCGCGTGGCCGCGATACCGTCCAACTGCGGCATGCGAATGTCCATGACCACCACGTCGGGTCGATGGGTGCGGGTCGATACGACCGCGGACTCGCCGTTCTCGGCTTCGGCGACGACATCGATTCCGGCGCCGGTGGCCATCATCGCGATGCCGGACCTGATCGCAGCGTGATCGTCGGCGATGACGACGGAGACCCGACCGTCGCTCATCGAGCAGTGCTCGCGGAGTGCAACGGAAGGGTGGCGGTCACGGTCCACCGATCCTCGTCCGTCACGACGGTCAGGTCTCCACCGAGAACGCGCGCGCGTTCCGTCATGTTGCGCAGGCCGTGCCCGGATCCCGTGACGGTGTCCCGTCGGCGGTCGATTACCGTTCGATTGCACACCTCGAGGTGCAGGACATCGCACCGCTTCTCGACGCGGAGCGAAACATTTTCTCCCGGAGCATGTTTCACCGCATTGGTGATGGATTCGTGCACGATGCGGTACGCCGTGTGCTGGACGACGTTCGGTACGGCTGCGTCGTCGGTGAGCGCATCGACCCGAGCCTCGACGCTGTTTCCGGCGGCGCGGGCAGCGTCGAGCACGGTGTCGAGTTCGTCGAGACGCGGAGCGGTGCGGTGCGACCGGGCCTCGGTACGAACGGTTTCCACACCATCGGACTCGGGGTCGTCGGTTCCGTGCAGCAGATCGATCATCGTGCGCATCTCGGTCAGGGCGGCCACACTGCTCGATCGGATCGCAGCGAGCACTGCCCCCAGCTGTTCGTCGCCGCGCGCGGTGGGATTCGACCGTGCGGCTTCCGATTGAATCGCGATGGCGGACAGGTGACCGGCGACGATGTCGTGCAGATCGCGCGCCATCGTCGCGCGCTCGTGTGCGACCGCGGCAGCGCGATCCAGTTCGGCTGTGACGCGGTGGTTCTCGGCTCGTTCCTTCTCGGCAGCGGCGGTCTGTGCCCAGCGGCGGACCACCACCGCCCCCCAGACCGGAGTCCCGAAGAACAGGGCCACCACGATGCCGGCCGCGGCGGCGAGACCGACCGCATTCGTGGCCGTCCACACCACCACGATGGAGGCCAGTGCGGCCACGGCGACGAAACCGATCGTGGCGCGTCCGAGTCGCCGCCCGCCGTACAGCACTGCGGCGTAGACCACGTCGGACAGGACGATCCAGACGGGAACCGTGGGAGCGAGGGCGAGGTCGACGCCGAACGCCGCCAACCCCACGACGGATGCGGCGACGGGAGCGCGCCTGCGGAAGGCGTCCGCGCAGCAGATGACGGCGAGCAGCCCGACGCGGACACCCATCGGTGTGTCGGACGGTCCGGAACCGAGCTGGAACAGTCCGGCCCAGTACAGGACGACTCCGATCGCGAAGAATCCCAGTGCCAGCAGTACATCGGTGTGGCGGCGCATCACGGCGGACGGACTCACCGGCTCATCACAACACACCCGTGCTGCGGAGCGCGTCATCAGTAATGATGACGCTCGAATCATCGGTTCTTCCGACGACACCACGCTCGCGGTCGACCACAGTTCGATGTCATGGACCTCGCGCTGATCGGATCGTTGATCGCACTCGCTCTCGTGGACAGCACCAGCATCGGTACGTTGATCGTTCCGGTGTGGATGCTGTTGGCCCCCGGCCGACCACCGGTTGCTCGCGTGCTGCGTTACCTCATGGTGCTGGCGGGTTTCTACGCCGCGGTCGGGGCGGGGTTGCTGGCCCTCGCGCTGGTGGGATTCGAGCTCGGGTCCGAGGTGCTGCGTTCGCCCGCAGCGCTGTGGGTGCAACTGTTCTTCGGTGCGGGGTTGCTCGTCCTGAGCTTCCGCTTCGACTCGTCGAAGCAGCGGGAGCGCGGTCGGCCGAGCCGGGTGACCGCGTGGCGCGGGAAGCTCCTCGAGGGCGACGACTCCGGGTCGGTGGTCACGGTCGCCGTCGGCGCGGGAGTGGCCGAAATGGTGACGATGGTTCCGTACCTGGCCGCGATCGCCCTGCTGGTCCGTGCGGATCTGCCCGTGCCGGTCTCCGGCGGGTTGCTCGTCGGGTACTGCCTGATCATGGTCCTGCCGGCCCTGCTCTTGCTGGGTGCGCGACTGGTGGTGGGGAACGGGATGGACTCGGTCCTGCGACGGGTGGATTCGGTCATCGGTCGCTGGGCCGACAGCGCCGTGGGCTGGGCGCTGGGCATCGCGGGCTTCTTCATCGGGGCAGGCGCCGCGCACCAGCTGTTCGGCTAGTCTCACCCACTGTGACGACGACCCGCGACCGACTCCTGTTCATCACTGCCGTCGTACTGATGCTGGCCGGATTCCTGATCCGTATTCTCACCGACGCGTCGGGAACGCCGCTGTTGATCGCGGGCGTCGTGGTCGGCGTGCTGGGCCTCGTCGTGAAGTCTCGCGGCGGCCGGGACCGGTAGCGACGGGGTTCGGTCAACCTCCGACGTACGCGGCGAGATGGCGGCCGGTGAGCGTGGAGCCGTCGGCGATCAGGTCCGACGGGGTGCCCTCGAAGACCACGCTGCCGCCGTCGTGCCCGGCTCCCGGACCGAGATCGATGATCCAGTCCGCATGCGCCATCACCGCCTGATGGTGCTCGATCACCACGACGGACTTGCCCGATTCGACGAGACGGTCGAGTAGGCCGAGCAACTGGTCGACGTCGGCGAGGTGCAGTCCGGAAGTGGGTTCGTCGAGAACGTAGATCCCACCCTTTCCGGCCATCTGCGTGGCCAGCTTGACGCGCTGCCGTTCCCCGCCGGACAGCGTGGTCAAGGGCTGCCCGAGTGTGAGATAGCCCAGGCCGACATCGACCAGACGAACCAGAATGGTGTGCGCTGCTGCGATCTTCGCGTCTCCCTCACGGAAGAACGATTCGGCCTCCGCGACCGACATCGAGAGAACCTCGGCGATGTTTCGTCCGCCCAGTCGGTACTCCAGCACGGATGCCTGGAACCGCTTACCACCGCACTCCTCGCACACCGTCGCCACTCCGGCCATGATCGCGAGGTCGGAGTAGATGACACCGTTTCCGTTGCACACGGGGCATGCGCCCTCGGAGTTCGCGCTGAACAAGGCCGGCTTGACTCCGTTGGCCTTGGCGAACGCTTTGCGGATCGGCTCCAACAGTCCGGTGTACGTGGCCGGGTTGCTCCGGCGAGACCCACGGATCGCACTCTGGTCGACGGTGATCACGCCGTCCTGGCCGGACAGCGATCCGTGGATCAGGGAACTCTTGCCCGATCCGGCGACGCCGGTGACCACCACGAGTACTCCCAGCGGCACGTCGACATCGACGTCGCGAAGGTTGTGCGTGGCTGCGCCGCGGATGGCGAACGACGTGGTCGACTCGCGAACCGTCGGCTTGACCGCTGCGCGATCGTCGAAATGACGACCGGTGATCGTGTCGCTCTGTCGAAGCCCGTCGACCGAGCCTTCGAACGACACCGTTCCGCCCTCGGTTCCGGCCCCCGGTCCGAGATCGACGACGTGATCCGCGATGACGATGGTCTCCGGCTTGTGCTCGACCACCAGCACGGTGTTGCCCTTGTCGCGCAACCGCAACAGGAGGTTGTTCATCCGCTCGATGTCGTGCGGGTGCAGGCCGGTGGTCGGTTCGTCGAAGACGTAGGTGACGTCGGTCAGGGACGAGCCGAGATGCCGGATCATCTTCGTGCGCTGCGCTTCACCACCGGACAGGGTTCCCGACGGTCGGTTCAGGCTCAGGTAGCCGAGCCCGATCTCGACGAACGAATCGAGGGTGTCCGACAACGTGGTCAGCAGGGGAGCGACGGACGGATCCGTCAGGGTGCGCACCCAGGTGGCCAGGTCGCTGATCTGCATGGCACACGCGTCGGCGATGTTGATGCCGTAGATCTTCGACGATCGTGCGCCTGCGTTGAGCCGCGTCCCGTCGCATTCGGGGCAGGTGGTGAAGGTGATCGCACGCTCGACGAAGGCGCGGATGTGGGGCTGCATGGCGTCGATGTCCTTGGCCAGGAACGATTTCTGGATTTGCGGAATCAAGCCGGAGTACGTCAGATTGATGCCGTCGACCTTGATCTTCGTCGCTTCGCGGTACAGAAGGTCGCCGAGCTCCTTCTCGGTGAACTTCGCGATCGGCTTGTCCGGATCGAAGTAGCCGCAGCCGCGAAAGATTCGGCCGTACCAGCCCTCCATGCTGTAGCCGGGAATGGTGATCGCGCCGTCGTTCAGCGACTTGCTCGCGTCGTAGAGTGCCGTCAGATCGAAGTCGCTGACGGACCCGCGTCCCTCGCATCGAGGGCACATGCCGCCCGTCACGGTGAACGTCTTCTTCTCGGTGGTCTGGCGGCCACCCTTCTCCACCTTGATCGCCCCGGCACCGGACACCGAGGCGACGTTGAACGAAAAGGCCTGGGCCGAACCGATGTACGGCTTTCCCACACGGCTGAAGAGGATACGCAGCATCGCGTAGGCGTCGGTGGCGGTTCCCACCGTGGAACGCGGGTCCGCCCCGAGTCGCTGTTGGTCGACGATGATCGCCGTCGTGAGCCCGTCCATGAGATCGACGTCCGGCCGCGCGAGCGTCGGCATGAACCCCTGCACGAAGGTGCTGTAGGTCTCGTTGATCATGCGTTGCGACTCGGCTGCGATGGCGCCGAACACCAGCGAGCTCTTCCCCGATCCGGACACGCCGGTGAAGACCGTCAGACGCCGTTTGGGAAGTTCGACGTCGACGTCCTTCAGGTTGTTGACGCGAGCGCCGCGGACCCTGATGCGATCATGGCTGTCGGCGGCGTGGGTCGACGGCGAAGTGCTGCTCATGGCCGATGACTGTAGGGGCGGATCGCACCTGTGTCGATGAAGACGAGGCGCGGTCCGAGCTCAGTCGAACATCTCTGCCACCCGTCGGCGCCGGTGGGACGACCGAGAAAGTATCCCTGCGCCAGGTCGCAGCCGGCCGCGGCCAGTGCATCGAGTTGCTCCGCGGTCTCGACGCCCTCGCCGACGACCGTGACGTCGAACGCGCGAGCGAGCGCGACGATGGCGGCAACGATGGCTTTGGCGCGCGGGGTGGGAAGTCGTGCGATGTAGGACTTGTCGATCTTGAAGCTCTCGAACATCGGGTACCGATCCAGGTAGGACATGGATGTGTGACCCTTGCCCATGTCGTCGAGAAGCAACGCCAGGCCCATCTCGTGCAGGGCCGCGACCGTGTCCGCGACCCGCTCGGTGTCGGACACCCAGATCGTTTCGGTCACCTCGAGTCCCAGAGCGTGGGCGGGCAAACCGGTGGCGGCGAGGATGTCGGCGACCTGCTGCGGAAACGTCGGGTCGCGCAACTGCAGAGCACTGACGTTCACCCTCACCACGACGTTCGAACGTGCCCGCCAGCGCACTGCCTCGGCGCACGCCGTGCGCAGCGCCCATGCTCCCAGAGTGGTGGCCAGTCCGGTTCGTTCGGCAACGCCGACGAACTCCGACGGTTCGATCGGACCGAGAATCGGGTGATTCCAGCGAGCAAGTGCCTCGACGGCCACCGTTCTGCGCGTGGCGATGTCCACGAGGGGTTGATAGGCGAGCGTCAGTTCCCCGCGGCTCAGAGCCGAGCGGAGGTCGACCGACAACGAGCGAATGCGGTCGGCGTCGTAGAGGTCCGTCGGATCGAAGAGTGCGTGGCCGCCGTTGCCGGCGTCCTTGGCGCGATACATGGCGAGGTCTGCACGGTGGATGAGATCGTGCCGAGTGGTGGTCGGTTCCGCCACGGCGATACCGATACTCGCGCTGAGGGGGATCGGCTGGTCTTCCGCGGCGAACGGGGCGGCGATCGACGTGGTGATGTGGCGTGCGAGGTCCTCGGCGTGCGCGGTGCTGTCGACGCCCTCGCAGATGACCAGGAACTCGTCTCCGCCGAGTCGCGCGATGGTGTCCTGCTCCCGAGTGGCGGCGTGAAGACGGCGAACGAAGCTGACGAGCGCACGGTCGCCCGCGTCGTGTCCGAGACTGTCGTTGATGATCTTGAAGTCGTCGACGTCGATCAGCAACAGGGCCACCGCTCCGCCGTCGCGTCGGGAACGCTCGAGCGCGGCGTCGATGACGTCGTAGGCGTACGTGCGGTTGGGAAGCCCGGTCAACGCATCGTGGGTGCTGCGGCGCCGAAGCTGGTGTTCGAGGTCCATCCGCCGGAGCGCGGCCGACAGGATGCCCGCCACCGACTCGAGGAACGACACGTCCTCGTCGCGGTAGCTCCGTGCCTCGGCGGAGTGAATGGTGAGTACACCCCATGCCTCACCCGATCCGGGTCGTATGGGGATGCCGATTCCGCTACGGAGACCGAGGAACTCCATGGTGGTCGTGTCGAAGCGGGTCTCGGTGTTCCTGTCCGGAGAAACGACGGGCCGAGTCTGCGTCAGCGCGTACCCCATCAGCGACCCGTCGCCGGCCGGTACATCGTCACGTATGCCCAGCAGTCCACTGGCTGCGACGATGGTCATGACGTCGTCCTCCGGGCGATGCCGTCGGGCGATCGCGGATTGCCCGACCCCGGTGAGCGTCGCGGCTGCCGCGGTCGCCGCCGACAGCAGCTGTGGAAGGTCGGCCACCACGGCCATGTGACTCAGTTCGGCCAGCGCGCGTTGTTCGTCGGCGTGTCGTCCGGCCACCGCAGCCGACTCCGCCATTGCGGCATTGATGCGTTCGCCGCTGCTGCGATCACGAATGGTTGCGGCCACCATGTTCGGCTCGCCGTTCCCACGAGGAACGAGGTACGCGGACAGGAGAACGGGAATTCCGGCACCGGTGACGCGGTGGGTCAATTCCGTGTAACCCTTCCACGTCCCTCTCGTCATGAGTGCGCCCTCGAGGTCGGTGACGACGTCGTTCCCTCGCGACGTCAGATAGTCCGCGGCCGGAACGGTGGCCACGTCGAAATCGTCCGCGACGCCGATCAGACGTCGACCGGCCGGGTTGAGGTACAGGATGTCGCCGGCGAGCGTGCTGAAGGACACCGTGTCGGGGGAGTGCTCGACGAACGCGCGCAAGGCGACGAGATCGTCGGTGGGGTCGACCATGGACTCTCCTCGTTCGCCGGCGCGGTCACCTTTCCTTCGAATCGGTCAAGCGTATGGCGGGGGTGCGATCGTGCTGTGCCGAATGGCGGAAGATGCCACCTCCTCACCTATTCGGACACCGTTGTAGCCGCACGAACGGTCCCGACGACGCTCGAGTCCGTATATTCGGCGGTCGTGAGTGGTGTCGACATGGGTGACAGCGTGACGGTTCGAGCGGTGGCGCGATGGGTCTGAAGAACCCCTTCGACCGCCGATCGAAGGACGACCGAGTGATCGACGACGCCGTCGTGGGGTTGCCCTCGCTTCCGTGGTCCGACGCCGAACGGGCGGGGAGAAACCGGTTCGCCCGCGCGATGCTGGAGGCATGGCGCCCCGTCGTCGATACGGAAGACGCGCGTGATGCGTCCGAAGTAAGGCGTCTGGACCGCGTCCGGCAGTCGATCGATCGCCGCGGGGGTGTTCGCGGTCTGGACCCCGCCGAGTCGGCGCGCATCAAGGCCATTCGTGCGTCGGTGCGGGGCAGTATCGCAGTGTCCGCCGTCGTCGTCGGCACCGCCATCGAGTCGCTCGACGCGTGGACCGCGGAGGAAGTCGCGCATCGTGTCGTGCGGATCGACCTGGCCGGCGAGGTGGCGGCGATCTGCCGTAGCGCATTCTTGCTCGAGTCGGCGTGCACGAAACTCGAGCGCCCCACCGGCCACCTCGCGGACGACGAGGAGGTCATGCGGATCTATCGCTCACGCACCGAGGCGCTGACGGAGCGGCAGCAGGTGCTGCTCACGCGGTTGTCGGCGCTGCGGAGCTATTTCGACGGCCTGTCCTCGATGCAGAGAGAACTCGAGCGGATGCGGTGGATCCGCAGGCACGGTGAGCCCGACGAGGCGGAGCTCCACGCGCGCGAGAGCGACGAACTCGGATCGATGACCGTGAGTGCGGCTCGCGACATGTTCGACGAGGCGGCGGATCGCATCGGAGTCCAGATGCGGGATGCGGCCGCGCGACTGCACGGGCCGGTCCAGTAGGCGCGGGGCGTCGCGTGGATCCGGTTGCGCTGCAGCGCAACCGGATTCACACAACGACCTGCGAAACGGTCCTCAGACCCAGCGCTCGACGAAGGACCGGACCGCGGCATTCGCCGTCTCGGGATCGGAGGCGGTGAGGAAGTGCTGGCCGCCGTCGACGATCTGCAGTTCGGCCGAGCGCGCACCGGTGAACCGGGCGATTCCGTCCTCGGCGTTCGCCACCGAGTACACCTGATCCGCGGTGCCCTGGAGCCACAGGACGGGGCAGGTCACATCGTCCAGGCGTGCTTCCAGTCCGTCCCGGTCACGCAGGTTGATGGTGCTCGTGCGCAGGCGCCGACGTCCGTCGTCGCCCGTGTAGTTGGCGCGATAGGTCTTCAGCCAGAAGTCGCGTTCGTCGTCGGACACGTTCTCGCCGAGACCGGCACCGAGAACGGCGATCACGAAGTCGTCGGGCACCACCCAGTCGTCGCCAACGGGGGAGGCGAGCGCGTCGATCGACGGGCTGCAGAACTCGCTGCCGTCCCAGCAACCGCGGTCGATGCTGGCCGCGCTCTCGTGATCCATGGAGGTACCGAAGACGACGATGCCGCGTATGGCGTCGGGGGCGAGAAGGGCCATGCGGGTGGCGATCCACCCGCCCTGGGAGGTGCCGAGAGCGAACGCGTTCGGGATGCCGAGGCCGTTCAGGACCTGGAGATTCGCGACGGCACTGTCCCAGTAGGTGAAATGCCGATACGCCGCACGCGTGGCACCGTGTCCGTACGGTTCGATCGCCAGCAGATTCATGGAGTCGACGAGCGCCGGATCGGCGAACTGCGGACGGTACAACTCGACGGAGGTGGTGAACGAGTTGGCCATGACAATCGTGGGAAGCGCTGGGTCGTAGTCGCGGGCGAAGCGATATCCGATGGTGGAGCCGCCGAGGTGGGGGATGTCGATGGTCGTGGTGGTCATCGCGGGCCTTTCGGGTCGGGCGGCGACCGTTCACGGACCTACGCGGCAACCGAACGATCGCTCGGGTCGAGCGTATGAGCTGCGTCACACCATGTCAAAGAGCGCTCGGCGCTTCGTGCACTCGGTAGCATAAGCAACGACATGTCGTGCGGGCAGCGCTGGCGCGGAGTCGCGTCGAAACGTCCGTCACGCGCGAAAGGATGTCCGTGAGTTACTCGAGCACCGTTGTCCTCGCCCTGGTGGCGCTCATCGTGTCCATAGGTGTTGTGGCGATGACCCTGCTCGGCAGTGGACTACCCACATGGGCAACCATCGTCCTGCTTCTGATGGGTGTCGTCGGAGCTTCCGGCGCTCTCGGTGCTCTCGCTCGAGCCTCGAAAACCGAAGTCTGATTCCGGCGCGCACTCGGTTCCGGTCAGATGTCGTCGCTTCTGATGACGCGACGACGAACGGCCACGAGTTCGAGTTCCGGCCTCGACGCCGCCACCCTTTCGAGTCGATCCAGTACGTCGGTGACGTGTTCCCGATCGCCCGCGACGACCGACGCGCCGATCCCGGACCGGCGATGGAGGTCGTGATGCTCGGTCTCGGCCACCGAGACGGCGAACTTGCGATGCATCTCCGCCACGACAGGCTTGACGAGTGAGCGCTTCTCCTTCAGGGAGTGCACATCACCGAGGAGAAAATCGAATTCTATCCAACCGATCCACATAGGCCGCCGATGATACTGGGTCGCCACCGACCCTGTGGGACAGGACCGGTGGCAACCGTGTGTCGATCTCAGTTCGAGTGCAGCAGACCCAGCTGCTCGAGATCGCCGAGATACTTCTCGATCAGCTCACGCCCGAGGTGCGGAATCTCGCCGACAGCCGAGGCGAATTCGTCCGCCGGCAGCAGCGCTCCGTTCGAGGGCTGCTGCGGGTGTGCGTACGAGTCGATCAGGGGCAGCAGAGAGTGTGATCGCTGCTCACCGGGAAGACCCTCGATCGCGTCGCTGAATCGCTCGAACCACTCGGCGTAGTCGTCGACGATCTCGATGTCGCGACCGCTCTCGCGCAGCCAGTCGACGAACGTGTCCAGCGAGATACCGTCGTCGTGGGGGTTGAGGATGTCGAACGTTCGGAAGCCCGACGTGTCCGCACCCGCGATCGACGTGATGGCCGACGCGGTGAAGTCGGCCGGCAGCCCGTCGTAGTGGGCCCGCGGGCGCCCGTCCGCGTCGGTCGGCGCACCCGTATCGGTCGCGTAGAACGTCCGAGGGGCCAGACCGGTGGCGGCCACCGACAGAATCAGCCGGGTGAACACGTCCGGCACGTTCACCTGACCGGTCCACTTCCCGTGCGCGAGAATCATGTCGGATCGAAAGACCGAAACCGGCAGCTGATACTCGTCGAATGCGTTGCGCAGAAGGACTTCTCCGGCCCACTTCGAGTTGCCGTAGCCGTTCGCGTACGAGTCGTCGACGGCACGCGTGGGGCTGTCCGATCGGATGTCACCGTTCTCGCGGAAGTTCTCCACCCCCACTGCGACGGCCACCGTCGACAGGTAGGTCACCGGCTTGAGATGGTGGGTCAGGGCCAGTCGGACCACCTCCGCGGTTCCGACGACATTGGGGCCGAAGAGGTGTTCGTACGGCAGGGCGTGGTTGACCAGTGCCGCGGGGTGGACGATGCGGTCGACCCGGTCGGCCAGGTCTCGGAAGGCACCGTCGTCCAACCCGAACCGCGTCGATCCCAGATCGCCGGCGACGACGTCCAGGGCGGCGTCGGCCAACGTCCGGTATCGGTCGGAGAGCTCCGCATCCCCGGTGTCGAACGCTGCATCGAGTCGGTCTCGCGCGTCGGCGTCGGAGCGTCCGCGCACCAGGCAGACCACCGTCCCACCGACCTCGGCCATGCGCTCGAGCCATTCGAGGCACAGAAATCGACCGAGGTAGCCGTTGGCGCCGGTGAGCAGCACCGTGACCGTCGACGTCCGCGGTCCCGTGATCGTGTGCGCGGTCTCGAGAAGTTCTGCGTCGAGAAACGCCGACAACTGCAGATCCGAGGCCGACGCCACGCTCGCACCGCGGCCGTGCACGGACGCGAACGTCGCGGTGGCGCTGTCGGTGTCCCTGGCCGCCGTGATGTGCTCGGCCAGCGCGGCGAGATCCATCGCCGGCCCGGTGATGACGCCGACCGGTACCTCGACGCCGAAGATGTCGCGCAGCAGCGCCGAGTAGGTCAGGGCGGACAGGGAATCGCCACCCAGATCGGTGAAGCGCGCGTCCGGTCGGATGTCGGATCCCGCGCAGCCGAGCAGAGCTTTCGCCGCTGCGCCGACGGTGTCGAGAACCGGTGCGTCGGCCCCGGTGCGGCGAAGTTCGCGCAGGAGGTCGTCCTGACCGGTCTCCAATTCGGCGTACCGAGCCTCGAGCGCCTCGCCGTACCGTTCGATCAGTCTGGGACGCAATTGCTTTCCGGCACCGGACAACAGTCCGTTGTCCTGCGTGAAGGGTGTGTGGTCGATGAGCACGTCTCGCGGAATCTCGTAGGAGTTCAGCGATTCCGCCCTCGCGATCTCCTGCAGTGAGGCGATGACGTCCGCCGAGGTCACGTCCTCGTGTGTCGGCACCACCACGGCGAGCAGGTACGCGCGTCGACCGCTCCCGTAGAGGAAGATCTGGTCGACGAGGCCACTGGTGCCGAACACGGCTTCGAGCCGGGCCAACGCGACGAACTCACCCTGCGCGAGTTTCAGCACGTTCTTGCGACGGTCCACGTAGGCGAGGTGATCCGGCTCGATCTCGGCCACCACGTCACCCGTCCGGTAGTACCCCTCGGAATCGAAGACCTCGGCGGTGACGTCGGGGCGCTTGTAGTACCCGGGAATGATGGAGGACGTCTTGAGAAGGAGTTCACCCCGAGGATGCGGCCGGTCGGTGGAGAAGTAACCGAGTTCCGGAACGTCGTCGAGCTTGTAGTCGATGACCGGAGGGCGCGCGATCACGCCGTCGTGCAACACCATCCCCGCCTCGGTCGATCCGTAGTTGTCCTGAACGTGTACGTCCAGCAGTTCCTCGACGAAGTCCTTGACCTCCGGCGCGATCGGTGCGGTACCCACCATCGCCGCCAGAATGCGGCCACCGAACTGTTCGGTGCGGTGGCGGGCGAGTATCTCCCGGCGGATGTCGTCGGCGTCGCCGGACGTCCTTCGGTCCAGTTCTCGCTCGATCTCGGCGGTCACCGTGTGCCGGATCATCTCGCAGACCCGTGGTATCAGTAGCGCCAAGGTGGGGCGGACGATCGAGAAGTCCTCGAAGAGGGTCGACAGGTCGCTCGATCCGGTGAAGTGAACCGTGCCCCCCGCTGCGAGTGTCGAGAAGACCAGACCACGTCCGGCCAGATGGCTCATCGGGAGGTAGTCGAGAGCGATGACGGGGAACGCGGGGGACTGCGAGGAATCGTTGGAGGTGCCGGTGGGGTGCCACGCCCCGGTCCACGACCCCGACACGATCTGCTCGGTGTGGATTGCGCCCTTCGGTGTTCCCGTGCTGCCGGAGGTGTAGATCAGCGCGGCCATTCGATCGGGGTCGCCGGACGACGCCACCGGCACCCGAGGCAGCGACGACCCTGCGTCGACCAGTTCTCGAAGGCTGCGGACGCGGACGCGGACGCCGCCGCCGGCGGCGGAGCACGCGTCGTCGAATGTCCGTCGGTGCGGGCCGAACTCGAGGTCGACGTCGAGCACGACGATCTGGCGGATCGAGCCGCATCGAGTCGCGACGTCGACCGCAACGGGCAGGTTCTCGACGTCGGAGGCCAGGACCACCGGCAACACTTCCTCGGCGATCGCCGACAGTTGTGCGGCTGCGGCTCCGGCCTGCAGGGGGACGGCGACGGCTCCGAGGCGGATGGTCGCCAGCTCCGCGACGACGTACTCCGGGCTCGCGAATCCGAGTGTGGCGACGAACGATCCGGCACCGACGCGCGAGTCCGCTTCCGCCAGCGCCGCGGCCAGAGCGGCGGCGTCGGACCATGCTTGCCGGTAGGTGATCGTCTCGAACCGGGGGAGCAGCTCCCGGGTGTCGTCGGTGGGCACAGCGCGGGCCCGACGCCCCAACGCCGGCCGGTCGGCGTATCGCGTCATGATCTCGTCGACCACGCGGGCCAGATCGGGGGCGTGGTCCCGAGCAGCGTCGGCGGCGCTCGAATCCGGTTCCGCGGCGCGGAACTCGTCGTCGTTGGTGTGCAACTCGCCGTACCGATCGACGAGACGATCCGCGGCGTCGCGGGTGTCCAGAGTGCGGGTCATGGTCGAACTCCCTCCTGGTGCTCCTCGGGGGCCAAAAAGCACTGTTCTTCCGAATCGCAATATAGTTACCAAAAGCAAGCATATGCCGCCGATGACAGCGCGGCGCGTGATGCTGCTCATAGTCCGAATAGCCGGAAATGTCTGGCGTGGAACATCATTCGTTCCGTATGTGACTGCTGACTGTCGTCGCGACACGATCCGGCACTGCCGTGCGATAAAGGATCGGGTGCGAGTGATAGTGCGTCGGCATGGTCAGGCGAGGGCGTAGGGGCACCGCGTGGGGCTTCCCGCCCCTTACTGGTAACCCTGCATATTCAGGCGCCGCATAATCGGAGATGCGCTTTGGTTGAGATCCAGACCGACTAGGCGAGACAATTTACGCCCGGTCTGGGTTCACACTTCACGCACGGGTCGCTGGCTAGACTTACGGCATGCCTAGGGAGTCCTACAACGTTCGTGTCCTGCGTGGCAAGGCAGTTGCTTCGCTTCGCACGGGAGTTGCCGCCTTCAACGGGCTCGATGACGCTGGACGGATTACGACGGTACTGCTCAGTCTCCAACACGCGTTTGAAATGCTTCTGAAGGCGATTCTTGAGGTCAAGAAGGACAAGGGGGTTTTCGACAAGCGCAGTCAGAAATCGATCTCGCTGGACCGTGCGATAAACCGGTGTCAGCAGATTGAGGGTGTAAAATTGACTGACGAAGAGGCAGGTGTCATCCGGCACCTCGATGCAATGCGTGACGCGGAGCAGCACTGGCACCTCGTGGTCGACGAGGGGCTTCTCTTTCATAACGCGCGCGCAGCGGTAACGCTGTTTGATGATCTGCTACATCGTGTATTCAATGAGCGCTTGTCGCAGTACATTCCGACTCGTGTCCTACCGATCAGTGCAGAGCCGCCAATGGGTTTGGACCTGTTGGTTGACAGGGAATATCAGCGAATTGCTGATCTGCTTAAGCCCGGTCGAAGGGCCACCGCCGAGGCAAAAGGCCGGGTTCGGGCGCTGTTAGCGACCGAGGCCGTTGCGGACGCCGATGCAGCCGAGGTGCGTGAGGATGACGTGCGCCGAGTGACCAGGGGTATCAGTGAAGGCAGGACCCGTGAGCAGGTCTTTCCGAAGCTAACCGGCTACACGTCGAGTTTCCAGGGCGATGGGGTGGGTGTGGAGGTTCGCATAGTCAAGGCCGGCGGACTACCAGTTACCTATACCGACAACCCCACTGCCGACACGGCAGCGATTCGGACAGTCGACCTCGAGAAGAAGTTCCATATGGGCGCCTACGACCTTGCCGACAAATCTGGTGTCAGCAGGACCCGTGCCGTTGCCATGAGGAGACATCTGGGCCTGGACAACAATGACGATCACTTTTCCCATCGGTTCCAATTCGGCAGTTCGAAGCATCTGAGATACTCCAACAACGCGCTGACTGCGATGCGCGAATCTCTGAAGACTGCCGACCTGGAGAAAATCTGGATGGCGCACCGAACTATCGCTTACAACAGCACATCAGCGTCTCCGCCATGCGACCAACCAGGCTGCGTCCAGGCGGGCATATAGAGTCGTCGCGTGCCCGAGTTTCGCTTCAGCAACGGCGCAGGATTACGTCAATCTGACGCAGAGCGATGTTGCAGGGTCAGCTTGGAATCTTGCGGAGGGTGGGGTGAACGTTAACTAGTCGTCCTCGAGCACGTCGTCGATCGAGGACGGGGATGGTGATGCATCTGGTGCGATATGCCGTCAAAGTTGACATAATGTCGATTATCGGCAAAACGACATTGCAGGTGGTTCAGCGCTGGACCGTGTATCGACGCTCGATACCTGCCGTGCGCACACCCCAGTCGCTGGTCCGTGCGCGCCGCTGGTGCTCGGCGAACGCGACGTCGTCGACGAACTCCTCGTCGACGCGCCACACGAACGGGTCGGATGTCGGGCTCACCGTGAACGACATGCATCCGGGTTCCGCGTGTGTGAGCTCGATGTGGTGTGGCAACAGGTCGATGACGACCGCAACCTCGTCGGTGCTGCGGCACACGAGGTATCCGGTCAGGCGCACCGATGGCATCGAACCCCTACCTCACCCACGAGGTCCACCCGCTCCCATCCTCCTATTCGTCACTGTGACGAAATGGTGCCGGGGAGCCGCCTCGGACATTCGCGCGTGGACTCGAGTACCGAACGCACGGATGACCACCGCGTTCCACCTCGCCGTCGTAGTCGAGCCCGACCTTCTCCATGACACGCCGCGAGGCCAGATTGTCGTGGCGGGTGTACGCAACCACACGACGCGCATCGATCTCCGATGCCGCGCACATCGTCAGCAGGCACCGTACGACGGCCGTAGCGAGCCCACGTCCCCACCACTCGGGCAGCAAAATGTAGGCAAGCTCGAGATCGGCTCCGTCTCGTTTGATGCCGGCCCGTCCGGCGAGCCGACCGTCGTCGAAGAGCAGATACATTCCGAAACCGAACGTGTCCCAGTGCTTCAGTGCCGCATCCAGATACGCGGCGCTGTGCTCCGGTGTCCGGGTACCGCCGATGGGTGCCATGGACCTGTCGTCCGTATGCATGGCGTCGACGTGTGGCAGATCCTCGACGTCGAGTCGCCTCGCCGAGAGACCGTCCGCTTCCCATCGATCCGGCATGGTCACCGGTGCAGCGTATCCCGCACCGTTCCGTCCGGTGCCGTGTGTCGTCGGCACCGAGCGCGCGATGAGTTCGAGCCCTCCCGATGGTCGTACTCGACAGGAACCGACCGACGAGGAGAACCGCCATGGGTACCGTCACGCTCGAACTGTTCACGAGCCTCGATCTGGTCGGGCAATCGCCCGGCGGGCCGCAGGAGGACCCCGACGGCTTCTCCTTCGGCGGGTGGCAAGCGCCGTTGCTCGACGACATCACCGCTGCGCAGATCGACGAGGCGTACGAGGGGACCGATGCGCTGCTGCTCGGGCGGCGTACCTACGACATCTTCGCCGCGCACTGGCCACACCAGGACGACGACTTCGCCGCATTGTTCAACCGCATTCCGAAGTACGTGGCATCGCGCGGAACCCCCGAACTCTCCTGGTCGGGATCGACGCTTCTGGGTACGAACATCGCCGACGCCGTGAGCGAAATCCGTGGACGTCACGACGGTATCCGGGTCGTCGGGAGTCTCGATCTGGTGAGAACACTGTTGCAGCACAACCTGATCGACCGTCTCGATCTCTGGGTGCATCCGATCGTGTTGGGGACCGGAAAGCGCCTCTTCGACTCCGGAACGACGCCGGCGAGCCTGACACTGCTGCAGCCGCCCGCGGTAGGTTCGACGGGAATCGTCCTCCTCCGCTACGCATTCGAGGGCGGAGAGCCCCGTACCGGCGACATGACCGCGACTCACTGATCCGAACTCGGTGAAGCCCGCTGTGTGCGTAGTGCGTCGACTTCCGCACGCAGAGCGGTGATCTCGTCGATGTACGGCTGGATCCGCCGCCGGATCTGTTCGTCGGTGTATTGCGGAACCAAGCTGCGGGCGCAGTTCCAGTCGAAGGCCTCGACCTCGACGACGATGCTGCGCTCGCACTCCGCGGATACGGTGCGGCCGTCGGGCAGTCGGCGCAGGTCGTCCAGCAGCATCGGATCGTCGGCGGCGTCGACGACCTGCGCGGTACCGAACAGTTTCAGCCGTAGTCGCCGCGGGAGATCGGCGACGTACAGCGCCACCCGTCCGTCGGTCTCGATGTTGCCCACGGACACGAACTGGCGGTTGCCGCGGTGATCGGCGAACCCGATGCGATTTCCGCCGAGGTGGTGCACGAACCCCGCCGGACCACTGCGGTACTGCACGTACGGCCACCCCGACGGGGTCACGGTGCCCAGGTGGAGTTGGAATGCGCCGGTCACCATCGCGACCTCGCGGTCCCCCAGCGTCATGTTCTCGGCAGTTACGCCGTTCGCGTCCTCCGAGCCGATGGTTCCCTGCCGAGCACGCGCCCGCTCGCCGAACGCCAGTTGCCGGTACCGGTTCGTCATGGGCTCTTGCTTATCAGGCCGGTGTCACGACGGACACGCAGTGGTCCACGAAACGGTCCCGGTCCACGTTCAGGTCGCCGTCGAGGTACGACGTGAACAGCGCGGTCAGTGCGCCCACCATGGCGGTGGCCGCGAGTCGTCGATCGACGCCCGTCACCCGGGCGGGCAGGTGCTCCTCGACGAGCGCGACGAAGAGCGGAACGGTGTTCGGGCCCAACCGATTCAACGCCACGTCTGCGAAGGGGGCTTTCAACAGCACTCGACCCCGTGCCGGTTCGTCGATCACGAGTTCGACGAACGCGGCCACGGCGCGCCGAGAGCGCTCACCGGGCGTACGGGCCTCACCGACCGCGGCGATCAGCGCTGCGCGCGCCGCGCCGGCGACTTCCTCGTACACCGTGCGAACGAAGGTGTCCCGGTCGGCAAAGCTCTCGTAGAAATACCGCTCGGTCAGCGATGCGCGGGTGCACACGGCTCGAACACTGACTGCGGGCCGCTCCTCGGCGCCGAGGAGGGCGATGCCCGCGTCCAGCAGCGCGGCGCGTCGGAGCGTGCGTCGCTCGTCCAGCGTCGTCACCGATCGGGCCTTTCTGTTGACCTTCTGCTCCCGCAACCCTACGGTGACAACATGTGTAGTCAGCCGTTGGGTCCCGATTCCGCGACGTGGCGTTACTTCGGGGACTGGCGCGGAATGCTCCAGGGGCCGTGGGCCGGATCGATGCAGAACCTGCACCCCGGCCTGGGGGCAGCGGTCACCGACCACTCCACGTTCGGGTTCGAGCGGTGGGAGCGGGTGATGCGGTCCCTCTACCCCATCGGCGGCGTGGTCTTCGACGGCGAGCGCGCCGCGGAGACAGCGGTCCGAATCCGCAAGTATCACAATGACATCAGCGGAACGGACAGTCGTGGTCGGCGCTATCACGCCCTGGACCCCGAGACCTTCTACTGGGCGCACGCGACCTTCTTCGTCGGAACGATGCTGACCGCGCAGCACTTCATGGGAGGGCTCGGCGAGGCCGATCGGGAGCAGCTGTTCCTCGAGCACCGGCAGTGGTACGCGCTGTACGGGATGAGCATGCGCCCGGTGCCGGAGACCTGGGCCGACTTCCAGGTCTACTGGGATCACATGTGCCGCAACGTCCTGGAGGATTCACCGGCCGCGCGCATGGTGCTCGACATGTCCGATCTGCCCGTGCCCCCGTTCCTGCCGTGGCTACCGGCTCGCGTCTGGACGACGGTCCGACCCGCGGTAGGGCGATCGGCGGTGCGGCTCACCGTCGGCCTGTACGACCCCGCCGTGCGAGACCTTCTCGGCTACACCTGGACCGCGCAGGACGAGCGGTGGTTTCGACGCGTGTGCCGAGCGGTGACGCTGGCCTTTCGACTCGTTCCGGCGCGGGCTCGGTTGCATCCCCGCGCCCGAGCCGGGTTCGACCGGGCTGCGGGAGCGATTCCGCTCGCCTCTCCCCTGCCCGAAACTCCCGAGCGCAATCTCCCACCCGAGCATCGCCGGAACAGTCCCCAGCACTACGTGCCCGCGCAATACCGCACCTAGCGAGTCGACGCGCTGGAGGCGTCGGCGGAGCGCGAGTCGCTTCCGGAAGGCATCGAGGGCACCGGAAAGTACCTGGACGTCGAATACGTTGCCCTGCGGTAGTTTCGATCGTCGCCGGGCCACGCCTTCTACTCGAGGAGTCGGGCCAACCGCGGGACCAGGGACAGCGGAGTGCTGCGCTCGACGAGATACCGCTCGTCCGCGTCGAACACGGCATCGAGTCCGGGCGCCGGGTCGTCGGTCTCCGAACGTGCGTAGGTCAGGCCACTGAAGGGCCAGTCGGTGCCGAACACGACGTGGTCGCGATCGGCCACTTCGAGCACGCTGCGCATCGACGAGGCCGAGGCCGACAGCGCGGTGTCGTAGTAGAAGGTTCGCAGCGCGTCGGCGACTCCCAGCAGGGACACGTCCGGGACGACGTCGGGAACGACGATGCGTGGCGATCCGAGCCGGGTGGCCAGGAACGGCGTGCATCCGCCGGCATGGGCGAGCAGGATCCGCAGGTTCGGGTATCGGATGGGGACGCCCGCCGTGATCATCGTGGTCACGGCTCTGGTCGTCTCGAACGGGAACTCGAGGAGGAAGTCGGGCAGTGGGAGCGTCGATCTCGACGCGGCAGGCGGCTCGCCGGGGTGAACGAACACCAGGGCGCCGCGGTCGTCGAGGGCCGCCAGGAGTGGATCGAACCGCGGATCGCCGAGGTAGACGCCGTCGTAGGAGGACAGCAGCGTGACACCGTCGAGCTTCAGGACGTCCAGTGCGTACACGGCCTCGGCCACCGCGGCCGAGACATCTGGAAGCGGAACGGTTCCGAGCCCGCCGAATCGGGTGGGGTGCCGAGCGATCAGATCGGCCGCGTACTCGTTGCAGTACCGCGACAGCCGAGCGGCCTGCACCGGTTCCGCGAATCGCACCGACGGATCGGAGATGGACAGCACCTGCGCGTCGATTCCGAAGCGGTCCATGAATTCGAGAGCAGCGTCGGGTGTCCACTGCGGCAGGGGTAGGCCGCCGGGTGCGAGAAGACCGGCGCCCAGAACAGCGGCGCGGTACTCGGGTGGGAGGAAGTGTGCATGCAGGTCCACGCGGTACGGGCCGGTGGCCGGCGCGGCGTGTGCGGATGGCGCCCGCTGAGCGGGCGCCATCCGCATGCTCGCAGCTACAGCCCCCGCGACGGCGGCGGCTCGGAGAGCCTGCCGCCGCGTAGCCGCGACACGCGTCCGTCGATCGTTCACGCCCCACCCCCGTGTCGAACCGTCCGGACGTGCCGAGTCTAGTGAAGAATCGGAGGCATTCTGATATTTCGATCAGTTCTGTGATGTGTCCTCGAGGCGATGCGGTCACCGTAAAGGGTCCGCTCGGTCATTGCTGGGGGCCGGAGCCGCGCCTAGTGTCCGATTTACCCGCATCCTCAGGCCCGCTACGGAGATGAGATCCATGACCACCGACACCGCGCCCACCGTGAACGATGCCTCCGACGGCAGCCCCGACCACACCCCCGATTCCGAGGTCGGCTCCGCCGTCGAGCGCGCGCGTGCCGCCGCGCTCTGGTGGGGAGCTCTCGATTTCGCCGAACGCCGCGAGTACCTCCTGCGCTTCAAGCGCCGGATCGCCCGCACGTCTGCCTCGCTCGTGAAGATCGTGCGCGAGGAGACCGGCAAACCGGCCGACGACGCGCTGCTCGAGGTGATGCTGGCGGTCGAGCATCTGAGCTGGGCGGCGAAGAACGCTCGCAAGGTGCTGCGGGAGCGGTCGGTCTACCCCGGCATGGTGAGCATCAATCAGGCTGCGTCCGTGCGCTATCAGCCCCTCGGCGTCGTCGGTGTCATCGGCCCCTGGAACTACCCGGTGTACACACCGATGGGATCCATCGCGTACGCCATGGCGGCAGGCAACGCCGTCGTCTTCAAGCCCAGCGAACTGACGCCTCGTACGGGACAGTGGCTGGCCGACGCGTGGGCTGCACTCGGTGCCCCGCACGCGGTGGTGCAGACCGTGACCGGCGGCGGCTCGGTCGGTGCGGCGCTGTGCGACGCCGGCGTCGACAAGATCGCGTTCACCGGATCGACGGCGACCGCCAAGAAGGTCATGGCGGCGTGCGCGCGCACGCTCACGCCGATCGTGGTCGAGGGCGGCGGCAAGGACGCGATGATCGTCGACGCGGACGCGGACATCGAGAAGGCCGCGACGTTCGCCGCGTTCGGTGCGATGGGCAACGCCGGTCAGACCTGCGCCGGCGTCGAGCGCATCTACGTTGTCGACGCGGTGGCCGATCGGTTCATCGAGGCGCTGACCACTCGGGTGAAAGCCCTCACCGTGGGCGATCGACCCGATTCCCATTACGGACGCATGACGCTGGCCCGCCAGGTGGACGTCGTCAAAGACCAGCTCGACGACGCGTTGGCGCGGGGAGGTCGCGCCGTGCTCGGCGGTCCGGAGTCCATTCGCGCACCCTACGTCGATCCGATCGTGTTGCTCGACGTCCCGGAGGACAGCGACGCGGTCACCGAGGAGACCTTCGGGCCCACCGTGGTGATCAACCGCATCCGAGATCTGGACGAGGGCGTGCAGAGGGCGAACGCGTCGAAGTACGGGCTCGGTGCCTCCGTGTTCACCGCCGACGCGGACGCCGCCGAGCGAGCGGCGTCCGAACTCCGCGCGGGTGTGGTGACCGTGAACTCGGTGCTGGGCTTCGCCGCCATCGGCGCACTCCCCTTCGGCGGGGTGGGTGATTCCGGATTCGGTCGTATCCACGGGGCGGACGGTCTGCGGGAGTTCTCGCGAGTCAAGTCGGTGACGCGACAGAAGTTCACTGCACCGTTGGATCTGGTGACGATGGCTCGGAAGCGCCGGGACGTCACGGTGGCCCGCTGGATCCTGACCCAGTTCCACGGGCGGCGCTGACGTTCGGGCGGCGCTGACGTTCGGGCGGCGCCGATGTCACCGGCGTCGCCGAATATCGTCGGACTCACCGAAGGCGTTCGGCGTCCTTCGCCAGGCGCACGAGCGCACCGCACAGTTCGGTGAGATCGTCGCCGCTCGCCCCCTCCGCGACCGCCGTCGCGACGTCCTCGGCGGCACATCGCACCCCGAACGCGCGATCCGCGACGGCCTCGACTTCGTCGGCGGTGAGAACGACCGCGTCGACCGGCACCGACGTACCGGCCGCCGACGTGCGGTGTTCGTACGCGCGCTGCCGACAGGATTGCCGGCAGTACCGCCGTCGTCGCCCGGTACCGGCGTCGGGCACCGGGCGACCACACCACACGCAGGTGGCGGGACGCCGGGCTCTGACCATGCGGCGACCCTACCGAGCGCGCTCGCAGAGCCCTGCGACGGTAGGATGGTGTGCTTGCGCGCCCGCGGGAACGTTCGGCGGCTCTGTCGCGTTGTAGGAAGAGCAGCAGCGCCGCGAGGGTGATGCCCTCGGCGCGCAGCAGACATTCGATCGAGAGAGGACTCCACCATGGCAGATCGCGTACTACGAGGTAGTCGACTCGGAGCGGTGAGCTACGAGACCGATCGCGACCACGACCTCGCGCCGCGGCGCATGGCCCGGTACCGCACCGACAACGGTGAGGAGTTCGACGTTCCCTTCGCCGACGACGCCGAGTTGCCGGGCACCTGGCTCTGCCGTAACGGCATGGAGGGCTCGCTGATCGAGGGCACCGCGCCGGAGGCCAAGAAGGTCAAGCCGCCGCGCACGCACTGGGACATGCTGCTCGAGCGCCGTTCGGTCGAGGAACTGGAAGAGCTCCTCAAGGAGCGGATGGACCTCCTCAAGGCCAAGCGCCGCGGAGCCGGAGTCTGATCCGATTCGACACCTGAACACCCGCACGACCGAACACACGAGGGCCCCGGAGCACTGCTCCGGGGCCCTCGTCGTCGGTCGCGGTCGTCCGGTTCGTGGATCAGCCGTCCAGGTACCGGTTCACGATCGGGCCGATCACCCCGAGCATCTCGGGGTCCGTCATCTCCGAGTGGGCACAGGGAGCGGCGTGATCGTGGATCGCGCCGCGGACGTACCCGCGCCATGCGGAGGCATTGCGGTGCGGATCGGCCCGGTTGACGTCGTCGTCCACCGCGGTGACGAACACGACGTCGCAGTTCACCGGAGCCGGACGGTATCCGTGCGCCAACACCGTGCCGTTGACGTACGCGTCGTACAGCGCGCCCAGGGTCTCGTCGGTGAGAGACGCTGCGGGCCCGCCCCGGCTGCGCAGGAGCGCGGCCGCGTCGGCGATCGAGGGTTCGACGCCGTCCGGCATCACCTGCCCGGTGAACTCCTCGATCAGGTCGCCCGGGGTGGGGGTCGCCTCGAGGTAGCGGTCGGCGAGAACGTAGCTGTCGAGCATTGTCAGGGTCTGTACCCGTTCCCCGACGCTCTCGAGCTCGACGGTCATCGCGTGCGCGATCAGCCCGCCGAGAGACCAACCCAGCAGGTGGTACGGGCCGTGTGGCTGGATCGAGCGGATCTCCCGCACGTAGTACCGAGCGAGGTCCTCCATGGTGTCGAACTCGGTGGTCCGGCCGGAGATCACCGGGGACTGCACGCCGTAGACGGGTCGGCCCGGATCGACGTGAGCGAGCAGCCCCGCGTAGCTCCAGGCCAGCCCGAAGGCCGGGTGGATGCAGAACAGCGGGGCCGAATCACCCTGTGGGCGGATGGGCAGCACCATCTCCAGTGCTCCGCCGAGGCCCGCGGCGGTCGAGTCGGTCCCCTCGCGCCGAGCCTCGTCGATGCGCGCCGCGAGGGACGCCGGAGTGGAGTCGGTGAACAGCCACTGCATCGGCACGGTCTCGTCGAGACGCTCGGCGATCGTGGCCACGATGCGGGTGCCCACCAGCGAGGTGCCGCCGAGTTCGAAGAAGTTGTCGTCCAGGCCCACACCGTCGACGCCGAGGACCTCCGCGAACACCTCGCACACGGTGTGTTCGGTGGGGGTGTCCGCGTCTCGGTGCACGGCTGCCGTGACGAACTCCGGTGCCGGCAGCGCCCGTCGATCCACCTTGCCCACCGAGGTGAGCGGGAGTTCGTCGAGCAGGGTGATGGACTGCGGGATCATGTAGCGCGGCAATCGATCCTGCAGGTGCCGGCGTAGCGACGCCGCGTCCACGCTCGCACCGTCGTGCGGCAGGACGTACGACACGATCGCGGTGTCCCCGTTCTCGCGCGGGTGACCCATCGTGATCGCGTAATCGACGCCGTCGTGCGCATCGAAGGCCGCGTCGATCTCGCCGAGCTCGATGCGGAACCCGCGGATCTTGACCTGGTGGTCGGACCGCCCCACGTAGAGCAGGTTCGGCTCGCCTGCCGCATCCCGTCGCCACCGCACGAGGTCACCGGTGCGGTACATCCGCTCCCCGGCTTTCCGTGCGGGTCGGCGACGAACCTCTCCGCGGTCAGCGCTTGCCGTCCGAGGTAGCCGCGGGCGAGCTCCGGGCCTGCGAGATACAGCTCGCCGACGACGCCGTACGGGACCGGCTCCAGGCGTCGGTCGAGGACCGTCGCCCTGACCCCGCGGATGGGCCCGCCGATGGTGACGGGTCGACGGGGACTCATCGGGTGACTCATGGTGGTCACGATGGTGGTCTCGGTCGGGCCGTAGACGTTGTGCAGGTTGCGTCCCGGCGCCCACTTCTCGACCAGTTCCGGCGGGCACGCCTCCCCGCCGACCAGGACGTGCGTGAGCGAGGTCGCCGGGCCGGGATCCGCAGTCGCCAGTGCAGCGGTGGTGACGAACGCGTGCGAGATGCGATGGGAGCCGAAGAACTCCGAGAGCTCGCGGCCGCCGTACACCCCGGTGGGAGCCACCACCAGGGTGGCTCCCGAGCCGTACGCGAACAGCTGATCCATGACCGCCGCGTCGAAACTCGGGGTGGCGAAGTGCAACACCCGTGAGGTGGGGCGAACGTCGAAGCGGTCACGCAGTTCACCCGCGAAGTTCGACAGACCGGCGTGCGTGACCACGACGCCCTTGGGACGGCCGGTCGATCCCGAGGTGTAGATGACGTACGCGGTGTGGTCCAGAGACAACGGTGCGGTGCGTTCGGCGTTCGTCGGTGCGGTCGTCGGCATCGCCTCGAGCTCGCGCACCGTGTCGGGATCGTCCAGTTCGATCCACGTGGTCTCCACCCCGTCCACGGTCAACGCAGCCCGATGCTCCGACGTGGTCAGGCCCCACCGCGCCGCCGAGTCGCTCAGCATGTGCGCGATGCGATCGGCCGGGTAGCCGGGATCGACGGGAACGAATCCCGCGCCGGCCTTCGCCACCGCCAGTGCGGAGACGACGGACTCGAAGGAACGGGTCGATCCGAGCGCGACGAGCGACTCCGGTCCGACCCCTCGTCGGACCAGAGCGCGCGCCAACGCGGACGATCGTTCGTCCAGTTCCCGGTACGTCAACGACGCATCGAGGTATTCCACCGCGACACGGTCGCCGAATTCCGCCGCGGTGCGTGCGAACACGTCCGCCATGGTCACGGCCGGGTCGGGATTCGTGCCCCCTCCGTGCACCGGCACCAGGTCCGACCGCTCGCTCGCGGTGAGCAGGTCGACACTCCCCACGGCGCGCTCGGGGTCGGTGGCCAGCGCGTGCAGGACTGCGGTCAGCCGCTCGACCATCGCGGTCACCGTGGACTCGTCGAACAGATCGACGGCGTAATCCACCACCACGGTCAACCCGTCCGGTCCGTGGTCGGCCGATCGACGCTCGGTCACCGTGAACTGCAGATCGAACTTGGCGATGTTCACGTCGATCTCCGCCGCCTCGAGCAGCACGTCCCCCATGGCCGCCTCGGTCGGGCTGTCCTCGAGCATGGAGAGCATGACCTGGAACAACGGGTGGTGACTGGTGGTGCGCTCGGGTGCGAGCAGGTCGACGACCCGCTCGAACGGTACGTCGGGATGTTCGAAGGCACCGAGATCGACGTCGCGCACGGCGCGCAGAGTGTCCGCCAACGACGCGTCCGGGTCCACCGAGGTTCGGAGCACCAGGGTGTTGACGAACATGCCGACCAGACGATCGAGCACCTCCTCGCCGCGGCCGGCCACCGCGGTGCCGATCGAGGTGTCGAAGCGACCGGCGAGCCGACCGAGGAGGACGGCGATCGCGGTGTGCACCGTCATGAACAGCGTCGCGTTCTCCCGACGACCGAGGTCGACGAGCCGGTCGTGCAGATCGGCACCGATCTCGCTCGACACGCGGCCACCTCGGAACGACGGCAGGCTCGGCCGGGGCCGGTCCGTCGGGATGTCCAGACGTTCGGGCGCTCCGATCAACGTGCGCTCCCAGTAGGCGAGCTGCGTCGACAGCACGCTCTGCACGTCGTCCTCGGACCCCAGACGCTCGTGCTGCCACAGGCTGTAATCGGCGTACTGCACGGGCAGCGGCTCCGGGCTCGGCGTCTCCCCCGCCGCCCTGGCGGTGTACGCCGTCATGAGGTCCGCGGCCAGTGGAGCCATCGACCACCCGTCCGCCGCGATGTGGTGCATCGTCACCACCAGCACGTGTCGATCCTCGCCCTCGCGAATCAGGCTGCAGCGCAACGGCATCTCGGTGGTCAGATCGAAGCCGCGGGTCGCGGTGAGCCTGAGCAGCGCGTCGAGGTCGGTGCGGTCGGTGGACGACGCCGGGTCGAGGCTCTCGAGCTCCACCGCCGCGGTGTCGGCGTCGAGCACCTCCTGCCGAGGTCCCGCCGCGCTGTCGGGGAACACGGTGCGCAGGATCTCGTGCCGGCGCACCAGATCGGCGAGGGCGTGCGTCAACGCCGTTCGGTCCAGGGGGCCGGTCAGTCGGACCGCGAACGGAACGTTGTAGGCCCCGGACGTCGGATCGAATCGGTTGAGGAACCACAGCCGCTGCTGAGCCGGGGACAGCGGAACGACCTCGGGCCTGGGTGCGGCCTGCAGGACGGGCCCGGCGGACTCGCCCAGCAGGTCCACGTGTGCGGCGAGGGACGCGACGTCCGGAGACTCGAACAGTGCGCGCACCGGAACTCGAACACCGAGCGCGGATCCGATGCGAGCCGCCACCTTGGTCGCCAGCAGGGAGTTCCCGCCGAGATCGAAGAAGTTGTCGTCGCCGCCCACCCGCAGATCGACGACGCCGAGCACGGAGGCCATCGCGTCGGCGATCACGGTCTCGGTGGGTGTCGACGGTGCCCGGTAGGGCCGATCGGGGCCACCCGGCGTCGGGGTGGGAAGGGCGCGGACGTCGAGCTTGCCCACGGGTGTCAGCGGGACGCGATCGAGCACCGTGATCGACGACGGCACCATGTGCCCGGGCAGTACCGCCCGAACCGCATCGAGAACGCTCGCCGGGTCGATGCGGTGGTCACCGCGAGGAACCACGTACGACGCCAGGCGGGACGGGCCCGCGGAATCGGCGTGGACGACGGTGTGCGCGAAATGCACGTCCTCGACCGCGGTGAGCGCGGCGTCGATCTCGCCCAGCTCGATGCGGAATCCACGGACCTTGACCTGGGTGTCCGACCGGCCGACGTACTCGAGGCGGTCGTCGGCGGTCCACCGGACCACGTCGCCGGTCCGGTACATGCGGGCTCCGGGTTCACCGTGGGGGTCGGCCACGAAGCGGTCGGCCGTGAGAGCCGCGCGGTTCAGGTAGCCGCGGGCCAGTCCGACGCCGGAGAGGTACAGCTCACCGGTCACGCCGCGCGGTACCGGATTCAGGCGTGAATCGAGCACCGTCGCTCGGACGCCCCGAATGGGCCGACCGATGGTGACGGGCTCGCCGGCGGTCAGTTCGGCCATCGCCGCGACGATCGTGCCCTCGGTGGGCCCGTAGCCGTTGAGCATCCGGCGCCCGGGGGCCCAGCGTCGCACCAGGTCGTCGCTGCAGGCGTCGCCGCCGACGACCACCACGCGCAGCGACGGTGCCGTCACGCTCGCCTCGGTCTCGACGCCCGGCTCGGTCTCGACGGTCGCGAGGGCGGCCGGGGTGACGAACGCGTGGGTGACGGCCTCCCGGTCGAGCAACTCGACCAGATCGGTCCCGCCGTAGACGTCGTCCGGCGCGATGACCATGGCGGCACCGGCGCGGAAGGCGAGCAACAGTTCGAGCACCGAGGCGTCGAAGCTGGGGCTGGCGAAGTGCAGGGTGCGGGCGGCCGCCGTGACGTCCAGCCGCTCTCGCTGTTCGTCGGCGAAGTTCGCGAGACCGCTGTGCGTGACGCTCACGCCCTTGGGAACTCCGGTGGAGCCGGACGTGAAGATCACATACGCCGGATGGGACGGCAGAACTATGCCGAGCCGCTCGGTGTTCGTGATCGCGGTTCCCGCGTGATCGGCGAGTTCCGCGTGCAGGGCGTCGTCGGTGAGGTCGATCCACTCGATCGCGTCCGACTCGGGTACGTCCGGTCGGACACCCGCGGTGATCGCGAGCACGGCACCGCTGTCGGCGAGCATGTGCGTGATGCGCTCGGACGGGTAGTTCGGATCCACCGGCACCCACGCCGCTCCGGTCTTGGTGACCGCCAACGTGGCGAGCACCGATTCGACGGAGCGCGAGATCGCCACGGCCACCACGGTCTCCGGCGCGGCGCCCCGAGCGATGAGGGCTCGGGCGAGGCGGGACGAGGCGTCGTCGAGCTCGGCGTAGGTCACGACGCGGCGATCGTCACCCCGGCCGGCGACCAGGGCGTCGGCGGTCGGAAGCTCGGTCGCGGTGCGCGAGAACAGGTCTGCGAGGAGCTCGACGTCGCCGGCCCGCGGGCCGGCCCGATGCGTCAGATCGACGGTCTCGTCGTGATCGAGAATCGAGAAATCTCCGACAGCGGTCTCCGGGTGACGGACGACGGCGGACAGGAGCGTCACGAATCGCCGGGCAGCGGCCGCGACGGTGGCCTCGTCGTACAGGTCGCGGGTGTAGGTCATGCGGAACCGCCAGTCGCGGTCGCCGTCCGCACCGGATTCCTCGACGTTCAGCTCGAGGTCGAACTTGCTGCGCTGCAGATCGATCGCCTCGGCCGTCACCTCGAGGTCGTCCAGGCGGCCGGAGGTGACGCCGGCCGTGGCGAAGGCCAGTACCACCTGGACCAGGGGGTGGCGTCCGGCCGTTCGTGACGGAGACACCGCGTCGACGAGGTGCTCGAAGGGCAGATCGGCGTGCGCGAAGGCGTCCAGATCGGCAGCGCGGACGTCGGCGAGCACGTCGGCGAACGACGCGCTCGGAGCGACGGAGGTGCGCAGAACGAGCGTGTTGACGAACATGCCGACCAGGTCGTCGAGCCGCGGATCGCGCCGTCCCGCCACCGGCGTCCCGATCACCACGTCGTCGGTGTCGGCGAGCCGAGACACCAGCACGGCCAGCACCGCGTGCACCGCCATGAAGAGCGTGCTTCCGTGCTCGTCCGCGAGCTCCGACAGTCGAGCCACCACGGCGCGGTCCACGGCGAACTCGTGCGTTCCGGCGGCGTGCGTGGGTACCGCGGGGCGCGGCCGGTCCGACGGCAGGGTGCACTCGTCGGGCAGATCGGCGAGGGTGTCCGCCCAGAAGCGTGTCTGTGTCGCCGCGACACCGTCGACGTCGAAGTCGCCGAGACGGGCGTGCTGCCAGAGGCTGAAGTCGGTGTACTGCACCGGCAGGGGGTCCCACCGCGGGGCGTCGCCGCGCACCCGCGCCGCGTAGGCGGTGAGGACGTCACGAGTCAGCGGACCCATCGACCAACCGTCGGCGGCGATGTGGTGCACCACCAGAGCGAGCACGTGCCGATCGTCGCGCACGCGGAGCAGACGTACCCGCAACGGGCGCTCGGCGGTCAGGTCGAATCCGCCGCGTGCGAACGAGGACAATTCGTTCTCGACCCCGTCGGCGGATTCGTCGAGGAAGACCGGCTCGAGCACGACGGGTTCGGCGGGGAGTACCCGTTGGACCGGTCCGTCGTCCGTTTCCGGGTGGACGGTGCGCAGCGTCTCGTGACGAGTCACCAGATCCTCCAGCGCCTCACCCAGTGCGTGGACGTCGAGGGGTCCGTCGAGGGTGACCGAGAACGAGATGTTGTAGGCGTCGGACGTCGGATCGAAGCGGTTGAGGAACCACAGCCGCTGCTGGGCCGGGGCGAGCGGAATCCGATCCGGCCGTTCGGCAACCGCGGTGAGAGGAATACGGCCGGGTGCGTTTGCCTCGTCGTCCAGTGCCGCGGCCAGTCGTTCGACCGTCGGTGCGTCGAAGAGTGCGCGAACCTGCACCTCGCGGCCCAGCGCTGCCCCGAGCGCGGACGTGACTCGGGTGGCCATGAGCGAGTTGCCGCCGGCCGCGAAGAAGTCGTCGGTGCGTCCGACGACCGCGATTCCCAGCGCGTCGGCGTACGCGCGGGCCACCGCATACTCGGTCGCGGTGCGGGGTTCGGCGTACTCGGTGGACGGCGCACCGAGGTCGGGGACCGGCAGCGCCCGCTTGTCGAGTTTGCCGGTGGGGGTGACCGGGAGGCGGTCCAGGACCACCACGGCGGCGGGGATCATGTAGCTCGGAAGCGCGGTGCGCAGGTGCTCGAAGACGACCGCCTCCACCGCGTCGGGGTCGGCGTCGGTGGACGGGTCGGCGACGACCCACGTCACGAGGCGGGCGCGATCGGAGCGATCGGCGTCCACGACGGCCGTGTGCGAGAACCGGATGCCGTCCGGCGCGGAGGCGACGGCGTCGATCTCGGCGAGTTCGATGCGGTATCCGCGGATCTTGACCTGATCGTCGGCGCGTCCGCGGAAGAGAAGTTCGGAGACGCCGTCGGCGCGCCGACGCTCGACCACCACGTCGCCTGTGCGGTACATCCGGGATCCACCGAGCCCTTGCGGGTCGGCGACGAAGCGCGACGCGGTGAGGGGAAGTCGCCCGAGGTAGCCACGCGCGAGCGCGGGTCCGCTCAGGTACAGCTCGCCCGCCACGCCGGGGGCCACCGGTCGAAGGCGACGATCGAGCACGTGCGCGCGTACGCCTCGACGCGGCGATCCGATGGTCACCACGTCGCCCGGTTCGAGGGCGTCGGACATCGTGGCGACGACCGTGGTCTCCGAGGGGCCGTACATGTTGAGCATCGTGCGGCCGGGAACTGCCCAGCGGCGCACCAGATCCGGACTGCAGACGTCGCCGCCCACTCCGACGAACACGAGGTCGGGGAGATCGGAGGCGTCGCAGGTTTCCAGGGCGGCGGGGGTGGTGAAGGCATGGGTCACCCGCTGCTCGCGCAGCAGTGCCGCCAGTTCCGCGCCGCCGTAGATCTCGGTTCCGGCGACCACGATGGTGGATGCGGCGGCGAAGCCCATGACCAACTCGAGCACCGAGGCATCGAAGCTGGGCGACGCGAAATGCAGTGTGCGCGAAGTGGAATCGACGTGGTAGTGCTCGACCTGATCGCGAGCGAAGTCGGCGATCCCCCGGTGAGTGACCACGACGGCCTTCGGTCGACCGGTGGACCCGGAGGTGAAGACGAGATACGCCGGGTTGTCGTGCCGCACGGAGACCTGCACCCGCGGCGCGTCGGTGGGACGCGTGTCCGGACGAACCGGGATCCACTGCAGGCCGCCGGGGAGATCGGTGCCGACCGGGCACAACCCGATCGTGGCCGACGAGTCCGCGAGCATGTGTTCGATGCGTTCGGTCGGCAGTGCCGGATCGACGGGTACGAACGCGGCTCCGGCCTTGGTGACCGCCCAGAGAGCGACGATGGATTCGAACGACCGGGGCAGGCAGACGGGAACCAGCGTCTCCGGGCCGACGCCCTCGTCGATCAGAGTGCGGGCGAGACGATCCGACGCGGCGTCCAGTCGGCCGTAGGTGAAGCTCTGCTCCGCCGTGACCACGGCGACCGCATCGGGGTCACGCCGAGCCGCGGACGCGAGGACGTCGCCGAGGGTGGTCGGAGGCCCGGCCGGCGGCCCGCCGAGCAGGCCCGCCGACGCTTCGGCCGAGGTACGCAAATCGATGTCGCCCACCGCGACCGTCGGATCGGCGACGACGGCTCGCAGCACCGCCGTGAGTCGATCGCCGAACCCGCGCACCGTGTTCGCGTCGAACAGGTCGAGGGCGTAACCGATGCGGGCGTCGATTCCGGCGGGCTCGTTCCGGTCGTCGAACCGTTCCGCCAGCTGGAAGGCGAGGTCGAATTTGGCCGTGCCGGAATCGAGTTCGGCGATCTCGACGTCGGCGCTGGGCAGAGAAACGTGCACGGGGTCGAGGTTCTCGAAGGACAGCACCACTTGGAACAGCGGATGCCGAGCGGCCGAGCGTTCCGGCGCCACGGCGTCCACGATTCGCTCGAACGGGACGTCCGCGCGGGCGAACGCCTCGAGGTCGTGGTCACGCACGTCTGCGAGAAGGGAGCGGAAGGACACGTCGGGCGCCGGTGACGATCGGAGCACGAGCGTGTTGACGAACATGCCCACCAGGGGGTCGAGGGCTCGATCGCCGCGTCCTGCGATGGGCGAGCCGACGGCGACGTCGTCGACGTCCGCCAACCGGCCCAGGACGACGGACAGCGCCGCGTGCACCACCATGAACATGCTCGACGAATTCTCGCGCGCGAGAGCGGCGAGACCGCGGTGCACGTCGGCATCCAGGGAGAGTGACACGCTGTCCCCGCGGAACGACGCGGCCGCCGGGCGTACCCGGTCGGTGGGCAGGTCGATGCCGTCGGGCAGGCCGTCGAGACGCCGGGTCCAGTACTCGATCTGACTGCCGAGCGGACTCGTCGGGTCCGACTCGGAGCCGAGAGCGGTACGTTGCCAGACCGCGAAGTCCGCGTACTGGACCTCGAGCGGTGTGAACCGAGGCGCGTCGCCCCGAAGACGGGAGGTGTAGGCGGTCATCAGATCCGTGGCCAGCGGACCGAACGACCACCCGTCCGACGCGATGTGGTGCAGAACCACGGCCAGGGTGAACGACGTCGGGCTCGTCTGCAGAAGCCCGACGCGGAACGGGTGCTCGCGAGTGACGTCGAAGCCGGTGCTCGCGAGGTCGATCATCCGTGCGCGCAGTTCGTCGGGCGAGACGACGATCGGCTCGAGCAGCTGCGGACGCGGCTCCTCGACGACCTGGTGCGGACCGTCGACCGAATCGGGGAACACGGTGCGCAGAGACTCGTGGCGCTCCACCACGTCGAGCAGGGCGGAGGAGAGGGCGGGGACGTCGACGGAGCCGGTGAGCGTGATCGAGAACGGCATGTTGTAGGCCGGGGACGACGAGTCGAACCGGTTGAGGAACCACAGACGCTGCTGTGCGAGCGAGAGGGGAATGCGGTCGGGGCGGGGACCGGCGGTCACGGCGGCACGGGGTCCGGATGCGGTCGACTCGGCCATCCGCCGGGCCAGACGCGCCACGGTGGGGGCTTCGAAGAGGTCCTTGATGGACAGATCGGCGCCCACCTCGGCGCTCACTCGTGAGACGACGCGCGCGGCCAGCAACGAGTTGCCGCCGATGTCGAAGAAGCTGTCGTGCACCCCCGGGACCGGGACATCGAGCACGTCGGCGATGGTTTCGGCGATCCGGCGTTCGACCTCGGTTCGCGGTGCGACCGACGGGGCGTCGACGGCGGCGCGCGTCGGAGCCGGAAGTGCGGCGCGGTCCACCTTGCCGCTGCTGTTCAGCGGCAGAGCCGCGAGTGCGGTGATGGACGACGGAACCATGTAACTCGGCACCGACGCCGCCGCCGTCGCGGCGACCGCGCGGACGTCCACGTCCGGTGCGGCCAGGCCGGGAATCGGAGCGACGTACGCCACCAGTTCGGTCTCGCCGCGATCGTCGGTGTGTGCGACAGCGACGGCGTGATGAACGTGCGGGTGGCCGATCAGGGCGGCTTCGACCTCACCGAGCTCGATGCGCAGACCGCGAATCTTGACCTGGAAGTCACTGCGGCCCAGGTATTCCACCGCGCCGTCGGCGCGCCAGCGCGCGAGGTCGCCCGTGCGGTACATGCGGGAGCCGTCGGCGGCGATCGGATCGGCGACGAACCGATCCGCGGTCAGCTCGGGGCGGCCGACGTAACCGCGGGCGAGCTGGACTCCGGAGAGGTAGAGCTCGCCGGCGACGCCGACCGGAACGGGCTCGAGCTGCGCGTCCAGAACGTGCAGGGCGGTGTTCCACACCGGGCGACCGATGGGAACGCCGACCCGGTCGGCGTCCGTGCACTCCCAGTGGGAGACGTCGACGGCCGCTTCGGTGGGACCGTAGAGATTGTGCAGCGCCGCGGAGTTCAGTGACCGGAAGGTGGCGGCGGTGTCCGCGGGGAGCGCCTCACCGCTGCAGAACACGGTCCGCAGTCCGGGCAACGATCGCGGTGCATCGCGCCGGGACCGGCCGTCCGCTTGTTCGGCGAGAAATGCGGTGAGCATCGACGGGACGAAGTGCGCGACGGTGACGCCCGCCTCGTCGATCGTGGACAGCAGGTAGCGCGGATCGCGATGTCCGTCCGGCTCGGCGACGACGAGACGGGCGCCGACGATCAGTGGCCAGAAGAATTCCCACACCGACACGTCGAACGTCGCGGGTGTCTTCTGCAGCACGGCGTCGTCGGCGGTGAGTCGGTACTCGTGCTGCATCCACAGCAGACGGTTGACGATGGAGGCGTGGCTGACGCCGACTCCCTTGGGCCGGCCGGTGGACCCGGAGGTGAAGACGACGTACGCGAGGGCGTCCGGATGCAGCGGCGCGCGGCGGTCGGCGTCGGTGACGTCCCCGTCGTCGATGCCGAGAGTCGACAACGAATCGACGGCCAACCGCGGGGTGGTCTCGCCGATATCGATGTCGTCGTCGGTCGAGACGAGCGCGCACACCGGGCGGGCGGTGTCCAGGACGTAGGCGATGCGGTCTGCGGGATGGTCGGGGTCGATCGGCACGTAGGCGCCGCCCGCCTTGACGATGGCGTACATCGCGACCAGGAGGTCGACCGACCGGGGCAGCGCGAGGGCGACCAGAGAATCGGGACCCACTCCCCGATCGATCAGCACCCGGGCCAACCGGTTGGACCGTCGATCGAGCTCGGCGTACGTCAGGACGTCGTCGCGGAACTGCAGCGCGACGGCGTCGGGGGTACGGCGGACCTGCTCGACGAAGAGCGCGGGAAGCGTCGTGGCGGGAACCGGTCGGCCCGTGTCGTTGAAATCGGCGGTGACCCGGCGGAGCTCGTCGGGAAGCACCACGTCGAGGCCACCGACCCGCGTGCGGGCGCCGCGGCCGAGGAAGTTCTCCAGGAACGCGACGAAACGACGGTGGTGCGCCTCCAGCACCTCCGGCTCGTAGAGCGCCGGGTTCGCCTCGAAATCGATGTTCAGGCGGTCCCCACCCGTGCTGTTGTAGACGTTGAACGTGAGGTCCTCGATGGGTCCGCTGGAGAGAAGATGGAGCTGTCCGGTGAGATCGCCGAGTCCGACGTGCCAGTCGAAGAGCATGATGTTGACCATCGGGCCGAAGAAGCCGCGGTGCATCGTGGAGCTGCCGTGATCACGCCGGATGTCCTCGTGCCGGTACTTCTGGTGGCGCAGTGCGCCGGTGATCTCGAGGGTGACCGTGGTCACGAGATCGCCGATGTTCATGTTCGGTCCGATGTGGATGCGGATGGGCACCACGTTGGACACCATGCCCCCCGATCGGCGCAGCGCCGCGGTGGTACGCACCGAGACCGGAAGGCTGACCACCACGTCCCGGTGACCGGTGACCCGGTGCAGGTACGCGGCGAACGCGGCCGCGATGACGGCGGCGGCGCTCGCGTCGAATCGAGTCTCGGCGGCGGCCAGCATCCGGCCCACGGACCCGTCGACCACACCGTTGATCCGAAGGCGATCGGGCTGCGCGGGAGCCGTGCGGTCGGCCAGTCCGAAGGAGTCCGGCAGGCCCTGGAGCTTGTCCATCCAGAATGCCTTGTCCGTGCGATACCGCGTCGACTCGACGTATTTCCGTTCGGCGGCATAGAGCGCGGGCAGATCGCCCGCCTTGCTGGGAGCGCTCGCTCGACCCGCGACGGCATCGGAGTAGAGCTCGGCGATCCGCTTCATCGCGGTGACGGCCCCGTACCCGTCGCCCGCGATGTGGTGCATGCGGGTGTACCAGAAGTGCCGATCGTCGGACACGCGGAGCACGACGTTGACGGTGAGCGGGTCGCGGTCGATGTCGACGGCGGTGCGCATCTCCACGGCCATCCACTCGTGTGCCGCGGCGACGGGATCCGGTTCGCCCCGCAGATCCAGGCGTCGGGTCTGCACGGTGGCCGACGGGTCGGTGAGCTGGTACGGCTGGCCGTCGATCTCGATCAGGCGGATCTGGCCGGACTGGAGTTCGGCGGCGGCCTGCGCTCCCACCCGGACCAACAGGTCGACGTCGAAGTCGCCGACGACGTCGACGTACTGCGCCACGGTCAGCGGCACCTCGGGTGCGAGCTTCTGCGCGAACCAGAGGCTGGCCTGGGCCGGGGAGAGCGGGAAGGGTTCGGACGGGGTGTTCGGGTCGTCGGTGTTCGGGTAGTCGGTGTCCCGGTCGTGGTCGTCCCGGGTGTCGGTATGTCGGTGTGCGTCGAGGGTGTGCGTCGTGTGCGTGGGGGGAGTCATGAATCGAAGCTCCGTTCGCTCGTCGGCGGGAAAGATTGCCGAGCAGAAACGCACTCCACCGTGGGCCCGTGGCGCTGACGTCCGCAGTCCCGAGCCCGAGTCCTGCGTGAAACCTGCGTGTGACTGACGGTGTCCCCGACCGTGGTCGCACTCTTGGTGTGTGATTCGCGGACTCACCGACCTTGGATTGGTGAGTCTCACCAATTTTCTCGGGGATCAGCGCCGAAGCGTTACATTCCGCTGTTCGAGGTCACGAAGCCCGTCGATGTACCGGTAGGGGGCCGCGGAGTGGCCGCTACGCCCGAGTAGCGTCCGTGCGGCGTCGTCGTCGCACGGGGTTCGCGGCGGCGGCGATGACTCCCAGCACCCCGAGACCGACGAGGACGTACTCCACGACCGCACCCCAGCGTGTCGCGAGAGTGAGATTCGTGCGGACTCCGACGGTGTCGACGAGGTAGGCGGGTTCGAAGAGTTCGGTCCGCTCGGTCACCGAACCGTCCGGCGCGACGATGGCGCTGACGCCGCTGGTCGCCGCGACGACGACGGTGCGGGAATGTTCCACGGCGCGGACCCGCGACATTGCGAGCTGCTGGTAGGTCATCTCGGTGTCGCCGAACGTCGCGTTGTTCGTGGGGACCGCCAGGATGGTCGCCCCCGCGTTCACGGCCTCGGCGGGCGCCCGGTCGAACGCCACTTCGTAACACGTGGCCACACCGACGGCGAGGGCGACATCGTCGACGCCGCGCGTACGGACCACTCCGTCTCCGTCGCCCGGAACGAAGTTGCCCGCCGAATCGGCGTACGGCGAGAACAGTCGGAAGAAGTCACGGTACGGGAGATATTCGCCGAAGGGCTGAACGATCTTCTTGTCGTGCTGCTCCCCCGGCCCGGCGTTTCCGTCCCACACGATCACGCTGTTGCTCGTGGTTCCGTCGCCGTTGTTCAGCACCGTGCCCACCAGGATGGGGACGCCGATGCGGACCGAGGCCGCCGAGATCGACGCCGCCGCCTCCGCGTCACGGAGCGGATCGACGTCGGACGCGTTCTCGGGCCACACGACGACGTCGGGTTGCTCGGTGCGGCCGGCGTCCACGTCGTCGGCGAGCCGCAACGTCTCGTCGACGTGGTTGTTCAGCACCTGTCGGCGCTGAGCGTTGAAGTCCAGCCCCAGTCGCGGAACGCTGCCCTGGATCGCGGCGACCGTCACGGTGCGTTCCCCGTCCTGCGGTCCGGCGAGCCCGGGCGCGGTGGCCACGGCGACGATCGGGCCGAGGAGGATCAGCACCAGCGTGGCGGCCACGGACACGACTCCGCCGCGCGATGCGCCGGCCGGCGCGGAGCGGATGCTCGCGACCGCGCGCAGGACCACGACCGCACCCAGCCCGATCGCGGCGACGACGAAGCTCAACAGCGGCGCTCCGCCGACTGCCGCGACGGGGAGCAGAACCGACTCGGACTGCCCGAACGCGAGTCGTCCCCACGGGAACCCACCGAACGGCACGGTGCTACGCAGCCACTCGGTGAGCGACCACGTGGCCGCGAGCCACAGGGCCGCGAAGGGCAGCCTGGACACCACGACCGCCAGCAGCCCGAACAGGCCCGTGAACACCGCTTCCGCGACGGCGAGCGCGATCCACGGGAGCGGGCCCACGTAGACCCCGATCCACGGCAGCAGCGGAAGGAAGAACCCGAGGCCGAAGACGAACCCGTAGAGAAATCCGCCCTTCTTCGACACGGTGCGGCCACGGGACAACCGTTCGGTGAGGACGAATCCGATCAGCGCGAGCGCGATCGGTGCGAAAAACCAGAGGGGTCTCGGTGGGAACGACGCGAACAACAGCGCCCCCGCTCCCGCGGACAGAAGCAGGCGCAGAAGAACGATCACGACCGGTACACGGTCCGGCCTCGGTGCACGGTCTGCAGGCAGACCGGATCCCGTGCGGAGTCGTCCAAGCGCGGCAACGCGGGGACCCGGGATCGAGGATCGGTGGACCACCGCTGCACGGAATCCTTGGGTGCGCTCACCACCAATTCATCGGCGTCCCACACCGCGTAGGAGGCAGGGGCACCGGGAACCAGGGTGCCGGCGAGTCCGTCGCGCACTCCCCCGGCGCGCCAGGCACCACGAGTGGCGGCGGAGAAGGCGGCGCGCGGGGAGATCGCACTTCCGGGCGTGCGGTGCCCGACGGCGGCGCGTATCCCGCTCCAGGGCGACAGGGGGGTGACCGGCGAATCGGATCCGAACGCGAGGGGCACCCCGGCCGAGGCCATCATCGCCAGCGGGTTCAGGGCGCGGGCGCGGTCGACACCGAGCCGAGCACGGTACATGCCGTCGTTGCCGCCCCAATAGGCGTCGAACACGGGTTGGACGCTGGCGATGATTCCCCAACCGGCCAGGAGCGACGCCTGCTCCTCGGTGACCATCTCGAGGTGTTCGAGCCGGTGCCCGCGTGCCGCCACGGCCGGGCCGCCGAGTTCGTCGACGACGCGCCGAAGTCCGTCGACCACGGCGCCGGTGGCGGCGTCGCCGATGACGTGGAACCCGGCCTGGATCTTCGCCTCCGTGCAGGCCCGGACGTGGTCGGCGATGGCGTCGACGTCCAGATAGGCGTAGCCGGTGCCGTCCCCGTCACAGTAGGGCTCGGTCAACCATGCGGTGTGGGAGCCGATGGAGCCGTCGACGAACAGATCCCCACCGAGTGCGTGAGCGCCCGTCGCGGCGAGCAGTTCGGTCGCCTCGTCGGCGGTGCGGACTGCCTCGCCCCAGTAGGCGTGCACCTGCACGGCGTGATCGAGTGCGAGGAGTTCGGCGAGATCGGTGCGTCCGGAGACGTCCGGTCCGGCGCACTCGTGGATCGCCACCACCCCGTGCGCCGCGGCGTGATCGAGCGCCGCCACGCGGGCCGCGTGGCGGCCGCTGGGACTGAGCAGATCGCGAGCGGTCCGGCGCACCGCGTGGTGGGCCTCCGCGATCAGGGGTGCCTGTGGATCGGCCTGCGCGACCGACTCCGCCGAGGCCCGCCGCAACACCGTGGAGCACGCGGCGGAATGCGCATCGATGCGGGACAGGTATACCGCCCGACCGGGAGCGGCCTCGTCGAGTTCGTCCGTGGTGGGGCCGCGGCCTTCCGGCCAGGAGGTGTCGTCCCAGTTCTGTCCCCAGATCAGCGTGTCGGGGTGGTCGGCGGCGTATTTCCGCACGGCGGCCAGACACTCGCTCAGCGATCGCGCCGAGCCGAGGTCGAGACCGATCAGCGCGAGACCGGTCGCGGTGGTGTGGACGTGGGTGTCCACGAAACCCGGAGTGACGAACGCACCGTCGAGTTCGACGATCTCGGCATCCGGGTGCAGCGCGCGGCCCGGACGATCGTCACCGACCCACACGACCATGCCGTCGGTGACGGCCATGGCGGTGGCGTCGGGGGCGCTGGGGCTGTAGATGCGGCCATCGACCAACAGTTGCGTACTCACGTATCGAGTCTGCCTTCTCGGACGGACCGACCCGGCCGTGGGGTCAGGAGGCCGTGCGGCCGTCGTTGCCGCGACCGTAGTCGTCGCCACCGTCGGTGATACCGCGGTCGGTGATGCCACGGTCGGGGGTCGAACGACCGGGGCCGCTCGTCGGCCCCACATCGCCGTCGACGACCTCGCCGTCCACCACCACGTGGCCCTGACCGAAACGGCCACCGGGCCCGAAGCGTCCACCGGGGCCGCCCGGACCGAACGGACTCCCGACGGGTCCGACGAATCGACCGGTCGCCACCGCCGTCTGCACTCGCTTGGCCGCCGACCGGGCGATCACGGGCTTGAGCACCGTGCGCGTGAGCGGAATCATCAACAGCAGGCCGAGCGCCGAGGACACCAGACCGGGAATCGTCAGCAGCACCGACCCCAGCGCGACCAGCGCGCCGTCGGCGACGGCGCCGCCCTGAGAGCGACGGCCGGCGTTGGCCTCACGAAGATCGGCGAGCACACGACGGCCCTGGGACCGGATGACGACCATGCCGACGACCGAGGCCGCGATGACGGCGAAGACGGTCCACAACACGCCGACGGCCGAGGCCAGCCACGCGATCGCGCTGATCTCCACCAGCAGGTAGAGGAAGAAATAGAGCAGAGGCATCGCCGGTTCCCTTCGTCGGTACACACGGTCAACGTCGGAGCACCCTCGTTTTCTCCCGGAATCGGACACGAATCGGCACCGATGTTTCCCGGGCGACCCGGTCCCGTGACCAGATCTCACGAGCCCGGTTTCACGACCCCGAGCTCGTAGGCGAGCACCACGGCCTGCACGCGGTCCCGCAGTCCGAGCTTGGTGAGCACCCGTCCCACGTGGGTCTTGACCGTCGCCTCCGACAGGAACAGGGCCGCGGCGATCTCCCCGTTCGACTTTCCCGACGCGATGAGCTCGAGCACCTCGCGTTCGCGCTCGGTCAACGCGTCGAGGGCCGAGGTGTCGGGAGACGGCGCGTCGTCGTCGGCGATGATGCGCGAGATCAACCTCTTGGTGACCCGTGGCGACACCACGGCGTCACCCGCGGCAACGCTGCGTACGGCCGAGATCAGATCCTCGGGCGGGGTGTCCTTGAGGAGAAAACCGCTGGCGCCGGCGCGGAGCGCACCGAGCGCGTGTTCGTCGAGATCGAACGTGGTCATGACGAGCACTCGGACCTCGGAGTCCGCGGCGACGATGCGCTCCGTGGCGGAGAGTCCGTCGACACCCGGCATCCGGACGTCCATCAGGACGACGTCGGGTCGCAACCGCGCGGCGGCCGCCACCGCGGTGGCCCCGTCGGCCGCCTCACCCACGACCTCGATGTCGTCCTGGGCGCCGAGCACCATGGACAGACCCATCCTCATCAATTCCTGGTCGTCGACGAGCAGCACCGAGATGGACACGTCGAACAACCTAACCGGTGCGGGGCCACCGGGTTCACGCGTCGTGCGCTCAGGGTTGCTCGAGCGGCAGTGACGCGGACACCCGCCACCGTCCGTCGTCGAGACGTCCCGCGGTCAGTTCGCCGCCCAGCACCGCGACACGTTCGCGCATTCCGATCACCCCGAATCCGGTGCCCTGCAGCGCGGCCGAGGTGGTGGTGGCCTGCGCATCGGTGTCCGCCCAGTTGGTGATCTGGACGATGACGGCGTTCTCGTCGCTCTCGCGCCGCACCACGACTCGCGCCCGAGGTTGCTCGCCGCCGTGCCGCAACACGTTGGTCAACGATTCCTGCACCAGCCGGTGCACACCGAGGGACACCGCCGGCGGCAGATCGTCGAGGTCCCCGGTCTGCTCGATCTGCACCTGCAGGCCGGCGGCGCGCATCATCTCCACCACTTTCGCCAGCGCCGCGGTGCCGTACTGGGGCAGGCCGTCGGCGGTACCGGGCGTACCGACGGATTCGTCGGTGCGCAGCAGGGACACGGTGCGACGCAACTCGGCCAACGCCCGACGCCCGGTCGTGGAGATGTTCCCGAGCGCGGCCTCGGCCCGATCCGGATCCGTGCGCAGCGTGAACGACGCTCCGTCGGCCTGGACGATCATGACGCTGACCGCGTGCGCGACCACGTCGTGCAGCTCGCGCGCGATGCGAGTCCGTTCGGCGATCACCGCCTCCTCGGCCAGGCGGTCGCGTTCGAGTTCCGCGACGGCGAGCCGGGCTCGCACCTCGGCCACGTACGCGCGGCGCGCGCCGATGAACTCCGCCGTGATCCAGGCGAGCGCGTAGAGCACGAACATGGACAGGGTGACCGAGAAGTCGGGGCGCACCGCCACGGTGATCACCACGAGGTCGAGCACCAGACCCGCGGCGAACAACGCCGTGTCGCGCCGCCGGGCGTACAGCGCGCAGGAGAAGAGCAGAACGATCAGGGCGAGATGACCCGGGGGAAACTCCGGGACGCCCCCGTCGGCCGGTGGATCGGACCGGATCAGCGCGGACCCGATCTGACACAGCAGCAGGGCCGTCCAGGCCGCGAGGACGGGGTGCCGTCGGCGGACGACGATCGGAGCCCCCACCGCCACCACCAGCGCCACGTACACCGCAGTGGGGAGGTCGGTGCCGGCCGTGCCGACCAGTTCGACGAACACGACGAACAGCGCCAGGGCCGCGTCGGCGACCAGCGGGCGGGCCGTGAACCACGATCGGAGGGGTCGCATCGCGCGTAATGGTAGTGCGCTGGGCTGTGATCGAATATCGCCATGGGTGCCGCTGACTGGGGTGTGTTGCTGGCTGCGGCATTGGCCGCGGGATGGGTGGACGCCGTCGTCGGCGGCGGTGGGCTGATTCTGCTGCCCGCGCTGCTGTTGGTCACCCCCGCCGCGACGCTGCCGCAGACCGTGCTGGCCACCAACAAGGTGGCGTCCGTCGCCGGTACGACGGCAGCAGTGCTCACGTTCGCTCGGCGAGTGCCGATGCAGTGGTCGATCCTGGCCCCGTGTGGGGTTCTCGCGGCCGTCGGCGCCGCGTTCGGCGCCGCGTCGGTGAGTCTCATCGACAAGGACGTGTTCATCCCCATCGTGCTGGTGGTGCTCGTGTTCGTCGCCCTGATCGTGACGTTGCGGCCCACCATCGGAGTGGTCATCGCCTCCGAGCCACCGACCACCCGGCGGATCGCGATCGTGGTGGCTCTCGCCGCGATCGCCATCGGCTATTACGACGGCATCCTCGGGCCGGGTACCGGCACGTTCCTCATCATCGTGTTCGCGACGGTCCTCGGCACGGAATTCGTCCGCAGCGCCGCGATGGCCAAGGTCCTCAACCTCGGCTCCAATCTGGGCGCCCTCGCCTGGTTCGCCTCGACCGGCAGCGTGTTGTGGCTGCTCGGGCTCTCGATGGCCGTCGCGAACATCGCCGGAGCTCTCGTCGGATCCAGAATGGCGATCTCCCGCGGCGCCGGCTTCGTCCGCGTGGTCCTGCTCGTCGTGGTCTTCGCGCTCGTCGTCCGGTTGGGATGGCAACAATTCGGCTAGCGTGAGCCGGGTGAGAGACGTCGACGCCGATTTCGTCGCCCTGCCCCTGCACGCCCTCGCGGACGCGGCGCTGACCTCCGCCCGGGCCGCGGGCGCCACGCATGCCGATCTGCGCATCCACCGATCCACCACCCAGGCTCTCGTGTTGCGCGACGGGTCGGTCCAATCGGCGGTCGACTCCTCGGATCTGGGCATGGCGGTTCGGGTGGTCGTCGACGGGACGTGGGGCTTCGCCTCCGACGTCGCACTCGGGGTCGATCAGGCCGTGGCGGTGGCCTGGAAAGCGGTCCAGGTGGCGACCGCCCTGCGCGAGCTCAACCGTGAACGCGTCGTCCTCGCGGCCGAGCCGGTCCACGAGGACGTCCTCTGGGTGTCGGAGTATCGGATCGATCCGTTCGACGTCCCCACCGAGGACAAGGTCGGTCTGCTCGCCGAGTTCTCCGGCCGGCTGTCCGCCGCGGACGGCATCGACCACGTGACGGCGTCGGTGCTGCAGGTCAAGGAGCAGACCTTCTACGCCGATCTAGCCGGATCGCGAATAACCCAGCAACGCGTGCGGCTGCATCCCCAGCTCGACGCCGTGGCGGTCGATTCCGCGTCGGGATCGTTCGAATCGATGCGCACGCTCGCGCCTCCGGTCGGGCGCGGGTGGGAATACCTGGTCGACCCCGGTAGCGGCCGCGAAGGAATGTGGGACTGGGACGACGAGCTTGCCCGGATACCGGAGTGGTTGGCCGAGAAGGTGAAGGCACCGACCGTCGAACCCGGTCCCACCGATCTGGTGATCGACCCCACCAACCTGTGGCTCACCATCCACGAGTCCATCGGCCACGCCACGGAATACGACCGAGCGATCGGGTACGAGGCCGCGTACGCCGGCACCTCGTTCGCCACCCCGGACCAGCTCGGCACGCTGCGGTACGGCACCGACGTGATGCACGTGACCGCCGACCGCACGGAGCCGAACGGACTCTCCAGCATCGGCTGGGACGACGACGGCGTCGAGTCCCAGCGGTGGGACCTGGTGCGCGACGGTGTCCTCGTGGGGTATCAGCTCGATCGGGTGTTCGCCCCGCGCCTCGGACTCGAACGATCGAACGGGTGCTCGTACGCCGATTCGGCGCACCACGTTCCGATCCAGCGCATGGCGAACGTGTCGCTGCAGCCGGATCCGGTCGCCGATCGCACCACCGACGATCTCATCGCGGACGTCGAGCGCGGCATCTACGTCGTCGGTGACAAGTCGTGGTCCATCGACATGCAGCGCTACAACTTCCAGTTCACCGGCCAGCGCTTCTTCCGTATCGAGAACGGTGCCCTCACCGGGCAGGTCCGGGACGTCGCGTATCAGGCGACGACGACGGATTTCTGGGGCTCGATGGAGGCCGTCGGCGGTGCGTCGACGTGGCGCCTGGGCGGAGCCTTCAACTGCGGCAAGGCACAACCCGGCCAGGTGGCGGCCGTCAGCCACGGCTGCCCGTCCGCCCTGTTCCGCGGCGTCTCGGTGCTGAACACACGATCGGAGGCGGGACAGTGAGCGCGACCCGAATGCTGGGCGGCCACGAGCTCGTGGAGAAGGCCCTGTCCGTGACCACGGTGTCGGACACCGTGGTCATCGTGTCCGACACGGCGGAGGCGTCGTTGCGGTGGGCCGGGAACTCGATGACCACCAACGGCGTCGGTGCGCAGCGCCGGTGGACGGTGGTGTCCATCGTGCGTGACGGCGACGCGGCCCGCGTCGGATCGGTCTCGTCCACCAGCGTCGACCCCGACGACGTCGTGGGGGTCGTTCGTGCGGCCGAACGCGCGGCGCGTGCCGCCGAACCGGCGTCGGACGCGATGCCGCTGATCGCGGGAGACGGCGATCCGGACGGGTGGGGCGAGGCGGGCCCGGTCACCGGCGTCGAGGTCTTCGAGCCGCTGGTCCCCGGACTCGCGCGAGGATTCGACGGGGCCGACGCCCTGTACGGCTTCGCTCACCACACGGTCGGCACGGTGTGGCTGGGGACCTCGTCCGGGGTGCGCCGCAGGGTCGTCGAACCCATCGGCACGCTCGAGATCAACGGTAAACGCGGCGGACTGTCGGGTGGGGCGAGCGCGTGGGTGGGCTCGGGAACGAAGGACTTCACCGACGTCGTCGTCGACGGTCTGCTCGCCGAACTGACCCGACGTCTGGACTGGTCGGCCCGTACGGTCGAGCTCCCCGCCGGTCGATACGAGACGATTCTGCCCCCGTCGGCGGTCTCGGATCTCATGATCGATCTGATGTGGACGATGGAGGGCCGCGGGGCACACGAGGGTCGAAACGCGCTGTCTCGCAGCGGCGGAACGCGAATCGGCGAGACCCTCGGCGCCCTGGGGCTGACGCTTTATTCCGATCCCGCGGAGCCCGGCCTGGAGACTGCGCCGTTCGTGGTCACGGGGTCGTCCTCCGACGCGATCTCGGTCTTCGACAACGGCATGGATGCCGGGCGGGTGGACTGGATTCGCGACGGCACGATCACCTCGCTCGCCTACCCGAGGTCCGCTGCCGACCGGTTCGGCGGCGCCCCCACCGCCCCCGGGGACAATCTGATCATGACCGGTGGCCGCGGCGGCTCGACCGACGATCTGGTCGCGTCCACCGAACGCGGGTTGCTGCTGACCACGCTCTGGTACATCCGTGAGGTCGACCCGACGACGATGCTGCTCACCGGGTTGACGCGGGACGGTGTCTACCTCGTGGAGGACGGGCAGGTCACCGCGTCGGTGAACAATTTCCGGTTCAACGAGAGCCCACTGGACCTGCTACGCCGCGCGACCGAGGCCGGCGCGACGGTCCCCACCCTCCCCCGCGAGTGGCAGGACTGGTTCACGCGCGCAGCGATGCCGCCGCTCCGCATCCCCGATTTCCACATGTCGTCGGTGAGCAAGGCGCAGTAGAGGTTCGAACGGCAGGCCTACTCGGTCTCCTCCGCGCGGACGGCGATCCCGATCGTCGAATCCTTGCCGCGGAAGAGCGAACTGGCCGTCACGGCCACCCGACCGACGATGCCGTACTTCGCGACGATGGCCTTCCGCGTGCGCGCGGTGCCCGCATCGTCGAGGACCACGGCGGTCGCCTCCATCGCCGGGCCGGCGTTGTTGCCCGCACGATCGCACGTGGCCACGGTGACTCGCGGGGTGTTGCGGATGCGCTTGACCTTCCAGGACTGTCCCTGCGTCCACATGAGCAGTTCGCCGGCGTCGAGCGCCGCCCAGATGGCGGTGGGCTTGGGCGTGCCCGTCTTGGTGAACGTGGTCAGCAGGACGTACTTGGCGGTGCCGATATCGCCGAACGGGTTCGCGGAGGGAGGGGTCATGAGAATCAGAGTAGGCCCCGGGTCACTCCCCCTCCAGGTCTCCTTCGCTCTCGAGGTACGCCGCGCGAAGGTCCGCGAGAACCTGCGGATCGGGTTCCGCCCACATCCCGCGCTCCACCGCTTCGAGCAAGCGCTCCGAGATGCCGTGCAGCGCCCAGGGATTGGAGGTGGACATGAATTTGCGGTTCACCTCGTCCAGCACGTACTCCTGCGTGAGCTTCTCGTACATCCAGTCCTGGACGACGCCGGTGGTCGCGTCGTACCCGAAGAGGTAGTCGACGGTCGCCGCCATCTCGAACGCCCCCTTGTATCCGTGCCGCCGCATCGCGTCCATCCATCGCGGATTGACCACGCGAGCGCGGAACACCCGGGAGGTCTCCTCGTGCAGGGTGCGGGTGCGTACCGACTCGGGGCGGGTGCTGTCACCGATGTACGCCTCGGGCGCGGTCCCGGTGAGCGCGCGCACCGTCGCGACCATGCCGCCGTGGTACTGGAAGTAGTCGTCCGAATCGGCGATGTCGTGCTCACGGGTATCGGTGTTCTTGGCCGCCACCGCGATGCGCCGGTAGGACGAGCGCATGTCCTCGGCCGCGGGAACCCCGTCCAGTCCTCGGCCGTAGGCGAAACCGCCCCAGGTGGTGTACACCTGCGCCAGATCCTCGTCGCTGCGCCAGCTCTTGCTGTCGATGAGCTGCAGCAGCCCGGCGCCGTAGGTCCCGGGCTTGGACCCGAAGATGCGAGTGGTGGCCCGTCGATCGTCGCCGTGCTCGGCGAGGTCGGCCTGTGCGTGGGCTCGCACGTAGTTCTGCTCGTCCGATTCCTCCAGCGCGGCGACCATCCGCACGGCGTCGTCCATCATCGCGAGGACGTGCGGGAACGCATCGCGGAAGAAGCCACTGATGCGCACCGTGACGTCGATGCGCGGTCGCTTCAGTTCCTCGAGGGAGATCGGCTCCAGGTGGGTGACGCGCCTCGACGCCTCGTCCCAGACCGGCAACACGCCGAGCAGGGCGAACACCTCGGCGATGTCGTCACCGGACGTGCGCATCGCCGACGTTCCCCACACGGACAGACCCACCGACCTCGGGTACTCGCCGTGGTCCTGCAGGTAGCGAGCGACGAGCGATTCGGCCATGGCCTGCCCCGTCTCCCACGCCAGGCGAGAAGGAACGGCCTTGGGGTCGACGGAGTAGAAGTTGCGGCCGGTGGGCAGCACGTTGATCAGGCCACGCAGCGGTGACCCACTCGGACCGGCGGGGATGAATCCGCCGTTCAGGGCGTGCATCACCCGGTGGATCTCCTGGTCGGTCTGCCGGAGCCGCGGAACGACCTCGACCGCAGCGAACCGCAGGATGTCACCCACGGCATCGGGCAGGCCCTCGGTGATGCTCTCGACCGCGGACACGTCCCAGTCGGTGCGGTGCAGCGCGGCGACCAGGCCGCGTGCCTGTTCCTCCACCGAGTCCACGTCGGTCCGAGCCTCGTCGCCGTCCTCGCTGAGTCCCAGGGCCTCCCGAAGACCCGGAACCGTGCGCTCGCCGCCCCACATCTGCCGGGCGCGGAGCATCGCGAGCACCAGGTCGACCTCGGCCTCGCCGTGCGGCGCCTCACCGAGAATGTGCAGACCGTCGCGGATCTGGACGTCCTTGATCTCGCAGAGCCACCCGTCGACGTGCAGCAGCATGTCGTCGAAGACCTCTTCGTCGGGGCGCTCCTCGAGCCCCAGATCCTTGTGCATCTGTGCCGCGGTCATCAGCGTCCAGATCTGCTGGCGGATGGCCGGGAGCTTCGCCGGGTCCAGCGTCGAGATGTTGGAGTGCTCGTCGAGCAACTGCTCGAGGCGGGTGATGTCGCCGTAGCTCTCCGCGCGGGCCATCGGCGGGATGAGGTGGTCGACGAGGGTGGCGTGGGCGCGGCGCTTGGCCTGCGTACCCTCCCCCGGGTCGTTGACCAGGAACGGGTAGATCAGCGGGAGATCGCCGAGTGCCGCGTCGGTGCCGCAGGACGCGGACATTCCGAGCGTCTTGCCCGGCAGCCATTCCAGGTTTCCGTGCTTGCCCAGGTGCACCACGGCGTCGGCGCCGAAGCCACCGTCCTCCTCGGGCGCCGCCAGCCACCGATACGCGGCGAGGTAGTGATGGCTCGGGGGCAGATCGGGGTCGTGGTAGATGGCCACGGGGTTCTCACCGAAGCCGCGGGGCGGTTGCACCATGAGCACGACGTTCGCGAAACGCAATGCGGCGATGACGATCTCGCCGTCCTTGTCGGCAGAGCGGTCGACGTAGAGCTCACCGGGGGCCTCACCCCAGTGTTCGACGACGCCGCTGCGCAGATCGTCGGGAAGCGTGTCGAACCACGGCCGATACTGCGCCGTGGAGATACGGATCGGGTTGCCCTCGAGCTGCTCGGCGGTCAGCCAATCGGCGTCCTGGCCGCCCGCGGCGATGAGAGCGTGGATCAGCGCATCTCCGTCCTGCGCGGCGAGTCCGGGCACCGCGTCGTCGCCGTCGATCGGTCCGACGTCGTATCCGCGCTCGCGCATCTCGGTGAGCATGCGGATCGCGCTGGCGGGGGTGTCGAGGCCGACGGCATTGCCGATCCGGGCGTGCTTGGTGGGGTACGCGGAGAGCATCAGCGCGACCCGCTTGTCCCGGTTGGGGATGTGGCGCAACCGAGCGTGCCGAACGGCGATCCCGGCGACCCGGGAGCACCGCTCGAGGTCGGGTACGTACGTGCTGAGGCCGTCGGAATCGATTTCCTTGAACGAGAACGGGACCGTGATGATGCGGCCGTCGAACTCGGGTACCGCCACCTGGGTGGCGACATCGAGCGGTGACATCCCGTCGTCGTTCGCGGCCCAGTTCGCGCGGCTGCTGGTGAGACACAGGCCCTGCAGGATCGGCACGTCGAGCGCAGCGAGTTCGGTGACGTCCCAGGCCTCGTCGTCGCCGCCGGCACCGACGTTCGCAGGACGCGTGCCGCCGGCGGCGAGCACGGTGACCACCATCGAGTCGGCCCGACGCAATGCCTCGAGCAGCTCGGGATCCGCGCTGCGCAGAGACGCGCAGTAGATCGGCATCGGCCGGGCCCCGGCGTGTGCGATGGCGTCGCACAACGCGTGGATGTAGGTGACGTTGCCGGCCAGGTGCTGAGCTCGGTAGTACAGAACGGCCACGGTGGGCCCGGTGACCTCGGCGTCCTCGCGCGCCAGGAATCCCCATGTCGGCAGGTGAGCCGGAGGCGCGAAACCGTGACCGGTCAGCAACACCGTGTCCGACAGGAACCACGCCAGCTCGCGAAGATTGTCGGCGCCGCCCTCGGCCAGGTACTGATGGGCTTCGGCCGCGACGTTGGCGGGCACGGTGGACAGTTCCATGAGCTCGGCGTCGGGGGCCTGCTCGCCACCGAGCATCACCACCGGAAGGCCGGATCGCAGCACCGCGTCGATGCCGTCCTCCCACATGCGGCGCCCGCCGAGAATGCGCACGACGACGAGATCGACGCCGTCGAGCATCGTCGGAAGATCCTCGCTCACGAGCACACGCGACGGGTTCGCCCACCGGTAGTCGGCGCCGCTCGCACGGGCGCTCAGCAGGTCGGTGTCCGACGTGGACAGCAGCAGAATCACAGGTGGTGCCTCCCCTGGGGTTTCGCGCCCCGTCGGTGGTTCTCGGTGAGCGGCTCGGGTCTGACTTCGCGCACCCGGTGCGCGTCACAGTGGCGCGACCGCACCGGAATTGCACCGGCTTCCGCGCTGCTCGACTGTGATCGTACGGGCCCGGCGGCCGGGGGCGTGAGGACGGCAGGGTCCTCGGGCACGTCGGGTCGACGGTCGTTCGGGTCGTAGCCTGGACCCCGTGAGTATCGATCCCTCCGACAGCCCCACGTCGGACCGCACCCGGCCCGACGCCTGCCCCGGCGCACTGCAGGTACACCGGGCCGCCGACGGGGCGCTGGCGCGGGTGCGTCTTCCCGGTGGCCGACTCACCTCCACGCAGCTCGGGGTGCTGGCCGCGGCGGCGACCGAACTCTCGGACGGCAACCTGGTCCTCACGTCGCGGGGCAACGTGCAGCTGCGCGCGGTGACCGATCCGGACGAACTGGCCCGACGACTCGCCGACGCCGGGCTGCTCCCGTCCGAGACCCATGAACGGGTGCGCAACATCCTGGCGTCGCCGCTGTCCGGCCGCGTCGAGGGCCGGTCCGACGTCCGCGATCTGGTCACCGAACTGGACCGACGACTGATGCGCGACGACACGCTCGCGGAGCTGCCCGGCCGCGTCCTGTTCAGCGTCGACGACGGCCGCGGCGATGTCTCCGGCTTCGCGGCGGACATCGGCGTGCACGCGCTGGACGACCACCGGTTCGGGCTGATCCTGGCCGGCCGAGACAGCGGGGTCCGGGTGGACCGACACGAGGCCGTCGACGTGATGCTCGCTGCCGCGCGCGGCTTCCGCGCCGAGCGCGACGGTCATTGGCGGATCGCCGAACTCCCCGACGGGGTGAATCGGGTACTGCGTCACCTGGAGGCGCCGGGCGACGCCGCGAACACGGGCGCGCCGGGTGTGAACGCACTCGATGTCGAGATCGGCACGGAACCACCGATCGGCTGGTTCGTCCAGAACGACGCGACCGTGGCACTCGGCGCGACGGTGGCGCACGGGGTGCTACCCGCCCGCACCGCCGAGTTCCTCGCCGCGATCGACCGGGACGTCTACGTCACGCCGTGGCGCTCACTGGTGATCGTGGACCTCGAGGAGTTCGCCGCCGAGCAGGTGGTGCGTGTCCTCGCTCCGATGGGTCTGATCTTCGACGCCGAGTCGCCGTGGGTTCGCGTCAGCTCCTGCGTCGGGAGCCCCGGCTGCGAGAAATCACGTTCCGACGTGCGCGCCGATCTCGACGCCGCGGTGGCGGACGGTGCGATCTCCGAGACCGGCCGCGAGCACTGGGTGGGGTGCGAACGCCGCTGCGGTCGGCCGCGCGGCACCGTCACCGACGTCGTGGCGGGCGTCGACGGGTACGTCCGAACCACGACGGACGGGTAGGTCCGAACCACGACGAGGTGGCGGGGACGCCGACGGGTGTCGCTGCCACCCTGACGCACCGTTCCGCTACCGACCTCCCTATCGTGGTGCCATGCACGACTACATCCGCGACGGCGACGAGATCTACCGACGTTCCTTCGCGACCATCCGCGCCGAGGCCGATCTGTCGGCCTTCGCGGACGACGTCGCGCAGGTGGTCGTTCGCATGATCCATGCCTGTGGCGAGGTCGATCTCGCCGGTTCGGTGAAGGCGACTCCGGACGTCGTCGCCAAGGGGCGAGCGGCGCTGCGAGCCGGGGCGCCGATTCTGTGCGACGCCACGATGGTCGCGTCGGGAGTGACGCGTCGACGCCTCCCGGCCGACAACGAGGTCATCTGCACGCTCAACGCCCCGGATGTTCCCGAGATGGCTCGAGCGAAGGGCACGACGCGCACCGCCGCCGCGGTCGACCTGTGGGTCGAGCATCTCGACGGCGCGGTCGTCGCCATCGGTAACGCGCCGACCGCCCTTTTCCGCCTCATGGAGCTCGTCGCGGACGGCGCCCCGCGTCCCGCCGCGATTCTCGGCGGTCCCGTCGGCTTCATCGGCGCCGCCGAATCGAAGGACGATCTCATCGCGTCGGGACTGGGGCTGGACTATCTGCTGGTGACCGGACGTCGCGGCGGAAGTGCGATCGCAGCCGCCGCCATCAATGCCATTGCGACGGAACGAGAGTGAGCGGCAAACTCTGGGGGGTGGGTATCGGGCCCGGGGATCCCGAGCTGGTCACGGTCAAGGCCGCGCGGGTCATCGCCGCGGCCGACGTGGTGGCCTTCCACAGCGCTCGGCACGGCCGCAGTATCTCCCGACGGACCGCCGAACCGTACCTGCGCGAGGGTCAGATCGAAGAGCATCTGGTCTACCCCGTCACCACCGAGGGCACCGATCACCCCGGCGGGTACGACGGCGCGCTCGCGGACTTCTACACCGAGGCCGCCGAGCGCTTGGCCGTCCACCTCGAGGCCGGCCGATCGGTGGCTCTGCTGGCGGCCGGCGACCCCATGTTCTACAGCTCCTATCAGCACATGCACGTGCGGCTCGCGCCCCGGTTCGACACCGAGGTCGTGCCCGGTGTCACCTCGGTGAGCGCCGCGTCGGCCGCACTGGGCGAGCCCCTCGTCGAGGGCGAGGAAGTGCTGACGATCCTGCCGGGGACCCTGCCGCAGGCCGAACTCACCCGCCGTCTGCGCGACACCGACGCCGCCTCCATTCTCAAGCTCGGACGGACCTATCCCGCTGTGCGACAAGCACTTCGAGACAGCGGCCGGTTGGCCGAGGGCCGGTACGTCGAACGGGCCAGCACCGACGGAGAGAAGGTGACGGCGGCCGCGGACGTGGACGACGCCGACGTGCCGTACTTCTCCATCGCCATGGTCTCGAGCCCCACCCACGCGACCCTGCGCCGCCCGGACGTCGGTGAGGTCGTCGTCGTCGGGCTCGGACCCGGCTCGGACCAATGGACGACTCCCGAAGTGCGGCACGAGATCTCGATGGCCACGGACCTGGTCGGCTACACCACCTACATCAACAGAGTTCCACATCGGGCCGGCCAGAACCGCCACGCGAGCGACAACCGGGTCGAATCCGAGCGCGCCGAGATGGCCCTGGATCTGGCGTCCCGAGGGGCTCGGGTCGTCGTCGTCTCGTCGGGCGATCCCGGCGTCTTCGCCATGGCTGCAGCGGTTCTCGAGGTGGCCGCCGAGGAGCGCTGGCGATCCATCTCGGTGCGGGTGTGCCCCGGGGTGACGGCGGCGAACGCCGTGGCGAGCCGGGTCGGAGCCCCTCTCGGTCACGATTACGCCGTCATCTCGCTCTCCGACCGGCTCAAGCCCTGGGACGTCGTCGAACAGCGCATTCGGGCGGTTGCCTCGGCGGACATGGCGATCGCGGTCTACAACCCGGCGTCGAAGACCCGGACGTGGCAGGTCGCCGCCCTGCGCGATCTGGTCCTCGAGCACCGCGGTCCCCACACCCCCGTGATCGTCGGTCGCGACGTCTCCGGACCGGAGGAAAGCGTGTCCGTCATGCGTCTCGACGAACTCGAACCAGAGCGCATCGACATGCGGTGCCTGCTCATCATCGGGGCGTCGACCACCGCGGTGTCGGGCGGTCGGGTGTTCACCTCACGCCGGTACGCGACCGACGCGGCGCAGCTGTAGGTCTCGGGGCTCCGTCACCTACCGAGGCGGTGTACTCGGTCGAGGCATTCCTCGACCGTCGTCACCACGTCGAGACCGGACACCGGGAGCGGCGGCCGGTCGATCATGACGACCTCGATCCCCGCTTCCCGAGCCGCCGTCAGCTTCGCCTGCGTTGCCGCTCCCCCGCTGTTCTTGCTGACCATGACGTCGATTCCGGACCGAGACAACAACTCTCGCTCATTCTCGAGCGCGAACGGCCCCCGTGCGAGGATGACGCGCGCTCGCGCGGGCAAGGGGGCGTCGGGCGGATCGATGCACCGGATGGTGAAGTCGACGTCGTCGCGATGGGCGAACCGGTGGACGCCGAGGCGCCCGATGGTCAGCAGTGCCGTCGACCCATGTGGGAGCGCCGCGGCTGCTCCCGCGATGTCGGCCACCGGTGACCATCGGTCCCCTGGCTCCGCGGTCCACGACGGTCGTCTCAGCACGGTCAGCGGAACGTCGCACAGCCGGGACATCTCGGCCGCGTGGGCGGTGATCGTCGCGGCGAAGGGGTGCGTGGCGTCGATGACCAGATCGACGTCGTGGCGCTCCACCCAGCGGGTGAGCCCGGTCGCGCCGCCGAACCCGCCCACGCGCACCTCCCCGACCGGAAGACGCGGGTGTGCGACGCGGCCGGCGAGAGACGACGTCACCCGGCGATCGGGGTCACCGGAGAGGGCGGAGGCCAGCGTGCGTGCTTCGGCGGTGCCGCCCAGAACGAGGATGTGGGTAGCGGTGGTCATGGCTGTCGAATCTATCTGCTGCGCTCAGTGATCCAGACGGCGCCGTGCCGCCGAGTACAGGAAGCTGTCCGGGAAGCTCTCCGCCGCCAGCACTCGGCCCACCACGATGACGGCGGTCTTGGTGATCCCTGCCTCGATGGTGGACGCCGCGATCTCCGCCAGTGTTCCCCGCACGATCTTCTCGTCGTCGCGACTGGCGAAGGCGACGACCGCGGCCGGGCAATCGGACCCGTACGCCGGAATCAGCTCGCGGGCGATGGACTCGATCTGCTTGGCGCCGAGATGGATCACCATGGTGGCACCGCTCGCGGCCAGAATCGGCAACTGCTCGCCCTCGGGCATCGCGGTCGACAGCGTCGAGATCCGAGTCAGTACGACGGTCTGCGAGACACCCGGCACCGTCAGCTCGCGACCCAGTGACGCCGCGGCGGCCGCGAACGCAGGGACACCCGGCACGACGACCGATGCCACCCCGGCGGCGTCGAGGCGTCGCTTCTGCTCCGCGACAGCGCTGTACAACGACGGGTCACCCGAATGAACTCGTGCCACATCGAGATTCGCGCGCGACGAGTCGATCAGATCGTCGACGATGGCATCGAGCGTCATCCGCGAGGTGTTCACCACACGCGCGTCGGGCGGGCACGTGTCGAGGATCTCGCGCGGAACCAGGCTGCCCGCATACAGGCACACGGGGCTCTCGGCGATGATTCGGGCGCCGCGCACGGTGATGAGGTCCGCCGCTCCCGGTCCGGCTCCGATGAAGTACACGGTCATGGGTTCGCCTCCAGTGGGACTGTCGATTCGGGGTCCGTGCGCTCGGTCGTCTTGACCGCCACCCACTGCGTCACCGGCATCTGCGGGCGCCATCCGGTGAAACGCCCGAGGGGCTCCCCACGCTGGATCTGAATTCTGCGCAGGGTGCCGCCGTGCTTCGAATACCACGCCAGCAGCAACGCTTCGGATTCGGCGGTGACCGCGTTGGCCACGAGTCGCCCGCCCGGTCGCAGCGCCGCCCAGCAGCCGTCGAGAAGTCCGGGTTGAGTGACGCCGCCACCGACGAAGACGGCGTCGGGAGTCGGAGCGCCATCGAAGGATTCCGGTGCGGCCCCGCGGATCGACATCGACGGAACGCCCAGCGCTCCGGCGTTCGTGCGGATACTCCCAATGCGGGTGTCGACTCGTTCGAACACTTCGGCGCGGCAGCGAGGGTGGGTGCGCATCCACTCGATGGCGATGCTGCCGGAGCCGCCGCCGACATCCCAGAGAAGTTCGCCGGGGGTGGGAGCGAGCGCGGTGACCGTCAGCGCCCGAACCTCGGATTTCGTGAGTTGGCCGTCGCCGACGAAGAGGGAGTCGGCGAGACCGGGATTGCGGGTGGCGCGGATGCCCTGTCCCGCATCGTCGGTGGCGACGTCCAGTGCGATCACGTTCAGCGCGCCGGGTGCGTCGGAAGCGTCGAGGCCCTCGGCCCACGTCTCGGTCGGCAGCGTGCGCACTCGTTCCTCCACGCTCCCGAGCTGTTCGAGGACCGTCATCGCGGACATCCCGAAACCGTTGCGCTGCAGCAGATCCGCGAGTGAGGACGGCGTGTGCCGATCCTCACCGAGGACCAGAACACGACGACCGTGGACGAGGGCCGGGAGGACGGTCTCCACCGCTCGGGCGACGACACTGACGATCTCGACGTCCTGGAGCGCCCAGCCCAGCCTGGCGCACGCCAGCGACACCGACGACGGGTGGGTGAACACGCGAATCGACGAGGGCCCGTACGTCCGCGCCAGAGTCACGCCGATACCGTGGAACATGGGATCGCCGCTGGCGAGGACGCAGCATCGGCGCTCGGCGTACACGTCCACGGTTTCCCGCAGCCGGGGCAACATCGGACTCGGCCACACGACTCTGTCTGCAGCGCACGCCGATTCGGGGATCGCGTCCAGCTGTCGACGCGAGCCGAACAGAACGTCGGCCTCGGCGAGAGCGCGTCGGGACGGCGGCGCCAGACCGTCCCAGCCGTCGGCACCGATGCCGACCACGTCGATCGGATGCTTCATCGAGGCATCCTGCGCCAGATGATCCGCGGAACGAGCCGCATGACGAAGAAGAACGGGCGGAGCCGTCCCGGCACCCAGACGACGTCCCTGCGCGATCCGAGTGCGGCCGCGACGGCGTCGGCCACCTGTGCGGGCGTACTGGACATCGGTGCCGGCGACATGCCCTCCGTCATGCGGCCGATCACGAATCCGGATCGGACCAGGATCAATCGAACTCCGCTGCCGTGCAGTGCATCGGCCAGACCGCTCGCGAAGCCGTCGAGACCGGCTTTCGCGGATCCGTAGACGTAGTTGGCGCGGCGCACCCTGATGCCGGCGACGGAGGAGAACGCCACGATGCGACCCGAACCCTGCTGACGCAGCATCGTCGCGAGGTGGGTGAGGACGCTCACCTGCGCGACGTAATCGGTGTGCACGATCGATACGGCATGCGCGGCATCGCGTTCCGCGCGAGCCTGGTCGCCGAGGATTCCGAACGCGAGCACCACGATGTCGAGCGGTCCGTGGTCCCGAGCCACCTGCGACAGGAACTCGTGGTGCCCGGCGACGTCGTCGGCGTCGAATTCGACCGTCGCGACCGATCGTGCACCCGCAGCTCGCAGACGCGAGGTCTCGGCCTCGAGGTCGTCGCTACGCCGGGCGGCGAGCACGACGGGCCGATCGCGTGCCATCCTCTCGGCCACTTCGACGCCGATCTCGCTGCGCCCGCCGAGCAGCAGGAGAGTGCCGGCGCGGTCATCGGTGCGTTGGGGGCTCACGACCAACAGTGTCCTCGATTATCGTTCATCCCATGCCCGCCACCCCCTCCTCCCTGAACGCCGACGCCGCGACCTTCCTCACCGAGCGCCATCTCGCGACTCTCGCCACTCTGCGCCCGAACGGGACTCCGCACGTCGTCGCGGTCGGATTCACCTGGGACGCCGAGAACGGAAAGGCGCGCGTGATCACTCGTGAGGGGTCGCAGAAGGTGCGCAACGCCGAACGGGGCGGCTACGGAGCCGTCACCCAGGTCGACGGAGCTCGGTGGCTCACCCTCGAGGGACCGACTCGAGTACTGCGCGACGCCGACGACGTGCGTGACGCCGAGAACCGCTACGCCGCGCGCTACCGGCAACCCCGCGAGAACCCCCAGCGAGTGGTCATCGAGATCGACGTGGTGCGGGTGCTCGGGTCGGCGTCGCTCCGGGAATGAGGGGCGACCGGCGTCGCTCCGGGACGGAAGGACGACCGGTGTCGCCCCCGGTCAGAAGCGCGTCGCCTCGAGGAATCCCCGCGCCACCGACGCGTCCCCGAAGACGTCCACGGCGTCGAGCGTGCGGCGACGCCACAGGACGAGGAGAAGGTCTGCCGCGGTACCGCGCAGGGCCACCTCTCCTTTCGCGTGACCGCGAACCGATGTCACGCCGTCGGAACCAAGGGTGAAGGTCCACTCGACGTCGGTCGCGTCCGTGCTGTGCACGTGGACCGACTTCCCGAGCACCTCCGGCGGCAGCAGATGGTGCTGCAACCGGTGCACGAACTGAAGTTCTGTCAGTTCGGCGATCCCGTCCGCGGACACCCCCGGATCGAGTGGAGTCGGTACGGGACCGCCCCCCGCATGTACCGCGTCCGCGGCGTCGACGCGGTGCACGGCGACCTCGTGGGCTTGCCGACGTAACCACCATCCGGCCGTGCCGGGGCCGACGAACGTCGCCACCGGCCGCTCCGCGTCGGTCGATCGAAAACGTTCGACGAGAGTGTCGAGCGCGTCGCGGTACGCGTCGAGTGCGGCCGGGCCTTTCGGGAGGGCCTCCACTTCGCCGGCGAGTGCACGGGCATCGACACCCGGGTCGGCTTCGAGAAGCGCGGCCGTCCACCGGTGGACCTTGCCGGTGTGCCGCACGACGTGCTGCATCGTCCACCCCGGAACGGAGGGGACGGGCTCGTCCAGCGCGTCGGCAGGCATGTCCGCCAGGCGGGTACCTTCGCGGTGCAGTGCGGCCAGCAGATCGACGCTCACAGAACCGTCAGTCCGTGCGGTCGGTTGTTGACCGACTCGCAGCCGTCGGCCGTGACCACCACGATGTCCTCGATCCGTGCGCCCCACTCACCGCGGAAGTAGATCCCCGGTTCGATACTGAAGGCCATTCCCTCGGCGAGTGCGATGTCGTTGCCCGCCACGATGTACGGCTCCTCGTGGACCGACAGGCCGATACCGTGCCCGGTGCGGTGCACGAACACGTCGGCGAGCCCCGCGTCGGCAAGAATGTCGCGGGCGGCTGCGTCGATCGTTTCGGCCGTCACCCCGGGCTTCACGGCGTCGACGGCAGCCTGCTGAGCTCGTTCGAGGACGGCGTACTTGGCGGCGATGTCCGCACTCGGCTCGCCGATGCTGTAGGTCCGCGTCGAATCCGAGTTGTAGCCGGGCTCGACGGGTCCGCCGATGTCGATCACGACGACGTCGCCCGGCTCGATCACCCGGTCGGAGACCTCGTGGTGCGGATCTGCGCCGTGGGGGCCGGAGCCGACGATGACGAACGCCGCCGCCGTGTGTCCCTCGGCGAGGATGGCGGCCGAGATGTCCGCGCCCACCTGAGCTTCGGTGCGGCCCGCCGCCAGGAACTCGCCCATCCGAGCGTGTACGCGATCGATCGCGGCTCCGGCTTTCCGCAATGCGTCGATCTCGGCGGAGTCCTTGGTCATGCGCAGCTCGCGCAGCACGGGCGTGGCGAGAACGGGAAGGGCGCCGAGCGCATCGGCGAGCGGCACGAGGTGCAGAGCCGGCATGGCGTCGGCGACGGCAGCCCGTGCGGGAGTGGGCAACAGGTCCGCGACGAGTCGATGGGGACTGATTCCATCGACCCAGTCACGCAGCTCGAGCCCCAGATCCGATGCGGCCGAATCGGAGAGGGCGGCGAGCTCGATGCGGGGCACCACGACGGTGGCCGCGGATCCGTCTGCCGGGATCACCAGGCACGTGAGGCGCTCGAAAGATTCGGCACCCGAACCGAGTAGGTACAACAGGTCGGGGCCCGGAGTCACGAGGAGGGCGTCGAGACCGGCTTCCGCGGTGAGCGTGGCGGCTCGAGCGAGTCGTTCTCGGTACACGGAACTGGGAAATCGTGACGTCATGCCCCTCAGGCTAACGCGTGCGGCAGGATGTCCCCATGACCGGCGACGAGAGAAGAACACTCCTGCTTCTGGACGCTGCCAGTTTGTGGTTCCGGGCATTCCACGCGTTGCCCGAGTCGATGACCGCGCCCGACGGTCGGCCCGTCAACGCGGTGCGCGGGTTCATCGACATGGTCGCCTCGCTCATCACCCGCACCGGCGCGTCGAGACTGTCGGTCTGCCTGGATCTGAATTGGCGCCCCACCTTTCGGGTGGAACTGGTCCCGTCCTACAAGGCCCATCGCGTACTCGACGAATCGGCGTCCGGCCCTGACTCCGAGGACGCACCGGATGCGTTGGGGCCCCAGGTCGACCTCATTCTCGAGATTCTGGAAGCAGCGGGAATTGCCACGGCGGGCGCCGAAGGCCTCGAGGCCGACGACGTTCTCGGCACGTTGGCGGCTCAGGAGCGGGTCGACACCGTCGTCGTGGTCAGCGGTGATCGTGATCTTCTCCAGGTCGTGGCCGACGAACCGGTGCCGGTCCGGGTGCTCTACGCCGGTCGCGGACTGGCGAAGGCCGAGCTGTTCGGCCCGGCGGAGGTGTCGGAGAAGTACGGCGTACCGATCGACCGACCGGGCCCTGCCTACGCGGAACTCGCTCTCCTACGCGGAGATTCGTCCGACGGGCTGCCCGGCGTGAAAGGCATCGGCGAGAAGGGTGCGTCGTCCTTGATGACGAAGTTCGGATCGCTCGAGGCCGTTCTGGCTGCAGCCGACAGTCAGGATCCGGAGCTGGCCGCCGGGGTCCGGGCGAAACTGCTCGCCTCACGCGACTACATCGACGCAGCACTGCCCGTCGTTCGGGTGGTCACCGACGCCGACATCATTCGATCTCGGTCGGACGAGATTCCGCGTGAGCCCGTCGATCCGGAGCGCCTGTCCGTACTCGCCGACGAGCTCGGCGTTCAGAATTCGATCGGGCGGCTGATCAAGGCCATGGCTCGCTGACCATCCCCTCTCTAGAACACCTGTTCGATTTGTGTCGGTGGGGTCGGTTACCTTCTGGGCATGCTTTCGGGGGACGGCACGGGGGACGGGGTCGGCGACATCGCCGGCGCCGTCATCACCGATGCCTCCGTCGAAACACTGATCGCGTCGTTGGAGACGACGATGGCGGACCTCGCCTCGGTCGATGCGTCACGGTTGTCGAATCGGGATCGGTTGGCGTTGATCGCCCGCACCGAAACCGTCCGCCGCTCGTTGCTCGGCTCGTCGTACACCTGGCTCAACGACACCGTCCATCAGGGCGGGTTCGACGGTCTCGGCGGCTCCGCCCCCTTCTCGCTGGGGATGTTGTTGCGGATCACCGCCCGCGCCGCCGGGGACCGCCTGCGCACCGCCGCCGACGTCGGGAGGCGGCGGGCGTTCACGGGTAAGCCGATGCCGCCGGTGTACCCGCACACCGGCACCGCCGCAGTGCAGGGTGTGTTGGATCCGGCGCACGTGGCGGTGATCCGCACCATCGTCTCCCGCATCCCCGAGGCGGTCGGCCCAGAGGTCGCCGAGGAGGCGGAGAAGCAGTTGGTGGCGCTGTGCGGTGAGCATGCTGCGGATGCGGTGCGCGCGGCCGGGGAGCGGATCCTCGCGCACCTCGACGAGGACGGAAACCCACCCTCCGACGAGGAGGTCGCGGCGTCGTGTTTCATCCACTTCGACAAACAGGACGCCCACGGGCTGAGTCGGGGGAAGTTCCGGGTCGATGCGGAGTTCCGGGCGTTGCTCGAAGCGGTCACCGAGGCGATGGGCAAACCCGGAGCCAAGAAAGGACCGAAGAGGGATGGCTCCGGCGGTGACGCGGGCGGCGGTGACGCGGCCGACGACGGTGCGTCCGACGGCTCAGACGACGGCGGAGCGGAAGGGAACGACTCCCCCACCGCCGATCCCGACGCCGACGCCGGTGCGGGTGCCGATCCCGAGCTCGACCTCGGCCTCCCCACCCCCGACGCGGAGCCGGGTGCGGAGCCGGAGCGGGATCTGCGTAGCCGCGGCCAACGTATCCACGACGACCTCAAAGACGCCATCCGCCTGCTGCTGAGCTCGAACCTGCTCGGACACCACCGCGGTGTCGCCACCAAAGCCATCGTCACCATGACCCTGCACGACCTCGAAAACGCCACCGGACTCGCCCTCACCGGCACCGGAACCCACATCCCGATAAGGCAGGCCATACAGATGGCCGCCGCCGCACACCCCTACCTGCTGCTCTTCGACGGCCACGGCCGCCCCCTGCACTTCGAACGCGGCCGCCGACTCGCCACCGAAGACCAACGCCTCGTCCTGACCGCCTGGCACCGCGGCTGCACCTTCCCCGGCTGCACCCGACCCGCCACCCGATGCCAAACCCACCACGTCACCGACTGGGCCAAATGCGGGCGCACGAACATCGACTGCCTGGCACTGGCCTGCGATCGGCATCACCACCTCATCGGCGACGACCCGAACCTCCGCTGGTCCACCACCACCGCCGGTAACGATCACCCCTACCCGGGGCGCACCCTCTGGCACCCACCGACCTGGCTCGACGCCAGGCGCACCGGGCGCATCAACCACTACCACCACCCCGACGAATACCTCTACGACCCAGACCCACCAGACCCCGAACCACCAGAGCCGCCAGAACCGCCAGAACCGGACTGAAACCGGTCCCAAAAACTCTGCCGCCCAGCCTCACCCGATACACGGGGTGAGGCTGGGCGCAGTGAAACCGTTGGACCTATTGGGGGCGGGCCACCTGGTACGTGCCCTGGTCGTCGGTGACGGTCACGGTGACGGTGCGGGGATCGCCGTCGACGGTGAGGGAGCATGTGAACTCATTACCCACCTCGACCGCTTGCCCGGAAGGACAGGAAACATCGGTGACCTCGATGGCGCTGTACGCCTCGGTCACGATCTGGGCGACCCCGGCCTGTACGGCCTCGTTGTCCAATCGGTCGACGAAGAGTCCCGACACCGCGAAGGCGATGAACCCGAGGACGAGCAGTCCGAGCACAATGCCGCCCCCGATGAGAAGAGGCTTCTTCCGCGACCGCTTGTTCTGCTCGGACTCGTTCCATTGCTGATTCCCCTGCGGGTAGCCGCTGGGCTGCCCGTACCCGGGTTGCGCATAACTTTGCTGCGCAGGGGGGCTTTGCTGCCCGTATCCGGGTTGTGGGTACCCCGGCTGCCCGTACCCGGGTTGGCCGTACTGCTGGGGTTGCCCGTACTGCTGGGGTTGCCCGTACTGCTGGGGTTGCCCGTATTGCTGGGGTTGCCCGTAGTGCTGGGGCTGGCCGTAACCGTGATCACCCTGCGGTTGCTGGTATCCCTGCGGCTGCTGATAACCGGACTGTCCGTAGCCGGGCTGACCTTGCGGCTGAAAACCCGGTAGACCCTGGTACCCCTGGGGCTGCTGGTACCCCTGGGGCTGCTGGTACCCCTGGGGCTGCTGGTACTTCTGGGGCTGCTGGTACCCCTGCGGCTGCCCGTAACCCCCCGGCTGCGCGTACCGCTGGTCCTCGGGCCGACTCGCGCCACCCTGCTGGCCCGTCTCCGGCACACCACCGTCGGCGGCATCCCCGGAACGCCCCTCGTCGTCGCGCTGATACGGGCCGCTCATGATCGCCTCCACTAAGCCGGAACGTGCTCTTTCGCGTCGCACACTAGCCCTTCGCCGCAGCGAAGGGCGGGAACCGTCAGGCCGCGTCGACGGCCACCACTCCTCGGCGAATGGCGGCGATGGCCTTGTTCGCGGTGGCGGTCACGGTCTCGTCGGGCGAGGCGGAGCGGATCTGGTCCAGGATGTCGATCACCTGACGACACCACCGCACGAAGTCGCCGCCGGACAGTGCCCGACCCTGCTGACCGGCCGCGAACAGCACTTCCTCCAGCGATTCCCTGCGCGCCCACTTGTAGATCGCGATCACGAAGCCCATGTCCGGTTCCCGGGTGGGAGGCAGCTTCAGTCTGATCTCGTCGGCCCGCAGTTCGCTCCACGCCTGCACGGTCCGAGCCAGTGCGAACCGGATGTTCCCCGTCGGTCCCTGCGGCGAATTGTCCCCGTCCTGACGCGACTCGTAGACGACGGACGAGACGACCGCAGCGAGCTCGGCCGGACCGAGCCCCTTCCACACTCCTTCGGCGAGGCACTCGGCGACCAGCAGGTCGGACTCCGAGTAGATGCGACCCAGTTTCGTGCCGCGCTCGGTGACCATGACGGCCCGGCCGGCCGGTTCGCCGTCGGTGGCCTCGATGTCACGCTCGGCGAGGTAACCCCGCTCGGTCAGCAGTTCGAGGATGCGATCGAAGGTGCGGGCCAGCGAGTTGGTGGTGGACGCGACCTTAGAGCGCATCGAATCGGTGTCGCGTTCGAGCCTTGCGTATTTCTCCGACAGGCGAGCCAGATGGTCGCGGTCCGGCCAGGAGTGGCACGGGTGCGATCGCACGGCACGGCGCAGTGCACCGAGTTCACGATCGTCCGCAGCGGTGGAGCGGCCACGTCGACCTCGTCCCGGCGCGGTGATTCCCGTGCTGCGCAACGCCGACGCCAGATCTCGACGCGTCCGCGCGGTGCGGTGATCGATGTGCCGAGGAAGTCGCATGCGACCGAGTGCAGACACCGGGGTCGGAAAGTCGGCGGACGACAGTCGACCGGCCCACTTGTCCTCGGTGAGGACCAGAGGCCGAGGATCCACGGACGACTCGTCGCTCTCGAGCACCACGGCCAGCCCGGACCGCCGGCCGGTGGGGATCGAGATGACGTCGCCACGGCGCAGGGCCACGAGGGAGGACACCGCGTCGTTCCGGCGTTCGGTGCGGCCCTGCTGCTCGAGCAGCCGTTCGCGTTCCTTGAGCCGGGCCTTCAGTTCCGCGTACTCGGCGTACGGCGAATCGGCACCACCGAGTTTGGCCAGCAGATCCTCTCGTGCCTTGACGTTGCGTTCGATTCCCCGGACCAGCCCGACGACGGATGCGTCCGCCTGGAACTGCGCGAACGAACGCTCGAGCAGGGTGCGGGACGCGTCGACGCCCATGCGGTCGACGAGATTGACGGCCATGTTGTAGGACGGTCGGAACGAACTGCGAAGTGGGAACGTGCGGGTGGACGCCAGGCCGGCCACCTCGGTCGGCTCGACCCCGGATTGCCACAACACCACCGCGTGGCCCTCGACGTCGATACCGCGACGCCCCGCCCGCCCGGTGAGCTGGGTGTACTCCCCCGGCGACAGGTTCGCGTGCGTCTCACCGTTGAACTTGACCAGACGTTCGAGGACGACGGTGCGAGCGGGCATGTTGATGCCGAGGGCCAGCGTTTCCGTGGCGAACACGGCCCGCACGAGACCCTTGACGAACAGTTCCTCGACGGTGTGTCGGAACACCGGGAGCATTCCGGCGTGGTGCGCGGCCAGTCCGCGCTCGAGCGCCTCGCGCCACTCCCAGTACCCGAGTACCTCGAGGTCGCCGCGCGGGATCTCGGCCGTGTGCCGTTCGATGACCTCGACTATTTCCTCCGCCTGTTCCGGGGAGGTGAGCCGCAGGCCCGATCGCAGGCACTGGTTGACGGCACCGTCGCATCCGGCGCGGCTGAAGACGAAGGTGATGGCCGGGAGCAAACCCTCGGCGTCCAGGAGTCGGATGACCTCGGGTCGTGGAATGGGGCGGCTTTCCGGCCGGTGCGGACGACTCCCCCCGCGACCTCGACCGCGCGGCGCCTCCCATGACCCCATCCGCTCGGCCTGAACGCGTTCCTTGACGTAGCGAACCAGGTCCTTGTCCACCGGACCGCCGGTCGGGGCGCCGGCGTCGGACTTGACGTCGAACAGGTCGAACAACCGCTTGCCGACGAGGATGTGCTGCCACAGCGGCACCGGTCGGGTCTCGTCCACCACCACGGAGGTGTTGCCGCGGACGGTTTCCATCCACGCGCCGAACTCCTCGGCGTTGCTCACCGTCGCGGACAGGCTCACCAGGCGCACGTCCTCGGAGAGGTGGAGGATGACCTCCTCCCAGACGGCGCCCCGGAACCGGTCGGCCAGGTAGTGGACCTCGTCCATGACGACATGCGAGAGTCCGCGCAGCGCAGGCGATTCCGCATACAGCATGTTGCGGAGCACCTCGGTGGTCATCACCACGATCGGCGCGTCCGAATTGATGCTCTGGTCACCGGTGAGCAGGCCCACGTAGCCCTTGCCGTAGCGCGCGGCGAGTTCGGCGTACTTCTGATTGCTCAGCGCCTTGATGGGCGTGGTGTAGAAGCACTTGTTGCCGGAGGTCAGCGCGAGGTGGACGGCGAACTCGCCCACCACGGTCTTCCCGGCACCGGTCGGCGCGCAGACCAGAACGCCGTGACCGTCTTCGAGAGCGCGGCACGCGTTGCGCTGGAACGGATCGAGGGGAAACGACAGCGACGACGCGAACTCGTCCAAACGCGGACCGTCGTGCAGGTCCTGCTGTCCGCTCGCTGACCGGAATTCGTGCTGTCCGCTGGGAGTGGCCACCCGTCCAGATTAGAGGTTATCGATCCCGAGGCGGTGGATCGACCGGTCGAGCGCGGCGCTCACCCACACGGCCGTGGCCGACCTGCCCAGATCAGGGGGTGTCGGAGTAGTCGGTCTTGCCGTCCGATGTCACCGGGACCGGCCGCTCGACGGGGGCGACTCGCGTGTCCAGAGTCGACGCCTCGTCGTCCGAGACCTCGCCCCAGGCTTCGGTCTGCTTGCGAGCGCGACGGCGATCGTTGATGCGGGCGACCTGGATGGCCAGCTCCACCAGGATGCACAGAGCCAGGGCCAGCGCGGTCATGGAGAACGGGTCACCACCCGGGGTGGCCACGGCGGCGAAGGCGAACATCGCGAAGATCAACCCGCGACGCCAGGACTTGAGCCGCTCGTACTTGAGCACACCGATGGCGTTGAGCGCGACGATCAGCAGAGGGATCTCGAAGCTGACGCCGAAGATGATCAGCAGGTTGATGACGAACCCGAAGTACTCGGCGCCGGACAGCGCGGTGATCTGGACGTTGTCACCGATGGTGAGCAGGAAGTCCAAGGCCTTGGAGACCACGACGTAGGCGAGGACGACGCCGGAGATGAACAGCAACGCCGCCGACGTGACGAACGCGACGGCGTAGCGTCGCTCGTTGCTGTGAAGGCCGGGCGTGATGAACGCCCACACCTGGTACAGCCACACCGGGCAGGCGAGGACGACGCCGGCCGTGATGGCGACCTTGAAACGGAGCATGAACTGCTCGAACGGACCGGTGGCCAGAAGGCGACACACTCCGTCGTCGGTGAGATCGGCGCGGCTGGACGCGGGAAGAGAGCAGTACGGATCCTTGAGCAGATCACCGAGCGAGGCGATTCCCAGGAACGTGTGCGAGTACCAGAAGAAGCCCACGATCGTGGTGACCACGATGGCGATCATCGACCACACCAGCCGGGTCCGAAGCTCGAAAAGATGCTCGACCAGCGACATCGTTCCGTCGGGGTTGACGCGCCGCTTGCGCTGTCGCGGGTCCAGTGGGATTCGCACGATCACTCTCTGATGGTCGGACGCGGCCTCAGCCGACGTAGCCGTGGGGACGTCGCCGGTCCGGGACCGGCCGTGAGCACGGCCGGGGCGCCACACGCCCCGGCGTCCTCATCGGTGGCGCCGACCGGGGGGCCGGCGACTCACCGTCGATCAGGCAGACCGAGGATGCTGATCCTGATCGGTGGGTACGGCAGTCTGCACGGTCGGATCCGGCGAGGCGACCGGCGCCTGCGCGGGCAGCTGCGCCGGGGCGACCGGCTGCTGCGTGGTCTGCGCAGTCTGCGTGGTCGTGGAGTTCGTGTCCTTGCCGTCGTTCTGCATCTCCTTGACCTCGCTCTTGAAGATGCGCAGCGAGCGTCCGAGTCCACGTGCCGCGTCGGGCAGCTTCTTCGAGCCGAAGAGCAGGACGACGACGAGGATCAGAACGATCCAGTGCCACGGTTGAAAAGCGCCAGTCATGATTGAAAACCTCCCAGTTGGATGACCCGATGCTACCGGAGTGGACATCGAATTCTCGGCTCGCGGACCCGCCGATACCTCGAGGTTCGCCGAGAGTTCACTCGGAGAATCCTGTGGGCGAACTCAGTGCCCGATCACATCGCCCGAGTCGGGTGAACCACCCGAACCCACCGCGTCGACACTTCGGTACACGTCGAGAGCCGCGCGAGCGCGTTCGCCGACCATGTCCACCAGTTGCGGTGGCTCCAGCACCCGGACCCCGGACCCGAATCCCAGCGCGAGACGCGACATCCAATCGACGGTGGCGAACCGCATGGTCACCTCGACCGAACCGTCGGAACCGTCCGCCACCCTGGTCATCGGGTAGTAGTCGAGGATCCACACGTGGTCGGGGGCGACGGACAACCGGGCCAGGGGCAGCGACGCGTCGTCTCGGAACAGATCGAACGCGTCGTCGTCCTCGGCCTGCTCCGGCGGGGTGGACGGCTCACCGTTCTCCCGCGCGGCGTCGATGCGGTCGAGACGAAACAGGCGCACACCCTCGGCGCTGCGGCACCACGCCTGCAGGTAGCTGTGATCGTCGATCAGGACGACCCGGATCGGATCGACGGTGCGCTCGGAGATCACGTCCCGCGACGCCGAGTAATAGGTGATATCCAACGCGCGATGACCAGCCACGGCCCCGCGCACGGTCGCGACGATGGGGCTCTCGACCGGATCCTCGGAGGTGTTGCCCGCGTCCGCCGAGGCGTTCGCGACACCGGCCGCCGCCTCGATCTTGGCGATGGCACGCTGCGCGGCCGACGGATCGACCATCCCCGGCATCTCCACCAGCGACCTCAGCGCGACCAGCAGGGACGTCGCCTCGGTCGAGGTCAGACGGAGAGGCCGATCGATGCCCGCGGTGAACGTGACCTCGATGCTCTCCTCGGAGAAGGACAGGTCGATCAGATCACCGGGTCCGTACCCGGGGAGACCGCACATCCACAGTTGGTTTAGGTCGTCCATGAGTTGCTTGGTGGTGACCCCCAGCTCGGCGGCCGCCTCGACGGCGCTCATCCCGGGATTCGCGACGAAATACGGAACGAGATTCAGCAGCCGCGCCAACCGCGACGACAGGCGCGCGCTCATCGGGCGACCTCCGACGACGCGGTGGCCGAGAGTTTGGCCGTGACGTCCGCGCGGAGTTCCGGCGGCGTGAGCACGATCGCGTCCGCGCCGTGACCGGTGATCACGCGGGCGATCCACTCCCACGAGCGCACCGGGACCCGAACGACGGACCCCGTACGGCCCGCGAGCGTCCGCTCCTCCACGACCGCCCCGAGTCGGCGGATCTCGAATCCACGCCCGTCGGCCACCCACACGTCGGCGCTCCCGGCGACGTTGCCGGTGCCCGCGGCGTCGGCGACGATGGCGGCGAGGTCGGCGGTGTCGGGCTTGTGGACGGCACCCGCCTCTCCGAACGCGACGACGTCGTCGCCGATGCGCGAGAGTCGGAAAGTGCGAACGGCGTTGCGAGACAGGTCGTGTCCGACCAGGTACCACCGCCCGCCGTGCGTCACGACGCCCCACGGTTCGACGGAGCGCTCGGCGTAGGCGTCGGCCTGGGACGAGCGGTGCGAGAAGCGGACGGCGCGGCCGTCGTCTATCGCGGCGAGGAGTCTGCCGAGTGCCGGTTCGGAACCACGGGTGCGAGCCGGCACTGCGGTGAGCGACGCCGGCGACGCCTCCGCGTCGACCTGCACTCCCGCGGCACGCAGCTTGAGGACCGCGCTCTGCGCGGCGGACGTCAGCTCCGGTGATTCCCACAGCTGCACGGCGACGGCGACCGCGGCCGCCTCGTCGCTCGCGAGATCGATATCCGGAAGTTCGTAGGCATCACGGTTGATGCGGTACCCCTCGACGGTGGAGAACCGCGACGCCTGTCCGGTCTCGAGCGGTACGCCCAGATCCCGCAGTTCGTTCTTGTCGCGCTCGAACATGCGACTGAACGCCTCGTCGGTCGCGGAATCGGCATACCCGGCCACCGAGTCTCGGATGCGCTCTGCCGTCAGGAACTGCCGCGTCGACAACAGGCAGATCACCAGGTTCATGAGTCGTTCGACTTTGGAGATCGCCACGATCGTCAGCGTAGTGGTCGGACGCGTCGATGGAGGCGCGCATCGCCGGGCTGTGGACAACCGCCGATACGACGCCGTGACGTGCCCGATCTGTGGACGGTGCCCTTGACGGCGCCGCCGACCACCGTCACATCGAGGCGATGAGCCTCTCGACCCGCTCGTCGACGGAGCGGAACGGGTCCTTGCACAGCACCGTTCGCTGCGCCTGGTCGTTGAGCTTGAGATGAACCCAGTCGACCGTGAAGTCGCGCCCCGCCTCCTGTGCGGCAGAGATGAACTCGCCGCGCAGTTTCGCCCGAGTGGTCTGGGGCGGGGTGTCGACGGCCTCGTCGATCTGCTCGTCTTCGGTGATGCGCTTCGCGAGACCCTTGCGCTGCAGTACGTCGAACACGCCGCGGCCGCGCTTGATGTCGTGGTACGCGAGATCGAGTTGGGCGATCTTGGGATCGGACAGATCCATCGAGTACCGATCCTGGTAGCGCTCGAACAGCTTTCGCTTGATCACCCAGTCGATCTCGGTGTCGACCTTCGCGAAATCCTGCGCCTCGACGGCATCGAGAGTGCGGCCCCACAGATCGACGACCTGCTCCACCTGCGGATCGGGCTCCCGGTTCACCAGATGCTCGACGGCGCGGGCGTGGTACTCGCGCTGGATCTCGAGCGCACTGGCCTGGCGACCTCCGGCGAGGCGAACGGGACGCCGGCCGGTGAGGTCGTGGCTCACCTCGCGAATCGCGCGAATCGGATTGTCCAGAGCGAAATCTCGGAACGAGACGCCGGCCTCGATCATCTCGAGCACCAGCGCGGCGGTGCCGACCTTGAGCATCGTCGACGGCTCGGCCATGTTGGAGTCGCCGACGATCACGTGGAGTCGTCGGTACTTCTCCGCGTCCGCGTGCGGCTCGTCGCGGGTGTTGATGATGGGTCGGGACCGGGTGGTCGCGGACGAGACACCCTCCCAGATATGTTCTGCGCGTTGGGACAAGCAGAAGGTCGCGGCCTTCGGAGTCTGGAGGATCTTGCCGGCGCCACAGATCAACTGGCGGGTCACCAGGAAGGGGAGCAGGACGTCGGAGATGCGCGAGAACTCGCCCGCGCGGACCACCAGGTAGTTCTCGTGGCACCCGTACGAATTGCCGGCGGAGTCGGTGTTGTTCTTGAACAGGTAGATGTCTCCGCCGATGCCCTCCTCGGCGAGCCGCTGCTCTGCGTCGACCAGCAGGTCCTCGAGCACGCGCTCGCCGGCGCGATCGTGGGTGACCAGCTGCAGCAGACTGTCGCACTCCGCCGTCGCGTACTCCGGGTGCGAGCCGACGTCCAGGTAGAGCCGCGCGCCGTTGCGCAGGAAGACGTTGGAGCTGCGCCCCCACGAGACCACCCGGCGGAACAGGTACCGGGCCACCTCGTCCGGACTCAGCCGACGATGCCCGTGAAACGTGCACGTCACACCGAACTCGGTCTCGATACCCATGATTCGTCGCTGCACACTTCGACAGTACAACCACGAACGGTCCGGCATCGGCTGTCGGGCGGCGAGCACGTCGTGGTGTGCGTTCGCGCCGATCACCGTCGTTCGCGCCGATAGTGTGGCCCGATGACGACTCGATCCCTTCGCGGCCGCACTCGCACGCTCGATCGATCGTTGGTCCGCGCGAGCTTCGCGGCCCGCCCCGCTCGGGTCGACCCCGTTCTGCGTCATCTCACCGGCCTGGCCGACCACAGCGTGCTCTGGTTGATCGTCGCCGCGGGGCTGGCGGCGACGGGGGGATCGAGACGGCGCGGTGCGGTGCGCGGCCTCCTCGCCGTCGTCGGCGCGAGCACCCTCGCGAACGGGGTCCTCAAGCCCATGCTCCCCCGCGATCGGCCACCCGCCGTCGACGTGCCGTCGTTGCGTCGCCTGCTCGAGCCCCCCGTGTCGTCGTCGTTTCCGTCCGGGCACTCGGCGTCGGCCGCGGCGTTCGCGACCGGGGTCGCCCTGGAGTCACCGCTGGCCGGAGCGATCGTGGCGCCGCTCGCCGCCGCCGTGGCGTACTCGCGAGTGCACGTCGGTGTGCACTGGCCGTCGGACGTGGTCGTCGGATCCGCGCTCGGGGCGGCCGTGGCGCTGTCGACGCGTCGGTGGTGGGCGGTGCGCACCGAGGAGGCTGCTCGCCTGGGGAACGACGGCGAGGCCCCGGCGTTGCCGACGGGCCACGGACTGCTGGTCCTGGTCAACCCCGGCGCGGGGTCGGACAACGAGGCCGACGTGCATCGGGTCGCCGATTCCCTGCCGGGAGCCACCTTCTTCGAACCCGACGTCGAATCGGGCGTCGACTTCGTCGATCAGTTCCACGCGGCCGTCGGTCCGGAGGTTCGCGCCCTCGGCGTCTGCGGGGGTGACGGCACCGTGGCCACCGCGGTGACGGTCGCGGCGGATCGTCGCCTTCCACTGGCGGTCTTTCCGGGCGGAACCCTGAACCACTTCGCCCGCGACACCGGATCGGCCGACATCGAGGTCACCGCGCGAGCCGTCGAATCGGGGCGGTCGGCGACGGTGGACGTGGGCGGTGTCTCCGTCGACGGACGGAAGCCGCACCTGTTCGTCAACACCGCGAGCGTCGGCGGATATCCGGACTCGGTTCTGCTGCGCGACAAGTGGGGCCCGCGCATCGGCAAGTGGCCCGCCGCGGCGGCCGCCATGGTGAAGGTTCTCGCGGTCGCCGAACCCATGACCGTGACTCTCGACGGACGCCCGGAATCGGTGTGGATGCTGTTCGTCGGAAACGGGCGGTACGCGCCCGCGGATCAGATCCCGATGCCGCGCCCCACCCTGTCGGACGGAGTCCTCGACGTGCGTTACCTGCGGGCGCGGATGAAGCTGTCGCGAACCCGACTCGCGGTCGCGGCGCTCACCGGGACCCTGGGTCGCTCACCGACCTACCGGCACCTGAGGGTGAACACGCTGACGGTGGCGAACGCGGGCGAACCGGTGTCCGTCGCGGTGGACGGGGAGGTGGCCGGAGAGGGCCGGACCTTCGACTTCGAGGCCCGGCCCTCCCTGCTCACGATCTACGGATCGGGATCAGTCGGCGGACGCCGCGGGAAGTAGTTCCTGCAGCGCATTCCCCGTGATGCGTCGGAAGGCGCGCCGCGGACGGGTCTGCTCGAGTACCCCCACCTCGAGGCTGGACACCTCGAGAACTCGCTTCTCCGGCGCCTCCGCACCTGCAGCGGGCGGAGCGACCGGCGCGACCCCGTCCTGCAGGGCGGCCACGGCGATACCCACGGCGGCAGCGAGATCGAGGCCGGGACGGTACGCCTCGCGCAGTGCCGTCACGATCGGTTCGGTCGTTCCGCCCATCACCACGAACTCGAGTTCGTCGACGATGGAGCCGTCGTAGGTGATGCGGTAGAGCTGAGCCTTCGGCGCGTCACCGAAGCGACCCACCTCCGCCACGCAGATCTCCACCTCGTAGGGCTTGAGCTGCTCGGTGAAGATGGTGCCCAGCGTCTGGGCGTAGGCCTTGGCCAACGAGCGCCCCGTCACGTCGGCGCGATCGTAGGTGTATCCCTTGGTGTCCGCGTGGACGATCCCGGCGCGACGGAGGTTCTCGAACTCGTTGTACTTGCCGACCGCGGCGAAGCCGAGGCGATCGTAGAGCTCGCTCACCTTGTGCAGGGCCGACGATCGGTTCTCGGCGACGAACAGCACGCCGTCTGCGTACGTGAGGACCACGACGCTGCGCCCGCGGGCGATTCCCTTGCGCGCCAGTTCCGAGCGATCGCGCATGATCTGCTCGGCGGAGGCGTAGTACGGCATGGTCATCGACGTTCACCTCCCTGTGCGAGTCGATCCTGGAGCACCGCGCGCGCGAGCGTCTCGGTGCGATCGGTGGTGACGAAGTCCGCGCCACCCGACCCGATGGTCACCGCCGTCGGGTAGATGCCTCGGGTGAGATCCGGACCACCCGTGGCGGAGTCGTCGTCCGCTGCGTCGTAGAGAGCCTCGATCGCCACGCGCAACGCGTCGTCCTCGGACATGCCGTCGCGGTAGAGCTTCTTCATCGCGGACTTGGCGAAGAGAGACCCCGACCCGACGGCGTGATAGCCGGCGCGTTCCTCGTAGCGCCCACCGACCACGTCGTAGGACACGATGCGACCGGCGCGCCGCGCGTCGACAGCGTCCACGTCGTATCCGACCAGGAGCGGAACCACGGCGAGACCCTGCATCGCGGCACCGAGATTGCCTCGCACCATCGACGACAGCTTGCTGGCCTTGCCGTTGAAGGTGAGCTGGACGCCCTCGATCTTCTCGTAGTGCTCGAGTTCGACGGCGAACAGACGAACGAGCTCGATGGCGAGTCCCGCGGTACCGGCGATGCCCGCCGCGGAGTAGTCGTCGGTGATGTAGACCTTGTCGACGTCGCGACTGGCGATCAGATTGCCCATCGTGGCGCGGCGGTCTCCGGCGAGCACGACGCCGCCGTCGTACGCGACGGCGACGATCGTGGTTCCGTGCGGCGCGATGTCGGAACTCGTTCCGGCCTCGGACGCGGCGGCCGACCGAGAATCACCGTCGAAGCGATTCTCGGGCAGCAGGTGCGGGGCGTGGTTGCGGAGGTGATCACTGAACGAGGAGAACGCCGAGCCGTAGCGCAGCGAGGTCTCGCTCTCGTGGGGACGGGAGACGGATCGGCCTTCCGTCACTGGCCGCCCTTTTGCACGTAGGCCCGGACGAAGTCCTCGGCGTTCTCCTCGAGCACGTCGTCGATCTCGTCGAGCAGATCGTCGGTCTCCTCGGCGAGCTTCTCGCGCCGTTCCTGACCCTGCGCGCCCTCCGCAGAACCCTCGTCGTCGTCTCCACCGCCGGAGCGTGTGGTCTGCTCTTGTGCCATCGCCGACCTCCTTCTCACTCGACCCTGCGGAGACCGGCTCCACGGGGAACTTCAGCCTACCGAGCCGACGGCCGTCGGACCGGGGCAACCCGCCCGAGATCGGGCGTCCCTACCTCAGTTGGTCAGTTGATCGACCAGCTCCGCCGCCGAATCGACGGAGTCGAGCAGCTTCCCGACGTGGGCCTTGGTGCCGCGCAGCGGTTCGAGAGTCGGGATCCGAACCAGCGAGTCGCCGCCGAGGTCGAAGATCACCGAGTCCCAGCTGGCTGCGGCGATGTCGGGACCGAACCGGCGTAGGCACTCGCCGCGGAAGTACGCCCGGGTGTCACTGGGGGGAGTCGAGACCGCGTCCATGATCTGCTGTTCGGTGACCAGCCGTTCCATCGAACCGCGCGCCACGAGCCGGTTGTACAGACCCTTGTCCAGGCGGACGTCGCTGTACTGCAAGTCGACCAGGTGCAGACGCGGCGCCGACCACCCGAGACCCTCGCGGTTGCGAAAACCTTCGAGCAAGCGCAGTTTCGCGGGCCAGTCGAGCAGGTGGGCACAGTCCATCGGGTCGCGTTCGAGCAGGTCGAGGATCATCGCCCACTTCTCCACGACATCCGCCGCGCGAGCGTCCTCGTTTCCCTGCGCGTCGAGATGCGCGGACACGCGCTCGAGGTAGATCCGTTGCAGAGCGAGCGCGGTGAGCTCACGGCCGTCGGCCAGCGCGACCGTCCGCCGCAGCGTGGGGTCGTGGCTGATCTGGTGGACGGCGGTGACCGGGCGCGCCAGTTGAAGATCCGACAGATCGACACCGGCCTCGACGAGGTCTAGCACCAGGGCCGTGGTGCCGACCTTGAGGTAGGTCGACATCTCCGCGAGATTGGCGTCGCCGATGATGACGTGCAGCCGTCGGTACTTGTCCGCGTCGGCGTGCGGCTCGTCGCGGGTGTTGATGATGCCGCGCTTGAGCGTGGTCTCGAGGCCGACCTCGACCTCGATGTAATCGGCACGCTGGGAGAGCTGGAAGCCCGGCTCGTCCCCCGACTGCCCCAGCCCGACGCGCCCCGACCCGGTGAAGATCTGACGTGAGGCGAAGAACGGCGACAGGCCCATGACGATCGCGGAGAACGGCGTCTCGCGCGACATCAGGTAGTTCTCGTGAGTGCCGTACGACGCGCCCTTGCCGTCCACGTTGTTCTTGTACAGCTGCAGCCGCGGCGCTCCGGGCACGCTCCCCGCGTGCCGCGCGGCCGCCTCCATGACCCGCTCACCGGCCTTGTCCCAGATCACGGCGTCCATCGGGTCACTGACTTCGGGCGCCGAGTACTCGGGGTGAGCGTGGTCGACGTAGAGCCTCGCGCCGTTGGTGAGGATCATGTTCGCCGCGCCCACTTCGTCGGCGTCGATGATCGGCGCCGGCCCGCTGAACTTGCCCAGGTCGAATCCCCGCGCATCGCGGAGCGGGGATTCCACCTCGTAGTCCCACCGGGTGCGCTTGGCGCGCGGTACGCCCGCGGCCGCGGCGTAGGCCAGAACGGCCTGGGTGGACGTGAGAATGGGATTGGCCGACGGTTCCGTCGGGGAGGAAATTCCGTACTCGACCTCGATGCCGATGATGCGTTGCATCAGTCGAGCCTATTCCCCACCGACGGAACCGGTGCCGACCGAACCCCCGTCAGAGGTACTGCCCGGTGTTGGCCTCGGTGTCGATCGCCCGGTTGGTGCTGGCGTTCTTGCCGGTGACCAGTGTGCGGATGTAGACGATCCGCTCACCCTTCTTGCCCGAGATGCGCGCCCAGTCGTCCGGGTTGGTGGTGTTGGGCAGGTCCTCGTTCTCGGCGAACTCGTCGACGATGGAGTCGAAGAGGTGCTGAATACGCAGGCCGGACGTACCGGTGTCCAGCACCGACTTGATCGCGTACTTCTTGGAGCGGTCGACGATGTTCTGGATCATCGCGCCCGAGTTGAAGTCCTTGAAGTACAGGACCTCCTTGTCGCCGTTGGCGTAGGTGACCTCGAGGAACTTGTTGTCGTCGCTCTCGGCGTACATGCGCTCGACGACCTTCTCGATCATCGCGTGGATGCACGCAGCACGATCACCGCCGAACTCGCCCAGATCGTCGCTGTTGATCGGCAGGTTCTCGTCGAGGTACTTCGAGAAGATGTCGAGTGCGGACTCGGCGTCGGGACGCTCGATCTTGATCTTCACGTCCAGGCGACCGGGTCGAAGGATGGCCGGGTCGATCATGTCCTCACGGTTCGAGGCACCGATGACGATGACGTTCTCGAGCCCCTCGACGCCGTCGATCTCGGCGAGGAGCTGCGGGACGACCGTGGTCTCGACGTCGGAGGAGACGCCCGAACCACGTGTGCGGAAGATCGAGTCCATCTCGTCGAAGAACACGATGACCGGGGTGCCTTCCGACGCCTTCTCCCGAGCCCGCTGGAAGATGAGTCGGATGTGCCGCTCCGTCTCGCCGACGAACTTGTTGAGCAGTTCGGGGCCCTTGATGTTGAGGAAGAACGACTTCGCTTCCTTCGCGTCCTCGCCCTTCGCCTCGGCGATCTTCTTCGCCAGGGAGTTGGCGACGGCCTTGGCGATCAGCGTCTTGCCGCAGCCGGGAGGACCGTAGAGCAGAACACCCTTCGGCGGACGCAGCGAGTACTCGCGGAAGAGATCCTTGTGCAGGAACGGCAGTTCGACCGCGTCGCGGATCTGCTCGATCTGGCGCCCGAGACCACCGATGTCCTCGTAGCCCACGTCCGGGACCTCTTCCAGGACCAGGTCCTCCACCTCGGCCTTGGGGATGCGCTCGAAGGCGTACCCGGCCTTGGTGTCCACGAGCAACGAGTCGCCGGGGCGCAGTCGGCGCGACGGGCCGTCCGGGTCCTCGGGGGTCTCGTCGTCCGCCATCTCCTGCAGCGGCGTGGCCAGCCACACCACACGCTCCTCGTCGGCGTGTCCGACGACCAGCGCCCGTCGACCGTCGTCGAGAATCTCGCGCAGCGAACTGATCTCACCGACACGTTCGAACTCGCAGGCCTCCACAATGGTGAGGGCCTCGTTCAGCCGCACCGTCTGGCCGGGCCGCAGTTCGGCGACCTCGACGTTGGGAGAGCACCCCAGGCGCATCTTGCGGCCGGAGGTGAACACGTCGACGGTGTCGTCGTCGTACTTGTGGACGAGAACGCCGTAACCGCTGGGGGGCGCGCCGAGCCGGTCGACCTCCTCGCGCAGGGCGATGAGCTGCTGCCGCGCTTCCTTCAACGTCTCCATGAGCTTGGTGTTGCGCGTGGTCAGCGAATCCACTCGCGATTCGAGGTCACGGGTGTCGCTCGTGGCACCTGCACCGGAACCGGCACGGGCATTGTCCAGTTGGCGGCGGAGCACGGTGGCCTCCGCACGTACGGCGTCGAGTTCGGCGATCAAGGCGGCCTGATCCGAGGCTTCTTCTCGGTTCCTGCCGGCATCTCGATTCGAGTTGTCTGTAGGGCTCATGTAGGACACCTCTCTAAGCGATTCATCAACGCTACCGGGCGAATCGCAAGTGTGTGCGCCGTCCGTTCGGGAGGTATTCGGCACCGGACCGTCGTTCGATGCGTCCGTACTGCTCAGGGGAGGTGTGTGGAACCGGACGCATCCGCCGCCGGTGGCGTCGCGGGCGGGGTCTTTCCGGCGCGTCGCTGCGGCTTCGGGGTCACCGTGCCCTCGGCGAGGCGTCGGGCGCTGACCAGGAATGCCGTGTGGCCCTGCATGCGGTGCTCGGGTCGCACCGCGAGTCCGACGACGTGCCAGCCGCGCACGATCGACTCCCACGACCGGGGCTCGGTCCAGCACTCCTGTTCGCGCAGCGCCTCGACCACCTTGGACAGCTGGGTCACCGTCGCGACGTAGACGATGAGCACCCCGCCGGGCACCAGCGCGTTCGCCACGGCGGGCAGCGTGTCCCAGGGTGCGAGCATGTCGAGAACGATGCGGTCGACCATGCCGCCGTGCTTCGCCACGTCGAACGACGCGAGGTCGTCGATGACCAGATCCCAGTTGGCGGGGCGCTCGCCGAAGAACTGCTCGACGTTGCGCACGGCGTGCACCGCATGGTCGTCGCGGACCTCGTACGAGATGACCTTCCCCTCGGGTCCCACCGCGCGGAGCAGCGAACAGGTCAGGGCGCCCGACCCCGCGCCGGCCTCGAGCACACGCGCGCCGGGGAACACGTCGCCCTCGTGCACGATCTGAGCGGCGTCCTTGGGGTAGATCACCTGGGCGCCGCGAGGCATCGAGAGCACGTAGTCGACCAGCAGCGGGCGCAGGGCCAGATAAGGCGTGTGGTTGGTCGAGGTGACCACGCTGCCCTCGTCGACGCCGATCAACGCGTCGTGCTCGATGCCGCCGCGGTGCGTGTGGAACTGCTTCCCGGCCTCCAGGATCACCGTGTAGTGCCGCCCCTTGGCGTCGGTGAGCTGCACGCGATCGCCCACCCGAAACGGCCCGCTCGGTCGAGTGACGCGGTCCGGGGCGGTGTCACTCGTGTCCGACTGCGTCGCGTCGGTGTGCGCCGGGGTCTTCTCGGCCTGTGCCGCGTCGTTCTCGGTTGGCTCCACGCCGTCGGGCCTCGTTTCGTGCTCGTGCTGGGTCGGTGCTCGTCGTCGCGACGCGCCGGGGGAACTCTATGGGAGGTCACCGATCCTGTCGGTGGCCGGGCTTAGTCTCGGCGGGTGAGTATCGCGATCGAGCACCCGAGCCCCTCGCCCGGATCCGCGGATTCGGCCCGACCGCGGCGCCGCCCGGCGCTGTCACCGTCGCGCGCCGCCGATTACAAGCAGTGTCCGCTGCTGTATCGCTACCGGGCCATCGACCGCATCGAGGCCCCGCCCAGCAGGGCCCAGTTGCGTGGCACCCTGGTGCATTCCGCGCTGGAGCACCTCTACGGCCTGCCCGCCGCGGACCGCGGATCGGACCGCGCGATCGCGCTCCTCGAGCAGGCGTGGTCGGCGATGCTGGACGAACACGAGTTCGCCGCCGACACCGTGGCGGAGGACGAACGAGAGAAGTTCGTGGCCGAGGCCCGTGCGCTGGTCGATGCGTACTACACCCTCGAGGACCCCACCCGGTTCGATCCGGAGTCGTGCGAACAATTGGTGGAGACCGAGATCGCGGACGGCGTGCTGCTGCGCGGTTACATCGACCGCATCGACGTCGCGCCCACCGGGCAGGTTCGTGTCGTCGACTACAAGACGGGCAAGGCGCCGCGGCAGATCGCGGAGGGCAAGGCCCTGTTCCAGATGAAGTTCTACGCGTTGGTGCTCCTGCGGACGCGCGGGATCGTGGCGTCGCAGCTTCGCCTGCTGTTCCTCGCGGACGGGCAGGTGCTCACCTACTCCCCGGACGAGGACGAGCTCGATCGATTCGAGCGCACGCTGGTCGCGATCTGGAGTGCCATCCGTACCGCGGGTGTGTCGGGTGATTTCCGGCCCAAGCCGAGCAAATTGTGCGGGTGGTGTGACTATCAGGCACTGTGCCCCAGCTTCGGCGGCACTCCCCCGGCCTATCCTGGTTGGCCCTCCGAGACGCCCGAACCGGCGGTGTCCGCACCGGCGGCTTCGGAGCCCGCGTCGTGACCGAGACCGATTCCGGCGCAGCTCTGTTCGTTCCGATCGCCGCGTTGCGGGAGGGCTACGAACGCTTCCTGGCAACCCGATACACCGTGAGTGTGTGGGCCGAGACGATGCAGCACGGCGCCCCGCCCTCGGCGTTGCTCACCCGCGCGCTGGAGAACTGCGCGCCGCGGCCGGAGGCACGGCTTGCCCGGGTGACGATGGAGATCCTCGGTCCGGTCCCCGTGGCCGAGATCGAGGTGCGCGCATGGATCGAGCGGCCCGGTCGCCGCGTCGAGATGCTCGCGGCCGAGCTGGTCGCGCAGCGGCCGGACGGCACCGCGCGGACCGTCGCTCGGGCGACGGCGTGGCGCATCGCCACCTCGGACACGTCGGCGGTGGCCTTCGCGGCCGAGGCTCCGTTGGTTCCCGGGCCCGAGGACAGCGAGCCGGGCTGGGGTTTCGCCGCGGACTGGCACGGCGGGTACCTCGACGCGCTGGAGTTTCGCGGAGTCGTGCCCGTCGACCCGCAGGAAGGGACGGGCAGCCTCTGGACCCGCAGCCTCGTGCCGGTGGTGGCGGGTGAGACCCCGTCACCGATCACGCGGCTGTTCGGTGTCGCCGACATCGCGAACGGCGTCGGCGCCCGGCTCGATGCGAAGGACTGGACCTTCCTGAACACCGATCTGACGGTCGAGATTCTCCGGGAACCGGTGGGCGAATGGGTCGGCGTCCGAGCCCGAACGTCGATCGCGGCCGACGGGATCGGCCTGTGCGCGGCCACGTTGTACGACGCCGACGGCGCGGTCGGCCGCAGCTTCCAGACGCTCGAGGTCCGCGCGCGCTGACCCGGCGCTGCGTGGAAAGGGGCCGGGTCAGAAGGCCCGGCAGGACCGGATGTCGGACGCGAGAATGGCCTTCGCGCCGATATCGGCCAGTCGATCCATCACGGAGTTGTGGATCTTGCGCGGCACCATCGCCCGCACGGCGACCCAGTTCTCGTCCGCGAGCGGAGACAGCGTCGGCGATTCGAGGCCGGGAGTGATCTCGACGGCGGCGTCGAGAATGGACTTCGGGCAGTCGTAGTCCAGCATCAGGTACTGCTGCGCGAACACGACACCCTGGATGCGAGCGATCAACTGGTTGCGAGCGCGGTCGTCCGAAGGTGCGCCCGCCCGCTCCACCAGGACCCCCTCGGAATCGCACAGCGACTCTCCGAAGGCCACCAGATCGTGTTGGCGCAGAGTGCGTCCCGAGCCCACCACGTCGGCGATCGCGTCGGCCACGCCGAGCTGGATCGAGATCTCCACGGCGCCGTCGAGGCGAATGACCGTGGCCTCGAGCCCGCGCGCGGCGAGGTCGGCGCGCACGAGGTTGGGGTACGAGGTCGCGATTCGCAAGCCGTTCAGGTCCTCCGGCGTCCACTCCCGACCCGCCGGGGCGGCGTACCGGAAGCTGCTGCGACCGAAGCCCAGCGCCAGTCGCTCGGCGACCGGGGCGCCGGAATCGAGCGCCAGATCCCGGCCGGTAATTCCGAGATCGAGCTCACCGGACCCGACGTAGATCGCGATGTCCTTGGGGCGGAGGAAGAAGAACTCGACGTTGTTGGCGTTGTCGAGGACGGTGAGGTCGCGCGAGTCGGTGCGACGCCGGTATCCGGCTTCGCTCAAGATCTCGCCGGCGAGTTCGGAGAGGGAACCTTTGTTGGGAACGGCAACGCGAAGCATGGGGACATCCTGATGGTTCGTGAACGGGAAGTTCGAGGGCGGGGTGACGGCATCCGAGTGTTCGAGAGTGAGCGGGCCGCTCAGAGATGTCGGTAGACGTCCTCGAGACCGATGTTGCGTCCCACCATCAGCACCTGGACCCAGTACAGAAGCTGGGAGATCTCCTCGGCGAGGGCCTCGTCGCTCTCGTGCTCGGCGGCGATCCACACCTCGCCCGCCTCCTCGAGGATCTTCTTGCCCTGCTGATGGACACCGGCGTCGAGCGCAGCGACGGTGCCCGAACCCTCCGGGCGAGTCACGGCGCGGTCGCTGAGTTCGGCGAACAGGGATTCGAAGTTCTTCACAGACGAGGATTGTTCCACGGTGACGGTCGATCCTCCCCATCAGGCCGCAGGGCCGGTGGGGCGGTGCCGCTCAGTCGGACGGTCGCCGCACCGCGCCGCGTAGATCGTCGACGGTGAGGCCGACCAGGGACTCCCGCAGGGTACGACCGGGGCCGGACGGGACCGCGGTCTCCGACGGCACCACGATCACGCCGCACCCGGCGGCCACCGCAGCCATGGTTCCGGTGGGCGAATCCTCGACGGCCACACAGTGTCCGGGATCGACGCCGAGCAGTTCTGCGGCGCGCAGGTACGGATCGGGTGCCGGCTTGGCGTCGGCCACCTCGTCGCCGCACACGGTCGCGTCGAAGCGATCACGTCCGAGGGTGTCCAACGCCAGTTCGGTCAGGACTCGCTCGGTGTTCGTGACCAGTGCACACCGGGCGCCCGCGGCGCGCGCGGTGTCGAGCGCGTCCTGTGCACCCGGACGCCACGGCAGCCCCGCGGAGAACAGCTCGGTGACGCGGCTGTTGAGCCACCGTGCGGCCTCGTCCATCGCGTCCGGAGTGGCCTCGCGGCCGACGTGCGCGAAGATCTTGCGCAGCGAACCGCGCATCGAATTACCCAGGGTGCTCTCGCGTACCTCGGCCGTGAGCTCGCGACCCATCGACGCCGACAGCTCGTACACCGCGACGTCCCACAGTCGTTCGGAGTCCAACAGGGTGCCGTCCATGTCGAACAGCACGGCCCGAAGCGCGACCGCGGTGGTGCCCGTCGTGGGGGAATCAGACATTGAAGTACTTGGCCTCGGGGTGGTGGAGGACGAACGCATCCGTGGACTGTTCGGGATGCAGCTGCAACTCGTCGGACAGGTCGACCCCGATGCGCTGTGGTTCGAGCAACTTCACCAGTTTGATGCGGTCCTCGAGGTTGGGGCACGCGCCGTATCCGAACGAGTAGCGGGCCCCGCGATACTCGAGCTTGAAGAAGCCCTCGGCGTCGGTCGGGTCCTGCGCGGCCAACGAGCGGCCACCGGACAGGATCAGTTCCTCACGCACCCGGCGGTGCCAGTACTCGGCGAGCGCCTCGGTGAGCTGGACGCCGATACCGTGCACCTCCAGATAGTCCCGGTATGCGTCGGCGGCGAACAACGTGTTGGCGAAGTCCGCGATCGGCTGCCCCATCGTCACCAGATTCATCGGGAGTACGTCGACCTGCCCGGTCTCGTGGGCGAGTTTCCTCGACCGCACGAAGTCCGCGATGCACAGGAACCGGCCACGGTCCTGGCGGGGGAACGTGAAGCGGAATCGTTCTGCCGCGTCGGGTTCCGGACTCTCGAGGACGACGACGTCGTCGCCCTCGGACACGGCGGGGAAGTAGCCGTACACCAGCGCCGCGTGGGCGAGGATGCCGTCGGTGCTGAGTCGGTCCAGCCAGTACCGCAGGCGCGGGCGACCCTCGGTGTCCACGAGATCCTCGTACGACGGCCCCTCACCGGCCCGGGCACCACGCAGACCCCACTGACCGAGGAACAGAGCGCGCTCGTCGAGAAGGCCCGAGTACTCGGCCAACGAGACGCCCTTGACGATGCGCGTACCCCAGAACGGTGGCGCCGGAAGGTCCTTCTCCACGGCGACGTCCGAACGCTCGGGGATCTCGACCGGAGTTTCCTCGGCCTTGCGCTTCGCCGCGATTCGGCGTGACCGCTCGTGCCGCTCCTTGCGTTCGGCCGTCTTCTTCGCCGCCGCGAGCGCCTCCGGGCTGTCCGCGGCGGGCGCGACGCCGCGCTTGGTGTTCATGATGGTGTCCATCAGCGACAGGCCCTCGAACGCGTCCCGTGCGTAGGACACCTGGCCGTCGTAGACGTCCTGCAGATCGTTCTCGACGTACGACCGGGTGAGCGCGGCACCGCCGAGCATGACCGGGAACTTCTCGGCCACGCCCTTGGCGTTGAGCTCGAGCAGGTTCTCCTTCATCACGACGGTCGACTTCACGAGCAGCCCGGACATGCCGATCACGTCGGCCCGCTTGTCCACCGCGGCATCGAGAATTGCCGAGATGGGCTGCTTGATACCGAGATTGACGACCTCGTAGCCGTTGTTGCTGAGAATGATGTCGACGAGGTTCTTACCGATGTCGTGGACGTCGCCCTTGACGGTCGCGAGCACGATGCGGCCCTTGCCGTCCTCGTCCGACGCCTCCATGTGCGGCTCGAGCAGGGCCACCGCGGCCTTCATGACCTCGGCGGACTGCAGCACGAACGGCAACTGCATCTGACCGGAGCCGAACAGTTCGCCCACCGTCTTCATCCCCGACAGCAGCGTCTCGTTGATGATCTCGAGCGGCGGCTTGACCTCCATCGCTTCCTCGAGATCGTCGCCGAGCCCTTCGCGTTCACCGTCGACGATGCGGCGTTCGAGCCGATCGAACAGCGGCAGTCCGGCGAGCTCCTGCGCTCGCGACTCGCGCGCGGACGCGGCGGAGACGCCCTCGAACAACGCCATCAGTTTCTGCAGGGGGTCGTACCCCTCGGCGCGTCGGTCGTAGACCAGATCGAGTGCGGTCTCGCGCTGCTCGTCCGGAATCTTGTTCATCGGCAGAATCTTCGACGCGTGCACGATGGCCGTGTCCAGACCCGCCTCGGTGCATTCGTGCAGGAACACCGAGTTCAGCACCTGCCGCGCAGCGGGGTTCAGTCCGAACGAGATGTTCGAGATACCGAGAGTGAAGTGCACGTCGGGGTGGGACTCGTGGATCCGCCGGATCGCCTCGATGGTCTCGATGCCGTCCCGCCGCACTTCCTCCTGACCGGTGGAGATGGGGAACGTCAGGGTGTCGAGAATGATGTCGGACTCCGCCACCCCCCAGTTCTCGGTGATGTCGGTGATCAGTCGCTCGGCGATCCGCACCTTCCAGTCGGCGGTACGGGCCTGCCCCTCCTCGTCGATGGTCAGCGCCACCACGGCGGCACCGTGCTTCTTCACCAGCCGCATGATGCGTTGGAACCGCGAATCGGGTCCGTCGCCGTCCTCGTAGTTGACCGAGTTGACCGCACTGCGGCCACCGAGATGTTCGAGGCCCGCTTCCAGGACGTCGGGCTCGGTGGAGTCGAGCATGATCGGCAGCGTCGACGACGTCGCGAGTCGGGAGGCGAGCGCGGACATGTCCGCGGCGCCGTCACGGCCGACGTAATCGACGTTGAGGTCGAGCATGTGCGCGCCGTCGCGAGTCTGATCCTTCGCGATGTCGAGGCACTTCTGGTAGTCCTCGGCCAGCATCGCGTCGCGGAATGCCTTGGAGCCGTTGGAGTTGGTGCGCTCGCCGATCATGAGGATGCTGTTGTCCTGATCGAACGGGACCGCCGCGTACAGCGAGGACACGCCGTTCTCGGGCGCCGGGTTCCGCTGCTTGCGCGTCGCGCCGTGGACGGCGTCGGCCACCTGCCTGATGTGCTCCGGCGTCGTTCCGCAGCACCCGCCGACGAGGCCGAGCCCGAACTCGGACACGAAGCCGCTGAGCGCCTCGGCCAACTCCTCGGGTGTGAGGGGGTACTCGGCACCGGTGGGGCCGAGCTGAGGAAGGCCGGCGTTCGGCATCACCGAGATGGGCAGGTTGGAGTGCTTGCTGAGGTGGCGAAGGTGCTCGCTCATCTCGGCGGGACCCGTGGCGCAGTTGAGGCCGATGAGATCGATTCCCAGCGGCTCGATCGCGGTGAGCGCCGCGCCGATCTCGCTACCGAGCAGCATCGTGCCGGTGGTCTCGACGGTGACGTGCGTGATTATCGGGATGCGAATGCCGAGTTGTTCCATCGCGGCCTGGCTACCCAGGATCGCCGCCTTCACCTGGAGCAGGTCCTGGCAGGTCTCCACGAGGACCGCGTCGGCACCGCCGTCGATCATGCCCAGGGCGGCTTCCTGGTACGCGTCGCGGAGAGCCCGGAACGGTGCGTGCCCCAGGGTGGGCAGCTTGGTGCCGGGTCCCATGGATCCGAGGACGAAGCGACCCATGCCGTCGCGGCCGGTGCCCATCTCGTCGGCCACGTCGCGGGCGAGCTTGGTGCCCTTGTAGGACAGTTCGCGGATGCGGTCCTGGATGTCGTAGTCGGCGAGGTTGGGCAGGTTGCAGCCGAACGTGTTGGTCTCGACCGCGTCGGCGCCGGATTCGAAGTACGCCCGGTGAATGTCCTTCAGGACATCGGGACGGGTGTCGTTCAGGATCTCGTTGCAGCCCTCGAGGCCCAGGAAATCGTCCAGGGTCAGATCGGCGGCCTGCAACATCGTCCCCATGGCGCCGTCGCCGATGACAACGCGCTGAGAGAGCGCATCGAGGAGGCGGGAACGGAATTCGGCAGGCATGGCCACCAGCGTAGTGGTCGGGGTTCGCGACTCTGGTCGTAGGCTGGGTGGGTGAGTGAGTCGCAAACGCCCCGAGGCGAATCAGGTGTGACCCGGGACACGAACCAGCCGACCGGCGAGGTCGAGGTCCGGGAGTCCGGCGAGGTCGAGGCGGCGCAGTCCGACGACGTCGAGGTTGGGGAGTCCGACGACGCACTGCTGCCGACGCTGCGCAGCCCCGTACTCGTCGCGGCCTTCGAGGGTTGGAACGACGCGGGCGATGCCGCCAGCGGTGCCGTCGAGCATCTCGAACTCATCTGGGACGCCACCCCGCTGGCCGAACTCGATTCCGAGGACTACTACGACTACCAGGTCAATCGACCCACCGTCCGGCAGGTGGACGGGGTGACCCGAGAGATCGAGTGGCCGTCCACCCGACTGTCCGTGTGCTCCCCTCCCGGCAGCGAGCGCGACGTGGTTCTGCTGCGGGGCATCGAGCCCAACATGCGGTGGCGCAGTTTCTGCGACGACCTGCTCGAATTCGTCGACCAACTCGGCGTGGACACGGTGGTCATTCTCGGCGCGCTGCTCGCGGACACCCCGCACACCCGTCCGGTTCCCGTCACCGGCACGGCGTACAGCATGGAGTCGGCCGAGCAGTTCAATCTCGAGCAGACCCGGTACGAGGGCCCGACGGGAATCACCGGCGTGCTGCAGGACGAGTGTGTGAAAGCGGGCATTCCGGCGGTCTCCCTCTGGGCCGCCGTCCCGCACTACGTGTCACAGCCGCCGAACCCCAAGGCGACGGTCGCTCTCCTCCAGCGCGTCGAGGACATCCTCGACATCGAGGTTCCGCTGGGCGAGCTCCCCGGCCAGGCCGAGGACTGGGAGGAATCGGTCACCGAGATGACCGCGGACGACGAGGAAATCGCGGAGTACGTCCGCTCTCTCGAAGAGCGGGGCGACGCCGAGGTCGACATGACCGAGGCGGTCTCGAAGGTCGACGGAGACGCACTCGCGGCGGAGTTCGAGCGTTACCTTCGGCGGCGGGGACCGGGAAACTTCGGGCTGTGAGCGGTTCTCGATCCCCCGCTCGATCGTGAGCGCGGACGTCCCCGGGCGTCTGGCGAGGCTCAGGGTCGGCGCGCTCTACGCGGGCGGATTCCTGGGTCCCTTCGGTGGCGGCGTCGTCGCGTCGATGCTGCCCGAGATGGGCGCCGATCTGTCCGTGACCACCGGATCGGCCGCGACTTCGCTGACGGCGTACCTGCTCCCGTTCGCGGCCGCGATGCTGGCGTCGGGAACGCTCGGTGCTCGATGGGGACGCGAGCGGACGGTGGCCTGGGCGTACGTGCTGTACGCCGTCGCCTCGCTGGCCTGCTTCGCCGCGCCCACCCTGGAACTGTTGCTCGGGGCGCGGGCTCTGCAGGGTGTCGCCAACGCCTTCACCACTCCCCTGCTGCTCGCCGCGTTGGCAGCGGTGACCCCTCGCGCACGTCTCGGCCGGGCCCTGGGCACGTTCGGAGCGCTCCAGGCCGCAGGACAGACGAGCGCACCGCTGGTGGGTGGCCTCGCGGCCGAATTCGATTGGCGTTACGCCTTCCTCGTGCTGACCGGGGTGTCGCTCGTTCTTCTGGCCGTCGGCCTTCCCGCGGCGGACGACACGGTCGACGCACACGCCCCCCGGGAGCGGCTGCGTGATGCGCTGAGCGTGCCCGTCCTTCGGGTCGCCGTCGTCGCGCTGCTGGGGTGGGGCGCACTCGGTGGGTTGAACTTCCTGGTCGCCTTCCGCGCCGAGGACACCTTCGGACTCACCGCCGGTCAGCGCGGGTTGCTGCTCACCGTGTTCGGCATCGCCGGAATCTTCGCCGCTCGTCCGGTGGGCACACTCATCGACCGCCTGGGCGCGCGTCGCTCGGTACTCATCGGCGCCCCGGCGGGTGCGGTGCTGGTGGCGCTCGCCGGGACGGTCGACGTGCTCCTGGTGGTGGCCGTCGTGTGGGCCATGGCCGGGGTCGCGTCGCAATTCGTCCTCGTCGGCGTCAACGCCGCCATTCTGGGTTCCGGCGGTGCGAATCGCGGCGGCGCGGTGTCGGTGGTGCAATCCTTCCGGTTCGGTGGGGCCGCCCTGGCGCCCTTGGCGTTGACTCCGCTGTACGCGCTGCATCCCCACGTCGCGTTCCTTATCCCGGCGATCCTGCTCGGAATCCTCGCTCCGCTGGCCATGCCCGGACGACGGAAGTGACGCGCGGGGCAGCTGACATCGGAGCACGCCGGCTCGAGAGGTATTCCTGACCTCGCCGTAACGTCGGCGCAGTCGCCCGGCAACTCCCGACCCGCACAGTCGTCTTCCATGGCCAGTACTCCGAAGTTCATCCAGGGCGTCTTCCCCTTCACCGGCAGCGGTCTGAGCAAGCCGGAGTCGGTGGACCCGAGCGCGTCCTACGTCGTCCCCTCCGGACTGACCGCGCAACCGCTGTACTTCCGTGGTGGCAATTCGTCCGCCGAACTGGTGGTGGTCACCCTCACCCGAGACGGCGAATCGATGCGCGTGTTTCCGATGGGTGCCAGATCGAGCGTCAACGTCCCCCTGCGGGTGGTCGAGGACGTCGAGTCGGATTCGGTGTTGCAGCTGACCGTCGCCGCTCCGGACGGCTGCAGCGGCGAGATCGTCGTCGACTTCGGGATGATGATCTTCTGATGCCCCGGCAGCGATTGCTGGTGATCGGCAACGGCATGGCGGGGGCGCGCACGGTCGAGGAGATATTTCAGCGCGGCGGCGCGGACCTGTTCGACGTGACCATGATCGGCGACGAACCCTACGGCAACTACAACCGCATCATGCTCTCCCACGTGCTGTCCGGCGAGAGCTCCGTCGACGACGACGACCTCATGCTGAACCCGATGGCCTGGTACCGGGACAACGGCGTGACGTTGCATGTCGGCGACCGAGCGGTGGCGCTCGATCGGTTCGCGAAGACGGTCACCTGCGAGAGCGGCCGCGTCGTGGAGTTCGACACGGTGATCGTGGCGACGGGCAGCACCACGTTCTTTCCGAACATGGACGGTCTTCGCGAGCCGGACGGGCGACTCGCCCGCGGAGTCTTCGGATTCCGCACCATCGAGGACACCAACGGGATGCTGCAGATGGCGGCGTCCAGGGACGGGGTACGAGCCGTCGTCATCGGCGGAGGCCTGCTCGGTCTCGAAGCGGCCTACGGTCTGCGCACCCGAGGAATCGACGTCGACGTGGTGCACTCCCCCGGCCACCTGATGAACCAACAACTCGACGAGCGCGGGGGCCGGTTGTTGCGGAACAAGATCGAGGAACTCGGGGTCGGCGTGCACACGTCGAAGCGCACGACGACGGTGGAGCGAGACGATGCCGGTGTGGTGACCGGCGTCGGATTCGCCGACGGAACCACCCTGGCGGCCGACATGATTGTCGTGACCGCCGGTATCCGGCCGAACGTCGACCTGGCGCGACGAGGTGGACTGGTGGTCGAACGCGGCATCGTCGTGGACGATCAGATGCGCTGCGAGGACGAGGGTTCGGTGTTCGCGGTCGGTGAGTGCTGCCAGCACCGCGGAGAGGTCTACGGGCTCGTGGCTCCGCTGTGGGAGCAGGCCGGCGTGCTGGCGGACGTGCTGACCGGCGCGAATCCGGCTGCGGCGTACCACGGTTCGCGGTCGACCACCAAGCTCAAGGTCGCCGGCGTCGACGTCGCGGCGATGGGTGTCAAAGGACCCGAGCGCGAGACCGACGAGTTCGTCCAGTTCTACGAACCCCGGAGCGGAACGTACAAGTCGGTCGTGGTGCGCGACAACAAGCTCATCGGGGCCATGCTGCTCGGCGACATCAGCAAGGTGGCCTTTCTCACGCAGGCCTTCGACGAGAAGGTCCCCCTCCCGGACGAGCGCATCGGCATGCTCTTCGATCTCGGAACCCCGACGGCCGCAACGGGAGCCGCAGAACTGGCCGACGAGGCGCAGGTGTGCAACTGCAACGGCGTCACCAAGGGCGACATCGTGGCGTGCGTGCACGGTGGCGCCACCACCCTCTCCGACGTCGTGGCGAAAACCCGAGCCGGCAAGGGGTGCGGCTCGTGCAAGGGTCTCGTCGCGGACGTCGTGGCGTGCGCCGCGGGGGGTGCGTTGCAGGCCGATCCCGCGGCCGACTGGTACGTCCCGAGCATTCCCCTGACCAAGCCCGAACTCATCGCCGCGATCAGGGAGAAGGATCTGCGGTCGGTGTCCCACGTCATCGCCGAACTCGCCACGGACGGTGTCGAGGACGCGGCGTCGAAGATGCCGCTCGCGTCGCTGTTGCGCGTCGTGTGGGGTCCGGACTGGGTGGACGAGCGCGGTGCGCTGTTCATCAACGATCGCGTGCACGCGAACATCCAGCGCGACGGCACCTTCTCGGTGGTCCCGCAGATGAAGGGAGGCGTCACCACCCCCGATCAGCTGCGACGCATCGCGGACGTCGCCGACAAGTACTCCGTCCCCCTGGTCAAGGTCACCGGCGGTCAGCGCATCGACCTGCTCGGCATCAAGAAGGAGGACCTGCCCGAGGTGTGGGGAGACCTCGACATGCCCTCCGGATTCGCCTACGGAAAGTCCATGCGCACCGTCAAGACCTGTGTCGGATCGGACTTCTGCCGCTTCGGACTGGGTGACTCGACCGCCCTCGGTATCGCGCTGGAAGAGCGCTTCCAGGGACTGGAGACCCCGGCGAAACTCAAGCTCGCCGTGGCCGGATGCCCCCGGAACTGCTCCGAGGCGCTGTGCAAGGACTTCGGTGTCGTCGCCGTCGGAGACGGCAGGTGGGAGATCTACGTCGGCGGCGCGGCCGGAGCCCACATCCGCAAGGGGGACGTCTTGGCGACGGTCGGCTCCCCTGAGGAGGTGATCACCGTGGCCGGCCGATTCATCCAGTTCTACCGCGAGGAGGCGAAGTGGCTCGAGCGGACCTACGCGTTCGTGCCCCGGCTGGGTCTCGACGAGCTGATCGCGATCCTGATCGACGATCGGGACGGCGTCGTCGCCGGCCTCGACGAGCGACTGCAGACCGCCGTGGACGGATACGTCGATCCGTGGAAGGAACGAGCCGCACCGAAGTCACCCGCGCAGTTCCAACCATCGCTGCCGCTACTGCCCCTCCCGATCGTGCCCGTACGTCCCGGCCTCCCCGCCCCCACCCGACCGGCCTCCGGCCTCCCCGCCCCCACCCGACCGGCCTCCGGCCTCCCCGCCCCCACCCGACCGGCCTCCGGCCTTCCCGCCTCATGACGGCCGCGACCGCCGTGACCGTCGGGCCCGTCACCGACCTCACCCCGGGCGAGGGGCGCACCTACGTGGTCGGCGACCGACAGATCGCGGTGTTCCTGCTCACCGACGGGTCGGTCCGCGCTCTCGACGCCCAGTGCCCGCACCGCGGCGGACCACTCGCGGACGGGCAGGTCGACCGACGCGTGGTGGTGTGCCCTCTGCACCAGTACGCCTTCTCGCTCGCGACGGGCGCCTGCACCACCGAGGGCATCGGAAGCGTGCGAACCTACCCGGCGGACATCGTCGACGGGAGCCTCGTTCTCGACGTCGGCTGACGGCCTCGACGGCTCTCGGCCGGCGGGGTATCGGGCCCTGAGATTCGGGGCCCGGGGTTCGCACCGCCTACCCTGTCCCAGTGTCTTCCTCCGCCGAGCAGTTCGTCGCCGACGATCGGCTGAGGCTGTTCTCGTTCGCCACCGCCGAGAAGCGGTCGGACTACCTGCGTGTTCTGCGGGCCTTCGAGCAGGCACGAACCGGCTACGTCGTCCTGCTGCACGCCGGGGAGGTCGCCGAGCTCGTCTCCCGAATGGACGACGACGCGGATCTCACGCGTCACGAGATCGCGCCCCTGCTCGAGCAGCTCCACCTGTGGGGGGTGCTCGAGCGCAGTTACGACGGCACGCGGGCGGCGACCCTGGCCGAGTACCGCAACCGGCACTACGTCTACCAGTTCGCGCAGATCGGGTACCAGGCGTACCGAGCGGTGGAGGACGTGCTGGCCGCCAGGCCGGAGGACTCGGCTCTCTCGCGACTGGTGCTGCCCGAGCTGCTCGCCGACCTGAACGACCTCGCGGCGGCTCACACGGCCGGCGACGGCGAACTGGTGTTCCGCAAACTGAGTCGACTCGACACGACGTTGTCCGAGATGGCCACTCGGGCCGCACATTTCTACCTTTCGCTCGGCGATCTCGTCCGCACCACCGAGGTCACCCCCGAGGCGTTCCTCGCCCACAAGGACGCTCTTCTCGCCCACATGCGCGAGTTCAGCGTCGACCTCGCGCGTTTCGCGCCCAAGCTCGCCGACGCCATCACGGCGGTCGAGGCGACCGGACTGGACGCGTTGCTGGACAAGGCCGCGCTGCACGACGAACGAGTGTTCATGGCGCTGCACGAACGTCGCGAAGACTGGCGGACGCGCTGGGACGGACTCGCGAAATGGTTCCGGGTGGCCGAGACGGAGACCGCCGGAGAGACGGAGGCCGATCGACTTCGTGAGGGCACCATGAGCGCGATCGCCGCCGTCCTGTCGTTGCTACGCCGCGTGACGGAGACCCGTCGGGGCGGGGTGAGCCGGGAATCGCAGCTGCGGCACCTCGCGGGCTGGTTCGCGGCCGCGCCGTCCGAGGACGCCGCCCACGCGCTGTTCGGTGCCACCTTCGGACTCGGTCGACCGCGACATCTGTCCATGGCGCACCCCGACGCGGAGATCGTCCCGACGCATCGATCCTGGTGGGAGGCACCCCCCATCGAGATTTCGCGGACCCTCGCCGAGACGGGTCGTCCGCCGGCCGCCGGGGCGCCCGCGCGAGTGCAGCGGAACGACGCGAGCGTGCGCCGACTCCGCGAACGACAACTCGACGAACAACGGCGACGGGCCGCGGCGGCGGCATCGTTGGCGGACGGCGACGTGTACGAACGCGTGCTCACCGACGAGGAGACCGAGGTGTTGCTGCGGCTGCTGACGACAGCGCTCTCCGCGCGCGTCCCGACGGTGGGCCGCGTGACCGATTCGTCCGCCACCGATTCCGGCGTCACACTCGTCGTCTCGGACGGTGCCGGATATTCGGCCGTGCGCACCAGTCGTGGGGTGCTCCACCTCGGCGATCAACGGTTGCGGGTCGAGTCGCCCGCGAGAACGGGTGATCGACGATGAGGGCGCGGTCCGTCCCGGGGCTGGCCATCGACTCCTATCAGCGCGCCGCGCGAGTGGTGCTGTCGAATCACCTGGTGACCCGGACGTATCCGGATCGCGTTGCGCTGCCCTTGATCCGGCGTTGGGCCACAGAATTGCGCGAAGACATGCTCGAACTGTTCGGCTACCGGCTCGAGGTCACCGAGACCACGGCTCGCCTGTACCCGGTTCTCGACCGGCTCGATCCCACGCAACCGGCACGTACCGGAACGGACCGCGTGTTCGACCGTCGCCGGTACGCTCTGCTCGCGCTGGTGCTCGCCGCGCTGGGCCGTGCCGGTGACCAGATCACGCTGTCGGAACTGGCGGATCACGCTGCTGCCGAGGCATCTCAGGTGGTGGGGATCGACTTCGACCCCGAGCGCTCCTCGGATCGCGACGCCTTCGTCGACGCCGTCGGATGGCTGTCCGTTCGTGGAGCGATCACCCTGGCGGACGGGGACGCGGGTGGCTGGGCGACCAATCCCGATGCGGGCGAGGCGCTCTACGACATCGACCGGTCCGTGGTGACGGCGTTGTTCCGCCCACCGCGGGCTCTCCAGCACCTCTCCACCGCGGCCGGTCTGTTGACGCCCCCGTCCGACGACGGGGTGGACGCGGCGCGTCGGGCTCGGCGAGCGTTGGTGGAACAGCCTGTGGTGTACACCGATTCGGGTCTGCTGTCGACGCTCACCGACCGTGCGATCGACGACGTGTGTCTCGTGACGGGCCTGGCGGTGGAGCGTCGCGCGGAGGGTGTGGCTCTGATCGACACCTCGGGTCGACTGTCCGACACGCGCTTTCCGTCCACCGGCACGGTGGCCCAGGTGGCACTGCTGCTGGCCGGTGAGATCGCCGACCGTGTTCTCGACCCCGATGCGATCGACGCGGTGGACTGCACCGTCGACACCGACCCCACGCCCTCCCTCGTGGCGGCGCTGGACGGTGCGATACCAGAGGGCGGGGTATTCCGAAACCTGTTGGACGACAGCGTTGTCGCCGAAGATTCCGAGCTCGACGACGCCTCCGGGGTCGGCGTGGACGGCACGGCTTCGCGAGGCGAGCCGGTCCGCCACCGCCTGATTCCGGACTCGTGGATCGCCACCACCGTCGACTCTCTCGTGGACACCTACGGGCGGACGTTCGCAGCCCAGTGGCAGTCCGACCGCGTGGGGATACGTGATGCCGCGGTCGATCTGCTCGCCCGACTCTCCCTGGTCGCGCCCGTCGCCGGCGGTGTCGCTGCGCTACCCGCGCTGGCGCGGTACCGAGGCGTCGTCGTCACGGTGCGAGAGCGCGCCGCTGTTCCGGACCTGTTCGAGGAGTGAGGAAGTCATGACCCGCAGCACCCGTTTCCGTCCCATCAGGGCGGGCATCGTCAACCTGTGGGACTACCGCGACCAGGAGTTCTCCTTCGCCGACGGGCGACTGGTCCTACGCGGACCGAACGGTTCCGGGAAGACCAAGGCCCTCGAGGTTCTGTTCCCGTTCGTCCTCGACGGCCGCATCGAGCCGCGGCGACTCAATCCCTTCGCCGGTGAAGAGCGCACGATGAAGTCGAATCTGCTCTACCGGGGCCAGGATTCGGCGCACTCGTACGTGTGGATGGAGTTCGGTCGAGGTGACCGGGACGACCCCGAGTCCGTGACGGTCGGCATCGGCATGCGGGCGACTCGCTCGTCGGACAAGGTCACCCGGTGGTATTTCGTCGCCGACGGACGGGTGGGAGTCGATTTCTCGCTGCTCGGCCCGGACGATCGGCCGTTGACCAAGAAGCAACTGGCGGAACAACTCGGCACCGACGCCATCGTCGACCGCCCCATCGACTACCGAGCCGCGATCGACGCCCGGCTGTTCGGACTCGGCGCCGAACGCTACGACCAGCTCATCAATCTCATCCTGACCCTGCGGCGACCGCAGCTCGCGAAGAACTTGGACCCCAAGGGACTCTCGCGCGCCCTCTCGGACGGCTTGCGGCCCCTCGACGAGCATCTCGTGCTCGACGCGGCGCGATCGTTCAGCGACATGGAGGAAGTCGGGCGCGCCCTGGACGGGCTGGTGCAGGCCGACCGCGCCGCCAAGACCTTCGTCGGCGTCTATTCGCGCTATCTCGCCGTGCAGGCCAAGACGGACATCGAGCGCGTCACGCGGCGACTGACGTCGGTGGATCACGCCACGGTCGCTCTGTTCGCATCCCGGCAGTTACGTGAGCGCCGACGTGCGGAGCGAAGTGCCGCCGAGGAGCGGTTCGAGGCCGCCGAACGCGATCTCGACCTCGCCGTGACCGATCAGCAGACCCTCCAGCGGTCGACGGCCTACGAGGGGAAGCAGCAGCTCGACGACCTCGCCGACGCCGTTCGCAGGCTCGAGATCTCCACGCAACAGCAGGGGGAGAAAGCCCGCAAGGCCACCGAGGCCGTCGACGCGCGCACGCGAGAGTTCGACGACGCGACCGCGGACGCCCGCGACGCCAGGGCGACCATCTCGCGGGCCGAGGACGAGCTCGCGGCAGCCGCCGACGACGCGGGCATCGCCTGGACGGTGCTGCCCACCGATGCGCGCGTGAATCAGATCTCCGCAGCCGTTCGCGGCCACGCCGAGGAACGCGACTCCGACGTGCGCGCCGTGCGCGCGGCGGTTGCCGTCGTGGATCGCGCGGCTGTCGAGCGCACCCGCACGGAGCGATCCGCCGTGCGAGCTCGTGAACTCCACGACCGTGCCGTCGCGGCCGTGCACGAAGCCGAGACCGGTGCCGCGGCGGCGCGGGCCACCACCGCCGTTGCGCTCCGGTCGTGGTGGACCGAACACTCCGAACATCTACCCGTTCCCGGATTGTCCGACTCGCTCCACGCTGCGTTGGCCGGCATCGGCGAGGACGACGCACCGACACTGGGCGACGTGGTCGCCGAGGCCGTGCGCGAACCGCTCGACGAATTGCGTGCAGAACGCCAGGACGCGTCGCGTGATGCCGACGCCGCGCGGGTGCGAATCTCCGAGCTGACCGCGGAGCGGCGCACCGTCGCCGCCGAGCGGGACGACGCCCCGCCCGCCTTCGCGGCCAGGACCGGGGATCGGACCGGGCGGGGCGGGGCACCGCTGTGGCGCCTCGTTCGATTCGCCGACTCGGTGTCCGACGCGGACGCCGCCGGCCTCGAGGCCGCTCTCGCGGCGGCGAACGTGCTCGACGGCTGGGTGGCCGACACCGTCCCGCACGACGCGACGTCCGAGCTGTACCTCGTACCGAGCCCGACCCGTCCGGAGGGCCGCACACTCGCCGACGTTCTCGTGGTCGAGGACGATGTGCCCGTCGCTCCCGCCCTCGTGCGCGACATCCTCGCGTCCATCGAACTCGACGTGGACGCCGAGGTGTCCGTCGGCGTCGACGGCCGGTTCCGTCAGGGCGTCCAGCGAGGCGTGCACACGAAGGCCGCCGCCGAGTACATCGGAGCCACGGCGCGCGCTCGGCGTCGAGCGCACCGTCTGACCGAACTCGACGAGGCGACGGCGCAGCAGCAGCGCACGGTGGAAACCCTGATCGACCGTGGCGGCGAGATCGACGCTCGGATCGCCGCAATTCGTACCGCGATCGGTGCGCTCCCGCGAACGTCGGCCATCACCGCGGCTCTGCGCGCCGTGGTCGACGCAGCCGGTGCCCTCCGGTCGACGACCGACTCCGTCGCCGCCGCGAATCGCGATCTCGATCACGCCGTCGCCGAGCTCTCCACCGCCGAGCGCACGTTGCGCTCCGAGGCGATGGCACACCGAGCGCCGCATCGGCCTCGCGAGCTCGACGCTCTGGCCGCATCGATTCGACACTTCGAGAACATGGGGTCCGCGATCGTGCGACACCGTGCGGACGTCGATCGCGCGGCCGAACGCGAACGCGAGGCTGCGGGGCGGCTCGACGAGGCACGCGGCAACGCCGAGGAGTTCGCCGAGGAAGCGGCGATCGCGGAATCCGGATACGAGCAGCAGCTCGGGAAGCTGACGATGCTTCGCGAGTCGCTCGGCGCGAGTGCCGAACGGATCGACGCGGAACTCGCAACCGTGCGGACCCGCATCGAGGTGGGAAAGAAGGAGCAGACCGCCGCACGCAAGGCCGCGGCGAAGGCGGGCGAGGACATCGGTGAGGCCGAGGGCAGCCACCGGGCGGCGCTCGCGGAGCTGACCGCAGCACTCACCGAGACCATCTCCGACGCGAGTTCTCTCGCGCCCTACGCCCACCGCGATCTGCTCGCGGTGCTCGGCGCGTCACCCGACTGCACGTGGCCCGCGAGCGATGCGGCCTGGTCGACCGTGGACCAGTTGCTCTATCGCATCGAAGCGGCCGATGGACCCGATGACACCCCGCAGGTGCTGCCCGCGGAGGTACACCGCCTGTTCGACGAACTGAGCGCCGCGACGGAATCCGTCAAGGCCGGTGACGCCGCACGCAAGTCCACCCGGAGCGCGTTGACCGGTGCCCTCCAGGAATTCGACGCGCAGCTCGCCGCGTCGGGACAGGATTTCCGGCTGAGTTGGGACGCAGCGGACGGCGTCACGGTGGTTCGCGTGCAGGACGAGCAAGGGTACTCGACGGTCGCGGATTTCGCGGTGTCCATCGACGCCGCGCGACGCGATCAGGAAACGTTGCTCACCGACGCGGAGCGGCGCATCCTCGAGGACGCGCTGCTCACCGGGCTGGCGCAGCAGATCCACGAACGCACCGTCGATGCTCGGGAGCTGATCGCCATGATGGGGTCGGAGATGAAGGAACGGCGGATGTCCTCGGGCAGCACGATCGGCGTGCACTGGGTGCTCGCGGACGCGCTCGACGACGACGCCCGCGCGGTCTCGAAGCTGCTCGATCGAGATGCGTCGGCTCTGGGTCCGGACGATCTCGCCACCATGCGCGCCCACTTCGCCGCCCAGATCCGCAGCGCGCGCGCAGCGCACCCCGAGCGTTCCTATCCCGAGATCCTTTCCACCACGCTCGATTACCGGCAGTGGCGCGTGTTCTCGTTCTCCCTCATCGGCGGCGACGGCTCCGAGGAACGGCTCACCGTTGCTCGGCACAGCGCGTTGTCCGGCGGCGAGCAGTCGGTCTCGCTGCACCTCCCGCTGTTCGCGGCGGCGCACGTGATGTTGTCGTCGGCCGATCCGCACTCCCCCAGGTTGCTCGCCCTCGACGAGGCGTTCGCGGGCGTCGACGACAACGGTCGCAGCGAATTGTTGGGTCTCAGTGTGCAATTCGACCTGGACCTGTTCATGACCGGGTACGACCTGTGGATCACGTACGCCGGCGTACCCGGATGCGCGCACTACGATCTCGCGCACTCCACCGCCGAGAACACCGTCAGCGCAGCGCTTCTGGTGTGGGACGACGGCGAACTGCTCGCCGAGCACGACGGCACCGACCTCGCGGCGGCGCTGGGGTCACCGTTGCGCAGACGGGTGCCGACAGCCGCCGAGGGTGGACTCGACTTCACCTGACGGTGGTCGCCGGGTGCATTTCTGCTCCGATTTCGCTCGAATGTGGCGGGATCCCGCGCGCGGACGCGACGAAGGGAGCAGAAATGTCGTGTCATCGGCGGGCGTGCCGACGCCGACGGACTTCGGTGACGATCTCCGACGCCACCGCATCCGCATCGGCCAGCACGTCGTAGGCCGCGTATCTCAGCACCCGATACCCGGCGAGGACCAGCCGGTTCTGCCGCGCACGGTCACGGCGGAACACCTCCGGCTCGCTGTGGAATGCTCGGCCGTCGACCTCCACCACCAGCCGGGCGCCCTCGTCGTGGAAATCGACCACGTAGCTCCCGACCCGGGCATTGACCTGCATCCGCAGACCACGCGCGATCATTGCCCGGTCCAGCAGACGCTCGGGTTCCGAAGCGAACCCCACCGCGGCGCCGCGAAGTTGCTCGATCATGGCACGGTTACCCCGCCTGTTCGGAGACCGTGCGACGAGCATCCGAATACGGTCCGGGTCCATCTCCCACCCCAACCGTTCGTCGACGAGTCGTGCAGCGGCATCGGCGTCCATCACCGCGACACAATCGAGGAGCGCCTGTTCACGAGTCACGACGGGCAAACCGAGGACCTCGTCGCAGTCGTCGAGGCGTCGGCGGTGCAGAGTGAGCCAGGGCGGCGGTCGGTGTCGCGCTGCGGGTGCCACGGTTGCATCGACTCCCTCGGGTTCGTCGATCCAGCCGTACAGGCGCGCTGCGGTTCGGTGGCTGAGAACAGCGGTCGGTTGCCACAGAGTGACGGCGCGACACCTGTCCATCCACGACGGATCGGGTTGCGAGTACACGGCGGGCAGAATCCGGTGGAGTCGGCGGATGCCACCGACCGACACCCCGGAAGCCAGCAGCTGCGCACGCGTCATCACTCGGTCCATCGCCACGAAGCGAACTATGAGCCGTGTCGACGATGCGGCGTCGACACCGACCTGCGACGACGACAAACCTGTGGATGACCGGACTACCCGGGGACAACGACATTTTGCTCCCGTTCCGACCCGGTCGGGCGGGATCCCGCGCGCGGAGGCGACAAGGGGAGCAGAAATGTCGTCGGGGGCCCGAGCGACTCAGCGCAGCGAGACGCCCAGCAAGGCGTCGACCGCATCGGCCACGAGCCCCGGCGCGCCGGAGTCGCGGCCGCCGAGGGTCAGCGCGTCCCGCGCCCACGCGTCGATCGCGTCGAGCGCCTTGGCCGTGTCGAGGTCGTCCGCGAGGTGTTGGCGAACTCGGGCCACCGTGTCATCGGCGGACTGGGCCGCATCCAGGGCAACGGCCTTGCTCCACTGCGCGATCCGCTCCTGCGCGGTCGTGAGCACCTCGTCGGTCCAGGGGCGGTCCTGGCGGTAGTGGCCGGCGAAGAGCCCGAGCCGGATGGCGCCGGGATCCACACCCTCGGCCACCAGGTTGGACACGAGGACCAGATTGCCCAACGACTTCGACATCTTCTCGCCGTCCAGGCCGATCATGCCGGTGTGCACGTAATGCCGGGCGAATCGCTCCGCGCCGGTGATGGACTCGGCGTGCGCGGCGGAGAACTCGTGATGCGGGAAGATCAGGTCGCTGCCTCCACCCTGGATGTCGAACGCCGATCCGATGCGGTTCATCGCGATGGCCGCACACTCGATGTGCCAGCCCGGCCGTCCGGGTCCGAAGGGAGACGGCCACGACGGTTCGCCGGGGCGCTCGGCCTTCCAGACCAGGGCGTCGAGCGGATCGCGCTTGCCCGCGCGATCGGGATCGCCTCCGCGCTCGGCGAAGAACCGCTCCATCGTGGCGCGGTCGTAGCCCGACTCGTACCCGAACTGCTCGGTCGCGTCGACCCGGAAATAGACGTCGGGGTACTGCGCGTCGTCCACGACGTACGCGGCGCCGGACGCCACCAACTTCTCCACCAGTTCGACGACCTCGGACACGGACTCGACCGCACCGATGTAGTCCCGCGGAGGGATCACGCGCAGGTGCGTCATGTCGGAGCGGAAGAGGTCGGTCTCCCGGTTGCCCAGGCTCACCCAGTCCTCCCCGTCGCGGGCCGCGCGTTCGAACAGCGGATCGTCGACGTCGGTGACGTTCTGCACGTAGTGCACCTCGTGTCCGGCGTCCCGCAGGATGCGATTGACGAGATCGAACGCGAGGTAGGTCGCGGCGTGGCCGAGGTGGGTCGCGTCGTACGGGGTGATGCCGCAGACGTACATGGTGGCGATCGACCCGGGCGTCACCGGTCGCACCGCCCGATCGGCGGTGTCGAACAAGCGGAGCGGGGGGCCCTCGCCGGGAACTGTGGGGACGGCGACTTCGGACCAGGACTGCATGGCCCGCAGCCTATCCGGTGCCGGTCAGAACGCCGGCCACGGGATCGGCCGGTGCGAGTTGGGGGCCGGCATCACCGGCTCCGCCACCAGCACGGCCACCCGGACGGCGAGCGCGAGGATCTCGTCCTCGGTCAGGTGCGGCGCCAGCGTGTCCGCGAAGTCGCCCTCGAGGGCTTCTCCGAGGCGTTCGAGATCTGCGACCAGATCGGCGTCGATGGTCCGACCCGACCACCCCCACAGAACGGTCCGGAGCTTGTCCTCGGTGTGCATCGCGATGCCGTGATCGACCCCGTAGACGTTGCCGTCCAACCCTTCGAGCACGTGCCCGCCCTTGCGGTCGGCGTTGTTGATGACGACGTCCAGAACGGCCATTCGGCGTAACCGTGGGTCGTCCGCGTGAACCAACGCGACCTCGTCGCCGGCGTCGTCGTACGCCCGCAGGACCGGTATGTAGCGACTCGGCACCAGATCGGGACGACACAGGTCCACCAGATCGATACCCTCGCCTCGCTCGGGACGACGCTCGACGGTGTCGATCCATCGCTGAACCATCCCGGGGCCGAGTGGGCCGTCGCGCAACACGGTCGTCGGAATCACGCTCCACCCGAGAGCTTCCGACACCAGGTACGACGAGATCTCGCGCCCGGCGAGTGTGCCGTAGGGGAAGTCCCACAGAGGCTGCTCGCCACGCACCGGCTTGTAGACGCACCGGAGCGCGTCCTCCGCATCCGGACGCGGGATCTCGCACACCAGCGTTGCGTTGCTGGCCTGCATGACCCGGCCGACGATCGTCAGTTCACCGGTGGCGAGAAGGTCCGCGTCGCTCACCGCCGAGCCCTCCGGCGACGTCAGGACTCGTCTCCGAACTCGTCGGTGTCGGCGCCCAGGATCTCACCGCGGCGATACCCGTTGGTTCGCACGCACATGTGTCCTCCGGGGGCCAACGGCTCACCGCACAGCGGGCACGGCGGACGCCCCGCCGCGATCACTCGTTCGCTGCGAGCGGCGAACTCGCGAGCCTGCTCGGGGCTGAGGAACACCCGCACCGCGTCCGGGCCCTCGTCGGTGTCGTCGAGCACCACCGACTCGTCCACCTCGGTCTCGGTGATGGCCAACAGTTCGACCACCACGGCGCCTGCATCCGCGTCCCAGCCGAGGCCCATGGTGCCGACCCGGAATTCGGCGTCGACCGGAGTCACCAACGGGTCGAGGTCGTGGGTCTCGGTCTCCTCCGGCGGAACGTCGGTGCCGAAACGCCGGGCGACCTCGTCGAGAAGCAGTCCGACACGGTCGGCGAGGACCTGGACCTGCTGCTTCTCGAGTGCCACCGACACCACCCTGGCGTCGTGGACGGCCTGGAGAAAGAAGGAGCGGTCGCCGGGCTCACCGACCGTTCCGGCGACGAAGCGGTCGGGGGTGCGAAAAACGTGGATCGCGCGGGACATGCATGCACCTCCATGAAATGACATCGGGCCGGTAGTCGAGCGGGAGCGGGCGGGTGGTGATACCCATTATCCGCGCATTGTCTACTTCCCTGTGGAACCACCGGGCACGGCGTCCGATTCCGACGCGCCGCCGTCGGACGTCTCGGCGGTGTCCGACGCTTCGGACTCGGGCTTCGGAACGAATGCGGTCAGGTCGCCGCCCAGGTCACCCACCCGATGCACGAAGGGACGGGTCTCGGTGTAGCGGACGATGCTGATGGACGCCGGGTCGACGACGATGCGCTGGAACTCGTCGAGGTGCGAGCCGAGCGCGTCCGCCAGAACGGACTTGATGACGTCTCCGTGCGAGCACGCGACCCACACCGCGTCACGACCGAATTCCGCCGCGAGGCGCCGATCGTGGTCGCGGATGGCCCGGACGGCTCGCGCCTGCACCTCGGCGAGGCCTTCGCCGCCGGGAAACACCGCGGCCGAGGGGTGCTGCTGGACCACCTTCCACAACGGCTCGCCCACCAGATCCTTCAGCAACTTGCCCGTCCAGTCGCCGTAGTCGACCTCGACGATGCGGTCCTCGATCACCGGTTCGAGTCCGTGCGCGGCCGCGAGCGGGGCCACCGTCTGACCGCATCGTTGCAGCGGTGACCGCACGATCGCGTCGATGCGCAGGCCGTCCAGCCGGTTCACGACGCGCTCGGCCTGCTCGCGTCCGTGGTCGTCGAGATCGACTCCCTCGGAGCGACCGGCGAGAGTGCCGGCCGTGTTGGACGTCGAGCGCCCGTGGCGCAGCAGGATGACGGTCATGACTCCACCCTAGGAGGCGGCCACGACACCGGTCGCCAGCAGGATCAGCACGGCGGTGCCGAGGATGATGCGGTACCCCACGAACCAGTACAGCGAATGGTTGGCGACGAACTTCAGCAACCATGCGATCGACGCGTAACCGAGCACGAACGCCACCAGCGTCGCGACGAACAACTGCGGGCCCGACGCCTGCAGGCCCTCGCCCGCGGGCGCGAACGCGTCGGGAAGGGAGAACAGGCCCGACGCGGTCACGGCGGGAATGGCGAGCAGGAACGAGAATCGCACCGCGGCCTCGCGGGTGAGGCCGAGGAACAGACCCGCACTCGCGGTGGCTCCGGACCGCGAGACCCCCGGAACGAGGGCCAGGCACTGCGCGAGCCCCATGAGGATGCCGTCCTTGGTGGTGAGCTTCTCGATGGGTCGGCGCTTGCGGCCGACCTTCTCGGCCAGGGCGATGACCAGCGCGAACACGATCAGCATGGTCGCAACGATCCACAGGTTGCGCGCTCCCGTGCGGATCTCGTCCCGGAAGAAGAAGCCGAGGATGCCGATCGGGATGGTCGCGACGATCACGTACCACCCCATGCGGTAATCGAGGTTGCTCCGCTTCGACGAGTCGAACAGCCCGCGGAACCACGCGGTCGCGATCCGACCGATGTCCCGTGCGAAGAAGAGAAGTACCGCGGCCTCCGTGCCCAGCTGCGTGACCGCGGTGAACGACGCACCGGCGTCGGCTCCGTAGAACACCTCGGACACGATGCGCAGGTGGCCCGACGACGAGATCGGGAGGAACTCGGTGAGTCCCTGCACGGCGCCGAGCACGATGGCCTGGATCCAGCTCATGGATTCGGTGATCACGACGGGTCTCCCGACGGAAGCCCGAAGACGGCGGACAGGGGTTCTCGTGCTCGCGTCGCGGTGGCAGTCACGAGGATCGACCGTACTAGGGTCGTGGCTCGAACACCGTCCGGGAATGCCCCGGGCGATCGGATCACGAGCGAAACGGAAGTCACCTCGTCATGAAGCAGAGAACGGTCGGCGCCAGCGGACTGCGCGTCTCGAGAGTGGGTCTGGGTACGGCCGAATGGGGCCGCGCCGTCGACGGTGACGACGCTGCCGCGCAACTGTCGGCGTTCGCCGAGGCCGGCGGCACGTTGGTGGACACCTCGCCGTCGTACGGCGACGGCCGCGCTCTCCGCTTGCTCGCCGAGCTGATCGACGATGTGGTGCCGCGCGAGGACCTGGTGCTCAGTGTCGACGCAGGAGTCGACCGCACCGACGACGGAGATGTCCGCACGATCGACTGCTCGCGGCGCACCCTGTTGAACCGGCTCGATCGGACTCTGCGTGAGCTCGGCACCGACCATCTCGACCTCTGGAGCCCCGGTGGCTGGGATCCACGCACTCCCGTCGACGAGATCGCCGAAACGATGGACCATGCGGTGCAATCCGGCCGAGTGCGCTACGTCGGCGTCCGCGGGCATCTGGGATGGCAGGTGGCCACGGCGGCGGGCCTGTCCGGCATCGTCGCCGCCCAGGCCGAGTACTCACTACTGGCTCGGCGGGTGGAGGAGGAACTTCTCCCCGCCGCCGCGCACCACGGTGTCGGCCTGTTGGCCGTGTCACCGCTGGCCGGGGGCGTGCTGACCGGAAAGTATCGAGACGGCATCCCTGCCGATTCTCGGGGTGCCGACGATGCTCGCATCGGCGGCGTGACGGAATACCTCGGTGACGAGGGCGGCAAGGTGGTGGAGGCCGTGCTGACCGCGGCCGACGGCCTCGGCACCTCCCCCCTGGCCGTCGCCCTGGCGTGGGCTCGAGATCGGCCGGGGGTGGCGTCCGTGGTGGTCGGTACGCGCGCGATCGGTCAGCTGACGGGCGTGCTGGCCGCCGAGGACATCGAGCTGCCGGCGGCCATCGCGGCGGCGCTGGACGACGTCAGCTCCTGACCGCTCGCATGCACGAGGGCTCAGGTCGGGTCGATGGCCTGACCGAGTCGACCGAGCAGTGATCGCAGAGCCCCGGAGTCGCTCGGCCCGGCGAGCGCGCCGGTCACGGCGTCACGGACGGCCGCGACGACGGACCGTTCGTCCGCGAGATCGACGTCGGTGACGTCGGCGTCCGCGGTCGCCTCCACGTCCATGGCGTCCGGTACGTCGGCCGAGTCGGCCCGATAGATGTCCACGTGCAGCACTTTTCCGCGTACTCGGAACGCGAAGTTGCGGCCGTCACCGGTGGACCCGAAACCGTGGGCGTGCGCGCCGGCCGTGACGTCCTCGACCCCGAATCCGGGGATCGGTGCGGTGGCGCGGCCAGGGTCGAATTCGACGTTCACGGCGTCTCTCCTGACGAGTGGTTCGGCTGTGATGGACCGTACGGATCGTGGCGGGCGACACGATCACACCTCCCCCACAGATGATTCGACGGTGCGGGGTGGTCAGATGGGTCCTGTCGTTCCCACGCCGACCGAAAAGAGTAGAAGATGTCACGCACTGGTACCCGCTGGGTGGTTGCTTCGCTCGCGGCCGTGATCGGTGTCACAGCGGGGTGTTCGAGTGACGACGACTCGAGCAGCCTCAACACCCGCGAACCGGAGACGGCCGCGGTCTCCCCCCAGACGACCACCCCGCCCGCCGGGACGGTCGCCGACGAGCGCTACGGCGGCGCGGTCGCGGTCACCGCGCTGGCCTACGATTCCGCGTCCGGTCACCTCGCCACCCTGGTCGACGCGGGATCCGAGCTGCTCCTCACGCCGACGTCCGGCGAAGCTCGGCGCGTGGAGCTCGCCGAGCCCGGCACGTCCGTCCAGGACGGTGTCGACGGCGAGGTGCTGGTGACGACGGCGGCCGGGATCACGATCGTGGACGCCGCCACCGGCGACACGCGAGATCTCGCCGTCGACGGAGGTGCGGCCTCGGTACGGCCCTACCGGGACGGACTCGCCGTGGGAACCCCGACCGGTTTCGTGCGCATTTTCGACGCCGACGGAACCGAGACGCAGACCATCGGCGGATTCGCAGCGGTCGACGGACTGTCGGTGACCGGCGACGAACTCGTCGCACTCGACACCGCGCAGACGTCGGTGACCTCCATCTCGGTCGACTCCGAGCGGCTCGGGCCCGCCCTGCGTGCCGGGGACGGAGCGACGAACATCACCGACTGCGCCAACGGCGCGATCGTCGTGGCGGACACCACCGACAACGAGGTCCTGATTCTCGCCACCGACGACCTCCTCCTGCGGCAGCGGTTCCCCGTCGAGGGCTCGCCGTTCGCGGTGGCGTGCGACGACACGGACGGCACGGTGTGGGTGACCACGACCGCCACCAACGAGGTCGTCGGCTTCGACATCGCCTCCGGAATTCCGGTGGAGACGGAACGGTTCGCCACGGTGCGGCAGCCCGATACTCTCGCCGTCGACTCGCAGTCGGGCACACTTTTCGTAGGCTCGACGGTCGGTGAGGGTGTTCAGGTCCTCCCGACCCGCTGAAGTACCGAGCACTCTGAAGTACCGAGCACTCTGAAGTACCGAGCACTCCGAAGCACCGAGCATTCTGAGACTCCGACGCTGGGGAACGAGGTTTCGTCGATGACACGATCCAACCGGGCGCTGCCCGTCGGCTGGGAGAGCACCACGGACGACTGGGAGTACGTCCCCATCAAGCTGCCTCCCGACGTCACGCGGGTGAGTGCTTCCATGCGACTGGCGATCTCCGCGGAGTACGGAGGATGGGAACTCTCGCGGGTCCGGCTCTACACCGACGGGAGCCGTCGCGTGTTGCTCAAGCGCCGTCGCACTGCCCAGCACGTCCCGCAGCCGGGACTGTGAGAAGAATCGACGAAAGAAGCGTCCCGCGGTGAGCCCGTACCGACTGCTGTTGCGTGTCCTGTTCCTGGTGCCGCCCGAGCGCATCCACCACCTCGCCTTCGCCGCCATGGTCTTCGTGACCACACCGGCTCCCCTGCGCGCGCTCGTCTCGCGCGTGCTCACCGTGCGCGATCCCGCGCTGCGCACCACGGCGTTCGGGGTGACGTTCCCGTCCCCGATGGGTCTGGCCGCCGGATTCGACAAGAACGGCCACGGCGTCGACGCATGGGGGCCACTGGGATTCGGCTTCGCCGAGATCGGAACCGTCACCGCACGGCCGCAGCCGGGCAACCCCTCTCCCCGGCTGTTCCGCCTTCCGGACGATCGCGGCCTTCTCAATCGCATGGGATTCAACAACGACGGTGCGGAGGTCGCGGCCGAGCGGCTGCGCCGGCGCCGCGGCGACATTCCGATCGGAGCCAACATCGGCAAGACGAAGGTGGTGGAGGCCGCCGACGCCGCCGTCGACTACACCGAGAGCGCACGCCTGCTGGGTCCGGTCGCGGACTTCGTCGTCGTCAACGTGAGCTCTCCCAACACGCCCGGGTTGCGCGATCTGCAGGCGGTCGAGTCGCTGCGCCCCCTGCTCGCGGCCGTTCACGCGGCCGTGTCCGTGCCCGTCCTGGTCAAGATCGCCCCGGACCTGTCCGACGAGGATGTCGATGCCGTGGCGGATCTGGCGTTGGAGTTGGGCTCGGCGGGCATCGTCGCGACGAACACGACCATTTCTCGGGACGCCGTCCGCACCCCCGGAGTGACCGCGATGGGCGCGGGCGGGGTGTCGGGACCGGTTGTTGCCCACCGTTCCCTCGAGGTGTTGCGGCGCCTGCGCGAACGAGTCGGCGACCGATTGATCCTGGTGTCCGCGGGCGGCATCGAAAGCGCCGACGACGCGTGGGAGCGCATCACCGCGGGCGCGACCCTGGTGCAGGGGTACACGGGCTTCGTCTACGGCGGTCCGTTCTGGGCGCGCCGCATCAATGCGGGGCTCGTCCGTCGGGCGCGGGCCGCAGGTTTCGCCACGGTGGCCGACGCGGTGGGATCGGACTCACGCGGCGCGTGATCTCGCCGCCGCGGCGGTTCGGGGACGGCGCCGTCCCCGAACCGGCACGGTCTACTCGGAGATCTCGTACGTCGCGTGAATCACCGCTCGCGCGATGGCGTGCGAGAACAGGTTGAACCCGAGGTACGCCGGGGTCGCGGTCTCGTCGACGTCCAGTCGCTCGACGTCGACGGCGTGCACGGCCACGAAGTAGCGGTGCGGTCCGTGACCGGGAGGCGGCGCCGCTCCGATGTAGCGGGCCAGTCCGGCATCACCCTTCAACTGCACGGAGCCGTTCGGCAGGCCCGTGGCGCCGTCGTCGCCCGCGCCGGCCTCGAGCGAGGTGGTGCTCACCGGAATGTTCGCCACCGCCCAGTGCCAGAACCCGGACGCCGTGGGCGCATCGGGATCGTAGACGGTGACCGCGAAGCTCTTGGTCTCCTCGGGAAAACCCGACCAGGACAACTGCGGAGAGTTGTCGTGGCCTCCCGCGCCCATGATTCCGCTGACCTGCTCGCCGTCGAGCGGCTGTCCGTCCGTGATGCTGGTCGAGGTGAGCTCGAAGGAGGGCAGTTGGGGCAGAGCCGCGTAGGGATCGTGCGACATCGAGTGTGTCCTTTCGGTCGTGGACTGCATGCGTTCGTGAAACATCACCGGTGGTTCGACGCCGGTGCGATCGCACTCAGCTGTGCAGCAGGAAGTGCTCGAACACCTTGGTACCGAACACCAGTGACTCCACGGGTACCCGTTCGTCGACTCCGTGGAACAAGGCCGCGAAATCGAGTTCGGGGGGCAGCTTGAGCGGGGCGAATCCGAAGCATCGGATGCCGAGTTTCGCGAATGCCTTCGCGTCCGTGCCACCGGAGAGCATGTACGGAACGGTGCGACCGTTCTCGTCGAAGGCGAGGATCGCGTCGTTCATGGCGTCGACGAGGTGTCCGTCGAACGTGGTCTCGTAGGGCTCGAGGTCGGCGATCCACGAACGTTCGACGTTGGGTCCGATGAGGGCGTCGACCTCCCGCTCGAACTCCGCCTTCCGACCGGGCAGCACCCGGCAGTCGACGGTGGCGGTGGCCGTCTGGGGGATGACGTTGGCCTTGTAGCCCGCGGAGAGCATCGTCGGGTTCGCGGTGTCGCGAAGCGTGGCTCCCAAGATGCGCGCGATACTGCCCAACTTGGCCAGGGTCCCGTCGATGTCCGGCGACGTCGGATCGAACTCCAGGCCGGTCTCCTCCGACACCGCGGCGAGGAACTCGGTGACCGAGTCGGTCATCACCAGCGGGAACTGGTGCTTGCCCAACGCAGCAACGGCTTCCGCGAGATAGGTGACGGCGTTGTCGTCGTGCAGGAAGGAGCCGTGCCCCGCGCGAGCCTTGGCGGTGAGCCGCATCCACGCCAGGCCTTTCTCCGCGGTTTCCACCAGGTACAGCCGACGCTCCTCGCCGTCGGGCCGGGCCACCGTCAACGAGAACCCGCCCACTTCGCCGACGGCTTCGGTGACGCCGTCGAACAGGTCCGGACGGTTCTCGACGAGCCAATGCGAGCCGTATTTGCCCCCGGCCTCCTCATCGGCCAGGAACGCGAACACGAGGTCGCGCGGCGGCACCGTCCCGGCGGACTTGAACTGGCGTGCGATCGCCAGCGCCATTCCCACCATGTCCTTCATGTCGACGGCCCCGCGGCCCCAGAGGTATCCGTCCTCGACCGCACCCGAGAACGGGTGCACACTCCAGTCCGCGGGCTCGGCCGGCACCACGTCGAGATGGCCGTGCACCAGCAGGGCGCCGCGTGCGCTGTCGGCACCGGCGAGGCGTGCGAACACGTTGCCGCGGCCCGGAGCACCGGACTCGACGTATTCGGTGTCGTAGCCCACCGCCTCGAGTTGCTGCGCCACCCATTCGGCGCACTCCTTCTCCCCCACGGTGGTCTCGAGTTCACCGGTGTTGGAGGTGTCGAAGCGAATGAGTGACGCCACGAGGTCCACGACCTCGTCGACGGCCACCGTGGGATCGAGGGAATTCGAAGTATCGGCCCGAGGTTCGTCTGTGGTCACCCGTTGTTCCTACCACGCACACCGCCCGCTCACTCGGCTCTCGCCCCGTGGTGCCCTCGAGACCCCTTGTACCCACTCCGACGTGCGGTTTTGGTTCACAGCGTCGGATCGGATAGATTTACCCGGCGCACGCAGCAACATGCGTGCCGACGTCACCGTGCGGCCGATCCAGATCGGTCTCGACGTGATTTGTCCGAGTGGCGGAATGGCAGACGCGCTAGCTTGAGGTGCTAGTGTCCTATTAACGGACGTGGGGGTTCAAGTCCCCCCTCGGACACCGACGAAGAAGGCCCTGATTCGCGAGTCGAATCGGGGCCTTCTTCGTGTGACGATCACCCGGTCCGACGACCACCCGGTCCGACGGCCACCCGCAGACCCACGAGCGGAGAACGGAGCGGACATGCGACACGACGCGGAACCCACGGCGCCGGAACATGACCCGGCCACCGACACGGCCGAGCTCGGCCGCATCGACCCGACCGATCTGAACACGTGTCTGCGAGTGCTGGCACGGGCCGGCGAACTGGACGACGACCATCCCGATTCGATCGCGGTGCGCCGGGCCGTCGGCGGATTGTTCAAGACCGTCAAGAAGCGGCGCCGACTCGACTCGCGCGCGCGGGTCGCCGAGGCCGATCGAGCCGTCGTCGCCGCGACCGCGACCGGATCCCCGGACCGTATCGACGACGAGACCGCCGGTCTCGCCCTGACCTCGTCCGCTCGATCGGAGACCGCGGGATCGTTGCTGCGGGCGCGGCCCTGCTACATCTGCAAGCAGCGCTACACCGTCGTCGATGCGTTCTACCACCAGCTGTGCCCGGACTGCGCGGCCCTGAATCGCAGTCGGCGCGAGGCACGCACGGATCTGTCCGGGCGCCGCGCTCTGCTGACGGGCGGTCGCGCGAAGATCGGGATGTACATCGCCCTGCGATTGCTGCGCGACGGAGCGCACACCACGGTCACGACTCGGTTCCCGGCCGACGCGGTACGCCGCTTCGCCTCGATGCCGGACAGTCACGACTGGCTGCATCGACTGTCGATCGTCGGCATCGACCTCCGTGACCCGGCCCAGGTGGTGGCGCTCGCGGATTCCGTGGCGGCCGACGGTCCGCTCGACATTCTGATCAACAACGCGGCGCAGACCGTCAAGAGATCGGCCGGGTCGTACTCCGCTCTCACGGACGGTGAGCAGGACGTCGACCTGACCGCGCTCGGCGTGCCCGTGCGCACCTTCGGTGTCACCAGCGCCGCGCACCCCGCCGCACTCATGGGCTCCCTGACGGGCGGCGCAGACATCACTCCCGCGGCGCTGGCCGCCCTGGGCCCGTCCGCGGTGACGTCGCTGGCCCTGGTGGCCGGGTCCGCCGGACCCGCGCGTATCGCGGACGGCAGTGCGATCGACGCCGGCGGTCTGGTGCCGGACGAGGCGCCGACCAACAGCTGGGTGCACACGGTCGAGGAGGTCGATCCGGTCGAGTTGCTCGAGGTGCAACTGTGCAACTCGGTGGCGCCGTTCATCCTCGTCTCCCGGCTCCGGGGCGCTCTGGCCGCGTCGACGGCCCGCCGCGCGTACGTCGTGAACGTCTCGGCGATGGAAGGGCAGTTCGGACGCGGATACAAGGGTCCCGGCCACCCGCACACCAACATGGCGAAAGCCGCCCTGAACATGCTCACCCGCACCAGCGCCAACGAGATGATGACCGACGGCATCTCCATGAGCGCGGTGGACACCGGGTGGATCACGGACGAACGCCCGCACCCCACCAAGATGCGGCTCGCGGACGAGGGGTTCCACGCACCGCTCGACCTGGTCGACGGCGCGGCTCGGGTCTACGATCCGATCGTTCAGGGCGAGGCCGGTGTCGATCTGCACGGGAAATTTCTCAAGGATTACGCCCCCGCCCCCTGGTGATCGCTCCCCCGACGCCCCGCGTCCGGGTGACGCCGGTCCCACCCGACGCGTTCCGTCGTGGTGAGATATGCGCATGGGCGACGAGGTCGAGCAGCGCACGTTCAGTCGCAAGGATCGCCAGGCGTTCCGGCACAAGGTGCAGGAGTGCCTCGACGCGCTGGCGTCGATGCTCGCCGAGGACACCTTCGACGTCGACGAAGCCCACCTCGGCATGGAGATCGAACTCAACCTCGTCGACGAGAACATGCAGCCCGCGATGGCCAATGCCGCGGCGCTCGAGGCGATCGCGAACCCGGATTTCCAGACCGAGCTCGGTCAGTTCAACATCGAGATCAACGTGGCCCCGGAACCGCTCGCCGGCTCGAGCATGCGCGAGCTCGAGAACGGACTGCGGGCCTCGCTGAACGCAGCGGACGCCAAGGCCGCCGAATCGGGTTGTTCGCTGGCGATGATCGGCATGCTTCCGACGTTGACCGGCGAACACTTCGCACACCGGTGGTTGTCGAGCAACCCGCGCTACGACCTCCTCAACCAGCAGATCTTCGCCGCCCGCGGTGAGGACATCGAGCTGGCGATCACCGGTGTTCCGCTACCCGGCAGCCGTGATCCGGAGTCGCTGAACCAGATCTCGGACACGATTCTCCCCGAAGCCGCCTGCACGTCGGTGCAGTTGCACCTGCAGGTGGCGCCCAGCGAGTTCCCGGCGCACTGGAACGCGGCTCAGGCGTTGGCCGGTGTCCAGGTGGCGCTCGCGGCGAACTCACCGTTCCTCGCCGGCCGGGCCCTGTGGCACGAGACGCGCATCCCGCTGTTCGAGCAGGCCACCGACACCCGCCCGTTGGAGTTGAAGAACCAGGGCGTGCGCCCGCGAGTGTGGTTCGGCGAACGGTGGATCACGTCGATCTTCGACCTGTTCGAGGAGAACTCGCGCTATTTCCCGGCGCTGCTCCCGGTGGTCTCGGACGAGGACCCCACCGCCGAACTCGAGGCCGGTCGCGCTCCCGCCCTCACCGAACTGCGCATGCACAACGGCACCGTCTACCGCTGGAATCGACCGATCTACGACCGCTCCGGCGGTGACCACCACATCAGGCTGGAGAACCGGGTGCTTCCGGCCGGACCGTCCGTGATCGACACCATGGCGGACGCGGCGTTCTACTACGGAACTCTGCGCGCCCTCGTGGACGCCGATCGTCCCGTGTGGACCCAGATGTCGTTCGACGCGGCCGAGGAGAACCTGCACTCCGCGGCGCGCGCAGGTTTCGACTCCCGGCTCTACTGGCCGGACGTCGGATGGATCAGTCCCGAGGAGTTGATCCTGCGCCGCCTGCTTCCGATGGCCGATGCCGGTCTGACCGCGTACGGAGTGGACGCCGATGTTCGTGACCGCTACCTGAAGGTGATCGAGGGCCGGTGCCTGAACCGGCAGTCGGGCTCGGTGTGGCAGCGCGGCGCCGTCGTGGCCCGCGAGCGCGCGGGCGAATCTCGCGACGTCGCCGTCGCCGGGATGTTGTCGGACTATCTCGACCGCATGCACTCGGGCGAGCCGGTCCACACCTGGACCTGGTGACCCCCGACCTCGAGAGTCCGGGTCGACGGCACTTGTAAGGTCGGTGCATGGCACACGACGACACGACCCCAGCCCCCGAGACGCAGTCGAACGACGGTGAGCGCGAGTTCGACATCGTGGTCTACGGCGCCACCGGTTTCGTCGGTGCGCTGACGGCCGAATACCTCGCCCGCAACGCCCCGGACGGGACGACCATCGCTCTCGCGGGACGATCGCGTCCCAAGCTCGAAACCGCTCGGGTGGGGTTGCCGAGCCGAGCGGCGTCGTGGCCGATCGTCGTGGCGGACGCCGACGACCGTCCGGCGCTCGACGCTCTCGTCGCCCGCACCCGCGTGGTCGTCACCACGGTCGGCCCGTACGCCAAGTACGGCCGAACGCTCGCCCACGCCTGCGCGTCCGCCGGCACCGACTACGTCGACCTCACCGGTGAGGTGCTCTTCGCCCGCATGAGCGCGGACGAGAACCACGACCTGGCCCACTCCACCGGCGCCCGCATCGTTCACTCGTGTGGATTCGACTCGATCCCCTCCGACATCGGCGTGCACGCACTGCATGCGGCGGTCGAGGCCGACGGCGCGGGCGAACTCACCGACACCACCCTGGTGGTCACCTCCATGAGCGGCGGCGTCAGCGGCGGCACCATCGACTCGCTGCGCGGACAGATCGACACCGTCACCAAGGACCGCACCGCCCGCAAGCTCGCGGCGAGCCCGTACTCGCTGACCCCGGATCGCTCCGCGGAGCCGGATCTCGGGCGGCAGACCGACGCCACCTTGACCAAGGGTGAGGACATCCACCCGTCGTTGAAGGGATGGAAGGCGCCGTTCGTCATGGCCGCGCACAACACGCGGATCGTGCGTCGCAGCAACGCACTCCGCGGCTACGCCTACGGCCGGAAGTTCAAGTACAGCGAGGTCATGAGCGTCGGTTCGTCCCCGCTCTCACCGGTCATCGCCGGAGGCGTCGCGGCCGGGCTGGTGGCCTTCGTGGCCGGTCTCTCCTTCCCTCCGACCCGGTTCGTCCTGGACAAGGTTCTTCCCAAGCCCGGATCGGGTCCGAGCGCGAAGACGCGGGAAAAGGGTCACTTCACGGTCGACCTGTACACGACCACGACCACCGGGGCGCACTACCGCTCGCGGGTGAAGGCGAAGGGCGACCCCGGGTACGCCGCGACGGCCATGATGCTCGGCGAGTCCGCGCTTGCCCTCGCCCTCGACCGCGACGATCTTCCCGAGCTCGGCGGTGGCGTTCTGACCCCCGCGACGGGCATCGGCGACGCACTCGTGACGCGCCTGCGCGGAGCCGGTATGGAGATCTCGGCCCGCCGGGTCTGACCGAGAACGAGGGGATCTGCTGTGACGGCCGGGGATCTGGCGGACCGGTACGACGCCGAACAGGGCGCCGACCGAGTCGGCTCGGTCACCGTGTCGCCGACCGATCCGGGGCTGCTCTCGAGTCGACTTCCCGTGGAGGACCTGGCCGTGGGTTCGACGATGGCGGTGTGCGCGGCGACGGACCGGTATCGCCAGGCGGTCGGGCTGCCGCTGATCCCCTGGGTCGTCGATCCGGAGCGCGTCGCGGCGTCGTTCGGCGGGGACCGACTGCTCCGGGTGAACGGTGCGGCCGTGCCGCCGTTCGCCGAGCTGTCGGGATTCTTTCCGACGCGTGACGGGTGGGTACGCACGCACGCCAACTACCCGCACCACCGCCGCGGCCTCGACGAGCTGCTGTCGTTGCCGGCGGGTGCCGACGCCGCCGTGCTGACCGCGGAACTGCGGCACTGGAGCGCGTCCGAGGTGGAGCAGCTCGCGCCCGAGGTCGGTGCTGTCGCGGTCGCGGTGCGCACCGAGAGCGAGTGGGCCGACAGCGATCCCGGACGCAGGTCACGGGTCGGTCCGCTGGTGGCGTCGGTGTTGCGCCCCGACGGCGCCCCCGAGCTCGCCGCACCGCCGACCGATCCGATGCGCCCGCTCGCCGGTGTCCGGGTGCTCGATCTCACCAGGGTGATCGCCGGACCCATCGCGGGTCGGATGCTCGCGCTCCTGGGTGCGTCGGTTCTTCGCGTCGACCCTCCGGGCATGCCGGAGGCCGTTCTGCTGCATCGCGAGACCGACGCCGGCAAGGCGAACGCCGCACTGGACGTGACCGACGCCGACGACGCCGAACGCCTGGCGTCCGTGCTCACCACGGTGGACGTGGTGCTCTGCGGCTACCGACAGGGATCGACGGTGCGGGCGTTCCTCGATGCACATCGTCCCGGCGGCGCCGTGGTGGGGAGCGTGACGGCCTGGGGCACCCGTGGGGCGTGGGCGCAGCGGCGCGGGTTCGATTCGTTGGTCCAGGCCGCGTCGGGGATCGCGATCACCGTGGGGTCCGAGTCACGGCCGGGGTCGCTTCCCGTCCAGGCTCTCGATCACGCGACGGGGCAGCTGCTCGCGGCCGGCGTGGTCGACGCGTTGGCGCTTCGGGCGGACGGTGGTATCGGCCGGGATGTCTCGGTGTCGTTGTCGCGTACCGCGTCGTGGTTGCTCGCCGCCGAGGGGCGCCGGGAGGATCCTCCGCCCGTCGCGCCTGTCGGCGATCGCACCGTCGCGACGCACGGTGATCTCACGACGGCGCGACCCGCCCTCGCCGAGTACGACGACCATCCCTTTCCCGCGAGCATCGACGGGCCCGGCGAGCTCCGGTTTCCGTGACACGATGACGGCCATGCCCGCGACCACCCGTCTGATCGTCGACGTCGACACCGGAATCGACGATTCGCTCGCCCTGGTCTATCTGTTCGCGTCCCCCGAGGCACACATCGAGGCCATCTGCTGCACCGCCGGCAACGTTCCGACTGCGCGCGTCGTCGACAACACGCTCCGCTGGCTCGCGGTGTGCGGGGCCCCCGACATCGAGGTCGCGGTCGGCGCGGAGGAGCCCCTCGTCGCGCCGCTGCGGACCACCGAGGACACCCACGGCCCTCTCGGCGTCGGATACGCCGATCTTCCGCCCACCGACCGCCGGGTGTCCGGACGGTCGGCCGCGCAGGCATGGGTGGATCTCGCGCGCGCGAATCCGGGTGAGATCACGGGCCTGGTGACCGGACCGCTGACGAACCTGGCACTCGCCCTGCGGATCGAGCCGGAGCTGCCCACCCTGCTCCGTCGGCTCGTCGTGATGGGTGGATCGTTCGACCATCCCGGCAACACCACCCCGACCGCGGAGTGGAACGTGAGCGTCGATCCCGAGGCCGCCAAGGAGGTGTTCGAGGCATTCGCCGACGTGCACGCCGACCGCCTGCCCGCCGACCGACTGCCCATCGTCTGTGCCCTCGGTGTGACCGAGACCATCGAGATGCACCCGCACCACCTCGCCCGACTCGCCGCACTCGCAGGGAGCGAGCCGGAGGAACTGCCCTCACCGGCCGATGCGGACGGAACCCGTTCGCGGGCAACGGTTCCCGTCGTACGTCACCTGTCCGACGCCATCCGGTTCTACTTCGAGTTCCACCGCTCCGTGGGCGAGGGGTACCTGGCCCACATGCACGATCCGTTCGCCGCGGCGCTGGCGCTCTTCCCGGACATGGCCCGGTACGTGCCGGCGACGGTGGACGTGGAGGTCGACGGCGCGTTGACCCGCGGCACCACCATCGCCGACCGGCGTGGATTCTGGGGGCGTCGACACAACGCCGCCATCGCGGTGAGTACCGATCCCGAGGCATTCTTCGACCACCTGTTGGGCCGGGTCGGCGCGTTCGCCGCGCGCACGGTCTAGGTGTCGAACGCGTCGAGAATCTCCTGCGCGGCCAACGCGGCGGTGAGCGAACCGTCGGCGACCCGCCGTTCGACGTCCTTCTCGATCGCCGAGACGGCCGCACTCGACGAGAGGCGTCGCATCAGCTGATCCTGCACCATGGTCCAGACCCACTGGACCTGCTGGGCTCGTCGTTTGGCGTCGAATTCGCCTGCCGCGGTGAGGGTCTCGCGATGACGAACGACCGTGTCCCAGAACTCGGCGAGCCCCGTCTCCTCGATCGCACTCATCGTCAGTACCGACGGCGTCCACAGCGCGTCGTGCGGATGGATGAGACGAAGGGCCCCCGCGAGTTCCCGTGCGGCGTTCTTCGCGTCCCGCAGATGGTTGCCGTCCGCTTTGTTCACCGCCACCACGTCGGCGAGTTCGAGGACCCCCTTCTTGATGCCCTGCAGCTGATCCCCGGTCCGTGCGAGGGTCAGGAAACAGAAGCAGTCGACCATTCCGGCGACGGTGATCTCGGACTGTCCCACCCCCACGGTCTCGACGAGGATCACGTCGTACCCGGCGGCTTCGAGGAGCACGATGGTCTCGCGTGTCGCCTTGGCCACGCCACCGAGGGTCCCCGACGTGGGCGAGGGGCGAATGTAGGCCTCGGGGGCCACCGTGAGCCTCGCCATCCGCGTCTTGTCGCCGAGAATCGAGCCTCCGGTACGCGAGGACGACGGATCGACGGCGAGGACCGCGACCCGGTGGCCCTTGCCGATGAGGTACATACCGAGGGCGTCGATGAACGTCGACTTGCCGACGCCCGGAACCCCCGTGACGCCGACACGGTGCGCTCCCCCGGCTTCGGGCAGTAGGTCGAGAAGCAACCGCTGGGCGAGATCGCGATGATCGGACCGCGTGGACTCCACGAGGGTGATGGCCCGGGCGAGACCGGCGCGCTGGTTCTGTCGTACGGCTTCGGTCAGGGCGGGCAGATCGATGGATCGGGGGTCCGCCATGATCAGACGTTCGCCTCGAGACTGTCGTGGCCCAGCGCGCGGCCCAGCGTTTCGATGAGGTCGACCGCGGCGTCGGCGATGACCGTTCCGGGCGGGAAGATCGCGGCGGCTCCGGCCTCGCGGAGCGCGTCGAAGTCGCCGGGCGGAATGACCCCGCCCACCACCACCATGATGTCCGGACGGCCCACCTCGGCGAGGGCGTCGCGCAGCGCCGGCACGAGCGTGAGGTGGCCGGCAGCCAGCGACGACACCCCGATGACGTGGACGTCGTTGTCGGCGGCCTGATTCGCGACCTCGTCCGGCGTCTGGAACAGCGGGCCCACGTCGACGTCGAAGCCGATGTCGGCGAACGCGGTGGCGATCACCTTCTGCCCTCGGTCGTGGCCGTCCTGTCCCATCTTGGCGACCAGGATGCGTGGCCGACGGCCCTCGGCCTCGGCGAACGCGTCGACGAGTTCTCCCGCACGCACCATGTTCGTCGCCTTTCCTGCCTCGTCGCGGTAGACGCCGCTGATCGTGCGGATCTCGGCGCGATGCCGGCCGTAGACCTTCTCGAGGGCATCGGAGATCTCGCCCACCGTGGCCATGGCCCGAGCGGCGTCGACGGCCAGCGCGAGCAGGTTGTTCTCCATGCCGCCCTCGTCGGACGCGGCCGCAGCGGTCAGCGCGGACAGCGCGGCCTCCACCCGACCCGGGTCCCGTTCCTGCCGGAGGCGTTCGAGCTTCTCGATCTGCTCGGTGCGCACCCGAGAGTTCTCGACCTTGAGCACCTCGATGCTATCGAGCTCGTCGGGCACGTACTTGTTGACGCCGACGAGGGGCTGGCGGCCCGAGTCGATGCGGGCCTGCGTCCGAGCCGCGGCCTCCTCGATGCGAAGTTTGGGGATGCCCTCGCCGATCGCCTTGGCCATCCCGCCCGCGTCCTCGACCTCCGCGATGTGGGCGCGGGCACGCTCGGCCAGCTGGTGAGTGAGCCATTCGACGTAGTACGACCCGCCCCACGGGTCGATCGGACGCGTGGTGCCGGATTCCTGCTGCAGCAACAGCTGGGTGTTGCGGGCGATGCGCGCGGAGAAGTCGGTCGGCAGGGCCAGCGCCTCGTCCAGCGCGTTGGTGTGCAGGGACTGGGTGTGGCCCTGCGTCGCCGCCATCGCCTCGATACAGGTGCGCGCGGCGTTGTTGAACACGTCCTGCGCCGTCAGGGACCACCCGGAGGTCTGGGAGTGCGTGCGCAACGACAACGACTTCTGACTCTTCGGGTCGAACTTCGCGACGAGTTCCGCCCACAGCAGACGGCCGGCCCGCAGCTTCGCCACCTCCATGAAGAAGTTCATCCCGATCGCCCAGAAGAAGGACAGACGCGGTGCGAACGCGTCGATGTCCATTCCCGCGTCGAGTCCGGCCCGGATGTACTCGACACCGTCCGCGAGGGTGTACGCGAGCTCCAGATCGGCCGTCGCTCCGGCCTCCTGGATGTGATAGCCGGAGATGGAGATGGAGTTGAACTTGGGCATGTGCGTCGAGCTGTACTCGAAGATGTTGGAGATGATGCGCATCGACGGATCGGGTGGATAGATGTAGGTGTTGCGCACCATGAACTCTTTGAGAATGTCGTTCTGGATGGTGCCCGCGAGCTGCTCCGGCCCGACGCCCTGCTCCTCCGCCGCGACGACGTAGAGCGCGAGAATCGGCAGCACCGCACCGTTCATCGTCATCGACACCGACACCGAACCCAGGTCGATGCCGTCGAAGAGCTCGCGCATGTCGTAGATGGAGTCGATGGCCACGCCGGCCATTCCGACGTCGCCCTGCACACGGGGATGATCCGAGTCGTACCCGCGGTGGGTGGCCAGGTCGAAGGCGACCGAGAGACCCTTCTGCCCGGCCGCGAGGTTACGGCGATAGAACGCGTTGGATTCCGACGCCGTGGAGAACCCGGCGTACTGCCGAATCGTCCAGGGTTGGTTGACGTACATCGTGGGGTACGGACCGCGCAGGAACGGCGCCGCGCCGGGATACGAGTCGACCGGGTATCCCGCCGCTTCGAGTGCGTCACGATCGGCCCCGGTGTAGACCGGTCGCACGTCGATTCCCTCGGGAGTCGACCAGGTGACCTGTTCCGAGTCGTAACCGTGAGCGGCTGCGCCCGCCGCGATGTGCGCGGTGGCGTCTTCGGGGGTGGGCGCGGACCCGGCGGGCGCGTCCGAGACCAGGGGAACGTCGGCGAAATCGGGGATGGAACTCATGCCTGGCTCGCTTCGGAGATCGGGGCGTCGCGCCGGTGGTCGTCCAGCAGATCGAGCAGCTCGGACAGTTCGGTGACGGCGTCGATGGTGGCGGTGAGGAAGCCGTCGGGGGTGCGGTCGTCGGGCGCGTCGGGGAACGCGGTGCTGGGCCCGGCGAGAAGCACGGTGGTCGCGCCCGCGGCCCGCAGCGCGGCAACGGCGTCGGGCCCCTCGCTCGCGTAGCGCTTGTCCGTGCCGCACAGCACGGCGATCGGCGAACCGACCTCCTGCGCGACGACGGACAGGTCGGCGTTCGGCCCCGGGTTCAGCGCCTCGATTCCCCCGGACGCGAGGAGGTTCGCCGCGAAGGACGTTCGGCCGTTGTGTTCGGCCACCGTGCCCAACGGGGCGAGCAGCACCACCGGACGACTCCCCCGCGCGGCGACCACGGCGTCGCTGCGGTCGCGCAGGGCCTCGAACTGCGCCGCGTACCGTGCGACGGGTCGACCCAGGACGGTCGACGACGCGCTGCCGGCGACGAGAGGCTTCTCCTGCAGGTCGGGGTACTCGTTGACCCCGGTGACCGCGGTGCGTCGGTGGGCGATGTCCTCGGCGCGACGACGGCGAGTGGCCTCGACGTCGCGTCGAAGCGAGCCGTCGGCGAGCGCCGCCCGGTAGCCGCCCGCGGCCTCCACGGTCTGCAGCACGGCCCAGGCGGCGGCCGCCATGTCGGCGGTGAGCGACTCGACGTACCAGGACCCTCCGGCGGGATCCAGGACCCGCCCGAGGTGGGCTTCCTCGAGCAGCAGCAGCGAGGTGTTGCGCGCGATGCGGGCCGCGAAGTTCCGCGACACATCCGGTGCGCCGCCGTCGATCGCGACGTCGAACGGCAGGACGGTGACGGCGTCCGCACCGCCGACCCCGGCGCCGAACGCCGCCAGCGTCGTCCGCAGCATGTTCACCCACGGATCGCGCTGGGACATCATCGCGGCGGACGTGACCGCGTGCGCGGGAGCGCTGCCGTGATCGGGTTCGCCCACGACCTCGGCCACCCGAGCCCAGACTCGTCTCGCGGCGCGGAACTTGGCGATGGTCTCGAACTGTTCGTCCGTCGCGGCGAACCGGAACTCGAGCTGGTCGAGCGCGTCCGCGGCGGACAGGCCCGCGTCGGTGAGGACCCGCAGGTAGTCCAGCGCGGCCGCGGCCGCCAGGCCGATCTCCTGGGCGTCCGCGGCGCCCGCCTCGTGGAAGACCGTGCCGTCGACCGTCACCGCGCGCACCGTCTCGGTGCGGGCCGCGGAGGTGAGCGCCAGGGCGACGGTCTGCTCTTCGTTCGCTCCGGGAATTCCGGCGAACGAATCCGTGAACGGCGAGGCGCCGAGACGAACGTCGGCGTCGGTTCCGCGTGAATCGAGTTCGGCGAACAGTGCCGCCGCGGCAGCCGGAGTGTCCGGACCGGACGCGAGCGTGAGGGGGGCCAACTCGAGGTAGACCCCGACGAGAGCCGCCGCGATCGCCTCGGCGCCGATGCCCGAGGTGTCCAGCCAGACCGAGCTGACCCCGTTCTGCAGTCCGTCCAGAATCGCTCGATTCACCGCATCGGGATCGGTGTCGAGGCGGCCGAAGCGGGCGGACACCAACCACCCGACGGTGACGTCGCGCTCGGCGTCGGATCCGCGGGTGAAGGGGAAGGTGCCCGGTAGTGGCGACTCGGGCCGGTGATCCAGCGGACCGTAGAGGGGGCGGACGGTGAGTCCGTCGTAGGTCGTGGCGTCCAGCAGTGTCTCGGGGTCGGCGGGCAGGTCGGACGCATCGACCCGGCGAGCCTTGGCCAGGACGCCCGCCACTGCCTTCTGCCAACTCTCGTGCCGCCGTCGACGTTCGGCGTCCGGTGCGGGGGGCTCCTCGCCCGGATTCCTGGTCACCATCGTTTCCCTTCGCACCGTTCGACGTTCGATGTGATGTTAACCGCACTGCCCCCGCCGCATCGCTGCTCGGGAGAGCCGGCACCGAGACAATCCTCACACACTCGGGCGTCAAAGCATCGGGCGTCCAAGTTCTGTGGGAGCCCGTGACGCGCCGGGTACGGTTGCCCGCGATGCCCGACACGAAGGACAACTCCGATCCGGCGACGTCCTCGGCGTCCCGACGCACCGTTGTCGTGCGCTGGATTCTCGCCGTCGGCGTAGCGGTCGTGGTCGTGGTGATCGCCGCCGTGCTGCCGCTTCCGTCGGTCGAGCAGATCCGACTGTGGTCCGAATCGGTGGGTCCGGCGTTCCCCGCGGTGTTCTTCGCGGTGCACGCCGTGGTGACGATCGCTCCGATTCCGCGCACCCTGTTCACCGTGTCGGCGGGTGTGCTCTTCGGTCCCGTCGTCGGCATCGCCGTGTCGGTGGGTGCGACGACGCTCAGCGCGGTACTGGCGTTGCTGCTCGTGCGGACCATCGGCCGGGACTGGGTCGCCGCACGCTGGCGCCACCCCATGATCGACGTCGTCGACGAGCGGCTCGCTCGGCGCGGATGGCTCGCCGTCGGCAGCCTGCGCCTGATCGCACCGGTCCCGTTCGCGGTGGTCAACTACAGCGCGGCGCTGTCCTCGGTTCGGTTGACGCCGTTCTTCTTCGCCACTCTCGGCGGCGTGATCCCCGGCACCGTGGGCATCGTGCTGGTGGGCGACGCTCTGGCCGGCAATGCGAATCCCGTGCTGCTGACGATTTCGGCGGTCTGTATCGCCGTCGGCGTGACCGGTCTCGTCCTGGACGCCAAGGTGCCGTCCCGGCCTCGCGAAGACTCGGCGCCGGTGCCGGGAGACGCAAGCCCCGAGACCTGATCGGGTCTAGTAAAGCCTGCAGGCTTGATTGCACATGAACAAGCTTCTAGGCTTGACGTTGTGTACGTCATGACAGTGGACCAACGGCGCAGCCGACGCGGGACCGACCGGGTTCCCGACGCGGTGGCGCGGTACGCCGAACGCGGTCTCCTCCGACCGTTCGAGCGCACCGCCGGTGACGAGATCCAGGCCGTCACCGACGATCCCGAACTGGTCGTCGATACGGCCCTGGACCTCGTCGACGACGGCGACTGGAGTGTGGGCATCGGGGTCGGCGTCGTCGAACTTCCCCTTCCCGACAGCACCAGGGCCGGCCGGGGTCCCGCATTCGAAGCCGCTCGAACCGCGGTCACGGAGGCCAAGGGGGCGGTGGCTCGCATCGCGGTTCGGGGAGTCGACCAGATCAGTGCTGCCGATGCCGACGCCGTTCTGACCCTGCTGGCCCTGCTCGTGATCCGCCGGAGCGACGCCGGTCGAGCGGCCGTCGCCACCATGCGCCGATCCGAGACCCAGGGCGACGCCGCCACCGAACTCGGCATCAGCCGCCAGGCCGTCTCGCAACGGTTGACCGTGGCGGGCTGGCACGCCGAGACGGCCGCTCGTCCCACCCTCGCGCGACTTCTGGCCGAGGCCGATCGCCGCGCAGGATCGCCGCGATGACCGCCCTCGCACTCGTCGCACTGGCTCTGGCCGCCGTGGTGCCGCTCGTGCCGGTCCGCGACCTGCCCGGTACTGCGTCGACACGCTCGCCGATCCGGATTCCCGCTCCCTGGTGGTCGACCATCGTGGTCGCCGTCGCGGCCCTGGCCGTCGCGGGTATCGCGGCGGTGGCCATACCGGAACCGGTGACGGGCATTCCCGTGGTCGTCGGATCCGTGCTCACGGTGCTCGCGGCCGCCACCGGTGGCGCCGTCGTCGCGCCGGCCGTCTTCCTCCTCGCTCGCCGCGAGACCGAGGTGAGCCGGGAGGCGAATCGGGGACATCACGGCGCCCCGGACACGACGAACCCACCGCGCGAAGATCTGCGCGGTGGGTTGACGATCGGTGTTCTCGAACGCGTGGCCGTCGCGACGTCCGTTCTGACCGGTTGGCCGGAGGGAATCGCCGTGGTGCTCGCGGTGAAGGGACTCGCCCGCTACCCCGAGGTACGCGATGCCCACGCGTCCGAGTACTTCATCATCGGCACCTTCACCAGCGTGCTGTGGGCACTCGCAGCCGGTGGTGTGGGTGTGGGACTGACGAACTGATCAGTTGTCGATCTCGCGCTGCGGCTCGGGAGCGGTCACGGCATCGGGAGCGGACGTCGCGGGCGCGGGTACTGCAGGAGTCGCGATGTCCTTGGCGCTCGCTCCGAGCGAGGTGTCGACCGGCTTGCGAGCGACCGCTTCCGCGTCCGCGACCGCACGAGCGATCGCCGGATCGGTCTTGGTGTCGAACCAGTCGGCAACCTCGGCCGTGTCGTCCTCCGGCTTGCTGTGGGTCTCGCCCTGATCGCTGGGCTCGAAACGGAACACGCCGTCCTCGCCGGGAGCGCCGAGATTCTTGGCGAACCCCTTCAGCGCGTCGCCGAAATCGGAGGGGACGACCCACATCTTGTTGGCGTCGCCCTGCGCCATCTTGGGCAGGGTCTGCAGGTACTGGTATGCGAGCAGCTCGGGGGTCGGCTTTCCGGCCTTGATCGCCTCGAAGACCTTCTCGATAGCCTTGGCTTCACCCTGCGCGTTCAGGTACTTCGCGGCCCGCTCACCCTGCGCCCGCAGAATGCGCGACTGCCGCTCGCCTTCCGCCGACAGGATGGATGCCTGCTTGGCACCCTCGGCGGAAAGAATCTGGCTCTGCTTGTCACCCTCGGCCGTCTTGATCGACGACTCCCGGTGACCCTCGGCCGTCAGAATGGTCGCGCGCTTCTCGCGGTCGGCCTTCATCTGCTTCTCCATCGACTCCTGGATGGAGGGGGGCGGATCGATGCTCTTGAGCTCGACTCGCGCGACGCGCAGGCCCCACCGCCCGGTCGCCTCGTCCAACACACCGCGGAGCTGACCGTTGATCGAGTCACGCGAGGTCAGCGTCTCCTCCAGTGTCATGCCGCCGACCACGTTGCGCAGCGTGGTCGTGGTGAGCTGCTCGACACCGACGATGTAGTTGCTGATCTCGTAGACGGCCGCCTGCGGCGTAGTCACCTGGAAGTAGACGACGGTGTCGATCGACACCGTCAGGTTGTCCTGGGTGATCACGGGCTGCGGCGGGAACGACACCACACGCTCGCGAAGGTCGACCTTGGCGCGCACCCGGTCGACGAACGGGACCAGGAACGCGAGTTGACCGGACACCGTCTTCGAGTAGCGGCCCAGCCGCTCGATCACGGCGGCCTCGGCCTGCGGGACCAGCGTGACGGACTTGGCAACGACCACCGCCACCAGGAACACGACGACGGCGAGAACTATGAGTGCAACCATAGAAGTGGTCACGGTCCTTTCCACACGACGGCTGTGGCGCCGTCGATCTTCATCACGGTCACGGTGGTTCCGGCCGTGTACACCTCGGTGGGATCGAGCGGGCGTGCGGTCCAGACGTCACCGTCCAGGTTCACCGTTCCCGAATGCTCGGCGATCTCGGCGACCACGACGGCGGACTTACCCGTCAATGCCTCGACTCCCATGGGAACAGCGGGAGGATTACGAAAACGCCGCGTCAACATCGGACGGACACCGAGGATCAGGCCCGCCGACAACGCCGCGAACACGATGGCGTCGATCCATACCGGACCGTCGACGAGCGCCGACACTCCGGCCGTGCCGAGTGCACCACCGGCCAGCATCAGCAAGAAGAAATCTCCCGACAACGCCTCACCGGCAGCGAGAAGTACCGCGCCTACGAGCCAAAGAAGTGCAACCACGAACTCCACAGTACGTTGACGCGGACCGGCCGGGGGGTCGCGAATGCCCGGGGCCGACGATTGTTATCCAGACGTTTCGGGCTCGGTCACGAAATCGACCAGCCGTTCGACCGCCCCGATGAGCGGGGCCTCGAGGTCGCGGAACGACGTCACCGCGGCGTAGACGCGCCGCCAGCCGTCGCGCGGTGTTCCCCAACCCAATTCGCGGCAGACTCCGGTCTTCCAGTCCTCGCCGCGCGGAATACGGGGCCAGGCGGAGATCCCGACGGACGACGGCCGAACTGCTTCCCACACATCGATGTACGGGTGACCGGTCACACTCACGTGCGGCCCCAGCGATCGCGTCAGGTGCTCTTCCTTGGAGCCTTCGACCAGGTGGTCGACGAGCACTCCGACGCGCCGACCCGTGCCGGGTCGAAACGCCTGCAGCCGCTCGGCGAGATTGTCGAGGCCCTCGAGGTGTTCGACCACGACGCCCTCCACGCGGAGATCGTGCCCCCACACCCGCTCGACGATGGCCGCGTCGTGAATGCCCTCGACCCAGATGCGGCTCGGCAGAGCCACTTTCGCACGAACGTCGGCGACCCTGGTCGAACCCGAGGCCGAGCGCTCCGGCGCAGTGACGGGTCGAGACACCGGTTTGGTCAACGTGACGGGCGCACCGTCGACGAGAAACGACGCGGGCCTCATCGCGAAGATGCGGGTGCGGCCCCGCCCGTCCTCGAGGCGGACGAAGTCGCCGTCGTAGGACTTCTCGAATCCGACCACCGCACCGCAGAACCCGGTTTCCGCGTCCTCGACCACGAGATCCCGGTCCGCAGGGATCGACGGCACCGTTCGCTGCGCTCGCCGCGGGTGCCCGGCGAAGATGTCTCCGCCGTATCTGCTGTCGCCCGCCATGTCTCACTCTCGTCGTCGTTCGAGTTCTCGCCGTCGGTCGGCGCGAGGGCCGACCGTCGACGGGCAACGCTAGCGAGAACGTCGCCTCGAGCACTCGCCGCCACGCCGACCTAGACTGGATTCTCGTGTCCACTCCCTCAGCCAGTCTCGCGATCTGGTCCGGCGCCTGGCTCGCCGGGGCCGTAGCACCCGACGACGTTCTCGATGCTCTCGCGGAATGGTCGCCGATGCATCTGCTGGTGGCCGCCGACCCCGCCACCGCCGAGCGCCTCGATCTGCCCTGGCCCACCCCTCGGGAGTCCGGTCTCACCGACCTGTTGCGCGCCGTCCGGGACGCGACTCCGGCCGACGGCGGCAACCCGGGAATCGACCTGGTACTCCCCGCGCCCGGCGACGTCGCCGGACTACCCGTCGGCACGGACTTCGCGACCGCGGCGGTGATGGCCGGCGAGGGAGTCCTGGTCGGCCCTCCCGACGGAAACGGCGTCGGGTTCGTCCCCACCCCGGAGGGACCGGACGTGTTGCGCTGGACCGTGTTCTCGGTGCGCGTACCGCGGCCGCGACGCGATCTGTCCCTCGGTGACGTCGAGTTCTCGTTGCGCGACACGGTGCGAGACGCGGCCGACGCGCTGGCCGCGCAACACACCGTCGCGAACAGCCGCGTCGTGGGTGACCCGCACACGTTGATCGCCGAGCGCCTCGCCGGTACGCAACGGCACCGCTATCCCCCACTGCCCCAGCGCACCACGCGCGTGCTGGACACCGCGGACCGCGTCGCGGCGATTCTGGAGGCGGCGCGGACGACCTCGCCGTCCGACGCGGCGACGAGCACCGCCGCCGCGGCTCGCGAGGACCTTCTCCGACCCTTGCTGGCGTCCGTGCGAACCGCTCGCCGCGTGGCCGTCGGCGCCGCGATCGACGAGTTCCTCGGTCCACGCCGCTGAGGCCGGGCACTCGACCGGATCGAGACGCCGGTCGGGGTCAGGACGTCGGGGCGGGCCTGCGCCGTACGGGAGGTTCACAGCAGTTCGGGTTGCACGGCGAGCCGTCGCGTGTGCTGCCGAAAGCCGGCTCGCGGCCCAGTCGCAGCGCCTCGGTTCCGACCGTCTGTTCCTGCACCAACGTTCGGACCAGGGTGGCGAAACGGGGATCGGCGCCGGGAGTTCCCGCGCGCACCAACGACATTCCGAGCTCGTCGGCTTTCTCCGTCGCCTCGGTGTCCAGATCCCACACCACCTCGAGGTGGTCGGACACGAACCCCACCGGGCACACGATCACCGCGTCCACCCCTCGCTCGGACAGTGTTTCGAGGTGATCGCAGATATCCGGGTCGAGCCACGGGATCTGCGGCGGACCGGACCGGGACTGCCACACCACGTCGAACTCGTCGAACCCCGCCGCCGCAGCACACAGCCTCGCCGCTTCCGCGACCTGGCGGCTGTACAGATTGCCCCCGGCGAACGGCGGACCGGCGGCCTCGTCGGCCGAGACCGGAACCGAGTGGGCCGTGAACACCAGTCGAGCCGTGTCTCGGCGCTCGGCGGGCAGACCGGTCCGCGCGGACACGATGGCGTCGGCGAACGCCTCGACCATCAGAGGATGGTCGTAGTACTGGCGGATCTTCTGCAGTTCGGGAGCCCCCGATACCGCGTCTCTCGCCCGCGCGATGTCCTCGTGGTACTGGCGGCATCCCGAGTACCCGCCCCAGGCAGAGGTGGGAAAGACCAGGGCGGAGCGAACACCGTCGTCGCGCATCGTGGCGACGGTGTCCTCGATCATGGGGTGCCAGTTGCGGTTACCGAAGTAGACCGGCAGATCGATTCCGGTGAGCGCGAATTCGGCTTCGACCGCCGCGATGATCTCGCGGTTGAGCCGATTGATCGGCGAGACCCCTCCGAAGTGGTGGTAGTGCTCGGCCACTTCGTCCAGCCGCTCGGGAGGGACACCCCGACCGCGGGTGACATTCTCGAGGAAGGGACGCACCTCGTCCGGTCCTTCCGGACCGCCGAAGGACAGGAGCAGGAGAGCATCGAACGTCATGTCCCCATTGTGCCCCGCCGCGATCGTGCCTCGCCGAGCGGTGGACCCCGAACTACATGTTCTCGGGGAACCAGGTGTTGTGGCTCGCACCTCCGTCGACGTAGACGATGGACCCGGTCGTGGCCGGCAGCCAGTCCGAGAGCAACGCACAGATCGACTTGGCCACCGCGGTGGGGTCGTTGACGTCCCATCCGATCGGGGACGCCCCGTCCCAGTACTCGTTGAGCTGCTCCATCTTCGACGCGTCCCCGGTGGCCGTACCGGCGATGGCCTTGGCTGCCAGGGTCTTGATCGGTCCGGCCGCAACGAGATTGGATCGAATGCCCTTCGCCTCGCCGACCTCGCGAGCGACGTACCGGTTCACCGATTCCAGCGCGGCTTTCGCCACACCCATCCAGTTGTAGAACGGCATCGACGTGCGGGGGTCGAAGTCCATACCGACGATCGAACCGCCACGGTTCATGACGGGCAGGACCGCGCGAGCGAGGGAGGCGTAACTCCACGCCGAGATCTGGAACGCCGCGGCCGCATCGGGACCGGGACCCTCGAGGAACGGCAACGAGCCCGGTCCCATGAGGGACCGCGGCGCGAACGCGATGGAGTGCAGGACTCCGTCGATGCCCTCCGGAGCGACCTCCTGGATCCGGCCGGCCAGCGCGGCGAGGTGCTCCTCGTTCGTGGCGTCGAGTTCGATCGCCGGCGGCACCTCCTTCGGAAGCCGCTGGGCGATGCGATCGATCAGCCGAAGACGGTCGAACCCGGTGATGACGACCTTGGCGCCCTGTTCCTGCGCCATCTTCGCCGCGTGGAAGGCGATCGAGGCGTCGGTGATGATCCCCGTGATCAGGATGGTCTTTCCTTCGAGCAAGCCGCTCATGCGTGTGCCTTTCGGTGAGAGAACAAGTGGACGCGTCGCGTCGGGTGGACGGGTTCCGTCGGTCAGTGACCCATGCCCATGCCGCCGTCGACCGGGATGATCGCGCCGGAGACGTAACTCGAGTCCGGAGAGGCGAGGAAGCTCACGACCGCCGCGACGTCCTCGGGCTTTCCGAGCCGCTTGAGGGGGATGTACTCGCGGGCCTGATCGCGCAGCTTGTCGTCCAACTCCGCGGTCATGTCCGTCTCGATGAACCCGGGTGCGACCACGTTGGCGGTGATCGACCGGGACCCCAGTTCACGGGTCAGCGACCGCGCCATGCCGACCACACCGGCCTTGGAGGAGGCGTAGTTGATCTGGCCGGGGCCGCCGGCCTGACCGACGACCGAGCCCAGGAACACGAACCGCCCGAACCGAGCGCGCAGCATCGACCGGGATGCGCGCTTGGCCACACGGAACGCCCCCGTGAGATTCGCGTCGATGACCGAGGTGAACTGCTCCTCGGTCATCCGCATGAGAAGGGTGTCGTCGGTGATGCCGGCGTTGGCCACGAGAACCTCGACCGGGCCCTGGTGCTCCTCCACCGCGGTGAATGCTGCATCGACCGATGCCGAGTCCGTCACGTCGCACTGCACACCGAACAGACCGTCCGGCGCACCGGAACTGCGATGGGTGACCGCCACCTTGTGACCGTCCGCCGCGAGTCGACGCGCCACGGCCAGTCCGATCCCACGGTTCCCGCCGGTCACCAGGACCGAGCGCGAGACGAACGCTTCGGCGGGAGTGGACGGTGACGCTTCGGACGCAGAGGACATGCGTGGACCTGTTCTTCTCGAGGGACCGCACGGGGTTCGTCCGCACGGGAGGCCGTTCCGGCTCGACGAATGGTACCGATGAGCCTCAGGGCAGCCGCTGGCGCAACGCCAAAGCTGTGACAAGTCCCGCCGCGATGAACAGAACTCCGGCGATGGACCAGGGGCGGCTGGCGTCACCGCGCGTGATCTCGAAACCGATCTGCTCCTCGAGGGTCTCGTAGACCTCGGTCAGTTCCTCGAGACTCGACGCGCTGAAGAAACTGCCGCCCGAGAGGTTCGCGATCTCCTCGAGCGACGGATCGTCCACCGGCACCGCGACCCGTTGGGTGCCACCGGATTCGTCCGTGATGTCGACGGTTCCGAAGCCCGTGCCGAACGAGATGGTGGAGATGGGAATTCCCTTCGACTCCGCTTCTCGCGCCGCGGTGTACGCGCCGCGAGGATCGTCCTCGCTCTCGGGCACGGTCTGCTTGCCGTCGGAGAGCAACACGATGCGCGCGGGAGGCGCGGACTCGCCGCCGCCCAACACTGCCCCGAGCGTCTCGATCGACTGCATGGACGTGAAGATCGCCTCGCCGGTGGCGGTGCGCTCGGCGAGCCTCAGGTTGTCGATGGCGGTCTTGGTCGCTTCGCGGTCGGGGGTCGGCGACACCAGGACCGACGCGGTGCCGGCGAAGGCAACGAGGCCCAGGTTGATGCCCGGGGTCAACCCGTCGGCGAAGTTCTTGCCCGCCTCCTGCGCCGCCGCGAGCCGGGAGGGCTCCACGTCGGTCGCCTCCATCGACAGAGACACGTCGACGACGAGCATGACGGTGGCCCGGTTGCGCGGGACCCGCTGATCCGACGTGGGGCCGGCCAGGGCGACGGTCAGGAACATCAGACCGACGAGCACCAACGCAGTGGGAAGGTGTCGGATGCGGCCGGGGCGCGCCGGCGCCACCCGCTCGAGCAGCTCCATGTTCGCGAACCGCATGGTGTTTCGCTGCCGCCGTCGCTGCGCGGCGACGTATCCGACGGCCAATCCGACGACCACGAGCAGGAACAGCAGCCACCAGGGTGACGAGAATTCGGAGAGGCTCACCGCAGCATCGCTCCCGCGCTCGCACCGTGGCGACGCCGGGACACGAAGCGCACCACGTCCGCGATCCAATCACCGTCGGTCCGCAGTGTCATTCGCGGTGCGCTGCACCGACGAAGGATCTTCTCGACGTCGGACCGATGGTCGGCGGCGGCTCGCGCGAAGTCCGCCCGCAGCTGCGGTGTCACCGAGAACTCTCGGGTCCGACCGGACTCCGGATCGTGCAGCACGATGTCACCGACGTCGGGCAGATCCAGATCGCGGGGATCGAGCACCTCGACGGCCAGGACCTCGTGTCGTGCCGCCAGCGCACGCAACGGGCGCTCCCATTCGGTGCCACCGAGAAAATCGCTGACGACCACTACCATGCCCCGACGACGTTCGGGCCGACGCAACGATTCGAGGGCGCCGACGAAATCGCCTCGTACCCCGTCCGCCGCCGACGGTGTCGTGGCGATCGCGCGCAGCATCGATTGGATGTGCGCGCGACCCCCGCGCGCGGGAATACGCACGAGACGCTCACCGTTGGCGACGACGGCGCCTATGCGGTTGCCGCCACCGCTGGTCAGGTGCGCGATGGCGGCGGCCGCCGCGACGGCCAGATCGCGCTTCTCGCATCCGATGGTGCCGAAGTCGAGGCTCGCCGAGAGATCGATCGCCATCCAGGTCTCGAGTTCCCGATCGGCGACGGTCTGCCGTACGTGGGCGTGTGTGGTGCGAGCCGTGACCGACCAGTCCATCTGGCGTACGTCGTCACCGGGTTGATACTCGCGGGCGTCGCCCGGTTCCGATCCCGGGCCGGGGATCAGACCCAGGTGATCGCCGTGCAGGACGCCGTCGAGGCGTCGTCGGACGGACAACTCGAGGGTGCGCAGGGCGGCCGACAGCCGTGGGTCTTCGAGGGTGCCGGATCGCATGGACGGCGGCGCCCCGTGTGGACGTGCCGGCGTCGAGGGCTCCGTCACCGCGTCGGGTCGGTCGCGGGTGCCTGCTTCTGCAACCAGGGCGCCGGTCCGTTCCCGGCCGATCCGTTCGATCCCGGCTGCGCCTCATCGGGCTGCCGAGGGCCCTGCTGTTGGGGGCCCTGTGGCTGGGGGCCCTGTGGCTGGGGGCCCTGTGGCTGGGGGCCCTGCTGTTGGGGGCCCTGCGGCTGGACCGGACCCTGCTGCGGACCTTGCGGCGCAGGTCCCTGCTGCGGTGGGAACTGCGGTCGCGGACCCTGCTGCTGCGGAAACTGCTGCGGCGCAGCCTGTTGCGGTGCACCCTGGTGCCGGGGATCCTGCTGCGAGGGGAACTGCTGCTGAGGGACGGCCTGTGCGCCCACCTGCGGAAGACCGACCGTCTGGAGAATGCGGGTGATCACCTGCTCCGGGGTGACCTCGTCCGCCAGCGCGTCGTAGGACAGGACCAGCCGATGACGCAGGACGTCGGGAACCACCTCGAGCACGTCCTGCGGCACGACGTAGTCGCGTCCCCGCAGAAAAGCCAGCGCACGACTGGCGCTGATGATGCCGAGGGTGGCGCGAGGCGAGGCTCCGTAGGCGATCCATCCCGCGACGTCGTCGAGTCCGACCTCACGCGGGGTCCGTGTCGCTGCGATGACTCGCACGACGTAGTCGACCAACGCGTGGTGCACGAACACCGATGCCGCCACCTTCTGCAGGCGCACGAGTTCCTCGGGGCCGAGAATCTGCTTCGGAACCGGCGCCGTGACACCCATCCGGTAGACGATCTCTCGCTCTTCCTCGACCGACGGGTAGTCGACGACGATCTTGAACAGGAAGCGGTCTCGCTGCGCCTCGGGGAGCGGGTAGACGCCCTCGTTCTCGATGGGGTTCTGCGTCGCCATCACCAGGAACGGATCGGGCATCGGGTAGGTGTGTCCGCCGATGGAGACGTGGCGCTCGGCCATCACCTCGAGCAGCGCGGACTGCACCTTGGCCGGGGCGCGGTTGATCTCGTCGGCCAGCACGAAGTTGGCCACGACGGGACCGAGTTCGGTGTCGAACTCCTCTTTGCCCTGTCGGTAGATGCGCGTACCGATGAGGTCGGTGGGAACGAGGTCCGGAGTGAACTGCACACGGGAGAATGTTCCCCCCACGACCGTCGCGAACGTCTCGACCGCGAGGGTCTTGGCGACACCCGGTACGCCTTCGAGGAGAACGTGGCCGCGAGCGAGCAGCCCCACGAGGATCCGTTCGACCAACCGGTCCTGCCCGACGATGACACGCTTGACCTCGTAGACGGCCTTCTCGAGGGTCTGCACGTCCCGCTGAAGATCGGTCGCGTCGTTCTCTCGTGACGTCACCTGTGAAACCACCGCTTTCTTGCCCGGACCGACAGGTCGCTTCGTGTGCCCCGACGACCGACGATGCGAACCGGCGACGTCGACCACGTTTCGCACACCACTATGGCAGGTGCCCGCGACACGTGGAGTCTCAGCAGTTCACGCGGGTCACTCGACCAATCGAACGGCATAGGGCGTCATGCCGGCCGTCCGCAACGGTGACACCTTCACGAAGCTCCCCGACTGCGGCGCTTCGAGCATCTGCCCGTCGCCGAGGTACAGCGCGACGTGCTGGCTGGCGCCGGGCCCGTAGAAGACCATGTCGCCGCGCTTGATCTGCGAGGACGGCACCTGCTTGCCGGCGGTGTACTGATATCCCGTGTAGTGCGGCAAGGAGATACCGAGGCCGCCGAATGCGTACATCATGAGGCCGGAGCAGTCGAAACCGACCTTGTCGAAGTCGCCGTAACTGTCGGCCACGCCGCCGTCACGGATGCCCTTGGTGGGGCCGTTCTCGTTCCCGCCGCCCCACGAGTACGGCGTTCCGATCATCGACATACCCCGGTCGATCACCAGCTCGATCGCCGCGCTGCCGGTGAGGTTCGGATTCTTGCCGGTGCTTCCCCGCGGACCGGAGGGTGAGCCGGACGTTCCGGACGGCGTGGTTCCGGGTGCGGTCACCGACGGCGAGGTTCCGGGCGTGACGGCGCCGACCAGGGTGTCGGACGACGACGGGGTGTCCGAGGTGCCGGGTGTGGAAGTGGACGGGAGTCGTGTGGGCGGGGCCTGTGTGGACGGGGCCTGTGTGGACGGGGCCGGGAGTGTCGTGACGTCGGATTCGGCGACCGCCGTGCCCTCGAGGTCGGTGTGTTCGCGCTGTCCGGCAACCAGCTCGGCGGCTCGATCGGCGGCGGCCTGGTCCGCGGCCACCCGAGCCGCGGCCTGTACGGCAGCGGCACGCGCGGCCTCGGCGGCGGCTTCCTCGGCCGCTTCTTCGGCCTGCCGTTGCTCGTCCCACGTCCGGTACGCCTGCCGCTGTCCCTGGAGGCCGACCACTTCGCTGCGCGCGCGGTCCAGTTCGGCCCCGGCGCTGTCCCGCTGCGCCTCCACGACGGCCTTCTGAGCGGCTTGCTCCTGCTGAGCGGTCAGGGCCGCGGCAATGGCCTGTTCCGCCTGCACCTTCTTGGCGTCGGCCTCGGCGGAGGCGCGGTCGGCTTCGATCTTGCTGGCCCGCGCGGTGGAGTCGCGGTTGGCTTGTTCCGTGCGTGCCCGCTGAAGTCCGTCCAATACCGCGTTCTGCTTGTCGGAGAGCAGACGCAGGATCTGAGCACGATCGATCACATCGCGGGGTCCGTCGGCATCGAGCAAGGAGGACACTCGGGCCGAGCCGGTTCCGCGGACATAGTCGTTGACAGCGAACGCGTCGAACTTCTGCTGGGCGTCGGAGATCATGGCGCCTGCGTCTCGAAGGGCCTGTTGGGCCACGCCGACCATGGCGGCGGCGGCGTCGGCGGCGGTACGGGCGTTCTGAAGATCGACGAGGGCCTTGTTGACGTCCTCACGCTTGATCGCGACGCGCGCATCGATCGCGGCGAGTTGCTCGTTCGCCGCGGCGACACGGTCGATCAGTTCGCCCACGCGGCCGAGCGAATCACCGACCCTCGAGTCCGCCGCGGCGAGGTCGGAGTCGGAGGGGTTCGGCGGAGGCGGGGGTACGGCTGCTGCGATGCCGGCGCCGAGAAAGCCGGTGGAGCCGACCACCAGAGCGAAGGCCAGGGCTGCTCCCCCGACGGTCCGACGGGTACGTCCGCGCGAGGGAACGGACGCAGGCGTTGTGCTCGATCGGTCCCGACGGGACCGATCGACGAAGTGGTACTTCAAGCTGTGTCTCCCTCACGTCCGCTACGCGGCGCCGCCGCGTTCACGCGCACGGGGAGGACGACGCAGCCAGACGCCTCCCACGGTCCGCGTGACCCACCACGAACCCCGAGAGCCGAAACGAGTCCCTCTGCGACACTTCTTCCCCAAGCAGTGCCATGCGAACCGTACGACACTTGCTACGCATAGGAAACTTCAGTCACAAATGCCACTCGTGTGATTCGACGAGTGCCATCGCCGCTGATCAGGGCGTTCGCGAAGAAAAGAATTTTTCGACTTTTTTTGTGACGAGACCCGAAAGCATCTCGATCACCGGTCGGAGGGGGACCCCGCGTCACGAGGAGGGTCCGGGCGCCTCCCGGTGGACGCCCGATCCGCGTGGGCGACAGGAGCAGTGGCGACGGTCCGCCGGGCTCGGCGCACGTTCGCCAGCCACGTAGCCGCCGCGACCGCGGCGACGAGGAGAATCAGGGCAACGGTGATCAGCGTGTAGGGCGGACCCGGTTGGGTGACCTCGTCCACGAAGTTCTGAGCGGACACGACGACGTCGGCGTCGTACGCGCGGTCCTGTCCGGCCTCGAGGGTGACCCTGTCGACGGAGGTACTGAACGAACCGACCTGTCCCGGTGCGAGCACCAGAACCGTGCCGCCTTCGTCGGTGCCGATCGTCGTCGCCAGATCGCGGAGCTCGGAATCTCGGTCGAGCCGGCCCCCGAGCACCACGACCTTCAGGTCGACCGCGTCGTCGCGAGCCCGATCGACGACGGACCGCAGGGCCTCCGCGTCGGCCCCGGGCGCGGACACCGAATCGTCGGCCACGTCCAGCAGGATCGACGGCACGTCGAGTCCGGGAACGTCGGTCGCGGCCGGCAGCGTGAGCAGCGGCAGGGAGTGAAGAGAAAGAGACATCGTCCGTCCGCGTCGAGAGTGGGTGGGCCCGAGGGTCCGAGGTCGGGAAGGTGGCCGGGGTACGTGCGCGCGGCTCGACCATACGGTACGAACCGCACCGCACCGTGTCGTCTCGCATCGTCCGCGCGCCGGGCCACCGTGATCGTTGCGCGAGGTCATCGTGTGCACGACGATGGTCGTGGACTGTGAAACATCGACGGCTCGCCGGTACGGCGATTCTGCCGAGAATCTCACAGGACAAGCGTACTGTTAGACTTGAACCACGAGAGAGTAAGGCGGGATCGAGGCCACGATGCACGCCGCGAACCGTGGACACGCGTTCGCAGCCCCGCGCGCACGACCGAGATGCCGACTCTCGCTCAGCGCCGTCGACACAGCCCTGTCGCCGGCGAGCAAAGACAAAGACGAGTGGAGCTGACGTGACCGCAAGTATCGATTCGTTCGGCGCAAAGGGAACCCTGGAGGTCGGTGAGAACTCCTACGAGATCTTCCGACTGAAGTCCGTTCCCGGCACCGACAAGTTGCCCTATGCCCTGAAAGTCCTCGCGGAGAACCTCCTTCGCACCGAGGACGGGTCGAACATCACCAAGGATCACATCGAGGCGATCGCCGCCTGGGACCCGTCCGCGGATCCCAGCATCGAAATCCAGTTCACGCCCGCGCGCGTGCTCATGCAGGACTTCACCGGCGTGCCGTGCATCGTCGACCTCGCCACCATGCGCGAAGCCGTCACGGCCCTCGGCGGAGACCCGGAGAAGGTCAACCCGCTCGCGCCCGCCGAGATGGTCATCGACCACTCGGTGGTCATCGACGTCTTCGGCCGCGCCGACGCTTTCGAGCGCAACGTCGACATCGAGTACCAGCGCAACGGAGAGCGTTACCAGTTCCTGCGGTGGGGCCAGGGCGCGTTCGACGACTTCAAGGTCGTCCCGCCGGGCACCGGCATCGTGCACCAGGTCAACATCGAGCACCTCGCCCGTACCGTCATGGTCCGGAACGGTCAGGCGTACCCGGACACCTGCGTCGGCACCGACTCCCACACCACGATGGTCAACGGACTCGGCGTGCTCGGCTGGGGCGTCGGCGGCATCGAGGCCGAGGCGGCCATGCTCGGTCAGCCCGTCTCCATGCTCATCCCCCGCGTCGTCGGCTTCAAGCTCAGCGGTGGCATCAAGCCGGGCGTGACCGCGACGGACGTGGTTCTCACGGTGACCGACATGCTGCGCAAGCACGGCGTCGTCGGCAAGTTCGTCGAGTTCTACGGCGAGGGTGTCGCCGAGGTCCCGCTGGCGAACCGCGCGACGCTCGGCAACATGAGCCCCGAGTTCGGTTCCACGGCAGCGATCTTCCCGATCGACTCCGAGACCGTCGACTACCTGCGCCTGACCGGCCGCTCCGAGGACCAGCTCGCGCTGGTCGAGGCGTACGCCAAGGAGCAGGGCATGTGGCACGACCCGTCGAACGAGGCGACGTACTCCGAGTACCTCGAACTCGACCTCGGAGACGTGGTGCCCTCGATCGCCGGACCGAAGCGCCCGCAGGACCGAATCCTGCTGTCGGAGTCCAAGATCGCGTTCCGCAAGGACATCCACAACTACGTCGGTGGTGAAGAGGTCGACGCGACCCCCTCGCAACTGGACGACGCCCTCGACAGCACCTTCCCCGGCTCCGACCCGGCCACACTGACTTTCGCCGACGACGGTGCGGAGCCGCTGCACTCCGCGGCCAGCAACGCCGAGGGACGTCCGACCAACCCGATCCGCGTCAACTCCGACGCACAGGGTTCGTTCGTGCTCGATCACGGCGCCGTCGCGATCGCGTCGATCACGTCGTGCACCAACACCTCGAATCCGTCGGTCATGCTCGGCGCAGCTCTCCTGGCCAAGAAGGCCGTCGACAAGGGCCTCACCAGCAAGCCGTGGGTCAAGACCTCCATGGCACCCGGGTCGCAGGTCGTCACGGACTACTACGACAAGGCCGGCATGTGGCCGTACCTGGAGAAGCTGGGCTTCTTCCTGGTCGGTTACGGCTGCGCCACCTGCATCGGCAACTCGGGCCCGCTGGATCCGAAGATCTCCGAGGCCATCCAGGACAACGACCTCACGGTCACCGCCGTCCTGTCCGGCAACCGCAACTTCGAGGGTCGCATCTCCCCCGACGTGAAGATGAACTACCTGGCGTCGCCGCCGCTGGTCATCGCGTACGCCCTGGCCGGAACCATGGACTTCGACTTCGAGAACGACGCGTTGGGTCAGGACCACGACGGTAACGACGTGTTCCTGAAGGACATCTGGCCCAGCCAGAAGGAGATCCAGGAGACGATCACCTCCTCCATCACGCAGGAGATGTACGTCAAGGGCTACGCCGACGTCTTCAAGGGCGACGAGCGCTGGCGCGGATTGCCCACCCCGGACGGCAAGACGTTCGAGTGGGACGCCGAGTCCACCTACGTGCGCAAGCCTCCGTACTTCGACGGCATGCCGAAGGAGCCGGAGCCCGTCACGGACATCTCCGGCGCACGAGTGCTGGCGTACCTGGGCGATTCGGTGACCACCGACCACATCTCCCCCGCCGGCAACATCAAGGCCGGGACGCCGGCTGCGCAGTACCTCGACGACCACGGCGTCGAGCGCAAGGACTACAACTCCTTCGGCTCGCGTCGAGGCAACCACGAGGTGATGATTCGCGGAACGTTCGCGAACATTCGACTGCGCAACCAACTCCTCGACGATGTCTCGGGTGGCTACACCCGCGACTTCACGCAGGACGGTGGCCCGCAGGCCTTCATCTACGACGCGTCGCAGAACTACCAGGAGGCGGGCATCCCGCTGGTCATCCTGGGTGGCAAGGAATACGGTTCCGGGTCCTCACGCGACTGGGCGGCGAAGGGCACCCGCCTCCTCGGCGTCAAGGCCGTCATCACCGAGTCGTTCGAGCGCATCCACCGCTCCAACCTCATCGGAATGGGCGTCGTCCCGCTGCAGTTCCCCGCAGGCGAATCGGCCTCGTCGCTGAAGCTGGACGGCACCGAGACCTTCGACATCACGGGCATCACCGAACTGAACGAGGGCCGCACGCCCTCGACCATGAAGGTCACCGCGACCAAGGAGGACGGTTCGACCATCGAGTTCGACGCCGTGGTGCGCATCGACACGCCCGGCGAGGCGGAGTACTACCGCAACGGCGGCATCCTGCAGTACGTACTGCGCAACATGATCGGCTGATTTCTCTCTCGGCCCGATCTTTCGACGCGGGCCCGGCAGCTCCTGCTGCCGGGCCCGCTGTCGGCCCACCCGAACTCCGTCTCGAAAGTCGGTCGCGCTCATGCCCAAGGTCAGTGAGGACCACCTGGCCGCCCGCCGCGGTCAGATCCTGGACGGCGCCCGACGATGCTTCGCGGAGTACGGATACGAGGGCGCCACGGTCCGTCGACTCGAGGAGACCAGTGGTCTGTCCCGCGGCGCCATCTTTCATCACTTCAAGGACAAGGACGGGCTGTTCCTGGCGCTCGCCCGAGACGACGCTCGCCGTATGGCCGATGTGGCCGCCGAACAGGGTCTCGTCCAGGTGATGCGAGACATGCTCGCGTCGCCGGAGCAGTTCGACTGGCTCGGCACCCGCCTCGAGATCGCCCGCCGCCTGCGCACCGACGCCGACTTCCGGGCGAGCTGGTCCGAGCGGTCGGCAGAGCTTCAGGACGCGGTTCTCTCACGCCTGGAACGGCAGAAGTCCGCGGGCCGGCTGCGGGACGACGTCCCGACCACGGTCCTTCTCGGTTACCTCGACCTCGTGATGGACGGACTCGTCGCCCGCATCGCGTCGGGACAGGGAAGCGAGAACCTCCCGGCCGTGCTCGATCTGGTCGAGGAGTCGGTGCGGCGCCACAACGCGGGCGCGGCGACTACGCCAGCTGAATGAGCTCCAGGTACTCCTGCGACCAGTGATCCTCGGTCCCGTCGGGCAGCAGAATGACCCGCTCGGGAGACAGCGCCTCGGCGGCACCCGGATCGTGCGTCACCAGCACCACCGCACCCTTGTAGCTGCGGAGCGCCTCGAGCACCTGTTCGCGCGAGATGGGGTCGAGGTTGTTGGTGGGCTCGTCGAGCAGTAGCACGTTGGCGGCGGACGACACGAGACCGGCCAGCGCCAGGCGGGTCTTCTCTCCGCCGGACAGTGTGCCCGCGGGTTGCTCGAGCTGGGGACCGGTGAACATGAAGGCGCCCAGCAACGATCGCAGTTCCTGCTCGGGGGTGTCCGGCGCGGCGTGCCGCACGTTCTCCCACACGCTCGCCATGTCGTCCAGCGTGTCGTGCTCCTGAGCGAAGTACCCGACGCGCAGACCGTGTCCCGGATCGATGGACCCGGAATCGCTCTTCTCGGTACCGGCGAGGATCCGCAACAGCGTCGTCTTGCCGGCACCGTTGAGCCCGAGCACCACCACGCGGGATCCGCGGTCGATGGCCAGATCCACACCCGCGAAGATCTCGAGGGATCCGTACATCTTGGTCAGATTGGTGGCCATGAGCGGGGTCTTGCCGCAGGCGGCGGGCTCGGGGAACCGAATATGAGCGACCCGGTCCGACACGCGCTCCTCGTCGAGGTTCGCCATGAGTTTGTCGGCTCGCTTGGCCATGTTCTGCGCGGCCACGGCCTTGGTGGCCTTCGCACCCATCTTCGCTGCCTGAACCCGCAGCGCTCCGGCCTTCTTCTCGGCGTTCGCTCGCTCGCGACGGCGCCGTTGCTCGTCCGTGGAGCGGGCGTCGAGGTACTTCTTCCACCCCATGTTGTAGACGTCGGGCTCGCCGCGCACGGCGTCGAGGAACCACACTCGGTTGACCACGTCCGCCAGCAACTCCACGTCGTGGCTGATCACGATCAGCCCGCCCTCGTGGCTCTGCAGGAAGCCTCGTAACCAGGTGATGGAATCCGCGTCGAGGTGGTTGGTGGGTTCGTCGAGCAACAGCGTCGTTCCCGATCGACCACCGCTGCCGTCGGAGGCGGCGAACAGGATGCGAGCGAGCTCGACGCGACGACGCTGACCACCGGAGAGCGTGCGCATCGCCTGGCCGAGGATGCGATCGGGCAGACCGAGGCTGTTGCAGATCCGCGCGGCCTCGCTCTCGGCGACGTATCCGCCGAGGGACGCGAACTGCTCCTCGAGTTCGCCGTACTTGCGGACCGCCTTGTCGAGCAGGGCCTCGTCCGCCACCTCGGCCATCAGCGCCTGCTGCTTCTCCATCTTGTTCAGCAGGGTGTCGAGACCGCGGGCCGAGAGCACTCGGTCCTTCGCCAGCTGCTCGAGGTTTCCCTCCTTGGGGTCCTGTGGGAGGTACCCGAGCTCACCGGTGCGCGCCACGGATCCCGCGTACGGCTCACCCTCGCCCGCGAGAATTCGCATCGTCGTGGTCTTACCGGCGCCGTTGCGACCCACCAGACCGATTCGGTCTCCGGCCTGCACGCGCAGTGCGGGGCCGGGAGCGGACAGGAGGGTGCGCACGCCGGCGCGAACCTCCAGATCGGTGGCGGTTATCACGTGTTATCGGCTCCTACTGTCGAGGCGGCAAGTTCGGGTCGTCTCGCGGTGTCGAACGACTGCGGACGTCAAACCCTCATTTTAACCTGCCCGGGCAACCCCATCACCCACGTGAGAGTGACTCCGCTAACGTCGGGGCATGAACCCTCAACCGGAACTCCAGGGAAAAGTCGCACTGATCACGGGCGCGAGTCGCGGTATCGGGAAGGCCATCGCTGCGGATCTTCTCGCGCGCGGAGCCTCCGTCACCATCACCGCCCGCAAGGAAGAGCAGCTGAACGCGGCGGCCGACGAACTGCGGTCCGCCGCTCCCGGCGCGCAGGTCCTGGCCATAGCAGGGAACGCCGGAGACGCGCAGTCGCGTCGCGACACCGTCGATCGCACTGTTTCCGAACTGGGATCCCTCGACATCCTCGTCAACAACACGGGCATCAACCCGGTCTACGGCTCCTTGATGGACGCCGACCTCGACGGTGTTCGCAAGATCTTCGACGTCAACGTCGTCGCCACCCTCGGCTACATCCAGGAGGCCTACCGGGCCTGGCTCGGCGAGCACGGCGGCGCCGTGGTCAACGTCGCCAGCGTGGCCGGCATGCGTTCGACGGGCGTGATCGCCGCGTACGGCGCGTCCAAGGCCGCACTCATCCGGCTCACCGAGGAACTGGCGTGGCAACTCGGCCCGAAGATCCGCGTCAACGGGGTGGCCCCCGGCGTGGTGAAGACCAAGTTCGCCGAGGCGCTCGTCGCCGGCGGTGAGGACAACGCATCGCAGGGCTACCCGATGAAGCGTCTCGGTACCCCCGAGGACATCGCACGCCTCGTCGGGTTCCTCGCGTCGGACCAGGCCTCGTGGATCACCGGTGAGACCGTTCGCGTCGACGGTGGCCTGTTGGCCACCGGCTCCCTCTGAGCCGTCACGACGGCACGGTGTCCGATCCCGACGTCGTCGTCCTCGGAGCCGGGCCGTCGGGTCGCGCGGCCGCCTTCCGAGCGGCGGCGGCGGGCGCGACGGTCGCCGTGGTCGACCCGCATCCGCGGCGACGCTGGCGCAACACCTACGGAATGTGGGCGGACGAACTACCGTCGTGGCTCGACCGCGACGTGCGCGCGGCCGAGGTGGCCGCTCCCGGTGTCCACGCGATCGCCGGCCACGTGGTCGCGCGGCCGTACGTGGTGCTCGACACGGGCCGCCTGCAGGATTTCCTCACCGTCGACACGGTGCGGGACGTGCATGCCTCGGCGACGAACGTCGACGGACACCGGGTGTCCCTGTCGGACGGATCGAGGATTCGAGCCGACGCCGTGGTGGACGCTCGCGGCTCGGCCGTGGGTGCCGGGATCCCGGAACAGACCGCATACGGCCTGGTCTTCTCCCGAGATGCCGCCGCGCCGGCTCTCGGCGCGGCCGAGGCCTACATCATGGATTGGCGCCGCGACAACGGCGCTCGGGCGAACGAGACCCCGTCGTTCCTCTACGCCGTCCCGCTCGACGACGACCGCGTTCTGCTCGAGGAGACCTGCCTCGTCGGTCGGCCGGGTCTGAGCTTCGACGTGCTGGCCGACCGACTGCGACACCGACTCGCCGTCCGCGGAGTGTCCGTCTCCGGCGACGAGGACGTCGAGCGCGTTCGGTTCGCGATGAGGCCCCCGCCGCGAGCTCACCGTCGTGTCGAGGTCACCGGCGCTCGCAGTTCGGCCATGCATCCGGCCACCGGATACAGCGTGGCCGCGTCTCTGCGGCGTGCCGACGTGATCACCGCGCGCATCACGGGCGCCGGAAACCGCCGCGACCGACTTCGACGTACCGCTGCCCTGGAGTCCGTGGCGGCCCTGCGGTCGGTGGGAGGTGACGCGCTGCTGACGATGCCGAGCGAGAAGCTGGTGCACTTCTTCGACGACTTCTTCTCGTTGCCGATCGAACGTCAGCGGGCGTACCTGTCCGCCGACGAGGACGTCCGCGCGACGTCGGGCGCGATGCTCGACCTCTTCGGTCGGATCGACAACGGCATCCGGACGGTCATCCTGCGGGCCGTGCGCGACTCCGCGACCGCTGCGGTGGGCGGCCGGATTCGTCGCCGCTGAGGTCGACGGCTGGCAATGTGACCTGCGGTCCTCCAAGATTGACGCATGCGATCGATCTGGAAAGGCGCCATTGCCTTCGGGCTGGTGAACGTGCCGGTCAAGGTGTACACCGCGACCGAGGATCACGACATCAAGTTCCATCAGGTCCACGGCAAGGACGGTGGCCGGATCAAATACGACCGCAAGTGCTCGGTGTGCGGAGAGTCCGTGCAGTTCGCCGACATCGACAAGGCCTACGAGTCGCCCGACGGTGATCGCGTCATCCTCACCGACCAGGACTTCTCGAATCTGCCCGCGGCCGAGAAGCACGAGATTCCGGTCCTCGAGTTCGTGCCCACCGATCAGATCGACCCGATTCTCTACGACAAGAGCTACTTCCTCGAACCGGACTCGACGTCCCCCAAGGCCTACGTGTTGTTGCGCGAGACGCTCGAGTCGACCGAGCGCACCGCGCTCGTACACTTCACGCTCCGCCAGAAGACGCGTCTCGCGGCACTGCGAGTGCGCGAGAACGTGTTGGTCGTGCAGACCCTGCTGTGGCCGGACGAGGTGCGGGCGGCCCAGTTCTCGTCACTGGACGACGCGTCGTCACCGGCCGCACGAGAACTCACCATGGCCGGTGCTCTCGTCGAGTCCATGTCGAGCGATTTCGATCCGACCGAATACACCGACGACTACCAGATCGAATTGCGCAAGATGCTCGAAGAATCCATCGAGAACGGTGGTGAGAAAGTGGTGCGCGCCGAACCGGACGGCGACGACTCGGGAGAGGACGCCGAGGTCGTCGATCTGGTGGCGGCGTTGCAGCGCAGTGTCGAGGCCGCGGGCGCACGGGTCGCGACGACGTCGACTCGAACGTCGGCCGAGTCCGACGGCGGCGGAGGAAAATCCGACTCGAAACGACGGGGGGCCGACGACGCAGCATCCTCCGAAAAGGGCGGCAGCAAAGCCGCTGCCACGAAAACGTCTGGGGGCGAGGGTGGTTCGGGTAAAGGCGGCGCAGCGAAGAAGGCGCCCGCCAAGAAGACCGCCGCGAAGAAGACCGCAGCCAAGAAGCGGGCGAGTTGAGGACCGACGCCGCCGCGGACCCCATCGGATCGCTCACAAATCCGGTTGCGTTCTGTTCGGATGTCTCACAATTCCGTTGAGGTTTCGGATACGCAAACACCCCTTAGTCTGATTCCGTTGGGTTGCGCGTCGCCCATTCGATTCTCGGGCCGCCGCCGTTCGTGCGGATCTCGATCGGTCGCGTGAATTCGCCGCAACATCTCGGTCACGACCTCGGGGGGGTTCACCAATGCACGACGATTACGTTTTCACCACCACGGCCAACGACGCCCATCTGGTCAGTTCGGTAATGGCACTGACATCGGATTCACCGTCGATTCTGTTCGGTCGCAAATATGCGGATCTGGCCGCACTGAGCGCGGGTGACGCAGATCTGCTGAGGCCTGTCATCGACGAGAACACCGCCGAACTGGTCGCCGCCATGGACGCGCCGGCTCACCGGGTGTCGCTGGTGTTCGGCGCCAACGGCTTCGTGGGCGCGCACCTGGTCGCCGAGCTGTCGGTGCGTCCGGAGACCGACGTCGTCTATGCCGGGGTGCGATCGACGGAATCGGAGTCGGCGTCGGACCGTTTCGAAGCAACCGTGAGCCAGTACTCGATCGGCGACATCGACCGGTCCAAGATCGTCGTCGTCGAGGCCGTCCCCACGCGCACCCACTTCGGTCTCGACGAGGAGACCTACCTGCACCTTCGCCGCACCGTCGACCAGGTGTTCAACTCCGCGAGCTCCACGGATTACGACTCCACCTACCTCGCACTGCGCTCCGATTGGTTCGAGTCCCTGCTCCGCGTCGTGCAGTTCACCCTGGAGGACCGCCGCAAGCATCTGACGTACATGGGCAGCATCGGCGCCTTCATCTACACCAGTCCCGAGGACTTCCTGCGCCCCGATTCCTGGTGGTACTCCGGGTACTGCCAGATGAAGTGGATCAACGGCCGCCTTCTCCGCTGGCTCGCCCGTGACGGCGTCGCCTCGGTGACGCTGTGCGAATCTCCGTACGTGCTGGGCTCGACGACGGTCGGCAAGGACCCGGGCCGCGTCTACAGCTTCTGGCGCGCGATCGAGATCGCCAAGGGCGTGGGGGCCATCTGGGACGGCCCCGGGATGAACTACGCGCCCGTGGACGTCCTGTCGCGGGTGTTGGTGGACAACGCGCTGCAGGAGACGCCGTCGAACCATCTCGTGCCGTCGAATCCCGAGCCCTACAGCAACACCGTCATCGCGAACATCCTGGGAATCGACGTGGTGCCGTGGAGCGAGTTCCTCGCCCTCGTGAACAGCCGCATCCCCGCGGCGAAGACCGCATCGCTGCTCGGCTCGGACGTCAACGATCTCATCAGACGCTCGAACGCGCCGTCCCGCCTGCCGGCCGACTTCGACACATCGTGGTGGGATCATCGATCGCTGTTCACGCTCTACCTGTCGAAGGTCGACTTCCGACCTCTCCCGGCCCGGCGTCCCCTGGTCACCGCGTGAGCGGCGGCCTCACCCCCACGCTGGCGCCCGAGCCCGTCTTCCTCGAGGACTCGGGGCGCTACCGGATGCGCGTGTTCGCCCTCGACTTCGTGCAGTTCGTGTCGACGCTCGTCTACTACCTCGCACTCGCCACGCTGGGGCTGGCGGCGACCGCGGTGGACTCGGTTCTGCGCACACGGTCGTTCGACGCGTTCATGACGGTGGTCGAGCGGATCGATCACGGGAAGCCGGACCCGGTCCGCGTCACCGACGGTCGATGAGAGCCGCGTCCACCTCGGCAGTGTTGTCGGCGGCCGGTCTCGTCGCTGGGTATTCCTACTGGCGCACGGCGGCGTTCCTCCGAGATCCTGCTCGCACTCCCCCGGCGGATCCGCGCACCGTGGTCGCTGCAGCCGACGGATTCGTCACCTACGTCAAGCGCGTCGACGACGGTCGGGTTCCGGTGGCGGTGAAGAAGCGGAGACACATTCCGCTGTCGGAGTACACCGGAGCCGGAGATGTGTCGAGCGGGTGGCTCGTGGGCACGTACATGACGGAGTACTCGGTCCACCGAAATCGTGCCCCGGTCGACGGCGAGGTGATCGTGCGCCGGCACCGCGGCGCCGCCCCGTTCAACCGCTCGATGGCGCGCATGACGGCCAATCTCTTCCTGCGCCGCACCCCGTTCGACGAGGGGTGCGACTACCTGTTGACCAACGAGCGCCTGACCATCGGACTGCGGCACGACAGCGGTGCCGTCGTCTTCGTCACCCAGATCGCCGACCTGTGGGTCGACCGGATCGTCGCCCGAACCGACATCGGTGACCGTCTTCGCCGGGGCGAGCAGTACGGATTGATCCGATTCGGATCGCAGTGCGATGTGTTCCTGCCCGATGAGCTGGTCGACACCGTCGACGTCCGCCCCGGCCAGTACGTCTGGGCCGGCGAATCAGTGCTCGCCCGCACCCGAGGAGCCCGATGACCCTCAACGTGGAGTTCCGACGCCGTACATCACGCCGCGACTCCGATGCCGTGACCGTCCGCCCGGTCCGCACACGTCGGGACTGGTCGGCGTTCGACCGCGTCCCCTTCGTGGTCTACCGGTCCGATCCACACTGGATTCCGGGCGACGCCGCCGACCCCGACGACATGCTCCGTCGACCCTCGGCGAACACACGGCGCCGGATGGCCTCGCAGGCATTCCTGGCCTACCGGGGGACCCGGCTGGTCGGGCGCATCGCGGCCATCGCAGACCTGGTCTTCATCGACCACTACGACGAACCGACCGCATACTTCGGCTACTACGAGTGCATCGACGACCCCGAGGCCGCGCACGCTCTGTTGTCCGCGGCGTCCGACTGGGCACGCAGTCGTTCACTCACCTCCCTGGTCGGACCGATGAGCCCGTCCCTGCTGTGGAGCGCGGGACTTCTGGTGCACGGCAACGACTTCGCGCCACTGGTGGGGATGCCGCACAATCCGGCGTGGTACCGGGATCACCTAAAATCCTTCGGACTGACCGGAATCAAGGACTTCCACAGCTTCTATCACGACGACCCGCACACGCTGGTGCAGTCGCCGCAGTTCGAACGCAAGCGCACGCTGGCTGCGCGATGGCGGCAGCGCTCGGCGGTGACCATTCGCTCGTTGGACATGGCCCGATTCGACGACGAGATCGAGAGTGTCCGCGAGCTGTACAACACGGCCTTCCGGTCGTACTGGGGTTTCACTCCGGTCGAACCGGACGAACTGGCGGCACTCGCGAAGACGATGAAGCCGATTCTCGATCCCGAGATCGTGCTCTTCGCCGAACTCGACGGCAAGATCGTCGGGTTCGTCATGGGGATACCCGATGTGAACAGGGCGGCCGCCGGAGCGGTGCGGTCGCGGTTCGGGGTGGTTCGCGACCTGCACACGCTGATCCGATGGCGCGGGCCGAGAGGAGCACGATTCCGTGATCACGTACGCCTCGACATGATGTTCGTCGATCCGGACTGCCCCGATCGGGGAACCTCGGCGATGCTCATCTTCGAGCTGTTCGAACGCATCCACAACCGGGGGTACGCCTCCGTGGAAGCGGCCCCCCTCGCAGTGGACGGTGGGTGGTTCCAGTCCTTCCGATCGTCCTACCCGGTGGACCCGAAACGGACGTATCGGATCTACCGAAAGGATCTCGTCGGACCGTGACGCGCGATGCGACGGGTCAGACGGTGAATCCGAGAGCGCGCAGCTGCTCGCGGCCGTCGTCGGTGATCTTGTCCGGACCCCACGGCGGCATCCACACCCAGTTGATCTTCAGTTCCTCGGCCAGTCCACTGCGGACCAGAGCCGAACGCGACTGATCCTCGATGACGTCGGTCAGCGGGCAGGCCGCGGACGTCAGCGTCATGTCGAGGGTCACGGTTGCCGTGTCGTCGATCGAGATCCCGTAGACCAGACCGAGATCGACGACGTTGATGCCCAGTTCGGGATCCACGACATCGCGCATCGCTTCTTCGAGATCGGCGATCACCGCGTCGTTCTCCGGGTTCACGACGGGGGCACCGCTCATGGTCACGTCTTCTGTCTCACTCATCATGATCCTCCGGTCGGTTCTGCTTCGAGTCGATCCACACTACGAACAACGGCATCCTTGAATGCCATCCATCCCAGCAACGCGCACTTGACGCGAGCGGGGTACCGCGACACGCCGGCGAACGCGATTCCGTCGCCGATGACGTCGGCGTCGCCCTCGACCTTGCCGCGACTGCCCACCATCTCCGCGAACGCATCGACCGTGCGCAGAGCATCTTCGACGGACTGCCCCACCACCTGATCGGTGAGTACCGAGGTCGCCGCCTGACTGATGGAGCATCCCTGTCCGTCGTAGGAGACGTCGGCCACCGCGCCGCCGTCGAGGTGCACCCGCAACGTCACCTCGTCGCCGCACGTGGGGTTCACGTGATGAACCTCGGCGTCGAACGGGTCCCGCAGCCCACGCCCGTGCGGATGCTTGTAGTGATCGAGGATCACTTCCTGGTACATCTGTTCCATTCTCACGATGCCGCTCCGAAGAACCGCTGCGCGCGAACCACGGCCGCGCCGAGAACGTCGACCTCGTCGACGGTGTTGTAGACCGCGAACGACGCGCGCGCCGTCGCCGCCAGACCGAAACGGCGGTGAAGCGGCCAGGCGCAGTGGTGTCCGACGCGAATCGCGACACCCTCGTCGTCCAGAATCTGTCCGAGATCGTGCGCGTGCACACCGTCGACGACGAAGGACACCGCTCCCCCGCGCAGAGTGGTGTCGGTCGGACCCACGATGCGTACACCGTCGATGGCTCCCAGGACCCGCAGGGCCGCGGAGGTCAGCCGGTGCTCGTGCGCGGCCACCGCGTCCATTCCCAGGCTCTGCAGGTAGTCCACCGCGGCACCGAGTCCGACGACCTGTGACGTCATGGGCACACCGGCTTCGAAACGCTGCGGGGGCGCCGCGAAGGTGGTTTTCTCCATGGTCACGGTCTCGATCATCGAGCCACCCGTGATGACCGGAGGCATCGACTCCAGCAGTGCCGCGCGTCCGTACAGCACCCCGACCCCCGACGGCCCGAGCATCTTGTGGCCCGAGAACGCCGCGAAGTCCACACCGAGCTCGTGGAGGTTCACCGGCATGTGGGGAACCGACTGGCAGGCATCGAGCACCACCAGCGCACCCACGGCCTGCGCGCGTCGCACGATCTCGGCGACCGGCGCGATCGCACCGGTCACGTTGGACTGATGTGTGAAGGACACCACCCGAGTGCGGTCGGAGAGCTCCAGGGAATCGAGATCGATCCGACCCTCGTCGGTGACGCCGTACCACCGAAGTGTCGCGCCCGTCCGCCGCGCCAGTTCCTGCCAGGGCACGAGGTTCGCGTGGTGTTCGAGCTCGGTGATCACGATCTCGTCACCCGGGCGAAGCGCGCGGTCGAACCGTGGGTCGGCGAGCGCATAGGTCACCAGGTTCAGCGACTCCGTCGCGTTCTTGGTGAACACGATCTCGTCGACATCCGCTCCAACGAAGCCCGCGATCTTCTCACGAGCACCCTCGTAGGCGTCCGTCGCTTCCTCCGCCAGCTGATGTGCGCCTCGGTGTACCGCGGCATTGCACGTGGTGAGGAAGTCCCGCTCGGCGTCCAGCACCTGAACCGGACGCTGCGAGGTCGCTCCCGAGTCGAGATAGACCAGCGGCTTATCGTCTCGCACCGTGCGCGCCAGGATGGGAAAGTCCGCCCGGATCCGGGACACGTCCAACGAGGCCGTCGGGGCGGACACGGTCATGCGCTGGTCTTCGCGAACCGCTCGTACCCGTTCGCCTCGAGCTCGTCGGCCAGCTCGGCACCGCCGGACTGGACGATGCGACCGTCGGAGAACACGTGCACGAAATCCGGGGTGATGTACCGGAGGATGCGCGTGTAGTGCGTGATCAGCAGAACTCCACCGGCGACGGGCTTGTCGGCCGCGTCGGTCCAGCCGCGCTCCTTGTACCGGTTGACCCCTTCGGACACGACGCGCAACGCGTCGACGTCGAGGCCGGAGTCGGTCTCGTCGAGGATGGCGATCTTCGGCTTCAGCAGTCCGAGCTGCAGGATTTCCAGTCGCTTCTTCTCGCCACCGGAGAAACCCTCGTTCACGCTGCGTTCCGCGAACTCGGGCTTGATCTCGAGCTCGTTCATCGCTTCCTTGGCTTCCTTGACCCAGTGCCGCAGCTTGGGTGCCTCGCCGCGAACGGCGGTGGCGGCGGTGCGCAGGAAGTTCGACATCGAGACCCCGGGGACCTCGACGGGGTACTGCATGGCCAGGAAGAGGCCCGCGCGGGCGCGCTCGTCGACGGACATCTCGAGAACGTTCTCGCCGTCGAGCGTGATGCTACCGGACGTGACGCGGTACTTGGGATGACCGGCGATCGCGTAGGAGAGCGTGGACTTGCCCGAGCCGTTGGGGCCCATGATGGCGTGGGTTTCGCCGGACGACACCGTGAGGTCGACGCCCTTGAGGATCTCGATCGGCGCGGACGCGTCGTCGGTGTTGGCGACGTCGACGTGCAGGTCTCGGATTTCGAGGGTGGACATTGGTGATTCCTTGCCTGTGGTGTGTGAATGGGTGGCGCTACTGCGCCGGGACTCGACCGTCGGTCACGTCTCGGTGAGTGCGAGTTCGGCTTCGACCGCGTCCGTGAGGCGCTCGCGAATCGATTCGACCGGAATCTTGGTGATGATCTCCTGGAAGAATCCGCGCACCACCAGACGACGCGCCTGGTCCTCGGGAATGCCGCGTGAGCGCAGGTAGAACAGCTGCTCGTCGTCGAAGCGCCCGGTGGCGCTGGCGTGGCCGGCTCCCAGGATCTCGCCGGTCTCGATCTCGAGGTTGGGCACCGAGTCCGCTCGGGCACCGTCGGTGAGAATCAGGTTCCGGTTCAGCTCGAACGTGTCGGTGTTCTCGGCCTCTGCACCGATGACCACGTCACCGATCCACACCGTGTGCGTGTCCGGCTTCTTCGAGGACGGATCGCCCTGGAGGGCACCCTTGTACATGACGTTGGACCGGCAGTTCGGCGCGCTGTGGTGGACCAGCAGGCGCTGCTCGAGATGCTGGCCGTCGTCCGCGAAGTACAGTCCGAGAAGCTCGGCGTCGCCGCCGGGTCCGCGGAACTTCACCACCGGGGTCAGGCGAACGAGATCGCCGCCCAGACTGACGGAGAAGTAGCGCAGCGTGGCGTCACGGCCGACCGAGGCATGGTGCGCGGCGACGTGCACAGCGTCGTCGTCCCACTCCTGCAGGGCCACGACGGTCAGCTTCGCGCCGTCCGCGATCACGAACTCGACGTTCTCGGCGTAGGTGCCGCCGCCGCGCTGTTCGAGCACGATCGTCGCCGAGGCGAACTGCTCGACTCGAATCTGGATGTGGCCGTAGGCCACGGCACCGACGCCCGGACCGTCGACGGTGATCGTCAACGGCTCGGCGAGTTCGGCTTCCTTGCCCACGGTCACCACGGTGGCGGTCTCGAAGGACGAGTACGCCTGAGCGGCGACGCGGTCCGCAGGCTCGCCCGCGGCACCGAGTCGCGCATCGCCGCGGCCCACCGTCTCCACGGTGACCGCGTCGGTGGCACCCGCCACCGACACCGCGGCCGTACCGTCGGCCACGGCGGACCCGTCGTGCAGGCCGCGCAGTCGACGCAGCGGGGTGAACCGCCAGATCTCGTCACGGCCCGAGGGGATCTCGAACGCCTGGACGTCGTACGACGAGAACTGCGCACCCTTGTTGGCGACGATCGCGCGCTTGTTCTCGCCGACGGGGTTCTCTCCCACGACGGCGTTCTGTACTCCGGTCTGCGGCAGGGTCATCCGACCGAACCCTCCATCTGCAGTTCGATGAGCCGGTTGAGCTCGAGTGCGTACTCCATGGGCAGTTCCTTGGCGATGGGCTCCACGAATCCGCGCACCACCATGGCCATGGCCTCGTCCTCGGTCAGGCCGCGGCTCATGAGGTAGAACAGCTGATCGTCGCTCACCTTCGACACGGTTGCCTCGTGACCCATCGTCACGTCGTCCTCACGGATGTCGACGTACGGGTAGGTGTCACTGCGGCTGATCTGATCGACCAGCAGTGCGTCGCACTTGACGGTCGACTTCGACCCGTGCGCGCCCTTGTTGATCTGGATCAGTCCGCGGTACGAGGCACGGCCGCCACCACGGGCCACCGACTTGCTGACGATGTTCGACGACGTGTTGGGCGCGAGGTGCAGCATCTTCGACCCGGTGTCCTGGTGCTGTCCCTCGCCGGCGAACGCCACGGACAGAACCTCGCCCTTGGCGTGCTCGCCGGTCATCCACACGGCCGGGTACTTCATGGTGACCTTGGATCCGATGTTGCCGTCGATCCACTCCATGGTTGCGCCGGCCTCGGCCTTGGCGCGCTTGGTCACCAGGTTGTAGACGTTGTTCGACCAGTTCTGGATGGTCGTGTAGCGGCAGCGACCACCCTTCTTCACGATGATCTCGACCACGGCGGAGTGCAGGGAGTCCGACTTGTAGATCGGCGCCGTGCAGCCCTCGACGTAGTGCACGTAGGCACCCTCGTCGACGATGATCAGGGTTCGCTCGAACTGGCCCATGTTCTCGGTGTTGATGCGGAAGTACGCCTGCAGCGGGATGTCCACGTGCACGCCCGGCGGCACGTAGATGAAGGATCCGCCGGACCACACCGCGGTGTTGAGCGCGGAGAACTTGTTGTCGCCGGCCGGGATCACCGAGCCGAAGTACTCCTTGAAGATCTCCGGGTGCTCGCGCAGGCCCGTGTCGGTGTCCATGAAGATGACGCCCTGCTGCTCGAGGTCCTCGCGGATCGAGTGGTAGACGACCTCGGACTCGTACTGCGCGGCCACGCCGGAGACCAGGCGCTGCTTCTCCGCCTCGGGGATACCGAGCCGGTCGTAGGTGTTCTTGATGTCGGCCGGCAGATCGTCCCACGTGGCGGCCTGCTTCTCGGAGGACCGCACGAAGTACTTGATGTTGTCGAAGTCGATGCCGTCGAGGTTCGAACCCCAGTTGGGCATGGGCTTGCGGTCGAAGGTCTTGAGTGCCTTCAACCGAGTCTCGAGCATCCACTCGGATTCGCTCTTCTTCTCCGAGATGTCGCGAACGACGGCCTCGGACAGACCGCGCTTCGCGCTGGCGCCCGCGACGTCCGAGTCGGACCAGCCGTAGCCGTACGTGCCGAGCGAGGCGATCGTCTCGTCCTGGGTGAGGGCGACGGGCGCCGTGGGTGCCACCTGGTCTGGTGTGACGGTCATGCGGGCTCCTTCCGGAGGCGGTCGTGCGCGGGGAAATTCGTGACGGCTGTCGGTGTTCGATCAGCCGGTATTTCTCGTGCAACACGAGAAGGTGCGTCGGTATTGCCGTTGTCGGGATATTCGGGTGTGCCGAGAGGCACAGGTGTCGTTGCGCCGAGTGGAACGTGCGTCGTGCACGCGCAGTCGCCGTTGGCGATCGTCGCCAGCCGCTGGACGTGTGTACCCAGAAGTTCGGCGAACACCTCGCGCTCGGCGGTGCACAGTTCCGGGAACTCCGACGCGACGTGGGACACCGGGCAGTGGTGCTGGCAGATCTGCACACCGTTGCCCACGGGACGCGTGGACGCGGCGAACCCGGATTCCGTCAGCGCTCTCGCGATGTCGTCGGCGGTCTCCGCCACCGACTCCGCCGACTGCACGTCGGCCGGTGTGACATCGGACACGATGGACTGGATTCGCCGCCGCGCGAAGGTGGCGATGGCCGTGTCCCCACCGATCTCGCGCAGATGCCGCATCGCGGCGCCCGCGAGATCGTCGTACGAGTGACCCAGCCTGGACCGTCCACGGGCGGTCAGGGAGAACATCTTCGCGGGGCGTCCGCGTCCACGCGACCGGTGCCCCGCCGCCATCGACACGCGGGCGTCACCGAGATCGATGAGCGCCTCGAGGTGCCGACGAACGCCTGCCGCGCTGATCCCGAGGCGCGAGCCCACCTCGGACGCGGTGATCGGACCCTCTTCCAGAAGCAACGTGACGACGGACGCTCGGGTGCCACCGTCGGGTGTGACGGCAACCGACCCGGGCTCCTCGCGTGCGTCTCCACGCACGGTGGATGCGGTTTCGGTATTTTTCACAACACCAGTGTGACCGAATTACCGGGCGGCTTCCAGCAAGGGTGCCCTACGCTCGCCGCCCGCTCGGGTCACCGCGCCGCCGACCGTGCACGGCACGCTCCTCGATACGCTGCGACCGTGCCCCGCCTCCGGACCGTCGACGACGACGCCTCTTCGTCGACCACCGCGCGCGCCGGGGCCGCCGTCTCCACCGCGCTGGCGTCGATGTCCCGAGCGGCAAAGAGGTCGATCGGATTGGGCGACGGCCCGGTGCACACCCGTGTCGCCTTCTTGCACGACAACGAACCGGAACGCCCGGGGCTGGACCGGAACGAGCTGCGTCAGCTGAGCCGGGTTCGGCGGTTCGGCGCGATCGGCGCGATCATGATGGCGCTCGGCGCACTGGGAGCCGGCGCACAACCGGTCATTCAGAACCCGGTTCAGGGCGTGCGTGTCATCAGCCTGTTCTCGCGAGCCCTCCCGGCGGCGTTGACGGTCACGCTGCTCGGTTCCGTCGTCGTGGTCGTCGCGTGGCTGATGCTCGGCCGCTTCGCTCTGGGGTCCCCGAAACCCGACGCGTCCCCCCGCCGCTTGAGTCGGTCCCAGCTCGATCGGACTCTCGCGCTGTGGATCGTTCCCTTGTGTGTCGCTCCCCCGATGTTCAGCAAGGATGTCTACTCCTACCTGGCGCAGAGCGAGATCGCGGCGCGCGGTCTCGATCCGTACGCGATCGGTCCACAGGCGGCACTGGGCGTCGACAACGTGTTGACCCGCACGGTCCCCAACATCTGGCGGGACACCCCGGCTCCGTACGGACCGCTCTTCCTGTGGGTCGGACGGGGTATCACCGCCCTGACGGGTGAGAACATCGTGGCCGGGATCTTCGTCCATCGACTGTTCGCTCTCGTCGGCGTCGTGTTGATCGTGTGGGCACTGCCCCGCCTCGCCGCACGATGCGGGGTCTCGAGCGTCGCGGCTCTGTGGCTCGGTGCGGCGAACCCGCTCCTGCTCTTCCACCTCGTCGCCGGGGTGCACAACGAGGCCATCATGCTCGGTCTGATGTTGGCGGGTCTGGAACTGGCGATGCGCGCGATCGAATCGCCGGGGCCCCTCCGGGGGCGCACCGCCGGGATTCTCGTCGCCGGAGCCGCACTCGTCGCACTGTCGGCCACCATCAAGATCCCGTCGCTGCTGGCCATGGGTTTCGTGGGCATGGCGCTGGCGCGCCGGTGGGGGGCCACGGCTCGCTCCGTGGTGGCGTCGGCGGCGCTGCTCGCGGTGGTCACGGCCGTCGTGGTGCTCGGCGTCAGTTTCGGCAGCGGTCTCGGCTTCGGCTGGCTGGCCACGCTGAACACTGCAAGCGCGGTGCGCAGCTGGATGTCGATTCCCACTCTTCTCGGCTTGGCCACGGGCGGCGCCGGGGTTCTTCTCGGGATCGGTGATCACACCACCGCGGTGCTGTCGGTCACGCGACCGATCGCCTCGCTGGTCGCGGCCGTCATCGTCGTGCGGATGCTCGTCGCCGTTCTCCGCGACCGACTCCACCCGATCGGCGCTCTGGGGGTCTCGCTGGGTGCTCTCGTTCTGCTGTTCCCCGTGGTGCAGCCCTGGTATCTGCTGTGGGCGGTCACCCCGCTGGCCGCCTGGGCCACCCGGCCCGCGTTCCGCGTGCCGGTGATCTGCTTCTCGGCGGTGGTGAGCCTGATCGTCATGCCCACGGGCGGCGAGCTGGAACCGTTCGTGATCGTTCAGGCCGCGCTGGCGACCGTCGGAGTACTCGCCGTCGTGTACCTGTTCACGGCGAACTCGCTGCCCTGGCGCTCGGCCGACGGGGCGGTGGCGTCAGAGCGCGCGCGCGACGCCTACGCTGGACCATCGTGAGCGCACCACCCGTCCCGACGCCCGAGGCTTCGCGTTCGACCGCAGCCGTGTCGGTGTCCGGAGCGAGGAAACACTTCGGATCGACGGCGGCAGTGGACGGACTCGACTTCGAGCTCGGCCGTGGCCGCATTCTCGCGCTGCTCGGCCCCAACGGGGCGGGCAAGACGACGACTGTGGAGATGTGCGAGGGCTTTCTGACACCCGATTCGGGAACCGTCCGAGTTCTGGGACTCGATCCCATCGCCGAGTCCCATCTCCTGCGACCACGCATCGGCGTGATGTTGCAGGGCGGCGGCGCGTACCCCGGCTCCAAGGCCGGTGAGATGCTCGACCTCGTGGCCGCGTACTCCGCTCGGCCCCTGGAACCGGCGTGGCTCCTGGCGCAGCTCGGACTGTCCGACGCGGTGCGTACCCCGTATCGGCGACTGTCCGGTGGCCAACAACAACGCCTGTCGCTCGCCTGTGCACTCGTGGGCCGACCCGAACTTATGTTTCTCGACGAACCGACCGCCGGACTCGACGCCCAGGCACGCCTGCTGGTGTGGGACCTGATCGAGGCACTGCGCCGAGACGGAGTGACGATCCTGCTCACCACCCATCTCATGGACGAAGCCGAACAACTCGCCGACGATCTGGTGATCATCGACCACGGCAAGGTCGTCGCCTCCGGTACACCGACCGAACTGACTCGGCGTGGAGCCGAGGGGCAACTTCGGTTCTCGGCGCCGTCGGGGCTGGACCTGGCCCTGCTGCAGATGGTGCTCCCCGAGGGCTTCGATCCGGTCGAGAGCTCACCCGGGTCGTACCTTCTCGAGGGCACCATCGATCCCCAGGTACTGGCCACCGTCACATCGTGGTGTGCCCGCATGAACGTGCTGGCCACCGATCTTCGCGTCGAGCAGCGCAGCCTCGAGGACGTGTTCCTCGAACTCACCGGGCGGGAATTGAGAGGGTGAGCGTGACACGACGTTCCGAACAGGTGAGCCGCTTCGAGCCGGGTACGTTCGCACCCGATCCTCGGGCCGCTCCGCGAGCGCGAATGCTTCTCGCGCAGTCCCGCCTCGAGCTGACCCTGTTGCTCCGTAACGGCGAACAACTCCTGCTGACGCTCTTCATCCCCGTCACGCTGTTGATCGGACTCACGCTGCTTCCGTTCGGTGACTTCGGCACCGAACGGGTGGGCACCGTGGTCCCCGCGGTGATGACGGTCGCCGTGATGTCGACCGCGTTCACCGGACAGGCCATCGCCGTGGGATTCGATCGGCGGTACGGGGCACTCAAGCGCATCGGCGCCACCGCATTGCCGAAGTGGGGAATCATCGTCGGCAAGTCCATCGCGGTGGTGGTGGTCGTGGTGATCCAGTCGACGGTCCTCGGCGTGATCGGCGCTGTCCTGGGGTGGCGTCCGGAGGCGTCCGGTCTGGCCCTGGGTGCGGCCCTGATCGCGGTGGGAACGGTCACGTTCGCATCCATGGGCCTGCTGCTCGGCGGGACTCTTCGCGCCGAGATCGTGTTGGCCCTGGCCAACATCGCGTGGTTCGTGATGCTCGGCATCGGCAGCGTCGTGTTCGCGACCGACACCCTCCCCGACGGTGTGCGCACCGCGGCCCGGTTGATTCCGTCCGGTGCGATGGCCGAGGGTCTGGTGCAGGCCGTCGCGGGTCGGGTCGATCTGTTCGCGGTGGCGGTTCTCGTGGTGTGGGCGACCGTGTGCGGTTGGTGGGCCACCCGCAAGTTCTCCTTCACCTGATCCGTCGGCGCCGTTCGTCACACCCGCGCCGGGCAACTACGCCGCGTAGGACTCGGCGTCTACCATCGAACTGTGCTGGTCTCTCGAATCTTTCTCTCGCTCGTCGACCGCTTCCCGATGCCGTCGGTCCGAGCGCAGCGGATCATTGCCGTCCTCGTCGTCCTGACCCAGGGCGGCATCTCGGTCACCGGCGCCGTCGTGCGGGTGACCGGATCGGGTCTCGGGTGCCCGACGTGGCCGCAGTGCTTCCCCGGCAGCTTCACCCCGGTGGGTGTGTCCGAGGTGCCGGTGCTCCACCAGGCCGTCGAATTCGGGAACCGACTTCTGACCTTTCTGGTGGTGCTCACCGCAGCGGCCGTCGTCATTGCCGTCGTCCGCGCACGTCGACGCCGCGAGATCACGGTCTTGGCGTGGCTGATGCCCGCCGGAACCGTTCTGCAGGCCGTGGTCGGCGGCATCACGGTGCTCACCGGTCTGTTGTGGTGGACGGTCGCGGTGCACCTGCTGATCTCGATGTTCATGGTCTGGCTCGCGGTGCTGCTCTGGCACAAGATCGGCGAACCGGACGACGCCGTGTCCGTGGCCACGATCCCGTCGCCGTTGCGGTGGCTCACCGCACTGTCCGCCGTACTTCTGGCCGGCGTCCTGGTGGCCGGCACCATGGTCACGGGCGCGGGTCCGCACGCCGGTGACGCCGACGTCGCCCGCCTCGAGGTCGAGATCGTGACCCTCGTGCACCTGCACGCAGAATTGCTGGTCGGCTATCTGGCGCTGCTCGTGGGCCTGACCTTCGGCGTGTACGCCGTGTCGCGGTCCGGAGCGTCGCAGCTCAAGTCCCGCCTGCACGTTCTCATCGCGCTGGTCGTGGCCCAGTCCGCCGTGGGCATCGTGCAGTACTTCACCGACGTGCCCGCCGCTCTCGTGGCGATCCACGTCGCGGGCGCGGCGGCATGTACGGCCGCGACCGCCGCCGTGTGGGCGGCCGGTCAGGAACGAGAACTCGTCCCTGCGCCGACTCGCACCGACGAGGCCGCGGCCGCGGGTCGCTAGAGCCCGTTCTTCGCCTTCGGGAACCGGGTCTGGCCCGCCACCCACCCCGCCATCTGCTGGAAGTGACCCTTGCGAGGTGTCACACGGGAGGTGAGTTCGCGGTCCCATTCACCGATCTCGAGCGTGTCCAGCGCATCGACCACGTGATGCGCGGTGGCGAGATCGGCCGCCACGCGGTCCCCGAGAATGCCGTCGGCGCCGACGAGGGTCATCCGGACCCCCGCACGACCCATGGGCTGCAGAACGACGGTCGCCGATCCGCCGTGCGCCGAGACGAACGAACTGATGGACTCGACCAGTTTCGCGGGAGGCGCCGCGGTCTCGGTGGTGGTACCCGAGGCGCCCTTGGGTGCGTTCTCGATGTTCTCGGTAGTCATCTTCGTGACACTACTCGAGTCGATCGCAGGTGCTACCGGTCGGTAACCTCGGCTTGTCGGGAAACGCACGCCGCACGCCGCTCGGGGTGCGAGAATCTGCAGCCATGCGCGCTGTTCTCGTTCGCCGCACCGGCGGCCCCGACGTCCTCGAATACACCGACGTCCCCGATCCCGAGCCCGGTCCCACGGATCTCCTGGTGCGCGTGCAGGCCACCGGAATCAACTTCATCGACACCTACTTCCGCAGCGGCGCGTACCCGAGAACGCTGCCGTACGTGGTCGGCGACGAGGCTTCCGGCGTCGTCGAACAGGTGGGTTCGGAGGTGACCGACTTCGCGAACGGGGACCGCGTCGCCTGGGCGTCCGCCCCGGGCAGTTACGCCGAGCTCGTGGCCGTTCCCGCCGCCGTCGCCCTCTCGGTCCCCGACGAGGTGGATCCGCCGCGAGCGGCGTCGGTGTTGCTGCAGGGCATGACGGCGCACTACCTGTGCGAATCCACCTACCCCGTGGTCGACGGCGACACGCTGCTGATCCACGCCGGGGCGGGCGGGGTCGGCCTGCTGCTCACCCAGTTGGCGGCGCGCAAAGGGGCCACCGTCATCACCACCGTGTCGACCGACGAGAAGGAAACCCTCTCGCGGGAAGCGGGGGCGGACCACGTTCTCCGGTACGACGACGACATCGCAGCGCGGGTCCGCGATCTGACCGACGGGGCGGGCGTGGCGGCGGTCTACGACGGCGTCGGGGCGAGCACGTTCGACGCCAGTCTGCAGAGCCTGGCCGTGCGCGGCACGCTCGCTCTGTTCGGTGCGGCGAGTGGCCCGGTGCCGCCGGTGGACCCGCAGCGACTGAACGCGGCGGGCTCGGTCTTCCTCACCCGCCCCACCCTCGCGCACCATGTGCGCGACCGGAGGGAACTCGCGTGGCGAGGCGGGGACGTTCTCGCGCTCGTCGCGAACGGAAGTCTCACCGTGCGTGTCGAGCATCGCTACCCGTTGTCCGAAGCGCAGACCGCTCACCGTGACCTCGAGTCGCGGGCGACCACGGGGTCGCTGGTTCTCGAGCCCTGAGCGGTTCGCGGGGGGTCAGGCGAAGAACTGGGTGACCGTGGTCAGTCCGAGGACGGAATCCACCGCCAGACCGATGAAGACCACGGCGAGATAGTTGTTCGACTGCAGGAACAGTCGGAGTGGCTTCACCGGCTCACCGCGACGAACTCCGGCGTACAGCTGGTGGGCCATCAGCAGGAACCACGCGCCGGCAGCGAGCGCGACGACGGCGTAGACCGGCCCGGCAGCGGGAATCAACGCGGCCGTCGCCGCGACCGTGGCCCAGGTGTAGAGCACGATCTGTTTGGTCACGACCTGCTCGGTCGCGACGACCGGGAGCATCGGAACCCCGGCGGCCTCGTAGTCGTCCTTGTACCGCATGGCGAGAGCCCAGGTGTGCGGGGGTGTCCAGAAGAAGATCACCAGGAACAGCACGATGGCCTGCCATCCGATGGTCCCGGTGACCGCGGACCACCCCACCAGCACCGGCATGCATCCGGCGGCACCGCCCCAGACCACGTTCTGCGAGGTCCGGCGCTTGAGGCCGAGGGTGTAGACGAAGACGTAGAACAGGATCGTCGCCACGACGAGAAGGCCGCTGAGCAGGTTCGCCGCCCACCACAGCCACAGGAACGACGCCACGCCCAGCGCGGTTCCGAAGAGGAATGCGTGGAACGTCGGTACCGCCGCGCGGGCCAACGGGCGCCGCTCGGTGCGCTTCATCAGCTTGTCGATGTCCGCGTCGGCGACACAGTTGAGCGTGTTCGCACTGGCGGCACCCATCCAGCCACCGAACAGTGTCGCGAAGAGCAGCGGAAGATTCACCGTGCCGCGGTCGGCGAGAAGCATGGTGGGAATGGTGGCGACCAGGAGGAGCTCGATGACTCGCGGCTTGGTCAACGCGATGTAGGCCGACACCTTCGCCAGCGCCCGACGAGGCGGAGACGTCGGGGAGGCGACTGCGCCGCCGGCCGGACTGTCGGCCAACCCGTGTCCGCTCGGGCTCTGCCGAATCCGCACTCGCTTCTCCCTCGTACTGGCGTGTCACCGTCCGAACGGGCGGTGCTACTACAAGCGATGGTAGACGCCGCGGTGGTTGCTTCCCCAATCGGCGGGTACCCCACGGGACGGAGCGGTGGCAGCGACGACGATCCGACGCCGAGACCGAACCGGAACTACGCTGCTCCGAACAACTAGGCTTGACTCCGCGACCGAGGGCCCGAAGACGGTGTTCTCTTCGCTCGCGAACGACTGGCAACCCACCCCACGACGTGTCAGGAGACCTCAGCCCGTGTCGATCACAGACGACATCACCGTTCTCACCAGTGCGCACCATCCGAGCGACTGGACCGATCTCGACACGCGAGCGGTCGACACCGTGCGCGTGCTGGCCGCCGACGCCGTGCAGAAGGTCGGCAACGGTCACCCCGGCACCGCGATGAGCCTCGCACCCCTGGCCTACACCCTCTTCCAGCGCACCATGCGTCACGATCCCACCGACACGACCTGGATCGGGCGCGACCGATTCGTGCTCTCCTGCGGGCACTCGAGCCTCACCCTCTACATCCAGCTCTACCTGGGCGGCTTCGGACTCGAGCTGTCCGACATCCAGGCACTGCGGACGTACGGGTCGAAGACCCCGGGCCACCCCGAATTCCGCCACACCGACGGCGTCGAGATCACCACCGGGCCGCTCGGTCAGGGTCTGGCCTCCGCGGTGGGCATGGCGATGGCGGCGCGTCGCGAACGCGGTCTGTTCGATCCCGAACCCGCCCTCGGGACGAGCCCCTTCGATCACCACATCTACGTCGTCGCGTCCGACGGCGACATCCAGGAAGGCATCACCAGCGAGGCATCGTCGCTCGCCGGTACGCAGCAGCTGGGCAACCTGATCCTGTTCTACGACGACAACAAGATCTCCATCGAGCACTCCACCGATATCGCGCTGTCCGAGGACGTCGCGAAGCGTTACGAGGCGTACGGCTGGCACGTCCAGGTCGTCGAGGGCGGCGAGAACGTGACCGCCATCGAGGAGGCCATCGACGCCGCCAAGAGTGTCACCGACAAGCCGTCGATCGTCATCCTGCGCACGATCATCGGCTTCCCCGCGCCGACGATGATGAACACCGGCGCCGTCCATGGTGCCGCGCTCGGCGACGACGAGGTCGCGGCCGTCAAGAAAGCCCTGGGCTTCGATCCGGAGAAGACGTTCGAGGTCTCCGACGAGGTCATCGCGCACACCCGCGCTCTCCAGAAGCGCGGCCGCGAGGCTCACACCGCGTGGTCCGAGGACTTCGAAGCCTGGGCTGCTCGCGAACCCGAACGCAAGGCCCTGCTCGACCGCCTGACCGCAGGTGATCTTCCCGAGGGATGGACGGACGTGCTTCCCACCTGGGAGCCCGGATCCAAGGCCGTCGCCACGCGCGCCGCGTCGGGCAAGGTTCTCGGCGCCGTCGGCCCGGTTCTCCCGGAGCTGTGGGGCGGCTCGGCGGACCTCGCCGGCAGCAACAACACCACCATCGAGGGCGCCAAGTCCTTCGGCCCGACGTCGATCTCCACCGACGACTGGGACGCGGAACCGTACGGCCGCACCCTACATTTCGGCATCCGCGAGCACGCCATGGGTGCGATCCTCTCGGGCATCGTCATGCACGGCCCGACCCGCGCCTACGGTGGCACGTTCATGCAGTTCAGCGACTACATGCGGCCCGCGGTTCGGCTCGCGTCGCTCATGGACATCGATCCGATCTACGTGTGGACCCACGATTCGGTCGGTCTCGGTGAGGACGGTCCGACCCATCAGCCCGTCGAGCACCTCGCCGCGCTGCGCGCCATCCCGAACCTGTCCGTCGTTCGGCCCGGTGACGCCAACGAGACCGCGTTCGCGTGGCAGTCGGTGCTCGCCCGGTCCTCGAGCAGCGGGCCCGTCGGTCTCGCGCTGACCCGTCAGGGCATCCCCATCCTGGAGGGCACCTCGTACGAGGGCGTGTCGAAGGGCGGCTACATCCTGGTGGAGTCCTCCAAGGCCTCCCCCGACGTCGTCCTCATCGGCACCGGATCCGAGCTGCAGTACGCCGTCGAGGCGCAGAAGCTGCTCGAGGCGGACGGCATCGCCGCACGCGTCGTCTCCATGCCGTGTGTCGAGTGGTTCTTCAGCCAGGATCAGAACTACCGCGACCAGATCATTCCCCCCACCGTCAAGGCCCGTGTCTCCGTCGAGGCCGGTATCGGAATGCCCTGGTACAAGGTCGTCGGCGGCTACGGCGAGATCGTCTCGCTCGAGCACTACGGAGAGTCCGCCGACGCCGCCACGCTGTTCCGCACGTACGGATTCACGGCCGAGGCCGTCGTCGCCGCCGCGCAGCGCTCCATCACCAACGTGAAGGGATAAGAACATGGCCCAGAATCAGAATCTCGCAGACCTGTCCGCCGCCGGAGTCTCGGTGTGGCTGGACGACCTCTCCCGCGAGCGCATCTCGTCCGGCAATCTGAAGGACCTCCTCGACACCAAGTCCGTCGTCGGCGTCACCACCAACCCGTCGATCTTCCAGGCCGCGCTCAGCAAGGGCACGTCCTACGACGATCAGGTGAACGAGCTGGCCGCCGGCGGCGCGGACGTGGAGACGGTCATTCGCACCGTGACCACCGACGACGTGCGCAACGCGTGCGACGTTCTCGCCCCGATCTACGAGGAGTCCCACGGCGTCGACGGTCGAGTGTCGATCGAGGTCGATCCTCGTATCGCCCGTGACGCCGACAAGACCGTGGCGCAGGCCATCGAGCTGTGGAAGATCGTCGACCGTCCGAACCTGCTCATCAAGATCCCCGCGACCGAGCCGGGTATCCCGGCCATCGCGAAGGTGGTCGGTGAGGGCATCAGTGTCAACGTGACGCTGATCTTCTCGGTCGAGCGCTACGAGCTGGTCATGGACGCGTACCTCGAGGGACTCGAGAAGGCGAAGGCTGCGGGCCACGACCTGTCGACCATCCATTCGGTCGCCTCGTTCTTCGTCTCCCGCGTGGACACCGAGATCGACTCCCGGCTCGACGCCATCGGTACTCCCGATGCCACCGAGCTCAAGGGGAAGGCCGCCCTGGCCAACGCCCGTCTCGCGTACGTCGCGTATCAGCAGGTCTTCGAGGTCGCGCCGCGATTCCAGGAACTGCTCGGCGACGGCGCTCGACCACAGCGCGCCCTGTGGGCCTCGACCGGTGTGAAGGACCCGACCCTGCCGGACACGCTGTACGTGTCCGAGCTGGTCGCCCCCAACACCGTCAACACGATGCCCGAGAAGACGATGGACGCCTTCGCCGACCACGGTGAGGTCTCCGGCGACACCATCAGCGGCAAGGGCCCGGAGTCGCAGGAAGTATTCGACGCCGTCAGCGCGCTGGGTATCGATCTGACCGACGTGTTCCTCACTCTCGAGAACGAGGGTGTGAAGAAGTTCGAGGACGCCTGGAACGAGCTGCTCGAGACCACGGCCGACCAGATGAAGTCCGCGTCCGGCAAGAGCTGATCCATGGCACCGGACTCCCCCACCGCATGGGTGAATCCGCTCCGTGACAGCCGCGACAAGCGGCTCCCGAGGATCGCCGGGCCCTGCAGCCTGGTGATCTTCGGGGTCACGGGCGATCTCGCCCGCAAGAAGCTTCTGCCCGCCGTCTACGACCTCGCCAATCGCGGGCTGTTGCCGCCGGGCTTCGCGCTCGTCGGATTCGCTCGGCGTGACTGGTCCGATCAGGACTTCGGCGAGATCGTCCACGATGCCGTCCGAGCGCACTCGCGCACCGAGTTCCGTGAGGACGTCTGGGAGCGCCTGTCCGAGGGCATTCGGTTCGTCGAGGGCACCTTCGACGATCCGGCGGCTTTCGAGCGCTTGAAGGACACGCTCGCCACCCTCGACGTCGAACGGGGAACCGGCGGAAACCACGCCTTCTACCTGTCCATCCCGCCCGGCGCCTTCCCGACGGTCTGCGAACAGCTCTCCGCGTCGGGTCTTGCCACCAGCGACAACGGTCGATGGCGACGAGTGGTCATCGAGAAGCCGTTCGGTCACGACCTCGCCAGCGCCCAGGAACTCAACGCCGTCGTCAACCGCGTCTTTCCGGAGGACAAGGTCTTCCGCATCGACCACTACCTGGGCAAGGAGACGGTCCAGAACATCCTGGCGCTGCGGTTCGCCAACCAGTTGTTCGATCCGATCTGGAACGCGCACTACGTCGACCATGTGCAGATCACCATGGCCGAGGACATCGGTCTCGGTGGGCGCGCGGGCTACTACGACGGTATCGGCGCTGCCCGCGACGTCATCCAGAACCACCTGCTCCAACTCATGGCCATCACCGCCATGGAGGAGCCGGTGAGCTTCAGCCCCTCGGAACTGCAGATCGAGAAGATCAAGGTGCTGTCGGCGACCCGGCTGGCGGAACCGTTCGCGGAGACGGCCGCGCGCGGCCAGTACACCGCGGGCTGGCAGGGTAGCCAGCGAGTCAAGGGCCTCAAGGAGGAGGAGGGGTTCGACGAGGAGTCGAACACCGAGACGTTCGCCGCCATCACCCTCGAGGTCGCGACGCGTCGCTGGGGCGGCGTGCCGTTCTACCTGCGGACCGGTAAGTCCTTGGGGCGTCGGGTCACGGAGATCGCCGTGATCTTCAAGCGCGCCCCACACCTGCCGTTCGACGCCACCATGACCGAGGAACTGGGGCAGAACGCGCTGGTGATTCGAGTGCAGCCCGACGAGGGTGTCACGATGCGCTTCGGGTCGAAGGTACCGGGATCGTCGATGCAGGTTCGCGACGTCAGCATGGACTTCAGCTACGGACAGGCGTTCACCGAATCGTCGCCCGAAGCGTACGAACGCCTGATCCTCGACGTCCTGCTCGGCGAACCCTCCCTGTTCCCCGTCAACGAGGAGGTCGAACTGTCCTGGAAGATCCTCGACCCGATCCTGGATTTCTGGGCGTCCGGAGGATCCGCGGACCCGTACGAGGCCGGCACCTGGGGACCCGATTCGGCCAACGAGATGATGGAACGCACCGGCCGTGAATGGAGAAGACCGTGATCGTCGATCTACCGGCCACCACCACCGGTGAGGTGTCCAAGAAGCTGGTCGAGATCCGGGAGTCCGGCGGCGCCGTCACCCTGGGACGGGTGCTCACGCTGGTCGTTCTCACCGGCAGCGCGGAGGGTGCCGAGGCCGCCATCGAGGCCGCGAACGAGGCGAGCCGAGAGCACCCCTGCCGGGTGATCGTGCTCGCCCCGGACCATCGCGGTACCGAGCCACGCCTGGACGCGCAGATCCGTGTCGGCGGCGACGCCGGCGCTTCGGAGGTCGTGGTGCTGCATCTGCACGGCGATCTGGCCGACCACGAGGACAGCGTCGTCGTACCGTTCCTGCTCCCGGACACCCCCGTGGTGGCCTGGTGGCCGGATGCGGCGCCGGCGGTTCCGTCGAAGGACAAGGTGGGCAAGCTCGCCATCCGCCGTATCACCGACGCCACGAACTCGGCGAACCCGCGGAACGCCATCAGCGGTCGGCTCGCGTCCTACGCCGAGGGCGACAGCGATCTCGCCTGGTCGCGGATCACCTACTGGCGCGCACTGTTGACCACGGCGCTCGACGCGGTGGCCGAGCCCGTGCGATCGGTGGTGGTCTCCGGGCTCGAGGAGGAGCCGGCGCTGGATGTCCTGGCGGGATGGTTGGCCGGACGACTGAACGTGTCCGTCGTACGCCGGGTCGGTCCTCTGGTGGTCGAGTTGGAGTTCGATTCCGGTGCCGTGTCGATCAGTCGACCGCAGACCGGAACGACCGCGACCCTCACCCGGACCGGACAGCCGGACGCGCTGGTGTCCCTGGCCCGACGCGAGACCCGCGACTGTCTCGCCGAGGAACTGCGCCGTCTCGACCGAGACGAGATCTACGAAGAAGCACTGGCCGGACTGGACAAGGTGACCTATGAGTGAGCGCGAGATCAAACGATTCCCCGATCCCGACGCGGTGGCGACCGGAGTCGCGGACGACGTCGTCCGCGTGCTCGGTGACGCTCAGCGCGACCGCGGCACCGCATCGTTGGTGGTGACGGGAGGGGGCACCGGCATCGCGGTCCTCTCGGCGCTGAGGGACCGCGCCGCGGAACTCGACTGGTCGTCGATCGACGTCTTCTTCGGCGACGAGCGCTTCCTCCCCGAGGGAGACGGCGAGCGAAACTACGTCCAGGCCCGCGACGCGTTGCTCGATCACGTCCCCGTGAACGCCGATCGCGTGCACGTGATGGCGCCGTCCGACGGGCCACTGGGCGACGACCCGGACGCCGGTGCGGTGGAATACCACCAGGCCGTCGCGGCCTTCGCCGGTCCCGGTGACGGTCCGGTGTTCGACGTGCACCTCCTCGGTATGGGACCGGACATGCACATCAACTCACTGTTCCCCGACAGCGACGCGGTGAGCGAGCGATCACGGTTGGTGGTGGCGGTGACCGATTCGCCGAAACCTCCGCCGCGGCGGATCACGTTGACCCTTCCCGCGGTGGCGCGGTCTCGCCACGTCTGGCTGCTGGTCGCAGGTGAGGGAAAGGCCGACGCGGTCGCGACCGTACTCGGTGGTGCCGATCCGGTCACGGCCCCGGCTGCGGGTGCACGAGGCCTGGTGTCCACCGTGTTCTATCTCGACGACGCGGCCGCCTCGAAGATCTAGGCCTTCCCGGCCGCCGGGCGATGGGTACGTTTCCCACGTTCGACGCTTACTCGGAGTCGGATCGGCGCGACGCGTCGTCGGCGCTCGACTCGTCCGAGGCACGGTGCCGATCGTCGCCGACGGGACCGCCGCGCGATCGACGACGTGGCACCCCCGATCGCCACGCCGCACCGCTCCCGGTCGACCCCGTCATTTCTGTTGCGCCGCAATACCTCACGTGCTCCCCCGGACCACTGTCGGCAGATCGACTCTCGACCCGCCCCACCAGGGTTCGACGTGGAGAGTTCGCGTCCGGTTCCGTCCGGCGCGCACCGAACGGAACCTCACGACCGGGTGGCCCGCGGCGGCTGGTCGCCGGTACCCCGGCCGCTAGCCGCTGTTGCGCAGCGCCGTCGCGAGTCCGTTCATGGTCAGCAGAATGCCGCGCTTGACGGCGTCGCGATCGTCGCCGCCGCGGTATTGCCGCAACAGTTCCACCTGGAGGTGGTTCAGGGGCTCGAGGTACGGAAAACGGTTGAAGACGGAGCGGGCGAGCGCCGGATTGTCGTCCAGCAGACCCTCGTACCCGGTGATCGAGAGGTAGACCTGCACCGTGCGCTCGTACTCGGCGCTGATCTTGCCGAACACCAGGTCCCGCAGTTCCCGGTCCGGGACCAGATCCGCGTACCGCGCGGCGAGGCCCAGATCGGCCTTGGCCATCACCTGCGCCATGTTCGAGAGCACGGTACGGAAGAACGGCCAGGTCTTATAGAGGTTCCTCAGGGTCTGCAGTCGGTCGTCGTCGCCGTCGATCCACTGCTCGACGGCGGAACCGACGCCGTACCACCCCGGAAGCATCACGCGGCACTGACTCCAGGACATGACCCACGGGATCGCCCGGAGGTCGTACACCGATTCCGTGGGTTTGCGGGAGGCCGGCCGACTGCCGATGTTCAGCTCGCCGATCTCCGCAACCGGCGTGGACGTGCGGAAGTACTCGACGAAGCCGTCCGTCTCGTGGACCAGCTCGCCGTAGGCCGCGCGCGCTTTCGCAGCGAGGTCGTCGAGCACCGCGTAGGCGTCCTCGGCGTCGTCGCCGAGACCCTCGACATCCAACAGAGTCGATTCGAGCGTCGCGGCCAACAGGGTCTCGAGGTTGCGCCGGGCCAGCCGCGGCTCGGCGTACTTGGCGGCGATGACCTCGCCCTGCTCCGTGATGCGCAGCGATCCGGTGACGGCGCCCCGAGGCTGGGCCAGGATGGCGTCGTAGCTGGGGCCCCCGCCGCGCCCCACGGTGCCGCCTCGTCCGTGGAACAGACGCAGTCGGATCCCGGCGGCGCGGGCAGCATCGACGAGGTCGAGTTCTGCGCGGTAGAGGGCCCAGTTCGCGGCGAGGTAGCCGCCGTCCTTGTTGGAGTCGGAGTACCCCAGCATCACTTCCTGGTTGTCGCCGCGCGATGCGACGAGCGCGCGGTACACCGGGATCTCGAGGGTCGCCGTCAACGTGGCGGCGCCCTGCTGAAGATCCTCGATCGTCTCGAACAGCGGAACCACGCCCACCGCGGACGTCGGCCCGTCACCGGTGCCGGGGTCGAGGATGCCGGCCACCTTGAGCAGAACCGCGGCCTCGAGCATGTCGCTGACCGAGGTGCACATGCTGATGATGTAGTTCGGAACGGCGGCTCCGCCGAAGGTGCGCACCGCATCCGCGGCCGCGGCCGTGATGGCCAGTTCCTTGGTGGTGAGTTCGCTGAAGGTGGCCTGCGCGCCGACCAGCGGCCGCCGTGTCTGCAGTTCGGCGGACAGGATGGCGACCCGCTCGTCCTCCGGCAACGAGGCGTAATCGGCGTGCACCCCCGCCCACGCCAGGAGTTCCGCCACCACGGTCTCGTGGACGTCGGAATTCTGCCGCAGGTCGAGGCCGGAGAGGTGGAACCCGAAGGTCTCGACGGACCACCGCAGAGTCTGCAGTCGGTGGTCTGCGAGCGCGTCGTCGGCGAACTCGCGCAACGACGCGTCGACCGTGTCCAGATCGTCCAGGAAGTGCTGAGCGACGCCGTAGGGCTCGAGGTCGCTGTCCAGGGTCCCGTCCGGGAGTTCGTCGAGAACGGCCCTCGCGGTCACGCTCAACCGCGCCCGAACACCTCGCAGTGCGCGCCGATACGGCTCGTCGGCGCGGAAGACGGACTCGTCGTGCGAGGCGTCGGCCAGGCCGGAGAGCGCGTCGGTCACGCGCACCAGACGCGCCGACATCGACAGTTCGCGCTCGAGTTCGATCAGCTCGGCGAAGTAGTGTTCGAACGCCGTGAACGCGGCGCGCTGACCGGCCGTCCGTACCACCTCGCCGGTGACGAACGGATTCCCGTCGCGGTCGCCGCCGATCCACGACCCCGGCCGCAGCATGGGAGTGGGGAGCAGGTTCGCGTCCGGCCACCGGCTGCGCAGCGCGGCTCGCAGTTCGGCGTTCACGGCGGGAATGACGTCGAGGAGCGACATGCTGTAGTACCGCAGGCCCACCTCGATCTCGTCCTGGATTCGCAAGCGGGACAGGCGAATCAGTGCTGTCTGCCAGAGCGTGAGGATCTGTCGGTTGATGTCGGCGTCGACTGCGGCGAGTTCCGCCTTGTCGAGTTCGGTGCGCTCGCGGAACCGCATGAGCTCGGTGATGCGGGCCTGCGTGTCGAACACCGTGCGGCGACGGGTCTCGGTGGGGTGCGCGGTGATCACCGGGGAGACCAGCGCGTCGCGGAGAAGTTCTTCGACCGTGCTCGAATCGAGTTCGGCGGCATCGAGTTTGGCGTAGGTGGCGGCGAGGGTGCTGTCCTGTGGCGGCTCCCCCGCTCGCACGTGGACGGCCCGACGCCGTTCGCGGTGGATGTCCTCGGCGAGGTTGGCCAGCAGGGAGAAGTGGCTGAAGGCCCGGATGACGGGAACGGCCGTGCCGATGTCGATGCCGTCGAAGAGGTCGGCCAGCTCGGCGCGGTCGATCTCCGAGCGGCGGACGCGGAACGACTCGACCCGAGCGCGCTCGACGAGGTCGAAGACGGCCTCGCCCTCGTGGTCCCGAACGATGGATCCCAGCATGGCGCCGAGAAGCCGAATGTCTTCGCGCAGAGGTTCGGTGGCGGGCAGACCGGGATCGACGACTGTCATGCGGTCAAGTATCGCGGCACCCGTCCGCGAACGCACATCGGGACGACACCGTCACGCGGGTGGTGGTGCGGAGCAGCGACAGGGGGTGAATCAGGAGAACTTGATCTCCAGGCCGATGCCCAGGATGCAGATCAACCAGACGATCGCGGTGAACACGGTGACCCGGTCGAGGTTCTTCTCGACGACGCTGGACCCGGACAGGGACGACTGGACGCCGCCGCCGAACAGGCTCGACAGACCGCCACCCTTGCCGCGGTGCAGCAGGACGAAGACGAGAAGACCGATGCTGGTGATGACCAGCAGGATGTCCAGGAACGTGCGCATGATCAGTCATCCTACAGAAGACGGGTGGGGCCTCGCCGCACCCGTACCGACGCGCGTCGCCCGTGCCGACGATGCGACACGGGCGACGGGCAGAACGGAACCGGTCGAATCAGGGCAGCGGTCCGCCGGCGGCGATCGCGCACAGCGTGGCGAACTCGTCCGCCTTGAGCGACGCTCCGCCGACGAGAGCCCCGTCGACGTCGGTCTGGCCGACGATCTCCCCCACGTTCTTGGAGCTGACGCTTCCGCCGTAGAGCACACGCACCGCCGCGGCGGTGTCGACATCGGTGAGGGACGCCAGCTCCTGACGGATCGCCCCGCACACCTCCTGCGCGTCGGCGGCGCTGGCGACCCGGCCGGTACCGATGGCCCAGACGGGCTCGTAGGCCACCACGATCGAGCCGATCTCCTCGGCGCTCAGGCCGGAGAGAGATCCACGCAACTGCTCGACGTTGTAGGCCACGTGCTCGCCCGCCTCGCGCACGTCGAGGCCCTCACCGATGCAGACGATGGGAGTCAACTCGTACTTCAGCGCGGCCTTGGTCTTGGCCAGCACCGTCTCGTTGCTCTCCCCGTGCCCGGCCCGACGCTCGGAGTGGCCCACCACCACGAACGAGCACCCCAGCTTGGCCAGGAACGCTCCGCTGATGTCACCGGTGAACGCACCGGAGTCCTCGGGCGAGATGTCCTGTCCGCCGTACTTCAGAAGCAGCTTGTCGCCCTCGATGAGGGTCTGCACGCTGCGGATGTCGGTGAACGGCGGCAGCACCGCGACGTCGACCTTCTCGAAGTACTTGGTGGGCAACGAGAACGCGATCTTCTGAACCAGCGCGATGGCTTCGAGATGGTTCAGATTCATCTTCCAGTTGCCGGCGATGAGCGGGGTTCGTGCCATCGGTTTCAGTCCTCCAGGATCGACAGGCCGGGGAGCTTCTTGCCCTCCAGGTATTCGAGCGACGCCCCACCACCGGTGGAGATGTGCGAGAAACCGTCGTCGGGCAGACCGAGAGCACGCACCGCTGCGGCCGAGTCACCGCCGCCGACGACGCTGAACGCGCCCTTGCCGGTGGCCGCGACGATGGCCTTCGCGATGCCCTCGGTGCCGGCGGCGAACTTCTCGAACTCGAAGACGCCCGCGGGACCGTTCCAGAAGATCGTCTTCGCGTTGCTCAGCACGGCCTCGAAGCGATCGATCGACTCGGGTCCGATGTCGAGCCCCATCCAGTCGCCGGGGATCGCGTCGGCCGCGACCACCGACGAGTCGGCGTCGGGGGCGAACCGATCCGCGACCACGATGTCGACCGGGAGGTGGATGACGTCGCCGAAACGCTCGAGGAGGTTGCGGCAGACCTCGATCTGGTCCTCCTGCAGCAAGGAGGTGCCCACGGAGAGCCCCTGAGCGGCGAGGAAGGTGTACGCCATACCGCCGCCGATCACGAGGGTGTCCACCTTGGGGGCGAGGGCCTCGATCACGCCGAGCTTGTCCGAGACCTTCGACCCACCGAGCACCACGGCGTAGGGCCGGGGAGCGTTCTCGGTGAGGGTGGCCAGCACCTTGACCTCGGCGTCGACGAGCGTCCCCGCGTAGTGCGGCACCAGCGTCGCGACGTCGTACACCGACGCCTGCTTGCGGTGGACGACGCCGAAACCGTCGGACACGAACGCGGCGTCGTCACCGGCGAGGGTGACGAGTTCGCGTGCGAGGGCGAGCCGCTCGGACTCGTCCTTGCTGGTCTCGCGCGGATCGAAGCGGATGTTCTCGAGAAGCAGGACGTCTCCGTCGGTCAGACCCTCGGCACGCGCCTCGGCATCCTGACCGACGACGTCGCCCGCGAGTTGCACGTGCCGACCGAGCATCTCGCCCAGCTTCGCCGCGACCGGCGCCAACGAGTACTTGGCGTCCGGGGTTCCGTCGGGACGACCGAGGTGCGCCATGACGATGACCTTGGCGCCGGCGTCGACCAGAGTGCGCAGGGTCGGCAACGAGGCCTCGATGCGGCCGGCATCCGTGATGACGCCGTCGTCCAGCGGGACGTTGAAGTCCGAGCGCACGAGTACGCCGCGACCGGAGACACCGGTGTCGAGCAGATCTTGCAGAGTCTTGACAGCCATCGGCGTCAGAGCGACTTGCCGACGAGACCGATGAGGTCGACGAGGCGGTTGGAGTAGCCCCACTCGTTGTCGTACCAGGAGACGATCTTGACCTGGTCGTCGATCACCTTGGTGAGCGGCGCGTCGAAGATCGACGAGTGCGGGTCGGTGACGATGTCCGACGACACGATGGGTGCGGTGCTGTACTTCAGGATCCCCTTCAGGGGGCCCTCGGCCGCAGCCTTCATCGCCGCGTTGATGTCCTCGACCGACGCCGACTTCTTCAGGTTGGCGGTGAGGTCGGTGACCGAGCCGGTGGGAATGGGCACGCGCAGCGCGTAGCCGTCGAGCTTGCCCAGCAGCTGCGGGAGCACCAGGCCGATGGCCTTGGCCGCACCGGTGCCGGTGGGGACGACGTTCAGAGCGGCGGCGCGCGCGCGACGCAGGTCCGAGTGCGGGCCGTCCTGGAGGTTCTGGTCCTGGGTGTACGCGTGGATCGTCGTCATGAGTCCCTTGACGATGCCGAACTCGTCGTCGAGGACCTTGGCGATGGGGCCGAGGCAGTTGGTGGTGCACGAGGCGTTGGAGATGATGTTCTGGCTGCCGTCGTACTTGTCGTCGTTGACGCCCATCACGATGGTGATGTCCTCGCCCTTGGCGGGCGCCGAGATGATGACCTTCTTGGCGCCGGCGTCGATGTGGCCCTGTGCCTTCGACGCGTCGGTGAAGATGCCCGTGCTCTCGACGACGACGTCGACGCCCAGGTCACCCCAGGGCAGAGCCGACGGTCCCTCGCGGAGCGAGAGCGCCTTGATCTTGCGATCGCCGACGACGATGGTGTCGTCACCCTCGAGCGACACCTCGTGGGGCAGGCGGCCGAGGATGGAGTCGTACTTGAGGAGGTGAGCGAGCGCTGCGTTGTCCGTGAGGTCGTTGACCGCCACGATCTCGATGTCGGTGGTACCGAGCGCCCTCTGCGCGTCGATCGCCCGGAAGAAATTGCGTCCGATACGACCGAAGCCGTTCACGCCAACCCGAACCGTCACTGTTCGCTCCTTTGCTGTACTGCATCGTCGGTGCGCGGGTCGCGCACCGGAGTCCTTCTGTGTGCACGTGTCGTGCAAGAGGTGTTCGCGGCAGAGGACGACTGTCCGTCCCCGTGCGCGTGGTCCACCCTAGTGCTCGGCGCTCGCCGTCGTGAAGTTCAGGCGTCGTCGAGCAACTCGGCCGTCACCGCGGACTCGGTGTCCGGTACGCCGTCTTCCTTGGCCTTGCGATCCGCCATGGAGAGCAACCGTCGGATGCGTCCGGCCACGGCGTCCTTGGTCATCGGCGGGTCGGCCAACTGGCCGAGTTCCTCCAGGGACGCCTGGCGATGCTGCACCCGGAGATGTCCGGCGGCCGAGAGATGATCGGGCACCTCGTCACCCAGGATGGCCAGCGCCCGTTCGACGCGGGCGGCCGCCGCCACCGCAGCGCGGGCGGAGCGGCGAAGATTGGCGTCGTCGAAATTCGCCAGGCGATTCGCCGTGGCACGAACCTCGCGTCGCATGCGCCGCTCCTCCCAGGTCAGCCGGGTGTCCTGCGCGCCCATTCGGGTCAACAGGGCCCCGATGGCCTCACCGTCGCGTACGACGACGCGATCGGCTCCGCGAACCTCACGCGCCTTGGCGGCCACCCCGAGCCGGCGCGCCGCACCGACGAGGGCCAGGGCGGCCTCCGGACCGGGGCAACTGACCTCGAGGGCCGACGAACGGCCGGGTTCGGTGAGCGATCCGTGCGCCAGGAATGCGCCACGCCACGCGGCCTCGGCGTCGGCGACGGTGCCTCCCACGACCTGGGCGGGCAGCCCGCGCACCGGTCGACCACGCATGTCCAGCAGGCCCGTCTGACGGGCGAGGGCCTCGCCGTCCTTGGCCACCCGCACCACGTAGCGCGAGGTCTTGCGCAGACCACCCGCACTGATGACGTGGACGTCGGCGCCGTAGCCGAACAGCTCGAAGATCTCGCGGCGGAGCCGGCGCGCGATGGATCCGAGATCGACCTCCGCCTCCACGACCACCCGGCCGGCCACGATGTGCAGACCGCCGGCGAAGCGCAGGAGTGCCGACACCTCGGCCTTCCGGCAACTCACCTGGGTGACCGTGAGCCGGCTCAGTTCGTCCTTGACATCGGCTGTCATGGCCACGAAATCGATTCCTTCCCTCTTCTGTTCGTTCTACTGCTCGTCGTGTCGGCGAGCCGTGTTCGGCGCGGCGGACGTGTCTCAGGGGCGGGACGACGCGGGTAGCAGCCCCGCGAGAACCGCCGCCAGTTTCGGCACGTCGTGTGCGTTGGGTGTGGCTCCCGCGACGTCCGCGTAGACGACGTCCGCACCGAAGAGCGCGGCCGCTCGTGCGAGGTGTTCCCGTTCGGAGCCCTCCGGAACCGACATCGAGTCCACCACCACGTGGTGGACCGTGAAGCCCGGCGCGTGTTGGGACAATACGTGCAGGTGCCGCTCCGCGGAGAAGCCCGTGGTCTCCCCCGGTTCCGGCGCCAGGTTGAGCACCAGGACCTTGGTCGCGTCGGTCGAACGCAGCGCGGCCGACAAATCCGGCACCAGCACGTGGGGCAGCACGGACGAGAACCAGGATCCGGGACCGAGCACCACCAGGTCGGCACGATCGACGGCGCGCAGAGCCTGATCGGTGGCCGGCGGATCGGCGGGACGCAGCCGCACTCGTCGCACCTTTCCCGGGGTCGTCGCCACCGCGACCTGGCCGCGGATGACGCGACTGACCCGAGGATCGGCCTCCAGCCCCGACACGTCCGCCTCGATGTCCAACGCCATCGGCGACATCGGCAGCACTCGGCCGTCGACGTTCAGCAGGCGCGCGGCTTCGTCCAGGGCGGTGACCGGATCGCCGAGCACCTCGGCGAGCCCGGCGAGCACCAGATTTCCCACCGAGTGACCGGCCAGCGCACCGCTGCCCCCGAACCGGTGTTGCAGGACGTCGGCCCACATGCGGCTGCGCGGGTCGGTTCCGGCCAGCGCGGCCAGCGCCATGCGGAGATCGCCGGGCGGAATCATGCCGAGTTCCGCGCGCAAGCGGCCCGAGGACCCGCCGTCGTCGGCGACGGTCACCACCGCCGTGATCCGGGTGGACAATCGCCGGACCGCGGACAGGGTCGCGTGCAGACCGTGTCCACCGCCCAGGGCGACGATATCGGCGCCCTCCGCCGGCGGGTGAGGTAGATCGGCGTCGTCCGTCTCGCTCACTCGCGCCCCAGATCGCGATGGACGACTCGAACGGTGGTGTCCGGATCTGCCCGCAGCAGTTCGGCCAACGCCTCGGTGGTGGCCACACTGCGATGTTTGCCGCCGGTGCACCCGACCGCGACGGTCATGTACCGCTTGCCCTCGTGCCGGTATCCGCCGAGCGTCAACGTCAGGAGTCGGTGGTAGAGGTCGAGGTACTCGGCCGCACCGGGCTGACCGAGCACGTAGTCACGAACTCCGCTGTCGCGGCCGGTGAGCGCCCGTAACTCGGGCACCCAGTGCGGATTCGGCAGGAAACGCATGTCGCACAACACGTCCGCGTCGAGCGGGAGGCCGTACTTGAAGCCGAAGGACTCCACGGTGACCGCGATGGTTCCCACCGTCTCGTCTCCGAACGTCGACGCGATCCGATCGCGCAGGCCGTGAACGGACAGCAACGAGGTGTCGATCACCACGTCCGCGGCTTCCTTGGCCTCGGCGAGCTGTGCGCGCTCGTCGGCGATGCCCTCGAGCAGGGTGCCGTCGACACCGTAGTTCTGCAACGGGTGGCTACGCCGGACCGATTCGAAGCGTCGGATCAGGACGTCGTCGGACGCGTCGAGAAACAGCACGCGCGGGTGCACGTCGTCCGCCGTGAGGTCGGCCAGCAGAGTGGTCACGTCGCCGTTGAACAGACGACTGCGGACGTCCACCACGAGCGCCAGGCGGTCGATCGCCGGATCGGAGGTGCGACCGATGTCGATCATGCGTGAGATCAGTTCCGGTGGCATGTTGTCCGCGACGTACCAGCCGAGGTCTTCCAACACCTTGGCCGCGGTGCCGAGTCCGGCTCCGGACAGCCCGGTGACCAGCGCCACCTCGATGTCCGGGCGCCCGGTCCCCCGCCGTGCTTCGGACCTACGAACGGGGGCGACCGCGTGGGTCGCCACGGCTCTCGTGGAATCTCTCGGAGCGTTCACTCGGCCGACTGTCCTGTTCCTCGGTGACTCGCGTGCTCGGGTGCAAACTTCTCTTCGTCATCATTGCGCACCGAAGCGGTCTTCGCGCCGTCACCGTGATCGTTCGCCGGGACCGGCACCTCGCTCGCCGGAACGCCGAGCGCCTCGAGAACCGACCGCGCCGTGGCGTCACCGATGCCGGGCACCTGAACGATCTCGGACACCGTCGCCTGCTTGAGCTTGGCCACCGAACCGAAGTGCGTGACCAGGGCAGTGCGGCGAGCTTCGCCGAGACCACGCACCGAGTCGAGGGCCGATGCCGTCATCCGCTTGGACCGCTTGCTGCGGTGGAAGGTGATGGCGAAGCGGTGCGCCTCGTCGCGCACTCGTTGCAGCAGGAACAGCGACTCGCTGGTTCGCGGCAGAATCACCGGGTCGGTCTCCCCCGGCACCCACACCTCCTCGAGGCGTTTCGCCAGGCCCACCACCGCCACGTCCGTCACGCCGAGTTCGTCGAGCACCTCCGCCGCCGCGGCGACCTGGGGAGCGCCGCCGTCGACCACGAACAGGTTGGGCGGGTACGCGAATCGACGCGGTCGTCCGGTGGCCGGATCGAGGGACGCGTCGGGTGCGAGGTCGCCGCCGGTGTCCTTGCCGTGGCGCAGGAACCGTCGGCGGGTGACCTCGGCGATGCTCGCGACATCGTCCGAGTGACCGTCCCCGGCGGCTTCCTTGATCGCGTAGTGCCGATAGTCGCTCTTGCGGGGCAACCCGTCCTCGAACACCACCAACGACGCCACCACGTCGGTCCCCTGGACGTGCGAGATGTCGATGCACTCGATGCGCAGCGGGGCGCTGTCGAGATCCAGAGCCTCCTGGATCCCCTGCAACGCCGCCGAGCGCGACGTGAAGTCACCGGCCCGCCGAAGCTTGTGTTGCTGCAGCGATTCGACCGCGTTGCGATGCACGGTCTCGGCGAGCGCACGCTTGTCCCCGCGCTGCGGAACGCGCAGCCGAACGGCCGAGCCGCGCAGCGAGCTGAGCCACGACTGGACCTCGTCCGCGTTGGGCGGAAGCACCGGGACCAACACCTCGCGAGGTACCGCGTTGGTGGTGGCGTCGTCGGCGCCGGCGGACAGCGACGCCTGCTCACCGTAGAACTGGGTCAGGAACTGCTCCACCAGTGCAGGCAGGTCGGAAGCTGCCTCCGGCGCTGTCTCCGACGTGGTCTCGGTGGCCGTACCGGAGGCAGGGGCGGCGTCGAGCACGTCCCCGGCCTTCTCGACCACCCATCCGCGCTGCCCGCGGACACGCCCGCCGCGGACGTGGAAAACCTGGACGGCGGCTTCGAGATCGTCGCTCGCGAATGCCACCAGATCGGCGTCGGTGCCGTCGCCGAGTACCACGGCCTGCTTCTCCAAGGCCCGCTTGAGCGCGCCGACGTCGTCGCGCAACCGTGCTGCGGTCTCGAAGTCGAGGTCCTCCGCCGCGGTCTGCATGCGCCCTTCGAGTTCGCGCACCAACCGATCGGTCTTGCCCGAGAGGAAGTCGCAGAAGTTCTCGACGGTGCGGCGGTGCTCGGCGGCGGAGACCCTGCCGACGCACGGCGCGGAACACTTGTCGATGTATCCGAGCAGGCAGGGACGGCCGATCTGATCGTGTCGCTTGAACACCCCGGCGGAACAGGTTCGGGCCGGGAACACGCGCAGCAGCAGATCGAGGGTCTCGCGGATGGCCCACGCGTGTGCGTACGGACCGAAGTACCGCACGCCCTTGCGGCGCGGACCGCGGTAGACGAACAGCCGCGGGTACTCCTCGTTCAGCGTGACCGCGAGCATCGGATAGCTCTTGTCGTCGCGGTAGCGAACGTTGAATCGCGGATCGAACTCCTTGATCCAGTTGTACTCGAGTTGGAGTGCCTCCACCTCGGTGGTGACCACCGTCCACTCGACGCTCGCCGCCGTCGAGACCATCTGCCGGGTGCGCGGATGGAGTCCCGCGATGTCGGCGAAGTACGAATTGAGTCGGCTCCGCAGGCTCTTCGCCTTGCCGACGTAGATCACTCGCCCGTGGGGGTCGCGAAACTTGTACACGCCGGGCTCCACCGGAATGGTGCCGGTGGCCGGGCGGTACGTAGCGGGATCGGGCACGCCGTCCAGGTTAGTCGCCGGGTGCGACACTCCGATCCGGGGTGATCGGGGTGCCGAGCAGCGGCGCGAACCACTCCACGGCCAGTGCGTCGACGGTCCGCGCGGCCGGAAACACGACTTTTCCCGACCATCCGGACCGATTGCGCCGTTCGTGCTGCGAAGTTCGCTTTCCCGTTGTCTGATGTTTCCCGTGACTCCTCGACCTGCACTCCTCCGCCTGGTGGCCGTCACCGCCACCCTTGCTCTCGCGGCCACCGCGTGCTCGTCCGACGCGAGCACCGACGCCGACGCCCCGTCCTGCGTGATCGGCGGCGGCGGAACGCCGGTGTCGGAGGCCCCGGGCACGGGTGCCGACGGCGCGCCCGAGGTCGCGACCGGATATCGCAGCGGGATGACGGCCGTACGCACGGCGTCGTACGCGGTTTCCACTGCCAACCCGCTGTCGACGGAGGCGGCGTGCGAGGTCCTGCGCGACGGAGGTTCGGCCGCCGACGCGTTGGTCGCGGCGCAGACGGTGCTGGGTCTGGTCGAACCGCAGAGCTCCGGTATCGGCGCCGGCGCGTTCCTGCTCTACTACGACGCCGAATCCGGTGACCTCCAGGCGTACGACGGCCGCGAGACGGCTCCGGCCTCCGCGACCGAGAACTACCTTCGCTTCGTGGACGACACGGCCGCACCCGGGGCTCCTGCCGATCTGTCCGCCCCCATGCCCGACGCCCGCAGCAGCGGACGATCCATCGGCGTCCCCGGTGCGGTGCGACTTCTCGAGGCGGTCCACACCGACCACGGCAACCAGGAGTGGCGATCGCTCTTCGACCCGGCCATCGCGCTGTCGGACAACGGCTTCGAGATCGGTCCCCGCATGGCGACGTCGATCGCGGGATCGGCCGAGGAGCTCGCGCTCGATCCCGCGTCCGCCGAGTACTTCCTCCTGCCCGACGGCTCGCCGAAGCCCGCCGGCACGGTACTCACCAACCCCGGCATGGCCAAGACACTGGGCGCGATCGCCACGGACGGTGCCGACGCGTTCTACACCGGCGCCATCGCGCAGTCCGTCGTCGACGCGACCGCGGACCCGACGGGTGGACGCACGCCGGGCCGCCTGAGCCTGGACGATCTGGCCTCGTACGAGGTGAAGCAGCGCGATGCCGTCTGTACCGAGTACCGGGAGCACGACGTGTGCGGAATGCCGGGTCCGTCGTCGGGCGGCATTGCCGTGGCCTCGGTCCTGGGCATTCTGTCGAACTTCGACATGGCGCAGTTCCCGCCGACCGAAGTGGGGGTCGACGGAGGAGTCCCGGACGCGCAGGCAGTGCATCTCATCGCCGAGGCCGAGCGGCTGGCCTACGCGGACCGCGACAAGTACATCGCCGATCCCGATTACATCGCCTTGCCCGGCGGAAGTCCCGACGCACTGCTCGATCCCGAGTACCTCGCCGAACGCGCCGACACCATCGACCTCGATCGCAGCATGGGCACGGCGGAACCCGGCGACTTCGGGCCCGTTCCGCTGAGCAGCTACTCCGGGCCCGAGTCCGGAACCAGCCACATCAGCATCGTGGACCGCGACGGAAACGTCGCGAGCATGACGACGACGGTCGAATCGGCCTTCGGCTCGTTTCACATGACCGAGGGTTTCCTACTCAACAACCAGCTGACCGACTTCTCCGCAACGCCGGTGGGCGACGACGGCAGCCCGGTGGCCAATCGCGTCGAACCGGGCAAGCGCCCCCGCAGTTCCATGGCGCCGACGGTGGTGTTCGACCGCGCCGACGACGGCAGCCGCGGCGAGGTCCGCGCGGTCACCGGTTCTCCGGGCGGGTCCGCGATCATCCAGTTCGTCGTCAAGAACCTGGTTGCCGTGCTCGATTGGGACCTGGACCCGCAGCAGGCGGTGTCGTTGGTGAACGTGGGCGCCGCGAACACCCCGACCACCAACGTCGGCGGCGAGCACCCCGATATCGACGCGACCGCCGACGGCGCGTCGGACCTGCTCGTCACCGAACTGCGGTCGAAGGGACACCAGGTGTCCGTCGCGGATCAGTCGAGCGGATCCAGCGCACTCGTCCGCACGGACGAGGGGTGGATCGGCGGCGCCGATCCACGACGCGAGGGCGTGGTGATGGGCGACACCGTCGAGTGAACGGTCAGGTGTACTTCTGCTCGAGCGCGCGGAACGTGCGAGCCGCGTGCACCGCGTACTCCCGGTCGTTCGCCTGGATGGCCATGACCGGCAGATATTCGTCGAACGGCAATTCGATCCGCGCCCAGCTGGAATTCGGCGTGAACGTCAACCCCTGAACCTCGTGCCAGGGCACCAGTCGCTGGTTGATCAGGTTGCGCACCTCGACCCCGTCCGCGTTCGCCCGCACGCGGGGCCGGGCCAGCAGCAGGACCCCGCCCGCCATGGCGGCGCCGATACCGATCATCGCGAACTGGTCGACGACCTGGAAGTAGACGCCCGTGTTGGCGCTCCGCAGCAGAACGGCGAGTGTGGCGTGCACGAGGAAGATGACGGCGGCGATACCGGCGGCCCATCGGGCGCTCTTCCGCGGGCGCGCCTCGAGCTCCCACTCGGTATCGCTGCCGGAGGTCGTCCGCGCGCTCGTCGAGTCCGCCGCGTCGGTCATGATGCCCCGCCCGTTCTGAGCCCCTTGAGGGTGAGCGCGGTGTCGATGGCGGCGGCCACGGCCTGCGCGCCCTTGTCTTCCTTGGAACCCGGCAGACCGGCGCGGTCCAACGCCTGCTGCTCGTCGTTCACCGTCAGTACCCCGTTGGTGACCGGGGTCGACTCGTCGAGCGAGACGCGGGTCAACCCGGCGGTGACGGCGTCGCACACGTACTCGAAGTGCGGGGTGCCCCCGCGAATCACCACACCCAGAGCGACCACGGCGTCGTGGGTGCGCGCGAGCTGCTGCGCCACCACCGGGATCTCGATGGCTCCGGCCACGCGCACCAGGGTGACGTCCCGCAGACCGGCTTCCGCGGCCCGTCGCTGTGCCCCCTCGATCAACGCGGTGCTGACCTTCTCGTGCCACTGACCGGCGACGATGGCCACCTTGAGCAGTTCGGCGCCGCCGAGCTGCAGTACGGGTTCTCCCTCGCCGCTCATCACAGCCCTCCGGCGTCCGGTGCGATAGGACGGTCGTACGCGTCGAGACCGGCGAGATCGTGTCCCATACGGTCGCGCTTGGTGCGCAGGTAGGTCAGGTTCTCGGCGTTCGCTCGCAGCGGCATCGGCACTCGTTCCGTGATGTGCAACCCGTACCCGTCGAGTCCGACGCGCTTGGCCGGGTTGTTGGTGAGCAGGCGCATCGAGGAGATACCGAGGTCGACGAGGATCTGCGCGCCCAGACCGTAGTCCCTGGCGTCGGCAGGCAGTCCGAGCTGCAGGTTCGCGTCCACGGTGTCCGAGCCGGCGTCCTGCAGCTGGTACGCCTGCAGTTTGTGCAGGAGTCCGATGCCGCGACCCTCGTGGCCGCGCATGTAGAGGACCACTCCGCGGCCCTCGGCGGCGACCATCTCGAGCGCCGCGTCGAGCTGCGGGCCGCAGTCGCAGCGCATGGATCCGAAGACGTCGCCGGTCAGGCACTCCGAGTGCACGCGCACCAGTACGTCGCTTCCGTCCGCGTCCGGTCCGGCGATGTCGCCCTTGACCAGTGCCACGTGCTCGACGTCCTCGTACACACTCTGGTAGCCCACCGCCCGGAACTCGCCGTGCGCCGTGGGAATCCGCGCCTCGGCGATCCTCACCACGTGCTTCTCGTGCTTGCGCCGCCAGGCGATGAGGTCGGCGATCGAGATCAGAGCCAGATCGTGGTCGTCGGCGAAGACGCGGAGCTCCTCCGTCTGCGCCATCGCTCCCTCGTCCTTCTGGCTGACGATCTCGCAGATGACCCCGGCCGGATGCAGATCCGCCATCCGGGTCAGGTCGACGGCGGCCTCGGTGTGGCCCGGACGGCGCAGCACGCCGCCTTCCTTCGCGCGCAGCGGGACGACGTGACCGGGGCGGGTGAAGTCGTTGGCCCCGGTGGCGGGGTCGGCCAGCAGCCGCATCGTCGCGGCGCGGTCGGAGGCGGAGATTCCGGTTCCGATGCCGACGCGTGCGTCGACCGTCACGGTGTACGCGGTGCCGTGCTTGTCCTGGTTCGTCGCGAACATCGGCGGGAGTCCGAGTCGATCGCAGTCCTCACCGGACAGGGGAACGCAGAGATAACCGGAGGTGTAGCGCACCATGAAGGCCACCAGCTCCGGGGTTGCCTTCTCGGCGGCGAAGATCAGATCGCCTTCGTTCTCGCGGTCCTCGTCGTCGACCACGACGACGGCTTTGCCCGCAGCGATGTCGGCGACTGCGCGCTCGATGGTGTCGAACCTGGTCACGCCGTGCGCTCCCCACTTCTGCCGCCCGCATTCTCGGGCGGATCGATTCCTGCTGGTTCCGAGGTCCTGCTGGTTCCAAGGTCGTGCTGGTCGTATCTCTGGCTACTCCAGGGTACGACTTCAGGAGTCGGCGGTGCGCAACCGCTCCACGTACTTCGCGATGACGTCGACCTCGAGGTTGACGGGGGTTCCGGGCTCGGCCGACCCCAGGGTCGTCAGTGACAACGTGGTCGGGATGAGCGAGATCTCGAAGTACTGATCGTCTCCCGCGCCGCCCAACGCCGAGACCGTGAGCGAGACGCCGTCCACGGTGATCGACCCCTTCTCCACGACGTACCGGGCGATGGACCGGGGCAACGAGATGCGCACCACGGTCCAGTTGTCGGACGGCGTGCGGGAGATCACCTCGCCCGTACCGTCGACGTGTCCCTGCACCAGATGTCCGCCGAGCCGGGACGACAACGACGCCGCTCGCTCCAGATTCACCGCACTTCCGACTCCCAGCGCCCGCAGGCTCGATCGAGTCAGCGTCTCCTGCATGACGTCGGCGGTGAACGCGCCGTCGGCCACGGCCACGACCGTCAGACAGACACCGTTGACGGCGATAGAGTCCCCGTGCGACGCATCCGAGGTCACCACCGGTCCGCGGACGGTGAATCGCGCCGCGTCCGCGAGATCTTCCTTGGCGGTGACGGTGCCGAGTTCCTCGACGATTCCGGTGAACATGTCGGTCGGTCTCCCTGGGGTTCGGTGAGTCGGGGTTCGGTGAGTCGGGGTTCGGTGAGTCGGGGTTCGGTACAGCGAGGTCAGGACGGCGGGTCCGCGACGAGGTTCATCACGAGGTCGGGGCCCAGTACGTGCACCGACTCTCGTCGGAACCGCAGAGCGTCGGCGATTGTTCCGACCCCGGTGCCCACGACCGCGGCGGTTCCGGCGCCGAGCACCATCGGCGCCACGTAGGCGGTGACGCGATCCACGAGCCCGGCCGCGAGAAACGCTCCGGCCAGCGACGGTCCACCCTCGACGAGAACGTCGGAGAGATCGGACAGCGCCTCCATCACCTCGAGAGGGTCGCGGGTGCGGACGATTCGAGTAGGTGCGGACGCGTCGAGAACCCGGGAGCCGGGCGGAATCTCCCGCGTGCCGACGACGACGCGAACGGGCTGATGGTCCGCGAGCGAACCATCCGGTGTGCGGGCGGTGAGCGCGGGATCGTCGACCAGGATGGTCCCCGTCCCCACGACGATCGCATCGATCCGCGCGCGTTCGGCGTGCACGTGGGCCCGCGCCTGCGGTCCGGTGATCCACTTGCTGGTGGCGTCGGGTGCCGCGACGCGGCCGTCCAGCGTCGCGGCGTATTTCCAGGTCACCAGGGCCCTGCCCGTGCGCTGCCGATGCAACCAGGCCCGCAGGGGTCCGGCCTCGGCGAGCTCGGTGTGGACGCCGCGGTGCACCTCCACGCCGTGCTCGGCCAGGTAGTCCGCGCCGCCGGACGCCAGGGGGTTCGGATCCGAGACCGCGAAGACGACCCGGGCGACACCGGCCTCGAGGAGCGCCCGAGTGCAGGGTCCGGTGCGCCCGGTGTGATTGCACGGCTCGAGGGTGACCACCGCGGTGGCACCGCGGGCGCGGTCGCCGGCTGCGGCGAGCGCGACCACCTCCGCGTGGGGGCCGCCGGGGGCCTCGGTGGCTCCGACTCCCACCACGACGCCGTCGTCGCCGACGATCACCGCACCGACGGGTGGGTTGGGGGTGCTGATTCCCCGCGCTCGCGTCGATTCCTCGATCGCCCGCACCATCGCCGACGCGAACGGAGCCGCGGGTGCGGTCACGACCGGATCGCCTCGCGGATGATCACCGGCGACCGAGGTGCGGGGAGACCGCGGCGGCGGACGCGCGCAACGACGCGACGGCGGCCGCGGGGTCCTCGGTGCCGTAGACCGCGGATCCGGCGACGAAACAGTCGATGCCGGCTTCGGCGGCCTGCTCGACGGTGTCGGCGTTGATACCGCCGTCGATCTCCACGAGCAGGCGCAGTTCACCGGAGTCGACCAGGGTGCGGACCGTGCGTGCCTTGTCCAGGACGGAGGCGATGAAACTCTGGCCACCGAAGCCCGGTTCGACGCTCATGATCAACAGGGTGTCGAAGTCCTTCAGGATCTCGAGGTAGGGCTCGATCGGGGTGTTCGGCTTGACGGACAGTCCCGCCTTGGCCCCGGCGGCCCTGATGTCGCGGGCGACGGCGCGGGGATCGTCCGTGGCCTCGGCGTGGAAGGTGACGTTGTGCGCACCCGCCTCGGCGTAGGGCGGTGCCCATCGCCCCGGGTCCTCGATCATGAGGTGGCAGTCGAGCGGAATGTCGGTGGCCGCGAGCAGGCTCTTCACGATCGGCAACCCGAGGGTCAGGTTGGGGACGAAGTGCGCGTCCATCACGTCGACGTGCAGCCAGTCGCTCCCCCGCACGGCATTCGCCTCGTCGGCGAGGCGCGCGAAATCCGCGGACAGGATGGACGGGGCGATCATCGGGTGGGACGGGGTCTCGGTAGCCACGGCACTCACCCTAACGGCCGGACGGGCCGGTATCTCTCACCCCAGCAGATGCCTGTCGACGCGGTCGAGGGCCGCCTCCACGGCGTCCGCGAGGACGTACTGACCGTCGTCGGTGGGGTGATCGCCGTCGTCCTGCAGCAGATCCGGATCGGCGAGCCACCCGTCGTCGAGGGTGCCGACGTACGCGAGCCCGGCCGACGCCGCCGCATCGGCGAGCGCGGCATCCACGTCGTACAACTCCGCCGGAAGGTCGTCCCCGGACCAGATCGGCCCGATCACCACCACGCGGGCGGTGGGAGCCTCGTCGGCCAGGGTCGCGAACAGGGCATCCGCTTCGTCGGCGACCTCGGCGGGGTCCTCGTCGACGTCGTTCTCGCTGCCGACGACGAGCACGACGTCCGGGTTCGTCGACACCGCGTCGGGAATCTGGTCGGCGAAGGTCCCCGCGAGATCAGCACCGGCCACGTACCCGGCACCGCCGGCGCCCGCGTTCTGCAACGACGCCGCGTGGCGGTCCGCCAGGATCTCGGGCCACACGATGTCGTTGTCGGACCCGGCGGTGAACGAGTCCCCGATGACCGACAGCCGGAGCTCCTCGCTCGACGCGGCCGACGTCACGGCGGTGGACACGGCGGCCGGCGATGCGCACCCCGCGCTCAGCCACACTCCGACGCTCGTGCACGTCAGAACGAATGCTGCTCGGCGGCTGCCCACGCGCTCGTTTCTACCCCACCGCCGCCGACGATGCCCTCCGCCGCGACGTGACGGTTGCTACGCCCTCAACGCCGCCAGGAACATAGCGTCGGTGCCGTGGCGATGCGGCCACAGTTGCACCCCGGGACCGTCGCCGAGGCGCGGCACCCCCGGCAGCAGTTCGCGGGTGTCCATCGCAGTGAGCCCGTGACGCCTGATCCCGTCCGCGACGACACCGACCGTTTCCGACAGGTGCGGCGAGCAGGTCGAGTAGACGATCACGCCTCCGGGACGCACCAGCGCGGCGGCCGCCGCGAGCAGCGAGCGCTGCAGGGTGACCAGTTCGGCGACGTCGGTGGGTTCGCGGCGCCACCGCGCTTCCGGGCGCCGACGCAACGCCCCGAGGCCGGTGCAGGGCGCGTCCACCAGGATTCGATCGTATCCGGGCTCGAGCCCGCTCTCCCGACCGTCGACACGGTGCACCGTGACCGGCAGATCGCGCACCGTCTTGCGCACCAGGTCGGCACGGTGCTCCGACGGCTCGACCGCGTCGACGGTGGCTCCGTCGATGGCGGCGATCGCTCCCAGGAGCGCGGCCTTGCCCCCGGGCCCGGCGCACAGGTCGAGCCAGCGGCCCGTGTCCTCACCGGTCACCTCGGCGCGGACGAGCGCACGGGCGACGAGTTGACTGCCCTCGTCCTGCACTGCGGCGAGGCCGTCGCGGACCGCGTCGAGTCGGCCGGGATCGCCGCCGTCGAGGTACACCGCGTAGGGCGAGAACGCACCGACCTCGCCTCCGGTGATCCCGGCCAGTTCCTCGGCCGAGATCTCCCCCGGCCGGGCGACCAGATGCACCATCGGACGCGCATCGTCGGCGGCGAGCGCCTCGTCGAGTTCCGCCGCGTCCGCACCGAGCGCATCCGCGAACGCCTGTGCGATCCACGCGGGGTGGGCGTGTTCGAACGCGAGATGTCCCACCGGATTCCGATCCGCCGGCGGCGCGAGCAGTTCCACCCACTGTGCGGCGGTCCGCTCGGATACCCGGCGAAGTACCGCGTTGACGAATCCTGCTGCCCCGGGCCCGGATTCACCGCGCACCAGATCGACCGACGTCGCGACGGCGGCGTGCGGGGCGACGCGGGTGCGCAACAGTTGGTAGGCACCCAGCCGCAGCACGTCCAGCACGACACCGTCGATCTCCGCCACCGGGCGGGACGCGGCGTGCTCGATCACCGCGTCGAGCACGCCGCGCGCGCGAGACGCCCCGTAGGCCAGTTCGGTGGCCAGGGCGGCGTCGCGCTGGTCGAGCGAGCGTTCGCGCAACAGGCCCGGAAGAACCAGGTTCGCGTAGGCCTCGCGTTCGCGCACCGCTCGCAGCACGTCGCGTGCCGCGAGCCGGGCCGGATCGAGTCCCGCGTCGCTCGACGCGGGACGACCGGGCTGACGGGGACGCGAGGGAGCGCCCTTACCGGCCACCCGCGGTCCCTGGTTGTCGGTGCGCTTACCCCCGGATCGGCCGCCGCCGCGGCGCGCTCCTCCGGAACCCCCGCCGGGGCGACGCCCTCGCGATCCCTCGGATCCGTCTCCGCCGGACGGTGTGCCTGCCTCGCTCATCGCGCTGTCGCTCCGTCCACGTCGCGGGCGCCGCGCGCCCAGTCGGTCGCTGCCATCTGCTTCTTTCCGTGCGGTTGGATCGACCCCAATCGCACGGCGGTGCTCCCGGTCCCCACGAGGACCTCCTTCTTGCGAACCACGATCACGCCGGGCGCCACGGTGTCCTCGGTGTGCCCGACGGGACCGACCTTCACGCGCAGTGCCCCGATCTCCGTCCAGGCACCGGGCGCAGGGGTGACGCTGCGAACGTGCCGATCGATCAGGTGCGCGGGCCGGGTCCAGTCGATGCGGGCGCTGTCCACGGTCACCTTGGGGGCGTGGGAGATTCCGTGCGTCGGCTGTGGAACGGCGGCGGCCCGCCCCTCCTCGAGTGCGTCGAGGGTGGCCTCGAGCAGGGTGCTGCCACTGTCCGCCAAGCGCGCCAGCAGATCGCCGGTCGTATCGCTCTCACGCACGCGTTCGGTGACGACACCCAGGACCGGGCCCGTGTCGAGGCCTTCCTCGAGCAGAAACGTCGAGGCTCCGGTCATCTCGTCACCCGCGGCCAGCGCCGCCTGTACGGGCGCCGCACCGCGCCACGCCGGCAGCAGCGAGAAGTGCAGGTTGATCCAACCGAAACGCGGGATGTCGAGAACCGGCCGCGGCACCAGGGCGCCGTACGCCACGATCGGGCAGCAGTCCGGGGCGAGATCGGTGAGCGCGGCGACGAACGCGGGATCCGACGGCCGGTCCGGCTGAAGTACCTCGATGCCGTGCTCGTCGGCGAGCCGGGCGACGGGAGAGCGCACGGCCGTGCGGCCACGGCCGGCCACGGAATCGGGTCGGGTCACCACGGCGACGACGTCGTGGCGGGGCGAGTCGAGCAGCCGCTGCAACGACGGGACCGCGGGGTCGGGAGTTCCGGCGAAAACGATGCGCACGAGCGTTCGATGACCTCTTTCGGTGTGTGGGGGGCGGCGAAGGCCCTCAGCCTATTCGCAGGGGGTCCACCTGGATGCGCAGCGCCGACGTCGACTTCTTTGCTCCGACCACCGCGCGAGCGTCCGCGAGGGCCTTCGACAGCGCGCTGCCCGACGCCCGAGGGACGCGAACGAGCATCCGTTCGACCGTCTCCGGTTCGGCGGCGGTTCCGGCCTCGGAGGTGAACGGGAGTCGCTCGCCCGGAGGCAGCTCGACCGGACCGAGGATCACGGCGTCATCGGGCAACCGGGCGTTCTCGAGAAGCGTGTCCAAAGACGCCGTCGTCCCGTCGATGGCGGCGATGTGAACGGCCGGCGGAAACCCGACCTCGGTGCGTTCGGCGAGCTCGGTCCGGGCGTGTCCCACCGGGTCCCAGCGAACCAGCGCCTGCACGGTGGGGAGCGAGGAGTCCGCGACGACCACCACCTCTCCCCCGTCCCCGAGGGGCCTGACCAGCGCGGCGGCGGACATCCACCGGCGCATCGCCTGTTCGGTCGCCCGCAGATCGGCGCGCCCCAGCAACGCCCAGCCGTCCAGGAGCAGCGCCGCGCCGTACCCGCCGCTCGCCACGGGTTCGGCCCCGACGGTCGCCACGACCAGGGCCGGACCGGTCTCGACGCGGTCGAGCACCGCGGATCCGCCGGACAGTCGGACGGGCACCCCGGTGAACGCACGACCGAGTTCCTCCGCGGTCCGTCCGGCTCCGACCACCACCGCCCGCAACGCGCGCGATCCGCAGGTGGGGCACTTGTAGCCCGCGTCCGCGACGCCGCACCACTTGCACGTCGGACTCCCCGCTCCCGATGCGTCCGGAGCCGAGGGCAGGGCCAACGGTCCGTGGCAGCGCCGACACCGGGCCGGTGTCCGGCACTTGCCGCAGGCCAGGGACGGCACGTAACCGCGTCGTGGAACCTGTACCAGCACGGGCAGATTCGCGGCCAACGCGGATCGGGCGGCCGCGAACGCGATCGCGGGCAATCGGGCGGCGCGGGCTCCCGGATCGCGCGCGAGGGCGTGATCGCTGTCCGCGAGTGCGGTGATCTTGGGTGCCGACGCCCGCACCACGTCCCGCGAGGCCACGAGATCGTGGGCCCACCCGGTCTCCACCAGTGCCTGCGCCTCCGCCGTCCGGGAGATACCGCCCACCACGGCCGCGCAACCGGCTCTATGGGCACGCAGCAGGGTCACCTCTCGCGCGTGCGGATAGGGAGCGCGCGGTTCGGACAGGGAATCGTCGCCGTCGTCCCACACGACGAACAGGCCGGGGTCGTGCAGCGGAGCGAACACGGCGCTGCGGGTCCCGACGACCACGCGCGCGGACCCACGGGCGACGGCCAGCCAGCGCCGGTACCGTTCCGCCGGGCCGAGACCGGCGGCGAGCGCCACCACCGCCCCGGGATCGAGAACGTCGCGGCACGCCGCGGCGACTCGGTCCAGATCACGCTGGTCCGGCACGATCAGCAGCGCCGACGTCGCGGATTCGACCGCCACGGCGGCCAGTTCGGCGAGGCGACGGGGCCAGTCCTCTCCCGGTGCGGACTGCCACACCGCGCGCGGAGCCCGGCCGTCCGCCAACGCCGCGACGAAGTCGACGCCGTGTACGTATCGGTCCCAGGCGCGGTCCACCGAGGATCGGTCGATGTGCGAGTCGTGCACTCCGGAGGTCGTCGGCTCGGCCTCGACGCGCGCGTGCCGGGGCGGTACCGCGAGACGCAACACGTCGGCCCGCGTCCCGGCGTACCGGGCGGCGACCGCGTCGACGAGGCCGAGCAGTTCCGGTCCCACCACCGCTTCCGGCGAGACGACCTTGTCGAGCCAACCGAGCTTGCCCGGGTGATCGGACGCGTCCAGTCGCTCGAGCAGGAACCCGTCGACCAGGCGGCCGGCGAAACGCACCCGCACTCGCACGCCGGGCTGCGCGACCTCGTCGAGCTCGGCCGGCACCAGGTAGTCGAAGTCACGATCCAGGTGCGCGAGCGCGAGCATCGGCAGCACGCGGGCGACCGGTCGCGTCGCCGCGCCCGTGCGGGCGGCGCGGTCCGCGGCCACCGATGGCCCCCGGGCTCGGCTCAGAGTCCGGCGGCCGAGCGCAGCTTGTCCGCGCGGTCGACGTTCTCCCACGGCAGGTCGATGTCGGTGCGACCGAAGTGCCCGTACGCGGCGGTCTGCGCATATATCGGACGCAGCAGGTCCAGATCACGGATGATCGCGCCCGGACGCAGGTCGAAGACCTCGGTGATCGCGGACTGGATCTTCGCCGGGTCGACGTTCTCGGTACCGAAGGTCTCGACGAACAGTCCCACCGGAGCGGCCTTGCCGATGGCGTAGGCCACCTGGACCTCGACCCGCTCGGCGAGATCCGCGGCGACGACGTTCTTCGCCACCCAGCGCATCGCGTAGGCGGCGCTGCGGTCGACCTTGGAGGGATCCTTGCCGGAGAACGCGCCTCCGCCGTGGCGGGCCCACCCGCCGTAGGTGTCGACGATGATCTTGCGGCCGGTCAGACCTGCGTCACCCATGGGGCCGCCGAGGACGAACTTGCCCGTCGGGTTGACCAGCAGCCGTACCGAGGAGGTGTCGAGCTGATCGTGGGCGAGTTCGGCCAGAACGGCCTCGAGCACGTGCTGGCGGATATCGGGGGTGAGCATGTTGTCCAGATCGATGTCCGCCGCGTGCTGGGTCGAGATCACGACGGTGTCGAGCCGGACGGCCTTGTTCCCGTCGTACTCGATGGTGACCTGGGTCTTGCCGTCGGGACGCAGGTACGGCAGCACCTCGGTCTTGCGCACCTCGGTCAGCCGACGCGAGAGCCGGTGCGCCAGGGCGATCGGCAGCGGCATCAGTTCGGGAGTGTCCTTGATGGCGTAACCGAACATCAGCCCCTGATCGCCCGCGCCCTGACGATCGATCTCGTCGTCGGAGAGGCCCTCGACCCGCGACTCGTGCGAGTTGTCGACACCCTGGGCGATCTCGGGAGACTGAGCACCGATCGCGACGTTGACGCCGCAGGAGTTTCCGTCGAAGCCCTTGGCCGACGAGTCGTAGCCGATCTCGAGGACCTTCTCGCGGACGATGTGCGGGATGTCGGCGTACGCGGTGGTGTTGACCTCACCGGCGACGTGGACCTGCCCGGTGGTGACGAGCGTCTCGACGGCCACGCGGGCCCGAGGGTCGTCGGTGAGCAGTGCGTCGAGGATCGAGTCACTGATCGCATCGCAGATCTTGTCCGGATGGCCCTCGGTGACCGATTCGCTGGTGAAGAGTCGACGGGCGGACGTGCTCACAGATGTTTCCTCTCGTACCCGCACCGGTGGTCGCAACCGGCGCGTGGAGTTATCGGTGGTGGGATGTCGCTGGTGGGTCTTCGACGACGGGTTACCCGAACGTCACGACGGAGCGTGTGAGCTCGGACACTCTTCGGATCGAGCGGCGAGCACCGGGATCAACGCGTCGAGCACACGGGAGGACATCAGCGCCTTGGAACCGTGTTCGAGGGCGATCTCGGCACCGTCGGAGGACAGGATCCAGCCGTCGTTGCTGTCCATCTCGAAGGCTTTGCCGTCGCCCACCGCGTTGACGATCAGCAGGTCGCATTTCTTGCGTTCCATCTTGGCCCGCGCGTAGGTCAGCACGTCGCCGTTCTCGTCACCGGTCTCGGCGGCGAAGCCCACGATGGCGGTGGCGGCAGCGATCGCCCCGTCGCGACGCGATTCGACGAGTCCGGCCAGGATGTCGGCGTTCTTCGTCAACGCGATGACGTCGGGTTCGTCGGCGCCCTTCTTGATCTTGCTGACCGCCAGGGTCGTGGGTCGGAAGTCGGCGACCGCGGCGGCCATGATCACCGCGTCGGCTCCGACCGCTGCCTTGTCGACCGCGATACGCATGTCCTCGGCGGTGCGCACCTCGACCACGTCGACTCCCGCGGGGGGTGCGAGCGCGGCGGTGTATCCCGAGACGAGCAGGACGTCGGCGCCGCGCTGGGCGGCGACCCGTGCCAGGGCGTAGCCCTGCTTGCCCGAGCTTCGATTACCGAGGAAGCGCACCGGGTCCAGGGGTTCACGGGTGCCACCGGCGGAGACGACGATCCGGCGACCGTCGAGGTCGCGAGGAAGCGCGTCGGGTCGCTCGAGCAGCAGTTCGGCGAGGCCCGCGATCTCGTCGGGCTCGGGCAGGCGCCCGGGGCCGGTGTCGGCGCCGGTCAGTCGGCCCGACGCCGGCTCGATCACGGTCACCCCGCGCGAACGGAGGAGAGCCACGTTGTCGACGGTGGCGGGGTGCTGCCACATCTCGGTGTGCATGGCCGGAGCGAACACCACCGGGCAGCGGGCGGTGAGAAGCGTGGCGGTGAGCAGATCGTCGGCGCGACCGGCCGCGGCCCGCGCCAGCAGATCGGCCGTGGCCGGGGCCACGACCACCAGATCGGCGTTCTGCCCGAGGCGCACGTGCGGAACCTCGGGCACGTCGGCGAACACGCCGGTGTGCACCGGGTTACCGGACAGGGCCTCGAAGGTGGCCCGTCCCACGAATTCGAGTGCCGACTCCGTCGGTACGACCCGGACGTCGTCTCCTCGTTCGGTGAAGTGGCGGATCAGCCCGCAGGCCTTGTAGGCCGCGATACCGCCGCCGACTCCGACGACGACGTTGCGACGCGCCGCCACGGTCGGTGAGTTCACTCGCCTTCGACGTGCTCGAGAAGATCGGAGTGGATCTCGCGCAGTGCGATGGACAGCGGCTTCTCCTGCAGACCCGGCTCGACCAGCGGGCCGACGTACTCGAGGATGCCGTCACCGAGCTGGTTGTAGTAGTCGTTGATCTGACGGGCGCGCTTGGCCGCGTAGATCACCAGTGCGTACTTCGAGGACGTGCGCGAGAGGAGTTCGTCGATCGGCGGGTTGGTGATGCCCAGCGGGGTGTCGTACGCCGCCACCTCGGAACGAGAGAGGGAATCGGACACGTTCGCTACGGGACTGGTCAACGTCTTGTCTCCTACAAAGATTCACCGGGAAGGACTGTCTTCCCGCGTTTTACGATTCGGTGCCGGGCGCGGACGAGCCGTCCGGCGCGCCACCGACCAACAAGGATACCAAGTCGGCGCAAGCATGTTCGACATCGACGTTGACGATCACGGTGTCGAACTCGCTCTGGGCGGCCAGTTCCTCGCGGGCGGTGTCGAGCCGACGCTCGATCACGTCCTCCGGCTCGGTGCCGCGACCGGTCAGCCGAGAGACCAGGGTCTCCCAGTCGGGCGGCGCGAGAAACACCAGCAGCGCGTCCGGCTCGGCCGCGCGTACCGCTCGCGCGCCCTGCAGGTCGACCTCGAGCAACACCGGTCGTCCGGCCTCGAGTGAACGGCGGACCGGTGCCGCGGGCGTTCCGCTGCGCTGCAGTCCCTTGTGGATGTCGGCCCACTCGAGCAGTTCGTCCGCGTCGATCATGCGGTCGAACTCGGCGCGGTCGACGAAGTGGTAATCACGACCGTCCACCTCACCGGGACGGGGGTCCCGAGTGGTGGCCGAGACGCTGAAGTGCAGATCGGGCAGAACCTGACGCACGCGGGCGACGACGCTGGACTTGCCGACGGCGGAGGGGCCGGCCAGTACCACCAGCCGGCCCCTCGCGGTCGTCTTCTCCGCAGTCACAGTTCCGGTGACGGCGAAGCGAACGAGATGATCGATCGATCCACGGTCTTACTCGGAGTCGAAATCGAACCTGGCAAGAAGTGCCTTGCGCTGCCGATCCCCGAGTCCACGCAGACGACGCGTCGGCGCGATCTCGAGCTCGGTCATGATTTCCTGCGCCTTGACCTTGCCCACCTTCGGCAGCGCCTCGAGCAGGGCGGAGACCTTCATCTTTCCGAGGATTTCGTCTTCCTCGGCGTCCTTGAGGACCTGCTTCAGGTCGGTGCCGCCACGCTTGAGGCGCTCCTTGAGCTCAGCCCTGGCACGACGCGCAGCAGCCGCCTTCTGCAAAGCAGCAGCGCGCTGCTCGTCGGTCAACTGGGGAAGGGCCACGGTTCCTCCGTCTCATCGGTTCTCGAACGTATCCCTCGACTCGCATCGCGCGGGCGGGCTCGGTGGAGCACAGCCCGTCGATGGGTCCTCGGGAACGTAGCCACTGGCATTGACCAGCGGCGATAGCGACCGTACCCGGGTGGACGAGCGATTGCGAACCCGCCCCCCGCCGTGTCCGGCCCATCGGCGTCGGCTATGCGAGCGCACTCTCGACGCTCTCGCGCACGCGAGACGCGGCGTCGCGCAATTCCGACACGGACGGACCGCTGCGTAGGACATCACGGGAGCTGTTGGGCAACAACAGTTCTCGCGAATCCGGGAAGATCGACGCCAGGTCGGCCGCGGTGGCGCCCTGAGCTCCGAGTCCAGGCGCCAGGATCGGGCCGGAAAAATTCTCCAGATTCAGCCCGTGCCCGCGTGTCGCACCCACGACGAGCCCCATCGTGGCGTCCGACGTGCGCTCGTTGATCGCCGCCGACTCGTCGACCACCGATTGCGCCACCGTGCGGTCCCCCGCCACGCGCGCCTGCTGGAGGTCGGTTCCCTCCGGATTCGACGTGCGGGCGAGGACGAACAGGCCGTGTCCGCCGTCTGCGGCCACCCGGACGAACGGATCGAGCGCCCCGACCCCGAGGTAGGGCGAGACCGTGACGGCGTCGCAGGCCAACGATGAGCCGGGCGCGAGCCAGGCGTCGGCGTAGGCCGCAGAGGTACTCCCGATGTCGCCGCGCTTCGCGTCGGCGATCACCAGGACACCCGCCGCCCGCAGATCCGCGATGGTGCGCTCGAGCACCACGAGACCTGCGGACCCGAAGCGCTCGAAGAACGCGACCTGCGGCTTGACCACGGCGACGTCGTCCGCGAACGCCGCGACACAGTTCGCGGCGAATGCGGCCAGCCCGTCGACGGAGTCGTCGAGACCCCACGCCCGCAGCATCTCGGCGTGCGGGTCGATCCCCACACACAGGCGTCCGCGAGCCCGTACCGCCGCCGTGAGGCGATCACGCCACGCGCCGGAACCCGGTGTACTGCCGGCAGGCGTCACGACACGGGGGTCGGCTGCGTCGAGTCCGGCGCGGTCCGCAGCGTGCTGTGCAGATCCTGCAGCGAACGCACCCCGATGTTGCCGCGCATGCACGCCTCGATGCCCTGCACGGCCGCCGCCGCGCCCTGCACGGTGGTGATGCACGGGATGTTGCGCGCCACCGCGGCACTGCGGATCTCGTACCCGTCGACACGAGGTCCGGAATTGCCGAACGGGGTGTTGAAGACCATGTCGACCTCACCGTCCCGGATCAGGTCGACGATGGTCGACTCGCCCTCGCCGAGGACGTCGGAGTGCTTGCGCACCACGTCGCTGGCGATGCCGTTACGGCGCAGCATCTCCGCCGTACCCTCGGTGGCCAGGATGCGGAATCCGAGGTCGGCCAGCCGTTTGACGGGAAAGACCATCGAGCGCTTGTCCCGGTTGGCGATGGAGACGAACACCGTTCCGGCCATCGGGAGCGATCCGTAGGCCGCCGTCTGACTCTTGGCGAACGCGGTGCCGAAATCGGCGTCGATCCCCATGACCTCGCCGGTCGACTTCATCTCCGGGCTCAGGAGGCTGTCGACGCCGGAGCCGTCGGACTTGCGGAAGCGGTTGAACGGCAACACGGCCTCCTTCACCGCCACGGGAGCGTCCGGGGAGGCGTGTCCACCGTCCCCGGTGGCCGGCAGCAGACCGTCGGCCCGCAGTTCCGCGATCGTGGCTCCGAGCGCGATCCGGGCCGCGGCCTTCGCCAGCGGAACGGCCGTGGCCTTGGACACGAACGGAACCGTCCGCGACGCGCGCGGGTTCGCCTCGAGGACGTAGAGGACGTCGTCTTTGAGCGCGTACTGCACGTTGAGCAGACCGCGCACGCCGATGCCGAAGGCCAACGCCTCCGTGGATCGCCGCACCGCTTCGATGTCCGTACGGCCGAGAGTGATGGGCGGCAACGCGCACGCGGAGTCGCCGGAGTGGATCCCGGCCTCCTCGATGTGTTCCATCACGCCGCCGAGATAGACCTCCGTGCCGTCGCACAGAGCGTCGACGTCGATCTCGATGGCGTCCTCGAGGAACCGGTCCACGAGGACCGGGTGATCGGGGGTGAGTTCGGTGGCGCGAGAGATGTAGTCGTCGAGGGAGGCCTCGTCGTAGACGATCTCCATGCCGCGGCCTCCGAGAACGTACGACGGCCGCACGAGAACCGGGTAGCCGATCTCGCCGGCGATGCGCTTGGCTCCGTCGAACGTGGTGGCCGTGCCGAACTTCGGCGCCGGCAGCCCCGCGGCCACGAGGACCTCCCCGAACTCCTTGCGGTCCTCGGCGAGATCGATCGCCTCGGGCGAGGTACCGACGATGGGAACGCCCGCGTCGGCGAGGCGCTGCGCCAGCCCCAGCGGGGTCTGTCCGCCGAGCTGGACGATCACTCCGACCACACCCGGTCCACCGCGGCCCGATTCGACCTCGGCCATGTACACCTCGAGGACGTCCTCGAAGGTCAGCGGCTCGAAGTAGAGACGGTCGGCGGTGTCGTAGTCGGTGGAGACGGTCTCGGGGTTGCAGTTGATCATGACCGTCTCGTAGCCGGCCTCCGACAGCGTCGTCGCGGCATGGACACACGAGTAGTCGAACTCGATGCCCTGACCGATGCGGTTCGGACCCGAACCCAGGATCAGCACCTTGCCGCGTTCGGTCTGCGGCGCCACCTCGGTCTCGGCGTCGGGGTCGAGTTCGTAGGTCGAGTAGTGGTACGGCGTCGTGGCCTCGAACTCGGCGGCGCAGGTGTCGACGGTCTTGAACACCGGCGTCACCCCCAGCCGGTGGCGCAGAGAGCGCACACCGTCCTCGCCGGCCAGTTCCGGCCGCAGCGCGGCGATCTGTCCGTCCGACAACCCCGCGTGCTTGGCCCGACGCAGCAGCGTGCGGTCGAGCACCGGAGCGTCCAGCAACCGGGTGCGCAGCTCCCCGAGACCGGCGATCTCGTCGACGAACCAGGGGTCGATGCCGGAGGCCTTCGCGACCTCCTCGACGGTGCCGCCGAGGCGCAGAGCCAGGTCGACGTCGTAGATGCGTCCCTCGGTGGGAACGCGCAGATCGGCCAGAACCGCCTCGAGATCGGTCGCGCGGTCTCCGGCGAGCACCTCGTCGGACACCGTCCAGAATCCGGCCGCCTTCGTCTCGAGCGAGCGAAGGACCTTGCCGAGAGCCTCGGAGAAGTTGCGGCCCAACGACATCGCCTCACCGACACTCTTCATCGTGGTGGTGAGAGTGTCGTCGGCGCCGGGGAACTTCTCGAACGCGAACCGCGGCGCCTTCACCACGACGTAGTCGAGGGTCGGCTCGAAGCAGGCGGGCGTCTCCTTGGTGATGTCGTTGACGATCTCGTCGAGGCTGTACCCGATGGCGAGCTTCGCGGCGATCTTGGCGATGGGGAATCCGGTCGCCTTCGACGCCAGCGCGCTGGACCTGGACACGCGCGGGTTCATCTCGATCGTGATCAGTCGCCCGTCCTTCGGGTCGATCGCGAACTGGATGTTGCAGCCGCCGGTGGCCACCCCCACCTCGCGCAGGATCGCGATACCGAGGTCGCGCATCTTCTGGTACTCGCGGTCGGTCAACGTCATCGCCGGGGCGACGGTCATCGAGTCGCCGGTGTGCACGCCCATCGGGTCCACGTTCTCGATCGAGCACACGACGACGACGTTGTCCTTGTTGTCGCGCATGAGTTCGAGTTCGTACTCCTTCCATCCGTAGATGGACTCCTCGATGAGCACGTTCGCCGACGGCGACGCGGCGAGCCCGCCGCCGGCCAGGCGTTCGAGATCCTCGGTGGTGTAGGCCATGCCGGACCCCAGACCGCCCATGGTGAAGCTGGGACGGATGACCACCGGAAGACCCAGTTCGGCGACGGTGTCGTGCACCTCGTCCATGGTGTAGCAGACCCGCGAGCGGGCGCTCTCGCCGCCGACGGAGCCCACGATGTCCTTGAACTTCTGCCGATCCTCACCGCGCTGGATGGCGTCGAAGTCGGCCCCGATGAGCTCGATGTCGTACTTGGCCAGGATTCCCTGCTCGTGCAGAGCCACGGCACAGTTCAGCGCGGTCTGACCACCGAGGGTGGCGAGTACGGCGTCGATGGGGTGGCCGGCCGCGGCCTCCGCGGCGATGACCTTCTCGACGTACTCGGCGTTGATCGGCTCGACGTACGTGGCGTCGGCGAACTCGGGGTCGGTCATGATGGTCGCCGGGTTGGAGTTGACCAGGCTCACGCGCAGGCCCTCCTCCCGCAGGACGCGGCAGGCCTGCGTGCCGGAGTAGTCGAACTCGCAGGCCTGGCCGATCACGATCGGACCCGAGCCGATCACCAGGATGTTCTGTAGATCTGTGCGCCGTGGCATTACAGTCCGGCTTTCTTGGTCGAGGTGTTGTCGGCGAGACGGTTCAGGAAGCGGTCGAAGAGATACTCCGCGTCGTGAGGACCGGCCGCCGCTTCCGGGTGGTACTGCACCGAGAACGCCGAATCGTCCAGCAGGCGAACGCCTTCGACGGTTCCGTCGTTGGCGCAGGTGTGGCTGACGACGGCGCGACCGAACGGGGTGTCGAACTCCTCGCCGGCCTCGCCCTCGAGCGCGAACCCGTGGTTCTGCGCGGTGATGGAGATGCGGCCGGTCTCGTGTTCGATGACCGGGATGTTCATGCCGCGGTGACCGAAGGTCATCTTGTAGGTGTCACGACCGAGCGCGCGGCCCAGGATCTGGTTGCCGAAGCAGATGCCGAACAGCGGGATGCGGTCGCCCAGCACCTGCTCGGTGAGCGAGACGACGGAGTTCGCCACGGCGGGGTCGCCGGGACCGTTGGACAGGAACACACCGTCCGGCGCGATCTCGCGGATGTGCTCGATGGTGGTATCGGACGGCACCACGTGCACGCGAATGCCCCGCTGCGCGAACATCCTCGGAGTGTTGCTCTTGATGCCCAGGTCGACCGCGACCACCGAGAAGCGCGGATCGCCCTCGGGCTCGACGACGTACCCGGACTTCGTGCTCACCTCCCCCGCCAGGTCGGCGCCCTTCATGCTGGGCTGTTGCCGGACCTGCTCGATCATCGAGTCGGTGTCCGTGACCGAGGCACCCGAGAAGATTCCGGCGCGCATGGACCCGCGCGTGCGCAGGTGACGCACCACCGCGCGCGTGTCGAGGTCGGCGATGCCCACGACGTTCTGACGCCGCATCTCCTCGTCGAGGGTTCCGGTCGCGCGCCAGCTCGAGCTCCGGCGGCTCGCGTCCCGGATCGCGAAGCCGGCGACCCACATGGCCGAATCGTCGGCCGAGCCGTCCGGACCGACCGATTCGCTGTCCTCGGTGTTCCACCCGGTGTTGCCGATCTGCGGGGCCGTGGCCACCACGATCTGCCGGTGGTAGCTGGGGTCCGTCAGCGTCTCCTGGTAACCGGTCATCCCGGTGCAGAACACGGCTTCGCCCAGGGTGGATCCCGGTGCGCCGAATGCGGTGCCGCGGAAGAGTCGACCGTCTTCCAGTACCAGGACCGCGGCGTCGTCGTCGAGGCTCACGCCGTCTCCTTCTCGTCGTTCGTATCGGGTGTGTCGGTGGTGGTGTGGGTTCGAGTGGTCTCGGCGTAGTGGTCCACCCACGCGGGGTAGACCGACTTGTCGTCGGAGCGGAATCCCGTGTCGATCTCGGTGCCCGTGGGCAACTCCCATCGGACGACCAGCAGTCCGTCCTTGCTCATGACCTTGCCCGCGAGGCCCCGCTCGGTGCGCACGGCGCGAATCGACGCCGCCGGAATCCAGATCGGGGACTCCCCGTTGCGGTCCAGCAGAATCCCGGTGGTGTGACCCGAGAGAGTGCCGGTGGCCCGGTGTCCGATGTCACCGACCGCGATGCGGTTCTGCCAGCTGGGGGCGATTGTCGAGCCGACGTAGAGCCCCGTGACGGGAAGCACGGTGAGCTCACCCAGCTCCGCCGGGACGTCGGGCAGCGCGCCGACGGCGTCTCCCTGACGCTTCTGACGGTTCTTCCAACCGAGGATGATCAGGCCGATCATCAGCATCCAGAAGACCAGGAAGCCGATGACGAGTAGAAGTCTGTCCATGGAGATCACTTTCCTCGGGGGTCGTTCTCGCCGGGAGCGGCACTGACGCCGTCCCGGCTGGTGATCCGGCCGCGCAGCACCGTGGCGGTGACGCGGGCGGGCAGTTCGAGGGTGTCGTACGGGGTGTTCTCGGACAGGCTCGCGAGACTGCGCGCATCGACCGTCCACACGGCGTCGGGATCGACGAGGGTCAGATTCGCGGGCTCTCCGACGGCGATCGGCCGACCCTGATCGGTCAGTCCGACGATCTCCGCGGGCCGCTCGCTCATGACCCGAGCCACGCCGCGCCAGTCGAGCAGACCCGGTTCGACCATCGTCTTCACCACGATCGACAGGGCCGTCTCGAGACCGAGCATCCCCGGCCGGGCCTGCGCGAACTCGCAGCACTTGTCCTGTTCCGCGTGTGGAGCGTGGTCGGTGGCGACGCAGTCGACGATGCCCGACGCCAGGGCGGCCCGCAGCGCCGCCGCGTCGGAGGCCTCGCGCAGCGGCGGGTTCACCTTGTTCACCGCGTCGTACGTCTCGAGGCGGGAGTCGTCGAGGAACAGGTGGTGCGGGGTCACCTCCGCCGTGATGGAGATGCCCTGTCCCTTCGCCCAGTCGAGCAGCGCGACGGTCCCGGCGGTCGAGGCGTGGCAGATGTGCACCCGCGCTCCCGCGTCGCGCGCCAGGATCGCGTCGCGCGCCACGATGGACTCCTCGGCCGACCGCGGCCATCCGGTCAGACCGAGCCGCGCGGCGGTGGGGCCCTCGTGTGCGACGGCGCCCTCGGTGAGGCGCGGCTCCTCCGCGTGCTGAGCGATGAGCACGCCGAGTCCGGCGGAGTACTCCAGCGCCCGGCGCATGAGCAGGGGATCCGCGACGCAGTGCCCGTCGTCGGAGAACATGCGCACGCCGCCCACGCCGGCGTTCATGGTGCCCATCTCGGCGAGCGCGGTGCCCTTCAACCCGACGGTCACCGCGCCGACGGGGTGGACGTCGACCAGGCCGACCTCCTGCCCACGCCGCCACACGTGGTCGGTCACCACGACGGAGTCCGCGACGGGCGAGGTGTTGGCCATGGCGAAGATGGCGGTGTAACCACCGAGAGACGCCGCGGCGGAACCGGTTTCGATGGTCTCCGTGTCTTCGCGACCCGGTTCGCGAACGTGGGTGTGCAGATCCACGAAACCGGGAAGCAGCACCTGTCCCCCGGCCTCGATCACCGTCACCCCGTCCGCCGGTGCGGCCGAGCCGCCCGACGCCGGGTCGATCGCGGCGATCTCGCCGTCGACGATGCGGACGTCGACGGGCTCACCCTCGCCGTACGGGCGAACTCCTCGCAGGACGATCTCCGACCGATACTTCGGCGCGTTCATCGGGTGCCTTCCTCGGCGCCGATCAGGGCGCGGAACAGTACGGCCATGCGTACGTGGACTCCGTTCTGGACTTGTTGCAGCACCGCGGTGCGAGGGGCGTCGGCCACGGAGAAACCGATCTCCATGCCGCGCAGCATCGGGCCGGGGTGCAGGACCACGGCGTGCTCGGGCAGGAGGTCGAACCGCTTCTGGGACAGGCCGTAGCCGACGGAGTACTCGCGTGCCGACGGGAAGAATCCGCCGTTCATGCGCTCGGCCTGGACGCGCAACATCATGACCGCGTCGAGAGCGGGCAGTTCGGCGTCGAGCGACTGCGCCACGGTCACCGGCCAGGTGTCGATACCCACCGGCAACAGCGTGCGCGGAGCGACGATCACCACCTCGGCGCCGAGGGTGGCGAGAAGGACGGCGTTGGATCGGGCCACGCGACTGTGCAGGACGTCCCCCACGATCGCGATGCGTCGACCCTCGATTCCCCCGAGCCGCTGCCGCAACGTGAGCGCGTCGAGGAGAGCCTGGGTCGGGTGCTCGTGCGTGCCGTCGCCGGCGTTGATCACGGCCGGACCCGCACCCGTCACCGGATCGGCCGTCCACTGCGCGATGCGGTGGGCGGCACCCGAGGCCGGATGCCGGACGACGAGGGCGTCCGCGCCGGCCGCGCGCAGCGTCAGCGCGGTGTCCCGCAACGATTCGCCCTTGGAGGCCGAGGAACTGCTCGCGCTCACGTTGATGACGTCCGCGCTCATCCACTTGCCCGCGACCTCGAACGAGACCCGGGTGCGGGTGGAGTTCTCGTAGAAGACGGTCATCACGGTCTTGCCGCGCAGGGTGGGCAACTTGCGGACGTCCCGGCCGAGCAGCGCCTGCTCGAACCGCTCGGCTTCGTCGAGGATGTCGGTGGCCGCGTCCCGATCGAGATCGGCCGTGGTGAGAAGGTGCTTGGCGCTCATCGGTCGACGTCCGCGGTGTCGGTGGGACCGGACGAGAGTTCGACTCCGTCTCGGCCGTCGTGCTCGGCCAGCAGCACGGCGACGTCCTCGCTGCGCGCGGTGGGGACGTTCTTGCCGACGTAGTCGGCGCGCAGAGGCAACTCCCGGTGTCCGCGGTCGATGAGCACGGCGAGTTGCACCGCGCGGGGACGTCCGAGGTCACGCAGCGCGTCCAGGGCGGCCCGAACCGAGCGACCCGAGAACAGCACGTCGTCGACGATGACCACCAGGGCGCCGTCGATGCCGTCGTCCGGCACGGAGGTCCGCTCCAACGCACGATGCGGCTTGCTCCGCAGGTCGTCGCGGTACAGGGTGATGTCGAGAGATCCGACCGCGGGCCGCACCCCGGCGAACTCCTCGATGCGTTCGGCGAGCCGCGCGGCCAGCGTCGTGCCGCGCGTGGGAATGCCGATGAGCACCACCGCGGGGGCGTCGGGCGAGCCGATCGCGGTCTTCTCGATCAGCTGATGCGCCATGCGCGCGATGGTGCGGCCGACGTCCGCGCTGGTCAACAGTTCGCGGACGGGCACAGGTTCCGAGGGCACAGTTCTATGACCTCCTTCTCCGCCTCACGGGACGGATCGTTAAAGGAAATCGGACGCGATCACTGTAGCAATCGCGACACGGGTGGATCAGCCCGCGTCGTCGGCGCCCGCATCGCCGTCGGCGTCGGCCGCCGTCGGGCGCGACGACGTCGCCGCGGCCGCGGCGCGAACCTGAGGCGCCACCGTCACGATCTGGCCCAGCACACCGTTGACGAACGACGGCGAATCGTCCGTGGACAGCTGCTTCGCCAACTCGACGGCTTCGTCGACGGCAACGACCGGCGGCACGTCCGGAGCATGCAGCAACTCCCACACCGCGACGCGGAGGATCGCCCGATCCACCGCGGGGAGCCGATCGAGAGTCCACTCGTGCAGGTGATCACCGATGACCGAGTCGACCCGGTCGAGGTTCTCGGCCACCCCCGCCACCAGCGTCGCGGTGTAGGCACTGACCGGAGCGACCGTCTCCTCCTCCGTCGACATCTCGCCACGCTCGGTCGCCAGTGTCACCGGATCCAGATCGCGGGCCTCGGCCTCGAACAGGAAGTCGACGGCTCGCTTGCGTGCCTTGTGCCGGGCACCGAGCTTCTTGGGCGTCGGTCCCCGGCCGGAGTTCCCGGCGGACGTCTTCGCCGCGGGGGTGGTGGGTTCGCTCACGCTAGGAGTTCACGCGCCCGAGGTAGTTGCCGTCGCGCGAGTCGATCTTGAGCTTGTCGCCGGTGTTGACGAACAGCGGCACGTTGATCTCGGCGCCGGTCTCGAGGGTGGCGGGCTTGGTCCCGCCCGTCGACCGGTCACCCTGCAGGCCCGGGTCGGTGTGCTTGACCTCGAGCTCGACCGTGACGGGCAGCTCGACGTACAGCGGCGACCCCTCGTGCATCGCGACCTGCACCCGCAGGTTCTCGAGCAGGAATCGGTGGCCGTCGCCGACGGTGGCCTCGGGAATCGCGATCTGGTCGTACGTGTCGCCGTCCATGAACACGTAGTCGCTGCCGTCGTGGTAGAGGTAGGTCATGTCGCGGCGGTCGACCGTGGCGATCTCCACCTTCACGCCGGCGTTGAACGTCTTGTCGACGACCTTGCCGGAGAGCACGTTCTTGAGCTTCGTGCGCACGAAGGCGGGGCCCTTGCCCGGCTTGACGTGCTGGAACTCGATGATGGACCACAGTTGGTTCTCGAGCTTGAGAACGAGACCGTTCTTGAAATCGCTGGTGGAAGCCACGTGCTTGGAATCTCCTCGTATCGCTGTCGGGTCGCGGTCGGCGCGCATCGCACCGACGCGGGTCGCGCCGAACTCGTCCGACGCGGGTCGCGCCGAACTCGTCTACAGAACGGTGAACTCTTTGTCGGTGAGCGTGAGGAGCTCCGGTTCGCCCTCTCGGACGACGAGCGTGTCCTCGATACGCACTCCCCCGCGACCGGCGAGGTACACGCCGGGCTCCACGGTCACCGCTGCGCCGCAGAGAAGTGTACCGCTGGCGGTGGCGCCGATTCCCGGCGCTTCGTGGATCTCGAGTCCCACTCCGTGTCCGAGGCCGTGCAGGAAGTTGTCACCGTGTCCGGCGTCGACGATCACTCGACGGGCCGCGGCGTCCACCTCGCGCACGTCCGCACCCGGGTGGAGCGCCGCCCGACCGGCCGCCTGGGCCTGCGCAACCAACTCGTAGAGCTCACGCTGCCAGCTCGCCGGCTCCCCGAGGACGTAGGTCCGGGTCATGTCGGAGTGGTAGCCACCCACCGTCGCGCCGAAGTCGAACTTCACCAGATCGCCGGCTGCGAGCACCGCTGCGGTGGGTCGGTGGTGCGGCACGGCCGAGTTCGCTCCCGCGGCCACGATGGTCTCGAACGAGATCGCCTCCGCGCCGAGTTCGAGCATCAGGAACTCGAGGTCGACGGCGACCTTCTTCTCGGTCCGCCCGACGGCGATTCCGCCCCGGTCGATCAACGCGGCCAGGGCCGCGTCGGCCACGGCACAGGCCGAACGCAACGCGGCGACCTCGGAATCGTCCTTGACCATGCGCAATTGCTCGACGAACTTCGGCGTGCGGCGCAGATCCACCGTCGGTGCCGCGGTCGCCCACGCCCGATGCTCGTCGACGGACACCACGTGGGATTCGAACCCCACGGATGCCGCCGCGGTGTCCCGCAGCAGTCGCGACGGTCCGGCGCGGTCGATGACCGCGCGCAGATCGGGGACCTGGTTCGCGATCTGCGTGACGTACCGACCGTCGGTGCACAGCAGCGTGGAATCCTCGTCGTTCCGCGAGTCGCTCGCGGACAGCAGCATGGACGCGTTCGAGCCGGTGAACCCGCTGAGGTAGCGAACGTTCAGGAGGTCGGTGATCAGGAGGGCCTCCACACCGGCTTCGCGCGCGAGTTCTCGCAGGGCTTCGCGGCGCCGCCCGTGATCGGCTGCGGGAGCGTGGGTGCCGGTCGAGCCGGTGACGGGCGCGGAATCGAGGGGCGCTGGGGTCATGGAAGACAAAACTACCGGCGGGGGTGATCAGGTCCAATTCTGTGGGCGCGGACACATCGCGGTTCCGAGGTGATTACTGTGAGCGACATGACTGGCTGGTTGGTGCGTGGTGTGGGCATGGCTCTCGTTCACTTCGGAGCTCGGTTGGTGCTCGCGCTGGCCACGGCGGCCTCGCCGGCCCAGGGATCGGTGTTGCGGACGATCACGCTGATCGCGGTGCTCCTCGTCGCCGTCGTCTGGGGCGGCATCGACGGCATCAACGCGCACCGCCGGACGTCGGACTCGCCGGTGGATCTGACGATGGTGTGGCTGAAGGCCTCGCTGGTCGCCGGCGTCCTCGGCGGTCTCGCGAGCTGGCTCTTCACCGCGGTCTCGGGGGTCGCCGTCAGCACCAACTCGCTGTTCTTCGAGGTCACCTCCGGCGCCGCGTTCACCATCCTCCTGGTGTTCGTCCCGGCGACCATCGCCGTGGCGGTCGGGAAGTTCCTGGCTCGACGCGACGACCGCAAGGACGAGAACCCGCGTCCGGGCAAGGTCTCGAAGGACCGCGAACCCGCGCGAGTCGGATCGGGAAGCTCCGACTCGGGCACCGCGACCGACAACGCCGGTACGACGGCGAACACCCGGGCGTACGACACCGAGGCGGACACCGAGGTCTTCGCGCCGGTGCGATCCGACGAGTCGTCACGGACCGCGTACGACGCCGCAGGCTCGCAGACCCCGGCCACGGACGACGCGCGACGATCGGCGTGGCAGGAACCACGCTGACCGCCGCGCCGGCGATCACAGGAAGATCGACTGGCCCGCGCTCGGCTCGTCCTTGGCGATCGCGGAGAAGGCGGCGGCCAGGAGCGAGGGATCCGGTCCCTCGAGCCGACCGGGCTTCGCGAGATCGTCGAGAATCACGAACCGCAGCACACCGTTGCGGTTCTTCTTGTCGGTCTGCATGCCGGCGAGCAACTGGGTGAATGCGTCCGCGTCGTAACTGGTCGGCAGACCGATGGACTCGAGGATCGAGCGATGCCGGTCGGCCACCTCGTCCGACAGGCGGCCGCCCAGGCGGCCGAGTTCGGCCGCGAACATGAGGCCGACCGACACGGCCGCACCGTGCCGCCACTTGTACTTCTCCCGCCGCTCGATCGCGTGTCCGAGCGTGTGACCGTAGTTCAGGATCTCGCGCAGATCCGACTCCCGTAGGTCGGCGGCCACCACTCTCGCCTTCACCTCCACGGACCGGCGAACGAGCTCCGGCAGCACGCTGCCGGTCGCGTCGACGGCGGCCGCGGGATCGGCTTCGATGAGGTCGAGAATCACCGGATCGGCGATGAAACCCGTCTTCACCACCTCGGCCAGACCGGCGACGATCTCGTTCTGCGGCACCGTTTCGAGGGTGGCCAGATCGATGAAGACGGCGGAGGGCTCGTGGAACGAGCCCACCAGGTTCTTTCCCGCCTCGGTGTTGATGCCCGTCTTGCCGCCGATCGCCGCGTCGACCATGGCGAGAAGCGTCGTGGGGACGTGCACCACCTTCACGCCGCGCATCCAGGTGGCCGCGACGAACCCGGCGAGATCGGTCGCTGCTCCCCCGCCGAGACCGACGACGGCGTCACTGCGCGTCAGCCCGATACGGCCGAGGACCTCCCAGCAGAATCCCGCGACGGCCAGGTCCTTCCCGTCCTCGGCGTCCGGGATCTCGATGCGGTGGGCGTCGATACCCCGCTCGGCGAGGGCGGCGCGTACGGCTTCCGCGGTCTCCGCCAGCGGCGGCTGATGAAAGATCGCGACGGTTCGGGTGTCGATCAGTTGCTCGACGAGGTCGTTCAACAGACCTCGACCGATGATCACCGGGTAGGGGTTCGCCGTCTTCACGTCGATGCGCACGGGTTCGGTCACGAGGGCTTCTCCTGTGTTCGGTCGAGCTGGGGTGGGGTCGGGTGCGGTCGGGGTCGCGACTCCGCGTCGGTCGGGGTGTGTGGCTGGGGCTTCGGCTGAGCGTCGACGGGTGCCGACCGCGATCGATGGGACCGTCGGCCGCGTCGGTGCCCGGTGCGACCTCGTCGCGACGTGGCGGCCGCGTCGGCCGGGGTGGGGACACGTCCGGGATCGGCCGATCGTTCGGCACCCGCGGACGGCCGCTCGGAACTCCCGGTCGGCGGTGCGGCGCTCGCGCCACGGCGAGTCACCGGTACCGCCTCCGGTCGCGGCACTCCCATCCGGTCGAGGATCGTCTCCACCACCCGCGCCGGGCTCCGACCGTCGGTGCGGATCCGGATGGTGGCCACACCGCGATAGAGCGGTCTGCGGGCGCGCATCAGCTCGCGGTACTTGGCCTTCGCATCGTCACCGGCGAGCAGGGGCCGACCCGACGGGGCACGATCCCCGTGCGCGTCGTCACCTCGCCTACGTGAGGCGTTGTGGACGCCCGTGCGCCGCAACCCCTCTCCGATGCTGATCTCGAGGTAGACCACGACGTGACCGGTGAGTGCGGCGCGAGTGGTCGGCGAGAGCACGGCACCTCCGCCGAGCGAGACGATGCCGGGGTGGCCGGCGAGCGCGGCGAGTACCACGCGCTCCTCGATCTGCCGAAACGTCGGCTCACCGTCCTCGGCGAAGATCTCCGGAATGGTGCGGCCGGTGTCCTCTTCGATGGCGGCATCGGTGTCGAGCACCTCGACGTCGAGCGCGCGGGCGAGCCGTCGACCGATCGTCGATTTCCCGGCTCCGGGCGGACCGATGAGAACCGCGCGCGGAACGGCGGCCGTCGGGCGTCCGGCGCCGTCGCTCATCGCGGTGGACGTACTGCCGCGTCCTCGAGGTAGCGGCGGACGTTGCTCGCCGTCTCCGCCACCGAGTCCCCGCCGAACTTCTCGAGCGTTGCTCGGGCCAGGACCAGCGCGACCATCGTCTCGGCCACCACACCGGCGGCGGGCACGGCGCACACGTCGCTCCGCTGGTGGATGGCGACCGCTTCCTCACCGGTGGACATGTCCACCGTGGCCAGGGCGCGCGGGACCGTGGAGATCGGCTTCATCGCCGCTCGCACCCGCAACGGAGCCCCGTTGGTCATACCGCCCTCGATGCCGCCCGCACGGTTGGTGCTGCGCTCGATGCCGTCGGGGCCGGGCCGGATCTCGTCGTGGGCGACGCTGCCGCGGCGCCGTGCGGTCTCGAACCCGTCGCCGACCTCGACGCCCTTGATCGCCTGGATACCCATGAGGGCCGCCGCGAGCTGCGAGTCGAGTTTGCCGTCGCCGGTGACGAAGGTGCCCAGTCCCACCGGAAGCCCGTGGACCACGACCTCGACGATGCCACCGAGAGTGTCGCCGTCCTTCTTGGCCGCCTCGATCTCCGCGATCATGGACTTCTCGGCCTGTGCGTCGTGGGCGCGGACGGGGCTGGCGTCGATGGCCTCGAGGTCCGCGGGTTCGGGCACCGGTCCGGTGTACGGGTCCGACGCTCCGATAGAGATCACGTGCGAGATGACGTCGACGCCGAGGACCTGACGGAGGAAATGCCGCGCGACGGTGCCGACGGCGACGCGTGCCGCGGTCTCCCGAGCGCTGGCACGTTCGAGCACCGGTCGGGCGTCGTCGAAGCCGTACTTGAGCATGCCCGAGTAGTCGGCGTGTCCCGGACGCGGACGCGTCAGCGGCGCGTTGCGTGCGAGTTGGTCGAGCACGCTCGGATCCACCGGATCCGCGGACATGACCGCTTCCCACTTGGGCCACTCGGTGTTGGCCACCTCGATGGCCACCGGTCCGCCGAGCGAGCGCCCGTGCCGCACACCGCCGATGATCGTGACCTTGTCGGCCTCGAATTTCATCCGGGCGCCGCGGCCGTACCCGAGGCGGCGCCGGGCCAGCTGAGCGCCGATGTCCTCCGTCGTCACCTCGACGCCGGCCACCATGCCCTCGATGATCGAGACAAGGGCGGGGCCGTGGGACTCTCCGGCAGTGATCCATCGCAACACGCATCACATCTTTTCACGTCCCGAGGGCCACCCACGCCACCAGGGTCGCCGCGCACAGGGACGGACCGTGCGCGATCGCGGTCCCGAGACCGCCGCGCCGGTACGGCAACCCGAGGGCGGCGGTGAGCACCGGCGCCGTGACCGCCGCCGCCAGCCACACCTGTCCGCCTCCCATCGCCGCGAACCCGCCGACCGCGAGGGCCAGTTTCACGTCGCCACCGCCGATTCCGCCGGGGCTCGTCACCGCCGCGACCAGATGGACGACGGCCAGCATCACCGCTCCGACCACCGCGGCGACGAGGGTGTGCGTGTGCGCCGCGGTGACCAGAACCGCGACGGCGGCCGGGAGGGTCAGCGCGTCGGGCAGACGGAGGCGAGCCAGATCGACGGCGGACACCGCGATCGCCCAGATCGTGAACGCCGACAGGGCGACGGCTGTCGCTCCGACCGCGAGGAGAGCGATCAGACCCGACGCGAGCGCTCCGGTGATCGACGCCGCCGCGATCTCGGCCGGCGTGGGACGTACCCACCGGCGCACCGCTCGGAGCGCGATCGGAGCCGCGAGCGCGCCGGCGACGGCGAGCGCCGCGGCGGCGTCCAGAGGTGCGGTGTCCAGAGGTGCGGTGTCCATCGTGCGACGGTCGCACGCGGCGCGGATCGCCCGGTGCCCGCGACGGTGGGGTGGGGATCGACACCGATTGTCGGTTCGCCTGTGGACAACCGGGCGGGGCCCCGGGTCAGGTCAGTGCGGCCGCCATCGCCTCACGCGGCGCCGACCTGCCCGTGAACTGCTCCACCTGTCCGTACGCCTGGGCGAGCAACATCTGCAACCCTCCGGCCACGGCACCGCCCTCGGCACCCACCGCGGTCGCCAGTGGAGTGGGCCAGGGGTGATAGATCGCATCGAGCAGAACCCGAGCATGTCGCACGGCGGGAACGAGTACCGCGCCCGCGTCGGCGGGCACGGTCGACACCACCACGGCCGCGTCGAGCACGGCGTCACCCAGCGCCTCGTCGCCCACCCCGCACCACCGCACGGTGAGCCCCGCGGAGCGGCCGCAGGCCAGCGCACCCGACGCCCGTTCCTCGCTGCGCGAGACCACGGTGACCGTCCGAGCGCCGAGGTCGCGCAGCGCGACCAGGGCGGGTCGGGACGTTCCGCCCGCGCCCACCACCACCGCCGAGGCACCCGCGAGAGACCGGACCCCCACCGTCGCCAACGCCCCGGTCACGCCGTCGACGTCGGTGCAGTCGGCCCGCCAACCGGACGCCGTCCGCACCAGGGTGTTCGCGGATCCGACCGCCGCGGCACGCTCGGTGCGATCGGTCGCGTACTCGAGGGCGGCGAACTTACCGGGCATCGTCACCGATACCCCGACCCATTCCGGTCCGAATCCGTCCAGCAACGCAGGCAGGCCCTCGGCCGTGCACTCGATCCGCTCGTACGTCCAGTCCAGAAGACCGAGTTCGCGGTACGCCGCGAGATGCAGCTGCGGCGACTTCGAATGACTCACCGGCGACCCCAGCACGGCGGCCCGGCGACCGCCCGCGGCCGCCGACCGATCCGTCACCGTCCGCTGTCGAGGAATCCGCCCTCGACCAGCTGGATGTTCGCCAGGTGCTGTTCGTAGGTGTCGGTGAACAGAGTCTCGCCCTGATCGTTGATGGTGACGAAGAACAGCCAGTTACCGGGCTCCGGTTCCTCGGCCGCCTCGACCGCCGGGATGCCCGGCGAGCAGATGGGAGTGGCCGGCAGACCCGGTGACGCGTAGGTGTTCCACGGCGTGACCCGCGCGCGGTCCGCGTCGGTCGTGGCCACCTCGGTGGTGTCGAGTGCGTAGTTCACGGTGGAATCGAACTCGAGCTGCTGACCGATCTCCAGGCGATTGAAGATCACGCGAGCGACCTTCGCGAAGTCCTGTGGGAGCGCTTCGCGTTCGATCAGCGACGCCGCCACGAGAACCTCGTAGGGGCCGAGGCCGGAGGTCGCACCCGCCTCGAGCAACCCGGTGCTCTCGTACAGAGCCGCGCTCTCCGAGACCAGCGTGCGCAGGATCTCGGTAGGACTCGCGCTCGGGTCGAAGTTCCAGGTTCCCGCGGCGATCAAGCCCTCGAGCTGACGATCGCGGTCCGGCACCCGGCTCACCGCGTCTCGCGCCCACTCGGCCACGCCGAGCGCGGCGGGATCGTCTCCGGCGCCCGCGATGTCCAGATCCTCGTAGCTGACGCACGGAATGCCCTCGCCCGCGGCGCAACTCGCCTCGGAGATCAGACTGTAGATTCCGCGGCGCACCGCTCCGGTGTTGACGTCCGTCGTGTCGTGGAGTTGGCGACCCTCCGAGATCAGAATCTGTCCCACCCTCGACTCGGGAGCGACGAGTGCCGTCACGGCGCCGACCCCGGACATCTGGGACTGCATGCGGTAGTACCCGGGCTGAACGGCGCTCATCGCCGAGTTCTGCACCGCGGCCTCGTAGAACGCGCCGCTGCTCGCGGTCACGTCCTTCTCCACCATCTCCGTGGCGATCTCCTGCGCGGTGTCGCCGGGCTGAACCCGGACGACGACGGCGTCGCCGCCCGGACCGGGGTAATCTGCCGCCTGCTCCACGCCACCACCGAACAATCTGGATCCTCCGTAGAGACCGACCGCAACGACGAGGGCCAGTACGACCACACCGGCCAGAATCGCGACGAGCTTGCCGCGCTTCTTGCGGGCCTCGGCCGCGCGGTCGCGCCGCTGGTCGGCACGCGACCCGGGGGCGTCCCGACGGCGCGAGCCACCGGGGTCCATCTGTCCCGCGGAGGTAGCGAACACCTCGGTGGGGGCGTCCTCCACGAAAGCGGGCTCCTCGTCCCGAGCCGAACCCCGGCCGTATCCGGAATCGCGGCCGTACCCGGAGTCGCGGCCGTAGCCGGATTCGCGGCCGTACCGGTCGTCCCGGCCACCGTTGTCGCGACCGTAACGGTCGTATCCGCTGGATCGGGGTCGGTAACGGCCGTCGTCGGAATCGTCGGTCATCGCGTCGACTCCGGTCGATGGTCGTTCGAGATCTCCCGGTCGACGTCGAGCAGTTGTTCCTCGGGCACCGTTGCCCCCTCCGCGTTGTCGGCCGGCCGTCCCCGTTGCCGTTCGTCGAGCCACCCCTGCAGAATCGCCACAGCGGCAGCCTGATCGATGATCGATCGCTGATCCTTGGCCCGGACCCCACTCTCCCGAAGGCCGCGCACGGCACTCACGGTAGTCAACCTCTCGTCCGCGAGTCGAACCGGCACCGCGGGAAGCGCTCTCGTCAGAACTCGGGCGAACCGGACAGCCAAGTTCGCCGCAGCTCCCCGTTCACCGCGCAATGTGCGCGGCAACCCGACGATCACCTCGACCGCCTCGTACTCCTCGACCAGATCGACGATGCGCCGAACGTCGTCGGAATCGGATCGCGTCTTGGACGAGCGGGGCACGGTCTCGACGGGGGTGGCCATGATGCCGTCGGGGTCGCAGGACGCGACCCCGACGCGGACGCTTCCGACGTCGATACCGAGTCGCCGACCCCGGCCGGGATCGTCGGCCCCCGGCCGGTCCGGCTCCACCTGCGGCGACCGCGCTGCCCCGGTGTCCATGGTCAGGAGTCGCCGGCGATCTCGGTCACCCGCGCGACGAGGGCGTCGATGGCCGCCGGAATACCCGCCGCGTCCGATCCCGCGCCCTGCGCGGTGTCCGCCTTGCCGCCGCCGCGGCCACCGATGGCCGGACCGAAGGAGGCGACGAGCTTGCCTGCTTCGAGCCCGTGCTGCTGAGCCGCCTTGGTGGTGGACACGACGAACGGAACCTTGCCGTCCGCGTCCGCGAACAGCGCGACGACGGCAGGCTCGGTACCGAAGCGGCCGCGGATGTCGCCGACCAGGGTGCGCAGATCCCCGGCACCGACGCCGGCCGGGGCCGGCTCCGCGACCAGCAGCACGGCGCCGATGCGCCGCGCCTTGTCCACGAAGGTCGAGGCCGACGACAGGACCGCGGCGGCGCGGGCCGCATCGAGTTCCTTCTCGGCCGCCTTGAGCCGCTCGACGAGGTTCTCCACGCGGGCGGGGACCTCCTCGCTCGGCACCTTCAGCGACGCGGCGACTCCGGCGAGCAGGGCCCGTTCCTTGGCCAGGTACTTGTAGGAGTCGAGACCCACGAACGCTTCGATGCGACGCACTCCCGACCCCACGGACGATTCTCCGAGAACCGTCACGGGCCCGATCTGCGACGAGTGCTCGACGTGCGTGCCGCCGCACAGCTCGAGCGAGAACGGACCACCGATCTCCACCACGCGAACCTCGTCGCCGTAGTTCTCGCCGAACAACGCCTGCGCTCCCATGGCCTTGGCCTTGTCGAGTTCGGTGACGAAGGTGTTGACGGCGAAGTCCGAGGACACCGCATCGTTGGTCACCGCTTCGATGTCCTCGCGCTGGGACTCCGACAACCCTCCCTGATACGTGAAGTCGAATCGGAGATACCCCGGCTTGTTCAGCGATCCGGCCTGGACCGCGTTCGGTCCGAGGATCTGCCGCAGCGCGCCGCCCACCAGGTGGGTGCCCGAGTGCCCCTGCGTCGCTCCGCGGCGCCAGTTCCGGTCGACCCGTGCGCTGACCACGTCTCCCTCGGTGAGACCGCCGGACTCCACGGTCACCGCATGGACGAAGAGCATCTTCGCGATCTTCTGCACGTCGGTCACGGTGGCGGTCAGTCCGGGCGCGTTCAACGATCCGATGTCCGCGAGCTGTCCGCCGGCCTCGGCGTAGAGCGGGCTGCGATCGAGAACCACCTCCACCTTCTCGCCCGCCGCGGCGGTCGGCACCCGGACCCCGCCGGAGAGGATGGCGAGAATCGTGGCCTCGCTGTCGAGTTCGTCGAATCCGGTGAACTCGGTGGCGCCCCGGTCGAGCAGTTCCTTGTAGACGGACAGGTCCGTGTGGGCGTGCTTGCGGGACTGTGCGTCGGCTTTCGCCCGGTTGCGCTGTTCGGCCATCAGGGTTCGGAACCCGGCCTCGTCCACGTGCAGGCCTGCCTCGGCGGCCATCTCCAACGTCAGATCGATGGGGAAGCCGTAGGTGTCGTGCAGAACGAACGCCTCGTCGCCGCCGATGCGGTCGCCCCCCGACTTCGTCACGGCCTCGGCCGCGTTCTCGAACAACCGCGAACCCGACGCCAGCGTCGATCGGAACGCCGTCTCCTCGCCGACGGCCACGCCGAGGATGCGATCGAAATCGGTGACCAGTTCCGGATACGACTCCGCCATGGTGTCGCGCACGACGGTGACGAAGCGCGCCATCGTCGGGCCGTCGGCCCCGAGGAGGCGGGCGCTGCGCACGATGCGCCGCAGCAGGCGACGCAGCACGTATCCGCGGCCGTCGTTGCCGGGGGTGACGCCGTCGGCGATCAGCATGACGGACGTGCGGGCGTGATCGGCGATGACGCGGAACCGGACGTCGGCGTCGTGATCGTCCCCGTAGCGCCGACCGGACAGGGTCTCGGCCTCGGTGATCACGGGACGGACGAGATCGGTCTCGTACACGTTGTCGACGCCCTGGAGCAAGAACGCGACCCGCTCGACGCCCATGCCGGTGTCGATGTTCTGCCGCGGCAGCGGTCCGAGGATCTCGAAGTCGTCCTTCGAGGTGCCTCGACCGCGCTCGTTCTGCATGAACACGAGATTCCAGATCTCGATGTAGCGATCCTCGTCCGCCTCGGGTCCGCCGTCGACACCGAACTCCGGTCCGCGGTCGTAATAGATCTCCGAGCACGGACCACACGGACCCGGGATGCCCATGGACCAGTAGTTGTCCGCCATGCCGCGGCGCTGGATCCGCTCGTCGGGCAGTCCGGCGACCTCTTTCCACAGGGCGATCGCCTCGTCGTCGTCGAGGTAGGCGGTGGCCCAGATCCGCTCCGGGTCGAATCCGTAGCCCCCGTCCTCGACGGACGAGGTCAGCAGCGACCACGCGAACCCGATGGCCTCGCGCTTGAAGTAGTCACCGAAGGAGAAGTTGCCCGCCATCTGGAAGAAGGTGTTGTGGCGGGTGGTGACGCCGACGTTCTCGATGTCACCGGTACGCACGCATTTCTGCACGCTCGTCGCCCGCGCGTACGGCGGGGTCTGCTGGCCCAGGAAGAGGGGCACGAACTGCACCATGCCGGCGTTGATGAACAGGAGGTTCGGATCGTCGAGGATCAGGGAGGCGCTGGGAACCGGGGTGTGGCCCGCGCGTTCGAAATGGTCCAGGAATCGACGGCGAATCTCGTGTGTCTGCACCGCGACAGATTACCGCGACGGTCGGCGCTGTCCCCGCACGATGCGTCGCAGCTTGCCCACCCGCGAGGCGATCTCGCGCTCGGCGCCGTGGTCGGTCGGTGTGTAGTAGTCGGTTCCGACCAGGTCGTCCGGCGCGTACTGCTGGGCGAGCACCCCGCCGGGATCGTCGTGGGGGAAGCGGTAACCGACCGCGTTGCCGAGCGCCGCGGCCCCCGCGTAGTGACCGTCGCGCAGATGGGCGGGTACCGGTCCGGCTCGGCCGGCGGCGACGTCCGCCATGGCCGCGGACAGCGCCGAGGTCACCGCTCCGGACTTGGGTGCCGTGGCGAGGTGAATCGTGGCCTGCGCCAGGGCCAGTCGCGCCTCCGGCATGCCGATGAGCTGGACGGCCTGCGCCGCCGCGGTCGCGGAGAGCATCGCGGTGGGATCCGCCATCCCGATGTCCTCGCTGGCGTGCACCACGAGGCGTCGGGTGATGAACCGCGGATCCTCGCCCGCGGTGATCATGCGGGCGAGGTAGTGCAGTGCGGCGTCGACGTCGGACCCACGGATCGATTTGATGAAGGCACTGATCACGTCGTAGTGCTGATCGCCGTCGCGGTCGTACCGCACCGCCGCGCGATCGACGCTCTTCTCGACGGTCTCGAGGTCGATGGTTCCACCCGATCCGGCGGTGTCCGCGGCGGCTTCGAGGGCCGTCAGTCCGCGCCGCGCGTCACCGCCGGCCAGCCGCACGAGGTGGGCGAGGGCGTCGTCCGTGACCGAGACCGTCCCGGCGAGCCCGCGGTCGTCCTCCAGTGCGCGGCTCAGCACCGCGGCGATGTCCGCATCGGTCAGGGGTCGCAGTTGCAGGACGAGCGAGCGGGAGAGCAGCGGAGACACCACCGAGAAGGACGGATTCTCTGTGGTCGCGCCGACGAGAAGAACGATCCTGTTCTCCACGGCCGCCAACAACGCGTCCTGCTGGGTCTTGGAGAAGCGATGGACCTCGTCGATGAACAGCACCGTCTGCTCGTTGTGCAACAGTCGGCGCCGGGCGAGCTCGATCACCGCGCGGACGTCCTTCACCCCGGCACTGAGCGCCGAGAGCGCCTCGAAGCGGCGGCCGGTGGCCCCGGAGACGAGGGAGGCGAGCGTGGTCTTCCCGGTTCCGGGCGGACCGTAGAGCATCACCGACGCGGCACCCGATCCCTCGACGAGACGGCGCAGCGGCGCGCCCGGGGTCAACAGATGCGACTGGCCGACGACTTCGTCGAGCGAGCGCGGACGCATGCGGACGGCCAGGGGCGCCCCGGTTGCCGCGGCGGCCGGGCGCCGCGGGGGTTCGTCGATCGGGGCGTCGCGTTCGTCGCCCGCCGCGTCGAACAGCGTGTCCGCCGCGTCCTCACCGGTCGTCGACGCGTCGGTGCCGTCGCCGTGGTCCGTCATTCCGGTCAGGGTACGGGGCCGGTCAGCGTAGCGGTTCGGGCCACCGGGCCGAGAGCGCGCCGCCCACGGCCGTCGCGAAGTCTGCGATCTCGGCGGCGCCGACCGACGCCGCGTAGGCGGACAGGGTCGCCCATCGCGTGACGAGGGCCTTCGAGCGCGGGACGGACAACTGATGGCGACGCATCGAGGCGTGCCGGGTGTCGTCGTCGGGGAGGAACCAGTACGTCGTCAGCCACGCCCACACGAGCTGGGCGTCGAGCAATTTGCTTCGCAGGGTCCTGTCGTCGGCGAGTTGAGGCCAGATGCCGACCACCTCGGCACGCCAGGCGTCGACCATGGCCTCGGCCCGCTCCGGGGTGAGCTCGAGGCAGCACAGGCAACCGGGGTACGACAGCAACGTGTAGGCGACGTCCAGCGTGGCGTCGCGGAAACCGCCCCACTCGTAGTCGAGGAACCGCACACCCTCGTCGTTGACCAGGATGTTGTCCGGACACAGGTCCGACTGGCTGAACGCGCGCAGTCCGCCGGCACCGAACAGCTTTCCGGCTCGTGCGACGGCGGTGGCGACCACGGGCGGAACGGGCAGGTCCAGTTCGTCCGCCAACATGTCGGGGACCCGGGTCAGCGCCTCGTCGGTCTGATCGACGAGGCGGTCCGTGGTGTGTGCGACTCCGGCCCGCGCGAGCAGCGCGTCGAAATCGTCCTCCCGTCCGAACGTCGCGGCGTGCATGCGGCCGAGCGCCTGCGCCATGGCCATCAGCGAGTTGGTGACCGACCCGTCGGCCAGTGGCCGATGGGGATCGGCGTTCGCGACGAGGGTGGCGAAGGGGGTGGCGTCGCCGAGGTCGCTCAGCACCAGCAGGCGAGCGGAGAGGTCGTAGGCGATCAACGAGGGACCCGGCCGGGTGGTGACCGCCAGGGCGGTCGAAAACTGGTACGACGCGGCTTCCCGGAGGAACGAGGTGTCGTCTCCGCCGCCGAGCCCGGTGCGCGTACCGGCGTCCACGTTCGCGTCCCGAACCTGCTTGATCACGAGGGACCGCGGGAGCTGGAAAGGATTGCCCGCGACCCGGACCCGCACCACCACGGCCCGACCGCTGCCGCCCAGGTCCACCGGGTCGACCAGCGAGACCGCCGCCCCGGTTCGCTTGGTGAGGAGGTCCCGTGCCGCTGCCACGGCACCGGTTATCGGATCTGCCAACATTGCCGTCATCGGTCTCCAACCTACCCTCGCGGGAAGGTCCTACCCTCTTTTCTCGGTGTCCGGGGGCGTTCTCGGTGGGGGCCACGACGTGTCCGAATACGGCTGTACGCTGCACTTCTGCTCACGACTCCCCCGAGGAAATACGGGACGAATCCGGCTGCGCCCCGCGTCGTGAAACAGACCGCTCAGACCGAATTCTTACACCGTACCCGGTGACCACGAGGTTTTCGGCCCCTCCGGTCGAATCGGTTCGACGTCGACCGACACCGAGATCCGACTGCTCGACGACTCCGTGTAGATGATGCCGCGCAGCGGCGGAACGTCGTCGTAGTCGCGTCCCCACGCGACGGTCACGTAGCGCTCGTCGACCCACTGATCGTTGGTCGGATCGAATGCGAGCCACCGTCCGCCCGGCAGCCGAACCGCGGCCCACGCGTGCGTGGCGTCCACGCCCACCATCCGCTCCCGGCCGGGGGGCGGCGACGTCGACAGGTAACCGGAGACGTAGCGGGCCGCCAGACCGTGCGAGCGCAGGCACGCCACGGCTACCCGCGCGAAGTCCTGACAGACGCCGCGGCGGTCGGCGAACACGTCGGCCACCGTCGTCGAGACGGTCGTCGATCCCGACGAGTAGGCGAAGTCGGTGTGGATGCGATGGGTGAGGTCGAGGACCGCGTCGGCCAACCCGCGTGACGGGGTCAACGACAGCGCTGCGTACTCGATCACCTCGTCGGTGATCTCCGGCGGCTGCAGGTCCAGGACGAAGTCGGTCGCCAGAGCGCCGTCCTCCCCCGAGGGCCGTGCGGCTTCCCACGGCTCCACGGCTCGGCCCGTGGTGCGCGCCTCCGGATCGGGAGGATCCACGGCCACCAGTGCGCGGGCGGTCACGCACAGCCGATCGTGTGCGGTCGTGACGTGGAAGTAGAGGTCCTCGTTACCGAACAGGTCGACGCCGGTCGAACTGTCGGACGGGGTGGGCGTCACCGTCACCGATGCGTCGAGAACGCGCTGATCCCCGGTCTCGCGTGGAAAGAGATGCCCGCGCCCGTAGGACGAGGTGACCTCGGCGCCGTAGGTGTATTCGGTCCGGTGCGTGATCCGGTACCACCGGGTCGCACTCCCCGCCGTCACGAGAGCACCCGGACCTCTCCGCTGCCCCACAGCGGTTGCACGGATCCCGGTCCGGTGAGGTGTGCGGTGGTCACCAGCTCGGACAGTCGTCGCAGGTCCTGGTGCACGGTACGCAGAAGATCGTCGAACTCCGCGCGCGTCGCGGTGGCATCGACGTTCTCCAGGTCGTCCGGGTCGACCCGGCGCACGGTGGCGATGATCTGATCGATGGCCTGAGCAGGTCGGGAGGTCCCCAGGGCGCCGGGGAGCGCGCCCAGATCGGTGGCGATGCGGTCCAGCTGATGGATCACCGACCGTGGATTCCCCGCGTCGAACAGCACCAGATCGGCCACGGCCCCGACCCGCGGAGCCCCTCGGTAGCGACGTCGGTAGGTCACCGACGAATCGGCGGCACCCAGCACCGCCTCGAGCACCACTTCCTCGACGCCCGGCGTCCGGGCGGCTCCCACCGTCGCGGCCAGCAGGGCCGTGACGTGGAGAGCCCGCTCCATGCGCTTGCCGATGTCCATGAGGTACCAGCCCGGATCGCGCACCATCGACTCGGCGAACAGTCCCGCGACGGCGAGCAGCGACCCCACCGCGCGGCTCTGCGTCGACCAGAGCGTGGCCTCGTCGGACTCCGGGGCGTTCCGCAGATCGCCCAGTACCGCGTCGAGGCGGCCGAACACCGCCCAGGTGTCCTCGCCGAGTTGGTCCCGCACCGCCCGCGCACAGGTCTGCGTCGCGGCGATCGCGTGGGCGAGAGATCCGGAGCGACGGGCGTCGACGGTCAGCGACCGGAACTCTCCCAACGCAGTGGCACGATCGGAGACCCCGGCGAATCCCGGGGCCGTCGCGGTGACCTCGGTGAGCGCGCCGAGCATCACCTCGAGCGCGGCGGGTCCATCACCCGAGTCGGCGGGGACGGACCGGTAGCCGTGGCCACGGAAGCACGAGTTGGTCGCGACGAGCATGCGCGCCGTCGATTCCGCGCGCTCGCTGTAGCGGCCCATCCAGAACAGGTCGGCGAGCACGCGCGGAGCACTGACCGATTCGATGACGCGCGGGCCGCCGCGGCCGAAGGTGAGGTCCTGCTCCTCGACGCGCACGGGGCTCGCCGCCCGACTGCGGTCGTCACGGTCGGCCGCATCGACCCACACGTCCTTGGCCGCGGTGCTGGCCATCGGTTCCGTGGGGGGATCGGTCACCACGACCTGAGCCAGTCCCCCGGCCATGACCGTGTACCCGAGCCGTCCAGCGACGTCGAACAGTCGGAGAGCGACCGGCCGCGGAAGCACGGCGTGACCGGGCTCGCGGTGTCCGGCCGGTCCCACTGGGGCCGTGGCCGGCTCCGGCACCTGCCGCGCCGCCCACGCCGTCGGATCGGCCTCGACGCGGCGCAGCACGGCCTCGCGTTCCGCAGCCGAGAGGGTCGCCCCGACCGTCGAGTGTCCGGTGGTGAGGTGATGCAGTACCAGCGCATCCGTCCGGGCACGAATGTGCGAGCGCGCTGCGTCGTCGCCCGCCCAGAACGCGGGAACGGACTGCAGGATCGGCTCCTCGCCCAGGAGCGCGCGGCACAGATCCGGCATCAGACCGAACAGCGCGACGTTCTCGAGGACACCGCTGCCGATCGGGTTGACGACGGTGACCGCGCCACGTCGGGCGACCTCGACGAGCCCCACCACACCCAGGCGAGAATCCGACCGCAGATCGAGCGGATCGACGTAGTCGTCGTCCACCCGGCGCAGCACCACGTCGACGCGCCGCAACGTGCCGAGAGCGCGCATCCACAGTGCGCCGTCTCGCACCACCAGATCCGCGGATTCCACGAGCGGGAAGCCGAGCACCGATGCGAGGTGCGCCTGATCGAACGCCGTCTCCGACCAGACTCCGGGACTGAGCACCACCACGAGGGGATTCTCGGCGGACGCCGGTGCCGCCTCGACCAGGGCGAGCCGCATCGCGGTGACGAAGGTCGAGACCGGTCGGGGCGCGCTGCGCTGGAACGCCGCGGGGACCGCGCGGGCCACGACGGAGCGATCCGCGAGGGCGTACCCCACGCCGGACGGCGCCTGGGTTCGGTCGGCCGAGACGCGGTACTCCCCGTCCGCGCACCGTGCGACATCGGCGGCGTGGAAGAACAACCGATGCGCTCCGGGAATCGTGATCCCGTGTGCCGCACGGTGATACCCGCGGTCCCGGAAGACCACCGCGGGCGGGATCAGACCCCGGCGCAGCAGCGTGCGCTCCCCGTAGAGGTCCGTCAGGACGGCGTCGAGCACGCGGGATCGCTGCACCATCCCGTCTTCGAGGCGGTCGAACTCGGCGGCGGGGACGATCAGCGGTACGACGTCGACTTCCCAGCCGACCGCGACCGGTTCGGCACCCGGTCCGTCGGCCACGTTGTAGGTGACCCCGTGATCGTCGACCAGACGCGCGACCCGCTGTTGGGCGGCCGCGACGTCCGCGGCCGCGAGCACCGCGTCGACCGGGTCGCCGGTGCGCGTCACGGCTCGCACCGCACCGTTCCCACTGTCGCTCCCCCTATCGAGTCGGATCGACTCCGGGAGATTTCTCCGCACCGGCCTCGCCGCGCTTGACGGGCTTGGCGTCGATCCCGGATTCCTTGCGCTGCGCTGCGGTGATCGCGGCCGGCGCATCGGTGAGCGGATCCACGCCACCTCCGGACTTGGGGAACGCGATGACCTCACGGATGGAATCGACGCCGGCGAGCAGCGCCGTGATGCGATCCCACCCGAAAGCGATTCCGCCGTGCGGGGGCGCACCGAAGGCGAAGGCGTCGAGCAGGAACCCGAACTTCTCCTGCGCCTGCTCGGCGTCGATCCCCATCATCGCGAAGACGCGTTCCTGGATGTCCTTGCGATGGATACGGATCGATCCACCACCGATCTCGTTGCCGTTGCAGACGATGTCGTACGCGTAGGCGAGTGCGCTACCGGGGTCGGTGTCGAAGGTGTCCATCGACTCGGGCTTCGGCGAGGTGAACGCGTGATGCACCGCGGTCCAGGATCCGGACCCGACGGCCACGTCGCCGCTCGCCGTCGCGTCGGACGTGGGCTCGAACAGCGGAGCGTCGACGATCCACACGAAAGCCCAGGCGTTCTCGTCGATGAGACCCTGCTTCTTGGCGATCTCGCCGCGAGCGGCGCCGAGCAGTGCGCGCTGCGCCTTGGTGGAACCGGCGGCGAAGAAGACGCAGTCCCCGGGCCGGGCGCCGACGTGCGCGGCGAGGCCGTCGCGCTCGGCGTCCGAGAGGTTCTTCGCGACGGGTCCGCCCAGCGTCCCGTCCTCCTGGACCAGCACGTAGGCGAGGCCCTTGGCGCCGCGCTGCTTGGCCCAGTCCTGCCAGGCGTCGAGCTGGCGCCGCGGCTGCGACGCTCCACCCGGCATCACGACGGCGCCGACGTACTCGGCCTGGAACACTCGGAACGGCGTGTTCGCGAAGTAGTCGGTGCATTCGACCAGCTCGACGCCGAACCGCAGGTCCGGCTTGTCGGAACCGTAGCGGCGCATGGCGTCGGCGTAGGTCATGCGCGGAATGGGCGTCGCGATGTCGTGCCCGACGAGGTTCCAGAGCGCGGTCAGCACCTCTTCGGCCAGCAGGATCACATCGTCCTGGGTGACGAAGCTCATCTCGACGTCGAGCTGCGTGAACTCGGGCTGGCGATCGGCGCGGAAATCCTCGTCTCGGTAGCACCGTGCGATCTGGTAGTACCGCTCGATGCCGCCCACCATGAGCAGCTGCTTGAACAGCTGCGGACTCTGCGGCAGCGCGTAGAAGCTGCCGGGCTGCAGGCGGGCGGGAACCAGGAAATCTCGTGCACCCTCGGGCGTGGATCGCGTCAGCGTCGGCGTCTCGACCTCGACGAAGCTGTGATGTGCGAGCACCTCGCGCGCCGCGGCGTTGACCTTGGAGCGCAACCGGATCGCGTGGCCCGGGCCCGCGCGACGCAGATCGAGGTAGCGGTACTTCAGCCGCGCTTCCTCGCCCGGGTTCTCGTCGAGCTGGAACGGCAGCGGTGCCGACTCGCCGAGCACCTCGAGGTCGGAGACGTTCACCTCGATGGCGCCGGTGGGGATCTCGTAGTTGCGGTTGCCGTCGGGGCGAACCTCGACCGTGCCGGTGATCTTGACGCAGAACTCCGAGCGCAGGCGGTGGGACTGCTCGGCGGCCGGACCGTCTCGGAACACGGCCTGAACCACGCCGGACGCGTCGCGGAGGTCGATGAAGATGACCCCACCGTGATCACGTCGACGGGCGACCCACCCGGTGAGTGTGACCGTGTGGTCGGCGTGGTCGGCTCGGAGCGATCCGGCGAGGTGCGTGCGCAGCACTGTGGTCCTTCCAGACATTGGTCGATACAGGCGGTGATCCTACGGACCTTCCGCCGCAACCGAGCCAGGCGGCCGCGTTCGGCGTGCGAAGCTGTGCTCTCGACACAATCCGTCACGGCAGAAAGCGGTCGGCAATGACGTTTCGGGACAACGCCGGAATCGACTCCTCGCAGGTACGACGCTCCGGGGGCCGCGGCCGAGGAATCGCCGTCGGGGGTGGTCTGGGTGGCATCGTTCTCGTGGTGGTCGCCCTTCTCCTGGGCGGGGACCCGTCCACGGTCATCGGGCAGCTCGGGACGGGAGAGTCCTCCTCCACCGAGCCCGGTGGGGCCGTGGAGAACTGCGAGACGGGCGCCGATGCGAACGCGGACGTCGACTGCCGCGTCGTCGCCACGGTCAACAGCCTGAACCAGGTCTGGGAATCGCAGTTCGCGCCGCAGACCGGCGTCGCCTACGTCCGGCCGGGCGTCGAACTCTTCACGAGCGCGGTCGGCACCGGGTGCGGTGACGCGACCAGTGCGGTGGGTCCGTTCTACTGCCCCGCCGACTCCACCGCGTATGTCGACACCGAGTTCTTCCAGGTTCTCGTGGACCGATTCGGTTCCAGCGCAGGGCCGCTCGCCCAGGAGTACGTGGTGGCCCACGAGTTCGGACACCACCTGCAGAACCTGCTCGGCGACATCGGCCGCGCGCAGGCGGACCCCGCCGGTGCCGAATCCGGCGCGGTCCGCACCGAACTGCAGGCCGACTGCTACGCGGGCGTCTGGGCGAACGTCGCGGACGACCTCGCGGCCCCGGGCAGCACCGAACCGTTGCTCGAACCACTCACGGACCGGGACATCGCCGACGCACTCTCGGCCGCGTCGTCCGTGGGCGACGACCGTATTCAGCAGGCGTCCACCGGTCGAGTGGATCCCGAGGGCTGGACGCACGGATCGTCGGAACAGCGGCAGGCGTGGTTCTCCGCGGGATACGCCACCGGGCAGATCGCGGCGTGCGACACCTACCGCGCGGCCGACGTGTCGAATCCCGCCTCGATCCGCTAGGAATGGTGTCCATGGCGTCGTTCCCCGTGTGCACGATGTGCGGTGTCCAGTACGAGACCGCGATGGACGAATGTCCGGTGTGCACCGACGAGCGGCAGTATCTCGGTCCGGAAGGCCAACGGTGGACCACCGTCGAGGCGGTCTCGGCCGAGCATCGGACCGTGGTTCGCGAGGAGGTCCCGGGGCTCTGGGGAATCGGCACCGAGCCGCGTTTCGCGATCGGGCAGCGGGCACTCGTGGTGCCGGGCGACGGCGGAAACCTGCTGTGGGACTGCGTCTCCACCATCGACGACGCCGCGGTCGCACGGGTTCACGAACTCGGTGGCCTGAGGGCCATCGCGGTGTCGCACCCGCACTACTACAGCGCGATGGTCGAGTGGAGCGAGGCGTTCGGCGGCATTCCGATCTACGTCCACCGCTCGGACCGGGAATGGATCCCGCGCGCGGGCAACGTCCGCACGTGGGCCGGCGACTCCCTGGAGATCCTCCCGGGGCGCACCCTGATCAACACGCGAGTGCACTTCGCGGGAGGGACCGTGGTGCACTGGCCGGGCGTCGACGGCCGCGGCGCCCTGTGCACCGGTGACATCGTCCAGGTGGTCGCGGATCCGCGTTGGGTGTCCTTCATGTACAGCTACCCCAACCTGATTCCGGAGCACCCCGACGCGATCCGCCGCACCGTCGCCCTGCTGGGCGGGCTCGATTTCGAGCGGATCTACGGAGCGTGGTGGGGCAAGGTGGTCGACGCGGACGCGCGCACGGTGGTCCTGCGGTCCGCCCGGCGCTATCTCGACCACCTGGGTATCGCCCCCGATTTCTGACGCGTCGGGTACCCGCGACGGGCCTGGAACCCGCGCGAGAGGCCTAGAACAGAGTCAACGTCGGCTCCGGCCGGGCCGGTGCCGGTGGCGTCGGAAGTCGATGCGGGGCAATCGGATCCAGGTTCTCGAGCCCGTGCTCGGCCCGCAGCGGTGCGACCTTCGACTCGAGCCACGACGTGTACTCGGCGCTGACGTGCGTGCCGCGGCCGTACAACGTGCGGTAGCGGCGCACGAGGGCCGGATGATGCTCCGCCAGCCAGGTCATGAACCAGTCCTTGGTACTCGACCGCAGATACATCGGCATCACCGACACACCCGTGGCGCCGGCCTCCTCCAGATCCGCCATGAGGGCAGCGAGATGCTTGGGCGAGTCGGTCAGAAACGGGATGACCGGCGCGATCAACACGTGGCACGGAAGACCCGCATCGGTGATCGCTCGGATGAGGTCGAGGCGAGCGCGCGGCGACGGCGCTCCCGGTTCCAGCGCCTTCTGCAGGTCCGCGTCGTGGAACGCCAGGCTGACACTGACCTTGACGTCCACCTTCTGCGCGGCGAGCGTCAGCAGCGGAAGATCGCGGCGCAGCAGAGTGCCCTTCGTGAGGATGGAGAACGGCGTTCCCGATTCGGTCAGCGCGCGAATGATTCCGGGCATCAACCGATATCGACCCTCCGCACGTTGGTACGGATCGGTGTTGGTCCCCAGTGCGACCGGCTCCCGCTTCCACGAGGCCCGGGCGAGTTCCTTCCGCAGAACCGCGACCACGTTGGTCTTGACGACGATCTGCGAGTCGAAGTCGCGGCCCGCGTCGAGATCGAGGTACTCGTGAGTCGGTCGAGCGAAGCAGTAGCGGCACGCATGCGAACATCCGCGTGCCGGATTGATGGTCCACTTGAACGGCAGCGTCGACGAGTCCGGAATGCGGTTCAACGCGCTCTTGCACAGGACCTCGTGGAACGTGATCCCCTCGAACTCCGGGGTCTCGACCGTCCTGATCAACCCGGCCTTCACCAGACCGGTGCGTTCGAGGCCCGGCAGTGTTCCCTCCGGGGCGTCGAGCGTCTGGCCGTCCCACCTCATCGCTCACCCCCGGTCCGAACGTGCTCTGCGACGACGTGTTTCGTCGCTCGTGAGCCGAGTCGAACACGTGTTCTAGTAAAAAGTCAACCCCGGTGCCGTCGTCTCAGTACAGTCGAAACATGGCTCTCCTCCCCACTCCTCCCTCCATCGCCGACGGCGCCGAGCCGCGCGACGTGGCCGCCTGGGTCGCCGAGCATCTCGGTGATCTCACGCTGGAGGGACCCGACGAGATCCGCCCCGGCGGACTTCGCGGCGGCCAGTCCGCGGCCGACGCCGCGCTGGCCACCCTGGACATCACCGCCTACGCGCGGGCGCGCAGCACCGTCGAGCCCGTGGCCCGGCGCGGCGCGAGCCGGATGTCGCCGTACATCCGACACGGTCTGCTCTCGCTGCGGCAGGTGTGGGACGGCGTGGCCGAGGCACCCGCGCGTGACCGTTCGAAGTACCGCGACGAGTTGATGTGGCAGGAGTACGCCCGGCATCTGTACGCCCGCGTCGGCACCGATCTCGGGACCTCGCTGCGCCGCGAGCAGACGCGGCCGACCGTCTCGCGACACGACGAATGGTCCGACTCCCCCTGGCCGGAGCGGATGAAGTGCATGGAGACGGTCGTCGAGGAACTGCACGAGGACGGCTGGCTGGTGAACCAGACCCGGATGTGGCTCGCCTCGCAGTGGGCGGTACGCGCCGGGGCCTCGTGGCGCGACGGCGAGGACGAGATGTTCACCCACCTGCTCGACGGCTCGCGCGCGGCCAATCGTCTCGGCTGGCAATGGACCATCGGAACCGGCAGCGGCAAGGTCTACGGGTTCAGCCGGTGGCAGGTGGAGAAGCGCGCGCCGTCGATGTGCCGGTCGTGTGCCCTGTCGAGTGCCTGCCCCATCCAGGAATGGCCGTCCGACGAGCTCGGACCCTCCGTCGACGGCCCGGATCTGAACAAGGCACCGATCCCCGGCGGCCCGACCGAACCCGACGGCGGCGGCGCCGATCAGGTGTGGCTGACCGCGGAATCGCTGGGAGTCGACGATCCGGCCCTCGCCGCCGATGCCGATCGCCCCGCCGTCTTCGTGTTCGACGAGCCCCTGCTGCGCCGCCTGACGCTCTCGGGCAAGCGCCTGACGTTCCTCGCCGAGACGCTCGGTGAGCTCGCCGCCACCCGCGAGCTCGAGGTGCGTCGGGGAACGGTGACCGACGAGCTGGCCGGACGCAGTCTCGCCACGACGCACGCCCCGGTTCCCGGTTGGGCACGCATCTCTCGGCGTCTCGCACCCGTCGAGATCCATCCGTGGCCGTGGCTGGTGCGTCCGGTCCCGTCGTCGGTGCGCTCGTTCAGCGCGTGGCGACGCAGTCACTGACGACAGGGTCGTCGGGCGAGCGGGGCGGCCCGGTCGACTACCGTCGGGCGAGTGAGCGAATCCACGCCGTGGGCGGCCGACCCCGTTGCCCCCACGATCGAGCCCATCTTCCGCGTCGTCCTCCGCACGTCGGATCCCGTACTGCTCGGTGACACTCCCGGCGGGACGCAATCCGTCGCTCCGGTGGCCGGCGGCATCCTGAGCGGTCCGGGAATCGAGGCACTCGTGCGGCCCATCGGAGCCGACGTGAGGGTCGTCCGTGCGGACGGTTCGAGCACCTACGAGCTGGACCTGATCGCGCAGATCGACGAGACCGATCCCGACGGCGACGCCGATGGGGGTTCGATTCGTTTGCGGCTCAGCGGTTTTCGGTTCGCCTCGGCCGAGGTGACCGCGGCCCTCGACAACGGCGAGGACGTCGACCCCTCGATCTACTACTTCCGGGGCACCGCGGTCGTCAGCACGTCGGTGCGCTCGTTCGCGTACCTCAATCGTGCGGTGCTGGTGACGTCCGGGGCGCAGAAGGCGGGCGAACTGGTCTTCGACGCGTTCCTCGTCACCTGAGACGGCTCAATCCTCGAGCCGGGCGACCTCGGAGTCCGACAACACCGTCGATGGAGTACGTCCGGACTCCCGCGCCGACACCACGGCCCGGTAGAGCGGGCGCTCGTTCAGACCGGCGTCGCGGGCCTCGGCCCGTAGCTGGGTGATCAGAACGGACGACACGGACAGGCCCGAGGCCAGATCCGACGACGCGAGAGCGTCGGCGAGCGAACGCAGCGCCACCGCGGGCAGTTCCCGCCCACCGTTGTCGGTGTACATCGCCACCGCGACGGTTCCGATCCGCGCATCGTCGCCGACGCGCAGCAGAACCTGCGCGACGCGAGCCGCTCGCACCACGATCTCGACGCGTTTCAGCTCCGACATCCGGATGCGCCGGACGCCGAACGCGCCGCGTCGGCACAGCACCGACCCTTCCATCCACACTCGCGACCGCGACCCGGAGACGGCCGTGAACACTGCGGCGACGACGGCCGCCACGGCGACCACGACACCGCTGAACGGGGTGAGCAGCAGTCCCACGGCACAACCCAGCACGACGCCGACCAGTGCGAACAGGGCCGACGCCACCCGAAGTCGCGGCGCCAGCACCTCGGGCGGAACCAGATCGAGTGGGACGACCCGCGGTTCAGGCACCGAGCACCGCACCCACCCGCGCCACGACGTCGTCGAGCGGAACCGAGATCTGCTCACCCGTCGACAGATCCTTGAGCCCGATCTCCCCGGTGTCGAGATCCCGGTCACCGAGCACCAGCGCGACGCGGGCGCCGGAGCGGTCCGCCCCCTTCATCGCACCCTTCATTCCGCGATCACCGTAGGAGAGATCGACCCGCACGCCCGACGCCCGCAGTTCGGCGCCGATCGCGGCCAGGCGCACCTTGGCGGCCGCTCCCAGGGGAACGCCGTACACCTCGCACCGCGCCGCCCCGGCCGGCGCGGCGTTCTCGGCGGCGAGCGCCAGCACCGTGCGGTCCACCCCGAGCCCGAATCCGATGCCCGACAACGGCTGTCCCCCGAGCTGCGCCATCAGCCCGTCGTACCGGCCGCCGCCGCCGATACCCGATTGCGCACCGAGACCGTCGTGGACGAATTCGAACGTGGTCTTGGTGTAGTAGTCCAACCCCCGGACCATGCGCGGGTTGAGTACGTACGGCACGTTCACGGCGTCCAGGTGCGCGAGCACGGTGTCGAAGTGAGTGCGAGCGTCGTCGGAGAGGTGATCCATCATCAGCGGGGCGTCCGCCGTCATCTCGCGCACGTGCGGACGCTTGTCGTCGAGCACCCGCAGCGGGTTGATCTCGGCGCGGCGGCGCGTGTCCTCGTCCAGCGGCAGATCGAACAGGAATTCCTGGAGCAATCTCCGGTACTCGGGTCGGCAGGTGTCGTCACCGAGCGAGGTGAGCTCGAGACGGAAGCCCGTCAACCCCACGCTGCGAAAGCCGGCGTCGGCGACGGCGATGACCTCCGCGTCGAGGGCGGGATCGTCGACACCGATCGCTTCGACGCCCACTTGCTGCAGCTGGCGATAACGCCCGGCCTGCGGGCGCTCGTAGCGGAAGAACGGGCCGGAGTACCGCACCTTGACCGGCAGGGCGCCGCGATCGAGTCCGTGCTCGATGACCGCACGCATGACCCCGGCCGTGCCCTCGGGGCGCAGGGTGACGCTGCGGTCCCCCTTGTCCGCGAAGGTGTACATCTCCTTGCTGACCACGTCGGTCGATTCCCCGACGCCGCGGGCGAACAACGCGGTGTCCTCGAAGATCGGAAGCTCGATGTGCCCGTACCCGGCGAGCGCGGCGGCCCGGGTCAATCCGTCGCGGACCGCCACGAACTGTGCCGAGTCGGGAGGAAGGTAATCGGGCACGCCCTTGGGCGCGGCGAAGGACGAGACGTGTTGCGTGTTCACGGACGCCACTGTTCCCTACCGGGTTCCGCGTAGTCCAACCAGAAACGGGTTGGCGGCGCGCTCGGCACCGATGGTCGTGGCCTCGCCGTGTCCGGGCAGCACCACCATCTCGTCGGCCATGCACATCAGATGCGCCCCGATGGAGGCCACCAGCTGATCGTGATCGCCACCGGGAAGATCGGAACGGCCGATGGAACCGGCGAACAGCGTGTCCCCGGAGAGCACGATGCCCGGCGCGTCGGCGTCCGCGTCGAGTGCGACGGAGAAGACCACCGACCCGCGCGTGTGTCCCGGAGTGTGCGCGACGGTGAGCGTGATCCCGGCGAGATCGAGCACGTCCTCGTGCCCCAGTTCGACGACGCTGCGCGGTTCGGTGAAGGTGGTGCCGGCGATGAACGGGGCCAGCGTGGGCCCGATACCGGCCGCAGGATCGGTCAGCATGAATCGATCGGCGGGGTGCACGTAGAGCGGGACGTCGAACTTCTCGCACACCGGCCGGGCGTCCCACATGTGGTCCAGGTGACCGTGGGTGAGCAGGACGGCCGACGGCGTGAGGTCCGACTCGGAGAGGAAGGACAGCAGCGGAGCGGCGGCATCCTGACCGGGATCGACCACCACGCACTCGCGGGCGCCGTCACGGGCGAGGATGTAACAGTTCGTCTGGAACATTCCCGCGGGGAATCCGGTGACGAGCACGGTGGTGGACTCCTCGGCGTAGGTGACGTGGGTGATCGGCTCCACCTTAGGCCCGCCGAACGCGGCCGGTTGAGCCACCTCTCAGGTGAGCCTGGCAGACTTCTGCTGCTGACCGCCAGACCACGACAGTGCCAGCCGATGGAGGAATGCCGCAGTGCCCACGAACGAACAGCGACGCGAGGCCGCCAAGCGCAAGTTGGACCGCCAGCTCGAGAACCGCGCGGCACGCGAGAAGCGCCGTAAACAGACCACGATCGCGGGAATCGCCGTGGCGGCCGTCGTGGTGCTGGGCGCCGGGTTCTTCCTGTTCTCTCTCACTCGCGGTGAGGACGAGCCGACCGACGCCGTCGCGAGCTCCGACACCAGCGCTGCACCGGCCGCGAGCGGCGAACTCCCCGCAGGCCGGTCCGAGCCCCTCCCCGAGACGGTGACCTGCTCCTACCCCGCCGGTGGTGAGGCCGCGCGTCCGGTCGAGCCCCCGCAGACCGAGAACGTTCCGGCCGTCGACGATTCGGTCAGCGTCAGCATGACGACGAACCAGGGCAACATCGGTCTGCAGCTGAACGCCGCGAACGCGCCGTGCACCGTCAACAGTTTCGCGTCGCTCGCGTTCCAGAACTACTACGACGACACCCCCTGCCACCGCTTGACCACCGGTGACAGCCTGCAGGTCCTGCAGTGCGGTGATCCGACGGGTCAGGGAACGGGTGGCCCCGGCTACCAGTACGGCAACGAGTTCCCCACCGATCAGTACGGTGACGATCCGACCGCGGGTTCCCCGGTGCTCTACCCCCGCGGCACCGTGGCGATGGCGAACGCCGGTCCGGACACCAACGGAAGCCAGTTCTTCCTGGTCTACGGCGATTCGCAGCTGCCGCCGGACTACACCGTGTTCGGCACGATCGACGAGGTCGGCCTGGCCACGCTGGACACCATCGCGGCGGCCGGTGCCGAGGGCGGCGGCTCCGACGGTCCCCCGGCTCTGCCGACCACCCTGGAGACCGTGCAGCTCGACGGAGTCTGACCCACCGACCGACTGACCGGTGCGGTGCGGCTCACGAGCCGCACCGCACCGGTTTTTTCGTTCGAACGTGTGTTGCTGTGCGCCGACGGTCAGGCCGCGGACGTCAATCGGTAGACGTCGTAGACGCCCTCGACGTTGCGCACCACGTTGAGCACGTGGCCGAGATGCTTCGGATCACCCATCTCGAACGTGAACTTGCTGACCGCGACCCGGTCTCCCGACGTGGTGACCGACGCCGACAGGATGTTGACCTTCTCGTCGGCGAGCGCCTTGGTCACGTCGGAGAGCAGCCGGTGCCGATCGAGCGCTTCGATCTGGATGGCCACGAGGAACACCGACGACGGTGACGGCGCCCATTCGACCTCGATGAGTCGCTCGGACTGCTGCTGCAACGAGCCGGCGTTCGTGCAGTCGGTGCGGTGCACGCTGACCGAACCGCCGCGCGTGACGAACCCCATGATCTCGTCGCCGGGGACCGGAGTACAGCACTTCGCGAGCTTCGCCACCACACCCTCCGCGCCGGAGACCATGACTCCCGCGTCCCCGACGCGTCGGGGACGGGTGGGAATGGTGGACGGGGTCGACCGCTCCGCCAGCTCTTCCTCGACGTCGCCCACCCCGCCGAGGTGAGCGACCAGCCGCTGCACCACGTGCTGCGCGGAGACGTGGTTCTCCCCCACCGCCGTGTAGAGCGCGGACACGTCGACGTACCGGAGCTCGTGTGCGATGGTCGACATGGATTCGGCGTTCATCAAGCGCTGCAACGGAAGTCCGCCGCGACGTACCTCCTTGGCGATCGCGTCCTTGCCCGCCTCGAGGGCTTCCTCACGGCGTTCCTTGGCGAACCACTGCCGGATCTTGGTCTTCGCTCGCGGTGAGGCGACGAAGGTCTGCCAGTCGCGGCTCGGCCCCGCGGTCGCCGCCTTCGAGGTGAACACCTCGACGACCTCGCCGTTGTCCAACGTCCGTTCGAGCGCCACCAACCGGCCGTTGACCCGAGCGCCGATGCAGCGGTGCCCCACCTCGGTGTGCACCGCGTAGGCGAAGTCCACCGGACACGAACCTGCCGGAAGCGTGACGACGTCACCCTTCGGGGTGAAGACGAAGATCTCCTTGACGGCGAGGTCGTAGCGCAGCGATTCCAGGAACTCGCCCGGATCCGCGGCCTCGCGCTGCCAGTCGAGCAGTTGCCGCATCCACGCCATGTCGTCGAGTTCGGTCGCGTCTCCGGAGTGGCGCCCCTTGGTCTCCTTGTACCGCCAGTGGGCCGCGATGCCGAACTCGGCCGTCCGGTGCATGTCGCGGGTGCGGATCTGCACCTCGAGGGGCTTGCCCTCGGGGCCGACGACCGTGGTGTGCAGCGACTGGTAGACCCCGTACCGGGGCTGGGCGATGTAGTCCTTGAACCGTCCCGCCATCGGCTGCCACAGCGAGTGGACGACGCCAACGGCCGCGTAGCAGTCCCGGATGTTCTCGCAGAGGATGCGCACACCCACCAGGTCGTGGATGTCGTCGAAGTCGCGGCCCTTGACGATCATCTTCTGGTAGATCGACCAGTAGTGCTTCGGCCGTCCCTCGACCGCGGCGTTGATCCGTGACCCCGACAACGTCGAGTTGATCTCGGCGCGCACCTTCGCCAGATAGGTGTCCCGCGACGGGGCACGGTCGGCGACCAGGCGCACGATCTCGTCGTACTTCTTGGGGTGCAGGATGGCGAAGGCCAGGTCTTCGAGTTCCCACTTGACCGTCGCCATGCCCAGCCGGTGCGCCAGCGGCGCAATCACTTCCAGTGTTTCCTTCGCCTTGCGGGCCTGCTTCTCGGGTGGCAGGAACCGCATGGTGCGCATGTTGTGCAGGCGGTCGGCGACCTTGATGACCAGCACGCGGGGGTCCCGCGCCATCGCGATGATCATCTTGCGGATGGTCTCGCCCTCCGCGGCCGTGCCGAGCGCGACCTTGTCGAGCTTGGTCACCCCGTCGACCAGATGCGCGACTTCGTCACCGAACTCGGTGCGCAGTTGATCCAGGGAGTACCCGGTGTCCTCGACGGTGTCGTGCAACAGCGCCGCAACGAGCGTGGTGGTGTCCATCCCCAGTTCCGCCAGGATGTTCGCCACGGCCAGCGGGTGGGTGATGTACGGATCGCCGGACTTGCGCATCTGGGTCGAGTGGCGATCGTCCGCCACGTCGTAGGCCCGCTGCAACAGCACGAGATCGGCCTTCGGATAGAGCGCGCGGTGAGTACCCGCCAACGGTTCCAACACCGGTTTGACCGCGGTGTTGCGCTGCGCGGTGATGCGTCGGGCCAACCGGGCTCGTACTCGCCGAGACGCCGAGGTGGGCGCCGTCGGCGTGGTGGCCTTCTCGGGGTCCGGGGCGTGCGAATCCGGATCGGCGGGTTCCGGGACGGCCGAATCGGGCGCGGGTGCGCCGACGATCTGCTCCTCGTCACCGATGTCCTCGGAGCGACCCATGTAGCGAGTCACGACACAACACCTCCGACGTCATCGAGTGTCCAACCGCGATCCCTCTGGACACGAGCGGATCACCTGTGCGGCCCACTGTAACCCCAGTTCCGACGGCCCACCGCGCGCGGCGGAGCTACACCGTCGAAAGTGCGGTCAGCGCCCCGTTAGTCCACCGCTTCCGGCCGCCCAGCGCCTCGACCTCGAGCACCACCGCGGCCCCGACGACGATCGCGCCGCACCGCGACAACAGCTCGCCCGCAGCGGCGAGAGTGCCCCCGGTCGCGAGCACGTCGTCCACCACCAGCACCCGGCGTCCCACGAGGTCGATCTTGTCGGCCGGGATCTCGAGTTGCGCGGTGCCGTATTCCAGTTCGTAGGCCTGCGCGTGTACGGGAGGAGGCAGCTTGCCTGCCTTGCGCACCGCCACCACGCCCGTACCCAGGGCCAGAGCGACCCCGGCTCCCAGAAGGAATCCCCGAGCATCGATACCCGCGACCATATCCACGCCCTCCCCCACGGCGGCGATGCGGTCCACGACGGTCCGCAGTCCTTCCGCGTCGGCGAAGACGGGCGTCAGGTCGGCGAACCGCACCCCCGGAACGGGGAAGTCGTCGGCCCATCGCGTCAGTCGCGCGACCACGTCGGGCGCGGTCTCGGCCGCATCGGTCATCGTACGAACGTCCATGTGTCCATGTTCCATCCTGCGCCCGCAACCGTCGGATTGGGCTGCACCGACTGCATGCCGTCGTCGACGACGGTGATCCGGGGCGCGTTGTAGAGCGGGAGAGTCGGTACATCGGTCCACAGCACGCCCTCGGCCTCGACGGCCGCGGACAGTACGGTCGCGTCGGAGTCGTCGACGGCCAACCGGTCGACGATGCCGTCGATCTGCGGGTTCGAGTAGCCACCGAGGTTGATGCCCTGACCGGAGCGCAGAGCGAATCGGCCCGGCTCCGGTGACGCGGAACCCGATGCCCCGGCAACCCCCGCGGTGCCGGTCAGCACGGCGTCGACGGTGCCCTCCCGGAGCGCGGTCGGGACGAAGGTGGGCGACGACGCGTCCACCACCTCGATTCCCAGCGCACCACACGATTCGGCGATGGCCTCGACGATGCCGCGTCGCCGATCGTCCGGGGCGAGGTAGCCGATGCGCACCACCGGATCGGCGAGGCCGGCCTCCTCGAGACCGGATGTGACGGCCGCGACGTCCGGAGTGCGATACCGCTCGGCCGCAGTGGCGGCCACCGCCCGATACGGCAGTGTCGAGGGGAGGGTGGTGCGGCTGTCGACCACTCCGGACCCACGGCCGGTGTCGGCGTCGAAGCCGGGGTGCCCGTACTCGTCGAACAGAGCCGCCCGGGGAACACACGCGGCGAACGCCCGACGCGCCGCCGGATTCTCGAAGACACCCGCGGTGGCCAGGACGAGTTGTTCGACACCGAAGCCGGGGTCCGCGGTCGAGGTGAAACCGTCGAGCGCCGCCACCGGTGCGCCGGTCTCGATCACCTCGATGTCACCGGACGCCGCCCGAGCGGCGATGTCCACGCCCTTGGGCCACACGACGATGCGATCGGTGGCGGCCGGCACGCCCCACCATCGTTCGTTGGGAACCAGCACCAGTCCGTCCTCGGCGCTGAACGACTCGATCCGCAGCGGCCCCGCGGACGGGAAGGTGGCGGGATCGACGGCGCCGGGAGTCAGAGTCCACGCGGTGTTCCAGGCGTCGCCGATGCGAGCCATGGTCTCCGGTTCCGCATCGGCCACCGCGGAGGTGATGTCGGGAACGCCTGCGGTGCGCGCCGCGACGTGCGCGGGCAGCATCGTCGTGGCGCCGAAGAGGGCACGCCACTCCACGTACGGCCGGTCGGCTCGGAACACCACGGTCGCCGCCTTCTCTCCCGGCGCGCAGTCGACTCGTTCGATGTCGGCGTACCCGGCGGTCGACGCGGGATCGAAGACGGGCGCCCCTTGCGGATCGACGAACCGGTCGCTGCGGGCGGCCCAGGCCAGGACGATGTCGTCGCAGGTGATGGGTACACCGTCGGACCACACCGCCTGCGGAGCGAGGGTGTAGGTGATCACCCGCTGCTGACCGGGAACCTCGACGGCGGTACCGATGTCGGTGTCCGCCACCGCGCCGCCGCTCGGTGCCGTCAGCGAGAACCCCGGCAGGACCCGCGAAAAGGCCTGTACCGCACCGGAGAAAGACCCCTCGGTGGTACCGGCGTTGTACGTGCTCAGGGTGTTGTCGATCGCGTAACCGATCGACGGGATCTGCTCTTCCTCCGTGCTGCACGCCACCAGGGTTCCGGCCAGCATCAGTGCCGCCGAGACCGGAGCGAACCGCCGAAGGGCACCGAGCCGGGTCACGTCAACTCCTCCGCTTACCGCGCTTACCCGTCGGGCGCGCAGTCCCCCGCTGGGTGCGATCGGCCGACGCGGTGCGGGTGGTCGGCGCAGTCTTCGTCGTCGACACAGTTTTCGTCGTCGACACCGCAGAGCCCGACACCGCAGAGCCGGACACAGCCGAGCCCGACGCGTCACCGAGCTCTGCGCCCGCCGCCCGCTGCCGCGCTTCGTCACGCTTGGCATGGACCTTCCTGGTGTGGGCGGCGACCGGGCCGTACTTCTCCTTGAGCGCCACCAGCAGGGGCGTCGCGAAGAAGATCGAGGAGTAGGCACCGATGATGATGCCGACCAGCTGCACGAGGGCCAGGTCCTTCAGCGTGCCGACGCCGAGGAGCCACACCGCGACCACCATCAGCGCCAGCACCGGAAGGACGCCGATGACCGTGGTGTTGATGGATCTCATCAGGGTCTGATTGACGGCGAGGTTGGTCTGCTCGGCGTAGGTCCGGCGGTTGAGGTGCATGATTCCGCGGGTGTTCTCCTCGACCTTGTCGAACACCACCACCGAGTCGTAGAGCGAGAAACCGAGAATGGTGAGCAGACCGATGACGGTGGCCGGCGTGACCTCGAAGCCCACCAGTGAATAGATGCCGGCCGTGATCAGGATGTCGAAGAACAGCGCCGCGATACCGGCGATCGCCATGTCCCGCTCGTAGCGCAGGGCGATGTAGAGACTGACGAGCACGATGAACACGAGCAGAGCGATCAACGCCCTCTCGGTGATCTGCGATCCCCAGGTCTCGCTGACGTCGGTGAAGCTCACCGCGTCCGGGGTGGCGACACCCTCGGCGTTGGTGGGTTCGAACGCGTCGAACAACGCGGACTGCAGAGTGGCGGCCTGTTGGGGGTCCAGGGCCTCCGACCGAATCTGGACCGTGGCGCCGCTGCCGGTGCCGACGGTCTGGACGGCCACGGGATCGGAGCCGAGCGTGTCCGCGTAGATCTGTTCGACCTGAGAGATCTCGACGTTGTCGGCCGCGGGCAGCTGAACTCGCGTGCCGCCCTCGAAGTCGATTCCCAGCGTGAATCCGCGCACCGCGATCGACAGCAGGGACACGGCGACGAACACGGCCGTGACGATGAACCACATCCGGCGACGCCCGATGATGTCGAACGCTCCGGTGCCGGTGTACAACCGGGAGAACAGGCCGCGGTTGCGGTCCGCCACCTCCGGCGCGGTGTCGGAGATCGGTTCGAATGTCGTCGTTGCGTTCTCGACCATGAGGTCACGCCTCCTTGTTCTGGCCGGATGTGCCGACACCCGAGGTGCCCGCACCCGAGGTACTCGAACCCGACGCGCTCGCGCCGGCGGTGACCTTCGACTTCGATGCGGCGGCGCGCTTGCGCGCCTTCGCGATCTCCTGCACCGCGCCCAGACCGTTGACGGCGGGTCGCGACCAGAACGCGCTCCGAGACGCGAGGTTGACGAGTGGCCACGTCACGAGGAACACGACCACGATGTCGAGCAACGTCGACAGTCCGAGGGTGAACGCGAAACCGCGAACCTGACCGACCGCGAGGACGTAGAGGACGGCGGCGGCGATGAAGCTGACCGCGTTGCCCGAGAGGATCGTGCGTCGGGCTCGCGCCCAACCGCGCGGAACCGCGGATCGGAAACTGCGCCCCTCGCGGATCTCGTCTTTGATGCGCTCGAAGAACACCACGAAGGAGTCGGCCGTCATGCCGATGCCGATGATCAGACCGGCGATGCCCGCGAGGTCCAGGGTGAAGTTGATCCACCGCCCGAGCAACACGAGGATTCCGTAGGTCGCGAGGCCCGACAGGACCAGCGACAGCGCGGTCAGGATGCCGAGCATTCGGTAGTAGAGCAGGCAGTAGAGCAACACCAGGACCAGACCGATGGCTCCGGCGATGATTCCGGCTTCCAAAGACGCCAGCCCGAGGGTCGCGGAGACCGTCTCGGCTTCGGAGGCCGCGAACGACAGCGGGAGCGAGCCGTACCGCAGAGTGTTCGCCAGTTCACGCGCACTGTCCGCGGTGAAGTTACCGGTGATCTGCGTGGCACTTCCCGACGGCGTCGCACCCTGGATGACCGGCGCGCTGACCACCTGGGAGTCCAGGGTGAACGCGGCTTGCTGACCGATGTTGGCCGAGGTGAACTGCGCCCAGGTGTCACCGCCGGTGGTGTCGAACGAGAGCGAGACCACCTGCTGCGACTGCTGGGTGTCGAACTGCGCCGTGGCGTCGGTGATCTGCTGACCGTCGATGATCGACGGCCCCAGCAGGTAGACGGCCGTGTTGTCCGTAGAACACGCGACGAGGGGAAGAGCCGGATCGTCGTTGCCCTGGAGGGGATCCGGGGAAGCGCAGTCGATGGTGGACAACGCCTCCTGCTGGACGGTGGGGTCCTCGCTCTGGCGCAGCTCACGGGCTTCGGTGATGGCCGCGGCCGTCTCCTCCGTGGTGGCCTCGACCGGTGCGGGCCCGGGCTCGGCCGCGGTGTCGTTCGCGACGTCCGGATCGGCGGCACCCTCGGGATCGACGGGATCCTGTGCCGGGAAGGGCCGATTCTGCGGGGCCGGGTCGCCGGCCGGAGCCGGATCCGCCGGGGGTGCGTCGGCACCGGGCACCGCGGGCGTTTCGACACCGGGTGCCGCGCCGCCGGGAGTGGGGGTCTCGCCGGTCCCGACACCGGCGGCGGGATCGGTCACGCCTGCCGCGGACGGAGCCTGCGAGGTGACGACCGGGCGGATGTACAGCCGAGCGGTCTGCCCCAGTGTGCGGGCCTGCGAGCTGTCGTCGCCGGGAACGGTGATGACGAGGTTCTGGCCGTCGATGACCACCTCGGAGCCGGAGACGCCGAGGCCGTTGACGCGGGTCTCGATGATCTGCTGAGCCTGCTGCAGGCTGTCCTGCGTCGGTGCGCTTCCGTCCGGGGTGCGTGCGGTCAGCGTCACGCGCGTTCCACCCTGGAGGTCGATTCCCAGCTTGGGGGTCGGCGACCGATCACCGGTGAAGAAGACCAGTACGAACACGGCTGCGAGGAACGCGCCGAACACGGCGAGGTATCTCACCGGGGACGACGTTCCGCTGGAAGGTGCCACGGTAGGTGCTTCTCCTGACGTTATTCGGGTACGAGCGCAGCCGGCGACCCCGGCGAAGCGAGAGGCGGGTCGGCGACAGCCTGACCGACCGTACCCTCTCCACGACACGACACCGCCCCCGAGGATTGCCCTCGAGGGCGGTGCTTTCCGCTTTGTCTCAATCCTTGGTGAGGCGTGCCTGCGATCGATCGGTGTCGGTGTCGCCGGCGATGCTGCTTCCGTTCTCGAGGCTGTCGACACGGGTGCCGGCGTCGGAGTACTCCGAGGAGTCGGACTCGGTGTCGTCGTCCTCGTCGTCGGTGAGGACCTCGCGCACGACGACGCGGGACCAGGTGGTGATGATGCCGGGCGCGATCTCCAGATCGACGGTGTCCTCGCTCAGGTCGTCGATCAGACCGTGCAGGCCGGAGGTGGTGATGACACGGTCACCGACGGCGAGCGAGTCCTGCAGCTCGACGGTCTTGGCCATCTCCTTCTTCTGGCGTCGGATGCCCAGGAACATCGGGACGAGAAGGGCGAGCACGAGTAGCGGAAACAGCAGTTCCATCAGTTACGTCAATCCTCGAGTCGAAGGGCAACGTCTACGTTGCCGGTGCGGCGTTCGGGCGCAGGTTGCGCCCACGTGCAGTACCTCAGTGTGCCACGGTCCGGGACGAAAACGGACAGCCGGAACGCGAAAAGTGTGGACGATGTCCATCTCAGGGTTCGTCGAACAGCGTTCGAGCCGGTTCGTTCGCTCGCACGGAGATGCCGCCGACGGCCACGTCCGGGGGCGGAGTCAGTCCCATCCGTGTCCACGCCGCTGCGGTCGCGACGCGACCACGGGGAGTACGGGCGATCATGCCGGCACGCACCAGGTACGGCTCGCACACTTCCTCCACGGTGGCCGGTTCCTCGCCGACGGCAACGGCGAGGGTCGACACTCCCACCGGTCCACCGCCGAAGCTACGCACCAGGGCGCCGAGCACGGCGCGGTCCAGCCGATCGAGCCCGAGTTCGTCGACGTCGTAGACGGTCAGGGCGGCGCGGGCGACCTCGACGGTGACCACTCCGTCGGCTCTGACCTCGGCGTAGTCCCGCACCCGACGCAGCAGCCGGTTGGCGATACGCGGCGTTCCGCGAGAGCGTCCGGCGATCTCCGCCGCCGCGTCGGGACGGATCTGCACGCCGAGGATTCCCGCCGATCGCATCAGGATGCGTTCGAGCTCGGAGGGGTCGTAGAAGTCCATGTGCGCGGTGAAGCCGAATCGGTCGCGCAACGGGCCGGTGAGAGCTCCGGATCGGGTGGTCGCCCCAACGAGCGTGAACGGGGCGACGTCGAGGGGAATCGAGGTGGCGCCGGGGCCCTTGCCCACCACGACGTCCACCCGGAAGTCCTCCATGGCGAGGTAGAGCATTTCCTCGGCCGGGCGAGCGATCCGGTGTATCTCGTCGATGAACAGCACGTCGCCCTCGACGAGATTGCTGAGCATCGCCGCGAGGTCCCCCGCGCGTTCGAGTGCCGGACCCGAGGTCAGCCGCAGCGCGGAGCCCAGCTCCCCCGCGATGATCATGGCCATGCTGGTCTTGCCGAGCCCGGGCGGTCCGGACAGCAGAATGTGATCGGGCGTGCCCCCGCGCCGCGTCGCGCCGGTGAGTACCAGCTCGAGCTGTTCCCGCACCCGCGGTTGACCGATGAAGTCGGACAACGACTTCGGGCGCAGGCTCGCATCGAGGTCACCGTCGTCGGGGACCACCTCCGCGGACAGTGCCGACTCGTCCGAGCCGACCGCATCGAACTCGTCGGTCACCGCGCCCGGCCCAAACCGGCCAGGGCCGCACGCAGGGCCGTGGAGGTGGACACCGCCGGATCGGCGGCGAGAACGGAGTCGACCGCGGCTTCGGCCTGCTTGGCCGGAAACCCGAGGCCGACGAGGGCTTCGACGACCTGGTCGCGCACCGGATCGCCGGTGACGCCCGCCGCGCCGGCACCGGGAGCCGCGGACACCACGGCGTCGACCTTGTCGCGCAGCTCGACCACCAGACGCTCCGCTCCACGCTTCCCGATACCGGGCACCCGCATGAGCGCGGCGGTGTTGCTGTCCGCCAACGCCGAGCGCAGCGCGTCCGGCTCCAGTACCGCCAGCACGGCCATCGCCAGCCGGGGTCCGACCCCGGACACGGTCTGCAGGAGACCGAACAGATCGCGCTGCGTCGAGTCGGGAAAGCCGTAGAGCGTCATGGAGTCCTCGCGCACGATCATCGCGGTCACCAGACGGGCCTCGCTCCCCCGGGTCAGGGCCGCGAGCGTCGACGGCGTCGCGTTGACGCGATAGCCGAGACCTCCGGCCTCGACCACGGCGTGGTCCAGTGCGATCTCGAGCACGTCTCCGCGGATGGACGCGATCATCGCAGCGGTGCCCCTTTCGTCGTGGGTGTGGTCGGGGTGGATCGAGTCGGGCCGGATCGGGTGGTCGACGCGCGCACCGCGGCACGTTGCTGTTTCAGCTTGCGTTCGTAGGCCGCCTTGGCCTCGGCGGCCTGCGCTTGGGCCGCCGCCATGCGCGCCATCATCGGTGCGCGCCAGCAATGACAGATCGCGAGCGCGAGAGCGTCCGCGGCGTCGGCCGGCTTCGGCGCCTGCTGCATCCCGAGAATTCGGGTGATCATGGCGGTGACCTGAGCCTTGTCCGCGGTTCCGTTGCCCGTGACGGCGGCCTTCACCTCACTGGGCGTGTGGAACGCAACGGTGATGCCGCGCCGCGCGGCCGCCAGGGCGACGACGCCGCCGGCCTGAGCGGTGCCCATCGCCGTCCGCACGTTGTTCTGCGAGAACACGCGTTCGATGGCCACCACCGACGGCTGGTGGGTGTCCAACCAGTACTCGGCGGCCTCGGAGATCAGGAGGAGTCGCTGCGCGAGTTCCATGTCCGCAGGCGTGCGCACGACGTCGACGTCGAGGGCGGTGACCTTCCTGCCCGCGCCCGATTCGACCAGACTCAGGCCGCACCGGGTCAACCCCGGATCGACTCCCATGACACGCACCGACCGCACTCCTCGCACCGAGAACCGAACTGTTGTTCGACACCCTATCGCCGCGAGAGCGCCGTTCCGGTGAGGCGCGGGGTGCGCGTCGGGACCGGTCAGTCGGCGTCGAGCTCGGCGAGCACCTCGTCGGGAACGTCGACGTTGGACCACACATTCTGCACGTCGTCGCTGTCCTCGAGCGCGTCGATGAGCTTGAACACCTTGCGTGCACCCTCGGCGTCGACCTCGACGTTGACCGATGCCTGGAAGCTGGCCTCGGCGGAGTCGTAGTCGATTCCCGCCTCCTGCAGTGCGGATCGGACGGCGACCAGATCGGTCGGCTCGCTGACCACCTCGAAGGTGTCGCCCAGGTCGTTGACCTCTTCTGCGCCGGCGTCGAGCACGGCCATGAGGACGTCGTCCTCGGACTGACCGTTCTTCTCCAGCGTCACCAGACCCTTGCGAGAGAACAGGTACGACACGGAGCCGGGATCGGCCATGTTGCCGCCGTTGCGCGTCATCGCCACCCGAACCTCGCCCGCGGCGCGGTTGCGGTTGTCGGTGAGGCACTCGATCAGCACGGCGACCCCGTTGGGTCCGTATCCCTCGTACATGATGGTCTGCCAGTCGGCGCCACCCGCCTCTTCACCGGCGCCGCGCTTGCGCGCTCGCTCGATGTTGTCGTTGGGCACCGACGTCTTCTTCGCCTTCTGGATGGCATCGAACAAGGTCGGATTACCGACGGGGTCACCACCACCCGTGCGTGCGGCGACCTCGATGTTCTTGATCAGCTTGGCGAAGGACTTTCCACGGCGGGCGTCGATGACGGCCTTCTTGTGCTTCGTGGTAGCCCATTTTGAGTGGCCGCTCATGCGCTCGAGCCCCTTTCGTACCGTCGGACAACGGACACAGCTTACGCGTGGGTGGAGCGCGACCGAGCAGACCGCACCATGTCGACGAACATCGCGTGCACACGACCGTCCCCGGACACCTCTGGGTGGAACGACGTCGCGAGCACGTCGTTCTGCCGAACGGCGACGATGCGGCCCTGCGCCGGTCCCTCCGGCACGGTCGCGAGAACCTCGACGTCCGGACCGACGCGTTCGACCCACGGTGCCCGGATGAACACCGCGCGCACCGGATCCCCGTCGATGCCCTCGACGGCGAGATCGGTCTCGAACGAATCGACCTGTCGACCGAAGGCGTTGCGGCGCACCGTGATGTCGAGTCCGTCCAGGTGGGCCGCGTCCGGACGGGTGTCGAGGATCTCGCTCGCGAGCAGAATCATGCCGGCGCACGAACCGAAGGCGGGCATGCCGTCCTCGAGACGCCGACGCACCGGATCGAGGAGGTCGAACACGGTGAGCAACCTGCTCATGGTCGTGGACTCGCCGCCGGGGATCACCAGGCCGCCCACCGCCGCCAGCTCGGCCGGACGCCGGACCGTCACCGCCCGGGCGCCCGCACCCGTGAGCGCCTCCAGGTGCTCGCGCACGTCTCCCTGCAGTGCGAGAACACCGATGGTCGGTGCGCTCACCCCTTCGTCTGCAGACCGGGCGTGTCCTTGTGGGGATCACGCTCGTAGCGCATGAGACCTTCCTGGGTCACCGCGGCCACCATCCGGCCGCCGCGATCGAAGATCCGCCCCTGGGTGAGCGCTCGACCGAGTCCGGCCGACGGTGACGTCTGGTCGTAGAGCAGCCATTCGTCCGCCCGGAACGGACGCAGGAACCACAGCGCGTGATCGAGGGACGCCGTCTGCGTGGCGACGTCGGGATGCGGCACGCGGGCCGACCCGAGCAGCGTCATGTCCGACATGTAGGCGAGAGCGCAGACGTGGAAGACCTGGTCGTCCGGCAGCGGATCGCGATACCGGATCCAGACCTGTTGCTGCGCGGCGAGACCCCGGTGGCGCTGCAACTGCGACGCCGGAACCAACCGGACGTCCCAGCGGCTCCATTCCTTGAAGAACAATTCGCTCGACATCTCGGGATCGGTCGCGGGGTCGACGAGCGACTCCGGATCCGGGACCGTCGGCATCGAGTCCTGGTGCTCGATCCCCTCGTCCTCGACGTGGAACGACGCGGACATGGTGAAGATGGCCTTGCCGTCCTGCACTCCCGTCACCCGACGGGTGGCGAAGGAGCGGCCGTCGCGGATGCGGTCGACGAGAAACACGGTGGGCTCGGTGGGCTTGCCGGGGCGGAGGAAGTAACCGTGCAGCGAGTGCACCACGAACTCGTCCCCGACGGTCTTCGCCGCGGACACCAGAGCCTGGCCCGCGACCTGTCCCCCGAAGGTCCTCATGAGTGTGCTGGGGATGACGCTTCCCCGGTATACGTCGTTCTCGATACGTTCGAGTTCGAGGATCTCTTCGATTCCGGCCATGCTCACCCTTCCGACGGTGGGCATCAGGCTAACAACGGCCGTGGTGTCGCTCGGAACAGGCGGGCGGGCATGATCACCTGCGTGCCCCAGTTCGCCCCGACCAGCCTCCCCGGGCTCGTCGACCACCTCACGGCGCTCGTCGAACCGATGAACGGACGGCGCGTCCTCGCCGTCGACGGGTCGGACGCCGCGCGACCCGAGGACGTGGCGGTGCAGGTGGCCGAGGTGTTGCGCACATCCGGTCGGGCCGCCGACGTGGTGGTGATGCGCGATTGGGTCAGGCCGGCGTCGCTGCGCCTCGAGTACGGCCGTGACGACGAGTTGTCCTATCGCACACTGTGGTTCGATCACGACGGTCTGCAGCGGGAGGTGCTCGATGCGCTGCGTCGGGAGGGCCGGTGGCTTCCCGCGATCTGGAACGAGGTCACGGACCGCTCGGCGCGCGAGCCGATGCGGACCGCCGAGGAGAACCACGTCATCGTCGTCGCCGGACCCATGCTGCTCGATCCCGGGCTCACCTTCGATCTGACCGCGACCCTGCGGATGTCGGAGGCAGCTCTGCTCCGAAGGACACCGGCGGACCGCGCCTGGACCGTGCCGGCCCTGCTCGCGGCGGCGCAGAACGACGACAGGGCGGACGTGGTGGTCCGCTGGGACCACCCCGACCGCCCTGCGCTGCTGATTCGGCGCTAGCCGAGTCGGGTCACCAGCCTCGCTCGGCGAGACGGTGCGGCTGCGGAATGTCGTCGACGTTGATGCCCACCATGGCCTCGCCGAGTCCGCGGGAGACCTTGGCGATCACGTCCGGGTCGTCGTGGAAAGTGGTGGCCTTGACGATGGCGGATGCACGCTGTTCGGGGTTCCCGGACTTGAAGATTCCGGATCCCACGAAGACGCCCTCGGCCCCGAGCTGCATCATCATCGCGGCGTCGGCGGGGGTGGCGATGCCGCCGGCGGTGAACAACGTGACGGGAAGCTTGCCCGTGCGCGCGACCTCGACCACCAGATCGTACGGAGCCTGCAGTTCCTTGGCGGCGACGTAGAGCTCGTCCTCGGGAAGCGAGGTGAGGTGGCGGATCTGATCGCGCAGGGTGCGCATGTGCGTGGTGGCGTTGCTGACGTCGCCGGTACCGGCTTCACCCTTCGAGCGAATCATGGCCGCACCCTCGGTGATGCGACGCAGGGCCTCACCCAGGTTGGTGGCGCCGCAGACGAAGGGCGCCGTGAACTTCCACTTGTCGATGTGATTGGCGTAGTCGGCGGGCGTGAGAACCTCGGACTCGTCGATGTAGTCGACGCCGAGGCTCTGCAGAACCTGCGCCTCGACGAAATGACCGATCCGGGCCTTGGCCATCACCGGAATGCCGACCTGCGCTTTGATGCTGTCGATCATGTCCGGGTCGCTCATCCGGGAGACGCCGCCCTGGGCGCGAATGTCGGCGGGGACCCGCTCGAGGGCCATCACAGCGACGGCACCGGCGTCCTCGGCGATCTTGGCCTGCTCGGCGGTGACCACGTCCATGATCACGCCGCCCTTGAGCATCTCCGCCATGCCGCGCTTCACGCGAGCGGTACCCGTTCCGGGGGCGGGGGCATCGGCGGACCCGTTGTTCTGGGCGGTGGCGGCGGTGGTCACGGCGAACTCCTCGACTGTCGGTGAAAGCAACTCGGCAGCGTCCTCGGGACGACTGCCGCTACCTGCGAGGGTAGGAGCGCCGACCGCGAATCGTCATAACCACTCGGTCACCTCTGGACTGCCCCGCCTGTGATGCGCACGACAGGTCGGACGGCACGACAGATCAGACGATGGCCCGCACGTCCGGATCGGTTCGAAGGGCGAGGACGGTGTCCGCCTCGTCCAGCAGTTCCGCCATCGCCCGCGGGTAGACGGCTTCCCCTGATGCCGCCAGAATGCGCAGATCTTCGGCGCCACACCACTTGTGGCCCACGATCACCCGTCGCTCGAGCGCGGTGAAACCCGTACTCACCGGTTCGAATTGCTCGGTCCGCAGCGCGAAGAACAGCTCCTCGGACTTGATGACGGCACCGTCGAACGGAAAGGTCGCGGTGCGGCGCCACATCGGCCCCCGCAGGTCCTCGGGTGAGGCCTGCAGCCCCGTTTCCTCCTGCAGTTCGCGTACGGCTGCGTCCTTGAGCGTCTCGCCCGCTTCGACCGCACCGCCGAGGGTGAACCAGAAGTGCACGTCCGGACGCTTCGGATCGTGTCCGCGCATCATGAGCACCCGACCGCGCTGATCGAGCAACACGATGCGCGCCGACGTGCGGGTGGCCGTGACGTCCAGCGCCAGGTCCGTCGGATCGTCGCGCTCGGAAATCTCGAAATACTCCGGCATCGATGCGGTGCCGCCGAGGCGCAACAGCCGGACCGGCCTGCGCGACCGCAAGGCCACCGTGTCCCGCACCGCGTCGTTGTGGAACCGGCGTGAGATCTGCACCCGAGCGTCCGCATCGGCGATTTCGGCCACCAGTTGCGGGTTCAGTCGCGCCAGGTCCACTCGGGCCAGCGCGACCGACAGGGCGTTCTCCGCCGCCTCGCGCTCACGCCGTTCCGCGCGCTCGGCGCGGTCGGCGAGCGAGGTGAGGTTGCGACTCTCCTCCGACCCCGGAGCCCACAGAGCCGCGGCGACGGCGCGGGTGACGACGGACCGGCGGGCGAGCGCCGATTCGAGCGACAGCCAGGCTCGGTCGGTGCGCACATGGAGGCGGTCCAGCCGATTCGCCGTGGAGTAGGCCCACAGCACGGCCAGAAGAACGGTCGTGGCGATCAGACCGATCACCAGGATGGTCAGCGCGGAGAATGTCATCGGTCGATCGCCTGCACTGTCCGACCCTTCACGGTCACCGCCTCGTACACGCGCACTATCTGCTCGGCCACCACGGGCCAGTCGTACGCCATCACCGCACGCGATGCCTCCGCCACGACGCGGTCGCGGACGGCATCGTCACCGAGCACGTCGATCACCGCGTCGGCCAGGCCCTCGGAGTCCCCCACCGGGAACAGCGATCCGGCCGTACCGTCGCGGAGCACTCGCCGGAAAGCGTCGAGGTTGCTCGCGACCACGGGCGTACCGGCTGCCATCGCCTCCACCAGAACGATGCCGAAGCTCTCGCCACCGGTGTTCGGTGCGCAGTAGACGTCTACGCCGCGCAGGGCGGACGCCTTCTCCGCGTCCGACACCTGACCGAGGAAGCGGAATCGATCGGCGAGATCACCGGCGTCGCGGAGCAATTTCTGCTCGTCGCCGCGACCCACCACCAGAATCTCGATGTCGGGGAACTCGTCGGCGATTCGAGGCAATGCGGCCACGAGCGTGGCCATACCCTTCCGCGGTTCGTCGTACCGACCGAGGAACAGCAGCGTCCGGCCCGCTCGGGGATAGCCGGGCAGCGCCTCGGCCGTGGCGAACGCGGGCACGTGGACCCCGTTGGGAATCTCGACCGCATCGGACCCCAGTGCTTCCACCTGCCACCGCCGTGCGAGTTCGGACACGGCGATACGACCTGCGATCTTCTCGTGGTACGGACGCAGCACACCCTGAAACGTGCTCAGCAACAACGATTTCGTGGTCGCCGCATGGAACGTGGCGACGATGGGCCCGTCCGCGATCTTCAGGGACAGCATCGACAACGACGGCGCGTTCGGCTCGTGGATGTGCAGGACGTCGAACTCGCCCTTCTCGATCCAGCTCTTGATCCGCGAGTAGGTCACAGGACCGAACGCCAGCCGCGCCACCGACCCGTTGTAGGGAAAGCTCAGCGCCTTACCCGTGGACACCACGAACTCCGGGAGTTCGGTCTCGTCGCTGGCCGGGGCGAGAACACTCACCTTGTGGCCACGCTGGATGAGTACCTCGGCCAGCTCGGCAACGTGCGCCTGCACCCCTCCCGGAACATCGAACGAGTATGGACAGACGATCCCGATCCTCACGTTTCCCCCCGGCCGGCCTCCGGCCTGCCCGCACCCGTCATCCTGTCCCGACGACTCTGCGACAGGTCGTCCCACCAGAGCGGCTGCAACATGTGCCAGTCCGCCGGGTGCGCCGCGATGTTCGCGGCGAACCGGTCCGCGAGCGCCTGCGTCGCCGGTTCCACTCCCCCGGACACGTCGATCGGCGGCTCGACGCTGAATCCCCACCCGCCTTCGGTGAACCAGCAGTGCACCGGGAGCAGCGCTGCCCCCGTGTCGATGGCCAACCGCGCCGGGCCCGCCGGCATCCGCGTCGGTTCCCCGAAGAACGTGACCGGGACACCGTGCCTCGCGAGGTCGCGTTCTCCCAACAAGCACACGATCTCGTTGGCGCGCAACCGTTCGGCCAGCTGGGGAAACGGCGGCTGCTCACCTCCGGTGAGCGGAAAGATCGTGAAACCCAGCGACTCCCGATAGGCCACGAATCGACGGTAGAGAGATTCCGGCTTCAGTCGCTCCGCCACCGTCGTCAGTCCACCGTGCGCGTGCACCGCCCACACACCGGCCATGTCCCAGTTCCCGCTGTGCGGCAGCGCGAGAACCACCCCGCGGCCCGCAGCGAGGGCGTCGGCGATGTGCTCCTTGCCCTCGATGAGCTCGTCCAGAGCAGCGCCCTGGCGAGCGAGGTTCATCGACGGAAGCCGGAACGCCTCTCGCCAGTACCGCGCGTACGAGCGCACGCTGGCCCGGATCAACTCGTCGGGAACCTGCTCGGGTGTGGTGCTCAGAACTCGGGCGAGATTGCGCCGCAACTGCTGCGGCCCACCCCCTCGCCGAGCGGCGACGTCCGCGGCGCGGTCGAACGCGGTGGTGGCCACGGTCTCGGGAAGTGCCCGCACCACCCGCCACCCGGCCACGTAGCCCGCGGCGCTCAGCCGCTCGGACAGACTCACGTGGCGGAGCCGGAATCGTCGACGGGACGCGTACTGGTGTCGACGGATCCGGAGGTCATGGGAATGATGTCGCGCGCACCGGCCGAGTTGCGCACGGCCAGCACCCGCTGGAACACCGTGACGATGCTCGCGACCGCCAGGAAATACATCGCGACCGGGAGCGCGTAGGTCAACCAGTCGATGTCGAGGAGCTGAGCCAAACCGGTCAGACCGGATCCGACGAGGACGATCACCAGCCGATCGGGTCGCTCGATGAGGCCGCCGTCGGCCGAGAGTCCGCTGGCCTCGGCGCGCGCCTTGGCGTAGGAGATGACCTGCGAGGTCACCAGAACGACGAGGGTGGCGATCAGCAGCGGACGGTCGTTCTGGTGGTAGACCGCCCACCAGGCCAACCCGGCGAAGATCGCTCCGTCGGCGACGCGGTCGCACGTCGCGTCGAGAACGGCTCCGTACCTGGTGCCGCCGCCGCGGGCGCGGGCCATGGCCCCGTCGAGCATGTCGAACATGACGAACAGCCAGATCACGAGAGCACCGATGAACAGGTGATCCGTGGGGAAGAGGGTCACGGCCGCGGTCACACTGGCCACGGTGCCGATGATCGTCACCGAGTCCGGGGTCAGTCCGGTGCTGTTGAGCGCCCGGCCCAGCGGAGCCGTGACCTTGGATGCGGACGCGCGCCCGAAGACGGACAGCACGTCAGCTGTCCTTCCACGCGTCCGCGAGCAGTGCTCGCGTGTCGCGCAGCAGCTGCGGCATGATCTTCGCCCCGCCGATCACCGTGATGAAGTTGGCGTCGCCGCCCCACCGCGGCACCACGTGCTGGTGCAGGTGCTCGGCCAGCGAACCGCCGGCCGGGGCCCCGAGGTTGAGGCCGACGTTGAAACCGTGCGGGCGGGACACCCGTTTGATGGTGCGGATCGCTCGCTGCGTGAACTGCATCAGCTCGAGGCTCTCCTCCGCAGTGAGCGCCTCGAGGTCCGCGACCTTGCGGTACGGCACCACCATGAGGTGGCCGGGGTTGTAGGGGTACAGGTTCAGCACCGCGTACACGGCGTCGCCGCGCGCGACCACCAGACCGTCCGCGTCGTCGAGCTTGGGAATCTCGGTGAACGGTTCGGACGACATCTTGTCGTCGACCTTGGGCGCCGTCGCGATGTACGTCATGCGGTGGGGCGACCACAGCCGCTGCAGACGGTCCTCGTCACCGACTCCCGTATCCCTGATCGAACCGGCGTCGTCCGCCGACCGGTCGTTCTCGCTCATCGGCCGTCGCTTTCCGAGTTCGCCGTGAAGGTCTCGGCGGAGGGAGAGACATTGCTCCGTGCGGTGATCCAGCGTCCGATGGCGTCGACCGCCTCGGCCACCGGGACCCCGTTGATCTGCGTCCCGTCCCGGAACCGGAAGCTCACGGCGTCGGCCTCGACGTCGCGCTCTCCCGCGAGGAGCATGAACGGCACCTTCTGGGTGGTGTGGTTGCGAATCTTCTTCTGCATCCGGTCGTCGCTCGCGTCGACCTCGGCACGGATGCCGAGCTTCGACAACGACGACACGACGCCGAACAAGTGCTCGTCGTACGCTGCGGCGACCGGAATGCCGACCACCTGAACCGGTGCGAGCCAGGCGGGGAACGCCCCGGCGTAGTGCTCGGTGAGCACACCGAAGAATCGTTCGATGGAGCCGAAGAGCGCGCGGTGGATCATGACCGGGCGCTGCTTGGACCCGTCGGTCGCGGTGTATTCGAGTTCGAATCGCTCGGGTTGGTTGAAATCGAGCTGGATGGTGGACATCTGCCAGTTGCGGCCGAGGGCGTCCTTCACCTGCACGGAGATCTTGGGACCGTAGAAGGCAGCACCGCCGGGGTCGGGGACCAGATCCAGTCCGGATTCCTCGGCGACCGATCGCAGCGTCTCGGTTGCCTCCTCCCAGACCTCGTCCGAACCCACCGACTTCTGCGGGTTACGGGTCGAGAGTTCGAGGTAGAAGTCGTCGAGTCCGTAGTCCTTCAGCAGGCCCAGGACGAAGCGCAGCAACGACGCCAGCTCGTCCCGCATCTGATCGCGCGTGCAGTAGATGTGCGCGTCGTCCTGCGTCATGCCGCGCACTCGGGTCAGTCCGTGGACGACGCCGGACTTCTCGTAGCGGTACACCGATCCGAACTCGAACAGGCGCAGCGGGAGTTCACGGTACGAGCGACCGCGTGAGCGCACGATGAGGTTGTGCATCGGGCAGTTCATCGGCTTGAGGTAGTAGTCCTGGCCCGGTTTGCGCACGGTGCCGTCGGGGTTGAGCTCCTCGTCGACGTGCATCGGCGGGAACATGCCGTCGGCGTAGAAGTCGAGGTGACCGGACACCTCGTACAGGTGCCCCTTGGTGATGTGCGGGGTGTTGACGAACGAGTACCCGGCCTCGATGTGACGTTGGCGGGAGTAGTTCTCGAGCTCGTTGCGGATGATGCCGCCCTTGGGGTGGAAGACCGGCAGGCCGGATCCCAACTCGTCCGGGAAGCTGAACAGATCCAGCTCGGAGCCCAGCTTGCGGTGATCGCGCCGTTCGGCTTCCGCGAGCAGCTCGAGGTACGCGTCGAGCGCTTCCTGCGACTCCCATGCGGTGCCGTAGATCCGCTGCAGGTCCGCGTTGTCCTGGTTGCCGCGCCAGTAGGCCGCGGAACTCCGGGTCAACTTGAACGCGGGGATGTACTTGGTGGTGGGAACGTGCGGGCCGCGGCACAGGTCGCCCCACTCGCGTTCGCCGGTGCGGGGATTCAGGTTGTCGTAGGCGGTGAGTTCGCCGCCGCCGACCTCCATCACCTCGGGATCGTCGGCGGAGCCCTTGTCGTCGACCAGTTCGAGCTTGTACGGCTCGTTCGCCAACTCCGACTTCGCGGCGTCGAGCGAGTCGTACACCCGACGCGAGAATCGTTGGCCGCCCTTGATGATCTGCTTCATCTTCTTCTCGAGCTTGACCAGATCGTCCGGAGTGAACGGAGCCCGGACATCGAAGTCGTAGTAGAAGCCGTTCTCGATGGGCGGACCGATACCGAGCTTGGCGTCGGGAAAGAGCTCCTGAACGGCCTGAGCGAGAACGTGAGCCGCGGAGTGACGGATGACGCTGCGCCCGTCCTCGCTGTCGGCGCGGACCACCTCGACCTCGGCGTCGTCGGTCGGAGCCCAGGACAGGTCGCGAAGCTGTCCGTCGGAGTCGCGAACCACCACGATCGCGTCGACACCCTTGTTGGGGTGGCCGGTCTCGCGAAGCGCCGCTCCGGCGGTGGTCCCCGCGGCCACGCGAATGCGGGATGCGAGAACTGCGGAATCGGGCATGCTCACGGTGATGCTCTCCTGAGGTCGGATCGGTGGACTGTGACCGCGATCGGGTGGGGTGGATCGGGGTGTGTCTCGGGGACAGCGTATCGGGAGAGGGGCGCGGGTAGGCCGGAGGCCGGTCGTGGGGGCTCGGGTAGGCCGGAGGCCGGTCGTGGGGGCTCGGGTAGGCCGGAGGCCGGTCGGGTATGACACGGCGCGGGTTCCGTCACTCGATCAGAGCGGCCCAGCGCCGGGCTCGCGCGTCGGGAGTCTGACGCGGACAGCTCACGCACGACGATTCACCCGCCTCGAACACCAGGCAGCACGAGCTGCGCTGCACGAAGCGGCGCCGATCGTTCGCCGGCGCGGCCGGACCGGCCCGGACGACCGCCCCACCACGATCGACATCGACGAATCGTGGGGACGGGAACCGTGGCGAGCGCGACGTCAGAAGCCGGGCCGTCGGGACCCCGTCGTCGAGACGGTCGAGCGCCGCGGCGACGTCGAGTGCGCGGTTCGCAGCGGAGTCCGAGGCGATCGCCCAGAGGCTCGGAGCCGACGCCGTCGGCACCGCGAGAACCACGGCGTCGACGACGGCCTCGACGAGCCGAGCGAAGCCGACGGCCACCTCGGTTGCGTCCACGATCCGGTCGGACGCCGCGGCGGAGAGGGTGCCGAGTTCTCCTACCGTCACGCGCACCCGAGCGGGCGAGAGATCGGGGCCGGCTCCGGTGACCAGGAGGTGCGACGCCGCGACGAGGGCAAGGGTGGAACTCGATCCGTACCACCAGAGAGTCGCGGCCACCTTGGGCGTGACGTCCGGCCAGCGAACGGCCGCGCGCGCGAGGACGTCCCGGACGCCGTCGGGGCCGGTCAGTCGAAGACCGGTGACCGCGTCGTCGCCCGTGGCGAACAGCCCCGCGGCCCAGGGCAGAGCGGCGGCGGTGCGTTCGGTGATCAACCGCCGATCGGGCTCGCCAGCCACGGCCAGTCCAACCCGATCCACCCGGCGACCAGGCCGATGGCGCCGAAGAGCCAGAGGGTGAGCAGGACGACGACCGTCGTGAACAGGACGCCGATGGCCTTGACGACGATCGACTGTTGGTTGAACCACTCCATGAAGGTGTCGTACCGGGCGCGCACCCACTTGAGAACGCGCTGCGCCCAGGCGAACTCCGACGCCAGGATCCCGAGCCCGGTGAACACGATCAGCCATCCCGGCCCCGGGTAGGGAATGGCGATGATCCCGCCGATGAGCACGAGCGTGCCGACCACGGCAACCAGGATGCGGTACGACCGCTCGACAGAGGGCCGGCTCGACAGTCCGTTGCGCCAGGTGCGGTACCGGCTGGGCTCGTGGCGGCGTTCGTCGCGCGGTGCGGTGTCCGTCAGTGACGAGGAAGCCGCGCTCTCAGAAGATCCGGAATTGTCGGTGGTCACCGAGCCAGGGTAACGAATGCGCGGAGAAACACGCGCATTCACGAGGGTGGTCCCGGCTGGGTTCGAACCAGCGACCTTCCCGGTGTGAACGGGACGCTCTTCCACTGAGCCACGGGACCGGACGCACACGAAGCAGTGCGCTCGAACGAGGTGGAACGTTAACACGCCGCGCCGTCGGTTCCAACCGTGGTCCCTCCCGCGGCGTCGACGGGGAAGAGCGCACGTCCCCGTGACGACGCGTGTGTCGCGCGATACGAGTGTGACGTGAGGGAAACGTGGTGTGAACAGCGGATTTGTCGATCGCGCCGACAGTGGGCTAATGTTTCGAACCGCACCACAGAGGCGTTCGTCGCCGATGCGGAGCGTGCGGACGTGGCGCAGCTGGTAGCGCACAACCTTGCCAAGGTTGGGGTCGCGGGTTCGAATCCCGTCGTCCGCTCGAGGGTGTCGAGGCACGAAGTCGAAACCCTTCGGTGTTGCACATTATGGTGGAGTGGCCGAGTGGTGAGGCAACGGCCTGCAAAGCCGTGCACACGGGTTCGATTCCCGTCTCCACCTCACACGACGCATCGATTCGATGCGTTTCCGCGCGATTAGCTCAGCGGGAGAGCGCTTCCCTGACACGGAAGAGGTCACTGGTTCAATCCCAGTATCGCGCACCAGCAGAAGATACGAGAACAGGCTCCCTTTCGAGGGGGCCTGTTCTCGTTGTCGGCGTCTTCTCGTTGTCGGCGTCGGCGGCCGCCTGCCTCAGTGGCCGACTCGGTAGCGCTCGAACAGCTCGTCCAGATGCCGAGTCGCCTGCTGATCGTCGACGTAGGCGACGCCGTCCCGCTCGGTCACGTGGACGTGATCGTGCACGTACTGGATCCACTCGTAATCGGCGACCAACTGGTCCCCGTGATACGCACCCGCTTCGTCCACTGCCCTCTGTACGGCGGCCTTCACGCGATCGGCCCGGCCGATGAAGTAGTCCTGCGTCATGTGTTCGGTCATCGTCTGCTCCCCGCTCGTGCTGTCGGATGTGCCCTCATACTGCTCGCTGTGGCCCCGTCGCGTGGCCGGACGCGGCGTTCGGATTTCGCCCACGCCACCGTGCGCCGGATCTCGACCGAAATGCCGGTCCTGCTCGAGTCGCACACACCGAGGTGATGTACTGACGGCATGCCTACCTGGGGTTGGTTCGTGCTCGCGCTGATCGTCATCGACATCGCTGTCGTGATCGCGTGGTTCGCGTTCCGCCGCCGGACCGCCTCCCCCCGCGGCGACTCGACTCCCACCGTGCGTCCCATCGACGCGGAGACGGACGCCGAGGTGTGCCGACTGGTCAAGAGCCGCAAGACCACTCAGGCCATCGCCCTGCTCCGGGAGCGTTCCGGAATGTCGTTGCGCGAAGCCAAGGACGCCGTGGACGCCGGGTGCGCGGCGGACCGATCGGCCCTGCTCCGCATCGACCGTGACGCCCATCATCAGGGCGCGGGCAACGCGCACTGACGTGACGCCCCACATCCGCCGCGCCACACCCTCCGACGCGATCGAGTTGGCCACCCTGGCGGCACGCACCTTCCCCTTGGCCTGCCCGCCGGGTACCTCCGAGGAGGACATCGCCGACTTCGTCGCGACCGTCTTCTCCGTGAGTGCGTTCGAGACGTACGTCGCCGATCCGCAGCGCGTGGTCCTCGTGGCCGACGATGCCGACGCCCTGGTGGGGTACGCGATGTTGGTTCTCTCGCCGCCGACCGACTCGGTCATCGCGTCCGCGCTGACCGTCGCGCCCTCGGTCGAGGTCAACAAGATGTACGTCGACCCCCGTTCGCACGGGGCAGGTGTGGCCGGGGCCCTCATGGACGCCGCGGCCGACCAGGCGCGGGAACTGGGACGATCCGCGCTGTGGCTGGGAGTCAATCAGCAGAACGCCCGAGCGCAGGCGTTCTACTCCAGGACGGGCTTTCACCGCGTCGGCACGAGGCAGTTCGCTCTCGGGGACGTCCTGCACGATGATTTCGTCATGCAGCGCGAACTCTGACGCCTGACGTCCGGAGGCGGTCAGACAGAAGCGAAGCGAGAGAGCGCCAACAGGCGCGAGGTCGCACGCAGGTACTTCTTGCGGTAACCGCCCTGCAGCATCTCCTCGGTGAAGATCTCGTCGAGCTTGACGCCCGAGACCGTGACCGGCGTGCCCGCGTCGTAGAGGCGGTCCGCCAGCACGACCAAACGCAGCGCGACTGCCTGATCCGGCGCCGCGTGGACGTTGGACAGGAACACCGCAGACACGCCTTCGATCAACTTGCCGTACCGCGACGGATGCAGCGTACTGAGGTGCTTCACCAGATCGTCGAAGTCGTCGAGCGTCGCACCGTCGATCGCGCTCGCGGCCTCGGCCAGCTCCGCCTGTGGCGTCGGGTCCGGGGCCGGCGGGAGGTCGCGATGCCGGTAGTCGGGTCCGTCGACACGAATGGACTCGAAGATCGAGCCGAGTTTCTTGATCTCGCGCAGGAAGTCCTGGGCGGCGAAACGCCCCTCACCGAGTTGTCCCGGCAGGGTGTTGGAGGTCGCCACGATGGACACGCTCTTGGCGGCGAGTTCGGTCAGCAACCGCGACACCAACATGGTGTCGCCCGGATCGTCGAGCTCGAATTCGTCGATGCACAGGACGCTGTGACCGGACAGCTCCTCCAGGGCCTTGTTGAACCCGAGTGCGCCCACGACATGGGTGAGTTCGACGAACGTTCCGAACGCCTTGGGGCCCGGCGACGCGTGGTAGATCGATGCGAGAAGGTGAGTCTTGCCCACACCGAATCCACCGTCGAGATACAGACCGGCACCGGACGGTGCCGCCTTCTTGCCGAACAATCCGCGCTTGCCGCCGGACCTGATCTTCGCGACCTTGCCCGCGAACTCCTCGGCCTTCTGGACGGCCTCGGCCTGGGTCGGCTCGTTGGGGTCCGGGATGTAGGAGGCGAAGCTGACGTCGTCGAACATGGCGGGCGGCACCATGTGCGCGATCAGTTGATCGGCGGGGACCACCGGATTTCGATCGACCAGACGTTCGGGCATGGGGACGAGGTTAACGACGTGGTGTGATGGTCTTCGTGCAGCGTATCGATAATGGGACCTACCTCACAGTGACGGCGTCCGACCTCACCGACCTCTACGCCTATCCGGACGTCCTCGGGTCTCCGTGGATTCGCGTCAACTTCGTCGCCAGTATCGACGGCGCGGTGTCCGTCGACGGTAGGAGCGGCGGCCTGGGAACGCCGGCGGACAAGGCGGTGTTCGACGAGTTGCGGAATCTCGCCGACGCCGTCCTGGTCGGATCGGGCACCGTGAACGCGGAGAACTACGGCGGCGCGAATGTGAGCGACGACGTCCGCGTAGCGCGCGTGAACCGCGGTCAGTCCGCAGTTCCCCCCATCGTGGTGGTGACGGGTTCCATGAGCGTCGAGCCCGACGCGACACTGATCGTCGATGCGCAGGTCCCGCCCGTGTTCCTCACCTCCGCGACGGCCCCGGACGATCGGGTGAACGCGATACGAGACGCGGGTGCGACCGTCGTCCGGTCGCCCACCGACACGCTGACCGGACGCGTGGTGGTCGGTCTGCTCGAGGAGTTGGGACTGCGGCGCATCCTGTGCGAGGGCGGTCCCGGACTGTTCGGCACCCTGCTCGAGGACGATGTCGTCGACGAACTCTGCGTCACCACCTCACCGTTGGCCGCCGCCGGACGCGCCGGCCGCATCGCGGTGTCGGACGACGCAGCGCCGCGTGAGATGACTCCGGGGCACATCCTCCTGGATACGGACGGCACCGTCCTCGTCCGCTGGGTTCGCCGCCGCGCGGAATGATCGCTACTCGACGGGGAACCGGTGCAGTCGGACCGGGATGGCACTCTGGGAACATGCAGACCCGGACCCCGAGCGGAACCCACGGCCGGACACGGGTTCTGCGCGCCCTGGCGGTCGGCACACTGGCGGTCGTCCTCGCGTCGTGCGCGGCGGGTCCGTCCGTTCGTCCCGACGTCGCCGTCGATCGCGGCGTCGTCGATGCACCCTCCCCTGCCGAACCCGAGGAGCCGGAGACGGAAGCGTTGCCCCTCGAGCCGCCCGTCACCGATCTGGCGTGGTCCGACTGCACCGCGCGGATCACCGCGCAGTTCGGCGTCACCGCGTCGCCGGGCACCGTCGTCGACTGCGCCACCTACCCTGCCCCGATCGACGCCTCCGAACCGTCGTCGCCCACCTTCGAGCTGGCCGCGACACGGGTTCGCACGTCGACGACCCCGGCCGACGCGGCTCCGGTCGTGTACACCTCGGGAACGGATCGACCGTCGACCGCCGACATCGCCGCGATGGCGGCGAGCCCGGACACGACGTTCCTCGACGCTCGGCCCGTGGTCGGGGTCGACCGGCGAGGGACCGGTAATTCGGCACCGTTCGACTGCTACGGGGGGCTGACCTCCACCCGCAACGCACTGGCCGACCTGGGGCAGTTCTCCGCCGGGGGCGACCCCATCGAGGCGACGGCCGAGCTCGGCCGGAACGCGACGGTCGCGTGCACCGACTTCATGGGGCAGGACGCGCTGTCCTTCGAGGTGACGAACAGCGCCGACGACATCGAGGCACTGCGGGTCGCCTGGGGAGTGCGCGCGTTGTCGCTCATCGGCTCCGGAAACGGTGCGCTGGTGGCCCTCGCGTACGCGGGCGCTCACGGCGATCACCTCGCTCGCATGGTGCTCGACTCCCCCACCTCCGTCGTGACCGACGCGGTGTCCACCGAACAGCACGCGGTCGAGGGTCGCGAAGCAGCTCTGACCGAGTTCGCGACGCGGTGCGCCGCCGCCGCGTGTTCGCTCGGGGCGGATCCGCGTGCCGCCGTCGTCGATCTCTTCGCCCGCGCGGACGCGGGCGAGTTCGCACCGCTCTCGGGTGCGACGTTCCGCCGAGCGGTCACCTTCGCTCTCGGGTACCCGGCGCCCGGAGACCCGGCCCAGCGGACCGACGCACTGTCCACCGCACTGTCCACCGCCGCCGACGGCGACACCGCGGCACTCGACGGCATCGCTGCCTCGGCCGCGTCGATCGTCGACACCGACGGGGTGTTCGTGAGCCGGTGCACCGACGGTCAACAGTGGCCGGGACCGGACCGGGTACGAGAACTGCAGGAGCAGTGGGCCGGTCAGTACCCGGCGTTCGGCGCCTCGGCGGCGGTCGGTCTGCTGGCGTGCGCGGCGTGGCCCGCGACTGCCCCTCCGCCGCTGCCGTCCACACTCGACGTGCCCGTCCTCGTTCTCAGTGGGGACGCCGATCCCGTTACCGGGAACAGCGCCCTCCCCGCTGTCACCGGAGCCGTCGGCGCCGCCGGCTCGTCGACGACCACCGTCACGTGGGCCGGAATCGGCCATGCCGTCACCCTCGGCTCCGCATGCGGCCGGACCGCGGTCGCGGGTTACCTCGACACCGGCGACTTGCCGGTCGGCGGCAATGCATGCCCTGCCTGAATTGCGCGGTACCGTCACCCGGTGTCGTTGCGTCCCCTCGAACCGAGAACCGGTGAAACCACCGCCCAGGTGATCCGCTACGTGATGTGGCCGATCGCCATCCTGACGGTCGTCAACCGGATCATCGTGAAAGCGGTCAACGGCAACGTCACGGACGATTTCGTCCCGATCTATCAGGCCGCACTCGCGTTCCTGAACCGCCGCGACGTCTACACCGCGAATTTCGATTCGGTCGACCCGCATTATCTGTATCCGCCCAGCGGCACCCTGCTGATCGCGCCGCTGGCGATCCTCGACCCCGAGCGGTCACGGTGGTTCTACATCGGCATCAACGCGATCGGCGTCATCGTGGCGCTGTTCCTGCTGCTGCGACTGTTCGACTACACGCTGTCCTCCATCGCAGCGCCCATCGTCCTCTTCGCGGCGTTCTCCACCGAGACGGTCACCAACACTCTGGTCTTCACCAACATCAACGGACTGCTCCTGCTCGGACAGGTGCTGTTCATGATGTTGATGTTGCGTCGCAAGCAGTACTGGGCGGGCGCCGCGATCGGTCTGACCATCGCGGTGAAACCCACCTTGGCGCCCCTGCTCCTGCTGCCGTTCGTGCGCAAGGAGTGGCGCGTGTTCGTCACCGCGATCGGCCTCCCCGTGGTGCTGACCCTGCTGGCGCTTCCGTTCTCCGTCGACGCCGGTGCCTTCATCACTCGCACCGTTCCCTACCTTCTCGAGACCAGGGATTACTTCAACAGCTCGATCGTGGGCAACGGGCTGTACTTCGGACTGCCCACCGCGCTGGTCCTGTTCATGCGGATCGTGCTGACCGTCATGGTGTTGGTGTCGCTCTGGTTGCTGTGGAAGTACTACCGCGACGACGAGCTGTTCTTCATGGCCACCGCGGGCGGAGTCCTGCTCACCGCGTCGTTCCTGCTGACGTCCCTCGGCCAGATGTACTACTCGATGATGCTGTTCCCTCTCCTCATGACGGTGGTACTGCGCAACTCGGTCATGAGGAACTGGCCGGCGTGGTTGGCCGTCTACGGCTTCATGAGCTACGACAGCTGGCTGGTGGGGCGATTCCCGGAGTTCGGACGGGCCATCGAATATCTCCGGAGCACGTGGGGCTGGTCGCTTCTGCTCATCGTGATCTTCGCTGTTCTCGTCAACCGCTACCTCACGGCCCGGCGCGAGGGTCGACTCGCCGGCGGGATCGACCCGGACTTCGTGGTCCGCGGTACCCCCGCTACGGCACCAGGAGCAGGCAAAACGGCGAAGTCCCCGTCGACGGATTAGCGTGTAAGCATGAGTGTCACACCCCAGAAGCCCAGCTACGAACTCACCGACGACGAATGGCGCCAGAAGCTCACCGCGGCCGAATACGCGGTTCTGCGCAAGGCGGGCACCGAGCGCCCGTACGTCGGTGAATACACCGACACCACCGCCGAGGGCGTCTACACCTGCCGCGCCTGCGGCGAAGAACTGTTCCGCAGCACCGAGAAGTTCGAATCGCACTGCGGTTGGCCGTCCTTCTACGACCCGGCCGATTCCGACGCGGTGATCCTCAAGGAAGACCGGTCGATGGGCATGAAGCGCATCGAGGTCGTCTGCAAGAACTGCCACAGTCACCTCGGTCACGTCTTCGAGGGTGAGGGGTATCCCACGCCCACCGATCAGCGCTACTGCATCAACTCGATCTCGATGACGTTCACCCCCGCCGGCGAGTAACACGCTCTCAGCTCGCGCGCCGGAGGGCGTCATCCTGCGGGCGCATCGTTCCGGGCATCGCCGGGGCGGTGGATCGATAGGTGTGCCCCGTCGGGGTCCGGGTTTCGACGGTGTGCAGATCCCCCGGCGCGCTCACCGTTCGGGCGCTCCACCCCGGCGCTTCCTTTGCCTGATTGCACGCGGCGCACAACCCGGCACCGTTGTGCGCCGACGTCGGCCCTCCCCGACTGTGGGCGACGACGTGATCGTGGTGTCGAATCGGGGCTCCACACCACGGCATTCGGCACCAACGGTCACGCGTGTCCACGAAACGACGCAGCCCGGCCGGAAAGAGGCGCGCAGCCGACTCCATGGCGGTCAGCGCTCCGGTAGCGGGGCGCGCGTAGAGCTTTCGGAGCGTCACCACGGCCTCGGCGTCCACCGCGTTCGCGATGATCTCGCGCGCGAGCGCCGCGGGGATGGGGCCGTGGCCCTCCATCACGGCTGCGTCGTCACCCGCGTTCGACAACGCCTCGTCGGAGATCACGACGTTCACGGCTACCGGCACCTGTGCCGGCGACGCGACACCGGTGACGCGCTGCACCAGAAGATCCGCCATGATCTGAGCGCGAGATCGACCTCCGGGGTCACCGCTACCGACGATCGCATCCGCATCGCGACCCAGCGTCGCCTGCACGCACACCGCCTCTTTCACCGGCAGGAGCGCCGTCAGGTAGGCCATCACGTCCGGAGCCGGTCGAGTGGACACGTGCCGATCCCCCGGTGCCTTTCGTGCTCGTGCGACCAGCGCGGCTGGGTCCCTTTCTGCCGCCAACGCATGGGCTTTCGCGGTCACCGCCTTGTTGCTCAGCCCCGACAGCGTTGCCGGATCAGAACAGAGCGCACGGTCGACGTACCGGCGATCCTCGCGATCGAGGCACACTATCTCCTTCACGATCAGCCCGGATCGCCACTCGTTCAGCACCCCGGACCGCAACAACTCGAGCGCGCAGGGCATGTCCTCGAACAGCGTCCGAGCGTGGCCGGTGTGCATCTGGCCGCGATGCGGAGAATCTTTTCGAGCCAGGGCCACCTGAGCGCTGACGCCTGCCGACCACTTCTCTCGCGGCACCCCTGCCTCACGGCGCTCTGCGCGTACCGCCGCCTCGAACTGAGCGGTGAGCACTGCCTGCGCAGCCGCGATGGCGGATTTTGCGTTCTCCAACGCAGTCAACCGATCGATTCGATCGGCGTTGGCCATGTCCTCCTCGGGCTCGCGCAGCTGTTCTGCGAAGCCCGCGATCATGGATGTACCCAGCAATTCGACCCCCCTCGAACGTATGTTCGATACTATCGAACATACGAGTCCCTGACAAGGGATCGGTCGCGCTGAGCGCCGGCGCCTTCCGTCATCCGACCTGGTCCAGGTCGGGTTCGCTTCGGCACAACCGTGCCAAGTCGTCCAACGGCACATCGAGCACTTCCGCCAGGGCCGCGATGGTGGTGAACGCAGGCGTCGACACTCGCCCGGTCTCGATCTTGCGCAGCGTTTCCGGAGAGATGCCGGCGGCGTGTGCGACATCGAGAATCGTCCGCCCACCACGCGCTCGGCGAAGGTGCGAACCCAATCGCCGGCCGATGGCGACCTGATCCGGGGTCAGAGGAAGGCGAACCATGGCCGCAGCATACCGACTCCGGTATGAAAATACCGCCGGACGCCGTAGGGTGGTATTTGTATACCGCTCCCGACGAAAGCGAATTCCGTGGTCGAACCGAAGACACCTCGCGAGATCGAATCGATGCGGGTGACCGGCAGGTTCATCTGCTCCCTGCTCGACGATCTCACCGCGCGCATCGAGCCGGGGGTCAATCTCCTCGACCTCGAAGCACGTGCCCGTCGGCTGATCTCCGACCGCGGCGCCGAGTCGTGCTACTGGGACTACTCTCCGTCGTTCGGACGCGGCCCGTTTCGCAACGTGATCTGCCTGTCCGTCAACGATGCAGTGCTGCACGGTCTTCCCCACGACTACACGTTGACGGATGGTGACCTGCTCAGCATGGACATCGCCGTGTCCATCGACGGATGGGTCGCCGATTCCGCGCGCAGCGTGATCGCGGGCGAACCCCGACCGGAGGACGTACGCCTCGTCGAGGCGACCGAACGGGCTCTGGTGGCCGGCATCGAAGCCGCCCGTGCGGGCAGTCGGTTGGGCGACATCTCCGCCGCTATCGGTGGCGTCACCGCCGAGTACGGCTATCCGGTCAACACGGAATTCGGGGGGCACGGTCTCGGCCGCACGATGCACGAAGATCCGCACGTGGCCAACACCGGTCGTCCGGGCCGTGGGCTCACGCTGCGGCCGGGCCTCACTCTCGCGCTCGAACCCTGGTCGGCCCGCACCACCGACAGAATCGTGTACGACCCCGACGGATGGACGATCCGCTCCGCCGACGGCTCTCGGACCGCGCACAGCGAACACACCATTGCCGTCACCGACGACGGGCCTGTGGTGTTGACGGCCGAACCCGCCTGATCGAGGCGGTTGCCCGGGTAGTGTCGGCGGCATGCGCACTTTCACTTCCGCAGACGACATCGTCGCCGCAGTCGGCGAGACCATCGGTACCAGTGACTGGCTCGAGGTCACCCAGGAGCGGGTGAACCAATTCGCCGAGGCCACGGGTGATCACCAGTGGATCCACGTCGACGTGGAGCGGGCGAAGAAGGAGAGTCCCTTCGGCGGGCCCGTCGCTCACGGTTACCTGACGCTCTCGCTGCTTCCCGCTCTGTCCTGGCAGACCTACACCGTCGAGAACACGAAGATGGGTGTGAACTACGGATCGAACAAGGTCCGCTTCGTCAATCCCGTCCTCGTGGGCTCCCGCGTTCGCCTCACCGCGGTGCTTGCGGCCGCGGAACCGTTGCCGAACGACGCACTTCAGATGGTCGTCGACTCCACCATCGAGATCGAGGGCGCCGACAAACCCGCTCTGGCCGCCCAGGTCATCAGCCGCCTGTACTTCTGACCGACGTCGCACCGACCCGTTCGGGCCGCTCGCCGAACCGGGGCTGATCGAAGGCCCGGATCGGCGGCAGCTCGCCGATGAACTTCTCGATCTGTACCAACACGTGCTGCCCCGTGCACCCCTGCGCCAATGACGACGTCCGCATGTCCGCAGTCAGAACGTTGACGCTGCCGTGCACACACAGTGACTGCGGATCGCTCGGGTCGAGCGGGTCGTACCAGGCCCCGGTGGACAACTGCACCACCCGCGGCAGCATCTCGTCGTCGAGCACCACGCCGGCGAGACAGGCTCCGCGATCGTTGAACACCCGCACCACGTCCCCCTCCTCGACTCCGCGCGCGGCCGCCTCGGTGGGGTGCATCCGAATCGGTTCGCGCTCCTGCACTTTCGACGCGCGGCTGGTCGCGCCGTGATCGAGCTGACTGTGCAGGCGAGACCTCGGCTGATTGGCGATCAGGTGTAGCGGGAATCGCTCGGCCCGCGTACCGCCCAACCATTCCCGGGGTTCGAACCACGCCGGATGCCCGACGCAGTCCTCGTAACCGAAACCGTCGATGTCGGCCGAGAAGATCTCGATCCTGCCGCTCGGGGTGCGCAGCGGGTACCTCTCGGGGTCCGCCCGGAAATCCGACAGCAGGACGAGATCTCCCTCCGTGCGCATCCGGTAGGACCCGTCGGCCCAGAAATCGTCGAACGACGGCGGTTGCTCGCCTGCATCGGCGACGAAGCGGCGCCACGGCTCGTACAGGTGCCGTAGCCAGTCCGCCGACGAACGCCCCTCCGTGAACTCCGCCCCCACCCCCAGGATCGATGCGAGAGCGGCGAAGGTGTCGTAATCGTCTCGGGCGTCGGCGAATCGAGGGACGGCGCGCTGCATCGCCACCAGCAACGGATCGTTGCGGGTGCAGCTGAGGTCGTCCCGCTCGAGGCTGGTGGTCGAGGGAACCACGAAGTCCGCGTGACGCGCCATCGGTGTCCAGTACGGATCGTGCACCACCACCGTGTCCGGCCGGGCCAGGGCCCGACGCAACCGCCCGAGGTCCTGGTGGTGGTGGAACGGGTTGCCACCGGCCCAGTGCACGAGCCTGATGTCGGGGTAGGTGTGGCGAGCACCGTCGAAGTCGTACTCCTCACCGGGGTGCAACAACAGATCCGAGATGGCCGCGACCGGAATCGACGTGCCCGCACCGTTGAGGCCCTGCGGCAACGTCGGGAGCGGGTACGGCACCGGTGCGAGTCCGGGCTCGTTCATCGACCCGTATCCGTGCCCGAATCCCGCTCCGGGAATGCCGATTCCACCGAGCATCGCCGCGAGCGTGATCCCCATCCACGGCGCCTGCTCCCCGTGTTCGATGCGTTGCAGCGACCAGGTCACCGTGATCATGGTCGTGTTCCGCGCCATCCGTCGCGCCAGCGCGGTGATGACCCCCGCGTCGACACCGGTGATGGCCGCTGCCCACCCGGGGTCCTTGGGGGTTCCGTCCGAGGTGCCGAGCAGGTACCGCTCGAAGACGTCGTATCCGGTGGTGTAGCGGTCGAGGAATGCTCTGTCGTGCAACGATTCCGAGGCGAGGACGTGCGCGAGGCCCAACATGAGGGCGACGTCCGTCCCCGGCCGGGGCGCGATCCATTCCGCCGTACCGTCCACGTCGTCGCGCAGTGGACTCACCGAGACCACGGATCCCCCGCGGGCGCGCAGAGCGTTCAGTGCGTCCCGCGTCGGATGATTGCTGGTTCCACCGTGATTGACCGAGGTGTTCTTGCGGGGAACACCGCCGAACGCGACGAGGAGATCGGTGTGCTCGGCGATCACGTCCCAGGACGTGGAGCGCGAGAACAGTTTCCAGTGCGTCCCCATCACACGCGGCATGATCACACCGGTGGCGCCCAGGGAGTAGCTGCCCACCGATTTCGTGTAGCCGCCCAGGGTGTTGAGAAATCGGTGAACCTGGCTCTGCGCGTGATGGAATCGTCCGGCGCTCCCCCAGCCGTACGAGCCGCCGAACACCGCGGTGTTGCCGTACCGGTCGATCACCCGTCGCAACTCACCGGCGAGAAGTTCCACGAACTCGTCCCACTCGACCTCGACGAACGAATCGTTGCCTCGATCCGCGGAGGGGCCGGGACCGTCCACCAACCATCCTCGCCGCACGGCGGGCCGACGCACCCGCGAGCGGTGCCGCACGGAACCGGGAACGTTCCCGATCACCGCGGACGGATCGACGTCTCCGCGCTCGGGATGCACGGCGATCACCTCGCCGTCCTTCGCCTCGGCGCTGAACATCCCGTAGTGCGCCATGTGTTGCGCCCGCACCGTCACCGTGTCAGCCGATCACGATCCCGTTGGCTGCCAACACATCCGACAGCCCGTTCGGTCGTCGATCCGTCGGCAGCGGTTCCACGAGACCGAACGACATACCCAGCGCGCGGGCCCCACCGTCCGCCTCCTCGCTGTCACCGACCATCAGAGTGCGCTCGGCCGCCGTTCCGACGCGATCGAGAGCGACCCGGAAGATGCCGGGATCGGGCTTGGTGAACCCCACCTCGTAGGACAGGACGAACGAGGACACCAGGTCCTCGATTCCCAGGCTCGCGAAGGCCGGCCGGAGGTCGAAAGCGATGTTGCTGACGATGCCGACCGGGATGTCGCGATCGGCGAGAGCCCGCACCACCTGCGCGGTGTCCGGGTACGGCGTCCACGCCGAGGCGTCGATCACCTTGTCGTACAGCATCTCCGCGTGCTCACGCCGATGCACACCCGACGCGGCGAGGACCGCGAGATAGGCGGCCCGATGCATGGCCGGATCGAGATCTCGTCGCTCCCAGGCATGTTTGCCGTCGTCGTCGAGGGTGACCACCGAACCCACCGGCTGCGTCATCCGTCGCATCAGCTCGGCCTGGAAGTGTCCGTCGATCTCCTCGTCGTCCCCGATGCGCATGTCGGTGAACCACGACTCGTCCTCTTCCAGACGGAAGAGGGTGCCGGAGAAGTCGAACAGAACGCCGTCCGGGGCCGCCGTCACGGGAGCGACTTGACGAGGGTGTCGACGGTGATGCGCGGTCCGGAGAAGAACGGAATCTCCTCGCGCACATGGCGTCGGGCTTCGGTGGCCCGAAGGTCACGCATCAGATCCACGATGCGGTCGAGCGCCGGTGCCTCGAACGCCAGGATCCACTCGTAGTCGCCGAGCGCGAAGGACGGAACCGTGTTGGCGCGCACGTCCTTGTATCCGCGAGCCGCCTTGCCGTGATCGGCCAGCATGGTGCGCCGTTCCTCGTCGGGCAGGAGGTACCAGTCGAGTGACCGTACGAAGGGGTACACGCAGATGTAGTCGCCCGGATCCTCGCCCGCGATGAAGGCGGGCACGTGGGACTTGTTGAACTCGGCCGGACGGTGCAGCGCGGCGTTGGACCAGAAAGCCGTCGACGCGCGGCCGACCGTCGTGGTGCGGCGGAAGCGGGAGTACGCGGCCTGCAGGTCCTCGATGCGCTCGGCGTGCCACCAGATCATGAAGTCGGCGTCCGCGCGCAGACCGGCGACGTCGTAGATGCCGCGGACCACGACGTCGGTGCCGTCGAGCGAGTCGAAGAAGGCGCGAGCATCCGCGAGCGCCGCCGTTCGATCCTCGCCGAGTTCGCCGGGCCGGACGGTGAACACGGAGAACATCGTGTACCGCAACGTGGAATTGAGTGCTTCGAAATCGAGACGTGCCATACCCCCATCGTGCCACCGATGTTCCGGGGACGGGACGTCAGGAGGGCGGGGTCAGACCAGGTCGGCGGCCAACCGAGTCGCCGCCGCGGTGGCGGCCGCGACACAGGCCGGAACCCCCACCCCGTTCACGTAGGCGCCGGCCACGTCCAACCGTGGCACCGCGGCGACGGCGTCGAGGACGGCCGCCGACAACGCGGTGTGACCGGGCCGATACTGCGGCAGACCGCCGTGCCACCGCTGCACGTGATGCAAGGACGGCGCCTCGGACACTCCGAACACCGTCGCCAGATCGGCTCGGGCCGCGGCGACCAGGTCCTCGTCCGGCAGATCCACCACCGCGGCGTCACCGAACCGGCCGAACGACACCCGAACCAGGTGGCCCTCGCGCTCGGCGAGGTGTGGCCACTTTCGGGTGGACAGGGTGAACGCCTTCGCGCGCAATCGATGTCCGTCGGCAGCGGTGTCGTCGGTCGCGACCAGCACCCCCGAATTGTCCGGCAGCTCCACCGCTCCGAATCCCAGCACCACCACCGCGGACGACGCCACGTCGATGGTGCCGATCAGCCGCGCCGCTTCCCGCGCCACCGGCTCCAGCAGGGCACTCGCCACCGGCGCCGGCGTCGCCAGCACCACCCCGTCGACAGTGCCCACGGCGTCCACGTCCCAGCGTCCCCCCGAAGCGGGCCGCACCGCGGCCGATGCGCGCACGATCTCGGCGCCGGACGCGCGACGGAGTTCGTCGAGCAGCACCCCGTAGCCGCGGCGAAGACCGCCGAACACCGGCCCGGGCGCGGCGGTGGGACGGGCGCGCTCGACCGCCGCACCGAGACTCGTCGCACCCGCGTCCAGTGCCGCGGCGAGTGTGGGAAGCGCGGCACGGATGCTCGTCGTCTCGGACAGTCCCGAGTAGACCCCGCCGAGCAGCGGATCGACGCTCCGTGCGGTGACCTGCGGCCCGAATCGCTCGGACACCAGGTCTCCCACGGACCCGTCACCGCCGACGGTCCACCGCAACGCGATCGTGCGTTCGGCGTCGATCCGGCGGCAGGTCTCGTCGTCGACGAGGGAACGGACCGACTCCGACGTCGCCGGGATGCCCATCAGGGTGCCCACCGGAAGCGGGTGCAGCGTCCCGGCCGACCGGATCAGCGGGCGCGCCGTCGTCGACGGCCGGACGAGTTCGTCCGACAGCCCCAGTTCCGCCAGCAGAGCGGGGATCTCGGGGCGCCGCGCGACGAACGCCTCGGCTCCCACGTCGACGGGTCCACCGAGAAGATCGACGGTGCGCAGCTTGCCGCCGAGGCGGTCGTCGGGATCGACGACGACGATGCGCGCCTTCGCTCCCAGCAACCCGCGTAATCGATACGCCGCGACGAGACCGCTGATCCCGCCGCCGAGTACGGCGACGGTCGGCGCGGTCACGGCGCGACTCGCGTCACAGCGCGTGCACCGACTCCACCACCGAGGTGACGACCCCGGGATCCGTGGCGGGAAGTACGCCGTGACCGAGGTTGAACACGTGCCCGATCGCGCCGGCCTCGAGGGCCGCGTCGGCCTCGCCGACGATGCGCTCGACATGGCGTCGGATCGCGTCGGGACCGGCGAACAACACAGCCGGGTCCAGGTTTCCCTGCAACGCCTTTCCCGGCCCGACGCGTCGCGCGGCGACGTCGAGCGGGATGCGCCAGTCGACCCCCACGACGTCGGCCCCCGCCTCACCCATGGCGCCCAGGAGCTCGCCCGTACCGACTCCGAAGTGGATCCGCGGTATCCCGGCCGACGCCACTTCCTCGAACACCCGCGTCGAGTGCGGCATGACGAACTCGCGGTACTCCGCGAGCGAGAGTGCCCCGGCCCACGAGTCGAAGAGTTGCACGGCGTCGACCCCCGCGGCGATCTGAGCCTGCAGGAACGCCGACGTCATGTCCGCGAGCGAGGACAGCAATGAATGCCACGTCTCGGGGTCGGAGTGCATGAGAGCCTTGGTGCGCTCGTGGTTACGGCTCGGGCCGCCCTCCACCAGGTACGAGGCCAGGGTGAAGGGGGCGCCGGCGAATCCGATCAGCGGTACCTCGCCCAGTTCGCCGAGCAGCAGGGAGATCGCCTGCGCCACGGGTGCGATCTGTTCGTCGGTCAGCCGCGGCAGAGCGGCGACGTCGGCGACGCTGCGAATGGGATTCGCCACGACGGGTCCGGTCCCGGCGACGATCTCGAGGTCCACGCCCGCGGCCTTGAGCGGAACGACGATGTCGGAGAACAGGATGGCCGCGTCGACGCCGTGTCGGCGAACGGGCTGCATCGTGATCTCGCAGACCATCTCCGGGTCGAAACACGACCCCAGCATGGTCGTGCCCTCGCGAAGCTTGCGGTACTCGGGGAGCGACCGACCCGCCTGCCGCATGAACCACACCGGCCTTCGCGACGGTCGGCGTCCCGTCGCCGCGGCCAGGAAGGGCGCGTCGGGCAGTGAGCGTCGCGGCGAGGTGGGGTCAGTGGTGGTGTTCATCGGCGTCCATGCTGCCAGAGAGACGGTGCTCCCCGTCGCCGCAGGGCTGTGGCCGGTCTACCGAGAGGACGTTCGCCGACGCATTCGTCCGACGACCACGATCACCACTCCGACCGCGGCCATCACGAGCGCGACCCCGAGAACGTCGAGCCCCGCCGCCCGCCCCGCGATCTGCACCGCCGCCAGGGCGAGGCCGAGCACGATCATCGTGCCGATTCCGGGGCCACCGAAGTACTCGCGCGCCAGTCGGTCGAGAGATCGAAGCATGCCCTCGACGGTAGGGGCGACGTCCGCGGGTGTCCACACCCGATCGATCCCCGCCGCCCGGGCGTGCACCGGCGCACTCCTCCGCGTCCGATCACGGCGCGCCTCCCTCGCCGCGACGCGTGACGGGGATAACGTCCGCAGTCGTGACCACGTCCGAGACCGCCTCGCAGCCTGCGCCCTTCCGCGCCGCCATCGACGCGATGCACCGGGCCGTCGTGCACCCCAGCATCGAGGTCGGACCGATTCGTCCGCCGCAGCGCCTCGCTCCGTTCAGTTACGCGCTGGGCGCCGAGGTCAAGCACAACGACAGCGACGACGTCGCGGAACAGAGCGACGGCGACGCGTTCGGGCGCCTGATCCTGCTCCACGACCCGGACGGCGACGAAGCCTGGAACGGCACGATGCGGCTGGTCGCGTACATCCAGGCCGACGTCGACGCGTCCCTCGCCTCGGACCCCCTGTTGCCGGAAGTCGCCTGGAGTTGGCTGGTCGAGGCGTTCTCGACGCGGTCCGAGCCGCTGACCGCTCTCGGCGGCACCGTGACGTCGACCAGTTCCGTGCGGTACGGCGACATCGCCGGTCCGCCGCGGGCGCACCAGCTCGAATTGCGCGCGTCCTGGACCGCCCTCACGGAGGACCTGTCCGTTCACGTCGAGGCCTTCGGCGAGGTTCTCGCCTACGCCGCCGGATTGCCGCCGGCCGGGGTCACCGCGCTCGGAGCGCGGTCCGACTCGGGAACCTCGGACGCCTAGACTCGGAGCAATGTCCGACACGCCCACCGACGACGCCTCGGCGATCGAGGAGACCGATCCCGGTCCCGTCGCCACTCCCCTCCTCGCTCCGGCCGACGGCGTCCCGCCGCTCACCGACACTGCGCATGCGGTGCGCGAGGCCGCGGATCGGATCGCCGCGGGTTCCGGGCCGCTCGCCGTGGACGCCGAACGGGCCTCCGGGTTCCGCTACTCCGCACGCGCGTACCTGCTCCAGTTCCGTCGCCGCGGGTCCGGCACGGTTCTCCTCGATCCCATCCCGGTGGTGCGGGACGGGGGCCTCGAGGCTCTCGCCCCGTTCGCCGCGGTGATCAACGACCTCGAGTGGGTCCTGCATTCGGCGGATCAGGATCTACCGGGACTGGTGGAGCTAGGGATGACGCCCGCGGCGCTGTACGACACCGAACTGGCCGGCCGCCTCGCCGGCTTCGAGCGGGTGGGGCTCGCGGCCATCGTCGAGCGCACGCTGGGATTGGCGCTGCAGAAGGGCCACGGTGCGGCGGACTGGTCCACCCGGCCGTTGCCCGACACCTGGCTGAACTACGCGGCCCTCGACGTCGAGGTGCTCGTCGAACTGCGCGACGCGATGGCCGCAGAGCTCGAGTCCCAGGGCAAGACCGACTGGGCCGCACAGGAATTCGAGCACATTCGCACCGCGCCTCCCGCTCCGCCCAAGCCCGACCGGTGGCGTCGCACCTCGGGTATCCACTCGGTGAAGAACGCCCGCACACTGGCGACGATCCGCGAACTGTGGACCACCCGGGACGAGACGGCGCGGCGCCGGGACATCGCGCCGAGTCGGATCCTTCCGGACTCCGCCATCGTCGCCGCGGCGCAGGCGAATCCGACGACCACGGCCGAACTGACCGCTCTGCCCGTCTTCGGGGGACACCGTCAGCGGCGGCAGGCGGCGACGTGGCTCGGCGCCGTCGAGCGGGCCCGGCGTCTCACCGACGCGGACCTTCCCCCCGTGACCGCACCGTTCGTCGGACCACCGCCGGTGAGCCGGTGGTCGCGACGCAGTCCCGAGGCGGCCGCGCGGCTGGCCTCGGTGCGCGAGGCGATGGCCGCTCTGAGCGCAGAGGTGGCGGTGCCGGTGGAGAACCTGCTGACGCCCGACACCGTGCGCCGCTTGTGCTGGGACTTCCCCGACCTGACCGACGACACCGGAGCCGCGACCGATCCGAGCACCGTCGTCGAACAGTTCTTGCTGGTCAACGGAGCACGGCCGTGGCAACGTGCGCTCACCGGAGCCGTTCTCACCGCTGCCCTGATAGCGGCCCCGGAGTCGGCCGAACCCGAAGTTACCGGCGAGTAGCACAGGGTTAGGATGAGGCCGCCGGACCGACCGTCCGCCTGCCTCCCGGAAGGAACCATGTCTCCGACCTCCGATTCCCCCACCCCCACGTCGCCACGAAAAGTCGTCTTCGTCGACGGTGTTCGCACCCCGTTCGGCAAGGCCGGGCCCAAGGGGATGTACGCCGACACGCGCGCCGACGACCTCGTGGTCAAGGCGATGCGCGAACTGCTTCGGCGCAACCCCGAACTGCCCGCCGACCGCATCGACGAGGTCGCCGTCGCCGCGACCACGCAGACCGGTGATCAGGGGCTGACGATCGGCCGCACCGCCGCGATGCTCGCGGGACTGCCCCGCAGCGTGCCGGGTTTCGCCGTCGACCGCATGTGCGCCGGTGCGATGACCTCGGTCACCACCACCGCGTCCGGCATCGGGTTCGGCCAGTACGACGTGGTCCTCGCCGGCGGCGTCGAGCACATGGGACGGCACCCGATGGGCGAGGGCGTCGACCCGAACCCGCGCTTCCTCGCCGACAAGCTCGTCGACCCCAGCGCGCTGGTCATGGGCAACACCGCGGAGAACCTGCACGATCGGTACCCGTCCATCACCAAGGACCGCACCGACGCGTATGCCGTCGCCAGCCAGGACAAGTACGACGCCGCGAAGAAGTCGGGCCTGATCGGCGAGACGCTGGTTCCCGTCGCCACGAAGTCCTCCGCCGGATGGGGTCTGGCCACCGAGGACGAGCCCCCTCGCCCCGGTACGACGGTCGAGGACCTGGCGAAGCTCAAGACGCCGTTCCGGCCCGCCGGGCGGGTCACCGCGGGCAACGCCGCCGGCCTGAACGACGGCGCCACCGCGGCTCTGCTCGCCGGTGAGGACACCGCCGCCGAACTCGGGCTGAAGGTCGGCATGCGGATGGTCGGCTTCTCCTTCGCCGGTGTCGATCCCGCCGTCATGGGGATCGGACCCGTCCCCGCCACGGAGAAACTGCTCGGCCGCACCGGACTGTCCATCGACGACATCGGACTGTTCGAGATCAACGAGGCGTTCGCCGTTCAGGTGCTCGCCTTCCTGGAGCACTTCGGTATCGCCGACGACGATGCGCGCGTCAACCAGTGGGGCGGCGCGATCGCCTGCGGGCACCCGCTCGCCTCGTCCGGCGTCCGACTGATGACACAACTCAGCCGCCAGTTCGCCACTCGCCCCGACGTGCGCTACGGCCTCACCACCATGTGCATCGGCCTCGGCATGGGCGGCAGCGTCATCTGGGAAAATCCCACCTACGACGGAAGCAAGTGATTGCCATGACTTCTGCATCGACCGGTACGTCCGCGTTCTCGGACGAGGTGGTGACCCACGCGCACACCAGGATCGTCCGCGTTCCCGGAATCGACGGGCCCGTGGCCCTGATCACCCTCGACAACGGACACGACTACACGAAGCCCTCCACGTTCGGGCCCGCCGGGCTCGAGTCGCTGAACACCGCGCTGGACGAGGCCTTCGCGGCCGAACCCGCCGCTGTCGCGGTGACGGGAAAGCCGTTCATCTTCGCCGTGGGGGCGGACCTCAACGGCGTTCCGAACATCACCGATCGGGCCGTCGCCCACGAGATCGGTACGTTGGGGCACAACGTCTTTCGGCGACTACGCGAATCGTCGGTCCCCACCTTCGCCTTCGTGAACGGCGCCGCACTGGGTGGCGGCCTCGAGATCGCCCTGCACTGTCACTACCGCACCGTCGCGGGGAACGCTGCCGCACTGGGGCTTCCGGAGACCTTCCTGGGACTCGTCCCCGGCTGGGGCGGAACTCAGTTGCTGCCCAACATCATCGGCGCGGACGGCGCGGTGACCGTGGTGCTCGAGAACGCACTCAACCAGAACCGCATGCTGAAGCCGACGGACGCGGCGAAGCTCGGCATCGTCGACGAGGTTCTCGGTAGCGCCGACTTCATCGAGCAGTCGCTCGCGTGGGCGGCGAAGGTCGTCGCCGGTGACGTCGTGCCCGCTCGACCCGAGATCGACCGCGGCCAGGCCTGGGACGACGCGATGAGCCGTGCCGAGGCCATCGTGGAGGGCAAGACTCGTGGGCACGCGCCCGGTCCGGTGCGCGCCGTCGAGTTGCTGAAGCTCGCGAAATCCACCGACATCACCGACTCGACGTCGCTCGATGCGGCGTTCGCCGCGGAGGACGACGCCCTGGCCGACCTCCTCATGGCCGACGAGTTGCGAGCAGGTCTCTACGCGTTCGACCTGGTGCAGAAGCGGGCCAAGCGGCCGGCCGGCGCCCCGGACCGGTCGCTCGCCCGCAAGGTCACCGGAGTCGGCATCGTCGGCGCCGGTTTGATGGCCAGTCAGCTCGCGCTGCTCTTCGTGCGACAACTGAAGGTGCCCGTGATCCTCACGGACATCGATCAGGAGCGCATCGACAAGGGTGTCGGCTACGTGCACGCCGAGATCGACAAGCTGCAGGGAAAGAAGCGCCTCTCCCCCGACGCGGCGAATCGCCTCAAGGCGTTGGTGTCCGGGTCGCTGGACAAGAGTGCGTTCGCGAACACGGACTGGGTCATCGAGGCCGTGTTCGAGAACATGGACGTGAAGAAGAAGGTGTTCGCCGAACTCGAGCAGTTCGTCGGCCCCGAGACGATTCTCGCCACCAACACGTCGTCCCTGTCGATCACCGAGATGGCGTCGGACCTTCGACACCCGGAGCGAGTGGTGGGTTTCCATTTCTTCAACCCGGTCGCCGTGCTGCCGCTGCTGGAGATCATCCGAGGCGAGAAGACCGACGATGCGTCGCTCGCCACGGCGTTCGCGACCGCCAAGTCGCTGAAGAAGTCGGCCGTGCTCATCGCGGACAAGGCCGGATTCGTATTCAACCGGCTGCTCACACGCGCTCTGGGTGAGGTCATGAACTCGATCGACGAGGGCACGCCCTTCGACGTCGCGGACAACGCGATCGGCGAGCTGGGGATGCCGATGAGTCCGCTGACGCTGCTGTCGCTGGTCGGTCCCGCGGTCGCGCTGCACACGGGTGAGACGTTGCACGCGGCCTACCCCGACCGGTTCCACGATTCCCCCGGCCTGCAGGCCATGGTCGAGGCGAAGAAGTCCGCGGTGTGGACCTACGGGGCCGACGGTGCGATGACGGTCGACCCGGAGGTGGCCGACCTCTGGCCCCGAGGCGATGCACCCTCGACGAGTGAGCAGGTCCTCGATCGCACTCGCCGTGCGTTCGCCGAGGAGATCGCGATCATGCTCGACGAGGGCGTCGTCGCGGCGGCGGAGGACATCGACCTCTGCCTCATCCTCGGCGGGGGGTTCGGCTTCTGGAACGGCGGCATCACCCCGTACCTGGATCGCACGGGTACGTCGGAGGCCGTCACGGGTCGGCGCTTCCACCACTGACCGTCGTCCTCGGGCGCATCCACGGATGCGTCCGAGGGGCGTCGCCCCGTCCCCGGCGATGTAGGTTAGGCTACCCACATGAAACGCCTTCGCCTCGCTCCCGTGGTCGCCGCCACGGCCGTCCTGGCCCTCGTGGCCGGATGCTCGTCCGATTCCGATACCGCCGCCACCGACTCCGGTGCGACCGACGGCGCATACCCGGTCACCCTCGCCAACGCCTTCGGATCCACCACGGTGGAATCCGCGCCGGAACGCATCGTCACGATGGGGTGGAACGCGCAGGACATCCTCGGCGCGCTCGACATCACCCCGATCGGTCAACCGCGCTACACCTACGGCGCGGACGAGAACGGCGTGATGCCGTGGGCGCAGGAGTTCTACGACGCCGACGCCACCACCCTCTACGACGATCCCGCGGCCGGTGAACCGAGCGTCGAGGCGATCGCCGCCCTCGGCCCCGATCTGGTGCTCGCACCCTACGAAGGCTTCTCGGAGTCCTACTACGACACTCTCTCCGGTGTGGCACCCGTCGTCGCGTATCCCGGCGGTGCATGGCAGACCACCTGGCAGGACCAGACCACGATCATCGGCGAGGCCGTCGGCAAGCCCGACGAGGCGCAGGATCTCATCGACGGAATGGGCCAGCGACTGGCCGCCGAGGCCGAGGCCAACCCGGAGTTCGCGGGGAAGACCGTCGCCGTGGTGAACCTCGACACCGATGCCGGCCAGGCCGACGTCTACCTGCCGGCCGACCCACGGGTTCAGGTGTTGACGGAGATGGGCTTCGTGAACGCACCGGGTGTCGTCGCACTGGACGAGGCCGACACCGCCGACTCCTTCTACTCGACCGTCTCGTTCGAGAACGTGCAGAGCTTCGACGCCGACGTCGTCATCGCCTTCACTCCGGAAGGCTTCGACTTCGCTGCGGTCCCGGCACTCGCGTCTCTCCGCGCGGTGTCCACGGGTTCGGCCGTCGCCCTGACGGACGAGCAGGTGGTCGCGGGACTGAGTAACGTCAACCCGGTCAGCACCCCGTGGGTGCTCGACCGTATCCTGCCGGATCTGAAAGTCGCCGCAGCGGCGGCGTGACCCTCGCGGTGCACCTCGACCGCGTCCACGGACGGCGGTCGAGGTGCACCGGGTGCGGGGCCCGATTCAGCGAGTGTCCCCCGGATGGTGGCCGAGCCACCCGCACACACGCCCCGCGATGTCGGTCGCGGTGAGACCGAGGTCGATGTGAATGCTCTCTCGCGACGCGTGGTCCAGGAACCGTTGCGGGACACCGAGATCGCGACACGGAACATCCACACCCGACGCTCGGAGGGCGGCCGAGACGGACGCGCCGATACCGCCGTGCAGGCCCGAGTCCTCGATGGTGACCACGAGCCGGAAGTCCGCCGCCAGTTTCGGCAGCGAGTCCGGAACCGGCAGCACCCAGCGAGGGTCGACGACGGTGGCGCTCACACCGGCGTCGGCCAGTTCGGCGGCCGTGTCGAGCGCGAGCGACGCGAACGGCCCGACCGCGACCAGCAACACGTCCGCCTGACCCTCGGGTTCGAACAGCACGTCCACCGCGTCGTCCAGGCGGCGCACGGCGTCGAGATCGGCGGGAATCGCGCCCTTCGGGAACCGCACGGCGGTAGGACCGTCGGACACCGCGAGCGCTTCGCCGAGTTCTTCGCGCAACGTCGCTCCGTCGCGAGGGGCGGCCACGCGCATCCCGGGGACGATGCCCAGAACGGACATGTCCCACATGCCGTTGTGGCTCGCACCGTCGGAGCCCGTGACCCCCGCGCGATCCAGGACGATCGTCACCGGCAGTTTCAACAACGCGACGTCCATCAGCAACTGGTCGAACGCCCGGTTGAGGAACGTCGAGTAGATGGCGACCACGGGGTGCAGACCGCCCAGAGCCAGACCGGCCGCCGACGTCATCGCGTGCTGCTCGGCGATGCCGACGTCGAACATGCGGTCCGGGAACCGGAGACCGAACGCAGCGAGTCCGGTGGGGCCGGCCATCGCGGCGGTGATCGCGACGATGTCGTCACGGTGCTCGGCCCGCGCGATGAGCTCGCGCGAGAACTCCGAGGTCCAGTCCGGTGCCGCGATGGACTTGGCCAGGCCGGTGAGCGGATCGATCACGCCGGTCGAGTGCATCTGGTCCGCGACGTGGTTCTCCGCGTGGGCGTAGCCCATTCCCTTACGGGTAACGGCGTGCACGATGACGGGCCCGCCGAAAGCCTTGGCCCGACGCAGTGCCGACTCCAACGCCGCCTGATCGTGTCCGTCCACGGGGCCCAGGTACTTGATCCCGAGGTCGGTGAACATCACCTGAGGGCTCACCGCGTCCTTGAGGCCCGCCTTCATCCCGTGCAGCATCTTGTAGGCCGGTTTTCCCACCACGGGCACCTTGCGCACCACGCGACGGCCCGTGTCGAGCGCTCGTTCGTAGCCGGGCTGCAGCCGGAGCGTGGCGAGGTGGTCCGCGAGCCCGCCGATGGTGGGCGAGTACGAGCGTCCGTTGTCGTTGACGACGATGACGACGGAGCGATCGACGCCCGCCGCGATGTTGTTCAACGCCTCCCAACACATGCCGCCGGTGAGGGCGCCGTCGCCGACCACCGCGACGACGTGCCGATCGAGCTGTCCGGTGAGGGCGAACGCCTTGGCCAGACCGTCGGCGTACGAGAGGGACGCGGACGCGTGCGAGGACTCGACCCAATCGTGTTCGCTCTCACCGCGCGCCGGGTAGCCCGACAGGCCGCCTTCCTTGCGGAGGGAATCGAACTGCTCCGTGCGACCGGTCACCATCTTGTGCACGTACGCCTGGTGACCCGTGTCGAAGATCACCGGATCGGAGGGCGAATCGAAGACCCGATGGATGGCCAGCGTCAGTTCCACGACACCGAGGTTGGGACCGAGGTGGCCGCCGGTCGCCGAGACCTTCTCCACGAGGAACGCGCGAATTTCCTCCGAGAGCTCCGCGAGCTCGGCCGGGGTCAGACCACGGAGATCGCTGGGCTCGTGCACACGCGATAGAACACCCAACGAGATCTCTCCCTTCGAAAACGCCGAGCCCGGCCGACGGTCACGAAGGACGTCGGCGTCGAGCGAGTTCTCCCGAGTCTACTTGGCGGTCAGATGACGGGTTACCGTACGAGCGCGTGATTGCGCGAACATTCGCCGCGTGAGCGCTTCCGCTCACGTCGAACCGGCCGGGAGAGGTGACATGACGGACGTCGTGCAGGAGATCTTGGAGGACGTCTACCGACTGTGCCTGCCCGATCGTTCGGGAGCCGTGGCGGACTACATCCCGGAATTGGCCGCCGTCGATCCGGAATCGTTCGGAATCTGTCTCACCACCGCGGACGGCCACGTCTACGAGGTCGGCGACACGAGGGTGCCCTTCACCATCCAGTCGGTGTCGAAACCGTTCACCTACGCCCTCGCGCTCACCGACCACGGCGAGGCGACGGTGGGCAAGAAGATCGACGTCGAACCCTCGGGCGAGCCGTTCAACGAGATCAGCCTGGATCCGATCACCGAGCGCCCCCGTAATCCCATGATCAACGCCGGAGCCATCACGTCCGCATCGCTGATCGACGGCGACGACCACGCACATCGTTTCGAACGCATCCGCGCCGCGTACTCCGTCTACGCAGGTCGCGAACTGTCCATGAACACGGCCGTACACGCGTCGGAATCGCGTACCGGGCACCGTAATCGCGCCATCGGGCACATGTTGCGCTCGTTCGACATCATCGACTCCGATCCCGACGCCGTGGTCGATCTGTACTTCCGGCAGTGCTCGATCGAGGTCACCGGCAAGGACATCGCGGCGATGGCCGCGACTCTGGCCGACAACGGCGTCAACCCGTGCACGCAGGAGCGCGCACTGGACCCGATCCTCGTCGAGCGGGTGCTGTCGGTGATGACGACGTGCGGGATGTACAACGGTGCGGGCGATTGGGTCAACCGGGTCGGCCTTCCCGCCAAGAGCGGCGTCGGGGGTGCCGTGCTCGCCGTTCTTCCGGGGCAACTCGGCATCTCGGTCTTCTCCCCCCGGCTGGACGAGCACGGCAACAGTGTTCGCGGGGTCGCGGCGTGCCGGGAGCTCTCCCGCCGGCTCGAACTGCACTTCCTCCACGTCGGGCGCGCAGCCCGCAGTGCCGTCCGCGCGCAGTACTCGATCGCCGACTCCCCCTCCCGACGTCGGCGCACCGGGGACGAACAGGAGACCCTCGCCGCCGAGGGCAACCGCGTTCGGGTGTTCGAACTGCACGGCGACCTTCTCTTCTCCGCAGCCGAGAGCGTCGTGCGCGCCGTCGGAAACGCGACCGCCCGTGTCGCCGCGACACCGGACACCGGACACCGCCTCGACGCCGTGGTCCTGGACATGCGGCGGGTCGACGACGTCGGGGACGTGGCCCGGTCCATGCTCGACCGCCTCGCCGAGGGCCTGCGGGCGGACGGCTGCGCCGCCGCGTTCGTCGATCCGAACTCCGTGATGGCCCACACGGTCTCCTCGCTCACGGACCGCGGCGGCACCGGCCGGGTGTTCACCGATCTCGACTCGGCTCTGCAGTGGGCGGAAGGCACCGTCCTCGAACGGTGGTGCAGCGGCGCGCGGCAGCCGACCACGGTCGGTCTCGACGAACACCCGGTGATCGCAGCGCTGGCACCCGACCATCGTCGCATCGTCGCGGACGCGACGGAGCGTCGCACGTTCGAGCCCGGTGACGTGGTCGCCACCTTCGGCGACCCTCCGTTGGGCCTCGCGCTGGTGTTGTCCGGACGCGTCGCGATGGATTACAGCGCACCCGATGGACGCGAACGGGCGTTGGCCACGTTGTCGGCCGGCATGACCTTCGGGGAGATGCCGTTGATTCGCCGTTCCGAGTTCGCCGTGGCGATCCGGGCGGTGGAACCCACCACCGTCGCGGTGCTGCCCCCGGACCGATTCCGCGATCTCGGGACGACGCATCCCGACGCCAAACTCGACCTGCTCGAGGCGCTGCTCGACGGCGCCTACCAGCAGGCCGAGACGATCATCGGGGCACTGAGGCGGTCGGTGATGCAGTGACCCGGTGGGGCGACCCCCGGGGAATCACGCGTCGAGAGTGACGGCTGCGATCGGATCGGTGGTGGGCGCCGGGGAACCGGTTTCCGGCTCGATCGACACCGCGAAGGTCGTGGCGTCGCTCAGCTCGGTCAGGACGAACTCGGATCCGGCCGCGGCCTCGTCGGGATCGACCAGCCCCACCGGCCTCGGCGCGGGATCCTCTCCGATCAACCACATCTCGAACACCCGGTCCGGAGCGGGCACGGCGAGACCGCTCAGGGTGACCACCGCCGCGTCCTGCGATCGGGACCAGCGCACGGTGGCCGTCCCGCCGCCGGTGACGTCGACGGAGCTGGTGCGAACGTCGTCGGCGGCGAGCACCGCGGACGTCGTCGTCCCGATGGGTCCGTCACCGAGCTGCTGGGAGACCACGACGCCGCCGATACCCACCACCAGCACGGCGGCCGCCGCAACCGATGCCATTCGCCACCGCCGCTTCCGGCGATCGTCCAGGGACGCGACGGGAGCCGGAGCGGCCGTCTCGGACAGGGAGGCGGTGCCGTCGGACGGCGACGCTCCGGGGCCCGACTCGTCGGCGGCCGCCGCGCCGACCTCGTCGAGAACCGCCGCTCGCAGCCACTCCGGAGGCGGTGTCGCGTCGAGAGAGGCGGTCAGGGCGACGGCCTCTCGCACGGAGGCCACGACGTCCTCGAAGTACTCGCGGGTCACGGCGTCGGACGCCGACACCCGCTGCTCGATGGTGAACCGTTCCTGCGGGTCCACGGCGTCGAGGGCGTAGGCGTACGCATCGTCGCGAACCTGCGGATCGACCGCGTCGTCGCGACGATGTCGACCGCTGTCGTACTCACTCACCGCGGTCGACCCCCAGACAGGTCTTGAGCTTGATCAGCCCGTCGCGGATCCGCGATTTCACGGTGGGAACGGCGACGTCGAGCCGCTCGGCGACCTCGCGATACGTCCAGCCGTTGTAGTAGGCCATGCGCACGGACTCGCGTTGCGTCGCGGTCAGGGTCTCCAGGCAACGGACGACCGACTCGGACTCGAGGGTCTGTGTCACGGATTCGAGCACTTCGTCGTGCGCGGGGCTGTGCGTCGAGGATCCGTACAGAGCTTCGCGATCGGTGCCGGACTGTTCGCTGCGCACGCGATCCACCGCGCGACGATGAGCCAGCGTCATCATCCACGCCAGGGGCGACCCCTGATTCGCGTCGTATCGGTCGGCGGTCTTCCAGACCTGCAGAAACACTTCCTGCGTGGTCTCCTCGCTGAAACCGGCGTCGCGCAGGACCCGCAGCACCATGCCGTAGACCCGCGCGGACGTCAGGTCGTACAGGCGAGCGAACGCGGCCTGGTCGCGGTCGGCGACGGCGTACAGCAGTGTCCGCAGCTCGTCCGCCTCCGCGAATCGGCGCGATCGCACGTCTGTCGCCGGGACCGGGCACGCCGGATCGGCGGGCGGAGCGTCGGTGCTGCGCAGGTGCCGGGCGCCGCTCGGGCGGGATTCCTCGGCACTCATCCGGCGTACCACCGCGGTGAATTGCTCATGATCGCGTTCATCGACCATGAGACTAGTGCCCATCGTCACCACGTCACCACCTCGCCGCGCCGTTACGCCGTCTCCCGCGTCGACCTCCCCGGGGGCCTTCTCATCGGACCTGTCATGGGTGCTTCGGCGCAGTGGCCGAACCGGATCGGTCGGGATCGACCGGCTCACCGAAACGGCGGGCGCTCAGCGCACGAAAAGCCCGATGCACTCGACGTGACTGGTCATCGGGAACGCGTCGAACGCTCGCACCTCCTCGAGGCGATACCCGTGAGCGAGATAAAGGCCGGCGTCCCGAGCGAACGATGCGGGATCGCAGCCGACGTGGACGATCCGGCGGGGGTCTGCAGCCGTAACAGCAGCCACCACGACCTTGCCCGCACCCGATCGCGGAGGATCCAGAACGACCGTCGCCGGAGACGCGGGAAGAGACGCGACCGCCTTCTCGACGCTCGATGCCTGCAACCGCACCTGCGGCAGATCGTCGAGCGCGGCCCGACCGTCGAGAACGGCGCGGTGCGAGTACTCGACGCCGGCCACGGACCCGGTGGAACCGACGTCGGCCGCCATGGCGGCCGCGAACACCCCCACCCCGGCGTAGAGGTCCCATGCCGTCTCCCCGGTCGACAACCCGGACCACTCCCGCACCACCTCGGCGTAGGTGCCGGCCGCGTGGCGATGCGCCTGCCAGAACCCCGCGGCGTCCACCGTCCACCGCCGCGAACCCACCTGCTCGGCCGCGCGCCCCGATCCCTCGACCACGCGGTGGGGTCGATGACCCGAGGCAGCTCGCCGAGACGACGCTCCTCGTCGACCACCCGAGTGCCGGGCCGGCGCGTTCGCGGGTGGACCGATCTCCACGACGTGTCGGGCACCGTCGGCGTCGAGGGCCACCACCAGATCCGATCCGGGCTTCCACGCTCGGTCCGCCAACCCGTCGTACATGCCCGGCACGGCCTGAGGGCAGGCGAGATCGGTGACGATCTCGGAGCTGCGCAGGCGCCGGAACCCCGGCCGACCGTCGTCGTCGACTCCGAGCCTGATGCGGGTACGCCACCCCGTCTGCTCGCCGAGGGCCTCCACCGTCACCGAGTGCTCGATCGACGCGACGCGCTCGAGTTGTTCGGACACCACCGCCGCCTTGATGGTCCGGCTCCCCCCGGCGGAGACGTGGGAGTGGTCGCAACATCCGGACCCGCCGGGACCCGAGATCGGGCACAGCGGTTCGATGCGGTCCGCCGACGCCTCGAGGATCTCGACGGCATCGGCGCGGCAGAAGGACTTCCCGCCGTCCTCGGTGATCAGCGCGCGCACGCGCTCACCGGGCAGGCTGTGCCGGACGAAGACGACCCGGCCCTCGTGCCTCGCCACACAGAATCCACCGTGCCCGGGCTTGCCGACCTCGACCTCGACGGTCCGTCCCAGCCAGGAGATGCTCACCGCCGCGGCCCCTCTTCGTATCCGCGCCGTGACGATCCCGGCGCGTTCTGCAGGCTTTCCCGTTTGGCTCGTTCGGACGAGCTCAGCTGCCATGGGACGCTGGTGACCATCACCCCCGGCTGGAACAGCAGGCGACTCTTCAGACGCAGAGCGCTCTGGTTGTGCAGCACCTGCTCCCACCAGTGCCCCACGACGTACTCGGGAATGAACACGGTGACCACGTCTCGCGGCGAGTCGCGTCGTACGCGCTTGACGTAGTCGAGGACGGGCTTGGTGATCTCGCGGTACGGCGATTCGACCACCTTCAGCGGAACGCTCACGTCACTCTTCTCCCACTCGCGCACCAGGGTGCGGGTATCGGCGTCGTCGACGTTGACCGTGATCGCCTCGAGCGTGTCCGGTCGACCGACCCGGGCGTACGCGAGAGCCCGCAACGTGGGGTTGTGCAGCTTGGACACCAGAACGATCGAGTGCGTGCGACTCGGCAGCACGCCGTCCCATTCCACGTCGGCGAGTTCGGTCGCCACCGAGTCGTAGTGCTTGCGGATCAACTTCATCATGCCGAAGATCGACGCCATCGCGATGATCGCGATCCATGCCCCGGCCAGGAACTTGGTCACCAGCACGATGACCAGAACCACGCCGGTCATGGCGAGACCGATCCCGTTGATGATTCGTGAGCGCATCATCGATCGGCGGACGCTCGTGTCCGTTTCGGTGCGCAGCAGTCGCGTCCAGTGCAACACCATCCCGGTCTGACTGAGCGTGAACGAGACGAACACACCGACGATGTAGAGCTGGATGAGGGCTGTCACCTCGGCACCGAACAGGACCACGAAGGCGATCGCCGCGCCGGAGAGGAAGACGATGCCGTTGCTGAACGCGAGACGGTCACCGCGCGTGTGGAACTGACGGGGCAGGAAGCGGTCCTGCGCGAGGATGGACCCGAGCACCGGGAATCCGTTGAAGGCGGTGTTCGCGGCCAGGACGAGGATGAGCGCGGTCGCGACCGTGATGAAGTAGAAGCCGGGCGGGAAGTCCGAGAACACCGCCTCGGCGAGCTGGGCGATCAGGGTCTTCTGCTGATAGCCCTCCGGTGCGCCGATCAGTTGCCTCGCCGGGTCCGCCGCGTACTTCACCCCGATCTGTTCGGCGAGGACGATGATGCCCATCAGAAGGGTGATACCGATCGTGCCGAGCAGAAGCAGCGTGGTGGCCGCGTTGCGCGACTTGGGCTTTCGGAAGGCCGGCACCCCGTTGGAGATGGCTTCGACGCCCGTCAGGGCGGCACATCCCGAGGAGAACGCGCGGGCGAGAAGGAAGGCGAACGCGATCCCGTACAGCTGACTGTCGTCGGCCCGGAGCTCGAAGGCGGACGATTCGGCGGCGATGTCCGAGTCCAGCACGTACACCTGGATCAGCCCCCACCCGAGCATCACGAGCATGCCCACCATGAAGGCGTAGGTGGGCAGGGCGAACGCGGTGCCCGACTCGCGCACGCCGCGCAGGTTCATCGAGGTGATCAGCACGATCGCCGCGACCGCGAACAACACCTTGTGCTCGGCGATGAACGGGACCGCGGAACCGATGTTGGACGCCGCCGCCGAGATCGAGACCGCCACGGTGAGCGTGTAGTCGACCATCAGGGCACTGCCGACGGTGAGCCCCGCGGTGGGCCCGAGGTTCTTGGTGGCGACCTCGTAGTCACCTCCGCCGGACGGGTAGGCGTGCACGTTCTGCCGGTAGCTCGCCACGACGACGGTCATGACGACGGCGACGGCGAGCCCCACCCAGATGCTGAAGGAGTACGCCGAGATCCCCGCCACGGCGAGCACGAGGAAGATCTCCTCGGGCGCGTAGGCCACGGACGACATGGCGTCGGAAGCGAACACCGGGAGCGCGATGCGTTTGGGAAGAAGCGTGTGTCCGAGCCGATCGCTTCGGAACGGCTTACCCAGAAGCAGCCTCTTGGTGGCCGTCGAAAGCTTGGACACATCGGAGAGCGTAGGCCGTACCGGCCTCGACCGAGGGGCAGGGTGACGATAGCGTGGCGAGAGCGGGTCGTCCCGTCCGTGTTCGTCCGCCCGATGGGAGCCGAGTTGTACGTCGTCGTCATGGGCTGTGGCCGGGTCGGTTCCGCCCTCGCCGGATCGCTGTCGCGCATCGGACACGAGGTCGCGGTCATCGACCGCGACCCCACCGCCTTCCACCGGCTCGGTGCTTCCTTCACCGGCCGGCAGGTTCTCGGAATGGGATTCGACCGGTCCGTGCTCGTCGATGCCGGTATCGAACAGGCCGACGCGTTCGCCGCGGTCTCGTCCGGAGACAACTCCAACATCATCTCGGCTCGGGTGGCCCGCGAGACGTTCGGCGTCGAGCGGGTCGTCGCCCGGATCTACGACGCGAAACGTGCCGCCGTGTACGAGCGGCTGGGCATTCCGACCGTTGCCACCGTCCCCTGGACGACGGATCGGTTCCTCCACACTCTCATTCACGACACCGAACCGACGAAGTGGCGCGATCCGTCCGGCAGCGTCGCCGTCGCGCGTATCGACATCCACGAGGACTGGGTGGGCAAGAACGTGGCCGCACTCGAATCGGCGACCAAATCTCGCGTCGCGTTCGTCATCCGGTTCGGTGCCGGCCTGCTTCCCGACCGCAAGACCGTCCTGCAGGCGGGCGACGAGGTGTGGGTCGCTGCGGTGGCAGGCACGGTTGCCGAGGCCGTGGCGCTCGCCGGTAACCCCCCGCCCGCCGAGTGAGCGTCCGCCGCAGTCCAGAGAGGCACACAAGATGAGAGTCGCTATCGCCGGCGCCGGTGCGGTCGGCCGGTCCATCGCTCGCGAGCTGATCCGGTCCGAACACCACGTTCTGTTGATGGAGCGCAAGGTCGGTCACATCGACCCGTCCGCCGTCGAGGCGGCCGAATGGGTCCACGCGGACGCATGCGAGCTGCAGACACTCGAGGACGCCCGCATCGAGACCTACGACGTGGTGATCGCCGCGACGGGTGACGACAAGACCAACCTGGTCCTGAGCCTGCTCGCCAAGACCGAATTCGGGGTGGACCGTGTGGTCGCCCGCGTCAACGACCCACGCAACGAGTGGCTGTTCGACGCCTCGTGGGGAGTGGACGTCGCGGTGTCGACGCCACGGATACTCGCATCGCTGGTCGAGGAAGCGGTGTCCGTCGGTGACCTGGTCCGCCTCATGACCCTGCGCCAGGGTCAGGCGAACCTCGTGGAGATCACGCTGCCGAGCAACACGCCGCTGGCGGGAAAACCGATCCGCAAGATCACCTTTCCTCGTGACGCCGCTCTGGTGACCATTCTTCGCGGAGGACGAGTGATCGTCCCGGAGAAGGACGACCCGCTCGAGGGTGGAGACGAACTGCTGTTCGTCACGACGGTCGACGTGGAGGACGAGCTTCGTTCGGCTCTGGGTCTGGACCGGCACTGATCGAATCCGGGGTGGCGGCGGCCGCCGTCGACGTATCTTCCGCTGCCCTCACCACGCCGTCGGCGCGACGCACGGCCCACACCGTGATGCCGAACGCGAGGGCGGCCAACGGCCACCCCATCCCGATGCGGGCGACCGCGAGCCAGCCGGTCTGATCGGTGTCGTAGAGCTCGGATTGCACCAGGTACCGGGCCGCGAACACCAGGACCCAGGCGAAGGTGGCGAGGTCGTACGCCCTGATCGCGGCTCGATGAGAACGCCAGGCGCCCGAGCCGCCGTTCAGGAACCCCCACACGATGCCGACGAGCGGGCGCCGCACCAGGATCGACGCCAGGAATACCGCGCCGTAGGCGAGCGAGGTGTAGATACCGAAGAGGAAGTATCCCTTGGCGTCTCCGGTTCGGTAGGCGATGAACGCGCAGATCCCGACGCCGAAGAAGCCGGAGATCGCCGGCTGGATGGGCTCGCGCCGAACGAGGCGCCACCCCAGGATGGCCGTGGCCAGACCGAGGGCCGACCAGATGGCGACCGTGAGTCCGGCGACGCCGTTCACCGGCACGAAGATCAGCACCGGGAGGGTGGAGTAGACGAGCCCGGTCATACCGCCGAGCTGCGTCAGAACGGTCTCGGGAGCAGCCTGCTTCACGGTCTCGGGGGACGGTTCCGGCGCTGATTCCGACTCGGTGCGGTCGCTGCGATCGCTCATGCGACCAAGGGTGCCAGAAAGACGGCCGAGTCCGGACCCGCGGGGGCGATCAGGCGGGTTCGCTGTCGTCGCGCAGTTCGTAGTACGGGTTGTAGATGATCTTCTTACCCGCGCGCTCCCCGACGCGTCCACGGACCAGTAGCTGCTTGCCCGGTTCGATCCCGGGGATCCGGCGGCGGCCTATCCACACCAAGGAGACGGTGTCGGTTCCGTCGAAGAACTCGGCCTCGATGTTCGCGGTGGCGGCCTTGCTGCACGCCTCGACACTGCGGAGCCGGCCGACGAAGGTGACCTCTTCGCCGCGACTGCAGTCGCAGGCCCGCTGAGCGCCCGACGCCTGCGACGTCGACTCCATCTCCTCGGCGTCGAGCTGTTCGATGTCCTCGGTCAACTTGCGCGCCATCCGGCGGAAATATCCTGCGGCAGCGGGTGCCATGTCTGCTCCTGGAGCGGGTTCGCGCGGGCCTTCCGCGACGGGTGTGGATCGGTGTGTCTGCGCCACTGTAGACCTCTTCGCACTGCCTCACCCACACCCCGGGTGTGACGATCGAGCGAATACGACGGAAAGATCTGCGGGCATGAACAGATCACTGTCCGGGGTCGCGGTCGTCCTGCTCCCGGGCACCGGATCGGACGCCGAGTTCGTCGTCGACGCGTTCGGGGCCGCGGTGTCTCGAGTCGGCGCTCGTCTGATCGCGGTGGAGCCGAATCCGCGAGATCTGATCGGCGGATATCGCGGCGCTCTCGATCGGGCCCTGCAGACGGAAGACGCGCTGGTGGTGGGGGGCATCTCGATCGGAGCCGCCGTCGCGACCCAGTGGGCGTCGCACCACGCAGCGCCGGGGCGGGCGGACCGGCCTCTCCGTGAAGCGTCGTCGCGGCTGGTGGCCGTACTGGCGGCGATGCCGGCGTGGACCGGGAGTCCACGTGGATCGGCTGCGGCGGTGAGCGCCCGGTTCGCAGCTGCGCAATTACGACGAGTGGGGCTGGACGCCACCGTCTCGGCGATGCAGGCGTCGAGCCCGCCGTGGTTGGCGACGACACTCACCCGCTCCTGGCGCGGACAGTGGCCCGATCTCGCCGGGGCGATGGAGACCGCAGCGACTCACCGTGGACCCGACCTCGCCGACCTGCGGGCGTCGACGGTCCCGTTCGCGATCGCGGCGGCACTGGACGACCCCGTCCATCCCCTGGCGGTCGCCGAGGAATGGCACGCGGCGGCGCCCCGGTCCGAGCTACGGACCTTCCCGCTGGATGCGATGGCCCGTGACCTCTCCGAACTGGGTGACCGGTCGATGGAAGCCCTCGTCGCGGCGACGAACGAACGGCCCACTCCGCCCGCCTAGATCGCTCAGCGAAGCTGCTGCATCGCCGATCCCGACGGGCCCCGACGCCGGGGCTGCTCGCCGTCGGATGCGGAGCCCGCACCGTCGGGTGCCGTTCCGTCGGGCCCACCACTCGTCGGCGCCGAGGTCGCCGGTGTGTCGGCGGTGGGCGCACCGGCGCCGGTGGCGGGCGGGCCGGCCGAAACGCCCGAGCCCTGCTGAGCCACCCCCTGCTGGGTCGCCCCCTGCTGACCGGCCGCTTGTTGCGCGACCTGCTGAGCCGCCTGTTGCTTCTGCGCCGCTTCGAGCTGGAGAACGAGCTGCTTCGGCAGCGTGATCGGCAGCGGCGTGCGCACCGGGTGTGGATCGGTGCCGCGGTCGACGATCGTCCCGGCCACCACCGCACGGGCCTGCTGCACCAGCGCCGAACCCTGCGCCACGGCACCGGCCGGACCGGTCGCGACGCCGCGGATCATCCACCGGTACCCGTCGACACCGATGAATCGCAGGTCGGCGTTCGCAGTGGACCCCACCACCTCGCGGCCCCACGGACCGGATTCGACGGACACCGACGCGTTGTCCCGCCGCAGGGTGTCCGACAGTTCGCCGGCGACCTCTCGCCATTGACCAGGGGACTTCGGCGCGGCGAACGCGGCGACCGTGATGCGACCGTGCGGGGTCACGATGTGCACGGCCTGGGCCGCACCGGCCGGGTTCATCTCCACCTGCAGCTGACCGCCCGGCGGAAGCGCGAGCAGAATCGATCCCAGATCCAAGCGGCCCTTGAGGTGGGCGTCCCGTTCGCCGTCGAGGTCGTCGAGGGACCACGGACCGCTCTCGGGATCGGCGGTGCCGTCCGGTTCTGCGGCGTCGTCCGCGTCGAGGCTCGGGTCGTCGGCGACCACGTCGTCGACTGCTTCGGCCGGTTCGTCGTGCGTCTTCTTCTTGCGTCCGAACATCTCAGTACTCCTTGTTCGTGCGGAGATCCGCACCGAGAGCGGCATGTCCGCCGCTCGATCCGTACCCACCGATACCACGGGCGGTGTCGTCCAGGCGGTCGACTTCCACGAAATCGACCAGTTCGACGCGCTGCACCACCAGCTGAGCGACTCGATCTCCGCGCCGCAGCACGATGCTCTCGCGCGGGTCGTGGTTGATGAGGCAGACCTTGAGCTCGCCCCGGTATCCCGCATCCACGGTCCCGGGTGTGTTCACCACGGAGAGACCGACCTTCGCGGCGAGGCCGGACCGGGGGTGGATCAGGCCGACCATTCCCATGGGAATGGCGACGGAGATCCCGGTTCCGACCAACGCACGCTCACCCGGTTCGAGCGTGACATCCACGGTCGTGCAGAGGTCGACCCCGGCATCACCGGGGTGCGCGCGCCGCGGAACCTCGATTCCGTCGTCGAGGCGGCGCAGCGGCACCATCACGCAGGTCGGCGCGATCCGGTGGGCGGCCGTCGGAGAACCGGTGGACACGGCGTCGGTTGCTGGGTCGGTCACGTTAGACGAGATTACTCCCCGCCCTCCGGCCGACTCCTGACGCTGGGGGCGGGCGACGACGGTCTCGGCCGGGCGGCCCCGCGTGCTCTACTGTCGAGAGGGTGTCCGACAGTTCTTCCTCCGTGTCCTCCGGCCGTTCGTCCGCGCTTCCGCCCGAGCCGATCGAGGTCTTCTCCGAGCGTCTGACCGTTCCCGTCTGGTACTGGGCCGCGGGAATCGGCGTGGCGTCGATTCTCTCCGCCGAAGTCCACATGGGATCACCCGGAGTTCAGGCGTGGCTGCCCTACGTGATCCTGATCCCGGTGGCCGTCTGGGTCGTGCTGTACCTCGGACGCATGCGGGTACGAGTGGAGGACACGCCCGATGGTCGCGTCTTCCACGCCGGCGACGCGCATCTGCCGGTGTCGGTCATCTCTCGGGTCGCCATCGTGCCCGCGTCGGCCAAGAGTGCCGCATTGGGTCGACAGCTCGATCCGGCGGCGTTCGTTCGACATCGCTCCTGGGTGGGCCCCATGGTGCTGGTCGTCCTCGACGACGAGAACGACCCCACCCCGTACTGGCTGGTGAGCACCCGGAAGCCGGAGGCGTTGGTGGCCGAGCTGACGCCGTCGGAAACGCCCGACCGGTCCTGACCGATCGGGCGTTCGCTCACAACGCGAGCAGGTGCTGCTAGGCGGCGCAATCGCGGCAGACGAACACGCCGCCGCTGTCGGTGGCCAACCGCGACCGGTGGTGAACCAGGAAGCAGCTCGAGCACGTGAACTCGTCGGCCTGCTTGGGCACGACCCGTACGGAGAGTTCTTCTCCCGACAGGTCCGCACCCGGCAGCTCGAAGGACTCGGCCGTGTCGGTCTCGTCGATGTCGACGACCGCGGACTGGGCCTCGTTCCGGCGCGCCTTCAGCTCCTCGAGCGAGTCCTCGGACACGTCGTCGGACTCGGTACGGCGTGGCGCATCGTAATCGGTTGCCATTGCTCTCTTCCCCTTACCTTGTGCTGGTGAGGGTCGACCTGTGTCGACCTCGTTCGATCGTCTTGTCGGGGATCCGTTCGACGTCGACCGCTTTTTGTTCGACGAGTTCGTTTCGCCCTCCGGCTGGAGCCGGGGGTCCCGCTGTGGATCGATGGTGTCGCATCGCCGATGGCGCTCGGCGATACGTTTTTGCTGTGTCGTACATCTCGCACGCGACCACGAGGTCGCCTCGGGTGACAACGAACGCAGGGCCGTCGGAAGCCGACGCGATGTGTCCGCGCCGTCGAGGCTGTGGAACCGTCTCCTCGACTCCCGTCGTTACCCCTATTCGCAGCCGACCCGTTCTCGGATGAGAGCGTGTTCGCTCGCGCCGTCGTTTCCGAGATCGTGCTCCGATGACATTCGTTGCCGAATGGCTCGAATGGGCGATCGCCGGCCGCCGACTTTCCGCCCGGCCGTGGGTCCGACCGGGTCGAGCGGGGCAGACCATAGCCCACGCCACGACCGTTCCGGAAACCGGCCGGGGTGAAGTCCGCCGAGTCGTGAACGATCGAGGTGAATCGCTCGTTCATTCGCCCCAACGCCGACCGAGTGCGAAACGTTCCCACGCTCCGCGGCGCTCTGCGGTCGCCTCGTCCGTGGGCCGTTTACAGTTACCGACGAACGACGAACGTGCGGGTGCTCACCGCCGAGTCGTCCGCATGCTCCGCGATCGGAAGGGTCCGCGTCACCGTGGTTTCACTCATCACCGAAGGCAGTTCCGTCGACGACAAGGGCCGACCGTTCCACCGTCGACGGATGGCCCCGATCCTGATCGTCCTGATCGTGCTCGCCCTCGCCGGCGCTGCGGTGTGGGTGCGTCTGCTGACCGAAACGGACACCGGAACCGATGCGGTCGCGTGCAACGCCCCGCAGTCGGAGACGGACGCGGCGGCTCCGGCGGCCGCCCCGGGCACCGTCGTCGAGCCCTCCGTGGTCGAGGACACCCAGCCCGCGCCGTTGGGCGACACCCGTGTTCGCGTCTTCAACGCGAACGGTCAAGGCGGGCAGGCCGCCGAGATCGCCGCCGACCTCAGCGAATACGGATTCGCGAGCGCGCCCGACGTTCAGGTGGGCAACGATCCCGTCTACGTCGATCAGAACATGCAGTGCCAGGCCCAGATCCGTTTCGGCCCCGGTGGAGTCGCCGCAGCGGGAACGGTCGCTCTGGTCGCCCCGTGCGCGGAGTTCGTGCGAGACGAGCGGGCGGACGACACGGTGGATCTCGCGCTCGGCACGCTCTTCCGCAACCTGCAGCCCAACCCCGACGCCGAAGAGGTGCTTCGATCTCTCTCCGACGTCGCACCCGGAACTGCGGCACCGGCACTCGACCTGGGCCTGCTCGAGGCCGCGCGCGTCAGCAACTGCTGATCGGGGCGACCGGCGGGTCAGGCCTCCGGAACCGGCTCCAGCGCACCGCACGCGCTCAGGAGCTCGTCGAACTGCCCCGCCACTCCGGGAGCGGCCGCGGTGGTGATCTCACCGTCGGCGCTCCGGGAGTGCGGTGAGGGTGTTCGAACGACGGCTCCGGCCTCGGCAGCGATCAGAGCACCCGCCGCCCAGTCCCACGGACTCAGGCCGTGCTCGAAATGTGCGTCCACGCGACCCGCTGCGACCATGCACAGATCGAGCGCGGCCGACCCGATGCGCCGGATGTCCCGCACCGCGGGCAGCACGTCCGCCAGGATTGCGGCCTGCCGCCGTCGCCGGTCCGTTCCGTAGCCGAACCCGGTGGCCACCAACGACATCGAGAGATCGTCGACGACGTTCGCCCGTAACTGCGTCCACTCCCCCTCCGCGTCGCTGACCCGTGCGCCCAGCCCCGAGGCGGCCGCGTAGGTGCGGTCACCGACCACGTCCTGCACGGCACCGGCCACCGATCGCCCGCCGATCTGTGCCGCGACCGACACGGAGTAGGCCGGGACGCCGTACAGGAAGTTGACGGTGCCGTCGATCGGGTCGAGCACCCATCGGACACCGTCGGGCGCCACTGCGTCGCCTCCGCCCTCCTCGCCCAACACGTCGTCGTCCGGACGCAACCGCGCCAGCAGATCACGCAGCACGGTCTCGGTCTCGGTATCGACGACGGTCACCGGATCGGTGGGCGTGGACTTGGATCGCACGGCATCGGCGGCGTCGATTCCCACGGCGCCGCCGTGCCCGAACACCTCGGGACGACGTCGGGCCACGTGCCGTCCCGCCGCGCGGGCCACGTGCACCGCGACCCGCTGCAGGACAGCGGGATCGGTCGACGTGGCGGTGGAATCGGGCTGGGCCTGCGGTTCGGGCGGTCGCGTCACCGGTCCATCCGAACACACCGCCACACGGCGCGCCCACCCACGGTGTCTGGCACTACTGTGACGGTCGAGCGACGAACGGCGCGATCGCGGCGGCGGCACCCGAACCCGGTTCCGACGCCCGTTACAGGAGGTCACGAACATGACGAACGAACCCCGCGACCCAGGTCCCGTCGAGATCTCCGGACGAACCGGCGCGGCCCCGGGCAACCGCGGATTCGGCGTCGACGTCGGCGGCAGCGGAGTCAAGGGCGGCCTCGTGGACCTCACGACGGGTGAGCTGATCGGCGAGCGCTTCAAGCTGGACACGCCGCAGCCGTCCACCCCCGAAGCCGTGGCCGAAACGGTCGCCAAGATCGTCGAACACTTCGAGTGGGACGGGGAGATCGGCATCACCCTTCCCTGCGTGGTCACCGACGGGGTGGCTCGTACGGCGGCGAACGTGGACAAGGCGTGGATCGGAACGGACGCTCGCGCGCTGTTCCGCACCCATCTCGGCGACCGCGAGATCACCGTTCTGAACGATGCGGACGCGGCCGGGCTCGCGGAGGACAAGTTCGGCGGCGGCAAGGACGCCGAGGGAGTCGTCATCCTCCTGACCTTCGGCACCGGAATCGGATCCGCCGTGATGCAGAACGGCGTGCTGCTCCCCAACACGGAGCTCGGGCACCTCGAGGTCGACGGCATGGAAGCCGAGCACCGCGCGGCCTCGTCGGTCAAGGAACGCGAGGACCTCTCCTACAAGCAGTGGGCGAAAGAGGTCTCCCGGGTGCTGAGCACCATCGAGGCGCTGTTCTGGCCCGATCTCTTCATCGCCGGTGGCGGCATCAGCCGCAAAGCCGAGAAGTGGGTTCCGTTGCTGACCAACGACACCCCGGTCCAGGCGGCCACGTTGCGGAACACCGCCGGCATCGTGGGCGCCGCGCTGGCCTCTCAATCCCACGTGGCGCCCTGACGGATCGGCTCCGCCGACGCGCGGGAGTGCTCCGGTAGCAGTCCCGCGCGTTGGTCTTGTACTGTCTCGACGGTCGTTACAATGGTTCAGGTCCCGACCCGAAGAGCGGGAAAACCGACAGACCTCTCCGCCGGAACAACACTCTGGCGTGACGCCGCACGACATCGTCACGAAAGGGCGTACGTGGCAGCCACCGATATTCGTCAGACCGTCGAGTCCGCGACCACCGACTCCGCGCCGGTACCCGCGTCGACCGACGGCACCGCAGTCTCCACCGACGCCGTCGCTTCCGACGACGCCCCCGCCGCCGCACCGGCCAAGGTGGCCAAGAAGGCAGCACCGCGCAAGGCCGCGGCCAAGAAGACCGCACCCCGCAAGGCCGCCGCGAAGAAGGCTCCGGCCAAGAAGGCCGCTGCGGGTGACGCCCCCACCGACGAGGTCGAGGAGTCCACGGACATCGCCGACCTCGATGTTCCCGAGGGCGAGCTCTCCGCCGAGTCCGACGTGGTCGAGGTCGTCACCGTCGGCGCCGAGGTCGAAGAGGACGCGACGACCGATCCCACTCCGGAAGACAAGGCCTCCGGGGATTTCGTGTGGGACGAGGAGGAGTCCGAGGCTCTTCGCCAGGCCCGCAAGGACGCGGAACTCACCGCCTCCGCGGACTCCGTCCGCGCCTACCTGAAGCAGATCGGCAAGGTCGCTCTCCTCAACGCCGAGGAGGAGGTCGAGCTGGCCAAGCGCATCGAGGCCGGTCTCTACGCCACCCAGCTGATGGCCGAGTCCGCCGAGAAGGGCGAGAAGCTCCCGGTCGCTCAGCGTCGCGACATGAACTGGATCTGCCGCGACGGCAATCGCGCGAAGAACCACCTTCTCGAAGCCAACCTCCGACTGGTCGTCTCGCTGGCCAAGCGCTACACCGGCCGCGGCATGGCCTTCCTGGACCTCATCCAGGAAGGCAACCTGGGTCTGATCCGCGCGGTCGAGAAGTTCGACTACACCAAGGGCTACAAGTTCTCCACCTACGCCACGTGGTGGATTCGTCAGGCCATCACACGCGCCATGGCGGACCAGGCCCGCACCATCCGCATCCCGGTGCACATGGTCGAGGTCATCAACAAGCTCGGTCGCATTCAGCGTGAACTGCTGCAGGATCTGGGCCGCGAGCCCACCCCGGAGGAGCTCGCGAAGGAAATGGACATCACGCCGGAGAAGGTGCTGGAGATCCAGCAGTACGCGCGTGAGCCCATCTCGCTCGACCAGACCATCGGCGACGAGGGCGACAGTCAGCTCGGTGACTTCATCGAGGACTCCGAGGCCGTCGTGGCCGTGGATGCCGTGTCGTTCACCCTGCTGCAGGATCAGTTGCAGTCGGTCCTCGAGACGCTGTCCGAGCGCGAGGCGGGTGTCGTGCGCCTCCGCTTCGGTCTCACCGACGGACAGCCCCGCACGCTCGACGAGATCGGCCAGGTCTACGGCGTGACCCGCGAGCGGATTCGTCAGATCGAATCCAAGACGATGTCGAAGCTGCGGCACCCGAGCCGGTCCCAGGTCCTGCGCGACTACCTCGACTGACCCGAGGCCCCGCCTCGCGCCGCCCTCGACGGCGTCAGTCGCCGACACTGCCTGCCCGTGCGAAGACCCCGTCTTCGCCGGGCAGGTATTTTCGTGTCCGCACCACCGCGTCGATCGGGAGGGGCCCGTACAGGTGCGGGAACCTCATCGACTCGGGATCGCCGGGTACGCCGGGCTCCCACCGGACGGTCGCGCCCACGCGCGCCGCGTCGATCTCGAGCAGCAGGATGTCGTCTCGTCCGGCGTAGAGCCGATTGGCCGGCAGGTGGACCTGGTCCGGGGAGGACAGGTGCACGAAACCCTGTTCCGCGAGAGACGCGGGCGCGTGCACCCCGGCCGCGACACTGCGCTCCCACTCCCTTCGTGGACACATGTGCAGCAGGATCTCAGGCACCGGTTCTCCTGTCGTCGGCTCGCGCGTCGGTCGGCGGGTCGTGTGGAGATTCGTCGGCGGTGCCCGGTATGGATCGGGCCAGTATGCGGTCCCGGCTGCTGGTGCCACCCAGCGCGACCGCAATCACCACGCAGGCGATTCCCACGAGTTCGGCAGGCGACGGCAACTGGGCCAACACCACCACCCCCACCACGGTGGCCGTGGTGGGCAGCAGGGCCAGCAGGAGCGCGAAGCGGGCCCGTCCGACGCTGCGCAGCACCACCTGGTCCAAGGCGTAGGGCACCACGCTCGCCATCACGCCCACCCCGACGCCCAGCACCCACGTGGACGGCAGCGCGAAGACGCTCGGGTCGTCGACGATCTGTCCCGTCAACGCCACCGGTGCGAGAACCACCGAGGCCACCGCCATGCCGACGGCCAGGGAGTCGAGACCGTCACCGGTGTCCGCCACCCATTTGCCCAGCAGCACGTACCCGGCCCACAACGCGGCGGACAACAGCGCGAATCCCACGCCCACGAGACCGACGTCGAGTCGGGCACCCGCGACCAGCGCGACCCCGGCGATCACCAGCATCAGCGACGCGACGTCTCGTCCACGCCGCGATCCGAACGCCGCGACGGCCACCGGCCCCAGGAACTCGATCGCCACCGCGGTGCCCAGAGGAATGCGGGCGATCGCTTCGTAGAACGACAGGTTCATCGCGACCGTGACGATTCCGAAGCCCCCGGCCGCGAGGATGGACCGTCGGGTGAACTTCGTGCGCCAGGGACGACGCCAGGCCAGCAGGACCACGGCTGCGCCGGCGGCGCGCAGCCAGGCCACGGCGGCCGGCGAGACGGTGTCGAAGAGGAACACCCCGATCGCGGCACCGAGGTACTGGCAGATGCCGCCGACCACGAACACCATCGGTACCGACCACGACGGCAGGCGTCGCTCCGATCGGGACACCACCTCGCTCACGCCGCTGCTTCCACCTGTCACCTCAGCACCGTAACGACGGGTACACGCCCGCTCGAACGCCGGTGTGCAACCGCTCACCGGCGTTACGCCCAGAGCGAACGGACGCGTGGCTGCGACCAGGTGAGCAGCATGTTTCGTGTCGGTGACGACACACGGTTACCGGCGCGGGAACAACGCATGACTCCCATACGTCTGTAAGAGTGAAGGAACCGCGTCGGACCGACGTGGCGGACCGGCCCCAGGATCGTGTGAGAGACACGATCAGTACGGAGGAGTCATGCCCGATTTGCTGACCGACACCACCCTGACTGCTGCAGACAGGTGCGATCGTTGCGGAGCTGCTGCACGGGTACGTGCCGTACTCGCCAGTGGCGGCGAACTGTTGTTCTGCGGCCATCACGCGAAAGCGCACCAGGAGCGCCTGCGTGAGGTGAACGCGACCATCGTCGCCGATGCGGATCGCAACGCCATGGCGTGATACCACCCTCCGGTGCGCACGAGGGGGGTCGTGCGAGGATCACCGGTCACTCCGGTCCATGAACGACGATCGACGAGAAGGGACGACCACCATCGGTGGTCGTCCCTTTCTCGTGCGCCGATCACATGGCGCGCAGGGCTGCGATTCGCTCGGTCAGCTGCTCCGCCGTCGCGATGGCCGTCGGTGGGCCACCGCAGGAGCGCCGTAGTTCGCCGTGGATGATTCCGTGCGCCTTGCCGGTCCGGTGATGGTGCATCGCGACGAGTCCGTTGAGCTGCTTGCGAAGATCGGCCAACTTCGCCGCGTCGGCCGATCGTCCGGACGGGGGCAGCACCACGGGCGTGCCCGGCGCCGCCGTCGGCGTCGGTGATGCCGTCGGAGTCGGGGTGTCGAGCTGAGTCTCCTGCCGCTTGCGCAACAGAGCTCGCATCTGGTCACCGTCGAGCAGGCCCGGAAGTCCGAGGTAGTCCGCCTCGGCGTCGCTGCCGGAGAACGTGGCCGTGCCGAAGGACGAGCCGTCGTAGATGACCTGGTCCAGTTCGGCGTCCGCTCCGAGCGAGGTGAACGCCTTCTCCTCCTCGCCCGCCTCGTCCTTCTGCTTGTTGGCGTCGATCAGCAGATCGTCGTCGAGGCCGTCCTTCTCGCGGTGCGGCTTCCCGATGACGTGGTCGCGTTGCGCCTCGAGTTGACTCGCGAGATCCAGCAGCACCGGGACGGACGGCAGGAACACGCTCGCGGTCTCGCCCTTGCGCCGCGACCGCACGAATCGGCCGACCGCCTGCGCGAAGTACAGCGGCGTCGACGCGCTCGTGGCGTAGACGCCGACGGCCAGACGCGGAACGTCCACACCCTCGGACACCATGCGTACGGCGACCATCCACTTCGATGTGCCCCCACCGAACTCGGCGATGCGCGACGACGACGTGGGGTCGTCCGACAACACCAACGTCGGGGTGTCCCCCGTCAACGTCTCCAGAATCTTCGCGTATGCGCGGGCGGTGGTCTGGTCCGACGCGATCACCAATCCACCGGCGTCGGGAATGCCGGCGGCGCGCAACTGGTGCAACCGAGTGTTGGCGGCGGTGAGAACCGAGGGCACCCATTCGCCGGCGGGATCCAGGGCGGTGCGCCAGGCCCGAGCGGTCTGTTCGGCGCTCAGCGGCTCCCCCAGTCTCGCCGCGAACTCCTCACCGGCGCTGTTCCGCCATCTCGCCTCCCCGGAGTAGGCCAGGAAGACCACCGGACGCACCACGCCGTCGGCGAGGGCGTCGGCGTACCCGTAGCTGTGGTCCGGACGCGAACGCGGAAGCCCCTCCTCGTCGGGCTCGTAGTTGACGAACGGGATGGGGCTGTCGTCACTTCGGAACGGGGTTCCGGTGAGCGCGAGGCGCCGGGTCGCGTCGCCGTACGCCTCCCGAATGCCCTCGCCCCAACTCTTCGCGTCCCCGCCGTGGTGGATCTCGTCGAGGATGACGAGCGTCCGACGTGCGTCGGTGCGCACGCGGTGACGAGCGGGGTGCGAGGCCACCTGGGCGTAGGTGACGACGATGCCGTGGAAGTCACTGGAGGTCTGACCCGTGCTGTTCGAGAACCGGGAATCGAACGCCAGCCCCACCCGCGCGGCGGCTTCGGCCCACTGGTGCTTCAGATGTTCGGTGGGGGCGACGACGGTGACCTGGTCGACGGTGCGATCGCTCAGGAGTTCGGCCGCCACACGCAGTGCGAAGGTGGTCTTGCCGGCGCCCGGGGTCGCGACCGCCAGGAAGTCCCGCGGGCCGGTGGTCAGGTACTTCGTGAGGGCCCGTCGCTGCCAGGCGCGTAGCTGCGGCGCCGGCGGACCGGAGTTCGCTTCCACCCCGGAAGCGCTTGACCCACTGTATTTCTCGCCGATGTCAGCGCTCATGGACACACCTCCTCCGGATCGAGATCCACCCCTGCTGCGACATCGACCCGTCGGCTCTCTCGTTCAGTGCACATCCGTCCGAAAGCGTAGCGCGCGGCGGGACGGCGCACCGAATCGTCCACGACACGCCCCCTCCAACCCGGCGACACCCCGGCCCCCGGGTCATGCTGGTGCAACCATGAGCGACATCGGCGAGACCCCGGAGCCGACTTCGGCGCGGACCGAGGACGCCCCGAGAGCCGTTCCCGGCCGCCCGTTTCGCAACGCCTGGCGCGTTGCCACACGAACGGCGAGCAAGGCGTGGGCCGACACCATCTTCGCCAAGTCGGCCACCGCCGCCTTCTGGCAGACGCTCTCCCTGCCGCCGCTCGTACTGGCCCTGCTCGGCAGCTTGAACTACATCGCCGGATGGTTCGGACCCGACACTCTCGACATCATCGAGGCCCGGATCGTCAGCTTCGCCGAAACCACTTTCAGCGACAACGTCGTCGACACGATCATCTCCCCGACGCTCGACGAAGTGCTGGCGAGTGGACACGCTCCCGTCATCTCGCTCGGTTTCGTTCTGTCGTTGTGGGCGGGATCGTCCGCCATCGCGACCTTCGTCGATTCCATCGTCGAAGCACACGGGCAACAGGATGCGCGGAACCCGATCTGGCAGCGGGTCTTCGCCCTGCTCCTGTACGTGGTGTTCCTGGTGGTCGCGGTGTTCGTGCTGCCCCTGGTGGCGCTCGGACCGGCGATCGTCGGCGGCGCCCTGCCCGAGGCGTGGTCCGGGGTGGGGTCGCAGATCATCGACGTCTTCTACTACCCCGGCGTGGGGCTGCTCATGATCCTGGGACTCACCGCGCTCTACAAGGTGGCGTTGCACAAGTCCCTACCGTGGCACCGACTGCTCTTCGGCGCTTTGCTCGCGGGCGTGTTCTTCGTGATCACCAGCGCGGGACTGCGCACCTACCTGTCGTGGGTCACCGGCACCGGATACACCTACGGCGCACTCGCCGCACCCATCGCATTCCTGCTCTTCGCGTTCTTCCTGGGCTTCGCGGTGGTCCTGGGCGCCGAGTTCAACGCCACCATCGAAGAGTTCTGGCCCGCCCGCGCGACGCGGCTCTCGCAGGTCAAGGGCTGGATGATCGACAAGGCAGCCGATCCCGAGGCGTCCACCGCGATCGGAACGATCAGCCGACTGGCCACCGGGCCGATCAGCATCGGGCCGATCAAGCGAGAGGGTTCGACTCCCAATCCGGACGGCACGGACTCGACCGGCACGGAGTCGACCGGCACCGAGTCACCGCCTCACTCGCCCTTGCGCAGACCCTCGTAGACCTTCTTGCAGTCCGGGCACACGGGCGAGCCGGGCTTGGCCGACTTCGTCACGGGGAAGACCTCGCCGCACAGCGCGACCACGTGGGTGCCCATGACGGCGCTCTCGGCGATCTTGTTCTTCTTGACGTAATGGAAGAACTTCGGGGTGTCGTCGTCCGTCGTCTCCTCGGTGCTGACGTCGGGACGGTCCTTGGTCTGGGTGCTCATGAGTCGATTATGGAGCCCCCGGCCGACCTTGCCCACACCGAGATTCCGGATCGAGATCACAGGAGAGTCACGCACGTCACTGACCAGGATCGATGCGGTCCGACGCATCGAGTGACATTGTGGAGTCATGGCACGCAACGGCACCGGACGTAGGTCCGACAGCGAGGCCGCTGTAGAAGCGGTTCTCATCACCGAGGCACGCACGTCGGTCGAAGAACAGCACCGTGCGCGCGTGCGCAAATACCTGCTCATCATGTCCGTCCGACTCCCGGCACTGATCCTCGCCGCTCTGGCGTACACGGTGTGGGAGAACCCGTGGATCTCGATGGGCATCATCGCGATCTCCATCCCGCTGCCGTGGATGGCCGTCCTGATCGCCAACGACCGTCCGCCGCGCACGGCGGACGAGCCGTCGCGCTACGGCTGGTCGGCCGTCGACTCGTCGGCGCTCGAAACGCGTTCGCACCCCGTCGTCGACCTCGACGACGACAGCGGCGAGGGGTCCGAACCCGGCCGTCAGGACAAGTTCGCGTACGACCCCACGACGGGTCATCCGCTTCCGCAGCGCAGTACCTGACGCTCTGGCCGACCCCGGCGTGAGCTGCCAGGATCGGCGACGGAGACTGGCGTGGTGACCACACCGCTCTCCACCCCCGTCCACGCCGATCGACTCGTGGCTCTGGCTCCAGGCCTGCGGGAAGCGTTTCGTCACGCCGACTTCACGGCCGACGGCACGCTCGCGGCGCTCGGCACCGACGTCCACGCCGCCCTCGGGCGCGCCGAGCCCACCCCGGTCCGCCGTCGCTGCGCCGATCTCGGCGCACTCGGCGTGTTGATCCGTCTCTTCCTGTTGGCCGACGACGTTCCTCACCGCTCGGCTGCGGACGCTCTGGTCGGCGTGGACATCGAGGCGGCAGTCGCCGCCGGACTGCTGGCGCGGGATACCGATACCGTGCGCGCCCTGCTCGACGTGCGGCCGATCGATCTGGGAATCGGCAACCGGTGGATCGTCTCGGACATCGACGGCAGCACCCGCCGCGTCGACATCGGCCACGATCACGTCCTCGGTGTGGGCCACGCATCGCTCTCCCTGGTCCGAGGAACCCCCACCGTCACCGCGAGCGACGAGACGACGGTTCTCGACCTCGGCACCGGCTGCGGCATCCAGGCAGTGCACGCCGCCGCCTACTCGCACCACATCACCGCCACCGACGTCAGCGAGCGAGCCGTCGCGCTCACCCGAACCACGGCGGCTCTCAACGATCTTCCGGTCGAGGTTCTCGCGGGATCGTGGTTCGAGCCCGTGGCCGGCCGCACGTTCGACCGGATCGTGGCGAACCCGCCCTTCGTCGTCGGTTCCGGCGCGGTCGCCCACACCTACCGCGACTCCGGTCTCGACCTGGACGGCGCCAGCCGCCTCGTGGTCGGCTCCGCGCCCGAGTACCTCGCTCCCGGCGGCACCGCATCCTTGTTGGCGTCCTGGGTGCACGTGGAGGGAGAGGACTGGCGTTCCCGGGTGTCCTCGTGGTTGCCTGCCCACGGAATCGACGCCTGGGTGGTCCAGCGCGACGTGGCGGACCCGGCGCTGTACGTGGGCACGTGGTTGCGGGACGGTGGGATGGACCTTCGCGACCCGGCGACCGACACCACCGCGTCGGCGTGGCTGGATCACCTCGATCGCGCGAACGTCACGGGCATCGGCTTCGGCTTCGTCTACCTGCGGCGCACCGATCGGCCCACCAGCGTGCTGGCGGAGGACCTGCGACACGGGTTCGACGACCCCCTCGGCAACGAGGCGCCCGAGGTCCTCGACCGGCTGGAGTGGCTGCGGACCCACGATCCGCTCATCGAACGCTTCGTCGTCGCCGCCGCCACGGCTCTCGAGGAGGTCTCGCTGCCCGCGGCGTCACGCGATGCGGACGCTTTCGGTTGGGACACCGTCGTGCGGCGGGTGCACCGCGGCGACGGCCCCGTGTGGCAACACGAGATCGACGAGGAGGGCGTCGCGTTGCTCGCCGGACTGCGCGCGGACGGATTGCCGCTCGGCGAGGTCGTCGAGCTGCTGGCGGCGTCGCGTGGGCTCGTTCCGGACGACGTCGCTTCGTCGGCCGTGCAGCTGATCGCGGGGCTCGTGGTGCACGGGTTGGTGTTACCCGTCGTACCGACCTCGGATTCCCACATCCGCACCGAGAGCTGATTTCTCTCAGCAACTTCTCAGGGCTCGAGCCCTGAAAGCCCTGCTCAGAAGGTTTGGCGGCCGGTGTCACCGGGAACTTTTATTCGGTGTGCTCGCGTTGTACTCAGTGAGACACCACCGATGCAGGAGGCACGTCATGACCAGCCCCACCACCGTTCGTCCGCGACCGAGCGATGCCGATCTCGATGCGCAGAGCCCGGCCGCCGACCTCGTGCGCGTCTACCTCAACGGCATCGGCCGCACCGCTCTGCTGACGGCCGCGGAAGAGGTCGATCTTGCCAAGAAGATCGAAGTCGGGCTGTTCGCGACCCATGTTCTGGCGACCACCAAGCGACTGACGCCGGCGAAGAAGCGCGACCTCGCGCTCATCGTCCGAGAGGGACAGTCGGCTCGGGCGCACCTGCTCGAAGCGAATCTGCGCCTCGTGGTCTCCCTGGCCAAGCGCTACACGGGCCGCGGTATGCCCCTCCTCGACCTGATCCAGGAGGGCAACCTCGGACTGATCCGGGCCATGGAGAAGTTCGACTACGCCAAGGGATTCAAGTTCTCCACCTACGCCACCTGGTGGATCCGTCAGGCGATCACACGCGGCATGGCCGACCAGAGCCGCACCATCCGGCTTCCGGTCCACCTCGTCGAGCAGGTCAACAAGCTGGCCCGCATCAAGCGAGAGCTGCACCAGCAACTCGGCCGCGAGGCCACGGACGACGAGCTGGCCGAGGAGTCGGGCATCCCGGTGGAGAAGATCGCAGATCTCCTCGATCACAGCCGGGACCCGGTGAGCCTGGACATGCCGGTCGGAAGTGACGAGGAAGCGCCGCTGGGCGACTTCATCGAGGACTCCGAGGCCACATCGGCCGAGAACGCCGTCATCGCCGGACTGCTGCACTCGGACGTGCGCAGCGTGCTCGCCACCCTCGACGAGCGGGAGCAGCAGGTCATCCGGTTGCGCTACGGCCTCGACGACGGCCAGCCGCGCACTCTCGACCAGATCGGCAAACTGTTCGGCCTCTCGCGCGAGCGGGTGCGCCAGATAGAGCGTGAGGTCATGGGCAAGTTGCGTCAGGGCGACCGCGCCGAGCGGCTGCGTTCCTACGCCAGCTGATCCACCCGCCACAGCCGAAGAAGGGCCCGACACTCGTGTCGGGCCCTTCTTCGCGTTCACCGGTCGCCGGTCAGCGGAGTCGACGAGGTCCCATGTCGATGCGACTCGGCTCCGGTCCGATCCGGATCCGGGCGTCGGTGATCTCGGCCCCGCTCGGCGACGCCAGCACCGGATCGCACGCGATCTCACGCACCTCGCTCAGATCGTCCGCGAGCGTCGATACCCGCGAGATGACGTCGACCAGCGCACTCTTGTTCACCGGCTCGGCGTTGCGGTAGCCGGACAGCATCGGCGCCGAACGTGGAGCGTCGATCAACTGCGCAGCCTCCTGCTCGGTCAGCGGCAACACCCGGTACGCACGGTCCCCGAGCAGATCGGACATGACGCCGGACAGGCCGAACGAGATCAGCGATCCGAACGACGGATCGTCCTGAACACGGATCAGGCATCCGATGCCCTTCGTCGCCATCTGCTGGATCTGCATCACCGGCGTTCCCGACGCGGCGAAGAGGTCACGGTAGGCCCGCGCGACCGCGTCGGCACCCACCACGTCCAGCCGTACCCCGCCGAGGTCCGGTCGGTGCCGCCACTGATCGTTCGTGGCCTTGACCGCCACCGGTCCGCCGAGCTCCTCCGCCGCCGCCACCGCGTCGGCCTCGTCGGTCACGGTCCGGAACTGCGGAAGGGCGAGTCCGTAGCACCCCAGCAACTCGGCCGACTCGACGTCGGAGAGCCACCTTCCGTCGGGCGACGCGGCCGTCCAACCGTCCAGCAGGGTGCGGGCCGCGTCCACGTCGACGTTCGACGGGCGGGTCACCTTGTCCTCCGGTCGGTTCACCCACGATGCGTAGCGCCACGCCTTGTGGAGCGCGAACACCGCTCGTTCCGGATCCGGATAGGACGGGACGGACCCTCGGATCGGACTGCCGCTCTCGTCGCGCACGGCGAGGACGTCGGGGATGCCCTCGGCGGCGAGGAACGTGGTCAGAACCGGTTTGCTCGCCCCGCGGACGGCGGCGCCGAGAGCCTCCGCGAACGAGGTCACGCGCACGGCCACGGGCGGGACGAACACGGCGATCACGGCGTCGACGTCATCGTTTTCCAGCGCGGCGGTGACCGCGTCGGCGAACTGATCCGGCGTGGCCTGCGCGCCCACGTCCACCGGCGGACCGGACTGCAGACCTCGATCCCGAGCGGCGTCGACGGCGAGGACGCCCAGCGCCGTGGAGTTGCCGACCACGGCGATCCGTGGGCCCGCCGGTAGCGGTTGATACCCCAGCAGGATCGCGCAGTCGAACAGCTCGGCGATGGAATCGACCTGGATGACCCCGGCCTGCTCGAACAGAGCGCGCACGATCGGATCGTCGATCTCGGCACCCGTCGCCAGTGCGGGCGGGACCGCGCCGCGGCCGCTCTTGACCGCCACGATGGGCTTGCTGCGCGCCACACGCCGTGCGATGCGCCAGAACTTGCGGGCGTTGCCGAAGCTCTCCAGGTAGAGCAACACCACCTCGGTGTTCTCGTCCTGATCCCAGTACTGGAGAAGGTCGTTGCCCGAGAGGTCGGCGCGGTTGCCCGCGGAGACGAACGTCGACAGACCCAGCAGTCGCTTGGACGCCTGAGCCAGAATCGCGATTCCCAGGGCACCGGACTGGCAGAAGAATCCGACGCGGCCGCGGCCGGGGAGATCGGTCGCCAGCGTGGCGTTGAGCGACACCGCCGGATCGAGGTTGGCGACGCCGAGGGCGTTGGGGCCGACGAGGCGCATGCCGTGGGCGCGAGCGCCGAGCACCAACCGCCGTTCGTTCGCTCGGCCCTCCTCACCGGTCTCACCGAAGCCCGAAGACACGACCACGAGCGCCTTGACGCCCTTGGCGAGGCAGTCGTCGAGAACGGCGTCGATCTGGTCGGACGGAACCGCCGCGATCGCCAGATCCACCTCGTCGGGGATGTCGCGCACCGTCGGGTACGCCCGAACGCCGCGCACCGACGTGTGCTCGGCGTTGACCGGGTACACCGGGCCGGTGAACGACGCGCGCAGCAGATTCGTCAGAACGGCGTTGCCCACCTTCTCCGGGTCGGTCGACGCGCCGATGACGGCGACGGACCGGGGTCCGAGCACGTTGCGCACGCTGCGGGCCTCGGCGGCGCGCTCGCGAGAGTTGCGGACCTGCACCAGCGCGTCGCTGGGGTCGATGTCGAAGTCCAGGCTGAGCACTCCCCCGTCGAACGTCCGGCTCACCTGGTAACCGGCCTGACGGAACACGGTCACCATGTTGCGGTTCTCGGACAGAACCTCCGCGACGAAACGGCGGACACCGTTCTCCGCGGCCGCGCCGGCGAGGTGCTCGAGGAGGATCGGTCCGAGCCCCCGCCCCTGGTGCGCATCGGCCACCACGAAGGCCACCTCGGCGGAGTTGCCGTCCCCCTGCGGCAGCCGCTCGTACCGACCCACGGCGATGATCTCGTCCCCGAGCGTCGCGACGAGTGCCACGCGTGAGGAATGGTCGACGGTGGTGAAGTTCAACACGTCTCGCTGCGGCATCGACGGATAGGGACCGAAGTACCGGAGATACCGCGTGCGCTCGGACAGCTTCGAGTGGAACAGCACCAGCGCCTCACCGTCGCTGGGCACGATCGGGCGAAGGTGAACCACGCGGCCGTCGGAGGCCAGAACGTCCGCGGCCCAGTGCCGGGGGTAGTTCTCGGCGCGGCTGCGCTCGGCTTCCTTGGGGTCGGCCGGGGTGTCGGGGGTGGTGGCGCTGTCCGTGGTCTCGGCCGAGTCGGGAGTCTCGGTGTCGGGGGTGCTGCTGTCGGTGGGATCGGAATCAGTCACGCGGATCCTCCGGGTCGAGTCCGAGCAGGGGGAACACCGCGCGCCGGGTCGCGATGATCGCGGTGTCGATGCGCTGGATGGCCCGGTCGGCGTGCGCGATTCCCGATTCGGGTGATCCGCCCGGTCCGTCCCAGGGCGGGTAGTCGACGTCGCCGTCGTCGCTCATCGTGGACGGCAGATCGACACTGGGAGCGGCCGTGCGCACCTTCTCGTGCCAGGCGTCCGGAATGTGGGTGAGCGGGTCCAGGTCCTTGTCCAGAACGGCCGCGAGAAGGTGGGTCCACGCTCGGGGAACCACCCGGACGAGCCCGTACCCACCGCCGCCGACGGCGAGCCAGCGCCCTTCGCAGACCTGGTCGGCGAGTTCGCGCATCGCGATGAACGCCGCCCGCTGGCCGTCGACGGTGAGCCCCAGATCGGCCAACGGATCCTCGCGATGACTGTCGACGCCGCACTGACTGATGATGATCTGTGGCCGGAACGCCGCCACGGCTCCGGGCACCACGGCGTGAAAGGCTCTCAGCCACAGTCGATCCGCGGTTCCGGGCATGATCGGGACGTTCACCGCCGTGCCCTCGGCCGCCTCGGCTCCCACCTCGGTGGACCAGCCCGTGTTGGGCCACAGCGTGGCCGGGTGCTGGTGCACCGACACGGTCATGACCCGCGGGTCACCGAGAAACGCGGCCTGGACGCCGTCACCGTGGTGGGCGTCCACGTCGATGTAGGCGATGCGGTCGTACCCGTTGTCGAGCAACCAGGAGATGGCGACCGCCGCGTCGTTGTAGACGCAGAATCCGGACGCCCAGTCCGGCATCGCGTGATGCATGCCGCCGCCGATGCTCACCGCTCGCCGTGAGCGACCCGACGCGATCGCCCGTGCCGCGGTCAGGGTTCCGCCCGCCACCACTGCACTCGCGGCGTGCATGTCCGCGAACACGGGGTTGTCCTCGGAGCCGAGCCCGTGGACCGGCTCGTCCGCCCGCCATCCCAGGGGCAGATCGAGTGGCGCCCGTTTGACCGCCTGCACGTAGGCCGGGGTGTGGATGCGCAGAAGCTCGTCGTCCGTCGCGCTGACCGGCGGAACGAGCTCGGCTCCGTCGAGAAGACCGATGCCGCGTGCGAGGTCCATGGTCAACGCGAGTCGCGTCGGATTCATCGGGTGGTCCTCACTCCACCGGTACGAGAGATACTCCTCGCTCCACACGAGGGTCGGAGACCGGGAATACGATTCGGTGCTCATGTGTCACAAACTACGTGTCCGAATCCGGTTCGCGCCGAGTTCCGTCCACCTCCGTCGCCGACAGCACCGGCACGAGGGCGTCGGGTCCGTGAACGCGGTGGTGGCGCAGCACCCGGGACGGGTGGCCGTGACGGTAAGATCCCGCTGAGACGAAGGGTGTGATTGTGAAGGACTTGGTCGATACGACGGAGATGTATCTCCGGACCATCTACGACTTGGAAGAGGAAGGCGTGGTTCCTCTCCGCGCCCGCATCGCCGAGCGACTCGAGCAGAGCGGACCGACGGTGAGCCAGACCGTCGCGCGGATGGAACGTGACGGCCTGTTGCTGGTGGCGGGAGACCGCCACCTCCAGTTGACGGACAAGGGCCGCGAGCTCGCGGTCTCGGTGATGCGCAAGCACCGCCTCGCCGAGCGGTTGCTCGTGGACATCATCGGACTCCGCTGGGAGGACGTGCACGCCGAGGCCTGCCGCTGGGAGCACGTGATGAGCGAGGAGGTGGAGCGCCGTCTGGTCGAGGTGCTCGACAACCCCACCACCTCGCCCTACGGAAACCCTATTCCCGGGCTCGCCCAGTTGGGATCGATGCGAATCCCCGACACGGCCGAGGATCTGGTGCGACTCACCGACATTCCGGCGGGTGCGCCCACCGCGGTCGTGGTGCGTCGGCTGGCCGAGTACGTGCAGTCCGACCCGGACACCATCGGCCGACTGCGCGAAGCGGGAGTGGTGCCGGATGCGCGTGTGACGGTCGAGATCAAGCCCGGAGCGGTCACCATCACCGTGCCCGGTCACGACGATTTCGATCTGCCCGAGGAAATGGCGCACGCGGTTCAGGTCAAGACGATCTGAGTCGACGCCTCACGCGTGCGTGAGACCCCTTCCACAGACAGCTCGTGTCGTGACACCTCGAGGAGAGATGTGAAGTACGTCGTCACCGGCGGTGCCGGATACGTCGGCAGTATCTGTGCTGCCGTTCTGATCGAGGACGGGCACGAGGTGACCGTCGTCGACGATCTGAGCACCGGAAACCGGGACGGCGTGCCCCCCGGGGCGACGTTCGTGGAAGGTGGCGTCGCGGACATCGTCTTCTCGGTGCTGTCGACCGAGAAGTTCGACGGCGTACTCCATTTCGCCGCACAGTCGCTGGTCGGCGAATCCGTCGAGAAGCCGGAGAAGTACTGGCGTGGAAATTTGGGGGCCGCACTCGAACTGCTCGACGCGATCGTCGCCAACGGCGTTCCGCGCCTTGTGTTCTCGTCGACCGCCGCCACGTACGGCGAGCCCGCGAGCTCGCCCATCACCGAAGACTTTCCCACTGCGCCCACCAACCCGTACGGCGCGAGCAAGCTGGCCATCGACGGTGCGATCACCGGGTACAGCGCCGCCCACGGGTTCGGGGCGACCAGCTTGCGGTACTTCAACGTGGCGGGTGCACACGCCGGTCTCGGCGAGAACCGCGTGGTCGAGACCCACCTCATTCCGTTGGTGTTGCAGGTCGCTGCCGGTCAGCGCGAGGCCATCTCTGTGTTCGGTACCGATTGGCCCACACCGGACGGCACGGCCGTTCGCGACTACATCCACGTCCGAGACCTGGCGGACGCCCACCTGCGAGCACTGTCGTCGAGCGTCCCGGGCAGCCACCGGATCTTCAATCTCGGTAGCGGTACGGGTTTCTCGGTCCGCGAGGTGATCGAGTCCTGCCGCCGCGTCACCGGCCGCACCATCGACGCGAAGGATGCCCCGCGCCGGGCCGGTGATCCCGCCGTGCTCGTGGCATCCAGCGAGAAGGCGATGGCCGAACTCGGTTGGTCGCCGAAGTTCACCGATCTCGACGTCATCGTCGCCGATGCCTGGGAATTCCTGCAGTCCCTGGGCGACCGCGCGCACTCGGCGCATCGGGCCTGATTCGGTCGTCACGGCTCAGCCGCGGTCACGGGGCGGCAGCGGAACCTTCAAGCGACGCGCGATGTCCACGGACGCGTCCGTCAGTTCGCGCACCGTCGACGGACGCATTCCGCTCTGCAGCGACGTGTCGAGCAGCGCGGAGAGGCGGTGGCTCGGGTCCGCCGACCGAGCGATGTCCAGCGCTACACCGGCGAGGGGTCCCTCTCCGTGCAGGTAGGCACCATAGGCGAGCAGGGTGGCCGGATCGGCGACCGCCGCCCCGGTCAGCGTGCGGGTGAGGTACTCCCACATCAGCTCCGCGCCCGGCGCCAACTCGGTCAGCGAAAACGCCAGAGCGACGTCGCGGACATCGATGCGCTCGAGGCATACGGACACGTCGGCTGCGGCCACCACGGGAACGTCACCCGAACCGGACGCTTCCGCGAGGTAGGTCAGGACGTCCGACAACGCGTCGGCGTCGGACCGGTTGTCGGCGTACGCGGCGCGCTCGCGAGCCTGAGCGAGCGCAGCCTGCGCCTCCGGACCGGCCGGAGCCAGCAACCTCGCCAACTCGTCTCGGGATCGGTGGATCTGCCGCCCTCGCAGCACGTGTGCAGCCGTGACGGACGAGGAGTAGGGATCCGGAAGAATTCCTTTCTCGAGTGGGCCTCCCGCAACGAACGGCCTCAGGGACGTCCACCGCTCCCCCGGTTCGATGCGCTCGACGAAGTGCGCGTCGGCCAGGCGAACGTTGCGAACGGCCAATTCGTCGTCCAGTGTGTCGACCAGAGACCAGTGGTCTCCGGGCTCGGTGTCGGCGCCGATCACCACCGCCACGGTGTCGCCGACACCCTCGCGCTCGCACACGTCGGCGAAGCGTTCGAGAATGCCGAACATGTCCGGATGGACGCGATGTCCGTCGGCGTGGTCGAGGAGATCGTGACGCATCACGGCCTCCACCGTTCCGTCGACGAGGCACACGAGGACCAACGAGTTCTCGGGGACGAAACCGAGAAGCGCGGGTATGGCGGCGATGAGGTCACCCGGGCCGTCGACCGACAGATGGTGCGGGTGTTCGGCGGGCGGCTGATGCGGAGATCGATGAGTTGTCATGGCGGCAACGGTGCCGCCCGGCTCCGATCGGACCGTGGATCCGACCTGGGACGAACACTGCCCCGGGGATAACGGGCGATTCCCGCGGCGCCCGGGGATGAATGCGTGTCACCCCGGCCCCGTGCCTCGCCGGTGTCATTCAATCGGTATGTTTTGGCCCCCGAACCCGACCTTCGATGTGAAAAACAGCCTTCGATCGTGATTCACTCATGTTTCGGAACGATCGGTATCCGAGTCCGATCCAGAAGCAACGAGGCGAACAGTGAGTCGAGAGGTGTCGAACCCCGGTCGGTTCGCACGCAGGAGCCTGTTGACCGGCGGAGCAGCTCTCGGAGTCGGGTCCGTGGCCGCCATCGGCGGCGTCGTCGGGTCGCGGAACCGCGACGATCCATCCGATCCGGCGCCTATGCTGGTCGGGTCGGCGCTCGCACATCACATCGACGTCACCGCAGCCCCGTTCGAGGCCGCCGCGGACGGAGTCGCCGACGACACCGACGCGATCGCCGCTGCGTACCGCGCGGCGGAATCGTCGCGGCAGCCCCTGTTCTTCCCACCCGGCACGTACCGGGTGTCGTCGCTGCCGTCGTTCGCGGACTACACCACCATCGCCGGTGCCGGCGCGGACCTGACGACCCTGCTCTACGAGGGCGACGACACACTTCTGACTCTCGACGCACAGCGGGTCTCGTTCGAGAAACTGGGTTTCTGGGTCACCGGGCCGTCTGGGACGATCATCGAGCTGTCGAACTGCTTCCGGTGTTCGTTCGACACGGTCGTGTTCCGAGGCGAGTTCGGCACGACGACCAGCACGACGCACCTCGAACAGACGGGCGTCGTTCTGTCCGACAATTCCGGCGGCACGTCGTTCGTCAATTGCGACTTCAACAATCTCGGTCGCGGCCTCGTCACCTCCGCGATCCAGAACTACATCACCCAGAGCAAATTCGCGACGAACAACATCGGCGTCCTCGGCACGGGCAACAACTTCGCGGCGGGGCTCGCCATCACCAACTCGGAGTTCGTGTCCGACCCGGTCTTCGCCGCGCAGCACATTCGCATCGACGGTGCCTCGAACGACTGGTGGCTCACCAACGTGTGGTTCGAGGGCGCGCAGACCGGTGTTCTGGTCGGCGAAGCCGGAGTCGGTGGTCCGTCCCAGTTCGGCATGACGAACTGCAAGATCTCCGCAACGCAGGTCGTCATCGACATCCAGCACTGCCGCCAGGCGTACCTCGCCAACGTCATCACGGACGCGGACCCCGGATTCACCCCCATCCCGCTTCGCATCGCCCCCGCCACCGCCCCGGAAGGCACCGCCATCAATCTGATCAACGGCCTCGAGCCGGATTTCCCGCTGTCGGTGTTTCCACCGGGGTGGCACGTCCTCGGCCGCGGCCGCGCGACGTTGGCCGACGGACCCGTCGTCACCTCTCCCAACGGCCGGCGATGGCGCATCGAGGTCGGCGACACCGGTGCGCTCACCACGACCGCCCTCGAAGGAGAGTGAACGACGACATGGCGCTGAGTGCGGACAAAGTTCTGGGCCGATGGCGGGCACGACGGGCGGTCGAGCCATCGCGGACCGTCGTCGAACGGTTGTACGTGGTCACGGCAATTCTGACCGGACTGGCCGTTCTCGCCAAGTCCGGCATCGTGTCCAGCGTGGTCCCGGTGCCCCACGCGGCGGTGGTGCTCGTCCTTCTCCTGATCACGGCTCTGCCGCTGTTCTATCGACGATTCGTGCGCCACGCAGACGTGCTGGGTCCACTGGTGCTGGCCGGGGTGTGGATCACGGCCGTGGTCGTTCAACCGGTGCTTCTGCGAGAACTGCACGCCCGTGGGCGCGGGACCGACCAGGGCGATTGCGTGAGCATCGGACTCGATCGCGTGGTGTCCGGCGAGTGGCCCTACGACTCGTCTTTCATGTGGAGCGACAACCCCATGAGCTGCGGCCCGGGATGGCTCGTCGCACATCTCCCCGCGGTCGTCATCGGGTACCCGGCGACGATGGCCCTCCTGCTGACGCTGAGTGCCGTCGTGGTCGGTCTGATCGAGGGCCGCCGTCGGGCAACGGTGTTCCTGACGCTCGTGGGGTTGTCCCCCGGCTTCTGGCTGGCCTACGCCAACGGCAACGACTTCGCGACCTTCGGCATCCTCGTCGTCGCGCTCGTGACGATGACGCACTCACCTCGACGCTGGGTGCGCGGACTCGCGGTGACGCTCTCGATCCTGGTCTCCCAGTTCCGGGTGCCGTTCGTCGTACTTCCCGCCGTTCTCGCCATCGATCGGTCCACACCGGCCACGACGCGGCGGACCGTGGGGTACGGCGCACTGGCCGGGGGCGCGAGCGTGGCGATCTTCCTCGGCTTCTACCTCTACGACCCGACGCGCATGGTGATGGACGGCCCGTTCCACATCTTCCACAAGTTCTCCGGCATGCTCGGGCTGGGAGACTCCGGATTGCTGTACGGCGCCCTGCTGGTTCTCGTCTCGGTCGTGCTCGTCTCGATCGCCGTGCGGTTGCCCCTCGCGCTGGGTGTGCTCGCGTACTGCGCGGCATTCCTCGTCCCGCTGTCCGCGCTGAGTCTGGTGTCGAGCATCGTGGCCGCCGAGAATCCCCTGCAGATCCTGGAGTACTGGGAGGGCGTCTCCTGGCTCACCTCGCTCGTGTGCATCGCCGCGGGAATTCTCGCCGGGCGGGTGGCAACGACCGAGTACACGCCGCGTCACGCGCAACCGCGGCGCGACCCGCATGGCCGCCGGACGACGGTCGGCCAACCGTCGAGCGGTCGGTACCTCCCGACAGCAGTCACCGGATCGCAGGCGATCGCGCCGAGCGTCTCGCCCGGTCGTTCCCCGGGCTGACGGATTGCGTCGTGCGTCGGAGGCATCGAGAATCGACGCATGCGGGCGGTGATCCAACGGGTGACGGATGCGCGCGTCCGCGTGAACGGAGCCGTGGTCGGCGAGATCGGGCCCGGACTCCTCGTTCTCCTCGGTGTGGCGCCGATGGACGGGCCGGCCGAGGTCGAGGTCGCGGCTCGCAAGATCGCAGAGCTTCGCATCCTCGACGGCGAACGATCCGTGTCCGACGACCCCTCCTCCGCTCAGGTGCTCGTGGTCTCTCAGTTCACGCTGTACGGAGACACGCGCAAGGGCCGTCGGCCGTCGTGGAACGGTGCGGCGCGGGGCGACGTCGCGGAACCACTGCTGAACGACGTCGTGGCGGCTCTGCGCGCTCGCGGCATCACAGTGGCCACGGGCGTCTTCGGCGCACACATGCAGGTCGAGTCGGTGAACGACGGGCCGGTCACCGTCATCGTCGATTCTCCCTGATCCACGGTCGTCAGGGCCGCGGCTTCCGCTGCCGTTTGGGGAAGGACGGGCGTCTGGGCAGGGTAGGCCGTTTGGGCAGGGTGGGTCGTCGCCACGCCACCTCCTCGGGCAACATCCAACCTCGGTGGCGAGCGAGGAGGCAGGAGACGGCGCCGACCACGGTCGCGGCCACCAGTGCCGCGTTGGGGAAGCCCGCGTACTGCACCGCGACCAGCGTTCCGCTGGCGAACAGTGCGCACGTCGCGTACAGGGTGTTTCCGCCGAAGATAGCCGGAATACGTCCCACCGCAACGTCTCTCACCGCACCGCCCCCCACCGCGGTCACCGCGCCGAGACCGATCGCGGGCAACCACCCGAGCCCGACGCCCAGCGTCTTCTGGGCACCCGCCGCCGCCCAACATCCCAGAGCCAGAGCGTCGACGTAGGGGAACACCCGATCCCATCCGGGGCCCTCGAACTTGACCGCGAACGCCACCAGCGCCCCGACGAGCGCGACCGTGAGGTAGCGATAGTCGGTCAGCGCCACCGGAGGTCCGGCCTGCAGGAGGGTGTCGCGAATGATGCCTCCGCCCAACCCGGACACGACGGCCAGGACCGAGAACCCCACGAGGTCGAACCGGTACGCCCGCGCCACCGCGCCACCGAGCAATGCGTTGGCGAACACGCCGGTGAGGTCGAGGACCTGGAACAGATCCGGAACAGCCGCGGACACCACGTCGCACGCCCCTTCGAAAACGGTGAGATGGGAGGAATCGGTCGAACCATAGCCGAGGTGCGATGCTCGTCGACCGACCTCATGTCGCTACCGGTTCGGTCACGGTGCGCGTCGATACCGCGGTGCTGCACGGATTGCACACAACCACGCTCCGGATGGCCGGATGTGACCGCCCGGCCCCGGTTGTGTGCAGCTGATGCAGACCGGCCCGCCGATCGCGACTACGCCTCCGCCTTCACCTTCTGCACCGCGTCGGTGAACACCCGGTCCAACGTGGCGGTGTCGGGCTGCAGTGCGCCGAACGACATGTACGTCGCGGTGATGCGCACGTCGTCGACCTGCGCGAGCAAGGACAGCATCGACTGCGTGATCTCACCCGCCTGGCCGCCCGAGCTGACCTCGCGGCGGAGGGCAAGGGTCTCGTCGACACCGAGCGGCGGCGGCGGTACCACCTCGGTGCGCACCGTCGACGTCACTCCCGCCGACGTCGCCTCAACCTCGGCGCACTCCTGCCACAGATCCTCGCGCTCGGCGAGCGTGGTGTCGACGCGAGAGAGTTCGATGGAGATGGTCGCCCGGTCCTCGGGCTGCGTGGCCACCATCAGGGCGGTTGCGCTCGGATCGGCCGACCGAGGCTCCGGTACACACACGGGCGGCTCGACCGTTGCGCCGACGGCGATCCCCTCCAGGTCCTGTGCCGCCTGCGCCACGGCCTGCGGCGGAAGCACCACGGCCTGATACGCCGGCGGGAACATGGACGGATCGATCAGCAACGCCGACAGATCGTCGCCTTCCGGCGTGTTCGGCGTGGTTTCGGGCACCGCACTGTCGGGAGACGAGGTGTCCGGCTGCGACTCCGAGTTCGAGGGGGTGGGAGGCGATCCGCCGGCCTCCGGCGTTCCGGTGACGGTGGTGCCGCCACAGCCCGTCAGCGCGGCCGCAGTGAGCACGACGAGCCCGGCCGTCCGGAGCGAACTCACCCTGCCGATCGCCGTGACCGCACCGGTACTCGTCTTCTGCCGCAACATAACGCTCCCGTTGAACCACGGCCGCCGGACGCCCCGGACGGCCTGTGGTCCGACAGTCGCACACCGAGGGACGGATGCACGGTGGCCACTCCGCGCGGTGTCCGACTCGTTATGTACGACTCCTCACGATCCGCGCTTGATCCATTCCTCCAGGTGGGGCGACTCGTCCTCGATCGACGTGCCGTCTCCGTGACCGGTGTTGACGACGGTCTCGGCGGGGAGAGCGAACAGTCGCTCCCGAATGCTGCCGATGATGGTCGGGAAGTCGGAGTACGAGCGGCCGGTTGCCCCCGGCCCGCCCGAGAACAGGGTGTCACCGCTGAACAGCTGGCCGGCCTCGGGCACGTACAGGCAGGTGGAACCCGGTGAGTGGCCCGGCGTGTGCAGCACCTGGATGCCCGTGCCCGCGACGCTGATCGTATCGCCGTCGGACAGGGGGCGGTGACTCACGCCGGAGTGCGTCTGCTCCCACAGCACGTCGTCCGCCGGGTGCAACAGAATCGGGGCGTCGAGACGCTCGGAGAGTTCCGGCGCCACGGTGACGTGATCGTTGTGCCCGTGGGTGCAGACCACGGCCACGACGGTGCGGCCCGCCACGGCGTCGACGATCGGGTCCGCGGAGTGCGCGGCGTCGATGATGACCACCTCGGAGTCGTTGCCGACGATCCAGATGTTGTTGTCGACGTCCCACGAACCGCCGTCGAGTTCGAACTTCCCCGAGGTGACGACCTTGTCGATGCGCAACGACCCGCTCACAGGATCACGACCGAACGCAGGACCTCACCGTTGTGCATGGACTCGAAGGCCTTCTCGACGTCGTCGAGACCGATGCGCTCGGTGACGAACTTGTCCAGCGGAAGCCGTCCCTGCTGGAAGAGGTCCACGAGCATCGGGAAGTCTCTCTCGGGTAGGCAGTCTCCGTACCAGGAGGACTTGAGCGACCCACCGCGGCTGAAGAAGTCGATCATCGGCATCTCGATCGTCATGTCCGGCGTCGGCACGCCGACCAGCACGACGGTGCCCGCGAGATCGCGTGCGTAGAACGCTTGCTTCCAGGTCTCCGGTCGACCGACGGCGTCGATCACGACGTCGGCCCCGAAGCCGCCGGTCAGTTCCTGGATGGCCTCGACCGCGTCGACGCTGGATCCGTCGACGGTGTGGGTCGCGCCGAGCTCGACGGCCCACTGCAGCTTCTTCGCGTCGCGGTCCACCGCGATGATCGTGCTCGCTCCCGCCAGGCGCGCGCCCGCGATCGCTGCGTCACCGACACCGCCGCACCCGATGACGGCGACGGTGTCGCCGCGACCGACGTTGCCCGTGTTGATGGCCGCACCGATGCCGGCCATCACACCGCAGCCCAGCAGTCCCACGACGGCCGGATCGGCGTCGGGATCGACCTTCGTGCACTGGCCCTCGTGGACCAGGGTCTTCTCGGCGAATGCGCCGATGCCCAGGGCCGGGGTCAGCTCCGTGCCGTCCTCGAGCGTCATCTTGGACGCGGCGTTGTGGGTGTCGAAGCAGTACCACGGCTCACCGCGCTTGCATGCGCGGCACTGGCCGCAGATCGCACGCCAGTTGAGGACGACGAAATCGCCGACCTCGACGTGGGTGACGGCGTCACCGATCGATTCGACGATGCCCGCGGCTTCGTGGCCGAGCAGGAACGGGAACTCGTCGTTGATGCCGCCCTCGCGGTAGTGCAGGTCGGTGTGGCACACCCCGCACGCCTGGATCCTCACCACCACGTCCGTGGCCGCGGGATCGGGAATCGTGATGGTCTCGATGGCTACCGCCTCGCCCTTGCTTCGGGCGATCACTGCGCGGACCTGCTGTGGCATGCATACCTCCGTTGACGTTCGTCGCGTTGCCGGCAACGGCCCGGTCGGGTTCGCGCCGCGCTCGAACAACCTTATCGACCCGGAATGCACGGATGCGCATGACCGACCCCTACCGGCCGGTAGGTTCGCTGAACGCATCTGCGGCAGTCCGTCGTCCGGCAGATCCCGAGGAGGGCGGCCTCGGGAATGTCCGTGCGGCATCGACTGTTCTTCCGAGCAGGTGTTCGCCACGTCGGGCCGCGATGCGAGCCATCGTGGGAGAATGGGTACACGTTCGTCGAACGTGCGCAACCGACGACGGCGACGAGAAAGGAAGTATCGGCATGGACGAGAAGTCGAGAATGTACGAGCTGGAGTTCCCGGCGCCCAAGGTCTCCTCCGAGGACGGCCTCGGTCCCGTGCTGGTGCACGGTCTGGAAGGTTTCTCCGATGCGGGTCACGCCGTCAAGCTGGCCACGACGCACCTACGGGAGAGCCTGGAGACCGAACTGGTCGCATCGTTCGACGTCGACGCGTTGCTGGACTACCGGTCGCGGCGACCGATGATGACGTTCAAGTCGGACCATTTCGCGGACTACGACGAGCCCTCCCTGAACCTGTACGCCGTGCAGGACGCGTCGGGAACGCCCTTCCTGCTTTTGGCCGGGCTGGAGCCGGATCTGAAGTGGGAGCGCTTCACCACCGCTGTCCGCCTCCTCGCGGAGCAGCTCGGCGTGCGCCGCACCATCGGGCTCAATTCCATCCCGATGGCCGTTCCCCACACGCGTCCGCTGGGCGTCACGGCGCACTCGTCGGATCGCGACCTGGTTCGCGACAACCAGCGGTGGGCCGGAGAACTGCAGGTTCCCGGCAGCGCGTCGTCGCTTTTCGAGTACCGGATGGCGCAGCACGGCCACGAGTCGATGGGCTTCTCGGTGCACGTTCCCCATTACCTCGCGCAGACCGCCTACCCCGGCGCCGCGGAGACGCTGCTGGAATTGGTCGCGGAATCGGCCGATCTGAATTTGCCTCTGTCGGCGTTGGCCGAGGCGGCGGCGCGGGTCCGTGAGCAGGTCGATCAGCATGTCGAGGGCAACGCCGAGGTGCAGTCCGTGGTCCACGCCCTCGAGCGGCAATACGACACCTTCGTCACGGCTCAGGAGCAGCAGTCCACCCTGCTGGCGACGGACGAGGAGCTTCCCAGCGGCGACGAGATCGGCGCGGAGTTCGAGAAGTTCCTCGCCGAGCAGACCGGTACGCCCGACGATCCGGCCACCGACACCGATTCGGATGGCACCGACCGTCCGTGATCGCTGTTTCGCCGACGCCGGTGAGCAACTGCTAACGCAGTCGTAACCCGGCGTCGGTGTGCGCCGACTCCTCCCCGGTCTACGGTGGGACCGCTGCGTACGCGACCGCCGCGCGGCCCACTTCGGAGAGAGCGGGAGTACAGCCGGTGTCGGACAAGCGAATCAGAGCGCTGCGGCCGGTGCCGGATGCCGAACCGCGGTTGCACTTCCGCACCATCCACGGCTACCGGCGTGCTTTCCGCATGGCCGGCGAGGGCCCGGTGGTGCTGTTGATCCACGGCATCGGCGACAACTCCGAGACATGGCACGAAATTCTGCCGCACCTCGCCCGCCATCACACGGCTATCGCGCCGGACCTTCTCGGCCACGGCCTCAGCGACAAACCTCGCGCGGATTACTCGGTGGCCGCGTACGCGAACGGTATGCGAGATCTGTTGTCCTGCCTCGACATCGAGTCCGTGACCGTGGTCGGCCATTCCCTCGGCGGTGGTGTGGCGATGCAGTTCGCGTACCAGTTCCCGCAGATGGTCGAACGTCTCGCGCTCGTCTCGGCCGGTGGCGTCACCAAGGACGTGCACCCGGCCCTGCGGTTGATGTCGGTGCCCGTTCTCAACGAAGCGTTCAAGTTCCTGCGCATGCCCGGAGCGATGCCACTGGTGCGCATCGTCGGATCCGCGATCTCGCACCTGGACGGCACCCCGTTCCATCCCGGCGCCGTCCTGCACGACACGCCGGATCTGGTGCGAGTTCTGGGCAACATGCTCGACTCCACCGCGTACGACGCGTACCTGCGGACGTTGCGTGCCGTCGTCGACTGGCGGGGGCAGGTGGTCACGATGCTCGACCGCTGCTACCTCACCGAGAACCTGCCCGTACAACTCGTCTGGGGCGACGACGACGCCGTCATCCCGGTCACCCACGCGGCGTTGGCCCATGCGGCCATGCCGGGGTCTCGGCTCGAGATCTTCCGCGGCGCCGGGCACTTTCCGTTCCGAGACGATCCGATGCGGTTCCTCCAGGTCCTCGAGACGTTCCTCTCGGACACTCCCCCACTGCGGTACGACGAATCGCGGTGGCGGCAGATGCTGATCTCCGGAGTCGGTGAGGACACCATCACCGGCAGTCCCTCGACTCGACAGGCCGTGCTGGGCGCCATGGGTTCCGACGAGCGGTCGGCTACGTAACCTGTAGGGATGCTCCTCTCCGAGATGGTGCCGTCGGAACCCGGCGGCACCGCTCCTTCCCCCGACGATCTGTACGACGCCTTCACCACCTGGGTCGACGATCGCGGACTCGCGCTGTACCCACTGCAGGACGAGGCGGTGATCGAACTCGTCTCGGGCAACAACGTCATCCTGGCCACGCCCACCGGTTCGGGAAAGTCGATGGTCGCCGTCGCCGCCCACTTCGCGGCGTACGCGGCCGGAATTCGCTCGTACTACACCGCGCCGATCAAGGCACTGGTCAGCGAGAAGTTCTTCGCGCTGTGCGACATCTTCGGCGCCGACAACGTGGGCATGGTGACCGGCGACGCGTCCGTCAACGCGACGGCACCGATCATCTGCGCGACCGCCGAGATCGTTGCCAACATGGCGCTGCGCGAGGGTCCGGATTCGCTCATCGGCCAGGTGATCATGGACGAGTTCCACTACTACTCCGAGCCTGATCGCGGATGGGCCTGGCAGGTCCCGCTTCTCGAACTTCCGAACGCGCAGTTCCTTCTGATGTCGGCCACCCTCGGTGACGTCACGTTCTTCCGGGACGATCTCGCGCGACGTACCGGGCGCACCACCACCGTCGTCGAAGGCTTCGAACGTCCGGTGCCGCTGATGTTCTCCTACCGGTTGACCCCGGTGGTCGAGACCATCGAGGAGCTGGTTCAGACACATCTCGCTCCGGTCTACGTCGTGCACTTCACCCAGGCGTCGGCGCTCGAACGCGCCCAGGCGCTGACCAGCATCACGGTCGCGTCCAAGGAGACCAAGGCCGCCATCGCCGACGCCATCGGCGGCTTCCGCTTCACCACCGGCTTCGGAAAGACCCTCTCGCGCTTGGTTCGTCACGGAATCGGTGTGCACCACGCCGGGATGCTCCCCCGGTACCGACGGTTGGTGGAGAAGCTCGCCCAGGAAGGACTGCTCGCCGTCATCTGCGGCACCGATACTCTCGGCGTCGGCATCAACGTCCCCATTCGCACCGTGCTGCTGACCGGCCTCACGAAGTACGACGGTGTGCGCACGCGGCAACTTCGGGCGCGCGAGTTCCATCAGATCGCGGGTCGCGCCGGGCGTGCGGGCTACGACACCCTCGGCACCGTGATGGTGCAGGCCCCCGAACACGAGGTGGAGAACGCTCGGCTGGTGGCCAAGGCCGGCGACGATCCGAAGAAGCTCAAGAAGATTCAGCGCAAGAAGGCACCCGAGGGATTCGTCTCGTGGGGCAAGCCGAGCTTCGAGCGGCTGGTCGCGGCGAGTCCGGAACCGCTGACATCGCGCTTCACGGTGAACAACTCGATGCTGCTCAACGTCGTCGCGCGCCCCGGGAACTGCTTCACCGCCATGCGCCATCTGCTCGAGGACAACCACGAGACGCGGGCGCAGCAACGACGCCACATCCTGCAGGCGGTGAGGCTCTATCGCGGACTTCGGGACGCCGGGATCGTCGAACAGTTGCCCGAACCCGACGAGCTGGGCCGCACGGCGCGCCTCACCGTCGATCTGCAGCGCGATTTCGCTCTGAACCAGCCGCTCTCCACTTTCGCGCTCGCCTCGTTCGAGCTCCTCGACGTCGAATCACCCTCGTACGCATTGGATGTGGTCTCCGTGATCGAGGCCACGCTCGACGATCCTCGACAGATCCTAATGGCGCAACAGCATGCCGCGCGCGGAGAGGCGGTCGCGCAGATGAAGGCGGACGGGCTCGAGTACGAGGAGCGAATGGAGCTGCTCGAGGAGGTCACCTGGCCCAAGCCGCTCGACGAGCTGCTGCGGCCGGCGTTCGAGATCTACCGCGGCGGTCATCCCTGGATCTCCGAGTTCGGGTTGTCTCCGAAGTCCGTGGTGCGCGACATGATCGAACGCTCGATGACGTTCACCGAACTGATCAGCCAGTACGGGCTCTCCCGGTCGGAAGGCTCGGTACTGCGGTATCTCGCCGATGCGTATCGCGCGCTCCGGCAGACGGTTCCGCCCGAAGCGCGCACCGAGGACGTCAAGGACATCACCGAGTGGCTCGGCGAGACCGTACGCCAGGTCGACTCCAGCCTGCTGGACGAGTGGGAGAACCTCACCGATCCGACGTTCCAGCCGGACGGCACCCCCGTGGTCGCGTACGGGGCCGACACCCCGAAGCCCATCTCCGCCAACGCCCGAGCATTTCGAATCATGGTGCGCAACGCCCTGTTCCGACGCGTCGAACTCGCGTCGCTGCGTCGCTGGGACGCCCTGGAGGAACTCGGTGACGAGGTCGATTGGGAAGAGGAGTTGGCACCGTACTTCGACGAGTACGGCGAGATCGGCATGACACCGGCGGCCCGTGGTCCACAGCTGTTCTCGTTCGTCGCCGGGAAGGACGAGACCACGGCACGTCAGGTTCTCGACGACCCCGACGGTGACCACGGATGGTCGTTCGATGCGACCGTCGACGTCGAGGAGTCCGATGCGCTCGCCGAGATCGTGTTCGAGGACATCACCGTCACGGCGGGCTGACCTAGACTGCGTCTCATGACTCTCGACGTGCAGGTCGTCCGCGTGTTCACCGACGAGGTCGGCCAGTGGGGCAATCCGCTGGGCATCGTCGATGCACGACGCGTGCCGGAGAATCGCCGTCAAGCCGTCGCGACAGCACTGAACTTCAGCGAGACGGTGTTCCTCGACCCTCCCGACGGGCCGCGGGACACGGTCGACGTGCAGATTTTCACGCCGGCTACGGAACTGCCGTTCGCCGGCCACCCCTCGGTGGGTACCGCCGTCTGGCTCGCCGCCCGCGGAACCCCGGTCCGATCTCTGCAGGTTCCTGCGGGTGAGGTCCTGGTCCGAGTCGAGGACGGCGTCGCGTGGATCCGGGCGCGCGCGGAGTGGGCACCTCGATTCGACTTCCGTGAGTTGCCCTCCGCAGCGGACGTACTCGCGCAGAACGCTGCGGACCACTCCGAGGGGCACCTGTACTTCTGGGCGTGGACCGACCGCGAGCGCGGGCACATTCGGTCGCGCATGTTCGCTCCCGGCCTCGGCGTGCCCGAGGACGAGGCGACCGGGGCTGCCGCTGTTCGCATCACCGAGATACTCGGTCGTGATCTGTCGATCGAGCAGGGGCGTGGTTCGCGGCTGACCACCACCGCCCTGCGTGACGGGTGGATCGAACTCGGCGGTCGCGTCGTGGCGGATTCACCTCGCACCGTCACCGAGTAGCGGATCGCCCGCACAGTCACTCCGGCAGAAGCACTGCGATCTCGCGACCGAGTTCGACGCCGTCGGACAACGGCAGGTGATCACCGCTCCAGAATCGACCGGGGTCGTACCAGTTGGCCCGGCGCCGCGGAGGTTTGAGCCCCAACCGGTCGAACGGCTTCAGCGGCGTGGCGGATTCGCGCGGGTGCAGCAGCCCCATGGCCTCGTACGTGAGCGCGACGACCTCGGCGCAGTACGCGGTGTCCAGCCGCACCGCGTCGTCGCCGCGCCGCCACGGCGCCGACGGCAGCCGACCCGCGAACCATCGACCCGCGAGCCGCGCCGTGGTGGGAAAGGCGGTGCCGTCGAGTCGAGCGATGGTGCGCATCAACTCGTCTTCCCGGGCGGCGGTGATGTCGGCCCGCAGTTGCCTGAACCAGCATCGTTGGTCGTACCTGATGCCCCAGTGCGTGACAGCGTCCGACAGGTCGTGCAACTGCACACCGCGCTGATGACGCCCGGTCCACATGTCCGGCAACGACTGTCCGAGTTCCGCGTGCCACATCAGCGGTGGCAGATCGTCCAGCACCACCGCCATCCCGACGTGATTGACCGGGCTGTTGGTGAGGGTCTGAATGGCTCGGTCCGCGACCGAGCGTCCCCGGAAGATCCACAGATCCCCGGTGCGCGTCGTGTCGACCGCAGCGCTCAGCTGCAGCGAGGACACACCGTCGACGTTCATCGACGGCAGCATAGTGGCTATTGTCGCGGGCATGACAGGACGCGCGCGGTCCCGCGGTACATGGCTGAAGATCGCCGGGCTCGCCGGCGCGGTCGGCGTGGCGGCCACCGGGGTCGTGGTCGCTCGTTCCGAACGTCGACGACGACAGTACGAACCGGACGAGATTCGGGAACGGTTGCACCGTCGTCTTGCGGTGGCCACGGCGAAGCGCTCCGACGAGCGGGCAGGTCGATGATGGTGGACGGCAGACGAAGCACGAGAACTCTTCTGGTCGTTCGGGCGGTGTGCCTGGCCTGCCTGGTGTTCGTGGTCGGGCCGCTCGTCCTCTCCGACGCGTATCGCGACACCTCGGCCGGAAACGTCGTCATGGTCGTGGTGGTCGTGGCGCTCGTCGTCGCCTTCTCGACGATGATCTGGCGGGGTCGCCGCGAGTGGTCGCGCTGAGCCGGGAGACATTTCGGGGCCCGGTGCCGGCCGCGTCAGGATGGGAAAATCGACTGGACGGCGCCCATCACGATCGATGATGCGGACAGACCCCCCGTTCCGAATGCTGCCGCGACCACGATCCCCACGAGAGCGTCGTTCCGTGACGGTACGGGCGGATCGATCTGTCGTCCCATGGCGGTGAACGGCGTGGACCAGAGGACCTCGACTCCCCCGCCGAACACCCGAGTCAGGGCACCCAGTTCGTTGTCCCCTCTGTCCTGATCTCCGACCGACAGCCGGCTGTCCTCGAGATTCTTCGCGGCGAGTGTCAGGACCCGTTCGTCGAACTCGATCCGCACCCGGAAAGACTTCTTGACGAACTTCGCTCGTCCCGGCTCGAGCGTCACACTTCGGCCATCGATGGTTGCCGTGATGTCGGCGGGTGTTCGAGATCCGATCGGTGCGGTGGTGTGGGTTCGACCACCGGATCGACGAATCGTCACGACAGTGTTCGGTGCGTCGACGTACCGCCCAGTCACGACGCCGTCGCGATACGTCAGGTCGACCGCCCCGAAAAGAAGGGTGTCCACCGACACGGTGCTCGTGCCGTCACCGGATTGTTCCACGTTCGACTCCCGTTGCGTGCGAGAAGATTCGGCCAGAAATCCATATCGAATCCGATACCGGGCCTTGTGCGTGGGGTCTGCTCGCACCAGGTTCGGCGACGGTCGCGGTGGTGAGCCTGACCTGACGTCAGACGACGACGTAGCCGAGGCGTTGCGCGGCACCGGCCAGACGAGTCGCGAGGTCAGGATGGTCGAGCGACAGGGAGAGCCTCGGCCGAGCGGGTATCGCGGTCACCGCAGGTCCGAAGAGCGCGAGACAGGGTCCTCCGGCAAAACGACTGTTGTACCGCAGCCCGTCGAGATTCGGGAACGCGGAGACGATGTGGCGGGCCCAGCGTCGAGTGACGTCGTGACTGCCGGTGGACAGGGCGAAGTTGCCACCGGCTCGGGTCGCCCAGGCGCCGTCGCTGTCGGTAGCAACGTCGAGCACCGTCAGATCTCGGACGAAGGACATGCCGGTCAGATAAGGACGATTCGTTGTGCGATCGATGGTCCGCTCGACCTGAAATGCCTCCGCCAGTGCAACATCCGGAGACGACGCGCCGTACCAGACGCCTCTTCCGTCCGCATCATGGCCGAGAGGCGGCGTGTGCGGATCGAATCGAAGAAGTGGCCCGAAAGTGCGCAGAGCATTCCACGGCAGCACGTGTTCGCCGGCCGTCCTGTGGACCCGCCACCAGAGAGCGTCACCGGAGATCACGCGCAACTCCCGTTCACGAATGCCGAGACCCCGCAATTCGTCGGGAGGGGGCGGATCGGGCAGAGTCGAATCTGCCGTCACGAACCTGCCCAGTCGCTGATGTCGACTAGTTGGAGAACCCGATCGGCCGACCCGCCGGACAGAAGCCATTGCCGGACGGACAGCGGTCGCCCGTCGACAGACAGTTCCGTTTGCGGGGCGACGAGAAAACCCTCCACAGCGACAGGGTGTACCTCTCGACTCAGCACGTGGGGCAGCACTCGGTCGAGTCCGCGAACGTGCTGCAGTCGCGCGCCGTCCACGTCGTGCACCGCCTCGAACTGGATCGCGGGATACACCCATGAACCACCGTCGTCGAGTGCCCAGACGGTGCGCTTCGAGCGACGTTGCCGCAACCGCGAATCGGTGACTCCCAACCCGGTGGCGGCGTTCGCGGCGGAATAGGCCGTGCTGAAGAGACGTCCCATCCGTGCACTGACATCGGCGACGTTCTCCTCGAAAGAAGCTCGATCCTCGGTCAAGCCCGCGGCATCGAGCAGGCTCGCCTCCTCGACAGTGAGCCTCGTGGCCCCCGCCCGCTGAGAGGGCAGCGAACGCAGCGCCGAGACGAGCGCTGCCCGATCCATGTCGAACCGGTCCCGGAGAAGCTGGTCGAGGTCGTCAACCGCAGTCACTTCACACCTCCCCATCGACTAACGTTGATTAACGCAAGTGTATACCCGTTAGCTCTCCCAGTCGCCCACCGATCACCTTCATCGGTCGGCTCGGGCGAATCGGACGAGTCGAGGTCGAGTGACCAGCGCTAGTGGGGATTCCGGGCCAGCGCGTGACTCAGAACGTGTGCGAGCTCATCGGCCGGAAACAGCGGCAGGCTGTGGTGGGTAGCCCGATCGAGGACCACAACGCGCGCCTCGGGCAGATAGGAGGGCACGGCACGCGCTACGGCCTCGGTGTCGTGGACCTTGCTCCTGCCAGCGAGAATCACGGTCACGTCGGCGGACAGCGTTCGAAGTCGCGCGGCCGACGGTCGCCTCGGAACCACGGGTCTGTGCGTGGGAAAGCTTTGCGCGCCGAGAGCATTCAGATCCACCCACGATGTATCGAGAGCCATACCCTCGGTCTCCCAGTGCAGGAACGAGCGCTGCCGCTCGTCCGTGGGACGCACGAGGGTCGGTAGCGCTCGCAGAAGGTACCGAGCGCTCATGCGGGAGAACAGCGCGTTGGGATCGAGCAACAGCAGACGCACGACACGACCCTTCCGACGGAGTGCGTAACCCGTCGCGATCATCGCTCCGTAGGAGTGCGCGACGACGTCCACCGAGTCCAACCCCAGCGCCGCCAGCACGTCGTCCAACCAGTCGTCGAGATCGTCGACCGACGCCAGGCGGCGAACATCCGGAACGCTGCACCCGACGTCTCCCATCAGATCGATGGCGTGTACCCGATGGCGCCGACCGAGTTCCGCCGCGATGGAGGCGAATACGGTCGAGGTGGCACCGGCGCCCGGGAGCAGGACCACCGGGCGCCCGTCGGCCGCGCCGGACGCGTTGACACGGGTGGTACCGAAACGGGTGGCCACATCCCGAGACACCACGTCGGGCCATCGCGTCAGTACCGCGTCGTACAGTCGCCGGAACTCGAGTCCGGCGTCTGTCTCCGCGAAATCCCGGATCGCTGCTGTGCGCATACCCACCGCCTCATTATCTCGATAGTCGAGAGACTAGGTACACGAGATATATTTGTCGAGTGGAGGACTCTCAGCGAACCGACGCCGCCCCGGAACCACTTCGTCTGATTCACCATCTCCGGGAGGTCGTCGTCCGACTCGATCTGCTCGGGGCCGGCTTCGCGCGAACACACGATCTGCACCCCACCGACGTCCGGGCACTCATCGCACTCCTCGACGCAGAGCGCGCCGACGAGCAATCCACACCCGGTTCGCTCGGCGCTGCCCTGGCCCTGAATTCTGCGTCGACCACCGCGCTGGTCGACCGGATGGAGGCACGTGGGCTCGTCACCAGACGCCGCGACACCCGCGATCGCCGACGGGTCATCCTCGAGGTGTCGGACCACGCGCGCGAACTGGGAAACACGTTCTTCGGACCTGCCATCGGCCGGGCGGTCGCGTCGATCGACGCGATGTCTCCCGCCTCCCGCCGGTCCGTTCAGGAGTTCCTCGACGCGATCACCTCCGCGATCGAGACGCCGTAGTCCGGCCCACGGCCGTTTCGCCGTCGGTGGCGCCGAGATGTCGCGGTCAGCTCGCTGTCGCGTCCAACGCCCGCTGGGTGGCTGCCGCCATCTGCTCGACCTCGTCGTCGGTCATGACGAACGCCGGCGAGAACTGGATTGCCCCGTTACCGGCCGCGCGCGCCGAGACGCCCTCACGTCGCAGAGTCTTCACGAACGGCATCGCGTAGGACGGGTCGGCGAACTGCACCGCGGCGACGACGCCCATTCCGCTGCGAACCTCGCTGACGAGATCGTGCTTCGCGATCGGCGACAGATGAGCGTGCAGCGACTTCTCCAGTCGCGAGGCATGCGTCAGGAGATCCTCGTTCTCGATGATGTCGAGATTGGCCATCGCCGCCGCCGCGGCACCGGGGTGCCCGCCGTAGGTGTAACCGTGCCGCCACCAGGCGCCGCCCTCGTAGAACGGCTCGGCGATGTGTGGGGCGATGAACACCGCACCCATCGGGACGTATCCCGACGTCAATCCCTTTGCCGTGCACATCATGTCGGGTTGCAGGTCGAACTTGCTCGACGCGAACCACGCGCCTCCGATGCGTCCGAACCCGGTGACCACCTCGTCGGCGACGAACAGGATGTCGTGATCGCGGCAGATCTGGCGCACCTCGTGCAGGTAGCCCGCCGGAGGAAGGTAGACACCACCGGCGCCGATGATCGGCTCCGCGAAGAAGGCCGCGATGGTGTCCGCACCTTCCTTCTCGATCAGCTTCAGCAGTTCCTTGGCGTCGTCCCACGCCACCGTGCGAGCGTCGGACATCAGTTCGCCGTAGTTCTCGCGATTGAGCGGGAGCCCCGACAACGCCGTACCGGCGACGTGCATCCCGTGATACGCCTTCTGCCGACCGATCACGATCGTCTTGCCCGGTTTACCCACCTGATGCCAGTACCGACGAGCGAGTTTGGCTGCGGTGTCGATCGAATCGGAGCCGCCCGAGGTGAAGAAGATCTTGCTACCGGGCACCGGCGCGATCGCACCCAACCGATCGGCGAGTTCGAGTGTCACGTCGGGAACCACGTCGCCGAAGGTCGAGTAGTGCGCGAGGGTGGACAACTGACGAGCGACGGCGTCGGCGATCGCGGTCCGGCCGTGTCCCACGTTCGTGAACCACAGGCCGGCGGTTCCGTCGAGGTATCGGTTGCCGTCGGCATCCCAGATCGAAGCACCGTCACCGCGAGCGACGACGAATCGGCCGCCCGATTCGACGGTGTGCATGTCGGCGAAACCGTGCCAGAAGGCAGAGGTGTGCGCTTCGGAGGCGTGGGCGGACTGGGCGCCGGAGGCGGAACCGTGCTCGACTGTGGTCACGGGGGATCAGCCTAGGGCACCGCCACGTCGCTGTTCGGCCTACGACGGGTTCGTTCCACACCGTCGTTCGGACTACCGACTCACGAGCAACGTGTCGACGATGCGGTCCAGCATCGAACGCGCGGCGTCCGTCGAGACGTCACCGGTCAGAATCGCATCACCGAGAGCCTGCACCGAACCGAGCAGCATCCATACCGTGTGCTCGACGTCGCGTGCATCGCTTTCGGGAACGTCGGCCAGCAGGGAGCCGAGAAAGTCTCGAATGTCGGCCATTCCCCCTCGGTACCGACGGCGCGTTCGACCGGAGGCGATGATGCGGGGCATCAGTGCTCGGGTCGCCGCAGAATCCTCCCGCGCCGGCTCCGTCAGCGGTAGCAGCGCGGACAGCACACCCCTGACTCGGGAGACAGGATCGCCGCCGGCCTCGTAGCCGATCGCCACACGTGCATCGATGCGTGCGCGCAACCGCACCAACGCACTGTCGAGTAGGTCGTCCTTGGCCGGAAAGTAGTGCTGAACGAGACCTTTGGACACGCTCGCCTCGGCGGCCACCCGACCGACCGTGGTCGCTCCCATGCCCTCTCGCGCCGCGAGCGCCAGGACCGCGTCGGCGATCGCATCGCGTCGTCGTTCGTGATTCGCCGTCGGCTCAGGCATACACACCCTGCCCGGCATCCGGATGGGCGCTCATGAGAAATAGTCCGGCCTTCACGATACGATCGTATCGTGAGCGAAGGCTTCTACGAGTTCGACGACATCAACGTCGGCAGCCGGTGGCGACGTCGAGCGGTCGGGTACTTCCCCAGCGACCACCGAGTTCGTCGCTTCGCGCAGACGTACGCAGCCGCGGCGGCGCTTCTTCCTCCTCCCGACGACGTGGTCTCCGTCGACACATCGTTCGGTCGGGTGCGGGCCTTCCGATTCTCGTCCGACGGCAACGATCCGACGCCGCTCGTCTTGATGCCGGGGCGCGGGTCGAGCACACCTCTGTGGCGGGCGAACGTCGAGCTCCTCGCGCGCAATCGGACCGTCGTATCCCTCGACGGACTCGGAGAGCCGGGACTGAGCAGACAGACTCGCGCATTCGTGACCGCAGCGGATCAGGCGCAGTACGTCGACGAGACCCTTGCGGGGTTGAGCATCGACCGTGCCCATCTGCTCGGCGTATCCATCGGTGGGTGGCTGGCCGTACGGACCGCGCTGCACCGCCCGCATCGCATCGCGTCCGTGATCGCCCTGGATCCGGCGAACACCTTCGCGCCGTTGAACTGGAAGATGGTCGCGGTCTCCCTCGGGAGCGTTGTTCCGTTGATGCCGCAGCGACTCCGCTTTCGTTTGCTGAGCTGGATCTCCGGCGGGGCCGACGCCTCGGCCGAAGCGGAAGGCGAACTGGTGGCGTCGGGAATGCGGGATTTCGTCTCTCGATTTCCCGCGCCCGTCCGCCCCACCGACGCCGAACTCGCGGCGATCGAGTGCCCGGTTCTCGCGCTGATCGCGGGACGCAGCATCGTGTACGACGCGTCCATCGCTGCCGAGCGCGCGCGTCGCCTCCTCCCCCGAGGCCAGGTGGAGATCTGGCCCGACGCCACGCACGCCATCAACGGCGAGTTCCCCGAGCGCATCGCCCGGCGCGTCGAGAGTTTTCTCGCGACCTAGACCGGACATGATCCCGATGCGCCCGCGCTACCTGCGACCGAAACCCTTCCCGTCCCTACCGCGCCCGAGAACGCGTGCTTCCCGGTGCGGATAAGCTGGAACGAGCCATGCCGACACCTGCTCCCCCACTCCGCCGCCGCGACCTCACGTCTCGCCTCTCCGACCTCACGATCCGCGACGCCCACCGCATTCGACGCAACCTCGACCGTGCGCGCGACGAGCAATCCCTCGTGAAGGTCGGAGCCGACATCGATCGCGCCGAGGCCACGGTGACCGCCCGGCGCACCACGGTTCCACCCGTGTCGTATCCGCCGACGCTGCCGGTCTCCGCGCGCAAGGACGACATCGCGGCGGCCATCGAGGCACATCAGGTGGTGGTGGTCGCCGGGGAGACCGGGTCCGGCAAGACGACACAGATCCCCAAGATCTGTCTCGAACTCGGACGCGGGGTGAAGGGCGTGATCGGCCACACCCAGCCCCGCCGGCTGGCGGCCCGCACGGTGGCCGAGCGCATCGCGGAGGAGCTCGGGCAGGAGATCGGCAACGCTGTCGGCTACAAGGTGCGGTTCACCGACCGGTCCTCGGACGACACGCTGGTCAAGCTCATGACCGACGGCATTCTGCTCGCGGAGATCCAGCGCGACCGGATGCTGCGCAGCTACGACACGATCATCATCGACGAGGCCCACGAACGAAGCCTCAACATCGACTTCATCCTCGGTTACCTCGCGCAGCTCCTTCCTCGGCGCCCCGACCTCAAGGTCATCGTCACGTCCGCCACGATCGATCCGCAGAGATTCGCGAAACACTTCGCCGTCGACGGGGTGGACGCTCCCATCGTGGAGGTCTCGGGCCGCACGTTCCCCGTCGAGATGCGGTACCGACCCCTCACGGTCGACGCCGAGGACGGCGAGGAAACGATCGACCGAGATCCGGTGGACGCCACGTGCGTCGCCGTCGAGGAGTTGCTCCGTGAACCCGAGGGCGATGTCCTCGTCTTCCTCTCGGGAGAGCGCGAGATCCGCGACACCGCCGATGCATTGAAGGATCGCCGTCTGCGAAACGTCGAGGTCCTCCCGCTGTACGCACGGCTGTCCGCCGCAGATCAGCACCGCGTGTTCACCGGTCACACCGGCCGGCGAGTCGTGTTGTCCACCAACGTCGCCGAGACGTCGCTGACCGTGCCGGGAATCCGCTACGTCGTCGATCCCGGCACCGCACGCATCTCCCGCTACTCCGTGCGCACGAAGGTTCAGCGCCTCCCCATCGAACCGATCTCGCAGGCCTCGGCCCGTCAGCGCGCCGGTCGGTGTGGCCGCGTCGCCGACGGCATATGCATTCGCCTGTATTCGGAGGAGGACTTCGACGCCCGACCGGAATACACCGATCCGGAGATCCTGCGCACGAACCTCGCCTCGGTCATCCTGCAGATGACTTCGCTCGGATTGGGACGGATCGACGACTTCCCGTTCGTCGAGGCACCCGATCCACGCAGCATCCGCGACGGGCTCGGCCTGCTCGACGAACTCGGCGCCATCGCCCGCCCGGGTACCGAGAAGGCGTCCGACGACGGTCCGGTCCTGACCGCGCTCGGACGTGAACTCGCCGGCCTGCCCGTCGACCCCCGCATGGCCCGAATGTTGGTCGAGGCCAACCGCACCGGGTGCCTGCGCGAGGTTCTGGTGATCGTGGCCGCGCTGTCCATTCAGGACGTGCGCGAACGCCCGTCCGAGCACCAGCAGGCCTCCGACGAGATGCACAAGCGCTTCACCGTCGAGGGGTCGGACTTCCTGGCCTACCTCGAACTCTGGTCGTACCTCGGTGACAAGCGATCGGAGCTGTCCTCCAACCAGTTCCGTCGTCTGTGCAAGTCGGAGTTCCTGCACTACCTCCGCATCCGGGAATGGCAGGACCTCCACGGCCAGCTGCGCCAGATCACCCGCGGACTGAGGTGGACCGTTCCCGACGCCACCGACACCGCGGCCGATCGGAACACCATCCACCAGGCCCTGCTGTCCGGCCTCCTCTCGCACATCGGACTGCGAGACGGCGACAAGAAGGAATTCACCGGTGCCCGGAGCAGCAAGTTCGCGGTGTTCCCCGGTTCGTCACTGTTTCGCAAACCGCCGCAATGGATCATGGCGGCCGAGCTCGTGGAGACCAGTCGGCTCTGGGCTCGCATGGGCGCCCGGATCGAGCCCGAGTGGGCCGAGAAGCTGGCACCTCACCTCATCAAGCGGATCCACTCCGAGCCGCACTGGTCCACCAAGCGTGAGGTGGCCATGGCGTACGAGCGGGTCACGCTGTACGGACTTCCCCTCGTCGCGAAACGCCCCGTCACCTACAGCACCATCGACGCGGAGGTATCGCGGGATCTGTTCCTTCGCCATGCCCTGGTACAGGGGGAATGGAAGACACACCATGCGTTCTTCCACCGCAACCAGGAATTGCGCAGCGACGCCGAGGAATTGGAGAATCGGGCCCGACGCCGCGACATCGTGGTCGACGACGACACCCTCTTCGACTTCTACGACGAGCGAGTACCGGACACGGTCGTCTCGGCGCGCCACTTCGACCGCTGGTGGAAGAAAGCCTCGCGCACCGCGCCCCACCAGCTCGACTTCGACCGCACCACCGTGGTCAATCCGGACGCCGCCGACGTACTCGGCGGTGCCTATCCCGATGCGTGGCGGCAGGGAGAACTGCAGTTCTCGCTCCGCTATCAATTCGAACCGGGCACCGAGGACGACGGTGTCACCATCGTCGTCCCCATCGCGCTGCTGTCGCAGGTCTCCGACGTCGGGTTCGACTGGCTGGTGCCCGGAATGCGCCAGGAGCTGGTGACCGCGTTGATCAAGACGCTCCCGAAGGAACTGCGCCGCAACGTCGTTCCCGCGCCGGACCACGCGGCAGCGGCGGTCGCGGCGATGAAACCGCGCACCGAACCCCTGGTGTTCGCACTCTCTCGGGAGCTGACCCGCATGGGGGCGGTGCCCATCGCACCGACGGACTTCGCTCCCCAGTCCCTGCCGCGGCACCTGAAGATGACGTTCCTCGCCGTCGACGCGTCGGGAAAGCCGCTGGGGCGCGATACCTCCCTGTCGGCGTTGCGCCGATCACTCGGTGCGGCGGCCGCGAAAGCCGTGTCGGCCGCCGCGGCCGACAGCGAGAAGGGACCCGCCACGCGGTGGACATCCGAGACGATCGGGACGTTGCCCGCCACGGTCACCCGCACGGTGAATCAGCAGACGGTCACCGGTTATCCCGCGCTGGTCCCGGAGAAGAACGGCGTCGCCGTCCGCGTGCTGGGATCGGCTGCTGCGCAACGAGCGTCGATGCGCGAAGGCACTCGCCGGCTGCTTCTCGACGCGATCCCGGTGGCGCCGAGACCGCTCCTCGCGGGCCGCACACCCGCTCAGCGGCTCGCCCTGGGGCAGACTCCCCACGGCACCCTCGAAGCGCTGATCGACGATTGCCGCACCCTCGCCGCGGACGAGTTGATGATGGTGAACGGTGGGCCCGTGACGTCGCCCGACGCCTTCGCAGAACTGGAGAAGGCCGTCCGAGCGCAGTTGGCGAACCGCACGGCGTCCATTCTGCGCCTGGTGGAACCCGTCCTCGCGGCCACGACGCGCCTGCGCCTGGTATTGGACGGTGCCCGCGGCGATGCGGCGGACGACGTGCAGGACCAACTCGACAACCTCGTGTTCCCCGGGTTCGTGTTCGAGACGGGCGAGACACAACTGCCCCACCTGCCGCGGTACCTCACGGCAGCGACGCGCCGATTGGAGGCGTTCCCGTCGAGTGCGAACCGGGATCAGGCCGGCATGGACGTGTTGGATCGGGTGTACGACGATTATCAACGGCTGTTGACGTCGATTCCCGAACCGAAGCGGAACACGGCTGCAGTGCGGGACGTCGCCTGGATGATCGAGGAACTTCGCGTCAATCTGTTCGCTCAGGCTCTCGGTACGCCGTATCCGATCTCGGAGAAGCGCGTGCGCAAAGCTATCGACGATCTACGGCGCGTCGGCACTTCCCGCTGACCGTGCGCGCATGTCGTCGATCTCCCGCTCGAAGTCGGCGGCACTGCTGAAGGAGCGGTAGACGGAAGCGAACCGGAGGTACGCGACCTCGTCGAGGTCGCGTAGTGGCCCGAGGATGGCAAGGCCGACCTCGTTGCTGGGGATCTCGGCGGAACCGGACGCACGCACCGTGTCCTCGACCTGCTGGGCGAGGAGACCCAGGGCGTCGTTGTCGACGTCACGGCCCTGACATGCGCGGCGAACTCCGCGGATGACCTTCTCGCGGCTGAAGGGCTCACTGACCCCGCTGCGCTTGACCACCGAGAGCACCGCGGTCTCCACGGTGGTGAACCGTCGACCGCACTCGGGGCACGATCGGCGACGGCGAATCGCCTGACCCTCGTCGGCCTCGCGGGAATCGACCACGCGAGAATCCGGGTGTCGGCAGAACGGGCAATGCATCGGGACACCCCTCGATAGTGCGACGTGCGGGGCAGTCGAGGACTGCCGCTCGCGCAGAACACTACCCGGGACACGCGCGGTGGGGCACGCCCGTACCGGTGACGCCTCCCGCGGGATCAGCGACCGGTGCCGAAACCGGGGTACTCGGCCTGCACGTTGTCCATCTGCACCGACACCGCTGCCGGGGCGGGCACCTCACCGGCACTGACGTTGGCGAGGCCGACGAGGCCGAGCGCGGATACTGCTGTGATCAGCGCCACACCCACGCCCTTGGCGATTCCGAAGCCTTCCCGCTCCTCGTGCGGAGCCTGGGACACGCCCGGCGAGCGACGCACGTACTCGACCGCACCGGCGTCGGGACGCACGGGTTCGCGACGACCGTTGCGACGACGCAACTCCCGCGCCGGGGCATCGAGTACCGCAACCGACGACGCCGGCCCGGAACTCGTTCGCATGTTCGACCCGTTCGCCCAGGTGAGAGGGCGCACCGCGACGGTCTCGGCACCTGCGGTGCGGGCAGTACGGGCAGTCAGCAGGTCAGATCGAGTCATCGCGAGCCACTCCTTGTTCGAAAGCCGGTGAGCTGCACGCTGGGCGAACACCGTCGGTGTTCGAACATCGCCTCGCTCACGCGTTCGAATGAACGCATGTTCGATTTATACCAGGAGGGTCCGACAAGGTCCACGAAACGCGCGACACGAATCGAACAGGTGTTTGATCACGAGCACGTTTCGGTTTAGGTTCGACATCAGAGCAGACGGGTGCAACACCAGTCGCACCAACACCACCCGACTCACCATCCCGCGTTTCACCCACACCGCGTTTTCACCGCAGAGCGTTCGAACCCTTGGAGGTAGCCGCAGATGAAAGACGACAGCTCTCCCGCTTCGTCGGGAGGACGGGCCAAGGCCGGACGGCCTCCCGGTTCCACCAAGCCGACGGATGCGAACGGTGTCACCGACATCGACGGTGCCCTCACCGAACGCCAGCGTCGCGTTCTGGAGGTCATCCGCGCATCGGTCGACGAGCGTGGATATCCGCCGAGCATCCGCGAGATCGGTGACGCGGTGGGGCTGAACTCCACGTCGTCCGTCGCTCACCAGTTGCGCACGCTCGAACGCAAGGGCTTTCTTCGTCGGGATCCCAACCGCCCCCGCGCCGTCGATGTGCGCATGCCGGGAGAGAACGGGCGTCCGGCCGAGACGGTCGCCAGCACCACCGGCGATCCCGTGCCCGCTGCGGGCACCGTCGTCGACGATGCCCCGGAGGAGTCGACCGACGACCGGCTCCCCGCCCCCACGTTCGTCCCGGTCCTCGGCCGGATCGCCGCCGGTGGTCCCATCCTCGCCGAGCAGGCCGTCGAGGACGTCTTCCCGTTGCCGCGTGAACTCGTCGGCTCGGGTTCGCTGTTCCTGCTCCGCGTCGTGGGCGAGTCGATGATCGACGCGGCGATCTGCGACGGTGACTGGGTGGTCGTTCGCCAACAGAACGTGGCGGACAACGGCGACATCGTCGCCGCGATGATCGACGGCGAGGCCACGGTCAAGACGTTCAAGCGGACCGGCGGTCAGGTGTGGCTGCTCCCCCACAATCCGCTGTTCGAACCGATCGACGGCAACGACGCCGTGGTCCTCGGCAAGGTCGTCACGGTCATGCGCAAGCTCTGAGACTCTCTGCGACGACGAAACGCCGGCTCCCCACGAACGGGGAGCCGGCGTTTCGTGGTTTCGGGTGCGGACCTACAGATCGAGACCGCGACCGATGATCTCCTTCATGATCTCGGTCGTGCCGCCGTAGATGGTCTGCACGCGGGAGTCCATGTACGCCTTGGCGATCGGGTACTCCTTCATGTAGCCGTAGCCACCGTGCAGCTGCAGGCACCGGTCGATGAGCTTGACCTGGTTCTCGGTGGTCCACCACTTGGCCATGGCGGCTTCCTGCACACTCAGGTCGCCGGCGTTGAGCTGCTCGATGTACTTGTCCACCATGATCCGCACGGCAGTGGTCTCGGTGGCCAGCTCGGCCAACACGAAACGAGTGTTCTGGAACTTGCCGATCGGCTTGCCGAACGCCTTGCGATCCTTGCAGTACTGAATGGTCATGTTCAGCGCCGATTCCATCGCGGCCGCGGCGACCACGGCGATGGACAGACGCTCCTGCGGCAGGTTCTGCATGAGGTAGATGAACCCCATGCCCTCTTCACCGAGCAGGTTGGCTGCGGGGACCCGCACATCGGTGAAGCTGAGCTCCGCGGTGTCCTGGGCCTTCATGCCGATCTTGTCGAGGTTGCGCCCACGCTCGAATCCGGGCATGTCGCGCTCGACGACGAACAGGCTGAAGCCCTGGGCACCCTTGTCCGGGTCCGTGCACGCGACGACGACGATCAGGTCGGCGTTGATGCCGTTGGTGATGAACGTCTTGGAGCCGTTGAGGACCCAGTCGTCGCCGTCCTTGACCGCACGAGTCTTGATGCCCTGCAGGTCGCTACCGGTTCCGGGCTCGGTCATGGCGATCGCCGAGATCAGTTCGCCGGAGCAGAAACCGGGAAGCCAGCGGCCCTTCTGCTCGTCGTTCGTGAGGTTGATGAAGTACGGGGCGGTGACATCGTTGTGCAAGGTGAAGCCGATTCCGCTGTACCCACCGGCGGTGGTCTCCTCGGTCACGATGGCGTTGTACCGAAAATCCTCGACTCCGCCGCCACCGAACTCCTCCGGAGCTGCCATACCGAGGAAGCCCTGCTTGCCGGCTTCGATCCACACGCCGCGGTCGACGATGTTCTGCTCTTCCCACTGGGCGTGGTGCGGAGCGACGTGCTGCTCGAGGAACTTCTTGTACGAGCTGCGGAACAGATCGTGCTCGGGCTCGAAAATCGTGCGCTTCATGACTCTCCTCATCGGGCGTACGGCGTATCTCGTTCGAGACTAGGACCCATCACCATCAGCGTCGATGACCAGCGCGAGCGCATTAGGTGACCAGGTGGGTCACGCTGGTGTCGCGAGAACCCAGCGATGACCGACGAGGTCCGCCCGCGCACGCCCTCCGGTCGCCGCGGCCAGCGTCGCCCGTAGTCGAGCCTCGTCACCGACGAGGCGGAACCGAACGTCCTCCGCGTACGCCGTATCGTCGACGACGAAGCCCTCCGAGCGGACCAGGGACTCGACGCGTCCGGCGTCGGCGTGGGGCAGTGCGACCTCGAGGACGTCCCGGCGGACCAACTCCCCCACCGCGGCACGGTCGAGTGCCGCGCTCACCGCTCCCGAGTAGGCACGCACCAACCCACCCGCACCCAACTTCACTCCGCCGAACCACCGGCTCACCACGGCGACCACGTCGACGAGATCGTGTCCGGCGAGTACACCCAGCATCGGGATCCCCGCCGTGCCGCCGGGCTCGCCGTCGTCGGAGGATCGTTGCCGCCGACTCTCGGAATCGGGGCCGACGACGAACGCCCAGCAGTGGTGCCCGGCGTCCGGGAACTCGGTTCTCACCGCAGCGATCACCGTCGCCGCTTCCGATTCGCTGCGAACGCGCACGAGGCGCGCGAGGAACCGGCTGCGATCGATGACGGTTTCCGCCACGACGGCGCGCGACGAGACGAGGGTGACGGGCACGGAGATTCCTCGACGCAGTCGTCGGTCACACCGACTTCTGCACCGAGCCCTCCCGCGAGCGACCGCGTGATCCGGACATCCACCGCAGCAGGGGGTACACCAGGAGGATGCCGACGGATCCCCACACGATGCCGCCGAGCTCGACCGATCCGAGGGTCAACGTCAGATCGCCGACGCCGGCCACCACCGCGGCCGCCGCGACCATGAGATTCACGGGGTCGGTGAAGTCGACGCCGGCGTTCTGCCAGATCCGCACGCCGAGCAGTCCGATCAACCCGTAGAGCACCAGGGTCGCGCCCCCGATGACCCCGCTGGGGACCGTGAAGATGAGCGCACCGAACTTGGGCGAGAACGCCAGCACCAGAGCCGTGGCCGCGGCCACCCAGTACGCCGCCGTCGAGTAGACGCGCGTCGCCGCCATCACGCCGATGTTCTCCGCATAGGTGGTGGTTCCCGACCCACCGCCGGCGCCGGCCAACGCGGTCGCGACACCGTCGGCGATCAGCGCATCGCCCGCGACGTCGTCGAGCGACCGACCCGTCATCGCCGCGACGGCCTTCACGTGGCCGACGTTCTCCGCCACCAGCACCACCACGACGGGGAGCGCCACCAGGATGGCGGACAACTGGAACGTCGGGCCCGTGAATTCCGGGATGCCGATCCACGGAGCGTCGCGGAGCGCGTCGACACGCGCCGCGTCGACCTCGCCGATGATCGCCGCGAAGACCCACCCGATCACCAGACCGAAGAGGATGCCGAGCCGCCCGATCAGACCGGGCCCGGCCACGGTCACCAGGAGCACCGCCACCAAGGTCACCGTCGCCACGAGCGGCTGCATCTCGTACGAATCCACCGCCGTGGGCGCGAGATTGAGACCGATGAGCGCCACGATCGCGCCGGTCACCAACGGCGGCATCACCGCGTCGAGTGCCGCGGCACCCGCCAGCTTGACCACCACACCCACCAGTGCGAGGGCGACACCCACCACCAACACGGCACCGAGCTGAGCGGCGGGGCCGTCCCCACTGGTCGCGGCGAGAGGCGCGATGAACGCGAACGACGATCCCAGGTAGCTCGGCACCCGTCCCCGCGTGATGAGCAGGAACAGGATGGTCCCGACACCCGAGAAGAACAGGGTGGTGGTGACCGGGAAACCGGTGATGGTGGGAACGAGGAGGGTGGCGCCGAACATGGCCACCACGTGCTGCATGCCGATGCCGGCCGTGCGGGGCCACGACAACCTCTCGTCCGGGGCGACCACGGCATCGTCGCCGACGGTCTTGCCGTCACCGTGCACGGTCCACCGGGGCAGGAACGACGGTCGAGATCGAGAAGTCACGGGTGAGATGTTCTCACGACGACGCGGCCTCGGCTGCCGCTCGCGTCGGTCGGGCGACGCGCATCACGCCCGCCGCCCGTTCGGTCACCCCAGAACGGCGGTGGCGGCGGCCCGCGCCTCGGCCGGAGACGAGGTCCGCAGCACCGCGTCTGCGGCGTGGCGGCACTGATCCACGGTGACCGTCTGCAGCTTCGCGCCGACTCCGGCGACCGCGGCGGACGCGGCGGACAGCGACGTCACACCGAAGCCGACGAGCACACAGGCGAGCAGCGGATCGGCCGCGGCCTCACCACACACACCGACCGGCTTGTCCACGGCCGCACCGGCGTTCGCCGTGTGCGCGACGAGTGCCAGCACCGCCGGCTGCCAGGGATCGGTGAGGGCGGCGAGATCGGCGGACATGCGGTCCGCGGCCATCGTGTACTGCGCGAGGTCGTTGGTTCCGATGGACAGGAAGTCAACGTGGTCGAGGATGCGGTCGGCGAGCAGAGCCGCGGCCGGAACCTCGATCATGACTCCGGGAGTCAGTCCCCGTTCGCGCACGTCGTCGGCGAACGCCTTCGCCTCGGCGCTGGTGGCGATCATGGGCGCCATCACCCAGGGCGCCGAACCGGTGTTCTTCGCGGCGGCCGCGACGGCGTCGAGCTGACGGTGAAGGATGCCGCGATTGCCCTCCGCGATACGGATGCCGCGCACGCCCAGGGCCGGGTTGGCCTCGTCGGCGTGATTGGCGAACCGGAGCGGCTTGTCCGATCCCGCGTCCAGCGTGCGGACGACGACCTTCTTGCCCTCGAACGCGGTGAGCACCTCGCCGTAGATCTCGGTCTGCTCGTCCACCGTGGGTTCGATGTCGCGGTCGAGAAAGCTGAGCTCGGTGCGGAACAGACCCACACCGTCGGCGGCGGAACCGCGTGCCGCGCGGGCTCCCGCACCGTCCTGCACGTTCGCGAGGATGTCGACACGGAAACCGTCGGCGGTACGGCCGGGCCCGGTCCATTCGGCGACCTCGGCGAGGTGCTTCTTGGACTGCTCGACGGATGCGCGAGCGCGCTCGGGATCCGGGTTCGGGACGACGGCTCCGGAGATCCCGTCGATCAACACGGGCGTTCCCGACGCGACGTCGTCGAGACCGGCGACGGCCACGACGCAGGGGATGCCGAGCTGACGCGCGATGATCGCGGTGTGGCTGGTCGGCCCACCGAGCGAGGTGGCCAATCCCAGCACCAGGGACGCGTCGAGACCGGCGGTGTCGGCGGGCGCGAGGTCTTCCGCGATGAGCACCGAGGGCTCGGTGGGCGTGGGGACACCGGGCTCGGGCAGGTCCGACAGCTCGGCGATCACGCGATCGCAGATGTCGAGGAGATCGGTGGTGCGCTCGGCCATTCGACCGCCGAGCTTGGCGAACATGGCGACGAACTGGTCGGTGGCCGCAGCCGCGGCCGAGATCGCATCCGAGCCCTTGGCGATGGCCTTGCCGCCGGCGGACAGCCAGCCGCGGTCCTCGGCCATGGCGGCGTTCGCGGCGAGCACCTCGGACGCAGACCCGGTGGCCAGGGCCGCACGGGACTGCAGACGGGCACCGACCGCGGCGGCGGCGGCGCGGAACCGCGCGGTCTCGGCCTCGCGGTCCGCCTCGGCGATCTCGGTCGATTCGGTCGGGCGAGCCGGACGGGGTGCGGGCCGGATGGCCGGGGCGTACCCGACGCCGGGAACCACCGGCGTTCCACTCAGGGCCGATCCGGTCTTCCAGTCCTCCGCGGTGATCGATCCCGTCATGCCTACCTCCACAAGTTTGTCGTCCTCGGTTCACCGGAGCGGTGTCCGGCACGGTCGGAGCGAGTTCGAAGTACGTGCCGTACATCTCCGTCGTTCCGGTCTGTGACACAGATTACGCGAACCTCTTGACATGTCAACACAGACGGGCGTAAAACAACATAAACCAACACAACATTCGCACCGCACCCGGACGGAGGTCGACGACCATGTACGCAGAAGAACGTCAGAGTGCCATCGCCGGCCTCATCGGCCAGCGCGGACGCGTGTCGGTCACCGACCTCGCCGAGACCTTCGGGGTCACCACCGAGACCGTGCGCCGCGACCTCGCGTCGCTCGACCGGATGGGCGTCGTGCGCCGCGTACACGGCGGCGCCGTGCCCACCACGTTCGTCACGTCCACCGAACCGGGAATGGCCGAGCGCGAGCACACCAGGGCCCGCGAGAAAGACCTCATCGCCGCCGCCGCGCTCACCCTCCTTCCTCCCTCCGGCGGCAGTGTCGCTCTCGATGCCGGCACCACCACCGGTCGGCTCGCGGCGCTCATTCCCACCGATTGCGACCTCACCGTCGTCACCAACTCTCTGCCCATCGCCACGCGTCTCGCCACCGTGCCCGCCGTGAATCTGCACCTCCTCGGCGGGCGCGTGCGCGGTGTCACCCAGGCCGCTGTCGGCGAGGACGCGCTCGGCGTTCTGGCGACCCTGCGAGTCGACGTCGCGTTCATCGGGACCAACGCGCTGAGCATCGGCCACGGGCTCTCCACCCCGGACACCGACGAGGCCGCCGTCAAGCGCGCCATGGTGCGTGCCGCGGATCGCGTCGTGGTGGTCGCCGACGCGGCCAAGATCGGCCTCGAGTTCTTCATGTCCTTCGCCAGCCTCGACTGCGTCGACGTCCTCGTCACCGACGAGGGCATCACCGACGCCGACTGCACCCGTCTGCAGCAACACGGATTGGAGGTGGTGGTCGCATGATCCTCACCCTGACGGCCAACCCCAGCATGGATCGCACCGTCTCCCTCGAGGGACCACTCGCGCGCGGCGGTGTCCAGCGAGCCGCGAGCACCACCACCGAACCCGGCGGCAAGGGCGTCAACGTCGCCCGGGTCATCACGGCCGCCGGCCGAGCCTGCACCGCGGTGTTGCCCGGTAGCGGAACCGATCCCATCCTCACCGCCCTCGGTGCGCTCGGCGTGCGCTACCACTCGGTCCCCACCGCGGGACTGGCCCGCACCAACCTCACCGTGAGCGAGCCCGACGGCACCACCACCAAGATCAACGAGCTCGGCGCCGTGCTCTCGGCCGACACGGTGTCCGGTCTGGCGTCCTCGGTTCTCGAACTCGGCGAACGCGCCGACTGGGTGGTGCTGTCCGGCTCCGTTCCCCCGGGCGTCGATGCGGGGTGGTACGGGACACTCGTCACCGCACTGCGGAGCACCGGCTGCAAGGTGGCCGTCGACACGTCCGACGCGCCCCTCCTCGCGCTGGCCGAGGGGTTTCCCGAGACCGCACCCGATCTGATCAAGCCGAACGCGGAGGAGCTGGCCCAGCTCACCGGTTTCGACGGCGACGCCTTGGAACTCGCCGCCTCACAGGGTGATCCGATGCCCACCGTCGAGGCCGCCCGCGTACTTGTCGACCGAGGCGTCGGCGCCGTTCTCGCCACGCTCGGCGGCGCGGGCGCCGTCCTGGTCACCGACAGCGGAGCCTGGTTCGCGACCCCACCGCCCATCACACCGCGCAGCACCGTCGGCGCGGGTGACTCCTCCTTGGCCGGCTACGTCCTGGCCGATCTCGACGGGGAGGACGGCGCCGGCCGCCTCACCCGTGCCGTCGCCTACGGAACGGCCGCGGCCGGTCTCCCCGGAACGCGACTTCCCACGCCGGCACACGTGAACCCGGGCGGAGTCACCGTTCGAGCTCTCGATTCACCACCCGTCTCGACGTCTCCACCCGCCTGATCACCACACGACATCCGCTCGCTCGTTCCCACCAACGAAGGACCACCACCATGTCCAGTTCCACCACGGCTTCGGGTTCCTCCCCCGGCATCATCGCCGAGGACCTGATCCTGCTCGACGCCGATCTCGGCTCGTCCAAGGACGCGGTCATCCAGCGTCTCGCCACCGTCCTGACCGACGCCGGTCGCGCGTCGGACGCCGACGGTCTCCGCGACGCGGCACTCGCCCGCGAAGCGCAGTCGGCCACCGGCCTGCCCGGCGGCATCGCGATTCCGCACTGCCGGTCCGCGTCGGTCACCACCGCCTCGCTCGGCTTCGCTCGGCTGAACCCGAAGGTCGATTTCGGTGCCCCCGACGGCGGCGCGGATCTCGTCTTCCTCATCGCCGCACCCGACGGCGCCGGCGCCGAGCACATGAAGCTGCTCTCGTCGCTCGCCCGAGCGTTGGTCAAGCCCGCGTTCGTCACCTCGCTGCGCGAAGCCGCCACCCCGGCCGACGTCGTCGCGCTGGTCGAGGGCGTTCTCGCCCCCAAGGCGCCGGCTGCCGCGACGCCCCCCAAGCCCGCCACCGGCGCCGCTGCGGGTGCCACCGCCGGCGCCGGTGCGGCCACCATGACCAAGACCGGGTCGCCGTCCGCCACCGCCGATTCCGGTGCAGCGAAGCACATCGTCGCCATCACCGCGTGCCCCACCGGCATCGCGCACACCTACATGGCGGCCGATTCGCTGAAGGACGCCGGCGAGCGCGCCGGAGTCACCGTGCACGTGGAGACCCAGGGATCGTCCGGCTCCACTGCCCTGGACCCTCAGCTCATCGCTTCCGCCGAGGCCGTCATCTTCGCGACCGACGTGGGCGTCAAGGGTCGCGAGCGCTTCGCGGGCAAGCCCGTCGTCGAGTCGGGCGTCAAGCGCGCCATCAACGAGCCCGACAAGATGGTCGCCGAGGCCCTCTCCGCCGGCAGCAATCCGTCGGCCGCTCGGGTCTCCGGAACCGCCCCCGGTGCATCGGCAGCCGCCGGTGCCGCCGGTGGGCTCGGCTGGGGAACGCGAATCCGCCAGATCCTGCTGACCGGCGTCAGCTACATGATCCCGTTCGTCGCCGCCGGTGGTCTGCTCATCGCACTCGGCTTCCTCATCGGTGGATACGAGATCACCGATGTCGCGGAAGACGTCGTTCTCAACAACACCCTGACCAACCTCCCCGAGGGCGGTCTGTCCATCTACATCGGTGCGGTGCTGTTCCAGCTCGGTGGACTCGCGTTCAGCTTCCTCGTTCCCGCCCTCGCCGGTTACATCGCGTTCGCCATCGCCGACAGGCCCGGTATCGCTCCCGGTTTCACCGCCGGTGCCGTGGCCGTCTTCGTCGGCGCGGGCTTCATCGGCGGTCTGGTCGGTGGCCTCATCGCCGGCTTCATCGCACTGTCGATCAGCCGCATCGCCGTGCCCAGCTGGTTGCGCGGTCTGATGCCGGTCGTGATCATTCCTCTCGGTGCCACCCTGGCCGTCGGTGCCTTGATGTTCCTGCTGCTCGGTCGCCCGCTCGCCGCCATCACCACCGGTCTCACCGACTGGCTCAACGGCCTGTCCGGATCGTCCGTCATCATCCTGGGCGTCATCCTCGGCCTCATGATGTGCTTCGACCTCGGCGGCCCGGTCAACAAGGCGGCCTACGCCTTCGCCACCGCCGGACTCGCGATCGACAACGAGGCTTCGCTGCGCATCATGGCCGCCGTCATGGCCGCCGGTATGGTTCCGCCACTCGCCATGGCGCTGTCGTCCACGATCCTGCGTCCCGCGCTCTACAGCGCCGTCGAGCGCGAGAACGGCAAGGCGGCCTGGCTGCTGGGTTCCGCGTTCATCTCCGAGGGCGCCATTCCGTTCGCCGCGACGGACCCGCTCCGCGTCATCCCGTCCATGATGGCCGGCGGTGCCGTGACCGGTGCCCTGATCATGTCGTTCAGCGTCACCCTCAGCGCCCCGCACGGCGGACTCGTCGTCTTCTTCGCCATGAACAACTTCCTGCTGTTCATGGTGGCGCTGGCCATCGGCACCGTGGTCTCCGCGGTCCTGGTGACGGGAGTCAAGCAGTTCGCCGGCAAGAAGAATTCCGAGATCGCCGACGATCGCGTCGCGGTCGCCGCCTGATCGCTGGCAGTATCGTCATTCGACACCAGATTCACCGACCCGAGGGAGCTTCTTCATGCCCAGCACCACAGTCACCGTCGGCTCGGCCGTCGGCCTGCACGCTCGCCCGGCCGCCATCATCGCGGAAGCCGTCGCCGATTCCGGAGTCGACGTCACCCTGGAGGTGGACGGCGAGGAGGCCGTGGACGGCGGATCCGCACTGATGATCATGACGCTCGGCGCCACCAAGGGCACCGAGGTCACGGTCACCAGCGACGATCAGGCCACCCTCGACAAGATCGCCGCTCTCGTGGAGTCCGATCTCGACGCCTGACCCATCACACGACGCAGAAGGCCCCGCCCGGGACAACTCGGGCGGGGCCTTCTGTGTTGCGGTGCGTATTCGCGGGCACTGTCTCGTAGGCGCTGTCTCGTAGGCACTGTGTGGATCCGTGGGTGCTGCAGTGGCCACGGATCCACGCATCGATCGCGAGTATCCGACGCGATGGGGGTCAGCGGCTGCGGAACAACTTCGTCAGCCCGAATGCCGTGACCGCGACGACCACCAGCACGGACGCGACCGCACCGAGCAGCGGCCACACGATCGACCCCTCGGGCTCCGCGGGTGCGGCCGGCTCGTCCGCCGGCACCCCGGTCTCCTGCGCATCGGTAGCCTGCGCGTCGGTGGCCTGCGCCGCGAAGGCCGGGGCGTTCTGCACCGTCTCGGCTCGGATGACCTCGATGGGCGGCAAGGGTGCCGCGGCGTCGATCCCACGCTCCGATGCGATCAGCAGATCGCCGTCCTCGGTGTACGCGACGGCTTCGCCCTGGGGCTGCCCCGGTACGGGAAGGATGCGATCGGGGGGACGCGTGAGCGCTGCGGCCACCTCGTCGTTCTCGACCGACCACAGATAGACGTCGGTGTAGGTCCGTACCGCGACCTCGGAACCGTCCGGACTCACCGCACCGCCCGTGACGAGCGTCGAGCCGACCAGCACGGGCGGGCCACCCGGCGTACCGGTCGCGGCGACGGCGAAGTCCGCCACCCGGGTCAGGGCGGTGGGGCCGGGACTCGGCAGGTCGGTCACGGCGCGATCGACGGTGTAGACACCACCGCCACCCATCCCGTCCTTCGTGACGACGACGGGATGACCGTTGCCACCGATGAGCAGTGCTTCCGCATCGTGTGCGCCGTCGAGGTACGTCAGCCGAACCAGATCGCCGGGCTCCCCCGCCGTCGTGTCCATACGAGTGAGAGCGACCGAGTCTCGACGCCGATCGTTGTCGCCGATGTCGGCGAGCCACAGCGAGCCGTCGAATGCGGACAGATCTTCCACGTCGTACGGGTCGACGGGATTCGGCAACCACTCCACCACTCCGCACGAGGAGTCCAGGTGCGCAACCCGATCGTCGGTTCCGCTGTCTCCCACGGCGTACATCGAACCGTCGAGGTAGGTGAGTCCGGACAGTTCGGCCAGCCCGGGATCGGTCGGTGTGCAGTACTCCTCCGCCGCGCTCTGCGCCGACGCCGCTCCCGGGGCCAGAGCCGTCGCGGCCATGGCGGCCGCTCCGAGAACGGCGAGCTGCCCCCGCTTACGCACTGTGCGCGAAATCGACCAGAACCGACGCGAGCGCCGTGGGCACGGTCGCGTCGATGCGCGTGCCCCCGTTCTCGTGCGTGGTCGAGGAGATGCGGCCGTCGGCGTGGATGCGCGAGACCAGATCGCCGCGGTCGTACGGAACCAGCACGCTCACCGAGACCTCCGGTGGCCTGGCCATCTCGCCGAGCACGGTACGCAATTCGTCCATGCCCTCGCCGGTCTTGGCCGACACGAACACCGCGTCCGGCAACACGCCGCGCAACTGCGTCAGCGTGACCGGGTCGGCCGCGTCGATCTTGTTGATCACGATCAACTCGGGCGGTGCCGACGCGTTCTGCTCCCGCACCACCTCGACCACCACCTCGCGAACGGCCTCGATCTGGCTGACCGGCAGCGGATCGGATCCGTCCACCACGTGCAGCAGGAGGTCCGCGTCGGTGACCTCCTCGAGAGTCGACCGGAACGCCTCGACCAGCTGGGTCGGCAGGTGACGCACGAATCCGACGGTGTCGGTGAACACGCACTCGCGACCGTCGTCGAGGTGACCACGCCGGGTGGTCGGGTCGAGGGTGGCGAAGAGTGCGTTCTGCACCAGCACACCCGAGCCGGTGAGCGCGTTCAACAGGCTCGACTTCCCGGCGTTGGTGTAGCCGACGATGGCGATCGACGGCGTTCCGCCGTTCAGCCGACGTTCGCGCTTGGTGTCGCGCGCCTGCTTCATCCCGCGAATCTCGCGGCGCAGCTTGGCCATCCGCTCGCGGATGCGTCGACGGTCGGTCTCGATCTTCGTCTCACCGGGACCACGCAGACCCACCCCGCCGTTGCTGCCGGCACGGCCACCGGCCTGCCGGGACATGGACTCACCCCAGCCTCGCAGCCGCGGGAGCATGTACTCCATCTGCGCGTACGCCACCTGCGCCTTGCCCTCTCGGGACGACGCGTGCTGAGCGAAGATGTCCAGAATCAGGGCGGTGCGGTCGATGACCTTGACCTTCACCACCTTCTCCAGTGCGGTGAGCTGCGCCGGGGTGAGTTCACCGTCGCAGACCACGGTGTCCGCGCCCGTGGCCAGAACCACCTCGCGCAGTTCCTTGGCTTTGCCGGAACCGATGTACGTGGCGGCGTCCGGCGTGTCTCGGCGCTGAACCAAAGCGTCAAGGACCTCGGACCCGGCGGTCTCGGCGAGAGCAGCCAATTCGGCCATGGACGATTCCGCTTCGGCGGCGGACCCGGACGTCCAGACCCCGACCAGCACCACGCGTTCGAGGCGAAGCTGGCGGTACTCGACCTCGGTGACGTCCGTGAGCTCGGTGGACAGGCCGGCGACGCGGCGCAGTGCGGTGCGCTCGTCGAGCTGCATCTCGCCCGTCGACCACTCGTGGTCCTCGTGGTCCTCGGCGTCGGCATGGATGACGTCGGCAGCGTCGTCGGCTGCCCTGGTGGCGGCCGTGTCGGCCGCTGCGTTCGATTTACTCATACGAGACCCATGATCCACGAAATACCGCCCGTGCGCATCGTCATTACTGCGTACCGAGCCCCAGGCCCGCCCACCGTCACGTCCCCAGGCCCGCCCACTGTCATATCCCCAGCCCCGCCCACCAGGCCTCCGAGACCTCTCCCGACGCCACCAGCACCGACGGCCCACGCAACGACGCGGTCGACCCGTCCGTTCGCACGACGACGACACCGCCCGGTACGCGCACCGACATCTCACCCGCCTCGTGTCCGTCGTGGCGCAGGGCCGCGACGGCGGTCGCGACGATGCCGGTGCCGCACGAGCGGGTCTCCCCCACCCCGCGTTCGTGCACCCGCATGTCGACGGATCCGTCTCGCGGCGCGGTCACGAACTCGATGTTGACCCCGTTCGGATACACCGCGGTGTCGTAGACCGGAGCCGCCGTGAGGTCCAGTGACCGCAGCGAGTCGGCGTCCAATTCCGTTGCGACGCAGACCAAATGCGGATTTCCGACGTCGACACCGATTCCCGTGAACGTGCGATCGCCCAATTGCGCCGTCGACGATTCGAACACCCGAACCCGGCCCATCTCCACGGTCACGTCGGCATCGATGGAGTCGTGGGAGTGCACGATCACCGGACGCGCACCGGCCCGCGAGCCGACGGTGAAGCGGTCGGTGTCCACCCACCCTTCGGATCGGACGTAATGGGCGAACACCCGCACGCCGTTGCCGCACATCTCCGCGACCGAGCCGTCGCCGTTGCGATAGTCCATGAACCAGTCGTCCTCGCCCACGCCGTCCGGCAACGCATCCAGAACACCCGCGGCCACCAGGGCACCGCTGCGTGCGACGCGCAGCACGCCGTCGGCTCCCAGCCCGGCACGGCGATCGCACAGCACGGCGACGCGGTCGGCGCGAAGGTCGATCGCGGCCTCGGGATCCGGGAGGATCACGAAGTCGTTCTGGGTGCCGTGTCCCTTGGTGAACTGCATGCCCTCATTCTCCCATTCGCACCGCGTCAGTGGCTGCGCTGCCGGGCGATCTCGTACAACGCGACCGCACCCGCCGACGGCGCGCCCAGCGAGCTCGCGGCTCCACCGATCGGAATGGACACCACCGCGTCGCACGCGTCCCGCCACGCCGCACTCATTCCGCGGGTCTCGTTGCCCACCACGAGCACGGTGCCGCGGGTGAAGTCGTGACCGAACAACGGCACGGCGCCGGTCTCGTCGGTCCCCACCACGGTCAACGCGTCGGCGTCGAACGCGAGTCGGTGCACCATGTCCAACACCTGCTCCGGCCCGCCGACCTGCAGAACCGGTACCGAGAACAGTGATCCCGTGGTCGCGCGCACGCACACCGGGTCGAAGGGATCCGCGCCGTGCCCGGTGATCGCCACGGCGGACGCACCGAAGGCATCGGCCGAGCGGATCAGCGTGCCCAGGTTGCCGGGCGAGGACGGTCGGTCGAACACGACCACCACCGGGTTCGGCTCCGACGGCGACCACGTTCGATGGTCGGCGAGCCGAGACGTCGCGAGGACCAGAAGCTCGGGTGCGCCGCCCTGACGATCGCCGAGCTCGGCCATCAGGTCGGCCGCCACGGCCACGGCCGGCACACCGGACGCACGGATCCGATCGACGGTGCTCTGCGCCCACTGGGACAGCGCCGGACCGTCCTGGCGGTAGAGGACGCAGTCCAACGGCCAGTGGTGGTCCAGCGCCAGAGTGATCGGGCGGACTCCGTGGACGAAGAACACGCCCGCCTTGGTCCGCTTCGCGCGAGTGGTCAGGTAGGACTGCCACTGCTGGAACCGGGCGTTGCGCGTGGTGACGACGGCGTCGGTCATCGGGAAGCTCCGTAGGCGTCGAGGGCGGCGGCGGTGAGATCGGGATCGTCGCCGCGCAACCAGTGGATGCGGGGGTCGCGGTGGAACCAGGAACGCTGTCGTCGCACGTAGCGCCGGGTGCCCACGAACGTCAGTTCGCGGGCTCGGTCCTCGTCGATCTCACCGTCGACGAGGTCGATCACCTGCGCGTACCCGATCGCCCGCCGCGCCGTCACGCCGTCCCGCAGGCCGTGGGCGAGCAAGCTCTCCACCTCGGCGACGAAACCGGAGTCGAACATCTTCTCCGTCCGGTCGGCGATCCGGGCGTCGAGTTCGCTCGTCTCCCGGTCGATTCCCAGCACGAGCGTGTCCCACCGCGGCGGCGCACCGATGGTCGGTGCCGACGCCGCGAACGGCTCGCCGGTCAACTCGACGACCTCGAGAGCACGCACCATGCGGCGTCCGTCGGTGGGCAGGATCGACGCCGCCGCCACCGGATCCGCCGCCGTCAGTGCACGATGGACGCCCGCCGGTCCCTCGTCACGCAGCACGTCCTCCCACTTCGCCCGCACGGCGGGATCCGTGGCGGGAAACTCCCAACGATCGAGCAACGCCTGCACGTACATCATGGAACCACCCACGATCACCGGAACGACGCCGCGCACGAGCAGATCCTCGATCTCGGCGACCGCGGCGCTCTGATAGGCGGCGACGGTCGCGGTATCGGTGACATCGAGAACGTCCAACCGGTGGTGCGCGATCCCACGACGCTCGTCCGTCGGTGTCTTGGCGGTGCCGATGTCCATCCCCCGGTACTGCTGCATCGCGTCGACGTTGACGATCTCGCCGCCGACACGCTCGGCGACGTCGAGGGCGAGGGACGACTTGCCCGTCGCGGTCGGGCCGACCACGGCGAGCGGACGCGGAACGTCCCCGGTCACAGCAACCACGTACCGACGAAGTACCCGACGCCGTACGGGGCGCCTCGATACAGCGTCGTCGGGTTCGAGACCGTCCGATCGCCGACCATCGCGGCGGCGATCTGCCAGGCCGCGCGGCCACCGACACCGAGCTCGGCGCAGAGCTCGGCGTCCAGTTCGACCAGGGCAGCCGTGTCCCCCGTGGCCAACGCGTCGTCCGCGGCTCGTTGCACCTCCTCGGCCCGCTCGTCGAACGCACCCGGGGCCTTGTCCGTGAGTGTCGTGGCGCCGTCGCCGACCACCAGGACACCCCACCGCCCGGAATCGTCGGCGAGTGTCGACGCCCACCGCGCCGCGAGCTGGGCACACTCCCTCGGCGTCGACGACGCCGCGCCGATACACACCGGCAGGGACGCGTCGGGAAGGATCCGGCCACGCAACCATCCGGCCGTCAGCGCCGCGAGAGGGAGATCGCGGTCCGGTTCCCCGGCCGCGTCCGGTCCCAGATCGACGACTGCGTCCACCCCGAACCCCGCGTACGTCCCCCGTGCGGTCGGCGGTACCTCGACGGTCTCCGTCCCCGTACCCACCACGATCCACCGGTCCGCGTGGTCGCGCAGAAATTCGCCGGCCGCGTCCACGGCGGCCCTCAGGTCCGCGATCTCGTCGGTCGCCGCGCCCGCGAGGGCGGGAAGCAGCAGGGGCGGGGAGGGAACGAAAGCGACGGCGGACAGCACGTCCGTCACGGTAGCGGACCCGTCGGACACCTCGATTTCCTCGCTCGACTCCGCTTTCGATGCTCGCCTCACCGCTCGAGGGGGTTGAATGGTCCCAGTCGGACCCGGCCGGTCGATGAGCACACCGCCACGGCCTGTCGGATCCGAAGACTGCGTATCAGGCAGCCGTGACGCGCGGCAGAGACGAGGAACCGAACATGACCGATCCCGACGCACCCCAGACCACACCCGATTCCGCAGCACCCCAGCAGTCCGCGCCCCGACCCGGTCCGCGCCCGGGTCCTCGTCCCGGCGGTGGCCCGCGTCCCGCTCCCGCAGCGCCGATGCCGAACGGCGACGGAGCCGAGCGTTCGCACCCCACCCCGCACGCGCCGACGGCGCCGCACGCGCCGACGCCCGTGGTCACCGACCCCTCCCGATGGGGCCGCGTCGACGACGACGGCACCGCATGGGTCACGACGGCGGACGGTGAACGTCAGGTCGGATCGTGGCAGGCCGGGGACGCCGCCGAGGGTCTCGCCCACTTCGGGCGTCGGTACGACGATCTCGCGACGGAGGTGGCGTTGCTCGAGGCGCGCCTGGCTTCCGGTGCGGGAGACGCGAAGAAGACCAAGAACGCCGCGGCGACGCTGCTGGAGACGCTGCCCACCGCAGCCGTCATCGGGGACATCGACGCCCTGTCGCGGAGGCTCACCGAGGTCGTCGAGCACTCGGACGAGGTGGCTGCCGAACACCGCCGCCGCAAGGAGAGCGAGAAGTCCGAGCAGACCGCGCGCAAGGAAGCCCTCGCGGTCGAAGCCGAGACCATCGGCAACGAATCGACCCAGTGGAAGGTGGCGGGCGATCGGCTGCGCGCGATCCTCGACGAGTGGAAGACCATCCGCGGGGTCGATCGCAAGGTCGACGACGCACTGTGGAAGCGCTACTCCAAGGCCCGTGAGACGTTCAATCGCCGACGGGGTGCGCACTTCGCGGACCTCGACCGCGAGCGCGGCGCCGCCAAGACTCGCAAGGAAGAGTTGGTCGCACAGGCGGAGGCGTTGTCGACGTCCACCGACTGGGCGGGGACGGCCGCCGTGTTCCGCGATCTGCTGACGGAGTGGAAGGCTGCGGGCCGAGCACCTCGCGACGCCGACGACGCGCTGTGGCAGAAGTTCAAGGGCGCGCAGGACGTGTTCTTCCAGGCTCGAAACGCGGCTCAGTCCGAGGTCGACGCCGAGTTCGAGGCCAACGCGGTGGCGAAGGAGAAGTTGCTGGCCGAGACGGGTGAGATCGATCCCGACGTCGATCTCGACGCGGCCAGGGCCGCACTGCGCACGTTGCAGGACAAGTGGGATGCGATCGGCAAGGTCCCCCGCGAACGGATGCACGATCTCGAAGGCAAGATCCGCGCCATCGAGAAGCGCGTGCGCGACGCCGCCGATTCACAATGGCGACGCACGGACCCCGAAGCCCTGGCTCGCGCCGCTCAGTTCCGGGAGCGGGTCGCGCAGTTCGAGGAGCAGGCCGCGAAGGCCGAGGCGGCCGGCAAGGCGAAGGACGCCGCGAAGGCACAGGCGCAGGCCCAGCAGTGGCGCGAGTGGGCCGAGGCGGCGGAGTCCGCCGTCGACGGACGGTAGTTCGGCTCGCGGCGGCCGGACCGGGCTCAGCCCTGGTCCGTCCGCCGTTTCGCGCTCGCCTCTCTCATCGTCGCCTCGAGGACGCTGGCCCGAGCGCTCGGGTTCGCCGCCGCCGCCTCACGGCGACGGTCGGCGGCGGCCCACTGCAACGCGGAGCGGTTCAGCACCACCTTGAACCAGTGGAACGCGAGCACCAGAACCAGGAACCATCCGACGAGCAGGCCGATTCCGGGGCCCGCGCCCTGCGCGGTGGACGGCACCGTCTGCCGCGACCAGACCGCGAGGACACCGAAGACCGTGGCCACCCCGGAGCCGTAGAGAGCCACCCACGCGAGGGCCCACCGCTGGGTCACGAGCGCCAGCGACGAGAAGCCGACCGAGAACACCAGCGCGAGCCCGACGAAGATGCGCGACGGCAGTGCGACCGATTCGTCGCGGGCGCTGTCGGCTCCCGTCAGGACGTCCCAGGCGTTGGCGCCTCCCGTGTGCGGCAGCGCGAAGCTCAGGAGCAGCAGCATCACGAGAACTGCGACCACCACGGCGCGCATCCCGGGGTCGATGCGGCCGCTGATACGACGCTCGTCGGCGGCATGCGCCGACTTGGATTCGTTGCTCGATTCGTAGTGGCTGATCGGCATGTTCACAGTGCACATCCCATCGATGCGGTGGACGGAGAGGGAACGGTCGCGGGTGCCCCGACGGTCGGCAGACCCAGGCCGACACCCACCGGTGCGGTCTTGGGCATCACCCCGAGCTCGTGACGGTCACCGGCGGTCGTGCGCCGGTGGGACAGCAGGTGTGCGTCGGCCACCAGGTGATACGGACGTGCGTCGGTGACCGTGGTGACCACGACGTCACCGGGACGGATCGCGCCGTCGAGCTCGCCCACCGGAGCGAAGTGGACGAGACGCCCGTCGCGGGCCCGTCCGCTCATGCGCTCCGTCTCCGCGTTCTTGCGCCCGGCGCCCGCGGCGACGAGCAGCTCGACCTCGGTGCCGATCACGCGGCGGTTCTCGGCGAGCTGAATCTCCTCCTGCAAGGCGATCAGCCGCTCGAACCGCTCCTGCACCACGGCCTTCGGAATCTGGTCCGCCATGTCGGCGGCCGGCGTACCGGGGCGCTTGGAGTACTGGAACGTGTACGCGCTCGCGAACCGCCCGCGCCGAACCACGTCCATGGTCTCCTCGAAATCTTCGTCGGTCTCCCCGGGGAAACCGACGATGATGTCGGTGGTGATCGACGCGTGCGGGATGGCCGCGCGGACACGGTCGATGATGCCCAGGAACTTGTCCTTGCGGTACGAGCGGCGCATCGCGCGCAGCACTCGGTCCGAACCGGATTGCAGCGGCATGTGCAGCGTCGGACAGACGTTGGGGGTCGACGCCATGGCCTCGATGACGTCGTCGGTGAACTCGGCGGGGTGCGGTGAGGTGAAGCGCACCCGCTCGAGCCCCTCGATCGATCCGCAGGCTCGCAGCAGCGCGGCGAACGCGCCCCGGTCACGCGGTTGTTCGGGATCGGCGAAGGACGCCCCGTACGCGTTGACGTTCTGGCCCAACAACGTGACCTCGAGAACGCCCTCGTCGACGAGCGCCTGCACCTCGGCGAGGATGTCGCCGGGCCGACGGTCCACCTCCTTGCCGCGCAGGGCGGGGACGATGCAGAACGTGCACGTGTTGTTGCAGCCCACCGAGATCGACACCCAGCCCGCGTACGCGGAATCGCGCTTCGCGGGGAGGGTCGACGGGAACGCGTCGAGCGACTCGAGGATCTCGACTTCCGCGCGCTGATTGTGACGAGCGCGATCGAGAAGTGCGGGCAGCGAGCCCATGTTGTGGGTACCGAAGACCACGTCCACCCACGGGGCCTTCTTCACGACCGTTTCGCGGTCCTTCTGCGCGAGGCACCCGCCGACGGCGATCTGCATGCTCGGATCGGCGTCCTTGGCCGGACGGAGCTGGCCGAGATTGCCGTACAGCTTGTTGTCCGCGTTCTCGCGCACCGCGCAGGTGTTGAAGACCACCAGGTCGGGGGCAGTGTCGTCGGCCACGGGTCGATACCCCGCGTCCTCGAGCAGGCCGGACAGACGTTCGGAATCGTGCACGTTCATCTGGCAGCCGTAGGTGCGCACCTGGTAGGTGCGGGCCGTTCCGGAATCGGTGTCGGGGTAGATCGTATCCACCCCTCCAGGGTACGGCCCGGCAACCTAGCGCATCGACCACCCGACGTCGACACCACGTTCGCTCCACGGGGGCGGAGTAAACATTCCATTACGGTTGTGGCACTCCACACCCGAAAGGCGCGGAGCACGGGGAAAATACCTCTAGGGTCATCGCCATGACCGAGCCCGAACCCGCGCGCGCATCCGGCGCCGTTCCCATGATCTCCATGCGCGGAGTGCAGAAGCACTTCGGCGATCTTCACGTTCTCAAGGACATCGAACTCGAGGTCCCCAGCGGCCAGGTCATCATCGTCCTCGGTCCGTCGGGCTCGGGTAAGTCCACTCTCTGCCGCACCATCAACCGCCTCGAGCCCGTGGACGAGGGCGTCATCGAGGTCGACGGCAAGGCGCTCCCCTCCGAGGGCAAGACTCTCGCTGCGCTGCGCGCCGACGTCGGTATGGTGTTCCAGTCCTTCAACCTGTTCGCGCACAAGACGATTCGTGAGAACGTCATGCTCGGGCCGCTGAAGGTTCGCAAGATGAAGAAGGACGAAGCCGAGAAGACCGCGCAGCGGTTGCTCGAACGGGTCGGGATCGCGAACCAGGCCGACAAGTACCCGGCTCAGCTCTCCGGCGGCCAGCAGCAGCGCGTGGCCATCGCTCGCGCCCTCGCCATGAACCCCAAGGTGATGCTCTTCGACGAGCCCACCTCGGCACTCGACCCCGAAATGGTCAACGAGGTCCTCGACGTCATGACCTCCCTCGCGAAAGAGGGAATGACGATGGTCGTCGTCACGCACGAGATGGGCTTCGCCCGCAAGGCCGGCGATCGCGTCGTCTTCATGGCGGACGGGCAGATCGTCGAGGACACCGACCCGGAAACCTTCTTCACCGCGCCGAAATCCGATCGCGCCAAGGACTTCCTCGGCAAGATCCTCACGCACTGACACTCTCGCAGTCCGACGAACCATCCCTGGAGGATCTTTCAATGAACATCACCCGCAAAATCGGCGTCGGCGCAGCCGCCGTCGCGTTCGCGTTCGTCGCTACCGCCTGTGGCGGCGACGAGACGAGCAGTGCCGTCCAGAACGCCGAGGGCGGCACGCTGCGCGTCGGCATCAAGTTCGACCAGCCGGGTCTGGGCCTGCGCACCCCGGACGGCGCATTCACCGGCTTCGACGTCGAGGTCGCCGAGTACGTCGCCGGCAAGCTCGGCGTCACCCCGGAGAACATCGAGTGGTCGGAAGCGCCGTCCGCCCAGCGCGAGACGTTGATCCAGAACGGTGAGGTCGACATGGTGGTCGCCACCTACTCCATCACCGACGCTCGCAAGGAGCAGGTCGATTTCGCCGGTCCGTACTTCGTCGCCGGTCAGTCCCTGCTCGTGGCGGACGCCAACACCGACATCACCGGACCCGATTCGTTGAACAACGGAAAGCGCCTGTGCTCGGTGTCCGGATCGACGCCGGCGCAGAACATCGCGGACGAGTACCCCGACGTCCAACTCCAGCCGTACGACACCTACTCGGCGTGCGTCGAGGCGCTGCGCAACGGCGCGGTCGACGCGGTCACCACCGACGACATCATCCTCGCCGGTTACGCCGCGCAGTACCCGGGCGAGCTCAAGGTCGTGGGCGAGCCGTTCACCGAGGAGCAGTACGGCATCGGCATCGCCCTGGGCGACGACGAGTCCCGCACCGCGATCAACGACGCCATCGAAGAGATGATCGACGACGGCTCGTGGGAGCAGGCGTTCAACGAGACCGTCGGACCGTCCGGCTACCCGCTGCCCGCAGCACCCTCCGTCGACCGCTACTGACACTCGTTCGGCGCGGCGGGCGGTTCGTCTCGAACCGCCCGCCGCGGCCGTCACCGGCCAAGAAACTAGGAGTTGTCGGTGGACATATTCATCGATTATCGGTCGCAACTGCTCGACGCGTTCTGGATGACGATCAAGCTCGCGGTGTACTCCGCGATCGGATCCTTCATCATCGGCACGATCCTCGCCGGCATGCGGGTCTCGCCCGTACCGGTGGCACGCTGGGTCGGCGCGACGTACGTGACCATTTTCCGCAACACCCCCCTCACCCTCATCCTGCTGTTCTGTGCGTTCGGTCTCTACCAGACGCTCGGGGTGGCTCTCGCTCCCGCGGACTCGCCGACTGGCCTCGATGACAACAATTTCCGCCTCGCGGTCCTCGGCCTGAGTGTCTACACCGCGGCGTTCGTGTGCGAGTCCTTGCGCTCGGGCATCAACACGGTGAACGTGGGCCAGGCGGAAGCCGGACGATCGCTGGGACTCACGTTCTCGCAGAACCTGCGCTTCATCGTGCTTCCCCAGGCGTTCCGGGCGGTCATCGCGCCCCTCGGCAGTGTGTTGATCGCCCTGACCAAGAACACGACCGTGGCCGCTGCCATCGGCGTGGCCGAGGCCGCGATCCTCATGCGGACCATGATCGAGAACGAAGCCGCGATCTTCGTGGTCGGTGGCATCTTCGCCCTCGGCTTCGTGCTCTTGACGTTGCCCACCGGTTTGTTCTTCGGATTCCTCAGCAAGAAATTGGCGGTGGCTCGATGAGCACAGTGGAATCGACCACCACGTCCGACTCGGCGCCGAAGAAGACGCCCAAGCTGAAGTCGGCCGACCGCGCGACCGTCCTCTACGACGCGCCCGGTCCTCGCGCGAAGGTACGCAACAACATCCTGTCGGCCGTCGTGTTGGCCGTCCTGCTTCTCGCCGCGTACTACGTCTACGTCGCGTTGGAGGAGAAGGACCAACTCACCGAGGACCGGTGGAGCCCGTTCCTCGAATCGACCACGTGGACCACGTACCTGATACCCGGCATCCAGGGCACGCTGATCGCCGCCGGACTGTCGATCGTCTTCGCCCTGATCCTGGGTGCGGGCCTGGGCATCGCTCGATTGTCCGACCACCGGCCGATCCGCATGGTGGCCGGGTTCATCGTCGAGTTGTTCCGTGCCATCCCGGTGCTGATCCTCATGATCTTCCTGTACCAGTTCTTCGCCGAGTACCAGATCTTCCGGTCGCGCTACCTGGCACTCGCCGCCGTGGTCACCGGTCTGACGCTGTACAACGGGTCGGTCATCGCGGAGATCGTCCGGTCGGGAATCAACTCTCTCCCGAAGGGGCAGACCGAAGCCGCCATGGCCATCGGCCTGCGCAAGGGTCAGATCATGCGGATCGTGCTGCTGCCGCAGGCAGTGACCGCCATGCTGCCCGCCATCATTTCGCAGATGGTGGTGGCGTTGAAGGACTCCGCTCTGGGTTACATCATCGGCTACGTCGAGGTGGTGCGGTCCGGTCAGCAGGTCGGCGCGTTCTACGGCAACTTCCTGCCGGCGCTGATCGTCGTCGCGATCATCATGATCATCATCAACTCTCTGCTGACCTACTTCGCGACCAAGGTCGAGAAGCGACTCAGGAAGGGAACGAAGGGCGCGGCCGTGGTGCCCGCAGGCGGCAATCAGCCTGCTCCGGGCCTTACCTGACCCACCCGAATCAGTTCTCGAGGCCCTCGGTGTCGTCACCGTGGGCCTCGAGCTCGTCCTTGACCACCGCGAACGCCATCCCCTGCCCGAACCCGCGGCGTGCGAGCATCGACACCAGCTTGCGCACGACCTTGTCCCGCTCGGCCCGGTACTCACGCGGGTCGTCCGTTGCGGCCATCTTCGCGAGCAGAGCGGGCGATCGCAGTTTCCTCGCCACCAGTTCGCGCGCACGCTCACGCTCGTCCTCGGGCTCGATCTCGTCCAGAGCCTCGGCCGCGAGAACGGGATCGATTCCCTTGGTGCGCAGTTCGGTTCGCAACGCCTGCTTGCCCCGACCGGAGTACGTGTGGCGGGACTGTACCCACTGGTGGGCGAAGTCCCGATCGTTCACCAGATCGAGCTCGGTCAACCGATCCAGGACGGTCTCGATGATCGGTTCCGCGAAACCCTTCTGCGTCAACCGCTGATGCAGTTCCGCGCGACTGCGGGCGCGGTCGGTGAGCAGTCGTAGACACGCGTCACGTGCTTGGACCTCGGTCCCGCCGCCGGGAGGCGGTGGTGCGGGTCCGCGTCGATACGACCGCTCCCCCCGACGAGAACGGGCACCCGAGGATCCTCGGGTGCCCGGCTCGTTCGGATCGGCGGCGGAGTCGTTGTACGCCACGCCGGGTGTCCTCACTCGAAGCGGATCAGAATTCGACCGGGGCGACGACGGGCGCGTCCGATTCCCGGACGTCGGCGCCGATGCCGAGCTTCTCCTTGATCTTCTTCTCGATCTCGTCGCGGATGTCGGTGTTCTCGAGCAGGAACTTGCGGGCGTTCTCCTTGCCCTGACCGAGCTGATCACCCTCGTAGGTGAACCAGGACCCCGACTTGCGGACGAACCCGTGCTCGACACCCATGTCGATCAGCGAGCCTTCCTTGCTGATGCCCTTGCCGTACAGGATGTCGAACTCGGCCTGCTTGAACGGCGGCGAGACCTTGTTCTTGACGACCTTGACGCGGGTGCGGTTACCGACGGCGTCGGTTCCGTCCTTGAGCGTCTCGATGCGGCGGATGTCCATGCGCACCGAGGCGTAGAACTTCAGCGCCTTGCCACCGGTGGTGGTCTCCGGCGATCCGAACATGACGCCGATCTTCTCGCGCAGCTGGTTGATGAAGATCACCGTGGTGCCGGAGGAACTGATGGCACCGGTGATCTTGCGCAGCGCCTGGCTCATGAGGCGGGCCTGCAGACCGACGTGACTGTCACCCATCTCGCCCTCGATCTCGGCGCGGGGAACCAGCGCGGCCACCGAGTCGACGACCAGGATGTCGATGGCACCCGAACGGATCAGCATGTCCGCGATTTCGAGGGCCTGCTCACCGGTGTCGGGCTGCGACACCAGCAGCGCGTCGGTGTCGACGCCGAGCTTCTTGGCGTAGTCCGGATCGAGCGCGTGCTCGGCGTCGATGAAGGCCGCGATACCGCCGGCTGCCTGTGCGTTGGCCACCGCGTGCAGGGCCACGGTGGTCTTACCCGAGGATTCCGGTCCGTAGATCTCCACGACACGTCCGCGGGGCAATCCCCCGATGCCGAGCGCCACGTCCAGCGCGATGGATCCGGTGGGGATGACGGCGATGGGCACGCGGGCCTCGTCGCCGAGTCGCATGACCGACCCCTTGCCGAAGTTCTTGTCGATCTGTGCGAGCGCCAGATCCAGCGCCTTGTCCCGGTCGTATGCTGCTGCAGCCATCATGGTCTCCTTCTCGAAAGTTTCGTTCCCCTGCGATCTGTCCCGAAGGTAGATGGGGGTACCGACACGATCGCGTCCGCGCTCTCGCCCGGCGCGATTCTCGTCGCCGCTGACACCGACTATAGGCGAACAGGTGTTCGAGAGAAGAGTCCGAGCGGATCGACACGCCGACCGGTTCTCGGCGTCGCCCGGGTCACCACCGTGAGCGAGGAACCTCGAACTCGGCACACAGCGCGCGCCACACGTCGCGCGGATCCACACCGGCTTCGATGGCCTGCGCGGCCGTACGGTTGCCGAGGGCGAGCAGTACGTGATCCACCAGCATCGAGTCGCCGCTCATCGCGCCGAACTGATCGGCGACGCGCTCGTGGAAGTCCGTCAATCGCACGATGTCACCGTAACCCGGGACCGACGGGTCAGTCGTTCCCGCTCACCTGCACCCGGAACCGATCGCGCGAGGTGTGCAGGTCCCACAGCCTCTCGGCCAGGACGGACGGGTCCTTGTTCGGATCTCCGGGGACGATCTGGCCGGGAATGATCAACTGCGAGACCTGAATTCCTTCCTCGCCGAGTGCTTCGTGGAGCAACTGCGCATACGCGGCCTGGCCGGCGAACGCGATCGACGTACCGGTGACGTTGCGACCGGGCGTGACGGCGGATCCACCGTTCACGAACAGGATCGTGCCGCGGTTCTCCCCGAGGAACCGCATGCCGGGCACCACCTGGTGCACCGCGGCGACCGAGCCGTAGACGGAGAACTCGATCGGCCCCACCAGGTCGGCGGGGGTGGTCTCGAGCACCGGACGCATGAAGTCCTTCTGCGGCAGCGGGCTGTACTGCAGCACCTCGATCGGTCCGAGCGTCTCGGTCACCTGCTCGAGTGCCGCGGCGATCGACACCGGATCGCGTACGTCGGCCACGAAGCCGCGGGCGGTCACGCCCTCACGACCGAGGTCGTCCGCCAGGGCTTCGACCCGCGTCCGATTGCGCGAGATCAGGCCGACCGAGAATCCTTCTGCTCCGAACCGACGAGCGACGGCTGCGCCCAGCCCCGCTCCTGCACCGACGATCGCTAGTGAAGTCATGTCCGGTGCAAGGAGCGTGGACACCGCACTATTCCGCGCACGGTGGACATTCGCTAGCTTGTCCGTCCATGGCGAAGTCCCCACCCGTCCGTATCCGCACCGCCCGGGCCGTGGTGCGTCGAGAGACCCTTCACGACGCCGAGCCCGTGGCCGACGCCATCGCCGCGAACCTCGATCGGCTCGCCGTCTGGATGCCCTGGGCCGTTCCCGACGCGGCGAGGATCGAGACCCAGACGGAACGCATCGCATCCGAGCACCGCAAATGGCGGATCGGCTGGGCGTTCGACTACCTGATCGTCGATCCGACCGACGGCACGGTGCTCGGCAAGATCGGTTTCCCGCGGTGGCGAGGCAACGCCCTCGAACTCGGCTACTGGCTCACCGAACACGCCGAGGGACGTGGGTTGGCGACGGAGACGGCGGGCGCTCTCACCGACGCAGCCCTGACCGTCGACACCGTCACCGGTGTCGAGATCCATTGCGATCGCGCGAACCTGCGCAGCAACGCGGTGCCCCGGCGCCTCGGGTACCGACCGGACCGAACGGAGGTGCGCACCTCGACGACCTCGGGACGAGACAGGGTGACCGACGTGTGGCGCTACCCGCCCTGACGGGCGGCCGGATCGGTCATTCGAAGATGCTGTGACACAACGCCACCGGGTCGACCACCGAGGTCGCACCGCGGGCGGCTCGCGCGGCTGCGGCGGCGAATCTCGGATCGTCGACCACCGACACGACGGCATCGGCCAGAGCCTCGTCGGAGACCGGACGTACCACCACCGCACTGCCCTGCCGAGCGGCACGATTCGCGAGCTCCCACTGATCACCGCCGCCGGGAACCGTCACCACCGGAACACCGGCGCACAGCGTCTTGGCCAACATTCCGTGACCACCGCCGCACACCACGACGCTCGCCTGCCGCAACAACACGTCCTGGCGCCCGAGACCGGCCACCGCCCAGGAGGGCAATGCCGTCGGGACGTCGTCGATCGTGGTGACCGCCACCCGCCACGGCCGACCGCTCGCGGCCAAGCCGGCGACCGTTGCCTCCACCATCGACCGCGCGCCCGTCGCCGCCGTCGACGGCGCGATGAGCACCAGCGGCGCGTCACCGGTCGGCGGGGTCAACTCGTCCGTGGTCGGCTCCCACAACAGGGGCCCGCACACCCGAGCCTCCGCGGGCCAATCGCTTCGCGGGACCTCGAGCGCGGGGATGGTGGCCACGATACATCGAGCCGGGCCGGGATCGACGCCGGGCAGGCCCACGGAGACCCGGGCTGCGGAGCGCTGCCGAGCACCCTGTCGTATCGATCGCGAGGTCAGCGCCCGCAGGATCCGGTCCCGCATGCCCCCGCGTACGCCCTGGCCGGGAGCAAGTCCACTGCCGAGAGGCGGGAGCGACGTCGACGGTCGGTAGAGCGGATGGGGTGCCAATTCCACCCAGGGGATGCCGAGTCGTTCGGCGGCCATTCCGCCGCCGGCGGTGAGGATGTCGGAGACCACCAGATCCGGTGCCAGGGCACGCAGATCAGGCAGGATTTCGCTGGACATGTGAGCCGCGCGGGAGTGGATTCGCTGCCCGGCGTCGGCATTGTCGTCCTCCGACCTCGGGGCGAGGCCCCGAAGCGGCCGGGCGTCCACGCCGTCGGCTCGAGCCGCGGCCAACCATCGCTCGCCGGTGTAGAGAACCGCGTGGTCCCCCGCGTCGGCCAACCGACGACACAACGCGACGGCGGGAAAAGCGTGACCGGCGTCGGGGCCGGCCACCACCGCCACTCGCATGCGACCAGCGTAGGGCACCGGTCTCAGTAGCGAAGGTTCACCGGATCCTTCTCGCGCCGAGAACCGCTGACGGCGCGAAAGAGGAAGTAGAGCCCGGTGACGATCACCGCGAGCATCAACAGTGGAAACAGTGCGCCCAGAACGGCGCCCACGACGGAGGCGACGACCCAGACGACGACGATGGCAGCGAGTATCTTCCAGAACATGACGTGACCGCTTTCCCTGAGTGAACCGAACCGATGCGTCCAGCGTGACACCGACATCGCGGGAAATCGAGGGGTCGACGTTGAGTTCAGGGGCAAGATCAGGGTTGCCCCGGACCGAGCGACGCGGGTCTCGGGGTCAGGGACGGCGCAGGCGTTCGAGACCGAACGCCCACCCCTCGAGCCGGTCGGACGCGAACTGCAGCGCGTCCTGGCGGGGTTGCGACCCGTGATCGCCCGCGCCGGTGGACGGGGCCGTGAGCAGAGCCGCGGCCGCCACGAGACTGTCGAACTGCTCGACCCCCTCCGTGAGCTGTTGCGCGGTGGCGCGCACCGAACTCTCCAGGTGACGGGCCGCGCCGGGGCTGGCGGCGGCGGCGCGTTCCATCGCGACGATGTCGCGGGCAACGGACGTCAGCGACTCCGATGCGGATGCCGCGATGCGCGCCGTGTCGTCCAGATCGTGGGCAGGCACCGTTCCGGCTCGTGCCAACACGGCCAGCAGCTCGTGGAGGCTGGTCTCAAAACCGGCCAGGCGCGTCATCGGTTCCCGAGCGGCCGAACAAGCCGGGGGCAGTTCTCGACGACCCGGCGCAGCGGGCGGGAGCGGGGCCGACCGCAGCCGTCGATAGCTCGCGTAGGCGAGGGCGGCCGGCACTCCCAGGAGGAGGGTCATGCCGGATCCACCGACGACCAGCCATTCGGGCGCCGAGGCCGCGGCCACGGTGACGGTTCCCACCGCGGTGGAACCGCTCGCGGTGCCCAGAGCAGCCGCGCGAATCCGCGTCCGCCGTATCCGCCGCTCGGCCCGTCGCCGAGGGTCGGACCACTGTCGTGCGAAGTCGAGAACCGGCCGAGCGGCGTCGGACACGCGCCGGACGCCTGCCCGAGCACCGAGACCCGGCGGCCGGCTCCCCGACATCGTCACGGACCTCGTCCGGCTCAGTTGGCCGTCGGCGGTTCGGGGGTGGCGTTGGGCGACGACAGGTTCTTCGGCGCCGGGGTGCCGTCCGCAGACGGTCCCGCGGTGAGCGAGTCACCCTTCATCGACGCCCGGATCTGCTCGAGGCGGCTGTGGCCGGCCATCTGAACGCTGGCCTGCTGCACCTCGACCATGCGCCCCTGCACGGAGTTCTGCGCCAGTTCGGCCGATCCCAGAGCCGTGGCGTAGCGACGCTCGATCTTGTCGCGGACGGCGTCGAGGCTGGGCGTGTTGCCCGGTGCCGACAGCGTCGAATCCATCGACCGCAGCGACTCGCTGACCTTCTCCTGCATCTTCGCCTGTTCGAGCTGACTGAGCAGCTTCGTTCGCTCGGCGACCTTGGACTGCAGCGTCATCGCGTTCTGCTCGACGGCCTTCTTGGCCTGGGTCGCGGCCTGCAGGGCCTGATCGTGCAGAACCTTGAGGTCCTCGATGCCCTGTTCGGCGGTGACGAGCTGCGCGGCGAAGGCCTCGGCCGCATTGGTGTACTGGGTGGCCTTCTCCACGTCACCGGCCGCGTTGGCCTGATCGGCCAACGTGACCGCCTGACGAGCGTTGGAGTTGAGCTTCTCCACCTCGTCCAGCTGACGCGAGAGCTTCATCTCGAGCTGACGCTGATTGCCGATGACGGACGCAGCCTGCTGGGACAGAGCCTGGTGCTGACGCTGTGCGTCCTCGATCGCCTGCTGGATCTGGACCTGGGGGTCGGCCTTCTCGTCGATCTTGGAGTCGAACAGAGCCATGAGGTACTTCCAGCCCTTGACGAAAGGATTGGCCATCGGTTCTTCCTGCCTCCATGTAATCCGCCGCCTGCGCGACCCGGCTGGCGACCATCACCGCCGGTGACGATCGCTGTCACTGAGCGATCGTCGAAGAGTTGTTCTGTTCATGATTCCACGCCCCGACCGCGGTCGCGAGCAACCGTCGTTATCGGTCGAGGCGAGGACGTCAGGCTGCTGCGAGTGCGCGCGCAGAGGGCGCGGGAATGACGACACGGGTCTCGTCCGAGATCCGTGTCGACGCCGCGGCGGCCTCACTGCCCGCGGCCGTGGACACGGTGTCCGCCAGCGACACGCTGACGTCGGACAACACGTGCGAGAGCGGCACGTCGAGTGCCTCGCAGATCGCGTTGAGGAGCTCGCTCGACGCCTCCTTGCGACCGCGCTCCACCTCGGACAGGTACCCGAGACTCACTCGCGCGGTGTTCGAGACCTCTCGAAGCGTCCGGCTCTGGGCGACCCGGGTTCGGCGAAGACTGTCACCGAGTGCCTCACGCAAAAGCAGCGCCATTGGGCCCCTCCTCCATCGTGTCGTGCATCGTCGTACCGTGCGGTGATCCACCGCTCGAACGTCCCGCGGTTGGAACGCTCCTGCTGGAGAAAAATACCTGTGCCCGAACGACGCTCACCGCAGTGAGTCGAAACGTTCGTCTTGTCGAAGTAACGCACCGAACCGAAGAACAGTTCCCTCCGGTCCCTTCCGAGGCACCGATCACGCGCATGTGATTCGGTTTGCCCCGTTTGTTCGGATTCGAAGCCACCCCGGGGTTCGGGTGGGTGAACCCTACCCCTGCTCGCGGCCGCGCACGCGGTACGTCACCCGCGGTCTCGCGCGGCCCGCACCCGGGTTCGCAGGGCCTGGAACACGTAGTCGAGGCCGGTCACCACGGTGAGCACGACGGCGATGATCATCAGCACCAGCGCGACGGGCATCATCGCGTCCGGAAGCGGCAGCAGGTAGGCCCCGATCGCGACGCTCTGAGCGAGTGTCTTGAGCTTTCCTCCACGACCGGCCGGGATGACCCCGTGCCGCAGGACTGCGAAGCGCAGCACTGTGATGCCGATCTCTCGAACGGCGATGACGATGGTGATCCACCAGGGCAGGATTCCGAGGATCGACAAGCCGATCAGAGCGGCCCCGATGAGCGCCTTGTCGGCGATCGGGTCCGCCATCTTCCCGAAGTCGGTCACCAACCCGTACTTGCGGGCCAGCTGGCCGTCGACACGATCGGTGATCGCGGCCACCACGAAGATTCCGAACGCGATGAGCCGCCAGTCGGTCTCCTGACCGCCGTCCCGCAGCAGCGCCCACAGGAAAACCGGGACGAGCGCGATCCGCACGACGGTCAGCACGTTGGCGACGTTCAGCAGGGGCGCTTTCACGACCGTCCCCGACGGCACCACGGCGTCGTCCGACGGCGCGGACGCCTCACCGGCGGCGTTCACCGCTGCTCCCGTCCCGTCGCACGACGGGTCCCCATTCGACTCGAACACGAAGGCGGGAATCCGGCATATGGCACACGCCCAGAGTATCGGGTCCGCTCATCGTTACTCTTCACCCCATGACTTCCGTATCGAATGCCGGCAGCGGCCGCTACGCGAGTGCGGGTGACGGATCCGACGAAGCGATCCCGGCGACCCCCACGCCCGACGGTGCGACCCCGTCGGACCGGGTCGTCGTCCGACGGGCACACACGTCCGACATTCCGGAGATCAAGCGACTGATCGACATCTACGCGGGTCGAATCCTGCTCGAGAAGAACTTGGTCACGTTGTACGAGGCCGTGCAGGAGTTCTGGGTCGCCGAGGTCTCCGGCACCGTGGTCGGGTGCGGGGCCCTCCACGTCCTGTGGGCGGACCTGGGCGAGATCCGCACGGTTGCGGTCGACCCGTCGGTCAAGGGACGCGGAGTCGGTCACCTGGTGGTCGAACGCCTGCTCGACGTCGCGCGCGAACTGCAGTTGCGCCGGATCTTCGTGCTCACCTTCGAGGTGCCGTTCTTCTCCCGACACGGTTTCACCGAGATCCACGGAACCCCCGTCAACGCCGAGGTCTACGCGGAGATGTGCCGTTCCTACGACACCGGCGTGGCCGAGTTCCTGGATCTGAGTTACGTCAAACCCAACACACTCGGCAACACCCGAATGCTGCTCACCCTCTGATCGTTCCGATCACCCCGACACACCGATCACCCCGACACAGGAGGTCTCACCCGTGGCCCACTTCGCCATCACCTACACCTACTCGACGTCCACGACGGACGGTCGCGACCGGTACCGCGCCGAGCATCGGGAATGGTTGCGCGCGTTGCTCGACCGTGACGTCCTGATCGTCTCCGGACCGTTCACCGACGGCAGCGGCGCACTCATCGTCGTCACCGGCGAGAGCACCGAGTCGGTGCGTTCTCTGTTCGCCGACGATCCGTTCGCTCGCGAGAACCTGATCGACTCCGTCACGATCGCGGAGTGGAACCCGGTGATGGGTGCGCTGACCGCTGCGCCGTAGCGGCTCCCCCACCGACGACAACTGCCCGGCACCTCCTCGCGGAGGTGCCGGGCAGTGCCGTGTGCGGGGTGCGATCTAGCGGCGGTCGTCCGGGGTGCGGTCCGCGACGTCCGTCGAGGTGCGGTCGCCGGCGTTGGCCGGGATGACCGAGGGGCCGTCCTCGGGGTGCGCCGGATCGGGCAGCTTCGAGCCCACCTTCCCCCGCGTCTTGATCAGGCTGGCCACCGTGGTGACGGTGAGGATGCCCAGGATGACGCTGAGGGAGAGTCCGGTGCTGACCTCGGGCACGGACAGGTTCTCGCCGCCGTTGATGAACGGGAGCTCGTTCTCGTGCAGAGCGTGCAGCACCAGCTTGACACCGATGAACGCCAGGACCAGCGAGAGACCGTACGACAGGTAGACCAGGCGATCGAGCAGCCCGCCGATGAGGAAGTACAGCTGGCGCAGACCCATGAGAGCGAAGGCGTTGGCGGTGAACACGATGTAGGGCTCGGTGGTGAGGCCGTAGATCGCGGGGATCGAGTCCAGCGCGAACAGGATGTCGGTGAATCCGATGACCACCAGAGCCATCAGCATCGGCGTCACGAGTCGCTTGCCGTTGATCTTCACGGTCAGACGGTCACCGTGGTACTCGTCCGTGGTGGGCAGGACCTTCTTGACCAAGCGCATGATCTTGGTTTCCTGCTGGATCTCGTTCTCTTCCTCGTGTCCGGCGTCCTTGATCAGCTTGTACGCCGTGAAGATCAGGAACGCGCCGAAGAGGTAGAAGACCCAGCTGAAGTTGTTGATGGCAGCAGCGCCGAGAGCGATGAATCCACCGCGCAGCACGAGAGCCATCACGATGCCGATGAGCAACACCTTCTGCTGGTACTGCCGCGGGACCGAGAACGTCGTCATGATGATGAGGAAGACGAACAGGTTGTCGACGCTGAGCGCCTTCTCGGTGACGTAACCGGCGAAGTACTCCCCGCCGTACGTGGCGCCGTACTGCCAGAAGACGATGCCACCGAAGACGATCGCGAGGCCGATGTAGACGGCCGACCACGTCGCGGATTCCTTGAACGTGGGCTCGTGCGGGGTCTTCACGTGAGCGAAGAAGTCGAAGACGAAGAGTCCGAAGATCACCACCAGGGTGACGATCCAGACTGTCGATGACACATTCATGAAAAAACTACCTCCGGTAGTCCATGGGTGGGCTCCGGAGGTCTCTCCCACAGCATCAACGCAGACGTCTCACGACCGCTGATTCTGCCGACGACCCGGATCGAGGCTGGGCTCGATCGTGCTGACGGGTCTTTCGCGAAGTGGGGATACTCCCCTCCTGCACGCAATAGTGCCACAGCGGAACGAGTTCTTCGGTCGCGAATGCCCTCGAAAGTACAAAGCGCACGTAAATAGTTCTCTGCTATGGCTCAGATCACGCGATGGAGTCGTCCTCCGAGCCGCTCGCGTCGGGATCGCCGCCCTTGATCGACCACAGCAACCCGTCCAATTCGTCCGGTTTGACCAGTACGTCACGGGCTTTCGAGCCCTCGCTCGGTCCCACGACGCCGCGCGTCTCCATCAGATCCATCAGTCGTCCCGCCTTCGCGAACCCGACTCGGAGCTTCCTCTGCAACATCGACGTGGAACCGAACTGACTCGTGACGACGAGTTCGACGGCCTGCAGAAGAACGTCCAGATCGTCGCCGATATCGGCGTCCACGTCCTTTTTCTCGGCCTGCTTCTGAGCCGTGACTCCCTCGGTGTATTCCGGTTCCGCCTGATTCTTGGCGAAATCGACCACGGCCGCGATTTCTTCGTCCGTGATGAATGCACCCTGCAGACGCGTCGGCTTGCCCGCACCCATCGGGAGGAACAGCGCATCGCCCATACCGATGAGCTTCTCGGCACCCTGCTGATCGAGGATGACGCGCGAGTCCGTCAGCGACGACGTCGCGAACGCCAACCGCGACGGCACGTTGGTCTTGATCAGTCCGGTGACCACGTCGACCGACGGTCGCTGCGTGGCCAGGACGAGGTGAATGCCCGCGGCACGCGCCTTCTGAGTGATGCGGACGATGGCTTCCTCGACGTCTCGCGGCGCCGTCATCATCAGGTCCGCGAGCTCGTCGACGATGGCGAGGATGTACGGGTACGGCTTGTACACCCGCTCGCTGCCCAGAGGGGCGGTGATCTCTCCGGAGCGCACCTTCTTGTTGAAGTCGTCCACGTGGCGAACCTTGTTCACCTGCATGTCCTGGTAGCGCTGTTCCATCTCCTCCACCAACCACGCCAGAGCCGCCGCGGCCTTCTTCGGCTGAGTGATGATGGGCGTGATCAGGTGCGGAATGCCCTCGTAAGGAGTCAGTTCGACCATCTTGGGGTCGATCAGGATCATCCGAACCTCCTCCGGCGTCGCGCGTGCGAGCAGCGAGACCAGCATGGAGTTCACGAAGCTCGACTTACCGGAGCCCGTGGAACCGGCCACCAGCAGGTGCGGCATCTTCGCCAGGTTCGCGCTGACGAAATCGCCCTCGATGTCCTTGCCGAGCCCGATCACCAACGGGTGATGATCCTTGCGGGTGGACGGCGCGGTGAGCACGTCGGCCAGTCGCACCATCTCGCGGTCGGAGTTCGGAACCTCGATACCCACCGCGGACTTGCCGGGGATGGGAGCGAGCAGACGCACGTTGTCCGTGGCCACGGCGTAGGCGATGTTCCGCGCGAGGGCGGTGATCTTCTCGACCTTCACGCCCGGGCCCAGCTCCACCTCGTACCGGGTGACCGTCGGGCCGCGGGTGAATCCCGTGACCGCAGCGTCGATCTTGAACTGCTCGAGCACCTCGGAGATGGCCTCGATCATCGCGTCGTTCGCCTGGCTGCGCGTCTTGGGCGGGTCCCCGTCGATCAGCAACGAGAGCGACGGGAGCACGTAGTCCCCGTCGACGACGCGGTCCACCACCAACTTGTCGTCCTCGGACGCCGGTGCCGGTGTGGCGGCCGGAACGACGGGCGTGGGCCGCGTCGGTGTCGTCGGTGCAGCGGCGGGCGCCGCGGGTACGTCGGCGACCGGAGGCGCGGCCGCACGACGACGCGGCGGTGTGGGAACCGGGACGTACTCCTCCGAGCGCGGATCGTCCGCGGGGTACGCCTCGGCCGGGGTGGTGCGGCGGGTCGATCGGCCCCGCGTGGGGGTGTCGTCGACGGGATAGCCGTCGACGTCGAAATCGTCGTCGTCCCGGCCACCGGCCCCGTAGTCGTACCCGTCGGCCGCGAAGGCGTCCGCGGTGTCCCAGTCGTCGTACTCGTCGTGCTCCCAGTCGAGGTACTCGTCCCCACCGGCCGCGGTTCCGAACAGGGTGCGCAATCGCTCGGGGATGTCGCGCACCGTGGTTCCCGTCAGCAGCAGGACCCCGAACAGGATGGCGATCAGCAACAGCGGAACGGCGAGCCACACCGTGACTCCACTGCTCAGTGGGCCGCCGGCGGCGAATCCGACGAATCCCGCGCCGGACGCGCGACCCGCTGCGTCGTCCGGCGAACCGGACGCGAGGTGCCACAGACCGAGCAGCGGGAGCCCGACGAGAACGGAGCCGAGCACGATGCGCGGTCTGGTCTCCGGCGATGCCTCCGAGCGCATCAGCGCCACCGCGATTCCGAGACCGAGGACCGGCAGCAGCACGGCGGCGCTGCCGACGACGGCGCGCAACGCGATCTCGATCCACTCCCCCACCGGCCCGCCGGCGGAGAACCACAGCCCGGCGGCGACGACGACACTCACCGCGACCGCGCCGAGGGCGATGCCGTCGCGTCGGTGTCCGTGTTCGATGTCCCCGGCCCTGCCGACGGTACGGGTGGTGGCTCCGATCCCGCGGGCGGCGAAGGACCACCCCGCTGCGATGCCGCGACCCATCGATCCGAGAGCGGCGCGGCCGGGTGACGTCCGGCGTGCCGGAGCGCGTTTCGCCGAGGTGCGCGCCTTCGACGCGGCCGGCGTTCGGCCGGTGGCCGCGCCTCGCGGTGCGGTGGACTTGCGCGGTGCGGTGGGCTTGCGTGGCGTGGTGACCGTCCGGCCCTTGCCGGTCGCGGATCCGGTCGCGGCGGAACCGCCCTTGACCGCGCGTGTCGCGCCGGTCTTCGGCGAACGAGCACCCGATCCCGCGGTCGCCCCGGACCGCGTCGACCTGGAACCGGGGGTTGTCGTCTTGCCTGCCATGACGGTCAGGCTAGTCGGTCCGTCCCCTTTCGGACCATCCGCAACACCAGTAACATTCCAGCGTTCACGCGCCGGGCCCGGTCACACGCCCCGGTCGAGCCCGTTCACCTCGGCGATGTCGTCGCCGTCGCCGTCGAAGTCGAGCACGACGGCATCGCGGCCGAACGCGTGCAGCAGCAGCTCCGACGGCTTCCCCGTCAACACGACGCGTCGCGACGCCCCGGTCTTCCCGACCGTGCGGCTGCGGCCGTCCGGCGTCTCGAGCACCACCGCCACGGGGGACGCCCGGTACGACACGCGAGCCAGCACCGCCAGCAGACCCCACATCCGATTCTCGAAATCCGCCGAGAACGTCCGCGGCGACAGCGGTGCGTCCGTGGCCCGCAGGATGTCCTCGTGGTGCACGAACATCTCGTGCAGATTGACCTTCGCGTCGAGCAACTTGTACGGGGACCAGACGGGCGGACCCGTCCGCACGTCGTCGACCAGGGACACCCAGTCACCGGCGGCGACGCCGTCCTGAACCCTCTTCGTGTACCCGGCCAACGGCGGCAGGAAAATCCCCGGAGCGGCGTCGAGCCGGCGCTCGCGGACCACGAGGTGCGCCGCGAGATCGCGGACCGTCCACTCTCCGCAGAGCGTGGGAGCGTCCGGACCCACCTCCGCCATCGTCTCGGCGAGGTGAAGACGTTCGGTGTGCGCGTACGACATGGAGCAACCGTAGCGGCGTCGACGGGCCGCTCCCACCCCGGAGTATCCGCGACTTCGGCCCGCGTACCGTCACGCTGTGCCGATCACCGAAATCGTTCTCATCCTGATCGCCGGATTCGCAGCAGGCGGCATCAATGCGATCGTTGGATCCGGGACCCTGGTCACCTTTCCCACGCTCGTGGCGTTCGGATATCCGCCGGTCGTCGCGACCATGAGCAATGCCATCGGGCTCGTCGCCGGCAGCGCGTCGGGCACCTGGGGGTACCGGCGTGAGCTGCGCGGCCAATGGCACCGCCTGCGGTGGCAGCTCCCCGGTTCGCTGATCGGCGGCGTCCTCGGCGCCTGGCTGTTGCAGCACCTCCCGGAGACCACGTTCACCGCGGTGGTGCCCGTCCTGCTCGTCCTCGCCATCGTGCTGGTGTTGGCCGGGCCTCGCATCCAGGCCTGGGCGCAGAAGAGATCCACCAGCGGCGCCACCGGTGGAATCGGTCGCGGTCGGATGGTTCTCCTGGTCGGCGGCACCTTCGCGGTCGGCGTCTACGGCGGGTACTTCACCGCCGCCCAGGGCATCCTGCTGATGGGCGTGATGGGGGCACTGCTGCCCGAGGACATGCAGCGGATGAACGCCGCCAAGAACCTGCTCTCACTGGTGGTGAACATCGTGGCCGCGCTGTCGTTCACGATCTTCGCGTTCGATCGAATCAGTTGGGCCGCAGCAGGATTGATTGCGGCCAGCTCGCTCGTGGGTGGAGCCGTCGGGGCACGATACGGTCGTCGCCTCTCCCCCACCGCACTGCGACTGTGCATCGTGGTGCTCGGGCTGATCGGACTGTGGCGCCTGCTGGCGCCGTGATCGGTCAGGCGGGGGTGACCTCGAGAACGGTGGGCACGATCATCGGTCGACGCCGGTACTTGTCCGCCACCCACCGACCCACGATGCGTCGCACCGATTGCGCGATGCGGTGGGCGTCGGTGACCCCTTCGCCGGCGAGCCGCAGCAGTTCGGCCTCCACCAATTCGCCCGCCTCCTTCAGCGCGGCCGGATCGTCGGAGAACCCGCGCCCGTTGACCTCCGGGGTACCGACCGATCGGCCCGTGACGGTGTCGATGGCCATCGTGATGGCGATGAAGCCACCCTCGCCCAGCACCAGTCGGTCCGACAGCGTCGAATCGCCCACGTCGCCGACGGACAGACCGTCCACGTAGACGTGTCCCACGGGAACCTGACCGACGATCTCCGCCGACCCGTCGACCATGTCGACGACCACGCCGTCCTCCGCGAGCACGATGCGGTCCTCCGGGACGCCGGTGGCCAGGGCCAGCGCGGCGTTCGCACGCAGGTGCCGCCACTCGCCGTGCACCGGCATGACGTTCTTCGGACGCACCGCGTTGTAGAGGTACAGCAGTTCGCCCGCGGACGCGTGTCCGGAGACGTGCACCTTCGCGCTCTGCTGCGTGATGACCTTGGCGCCTCGCTTGGCGAGCCCGTTGACCACCGCGAACACGGAATTCTCGTTTCCGGGGATCAGCGACGACGCGAGGACCACCAGATCGTCCGCACGAACGTTGATCTGACGGTGCTCCCCACGCGCCATCCGAGACAGCGCCGACAGCGGCTCGCCCTGCGAACCGGTGGACACGAGCACCAGACGGTCGTCGGGAAGCTTGGTCGCGGTGTCCATGTCTACCTCGACGCCGTCCGGCACCGTCAGGTAACCGAGCTCCTGTGCGATGGCCATGTTGCGCACCATCGACCGGCCGACGAACGCCACCTTGCGGCCGTATCGGTGCGCCACGTCGACGACCTGCTGGATGCGGTGCACGTGGCTGGCGAACGACGCCACGATCACGCGGTTCTTCGCCTTGCCGATCACGGTGTCCAGCACGCCGCCGATCTCCCGCTCGGGCGTGACGAAGCCCGGGACCTCGGCGTTGGTCGAGTCGACCAGGAACAGGTCCACCCCCTCGTCGCCGAGGCGCGAGAAGCCGCCGAGGTCGGTCAGGCGACCGTCCAGCGGCAACTGATCGAGCTTGATGTCGCCGGTGTGGAGCACGATGCCCGCATCCGACCTGATGGCCACGGCCAGCGCGTCGGGAATGGAGTGGTTGACGGCGAAGTACTCGGTCTCGAACGGGCCGAGCGTGGACCGTTCTCCCTCACGGACCTCGACCAGCGTGGGCCGTTGATGATGCTCGCGGCATTTGGCGGCGAGCAGCGCGAGAGTGAACCGAGACCCGATGACCGGGACGTCGGGACGCAATCGCAGCAGGAACGGCACCGCGCCGATGTGATCCTCGTGCCCGTGGGTCAGAACCACCCCGACGACGTCGTCCATCCGGTTCTCGATGTGCCGGAAGTCCGGGAGGATGAGGTCCACTCCGGGCTGGGCGTCCTCGGGGAACAGCACACCGCAGTCGACGATGAGCAGCTTGCCCTTGTGCTCGAAGACGGTCATGTTGCGACCGATCTCCCCGATACCGCCGAGCGCGACGATGCGCATTCCGTTCTTCGGCGCCTTCGGCGGTGAACCGAGCCGCTGCGACTTGTCGACGGTGCGAGCGTCGGGTCGCTGGATCGCCGCGGAGTTCTGCGGGGTGCGCGGCCGCGCATTCCGTGATCCGCCGGCCGGCTTGGCCGTCGGGGCGGGTGCGGCCTTCTTCCGGGGCGGCGCGGGGGGTCCGGCGCTGCGGCTCGCGCTGCGGCGTCTCGGGGGACGGGTCATCGGAGAACTCCTGCGGCGTGGAGATCGGCTGCGAGAGCGTCGAGCTGATCGGTGGACGGGGGAACCTGGGGCAGACGGGGCTCACCCACGTCGATCCCGATGAGTTTGAGGCCGGCCTTGGACGCCGAGACGCCGCCGAGACGGGCGACGGATCGGATCACCGGAAGCAGGCCGACGTTGATGGCGGCCGCCGCGGCGGTGTCTCCCGCGCACCACGCGGCGTGCAGGCTGCGCAGCGGTCCGGGCACGAGGTGCCCGATCACGGACACGAACCCGACGGCACCGACGGAGAGCCACGGGAGATTGAGCGGGTCGTCGCCCGAGAAGTACTGCAGTCCCGTCGACGCGATGAGTTCCGCTCCGGCGGCCAGATCGCCCTTCGCGTCCTTCACGGCGACGATGTTGCGATGGTCGGCGAGACGGCGCAGGGTCTCGCTCTCGATGGGCACCACGGACCGAGGCGGGATGTCGTAGAGCATCACGGGCAGATCCGTCGCGTCGGCGACGGCCACGAAGTGGGCGTACAGACCTGCCTGAGGAGGCCGCGAGTAGTAGGGAGTCACGACGAGCAGGCCGTGCGCGCCCGCGGCGGCCGCCGACCTCGCGAGGTGGATGCTGTGCGCGGTGTCGTTGGTGCCCGCACCTGCGACGATGCGGGCCCGGTCCCCCACGGCGTCGACGACCGCCCGCAGGAGATCGACCTTCTCGGCGTCCGTCGTCGTCGGCGACTCCCCGGTGGTACCGGAGACGACGAGACCGTCGCACCCGGAGTCGACCAGGTGCGCGGCCAGCGACACGGCGGCGTCGATGTCGAGAGCACCCGACGGGGTGAACGGCGTCACCATGGCGGTGGACACGGTGCCGAACGGATGCGTGAGCACGCTCTGCGCAGGGTTCGGCGTCGTGGCGGTATCCCCGATGGTCATGGTTGGGAAGGTTACCCGGTCGGTCGGATCGTGAAGATTTACGAGTGCCCCTTCGGCGCCGTCACTCCCCGGGGTAGGAGCTGCGTGCGACCTCGGAGCCGTCCGCGAGTGTCTCGATGTCGAAATCGGCGAACACGGCCGGCGCGGTGCGCTGCAGTGTGCGGAGGCATTCGACGGCGAGTCGTCGGATCTCGAGGTCGGCGTGTTCGGTGGCGCGCATCGACACGAAATGCCGCCACGAGCGGAAGTTGCCGGTCATCACCAGCCGGGTCTCGACGGCGTTGGGCAACACCGCGCGGGCGGCCTGACGCGCCTGTTTGCCGGCGACCACCGCGGGTGAGTCCGGTCCCGCCGTGGCTTCCAGAGCCGTGAGCAACTCGTCGTAGGCCGCGCGGCTGGCGTCGGTGGCCGACGCGAACATCGCGCGCAGCGCGGGATCGGCCTCCACGGCCGGCGGAAGCACCATCTGCGCATCGCGTTCGGAGACCGACCGCTGCGAGAGCTGGGAGAAGGAGAAGTGCCGGTGACGGATCAACTCGTGGCTGCAGGATCGCGAGATTCCGGTGATGTAGAAACCCGCGCTGGCGTGTTCGAGCACCGACCAGTTGCCCACCGCGAAGAGATGGCGCAGGTAGCCGGCGTTGGTCGCGGTGCGAGGATTGGGTTTGTCCCAACTCTGATAGCAGGCCCGGCCGGCGAACTCCATCAGTGCCTGCGCTCCGTCCGCGTCGGTCTCCCACGGAACGTCGTCGGGCGGGACGAAGCTGGTGGTGGAGACGAGTCGGACGGTCAGCGGGGCGATCTGCACGTGCAGAACACTATCGCCGCGCAGTCGGGCTCAGGTCCGCCGCCGCGCAGTCGCGCTCAGTTCCGCCGCCGCTCAGCCGCGCTCAGTGCCGCCGCCAGGTTGCCGCGCTCCCCGATCTCGACGCGTTCGAGACCGAGCCACAGCGCCATCTCCTCCAGGGCCTGCGCCAGTGCGGGTGCCACACGGTTCTCGGCGTCCGGCCGGTCCACGAACGCTTCGACGAACGCTCCCGGAACCGTCAACACTCCCGTCGACCGATCCGCGCGCAGGTCGACCCGTCCGACGAGGCGGTCGTCGAGAAGGAACGGGAACACGTAGTACCCGTATCTGCGCTTCGGGGCGGGGGTGTAGATCTCGATGCGGTAGTGGAAGTCGAAGATTCGCTCGGTGCGCGCACGGCCGAAGACCAGGGGATCGAACGGGCACAGAAGCGCCGACCCCTCGGTGGCGCGCGGGACCCGCGCGTCTCGGTGCAGGTACATCGCGTCGGGGCGATCACGCACACCGACCTGCACCAGCGTTCCTTCCTCGACGAGATCCGCCACCGCTCGAGAGGTCTGCGCCGCGGAGAGGCGATAGTGATCGCGGAGGTCGACGGCGGTGGCGATGCCCATGGCTCGGGCGGAGTTCGCCACCAGTTCGCGCACGGCGTCCTCCTCCGGCACCCGGCGGGCCACCACCTCCGCGGGCAGAACTCGCTCGACCAGGTCGTACAGCCTGACGAACTGCTCTCGGCGCGCCACGGAGAGCACACCGGTGGCGAACAACTGCTCGCAGACGACCTTCACGTCGGAGTGGTCCCACCACGGTCCCTTGGGTCCCGGACGGTGTCGATCGAGTGCGAGTTCGAGGTCGCGGGCCGAGGACGGACCGCGCTCGGCGACGACCGCGAGCACGTCGTCGACCAGGCGCGGGGAACGTTCGATGACCGACCGGGCTCCACCCCACCGACCGTGGGCGTACGTCTCCATCCGCCACCGCATGAGCGGCCAGTCCTGCACCGGGAGGAACGCGGCCTCGTGCGCCCAGTACTCGACGAGCATGCGGGGCGACCGCGCCGTGTCCGTCCACGCCGCGTCGTCGAGAACGTGGCGGTCGTACGGTCCGATTCGCGCGAACACCGGGGCGTAGTGGGCGCGGACCGCCGCCGACACCGAATCGATCTGCAGCAAGCGGGTGGACCGCAGGACGCCGGCCAACGCCCGGCGTCCGGACGTGGCGGGGCGCGGGACACCGAAGCCCTGCGCCGCGACGGCGATGCGCCGGACGGCGTCGGGCGAGAATTCACGCACGGTCGTCACTGTGTCAGGTCGCGGCGACACGTCGGTGGGCGGCGGTGCGCCGTGCGTGCACCCACCCGGCGTCCACGACCGACGCCACCAGCAGAACTGCGCCGAGTATCCCCGGTGCGGTCAACCGCTCCCCCAGGAACGCGACGGCCAGCACCGTCGCCGTGACCGGTTCGAGCAGCGCGATCACCGCGGCCGTGGACGCACCCGCTCCACGAAGCCCGGCGAAGTAGGCGGAGTAGGCCAACGCCGTCGGTACGACGGCGAACAGGACCACCAGAACGGCACTTCGCCCGGTGACGGGAAAATCGAGGGCGTCGAGTCCGCCGACTGCGGCGACCGCGGTGAGCACCACGGCGCCGACCAGGAAGGCCCACCCCGTCACCGAGGCGGTCGACGATCCGGCGACCGGACGACGATTGATCAGCGTGAGACCGGCGAAGGAAGCGCCCGAGAGCAGAGCCCACACCGATCCCGCCACCGCGTCGGCGCCGACGGCGGGCGAGCCCACCAACAGGGCGAGTCCCGTGACACCGACCGCGACGGTGCGCAGCACGGCGAGCGGTGGGCGCGTGCGCGCGCCCACCGCTTCGACGGCCACGACGAACACCGGTGCGGATCCGATTGTCACCAACGTCGCGGACGCCACCCCCGCACCGGCCGCAGCCGCGAAATAGGTCCCTTGGAACGACGCGGCGAGAACACCGATTGCGGCGACGCGTCGCCAGTGCGTAGCGGATCGCGGTACACGCGCGCCGAGCGCGAGGGACACCGCCACCAGAACGAGCCCGCCGGCACCGAGACGGAGCGCTGCGACCGCAGCGGGCCCGAGCCCGGTCGCGTCGGCCAACGCCGTTCCGAGTACTCCGCCGGTCCCCCACAGCACACCGGCCAGCAGCAGGAGCAGCAGAGAACGCCGAGGGTCGGCGGCTACGCTCGGTGCATGCATCGCTCGACCCTCCTGTCCTGTGCCGCCTCGGTCGTGGTGCTCGCGTCCGCGTGCGGGACGACGGTATCCGGCACGCCCACCGTGGATGCGTTCGTGCCCACCGCGGACAATCCGGATCCGTCCCTGGCGATCGAGGGCATCGAGGTCGTGGACTACCCGCCGGCGTACCACGTCCTACCGAATTATCGTGTGGCGTACGAGTATTCACCCCCGATGGGTGGCCGGCACGATGCCGTGTGGGCGACGTGCACCGGAGTCGTCTACCCGGAGGGCGTCCGGACGGAGAACATGGTGCACTCCCTCGAACACGGTGCCGTGTGGATCGCCTACGACCCCGACGCCCTGGATTCGGACGCCGTCGCGGCCCTCGCCCGCCGCGTCGACGGCGTTCCGTACACCATGATGTCGCCCTACCCGTCGATGAAATCCCCGATCTCGGTGCAGTCGTGGGGACACCGACTCGCCGTGGAGGACGCCGACGATCCGCGCATCGATCGGTTCGTGACCGCACTGCGGCTCAATCCGAACACGTTCCCGGAGCCGGGTGCCACCTGCGCGACGCTGCCGACGAACTTCGACCCCGGCAACCCGCCGCCGTTGGATCCGACCGAGCCCGATCCCGAGTCACCGTTCACCCTGCCGGAATAGACCTCAGGACATGAGGGTCGCGGCGAGGGTCCCACCGAGTTCGGTGGCGGCGTCCCGCGCGGCCGTGTCCACGCGCTTCACCTCGAGCGGGGGTGCTGCGGCCGTGACACCCCAGCCGGTGGTGATCCTGGACAGCGCGGCCACGGCCCCGGTCGTGTCGTCGTTGCCGTAGACGTATGCGCCCCAGGGTTTCCCGGTGACGGCACCCAGGGTCGGGTAGTAGACCGTGTCGAAGAAGTGTTTCAGCGCGCCGGAGATGTAGCCGAAGTTCGCCGGGGTTCCGAACAGGAACCCGTCGGCGGCCAGTACGTCCGACACCGACGCACCGAGCGCGGGGCGGACCCTCACGTCGACGTCGGTGATCTCGGGATCGCGGGCTCCGGAGAGAAGCGCGTCCAGCAGGTCGTGCATCGGCGGAGACACCGTGTGGTGCACCACCAGCAGGACCGCGGTCACGAACTCTCGAGTCGCTCGAGTTCCACGGCGCGCTTCATCGCGGCGCGTGCCCGGGTGCGGTCCCCGGCGTAGTCGTACGCCCGCGCCAGCCGGTAGGAACAGCGCCAGTTGTCCGGGTCCTGCTCCCACTCCGCCTTGACGACGGCGAACAACTCGTCGGCCGCGCCGCGCTCGATGCGTCCCGACGGGGTGCGGGGCAGAGCGTCCACGTCGAGCTGGCGGCCCTCCTCCTCCATGCGCCAGGACAGGTGTTGGTGCCGAAAGCCGGCCTGCAGCGTCGTGGCGACGATCCAGAGGCCGAGCACGGGGAGGATCAGAACGCCGATCCCGAGACCGATGCTGGGTATCGTGCCGACCTGGATCAGCGCGACGCCTCGGCCACCGAGGAGGACGAAGTAGACCCCGAGCACCACGACCAGAACCGCGATGGTGGCGACCACCCGTGTGTTCTTCGACATGATCTACAGGTCCATCAGGGGTTCGATACCGATGGTGAGGCCGGGCCTCGACGCGATCGATCGGACGCCGAGCATCACGCCGGGGGTGAACGAGGTGCGGTCCAGCGAGTCGTGTCGGATGGTCAGGGTCTCGCCCTGCGTACCCAACAGAACCTCCTGGTGGGCGACGAGACCGGCGAGCCGAACGGAGTGCACCCGTACACCGTCGACGTCGGCGCCGCGGGCGCCCTGCAGTTCCGTACTCGTCGCGTCGGGACCGGATCCCACACCCGCCGCCGCACGGGCCTCGGCGATGAGAGCCGCGGTGCGGTAGGCGGTGCCGGACGGCGCGTCGGCCTTGCCGGGGTGGTGCAGCTCGATGACCTCGACGGAGTCGAAGAAGCGCGCCGCCTGCTGCGCGAACTTCATCGACAGCACGGCACCGATCGCGAAGTTCGGGGCGATCAGCACGCCGGTCTCCGGCGAGCCCGCCAACCAGCCGCGCACGGTGTCGAGGCGGGACTCGTCGAAGCCGGTGGTGCCGACGACGGCGTGGATACCGGCGCCGATCAGGTACTCGAGGCTGTCCATCACCACGTCGGGGTGGGTGAAGTCGACGACCACCTCGGCACCCTGTTCGGCGAGCATCTCGATGCTGTCGTCCTTGTCCACCCGCGCGACGAGTTCGGTGTCGGGGGCAGCGGTCACCGCGTCGCACACGGCCTGTCCCACCTTGCCCGCAGCGCCGAGAACTCCGACGCGAATTGCCTCTGCCACGTGACTGGTACCTCGTGTTCGATCGGGTGTACGTACCGGTCGATCCTAGTGGGGTGCCGACTCCGGGCCCATCACGGTGCGGGGAACTCGATGACCTGGCGAATCGCACGCCCGTCGGCCAGTTCGTCCATCCCCGCGTTGATGTCCTCGAGCGCGATGGTGGACGACACGAGCCGCTCCACGGGGAAGTTGCCCTCTCGCCACATGCGCTCGTAGATCGGAATGTCCCGCGAGGGCACGGCGGAGCCGAGGTAGCTTCCGACGATGGTGCGCGCCTCGGCGACCAGTTGCAGCGGCGACACCGAGATACGGGCGTCCGGCGACGGCAGTCCGACGGTGACGGTGGTTCCACCCGGCGTCGTCGCGGCGATCGCGGTCTCGAGCGCGCGCGCGTTCCCGGCCGCCTCGATGACCACCGCGGCGCGAATACCTTTTTCCGCCAACTCCTGTGGGGTGTGGACGGCGGTCGCGCCGAGTTCGGTCGCCGTCGTCAGTTTCTCCGGTACGGAGTCCACACCGATCACGTCCCCGAGGCCCAGCGATGCGGCCGTGAGGATCGCGGCCATGCCCACACCGCCGAGTCCGACCACCATGATGGCGTCACCGGGTCCCGGCGAGACCGCGTTGAGCACGGCGCCACCCCCGGTGAGGACCGCACATCCCAGCACCGCGGCGACGGCGGGCGGAACGTCGGAACCCACGGCCACGACCGAACGCCGGTCGACCACCGAGTACGTCGCGAAACCGGAGACCCCGAGGTGGTGCTTGACCACGTCGCCACCCCGACGCAGTCGCGTCCCGCCGCCCAGGAGAGCGCCCTCGTTGTTCGACGCACTACCGGGCAGGCAGGGCGTGCGCCCGTCCGATCGGCACCCCGCGCACTCCCCGCACCGCGGCAGGAAGGTCATGACCACGCGGGTGCCGATCTCGAGGTCGTCCACGCCGTCACCGAGTTCGGTGACGATGCCGGCGGCTTCGTGGCCGAGCAGCATCGGCACCGGCCGAACTCGGTTGCCGTCGACGACGGACAGATCCGAGTGGCACAGGCCCGCCGCCTCGATGCGCACCAGGATCTCCCCCGGCCCCGGCGGATCGAGTTCGAGGTCGCTGACGGTGATGGGGTGCGAGTGCGCGAACGGCCGCTCGCGTCCGACCTCTTCGAGCACGGCTCCGCGAATCTTCATCCCGCCACGTTAACCCGACGGTGGCGGTGGGGGCGTCGGTAGCCGCGGATTGAGCAGGTGCGCAACCAGAGCCGTCCATCCGGTCTGATGACTGGCGCCGAGCCCCTCCCCGGTGTCCCCGTCGAAGTACTCGTTGAAGGTGGGGTGCTCCGACCACAGCGGGTCGTCACTGGACTCGATGCGGTCCCCGTCCGCCGGCCGCCGACCGTCCGAGAAGCGGAAGAGGTCGGTCAGCCCGGTCTCGATGATCGCCGCCGCCTCCACCAGGGTGCAGGCATTCCCCGATCCGGTGGGAATCTCGATGGTGAAGGTGTCGCCGAAGTACCGGCCGTAGGTACGCAGCTTGTCGGCGAGCAGCACGTTCACCGGGAACCACACCGGCCCACGCCAATTCGAGTTCCCCCCGAACATACTGGTGCGCGACTCCCCCGGTTCGTACTCGATGGAGAGCGAGCGACCGTCGACGTCCATGGTGATGCCGTCCCGATACGACGCCGACAACGAGCGAATCCCGAACGAGGACAGGAACTCCTCCGTGTCGAACATGCGCTCGAGAATGCGTCGCAACTTCTCGGGGTCCACCAGGGCGAGCAGCATCCGGAGCGTCCCGTTGTCGTTGCGCGCCATCATCGGACTGACCAGATCCGGCCGGCGGTGCTGCAGCCAACGCAGGCGCGAGATGAGATCGGGGCACTCCCCGGGCACCCACGACGGAATCTCGGTGGCACCCAGAATGGGCAGCAGTCCCACCATCGACCGCACCCGCATCGGCACCGCTTCTCCGTGCGGCGAGGCGAGGACGTCGTAGAAGAACCCGTCCTCCTCGTTCCACAGCGACAGCTGCGCGGAGCCGAACGATCCGATGGCCTGCGCGATCGAGAGGAAGTGCGCGAAGAACTTGGTCGCGACGTCGTCCCAGGCCGAGTCGTAGCGCGCGAGTTCGAGCGCAATCTTGAGCATCTGCTGGCAGTAGAACGCCATCCAGCTGGTCGCATCGGACTGCTCCAGCCGGAAACCCGGCGGCAGCGGCTCGGACCGGTTGAACAGACCGATGTTGTCCATCCCCAGGAACCCGCCCTCGAAGATGTTGGACCCGCCGGAGTCCTTGCGGTTCACCCACCAGGAGAAGTTCAGCAGCAGCTTCGTGAAGACGCGGACCAGGAACTCACGATCGCGGTGACCGTCGATGCGGTAGACCTGCCATACCGCCCACGCGTGCACGGGTGGGTTGACGTCGCCGAACTCCCACTCGTACGCGGGCAGTTGGCCGTTGGGGTGCATCGCCCACTCCCGGCACATCAGGACCAGCTGCTCCTTGGCGAAGTCGGGATCCACGTGCGCGAGCGGAATGGTGTGGAAGGCGAGGTCCCACGCCGCGAACCACGGGTACTCCCACTCGTCCGGCATGGACACGACATCGGCGAGCGAGAAGTGCGACCATGCGTGGTTGCGGGCGGTCGACGACGAGCGCGAATCCGGGGCCGGTTCACCGACCGGGTCGCCCTCCACCCACTCGCGTACGTCGTAGCGGTACAACTGTTTGCACCACAGCAGGCCCGCGTACGCCCGCCGCGCGACGTGCCTGTCGGCAACGTTCAGATCGGGCCCGATGACGTGCCGATAGAACTCGTCGGCGTCGGACTCGCGATCGGCGAGGACCGCGTCGAACCCGGGGCCGAAGGTCTGCGAGTCGGGAGCTGTCGTCGTCAGCCGCAACCGAATTCGACGCGTCTCGCCGGGAGCGACGTCGTCGAGGTGATACCAGAACGCAGCCTTGGTTCCGGTGTTCGCCGGATTCACCGCGTCGATCTCACCGCGCACCACGCGTCGGTCGATGCCGTCCTTCGGGTAGTGCGTCCGGTTCTCGGTCGCGCCGAAGAGCTCGACGGCGTTGGTCTCGTTGTCACAGAACAACGTCTGCGGCGTGCCCTCCGCCGCGAGGTGGTAGCGGCCGAGAAAGCCGTGCTCCGCACGAACGACGGCCAGGCTTCCGGGGAGAGTCCGGTCCGTCAGGTCGACGATCTCGCCACCCCGATCGTCGCGTCCCCAGGCCCACGTGTTGCGCAACCACAGGTGCGGCAACACGTCGACGGAGGCCGACTCGGGGCCGTGGTTGGTGACGTCGACGACGATGCACACGTCGTCCGGTGACGCCTTGGCGTAGGTCATCGTGACGTCGAAGAATCGGTTCTGGTCGAGGATGCCGGTGTCGGCGAGCTCGAATTCCCGGTCGAGTCGACCCCGTGCGGCACTCGCCTCCCGCAGACCCTCGTACGGATACTCCGCGTGCGGATAGCGATAGAGCCATTTCATCCAGCTGTGCGACGGGGTGCCGTCGAGCGCCCACCAGTACTCCTTGGCGTCCTCGCCGTGATTGCCCTCGCCGTTGGTCAAACCGAACAGTCGTTCCTTGAGAATGGGATCGCGCCGATTCCACAGTGCCACCGAGAAATTGAGGAAACCGAAGCGGTCGCAGATCCCGCCCAGTCCGTCCTCGCCCCAGCGATAGGCGCGCGACCGCGCGTGATCGAACGGGAACGATTCCCAGGCGTTACCGTCCCCCGAGTAGTCCTCGCGCACGGTTCCCCACTGCCGTCCGGCGAGGTAGGGGCCCCAGGTGCGCCAGGCACCCGACACTCCCGGAGACTCGGCGAGCCGGGTGTGCTCGACGGTCGGCGCGTGCGGGCTGACGGACTGGGGTGTTCCGGACGCTGTCACCGCCACAGTGTGCCCCGCGTCAGCGCGTCGCGCAGCCTCCGGAGGGGGTCGGCCCGGCGGCCACGCCGCGTTCGAGTTGTTCGGCCACACCGATGACGAACGGTTCTCGCAACAGTTCGGTGTGCGACCCCGGCACGTCCAGAATCTCGAGCGACCCGGTGGCGATCCGGCGCCACACCCGCTCGTCCTGAGGGTTCTCCGCCGTGCGCAGAACCGTGACGGGGCCGGAGTAGGGCCGCGGTGTGTGTCGACGCAACGCCTGCAAGCCTTTGTTGTAGAACAACATCCACTGCGTGAGCGGTGAGAAGACGACGTACCCGGCGACCAGCATCTGCAGCCGGATGCGCACGATGGCGGCGAGACCGAGCCGCAGCTTTCCCTCGTCGCTGATCGCATTCAGGGCGTCGGCGTCCGGGGCGACCTCGGCGCCGTCCACCCCTGCGACGAGCTCTCCGGTGAGGCGAGTGTCGAGCACGAGCACGTGCGCGTCGCCGGCGCCGAGTTCGCGGAGGCGCGCGGCCATCTCGAGGGCGACGACACCGCCCATCGAGTGTCCGGCCAGCAGGTACGGTCCCTCCGGTTGCACGCGACGAACGTGTGCGAGGTAGCGATCCGCCGCGGCCCGTACCGTTCGGTCCGGGCGAGCGCGCGATTCCAGCCCACGTGCCTGCAGGCCGTAGACCGGTCGGTCCGGATCGACGTGACGCACGAGTGGCAGCAAGGACACCGCCGGCGCCCCGGCGCCGGTCACCACGAACAGCGGGACCCCTCGACCCTCCGTTCGCAGCGGCACCAGTTCCGAGGTGTCCGGCCGCGATCTCACCCCCTCCCGGGTGGCCTCGTCGATCATCGCCGCCAGCGTGGCCATGGTGGGGCCCTCCGCGAGACGGACGAGGTCGAGCTCCACGTGGAACCGCTCGCGCACCCGCGTGGCCATCGAGACGAACCCGAGCGAATCGATTCCCGCCGCGACCAGATCGTCGTGCACCGCGACCGCGCGCCCGTTCAGGACGGTCGCCACGATGTCGGACACCGCCACCATGGTCAGCGACGACGACGTCCCGGCCCGAGACCGTGCCGGGGCGGCCGGGTCCGGAAGCGCGCCGCGGTCGACCTTGCCGCGCACGGTGCGCGGCAGGCGGTCCATGCCCATCACGTACCGGGGAATCATCCACTGCGGCAATCGATCCGCGGCGTGGTGCCGGACCCTCGCCGCGAGGTCGTCGGTCCCCGAACCGTCCGTCGCGAGATACGCCACGAGTTCGGTGCGTCCGTCCGTCTCGACGGCGCCGACGTAGGCGTCGACCACGGTCGGCAGACCCAGCAGCACGGCCGTGACCTCCGCCGGCTCGACGAGATAGCCGCGAATCTTCACGGCGTCGTCCAGCCGGCCGAGCACGGTCAGCGTTCCGGAATCGTCGAGGCGGCCGAGATCGCCGGTCCGATACCGCGCCGCGCCCGACGGGTCCGTTCCGAAGCGATCCGAGGATCGGCCCAGGTAACCGGTGGCGTGGCGACCGCCGATCACCACGACCTCGCCCTCCGATCGGGCAGGCCGGGGCAGACCGTCATCGCCGACGATCTCGATCGACCGTCCGGGCACGGGCCGCCCGGCAGGGAGAAAACCGTCCGGCAGGGGATCCTCGGGGGCGTACTGCGCGCGTGCGACTACTCCGCACTCGGTGACGGCGAACCAGTTGACGTACGTGGCTGCGGGAGCGAGCCGTTCGCGCGACCGGACGACGTCGGACGCGTGGGCCGGCTCGCCGTACGTGACCACGGCGCGCACGCTGTCGATCACCTCGGCCGATCCGTCACGCGGCACGGCACCGCGCAGGAACGACACCGAGCTGTGCACCGTCGTCACGCGGTGCGCACGAAGGATCTCGACGGTCGCCGCGACGTCCCCGCGGCGCGGGTCGCACAGGACCACCGTCGCTCCGGAGAGCAGGCCCGCGAGCAGCGTGGTCATACCGGCGCCGAACGAGATCGGAAGGACGTTCCCCACCACGTCCGAGCTCGTCAACCCGAGTGCCGCGACCACGTCCGCGGCCTTGTCCGACACACCCGCACGGTCGAAGACGATGCCCTTCGGATCGCCGGTGGAACCCGAGGTGAAGCAGATGACGGCGGGGCCGTCTCCCTCCGGCGGCAGCGCGAGCGTCGGCGACCCGGCCACTGTCGGATCGATCGGAACGGCTCCGGCTGCTCGCACCATGCGGTCGCGCCGAGTCGGGGGCAGATTCTCGTCCAGCGCCACCAGCGGGTGACCCGACGCGAGAACCGCGATCATCTCGACCACGGAGTCGACCGACCCGTCCGCGATCACGGACAACGGGACCGGTCCCCGGCCGGTGGTGTCTCGGTGAGCGTGGTGCAGCGCAGCTCCCAACCGAGCGGAACGGGCGATCAGGCGATCGAAGGTGATCGCGTCGCCGTCGCCGACGACAGCGGTGGCACCGGGATCACGGCGGGCGACGCGAGACAGTTCGGCGAACAGACCCGTCGACGGCGAGCTCCGCCGGGCACGCCGCACCTCCGCCGGGTGCACAGGCGCTCGGGCCGCCGTCCCGACGGACTCTGCCGAGAGATGATCGAGTGACATACCGGAACACCGCCGAGGGTTGCGTGGACGGTCGTCGTGACCGCTTCGTTCCGTCAAACATACTGCAAGATTGTTTGTGCGACCTGAAAAGGGCGATATTCCATTCGAGCGAATGGTGTCGACGGTGTGCGGTCGACCGACTGCCGTCAGACTCCGTCGTACCCGAGACGTCGGCTGACCTCGACGGCCGCGCGTCGGGTGTCCGCGGCCACCTCGGCGAACCGGTCCGGATGCAGTCGGTAGGAGGGGCCGGACACACTCAGCGCCGACACGATACGGCCGGTGTGGTCGCGTACCGGTGCGGCGACGGCGTTCAGACCGATCTCGAGTTCCTCGTTCACGCTGGCCCACCCCCGTTCCCGCGTGGTGTCGAGGTGCTCCTCGAGCCGGGTCAGCGTCGTGATCGTGGTGTCGGTGAAGGACTCGAGACGGCGGGGAAGCCGCCGCCGCAGATCGTCCCGGTCCAGTCCGCTCAGCAGAACCTTGCCGCTGGAGGTGGCGTGCGCGGGACTCGACTGTCCCACCCACGTGCGCAGCGAGACCTCGGATTCGGACCTCGCCTTCACCAGGTTGACGGCGCGGTCGTCGTCGAGGACCGACAGATTCGTCGTCTCGCCCACCGTGTCGGCGAGCGCGTCGCACACGGACTGACCCGCTTTCGTCAGGTCCCGCTCCGACGCGGCAGAGGCGGCGAGCCGTACGACGGCGAAGCCGAGACGGTACTTCCCGCGCTCCTCGATCTGCTCGACGTACCCCCGCGCATCGAGGACTCCGACGAGCCGGGACACCGTGGACTTGTGCACGCCCAACTCGTCGGCGATGGCCGTCACTCCGGCGCTGCCGTGCCGGGCGATGATCTCGAGCACCTGCAGGGCCCGGTCCACGGACTGCACCGCGGCACCCGATCTGGACGTGGACGGCTCGCTCGGGTCGGTCATGATGAGCCGATCCTATCCGCCACCCCGGATGGAGTACGCGGGCGTCGTCACCGACCTCGGATGAGGTCGGCGCACCGCTCCGCCATCGTCATCACGGTGATGTTGGGGTTGACGGCGGGCAGTTTGGGCATCGCCGAGGCGTCGACCACCCGGAGGTTCCGCACACCCTTCACCCGGAGCTCGGGATCGAGCACGGCCATCGCGTCGTCCGGCGCGCCCATCTTCGCCGTGCCGGCCGGGTGGTAGACGGTGTTGTGCGTCTTGTGGACGTAGTCGAGCAGATCGTCGTCGGTGACCGCGTCGGGGCCGGGCGCGAGTTCGCGCGCGATCCAGTCCTTCAACTGCGGCTGATCGGCGATGCGGCGGGCCAGCTTCAGACCCGCCAGCATGACTCGGTCGTCGTGTCCGTCCGGGTCCGTGAAGTACCTCGGATCGACTTTGGCGCGGTCACGGAAATCGGGCGAGCGCAGTTGCACCGTGCCCCGCGAGCGGCCCTGGGTCACGTTGGGGGTCAGGCAGAATCCGTTCTCGGTGGTCGGATATCCCCACCGCAACGTGTTCATGTCGAACGGCACGCTGCCGTAGTGCATCATCACGTCGGGATAGGACAGGCCCGCCTCCGTCGTGGCGAACAGGCCGATCTCCCACCACTGCGAGGATTGCGTCACCATCGGCTTCGACGCTTCCCAGAACACCAGCCCCTCGACGTGATCGTCGAGGTTGGCACCGACGCCGGCCGAGTCGACCACCACCTCGATGCCCATCTCACGCAGATGCACCGACGGTCCGATCCCCGAGAGCATCAACAGCTTCGGGGTGTCGATGGCGCCCGCGGTGATCACGACCTCACGGCGTGCGGAGACCGTGTCGTGGCCCGTGAGATCGGGACGCTGGTACCGAACCCCCGTGGCCGTCTTCGACTCGTCGATCACGATCTCGCTGACCCAGCATCCGGTGCGGACCTCGAGGTTGGGCCGCGTGTCCATGATGGGGTGCAGGTACGCGTGCGAGGTGGACATGCGCAGACCGTCGTCCGAGGAATTGATCTGGAACCATCCCGCCCCGTTCAGGACGGTTTCACCGCGATTGAACTGGACGGTCGGAAGACCCTCGGCCGCAGCGGATTCCAATACGGCGGCTCCGCAGGGATCGAGCGGCGGTACGTCCCGCAGGGTCACCGGGCCGGTCACCCGGTCGACGTACGGCAGTACGTTCTCGGCGTTCCATCCGGTGGCGCCCATGGCCTCCCAGTCGTCGAGCACGCCGGCGGGCGGATGGAAGGCGATGCAGGAGTTGTGGGACGAGCACCCGCCCAACACCTTCGCGCGCGCGTGGCGCATGAAGCTGTTTCCGCGTTCCTGGGGCTCCACCGGGTAGTCCCAGTCGTATCCGGAATCGAGCAGGTGCATCCAGCGGTCGAGCACCAGGATGTCGTCGTTGCCGACGTCGGTCGGCCCGGCTTCGACGAGACACACGGTGACGGAGGGATCTTCGCTCAACCGCGCGGCCAGAACGCAACCCGCGGTTCCGCCGCCGGCGATGACGTAGTCGAAAACACTGTCGGTCATACGGTGCCGTCCTTGATCGGGTCGGTCTGGATCGCGTCGTCGCTCGACGCGGCTGCATGCGATTTCAGGGTACCGATGTGCCCACGGCCGACCGTGAAATACCACAGGTACCCCAGTCCGAGGATGACGCCGATGTAGACGAACGCACCCCAGGTGTTGTACCACGGTGTGCCGTAGACGGATTCGCGCGGCCAGGCCAGGTTCAGGGCCATCGCCGCACCCCACACCACGGCGAAGATGTTCACCGGCAGACCCCAGCGCCCCATCGTGAAGTAGCCGCCCTCCTTCAGGTCCTTCGGTGGCCACTCTCCCTTCAGACGCTTCTTCAGCAACGGTGCGGTCACCATCAGATAGGCCAGGTAGATCATGATGATCGCGATCGAGGTGAGCACGGTGAAGATCTTCGGCTGGCCGACGTTGATCACCAGGATCAGGATCGACAGCAGACCGATCACCACCGCGGGCACCACGGGCGTCTGGTACTTGGGGTGCACCGTGGCCAGCCGTTCGCCGAAAGGCAGCGCGTTGTCCCGCGCCATGGCGAACGTCAGGCGAATCGCGGCGGTGTGGACGGCCAGCGAGCACACGGTGACGGCGATCAGAATGCAGATCAGGAACACCGTGCCGAGCGGTCCCGACAGCACCGAGGTGACGATGCTCTGCAGACCGCCCTGCGGCGTCCCGAGCTCGGGATCGTCCAGATCGGGCGCCGCCATCACCGCGAACACCAGAATCGCACCACCGATGACGAACGACGCCAGGATGGCTCGTGCAATGGCCTTGGGGGCGGTCCGGCGGGGCTCGACCGTTTCCTCGCCGAGCGAACTCGCGGTGTCGAAGCCGTACATCACGTACCCCGACGCGAGCGACGCCACGAGAAAGGCGCCGAGGAATCCGCTGCTCTCCCCCGCTCCGTACCCGTTGGAGGAGAAGAAGATGTCCGGTGCACGCTGGATGTTGAACGCCAGGATGAACGCGATCAACACGGCCGCGATGAGCTCGATGAAGACGCCCGCACTGTTGATACGTGCCATCAACCGGATACCGGCGGCGTTCACGACGGTGGTGAACACGATCATGATCGTGCCGAGAACCACGGCGTTGGTGGCGTAGTCGAATTCGCCGGTGCCGTCACCGATCAGCTGAAAACCCGACCACAGCCGGGGCAGGTTCACCTGGAGAGCCAGCACCACCGCGGACAGGGTCACGATCGACGCGGTCAGCATCAGCCATCCGGACGTCCACCCGACGATGCGGCTGCCGAGCAGCTTGGCCCAGTTGTAGACCGACCCCGCCACCGGGTACTTGGCGGCGAGTTCCATGAAGCAGAGCGCCACGGCCATCTGCCCGACGAACACGATGGGCCAGGACCACAGGTACGCGGGACCGGCTGAGCCGAACCCGAAGTAGAACAACTGGAACGTGCCGGTGAGGATCGAGATGTAGCTGACCCCGGCGGCGAAGCTGGCGAACTTGCCGAGACTGCGATCGAGGGACTGCTTGTAGCCGAAGTCGTCGAGTCCGCCGTTCTGGTCGTTCTGGGTGACTGTCATGGGTGCGGCTTTCCGATAGAGGTGTCGAGCCGAGAGTGGTGTCGAGCCGATCAGGAGGGGGTGCGCTGTCCGAACCATCCGGCCGCGGGGGCGGACGTGTTGTTCCAGATGTGCTTGGTCTCCTGGTACTCGTGCAGTCCGGCCGGACCGAGTTCACGACCGTTGCCGGACCTCTTGAAGCCACCCCATTCGGCTGCGGCGGTGTAGTACCCGAAGTCGTTGAGCCACACCGTGCCGTGGCGCAGTCCGCGCACCATGCGCTCTCCGCGCGCGGCGTCCGTGGTGCGCACCCCGGCGGCGAGGCCGTACTCGGTGTCGTTGCCCAACCGCAGTGCCTCCTCCTCGGTCGTGAAGCGCTCCACGGTCAGGATCGGACCGAACGTCTCCTCCTGCACGATGGACATCTCGCGACTGCAGTGATCGAAGACGGTGGGCAGGAAATAACTTCCGGCCGTGAGCGCCGGATCGGTGGGAGCGTGGCCGCCGGTTCGCAGTACGGCACCCTCGGCGACGGCCGCGGCGACGAAGGCGTCCATCTTGTCGCGCTGCGCCATCGACACGAGGGGTCCGGTCTCGCTGGCCGGGTCGATGCCCGGTCCCATCCGGATGGCCTCCGCGCGCGTGATCAACTCGGCGACGAACGCATCGGCGACGGAGTCCTCGACGATCAATCGTGTTCCGGCGGAGCAGACCTGACCGGAATGAAGGAAGACACCGGTCAACACCTGGTCCACCGACGCGTCGAACGTGCCCTCGTCCGCGGCGTCGGCGAAGACGATGTGCGGGTTCTTGCCGCCGAGTTCCACGGCGACCTTGGTCACGTGTTTCGCGGCCGACTCCAGAATGATGCGCCCGGTGGCGAGCCCGCCGGTGAACGAGACGAAGTCGACGTCCGGGTTGTCGGTCAGCGCGGATCCCAGTGCCGCGCCACTGCCCTGGATCAGGTTGACGACACCGGCGGGCACGCCCGCCTCCTCGATCAATCGTACGAACGCCACGGTGCTGAGCGGGGTCACCTCGCTGGGTTTGAGCACCATCGTGCACCCGGCGGCCAGTGCCGGTGCCACCTTCCACGAGATCTGCAGCAGCGGATAGTTCCACGGCGCGATCATCACGCACACCCCGATCGGCTCGTGGACCACACGAGAGATCACGGCCGGATCGCCCACGTCGACCACGCGATCACCGGACACGGCGGCCAGGCGGGCGTAATACCGGAACACCGACGTCACGTCGTCGATGTCGATCTCGCTCTCGGCGAGCGTCTTTCCGGTGTCCAGCGTCTCGATCAGGGCGAGTCGCTTCTTGTCGCGCTGGAGCAGATCCGCGATCCGGGTCAACACCTCGCACCGTTCGGCGATCGGGGTCCCGGACCACGCGCCGTCGTCGAACGCCGAGCGGGCTGCGGCGACGGCGGCCGTCGCCTCGTCGATCGACGCTTCGTCGACGGTGGCGATCACGTGTCCGTCCGACGGATCGATGCAGTCCCGCGTCTCACCGGACGTGGACGCGACCCACTCGCCGCCGATGAACAGAACCTTCTCGAACTCGCTCGGGTCTATGCGGTCGGTGGCCGTTTCTGTCGTCGTCACCAGAGAACCATGTCACCGTCCTGTGCCGAATTCCACCCGGCCCCTCAACCATTGGTGGAATTGTCCGATATGGTGCTCGGCCGGAACGAGCACCCCACCGTGCCGGTACGCCCTCGACGACATCGCCGGTTGCGTCCGCTCGCACGCCTCGAAATCCTGCAGATTCACCCGATGAAAGAGTTCGACGGACCGCGAGAGGTCCCGTCCCGACGCCACCACCTCGGCCGAGTACAGCCAATCGCACTCCACGATCGTGCGATCGGCGCCGACCGGATACATGCGGTGCAGGATGACGTGGTCCGGCACCAGATTGACGAACACGGTCGGCTTGATCGTGACGGCGTAATAGCGACGATCCTGATCCTCGGCGAGGGCGGGAAGCGGGTCGAAGCCGGCCGACCCGTCGACGGTGAATCCGTCCACGTCCGACGAGAACTCGGCGCCGTGTCCCACGTAGTACTGGGCGGCGAGGCCGTCGGCGAACTCGGGCAGCACCTCCGTCAGTTCCGGGTGGATGGTCGCGCAGTGGTAGCACTCCATGAAGTTCTCGACGATCAGCTTCCAGTTTGCGGCGACGTCGTAGACCTCGCGGCGGCCCAGCTCCAGACCGTCGACCCCGTACCGGCCCACCGCGTCGGAATCGCCGAGCCGTTCGGTGACCGCGTGGACGACCTCGTCCTCGAACGACGGTGGGTCGTCGGCCAGGCAGACCCAGGCGTACCCGAGCCACTCGTGCAGAGCCACCGGAACGAGTCCCCACTGCGCTCGATCGAGCGGCTCTCCGTCCGCGCCCGTGAGCGTCGAAAGATTTGGCGCCGCAATCAATGTGCCGTCCAGACCGTAGGTCCACGCGTGGTAGGGGCACTGCAGGTTCCGTTTCACCCGGCCGGATTCCGCGGTGCACAACTGCGCACCGCGGTGTCGGCACACGTTGAGGAACGCGCGAAGCGCACCGTCCCGGCCCCGCACGATCAGCACCGATTCCCGTCCGACGGTGACCCTGCGGAACGCACCCGGGCTCGGCAGATCTCCGGCGCGGGCGGCACAGAACCACATCGCCTCGAAGACGTGTTCCTGCTCGGCGGCGAAGACCTCGGAATCGGTGTACCACCGCCCGCCGAGCGTCGGCATCAGCGACTGCGTGGACGGTCCGTCGAGGATGGTCATACGGTCACCAATCGGCTGGGATCGAACAGGGAGATCGGGTGCGCCGTGGCACCCGTGGTGGCGAGATCGGCCAGGATCTCGCCGACGACCGGCACGAACTTGAACCCGTGACCCGAGAATCCGCACGCCACGGTGACGTTGGCCGCGTCCGGGTGGCGCGCGATGACGAAGTGCTCGTCCGGAGTGTTGGAGTACATGCAGGTCGCCGTGTCCAGACAGCGTTCGTCCAGCGTCGGCAGAATGCGTCGAACTCGCTGCGCCATGGCCGCGATCTCCTCGGGATGCACGGTGCGGTCGATGGTGTCGGGGGTGCACTCGACACCCTTGCGAAAGAACGCCACCTTCACCCCGCCGTCCGGACCGTCGATGGCGGGGAAACCGTAGTCCTGGAGGCCGTCCGCCCCCTCGTGGATGAAGATCGGGTTGCGTTCGTACGGCGCGGTGCCGACCGAGGAGTCGAACCAGTAGAGGACCTGCCGTTCGACGACGATGGGCACCCCGAACCGTTCCAGCAGGACCGGCGCCCACGCGCCGGGGCAGATGACCACCTGGCCCGCGTGGTACGTGCCCGCATCCGTCGTGACGGTCACTCCCCGCGGAGTGTCGGTCCACGACGTGACGCTCTCCCCGAACCGCAGTGTCGCGCCGTGGGCCTCCGCGAGGTCCAGGTGGGCCTGCACGGTCACCTCCGGACGAGCGAATCCGGCCGCCGCTTCGAACAGAGCCACCTCGTCCGGCTCGGGTCGAAAGAGCGGGAACGTCGATCGGACCTGGTCGGCGTCGAGGATCTCGTGCGGAAGGGACCACAGCCGGGACGCGGCGAGGCTTCCCGCGACCGTCGTCGAGTCGGGTCGGCCGACGAAGAGTCCGCCCGTGATGCGATAGACCTCGCGGCGGGATCGCTGGGCCAGCTCCTCCCACAGTTCGTACGACCGGAGGAGCAGCGGCACGTACGCGGGGTCCTCGAAGTAGGACTGGCGAATGATGCGGGACCCGCCGTGCGACGAGCCCCGGTCGTGCGCCGGCGTGTACTTCTCGAGACCCAGCACCTTCTGACCCCGCTGCGCGAGGTGGAAGGCCGCGGCACTTCCCATGCCGCCGAGTCCGATGACGATGACGTCGTAGGTCACGGTGCTCATCTCCTGATCCTGTCCCCGGCGGGGTCCACGACGGCGTCGTCTGCGACGGTCGCGGCCACGGTGGTGTCGAAGTACGCGACGGTGACGGAGTCACCGACGTTGGTCCCGGCCGGCAGCCAGGCGTAGGCGACGGTCCGCCGCAGAGCCGCCGACCATCCGGCACTGGTGACGTGGCCGACGACCGTGCCGTCGATCGACACCGGCTCCTTGCCCATCAGCGCCGCGTCGCGATCGGTGGCGACGACGGTGCGCAGTCGCCGCGGGGACGGCCGAGACCCGAGCGCCGCCCGGCCCCGGAAGTCCTTCGCCGCCGTCACCGCGAACTCCACACCGGCCTCGACGGGAGTGTGCTCGGCCGTCATGTCGTGGCCCCACGCCCGATAGCCCTTCTCGAGTCGAAGACTGTCGAACGCGTGACGTCCGGCCGCGATCAAGCCGTGCTCGATCCCGCTGTCCCACAACAGATCCCAGAGTGCTCCCCCGTACTCGGCGTCCGTGTAGATCTCCCAGCCGAGCTCGCCGACGTACGACACCCGCAGCATCGTCACCGGTATCGCACCGAGAACGGTCTCGACCGCCCGGAAGTACCCCATACCGCCGTTCGAGAGGTCCGCCGGGCACAGTGGCGCCACGACTTCACGCGCCCGCGGGCCCCAGAGTCCGACGCCGCACGTCGCCCCGGTGACGTCCCGCACCACCACGTCCTTCTCGCCCCGATGCCGCGAGATCCAGTCCAGATCCAGCGGTCCGTTGGCGCCGACGCGGTATCGGTCCTCGGCCAGTCGAGTCACCGTGAGGTCGCTTCGGATACCGCCACCGTCGTCGAGAACCAGCGTGTAGGTCACCCTCCCGACGGCGGTGTCGACGTTCTTGGTCGTCAGTTGCTCCAGCAACGCCGCTGCGTCCGGTCCGGTCACGTCCAACCGGGTCAGCGGGGTCATGTCGTACATCGCGACCCGCTCGCGGGTGACCGCTGCCTCGGCGATCGAGATGGGCGACCAGTGCCGAGCGGACCACTCGTCCCGCGCCGGCACCACGAACCCGTCGGCGACGAGACGGTCCAATTCGATCGCGTTCGCCTCGAACCAGGCCGGTCGTTCCCACCCCCCCGACTGCACGAACTGCGCGCCGAGTTCCCGCTCGCTCGCGTGGAACGGACTGCGACGCAGCCCCCGCAGCGCCTCACGCTGCTGCCGCGGGTGCACGATGTCGTAGACCTCGACGAAGGCCCGGGCGCTGGTCGTCGCGATGAACTCCTCGGTGCGCTCGACGGTTTCGAAGCGGTACAGGTCGGACTCGTGGAGGTCCACCTCCGACGCCCCGTCGATCATGGACTGCGCCACCGCCCGCGCGATGCCGGCCGAGTGGGTCACCCACACCGCTTCGGCCACCCAGAATCCGGTCAGGTCGCGGTGCTCACCGACGATCGACTGGCCGTCCGGGGTGAAGGAGAAGATTCCGTTGAAACCCGACTCGACCTTCGTCTCTCCCAGCGCCGGGATCAGCCGGGCGGATTCCCGCCAGGCCGGGTCGAAGTCGTCGTCCGTGAACGGCAGCATCGACGGCATGACCGCCTCCGGTCCGTCGTCGTACACGAGCATCGACATGTCCACCGGCATCGGATCGTGACCGTAGTACCCGATGCCCAGCCGATCACCGTGCTCTCGGTAGTAGAGGTCGCCGTCCTGGTGCCGCAGGATGGGGAGCCGGGCATCGGACGGATCCGTCCCGGCACCGGCCAGCGCCGGAATCTGCCCGGTGTAGGCGTACTGGTGGGCCATCGGCACCAGCGGGACCGTCAGACCCACGCGCCGACCCAGTTCCGCCCCCCAGAACCCGGCGGCCGAGACCACGATGTCGGCGTCGATGTCACCGTTCGGGGTTCGTACCCCGCTCACGTGCCCGCCGCGGTGCAGCACCTCGCTCACCGGGCAGTGGGGCCGGAACGTCGCACCGCGGGACTGCGCCGCCCGCGCCTGCGCCTCGGCCGCCCGCAGTGCGCGCGCGAGTCCGTCCGTGGGGGTGTGGAATGCGCCGAGAAGGCGATCGGGGTCGAGGAGCGGGTGAAGGGCGGCGGCGGCCCGTGCATCGATCAGCTCTCCGGGTATCCCGCAGGCCGCGGCCCAGCCGGCCTTGCGATGCAGGTCGGTCCACCGCTCTGCCGTGGTGGCCACCTCCAACCCACCGAGGGTGTCGAAGCACGGAGCGCCGTCGAGAGCGAGACCTCGGAACTTGTCGGCGGTGTAACGCGCGAAGTGTGTCATCGACCGGGAGGCATTGGTCTGGAACACGAGACCCGGTGCGTGCGAGGTGGATCCGCCCGTCGAGAACATCGGGCCGCGATCCACCACGGTCACGTCGGTCCAGCCTCGCATCGTGAGTTCGTCCGCGAGGGACGTTCCCACGATGCCGGCCCCGATGATCACCACCCGTGGCGTTCGTGCTGTCGCTGCCGTCATCGTGCGCCCTTTCGTCGACCCGATCGTTCCGGACAACGCAACACGGTTCGCTGTCCGCAACACGATGCCGGTGTCACAGTGCGGCGTGCGCTCGGCGCTGTCAACCGGAGCGCTCGTGATCCACGAAACTCCGTGTCGCGATTGACGCGCCCCGTGGCGTCCTGCATTGTGTTGCGCAGTACGCAGAGTGTTGCGATTGACGCAACTCTCCCCGAAGACCGGACCCGGCGGAGGCATCATGGCCGACACGACGCAACTACTCACACAGAGCGCTGCGACATTCACACAGACCGCGCCGACATTCGTCGCATGCGAGTCGCGCGAACTGGCTCTCGGCGCGGTCGTCACCGTCACACCGCCGGGGCACGCGGCCATCTCGGTCTTCCACACCGACGAGGGACTCTTCGCCGTCGACGACACCTGTACCCACCAGGACGCGTCACTGGCCGACGGCTGGGTCGAGAACTGCACGGTGGAATGCCCGTTGCACGAATCGTGCTTCGACCTGCGCACCGGAGCCGTCTCCGGAACCCCCGCGAAGGTGGCCGTGCGTACCTACCCGGTGAGCGTCGTCGACGGCTCGATCGTGCTCGAACTTCCTCGGCCGTGAGTCCGCCGCGTTCCGTCCTGGTCGTCGGAGCGTCGCTCGCCGGCTCGACGGCGGTCTCCGCTCTGCGCGACCACGGCTTCGACGGTGCGATCACGGTGGTCGGCGACGAGCCCAGACTCCCCTACGACCGGCCCCCGCTGTCCAAGGCCTACCTGCGCGGTGCGGTCACCGACACGGCTCTCGTCACCGATCCCGCGGCTCACGGTGCACAGTGGTCGCTCGGTGTGCCGGCCGTCGCTCTGGACGCCCGCACGGTGACCCTCGCGGACGGGCGCACCCTGACCGCGGACGTGTGCATCATCGCCACGGGGGCACGGGCCCGCACCCTCATCGGAGCGCAGGAGCTGGCCGGAGTGCACACCCTGCGGACCGTCGACGACGCGTCGGCTCTGCGCACGTCGATGTCCACAGCACGTCGGATGGTGATCGTCGGTGCCGGATTCATCGGGGCCGAGGTCGCGTCGACCGCGGTGGCGCTGGGCATCGACGTCACCGTGGTAGAGGCGTCGACCGCACCCCTCGCCGGTCCGCTGGGAACCGACATGGCCGACATCGTGGTCGGGCTTCACCGTCGGCACGGGGTGACCCTGTTGGTCGGTGCCGCCGTCGACACCCTGAACGGCCGCGACGGCCGGGTCTCCTCGGTGACTCTCGGGGACGGCCGCGTTCTCGACGCCGACGTCGTGGTCGTCGGAATCGGGTCACTGCCCAACACGGAATGGGCCGCGGCCTCCGGTCTCGCGATCGACGGCGGCTTCGTCACCGACACTCGGTACCGCACCACTGTTCCGGGCGTCTTCGCGATCGGCGACTGTGCGCGCCCGTACGACGAGATCGCCCATCGTCATCATCGGAGCGAACACTGGTCGGGTGCTGTCGCCGGGGCCGAGACCGTCGCACGGCTGGTGACCGGAGCAGAGCGCCCGCGGCGAAGTGCGCCGTATTTCTGGTCCGATCAGTACGGGCACAGCATCCAGTTCGCCGGTTGGCGCCAACCCACCGACTCCGTCCGCGTGATCGACGGCGATCCACAGGACGACCGTTTCGTGGCCGTGTACGAGCGAGAGAACCGGACCGTGGCCGTGATCGCCATGGACAACCCGCGCCTGTTCACCCGCCTACGCAAGGAACTGACGGCCTCGGCTGCCTGATCGCCGCTCGGCAACTGGAGCCCGTAACAAACCTGTTCCCCGAATTGTTGTGAACTACCCGGATGAGCGTGGGGAGCACGGCGGCGCCGGTGGACCACCGCTAGCGTCGGTCCGATGACCGCCGAGACAATGCTCCCCGAGAACCCGACCGTCGGCGTTTCCGCTCCGGTGGCGAATGTCCCCGATGCCCCCGAGTTCGACGCCGCACAGCACGCGATGGACATGGTGGGGTACCACTACCGTGTCGACGACTACTACGAGGTCGGTCGCGAGAAGGTGCGCGAGTACGCGAAGGCGGTTCGCGACGGCAATCCGGCGCACTGGACCGAGGAGGGCGCGCGCGAGTTCGGTTACCCCGCGCTCGTGGCCCCGCTGACCTTCATCTCGCTCGTGGGCATCCTGGCCCAGCAGAAGCTGCTCGAGCGCATCGCGACGGGATACGACCTGTCACAGATGCTGCAGACCGACCAGGTCATCGAGTACTACACCCCCATGCTCGCCGGGGATCGGATCGTCTGCGACGTCTCGCTCGACTCGTTCCGCAAGATCGTCGGCCGCGACATGCTGGTCACCAAGAACGTCGTCACCAATCAACGCAACGAGCTGGTGCAGATCACGTACACCACTCTGCTCATCGGCCGTGCCGGTGACGTGGATCAAACGGTGGCCGACGCCGCGCGGGGCATGGTGATGAACGGCATGTTCTCCAACGCCACGCCCGTCGAGGACGCCGACGTGGCCGAGCCGACCGAGACCTTCGATCCGCCCGTCGTCGTCGGTGACGAACACCGGTCGTTCCGCTCGTTCGACGACGTCTCCGTCGGTGACGCGCTGCCCACTCGGGTGGTGTCTCTGACCCGCGGAGATCTGGTCAACTACGCCGGCGTGACCGGGGACGGAAACCCGGTGCACTGGAGCGACACGTTCGCGGCCATGATCGACCTCGACACCGTCGTCGCCCACGGAATGCTGACGATGGGCCTCGGAGCCGGGTACGTCACGTCGTGGTTGGGCGACCCGGGTGCGGTGAAGGACTGCACGGTGCGCTTCACCAGTCCCGTCATGGTGCATCCCGTCGACCCCGCCGAGATCGTCATCAACGGAAACGTGAAGTCGATGGACCCCGCCACACGCACCGCGGTGGTGTCCATCGACGCACGCTTCAACAACAAGCGCATCCTCGGCCACCGAGCGACCGCGACGGTACGCCTGAGCTGACCGACCTCACCCCGCGACGGCGCCGACGACCGACGCGGGGAGCTTCTCCACCTTCTTGTACGGGCCGACCACCGCTGCGGCCATGGGCCGCGACAGGAGTGTTCGCGCGACATCGCGGACCTCGTCGTTGGTGACCCGATCTATCCGGGCCAAGGTCTCCTCGATACTGCGATGACTGCCGTAGTTCAGTTCGCTGCGACCGATCCGATTCATGCGGGAACCCGAATCCTCCAGTCCCAGAACGAAACCACCACGCATCGACCCTTTGGCGCGAGCGCACTCGGCGTCGGTGATGCCGTCGGCGGCCACGGACGCGAGCACCTCCCGCACCACCGTGGTCACCTCGCCCAGATTCTCCGGCTGACACCCGGCGTACACCGAGAAGGCGCCGGTGTCGGCGAACGTGTCGACGGACGAGTACACCGAATAAGCCAGGCCACGCTCTTCCCGGATCTCCTGGAACAGCCGCGAACTGAGCCCACCGCCGACGGCGGTGTTGAGCACCGACAGCGCCCACCGGTTTCCCGAATGGCGGCCCATGCCCCGCACTCCGAGGCACAGATGCGCCTGCTCGCTGTCGCGGGTGGTCAGACTCAGCGTCGGCTTCGTGGTCATGCGCCCGGATCCGCCGCGCCGCGGCGCCGGTTCCGCCGCTCCGGCGAGCGACTCGCCGAACGCGCGTCGCGTCCCGGCGACGACGTCGTCGTGATCGACGTTGCCGGCGACGGCGACCACCATCCTCGGCGGGACGTACCGCCGCGTGTGGAACGAATGCAGTTGCGAACGCGTCATGGCGTCGATGGACTCGACCGTGCCGATCACCGGCCGACCGATCGGATGATCGCCGTACAGCGCCTCGAGGAACGCGTCCCCCAACAGGTCCTCGGGGTCGTCGTCTCGCATTGAGATCTCCTCGAGCACCACCTGCCGCTCGACGTCGACGTCCTCCGACCGGCACCGACCGCGCAGAACAACGTCGGCGACCAGATCCAGACCCAGGTGCAGGTCTTCGTCGAGAACATGCGCGTAGAAGCAGGTGTGCTCCTTGGAGGTGAACGCGTTGAGCTCACCTCCGACGCCGTCCATCACCTGGGCGATGTCGAGTGCACTGCGCGTCGGGGTCGACTTGAACAACAGATGCTCCAGGAAGTGGGCCGCGCCGGCCACGGACGGTTGCTCGTCACGCGAACCCACGGCCACCCAGACCCCGACCGACGCCGACCGTACGCCGGGCACGAACTCGGTGACCACGCGAACGCCACCGGGCAGCACCGTGCGACGCACGCCGGGCCCGTTCCCCTCGCCGATCCGCGAACGGCGCAGCTCGGAACCCGAGAGTTCCGGCTGCGCCGCTGCGTTCGAATACTTCTTACTCAGCGCCCACCTCGGCGGGTGCGTCGGCCGTCGCGGCGGTCGCGTCGTCCTCGACCGGGATCAGGCTGATCTTGCCGCGGTTGTCGATGTCGGCGATCTCCACGCGGAGCTTCGACCCGACGCTGACGACGTCCTCGACCTTGTTGACGCGCTTCCCGCTGCCCAGCTTCGAGATGTGCACCAGACCGTCACGGCCCGGCAGCAACGAGACGAACGCACCGAATGCGGTGGTCTTGACGACGGTTCCGAGGAAGCGCTCGCCGACCTTGGGCAACTGCGGGTTGGCGATGGCGTTGATCATGTCGATCGCGGCCTGAGCGGACGGGCCGTCCGCGGCACCGACGTAGACGGTGCCGTCGTCTTCGATCGAGATGTTGGCACCCGTCTGCTCGGTGATGGAGTTGATCATCTTGCCCTTGGGTCCGATGACCTCACCGATCTTGTCGACCGGCACCTTGATGGCCGTGACGCGCGGTGCGTACGGGCTCATCTCGTCGGGGGCGTCGATGGCCTCGGCCATGACCTCGAGAATCGTGGTCCGCGCATCCTTCGCCTGCGACAGGGCGCCGGCGAGAACCTGGGACGGGATGCCGTCGAGCTTCGTGTCCAACTGCAGGGCCGTGACGAAGTCCTTGGTCCCGGCGACCTTGAAGTCCATGTCGCCGAACGCGTCCTCGGCTCCGAGAATGTCGGTGAGCGCGACGTACCGGGTCTCCCCGTCGACCTCGTCCGAGACCAGGCCCATGGCGATGCCGGCGACGGGAGCCTTGAGCGGCACACCGGCGTTCAGCATGGCCAGCGTCGAGGCGCAGACCGAGCCCATCGACGTGGAACCGTTGGAGCTCAGGGCCTCGGACACCTGGCGGATGGCGTAGGGGAATTCTTCCTGGCTGGGCAGCACGGGCAGCAGCGCCCGCTCGGCCAGAGCACCGTGACCGATCTCGCGACGCTTGGGCGTACCCACGCGACCGGTCTCACCGGTGGAGTACGGCGGGAAGTTGTAGTGGTGCATGTAGCGCTTGCTGGTCTCGGGTCCGAGCGAGTCGATCTGCTGGGCCATCTTGACCATGTCGAGGGTGGTGACACCGAGGATCTGGGTCTCGCCGCGCTCGAACAGTGCACTGCCGTGGGCGCGCGGAACGACCGCCACCTCGGCGGACAGCTCACGGATGTCGGTGATTCCGCGGCCGTCGATACGGAACTGGTCGCGCAGAATGCGCTGCCGGACGAGCTTCTTGGTCAACGAACGGAAGGCCGCACCGATCTCCTTCTCACGGCCCGCGAACGTGTCGCCGACGATGGTGAGGACCTGGCCCTTGACCTCGTCGAGCTTCGCCTCGCGCTCGGCCTTGCCGCCGATGGACAGCGCCTCGTTGAGAGGAATCTGCGCCGCACCCTCGACCGCGTCGAAGACGTCCGACTGGTACGGCGGGAACAGCGGGTAGTCGCCCGCGGTGTTGGACGCGGCAGCCGCGAGTTCCTTCTGTGCCTGGCAGAGCGACGCGATGAACGGCTTCGCCGCCTCGAGCCCTTCCGCCACGATGGCCTCGGTGGGTGCCTGTGCGCCGTTCTCGATCAGCTCGATCACGTTCTCGGTGGCCTCGGCCTCGACCATCATGATCGCGACATCGGCGTCGGCACCCTCGCCGCCCGTGACCCGACCGGCCACGACCATGTTGAACGATGCCTTCGCGAGCTGCTCGACGGTGGGGAACGCGACCCACTGCTTGTCGATGAGGGCGACGCGCACGCCGCCGACGGGACCGGTGAAGGGAAGGCCGGCGAGCTGCGTGGACGCGGACGCGGCGTTGATGGCCACGACGTCGTACAGGTCCTTCGGATCGAGGCTCATCACCGTGATGACGACCTGGATCTCGTTGCGGAGGCCGTCGACGAAGGTGGGGCGCAGCGGCCGGTCGATCAGGCGGCAGGTCAGCACCGCGTCGGTGCTGGGACGCCCCTCACGACGGAAGAACGAGCCCGGGATCCGACCCGCGGCGTACATCCGCTCCTCGACGTCGACCGTGAGCGGGAAGAAGTCGAGGTTGTCCTTCGGGTGCTTCGACGCGCTGGTCGCCGAGAGCAGCATCGTCTCGTCGTCCAGGTAGGCCACGACGGCGCCGGCCGACTGACGCGCGAGGCGGCCGGTCTCGAAGCGGATGGAACGGGTGCCGTAGGTCCCGTTGTCGATCACGGCGGTGGATTCGAACACGCCTTCGTCGACCTCGACGGCCGATCCGGTGGTGGTGGTGGTGGTCTGCGACATCTGTTTCTCTCGTCCTCTCGTCTTCGCCGTGCCCACCCGGGCGCGCACGGCGAGCCCGGTGGCTCGCGCGCGGCGTGACCTGTCGTCTCGGCGAGCGGAGGCGGCCCACGATCGAAGTCCCACGGTCGGACCCGACGTTCGAGGTGTACTCGAGAGTCGGGGACCGAAGGACCACTACCGAGGACCGACGCCGCGCCGGCGACGGGTTCACGAACGGCTGATGTACTTCGTGATCACCGGCAGGCCCGGTGATCGGTGGATCCGGTGTTTCGGTGGATCCGGTGTTCGGTGTGTCTACTGCACTTGCGACCCTACCGCCCAACCACGAACGGCCGACGAGAAGCAGTGCGGACACTGATTCTCGCCGGCGCGTTCGCGAGTTGCGGCGATGTCAATCTATCGACGTCGAATCTATCGACGCAGACCCAACCGCTCGATGAGCGAGCGGTAGCGAGCCACATCCACTTTCTGGACGTACTTCAGCAAGCGACGACGACGTCCCACCAGCAGCAGCAGGCCGCGACGGGAGTGGTGATCGTGCTTGTGCACCTTGAGGTGCTCGGTGAGGTCCACGATGCGCTTGGTGAGCATGGCCACCTGCGCCTCGGGCGAACCGGTGTCGGTCTCGTGCAAGCCGTACTCGCCGAGAACCTGCTTCTTCTGTTCGGTGGTCAACGCCACAGTAGAACTCCTGGTGGATATCGTTCGCGCGTGGATGGTGCCGACGGGCGCAGGCGACGAACGCCTGCGGAACCCTCGGTGTTGCGGCCACCGCGAACCGCAGCGCGCAACAGCGCACCACGATACCAGCGACCGGGAGCCCCCCGTGACCACCGGGCGGTCGGCGTTCAGTCGCCGTCGACCCCCGCCAGTACCTCGCGGGTGCGATCGACGTCGCGATCCATCTGCTCGATCAATTCCTCCACCGACGCGTAGGCCTCCATCCCGCGTAGCCGTTCGACGAAGTCGACCGCCACGTGCTGGCCGTACAGGTCCGCGTCACCGTCGAGCACGAAGGCTTCGACGGTGCGGGTGCGGCCGGAGAAGGTTGGGTTGGTCCCTACCGATACGGCTGCGCGACAACGCATTCCAGGCGTCACGGTGCCCATGACCGGACCGGGTCCGAGCACCGTGAACCACGAGGCGTACACCCCGTCCGCGGGAATCGCGGCGTGCATGGGGGGTTTGACGTTCGCCGTCGGATACCCGATGGTGCGGCCGCGGCCGTCTCCGTGGACCACCACACCCTCGACCCGATGCGGCCGGCCCAGTGCGTCCGCCGCCGCAGAGACGTCCCCGGCGTCGACACACGCACGGATGTAGGTCGAGGAGAACGTCACCGCGTCCTCGATCAGCAGGTTCACTCCGTCCACCGCGAAGCCGAACCGGGCACCGGCCGTGCGCAGCATGTCGATGTCGCCCATCGCCTTCTTGCCGAACGTGAAGTTCTCCCCCACCACCACCTCGGCCGCATGCAGGCGCTCGACGAGAATGTCGTGGATGTAGCGATCGGGGGTCAGCTTCATGAACTCCGGTGTGAACGGCATGACGCAGAAGACGTCGATTCCCAGCTCCTCGGCCAACTCGGCGCGTCGGGCCAGGGTGGTCAACTGCGCCGGATGACTGCCAGGGCGCACCACTTCCATCGGATGCGGGTCGAAGGTCATCAGCACGCTCGGCACCCCGCGCGCCCGCGCGGCCGTGACGGCCCGACCGATGAGTTGGGCGTGTCCGCGGTGCACACCGTCGAACACACCGATCGTGAGAACGCACCTGCCCCAGTCGGCAGGTACCTCGTCGAGACCTCGCCATCTCTGCACACCCGAAGCCTACGGCCCGCCGCCGCGGCAGCCGCGCCGGGCGTGCGGAAACGGTTACGCTGTCTGGCGTGTCCGCACCTCCGCTCTCCACCGTCGCCCAGGACTATCTCAAGGTCATCTGGACCGCCGGCGAGTACTCGGAGGAACCCGCCAGCACCAAGATGCTCGCCGGCCGAATGGGAGTGTCCCCGTCCACGGTCTCCGAAGCCGTGCGCAAGCTCGCCGACCAGGGACTCGTGGACCACGCCCGTTACGGCGCCATCACTCTGACCGAGGCGGGACGACGCGCCGCAGTGGTCATGGTCCGTCGACACCGCCTGATCGAGACCTGGCTGGTGGAGGAGATGGGGTACGGCTGGGACGAGGTGCACGACGAGGCCGAGGTCCTCGAGCACGCGGTGTCGGACCTGCTCGTGGAAAGGATCGACGCCAAGCTCGGCCATCCCGCCCGCGACCCGCACGGTGATCCGATCCCCACCATCGACGGCACCATCCCCGCCCCACCGGCGATCCCGCTCAGCGACTTCGAGGCAGGCCGCCACGGACACGTCGCCCGGATCTCCGACTCGGATCCGGACATGCTGCGCTACTTCGACTCGGTCGGCATCGCGCTCGACATGGAGATCCGGATGGTCGAACGCCGCGACTACGCCGGAACCGTCCAGGTCCGCATGGGCCCGGACGGCACCACCCTGGACCTCGGACACGTTGCCGCACAGGCGATCTGGATGACGACGGACTGAGCGGACCGAGTCAGTCCCGCAGTGTCGCGGGCCGAACCACCAGCACGGAACTCGCCCGCTTGCCGCGTTCCTGCACGAGCGCGATCGTGTTGCCGTCGGGGTCGATCGCGGCGTACACACCCGCGATGCCGACCGGGTCGAGCCACCGCCCCTGACTGAGCGACTCGGCCTCGGTCGCGTCGATGTCCCGATGCGGGAACGCAGTCTTCGCGGCCGCGTCGATGTCGAGGCTCACCGTCGGGTCCACCTCGAGGTCGCCGAGGGTACGGGCGTGCTCGAGCGAGAACGGCCCGACCCTGGTGCGGCGCAGCGCGGTGAGGTGACCACCCACGCCGAGCGCGCGGCCGAGGTCTCGTGCCAGGGCGCGCACGTAGGTCCCGGACGTGCACTCCACGGACACGTCGAGATCCAGAACGGCGTCCGATCGGCGACGGTCGAGCACCTCGAAGGAATCGACCCGAACCCGCCTCGGCTCGAGCACCACGTCCTCCCCTCCGCGGACCAGGGCGTGCGCACGCTTACCGTCGACCTTGATCGCGCTGACGCTCGACGGCACCTGTTCGATGTCTCCGGTGAGGGAGGCGACGATCGCGTCGAGATCGGCGTCCGCCACCTGCGAGGCGTCGGCGGCGAAGATCGTCTCGCCCTCGGCGTCGTCGGTGGTGGTGGCGGCGCCGAGGCGAATGGTGGCGGTGTAGGCCTTGGTGGTGAGCGCCAGCAGACCGAGCATCTTCGTCGCACGCTCGACCCCGAGCACCAGAACGCCCGTGGCCATGGGGTCCAGCGTTCCGGCGTGCCCGACGCGGCGGGTCTTCAGAAGCTTGCGGCAGGCGGACACCACGTCGTGGCTGGTCATTCCGCCGGGTTTGTCCACGACGAGCAGACCTGCGCCGACGAGACCGGTGGGGGGCTTCACATGCGCGGACACGGGAGGTCAGTCTGCCATCGGGCTCGCCGACGGTGCGACTCGCGTCAGCGAACCGTAATGGCGGTGACGACCAGTCCGTCCGCCACCCGCCACCGACCGTCGAAACCGGTGAGCGGCGCGCCCTCGGTCGTGTCTCCGGGGATCAGGATCTCGGTGCGGAAGGTCCCCGTGACTCCCTCGGCGGACTCGTCACGCCTCAGGGTGATGTGGGCGTCCTCGAAACCGAGCCACCGGCCGGTCAGGGGAAACCACGCCTTGTAGGTCGACTCCTTGGCGCTGAAGAGCAATTTGTCCCAGTGCACCTCGTCGTCGACGGCCGCCGCGAGCTCCGCGCGCTCGGCCTCGATGCTCACGGCGTCGAGTACACCGTCGGGCAGGGCCTCGTGGGGTTCGGCGTCGATGCCGACCGAGCGCACCGCGAGGGCGTAGCCCACTGCCGCGGCCCGGTACCCGTCGCAGTGCGTCAGGCTTCCCACCACTCCGCTCGGCCAGAGCGGCGAACCCATCTCACCGCGCAGGATGGGCGCGGGCTCGATTCCCATCCGCTCCATCGCGATGCGAGCACAGTGCCGAGCCGAGGTGAACTCGCGCTTGCGCTTGTCCACGGCCTTCTCGATGAGGTGCGCCTCGCGAGGATGCGGGAGAAGACCCGGTGGGTCCTCGTAGAGCTCCTCGGCCGCGACACCGCGGGGGAGCAGTCCCCGCAGTAGTCCGTCCGGATTGCTCACAGGGCACCCCCCGTCGCACGCATCTTCTCGACCTCGGCTTCCATCTCGGGTGTCACGGTGAAGTGGCCACCCCACTTGTTGAGGGCGCCGGGCGGGTACTCCGGGACCGGAAGAATCTGCCGCAGAACGGGATCGGGCAGACCGCGCCGTTTCCACTCGCGCGGGTAGCCCACCGACACCTCCTCGAACCGAACTCCGTCGTAGTAGGTGGTGCGCGGGATGTGGAGATGACCGTAGACGGCGCACAGGGCGTTGTAGTCGAGGTGCCAGGTCGCGGTCTCGACGGTGCCGCACCACAGCGCGAACTCGGGGTAGAACAACACCTCGGTGGGCTGACGCACCAGCGGCCAGTGGTTGATCAACACCGTCGGGATCGACAGGTCGACCTCGGCAAGACGTGCACGGGTGGTGGTCAACCGGTCCGCGCACCAGGCGTCGAGGGTGGCGAACGGTGTGGGCGTGATCAGGAACTCGTCGGTCGCGACCACGTTGCGTTCGCGCGCGATGGCCAGCCCGTCGGTCTTTCCCGTCGCACCGGCCGGGAGGAACGTGTAGTCGTAGAGCACGAACATCGGAACCAGAGTGACCGGTCCGCCGTCCCCGGTCCACACCGGGAACGGATCCTCGGGCGTGAGCACACCGATGTCCCGGCACATGCTCACCAGGTAGTCGTACCGGGCCACGCCGTGCATCTGCACCGGGTCCTTCACGGTGGTCCACAGCTCGTGGTTCCCCGGAACCCACAGGACGGTGTGGAACTTCTTCTTCAACTCCGTCAGAGCCCAGCGGATGTCGTCGGTCCGCTCCGAGACGTCACCGGCGACGATGAGCCAGTCCTCCGGCGACTCCGGCTCGATGGCCTCGGTCACCGGACGGTTTCCCTTGTGGCCCACGTGGATGTCGCTGACCGCCCACAACTTGGCTGGCACTCTCACGTCCTCTCATCGACTCGTGTCGCTGCCGATCCTGATCCAGGCACCGGACAGGGTCCGCCAGACCACTGCGATCGCTCTCAGGGTAACGAACACCGTCAGACCCACCCAGATTCCCGGCAGACCCCAGTCGAACAGCAACGACAGCCAGATCATCGGGAGGAACCCGACGATCGCGCTCACCAACGTCGCGGTGCGCAGGAAGGCGGCGTCGCCCGCGCCGAGAAGCACCCCGTCCAGAGCGAACACCACCCCGGCGACGGGAATGAGGGCGGCGAACAGCCACCAGATGCCGGCGATCTGACCGAGAACGTCGTCGTCGGTGGTGAACAACCGCGGGAGCACCATGTGCAGCGCGGCGAACACCGCGGCGAGCACGAGCGCGAACACCACCGACCACCGCGTGACACTGCGCGCCACCGCAGTAGCGACCCGCGCTCGCCGCGCACCCAGAGCTGCCCCCACCAGGGACTGCGCCGCGATCGCGAGCGAATCGAGCATGAGCGAGACCAGATTCCACAACTGAAGCACCACCTGATGCGCGCCCACTGCCCCCGCGCCGAACCGAGATGCCACCGTCACCGCCGAGAGAAAACAGGCCTGGAACGCCATCGAGCGAAGGATGAGGTCCCGCCCCATCACCAGTTGAGCCCGCATGACGGTGAGGTCGATGCCACGTGCGGTGCGCTCCCCCGTCGGGGTTCGACGCAACAGGGCCGAGACGAACAGAGCGGCCGCGACACTCTGGCCGATCACGTTCGCGACCGCGGACCCCTCGAGACCCATGCGCGGGAAACCGACGAGTCCGTGGACGAGAGCCGGACACAGCACGGCGGACAACGCCAGCCCGGACACGACGTAGCGCAGGGGCCGCACCACGTCCTGGACACCGCGCATCCACCCGTTTCCGGCGAGGGTGATCAGAATGAGCGGGATGCCGAACGCGGCGATGCGCAACCACGACTCCGCTCGGTCCGTGATGTCGCCCCCGCCTCCCACCACGGTCAGGATCGGTTGGGCGAACACCTGGACGAGCGCAAGGAGGACGAGCCCGATGCCGATCGCCAACCAGGTCGCCTGCACGCCCTCGTTCCGGGCCTCGAGGTCGCGCCCGGCGCCGTGCAACCGAGCCGACCGGGCCGTGGTCCCGTAGGACAGAAACGTGAGCTGTGTGCTGACGACCGACAGGATCAGGCCGCCCACCGCGAGACCCGCGAGCGGAAGCGCCCCCAGGCGCCCGACGACGGCCGAGTCGAACAGCAGGTACAGCGGTTCGGCCGCCAGGACCCCCAGCGCGGGGAACGCGAGCCCGAACAGAGTTCGCGGCGACACCCGGCCGTTCGTCTGCATCGCCGGAGCGTCGTCCGCGGTCACTCGAGCGCGACCACCAGTTCGTCGACGTTCGCCTCGATGGGGCCCGCAGCGGTGTATCCGGCGGAGAACTTGTGGCCTCCGCCTCCGAGGCGACCGGCGACCGCGGACACGTCGACGTCGTGCTTGGCGCGCAACGACACGGCCCACCCGCTCTCGTTCTGCTTGAACACGGCGGCCACCTCGGCCTCGGCCGTGGTGCGCACGATGTCCACGACGCTCTCGATCTCCTCCGGGCGCAGACCGTCCGCGTCCTCGGAACGGACCACCGCGTACACCAATCCGCGGCCGCCCGCGGCGCCCGGCAGCAATCGAGCCGAGCCGAGGACCGCGCCGAGCATGGGAAGCCATCCGAACGGGTGGGTGTCGAGCAGACGCCGCGAGATGTCCGCGGCATCGATTCCCGTCGCCAGCAGTCGGTCGGCGAGCAGGTGGGTGCCCGGCCGCACCCAGCGGAACGAGCCGGTGTCCGTCACCAGACCCGCGTACAGACATTCGGCGAGTGCACGGTCCAGCGGCACCCCCCACGCGTCGAGGAGCGAGGCCACGACGGCGGTCGTCGATTCCGCCGACACGTCGAGCACGTGGTGCGTCCCGTATCGCGTGTTGGACCGGTGGTGGTCGATGACCAGCGACTCGGCGGTGTCCAGCCGGTCCCCGAGGGAGCCGAGCCGACCGCGACTCCCGCAGTCGACGGTGACCACGAGGTCCGCGTCGGTCCGCACGAGATCGGGCGACGTCACGTATTCGGCTCCGGGGAGCGAGACCATCGATTCCGGCAGCTGCGCCGGAGACGCGAACGACACCTGCGGCACCTTGCCGCGCCGACCCAACTCGATCGCCAGGGCCAGCGCACTGCCGATGGTGTCGGCGTCCGGCTGAACATGACAGAGCAGCGTCACCGTCGACGCCCGCTCCAGCAGACCGACGGCGTTCCGGATGTCCGCATCCAAGCCCGTCACCAGATCAGCGGTCGTTCTCGGCGGCGTCTGTTCGCTCGACGGGGCTCTTGTACGGATCCGGATCGCCGGCCGGGGTGGCGTTCGCCGCGGCTTCGGCGACCTTGCTGTCGATCAGGCGCGCCCGCTCGAGCAGCTCTTCCATGTGCCGAGCCGTGTCCGGAACGGTGTCGGCTTCGAACGTCAGGGTCGGGGTGTAACGGACGCCGGTACCGGCGCCGACCTTGGTGCGCAGTACACCCTTGGCCTTCTCCAGACCGGCCGCCGCCGCCTGGTAGTCGGGTTCGGATTCGAGCGTCTCACCGCGCACCGTGTAGTAGATGGTGGCGTCGTGCAGATCCGGCGTCACCTTGGTGTCCGTCACCGTGATGTACGCGAGTCGCGGGTCCTTGATCTCGAAGCTGACCGCGGTCGCCACGATCGTGCCGATGCGCTTGGCGAGCTTGCGAGCTCGAGCCTGATCCACCACGAGAAGATTCTCCTTCAGTCCTCGGGCCCGAAAACCCGGCGCCGAACGGCGAGTAGTTGCAGCTCGGGCCTCTCGGCCACGTGCCGTTCACAGGTGTCCAACACCTCGTGCAGGTGCGACACCCCGGAGGTCGCCAGAGCGACTCCGAGCATGGATCGACGGTAACGCTCGTGTTCACCGGTCTCGGCGGCGGATACACCGAAGCGCTGCAGAGCGGCCACGACCGGCTCGATCACCGACCGCTTCTCCCTCAGCGAATGCACGTCACCGAGAAGGATATCGAGCTCGAGTGCACCGAGGTACACCGCTGACCTCCCGTGATCCGTTCGAGGTCCGACTGCCGGGACAACGACGAGCGGACGCCGGTGTGACGTCCGCTCGTCGTGACCGAGCTACGAACCGATGGTCAGTCCCGATCCTTCTCGCGAAGTTCGTACGCCTCGATGACGTCGCCGACCTTGATGTCGGAGTACGTGACCGTCAGACCGCACTCGTACCCTTCTCGAACCTCGGTCGCGTCTTCTTTCTCTCGACGCAGCGAGGAGATCGTGACGAGTTCCGCGACCACGTTGTTGTCACGCAGCAGACGTGCCTTGGCGTTGCGTCGCACGAGACCCGACGTCACGAGGCAACCGGCGATGTTGCCGACCTTGGACGAACGGAACAGCGCGCGAATCTCGGCCTGGCCCAGCGTGACCTCTTCGTAGACCGGCTTGAGCAGACCCTTGAGAGCCTTCTCGATCTCGTCGATGGCCTGGTAGATCACCGAGTAGTACCGAATGTCGACGCCCTCGCGGTTCGCCAACTCGGTCGCCTTGCCCTCGGCACGGACGTTGAACCCGATGATGATCGCGTTCGAGGCCGAGGCCAGGTTGACGTTGGTCTCGGTGACGCCACCGACGCCACGGTCGATGACGCGCAACTGAACCTCGTCGCCGATCGCGATACCCACCAGCGCCTCCTCCAGAGCCTCCACGGTTCCGGAGTTGTCGCCCTTCAGGATCAGGTTGAGCTGCGACGTCTCCTTCAGAGCGGCGTCCAGATCGTCCAGGCTGATCCGCTTGCGCGACTTCGCGGCCAACGCGTTGCGCTTGCGCGCATTGCGGCGATCCGCGATCTGCCGTGCGATGCGGTCCTCGTCCACCACCAGCAGGTTGTCGCCTGCTCCGGGCACCGAGGTGAAACCGATGACCTGCACCGGACGGGAAGGCAACGCCTCGATGACGTCTGCGCCGTGCTCGTCGACCATGCGGCGAACGCGTCCGTAGGCGTCGCCGGCCACGATCGAGTCACCCACGCGGAGCGTTCCGCGGGCGATGAGCACGGTGGCCACCGGTCCACGACCACGGTCGAGGTGCGCCTCGATGGCGACACCCTGAGCGTCCATGTCCGGATTGGCCCGGAGATCGAGAGCAGCATCGGCCGTCAACAACACCGCTTCGAGAAGGGCGTCGATGTTGGTGCCCTTGAGCGCGGAGATCTCGACGAACATGGTGTCGCCGCCGTACTCCTCGGCCACCAGGTTGTACTCGGTGAGCTGCTGCTTGATCTTGTCCGGGTTCGCGCCTTCCTTGTCGATCTTGTTGACCGCGACGACGATCGGCACGTCGGCTGCCTGCGCGTGGTTGATGGCTTCCACCGTCTGCGGCATGACACCGTCGTCGGCCGCGACCACGAGGATCGCGAGGTCGGTCGCCTTCGCACCACGAGCACGCATGGCCGTGAAGGCCTCGTGACCCGGCGTGTCGATGAAGGTCACCAGACGCTCGACGCCTTCCAGCTCCGTGAGGACCTGGTACGCACCGATGTGCTGGGTGATGCCGCCTGCTTCGCCTTCGCGCACCGACGTCTTGCGGATCGAGTCCAGCAGGCGGGTCTTGCCGTGGTCGACGTGACCCATGACGGTGACCACCGGCGGACGCTGCTCGAGCTCGTCCTCGCCACCCTCGTCCTCGCCGTAGGTGAGATCGAAGGAGTCGAGAAGCTCGCGGTCCTCGTCTTCGGGGCTCACGACCTGAACGACGTAGTTCATCTCGCCGCCGAGCAGTTCGAGCGTCTCGTCGTTGACCGACTGGGTCGCCGTCACCATCTCGCCGAGGTTGAACAGGGCCTGTACCAGCGCTGCCGGGTTCGCGTCGATCTTGTCGGCGAAGTCGGACAGCGATGCGCCGCGAGCGAGACGAATGGTCTCACCGTTGCCACGGGGCAACCGCACGCCACCGACGGCGGGTGCCTGCATGGACTCGTACTCGGCGCGCTTCGCCCGCTTCGACTTGCGTCCACGGCGAACTGCGCCACCGGGACGACCGAATGCGCCGGCTGCTGCACCGCGCTGGCCGGGACGGCCACCACCACCGGGACGGCCGCGGAAACCGCCGCCCGCGGGAGCGCCGGCGCCGGGAGCGCCGGGAGCACCGCCGCCACCACCGCGGTAGCCACCACCGGCGCCGCCGCCGGGACGACCGCCGGGCGCACCGCCCGGACGTCCGGGACGGCCACCCGCAGCGGGGGCCGGACGAGCCGAACGAGACGGCATCGCACCGGGCGTCGGCCGAGGCGGCATGGAGCCGGGGTTGGGGCGCGGACCGCCGGGACGGGGTCCACCCTGACCGGGAGCCGGACGGGGGCCACCCTGACCGGGAGCCGGACGCGGACCGCCCTGACCCGGCGCGGGAGCGCCGCCGGCGGGACGGGGTCCACCCTGGCCCGGTCGCGGTGCGCTCTGTCCCGGAGCCGGACGCGGCGCGGGCCGCTCGACCGGAGCGGACGAGTAGGGGTTGTTGCCGACCCGTGGTGCCTTCGGACCCGGCTTGGGTCCGGGAGCCGCAGGCCGGGACGGGGCTTCCGGTGCCGACGCGGAGGGCGCCTCGGGTGCGGCGGGAGCCGCAAGCGCCGCCGGGGCGGCGGGGGTCTCCGCCGCGGGTGCGGCGGGACGTTCCGGGGTGGGCTGCGGAGACGGAGCCGCCGGAGCCTCGACCGGGGCCGCCGCGGGCTCGGCGGCCGGTGCGGCCGGTGCGGGCTTGGGTCCGGGACGCGGACCGCCCGGCTTGGGCGCTGAGCCGTTGCCGGTGCTCGTGCCGTTGCCCGTGCTCTTGCCGTTACCGGCGGTGCTCCCACTGGTCGCCGGGCCGTCGCCGGAACCGGCGGCGGGGTACGACTCCCGAAGGCGTCGGGCGACCGGTGCTTCCACGGTCGACGACGCGGACTTCACGAACTCGCCCTGCTCCTTGAGCCGTGCGAGTAGATCTTTGCTGGTGACACCGAGTTCTTTTGCCAACTCGTGCACGCGGGCCTTGCCTGCCACTGCTCTCCTCACTGAGAGGTCGAGCGTGGCTCCCTCCAGGGGGGCCCGCACGACCTCGGGTTATCTGAAAACGATGTTCATCGTCGGTGCTTCACGGTGTGCTCATGAATTCGTGTACCTGTTCTCCTCGTGGCGCGGCGGGATGCCGCGGCCGTTCGGCCGGTCGATCGTGGCGCTCGCCTTCATCACAGCTCACGCTGATCGTCGGCCAACTCTCGGGTCAGCGCGGACAGATCGAGGGGACCTGCCACGCGCAATGCACGCCCGACGGCTCGACGTCGCTCCGCCTGCCGCAGACAATCGGACCGGGGATGCAACCACGCACCCCTACCCGGCAGTCTCCGACGATGATCGACCACGGCGACGAGGTCACCGGTATCCGAGACACCGGCGACGATCCTCACCAAGGCGGAGGACGACTCGCGCTGTCTGCATCCTACGCATGTACGTACCGGCGGAACCGGTTCCGAACGCGACGAATCCGACTGTGCGTGTCGAGCCGTCTGCGAGTCTACCGCTGTTCGTCGGCTCACCCGAACACATCCCTCTCGTCGGGTCAGTGTTCGTCGTCGATCGGGGCCGCGTCGCTCCGGATGTCGATTCGCCACCCGGTCAGCCGGGCGGCGAGTCGCGCGTTCTGACCCTCCTTGCCGATGGCCAGGGACAGCTGGTAGTCCGGCACCACGACGCGGGCGGCTCGGGCGGCCTCGTCGACCACGGTCACGGACACCACCTTCGACGGCGAGAGGGCGTTGCCGACGAACACCGCGGGGTCGTCGTCGAAGTCGATGATGTCGATCTTCTCGCCGCCGAGCTCGCTCATCACGTTGCGCACGCGCTGCCCCATCGGGCCGATGCACGCGCCCTTGGCGTTGAGGCCCGAGATCGACGATCGCACCGCGATCTTCGATCGGTGTCCCGCTTCGCGAGCCACGTTGACGATCTCGACGGACCCGTCCGCGATCTCGGGTACTTCGAGCGCGAACACCTTGCGCACCAGGTTGGGGTGCGTGCGCGACAGCGTGACCTGAGGACCACGCTGTCCGCGAGCCACGCCCACGACGTAGCACTTGATGCGCTCACCGTGCTCGTACGTCTCACCCGGAACCTGCTCCGCGGGAGGAACGGTCGCGTCGAGACCGCCGGAGTCGCTCCCGATCCGCACGACGACGGTGCCGCGCGCGTTCAGTCGCGAATCGGCCTGGACGAGCCCACCGACGATCTCGCCCTCGTGCGTGACGAACTCACCGAAACTCTTCTCGTTCTCCGCGTCGCGCAGGCGCTGCAGGATGACCTGACGCGCCGTCGTGGCGGCGATCCGCCCGAAACCGGCCGGAGTGTCGTCGTACTCGGTGACGAAATTGCCGTCCTCGTCCGTCTCCCGTGCCATCACCCGTACGTCACCGGTCTTGCGGTCGACGTCGATCCGGGCGTCCCGCTGATGCCCGTCGGTGTGTCGGTAGGCGGTCAGCAGCGCCGACTGGATCGTCTCGATCACGGCGTCGGCGGTGATGCCCTTGTCCGCCTCGATCGCTCGCAGTGCGGTCATGTCGATGTTCACAGCTCTATCGGCTTCCGTCGTCGGTGTCGTCGTCTTCGTCGCCCGCGGCCGGCTCCTCGGGCGGGTCGAGCGGGTCGTATCGCCCGGGTGTCACGCCACCGGCGAGTTCGAGTTCGGCGGGGCTCGGCGGCCTGAACTCCACCTGCACCACCGCACTGTCGATGCCGGACCGGTCGAGAGTGCGCACCGTCGGACCGGTCCTCGTGCGAACGACCAGATCGACCTCGTCGTCGCGCAGTTCGCCCACGCGTCCCTCGACGGTCTCGTCCCCGTGGGTGACGACCACCAGCCGACCCCGTGCGCGACGCCAGTGCCGATCCTCGGTGAGCGGGCGATCTACCCCGGGCGTGGTGACCTCGAGGTTGTAGGCGGTGTCGCCGAACGCGTCCTCGCCGTCGAGCAGCTCGGAGATCTCGTGACTGAGTCGGGCGATCGCGTCGAGTTCGAAGCCCGCGTCGCGATCCACGATCACTTTCACCACGCTCCGGCTGCCCGCCTTGCTGACGGTGACGTCCTCGACGTCCACGGGCCCCTCGACGAAGCCGGGATGTTCGGAGAGCAGTTCGACGACCCTCTCCCTGGATGGAACCGGCATCGCGGTGACTACTCCTCGTTCAGTTGTGGGTGCGGTGAACGCCGTCGGGCGCCCGGCGCGGGACACCACGATACCGCGAATTCCGGAGTGCTCGTGCCGAGCGAACCGCCGAGCGCGCACCCCGTGCGGCCTGGCACCATGGCCGATGTGTCGACGACAATTTCCTCCGTCTCCCCCCACCCCTCGGCCGGGCTGCGGATGTCGCGACGGGAGGTGCTGCGTGGGTCGGGTGTCGCAGTCGCCGCAGTGGTCACCACCTCCGTTCTCGCCGCGTGCGCGGGCGGCGACGACGCGGACGTGCCGGTTCCGGACCCCCTTCTCGCCGAGGCCGTGCGCGCACGATCGGACTCCGCGACCGCGACCGCAGCGATCGCGTTCTTCCCGCAGAGTGCCGACGTGCTCGCCGTCGTCGCTGCCGAGCGCACCGCCCACGCCGACGCGATGACGGCCGAGATCGCTCGCCTCACTCCCCCGCCGACCGCCACCGAACCCGCACCCGCGCAACCGACCGATGCCCCGACCGCCACGGTTCCACCGCCCGCGGCGCTCGGCGATCTGACCTCCGCGCTGACCGAATCGAGCAACCGGGCCGTGACCCTGGCTCGAACGCTCTCCGGCTATCGGGCGGGCCTTCTCGGCTCGATCGGCGCCGCCTGCGTCCTCGCCGCCGAAGCGATCGACGCATGAGCGAGCCCGGTCGCGAGCAGCAGGCCCTCATCGACGCGCTCGCGGTGGAGCACGCCGCCGTGTTCGCCTACGGCGTGGTGGCCGCCTTCTCCAACCCCACCCGCGATCCGCTCGTCGCCCGCTTCACCGCGGAGCACCGGGCGCGTCGGGACAGCACGGTGGACGCACTCACGGCCGCGAGTGTCACCGCGCCCGAACCGGCCGCCGCGTACACCGTGCCGACCCCGGTCACCGGGCCGGTGGAGGCGGCCGAGCTCGCGCTGACCGTCGAACAGGACACCGCGGTGGCCTGGCGGTCCGTCGTGGAGCGGGCGCAGTCGGGACCCACCCGCGAACTCGGTGTCACCGCGCTCACCGAGGCCGCGCGTCGCGCGGTCGCGTGGCGCCGAATCCTCGGGATCGTGCCTGCGACCACCGCGTTCCCGGGAACGCCCTAGCCGGACGAGGTCAGTCCGTGACGACGGCCATCATGAGGCCGTCGCGACCGTGCACACCGATCGTCTGGACGGCCGTCCCGTCGAGCCGCGGGTGCGAGGCGACGAGGTCGAGGAATCCGCGCAGCGTCTCGCCGGCCGGTCCGTTCTCGTCGACGGCTCCGTCCCCGACGCACCCGTCGGCGAGGAGCACCGTTCCGGGGCGACCGAGGACCAACGCCCACTCCACGTACTGCGCGCCCGCGGTGGTGCTTCCCGCAGTCGCGACCCGGCGAAGGTGGAGGTCGATCACCCCGAACAGCGAGTCGTCGTCGGTACGCACCTTCGGCAGGGTCGTCACCGGATCACCGACGACGACGTCGACCCGGTCGGCGAACCCGGCCGACTCCGCGGCCTCGCGGACCGCGCGGGCGGCGCCGTCGTCGGCGATCATCGTCACCACCTGACCCGACGCCCCGACGGCCCGAGCCGCGTGCACGGTGGACTCACCGTCGAGAGGGTCGACGATGAGCACACGACGAGCGCCGACGATGCGAGCCATGACGGAGGCGAGCTTGTCGCCCGCCGAGCGTTCGACGAACGTCCCCGCCAGACGAGCCTCGGTGTCGTCGATGCGCGCAGCGTCGAGATTCGTCACCGGGTACCGCGCCCCAGCGTGGCGAGGACCTCGCGCGCCGCGTCCTCGGCGGGAACCTCGCGGGTGTCGCCGGCGAAACGATCCTTCAACTCCACCGTGCCGTCGGCCCACCCGCGCCCCAGGACCACCGACAGCGGCACCCCGATGAGTTCCGAGTCCTTGAACTTCACGCCCGGGGACACCTTCGGGCGATCGTCCAGAATCACCTCGACTCCCTGCGCGTCGAGTTCGGCAGCGAGAGCCTCGGCGCCGTCCCTGGCTCCGGCGTCCTTGTTCGCGATGACGATGTGCACGTCGGCCGGGCTGACCTCAGCGGGCCAGCGCAGCCCCTTCTCGTCGTGCATCTGTTCGGCGATCACGGCGACGAGTCGCGAGACTCCCACGCCGTACGAGCCCTGGAGCAGCCGTACCGGCTTGCCGTTCTCCCCGAGCACTGCGACGTCGAAGGCATCGGTGTACTTGGTCCCGAGTTGGAAGATGTGCCCGATCTCGATGCCGCGCGCGGACACCAGGGTCCCGCGACCGTCCGGAGAGGGATCGCCGTCGCGCACCTCGGCGGCTTCGATGGTGCCGTCGGGCTCGAAGTCGCGGCCGGCCACGAGATCGACGACGTGCTCGCCCGTCGAGTCGGCCCCGGTGATCCACGCCGTTCCGGTGACCACACGCGGATCCACCAGGTAGCGCACTCCGTTGGCCAGCAACGCCTTCGGGCCGATGTAGCCCTTCACCAGGAACGGGTTCGCTGCGAAGTCGGCATCGCCGAGCAGCTCGAATTCCGCGGGTTCCAGAGACGCCTCGAGTCGCTTCGCGTCCACCTCGCGGTCGCCGGGCAGGCCGATCGCCAGCAGTTCCCAGTCACCTTTCGGCCCCCGCACCTTGAGCAGCACGTTCTTCAACGTGTCGGCCGCGGTCACCGTGCGGCCGAGATCCGCGCCGTTGGCCCAGTCGACGAGCGTGGCGATGGTCGGGGTGTCACCGGTTCGGTGGACCGTCGCCTCGGGCAGTCCGTCGAGGGCGATGGGCTCGGGGGCCGGAGTGACGACGGCCTCGACGTTGGCCGCGTACCCGCTCTCGATGCACCGCACGTAGGTGTCCTCACCCACTTCGGCCTCGGCCAGGAACTCCTCCGAGGCGCTGCCTCCCATCGCGCCGGAGGTGGCCGCGACGATCACGTACTTCACCGCGAGGCGAGCGAAGATGCGTTCGTAGGCCTGCCGGTGGGCGTCGTACGACGCCGCGAGCCCCGCCTCGTCCAGGTCGAACGAGTACGAGTCCTTCATCACGAACTCGCGGCCGCGCAGGATGCCCGCCCGGGGACGTTCCTCGTCGCGATACTTGGTCTGGATCTGGTAGAGCGTGACGGGCAGATCCTTGTAGGAGCTGTACTCCCCCTTGACCGTCAGCGCGAACAGTTCCTCGTGCGTGGGCCCGAGGAGCATGTCGGCGCCCTTGCGATCCTTGAGCCGGAACAGCCCGGGCCCGTACTCGGTCCACCGATTGGTCTTCTCGTAGGGCTCACGGGGAAGCAGGGCGGGCAGCGAGATCTCCTGCGCTCCCATCGCGTCCATCTCCTCGCGCACCACCTGCTCGACACGTCGCAGCACTCGCAGACCGAGGGGCAGCCACGAGTAGACCCCCGGCGCGACCCGGCGGACGTAGCCGGCGCGCACCAGCAGGCGGTGGCTCGGCACCTCGGCGTCGGCGGGGTCGTCGCGAAGCGTGCGCAGGAACAGGTGGGACAGACGGGTGATCACAGGCGAGAAGCCTAGTCGGTGCGAGCAACCCGAATACCGTCTCGGTACCGTTGGCGCCCGTGCTCGTTCTGCTTCCGCCCTCCGAAACCAAGTCCGACGGCGGCGACGGTCCCCCGCTCGATCTCGACGGTCTCTGGCTGCCCTCGCTGACCCCGATCCGGGAGCGTCTGGTGACGGCGTTGACCGATCTCGCGGGCGACGTCGACGCGTCCCGTCGAGCGCTGGGTCTGAGCGCGAAGCAGACCGCCGACATCGAGCGGAACGCCGTGTTGCGGACCTCCCCCACCGCGCCCGCCCTGGAGCGCTACACCGGCGTCCTGTTCGACGCTCTCGACGCGGCGCATTTCACCGCCGCCCAGCGGGCCAAGGCGGACGCCCGCGTGGCGATCGGATCGGCGTTGTTCGGAGCGGTGCGCGCAGCGGATCAGGTGCCGGCATACCGGCTGTCCGGTACGTCCACGCTGCCCGACCTCCCGTCGCTGCGGACTCTGTGGAAGGAACACCTGGCGACGGCGATCGCGGCGGACGCCGACGGGGCGATCGTCGATCTGCGCTCCGGCACGTATCGCGACCTGGGCCGGGTGGACGGTGCGATCACCGCCACGGTGCTCACCGAACGTGACGACGGATCGCGGACCGTGGTGAGCCACTTCAACAAACACCACAAGGGCCTGCTCGCCCGCGCCCTCGTCCTCACCCGAGCGGAGCCAACCGACGCGCGCGGCGTCGCGCGCGTCGCGGTCAAGGCCGGCCTGCGTGCCGAGGTGGCCTCGCCCACCGAGGTGGTCGTCCTGACCTGACCCGCGCGGCCTCAGGCCTGCGCTGCGTCCTGAGCGGCCTTCGCCTGCGCGACGTCGGCGGAGCTGTAGCGGATGAACAGAGCCGACACCGCGGCGATCGCGGCCAGCCCGGCGCAGCCGAGCAGCCCGAAGGTGTAGCCCTCGCCGAGGGCGATGATCTCGGGTCGATCCATCATCACGGCGGACCCCGTGCTGCCGCCGAGCGAGATCGTCCTGGCCGCGGCCATGGCGCTCACGACGGCGAGACCGAGGGGGCCACCCAGATTCTGCGCGACGAGCGCGATCGCGGTCAGGGGACCGATGTGATCGGGCGAGACGTTCGCGATCGCGCACAGCGGCAGCGCGATGACGGCGAGCCCGACGCCGAAGCCGATGCCGCCGATGGGCAGGAACAGGTTGGTCCAGTAGTCGGAGTCGATGTTCAGCGTCGACGCGTAGAGCAGATACCCCATGGTGATCAGCGCGCCCGCGGCGATGATCCATCGCGGCGCGACCCGCGGCGCGAGCCAGGCCGAGGCCACGGCCGCCAGGGCCATGCCGCCTCCGAACGGGATGAACGACAGACCGGCGCGCAACGGGCTGTACCCGAGCACGTCCTGCACGAACACGGCCACGATCACGGTCATCGCGAACAGGGCGCCGCCGGAGAAGAAGATCGCGACGAAGGTGGCCACTCGATCACGGTTCCGGAACAGCGCGAACGGCAGGAGCGGATTCTTGGCGGAGCGCTCGACCAAGAGGAACGCGGCGAGGAGAGCCAGGCCGGCCGAGACCGCACCGAGGACCACCGGATCGGTCCATCCCCGCTCGGGGCCCTCGACTATGCCCAGCACCACACCGGTCGAACCGAGCGTCGCGAGGATGGCACCGGGAACGTCGAGGGAGGCGCGCGCGGAGCTGGTCTCGGTGAGGGAGATCGCACCCAGGATCATGATGGCGATACCGATCGGCACGTTGATGAGGAAGATCCACCGCCACGACAACTGGGTGAGTGCGCCGCCGATGATCAGCCCCGAGAAGGACCCGATTCCGGTCATGGCCGCGTAGATGGCGATGGCCTGATTGCGGACGGGGCCGGGAGCGAAAGTGGTGGCGACCAGTGCGAAGGCCGTCGGCGACGCCACCGCGGCACCGGCGCCCTGGATCACCCGGGCGAGAACCAACATCGCCTCGTTCTGGGCCAGACCGCACGCGGCCGACGCGACGGTGAACAGCGCGACGCCGACCAGGAACATCTTCTTGCGACCGAACGCGTCGCCCATTCGGCCACCGAGGAGCATGAGTCCACCGAACGCCAGCACGTACGACGAGACGACCCAGTTGCGGCCCGCGTCGCTCAGTCCGAGATCGGCCTGCAGCGGAACGAGAGCGAGATTGATGACCGTGCCGTCGAGGACCGCCATGAGCTGCATCCCGCTGAGCGCGATGATGGCCAGGCCGAAGGCCCTCGTGGTCACCGGATACGTGATCGGCGCGGACGCTGCAGCGGAAGGAACTGACACGTCGGCACACTTTACTGCGCCGAGTGCCTCCGCCCTAGTCGCTCGACGGTCGGTTCGCCCGAATCGTCTCGTCGAACCCGGCGACGGGTCCGATCACGACGATCGCCGGCGGACGCACGTTCTCCTCGCGCACGCGTGTCGCGACGTCGGCCAACGTGGCGCGCACGACTCGTTGCGACCGGGTCGTTCCCTCCTGGACCACGACGACGGGCGTGTCGGACGCGCGACCGTTCTTCGTGAGCACCTCGGCGAACAGGCCGATCCGTTCGACGGCCATGAGCAGGACGATGGTCCCCGTCAACCGGCCGAGGGAGGGCCAGTCCACGAGGGAATCCGGGTGGTCGGGTCGAAGGTGGCCGCTGACGACGACGAACTCGTGGGTGACCCCGCGGTGGGTCACCGGGATCCCGGCCGCGGACGGGACCGAGATCGCACTGGTGATGCCGGGAACGACGGTGACGGGCACGCCCGCCGCCGTGCACGCCTCGAGCTCCTCGTACCCCCGGCCGAAGACGTAGGGGTCGCCACCCTTGAGCCGAACGACGAACTTGCCGGCCTTCGCGTGGGTGATCAGGGCGTCGTTGATGGCTTCCTGCGCCATGAACCGGCCGTAGGGGATCTTCGAGGCGTCGATCACCTCGACGTGCGGGCCGAGTTCCGCGAGCAGTTCGGGCGGTGCGAGTCGATCGGCCACGACGACGTCGGCGCGGGCGAGCAGGCGCCGACCGCGAACCGTGATCAGATCCGGATCGCCCGGGCCGCCACCGACGAGGGCGACGCCGGCCACCGACGGTTCGGCCGAGTCGGCGACGGCCCCCGACTGCAGCGCGTCGAGCACCGCGTTGCGCACGGACGCGGACCGCCGGTGTTCGCCGCGCGCGAGGACGCCGAGGGTCAGCCCGTCGTACTCCGCGCTCGCGGGCGTGACCGCGGTGCCGTCGCGGGCGATGTCGGCTCGTACGCAGAAGATGCGTGACGCCTCCGCCTCCGCGACGACGGCGCGGTTGGTGTCCGCCTCGTCGGTGCAGGCGATGACGTACCAGGCTCCGTCCAGGTCGCCGGCCCGGAAGGCGCGGAGCTCGAGCTCGATCTGCCCGAAGCTGGCCATCGCCTCGACCGCGGGCGTCGCGTCCCGGGTGATCACCGTCACCTCGGCGCCGCACGAGACGAGCAGCGGAAGCCGTCGTTGGGCGACGCTGCCGCCCCCGACCACGACGACCCGACGGCCGGCGAGGTCGAGGCCCACCAGATAGGGAGATTCGGTCGCGTCCACGTCGGGAAACCCTACCGTCAGCGGCGCCTGGCGCCCGCCGGGGTGAGGTCGAACTCCGCCGTCGTGGCCAACGTCTGCCGGCCGGAGATCACGGCGGCATGGTCGACTCGAAGCCGCAGTGCGAGCGAGTCGGTGGTGAGCGACATGACTCCGTTGTCGAACCAGGGTCCGGCCTCCGCGCCCCAGTGCACATCCACCGGTTCGACCTTCGCTCGCCGCGCCAGACGTTCGACCATCCGCGCGACCGGGCGCCGGATCGCGAGCCGGTTGACCGCGCGGATCGGGAGGTCGAGCGGGTTGCGAAACGGGGACATCGTGAGCTGGTACAGCGCGGTCGACGAGCGCACCGACGTCTCCGCGCGCGCCACGTACGAGCAGTGCACGTCCCCGGAGAGCCACACGATGCTGCGCGGTGCACGCTCGCCCACCACCATGTCGTCGACCAGCGTCACCATGTCCGCGAACGACTTTCCGAACGCAGCCCAGTGTTCGAGGTCGAGCGCGATGCGAAGCTTCTCCCCGATCCTCGCGAACCGGGCGCCCCAGGCGCCCTGCGCGACGGCCTCGTTCCACTGCTCGATGTTGTGGAGGGCGGGCAGCATGAGGAACGGCAGCGACGAGCCCAGCAGCACGTGTTCGGCGTCGGACTCGAGCGCACGCTCGCGCACCCACGCCCACTCCGCGTCGTCGACCATGGCGCGGCGATCGGGTTCGAGGACCCGGGAACAGCGAGAGTCGATCATGACCAGCCGCGTGTTGCCGAGATCGCGGTAGTAGCTCCACCGCGCGGACGACGGTTCGGAATCCGCCCGAAGCGCGAACTCGGCGAGCAGGCTCTCACGGTCGGCGTCGGACGCGGCGGAGCGCACCGCGGTGAACATCTCGTCCTTCTCGAGGGCCTCGGGCGAGAGGTTGCCGAGATGTTGGTAGACCCAGTAGGACGAGAACGCGCCCACCACGCGGTCGCGCCACCAGGGTTCGGCGGTGACCTCGGCGCGCCAGTCCGCCGAGGAGTTCCAGTCGTCCCGCAGGTCGTGGTCGTCGAGAATCATGCAGGTCGGTACGGAGGCCAGTAGTCCGCGCACCCGGTCGTCTCCCCACGACTCCTGGTAGAGCCAGGTGTACTCCTCGAAGTCGCAGATCTCCTCGGCCACGTCCGCGGACATCGCACCGGCCACCCGGTCCCCCGCCAGCCGGCGCGCGTGCAGGCGCTCGACCAGAGCCCCCGAGGGGTCGTCGGCGTAGACCTGATCACCGAGGAACACGAGCAGATCCGGCCACTGCGACGAGTCCTGTTCCGCGATGCGATCGGCGAGTCCCACGAGGGCGTCGGCTCCGATGCGCGCGAGAGCCTCGTCGGAGTAGGTGTCGCCGCGCCGACAGGAGCCGAAGGCCACCGTGACGGGTCCGCTCTCGCCCAGTGTCCGCACCGTCGCCCGATGGTCTGCGGTGGGCCACACGGTGACCCCGTCGAGTTCGACGCGATAATCGACCACGCTGTCGGCGGGAAGATCGGCGACGGCGAGCAGCGCGTAATGGTGCCCGTGCACACCCCAGGTGGGCTCCTGCGCGCTGGCGCCCGTCGAGGTGGTGACCGTGACCGTGCAGGCCGTGGCCGTCTCCACCCAGAACGTCGCGCGGTCGGTGCTGACGTATCGCACCAGTGGACCCAGCACCAGGGCCGTCGAGGAATCGTTCATTGCGCTCACAGTGCCACCCCGACGCATCGCAGGTGGGGCAATCGGTCGCGCGTCGCCGCCGCTGTGATCCGGCACGGCGTCGGAGATCGCCACCGTGACCGGCCCCACCACGGTTTTGCGTACCAGCAGCGGACCAGTACCCACGGACAGGGCCGCAGCTTCCGCGACGGAGGGCGTCCCGACCGCGCCCGCGACCCTGGTCGACGGCGTCGGAACCGGGACCGCGGCCAGTCGCGCTGCACTGCGACCGGCCACGGGAACGCCGAGGGCACTGGCGGCACCGAGAATTGCGTCGTCGCGAGCCCGGACGTCGAGCGTCGCCAGGACGACGATGGCTCGATCGGCGCCGACCACGCGTTCGATCGCGTGCAGGACCTGCTCTGCCGTCGCGGAACGTCGCAGACCGACTCCGACCACGACGCGCCTGCGGTCGGCGTTCACCCGTCGGTGCGCCGACCCACTCGGCAGGCCTCCACGAACCGGCCCAGCGCCGGCGCGATCGCCACGGGATGGGTGTGGAGATACGAGGCGTGCACGTTCCCCAGTTCGCTCACCGCACCCTCTCGGGCCGAGGACTCGTGCAGTCGCCATCCCCACGCCGACCGCCCGTCGGCCGCGCCCGGGGAAGCGGTGACGGTGGTGCGGTGGAACTCGTGGCCGGTGATGCGCTGGCCCGCGTCGAACATCACGGAATCCGTCAGTGCCACGGCGTCGCGGTAGCCCAGGGTGAGCGAGGAACCGAAGGTGGCGTCGAGATCGAGCACTCCCGCCATGCGGTGACCGTCGAGAGTGTGGGAGAGGTACAGCAGGCCCGCGCATTCACCGTGAACGGGTCGGCCGGCGGCGGCGTGGGCCGCGATGTCCGCCAACAGCGGTTCGTTGGCCGCGAGCTCGGCGGCGTGCTCCTCGGGGAAGCCGCCCGGAATCACGACCCCGGACGCCCCGTCGGGCAGCCGGTCGGATCGGGGATCGAAGACGACGACGTCCGCCCCCGCCGCGGCGAGAACCTCGGCGTGTTCGGCGTATCCGAAGGTGAACGCGGGGCCGCCCGCGACGGCGACGACGGGCGAGGGCGCGGACCGGTCGACGGGACCGCCGACGGCGAGGGCGGGATCCCAGGCAGGTACGTCCGGAATCCGCGCACTGCGAGCGACGGCGACGAGCGCGGCGAGATCGACGTGCTGCGAGACCAGCGCGGTCATCGCGGCGACGGCGTCGGTCGCGGCGGATCCGTGCTCGACCGCGGTGATCAGCCCCAGATGGCGGGAGGGAACGGCCAGGGCGGCCGCGCGGGGCACCGAGCCGATCACGGGTACGCCGACGCGCTCGCAGGCCTGCCGCAGTACCGCTTCGTGGCGGGCGCTGCCGACGCGGTTGAGAATGACGGCGCCGATCCGCAGCGCCGGGTCGAGGGTGGCGAACCCGTGCACCAGGGCCCCGATGCTCTGGCTCTGTCCGCGCGAATCCACGACGAGAACGACGGGCGCACCGATCGCGGAGGCGACGGCGGCCGTGGACCCCTCGGCGGCAGGACGGGCTCCACCGTCGTCGCCGAGCTCGATGCGACCGTCGAACAGACCCATGACGCCCTCGACGACGGCGATGTCGCACCCGGCGGTTCCGCGGCGCACCAGGGGAACGAGGTTCTCGGCCCCCACCATGACCGGATCGAGATTGCGTCCCGGTCGACCGGCGGCGACGGCGTGATACCCGGGGTCGATGTAATCGGGTCCGACCTTGAACGGCGCGACGGACGATCCCGCCGCCCGCAGCGCCCCCATGATGCCGGTGGCGATGGTGGTCTTGCCGCTGCCCGAGGACGGGGCGGCAATGACAACAGCGGGAAGGCCGGAGGCCGGTCGAGATTCACCGGGAAGGCCGGAGGCCGGTCGAGATTCACCGGGAAGGCCGGAGGCCGGTCGAGATTCACCGGGAAGGCCGGGTGTCACCATTCGATGCCTCGTTGACCTTTGCGACCGGCGTCCATCGGGTGCTTGATCTTGCTCATCTCGGTCACCAGATCCGCGGCGTCCATCAGCTTCTGCGGCGCATTGCGGCCGGTGATCACCACGTGCTGCGAACCGGGCCGCGCGGTGAGGGTCTCGACGACCTCGTCGACGTCGATCCACCCCCAGTGCAGCGGATAGGTGAACTCGTCGAGGACGTAGAAGCGGTGTCGCTCGCCGTCGATGCGGGACTTGATCTCGTGCCACCCGTCGAGGGCGGCCGCGGCGTGATCGACCTCTCCGGTCTTCTTGCGGGTCCAGGACCAGCCCTCGCCCATCTTGTGCCACTCGACGGCGCCGCCGACGCCGGTGGATTCGTGGAGGTCACCGAGAGTGCGAAAGACGCTCTCCTCCCCCACTTTCCACTTGGCGCTCTTCACGAACTGGAACACGGCGACGTCGAAACCCTGGTTCCAGGCGCGCAGAGCCATGCCGAACGCAGCGGTCGACTTGCCCTTGCCGGGGCCGGTGTGGACGGCGAGGATCGGGAGGTTTCGGCGCTGCCGGGTGGTGAGGCCGTCGTCGGGAACCGATCCGGGTTCGGGTACTCCTCGGGGCACGGTGAACTCCTGCCGTCACGCCGCGGCGCGGACGATGCCGGCCACGTTCTGGGAGGACAACTCGGGCAGGCTGACGTAGGCACCGCGGAGTGCGATCGCCAGTTCTCGTGCGAGACCCAGCTTGACCATGCCGGATTCGCAGTCGACGACCACCGATGCGACGGTGTCCGCCGCGAGCAGGGCCGCGGCCGTGCGGGCGCGGCCGACCGGGTCGACGCCGCCCGTGGCCCGACCGTCGGTGAGGGTGACCACCAGTGCGCGTCGGGAGGGCTCCCGGACTCGCTCACGGGCGATGACGTCTCGGGCACAGAGGAAGCCGGCCGCCAGCGGCGTGCGCCCCCCGGTTCGAACACCGTCCAGACGCGCCGCAGCGACGTCCACCGAACGGGTCGGCGGCAGCACGAGTTCCGCATCGGAACCGCGTACCGAGACCACCGCGACCCGGTCGCGCCGTCGGTAGGCGTCCCGGAGGAGCGAGATCACAGCGCCCGTGACAGCGGACAGGCGGTCCCGCGCGGCCATCGAACCCGACGCGTCGACGACGAAGACCACCAGGTTTCCCTCGCGACCCTCGCGCTCGACTCCCCGCAGGTCGGCACCGACGATGGACAGTGGTCCGGCCGCGGTGCGCCGTTCGGCGGCCTTCATCAGGGTTCCGAGAACGTGGAGGGTGCCGCCGGTGAACTCGGTGGAACGCACGGTGCGCCCCGAAGCGACCCGGGACCTCGAGCGTCGGCCCGGGACTCCGTCGCCGACTCCGGGGATCTGGAGCAGGCGGGCATCGAAACCGTCGCCGCTGTCGGCGGTTCCGGTGCCGGGTGTCTGCGGCGCCTTCTCGGAGGGCGATTCGGACGGGTCGTCCGTGGGCGGGGGTGTACGGGGCGGCGGAGCGGGCTGTTCGGACGAGTGCTCGTCGAGACCGGAATCGTCGGGCGCGGGCTCGCCGCCGTCGGGCTCGGGATCCGGATCGGTGTCGGGGTCCGGCTGGTGCTCGCGTACGTCGTCCGCGGCCGTGTCCATCGCCTTGTCGAGCTCTCCGTCGGCGAGGCCGGGAGCGTCGAACGGATCGCGTCGGCGTCGGTGTGGGAGAGCGAGTTCCGCCGCAATCCGCACGTCGTCCTCGGTCACCTCGGTGGCGCCCCGCCACGCGGCATGGGCGGATGCGGTGCGCGCAACGACGAGATCCCCGCGCATCCCGTCCACGTCGAACGCCGCGCACAGAGCGGCGATCCGGCGGAGTTCGGTGTCGTCCAGCACGACCGATTCCAGGCGGGAGCGGGCGTCGGCGATACGCCGGGCCACGGCGTCGTCGTCGAGGGCGAATCGAGACGCGAAGCCGTCGGCGTCGCTTTCGTACGACAGTCGGCGGCGCACCACCTCCATGCGCGTGTCGACATCGCGGGAGGCCACCACGTCGACCGCGAGGCCGAAACGATCCAGCAACTGCGGGCGCAGTTCGCCCTCCTCGGGATTCATGGTTCCGACCATCACGAAGCGCGCCGCGTACGAGTGCGAGATTCCGTCGCGCTCGACGTGCACGCGGCCCATGGCGGCCGCGTCGAGCAGCAGGTCGACGAGATGGTCGGGCAGCAGGTTCACCTCGTCGACGTAGAGGACACCTCGGTGCGCCGCGTGCAGCAGACCGGGGGTGAATCCCCGCTCCCCGTCGCGCACGATGCGTTCGAGGTCGAGCGATCCGACGACGCGGTCCTCGGTGGCCCCGACCGGCAGCTCGACCAGGCGAGCGGGACGGCGATCGCCGTCGTCCTCGACGGGCGGCAGCAACGCGGCGAGCGCACGGACGGCCGTGGACTTCGCGGTGCCCTTCTCCCCGCGCACGAGGACCCCGCCGATGCCGGGATGGACGGCACACAGCGCGAGAGCGAGGAGCAGTCGATCCTGACCGACGATGGCCGAGTAGGGAAATCCGGCCGCGCGGGCGTCGGTACCGGTATGGACTGCGGTGACATGTGGTGACGACAAGAAACGATCCTTCCGGCGACCCCGGTGACCACGCCGGGGCGTCGAGCAAGGCCGTGCGAGAACGCGCGGCGAGAAGATCGGTCGTTCGGCGATCTGGCTTTCGACTTCACCGAGGTGAACTCGTCACAGTGGCGGGACCGCGCCCGAATCACACGGGCTTCTCCGAACGACCGACGGTGGGGTGAGCTCGGCTCAGCCCTCGCGCCAGGGCTCTCCTCCACCCCGACGCATCGGGGTGTGAGGGATTCCGTCCTCGAGAACCTCTTCACCGTCGGCGAAGAATCCGTGCTTTCCGTACATGTCCACGAGGTAGCTCTGAGCGTTGATGCGGCACGGCGCCGACCCGACCTCGGCGAGCGCGGCACGAAGCAACCGGGTGGTGTGCCCCTCGCCCCGACTGGAACGGTGCGTGCAGAGGCGGCCGATGCGGAACGACTTCTCGCCGTTGTCGTGTTCTTCGAGCAGTCGCAGGGTGCACACCACTTCGTTTCCGCGCTCGAGCCAGAAGTGCCGGGTGTCCGAGAGCAGGTCCTTGCCGTCCAGTTCCGGGTAGGCACAGGCCTGCTCCACGACGAACACCTCGACCCGCAGCTTGAGGAGTTCGTAGAGGGTTTCGTTCGACAGGTCGAGTGCCCAGGAACGCTTGAGTGTTGCAGTCGCTGTCGTCATCAGTGTTTGCTATCACACCGTGCCGGAGTACGCGACTCGCCGGTGAGCGGCGACGTCGGTGTCCAACTCCAGGACGCGCGACGTGTGCGACCAGATCTCGTCGAACAGGCGCGGGTTCTCGGCGAGTTTGGTTCCCAGGGACGGGACCATGTCACGGAGCGCAGGCTCCCACCCGGCGTATCGATCGGCGAAGCACCGCTTCAGGACGTCGAGCATCGCCGGAACGGCCGTCGAGGCACCGGGAGACGCGCCGAGCAGACCCGCCATCGATCCGTCGCCCGCGTTGATGACCGCGGTGCCGAACTCGAGGACGCCGCCCTTGCCCTTGCGCCGAATGACCTGCACGCGCTGGCCGGCGGTGATCAGCTCGAAGTCCGCGGCGGCCGCCGTCGGCATGAACTCCTGCAGTGTGCCCACGCGATCCGACTGGGTCTGCAGCAACTCCGTGATGAGGTACTTGGTCAGCGCCATCTCGGTGACACCCACCCCGAGCATCGACATGATGTTGTTCGGCTTGATCGACGCGAAGAGATCGGTCGGCTTGCCCTTCTTCAGGAACTTGGGAGACCACCCCGCGTACGGGCCGAAGAGCAGGCCGGGCTTGCCCCCGATGACGCGGGTGTCGAGGTGCGGAACGGACATCGGCGGGGCGCCCACGGACGCCTTGCCGTAGACCTTGGCCGAGTGCTGTCCCACCAGGTCGGGGTTGGTGCACCTCAGCCACTCGCCACTGACCGGGAAGCCACCGAAGCCCTTGGCCTCCTCGATGCCGGACTTCTGCAGCAGGTGCAACGCACCTCCGCCGGCGCCGACGAAGACGAACTTGGTGTTGACCTTCCGGGTGACACCCGTGCGCGAGTTGTAGACCTTGAGGGTCCACGTGCCGTCCGACTGCTTGGACAGATCGCGAACCTCGTGGCCGAAGTGCACGGTGGTGCCTGCCGTGGCGAGGTGATTGAGCAGCTGCTTGGTCAGCGCGCCGAAGTCGACGTCGGTGCCGCCGTCGCTCCAGTTCAGGGCGATGGGGTCGGAGAAGTCACGGCCACGGGCCATCAGCGGGAGCCGCCGGGTGAACTCCGCCTGATCGTCGATGAACTCCATGCCCGGGAACAGCGGGTTACCCGCCAGGGCGTCGTATCGCGCGCGCAGGTACTTCACGTTGTCCGCGCCGTGGACGAAGCTCACGTGCGGGATGGGGTTGATGAAGTTCTTCGGGTCGTTCAGGATTCCGGTCTCGACCGCGTGGGACCAGAACTGCCGCGACACCTGGAACTGCTCGTTGACGTTCAGCGCCTTGCTGATGTCGACGGAGCCGTCCTTGTTCTGGGGCGTGTAGTTCAGCTCGCACAGGGCGGAGTGACCGGTGCCCGCGTTGTTCCACGGATCGCTGCTCTCCGCGGCAGCCGCGTCGAGGCGCTCGAACGTGGTGATGGACCAGGTGGGCTCCACCTGGTGCAGCAGCGTTCCCAACGTCGCGCTCATGATGCCGGCACCGATGAGTACGACATCGGTCTTCTCGGTCACGGACTTCTTCGACGACGTGGAAAGGTGCTTGGGGTCATGGTCGGCCACGGTGAGATCGACTTCCTTCGTCAAGCGACGCCGGTCCCGGCGTCGTACGGATGCGCTCGCGCGCTGCTCTTCCAACGTGCTCGTGTTCGTGTACCCGTCTATTCGGCGTACCCGGCACAATCGTGCAACCGGTCACGGGCTGTTGCCTCATTGTGCCCCGCGTGACCCACGGGTCCGGGCCATTACTGTGTGAGTGTGACTACATGGGCACCCGACGTACTCGGTGATGGATACGAGCAACTGACCATACCTCTCGGTACCGACCCCGATGGCGAGGGAGAAATTCGCGCGACCCTCGTGCGGCACACTCCCGCGAACCGCCCGGATCCCGTCGGCGCCGTTCTCTATGTGCACGGGTACACCGACTACTTCTTCCAGACCCACCTCGCGGAGCACTTCGCCGCCCGCGGATATGCGTTCTACGCGCTCGACCTGCGCAAGTGCGGTCGCTCGATCGGCGCGGGTCAGACCCCGCACTTCATCACCGACCTCGAGTTCTACGACGCGGAGCTCGACCGCGCGCTCGACGTGGTCCGACGCGAGAGCGGCCTCGACGTACTGATGATGGGCCACTCGACGGGTGGGCTGATTCTTCCGCTGTGGCTCGACCGCCTCGAGCGCACGCGCGGCGGGTCCCGCGCCGCCGGCGTCTCGGGTCTGATCCTCAACAGTCCGTGGTTCGACCTGCAGGGTGCACCGGCGCTGCGGAGCGTCGGCACGGTTGCGATCGATGCCCTCGGCAGGATCGCGCCCACGCGGGTTCTGCCCGGCCTGGGTCTCGATACCTACGGAGTCTCCATCAGCGCCGACGCTCGAGGTGAGTGGGACTACGACCTGGCGTGGAAGCCGCTCGCCGGCTTCCCGGTCGCGCTGGGATGGATTCGTGCGGTCCGCAAGGGCCACGCGACGCTGCACCGCGGTCTCGACGTCGGGGTGCCGTCGATCGTCCTGCGGTCCAAGGTCACCCGCTTCTCCAAGAAATACGTACCCGACGTCGATGCGGCCGATGCCGTCCTGGACGTCCGCCAGATCGCCCGGTGGGCGGGATGCCTCGGTAACCGCACCACCATCGTCCCCGTCGAGGGCGCACGCCACGACATCTTCCTCTCCACCGCCGAGCCCCGCACGCGAGCGTTCGCGGAACTGGACGTGTGGCTCGACGCGCACGTCGACGGCACACTCGACCCGGCCGCTTCCGGCGGCGATCACGCAGAGGTGGCAACAGGATCATGAGTACCGACACCGACCATTTCGACGTCGTCATCATCGGCTCGGGATCCGGCAACACGATCGTCGACAGCAGGTTCGACGACCGTCGCGTGGCCATCCTGGAGGAAAGCACCTTCGGGGGGACGTGCATCAACGTCGGCTGCATTCCGACGAAGATGTTCGTCTACGCCGCCGAGGTCGCCAACACGGTGCGGCGCGCGTCGCGTTACGGCATCGACGCCCACATCGAGAAGGTGCGCTGGCCGGACATCGTGGACCGGGTGTTCGGTCGTATCGATCCCATCGCCATCGGCGGCGAGGAGTACCGACGCAGCGGGTCCGCGAACGTCACGCTGTTCACCGGCCACGCCACGTTCGTCGGACCCCGCACCATCGACACCGGCACCGGTCGTGTCATCACCGCCGACCGTGTCGTCGTGGCCACCGGCTCGCGCGCCATGGTTCCGGATTTCGTCACCGACAGCGGCGTCCCCTTCCACACCAACAACGACGTCATGCGACTCCCCGCCCTCCCCGAGCACCTCGTCATCATCGGATCCGGTTACATCGCAGCGGAATTCGCCCACGTGTTCTCGGCCCTGGGCTCCACGGTGACCGTGCTGGCCCGCAAACACCAGATGCTGCGCAACTCCGACGCCGAGGTCTCCCGGCGATTCAGCGAGTTGGCGGTGCAGAAGTGGGACGTGCGGTTCGGCGTCGAGGCCACCGCAGTTCGCCAGGACGGCGACTCCACGATCGTCACTCTCTCGGACGGTTCGGAGGTGGCCGGCGACGCACTGCTCGTCGCCATCGGACGAGAGCCGAACAGCGATCGCATCGGCGCCGAGGCCGCGGGAATCGACGTGCGCGACGACGGTCGGATCGCCGTCGACGAGTTCGGGCGCACGAGCGCAGAAGGAGTCTTCGCACTCGGCGACGTCTCGTCGCCGTACCAGCTCAAGCACGTGGCGAACGCCGAAGCGCGGGTGGTGCAGCGCAACCTGCTGCAGCCGTCGTGGGACGACACCACCGGGTGGGATCGGTTCGATCACCGGTTCGTCCCCGCCGCCGTCTTCACCGACCCCATGATCGCCGAGGTCGGTATGACCGAAGCGCAAGCGCGGGACGCCGGACTCGACGTCACGGTCAAGGTGCAGGACTACTCCGACGTGGCCTACGGCTGGGCGATGGAGGACCACGAGGGGTTCTGCAAGATCGTCGCCGAACGCGGTACCGGTCGCATCCTGGGTGCCCACATCATCGGCGAGCAGTCGCCGACGGTCATCCAGCCGATCATCCAGGCGATGAGCCTGGGACAGACGGTCCACGACATCACTCGCAGCCAGTACTGGATCCATCCCGCCCTCCCCGAGGTGGTGGAGAACGCGCTGCTCGGGTTGGACGTGTAGTCGGAGTCGAAGACGATCGTTTCGGTAGAACGCGTGTTCGATTTCCTGTCGGTGGGGTGCGCTACCTTCTGAGGTGGATCGCGGGGGCGGTCCGGTTCGGCCACGACACCGGGGGGTGAGACGTTGCGCGCCAACACCATCGACGAATCTGTCGCCGCGCTCGACGCCCTCTCCTCGGCCACCGTTGCCTCACAGGCGGCCTTCGCCCGCGCCGTCCGTCTTGCCTGCGACTTCGTCGACCGCGCGGGCTGCCGACCGGCAGCTCTCTCCCCCGGTGCGACATTCGACGCCGAGGCCGCGGAGAAGTCCGCGGTCGCCGAGGTCGCCGCGCGCCTCGCCGTCTCGGGGTCCACCGTCACCGAGCAACTCGGGTTGTACCGAACCGCTCGTCCGTCGATTCGCGACGCGTTCGACGCGGGCCGACTGCCGTACGGCAAATTCCGTACGCTCTGCCGAACCTTGAACGACGTACCCGCGGTCACCGAGGATCTCCTCGAGCGCCTCCTCTCCGCGGCAGAGCGATGCACGCCCGGCTCTCTGACCGCCGCACTCGATCGCATCATCGCCGAGCACCACGCCGATTGGCACCGCGAGGCCCGAACTCGGGCGGACGCCGAACGCAGCGTCACCATCGAGAAGCTTCCCCGCGGGCAGGCCCGGATGACCCTTCGCGGGCCCGCTGCGAAGATCGCCGACCTCACCCGAACGGTCGTCGACCATGCCGTCGGGCGGTTGTGCGGACTGGACTCCCGCAGCAACGAGGCTCGCATGTTCGACGCCGCACATGCCCTGATCACCGGGGGTCCGCTTGTCTGCGACTGCGGGCGCGAGGAGTGCACTCGCCGCTCCACCGACGCCCCCGGACCGGCAGAACCGCACGCCCACATCGTCATCGATGCTGCCGTCGCGGCCGGACTCTCGGGCGAGCCCGCGCAGTTGCTCGGCTGGGGTGAAATTCCCGCCGACGTCGCCCGCCGCATCGCGCAGGATGCCACCTGGCAAGCGATCATCGAGGCCGCTCGGCATGGCACGAGCCTCTGCTCCCGATGCGAAAGCACCGGACCGGACAAACCAACGGACCCACCGCACGCACCCATCCCGGCACCACAAGCCCGGCGCACCCGACGCTTTCCCGCCGGCTGGTCTTCGACTGCCGGCTCCACCGCCAGATCTCGGGCTCACCGCCGCATGCAGCGCGAACTCGACCACCTCAGGAGGATCGCCGGGACATCACCGCACGACATCGAGTTCAGCCGTACCCACGACCGCGGGCACGGCGGATTCGACGCGCCGCCGCCCGGCGCGACCACATACCGACCGTCGGACGCACTCGCGCTGGTCGTGCAGGCGACGTATCCCACCTGCGTTCACCCCGGGTGCACGGTGCCCAGCACCGAGTGCGACCTCGACCACGCGGTGCCGTTCGACCATCGCGGCCCCGAGCGCGGAGGATGGACGATCGCGACCAACCTCGAACCGCTCTGCCGGCACCATCACGGACTGAAGACCCGCGGGCAGTGGACGTACGAGATCCTGAAGCACGGGATAGTGCACGTCCAGGATTCGCTGGGCAACCACTACTTCACTGCGCCGAGCCGAGCGAGAGGGTGAACCGTCACCACGCGCTGGTGCGCATGACGATCTCGGTGGCCAGTGCCGCGGACGCCGCCTCGGGGTCGGCGGCGTCGAGTGTGATGACGCGGTAGTCGCCGTAGACGAACCGGCTGCTCGCGGACGCGTCGGGTTGGGCAGCGGGATCGGCGACCACCATCGTGGTCCGCAATTCGACTGCGGGACAAGCCTCTTCGCGGACGGCGGGATGACCACGGTCGATCACGACCAACGATGACACCCGGCCGAAGGTGCGTGCGGCGAGAGACCAGGCCAGGTCTGCGCCCTCACCGCGCCCCACCAGATTCACCCACGCGAGTTTCAGTGCGTCGAGCACCGCGAGCAGATCCGCGTCACCCAGTTCGAGAACCGACGGCTCGATCACCACCGTGCGCAGATCCGACGTCACCAGTCGTTCCGCGATGTGATCGAACGAGTCCACCGCATCCGACGACGCCGGAAGAAACATCACCGCGTGCCCACTGTCGGGTCCGTCGACGCGTAGAACCAGGTCTCCCGCCGGCACGGTCACGGTCTGCGTCTGCATGGGCAAAACGCTACCGGACGAGCCGAATCCCTTGTACTCGTCCCCGCCCTGTTCTATGGTTAGTTACATGAGTAATGAACCACTGAGCCAACCAACAGCGGTGTGGCCATGGTGATCGACGACGGGCGACCGATCTTCGCGCAGATCGCCGAGATGATCGAGAACTCCATCATCGACGGGAGCTTGCCGGAGGAAGGTCAGGTGCCCTCCACCAACGAGTTGGCCGCGTTCCACCGCATCAATCCCGCCACCGCGGGAAAAGGACTCAATCACCTGGTCGCAGCCGGAATCATCTACAAGAAGCGAGGTATCGGCATGTTCGTCAGCACGGGAGCCAGAGATGCGCTCCGCTCGCGGAGACGTGAGCAGTTCGCCGAACAGTTCGTCCGCCCCCTGGTGGCCGAAGCCCGCAAGCTCGGCCTCGGACCTGCGGAACTGGAACAGATGATCGACGCCCACTCCCTCGAGCTGTCGGAGGCCCCCCGATGACCACCACCCCGTATTCCGGATCCGACCGCGTCGTCGCCTCGGTGCGCAACGTGGAGAAGAGGTTCGGCAGCGTCGACGCGCTCACGAATGTGTCCTTCGACATCCACGAGCACCGCATCCACGGACTTCTCGGGCGCAACGGCGCCGGCAAGACCACGATGATGCAGATCCTCACCGGTCAGGCCTGGCAGGACCGGGGCGAGGTACAAATTTTCGGCGAGGCCCCCTTCGAGAACGCGGCGGTGATGCGCAACGTGTGCTTCGTCGCCGAGAGTCAGAAGTATCCCGAGGACTTCAAGGTCAAGCACGTGCTGCGCGCCGCGTCGAGGGTACTCCAGGGGTGGGACGACGATTTCGCACGAGAACTGTTGTCGGACTTCGATGTTCCCGAGTCGCGCAAGGTGAAGAAGCTCTCTCGCGGCATGCTGTCCGCTCTCGGAGTCGCGGTCGGACTGGCCTCCCGTGCACCGCTGACGTTCCTCGACGAGCCCTACCTCGGACTCGATGCGGTGTCCCGCCAGCGGTTCTACGACCGACTACTCGAGGACTACTCCGCCCACCCTCGCACGATCGTCCTGTCGACCCACCTCATCGACGAGGTCAGCGACCTGATCGATCGCGTGATCGTGATCGATGGAGGCACCGTGGTGGTCGACGACGACGCCGAGAATCTCCGAGGTCGCGCGGTCACGGTCTCCGGCGCCGCAGGTGCCGTCGAGCGACTCACCGCGGGACGCACCGTGCTGCACCACGATTCGATGGGCGCAATGGCTCGCAGCACCGTGATCGGACCCCTGACCGACACCGAGATCGGCGACGCGCGATCCGCCGGCGTCGTCCTCGAACCGGTCTCCCTCCAGCAGTACGTGGTGCACAGCACCACCACCGGACGACCCTCGACCCGAAAGGCGAGCATCTCATGACCACGACGATCGACCCCGACGTGACCACCCGATCTCGAACCCTCCAGGTCGCGGGGGTGCACGCCACCGGCTGGCAGGTTGCGCTGGTGTGGCCCGCGGCCATCCTCGCCGCCATCTTCGCGGTCAGCCTCGTCTTCTTCTCGCTCCTTCCCGAGGACGGCGTCGAGATCAACACCGGCGGAGCGACGTTCGTCTTCGTCTTCGGCATGGTGTTGTTCGTCCAGGCGATGACGCAGACGTTTCCGTTCACCCTCGGACTGAGCGTGACCCGCGGCGACTTCTTCCGGGCCACCAGCCTCGTCGCCGTGGCTCACGCGATTCTGTTCGGGGTCGTGTTGTTCGCGTTGTCCACGGTGGAACAAGCCACGGACGGTTTCGGCGTCCGGATGCGGATGTTCTCCGTCGTCGCCCCGCTCACCGACGGACGGGTCACCGAACTCGCCCTGTACGTCGCACTGTTCGCGCTCTGCAACTTTCTCGGCATGCTCTTCGGGGTCCTCTACCTGCGCTGGCGCGTGGTCGGTCTGTGGACCGTGGCCCTCGGGTCGATCCTGGTCCTGGGCGCGGCCGCCCTCTACCTGACCTGGTCCGAGTCGTGGATGGCCCTGGGGTCGGCCATCGCCGACGCCCCCCGTGCACTCACCATGGTCGTGCTCCCGGTCGCGTTGACCGCGGCGTCCGCGGCGGCCGGGTGGACGGTTCTCCGGCGCACCACGGTGTGATCAGCGGCGGACCGTCAGGATCGGCAACGAGGCGGACGCCCCGTTGTCGATCAGGTCCGTGATCGCGTCGACATCGACGTGCTGCTCCACCAGGTCGGCCAGCAGATCGAGCTGAGCCGACCTCACCTCGTCGACGTTCGTGTCCGGGGACACTCGAAAGCCCGTGCGCCCGGATCGACCGGCCACCCACGTCAGGAAACCGCGACGGAACTCGTCGTTCTCCAGGAGACCGTGCCAGTGGGTGCCTCGGATCGAGCCGGACACACTTCCCTCGGGCGCGCCCCCCGACCCGGTGAACCAGGACTCGTCACCGTGACGCCGGACCTGACCGTGATGGATCTCGTAGCCCCGCAACGGCATTCCATCGAACGAGCCGGACACCTGACCGAGCGTCTTCGTCGGTTCGAACTCGATGTCGAGATCGAGCAACCCCAGACCCTCGATCGGCCCGGCGCTCGACTTCCCCGTCGCCACCGATTCCACCCTGTCGTCGATGACTCGACCCAGCATCTGATACCCGCCGCAGATACCGAGGATCGGTGTCCCCTCGCCCGCCCGACGCACGATCTCGTCGGCCAGGCCGGTGCGACGCAACCACTCGAGGTCCGACACGGTGGCCTTGGATCCGGGAATCACCACGAGGTCGGCGTCCGTCAACCGGGACGGTTCGGTGCACCAGTGCACGCTCACCCCCGGCTCGCACGCGAGGGCCTCCACGTCCGTCGAGTTCGAGATCCGGGGTAACCGCACCGCCGCGACCCGAAGCCACTGCGACCCGGCAGGAGGCCCGGGTCTTCCCACCGGAGCATCCGCCACCGTGCCGAGGGAGTCCTCCGCGTCCAGCCACAGTTCGTCGCTGAACGGAACCACGCCCAGGGTGGGTCGGCCGGTCAGCTCCCGCAGCGTGTCCAGGCCCGGTTGCAGCAACGACGGATCCCCGCGGAACTTGTTCACCACGAACCCGGCGACCAGCGCTTGATCGGCGGGATCGAGGATCGCCACGGTGCCGAAGAAGTGGGCCAGGACTCCCCCGCGGTCGATGTCACCGACCACGATCACCGGGAGGTCGGCGGCGCGAGCCAACCCCATGTTGGCGAGATCTGTTGCCCGCAGGTTGATCTCGGCGGGCGAACCGGCACCCTCGCAGATCACCACGTCGAAATCGGCTCGGAGAGCGCTCAGCTCCTCGGCGACGACGGCGCGCAACTCACGCCGATGCCTCATGTAGTCGGCCGCGCCGACCGAGCCGACCGCCCGACCTCGCACCACCAGCTGAGACCGTCGATCCCCGCCGGGCTTGAGCAGGACCGGGTTGAACCGCACGCTGGGTTCGAGCCCGCACGCGCGCGCCTGCAGCGCCTGCGCGCGCCCGATCTCCCCGCCGTCGAGCGTCACCACGGAGTTGTTGGACATGTTCTGCGCCTTGAACGGCGCCACCCGCACCCCTCGCCGAGCGAGGAGGCGGCACAGTCCGGCCACCAGGACGCTCTTGCCGGCGTCCGATGTCGTCCCGGCGACGAGCAGTGCGCCCATCAGGGCAGCGTGAGGATTTCTGCTCCGGTGTCGGTCACGACGAGGGTGTGCTCGAACTGCGCGGTCCAGGACCCGTCACGCGTCACCACGGTCCACCCGTCGTCCCACTGATCCCACTCGATACCGCCGAGATTGATCATGGGTTCGATCGTGAAGACCATGCCCGGCTCGAGCACCGTCGACACGGACGGCTCGTCGTAGTGCAACACCACCAGGCCGTTGTGGAAGGTGGTGCCGATGCCGTGCCCGGTGAAGTCGCGCACCACTCCGTATCCGAACCGGTCGGCGTACGCCTCGATGACGCGTCCGACCACGTTCAGGGCGCGGCCGGGCTTGACGGCCTTGATGGCGCGCATCGTGGCCTCGTGGGTGCGCTCGACGAGCAGTCGAGCGTCGTCCGCCACGTCACCCGCCAGGAACGTCGCATTCGTGTCGCCGTGGACACCGTCGATGTACGCGGTGACGTCGATGTTGACGATGTCGCCGTCCTGGATCACCGTCGAGTCCGGAATCCCGTGGCAGATGACCTCGTTGAGCGACGTGCAGCACGACTTGGGAAAACCCTTGTAGCCCAGCGTGGACGGGTATGCGCCGTGGTCGATCATGTAGTCGTGCGCGATGCGGTCGAGCTCGTCCGTGGTGACTCCGGGCGCGACGGCCTTCCCGGCCTCCTGCAGGGCCCGCGCCGCGATCCGGCTCGCCAGACGCATCTTCTCGATGGTCTCCGGCGTCTGCACCCAGGGCTCGTTGCCCTCGCGGGCCGTCTTCTTCCAGGCGTACTCGGGCGGCTCGACGTTCTTCGGTACGGGCAGCACCGGGGAGATGGTTCCGGGGGCGAGGGCAGTGCGAGCGGACATGTCGACCAGGGTAGTCACCGAATCGGCGGCCACGACAGCCGGGAAGGTCAGTACCCCTCGGGCAACGCCGCGAACATGTCCCTGGTCACGGCGACGGCGTTGTCGGAACTCCCGCCTCGCACCACGAGGGTCGCGAACGCGAGATCACCCCGGTACCCGACGAACCACGCGTGGGAGCCACCCTCGACCTCGGCCTCGCCGGTCTTGCCGAACACCTCGCCCTGATCGGCGATGCGATCGGCGGTACCGCTGGTCACCACCGACCGCATCATGCCCCGCAAGCCGGACACCATCTCCGGCGAGATGGCCGGGTGCTCGCCCTCGATGGCGGTGTCGATCCCCTGGATGAGCCTCGGCACCGGCGTCGAGCCGTGTGCGACGGTGGCTGCCGCCAGCGCCATCCCGAACGTCGACACCAGCACTCGGCCCTGACCGAATCCGTCCTCGGTGCGCTGCACGAGCTCGTCGGCCGGCGGGACCGAACCCGACTCGGTCGGCAGACCCACCACGTCGTACTCGGGACCGATACCGAACTGGGACGCGGCGTCGGTCAGTGCCGACGCGGGCATCTCGCTCGCCAGCTTGGCGAACGAGGTGTTGCAGGAACGAGTGAACGCGGTGCTCATCGACACGTCGCCGAGCGAGAACTCGTTGTAGTTGGGGACACTGCGTTCCCCGATCACGATGCGTCCGGGACACGGAACCGTCGTCTCCGGGGTGGCGAGACCCTCGGAGATCGCGGCCCCGGCGGTGACGATCTTGAACGTCGAACCCGGCGGGTAGAGACCGGTGGACGCAACGGGCCCGTCGCGGTCGGCGGCGGGATTCTGAGCCACCGCGAGGATGTCCCCGGTGGACGGCTGGATCACCACCATCATCGCCTGGTCGCGGCTGACGTTCACGGCGTTCTGCGCGGCCACCTGAATGGGGCGGTCGAGACTGACGCTGATCGACGGAACCGGCTCCGGCGCGGTCTCGGTCAACACGCCCTGTTCGGCACCGTTCGCGTTGACGGTCACCACGCTCCACCCGGCGGCCCCGTCGACGCGATCCATGACGGCCTTCTTGACCTGGCTCACCAGGTCCGGTGCGAACGTCCGGTCGGTGGACACCAGGTCCGACTGCTCCGTGACGGTGACGCCCGACATGGCCGACAACCCCGGCCCGACCGCGTCGTAGTCCTCCTGCCGAAGGGCGACGACCTGATAGGGACTGCTCGCCGCGGTCGACGACTCGACGATCGACTGCGCGGTGACGGTCGGCGCGTAGGGCGCGATCACTCGTTCGAGGGTGCGGGCGGTTCCCACGACGTCCGTGGATTCGCTCGCGTCGAACGCCACCGAGAACACGCTGCCGGGAACCAGGACGTCGGACCCCGCATGTTCGTTGACCCGCGCCCGCGGCGCTTCGGTCGACCGCAGCACCATGGACTGGGTGTCGCCCAACTGCGGATGGAGATCGGTGGAGTTCCACCGCACGACCCACTCGCCGTCCCGGCGACCCAGGTCCAACGTCCCGTTGTAGGTCCACGTTCGCTCCCGCGGCAGCCGCCAGCTGTAGGTGTAGTCGACGACGGCGGTGTCACCGTTCACCTCGACCGCGCCGGTCTGCGCGTCCAACGATTCCGCTTGGAGTCCGTCCCAGGCACGCTCGACGGCGTCCCCGGCGTCGTCGGGCCGATCGGTGACCGCAGCAACCCCTGCGGTGTCTCGCGCGGCGAGCGCGGCGACGAACGCGTCAGCGGCGGACTCGGGCCCCTGCGGCTTCGGCGTGCACGCGCCGACGGCGAACAGCATCATGACCGCGGCGAGGGCGGCGATCGGGCGTGCGGAGCGAGATCTCATCGAGGACCATCGTAAGCCGCGCCGAGCACCCCATCCGTGACCGAAACTCGGTGTGTCCGAGGCCAACCGCGGGGTCTTCAGTCCAACAAGACCGTGGAGAACGTGCCGACCCGACGAAAACCGACTCGCTCGTACGCGCGTCGGGCGGGGTGGTTGTAACTGTTGACGTACAGGCTCGCCGTCCGGTTGCCGGCCACCACGGCCGCGGACACGGCGGCGGTCCCGGTGGAGCCCAGACCGCGACCACGGTGGAGCGGGTGCACCCAGACGCCCTGTATCTGCCCGACCGTGGACGACATCGAGCCGACCTCGGCCTTGAAGATCACCTGACCGTCCTCGAAACGGGCCCACGCGCGCCCCGCGGCGATCAGTCCGGCGATTCGGCGGCGGTATCCGCGGCCCCCGTCGCCGGCGCGCGGGTCCACCCCGACCTCCTCGATGAACATGGCGACGGCCGCGGTCAGATAGACCTCGAGCTGATCTCCGGTCACCTGTGTCACCGCCGGATCGGGGTCCACGGTGGGCGCGGCGGACAACGCGAGCAGCGGTTGCTCGGCCCGGAGTTCGCGCGGCGCACCCCACTCGGGTCGCAGCAGATCCCACAGCGGGAGCGTCAACTCGGCCCGACCGACCAGTGACGAACAGGCCCGCGGACTGCGAGTCGCGCGCTCGGCGAAACTCCGTAGATCGTCGATGCTGCCGCGCAGGGGGACCAGGTTCGCACCGGAGTAACACAGCGACGACAACGGCCCGCCACGAGACCACAACTCGCCGTTGATCATTCGCGGTTCGATGCCGTGTTCCTCGACGCGGGCGGCGATCATGCAACTTCCCACCGGGTCCGCGGCGAGTACGCGGTGGACGTCCGCACCGTCGCGTGCGGTCACCGCTCTCGCGCCGAGCAGCTTCAGCATCGTGTCACCTCCGCCGCCGGACTTCGGGCACGCCGTCCCCTGTCACATCGACAGTGCCACGTTCGTCCGGTTCGGTGGGGCAGTTCAGGTGACGGAAACCACCGGGGCACCGGACTCCTGCTCACCCTCGAAGGATTCCGCGATGCGCATGGCCTCTTCGATCAAGGTCTCGACGATCATCGCCTCGGGAACGGTCTTGATGACCTCGCCCTTGACGAAGATCTGCCCCTTGCCGTTGCCCGACGCGACCCCGAGATCGGCGTCGCGGGCCTCGCCCGGCCCGTTCACGACGCAGCCCATGACGGCCACGCGCAGCGGGATCTCCATGCCTTCCAACCCGGCCGTGACCTGGTCGGCCAGGGTGTACACGTCGACCTGCGCGCGACCGCAGGACGGGCAGGAGACGATCTCGAGCTTGCGGGGGCGCAGGTTCAGCGACTGCAGGATCTGCGTCCCCACCTTCACCTCTTCGCTCGGCGGCGCGGAGAGCGACACGCGAATGGTGTCGCCGATTCCGTCCGCGAGCAACGAGCCGAAGGCGACGGCGGACTTGATGGTTCCCTGGAAGGAGGGACCGGCCTCGGTCACACCGAGGTGCAGCGGGTAGTCGCATCTGGCGGCGAGCTGGCGGTACGCCTCCACCATGATCACGGGATCGTTGTGCTTGACCGAGATCTTGATGTCTCCGAAACCGTGCTCCTCGAACAGCGACGCCTCCCACAGCGCGGACTCCACCAGCGCCTCGGGGGTGGCCTTGCCGTACTTCTGCATCAGTCGCGGATCCAGGGAGCCCGCGTTGACCCCGATGCGGATGGGGACGTTCGCCTCACCGGCGGCTTTCGCCACCTCCTTGACGCGACCGTCGAACTCCTTGATGTTTCCGGGGTTGACGCGCACCGCGGCGCAGCCGGCCTCGATCGCGGCGAAGATGTACCGCGGCTGGAAGTGGATGTCCGCGATCACCGGGATCTGCGACTTGCGCGCGATGGTGGCCAACGCGTCCGCGTCCTCCTGACGCGGGCACGCGACTCGCACGATGTCGCAGCCCGACGCGGTGAGTTCCGCGATCTGTTGCAGAGTCGCGTCGATGTCGTGGGTCTTGGTGGTGGTCATCGACTGAATGGAGACGGGGAAATCACTCCCGACGCCGACGGCACCCACTTGGAGCTGACGTGTCTGCCGACGCGGGGCGAGCACGGGTACGGGTCCAGCCGGCATGCCCAGTCCAACGGTCACTTCGTTCCTTTCGTCGTCCGTCGACAACCGCTGCCGACGCACTTCCACCACTGTAGTCGCCGAGGGTGCGAGGGCTCAGAAGAGCTGAATCGGGTTCACGATGTCCGCGGTCAGGGTCAACAGCATGAACGCCCCGCCGATCGCGATCACCACGTACGTGAGCGGCATCAACTTCATGTAGTCCACGGGCGCACCCTTACCGAGGCCGCGGAGCGCGCGGAACTTGTTGCGGATCCCCTCGTAGACGGTCACCGCGATGTGCCCACCGTCCAGTGGCAGCAGCGGAAGCAGGTTGAACACACCGAGGAAGAAGTTCAGCGTCGCGAGCAGGCCGACGAAGAGTTGCCACAGTCCGCGTTCCGCGGCCTCACCGCCGATCACCGAGGCACCGACCACCGAGATCGGCGTGTTCGGATCACGCTCGGCACCGGTCACCGACTGCCACAGCGCCACGACCTTGGACGGCAGGTCCGCGATCGCCTTGACCGTCTCCACCGCGGTGTATCCCGCGAAGTCGACGGCGCCGGGGACGGCCGTCGCAGCGTTGTATCGGATGTCGGGGGGCACATCCGTCGCGACGCCCATGCCCACGGCGCCGACCGTGACCTGCTCCTTACGGTTGGAGTCGGGGTTGATGATCACCCGCTGCACCTCGTCGAGCTGTACCGGCACCGTGACCGGATCTCCACTGCGCTCGACGGTGATCGGCACCTCGCCGCGCAGCGGCTGCAGGGCGTCGATGACCTCCGCACTGGTGGTGACCGGGGTGCCCGCGACGTCGGTGATGATGTCGCCCTCGGTCAACCCTGCGCGCTGGGCGGGACCCTCGCCCTCGCACGGAGCGAGCGTGCCGTCGAGGGACTGACTCGGAGCGGCGCAGCTCAGCGAGGACACCACCGCCTCGGGCGGGGTCTGACGGTCGGGCAGTCCCCAGCCGAGGGCCAGGCTGTAGAGCAGAGCGAAGCCGAGGACGAAGTTCATCGCGATGCCGCCGAACATCACGGCCAGGCGCCTCCAGGTCTTCTGCTTGTACATCGCGCGATCGACCTCGTCCGGCGCGAGTTCGTCCACTGCCGTCATTCCGGCGATGTCGCAGAACCCACCGGCCGGGATGGCCTTGAGGCCGTACTCCGTCTCACCGCGGCGCCACGAGAAGATCTTCGGCCCGAAGCCTACGTAGTAGCGGCGCACCTTCATCCCGGTGGCCTTGGCCACCCACATGTGGCCGCACTCGTGGAGTGCGATGGAGATACCGATGCACACCGCGAAAGCGACGACGCCGAAAACGAACATCATGCGAGTGGGTCAGCCTTTCGTCCGGACGAGGGCACGCGCGGTCGATCGAGCCCACGAATCGGCGGCGAGTACGTCGTCCACGGTAGCCGGTTCGGCGCTCCACTCCCCCGCGCCGGAATCGACGACCTCGCCCACCGTGTCGACGATGCGCGGAAAAGGGATCACGCCGTCGAGGAATGCCTGCGCCGCGACCTCGTTCGACGCGTTGTAGACGGCCGTCATGCACCCGCCGAGTTCACCGGCCCGCCGGGCCAGCGCGACCGCGGGGAACACCGCGTCGTCCAACGGTTCGAAATCCCACCGCATCGAGGTCGCGAAGTCGAGCGGGGTCGTCGCTCCGGCGAGCCGATGCGGCCACCCCAGCGCCAGGGCGATCGGCAACTTCATGTCCGGAGGGCTGGCCTGGGCGAGTGTCGAGCCGTCGACGAACGTCACCATCGAGTGCACGATCGACTGGGGGTGCACCGTGACGTCGATGCGGTCGTAGGGGATTCCGAACAGCAGGTGCGCCTCGATCACCTCCAGCCCCTTGTTGACCAGAGTCGCCGAGTTCAAGGTGTTCATGGGCCCCATCGACCACGTGGGGTGCTTGCCGGCCTGCTCGGGTGTGACCGAGTTCAACCCCTCCCGGTCCCATCCGCGGAAGGGCCCGCCCGACGCCGTGACGACCAGTCGCGCCACCTCCGTCGCGGTTCCCCCGCGCAGCGCCTGTGCCAGGGCGGAGTGTTCGGAGTCCACGGGAACGATCTGACCGGGAGCCGCGGTCCGCGTGACGAGCGAGCCGCCGGCCACCAACGATTCCTTGTTCGCCAGGGCCAGTCGCGCGCCCGACGCCAGCGCCGCGAGCGTGGGTGGGAGACCGAGCGAGCCCACCAGTGCGTTCACCACGACGTCCGCCTCGACGTCGCGCACCAGGTCGGTCGCGGCCGTGTCTCCGGTGCGCACGGTTCGATCGAGGCCACGCGCCGCCTCTACGTCCGCCACGGCGATCTCCGTGACTCCGGTCGCCGCGATCTGCTGTCTCAACACGTCGATGTTGCCGCCGCCCGCCGCGAGTCCCACCACGGTGAAGCGATCCGGATGTGCGGCCATCACCTCGAGCGCCTGCGTGCCGATCGACCCGGTGCTTCCGAGGACCAGCACGCGAATCGGGGCGTCGTTGTCCACTGCATTCTCGCTCACCGCACCAGTGTCGCCGATGGGCAGAAGGCGCCGCGTGTGAGGATGGCGAGATGGGGTTCACACGCACCGTCGATCCGGACGTCTACGGCCGACGAGAACTGACCTACTACGAGGTGGGGGGAACCGCGGATGCATCGATGCCGCCGGGCTACCACCACGTCGACATCACCGAGGTCGTGGGCCACGGACGGACCCACTTCGAGAACGCGGCCGCGCGCATCCTGGCGTGGGACATGCACCGCGGCGCCGGACTGTCCGTGCACGCGACGTCACCGCACCCTCACGTCGACGCCGTGGTCGTCCTCTCGCTCGGGCCGCTCCGCATCCCGTGCCGGGTCGTCTACCTGGTCGACGAGCCGGCCGAGCGCGGGTTCGCCTACGGCACGCTGAACGGTCACCCGGAATGCGGCGAGGAACGCTTCACCGTGCAGTACGACACAGAGACCGACGAGGTCCGCGCCCACATTCGCGCGTTCTCGAAGCCCGGCAACCGCCTCGTCGCGCTCGGTGGACCGCTCAACCGGCTGACACAACGAGTGGCCACCGGTCGGTACGTGGACGCGCTGCGGTGACGCACCGGCCGCTACGACGGTTCGTCGTACCCCGCGATACGATCAGCAGGATTCGCCGTTCGAGCCGACCGTCAGCTCGAATCATCACCTGGAGGACGCAGTGACCGAGAGCCATCGCCTTCCCGCGACCACGACCCACCCCGCCGACGTTCCCTCGGCCGCCTGGGGCTGGAGCGGTGAGGCTCCCCGTGCGTCACGCATCGCCGCGTGGATCGTCACCGGCATCCTGCTGCTGATGATCATCGGCAACCACGACGGCCACGTCGAAGACCTCTGGCTGATCGGTATCGCCGGAACCATGGTGCTGGTCCTGGTGCGCGACATCCTCAAGCGTCGCAAGCCGCGACACTCCTGACCGTCAGTTCTCGGCGGCCAACTGGCCGCAGGCCGCGGCGATCTCCTGGCCGCGGGTGTCGCGCACGGTGCAGGAGACGCCCTGAGCACGCACCCGACGAACGAACTCGTCCTGCACCGGCTTCGGACTCGCGTCCCACTCGCTTCCGGGAGTCGGGTTCAGCGGAATCAGGTTCACGTGGACCAACGCGCCCAGCGCCTTCTTCAGCTTCTTGGCCAGGAGATCCGCGCGCCACGGTTGGTCGTTCACCTCACGGATGAGCGCGTACTCGATGGACACTCGCCGACCGGTCGTGTCCGCGTAGTAGCGCGCGGCGTCCAGAACCTCGGCGATGGACCACCGGTTGTTGACCGGGACCAGGGTGTCGCGGAGTTCGTCGTCCGGGCAGTGCAACGACACCGCGAGCGTCACCGTGAGGCCTTCGTCCGCCAGCTTGCGGATGGCCGGAGCCAACCCCACCGTCGAGACCACGACGGACCGCTGTGAGATCCCCAGGCCCTCGGGTGCCGGGGAGACGATGCGCTTGACCGCCGCGACGACTCGCTTGTAGTTCGCGAGCGGCTCCCCCATCCCCATGAACACCACGTTGGACAGTCGACCCTCGCCGCCCTCGATGTCTCCGTCGCGCAGGTCGGCCGCCGCAGCGCGCACCTGATCCACGATCTCGGCGGTGGACAGGTTGCGCTGCAGTCCGCCCTGTCCGGTCGCGCAGAACGGGCACGCCATCCCGCACCCGGCCTGGCTCGAGATGCACAGGGTCGCTCGATCCGGGTACCGCATCAGCACGGACTCGAGGAGGGTGCCGTCGGCCGCCTTCCACAGAGTCTTGCGGGTGTCGCCGCCGTCGCACGCGATGTGCGTGACCGCGGTCAGGAGCGGTGGGAAGAGTGCGGCACCGACCTTCTCCCGAACCGACGCCGGAAGATCGGTCATCTTGGCCGGATCCGCTTCGAGCCGGCCGTAGTACTGCCGGGCGAGCTGATCGGCGCGGAAAGCGGGCAGGCCGAGTTCCGCGACCGCGGCGCGGCGCTCGTCGGCATCGAGGTCGGCGAGGTGCTTCGACGGCATTCCGCGGCGGCGATCGTCGAACACGAGAGGGAGAGCGATGGGTGCCATAGTGCCTCCAGTGTCCCACTTTTTCGGACCGCCGTTTCCGCAGGACCTGAGTGGGTAAGAATCGACACATGTCACGCACATCGAAAGACCCCGTCGACCCCGCGTCCGGCCAGGACAGCTCCCTCGACGCACCGAAGCACTCGGGCTCCGACACCGGCACCACGCCGGCCGTCACGGACACGCGCAGTCAGGCCGAGAAGAACTCGGACGGGATCAAGCACACACGGGCCGCCGCCCTGTACACCGGCCTGGTGGTCGGCGCACTCATCGTCATCCTGCTGATGGTCTTCATCCTGCAGAACCTCGACAGTGTCCCCATCTACCTGTTCACCTGGGAGTTCAACCTGCCGGTGGGCATCGCGGTGCTCTTGGCGGCAGTCGGCGGCGCCCTCGTGATGGCGGCGGCCGGTGGGGTGCGGATCCTGCAGGTGCGGCGGGCGATCAAGCGTCGGTGAGGCACGTGCCGCGGTCGGGCCCTACCGACCGCGGCACGTGAACACTATTGACACAACCTTCACGCGGGTGGAGGTGGCGTGCACCATGGAGGTGAGAGAGCGCACGGTTTCGTGCACTCGACCGCGACACCCCGAGCGAGGAACGCACAGTGACGACCTTCATGGACAAGCCCGTGCTGAACCCGGTGGCCGCCGACCGAGCCCGCTCCTGGCTGCTGGTGCCCGGTGGTAAGCCCGATACCTTCACCGCCGCAGCAGAATCCGCGGCCGACGCGATCATCCTGGACATCGAGGACGCCGTCGCTCCCGCCGCCAAGCCGACCGCTCGCCGCGACGTGGTCGAGTGGCTGCGCGCCGGTGGCCGAGCCTGGGTTCGCGTGAACGACGCAACCACGCCGTACTGGGCCGACGACCTCGACGCCCTGCGCGGCATCGACACCCTCGAGGGCGTGATGCTCGCCAAGACCGAGAGCGGCAGCCAGGTGGACGCCACCGCCGAACGCCTGGGCGACGGGTGCCGCATCGTGGCACTGGTCGAGTCCGCGATGGGCCTCGAAGCGTCCCCCGAGATCGCCCGGGCGGACGCCACCTTCCGGCTCGCGTTCGGCAGCGGAGACTTCCGCAGGGACACCGGCATGAGCGACGATCCGATGGCGATGTCGTACCCCCGCGCACGACTGGTGATCTCGAGCCGTGCGGCCCGTCTCCCCGGCCCCATCGACGGGCCCACGCTGACGGTGAACGACACCCACCTCGCACGAGACAGCAAACTCACCGTCTCGATGGGCATGACCGGCAAGCTGTGCATGCACACCGGCCAGGGGCACACCGTCAACCGGGAACTCGCACCGAGCTCGGCGGACGTCGCGTGGGCGCACGACACCATCGCGACCCTCGGTCAGGACGGCGAGAACGTCCGCGACGGCAGCGATCTGCCGCGTCTGGCCAAGGCCAAGAAGATCGCCGCGGAGGCCGAGGTCTTCTCCATCAGCTGATGCCGACGGCCGGCGCGCGCCGGGTGTGCACGCGGTAACCGACGTCGAACGACAGTCCGACCACCGCGTGCCGGGCACGATCGGCGACGGCGGGAGCGAATTCGATCCCCAACACCGCGTCGAGTGTGCGTCGATCGGGAAATTGCCACCGGGTACGGACGCGGCGCAGGGCGAAACCGTTCGACTCGAAGAACGCCTCCACTCGACGCGGGTCGTAGCGGGGCAGGTCGGCCCGCATCCAGTCGCCGTACGGGCTCGCCGTGGCGTCGAGATCGACCACCACCAGTACGCCACCGGGTCGGAGCACTCGGAAAGCCTCGGTGATGCCGGGGCCGGACCCGGGTCCGAAGAAGTACGCCGTGCGCGCATGGACCACGTCCGCGCTGCGGTTCGGCAGCGGGAGGCCTTCGGCGTGGCCGCGCGCAACGCGCGCATTCTCGAGATCGGCGATCCGCCGTCGGGCGTCCGCGACGAGCGGCGGGTGCGGCTCGACGCCGACCACCGATCGGGCCGCAGCGGCGAACGTCGGTAGATGAAACCCCGATCCACAGCCGACGTCCACGACGTCGCGCTCGGCCCACGGGGCCACCTCGGCCAGCACCTCGAACACCGCACCGTCGACGTCCTGGGCGCGGTTCTCGGCCTCGTAGATTCGCGGCCAGTTCCAGATGTTGGGGCTCGCGACGACTCCGGTCAGGGGACGAACGCGGTGAGCACGAGCCAGGTCACCAGGATGCTCGGCAGGACGGAATCGAGCCGGTCCATCAGTCCACCGTGGCCGGGCAGCATCGTGCCCATGTCCTTGATACCGAGCTCGCGCTTGACCTGCGATTCGATCAGATCGCCGAGAGTCGCGGAGAACACCACCAGAACGCCCAAGAGCACGCCCACGGCCGGGTGGCCACCGAGCAGCAGCGTGACGGTGAAGACGCAGACCACGACGCAGAGGACCAGGGATCCGCCCAGACCCTCCCACGACTTCTTCGGACTGATGGCGGGAGCCATGGGATGTCGGCCGAAGAGAACGCCCGCGGCGTACCCGCCGATGTCGGAGCACACCACCGCGACCATCAGCACGAGGACGCGAAAGCCGCCCTGATCGTCGAGCGTCAACAGGGCCGCGAACGCTCCGAAGAGCGGCAACCAGCACAGCACGAAGAGAGAGATCGCACAGTCGCGAAGATAGTTCTGCGGGGCGACGTCGAGTCCCCCGGACAACAACCGCCAGATCATGGTGACCAGCACCGTCGCCCCGAGCGCACTGAGCGCGCCGAGAGCGCCATAGGGCCAGGCGAGCCAGATCATGGCCTGCCCGCCGACGATCACCGGAATACGTGGGACGGAGATGTCCGCTTCCCGCAACCGCTTGGTGACCTCCCAGGACGCGACCGCGACGGCCGCTGCGGCCACCGGGACGAACACCAGGGGCACGAACACCAGAACGGCGATGAGCGAGAAGCCCAGCGCCGCTCCGACCGCGATCGCGGCCGGCAGGTCACGACCGGCACGGGAGACCTTGCCTTCGACCGGCGGGGCGGGTTCCACCGGGATCGGCTCTGGCTCTACCGGCACCGCGTCACCCACACATTCGCCGGGGATACATGGAGTGTCATACCTCCATCAATTCCGCTTCCTTGTTCTTGACGATGTCGTCGATCTGCGCGACGTACTTCGCCGTGGTCTTGTCGAGCTCGGCCTCGGCACGGTTGACGTCGTCCTCGCCGGCCTCGCCGTCCTTCTGGATGCGCTTGAGTTCGTCCATCGCCTTGCGACGCACGTTCCGGATCGAGACCTTCGCGTCCTCGCCCTTGCCCTTGGCCTGCTTGACGTAGTCCCGTCGGCGTTCCTCGGTGAGCTGAGGAATGGAGATTCGGATGATGTGACCGTCGTTGCTCGGATTGACGCCGAGATCCGAGTTACGGATCGCGGTCTCGATCGCGCCCAGCTGCGTCTGCTCGTAGGGCTTGACGATGACCATGCGCGCCTCGGGAACGTTGATCCCGGCGAGCTGCGTGATCGGCGTCAGCGCACCGTAGTACTCCACGAGCACTCGGTTGAACATGCCGGGATTGGCTCGCCCGGTCCGGATGGACTGCAGATCGTTCTGCGCCACGGTGACGGCTTTTTCCATCTTCTCTTCGGCGTCGAAGAGCGCTTCGTCGATCACGACCGTTCCTCTCGTTGCCCCGATGGGCCTTCTCGGTTACCCCACGGGCTAGCTGACCAGTGTTCCGATCTTCTCACCCGCGACCGCGCGAGCGATGTTGCCCTCGGTAAGCAGATTGAACACCATGATGGGCATCTGGTTGTCCATACACAGACTGAATGCCGTCGCGTCCGCGACCTTCAGACCCTTCTCGATGACTTCCCGGTGGCTGATCTCGGTGAACATCGTGGCGTCGGGGTCGACGTTGGGGTCGGCCGAGTACACACCGTCGACGCCCTTGGCCATGAGGACCACCTCGGCGCCGATCTCGAGCGCGCGTTGCGCGGCCGTGGTGTCGGTCGAAAAGTACGGCATACCCATACCCGCCCCGAAGATCACGACGCGGCCCTTCTCGAGGTGCCGCTGTGCTCGCAGCGGAATGTACGGCTCGGCGACCTGTCCCATCGTGATGGCGGTCTGCACTCGGGTCGCGATGCCCTGCTTCTCCAGGAAGTCCTGCAGAGCAAGGCAATTCATGACGGTTCCGAGCATGCCCATGTAGTCCGACCGAGAGCGATCCATGCCGCGGATCTGCAGTTCGGCACCGCGGAAGAAGTTGCCGCCACCGATGACCACCGCGACCTGCACGCCGGAGCGCACGACCTCGGCAATCTCCTCGGCGACCTTCTGCACCACGTCGGGATCGAGACCGACGCTTCCACCACCGAACATCTCGCCGCCCAACTTCAGCAGCACGCGCTTGAAACCCGCTCGATCGTGGTCGGCCTCGGTCATCTCGCTCCTGTTCGTGGTGTTCGCGATCGCAACTCGTGCGGGGTCGATCTTGCCCCATCCCCGGTGACTGTTCACAACCACCGGGCCCGGGCTCTACCGGCGCCCGTTGTCACGACTGCGCCGCCCATCCGAGGACGGATGAGCGGCGCAATGTGGTCGGGCGACGGTCCGATCAGTTGGAGCCGACCTCGAAGCGCACGAATCGGGTGATCGTGACTCCGGCGTCGGCGAGCATCGCCTTGACCGTCTTCTTGGAGTCCTGGACCGATGACTGCTCGGTCAGCACGACGTCCTTGTAGAACCCGTTGACGCGCCCCTCGGTGATCTTGGACAGCGCGGCCTCGGGCTTGCCCTCTTCGCGAGCGGTCTGCTCGGCGATACGACGCTCGCCGTCGACGATGTCGGCCGGGACCTCGTCGCGCGTGACGTACTTGGCCTTGAGCGCCGCGACCTGCATCGCTGCGCCGCGAGCCGCCTCGGCCGCTTCCTCGCCCTCACCGGTGTACTCGACGAGGACACCGACGGCGGGGGGCAGGTCCGAGCTGCGCTTGTGCAGGTAGGTCGCCACGGGACCGTCGAACGACGCGACCCGACGGATCTCGAGCTTCTCGCCGATCTTCGCGGACAGCTCCTGCAGCGCGGCCTTCACGGGCTTGCCGTTCAGGTCGAGTGCCTCGAGTGCGTCGACGTCGGCGGGCTTGCCGGCGGCGGCGACGTCCGCGATGGACTGGGCGAAGTTCTGGAACTCCTCGTTCTTGGCGACGAAGTCGGTCTCGGAGTTGATCTCCACCAGAACGCCGTCCTTGGCGACGACCAGGCCCTCGGCGGTGGACCGCTCGGCGCGCTTGCCGACGTCCTTCGCACCCTTGATGCGGAGCTGCTCGACGGCCTTGTCGAAGTCACCGTCGTTCTCTGCGAGAGCGTTCTTGCAATCCATCATTCCGGAGCCGGTGAGCTCACGGAGCCGCTTGACGTCGGCGGCAGTGTAGTTCGCCATCGTGGGCGAGCCTCCTTGCAGTGTTCGAGGAAACGATCGCCGGTCGCGACGCTTCCGAGGAAATCGTTCGGGTCGGTTCACGACGAAACCCGGTGCACCAGAGGTGGCACACCGGGTCTCGTACGTCGTCAGCTCTGGGAAGCGGGAACTTCTGCGGCCGGAGCCTCGGTCTCGGCCGGAGCGGCCGCGCCGTCCGCACCCTCCGCGGCCGGAGCCTCGGTGACGGGTGCGTCGGTGGCAGCGGGGGTCTCCGCCGCAGCCTGTGCGGTGGCGTCCGCGGCCGGCGATGCCTGTGCGAGCTGCTCGAGCTCCCACTCGGCGAGCGGCTCGCCGCCACCCACCTCAGGCTTGTCGTCCGAGCCGGAGTTGCGTCCGGCGCGAGCCTGCACACCCTCGGCCACGGCGGACGCCACGACCTTGGTGAGCAGAGCCGCGGAGCGGATCGCGTCGTCGTTACCCGGGATCGGGTAGTCGACCACGTCGGGATCGCAGTTGGTGTCCAGGATCGCGATGACCGGGATGTTCAACTTGCGCGCCTCGGCAACCGCGAGGTGCTCCTTGTTGGTGTCGACGATCCAGATGGCCGACGGGACCTTGGACATGTCCCGGATACCACCGAGGGTGCGGTCCAGCTTGGTCATCTCACGCGTGAGCATGAGAATTTCCTTCTTGGTACGACCCTCGAAACCGCCGGTCTGCTCCATCGACTCGAGTTCCTTGAGCCGGATGAGGCGCTTGTGGACGGTGCTGAAGTTGGTGAGCATTCCACCGAGCCAGCGCTGGTTCACATACGGCATGCCGACGCGCGTGGCCTCGCCTGCGATGGATTCCTGCGCCTGCTTCTTGGTGCCGACGAAGAGAACGGTTCCGCCGTGGGCGACCGTCTCCTTGACGAACTCGTACGCCTTGTCGATGTACGTCAGCGTCTGCTGCAGGTCGATGATGTAGATGCCGTTGCGATCGGTGAAGATGAATCGCTTCATCTTCGGATTCCAACGGCGGGTCTGATGCCCGAAGTGTGTGCCGCTGTCGAGCAGCTGCTTCATGGTCACAACAGCCATTGCTGTGATTCTCTCTTTCGTTGCCGGTTGATGCTCGATCGCCGTCGATCTCCGGCCGTGATGCACCGTGGATCCGTCGCGATTCGTGCCCTGGCGCCTCGTGACCATCGGAACCCGCCGAAGCGAGACCAGCCGACGGACCGCGTACGACAACCTGCGTCGTGGCGTTCGAGGCGCGCGAAGTCGACCCGTGTGGACAGGCCGCAGGACCAGCATACGTCGCCGATGCCGCTGGTCATAACCGGGTTCGACGTCAACCCCGTCGTTCGCGGGTGGGGATGGACGTGACCGACGCTCCCCGGGCGGCACGGACGGCACTCGCGCGGTCCGTGCAACGCCCAGGCTCGATCGATGACCGTCGCTCCGCAGCGCGCGCTGGCCCTGGCCGTCGCGACCTCCCTGATGTCCGGAACGGGTGCCGCCGGGGCAGCACCGACTGTCTTCGACTGGCCGCTCGAGCCTCGACCGATCGTCGTCACCGCCTTCGATCCGCCGCCCGAACGGTGGCTCGCCGGCCATCGGGGAGTCGACCTCGACACCTCCACCGCCGGATCGCCCGCGACGGCCCGATCCTCCGCGGACGGCATCGTGGTGTTCGCCGGCCCCGTCGCGGGGCGGCCGGTCGTGTCCGTCGATCACGTCGGAGGATTGCGCACCACCTACGAACCGGTCCGAGCCGTCGTCGTGGCCGGCGACCGGGTACGACGCGGTGACCCGCTCGGCGTGGTGGAGGCCGGTCATCCCGGATGTCCGGTGTCCGTCTGCCTGCATTGGGGCATGCGCCGAGGCCGCGACTATCTCGATCCCACCGCCGCCGTCCGCACCGCTCGGGTGCGGTTGCTCCCCGTGCGGTGACGAGCGATCAGCGTCCCGCGTGCCGACCCGCCGCGTCGGGGAAGTCGTCCGCCATCATCGCCGCGAGTTCGACGAACGCGTCGCGGGTACGCGGACGCAACCGTGCGAGATCGACGACCGATCCCTCCGCCAGATGCTCGTCGAACGGGATCACCACCACCGCGCGGCACCGCGAGAGGAAGTGCCGCCGCAGCTCGGCCATGTCCACGCTCGCCACCCCCGGTCGGTGAGCGCTGATGACGACCACGGTGCGTTCGACCAGATGGGCGTATCCGTGCAACGCGAGCCAGTCGAGTGTCGCGGCCGCACTCTTCGCACCGTCCACCGCCGGCGAACTCACCAACACCAGCGCGTGGGTCAACGACAGGACGCCGTCCATGGCCGAGTGCATGATGCCGGTCCCGCAATCGGTCAGGATCACGCTGTAATGGGTACGCAGTGTGTCGATGACCGCGCGATAGTCCTGCTCGGTGAACGCCTCCGAGGCCGCTGGATCTCGTTCTCCCGCCACCACTTCCAGGCGGCTGCTCGACTGAGAAGTGTGCTGTCGGATGTCCGCGTAGCTCCGGATGGTCGGTCGCGCGGCGAGCAGATCGCGCACCGTCGACATCGTCTGCCGGGGTACCCGCTCTCCGAGGGTCCCGAAGTCGGGGTTGGCGTCCAACGCCACCACGTTGTCGCGGCGCAACGAGGCGAACACCGAGCCGAGCCCGACGGTCACCGTGGTCTTGCCGACACCGCCCTTGAGCGAGAGCAATGCGATCCGGTAGTCACTGCGAACGGGCTGCGCGATCCGCTGGACCTGCTGCTCCGCGCGGACGGAGGACTTCCCGGCCGACCCGTGTCCTCGCAGCCTGTCGACGACGGCGCGCCACCCCGAACCACCCGAGGATCCCGACGGGCCGGATCGTGGAGGTGCCGTCGAATCGGCTCGACGCGGCGGTTGCGCCGTGCGCTCGGCGGAAGGCCCCGGGTACGAACGCCGGTCGGCGTCGCCCGGTGACGCCACGGGAGGCGGAGACCACGCTCCCCCGGCTCGGTAGGTGTCGTGACGACGATCCACCGGCGCCTCCCCTCGAACTCGACTCGGCGCCCACACCCCAGCGGACACCGACGTGCGACGGTATCAAATCCACCGGTGAGAGGCCGTACCGCTCGGTCAGGCGCGGGGATGCGCGCGGTCGTGGATCGCGCGCAGGCGGTCGACCGAGACGTGCGTGTAGATCTGCGTGGTCGCCAACGACGCGTGCCCCAGCAGTTCCTGGACGACACGCAGATCCGCACCACCCTCGAGGAGATGGGTCGCCGCGGAGTGCCGCAGTCCGTGCGGTCCGAGGTCCGGAGCACCGGGAACCGCACCGAGCACCTCGTGCACCGCGGTGCGTGCCTGCCGCGGGTCCAGTCGCCCACCCCGCTTGCCGACCAGAAGAGCCGGGCCCGACGTCGGTGCGAGGAGTGCCGGTCGACCGCGGTCCAGCCACACGGTGAGCGCCTGCTCGGCCGGGACCCCGAACGGCACCGTGCGTTCCTTGTCGCCCTTGCCCACGACGCGGAGGACCCGGCGCGCGCGGTCCACGTCGTCGACGTCCAGACCGCACAGTTCTCCGACCCGAATTCCCGTGGCGTACAACATTTCCACGATCAGACGGTCGCGTAGTGCCACCGGATCCTCCTGCTGGGCTCCCGACGCGGCGGCCACCATGGCCTCTCGCGCCTGATCCTCGCGCAGCACCGCGGGAAGGGTGCGGTGCGCGGGCGGTGCCGACAGTCGAGCCCCCGGGTCCGTCTCCAGCTCGCCGACCGACACCAACCAGGCGGTGAAGGTCCGGACCGACGACGCCCGGCGGGCCGACGTCGTGCGAGCAGCGCCCTCCCGCGCGAGGTCGGCCAGCCACGCTCGCACCGATCTCAGCGTCAGCAGATCGCGCACCTCCGCCGTGTCGACGTGCGCGCCGTCGTGGTGGGCGAGGGCGTGCACGAGGAGGGAGGACGCGTCGGCGACGTACGCGCGCACGGTGTGTTCGGACCGGCCGCGCTGCCAGCGCAGATGATCGGCGAATCGATCGATCAGGGCAGCCTGCGGCGTCGGCAGGGCAGCTCGCTCAGCTCTCGGCGGCGGCGAGTTCCTTCTTCCAGACCCGGAAGCCTTCTTCGGTGCGCCCACGTCGCCAGTATCCCGATATCGATGCCCATTCGGCGGTTACGCCACGCTCGCGGCGAACGTAGGGGCGGATTCCGTGCATGACGGCACCCGCCTCACCGTGGACGAAGACGTGAACCTGCCCGGGCAACCAGTCGAGAGCCCGGACCGCATCCACCAGGGGCGCACGCTCACCGGCGCGCTCGTCCGTCGCCTCGTTCGACGCGACGCCGCGGTGAACCCACGTGATCTCCACGCCGTCGCCCGCGGGCAGTGCGACCCGGTCGTCCGGACCGGCCACCTCCACCACGACTCTCGCCACGGCACCGTCCGGGAGCGCGGCCAGCGCGGCGCCGATGGCGGGTAACGCGGACTCGTCACCCGCGAGCAGGTGCCAATCGGCGTCCGCGCGGGGCGCGTAGGCACCCGACGGGCCGAACATCGACACCGCGGTGCCGGGTTCCACCGTGCGAGCCCAGGGTCCGGCCACGCCCTCGTCCCCGTGGACGACGAAATCGATCGAGATCTGCCGTGCGGCGACGTCGACCGAACTGACGGTGTAGGTGCGCAACACCGGGTCGGTCCCGTCCCCACCACCGAAGTGGAGTTTGACGTACGAGTCGGTGAACTCGGTCGGCTCGAACGCCTCGAAGTGGGGGTCGCCGAGGTACACGCGCACCATGTGCGGCGTGAGCCACTCGGTGCGTACCACCGTCAACGTCGTGATCCGACGAGCCATCGCTCCACCTCCGTAGGACAACCGTCGGTCACGCGTTCGAGGGCGCTCCGGCGAGTTAGTGTCACCTAACCCTAGCTCACCGTGGCCGATCAGTGAGCGGCGTCGTACGCGTCCTGGATCTCCTGGCTGATCCGTCCACGAGTGCTGACCTCGAAGCCGTTCTCCTTTGCCCAGGCGCGCACGTCCTGCAGATTCTGACGGGACTTCTTCGCCGACGTCGCCGGCGCCCGGCGAGCTTTGCGACCGCCGACCTTCTCGGCGTGCTCGATCCAGTAGGCGAATTGGTCGTACAACTCGTTCGCGTGCTTGTGGTTCAGATCGATGGTGTACGAAACGCCACCCACTGCGAACTCGACGGTTTCTCCCTGGCCGTCCTTGATGAGCGAACCATCGACATCGTCGATCATTTGAACGGTCGTGCGTCGTGCCATTTGTGTGACATCCCTTCGGGAAAGCTGAATTGTGTTCTCCCCAATCTAACAGCCCCCACCGGTGTTCTCGGCCGACCGTGAGTCGTTTCGCCGAGTCCGTCGTTTCGCCGAGAGCCGAAACGACGGTCGAAACAATTGTCGACGCCGCGCATCTATACTTCGCCCGCACCGCTCGATCGAGCCGTGCGGGACACCGAACACCGAGAGGCCGACCGCGAATGGGCGAAACACCGCACGGGCCGTGGACTTTCGCGGACCTGTTCAGCGGCGCCGGGGGCATGAGCTGTGGATTCGCTCGGCACGGCCGTTTCGACGTGGTTGGAGCGGTCGACGCCCAACTGGGAAAGCCGAGCAGTGCGCGTGGTTCGCTCGAATGCAACTCGTCGTACACCGCCAATATCGGTCGAGCCCCACACAATCGAGACCTCGCGGTTGTTTCCGGAGCCGAACTCGCGCAATTGTTCGCGCCCGCACTCGCCGGCCGAGAGCTCACCGTGCTGAGCGCCTGCCCGCCATGCACCGGATTCTCCCGCGCCAATCCGCACAACCACCTGAGCGACGATCCCCGCAATTCCTTGGTCAGTGGTGTCGCCGACGCGGTCGCGGCCCTCCGACCCGCCGTCCTGGTGATGGAGAACGCCCGCGAATTGGTGGGCGGGAATTTCCGCGGTCATCTCGATGCGCTGACCGCACGACTGGACGCCCTGGGGTACGCGGTCGACGCGTCGATCCACATGCTCAGCAGCATCGGGCTTCCACAACGGCGGGAACGGTCGCTGGTGATCGCCGTGCGGGAGGACTTCCGCCTGCGCACCCTGGGCGACTTCTGGGCAGGGGTGTCCGTCGAACCCGACGCACTCACGGTGCGCCGGGCGATCGGGCACCTTCCCCACGTGGCCGCGGGACGGGCCCATCCGTCGGATTCCATGCACGTCTCCCCCGACATCGCCCGTGAGACCACCCGGCGCCGACTCGCCGCGCTGCCCCACGACGGCGGGTCCTGGTCCGACCTCAGGGAGCACCCCGACGCCGAGACGCTGTTGACCCCGGCGATGCATCGGCTCGTTGCCGCCGGGCGCATCGGATCGCACCCCGACGTCTACGGCCGGCTCCGATGGGACGCACCCGCTCCCACCGTGAAACGAGAATGCGCCCACTTCGGCAACGGCCGGTACACCCACCCCGAACAGGATCGACTGTGCACGATCCGGGAGATGGCTCTGCTCAACGGGTTTCCCGACGATTACGTCTTCCGCGCCAACAGCCTCGCGAACATGTACCGCCACATCGGCGACGCCGTTCCGCCGCTGGTGTCCCACCAGCTCGCGCACCTGGCCCAGTGGATCCTCACCGGCGTCAAGCCCGACGTCGCCGAGGCGGTGTTGCCCGGAACGTCGCTCCGTCCCGAGGATCTGATCGTGGCTCCGGGCCGTTCAGCGGCCGGCGTGCCGGAACCAGCCGGTGTCGTCGCGCCCCACGAAACCCTCGAGCTCGAGCACCGCCAGCGCTGAGCGCACGGCCGAGACCGCCACCCCCGAGTCGACCGACAGCTGCTGCACCCCGATCGATCCCGATGCGGGAAACGTGTCCAGCACCCGCGCCGCCGCCTCCGGCAACCGGTCGATGTCGGTGGAGAACAACGTGTCCTGTACCTCCTCGTGCAGGTCCGACGGGGTACCCACCTCCTCGACCACGTCCCGCGCGTTCGACACCAGTCGAGCCTCGTTCTCGCGGATCATCCGGTGACACCCGGCCGACGACGCCGAGGTCACCGGTCCCGGCACCGCCACCACCGGTCGGCCCAGCGAACGAGCCCACCCCGCCGTGTTCCGCGCACCACTGCGCCAGCCCGCTTCCACCACGACGACGCCGTCTCCGAAGGCCGCCACCAGTCGGTTGCGGGCGAGGAAGCGATGCTTGGCAGGCGTGGTGCCGGGTGCGTACTCGCTCACCACGGCACCCGTCTCGGCGATGCGCCGAAGCAGTCGCGCGTGCCCCGACGGATAGGCGCGATCGACGCCGCAGGCGAGAACGGCCATCGTCGCTCCACCGACTCCCAGTGCCGCTCGATGCGCCGCACCGTCGATACCGAAGGCTCCACCGGACACCACGGTCCACCCGTCGACGGCGAGGTCCCCCGAGATCTCGGCGGTCACGTGCTCGCCGTAGGCGGTCGCCGCCCGCGTGCCGACGACGGACACGGCGCGGTCGGTCATCGACGCCAGCGGCCTCGGACCGAGCACCCACAGCGCCAGGGGCGGCCCGCCTCCGGCACCGTCGACGCGATCGAAGCCCAGCAACCGCCACGCGGGCCACTCCTCGTCCGACGGTGTCACCAACCGGCCCCCGAGCGCCGCCACCGTCGCGAGATCATCGTCGGCGCAGTCGATGTGGGCGCGCGTGGACACCCGCTCCCACACCGCCTCGGGAACGTCGCCGGCCTTCATCGTCCGCGCCGCATCGAGCACGCCGCGCGATCGAAGTAGGTCCGCCACTGCGGCACTCGGCCCCTGCGAGACGCGCGAGACGTACGCCCACGCCCGCCGCTCCTCGGGCGAGAGCACTCCCTCGTCGGTCATCGCGTCGACTCCCGATCTCGGAACGTCATCGCCGACGCCACCGCGTCCGGGCCCGGTCGATCGAGCCCCTCCAGATCGCTCAACGTCCACGCCAGCCGCAACACACGATCCGCGCCGCGGGCCGTGATCACGCCGCGCCGGAGCGCCCGCTCCACGGGAGCGAGCGTGTCGGAGGACAACCGGAACCGTTGCCGCAGAGCCGAACCGGGTACTTCCGAGTTGCACCGCCACCCGAACTCCCGCCACCGGTCCACGGCTGCGGCGCGAGCCTCGGCGACGCGCGCCCGCACCACGTCGGATGATTCCGCGTCCTCGTCCACCAACAACCCCGTCGCGGGTGGATGCATCACCACTCGCAGATCCACCCGATCGAGCAAGGGGCCGGACAACCGACCCAGATACCGGCGCCGAACCGTCGGTGCACACACGCAGTCGACCGCCCGCGGTGAGGCGCACGGGCACGGGTTGGCGGCGAGGACCAGTTGGAATCGAGCGGGATACCGCGCGACCCCGTCGCGTCGGGCGATGCGAACCTCGCCCTCCTCCAGCGGAGTTCGCAGAGATTCGAGGACCCGGGACGAGATCTCGGCGCATTCGTCGAGAAAGAGGACACCTCGATGCGCGCGACTGACCGCCCCCGGCTTGGCCATTCCGCTACCGCCGCCGATGAGCGCGGTGACCGAACTCGAATGGTGCGGAGCGATGAACGGCGGCACCACGATCAGCGGGTGATCGGCCGTCAGGGTCCCGGCGACCGAATGCACCGCGGTCACCTCGAGTGCCTCGGTTTCGGACAGCGGAGGCAGCAGCCCCGGCAGACGCCCCGCCAGCATCGTCTTTCCGATACCCGGCGGCCCGGTCATCAACAGATGGTGTGCACCCGCCGCCGCGATCTCGATCGCCCAGCGGGCCTCCGACTGACCCACCACGTCGGCCAGATCCTCCGACGACGCGACGATCGCGGGCACACTCGGACGCGGCCGCTGCAGATCCCCGTGACCGTTCAGCCACTCGACGACCTGACGGAGATGGCCGGCTCCCAGAATCTCTATGCCGCCGACCAACCCGGCCTCGGCCAGACCCGCGTCCGGCACCACGACCCGTTCCCACCCGGCCCGGCGAGCCGCGAGCACCGCGGGAAGCACGCCACGCACGGTGCGCAGTCGGCCGTCCAGAGCCAGTTCGCCCAGCAGAACCGTCGTCGCCAGCCCATGCGGCGGAACCACACCGGCCGCGCACAGGACCGCGCACGCCAGCGCCAGGTCGTACACCGACCCCACCTTGGGAAGCGTCGCCGGGGACAGCGCCAGCACCACCTTCGACGCCGGCCAGGTCCGACCCGAGTTGTTCACTGCCGCGCGGACCCGGTCCCGCGACTCCTGCAGCGCCGTGTCGGGAAGACCGACGACGTGCACACCCGGCAGACCCCGACCGATGTCGGCCTCGATCTCCACCAGAACCCCGTCCACCCCGGACACCGCCACCGAGAATGCCCGACCCAGTGCCATCAGAAGACCCCCGGCAGGTGCGTCAGCCGCGGTTCTCCACCGCGGTCGACGACGACCTCGACCACGTCGAAGCGCACCGGCGACCAGGCCGCCGACCGCTCCGCCAACCACAGGCCCGCCAATCGGTGCAGACGGTTCGCCTTCGCCGGGGTCACCGCCTCCGCCGGCGTCCCGAACCATGTTCCCGACCGCGTCTTGACCTCGACGAACACGATCGTGTCGCCGTCGGCCGCGATGATGTCGATTTCTCCGGACCGGCATCGCCAGTTCCGGGCGACGATGTCGTGGCCGCATGTGACCAGAAAGGCCGCGGCGGCGTCCTCACCGAGCGCCCCGAGCTCCTTCGCACTGACGGCTCGACCGCCTGCCGGCCGACCCCGCTCCCCCGAGCTCTCGTCCCCCACGCTCTCGATCACCGGCGGCACCTCACCTTCGTCGCGACGCCGACACCGTGAGTCGGGGCCGGTCGTCCGTGCGACCACTCTGACCGGACGACGCACCGACGCGGATTCACCGACGTGCGCCGACAGAAAATCTGTGGAGGAAGGCATGCCCCGGGGATGACGGAGCTGCGACAATCGGTTCATGACGCGCGCTGGGCCTCCGGCCCCGGAGTTCGTGCTCCGACGAGCGCCGCTCCCCGACCGACCGGCACACCAATACGCGCTGTTCTGGGGGCCGAGGGAGGTGGGTCGGGGCGATTACCCTTGGGCGGTTCGACTCGCGCGCACGTTGTCCATACCCCGCGTGGACATCGACCACGACGGCAGACACCACCGCGTCGACGACGGCTACGAGGGCTGGCACCTCAACGCGCGCATCGTCGGACGCGACAGCGCCTGAGGGGTACTACTCGGGCAGACGGAGGTCCGGCTTGTCCAATTCCTCGATGTTGACGTCCTTGAAGGTGATCACCCGGACGTGCTTGACGAACCGGGCCGGGCGGTACATGTCCCACACCCAGGCGTCCGACATCCGCACCTCGAAGTAGATCTCGCCGTCCGCGTTGCGCGGAATCATCTCCACCGAGTTCGCGAGGTAGAACCGACGCTCCGTCTCCACGACATAGGTGAACTGGCCGACGATGTCGCGGTACTCCCGGTACAGCGAGAGTTCCATCTCGGTTTCGTACTTCTCGAGATCTTCGGCGCTCATCGGCGTGGACATCCTCCTCGGGACACGGTGCGGCGATCGACGGACGCGGCGGTGCCGCTCGTCGTCGTGGCGGTGGACAGTTCATCTTCGCGCACCACGACCGACGGGTTCCAGCCGACCCGGCGTGGGTGGACCTCCGGACCCGACAGGGCCGCCACGTTGGACCAGGATCGCCGATGCTCCGCCGTCGGGCCGAGAGCCGCGAGCGCTTCCGTGTGCAGCGCCGTGTTGTACCCCTTGTGTACCGAGAACGAGTACCCGGGTAGCTCGGTGTCCAGCGCCCGCATGATGCGATCACGGTGCACCTTCGCGAGCACGCTCGCCGCCGCGATACACGCCGCGGTGGCGTCGCCGCCGATGACGGGTAGCGACGGTACCGCCAGACCCGGAACACGGAACCCGTCGGTCAAGACGTAACCCGGCGTCGGGTCCAGTCCCATCACCGCACGTCGCATGCCCTCGATGTTGGCCACGTGAATACCGATCCGATCGACTTCCTCGGCCGGCACCGTCACTATCGAGTAGGCCGTGGCCCAGCGGATCACCCTGGGAAACAACGACTCTCGGGTCTTCTCGCTCAGCTTCTTGGAATCGTCGAGCAGATCCAGGGCTGTACGGGCGCGATCACCGAGAATGCACGCCGCCACCACGAGCGGACCGGCGCAGGCGCCCCGGCCGGCCTCGTCGACCCCGGCGACCGGACCGAGTCCGGACCGGAGCAGTGCGGACTCCATGGTGCGCATACCCCCGGCCCGCCGGATCGTGACACGCGGCGGCCACGACGTGCGGGACAGCCTGGTGATCACGGCCCCTGGATGTCCGGGGTGTCGATCAGACCCCACCGGGTGGGCGGCAGGACGATGGCGCGAGCCTGCCCGATGACGTTGTCCACCGGGACGGTGCCCTGGAACTCGTCCGCGACGTGAAAGCGTGAATCGGCGCTGTTGCTGCGGTTGTCCCCCATCATCCAGAGGTTCCCCTCCGGCACCGTGACCGGTCCGAAGCAGCGACCGGATCGAACGGGGGTGTCGCAGGACTGCACGCCCGGCAGGAACTCGAAGTCCATGGTGATGTACGGCTCGTCGACCGGCACTCCGTCGACCAGGACGCGGCCTTGCTCGTCGCAGCACTCCACGGTCTGCCCGCCGGTGGCGACGACACGCTTCACGAGGTCGTTCTCGTCCGGTGCGACCAGGCCCACGAGCGAACCCAGCTCTTGCGCACCGCGAATGACGACGTTGTCGGATCGCGTGGACACGTAGTCGGCGTCCCAGGATTCCGGACCGCGGAAGACGATCACGTCGCCCGGTTGCGGGTCGGCGAAGTGGGAGGAGATCTTCTCGACCACGATGCGGTCCCCGGTGCACCCGGGACACCCGTGCAGGGTGGGCTCCATGGACTCCGACGGAATCAGATAGACGCGGGCCACGAAGGTCTGGAGGAGGAAACTCAGGACCAGGGCGACCAGGATGAGAATCGGAAGTTCACGCCAGAACGAGCGTGGTTTCTTCTCCGTCCGGTTCGGCTCGGGTCCGTCGTCACCGTCTCCACGGGCATGATCTGTCACGAGATCAGGTTAGCCATGCCCGTGGAGAACCGGTCATCCGACCGGCGCGCGGTGACGGTGGATCAGCGCTTTTCCTTGATCTTCGCGGCCTTGCCACGGAGTTCGCGCAGGTAGTACAGCTTGGCGCGACGCACGTCGCCGCGGGTGAGTACCTCGATCTGCGCGATGTTCGGGGTGTGCACCGGGAACGTACGCTCCACGCCGACGCCGAACGAGACCTTGCGAACGGTGAAGGTCTCGCGGACCCCGCCTCCCTGGCGACGAATGACGACGCCCTTGAAGATCTGCACGCGCTCCTTCGAGCCCTCGATGACCTTCACGTGGACGTTGAGGGTGTCTCCCGCGCGGAACGCGGGGATGTCGTCGCGAAGCGACTTGTTGTCGAGGAAGTCCAGAGTGTTCATAATTCATCCTTGCGTGTCACGAAACTCGAGCAGAGGACCCGAGCGGCTACCTCCGCCGACGGGGCCGGGGGTGCTCGACTGGTTCGTACTCCGAATGGTGTCCCCTGACATCCGGGCACGCGGGAGCGCGCCGTCCGCAGGCAACGGCGTCCATAGTGCCAGACGCCCCCGTCCGGCAGGAAATCGAACGCCCGTGCTCAGCGTGGACCGACCGGAGGCGGCGCCGGCACCACCACCCGATCCAGTTCGTCCTCGGCGGCGGTGACCGCGTGGTCGACGTTCGGTGAGCCGGCGATGGCGTCCTGCACCCATATCTTGGCCCGCACCACCGGACGACGCAGCGTCTTCTCCCGATGCAGGGCGCGCACCATGCGCGCCGGCCGGTGGGTGTACCGCCAGCGTGCCCAGGGTGCGCCGGGTCGGCTCAGCCGGATCGCTCCCACGATCAGCAGCGGGAAGAAGAACAGACCCGCCAGACCGGTCCAGATCTTGCCCTTCGCCAGCGTCACCACCGCCAGTGCGAGGTTCGTCAGCGCCAACGCGAGAACCAGGACGACGACCCCCGGGGACGGATCGTCACGGAAACCGGCGACGTCGAAGAACTCGAGCGGGCGCAATCCGAAGAGCACCATGACCGTGACGGCGACCGCGACGAAGACGGCGTCCACGGAGGTCCGTCCCTGCGCGGACCAGTACACGTCCTCCAGGTAGAAGATCAGTGCGAACTCGTCGAGGACCAGCGCGGTTCCGATGCCGAACACCGCGGCGAGAACCGCGCCGGTGGTCTGGCTGCCGTCGACGTAGACCGTGATGAGGGCGCCGCCCGAGACGGTCATGCACACCACGCCGAACACCACGTGGTGCACGTGATGTCCGCCCGGGGTGACGTTGCCCGGCCACCACGAGACCTCGGCGCGAATCAGTCTGACGCTGAGCCGGATGAACAGGAAGGCGATCAGGAAACCCGAGAGGAAGCACAGAAGCGGCAGCCTCCCCTCGGCCACGATGTGGCGCACCCAGCCGTCCATATCGGAACCTTCTCCCTCGTGCGGAGAACAGTCAATCCACGGGGCTGCGCGCGCGAGCCGCTACTTCCCGAAGCCCGCTTGACGCAGGGCATCGGCCATCGAACCGGACGCGGGAGCGGATTTCGGGGCGGTTTTCGGGGACCCCGCGGACCGCTTCGCGTTCGGGCCCGCCGATTCGCTCCGGCCGGTGCGGGCCCGTCCCGAACCGCGACCGCCCTCGGACTTCGCCGCCCCGATCTCGTCGTCGAGTCGCAGCGACAGCCCGATGCGCTGCCGCGGCAGGTCCACCTCCATCACCTTCACACGCACGACGTCGCCGGACTTGACCACCTCACGCGGATCCTTGACGAACGTCGTCGACATCGCCGACACGTGCACCAGACCGTCCTGATGCACGCCCACGTCGACGAACGCACCGAAGGCGGCGACGTTGGTCACCACGCCCTCGAGCACCATGCCCGGTTCGAGGTCCGCGACCTTCTCGACCCCTGCCTTGAACGTGGCGGTGGCGAATTCCGGGCGCGGGTCACGGCCGGGCTTCTCGAGCTCGGCGAGGATGTCGGTGATGGTGGGAAGGCCGAAGCGGTCGTCGACGAACTCCTGTGGGCGCACCTCGCGCAACACCCGCGAGTTGCCGATCACCTCCCGGACGCCGACACCGGCGCGCTCGGCGATACGACGCACCACCGGGTACGCCTCGGGGTGCACGCTCGATCGGTCCAGCGGATCGTCTCCGCCGGAGATCCGCAGGAAGCCGGCACACTGCTCGAAGGCCTTCGGCCCGAGGCGAGGCACCTCGGTGAGCGACGACCGGCTGCGGAACGGCCCGTTGCGGTCCCGGTGCGCGACGATCGACTCCGCCAGCGACGTCGTGACCCCCGAGACGCGGGCGAGCAGCGGAACCGACGCGGTGTTCGCATCGACTCCGACCGCATTCACGGCGTCCTCCACCACCGCACCGAGCGACCTCGCGAGCAGGGACTCCGACACGTCGTGTTGGTACTGACCCACACCGATGGACTTCGGATCGATCTTCACCAACTCGGCGAGCGGATCCTGCAGGCGCCGCGCGATGGAGACCGCGCCGCGGATCGACACGTCCAGATCGGGCAGCTCGCGCGAGCCGTACTCCGAGGCGGAGTACACCGACGCCCCCGCCTCCGACACCATCGCCTTGGTCAACGTCGCGTCCGGGTTCGACGCGATGAGCTCCGCGGCCAACGCATCGGTTTCCCGCGAGGCGGTGCCGTTGCCGATGGCGATCAGGTCCACGTCGTGCTTCGCGGCCAGCGCCGCGAGCCGGGCGAGCGCGTCGTTCCACTTCCCCTGGGGCTTGTGCGGATAGACGGTGTCGTGGTCCACCACCTTGCCCGTCGCGTCGACCACCGCGACCTTGGTGCCCGAACGGTAGCCGGGGTCGAGGCCCATGGTGGTCCGGCTGCCGGCCGGCGCCGCGAGAAGCAGGTCTCCGAGGTTCGAGGCGAAGACCTCGATGGCTCCCTCCTCGGCGGACTGCCGTAGGCGCATGCGGGTGTCGATACCCAGACTCACGAGAAGCTTGGTGCGCCAGGCCCATCGCACCGTGTCGAGCAGCCATCGGTCCGCCGGCCGACCGCGATCCGCGATCCCGAAGCGGGCTGCGATGCGCGCCTCGTACAGGGTCGGAACGCCCTTCGGTGCGTCCTCGTCCGGGGCGGCGTCCGGTTCGACGGAGAGCGAGAGCACTTCCTCCTTCTCACCACGCAGGGCGGCGAGAACGCGGTGCGAGGGAACCTTGGTGAACGGCTCGGAGAAGTCGAAGTAGTCGGCGAACTTCGCGCCCTCGGTCTCCTTCCCCGATCGCACCTTCGCGGTGAGTCGCCCGCGCGTCCACATCAGTTCCCGCAGTTCCCCCAGCAGGTCGGCGTCCTCGGCGAAGTGTTCGACCAGGATGGAGCGGGCACCGTCGAGCTGCTCGGCGGTGAAGGTCGCCGGATCCGTCGACGGATCGCCGAACAGTGCGTCGGCCACGGGTTGATGCCCGGCTTCGCGGGCGATCTGCGCCTTGGTGCGTCGCTTCGGCTTGAACGGAAGGTAGATGTCCTCGAGCCGGGCCTTGGTGTCGGCGGCCAGAAGTTGTGCCTCGAGCTCGGGGTCGAGCTTGCCCTGACCGCGAATGGACTCGAGTACGGCGGCTCGGCGCTCGTCGAGTTCGCGCAAGTAGCGCAGCCGTTCCTCGAGCAGTCGCAGCTGATTGTCGTCGAGAGTCCCGGTCGCCTCCTTGCGGTACCGGGCGATGAACGGCACGGTCGCCCCGCCGTCGAGCAGATCGACCGCGGCGCGCACCCGCTCCTCGCTGATCTCGAGTTCGTCGGCAATGCGTCGGTTCACGGATTTCGGAGCAGTCGTCACGGCGATGGACCCTACCGGCCGGGCGGCGGCCGGCGCTCGAGGAGGTCCGGCCGACGCTCGGCCGTCCGGCGTCGGGACTGTTCGTCCCGCCAGGCCGCGATCGCGGCGTGGTCACCGGACCGCAGAACCGGGGGCACGTCGAGCCCGCGCCAGGACACCGGGCGGGTGTAGGACGGGCCCTCGAGCAAGCCGTCGGAGAACGAATCCTGTTGGTGCGAGAGCTGATTGCCCAGTACTCCCGGAAGCAACCGGGTCACGGCCTCGGCCATCACCAGGACCGCGGCTTCGCCGCCGATCAGAACGTAGTCGCCGATACTGACCTCTTCGACCCGCAGGCGCCGAGACGCGTCATCGAACACTCGTTGATCGATCCCCTCGTACCGCCCGCAGGCGAACACCAGGTGATTCTCGTTCGCCCACCGCGTCGCGGTGGACTGTGTGAACGGCACCCCCGCCGGGGTCGGCACCACCAGCACGGGGTCCGAATCGCGGGTGACCTCGTCGAGTGCGTCACCCCACACGGTCGGCTTCATCACCATGCCGGGACCGCCGCCGTACGGGGAGTCGTCGACGGCCTTGTGCACGTCGTGGGTCCAGTGCCGCAGATCGTGCACGTCGACGGAGACCAGGCCGCGTTCGATCGCCCGGCCCAACAACGCCGTGCGCATCGGTTCGAGGTACTCGGGGAAGATCGTGACGACGGACAGTCGAAGAGTCATGCCCCGTCGACCCTCACTCCGGATCCAGGAGACCGTCGGGAGGATCGATGTCCACAGTCGCGTTCTCGCGCGAGACCGCGACGACGATTGCGGACACGAAGGGAATCAACAACTCTCGGCCCCGGTCGGGGTCGGCCGGCTTGACCGACAACAGCTCCCCCGCCGCCGAGTGCAACACTTCCACGACCTCGCCGACGATCTCACCGGCGAGTGCGTGTCCGGCGGCGTAGCGCACCGTCATGCCCTCGAGCTCGTGGTCGTAGAACTCGTCCGGGTCCTCCGACGGCGGCAGGTCTGCGGTGTCGACGTAGAAGAGAGTCCCGCGCAACGCATCCGACTGCGTGCGGTCGGTGATTCCCTCGAGACGCAGCAGAAGCCGCCCGGAGTGATCCCGGGCGGCTTCCACGGTGTACTCGTCGGTGACGGTCGAGCGCCGCGCCCGACCTCGCAGCACGGTCCCGACGGCGAAACGCTCGTCCGGGTCGTCCGTTCGGACCTCGACGACGACCTCGCCCTTGACACCGTGCGACTTGGCGATCCGGCCGATGACCAGTTCCATACTCGGCTCCGAACCGATCAGGACTGGTCGGTGTCGACGACGTCGACGCGGATACCGCGGCCGCCGATGCCGGCCACCAGGGTGCGGATGGCGGTGGCGGTGCGGCCACCGCGACCGATCACCTTGCCCAGATCATCGGGGTGCACGTGCACCTCGACGGTCCGGCCGCGGCGCCCGGTGATCATCTCGACCCGAACGTCGTCCGGATTGGAGACGATGCCGCGAACGAGATGCTCGACGGCGTCGGCGACGACGGTGCTCACTTGTCCGTGGACTCGGCCGTCGCGGTGTCGGCGGTCTCGTCGGCCGGAGCGTCGGACTCGGTGGCCGGAGCGTCGGACTCGGCCTTGGCGGCCTTCTTCTTCTTCGGCGTGGTGGCCTCGCCGGCGGGCTCGTTGTCGGCCTGTGCGAGAGCGGCGTTGAACAGATCGAGCTTGGAGGGCTTGGGCTCCTTGACCTTCAGCGTGCCCTCGGCACCCGGGAGGCCCTTGAACTTCTGCCAGTCACCGGTGATCTTCAGGAGAGCGGCGACCGGCTCGGTCGGCTGCGCTCCGACGGCGAGCCAGTGCTGCGCACGCTCGGAGTCGATGTCGATCAGCGACGGCTCTTCCTTCGGGTGGTACCGGCCGATGGTCTCGATGGCACGACCGCCGCGGCGGGTGCGGGCATCGGCGACGACGATGCGGTACTGCGGGTTCCGGATCTTGCCGAGCCGGGTGAGCTTGATCTTGACAGCCATGTGAAGACGATCCTCTTTCGTTGCGACCGCGCGAGGCGCGATCAGTGGTCACGACGCAATTCGGCGATGCGCGTGGCGTGCGCATCCGGTTTTGCGGTGGATGGGTGTTGTGACCGCCGCGCGGTACGGAACCGCAGACGGGCGAACAGGGGTACATCTTGCCAGAGACCCTCGACGCACGGGAAGTCACCCGGTCCGGACTCGCCGGCTCGGAGGCGATCAGTACGCGCGTCCGCGCAGGACGACGACGTCCGGGGCGGCCAGAACCTCGGCACCGATCCGGGGATCGTTCTCGTAGAAGACCAGGTCCGCGGGGGCACCGTGGTCGATTCCCGCGTGCCCGAGCCACCGGCGGGCGTTCCAACTCGCCGCACCGAGGGCATCGGTCGGCGACATTCCGACGCCCACCAGGGCTGCCACCTCGTCGGCGACGCGGCCGTGCTCGATGCTGCCGCCGGCGTCCGTGCCGGCGTACAGAGGCACCCCGGCATCGTGCGCGCGCCCGACGGTGTCCGCGACCCGAGCGTGCAGATCACGCATGTGCCGCGCGTAGATCGGATACTTGCCCGCCGACGCGGCGATGTCCGGGAACGTCTCGATGTTGATGAGCGTGGGAACCAGGGCGGTTCCGTGTTCGACCATCATCTCGATGGTGTCGTCGGTCAGCCCCGTGCCGTGTTCGATGCAGTCGATGCCCGCCGCTATCAGTCCGGGCAGGGCGTCCTCCCCGAAGACGTGGGCCGTCACCCGAGCACCCTCGCGATGCGCCGCGTCGACGGCGTCCTTCAGGATCGCGTCGTTCCACAGCGGTGCGAGGTCGCCGACACCGCGATCGATCCAGTCCCCCACCAGCTTCACCCAGCCGTCGCCCGCACGTGCCTGCTGCGCGACGGCCTCGGGAAGCTGGGACTCGTCCTCGAGGTCCACGGCGAGGCCGGGGATGTAGCGCTTCGGCATCGCGATGTGGCGGCCCGCGCGGATGATCTTCGGCAGGTCCTCGTGGTCGTCGAGGTCACGCGTGTCCACGGGCGACCCCGCATCCCGCAACAGCAGCGCCCCCACCGACCGTTCTCTCGTGGCCTGAGCGACGGTGCCGTCCGCGTCCTCGTGACCCCCGCCGTACTTGATACCGACGTGGCAGTGTGCGTCGACCAGCCCCGGGACGATCCAGCCCCCGGACCCCACCGTCACGGCACCCGGAACCGGTTCGAGGGAGACGAGACCGTCCCGGACCCAGACGTCGGCCCGGGCACCGTCGGGCAGCACGACACCGTTCAGGTGCAGGCTCGGGGTGATCCGCACGCGGTCCGGCCTACTTCTTCGGCAACTTCAGTTTGGACAGGTCGAACCCCTCGAGACCCGGTGGCAGCGCATCGGTGCCCTTCGGCATCCCCGTCAGATCCGGCATACCCGCGGGCATACCCGGCATGCCACCCCGCACCTTCGGCGGCGTGGGACCGCGACCACCCTTCTTGCCCTTCTTTCCCTTGACCTTGCGCTGGTTGGCTTTTCGCGCACCGGGCATGCCCATCCGACCGGCCATCGACGCCATCATCTTGCGGGCCTCGAAGAAGCGATCGACGAGTTGGTTGACGTCGGAGACCTTGACGCCCGAGCCGTTGGCGATCCGCAGGCGGCGAGAGGCGTTGATCATCTTCGGATCCGCCCGCTCGGCCGGCGTCATGCCGCGAATGATCGCCTGGACCTTGTCGAGCTGCTTGTCGTCGACCTGCGACAGCGCGTCCTTCATGCCGGCGGCGCCCGGCAGCATGCCCAGCAGGTTTCCGATGGGGCCCATCTTGCGGATGGCCATCATCTGCTCGAGGAAGTCCTCGAGCGTGAGTTGGCCCGAGCCGATCTTCGCGGCGGTGTCCTCGGCCTGCTGCTGATCGAAGACGCCCTCGGCCTGTTCGATCAGGCTGAGGAGATCGCCCATGCCGAGGATCCGGCTGGCCATACGGTCCGGGTGGAAGACGTCGAAGTCCTCGAGCTTCTCGCCCGTGGACGCGAACATGATGGGGCGTCCGGTGACCTCGCGGACGCTCAGCGCCGCGCCACCGCGGGCGTCACCGTCGAGCTTGGTCAGCACGACACCGGTGAAACCGACGCCGTCCTGGAACGCTTCCGCCGTGCTGACGGCGTCCTGGCCGATCATCGAGTCGAGCACGAACAGCGTCTCGTCGGGGTTCGTGGCGTCGCGGATGCCCGCCGCCTGCCCCATCAGCTCGCTGTCGATACCGAGGCGGCCGGCGGTGTCCACGATGACCACGTCGTACTGCTTGGCCCGCGCCTCGGCGACACCCGCCCGCGCCACCTCGACCGGATCGGCGGCCGTGATGCCCAGCGCGTTGTCACCGCCGCCGATGGACGTCCCGGGGTGCGGGGCGAAGACGTGCGCGCCGGCGCGTTCACCGACGATCTGCAGCTGACTGACCGCACCCGGTCGCTGGAGGTCGCAGGCGACCAGCAGAGGGGTGTGGCCCTGATCGCGCAGCCACTTCGCGAGCTTGCCGGCGAGGGTCGTCTTACCGGAGCCCTGCAGACCCGCGAGCATGATCACCGTCGGCGGGTTCTTCGCGAAGGCGATGCGGCGAGTCTCGCCGCCCAGGATGCCGACCAGTTCGTCGTTGACGATCTTGACGACCTGCTGCGCCGGGTTGAGGGCGGCCGAGACCTCGGCGCCCTTGGCGCGCTCCTTGATTCGGGTGATGAAGGCGCGCACGACCGGGAGGGCGACGTCGGCCTCGAGGAGCGCGAGACGGATCTCGCGGCACACCGCGTCGATGTCGGCGCCCGAGAGCCGACCCTTGCCCCGCAGGTCCTTGAGGCTTCCGGTCAGTCTGTCGGAAAGTGATTCGAACACCGATGAGGCTCCTGAAAATCGCGAGAACACATGACAGTTCCAGGCCCCACCCTAACCGCTCGACCGGTCGGTGGACGTCCGGCCGGGGTGTCAGGTATCGGTGGTCTCCACCTCCCGCGGCCGCGGTGACGGCACGACGGCGAGCAATCCTCGTTCCAGTTCGTCGCGGTTCACACGCGTTCCGTCCCCGGAGTCGACGGAACCGATGCAGAACGAGTCCACCACCGACGATCCGAGGGTGGCCACCTTCGCCCATCGGACGTCCGCACCGTGCCGCTCGAACGTCGACGCCAGTCGGCACAGCAGGCCCAGTCGATCCTCCGCCCGGATCTCCACGACCATGTCGCCGTTCTCGGCGCCGTCGAACCACAACACCCGCGGCGGCGCCTCGGAGTAGAGCGGAACCGCGGACGTCTCGGGTGCGCCGACTTCCGGTTCCGCTGCCGCCCGCGCCGCCTCCTCCCGCGCGTCGAGCTGCGCCGCCAGGTCGAGGTCCCCGTCGAGGGCGCGGATCAGTTCCTGACGCAACAGACCCGGAGGTGGGGGCGCACCGAACGTGGGCGTGACGACGAAACGATTGAGCGCGTGCCCGCCGTGCCCGGCCACCGACGCCGACAACACCCGAAGCGAGGCGAGGGCGAGGACTCCGGCGGCGTTGGACAGCAGCCCGAGACGGTCCGGCCCGGTCACGATGACCTCGAAGGTGTGCGGGCTGTCCGCAGGATGCAGATCCACCGAGATGTCGCCGTCGGCGACGCGTCCGGCGAGAGCCGGGTCGATCGGATCCGGCACGGGCAACTGCTCACCGGCCATCACCACACGACACCGGCGCGCGAGTTCGCCGATCAACGAGGACTTCCAGTCCCCCCAGACCCCGGGACCGGTGGCCAGCGAATCGGCCTCGGCGAGCGCATGCAGGAGTTCGAGCAGGATCGGGTCACCGTCCAACGCGTCGACGACACGTTGGACGGTGGCGGGATCGTCCAGATCACGTCTGGTCGCGGTGTCCGGCAGCAGAAGGTGGTGGCGCACCATGGCTTCGAGCACGGCGATGTCGTTGGGCCACAGCCCGAGTCGTCGACCGATCTGCGTCGCCAATTCGGCGCCGACGATGCTGTGATCGCCGCCGCGACCCTTGCCGATGTCGTGCAGCAGAGCGCCGAGCACCAACAGGTCCGGCCGTGCCACCCGGGTGGTGAATCCACTCGCGTACGCGGCGGTCTCGACGAGGTGCCGGTCCACCGTCCACGTGTGCACGGCGTCGCGCGGCGGGAGATCGCGCACCGCACCCCATTCGGGGAGAAGCCGGCCCCACAGGCCGGTGCGGTCGAGTGCCTCGACGACGCCGATCGACCGGCGACCCGAGCCGAGCACCACCAGAAGATCGTTCAGGGCCTCCTTCGGCCACGGCTCGCGCAACTCCGGCGCGCTGTCGGACAGTCGGCCCAGCGTGGACGCCGACATCGGCATTCCGGTGGTCGCGGCCGCCGCGGCCACGCGCATGATCAGTCCCGGGTCCTTGGTCGGCCGTGCGTCCCTGGCCAGCACCACCTCACCGGCGTGCTCGACGACGCCCTCGTCCAGCGGCCGACGGATCGGGGTTCGACGCAACCGCGACAGTCCCCGTCGCGGAACGGCGTTCCCCGCGGTCCGCAGCCCGACGTCCGTCGAATAGACGATGGTCCGCGCCGAATCGCTCAGCACCCGAGCGAGATCGAAGCGGTCACCGATACGGAGCGCGGCGGCGATCTCGTCGGCGTCCTGGGCGCGCAGTTGATCTCGGGCCCGGCCGGCCACCCGGTGCAGCTCGGTGCGAACGTCGAGAATGCGACGGTGCGCGAAATCCAGCCCACCACCGGGTGATTCGGGCCCCAGACCCGGCATCGCGTCGGTCAGCTGGGCGATGGACAGCGCGTCGAGCAACTGCACGTCCCGGAGTCCACCGCGACCGCTCTTGAGATCGGGCTCGGCCCGATGGGCGATCTCGCCGCTGCGTCCCCACCTCGTTCGGGTGAGCGCGACCAGCTCGTCGAATCGGTCCCGCAGGCCGATGCGCCACTGTCGGCGAACCCCTTCGATCAGCGCGGTGCTCAGTTCCGTGTCGCCGACGATGTGGCGGGCGTCGAGGAGACCGAGCGCCGCGGTCATGTCCTCCGCCGCGACGGACAGAGCCTGCGGAACCGTCCGCACGCTGTGGTCGAGCTTGATGTGCGCGTCCCACAGCGGGTACCAGAGTCGGTCCGCGACATGGCCGACCAGCGAGGGTTCGACGTCGTCGTGCAGCAGGACCAGATCGAGATCCGACCACGGCAGCATCTCCCGACGGCCGAGTCCGCCGACCGCGACGATGGCAAAGCCGCTGTCCGGCTTGATTCCCAGCTCGGAACCCTTGGTGGTCAACCAGAACTCGTGCAGGTCGACCAGGGCGTCCCGTAGCGACGGAGCATCGAGACGTCGGTTCTTTCCCTGCCCGGCGAGCAGTTGTGATCGCGCGCGGACCAGATCGGCTGCTGCATCGGAACCACTCACGGCGCATCCTCCATCGTTGCTCGGTCGGTGAAAACAGTTCGGCCGCGGCTCGTTTCCGTGGGGAATCGAACCGCGGCCGGACCGCTCGACGCTTCTCGTTCGGTGTGGCGCCCGACCTAGAGGGCGTCGGTGCCGCGCTCGCCGGTGCGGACGCGGACCACGGCCTCCACCGGAGAGATCCAGACCTTGCCGTCACCGATTTTGCCGGTGCGCGCGGCCTCGACGATGACCTCGACGACCTTGTCCACCGCAGCGTCGTCCACGACGACCTCGACCCGGACCTTCGGCACGAAGTCCACCGAGTACTCGGCCCCGCGGTACACCTCGGTGTGGCCCTTCTGGCGTCCGTAACCCTGGACTTCGCTCACGGTCATTCCGAGCACTCCGGCCTGCTCGAGAGCGGATTTCACGTCCTCGAGCGTGAACGGCTTCACGATTGCGGTGATCAGCTTCATTACTGGTTCCCTTCACAGGATTTCGGGTGCCGGTTACAGCGCGATGAGGTGTCGGTGCTCATGGCCACCCTGTCACGCGAGATCATATGCCGACTCTGCATGCTCGGACTCGTCGATTCCGGTCGACTCTTCCTCGTCGCCGATCCGCCAGCCGAGCGGCTTGAGAGCGAGCGCGATGACCACGGTGACCACGGCCGTGAAGATCAGGGCGGCCAGGGCGATGACGATCTGGATCACGAGCTGCTCGATGCCGTCGCCGTAGAACAGGCCGGTCTCCGAGGCGAAGAAGCCGATCGCGATGGTGCCCCACAGTCCGGCGACCAGGTGAACTCCGACCACGTCGAGCGAGTCGTCGTATCCGAACTTGAACTTGAGGCCGACCGCCAGGGCCGCGAGCACACCGGCGATGACGCCGACGAAGATCGATCCGACCGGGGTGACCGAACCGGCGGCGGGGGTGATGGCGACCAGTCCGGCCACGATGCCCGAGGCCGCGCCGAGGCTGGTGGCGTGTCCGTCGCGCAGACGCTCGACGAGGAGCCATCCGCCGATCGCGGCGGCCGTGGCCGTGGTGGTGTTGACCCAGGCGAGACCGGCCATACCGTCGGCGGCGAAGGACGAACCGGCGTTGAACCCGAACCAGCCGAACCACAGGAGTGCGGCACCGAGCATGACGAAGGGGAGGTTGTGCGGGCGGTACATCGTGCGACCGAACCCGATGCGCTTGCCGACGAGCAGGGCGAGCACCAGACCGGCGATACCGGCGTTGATGTGGACCACGGTGCCACCGGCGAAGTCGATCGGCTCGACCGCGGCGACCAGACCGCCCTCACCGTCGTCCGTGGTTCCGAAGATCATCGCGGCCAGGCTGTTCTCGGAGCCCGACAGCAGACCGCCGCCCCACACCATGTGGGCGAGGGGGAAGTACGCCAGGGTGACCCAGATGCCGGTGAACGCGAGCCACGTTCCGTACTTGACGCGACCGGCGACCGAACCGCTGATGATGGCCACGGTGATGATCGCGAACGTCACCTGGAAGGCCACGTCGATGATGTTCGGGTAACCCGCTGCGCCGGCGATGAAGTTGCCGTCCGCGTCGGTGATGGAGTCCCTCAGTCCGAAGAACTCGAACGGGCTGGCGAAGATCCCCCCGATGTCCTGTGTTCCGTAGGACATCGACCATCCCCACAGCACGTAGACGATCGACACGACGCACATGGCGCCGAACGACATCATCATCATGTTCAGCACGTTCTTCTGCTGCGACATACCGCCGTAGAAGAACGCCAGACCTGGCGTCATCAGCAGCACGAGCGATGCTGCCATCAGCATCCAAGCGGCGTTGCCGGAGTTTGCCAACAATTCCTCGGGACTCACGCGGATCCTCCCATTCTCGCGCCCACCGTTCGGTGCGCCGTCGAAGCAAGAGTGGTTTCCCGAGGTTTCCGTGACGACACTGCGGTGTTTCACCGATGTGAACGCATGCCCGAATTTCGTTGCGTGCATGTTTCATCTCGGGCATTCCCCGCGTGAGGTTGCTGTGAGTCGCTCCGTCAGCCCAGCAGAGCGTCGACGAACGCGGCCGGTTCGAAGGGCGCGAGGTCGTCCGCACCCTCCCCGAGTCCGACCAGTTTGACCGGCACACCGAGCTCGCGTTGCACCTGGAAGACGATGCCGCCCTTGGCCGTGCCGTCCAGCTTCGTCAGCACCACCCCGGTGATGTCCACGACCTGAGCGAACACCCGAGCCTGGGCCAGTCCGTTCTGCCCGATGGTGGCGTCCAGCACGAGCAGGACGTCGTCCACGGGGGCCTTCTTCTCGATGACGCGTTTGACCTTGCCGAGCTCGTCCATCAGACCGGTCTTGGTGTGCAGTCGACCCGCGGTGTCGATCAGCACCGTGTCGACTCCGTCGGCGATGCCGCGCGTGACCGCGTCGAACGCGACGGCGGCCGGATCGGCGCCTTCCTTCCCGCGCACCACCTCCGCACCGACTCGCTCGGCCCACGTCTGCAGCTGGTCGGCGGCCGCGGCACGGAACGTGTCCGCCGCACCCAGGATCACTCGACGTCCGTCCGCGACGAGCACTCGCGCGAGCTTGCCCGTCGTGGTGGTCTTGCCGGTTCCGTTGACGCCGACCACCAGCAGCACCGACGGTCGGTCGCCGTGCGGGAGCGCGCGGATGGCCCGGTCCAGGCCGGGATCGAGCTGGGCGATCAGGACCTCACGCAGGAGAGCACGGGCCTGGGCCTCGGTACGGATGCTGCGGACGGCCATCTGCTCGCGCAGCGTGGCGACGATCTCGGACGTGGTCGCGCTACCGAGGTCGGCGACGAGCAGGGTGTCCTCGACCTCTTCCCACGAATCCTCGTCCAGGTCACCGCCGCCGAGAAGACCGAGCAGGCTCCGGCCCACCGCGTTCTGCGACCGGGACAACCGCCCACGCAGGCGATCGAGCCGGCCCGTGGTGGGGTCGATGTCGTCGAGGACCGGTGTCGTCGACGCGGGTTCGAGTACCTCGGTCTCGGCGAGCTCGGCTTCGACGACCTCGGGGTCCGCGAGCTCGGGCAGAACGACCTCGGTGTCGGACACGTCGGTCTCGGCCACCGGGGGCGGCGTCGCCGGGGGTTCGGTGACGGCAGGTTCGTCCGGCGCCAGGTCGGGCAGAGAGACGTCGGTGATGCCGCGTATCGGCGAGTCCCGCGGTACCGACGCGTCGTCACCGACTCGAGGCTGATCGTCGGTGTCCGTCCGCTCGAACGTCGGCGCCGAGGCGGTGGGGGGTTCGGGCGCCTTCGGTGCGGCCGGCGTCCGTTCCGGTGCGGGCGCCGTGCCGCGGGCGAAGTCGAACCCGGTGCCGGCCTTGTAGCCGCCGGACCGGTCGACCTCTCGCACCGCGGTGTCGGGCTCGTCCGTGTCCGTCTTGGCCAGCGAGATGCGGCGGCGGCGCTGGAGCACCAACCCGACGACGAGAACGATCAACAGGAGTGCGACGACGGCCGCGACGATGATCCAGGCTTCGGTAGTCACCTGGCCATCTTGTCAGCCGTGGGGCCCTCGGGGTTCGAAGGCCCGCCGGTGTCCACCGGACCACGGCTGCGCATGCGTTGCGAGATCACGGTGGTGATGCCGTCACCGCGCATGCTGACGCCGTAGAGCGCGTCGGCCACCTCCATCGTCGGCTTCTGGTGGGTGATGACGATGAGCTGGGACTTCTCGCGCAGTTGCTCGAACAATCCGATGAGCCGACGCAGATTCGTGTCGTCCAGCGCCGCCTCGACCTCGTCCATGACGTAGAACGGAGACGGCCGGGCTCGGAAGATCGCCACGAGCATCGCCACCGCGGTCAGGGACTTCTCGCCGCCGGACAGCAGCGAGAGCCGCTTGACCTTCTTGCCGGGCGGACGCGCCTCGACCTCGATGCCGGTGGTCAACATGTCCGTCGGATCGGTGAGGATCAACCGTCCCTCGCCGCCGGGGAAGAGTTTCGCGAACACCCCGACAAATTCTCGTTCGACGTCGGCGTACGCCTCGGTGAAGACCTGCAGGATGCGCGCATCGACGTCGGCCACGACGCCGAGGAGGTCCTTACGGGCGGACTTGACGTCCTCGAGCTGGGTGGAGAGGAAGTTGTACCGCTCCTCGAGCGCGGCGAATTCCTCGAGCGCGAGCGGGTTGACCTTGCCCAGCGTCGCCAGGTCCTTCTCGGCCCGCTTGACGCGGCGTTCCTGCTGCGCGCGGTCGAACGGCATCGGAGCGGGTTCGATCACCTGCTCGCCGCGCTCCTTCGCCTGGCGGTACTCCTCCATCTCGAGCTCGGTCGGCGGGAGCGGCACCTCGGGTCCGTACTCGGCCACCAGGTCGTCCGGAGCGATGGAGAACTGTTCGAGCACCGTCTGCTCGAGCTGTTCGATCCGGAGCACGGCCTGCGCTTTCGCCACCTCGTCCCGGTGCACCGCGTCGGTCAACTGCGCGGCGCGCGTGGACAGAGCTCGAACCTGTTCGCGCGTGCGGTCCAGTTCCGCCGCACGGTCGGACCGTTGCCGACCGAGTTCGTCGCGTCGAACGGCCGCATCGCCGACCAGAGTCGACAGTCGCTCGGCGACCGTCGCACCGGCCTCCGCCACCGCCGACGCCACGGCCGCGGACGCGGCGCGCGACGCCCGCGCTCGCTCGGCACGCGCCCGTGCCTCGCGCTCCATCCGTGCCGAGCGCCGGAGCTGGTCCGCCTTGCCGCGCACCTGTTCGGACCGCTCCTCCGCCGTCCTCAGGGCGAGTCGCGCCTCCACCTCGACGGACCGCACCTCGGCCACCGCGGCGGCGGCGCTCTCGCGGGCACGCGCCCACTCCTCGGCGTCGACGCCACCGTCCGCGTCGGCGTCGTGATCGTCCTCGGCGCGCCGCACCCGTTCCTCGATGTCGGCGAGAGCGGTCACGGCCTCGTCACGCTGGCGCTCGACCCGCTCGCGCTGAGCCTGATGCCGGTTCGCATCCTCCCGCGCCACCCGCACCGTCTGACCCAGCCGCCCGAGCTGCTCGTACACCGCGGCGATCGCGGCATCGGATTCGTGCAACGCCGCCAGCGCCTGTTCGGCGGCCTCCCGGCGATCGACCTGCTCGGCCGTCGCGCCGGCCAGTGCGGCCGCCAATTCCCCCGTGCGCCGCTCCACCTCCTCGAGCTCGGCCACGGACGCGTCGATGGCCGACTGGACCTCGAGCGTGCTGGGGCGGCGATCCGATCCGCCCGTCATCCAACCCTGTCCCACGAGATCTCCGTCGCGGGTGACGGCCTGCATCGACGGGTGCGACGCCACCAGCGCCGCACCTTCCTCGACCGAGTCGACCACGCAGACGCCCGCGAGCAACGACGACAAGGCGCCGCGCACGTGGTCGTCGGCCTCGACGACGGACAACACCGACGTCCCCGCCGCATCCAGGGCGGCGCGCTCCGGCGCCGGGTGCACGATCGCGGCTCGACCGCCGTCGCCGTCCTTCAGCGCGCGGACCGCATCCCGGGCGTCGTCGGCCGACGTCATCACCACGGCGTCGGCGGCGGCGCCCAGAGCCGCGGCCACCGCGGCCTCGTACCCGGGCCGGACCGTGATGCGGTTGCCGAGTCGACCGAGAACCGCCTCGCCGCGCTTCTCCCCCAGCCAGGCGCCGCCGTCACCGCGTTCGAGGTTCGTCGACAGCGCATCGATGCGTGCGCGAAGCGAGGCGACCCGCTGGCTCGAATCACGTTCTTCCCGTTGAAGATCCGTCACTCTCGCGTCGGCGATCCGAGCGGCCTCCACGGCCCGTTCGTGCTGCACGTCGAGACCGAGCTCGCCGGCATCGAGTTCGCCCACCTGGTCCTGCACGCGGTCGAACTCCGTCTGCGCGTCGTCGGCACGGGTCCGCGCGTCCTCGATCGCAGCGGCGAGGCGAGCCACCTCGGCGTCGTAGGACTCGGATCGGGCACGCAGGGCGTCCACCTGTCCGGACAACCGAGCGAGTCCCTCCCGGCGATCGGCGACGGCCCGGACGGCCGCCGAGTGCGCACGCTCGGCGTCGGCGGCAGCCGATTCCCTCTCGCCGAGCTGCTCGCGCGCGGCCTCGAGGGTGGCGCGTGCGATCTCCACCGCCTCGGCGAGCTCCACCTCGGCGTCCTCGGCGCGTTCCGCACGCTCGTCCAGTTCGTCGGGGTCCGGGCCGCGACGATCCTCGGGTTCGTCGCCGAGGTGTCGGGCCCGTTCGGTGGCGATCCGCACGGTCGCGCCCACGCGTTCGGCGAGAGCCGACAGCTGGAACCAGGTCTGCGCCGCCGCCTCGGCGCTCGGGGTCAGCTGAGCCAATGCCTGCTCGCCCTCGGCCAGGGCGGCCTCGCCCGCAGCCAACGCGTCCTGGACGGCGGCGTACTCCTCCCGGGCGCGGCCCTCGTCGTGCGACTGCTCGGCCAGTTCGGTGCGGCGAGCGACGAGATCGTCGGCCACCAACCGCAGCCGCGCGTCGCGCAGGTGCGCCTGCACCGTCTGCGCGCGCCGAGCCACCTCCGCCTGACGCCCCAGAGGCTTGAGCTGACGACGCAGTTCCGTGGTCAGGTCCGTCAGTCGGGCCAGATTCGCCTGCATCGAATCGAGTTTGCGGACGGCCTTCTCTTTGCGCTTGCGGTGCTTGAGCACCCCCGCGGCCTCTTCGATGAAGGCGCGGCGGTCCTCGGGCCTGGATTCGAGGATGGCCGCCAACCGACCCTGCCCGACGATCACGTGCATCTCGCGGCCGATACCCGAGTCGGACAGCAGTTCCTGGACGTCCATCAATCGGCAGGAACTGCCGTTGATCTCGTACTCCCCGGCCCCGTCTCGGAACATCCGGCGGGTGATGGAGACCTCGCTGTAGTCGATGGGCAGCGCACCGTCGGAGTTGTCGATCGTCAGGGTCACCTCGGCGCGCCCGAGTGGTGCCCGGCCGGAGGTCCCGGCGAAGATGACGTCTTCCATCTTGCCGCCACGCAGCGCCTTGGCGCCCTGCTCGCCCATCACCCAGGTGAGGGCGTCCACCACGTTGGACTTACCCGAGCCGTTCGGTCCGACGACACAGGTGATGCCCGGCTCGAATCGCAGAGTCGTCGCGGAGGCGAAGGACTTGAAGCCCTTCAGCGTCAGACTCTTCAGATGCATGGCGGTTCACAGTACCGTTCGCGTCGCGACGCGCGCGTCAACGCTCGACGAAACCCGAGAGCCCGCCCCGGGCGTCCTCCCAGTTCTCGACGACCGTGCTCACCGTGCCCGGAGTCTCGCCCGAACGCAGGTGCGCGAGCAGAGCCTCGAGTGCCGGACGCGGTCCTTCGGCGACCACGTGCACGCGGCCGTCCGCCGTGTTGGTCGCGGAACCCACCAAGGACAGTTCGAGAGCGCGCGATCGGGTCCACCACCGGAATCCGACGCCCTGGACCCGACCGTGCACCCACGCGCCGAGCCGCGCCGTATCGTCCTCGCTCACGAGTCGACGTCGATGCTCAGCCGGACCTCGGTACCCGCTTTCAGAGTGCGTCCGACGGTGCAGACCTTGTCGACGGACTTGGTCACGACCGCCAGCAACCGCTCCTGCGCGTCGGCGTCGAGCTCGCTCAGATCCACGCTCAGCACCTCGTCGAGCGTCGGGTAGACCTCGTTCTCCCGATCCGCGTCGCCGGACACCCGCACCGTCGCGTCGTAGTCGTCGCCGAGTCGGCGCGACAGCGGCCGGTCCGAGCTCATTCCGGTGCACGCGGCCAGCGCGATCTTGAGCAGTTCGCCGGGCGTGAACACGCCGTCGACGTCCTCGGAGCCCACCAGCACCTCGGCACCGCGAGAACTTCTCCCCACGTAGCGGCGAGATCCGGTGCGCTCGACCCACAGTTCAGTCATGCGCTCGATCCTAATGAGCGGTGGATCAGATCAGTTCCTTGCGTCCCAGCCAGTGCAGGATCGGCCACCCGCAGAAGACCGGCAGCCAGCAGGTGACCACCCGGTAGAGGAGTACGGACGGAACGGCCACCGCGACGGGCAGCCCGAACGCCGCGAGACCGCCGATCAACGCGGCCTCGACGGCGCCGACGCCGCCGGGGGTCGGCGCAGCCGCCGCCAACGTCCCCCCGATCATCGTCACCACGGTGACCGTGACGAAGGTGGTGCCGCCGCCGAAGGCCTCCACGCTCGCCCACAGAGCCAGCGCGGCACCGAGAGTGGTCGTCGCGCAACCGAGGATGATCATGGCGAAACGACCCGGGCTTCGAGCGAGTTCGACGAGGTCGCGGGACACTTCGGCAAGCTGCGGACGCACCGCCGTACGCAACCACCGGCGCACCGTCGGCAGGAAGATGAGGCCGCCTAGCACACCGAAGGCGACGCCCGCGATGAGGTACAGGATGGTGGGGTCGGGCACGAACCGCGACAGTTGCGCGGACGTTCCCGCCACGATGGAGAAGAGGACCAGCAGGCTGACGTGCGTGATCACCTGAACGGTCTGTTGCAACGCGACCGCCGCGGTCGAGCGGGTCACGCTCAGCCCGCTCTTCTGCAGGAAGCGCACGCTCAGGGCGAGTCCGCCGACCCCGGCCGGCGTGGTCGTGGCCGCGAAGGTGTTGGCGATCTGCATGACCGTCGTGTGCCAGAAGCTCACCAGTCCGGACGCGCACGCCCACAACGCCATCGCGGCCCCGAGGTACGTCGCCGTGGAGACGAGCAACGCGAGACCCGCCCACCACCAGTTCGCCGAACCCAGCTCCGTGACGAACGTCGGTACCTGAGAGATGAACGGGTACGCCACGTAGACGAGCGCGATGAGCAGGACCAGCTGCACGATCTGGTTACGGCTGAACCGCGTCACCTGTGCGGCGGTGATCGCGTCGGCTCCGGTGCGCTCGGCCACGGTGTCGCGCACCGACGTCATCAGCGCCTTGGCGTCCGGTACGCCGTCCCGCACTCGCTTCGGGATGGCCGCCGGAGTCACCCGGCGCGAGGCGGTCAGGACCTCGGCCGCACCCAACCGATCGACGGCGGTGTCGACGGCGACCTCGGGACCGTAGAGGGCTGCCAGCGTGAACAACGCCTGCGCCGCATCCGAATTCATCTGCGCATCCGACGCGCCCAGTTCGGCCTGGGCGAAACCGCCGAGCAGGGCCGTGCCGTCCTCGATTCCGATCTCGTCTGCTCGCAGGTCGCCGTGGGACATGCGTCGGGACCGCAGGACGCCGAGTGTCCGCCACACCGCCGCGGCGTCCGTGGGGTCCTCCGGGTCGAGCGGGCGCCCCTGCGTCGCCGTGTGCGCGTACATCATCCAACCCCGATCCAGCGGGGCGACCGTCAGCGCGGCCGAGGAGGCCAGGGACAACTCCGCGAAGGCGATGGCCATCAGAGCCTGGTGCTCCACCGCTCGCCGCTGGGACGTGTGCAGCGGTGCACTCTCGGTCGACCGCAGGGTCAGTCGGCGCCGGATCTGCCGAATCGCGCCGCGGCTGAACTGGTTCGGTCCGAACAGCTCCACGACCACCGGCGGCGACGCCGGTCCCACCTCGCCCGAGAGCACCAACGGTCCCCCGCCGGCCGGACGCAACACGGTCAGCGCCGTGACGACCGATCCCCGGCGCGCGAGGGCGCGCACGGCTCCGGCCAGGGGTACCTCCAGTGCGGGTGTGCCGACGATCCACACCACGATCGCCCCGGCCAACCACCCGACCGACAGTCCCAGAATGGACCGCGCGGGGATCACGGTGCTGATGACCAGATGAATCGGCACGAACGCCAGCAGCAACGTCCACCAGGCCCTGGCCCAGCGCGCCGGCAGTCCCGGTCCGGAGACCGTGAGCACGGCCGCGACGATCGCGATCCACCGCGGGTCGTCGAGCACCTGGGACAGAAACGTGTCCAGGTTGGTCGTCTCGTTGATCCGCCAGTTCGGGGCGGACAGCACGCCGTCCCCCGAGACCGACAGAGAGAACGCGGCCAGAATGGCCGCGAGGACGTAGCCACCGAGAAGCTTCCAGCGCCTCGCCGCGACGAGGCCGGCGAGAATGGTGAACGGCAGGGCGAGAATGGCGACGCCGTAGGTCAGGTAGACGACGTTGGACTGGTCCGGACTCAGTACGCCGACGATGTTGGAGACGGACCGCTCGAGGTCGTTCCACTCGTTGCGGGTGACGAGGGACCCGATGATCACCACCACGAGGAAGAGGACCGCGGCGACGACGCGCACGATGTCACTCGTGCGCCGCGTCAGCGGTTGAAGAAGGTCACCGCTGACCCGCACTTCCGTTCCATCGACCTGCACGTGCTGTCTTCTCTCTTCGGGTTGCTCCGGCCAACTTAGCGGTACCTCCTAGGAATTCCTGGGACGTACCTGACACTTCGGGCAACTGAAGGAGGATCGGTTCATGAACTTCTCGCGTCTGATGGCGGTGCCGCACCGGGGGCACGCACGTCCCTCCTGCCCGTAGGCGGCGAGCGATCGATCGAAGTAGCCGGACTGGCCGTTGACGTTCACGTAGAGGGCGTCGAAGGACGTACCGCCCTGGGCCAGCGCTTCGCCCATCACCGCGTGCGCGTTGTTCAGCAGTGTGCGCAGTTGTGGACGGGTCAACGCATCGGTCGACCGGTTGCCGTGGATCTTCGAGCGCCACAGGGACTCGTCTGCGTAGATGTTCCCCACTCCGGACACCACGGTCTGGTCGAGAAGCGCCCGCTTGATCTCGGTGTGCTTGCGCCGCAGCGTGTTCACGACGGCCTCGGCGTCGAAGTACGGGTCGATGGGATCCCGCGCGATGTGCGCGACCGACGTGGGTACCTGCGTGCCGTCCACCTCGACGAGTTCGGCGAGCGCCCACCCACCGAAGGTGCGCTGATCGACGAACCGGAGGTCGGATCCGGAATCCAACGTGGCCCGGATCCGGAGATGCTTCTCGTCGGGCGCGGATTCCGGTTGCACCAACATCTGACCGCTCATCCCCAGGTGCACCACGATCGCGATGCGCTCGGGTTCGGTCACCAGCCACAGGTACTTTCCGCGACGGTCCGCGGCCACGACGGTCGACCCGGCCAGGCGAGCCTCGAGATCGGCGTCGCCCTCGACGTGTCGTCGCGCCGCGCGGGGATGAAGAACCTCGACGCGATCGATACGACGTCCCACCACGTGAGTGGCCAGGCCCCGCCGCACCACCTCGACCTCGGGGAGTTCAGGCATCCGGGGCGTGCGTCGTCTCCGGGACCGGAGTCGCGACCACCGGCACACCCGCCGGCGGCTCGGCCGACAAGGTGGTCCACGCGGCGCTCGCCGCCCGCTGCTCGGCTTCCTTCTTGGACCGGCCGACACCGGAGCCGTAGGAGGCCCCCCCGACGATGACCGTCGCGGTGAACTCCTTGTCGTGATCGGGACCGGTCGCGCTGATCTCGTACGCCGGCACGCCGATGCCCCGTTCGGCCGTCAGTTCCTGCAGGCTGGTCTTCCAGTCGAGACCGGCGCCCAGTTTGGGGGCCCGCTCGAGCAGATCGGCGAACAACCGGATCACGACGCCTCGCGCGACATCGATTCCGTGCTGGATGTGGATGGCTCCGAGGAGCGACTCCATACCGTCGGCCAGGATGGACGGCTTTTCCCGCCCACCCGTCATCTCCTCGCCGCGGCCGAGCAGCAGATGCGCGCCCAGGCCGCCCTCGCCGAGTGTGCGTGCGACCTCGGCGAGCGCATGCATGTTGACCACGCTGGCTCGGATCTTCGCCAACTCCCCCTCGGACTTGCCGGGGTGCTGCGCGTACAGGTTCTCCGTCACGCACAGGCCCAACACGGAGTCGCCGAGGAACTCGAGGCGCTCGTTGGTGGGCAGACCTCCGTGCTCGTACGCGTACGAGCGGTGGGTCAGCGCGAGGGTGAGCAATTCGGCACCCAGTGACACACCGAGAGCGACGAGCAACGACTCGTGGTCGTTCTCGCCGCTCCGGTCGTGTTCAGGGGTGGCCGATGGGGATTCTGGATCGGTCACGGGTGATGCGATCAGACTGCTGCGCTGACCTGACGACCCTTGTAGGTGCCGCAATTGGGGCACACCGTGTGGGGCAGCGTCTTCTCGCCGCAGCCACGGTTGGGGCACGTGATCAGGGTGGGTGCAGTGGTCTTCCACTGGCTGCGTCGCGATCGGGTGTTGGACCGCGACATCTTGCGCTTCGGAACAGCCACTTCAACTTCTCCTAGTACTTGTTCGGTGCAAATGGAACGTGCGTGGTGCGACTGGTGGTGCCTCTACCGGGACGGATCCGACTCGCCGTCGAACTTCGATGCCAGTGCAGCCCAGCGAGGATCGAGTATCTCATGAGTGTGACCCGGTTCCGCAATCGAGAGCCGGATACCGCACTCCGAGCACAGACCCCGGCAGTCCTCGCTGCACAGCGGGCGCAGCGGAAGCGTGAGCCCCGCGACGTCGACGATCAGAGGCTCGAGGTCGATGGCGTCGTCCTCGACCCGGTACAGCTCGTCCTCGTCCGTCGTCTGCTCGGTGACGCTGTCCGGGTACGCGAACAACTCGGTCAGCCGAAGCTGGACGTGCGAGGTGAACGGCTCCAGGCAGCGTGAGCACTCGCCGGACGTGTCCGCGTCGACGGTGCCGCTGACCAGCACCCCCTCCGAGACCGACTCGAACCGCAGGTCCAGGTCGAGCGGAGTTCCCTCGGCCGCGGCGATCAGGTCGAGACCGATGCGCGACGGCGCCGGCACGGTCCGCTCGACCTGCATCATCGACCCCGGCCGACGCCCGAGGCGACGGGTGTCCACCACGAGACCCGACTGGGGACCCTGGTGCTGGCGGCGTGATGCGGGAGACAACGGACCGACCTTCCTGCGAGAGTGTTCGATACCCGGTTCGGGCAACCACTCCACGGTACGGCACCCGGCGACCCGGTCAAAATCATTCGTATCCGGGCATACCGCTTCCCGTGCGGAGCTGCTGACGTCCGCGTCCGACGGAGCGCAGCGTCGTTCCCAGCAGCTCTTCGAAGTCCGCGAGCTTGGAATCGACGTAGAGATCGCATTCGCTGCGGAGTCGATCCGATTCGGCATGGGCCGCGTCGATGACCCGAGCGGACTCGGCGTGCGCGGACTTCACCACCTCGGTCTGCGACACCAGGCGATCCTGCTCGGCGATTCCGTCGGCCACGGACCGTTCGTAGGATGCGGTGCCGTCGTCGACCAGGCGCTGCGCCTCGAGCCGAGCACGTTCGGTGACCGTCTCGTACTGGTTCTCCGCATCGGCCACGGTGGAATCGGCTCGGGCCTCGGCGTCGGCGACGAGGTTCTCCGCGTGAGCGGTCGCCTCGGCCACCATGCGGTCCGCGTGGGCCTTCGCGTCGGCCAGCAGACGATCGGCCTCGTCGCGCGCGTTCTCCACCGTGGACGTGGCCTCGGCGTTGGCCGAGGTGATCGTCTTCTCCGCCCCGGTGCGCGCGTCGGAGACCAGCTTGTCGCGGTGATCCAGAACGTCCTGTGCGTCGTCCAGCTCGCCGGGAATCGCATCCCGCACGTCGTCGAGCAGTTCGAGCACGTCGCCCCGAGGAACGACGCACCCCGCCGTCATCGGGACGCCGCGCGCCTCTTCGACAATGGCCACGAGCTCGTCGAGAGCCTCGAATACCCGATACACCGTGCTCGAACCCCACTTCGGAAAGACGTGACGGCCCTGGTCCGGGTCGCCGCTCCACAGTGTGCCCGCTGGTCACCGCCGGGGAAGGAACGCCGCGCGGTGTGTCGCGTCATCGCTTCAGGTGAACTCGTCCAGCCGGGCCAGCAAGCGAGGGTGGACCGCCGCGGGAACCATCGAGCGCACGTCGCCTCCGTACCGCGCGACCTCCTTGATCAGCGAGCTCGACAGGTGGCCGTGCACCGGGTCGGCGCCGACGAAGAAGGTGTCCACGCCGGTCAGCTCGCGATTCATCTGCGCCATCTGCAACTCGTAGTCCAGATCACCCGAGCCGCGGAGCCCCTTGACGATCGCGCCCAGTCCTTCCTGCCGGGCGAAGTCGACCAGCAGTCCCTGCCACGACGCCACCCGCACTCGCGGCAGGTGGGCGGTGGTGTCACGCAGCAGATCCATGCGCTCGTCGACGGAGAACAACCCGCGCTTGTTCGGATTGACCACGACGGTGACCACCACGTCGTCGAATTGCTCTGCGACGCGGGTGATCACGTCGAGATGGCCGTTGTGGATCGGGTCGAAGGAACCTGGACACAGTGCGCCGCTCATGGTGCGTGAAGATACTCGGCCAGGTCGACGCGTGCCTCGCCGTACTTCTTCGACCTGATCTCGCGGAAGTCGGGAGGCCAGGTGGTGGGCGCCGATCGGGACGAACGCTCGACCACCACGAGAGCATCGTCGGCCAACCATCGGTGATCCGCCAGCGCCGACAGCACGTCGGCCACCTCGGAGTCGGAGACCGAATACGGCGGGTCCGCCAGCACCAGGTCGTAGCGCCGATCCCCCGGAGCCGCGAGAACCGCCGCCACCGGGGCCGAGCGCACGACGGCGCCGGGCAGTCCGACCACCGCGACGTTCGCCGTGACCACGGCCGCCGCGCGTGCGTCCGATTCGACGAGCATCACGTGCTCGGCGCCCCGCGAGAGCGCCTCGAGCCCCAACGCGCCGGTTCCGGCGTACAGGTCGAGCACCGCGGCGCCCTCGAGGTCCATCCGGCTGTCGAGCGCACTGAACAGAGCCTCGCGCACCCGGTCCGCCGTCGGCCGAGTGCCCTTCGACGGGACCGTCAACGCTCGGCCGCCGGCGACCCCGGACACGATGCGGGTCACGACCGATCGGTCGTGTCACCGACCGCGATCACACAGATCAGGTCACCGCCCTCCACCTGCGCGACGTCGGAGATGGCGACTCTGCTGATGGTGCCCGCCCGCGGAGCGGTGACCGCGGCCTCCATCTTCATGGCCTCGATCGTCGCGATGGTCGCGCCCGCCTCGACGGCGTCGCCGTTCGACGCGACCATCGTGACGACCCCGGCGAAGGGCGCGGCGAGGTGCGACGGATCCGATCGATCCGCCTTCTCGGTGGCCGGGGCCTCCGCCGCGATGGACCGGTCGCGCACCGACACCGGCCGCAGCTGGCCGTTGAGGATGCACATCACGGTGCGCATTCCCGCCTCGTCGGGCTCGGAGATCGCCTCGAGTCCGATGAGCAGTTCGACGCCCCGATCGAGGCGCACACGGTGCTCGTCGCCCTGACGAAGACCGTAGAAGAACTGGTTCGCGGACAGTCCCGACGTGTCGCCGTACTTGTCCCGGTGCTCGGCCAGCTCCTTGGTGGGGCCGGGGAACAGCAACGCGTTCAATCGGTTCCGGCGTTCCTCCGACGTGCCGTCGAGAAGGGCTTCGTCCTGTGTCGTGAGCGTCGCCTCGGGTCGGCCCGGAGATCGACCGGCCAGCGCCGTGGTGCGGAACGGCTCGGGCCATCCGCCCGCCGGGGTGCCGAGGTCTCCGCGCAGGAAGCCGATCACGGAGTCCGGGATGTCGAACGTGCCGGGCTCGGCGGCGAACTCGTCCACCGAGACGCCGGCGCCGACGAGGTGCAGCGCGAGATCACCGACCACCTTGGACGACGGGGTGACCTTGATCAACCGGCCCAGCAGTCGATCGGCGTCCGCGTAGGCCTTCTCGACGTCCTCGAACCGGTCCCCGAGGCCCAGGGCGATCGCCTGTTGCCGGAGGTTGGACAGCTGACCGCCGGGGATCTCGTGCGTGTACACCCGACCGGTGGGTGAGGGCAGCCCGGATTCGAACGGCGCGTACACCTTTCGCAGCGCCTCCCAGTACGGCTCGAGGTCGCACACGTTCTGCAGGTTCAGTCCGGTGTCGCGTTCGGTGTGCGCAGCGGCCGCGACGATGGCCGACAGCGCGGGTTGCGAGGTGGTCCCCGCCATGGGCGAGCTCGCGCCGTCGACGGCGTCCGCGCCCGCCGTCCACGCGGCCAGATACGTGGCCAACTGACCACCCGGCGTGTCGTGGGTGTGCACATGCACCGGGAGGTCGAAGTTCTTGCGAAGCGCCGTCACCAGAGTCGTCGCGGCCGGCGCCCGCAACAGACCCGCCATGTCCTTGATCGCCAGCACGTGCGCACCCGCATCGACGATCTGCTCTGCCAGCTTCAGGTAGTAGTCCAGCGTGTACAGCGTTTCGCCGGGATCGGACAGGTCACCGGTGTAGGACATCGCGACCTCGGCGATCGTGGTCCCGGTCTCGCGGACGGCGTCGATCGCCGGCCGCATCTGATCGACGTTGTTGAGTGCGTCGAAGATCCGGAAGATATCGACACCCGTGGACGCGGCCTCCGCGACGAACGCGGTGGTGACGCGCTCGGGGTAGGGGGTGTACCCGACCGTGTTGCGCCCACGGAGCAGCATCTGCAGGTTGATGTTGGGTACCGCCTCGCGCAACGCGGCGAGCCGCTCCCACGGGTCCTCGTGCAGGAACCGCAACGCCACGTCGTAGGTCGCGCCGCCCCACGCCTCGATGGAGAGCAGTTCCGGGGTCAGACGTGCGACGTGGCTCGCCACGCCGAGCAGACCGGTGGTGCGTACCCGCGTGGCCAACAGCGACTGGTGGGCGTCGCGGAACGTGGTGTCGGTGACGGCCAACGCTTTCTGCTCGCGAAGGGCCTTCGCGAAACCGTCGGGTCCGAGCTCGAGAAGCCGCTGCCGGCTGCCGCTGGGCGGCGCCACCGTCAGGTCGATGTCCGGAAGCTTGTCGTGCGGGTAGACGGTGGCGACGCGTTCGCCGTGCGGCTTGTTGACGGTGACGTCGGCGAGGTAGCGCAGGATCTTGGTGCCACGGTCGCCCGACGCCCTCGCCGTGAGCAGGTCCGGACGGTCCTCGATGAACGAGGTGGTGACGTGTCCGGCCGTGAAATCGGGATCGTCGAGCAGTGCCTGCAGGAACGGAATGTTCGTCGATACCCCGCGAATCCTGAACTCCGCCAGGGCCCGTCGCGATCGTGCGACCGCCGCTTCGAAGGTTCGGCCCCGACAGGTGAGCTTGACCAACATGGAATCGAAGTACGCCGACACCTCGGCGCCGAGCGTGGTGCCACCGTCGAGTCTGATGCCCGCCCCGCCGGGTGTGCGGTAGGCGGTGATGCGGCCGGTGTCCGGGCGGAACCCGTTCGACGGGTCCTCGGTGGTGATGCGGCACTGCAGGGCGAAGCCCCGAATACGCATGTCCTCCTGGCGGAGCCCGAGGTCCTCGAGCGACTCGCCCGACGCGATACGCAGCTGGGACTGCACCAGGTCGACGTCGGTGATCTCCTCGGTGACGGTGTGCTCCACCTGGATTCGCGGATTCATCTCGATGAAGACGTGATTGCCGTCGCGGTCCACCAGGAACTCGACCGTTCCGGCGCAGGAGTAACCGATCTGCTTCGCGAAGGCGACCGCGTCCGCGCAGATCTTCTCTCGCAGAGCCGGATCCAGGTTCGGGGCGGGAGCGAGCTCGACCACCTTCTGGTGTCGGCGCTGCACACTGCAGTCCCGCTCGAACAGGTGGATCACGTTGCCGTGGGTATCCGCCAGGATCTGCACCTCGATGTGGCGGGGTTCGACGACCGCCTGCTCGAGGAACACCGTCGCGTCGCCGAACGCCGACTCGGCTTCGCGCGCCGCCGCCTCGATCGCGTCCCTCAACCCGTCGATCTCCGCGACCCGCCGCATGCCGCGGCCGCCGCCTCCCGCCACCGCCTTGACGAACACCGGAAAGGTCATCGTCTCGGCCGCCGTCATGAGCGCGTCGACGTCGGTGGACGGTTCCGACGACGCCAGGACCGGCAGACCGGCCTTCTTGGCGGCCGCGATGGCCCGAGCCTTGTTCCCCGTCAGTTGCAGGACGTCCGCGGAGGGACCGACGAACGTGATCCCCGAGGCGGCGCACGCCGCGGCCAGATCGGGGTTCTCGGACAGGAACCCGTACCCCGGGTAGATCGCGTCGGCTCCGGCCCGTTTCGCGGCGTCGACGATGGTCTCGACGGTCAGGTAGTTGCGGACCGGATGCCCCGGCTCACCGATCTCGTAGGCCTCGTCGGCCTTGGTGCGGTGCACGGAATTGCGATCCTCGAACGGAAACACCGCCACGGTGGACGCGCCCAGCTCGTACGCGGCACGGAACGCACGGATCGCGATCTCGCCTCGATTGGCCACCAACACTTTGGAAAACATCGAAACCCTTCGTTTGCGGCGTGCGGAAGCGAGCCCGGGCCGGGCGCATCGCCCGAACGGACCACCTCGTGATCATGAGAGATCGTGGTGCGGGGATCGTAGCGTCGATCGTGGACCGCATGTTCGGAGTCCGCGTCTGCACAGTGGACTTCTCGTCCACCTGTGCCCGAACACGGCCCCTCGGGCCGGTCGGCCCACTCACGCCTTGTCGAGGAAATCCACCCGGTCGGCGTCGACCGCGGAGCGCATCATGGCCGCCAGACCGGGATAGCCGGCGAGCTCGGGATCCTCGGCGACCACCGCCCGTGCGAACAACTGCGCCGCGGTGATGATGTCGAGGTGGTCGACGAGCGAGAGCAGTCGTAGCGTCGTGGTGGTTCCGGACTGGGCCGCACCCAGGATGTCGCCCTCGCGGCGCTGGCGGAGATCGAGCTGCGCGAGTTCGAACCCGTCCGTGGTCGCGGCCACCGATTCGAGCCGTGCATAGGTCGGCGAACCCGGACCGAGTTCGGTCAGAAGGATGCACAGACCCTGGTGTCCCCCGCGACCGATCCGGCCGCGCAGCTGGTGGAGTTGACTGACCCCGAACCGGTCGGCGTCGACTATCACCATGACCGTCGCGTTCGGAACGTCCACGCCCACCTCGACGACCGTGGTGCACACCAGCACGTCGATCTCGCGGTCGTTGAAGTCCGCCATGACGGCGTCCTTCTCCTCGGTGGGCAGGCGGCCGTGGAGCAGGCCGATACGCAACGAGGCGAGCGGTCCGGTCCGGAGCGCGTCGTACACCTCGGTCACCGATGCCGTGTCCGGCACCTTGTCCGGATCCTTGGGATTCTCGTCCCCGATACGCGAACACACCACATACGCCTGGCGTCCGGACGCCACCTCCTCCGCGATGCGCTGCCAGGCGCGATCGACCCACGCCGGCTTCGCGCCCGCCGGCACCACCGACGTCTTGATCGGCGCACGCCCCCTCGGGAGTTCACGCAGCGTGGACGTCTCGAGGTCGCCGAGGGTGGTCATGGCGATGGTGCGCGGGATCGGGGTGGCGGTCATGACCAACAGGTGAGGGCTGATCCCGGCCTTGGCCTTGGCCCGCAACGCGTCTCGTTGTTCGACGCCGAATCGGTGCTGTTCGTCGACGACCACCATGCCGAGGTCGAAGAACTCCACCGCGTCCTGGATCAGGGCGTGCGTTCCGACCACGATTCCGGCGTCGCCGGTCACCGCGGCGAGCAGGGCGGTGCGCTTGGCCGCGGTGGACATCGAACCGGTCAGCAGGACCACGCGCGTCGCATGCTCCGGGGCCCCCAACTCACCGGCCGTGGCGAGCGGGCCGAGCTGGGCGGTCAGGGACCGGTAATGCTGTCCCGCAAGCACTTCCGTGGGCGCGAGGAGGGCGCACTGGAACCCGGCGTCCACCACCTGAAGCATGGCCCGCAACGCCACGATCGTCTTTCCCGATCCCACTTCGCCCTGCAGCAGCCGACTCATCGGACGCGCCTGAGACAGGTCCGCGGAGATCTCGGCCGCCACCTCGTTCTGGCCGTCGGTCAGCTCGAACGGTAGTTGCGTGTCGAAGGTCGCCGCGACCCCCGTCGGCGCCGGTGGGCACGGTGGCGCGTGGCGCACCGATACCGAGTGCCGACGTTCGGCGAGTACGAGTTGCAGGGCGACCGCCTCGTCGAACCGGAGTCGATAGCGCGCGTTGTCGATGTCCGTGTCGGTCTGGGGAAGATGCACCGCGCGCAACGCGTCGTCGAGGCTCATCAGACCGTGCTCGGCGCGCACCGTGTCCGGCAGGGGATCCTGCACGGGGTCGAGCGACGCGAGCACCTGGCGCGTGCAGCGCAGGAACGTCCAGCTCTCCACCTCGCGGGTGGCGTTGTACATCGGCAGATACGGCAGCGAGAGCATCGACATGTCGACGGCACCGGAATCGTCGGTGGCTCCCCGCGCCATCCCGGCCAACTGTCCGCCGCCGTGAACGTCCGTGGCGACCAGATCGGTCTCGTCGTCGTCGAGCATGAGGTACCCGGGATGCGACAACGACCAGGTGTTGCGGAAGTACTTCACGGTCCCGGAGAACATCGCGCGGGATCCGACCTTGATGTTGAAGCGCACCTTGTTGCCGTTGAAGAAGGTCGCGGACACGTTCTGCCCGTCGCACAGGAGAACCACCTTCAGCATGCTCCCGCGGCGTTGCTTCATCGGCACCAGATCCGCCTTCGAGACCGTGCCCACCACCGTGATGTGTTCGCCGTCCTCCGGATCCTTCCGGCTCAACCCCTGTCCCTGCGTCACGTACCGGAACGGGTAGTGCCGCAGCAGGTCCTCCACGGTGTGGAGTCCGAACGACGTGTCGAGAGCCCGCGCCGTCGGTCCACCGAGCACCGAGTCCAGTCTGTCGCCGAGTGCAGTCACGTTCGAAATGGTCCCACCACCGGAGCGCGGACCCGACGTGCCGCACCGCACCCGTGCACCGGTTTGGTCAATCGGTGGCCCAACCGCTATTCTTGGGCGGTTGCGTTCGACGCATCTGCACCACTTTTGCCCCACCACCGGGCGGTCGCACCTCGATCGTGTCGGTTACACCTCGAATACCAAGGAGTTCGCGACTATGGCTGCCGTCTGTGACGTATGCGCCAAGGGACCCGGCTTCGGTAAGTCGGTCTCGCACTCGCACCGTCGTACCAACCGTCGCTGGAACCCCAACATCCAGACCGTCCGCGCGCAGGTCGCGCCGGGCAACACCCGCCGCCTGAACGTGTGCACCTCGTGCATCAAGGCCGGCAAGGTTGTTCGGGGCTGACACCCGACGACACGAGTACGGCGAACCCCGGCACCGAGTGTGCCGGGGTTTTTCGCGCTCCGGGAGCGGTTAGGGTCGACGGATGACCGACAACGACGCCGGACCGACATCGGAGCCCGACCGCACCCCCGCTCCCGCCGAGGAGTCCACCGTGCACATCGAGGACGGCGTGCTCCACGTCCACGTCTCCTCGGCCGAGCACGGATCGTCGTTGAACGGCGCGGCCATGGCCGACGGGACCAGGGCACTGAGCGATCTCGACCCCGACGTGGGCGCAGTTCTGCTCGTCGGCGCGGTGCCCAACTTCTGCGCGGGCGGCAACGTGCACGCATTCGCGGCCGCCGAGAACCGAGGCGAGTACGTCCGTGAGGTCGCGGAGCAGTTCCACGCCTTCGTTCTCGCGTTGAACGCCGTGACCGTTCCCGTCGTCGCCGGTGTCCAGGGCTGGGCGGCCGGGGCCGGAATGTCCCTCGTCCTGCACACGGACATCGCCATCGGCGGCCGGTCGACGAAGTTCCGACCCGCCTACTCCGCTCTGGGATTCACCCCCGACGGCGGCATGACGCACACCCTTCCCCGCGTCGTCGGTGATCGTCGCGCTCGCGACATCCTGCTCAGCGACGCCGTCATCGGCAGCGACGAAGCGTTCCGCCTGGGCCTGTTGACCCGGCTCGTCGGTGACGACGTCATCGCGTCCGAAGCCGGACGACTGGCCCGTTCGCTCGCCGCGGGACCGTCCGAGACCTACTGCCGAACCAAGTCGCTGGTCGCCTCGGCCGACACCCGAACGCTCGCCGAACAACTGGCGGCGGAAACCGACGCCATCTCCACGATGGCCGGTTCTCCGATCGGCATCGAGGGAGTCGACGCGTTCGTCGAGAAGCGACGCCCGGACTTCAAGTCCGCCGCCGAGCGATAGATCAGGGCAGTCGCCAGTCCACCGGAGGCTCGCCGAGCTCGGCCAGATGCCGATTCACGGTGCTGAAGGGTTTCGACCCGAAGAACCCACGCGAGGCCGACAACGGTGACGGGTGAACGGACTCGACCGTTCGGGCCGATCCGAGCATCGGTTTCGCCGTCGCCGCGTCGCGTCCCCACAGGACGGCGACCAGCGGGCGGTCCCGCTCGGCCAGGGCGGTCAGCGCACGCGCGGTCACGTCCTCCCACCCGCGCCGCCGGTGCGACGCCGGCTTGCCCGGCGTCACGGTCAGAACGCGGTTGAGCAGCAGGACGCCGCGATCGGCCCACGGAGAGAGATCACCGGTGGTCGGGGTGGGGAATCCGAGATCGTCGGAGTACTCGGTGAAGATGTTCGCGAGGCTGCGCGGCACCGGGCGGACATCGGACGCCACCGAGAAGCTCAGGCCCACGGCGTGTCCCGGCGTGGGGTACGGATCCTGGCCGACGATGACCACCCGCACGTCCTCGAACGGGCGGGAGAACGCACGCAGGACGTCCGCTCCCGCCGGCAGATAGCCACGGCCCGAAGCATTCTCGGCGCGGAGGAACTCCCCCATCTCCCTGATGCGGTCGGCCACCGGCGCGAGGACCCGCGCCCACGAGGGGTCCTCGACTCCCGGCGCGGCGTCGGCCATCAGGACAGCTTCCGCAGAGCGTCGCGGTAGTACGCGGCGTTGGCCGCGTACATCTGCACGTTCACCGCCACGTGCCCCTCCGGCACCACGTACCCCTCGCGGATTCGCGCCGGGACTCCGAGCGCCATGCTGCGCTCCGGGATCTCGACGTCGAACGCGACCACCGCTCCCGCACCGACGATGGCCCCCGCGCCGATCTTCGCTCCGTTGAGGACCACCGAGCCCGACGCGATCAGGCAGTCGTCTCCGATCGTGGCCCCCTCCACGTGTGCGTTGTGACCCACGACGCACCCGGCGCCGATGACGGTGGGGTGGATCGGTGTGCAGTGGACGACGGTGCCGTCCTGGATGTTGCTGTTCTCGCCGATCGTGATGGTTCCGTAGTCCCCGCGCAGCACCGCTCCGGGCCATACCGACACCCCGGCCGCGAGAGACACCGATCCGATCACCACCGCGTCGGGATGCACGTAGGCGGTGGGGTCGATCTCCGGTTCGCGGTCGCCGAGGGCGTAGACGGTCATGTGCGAAGCTTCTCACTCCGCGCGCCGCCACGATCATCCGGCGTCGGCGGTCAGGTCCTTCACCATGCAGACGGACAGATCCTCGTTGCGGTAGACCCCGAATTTGGGGACCAGCGGACGATAACCCTGTGCGGTGTAGAGCCCGATGGCCTCGGGTTGACGCAACCCGCTCTCGAGCACCATGCGCTGCCGGCCCGCTTCGGCCGCAATCTGCTCGAGCCGATCCAGCAGGGCCCGAGCGACACCGCGGCCACGGGAATCCGGGCGGACGTACATCCGCTTGATCTCGGCGTCGCCGGGTCGCAGGCCGACTGCGGCGGGGCCCTCGTGGTGCGTCCGCCATCCGCCCATCCCGACGGCCGTCCCGCCGCGGGACGCGAGCAGCATCACGCCCGTCGGGAGCTCGAATTCCTCGGTGGCGAGCGGGGTGTCGTCCGGGGACCCGTACCGACGCACGTACTCCTGCTGGACCTCGTCGATCATGGCCAGCACGTCCACGTGGTCGAGTCGGGTCCGTTCGATCGTCAGAAGCTCGTCCACCCGGCGATCCCCTCTCGAACGGTTCCGTCCACCAGGACGTCGCCGTGGCCGGCGCTCACCGACCCCACGATGTGCCACCCCGAGGGAACCGAGTCCCGAGCCGGAAAAGTCGCGAGCAACGCATGGTCCTCGCCGCCGCCGAGCACCCAGTCCCGAGCATCGACGCCCAGTCGGCGAGCCGCGTCGACCATCACGGGGTCCGCGTTCAGCCGATCGGAGTCGAGGTCGATGCGTACGCCCGACGCCGCCGCCAGATGACCGCATTCCGCCACCAACCCGTCCGAGACGTCGCACATCGCGGTCGCTCCGGCGATCGCGGCACGAGGCCCGGCGTCGTAGTCGGGCTGCGGAACACGGTGCGCCGCCAGCAGTTCGGGGAATTCCCACACCCCGGCGGACAGAAGCGCGAGGCCCGCCGCCGAGCGACCCGTCGGAGCGCTCAGCGCCACCACGTCGCCCGGAACGGCTCCCGATCGCAGCACCGGGGAACGGCCGTCGCACTCGCCGAGCGCCGTGATCGACAACACCACGGTGTCGCCTCCGGTCACGTCTCCCCCGACGATGGCGGCGCCCGCGCGGCCGGCCTCCTCCCAGAGACCGTCGGTGAGCTCGTCGACCCGCGACACCGCGGTGTCCGCCGGCCACGAGATCGCGACCACGAAGCCGGTACAGCGCGCCCCCATGGCCGCGACGTCCGCGCCGTTCTGCGCGACAGCTTTGCGACCGACGTCTCTCGGCGACGACCAGTCCCACCGAAAGTGCCTGTCCTGCACCAGCATGTCGGTGGTGACCACGATGCGGCCGTCGGGTACCCGGAGAACGGCGGCGTCGTCTCCCGGGCCCACCACGGTGGACTGCGGGAATACTCGTCCCGCCAGCGAGCGAGCGATGAGGGCGAACTCCCCCAGGTCCGCGACCGTCGGCTCCTCGGCGCCGGGCCGCGCCGGTCGCGGCGCGGAGAACTCGTCGGTCATCGGCACAGCATCTCACTCGGACCGGGCCCCGTCGTCGCTGCGGTACCGTGCGAAGGACCGACCCACGAGAACCCCACGAGGACGGACCTGCACGTGCACGACACCTCGGCCGACGACGCCGCGAATCCCGAACGCCGCCCCGACGACGTCGAACGCACCGGACTTCACCCGGCCGTACTCGCCACGGTGATCGCGCTTCCCGTCGCCCTGACGGTCGGCGTGGTGGTCGCGGCGGTGATGGCGAGCCGAACGCCGGTGCTCGAGCCCGTGGCGCTGGGGACGGTTCCGGCGCCCGCGGCGGAGAGTGCCGATTGTGGCCGACTGTTGTCCATTTTGCCGAACGATCTCGACGATTTCGCGCGGGCGCCCCTCGTCGACCCCGCCCCTGCGGGGGCTGCGGCATGGCAGGCCGAGGCGGTCGAGCCGGTGGTGCTGCGCTGTGGCCTCGATCGTCCGGTGGAGTTCGACCAGGCAGCGCGGTTGGACGTGGTGAACGGGGTGCAGTGGTTCCAGGTGGACGGCGCCGAACAAGGACTCGAGGCAAGCACCTGGTACGCGGTCGACCGTACGGTGTACATCGCGCTCACCGTGCCCGACGGCGTGGGACCGACGCCGCTGCAAGCGATCTCGGATGCCATCGTCGAAACGCTGCCGGAGACCGCGTTGGATCCGGCGCCGATCAACTAGCCGTTGTGCCGCGGGCGGGACCGGAGGGTCAGCGCAGGCCGGTCCCCCGCGCCAGCGCCGTGTCCACCAGCGTGCCCACGAGCTCGGCGTAGTCCATCCCGCTCGCTCCCCACATCCGCGGGTACATCGAGATCGCGGTGAATCCCGGCATCGTGTTGATCTCGTTGATGATCGGGCCGTCCTCGGTCACGAAGAAGTCGACGCGGGCCAGTCCCTGGCAGTCGAGAGCCGCGAAGGCCCGAGTCGCGATGTCGCGCACGGTCTCGGCGACCGCGTCCGGAAGTGCGGCCGGAATGTCGAACTCGCACACGTCGTCGAGGTACTTGCTGTCGAAGTCGTAGAACGCCCCGCTCTCCTCGGTGGCGTCCGGCATTCTGATCTCGGCGAGCAGCGACGCGCGGACGGTTCCGTCGGGCAGCTCGAGAACTCCGCACTCGACCTCGCGTCCCACGATCCCCGCCTCGACGACCACCTTCGGATCGTGTTCGCGCGCAACAGAAACGGCACCGTCGAGCTGGTCCCAGGAGGTGATGCGGGTGATGCCGATCGACGATCCGCCGCGGGCCGGTTTGACGAAGGCGGGCAACCCGATCTGCTCACGCTCGGCGTCGGTGAGTGTCGCGCGATCACGGCGGAGGACCACCTGGTGGCCGATCGGCAGACCGGCCGCGGCCAGAAGCTTCTTGGTGAACTCCTTGTCCATCGCCGAGGCGCTCGCGAGGACGCCGGGACCCACGTAGGGGATGCCCGCGACCTCGAACAGTCCCTGTACGGTGCCGTCCTCCCCGTAGGCACCGTGGAGCACCGGGAACACCACGTCCACATCGGCCCAGGAATCGGGTGTGACGGCCCCGGTCCGGTCCGTCGACAGCTCGTCCGCGGCGTGCTCGGAGGTCATCCGGCCGGACCGGACCGGGTCGACGCCGAGCGCCACCGAGGTCCGGGGCGCAACGGACGGCAGTTCACGATCGACGATCGCGAGCTCCGACAGGTCCGAGGCGCCCTCGACCCACGTCCCGTCCCGGGTGATACCGACGGGGACCACCTCGAACCGGGTGGGATCGAGATGGCGCATGACGCTGGCGGCGGACAGGCACGAGACCGAGTGTTCGTTGCTGCGTCCGCCGTAGAGGACGGCGACCTTGATGCGCGTGTTCACGCCGATGACCGTACCGGCGACGGGTCCCGACGTCCGATCTGGCCCGAACGCGGATCACTCGGGCTTGTGACGGCGCCCCAGAAGACCGTGGACGGCGTCCGGCACGGAGAGGCCCTCGTGGCACACCCGGTGAACGGCGTCGGTGAGGGGCATCTCCACGTCGTAGCTCTCGGCGAGAGATCGGATCGAGGAGCAGGACTTGACGCCCTCGGCGACCTGGCCGTGGGCGGCCTCCTGCGCACTGTCCATCGAACCACCGGAGCCCAGGCGTTCGCCGAAGGACCGGTTGCGCGACAGCGGCGACGAGCAGGTCGCCACCAGATCGCCGACCCCCGCGAGACCGGCCAGAGTCGCCGGATTCGCACCGAGCGCCACCCCGAGCCGAGTGATCTCCGCGAGACCGCGAGTGATGATGCTGGCCACGGAGTTCTCGCCGAAGCCGATCCCGGCGGCCATTCCGCACGCCAGGGCGATGACGTTCTTGCAGGCTCCGCCGATCTCGCAGCCGATGACGTCGGAGTTGGTGTACGGGCGGAAGTAGCTCGTCGCGCACGCCTTCTGCAGCGCGATCGCGCGATTGGAGTCGGGACAGGCGATCACGGTGGCCGTGGGCTGCTCGGCTGCGATCTCCTTGGCCAGGTTGGGCCCCGAGAGTGTCCCGACGCGGCTGGGATCGGCACCGGTCACCTGGCAGACGACCTGACTCATCCGCATCAACGTCCCGGTCTCGATGCCCTTGGCCAACGAGAGCATCGTCACGTCCGGCCCGATGAGCGACTTCCACGCCTCGAGGTTGGCCCGCAGCGACTGCGACGGCACCGCCAGAATGACGGTGCACGCACCGTCGAGTGCCTCGGCCGCGTCGTGGGTGGCGCGTATCGCGGTCGGCAACGGGACCCCGGGGAGATAGTCGACGTTCTCGTGGTCGACGTCGATGGACTTCGCCAGCTCCTCCCGACGGGCCCACATGGTCACCTCGGTTCCCGCGTCGGCCAGGACCTTCGCGTAGGCGGTCCCCCACGATCCGGAACCGAGCACTGCTGCCTTGACCATGGTTCGAGCCTCCCCAACGAATTCCCGCCGACACGAGCCTTTCGCCGTCACCCTAGCCGCCGTCACCCCCTCGGCCCGGAGAACTGGCAGGATCGTTCCTCGTGACCCCCGGTACCGACTCTCGCCCGAGCCGTGGCGTGCACGTCGTTCTCGCGGTCAAGACCCTCGAGGACGCGAAGACGCGCCTGGCCGGGCTGTTCCCTGCCCGCGCCCGTACCGATCTGGTGCTCGCGATGCTGCACGACACGCTCACCGCGGCATCGGCGGCGGAGCCGGTCACAGGATGGTCCGTGGTCACTCCGGACGCCCGAGTGGCGGAGTTCGTGTCCGCGCTCGGGGGGCGCGTGGTCTCGGAGCCGCGACTCGATCACGACGCGACCGCGGAGGATCGCCTCAACCGGGCCCTGTCGAGCGCCGACGAGTTGGTACGCCGCACGTCCGGCTCCGACGTCCTGGCGCTGCAGGCCGACCTTCCCGCGCTGTCCGCCCGCGAAGTCGAGCAGGCGTACGCGTCCGCGGCTCCCGACGACCGATCCGTGGTGGTCGATCACACCGGTACGGGCACCTCCGCCCTCATCGCCCGAGGACGTCCGCGACGACTCGAACCGCGGTTCGGCGCCGATTCCGCGTTGCGGCACATCGATTCCGGCGCAAAGCCGTTGAGCGGAAACTGGCCCGGTCTCCGCCTGGACGTCGACACCGAGGACGACCTTCGATCGGCACTCGACCTCGGTGTGGGCGACCACACGGCCCGAGTGCTGAACGATCTCGGTTTCACCCCTCGCGCCTCGCCGCGCGCGCGTCGCTGAACCCGCGCACGCGGCCCACCGGGATTTCACCTCCTCGAGTGCTCCTTTCGTCGCGGCGTGGGGGATGATCGAGGCGTGAACAACGACGCGATCGACACCACGGCCGACGGTCGGGCCGACACTCCCTCCGGTGACGAGCGGAGAGTGTCGATACCCATGGCACCGCCGGCGGCGACCTCCGACATCACCGTTCCGGTCGACCTGTTGCCCGAGGACCGCTACCTCAACCGCGAACTGAGCTGGCTGGACTTCAATTCACGCGTGCTCGCTCTCGCCGAGGACTCCTCGCTCCCCCTGCTCGAACGGACCAAGTTCCTCGCCATCTTCGCGAGCAACCTCGACGAGTTCTACATGGTTCGCGTCGCCGGCCTGAAGCGTCGCGACGAGACCGGCCTGTCCGTGCGATCCGCGGACGGACTCTCCCCCCGCGAGCAGTTGTCGTTGATCGCCCAGCGCACCCAGGAGATCGCCGACCGACACGCGCGGCTGTTCCTCGACACCATCCTGCCCGAGTTGGCGGACGAGGGTGTCTCGATCATCCGGTGGCACCAGATCACCGACGACGAACGCGCGCGGTTGACGACCTACTTCATCGAGCAGGTCTTCCCCGTTCTGACCCCACTCGCGGTCGATCCGGCTCACCCGTTCCCCTACATCAGCGGTCTGAGCCTCAATCTTGCTGTGACGGTGAAGGACTCGACCACCGGCGGTGAGCACTTCGCCCGCGTCAAGGTTCCCGACAACGTGGATCGCTTCGTCTCCCTCAAGCGCGGCGACGCCCCGTCGATCCCCGCGTTCCTCGCGATGGAGGAACTGATCGCGGCGCATCTGGACGTGCTGTTCCCCGGCCTGCAGATCGTCGAGCACCACGCCTTCCGCATCACCCGGAACGCGGACTTCGAGGTCGAGGAAGATCGCGACGAGGACCTCCTGCAGGCCCTCGAGCGCGAACTTGCTCGCCGCCGGTTCGGCTCGCCGGTGCGCCTCGAGGTCGCCGACGACATGACCGAGCACATGCTCGATCTTCTGCTGCGCGAGCTCGACGTCGATCCGGGTGACGTGATCCAGGTGCCGGGGCTGCTGGACCTGTCCTGCCTCATGCAGGTCTACGGCGTCGACCGTCCCCAGCTCAAGGACGCCCCGTTCGTGCCCGCGACCCACCCCGCGTTCGGAGAGCGAGAGACCCCGAAGTCGATCTTCTCCACGCTGCGCGACGGTGACGTGCTCCTCCACCACCCCTACGACTCGTTCTCCACGAGCGTGCAGCGATTCATCGAGCAGGCTGCGGCCGATCCCCACGTGCTCGCGATCAAGCAGACGCTGTACCGCACCTCGGGTGACTCACCGATCGTGAACGCGTTGATCGCCGCCGCCGAGGCCGGCAAGCAGGTGGTCACGCTGGTGGAGATCAAGGCACGGTTCGACGAGCAGGCCAACATCGCGTGGGCCCGCAAGTTGGAGCAGGCCGGTGTCCACGTGGTCTACGGACTGGTCGGACTCAAGACCCACTGCAAGACCTGTCTCGTGGTGCGCCGCGAAGGGTCGACCATTCGGCGTTACTGCCACATCGGTACCGGCAACTACAACCCGAAAACGGCACGGCTGTACGAGGATCTCGGTCTCATCACCGCGGCGCCCGAGATCGGAGCCGACCTGACGGACCTGTTCAACTCGCTCACGGGGTACTCGCGCAAGGAGCACTATCGCAATCTGTTGGTGGCGCCGTTCGGTGTCCGCGCCGGCATCATCGAGCGGATCGAGGCCGAGGTCGAAGCGAAACGGTCCGGTGCCGATGCCCGAATCCGCTTGAAGGCCAACGCATTGGTCGACGAGCAGGTGATCGACGCGCTCTACTGGGCGTCGAGCGAGGGCGTCCCCGTCGAGGTGGTGGTGCGGGGTATCTGCGCACTCAAGCCCGGCGTCCCCGGGTTGAGCGAGAACATCGAGGTTCGTTCGATCCTGGGCCGCTTCCTGGAACACTCCCGGGTGCTGCACCTGAAGGCGACCGACCAGTTCTGGATCGGCAGCGCGGACATGATGCACCGCAACCTCGACCGGCGCGTCGAGGTCATGGTCCAGGTCAAGGACCCCAAGCTGACCGAACAGATCGACTCGGTTCTCGACTCGGCGATGGGCGAGACCACCCGGTGCTGGATCCTGCGGTCCGACGGCGCCTGGGTCGCATCCCCCGCGGGTGGGGAAACGGTTCGCGAGCATCAGGTCTCGTTGATGCGGCAGCGACGCTACGCCGGGTCCTGACGTGGCGAGCTCGGTGAAGAAGAAGGCCTCGTCGCCGATCGGTCCGATCCTCGCGGCGGGCGCGGTGCTCTGGCGCGGCCACGACGGCGAACCACCGTCCATCGCGATCGTGCACCGACCGCGCTACGACGATTGGTCGCTTCCCAAGGGGAAGGTGGAACCGCACGAGATCGCCGCGGTCGCCGCGGTGCGCGAGGTACACGAGGAAACCGGGTACCGCTGCGTGCTCGGTCGCAGCCTGGGGTCCGTCGAGTACGCGTTGCCGCCGCGCGGAAAGCGATCGAAGAAACCCGGGCCGGAGAAGCGCGTGGACTACTGGTCCGCCGAGGTGCGAGACGGCGAGTTCGCGGCCAACGACGAGGTCGACGACATCCGCTGGCTCGGCGTCGACGAGGCGCGCGAACTGTTGACGTACGAGCAGGACCGCACGGTCCTGGATCGCTTCCTCCAGGCCCCGCATCGGACTCGGACGACGGTACTGGTTCGGCATGCCCGAGCCGGGGGCAAGGCGCGGTACCGCGGTGACGACGCCGAGCGCCCGCTCGACAGCGTCGGCGTCAGGCAGGCCGCCGCGCTGGTCCCGCTGCTCGACGCGTTCGGCGGCACGCACGCCTTCAGCGCCGAACGCGTGCGGTGCACCCAGACGATCGAACCGTGGGCGACCGCGAACTCGATCGACATCGAGTCGGAGAAGTCCCTCACCGAGGAGCCCTACGCACTCGATCCGGAGGCGGGACGCCGGCGGGCCCGCGAGATCGCGGCGACAACGCCGGGGGTGCCCGTGATCTGCAGTCAGGGCCAGGTCATTCCGTATCTGATGAGCTGGTGGGCCGACGTGGACGGTGTCTCGCTCGAACGCACCCGGTCCCGGAAAGCGAGTGTGTGGGTTCTGAGTCTTCACGACGGGGTCCTGGTGGCGGCCGACTACACCGATTCGCCGCTGCCGAGGGATATCTGAGCCTCGGCAGGACCAGCGGTCCGACCGACCCCACCACGACGACGACACCCCACGCCGCAGTTCGCAGCGTGGGGTGTCGCACGTCGAGGTCGTTCGGTACGCGGAGAGCTCGAAAGTTACTTGCGCGCAGTACGTTTTGCGGGGGCCTTCTTGGCAGGAGCCTTGGTCGCCGCCTTCTTGGCCGGAGTCTTCTTGGCGGGAGCCTTTGCGGCAGTGGTCTTCTTCGCTGCGGTCTTGGCGGGAGCCTTGGCCGCGGTCTTCTTCGCTGCGGTCTTGGCGGGAGCCTTGGCGGCCGTGGTCTTCTTCGCTGCCGTCTTGGCGGGAGCCTTGGCCGCGGTCTTCTTCGCTGCGGTCTTGGCGGGAGCCTTGGCCGCGGTCTTCTTCGCTGCCGTCTTGGCAGGAGCCTTTGCCGCCGTGGTCTTCTTCGCCGCGGACTTGGCGGGGGCCTTCGCGGCGGTCTTCTTGGCGGCCGCCTTCTTGGCCGGGGCGGCCGAGGAACCACGCTTGACGGCCGGGCCGGTGGCGGCGAGCTTCTGGCCGCCGGAGATCACGGCCTTGAACTGAGCGCCGGGACGGAACGCGGGAACCGACGTCGGCTTCACCTTGACGGTCTCACCGGTGCGGGGGTTGCGGGCGACGCGCGCCGCGCGGCGGCGCTGCTCGAAGACTCCGAATCCGGTGATGGTCACGGACTCTCCGCGGTGGACGGCGCGCACGATGATGTCGACCATGTTCTCGACGGCCTCCGTCGCGCTTCGACGGTCGGCACCGGTCTTCTCGGTGAGGGCGTCGATCAGTTCTGCCTTGTTCATTCGTGATTCCTCCGCATACCTGAATGGGCCCCTCGTAGGACCGACTGCCTACCACGGTAAACCCGAAATGCGCAGTAGTCCACGAGGCTCGCCACATCGGCACCTCTCGCGTAAAGCACAAGGGCGCAATGAGTGTCGCGCGGCGGGAGGCAGAACCCGCTCGGCGGAGGGATCAGTTGTCGACGGAGACCGTTGTCGGCTTCCATTCCGGACGTGACGTCTCGTACTCCGAAATTGCCTCTACCTGGCGCAACGTGAGCGCGATGTCGTCGAGCCCCTCCATCAGACGCCAGCGGGTGTAGTCGTCAATATCGAAGCGCACCACCAGAGTTCCGGCGCTGACGGTCTTCGTTTCGAGATCGACGGTCAATTCGGTTCCGGGGTGTTCGTCGAGCAATTTCCACAACAACTCGACGTCGGATTGTTCGACGACGGCGGCGAGCAGCCCTGCCTTTCCCGCGTTTCCGCGGAAGATGTCACCGAATCGAGACGCGATGACGACGCGAAATCCGAAGTCGTTCAGGGCCCACACGGCATGTTCGCGGGACGAGCCGGTACCGAAATCGGGGCCCGCCACCAGAACCGAGCCGGCGTCGAACGGGGCGACGTTGAGGACGAACCCCGGGTCCTGTCGCCAGCCGGCGAACAGCCCGTCCTCGAAACCCGTACGCGTGACACGCTTCAAGTAGACGGCGGGGATGATCTGGTCGGTGTCGACGTTGCTGCGTCGCAGCGGTACGCCGATGCCCGTGTGTGTGGTGAACGATTCCATGTCGTAACTCCTGACGAGAGGTGATCGAGGGGGATCAGTCGAGATCGGCGGGGGCGGAAAGGCGTCCGCGCACCGCGGTGGCGGCCGCGACCGCCGGGGAGACGAGGTGGGTCCGACCGCCCTTGCCCTGCCGCCCCTCGAAGTTCCGGTTGGACGTCGACGCGGACCGCTCCCCCGGCGCCAGTTGATCCGGGTTCATTCCCAGACACATCGAGCATCCGGCCTGTCGCCATTCCGCACCCGCCGCGAGGAAGATGTCGCCCAAGCCCTCGTCCTCCGCCTGCGAACGCACCCGCATGGAACCCGGTACCACCAGCATGCGGACTCCGTCCGCGACCGAGCGTCCGTCGAGGATTCGGGCGGCGACCCGGAGATCCTCGATGCGGCCGTTGGTGCACGAACCCAGGAACACGGTGTCCACGACGATGTCGCGCAACGGAGTTCCCGCCGTCAGGTCCATGTAGGCGAGTGCCTTCTCCGCCGCCTGGCTCTCCGCCTCGTCGAGCATCTCGGCCGGGTCCGGCACGGAGGAGCCGATCGGCGCGCCCTGCCCGGGGTTGGTCCCCCAGGTGACGAACGGGGTCAGCGTCGAGGCGTCGATGCGAACCTCCTTGTCGAAGACCGCGCCGTCGTCCGTCACCAGAGTGCGCCAGTTCTCGACCGCCGCGTCCCAGTCCGCACCCGTCGGCGCATGCGGACGACCCTGGACGTAATCGAAGGTCGTCTGATCCGGAGCGATCATCCCCGCCCTCGCGCCGGCCTCGATGGACATGTTGCAGATCGTCATTCGCGCTTCCATCGACAACTTCTCGATGGCGCTGCCGCGATATTCGATGACGTATCCCTGTCCGCCGCCGGTACCGATCTGCGCGATGACCGCGAGGATGAGGTCCTTGCTCCCGACGTCGTCCCCCAGCTCACCGTCGACGGTCACGGACATGGTCTTGAACGGACGCAGCGACAGGGTCTGCGTGGCCATCACGTGTTCGACCTCGCTGGTGCCGATACCCATGGCCAAGGCACCGAACGCGCCGTGGGTGGAGGTGTGGGAGTCGCCGCACACCACCGTCATCCCGGGCTGCGTCAGCCCGAGCTGCGGTCCGATGATGTGCACGATGCCCTGTTCGATGTCACCCATCGAGTGCAGGCGGATGCCGAACTCCTCGCAGTTGCGACGGAGCGTGTCGACCTGCGTTCGAGAGACGAGATCCGCGATGGGCTGGTCGATGTCGACGGTCGGAACGTTGTGATCCTCGGTGGCGATCGTCAGATCCGGGCGGCGAACCGGACGACCGGCCAGGCGGAGGCCGTCGAAGGCCTGCGGGCTGGTGACCTCGTGCACGAGGTGGAGATCGATGTAGATCAGGTCCGGCTTGGTCGCGTCGCCCTCTCCACCGCCTCGCACCACCACGTGCTGATCCCAGACCTTCTCCGCCAGGGTCTTGGCTACCATCGATCCCACCTTTCTCGCAGTCTCGGTCGAAGGTCTGTCGTCCCAATCAGTGAGACGATAGTATCGACCTATGGGACAGCATAGCGGCATCGGCGTTCTCGACAAAGCAATGAGCGTTCTGCACGCGGCCTCCCGCGGACCGTCGACTCTCGGCGACCTGTGCGAGCACACCGGACTGCCTCGCGCCACCGCCCATCGGCTCGCGGTGGGGCTCGAGGTGCACCGCCTGCTCACCCGTGACGACGACGGGCTGTGGCGGCCCGGTCCCGGGCTCGCCGAACTCGCGGACACCGCGCAGGATCCGCTCATCGATGCGGCATCGACCGTGTTGCCCCGGCTGCGCGAGATCACCGGAGAGAGCGTTCAGGTCTTCCGGATCGACGGCACGGCTCGCGTCTGCGTCGCCGCCCTCGAGCCCCCCACGGGGTTGCGCGACACCGTCCTCGTCGGTGCCCGCCTGCCCCTCACCGCGGGATCGGGCGCGAAGGTCCTTCTCGCCTGGGCCGACCCTGCCCTGCGACGCGCGGTTCTGCCCGACGCGGCGTTCGGCGAGCGCGTACTCACCGAGACCGTGCGCCGCGGTTGGGCCCAGAGCGCCGCGGAACGCGAACCCGGCGTGGCGTCCGTCGCCGCCCCCATCCGCGACCGGCAGGACCGGGTGATCGCCGCGGTGTCGGTATCGGGCCCCATCGACCGCATGGGACGCCGGCCCGGCGCGCGGTGGGCCGCGGACCTCGTCGCCGCCGCCGATGCGATCCAGAAGCGACTGAGGGTCGAGGCGGCCTGACCCACTCGGGTGCCTCGGTGTGGTAACCAGGTCGATCATGGGAACCAATCAACGCGCGAACATCACCATGACCGAGGACGAGATCCGCTCCTTCGTCGAGCAGAGCCGAGTGGCGACGCTCGCCACCATCGGACCGAGCGGACTTCCGCATCTGGTCGCCATGTGGTTCGCCGTCGTCGACGGCGCCGTGTGGTTCGAGACCAAGGCCAAGTCCCAGAAGGCGGTCAATCTCCGGCGCGACGATCGCTGCACGGTGTCGATCGAGGCCGGCGACACCTACGACACCCTGCGCGGCGTCTCCTTCGAGGGCACCGCGCACATCAGCGACGACCCGGACGACCTGCTCGCGGTGGGTATCAGCGTGTGGGAGCGGTACACCGGCCCGTACACCGACGAACACCGGCCCTTCGTCGACATGATGATGAACAAGCGCGTGGTGATGCGACTCGATCCCACCCGCAGTCGGTCCTGGGACCATCGCAAACTCGGACTCGATCCGATGCCGGTGGCAGGATCGACGGCTCCCGCGGCCCGCGACTCCGACGCCTGACCGCGCCGGTCGAGACACCGGACACCTACTTCGAGAAAAAAGAACAGCACCCCTCGACATGATCGAGAGGTGCTGTTCTCGTGTGTAGCCCCGACGGGATTCGAACCCGCGCTACCGCCTTGAGAGGGCGGCGTCCTAGGCCGCTAGACGACGGGGCCAAGACTGTGCATGTGTACCGACTGTGTGTCGGTACTGGTGGAGATGTGAAGCAGTTCGAGCAACCGGACGAGCATAACCGGTGGAGAGCAACCGACGAAATCGGCTGTTTCTCGGCTGGGGTACCAGGACTCGAACCTAGAATGGCGGTACCAGAAACCGCTGTGTTGCCAATTACACCATACCCCAATGGCCTGTTCCGGCTGCGATCTCCGCACCGTTTCGGGCCGTGGAGAACACTACCAAACACCCGGCTGAAATCACCAAACCAGCAGCTCAGCGGGTGGATTCGGCCTCGGGCTCATCGGTCGCCCCCGGCTCGCGGCCACCGCCGGGCTCGCCGAAGCTGACGTCGATCTCCTCGAAACCCTTGTGTCGCTGCGCCTCGGCGGCGGCGGTGTAGGCATCGCGGTCGCCGTCGGTCAAGTCCACGTTGTCCGTGAACGGAGTCAGCAACGCCCGTGGGTGCAGCCGATCGACCCGAACCACGTTCACCTCGATGCAGAACACCAGCAGGATCGCCGACACGTACAGGAACGCCAGCAATCCGAGCACGATCGCGAACACCCCGTTGGTGGTTTCCGCGTTGCCCACCACCTGTTGAACGTAGAACCCACCGAACGATTGCAGCGCCTGCCACACGAGCCCGGCGATGATCGCGCCCGGAAGGACGTCACGGACCGACAGCGCCCGCGTGGTGCCGAGCCGGAACAGCACGACGAACGTCGCGATGTTGAGGACGATGGCCGCCACGGTGACGAAGAACCCGACCACCGTCCCGAAGACGCCGGCGGCGTTGAATCCGTTGAGCACGGTCAAACCCACGATGGCGGTACCGACGGTCGCGAGCAGACCGAATCCCCGCACTCGCGCGCGGAGCGGGTCGGGGCGTTCGTTCTTCGGGACCGACCACGCCGTGTTCATCGCGTTCTGGGCGGCCACGGAGACTCCGAGCCCGCCGTACAACGAGCCCAAGACACCGACGACGATCGCGCCCGTTCCCCCGCTCAATCGATCCGGCTCGCCGAGTTCGTCTCCGATGAGCGGGATCTGACTCATCGCGGAATCGATGATCCGCTGCTGCAGTTCGGGGTCCCCGGCCAACACGATCCCCAGCACCGTGGAGAACAGCAGCAGAAGCGGGAAGAGAGAGACGAAGCCGAAGTAGGCGATCAGCGCAGCGAGATAGCCGCCCTGATCGTCGACGAACTTGTAGACGACCGCCAGCGGGTAACCGGCCGCCGGGTGCTTGCGTTGAAAGGCATCGATCCTGTCGGTCGCACCCATCGAGCGCCCGCGTCAGCCGTCGATCGACGCGCGCGCCGACCGAATGCGCGCCATGGTCGTCTCACGGCCCAGCAGAACCATCGACTCGTAGAGCGGGGGGCTGATGTGCGAGCCGGTGACGGCGACGCGCACCGGTGCGAAAGCCTTGCGGGGCTTGAGCTCCAACCCGTCGACGAGCGCGACCTTGAGCGCCTCCTCTATCGCGTCGGGTGTCCACTCGGCCAACGACGACAGTGCCGCATCCGTGGCGTCGAGCACGGGTGCCGCGTCGGTACCGAGGTTCTTCGCCGCGGCCGCCGGATCGACGACGAACTCGGCCGCGGGCTGCAGCAGGAACTTCAGCAACCCCCAGGCATCGGACAGGACCACGATGCGAGTCTGCACCAGTTCCGCTGCTGCGGTGAACGTCTCGGCATCGACGGTGTCGACGGGGTGGCCGTGCAGCTCCAGGTACGTCCGCAGCCGCGTCGCGAAATCGGCCGGATCGAGAAGACGGATGTGCTCCGCGTTGATCGCGTCGGCTTTCTTCTGATCGAACCGCGCGGGGTTGGCGTTCACCGTCGACACGTCGAACGCGGCCACCATCTCGTCGAGCGAGAAGACGTCGCGGTCGTCGGAGAAACCCCATCCCAGAAGCGCGAGATAGTTCAACAGGCCCTCGGGAACGAACCCCCGGTCCCGATGGAGGAACAGGTTCGCCTCCGGATCACGCTTGGACAGCTTCTTGTTTCCCTGCCCCATGACGAACGGCAGGTGACCGAACTCCGGAACACGTTCGGCCACACCGATCCGCGTGAGGGCTTCGTACAGCGCGAGCTGCCGGGGAGTGGACGAGAGAAGATCCTCTCCGCGCAGGACGTGAGTGATCCTCATCAACGCGTCGTCGACGGGATTGACGAGGGTGTACAGCGGGATTCCGTTGCCGCGCGTGAGCGCGAAATCCGGCACCGTGCCGGCGCGGAAGGTGGTCTCGCCGCGCACCAGGTCGGTCCAGGTCAGATCGTGATCCGGCATGCGCAGTCGGATCACGGGTTTACGACCCTCGTCGACGAACGCCCGACGCTGATCGTCGGTCAGATCGCGATCGAAGTTGTCGAAGCCGAGCTTCGGGTCGCGGCCGGCGGCGCGGTGCCGCGCCTCGACTTCCTCGGGCGTGGAGAACGATTCGTACGCCTCCCCCGCCTCCACCAGCGCCCGGACGACCTCGAGGTGGCGATCGCGGCGCAGTGACTGGCGGTACGGCTCGTACGGGCCGCCCACCTCCGGACCCTCGTCCCACTCGAGCCCCAACCAGCGCAGCGCGTCCAGGAGAGCGCGGTAGGACTCCTCCGAGTCGCGAGCGGCGTCGGTGTCCTCGATACGGAACACGAAAGCCCCACCGTGGTGTCGCGCGAACGCCCAGTTGAACAGCGCGGTGCGGACGAGACCGACGTGCGGAGTCCCTGTCGGCGACGGGCAGAAGCGCACGCGCACAGCGGTATCGGCGCTCACGGGCGCAGCGGCATCGGCGCTCACGGGCGCAGCGGCATCGGCGCTCACTTGTTCACGACCGGGTTGACGAGGGTGCCGATACCGTCGATCTCCACCGACACGGACTGTCCGGCCTCGAGCGGACCGACGCCGGCCGGTGTGCCCGTGAGGATGACGTCACCGGGGAGCAGCGTCATCACCGCCGAGATCCACTCGATGATCTCCGGAACCGCGTGCAACAGCATCGATGTCCGGCTGCTCTGCTTCACCTCACCGTCGACGGTGGTGGTGATCGACAGGTCCGACGGATCGATCGCGGTCTCGATCCACGGCCCGAGCGGGCAGAAGGTGTCGTATCCCTTCGCGCGGGTCCACTGGCCGTCGTGACGTTGGTGATCGCGGGCCGTGACGTCGTTGGCCACGGTGTATCCGAGGATCACCTCGGACGCCCGCGCGGCGGGAACGTCCTTGCACGGACGCCCGATCACCACGGCCAGTTCGCCCTCGAAGTGGACCTCGTCGGAGTTCTTGGGACGCACGATGTTCGCGGCCGGCCCCACGATGGAGGTGTTGGGCTTGATGAAGATCACGGGATCCGCCGGGGCCTCGGCGCCGCCCGACGCGTCACCGCTCAGCGCGGCCATCTCCTGGACGTGATCGGCGTAGTTCTTGCCGACACAGATCACCTTGCTCGCCAGGATCGGCGCCAGCAGGCGGACGTCGGCGAGCGGCCAACTCCGACCCGTGAACGTGGGTGTGCCGAAGGGATGCTCGGCGATCTCCCGAGCGGTTCGCTCGTCACCGTCACCCTCGATCGACACGAAGGCGACACCATCGGGACTCGCTACTCGACCAAGACGCATGGCGCAGAGTCTATCGAGGTCCGGTGCCGAGACCGCGGAGGGCGTGCCGAAGTTCGACGCCACCGGCGTACAGTCGTCGGGGTCGATCATCATTCGGAACGGCTGTCTCAGTCAGTGGGATCGCGAACCGAACGGTTCCGGGAGGGGGAAGGTCACCGCCGTGTCCGCACACCCGCCTGCCGACAACCCCGGCCCCCGTGAGCGATACACCGGCTCGGCCGCCGGACGCTGGACCATGCTGATCGTCGGCATGCTGGCGACGGTGGCCGCGGCACTGATGATCAACGGAGCGGCATTCCTCATCCCCGCCCTCCGGGTCGATCGAGGGATGTCGCTCGCGGGCGCAGGGGTGGTGGTGGCGATGCCCACCGTCGGCGTTCTGCTGACCCTGTTCGTATGGGGCGCGATCGTGGACCGGGTGGGAGAACGACGCGCGCTCGTCACCGGATCCGTGCTGACCTCCGCAGCGGCCTTCGCCGCGTCGACCACCGAGTCCACGGTCACGCTGGGGCTGTTCCTGCTGCTGGGCGGATCTGCGGCCGCCAGCGTCAACTCCGCCACCGGACGCGTCGTGGTCGGCTGGTTCCCGGCCCAGCGACGCGGACTCGCGATGGGCATCCGCCAGATGGCCCTGCCCCTGGGCGTCGCCGTGTCCGCTCTGACCGTTCCGACCCTGGCCGATCGTCACGGCATCGCCGCCGCGATGCTGCTGCCCGCCGCCGCATCGGCTCTCGCCGCACTCGCGTGTCTGATCCTCGTCTTCGATCCGCCGCGGCCGTCGCGGTCCGCGGGCGCGAGCGCGGACCTGCTCACCAACCCCTATCGCGGACACTCGGTGCTGTGGCGTATCCACGGTGCCTCGGTGTTGCTGGTGGTGCCGCAGTACGTCGTGTGGACCTTCGCCCTGGTGTGGCTGACCGATCAGCGCGACTGGTCACCCGCGGCCGCCGGCGTGATCATCACGCTCGCGCAGATCGGCGGGGCCTTCGGGCGCATCGCGGCCGGAGTTCTCTCGGATCGGGTGGGGTCTCGCATGCGCCCGATGCGGTGGATCGTCGTGTCCATCGCCGTCGTGATGGCGGCCCTCGCAGCGGCCGACGCCGCCGATGTCTCGGTGGCGATCGCCCTCCTCGTCGTGGCCTCGGTGGCCACCGTGGCGCCGAACGGACTGGCGTTCACCGCGGTCGCCGAGATCGCCGGACCCTTCTGGAGCGGACGCGCACTGGGTTCTCAGAACACCGTGCAGTACCTGGCCGCGGCCGCCGTTCCCCCGGTCTTCGGCCTGCTGATCGGACAGACGTCCTATGCGGCGGCCTTCGCGGTGTGCGCCGTCCTGGCGGCCGCGGCGCTCCCCGTGCTGCCGAGGAGCACCGCCGACCGGACCGGCTAGAGCCGACCCGCGATGCGGTCCCCGACGGCCACCGTGGTGCCCGGCGCCTCCACGGACCGGGACTCGAGGTCGGCGGCGACGGCCGCCTCGACTCGATCCGCACCGTCCTGGTCACCGACGTGTGCGAGCAACAACGACACCGACAGGATCGCCGCGGTGGGGTCCGCGACTCCCTGGCCTGCGATGTCCGGTGCGCTCCCGTGCACGGGTTCGAACATGCTCGGGTTGGCCTTGGTCGCATCGATGTTCCCGCTCGCGGCCAACCCGATGCCACCGCTGACGGCCGCAGCGAGATCGGTGATGATGTCGCCGAACAGGTTGTCGGTGACGATCACGTCGAAGCGGCCCGGATCGGTCACCAGATGGATCGTGGCCGCGTCGATGTGCTGGTAGGCCACCTCGACGTCCGGGAACTCGGTCGCGACCTCGTCGACGGTGCGCTTCCACAGCGAGCCGGCGAACGAGAGCACGTTGGTCTTGTGCAACAGCGTCAGGTGCCCCCGCCGCGCCGACGCGCGCGCGAAACCGTCGCGCACGACGCGCTCGACCCCGAAGCGGGTGTTGAGGCTGACCTCGGTCGCGACCTCGTGGGGCGTTCCGACGCGGATGGCCCCGCCGTTGCCCGTGTAGGGACCTTCGGTGCCCTCGCGGACGACGACGATGTCCATGGGCTTGTTTCCCACCAGTGGCCCGGTCACGCCGGGGTACAGCTTGGAGGGCCGCAGGTTGATGTGGTGATCGAGCGCGAACCGGGCCTTCAGCAGCAGGCCGCGCTCGAGAATGCCGGGCGGAACGGACGGATCGCCGATGGCCCCCAACAGGATCGCGTCGTGACCGCGAAGTTCGTCGAGCACCGAATCGGGCAGGATCTCCCCGGTCGCGTGGTAGCGACGGGCACCGAGGTCGTACTCGGTGACGCTCGCCCCGGGCGCAACTGCGTCGAGCACCTTGAGCGCCTCGGTCACGACCTCGGGTCCGATGCCGTCTCCGGCGACGACTGCGAGCCTCACGAGAGGTCGACCAGTTCGAGAGTCGTCGCGCCCACGGCGTCGGCGATGTCCGAACGGACGTCCGCGGGAACGTCGCGATCGACGCGCAGCAGAATCGTCGCGCCGCTGCCGTCGGCGTCCTGGCTCAGCGCTGCGGCGGCGATGTCCACACCGGCGTTGCCGAGTGCGGTTCCGATGCGACCGAGCGACCCGGGCTGATCGGCGTAGGTGACGATGAGGTTCTTGCCCTCGGCGCGCAGGTCGAAGTTACGACCGTTGATGTTCACGATCTTCTCCACCTGCTGCGGACCCGTCAACGTTCCTGCGACGTTGAGCACGGTGCCGTCGCCGTAGACCGCGCGCACGTCGACGACGCTGCGATGGTTGGGGCTCTCGCTGGCCGTACTGACCTCGGCGGTGACGCCGCGCTCGGCGGCGAGCGACGGTGCGTTGACGAACGTCACGGCGTCCTCGATGACGGCCGAGAAGATGCCACGCAGGGCCGACAGCTTCAGGATGTCGACGTCCTCCGACGCCAGTTCCCCCCGCACGTCGACCGAGAGAGAGGTGGGCAGATCGGACGACAGTGCACCGAGCAACACACCCTGCTTGCGGACGATGTCGAGCCAGGGCGCGACCTCCTCGCCGACCGAACCGCCGGAAACGTTGACCGCGTCGGGTACGAATTCGCCTGCGAGAGCGAGCAACACGGACCGCGCGACGTCGGTGCCGGCCCGGTCCTGCGCCTCGGTGGTGGAGGCGCCGAGGTGCGGGGTCACCACGACCTGCGGGAGTTCGAAGAGCGGGCTGTCGGTGCAGGGCTCGCTGGCGTAGACGTCGATACCGGCGGCGAAGACGTGGCCGCTGGTGATCGCGTCGGCCAGGGCCTGCTCGTCGACCAGACCGCCGCGGGCTGCGTTGACGACGATGACGCCCTTCTTGGTCTTGGCGAGGGCCTCCGTGCCGATGATGCCCGTGGTCTCGGGAGTCTTGGGGAGGTGGACGGAGAACATGTCCGCCCGCTCGAGCAGCTCGTCGAGGGAGACCAGCTCGATGCCCAACTGCGCTGCGCGAGCGGCGGACACGTAGGGGTCGTACGCGATGACGTGTGTCTCGAACGCGGCGAGACGCTGCGCGAACAGCTGGCCGATACGGCCGAGTCCGACGACACCGACGGTCTTGCCGAAGATCTCGACACCGTTGAACTTGCTGCGCTTCCACTGGTGATCGCGCAGCGTCGCGTCGGCGGCGGGGATCTGACGAGCGGCGGCGAGGAGAAGGGTGACCGCATGCTCGGCGGCCGTGTGGATGTTGGAGGTCGGCGCGTTGACCACGAGCACTCCCCGCTCGGTGGCGGCGGGGACGTCGACGTTGTCGAGGCCCACACCGGCCCGCGCGACGATCTTGAGTTTGGTTCCCGCGGTGAGCACCTCGGCGTCGACGGTGGTTGCCGACCGGACCAGGATGGCGTCGGCGTCGGGGACGGCGGCGAGCAGGGCGGGACGGTCCGGACCGTCGACCCAGCGGACCTCGACACCGTCGCCGAGAGCATCGACGGTGGACTGAGCGAGCTTGTCGGCGATGAGAACGACTGGACGGCCTGGCTGGCTCACGTGGAGAACTCCCTGATTCGGTTCGGTCTGCGGTGGTGGTCGACGGAAGGATTCTAGAGCGGGGCGGACCCGGAACCGGGGGGCACCCTCGACCGACGAATCGGCCGTCGAGCGCCCCCCGGGGACGAACAGGATCAGGCGGTCTCGGTGATCGGACGGTCGACCCAGCTCATCAGGTCGCGCAGCTTCTTGCCGGTGACCTCGATGGGATGCTCGGCGTTCTCCTTGCGCAGACCCTCGAGCTCGGTGTTGCCGTTCTCGACGTTGGCCACGAGGCGGCGGGTGAACTCACCGGACTGGATGTCGGCGAGGATCGCCTTCATGCGCTCCTTGGTGCCGGCGTCGATGACGCGGGGTCCGGAGAGGTAGCCGCCGAACTCCGCGGTGTCGGACACCGAGTAGTTCATACGGGCGATGCCGCCCTCGTACATGAGGTCGACGATGAGCTTGAGCTCGTGCAGGACCTCGAAGTAGGCCATCTCGGGGGCGTAACCCGCCTCGACCATGACCTCGAAGCCGACCTTGACCAACTCTTCGGTGCCGCCGCACAGCACGGCCTGCTCGCCGAAGAGGTCCGTCTCGGTCTCTTCCTTGAACGTGGTCTTGATGACGCCGGCGCGCGTACCACCGATGCCGCGGGCGTAGGACAGTGCCAGCGCCTGGCCCTCGCCCTTGGGGTCCTGATCGACGGCGATGAGGGCGGGAACGCCCTTGCCGTCGACGAACTGGCGGCGCACGAGGTGGCCGGGGCCCTTCGGAGCGACCATGCCGACGGTGACGAATTCCGGCGCGGTGATCAGGTCGAAGTGGATGTTGAGACCGTGACCGAAGAACAGCGCGTCGCCGTCCTTCAGGTTGGGCTCGATGTCGTTCGTGAAGATCGACGCCTGTGCGGTGTCCGGTGCGAGGAGCATGATGACGTCCGCCCACTCGGAGACCTCGGCGGGCGTGCCGACCTTGAGGCCCTGCTCCTCCGCCTTGGCCCGCGACTTCGAGCCGTCCTTCAGGCCGATGCGGACGTCGACGCCCGAATCGCGCAGGCTCAGCGAGTGCGCGTGGCCCTGGCTGCCGTAGCCGATGACCGCAACCTTGCGACCCTGAATGATCGACAGATCCGCATCGTCGTCGTAGAACATCTCGACTGCCACTGGTTTTCCTCCTCGTTTGCCCGGGGTGTTCCCGGGTGCAATATGACGTTGTTCGGTTCGGGTGTTTCGGTGGTACCGCAGTTACCGCGACGCGGTGATCGACTTCGGCCCGCGGCCGACGGCCACGACACCGGACTGCACGATCTCGCGCACACCGTACGGGTCGAGCATGCGCAGCAGCGCCTCGAGCTTCGACCGGGTACCGGTCGCCTCCACCGTGACGGCCTCGGGTGAGACGTCGATGACCTTGGCGCGGAACAGGTTCACCGTCTCGATGACCTCGCTGCGCACACTCGCGTCGGCCCGGACCTTGATCAGCACCAACTCACGCGCCACCGACGAATCGGCCTCCTGCTCGACGATCTTGATGACGTTCACCAGCTTGTTCAGCTGCTTCGTCACCTGCTCGAGCGGGAATTCGTCGACGGTGACCACGATGGTCATACGCGAGATCTCGGGCACCTCGGTGCCGCCCACGGCGAGCGAGGCGATGTTGAATCCGCGGCGCGAGAACAGCGAGGCCACGCGGGCCAGGACGCCGGGCTTGTCCTCGACGAGGACGCTCAGGGTGTGACTGGTGCTCACTGATCGATACCTTTCGCGTTCGCGTCGTTCGCGTTCTCGGCGCCCTGCTCGAGTGCATCTTCGGTGACCTCGGCGACGACACCCTGCGCGGCGTCGTCGAGATCGAAGAGGGGCCGGATGCCGCGCGCGGCCTGGATCTCGGAATTGCCGGTGCCCGCGGCGACCATCGGCCACACCTGGGCGTCCTTGCCGACGATGAAGTCGATGACCACCGGTCGATCGTTGATCGCCCTCGCCTGCGCGATGACCGCGTCGACGTCCTCCTCACGCTCGCAGCGGAGCCCGACGCATCCCAGCGCCTCGGCTAGTTTGAGGAAGTCCGGGATTCGCACCGTTCCGTGTGTCCCGAGTTCGGTGTTGGAGTAGCGCTCCTCGTAGAAGAGGGTCTGCCACTGCCGCACCATCCCCAGGTTTCCGTTGTTGATCACGGCCACCTTGATGGGGATGCCCTCGACCGCACAGGTCGCGAGTTCCTGGTTGGTCATCTGGAAACACCCGTCACCGTCGATGGCCCACACCTCGGTGTCCGGCATGCCCATCTTGGCGCCCATGGCGGCGGGAACGGCGTAACCCATGGTCCCGAGTCCGCCCGAGTTGAGCCACGTACGCGGCTTCTCGTAGCTGATGAACTGCGCGGCCCACATCTGGTGCTGGCCCACACCGGCGCAGTAGATGGCGTCGGGTCCGGCGAACTTTCCGATGGATTGGATGACGAACTCCGGTGACATCGCGCCGTCGGACGGGCGGTCGTAGCTGAGCGGGAAGCGCCGACGGACGTCGTCCAGGTACGTCCACCAGTCGGTCAGGTCCAGGGTGGTTCCGGTGGCGCGATCCGCACGCAGGGCCTCGAGCAGCTCGACGATGACCTCGCGGCAGTCCCCGACGATCGGGACGTCGGCGAAGCGGTTCTTGCCGATCTCGGCGGGGTCGATGTCCGCGTGGATCACCTTGGCCTCGGTGGCGAAGGAGTCGAGTCGGCCGGTGACTCGGTCGTCGAACCGCGCTCCGAGGGTGATCAGCAGGTCGCTGCGCTGCAGCGCGGCCACGGCGGCGACGGTTCCGTGCATGCCGGGCATGCCCAGGTTCAGATCGTGCCCGTCCGGGAACACCCCGCGCGCCATCAGCGTGGTCACGACGGGGATGCCGGTGAGCTCGGCGAGCTCGAGCAACTCGGCGGCCGCCTCGGCCTTGATCAGACCGCCACCGCAGTACAGCACCGGCTTCTTCGCCGCGGCGATCAGCCGGGCGGCCTCGCGAACCTGCTTGCCGTGCGGTTTGGTCACCGGACGGTAGCCCGGCAGACGCATCTCCGGCGGCCACGAGAACGTGGTCTGTGCCTGCAGGACGTCCTTGGGGATGTCGACGAGCACGGCGCCCGGCCGTCCGGACGACGCCAGGTAGAACGCCTCCGCCATGATGCGCGGGATGTCGGCCCCGTCGGTGATGAGGAAGTTGTGCTTGGTGACGGGCATCGTGATACCCGAGATGTCCGCTTCCTGGAACGCGTCGGTTCCGATCAGCGAGCGGCCGACCTGGCCGGTGATCGCGACGATGGGAACCGAATCCATCTGCGCGTCGGCCAACGGGGTCACCAGATTCGTCGCGCCGGGGCCGGACGTGGCCATGCAGACCCCGACCCGTCCCGTCGCCTGGGCGTAGCCGGTCGCGGCATGACCGGCGCCCTGCTCGTGCCGGACGAGCACGTGGCGCACCTTGGTCGAATCGAGCAAGGGGTCGTAGACCGGAAGCACGGCGCCACCGGGAATACCGAAAACGGTGTCGACCTCGAGCTCCTCGAGTGCGCGGACGACGGCTTTCGCGCCGCTGACGCGCTCGGGAGGGAGGGGGCGGCGCGACGGGGGCGCAGCGGGAGTGGGCGCGGCAGAGTTCGACTTGCGGGCTGCCGGGCCGGGCCGGGCGGTGGGTGCACTCACTGGAAAGTCCTTAGATCCTCATCCGGGCAAGAAAAAACCCTCGCCAGCAGATGCTGTGCGAGGGTGGCGCGTCGTGGCTGAGCGAGAAGAACATCGGCTCAGGCGACGACGCGCCTGCCGATTACGAGCTCATGGTGCTTCATACGCGTGACGTTAGGCGCGTGAAGCAGTGCCAGTCAAACTTACCGAACAACAGATCCCATTATGTGGGATGGCGTGTGCGCTGCACTCGTGGGTGCAGCGCGGCACGTGCGCAGTGCGAAGATAGAGGGGTGTCGTCTTCACAGCAGTCCGAACCACCGGTGACAGTCTCCCACACCGGACCGTCCGATTCCGCGGGCCCCGGCTCGGAGCCGCCGCCGTCGACCGTGTTCCGGATTCCCGTCCTCGCCCTCGCCGGCGTGGTTCTGTTCCTCTTCGGGGCCACCTTCCCCGTCGCCGGGAACCCGGCGCTGTTCGGTTGGACGCTGATCTTCCCGGTGCTCGCGGCCTACGCCGTGCTCCGGCTGCGGACCACCGTGACCCCGGACACCCTCCGGGCCCGGTCGATGGTGCAGATCCGCACCGTCGCGTGGGCCGACGTCACGGGGTTGAGCTTTCCTCGATTGCGATGGGCTCGGGCAACCCTGGCGGACGGCTCGCAGGTCCCGCTACCCGCGATCACCATCGACGATCTGCCGAAACTCTCGCGCGCGAGCAACGGCGCCGTTCCCGATCCCACGCCCCCGCCTGCCGAAACAGAGCCGGCCGAGCCGGAACCGACCGAATCGGAGCCGACCGACGAGCCGGAGTCCGACGGCGGCGCCGAGTCCGTTGCGTCGGACCCGACCCCGCCGAAGTGATCACGCGTCGCGAGATCACATGACGAACGGATCGGCTCCGTTGAGCAGGATCCAGATGGCCACCGCGCCGCCGATACCCAGAGCAAGAGCCAGGAACGACCCGATGAACGGCCGACGCGCCCAGCCGCGTCCGCCGTCGATCGCGATCCGACCCGGTCCGGTCAGCACGATCGCCGCGGCGGCCAGTACCAGCAGCGTCTCGTACTCCACGCCGTCGGGTGCGAAGAACTGCAGCCCCGGCTCCGCGACCTGACGCACCAGCCAGGCGTTGATCATCACGGCGACCACGGCGGCGCCCGCCAGCGGTGTGGCCAGGCCGAGAATCAGCAGGGCGCCACCCGCGACCTCGCCGATGGCACCGAAGACGGAGAGCAGCCGCGCCTGGTCGTATCCGGCTCCGGCCACCGTCTCCTCGAACCCGGACAAACCGGGGCCGTCGAACCAACCGGTCAACTTCTGGAGACCGTGCACCAGGATGATCGCGCCCACGGAGACCCGCAGGATCAACAGACCCAGATCGAGGGATCCGCGCCTCTCCTTGGTCTCGACGACTTCCCGGCGCACGGACGGATCGTCGGTGGCCACGGCACCCGTAGCCATCCCGGCTCCGGCCGTGCCCCCGGCCATCCCGGCGCCCGCGGGACCGACCTCGGACGTCGAGAACGCCCGGGTGGACTGATCGGGAACGTTCGCATACCCGGCGGTGCGCGCGTCGTCGGTGCTGTCGGCACCTCGATAGGTCGGAATCTGTTCCGTCGGGTGCACGCCGGACGAGCCGTCCAGATCGTCGTCCGTGCGCGGCATCGACGACGACCCGGCGGTGGATCCGATGCGCTCGGTGGGCTGGTCGTACGGGCTCGACGCGGGCTCGTAGGGCGCGCCGGCGCCGTCTGGGTCTCGGGACTTGTCACTCACGCAGATCAGAGTAGGTCTCGGCCCGCGTTTTTCCGGGCTGCCTCGCCGGACCCGTACCGTGGGGACTCATGACGGTCGGTGATCAGGCAGCAGGGTCCGGGCGCGGTTCACGCCGGCGACGCCCGACGGCGGCGCTCGCGCTGCTGATGACCGGTGCCCTGCTCACTGCGGGGTGCGCACGTTTCGACGATTCCGCGTCCACGCCGTTCGCGCCCGAGCCCAGCTTCGAGGCCGCCGACATCGCCCCCGTCGAACCCGGAGAGCCAGGATCGGATTCGGCCGAGCCCACGGAGCCACCGGCACCGGAATCGCTGGGCCCGTGCGACGATCCGGACCCCAACGTGGTGGCGACCTGTCTCGACACCTTGGGCGGACTGGTCGTTCTACCCGGCGGAGCCGACGCGTTCGTCGCCGAACGCCGCACCGGCACGGTCTACCGCGTCGCGCCCGGCGTTCCCCCGAGCGAATTCGCCACGATCCCGGTGGACGGCAGCGGCACCGGGGGCCTGCTCGACATCGCGCTCTCCCCCACCTACGCCGAGGACCGACTGCTCTACGCCTACATCACGACGCCGTCCGACAACCGGGTCGTCCGGATCGCCGCGGGCGATGTCCCGAAGAACGTGCTGACCGGCATCCCGCGCGGCGCGAACGGCAACTCCGGCGCACTGGACTTCTCGGGACCGAACGAACTCCGAGTGATCACCGGAGACGCCGGCGAGCCGACGAACGCAGCCGACCCGTCGTCCCTCGCGGGCAAGGTTCTCGGCCTCGGCGGTACGGCCGCGGACACCTCACCCGCTCCGCGGGTGCTCATGAGCGGTATCGGGCGGGCCGGGGACGTGTGCACCTCGCCCGACGGGAACACCTGGGTCACCGACGCCACGGCGACCGAGGATCGACTCTCGCGCATCACCCCCGAGGGCGCCGTGGTGGCCGGCGTGTGGACCTGGCCCGATCGACCGGGCGTGGGCGGATGCGCCGTCGGACCCGGTTCGGTGTCGATATCGATGGACGACGCGCGTGCTCTCGCAAGCGTGCCGATCGATCCGCAGACCGGCGCCGTCCCCTCTCCCCCGACGCTGACCGCGCAGAACCAGTACGGGAGCCTGCGCGGCGCAGCCGCCGGTGCGGAGGGACAGGTCTGGGTGAGCACCGTCAACAAGGACGGCGGTGCACCCTCGCCGACCGACGACCGCGTCGTGATCATTCCGGTTCCCTCTGGCGGCGGCGGGAGCGACTGAGCCGCGCCCGGCTTCTGCCCGGTAGGGCGCCGGCCGCGGCCCGGACCTAACTGCAGGCGGCGATGACCAGTTCCTTGACCCTGGCCGGATCCGCCTGTCCCTTGGTCGCTTTCATGACCGCACCGACGATGGCGCCCGCAGCCTGCACCTTGCCGCCGCGAATCTTGTCGGCCACCGAGGGATTGGCGGCCAGCGCGTCGGCGACGGCGGCTTCGAGGGCCGAATCATCCTGCTGCACAGCCAGTCCGCGTGCGTCGATCACCGCGTCGGGTTCGCCCTCACCGGCGAGCACCCCGTCCACGACCTTGCGTGCGTTGGCGTTGGTCAGAGTGCGGTCCGCCACGAGCGCGGCGACTCGAGCCACCTGCGCCGGGGTGATCGGCAGGTCCTCGAGTGCCACCGATCGGGTGTTGGCCTGCTGGGCGAGATACGCCACCCACCAGCTGCGGGCCGCGTCGGCGGAGGCACCGGCGTCGACCGTCGCGGTGATCGAACGCAGCGCGCCGGCGTTGACCACGTCACGCATGACGGCGTCGGACCAACCCCACTCCTTCTGGATGCGCGCCCGAACCAACCACGGCGCCTCGGGAATCGTGGCTCGCAGCTCCTCGATCCACGCCGCGTCCGGCGCCACGGGCTCGAGGTCGGGTTCCGGGAAGTAGCGGTAGTCCTCGGCGGTCTCCTTCTTGCGACCGGGATTGGTCGTCCCGTCCGCCTCCTGGAAGTGCCGAGTCTCCTGGACGATCTCACCGCCGTCCGCGAGAATCGCAGCCTGCCTGCGCATCTCGTACCGAACGGCCACCTCGACGCTCTTGAGCGAGTTGACGTTCTTGGTCTCGGTGCGGGTGCCGAACTCCGACGCACCCTTCTCCATCAGAGACACGTTGGCGTCGCAGCGCAGCGAGCCCTGGTCCATCCGGACGTCGGAGACTCCGAGTCCCTCGAGCAGTTCCCGCAACGCGGTCACGTAGGCCCGCGCCACCTCGGGCGCCCGTTCGCCGGCACCGGAGATGGTCTTGGTGACGATCTCCACCAACGGCACGCCGGCCCGGTTGTAGTCGAGCAGCGAATGGCTCGCGCCGTCGATCCGACCCGTGGCCCCACCGACGTGCAGGGACTTCCCGGTGTCCTCCTCCATGTGCGCGCGCTCGATCTCCACGCGCCAGGTCGTGCCGTCGTCGAGCACCACGTCGAGGTATCCCTCGGTCGCGATGGGTTCGTCGTACTGCGAGATCTGGTAGTTCTTGGGCTGATCCGGGTAGAAGTAGTTCTTGCGCGCGAACCGGCCCCACGGAGTGATGGAACAGTTCAGAGCCAACCCGATGCGGATCGCCGACTCGACGGCCGCAGCGTTCACCACCGGCAGTGCTCCGGGCAGACCCAGGCAGACCGGGCAGACCTGTGTGTTGGGTTCGCCGCCGAATTCGGTGGGACACCCACAGAACATCTTGGTGGCGGTTCCGAGCTCGACGTGGACCTCCATCCCCAGTACGGGATCGAAGCGCGCGATCACCTCGTCGTAATCCATCATCTCGACGGTGGCAGCAGTCATGCGCATACTTTACCGCCGTACGTCAGCCGAAGATGACACGCATCTCCTGGTACCGCTCCTCCGGAACGGTCTTGTGATTGGCGAGAGCCTCGTCGAAGTGGACGTGGGCGATGTCGGTGCCGTGCAGCGCGACCATCTTTCCCCAGCCGCCCTCGGCGACGAGGTCGACGATGGCCATGCCGAGCCGGGTGGCCAGCACGCGATCGAACGCGGTGGGCACACCGCCGCGCTGGATGTGACCGAGAACCGTTGCCCGCGTTTCGATTCCGGTGCGCTTCTCGATCATCGGCGCGAGCCGCTCGCCGATTCCCCCGAGCCGGGGACGGTCGAATCCGTCGAGGCCCTTCGTCGAGTGCGGTTCGGCCATGTCCGGCAGAGTGAACCCCTCCGCGACGACGACCATCGGCGAGCGACCACGGTCACGGACGCTGACCGCCCACGCACAGATCTGATCGATGCTCTCGGGCTGCTCCGGAATGAGGATGGCGTGTGCGCCGCCCGCGATTCCCGAGTGCAGCGCGATCCACCCCGCGTGGCGGCCCATCACCTCGAGCACCATGCACCGATCGTGCGAATTACCGGTGGTACGCAGACGATCGATGGCCTCGGTGGCGATCTCGACGGCGGTGTCGAAACCGAAGGTGTAGTCGGTCGCGTCCAGATCGTTGTCGATGGTCTTGGGAACGCCGACGATGTTGATGCCGTCCTCGTACAGGCGTTTCGAGGCGCTCGCCGTTCCTTCTCCGCCGATCGCGATGACACCGTCGACCCCGAGCGAATCGAGTACGCGCTGAACGTTCTCGGCTCCGCCGTTCGGTTCCTGGTACGGGCCGACGCGGCTGGTTCCCAGAATGGTTCCGCCCTGGTGGGACAGTCCGCGGACGCGGCTGCGGTCGAGCGGGATCACGTCGCCCTCGACGAGGCCGCGCCAGCCGCCGAGGAACCCCACGAACTCCTGCCCGTAGACGGCGGACCCCTTGAGGACCGCGCCACGGATGACCGCGTTGAGGCCGGGACAATCCCCACCGCTGGTGAGGATGCCGATTTTCGTCATCAAGGACCTCCGTGTCGGTCGTGCATGTCGAATCTAGGCACTCGGGCCGCGGCGCGCGCCGAGACGTGCCGCGGCCGGTGTCAGATGGACGCGTGCGGGAAGGCTCCCCGAGCGGCCTCGTACGCGGCGCCGACCCGGTACAGCCGGTCGTCCGCCATGGCCGGTGCCATGATCTGCAGACCGACGGGCAGACCGTCCGCGAGTCCCGAGGGCACGGACATGGCCGGGTGCCCGGCGAGGTTGGTCGGCAGGGTGCACAGGTCGTAGAGGTACATCGCGATCGGGTCGTCGACCTTCTCGCCGAGCGGGAACGCCGTCGACGGCGTGGTCGGCGAGACCAGCACATCGACCTTCTCGTAGGCACGATCGAAGTCGCGCGCGATGAGCGTGCGAATCTTCAGAGCCTGCCCGTAGTACGCGTCGTAGTACCCCGCGGACAGCGCGTACGTCCCGATCATGATGCGGCGCTTGACTTCCGGACCGAAGCCCGCTGCCCGCGTCATCGCCATGACCTGCTCGGCACTGTGGGTGCCGTCGTCGCCCACGCGCAGCCCGTACCGCATGGCGTCGAAGCGGGCGAGATTGGACGACACCTCGGACGGCAGGATCAGGTAGTACGCCGCCAGAGCGTGGTCGAAGTTGGGGCACGAGACCTCGACAACCTCCGCGCCGAGAGAGGTGAGAACCTCCACGGCGGCGTCGAACGACGAGATCACACCCGGCTGGTAGGCGTCGGAATGCAGTTCCTTCACCACGCCGACCCGCACGCCCCGAAGGTCACCGCCCGCGCCGGCCTTGGCCGCGGCGACGACATCGGGGACGGCGGCGTCGACCGACGTCGAATCGCGACGATCGTGTCCGGCGATGACCTGGTGCAGCAACGCCGTGTCGAGAACCGTTCGGCCGCAGGGCCCGCCCTGGTCCAAGGACGACGCACACGCGATCAGTCCGTACCGGGACACGGCGCCGTACGTCGGCTTGCACCCGACGGTGCCGGTGACGGCAGCGGGTTGGCGGATGGATCCGCCGGTGTCGGTTCCGATGGCCAGCGGCGCCTGGAACGACGCGAGCGCCGCCGCCGAACCGCCGCCGGATCCGCCGGGGACCCGAGTGGTGTCCCACGGGTTGAGCGTCGGGCCGTAGGCACTGTTCTCGGTGGACGAGCCCATCGCGAACTCGTCCATGTTCGTCTTGCCCAGCAACGGGATTCCCGCCGCGCGCAACCGTGCGGTGACCGTCGCGTCGTAGGGCGAGACCCAGCCCTCGAGCATCTTCGAACCGGCCGTGGTCGGCATGTCCGTGGTGGTGAAGACGTCCTTGAGAGCGAGCGGAACCCCGGCCAACGGCGACGCGGGCTGCTCCCCCGCGTCGAGGGATCGGTCGACGGCGTCGGCGGCCGCCATCGCGTCGGTGGACGCCACGTGCAGGAACGCGTGCAGCGTGCCGTCGACCTCGGCGATGCGGTCGAGGTGAGCGCGGGTGACCTCGGCGGCCGAGACCTCACGCGTGCGGATCAGATCGGCCAGATCGGCCGCGGTGCTGTGGACGAGGTCGGTCACTCGGAGTCTCCCAGGATGCGGGGAACGGCGAACCGATCCTGTTCGGCGGACGGTGCGCCGGCGAGAGCGGCGTCGGGTGTGAGACCCTCGACGACCTCGTCCGGACGGGTGACGTTGGTCACCGACAGCGGGTTGGCCGTGGCCGGCACGTCGTCGACCGACACCTCGGACACGGCCTGGACGTGGCTCAGGATCGAATCGAGCTGGCCGGCGAACTCGTCGAGTTCGGCATCGGTGAGTGCGAGCCGCGAGAGTCGAGCGAGGTGAGCGACCTCGTCACGGGAGATGGCGGGCTGGTCACGAGATTCGGGCATGTCCGTCATGCCCCTTTCGATGCGTACGACATGGCCGTCAGCCTAGTTCGTGACGACGGGATCGCTCCCCGGCGCCTCGTGTCTGCAACTCGATGTCCGTCGCGGTCGGTGCGAGGATGTCCGCGTGTCGTATCTGTTGCGTGTTCAGTTGCCGGACCGCCCCGGCAGTCTCGGGTCCCTCGCGGTCGCCCTGGGGACCGTCGGCGCCGACATCCTCTCGCTCGACGTCGTCGAGCGCGGCGACGGATACGCCATGGACGATCTGGTCGTCGAGCTGGCTCCGGGTGCCCTGCCCGACGCGTTGATCACCGCGGCCGAATCCCTCGACGGTGTGCGAGTGGAATCGATTCGGCCCTACGCCGGAATCCTGGACACCCACCGCGAACTGGAGCTGATCGACCGGGTCGCCACCGCGCACGACGACCGGCTGCAGGTGTTGGTGGACGGCGCTCCCCGCGTACTGCGCGTGGGGTGGAGCACCGTCGTGGGCATGGGCGACGGTGGCCCCACCGTGATCGTGGGCAGTTCCGGGGCCCCCGAGACCCTCGCCGACGACATGCCGTGGATGCCGCTCACCGCGCCCGCGGCACTCGACGCGGACGCGGAGTGGGTTCCCGACTCGTGGAAGACGATGAACACCACCCTCGCTGCGGCTCCGCTCGGCTCCACCGACGCCGTTCTGGTCCTGGGGCGGCCCGGGGGACCGGATTTCCGGCCGTCGGAGATCGCGCGCCTGGGCTACCTAGCCGGCATCGTCGCCACCGTCCTGGGCTGACGTCTCCGGGGCTTCGGGCGCGCCCTCGGCCTCGGGCGTCTCGGGCGGCCGCACCGCGTCGGGGCCGTCCGCGAGAAGGGTCCTGAATCCGTCCTCGTCCAGCACCGGAACCCCGAGTTCGAGGGCCTTGTCGTGCTTGGATCCGGGCGCCTCCCCGACGACGACGAACGCGGTCTTCTTCGACACCGATCCCGCCGCCTTGCCTCCCCGCGCCAGGATGGCTTCCTTGGCGTCGTCGCGGGTGAACGTCGCGAGCGACCCCGTGACCACGATGGACATGCCCTCCAGGGTGCGCGTGATGCTCTCGTCCCGCTCGTCCTCCATGCGCACCCCGGCGGCGGCCCACTTGTCGACGATGGCGCGGTGCCACTCGACGGCGAACCATTCCGTGACGGCGGTCGCGATGGTGGGACCGACACCGTCCGCTGCCGCCAGTTCCGACTCCGACGCGGCGCGGATGGCCTCGAGACTGCCGAACCTCGCAGCCAGTGCCCGCGCCGCGGTGGGCCCGACGTGCCGGATGGACAACCCCACGAGCACCCGCCACAGCGGCTGGTTCTTCGCCTTGTGCAGGTTCTCCAACAACCGCCGTCCGTTGGCCGACAGCGCACCGGCCTTGGTGCGGAACAGATCCGTGGCGGTGAGGTGATCGGCCGTCAGATCGAACAGATCGCCCTCGTCCGAGACGACCCCGGCGCTCAGCAGCGCCGTCGCCGCCTCGTAACCCAGCGCCTCGATGTCGAATGCACCGCGGCCCGCCACGTGGAACACCCGCTCGCGCAACTGCGCCGGGCAGTACTGGGTGTTGGGGCAGCGGATGTCCGCGTCCCCCTCCTTGCTGGGCGCGAGCGTGGTGCCGCACTCCGGGCACTCGGTGGGCATCACGAACTCGCGCTCGCTGCCCGTGCGGGCATCGACGACGGGACCGAGAACTTCCGGAATGACCTCTCCCGCTTTGCGAATGACGACGGTGTCGCCGATCAGCACGCCCTTGCGCACCACCTCGGAGGCGTTGTGCAGCGTCGCCAGCGACACCGTCGATCCCGCCACGAGCACCGGTTCCATGAACGCGAAGGGGGTGACCCGTCCGGTGCGGCCGACGTTCACGCGGATGTCGAGCAGCGTGGTGGTGGCCTCCTCCGGCGGATACTTGTAGGCGATGGCCCAGCGCGGAGCCCGTGAGGTCGAGCCCAGCCGACGGTGCGCGCCCATGTCGTCGACCTTGACCACGAGGCCGTCGATCTCGTGCTCCACGGAGTGCCGGTTCTCACCCCAGTGCCGGACTCGCTCGACGACGGCGTCGACCCCGCGCACGACGGCGCTGTGCGTCGACACCGGCAGCCCCCAGGCGGCCAACGCGTCGTACGCGACGGATTGGGTGGTCGGCTCGAAGCCCTCGAGACGCCCGAATCCGTGGCAGATCATGCCGAGCCGGCGCCGTGAGGTGACCGCCGGATTCTTCTGGCGCAACGAACCGGCCGCGGAGTTGCGCGGATTGGCGAACGGGGCCTTGCCCTGCTCCACCAGGGACGCGTTGAGCGCCTGGAAATCCGTCAGGCGGAAGAAGACCTCGCCGCGGACCTCGAGCAGAGTGGGAACCGGGAATTCGTCTGTGCCGGTGAGGACCTCGGGGATGTCGTCGATGGTGCGGGCGTTGAGCGTGACGTCCTCACCGGTGCGCCCGTCGCCGCGGGTGGCGGCGCGCACCAGGCGTCCGTTCTCGTAGACGAGGTTCAACGCGACCCCGTCGATCTTCACCTCGCACAGGTAGTGGAGGTTCTCCCCCGCTTCGACCTCGACCCGGCGCACCCAGGTGCGCAGTTCCTCCTCGTCGAACACGTTGTCCAGGGACAACATTCGCTCGAGGTGGTCGACCGCGGTGAAGTCCGTCTCGAACCCGCCGCCCACCAACTGCGTCGGCGAATCCGGCGTCCGTAGGTCCGGATGTTCGGTCTCCAGGGCCTCGAGCCGACGAAGCAACGCATCGAACTCGCCGTCGGAGATGATCGGAGCGTCACGGACGTAGTACCGAAACTGGTGACCGCGCACTTCCTCGGCCAACTCGGTCCACTGTTGCTTCTCGTCCGGTGACGCCGCGGCGACCTCGACCTGGTTCTCGTCCACGCCGAGAACACTATCGGAGGGCTCCGACAGGCCGTCCTCGCTCGTCAGACGCCGTCGGGATCGTCGTCGAGCGCGCGACGCACGTCCTGCACCACGGTCGACGCCTCGCGAGCCCACCGCGGCGATGCCTCCGCGAAGCCGCACCGCGGTGCCACCGAGACCCGGTCGCGCAGCAGCCGGCGCGCGAAACCCAGTCGGTCGATCAGCTCCGCCGCGGCGCGGGCGCCCTCCCGCCACGGCGGCGGCGAACCGGTCCCCGATCCGGCCACGAGGCCCAGGACCGGGACGCCCCCGGCCTCTACGAACTCCCCCAGCGCGTCGTAACGAGACACGGGCAGCAGCGACAGGTCGAAGGCCACGGCCGCCGCCCCGCTCCGGCCGAAGACCTCGAAGGGTACGTCGCGATCGCACGTGTGGATCATCACCGGGAGATCCAGCCGGTCGACGACACGAGAGAGCAGGTCGGTCACCTCCGGGGCCGGAATCGCAGGAATCCGATCTAAGCTGGTCACGCCCTGCACCCGCCCACCGAGGACCGCCGCGATCCGAGGTTCGTCGAGTTGGACCACCACCTCGGCGCCGAGCCTGCGCGACACCTCGGCCGCGTGGACGGCGAGGCCCTCCGCCAGCGATTCCGCGAGGTCGCGGACGGCCCCGCGGTCGGTCAACGCACGGTGCCCGGTGGCCAGCTCGACCTCCGCCGCCAGGGTGAAGGGTCCGGCGGCCTGCACCTTGACCGAGTGCCCGGCGCCGCGGAGCCCTCGCACCTCCCACTCCTCCTCGAGCACGTCGAGGTCGCGGGAGAGATGGTCCGCGGCGAGGCGGCCCGTGGCGCTCCGACGTGCACTGACGCGGTAACCACTGGTCGCGGCGTCGAGTTCGATGTCGACCAGCATGGCTCCGGTGCGCCCGATCATGTCCGCACCGAGTCCGCGCGCGGGCAGTTCGACGACGTGGGGCAGTCGCGTCAGTTCTCCGACGACGATGCCGACCGCCTCCGCGATGTCGGTGCCCGGCCACGAACCGATGCCGGTGGCGAGCCCCGCGAACGCTGCGCCGGCGTCGTCGCTCACGAACCCGTGGACGAGAGGGCCGCGGCGGACGAGGTACCGGAGATGGTTCCGCTGCCCACGACGATGTCGCCGTCCGGGTCCGGGCGGTAGATCACGGCGGCCTGTCCGCGCGCGACGCCGGTGAGCGGCCTGTGCAGCGAGATCACGAGCTCCCCGCCCACGCTCTCCGCCGTCGCCTCGGCGAGACCGCCGTGGGCGCGCACCTGCGCGACGCAGTCGACGGGGCCGTCGGGCGCCTGCCCGGAGGTCCAGACGGGTGCCGACGCGGTGATCGAGTGCACATCCAGCCGAGCGGCGGACCCGACGCGGACCGTGCCGGTCTCGGGTTCGATCGACGTCACGTACCGGGGCTTGCCGTCCACGGCCGGACCCTCGACGCCCAGTCCCTTGCGCTGACCGACGGTGAACCCGTGCACGCCGTCGTGGCCGGCGAGAACGTCACCGGTGTCCGCGTCGACGACGCTGCCCGGCCGCACCCCGATACGAGCGCCGAGAAACGCGCGGGTGTCACCCGACGGGATGAAGCAGATGTCGTGACTGTCCGGCTTGTCCGCGACCGCGAGCCCCCGGTCGGCGGCTTCTGTGCGCACCTGCGCCTTGGGGGTGTCACCGATGGGGAACAGAGCTCGGGACAGCTGCCGGGCGGTGAGCACACCGAGCACGTACGACTGGTCCTTGTCCGCGTCGACCGCACGGCGCAGCACACCGTCCTCGAGGCGCGCGTAGTGGCCGGTTGCCACCGCGTCGAACCCCAGGGCCTCGGCTCGGTCCGCGAGCGCCGCGAACTTGATCTTCTCGTTGCAGCGCAGGCAGGGATTCGGTGTCTCGCCCGCAGCGTAGGAGGCGACGAAATCGTCGATCACGTCCTCCTTGAAGCGATCCGCGAAATCCCAGACGTAGAACGGGATTCCGAGGACGTCGGCCGCACGCCGAGCGTCACCCGCGTCCTCCTTGGAGCAACATCCCCGTGACCCCGTCCGCAACGCGCCCGGCGCGGTGGACAGGGCGAGGTGGACGCCGACCACGTCGTGGCCGGCATCGACGGCGCGTGCCGCCGCGACGGCGGAGTCGACACCGCCACTCATCGCAGCCAGAACTCGCATCTTCTCCTACCTTTCCGAACTCGTGGTGGAGGCCATGCCGGCGGCTCGCGCACGCTCGACGACCTGTGGAAGTACCTCGAGCACCGCGTCGACGTCGGCGTCGGTGCTCGTGTGGCCGAGAGAGAATCGCAACGACCCGCGGGCGTGATCGGGATCCAGGCCCATCGCGAGGAGCACGTGGCTCGCCCGGGCAACTCCGGCGGTGCACGCGGAACCGGTGGAGCACTCCACGCCGGCGGCGTCGAGAAGCATCAGCAGCGAATCACCCTCGCAGCCGCGGAAGGACACGTGCACGTTGCCGGGCAGACGCTCGGACCCGACCGGTCCGTTCACCGTCGCGTCGGGGATCGACTCGACGATGCCGCGCATCAGTCTGTCCTGCAGGGACCGCAATCGCGGCTCGAGCTCGGGCCGATTCTTCGTCGCGATCTCGAGGGCGACGGCCATTCCCACCGCTCCCGCGGTGTCCGGTGTACCCGAACGCACGTCTCGTTCCTGACCACCGCCGTGCAGCATCGGCTCGCAGGCCACCGACCGGCCCAACAACAGCGCCCCGACGCCGTGCGGACCGCCGAACTTGTGCGCGGCGACGGACAGCGCCGACAGTCCGCTCGCACCGAAGTCCACGACACCGGTTCCCGCCACCTGCACGGCGTCGCTGTGCATCGGAATGCCGAACTCCCGCGCGGTGTCCGCCAACTCACCGATGGGCATGATGCTGCCGACCTCGTTGTTGGCCCACATGATCGTGATCAGGGCGATCTCGTCCGCGTGTTCCTCGAGCTCGGCCCGGAGCGCGGCGGTGTGCACCACGCCCTGCGCGTCGACCGGCAACCACGTCACCGACGCACCTTCACGAGCCTCGAGCCACTCGACGGCGTCGAGCACCGCGTGGTGCTCCGCGGCGCCGGCGACGATGCGGACGCGGGCGGGGTCGGCGGACCGTCGGGCACAGTAGATGCCCTTGACGGCGAGGTTGTCGCTTTCCGTGCCACCGGAGGTGAAGATCACCTCGGACGGGCGGGCACCGAGCGCGGCCGCGATGCTCTCGCGTGATTCCTCGATTCGACGCCGGGCCGTGCGCCCCGATCCGTGGAGCGACGAGGCGTTACCCACGGTTCCGTGGACGGCGGTCATCGCCTCGATGGCCTCGGGGACCATCGGGGTGGTGGCTGCGTGGTCGAGATAGACCGGAACGGCGCGGGTGCGGAGCGACATGACGTGTCCGAGGATAGCCGGTCCGGCGTCGGACACCGTCGTCGCTCACCGGCTGCGGGGCTGCCTGTCCCGCACCAGCGTCATCGGTGGGACACCGGTCACAGCGTTCTCGATCGGTCGCACGCTGCGTTCCGCCGCCGCCGCGAGCTCGCGCCGGTCCCCGGCTCCGACCAGGCGCTCCCCCGCGCGGACGTCGACCCGGATGCCGGACAGCCGCAGGATGCGCGACATCGAGGTTCCGATGCTCTCGTCGCCGACGAACGCCGTCGCCGTGCTGCGTTCATCGGAGCAGTCGCGGTAGACGATCTCGAGCGGCTGCACGTCGGCGCCGACGTCCACCGCCGCCTGGAAGAAGGCCGGCCGGAACCGGCCGTAGGCAGTGCCGCACCACGTGGTTCCCTCCGGAAAGACCACGACGGTCTCCCCCGCACGCAGCGCGTCGGACACCTCGTCGATGGAACCCGGCAGAGACCGCAGGCTTGCCCGGTCGACGGGCACGACGCGCACGATGCGCGCGAGCACTCCGAGGACCGGCCAATCGACGAGGTCCGCCCGAGCGACGAAGCGGCAGGGCAGCACCGAGGCGATGACCAGGATGTCGGTCCAGGACACGTGGTTGGCCACCACCAGCGTGCCCACCCCGTCGCGTGGCGAACTCGCATCGAATCCACTGGCTCGCAACCGAATTCCCATGGCGCGCAGCACACTGCGGGCACCTCCTCGCGCCGCTGTCCGGCGCGCCGACGCCGGCAGACAGCGTGCGGCGAGCAGCACGGGCACCACCGCGAGAACCAGGACGATCGCCGCCCACCGCAGTACCACTCGCCAGGCGCGCACGGCCGGAGATTCCGACGCGATGCATCCGGCGCCGCACGGGCTGTGCGGCATCCAGGCGTGGTGGGCGCGCGTGACCTCCGGAGCGGTGACCGGGTCGAGCGCGACCGCATCCAGCGGGACGGGGTCCAGCGCGGCCGCACCGACCGTCGAGACCGTCACGACGCGTCGATTCCGGCAGCCGCCGAGCGAAGCCGGTCGAGGTACCGCACGTTGGCGTCCTCCATCGACAGGAGGGCCACGAAGTCGGCCACCCCGAAGTCCGGGTCGTGCGCCGGATCGCCGCAGATGGACGCGCCCATGCGGAGGTATCCCCGGAGCAGCGGTGGCACCGACACCCGCGCCGGCGCGGCGATGCCGCTCAGAGCCGTCCCGTCCACCACGACCGGACGGAGTGGGTACGCCCGCACGTCGGATCGGTGCCGACGCTCCACGAGGTCACGCACACCACGCACGTGCGCTCCGACGGGCACCCCGTCGCCGAGGTCCATCGGAACCGAGACGCACCCCATGACACGGTCGTAGCCGCGGAGATCGAGATAGCGGAGAATTCCGGACCACATGAGCCCCAGGACCGAGCCCGAACGGTGACCCAGTCGCACACAGGCACGGCCCATCTCCACGGTGCGGCGCTCGAACGCGGCCAGCTCGGCGATGTCGAATTCGGTGGCCGTGTAGTACCCGCCGGCGCGTTCGGCGCCCGAGGGGGTCAGCATGCGGTAGCACCCCACGGGCCGTCCGGTCGCGTTCTCGATCACCAACAGGTGCTCGCAGAACCGGTCGAAACGATCCCGGTCGACCCCGTCGACGAAGGCGGCGGTGTCGAAACCGGCCTCCTCCCCGAAGACGAGGGCGCGGAGCCGTTGCGCGATGTCGATGTGGGTGGGCGTCGAGCCGAGAATCAGGGAATAGTGCCGGTCCGAGACCAGCACGGTGTTGTCGGAGACTTTGAACGCGGGCAACGAGGACATGACCGGAGTTGTCATGGTGCAGGTCTATCGAGCCCGTGCGTCCGCGGAGCCACACCTCGGCGCCGCGTCGGTGTCGATCGAGTGAATCTCGGGCTACGGACGCGACGACGCCCCGCTGCCGAGAGGCAACGGGGCGTCGTCCACGCCGGAAGGGATCAGCCCTTGCGCTTCTTCACTGCTTCCGCCAGCTGCGGGGTGACGTTGAAGAGGTCACCCACGACGCCGAAGTCGGCGATCTCGAAGATCGGCGCTTCCTCGTCCTTGTTGACGGCGACGATCGTCTTCGAGGTCTGCATGCCGGCCCGGTGCTGGATGGCGCCGGAGATACCGAGTGCGACGTAGAGCTGGGGCGAGACCGTCTTGCCGGTCTGACCCACCTGGAACTGACCCGGGTAGTAGCCCGAGTCGACGGCCGCACGCGACGCGCCGACCGCGGCACCGAGCGAGTCCGCGAGCTCTTCGACCACGGAGAACTTGTCCGCGCTGCCCACGCCTCGACCACCGGAGACCACGACGGAGGCTTCCGTCAGTTCCGGACGGTCGCCGCCGACGATCGGGTCACGCGAGATGACCTTCACGGCGGATTCCTCCTGGGCGGGCACCTCGACGACGACGCGCTCGCCGGCGCCGGCCTGCGGCTCCGCCTCGATCGCTCCCGGGCGCACCGAGATGATCGGCAGCTCGCCGTTGGTTCGGGCCTCGACGGTGAACGCGCCACCGAAGATGGAGTACGTGGCGGACGCGTCGGCATTGATGCTGACGACGTCCTGGTGCAGTCCGGATCCCAGACGCGCGGCCAGACGACCGGCGACCTCCTTGCCCTCGATACCACCCGAGGTGATGATCGCGGCGGGCGAGACCTGCTCGGCGAGCGCCCCGAGGACGTCGACCTTGGGTGTCACGAGGAAGCCGTCGATGTCGTCGGACTCGGCGACGTAGATCTTCGCGGCGCCGGCCTCGGTCAATGCGTCGGCGATGGTGTCGGTGGTGCCGGGGGCCCCGGTGACGACCGCGGAGGGCTCACCGAGGGTGCGCGCGGCCGTGATCAGTTCGCTGGTGACCTTCTTGAGCGTCCCGTCGGAGTGCTCGACGAGTACGAGTACCTCTGCCATGGTGCTTCTCCTGTGCTGATGGTGTGTCGTGGTCGCGGATGCGGCGAAACGACGGGACTAGATGATCTTCTGACCGACGAGGAACTCGGCGACCTTGGTGCCGCCCTCGCCCTCGTCCGTGACGCGCTCGCCGGCCGTCTTCGGCGGCTTCGGCGTCACCGTGGTGACGGTGGTGCCGGCGTTGTCGACGCCCACGGTCTCGGGGTCGACGCCGATGTCCGCGAGGGTGAGGACCTGCACGGTCTTCTTCTTCGCGGCCATGATGCCCTTGAAGGACGGGAAGCGCGGCTCGTTGATCTTCTCGGTGACGCTGACGATCGCGGGCAGGCTGGCCTCGAGGCCGAACACGCCCTCGTCGGTCTCGCGCTCGCCGGAGATCTTGCCGTCGGAGATGACGAGCTTGCGCATCTGCGTGAGCTGCGGGATGCCCAGGTACTCGGCGATGATGGCCGGGACGGCGCCGATGCGGCCGTCGGTGGCCTCGTTGCCGGCGATGACCAGATCGGCGGCTTCGCCGTTCTCGAACTCCACCTGACCCAGGGCCGCGGCGAGTGCCCACGCGGTCTGGATGGCGTCGGATCCGTGCATGGCCGGATCGTTGACGTGCACGGCGCTGTCGGCGCCCATGGACAGGGCCTTGCGGATGGCTTCGGTGGCGCGGTCCGGGCCTGCGGACAGAACCTTCACCTCGCCGCCTTCGCGCTCCTTGATCAGAAGCGCTTCCTCGACGGCGCGCTCGTTGATCTCGTCGAGCACGGCATCGGCAGCTTCCCGGTCCAGCGTGTAGTCGCCGTCCGAGAGCTTGCGCTCGGACCATGTATCGGGAACCTGCTTGATCAGAACGACAAGGTTCGTCATGAGACTTCGTCGACCTCCTGTGTGAGTCTCGAGCGCTCCGCGCGACTCGAGTGCTGCGGGTCTGTAGTTGTTCGGCGCGGGTGGTAGAGACGTTTTCCCGACGTACAACGGACGTTACCCCATGTCTAGTTACCAGTCGGTAACTTACCCCGAGAAGTGTCGAATTGCACCGATTCGGAGCGCACCGATCCAGGTTCCGACCCCGGGAACCACTAGTGTCGCCCGGATGAACGACGTCACGGACACCCCACCGGAGGACTCGCTTCCGCTCACCGGCGAGCGCACCGTGCCCGGTATCGCCGAGGAGAACTACTGGTTCCGCCGACACGAGGTGGTCTACCGCGAGTTCGCTGCGCAGTGCTTCGGAAAGACCGTTCTCGAAGCCGGATCCGGCGAGGGCTACGGCGCGGACATCATCGCCGCCGCCGGCGGTCGCGTCGTGGGACTCGACTACGACCGTGGCGCTGCCGAACACGTCCGTAGGCGTTACCCGAAGGTGGACATGCTGCGCGGCAACCTGGCGACGCTTCCCTTCCGAACCGACGCCGTCGAGGTGATCGTCAACCTCCAGGTCATCGAGCACCTGTGGGATCAGGAGCAGTTCCTTCGCGAGTGCCACCGCGTGCTGGCACCGCAGGGCCGACTGATCGTGAGCACGCCGAATCGACTCACGTTCTCACCCGGCCGGGACACCCCCCTGAACCCGTTCCACACCCGTGAACTCGCTCCGGGTGAGATGCGAGACCTGATGCACAGCACCGGTTTCCGCGTCGACTCCTTCGTGGGTGTTCATCACGGCGACCGGCTGGCCGCTCTCGACCGCACCTACGGCGGTTCGTTCATCGACGCGCAGATCGACCGCGCGTTGGCCGGGGAACCCTGGCCGGAGCAACTCACCCGCGACGTCGCCGCCGTCTCGGCGGCCGACTTCGACATCCGGGGCGGCGACCTCGACGCCAGCCTGGATCTGGTGGTCGTCGCCACGAAGGCCGCGGCGCAGGCGTGAGCCCCGTCGCATCCACCGCCGAACCGGGCATGTTCGCCCTGGTTCTGCACTCTCACCTGCCCTGGTTGGCCCACCACGGACGGTGGCCGGTCGGCGAGGAGTGGCTGTACCAGTCCTGGAGCGGGTCGTATCTCCCCCTGGTGCGCGAACTCCGGGCTCTCGCGGACGAGGGTCGGACCGGCCTGCTGACCCTCGGGGTGACCCCGGTGCTGGCCGCTCAGCTCGACGATCCGCACTGCCTCGACGGCATGCACCATTGGCTCGGCAACTGGGAGCTGCGCGCTCGTGAAGCGGCCGGATCGTCCGACCCGTCCCGCCGCGAACTCGGAGCGCGCGAATACCGCGGCGCCCGCGGCGCACTGGCCGACTTCGAATCTCGATGGCGCCACGGCGGCTCCCCCGTGCTGCGGTCCCTCGCCGACGCCGGAACCGTGGAGCTGCTCGGCGGACCGTCGATGCACCCGTTCCAACCGCTCCTCGATCCGCGGCTGCGCCGATTCTCGCTGCGCGAGGGACGCGCCGACGCCGTGCGGCGATGGGGACGTGCTCCCCGCGGAATCTGGGCGCCGGAATGCGCCTTCACGCCCGGTATGGAGTCCGACTACGCCGACGCCGGGGTCGGTCATTTCCTGGTGGACGGTCCGGCCCTGCACGGCGACACCGCATCGGGACGGCCCGTCGGAGAGTCCGACGTCATCGCCTTCGGCCGCGATCTGCCGGTGAGCTACCGCGTGTGGTCACCGAAGTCCGGATACCCCGGTCACGCCGCGTACCGGGACTTCCACACCTACGACCACTCCACCGGCCTCAAGCCCGCTCGGGTCACCGGCCGACACGTCGACGGTCCCGACAAGGCGCCCTACGACCCCTCCCTGGCGGACGCGGCCGTCGCCGCGCACGTCGACGACTTCGTCGAGGTGGTGCGGGCCCGGTTGCGGGCCGAGCACGAACGCATCGGCAAACCCGCACTCGTGGTGGCCGCCTTCGACACCGAGCTGTTCGGGCACTGGTGGCACGAGGGCCCGCAGTGGCTCGCGGCGCTGCTGCGCGCCCTTCCCGAGGCCGGCATCGACATCGGCACCCTGAGCGACGCCGTCGATCGCGGCTACGTCGGCGACGCGGTCCACCTCACCGACACGTCGTGGGGTTCGGGGAAGGACTGGCGGGTGTGGACCGGGGAGGGCGTGCGGGATCTCGTCGATCTGAACGCCGACGTCACGTCGACCGCACTGCGCGCGATCGACGCGTCACCGGATCGATTCGGACGCAACCGAATCGACGACCAGCTGATCCGCGAAGCGCTGCTGACCACCTCCAGCGACTGGGCGTTCATGGTGACCAAGGATTCGGCCGCGCAGTACGCGCGAGAACGAGCGCACCGGCACGCACACGCCGTCCGGGAGATCGCCGCCGCCCGCATCGGCGGAGACGAGGCCCGCGCGGGACGCCTCGCCGCCGGGTGGAACCGCGCGGACAACCTGTTCCCCGATCTCGACGCCCGACGCCTCACCGCGGAGTCTCTGCCGTGAGAGTGCTGCTCGTGTCCTGGGAGTACCCACCCGTCGTGGTGGGCGGACTCGGTCGACACGTCCATCATCTCGCCGTCGAACTCGCCCGGGCCGGCCACGAGGTCGTGGTGCTGTGCCGTCGCCCCACCGGCACCGACGCCGTGTCGCATCCCGGGACGTCCTTCGTCTCGGAGGGCGTACTGGTGGTCGCCGTGGCCGAGGACCCCGCACACTTCACCTTCGGCGTCGACATGCTCGAGTGGACCCTGGCCATGGGACACGCGATGGTGCGGGCGGGTCTCGCACTCTCGAAACCCGGTGTCGGCCAGGGCTGGACACCGGACGTGGTCCACGCTCACGACTGGCTGGTCGCCCATCCGGCCATCACCCTCGCCGAGTTCTACGACGTCCCGCTGGTCGGAACCATCCACGCCACCGAGGCCGGGCGACACAGCGGTTGGGTGTCCGGGCGCGTCAACCGGCAGGTCCATTCGATCGAATGGTGGCTGGCGAACGAATCCGACTGCCTCATCGCCTGTTCCGCGGCGATGGACGACGAGGTGACGCGGCTGTTCGGACCCCTGCCCGCACCGGTCACGGTGATCCGCAACGGGATCGACACGACCCGGTGGTCGTTTCGAGCCCGCCCGGACCGGAGCGGACCTGCCACGCTGCTGTTCGTCGGACGGCTCGAGTACGAGAAGGGGTTACAGGATCTGCTCGCCGCCCTACCCCGAATTCGCCGGAGCCACCCCGGAACTCGACTCACCGTCGTCGGTGACGGCACCCAGCTGGCGTGGCTGACGGATCTCGCGCGCACCCATCGGATCCTGCGCTCGGTGGACTTTCTCGGATCGCTCGATCACGAGGGGGTTCTCGGCCGGCTGCACGCCGCCGACGCACTCGTGCTCCCCAGCCGCTACGAACCGTTCGGCATCGTCGCGCTCGAGGCCGCCGCCGCCGGAACACCCGTGATCGCCTCCACTGCAGGCGGTCTCGGTGAAGCCGTCGTCGACGGGGTGACGGGCACGTCGTTCCCTCCCGGCGATGTCGCAGCGTTGACCGCCGCCGTGCGGTCGGTACTCGACGATCCACGATCCGCGGCCCACCGCGCCGAGACGGCCGCAGCGCGGCTGACCGCCGACTTCTCCTGGGACACCGTCGCCGCCGAGACCGCTCGGGTCTACGCCGGCGCCAAACGTCGGGTACGCAGCCCGTTGGGTCGCCCGGAGGTGATCGAACGCCCGCTGCCCGAACGGGATTCGACGTAGCTCACCCCGTACGCAGCGCCTCAGGCACCGCCCTCCTTCTTGCGCGCGATGTCCTCCAACGCGGCGACGTACGCGGCGCGATCCTGCGCTCCGGCCTCCCAGTCCGCCTTGCGATTGCGCACCACGCGTGCGGGCGCACCGACGGCGATGCCGTAGTCCGGCACGATTCCCTTCACCACGGCATGGGCACCGAGAACACATCCGCGCCCGACCGCCGTCTCGCGCAAGACCGTCACCTTGGCGGCGATCCAGGTGTCCGGGCCGATCCGGACCGGGGATTTGACGATGCCCTGATCCTTGATGGGCATCGTCACGTCCTCGGTGCGGTGGTCGAAGTCGCAGATGTAGCACCAGTCGGCCACCAGGGTCGACGCCCCGATCTCGATGTCGAGATAACAGTTGACGACGTTGTCCTTGCCGAAGACCACCTTGTCGCCGATCCGCAGCGAACCCTCGTGGCAGCGAATGGCGTTGCCGTCGCCGATGTGGACCCAGCGACCGATCTCGAGCCGCGCGAGTTCCGGCGTCGCGTGGATCTCGACGTTCTTGCCCAGGAACACCATGCCTCGCAGGATCACGTGCGGATTTGCCGCCTTGAACTTCGCGAGGCGGTAGTACCGGACCAGGTACCACGGTGTGTAGGCCTTGTGCTCGAGGACCCACTTCACGGAGGCGACGGTCAGGAAGCGGGCCTGATCGGAGTCGCGACGACGGGACCCGCGCCAGCGCGTGCGCAGGGGGGCGTTCCACATACTCGTCATGACCGGCACCCTACGACACCACCTGCGCGCCGCCGGGGCTGCCGCCGGTTACCCTCAGGTGCCCCACCGCCCGTGCACCCGACCGTCGGGAACGCACGATCCGGTACCCCCGTCGTAGGAGTGATGCATGTCCGGCGCGTACGCCCCCCCCGGCCGAGGAGCACCGCCGCGCGCGCCGATTCCGCCCGACCCGCGTCGCCGTGGCCCTCGCCGCCGCGGCCGGAGTCGTCGCGGGCTGCGGCACCGGTTCCGGTTCCGGTTCCGTCGACGTTCTCGGCGGGCCGGGGTGGCTCGGTGGACTCTCCGACGCCCGCAACAGCTCCAGCGTCGACGCCGACGGCACCCGTGACCTCGAGTTGACCTGGACTCGCCCCCTCGGTGCACCCACCGCCACGCGCGCCTCCATCGCACCCAACGGTCAGATCACGGTCACCATGGCCGATTCCGCCGGTTGTCCTCTGGGCTCGTTCCAGGGCGATTCCGGCCGCAAACGATTCTGCAATCCGCTGGGACCGTCGGGCGTCTCGTCCACCGCGGTCGCCGACGGCGCGTCGAACGTCTACGCGGGCGACGACGGTTCGATCCGCTCGGTGAACCAGAACGGTCAGTTGCGCTGGCAGACCCCGGTGTACGGCGTTCCGCGCGCTCCCCAGTTCCTTCCCGACGGCAACGTCCTGGTGGTCACCCAGTTCGGCCAGGTCAACGTCCTGAGCAGTCAGACCGGGCAGGGTGAAGCACCCATCTACGATCTGGTCCCCCCACCCGAATTCCTGGATCGACCGGACGCTCCCCTACGACCGGCCGCGGACGGTCTCCTGGCCTGCTTCGGCGGCGGCCCGGACTGCGCCGTCGCCGCCGCGCCCGCGGTGGACCTGCAGTCGTCGACGATCTACGTCGTCCTCTGGCGCGACGGAGCCATCGCCCCGCAACTGGTGGCGCTGAACTACACCGGTGGCGATGCGCCCGTGATCGAGGAGGCATGGTCCTCGGAACTGCTGCCCTCGGCGGTCACGTCGAGTCCGGTCCTGTCGGGCGACGGCACGCGGGTCTATCTGACCGACACCGAGGGAACGGTTCGCGCGTTCGACACCGACGGCGGGGAGCCGGTCTGGTCGTACTTCGTCGGCGACCGAGCCGCGGGGAGCGTGTCGATCGCCGACGACGGAACGATCGTCACGGCGGGTGGCAACGGTGCGCATCTGCGGGCCATCCGCGACGGAGGCGACGAGCCCGAGGTGCTGTGGGAGCGCGAGGATCTGACTCTCGCCGGGTCCACCGCGCTGGCCGCGGGCGGCACCGGGTACGCGGTGACCGAGCAGGCCGACACCCTCACCCTGGTGACCTTCGACCTGGAAACCGGTGACACCGTCGACACCGACGAGATCCCCGGAGCCACGGGAACCACCCCGGGGGTGTCGATCGGTCCCGACGGCGAGGTCGTCGTCCCCACCGGCGTCGGCGAGTTGTTCCACTTCAGCTGACGTCGGAACCGCCGATGGTGCGCGGGCCGCACACGAACACCGTTGCGCTGCGACCGATCCGAGTGATCACCAGTGCGAGCGCCCGCGATCCGCGCAACTTCAACGCCGAGCGCAGAACCGCCGGATCGACATCCACACCGCGCACCAGAATTTCCAGTGACCCGCAGTCGGCGTCGGCGAGGTATCGCCGCAATCCTTTCTCCGAGAACGGGAGTCGCTCCAGGATCTCGAAACCGGGTGTGCCGGCCGGCAATCGATCACCGGTCAGGTGCGCGATACGCGGATCCAGTTGCCACAGATCGTGTTTCGCCGCGTAGTGCCGCACCAGCCCCGCCCGCACCACCGCGCCGTCGGGATCGACGACGAACCGTCCGGGTTCACGTACCGCGATCTCGTCGGACTCCGCGTCGGTCAGCTCCCACGACGTGCCGTCCGACCGCATCACCGTCGCGCGCCGCCGGACCCCGGACTCGCCGAGCCCCGGACTCCACAGACACGCTTCGCGCACGCCGCCGTCCAGCGACACCACCTCGACCTCACCGTCGAAATCCAGGCGATCGAAGTCCAACCCCGGGGCGCACTTGACCACGAGGTCCCGGCCCCGGTACGCCTCCATCAGATCGGGCAGAGGCGGTTCGAGGGCAGCAGGATCGTGGCGTCGGCGTCCGCCCGCTCGGCGCCCCGGATCGGCGATCACGACGGTTCCGCGGGTGACCGGCGTCAGCGCATCGGACCGCAGGAGCGGGACCTCGGGAACGTTGTGCCGAGCCATGCGCAGACGCACGGGGTCGAGGTCACTGCCCACCACCGCGGAGGCCGCACCGCGCAGAGCGAACAACTCCGTCCCGACCGAACACGTCACGTCGTGGACCGCGCGGCCCGCCAGCCGACGGGCGCGGTGGAGGGACACGGCCTCGGTCGTGGCCTGCTGGAGAGCGTCGTCGGTGAAGAGCCAGCCGGTGGCCGACGGGACCTTCAGCGCCGCGCGGCGTTGCAGGCGCACCGTGTCGATCAGGGCAGCGGCGCGGTCACCGAATCGGCCGCGGACCCGCTGCACGTCGGCGATGTGCGACGCCGGGCCCAGCTCGAGTTCCGCGACCGCGGCGATGTCGGCCGACGCCGACGTGAGGTACGCGACGTCGTCGAGGGTGAACGCGTACCCCACCGAGGACGGTTACCGGCCGGGGCCGGACACGTCCGGCTTCACACCGGTGATCATCACGTTGTAGAAGTACCCGCGGGGCACCACGTGGTGCAGGACGTTCTCGTCCAGCCAGCTGAGGGACTTCCAGCCGTTGAACGCGAACTTCGCCCAGTTCCACCCCAGCTTCTCGGCGGGAACGGCGGCCTCGAAGGTGCGGACCGGCCACCCCAGGAGGGCGGCGGCGAACTCCTCGGTCTTCGCCTCGACCGCGTCGGCACCGGCGGCCCGTGCGATGTCCTCGAGCGTGCTCGGGTCGAAGGTGTGGAGATCGACCACGGCCTCGAGCGCTGCGGCCTGCGACGACTCGTCGAGTTCCTGCTGCGGCCGGCGCCAGTCGGCGAGGAACGGCAGCCGGGTCGCGCGGGTCGTCGCTTCCCACGTCAGGCGTCCGAGCCAGCGGGCGTAGAAGTTGCCCACGGTGGTGGGCTCGCCGGCGAAGACGAAGCGACCGCCGGGCTTGAGTACCCGCAGGACCTCACGCAGCGACTGCTCGACGTCGGGGATGTGGTGCAGCACGGCGTGGCCGACGACCAGGTCGAACGTGTCGTCCTCGTAGGGGATGGTCTCCGCGTCGGCGACCCGGCCGTCGACGTCGAGCCCGAGGTGTTCGGCGTTGCGCAGCGCGACCTTGACCATGCCGGGTGAGAGATCGGTGACCGAACCGCGCGCGGCGACACCGCTCTGCATGAGGTTGAGCAAAAAGAATCCCGTGCCGCACCCCAGTTCGAGTGCCCGATCGTAGGGCAGCGGCTGATCGCCCGCGACGGCGTCGAAACGGCCGCGGGCGTAGTCGATGCATCGCTCGTCGTACGAGATGGACCACTTGTCGTCGTAGGTCTCGGCTTCCCAGTCGTGGTAGAGCACCTGGGCCAGCTTGGTGTCCGACCGCGCCGCCTGGACTTCCTCCGCGCTGGCGTGCGGGCGAGGAGCGGGATCGGAACCGGGGGTGTTGTCGCGACTGGCGGTCATGAAGAGCGATCCTATCTGGTGAAGGTGGGCGGTCGATCGACGACGAGGTCGGTCAGTTACCGGTGAACTCGGCCTTGCCGGGGCCGTTCTCCAGGAACGACGCCATCCCGATCCGGCGATCGTCCGTGCCGAACAGCGCCGCGAAGACGTGCGCCTCGATCTTCAGACCGGTGGCCAGGTCGGTGTCCAGGCCCTCGTCGATGGCCGCCTTGGCCGCGGCGAGGGCGCGGGAGGCGCCGCCCACGAACTGCGACGCCCACGCCTTCGCGGCCTCGTACACGTCGTCCGGCGCGACGACCTCGTCGACCAGACCGATGCGCAGCGCCTCCTCGGCGCCGACGAAGCGGCCCGTGAACACCATGTCCTTGGCACGGCTCGGGCCGACGAGGCGCGCGAGGCGCTGCGTTCCGCCTCCGCCGGGGATCACCCCGAGCAACACTTCCGGAACGCCGAGCTTGGCGTTGTCTCCGGCGATGCGACGGTCCGCGCCCAGGGCGACCTCGAGACCGCCGCCGAGCGCGTACCCGGTGATCGCGGCGACCACGGGCTTCGGGATGCTCGCGAGCGCGCCGAGACCGTCCTGCAGATCTCCGATCGCGTCGGTCATCTGCCCGACGGTCATGTCCGCCATCTCCTTGATGTCGGCGCCGGCCGCGAACACCTTCTCACCGCCGTACACGACGACGGCCTTCACGTCCGGATCCGCGGTGGCGGCGCGAGCCACCGTGAGCAGCTCGCCCTGGACCTGCCGGTTGAGGGCGTTCATGGGCGGCCGCGAGAGCCGAATGGTGCCGATACCGTCCTGGACCTCGAGGGTCACGAATTCAGCCATGTGTCGCACGCTACCGTCGCGGGTCCGCCGCCTCGCCGGGCGGTGGGTCGGGAATCGGTGGGTCAGGGACGTGCGGGCGCATCCGCGTAGTAGTCGTCCGCCTCGTCGAACTGCACGCGCACACCCGCCTCGGTCGTCGTGATCACCGGCTGCACCGGCGTCATGTCGTAGGCCGAGTCCCACGCCGCTCGGGTCGTGGGGTGGCTCGTCAACGACCGCAGCGACGACCACGTGGGTGGCATCAACATCCGAGCGCCCGTCCGGAAGTCGGCGATGGCGGACGCGGGCGTGGACCACTGCGCGTCCGACGCCTCCGACGTGGCGTCGTCCGCGTGTTGCCCGGGTGGGACCGCAGCGAGGAAGAAGCGGGTGTCGTACCGACGACTCGTCTCCCCCTCGGGCGTGATCCACCGGCACCGCGGACGCACCAGATCGGTCCGCACGACCAGGTCGGCGTCGTCGAGGAACTCGGTGAAGGACACCTCGCGCGCCTCGATCCGCGCGCGGTGACCCGCGTACCGGGCGGTGTCCCGCACCACCGTCTCGGCCGACGGACCGGCGAGCAGAACGCCGCACTCCTCGAAGGTCTCTCGCACCGCGGCGGAGACCAGGGCGCAGGCGGTCGGCTCGTCCGTACCGAGTTCGCGAGCCCACCATTCGACGGGCGGTCCGGCCCACCGGTGTCGCGGGAGCGTTCGGTCGGACGGATCGACTCCCCCACCGGGAAAGACCGACATGCCCGCCGCGAACGCCATCTGCCCGACGCGTCGCTGCAGGAAGACCTCGACGCCGTCGTCGCCGTCGCGCAGCAGCACCACCGTCGACGCGTCCCGCAGCGGTGCGGGAGCCGCCGGGCTCACCGCGCGCGCCGGTGGGATCGACCGCGGCGCGTGCGGCGGGCGAAGTACCGTCCGTCGGCCCGGTCGAGGGTGATGCCCTGGCTGAAGGTGGCGCTCAGATTCTCTTCGGTGATGACGTCCTCGATGAGTCCTTGCGCCACGACCCCGCCCTCCTTGAGGAGCATCGCATGGGTGAAACCGGGCGGGATCTCCTCGACGTGGTGGGTGATGAGAACGGTGGCCGGTGCATCGGCATCGAGCGCCAGCTCGGTGAGGATCGCGACGAGGTCCTCTCGACCACCGAGGTCGAGTCCGGCGGCGGGTTCGTCGAGCAGCAGCATCTCGGGATCCGTCATGAGGGCGCGCGCGATGAGTACGCGCTTGCGTTCGCCCTCCGACAGCGTGCCGAAGGTACGGCCCGCCAGGTGCTCGATCCCGGCCGTCTCCAGCATGTCCACCGCTCGTTCGGTGTCCACGTCGTCGTACTTCTCCCGCCACCGCCCGAGAACCGCGTAGCCGGCCGAGACGACGAGGTCCGACACCACCTCGTGGTCGGGGATCCGCGCGGCGAGCGACGCCGAGGACAGTCCGATGCGGGGCCTGAGTTCGCCGACGTCGACGTGCCCCAGCGTCTCACCGAGAATGTTGGCGGCACCGTCGGTGGGGAAGATCTCGGCGGCGGCGATGCGCAGCAAGGTGGTCTTGCCCGCCCCGTTCGGCCCGAGAACCACCCACCGCTCGTCGAGCTCGACGTTCCACGACACCGGACCGACCAGTGTGGTCCCACCTCGCTGCACGACGACGCGGTCCATTTCGATCAACAGGTCGGGATCAGGTTCAGACACGCGTCCATCTTCTCCCACGCTCGGGCCTCGAACACGGCAGGATCTCTACGCGTGTCGCACGACGAGGTTTCCGCTCCGCCCCACGCGTCCGGTTCTCCGTTCCCGCTGGGCGCGCACCCGGTGGCGTCGGGCGTCTCCTTCGCGGTGCACGCACCGGCGGCGTCCGGTGTCGAGGTGTGCATCGTCACCGACGCCGGTGAGCGTCGGCACCGCCTGCGCGAACGCACCTACGGAATCTGGCACGGTGTGGTGGCCGAGGCGGCGGTGGGTGACGTCTACGGCTATCGCGTGGACGGACCCTGGGATCCGATGGCGGGGTATCGCTTCGATCCGTCGAAGATCCTGCTCGATCCCTACGCTCGCCGGATCACGGGCTCGCTCGGCGACGCGCGCGCCCTGCTCCCCTATCGGGACGATCCGTTCGGACCCCGCGGCCGGTCGGACTCGCTCGGACACGTCCCGCTCGGCGTGGTGACCGCACCCGCCCCGCCCGCATCCCCGGAACGGCTCCGTACCCCGTGGGACGCCACGGTGATCTACGAACTCCACGTCGGTTCCTACACCGGCGCGCACCCGGAGGTACCCGAGCATCTGCGCGGGACGTATCTCGGTCTCGCCGAACCCGCGGTGCTCGACCATCTGCGCCGACTCGGCGTGACGGCGGTCGAACTGCTTCCCGTGCACGCGTGCCTGACCGAGCCTGGGGTGCGCGCCCGCGGTATGCGCAACCATTGGGGTTACTCCACCGGGTCGTACTTCGCGGTCGAGCCCCGCTACGCCAGCCGCGCCGGCGAGGAGATCGCCGAGTTCCGCACCATGGTCGCCGCCCTGCACGACGCGGGCATCGAGGTGATTCTGGACGTCGTCTACAACCACACCTGCGAGGGCGGCGTCGACGGTCCGTCGGTGTCCTGGCGCGGATTCGACGCCCCGGGCTATTACCTGCTCGACGGACGCGGGCACGACATCGATCTCACCGGGTGCGGCAACACCGTCGACGCCGCGTCCCCCGCGGTGGTGCGCATGGTGTGCGACTCCCTGCGGTACTGGTCGACGGAACTGGGAGTCGACGGCTTCCGTTTCGACCTCGCGAGCACGCTCGGCCGCCCCGGCGGACTGCGCTTCGATCCCCGCGCGCCGCTGCTCAGCGCCATCGCCGCCGACCCGGTGTTGTGTCACGCCAAGATGATCGCGGAGCCGTGGGATGCCACCGGTCCGGGTTACCAGGTGGGGTCCTTCGGTGGAGTCTGGAGCGAATGGAACGACCACTATCGCGACACCGTCCGCCGGTTCTTCGCCGGCCACGGCGGGGTCCGGGAGTTGGCGTCGCGGATCTCCGGCTCCGAGGACATCTTCGCCTCGACCGGGCGGCGCCCGTGGGCGTCGATCAACTTCGTCACCGCGCACGACGGTTTCACCGCCCGTGACCTGGTGTCCTACGAACGCAAGCACAACGCCGCCAACGGCGAGGACAACCGCGACGGGACCGACAACAACCTGTCGGTCCATCACGGAATCGAGGGAGCCACGGACGACGAGACCGTGCTTCGTGCGCGAGACCGACACGTGCGGGCCCTGCTGTCCACGCTGGCGTTCTCCACCGGAACGCCGATGCTCCTCGCCGGCGACGAACTCGGACACACCCAACACGGCAACAACAACGCGTACTGCGTTCCGGAGAACACCGCGGCCGCCGACGCCCACGCTCTGGACTGGTCGAACCGCGACGACGCGCTGACCGCGACCCTCGCCCGAGCGTTGAGCTGTCGCCGCACCGCGCCCGCACTGCGTCAGCAGGAGTTCTTCGCGGGCCGCGACACCCCGAGCGGGCGACCCGATCTGGTGTGGTTCGATGCTCTCGGCGTCGAGATGCGGACCGAGACCTGGAACGACGACACGGCGCGGACCCTGCAGGCGTGGGTGGACGGTTCGGACGTGCGGCTTCCCGGAGCCACGTTCCACGCGATCGATTCCGCGCTTCTCGTGCTGCATTCCGGCGGCGCCGCCGATCTGGTTCTCCCGGATCCGCCGGACCGCGGACCCGGGGACGGACCTCGGGCGCCGTACGTGCCGATCTTCGACTCGGCCACCCTCGACGGACGGCCGGTGTCGGCCGACCCCGTGCCGGGAGGAGCGACCGTCTCCGTGGACGGTCCCATCGTTCTGGTCTACGTCTGTCCGCCGACCGATCCGATCACCGTCAGCGATCCCGGCGCCACCTCCGTGTAACCGGCGTCGCGCACTCCGATCGCCATGCCCGCCCGCACCGCCGCGACCTCGGTACGCCACCGCATCTCGTCGGCGTCTCGGACCGAGACGGCGAATCCCGTTGCGCGCCACGCCTCCACCGCGTCGAGCGACAACGCTCCCGCGACCAGCATCACCGCGTGGCCGACCTGAGCGGCGGTCTTTCCGACCGTCATGTCCAGGGATCGGTTCACCCACAGCGTGACCGGGGCCGAACCGGGCGGACCGGGATCGTCGGCGGGCAGGTCGGTGCCGCCCACCTGGAGCTTGCGCAGCCGTGGGTCCAGATCGCCGACCCGTCCGGGCACGAACGCGCGGGCCTGCGCTCCACGCACCTCGGCGGTCACCCCCGGGACGTCCTGCGCCGCGGTCCACTGCGCCCCGCGAGCGCGGCGGGACACCTTGCGGATACGGACGCCGGTCCACGCGAGAAACTCCTCGTGCCACGGCCCACCGGCCCCGACCCGCTCGTCGAGACACAGAGTCAGGGTGGCGACGGCCGCCGCTTCCAGCAGATCCGTCCGGCTCGGCGGATCCACCTTGGGGATGTGGAGCACCAGCGGCATGGCTCGGACGTCCGCGGGATCCTCCGGGTCCTCCCTCGTGCCGTAGGACCCGGCAGCGCGGGTACCGGCGACGAGAACCGCGTGCCGCTCGGCGGGCGTCGCCACCGGGGTGTCCGGAACGGCGGGGTCGTCAGGAGCAGCGGGGCCGTCAGGAGCAGCAGGGTCGCCGGAGATCACGGGATCGGAATCCGGCGAATCGTGCCGTCCAACGAATCGGCCGCCTCGATCTCCCCGCGGGTGACGCCGAGGACGAAGAGCAGCGCGTCGAGGAACGGGTAGGACAGAGCCGCATCGGCGACCTCGCGCAGGGCGGGTTTGGCGTTGAAGGCGATGCCCAGACCTGCCGCGGAGAGCATGTCGATGTCGTTGGCACCGTCCCCCACGGCGACCGTCTGCTCCATCGGAACCCCGACGCTCGACGCGAAGCGCCGGAGCGCGACGGCCTTGGCCGGACGGTCGACGATCTCCCCGGTGACCCGACCGGTGAGTCGACCGTCCACCACCTCGAGGGTGTTGGCGTGGACGAAGTCGAGTTCGAGTTCGTGCGCCAGACCGTCGATGACCTGCCGGAAACCGCCGGAGACCACACCGCAGTGATATCCGAGTCGGCGCAGCGTGCGGATCGTGGTGCGTGCACCGGGGGTCAGTTCGAGGGCGTCCGCGACGTCGTCGATGACGGAGGCGTCGAGACCGGCGAGGGTCGCGACGCGGCGGTGCAACGATTCGGCGAAGTCGATCTCGCCGCGCATCGCGGCCTCCGTCACCGCGCGCACCTCGTCCTCGACGCCGGCCCGGGCCGCGAGCATCTCGATGACCTCGCCCTGCACCAGCGTGGAGTCGACGTCGAACACGATGAGACGCTTGGCGCGTCGGGCCAGACCGGCCCGCTCGATCGCCACGTCCACACCGACCCCCGCCGCGACGACCGCCAGGGACCGCCGAAGCGCGGCGTCGGCCTCGGCGCCCTCGGCCGAGGTGGACACCAACAGTTCCAATCCGGTGACCGGGTAGTCGGCGATGCCGCGGATCGAATCGATGTTCGCGCCCTGCGTGGCCAACTCGCGCGAGATGGTGCTGATGGCCCGGGCGGTCACCGGGCGTCCGAGCACCACGACGACGTGGGTCGACATGGGGGCGCGTCCGTGTTCGCTGCCCACCTCCACCTCGACCTGAACGCCCACGGTGGTCATCGCGTCGTCGAGCTGGTCGTGCAGGCTGTCGACGTCCCCGGGGCAGGTACCGAGCACGCCGAGGATCAGTCGACCCCGGATGACCACCTGCTCGACGTCCACCACGCTGACCTCGTGCTTGGCCAGGGTCGCGAACAGCACGGAGGTCACCCCGGGCTTGTCGCTTCCGGTGACGCTGACCAGTACCGAGGTCTCGGTGGGGTCCGGTCTGAACGGGGTGTTCTCGGAGAACTGACCTGTCGAATCCACGACGGTTCCTTTCATGGAGAAGGCCCCTCTCCGAATTCGGGAGGGGCCTTCTCGTCTGTACTGGATCAGTTGTCGCGGTCGCCCGAGCCTTCGTGATCGCTGGTGGCGATCGGGGCGCGGCGGGCCTGTTCCATCACCTGGGTGGTCTTGCCACCGCCGTGACCGGGGCCCACGTGCGCCTCGTCTCGAAGACGCTCGACCATGTGCGGGTAGTGCAGCTCGAAGGCCGGACGCTCCGAGCGGATGCGGGGCAGCTCCACGAAGTTGTGGCGCGGGGGCGGGCAGCTGGTCGCCCACTCCAACGAGTTGCCGTAACCCCACGGGTCGTCGACCGTGACGACCTCGCCGTAGCGGTAGCTCTTGAAGACGTTCCAGAGGAACGGCAACGTCGAGGCACCGAGGACGAACGCTCCGACCGTCGAGATCGAGTTCAGCACCGTGAAGCCGTCGCTGGGCAGGTAGTCCGCGTAGCGACGCGGGAAGCCCTCGGCGCCGAGCCAGTGCTGCACGAGGAACGTGGCGTGGAAGCCCACCAGGGTGGCCCAGAAGTGCCACTTGCCCAACGCCTCGTCCATCATGCGCCCGGTCATCTTGGGGAACCAGAAGTAGATGCCGGCGTACGTCGCGAACACGATGGTGCCGAAGAGCACGTAGTGGAAGTGCGCCACGACGAAGTACGAGTCCGTGACGTGGAAGTCGATGGGCGGGCTGGCGAGCAACACACCGGACAGACCACCGAAGAGGAACGTCACCAGGAAGCCGACCGAGAAGAGCATCGGGGTCTCGAAGGTCAACTGCCCCTTCCACATGGTGCCGATCCAGTTGAAGAACTTCACACCGGTGGGCACCGCGATGAGGAACGTCATGAACGCGAAGAACGGAAGCAGGACGGCGCCGGTGGCGTACATGTGGTGCGCCCACACCGCGATGGAGAGCGCCGCGATGGCGATGGTGGCGTAGATCAGACCCGTGTATCCGAACAACGGCTTACGGCTGAAGACCGGGAAGATCTCCGAGACGATGCCGAAGAACGGCAGGGCGATGATGTAGACCTCGGGGTGTCCGAAGAACCAGAACAGGTGCTGCCACAGCAACACTCCGCCCGTCGCCGGATCGAACAGGTGCGCACCCAGGTGTCGGTCGGCCGCCAGTCCCAGCAACGCTGCGGTGAGCAGCGGGAACGCGAGGAGCACGAGGATCATCGTCACGAAGATGTTCCAGGTGAAGATCGGCATCCGGAACATCGTCATGCCGGGAGCACGGAGGCAGATGACCGTGGTCAGGATGTTGACGGCACCGAGGATGGTGCCGAGGCCGCCGAGGGCCAGACCCATGATCCAGAAGTCGGCGCCCATTCCGGGCGAGTTCACCGCGCCGCTGAGCGGCGTGTAGGCGGTCCAGCCGAAGTCGGCGGCACCACCGGGGGTGATGAAGCCGGCCGAGGCGATGAGCGCTCCGAACAGGTACAGCCAGTAGCTGAACGCGTTCAGGCGAGGGAACGCCACGTCCGGTGCACCGATCTGCAGCGGCAGGATGTAGTTGGCGAACGCGAAGACGATGGGCGTCGCGTACAGCAGCAACATGATGGTGCCGTGCATGGTGAAGAGCTGGTTGTACTGCTCGTTCGACAGGAACTGCAGGCCCGGCAGGGCGAGCTCCGCACGCATGAGCAGGGCCAGGACACCACCGAACAAGAAGAAGAAGAACGAGGTGACCATGTACATGATCCCGATCGTCTTCGGATCGGTCGTCGTCACCATCTTGTGGATGAAGGATCCCTTGGAACCCATACGTGGTGGGTACGGCCGGGAAGCCGACAGCTCGGGGACTGGCTGGGGCGCTAGGGCAGTCACTGATCCTCCATTAGTGCGCGTCTCCCCGTGCTCGAGGTCGACGTAGAAATTCGTGCGCTATCTGGATCGTAGCCCTTGCGCGGGACATCTGCGGAGCGGGTCCTACTGCGCGTCGTACTCAGCCTGCCGTACACGCCGCCGACCCGCTCCCCGACGCGCTTCGTCGGGGGTCGGCAGTATCGTCTGCGCCATGTCAGCTCGCCCCGCCGGCCGTGTCCGGACCATCGTCGTCGCCGCGTTCGTTCCCGTCGCCCTCACCCTCTCGGCCTGCGGCGATACCTCGTCCGACGACGCATCGAGCATCGTGCGCACCACCACGAACGTGGCCGGTGCGGGCGTCGTGGGCATCGAACGGGAGACGGCGGGGTTGTGCGCACCGCTCACCCCACCCGACGCCGTGGCCGGGGGCGAGGCGGACCGCATCGTGGTCGACGACGGGCGGTCCGTCACCGTTCCCGCCGATCCGCAGCGCATCGTGGTCCTCGACCTCGCCGCATTGGACGCCTCGTGCGCCGCGGGAACCTGGGAACGGGTCGTGGGCGCGCCGGCGGCTCCGGGGTCACCCGTCGCTCCCCCACCCGAGCCGCTGCGTCCGTCGTACCTGGGGACCGGCATCGCCGAGATCCCGAGCGTCGGTCCTCACGGCGCTCCGGACCTCGAGGCGGTGCGGGCACTGGACCCCGACGTGGTGATCGGGTCCGACGCCGCGCTCGCGGGTCTCGACGAGGAACTGGCGAGCATCGCGCCCACCGTCGTCACCCGCGCGGCCGCGCCGTGGCAGGACAGCGCGGCCCTCGCCGCCGTCGCCATGGGACGCGGAGACGGCTTCGGCGCAGCGCTCGAGGCCTACCGCGACCGCGCCGCCGAGGTGGGGCAGCAACTGAACGCGCCGCTGACGCAGGCGTCCGTCGTTCGATTCGGCGCGGACGGCGCCGAACTGCTGGGGTCCGACAGCTTCGCGGGCCAGGTCCTCGCGCAGGCCGGGGTCCGTCGACCGGAACCGCAGTCCTCGACCACGACGGCGCTGTCGGAGGACGATCTGTCGGCCGCCGAGGGAGACCTGATCTACGTGCTGTTCGACGGCGAGGCCGGGCTGGAGTACGGCACGTCCGTCATGGAGTCCGACGCGTGGATGGACCTCGGGGCGGCCACCGACGCGCGGGTGTTCACCGTCGACGACGCCGTGTGGTCGGGAAACGGGGTGGTCGCCGCACAGACCGTGCTGACCGATCTGACGAACTCGCTCAACGCCTACGTCTAGATCGCCGGTACCGTCCACCCGTGCCGATTCCCGACTTCATCATCGAACTCCGTCAGCAGATCGGTCACGCACCGCTGTGGCTGTCCGGAGTCAGTGCCGTCGTCCTCGACGACGCGGACCGCATCCTGCTGACGCGCCGGGCCGACAACGGACGGTGGGCCGTGGTGTCCGGCGTGCTCGAGCCCGGCGAGGAACCCGGACCGGCCGCGCTGCGCGAGATCACCGAGGAGACCGGTGTACGCGCAGAACTGGTGCGCCTGACGAGCGTCGACGTGACCGCACCCATCGTCTACCCCAACGGCGACCACACGCAGTACGTGGACATCTGCTTCCTGGCTCGCCGTGTGGACGGCCAGGCGCGGGTCGCGGACGACGAGAACGTCGAGGTGCGCTGGTTCGCGCGCGCGGAGCTCCCGGACGACCTGACGGAGACCTCGGCGCTGCGCATCGACAAGGCCCTCGATCACGGCCCGGAGGCGTGGTTTCGGCGCTGACCCTTCCCGGAACACCGACAGCCCGTACCGGCGGACGGCCGGTACGGGCTGAGGTGTGCGAGCGGTGCAGCGGTGTCGAGTGGGTCAGCAGTGTCGAGTGGGTCAGAAGTCCCAGTCGTCGTCCTCGGTGTTGACGGCCTTGCCGATGACGTAGGAGCTACCCGAACCCGAGAAGAAGTCGTGGTTCTCGTCTGCGTTGGGCGAGAGCGCCGACAGGATGGCCGGGTTCACGTCGCACTCGTCCTTGGGGAACAGCCCCTCGTACCCGAGGTTCATCAGCGCCTTGTTGGCGTTGTAGCGAAGGAACTTCTTGACGTCCTCGGTCAGGCCGACCTCGTCGTACAGGTCCTGCGTGTACTCGGTCTCGTTCTCGTACAACTCGAAGAGCAGATCGAACGTGTAGTTCTTGAGCTCCTCGCGCTCGGCGGGCGACCGGGTCTCGAGTCCGCGCTGGTACTTGTACCCGATGTAGTACCCGTGCACGGCCTCGTCGCGGATGATCAGGCGAACCAGATCGGCGGTGTTGGTCAGCTTGGCGCGCGAAGACCAGTACATCGGCAGGTAGAAGCCCGAGTAGAAGAGGAACGATTCGAGCAGCGTCGAGGCGATCTTGCGCTTGAGCGGATCCTCGCCCTTGTAGTAGTCCATGACGATGGACGCCTTGCGCTGGAGGTTGGTGTTCTCCTCCGACCAGCGGAACGCGTCGTCGATGTCGCGGGTGGAGCACAGCGTCGAGAAGATCGAGCTGTAGCTCTTGGCGTGCACCGACTCCATGAACGAGATGTTCGTCAGCACCGCTTCTTCGTGCGGAGTGATCGCGTCGGGAATCAACGACACGGCGCCCACGGTGCCCTGGATCGTGTCGAGCAGCGTCAGCCCGGTGAACACGCGCATGGTCAGCTGCTTCTCGACCTCGGTGAGCGTCGCCCAGGACGGGATGTCGTTGGACACCGGCACCTTCTCCGGCAGCCAGAAGTTGCCGGTGAGCCGATCCCAGACCTCGGCGTCCTTGTCGTCGGTGACGCGGTTCCAGTTGATGGCGGAGACGCGATCGATGAGCTTGACCATTGATACCTGCCTACAGGTCGATTCTGCCGAAAAAGGTCTGACGAAGAGGAGATCGGGGTGAGCGAGGCGGCGTGTGTTCGCCACTGTCCATCGCTGCTGTCGACACTACCCGTTGTGTCCGACAACGGAGGGCAACACAACAGAGTGTGTCGCCCTCCGTTCCCGGGGTCCGGCGCCCGCTACAACATGCAGGACACGCAGCCCTCCACCTCGGTGCCTTCGAGGGCCATCTGACGCAGTCGGATGTAGTACAGCGTCTTGATTCCCTTGCGCCACGCGTAGATCTGCGCCTTGTTGATGTCGCGAGTGCTCGCGGTGTCCTTGAAGAACAGCGTGAGCGACAGACCTTGGTCGACGTGCTGCGTTGCCGCGGCGTACGTGTCGATGATCTTCTCGTAGCCGATCTCGTACGCGTCCTGGTAGTACTCCAGGTTGTCGTTGGTCAGGTACGGCGCCGGGTAGTAGACGCGACCGATCTTGCCTTCCTTGCGGATCTCGATCTTCGACGCCACCGGGTGGATGGAACTGGTGGAGTAGTTGATGTACGAGATGGACCCGGTGGGCGGGACGGCCTGCAGGTTCTGGTTGTAGATGCCGTGCTCCTGCACCGACGCCTTCAACTCGACCCAATCTGCCTGCGTCGGAATGGAAATGCCCGACTCGGAGAACAGTTGGCGCACGCGCTCGGTCTTCGGCTCCCACACCTGATCGGTGTACTTGTCGAAGAATTCACCCGACGCGTACTTGGACTCGGGGAACCCGCCGAAGTACGTTCCGCGCTCGATCGCCAACCGGTTCGACGCGCGCAGAGCGTGGAACAGCACCGTGTAGAAGTAGATGTCGGTGAAGTCGATGCCCTCCTCGCTGCCGTAGAAGATGCGTTCGCGGGCGAGGTAGCCGTGCAGGTTCATCTGGCCGAGACCGATGGCGTGCGAGGTGTTGTTGCCCTGCTCGATCGACGGAACCGAGAAGATGTGCGTCTGATCCGACACCGCGGTCAGGCCGCGGATGGCCACCTCGATGGTCTGCGCGAAGTCGGGCGAATCCATGGTCTTCGCGATGTTCAGCGAACCCAGGTTGCACGAGATGTCCTTGCCCACATGGCTGTAGGACAGATCCTCGTTGAACGTCGACGGAGTGGAGACCTGCAGGATCTCGGAGCACAGGTTGGAGTGCGTGATCTTTCCCGCGACCGGGTTCGCGCGGTTCACGGTGTCCTCGAACATGATGTACGGGTAGCCGGACTCGAACTGCAGCTCGGCGAGCGTCTGGAAGAACTCGCGCGCCTTGATCTTGGTCTTGCGGATGCGCTTGTCGTCCACCATCTCGTGGTACGTCTCCGAGACGTTGACGTCGGCGAACGGCTTGCCGTAGATCCGCTCGACGTCGTACGGGGAGAAGAGGTACATGTCCTCGTTCTTCTTCGCCAGCTCGAACGTGATGTCCGGAATGACGATGCCGAGCGAGAGGGTCTTGATGCGGATCTTCTCGTCGGCGTTCTCGCGCTTGGTGTCGAGGAACTTGTACACGTCCGGGTGGTGAGCGTGCAGGTAGACCGCGCCCGCACCCTGGCGGGCACCGAGCTGGTTGGCGTAGGAGAAGGAGTCCTCGAGCAGTTTCATGATGGGGATGACGCCGGAGGACTGGTTCTCGATGCGCTTGATCGGCGCGCCGGTCTCCCGGATGTTGCTGAGCAGCAACGCAACTCCGCCACCGCGCTTGGACAGCTGCAGGGCCGAGTTGATGGACCGCCCGATGGACTCCATGTTGTCCTCGATGCGCAGCAGGAAGCACGACACCGGCTCACCGCGCTGCTTCTTGCCCGAGTTGAGGAACGTCGGGGTCGCGGGCTGGAAGCGCCCGGCGATGATCTCGTCGACCAGATCGGTCGCCAGAATCTCGTTGCCGGCGGCCAGGGTGAGCGCCACCATGCAGACCCGATCCTCGAAACGCTCGAGGTATCGCTTGCCGTCGAACGTCTTGAGTGTGTACGAGGTGTAGTACTTGAACGCGCCCAGGAAGGTCGGGAACCTGAACTTCTTGGAGTAGGCGTGCTCGATCAGACCCTTGACGAACGAGCGGGAGTACTGGTCGAGGACCTCCGCCTCGTAGTAGTTCTCCTCGACCAGGTAGTCGAGCTTCTCGTCCAGGTTGTGGAAGAAGACCGTGTTCTGGTTGACGTGCTGCAGGAAGTAGGCACGGGCGGCGTCGCGATCCTTCTCGAACTGGATCTCACCGTCGGGTCCGTACAGATTGAGCATCGCGTTGAGCGCGTGGTAGTCGAGTTCGGACTCGTCGCGACCCCGGGACGTGACCGGCGCCGTGTCGGTGATGGTCGGTGCCATGTGTACTCCTGAAGATGGTGGGAAGGATGAAGTCGATCAGGCGGAGCAGGCGGCGGCGTCACGCTGCCAGAACTCGGCGAGACCTTCGCGGACGCGTTCGACGTCCTCCGGGGTGCCCATGAGCTCGAAACGGTAGAGGTACGGAACGCCGCACTTCTGCGCGACGACATCCCCTGCGTAGCAGAAGGATTCACCGAAATTGGTGTTGCCCGCGGCGATGACCGCTCGAATCAGCGAACGATTGCCGGCGTCGTTGAGAAAACGGATCACCGGCTTGGGTACGTAGCTGGTGTCCCGTCCGGTGGCGGTGGTTCCACCACCGTAGGTGGGGACGAGGAGAACGTACGGCCGGTCGACTCGGAAGTCGCCCGACGCGTTCTTGACCGGAATCCGAGTGGCGGGAAGGCCCAACTTCTCCACGAACCGGTGGGTGTTCTCCGACACGCTCGAGTAGTAGACCAGCGATTCGGACATCACACGTCCTGTCGGGAGAGACGGTGGGGCGGGGCGACGATCAGGCGGCTGCCGACACCAAGGACTTGATGCGGTCCGGGCGGTAGCCGGACCAGTGATCGTCTCCGGCGACCACGACGGGGGCCTGGAGGTAGCCGAGCGCCATCACGTAGTCACGAGCCTCGGGGTCCTGAGAGATGTCGACGACCTCGTACTCGATGCCCTCTTTGTCGAGGGCGCGGTAGGTGGCCTTGCACTGGACGCACGCGGGCTTGGTGTACACGGTGATGGTGGCGCTCATGATGTCCCTCGTTCTGTTGCGCATGCGGTGAGTGAGTCGAGACGCCGTGCCCGTGGGACGGCGGCCCCGGGTGACACGTCGGGGGCGCTCTCGACCGGTTCGCAGTGAGAAATCCAGAGGGTGTTCCTCGTCGATCTCTCCGGCCTGCGTACTCGGGTCGAGAACTCCTCCCGGCCACGGTGACCGAGGCCGAGAAGCGCCTTCGATCCGTGGGATCGGCGGTTCTTCTCGGCCTCGAGCCGTTGTGGCCTCTCGGTGTTCAAGACACTACACCTAGTGTCCGACAGCGCAAGGAAACACCACACTTTGTAATGACACGCGTGGAATTACCAGGTCGCGGGTCGTCGCAACGGGCGTGTCGGCGCGCCGGGCGCGTCGGATTCCCCTCCGGTGCGCGGCGCGACGACGGGTCGCTCAGGCCTCGACCAGCGTGGCTCCGGCGAGGGCGGCGACGGCGGCCTGCACGTCCGACGCGATCTGTGAGTTGTCACGGGGGTGCTTGCCGTCGATGGCCGTCGCGATGGCTCCGATGGAGAGGTCGACGTCCTCCACCACGGCGCCGCCGGCGACCTTCGCCGCCTTGACCGTGTCCTCCTTGGCCCAGCGGCCACCGTTGGGGCTGATCGAGGAGCTGATGACGGCCGTCGGCTTGCCCTTGATGGCTCCGGCACCGTACGGACGCGAGAGCCAGTCGATCGCGTTCTTGAGAACGGCGGGGATGGTGCCGTTGTACTCGGGGGTCAGCAACAGCAGGGCGTCGGCCTCGCCCACCGCGGTGCGCAGCCGCGTGACGGCCTCGATGTCGACGTCGGGGGTGTCGAGGTCCTCGTTGTAGAAAGGAACGTCGGCGAGGCCGTCGTAGACGACGACGTCGACACCCTCGGGCGAGACGGTCTGGGCGGTCTCGGCGAGGCCACGGGTGATGGATTCTGCACGGAGGCTGCCGACGAGGGCGATGACACGGCTCATGGGTGGTTGTTCCTTTCGAGTGATCGGCGGGCGCGGATCACGACGCCCACTCACGGTCAATCGGACCATAGTCCACTTCATTCCCGACGGGGTACCCTGAGCAAGTGAGAGATGCCTTACTTCCCTCGGCGGCACTGCCGATGGCGCTCGACGACACAGAGCGCTGCGACGCCGCTCGAAACCGTCGACTCCTCATCGACGCCGCCGTCGGCCTGGTCGACGAACGCGGTGCCGACGGGGTGACGATGGACGCGGTGGCCGCCCGGGCCGGCGTGGGCAAGGGAACCGTCTTCCGCCGCTTCGGCTCGCGCGCCGGACTCATGCTCGCTCTGCTCGACCATACCGAGCAGGAACTTCAGGCCGCCTTCATGTTCGGCCCTCCCCCGCTGGGGCCGGATGCCCCTGCCGTGGACCGGCTGATGGCGTACGGGCGCGCTCGGCTGGATCTGGTGGCGGTGCAGGGTGAGCTGCTGCGTGCCGCCGAGAACTCGTCGGAATCGCGCTTCGCGGCCCCTGCGCAGGCGGTCGGACGTACGCACGTCTCGACCCTGCTGCGATCCGTACCCGTCGACGGCGACACCGAGGTCCTGACCTACACCCTGCTCGCGACACTCGAGGCGACGTTGGTGCTGCATCAGATCAGGGACGCGGGGATGACGATCGAGCGTCTGCAGGCCGGCTGGGACGACCTGGTCCGCCGGATCACCGCGTCGGCGAACGGGTAGCAACCGCGTCCGTCAGCCGTGCTGGCGCACGATGTGTCCGTCAGCCGTGCTCGCGCACGACGCGTTCGGCGGCTGCCCGCAGAGCCTCGCCGTAACTGCGGCCGTGTCCTGCGGCGTGGGCCGCGAGCGGGTGGAGTTGGTGCACCGGGATCCGCGATCGCCAGCCCTCCACCAGCGGATGCCGATCCCGATATCCGTCGACGATGTCGTCCAGACGGGGACACCCGAAGAGGGCCAACATGGCGAGGTCCGTCTCCCGGTGACCGCCGTGGGCGGCAGGATCGATCATGACCACGCCGCGATCCGTCCACAGAACGTTGCCCGTCCACAGATCACCGTGCAGCCGAGCGGGGGGCTCGTCGTCGTCGAAGGCGCCCCCGGCCACCAGCGCGCACGCCTGCTCGATCACGGCGATCTCACCGGACCGCACCGTGCCCGCGTCCACGGCGGTGCGTACGAAGGGCAGAACACGTTCCGCCGCGTAGAACGCTCCCCAACTCTCGTGCGTCGCCGAACTCATCGCGCGGCTGCCGATGTAGAGCGCCCCGTCGTGGCCGTCCGGGGCGCTGCCGAAGCGGGCCGCGCCGCTGTCGTGGGTCCGCGCGAGCGCGGCACCGAAGTCGCGAGCCGAGGATGCGGTCGGCGCCGATTCCTCGATCCGCTCCAGCGCGATGAAATCGACACCGACGTCGAGAACCTCGACGACGGGCGCTCCCCCGGCCGCCAGCCAACGGATCCCGGCGGCCTCCGCGGCGAAGAAATCGTCCGGAACGTCGGTGCGGCGCTTGACGAACGGTGCGCCGGACATCGTCAGCCTCCCGCGAACGGCGGGAGAACGTCGACGCGGAGGCCGATCTCGCGGCCGTCCTCCCGCACCATCTCGTCACCGATCAGGAACACCGCGACCGACGCGATGCGGGTCATGGATCCGCCGTACCGCTCCCCCAGCATCGCCCGAAGATGAGCCACCGTGGCGCCGACGGGCAGATCGACGGTCTCGGAATCGGTGCCGGCCGCCTCGGCCGCGGCCGCGAAGTACTTGATCTCGACCGGAGCGGTCGCCGTGTCAGCCACCGATGGCCCCCATCGATCGTTCGGGCGGAACGAAGTCCTCGCGTTCCATCCCGTGCCCGGCCCACTTGTTCCACATCGCTCCGCGCCACAGGTCGGCCAGCTCGGAATCGGTGGCACCGCCGCGCAATCCGGCTCGCAGGTCCGTCTCGGCGTCGCTGAACAGGCAGGAGCGGACGGTACCCTCCGCCGTCAGACGCGTTCGGTCGCAATCGGAGCAGAAGGATCGCGTCACGGACGCGATGATGCCGACGGTCGACGGTCCCCCGTCGACGGTCCATTCCTCGGCGGGCGAGGAGGCGTCGTCGGGCCGGCCGACCTCGGTGAGGTCGAACCGCGATCCGAGCACCTCCAGCAACTCCGCCGCGGGGACCATCGACGAGCGCGCCCACTCACGGTCGGCGTCCAGCGGCATCTGCTCGATGAAGCGCAGTTCGACGCCGCGCTCGAGGCAGAACTGCAGCAGATCCACGGCGCCGGGCAGGGTTTCGCGCATCAGTACGGCATTGATCTTGACCGGAGCGAAGCCCGCGGCGAGTGCGCCGTCGATTCCGGCCAACACGGCGGGAAGCCGATCACGACGTGTGAGGGACGCGAAATGCCGCCGATCGACGGTGTCGAGCGAGATGTTGACTCGATCCAGGCCGGCGTCGGAGAGCGTGGCCGCCCGACGGTCCAGACCGATGCCGTTGGTGGTCATCGACAGCGACACCGACGGCGCCGCCGCGTGGGTCCGGGCGATGATGTCGACGATGTCCTTGCGCACCAACGGTTCTCCGCCGGTGAACCGCACCTCGCGCACACCCAGATGGCGGTCGGCCACACCGACGAGGCGTGCGATCTCCTCGGAGGCCAGCAGCTGCTCGAACTCCAGGTTCGGCAGTCCCTCGGCCGGCATGCAGTACGTGCAGCGCAACGAGCACTTCTCCGTCACCGAGATGCGCAGATCGCGCGCGACGCGACCGAAGGAGTCGAGCAGATACGGAACGTCCGGTCGACCGACCGTCGGCGGCGGAGTCGACGGGTCCACTCGGGGCGTCGGAGCGCCCAGCGTCGGGATACCCATACTCACCGCTGCCACCGTCGTACCGCCTCTCACACGCATTCGATGTCCAGTATGCCCGTCGGCACCGTGCCTAGGATGAGCGGCATGGCTGGAGAGCACCGGACGGTGGAGGAACACGCAGACGACATCGACCACCTGATCGAGGCCGCGTGGTCGCGGGCCCGAGCCGAGACGGCGCAGGAATCCGTCGCCCTCGCCGATGCTCTCGGCCGGGTGACGGTTGCCGACACGACCGCCCTGATCGACGTGCCCAACTTTCGGAACTCCCAGATGGACGGCTTCGCGGTCTCGGCCGATTCCCTTGTCCAGGTCCCTGTTTCGCTCCCGGTGGTGGGGGTCCTCGCCGCGGGCGACACTCCCGAGGGCACCCTGCTCCCCGGCACCGCCCACAAGATCATGACCGGGGCCCCGCTGCCGGACGGGGCGGACGCCGTGGTTCCGGTGGAGGACACCGTGGTGGAGGGGGGCCACGTGCGGATCGCCGCCTCCCGTCGTACCGGCGAATTCGTGCGTGAACGTGGGAGCGACATCACACAGGGATCCGTCGTCGTGCCCGCGGGAACGGTCCTCGGGCCCCGTCATCTCGGCGCGCTGGCGGCCGTGGGACTCGCTCGCGTCGACGTTCGTCCGCAGCTGCGAGTGGCCGTGATCGCCACCGGCGCCGAACTGGTGGAAGCCGGATCAGCCCTCGCGCCGGGACAGATCTACGACTCCAACGGCCTGACCCTCGCCACCAGCGTCGTGGACGACGGCGCGGTGCTGACCTATCGCGGTCGCAGCACCGACACCGCCGCCGAGTTCGCGTCGATGCTCGACGAGGCGTGCGCGGTCGCCGACGTCGTGTTCACCTCCGGCGGAGTGTCGATGGGCGACTTCGAGGTGGTACGAGACGTGCTCGGACCCGACGGCGGGACCTTCGGCCACGTCGCCATGCAGCCGGGCGGACCGCAGGGACTGAGTCTGCGCGCGGACACCCCGATCGTCAGCTTCCCCGGAAACCCGGTCAGCACCCTGGTGTCCTACGTCGTCTTCGCCCGACCCGTTCTCCGCCGACTCGCCGGACTCCCGGCGTCGACGCCCACCGAGGCCGTCGCCGAGCACCCGATCCACTCGATCGTCGGCAAACGGCAGTTCCTTCGCGGCCGGGTCTCCGCCACCGGGGTGTCCGTCACCTCGGGAGCCGGGTCCCACCTCGTCGCGTCGATGGCCGCCGCCGGCGTTCTGGTCGACGTGGACGCCGAAACCGCCGAGGTCCCCGCAGGCGACCGTGTGCGAGTGTGGGAGCTGTGACCGACCCCCAGCACGACGACCACCACCACGGACTGACGCACCTCGACGCGGACGGCCGCGCCCGCATGGTGAACGTGGGCGGCAAGTCCGAGACCGACCGCATCGCGATCGCCAGTGGCGCGCTCCTCACCACGGCCGAGGTCGTCGCCATGGTTCGCGCCGACGGGCTCCCCAAGGCGGACGTGCTGGCCACGGCCAGGGTTGCCGCGATCAACGGCGCCAAGAAGACCTCCGAGCTGATTCCGCTGTGCCATCCCGTGCCGCTGACGTCGGTGTCGGTCTCGTTCGGATTCACCGACACCTCGATCACCATCGAGGCCACCGCGACCACCACCGGCCGCACCGGGGTCGAGATGGAGGCGCTGACGGCGGTGTCGATCGCGGGCCTCACGCTCCACGACATGGTCAAGGCCGTCGATCCCGCCGCGTCGATCGAGTCGGTACGCCTCGACCGCAAGGAGGGCGGCAAGCGGGGGGTGTGGACGCGCGACACTCCGCCGGATGGGACGCCGATCGCCGACGCACCTCTCGGCGCTCGAACGGCCGTCGTGGTGGTGGCATCGACCGCGGGCGCCGCCGGAACCCGCGAGGACGCGACCGGGCCCCGCATCGCGTCGTGGCTCACCGACCGCGGATACACCGTCCGGGGGCCCGTGGTCGTCGCCGACGCCGACATCTCCCGCGGCCTGGCCGACGCCCTGACCGGCGGGCCGGGCCTGGTGCTCACCACCGGTGGAACCGGCGTCTCCCCGACCGACGGGACCCCGGAGGCCACCCGAGCCGTCCTCGATCGGGAGCTTCCCGGCGTCGCCGAGGAGATCCGGCGAGCCGGTCTGAGGGCCACCGTGCACGCCTCGCTCTCCCGCGGACTGGTCGGCGTCGCCGGTCCGACCGTCGTGGCCAACCTGCCGGGGTCGCCCGGGGGTGTCGCCGACGGGCTGGCGGTGCTCGACCCTCTGCTGGACCACGTGATCGCCCAGGTTCGCGGCGGAGGTGCCCACTCGTGACCGAACTCCTCGCCCGCATCACCACCGACGTGATCGACGTCGGGACCGTCGACGCCGCGGTGGCAGGTCCGCATTTCGGTGCCGTGGTTCTGTTCTCGGGGGTGGTTCGTGATCATGATCACGGCCAGTCCGTCACCGCGCTCGAGTACCGAGCGCATCCGGACGCCGAGAAGTTCCTCCGCCGGTGTTGCGCCGACGCGTCGGCCGCGACGGGGCTGCCCGTGGCCGCGATCCATCGGGTGGGCGATCTGTACATCGGTGATGTCGCACTGGTCGCCGCCGTGGCCGCAGCGCACCGCGCCGAAGCGTTCGCCGCGTGCGCGGATCTCGTCGAACGGATCAAGGCCGAGGTGCCCATCTGGAAGCGGCAGTACTTTCCCGAGGGCCTCAGCGAATGGGTGGGTCTGTGACGGGCGTCCGCAGATAACGGTGAACGACGAGCAGTTCCTCCTCGGTCGCCGGACGGTCGCGCACCATCGAGGTCACCGTGCGCTCGGTCTCGTCCACGTCGAGTCCGGCGCCGATGAACACCAGATCCGTGCCGCGCCGACTCGGCGCCGGCTCCATGTCGATGTGCCGCCCCACCGTGTGCACCAGGGCGCGTGACGAGGTGCCCGGACCGGATCCGAATCGGGCGAAACCCTTGCTCCGGTAGAGACCGACCGGTGGATTCTCCAGGAACTCGACGAACGCCCTCGGATCGAGATACCGGTCCGTGGAGACCGAGACGGTCTGGTACTCGGCGTGCAGGTGATCGTGATGGTCGTCCGCCTCCCGCAGCAGGTCGTCCAGCGTCAACTGCCGGGGACCGTCGTCGGACCTCTCGGGAGGATCGAACAGAACCCGCACGTCCACCGCGCCGTGCGCGGTCACCAGGACGGGAGTCTGCGGCACCAGGGTCTCGATCCGCACCCGGACCGCGTCGAGTTCGGCCGCGCTCACCCGGTCGGCCTTGTTCACCACCACCAGATCTGCCATCGCGAGATGCGAGGCGATGGTGGGGTGGCGCGCGCAGACGGCCTCGAACTCGGCGGCATCCACCACCATGACCATGCCCGCGTACCTGATGCGCTCGTTCTCGCTCGCCGCGACCATGCGGATCATCGCCCGCGGTTCCGCGACACCGCTGGCCTCGACCACGATGGCGTCCACCACGTCGCGTGCCGACGTGAGGACGGCGAACATCTCGTCGAGATCCTCGGTGTCGACGGCGCAGCACAGGCATCCGTTGCCGAGGGTCACCATGGAGTCCACCTGACCCGCGACCAACATCGAATCGATGTCGACCGCCCCGAAGTCGTTCACCAACACCCCCATCCGCACCCCGTCGTTCCGGCGCAGCAGGTGGTTGAGAACCGTCGTCTTGCCGGCGCCGAGGAATCCTGCGACGAGAACGACGGGGATCCGAGGGCGAGGCACCGGGCGAGGATACCGTCGTCGAGGCGGGCCCGCCCCGGGTAATGCGCCGGTTCTCGGGTAATCGGCCCGATCAATAGAATCCGAGCTGCCCGTCAATGGTTGCCACCGCGAAAACCGCCGCGGTGGAGGTCGACCACGACGGTGTCGGAACGAAACCGAACGGGGGGTTGTGTGCACTCCGAACTAAAGGGTGTGCAGAATGGAAAACGAAATGTTCCGAAAAACTCCGAACACCGCCCACTCGGCGAACGAGCGTGACGTTGACGTGGAGTAACCTTCCGGAACAGAAACATTTTCCGACGCGTTCGAGGCGAAAGTAGAAACGATGGCCAAGAAAGTAATTGTCCAGCTGATCGACGACATCGATCAGACACCCATCGACGACGGCGGCGAACACATCACATTCGCGGTCGACGGCACCGAGTACGAAATCGATCTCGGTCCCGACAACGCAGCGCAGTTTCGCCAGGCACTCGGCCAGTACATCGAGTACGCGGCAAAAGTGACCTCGTCGAACGGCTCGTCGCGTGCTTCCGCGACGCGGAGCGCGTCCACACGCGACTCCCCCGAACACACCCGGGCGATCCGCCAGTGGGCGTCCGAGAACGGTTACGACGTCTCCGCTCGCGGGCGAATTCGCAGCGAGATCCGACAGGCGTACGACGCCGCACACTGAACCGGCATCACCGAACGCGCCCTCGACACACGAGAAAACCCCCGAACCGCGAAGGTCCGGGGGTTTTCTGTTCGAACTGTGGAGCTTGTATAACTGTGGAGCTAAGGGGACTCGAACCCCTGACCCCCACACTGCCAGTGTGGTGCGCTACCAGCTGCGCCATAGCCCCGTGCACATCGGCCGGAAAACAGCTCCGTACAACGCCCGACCGAAGTTACACCATCGTCGTTCCCGACCACAAATCCCCACGCTGACGTGCCGGGATGCGAGGACCGCCGAGCGGTTCGGTGTCAGCCGAGTTCGGCGACCCAGTCGACGTTGCGCGTGTCGACGACGGTGCCGTTAGCCACCACGGTCGGGGTGCCCTGCGCGCCGGTGGCGGCGAGGGCCTCGCTCGCGGCGGCCGCTGCCGCGCTCGCGTCGGGGACTCGATCACCACCGACGATGCACTGGGCGGTGGCGTCCGACGCTCCGGCGTCGCGAGCGGCCTGCGCCAGTTCCTCGTCGGTGTGGTCGCTGCTGCTTCCCTCGGCGGGTTGGAAGTCGGGCGAGAACAGCGTGGAGTGGAACGCGCTGAAGACCGGTGCGGTCTCCGACGCGGCGACACACTGTGCCGCCGCCGCCGCGCGGGTGCTGTAGGTGCCCGATGCCGACCGCGACGCGAGGAAATCGAGTTGGTGGTAACGGACGCCGATGGTGCCCTCGTCGATCTTCTGCGCCAATTCCTGCCCGTGAATTTGCTCGAGCTCACCGCAAAAAGGGCAGTACGCGTCCTCGTAGATGTCCACGACGGTCGGGGCCCCGGGAATGCCGAGAGTCACGACGCCCTCGTCGTTCAGGTCGATCTCCACGGCGGAGTTCTGCACCGAGCCGTATCCGTCCGCGCGCGGTTCGTCGCTGCCGGACTGCCAGAGCACGCCGCCTATGACGACGGCGGCGACGACCAGGAGCGCCAATCCACCCAGAACGTATGTCGAGGTGCTCGACGATTTCTGTGGCGTGTATTTCGTGGTACCGCCCTTGGACGGCTTTCCTGCGGGCGAACCCGAGCGGGGCGAGTTCTTCTTGGCATTCACGGGCAACACTGTGCCATGTTCGACTGACAAGGGCCTGAGAGGTGCGAACGGGCGGCCTCTACCGCTCGGGTAACGGCCCGTCCGCGTCCGCGGGGGTGCGGTCCAGGGTGTCCGGAACCACCATCCAGGCGACGGCCGCCATGAGCAGGATCGCGCCCGCCGACCCGAAGGCCACCGCGTACGACAGTTGCTCGATCAATACTCCCGCCACGAGCGGGCCGAGAACGGATCCGACGTCCATGGCCATCTGGAACGCGGCCAGTACCTGTCCCCCTCGTGCCTTGGAGCCGATGAGATCGGCGACCGCGGCCTGCTGAACGGGCGTGATCAACCCGGACCCGACGCCGGCGACGAACGTGATGACGAGGAACACGGTGGTGTTGCCGGAGATCCCCATCGCCGCGGTCGCACCCCCGCACAGCGCCAGTCCCGTCACCAGGAAGGGCTTGCGGCCGTAGCGGTCCGACAATCGACCGGCGACGAGGAGAACCACAGCGTTGCCCACCGCGAAGACGGCCAGCGCCACCGCGGCCATGGAGTCGCTCTGCCCCAGAGCGGAGACCACGAACAGCGGCACGATCGCGGTGCGCACGCCGAACACCGCCCAGCCGTTCGCGAAGTTCGAGAACAGCGCGGAGCGGTACGACGAGGATTTCAACGCGTCGCCGAACTTCAGAGTCACCGGCGTCGCGCCGTCCGTCGACACGTCCGTCCTCGGCACACGAAGCCCCACCGCGACGACGGCGGCGGCCACGACGAGGGTGACCGCATAGAACACGAAGGGGGCGCGCAACCCGCCCACGCTCAGCACGATGCCGCCGATGAACGGACCCAGCACCGTCCCGGCCAGGAAACTCGAGGCGTACAGCCCCGAGACACGACCTCGCTGCGCCGGCGGTGCGATGCGGATGAGCAGGCCCAGTGCGGAGACGGTGAACATCGTCGACCCGATGCCGCCGATCGACCGGAAGATCAACAGCTGGGTGTAGTTCTGCGCGACCGCACACAGGCCGGTCGACACCGCGACCACGATCAGACCGGTCAGGTAGACCCGCCGTTCCCCGACCCGCTGGACCAGCGCTCCACTGGCCGGGGCGAACAGCAGCCGCGTCAGGGCGAACGCACTGATGATGACCGTCGCCGCGAATTCCCCCACGCCGAAGTTACGGGCGAATCCGGGCAGCGCCGGCGCCACGATGCCGAACCCCAGGGCGATCACGAACGCCGCGGAGATCAGAATCCAGATGTCCCGGTTCAGCGGGACCGCGGGTGCCTTCGGGGTGTCGCTCCCTCGCCGGAACCTGCCCCTCACCGCTGGGTCAGAACAGAGTTCACCAGCTCGCGCGCAGCGGTCTGGACCTCGGCGAGGTGGTCGTCGCCCAGGAAGGACTCGGCGTAGATCTTGTAGACGTTCTCCGTTCCCGACGGACGGGCGGCGAACCACGCGTTCTCGGTGGTGACCTTCAACCCTCCGAGTGCGGCCCCGTTGCCCGGCGCGGAGGTCAGCGTGGCGGTGATGTCCTCACCGGCGAGCGTCGTCGCCGTGACCTGATCCGCGGACAGCTTGCTCAGGACGGCCTTCTCCTCGCGGCCGGCCGGGGCGTCGGTGCGGGCGTACGAGGGATTGCCGAACTTCTCGGTCAGCTCGACGTACCGCTGCGACGGCGTCCGGGACGTCACCGCGGTCATCTCCGAGGCCAGCAGCGCCAGAACGATGCCGTCCTTGTCGGTCGTCCAGACGGATCCGTCGGTACGCAGGAACGAGGCCCCGGCGCTCTCCTCGCCGCCGAACCCCAGCTCCCCCGAGAGCAGACCGGGAACGAACCACTTGAAACCCACCGGCACTTCGAGGAGTGGACGACCGAGAGAGTGGACGACGCGGTCGATCATCGACGAACTGACCAGGGTCTTGCCCACCTTCGCGTCGGGCGACCACCCGGGCCGGTGCGAGAAGAGATAGTCGATGGCCACGGCCAGATACTGGTTGGGGTTCATCAACCCGGCGTCGGGAGTGACGATGCCGTGCCGATCCGCGTCCGCGTCGTTTCCGGTCGAGATGTCGTACTCGTCCCGCGCACCGATCAGCGACGCCATCGCGTTGGGTGACGAGCAGTCCATCCGGATCTTGCCGTCGGTGTCCAGGGTCATGAACCGCCAGGTCGCATCGACGAGTGGGTTGACCACGGTGAGATCGAGCCGGTGTCGCTCGGCGATGGCGCCCCAGTACTCGACACTCGCACCGCCGAGAGGATCGGCGCCGATCCGGATTCCGGCGCCGCGGACGGCGTCGAGGTCGACCACGTTCGGCAGGTCGTCGACGTAGGTGCCGAGGAAGTCGTAGTGCCCGACGGACCCGGCCATCGCCGCGGCCAGAGTCACCCGCTTCACGGACGACACGCCCTCGCGCAGAATCTCGTTCGCGCGAGCGGCGATCACCGACGTCGCGTCGCTGTCGGCCGGTCCCCCGTTGGGCGGGTTGTACTTGAAGCCCCCGTCGCGCGGCGGGTTGTGCGACGGGGTGACGACGATGCCGTCGGCGAGCGCACGCGGGCCCGACGCGTTGTGCCGCAGGATCGCGTGACTGACGGCGGGAGTCGGGGTGTAGCCGTGGGAGGCCTCGACGAGAACGTCGACCCCGTTGGCGGCCAACACTTCCAGCGCCGTCACCCAGGCGGGCTCGGACAGCGCGTGGGTGTCGCGCCCGATGAACAACGGCCCCGTGGTGCCCTGCGCGGCACGGTATTCGACGATCGCCTGCGTCGTGGCGATGATGTGGCTCTCGTTGAACGCACCGTCGAGACTCGATCCTCGATGACCGGACGTACCGAAGACCACCTGCTGATCGGGATCCTCGACATCGGGTTCGACGGTGTAGTACGAGGTGACCAGGTGGGACAGATCCACCAGGTCCGACGCTGCCGCAACTGATCCCGCTCGCTCGTGCGCCACGTCTGTTCTCCTTCTCGTGCGGACATCGATCGGGGAGACCCGCCCGCGGCGGCAACGGGTGATGCACCCGTCGCGCGACCCGCGCACTCGTCGTCCCACCCGGTAGGAACACTAGTGCGCGCGCAGTGGCGCGTCTCGCGAACCCACCCGGCGCGGAGGCCGAGCTCAGCCCGGTGGCATCCGCGAGAACTCGGCGACGGCGATGACGTCGTCCAGCGCGTCTTCGATGATGCGTACGCGCTCGGCGACCGTGTCGGCGACCAGGATCTTCGCGCGGTCGGCCGACCCCAACGGCAGTGCGGACGCGAACGTCCACAGCGTGCCGGCGTCCACCGGCGGCCCCTCGATCGAGGGAACCTCGGGGGAGGGAAGATCCCGCGACTCGGCGATCTCGGTGAGGATCTCGAACAAGCGCTCGGAGCGCCGACGGACCGTCGAGAGATCCGTCTCGGCCGGGTCGAGCGCCGCGTCGGGCCAGGGCTCGACGCGGGCCCGCGGATACGGATCGTCCGTCAACCATTCGAGCACTCGAATTCGTTCGACCCCCGTGCATTCGAGCACGTATCGACCGTCCGGCACCGGCAGGGCGCGGTCGATCCGCACCGACACTCCCGCGTCTCCTCGCACGTCTCCGCCGCCCACCTCGTGGCCACGTTCGATCAGGACGACACCGAACGGCAGATCCGCGTAAACGCAGTCCTCGACGAGCTTGCGGTAGCGGGGTTCGAAGACGTGCAGTGGGAGCGGATCGGTGGGAAAGACCACCGAACCCAGGGGGAACATCGGGAGTGTGCGTTCGGCCGCCGAATCGGTATCCACCCTGACAAGCATGCACCCGATCGCGCTCGCGTGTTCACGGCGGGCCGTCGTGGGTAAGGATGGACCCATGAGCGAAGCGACGTTGCACCCCGGTTCCTTCCGCGTGTGGGCACCGAACCCGAAGTCCGTTCGCCTCCACCTCGACGGCGAACTCCACCCGATGACCCGGTCCGCGGACGGGTGGTGGACCGCCGACGTCGCCGCGGAGCCCGGCGCCCGGTACGGCTTCGTGCTGGACGACGACGACGCCGTGATTCCCGATCCGCGCTCACCGCGCCAACCCGACGGCGTGCACGAGACCTCCGCGGTGTTCGAGGTCGACGAGGCCGCATGGACCGACGCGCAGTGGACGGGCCGCGCGCTTCCCGGCGGCGTGATCTACGAACTGCACATCGGCACCTTCACCACCGAGGGCACGTTCGACGCCGCCGTCGAACGGCTCGATCACCTGGCGGATCTGGGCGTCACGTTCGTCGAGATCATGCCGGTCAACGGGTTCAACGGAACCCACAACTGGGGCTACGACGGCGTCCTCTGGTACACCGTGCACGAGGGGTACGGCGGCCCGGCCGGCCTGCAGCGGTTCGTCGACGCCTGCCACGCTCGCGGCATCGCCGTCGTGCTCGACGTGGTCTACAACCACCTCGGCCCCAGCGGGAACTACCTGGAGAAGTTCGGCCCCTACATGTCCGAGGGGGCGAACTCGTGGGGCCAGACGGTGAACGTGGCCGGAGAACACTCGGATCCGGTGCGTCGCTACATCATCGACAACGCGCTGCGCTGGTTCTCCGAATTTCACATCGACGCACTGCGACTCGACGCCGTGCACGCCTTGGCCGACACCACCGCCACCCACATCCTCGAGCAGCTCGCCGCCGACACTGCGGCGCTCTCCGCCCACCTCGGCCGTCCGTTGAGCCTGATCGCCGAGAGCGACCTGAACGACCCCAAGCTGATCACCCCGCGAGCCGCCGGTGGGTACGGGCTCACCGCCCAGTGGGACGACGACGTCCACCACGCGGTGCACGCCGCGGTGTCGGGCGAGAAACAGGGCTACTACGGCGATTTCGGGTCCATGCAGTGTCTCGCGACCACCGTGCGACAGGGCTTCTTCCACGCCGGGACCTACTCCAGCTTTCGGGGACGCATCCACGGCCGGCCGATCGACCGCCGCACCCTTCCCGCGAGCTCGCTCGTGGCGTACACCACCACGCACGATCAGGTGGGCAACCGCGCCATCGGTGACCGTCCCGGCTTCTACCTGAACCCCGGCCAGTTGGCCCTGAAGGCGGCCCTGGTCCTGCTGTCCCCCTTCACCCCGATGCTGTTCATGGGCGAGGAGTGGAACGCCTCCACCCCCTTTCAGTTCTTCACCTCGCATCCCGAGCCCGAGCTCGGCGAGGCGACCGCGAACGGCCGCAAGGCGGAGTTCGCCTCGCACGGGTGGGACAGCGACGACATCCCCGACCCGCAGGAGCTCTCGACGTTCGAGAACTCCACCCTGAACTGGTCCGAGGTCACCGACCCCGATCACGCGCGAGTACTGGACATCTACCGGGCGCTGATCGCGCTGCGCGCCGAGCGCATCGAGATCACCGACCCGTGGCTGACCGACGTCACCGTCGACTACGACGAGGACGCGCGGTGGATCGTGATCCGCCGCGCACACCCGCTCGGCCACGGCGACGGGCTACGGCTCGTGGCGAACCTGTCGGCGTCCTCGGTGACGGTGCCCGTCGGCGGGCAGCCGATTCTCTGGTGGGACGAGCCCACCTCCGACGCGACGGGGTCGTCCGTGACGGTCCCCGGACACTCGTTCGTCGTTCTCGACTGAGGTGCCCGGGTTCTCGACCGGTGTCCGCTCCGGGCCCGGGCTCGCGGGCCTCAGGTGAGGTAGCGGTACGCCGGCGACCCCGGCTCGAGGTGCTTGACGTGCATGGGCGAATCCTCCATGCGCTCGAGCAGAGCGGTCAGGCCCGACGCCGCGCCGAGCTGGATTCCGACGAGCGCGGCGCCCGTCTCCCGGTTGTTGCGCTTGACGTACTCGAACAGGGTGATGTCGTCGTCCGGACCCAGCACCACGTCCAGGAAGGTACGCAGCGCACCCGGCTCCTGGGGGAAGTCCACCAGGAAGTAGTGCTTGAGTCCCTGGTGCACCAGGGAACGTTCGAGGATCTCGCCGTAGCGCGAGACGTCGTTGTTGCCACCGGACACCAGACAGACGATCACGTCCCCGGGAGCGCAGTCGACGTGCTCGAGGGCCGCCACCGACAGAGCCCCGGCGGGCTCGGCGATCACGCCCTCGCTCTGATAGAGGTCGAGCATCGCGGTGCAGATCGCGCCCTCGTCGACCTGCGTGACGACGAATGCTCCGGACCCCGCCGCCACCGGCAGCGTCGCGTGCGAGGCCACGGTGGCGTCGAGTTCCGCGAGGACGGAATACGGGACGTCGCCGACGCGACGGACTGCGGCACCGTCGACGAAGGGGTCGACCTCGGGCAGAGTCACGGGTCCGCCCGCGATCAGCGCTGCCGTCAGCGACGCCGCGCCCGAGGGCTCGCATCCCACGATCGTGGTGTGCGGCGACCGTTCCGCCAGATAGGCGGCCACGCCGGTCACGCAACCACCCCCACCGACGGCCACGACGACCGCCGACGGGGTGGCGCCGAGTTGTTCGAGGATCTCCTTGGCGATGGTTCCCTGCCCCGCGACGGTGCGAGGATCGTCGAACGGCGGCACGATGGTCGCGCCCGTTCGAGCGACGTCGTCCTTCGCGGCCTGCGACGCGGCATCGAAGGTGGCGCCCACGCTGATGACCTGGACTGCGTCACCACCGTGGAAGGCGATGCGGTCACGCTTCTGCTTGGGGGTGTTCGTCGGGACGTAGATCCGCCCGCGCACCCCGAGCTCGCGGCAGGCATAGGCGACGCCCTGCGCGTGATTACCGGCGCTGGCAGCGACCACACCCGCGTCTCGTTCGGCGTCGGTCAGTTGCAGCATCAGGTTGTAGGCACCGCGCAGCTTGTACGACCGAACCCGTTGCAGGTCTTCACGTTTGAGGTAGACGTGCGCACCCGTCGCCGCGGACAGACGCTCGCAGTACTCGAGCGGCGTCCGCGCGACGACGTCGTGAATTCGGTGTGCGGCCGCATCGATGTCGGCCGCCGTCACGGCAGCGGTGTCGGTTCGGATCGTCACGTCGGTCACCAGCACATGCTGTCACTGCCCACCGCACGGCGGCGGAGCGGGCTCGGTCAGGAACGTTCGAGGACGAAGACCGGAATCTCTCGGTCGGTCTTCTCCTGATAGTCGGCGTAGTCGGGGTAGGCCGCGACCGCCCGTTCCCACCACACGGCCTTCTCGTCGCCGTCGATCTCGCGCGCCGTCATGTCCCATTTCTCGGTGCCGTCGCGCAGCTCCACGTGCGGGTCGGCCTTGACGTTGTAGTACCAGACCGGGTTCTTCGGCGCGCCGCCCAGTGACGCCACCGCGAGGTAGGCGCCGTCGTGCTCGACTCGCATCAACGGCGTCCGGCGAAGCTTGCCCGTCTTGTTACCGATCGTGGTGAGCAGGACCACGGGCATGCCGCGCATCGTGGTGCCCTCGGTTCCACCCGAACTCTCGTACAGATCGGCCTGCTCGGCCGCCCACCCGCTGGAACTCGGCTCGTATTCTCCCTGCAGAGGCATGGATCCAGTACACACGCGGGACCGTCGGTCGGCAACCGGACTCCGCTCCCGACCGAGTCGAAAGTTCGGTGGCCCGAAACCTGGAGTGCGTGTAGCCTGGACATCAGCGTGAGGGTGTCGTCACGATCGCACTCCGCGCGACCGAACACCGAACCTGCTGTTGCTGTTGACGACTGTTCTGCGAGGAGGATGCGATGACGACCTACGATTCGTCCGCCCACGGCACCCTGCGTGACTCCGCGGAGCCGCACCGCACCGTCGACCTCGCCGGAACGCAGTGGCCGGTCTACAAATTGCAGGCGCTGTTCCTCGGTGCTCTCGTCTTCCTGGCGGCACTGGTGATGGTGGGCGTCGTGCAGACCGCCGTGCTCGCCGCGGCCTCCGCAACCGTCCTCACCTGGTGGGGCCTGCGGATCGCGGAGCGGGGTCTCCCCCGCTCCTGACCGGCTCCGCCCCGACTCAGAGGCCGAACGGAAGTACCCCGGGAGCGAGGAAGAAGCCGCTGCTGCCGGCGGCGACTCCCCCGAGAGCGGACAGGACCAGGTTGATGAATTCGGTGATCATCGGCCGATTCTAACCGGAGCGCCCGCCGAACCGCGCCGACTCATACCGCGAGGCAGCCCGGTCCCAACAGTGCCTTGAGGTCACCCATCAGCGCCGACGACGGCGTCACCCGAAGCTTCTCGTCCACCTTGAGCATCGTCACGCGCTCGCCGCTGATGAGCCGGAGATGCACGTCCGTGGTCCCCGGATGACTGGCCAGCACCCGCTTGAGTGCGCCCACCTTGTCCGCGGTGCACTGACGCGTGGGAAGGCTCACCGCCACCGGCTTGGCAACCCCCACCGAGGACAGGTCCGGTACGGCGATGTCGTTGGCGATCAACGAGATCCGATCGTCGCGCGCCGAGACCCGCGCCTTGACCAGCACCACCGCATCCTCGGTCACGTCCGCCCCGAAGACCGAATACGCCTGCGGGAAGAACAGCACCTCGATACCACCGGTGAGATCCTCGAGTTGCGCGGACGCCCACGTCAGACCGTTCTTGTTCACGCGTCGGTTGACCGACGCGAGAATGCCGCCGACCGTCACCTGGGTACCGTCCTTCAGGCTCCCCTCGAGAATGGTGGGGATCGCCGTGTCGGACTGCGCGGCGAGCACGTGCTCGACGCCGTTGAGCGGGTGTCCGGAGACGTAGAGCCCCAACATCTCTCGCTCGAGCGCCAGGCGGTGCTTGGAGTCCCATTCCTCGTCGGGGATCTTCACGTTGAAGACCGACGTGATCGACTCGTCCGCGTCGACGCCGCCGAAGAGATCGAACTGACCGATCGCCTCCGCCTTCTTGGTGCCCAGGACGGCGTCGATGGCGTCGGCGTGGATGAGCATCAGGCCCTTGCGCGGATGCCCGAGCGAATCGAATCCGCCGGACTTGATCAACGACTCGGTGACCTTCTTGTTGCACGCGGTCGCGTCGATCTTGGCCAGGTAATCGGAGAAGTCGGAGAAGCTGGACTTCTCCTTGCGGGCCGCGATGATGGACGCCACGACGTTGGTGCCCACGTTGCGCACCGCACCCAGACCGAAACGGATGTCCTCGCCGACGGAGGCGAAGTTCAGCTCGGACTCGTTGACATCCGGTGGGAGCACGGTGATCCCGAGGCGACGGCAGTCCGCGAGGTAGATGGCAGCCTTGTCCTTGTCGTCGCCCACGCTGGTGAGCAGACCGGCCATGTATTCGGCCGGGTAGTTGGCCTTGAGGTAGGCGGTCCAGTACGACACCAGGCCGTAGCCCGCGGAGTGCGACTTGTTGAACGCGTAGCCGGCGAACGGGAGCACGGTGTCCCACAGCGCCTTGATGGCCGCCTCGGAGAAATCGTTGTCCAGCATTCCCTGCCGGAACCCCGCGTACGCCTTCTCCAGCTCCGAGAGCTTCTTCTTGCCCATGGCGCGGCGCAGCAGGTCGGCCTGGCCCAGCGAGTACCCGGCCACCTTCTGCGCGAGCTGCATGATCTGCTCCTGGTACACCACCAGGCCGTAGGTCTCGCCGAGGATGACCTGCAGGGGTTCCTCGAGCTCCGGGTGAATGGGGATGACTTCCTGACGACCGTTCTTGCGGTCGGCGTAGTCGTTGTGCGAGTTCATGCCCATCGGTCCGGGCCGGTACAGCGCGAGCACGGCGACGATGTCCTCGAACCCGGTGGGCTGCATCTTGCGCAGCAGATCGCGCATCGCGCTGCCGTCCAGCTGGAACACGCCGAGAGTGTCTCCGCGGGACAGCAATTCGTACGTCGCGGGATCGTCGAGGGGCAGCGCATCGAGGTCGATGTCGATGCCGCGGTTCGCCTTGATGTTGTCGATGGCGTCGCCGATCACGGTCAGGTTCCGCAGACCGAGGAAGTCCATCTTCAGCAGACCGATGGCCTCGCAGGAGGGGTAGTCCCACCCGGTGATGATGGCGCCGTCCTGCGGGCGCTTCCACACCGGAATGGCGTCGGTGAGCGGCTCCGAGGACATGATGACCGCGCACGCGTGCACTCCGGCGTTGCGGATCAGACCCTCGAGTCCCTTGGCCGTCTGATAGATCTTCGCGACGTCGGGATTCGAATCGATGAGCGCTCGGACCTCGGTGGCCTCCTTGTACCGCTCGTGCGCCGGATCGGTGATCCCGGCCACGGAGATGTCCTTGGCCATGACGGGCGGCGGCAGCGCCTTGGTGATCTGATCGGCGATCGCGAAACCGGGCTGCCCGAACTGCACGCGCGCCGAGTCCTTGATGGCGGCCTTGGTCTTGATGGTGCCGAACGTGATGACCTGGGCGACCCGGTCGCTCCCCCACTTCTCCGTGGCGTACCGCACCATCTCGCCGCGACGGCGATCGTCGAAGTCGATGTCGATATCGGGCATGGACACGCGCTCGGGGTTGAGGAATCGCTCGAACAGCAGCCCGTGGGGCAGCGGATCGATGTTGGTGATGCCCATCGCGTAGGCGACCAGGGACCCGGCGGCGGATCCACGACCGGGACCGACGCGGATGCCGACGTCCTTGGCGTGGTTGATGAGGTCACCGACCACCAGGAAGTACGCCGGGAATCCCATCTCGAGGATGACGCTGATCTCGTAGTCCGCGCGGGCGAGGTACTCCTCGCCCGGCCCGTCGGGGAACCGCCGGTGCAGCCCGTCCATGACCTCCTTGCGCAGCCAGGTGCCCTGGTCGTAGCCCTCGGGGACCGGGAAGATCGGCATCCGATCCCGGTGCTCCCACACCTCGTCGTACGGCTGGACGCGCTCGGCGATGAGCAGCGTCGAATCGCACGCCCCCGGAACCTCGCTGTCCCAGAGCGCCCGCATCTCCTCGGCGGACTTGAGGTAGTAACCGTCACCGTCGAACTTGAAGCGCGTCGGGTCGCTGAGCGTCTTGCCGGTCTGGATGCACAGCAGCGCCTCGTGGTTCACCGAGGCGTCCTTGGTCACGTAGTGGCAGTCGTTGGTCGCGAGTGGCGGAATGCCGAGCTGCTGACCGATGGAGAGCAGACCTTCGCGCACCCGACGCTCGATGGACAGACCGTGGTCCATCAGTTCGAGGAAGAAGTTGTCCGGACCCCAGATCTCCTGCCACTTGGCCGCCGCTTCGAGAGCCTCGCGCTCGTGGCCGAGCCGAAGCCGAGTCTGGATCTCCCCCGACGGGCAGCCGGTGGTGGCGATGATGCCCTCGGCGTGGTTGGCGATGATCTCCTCGTCCATGCGCGCCCACTTGCCGAGCTGCCCCTCGGTGGACGCCAGGGAGGACAGCTTGAACAGGTTGCGCAGGCCGGTCGCGTTCTCCGCCACCATCGTCATGTGGGTGTAGGCGCCGCTACCGGAGACGTCGTCGGACTTCTGGCTGCGATCGCCCCACAGGACGCGCTTCTTGTTGAACCGGGATTCCGGCGCCACGTACGCCTCGATACCGATGATCGGCTTGATCCCGGCCTTCGTGGCCTCGTTGTAGAACTCGCTGGCGCCGTACATGTTGCCGTGGTCGGTCATACCGACCGCACTCATCCCCAGGCGCTGCGCCTCGGCGAACATGGGCGCGATCTTCGCCGCCCCGTCCAGCATGGAGTACTCGGTGTGATTGTGGAGATGAACGAAGTCCGACACGTCCGCCACTCTAGGTCCTCCGACCGACACGGATGTCATTCACACGCGAGTGTGACCACTGAGGCGAATGAGTCGATCCACGCGCGGCCGGTCACGGCTTCTCGACGGTCCGCGAGGCCGCGGTCTCGGCCGTCAACGACGCCAGCCGACCCCGACGCAAGCGCCGGACCGAATCCGTCGTGAAGATCGCCAATGCTCCCCAGATGAGGGCGAACCCGACCCAGCGCGCGGTCGACATGAACTCGTTCAACACCAGCACGCCCCACGCGAGTTGCAGTGCGGGCGTGAGGTACTGGAGCAGCCCGAGGGTGACGAGCGGCAGTTTCTGGGCGGCCATCCCGAACAGCAGCAGCGGCGCCGCGGTGACCGGTCCGGCGAGGACGAGCAGCCACGCGCTCGGCGCCCCCGCGGACAGCGCGGTCGACGCACCGGTGACACCCAGGAACACCAGGTACGCGATCGCGACGGGGACGCCGACCAGACCCTCGGCGGTCAGGCTGGTGACCGGCTCGAGGCGAACGATCTTCTTCATCACCCCGTACATCGCGAAGGAGAACGCGAGCGTCAGCGCGATGATCGGCGGCCGACCGTAGTCCACGGTGAGCACGACCACCGCCACGACGGCGAGGGCCAGCGCCGCGATCTGGGCGCGACTCAGTCGCTCGCGGAAGAACGCCACGCCCAGGAGCACACTGACGAGAGGGTTGATGAAGTAGCCGAGCGCCGCCTCGGTGACTCGGACCGAGACCACGGCGTAGATGTAGACGCCCCAGTTGATCGAGATGAACGTCGACGCCAACGCCACCACGCCCCAGGTCCGGGCGGAGAGTCGTCGGAGCGATCCCAGCCGGCCGAGGGCGGCGAGCACACCCAGCATCAACACCAGTGTCCAGAGAATGCGGTGCGCCAGGACCTCGACCGGCGCCGCGAAGGTCAACAGACCGAAGAAGGCCGGGAACAGGCCCCAGATCCCGTAGGCGCCGACCCCGCTGAGGAGTCCGACGGACTGGGCCGAACGGGGTTCTCTCACGGCGGGGGCGGTGCTCACCCGATCACGGTAGACCCGACCGTTCACGCCGTTCCGCACGGCGCGGGCACAATCGAGGGGTGGCCCACCGCAAACGGACATCGACCCCGTCCTCGACCGAGCACCCCGACAAGACCTGCGCCTCCTGCGGGCGCCGGATCGAGTGGCGGAAGAAGTGGGAGCGGGACTGGGATCAGGTCAAGTACTGCAGCGACGCCTGCCGACGCCGCAAGGTCGGCGACGCCGACACCGACCTCGAGGCCAAGATCCTCGAGCTCCTGCACGCACGAGCGAGGGACGCGACGATCTGCCCGTCGGACGTGGCTCGTACCGTCGCCCCGGACGACTGGCGGCCGCTCATGGAACCGGTACGGCGCGCGGCGCGGCGACTCGTCGACGCCGGCCGGGTACGCATCACCCAGGGTGGCCACACCGTCGATCCGTCGACCGCGAAGGGCCCCATCCGGATCGCGCGTCCGAACTGACGGAGCCGGCGGACGCCCGTCACCGGCGGGCCAGCGCCCGCTCCACGGCGTCGTCCACCGATCCCCGAGTGGCCGGGCCGTGTCCGGGAATCAGAACGTCCGCGTCGAGCCCGACGAAGGCCCCGAGAGCGCGCTCCTCGCCTGCCCGATCGTGCGAGAACATCGGCGGAAGCAACTGCGCACCCCGGACGGAGGTGAGTGCATGCCCGGTGATGAGGGCGTCCCCGGTGATCACCGCGCCCACGTCCGGCAGGTGGTACCCCGTGTGACCCGACGTGTGCCCCGGCGTGGCCACCGGGAGCGGAGCACCGGGGAGGTCGAGACGCCCGTCCGCTCCGGTCGCGACGGAATCGAAGCCGGCCGCGCCCGGCACCGCTCCGGATTCCAGACCGCCCGCCCGGGTGATGCGCAGGCTCCAGGGCAGCACCCCCGGACGCCACGCGTTGCGAACCACGTCGGCCGGCGACGACTGTTCGAGGTACTCCCGGCGCGCGTGCGCGGCCTCGACCGTGGAGGTCAGGACGGGCGTGCCGTGACGCGAGGCGAACCACCCCGCCCCACCGATGTGGTCGATGTGCGCGTGGGTCAGCAGGATCGCACGCACGTCCTCCGGTCTCCGACCGATCCGGCGCAGCGACTCGAGCACCAGCTCGACGTACTTCGGATAACCGGCGTCGACGAGCGTCACCCCGTCGTCGTCGACGAGCAGCGTCCAGTTGACGTCCGGGCCCGACGCGACGACGACCCCGTCGGCCACGGTCAGCAGTTCCACGTCTCTCACGCGTGCAGGGTACGACCACTGCGATGACTTTGCTCACCTTCTGCTCGAAAACCCCGGTGCAGCAGGGGGTCCCGTAGTCCTGGAACATGCGCGGTCGACTACGCTGGCTCGTCGTGATCGACGCTCGAACCCTGGACTCCCCTTCCCCCTCCTCCACCGACGCCGAACCCCCGGTCGTGCGGAAATGGTCGCCCGGCGGCTGCGTCTGGTGCGGCAGTCGACACGACGTGGAGCCCTACCGCGACGAGCCACGATGCGCGGACTGCCGGGCGCACGAGAGCGTCGTCGACGCCGCGCGACGGTTCATCGGGATGTACGGACTCCGACCCCTGGGCGGCGCCGTGGACTCCGAGGACGACGAGGAGCTCGACCACCGCACGGCGGCGCGTGACGCCCGCGCGGCGCTCGATCGCAGCAGACTCCCCAAGCGCCCGGGGGCGGCGGACGTACGCAAGGCGTCCACCCGGTCCGCCGGCTCGGCTCCGTCGCGGACATCGACGCCGTCGCGAGCGTCGGCTCCGACTCGCCCGTCGACCTCGTCGCGGACGTCGGCACCCACCGCGGCCGTCAGCGGCGTGGACGTCTCGTCGCTCGGTGACCGGGTGAGCGGACTGCTCGACCAGCTGGGCGCCATCGACGCCGGCATCGCCGACGCGCGCACCTCCGGGGGTCTGCCCGCACGCGCCCGGCTCAGCGATCTCGAGCGGCAGCGCGCGACGGTCATGACCACGTTGGCCGCGTTGGAGAAGGCGCGACGGGCGAGTTCGGACTAGGCGTCCTTCAACCGGCGCGAAGCGTCGATCACTCCATCGCCCGGCGCGAAGCGTCGGTTGCGTGTGCCCGAACCGACTCCGTCCAGTCCGTGACCCATCCGTCGAGTGAGTCGGCAGCCGTCCAGCGCACGTCGAGAGTGCGAAGGTCGCTCGGCGACACCGACTTTCCCGTTCCGTCGATATAGCGGCACGCGACCAGAGCCGTGGCGTGGACGGAGTCGCCGACCACGAAGTTCTGCTCGAAGATCGCGTTCTTGGCGTCGAATCCCAGCAACGTCGTGCGGACCACGAACCGGGTGCCGAGGGTCAACGAGCGCCGATACGTGATGGTCTGCGCGGCCACCACGGGGTGCCATCCGGCCGAGCGCAGCCGCGGCCACAGACCGGTGCGCACGTGGTAGGCCATTCGAGCTGCGTCCAGGATCGACAGATATCGCCCGTTGTTCATGTGCCGGAGCACGTCGAGGTCCGAGGGCAGGACGCGGAACGCGGCGTCGAGGGTGTCACCCGCTCCGGCGCGGTTCGTCGACGCGACCGGTCTCATGTTCTTCAGCAGCCGCAGCGTCATGATCATGCTGCGAGCCTACGAACGAGGGCCGCGCCCGCCGCCGCACCCCCACCGTGACACTCTCACCGAACCCTCACTCCGTGGAGCGACCACACGCATCGGTGTCGCACTAGGTTGATGGGCATGACCACCGCACCGACCCGACGCCCTCGCCGCGTGCGTCGCACCGTCATCGTTGCGGTTGCGCTCGCCTGCCTGATCGTCGGAGCCGTGGCGTGGTCGGCCCCCGAACGGTATTTCCCGTGGGACACGGCGTCGTTCCCCGATTCCACCACCGGGGCCGAGTCCGCTCTGGCCGCGCGGGTGGTGGAGGTCGCTCGCGCCGAGCACGCCGACCCGAAGCCCGGCACCCACTACGCCGAGGGCGTCGACGAGGCATGGTGCGCCGACTTCGTGAGCTGGGTGATGCGCGAGAGCGGAGCACCGTTGACCAATCCCCACTCCGGCAGCTGGCGTATTCCCGGCGTCTACACGCTCACCGAGTACTACCAGGAACAGGGCCGGTTCGAAGCCGTCGGTGACCATCGTCCGAGTGTCGGGGACGTGGTGCTCTACGACAACGCCGGCCCACTCGGCCGGTTCACGATGGGCCAGCACACCAATCTGGTGATCGCCGTCGACGGTGACACGGTCACCACGGTCGGCGGGAACGAGATGGGCGGCATCCGCGTGCACACACTCGACGTCACCGCCGATACCGCTGTCGTGGGATTCGGACGCCTCCCCGTCGAGTGACCCGTCGTCACCGGACGGGAACGTCTCCGTCGTCCGCACTCACCGTCGCCCCGGTGTGTTCGGGGAGGAGCGGCGACGCCGCGAAGCGACCGAAGATCGCGTCCGGGGGCAGCGCCTCGACCGCCCGCACGCCGTCCGAGGACGCCACGACGCGCAGGGTCGCCGTGTCGGCCCGGACGAGAACGCCGGCGACACAGACGCAGTCGTCGAGGTAACGACCGCGGACCACCTCGGCCACCGCCGCCGACCGCGGATCGGATCCCGGAACCACCAGCGCCGCCGCGTCGCGGACGGCGCGGGCGATCACCTCGTCGGTGTCCGGCACCCCCACGGCGTGCACGGGGGTCTGCACCCGGTCGATCGGGGCTCGGACGAAGACCGTGGACACGCGAATCCCCGTGTCGCCGAGCGCTGCTCCGCTCGCCACCGCACCGGCCCCGACGTACCGGTCGAACGACACCAGGGCCCAGCGATCGCCGACCGCGTCCTCACGATCGTCGAGCGACCGGGACGCCTCCGCGACGTACTCGTCGGCGCTCTCGGCTCCGACGGGCCCCAGGACGTCGGTACCGACGCCGAGACCGCGCACCGGATTGTTCACCCCGAGGGCCACCGTCACGGCGAGGAGTAGCACGACGCACGCCGCGGCGACGGCTCCGGTGCCGACCCGGTTCATCCCGCCCTCAACACGTCCAGTGCATGTTGAAGGTCCGCCGGGTACGGACTCTCGAACTCCACGTGATGTCCCCGAGACGGATGCACGAACCCCAGCGCGCGGGCGTGCAGCCACTGACGTTCGAGGCCCAGCCGTTCGGCCAACCGCGGATCGGCCCCGTAGGTGAGGTCACCGCAACACGGATGGCGCAACGCCGAGAAGTGCACCCGGATCTGGTGGGTGCGACCGGTCTCGAGGTGGACATCGAGCAGGCTCGCCGCCTGGAACGCCTCGACGGTGTCGTAGTGGGTGATGCTCGGCTTGCCGTCGGCGGTGACGGCGAACCTCCAGTCGTTGCTGCGGTGCCGACCGATCGGGGCGTCGATGGTTCCGCTCGACGGATCCGGATGTCCCTGCACCAGAGCGTGATACCGCTTGTCGATGGTGCGCTGCTTGAACGCCCGCTTGAGCACGGTGTAGGCGTGCTCGGAGGTCGCGACCACCATCACACCGGAGGTTCCGACGTCCAGACGGTGCACGATTCCCTGGCGCTCGTGCACCCCGGACGTGGAGATCCGGAACCCGGCGGCGGCGAGGCCACCGATGACCGTCGGGCCGGTCCATCCGACACTGGCGTGCGCGGCCACCCCGACGGGCTTGTCCACCACCACGATGTCGTCGTCCGAGTACAGGATCTCCATGCCCTCGACCGGCTGCGCCTCGATGGTCAGCGGACGTACCGGTTCGGGCAATTGCACCTCGAGCCAGGACCCGCTGCCGAGTCGATCCGACTTGTTCACGGCCGTGCCGTCGACCTGGATGGAACCCTCGTCCGCCAGCGTGGCGACGACCGTGCGGGACAGGCCGAGGAGTCGAGCCAACCCGGCGTCGACGCGCATGCCGTCGAGACCGTCGGGGACGGGCAGCGAGCGCGATTCCCTCACGAGGCGTCCGATCGCTGTTCGGACGACTCGTCGTCGGTGCGGCGCGTGCCGTCCGGTTCGATGCCGAACAGGGTGATCACGACGAGCAGAATCGCGCCGCACACGATCGAGGAATCGGCGACGTTGAACACCGGCCACCACCCGATGGACACGAAATCGACGACGTGACCCTGCAGGGGGCCGGGTGAGCGGAAGAAGCGGTCGACCAGGTTGCCCAGCGCGCCGCCCAGGACCAGGCCGAGTCCGAGCGCCCACCACGAGGACCGCAACGTGCGACCGATACGGATGACACCGATCACCACCGCCACCGCCACCAACGTGAGCAGCCACGTCATCCCGGTGGCCATGGAGAACGCGGCACCGGGGTTGCGGATCAGGGTCAGGGTGACGGTGTCGCCGACGATGCGGATCGGATCGCGAGGATCGATGAAGGCGACGGCGAGAATCTTGGTCACGAGGTCGGAGACCAGAATGATCGCCGCGATGATCAGCAACCGCCGCATCCGCCGCGGCCTCGTGGGGGTTTCCGGCTGTTCGACGTCGCTCACGCAGTCCATTGTTCCTCATCCGCGGTTCCCTCCCGACCCGGTGTGTCCGCCGAGGGGGGATCGGCTCACCGCGTGCTCAGGAAACGTCGATAGCCTTCACGGTGTGTTGTCGATGTCGCGTTCCTCCGCCGCCGTCCGTGTCACCGTCGCCGCGGCGGTGATGACGCTGTTCGCGGCCGGTTGCGGTTCCGATGCTTCCGACGCCGACGAGACCGAGGACGTCCCGAGTCCGACGGCCGTCACACTGCCCGTCTCCGACGCCACGACCACGTTGCTCGACGCGGGCGCCCAGCCCCGCGGCATCCTCGCGCCGATCGCCTCGCCCGACGAGCAGTCCGCGGTCCTGACCACGTCGTCGTCCATTCTCCAGTCGATCGACGATCAGCCCCCGCAGGACTTCTCGACTCCGCCCGTGACGACACCGCTCACGGCCACGTCCGCGCCGAGCCGTACCGAGGGCGGCATCGAGGTGTCGATGATCCTGGGGCAATCGACCACACCCGACGCGACCCTGTCCGGCAACCTCGCGGCCACGGAAGGGTCCGAGGCGGGCTGGACGCTCACCCCCGCCGGCGCGGTCACGGCCCTGATCATCGACCCGTCGCCGGATGCGAGCGACATCGCGCGCGCGGCCGTCGAGCAGGCGCTCTCCCAGGCCGTCTATCGCGTGATTCCCTTCCCCGGCGAACCCGTGGGCGAGGGCGCGCAATGGACGGTCACCCAGGAGGTCGTCAGCGGGATCGCCCTGACCCAGGAGACGACGGTGACCCTGACCTCGATCGAGGACGGCGTCGCGACCCTCGATCTGGCGGTGAGCCAGTCCGCGCAGCAACCGATCTGGCAGCTTCCCGACGGCGAGGGATCATTGAACATCGAAGCCTTCGACCTGAGCGGCACCGGGAGCGTCACCGTGGACCTCGACCGTCCGCTCCCCGTCGCCGGGTCGATCACCGTCGGTGGGGACCAGGTCTACCGTGACCCGAACAGCGAGACCGTCCTCCGCCAGACCACCACCAACTCCGTCGAGTGGAGCAGCTGATGCGGCGGACCGCTGCCGTCGCCGCCGGGGTCGTGGTGATGTCCGTCCTCGTCGGCTGCAGCGACGACACGCCGGACGACACCTCCACGCCGGCCGCACCGACGGTCGCGATGGATCGATTCGTCCCCGTCGACGTCCCCGACGCGGTGCAGGGCCGTGAGCCGTTCACCGACTCCGCCACCCTCGCCGGCCGGATGATCACGATCGCCGACCTGCCCCCGGGGTACACCGGATACGAACTGCCGCCGCTGGACGAATCGTCCGCGGACGTCGACGCCCCGAATCGGTCCAGCACCGACCCGGCCGCGTGCGCCGCGGTCCTGGCCCCGGTGGCGAGCCAGCTCCCCGGATCGCTCGTCACCGCCTCCGTCACCTACAGCGGCCCCGACTTCGCCTCCGTCGACCAGGACGCGGCCGGTTACTCCGGAAACGGCGCCGCCGACGCGTTCCGCACCATCCAGGACTCCGTGGCCGACTGTGCGACGTTCACCGGGACCGACGCGGACGGCATCACCGTCGACTACGAGGTCGGTGCCTCTCCCCTGTTCCCCTCCGACGTCACCCTTGGGGACGCGTCGTTCGCGGTGCGGGTGGCGGTGGAGAGCGAGGGCATCTCGCTCACCACCGACGCGGTGGTGACGCTGGTCGGCTCGACGGTGTCGCAACTGGTCGCCACCGGAACGCAGCCCGTGGACCCCGAGGTGGTTCGTGGGCTCGCCGAGACGTCGGCACAGCGGCTCGCATCCTGACTCCGCGCGTCACTCCTCCCTCCGGCACCCCCTCACCCCGGTGAGTGATCACAACGAAGATTCGGCTTCGTCCGGACCCGTCGGCGCCGTTGGTACTGTCGGATTCGACCCGTTCTCGAACGACCGCGAGGGCCGCACATTGCCACGATCGATCACCGCTCGTCTGCGTACTGCTCTCGCCGCGACGGCCGCCGTCCTGCTGACCACCACCGCCCTCGGCGCGGGACCGGCACAGGCGCGGGTCGACGAGACCCAGCGCGGCCCCGATCCGACGCCGGCGTCGGTCGCGGATCCCGAGGGCGAGCTCCCCGTGGCCATGTCCGTCGTTCCGCGGCCGGCGGCGACCGGTTTCGGTGGCGGCACGGTCTACTATCCCGACGTCACGGACGCCGGCACCTTCGGTGCCGTGGCGCTCTCCCCCGGATTCACCGGACTGCAGTCCTCCGTCGCGTGGCTCGGTCCCCGTCTGGCCTCACAGGGTTTCGTGGTCTTCGTCATCGACACCCTCACGCTGACGGACCGGCCCGCCTCACGCGGAGAGCAACTCGCCGCGGCACTGACGTACCTGACCGACGTGAGCGAGGTCCGTGACCGCGTCGACCCCGAGCGTCTCGGCGTCATGGGGCATTCCATGGGCGGCGGCGGAGCGCTCGCCGCGGCCAAGGCGAACCCCGAACTGAAGGCCGCGATCCCGCTCACGGTGTGGCACGACGACACCACGTGGCCGTACCTGACCACACCGACCTTGCTGATCGGCGCGCAGGCCGACACCGTGGCTCCCGTCGCGCTGCACTCCGAGCCCATCTACGCGAGCCTCCCCGACACCACCGCCAAGGCATACGTGGAGCTGAGCGGGGCGAGCCATTTCGCGCCCAACGCGCCCAACACCACCATCGCGCAGTACTCCATCGCGTGGTTGAAGCGATTCCTCGACGACGATCGGCGCTACGACGGCTTCCTGTGCCCCACTCCGCCGGTCGGCGGGGCGATCTCGGCCGTCGCGGCCACCTGCCCGCTCGACTGAAACACGTCCGTAGACTCGGGGCATGGAACCCGAGCGTCGCCGCGTGCTGTTGCTCGTCCTCGGCGCGGTTCTCACCGCTGTCGGCGCCGTTCTGGTGACGTGGTTCTCCCTCGGGATCGCCGGCTGGGCGACCATCCTGGCCGGCGTGATCGCGGTGGGGGCGGCGAACGCCGGCGCTCGCCGCTGACGCCGCAGGCCCGGACAACGCCGGCTGGGACACCGCAGGCTCGAAACTCCCCCGGACACGACTCGAGCCGGTGCCCCGTAGGGCACCGGCTCGGCGTAGGTCGTGACGATCAGAGCGCGGGGCAGGCCGGCGACTCGATCTGCGCGAGCGAAACGATGGCGCACGCGTTGTCCTGCGACAACTTCCAGACGCCGTCCTCGGCCACGTAGGCGACCTGCAGCGGGTTGGTCTGGTCACCGATGGTCAGCGTCGCGTTGGAGCTCAGCGTTCCGTCACCGAGGTCGGTGACGTCGAGGACCTCGATCTGCGCGTTGTTCTGGCGTGCGGAGTCGGCGACCTTGTTGATCAGCTCCGGATCCTGCTCGGCACCCTGAACGAGCTCGACCTTCTCCTCGAGCGGCACGTTCGGGTCGAGACCGAACTGCAGGCGCTCGTTCAGCTCGGCCGCGGTGGGAACGGGGGGAAGATCGGCCGCGGCCGGTGCCTCGGCGGCACTGGTCTCGACGGCCGAGGAGGTCGCTTCCGCCGTGGTGGTGTCCTCTTCGCTGCTGCAAGCGGTCATGGTGAGCGCGGCGGCAACGGCCATTCCGGCCACGACTGCACGTCCGGTACGTGGGAGCTTCAACTCGTCATCCTTTGCTTCTCGGTTACTACCGTCGTTCTCGGGCAGCACGATCGTTCGAGTGACATCCGGGCAGGATCTCACCTCGCCCGGAGAACCTTACCGATCGGTTCTGTGGAAACGGTAAAGCCCGCCTCACTCGAGACTCTGCATGGGATCCGCCACGGCCAGATGTTCGTCGTCACCGGCGAACGTGCGGGCCGGGCCGGGTCCGGTGCTGCGCGTCTCGAAGCGGACGGTCACCACGTCGTGGCCGGCGCCCTGCACCCATCCGTGGCCGTACTCGTCGTGCCGCACGTCCAGGCCGGGGCGCCACGGCGCGAGACCGGTGGCGACCACGGGCGGCGGGTCGGTGCCGGTCACCTCGGCACCGTCGTCCGCACCGTCCCCGGCCACCGTGTCGGCACGGACGAGGTCCTGATCGAGTTCCGGGAACAGCGACTCCTGGCGCACGCTCGACAGTCCCGCCAACCCCACTCCGACCAGCCGAATGCTGCCCAGTTCGCGCGGATCGACGGCCTGACGCTGCGCCGTGGCGACGATGGTCGCCAGGTCGACGGTGGCGTACGGCAGTGTCACCGATCGGGTGACGATCGAGAAGTCCGACTTGCGCAGCTTCAACACCACGGTGCGTGCCGCGCGCCCGTCCTTCAACAGTCTGGCGTGCGCGGCCTCGGCGCTGCTCGCGATCGCCACACGGAGACGGTTCAGGTCGACGATGTCCGTCGCGAACGTGGTTTCCGCGCTGACCTGCTTCGATTCGGCGCGTTCGGCCACCGGACGGTCGTCGATACCGCGCGCGAGGCGATGCAGACTCGGCCCGACGGCCGAGCCCAGGACCGACGCCGCCTCCGCTTCCGGCATCGCCGCGAACGCGCCGACGGTCATCACCCCGAGTCGGCGCAACTTCTCCTCGGCAACGGGCCCGATCCCCCACAGCTTGCGGACCGGTAGCGACGCGAGCAGGTCGGCCTGCTCCGTCGGCGCCACCACCCGGATACCGTCCGGCTTCGCCAGTCCCGACGCGATCTTGGCGATCTGCTTGCCCGCCCCGGCACCGATGGACGACACCAGGCCCGACGCATCGAGCACGGCCGCTCGCAGGTCCGCGCAGAACGCCTCGACGTCCTCCGTCGTGGCGCCCGCGAGCGACACGGGTTCCCCGAAGGCCTCGTCGAGCGAGAGCTGTTCGATGACCGGGACGAGTTCGCGGACCGCGTCGAACACGGTGGTGCTCAGCGCCGAATAGAGCTTGCCGCGAGGCGGCACCACCACGGCCGTCGATCCGATCAGACGACGAGCCTGGTGCATCGGCATCGCCGAACGGGCGCCGTACACCCGCGCCTCGTAGCTGCATCCCGCGACGACACCACGTCCGCCCGTGCCGCCGACCAGAACCGGCCGACCCCGCAGAGTCGGACGCGTGAGCTGCTCGACGGACGCGAAGAACGCGTCCATGTCGAGGTGGAGCACCCACCGGCGACTGCGCGTCATGGTTCGCCGATTCCCGGGCGGGTCCGTCAGGCCTTCGCCAGGCTCGCTCGAACTCCGTCACCGAGGTCGATGCCGGCGCCGTCGACGTCGCCGATCGCGATCCGGGTGGCCAGAATCTCGCCCGCGATGAGGTCGCGGTGGGCGTCGAACCAGGCCCGGCGCTCCGCAGGGACGCTCACCACCACGTGGATCCGGTCGGAGACGTCGAATCCGGCGGACCGGCGCGCATCCTGGAACTCACGGATGCGGTCCTTGGCCCACCCCTCGGCTTCGAGTTCTTCGGTGACCAGCGAATCGAGAACCACGAGACCCGCGTTCGACGACAGGGCCGCCGTCGAATCCGGTTCGGTGGCCACGAGGCGGCGAGTGAACTCCGTCGGCAGCAGCTCGATGCCGGCCGCCTCGACCGTCCCGTCCGTCTCGGTCCAGTCACCGGCCTTGACCGCCTTGATCACCGTCTGCACCTGCTTGCCGAGTCGAGGTCCGGCGGCGCGGGCGTTGACGACCAGCTCGAACCGACCGTGGGCATCGACGTCGGTGGTCAGGTCGACTCCCTTGACGTTGACCTCGTCCTTGATCAGGTCGACGAACGGGCGGAGCCGCTCCGCATCGTCGGATGCGACCGTGAGCTCCTGCAGGGGCAGGCGAACCCGAAGGTTCTTGGCCTTCCGCAGTCCGAGGGCGGCGCCGCACACGGTGCGGACCTCGTCCATCGCCGACACGAGTTCCGGATCCGAGGGCAGCTCGTTCGCGGTGGGCCAGTCGGTCAGGTGCACGCTGCGCCCGCCGGTCACACCCCGCCAGATGACCTCGCTCGCGAGCGGAAGCATCGGCGCCGCAACTCGCGTCAGGACCTCGAGCACCGTGTGCAACGTGTCGATCGCGTCCGTGTCCTCGTTCCAGAAGCGCTGCCGCGACCGCCGCACGTACCAGTTGGTGAGCGCGTCGCAGAACAGGCGCAGTTCGTCGCACGCCCCGGCGATGTCGACGGCCTCGAGGGCGTCGGTGATCGCCGACGTCGTCGCGGCGAGCTTGGCCAACACGTACCGATCCAGCACGTGCGTCGAATCGGTGCGCCACGTACCGGGAGCGGACGCGTAGAGCTGGAGGAAACTCCACGCGTTCCACATCGGCAGCAGTGCCTGGCGCACACCCTCGCGGATGCCCTGTTCGGTCACCACCAGGTTGCCGCCGCGCAGGATCGGCGAGGACATGAGGAACCACCGCATGGCGTCGGACCCGTCGCGGTCGAACACCTCGTTCACGTCCGGGTAGTTGCCCTTGGACTTGCTCATCTTGAGCCCGTCCTCACCGAGGACGATGCCGTGCGCGGCGACGGTGGAGAACGCCGGCCGATCGAAGAGCGCCGTCGCCAGTACGTGGAGGGTGTAGAACCAGCCTCGGGTCTGTCCGTTGTATTCGACGATGAAGTCTCCGGGATTGTGGCCCGGTGAGGTCGAGGTGCCGTCGAACCACTCCGCGTTCTCGAACGGATAGTGAACCTGGGCGAACGGCATCGACCCGGATTCGAACCAGCAGTCGAGCACCTCGGGCACGCGGCGCATGGTCGATCGGCCCGTGGGGTCGTCCGGGTTGGGACGGGTGAGATCGTCGATGAACGGGCGGTGCAGGTCCGTCGGTCGAACACCGAAGTCGGCCTCGATCTGATCGAGGCTGCCGTAGACGTCGGTGCGTGGGTACTCGGGGTCGTCGGAGATCCACACCGGGATGGGGCTGCCCCAGTAGCGGTTTCGGCTGATGTTCCAGTCCCTGGCACCTTCGAGCCACTTGCCGAACTGGCCGTCCCGGATGTGTTCGGGCACCCAGGTGATGCTCTGGTTCAGCTCCACCATGCGGTCGCGGAAACTGGTCACCGAGACGAACCACGACGGCACGGCCATGTAGATCAGAGGCTGACCACTGCGCCAGCTGTGCGGGTACGAGTGCTCGATGGTCTCCTGCCGGAACAGCTTCGAGATCGCCTTGAGGTCCTTGGTGATCACCGGATTGGCATCGAAGATCATCAGACCCTCGTACGGCGGCACCATCGCGGTGAACTTGCCACCCGCGTCGAGGGGCTGCACCACCTCGATGCCGTGCGCCGTGGCCACCTCCATGTCCTCCTCACCGAAAGCCGGTGCGAGGTGGACGATTCCGGTACCGGAGTCGGTGGTGACGTAGTCGGCGGACAACACCCGATGCGCGTTCGGACGGCCGAGGAAGAAGTCGAACGGCGGGGTGTACTCCAGACCGATCAGGTCGGCTCCGGTGTGCTCGGAGACCACTGCCGGCGACTCGCCGAGTTCGCGCGCGTAGTGCGCGACGCGGTCGCGGGCGAGGACGACTCGGCCGCCGTCGCCGTCCTCGACCTGGACGTACTCGATGTCCGGCCGCACCGCCATGGCCAGGTTCGACGGGATGGTCCACGGCGTCGTCGTCCAGATCAGGGCGTCGGCGCCGTCGAGCGGCGAACCCGGTGCGGACAGCGTCATCCGCACGGTGACCGCGGGATCCTGCCGCATCTTGTACGCGTCGTCGAGGCGTGTTTCCTGGTTGGACAGCGGAGTCTGCTCGTACCAGCTGTACGGCAACACCCGGAAGCCCTGGTAGATCAGTCCCTTGTCGAACAACTCCTTGAACGCCCACATGACGGACTCCATGAAGTCCAGATCGAGCGTCTTGTAATCGTTGTCGAAGTCCACCCACCGCGCCTGACGCGTGACGTAGTCACGCCATTCCCCGGTGTACCGGAGGACCGACTGCTTGCAGTACGCGTTGAATTCCGCGAGGCCCATCGTGTCGATCTGGGACTTGTCGGTGATTCCCAGCTGCTTCTCGGCCTCGAGCTCGGCGGGCAGACCGTGACAGTCCCACCCGAAGCGCCGCTCGACCTTCTTGCCGCGCATCGTCTGGAACCGCGGGATCAGATCCTTCACGTATCCGGTGAGCAGATGGCCGTAGTGGGGCAGACCGTTGGCGAAAGGCGGCCCGTCGTAGAAGACGAATTCGTCGGCGTCGGACCGCGCGTCCACGCTGGCCCGGAACGTGCCATCGGCGTCCCACCCGGCGAGGACCTGCTGCTCGAGGGCGGGGAAGTCGGCACCACCCGACGCGCTGCGGGGTGCCCCGTAGGAAACCCGCGGGTAGGACTCGGACTGGTTCTGCTGCATCGGTGATACTCCTGTGCCTGCGTGTACGGCACGGGGACGATGGTGGACGCCGTTCACGTCCGCACCGCGGTACCACCCCGCTTGGCCGACACCTCACCGAGGCCGTCGACCCACTCGGATCACGAGCTGTGACGGGCTCACCCGTTCGGTTCTACTGAGCGCCGAGCGCCGTTCTTCCGAAGGCTCCCCGGTGATGGCCGGATCGACGCCGTGTCGTGCGATTGCTGCGAGCTCGGGTTGCTACGAGCTCGGGTTGCCACGAGACGATCGTAACGCGACCGGCGGTCCCCGCGCCGACGCCTACTGTCGGCGCCCCACCAGGGCACCGGTCAGCAGAAGAATCGCTCCCACCAGACAGACCCCGATGCACAGCCACGCCCAGACCACCGAACCGGTGACGAGGGACGCGACCAACAGAGCGAAACCGAGTCCCGCGAGGGCCAGAGTCAGAACCAACATACGGTCACCTCAGGGGCGACGACGCGATGTCGCCACCCCGCCCCCCGCGGGATCGTCCACCGTGCAAACGTCAGTTGTTGCCCTTGGCGTAGGACTGACCGAAGCTCGACTGGCCGCTGTCCTTGCCGAAGGTGTCCTGGCCGTTGTCGACCGGGAGGGCCGACGAACGCTGATCGAGTTCCTGCAGCTGCGATTCGAGGTACGACTTCAGGCGGACCCGGTACTCGCGCTCGAACGTCTTCAGGCGCTCGATGCGCTCCTCGAGCACGGACCGCTGCTGGTTGATCGTGGCCATGATCTCGGTGTGCTTGCGCTCCGCGTCGCTCTCGAGCGCGTCGGCCTTCTCCTTGGCCTGGCGCAACTGGGTCTCCGACCTGGTCTGCGCATCGGCGAGGAGAGCCTCGGACTTCTGCCGAGCTTCGGCGACCATCGACTCCGAACGCGAGCGTGCCTCGCTGACCAGGCGGTCGGAGTTGGCGCGAGCGCTCCCGAGCAGCTGCTCGGACTCCGTCTTGGCGTCGCCGGTGAGCCGGTCGGCCATCTCCTGCGCGAGGCCGAGGATCTTCGCGGCCTGCATGTTGGAGTCCCCGGAACCACCGCCCGACGGTGCGGCGGCGGGCGCGGGCGCCTGCTGAACCACGGGCGCAGGCTTCTGCGGCTCCGGACGCGGAGCGGGTGCCGGCTGCGGAGCCGGAGCCGGTGCGGACTGGCGGTTCGACGCGGCGCTCTTGGCCTCGGCCAGGTCCTGATCGAGCTCACCGACGCGCTGACGCAGATCGGCGTTCTCTTCGATCAGGCGCGAGAGCTCCTGTTCGACGAGGTCGAGGAACGCGTCGACCTCGTCTTCGTTGTAACCGCGCTTACCGATGGGCGGCTTGCTGAACGCGACGTTGTGCACATCGGCGGGAGTCAGCGGCATGGAAGGGTCCCTTCACGCGTCTCGAGAGCAGTGGAGCATCGACAAGCGATTACGCGAGCATTCGTTGAGCGGAGTTGGTCTGTCGGACAGTCTGGTGGTGCAAGCAATCTGGTGGTGCAAGCATTCAGTTATATCGCACAAAGAGCCACGGGCGAACTTCGCGAACTCTCGGGCGTCATTCTGTCACACGAGACACGTGGGTTGCTCGGGGAACACCCCGGCGACGTCGCCGGGCGAGGATCCGACGTTCGCCGGTCAGGCCACCGACGCGACCACGCGCATCGAGATGAACACCGCGAACAGCAGGATCATGATCGACAGATCCAGGCGGACCCCACCCAGGTTGAGCGGCGGAATGATGCGACGTAACGCTTTGACCGGCGGATCCGTCACGGTGAAGACGACTTCGAGAATCACCACGACGAACCCGGTGGGGTTCCAGTCCCGGGCGAACGATCGGATGAACTCGATGACGATCCGACCGATCAACAGCAGCGAGAAGATGAAGAGGATGAAGTACAGCAGGGCGAACACGTCAGCTCACCGGTCCGATCCGCGAGATGGTGGTCGATTCTGGCTTGGTCGATTCGGGATCATGCACGACACCACTCTGCCATCCGGACGGATCGGCGCGCCATCACTGCTGGTTGTAGAACCCGGTCTCGGCGATGCGGCGACGCTCTTCCGCCGACACGTCGATGTCCGCCGGTGAAAGCAGGAACACCTTGGTCGCCACCTTGTCGAACGAACCACGCAGCGCGAACGCCAGGCCGGCCGCGAAATCGACCAATCGCTTGGCGTCGGAATTGCTCATCTCGACCAGGTCCATGATGACGGGCGTGCCGTCCCGGAAGCGCTCACCGATGGTGCGGGCCTCGCCGTAGTCCCGCGGACGCAGCGTCGTGATGGTCGACAGCGGACCGCCGTCGTCCACCGCCGGCGCGCGACGGGGTTCGGGACGCGAGTCGAGCCGCGTGTCCGCCCGCGAGTCCATGGCCAGCGCACCCCGGGTCGCGGGGCGTGAGGTACCGCCGCCACCCGGCGTCAGCGTCGACACCCGGGCGGTGCGGCGCGGCTCGGCCCGGACGTACTCGTCGCGATCGTCGCGGTGAACTCCGGCGTAACCGGGCTCGTCGTAATCGTCATGGTCGTCCATCGCCGCGCCGTATCCGCCACGCGACGACGACCGAGACGCACGCGGTGCGTCGGTGTCGTCGAGGTAGTCGTCCTCGTAATCGTCGAGTGGGACCATGCCGAAGTAAGCCTTGAACTTGTGCATCGTGCTCATCGGTGACCTTCCTTGGCGTGGCAGAGCAGGTGTCGGGTGTCGCGGTGGCGACCGGAACTCGGTACGGAAATCGGTGGAGCAATGAGCCTGATGTGACGGATGTTGTTCGCCGTCATGGCGAGGTTATCGGCCGTGGGCCGAGGATCGCGGTTCCGACACGCACACACGTAGATCCATGTCTGACACCCTCTTCCAGATCGCCGGTCATCCCCGCGGACAACCGATCGGCGCCCGGATGGGAGGCGAGCAGGCGGGTGTGCAGGGTGCGAAGATCCTCGAAGCACCGGTCGGCGTCGGCATCGATGGGCGGCACCGCCATCAGCCCGGCGAGACGCAACCCCTCTGCTCCGGCGACCCGGTCCGCGAGGGCCTCGAGGTCGTCGCGTTCGGCGCCGCCGCGGTGCGTGTCGCCGTCCAGACTGATCTGGAGAAGCACATCGATGTCGGTCTCGCGGTCGCCGGCGTCCTTCGCGGCGACCACCGCCTTCTCGAGCGCGTTCACCAGACGCTCGCTGTCCACCGAGTGGATCGTGTGCGCCCAGTGCGCGACGGATTTCGCCTTGTTGCGCTGGAGTCGACCGATCATGTGCCACCGGATGCCGTCGACGCCGATCTCGTGCACCTTGGCGGACGCGTCCTGCTCGCGGGCCTCACCGAAGTCGGTGCATCCGAGGTCGCGCAGGATCTCGATGTCGGACGCCGGGAAGAACTTGGTCACGGGCAGCAGCATCACCGAACCCGGCGACCGACCCGACTCGGCGCACGCGCGGTCCAGCCGCTGCGTCACCTCGGCGAGCCGGGATTCGAGCTCGGCGCGGCGGTCGGCGCTCATGCGGAGCTGTCCATCCAGATCACGCCGGCCTGGCGGCCGGTCGGGGCTCCCCGGCGGTGGCTGAACAGCGATCGATCCGAGATCGTCTCGCGAGGATCGGTGACGACGCCCGCCACGCCCGCTTCGGTGAGTTGCCGGCGCAGACCGGCTCTGATGTCCAACCCGGGCGTTCCCCTGCGTGTCCTGACGGCGCTGCCGGGCAGGTGCTTCTCCACGTCGAGTTGCATCGTGCGCGGAACCTCGTACTCCGCTCCCCCGGCGGCCGGGCCGAGGAACGCCTCGATACGCGAAAGGTGGGCGCCCGCCGAAGTCATGACCTCGAGCACGCGCGGCACGATGCCGATCCGGGCACCGACTCGCCCCGCGTGGACCGCGGCGATGACTCCGGCGGTGTCGTCCGACAGGAGTACGGGCACACAATCGGCGGCCAGGACGACGAGCGCCAGATCACGCACCGTGGTCACGATCGCGTCCGTCGCGTCCAGCGGGCCGTCGACGGGTCCGTCGACCAGCGCCACGGAGCGACCGTGGATCTGGTCCATCCACACGAGCCGATCGATGGGTACGCCGATGTTCTCGGCGAGGCGACGGCGGTTCGCCGCGACGTCGGCGGGGCCGTCGCCCACGTGGTCACCGAGATTGAACGAGTCGTACGGGGGTGCGGACACGCCTCCGGCGCGTGACGTCGTCACGCGCCGGACGCGGTAACCGCGGGTGGTCGGAGTCACCGACGCATGAAGGACGGCACGTCCACGTCGTCGTCACCGTCGTCGTCGGTGACCGGAACGCGACGACCGTTGTCGGTGGCCCGCGCGGCCCGTTCGCCGATGGGCGGAAGGCTGGACGGAGTGGACGACGGCGAGTCGCGGAAGACGGCGGGACCGTCGTCCTGCACCTCACCGGCGCGACCGCTGCCGACCGTCGTTCGACCACGTATCGGCTCGGCCTCGACCGGGCGACGCGTCGGGCCGGAGCCGTCGAACCCGGCGGCGATGACGGTCACCCGCACCTCGTCACCCAGAGAGTCGTCGATGACCGTTCCGAAGATGATGTTGGCGTCGATGTGCGCCGCTTCCTGCACCAGCGACGCGGCCTCGTTGATCTCGAACAGGCCGAGGTCCGAACCACCGGCGATCGAGAGCAGCACGCCGCGAGCACCTTCCATCGACGCCTCGAGGAGCGGCGAGTTGATCGCCGACTCGGCCGCCTTGATGGCACGGCCCTCACCGCGAGAGGATCCGATGCCCATGAGCGCGCTGCCGGCGCCGGACATGACGCCCTTGACGTCCGCGAAGTCGACGTTGATCAGTCCGGGGGTGGTGATCAGGTCGGTGATGCCCTGAACGCCGTTCAGCAGGACCTCGTCGGCGGAGCGGAACGCGTCCATGAGGCTGACGGCCGCGTCACCGAGCTGCAGCAGGCGGTCGTTCGGAATGACGATCAGGGTGTCGCAGGATTCCCGCAGGCCCTGGATGCCGACATCGGCCTGACCGCCGCGCCGCTTGCCCTCGAACGAGAACGGGCGGGTGACGACGCCGACGGTGAGAGCGCCGAGCTTGCGAGCGATGCTCGCCACGACGGGCGCGCCGCCGGTGCCCGTGCCGCCGCCTTCGCCGGCGGTGACGAAGACCATGTCGGCGCCCTTGAGCACCTCTTCGATCTCGTCCTTGTGGTCCTCGGCCGCCTTGCGACCGACCTCCGGGTCCGCGCCGGCCCCGAGGCCGCGGGTGAGTTCACGGCCGACGTCGAGTTTGACGTCGGCATCGGACATGAGCAGCGCCTGCGCGTCGGTGTTGACCGCGATGAACTCGACTCCCTTGAGTCCCTGTTCGATCATGCGGTTGACCGCGTTGACGCCGCCGCCGCCGATGCCGACGACCTTGATTACGGCGAGGTAGTTGTGCGGGGGCGTCATGGGCTCTCGCCTTCCGTGGTTGGTGGTAGAGGATCGGCCAAACTCTCAACCTGAACCATAGGTTCATAGTTATGTCAAGTGGTCGACCGATGCAAACGGTAGAGAAAGCCGTCGACGAGGTGACGTAGGCGCGCCGACGTGTTCGCCGAAAAAACGGCGGGCGTGACAACGGCGGTCAACGAATGGTCGGCAGATCCGGACTCGAGACGTCGTACGTCTGCCCCGGCTGCGTGAGCAGCGGAAGGGCCACGGCTGCCTTCTCCTCCGACCGCTCGCTGCTCCCCCACACCACGACGCGACCGTCGTTCAGAGTCAGCGAGACCGCCGAGATGGTCGGTGCGTCGACCTGAACCACCTGCGAGCGCAGTTGCGGAGGCAGCGAGGTCACCACGGCCAGGGCCGCACGGGTCTCGAGGTTTCCGAAGGACGGGCTCGCCACCACCATTCGCACCACTCCGGGCGGCGGGGGTTCGACGGCGAAATCGACGGCCGACGCATCCATGAGGTGGGTGCCGTCCGGCGCGTCGAAGAACACCACGGGGACTCGTTCCTGCACGGTGACGCGCACCGTGGACGGATAGACCCGCTGGACGCGGACGGTTTCGACCTTGGGAATGCTCGCCACCCTCGTCGCGGCGGCGTCCGTGCTCACCCGCGGCAACGGGAGACCGACGGGCACCGCCACCTCGGCCAGGATCTCCTCCTCGGACACCCCGGCGTTACCGACGATCTCGATGTCGCGCACCGCCCAGATCGGACCGAACCAACTCACCGCGGTGAATGCCACGGCCGCGACGAGAGTCAGGACGATCGCGATCTTGCCCCGTCGGCCGAGGCGTGGTGTCCGCGCCGCGGCCGACCGCGTCCGACCGGAGGACGATCCACGCCGTGACCGGTCGGTTCCCACCCGCCGCGGCGTCGGGCCCGGGCGGCGAGATCGGGTGGTTCCGCGAGAATTCACGTCGAGCCGAGTCCCGTCAGCGCCGGACCGGTGACGAACGCAGCGCGTCGAGGATCTGGCTGCCCAGCATGGTCACGTCGCCCGCACCCATCGTCACCACGATGTCGCCGGCGGAGCACAGTCCGGCGACCTGACGGGGCACGAGCGACAGGTCCGGCTGGTAGTGGACGGGCTTGGTCACCGAGCGGGCGATGGTGGCACCGCTGACGCCCGGAACGGGCTCTTCGCGAGCACCGTAGACGTCGAGAACGACGACCTCGTCGGCGAGGTCGAGCGCGGCGGCGAACTGGTCTGCGAACGTCACCGTGCGTGAGTACAGGTGCGGTTGGAACACCACGACGACCCGGCCCGGTCGAGTGGTGTCCGCCGTCCGCACGAGATCGGCGGCCGCACCCAGTACCGCGCGCACCTCCGTCGGATGGTGCGCGTAATCGTCGAAGACGCGTACCCCCCGCTCGCGGCCGCGCAGCTGGAACCGACGGTGCACGCCGGCGAAACCGGCCAGGCCCTCGACCACGGCGTCGACCTCGGCGCCGAGATCCCGCGCCGCCACCACCGCGGCGAGAGCGTTGAGCGCCATGTGCCGACCGGGCACACCGAGCCGCACCGTGCGGGCTCGTTCCTCCCCGGAGAGGTGGAACTGCACGACACCGCCGGTGTCCTCGGGCTCCCACCCGAGCAACCGGGCGGCGGGCTCGACACCCTCGACGGGTGCGTCGTCGGAGCCGTACCCGAGGACTCGGACGTCCGCGTTCGCCGCTACCCGTCGAGCGAGTTCCCTCGACCCCGGGTCGTCCGTACACACCACCAGTCCGCCCCCCGGCGACAGGCGGGCGACGAAATCGTCGAACACCTGCACGTAGGCGGCTTCGGTCCCGAAGTAGTCCAGATGATCGGGCTCGACGTTGGTGACCACCACCAGGTCGGGTTCGTACTGCAGCAACGACCCGTCGCTCTCGTCGGCCTCGGCGACGAAGAACTCGCCACTGCCGTGATGCGAGTTGGTACCGGCCTCGTTCAGCTCTCCGCCGACGGCGAAGGACGGGTCCACCCCGCAGTGCTGCAACGCGACGACCAGCATCGACGTCGTGGACGTCTTGCCGTGGGTACCGGCGACCAGCACGGAGTGGAACCCGGTCATCAGCGAGGCCAGAACCGCGGGTCGCAGCAGAACGGGTACACCGCGCTCGACGGCGGCCATCAGTTCCGGATTGGTCTTGGGAATGGCCGCATGCGTGGTGACCACCGCGGTCGGTCCCCCGTCCAGCATGTCCAGCGCGGACGCATCGTGTCCGATCCGGATCTCGGCTCCGCGAGCCCGCAACGCGACGACTCCGCGACTCTCCTTGGCGTCCGAGCCCGAGACCTGTCCACCGCGCGAGAGCAGGATGCGCGCGATGCCCGACATACCGGCACCGCCGATACCGACCATGTGCACCCGTTGCAGTTCCGGCGGGAGACCGTGGTCGGGAGCGGGGTCGACGGCGGTCATCGGCGAGCCCGCTCGTCGCGCGCGATCTCGAGCACGATGCGAGCCACCTCCGCGGCGGCACCGCGATGGCCGGCGCCCGCAGCAGCGGCCCCCATCGCGTCGAGCCGGGCGCGGTCGGTCATCAACGCCACCACGTCCTCGGCCACGAATCGTGGCGTGAGCGAGGCATCGGCGATCACCGTGCCACCTCCGGCCGCGACGATGGGGCCCGCATTGAGCTCTTGTTCACCGTTGCCATGGGGCAAGGGTACGTAGAAGGCGGGCATTCCCACTGCCGACACCTCGGCGACGGTCATCGCACCGGATCTGCAGACGGCCGCGTCCGCCGCCGCGTACGCCAGATCCATTCTGCTGAGGTACGGAACCGCGACGTACGGTACGGCCGGGTCGTAGGCGGTGACGTCGATCGTGTTCTTGGGGCCGTGCGCGTGCAGCACCGACACTCCGGCGGCGGCGAGCGCCTCGGCTGCACCGGACACCGCCTCGTTCAACGAGCGCGCACCCTGCGAACCGCCGAACACCAGCAGGACCGGGCCCTCGGCCGGCAGACCGAAGTGAGCACGGGCCTCGGCGCGCAGACCCGCCCGGTCGAGGTCGGTGATCGTGGGTCGAACGGGGATTCCGACGATGTCCGCCTCCGACCGGCCACGGCCCGAGATTCCGGAACCCGCGACCGCGGCGAGCACGCGGTGTGCGGTGCGGGCACCCACCTTGTTCGCGATACCCGCGCGGGCGTTGGCCTCGTGCACCACGACCGGAATCGGCCGACCACGTCCGAAACGGCCGGTGGCCGCCAGGTACGCCGGCAGCGCGACGTAGCCGCCGAACCCCACCACCACGTCGGCGTCGACCTCGTCGAGCACCGCCCGCGTGGCCCGAACCGACCGCACCACTCGGCCCGGTAACCGTGTGAGCGACCGAGAGAACTTGCGCGGCAACGGCACCGGCGGAATCAGCGCCAATCGATACCCGCGGTCGGGTACGAGCTTCGTTTCGAGGCCACGTTCGGTACCCAGCGCGGTGACGCGCACCGACGGGTCCGATTCGCGGATGGCATCGGCCACCGCCAGAGCGGGTTCGATGTGTCCTGCCGTGCCGCCTCCGGCGACGACGACGGACACGACGGGGGAACTCGAACTCACCGGTGACGTCTCCGATCCTGGCTCTGTGGGGTGCGGGACTGGGTCGTACGGGACTGGGCGATGCGGGACTGGGTCGTGCGGGACTGGGCGGTGCGGGACCGGGCCCGATCAGGGGGCTGCTGGGCCCGACCCCCGGCGGGGGCGCCCGCGGGCTGCGCGCGCCGAGGATGCTGGGCACCGCGCGGCTGCTGGGCCGCGCGGGGCTGAGTGCTCCGAGTCTGGGCACTCCGAGTCTGAGCATTGCGTGGCTGAGCGGACCGCGACTGGGGCGCACGACGTGCGTCCACGGCCGGACCGCGACCCTGCATCCGCGAGCGCGACGCCTTGAGGGGCGAGTACGGCTCGGGGACGGGCAGGCGAAGCAGGCGCCCGAACGTGCCGTCGTGACCCGACGCGAGTGCCGCGACGGCTTCGGGCTCGTGCCGAGAGATGTTGGCGAGCAACCCGAGCACCAGAAGTGTGATGGCCGTCGAGGTGCCGCCCGCCGAGATGAGGGGTAGCTGCAGACCGGTCACCGGGAGCAGACCCACCACGTAGCCGATGTTGATGACGGCCTGCGCCAGAATCCACACGGTGAAGGTCGCGACGAGGATCTTCATGAACGGATCGGGAACCCTGGCGGCGATGCGCAAGCCGGTGAAGACCAGCAGGCCGAACAGCCCCACGACCACCAGGCACCCCATCAGACCGAGCTCCTCGCCGATGATCGCGAAGATGAAGTCGTTGTGGGAGTTGGGCAGGTAGCTCCACTTCGCCCGACTCTGTCCCAGTCCACGTCCGAACCACCCACCGTCCGCCAGCGAGAACAGCGCCTGCCGGGACTGGTAGCCGGCGCCCTGCGGATCGGTACCGGGGTTGAGCCAGGTCTGGATACGAGCGGATCGATAACCGGCGGTCATGGCGAGGACACCGGCCGCTAGCACCAGCCCACCGACCACGGAGAAGAACACCTTCACCGGGAGCCCCGCGAACCACAGCAACGCCATCAGAATGATGCCGAGCGCGACGGTGGTTCCGAGGTCGGGCTGCAGCACGATCAGCACGAAGATCACCAGCGACGCCGGAACGAGCGGGATCAGGAGATCCTTGAGGTCGGCGCGCTCGGCTCGCCGGGAAGCGAGCAGGTGCGCACCCCACACCGCGTACGTCACCTTGGCGACCTCGGACGGCTGCAGGCTGACACCACCGACGGTGAACCACCCACGCGTGCCCTGCGCCAAGGTGCCGATCCCCGGAATCAGAACGAGCACGAGCAGGATCACCGAGATCACGAACAACGGAAAGGACATCTTGCGAACGATCCGCACCGGAACGCGTAGTGCGAGGACGAAGAGGACGGCTCCGACGACGGTGAAGATCGTCTGTCGGGTGAACATCGTGTAAGCGGAACCGTCCGCCGCGTAGGACTCGACCGACGACGCGGAGAGCACCATCACCAGACCGAGAACGGTCAGCAGTGCGGCGATGGTGACGATCAGATGGAACGAGGCCAACGGGCGACCGAACCACGTGTCGAACCGTCCGCTGGTGAACCGCGCGCGGCGCGACGTGCGCTCGGCTTTCGCGGTCGACGACGCGGACGGCGGGGCCGCCACGGGACCTCCGGGCCGCGACGGCGGTGGTGTACCCGCGGAGCGACGGGGACCGGCGTCGGTCATCGCGACATCGTCGCGAGATCGTCGGGGGTCAGCGCGTTCACGGCGGCGGCGAAGCTGTCGCCTCGGTGGCCGTAGTCGCGGAACTGATCGAAGGACGCGGTCGAGGGGGCGAGAAGGACGGTTGTTCCGGGATCGGCTCGGCGGGCGGCGGCATGAACGGCCCGTCGCATCACTTCGTCACCGTCAGTCACATACGTCGCATCGGCCACTTCTGCATCGTCTCCCGGCGGCACCCGATCGACGGGCACATCCGGTGCGTGTCGCGCGAGTGCTGCCGCGACGGCCGGCCCGTCCTGGCCGAACACCACCGCGGCGGACAGCCGCGGGGCGGTCGCGGCCACCAGGTCGTCCACCTCGGCACCCTTGAGCAGACCGCCCGCGAGCCACACGACCTTCTCGTGCGCCAGGATCGACGCCGTCGCGGCGTGCGGGTTCGTGGCCTTGGAATCGTCGACGAACGTGACGCCGTTCATCACTCGGACGACGGCCGCGCGGTGCGGGCCGACGCGAAACGCGCGCAGACCGCGCGTGACCGCCTCCGGGCTCACCCCCGTCGACCGAGCAAGGGCCGCGGCCGCGAGCGCATCCTGCACACCGGCGGGACCCGCGGGTTCGATGGACTCGACGTCGACCAGGGGTACCGCGTCACCGGACGACGCGTCACCGAACGCTCGATCCACGACCATCCCGTCCACCACGCCGAGCTCCCCCGCCGCCGGCTCACCCGCGGTGAACCCGATCCTGCGCTCGGCCGGGGACCGCTCCCGCAGCCCCGACGCGATGTCGTCGTCCAGACCGACGACGGCGACCGTTCCCCTCAGGGCCTGCATCTTCGCCTCGACGTAGGCGTCCATTCCCCCGTGCCAGTCGAGGTGGTCCGCGGCGATGTTGAGAATCACGCCGGCCGCGGGTCGCACGGAGGGGGCCCAGAACAGCTGGAACGAGGACAGTTCGACCGCCAGCACGTCGGCCCGCGGGTCGGTGCGCCGCAGAGCGTCCATCACGGGGATTCCGATGTTGCCGCAGGCCATCACGGAGGTGTCGGCCGCACGGAGAATCGCCTCCAGCATCGATGTGGTCGTGGTCTTGCCGTTGGTTCCGGTGACCACCAACCACGTGCGCGGCGGCCCGTACAGACCGGATCGGTCCACCCGCCAGGAGAACTCGATGTCGCCCCAGACCGGAACCCCCACGGTCAACGCGGTGGTCAGCAGCGGTGAATCCGGACGGAAACCCGGACTGGTGATCACCAGCGCGAACTCGGCGACGGCCTCGCGGTCCGTGCTGATCTCGTCCATCGCCACGGTCTCGACGCCCAGTTCGCGGCACGCGGCCAGGGAGTCGGGGTCGGAGTCGGTCACCGTCACCGACGCACCGAGGTCGAGCAGCGCCGGAACGACGGCACGTCCGGACACCCGCCCGCCTGCGACGACGACTCGACGTCCGCGAAGGTCCGACGGTGCGGTCACCGCGTCACGCGACACTGTGGAGCTCATGGTCAGTCACCGATCGCCGAGAGATATTCGCTGTAGAACAGGGCGAGACCCACGGCCGACGAGATCGCCGCGAGCAGCCAGAACCTGATGATTACCGTGGTTTCCGCCCAGCCCCCGAGTTCGAAATGGTGATGGAACGGAGCCATGCGGAACACCCGTCGGCGGCTCGTTCGGAACACCGCGACCTGGATGACCACCGAGGCGGCCTCGGCGACGAACAGCGCGCCGATGACGACCATCAGGAGTTCGGTGCGCGTCACGATCGACAGTCCGGCCAGCAACCCACCCAGGGCCAGCGATCCGGTGTCGCCCATGAAGATCTTGGCCGGGGCAGCGTTCCACCAGAGGAATCCGATACACGCACCCGCCGCCGCGGCGCAGATGAGCGCGAGGTCGAGAGGATCGCGCACGTCGTAACACCCGGGGCCCGGAGACGTGCTGCACGACTGTCGGTACTGCCAGAAGGTGATGACGGTGTACGCACCGAGCACCAGGGTCATCGATCCGGCCGCCAGTCCGTCGAGTCCGTCGGTGAGGTTCACCGCATTCGACCAGGCACTGACCAGCAGGTAGACGAAGAGGATGAACACGACGCTGCCCATCGAGACCGTCGCGATGTCGCGTACGTAGGACAGCTGCGTCGAACCGGGGGTGAGCCCGCCCGCGCCGCTGAACTGCAGCGCGAGCACACCGAAGATGACGGCGGCGATCAACTGACCGACGAGCTTGGCCGTCTTGTTCAGACCCAGGTTGCGCTGCTTGCGGATCTTGATGAAGTCGTCGAGGAACCCGACGACGCCCAGCACCGTCGTCAGGCCGAGTACCAGGAGCGCCGACACCGAGGGACCGTCGGCGTCGTACCAGATTCCGATCAGGTGCGATCCCCAGTACCCCGCCCACAGACCGGCGAGGATGGCGACACCGCCCATGGTGGGCGTTCCGCGCTTGGACTGGTGACTCGCGGGCCCCTCGACCCGGATCTCCTGTCCGAACCCCTGCTTCGAGAACAGCTTGATCAGGACCGGGGTGAGCAGGATGGCGACCGCGAGCGCGATACCACCCGCGAAGAGGATCTGTCTCACGGTGTCTCCTCCGGCTCGGCCAGCAGAGCCTCGGCGACGGACCAGAGCCCCACGGATTGCGAGGCCTTCACCAGGACGATGTCACCCGGCTCGAGTTCGTCGCGAAGCACGGCGACGGCCGCGTCGGCGTCGGGCACGAGGTACGCCTCGTCTCCCCAGGATCCTTCCATGACCGCGCCCTGATGCATGCCGTGTGACGGGCGACCGGTGCCGACGACGATCAGTTTGCTCACCGCGAGACGAACCGCGAGTCGACCGATCCGATCGTGCTCCACGACCGACTCGTCGCCGAGTTCACCCATCTCGCCGAGAACCGCCCACGAACGACGCCCGGGGCCACGGCCGGTCCGTGACATCGTCACCAGGGCCTTGAGCGCGGCGCGAACGGAATCGGGGTTCGCGTTGTAGGAATCGTTGATCACCGTGGTTCCGTCCGCCCGGGTCCGCACGTCCATGCGTCGCTGCGAGGCGGCCTCGGCGCCGCTCAGCGCGGCGGCGACGGTGTCCACCGACAGGCCGCATTCCAACCCGACGGCCGCCGCCGCGAGAGCGTTGGAGACCTGGTGTTCGCCGTGGACTCGCAGAGTCACCGCGGCGGATCCCACCGGCGTGGTCATGGTGAACGACGCGCGGGCCGTCTCGTCGAGCGTCACGTCGGTGGCCCGGATCTGCGCGAGATCCCCGGTGCCGTAGGTGACGACTCGTGCGGTGGTCTTCGTCGACATCGCGGCGACCAGATCGTCGTCGAGGTTGAGGACGGCGACTCCCCCGGCTTCCGCCGCCGGCAGTGTCTCGACGAGCTCGGCTTTCGTGTCGGCGATGGCGTCGCGAGAGCCGAACTCGCCCAGGTGCGCGGTACCGACGTTGAGTTCGACACCGATACGCGGCGGAGCGATGGCCGCGAGCTGGGCGATGTGACCACGACCGCGGGCCGACAGCTCCAGGACCAGGAACTTCGTCGTTTCGTCGGCTCGCAGAGCAGTCCAGGGATGACCGAGCTCGTTGTTGAACGATCCGGGCGGCGCGACCACGGGACCGCCCTGCTCGAGCACGGCTCTGATCAGATCCTTCGTGGACGTCTTGCCCGAGGAACCGGTGACCCCGACGACCGTCAGACCGTCGGCCACCAGCGAGCCGACCGACGCCCGCGCCAGATCGGCGAGCGCACCGAGAACCGCTGCGCCGGACCCGTCGACGTCGTGCTCGAGGGCCATGGCGCGCGTCTGCGTCGGGTTCGGCGACACGACGACGGCCGGGACCCCCACCGGTCGTGCGGACAGGACGGCGACCGCACCGGCGGCGACGGCCCCGGCGGCGTGATCGTGTCCGTCCACGTGCTCACCGGGCAGGGCGAGGAAGAGTCCACCCGCGGCGATCTTCCGGGAGTCGAATTCGACGCCTGCGGTGACGACGACGGACGGGTCCGGAACGTCGTGCAGGGTGCCGCCGACGATGTCCGCGATCTCGGACAGGGACAGTCGAATCACAACGGGCCTTTCTCTTCCGACGCACCGAGAGCCGTCGGCTCGGGTGCTGGCATGTCTTCCCGCGCCGTCGGCGCGAGTACGTCGTCGAGGGCCTCGGCGAGGACGATGCGGTCGTCGAACGCATGCTTGGTACCGGCGACGTCCTGTCCCACCTCGTGGCCCTTGCCGGCCACCAGAACCACGTCGCCGGGACGCGCCCATCGCACCGCGGCGACGATCGCGTCTCGGCGCGACGCGTATTCCATCACGTCCGCCCGTGAGTCCTCGGGGACGGACTCGGCGCCCGTCCGGACCGCAGCCCGGATGACGGCGGGGTCTTCGGATCGAGGGTTGTCGTCGGTGATCACCAGGAGGTCCGCCGCCGCGGCCGCGGCGACCCCCATCATCGGCCGCTTCTGCGCGTCGCGATCGCCCCCGGCCCCCACCACCACGGCGATGCGGCCGTCGGTCTGAGCGCGCAACGTGGCCAGAACGGCGTCGAGCGCCGCCGGCTTGTGCGCGTAGTCGACGACGGCGAGGAAATCCTGACCGCGTTCGACGCGCTGCATCCGTCCCGGCACGTCCACGTCCGTCATGGCCGCCAGGGACGTCGACGGATCGATTCCCACCTGAGCGCACATCGCCGCGGCGAGGACGGCGTTCGCCACGTTGTACTTTCCGGGTAGCCCGATGCGACCGTGCGCGCGACCGTGCGGACCGACGACGTCGAACGACTGCGTGCCGTCCGCGTCCGCGCGCCACCCACTGCTGAGCCACGTGGCGTCCGCGGCCGTCGTGGACACGGTTTCCAGGACCCGGCCGGGCGTCGCCCCGGCGAGTTCGGCCATACGCCGACCCCAGTCGTCGTCGACACACACCACGGACGCGGACGCGTGCACGTTCGAATCCGTGTCGAACAGGCGCGCCTTCGCCGCGAAGTACTCCTCGAAGGTGTCGTGGAAATCGAGGTGATCGCGAGAGAGATTGGTGAAGCCGCCCACGGCGAACGTGGTGCCGTCGACCCGGCCGAGCGCCAGCGCGTGCGAGGACACCTCCATCACCACGGTGTCGACGCCCTGCTCGAGCATGGCGGCGAACATCGCGTGCAGATTGGGGGCCTCGGGGGTGGTCAGCGCCGACGGGACCGGGCGATCACCGATCCGCGTCTCGATGGTCCCGATCAGGCCGGGGGTACGCCCGCCCGCGCGGAGCGCCGCCTCGGCGAGATAGGCCGTGGTGGTCTTGCCCGAGGTCCCGGTGATACCGAGGACGGTCATGCGCGCGGACGGGTCGCCGTACACCGCAGCCGAGACGACTCCGAGTACGGAGCGTGGATCGGTGTGCACGAGAACCGTGGGCATCGCTGATCGGAGATCGAGTTCGGCCAGGATGTCGAGTCCGGCCCGGTCGGTGAGGACGGCGACGGCGCCGCGGTCGAGGGCGTCGGCGGCGAACCTCGCTCCGTGCGACCGCGCACCGGGCAGGGCGGCGAAGAGATCGCCGGGGCGTACCTCCTGGGCGCGCAGCTCGATGCCCGTGATGTCCGCGTCGGGTGCCTGCGGAGGTTCGACGCGGAGGGCGAAGGTCCGAGCCAACTCACGTGCCGACGTGACCGGTGGCTGCTGCGGACGCAGCAGGGACGGACTGGGCACGGGAATGACGCTCCTCACGATCGATACGGGCAACACGGGCGACGCGGCTCCCGCGGTGGCGGTGAAGGGTCGACTCGCTGTCGACGGGCTGCGGTTGCCGACGCATCAGATTACCGGCGACCCGTCCCCCTGCCGGACCGGCCGCCGGTGTCGTCGGCGTCGGCCCGGCCGGAGGGCGGGAAAACGGTGGTCAGTCCGCCTGCAGGAGCAACCGATCACCCTCGCGAGACAGCGGCACGCCGTCGCGCTGGAGCATCCACGACGCGATGTCGTGGAACAACGGTGCCGCGGACTGTCCGCCGGATCCGTCGGAACTGCGGCTCGGCGCATCGAGCATGATGCCGATCACGTATCGCGGATCGTCGGCGGGAGCGATGCCCGCGAAGGTGATCCAGTAGTCCGAGTTGGAGTAGCACCGGCACTCCGGGTCGACCTGCTGGGCCGTCCCGGTCTTGCCGCTGATCTGGAACCCCTCGACGCCGGCGGCCACACCGGTGCCGCGCTGGTTGCCGTCGTCGTTCTGGGTGACCGAGCGGAACATGTCGCGCACCGTCCGAGCGGTGTCGGCGCCGACCACCTGCACGCCCTCGGGCTGCGGAGTTTCCGTTCGCTGGCCGTCGTTGCCCACCGTGGCGGCGACCACCCGCGGCGGCACCCGAACTCCGTCGTTGGCGATGGCCTGGAACATCCCGGTCATCTGCAACAGCGTCATCGACAGACCCTGACCGATCGGCAGGTTGGCGAACGTGCCGCCCGACCACTGTGACAGAGCTGGGACGGTGCCCGCGCTCTCGCCCGGAAGCCCGACGTCGCTGCGCTGACCGAGTCCGAACTTCTTCAGCATGTCGGCGAACCGTTCCTCGCCGATGCGCTGGGCGAGCATCAGGGTGCCCACGTTGGACGACTTACCGAACACGCCGGTCGTGGTGTACGGCGCGACGCCGTGATCCCAGGCGTCCTTCACGGTCGCCCCCGCCATGTCGATGCTTCCCGGAACCTGGAGCACCTCGTCAGGGCTGGTGACGCCGTCCTCGATGGCGGCTGCCGCCGTGACGATCTTGTTCACCGAACCGGGTTCGAACGGACTCGACACGGACAGGTTGCCCATCTGCATGTCGGCTGGGTTGTTGCCGACGCCGATGGACGGATCGAACGTGCCGTCGTTGGACATCGCGAGTACCTGCCCGGTCTTCGAGTCGAGCACCACGGCGGACGCGTTCTTCGCGCCCGACAGGTTCTTCGCCTCCTGGACCTTCTGCTGCACGTAGTACTGGATGTCGCTGTCGATGGTCAGTTCGACGTCCGCGCCGTCCACCGCGGGCTGCTGGTCCCGGTAGCTCCCGGGGATGACCGCGCCGTCGCTGCCCCGGTCGTAGGTCTGCGAACCGTCGGTTCCCGCGAGCACCGGGTCCATCGAACTCTCGAGCCCCAGGAGGCCGTGACCGTCCCAGCCGGTGGCCCCCACGATGTTGGCGGCCAACGACCCCCCCGGGTACTCCCGAATGTCCTGACGTTCGAGCCCCACCTCGGGGAACTCCTCGTTGATGGCGGCCGCCACGGCCGGGTCGACGGAACGGGCCAGGTAATCGAACGTCTCGTCGCTGGTCATCTTGGACCGCAGCTCACGCTCGCTGACCGTGTCCCCCAGGGCCTCGTGCACGCCGGCCGCGATCTCACGGATCCGGTCGTCGACCTCCGGTTCGGTGTCGTCTTCCGCCCGTGCTTCCGCGAGCTCCTCGCGCACTCGCACGGGCTGGAACGTCAGCGCCTTGGCCTCCATGGTGAAGGCGATCGGATTGCCGTCGCGGTCGGTGACCGATCCGCGCACCGCCGGGTCGACGACCGTGGTGGTGCGCTGACTCGCGGACTGTGCGGACAACGCCGGAGCATCGATCCCCTGGATCCACAGCAATTGCAGAGTGGCCACACCGAGCACCGCGAACATCGCGAACCGGCCGTACCGGAACCGGTAGTCGAACGTGTCGCTCTCGCGGGGGCCTCGGCGGCGAGCGGCGGAGCGGCCCGCGCTGGATCGGCCGGCCGACGGCCCGGGTGCCGATGGCCTGCGCGCGGACGATCGGCGCGGGGTCGGTCGATCTTCGGGGGGACGACGCGAGGTCATCGCACACCTCCGGTCACGGGTACTTGCTGTTCGCCGACCGAGGACGGGGCGGGAGCAGCCGGTTCGGGCGCGGGCGCCGCGGGTTCGGGTGCGGGCGCCGCGGCTTCGGGCGCGGGCGCCGCGGGTTCGGGTGCCTCGGGTTCGGCTGCCGCGGGTTCGGGGGCGGGCGCCGGAGCATCGGCGTCGTCGTCGGACTCGGCGTCACCCGGACGAGAGACCGGGGTCAGAGCTTCGCTCGCGACGGCTCCGGCGCCGGCCGGGCGCGGAACGGCGGCGGAGTTCGACGCCGGCATGCGCGTGTCGAAATCCGGAGCGGGAGGTCCCGACGCGGGTGCGGGCGTTCCGACGACCTGGACGACACCGTCGGGCAGGACCAGCAACCGGGGTACCGGACCACTCGGAATCATGCCCAGGTCCCGCGCCTGCCGGGCGAGCTCCGGAGCGGAGTTGGCGGTCTCGACATCACGCTCGAGGGCAGCGCCCTGCTCGATCAGCCGTTGGTTGACTGCACGCTCGGCGCTGAGCTGGTAGGACTCCTCGGCCGCGCGGGTACTCAACAACAGAGCCGACGCCAACCCCACGGCCAGGAGACCGATGATGACGGCGACGAACGGAATGCGTCCCGCGACCGCGGTGTTCACGCGCGACGTCGCCGCGTCCACCTCGTGGGTCTTCGCGCGCTGTCGACGCTTGTCGTACGCGCGCTTGGCTGCACCGGTCCGAGCGGACCGCGGCGATGTCGGCTCGAGCGACACGCTCGCACGGGCGGTGCGGACGGGGACAGTCATGACGACCTCCTGGAAATGCGTTCGGCGGCGCGCAGTCTGACCGGCGCGGACCGGGGGTTGTCGTCTATTTCTTCCTGCGGCGCCTTCTCGGCGCCTCGGGTCAGGAGCCGGAACTCCGGACCACTGCCGGGAAGCTCCACCGGCAGACCCTCGGGGCTCGTCGACCGAACTCGCGGAGTCAGTTCCTGCTTGACGACCTTGTCCTCGAGCGACTGATAGGACATGAAGACGATGCGGCCCCCGACTCGAAGAGACGTCAGCGCCGGCGCAATCGCGTCGCGAAGCGACTCGAGTTCGGCGTTGACCGCGATGCGCAGGGCCTGGAACGTGCGCTTGGCCGGGTGTCCCCCCGTCCGGCGGGTTGCTGCCGGGATGCTCGCGTAGAGGAGTTCGACCAACGGCCCGCTGGTGGTGAAGGGCTCCGTCTCGCGACGGCGCAGCACCGCCGACGCGATTCGACCGGCGAACCGTTCCTCACCGTAGGTACTCAGGATGCGAGCGATCTCTCCGTGCGTCGCGGTGTTGAGGATGTCCGCCGCCGTGCGACCCGTGGTGGGGTCCATGCGCATGTCCAGCGGCGCGTCGACGCTGTAGGCGAAGCCGCGTTCGGCCGAGTCGAGCTGCATCGACGAGACGCCGAGATCGAAGAGGATGCCGTCGACGCTGCCGACGGCCGACAGGCCGACACTCTCGAGGGCATCGGCGATGCCGTCGTAGGTGGTGGCGACGAGATCGACGCGATCGTCGAAGGATTCGAGCCGACGGCGAGCCATCGTCAACGCGTCGGGGTCACGGTCGAGGCCGACGAGCCGAAGGTCGGGGTACGCGGAGAGGAAGTGCTCGGCGTGTCCGCCGAGGCCGAGTGTGGCGTCGACGTAGACCGGTCGGCGGTCGGTGACCGCGAAGGCGGGACCGAGAAGTTCGTCCGCACGTTCCAGGCGAACCGGTACGTGGGAGAAGCCGGAGTGGGGGTCGCGGGGGGTATCCTGCGCCATGCTCACTGCTCCCGCCTGATCTGCTGCTGTGCCGTACGTCTCGTGGGGTGTACATGTCCATCCCGGTGATGGACGGCGAGTGCGTCGAGGTCTCTGTCCGACAGTGGAACCTGGCGTTGGGGAAGTACGTCAGGGTCCTACCGACACTTGGCGTTGGGGAAGTACGTCAAGGTTCGGTTCGGGCAGAGGCCACGCGGCACTCGCCGTGGGCCATGTTCGGTTACAACAGATCTTCGAGAGACTCGTCCACAGCTTCCGAGAAGTCCTCTTCGTGCTCCTGCGAGTAGCGGTTCCAGGACTCGACGTCCCACAACTCCAGGTAGTCGACCGAGCCGATCACCACGCAGTCCTTGGAGAGGTTGGCGTACTCGCGATGAACCGCGCCGATGGTGATGCGGCCCTGCGAGTCCGGATGCTGCTCGTCGGTGCCCGCAGCCAGGTTCCGGATGTAGGCGCGAGCCCGCGGGTTCGACCGCGAGGCCTTGGCCAGACGATCGGCGCGCTCGGTGAAGACCGCACGGGGATAGATGGCCAGGCTGTGGTCCTGCCCTTTGCTCACCATCACTCCTCCCGCCAGTTCGTCTCTGAACTTCGCCGGCAACGTCAACCGGAACTTGTCGTCGAGCTTGGGCGTGTAGGTACCGAGAAACACTCGGCACCTCCTGCTCACGCCCGATCACGCATCCTGCGAGGCGTTCGTCCTCCCCGCTGTCCACCACATTACCCCACTTTGCTCCACTTTCAATCCGTAGCGCACCTCGAATTCGTGAGTGATCACCAAATTGCCAGCTGACAGGGGTGAAGTGCCTGCGAAACACAGTGCGCCGTACGCATCAGGGATGGTGTGCACGAGGCACCTCCGGCCCGACGAACAGAACGGGAGATCTCACGTGAAGCAGCGAAACCACAGGTCACGGGCATCAGCGGGCCGCGACGGACCGGCGCGTGGGGGGCGAAGTGGGGAGAGAACCGCCCTCCGGGGGCGCGGTGGGGGAAAAGTGGGGCGTCGGGCGAGCTACCGGGGTTCCCGGGGCCTCGGGGAGGCGCACACGACGACAGGCGCGGCACTCGTCAGAGTGCCGCGCCTGTCGGTAGCCGTGCTGTGTCGATCGCCGACACGAATAACCGTGAGGGAGGTGTCCGGCGCCCTGGAGCGCCGTGACTGTCTATTCCTGGTCGAACCTTCTCTTGAACCGATCCTCCATGCGTGAGGAGAACCCCTTGCGAGGAGCCTTACGTGCTGCCCCGCCACCCGACTTCTGCGGACGGGCCTTGGGTGCCGCTTGGTTTCCCTCGCCCGCACCCTCGGTGCCGTCCGTGTCGGACGACGCCGCGGACGGCTTGCGTAGAAGCAGGAGTACGCCGGCGCCGAACATGAACGCGAAGCCCACCAGGCTGATGATGGGGAACCCGCCCGGCTTGAACGGCAGAGCAACACCGGCGATGAGTAGTACGAGCCCCACGACGAACAGGGCTACTGCTTGAAGGCGGTGCCGCGCGGACGCGGCCTTGATCCGCCCGCCGCGCACAGTCGACGCGAACTTGGGGTCCTCGGCATAGAGAGCGCTCTCGATCTGGTCGAGCATGCGCTGCTCGTGCTCGGAGAGTGGCACGGTACCTCCCCCGGCACTGGTGTTGGCTCTCGCTTCTTTGCCAGAAGCGAGAGGTAGCCGATGGGCGGCTACCTGATGACGATGATACGAGCAGAATCGGTGGCGTACCACCCACCTGCCCTTCCAGTATGCGCAAAAATTCGCCCGCGTCGAGGAAACCCCCGTCAGGCGGAAATCGAGACGGGCGTGCCACCGGTCGCGAGGTGGTCCTCGACGCGGTGCAAAAAGCGCCCGACCTGCAAGAAGAACTCGTTTGCCTCGTCCTCGTCGAGACGCTCCCCGGACCCCGCCTCGATCGACGCGCGCAGGCTCGAGTACGTCTCGAAGTACGAGGCCCACTCCGCGAACTCCGGTGCGGCCGCCCGAATGCGCACCCATGCACTGCGAGATGCTCCGCGCTTGGGAACGGGATCGACGGCGTCGAGAAGCGCCCCGGCGCCGCGCAGAGCCGCGACGTACGACTCGAGAAACAGGTCCGCCGCCGAGGGGGCACCCGCCGCGTCACCGAGAATGGCGTCGGCGCGACGCAGCAACGAGCGTGCACGAGCGACACTGCGCGTCGGGGAGGCAGGGCGCGTCGGGGAGGCAGGGCGCGTCGGGGAGGCAGGGCGAGACCGGGAGTCCACTCCATCGAACGACACGACGTTGCGTTCCATTGCCGAACCTCCCTCGTAAGCTGCGTCCACCGCCCGTCGACGGTTCCGGCGGGTGGTCCACACTGGACCTTCGAGCCGCCGCGCGGCCCGAACGTCTGCGATGTAAGCATGGGGGTCCGACACGGCCCGGATACCGCTTCGATCCTGGCCGGACGACGAACCAGCACACCTACGACGTCCCCTGGATCGACGACGTCCTCGGTGTCGAACACCCGACGTATCGAACGCATGTTCGATACGTCGAATATAGCGCCAACCACCGACACGACGCGAGGAACGGGGTGACAACGGTGACCGACACAGTGGATCCACTTCCGCGCGTCGTCGAGCTGACCCCTCAGGAGCTACGGCGCCGATTGCCCGAGGCTCTGGCCGTCTACGTCGCGGCAATGGGATATCCACGAGGAACGGAACACCATCGCGCGCCCATGTGGGCGGAGCACATCCTGCGCCCGGGCTGGCGTGCCGTCGGGGCCGTCGACGCCGAGACCGGCGTCCTCGTTGCCGTCGCGTACGGCTACCGAGGAGCGCCACACCAGTGGTGGCATCAGCAGGTGCGCGACGGTATGCGTCGCGCCGGGTGGGCCGTCGCCGACATCGACGCGGTCCTCGACGACTACGTCGAGCTGACCGAATTGCACGTCGCTCCCGATTCACAGGGACACCGGCTCGGCGAACACCTCCTGATCGCACTGCTGGCCGGGCGCACCGAGTCGCACGTTCTGCTCTCCACTCCCGAAGTCCACGGCGAGGAGAACCGCGCCTGGCGGCTCTACCGCCGGATGGGGTTCCACGACGTCGTTCGGCGATTCCACTTCACCGGCGACACGCGTCCCTTCGCCGTTCTGGGTCGGTCGCTCCCGCTCGGCACGCCCGCCACGGCGGCCGAGTCCGTGTCGACCGACTCGGCCGCGTCGCCGGAAGGTGATGAACCGGACAGCCGAGGAACCGAAACCGCGGGGGAAACCGAATACCGAGGAACCGAGCATCGATAGCTCGTGCCCGGACAACTCGTACCCGAACAACTCGCACACGGTGGTCACCACCGGATAAGGACGGTTGAAGAACATGCTCGATGCGGTCATCGTCGGATCGGGCCACAACGCCCTCGTCTCCGCTGCTTACCTGACGGACGCGGGATGGTCGGTCCGCGTGGTCGAACGCGACACCGTCGTCGGTGGTGCCGCATCGACCGTCGAACGCTTTCCGGGGCACAAGGTGGACCGAGGCTCGTCCGCGCACATCATGGTCCGGCAGACGGGGATCATCGAGGAGTTGCGTCTCGCCGATCACGGTCTGCGCTACCTGGACTGCGATCCCTGGGCGTTCGCCCCCGCGCCTCCCGGCACCGACGAGCCCGGCATCGTCTTCGCCGTCGACCTCGACCGCACCTGCGCGTCGATCGAGGCCGCGTGCGGTCGCAAGGATGCGGACGCCTACCGCGCGTTCGTCCAGCTCTGGGGCCCCCGCAGCGCGCGGGTCATGAAGTCCTTCGGCGCGCCGCCGACCGGCCGCAACCTGCTGTCGTCCTTCTGGGGCATGGACGCGAGCGACGGCGCCGCGTCCTTGTCGCGCGAGTTCCTCGCGTCGGGCGATTCCCTTCTCGACCGCTGGTTCGACAGCGAGCGACTCAAGGCCGCCCTGGCGTGGTTCGGAGCTCAGTCCGGCCCTCCGATGTCCGAACCCGGTACGGCCCCGATGGTCGCGTTCAACGCACTCATGCACACCACGCCCCCGGGGCGCGCGGTCGGCGGCAGCGGCGCCCTCAGCGTGGCCCTGCAGACGAAGATCGAGGCGGACGGGAGCACCGTCACCCTCGGCGACGCCGTCGCGTCCATCGCTCGTCGGGGCGAGGCGTGGGTCGTGCGCACCGAGAGCGGCGAGGAGATCCGTGCCCGCACGGTGATCGCCGGCTGCCACATCCTGACCACGCTCGACCTGCTCGACAACGGTGGTTTCGATCAGGCCACCACGGCATCGTGGCGCCGCCAGATCGAGGTCGGTCCCGGTATCGGCATGGTCGTTCGAGCGTCGACCTCGGGACTACCGGAGTACGCGGGCGCCGAATCGGCCGAATCCTCCACCCGCGGACTGCAGTTGCTCGTCCACGACCGCGCACAACTTCGGCGCGCCCACGGCGCCGCCTCCGCAGGCGACCTTCCACCGGCTCCCGTGGTCTTGGCCATGAGCTTCAGCACTGTCGATCCCTCGATCGCACCGGCCGGAGAGCACCAGGTCTCGCTCTGGTCGCAATGGCACCCCTACCGTCTCGCCGACGGACGCACCTGGCGCGGCGGAGCGTCACCGGAGGTCGCCGAACTGGAGGGTGACCGCATCGTCGCCGAGGTCGACCGGTACGCGCCCGGCTTCGCCGACAAGGTCCTTCGACGGCACGTTCAGTCACCGTGGGACCTCGAGCAGGAATTGGGCCTGATCGGTGGCAACGTCATGCACGTCGAGATGTCGCTGCACCAGATGATGATGTGGCGGCCCATGCCCGCTCTCGCCGATCAAAAGGTGCCGGGTGCGCCGTCGTTCTTCCTCACCGGCGCCTCGATGCATCCGGGAGGCGGCGTCTCCGGTTCGAGTGGCCGCAGTGCGGCTCGATTGGCGATCGCCGAGCGGGCGGGCAGCCCCCTGCGTCGTCTCGCGACCCGTCTGGGCCGATGAACACCGCGATCGGCGCGTACGCCGCCCGCTCGATCCGATCCACCCCGCTCGCAGCCGGGCTCGCACTGGCGGCGATCGCGGCACAGATCACGTACCCCCTGGTGTCAGGCGGTGTGCGGGACACCGTCACCTTTCTCGTGGTGGCCCTGCTGGCAGCAGCGTGCGTCGCGCACGCACGAGTTGCTCGCGGCACCGTGTGGGCCGCGACCATGATCGCGGTGACCGCCGGCATCGGTCTCACCGCCGAGATCATCGGGACCCGGACCGGTATGCCCTTCGGGTGCTACGCCTACGCACTCGACCGGATCGGCCCGGCGGTCGCGACGGTGCCCGTGGTCGTCCCGCTCGCGTGGACGGCGGGGCTCTACCCCGTGTGGCGAGCGGCGTCGGCCGTCGCCCGACGCGTCTCCACCGGCTTCCCCGTCCGACCCGTGCTCACCGTCGCGGGCGTGGTGGGGTGGGACTTCTACCTCGATCCTCAGATGGTCGCCGACGGCCAGTGGGAATGGTGCAGCGCATTCGGCCCGCTTCCCGGTCTCGACGGCATCCCGTGGACCAACTATGTGGGATGGGTCCTGGTGGCCTCCCTGATGGCCGGGGCCATGGAACTGCTCGACCGGGTGCGGACCTGGTCACGCTCCGATGCGCAACCCACCGACGGCGTCCCCTACGCCCTGTTCCTCTGGACGTGGCTCGGGTCCTCGCTGGCCCATGCCGTGTTCCTTCCCGACCTGGGCTGGTCCGCCCTCTACGGCTTGATCGCGATGGGTGTGGTCGGAGTTCCGTTCCTGGTGCTGGCGCGCCGACCGGAGCGCGGGGCGACCGACGGGAACCGCGACACGAGCACGGGCACTCGCCGACCCGTTCACTGACACGGGTGTCGGTGCCTGGCACGATGACGCTGTGCCACGCCCCACTCTCGTCAGGCCCTCGCGCCGTGTGTTGTCCGCCCTCGTCCTCGCCGTCGTGATCGCGCCACTGTTGGCGGGTTGCCTTCGGGCCCAGGTGTCCATGGGGGTCTCGTCCGACGACAGGGTGTCCGGACAGATCGTCGCGGCGACGGTGCCCACCGCCGAGGGCGACACCGGCCCCGGCCTGACGGTCCCCCAGAGCCTGGGGAGCAAGATTCGGGTGCAGCCGTACGACGCCGACGGTTTCGTCGGCAGCGAAGCATTTTTCGACGATCTCACCTTCGGAGACGTCCAGCAGCTCGCCGCCCTGTCCGATCAGTCGGTCGGCCTCTTCCAGCTGTCGCTGGAACGAGCCGGTGATCTCGTGACCCTCGCCGGTCAGGTCGACCTGTCCAACGTGCCCGTCGAGGGCAGCGACGTCCAGTTCACCATCGCGTTCCCGGCGCGGGTCTCGACGACCAACGGCAGCCGTGAAGGCGACAACGTCGTGTCCTGGAACCTGCCCGCCGGCGAGTCGACCACCCTGAGAGCGGAGGTCCGGTACTCCGATCCGAACACGCGCAGTTTCGCCGGGTGGGCCGGAATCGTCGCGGGCGTTTCGGTCGGTCTCGCCGCGATCGTCGCCGGTATGGCCTACGTCTCGCGCAACCCGCCGGTGCGGCGCCGTCCGTCGGAGCCGGCCGAACGCACGTGATGCACGGGTGGGCGGCCCCCACGACCGTCGTGCGCATCGGGGCCGGTCTGTCCGTCGCCGCGGCAGCGCTCGCCGTGCTCAATGCCCGCACCGCGCCGAGCGTGCGCCCGGAATCGGCATCGTCGGTGGATCCGTCCGAGCGGATCACCGTGTGCATCCCGGCTCGCGACGAAGCCGAACGGCTCCCCCACCTGCTCCGGGACCTGCTCGCACAACGAACGCGGGCTTCCATGCACGTCCTGGTCCTCGACGACGACTCCTCCGACGGAACCGCCGACGTGGCCCGCGCCGTCGTCGGTGGTCGTCCCGGTTTCGAGATCCGCCGCAAGGTCGCGGACGGTCGAACCGGATCGGGCAAGTCGTTGGCGTGCATGGCCCTCGGCGAGATGGCCCTCGCGCGCGCCGAGTCGACGGCGATCGTATTTCTCGACGCGGACGTGCGACTGCACCCGCTCGCACTCGACGCGGCGCTCGCGGACCTGAGGACGCACGGAGCCGCTCTGCTCTCGCCGTGGCCGGGACAGATCGCCGTCGGCGCGTTCGAGCGCCTGGTGCAACCCCTGCTGTCGTGGTCGTGGTCGGTCAGCCTGTACGTCCGGGGAGCCAACCGCAGCACCCGCCCCTCCATGGCCGTCGCGAACGGACAGTTCCTGGTGATCGATTCGGCCGCGTACCGAGCAGTGGGCGGACACGCATCGACTCGCACGGCCGTCGCGGACGATCTGACCCTCGCGCGAGCAGTCCGCCGCGCCGGCTTCCGCACCGTCGTCGCCTACGGCGGCGCGGTCGCGACGTGCCGGATGTACACCGACGCCGCGCAGGTCCGCGCCGGGCACGCGAAGTGGCTGTGGTCTCAGTTCGGCGGCGCCGCCGGCACTTTCGCGGTGACCGCCGCCACCGTCGCGATCTGGACCGTGCCGCCGGTCGCCGTCGTCGCCCGCGGTCCACTGCGCTGGTGGGGCCTGGCCGGTTACCTCGGCGGCGCGATCTCCCGCTACGCGTCCCGACGCGCCGAGGGCGCGGGCGACGCGATCTCCCGCGACGTCGTCACCGCCGCTCTGCACCCGATCTCGATGGCGGCGGGCGCACTGATCCTGTTATCGAGCGACCGTGGCCGTCGCCAGGGCACCCTGGTCTGGAAGTCGCGCACCCTGCGCTCCGGGCCGGCGGCCGAGGCCTAGGTTCGCCAGCACCTCGCTCGTCGCCTTCGCGAAGTTCAGGGTGATGAAGTGCAGGCCGGGTGCGCCTTCTGCGATCAATCTCTCACCCATCTCGGTCGCGAGCTCGATCCCGACCTCCCGCACGGCCGCGCGGGCCTCGTCGGAGTCGCCGGCCACCGCGTCGAGGCGGCGCTGCACCGCGTCGGGCAGGGCGGAACCCGACAGGGCCATGGCGCGGTCGATCGATCGCATCGTGGTGATCGGCATGATCTCGGGGATGATCGGCTTGCGTCCCTGTTCCTCGTCGTACGCGCACACCCGGTCTCGCAACCGCAGATAGTCGTCGACGTCGAAGAACATCTGTGTGATCGAGTAGTCCGCGCCGGCTCGCAACTTGGCCACGAGGTGGGCGGTGTCGTGATGAAGATCCGGGGCACGGTGATGCCCCTGGGGAAACGACGCCACCCCCACGTGGAAGTCACCGAGGTCGCGGACGAGTCGCACCAGTTCCTCCGCGTACTCCACGCCGTCGGGGTGCTTCTCCCACGGCCCCAGAGGATCTCCGGGCGGATCGCCCCGCAGGACGAGGATGTTGGAAATGCCGCGATCGGCGTAGGCACCGACCATCGACCGCAGTTCGGCGATGCTGTGCGAGACCGCCGTGAGATGGGCGACCGGAAGCAGCGTGGTCGCGTCGGCGATCTCGCCGGTCACCCGGACGGTGCGGTCGCGCGTCGATCCGCCCGCGCCGTAGGTCATCGACACGAATGCCGGACCGAGTTGCTCGAACGAGCGCACGGCTTTCCACAACCGCGCCTCGGCGGCCTCGTCTCGCGGCGGGGAGAATTCGACGGAGAACGGGATTCGGCCCGTCGTCTCCTCGGTCAGTCGCTGCACGACGGACCGGGCTCGACCGGTCGGCCCCCGTCGACCCTGGCCTGCTTCTCGAACGTCAGTCACAGTCGCCATCATAGATTCCGGCCGTTCGGACCCGGCCCGACCGCCGGGTTCGCCGGGTTCGCCCGGCGGCTGTTCGCCACACGAACGGGGGGCTCCGAATACGTGGTTAAGTGGATTCGGACATCGGCTGAACGAACGCCGTGCTCGCGAACACCACACGAACAGTCGGGCATCGGCGCTCACCGCACGACCCGACCGGTACACCCGCCCACACGAATTCTCGGAGGACATCGTGTCTGCCGTCACGCACGCTCCCGTCGACCACTCCGACCGACCGCGGTCGGTCGTCTCGGAATCCGATGTGTCCGCCTGGCCCGGCGGCACCTTCGTGTCGGCCGTGGAGCGCACGTTGACCGACTTCGTCGACACCACGCGCCCCACGGTCGATGCCGTCGGACCCGTCTACGCGGCCGCGGTCGACGAACTCGTCTCGTTCGTGGTCCGCGGGGGCAAGCGCATTCGGCCCGCCTTCGCGTGGACCGGATGGTTGGGGGCCGGCGGCGATCCGCACGGGCCGGACGCCGACGCGGTCCTGGACGTGTGCTCGGCGCTCGAACTGGTGCAGGCGTGCGCGCTGGTGCACGACGACATCATCGACTCCTCCTCCACGCGGCGCGGTTTCCCGACGGTGCACGTCTCGTTCGCAGAGCAGCACCGTCGCAACGGGTGGCGCGGCGATTCCGACAAGTACGGCGAGTCCATCGCCATACTGCTGGGTGACCTGGCGCTGTGCTGGGCGGACGACATGGTGCGTGCCGCGGCCGTCGACGCCGCCGCGCAGGCGCGCGTCGCCCCCGTGTGGTCGGCCATGCGCACCGAGGTCCTCGGCGGGCAGATGTTGGACATCGCGGTCGAGGCCACCGCGGACGATTCCGTGGAGTCCGCCATGCGCATCGACCGCTACAAGACCGCCGCGTACACCGTGGAGCGGCCTCTGCTCATCGGTGCTGCTCTCGCCGACGCCCCGGACGAGCTGTTGCAGATGTACAGCACCTTCGGCGCCGACATCGGTATCGCCTTCCAGTTGCGCGACGACCTTCTCGGCGTCTTCGGTGATCCGTCCGTCACGGGTAAACCGTCCGGCGACGATCTCCGCGAGGGCAAACGCACCGTGCTGTTGGCCGTCGCGCTCGACGCGGCCGACGAGCGCGATCCGGCCGCCGCCGCCGCGATCCGCGCCGGCATCGGAACCGACCTCACCGAGCAGCAGGTGGACGAACTCCGCGGGCTCATCGTCGACCTGGGCGCCGTCGACGACGTGGAGCGCCGCATCACCGAGCTCACCGACAGCGCGCTCGCCGCCCTCGCGGCGTCCACCATCACCGACGACGCCGCCCGGCGACTCACCGCCATGGCGTACGCGGCAACCAGGAGAAACACATGAGTTCAGCCACCGTCAGCGGTCCCACCGACCACGTCGTCGTCGTGGGAGCCGGATTGTCGGGTCTTGCCGCCGCGCTCCATCTGCGGGGCACCGGCCGCCGGGTCACCCTGCTCGAGAAGGCCGACTCCGTCGGCGGGCGCGTCGGTTCCGTCCAGGCTCCGGGCTACCGCATCGACACCGGCGCGAGTGTGCTGACGATGCCGAGCCTCATCGAACGCAGCCTCGCCGCGGTCGGCGCCACGATGGAGTCGACCACCCCGCCGCTGCGACTGATTCCCCTGCACCCGGCGTACCACACACGTTTCGCGGACGGCACCTCCATCGACGTGCACTCCGACCCCGACGCCATGGTCGCCGAGGTCGAGGCGAAGTGCGGACCCGAGGAAGCCGGGCGATACCGGCGCCTGCGGGCGTGGCTCGCCTCGATGTTCGACGCGGAGTTCGATCGCTACATCGACAGCAACATCGACTCCCCCCTCGATCTGGTCACCGAGACGACCTCCCGCAAGAGCACGCTCGCGTTGCTGCGGCTCGGCGGCTTCGGCAAGCTCGGCAAGCGCATCGATTCACTGGTCACCGATCATCGACTGCGGCGAATCTTCACCTTCCAGGCGCTCTACGCGGGTGTCCCGCCGCAGCAGGCCCTCGGTGTGTACGCAGCCATCGCCCACATGGATACATCGCTGGGGGTGACGTTCCCGGTCGGCGGCATGCGCACCATCGCCGAGGCGATGGCCGACGCGTTCGTCACCGCGGGCGGCACGTTGCTCACCGGAACCGCGGTCCGGGACATCGAGATGGGCGGCTCCCGCGCCCGCGCCGTGGTGACCGAAGACGGCGTGCGGCACCCGTGCGACGCGCTGATCCTCACCCCGGACCTGCTGGTGACGGACCGCCTGCTGGGCACGGCCGGTATCACCGTCCGACGCAAGGTGCGGGCCTCGCCGTCCGCGGTGGTCATCCACGGTCGGGTTCCGATCGACGTCACGGCGGGGTGGACCTCGCAGTCGCACCACGTCATCGACTTCGGCGAGAACTGGGACGAGACGTTCCGCGAGCTCACCGCGAAGAAGGGCCGTGGCCGGCTGATGTCGGACCCGTCCCTGCTCATCACCAGGACCGCACAGTCGGACCCCGATCTGATTGTCACGCACGACGGTGTCCGCCAGGAACCGATCTCGATCCTCGCACCGTGCCCCAACCTCGAGGTCGCGCCGCTGGATTGGGCGTCGATCACCGGCCCCTACATCCGCGAGCTGCTCCAGGTCATGGAGTCGCGCGGGTACACGGGGATCGCCGAGCACCTCGAGATCGATCACACCGACACCCCGCAGACATGGCTCGATCAGGGAATGATCGCCGGGACCCCCTTCTCGGCGGCGCACATCTTCCGCCAGACCGGCCCGTTCCGCCGTCGCAACGTGGTGCCCGGTGCCGACAACATCGTGCTGGCCGGATCCGGCACGACGCCCGGAGTCGGGGTCCCCACGGTGCTGATCTCCGGTCGTCTCGCCGCGGAGCGCATCGATCCGTCCGTGAAGAACGCGCCTCGCGCGGGGGTGCACTGAACCGTCACCAGCACGAACGACGGTCAGCGAGCGGGCCGTGCGCGAATTTCGGCGGACTGCCCCTAAACTGAGCAACCGACCGGACAGTCACGGTCGCGTCAGCTGCGTCTTCAGGGAGGAACATGTCGACGGCTCCCCCTGCTCGGGATGCGCGCGCGTCCGGTGACGCGGTCGGTGTTCGCGCGGTTCGTGGGTTCCTCTCCGGTCGAGCCGGGCACGCCACCCTGGTCGGTCTGGCCGGTTCGATTCTGATCACCTTCGGTGGTTTCGGGTCCGGAGCCGTCCGGCGGCAGGACCCCCTCCTCGAGACGATGCACCTGTCGTGGCTGCGCTTCGGGCACGGTCTGATTCTGTCCACGGTGCTGGTGTGGGTGGGCGTTCTCCTCATGATCGTGGCCTGGGTGCGCCTGGGCCGAGCGACTCTGGGCCACCGCACCACGGTGCGCCAACTGCGCTGGGTGGTACCGGTGTGGATCGCTCCCCTGCTGCTCGCGGTCCCCATGTTCAGCCGGGACGCCTACTCCTACCTCGCCCAGGGCGCGCTGCTGAGGGACGGATTCGATCCCTACGCCGTCGGTCCGGTCGCGAATCCCGGTGTCCTGCTCGACAACGTGTCGAACGTGTGGACCGCCACCACGGCCCCCTACGGTCCGCTCTTCCTCCTTCTGGCCGAGGGCATCACCTCGGTGACCGGGGACAACGTGATCGCGGGCACGATGTTGCTGCGCCTGACCATGCTTCCCGGACTGGCGCTGACGATGTGGGCCGTGCCGCGCATCGCTCGGCACTTCGGTGCCGATCCGGCCGTCGCACTGTGGCTCGCGGTGTTGAATCCGCTCGTTCTCGTCCACCTCATCGGCGGCGTGCACAACGAGATGCTCATGGTCGGTCTGATGACCGCGGGTATCGCCGCCGTGCTGGACCGTCGACACGTCGTCGGCATGGGTCTCGTGGCCGTCGGCGTCGCCATCAAGGCCACCGCCGGAATAGCGCTGCCGTTCCTGGTGTGGATGTGGATAATCCACGAGCGCGAACGGGAGGCGTCGAGGAACAGCGAACGAGCCGATCGGGGCGAACCGACGCGGCGCGCCCCGACCTTGCTGTTGTTCGCCAAGACGGCCGGAATCGGATTCCTCGTCTTCCTCGCCGTGTTCGTGATCTCGTCGCTCGTCGCCGGGGTCGGCATCGGCTGGCTCACCGCGCTGTCGGGTTCGGCGAAGATCATCAACTGGCTGTCTCTTCCGACGATCCTGGCCCACTTCGTGACCGTCGGAACCGGATGGTTCACCGGAGCCGAACTGGGCCCGGTCCTCGAGATCACCCGACTGCTGTGCGGAATCGCGTTGGTCGTGACTCTCGCCGTGGCCTGGTGGACCTCGCGGCGCACCGAGCGCCACGCGCTGATCGGCATCCTGGTCTCGCTCGTCGCCATCGTGATCCTGTCGCCCGCCGCACTCCCCTGGTACTACTCCTGGCCGCTCGCGGTGGCCGCCGGATTGACCATGAGCGTGCGCACCCTGATGATCCTCGTCGGACTCTCGACGTGGCTCATGCTCGTGTTCCAACCGGAGGGCTCGATCGGGCTCTACACGTTCCCGCACGTCGCGGCGGCGACGTTCGCCGCCGTCGTCGCGGCCCTGTCGTTACGAACGGTCGATCCTCTGCGGCTGCGAACCGTCACCCGCCCGGAGCACGAGGACACCGCGACGGACCCGGAGCAGCGCGGCACCGTGTCCAGCGCGCCGATCCGGCCCGCCTCCCCCGCCCACACCCGATCCGACGAGGAGTCGACCCACTCGTGACGGACCCTGCACTCGACGACGCCTACTCGCTCTGCCGAGAGGTCGCCGCCGAACACGGCAAGACCTATTTCCTGGCCACCCGCCTGCTGCCGAGCGATCGCCGTCCCGCGGTGCACGCGCTCTACGCCTTCGCGCGGATGGTCGACGACATCATCGACGTCGACATGATCGCCGAGCGCGGCGACGACGATGCGGTGCGCACCGACATCGCTCTCGTCGACCACATCGAGGCCGAACTGATCGCCGGCCTCGAGAGCGGTCGGGTGCCGGACTCGGCGACCTGGGAGCACCGTTACGACCTGATTCTCGCGGCGCTGTTCGACACCGCGCGCACGTACGACATTCCCGCCGAGTACTTCTCGGCCTTCATGACCTCGATGCGGATGGACGTGCCGCATTCCCCGCTGTACAAGGATCGCTACGCGGACATGGACGAGCTCCGTACGTACATGTACGGATCGGCAGCCGTGATCGGCCTGCAGATGTTGCCGATCCTCGGCACCGTGGGCCCCGTCGAGGAGGCCCGGCCCACCGCCGCCGCGCTGGGCGAGGCGTTCCAGGTGACGAACTTCGTCCGCGACGCCGGCGAGGACCTGGCTCGGGACCGGATCTACCTGCCCGGCGACGTCCTGGCCGCCTACGGCGTCGACGAGGACCTGTTGTGGTGGTGCCGTCTGACCGGTCGCACGGACCCCCGCGTGGTGCGCGCGCTCGCCGACGTCATCGCATCGGCGCGTGCGATGTATCGCACCGCCGAGCCCGGCATCGCACTTCTCGAACCCCGTGCGCGCGAGGGAATTTCGGTGGCCTTCGCTCTCTACCGGGACATTCTCGAGGCGGTCGAGAACGACGGCTACCGCGCTCTGTCGGCGCGTGCTCGGGTGGGCGGCCCCCGCCGGGCGCGGGTCGCGACCACGGCGGCACTACGCGGAGTGACGCGTCGGCTCACTCCGGCCTGAGACCGGGCGTCAGAACGCCATGGCCTGCGCGCGCCGGATGATCTCGCGGGCGTGATCGCCCCGCAGGACGTCGATCGGCATACCCGGCAGGCTGTCGTCCGGGGTGAAGAGCCAGCGCAGGATCGCGGGGTGGTTGTAGCCCCCGTCCAGGAGGACGGAGATGGCCGCCGGCAGATGCTTGAGCGGTTGCCCGTCCTCGCCGAGGAACTTCGCCGGAATGGACACCACACGGTCTCGGCGGAGAGCGATCAGCTTGTGTTCGCGAATCGACTGCTGCACGCGTGCGACGTCGACCCCCATCGCGTCGGCCGCGTCGGGCAGCGGGACGACGGTCTCGTCGGCGGGGATGACATCGTCGCAATACGGGAGTGCACTCACCGCGACAACGGTAGTCAGGGAGACGATCGAAGATCAATCCGGCCGCGACTGCGCGGCGCGTGGCCCGAAACACATCGAGACCCTCGCTACCATCGCTAGGAGCACTCGGGTTCGTTGCGGCTTCCGCGTGCCCACACGAGACGAAAGTAGGCGCAGGTGATCACGTCCGGACCGTCGCTGCTCGGCGAGCTTCTCGAGCGGCGCTACCGCGTGGACGCTCCGATCGCACGCGGCGGAATGTCGACCGTGTACCGCGGTCTCGATCTGCGCCTCGACCGCCCGGTCGCGATCAAGATCATGGATCCGCAGTTCGCCTCGGACCCCGAGTTCGTTCGACGCTTCGAGTTCGAGGCGAGGGCGGTCGCGCGGTTGTCGCATCCGGGGCTCGTCGCGGTCTACGACCACGGCCGCGACCGCGATCACGCGTTCCTGGTGATGGAACTGGTCGAGGGTGGAACGCTGCGCGAATTGTTGCGCGAGCGCGGACCCATGCCCCCGCACGCGGCGGCGGCGGTGATGCAGCCCGTGCTCGACGCACTCGCCGTCGCCCACCGAGCCGGTCTGGTCCACCGCGACGTCAAGCCCGAGAACGTGCTGATCTCCGATCGCGGCGAAGTGAAGATCGCCGACTTCGGGTTGGTCCGCGCCGTCGCAGCGGCGACCACCACGTCCAACAGCGTCATCCTCGGCACCGCGGCGTACCTCTCCCCCGAGCAGGTCACCGTCGGGTCCGCGGACTCCCGCAGCGATGTGTACTCCGCCGGCGTCCTCCTGTTCGAGGTGCTCACCGGCCGCACGCCGTTCCTGGCGGACACGTCGCTGTCGATCGCCTACCAGCGCATCGAGAACGACGTCCCCGCCCCCGGCTCGTTGATCGCCGGGGTGCCCCCGCACTTCGACACCCTGGTGCGGGACGCGACGCGTCGGACCCCCGAGAACCGCTTCGACGACGCCTCCGCGTTCGGTGACGCGCTGCGGTCCGTCACGCGCACTCTGCAGCTTCCCGAGTATCGCGTGCCCGCTCCGTCGAGGTCCGCCGAGCACCTCAGCGCCGACACCGCCCACAGTCCGCGGCCGTACGTCCCGCAGTCACCCCGGACTCCCGAGACGGCCATCGTGGCGATCCCCGCCCCGAACGACGACGGTCACGGCGAGACCAAGCACACCAAGATGGTGACCACCGCGACCCCGCGTACCGACCCACCCGGCGCGACGGCCCCGGAGCCGAAGGACCGATCCGCCTTCGACTACCCCGACTACGACGCCGACCGACGCCGATCGCGCCGGACCGCGATGGTGTGGATCGCCATCGTCGTACTCGCGGCCGTTCTTCTCGGAACCGTCGGATGGTGGGCCGGATCCGGCCGGTTCACCGCCGTGCCCGCGATCGACGGCCTCGACCGGGCGTCCGCGACCGCTGCCATAGAAGCGGCAGACCTCACCGCGTCCGTCGAGGAGCGCTACAGCGACGACGCACCGGTGGATCGCCTGCTGGGCACCGAACCGGCCCCCGGAACGCGAATCGCCCGCGGCGAGACCGTCGCTCTCGTCGTCTCGCGCGGGCAACCGACCGTGCCGTCGCTCGACGCCGGGACCGACGCCACCGCCGTCGACGACGAACTCCGCGCTCGCACCTTCGTCCCGGTCGACGGCGGCCGGGCGTTCAGCACCTCCGCGCCCGTCGGCGACGTCGCCCGGCTCGAGCCCGCCCCCGGATCGGTACTGCCCGTCGGCAGCGAGGTGCGCGTCGTCACCAGTCGCGGAGCACCGCCGGTGGACGTTCCGAACCTGCGTGGCCGCAGCGAGGAGCAGGCGCGTGCCGAACTGGACCGACTCGGAATCTCCGTCGGTTCGGTCGAGGAGGTCTTCGACAGCGGTGTCGACGGCGGCGACGTCGTCTCCACCTCCCCCGAGGGCGGTACGTCCGTGACCGGCGGATCCGCTGTCGATCTGCAGATCTCCACTGCCGTCGGCGTCCCGTCCCTGCTGGGACGCACGGTGGGGTCCGCTCGCGAGGAACTCGAACGTCTCGGCCTCGAGGTCGTCATCCGTCAGGTCGTCGACACGGACAGTTCCCTGGTGATCACCCAGAACCCGGGTCCGAACGCTCGCGTGGAGCCGGGCGGCACGGTCACCCTCGTATCCCTCCCCTGACGCTCGCCCCCGACACCCGGAACAGCAGAACGCGGCCCGAGCGTGCTCGGACCGCGTTCGTCGACGTCGGTAGATCAGCCGCGCAGCATCTCCGCGACCAGGAACGCCAGTTCGAGCGACTGCTGGGTGTTCAGGCGCGGATCGCACGCGGTCTCGTAGCGACCCGACAGGTCGAGATCCGAGATGTCCTGCGCGCCGCCGAGGCACTCGGTGACGTTCTCACCGGTGAGCTCGACGTGGATGCCACCGGGGTGCGTACCGAGACCGTGGTGCACCTCGAAGAAGCCCTGCACCTCGTCGACGATGCGGTCGAAGTGGCGCGTCTTGTAGCCGGTGGACGCCTCGTGCGTGTTGCCGTGCATCGGGTCGCACTGCCAGATCACCTGGTGACCCGTGGCCTGCACCTTCTCGATGATCGGCGGCAACAGGTCGCGAACCTTGCCGTTGCCCATCCGGGAGATCAGGGTCAGACGGCCGGGCTTGTTCGTCGGATCGAGACGCTCGACGTACTCGACGGCCATCTCCGGAGTGGTGCTGGGCCCGATCTTGAGACCGATCGGATTCGACACCATCTCGGCGAACGCGATGTGGGCGCCGTCGAGCTGGCGGGTCCGGTCACCGATCCACAGGAAGTGCGCCGACAGGTCGTACAACTTGGGGTGTTCGGAGTCGTTGTCCAAGCGCAACATCGCGCGCTCGTAGTCGAGCACGAGCGCTTCGTGGCTGGCGAAGATGGTGGCCTGATGCAGTCGCGGATCGGTGACTCCACACGCGTCCATGAACTTGAGACCGTTGTCGATCTCGGACGCGAGCTGCTCGTAGCGCGCGCCGGCCGGCGAGTTCTGGACGAACTCACGATTCCAGTCGTGGACCCGGTGCAGGTCGGCCATTCCGGCGCCCGTGAGGGCCCGCACGAGGTTCATGGCCGCACTCGCATTGGCGTACGCGCGAACCAGCCGCGACGGGTCGTGCGCGCGGACCGCGTCCTCGGCGACGAGCGAGTTCACCATGTCGCCGCGGTAGGACTTCAGACCCAGGGCGTCGACGTCGGCCGAACGCGGCTTGGCGTATTGGCCGGCGATGCGGGCCACCTTGACCACGGGGGTCGACGCGCCGTACGTGAGCACCACCGCCATCTGCAGCAGGGTGCGGATGTTGCCCTTGATGTGCGGTTCGGTGTTGTCGACGAAGGTCTCCGCACAGTCGCCGCCCTGCAACAGGAAGGCCTCGCCGCGAGCCACGGCGGCCAGCTCGTCGGACAACCGCTCGACCTCGCTGGCGACCGTGATGGGCGGCACGCTCTCGAGGACCTTGCGCATGGCTTCGGCTTGATCGGCCGGCCAGCTGGGCTGCTGAGCAGCGGGTTTGGCCAGCGCAGAATCCAGCTGCCGACGCATGGCGTCGGGAAGCGGGGGCAGCTCGGGTAAGCGTTCGATCGGAACGTCGACAGTCCAGTTCACGCGTACAGCGTAGTCAGTCGACCAGGACCCGAGAAACCACGGGTACCGCAGTGGCCGTCGACCGCCGAGTTCCCTCGATCAGGGATGGAATCCGTCGGCCGCGGCGGCCCGGATGGCGCGGTACTTGGCGAGATTGTGCTTCGCGTCGGCCAGGGCGTCGTGCGCGTCGTCGGGGATGGGCGGAAGCGCCGGTGATCCGCTGTCCTCCCAGAGTTGCTTGAGCTCGCGAGAGAATCGCGGCATGGAGCGAGGCAGGGCGGTCATCGGCCCCCACAGCTGACAGAGAGCGACGTGGTCGTACGCAGCCACCCATGCCCACATCTCGATGTCGTCGGTGACGGAGACGAAGTCGAACAGCTCGTCCCGGATCCGAGATCGCGAACGCCACAGCGGAGACGAGAAGGGCGGCAGCTTCGGCAGCACGTTGTGGCGAACCCAGGCGCCGGCGCGCTGCGGATCGAATTCCGTGGACACGGCGTAGAACTCGCGACCGTCCTCGGCGACGACGCCGATGGAGATCAACTCGATCGTGCGGCCGTCCTCGATGAACTCGCAGTCGTAGAAGTAGCGCACGCGCCGACTCTAGCCGTACCGGCCCCGGGCTCCGGCAGGTCAGCCCGCGCGGGTGTCCGGGATACGAGCGGGCTCGTCGACGACCTTCTTCTTGAGGCTCGCGGCGTACACGTCGACGTACTCCTGGCCGCCGAGCTTCATCAACTCGTACATGACCTCGTCGGTGACCGCACGCTCGACGAAACGGTTTCCCGCCATGCCCTCGTAGCGCGAGAAGTCCAGGGGCTTGCCGATCTTGACGCCGACCTTGGTGGGGCGCGGCAACTTCGAGCCGATCGGGTTCATCTTCGCCGTGTTGATCATCGCCACCGGGATGACGGGGACACCGGTCTCGAGCGCCAATCGCGCCGTGCCGGTCTTGCCCTTGTACAACTTGTCGTCGGGCGACCGCGTGCCCTCCGGGTAGATACCGAGCAGCCTGCCGTCGTCGAGCACCCGCTTGCCCGCGTTCAACGCGTCCTGCGCTGCCGATGCTCCGGTGCGATCGATGGGAACCTGGCCGGCGGCGTCGAAGAACCAGCGCTTGAACGCGCCCTTGACGCCGGTGTCGGTGAAGTATTCGCTCTTGGCCAGGAACGTGATGCGCCGCGGCACGACCAGCGGCAGAACGAACGAGTCCATCACGGCCTGGTGGTTGCTCGCGAGGATGGCGGGACCGTCGGCCGGGATGTGTTCGAGCCCCTCGACGTCCGGACGCCCGATCGCCTGCAGCAACGGGCCGATGAAGACGTACTTGAAGCTCCAGTACCAGATGCCCGACATGCCCGAACCTTCCCGTCGTGTTGCGGCGCCCAGTGTTGCAGCGCCACGTGATTCGGCGCCACGTGGTCCAGAACCACGTGATCCTGCATCGTGCCGATCGTCGACCTGCACGGTGTCCGCGAGAACTTCGCTACGGCGACTGTACCGGGGGTTTATGACACCAGCCACATTACGACGGCACAGCCGGACACATCTCACATTGCCGACACCTCGGCGTCACCGACGCGTCACGTCCACGGTGTCCGCGGACCGATCACGCCCGTGCTGCCCCGACCTCGACGCGTGCCAGTTCGGCCGCCCCGATCATCCCGGCGGCCTCCCCCAGCTGGGTTCCGCGAATGCGGGCGAGCGGCCGGTGGCCGGCTCCGGTGATCTGGGCCGCGTAGTGCTCGCGTGCGACATCGAGGAACAGCGCCGACGACGTCGCGACGCCGCCGGCGATCACCATGCGGTCCGGGTCGTAGACGTCCGACACCAGGGCCAGCCCGATGCCCAGCCAACGAGCGAACTCGGACATGGTCTGCAGCGCCACCAGATCTCCGTCCTGTGCGGCGCCCGCGATCCGACGACCGGTCAGCGATCCGGGGTCGAGGAACGTCTCGCGGGCGAGGATGGTCGATCCGCGTGGATTCGCGGCCAGCAACTCGATTGCGGTGTCCACCAATGCTGTTCCGCTGCAATACCGTTCCCAGCACCCACGCTTGCCGCACGCGCACGGTCGACCGTCGGGCACCACCTGCAGATGACCGAGCTCCGGCGCGATCCCGTAGCTGCCGCGGTAGAGCTTGCCGTCGATCAGCAGCGCTGCTCCGATGCCGGTTCCGATGGCGATCATGACCACGTTCCCGCCACCGGCCGCGGCTCCGAATCGGTGCTCGGCCCACGCCGCCGCGTTCGCGTCGTGCTCGAGGATCACGGGGATGCCGAGGCGCTCGGTCATCTCGCGCGCCACCGGTCGGTTCACCCACGGCAGATGCGGCGCGAAACGCACCACCGTGCGGTCGGAGTTGATGAACCCCGCCACCGCCAGACCCACCGCAGCGATCTCGTGTCGGCTCGTCAACTCCCGTACGGCGCGGTCGATCCCGTTCTCGAGGGCCAGCGACGACTGCGGGGTCGGTGCCTGAGTCGAGTCCAGAACCTGCCCGTCCGCGTCGACCACCGAGGCCCGAATGCTCGTTCCCCCGACATCGATGCCGATGGTGAGAGCCCTGCGGGATCGAGACTGCGAACTCATGTGGTCGGTTCCTCACTGATTCTGGCCACGGCCCCCGGTTTCGGCCGCAGCGCTGATTGTGCTGCCGCATCGGGCGTCCACCGCAGCGGGTCGTGCGATGTTCGAGGCTAGGACTCGGTGCGGTCCTCGCGCGCCACGGTGACCCTAATGGGCTGATACGTCGGGGCGCGACCGGTGGGCGGTTCCGACGGCGGTGGGACCGCCGTCCCGGCCGAGGGCTCCGTCGCCTCCGACCTCTCGGCCGTCGGCGGTTCGGGATGCGCGCGACCGTGCGTCTGCAGAGCGTCGCGCAGCGCCTCGAGAACCCCGTCCAGCTCGCTGGAGACCAGGGTCACCAGGTCGTGGCGCTCCCCACGCAGCACCGCGGCGACGGCACAGAACGGGCACCAGGAACAGCCGTCCCACTCCGGTGCGTCCTCGAGGTCGACGCGTCGCAGGATGGGCTCGACCTTGTCGATCAGCAGCTCGGCCAGGACTCGAAGTTCCGCCGTGAGGTCGCGGCCGGGGTCAGCCATCCGAACCCCGCGGCGGCACCGGCGCATGCAGGTGCGCCGGCCACAGATCGGGATCGGGGGCGAATCGGACCGAGAGAACCCCGTCGGACAGCTCGGCCGCGGTGACCGTGCACCGCCTCAGGACCGACGCCAGACGCAGGCGGCGTCGGCCGCCCTGCGCACTCACCACCACGTCGTCCTCCACGCGTCCCACGTCGACCGTTGTCGGATCGACGAGAGGTAACGGAATCTTCATCACGTACACGGACTCGAGGCCGCTGCCCGACTCGAGTGCCACCGAGGGGGTCGACGCGATCATCGGCTGCGAACCGGCGACGAGGCCGGATCCGTCCAACTCACCGGCGATGATCCCCAGGGCGTCCGAGCCTACCGGCTCCGTCGGTTGCGCCGAGACGCCGTCGATGCGCAAGGGGGCCACCCGATCCGCGAAGGCCGTCAACGCGGCCTGTTGCTCCGCCCGGCGTCGGTCCATCCAGAACACCGCCGGATGTGTTCCGAGCGCGGACACCGGCACCGACCCCAGTGCGGGAGCGAGGTCGTTCGCGACGACGCGCTCGACTCGAACGCCGTGGAAGACCGTGGCGGCGAGAATGGCGGCCGTCGCCTCCGACACCAGCGATTGGGCCCGGGTCACGACGACGGCCTCGGTGATGCTCGGGTCCGTCAGGGCCCGCTCGGCGTCGACGGCGGCGTCGTCGATCCGATCCAACACCTCCACCAGCACCGCCAGGCGCGCATCGGATCCCGTCGCGGCGACGACGCGTCGGTGGCGGGGCCAGATGCGTTCGACGGAACCGTGGATCGCACTCGGAACGGTGAGGATCGCGCGCCACGTCGCCGATCCCGCGCAGTCGACGACGACGTCGTCCCACCGACCGGAGCGAGCGTGGCGGTAGATCTCGAGGACGGCCGCCAGCTCCTGAGCGGCCGGGACCGTGATCAGTTCCTCCGGGTCCGGCAGGCTGGGCCCCGAGCCGTGATCGTGGCGACCGAGCGACGTGAGCACCGTGGTCACCATCCGGTAGCGAGCCTCGACGAGGGCGAGGGAATCGATGCGCTCGGTGTCGAGATCGGTCCCGTCGATCAGTCTCGGCGCGATCGGAGCGTCGACGGAGATCAGCAGGACGCGACGACCCCGTTCGCGCAACCCGACGGCCGTCGCCGCGGCGACGGTCGTGGTACCGACCCCGCCCGCGCCGACGACGTATCGAACCCGCGCCACCGCCCGCATGTCCGCTGTCGTCAGCCCTCGACCTTCTTCTTCAGCTCCTCCAGGGCGGTGTTGGTGATGACCTTCTCCGCCTTGCGCTTGAACAGGCCGATCATGGGAATCGCGAGGTCGACCGTGAGCTCGTAGGTCACCTCGGTGGTGCCGTCCGACCGTTCGGCCAGAACGTAGGAACCGACCTGGCTCTTCTGCATCTCACCGGTGGCGAGCTCCCAGGAGACCGATCTTCCGTCCGGAGCCCAGTCGTAGACCAGTTCGTAGGTGTCCTTGACCATGCCGGCGTCCAGCACGAACCTGACCCTTCGGGCGCGTCCCGACTCCCCCGGCTCCAGCACCTCGACGACCTTGGCCGCGGTCACCCACTCGGGGTACGCCGGAAAGTCCGCGATGACCTCCATCACCTCGTCGGGAGTTCCCGCGATGACGATGGACTTCGTGGTCTTGTCTGCCATGGAACGACCCATCCCTTCCGTGCGCTGTACATCCGGTGTCGGGACCATGATCGACGGTCCCGCTTCTGCTATCGGACAGTGGGGTCGGTTCCGGGTGCGGGCGGGGTCGGACCGGGTGACTCCGGCGCCGCCGGCACCGGTTCTCCGGCCGATCGGGCTCGGTCGAATCTCGCCTTGATCCAGAACGCCATGTCCCGTCCCGCGACGCGTCGCCGGTGCGTGAGCACAGCCGGACTCGGGCCGTCTTCGGAGGGTTCGGAGGGTTCGGCGGGTTCGGCGTGGAGAAAATAGTGGAGGACCACCCCGTCCAACACGGGCTCGAGCCACACCTCCATGGTCCCGACGAGGGCGCCGGACACGGTCCATCGAAACCCCTTCTCCGCCCGGTCTTCTCGGACAGCGAGCGTGAGATCGGGGAACCACGCGCGCCACCGTTCGCGGTCTCCCAGAAGTGCGGCCACGGCGGCGGCGGGCGCGGCCACGAACGTCTGGTCCGCCACCTGAACGGTGCTCATTGCACGGCCTGCGAGGAGGTCATGCGTCACAGCCTCACACACCGGTGACCGGTACCGATCGATCAGGGTTAGTGTGAACACTCGCCAACCCCAGCCTGCAGATCATGTACTGCAGAACCTTCCTCGGAGGACTTCGTGCCCGAGTTCCACGTTCCCGCTCCGTTCACCATCGGCGACGACGAGTCGGTCGCCGATGCCGTCTTCGCGCACGAGGAACACCGACCCGACGTCGTCGTCTTCCGCCGCGCCACGGCCGACGGAACGGTCGACGTGCGAGCCGCGGAATTCGCGGCCTCCGTCCGTGCGGTGGCCAAGAGGCTGATCGCCGCCGGTGTCGAACCCGGCGATCGAGTCGCGCTGATGTCCGCCACGCGCTACGAGTGGTCGCTCGTCGACTACGCCATCTGGTCCGCCGGGGGTGTCACCGTGCCGGTGTACGAGACCTCCTCCGCGGACCAGGTTCGGTGGATCCTGGAGAACTCGGGGGCTCGTGCCGTCGTCGTCGAGACGGATGCACATTCCGACATGGTCGCCACATTCGCGTCCGAGTTGCCCGGCGTCACCGCCGTGTTCCAGCTCGACCCGTCGTCGACGAAGGCCGGGGCGGTCGAGACGCTGACCGAATCGGGTGCGCCGGTGCCGGATTCGGATGTCGTCGACCGTCTCGCCTCGCTGAGCGCCGATTCACCGGCCACCCTCGTCTACACCTCCGGCACCACCGGGCGCCCCAAGGGCTGCATCCTGAGCCACCGCAACCTCATCGCCGAGTCCCGCGGAATCCACGCGACCGCCTTCGGCGAGATGTTGACCGAGGGCCGGACGACGGTGATGTTCCTGCCCATGGCCCATGTGCTCGCACGGGCGGTGTCGATCGCCTGTTTCGACGCCGCCGCGACCGTCGGCCACACGAGCGACATCCCGAACCTCGTGGCCACCTTCGGGGAGTTCCGACCGCACTTCATCCTGTCCGTGCCCCGAGTGTTCGAGAAGGTCTACAACACTGCTCGGCAGAAGGCGCACTCCGACGGCAAGGGAAAGATCTTCGACGCTGCCGCGAACACCGCCGTCGCGTACAGCGAGTCGCAGGACGAGACGGGGCCGTCCCTGGTGCTGCGCGCGAAGCACGCCCTCTTCGATCGACTGGTCTACGGCAAGTTGCGAGCCGCTCTCGGTGGGCAGTGCGAACTCGCCATTTCCGGTGGTGCGCCGCTCGGAACGCGGTTGGCCCACTTCTACCGGGGCATCGGGGTGACCATCTACGAGGGGTACGGCCTCACGGAGACCACGGCAGCGGCCGCCGTCAACACCGCGGACGCCCAGCGCATCGGCACTGTCGGAAAGCCGTTACCGGGCAACGGGGTTCGCATCGCCGCCGACGGCGAGATCATGCTGAGCGGCGGGGTCGTGTTCGACGGTTACTGGAAGAACGACGACGCGACGGCGGAGGCGCTGACCGACGGGTGGTTCCACACCGGCGACCTCGGCACGGTGGACGCCGACGGATACATCGCGATCACCGGGCGCAAGAAGGAGATCATCGTCACCGCCGGGGGGAAGAACGTGGCGCCGGCGGTCCTCGAGGACCACCTGCGAGCGAGCCCGCTGGTCAGTCAGGCGATGGTGGTCGGCGACCAGAAGCCGTTCATCGGAGCGCTCGTCACCATCGACCAGGACGCCTTCGACGGATGGAAGCAGCGCACCGGCAAGAACGAGTCCGACTCGATCGCCGACCTCACCGCGGACCCCGATCTCGTCGCCGAGATCGATGCGGCGGTGGCCGAGGCCAACAAGTCCGTCTCGCACGCGGAGGCCATCAAGAAGTACCGCATCCTTCCGGTGGACTTCACCGAGGAAGGCGGAGAGCTGACCCCGACTATGAAGCTCAAGCGGAACGTGGTGCAGGCGTCGTACGCCGCGGAGATCGAGAAGATCTACAGCAAGTGATCCAGCCGGGACGCGAGTAGGTCCCATCGCCACTCGGTGGCGACGTACTCGCGTCCCGCACTGCCCATCATCGACGCGCGATCGCGGTCCACCAGCACCGACACCAGGGCACGACGCACGGAGTCCACCGACGTTCCGTCCACCGTCGTTCCCGTGATTCCCTCGACCACCGTCTCGGGGGCCCCTCCCGATCGTCCTGCCACCACCGGCACCCCGGTCGCCGACGCCTCGAGGAACACGATTCCCAGGCCTTCGACGTCCAGGCCGGCGCCGCGGGTGCGACACGGCATCGCGAACACGTCGGCGATGGTGTGGTGAGACGAGAGTTCCTCGGCCGGAACCGAACCCGTGAACACCACGTGGTCGGCCACCCCGCAGGACACGGCGAGCTTCTTCAACGTGTCCGCGTACGGTCCTCCGCCGACGATCACCAGAACCGCCCCGTCGATGTCCGAGCGGACTCCGGCGAGCGCTCGGATGAGCACGTCCTGACCCTTGCGCGGCACCAGCCGTGACAGGCACAGAATCGTCGGGCGATCGCCCAATCGGTAGCGCGCCCGCAACTCCGCGCGCGCCGCCGCGTCCGGTCGGAATCTCGTGGAGTCGACACCGGGAGGCAGGTGCTCGAGCGCCGCGTCGGATCCGAACGCGGTCGCGAAGCGGCCACGGGTGTACTTGCTGACGAACGTCACCACGTCGGCGACATCGCCGATACGGCCGAGTGCCTGACGCGCCGCCGGCAGCATCGACCACCCCACCTCGTGCCCGTGGGTCGAGGCCACCACTCGGTCGGCGCCGGCGCGTCTCGCCGTCGGGCCGAGCAGCGCCAACGGTGCCGCGGCTCCGAACCACACCGTCTCGCAGTCGTGGCGCCGCACCAGTTCGGCGGTTCGACGCGCGACGGTAGGCACGGGAAGCATCAACGTCGTGGGGTGACGCACCACCTCGAAGGGCTGTTCCGCGTCGAAGCGGACGTGCGAGTCGCCTCGCCACCGGGGGGCGTAGACCACCAGCTGCTCCGGCGGCAGGAGACGCGCGAACGTGTGCAGGTAGGACTGGATGCCTCCCTGGCGGGGAGGAAAGTCGTTGGTCACCAGCAACGTTCGGCGCATGTCCTCACGGTAGACGTCGGGGCGCCGCTAGGCGGGACCCGCCTGCTCCACCACCCACGCGCCCCATGCGGCGAGGAACGCCGGCGTCGCCGAGCCGAGCGTCGCGACGAGTGCGCGCTCGAGCGTCGTCGGATCCGACGGTCCCACGGCCAGGACACGGTAGAGCCGCAACAAGGTGGCTTCGTCGTACCGGTCGGCCACGAACTGCGCCACCGACCAGGCCGACTCGTAGGCGATCGCACTGCGACTGCCCCCGGCGGCGAAGTCGGAATCCTCCGGGAGCACGGTCGGCGGCCCACCGACCCGCACGACAGCGGAGAGCGTCGGCGCGATGTCCGTGAACGAGAGCCCCGACCCTCGGTACCCCGAGTAGTCCGCGACCCCTTCGAGCAACCACAGCGGGGACCCGTCGGCCGTGATCGACCGAGCGGCGACGTGCGTGAGTTCGTGCTGCAGAACGGAGCGACGCGTGGACTCGGTGAGCCTGTCCCCCGCGGTCGGTCCGAACACGATGCGCTGACCGGTGACGAATCCACGCTCGACCGGGTCCGCGATGGTCGACGCGGCGACGTCCGTCATCGGAGAGTTGTTCGCGCTCGCGGTGAACTCGGCGTCCGAACCCGTCACGGTCACCACCGCTCGGCGAGACCACCCGACACCGAAGAAGTCGGTCACCGCCTCGACGGCGGGGGGTAGATCCGCGGCGAGACCGTCGATCAGCGCCCGTTGCTCCGGGTGGCCGACGACGATCGACGTGGTGTCACCGGTCTGCACGGACTCGGTGACCACCGGCCCGAAGTCCCACGGCCCGCGCCAGGTGATGCGGCCGTACTGCGGGAGGTCGTCGTCCGAGACCAGCGCCCAGGTGTCGCCTCGGCGGGCGACGACGAGGGTGACGTCGCGGCGGGTGGAGTCGATGTCGGCCTCGGCGTACGCATAGCGCAGCACCACGTGCGGGGCCCAGACATCGGTGGCGGACAACGACTCCGCGAGTTCGGTCGGAACCGGGGTCTCGGGTTCGTCGATCAGTTCGTATCCGAAGTCGGAGAGCGGAACTCCCCGTAGATTGCGGGCACGTTCGACTTCACGTTCGACGAACCCCGGGTCGGCACCCCGATCGAACAGCGATCGCAGGGCGTCCTCGTCGCCGTCGCGAAGGGCGACCGTCCACGCGTCGAGCAGGGCCTGCACCCCCGCCGTGCGCTGGTCGTCGAACGAACTCGCCGCGGCCCCGGACGGAGCGTCCGAGGTGGGCGGGGGCGTTCCGGCACAACCGGTCGCCACCGTCACCACCAACGCCAGAGCGAGCGCCGACCGTCGAACGGTGCGAATGATCAGTACCGGCGCGCGCTGTGGAACGGCCAGGATTCCATCGACTCGACTCGGACGGGTACGCCGAAGGTCGAGGCATGCACGATGTTCCCGTTGCCGGCGTAGAGGCCGACGTGCGACGCCTCGGGATAGAACAGAACCACGTCACCCGGCTGCAGATCGCTCTTCGCCACCGGCGTGCCGCCGGCTGCCTGCGCCTGACTCGAGCGCGGAAGGGTCTTGCCCACCTGGTTGTACGCCCAGACGACGAGCCCGGAGCAGTCGTATCCGTCGGGACCGGTCGCGCCCCACACATAGGGCTTGCCGATCTGGGTGAACGCTGCCTGAAGGGCACCGGCCTGCGAACCCGGCGTCAACGAACCCAGAATGGACGCGGGATCGAAGCCGGGAGGAAACGCGGAACCTGCGAGTTCCGCTCGCTCCGCCTCGGACAGCGCGGCGAATGCGGCCACCACGTCGTCGATCTGAGCCTGCAATCGACTCTGCTTGTTCTGTAGATCGTCACTGAGAGCGCGCGCCTGCTCGGTCGCGATGCGGGCCGCGTCGGCGGACTGCAGGGACGACTGCTCGGCCGCTGCGGCGGCATCGGTCGCCTCACGGAAGGTGGCGACCTGCGCGGCCGCGTCGGTGGAGATGACGTCGAGCGCCGACATCTGGTCGAGCATCTGCTGCGGCGAATCGCTGACCATCAGCGCGAACAGGCGATTGGTCCGCGCACCCTGGTAGTTCGCCTGCGCGATCTTGTCGACCGTCGGCCGCACCGAATCGATCAAACCGTTCGCAGCGTCCACGGCGGACCGATCCCGGGCGAGGCGATCCTCGGCTTCCCGTTGCGCCGCCATCTTGGCGTCGAGGTCGATCTGGGCGTTGTGCATCGCCTCGGTGGTCTCCTCCGAAGCGCGCGACAGGTCGGCCAGTTCCGTCATCGCGGCGCTACCGGACGCGCCGGGTACGGGATCAGCACCCGCCACCGGCGTCGACATCATCACGGTGGCGCCCAACAATCCGGCGAGAACCAGCGCGCGGCATCGATGAGACACGGCGGTCCGGTGCGACTTCGACCAGGCTGACGACACGGTGGATGGTTCTCCGATCAGGTGAAGCGATTCGAGACCTCTGCGACCATCGAGGTCTCGGAAAGATTACGACGAGCGTGCGGACACTGTCCAGGATTCGGTTTATCCGGCGCGAAACGGGGTTGTCGACGTGAGAACACGTCCATAACCGACCGCTCCACTTGTTTCTGGGGGCGGATCGATTCATGCCCCCGACCGACGAGGAGGGTGCCGCCGCTGATGCGACGACACCCTCTCACACGATCGACTCGGATCAGACGTAGCGGCTTGCGCCGTCGGCAGGCATCGATGACAGCGGAACGACCTTGACCGGCTGGCTCTCGGTGGACGCGTGCACGACGTTGCCGTTGCCCACGTACATACCGGAGTGCGAGCCGCCGTAGAAGGACACGATGTCCCCCGGCTGCAGGTTGCCCAGCGAGACCGAGGTACCGGCGGCGGCCTGGTCGTAGCTGGTGCGCGGCAGGGAGATGCCGGCCTGCTGGTAGGCCCACTGCATCAAGCCGGAGCAGTCGAAGGCGTTGGGGCCCGCTGCGCCGTAGACGTACGGTGCACCGACCTTGCTCTCGGCCGCGGCGACGGCGGCCTGGGCGGCGCTCTGCACCGGAGCCGCGGGTGCGAGCTGCGGAACCTGGGGAACCGCGGGCAGCTGCGGAGCAACCGGCATCGGGGGCAGCTGGCTCAGGATCTCGTCGGGAACCTCGAAGGTCCCGATTCCGGGGATTGCCACCGGGGCCGCGAAGGCCGGGGCGGCGGGGATGGCGACAGCTCCTGCAGTGAGGGCGCCGGCGATGAGAACGTTGCGGACGGGCCGCGTGGCACTGCTGGGTTTACGGTGTTTCGCCACGAAAAGAGGTGCTCCATTTCTTCCGTTCATCCGCCGACCGAGTTAGCTGACGGGTTCGGGCTGGGAAGATCAGCCCTACCTTCGAACCGCGGCGAGGCCGCGGGGAGAAGGATTCACCCCGGTGTAACGGTGGGTTCCCGGTACGACCACCCCGGAAAGAGGAGGCCGATTAGGCGGTGACACTGCGACGCATTCCTCGGGTGGATCTGCACGACTCCGCAATGTCTCGGAAAGATTACGAAACGGCATCCACAATGTCGAGCCCACCCGGTTCGTGTCGCGATTGGATCACGGTGAGATCACCCCGCAGCGTGGTCCGGCGCATCACCTCGGCCACCGTCGTGCGCCTCGCGGCCGCTGGGGATCTCACTGCTGACGAGCCTCAATCGCGGTATCAGTCCACTGTCGGCCAGAACCTCCATGGCGTCGTGTTCGTCCTGCTCGAGCCGCAATCGCCGAGCCCCGTACCGGGACCCGCCGGGCTCCCCGGAGCCCCGCGCCGGGAGCTCCGGAACCCCCAGGAGGACCGACACCACGCAGTCCTGGCACGCGAGTCCCCGCACCCGGCAGTCGCCACAATCGACAATCATGTGATCCTCGTCTCATCTCGGTTTCGGCTCGGTTCACCGGGTCTCGGCTCGGTTCGCGACCTTGCCGCCCGAACGTAACGGCGACCTCCGACACGAACGCGAACCCGCGATCGTCGCCGAATTCTGTCGGTGGACGCCTCTAACGTCCTCGGGGTGATCACGCCGCACTCGGGAGCGCACCAACTCGCCTTCGACGAACTCGACGCGTCGCTGCGCGAGACCACCTTCGTCGTGGTCGACCTCGAGACCACCGGGGGTCGGCCGGGAGAGGACGCGATCACCGAGATCGGTGCGGTCAAGGTGCGCGGCGGCCGCGTGCTGGGTGAGATGTCGACACTCGTGGATCCCGGGCGCTCCATCCCGCCCACCATCGTCGCGCTGACCGGCATCACCACCGCGATGCTCGTGGACGCCCCGCGTATCGAGCGAGTGCTGCCGGCCTTCGTCGAGTTCGCACGCGGATGCGTGCTCGTCGCGCACAACGCGCGATTCGACACCGGTTTCCTCCGAGCGGCCGCCACTCGGATGGATCTGGCGTGGCCGTCGTTCCAGGTTCTCTGCACCGTGAAACTCGCTCGCCGCGTTCTCACCCGGGACGAGGCACCGTCGGTGAAGCTCTCGGCCCTGGCCACGGTGTTCCGGTCGTCGACTCGGCCCACTCACCGTGCACTCGACGACGCGCGGGCGACGGTCGACGTCCTGCACGGACTCATCGAACGGGTCGGCAACCAGGGCGTCCACAGCTATGCCGAACTGATCGACTATCTGCCCACGGTTCCTGCGGCGCATCGCGCCAAGCGCGGACTGGCCGCGGGATTGCCGCACGCGCCGGGGGTCTACCTGTTCCGGGGCCCCTCGGACGAGGTCCTCTACGTCGGAACCTCGAACAACCTGCATCGACGGGTACGCAACTACTTCACGGGTTCCGAGACCCGCGGGCGGATGAAGGAGATGGTCGCGCTCGCCACCCGCGTGGATCACGTCGAGTGCAGCCACGCGATCGAAGCCGGTGTGCGCGAGCTCCGACTCATCAGCGCGCACACGCCCCCGTACAACCGGCGATCGAAGTACCCCCGCAAGGGCTGGTGGATCGCTCTCACCGCCGAGGCGTTTCCGCGGCTGTCCATCGTGCGCGCGCCCGCACCGGGAGCCTTGGGTCCGTTCTCCGTCCGGGGAGCGGCGGCCGAGGCGGCGGCGTCTCTCGCCGAGTACACCGGTCTTCGCTCGTGCACGCACCGCATCGCCGTATCGGCCCGGCACGAGAAGTGTCCCGTCGAGGCGGTGGGTGGATGCACGGCCGCCGCGGCCGGACCCCTGTCCGCGCTGGACTACGCGTCGGCTCCGGCGGCTTTCGTCGAACTCGTCGACGGGCACTCCGCCGGGGTCGTCGAGACCGCGCTGGCCCGTATCGAGGAACTCTCGCGCGCAGAGTTGTTCGAGAACGCAGCCCGCCTCCGCGATCGGACGGCCGCGACGGTGACCGTGCTGAGAACCCTGCAGCGCCTGCAGTCGTTGACCCGCATCGCGCAGCTCGTGGCCGCGCGGCCCGCCGACGGAGGCGGGTGGGAGTTCGTGGTCATCCGCCACGGCCGCCTCGCCAGCGCCGGTGTCGCACGACGCGGCGTCTCCCCCATGCCCGTCGTCGACGCACTCGTCGCCGGGGCCGAGACCGTGGTCCCCGACGGAACGCCGCTCGAGGGCGCAACACCGGAGGAGGTGGCACTACTGGCCCGGTGGCTGGACTCCGGTGGCGTTCGCATCGTCGACACCACCGACGGGTGGCACGAACCGGTCCACGGGGTCGGTCGCTGGCACACGTGGTGCGCGACCGTGCGTCGAGTGGAGAGGGACGAGCGCCAACTACGCTGACGGCACCTTGCATCCCACCCGGAAGGCATCACCGAGATGATCACCGCCATCGTCATGATCCACGCCGACGTCCATACGATCCCCGAGACGGCTCAGGCCGTCGCGGATGTCGCCGGAGTCACCGAGGTGTACTCCTGCGCTGGTGACGTCGACCTGATCGCAGTGGTCAAGGTCCGCACACACGAGGAGATCGCGCTGGTGATCACCGAGCGCGTCAATCGGCTCGACGGCGTTCTGCGCACGGACACCCACATCGCCTTCAAGTCCTACTCGAGCGCGGACGTCGACGCCGGATTCTCGCTCGGCGAGTGACCGCTCCTCTCACGAGGACGTGAAGGACGCCCATTCGTCGAGGAGGGTGGCGGCCGCACCCTCGTCGACCGCCGCCGTCACCGTTCGGAGACCGTCGGCCAGCGCGTCGAGCAGGGTGCCGTCGACGCCGCGGAAGGCCGCGACGGCGGCGGCCGCGTTGAGCAGTACGGCATCGCGCACCGGTCCGTGCTCTCCCGCGAACACCCGACGCGCGATTCTCGCGTTGACGGCGGCGTCGCCCCCGCGCAGCGCATCCAGAGGCACTCGGGCGATACCCAGCTCTCGCGGGTCCAGGACCTCACGCACCACGGAACCACCGCGTACCACGTTCACCTGCGTGGTGGACGACGTCGTGATCTCGTCCAGACCGTCGTCGCCGCGCACCACCAGCACGGAGTGACCGCGTGCCGCGAACACCCCGGAGACGACGTCCACCAGATCCTCGAACGCGCACCCCACCAGACCCGCGCGCGGTCGCGCCGGATTGGTCAACGGGCCGAGCACGTTGAACACCGTCGGGATACCGATCTCCTTGCGCGGCGCCGCCGCGAACCGCAGCGCCGGGTGGAAGACCGGTGCGAAACAGAAGCCGATGCCGAGCGCACGCACGGACGCGGCGACTCGATCCGGTCCCTGATCGATGCGGACACCCAGCTCCTCGAGCACGTCGGCGCCACCGCTCTTGGAGGACGCGGCTCGGTTGCCGTGCTTGACCACCCGCACCCCACTCGCCGCGACCACCACCGAAGCCATCGTCGAGATGTTCACGGTGTGCGACCGGTCTCCCCCGGTACCGACGATGTCGACCACGTCGTCGTCGATCGGAACCGCATTCGCGTGGTCGAGCATCGTGTCCGCCAGTCCCCGCAGTTCCTCTGAGGTGACGCCCTTCATCTTGAGGGCCACTCCGAATGCCGCGATCTGGGCCGACGTGGCGTTGTCCGACATGATCTCGTCCATCGCCCACGCCGTGTCCGCGGCGGACAGGTCACGGCGCGACGAGAGATCCCCGAGCACCGCCGACCACGTGCGCCTCGAGTCGGGGCTCGCATCCGCAGGGTTCATGGTCGGCGAGCCTACTGGGCGGAACCGGCTCCACCGGAGGGCGGCTGCAGCGCATCCCACCCCAGAACCGAGCCTCCCCGTCGCTGCGCCAGCCCCGCCATGCGCGAACGCTCCTGAGAACAGTGCAGGGCGTCGAGAACCTGGACGCGCTGCAGCACCAGCAGCCGGGCATGGTCGACGGCAACGGGAACGGACCCGGGTGTCTGGGCCAACGGTCCCGACGTCGCCTCGACGTATCCGTCCTGGCCCGCCACCGACACGGCGTCCGGCACCTCGGCCGCCGGCAGCATCAGGTGGTGACGAAGGACGACCTGGTCCGCCGGGGCCCATCGAGGCTCGGTCCTCGCCGCCCGTTCGAGCGCTGCCGAACACGCCTCGATGTCGTCGAAGCTCGATGCCACGACCACCAGATCGGGCCGGGTCATGTCCAGATCGGGGACCGAACGACCACGGAACAGGCGCTTCCACCATCGCTGTGATCCATCGCTACTCATGAGTCGACAGTAGCCAGGAACCACGATCGCGACTGTTCGCGACGGCAGGGTGTACCCGCATCGCGCCGAGTCGACGCGCCAACTTCGGACCCGGCTATGCCATCCGTACTACGAAGAGTCATACTTCAGAAGTGACGAGCGCAGTAGGTACTTCGGGATCCGCCATCACCCAGCGTGTTCACTCGCTGAACCGGCCGAACATGGTCAGCGTGGGCACCATCGTGTGGTTGTCCAGCGAGCTGATGTTCTTTGCCGGTCTCTTCGCGATGTACTTCGTCGCGCGAGCCCAGGCCGCTCCGGGCGAATGGCCGCCCGAGCCCACCGAGTTGAACCTGGCCCTGGCCGTGCCGATCACCGCGGTGCTGATCGCCTCGTCCTTCACGTGCCAGCTCGGCGTGTTCGCCGCCGAGCGCGGCGACGTGTTCGGCCTGCGCAGGTGGTACATCCTCACCCTCGCCATGGGCACGTTCTTCGTCTTCGGACAGGGCTACGAGTACTACCACATGGTCCACGAGGGCACCTCGATCTCGAGCAGCATCTACGGCTCGGTCTTCTACATCACCACCGGCTTCCACGGCCTGCACGTCATCGGTGGCCTCATCGCGTTCGTCTTCCTCATCGCCAGGACGCTGGTCAGCAAGTTCACGCCGGCCCAGGCCACCGCGGCAATCGTGGTGTCGTACTACTGGCACTTCGTCGACATCGTCTGGATCGCCTTGTTCGCGACCATCTACTTCATCCGGTGACGGGTCGGGTGTCGAATGATTGACAACACCCCTGCTCACGGTCGAAAGCACGCTTCGTCGCACCGAGCCGAAAAACCGGCCCACTGCGACATCCCCGACACGACAAAGGGATACAGATGAGTACCTCTCCTCAGGCAGAACCCGGAGACGCCGTGGACTCGGCACAGGCCGACGACGGCACGACCGCGTCCAGGTTTCGACGCAAGCGCAAGCGCAATCGGCGCGTAGGCGGTGCTCTGGCTCTGCTCATGGGCCTGGTCAGCGCGGGCTTCCTCGCGGCGACCTTCACACCCGACGCGCAGGTCGCCACGGCGCAGGAAGACTCCGCCGCCATGGTGCGCGAAGGCAAGCAGATCTACGACACGTCCTGCGTGACGTGCCACGGCGCCAACCTTCAGGGTGTCCAGGACCGCGGACCGTCGCTCATCGGCGTCGGCGAGGCATCGGTGTACTTCCAGGTTTCCTCCGGACGTATGCCCATGTCGCGCAACGAAGCGCAGGCCGAGCGCAAGGCACCCAAGTACAACCAGAGCCAGGTCGACGCACTCGGCGCCTACATCCAGGCGAACGGTGGCGGCCCGACGGTCATCCGCACCGCCGACGGTGAGGTCGCTCAGGAGTCCCTCCGCGGTGATGACGTCGCCCGCGGCAGCGAGTTGTTCCGGTTGAACTGCGCCTCCTGCCACAACTTCACCGGTCGTGGTGGCGCACTGTCCTCGGGCAAGTACGCGCCGATCCTCGATCCGGCGAACGAGCAGCAGATCTACCAGGCCATGGTGACCGGCCCGCAGAACATGCCCAAGTTCTCCGACCGCCAGCTCACGCCCGAGGAGAAGGGCGACATCATCTCCTACGTTCGGGCCAACGCGGAGACGCGTCCGCAGGGTGGCTACGCGCTCGGTGGCTTCGGTCCCGGCACCGAGATGGTCGCCATGTGGATTCTCGGAATCGGAGCCGTAGTCGGCGCAGCAGTATGGATCGGAGCCAGGTCATGAGTGACGAACGCGGCAGGCACGGCGCGGACGACGAGAACACACCCGAGAGCGGCGGATCGGACACGCCGAACATCGATCGGCAGTACTCGGACGAGGAATTGTCGAACATGAGTCGCGACGATCTCGTCGCGCTCGGTACCAACCTCGACCACGTCGACGTCGCCTACCGTCGTCCCCGCTGGCCGGTTCCCGGAACCAAGGCGGAAAAGCGCGCCGAGCGCAACGTCAGCGTGTGGTTCTTCCTCTCCGGCGTGGCCGCAGTCGCGTTCATCGGCATCTACCTCTTCTGGCCGTGGCAGTACGCCGGCCTCGGCGAGGACACCTACGGGATGTACAGCCTGTACACGCCTCTGATCGGCCTGACCATGGGTCTCGCCATTCTCGGAGTCGGCGTCGGCGCCGTGCAGTTCACCAAGAAGTTCATCCCCGAGGAGATCTCCATACAGGACCGCCACGACGGCGGTTCGTCCGAGCTGGACAAGAAGACCGTGGTCGCCGAGCTCAGCGACTCGTTCGACACGTCGACGCTGGGCCGTCGCAAGATGATCAAGCGCAGCCTGGTCTTCGGCGGCGGAGCGCTCGGCGTCATGGCGATCCTTCCGCTCGGCGGATTGGTCAAGAACCCCTGGGCCGAGGGCGACGACTCCTCCCTCTGGGTTTCCGGTTGGACCCCGAACTTCCCCGGAGAAACGGTGTATCTTCGGCGGTACACCGGACGTCCCCACGACATCGTGCTGGTACGTCCGGAAGATCTCGATGCAGGTTCCATGGAGACCGTGTTCCCCTACCGTGAAACAGAGCGCGGTAACAACGAGGAACTCGGGCACGCGCTGAAGGGCATTCGAAACGCGGTCATGTTGATTCGTCTTCGCACCGAGGACACGGATCGCACCGTGAAGCGTCGCGGGCAGGAGAGCTTCAACTACGGCGATTACTTCGCCTACTCGAAGATCTGCACCCACCTCGGCTGCCCCACCTCGCTGTACGAGCAGCAGACCCAGCGAATTCTCTGCCCGTGCCACCAGTCTCAGTTCGACGCGTTGGAGTACGGACGTCCGGTCTTCGGACCCGCAGCCCGTGCACTCCCACAGCTGCCCATCACCGTCAACGAAGAGGGTTTCCTCGTTGCCGCGGGCGATTTCATCGAGCCGCTCGGCCCCGCGTTCTGGGAACGACCGGCCGGAGTTCATGAGCAGGACAGCACGTCTGCTGCATCATCGGAAGGTCAACGATGAGTCCATCTGTAGCCACGCTTGCTGCGAAGCAAGCCGAGGGCGTCGACTCCCGCTATCACCTGTCAGCGGGGATGCGTCGGCAAATCAACAAGGTCTTCCCGACGCACTGGTCCTTCCTGCTCGGTGAGATCGCTCTGTACAGCTTCGTCATTCTTCTGATCTCCGGCACGTTCCTGACGCTCTTCTACGACCCCTCGATGGCCGAAGTGGAGTATCAGGGCGCGTACACACCACTGCGTGGTGTGGAGATGACACGCGCGTACGCCACCACCCTGGACATCTCGTTCGAGGTGCGCGGCGGACTCTTCATGCGCCAGATCCACCACTGGGCGGCCTTGCTGTTCGCTGCGTCGATCATCGTGCACATGATGCGCATCTTCTTCACCGGTGCGTTCCGTCGCCCGCGTGAGGCCAACTGGGTCATCGGCTCGCTGCTGCTCATCCTGGCGATGTTCGAGGGCTTCTTCGGCTACTCGCTCCCCGACGACCTGCTCTCGGGCACCGGCCTTCGCGCCGCACTCAGCGGTATCACCATCTCCATCCCGGTGATCGGTACCTGGATGCACTGGTTGATCTTCGACGGCGACTTCCCCGGCACGATCATCATCCCGAGGTTGTACGTGGCGCACGTGCTGCTGCTGCCGGCCATCATCCTGGCGCTCATCGCAGCTCACCTCGCGTTGGTCTGGTACCAGAAGCACACGCAGTTCCCCGGCCCCGGCCGCACCGAGAAGAACGTCGTCGGCGTTCGCATCCTCCCGGTGTTCGCCGTCAAGTCCGGTGCGTTCTTCGCCATGACCTTCGGTGTCCTCGCGGTCATGGGTGGCGTACTGCAGATCAACCCGGTCTGGGCGCTCGGACCGTACAACCCCTCACAGGTGTCGGCGGGTGTTCAGCCCGACTTCTACCTGATGTGGACGGACGGCATGGCCAGGCTCTTCCCCGCGTGGGAGATCTACATCGGCAACTACACCGTTCCGGCCGTCTTCTGGGTCGCCGTGATCATGGGCCTCGTGTTCGCGATCATGATCTTCTACCCGTGGATCGAGAAGTTCTTCACCAAGGACGACGCGCACCACAACCTGCTGCAGCGTCCGCGCGACGTCCCGGTTCGTACCTCGGTCGGCGCGATGGCCATCACGTTCTACGTGATCCTCACGCTCTCCTGCGTCAACGACCTCATCGCGTACACGTTCTCCATCTCGCTGAACGCGATGACGTGGGCAGGCCGTATCGGTCTGGTCATCCTGCCGCCGCTGATCTACCTGATCACCTACCGGTTCTGCATCGGTCTCCAGCGCAGCGACCGTCAGGTGCTCGAGCACGGCATCGAGACCGGCGTCATCAAGCGCCTGCCGCACGGTGCGTACGTCGAGGTTCACCAGCCCCTCGGCCCGGTGGACGAGCACGGACACCCGATCCCGCTCGAGTACCAGGGTGCAGCCATCCCGAAGAAGATGAACAAGCTCGGAACGGCCGGCAAGCCCGGCTCCGGCAGCCTGTTCTCTCCCGACCCGGTGGAAGAGCACGAGTTGCACGAGCAGTTGTCGCACCAGGGCGAGCACGATCAGCTCACGATGCTGCGGACGTACCAGGCGAAGGTTCTGGCCGCGAGTGGCAGCGGAAACGGCCGCTCGAACGGCAACGGCCTTGCGAACGGCAACGGTCACGCCAACGGCAACGGCAACGGTCGTAGCAACGGCATTGGCAATGGCAATGGCAACGGCAATGGTCACGCCAACGGCAATGGCAACGGCAATGGCAACGGACACACTCCGGAGTCCAACGGCCACTGATCGACTGCTTCACCACACAAGCGCCACCCGATTCGTCGGGTGGCGCTTGTCGTGTATGAGGGCACTTCTCACCGTGCGCGCGAGACGGTTGTCGACCACTCCCCTCCCCCACCGTCGACGGTGGCCGTCACGAGAATGGAGCGCACTACCGAGACACTCGAGATCGATGGTCTGCTCGCGGCGGTGTCGTGACGCGACAGCGGGGATCCGTGGTCATCGCGAAGCGGTCGATCTCGCACGGCGGCTTCCCGTCAGCACCGTCCGGCCCGCGCCCCCAGCGCGTCGTCGACCGTCGCGTCGGTCGTTGTTCTGGTGTGAGCCGCACAGTCGATCCGCACCCTCTGTGTACGGAGCACACCCCCTCCAGCAGCCTGGAGCGGGTGTTCCGGACACGTAAGTGGTGCGGATCGGAACACGAACGGTAATCACGCTGCTATCGACTCCGCCGGCGCACGCGTCACCCGCGGCGGCCACCATCACCTCGCGCACCCCCCAGCGCTCCGCGCACCCTGCACGGTGCGCAAGATCCAACGGCGACACCGAACCCGCCGTGACGGCGCTCTGGCGGCACGTGTCGGCTCCGGTTGATCCGCGCCCTCTGTGTACGGAGCGCACCCCCTCCAGCAGCCTGGAGCGGGTGTTCCGGACACGAAAGTGGTGCGGATCGGCACACGAACGGTAATCGCGCTGGTTGCCGACTCCGCCGACGCGCACGTCACCCGCGGCGGCCACCATCACCTCGCGCACCCCTCAGCGCTCCGCGCACCCTGCACGGTGCGCAAGACGCTGAACGGTGCGCAAGAGCGAACGGCGACACGGAACCCGCCGCCGGCGCACGGCAGCAGCCCGTTCCGGACACCTGCATCGAACGGGAGCCCCTGGCGTGTTTGCCCGCCCAACGCTCACCCCGCCCACGAGTGCGGGGCACCCTCGGTCCGTACAACGAACCGAGGGTGCCCCTCACTCAGCTCTGTGCAACGAACCGAGGGTGCCCCTCACTCAACCCGCCCCACAACGACAACACCCCCCGACCACAGCGGTCAGGGGGTGTCGAAGAAGATCGGGTCAGTGCTTCTCGGGACCGACGTGGTACTCGAACACGAGGCCCGTTGCCGCGATGATGACGAACAGCGTGCCGAGCACCAGCATCCACGGCTGGTAGAAGGCGAGCGCGAGGGCCATCCAGGCGGCACTGGCCGCGAGGACGATCGGCCAGAAGCTGCCGGCACTGAAGAAGCCGAGGTCACCGGCGCCGTCCGCGATCTCGGCGTCGTCGTAGTCCTCGGGGCGGGTGTCGAGGCGACGAGCCACGAAGCGGAAGTACGTGCCGATGATCAGCGTCAGGCCGACCGACAGCGCGATGGCCGTGACACCGACCCACTCGATACCCGTCCGCGAGAAACCGGTGAACACGCCGTAGGCGATGCCGACCAGGATGAAGAACATCGTGAGGATCTCGAAAAGCTTGGCTTCGATCTTCATGGGTCAGTTCCCTTCCGCGGCGCTGGCGGACCGTACGGTGCGCTCGGTCTCGAACGGTGACGTGGAGGTGGAGCGGGGCTCCTCGCCGATGGACTCGAGCGCCTGGGCGTTCGTCTGGCCGTCCTGGCGTGCCTCGATGTAGGAGTTGAAGGCCTCCGGGCTCACGGCACGGACCTCGAAGTTCATCATCGAGTGATACGAGCCGCACATCTCGGCGCAACGACCGACGAACGCGCCTTCACGGTCGATCTCGCTGATCTGGAACACGTTGTCCGATGCATTGGCCTCGGGGTTGGGGAGCACGTCGCGCTTGAACAGGAACTCGGGAACCCAGAACGAGTGGATGACGTCGGACGAGTTGAGCACGAACTCGATGCGCCGCTCGGTCGGGAGCACCAGGACCGGGATCTCGTCGCTCGAGCCGACGGTTTCGATCTCGTTGTAGTTCAGGTACGACAGGTCGGTGACCTCGCGGCCGAACAGCGGGCCGGGCTCCTCACCGGTGGGGGTTCCGGAGGCCTCGGCGGCGTTCTCCCGCTCCTCGTCGGTCCCGTCGTAGAACGCGCTGCCGTCCTTCATGTCGACCGTGCGGTAGCCGAACTTCCAGTTCCACTGGAACGCGGTGACGTCGACCACGACATCGGGGTCTTCCTGCTTCTCGCCGACGTAGTTCTGGACGACGATCGTGAAGTAGAAGAGGACGGCGATGATGACGAACGGAACCGCGGTGTAGAAGAGCTCCAGCGGAACGTTGTACGCGGTCTGGCGGGGGAACTCGGGAGAGTCCTTCTTCTTGCGGTGGAAAGCCACGGTCCAGAAGGTCAGGCCCCACACGATCACGCCCATGATGAGGGCGGCGATCACGGACCAGGTCCAGAGCTCGCGCATCCGGGTGGCCTGCGGGGTGATTCCCGACGGCCATCCGAAGCGCAGGACGTCATTGTCGATTCCGCAACCGGTCAGCACCACTGCCGCTACGGCCAGGGTTGCTACCAGCCCGAGTCTTCTCGTCATTCGACGGCCGGATCCACCACGCTGCGCCACGGTCACGCCTTCCTGATTGCCAATTCGAGATGTGGAGAATCCCGATGTGCGCTGCAGGTTCTTCACAGCACCGCGCGGGACATCTCCGTGTACTACGCAGCGTAGACCAAAGCGCGGACACTTCTCGTGTCGGGTCGCGCCGTCCGTGTCGGCGACGGGCGGATCGGTGGGAGTCGCTGCTCTGCGGCATACTCGGACCGCAATCGTCGCCGGTCGAACCCATCGGACGGTCGGGTCACCTCGGCCCCGAGAATGCCCGTGACTCACGAGCACCTCGGTCACCCGAAACCAGGGTCATCCGAAACCAGGGTCACCCGAACCCGGGGTCGCCGCCGACGCCGCTGTGACGACGCGAGGAATCAACGCTGTGTGTGGACTGCTGGGACTGCTGACGTCGACCGCGGATGCGGAGGGTGTCGTCGACGCCGTCGGCCACGCATCGCACTGCATGCGCCACCGTGGGCCCGACGAGCCGGGCACCTGGCACGACGCCGACCTCGCTCTGGGCTTCAACCGTCTGTCGATCATCGACATCGAACATTCGCACCAGCCCCTGCGCTGGGGACCCGCCGACGATCCCGATCGCTACGCCCTGGTGTTCAACGGCGAGATCTACAACTACCTCGAACTGCGAGAGGAGTTGGCTCGCGACCACGGCGCGGAGTTCCGTACGGAAGGCGACGGTGAAGCCATCGTGGCCGCGTTCCACGTCTGGGGTGACGACGCGGTACGCCGTCTTCGCGGCATGTTCGCGTTCGCTCTGTGGGACACGCACGAGCGCGAGCTCTTCCTCGCACGCGATCAGTTCGGCATCAAGCCGCTGTTCTACGCGTCGGGTGCGGCGGGCACGGCTTTCGGCAGCGAGAAGAAGAGCATCCTCGAGCTTCTCGACGCGGTGGGCGCGTCGGACGAGCTCGACCCGCGGGCGCTCGAGCACTACACCGTTCTGCAGTACGTCCCGGAACCGGAGACCCTGCACGCGGAGGTGCGTCGTCTCGAATCCGGTTGCTCGGCGCGGCTGCGCCCGGGCGGCTCCCCGGTGATCAGGCGCTACTTCACCCCGACGTTCCCGGTGCGTCCGGTCTCCCCCGGCTCCGAGGAGTCTCGGTACCGCGAGATCGCCGAGGCACTCGAGGACTCGGTGGCCAAGCACATGCGCGCCGACGTCACGGTGGGATCGTTCCTCTCGGGCGGTATCGACTCGACCGCGATCGCGGCGCTGGCGATGCGGCACAACCCGAACCTCGTCACCTTCACGACGGGATTCGAACGCGAGGGGTACTCCGAGGTCGACGTGGCCGCGGAGTCGGCCGCCGCGATCGGCGCCGAGCACGTCGTGAAGGTGGTCGGACCGGAGGAGTTCGCCGCGTCGATTCCGGAGATCGTCTGGTACCTCGACGATCCCGTGGCCGATCCCGCACTCGTGCCGCTCTACTTCGTGGCGAAGGAAGCGCGCAAGCGCGTGAAGGTGGTGCTGTCCGGGGAGGGTGCGGACGAGCTGTTCGGTGGCTACACGATCTACCGCGAGCCGCTGTCGCTGAGCCCGTTCGAGAAGCTGCCCCCGAGTCTGCGCCGCGCGGCCGGCCGACTGAGCGAACGTATCCCCGAGGGCACTCGCGGCAAGAGCCTGCTGCATCGGGGGTCGATGCCGCTCGAGGAGCGCTACTACGGCAACGCGCGCAGCTTCAACGACGCGCAACTGCGGTCCGTGCTCCGCGACTTCCGCCCCGAGTGGACCCATCAGGACGTCACGGCGCCCATCTACGCGCAGTCGCGCGGATGGGACCCCGTGGCCCGGATGCAACATCTGGATCTGTTCACCTGGTTGCGCGGCGACATCCTGGTGAAGGCCGACAAGATCACGATGGCCAATTCCCTGGAGCTTCGTGTGCCGTTCCTGGACACCGAGGTGTACGAGGTGGCATCGCGGCTACCGCTCGATCAGAAGATCACCAAGTCCACCACCAAGTACGCGCTGCGTCGGGCGTTGGACGGAATCGTTCCCGCACACGTCCTGGAGCGAGCGAAGCTGGGCTTCCCGGTCCCGCTGCGGCACTGGCTGCGGGGTACGGAGCTGTTCGACTGGGCGTTGCAGCAGATCGAGGATTCGCAGACCGACCACCTGCTGAACAAGGCGGCGGTGACGGCGATGCTGCACGATCACCGTGCGGGCAGGAGCGACCACAGCCGACGGCTGTGGACCCTGCTCATCTTCATGGTGTGGCACGGCATCTTCGTCGAGAAGCGCATCGTGCCCGCCATCGCGGAGCCGACCTACCCGGTTCGACTCTAGGAACGCCTCGGCCTCGATTCTGCGAGCGAATCATCCCGTCGCGTGCGACATCTCGCACGTAGGACGACGTTTCGTTCGCAGAATCGAGTCGAAGGAAACCTACGCGGGCAGAATCGTCGCGATCTCGGCCGCGGCCTCGTCGCCGTACGCGTCACCGATGCGCTTGACGGCGTCGTCCCGGTCGAGCACCCACTCCTGGGTGCCGGTGGTCTCGAGGACGAGAACGGCGATGTACGAACCGAGCTGCGCGGACCGCTCGAGGCCGAGACCGGCGGCGTGTGCGACGAGGAACCCGGCGCGGAACGCGTCGCCCACACCCGTGGGATCGACCTTGCTGGTCTCGGGCACCACGCCGACGCGCAGATCGGTGCCGTCGGCGCCGACGATCTCCACGCCGTTCGCGCCCAGCGTGGTGACCCGCAGGCCGACCTTGCTCCGGATCTGCGATTCGGTGAGGCCGGTCTTCTGCCGCAGCAGGCCCCACTCGTACTCGTTGGTGAAGAGGTACTTCGCGCCGTCGATCAGCTCGGCGGCCTGAGTGCCGTCGAGGCGGGCCAGCTGCTGGGAGGGGTCCGCAGCGAAGTCGATGCCCAGCTCACGGCACTCGGCCGTGTGCCGCATCATCGCGGCGGGGTCGTTGGCTCCGACCAGGACGAGGTCCAGGTCGCGACCGTCGGCGACGGTGTGGATCGAGATGTCGCCGGCCTCGGTCATCGCACCGGGGTAGAACGACGCGATCTGCGCCATGTCCTCGTCGGTGGTGCACACGAACCGCGCGGTGTGGGCCTTCTCGGAAACGCCCACCGCGCTGCAGTCGACGCCGTTGCGCTCGAGCCACTGCTGGTACTCGGCGAAGTCGGGGCCGACCGCACCGACGAGCAGGGGGTTCACCCCGAGGACACCCATCGCGTAGGCGATGTTGCCGCCGACGCCTCCACGCCGGATCACCAGGTCGTCGACCAGGAAGCTGAGCGAGACATGGGCCAACTGGTCCGCGAGAAACTGGTCGGCGAAACGACCGGGGAATCGCATCAGATGGTCGGTTGCAATCGAGCCGGACACCGCAATGGTCACGTCCGAGGGCCTTTCAGCTGAGGAAGGGGAACCCGACAGACCTTACCCGGGAGTCACGCCCACCAACCCCGGCAACGGGTCCGCACACGAAGAACCCCGGTCCGCGACGCGAACCGGGGTCGATCGAAACACTGCAGCCGAGATCAGTTGAACGAGTCTCCGCACGCGCACGAACCGGTGGCGTTCGGGTTGTCGATCGTGAAGCCCTGCTTCTCGATGGTGTCGACGAAGTCGATCGATGCGCCCTCCACGTACGGGGCACTCATGCGGTCGACGGCCAGGGTGACCCCGGCGAAGTCCTTCACGAGGTCGCCGTCGAGCGAGCGATCGTCGAAGAACAGCTGGTAACGCAGTCCGGCACATCCGCCGGGCTGCACTGCGATGCGCAGTGCGAGATCGTCGCGGCCTTCCTGATCGAGCAATGCCTTGGCTTTGGAGGACGCCGCATCGGTCATGATGACGGCGTGCGTCTCCACGTCACTGGTCGCCGTGTCGGTGGTGACGTCGTTCTGCACAGTCATGGGTACTCCCTCTTCGCTCGTGAACCCGCGAACACCTCAACGGTACTCCCACCTCCGCTATTCCACACAGGCCACCGAGCCCAACCATGGAGGATGCGGACGCAGTGTTCTCGCCGACGCCGACGTCGAATAACCTGGGAACCGTGAAACTTCCCCGCCTCGGACGCTCCGGTGACACGAACGACTCCCCCGACGACGACGCGACGCGCGTCGAGACCGTCGAGACCGAGTCCGCACCGCAGCAGTCCGTGGGCAAGGGTCGCCCCACCCCCAAGCGCCGCGAGGCCGAGGGCCGTCGGCGCGGGCCCATGGCTCCGGCGCCGCTGACGGCGAAGGAAGCGCGCGCCCGCCGCAAGGCGACCCGCGGCAGCAAGGAGGATCGCAAGATCGCCGCGGCCGAGCGTCGGGAGCGGTCCGCCGATCAGCGCGCGCGGATGATGGCCGGTGAGGAGAAGTTCCTCCTCCCCCGCGACCGTGGTCCCGTGCGCGGGTACGTCCGCGACCTCGTCGACGCCCGACGCAACTTCGTGGGGCTGTTCATGCCCCTCGCCCTGATCCTCCTGGCCGGACTGTTCCTTCCGCCGGACGTGCAGAGCGTCGTCACCCTCGCCGTCTTCGTGATCATGCTGCTGATGGTTCTCGACGGCTACCTGATCGGTCGGCGCATCAACAACCGGGTCCGCGAGCGTTTCCCGGACACCGCGGACGGTGGTTTCAAGCTCGGCTGGTACGCCTTCGTCCGGGCGTCCCAGGTCCGCAAGATGCGGGCCCCGAAACCGCGTGTCGGCCCCGGTGACGCGGTCTGATCGGACCCTGGTCCTCGGCGGTGCCCGTTCCGGGAAATCCGGTTTCGCCGAGTCCCTGCTGATCGACCGGCCGTCGGTGCGGTACGTGGCGACCGGACGCCGTGACGCCGCGGATCCGGACTGGCACGCCCGTATCGAACGTCATCGCGAGCAGCGCTCCGCGAACTGGTCCACGATCGAGATCACTCGTCACGACGAGGTGGCGGCAACGCTCCGGGTGGACCCGACGCCCACCCTCGTCGACGACCTGGGAACGTGGCTGACGGGCGCAGTCGACGACCTCGACGCGTGGGACTCCCCCCGCGGAACCGTCGGGCCCGCCGTGGACGATCTGCTCGACGCCGTGGCGTCGTTCTCTGCTCCGCTCGTCATCGTGACGCCCGAGGTGGGTCTCGGTGTGATTCCCGAATCGCGCGCGGGCAGACTCTTCCGCGACGAGATCGGGGCGGTCAACGCGAGGCTCGCGGCCGCGTGCGACGCCGTCTACCTCCTGGTGGCCGGCGTACCCCTGAAACTGACCTGACCCGCTCGACCGAAAGGCCCCCGGTGACCCAGAACCCTCCGTTGTTCGACCCGGTCGATCCGCCCGATGCCGCGACCGCCGCGGAAGCTCGCGAACGCCACGCGATGCTGACCAAGCCCGCCGGGTCCCTCGGTCGGCTGGAGGATCTGGGTGTGTGGGTGTCCTCGTGCCAGGGCGTCTGCCCGCCGCACCGGTTCACGCGCCCGCGGGTCGTGGTCTTCGCCGGGGACCACGGCATCGCCGGCCACGGGGTCTCGGCCTACCCACCGGAGGTGACGGCGCAGATGGTGGCCAACATCGCCTCGGGCGGCGCCGCGGTCAACGCGTTGGCCACCGTGTCCGGAGCCACCGTGCGCGTCGTCGACATCGCGGTCGACGCGGACACGGACGCGACGGTGTCGACGCACAAGGTGCGGCGCTCGAGCGGGTCGATCGACCGCGAGGACGCGCTGACGAACGACGAGGTGCGAGCGGCACTCGCGGCCGGGAAGGCCGTCGCCGACGAAGAGGTGGACGGCGGAGCCGATCTGCTGGTCGCGGGCGACATGGGCATCGGCAACACCACGCCGGCGACGGTGCTGGTCGCCGTGCTGACGAACACCGAGCCGGTGGCCGCCGTCGGCCGCGGGACCGGAGTCGACGACGCCGGCTGGATCCGCAAGACCGCCGCGATCCGCGACGCGATGCGTCGAGGTCGGCCCGCGGTGAAGGACTCCGTGGCGCTGCTGCGCACGGTCGGAGGCGCCGATCTGGCGGCGATGACCGGCTTCCTCGTCCAGGCCGCGGTCCGGCGCACCCCCGTGATTCTCGACGGGATGGTGGTGACGGCCGCCGCTCTCGTCGCCAACGAACTGTCGGTGGGCGCGTCGGCCTGGTGGGTGGCCGGTCACCGGTCCACCGAACCCGCCCACACCCTGGCCTTGAAGCACCTGCGGATGGAGCCGCTGGTCGAGATGTCGATGCGACTGGGTGAGGGGTCGGGGGCCGTGGTCGCGCTGCCGATCCTGTCCGGCGCGGTGGCGGTTCTGGCCGACATGGCCACCTTCGCGGATGCCGGTGTGAGCACCAACGACGCATGAGAACCGGTGTCGCGCTCGCCTTCTCCTGGCTCACCGTCCTGCCGGTCCGCGGGCCCGAGGTGGTGGACCGACGGGCCGCTCGCGGCGCCATCGCCGCCACGCCGCTCGTCGGGATCGTCCTCGGCGCACTCGTCGCGATCGTGGTGTGGCTCGCCTGGCGGGCCGGTGTCCCCGCCCCCCTCGCCGGTCTGATCGGCGTCGCCGCCCACGCCCTCGCCACCAGAGGCATGCACGTGGACGGATTGTCCGACACCGCCGACGGGTTGGGCTGCTACGGCGACCCCGAGCGAGCACGGACCGTGCTGCGATCCGGTTCGGCGGGACCGTTCGGGGTGGCCACCCTGGTGGTGTGCCTGGGCGCTCAGGCGATGGCGATGGGCGAACTCGCCGAACGCGGGGCCCTCGTCGCCGTCGTGGTGGCGGGCCTCGTCTCGCGCACCGCCGTGGTTCTCGCGTGCCGCGGGTCGGTACCGCCGGACGGCTCGGACGGTTTCGGTGCCCTCGTCGCCGGAACACAGGGGCGCGTCACGGTCGCGCTCTGGTCCGTCGCCGCGCTGGTCGCTGCCACCGCCGCGATTCCCGATCGGTGGTGGCAGGGCGTCGTCGTCGCTGCCGCGCTGATCGCAGGCACCGCCCTCTTCGTCCGGCACTGCGTCCGACGCTTCGGTGGTCTCGTCGGAGACGTGCTCGGCGCGACCATCGAGCTCACCGTGACGGTGTTCCTCGTGGCGTGCCTCGTGGCCGGGTGAGGACCGAACGGAGGTTCAGGAACCGGCGCGCAGGGTGCTCATCCAGCCGTGGGTGTCGGCGAACGTGCCGCGTTGAATACCGGTGAGGGTGTCGCGCAGCGCCATCGTCAGCTCCCCCGGCTCCCCGGTGCCGATGGTGAAGTTGCCGTCGGCGGACTTCACGCTGCCGACCGGGGTGATCACCGCGGCCGTCCCGCACGCGAACACCTCCGTGATCTCGCCCGATTCGGCCTTCTTCTGCCACTCGTCGGTGCCGATCTTGCGCTCCTCGACGGAGAACCCCGCATCGATGGCCAGGGTCAGCAGCGAATCGCGGGTGATGCCGGGCAGCAAGGATCCCGACAGCGACGGGGTGACGAGCCGCGCGTCCGCTCCCGATCCGAAGACGAAGAACAGGTTCATCCCGCCCATCTCCTCGACGTAGCGACGCTCGGTCGCATCCAGCCAGACGACCTGGTCGCATCCCTGGTCCGCGGCCTGCGCCTGCGCGAGCAGCGACGCGGCGTAGTTGCCCGCGAACTTCGCCGCGCCCGTGCCTCCGGGTGCCGCGCGCACGTACTCGGTGGACAGCCACACGCTCACCGGCTTGACCCCGCGCGGGAAGTACGCCCCCGCGGGCGAGGCGATCAGGAGGTAGCGGTAGGCCGACGAGGGGCGCACGCCGAGCCCGGCCTCGGTGGAGAACATGAACGGACGCAGATACAGGGCGTCCTCGCCGCCGGCCACCGGAACCCACTCGTGATCGACCGCGAGCAGTTCCTCGATCGACGCCCGGAACAACTCGACGGGCAACTGCGGCATCGCCATGCGTGCGGCGGAACGCTGCAGGCGTTCGGCGTTGGCCTCCGGCCGGAACGACGCGAGTCCGCCGTCCGGCTGGCGGTAGACCTTCAGACCCTCGAAGATCGCCTGACCGTAGTGCAGCACCATCGCGGCCGGGTCCATGAGGAACGGTGCGTAGGGCGTCACGGTCGCGTCGTGCCATCCGCGGTCCGTCGTGTAATCGATGGACACCATGTGGTCGGTGAAATGCGCACCGAAACCCGGGGCGGCGAGCACGGCGTCGCGGGCCGAGGCAGGCGCGGGTGACGGGTGGTCGACCCGGTGGAATTCGAGGTGGCCAGTCATGCGGTCATCGTAAATGACCGGGGTGCATTCGAGGTCACCGCACGTGCGACGACACGAAGGGCGGTCGGACGACCTTGCACCGGACGGCCCGTCCGCGGACGTCGACATCCACCTCGTCCCCCACCGCGACACACGACTTCACGTCGAGCAGAGCGAGCGCGATGCCCACCTTCTCGGTCGGGGAGAAGGTTCCGGACGTCGTGATTCCCACGGTGTGATCGTCGTGCAGCACGCTCAACTCGGGTCGCAGGACACCGCGACCGAGGGCCCGCAGTCCCACCAGGGTGCGGTGCGAACCGGATTCCTTCTGCGCGACGAGTGCGTCCTTTCCGCGGAACTCGGCCTTGGTCCAGCCGATGGCCCAACCGCACCGCGCTTCCAGGGGCGAGATGTCCTCGGACAGTTCGTGCCCGTGCAACGGGTAGCCCATCTCGGTCCGCAGGGTGTCGCGTGCACCCAGTCCGGCGGGCTCGCCGCCGACCTCGCGGACGGCGGACAGCAGTGCGTCGAACAGCGGTGCGGCGGTGTCCCAACGGGGAAGAAGTTCGTAGCCGTGCTCGCCGGTGTAGCCGGTGCGGCACACCCTCACCTCGCCGTGCTCGCCGAAGGCCACGTCCTCGAAGGCCATGTAGTCCAGCGACGACGGCAGTCCGACCCGGGTCAGTACGTCGGCCGAGAGCGGCCCCTGCACGGCGAGGACCCCGTGGTCGCGGTGCGCCGACGCGACGGTGATCCCCTCGGGTGCTCCGTCCGCGAGGATCTTCACGACGGCCTCGGTGTTGGCGGCGTTCGGGACCAGGAAGACCTCGTCCTTGCTCACCAGGTAGGCGATGAGATCGTCGACGACACCGCCGTCCTCGGTGCAGCACAGTGTGTACTGGGCCTGCCCGGGGCGAATCCGCTTCAGGTCGTTGGTCAGGACCGAGTTCACGTACTTCGCGGCGCCGGGGCCGGACACGACGGCCTTACCGAGGTGGCTGACGTCGAACAGGCCGACCGTGGTGCGCGTGGCGGTGTGTTCGGTCACCGTTCCCGCATAGGACACCGGCATCGACCAGCCCCCGAACTCGGCGAAGGTCGCCCCGAGAGCGACGTGCGCATCGTGGAGTGGTCCGCGGAGGAGGTCTGGTTCGCCGAGGGATTCGCTCATGAGACGAGACGGTACCCAGCCTACGATCGTCTCGAGCGTCAACGTCACCCACTCGTCAGGAGCGAACAACCGTGAGTAGTCAACAGTCCCGCACACTCGGGCCCGAACTGGTTCTGGCCGGATCCGTGGACAAGGGGGTCGACGTGGTTCTCGTCGGCCTCGAGACGTCGCCCGACGGTCCCCGCATCGTCGGCGCCGACGTCCTCGGCGACTCCGCTGCCGACATCCTCGCCGGTCTTCTCGCGCTCGGCGCGACCGGACGAGTCGATCAGCTCACCCGCATTCCCGCGCCGCCGTCGTTGCGCGCTCGCAGCGTCCTCGCCGTCGGAATCGGCGGACCGGACGTGCGCACCGACGAGGTCGTCCGACGTGCGGCCGGTGTCGCGGCCCGCAGCCTCGCCGGCGTCGGTCGCGTTGCGACCACCCTGTCCGTCGATCGGCTCGGCGCGGCCGCCGAGGGTCTGTTCCTCGGCGCCTATCAGTTCGCCGAGTTCAAGCAGAAGTCCGCGCCGAAGGACGACGCCACCCCGCTGGGTCGGGTCGACCTTCTCGTCTCGGCCCCGAAGGACCAGGCCGCGAAGGCCGAGTTGGAGCGCGCGGCCGCCGTCGCCGAGGCGGTGGCCACGGCCCGCGATCTGGTGAACACACCGCCGAGCCACCTCTTCCCGGCCGAGTTCGCCGACCGTGCGAAGGCGCTGGGGACGGCCGCCGGACTCGACGTCCAGGTTCTGGACGAGAAGGCGCTCGACAAGGGCGGCTTCGGCGGCATCATGGGCGTCGGCAAGGGGTCCTCGCGTCCCCCGCGCCTCGTCCGCATGACCTACACCGGCGGCAAGAAGAAGGCCACCTCCGTCGCCCTCGTCGGCAAGGGCATCACCTTCGACACCGGTGGCATCTCGATCAAGCCGGCGGCCGGCATGGAGAACATGACCTCGGACATGGCCGGGGCGGCCGCGGTGGTGGCCACCGTGGTTCTCGCGGCGACGCTGAAACTGCCGATCAACGTCACGGCGTACGTCCCGATGGCCGAGAACATGCCGTCGTCCACCGCGCAGCGGCCCGGCGACGTTCTCACTCAGTACGGCGGAACGACGGTCGAGGTCATCAACACCGACGCCGAGGGCCGACTGGTTCTCGCCGACGCGATCGTGCTGGCCTGCGAGGACGAACCCGACTACCTGATCGACACCGCGACCCTCACGGGCGCACAGATGGTGGCTCTGGGTACCCGCACCCCCGGTGTCATGGGAACCGACGCGTTCCGCGACCGCGTCGCGTCGTTGTCGCAGTCCGTCGGCGAGAACGGGTGGGCGATGCCCATGCCCACCGAACTCCGCCCGGATCTCGATTCACGGGTCGCGGACCTCGCGAACGTCACCAACCATCGCTGGGGCGGAATGCTCGCGGCCGCGTTGTACCTGAAGGAGTTCGTCGCCGACGGGGTCCAGTGGGCCCACATCGACGTGGCCGGCCCGGCCTTCAACACCGGCGGCCCACACGGATACACGGTCAAGGGCGGAACGGGAGTTCCCGTCCGCACCATGATCACCGTCCTCGAGGACATCGCCGAGAAGGGCTGACCCTCGGTGTGCGGGCAGGGGATCCGGTGGTCAGATCCCCTGCTCGCGCCGCCGGATGATCTTCTGGCGGGCATCGTGATCGCGCATGCGTTGCGGATACCCGGTCTTGCGCACGTCGTAGACCGGAATCTTCAGGTCCTCGCCCAACTTGCGAGCACCCTTCTCCCCACCCACGGCGCGGCGTGTCCACTCGCCGTCGTTGGCCACCAGCACCACGGTGATCGGCGTGACCGTCGTCTTCGGCTCCACGAACGCCTCCACCCCGATGCGGGCGGCCGTCCAGTCCGCGAGATGACGGCGGTCCGCGTCGCGCGCGCCGGGCGCCTTCGCGCCGCGGCGCTTTCGGGTGAACCTGTCGAACAGACCCATGTTTCTCCTCACGTCGGCGATGACCGACTCCGTGGTCGCGGCTACGGCGGAGCGTTCGACGGTGGCCGAACGAACTCGATGCCGACAACACCATCATGGACGACGCCGCGCCGACCCCGCCGAGCGCGAACCCGCCGCAGAAGTGACAGGATGATCCGTGCGCCGGGTGAACCATCTCACGGCGTGGGCGTTGCACCCGTGCGGCCAACTTGCCGCGCAGGTCGCACTCCGCCACCACAATGGTTCGAGTATCGACCGATGCAGTAGCACCACCAGCGTCACAGCACCACAGTTCACGACCACGAGTCGGCAGCAGCCGCTACACCCTAAATTGTCGAGGAGTCAACAGAAATGACCTTCTCCGTCCAGATGCCAGCTCTCGGTGAAAGCGTTACCGAGGGAACTGTCACACGGTGGTTGAAACAGGAAGGGGACACCGTCGAAGTCGACGAACCCTTGCTCGAAGTCTCGACCGACAAGGTCGACACCGAGATTCCGTCACCGGCAGCGGGTGTGCTGACCAAGATCGTGGCTCAGGAAGACGACACCGTCGAGATCGGCGGTGAGCTCGCCGTGATCGGCGACGCCGACGACGACGCGTCGAGCGACAGCGACAGCGACGAGTCCGGCAGTGAATCCGACGAGGACACCGAGGCCGACGACACCGAAGCCGACGCCGGCCCGTCGGACGCGGCCGAGAAGGCCTCCGTCGAGGGCGAGAGCGAAGTCGAGTCCGACGCCGACGCACCTGCGGACGACGACTCCGCCGCCGACGATTCCGGCGACACGGGATCCGGCGACGGCACCCCGGTCACGATGCCCGAGCTCGGCGAGTCCGTCACCGAGGGCACCGTCACCCGATGGCTGAAGGCCGTCGGCGACGAGGTCGCCGTGGACGAGCCCCTCCTCGAGGTCTCCACCGACAAGGTCGACACCGAGATCCCGTCCCCCGTGGCCGGCACCCTCCTCGAGATCACCGCCGAAGAGGACGACACCGTCGAGGTCGGTGGACAGCTCGCCGTCGTCGGTTCGAAGTCGGCGCCCAAGCCCAAGGCCGAGCCGAAGAAGGATCCCGAGCCCGAGAAGAAGCCCGAGCCGGAGAAGAAGCCCGAGGCCGACGCCGAGAAGAAGCCGGTCGCGAAGAGCACGCCGAAGCCGGAGTCCGGAAGCGAATCGTCCGCGCAGGCCGCCAAGCAGGCCGATCCCGAGCCCGCGGGCGAGGTGTACTCCCCCGAGCCCAAGTCGGAGTCCAAGTCCGAGAACAGCGATTCGAAGTCCGCGGCGACCACCTCGTCGTCGACCTCCGGCTCCACCCCCTACGTGACCCCGCTCGTCCGCAAGTTGGCGGCGGAGAACGACGTCGATCTGAACTCGATCGACGGCACCGGCGTGGGTGGCCGTATTCGCAAGCAGGACGTGCTCGCCGCCGCCGAGGCCAAGAAGGCCCCCGCGGCCGACGAGGTACCGGCCGCGTCGGCTCCGGCGGCGTCGGCTCCGGCGGCACCGTCGAAGCCGTCCACCGCGGGGGTTCGTCCGGAACTCGCGCATCTGCGCGGCTCCACGCAGAAGATCAACCGCATTCGTCAGATCACGGCGAAGAAGACCCGCGAGTCGCTGCAGACGTCCGCGCAGCTCACGCAGGTCTTCGAGGTCGACATGACGAAGGTCGCGGCGCTGCGCACCAAGGCGAAGGGCACCTTCAAGGAGCGCGAGGGCGTCAACCTGACGTTCCTGCCGTTCTTCGCGAAGGCCGTCGTCGAGGCGCTGAAGGTTCACCCCAACGTGAACGCCAGCATCAACGAGGAGAAGAAGGAGATCACGTACTACGACTCGGAGCACCTCGGCATCGCCGTGGACACCGAGCAGGGTCTGCTCTCCCCCGTGATCCACAACGCCGGCGATCTCTCGCTGGCCGGGATCGCCCGCGCGATCGCCGACATCGCCGGCCGGGCGCGCTCCAACGGCCTCAAGCCCGACGAGTTGTCCGGTGGCACCTTCACGATCACCAACATCGGCAGCCAGGGGGCATTGTTCGACACCCCGATCCTGGTTCCGCCGCAGGCGGCGATGTTGGGAACGGGTGCGATCGTCAAGCGCCCCGTGGTGGTCACGGACGCATCGGGAAGCGAGTCCATCGGCGTTCGGTCGATGTGCTACCTCCCGCTGACCTACGACCACCGCCTCGTCGACGGTGCGGATGCGGGTCGATTCCTGACCACCATCAAGCAGCGACTCGAAGAGGGCGCGTTCGAGGCCGACCTGGGTCTGTGACCTCGGCCCGGTAGAGGCGCTGCCGCGTCCCCTCGAGCGACACGTCTGTAACCTCGGAAGTCCCCGGACGGGGGCATCCGCTCCACCCGATCGCGGTGGCTGCGGGTGCCCCCGTTCGCCGTCGAAGGAGACTCGAAATGCGAATCGTCATCGCAGGATCGTCCGGCCTCATCGGCACCGCCCTGGTCGCGTCGTTGCGTCGCGGCGGACACGATGTCGAGCGCCTCGTGCGCCGCAAGGCGTCCGGACCCGACGAGATCCGGTGGGATCCCACCACCGGCACCATCGACCCCGAGGTCCTCCGCGGCGCCGACGCCGTCGTGAACCTGTGCGGCGTCGGTATCGGGGACAAGCGCTGGACCGGCGCCTACAAGCAGGCCATCCGAGACAGCCGGATCGCCCCCACCGAGGTTCTCGCGCGGGCCGTGGTGGACGCGGGCGTGCCCGCGTTGATCAACGCCAGCGGCATCAACTACTACGGCGACACCGGGGACGTGGTGGTCGACGAGACGGCCGGCGTCGGTACCGGCTTCCTGGCCGAGGTGTGTCGGGATTGGGAGAACGCGACGTCCCACGCCGCCGAGAACGGCGTCCGCGTGGTGTTGCTGCGCACCGCCGCGGTGCTCTCCCCGCACGGCGGCATGATGGGCAAGCTCCGTCCGCTCTACCAGTTCGGACTCGGTGGCCGCCTCGGAAGCGGTCGCCAGTACTTTCCCTGGATCTCGCTGACCGATCAGGTGCGCGCCATCGTGTTCGCGATCGAGAACGACTCCCTCACGGGACCGGTGAACATGCAGGGACCCGCACCGGTGACCAACGCGCAGTTCAACAGCGCGATGGCGAAGACGATGCATCGGCCGGCGCCCTGGGTGGTGCCCGGTTTCGCCCTCACCGCGGTGATCGGCGAATTCGCGAAGGAAGCCGTACTCACCGGGCCCCGCGCCATTCCCGCCGCACTCGAGAAGGCGGGATTCACGTTCGAGCACAACACGATCGGCGAGGCCCTGGCGGACACCGTCGGGTGAGCGGATGACGCACGCGGTGGAGGACTCGGCGGGGCGTAACCTCGCCTCCATGAACGCTCGTTCCGCTCGCGCCGACGGCACCCCGGTCGACGTTCGCCGTCTCGGCACCGTCGACTACCGGACCGCGTGGGAGATGCAGCGCGAGTCGGCAGACCGCCGCGCGCGCGGCGAGGGGCGCGACGAGCTCCTGCTGCTCGAACACCCGTCGGTGTTCACGGCGGGACGCCGCACCGCGCCCGAGGACCGTCCGCAGGACGGCACCGAGGTCATCGATGTCGACCGCGGCGGCAAGATCACCTGGCACGGGCCCGGCCAGCTGGTCGGGTATCCCATCGTGCGCCTCGCCGAGCCGATCGACGTGGTCCGCTACGTCCGGCTGCTGGAGCAGGCGCTGATCGAGGTGTGCACCGACCTCGGGATCGAGTGCGGACGTATCGACGGTCGATCCGGGGTGTGGTTGGCCGCCGGCGCCGTGCGCGGAGTGTGGCAGCCCGAGCGCAAGGTGGCCGCGATCGGCGTCCGTGTCCAGCGCGGCGTGGCACTCCACGGTTTCGCGCTCAACTGCAATCCGTCCCTGGACGGCTTCGGCGCCATCGTTCCGTGTGGCATCGCCGACGCCGGGGTGACCACGCTCTCGGCCGAGCTGGGCCGGGAGGTGACCGTCGCGGACGTCTCCGACGACGTCGTTCGCACCGTGCTGGACGCGTTGAACGGCGACCTTCCGCTCACCGACCACGACGTGGTGCGGACCGCCCCGGGTGCCGCCGATCTCGTCGCGTCGGCGTCGCCGCCGCAGTTCACGACCAGGAAATTCGGGGCGTAGCATCGACGGTGTGACCGTCGTACCCGAGAACTCGCCTGCACAAGCCCCGAACGGACGCAAACTTCTCCGCCTCGAGGTCCGTAACGCGGAGACCCCGATCGAACGCAAGCCGTCGTGGATCAAGACTCGCGCCAAGATGGGCCCCGAGTACACCGAGCTCAAGAGCCTGGTGAAACGCGAAGGCCTGCACACGGTCTGCGAGGAAGCCGGCTGCCCCAACATCTACGAATGCTGGGAGGACCGCGAGGCCACCTTCCTCATCGGCGGTGAACAGTGCACCCGCCGGTGCGACTTCTGCCAGATCGACACCGGCAAGCCGGACGATCTGGATCGGGACGAGCCTCGCCGCGTCGCCGAATCCGTCCAGGCCATGGGCCTGCGGTACTCCACCATCACCGGCGTCGCCCGCGACGACCTCGAGGACGGCGGAGCCTGGCTGTACGCCGAGACCGTGCGCCAGATCAAGGCGCTGAACCTCAACACCGGCGTCGAGCTCCTGATCCCCGACTTCAACGCCGTGCCGGAGCAGCTCGCCGAGGTCTTCTCCTCGCGCCCCGAGGTGCTCGCGCACAACGTCGAGACCGTGCCGCGCATCTTCAAGCGAATCCGACCCGCGTTCCGATACCAGCGCAGCATGGACGTCATCACCGCCGCGCGCGACGACGGCCTGGTCACCAAGTCCAACCTGATCCTGGGTATGGGTGAGACCTTCGAGGAGGTCACGCAGGCCATGCAGGATCTGCACGACGCCGGCTGCGACATCCTCACCATCACGCAGTACCTGCGCCCCTCGCCGCGGCACCACCCGGTGGAGCGGTGGGTCAAGCCCGAGGAGTTCGTCGAGCACTCCAAGGCCGCCGAGGCCATGGGCTTCGCCGGAGTCATGGCCGGTCCGCTGGTGCGTTCGTCCTACCGCGCGGGTCGCCTCTACGCCCAGGCCATGGCGCACCACGGGCGCGACATCGCGGAGAACATGGCGCACCTCGCCGATGCCGGTTCCGCGTCGCAGGAAGCCAGCTCCCTGATGGAGCGTCTGGCGGCGCGCTGAGCCGAATCTCGACCCAGTTCCTCACGACGGCACCGACGGAATCCTTCGTCGGTGCCGTCGTTTTCGCCGTCGATGACCGAGGCGTCCGAACGGGGGCTTATCCTGGAAAGCATGGCGAACCGCAGTACATCCGGCAGCAGATCTGGGAAGGGCGGCAAACCCTCCAAGGAAGAGAAGGCCGCGGCGAAGGCCGCGCGCAAGAAGGCGTCGAAGGAACGCCGGTCACAGCTGTGGCAGGCGTTCAAGATGCAGCGCAAGGAGGACAAGCTCCTCGTTCCGCTCATGCTGGGATCGGTCCTCGGAACGGCCGTTCTGTTCTTTCTGATCGGTCTGATCTTCGGGATCGAGTGGCTGCTGCTGCCGTTCGGTGTGCTGATCGGTGTGATGTTGGCGTTCGTCATCTTCGGACGCCGCGTGCAGAAGTCGGTGTACGGCAAGGCCGAGGGCCAGGCCGGTGCCGCGGCGTGGACGCTGGACAACCTGCGCGGTTCCTGGCGGGTCTCCAACGCGATCGCCGGAACCACCCAGCTCGACGCGGTGCACCGCGTGATCGGCAAGCCGGGCGTGATCCTCGTGGCCGAGGGCGCTCCGCATCGGGTCAAGGCCCTCCTCGCGCAGGAGAAGAAGAAGACCGCTCGCCTCGTCGGCGACACCCCGATCTACGACATCGTCATCGGCAACGACGCCGGACAGGTGCCCCTGTCGCAGTTGCAGAAGTTCGTCACCAAGCTGCCGAAGAACATCGATTCCAAGCGAATGGACACCATCGAATCGCGACTGTCGGCGATCGGCACCAAGGGCGGGCCCGCGCTCCCCAAGGGCCCGATGCCGGGCGGCGCGAAGATGAAGGGCCTGCAGCGGACCATGAAACGCCGCTGACCGGCCGGTTTCCCACCGCCCTCGTCGCCTCCCCTAGCGGGTCGCGACGAGGGCGGTTCCGGTTGCGCGATCGTGCATTCCGCGGCTGTCGATGTCCGTCACCACGGCGGGCACCACCACGGCGATGAACACCTGACGCACGAGCGCCCGGACGAAGCCCACACCACCGGGCGCGTCGACGCGGGCGACCTGGATTCCGAGGACCACCTGGCCGGGCGTGAACGAGAACAGACTCACCGACGCGACCCCCAGTACGAACCACACGATCAGCGTGAGAGTCGACAGTCCACCGCTCACTCCGAGGCTCATGATCAGCGCGGCGACACCCATCGACATCAACCAGTCGACGGCCAGCGCCGCGATCCGGCGGCCGAAGGGCGCGAGCGACCCCGGCCCGTGCTTCGGCAGGCCCAGGTACTCGCCCTGGTACTCCTGCAGCTCGTGCTCGCCCTCGGGCATGGCCGCGGACGGTCCCGACAGCCATGATCCGGTCATTCGTGCCATGAGCGTCCTTTCGACGACTGGTGTGCTGACCTCCAGGATAGGTGGATGTCCGACTTCGGTGACCGCCGCGGGCGCTACCTGCAAAGATGGGATGCGTAACACCGACGAAACACGAACTTGACGGTGAGGCAACACCGCTTCCCTACCGTCGGCCCGACGGAGCCGCTGCACTCGACGATCGATCGTCGCTTCCGACCATCGACGACGCGGGTCCAGCCATCGACACGAAGGAGCTATCAGCGTGGATTTCACCACGGCCGATGAGGTCATCAAGTACATCGACGAGGCGGACATCGAGTACGTCGACATTCGATTCACCGACCTCCCCGGCATCCAGCAGCACTTCTCGATCGCTGCGAAGGCGTTCACCAAGGACACCCTCGAAGACGGTCTCGCGTTCGACGGTTCGTCCGTCCGCGGATTCCAGTCCATTCACGAGTCGGACATGATGCTGCTGCCCGACTACGGCACGGCGCAGATCGACCCGTTCCGTCGCGCGAAGACGCTGAACATGGACTTCTTCGTCCACGATCCGTACACCCGCGAGTCCTACAGCCGCGACCCCCGCAACGTCGCCCGCAAGGCCGAGGAGTACCTCGCCAGCACGGGTATCGCCGACACCGCGTTCTTCGGCCCCGAGGCCGAGTTCTACATCTTCGACTCGGTGCGCTACGACTCGCAGATGAACGGTGCCTTCTACGAGCTCGACTCGAGCTCGGGCGCCTGGAACACCGGCGCCGAGACCGAGGTCGACGGCTCCCCCAACCTCGGCTACAAGGTCCGCCCCAAGGGTGGCTACTTCCCCGTCGCGCCGTACGACCACTACGTCGACATCCGCGACGCCATCTCCACCAACCTGCAGAACGCGGGCTTCGAGCTCGAGCGCGGTCACCACGAGGTGGGCACCGGCGGGCAGCAGGAGATCAACTACAAGTTCAACACCATGCTGCGCGCGGCCGACGACCTGCAGCTGTTCAAGTACATCGTGAAGAACACCTGCTGGCAGCACGGCAAGTCCGCGACGTTCATGCCGAAGCCGCTGTTCGGTGACAACGGATCCGGTATGCACGTCCACCAGTCGCTCTGGAAGGACGGCAAGCCGCTCTTCTACGACGAGAAGGGCTACGCGGGTCTGTCCGATCTCGCCCGTCACTACATCGGCGGCATCCTGCACCACGCGCCGTCGCTGCTGGCGTTCACGAACCCGACGATCAACTCGTACCACCGCCTGGTGCCGGGCTACGAAGCCCCCATCAACCTGGTGTACTCGGGCCGTAACCGCTCGGCCGCTGTCCGCATCCCCACCACGGGCAACAACCCGAAGGCCAAGCGCCTCGAGTTCCGTGCGCCCGACGCGTCCGGCAACCCGTACCTGTCGTTCGCCGCGCAGATGATGGCCGGCCTGGACGGCATCAAGAACAAGATCGAGCCGTTGGCGCCCGTCGACAAGGACCTCTACGAGCTCCCGCCCGAGGAGGCCAAGAACATCCCGCAGGCACCCACGTCGCTGCCCGCCGTGATCGACCGCCTCGAGGCCGATCACGAGTACCTCACCGCCGGTGGCGTGTTCACGACCGACCTGATCGAGACCTGGATCTCGCTCAAGCGGGAGAACGAGATCGCACCGGTCAACCTCCGGCCGCACCCGTACGAGTTCCAGCTGTACTACGACTGCTGAGTTTTTTCTTCTCACCACCGACGCCCGGCCGAATCATTCGGCCGGGCGTCGGTGCGTTCCGACGGTCTGTCCCCGTCGAGCGTCGTATCGCGTGCTCAGCGGCGAAATCACGTGAGCGAGAGGTTGACTCGATCCACTGCTCATCGGGACACCCCGACGCAGGTATGTGTGACGCGAACGAACGAACAATCGGCTAAGTCGGGACATTCGGGGGTCCGTGCGCTTAACTAGAGACGAAGAGAAGCACATCCGTGCCGCACAGCTGTCTCCGCCGAACAAAGGAATACTCTGCCGATGGATGCACTCTGGGACTTCATCGTCGGGCGGCGAAGGCAATTGGCGATCGATTCCTACCTGCACGTGTCGGCGGTGGTCCAGTGCGTCGTGATCGCCACCATCATCGGTGTGGGGATCGGCATCCTGGTCTACCGCAGCCCCGCCGGCTCGGCCGTCGCCACTGCGCTGGCTAGCACGATCCTGACCATCCCGTCGTTCGCGCTGCTGGGCCTGCTCATTCCCATTCTCGGACTGGGTGTTCGGCCCACCGTGACCGCCCTGGTGCTGTACTCGCTGCTCCCGATCATCCGAAACACGGTGGTGGGGCTCGGTGCGGTCGATCCCGCAGTGAGCGACGCCGCCCGCGGCATCGGTATGAGCCGCACGACGGTGTTGCGCCGCATCGAGATCCCTCTGGCCTGGCCGTCCATCCTCACCGGTATGCGGGTGAGCACCCAGATGGCGATGGGCATCCTGGCCATCGCCGCGTACGCCAAGGGCCCCGGTCTCGGCAACCTTCTGTTCTCCGGGCTGGCGCGCGTCGGCAGCCCCACCGCTGTTCCGCAGGCCCTCACCGGCACTGTCCTGATCGTCCTGCTGGCGTTGGTCCTCGACGGGATCTACGTGTTGATCGGCAAACTGACCACCTCGAGGGGTATCCGTGAGTGACTCGACCCGCACATCGAACGTATCCGGCGCGGAAATCGTGCTGGAGAACGTGACCAAGAGTTACCCGGGCCAGAAGCTGGCCGCGGTGGACAACGTGTCCATGACGATTCCCGCGGGCGAGGTCGTCGTCCTCGTGGGACCGTCGGGCTGCGGCAAGACCACGACGATGCGCATGATCAACCGCCTGATCGAGCCCACCTCGGGTCGCATCACCATCGGCGGCAAGGACGCGCTCTCGATCGACCCGAACGAGTTGCGGCGCACCATCGGCTACTCGATCCAGCAGGCCGGGTTGTTCCCGCACATGACGATCGCGCAGAACGTCGGCATGGTTCCCGGCCTCATCGGGTGGGACAAGAAGCGCATCAACGAGCGCACCGACGAGATGCTCGACCTGGTGGGACTGGAGCCGTCCCTGTACCGCGAGCGCTACCCGCGCCAGCTCTCCGGCGGCCAGCAGCAGCGCGTCGGAGTCGCTCGGGCGCTCGCCGCCGATCCCCCGGTTCTCCTCATGGACGAGCCCTTCGGCGCCGTCGACCCCATCACCCGCGGCCTGCTGCAGGACGAGTTGATGCGACTGCAGTCCGAGCTCGGCAAGACCATCGTGTTCGTCACCCACGATTTCGACGAGGCCGTCAAACTCGGCGACCGCATCGCGGTGCTCGGCAATCAGTCGACGATCCTGCAGTACGACACGCCCGAGGCCGTGCTGGCCAACCCGGCCGACGACACCGTCGCCGGATTCGTCGGCGCCGGAGCGGCGTTGAAGCAGCTGACCCTCATGCGGGTGCGCGACATCGAACTGTCGGACGTTCCCGCGTTCGGCGAGGACGAGTCGGTGGAGACCATGAACTCCGCCCTCGGCTCCGACCCGGAGGCGTGGGGAATCATCCTCGACGCCCGCAAGCGGCCGATTCGGTGGACCGACCGTCGTCACCTCGTCGGCGTGAGCAGCCTGCGTGACGTCGGCGTGCCGATGGGCGAGGTGGTGTCCACGCAGTCGACTCTGCAGGATGCGTTGGAAGCGCTTCTGGCGGAGGGCAATGCGACCGCGACCGTCACCGGTCAGCGCGGCGAGTACGTCGGCACCGTCACCATCGAGGCGCTCATCGACACGATCAAGACACTCCGGTCCCAGCACGCGAACGACCACGTCGATCGGGCGGACGCCACCACCGGAACGCCCTCGTGACCACCGTCGCCGCGGGAGCGGTCGACGACGCGGGCGAGAAGGACGCCGCCAGAACGGCCCGACGGGCCGAGCGTGTTCGCCTGTTCATCCAGCCCGTGATCGTGCTGGTGATCGTCGTGGTGCTCCTGGCCTACGCCCTCACGCGGGACCTCACGGCGACGCAGGCCGAGACCATCAACGTCGCCACCATCACCGACGCCGTCACCCGGCACGTCCTCATCACGTTCGTCGTCACCGCACTGGTGCTGGTCATCGCCGTCCCGCTGGGAATCCTGTTGACGCGCGGCGGGTTCGACAAGCTGGCCCCGATCTTCGTCGGCATCGCCAACATCGGTCAGGCCGCGCCCGCCGTCGGCCTGCTCGTCCTTCTGTTCCTGGCGACCGGATCCACCGGATTCTGGGTCGGTGTGCTTCCCATCGCGTTCTACTCACTGCTGCCGGTGCTCCGGAACACGATGCTCGGGTTCCAGACCGTCGAACCGAGCTACATCGATGCCGCCCGCGGCCAGGGCATGTCCAACATGGGCATCCTTCGTCGCATCGAGTTCCCGCTCGCGGTGCCGTTCATCCTGGCCGGGCTGCGCACGTCGCTCGTTCTGGCCGTCGGCACGGCCACGCTCAGTTTCCTCGTGGGCGCGGGTGGTCTCGGAGTCCTCATCGACACCGGCTACAAGCTCAATCAGCCTCTGATCCTGGTGGTCGGCGCGGTTCTCGCCGTGGCTCTCGCCCTTCTCGTGGACTGGCTGGGCGCACTCGCCGAGGCCTACCTCGGACCGAAAGGACTCCGCTGATGCGGCGCACCACCCGAGGGATCCTCGCCCTGTGCGGCGCCGCCACCCTCGCACTGTCGTCGTGCGGGCTCCAATCGGGTAGCGCCGTCCCGCTCGCCGTCGGACCGGGCAGCATCACGGAGATCCCGGCGCTCGAGGGCGTGCAGTTGACGGTGGGGTCCAAGGACTTCACCGAGCAGATCATCCTGGGATACATCCTCGAGTTCGCGCTCAGCGCGGCCGGCGCGGATGTCCGCGACCTGACCAACATCTCGGGCTCGAACAGCACGCGGGAGGCCATGCTGACCGGGCAGGTGGACGTCACCTACGAGTACACCGGAACGGGCTGGATCAACTACCTCGGCAACGAGACCCCCATTCCCGACGCCACCGCGCAGTTCGAGGCCATCCGCGACGCCGACCGTCCCAACGGGCTGGTGTGGGTCAATCCCGCACCGATGGACAACACCTACGCCTTGGCGATGAACCAGCAGGTCGCTCAGGAGACCGGAATCCGGACGCTGTCGGACTACGGCGCCCTGGTGAACGCCGATCCCGCGTCGGCGTCGCTGTGCGTGGAAACCGAGTTCAACAGCCGACAGGACGGTCTTCCCGGACTGGCCGCCACCTACGGTTTCGACGCCAACGCGATTCCGGTGCAGATTCTGCAGACCGGCGTCATCTACCAGGCGACGGCCGATGGTGCGCAGTGCCGGTTCGGTGAGGTGTTCACCACCGACGGTCGCATCAGCGGTCTCGATCTCGTGGTCCTCGAGGACGACCTCTCGTTCTTCCCCCGCTACAACGCCACGGTGGTCCTCCGCGAAGAGGTCGCGGATCAGCACCCCGAACTGATCGACCTGACCGCCCCGATCTCCGCTGCCCTGACGAACGACGTCATCACCGAACTGAACAAGCAGGTCGACGTCGACGGTCGCGAACCCGCCGAGGTGGCCCGTGACTGGATGGTCGATCAGGGATTCGTCACCGCCGGCGCCGACTGACCGGGGCCGGTCGGTCGGCCCGGCGGGTCAGCCGCCGAAGACCCGCTCCACCACGGCCTTGGCCCGACGCGTGACGCGCAGGTAGTTGTCGAGGAACTCCCCACCGTCCCCGTTGGGCCATCCGGCCACCAGAGCGACCGCAGAGAGCACCTTGCTCGGCGCGGGAATCTGATCGGTCGGCTTGCCGCGCACCAGCACCAGAGCGTTGCGTGCCTTGGTGGCGGTGAGCCACGCCTGGCGGAGCAGATCCACGTCTCCGGGGCTCATCAGCTCCGCGGCGCCGATGGCGTCCAGCGCTTCGAGCGTCGAGGTGTTGTGCAGCGCCGGCAGACGGTGGGCGTGCCGCAGCTGGATGAGCTGCACCGTCCACTCCACGTCGGCGAGCCCGCCGCGCCCGAGCTTGGTGTGTGTCTTCGGATCGGCGCCCTTGGGCAATCGCTCGGCGTCGACCCGCGCCTTGATGCGGCGGATCTCGCGCACCGCGTCCTCCGACACTCCCCCGTCCGGGTAGCGCACCTTGTCGGCCATGAGCAGGAACCGGATGCCCAGGTCCTGATCACCGGCGACCTGGTGTGCCCGCAACAAGGCCTGCACCTCCCACGACTGCGCCCACTGGGTGTAGTACGCGTCGTACGCGGACAGTGTCCTCACCACGGGGCCGTTCCGCCCCTCGGGCCGCAGACCGGTGTCCACCTCGAGCGGCGGGTCCTGACTCGGCGAGCCGAGAAGCTTGCGCACCCGGTCCGCCATCGCGTTGGCCCACTTCACCGCGGCCGACTCGTCGACCTCGGCGCCGTCCGTGGACGCGACCGGTTCGCAGACGAACAGCACGTCGGCGTCGGAGCCGTACCCCAGCTCGCCGCCGCCGAGTCGGCCCATCCCGATGACCGCGATGGTCGCGGGCGCCGGTTCGCCGCGTTCGGCGACCGAGGCTCGGATCGCCGCGTCGAGCGCGGCGTTGATGACCGCGGCCCACACCGACGACAGCGCTCGACACACCTCGGGAACGTCGAGCAGTCCCAGAATGTCGGCGGAGGCGACGCGGGCGAGCTCGTACCGCCGCAGGGACCGGGCGGCCCCGACGGCCCGCACCGGGTCCTCGTACCGCGCCGAGGATTTCAGAATCGCCCCGTACGTCTCTTCCGGATCCACGTCGAGCAGGCGGGGCCCGTCGGTCCCGTCCGCGAAGAGCCGGATGACCTCGGGCGCGTTCAGCAGGACGTTGCGCAGATACTCGGAGGAGCCGAGAACGCGCATGAGTCGTTGGGCGACGGCACCTTCGTCACGCACCAGTCGCAGGAACCAGGCCTGGTCCTTGACCTCCTCGGACAACCGCCGGTACGCGAGAAGACCGGCATCGGGATCCGGTGTCTCCCCCAGCCATTCGAGCAGGGTGGGCAGCAGGAGCGACTGGATGCGCCCGCGTCGGGCCCCCATGCTCACCAGCGCGCTCAGGTGCCCCAGCGCGTGCGTCGGCGCCGAATAACCCAGTGCGGCAAGCTGTCTGGACGCGGCATCCGGGCTCAACCGGAGGGCGTCGGTGTCCATCTGGGCGACGGACTCGAGCAGCGGCCGGTAGAACAGCCGGGCGTGCAATCGTCGGATGCGCTGGGCGTTGCGCTTGATCTCCTGACGCAGCACACCGGTCGCATCGTTGTTGCCGTCCGGACGCATGTGCGCCGCGCGGGCGAGCCACCGCATCGCCTCCTCGTCGTCGAACGGTGGAAGCGTGTGCGTCCGTTGCAATTTCTGCAGCTGGAGTCGGTGTTCGATCAGCCGCAGGAACTCGTACGACGCGGTGAGATTCGCCGCGTCGTCACGTCCGACATACCCGCCCGTCGCGAGCGCGGACAGCGCGTCGATGGTGCCGAGGACGTGCAGCGCGGTATCGGTCCGCCCGTGCACCAATTGCAGGAGCTGCACCGCGAACTCGACGTCGCGCAGGCTCCCGCGGCCGAGCTTGATCTCGCGCTCGCGCAGTTCGGCCGGCACCATCTCTTCCACTCGGCGCCGCATGGCCTGCACCTCGGGGACGAAGTCCTCACGCTCGCTGGCGATCCACACCATCGGGTTCACGGTGTCGACGTAGGCGAGACCCAGGTCCCGATCACCGGTCATCGCGCGAGCCTTGAGCAGCGCCTGGAACTCCCAGGTCTTCGCCCACCGCTTGTAGTACGCCTCGTGGGACTCGAGCGTGCGCACCAGCTCGCCCTGCTTGCCCTCGGGCCGCAGGGCGGCGTCGACCTCGAAGAAGGCCTGAGACCCCATCCGCATGAGTTCGCCCGCCACGCGGGTGGCGAGAGCGTTGGCGGGCTCGGCCACGAAGATCACGTCCACGTCGGAGACGTAGTTGAGTTCCTGCGCACCGCATTTGCCCATCGCGATCACCGCGAGTCGCACCGAGCACTCGTCGTCCGGGAACACCACGGCGACGGCGACGGCGAGGGCCGCGGTGAGGGCGGCGTCGGCGAGGTCCGACAGGTGACGACCCACCACCTCGTACGGAACGACGGCCTCGTCCTCGACGGTCGCGGCCAGATCCGCCGCGGCGAGCAGCATCAGCTGATCGCGGTACGCGGTCCGCAGAGCGATGACGGCCTTGGGACCGGTCAGGGCCGAGCGGAACACCCCGGCGGACGCGCACTCCCCCGTTTCCTCGGTCGCATCGATCGCGCCGAGCAGTGCGGCGCGCAGATCCTCGGGAGAGGGCAGCGAGGTGCGGTGGGTGGTCAGGATCTCCCAGCGCGTCGGGTCCGAGACCAGATGATCACCGAGCGCGTCGGACGAACCCACGAGCGCCAGCAGTCGACCTCGCAGCCCCTTGTCGACGCGCAGCTTCTCGTCCAGGGACGCCCAGCCGTCGCCGAGCTCGTCGGCGAGTCGCACGACCTTGCGCAGCGCGAGATCGGCGTCCGGCGCGCGGGAGAGCGACCACAGCAGGTCGATGCTCTCCGCGTTGTCCCAGCCCAACCGGGCCAGATCGCGTGCGGCAGTGGCCTCGACGAGGCCCAGGCGACCGGCGCTGGGCACCGAGGACCGGTTCGTGGGCGGGGTCACCGCCGTGGGCCCGGGACGGAGCGGCGAGGTGCGGGGCGACAGGTGCGCGACAGGCGATTCATGACCGCACCGACGCTACTGCACCGTCTCCCCCGGACCTACCCACGCCGACTTACAGACCCAGGTAGTTCTTCAGCTCGAACGGCGTGACGTGGCTGCGGTACGACTCCCATTCCCGACGCTTGTTGCGCAGGAAGAAGTCGAAGACGTGCTCACCGAGTGTCTCGGCGACCAGTTCCGAGCCCTCCATCGCCTCCAACGCCTCGTTGAGGCTGCCGGGCAGTTCGCGGTAACCCATGGCCCGACGCTCGGCCGAGGTCAGCGACCACACGTCCTCCTCCGCCTCGGGCGGCAGGGTGTAGCCCTTCTCCACGCCTCTCAGACCGGCCGCGAGGAGCACCGCGAACGCGAGGTACGGATTGCACGCGGAATCGGGACTGCGGATCTCGACGCGGCGCGACGACGACTTGTTCGGCGTGTACATCGGTACCCGCACCAGGGCGGATCGGTTGGACGGGCCCCAGGACGCCGCGGTGGGGGCCTCCCCGCCGTGGATCAACCGCTTGTACGAGTTGACCCACTGGTTCGTGACGGCGCTGATCTCGTTGGCGTGTTCGAGAATGCCCGCGATGAAGGCCTTGCCGGTCTCCGACAGCTGCATCGGGTCGTCCGGGTTGTGGAACGCGTTGGCGTCGCCCTCGAACAAGCTCATGTGGGTGTGCATCGCGGAGCCGGCCTGATCGCTGAACGGCTTGGGCATGAAGGTCGCGCGGACACCCTCGTCGATCGCGACCTCCTTCACGAGGTAACGGAAGGTCATCACGTTGTCTGCCATGGACAGGGCGTCGGCGTAGCGCAGGTCGATCTCCTGCTGCCCCGGCGCGGCCTCGTGGTGACTGAACTCGACGGAGATCCCCATCGACTCGAGTGCGTCGATGGCGTGCCGACGGAAGTTGGGGGCGGCGTCGTGGACGGCCTGGTCGAAGTAGCCGCCGTTGTCGGCCGGTGTCGGCGGGCGTCCGTCGTCGGGCAGTTCGCTGCAGAGGAAGAACTCGATCTCCGGGTGGACGTAGCAACTGAAGCCCAGATCGGCGGCCTTGGAGAGCTGGCGGCGGAGCACGTGCCGCGAGTCCGCCCACGACGGCGAACCGTCGGGCATCGCGATGTCGCAGAACATGCGGGCCGAGTGCTGTTCACCCTTGCTGGTGGTCCACGGAAGGATCTGGAACGTCGCCGGATCGGGCTTGGCCACCGTGTCGGCCTCGGAGACCCGCGAGAAGCCCTCGATGGCGGAGCCGTCGAACCCGATGCCCTCCTCGAAAGCGCCCTCGAGCTCGGCGGGAGCGATGGCGACGGACTTGAGGTACCCCAGGACGTCGGTGAACCACAATCGGACGAACCGGATGTCGCGCTCCTCGAGGGTACGGAGCACGAATTCCTTTTGACGATCCATGCTGGACAGGCTAGGCACGTCGCGTTAAATCCGTGTTACATCGTGAAATCGGTCCCGTTGTGCGTCGTCCCGGCCCGTCAGCACACCAGGTCCGCCGGGGGCTCGGTCGGGTCGACGAGGTAGTCGCTCACCGCGTCGTCGACGCAGTCGTTGCCCTTGAAAGCCGCCGTGTGCTCGTTCCCCTCCACGGTGATCAGCGACGACCCGAGCTGCTCGGCCAGCGCGACCCCCGCCTCGTACGGTGTCGCGGGATCGTCCGTGGTCGACAGGACGAGGGTGGGGGCGAGACCGTCGATCGACAGCGCCGCGGGCTCGGCCTCGGACGGCACGGGCCAGAACGCGCACGCCTCGAGCGGCGCCGCTCCGGTCCCGCGACCGTCGTCGAGGAAGGGCGCCGCCTCGCGGAACCTCGTGTTCAGCTCGCCCTCGACCTCGGGGTCGGTGATGCGCGGATCGTCCACGCACCGCACGGCGGTGAACGCGTCGTTGGTGTTGGTGTACGTCCCGTCGGGCAACCGGCCGTTGTAGAGGTCGGCCAGTTCCAGCAGCACGTCACCGCGTCCCGACGCCAGCTGCGCCAGCCCCACGCGCAACGGCTCCCAGAGCTGGGTGCTGTAGAGCGCCTGCTGGGTCCCGGTGATGGCGTCGTCGTAACTCAGCTCCCGCTCACCGGCGGTGGCCGCGGGGGTGTCCACGAGGGGATCGACGAGTGCACGGAACCGCTCGATCGCGGCCGCGGGATCGGGCCCCAGCGCGCAGTCGGCCTGCGCGGCGCAGTCGGCGGCGAACGCGTCGAAGACCGACTGGAAACCGGCCGCCTGCCCGATCACCTCGGAGACCGGGTCCGCGCTGGGGTCGAGGGCACCGTCGAGCACCATCGCGCGCACGTTCTGCGGGAAGAGCTCGGCATAGGTGTAGCCGATTCGGGTTCCGTAGGAGAAGCCGAGATAGTTCAGCCGCTCGTCGCCGAGAACGGATCGGATGACGTCCATGTCGCGCGCCACGTCCGCGGAGGTGAGGTGGGTCAACAGGGCCGGGTCGTTGCGATCCGCGCAGCGCTCGGCGTAGGCCCGGTTCTCCGCCTCGGTCTCGGCGATCCCGGCGGGCGAGGTGTCGACGTCGGAGTCCGCCCGTTCGGCGTCGAATTCCTCCGCCGTGTTGCAACGCACCGCGGGGGTGGAGGCGCCGACGCCGCGCGGATCGAATCCGATGACGTCGAACGATTCCTGTACCGGTGACCGACCGGCCACGAGCGCTGCGGACAACCCGGAGGCACCCGGCCCCCCGGGATTGACCAGAAGCGATCCCACCCGGTCACCGGTCGCCGCCGCGCGCGAGACGGCGATCGAGGCGTCCCCGGCGGCCGGGTCCTCGTAGTTCAGCGGCACGGCGATCCGACCGCACTCCAGCCCGGGCAGGGACAGCCCGTCGGTGGCGAATCCCTCGCAGGAGCCCCAGGTGAGGGGCTGCGACGCGTAGTCGTCGAGGCTCCACCCGCGAGTGTCGGCCGCACCGCTCTCCGGAGCGCTCGGATCGGCGGGCGCCGGATCGGGGTCACCGGCGCATCCCGCGAGAGCGAGCGACAGGACGGCCGCGAGCGTGAGGAACTGCGAGGGCCGGAGACGGCGAGGGGAACTCGACGAACGAATGCGCACGACTCGATGGTGACACGGGTGCCGGGGGTCGAGTCCGAGAGCGCCGTGCCCGGCCGATTGCCGCGTGTGATCAAGAGCACTGTCGTCGTGTCGACGCAGGGTGGCAGACTCGGAGCCGTCATCCACTCACCCGGGGACCCGCACGGCGGGCCTCGAGGACGAAAGGGACACCCGATGTCCGCATCCGCGAATTCCGCGAGCCCCGAACAGAGCGTCTACGGCGGTACTCCGACCGGCCGCAAGACCCGCACCCATCATCTGCAGGCCATGAAGGCCTCCGGTGACCGGTGGGCGATGCTCACGGCCTACGACTACTCGAGCGCCCGCATCTTCGAGGAGGCCGGGATTCCCGTTCTGCTCGTCGGCGACTCCGCGGCGAACGTGGTCTACGGATACGACACCACCGTCCCGGTGACCGTCGAGGAGCTGATTCCCCTGGTCCGCGGCGTCGTCCGCGGCGCGCCCAACGCCCTGGTGGTGGCCGACCTCCCGTTCGGCACCTACGAGGTCTCACCGCAGCAGGCCGTGGCCACCGCCGTGCGGTTCATGAAGGACGGACACGCCAACGCGGTCAAGCTCGAGGGCGGCGAGCGTATGGCCGACCAGATCGCGGCGATCACCGCGGCCGGCATCCCGGTGATGGCCCACGTCGGCTTCACCCCGCAGAGCGTGAACAACCTCGGCGGCTTTCGCGTCCAGGGTCGGGGCGAGGCGTCCGAGCAACTGATCGCGGATGCCGTCGCGGTGCAGGAAGCCGGTGCGTTCTCGGTGGTCGTGGAGATGGTTCCCGCCGACCTCGCCGGGCAGGTCACCCGCAAGCTCACCATCCCCACCGTGGGCATCGGTGCCGGAGTCGACTGCGATGCCCAGGTCCTGGTCTGGCAGGACATGGCTGGGTTCACCAGCGGCCGCACGGCCAAGTTCGTCAAGCGCTTCGGTGACGTCGGCGATCGACTGCGCGAGGCCGCGGCCACCTACGCCGACGAGGTCCGTACGGGCGCGTTCCCGGCGGCCGAACACAGCTTCTGATCCCACCTCCGCCCGCCCGGCGCGGGCCCGTTCGGTGGCAGACTCGCCGCATGACCGTTTCCTGGACCCGACGCCTGGTGGGCGGGGCCGCGGCGGTGATCGCCGCGACGTCGATCGCCGCCTGCGCGGGCGATTCCGCTCCGAGCACCGAACCCACCTCCGCACCGACCGCACCCGCCACCACCACTGCGGCGCCTCCCCCGGCCGGACCCGCCATCACCGACCAGCAGGCGCAGACGCTGTGCTCCGACCTCGAGCAGCAGCTGTCCGACTGGCGCCTGCAGGGCCCGACGCTGGGGCGCGGCGGCCTCAACATCCTGGTGCAGAACTGGGCGGCCGCGTCCGGATCCATCAACATCGCCGTCCTGCAGGACCGGTCCATCGTGGACACGGTCACCACCGACACGTGCCCGGACGTCCGAACGCAGGCCGTCGAGCTGCTGGACATCCCGGATCTCGCGTCGGGACTGGTGGGATTGTGACGTCCGCCGGCCGGGCCCAGCGGACGCTCTACCCCCCGCTCGAGCCGTACGACGCGGGCCTGCTTCCCGTCGGCGACGGCCAACGCATCCATTGGGAAACCAGCGGCAACCCCGACGGTCGGCCCGTGGTCTTCGTCCACGGCGGACCGGGTGGGGCGACCGGCCCGGATCAACGCCGCTACTTCGATCCCGACGCGTACCGCATCGTGCTGTTCGACCAGCGCGGCTGCGGGCAGTCCGTTCCGCACGTGGCCGACGGCGCCGACCTGTCGGTGAACACCACGCCGCACTCGATCGCCGACATGGAGGCGTTGCGGCAACACCTCGCGATCGAGTCGTGGTCGGTGTTCGGCGGGTCGTGGGGGTCGACGCTGTCCCTCGCCTACGCCCAGGCACACCCGGATCGCGTGACGTCGCTCGTGCTGCGCGGCATCTTCCTGCTGCGTCCACAGGAGATCGACTGGTACTACCGCGGCGGCGCGGGGCACCTGTTCCCGGAACGGTGGGAGGAGTTCCTCGCCCCCATCCCCGTCGACGAGCGGAACGACGATCCGGTCGAGGTGTACCACCACCTCCTCCATTCACCCGATCCCGAGGTGGCCACCCGCGCGGCGGTGGCGTGGTCGACGTGGGAAGGGGCGACCAGTTCGCTGATCCCGAAGGAGGACAAGGTCGCCGAGAACGCGGAACCTCGTTTCGCCCTGGCGTTCTCGCGGATCGAGAACCACTACTTCCGTCACGGTGGCTTCCTCGGCCGAGATCAACTCCTGCGGAACGTGCCGACGATCGCGCACCTGCCGTCGGTGATCGTGCAGGGGCGCTACGACGTGGTGTGCCCGCCGGTCAGCGCCCGGGACCTGCACCGTGCGTGGCCGGGGTCCACGCTGGAGATGGTGCCCGACGCCGGTCATTCGGCGTCCGAGCCGGGCATCGTGGATCGATTGGTGCGGGCCACCGACTCGTTCCGCTGACTCGTCGGCCCGTTCACCCGAACCTGGTATTGATGTCACCATGAGTTCACACGGTGGGGCAGGTGCGTCGGGGCACCCGGAGATCGAGCAGAAGTTCGACGTCGGCATGGACACCCCGGTGCCCGATCTCGATCGCGTCCCGTCGGTCGTCGCGGTCTCGACTCCCGACACCTCGAATCCGTCGTCGACGTACTTCGACACCACCGATCTCGACCTCGCGCGCCGCCGCATCACCGTGCGGCGCCGAACCGGCAGCAGCGACGCCGGCTGGCACGTCAAACTGCCGGTGGCGTCGGACGAACGGCTCGAGCTACAGAGCCCGTTGTCCGCGGGCGGCAACAACACTCGGGTACCCGCAGAGGTCGCCGACCGGGTCGCCGCCGTGACTCGCGGGAAGTCGTTGGTTCCGGTCGCCGTGATCGACACGCGGCGGATCACCACCGTCGTCTCCACCGCCGACCACGCTGCCGCCGCCGAGCTGTGCGACGACACCGTCACGGCCCGAAACCTTCTCGACGACGTCACCACCCGGTGGCGGGAGTGGGAGGTCGAGCTCGTCGACGGCAAGCGCTCGATCCTGAGGAAGATCGGCAAGACCCTGCTCGCGCACGGTGGCTCGCCGGGCTCGTCGACGTCGAAGCTGGCCCGTGCCATGGGTTCTCGGCTGAGCGATGCGCTCGACCGGTCTCCCCGCGGTGGGCGCGAGCTCGACGGTACGGCGGGCGCCGCCGTCCTGCGGGCGCTCGCCGCCGACGTCGACGTGCTGACCTTCGCCGACCCACTCGTCCGCATCGACGCGCACGACTCGGTGCATGCGATGCGGGTGGCGACGCGGCGGCTTCGCAGCGTGCTCCGCTCGTATCGAACCCTGTTCGACCGGCCCACCGTCGACGCCATCCGCGACGAACTGTCCTGGCTCGCAGACCTCCTCGGCACGGCGCGAGACGCCGAGGTGATGGCCGAGCGCTTCGGATCCGCACTGGACGCTCTCGAACCCGACGCGGTGCGCGGACCGGTACGCGAGGCACTGCAGGGAACCCAGGAGCGGCTGTACGCACTCGCTCACGACGAGATCGTGACCGAGCTGAACGGCGAGCGGTACTTCGCGTTGCTCGAGGCGCTCGACGGACTCCTGCTGGACCCGCCGCTGGTGCGCGGCGACCGGCCCCACGGGCGCACGTTCCGCAAGGTTCTTCGCAAGCAGTACCGCGCGGTCGTCGCGGCCGAGACCAGGGCCGCCGAACTCACCGGCGCCGCGCACGAGGACGCGCTGCACGACGTGCGCAAGTCGGCGAAGAAGCTGCGCTACGCGGCGGAGGCCGCCCTGGCCGCGCCGAGTGGCGGCCGCCTCGATTCCGACGCGGCCGCGGTGGGCAAGGCCGCGAAGAAGGTGCAGTCCGTCCTCGGGCATCACCACGACAGCGCCGTGGCGCGAGAAACCCTGCTCGTCGAGACGGGCAAGGCCCACGACGCCGGCGCGGACACCTTCACCTTCGGTGTGCTCTACGCCGACGAGGCTCACGTGGGCGCGTCGGCCCTCGAGCCGCTGGACGGAGCGCGCAGGAAGCTCTCCGTGGCCGGGCGTGCGCTGAAGAAGTGAGCGGGTCAGCTCGCCGTCATCGGTCGTTCCACTCCTCGTCCGCCTCGTCCGCGGCCTTGGTGCGTTCGGCGGCGATCAGCAGCGCCTGCTCGGCGGTCGCGCGGTCGGGGTACGGCCCCATCCGGTCCATCGCGCTCGCGTCCTTGCCCTGCGCGACGGTCTTGTCACTGATCCGGTAGTACCACTGTTCGTCCTGGCTCATGTGACCAGTGTGCCCCGAACGGACGCCGCCGACGCGGGGATCGCCGTTCCCCACGACAGGCCGAGACGATCGTCTTCCGTGGTGCGCAGGCGGGGTTACACTGCGGTACCTCACGACCCCCGCGCGCGAGCCTGCCGTACCCATCCGAATGGAGAAAACCCATGTCGTACATCCTCTTCGATCACCTCCTGCCCTACCTCGGCGTCGAGGCTGCCACCTACTGGGCGACCCTCCTGGTGGTCAGCCCGATCTGATCGACACCTGTCGCGCCGCGGCACCCGGCACCACGAACGGCTCCTCCCGGACGGGAGGAGCCGTTTGCCGTTCGGTGAGAGAGCGAGACGAAAAAGGTGTCGTTTCGGCGCGCGGTCTGCGCGGGAGGGTGGTACAAAGTAAAGGCTTCGCCACAACCGACGAAGCAAATTTTTGTCGCCCCTTACAAGAGGAGAACCTCCATGTCTGCTGACCTCGTACTCGACCTCGCGTTCTTCGCCGAGTTCTTCGGCAACGCCGCAGACCTCTTCGGCGCACTGGACTTCTTCGCGGGCCTCAGCTGAGCGAGTAGTACCCAGCTGATCGAGCAGTACCCAGCTGACAGAGCGACGGGCCGGAGCTTCCCGTAGTCACCTACCACCGGCCCGTCGCTCTTTCACTGTACGACATATCGAACATACGTTCTACTTCACGACGGGTGCGAACGAGTCGGCCTGTAAGCCGGATCCTGTCCCGAGGCCGAGGCCTCGAGTGACGACCATCCATCTGGGCACACCGTCGCCGGGTACCTCGAGCGATCAACCCGCAGGCTCGGGCGAGCAGCCCTCGAGCACCTGCGCAGCCGCACCACCGCGTGCGGTGATCCGACCTTCGATCTTGCTCCGGGCGGGGTTTACCGAGCCACCCCGGTCACCCGGGGTGCTGGTGCGCTCTTACCGCACCGTTTCACCCTGACCGACAACACCTTTCGGACGCCGTCGGCGGTCTGTTCTCTGTGGCACTGTCCCGCGAGTCACCTCGGGTTGCCGTTAGCAACCGCCCTGCTCTGTGGAGTCCGGACTTTCCTCGGCTCGAAGCCTGACGACACCGGTCGTCGGTTCTCCGTGCCGCGGCCGTCCGGCCAACTCGTCCGCGTCGACGATCCTACGCGCCGGCCGTTACTGTCGCCGTCATGACTCATGTCGTTCTGCTGCGGGGCATCAACGTCGGGGGCATTCGGATCACGATGGCGGCGTTGGCGACTGCGCTCCGCGACGCCGGGTACACCGACGTGCGCACCGTACTGGCGTCGGGAAACGTCTCGCTCACGAGTGCCGCGGACGACCCCGCCGTCATCCGGTCTCACGTCGAGGGCGTGCTCCGCAGCACGTTCGGCTACGAGGCATGGGTCGTCGTCCTGACCCGGAGCGATCTCGCCGAGGTGGTCTCGGCGTACCCGTGGACAACCGACGAGTCCGAACGGCATCCGTACGTGATCTTCTCCAGCGACGGTGTCTCGACCGCCGAACTCGCGACACTGGCCGAGTCCACGGATCCCGCGACGGAACGGACGGCGCCGGGTCCCCACCATGTGCTGTTCTGGGAGGTCCTCCGGGGCGACACCCTGTCCAGCGTCATCGGCAAGGCGAGTGCCCGCGCGCGGTACCGATCGACGACCACCACCCGTAACCTCCGCACGCTGCGCACGCTGCTGGCGTGATCACCGATCCCGCCGTCCGCGCGGTCCTCGCCGCAGTTCTCGTCGCGGTGGTTCTCGCGTTCGCCGTCGCCCGCCCTCGCGGCCTTCCCGAAGCCGTGGTGGCCGTACCGGCCGCGGTCCTGGCCCTCCTCCTCGGGCTGGTCACCACCCGGGACGCCCTCGACGAGACCTCCGCCCTGGCGCCGACCGTGGCCTTCCTCGCCGCGATCCTGGTCCTGGCCCACCTGACGAACGCTCACGGCGTCTTCACCTGGATAGCGGCCGTCCTGCGTCGCCGATCCCGGTCCTCACCGGTGCGGTTGCTGACGCTGGTCTTCGTGACCGCCTCGCTCACGACGGCCGTTCTCAGCCTCGACGCGACCGTGGTGCTGATGACACCGATCGCGATCGCCGCGGCGCGCACGGCGGGAACGTCCCCTCTTCCCGGCTCGTATGCGGTTGCACACCTGTCGAACTCGGCGTCGACCCTGCTGCCCGTCTCCAACCTCACGAACCTGCTGGTGTTCTCCGCGACCGGGCTGACGTTCCTCCATTTCACCGCGCTCATGGCGGCGCCCTGGATCGTGGCCCTGGCGGTGGAGTACGCCGTCTTCCGGTGGCTGTTCCGGGCCGAGCTCCGCTCGCCGAACGCACCCGAGCCTGCACTCGATACCTCGGACGGGGTGCACGATTCCGACGAGTCCGTCGCCGCCCCGGTCTTCGCGCTGTCGGTGCTCGCCGTCGCCCTCGGTGGTTTCGCGGTCAGCGGGCTCGTGGGGATCGAACCGGTCTGGGTGGCCGTCGCGGCCGCCGTCGTCCTCGCCGTCCCCGCCCTGCGGCGGGCCCGCACGTCACCGCGCGCGGTGATCGGTGCTCTGGACGTGTGGTTCCTGGTGTTCGTCTTCGCTCTCGGCGTCGTGGTGGCGGGTCTCGCGAACGGCCCGGTCGGCGACGCGGTCGCCGACCTACTGCCGACGTCGACCTCGCTGCTCGCGTTGCTCGGCGTCGCCGCGATCGCTGCGGTCGCGGCCAACGTTCTGAACAATCTGCCCGCGACGTTGCTGCTGCTGGCCGCCCTGACGCCCGCGGTCGGCGACGCCTCGGTACCCGCACTGCTCGCGATGCTGATCGGAGTGAACCTCGGACCCAACCTGACCTACGTCGGATCGTTGGCGATCATGTTGTGGCGCAGGGTCGCACGGGCCGAGAACGCACCACCGAGCCTGCGGACCTTCACGGTGCTGGGGCTGGTGAGCACGCCCCTGACGATCCTCGCCGCGACCACCGCGCTGTGGTCTGCTCTGCAGGTCTGAACGGCCGGCTCAGCGCACCCGGAAGGCTCGACACACCCGGAGAGCTCAGCGCACCCAGAGATACGACGTGTCGTTGACCAATCGCACCGAGGCGGCATCGTCGTCGAACCAATCGACGATGCTGATCGACGCCAGGTCGAGGTGCAGTCGATAGAGGATCGACGGCCCGACCCCCAGGCCGAGTTGCAGCAGCGTCTTGATCGGTGTGACGTGCGAGACCACCACCACGGTCTTACCGGCGTAGTCGCCGAGAAGCTGTTCCCGCACGGCGACGATGCGCTCGCGGACGGCGTCGAAGCTCTCACCCCCCGGAGGGGCCACGGCCGTGTCGGCCATCCAGGCGTCGTGCGCGGCGGCGTCGAACTCGCGGGCCTCGGTGAAGGTCATCCCCTCCCAGCTACCGAAGTCGGTCTCGGTGAGACCGTCGAGAACCGTGACCGGAACGCCGATGCGATCGGACACGGCCGCAGCGGTGTCCCGCGCGCGTCCCAACGGTGAGCTGACGATGGCGTCGACACCGCCCAGGAAACCGATGCGGTCCGCCGCCGCTGCGGCCTGCGCGCGACCGAGATCCGTCAGGTCGGGATTGCCCCGGCCCGAATAGCGCTTGTCCACCGACAGGGGCGTCTGCCCGTGCCGCAGCAGAATCATGCGGGTCGCGGCACCCGACACCGATTGCCACGGCGGACGTTCCGCGACCGGAGCGGAGTCGGACACCGTCGCCGGCGTCGGGGCCCGTCCGTCCAGCAGCGCGGGCTCGCCGTCCATCGCCTGATTGGCGAGGGCGTCGGCGTGAGAATTCTCCGCACGTGGGATCCATTGGTAGCGAACGGAGTCGAAGGCCTCGGCCACTTCCGCGGCACGACGGCGGAGCGGAATCATGTCCGGGTGCTTGACCTTCCAGCGCCCCGACATCTGCTCCACGACGAGTTTTGAGTCCATGCGGACCGACACCTCGCGGGCCCCGAGTTCCCTCGCCGCGTCGAGTCCGGCGATCAGACCGCGATATTCGGCGACGTTGTTGGTGGCGATGCCCACGGACTCGCGACGTTCGGCCAACACGGTGCTGCGATCCGCGGACAGCACCACCGCTCCGTAGCCGGCGGGGCCGGGATTGCCTCGGGACCCGCCGTCGGCCTCGACGACAACCGAGTCCACCGACGCGGAATCGGCAACCGTCACAGGCCGGATTCCTTGGTGCGCACCAGGATCGCGTTGCACTCGGAGCAGCGCAACAGAACGTCCGGGGCCGCCGCGGCCATGCGGGAGATCTCGCCGCGATCCAGCTCGATTCGGCACGCGCCGCACCGGCGGCCCCGCAACAGAGCCGCACCGATCCCGGCCCGTTCGCGCTGCTTCTCGTACGCCGCTCGAACCTCGTCCGGCAGGGTGTCGGCGAGCTGCCCGCGCTGGTCGGTGCGCGTCGCCTCGACCTTCTCGAGGTCCGCCACCGCGTCGTCGCGTCGACGACGCACATCGATCAGCTGGTCCTCGACCTGACTCAGCCGCGCCCCGGCGTGCTCGTGATCGCTCTGCGAGGCCTCGCGGCGCTCCATGACCTCGAGGAGATCGTCCTCGAGAATCGCGCGGCGACGCTCGAGGCTGCCGAGCTCGTGTTGCAGCTCGGTGAGCTGTTTCGCGCCGACGCTCCCGGACTGCAGTGCCGCGCGGTCCTTCTCCTCGCGCTTGCGGACCGCGTCGACCTCGCCCTCGAGCTTGCGAATGTCGCGGTCGAGATCGTCGATGGCGATCTCCACGCTCACGGCCGCGTCCTTGCGCGCGATGCGCTCGCTCTCGAGCTCGTCGACGGCCGCCTGCTCGGGCAGGGTGTGCCGACGGTGGGCGATCTGGGACAGCTCGGTGTCCAGGGCCGCCAGATCGAGGAGCAGGAGCTGGATCTTCGGGTCGACGTTCACGCCCGCCACCGTATCTCCCCTGCTGGTGCAGAACCTAGCCGCGATCGACCGGCTCCGCCTGCGTGCCCACCGTCCACGGATCGGTGCGCGCCGAGGTGAGAACCGTGCGCCATCCCTCGGTGTCGCCGAATCGATCGTCCAACACCGCCTTCGCCTGCCCGCACCACGGGAACTCCCCCGCCCAGTGCGCCACGTCGATCAACGCGGGCCCACCCGCGCGCAGGTGCTCGTCGGCCACGTGGTGACGCAGATCCGACGTCACGTACACGTCGACCCCGGCCCGCACCGCGTCGCCGAGCATCGAATCACCCGCACCGCCGCACACCGCCACCCGGCTCACCACCGCATCGGGATCACCCGCGGCGCGCACACCCCACACCGTCGTCGGCAGGGCGTCGGCCACGCGGGCGGTGAACTCGCGCAGCGTCGTGGTCTCCGGAAGCGACCCGACGCGTCCGAGCCCGCAGCCCGACGGCATTCCCACCGATTGCACGACGTCGAACGCGACCTCCTCGTACGGGTGCGCCGAACGCAGCGCCGACAGAACCGCGGCGCGAACCGAGCGAGTCCCGACCATCTCGAGCCGAACCTCGTCGACGCGCTCGACGTCACCCACCGTGCCGATCACCGGGTTCGCACCGTCCACGGGGCGGAACTGCCCCACTCCGTCGGTGGACCAACTGCACTCGCGGTAGTCACCGATCGCACCGGCCCCCGCGGCGAACATCGCCTCCCGCACCGCCTCGGCATCGCCGCGAGGAACGAAGACGCCCCACTTGTCCAGCGGGGCGTCGTCCTGCTCGTTCAACGGCGACAGGTCCGTCATCCCCAGTGCGGCGGCCAACGCGTCGGACACGCCGGGGGACGCGGAATCGGCGTTGGTGTGCGCGGTGAAGAGCGCGCAGCCGCCTCGAATCAGCCTGTGCACCAACGATCCCTTGGGGGTGTGAGCGCCGACGGTGTCCACTCCGCGCAGCAACAGCGGGTGGTGCACCACGAGCAGATCGGCACCCGCGGTCAGCGCTTCGTCCACCACCGACTCGGTCGCGTCCACGGCGAACATCACGGTCCGCACCGCGTCGCCGGGGTCTCCGCACACCAGGCCCACCGAGTCCCAGCTCTCCGCCAGAGCGGGCGGGTAGGCCTCGTCGAGGACGGCGATCACCTCGGCGAGGGTGACCGAAGCGGACCGAGCGGGTGCGGACGACATGCGTCCGAGCCTATCCATCCGCCGCGGTGGACCCGAGCACGTCACGCCAGTTCTCCACGAGCCGGTCCACGGCCGGACGCCCGCGTACCGCGACTCGCAGGTGCTCACCCAGCCCGGGAAAGGTGTCGCAGCGCCGGACGGCGATTCCGCGCTCGCGCAACGCCGAGCGCACGTGCTCGGCGTCGGGAACGTCGAGGAGGACGAACGACGAGGCGGGCGGCGCCGCGACCCGCACACCGATCCCGTCGAGGCGGGCCGTCAGGTACTCGCGCTCGGTGGCGATCACGTGCGCGTCGCGCTCGACCGCGGCCACGGCCGCCGGATCCGAGCACGCCGCGATCGCCTCGAGTTGCACCGTCCCGAGCGGCCAGTGCGCCCGTCCGTGCGCCAGCGCAGCGAGCAGATCCGGCGGACCGAGCACGTAGCCGCAACGGAGCCCGGCCAGCGCGAACGATTTCGTCAGGCTCCGCACCACGAGAACATCGGGACACGACCGATCCGCCACCGATTCCGGCTCACCGGGAACGGTGTCCGCGAAGGCCTCGTCGACCACCAGCACCCGGCCGGGGCGTCGCAGGGCGAGCAGGTCGGCCCGAGAATGCAGCACGGACGTCGGGTTGGTCGGATTGCCCACCACCACCAGGTCGGCGTCCTCGGGAACCTCGGCCCCCGCGAGCAGGTACGGCGCGTCGAGAACCACCCGGTGCACCGCGATCCCGGCCTGGCGGAGCGCGAACTCGGGTTCGGTGAACGACGGATGGATCACCGCGGCCCGCACGCAGCCGAGCCGCGGCAGCATCGCGAATCCCTCGGCCGCACCCGCCAGGAGCAGCACCTCGTCGGCGGAGCGGCCGTGCCGCCGCGCCACCTGCTCGCGGACCGAGAGATCCTCGGCGGCCGACGGGTAGGGCGCCACCCGGTCGAGTGCCGAGACCAACCTGTCCCGCAGCCAGGCGGGCGGCCGGTCTCCGCGCACGTTCACGGCGAAATCGATCAGCCCCGGCAGTGCCTCCACGTCACCGTGATGGCGCAGATCGATGCCGTCGGAGGTCATGGCGTCATCCCTGTCACGATCACCGAGCCTGTCACGGCCGTCTCGGGGCGCGCGTGCGGCTTATAGGATTGCTGTCCATGGCCACCGACCTCGTCCTCTTCGACCTCGACGGCACCCTCACCGATTCCGCCCCCGGCATCCTCGCGGGCTTCGCGCACGCACTGACCACCGTCGGTGCTCCCGTTCCCGGTGCGGACGTTCTCGAGCACGTCATCGGGCCGCCGATGATCGACACCTTCCGCTCGCTGGGCCTCGACGACGGCCGACTGGACGCCGCCCTCGCCGCGTACCGCGACTACTACGACCGCCGGGGTTGGGTCGAGAACAGCGTCTACGACGGCACCGTTCAGGTTCTCGACGGCCTGCGCGCGGCCGGGGTCACGCTGGCCGTGGCCACGTCCAAGAACGAGAAGTCGGCCCGACGCATTCTCGAGCACTTCGACCTCGCGTCGTACTTCGACTTCATCGCCGGATCCAGCGACGACGGCACCCGGCGCGCCAAGGCCGATGTCGTCGAACGTGCGCTGCGTGAGGTCGGCCGTGAGCCGCGGAGCACGGCCGAGGGAGGCACGGCGTCGGTGGTGATGGTGGGCGATCGCGATCACGACGTCTTCGGCGCCGGGAAGTGGGGCATCCCCGTGGTCCTCGTGCAATGGGGGTACGGACTCGAGGCCGAGCACGCGGCGGCCACCTGGTCCGTCGACACCCCGACCGATCTGTCCGCACTGCTGACGGGACTCCTGCGATGACCGTGCACGTCACCTTCGTCTGCACCGGAAACATCTGTCGGTCGCCGATGGCGGAGAAGATCGTCGCCGACGCGATCGCCCGCGAGGGTCTCGACGGGGACGTGCGGGTGACCAGTGCCGGAACCGGGAGTTGGCACGTCGGCGACCCCGCCGATCACCGCACGGTCGCCGAACTCGAACGTCACGGCTACCCCACGGCGCACCGCGCCCGGGTGGTGGACGAGGACATTCTCGCGGCGGATCTGGTCGTGGCGCTCGACCGGTCGCACGAACGCGACCTGCGACGCCTGGGGGTGCCCGCCGAGCGGTTGGCGCTACTGCGCTCGTTCGATCCGGACGCCGATTCCGACTCCGTCGACGATCCCTACTACGGATCCGAGGAGGACTTCGCCGAGGTACGCCGACAGGTCGAGGCGGCGGTACCGGGACTGCTGGCCACACTGCACGAACTGACCTGACCGCGGAACCCATCCCCGCGCTCGGGCGACTACGCTGTGTAGTTGTGCGCCGGTTGTCCTTCCTTCTTCGGCCCGGGTGGCTCGTCCTCGCGGCCCTGGTCCTGCTGTTCGCATACCTCTGCTTCTCGATCCTCGCGCCCTGGCAGCTCGGCAAGAACTCCACGACGTCCGAGCGCAACGATCAGATCGCCCGGTCCTTCGACGCGGACCCGGTTCCCGTGTCCTCCGTCGTCGACGACGGGGTGGTCACCACCGACGAGGACTGGCGGCAGGTGTTCTTCACCGGCTCGTACATCCCGGACAGCGACGTCGTCGTGCGGCTGCGCAGCGTCGACGGCGCACCGACGTACGACGTGCTGACACCGTTCCGGACCGACACCGGCGACACCGTCATCGTCAACCGGGGCTACGTACTTCCGATCGACGGGAACGCCGTTCCCGATTTCGACCCACCGCCCACGGGCACCGTCGCGCTCGACGGTCGCGCCCGCGTGGCGGAGGGAACGTCGGAGGCTCGACCGCCCATCACCGACACCCCCTTCCCGCAGGTGTACACCATCGCGCCGTCGCAGGTGGGCCCGCTGACCGGCACCGATCCCATCGACGGCTACGTCCAGCTGTCCGACGATCAGCCCGGTGGTCTCGGTCCCATCGCGCTGCCGCAGCTCGACGCCGGCCCCTACCTGTCCTACGGATTGCAGTGGCTGGCGTTCGGACTGATGGCCCCGCTCGGCCTGGCCTATTTCGTCCGCGCGGAGATCCGAGAGCGGCGCCGGGACACGGACGACGGGGACACGAACGGCAGGGACACGAACGACGGGGATGCGGCGCAGGAATCCCCCGACGAGATCCGAGCCCACACGGGCTCTCCGGACGGCACCGACCCGACTCACCAGCACGACGACGGCCTCGACGCGCTGCTGCAGCCCCGGAGACGGCTGGGTCGATCGCGCTCGTCGACGACGTCCGGATCGACGACGCCGGCATCCGACGCCGCCCGTCGGCGCGCGACGGATCCCACCCTGGCGGACCGCTACGGCAGCAAGCGCTGACGCAGCCCGAACGCCGATCGAACCGACATCGCCGCCACCGCCGCGGCGGCCGCGGCCCCCAGTTGGACCGCGACGGACAACCGCACCGCCCGACGCAGATCGTCCGTCGTCGGTGAACGCCCGTCGCCCAACGTCGGGCGAATCTCCACTCCGTGCCGATACACCGTCGTTCCCCCGAGCCGAACCCCCAGCGCTCCCGCCGCCGCCGCTTCGGCCACCCCCGCGTTGGGACTGGGGTGCTTGCTCGCGTCGTTCCGCCACGCGCGGAGCGACTCCCCCGGACGGCCCCCGACCAGCGGCGCCGCGGCGACGGTGAGCACTCCCGTCAAGCGCGCCGGCAGAACGTTGGCGACGTCGTCGACGCGCGCCGCGCACCAGCCGAAGTTGCGGTACTTCTCCGATCGGTACCCGATCATGGCGTCGAGAGTGTTGATCGCGCGGTACGCCACCGCACCCGGAGCGCCGAGGAACGCCGTCCACAACAACACACCCACCGTGGCGTCGGAGGTGTTCTCGGCCACCGACTCGAGCGCGGCACGGACCATGCCGTCGGCATCGAGCTGCGACGGGTCTCGACCGCACAGCGACGGCAGGATCGCGCGGGCGGCCGGCAGATCGTCGGCGTCGATCGCGCCGGCCATGGCCAGCCCGGTTCGCGCCAGCGTGGTCCCGCCGACGGTCGCCCACACGCACGTCGCCCGCAGCACGACGGTGGCAACCCGGTGTTCGCGCGTCGCCGCCTCGGCCGCGAGCGCGGCGCCCGTCACCCCGGCGAGAAGCAGAGCGGTGTGCGCGATTCCCGCGCGGCGGTCGTCGGAATAGGTGCGCTTCTCCAGCGCGGCGGCCACGCTGCCGAAGGCGGCCACCGGGTGACCGCGCCGCGGATCACCGAAGGCGCGGTCCGCGGCGAGACCCAGCGCCACGGCCAGGACCGAGGCAGTCGTATCGGTGTTCATGTGGCCCACTTCCGCTCCGCTTCACCGCCGGTCTTCGATAGCCTTGGCACCCATGACCGATTTCCTCGATCAGGATCGCACCGACCCGTCACCCGCCCGGCAGCGGCAGGGGCATACGCCATGGATTCGAGGAGCCGACGGGCTCGCGTACCCGCCCGAGCCCTGGTACCTCGGCGGAACCATGTTGCTGTCGGTGTTCCGAGTTCCGGTGCGCGAGCTGCCCGGCGAGGTCGCCGCCTCCGCCGCGGACGCCGACTGCCGTCTTCTGACGGTCGGCTCGGACGCGCTGATCTCGACCGCGTTCGTGCGGTACACCGCGGGCGGCGTCCTCAAGTACGACGAACTGATCGGCGCCGTCCTCGGCCGCCAGGGGTTCGGGCCTCGATGCAGCATTCCGCACATCTGGGTCGACAGCCCGCAGTCACGCACGGGCGGACGCGAACTCTGGTCCATCCCGAAGCACCTCGGTGAGTTCCGCCGGGACGAGCGCGGCCGCGAGGTCACCGCGTCGATGACGTTCGACGGCGAGCCGGTCGCAGCGCTGAGCGCGACGGTCGGGATGCGCGTCCTTCCCGGTATGCCGCGCATCCCGCTGGTCACCGCCCAGCACCTCGACGGACGCACGGTGGTGTCGCAGAACCAGATCATCTCCCGAGTGCGGCGATTGTCGACCACGTGGGCCTTCGAGCCCAGCGGGCCGCTGGGCTATCTCGCCGGCCGCCGTCCGACGACGGGAATGGCCCTCACCGACGGGTCGATCGTGTTCGGCTCGTCCGTGCGACGGTCGTGACGGCGCGGCCGGTTCACTCGTCGACGCGGGACCACGGCGCCACCTCCTCCACCTCGAACGCCAACTCGAGGAGGGTCCGTTCGTCGCCGGGAAGCGCGGAGAACATCACGCCGATCGGGGTTCCTGCCGAACTCCGACCCAGCGGCAGCGACATCGCGGGCGCTCCCACCACGTTGTGGAGCGGAGTGAAGGCGGCGTACCGCGTCAACCGGTCGAGGTAGGTCTCGAAATCGACGCGGGGCGAGAGGAATCCCAGCGGCGGTGTGACGTGGCCGAGCACCGGGGAGAGCAGGACGTCGTATCGCGAGAACATCGACCGGTAGTCCACGGCGGCGGCCCGCAGGCGCCGCACCACGCCCGGCAGGTGGCGCGCCCGAGCGGCGAACATCGCGGCCAACCCGACGGTCAACGTGTCGAAATCGGCTCGCGTGGTCCCCTTCTGCCGAGGCGTCGATTTCTGCAGAGCCCACGCGAGGAACGCCCAGTACTGCACGAAGTCGGCCGGGAACCGTGCGTCGAGCGGAAGCACGCCCACCGGCTCCACGTGGTGGCCGGCCTCGGTGAGCATCCGCACGGCGTCGTGTACGGCGGCGAGTGTCTCGGTGTCCGTGCCGTCGCCGGCCGGTGAGTTCTCGATGACACCGATTCGCAGCCGCCGGGTGCTCGGCCCGGTGACGGTTCCGATGGGGCGCAACGATCGGGCGCTCGCCCGATCCGCGACGGACCAGAACGCCGCCGTGTCGCGCACGCTGCGCGTCAGAACGCCCTCGGACACGATCGAGACCGGCAGGATCTTCTCCAGCGCAGGGAGCACGAACCGACCTCGGCTGGGCTTGAGTCCCACGAGACCGCAACAGGCCGCGGGAATCCGGATGGATCCGCCGCCGTCGTTCCCGTGCGCGATCGGCACCACTCCCGACGCCACCAGGGCCGCCGACCCGCCCGACGACGCCCCGGCCGAGTAGTCGGTGTTCCACGGACTGCGAGTGGCCGGACGCGTCGGGAACTCCGTCGAGGCGCTCAGTCCGAACTCGGGAAGCGTCGTCTTGCCCACCACGGACAGACCCATCGCCAGCATCCGCTCGGCCACCGGCCCGTTCTTCGCGGCCGGTGAACTGCGAACGATCTCCGATCCCAGACCGGACGGATGCCCAGCCACGTCACTGTTGTCCTTGACGACGGTCGGCACCCCGGCGAACCGTCCGGACGAGCTGCCGACGATCGGCGAAAAGGTCGCGCCGACGATCGCGTGCAGATCCGCGACGCGGTCGGCCCGCGCGAGCGCGGCCTCCGCAACCTCGGTCGGCGAGACGTCACGCGCCCGCAGCGCCTCGGCCAGACCCACCGCGTCGTGGGTGCCGAGGGCGTCGTCGCCGAACGCGTGGAGGCGAGCACCTGCGCTCTCCGTCGATCGTGCCCCGTCCAGCCGCATCCCGTCGGTCATCCGTTCCCCGTCCCTTCCTGCGCCCCGGCCGACCCCACCGGCGTGGTGTGGCCGTCCTCCCTGCCGTGGTGTGGCCGTGCTCACTCTAGAAGATGCACCACAGTCGTCCCGATGACGCGTCACGACGAACTACCGTCAGAGAGTTCATTTCCTGTGCGAAAGGTTTTCGGTGTCCGTCACTTCCCCCGCCGCGCCCGCGGTGTCCCGGCGCGCGTGGCAATCGTTGATGGTCCTGCTGATGGGCATGTTCATCGCCCTGCTGGACACCACCATCGTCAACGTCGCGCTTCCCACCATTCGCACCAGCCTCGACGCCTCCGAAGCCACCCTCTCGTGGATCATCTCCGGCTACGCGCTGGCCTTCGGACTTGCGCTGATTCCCGCCGGCCGAGTCGGCGATCGGTTCGGCCACAAGTGGATCTTCGTGGTCGGACTGGCCCTGTTCACGGTGGCCAGCCTGGCGTGCGGTGTCGCGCAGAACGATCTCCAGCTCATCGGAGCGCGCATCGTGCAGGGTCTGGCCGGCGGCATCTTCGTGCCCGCCGTGACGGCCTACATCCAGCTCCTGTTCCCGCCGCAGATGCGCGGCAAGGCCTTCGCCATCATGGGTGCCGTCATCGGTGTGTCCTCGGCTCTCGGGCCGATCATCGGGGGTCTCATCATCGAGGCGTTCGGAAACGAGAACGGCTGGCGACTGGTGTTCATGGTCAACCTCCCGTTCGGCATCGCGGGCCTGATCATGGCCGCGAAGATCCTTCCGTCCAAGCAGGAGATGGACGCGGGCGAGGCCCCGGCGCCGCACGGCGGTATCGACTGGGTGGGACTGGTCCTGCTCACCGCCGGCCTCGTCGCCCTGCTGGTCCCGCTGATCGAGGGCCAGGAGCTCGGGTGGCCCGCGTGGACGTACGTCACGCTCGTCGTCGGCGGGCTGCTCATCGCCGCGTTCGGCGCCTGGGAGGTCGCCTACTCCCGGCGCGGTCGGGTTCCGCTGGTTCCCCCGCGGTTGTTCACCCGGCCCGCCTTCACCGGTGGCGTCGTTCTGGCCCTCGTCTACTTCGCGGCCTTCACCTCGATCTTCTTCACCATCTCGATCCTCTGGCAGACCGGACTCGGGAACACCGCCCTGGCGTCGGGCGTGGTGTCGCTGCCCTTCGCGTTGGGCAGCATCGTCTCGTCGTCCCAGAGCAACCGGCTGAGCCTCTCCCTCGGCCGCAACGTGCTGGTTCTCGGCGCGGGTCTGGTCACCGTCGGTCTCGGCTGGATGTGGGTCGTGCTCACCGTCACCGACGCCGCCGATCTCTCGGTGTGGATGCTCGTCGCGCCCATGCTCGTCGCGGGCCTGGGCAACGGCGCGTTCATCGCACCCAACGCCCAGTTCATCGTGGCCACCGTCGACCGTCCCGACGCCGGAGCGGCCAGCGGCGTCATCTCCACGATGCAGCGAGTCGGCAGTGCCGTGGGTATCGCGATCATCGGCAGCGTGCTGTTCGCCTCGCTGACCGTGAGCAGTCCGGACGAGGTGGGCCAGGCCTTCACCGACGGCGCGGCCAACGCCATGCTGGTGAGCACCGGGTTCGCGCTGCTCGCCTTCCTCCTGGTGTTCACGCTGCCGAAGAAGGTGCCGCAGGCGCACTGAGCGGGACACGGTCGGTCCGTTGCACGTGGTCCGGCCGCGCCGCGGGGTGGGAGGCTCCCTCGCGCACCCTGCAGCGCCGCGCGCACCGTGCAGCGTGCGCATCTCACTGCACGGTGCGCGGGATCGCATGGGAGCGCTGGAGGGTGCGCGGGCGGGGTGGAGTAGTCCTCGCGCACCGTGCAGCGTGCGCAGAGCGCCGGAGGGTGCGCGGGATCGCGCCCACCGAGCGCACCCCACTCCGCTCACCGCAACCGTGTCGGTCCCCCGGTCTACCTTCTCGTCCACAACTTCCGGGGGGAAATCATGAACATCATCACGTGCCGTCGCAGTCCATCGCCCACCGACGTGGGGTGGTGAGAGATGGGAGCCAGGCAACGCCACCTCAGGGAAATCATCGTCGAGCGCGCTCGCCTACAGTCGGGTGCGATGAGCGACCCCCTTCCACCCATGCTCGCTCTGACGCCGACGGCGCTCAGCATGCGATTCGGCACGGACACCTACTCGCGCGGTGACGCGTACGCCAAGGCCGGCCGGGTGTCCGCGTTGTCGTGCGACCTGAGCACCCGTTCGCTGCGGGCTCAGGTGCGCGGCCAGGGCGCCACCCCGTACTCGACGTGGGTGGAGCTCAGCATGAAGGGTCGCCAGGTCATGGGGGTCGGCGACAGTCGGTGCTCGTGCCCCGTGGGGGCGAACTGCAAGCACTGCGTCGCCGTGGTGCTGCACGCGGTGCGCTCGACCATCGCCCCGACTCCTCAGCCGTCGCACTGGTCGCAGCGATTCGAACCGCTCCTCGACGAGGTCGACCCCGAGACCGGTGCGCAGACCGAATCCCATCTCGCTCTGCAGATGTCGTTGTCCGAGGAGGCGGATCGTCCGGATTCCGTTCGCCTGCTCGCACGCCCCGTCCGGCGCAGCCCGGCCGGACAGTGGACGACGACCGGCATCGCCTGGGATCGCATGCCGTACTCGTTCGATCGTTGGGTCGATCAGCAGCTCGAGATTCTCGAGGAGCTCTACTCCCTCTACCTCGTGCAGACCCGCACCGGCCGATCTCGGTACTCGCATCAGAAGATGGGCACCCTCGATCTCGGCGATCTGCCCGGCCGCATGATGTGGAACATCCTCGGTGGTGCGGAGTCCGCCGGGTTGGAACTGATCCACGCCACCCGCACCCTCGGCCGCATTCCGCCGATCGCGCCCGCGAACTTCGAAGTCGACGTCACGGCCGACGATTCCGGGTCGCTGACCGTGTCGGGCCGCACCACCGTCGCCGGTGTCGCCCTCGACAGCGAGTCACTCGCGTTCGTCGGCGGTGACGGCACCGGACTGGTGTTCTGGGACAGCAGGTCCGGCGAGGACTGGTCCAAGCGAGCATTTCGCCTCGCCCGGTTCGACACCCCGGTGCCCACCTCGCTGATGCCGATGGCCACCACCGAGGGTGATCTGCAGGTGCCGCGCGAGGATCGGGCGGCCTTCTCCGCTCGGTACCTCCCCGCCATTCGGCGCAGTGCGGCCGTGGTGTCCTCGGATTCGTCGTATCGGGAGCCGGTGGTCGTCGGCCCGGAACTCGAACTGACGGTGGTCTATTCACCCGGCCACCGCGCCGAGGTGTCCGGCACGTGGTGCTACACGGTGGACTCGGTTCCGCGGTACATCGGCTGCGAGGAACCGACCGTCGCCGACGGCACCCGCGACACGTCCGCCGAGTTCCGGCTCGTCACCGCCGTGGCCGACATCCTCGACACCCCGTCGTTCCTCGGCACGCTGCGGCCGTTCACGCGCACGGGAGTCGGTACGGCGCACCTGCTGACGCACTGCGTTCCCGCGCTCGAAGCACTGGATCACGTGCGGGTCGTCGTCACCGGTGAACCACCCGATTTCGCCGACGTCAGTGCCGATGTCGCGATCTCCGTCGGCACCAGTGCGGTCGAGGGCAACACCGACTGGTTCGATCTGGGCGTCGACGTCGTGGTGAACGGCACCGCCGTTCCCGTCGCGGAGGTCATCGCCGGTCTCGCCCGCGGCGACACCCACCTCATGCTGGCCGACGGCCGGTACTTCGATCTGCAGACCGAGCAGTTGGCCCAGCTGCGCGCCCTCGTCGAGGAGGCGCGATCACTTCAGGACGCACCCTCGGACCCGTTGCGGCTGAGTCGATTCCAAGTGGGGTTGTGGGACGAGTTCGTGGCGCTCGGTGTTGTCGAACGGCAGGCCGACGCCTGGCAGGCGCAGGTGTCGGGGCTGCTCGCGCTCGACAGTCTCGAGCCGGTCGCACCGCCGGACGGTCTGGACGCGACCCTGCGGACGTATCAGCAGGAGGGTCTGTCCTGGCTGTCGTTCGTCTACGCCCACGGCCTCGGCGGCATCCTCGCCGACGACATGGGGCTGGGCAAGACCATCCAGACTCTCGCCCTGGTCCAGCAGCAAAGCGAGACAACGGGATTGGCGTCGCCTTTCCTCATCGTCGCGCCCACCAGCGTGGTGCACAACTGGGCCCGCGAGGCCGCCGCCTTCGCACCGAACCTACGGGTGGTCACGGCGGCCGAGACCCGGGCTCGACGCCGGCAGAGCATCGTCGATCTCGCCGAGGGCGCCGACATCGTCGTCACGTCGTACACCATCTTCCGGATGGATTTCGACGACTTCGACTCGCGCACCTGGTCCGGCCTGGTCCTCGACGAGGCGCAGTACGTCAAGAACCACCAGGGCAAGTCGTATCAGTGCGCGCGGATGCTCGAGGCGCCGTTCAAGCTGGCGATCACCGGCACCCCGATGGAGAACAACGTCATGGAACTGTGGGCGCTGCTGTCCATCACGTCCCCCGGTCTGTTCCCGTCCCCACGTTCGTTCACCGAGCTGTACCGCCGACCGATCGAGCGCGAGGGCGATTCCGATGCACTCGCCCGCTTACGTCGTCGCATTCGCCCGCTCGTGTTGCGCCGCACCAAAGAGATCATGGCGACGGATCTGCCGCCGAAGCAGGAGGTGACCGTCGAGGTCGATCTGAACCCGGAACACCGGCGGCTCTACGACCTCACGTTCAACCGAGAGAGGCAGAAGATCCTGGGGTTGCTGGGTGACCTCGACCGCAACCGCTTCACCATCCTCACGTCCTTGACGATGCTGCGGCAGCTCAGCCTCGATCCGTTCCTCGTGGACCCGGCCCACGCGTCCATCTCGAGCTCCAAGACCGACGAACTTCTGGAGCAACTGCAGGAGGTCATCGACGGCGGGCACCGCGCCCTGGTGTTCAGCCAGTTCACCGGATACCTGTCGAGAGTGCGCGATCGTCTGAGCGAGAACGGGATTTGCCACGAGTATCTGGACGGCAGCACCCGTCACCGCGGCGACGTCCTCGAGCGGTTCCGGACCGGGGATGCTCCGGTGTTCCTGATCAGCCTCAAGGCCGGCGGTGTGGGCCTCACCCTCACCGAGGCGGACTACTGCTTCGTCCTCGATCCGTGGTGGAACCCCGCCACCGAGGCGCAGGCCGTGGACCGTACGCACCGCATCGGTCAGACCAAGACGGTGTTCGTGAACCGCTACGTCGCGCGCGGCACCATCGAGGAGAAGGTGATGGCGCTCAAGGACCGTAAGGCGGCGCTTTTTCGCAGCGTGCTGGACGAGGGCGCTGCCTTCAGCACGGTGCTCACCGCGGACGACATCCGAGGGCTGCTGGACTGAGCGCGTCACGACACGAGAGTGGGCGCAGAGGGGTTCGAACCCTCGCCGAGTCCCAGGCCAGAACTGGGAAATGCCGTCCCACCTGCGTTTGAGGCAACCTGAGATAACTCGGGATGACCCAGAATCCAGGTAGATTGTGCCCAAAATGTGCCCACGGTTGAGAGTTCCCGGAAGGAACGCGCAGGAGGCGTTCATGGTGGACGTGTCATCCCCCGGCGCCCCGTTGAGCGTGACGCGGTGTCACTCTCAGACCATGACTTGATGCCACCGGCAAAGCGTCCGACCATCTGTGGCGACTTCCACCATGGTTGCCCAGTCGTGGTGGATCTCGCCACGACTGCCCTACGATCATCGGCAGCTCAGTCAGCTCCCGGTATTGACGGATCTGCCATAAGCGGCACCAGCAAATTCGCTGGTACGGCAGCTTGTCGGAGTCGACAACGTGGCTGGTCAGTCAGGTGGTGAGGACTGCTTAGGGTCGCGTTTCGAACGCGACCCTGCGCGGGGTCATGGCGACCCTGCGGAAGTACCCCTCGGGGGTATCAACCAGGCTGACACCGCGTCAGTGCCCTCGTGCCGGCGGATCCCCAGACTCAGGCGCAACCCGAACGCGAATGCCATCCGTGGCCGCTGTGTGGTGCTGATGGGGGTGTGGCCCCTGGGGTCGAGGGGAGTTTCATTGTGAAACTCCCCTGAAACGACGACGGCCCCCGCCTGAGTGCCACGGTGGTGGACGCTCGGGCGGGGGCTGGGTGTCAGCGTCGGATGGTCTGGAACGCGAGCGCCTTGTCGCGCTGACGGTCACGCTCTTCGCGGTGCGCCTGGCGCATGTCGAACACGTGGAAGTGGGTGTCCCCTTCTCGGCGTGTGTCCTGTGCCTCGGCCTGCTGGGTGCCGAGCGCGAGGTTGGCCCCGCTGTTCATGGCCTGCAGGATCGCCGGGTTCTGACCGGCGTTCGCGGCACGCTTGTTCACCACGAACTCCTCCGCGGTCAGCCATGCGGGGACCTTGTCGTGTCCGGGTGCACCGGTGACGGATCCACCTCCTGCGTATCCGCGTGCTGCGGCCCAACCCTTGAGCAGTTCGAGCAGTGCGGGCGGGGAGTTCGGCGGTGCGTCACCGAGGCGGTCGACCTCGGTCATCCCCGGTTCGGTGGGCTGGACCCGCTGCTCGGCGGTGCCCTCGGTTTCCCCTTGCTTCGCCCATGCGTCGGCGGTGAGCTGTCCGGCCTGGACGATGGGGGGCAGGGAGTCCGGGATGCCGAACACACCGAGTGCGTCGGAGACCTGACCGGAGATGAATGCTTCGACGACGGACCCGGCGCGTTGTCCGGCCATCTGCGACCACGACGACGCGGAGGATGCGGGTGTGGGGGTGGCGCCGGTGGCGGATCGTGCGGACGGTCCGACGCGGGAGGTGGTGGTGTCGACGTCGGCCCCCACCATCGGAGTGCCGTCCTTGTTCACCCGGCCGCGTCCCTGCTGCGACCAACCGCCCGGATCGTCGAACGACGCCGACGGCCCGATCGGCAGATACGCGTGATCGGTGAACTGGCCGGCATCGGCACCGACAGTGCCGCCGACCATTCCGCCGCCGTACCCGCCCCCCATCTCCACGTTCGTGCCGTCCGGGAGCGTGCCGGCAGTGTGACCGCCACCAGGTCCACCGTTCTTCCACCCCATCCGCAGGTCACCGTTCGACCCGCGGCCGGACAGAAACCCGAGCGCGGCGAGAGCCGAACCCTGTGTGGCTGTGGCGAACCTTCCCGCGAAGGGTGCGAGGCCGACTGCGAACCGGGCGATGGCGGACATCGCACCCGAGCAGTCACCCCAGTTGACGCCGCCCCAGTCGTACGGGGCACCGGTGAGGGGCTTGCCCTGCGACCCGTTGACGAAGTCGAGAAGGTCATCGGCGCCCACTGCACCGACGCGACCACCTTCCGCGTAGCCGGGCAGCTTCGGGAACGTGCCCGCGTTGATGGCTGCGAGCTCGCGGTCGTACCGATCCGAGGAGTTGCGGTTGACGATCCACTCCCCGGCGTCCACCCACGACGTCGGTGCACCGGTGGCGCGAGAGACACCGAGGATGCCGTCGGTGGTTCCCGTTCCGGGACCGGACGTGGGGAGGCGTCCGCCCATCGCGTTGCCGGGGATCGCCACCGGGCCCTGCACGTTGCCCTGAGGACCACGGAACGTGTTGACGGCGTTTCGGTATTCCACGATGTCGAAGCGGACGGTGCGGTTTCGGGCTGCCTCGTTGATGGCGTCGTTGACCACACGGGCCTGCTCCAACGCCTGCGTGATGAGCAACTGCACGTCCGGCTCGGCGGTGGAGTCGTTGATGACAGACAGCTCGCGGAGGGTGACGTCCCGTCCGGCGATGAAGTCGTCGATGATCGCACCGACCTGAGGTGAGACCGCGGTGCGGTCGATGCTGTTGAGGGAGTCCCGCACCGCCTGGTCTTGGATGTTGAACGCGGTGGCGTCGGCGGTGATGGCCGGATCCGCGACGGAGATGTCGAGGCCGACGACCTCGGCCCTCACCCGTTCCATGGCGGCGAGTGCTGCGGTGGAGTTCGCGGTGACCGTGACCTCACCGGTCGTGGCGTCGATGACGTCGACTTCGAACCCGAGACGCTGCAGAGCGGCGCGGGCCTGCTCGTCCTCGATGAGGATCGGGCCGATGGTCTTCGGTCCGTCGCCGTCGATCTGGCCCATCGCCAAGGTGACCGCCGTGAGGGCCTGCATGGCTTCGTCTTCGCCCTGGACATCCAGGATTGGAGTGACGTAGGCGTTGTCGACGACACCGAGTTCCTCGGCCAGCTCGCGGACCTTGTCGATCGGAAGGTTGTACTGCGTGGCGAGGGCGTCGAGGGCGGGGCCGATGGTGCCCATCGCGGTGCCGGCGTCGACACCGGAGATCCGAAGGTTGAGGAACTGGTCACCGAGTTCGCGCAGTGAATCCTTGAGCGCGGACGCGTTGGGCTTGGCGCCGTCGAGTTTGCCGTTGAGCCCGAGCAGTTCTTCACCGAGACCACCGACCGGGTCTGCTGCCTCGGCGGCGGCGGTGCTGATCTCGCGGACCGATTCGGCGGCGTCGAACAGTGCGCTGTTGACGTCGGTTTCGAGGATGCCGAGTCCCTGGAGCACGGTCCGGAGTCCGGAGAGTTTCTTGTCGGAGTCACCGGCTGCACCGGCGATCTGGTCGAGGCCGTCGGTGACCATGAGTGAGGCGGGCCCGATGCGCTCCATCGACGACTGCAGGAGTTCGAACTCCCGACGCTGACGGGCCAACTCGTCCGCCGCAGCGCCCATGCCACCGGCACGGAGCTGCGCCTCGAACGCCTCGAACGACGACTTCGATCCCGTGACCTTCGCCGCGAGCTCATCCGAGGACAGGCTGAGTCGGTCGAACTCGGCTTTCGTCTGCGCAGCACCTTCGGCGGTCTGCCGCATGGCGTTGTAGGCGTCGGTCCCCGCCTGCGCCTGACCGGTGAACCACCCACCGATGTCCCGCAACCCCGCTGTGACCTGACCGAACATTCCCGGACCGGTCTCCGCGATACGGGCCTGAGCGGCCTGGAAGTCTTCGAGACCCTGAGTGGCGGCCGCGATGACACCGTCGTCGACCGCACCCGCCGACGCGGCGAGAGAGTCCGCCAATTCACGGGAGGACGACGCGGCCACACGAGACGCCGAATCCAACGCCGATGTCTGCTTCTCCGCTTTGCCGAACTCGCGAACGAGCCCGATCGTGACACCGGCGGCGGCCGCGAGGCCGATGACCAGAGGGCCGCCGAGCGCGGACGAGATTCCCCGAACTCCGGATGCGACACCGGCGGATGCTGCACTGACGGTGCCCGCGGTGCGGCCGAAGCGTTCGGCGCCGGCCGCGGCGTTCACGAACGCCTGCTGCATCCCCGCCACCGCAGGGGCGCGCTGCCCGATCTGCTGAACGGTGGTGCCGAACCGTCCGAGAGTGGTGGTGCCGACCCCGGCGACACGGATCATCCCGGACTGCGCGGTGGTCAGCGCCCGCGTCGACGCCGCATACGCAGCGGTCTGGGCGGTCACCTGAGTCAACCGAGCGGAGATCGGCGTGAACAGCGCGGGAATGGTCTTGAACGCCAGGAACCCCACAGCGAGGCCGTTGACGACGCCCTGATTCTCCGTCATCAGCGACGACACCATTTCGAGCGCAGGCACGAGGGTGGCGTCGAGGATGGGCGCCACCGCTTCGAGGGTGTTAAGCAACACGCCCCACGCCGAGACGCCCGTGGCGGCGGAGGCGGTGGCGAGGGATTGTCCGACCGACAGCAGCGACGGTGCGAGTGCGGTGCCGGTCATGACGAGGTCGTCGAAGATCCCGGACAGCCGGGACACCGAGGACGTCACCAGGTCGGAGTTGGTGAACTCGTCGAACGCGTCCTTACCGGCCTCACCGAACGCGAGCAGCGACGGGATGTAGGAACTCGTGAGGCTCTGTTCGAAGTCCTCCATGACGGGCTTGGCTTTGGTGTTGAGTCCGTCGACGGCGTCGGTGATCGCGCCGAACGCACCGGCGGCCTGACGGAATCCCGGACCGGCCACCGTGGCACCGAACCGACCGAGCGCCGCTCCCATGTTCGCGAGAGCACCCTTGACGGTCTCACCGGATTTCAGGGCCGCCCCACCGAGACCTTTCTCCATCGCGTTCTGGAACGTCGCGAAGTTGACCTCACCGTCCGACGCCAGCTTCAGCGTTTCCTCGGCGGTGGTGCCCAACTCCTTGCCGAGGAGCTGGATGATCGGGATGCCCTGATCGTTGAGCTGGGCGATGACGTCGCCCTGAATCTTGTTCGAGGCCGCGACCTTGCCGAAGATCGCACCCATCTCACCGATGCCCACACCGGCGATGGTCGCGGCGTCACCGGTGAGCTTGAGGGTCCGTTCGAGGTCCTTGCCGGGCTTGACCCCGGCAGCGACAGCCGACGCCGCGACCGTGGCCGCGTCCTCGAGCCCGAATGCAGTGCCCTTCACCGACGCCAGCGCGTTGTCCATGATCGACTCGACTGCGGATGCCGAGTTGCCGAGGCCGGTGAGCTTCGCCGTGGCGTTCTCGATGCCCGACAGGCGCCCGATGCCCTTGGTGATCGCGGTACCGAGAACGCCACCGGCCGCGACACCCGCACCGACTGCACCGACCTTCAGGGTCTTGCCGAGGCCGGTGGCGAGCTTCGAGCCCATGCCCTGCCCTGCCCGGTCTGCGCCGGCCTGCGCACCGTTGAGGGCGGATTGAATACCGGGGCCTAACTTCGAGGTCTCGGGGACGATCGACAAATATCCGATGCCGAGTTCGGTCACGTGATCCCACCTTCCGTGGATCGCGCACCGGGCCCGGAAAGGGGTGGAAAGGGTCGAGCAGAGGTTCAGGGATGGATCACCCAGACCCGTAGGGAGGGCTTACGTGAATGCCATCCGTGGGAGCTGGGGCGGGGTGTGGGGGTCGTGCCCCCTTGGGTCATCGGCCGGTCATGGCGTGCCAGGCCATGGCGTGGCTCTCGGTGTGGCCGAGGCGCTTAGTGGTTTGCTTCACCCCGGCCTTGACTCCCTCGGACAGTTCGCGGGCCTTGTCCCGGTCACGTTCCTGCCGCTCGTCCCACAAGTCGTCCAGCTTGCGGGGGTTCGGGATCCACAGTTCGGCGCGGGCGACGAGCCATGCCAGCTCGGCTACTGGTTCGTCGGGCCAGGGGGCACCGTTGATGCGGTCGCCGCTGATGGAGTCGCGTAGCACCGCACCTGCGGGGTCCAGGCGCGCACCGCTCTGGGCGGCGCCCTTCGTCGCTCGCCATGTCGGCCAGATCTCGTCGAGGTTCGCGATGTGTGCGTCGTTGGCGCTGGCGGGTAGCGCGGGACCACTGCCGACGCGGCGTGCCGAGTTCCACCTCTGCTCGTTGGTGCTGACCATGATGGCGGCTTGTGCACGGCGGAGTGCGTCGTAGGTCCGTCGGTGTGCGGTGAGGGCTGACCATGCGGTGACCTGGTCGGTGCCGGCGTCGATGGCGTCGGCGGCGGTGCTGATGGCGCCGAGGGTGGTGACGTGGGTCTGTGCGTCGTCGAGGAGATCCGCCAAAAGATCGTTGAGGTCGTCGAGCAGTCGGGGTGCAGCGGAGATGACACCGTGCTCGAGTGCGTTGGTGGCGCGGGCCCGGATCTCGAGGAGGACGGCCCTCTCGGATTCGAGGGAGACGGCGTTGGCTCGGTGTTCGGCCAGGCGGGCGACCTCGGTGGGTGTGACGGTGCCGGCGGCGACGAGGGTGTCGATGTCGTCGTCGAGGGTCCGGGCGGGTTCGGCTGCCTCGGTGAGTTGGGCTTCGGCTTGGGCGTCGGCGGCGAGCGCTTCGGGGATGCCGGGGAGCGCACCGATCATGGCGGTCAGCACGGGATCGGCGACGAGGGTGCGGTACGTGGCTCGGCCGGTGACGAAGGACATCAGACCTTCTTCCCGAACCGGCGGTCGGCCTCGGCGTTGGCGGCGGCGATGCCCGATGTCTTGTCGGCCTCGTCGGGTCGGGCTTCGGTGAGGAGTCCACCGAGTTCGGCTTCGCTGAGTGCGGACAGGTAATCGATCACCTCGGTCTTGGTGGGTGCCATTTACGTTGCTCCTTCGATGTGTTCGGTGACGGTCTGTGCGTCGAATCGCCAGCGGCCGCCGACCATCCGTCCGCCGAGCTGGGTACCGCGGCGTCGAACGTGTCGGGGAGTGCACTGCAGGAGCTGCGCTACCCGGTCGGTGCCGATCGTTTCGATGACCTCAGTCTCACCCTCGGATGGTTCGGTGATGTCCGAATGTCCTGCAGCGGACGCTCTTTCGAGTTCCTCCTGCAGTATCCGCAGGGGTTCGGAGTCGGGTAGTCGGTTGCGGCTGCGGGCGCGGCGAGCGATGACCACGGACATGCGGGCGGCGTCGACGGCGGGCCCGGTGAGCAGCACTACGCCGGGTGCGAGGACCTGGATCGGCGGGGTCATTTCTTGGCCCGTTCGGCGGCGTCGACGATCTTGTCGGCCAGGGCGAACGCCTCGGCGGGAGTCATGGCGATCTCGACGCCGCCGATCACCACCACGACGGAGCGGGTGTCGGGGCGCCGGTTCTGCACCTTCGGCCAGGCGTCGGGCATATGAACCTTCACGCGGCGGCCTCCCGTCGTCGTCCGGGCCTCATGACGGTGCCGGCGAGCACCTGCCCGTCGAGGGGCTGGTCCTGCGCCCACTCGGTGCAGGCGTCGAGGACCGGGCATCCGGCGCAGATGGCCCGTGCACGCTCGTGGCGCTCGGCCGCCGCCACCCTGCTTTCGTCATCCCCCTTTGGGTCGAAGATGTCCGCACGCCCGATGCAGAGGGCACCGTCGAGCCGAGGCAGGCCGGCCAGGACGTTCAGCAGCAATCCGTCGATTCCAAGATCCACATGCTGCATCGGCCTCGGTCCCCGCTTCACGACGCGTCCCCCCGAGCGACACGCTTCGACTTCTCGACCGCGCAGTCGATGTGGACGCGGCCCCTGCTGGCTTCCGGCATCGGCTTGTCACACAGCGCGCACGAGCGGGGTTCAGTGGCCTGGGAGCGGTCGATCGGAATGACGTTGGAGACCTTCTTTTCTGCAGTCGGCTCACTCTCACGGGCGTGAGCCGACTGTGATTTCGCCCCAGTTGGCTCACGGAGTTTCCCCAGGTCAAGCCCAGTTGGCTCAGTTGGCTCAGTTGGCTCACGTGAAGGCGGCGTGTGATCCGACTGAGCCGACTGCACCGTGGTCTCCGGCAGGGACCAGATCGACATCCGCGGGAACCCCTCATACGTGTAGATCACGCCGAGTTTCTTCGCCGCCCGCTTGACCGTGGGTTCGGAGATCCGGGCCTTGCGGGCTGCGTCCTTCACCTGCCGCGCTTCGGGCTTGCCGTGCTCGGTGAGGTAGTCGGCCAACCATGCTTCGGCCTCGGTGCGGTCGTCGGCGTCCGCTGCGTCGTCGGGCCCACTCAGCAGTTCGCGAGCGTCTCGGGTGGATTCCCCGTGCCAGCGGAGCACGCCGATCTCGGCGTCACCGTCCTCGGCGGCAATGGTGGTCGACTCGATCGACGCCTCCATCGACCGCACCCGCGGTGCGAGATTTCCCTTGGTGTTCGTGACGATGAGGTGCCCGGTCTCGTCGTCCTGCGCGACGGACAGCACCGACCGAGCGACCTGAGACCACGCGATCGAACCGAGGATGAGTTTGCCGGTGTCGGCCCCGTCCCGCTTCCCGAAATGACAAATACCGAGAACGACGCAGTCCCGTCGGCCGGCGAGCTGAGAGAGGGGCTCGAGGTACTGCCGGACGGCGCGGTCGTCCTTTCCGCTGAGTTCCGAGGACATGCTCGACGTGGCGGCGTCGAGCACCACCACCGCCACATCGTTGTCCGCGATCACCTTCTCCAGCGCGGGGGTGTCGAGCGGGAGAATCAGAGTTCCGTCGTCGGTGGTGTCGGTCTGCACGTCCACGAACAGCACCCGGTCCATGTCCGCCCCCGCCGCTCGGAGCCTCGGCGCCACCGTGAACTCACGGGCATCCTCGGTATGGACGTACAACACGGTGCGCGGTGTCCCGGCGAGCTTGCCGTCGGTGGTTCCGGTGGTGACCTGAGCGCAGATCGACGCAGCGATCGTGGACTTTCCGAGCCCTTCACGTCCGGCGAGGAGGGTGAGCGATCCGGCCGGGATCCAGTCCTGAATCACCCAATCGACCCGCCGGGTGACGACGTCGGATCCGCGGGTGAGGCGAAGCTCGCGCGGCCGGGTGCGGATCGGTACGAGGTCGACCATCGTGCCGCCGGCAGCAACATGGTCGGACAAGTCCTTGCCGTGCTTGGGTTCGACGAGGGCGACGTCGGCGTGATCGGCGAGGATCGACACCTGCAGTGCACCGTGCTTGCGGCCCGCGGTGTCCTTGTCCTGGACCACGATCACCCGCTTGCCGTACAGCGGCGTGTAGTCGAACTTCTCCGCCCCCGACGTGGACGGTGTGCACGCGGCGACGACACCGAGAATCTCAGCGGCGTGCACGTCCTCCTCCCCTTCGACGAGGTACACCACGTCGGCCGTAGCGAGGCGATCGGCGCGGTACAGGGCACGGCCGGAGTTGTTTCCCGGCTGCGTGAACGCCTTCTTGACGGTGCTGCGGCGCTTGATCCGCCCGTCGGCGTACGTGTAGTCGACGTCGTCATGGTCGTAGAGGTCTCGCATCGTCAGGTTCAGGGCGGCGAGAACGTCCGTGGTGTCGCAGTGCGCGTGGCAGTGCACGAGTACGCGGGTCTCACCGTCGGTGACGGACAGCGACGGCGTTCGATCGGGGTGCGCGGGGCAGGTGGCGGAGATACGTCCGTGACCACCGTTCGTGATGGTGGCACCGGTGTCGTTCAGCGCCTCGATGATCCGGGTGTACGCGGTGGTGGTCATGCGGCACCTGCTTCTTCGGAGGCGGCGTGGCGAGCACACACCGGACCCATGTGGCGACGGACGGACGACGTTGCGACCAACCACGTTCCGCACCTGGAGCACTGCACGGCGAGACGAAAGTGCCCACCCGCGAGTGCGGCCATGAGCAGCTTCTCGGCGGGGTTGCGGAGCAGTTCGAGACGCTCTTCGAGCGAGGAGTTTTCGAGGGCAGAATTGGTATGATTACTCTGCTGGGTCATGGTCATGACTTTCTGGTGATGCGGGGCCGGCGAGGTCTACGGACTTCGCCGGCCCCGACTGCGTTCGGCAGGAAACGTTGCACCGGGCCCTTGTGAACGCGTGTCAGCTGTCGATCGACCACCGCCTGAAATCCGTTGCCACCCAGAGGATCGACTGCGCTGCGAGCAGCACCATGAGGACGAGTTCGAGGGTCGTCACAACGCCTCCCTGATCTCGGCGGCGGCGCGAACGCGGCCTTCGTCGCGGGTGATGCGGTGAGGCACCTGCATCCGACGAGTGGTCATCGGCTTGCGTGGGATCTCACCGAGCACGTCCACGAGGTCGTACAGCAGATCGACCGCCTCGGTGACGCTCATCCGCAGATGGGTCGCACCCCAGTCCACTCGGATCTCGGCGCCGGTGTTGTCGGCGTGCACCCGAGCCTTCTCGGTCTCCGTGTCATCCATCCAGGACCTCATCAGGAACCCACCAACCCATCGGCGCCGGGAGTGAACCGTTCGAGGCGAAGGGTGCAGGTGGACTCGTCGGCCCACACTCGGTATCGGCCGTTGTCCTGTCCTGGATCAGCGGCACGGGGTCCCTCGTACACAACCCTCTCCGGGCGGTGCGTCGCCCGGTAGGGCCACACGTGCACGACGACATGGCCGGGGTCGATCTCCACGACCGTCCGAACAGGTCGACCGTCGGAGTATTCGGCGGCGAGGGCCAGGGCGCTGGTCATCTGACGGAAGCTGGCGTCAAGGACCTGGATCTCGGTGCGGTCCGGGTTGACACCGACGTTCTCGACGAGCGATTCCGGCGCCCATTCCATAGCGCGTGCAGCGATCGCGGCAGCGTTGAGGACCACATCCGTTCCGGTGTAGAAGTTCACTTCTGCACCTCGCCTTCGAGGGCGACGTCGAGCAGGAGCAGTAACCCGTGTGCGAGTTCGGCCGCTTCGCCGAGCGTCATGATCATCTTGTCCACACGTTCGAGTCCGCGGCCTTCGATCGCGGACTTGGTGTGATCGACCTGGATGTATGCCTCATGACTAGTCATCATCTGTATCAGGGCTGCGCTCACGTGCGCCGGTGCAAATCCGACGTGTTCGTCGGCGTGCCCGCTCTCTCGCCGAAGAGGCACACGGACAGGTATCGACTGCCATGAGCTCATAGAAGGTGTGTAGTAGTTTCGGGTATCGCCGTCTTCGGCCCACTCGGGTGCGGTCGCGTCGGGGAAGAGCTTCTCGACGATCTCGGTGGCCTTCATGAAGTACAGATCTTCGCCGGCGCGTTCCTTGGCGTAGAGCTGCCAGAGTGCGGAATCGGGCTTCACCTTGGCGAGGTTCTCGGCCATGTACTCGGCGAACTCGGACTGTGCCGTGTTCTCGTCGGTGGTCTGGTCTACGCTGTTACTCATCAGTTGGTTCCTTCCGTCATGGGTCGGTTCTTCTGGTTCAAGCCCTCGATGCCCTGGCCGGCGTCGGGGGCGTTTTTCTTGCTCCTGTGCAGCATCAGGCGACGCCATCCAAGCGATCGACGGACACCGTGTTCGCTTTGACGTACGCAGCGAGGTCATCCCAGGTGTAGAGGACCCTGCGGCCGTGCCGCACGAAGCGTGGTCCGGATCGTCGGTAACGCATCTGCGATAGCGCGCTCGTGCTGGTCCTGAGGAAATCTGCCGCCTCTGCTGGTGTGGCGAGCGCTGATCTTCGGGCTCCTGTGTCCGAGTGGGGCATTTCAACTCCTGTCTTAAGTTGCTAACGCCGTGTAACGAAAGCCAGCACAACGTAACACCGGATCTGGACTGTCGCAAGACCGCGCCGTAGCGTGTCGGATATGGCGACAGACGAGGTGCTTCGAGGACCAACGGGCGAAACCGTCCGGGAGAATGTGCTCCGCTTACGGACCAAGAGAAAACTCAGTTTGCGCGCACTGGCGGCGCGGACTGAGGAGCTGAACCGTCCGTTAGGTCACGGGTCCATCAATCAGATTGAGCAGGGCCGCCGAAGGGTCGACGTCGACGACCTGATGACCTTGGCTGTCGCACTCCACGTCTCTCCGCTCGCACTGCTTTTCCCGTACACAACAGAGCGGTATGAGCACGCGAGAGTTGCGCCCGTAGAAGCGACCGGAGTAGGGGCTACCCGGTTGGGCGTTCTGTGGAGTTGGGGTAAGGGAATCTTCAGGCCGTCCTGGATTCAAGTACCTGGCGAAGAATGGGACGAAAGCGATGAGAACGGTGTTGCTGCTGCCGAGCACGAAGATGGGGTATTCGTTGTGCCACAGGAGGTTTCGCAGATGCTAACACAGATTCGAAAAATGGACAAACGCAGGAAAGAACGCCTATTTGATCTTTTCGACTTATACTTCGAGGAATACCGGAAGGATCGCCAAGAAATGCGGGTCGAGAATGGCAACGGTTGAGCAATACGACACAAAGAATGGCCGCCGATACCAGGTTCGATACCGCACACCAGATCACCGACAAACCAAGAAGAGAGGGTTCACGACCAAGCGGGACGCCCAGGCGTTCGCGAACACGGTCGAGGTGTCGAAGCTGCGGGGTGAGTACGTCTCCCCCGCCGACGGCCGGCGCACGGTGGGCGAACTCGGCCCGGACTGGCTGGAGCGTCAGCGGGGGCACCTGAAGCGGTCGACGTGGGCGCCGCTGGAGGTGGCGTGGCGGCTGCGTGTAGAACCGCGGTGGGGTTCGACCCGCCTGGTGGACGTGAAGCCGACGGACGTGCAGGCGTGGGTGGTTGAGCTCGGTGAGACGGTCGGCGCGACCGTGGTGATTCGGACGTTCGGCGTGCTGGCGAGCATCCTCGACGACGCCGTGCGCGACCGCCTGATTCTGGCGAATCCTGCTCGGGGTGTCGGGAAGGGGACGGGGACGCGGCTGCCGCGCAAGACGCGGAAGCGGAACGTGTACCTCACGCACGCCCAGGTCGACGCCCTCGCCACGAGCGCCGGTCAGTGGTCGACGTTGGTGCTGACACTGGCGTACTGCGGGCTGCGGTGGGGTGAGGCGACGGGGCTGCGCGTGAAGGATCTCGATCTTTTGCGTAAGCGGGCCACGGTCGACGAGAACGCCGTTGCGGTGGGGTCCGAGATCATCGTGGGGACGACGAAGGGGCACAAGCGGCGGACGGTGCCGCTGCCTGCGTTCCTGGTGCCGATGCTGGCGGTGCAGTGCGAGGGCAAGGCGCGGGAGGATCTGCTCTTCCCGGACGATTCGGGTCGGCATCTGGCGCGGCCGCACAACGTCTCGGGGTGGTTCGACAAGGCTGTGCTTCAGGCGCAGACCCCTCGGGTGACGCCGCACGATCTGCGGCACACCGCGGCGTCTCTGGCGGTGCAGGCCGGGGCGAACGTGAAGGCGCTGCAGCGGATGCTCGGCCACGCGTCGGCGGCGATGACCCTCGACGTCTACGCGGACCTGTTCGACGATGATCTCGACGCGGTGGGTGCGGCGCTCGACAGTGCCCGTGAGGCAAGTGTGCCCAAAATGTGCCCACCGGCTATGGGCTGAGTCAGGCTGAGGGGTCCGACCTGCGGGTATGGACCCGAGTTGGGCAGAAGTGCGAGTGGGCGCAGAGGGGTTCGAACCCCCGACCGCTGGTGTGTAAAACCAGAGCTCTACCGCTGAGCTATACGCCCGAGAACCCCGCCGACATCGGCGGGGTTCGCGATCTACGAATCTAGCGTGGCCAGAGCCGTCTCCCAAGCGCCCTGGTCACGGGCTTCACCGGGACCCATCATCTCGGCGAAGCGGACGATTCCGTCCGTGTCGATGACGAAGGTTCCACGGTTGGCGAACCCGAGATCGGCGTTGAACACGCCGTATTCCTCGGCGACGGCACCGTGGGGCCAGAAGTCGGACAGCAGCGGGAACGTGTACCCCTGCTCCGCCGCCCAGATCTTGTGCGTCGGCGGCGGGCCGACGGAGACCGCGAGCACCGCGGTGTCGTCGTTCTCGAACTTGGGCAGTTCGTCACGCACCTTGCACAACTCGCCCTGACAGGTACCGGTGAACGCGAGGGGATAGAAGATCAGCAGAACGTTCTTCACCCCGCGATAGTCCGAGAGGGACACCGGCTGATTGTTCTGGTCCTTCAGCGTGAAATCCGGCGCGACCGTTCCGACGTCGATGGTCATCAGCGCTTGGTGGGGTTGGCTTTGGGCTGGACCAGCCGACTCCCGGACCAGGTCCCGAAGTTCGCAGCGGAGGTCTGCGTGAGACCTGCCGTGGGTGCGGACTCCGCGATCTCGCTGGGTTCGACGTGGCCGGGTTGACCGGTCTTGGGGGTGAGAACCCACACGAAGCCGTCGTCGGAGAGAGGCGTGATGGCGTCCATGAGGGCGTCCACCAGGTCTCCGTCACCGTCGCGCCACCACAGGAGGACGACGTCGATGACCTCGTCGGAGTCCTCGTCTGCCGTTTCACCACCGATGGTGTCTTCGACATCCGCCCGCAGCTCGTCGTCGGTGTCCTCGTCCCACCCCAGCTCCTGGACAACCATGTCGTGTGTGATTCCCAGTTTCTGGGCGTAGTTCTGGGCGTCCGCCGCGGCGACCACGGTGGGGTCCTCCTTCAATCGATGTACTCGGCGTGCAGTCACGCCAAGTGTGCAGTAGTCAAAGCGAACAGTGTCCGGCGCCCCAGCGCAAGCCGACGCGGCGGTTTGTGTGGTTCGGATCGACGTTGCATTGATTTCACGCATACCCAATCAGCGACCATGTGCACCAACCCGACGCCGATGCGGCAGAATTGACGACGATCACCCATGAAGCACACGCGGGTCACCGTCACACGGCCGACCCGCACTGGACCGGGCGTACCACCATGTGCCCGCCACATCGAGGAGTAGTGACGTTGTCGGATTCGACGAAGGAAGACCGTAGCGGTACATCGGCTACCAACGGAGTTGCGGGCGAGGAGGGAGCCGTTGCGCGGAGCAGCACGTCGGACGGTCGCGTTCGTGTCATTCGCGAGGGCGTTGCGTCCTACCTCCCCGACATCGACGGCGAGGAGACCGACGAGTGGCTCGAGTCCTTCGACCAGCTCCTCGAGCGGTCCGGACCGCAGCGCGCTCGGTACCTGATGCTGCGCATGCTCGAACGCGCCGGCGAGAAGCGCGTGGCCATTCCCGCGCTGACGTCGACCGACTACGTCAACACCATCCCCACCGAGAACGAGCCGTGGTTCCCCGGCGACGAGTCGATGGAGCGCCGTTACCGGGCCTGGATCCGCTGGAACGCGGCCATCATGGTGCACCGCGCACAGCGCCCCGGAGTCGGCGTCGGCGGCCACATCTCCACCTACGCGTCGTCGGCCGCGCTGTACGAGGTCGGCTTCAACCACTTCTTCCGCGGCAAGGATCACCCCGGCGGCGGTGACCACATCTTCATCCAGGGCCACGCCTCCCCCGGCATCTACGCCCGCGCCTTCCTCGAGGGCCGCATCCCGGCCGAGCGGATGGACGGCTTCCGCCAGGAGTACAGCCACGCCGAGGACGGCGGCGGCCTGCCCTCGTACCCGCACCCGCGTCTGATGCAGGACTTCTGGGAGTTCCCGACGGTCTCCATGGGTCTCGGACCCATGAACGCGATCTACCAGGCCCGCTTCAACCACTACCTGGACGACCGGGGCATCAAGGACACGTCCGATCAGCACGTCTGGGCGTTCCTGGGCGACGGCGAGATGGACGAGCCGGAATCGCGCGGTCTCGCACACGTCGCGGCGACCGAGGGTCTCGACAACCTGACCTTCGTCGTCAACTGCAACCTTCAGCGCCTCGACGGCCCGGTGCGCGGCAACGGAAAGATCATCCAGGAACTGGAATCGTTCTTCCGCGGCGCCGGCTGGAACGTCATCAAGGTCGTGTGGGGCCGCGAGTGGGACTCGTTGCTGCACAAGGACCGTGACGGCGCACTCGTCAACCTCATGAACACCACGCCCGACGGCGATTTCCAGACGTACAAGGCCAACGACGGCAGCTACGTGCGCGACCACTTCTTCGGTCGCGATCCGCGCACGAAGGAACTGGTCAAGGACCTGTCCGACAGCGAGATCTGGAACCTCAAGCGTGGCGGCCACGATTACCGCAAGGTGCACGCCGCCTACGCCGCGGCCATGGAGCACAAGGGACAGCCGACGGTCATCCTGGCGCACACCATCAAGGGCTACACCCTGGGCAAGCACTTCGAGGGCCGTAACGCCACGCACCAGATGAAGAAGCTGACGCTCGACGACCTCAAGGCCTTCCGCGACGCGCAGCACATTCCCATCTCGGACGAAGAGCTCGAGAAGGATCCGTACCTGCCCCCGTACTACCACCCCGGAAACGACGCCCCGGAGATCCAGTACATGCTGGATCGGCGAAAGTCGTTGGGTGGCTTCGTCCCCGAGCGTCGAACCTCGGCGAAGCCGCTGCCCATGCCGCCGGACTCGACCTACAAGTCGATCATGAAGGGCTCGGGCAAGCAGGAGGTCGCCACCACCATGGCGCTCGTCCGCGTGCTCAAGGAACTGTTGCGCGACAAGGAGATCGGGCACCGCGTCGTGCCGATCATTCCCGACGAAGCCCGCACCTTCGGTATGGACTCGTGGTTCCCGTCGCTGAAGATCTACAACCGCAACGGCCAGCTCTACACCTCGGTCGACGCCGAATTGATGCTGGCCTACAAGGAGAACGTCACCGGGCAGATCCTGCACGAGGGCATCAACGAGGCGGGCTCCACCTCGTCCTTCACCGCGGTCGGCACGTCCTACGCGACGCACGGCGAACCGATGATCCCGCTGTACATCTTCTACTCGATGTTCGGCTTCCAGCGGACCGGTGACGGCCTGTGGGCGGCCGCGGACCAGATGGCACGTGGCTTCGTCCTCGGCGCCACCGCGGGCCGTACCACCCTCACCGGCGAGGGACTGCAGCACGCCGACGGCCACTCGCTGCTCTTGGCGTCCACCAACCCGGCGGCCGTGGCCTACGACCCGGCGTTCTCCTTCGAGATCGCCCACATCGTCAAGGACGGTCTGCGGCGCATGTTCGGCGGCACCGAGGGCGTGGAGGGCTTCGGCGGCGAGAACATCTTCTACTACATCACCCTGTACAACGAGCCGTACCGGCAGCCGGCGGAGCCCGAGGATCTCGACGTCGAGGGCCTGCTCAAGGGCATCTACCTGTTCCAGAAGGGCAGTGGGGACGGTCCGAAGGCGCAGATTCTGGTCTCCGGCGTCGGCATGCCGTCCGGCCTGCGCGCACAGGAACTGCTGCAGGAGGACTTCGGTGTGTCCGCCGACGTCTGGTCGGTCACCTCGTGGGGCGAGTTGCGTCGTGACGGTGTGGACGTCGAGACACAGGCGCTGCGCAACCCCGGTGACGAGCCGCGGGTGGCCTACGTGACCGAGAAGCTGAAGGACGCGCAGGGTCCGTTCGTCGCGGCATCGGACTGGATGCGTGCCGTTCCGGATCAGATCCGGCAGTGGATCCCGGGCGACTACACGACGCTCGGCACCGACGGGTTCGGCTTCTCCGACACCCGCCCGGCCGCGCGTCGCCACTTCAACGTGGACGCCGAGTCGATCGTCGTCGCCGTTCTGTCCGCGCTCGCGCGGGCCGGCGAGGTCGATGCCGACAAGGCCGTCGAAGCGGCCGAGCGGTACGAGATCGACAACGTGCTCGCCGCACCCGTGTCGCACGCCGATCCCGGCGTGGCGTGACGGACCTCGCGCGGTAACACCCGCGTAAGTTCGTCGTCATGACCGACGCCCGTTCCGATCCGTCCGAGAGTTCGTCTCCCGACGAGTCGGAACGGGCGAGCGACAACGAGCGTCTGCGCGAACTGCGGCGAGCGGCGGTCGAACAACACCAGTCCGGCACGACGCCTCGTCGCCCCCAACAGCAACGCGTCCCCCTGCCCGACGCGTTGCTGCGGCGGGTCAAGCAGTTCTCCTCGCGTCTGTCGACCGAGGCACTGACCCAGATGCAGGACCAACTCCCCTTCGTGGGCGATCTCGATGCGTCCCAGCGCGCCAGCGTGCAGATGTTGGTGCAGACCGCGGTGGTCAACTTCCTCGAGTGGTTGCAGAACCCCGAGAGCGACATCCGGTTCAGTCTGGACGCGTTCCAGGTGATCCCGCAGGACCTGGCCCGCCGACTGACGTTGCGTCAGACCGTCGACATGGTGCGCGTCGCCATGGAGTTCTTCGAGCAGTGGCTGCCCGCTCTCGCTCGCAACGATCAGCAGCTGGTCGCGTTGACCGAGGCCGTGTTGCGGTACGGCCGCGAGCTCGGTTTCGCCGCCGCGTCGGTGTACGCGAGTGCCGCCGAATCGCGCGGCGCGTGGGACACCCGGCTGGAGGCCCTCGTCGTGGACGCCGTGGTCCGCGGGGACACCGGCTCCGACATGCTCTCGCGCGCGGCCACCCTCAACTGGGACGCCACGGCACCGGCCACCGTGCTGGTGGGGTCGCCGCCGCCGAACCAGGGCGTGTCCGTGGTGGGGACGGTGCACACCGTCGCCCAGCGGTACGACCGAGCCGCCCTGGCGGTCGTTCAGGGCACGCGTCTGGTCATGGTGGTCAGCGGCCGGTTGTCCGGTGACGCGTCGAGCGAGGCGTTCGTGCACGATCTGCTCGTCAACTTCTCGGACGATCCGGTGGTGATCGGTCCGACGACGCGCACGCTCGGCGCCGCACACAGCAGCGCGGTCGAGGCGTTCGCGGGTATGGCAGCGGTGGTGGGATGGCGCGGTGCGCCGCGACCCGTCCACGCGGGCGAGCTGCTTCCGGAGCGTGCGCTGCTCGGCGACACCATTGCGGTGTCGTCGTTGAACGAGCACATCGTGCACCCGCTGTCGGCTGCCGGTTCGTCGCTGTCGGACACTCTCGACGCCTATCTCGACTGCGGCGGAGCCGTCGAGACCTGTGCGCGCTCACTGTTTGTTCATCCAAATACTGTGAGGTACCGCCTGAAGCGGATAGCCGAGGTGACGGGCCGTGACCCCACCAACGCGCGGGACGCGTACGTCCTTCGAGTCGCAGCAACAGTGGGTCGGTTGACGCAATCTCATAACGAAACTAGGTCATCGATCACAACTGTCACAGCAGGAACATTTGGCAATCTCATACAGTAACAATTCTTGACCCCCCAGCGATCAGCGTGAGCGTCCAGGCGTTTTGTAGGGTTCTGACAAATCGTGACCGTGAGGTTCATCGCGTAGAACATCTCTCGGACGGGGGTTCACAGTGTTTTCTTAGAGCCGTGATTGCGTTGCTATCGCCCGGACAGGGCTCACAGACACCCGGCATGCTGACGCCGTGGCTCGATCTTCCGGGGGCTGCACAGCGGCTCGCCGACTGGTCCGCCGCGTCGAACCTCGACCTGCGGCGGCTCGGCACCATCGCCACCGCGGAGGAGATCACCGACACCGCGGTGACCCAACCGCTCGTCGTCGCGACCGCCCTCCTGGCGTTCGAGAACGTCGCCGACTCCGGTCGCGTGCCGGACGACATGGTGGTCGCCGGACACTCGGTCGGCGAGCTCGCCGCAGCCGCGGTAGCCGGCGTGATCACCGCCGACGAAGCGGTGTCCCTCGCCGCCGTCCGCGGAGCCGAGATGGCGCGGGCGTGCGCCCTCCAGCCCACCGGCATGTCCGCCGTCCTGGGCGGCGACGAGGAAGCCGTCCTCGAACGGCTCACCGAACTCGGCCTCGAGGCCGCCAACCGCAACGCAGCGGGCCAGATCGTGGCGGCCGGACTGCTCACCGCGCTCGCCGAGCTCGCGGAGAACCCGCCGGAGAAGGCACGGGTGCGATCCTTGCCCGTCGCCGGCGCGTTCCACACGCGCTTCATGGCACCGGCGCAGGAGGCCGTGGTGGCCGCCGCGGCGCGCATCACCCCGTCCGAGCCGACCAGGCAACTGCTCTCCAACCACGACGGCCGCCCGGTGACCTCCGGCGCCGACGCCCTGGCGAAGCTCGCCGCGCAGGTGACGCGCCCCGTCCGCTGGGACCTGTGCACCGCCACGCTGCGCGCCGCCGAGGTCACCCAGCTGGTCGAGCTGCCCCCGGCCGGCACGCTCGTCGGCATCGCCAAGCGCGAGATGCGCGGCACCCCGGCCGTCGCCCTCAAGACCCCGGAGGACGTCTCCGGCCTGACCGTCCCGGTATCGGTCGGTTAGGTTACTGCGCGCAGCCCACCCGGGCTGTGCGTCGTGCGCCGCGCCCACCCGGGCGCGGCGACACCGGGTTCGTACCCGGTTGCTGCACCAGCAAGCACGCGCAATTCACCCGATCTGCACTTCGCGCCTCAGTGGCGCGCGGAACCAACGCAGTTTCTCAATCGAAGGGAGCCACTCAGTGGCCACGCAGGAAGAACTCATCGCCGGTCTCGCCGAGATCATCGAGGAAGTCACCGGCATCGAGCCGTCCGAGGTCACCGTCGAGAAGTCGTTCGTCGACGACCTCGACATCGACTCGCTCTCCATGGTGGAGATCGCCGTCCAGACCGAGGACAAGTACGGCGTCAAGATCCCCGACGAGGATCTCGCCAGCCTGCGCACCGTCGGTGACGCCGTGAACTACATCCAGAAGCTCGAAGCCGAGAACCCCGAGGCAGCCGAGGCCATCAAGGCCAAGCTCGACAACCAGAGCGACTCCCCGGGCGCGTGAGCACGACCGTGACCACGCCCAGCACCGCCAACGGGAGCTTCCGCAACGTCGTCGTGACCAGCATGGCGGCCACCACCTCCATCGCCGGTGACGTCGACGCGACGTGGAAGGGCCTCCTCAACGGCGAGAGCGGAATCGGCGTACTCGAGGACGACTTCATCACCGAGTACGACCTCCCGGTTCGGATCGGCGGCCACCTCGCGGTGAATCCGTCGACCCTGCTCTCGCGAGTCGAGCAACGACGCATGAGCTACGTCGAGCAGATGGCGTACGTGCTGGGCAAGGAAGTCTGGAAGAACGCCGGCTCCCCCGAGGTCGACCAGGAACGCCTCGGCGTCTCCATCGGCACCGGCCTCGGCGGCGGCGACGCGCTTCTCGACGCCGACAAGAAGATGCGCGAGGGTGGCTACCGCAAGGTCTCTCCCCTCTCGGTCCAGATGATCATGCCGAACGGACCGTCGGCGGTCGTCGGGCTCGATCTGGGCGCTCGCGCCGGCGTCATCACGCCGGTGTCCGCGTGCTCGTCGGGTTCCGAGGCCATCGCCCACGCCTGGCGCATGATCGTCATGGGCGATGCGGATGTCGTGGTCACGGGTGGCGTCGAAGGCTTCATCGACGCCGTGCCCATCGCGAGCTTCTCCATGATGCGTGCGATGAGCACCCGCAACGACGATCCCAAGGCGGCCTCTCGGCCGTTCGACGCCGATCGCGACGGCTTCGTCTTCGGCGAGGCCGGGGCGCTCATGGTGATCGAATCCGAGGAGCACGCCAAGGCTCGCGGCGCGACCATCCACGCTCGCCTCCTCGGCGCCGGCATCACCTCGGACGGGTACCACCTGGTGGCACCCGATCCCGCCGGCACCGGAGCGGCGCGCGCCATGCGTCGGGCCATCGAGACCGCCGGCCTCACCGCAGCGGACATCGGACATGTGAACGCGCACGCCACGGCCACCCCCATCGGGGACACGGCCGAGGCCAAGGCGATCACGGCCGCCGTGGGCACGCACGCCTCGGTGTACGCACCGAAGTCGGCCCTCGGCCACTCGATCGGTGCCGTCGGTGCCCTCGAGTCGGTTCTCACGGTTCTCAGCCTCCGGGACGGGATCGTTCCGCCAACGCTGAACCTCGAGAACCAGGATCCGGAGATCGACCTCGACGTCGTCTCGGGAGAGGCCCGTCGCGGAGAGTTCGAGTACGCCCTGAACAACTCGTTCGGGTTCGGTGGGCACAACGTCGCGCTCGCCTTCGGTCGGTACTGACACACCGACTCGCCGGTGCGTCGTGCACCGAAAGTTCGCACCCGGTGCGAGCGGGGACTTGCGGCCGAGGCCGTGGGTCCCCGCTCGTGCCACCCCCGCCCGACACGGGTGGCCGCAGAAGGAGATCGTGATGACTGTCCTCGCTCCGCATACGCGCAACGCTTCGGCCACCGATCCGCGCGACCCCCTCGCCCGCCTCGATCGACTCTTCGACGCGGGCACCACCTCGCTTCTGCACGCTCGTGACAAGTCCGGCGTGCTCGCCGCGTCGGGCGAGATCGACGGCGTCCACACCATCGCCTACTGCTCCGACGCCACCGTCATGGGCGGCGCCATGGGTGTCGACGGGTGCAAGCACATCGTCTCCGCCATCGACATCGCCCTCGAGCAGGACGCCCCCGTCGTCGGCATCTGGCACTCGGGCGGCGCCCGTCTCGCCGAAGGCGTCGAAGCCCTCCATGCCGTCGGCCTGGTGTTCGAGGCCATGGTCCGCGCATCCGGAACCATCCCCCAGATCTCCGTGGTCCTCGGCTTCGCCGCCGGCGGCGCGGCCTACGGTCCCGCCCTGACCGATGTCGTGATCATGGCCCCCGAGGGCCGGGTCTTCGTGACCGGACCCGACGTGGTTCGCAGTGTCACCGGCGAGCAGGTCGACATGAACTCTCTCGGTGGCCCCGACACGCACTTCAAGAAGTCGGGCGTCTGCCACATCGTCGCCGACGACGAGCTCGACGCTTTCGCCCGCGGCCGCCGCCTGGTCTCGATGTTCTGCGAGCAGGGCACCTTCGACCTCGGCGCAGCTCTCCACGGCGACACCGACCTCAAGGCCCTGCTCCCCGAGTCCAACCGTCGCGCGTACGACGTGCATCCGGTCATCCACGAGCTGCTCGACAACGTCGAGGGAGAATCGTCCTTCGAGGAGTTCCAGGGTGGATGGGCGCGCAGCATCGTCACCGGCCTCGGCCGCCTCGGCGGGCGCTCGGTCGGCGTCATCGCCAACAACCCCATCCGACTCGGCGGGTGCCTCAACTCCGAGTCCGCCGAGAAGGCCGCACGCTTCGTGCGTTTATGCGACGCGTTCGGTATCCCACTGGTGGTCGTCGTCGACGTGCCCGGCTACCTTCCCGGCGTCAGCATGGAGTGGGAGGGCGTCGTGCGGCGCGGGGCGAAACTGCTGCACGCGTTCGCCGAGGCCACCGTCCCTCGCGTCACGCTGGTCACCCGCAAGATCTACGGCGGCGCCTACATCGCGATGAACTCACGCGCTCTGGGTGCGACCGCGGTGTACGCCTGGCCGGAGTCCGAGGTCGCCGTGATGGGCGCGAAGGCGGCAGTCGGCATCCTGCACAAGAAGGCTCTCGCAGCGGCCCCCGACGACGAGCGCGAGGCCCTGCACGATCGCTTGACCGCCGAGCACGAGGCCATCGCGGGCGGTGTCGAGCGGGCCGTGGGCATCGGCGTCGTCGACGCCGTCATCGATCCGGCACTGACGCGCAGCACCATCACACGGGCGCTGGCCGACGCTCCCGTGCGGCGCGGGCGTCACAAGAACATCCCGCTGTAGGAACACGTATCGGTGCGCCCGTTCGTGAACGGGCACACCGATACGAGAACCGACGCGAACTTACTGGCCAACCAGGCGCGAACTAACTGGCCAACCAAGTCACTTCTGCGCCGACCCCGCCCAGGCGATAGGTCTCGAGTTCCTCGTCCCACGCCGTGCCGAGGGCGTACTCGAGTTCGCCGGCCAGACCGGCCGCGCCTCGCGCCAGAATCGTCTTGAGCCGCTGCTCCCCCACCACGACGTCACCGTTGGCGCTGGTGGTTCCGTGCCACAGGCCGAGTCCGGGAACGTGAGCGAACCGTTCTCCGTCGACGCCGGCGCTCGCGTCCTCGGTCACCTCGAAGCGAAGCATCTGCCACGACCGGAGCACGCTCGCGAGTCGGCTGCCGGTGCCGACCGGACCACCCCAATCGGTGGTGGCGCGCAGTTGCCCGTCGGACGCCGGCTGGGCCGTCCACTTCAGATTCGCCCGACAGTCGAGAGCGTCGGACAACGCCCATTCGACATGCGGGCACAGCGCGGCGGGCGACGAGTGGATGTAGACGACACCCGTCGTCGCTTCCGCGAACTGGTTCAGTGCAGTCATCGTTGGCCTCCAGCTTCGACGAGGGACGTCTTCCCCAACGACCTCTGCCTGCTGTGTGCCCGGCGACTTCCGTTACCGGTCACCAGTGTGCCTCGAGTTGCCCCTGTTACACCAGTCTCTCGGTGTGTCGGCAGTGATTCGACAGCGCGTCGCGGTACAAGCCGGTGCGTCCGTCGGGTCAGGCCGAGCCGGCCTCCGCGACCAACACGTCCCCCAGCTCGGTCCACAACGGCTTCGCCCAGTCCCCGAAGGCGCGGTCGGCGAGCACCACGGCGGCCGCCGAGATGCTCGGATCCACCCAGAGGAACGTTCCCGACTGCCCGAAGTGACCGAACGTTCCCGGCGAGTTCTGCGTCCCCGTCCAGTGCGGGTCCTTGCCGTCGCGAATCTCGAAACCCAATCCCCAGTCGTTGGGTCGCTGCGACCCGTACCCGGGAAGAATTCCCGCCAGACCGTCGTACTGCACCGTCGTCGCCTCCGCGAGAAGCCCCGCCGACACCAATCGAGGGCTCAGGAGTTCGGCCGCGAACGCCTCCATGTCCCCGAGCGAGGACCGTGCCCCGTGTCCCGCGGGTCCGGCGAGCACGGTCGACGACATTCCGAGGGGAACCGCCACCGCCTCGTGCAGGTAGGTGGGGAAGTCGATGGTGGTGCGCTCCGCGACGTGATCGGCGAGCATCTCGAAACCGGCGCTCGAGTAGATTCGCTTGGCTCCCACCTCGGCCGCCGCCGTGCGCTCGCCGAACGCCGTGCCCGACGCGTGGGCCAACAGATGCCGAACCGTCGAACCCGACGGCCCCGCCGGCTCGTCGAGTTCGATCGCCCCTTCCTCGACGGCGACCAGAGCCGCGTAGGCCACCAGCAGTTTCGTCACCGACGCGAGCTCCTGCACCCGCGCCGGATCGCCGAATCGGGCCCGGGTCGCGGGAGATCCACCCGACGTCGTCACCAACGCGGCCGAGACCGCCGGTACGGGCCAGGATTCCAGGGCGGCGAAGCAGTCCTCGGTCATGGTCCACACCCTACGAGTTCCGAACCCCGCCCAGGCGACGGTGCACTAGCGTGAGGCGATGACCGAGAAGCACACCTCCGTGGCGCCGGGCACAGTGACGTCGGACACCATGACGTCGGACACCATGACGTCGGACACCGCGAAGCCGACCGCAGCGAAGCCCGGCATCGTCAAGCACAGCACCTGCACTCTCTGCGAGGCGATGTGCGGCATCGAGGTCACCGTGGTGGGCGACGAGGTCACGTCGATCCGCGGGGACAAGAAGGATCCCCTCTCGCGCGGGCACATCTGCCCCAAGGCCACGGCGTTGGTGGACATCCACACCGATCCCGACCGTCTCCGCCGGCCCGTGCGCCGCACGCCCGAGGGATGGAAGGAGATGTCCTGGGACGACGCGATAGACCTGGTCGCCCGCCGCCTCACCGACGTCCGACGCGAGCACGGCGCGGACGCCGTCGGGGTCTACGCGGGAAACCCCAACGTGCACAGCCTCGGTGCCATGACGCACGGGGTCGCGTTCCTGTCGATGCTTCGCACCCGCAACCGTTACTCGGCCACGTCGCTCGATCAGCTTCCCCACCAGCTCACGAACATGCTGTTCTACGGCCACCAGCTGCGCCAGCCGATTCCGGACATCGACCGAACGCAGTTCTTCCTCGTCCTCGGAGCCAACCCGATGGCGTCGAACGGGTCGATGATGACCGTCCCCGACTTCGGGCGTCGAGTGAAGGACCTCCGAGCCCGCGGCGGGCGCATGGTGGTGGTCGATCCGCGACGCACCGAGACCGCGGACATCGCCGACACCCACCTGTTCGTCCGCCCCGGCACCGACGCCTACCTGCTCCTCGCCCTGATCGAGACCGTCGTCGCCGAAGGTCTCACCCGGCCGGCCGAGTACGTGGACGGCATGGACGCCGTGGCCGCTGCGGTCGCCGACTTCACCCCCGACGCCGTCGCCGAAACCGTCGGCATCGACGCGGACACCATCCGCTCGCTCGCGCGTGACCTCGCGGCGGCCGATTCCGCGGCCGTGTACGGACGCATGGGCGTGTCGACGCAGAAGTACGGCACCGTCTGTCAGTGGGCGATCCACGTTCTCAACATCGCGCTCGGCAACCTCGACCGCGTCGGCGGCACGCTGTTCACCGATCCCGCGATCGATCTGATCGCTGCGAAGGTGAGCGGGCGCGGCCACTTCGACAAGTGGCGCAGCCGGGTGCGTGATCTGCCGGAGTTCAGCGGCGAGCTGCCGTCGTCGACGTTGGTGGACGAGATGACCACCGACGGGCCGGGGCAGATTCGCGCCATGGTGGTCGCGTCGGGCAATCCGGTGCTGTCCATGCCCGGCGGCGCGCGACTCGACGACGCGTTCGCCTCCCTCGATTTCATGGTGTCCTTCGACATCTACGTCAACGAGACCTCCCGTCATGCCGACGTCATCCTTCCGTCCACCACCGCGCTCGAGCGAGATCACTACGACCTGATCTTCTCCACGTTCGGCGTGCGCAACACCACCAAGTTCAACCGCGCCGTCGTGCCCAAGCCCGACGGCAGTCGGCACGACTGGGAGATCTTCCGCGACCTCGGACTGCGGTATCTGGCTCTGCGTCGTTCCGGTGTGCGCGCCCGGACCCTCGGCCGCCTGGACCGCGCCTCGCTGATCCGCGAAGCACGCCTGCGACTGTCCCCGACGCGCACCGTCGACGTGTTGCTGCGCCGGGCCCGCGGCGGACTGTCGGTTCGTGCGCTGACCTTCGAGCCGCACGGCAAGGATCTCGGTCCGCTGCGACCGGGGTTGCCGGGGAAACTGCTGACGAAGAACAAGCGGATCTCGCTGATGCACGAGGTGATCACGACCGACATCGATACGTTGCGCACGGTGCTCGCCGGCGAGTCCACGCCGATCCGGGCAGCGGACCTGATGCTCATCGGCCGACGCCACGTTCGCAGCAACAACTCGTGGATGCACAACGCACCCCGCCTGGTGAAGGGCAAGCCCCGGCACGTGTTGCTCGTTCATCCCGGGGACCTCGACTCGCGCGGCATCGCCGACGGCGACGCCGTGCGGGTGACGTCGGCGGCGGGGTCGGTCGTCGTCGAGGTGTCCTCGAGCGAGACGATGATGCCGGGTGTGGTCTCGTTGCCCCACGGCTTCGGTCACGCGAGGCCGGGCGTGGAGCTCTCCGTCGCGAGGGACGTCCTCGGGGTGAGCGCGAACGATCTGACGGACCCCGATCGGCTCGACGGCATCTCCGGAAACGCGGTCCTCAACGGTGTTCCGGTGGAACTGCAGACCATCGGCTGATCGGTGTCGATCGACCGGCCGGCAACTGTGGGGCGGGCGGGGCTCGAACCCGCGACCAATGGATTATGAGTCCACGGCTCTAACCGACTGAGCTACCGCCCCCTGTGCGGAACGCAACGTGCCCGCGACAGAGCACGCGACGGACACAGCACGCGAGGCACACAGTACCTGCGACGCGTGCGGTGCCGTGTCGCACCTCGGCGCCTGCAGATGTGCGAGCCGGCCGCCCGAGCTCCGACGCTTCCGGTCCCCACTCCTGCCAATCTGCTATCTTTTGTACTCAGAGTTTGTTTACAGGGAATATTTGTGTCGATCGGTTCACTCGAGTCCGATCGGCGCGACAGGAAGGGTCTCGAGCAGACCGATCAGAAGGCACCGGGGATGACATCTGCACGAGACGACGCGCACCCGGTCGACGGTGCGCCGATCGAATCGGACGAGGGTCGACTGCTCTCGGTGTCGCCCGGCGCAGCGACGCGGTCCGTGCGTCGGCCTGATCCGCACGCGTTCGTGTCGGCGTTCGAAGCGGCGGCGGACGTCGTGCTGGTCACGGATCTGCAGGGTGTCGTGGTGTACGTCAACGCCGCGGGTGCCCGTCTGTTCGGTACGTCCGAGGAGGACGCGGCGGACCGCGTCGCGACACTCTCCGACGTGTTCGAGCCCGTCTTCCCGGAGACCGTGGAACAGATGTTGACGTCGGTACGCGCCGACGGGACGTGGACGGGTGAGGCCCGGCTGCTTCGCCGATCGAACGGAGAAAAGCTACCCGTGTCCGCTTCAGCGTTCGCCGTTCACGGCCAGGACGACGATTCCGCTCCCGTGATCGCATTGCACAGCCGCGCCTCCGCGGCCGCCGACCAGGATTCTCGGCTGCAGAGTGCACTCGATGCGTCCGTTCTTCGCGTCGCGGAGCAACGCGCGGTGGCCGAGCTGAGCCAGCTCGCTCTGCGCGGCCACATCGACGATCTGCTCTCGACCGCAACGGATGCGGCTGCCGAACTGCTCGGCGCGCGCCACGCATTCGTCACCAGGGCCAACCACGCCCCCACGACCCTCGAGACCGTCGCGGGAAGCGAGCCCGCCGATCCGCATCACCTGACCACTCCGGGCCCGCGGTCGATCGTCGCGTACGCCGCGCGCACCGCGTCGCGCATCGTGTGGGCCGGTTCGGCCGCCGAGATCAGGTTCGACGTGTCCGATCTCGTCGAGGCCGGCGTCCGGAACGCCATCTCCGTCCCCATCGACGGAACGGGACAGCCGTGGGGCGTCCTCACCGTTCTGGACGTCGCTCCGAAGCACCTGTCCCCCGACCGGCAACCACTCGCGTCGATCTCGTCCCTGTCCGCATCGACCCCGGCCGACGCAGATGTCTCCGGCGTACTCGCCGGGTCGCCCGTCGAGGAGGTCGTCGATCCGACGGCGTCCGACGTGCCGATGCTCGACACGTTCGTACTGGACACCATCTGCGACGTGCTGTCCGCAGCGGTGCACCGAGTCGGGGTGGAGGCAGAGCTGCGGTACCGCAGCCTTCGCGACCCCTTGACCGGACTCCCGAACCGGGCGCTGGCCTACGACCGCATCGAGTCCGCGATGGCCCGTGCCGCGGGGCGCGCGAGCACCACCGCCGTGATGCTTCTCGATCTCGACGACTTCAAATCCATCAACGACGGTCTGGGCCACGAGGCCGGAGATTCGGCGCTGGTCGCCCTCGGCCATCGCCTCACGCGCGCGACCCGGCCGGGCGACACCGTTGCGCGTCTCGGCGGCGACGAGTTCGTCGCGGTGTGCGAGAACGTCACCGACGCGGCCCAGTCGCTGGCCATCGCCCGCGCCTACGCCAGTGCGATTCGCGCTCCGATCGTGGTGGCCAGCAACGAGCTTCGCATCACCGCGAGTATCGGCGTCGCCCTCACCGACAGTCTGGTCGACGGCACGGAGATGATTCGGCGCGCCGACGTGGCAATGTACCGCGCGAAGGAGACCGGTCGCGGGGCGGTGGCTCTGTTCGACACCGACGACCGGGAGCATCGCCGCAATCAGCTCACGCTGTCCGCGGACCTGCGGTCCGCGCTCGACGACCGCATCCTGACATTGGCCTACCAACCCATCTTCGACATCGCGACCGGCCGCATCACCTCGGTCGAAGCGCTGGCGCGGTGGCGCCATCCCACCCTCGGCCCGGTGAGTCCGGAGACGTTCGTCCGCATCGCCGAGCGCACCGGTCAGATCAACACACTGGGGCTGTGGGCCCTGCACACTGCCTGCAAGCAGGCCGCGGAGTGGCAGAGCATCTCCGACATCGGCGTGCGCGTGAACGTCAGCGCGCTTCAGCTTCGTCAACCCGATTTCGTGGACAGCGTCGCGCGGATTCTCGCCGCGACCGGGCTTCCCGTGGGGCGGCTGGGGCTCGAGATCACCGAGACGGTGTGGCTCGCGGATACCGAACAGGTGCGGGACGCCCTGACCGAGCTTCATTCCATGGGCGTGTCGATCCTGCTCGACGACCTCGGCAGTGGGCACAGTTCGGTGACCTACCTCAGCCGTTACCCGGTGATCGAGGCGTTCAAGATCGATCAGACCTACATCCAGGCGATGCCCGGCCGACGCCCCGAGGCCATCGTGTCCGCGATCGTGTCGCTGGCCCATGCGTTCGACGTGGCCGTGGTCGGCGAGGGCGTCGAGACGCAGGATCAGTTGGATCGGCTACGAGACAGCGGATGCGATCTGGCGCAGGGATTCCTGCTCGCCGCGCCGGTGTCCGCGGAGGAACTGACCTCCATGTTGCTCGAGCGCCGCGCAGGCTGATCCACCTCGCACCGTCGTGCGTAGGCTGGGCTCGCCGGAATATCGGCAACCCGGCACCGCGTACTGACGAAGGCGGAGGAACATTGGATCCCGAAGTTCAGCACGAGCCCAGCGAGATCACGTACGACGAGAACTTCTACCCGGCGCGTCCGCGTCCGCTGAAGCCCTCGGTGCGCCGCGCCTACCGCACCGCCGCCCCGCTTCCCAGCGGTGACGCCGACGCCTCGAACCCGGAGTACGTCTCCTGGCTGCGCGAACGGTCGATGCTGCACGACGCGAAGCTCATCGCCGAGCAGCTGTCCGGCAAGGGCAGCATGTGGCAGAACCCGTACGCGGACCCCGATCCACGCAGCGCCGTCGAACGCGCGTCGGTCTGGTTCACGGCGTACCCCATCTCGCTCATCGCCTCACCGGGACAGAGCTTCCTCGGCACTCTCGGCGACGAGGGTCTGTGGCAGACGTTCTCGGACATCGGCATCACCGCGGTGCACACCGGCCCGGTGAAAGAGGCCGGCGGCCTGCACGGGTGGCACGCCACCCCCTCGGTCGACGGCCACTTCGACCGGGTGAGCATGCAGATCGACCCCGCCTTCGGGTCCGAGGAGGAGTTCCGCCGGCTCTGCGTGGTCGCCGCGGCCTACGAGGGCATCGTCATCGACGACATCGTGCCGGGCCACACCGGCAAGGGAGCCGACTTCCGCCTGGCCGAGATGGCGGTGGCCGACTACCCCGGGATCTACCACATGGTGGAGATCGAGCCGCAGGACTGGCACCTGCTCCCCCGGGTGCGCGGCGGCCAGGATTCGGTGAACATCGACGCCGAGGCCGAGGCCAATCTGGCCCGCGCCGGATACATCGTCGGACAGCTGCAGCGCGTCATCTTCTACGAGATGGGCGTCAAGGAGACCAACTGGAGCGCGACGCCGATCATTCGCGGCGTGGACGGCATCGAGCGGCGCTGGGTCTATCTGCACTACTTCAAGGCCGGCCAGCCGTCCATCAACTGGCTGGACCCCTCGTTCGCCGGTATGCGCCTGGTGATCGGCGACGCCTGCCATTCGATCGCCGACCTCGGTGCCGGAGCCCTACGTCTGGACGCCAACGGCTTCCTCGGCGTCGAGCGGCGCACGGAGGGACCCGGATGGTCCGAGGGACACCCGCTCTCGGAGGCGGCGAACCACCTCATCGCCAGCGTGGTGCGCAAGATGGGCGGGTTCACCTTCCAGGAGCTGAACCTGACGATCGACGACATCAAGGCGATGGGCAGCAGCGGCGCCGATCTGTCGTACGACTTCATCAACCGCCCCGCGTACCACCACGCCCTCGTCATGGGGAACACCGAGTTCCTGCGTCTGACGATGAACCTCGCCCGCGATCACGGCGTCGACACCGGCTCGTTGGTGCATGCGCTGCAGAACCACGACGAGATGACCTTCGAGTTGGTGCACTTCGCGACTCTGCACCGGGAGGACGAGTTCTCCTACAACGGTGACGTGGTCACCGGGAGCGATCTCGGCGATCAGATCCGCGCCGAGTTGGCCGACCGCCTGACGGGGCGGTGGGCCCCGTACAACCGGACCTTCACCAACAACGGAATCGCCTGCACCACGGCGTCGGTCATCACCGCGTCCCTGGGAATCCGCGATCTCGATCGCATGGACGATCACGACATCGAGACCGTCAAGAAAGCGCATCTGCTGCTCGCGATGTTCAACGCGTTGCAGCCCGGAGTGTTCGCGCTCTCCGGCTGGGACCTGTGTGGAATCCTGCCCGTTCCGGCGGAGCAGGTCGAGGAGCTCATCCGCGAGGGCGACACCCGGTGGATCAATCGCGGGGCGCACGACCTGATGAACAACTCGCCCGACGCCACCCGCTCCGATTCCGGGATTCCCCGCGGCCGGAGTCTGTACGGGTCGTTGCCGGAACAGATGAAGGACGGCTCGTCCTTCGCCCGGCAGCTCTCACGCATCCTGGACGTCCGCGATCGCTACGGCATCGCGACCGCGCAGCAACTCGACGTTCCGTCGGTGTCGCACAAGGGCCTCCTGGTTCTCGTGCATCAGCTGGGGAACGGGTCGATCTCCGCGACGGTGCTCAACTTCACCGGCGAGGAGATTCACGCGACGGTGCAGTCCAAGCACCTCGTGGGCGGCGCACAGGTCATCGATCTGTTCACCGACACCGATCTGGGCGTCGTCGACGAGCTGGGAAGTTTCCCCATGACGCTCGCGCCGTACCAGGGCGTCCCGGTGGTCCTGCGAGGCTGAGCCGCACGGCGTGACGGTCACGAACCAAGGGCAGGCTATGCTCACCCGCGACCGTCACGCCGATCGACGACAGGAACCACCATGCGAGTCGCGCTCTTCGGGTACCAGACCTGGGGTCACACCACCCTGCGGGCCCTGATCGAGTCCGAGCACCAGGTGGTCCTCGTCGTCACGCATCCGCCGAGCGAACATTCCTACGAGACGATCTGGTCCGATTCCGTCGAGGATCTCGCCCGAGCCCACGATGTTCCGGTTCACCTCGCGCAGCGACCCGACGCAGATCTGCTGGCCGCACTGCAGAACGCGGCGCCGGACATCATCGTCGCCAACAACTGGCGGACGAAGCTCCCCCGGGGGATCTACGATCTTCCCCCTCACGGCACGCTCAACCTGCACGATTCGCTGCTCCCCCGGTTCACCGGTTTCTCCCCCGTGATCTGGGCTCTGATCAGCGGGGCCGCCGAGACGGGCCTCACCGCCCACCGCATGGACGACGAGCTCGACACCGGCGACGTCCTGGTGCAGCGCTCGGTTCCCATCGGGCCTCGCGACACGGCCACGGAACTCGTGCGCGCCACGATCGATCTCATTCCCGAGGTCCTGCACGCGGCGCTGGCCGACATCGAGGCGGGTAGCGCGACGTGGACACCGCAGAATCTGGCGGACCGCACCTTCTTCCACAAGCGCACCGACATCGACAGTCGCATCGACTGGACCTGGCCCGCGGACGACATCGACCGCCTCGTCCGAGCGCAGTCCGACCCGTACCCCAACGCGTACACCCACTACCGCGGTCAGCGGATCCGCATCCTCGAGGCCCACGTGTCGGAGGGGATCTACGGGGGCACCCCCGGCCGGGTCTTCATCGCCGAGGGGACCGGAATGGCAATCGTCGCCGGTCCGCACGCCCACCGCGGAACCAACCGAGCGCTGGTGATCGACAGGGTGCGCACGGACGACGGCCGCGATCTCTCCGCCGCCGAGTTCTTCCCCCACGGGGGCGGTTACTTCACCGACGCTCCCTGACGGCGCTGCTCACTCCCGGCGGCCGGCGTCGGCGGCGCTGCCGTGCGCGTCCATCAGAACGGACCCGATCGCATCGCGAACGTCGGGCGGCAGGTCGGTCGAGGTGAGTCCGGTGACGATGCGCTGCGCGAGATCGCGAACCTTCACGTTGTGCATCTGCGAACGCCAGGCAAGCAGGTCGAAGGCGGCTTCGGCCGAGATGCCGAGGCCCATCATCAACATCCCCTTGGCCTGTTCGATGACCGCGCGGGAGCCGACGATGCTGGTCAGGGTGGAGTCCATCCGCGCTTTGATGGTCCGCTCGGTGCCCTCGGTGACGTCGACCAGATAGCCCTCGACGGTGCCCACCGAGCCGTCGGAGTCCACCGTGGCCGAACCCACGATCACCACGTTGCGTTCGGCGCCGTCCACCGTGCGGTACCGCTGGGCGCACATGCAGTTCTCGCCGGTGTCCAGGGTGCGGGCGATGACGGCCTCCGCTTCGCCCACGTCGTCGGGATGGCAGTGCTGCAGCAGTCGCGCGAGCGACGGCTCCACCGCACCGGGCCGGTAGCCGAGAATGGTGAAGACGGTATCGGACCACCACAGGGTGTCGTCCCGTCGCGTGTAGACGAAACGGCCTACGTCCGGCAACTGGACGGCGGCCGCATCGACCATCGGTTTCTGCGCCTGCACCGGAAAGACAGTACCGGTCACGCCGCCTCCCCCGGCCCTCGAACTCGGGGCCTGCCGGTACATCCGTCACAGCCGCACCGATTCGAGCCCCCCTCGGGCCGGGTAGCCGGTGTCGATGACCACCCGAGGCGCCGACGCCGACACATCTCCGGATCCTCGTGACGCGGATCCCGAGGACCCGCGCAAGCCCGACAAGCCCACCGACCTCACCAAACCGTCGTTGCTGCAAGTGCTGCGCAAGACGGCCCGAGAATTCAGTAAGGACCAGTGCACCGATCTCGCGGCCGCACTGACGTACTACGCGGTCCTCGCGCTCTTCCCCGCCCTGCTCGCCGTGGTGTCTCTGCTCGGTGTGTTCGGTCAGGGCGAGCGGACCGTGAACACGGTGCTGGACATCGTCAGCGACCTCGGCCCCAGTTCTGCCGTCGACTCGCTGCGGGGACCGATCGAGCAGCTCGTCGCGGCCCCGACCGCGGGTTTCGCCCTGATCGTCGGTCTGCTCGGTGCGCTGTTCTCGGCATCGGGATACGTGGGCGCATTCGGCCGCGCGATGAACCGTATGTACGAGGTGGACGAGGGTCGGCCCATCTGGAAGCTGCGCCCCATGATGATGCTCGTGACCCTGGGCGCGCTGACATGCCTGGGGCTCGCGGCCCTCATGCTGGCGATCAGCGGACCCATCGCGACCGCCATCGGCGACACGGTCGGTCTCGGCGAAACGACGTTGACCGTATGGAACATCGCCCGGTGGCCCGTCGTGCTCCTGCTCGTGATTCTCGCGGTGGCTCTCCTGTTCTACGCCACCCCCAACGTCCAGCAGCCCAAGTTCAAATGGCTCAGTTTCGGCGCCGGCCTTGCGATCCTGGTCTGGATCCTCGCGACCATCGGTTTCGGGTTCTACGTCGCGAACTTCAGCAACTACAACCAGACCTACGGTTCGCTCGCCGGTGTCATCATCTTCCTTCTCTGGCTGTGGCTCACCAACCTCGCGCTGCTGTTCGGTGCCGAGCTCGACGCCGAACTCGAGCGCGGTCGACAGCTCCAGTCCGGGATGGAGGCCGAGGATCGAATTCAGCTGCCGCCGCGGGACACTCGCGTTTCGGACAAAAACGCCGAAACGGACCGGGAACACGTCGAACGCGGAAAGGCGTTGCGCATGTCTCACGGCGAGGACGATTCGCCTCGGTAGCATAAGCCCCGGTCGGCGACGGGGGTGGACGGGTGCACACGGTGATCGAGTGGGCCCGTTCGGCCCGTCGGGCCCGGCGCATGTGGCGGTCGCGTGCGTTCTCGATGAACAACCCCCGGTCCGACGTCATCGTGATCGAGAGCCTCTCGACGCTGTGCGCCGTCGTGGCGGTCCTCTTCTCCGGACTGTTCGTGTTCATGCTGAGCACGGGCACCGCGTCGTCGCCGTGGCGCCTGGCCTACGGCCCGGTCGCCGCCGGTGTCGCCGCCACCGTCTGGGTGCTGCTGCACACCCGCGTCGCTCTGCGCCTGTACCGCCGTACGGATCGCGTGACCGCGGTGGCGTCGGCCATGGTTCTGGCCAGCCCGATCATCGCGAACTACGACCAACAGTCGAGTTATCCCGCCGTCGGGCTGGTGTTGGCCATCGTCGCGTCGACCGCGATCCTGCAACGACGCCTCCACGTGGTCGTGCTTCTGATCGTGGCCAACGCCGCATGGGTGGGGTTGGCCCTCATGTTCGACCCCGGGGTGAGCGCGGGAGCCTTCGCCGCCACCGTGGTGCGAACCAGCGTGGTGGGCTTTGCGATCCATTACATCCGCATGCGTACGTTGGCCCTCCTCGCCGAACGCTGGACCGCCCTCGCGGAGGCGCACGCGGTCGCGGATTCGATGTCTCACACCGATGATCTGACCGGGCTGCTGAACCGACGCGGTCTTCACCGGGAGGCCACGACGGTGCTGGACGAATGCCGTCGGGAGGCTCTACCGCTCACGGTGCTCTTCCTGGACGTCGACGGGCTCAAACAGATCAACGACCGATCCGGTCACGACGCCGGTGACAGCGCGCTGACCCGCGTCGGCCGCGAACTGTCGGGAGTGTTCGGGCACCGCGGGACGGTGGCGCGAGTGGGCGGCGACGAATTCGTCGTCGTGCTCCCGGACACGGACTCCACCGCTGCGGCCGATCTGATCGAGGCGGCCTCGCGCGCCCTGACCGACGACCAGATCTCGGTGAGCTGCGGGACCGCCGTCTGGTCACCCGATTCGTCGCCGCCCGCGCTCGACGCGTTGATCCGGCAGGCCGATCTGGCGATGTATCGAGCCAAACCGAGCCACTGACACCCGAGTACCGATGACGCAGACTGTCTCGATAACGCAGACTGTTTCGATGACCCCGCGGCATCGAATGGCCCCGTCCACGATCGGCTCCCTCGTCGGAGCCACCTTCGGGTTCGTGTTCGTCGCGGTGAACTCGTCGAATTTCCCGACCGCCGCGTCGGTCGCCGTGCGCATCGTCGGTGCTGCCGCGTTCCTCGCGGTGGTCGCCGCCGTCGTCCGCCTTCCCGCCTGGACACCGCCGGGAGCGTCCGCCACCGCCTTCGGCCGCCTGTACTGGTTCGTCGTCGCGCTCGAGGTGATCCTGCTGTTCGCGGGCGTGCGACTCCTCGCCGGCCCGATGAACACGCCCGAGGCCGGCGTCGCCTGGGTGGCCGTCGTGGTCGGCGTTCATTTTCTCGTGTTGGCGCGTGTGTGGTCGCTGCGCATGTTCGTCGTCCTCGGCGGGGCACTCGTCGCCTGCGGTGCACTCGGAGCGGGTCTGGCCGTCGCGGACGCCGGTCGAGCGTGGATAGACCTCACCGCGGGCGTCTTTTCGGGTGTCGTCCTGCTCGCGTTCTCTTTGTGGGGTGCACTGCAGGGCCGGGCAACACAGGCGCACCGCGTGCACACCGAGTGAATCCACGACGGCGCGACGACGAACGCCGATCGACTTCCGGTTCGGCGCATCGGCTCGGTGAACACGACAGCAGGTGGGTCGTGCGGTCCGACTGAGCGTCCTTCGTCGCGCTTGCGGTGACCGCTCCGTCACCGTTCGTTCACCGGGGACGTTCGCGGCCGCTCGTCGCCGGCCCGACGCCGGGACCGGGCATCGTCGATAGGCCCAGCTCCCGGGGCTCGGCCCCGAGTATCGATGAACGGCACGTGGGTTGCCTGCGAACGGACGGCGAACGCCGACGCGCCGTCGACTTTCGCGTGACGACGGGTTCGATCACCGCCCCCTACGAATGGCCCACTCTTCCCAACTGTGCTGCGTCACAACGTAATCGGGTGTTCTGTCCGGATTGACACCTCACAGGACGGGCCGTTCGATTCGTGTCGCGAACAGGTCGACTCGCACTCGGTGAAGTCACAGCGAAGGAACCCGAACACCCATGAAGATGAAGAAGCTCGCCGTCGTCTCGGCACTCATGATCGCCTCGCTCGGCACCGCAGCCGGAACGGCGTACGCCGCTCCCGTCGAGGTCGCCCCCTCGCCCACCGCCGCGTTCGAGCAGAACGTGGATCTCCCGGCCGCAGTCTCCGGCGTCCGGGACAACATCACGACGACGGCTACCATCGGCGGATACATCGGCGGCGCAACCGGTCTCGTGGGCGGCTGCCTCCTCGGCGGCGCTGCTGCAGGCGTCGTCTCCGCACCCGCTGCCCTCCTGTTCGGTGCCGGCCCGGTGGCCGGCTGCGTCGGCGGCGCACTACTGCTCGGGTCCACGGGTGCACTCGCCGGCACCGCCGTCGGCGGACTCGGTTCCGCCGCCGCGAACGCCGGCACGTTCGTCCAGCTGCTGAACCAGCCGCCGAAGAAGTAGTTCTCCCGCTCGGAACGGCCGTCGCCGCACCGGTCCTCGCGATCGGTGCGGCGACGGTCGTTCTCTCGTCGGTGTACCTTCACCGACGTGCGCACGATCGATCTGAGCCACCCCGTCACCCCGGACATGCAGGTCTATCCCGGTGATCCGGCGGTGGCGTTCGAGGCGTCGGGAACCGTTGCCGAGAACGGTTTCACCGTCACCGCACTGCATCTCGGGTCTCACAGCGGTACCCACGTGGACGCGCCGTCCCACTGCGTCGACGGCGGAGCGACCATCGACGCCGTCGACCTCGCGATGTGCTCCGGACACGCTCGCGTCGTGGACGTATCCGGCCTCGCGGCGCTCGAGTGTATCGAACTCGGTCGGGTCGCAACGGAATTGAGCGATCCGGACCTGCCGCCCATCGTCATCTTTCGCACGCTCTGGTCGGATCACTTCGGTACGCCGGATTACCTGCGTCATCCGTACCTCGACCCCGCGATCGCCACGCGTCTGGTCGAGCGTGGCGTACGCGCCGTCGGCATGGACCTGCTCAGTCCCGACCCCACCATCGACGCCATCGATCTGCCGTTCCACGACGTCTTCCTCGGGGCCGGTGGGCTGATCTACGAGAACCTCACCGATCTTGCGGCTGTCGATTCTTCCGACATCACCTTCGTCGGACTCCCCCTGCGTCTCGACGGTGTCGACGGTTCACCCGTCCGCGCGGTCGCCCTGATCGACGATAGTGCGCCCATGTAGGCAGTTTGCTCGTATGTTCGATTCGTGCCCCGATCCGAGGCGCACCCTCTGGCACCCACCGACCTGGCTCGACCGCACCCGCACCGGGCGCATCAACCACTACCACCACCCCGACGAATACCTCTACGACCCCGACCCACCGGAGCCCGAACCACCCAACCCCGAACCACCCGAACCGGACTGAAACCGGCCCCAAAAACGCTGCCGCCCAGCCTCACCCGACACACGGGGTGAGGCTGGACGTCGTAGCGAACCGGCGCATCCAGGCGCAGCGAACGAATGCTCTAACGCACGCTCGCGGCCTTCTCCGACTCGTACTTCTCGGTCATGTGCGCCACGGCCGCCATCTGCTGGTCGGCGTGGCCGGTCCGCACCTCGGTCGCGCGGGCCTTGGCGGCGAGGGTCGATTCCGCATGCGTCGATCCCGATCCCTGGAAGTGCGGCATCACGTGCTGCGCGATGAGTTCGTAGGAGCGTCGGGTCGCCTCCGGGTTCGCCCACTCGTGGCTGAGCAACAGCATCGCGCCGAAGCCGCCCGACTGCTCGGCCAGCCGCTGCACCTGCGCCCGCGCGTCGTCGGGCGTACCGATGGCGCCGATTCCGGCCTCGTTGATGAACTGCACCATCTCCTTCACGTCGCCGCCCTCGACCGCCATCTGCGGGAATGCCGCAACCTTCTGAAAGTAGCGGAACCACTGCTCGATGCCGTGCTCCACATCGCGGTACGCCTGCTCCCGCGTCTCGGCGACGTGCATCAATCCGACGAGTCGCCAACCCTCGCGATCCGGGGTGGGCCGACCGAAGTGCGCTGCACGCTCCTCCACGACGGACCAGTGGTGAGCGAGGGCGTCGAACCCGTCCTGCGTGAGAGTCGCGCCGATGGACAACAGCCCGGTTCCGTACTGGCCGGCCAACTTCGGGCCGGTCGGCGACGCCACCGCGGCCACCGCGACGTCGAACCGCGGCTCGGTGTACGGCCGAAGCTGTAGCCGCGCGTCGATCAGGTTGTGGGTCTTGGTCTTCTCGGTCACCGTCTCTCCGTCGAGCAGACGCATGATGATGTCGAGATTGACCGAGAGCAGTTCTCTGGTCTCGGTCGGATTCAGCCCGATCATCGACGAATCGGTGGGCAGCGACCCCGGCCCGACGCCCAGCATCGTCCGACCGCGGGTGAGGTGATCGAGGAGAACCATGCGATCGGCGACCCAGAGCGGGTTGTGATAGCTGATCGACGTCACGCCCGTGCCGAGCTTGATGCGTTTCGTCCGCTCGGCCGCGGCCGCCATGAAGATCTCGGGCGAGGCGATGATCTCGCTGCCGGCGGAGTGGTGCTCACCGATCCAGGCCTCGTCGAAGCCGAGATCGTCCAGGTGCTCGACGAGACGGAGATCCCTCTGCAACGCCAACGTCGGGTTCTCCCCCGCCGGGTGGAACGGGGCCAGGAATGTACCGAACCGAAGTCTGCTCATGACGGTGTCCTCTCGCTGCCGGCCGGTCCGACGCGTACGGACCGTGTCACCACCGACTGTCGCAGAGTGAGACCGGCGTCACAACGAACCGCCGCAGTTCGTTCAGAACCTGGACACCAGCACCACCGGGCGCAGACACGACGAGCCCCGACACGACGAAAGCCCCGACCGGTGGCCGGGGCTTTCGAGAGGAACTGCTCCCCCATCTGGACTTGAACCAGAAACCCTTCGATTAACAGTCGAATGCTCTGCCAATTGAGCTATGGGGGAATGCTCTTCGGTCACACTCGCCGCACATGCGGCAACCGGACCGAGACACGACTCTAGCGCATGGCACCGGCGCAGTACCAAATCGCCATGTCGCACGTCGGTCAGGCAAGATGGTGGCATCACCGGTGGAGAGGGTATGTCAGTTTCATGATGCGAATGTTGGTCGGAATTGCCGCGGGCTACGTCCTCGGCACCAGAGCTGGTCGTGCCCGGTACGAGCAGATCAGCCGCGCCACCAAGGCGGTCGCGTCGAGCCCGGCCACGAAGAAGGTGATCGACGTCAGCCGACAGAAGCTGTCGGATTCGCTCAGCACCGAACCCAAGCTCGAGCCGATGAAGCAGGTCGACGACACCCAGCTCTACATCCCGCACGACAAGCTGCGGTAGCTCGCTAGACCGCCGGAAACTCCGGATCGGCCGTGCTCCCCACCGCCTGCTCGAGCAGGCTGCGCCGGTACTGCTCCAGCGCGATCAGGTCGCCGAACAGAGCGTTGTATTCGTCCGGCTTGTCGATGGGCGACATGCGCTGCAACTTGGACTTGAGCTCCGCCACCTGACGGCCCACCCACACCTCCTGGAGCCGCGCGAGCACGCCTGAGATGTATCGCGGTGTGGCCTCGTCGGAGATGGGCATGGGCTCGACGGCCAACTCCGTCACCAGGGACCGCAGACCCTTGGCGTCCGCCTTGGTACCGACGGCGTCGAGCCATTGGCTGCCACCCATGCCCGCCGCGGTACCACCGGCTTCGCGTACCGCTTCCGACACCAATGCGTACGCCGGATGCCCGAACGTCTCCGGCGGCAAGGAATCGAACACCGGTCCGGCCACGGCGGGATGCTGCATGACGGCCTTGAGCGCCTCGCGCTGCGGCCACAGCGTCGGGTCGTCGCGCTTGGGGTGCGCGGGTCCGGTGGGCGCCACCTCCTCGGTCTCGGTGCTGCGCACCGGTCGACGCAGGGGTGCCGGCGCCGCCCGGCCCTTCGAGTTCTTCGCCGCCTCCTCGCGGACCCGGTTCACCACCATGCGCTCGTCGATCCAGCCGACCCAGCCGCTGAGCCGAGCCGCGTAGTTGTCGCGCAGCGCCCGGTCCTTCATCTGCGCCACCATGGGAACCGCCCGCCGCAGGGCCTCGACCTGACCCTCCGCGGTGTCCAGGTCGCAGTCCGCCAGCGCGCCCTTGATCGCGAACTCGAACAGCGGGGTACGGCGCGCGACCATGTCCCGTACCGCCGCATCGCCCTTGTGCTGACGCAGGTCGCACGGATCCATCCCGTCGGGGGCGACGGCGATGAACGTCTGGCCGGCGAGACGCTGGTCGCCGGAGAAGGCCTTCATCGCCGCGGCCTGCCCGGCCGCATCGCCGTCGAAGGTGTAGATGATCTCGCCGCGCCAGAATTTGTCGTCCATCAACAGCCGACGCAGCAGGGTCAGGTGCTCGTCACCGAAGGCGGTGCCGCACGACGCGACCGCGGTCTTCACTCCGGCCTGATGCATGGCCATGACGTCGGTGTATCCCTCGACGACGACGGCCTGATGCCCCTTCGCGATGTCCTTCTTGGCCAGGTCGAGCCCGAAGAGCACCTGAGACTTCTTGTACAGCAGCGTTTCCGGCGTGTTGACGTACTTACCGGGCATCGTGTCGTCGTCGAAGATCTTGCGCGCGCCGAAACCGATCACGTCACCCGAGAGATTGCGGATCGGCCACAGCAGGCGACGGTGGAATCGGTCCATCGGACCGCGCTTGCCCTCGCGCGAGAGTCCCGCGGCCTCGAGTTCCTTGAACTCGAAGCCCTTGCGCATGAGGTGCTTGGTCAGCGTGTCCCACCCGCTCGGCGCGAAGCCGCATCCGAACTCCCGCGCGGCGGCAGCATCGAAGTTGCGCTCGGTGAGATAGTCCCGCGCCGGTTGCGCCTCCTCGGACCCGAGCCGCTCGGCGTAGAACTCCTGGGCGGCCGCGTTCGCGGCGACCAGACGCGAGCGGGTGCCGCGGTCGCGCTGCACCGAGGTGCCGCCGCCCTCGTACGAGATCGAGTAGTTCAGCCGATCGGCCAGCTGCTCCACGGATTCGACGAAGCTGAGGTGCTCGAGCTTCTGCAGGAACGTGTAGACGTCCCCACCCTCACCGCAGCCGAAGCAGTGGAACGTGCCGTGGTTGGGACGCACGTGGAACGACGGGCTCTTCTCGTCGTGGAACGGGCACAGGCCCATCATCGAATCGCCGCGCGGTGCCTTCAACGCGACGTACTCCCCCACGATGTCCTCGATGCGGGTGCGTTCGCGAATGGCGGCGATGTCTCGTTCAGGGATTCGGCCGGCCACGGTGCTCAGTCTAGTGGCCGGGGCCGACACCGGTCACCGCTCATCCCCAGCTGGCCTGTGCCCCCAGGCTCGCCTTGTCGACGCGCTCGAGTCGCGATTCCGTGTACGACGCAATCTGATCCACCACCACGCGCGTTCGCCCCGCGTCGTCGGAGGCGGTGTCCCACGCCGGGACGAAGAGCGGATCCAGGCTGGTCGGCGCCGAATGCAGCAACCACGCGGCGACGCGGTGAATGCGGTCGCGCTGCAGATCCTGGCGATGCCGGTGCCCGGAGTCCGACATCACGTACCGCAGCGCCATCGTCTTGAGCAGCACCACCTCGGCCCGTACGAGGGGCGGCACGGTCAGCTCCGCGTCGAACCGGCGCACCGGCTGTCCGTCGGCGCTACGGCGGGTGCTCGAGATCGCCGCGGTGGTGAACCGCCCGACCAGCTCGCTCGTCATCCGCTTGAGCGCGACGGAACTGGCCAGTCCGCCGTCGTATCCCGACGCGTCGCGCACCACGTCCATCTCGGAGAGCCGCTGCGCCGCCTCACGCATGTGGTCGCGGTCGAGGCCCCGGAACTCGCTGACCGACATGTCGGCCAGAGCGGACTGCTCGTCGAAGTCGGCGAGTGAGCGCAGGTCGATGCGCCCGGCGATCACGCCGTCCTCGACGTCGTGCACGGAGTAGGCCACGTCGTCGGCCCAGTCCATCGTCTGCGCCTCGAGGCACTGCCGCGACTCCGGCGCCCCCTCACGGACCCACGCGAGCATGGCCGCGTCGTCTTCGTACGCTCCGAACTTGGCACCCGGCCTCGGCCGCACCCACGGGTACTTGATGGAGGCGTCCAACGCCGCGCGCGTGAGATTGAGCCCCGCGCTGGAACCGTCGGGACGGAGAATCTTGGGCTCGAGCCGGGTGAGAATCCGGAGGTTCTGGGCGTTGCCCTCGAAGCCCCCACACGACGCCGCCACCTCGTCGAGCGCGCGCTCGCCGTTGTGGCCGTAGGGCGGGTGTCCGATGTCGTGGGCCAGACCAGCGAGCTCCACCAGATCCGGATCGCACCCGACACCGTCGGCGATGCCGCGACCGATCTGCGCGACCTCCAGTGAATGCGTCAACCGGGTACGCGGGGTGTCGCCTTCACGCGGGCCGGTCACCTGGGTCTTGTCGGCGAGCCGTCGCAACGCTGCCGAGTGCAGGACCCGCGCCCGATCCCGTGAGAACGCACCGCGAAACCGATGCGCCTGCGTCTCGATCGCGTCGGGAAGGGCGGCGGTCTTCTTGGCCTCGGTCACCGAGCGCTCGACGTCGATCGCGGTGTAGGCGACCGGATCCGGCACCGTCACTGGGCCGCCGTGTACTGGAAGTCGGCGGAGTAGTGGGTCAGCTGGTACCAGAGCAGGGCCGCGGTCTCACGAGCGATGCCGTGGATCTGCGACTCGCGGGTGTACACCGCGGGGCCCTGGCGGGTCGGTGACGTCCACGCGTCCAGTCCGGCGTCCCGCGCCATCGTTCGAGTCCTCAGGGAATGCCACGGATCGCTGACCAGGGTGACCTGCTCGAGCCCGCGGTTCGACAGTTCGGTGGACACTGCCTCGACGCTGCGCAGAGTGTCCGACCCCTCCTCCACGGCCACGATCGCGTCCGCCGGAACGCCCTGCGCGGTCAGGTAGTTCCTGCCCGACGCCGCCTCCGTGAAGTTGTCCCCGACCTGCTTGCCCCCCACCGTCACGATCAGCGGTGCGACACCCGCGACGTACAGCGCGCGGGCTTGCTCCAACCGCGCCTCGAACACCGAGGACGGAACGCCGTCGTACTGGGCCGCGCCGAGAACGACGATCGCGTTCGACGGCGTGGTGTCGTCGATCCGCGCCACCTGCCACACCCGCACCGCGGTGCCGGCGACCAGGACGATCCCGACGATCAGAACCCCCGCCAGGAGGCGACGGAACCACCGGGCGACGGTACCGACGAACCCGCGTCGGGTCGACGGGGCCGTTCGGTCGTCGTAGTAGTAGTCGTATCCGGTGCTCACCCCTCGAGTCTGCCAGGAGAACGCCGATCATCTCGCGCGGCGGTAAGTTCCCCTCATGTCTCGCGTGTTCCGCCTTCTCGCCGCATCCCTCGTCACATTTCTCGTGGCGGCCCTCGGACTCGTCCTCGGATCCGGTTCGGCCGGTGCGGAACCCCCCTTCCGGGTCCCGACGCAGATCTCCGACACCATCGACGTGCTCGACGCCGACGAACGCCAGGACCTCGAGACCGCGATCGACGCGCTGTTCGAGAACCAGGACATCCGCCTGTGGGTGGTGTTCGTCTCCGACTTCGCCGGTGTTCCGTCGGAAACGTGGGGCGTGCAGACCGCGCAGCTCAGCGAGTTCGGGAACACGGACGTGCTCATGGCGGTCGCCACCGAGGACCGGGCCTACCGACTCGACGTCCCCCAGGCGCTGGACACCATTTCCGACGCCGAGATCCGCGCGCTCGAGCAGGACAGCATCGAACCCTTGCTGAACGAGGGGAACTGGGGAGCCGCCGCCGTGTCCGCGGCCAACGGGCTGGAGCAGGCGTCGGCGACGTCCTCGTCGGACTCCGGCGGCTTGTGGGTCGCCGTCCTGGTGATCGCCGCGGTCATCGGCGGCGCGGTCGTCTACACCCGAGTGCGCACGCGGCGCCGACGTGAGGACGCGGTACGCGTCGCCGAGCAGGTGGACGGAACGGATGAAGCCGCGATCGCCCGCATCCCGCTCGACATCCTGGACGACAAGGCCCGCTCGACCCTGGTGGAGACCGACGAGGCCGTGCGTTCGAGCGCCGAGGAGCTGTCGGCGGCCCGGGACGAACTGGGCGATGCCGGCGCGCGCCCCTTCGTCGACGCCCTCACCGAGTCGAAAGCGGCTCTGGCGCAAGCTTTCTCGTTGCGCCACCAGCTGGACGACGCGGTTCCCGAGAGCCCGGACGACCGCCGCCGCATGTTGACCGAGATCCTGCGGCTGTGCACCGACGCCGACGCGCGACTCGACGAGAAGGTCGAGGAGTTCGATGCGATCCGAGACCTGCTCATCAACTCCGAGGCTCGCCTCGACGCATTGACCCGCAACCAGGTCGAACTCACCGCTCGTATCGAGAAGTCCGCGACGACGCTGGCCGGTCTGCAGAGTCGGTTCCCGTCGTCGGTCCTCGAACCGATCGAACGCAACGTCGATCTGGCTCGCGAACAGCTGGAACTCGCCGACGAGAACATCGACCTCGGCCGGGACGCGGCGGCCGCGCCGGTCGGACGCCAGGGCCCGGTCGTGGCGGCGGTGCGGACCGCCGAGAGCGCCCTGGCCGACGCACGATCCCTGCTCGACGGCATCGACCACGCGGAGAGCGACATCGGGGCGGCCGTCTCCCAGCTGCCGGCGGCGCTCGAGGACGCCCGGTCCGACGTCGCCGCCGCCGACCGTCTCGCCCAGCACGGCGGCGACGAGTTGGCCACCGCGCGCACCGCCACGGCCGAAGCCCTCACCTACGCGGAGGCGAACGGGGAGACGGATCCGCTGGGATCGATGAACGGGCTCGTCGCCGCGGACGCGCTGCTCGACGCGGCGCTCGCCGCCGCGACGAGCACCAAGGAGCAGGACGATCACGCCCGTGCGCGCCTCGATCGGGATCTACTGCAGGCCGCGTCGCAGGTCAGGGCCGCGTCCGACTTCATCGACACCCGCCGTGGCGCGGTCAAGGCTGAAGCACGCACGCGGCTGGCCGAGGCCGAGCGCCACCTGGACGCCGCCCAGAAGCTGGCTCCGACCGACGCACCGAGAGCCCTCCAGCACGCCGCGGCGGCCACCGCCCTGGCTGCGCGATCCGCCCACCAGGCCCAGGCGGACGTCAGCGACTGGGAGGAGCGGCAACGGCCGCAGCAACCGGGCGGCTTCGGCGGCGGATCCGCGGCGGGCGGCATCCTCGCGGGCGTCCTGATCGACAGCGTTCTGCGCAGCGGAGGCGGTGGTTTCGGCGGCGGCCTCGGTGGAGGTCGACGCTACGGCGGCAACCGCGGCGGCGGCGGGTTCGGTGGCTTCGGCGGCGGCCCGCGCTCGTTCGGCGGTTCGGGGAGCTCGGGGCGGATCGGCCGGTCGTCGGGCGGGCGTTTCTAGTCCCTTTCGCACGAGAATCCGGTGAGGATCTGCTCGCTGAGCGAACATTTCCTCACCGGATTCTTCGGGTGCGGGACCTGGTCAGGAACCGATCAGGCGCGCGGCGAGGTAGCCCTCGACCTGATCGAGCGCGATACGCTCCTGTGCCATGCTGTCGCGTTCGCGAATGGTGACCGCGTGATCGTCGAGGGTGTCGAAGTCGACCGTGATGCAGAACGGGGTGCCGATCTCGTCCTGACGACGGTATCGCCGACCGATCGCGCCGGCGTCGTCGAACTCCACGTTCCAGTGCTGACGCAACTTCGCGGCCAGGTCCTTCGCCTTCGGCGTGAGATCGGCGTTGCGGCTGAGCGGCAGGACCGCGGCCTTGACCGGCGACAGGCGCCGGTCGAGGCGCAGAACGGTGCGCTTGTCGACGCCGCCCTTGGAGTTCGGGGCCTCGTCCTCGTGGTACGCATCGACGAGGAACGCCATGAACGATCGGGTCAGTCCGGCCGCGGGTTCGATGACGTAGGGGGTGTAGCGCTCGTCGTTCGCCTGGTCGTAGAAGCTCAAGTCGGTGCCCGAGTGCTTCGAGTGCGTCGACAGGTCGAAGTCGGTGCGGTTGGCGACGCCCTCGAGCTCACCCCACGCACTGCCCTGGAACTCGAAGCGGTACTCGATGTCCACGGTGCGCTTGGAGTAGTGCGACAGCTTCTCCTGCGCGTGCTCGTAGAGCCGCAGGTTCTCCGGGTTCACGCCGAGATCGGTGTACCACTTCATGCGGTAGTCGATCCAGTACTGGTGCCACTCTTCGTCTTCGCCGGGCTTGACGAAGAACTCCATCTCCATCTGCTCGAACTCGCGGGTCCGGAAGATGAAGTTGCCCGGCGTGATCTCGTTGCGGAAGCTCTTGCCGATCTGGCCGATGCCGAACGGCGGCTTCTTGCGCGAGGTGGTCAGCACGTTGGCGAAGTTGACGAAGATGCCCTGGGCCGTCTCGGGGCGCAGGTAGTGCAGCCCCTCCTCGTTGTCCACCGGTCCGAGGAACGTCTTGAGCAGACCGGAGAACGCGCGCGGCTCGGTCCAGGAGCCGGGCTCGCCGGTCTCGGGATCGCGGATGTCGGCGAGACCGTTCTCGGGGGGATGGCCGTGCTTCTCCTCGTAGGCCTCGAGGAGATGGTCCGCGCGGTAGCGCTTGTGCGTGTGCAGCGACTCGACGAGCGGATCGGAGAAGGTCTCGACGTGGCCCGACGCTTCCCACACCTGGCGCGGCAGAATCACGGACGAGTCGAGCCCGACGGTGTCCTCGCGGCCGGTGACCATGTTGCGCCACCACTGCTTCTTGATGTTCTCCTTGAGCTCGACACCGAGCGGGCCGTAGTCCCAGGCCGATTTGGTGCCGCCGTAGATCTCGCCGCACGGGTACACGAGCCCCCGTCGCTTGGCGAGGTTGGCGACGGTGTCGATCTTGGACTTCGGTGCCACGGGAACGGCTCTCCATCTCGGTCGTTCGGTCATCGGTCGTTCGGACGCGTGTAGAGACTATCGGTCTTCGAGACCTCGTTCGCCCACCGGCGAGTTGACATGCGTGACGATGCATATCAAAATGGTTACTGTTTCCAATAAGAGCGTACGTTCGTCGAGGCGAGCGTATGTCGCCCCGCCGTCAGGAGAAGGCCGATGACCGTCGACCGCACGCCCACCACGGGCGTCGACACCCACGACACCGCTTCCCGGGACGCCGCTGCCGCGCACGACACCGCTGCCGCGCACGACACCGACGCCGCCGTGGTCCCCGCGAATGCCGTGGACCTCCCACCCCGTGCGGTGCTCAACGACGCCGGCGAACTGTTGCGGGCTCTCGCCGCGCCGGTCCGGATCGCCATCGTGCTGCAGCTGCTCGAGTCCGCGCGCTGTGTCCACGAACTCGTCGGCGCCCTGGAGGTCACCCAGCCGCTCATCAGTCAGCACCTTCGCGTGCTCAAGGCAGCGGGGGTGGTGCGTGGCGAACGCGCCGGCCGCGAGGTGCTCTACAGCCTGGTCGACGACCACCTCGCCCACATCGTGATCGATGCCGTCGCCCATGCCCGCGAGGACAGCATTGCGGAGGTGTCGTCCTCGTGAGCGCTGCGAAGGGAATCGGCGTGCGGTCGACGAAGCAGCGCAGCGCCATCTCCGAACTCCTCGACACCGTCGACGAGTTCAAATCCGCCCAGGATCTGCACGACGAGTTACGCAAGCGTGGTGACGGCATCGGTCTGACCACCGTGTACCGCACGTTGCAGGCACTTGCCGACGCCGGGACCGTGGACGTGCTGCGGACCGACAACGGCGAGTCCGTCTACCGCCGCTGCTCGGACGGTCATCACCATCACCTGGTGTGCCGGGACTGCGGCTTCACCGTCGAGGTCGAGGGTGCCGCCGTGGAGAAGTGGACCCGAAACGTCGCTGCGGAACACGGGTTCACCGACATCGCCCACACGGCCGAGATCTTCGGCGTGTGCAGCGTGTGCGCGGCGCAGCAGCCGAACTGAGCGAACCCGGGGTCACGGAACCAGACCCACCCGAGCCTTCTCGACGCCGGACAGCACCAGCACCAGCATCGTCATGAGGGGCTCGTCGTCGAGACCGGAGGCCGGGAACGTGTAGCGCATGACCACGTCACCGAGCTTCTCGTGCGGTGTCAGCGCGATGGACCCGAACTGCGAATCGGCATTGCGCTCGGCCACTTTGGTGCGCAGCGCCGCCGACACCGGGCGGTCCCAGGCCAGAACCGAGGTCAGCGAGAGCACCTCCAGACCGGGCGCCAGGGCCACGGCGCGCAACGAACAGAGCGCACCCGCGTACGAGAAGCTCAACGAACCGTCGTCGCCGACGCTCACGTCCGCGAACTGCCCCAGAGCCAACCGGGCCCGGTCCTGCAGTGCGGCGACGATGTCCTGTTCACTCATGACGTTCCCACTCTCACTTCGGTGCCCTGTTCGTAGGACTGCCGGTCACTTGACTCCGCCGAATCGACGGTCTCGAGATGCGTACTCCACGCAGGCGGCCCACAGGTCCCGACGATCGAAATCGGGAAACAGCTTCTCCTGGAACACCATCTCGGCGTACGCCGACTGCCAGATGAGGAAGTTCGAGGTGCGCTGCTCACCCGACGGACGCAGAAACAGGTCGACATCCGGCATGTCCGGTTCGTCGAGGTACTTCGCGAACGACGCCTCGCTGATCTTCTCGGGATCGAGCTGACCCGCAGCCGCGCGACGGGCGATCTCCCGTGCGGCGTCGACGATCTCGGCGCGACCGCCGTAGTTCACGCACATGGTCAGCGTCATCACGGTGTTGTCCTTCGTGAGCTCTTCCGCCTTCTCGAGCTCGGTGATGACGCTGCGCCACAGCCGAGGTCGTCGCCCGGCCCATCGCACCCGGACGCCCATCTCGTGCATCTCGTCCCGACGGCGGCGGATCACGTCGCGATTGAAGCCCATGAGGAACCTGACCTCGTCGGGACTGCGTCGCCAGTTCTCCGTCGAGAACGCGTACGCCGACAGCCACTTCACACCGATGTCGATACATCCGCTCACGGTGTCCATGAGCACCGCCTCGCCGCGTTCGTGCCCCGCCGTGCGAGCCAGTCCGCGGTCCTGGGCCCACCGGCCGTTGCCGTCCATGACGAGTGCGACGTGCCGTGGGATCAGCTCGGGTTGCAGGATCGGGGCGCGCGCGCCGGACGGGTGCGGATCCGGGGCGCGAACCGTACGCGCCTCAGGCGGGGTGGGCTGCTCGCGTCGTCTGATCACGCTCGTCATCCTGCCCGACGGACACCGGTCCGACACCGTCACCCGTTCGCTCGACGAGGGGAAGGGTGCGCAGCGTGCGTTCGAGGTGCCACTGCAGATGCGCCGCGACCAGCGAACTCGCCTGACGCCGCATCGATTCGGTGGCGAGGTCGGTTCCCGCCCAGTCCCCGGTCTGCAGGGCCGCCATCAGATCGAGCACACCCATGGCCGGGGTCGAGGATCCGGCGGGCCGACAGTGCGTGCACACGGCTCCACCGGCGCCCACGTGAAAGGCGCGGTGCGGTCCGGGCGTCGCGCACTTGGCGCACTCGACGAGAGACGGCGCCCACCCGGCGTAGTTCATCGCTCGCAGCAGGTAGGCGTCGAGCACGAACTCCGATCGCCGCTCTCCCGACGCCAGCGCCCGCAGTGCGCCCACGGTGAGGAAGTACAACCGAGGCGCGGGGGCGTGCTCCTCGCCGGCGAGACGCTCGGCGGTTTCGAGGATGGCGCACGCGGTGGTGTAGCGGCCGTAGTCGGAGACGATGTCGGAGGCGAACGCATCGGCCGTGAGCACCTGCGTCACGATGTGGAGGTTGCGACCCGGGTAGAGCTGCACGTCGATGTGCGCGAACGGCTCCAGCCGCGCGCCGAACTTCGAGGTGGTCCGGCGGACGCCTTTGGCCACGGCTCGCTTGATCCCGTGATGCTGGGTCAGCAGCGTGACGATGCGGTCGGCTTCGCCGAGCTTGTGCTGGCGCAGGACGACGGCTCGATCACGATACGAACGCACGTCCACCTCCCACGTCGACCCGGCCGATGCTCGGAGCCCGACCTCCAGTCTCTCACGCACGCGCTCCGTCAGGCCGGAGCGCCGAGCTCCTTCTGCAACGACGCCAGAGTGCGGGCGATGTTCTTCCGTTGGAAGTCGGCGAAGCGGTGGCCGCGGGTGACCACCGTGTCGAACGCGGCGGCCAGGAAATCCGGCCACGGCCGGTCGTCGGTCCAGGTCTCGGTCACCTCGGTGCCGCCCGGCACGGCCGCGAAGCGGTACTCCCACGACGCGTTCCTCGCCGTGATCCGCGGAGACCCGACGCCGATGGCCACCACCCGGAAGGCGAAGCGCTCGCCGCGGTCGGCGGCCGTGACGACGCACCGCGTGGTCCACGTCGCCCCGCCGCGAACGTTGCGGCCGACGAAGGTCATGCCCTCGTACGTACCTCCCGGGCGCGGGTGCGCCACCACGGCGCCGCGATTCTCGGGGCTCCATCGACCCATCAGGGTGGGGTCGCTGACGAGGTCGTACACCACGGCGGGCTCGGCCGCGACGACGATGCTGTCGCTGACGGTGCGCGTTCTGCTCATGACGCCACGGTAACGGGCCTCGGAGCCCGGAGGTCACCCGTCACACCGACCCCCGGTGCGCGATTCGGACAACAGCGCGTGGGGCACACTGGAGTAACGCACTACCGGCGGAACCGAAGGAGCTTCTCGATGACCACGATGCACGACGCGCAGGGCCAGGACTACGACGAAGGCGACCTGTCGATCGAGAAGCCGAAAACGCATGCGGCCGGCAAGACCGCGGTCGCCGTCTCGATGAAGCGTGGACTCGAGCGCATGGGTCCTGTGCGGACGGCCAAGACCCTGCTGAAGCTGAACCAGGCCGAGGGCTTCGACTGCATGAGCTGCGCCTGGCCCGATCCGGATCCCGGTCATCGCCACGCCGCCGAGTTCTGCGAGAACGGCGCGAAGGCCGTCGCCGAAGAAGCCACGAAGCGTCGCGCGACCCCGGAGTTCTTCGCCAAGCACAGCATCGCCGAACTCGATTCGCGCAGCGAGTACTGGCTGGGTCAGCAGGGGCGCATCACGCACCCGATGGTCAAGCGAGCCGGTGGAACCCACTACGAGGCCATCGACTGGGACGAGGCGTTCCGCCTCATCGGTGAGCAGTTGAACGCCCTGGACAGCCCCGACGAAGCCACGTTCTACACCTCGGGCCGCGCCTCCAACGAGGCCGCGTTCGTCTACCAGCTCTTCGTCCGGGCGTACGGAACGAACAACCTGCCCGACTGTTCCAACATGTGCCACGAGTCCACGTCGTTCGCACTGCAGGAATCCATCGGCATCGGCAAGGCCAGCGTCACCCTGGACGACGTCTACGGCGCCGACCTGATCATTCTCGCCGGGCAGAACCCGGGCACCAACCACCCGCGCATGCTGTCGGCCCTCGAGAAGGCGAAGCAGAACGGCGCGAAGATCATCGCGATCAACCCACTGCGCGAAGCCGGGTCCATCAACTTCAAGAACCCGCAGACGGCGCGCGGAATGGTCGGACCCGGAACCGATCTCGAGGATCTGCACCTTCCCGTGCGCATCAACGGCGATCTCGCCCTGTTCCAGGCGATGGGCAAGCTCCTCGTCGAGTGGGACGCGCTGGATCACGAGTTCATCGCCGAGTACACGAACAACTTCGATCTGTGGAAGCAGCATGTGTCGCAGGTGAACTGGGACGAGGTGGAGACCGTCACCGGTCTGACCCGCGCGCAGATCACCGAGGCCGCCCAGATGCTGCGCGAGTCGAAGGGCACGGTGTTCTGCTGGGCCATGGGCATCACGCAGCACCACAACGCGGTGAACACCGTCAAGGAGATCACCAATCTCGCCTTCGCTCAGGGCAACATCGGCAAGCCGAACGCCGGTCTGTTCCCCGTGCGCGGACACTCGAACGTCCAGGGTGACCGCACCATGGGCATCTGGGAACGCGCGCCCAAGCACTTCCTCGACTCGATCGAGGAGGAGTTCGGATTCGACCCGCCCCGCGATCACGGCTTCGACACCGTCGATTCCATTCGCGCGATGCGCGACGGCAAGGTGCACTTCTTCCTCGGTCTCGGCGGCAACTTCGTCCAGGCGACGCCGGACACCAACGTCACGGCACGGGCTCTGCAGAACACCAAGATGACGGTGCAGATCTCGACCAAGATCAACCGTTCGCACCTGATCACCGGTGACGTCGCGCTGATCCTGCCGACCAAGGGCCGCACCGAGAAGGACATCCAGGCCAGTGGCCCGCAGTGGATCTCCGTCGAGGACTCCACCTGCTCGGTGCACTCCTCGCGCGGTCCCCTCGATCCGCCCAGCGAGTACGTCAAGTCCGAGGTCGACATCATCACGCGCATCGCCGAAGCGACCATCGGTGATCGGTACGACCTCCAGTGGAAGTCCTTCCGCGACAACTACCGGAACATCCGTGAGCACATCTCTCGCGTCGTTCCGGGCTGCGAGGGATACGAGGTCAACGTGCGCCGTCCCGGAGGCTTCATCCTTCCGCACCCGCCCCGCGACTCGCGCACCTTCACGACGCCGTCGGGCCTCGGCGAGTTCGCCGTCTCCCCCATCGACGCGCTGCAGGTTCCCCCGAACCATCTCCTCCTGCAGACGTTCCGAAGCCACGATCAGTTCAACACCACGATCTACGGCCTCAGCGACCGGTACCGCGGCATCGAGGGTGGCCGTCGGGTGATCTTCGTCAACCGTGCGGATATCTCCGAACTCGGTTTCGCCGACGGCGATTTCGTGGACATCACCACCAAGTGGGACGGCGACGACGTGGTCCGCGTGGCGGAGAACTTCCGCATCGTCGAGTACAAGACGCCCAAGGGATCGGCCGCCGCGTACTACCCGGAGACCAACCCGCTGGTGCCGCTCGATTCGACGGCCACGGACAGCAACTGCCCCACGTCCAAGGCCGTCATCGTCTCGCTCAGCCCGGCGAAGACCGGGACACCGGGCGTCTCGCACGGCGGTCAGGACGCGGTGGGCTCCGACGACTCCCACAAGACGCAGACGCAGCCCCGCCACCTGTCGTAACCGCCGGCGACCGAACGATCGTCGTACAGAAGAGGCCGGGTGACTCGACGGAGTCACCCGGCCTTCTCTCGTCGACGTGCCGGCCCTAGAACCCCAGCTTGCCCATCTGCTTCGGATCGCGTTGCCAGTCCTTCGCCACCTTGACGTGCAGATCGAGGTAGATGCGGGTGCCGAGTAGCGTCTCGATCTGATGCCGCGCCGCGGTTCCCACATCGCGAAGCCGCGCGCCGCCCTTGCCGATCACGATGGCCTTCTGCGACTGCCGCTCGACGTAGAGGATCGCCTGCACGTCGAGCATCGAATCGTGGCCCTCGCGCGGGGTCACCTCCTCGATGACGACGGCCAGCGAGTGAGGGAGTTCGTCGTGCACCCCTTCGAGCGCGGCCTCCCGGATGAGCTCCGCCATGAGCGTCTCCTTCGGCTCGTCGGTGAGTTCACCGTCCGGGTAGAACGCCGGTCCCGGCGGCAACGCGTCGGCGAAGACGTTCACCAGGATCTCGATCTGCTCTCCCGACGCGGCCGAGACGGGAACCACCTCGGCATCGGGTCCGAGTAGCTTCGACAGCGCCAGAAGCTGTTCCACCACACGCTGTTTCGAGACCTTGTCGATCTTGGTGACGATGCCCACCAGCGCGGTCTTCCCCGCGTTGTGCCGCACCTGCTCGAGGATCCAGCGGTCACCCGGCCCGATCTTCTCGTCGGCCGGGATGCACAGTCCGATGGCGTCGACCTCGGAGTAGGTGTCGCGCACCAGGTCGTTCAACCGCTGCCCCAGCAAGGTGCGCGGGCGATGCAATCCGGGGGTGTCCACCAGGATCAACTGGGCGTGATCGCGGTGGACGATACCGCGAATGGTGTGCCGCGTGGTCTGCGGGCGAGACGAGGTGATCGCGATCTTGGACCCGACGAGGGCGTTGGTCAGCGTCGACTTCCCGGTGTTCGGTCGGCCGACGAAACACACGAAGCCGGAACGGAATTCACCCTCGGTCATCGCTGCGCTCCTCACCGGAACGACGCATGAACCCGGTGCTGCCGAGCAGGCGGGCGTCCCGAGCTGCCGCGGCCTCGTCCCGCTCGCGCTGACGCAGGCTCTCGTACCACCCTTCGAGGAGGCTGTTCTGCAGGCCGAACATCTCCTTCTCCTCGTCCGGCTCGGCGTGGTCGTACCCCAGGAGGTGGAGCACGCCGTGCACGGTCAGCAGGGCCAGTTCCCGGCTCAGTGGGTGCCCGGCGGCCGCGGCCTGGTCCGCCGCGAACGAGGGGCACAGCACGATGTCGCCGAGCATGGACGGACCCGGCTCCGGCGAATCCGGTCGACCGCCCGGCTCGAGCTCGTCCATCGGGAACGACATGACGTCGGTCGGACCGGGCAGATCCATCCAGCGCAGGTGGAGGTCCGCCATCGTGGACGAATCCACGAGCACCATCGACAGCTCGGCCGCGGGGTGCACGTCCATCTGCTCGATGGCGAACCGCGCGACCGCGATCAGATCTTCTTCGCCGACGTCCATCCCGGACTCGTTGGACACCTCGATGCTCATGGGTCTCCACGATAGTGGCTGTACCCGACGGTCCCCGCCGTCGGTCGAACTCAGCGCTGCGCGACTCGCGGCCCGGACCCGCCTCGGCGAGATGCCCGGTTCACGGTCTTGTCCTCGCTCGCGTCGTACCGGTCGTACGCGTCGACGATGCTCGAGACCAACCGATGGCGGACGACGTCGCTGCTGTCGAGCTCGGCGAAGTGGATGTCGTCGATGTCGACCAGGATGTCTCGCGCCGCGCGCAGACCCGATTTCGAACCGCCGGGAAGATCGACCTGGGTGATGTCACCGGTGACGACGATCTTCGAGTTGAACCCGAGCCGGGTGAGGAACATCTTCATCTGCTCGGCGGTGGTGTTCTGCGCTTCGTCGAGGATGATGAACGCGTCGTTGAGCGTGCGGCCACGCATGTACGCGAGCGGCGCCACCTCGATCACGCCGGACGCCATGAGCTTGGGAATCGCTTCGACGTCCATCATGTCGTGCAGCGCGTCGTGCAGCGGCCGCAGGTACGGATCGATCTTGTCGTGCAACGTTCCCGGCAGGAAGCCCAACCGCTCCCCCGCCTCCACGGCCGGCCGGGTCAGGATGATCCGCTTGACCTGCTTGGCGTGCAGAGCCTGCACGGCCTTCGCCATCGCCAGGTACGTCTTGCCGGTACCGGCCGGTCCCACACCGAACACGATGGTGTTCTCGTCGATCGAATCGACGTACCGCTTCTGGTTCAGCGTCTTCGGCCGGATCGTCTTGCCGCGTCGGGACAGGATGTCCAGGCTCAGGACCTCGGCGGGGGACTCGTTGACACCGAGCGTCAACATGCCCACGGTGCGGCGCACCGAATCGGGTGCCAGCGGGCCGCCGCTGCGGATCACGCCGGCCAGTTCGCCGACGATGCGCTCGGCCAACGCCACGTCGGCGGGCGCGCCGGAGAGGGTGACCACGTTGCCACGGACGTGGATGTCGGCGGTCAGGAGTTCTTCGAGTGCTCGGAGGTTCTCGTCGGAGGAGCCGAGCATCGCCGGCATGATCGACGGCTCGAGTTCGACGGTGGCACTCGAGGTGCGTTCGCGAAGTACGGGCCGGGGTGCGCCGACGCGCGAAATCTTGTCACTCACGTGGTGGCTATGGCCTGCTCTCTGTGTCCGACGATTCTGTGTCCGAAGATTCGGTGTCCGAAGATTCGGTGTCCGAAGAACGGGTCTCGGGACGTTCTTCGAGTTTAGCGAGTTCGTTCGCACTCGGGGGCAGGTCTTTCCAGCGGTCGGTCAGCACACCGAGCGCCCCGAGGGCCACCGCCGCCGCCGTCGACGTGCGGAGCACCGTCGGACCCAGTACTGCGGTCACCGCGCCGGCCGCCACGAGCGCCTCGACCTCGCGGTCGTCGAGGCCGCCCTCGGGTCCGACGATCAGTGTCACGGACTCCGCGGTGGCGAACGGCAACGACGCGAACGGCACCTGTGCGGACTCGTGCAGCGCGACCACCAGACCACCGCGACGCACCGTGGCGACGGTCTCCGCGACCACGGTGCGGGTGTCCGCGACGTCCGCCACGGTGGGCACGTACGCGCGTCGGGACTGCTTGGCCGCCGCCTGCGCCGCGTTGCGCCACTTGGCGACACCCTTCGCCGCGCGCGGCCCGTCCCAGCGCGCCACACACCGAACGGACTGCCAGGGCACGATCGCATCGACACCGGCCTCGGTGGCGTTCTCGACGGTGAGCTCCGAGCGCTCGGACTTCGGCAGCGCCTGGATCAGGGTCACGGCGGGGTGCGGGGCGGGGACCACGGATCGACCGAGCACCACGTAGTCCAACCGATCCTTGCCCGACGCGGTGACCTCGACCCGTGCCGTCGATCCCGCACCGTCGGCGAGGACCAACCGCTCACCCACGGTGGTGCGGCGCACGGTGGCCGCGTGCCGTCCCTCCGGGCCGTCGAGCACGCCGACGTCGCCGACGCCGGGGAGGGCGTCGGTGAAGTAGACGGTGGCGGCCACGTGCGGCTAGCGGCTGAACGCGTCGCGCAGCCGGGAGAACAGTCCGCCCGTGTTCGACGAGGCGGTGGTGACCACCTCGGCGACGTCGCGCTCGCGGTGCTTGCGCAGCTGCTGCAGCAGCTTGGTCTCGGACCCGTCCAGACGGGCGGGAACCACGACCTCGAGGTGCGCGTGCAGATCGCCGCGCACACCGCTGCGGAGCTTCGGCATGCCGTGCCCGCGCAGCACCTGAACCGATCCCGGCTGCGTGCCCGGCTCGATGGAGATCTCGGTGGGACCGTCGATGATCGCATCCACCTTCACCGACGTGCCCAGGGCGGCGTCGGCCATCGGGACTCGAACGGTGAAATGCAGATCGTCACCGTCGCGGACGAAGATGTCGTGCGATTTCTCCACGACCTCGGCGTAGACGTCACCGGCGGGGCCGCCGCCGGGGCCGACCTCACCCTGCGAGGCGAGGCGGATACGCATGCCGCTGCCGACACCGGCGGGCACCTTCACCGCCAGTTCGCGGCGAGCGCGCACCCGGCCGTCGCCACCGCACTTGCGGCAGGGATCGGGGATGGTCTCGCCCGCGCCGCGGCACGTGGGGCACGGACGCGCCGTCATGACCTGGCCGAGGAACGAGCGCTGCACCGACTGCACCTCGCCCGCACCGTTGCACGTCTCGCACCGCACGGGCTCGGACTTGCCGTTGGTCCCGGAACCGGTGCACAGATCGCACAGAACGGCCGTCTCGACGGCGATGTGCTTGGTCACGCCCGTCGCGCACTCCTCCAGGGTGAGGGTGGTGCGCAGCAACGAGTCGGAACCGGGCTGCACACGCCCACGCGGGCCGCGGGATCCGCCGCCACCGCTGCCGCCGAAGAACGCCTCGAAGACGTCACCGAGGCCACCACCGAAACCGGCTCCGCCGAATCCGGCTCCCGCCGCGCCCGCTCCGTTCTCGAGCGGGTCCCCGCCGAGGTCGACGATGCGGCGCTTCTCGGGGTCGGACAGCACCTCGTAGGCCGAGCTGATGTCCTTGAAGCGCGCCTGTGCCGACTCGTCCGGGTTGACGTCGGGGTGGTACTCCCGAGCGAGCTTGCGATAAGCGCGCTTGATCTCCTGGTCCGACGCCTTGTTTCCGACGCCCAGAGTTCCGTAATAGTCGCGTGCCACGTGAGTCTCTTGTTCCTAGTCGGTGTCTACGGGAATTTCGGTCTGCGGTGAATTCGGTGTCTCGGTGAATTCGGTGCGCCTGGCTGCTCCGGGCGCGCGTCAGCGTTCCGCCAACACCTCGCCGATGTATCGAGCAACGGCGGCGACGGACGCGATTGTTCCCGGGTAGTCCATGCGGGTGGGCCCCAGCACACCCATTCCGCCGAGGATGTTGCCCGCGGAACCATAGCCGGTGGACACCACCGAGGCCCCACGCATCTCCTCGAACTTGGTCTCCTCGCCGATCTGCACGGTGACCTGACCGGTGTCGTGGGTCGCGGCGATCAACTTGAGCACCACCACCTGTTCCTCGAGGGCTTCGAGGACCGAGCGCAGCGATCCGGGGAAGCCGCTGAGGGCCGCGAAGTCCGCCGCGTTGCGCGTCAGGTTGGCCGTGCCGCCGAGGACCAGACGCTCCTCGGGGTGCTCGACCAGCGTCTCGATCAACACCGTGGCCGAACGCACCACCGCGTCGCGGAGATCGTCGGGGGCGTTGTCGGCCAGTTCGGCGACCGCGACGGACGCCTGAGCCAACCGCTTGTGCTCCAGTGCGCCGCCGAGCATCGACCGCAACCGGGCCAGGTTCTCGTCGTCGATGACGTCCCCGAGTTCCACGATGCGTTGATCGACGCGTCCGGAGTCGGTGATGAGCACCAGCAGCAGCCTCGCGGGCGTGAGTGCCACCACTTCGAGGTGGCGCACCGACGACGCCGACAGCGTGGGGTACTGCACCACGGCCACCTGCCGGGTGAGCTGCGCGAGCAGCCGCACCCCGCGTCGCAGCACGTCGTCGAGGTCCACGCCGGAGTCCAGGAACTGCAGGATCGCGCGGCGTTCCGCGGCGGACAGGGGCTTGACGTCGGCGATCCGGTCCACGAACTGCCGGTACCCCTTGTCGGTGGGGATGCGGCCCGAGCTGGTGTGCGGCTGGGTGATGTACCCCTCGGCCTCGAGCACGGCCATGTCGTTGCGCACCGTCGCGCTGGAGACACCCAGGTTGTGGCGGTCCACGAGGGCCTTCGACCCGATCGGCTCCTGCGTGGCCACGTAATCGGCCACCAGAGCTCGCAGGACCTCGAACCGTCGCTCGTCGGTACTCGACATGTTCACCTCCTGCGCTCGTCTGCGTTAGCGCGATTCTAGTCAGCGGGAACCGAACCCTCTGCCCCACCGCCGTCCTTTAGGGTGGGCCCGGTGATCTTCAAGGGTGTTCGTGACGGCAAGCCGTACCCCGAGCACGGCCTCTCCCTGCGCGATTGGTCCAAGATCCCGCCTCGTCAACTGCGTCTCGACGAGATCGTCACCACCACCAAGGTGCTCGAGCTCGACCGGCTCCTGTCCGAGGACAGCACCTTCTACGGCGACCTGTTTCCCCACGCCGTGCACTACCACGGGGTGGTGTACCTCGAAGACGGTCTGCACCGGGCGGTGCGCGCGGCGTTGCGGAATCGGGTGGTCCTGCACGCGCGGGTGTTCGACTACGACGCGATCAACGCCTGAGCGGCGCGCACCGACGTCCCGCACACTCAGTCGAGAATGTCGCGCACCACACCGTCCGCCAGTAGTCGGCCCCGATCGGTCAACACCCAGCGCTCCGACGAAGCCGTTTCCGACGAAGCCGCATCCGATGAGACCGGGTGCAACAGCCCGGCCCGCACCTGCTCCTCGGCCCGCGCGCGCTCGTCGGCGTCCAGGTCCGCCGCGGCCAGCCCGGTCGAGAGCCGCGCGGTGAGCATCACCCGTTCCATGTGCCGCTCCGCCGCCGTGAGCACCTCGCTGTCCGCCACGGGCAACTCCCCGCCGGCGAGCGTGTCCGCGTAGCGCGCCGGATGCTTGACGTTCCAGAATCGCGTGCCGTTCACGTGGGAGTGGGCGCCGGGCCCGATGCCCCACCAGTCACCGCCGTCCCAGTACCCGACGTTGTGCCGACACACCGAATCCTCACCGCGCGACCAGTTGGACACCTCGTACCAATCGAACCCGGCGCGCGTGAGCGCCGCGTCGATGCGCTCGTACCGGGAGGCGAGAACGTCGTCGTCGGGGGCGGGGATGTCGCCGCGGCGCACGCGTCGGGCCAGGGCCGTGCCGTCCTCGACGATCAGCGCGTAGGCGGACACGTGGTCCACCTCGGCCTCGAGCACCGCCGCCAGCGACGCGTCGAGGTCCTCGTCCCGTTCACCGGGCGTGCCGTAGATCAGATCGAGGCTGACGTTCGCGAACCCCGCCGCGGTGGCCTCGCGAGCGGCCGCGACGGCGCGACCCGGGGTGTGGGTTCGGTCGAGCACCGCCAGCACGTGCGGCGCCGCCGACTGCATGCCGAGCGAGACCCGGGTGTAGCCGGCCTCGCGGATTCCCTCGAAGAACGCCGGGGAGGTCGACTCGGGGTTCGATTCCGTGGTGATCTCCGCACCGGGAGCCAACGAGAACGACGCGCGCGCCGCATCCAGCAACGACGCCAGGCCGTCGGAACCCAGGAGGGACGGGGTGCCACCGCCCACGAACACGGTCTCGACCGTCGGGACACCGCCGGATTCCCGCTCGAACAGCGCGGCCGCGAGGTCGAGTTCGCGGCGAACCCCGTCGAGCCAGGACTGCGGCGACGCCGAGGTACCGAGCTCCCCCGCGGTGTAGGTGTTGAAATCGCAGTAGCCGCAGCGCGTGGCGCAGAAGGGGACGTGGAGGTAGAGGCCGAACGGGGCCCGTGGGGCGGCGAAGGCCCCCAGCGGGAGGTCACCCGGGGCGGACCGAACGAGCGAAGTGGGTGTCACCGCATCCATTGTCCTCGACCGACCACCTGCGGCCACATGTCGGGGCCACCCGCGACCCGTGGCAGAATGAGCCGCATGAACGTCGTGGAGGTCATGCTCGTGGCACGTCGCCACATCGATCTCGCACGCGTCAGCAGCTGTCTCTGCCCCGACGTCTGATCTTCCCGCCAGCCCGCACCATCCCGGCCGGCCGGGGATTGCGTGTGTGCGCCCAGCCCTGGCGAGACACCGGTTCCGGTCGGCGCCCGAACACTGGAGCGCCACGTACATGACCGATACCGCCGACACCTCCACCGCCGACACCGCTACCCCGCGCGCTCGCTCGCCCCGTCCGACCAAGCGCCGCTCCGAGGGTCAGTGGGCCCTCGGCTATCGCGAGCCGCTGAACCCGAACGAGCAGAACAAGAAGGACGACAACCCGCTCAACGTGCGGGCACGCATCGAGAACATCTACTCGAAGCAGGGTTTCGACAGCATCGACAAGAGCGATCTGCGTGGCCGGATGCGCTGGTGGGGTCTCTACACCCAGCGTGAGCAGGGGTACGACGGCACCTTCACCGGTGACGAGAACCTCGATCTGCTCGAGGCGCGCTACTTCATGATGCGGATCCGCTGCGACGCCGGTGCACTCAGCGCGTTGCAGTTGCGCACGCTCGGCGAGATCTCCACGGAGTTCGGTCGCGACACCGCCGACCTCTCGGACCGGGAGAACGTGCAGTACCACTGGATCGAGGTGGAGAACGTTCCCGAGATCTGGCGGCGCATCGAGGCCGTCGGCCTGAAGACCACCGAGGCGTGCGGCGACTGCCCGCGAGTGGTGCTCGGCTCCCCGCTGGCCGGCGAATCGCTGGACGAGGTGCTCGACCCCACGCCGGCGATCGACGAGATCGTCAGCCGCTACATCGGCAAGCCCGAGTACTCGAACCTGCCGCGCAAGTTCAAGACCGCGATCTCCGGTCTGCAGGACGTGGTGCACGAAGTCAACGACGTCGCCTTCATCGGCGTGAACCACCCCGAGCACGGACCCGGCCTCGACCTCTGGGTCGGCGGCGGACTGTCCACCAACCCCATGCTCGCGCAGCGCGTCGGCGTGTGGATACCGCTCGACGAGGTCCCCGACGTGTGGGAGGGCGTCGTGTCGATCTTCCGCGACTACGGCTACCGCCGGCTGCGGAACAAGGCTCGCCTGAAGTTCCTGATCAAGGACTGGGGCATCGAGAAGTTCCGCGAGGTCCTCGAGACCGAGTACCTGAAGCGGCCGATGCTCGACGGTCCGGCTCCCGAGAAGCCGACGAAGCCCATCGATCACGTCGGCGTGCAGAAGCTGAAGAACGGCCTCAACGCCGTCGGCCTCGCTCCCATCGCGGGCCGCGTGTCCGGCACCATCCTGCAGAAGGTGGCCGACGCCGCCGAGCGTGCGGGATCGGACCGGATCCGGTTCACGCCGTACCAGAAGCTCATCGTCCTCGACATCTCGGACGAGCAGCTCGAGAGTTTCATCGCCGAGATGGACGCCCTGGGTCTGCCCGCACGGCCGTCCGCGTGGCGCAAGAACCTCATGGCGTGCAGCGGCATCGAGTTCTGCAAGCTCTCGTTCGCCGAGACCCGCAAGCGCTCCCAGGCGCTGGTGCCCGAGCTCGAGCAGCGGCTCGAGGATCTGAACTCGCAGTTGGACGTCCCCATCACCATCAACATCAACGGTTGCCCCAACTCGTGCGCTCGCTCGCAGATCGCCGACATCGGGTTCAAGGGCCAGCTGGTGGACGACGGCGAGGGCGGCCAGGTCGAGGGTTTCCAGGTGCACCTCGGTGGCAGCCTGGGCTTCGACAGTGCCTTCGGCCGCAAGCTGCGCCAGCACAAGGTCACCAGCGACGAGTTGGGCGATTACATCGAGCGCGTGGTCCGCAACTTCGTGAAGCAGCGCGAGAACGACGAGCGCTTCGCACAGTGGGCCGTCCGCGCGGACGACGCGGATCTGCAGTGATCGGGAATCAGCCGGCCACCGGCGTCGTTGACGGACGAACCCGCGCCGTCCCGCGAAAGGTTGTCTCATGAGCGTCACCACCCACCGCAATCTGTCCGAGAGCGAACTGCGGGAGATCGCCGAGCGCGGCGCCCGCGAACTGGACGGAGCCTCCGCTGCCGATCTGATGCGGTGGACCGAGGACACCTTCGGCGAGGACTACATCGTCGCGTCGAACATGCAGGACGGCGCCCTGGTGCACCTCGCCGCGCAGGTCCACCCCGGCGTCGACGTGCTGTTCCTCGAGACCGGCTACCACTTCGCGGAGACCATCGGCACGCGCGACGCGGTGGAGTCGGTGTACGGGGTCAACGTGATCGACGCGAAAACCGATGTCACCGTGGCGCAGCAGGATTCGATCGAGGGCAAGGACCTGTTCGCCCGCGATCCCGCTCGCTGCTGCGCGTTGCGCAAGGTCGCGCCGCTGAAGAAGGAACTCGCGAATTACAGCGCCTGGGTCACCGGCATCCGCCGGGTCGAGGCGCCGACGCGCGCCAACGCTCCCCTCATCTCCTTCGACGAGGGGTTCGGGTTGGTCAAGATCAACCCCATCGCCGCGTGGTCGGACGAGGAGATGCAGAGCTACATCGACGAGCACGGCATTCTCGTCAATCCCCTGGTGGACGAGGGGTATCCGTCGATCGGATGCGCGCCGTGCACCGCCAAGCCCGCCCCCGGAGCCGATCCGCGCAGCGGCCGGTGGGCCGGCAGCAACAAGATCGAGTGCGGCCTGCACTCGTCCGAGGAAGGAACCCGATGACCGCCGTCACGGCCGACGTCACCCACGTCGACGAGCTGCGGGCGCTCGAGGCCGAGTCCGTCCACATCATTCGCGAAGTGGTCGCGGAGCTCGAACGGCCCGTGTTGCTGTTCTCGGCGGGCAAGGACTCCATCGTTCTGCTTCGTCTGGCGGAGAAGGCCTTTCGCCCGTCCCCCGTGCCGTTCCCGGTGATGCACGTCGACACCGGACACAACTTCGACGAGGTCATCGAGTTCCGTGATCGCCGACTCGCCGAGGGTGGTCATCGCCTCGTGGTCGCGTCGGTCCAGGAATCGATCGACGCGGGACGGGTTCGGGAGGTCGGTGGACCCAACGGCTCACGCAACCGTCTCCAGACGCGAACCCTGCTCGACGCCTTGGAGGCCAACAAGTTCGACGCCGCCTTCGGCGGTGCCCGACGCGACGAGGAGCGCGCTCGCGCCAAGGAGCGCGTCCTGAGCTTCCGCGACGAGTTCGGCCAGTGGGATCCGCGGGCCCAGCGCCCCGAACCCTGGTCGCTCTACAACGGCCGCATCAAGCGCGGCGAACAGGTTCGAGTCTTTCCGCTCAGCAACTGGACCGAACTCGACATCTGGCGCTACATCGAGCTCGAACAGCTCGAACTGCCCTCGATCTACTTCGCGCACGAGCGCGAGGTGTTCGAGCGGGACGGAATTCTGTTGGCCACATCGAAGTTCACGGCCGCCGAGGACCACGAGAGCGCGAACGTGGAGATGGTGCGGTACCGCACCGTCGGCGATCTGACCATCACCGGCGCCGTCCGCTCGCACGCCACCGACATCGCCGGAGTCATCCGGGAGATCTCCGCGGCCACCGTCTCCGAACGCGGCGAGACCCGCGCGGACGACCGCACGTCCACCGCAGCCATGGAAGATCGCAAGCGCGAGGGGTACTTCTGATGACCGTCACCACGCCGGACTCGGCCACCGAGTTCGTCTCCGAGGACGCCGGCCGGCCGCGTCAGCTCCTGCGGATCGCCACGGCGGGATCCGTCGACGACGGCAAGAGCACGCTCATCGGCCGACTGCTGCACGACACGGACAGCCTGCCGCTCGATCACCTCGACGCCGTCACCGACGAGGAGGGAGTCGCCGATCTTGCGGCCCTGTCCGACGGGCTGCGCGCGGAGCGCGAGCAGGGCATCACCATCGACGTGGCCTACCGCTTCTTCTCCACCCCGTCCCGCAGCTACGTCCTCGCCGACACCCCCGGACACGAGCGCTACACGCGCAACATGTTCACCGGGGCCTCGAACGCGAACGTCGCCATCCTGCTGGTCGACGCCCGCGCCGGCGTGCTTCGCCAGACGAGGCGGCACGCCCGCATCGCCACGCTGGTCGGCGTCGATCGCCTGGTGGCCGCCGTCAACAAGATGGACCTCATCGATTTCGACGAATCCCGTTTCCGCGGTGTCGAATCCGAGCTGGCCGAGCTGGGCGCGCGCCTGGGCACCGAGATCGTGGTGATCCCGATGGCCGCCAAGCAGGGCGACAACGTCGTGAGTCGGTCCGAGGCCATGCCCTGGTACGCCGGCCCCACCCTGCTCGAGTACCTCGAGGCCATCGACCTCCAGGCCCCGGCGCCCATCGCGACCGAACTCCGACTTCCCGTCCAGTGGGTGTCCCGCCCCACCTCCGGCGAGCGTCGCCGCTACACCGGGCGCCTGTCCGCGGGCACCCTCGCGGTCGGCGACCGGATCACCGCGCTGCCGTCGGGATCGCACAGCGTGGTCACCGCCCTGGACACCCTCGACGACGCTCGGTCCGTTGCCGTGGCCCCGCTGTCGGTGTCCGTGGAGTTGGCCGACGACATCGACGTCGCCCGTGGTGACATCCTCGTCAGCGGCGAACCCGAAGCGCATCATCCCGTCCTGGCCCGCGAGATCGACGCGACCGTGTGCTGGCTGGCCGAAGCGCCGCTCGCCCACGGAGATCGGCTGACGCTCAAGCACACCACCAGCACGGTGCGGGCGACCGTGCAGCGCATCCACTCTCGACTCGACCCGGAAACGCTCGACGAGCACCCGGGGTCGGAGAGCCTGGTCCTCAACGACATCGCACGCATCACGTTGCGCACCAGCGCCGTGGTCACGGTCGACGACTACGCGGACAACCGGGACGCGGGCGCGTTCATCCTCGTCGACGAGCACACCAACGACACCGTCGCCGCCGGGATCATCGAGGGCGCACGTGCGGTGGTCGATCGCTCCGACTCCCCCGCCTGGGTGCTCTCCCCCCTCACGCACGACGAGCGGGCCCGGCGCACCGGTCAGCGCGGTGCGACGGTGTGGATCACCGGGGCGCCGTCCTCGGTGAAGGCCGGTACGGTCCTCGCGATCGAGGATGCGGTCACCGCAGCCGGGCGTGTCGGCTACGTCCTCGGCGGCGAGAACGTCCGCACCGCACTGGATCTCGACGACGACGCCGGAACCCGCCGCGCCGCACTGCAGTTGGCTCGGCTCGCGCGTCTGTTCGCCGACGCCGGCGTCGTCGCGATCGTGCCGGTGGCCACGAGCGATCGCGGCGATCTGGACGCGGTGCGCCTCGAAGTCGAAGCGGCACAGCTGAGTGTCACCGAGCTCGACGTCGACGCCGGGGACACCCGTCCCGCCGAGGCCGTCGCAGCCGACGTGGTGGCCGAGCTGCTGGGCTGACTCTCGCACCGCACCGTACGAGCCGGCGCGGGTGGCCGGGATCAGCCGATCTCGGCCACCCGCGTCGCTCGCACGTAGACGGTCTCGCCGCTGCGCAGACCGAGCGCCTCGTTGTCCCCGCGGGTGATCTGGGCGAAGAACAGCTCGCCCGTCGCGGCGTTCCGCAGCTCGACGCGCACCTCGAAGCCGAGCTGCACCACCCGCTCGACCGTCGAGCGCAGCACTCCGGCGGATCCTGCGGTTCCCTCGTCCTCGGCGCGCGCGAGCTCCGGGGTTCGGCCGACGCGAATGTCGTGCGGCCGCACGAGCTGTCCGTTGAGAACGGACACGTCACCGAGGAACGACATCACGAAGTTGTTCGCCGGCCGGTCGTAGAGATCCGCCGGAGTCCCCACCTGTTCGATGCGCCCCCTGTTCATCACCGCGATGCGATCGGCCACGTCCAGGGCTTCCTGCTGATCGTGGGTGACCAGAACGGTGGTCACGTGCACCTCGTCGTGCAGACGCCGCAACCAGGTGCGCAGATCGGCGCGGACCTTGGCGTCGAGCGCGCCGAAGGGCTCGTCCAGCAACAACACTCGCGGGTCGACGGCGAGTGCGCGGGCCAGAGCCATGCGCTGACGCTGGCCGCCCGACAACTGCGCCGGGTAGCGGCCCTGGAAGCCCGCGAGTCCGACGATCTCGAGCAACTCGTCCACGCGCGCGTCGATGTCCTTCTTCGGCTTCTTGCGGATCTCGAGGCCGAAGGCGACGTTCTTGCGCACGGTGAGGTGCTTGAACGCGGCGTAGTGCTGGAACACGAAGCCGATGTCCCGCTTCTGCGGGGTGACCGTGGTGACGTCGTCGCCCGCGATCACCACGATGCCGGAGTCGAGATCCTCGAGCCCCGCGATGGACCGCAGCAGGGTCGATTTGCCGGAGCCACTGGGGCCCAGCAGTGCGGTCAGCGAGCCCGTCGGGATGTCGAGGGAGACGTCGTCGAGGGCGGCGAAATCGCCGTAGTGCTTGGAGGCCCCGCGCACCGAGATCTCGACGCCGGAGGAGATGTCGGGGGTCGGCCGATCGGTGGCCGTGCTCGTGTTGGGCATGCTCATTCCTTGCTTCGCTTACGATCGAGGACCGTCATGAGGAGCAGCACGATCACAGCCACCGCCATCAGAAGGGTCGACGCCGCGTAGGCGCCGGGTTGGTTGAAGTCTTCGTACCGGGAGTGCACCAGCAGGGTCAGGGTCTGGGAGACGCCGGGCAGGTTCGTCGAGACGATGATGACCGCGCCGAACTCGCCGAGCGAACGCGCCACGGTGAGGACGATGCCGTAGGTCAGACCCCACTTGATCGCCGGAAGCGTGATGCGCCAGAAGGTCTGCCAGGACGACGCACCGAGGGTGGACGCCGCCTCTTCCTGTTCCTGACCGATCTCGTGGAGCACCGGTTCCACCTCGCGCACCACGAACGGCAGCGTCACGAAGATGGTGGCGAGCACCATGCCGGGAAGAGCGAAGATGATCGTGATCCCCCACTCGGCGAGGAAGCCGAACCAGCCTCCCGCGCCCCACAGCAGAATGAGCGCGACGCCCACGATCACCGGCGACACGGCGAACGGCAGGTCCACCACCGCCTGAAGGATGCCCTTTCCGCGGAACTTCCCGCGGGCGAGCGCCAGCGCCGTCACCACACCGAACACCACGTTCAGCGGCACCACGATCGCCACGATGAGCAGTGACAACTGCAAGGCTGCCTGCGCGGCGGGCGTGGTGATCAACTGCAGGAAGTTGACGATGCCGCCCTCGAACGTCCGGTAGAGGATCGCTCCGAGCGGAAAGACCACCAGCACGGCGAGGTAGAGCAGGGCCACGGTGCGCAGCCCGATGCGAGTGCCCGAGGAGAGTTTCACGCGCGCTCCTCCCGCTTGGCCAGACGTCCGCCGACGATGCGCAGCACGAAGAGCACGGCGAAGGCCATCGCCAGCAGCACCACCGAGACGGCGGCCGCGTCGACCTGTTGGCCCGTCTCGATCTGCTCGCGGATGAGCTGGGACGCGATCTGCGTCTCCCCCGAGATGTTGCCGCCGATCAGCACCACCGATCCGAACTCGCCGAGCGCCCGGGCGAAGGCGAGCCCGGCGCCGGAGAGGATGGCGGGGAGCAAGACCGGCAGGACGACCTTGCGGAAGATCACCAGGTTGCTCGCGCCGAGAGACGCGGCGGCCTCCTCGACGTCGCGATCCAGTTCGATCAGCACCGGCTGCACCGCGCGGACGACGAACGGCAGGGTCACGAACAGCAGGGCGAGGACCACGCCGGCCTTCGTGGCGTTCAGGGTGATGCCGACCGGGCTCATCGGGCCGTAGAGCGAGAGCAGCACCAGGCTGGTGACGATGGTGGGCAGCGCGAACGGCAGGTCGATGAGCGTGTTCACCAACCCCTTGCCGGGGAAGTCGTCCCGCACCAGCACCCAGGCGATGATCGTTCCCAGCACCACGTTGATCAGCGCCGTGATCACCGAGACCTGGAGGGTCACCCGGAAGGTGGCCACGGCCCGCGGATCGGTGATGGCGTCGACGAAGGCCGCGGGCCCGTCGGACAGCGACTCGCTGGCCACCGCCGCGAGTGGCAGCAGCACCATCAGCGACAGCCACAGCACCACGACGCCCAGCGTCGGTCGCCCGGTTCCACCCAGCTTCTTCGGCCGGCGAGTGCTTCCTCGTGTCGTCATGTCAGGTGGACGCTCGGTAGATGGCGTTGATGGCTCCGGTTTCACCGAAGAGGTCGTCGTCCACGACGTCCCAGCCCCCGAAATCGTCGATCGTGTAGAGCGTGGCCGGCGCCGGATAGGTGTCGACGTACTCGGCCGCGACGGCCGGGTCGACCGGACGGAAGCCGCTTTCCGCCCAGACTCGCTGTCCCTCTTCGGTGTAGAGGAAGTCGTTGAGTGCGTTGGCCTGGTCGAGGTTGCTGCTGTCGTTCACCACGGCAACGGGATTGTCGATCCGGAAGGTCGCGTCGGGCACGAGGTAGTCGATCGACTCGCCCTGGCCGTCCAGCAGGATGGCCTCGTTCTCGTAGCTCAGGAGGACATCGCCCTGCCCCTGGAGGAACGCCTCGCTGGCGGCGCGGCCGGAGTCGGGCTGCAGCGGGAAGTGCGACACCAGTTCGGTGACGTAGTCCAGACCGGCCTGCCGATCCTGGCCGCCGTTGCTCATCGCCGCGTAGGGCGCCAACAGGTTCCATTTCGCCGAACCGGAGCTGAGCGGGCTGGGGCTGATGACCTCCACGTCGGGTCGGAGCAGGTCCTCCCACGTGCGGATGTTCTTGGGGTTCCCCTCGCGCACCACGAACGCGACGACGGAGCCGAAGGGCACACCGCCGTAGGCGCCGGTGTTCCAGTCCTCGTCGATCCGGCCGGCGTCGACGATTCGGGTGATGTCGGGTTCGACGGAGAAATTCACGATGTCGGCGGGCGCACCGTCGACGACCTTGCGCGACTGGTTGCCCGACGGGCCGTAATCGGCGTTGATGACGACGTTGGTGCCGCTGTCCCCGTCCTCCTCGGTCTCGGTCTCGGCGTCGCGGGTCTGGCTCTCGCCGAACGCTTCTCCGATGGCCTCCCACCCGTTCTTGGGTACGGCGTACGCCACCAGGGTGACCGACGGTCCGTCGGTGGTGGCCGCGTTCTCCCCCACGGTGTCCGAGGACCCCGGTGAGCAGGCGGTGACCGTCAGAGCCGCGGCGGCGGTCAGCGCCGCCCACGCTCGGACGCGTCGGGATCGGAACACGGTGAACCTCTTTCGAACGCACGCGCAGCGAGGGCGTGACGGAGAACCTGACGGCGGGAATCGAGTACGCCCGCGGGTTCGGAGCCTCGACGAGGGTCGAGGCTCGACCGGGACGGCGTACGAGCTCGTCAGCGACAGTCGACGTCGGCGACCGCGAGCATGCCGACCGCGATCAACGCCAGTTCGTGGCGGATCGGGTGCAGGGCTTCGTCGGACACGCGTTGAAATCTAGCAGAGGACGCGCGATCCGCCCGCGCTCGTGTGACCCGCGCCTCACACCAGGGTGAACAGCCACGCCACCACGACGAGAACGATGAGGGCGATCAGCGCCAGCGTGACTTTCGAGCGGGGCATCAGGTCTCGCTTCTGTCGGGTTCGGCCGGGGCGGCGGTCGCGCGAGGCGCCTGGCCGGTGTCCCCCCGGGTGGAGATGCGATCGCGCACGCCCACGACGGCGGCGAGGACCAGGTCGAGGAGGTAGGCCACGAGGGCCGCGAGCGGCACGACGGCCAGGAGGACGACGGCGACCTGCGGAACGAAGGACAGGCCGGCGATCCAGAGTTCGACCCCGTCCCACCACCTCGCCACCGCGTCCATGCCTGCGACCCTAGTCGGATCGGTATGCGGTGTGGCCGAGCGGTGGACTCGAACCGCCCGGCCACTCATGATGGGGGCATGAGCCCGTTCGACGATCAGTCCGGTGTCCCCCGCGTCGTCGGTCCCGACGAGGCCGCGTTCGGTCCCGCGGCCGAGCCCGGCGTGGCTGCGGGAGGAGCCCTCGACGCCGTCGCCGAGGCCCACCAGTCCTGGGTGCCGCGTCGAACGGCGTTCCCACCGATCGACGACTACGCGTTCCTCTCGGACTGCGAGTCGACCTGTCTCATCGCTCGGAACGGCGCCGTCGAGTGGATGTGCGTGCCACGTCCGGACTCCCCCAGCATCTTCGGCTCGATCCTGGACCGCAGCGCCGGCCACTTCCGAGTCGGGCCCTACGGGCAGAACGTCCCCGCGGCGCGGCGTTACCTGCCGGGCGGTCTCATCGTGGAGACCACGTGGCAGACCGAGACCGGGTGGCTCATCGTGCGCGACGCCCTGGTGATGGGCAAGTGGCACAACACCGACGAGCGTTCGCGCACACATCGCCGAGCTCCGTCCGACTGGGATGCCGAGCACTGCTTGCTTCGGACCATCAAGTGCGTGAGCGGCACCGTCGAGTTGGAGATGAGCTGCGAGCCGGCGTTCGACTACCACCGTCGCCCGGCCCGCTGGGAGTACACCGGCAAGGTGTACGAGGAGGCGACGGCCACCGCGACTCCGGCGGACGACGACGACGGCACCCCGCAGCCGACGCTGCGGCTCACCACCAACCTGCGCATCGGGCTCGAGGGTCGTGAAGCGCGGGCGCGCACCCGATTGGTGGAGGGCGACAACGTGTTCGTGGCGCTGTCCTGGTCCTCGCTCGATCCGCCGACCACCTTCGAGGAGGCGTCGGACCGCATGTGGCAGACCTCGGAGTGCTGGCGGCAGTGGATCACCATCGGCCGGTTCCCGGACCACCCGTGGCGCGGGTTCCTGCAGCGCAGTGCACTCACCCTCAAGGGTCTGACGTACGCGCCGACCGGGGCCCTGCTCGCCGCGTCTACCACGTCGCTTCCGGAAACACCGGGCGGCGAACGCAACTGGGACTACCGCTACGCCTGGGTCCGCGATTCCACGTTCGCGCTGTGGGGGCTCTACACGCTCGGTCTCGACCGCGAGGCGAACGACTTCTTCTCCTTCATCTCCGACGTCAGCAACGGCGAGCACGGCGAACCAGTACCGCTGCAGGTGATGTACGGCATCGGCGGCGAGCGCACGCTCGAGGAGGAGGAGCTGACGCATCTCTCCGGATACGACGGTGCCCGCCCCGTCCGCATCGGCAACGGCGCGTACAACCAGCGTCAGCACGACATCTGGGGCACGATGCTCGATTCGGTCTACCTGCACGTGCGTTCGCGCGAGCAGGTACCGGAGTCGTTGTGGCCGTTGCTCAAACGCCAGGTGGAACAGGCGATCGAACACTGGCGGGAGCCCGATCGCGGAATCTGGGAGGTGCGTGGCGAACCGCAGCACTTCACGTCGTCCAAGGTGATGTGCTGGGTCGCGCTCGATCGCGGCGCCAAACTCGCCGTGCTGCACGGCGAGCAGGGCTACGCCGAGGAGTGGAACGCCATCGCCGACGAGATCAAGGACGACATCCTGGCGAACGGTGTCGACGAGCGCGGGGTGTTCACGCAGCGCTACGGCGACGACTCGCTGGATGCGTCCCTGCTCCTGGTTCCGCTGTTGCGCTTCCTGCCGTCCGACGACGCCCGAGTTCGCGCCACGGTGCTCGCGATCGCCGACGAGCTGACCGAGGACGGTCTGGTGCTGCGCTACCGGGTGGAGACCACGGACGACGGATTGTCCGGCGAGGAGGGCACGTTCACCATCTGCTCGTTCTGGCTGGTGTCCGCGCTCGTGGAGATCGGCGAACTGGAACGAGCCAAGCGCCTGTGCGAGCGGCTGCTGGGGTACGCGAGCCCCCTCAAGCTGTACGCCGAGGAGATCGACGCGAAGTCGGGGCGGCACCTCGGCAACTTCCCGCAGGCGTTCACCCACCTCGCCCTCATCAACGCCGTGGTGCACGTGATCCGGGCCGAGGAAGCCGCGGTGTCGGGGCAGTTCCAGCCGGCGCACACCCACACCTGACGATGATCGTCACCGGAGCGTTCTTCGCCGACTACGCACGCCAGGCGGAGCAGAAGCTGGACGTGCTCGGCGGGGTCTGGGACTGGTGCGTGCTTCCCTCGCTCGCCCATCCCGTCGAGGCGTATCTCGTGGTGCTGCTGCAACAGGGGTCCGACGACACCGAGGGGCGCGTCTCGGTGGAGATCGGCGACTCCGGCGAGGACGGTCCCCTCCACGCGTTCGAGATCCCGGTTGCCGCGAACCGGGAGGGAGCGCAACAGGCGGTGGCGCTTCCCATCTCGTTCACGTGTCGACGCGTCGGGCGCCACGTCCTGCGGTTGAGCACCGGAGCGAGCGACCCGGGATTCGTGCTCTCCCTCGACGTGCGGGCGATGGCCTGATCCCGGCCCCTGCGTTACGCGTCGGGCAGTCGTAGGGCGTTGAGCCACAACCGATTCGCGGTGTCCACCAGCTCGTCGAGGGTGGTGCCGGTCGGACCCGCACCGACCGCGGGTTCGACGACGAAGTAGCCGAAGGCGAGGCGGCTGATCATGCCGGACAGCGCCCGCGACGCAAGGACCGGATCGAGGTCGGGATCCGCGGCTCCACGCGACTGCAGATCGGCGATGCTGCGCGCGTTCCGGTGGATGAACGCCTCCGCCCGCGTGTGGCGCAGCACCATGAAGCGCCGATCGATGCCCGCGACCTGCTCGAGCAGCGCCATCAACTTCGCGTTGCGTTCGTAGGCCTCGAAGTACGCGCAGTTGCTTGCGCGCACGATCGCCACGGGGTCGTCGTCCGCCGCGACCCTCGGTGTTCCGGGGTGCAGCATCTCCTCCTGCGCCCGCTCGAGCACCGCGGCGAAGATCTCCTCCTTGCCGGCGAAGTACGTGTAGAACGTCCCCGCCGAGCACTGCGCCTCGACGGTGATGTCCACCAGTCGTGCGTCGAGGTACCCGGAGCGCTCGAATACCGCCCGCGCCGCCGTGATCAGAGCGTCGCGAGTGCGCACGCCGCGGCGGGTGACGGGCGGATCCCGCAACAGTGACGCGTCCGCCAACGACGGCGGAGCGTCCTCGGCGTCACCCCCGGACCCGTGCGCCTCGGCGTCACCCCCGGACACAGAGGGGTCCGGCCTACTTCTTCTTGTCGGCGGAGGACTCCGTCGACAGCGCTGCCACGAACGCTTCCTGCGGAACCTCGACGCGACCGATGGTCTTCATGCGCTTCTTGCCGGCCTTCTGCTTCTCGAGGAGCTTGCGCTTACGGCTGATGTCACCGCCGTAGCACTTGGCCAGCACGTCCTTGCGAATCGCCCGAATATTCTCGCGCGCAATGATCTTGGAGCCGATCGCCGCCTGGATGGGAATCTCGTACTGCTGCCGCGGAATGAGATCCTTGAGCCGGGTGGTCATCTTGTTGCCGTAGGCGCCGGCCGCGTCCATGTGCACGATCGCCGAGAACGCGTCCACCGCCTCGCCCTGCAGGAGGATGTCGACCTTCACCAGGTTGGCCGACTCCTCGCCGATCTCCTCGTAGTCCAGGCTGGCGTACCCCCGCGTGCGGGACTTCAGGATGTCGAAGAAGTCGAAGATGATCTCGGCCATCGGAATCGTGTAGCGCAGTTCGACGCGGGTCTCGGACAGGTAGTCCATGCCGCCCAGCTCACCGCGGCGGCTCTGGCACAGCTCCATGATCGAGCCGATGAACTCGCTCGGCGAGATGATCGTGCACTTGACCATCGGCTCGAACACCGCGCGGGACTTGCCCTCGGGCCAGTACGACGGGTTGGTGACGATGTGCTCCTCGCCGTCGTTCATCTCCACGCGGTAGACCACGTTCGGCGAGGTGGAGATGAGGTCGAGGTTGAATTCGCGTTCGAGCCGCTCGCGCGTGATCTCCATGTGGAGCAGTCCGAGGAACCCGCAGCGGAAACCGAATCCCAGCGCGACGGACGTCTCCGGCTCGTAGGTCAAGGCCGCATCGTTCAGTTGCAGCTTCTCGAGGGCGTCGCGCAGAACGGGATAGTCGGACCCGTCCACCGGGTAGAGCCCGGAGTACACCATCGGGCGGGGTTCGCGGTATCCGGTCAGCGCCTCGGTGGCGCCGTGCTTGGCGGTGGTGACGGTGTCACCGACCTTCGACTGACGGACGTCCTTCACGCCGGTGATGAGGTAGCCGACCTCGCCGACGCCGAGACCCTTGGTCGGCTTGGGATCGGGCGAGACGATGCCGACCTCGACCAGTTCGTGCGTCGATCCGGTCGACATCATCGTGACCTTCTCGCGCGGCAGGATGCGGCCGTCGACCACTCGCACGTAGGTGACCACGCCGCGGTACGCGTCGTACACGGAGTCGAAGATCATCGCCCGAGCCGGGCCGTCGGCGTCGCCCACGGGCGCCGGCACCAGGCGCACGACCTCGTCGAGAAGGGCTTCCACGCCCATGCCCGTCTTTCCGGACACGCGCAGCACGTCGTCGGCCTCGCACCCGATGATGTGGGCGATCTCGGCGGCGTAGCGATCGGGGTCGGCGGCGGGCAGGTCGATCTTGTTGAGCACCGGAATGATCGTCAGATCCTTCTCGAGCGCCAGGTACAGGTTCGCCAGCGTCTGGGCCTCGATGCCCTGGGCGGCGTCCACCAGCAGCACGGCACCCTCGCACGCCTCCAGCGCACGGGACACCTCGTAGGTGAAGTCGACGTGGCCGGGCGTGTCGATGAGGTGCAGGACGTGTTCGGTCTCCCCCACCTTCCACGGCAACCGCACGTTCTGGGCCTTGATGGTGATCCCGCGCTCGCGTTCGATATCCATGCGGTCCAGGTACTGGGCGCGCATCGACCGGTCGTCGACCACACCCGTGAGCTGCAGCATGCGGTCGGCCAGCGTCGATTTCCCGTGGTCGATGTGCGCGATGATGCAGAAGTTACGGATCTTGGCGGGATCCGTGAAGGTGGTGTCGGCAAAGCTGGTGATGGGGAGCTCCTCTTCGGCCGGACGACGCGTGGACACCGGTGGGTGGGACGCCGTGGCGATGCGCCGGATACGAACCGTCAGAATATCGGCTGAGCCGCGCGATGGTGCACGCGGGCGTGATCGGTAACCTGAACCGATGGCAACCCTGTCCTCCATCGGTAAGAAACTCGGCAAGCTCGCGGTGGCCGAGGGACCTCGGCTGTTCCGCCAGTTGCAGCGGTCCGGCGCGCTCGACAAGGTCGTGGACGCCGTCGGTCAGCGCCGCACGGGCGCCGCGGAGGGAACCGCGGTCCCGGCCGGCCGGCCGGTCACCACGACGTCCGTTCCGTCCGCCATGCGAGCCCGACGCGTCGAGTACTCCCCCGCACTCGACGGTGCCGCCGATCCCGGCGAGGTCGTGTGGACCTGGGTCGCGTACGAGGACGATCCGACGCAGGGCAAGGACCGCCCGGTGTTGGTCGTCGGGCGCGACGGTTCGGTTCTGCTCGGCCTGATACTCTCGAGCAAGGACACGCACGACGGCGACCGCGACTGGCAGCACCTCGGCACCGGCCCCTGGGACCCGCAGGGCCGGCCGAGCTGGGTACGCCTCGACCGCGTACTCGACGTTCCCGAGGACGGCATTCGCCGCGAGGGCGCCGTGCTGCCCCGCGACCGGTTCGACGCGGTCGCGGGGCGGCTGCGGGCGGAGTATTCCTGGAGCTGACGCCGGGCCGGTGACGCGGCGTCGGCTCCGGACTTCTAGGCCAGGCGGGTGATCTCGACGACCACGTCGAGATCTCTCGCCTCACCACCGGAGAAGATGCCCTTGAGCGGCGGCACGTCGGCGTAGTCCCGGCCGATCCCGACGGAGACGTGCTGCTCGTTGACCGGCACGGCGTTGGTGGGGTCGTAGCCCCACCACGATCCGGTCCACGCCTCGACCCAGGCGTGCGACTCCCCCTCGACCGAATCACCCACGGCCGCCTCGCGATTGGGGTGCAGGTAGCCGGAGACGTAGCGGCTGGGGATGCCCAGGCTGCGAAGCATCACCAGCGTCAGGTGGGCGTAGTCCTGGCAGACGCCCTTCTTCTCGGCCCACGCCTCGACCGCGGACGTGTGCACGCCCGTGGTCCCGGGAACGTACGACATCTCCTGGTTGACCCACTCGCACACCGCGATCACGGCGTCGTACGGGCTCAGGTCCTTCGCGAGCTTCTTCGCCTGCGCGGCCAGCTTGCGGTCGCGAGGCACGTACTGGGTTTCGCCGAGCAGTTCGTTGAACCGGTCGATCAGGGAGTCCACGGTCAGGCCGTCCCAGTCGACGGTCTCCTCCGGAGCGCTGAACGCGTCGGTCTCGACGACCGACGATCCCGCGACCTCGAGCGAGGTGTGCGGCGCGTGGAGGTCGAACGCGGTCACCGCGGTACCCCAGTAGTCCGTGTAGCGGTAGGACCTGGTGGCCGGATCGGTCTCGACGCGATTGAGAATCACGTTCTGGCGGTTGTCACTTCGCGGGGTCAGGCGAGCCTCGTTGTACGACGACGTGACCGGCGCTTCGTAGTTGTACCCCGTGGTGTGCACCACACGCATACGCCAGCTCACAGCTCACCCTCCAATTGTGCTTCGTCCGTGCGGGTTCCCGCGTCCGTCCATGCCACCCACGGCGCCGCGTGGAAGTACTGCTTCGAGATCGCCTCACCCACGTCGCGGCACGTCTCCTGCAGCGCCATCAGTCGATCCTGCAGATCCTCCAGGAGTGCGCCGGGCTGCAGGAACTCGAGCTCGCTGCGCGCGCGGCCCAGCAGTCGCTGCGCCTCGGCGCGTGAGCCCACGCGCATGTCCGGATGGTGATCGAGACTTTCGAGGGAGTGCTCGGCCTCGCTCAGCGCGTAGAACACCGATCGGGGGAACAGCCGGTCGAGGAGCATGAACTCGAGGACGCGCTGCGCGTCGAGGGCGCCGCGGTAGGTCCGCAGGTACGTGTCGTGCGCACCGGCGGATCGCAGCACCGTGACCCACGCCGGCGAGGACGGTCGGTCTCCCGCACGGGCGAGCAGCAACCGCACCGTCATGTCGATACGCTCGACCGAGCGGCCGAGCAGAAGGAACCGGTACCCGTCGTCGCGGCTGAGCGTGGAGTCCGCGAGACCGGCGAACATCGCCGCGCGTTCCTCGATGAAGCCGAGGAACTCGTGCGGACCGAGGCGCTTCGACGCCCGGATGCGGTCTCCGAGTGCGTTGTACGTGGTGTTGAGGCACTCCCACATCTCGCTCGACGTCACCTCGCGGGCACCGCGGGCGTTCTCGCGGGCACTGGAGAGCGAATCGACGATGGAGCCGTTGCCGTCCCGCGAGAAGGCGACCAGCTCCGTCAGGGACCACACGTCCAGACGTTCCTCGGGAAGCTCGAAACCCAACACTCGCAACAACACTCGCGAGGTGTGGTCGGGATCGACGGTCGCGTCCTCGAGCAGCTGGTGCACCGTGACGTCGAGAATGCGCGCGGTGTCGTCGGCGCGTTCGACGTAGCGGCCGATCCAGTAGAGCGATTCGGCGTTACGAGCCAACATCAGCGGGCACCGTCCTTCGTGGAGTTGGTCTGCTGCTGCTGTTGCTGTTGCTGCTGGATCTGCTGCATCGACAGTTCCGGGCCCTGCTCGGCCGTGGGCGAGGACGGGGGCTCGCTGACGATCTCGGCACCGCCGAGTTCGCGCTCCTCCTCGCTCGTCGCGCGACCCGCGAGGACCCAGGTGTCCTTGCTGCCGCCGCCCTGACTGGAGTTGACCACCAGGGACCCCTCCGGCAGCGCGACCCGGGTCAGTCCGCCGGGCAGCACCCAGACGTCGTCACCGTCGTTGACGGCGAACGGACGCAGGTCCACGTGGCGCGGCGCGAGCTGATCGCCGATCTTCGTCGGCACCGTGGACAACTGGACGACCGGCTGCGCGATCCATCCACGCGGATCGGCACGGATCTTCTTGCTGATGGTCGCGAGTTCCTTCGGCGACGCGTCGGGCCCGAAGACGATGCCGTATCCGCCGGATCCCTCGACGGGCTTGATCACCAGCTCGTCGACCCGGTCCAGGACTTCCTCGCACTCCTCGGGGAGCCAGCACCGGAAGGTGTCGACGTTGGCCAGCATCGGCTTCTCGCCGAGGTAGTACTCTATGATGGTCGGAACGTAGGTGTAGGTCAGCTTGTCGTCGCCGACACCGTTTCCGACGGCACTCGAGATGACCACGTTGCCCGCGCGGGCGGCGTTCACGAGCCCCGCGACACCGAGCACCGAGTCCGGACGGAACTGCATCGGATCGAGGTAGTCGTCGTCGATCCGTCGGTAGATGACGTCGACCTGACGCTCACCCTCCGTGGTGCGCATGTAGACCACGTTGTCGCGGCAGAACAGGTCCCGTCCTTCGACGAGTTCCACGCCCATCAACCGCGCGAGCAGCGAGTGCTCGAAGTACGCGGAGTTCGCGACACCGGGTGTGAGGACCACGACCGTCGGGTCGGCCTCGTTGATCGCGGCCGCGGCCCGCAGGGCCCGGAGGAGGTGCGTCGCGTAGTCCCCGACGGCGCGAACCCGGTGGCTGCCGAACAGGTCGGGGAACACGCGCGCCATCGTGCGGCGGTTCTCCATCACGTAGGACACACCCGACGGCGACCGCAGGTTGTCCTCGAGAACGCGGAACGTTCCCTCCGCGTCGCGGATGAGGTCGATGCCCGCGACGTGGATGCGCACACCGTTGGGCGGCACGATGCCGAAGGCCTCGCGGTGGAAGTGCTCGCACGACGTCACCAGACGCTTGGGAACCACACCGTCACGCAGGATCTCCTGCTCGCCGTAGATGTCGGCGAGGAACATCTCGAGCGCCTTCACACGCTGCTTGATCCCGCGTTCGAGGCGGTTCCACTCGGACGCGGCGATGACACGCGGCACGAGGTCCAGCGGGAACGGGCGCTCCTGGCCCTCCAGAGCGAACGTGATGCCCTGGTCGACGAAGGCGCGACCGAGAGCGTCGGACCGCGATTCGAGTTCGGCGGCATCCGACGGCGCGAGCGCCTTGTGGATGCCCTTGTACGGACCGCGGAGGCCGCCGTCCTTGTCGAACATCTCGTCGTAGGCCAGGTCGTACTTGCCGATGTCGGCGTAGCCGTCGAAGACACTCGTCGGAGATTGGGCACGAGCTTGCCGTCGTACCTTCTTGGTGTCGGCTCCTGCTCTGTGCGGTGGGGCTGACGCTGATCGAGGGCTCATTGGCGTCATGTTGCCTCACCGATCGCGGCGCGACGTGCGGGACACGTAAATTCCGTGCAACGTCCCCACCCGGCGGTGGCGTCGACCGCCCGCGACGAATTGGGTTCTGTCCCTCTGCGCTGGTAGTCTCGTACGTCGGCGCCAGGGATCGTTCCACCGACCCGCGCGAACACTGCTTTCGACGTATTTCATGCACGGCTCGACCCCAGAGAAGACGTAAGGATACCTACGCGTGGCCAACATCAAGTCCCAGGTGAAGCGAATCGGCACCAACGAGCGTCAGCGGCTGCGCAACCAGTCGGTGAAGTCCTCGCTTCGCACCATCATCCGCTCGTTCCGCGAGGCCACGGCCGCCGGTGACAAGGCCAAGGCCGAAGAGCTGATGCTGACGGCGAGCCGCAAGCTCGACAAGGCTGCCAGCAAGGGCGTCATCCACAAGAACCAGGCGGCCAACAAGAAGTCGGCACTGGCTTCGGCGCTGCACAAGATCTGAGTCGGTTCACCCGACGCGTACGACGCACCGCCCCGGCATTTCGGCCGGGGCGGCTTTGTGCGTGGTATGCCCAGCGTGCGTTGCCGGCGCGAGTGTCGTGATCCTGCCGCGCCGAGAGTTCAGCGCTGGGAGCCGAGCGTCGCCACGGTGCTCACGGCCCGCTCCACCGCGTAGTCCGCGTCCGCGGCCTGCCCCTTCACGTCGGCGTTGAGAGATGCCACCACGTGCAGCGCCGTCGCGACCCGGGTGGGATCCCAGTACCGCGCCTGAGCCTGCGCCTTCTTGATCTTCCACGGCTGCATTCCCAGTTCCGACGCCATGCGGAACGGGTCACCCCGCCCTGCCGAGCCCACGCGGGCCACCGTGTGCACCGCGTCGGCCAGAGCGTCGGCGATCAGCACGTGCGGAGTTCCCCCCAGCATCGCCCACCGCAACGCTTCGAGCGCACCCGCGATGTCCCCGGACACGGCCTTGTCCGCGATGTCGAACCCGCTCACGTCCGCGCGCCCCGAGTAGTAGCGCCGGACGGCCGCGACGTCGACCTTGCCGCCGGTGTCGGAGACCAGCTGCGAACACGCCGCGGCGAGTTCGCGCAGATCGGATCCGACCGACTCCACGAGGGCGGCGATCGCGTCGGGAGCAACCCTGGTCTCGCCGTGCGAGCGGAACTCGTTGCGCACGAAATCGGTGCGGTCGCCCGACTTCGACAGTTTGGCGCACTCGTGGACCACGGCCCCGGCCTTCTGCAGCACCCCGACCATGGATTTCGCCCGTCCCCCGCCCGAGTGCAGCACCACCAGCACGACCCCGTCGATCGGGGCGGCCGCCGCATCCTGCACCAGGCCGACGGCGTCCTTGCCGGCTTCGGCCGCGGACTCGAAGATCACCACCCGGTCCTCGGCGAACAGCGACGGGCTCAGCAGTTCCGCCAACTCGGCCACGGTGGTGTCGCCCGCGCGGAGACGATCGACGGGGACATCGGATCCCGCGCCCGCGGTCGCCGCGCGCATGCGCGCGATGATCGACGTGACGGCCCGCTCGACCAGCAGTTCCTCGTCCCCGAGAACGAGGTGCAGGGGCTCCGGCCGGGTCACTGTCGCACTCACGGACACGATCGTGTCACGGCAGTCCGACACCCCTCACTCCGACTCGGGCCGCACCCTCCCCGACCGCCACCGGTACACGCCGACGACCACCGACCCGAACCCGCCGACCGCCGCGAGGACGATCCCCGCACCCGCAAGCCCCGACGGCACGGTGACCACCGCGTTCGGGATGGACGCGGCCCGATCGGCGACGGTCACCAGCCACCACAGCGGAAGCGCCGCGACACCGGCCACGACGGCTCCGGCCGGCACGCTCACCACCGCCACGACGGCCGCGATCGCCCCCACCACGGTGACCGGACCCACGACCGGCGCCGCGAGCACGTTCGCCGCGATCGCGACGGTGGAGAAGGTACCCGCCATGGCCGCCACCACCGGCGCCGTCACCAGGTGCGCGGCCGTCGCCACCGCGATCGCGTCCACCACGGGCCGGCGCCGGACGACGTCCGACCGGGCCGCGAGAGCCGCCGAGAGCATCGGCGCCACCACCACGAGAGCCGTCGTGGCCGTGGCGGACAGCGCGAAACCGTAGTTCACCGCCAGCGCGGGATCGAGCCCCAACAGCAGGACGATCGCCGTGCACAGCGCGGGCATCGCGTGTCGGCGGCGGCCGGTCAGGACCGCGAGCAGCCCGATCGCCCCCATCACGGCGGCCCGCAGCACGCTCGGCGACGGACGCGCCACCACCACGAACGCCACGAGCATCACCCCGGCCAGCACCGTCGTCGTTCGTGGACCGAGTGTCGCCGCGTGCGCGAGCAGCACGACGGCGCCGACCAGAAAGGTGAAGTTCGCACCCGAGACAGCGGTCAGGTGGGACATACCCGCGGCGGTGAACGAGTCCTCCACCTCCGCCGTGAGCCCGCTGCGATCCCCGACCACGATGCCCGGCAACAGCCCACCCGCGTCGTCGGGCAGTGCCCGCGCGGATGCGGCCGCGAGCGCGCCGCGCACCCTGTCTGCCCACCCCAGAGCGGCCGGGGGCGGCTCCACCGTCTCGGGGCTTCCCGTCGCCCGCGTCACCGCGTGCACCAGACCCGGCCGGTCGGGCAGCGCTGCCCGGGCCCGGAACCGAACCGTGCTCCCGAGCCGGACGTGCTCCCATCCCGAGACGGGAGCGAAGACGAGTAGTCGCGCCGAGAGCGTCGTCACCTCGCCTCCGATCTCCACCCGCGACGCCGTGACCGGAACCATCACCTGGTCGGCGAACGACGTCGTGAGCACGCGAGGATCGTCGGTGATCGTGCCGGTGACCCCGATGTGGGCACCGGCCGCAGCCGCAGCGCGCACCGGACCCGACTCCACGGCGTGTGCTCGCGTGCCCGCCGCGACCGCCGATGCCCCGGTGATCGCGCACGCCGCGATCAGCACCAGGGCCGACGCGGTGAGCACGCCCCGACGGTGCATCACCACCGAGACGCCGGCCCCCACCGCGCAGACCACCGCCAGGAACACCGCACCGGTCCACCCCGCGAGTATTGCGACCAGGCATGCGCCCCAACACCCGAGAGCTGCGGGCACCAACCTCAGGTCGAGGAGCGGGGGCGGGTCGACGTCCACCGCTCAGACCGTCACGAGGAAGCGCAGCGCCTCGAGTCGCGCCGGTCCGATGCCCGACACCTCGGCGAGTTGGTCCACGCTGGTGAAGGGTCCGTTCTCGTCCCGGTACGCGAGGATGGCGGTGGCCGTCACCGGCCCCACCCCGGGCAGCGCATCGAGATCGGCGAGTGTGGCCGTGTTCAGCGACACCCCTGCCGACACCCCTGCCGACACCCCGGCGCCCGCCGGCGGCGGCGCCGTACCGACCGCTGCCCCCGCACCCACCGACGGCCCGGAACTGGTCGACGGTCCGTCCCCCGTGGTCGAGCCGACGACGATCTGATCGCCGTCCGTCACCTTCTGCGCCCAGTTGAGTCCGAACATGTCGGCGTCCGCGCGATGTCCCCCCGCCGCGGCGACGGCATCGGCGATGCGGGCGCCGGCCGGGAGCGTCACCAGACCCGGCCGCAGCACCGCACCGATCACACTCACCACGGCGGACGCATCCGCGACGTCCGGCGATCCGGCCGCCGATCCCGCTGTGGGTGAACCGCTCTCGGCATCGATGTCGCCCTCGCCGATCTCCAGGGCGGGCAGCGGCGGCACCGGGGCGGAGGCCTCCGGACCGTCGCGCCACACGGCCCCGACGGTTCCCAGGACCAGGACCACCCCCACGGCCAGCAACGCACGCACGCCTCGGCTCCCGGGATCGAGCCGAAGTCCCGCCCAGGGCAACCGTCGTCGAAACGGTCCCGACGCGTCGGGTGCGGTGTCGTCCGTCATGGATCGAACCTAGGGTGCGCGTGCGCCGCGAACGCCCCGTGAGACGCGGGGTGTGCACGAACGCCGATTTCGTTCGAGCCTGTGGATCGACGGCGAGAATTCAGCGACCGGCGAGCAGCGGCGCGAGTGTCGTCAGCATCGCCTCGGCGACGCGGGTGTGCGAGTCCCAGCCCCAGTGGATGCCATCGGGATTGGCTGTGCCGGAACGGAAATCGGGCTCCACGGCGGCCTTGAGATCCACCAGCGGCACCTGGTGGTCGTGCGCCCAGGCCGTCGTCGCACGCACCGCGGGCTCGCGTCCGGCGTGGATGCGGCCGTACGCGTCGCACCGGTGCACGGACGGCAACGTCCCCACGACGGGCAACCCCGGTCGCAGCGTGGTCATGGACTCGCGGATCTGCTCCAGGTACTCCACGCTCAGCCTCGGCGGCAACGCCACCGGTCGACCCAGCGGAGCGAGCCGCGGTTGCAACCACCCGTACGTCTGTCGCACCACGCGGCGCACCGCGGGCGGCCGCACGTAGCGGATCTGCTCCCGGAGTGCGGTGGGGAGCGGTGAGGGCAGCGAGTCCATTCCCCCGGTCGCCAACACCATCGCCCCGGCCCGCGGCACCGACGCCCACACCCGTGGATCCTGCGTCACCGCCCACCAGGCGTCGCGGCAGGTCCAGCCGATCCGGGCGACGAGCTCGACGTCCCACCCCAGTTCACGGCCGACGATGCTCGGCCAGATCCGCGGATGGTCGGCGGCCAGGCCACCCTTCGGGCCGTAGTAGGCCAGCGAGTCGGCCAGCACCAGCAGGACCGGGCGTTCCGACGTCACAGAACGTCGCTCGCCACCCGCGCCGACGCGTTCCACACGTCGAGTCGCCAGGACGGCTCGGTGGCGGTGCCGTGCGCCGCGACCTGCACCCAGCTCGCGTTGCCCAGTCCACCCAGCACCGGCCAGCGGTCGACGGGCAGGTCCAGCACCGCGGCCGTCATCGCGGCGATGGTGCCGCCGTGCGCGACCACCACCACCGGGGCGTCCTCGGTCCAGGACGCGTCGTCCAGCAACTCGCGCAACAGCGGTGCGGTGCGGGCGGCGACGTCGAGTCGGGATTCCCCGCCCGGCGGTCGGAACGACGCGTCCGCGCGCCAGGCCTCCCGAGCACCGGGAGCCCGCACGTCGACGTCGAGATGCGTCAGGCCCTGCCACTCACCGAGGTGCGTTTCCCGCAGCCGTTCGTCGGTCTCGACGGACACCCCGGTGGCCTCGGACAGTGCCCGCGCGGTGTCGTGCGCACGCGCCAGGTCGGAGGAGACGATGCGGTACGGGCGTCGTTCGGCCAGCTCGCGTGCCGCTTCCTTCGCCTGGGCCCGGCCCAACTCGGTGAGTTCGGTGTCCAGATGGCCCTGCATGCGCATACCGGCGTTGTACTCGGTCTGTCCGTGGCGAAGGAGCACCAGCCGCCGCACTCCCGATGCCGCGGAGGTCACTCGCGAGAGTCCTCGGCGCGCAGGTCCGCCTCGGCGGCGGCGATGTCCTCGTCGAGGATGTCGGCGTCGCGCGTGACTCCGTCGAAGGGAACGTCGTCGACGCCGTGGTCCTCGGTGCCGTACTCGACGTCGCCGGTGCCGCCGACGCCCTCGATCTGCAGAACCGGGCAGTCCTTCCACAGACGCTCGAGCGCGTAGAAGTGCCGCTCGTCGTTGTGCAGGACGTGGACGACGACGTCGACGTAGTCGAGCAGCGCCCAGCGTCCCTCCCGGGTGCCCTCGCGACGCACGGGCTGGTGCCCGGCTTCGCGCAGCTTCTCCTCGATGTTCTCCACGACGGCGTTGACCTGACGCTCGTTGGATGCGGACGCGATGACGAAGCAGTCGGTGATGACGAGTTGCTCGGACACGTCGAGCGCGATGACGTCGACGGCCAGTTTGTCGTCGGCGGCTCGGGCCGCGATGCTCGCGATCGCGATGGCGTCGGTGGTTGCGCTCACTGGTGAATTCTCCTGCTGCTCTGAGTGTTCGGAAGTTCGGTCTGTTCGTCGTGCGTGATCGACGGTTCACTCATCGTGACCTCGCCGTCGTCGCGCACGTGGCCCTGCGGGCGGTAGAGGTCTCGCTTCGAGATGTACTGCACGACGCCGTCGGGCACGAGGTACCACACGGGCCGACTCTCGGCGGCCCGTCGTCGGCACTCCGTCGACGAGATCGCCAGGGCGGGGATCTCGACCAGGGTCAGGACGTCCTTGGGCAACCGGGCGAGGTACTCGGAGAGATGCTCCGCGCCGAGGTCGTATCCCGGCCGGGACACCCCGACGAACCGGGCCAGCTCGAACAACTCGGGCCAGTCCTGCCACCCGAGGATGTTGCCCAGAGCGTCGGCTCCGGTGATGAAGTACAGCTCGTCGCCAGGATGCTGACGGGCCAGGTCGCGCAGGGTGTCCACAGTGTAGGTCTTCTTGCCGCGGTCGAGGTCGACCCGGCTGACCGAGAAACGCGGGTTCGACGCGGTGGCGATCACGGTCATCAGATAGCGATCCTCGGCCGGACTGACCGCCGACTCGCTCTTCTGCCAGGGATCACCGGTGGGAACGAAGATGACCTCGTCGAGGTCGAAGCGGTGCGCGACCTCGCTGGCGGCCACCAGGTGACCGTGGTGGACGGGGTCGAACGTTCCGCCCATCACCCCCAGTCTGCGGGGTCCGTCGCCGGTCGGTGATTCCTGCACGAGTGTCGACTCTACGTGGTCACGGCCGTCGAACCGACCGGGAGCAGCCTGCCGACCACGTCGGCCAGTTGACTCGCCGACCGGCATTCGTGCATCGGGATCACCCGTCGGTAGACGTCCGCGGCGGAGTCCCCCGATCCCCACTGCGACTTCGGCTCCGGGTTCAGCCAGTGGGCGTGCTTGGCGACGGCCACCATCTGCGCCAGGCTCGCCGTCTTGGGGTCGCGGTAGTTGGTGCGGGCGTCGCCGAGCACCAGCAACGATGCCCGCGCCGTCACGGCGTCCATGTGGTGATCGACGAAGGTGGCGAACGAGTGGCCGTAGTCGGAGTGCCCGTCGAAGGTGATCAGTTCGGACTCGGCGACCATCCTCGACATCGAACTGCCGAGATCGTTGCCGTCGAAGAACCGCGTGACCTCGTCGGCCGAGTCGATGAAGGCGAAGATGCGGACCCGCGAGAACTGCTCGCGAAGGGTGTGGACGAGAAGAAGGGTGAACTGGCTGAATCCCGCCACCGAGCCGGAGACGTCGCACAGGATGACCAGCTCCGGGCGGGCCGGGCGGGGTTTGCGCATGACCAGATCGATCGGCACCCCGCCGGTGGACAGGGACTTGCGCAGCGTGCGGCGCATGTCGATGGATCCGGACCGCGCCCGAGCCCGACGGGCCGCCAACCGGCTCGCCAAAAGCCGTGCGAGCGGCGTCACGTTCTTGCGCAGCGCGGTCAACTCCGCACTCGATGCTCGCAGGAAGTCGACTTCCTCGGCGAGGCGCGGCACCCCGTACGACGCGACGCGTTCCTTGCCCAGAACCTCGGCCGTGCGGCGGCGGGTCTCCTTCTGCACCATCGAGCGGAACTCCGCGATGCGCACCGCGGCGGTGCGGCGGGCGAGTTCGGTCTCGAAGTCGCCGGAGGTCGGATTGCCCGTGGCCTGTGATCGGCCCAGCAGACCGTCGAGCAGGCGCTCGAGCAGCGTGTCGGGAGCGATCTCGCGCAGAGCTTGGTACTCCGAGAACGAGTCCCCGCGGGTGGAGCTGTACTTGCCGTAGGTCTCGACGATGTCGCCGACCAGTGACTGCACCGCCGCCATCGCCTCGGGCGATCCGTCCGCCAGCAGGTCGGCGATGACGTGCTTCAGAGCGTCGAGATCGACCGTGCCGTCCTCCGTGAGCGGCGGCCGGACCGGGGCGTCCTCGTCGGCCGTGCGCGAGCCGATGGCCGCGGGGAACCACAGATCGAACAGCGCGTCGAAGGCGGCCCGATGGGTCGGCCGACGCACCAGTGCGCACGCCAGACCCTCACGGACCACCTCGCGATCGAGCAGGTCCAACACCGACAACACCTGGCCGGCGTCGACGGTCTCCGACGGCCCCACGTCGATTCCGCGTCGCCGAAGAGCCTCCACGAAGCCGACGAGGTGAGCCGGAATGCCGGTATCGCTCACGTCGGGTCAGCCGAGCCGCAACTCGGCCACGGCCTTCGTGTGGTCGCCGCGGTGCTTGAGGATGACGCCCAGGGTGGACGCCACCGCGTCGTCGTCCACGGTCTCGATGCCGAGCGCCAGCAGGGTGCGCGCCCAGTCGATGGTCTCGGCCACCGACGGCAGCTTCTGCAGCTGCATCTCGCGCAGCACTCCCACGATGCGCACCATCTGCTCGGCCATCGCCTCCGGCAGCTCGGGAACCCGGCTCGCCAGGATGCGGCGCTCGAGATCGGCGTCGGGGAAGTCCAGGTGCAGGAACAGGCAGCGACGCTTGAGGGCCTCGGACAGCTCGCGCGTCGCGTTCGAGGTGAGCACCGTGAACGGGCGACGGGTGGCGGTGATGGTCCCGAGCTCGGGGACGGTGATGGCGAAGTCGCTGAGCACCTCGAGGAGAAGTCCCTCGATCTCGATGTCGGCCTTGTCGGTCTCGTCGATGAGCAGCACCGTGGGATCGTCGCGGCGGATGGCGGTGAGCAGTGGCCGCGAGAGCAGGAACTCCTCGGCGAACACGTCGTGCTTCGTCTCGTCCCACGCCGCGCCCGAGCTGGACTGGATTCGCAGGATCTGCTTCGCGTGATTCCACTCGTAGAGTGCGCGTGCTTCGTCCACGCCCTCGTAGCACTGCAGGCGCACCAGTTCGGCGTCCGCGGCCTGCGCGACGGCGCGGGCCAGTTCGGTCTTGCCGACTCCGGCGGGACCCTCGATGAGCAACGGCTTGCCCAGGCGATCGGCCAGGAACACGGCCGTCGCGGTGGCCTTGTCGGCGAGGTACCCGGTGGTCGCGAGGCGAGCGAGTACGTCGTCGACGTCGGTGAAGAACGGGTGGGGCTGGTTCACGAGTGGAACCTTTCGCTGCGTGCGGGTGCGGTCGGGCGTGGTCAGGCCGGACGGATGTGCCCGTCCCCCCACACGATCCACTTGGTGGAGGTGAGTTCGCGCAGTCCCATCGGACCACGAGCGTGCAGCTTCTGGGTCGAGATGCCGATCTCGGCCCCGAAACCGAACTGCTCGCCGTCGGTGAAGGCGGTCGAGGCGTTGACCATCACCGCGGCTGCATCGACCCGGGCCGTGAACGCCTGTGCCGCAGCCAGATCCGCGGTGACGATGGCCTCGGTGTGCCCGGTTCCGTATCGGTCGATGTGCTCGATCGCGGCGTCGAGACCGTCGACCACGGCGAGCGCGATGTCGTCCGAGAGGTACTCCTCGGACCAGTCCGACTCCGTGGCGGGGATCAGACCGGGCAGGTCTCCGTGGATGCGCACGCCGCTCGCCTCGAGCGCGCGGATCAACCGCGGCACGGCCTCGTCGGCGACGGCGGCGTCGATGAGCACGGTCTCCGCGGCGTTGCACACGCTGACCCGGCGCGTCTTGGCGTTGAGAACGATGCTCTCCGCCATCGCGAGATCTGCGGCGGCGTGCACGTACACGTGGCAGTTGCCGACGCCGGTCTCGATGGTGGGCACGGTGGCGTCGCGTACCACCGCGGCGATCAGGCCCGCGCCACCGCGGGGAATGGCGACGTCCACCAGACCTCGGGCGCGGATCAGGTGCGTGACGGTGGCCCGGTCGGCGCTCGACAGCAACTGCACGGCGTCGGCCGGCAGGCCCTGCTCCGTCAGCGCCTCACGGAGCACCAGGACGAGAGCCGCGTTGGATCGGGCCGCCGAGGACGAGCCGCGCAGCAACACCGCGTTACCCGACTTCAGCGTGAGGCCGAAAGCATCGACCGTGACGTTCGGCCGAGCCTCGTAGATCATCCCGACCACGCCCAGCGGCACCGCGATCTGCCGGGTCTCGAGACCGTTGGGCAGCGTGGAGCCGGTGCGCACCTCACCGACCGGGTCCGGAAGAGCAGCGACCTGCCGCAGGCCCGCGGCGATGCCGTCGACGCGCGCGGCCGTCAAGCGCAGCCGGTCCAGCTGCGACGTGGGAGTGCCCGCGTCGGCCGCGGTCTCGAGGTCCTCGGCGTTGGCCGCCAGCACGGCGTCGGTGGCGGCGACGATCGCGTCGGCGGCGGCATGGAGGGCCGCGTCCTTGTCCGCTCGGGTGAGCAGCGCGAGGGCGCGCGAGGCGACGCGCGCTCGGCGGGCGGCGTCGTGCACGGCGATCTCGAGGTCGTCGGTCGCGGCGTCGTCGACTCTGTCCACGGTGGCAGTCACGTCCTCAGGGTAGGACATGCCCCGACACGGACGGCCGGGGCGACGCGTCGCCTCAGGCGTCCCCGCCCAGAATGCGCTCGAGGTCGTCGAGCACGGTCAGCCCTCCCATCGGTCCGACGCCCGTGATCCAGTACGACTGGTCCACCAGGTGCGGCTCGGGGAACACCGCGTCGTTGACGGCGATCGACGCCGGGAGGGTCGACGGATCCTCCGGGTCACCGGACGTCACGAGAACCAGGTCCGCGCGGCCGTCGGAGGCGCGCTCGGGTGAGAGGTCGACGGAGATCTCCGACGACCACTCCTCGCGCGGCGGCGTGGTGAATCCCGCGCACTCGAGTGTGCTGCCCGCGAACGAGAGCGGTCCGTAGAGAGTCAGCAGATCGTTGCGTGGCCGGATGAGCTGCGCGGTTCGCCCCTGTGTGTCGTGGGTGCGGCCCACCTCGGCGCAGCGGTCGTCGTACCGGGTCAGCAGCGCCTCGGCGTCGTCCTCGCGCCCCAGTGCGCGACCCACCAAGCGCACGTTGTCCTTCCAGGGATCGGACTGCGACGCCATGAACACGGTGGGAGCGATCGCCGCGAGTCGGTCGTAGAAGGAGGAGTGCCGGGTCTCGGTGCCCAGGATCAGGTCCGGCTGCAGCGCGGCGATGGCCTCGAGATCGGGTTCGGCGGTGATGCCGACCGAGGTGGCCGCCCCCGCCTCCGCGCCCAGGTACTCGGGCACTCCCGAGGCCGCGCTCAGCACGGTGGTGCCCACGGGAACGACGCCGAGCGCGACGGACGTGTCGAGTTCGACCGGTTCCAGCGTCACCACGCGCGTGGGATTCTCGGTGACCTCGGTGACGCCGCGAGCGTGCTCGACCGCGCGGGTGGTCTCGACCGATTCGGCGGTCTCGGCGTCGCCGGAGCCGGCCGAGCATCCGGTCACGAACCCCAGTGCCGCCAGGGTCAGGGCCGCGACGGTTCGGGCCGTGGTCGTCGTCATGTGCGCTCCTCGATCGGGTTCAGGTCAGGTGAGGCTAACCTATATTCGGCGCCTTACGGACGCCCCGGAATGCCGGGCGCGCCGTCGGGGTTTTGCTCGATGTCGGCCCCGGACCCGTGGGCCGCACCGCCGAACGACCGAGGGAGGGCAGTCGTGAGCCTGCTGTTCGAACCGTTGACCCTGCGCGAGGTCACCTTCGCGAACCGGGTGTGGATGTCGCCGATGTGTCAGTACTCCGCATCGGCCGAGGGCGCCGACACCGGCGCGGCGACCCCCTGGCATCGCACCCACCTCGTCTCCCGCGCCGTCGGGGGTGTCGGCATGGTCATGACCGAAGCCGCGGCGGTGAGCCCCGAGGGCCGCATCACCCCGTGGGATCTCGGAATCTGGAACGACGCGCAGACCGAGGCACTCGCCGGCATCGTCGACGAGATCGTCGCTCTCGGCAGTGTTCCGGCCATCCAGCTCGCGCACGCGGGTCGCAAGGCCTCCACCGACGCGCCGTGGCGGGGTGGCAAGCCCCTGCCCGCCGACGAGCAGCTCGCCTGGGAGACTCTGGGGCCGAGCGCGATCGAGTTCGGGCACTACCCGGTACCGCGGGCGATGACCACAGAGGACATCGACGCCGTGGTCGCGGACTTCCGCTCCGCCGCCGAACGATCGCTTCGGGCCGGATTCCGCGTCGCCGAGGTCCACGCCGCCCACGGCTACCTGCTGCACCAGTTCCTCTCCCCCGCCAGCAACCATCGCACCGACGAGTACGGCGGCGATTTCGACGGGCGCACCCGCCTCCTGCTCCGCGTCGTCGACGCCGTGCGCGAGGTGTGGCCCGCCGAGTTCCCGGTGCTCGTCCGCGTCTCGGCGACCGACTGGACCGGAGAGGAGCGAGGCGTCGACTCCGAGGCCTGGACCGCCGATCAGACGGTGCTGCTGACCCAGCGACTGCAGGAGCACGGGGTGGATCTGATCGACGTGTCGAGCGGCGGCAACGTGGCCAAGGCCGACATCCCGGTCGGCCCCGGCTACCAGGTGCCGTTCGCCGCCCGCATCCAGAACGAGACCACTGTTCCGGCGGCGGCCGTCGGCATGATCACCGAGCCCAAGCAGGCCGAGGACATCATCGGCGCGGGCGAGGCCGTCGCGGTGTTCCTCGGCCGCGAACTCCTGCGTGACCCGTACTGGGCCCGCCGCGCGGCGCGCGAGCTGGGATGCGAGTCCGTCCCCACCGTGCCGCCGCAGTACGAGCGCGCGTTCTGAACCACCGCGGTCGGTGTGTGGAGGTGTGGTCGCTTCCGGCGCACCCGAATCCACACACCGACCGCGATCAGGTCGTCTCTCGGGAGAACGACCAGATGATCCGCGCCACCAATTCCAGCCCCAACGCCTGCGGTACCGGATCGTCCGGTTCGGTCATCGCCTGGGACATCGCCCCGTCGTAGCCCGCGACCACGGCCCGCACCACCAGATCGCGGTCCGCGTTCAACTCACGGCCGAACGCCGCCAGGACGTCGACGATGATCGGGGCCAGCGCGTCGCGCAGAGACGCGCGGTGCTCGGCGACCACGCGGGCGAGCTCGGGGTGCCGCGTCGCGTGGGCGACGAATTCCACCATCAGTACGTGCCAGGACGGATCGGCGACGAGTCCGCGCAGCCCCTCGGTCACCGCGTCCTGGAACGACGCGTCCGTCCGATCTCCGTTCACCGAGTCCGCCGCCGCTCGGACGCGGTCGACCAGCGCTCCCGCCTGCCGCTTCCACAGCGCCAGGAAGACCTCGTCCATCGACGAGAAGTTCGAGTAGAACGCGCCGCGGGTGAAACCGGCGCGCTCGCAGATCTGCTCGGGGGTCGCGCGGCCGAAGCCGCGCTCGACGAACACCTCGTGGGCCCCGTCCAGTACGCGCTCACGCGTGGCCGCGCGCCGCGGACTCGTCTCGGATGCGGTGACGCTCATGACAGCCCCTGACTCGGTTCGATGCATTATTGTATCCAACGTACCGGATACACATGTGTATCGAATTCTTCGATCGGAAGGGCCACCATGGCTGCCACCGACACGACGCCGTTGCGCCGACCCCGAACCTGGCTGGTTCCCGTTCTCGTGGTCTCGGCGCTCATGTCGTTGCTGGCCTCCCTGTACCTCGGCGGCATCGTCGATCCGAAGAACAACCTGAACGATTTCCCCATCGCCATCGTCAACAGCGACGAGGGCGATGTCCTCCCCGACGGGCAGCGGCAGGTAGCGGGCGACCGCATCGAGAGCGCCATCGTCGACGGTGTCGACGCCGACGAGATCGACCTACGCCGCGTCGGCATCGGGCAGGCGCGGGACATGCTCGCCGATGGACAGATCTACGGCGCCGTCGTCATCCCGAGCGACTTCAGCAAACGCCTCACGATTCTGGGTGAGGCGAGCGTGGCGTCCGGCGACGTGGACAGGCCCGTCATCACCGTGCTCACCAATCCGCGTGCCGGAACGCTGGGCGCGTCCATCGCCACCACCATCGGCGACACGGCGCTCGAGCGCGCCAACGAGCAAGTGGGACAGCAACTCACGCAACAGGTGACCGACGAGATCGGGCCCGACGCGACCATCAGCGGCGCGGCGTCGCTCGCCCTCGCGCAACCCATCGACGTCGTCGTCACCCCCTACGACCCGCTCCCGGACGGCACCGGCCTCGGCCTGTCCGCGTTCTACTACTCGCTGCTGCTCCTGCTCGCCGGGTTCACCGGCGCCATGGTGGTCAGCGCCCTCGTCGACGGGTTCCTCGGAGTGACACCCACCGAGTTCGGGCCGTTCTTCCGACTGCGAGAACACGCGAACCTCTCCCGCATGGGAACCCTGGTGACCAAGTGGGCCATCATGGCGGTGTTGGGGCTCGTGGTCTCGGGTCTGTACCTCGCGATCGCGCACGCTCTGGGGATGCCGACCCCGAACTCGTTGCTGCTGTGGATGTACGGGGCGCTGGCGATCGCCGCGGTCGGCATCACCGCGGTGTCGATCCTCTCGGTGTTCGGCACCGCCGGGCTCCTGATCAACCTCGTGCTGTTCGTGGTGCTCGGACTTCCGTCCGCCGGCGCGACCGTGCCGATCCAGGCCTCCCCGCCCCTGTTCGGGGCGCTGGCCCGCGTCGAACCGATGCACCAGGTGTACCTCGCGGTGCGCTCGATCCTGTACTACGACGCGCGTCCCGGAGCCGGTCTCACCCACGGACTCACGATGACGCTCGTGGGCCTGGTGATCGGCGTGCTGTTCGGAGCGCTCGTCGTCGCGTACTACGACCGCAAGGGTTTTCGGCGCGGCGATCGGTCCACGAGCGCTCGCCCCTCAGGAACCGCCGGGGACGAAACCGAGTCGCTTGTCGACGACGTTGTCGAGGGACGCGCCTGACACGAACGCGGCGGCGTTGCGCGCGAACTGCTCGGCCAACCGGTCCCGCCACCCCGTGCTGTCTCCGCTCATGTGCGCGGTCAGAACGACGTTCTCGACGGCCCAGAGCGGGTGGTTCTCGGGAAGCGGCTCGACCTCGAACACGTCGAGCGCCGCCCCGGCCACGTGCGAGGACGCGAGCGCGTCGAGCAATGCCTCGGTGTCGAGAAGCTCGCCGCGTCCGACGTTGATCACGCGCACACCGGGTTTCGCCGCATCCAGCACCGAGCGCCCGACCAGCCCGCGGGTCTGCTCGGTGAGCGGTGCGATGAGCACCAGGTAGTCGGCGTCGCTCACCACCCGCTCGAGGTCGGTGCTGGCGAACACCTCCCCGAAATCCGGATCGCCGCCACGCGCGGTGCGGCCCACCCCGCACACGTCCATGCCCACGGCCCGCAGCATCCGCGCCGTCGCCCGGCCGATGCTCCCGGTTCCCACCACCACGGCACGGGTGCCGGTGATCGTGTCGGTCTCGCGTCGCAACCAGCGGTTCTCCTGCGCGAGCAGCACCGAACGCCGAGTGTCCTTGGCCAGGGCCAGAATCGACCCGAGCACGAACTCCGCGATCGGAACGTCGAAGATGCCGCGCGCGTTGGTCACCACCACGTCCGACGCCACCAGCTCGTCGAACAACAACTTGTCCACGCCGGCGGCGGCGACGTGAACCCACTCGAGCGATCCGCACCGCGGCCAGACGTCCTTCAGTGCCGTGGAGAAGAAATCCCAGAGCAGAACGGCCCGAGCACCGTCCACGGCGTCGGCGAACGTCTCGGTGGTGGTGTAGCGCACCTCGTAGGCCGCCTCGACGGACTCCATCGAGGACGGCAGTTCCCCGTCGTGCAGGACGGCGAGAACGGGGCGTTCGGCGGCACTCATGCCCCGAACCCTACGGTCCGCGAGATCAGTTCGAGATACGTCCGCGCCATCGCTCCCAGTTCGGCGATCTCGACCGACTCGTCCGGTTGGTGCGCCTGGGTCTGCACGTCACCGGGCCCGAGGACGATGGTGTCGACACCGTGATCACGCGCGACGAAACCACCGTCGCACGACGCGGTCCACACCTGTGGCTCGGTCGCGCCGGCGCCGGCTGCCGCGAGCGCGTCGATCGCCGAGGTCATCAGGGGGCCGGTCGGATCGGTCACGAACCCCGGCATCTCCATGTCCACCCGCACCTCGACGTCGATCTCCGGATCGACGACCGAGGCGAGCCGCACCTGCAGTTCCCGCGCGATGTCGTCCGCCGACTCACCCGGCAGGAGTCGCCGATCCACCTGCAGCACACAGGATCCCGCGACGATGGAGGGGCCGGTCCCGCCGTCGATGCGACCCGGGTTCCACGACGCCGCCCCCAGCACGGGGTGCGGATCGGCGGCGCACTCGGCGTGCATACGAGCGATCTCGGTGACGATCGCGGCGGCCGCCACCACGGCACTGAGACCGTTCTCCGGACGACCCGCGTGCGCGCTGCGACCGGTCACCGTCACCTCGAGGTTCGCCGCTCCCCGGCAGCCGACGATGGGTACCGACGACGTCGGTTCGGCCACCACGCACGCGGCCCACGTACCGATCTGCGGCCGTGACACCCAGTCACGAATACCCAGACCGGCGTCCTCCTCGTCCACGACGCAGGCCAGGCGAATCTCCCCGGCCGGCTGCACTCCCGCCGCCCGGACCGCACCCATCGCGCCCAGAACCGCGGCGAGTCCACCCTTCATGTCGGCACTCCCCCGGCCGACCACCCGCCCGGACCGCACGGAAGCGACGAACGGGTCCTGCGTCCATCCCGTACCGGCCGGGACCACGTCGGAATGGCCGAGGAACAGAAGGCCGGGTGCGGATCCACCGGGCAGGACGACATCGACGTTCGGTCGCCCCGCGGCGACCTCCCGGACCTCGACCTCGAGCCCGAACCTCTCGGCGAGGTCGACGAGACAACGCACCGTGGCGAACTCGTCGGGCCCGGCGTCGATCAACGCCGTCGTCGCCGACACGACCCCGTCGACGTCGATCTCGAGGGCGTCGATCTCGGGCGCGATACTGCCGGAGTCGATACCGACGCCTCCCCCGTCCCGCGCTCCGGCCGTCCGCACGCCACCCGTCACAGGCGCGACCGAGCCTCGTCCAAGGCCCCCGCCAGGCGCTGCACACCCACCTCGATGCGCTCCGGCGTCGACGAGGCGAAGCACAGCCGCATGGCGTCCCGGAACCGGCCGCCCGCGCTCAGCGCGGGTCCGGGGATGAACGCGACCCCGTGCGCGAGCGCGATCTCGAAGAGGTCGCGGGTGTCCACCGCGGCGTCGTCACCGGTGAGAGTGGTCCACAGGAAGAAGCCCCCGTCGGGATCGGTCGCGGTCACTCGTTCACCGAGGTGACGGCGGAGGCTGTCCTGCATGGCGAGCTTGCGGGGCCGGTAGATCTCGGCCAGCGCCGCGAGGTGTGTGGCGAACGCACCGGTCCGGATGAACTCGGCGATGATCCGCTGGTTCGGCACGTTGGTGCACGTGTCCATGGCCTGCTTGGCGTTGATCATGAGGTCCCGCACGCGGGGGTCCGCGTCGACCCAGCCGACCCGCAGCCCGGGGGCGATCAGCTTGGAGAAGGTGCGCACCGAGAACACCAACGGATCGTGCGGGGCGAGTGCGCGCAGACTCGGAATGGGATCACCGGCGAAGCGCAGGTGCCCGTACGGATCGTCGTCGAGAAGAATCGATCCCCACTTCCTGGCCAGCTCGATCAACGCCATGCGCCGCTCCAGCGACAGGGTGGCCCCGGACGGGTTCTGGAACGTCGGGATCGCGTAGATCATCTTGGGGATGCGGCCGGTCTGCGCGACCAGATCCTCGAGCTGCTCGACGATCAGCCCGTTCTCGTCCATCGGAGCCTCGATCACGTCGCCGCCGTAACTCAGGACGGTGGCCGTGCCGTTGGTGTAGGTCGGGCTCTCCACGAGCACCACGTCGCCCGGATCGACGAACAGCGTGCACGCCAGATCGAGCCCCTGCATGCCGCCGGAGGTGATGAGCAGGCGATCGGGTGTCGTCGGTTCGCCGACGCTCGCGCAGAAGTCGAGCAGGGCACTCATCAGAAGCGGATCACCCTCGGTGGCGCCGTAATCGAACGCACTGGCGTCGAGATGGCGGGATGCGATGTCCGCCAACGCCGCATGGGGAATCGCCTCGGACGCAGGGGAACCCATCGCGAAGCGCACGATGTCGTGCTTCTGCCCGGCCAGGAGCGAGGTCGACGAGTCGATCATCGACCCGACGAGCTTGTCGGTACGCATGGCCCACGGCAGCGTGGTGGTGGTGGGCCGGCTGGTGAAGGGCGAGGTGGTGTCGAGCATGGCGGTCACTCCTTGATCGTGAGCCGGCGGGGAAAGGACGTGAAGGTGCGAATACCGGTCTCGGTGACGGCGACGGACTCCGAGACCTCGTAGCCGTACCCGTCCAACCACATTCCCCCGATCACGTGAAAGGTCATGTTGGGTTCGAGCACGGTGGGGTCGTCGCTGCGCAGACTGATCGTGCGCTCGCCCCAGTCCGGGGCGTAGGCGATACCGATGGAATAGCCGATGCGCGAGGGCTTGTGGTACCCGCGCCGTGCCAGTTCGGCGTTCCACACCTGAGCGAGTTCACGGGTCTCCACGCCCGGCTTCATACGCTCGAGGACCGCGGTCAACGATTCGTCCGTCGCCACAGACAAGGCGCTCATCTTCGCGTCGGGTGCGCCGAGCGTCACCGTGCGCGCCATCGGCACGTGGTACCGACGGAAGACACCGGTCAGTTCCACGACGGTGGACTCCCCGGCCACGAACGGACGATCGGTCCACGTGAGGTGCGGGGTGTCCGCCCCGGCACCCGTGGGCAGCATCGGGAAGATGGCGGGGTGGTCGCCGCCGAATCGCTCGGTACCGCTCACCTGGGCGGCGGAGATCGCCGCGGCCGCATCGCATTGGCGCACACCGACGTCGATGACGTCCATGGCGACTTCCATGGCGCGCTGGCAGACGTCCGCCGCGCCCGCCATGAGCTCGATCTCGCGGTCCGACTTCACCGATCGGACCCAGTTGACGAGTTCGAAAGAATCCACGAACCGGTACTCCGGCAGTCCCTTGACCAACGCCTCGAAGGCCTTGGGGCTGAAGTAGTAGGAGTCCATCTCCAGGCCCACCTGGCCGTGCTCGAAGTTGGACACCAGTCCGAGCCCGCGCAGCGTCTCCGCAACCCAGACGAAGGGGTGCGTGTCGGGCCGCTGCACCAACGTCTCGGGGTATCCGTGCACCTGCGCCGGGGGCAACCAGGAGGTGTGCGAGGCCCCGTGCGCGTCCATCGCGCGAGCGAAGAACCGCATCTCCCCGGTCAGCGGCACGAAGAGCACCTGCGGGGTGTAGAACGACAGCGCGTTGTAGGCCGTCAAATAGTAGATGTTGGACGGATCGGTCACCATCAGCGCTTCGAGGTGCCGTTCGGCCATGGCCGCCCGCACCGCGTCGAGGCGGCGTCCGTACTCCTCGGCAGTGAACGCTGGGTGCTGGGTCGGTTCGGTGGAGATCATCGAACACCTCCTTCGGGGGTCGTCGAACTGGATATCGAACTTCGGGGTGGTGGAACTTCGGGGTGGTCGAACTTCGGGAGGGGTGAGACGGGGATTCAGGTCCCCACTTCGAGGCCCTGCATCGATCCCGTCAGATCGTGGACGGCGGTGTCCATGTGTTCTCGCAGAGCAGGTTCCAGGCGCGCCCAGTCGCGGGCGGCCAACAGGTCGACCAGGAGTCGGTGTTCTTCGACCAGTGCATCGGGACGGTAGTACGCCGTCTCCAGGTTCGCCATGCAGATGCGCGCCTCGGCGGCGAGGGTGGCGTACATCCGGCTCATCCGACTGTTGCCCGTCGCCGCAACCAGTGTGGTGTGAAATGCGAGATCCCGCTCGGCGACCCGACGCCAGTCCCCCCGGTCGATGGGCGCCTGCATCGCGTCGACGAGCACGCCGAGCCGAGTCACCAACTGTTCCACCGCATCCCCCTGCAGCACGGTGAACGCGGCACCGATCTCGATCGCGGCCCGGGCCTGGTAGATCTCGGCGACGTCCTCGACGCCGAGCTCCACCACGAACACACCGCGATTGCGGTGCGAGACCAGCAGACCCTCCTGGCTCAGCCTCTGCAGTGCTTCGCGCACCGGTCCCCGCGAGATGGCCAGTTCGGCGGCCACCGCGGCCTCGTTGATCTGCTCGCCGGGCGCGTAGGAACCGTCGATGATCCTGTCGCGCAACTGATCCGCGATGACGATCGCAGTGTTCCGCGCGTCGATGGGGGTGAGTCTGCGTGATCCGGTCATCGCCGATCTCCCTCCCGACCGCGCCGACGCGGCACCGCGAAGTACTTGTACTCGAGGAATTCGTCGATACCCACCCGTCCGCCCTCGCGGCCGAGCCCGGACTGCTTGACCCCGCCGAACGGTGCGGCCGGGTTGGACACCAGCCCCGTGTTGAGACCCACCATCCCCACCTCGAGACGCTCGCCGAGATCGAACGCCCGGTCGACATCGCGGGTGAACACGTATCCGACCAGGCCCCACTGGGTGTCGTTCGCCCATTCGATCACCTCGTCCTCGGAATCGAACGTCGCGACGGCGGCGACGGGACCGAAGATCTCGGTGTGCATCATCTCGGCGTCGACGGGGACGTCGGTGAGCACGGTCGGCGGGTAGAAGTACCCCGGCCCGCTCGGCGCCTCGCCACCGGTGAGGACGCGAGCTCCGCGGCTGACCGCGTCGTCCACCAACCGCTGCACCTTGGCGCGGCCGTCGGCGTCGATCAGCGGGCCCACCTGGACACCGTCCTCGCTGCCGTCGCCCACCGTCAGGGACGCCATGCGCTCGGCCAGCCGGGTGGCGAAGTCGTCGGCGACACTGCGATGCACGAACATCCGGTTCGCCGCGGTGCACGCCTCGCCCATGTTGCGCATCTTCGCGACCATCGCACCGTCGACGGCCACGTCCAGATCGGCGTCGGCGCACACCACGAGCGGCGCGTTCCCGCCCAGTTCCATCGACGTCCGCATGACCGTCGACGCGGCCTGCGTCAACAGGAGCTTGCCGACCTCGGTGGAGCCGGTGAAACTGAGTTTGCGGGTGATCTCGCTGCGCATCCACGGCTCGACCACGCCGGCGGCGTCGGACGTGGGCACCACCGAGAGCACCCCGTCGGGAAGTCCTGCGTCGGTGAAGATCTGGGCGAGGGCCAGCGAGGTCAGTGGAGTCTGCTCGGCCGGCTTGAACAGTATCGTGCAGCCCGCGGCCACGGCGGGCCCGATCTTGCGAGCGCCCATGGCCAACGGGAAGTTCCACGGGGTGATCAGCACGCACGGGCCGACCGGAGCACGCGTGACGACGATGCGGTTCGTGCCGTCTCCGGTGGTGGTGTGGTCGCCCGAGATGCGCACGGCCTCCTCGGAGAACCACCGCAGGAACTCGGCGGCGTAGGCCACCTCGCCGCGGGCCTCCGCGAGCGGCTTGCCCATCTCGGCGGTCATCAGAGCCGCCAACTCGTCCGTCCGGTCCATCACCATGTCGAAGGCGGCCCGGAGCACCACGCTGCGCTCGCGAGGGGATGTCGCCGCCCACGAGGCGGACGCCTGCTCCGCGGCCTCGAGGGCCGCCTCGGCGTCCTCCGGACCACCGTCCGCGACCCGGGCGAGAACCTCGCCCGTCGCGGGGTTCTCCACGACGAAGGTCTGTCCGCTCGCGGCGTCTCGCCACCGTCCGCCGATGTGGATCCCGGTCCGCAGTGCGGCGAACGGGTCCCCCTCGGTGCGGTCGACGGGGGTGTTCAGGGTGGTGGTCATCGAGTAGCCGATCCTTTCGTGCCGGGGTCGAGCAGCTGCGCGAGATGCGTTCCCTGCGTGGACTGCCCGTCCTGTTCGGTGAGGTGCCGCACCTGCATGTCGCAGCTGAAGCCGTCGGTCAGGACGGCCGCTCCCGGAGCTCTCTCCCGCAGAGCGGGGAGCAGCGCCTGGTCGGCCACCGCGACGGAGACGTCGTAGTGATCGCGTTCGAAACCGAAGTTGCCGGCGACACCACAACATCCGGTGGCTTCGCGCACGGTGTCGACGCCGACCGCAGCGAGCGCGCGGCGTTGCGTGCTCGCTCCGAACACGGAGTACTCGTGGCAGTGTGTCTGCACGGTCACCTCGTCGGGCAGCGCCGCACTCGGGGTCCACCCGTCGGCCGCCGCCGCACTCACCCACTGGGCGAAGGAGCGGATGCGGGCCGAGACGCGGCGGGCCGCGTCGGAGTCGACGAGTTCGGGGAGATCCTTCGCCAGCGCCGCGGCGCAGCTCGGTTCGAGGACCACGATGTCGCGATCGGTACCGTCGTCGAGTGCGATCGCGGCTCTGGTCAACATCTTTCGGGCCGTGGCCAACTGACCGGTGGAGATCCACGTCAGTCCGCAACAGACGTCGGTGCGCACCTGCGGAGTCAGACCGGCGTCGCGTACGACGCGCAGAGCCGCACCCGCGACCTCGGGTCGGAAACCCTTGGTGAAGCTGTCGACGAAGATCACCACGTCACCGGACACGCCCGTCTCGGCCGCCGTCTCTCGACGCAGGTCGCGGCGAGAGGCGAACGCCGGCATGGCGCGTTTGCTCGTCAGACCGCCCATCCGCGCGACAACCGGGGCGAGCGGGGACGCGAGCACGGCGTTGACCACGGGCGCCATCCGCGTCGTGACCGTCAACCACCGCGGCAGCCACCCCAGCGAGTAGTGCGCGATCGGGCGGCGTCGACCCCGATAGTGGTGATCGAGGAATTCCGACTTGTACGTCGACATGTCCACGCCCGTCGGGCAATCCGTGGAGCACGCCTTGCACGACAGGCACAGGTCCAACGCGTCGAGCACTTCTTCCGATCGCCATCCGGCGCGCTCGGATTCCGCCGTGCGGAACATGTCCTGCAGTACCCGGGCGCGGCCGCGGGTGGAGTCCTTCTCGTCGTGGGTCGCCCGGTAGCTCGGACACATGACGCCGCCGGAGTCCGATCGGCACCGGCCGACTCCGATGCAACGCTGCGCGGCCTGCACGAGTGGGGCGGGCCGATCCGGTCCGGTCTCCTCGTGCAACGCGAACGTCGTGCGCCAGGGGCGCGGGGTGATGCCGGCCAGGGCGAGGTTGGCCATCATCGGATCCGGGTCCGTGATCGATCCGGGGTTGAGCAAGCCCTCCGGGTCGAAGGCGGCCTTGAACCGCGCGAAGGTGGCGAGGATCTCGGCGCTGTACATGATGGGCAGCAGTTCCGAGCGGGCTCGCCCGTCTCCGTGTTCGCCGGACAGACTGCCGCCGTGCCGCACCACCAACTCGGCTGCGGCACGCAGGAAGTCCGCCATGACGGCCCGGCCCGCGGCGGTGCGCTGTTCGAACGTGATCCGCACGTGCATGCAGCCGGCCCCGAAGTGGCCGTACATCACTCCGCGTAGACCGAAGTGCGACAACAGCTCTCGGAAGTCGGCCAGGTACGCAGCGAGATTCTCCGGGGCGACGGCCGAATCCTCCCACCCCGGCCAGGACGCACCGGTGCTCAGCCTCGAGCTCAGTCCGGCGCCGTCCTCGCGGACCTTCCACAGCTGGGCACGCTCGTCGAGATCGGTGACCACGCGCCCCTCGCGCATGCGCCCCGACCCGCGGAGCCGTTCGAGCAGTTCGTCGGCGCGCGATCGCACCGCCTCGGTGCTGTCGCCGTCGAGATCGACGTAGAGCCATGCCTGCCCCTCGGGCAGCGCGGTCACGGAATCCGCCCCGCGCCGAAGCCGCATGGTCTCCACGATGGCGGCGTCGATACCTTCCACGGCGGCGGGGTCGTACTGCAGGATCGTCATGACGTCCTCGGCGGCCGCCACCACGTCGTCGTATCCGAGCACCACCAGCAACGCCGAGGGCGGCGTGTCCACCAGAGCGACGGTGGCACCGACGATCACCACGCAGGTGCCCTCGCTGCCCACCAGCGCCTTGGCCACGTCGAACCCGTTCTCGGGCAACAGGTGCGAGAGATGGAACCCGGAGACCTGACGCGGGATGCGGCCGAGCTCGGTGCGGAACGCCGCGAGCGACTGCGACGTGAGTTCGCGCAGATCGGCCTCGAGGCGGCGCACGCGGTCGACGGCGTCCGCATCGGTCGGATCCGTCGCCTCGATGCCGGTGGCGGTGGCCGTGACCCGGGTACCGTCGGCGATCACCACGTCGAGTTCGAGGGTGTGGTCGGCCATCCGGCCGTATCGCACGGAGTGGTTGCCGCACGCGTCGTTGCCGATGCTTCCGCCGACGGTGGCACGGGACCTGCTCGACGGATCGGGGGCGAAGGTGAGATCGCCGCCGGTGACGTCCTCGGCGGCCGAGGCGAGAGCCGAGAGCACGACGCCCGGCTCGACGACGGCGCGGCGCCGCTCCCGGTCGATCTCCACGATGCGGTTCATCCACCGGGAGAAGTCGAGCACCACTCCGGGACCGATCGAGTTACCGCCCATCCCGGTTCCACCGCCGCGCGGGACGATCGGAAGGCCGGTGCGTCCGCACGCACGGACCACTGTCGAGACCTCCTGCGCGGACCGCGGGAACGCCACGGCGGCAGGGGGCACTCGATAGTTGGACGCGTCGTAGCTGTACTCGGCGAGGCGCCGCGGGCCGCATTCGGCGTCGATGCCCAGCGCGGTCAGTTCCTCGACGAGGTCCGCCGCTCCCGCGACGCCTGTCTTGCCCGACGACGCTGCCCTACCCGACGACGCTGCCGTGCCCGACCGCGCCGCCCTACCCGACGACACGGCTGTCACCGAGACAACGCCGATGCGCACGCCGCCGCGATGCGCTCGAGTCCGGAGGACACCTCGTCCTCGGTGACCACGAGAGCCGGAATGATGCGCACGACGTTGCCGAAGCCGCCGCAGGTCAGGACCAGGAGGTCCTCGTCGAGAGCGGCGCGCTGCAGAGCCGCCGCGGCCGCCGCGTCGGGTTCGCCGTTGCCGTCGACGAATTCGAAGGCGGCCATGAGGCCGAGCCCGCGAGTGTCACCGATCGCGTCGTGGGACGCCGCGATGGACGCCATCCCCTCGAGCAGCTGGATGCCGCGAACCCGTGCGTTCTCCACGAGTCCCTCGTCCTCGACCACCTGCAGGGTGGCGACCGCCGCGGCCGCCGCGACGGCATTGCCGCCGTACGTACCGCCCTGCGAGCCCGGCCAGGCCTTCGACATCAGTTCGGTGGATGCCGCGATGGCCGAGATGGGGAAACCACTGGCAAGCCCTTTGGCGGTGATCAGCACGTCGGGCACCGCGGCGCTGAACTGATGTCCCCAGAACTTTCCGGTACGACCCACGCCGGCCTGGACCTCGTCGACGATCAGCAGGATGCCGTGACGATCGGCGCGGGCCCGCAGGCCCTCGAGGAACGCCGGCGGCGTGGGGAGATACCCGCCGTCCCCGAGAACCGGTTCGATGAGGAATGCCGCGGTGTCGTCGACCGCGGACACGGTCTGCAGCAGGTAGTCGAGCTCACGGAGCGCGAAGGCGACGGCGGTGTCGGTGTCCCATCCGTAGCGGAACGCGTACGGGAACGGCGCGAAGTGGACGCCGCCCATGAGGGGTGAGAAGCCCGAGCGAAACTTGGTTCCGGCGCTCGTGAGCGACGCCGCGGCGACGGTGCGTCCGTGGAAGCCACCGTGGAACGCGACGATGTTGGGGCGCCCGGTGGCCATCCGCGCCAAGCGAATCGACGCTTCGACGGCCTCGGACCCGGAGTTCGCGTAGAACACGCTGTCGAGTCCCGCGGGCAGGACGGCGCCGAGCATGTCGGTCAGTTCGAGCAACGGTCGATGCATGATCGTCGTGTACTGCGCGTGGATGATCGATCCGATCTGCTCCCGCGCGGCCGCCACCACCCGCGGGTGGCAGTGCCCGGTGCTCGTGACGCCGATCCCGGTGGTGAAATCGAGGTAGCGGCGGCCGTCGGTACCGGTGATCCAACTTCCGGCCGCGTGGTCGACGACGATCGGCGTCGCCTGCTTCAGGACGGGGCTCAGGGTGGCACCCGGCGAGCCAGCGGTGGGTCGGTCGTCGGTGGCGGGGGGCATCGAGACTGCGGTCATGCGCCCACTGTCGAGCATGACGTGTCGATTGTCAACAATCTGCAATCGACAATCGCGTTCGCGACCCCGGACGGTGTCCGAGCCAGCCGTTAGGGTTCTCCCATGCCCGCTCCCCGCATCACCGTCGTCGGCAGCATCAACATCGACCTCACAGCGCGAACGCCGTCGCTGCCCGCGCCGGGCGAGACGGTTCTCGGCACCACGTTCGCCGCCGTTCCCGGTGGCAAGGGGGCCAACCAGGCCATCGCCGCCGCGCACGCCGGTGGCTCCGTGACGTTCGTCGGCGCCGTCGGACGCGACACCTTCGCGCCGGATCTGCGCGCCGCCCTCGTCGCTGCGGACGTCGACACCGACCGGCTCCGGGAGGTCGACGGCCCCAGCGGTGTGGCACTGATCACCGTCGACGAGGCCGGCGAGAATTCCATCGTGGTGGTCGCCGGGGCCAACGCGACGCTCACCGAGCCGACCGACGCCGACATCGCCGTGCTCGACCGGACGGACGTCCTGCTCTGCCAGCTCGAGATCCCGCTCGACATGGTGATCTCCTCGGCACGCCGCGTCCACGGCCGCGGCGGACTGGTCGTCCTCAACCCGTCGCCGGTACGCGCTCTGCCGCCCGAATTGCTCGAGTCGGTCGACGTGCTGGTGGTCAACGACGCCGAGCACCGCCACCTCGGCCACACCGTCACCGATCGCATCGCGCACGTGGTGACCACCCTGGGCCCCGACGGCGCCGAGTACCGCGGCCCCGACGGCGCGACCATCACCACGGCTGCTCCGCGGGTCGAGGCGGTGGACACCACCGGCGCGGGAGACGCGTTCACCGGGGCACTCGCCGTCGCGTGGGCCGACGGGCCGCACGCCGCGATCCTTCGAGCCTGCGCGGCGGGCGCACTGGCGACCACCCGCGCGGGTGCGGGCTCCTCCGCACCCGCCGCCGCGGAGATCGATCGACTCCTCGGCACCCACGTATGAGCGTCGACATCCGGGACCGCGCGCAGAGCCTGCTCACCGATCTGGCCGGCCCCGACGCCGTCCTGCGCGAGGACCAGTGGACGGCCATCGAGACGCTCGTCGTGCACCACCGCCGCGCCCTGGTGGTCCAACGCACCGGGTGGGGCAAATCGGCCGTCTACTTCATCGCCGCGCGATTGCTGCGCGAACAGGGCCTCGGCCCCACCGTCATCGTCTCGCCTCTGCTCGCCCTCATGCGCAACCAGGTCGCCGCCGCCGAGCGAGCGGGAGTCACGGCGGCAACCATCAACTCCGGCAACGTCACCGAGTGGGACGAGGTGCACGCACGAGTCGCCGCCGGGGACCTCGACGTGCTCCTGGTGAGCCCCGAAAGGCTGAACAACCCCGATTTCCGCGACCAGGTGCTGCCGTCCCTGTCCGCGAACGCCGGTCTGGTCGTGGTCGACGAGGCACACTGTGTCTCGGACTGGGGTCACGACTTCCGCCCCGACTACCGTCGTATCCGCTCACTGGTGGCCGAGCTGCGCGACGGGATCCCCGTGCTCGCGACCACGGCCACGGCCAACGACCGCGTGGTGGCGGACGTCGCCGCCCAGCTCGGCGTGGGCGGCGCGGACACCACCGTCCTGCGCGGAGGCCTCGGCCGCGAGTCGCTGCACCTGTCCGTCGTCACCATCACCGACCCCACGGCGCGGCTCGCGTGGCTCGCGCACCACCTCGAGACCCTCCCCGGTTCCGGGATCATCTACACCCTCACCGTGTCGGCGGCCGCCGATCTCGCCGAACTGCTCTCCGACCGCGGCTTCACGGTCGCCGCCTACACCGGCCAGACCGATCCCACCGAACGCGAAGCGGCGGAACAGGATCTGCTGAACAACCGGGTCAAGGCCCTCGTCGCCACCTCCGCACTGGGGATGGGATTCGACAAGCCGGATCTGGGGTTCGTGGTCCACGTCGGCGCGCCCTCCTCGCCCATCTCGTACTACCAACAAGTGGGCCGCGCCGGCCGCGCCACCGAGCGCGCCGATGTGGTCCTGCTGCCCGGCACCGAGGATCGCCAGATCTGGAGTTACTTCGCGTCGGTGGCCTTCCCGCGCGAGCACGTGGTGCGCCGCGTGCTCGAGGTCCTCGACACCGAACGCCCGCAGTCCACGCAGGCGATCGAACCGCTCCTCGAGCTCGGCCGTACCCGGCTCGAGATGGTGTTGAAGGTGCTCGACGTCGACGGCGCCGTGCGGCGCGTCAAGGGCGGCTGGTTGGGCACCGGGGAGCCCTGGGAGTACGACCGCGACCGCTACGAGCGTCTCGACGACGCCCGACTGTCGGAACAGCGCGCGATGATCGACTACCAGTCCACCGACGAGTGCCGCATGGCCTTCCTGCGCCGGCAGCTCGACGATCCCAGCCTGTCCGGGGACGCCGACACGGACCGGTGCGGCCGATGCGACAACTGCACCGGTGAGCACCTGTCGACGGACGTCGACGAATCGTCCGTCGACGCCACCCGTCGCCGACTCGACCGCCCCGGTCTCACGTTGCCGTTCCGCAAGCAGTGGCCGACGGGGCTGAAGAAGGTCGGTGTCGAGCTGTCCGGAAAGATCACCGACGGCCCCGAGAGCGGCCGCGTGCTCGGCCGGCTGACCGATCCGGTCTGGGGCCCGAGGCTCCGCGCCCTGCTGGAGGGGGACGACGGGCCCGCACCCGACGCACTCGAGGCGGCCTGCATCAAGGTCCTCGCCGAATGGGACTGGTCGACCCGGCCCACGTCGGTGATGGTCATGGACAGCGACACCCGGTCCACTCTGCTCACCGACCTGGGTGAGCGGCTGGCCCGCGTCGGCAAGCTCACACCGCTGGGGATCCTGCATCGCCGCCCGGACGTTCCGCCCGTCTCGGGCGCCAACTCGGCGTTCCGGGTGGCGGGACTGGTCGAGGCCTTCGATCCTCCCGACCTCTCGGACGTCGACGGCCCGGTGCTGCTGCTCGACCTGCACACCGACACCGGGTGGACGTTGACCCTCGCCGCGCGCGCGCTGCGCCGCGCGGGCGCCGACGCCGTGCTCCCCTTCGCCCTGGCGACCCCGAAGTGATCGCGGCCGGGCCTGCGCTCACCCGCTGTGGTGGATGATCTGGATCAGGTTGCCGCAGGTGTCGTCGAACACCGCCGTCGTCACGGGGCCCAGCTCGGTGGGCTCCTGGACGAACCGCACGCCGAGATCCGCCAACCGGCGGTGCTCGGCGGGCACGTCGTCGACGGCGAAGGCGGCGGCCGGGATACCGTCGGCCACCAGCGCCGACGTGAACGGACGCACGGCCGGATGGCCCTTCGGTTCGAGCAGCAGCTCGGTGCCGTCCGGGTCCTCCGGGGAGATCACCGTGAGCCAGCGTTGATCGCCGACCGGGATGTCGTGCTTGGTCTCGAACCCGAGCGTCTCGGTGTAGAACCGGTGCGCCCTGTCCTGGTCGTCGACGAACACGCTCATGAGATTGATTCGCACGCCGGTCACCGTATCGGCCGACGTTCGCGAGCGCACACGACCCGCCCGTGAGCGTCCCGACCGCGGCTACTCTGGCTCGGTGACGACGCATCCCTCGGCCACCGCCACCGCACCGGCGTCGATCCCCAACCTCCGCCTGCTGTGGACCTTCGTCCGGCCGCATCGGACGGTGCTGTACGTCGGTCTCGGGCTCGGTCTGCTCGGCACCGCGTCGTCGCTCGCCACGCCCCTGGTGACGAAGCAGTTGCTCGACTCCTTCGGTGTTCCGGGGGCGACGAGAAACGCGATCGTTCTGCTCGTCGGCCTTCTCGTCGTGGGCATCGTCGTGGGGCTGGTGCAACGCATTCTGCTGGGGACGATGGCGGAGAACGTGGTGCTGGGCGCCCGTAAGTCGATGGTGGAACGCTTCTTCGGCGCCACCATCGGTTCGGTCACCGCGCGTCCCACGGGAGAGATGCTCACCCGCGTCACCTCGGACACGGTGTTGCTGCGGGAGGCGTCGTCCCGGGCCCTGGTGGAGATCGTCAACGGCAGCATCGCCATCGTCGGCGTGATCGTGCTCATGGCGACGCTCGACCTGCCCCTGTTGGCGACGGCCCTCGCCGGCATCACCCTGATCGGCGTCGCCGCCGGCGTCCTGATGCCCCGAGTGGCACGAGCGCAGCGGGAGGCCCAGGCCGCGATGGGCCGACTCGGCGGCATCCTCGAGGGCGCTCTCCGGGCGGTACGCACCGTCAAGGCCAGCCGCGCCGAGGAGCGGTCCGGCGAGCGCATCGTCGACGAGGCCCGAGACTCCGCGGCCTTCGGCATCGCGGCGGTCAAGCTCGAAGCGTGGGCATTCACCATCACCGGCAGCGGAATCCAGCTCACGATCATCGCGGTCCTCGGCGTCGGGGCGTACCGGGTGAACGCGGGTGCGCTCGCGGTGTCCAGTCTCGTCGCCTTCCTCCTGTTCGCCTTCCAATTGGTCGGCCCCGTCGCTCAGCTCACGCTGTACGTGTCGCAACTCCAGCGAGGCATCGCGGCGGCCGCCCGGATCCGCGAGGTCCAGACCATGGAACTCGAGGTCTCCGACGTCCCCGCCGCGATCACCGCCCGGCCGGCCCGGACCGTGCCCGGCGCCCCGGCCCTGACGCTCACGGCCGTCACCGCCGGGTACGTCGGCGAGGCACCCGCGGTCCGCGGCATCGATCTGACCGTGGCGGCCGGTGGGCACACCGCCGTGGTCGGCCCGTCCGGCGCGGGCAAGACGACCCTCTTCTCCCTCGTGTTGCGGTTCCTCGAACCCCGATCGGGCACGCTGTCCCTGGCCGGCGTTCCGTACTCGGAGTTGTCGCACAGCGACATTCGACGTCGGATCGGCTACGTCGAGCAGGCGACGCCCACGCTGCCGGGCACCATCGCGGACAACCTCCGCCTCACGCACCCCGATGCCGCGGACCACGAACTGTGGGCCGCCCTCGACCGCGTGCGCATGGCCGACAAGGTCCGGTCGTTACCCGATGGTCTGGACACCGAGCTCCGCGACTCGGCCGTCTCCGGCGGAGAGCGTCAACGCATCGCGTTGGCACGAGCCATCGTCCGTCCTCCCGACATCCTGCTCCTCGACGAGGCGACCGCCCAGGTGGACGGACGGACCGAGGCCGCGATCCACGACGTGATCCGTGATCTCGCCCGGCACGGCGCCGTCGTCACGATCGCCCACCGCCTGTCCACGGTGATCGACGCCGACACCATCTACCTGCTCGAGGACGGTTCCGTACGCGCTCGCGGAACGCATCGCGAACTGCTCGACACCGACGATCTCTACCGCGAACTGGTCGCGGCACTGCGCATCGCGACCTGATCGACCGAACGCCGAAGACCCACCACGACCCGGGAGGACACCATGAGCCGCATCCTCGTCACGACCGAGATTCCGAGCCCCGGCATGGAGATCCTGTCCGCGGCGGGCGAGGTCGACCTGCGCGCCGTGTCGCACGACGAACTGGCGCAGGTGTGCGCCTCCGGAGACGTGGACGTGGTGGTGGCCCAACTCGGCGACCGGTTCGACGCGGACCTGCTGCGATCGGCGAAGCTGGTCGGCATCTCCAACTACGCCGTCGGGTTCGACAACATCGACGTCGACGTGGCGACGGAGTGCGGCATCACCGTCGCGAACACCCCCGGCGTCCTCACCGACGCCACCGCCGACATCGCGATGCTGCTCGTGCTGGCCACCGCACGCCGCGCCGTCGAGGCCGACGCATTGGTGCGGTCCGGCGGGTTCACCGGATGGGCACCGGAACTGCTGCTCGGACACGACGTGTCGAGCCGAACCCTGGGCCTCGCCGGGTTCGGTCGGATCGCCCGCGCCACCGCACGGCGAGCACTCGGATTCGGAATGACGGTGAAGTTCTGCCCTCGCCCACCCGACGACCGCCCCGTCACCGACGAGGAGCTGGGTGAGTTCGCGGGCCGCGTCGACCACGTGACCTGGCCGGAACTGGTGCGCGAGAGCGACTTTCTCTCCCTGCACGTACCGCTCTCCGAGAGCACCCGGCACCTCGTCGACGCCGATGTTCTTCGCGCGATGAAGCCGTCGGCCGTGCTGGTCAACACCGCCCGCGGCCCCGTGGTCGACGAGCAGGCCCTCGTCGTCGCCCTGCGCGACGGCGTGATCGCCGGCGCCGGTCTCGACGTCTACGAGTCGGAACCGGAGCTGGCTCCCGGCCTGGCCGGGCTCGCGAACACGGTGTTGCTCCCCCACGTGGGCAGCGCCACCGTCTCGGTGCGCTCGGAGATGGCACGTCTGTGCGCACTCAACGCCGCCGCGATGGCGCAGGGATCACCTCCCCCGCACCCCGTGAATCCCGACGCCTGGCGTCGAGCCTGACGGAGACCGCACGCGGTCAGACGCGGCGGTCGCCCGCCGCGGCCGCGGTCGCGAGCGCCGAAACCGCCTCCAGTGCGGCCCGGCACCCCGATTCGACGCCGTCCCACTTCGCCTCCAGCACGGCGCGCACCGCGTCGGCACTGTCGACGTCCCGCACCCGGACGCCGGTCCCGCGCAGCTGAACCGCGATCTCGGCGCTCAGCCGACCGACGGCTCCGAAGACCGCCATCAAGGCACCCGTCGGTGGGGCCGGTGCGTCGTCGTGGCACCACTCGGGAACGAGGATCACACCGGAGTGCTGGCAGACCATGTGCCGTGCTGCCGCGCGGGCGGTCACGAACTGGGATCGGACGGCCTCCGCCACGAGTCCCTCGACGTCGCAGGGGCGGAGATCGAGGACCGCGACGCCGGTCCGGACCCGGGGCAGCACGACGTTGATGGAGATGTCGACGCTCCCCGAACAGGCGGCGACGATGTCGACGTGTTCGTCGACATCGACCTCGTCGAGCACGTCGATGACCGCGGATTCGGCGTTGCCGTGCGCGGCGCGGATATCGGCGACGACGCGATCCATGCTCGCGGCCGTTCGCCCTGCGAGGTGGACGTGCGCCCCTTCGCGGGCGAACGCACGCGCGACGGCCCCACCCAGCGCACCTCCGCCGCCGTACACGATGGCATTGAGTCCGTCGAGAATCACCGCGCACCCTCCCTGCGGTCGGATTCCCCCTACCGTACGGAGACGGTGCTGTCGCCGTCCTCGGTTTCGCTGTCGAGTTCCCGACCGTCGTCGTCACCGACGCCGTCGACGCGGGCCGTATCGGACTCCTCGTTCGCCGGCTCCTCGTCGCCCTCGTTCGGTGGCTCCTCACCACTGCGATGAGCCGACAGAATCACGGCCCCGACACCGGCGGTCGCCAGCGCCGCGACGAAGGACACGAGCGCACTCACCCCGACCCCGTCGCTCGCCGCCGATCCGAGGGCGGACATCAGCTGTCCGAGCGGGGTGAAGGCCGACACCGCGGCACCCCCGTCGTCACCGAACGCCGGGCCGGCGAGACCGACCACCACCAGCTGCAGAAGTCCGAGCACGCCCAGGACCACGGCTGCGGCGGTCACTCCCAGGAGGACCCGGACGGCACGGGCCGCGCACACCACGGCGGCGGTCCAGGCCGCCACCAGCGCGGTCACGGTCATGAAGCCACCGAGCGACGCACCCGTGTCCGCGAAGGACAGCGCCACCACCATCGACGCCGCCGCGGCTACGGTGGCGATCACTGCCGCCCGCGCTCGCGGTACGACGAATCCCACCAAGGCGCCCGCAACCATGACGAAGACCGCCGCCAGGTACGGCCAGGGCGCCGCCGCGGCCCGCACGACGAACGTCGACGACGAGCCGGTCGGATCGGTCTCGACGCTCGCAGCCGCCGGCAGCGCGGACGACGCGCGGGTGACGTTGCCCTCGATACCGTCGAGGAAGGTGGTCATCGGTCCGGTGCCCTCGACCAGCCGCGTGGTCCCGTCCACCAACAGCACGCCGCCGTCGTCCAACTGGACGAGGCCCTCCCGGAGCTCGCCGGACCCGTCGGTCGCCCGGACCATGCCGTCGACGAATTCCGAGGACGGATCGTCGAGCTGGAAGGCCAGGGTCTGCGCACCGGTGCGGAGCTGTTCCAGTTCGTCCACGACGCCACTGTTCAGACCCTGGGTGCGGAGAAGGTCCAGGACCGTGCGGAGCTGATCGGCGGAAGCCGTCGCCACGGGATCGGTGGACGTCTCGAGCGATTCGAGCGTCTGCTGCACGATCAGTTCGATCTGCCCCTGCGCGGCGCCCAGCCCGGTCAGCGCCGTCACCACCCGGTCCACACCCCCGCTGACCTGTGACGACCCGTCGCCGAGCTGCCACAGCCCGCTGCGAAGTTGCGTCATCCCGTCCGCCAGCTCCGCCGATCCCTCGCGCGCCTGACCGAGACCGTCCTTCATCTGTCGAGCACCGTCGTCGAGTTCGAGCCCGCCCTCGGTCAATTCGGTGACCCCGGACCCGAGCACGGAGAACGGCAGCGTGGTCGCCGCGAGGGCCGACCGCGTGGTGGCGAGCGGGTCCGACGAGGTCTGCTCGGATGCCGGGGCCATCGTCACCGTCGACGGCTCGCCGCTCGGGGCCAGTCCGGCCCAGAACACACCGGCGGCGAGAGTCGGAACAACGATGGCCAGAGCCGCCGCGACGGGAGCACGGCGAACCGCACCCGTTCGTGACAGCCGTCCCGTCCACGGGGCACTGATCTTCGACTTCATAATGTTTCGGACACTAGTGTCGGCACGCGACCGAACGTGGGTGCCTCGCCGGGCGTACCCGCATCGAATATCCGCAGATCGAGCCGCTGACCGCCTCCGGCGCTCGCGAACCGGCCGAGGGTTGTCCGAATCGTCCGGTTATGTGACCAGCCTCACAAACCGGGTGCTTACTGGCGGTTAGCGGGGTTCTCGCGAGCCATTCTCTAAGCGCACCTGACTTTGTCGGAAGCGCTTGTTAGATTCGAACGCAATATGACGCCAGTGTTACAGAGAGCGACCCCGCCCGAGAATTCCGCCACCCACAGCTTTCGTGAGCCTCGCCCAGACGACGGCATCCGGATGTGGGAAATCGCCAGAGACTCGAAGGTCCTCGACGTCAATTCCAGTTACTCCTACATTCTGTGGGGTCGAGATTTCGCCGAGACCTCCGTGGTCGCCGTCGACCCGTCCGATCGCCCGGTCGGTTTCGTCACCGGCTACCTGCGTCCCACCGCGCCCGCCACGATCTTCGTGTGGCAGGTGGCCGTCGACGCGAGCGAGCGTGGAGCAGGATTGGCCCGCCGCATGCTCGTCGAACTCGTCGAGCGGCTCGCCGATCGCGGAGTGGACCGGCTCGAGACCACGATCAGCCCGGACAATCCCGCGTCGATCGCGCTGTTCACCTCGCTCGCGACCGCACGCGGCACTTCCATCGAGCGTCGGGATCTTTTCTCCGCGAGTCAATTCCCCGACAGCCACCAGCCCGAAGACCTCTACACCGTAGGACCGTTCGGTGACGACCGCGCCGCGACCACGGACCACGACAACCGAAGGAACAGCAGCATGGACACCACCACGGACACCGACGTCTTCACCCGCCGCGAGTCGCAGGTGCGCAGTTACAGCCTGCAGTGGCCCGCCGTCTTCGACACCGCTCAGGGGTCCTGGATCACCGACGAGAGCGGCCGCAAGTACCTCGACTTCTTCGCCGGCGCCGGTGCGCTGAACTACGGGCACAACAATCCGGTGCTGAAGCAGGCCCTCGTCGACTACATCATGCGTGACGGAATCACGCACGGACTCGACATGTCGACCGTGGCGAAACGCGAATTCCTCGAGACTTTCGAACAGAAGATTCTCGCGCCGCGCAATCTCGACTACAAGGTGCAATTCCCCGGACCGACGGGAACCAACACGGTCGAGGCCGCGCTCAAGCTTGCTCGGAAGGTCACCGGTCGTTCCTCGGTCATCAACTTCACCAATGCGTTCCACGGCATGACGCTCGGTGCACTGTCGGTCACCGGCAACTCCATGAAGCGCGCCGGAGCCGGCATCCCGCTGGTGCACGCCACGCCCATGCCGTTCGACAACTACTTCAACGGCGCGACCGATGACTTCCAGTGGATGGAGCGCGTGCTCGACGACTCCGGCAGCGGCATCAACCGACCCGCAGCCGTGATCGTGGAGACCATCCAGGGCGAGGGTGGCGTCAACGTTGCCCGTCCCGAGTGGTTGCGTGGGTTGGCCGAACTGCTGAAGCGCCGGGACATCCTGCTCATCGTCGACGACGTGCAGATGGGCTGCGGCCGCACCGGTCCGTTCTTCTCCTTCGAGGACGCGGGAATCGTGCCCGACATCGTGACCCTGTCCAAGTCCATCGGCGGTTACGGCATGCCCATGGCGTTGACGCTGTTCCGCCCCGAACTGGACGTCTGGGGACCGGGCGAGCACAACGGCACCTTCCGTGGCAACAACCCGGCGTTCGTCACGAGCAAGACCGCGATCGATCACTACTGGTCGGACGACTCGTTCGAGAAGGCCATCCTGGCGAAGGGCGAGCGCATCCGCGACTGCTTCATCGATCTCTCGGCTCGCTTCGAGGGCATCAGCACCCGCGGTCGCGGCATGGTCCAGGGTCTGGTCTTCGAGGACGCCGAGAAGGCATCGAAGGTGACGTCCATCGCGTACGACCGCGGCCTGCTCGCCGAGACGTCCGGCCCGAAGGACGAGGTGGTCAAGCTTCTCCCGCCGCTGACCATCACCGAGGAAGACCTCGACCACGGTCTCGGCATTCTGCGTGAGGCCACCGCGTCCGTCTGCAGCTGAGTCGATACGTCGTTCGGTCGCGCCGTCCGGCGTGACACCACGAGAACCCGCTTCACTATCAGAATCCAGGAGGCCCCATGATCGTCCGGACGACCCAGGAGATCACCGGAACCGAACGTGACATCGCGAGCGAGGACGGGAACTGGCGCTCCAAGCGCATCGTGCTCGGTGGCGACCGTGTGGGTTTCTCGTTCCACGAGACCACCATCGAGGCGGGAACGGTCAACAACTTCCACTACGCCAACCACATCGAGGCCGTCTGGCTCATCGAGGGTGAGGGCACGTTGACCGACCGCGAGACCGGCGAGAAGTACCCCCTCGGACCTGGTTCGATGTACCTGCTCAACGGACACGAGCGGCACACGGTCGAGACCACGACGCAGATGCGCATGTTGTGCGTGTTCAACCCGCCCGTGGTCGGCAACGAGCGTCACGACGAGAACGGGGTCTACCCGCTTATCGAAGTACCTTCCTGACCTGCACCGACCGACTCGACATCGCGCGGCGACCTATCCTGACACGGTGACCTTTTCTTCTCGGGCTACCGCGACGGAGACGGTTCGACCGCGCGATGTCGCGTCCGAGCGCCTCGCCGTCGCCGCTCTCACCGACGCGGTCCGTCGCGGTGGCGTTCTCGCTCTCACCGGCGCCGGAATGTCCACGGACTCCGGTATCCCGGACTACCGCGGCCCCGACTCCCCGCCGCGGAACCCGATGACCTTCCAGCAGTTCATCGGCGACGACGACTTCCGTCGGCACTACTGGGCCCGTAACCACATCGGTTGGCGCCACATGGACGCCACACGTCCCAACGCGGGACACCGTGCCCTGGCTCTGCTCGAACGACGCGGTCTCGTGAACGGCGTCATCACCCAGAACGTGGACATGCTCCACACCAAGGCCGGAAGCCGCACGGTCGTCGATCTGCACGGTGTCTACGGCCGTGTGCGGTGCCTGGAGTGCGACACCCTCGTCTCGCGCATCGCCCTCGCCGAACGACTGGACGCGGCGAATCCCGGCTTCGCCGAATCCGTGGTGGGTGCGGACGGCGTGGAGATCGCGCCCGACGCCGACGCCATCATCGAGAGCACCGCGCATTTCCGGATGGTCGGGTGCCATCGCTGTGGTGGCATCCTCAAGCCCGACATCGTCTACTTCGGCGAGAGCGTGCCCAAACCACGGGTACAACGGGCGTACGAGATGGTCGACGCGGCATCGACGTTGCTGGTGCTGGGTTCGTCCCTGACCGTGATGTCGGGGCTGCGCTTCGTGCGGCACGCGGCGAAGACCGACACACCCGTCTTCATCGTCAATCGGGGGCTCACCCGCGGTGACGAGTTCGCCGATCACACTCTGGCCGTCGGGTGTTCCGAGGTGCTGACCGACGTGATCGAGACCCTCGGGGTCCGCTAGACCGACACCAGATCGTCCGCGTGCACGACCGGCCTGCGTGCCTCGGGCGCGAGATCGGCGGTCGACTGTCCCAGCATCGCGGCCAGTTCCGTGGAGTCGTAGGCGACCACTCCCCGGGCGACGACGCTGCCGTGTTCGTCGTGCAGCGACACCACGTCACCCGCGTCGAAGGCGCCCGCGACGGACGTGATGCCCGCGGCGAGCAGGGACCGTCTTCGATCCACCACCGCCGCCACGGCCCCGGCGTCCAGGGTCAGCCCACCGTTGGTGTCGGCGGCATGACGCACCCAGAAGCGCCGCGCGGACAACCGATTCGGTCGTGCGGTGAACGTGGTGCCCACCGGACCACCCGACAGAGCCGTTCCCGCGTCCGATGCCGCGGCGAGCAGCACGGGCACGCCGGCATCGGCGGCGAGACGGGCCGCCGACAACTTGGAGGCCATTCCCCCGGTCCCCAGGGCTCCGCCGGAGCCCGCCACCACGCCGTCCAGGTCCTCCGGGCTCGCGACCTCGGGGACGAACCTGGCGGACGGGTCCTTGCGTGGATCGCCGTCGTACAGACCGTCGACGTCGGAGAGCAGGACCAACGCGTCGGCCCCGACGAGATGGGCTACGAGCGCGGCGAGCCGATCGTTGTCACCGAACCGAATCTCCGCGGTCGCCACCGTGTCGTTCTCGTTGACCACGGCCACGGCTCCGAGCGATCGCAGCCGATCGAGCGTGCGTTGGGCGTTACGATGGTTCGCCCGGCGCGCGATGTCCTCCGCCGTCAGCAACACCTGTCCGACGGTGCGGCCGTACCGGCCGAACGAGGTACCCCACGCGTGCGCCAACGCGAGCTGGCCGACGCTCGCCGCCGCTTGTTTGGTCGCCAGATCCTGCGGCCGACGTCGCAGGCCCAGCGGAGCCATGCCGGCGCCGATCGCGCCCGAGGACACCACCACCACGTCGGTCCCGCTGCGCATCCGCGCCTCGATGGCGTCGGCCAGGGCATCGAGTCGGGCGAGGTCGAGACCGTCCGCGAGGCTGGTGAGGGCGGACGATCCGATCTTGACGACGATGCTGCGGGCCGCCGCGATCTCGTCGCGGGTGCGAGAGGCGTCGGTGGGCTGCCCGACGGTCACAGTTCCTCGGGATCCAATCCCCGGCGGACCCGACGCGCGTGCTTGCGCTCGTCCGCACCGATGCGCTCGACCTGGTCGATACGCGAGTCGGTGCCACGGCCCGTCATCGTGACGTCCACACCCGCCGGCGTCTGCGGCTCCCACTCGAAACTGACGTCGCCGATGGTGACCGACGATCCGGGCTGAGCGCCCTGCTTGACCAGTTCCGCTTCGACGCCGAGTCGGGCCAGACGATCGGCGAGGTAGCCGACGGCCTCGTCGTTGTCGAACTGGGTCTGCTGCACCCAGCGCTCGGGGCGTTCGCCCCGAACGACGAAGCCACCCGGCTCGTCGGGATCGGCGACGACCGAGAAACCGGTCTTGTCCGTCGCCACGGGCCGGATGACCTGACGACGCGGCGCGGCCTTCGGGTGGTCGAGGCGATACTGCACCACCATCTCCGCCAGCGCGAACGTCAAGGGCCGCAGTCCTTCTCGGCTGACGGCCGAGATGGTGAACACGGGCCAGCCCCGCGCCTCGAAGTCGGTGCGCACCATGTCGGCGAGCTCCGCGGCTTCGGGGACGTCGATCTTGTTGAGCACGACGATGCGGGGCCGGTCCGCGAGGTCACCGAGGCTCGCGTCGCCGGACAACGCGGGCGTGTACGCGGCCAGCTCCGCTTCGAGCGCATCGACGTCGGAGACCGGATCGCGACCCGGGTCGAGCGTGGCGCAGTCCACGACGTGCGCGAGAACGGCACAGCGCTCGAGGTGACGCAGGAAGTCCAGACCCAGACCCTTGCCCTGACTGGCGCCGGGGATCAGGCCGGGAACGTCGGCGACGGTGAACGTGGTCTCCCCGCTCGACACGACGCCCAGGTTCGGGACCAGGGTGGTGAACGGGTAGTCGGCGATCTTGGGCTTCGCGGCGGAGAGGACCGAGACCAACGACGATTTGCCGGCGCTCGGGAATCCGACGAGACCGACGTCGGCGACCGACTTGAGCTCGAGGACGAGGTCACGCTCGACACCGGCTTCTCCGAGGAGGGCGAATCCGGGGGCCTTGCGAGCCCGTGACGCCAGGGCCGCGTTGCCCAGTCCGCCTCGTCCGCCGAGGGCGGCTTCGAAGGTGGTGCCCTCGCCGACGAGGTCCGCGAGGATGCGTCCCTTGTCGTCGAGGACGACGGTCCCGTCGGGAACCTTGAGGATCAGGTCGCTACCGATCGCCCCGTCACGGTTGCTGCCCGCACCCTGAGTTCCGTTGCCACCCTTGGCGTTGGGGTGGAAGTGGAAGTCGAGAAGCGTGTGGACGCCGGGGTCGACGACCAGCAGGACGTTGCCGCCCCGACCGCCGTTACCACCGTCCGGGCCACCGAGGGGCTTGAACTTCTCGCGGTGGACCGACGAGCATCCGTTGCCGCCCTTGCCCGCGCTGACGTGCAGTGTGACGCGGTCTACGAAACGCGACATGGATGAGGGTCCTTCCGAAAGAACTTCGTGCCGACGGACTCCGCTGGGGAGAGCGTCGGGCTTCGGTGAAACGCCGACAGGGGCGGCGAGGAGGAGTCGAAACCCTCCGAGCCGCCCCTGCCGGGAACGCTTCGTCTACCCGAGCACCGGTGTGGACCGATGCTCGTCGTGCCGCAGGAGGATCAGACCTCTGCGGGGGCCGGAACGATGTTGACCGTCTTGCGACCACGCTTGGTGCCGAAGAGGACATCGCCCGCCGACAGGGCGAACAGCGTGTCGTCTCCGCCACGGCCGACGTTCACGCCGGGGTGGAAGTGGGTTCCGCGCTGACGCACGATGATCTCGCCTGCGCTGACGGTCTGTCCACCGAAGCGCTTGACGCCGAGGCGCTGTGAGTTCGAATCGCGACCGTTGCGTGAGCTGGACGCGCCCTTTTTGTGTGCCATGTGCTTACCCTCCCGGGGCTGAGCCGTTGATTACACGGCTGTGGGGTTGTTGCGCGGCAGGAAGTCCCGCCGTCGGACCTACTTGATGCCGGTGACCTTGAGGACGGTCAGCTTCTGCCGGTGGCCCTGACGCTTGTGGTAGCCGGTCTTGTTCTTGAACTTGTGGATGCGGATCTTCGGGCCCTTGGTGTGCTCGACGATCTCACCGGCGACGGAAACCTTCGCCAGCTTGTCCGCATCGGTGGTCAGATCGGCCCCGTCGACGACGAGAACAGGAGCAAGCGAGACAGCCGTTCCGGGCGCTCCCTCGATCTTCTCGACCTTGACGAGGTCACCTACTGCGACCTTGTACTGCTTTCCGCCGGTCTTGACGATCGCGTACGTTGCCATCGGAGGGCTACCCCTTGCTTCTTTCGAACGTGCTCGCATCCGGTGGGATGCGACTGGTCTGTGCTGTATCTCGAACTCGTGCTCGCATCCGGTGGGATGCGACTGGTCTGTGCTGTATCTCGAACTGCTGTAACTCGAGAGTCTGTATCTCGAGCTTCTGTACTGCCTGGTGGAGAGCGTCGGCGAGTCACACCGTGAGGTGGGCACGAAGTGGCCGCATCGCCGACAGCGACTGTCCAAGATTACGGTAGAGCCGGTTCCCCGGTCAAACCGCCTCGGACGGCCCTCACTCCTCGTCGACGGGCGGACCTGCAGCTCGTGCCGCAGCTCGACGGCGGGGCCGCCGGGCCGGTGCGACCGGCGTCACGGATGCCGCGCCGCCGACCGTGGTCGGTTCCGCCGCCCCGGTGTCCGGCACCGCGTCACCGCCGGCCGAGTCACCGTTCGCCGCGGGCGTCTCGGCCTCAGCCGTCGCGGGAACCACGATGACGGTGCCCGCCGACTCCCCCGCGGGTGCGGACGCGGCTCGCGAGACCCGACGACTGCGTCGGGCGCGCGTAGGTGCCGCCTCCGGCTCGGGCGTCGTCACGTCTGCCACCGCGGGTGCGGCGACGTCCGGAACGGCGACCTCGTCGGGCGTGCCGGCCGGGTCGGACACCACAGCGTCCGGTGCAGCCGAGTCCGGTGCAGCCGAGTCCGCGACAGCAGAGTCCGAAGCAGTGGACTCCGCCTCGCGGACCGCCGCGACCGCCGCCGCGGCGTCGGCGGCACCGGCCACCGCTTCCGCATCGGTGTCGCCCTGACCGTGCGCGGCCATCGCCAACGCGACCGGGTGGGGTCGGCGGACCGTGGTGTCGGTATCGGCGTCCGGTTCGGCGGAGTCGGAGCGTCGTGCGTCGTCGCCGCGGTCCCGGCCGCCGCGCTTGCGACGCGATCCGTCCCCGCGCTGGTTGTCCCCACGCTGGTTGTCCCCGCGCTGGTTCTCCGAACGGTTGCCGCGACCACCGTCGTCCTTGGCGGGCTCGACCGGGAACTGATGCATGACCAGTCCGCGTCCGTGGCAGTGCTCGCAGGTGGTGGAGAACGCCTCGATCAGACCCGTTCCCATTCGCTTGCGTGTCATCTGGACCAGGCCCAGCGACGTCACCTCGGACACCTGGTGCCGGGTGCGATCGCGGCCGAGCGCCTCGGTGAGACGGCGCAGGACGAGATCACGGTTGGACTCGAGAACCATGTCGATGAAGTCGACGACGATCATGCCGCCGATGTCGCGAAGCCGCATCTGCCGCACGGTCTCCTCGGCCGCCTCCAGGTTGTTCCGGGTGACGGTCTCCTCGAGGTTGCCGCCCTCACCGGTGAACTTCCCGGTGTTGACGTCGACCACCGTCATCGCCTCGGTGCGGTCGATGACCAACGTGCCGCCCGAGGGCAACCACACCTTGCGGTCGAGTGCCTTCGCCAACTGCTCGTCGATGCGGTAGGCGGCGAACACGTCGACGTCCTTCGACGAACCGACGTAGCGCTCGACGCGAGGCAGCATGTCCGGGGCCACGGTCTCGATGTAGCCCTGCACGGTGCTCCACGCGCGATCACCTTCGATGACCAATTTCGAGAAATCCTCGTTGAACAGGTCACGGACGACCTTGACCAGCAGGTCCGGCTCTTCGTACAGCGTGACCGGGGCCGACGACTTGGACGATTCTGCTCCGGACGAGCGCTCCGAGACGGTGGCCCACTGCGCCTGCAGGCGGGTGACGTCGCGGGCGAGTTCCTCCGCGCTGACGCCTTCCGACGCGGTGCGGATGATGACGCCGGCCTCGGCGGGCACGATGTCGCGGAGGATGTCCTTCAGTCGCTTGCGCTCGTTGTCCGGCAGCTTGCGGCTGATACCGGTCGACGATCCTCCCGGCACGTACACCAGGAACCGCCCGGCAAGGGAGATCTGCGTGGTGAGCCGGGCACCCTTGTGGCCGACCGGGTCCTTGCTGACCTGCACCAGAACCTGGTCGCCGGGCTTGAGGGCCTGCTCGATCTTGCGGGAGCTTCCACCGAGGCCGGCGGCGTCCCAGTCGACCTCACCGGCGTAGAGCACGCCGTTGCGGCCCTTGCCGATGTCGATGAACGCGGCCTCCATGCTGGGAAGCACGTTCTGCACGCGGCCCAGGTACACGTTGCCCACGATCGAACCCGACGCGGTGCTGGTGACGAAGTGCTCCACGAGCACACCGTCCTCGAGGACCGCGACCTGAGTGAGGTCCGGATGACCCGCCAGCGTCTTCTCGCGAACGACCATCGTGCGGTCGACGGCCTCGCGGCGAGCGAGGAACTCGGATTCGGTGAGGATCGGCGGACGTCGGCGCCCGGCGTCGCGGCCGTCGCGGCGACGCTGACGCTTGGCTTCCAGACGCGTGGAACCGCTGATGCCCTGCACCTCGTCGCGATCACGTGACCGCGACTTCGCGCGCGGTTCACGCTCGTGGACGACGGTGTTGGGCGGATCGTCGTCCGTCGACTCCGTGTCGCTCGACGCGTCGGAGCCGCTCTTGCGGCGACGACGACGGCGACGACGGCGGCTCGCCGAATCACCCGAGTTCTCGTCGCTGTCGTCGGAATCGTTGGAGGAGTCCGATCCACCGGCCGAATCCGCGTCGGCCGAGGCGTCGGAATCCCCGGAGTTCGAGTTCACCGAAGAATCCTGCGTATCGGACGAATCGGTGTCGCTGTCGTCGGCGGCATCGGAGCGAGCGGCTCCGGACCGGCGACTGCGGGAGCGGCGGCTACCGGACCGGCGCGACGGGCCGCCCGTCGACTCGTCGCCGTCGGAGCCGTCGGTCGAGGACTCGTCGGACGACGTCTCGCCCGCGGTGGTGTCGGACGCGGTGGCGTCCGATGCGATGGTCTCGGACGCGGTGGTGTCCGGCGTGGATCCCTCGGACTCGTCCGACGCACCGTCGTTCTGGTTGTCGTCGTTCTGGTTGTCGCCGCGACCGCGACCACGGCCCCGACGCCCCCGGCGGCGTCGGCGCGGACCCGACGAGTCGTCGTCCGAGTCGTCGGCGGAATCGCCCGAGTCGGAGGACGTGCTCTCCACAGCGGGGCTCTCCACAGCGGGGCTCTCGGCCGCGGGCGTCTCGGGCACAGGCGTCTCGGCGTCGGGTGTCGCTGCTGCGGCGCCCGAGGTCTCCTCGGACCGCGCGTCGACGTCGGTCGCGTCCGGTGCCGCCTGCGGCTCCTCCTTCTTGGCCGCCGAGCGCGAGCGTCGACGGGCCTTCGGCGGGGTGACGGCTTCGGGCTGCAGGAAGACCGGCATGGCCGCGGTGTCGGTGGGCGCCGGAGGTGCGGTGACCGGCTCGGTCTCGATACCGGTGAACAGATCGGGTTGGGGTGCGCCGGCGTCCTCGGGCGCGGCCTCGACCGGTGCTTCGGCCGCGGCGCTCGGGTCGGCGGAGACGGCCTCGGTGACGGGCGATCCACCGAACGCCGCGGCCAGCGTCTCGGCGTCCGCGCGGACGACGCTGGACTGCACGCTGCGCGCGGGCGTCCCCATCGTCTCGAGCTCGGCGAGCACCTGCTTGCTGGTGACTCCCAGCAGTTTGGCGAGGGCGTGAACGCGGATGCGGTCGGGGAAAGTCTGGGGCGGCTCGTGGTCGGCCACGTGTTCTCCTCGGGCCCCCGGGCGCGGTCGACCGATCGCCGTTTCCGGTGCTTACCGGCGTTCGGCGATCGAGCGGCACGCGGCCACGCGAGAGCTAGTGTTCGTTTCCGGGTCCGGTGGACACGGAAATAAGCGGGTTCGCAGCACCGCGAGCGACGTGCTTCTCTGTCGTCCCGCCGCGTTGCCTGGACGGATGGCCGGTCCGAGCACCTGATCTTCAGCGTGACACGCGAGCAGTTGTTCTGCCGGCGCCTGTCCGCGATGACGGGCATCGTTCCGTGGTTGTCATCCGGTTGGACGCGCGTGGTGCACGGCACAACCTGCCGTCGAGTATCCCACACTCCCCGGCGCCCGCGTGCCAGCGCGGCGGGACCGGCGAGTGGACGGTCAGGAGAAGTCGGGGAACCAGAGGGCGATCTCACGGGCAGCCGACTCGGTGGAGTCGGAGCCGTGCACCAGATTCTGCTGGCCGTCGAGCGCGAGATCACCGCGGATGGTGCCGGGTACCGCCTTGGCGACGGGGTCCGTTCCGCCGGCGATCTGGCGGAACGCCTCGATCGCGCGCGGTCCTTCGAGAACCGCGGCGACGACGGGGCCCGAGGTGATGAAGTCGAGCAGCTCCGGGAAGAAGGACTTCTCCCCGTGCTCCGCGTAGTGCTCGGCGGCGAGATCACGGGAGACCGCCTTGAGCTCGAGCGCGACCACGGTCAGGCCCTTCCGCTCGATCCGGCTGAGGATCTCTCCGATGTAGCGGCGGGCGACGCCGTCCGGCTTGACGAGTACGAGAGTGCGTTCGGTCACGGTGGTCGAGCCTAGAGGACCACTTCTCTCGCTCTCCCGGCTCCCCTGCGCGTTCAGTCCCGCTGGCCGTACAACAGACCGCGCCGAATCCTCTGCTGGAGGTTGCGGCGGAGGTAGAGAAGGTAGAGCCACACCGCGAGGAACAGCACGCCGACGATGGCGATGGACGGATGTGCCAGGAAGCCCAGGATCACCAGCACCTGCAGACCCAGGTCGAACCGAAGGGCCCACGGTCGGCCCTGCACCCCGGCACCGAGGAACATCGCGAGGGCCAACGCCACCAGATACGTGCCGCTGAGCCAGGTCACTCCGCCGCCGACGGTGGCCACGACCGGGAGCGCGAGGAGGACGACGATGCCCTCGAGCACCAACGTGCCGGCGCACACCCCGCGGAACCCCTTCCACGGATCGTTGGTGGGCGGCTTGAATCCACCGGTCTCGGCGTCGGGTGTCTCCGCGGTCATGCCGGGTCCTTTCCGAACAGTGTGCGAGCGGCGCCCGCGGTGACGACGGATCCGGTGACGACCACGCCGGCTCCCGACACGGCCTCCCCCTCGTCCGCCACGTCCTCGGCGATCGAGATGGCCATCTCGATCGCGTCGGGCAGCGTGTCGGCGACGACGACGCGTTCGTCCCCGAATCGAGCGACGGCGGCGTCGGCCAACTGGTCGACCTCGAGGCCGCGCGGAGACCCGTTGTGGGTCACCACGATCTCGTCGAAGATCGGCTCGAGGGCCTGGAGAATCCCGTCGACGTCCTTGTCCCGCATGACGGCGACGACGCCGACGAGTTTGCGGAAGTCGAATTCCTCGGCGAGGGTCGCGGCGAGCGCACCCGCGCCGTGCGGGTTGTGGGCGGCGTCGACGAACACCGTGGGCGCGTTGCGCACCCGCTCGAGCCGACCGGGATTGACGACGGAGGCGAATCCCTCGCGCACCGTCTCCACGTCGAGCCCGCGGTCCGCACCGGCGCCGAAGAACGCCTCGACGGCCGCGAGGGCCAGCGAGGCGTTACGCGCCTGATGTTCACCGTGCAACGGAAGGAAGATGTCGTCGTAGACCCCGCCGAGTCCGCGGAGCTCGAGTTGCTGTCCGCCGACGGCGATGCGTCGGGCCAGCACGACGAACTCCGAGCCTGCTCGGGCCACGGCTGCATCGGCCTCGACGGCGCGACGCAGCAGTACCTCGGAGACCTCGGGTTGCTGCTCGTCGAGCACCGCCACGGTGTCCACCGGGTCGAGGCGTTCCGGGGCCTTCTTGATGATCCCGGCCTTCTCCCCCGCGATACCGGCGAGATCGTTCCCGAGGTACTCGACGTGGTCGATACCGATGGGGGTCACGACGGCGACCTGAGCGTCGATCACGTTCGTCGCGTCCCACCGTCCCCCGAGACCCACCTCGACCACGGCGACGTCGACCGGCGCCTCGGCGAACGCGGCGAACGCCATGGCGGTGAGCACCTCGAACTTGCTCATTTTCGGTCCGTCCGCGGCCTCCGACTGCGCGTCGATCATCTCGACGTACGGGAGAATGTCGCGGTAGGTGTCCACGTATTGGCGCGGGGTCAACGGCGCACCGTCGATCGCGATGCGTTCCACCGCGAGCTGCAGATGCGGACTGGTGGTGCGGCCGGTTCGGCGGTGGAACGCGCGAAGCAACGATTCGATCATCCGCGTCACCGAGGTCTTGCCGTTGGTGCCGGCCACGTGGATCGACGGGTAGCTGGTCTGCGGTGAGCCGAGCAGGTCCATCAACGCGCTGATCCGCGTCAACGACGGCTCGATGGTGGTCTCGCCCCAGCGCTTGTCCAGTTCGGTCTCGACGAGGGTGAACTCGGCCAGATCGACCGGAGACGGTGCCTCCGCGGAGGGCGAGGTCATGCGCCGAGCTCCGTCAGCCGCTTCGTCAATCGCTCCACGTCCTCGCGAGCCACCTGTTGCCGACCCCGGATCTTCTCCACCACGTTCTCCGGCGCCTTGCCGATGAACGCCTCGTTCCCGAGCTTGGCCGTGGTGGCGTCCAGGTCCTTCTGCGCGGCGGCGAGATCCTTCTGCGCGCGCTTGATCTCGGCCGCCACGTCGACGGTGCCCGAGGTGTCGACGGCCACGGTCACCGTGCCGAGCGACAACCGGACCTCGATGGACGCGGACTCCGTGAAGGTGTCCTCGGCCGGAGTCAGGAACGACAGCGCGGTCACGGCCGGAACCAGCGCGTCGATGTCCGCGGCGGTGGTACCCACCAGACGGGCCGGCACCTTCTGCTTGGGTTTCACACCCTGATCGCTCCGGAACCGTCTGATCTCCGTGATCAGTTTCTGGATGTCCGAGACACGCTGCAGCGCAACGGGATCGGCACCGACGCCCGATTCCTTGGGCCACGCCGCGGTGACCACGGACTCGCCGCCGGTGAGCGCCTTCCACAGCGTCTCGGTGACGAACGGGATCACCGGATGCAGCAGCCGGAGCAACGAATCGAGCACGAATCCCAACACGACGCGGGTGTTCGGTGCGGCGTCGCCGGCGAACTGCACCTTGGCCAGCTCCAGGTACCAGTCGCAGACCTCGTCCCACGCGAAGTGGTAGAGCGCCTCGCACGCCTTGCCGAACTCGTAGCGGTCCAGTGCGTCGTCGACCTCGGCCCGCACCGTGGCGAGTCGGTCGAGGATCCAACGGTCGGCGTCGGTGAGTTCGCCCCGGCTCGGCAGTTCCGGGGCGACGTCGGCGTCGAATCGGCCCGCGCCGTTCATCAGCGCGAACTTGGTCGCGTTGAACAACTTGGTCGCGAAGTTGCGCGAGCTCTGCGCGTTGTCCTCACCGACGGACAGGTCACCGCCGGGGTTCGCGCCCCGAGCGAGGGTGAAGCGCAACGCATCCGCGCCGAACCGATCCACCCAGTCGATGGGGTCGATGCCGTTGCCCTTGGACTTCGACATCTTGCGACCCTGTTCGTCGCGAACGAGGCCGTGCAGGAACACGTCTCGGAACGGCACGGGGCCGGGGAGCTCGCCCGCGACGGTGGTGCCGAACATCATCATCCGCGCGACCCAGAAGAACAGGATGTCGTAGCCGGTGACGAGAACGCTGGTGGGATAGAACTTCTCGATCTCGGGTGTGCGCTCCGGCCAGCCCAGGGTGGAGAACGGCCACAGTCCGGAGGAGAACCACGTGTCCAGCACGTCGGGGTCCTGGGTCCACCCCTCGGGCGCGGACTCGTCCGGTCCGAGGCACACGGTGTCGCCGTCGGGTCCGTACCAGATGGGAATGCGATGTCCCCACCACAGCTGCCGGGAGATGCACCAGTCGTGCATGTCGTCGACCCAGGCGAACCAGCGCGGCTCCTGACTCTTCGGGTGCACCGTGGTCTCGCCGCTGCGCACCGCGTCGCCGGCGGACTTCGCGAGGGAGTCGACCTTCACCCACCACTGCAGCGACAGCCGGGGTTCGATGGGCTCGCCGCTGCGCTCGGAGTGGCCGACGCTGTGCAGGTAGGGCCGCTTCTCGGCGACCACGCGGCCCTGCTCGGCGAGAGCCTCGCGCACCTTCACGCGCGCCTCGAACCGATCGAGACCGTCGAACTGCGTTCCGGTGCCGGTGATCGCGCCCGAGGTGTCCATGATCGACGGCATGGGCAGCGAGTGCCGCACGCCCATCTCGAAGTCGTTGGGGTCGTGCGCCGGGGTGATCTTCACTGCGCCCGTGCCGAACTCGGGATCGACGTACGAGTCGGCGATGATCGGGATCTCCCGATCGAGGAACGGATGCGGCAGGGTGGTGCCGATCAGATCGGTGTAGCGCTCGTCGTCCGGATGCACCGCGACGGCGGTGTCGCCGAGCATGGTCTCGACCCGGGTGGTCGCGACGATCACGTGCGGTTCGTCGTCGTTCAGCGACCCGTAGCGCAGCGAGACCAATTCGCCGTCGACGTCCTCGTACTTGACCTCGATGTCGGAGATGGCCGTCTTCAGGACCGGGGACCAGTTGACGAGCCGCTCGGCCCGGTAGATCAGTCCGCTGTCGTAGAGCGTCTTGAACATGGTCTGCACCGCGCGCGAGAGACCGTCGTCCATGGTGAACCGTTCGCGGCTCCAGTCGACTCCGTCGCCGATGCGGCGCATCTGCTCACCGATGGTGCCGCCGGACTCGGCCTTCCACTTCCACACCTCGTCGACGAACTTCTCGCGCCCGAGGTCCGCCTTCGCGACGCCCTCGGCGGCGAGCTTCTTCTCCACCAGCGACTGGGTGGCGATACCGGCGTGATCCATCCCGGGCAGCCACAGCACCTCGTAGCCCTGCATCCGCTTGCGGCGGGCGAGGGCGTCCATCAACGTGTGGTCGAGGGCATGGCCCATGTGCAGGCTGCCGGTGACGTTGGGCGGGGGCAGCGCGATCGAGTATCCGGGCTTGGTGCTCGCGGGATCGGCGGTGAAGTACCCGGCGTCGACCCATCCCCGGTAGAGGTCGGCCTCCACCTCACCGGGGTTCCACGCCTTCGGAAGCCGGTCGGCGGGGTTGTCCTGCGGTTCGCTCGTCGATCTGGTCACCGCCCGATTCTAGTTCTCGGTACCCGTCGCCCCGCGCCCGGTCGGATCACCGGTCCGCACGTCGCTCAGGACGGAAGAACCTCCGGCATCTCGGACTCGATCCCCAGCACGTGCCGCGCGAGGAACGCGTCGACCACCTCGTACCAGACCTTCGCGTGTTGCGGCGACAGGATCCAGTGGTTCTCGGTGGGAAAGACCAGGAAGCGGTGGTCGGTGACTCCGTTCTCGTCGGCGGGCAGACCCGATTCGGACAGCAACTCGAACCACAGGCGCAGCGCCTCCCCGATGGGAACGCGATAGTCCTTGTCGCCGTGGATGATCAGCATCGGGGTGACGATGTCCGCGACGGACAGGTGCGGGGAGTTGTCGAACGCCATCTCCGGCGTCATCTCCCGCAACCAGTACGACGCGTCGTCGGTCGTGGGGCCGAACTGGTCCAGCGCCCAGAGACCCGCGTGCGAGACGATCGCGGAGAACCGATCGGTGTGCCCGGCGATCCAGTTGGCCATGTATCCGCCGAACGAGCCACCCATCAAGGCCGTTCGCGCCGCGTCCACGTCCGGCCGCGCCTCCGCCGCGTCGGTGATCGCGAGGATGTCGTCGTACGTCTCGGTTCCCCACCGGCCCCACCCTCGCTGGAGGAACTCCTGTCCGTACCCGGTGGACAGCGCGGGATCGGGGAGTAGTACCGCGTATCCGCGAGCGACGAGTATCCACGGGTTCCACCGCCAGGACCAGGTGTTCCACGAGTCGATCGGGCCGCCGTGCACCCACACCACCAGCGGCGCGGGCGTGGCGTCCGACGCCCCGGTGGGCCGCGCCAGCCAGGCGCGGACGCGGTGACCGGCGTCGGTGACGGTCTCGACGTCCACCAGATCGCCGGGCAGCTCCGGGAGCTCCGTCGGGGCCCGCAGCACGGTGATCGCACCGGTCTCCCGGTCGACGCGCACCGGATGCGGCGGCGCCGCGTAGGACGCCCGCAGCGCGAAGACCGCGGACCCGTCGCGAGCCGCGACCACGTCGGTGTACGCCGCGTCGTCCGTGGTCAGGGACCGAGCCGACGATTCGGTGACGACGAAGATCGGCGCCCGGCCGTCGTCGTCAGCGGTCACCAGCAGCGAGCGGGAGTCGGCCGACCACACCGTCGAGGACGGCCATCGGTCCCAGTCCGCCGCCCACCGGGCCGAATCACCGGTCTCGAGATCCATCACCCGCAGCGTGACGCACGGCGCCGTGTCCGGGGTCGACCGCGACTCGTGCAGGAACGCGAGCCACCGGCCGTCCGGGGAAATCGCCGGGGAGAAGACGTCCGCATCCGGGTCGTCGACGAGGACGGCCCGTGCGCCCGAGTCCACCTCGTAGCGCACCAGAACCAGGCGGGTGCTCGCCTCCGGTCCGGGGTGCCCCTCGGAGGTGACCACGAAGGAGCCGTCAGGAGCGAGGTCGTACGTCGCATCGCGCAGGGCTCCACCTCCGGCGACGCCGCCGGGGTCCGGGGTGAGATCGACGAGCGGCAGATCCGTCCGGTTCGCACCGTCCGCGTCGACCGAGAACAGGTGCGCTCGGCCCGGTCCCAGGTCCTGATCCCAGTGCCGCACCGGGTATCCCGAGTGCAGGACCGCGCTCACCTTCGTGTCCTTGCGCAGCGTGCGGAGGCGATCGTCGTCGGTCTCGGAGCCGAGCACGTCACCGGTGAGCACCACGTGCGTCGTGTTCCGGGCGGCCACGGGTCCACCGACGCCGCCGGACCGGTGCGCGATCCGGCGAGCGTCGCCGCCCACCGCGGGAAGCACCCACAGACCGGTACCCGTGCTCGCGTCCGCCCCGGTCGGCTTCCGCAGGAACAGCAGGTCCCCGGTGCTCGCGTACACCGGCGCCGAATCGCCCCCGGCGCTGCGGGTCAACCGCCGGGCCTCGGTCTCGCCGGTCGGATCGATCGCCCACAGCGAGGAGACCCGGGCGGTGCGCTCCTCGTCGAGCTCGGCCACCGCGATCACGAGAGTGCGGCCGTCCGGGGACAACGCGAGGGAGGCCGGATGCGGCAGGTCGAGGTAGTCGTCGAGAGATCCGAAGGGCCCGTGCCGATCGGCCGGGTTCGAGGCGTCCGTCGTTTCCGTCACCGTGGCAACTTATCCCGACGGTCGAACCACCACCGTTCGACGGCCGGTCGCAGGGGTGTGACGCCTTTGTAGTCGGCCATGTCCTCGGGGAGCTCCCGGAGCACCGCCACGGTGCGTTCGGCCCACCCCGGGACCAGCGCCAGCTCGTCCAGCGACGCCAGATGAGTCCGGATCAGAAACATGATCGCCCCGGACGGCGCCAGCCGCGTCAGATGTTGGAGCTCCACCCGCAGACACAACCGTCTGCCCACCTCGTCGGCGTCGGCGTCGGCCACGGCGCGGCGAGCCGGCTCCCACTCGTGGCGGGTTTCCACGGAGGCGTCCAGACGGTGATCGACTCCGAGCGAGAAGTTGGTCCGGCGCACCCACTGCCGGGGTTCGAGCGTCCCGATGAACGCCTCGGCACGGGAGACGATGCCGTCGTCCAGCACGCGGGGAACGGGCCGGTGCAGCTCGTGGAAGCTCATGCCGAGGTCGAAGTTCATCGACCAGTCCGCGGCGAACGTCACCACCCCCGCATCGGCGTGCAGATGCCCGTCGCGGGTGTCGAGGAGCACCACGTCCTCCTGGATCTGGCTCGCCGCGAACACCAGGGGATCCGTCGAAAGAATCGCCGGCGAGACCTCGATGCCGAGCATCCCGTTGCGCCAGTACCGGCTCGATTCCCCGAGTTCCGTCTCGTCCGGCCGCGCACGATGCAACTCGGCCAGGATCACCGACAGCGCATCCGCCTTCGCCTCGTCCATGTGCGGGAGCGCCGCGTGCCGCCGCGGGTCGGCCGCGAGGATCCGCGCGCGTTCGGCGATCACGTCGCGGTACTCGGGTCCGACGTCGACGATGTGTTCTCCCCATCGACCGGCCGCGGTCGTCCGCACCGTGCGCCCGGGTTCCAGGTCGGTTCCGTAGCGGTAGGTGTCGGTCTCGAACGGGAACGGGAAGCGCTGCAGCGCAGCGGCGGTCACAGGTCGAGCTCGACGAGGTCGGTTCCGCGGGCGCGCGAGACGCAGACCGCCATGCGTCGATCGTCCGCAGGAAAGAGGTCGCGATGCTCCACCGAGCCCGCGGTGACCGCGGTGCGGCACCGACCGCACACACCCCGACGGCACAGGCTGTCCACCGCGACGCCGTGATCGTCGAGTACGTCGAGGGCAGACCGATCGGCCGGCACCTCGAACACCGTGCCACTACGGCGCAGGCGGACGTGGAAGGCCCGGGTGGGACCCGAGGCCACCGCGAACGCCTCGCTGTGGCATCGCGACCGGGGCCATCCCGCGGCCAGGGCACTCTCCAGGACCGCATCGACCATGGCCGCGGGTCCACAGACGTAGAGATGGGTCCCCAGCGGCTGTCGACGCAGCGACGAGTCCACCGCCGCGGCGAATCGAGAGCGGTCGACGAACGTGCTCGTCGCGCAGACGGCGGCCAGGTCGTCGGCGTGGGCCCCGCCGCCCGGTCGATGAACGTACAGCGCCTCGGCGCGCTCCCCCGCCCACCGCGCGAGCGACAGGATCGGCGTCACCCCGATACCGCCGGCGACCAACAGGTGTCGACGGGCGGAGAGGACCGGCGCGAAGGCGCTGCGAGGTGGTGCGACCACGACGCGGTCTCCGACGCGGCGGCGGTGCAACCAGGCCGCGCCCCCGTCGTCGCGCCCGTTGCGCACGCTGATCGCGAAGGCTTTCGGTCTCGCGGCGTCGCCCACCAACGAATAGGCGTTCACGCGCGGATGCCCCGCCCGGTCGGGGCCGCACTGCACCAGCACGTGACTCCCCGGAACCCACGGTTGCGGCGGCGCATCGGGGGCCAGCGTCAGGGTGCGGACAGTGCCGTCGACGCAGGCGGGACGGGACGCGATCACCGTCGTCAGCACGACGGCACGCCCAGGACGGCGGCGTGGTGCGCCGAGAAGTGCGTCGTGACCGTCAGCGCCGCCCGACACGAGAAGCACCGCGGACCCGACGGACCGACGCTGCCGCACCGCGGGCAGTACATCCGTGGCCGGGCGGGCTCGGTCACGACGAGGTCGATCTCCTCCGTCGTCGCGCCGCCGCTGCGGGCGAGAGCGGCGGCCGCGGACGCATCGCCGGCGGGACCGACGATGCGGCACCGCCACCCCACCTCGGCAACGGACAGTTCGGCTCGGAGCCAGTCCTCCGCGGCGGACCCCCAGCCGGCGAAGCGCTCTCGCCGCGCGGGAGGGCCGACCGTGATCTCGAGGGTCAGAGCCTCTCGGCCAGCCGGCCCGGGAGCTGATCCAGCGCGAACGGCAGGCTCAGCACCGTGCTCCATGCCATCGCCTCCGCTGCCTCGTCCTCGAGAATGATGACCCGATTCTCGCGCACCGCGGCCAGTCCCTGGTACACCGGCGTGTTGTCCAGCTCGGCGCGAAGGCGATCGCCGAAGCCGCCGCCGGCGTACCAGACGAGGAGGTCGACGTCGGCCAGGGACAGCTGCTCGGTGCTGACGGGCGCGAAGTTCGCGTCACCGATCTGCGCGGTCACGTCGGGGTTCGCGAACCCGAGTTCGTTCAGGAAGCGCACCTTGGGGTCCTGCGGTCCGTAGACGCCGAACTGGCCGGGTCCGGCCAGAGCCCCCACCAGCACCGTCTTGCCCGCGAACGACGGGTTGGCCGCGGCGACCTCCGCGAAACGGGCCTCCACGTCCGACACCAGCGTCTGTGCCTCGGTCTCGCGGCCGAGGGCGCGGCCCAGCAACGCCGTCTGATCGCGCCAGGGAATGCCGTAGTCCCCGAAGCCCTCCGGTTGCGTCACCGTCGGAGCGAGCGCGGACAGGGAGTCGTACTGGGCCTGCGTGACGCCCGCGTAGGTACCGACGATCAGATCGGGCGCGGCCAGCGCGACCCGCTCGACATCGATGCCGCTGGTGGCGTCGCCCACGATCTCCGGGGTCGCGTCACCCAGCGCTTCCTGCGCCCACGGCCACGTCGCGTAGGGGTAGTCGCCGTACCAGTCGAACACTCCGGCCGGGATCACGCCCAGCGCGAGGAGGGTGTCGTGATCGTTGTAGCCGACGCTCACCACCCGCTGCGGATCGCCTGGCACCTCGACCTCGCCGTACTTGGTGGAGACGGACACGCCGTCCGCGGCGCCGTCACCCGTGGTCGAGTCCCCGCCGGAACTGCACGCGGCCGCGGCCGCGGCCAGGAAGGCGCCCGAGGCACCGAGGAGAAAACTGCGGCGAGAAACGCCTGCCGAGAGAGACATCGCGAGATCCTTTTCCATGACATGCCGCGGTGCGTACCGCGGTGGAAGGCTAGGCTAACCGATGTTCTTCGGAATCGGGGTGACCCGGAACCGGGGTTGTGGCAGTGCACCACCGATCGGGTCCACTATGGACACATGCACCGATACGCTCGTCCCGCTTCTCCTCGCACGACGGCCGCCTGATGGGCCGCGCCACCGCCCGCCGCCCCGTCCTGCGCATCCGCGGACCGCACGTCGACCGTCGCCCCGACACCGTCGTCGTGGAGGAACCCCTCGAACTCCGGGTCGACGGCAAGGCCCTCGCCGTCACGATGCGGACCCCCGGACACGACGTCGAACTCGCGCACGGATTCCTTCTCACCGAAGGCGTCATCTCCTCGCGCGACGACGTCCTCGTCGCCCGATACTGCGACGGAGTCGACGACGAGGGCCGCAACACCTACAACGTGCTCGACGTCGCCCTCGCCGAGCACGTGCCCGCTCCGGACGTGGGCGTCGAGCGCAACTTCTACACGACGTCCTCGTGCGGGGTGTGCGGCAAGGCCTCGCTCGATGCGGTTCGACTCAAGACCGTCTTCTCCCCCGCCGCCGACGGTGTCCGGGTGTCCACCGCGACCCTGGCGACACTGCCGGACACACTGCGGGAACATCAGCGCATCTTCTCCTCGACCGGTGGGCTGCACGCCGCGGCCCTCTTCGACGCCGACGGCACCCTGCTCGCCGCACGCGAGGACGTCGGGCGTCACAACGCGGTCGACAAGGTGATCGGCTGGGCCGTCTCGGAGGGCCGGGTTCCCCTCGCCGGCACCGTCCTGATGGTCAGCGGTCGCGCGTCCTTCGAGCTCGCCCAGAAGGCGGTGATGGCCGGCATCCCCGTGCTCGCCGCCGTGTCCGCCCCGTCCTCCCTCGCGGTCGATCTGGCCGAGGAGTCGGGGCTCACGGTGATCGGATTCCTGCGCGGCGACGGCATGAACGTCTACTCGCACACCGGCCGAATCGTGTTCGCGGACACCGCGACCGATACCGAATCCGATCCCGCCACGGCGGTGCCCGAGGCGGTCCGATGACCGCCCCCGCCGTCTCGGTCACCACGGCGCGCGAGGTGCCGCTCGGCGGACCACGTGCGATGACCGTCCGGCGCACGCTTCCCGAGCGTCGTCGCACCACGGTCGGCGCCTGGTGTTTCGCCGACCATTACGGACCCGACCCCGTCGCCCACACCGGAGGGATGGACGTCGCACCGCACCCGCACACCGGACTGCAGACCGTGAGTTGGCTCTTCGAGGGCGAGATCGAACATCGAGACAGCCACGGGGTGGTTGCCGTCGTGCGGCCGGGTGAGGTGAATCTGATGACGGGCGGACACGGCATCTGTCACTCCGAGGTGTCGACGCCCGAGACCGACACGCTGCACGGAGTACAGCTGTGGATCGCCCTGCCCGACGCCCACCGCGACGCTCCGCGCCGGTTCGATCACCACGTTCCCGAGCCCGTCGCACTCGACGGGGGCGAGATGCGAGTGTTCCTGGGGTCGCTCGGTGGGTCGACCTCGCCGGTGCCCACCTTCACCCCACTGCTCGGTGCGGAGATCACGATCCAACCGAACACGCGCATCACCCTCGAGGTCGATCCACGGTTCGAACACGCGGTGTTGGTGGACACCGGTCGAGTGGACCTGAGCGGGACCTCCGACAGGGCCGGCGAGGCGACCTCGCTGAGCCGCGCGGACCTCGGACACCTCGACACCGGAACGCGGTCGATCACCATCGCCACCGCTCTGGTCCCCGCGCGCGTGATCCTGCTGGGCGGGGAGCCGTTCGAGGAGGACATCGTCATGTGGTGGAACTTCATCGGCCGCGATCACGACGAGATCGTCGAGTATCGCGACGCCTGGGAGCGCGAGGACCGTCGGTTCGGCCGCGTGGAGGGTTACCGAGGACCGGTCGACCGATTGCCGGCGCCGCCGCTGCCCATGGCCCGGCTCCGGCCCCGCAAGGCCCGGCCCGCCTGAGCCGCCCGGCACCTGCCGAATGCAGCGACCCCCGACTCGTCGAACGAGTCGGGGGTCGCGTCGTGCGGGGTACTACGCGGTCTTGTCGCGCCGCTCGGGGCGATCGGGCTTGCGCGGCACGATGGTCGGCAGCACGTTGTCCACCACGGTCTCCGCGGTCACCACGACCTTGGCGACGTCGTCTCGACTCGGGATGTCGAACATCACCGGGTTGAGGACTTCCTCCATGATCGCGCGCAGGCCGCGGGCGCCGGTGCCGCGATGGATGGCCTGCTCGGCCATCGCGTCGAGAGCGTCGGGGGTGAACTCGAGTTCCACGCCGTCCATGTCGAACAACCGCGTGTACTGCTTGACCAGGGCGTTCTTCGGCTCCGACAGAATGGTCACCAGGGACTCCTTGTCCAGGTTCGTCACCGAGGCGACAACCGGGAGGCGACCGATGAACTCGGGGATCAGACCGAACTTGATGAGGTCCTCGGGCATGACCTCGGCGAAGTAGTCCTGGGTGTCGCTCTCGGCCTTGGACCGCACCTCGGCGCCGAAGCCCAGTCCGCGCTTGCCGACGCGGTCGGAGACGATCTTCTCGAGTCCGGCGAACGCACCGGCCACGATGAAGAGCACGTTCGTGGTGTCGATCTGGATGAACTCCTGATGCGGGTGCTTGCGTCCGCCCTGCGGGGGAACGCTTGCCTGGGTCCCCTCGAGGATCTTCAGCAGGGCCTGCTGGACACCTTCACCGGACACGTCGCGCGTGATCGACGGGTTCTCGCTCTTGCGCGCGATCTTGTCGACCTCGTCGATGTAGATGATGCCGGTCTCGGCGCGCTTGACGTCGTAGTCCGCCGCCTGGATCAGCTTGAGGAGGATGTTCTCGACGTCCTCACCGACGTACCCGGCCTCCGTCAACGCGGTGGCGTCCGCGATGGCGAACGGCACGTTGAGCATCTTGGCCAACGTCTGCGCCAGGTAGGTCTTGCCGCAGCCGGTGGGGCCGAGCATCAGGATGTTGGACTTGGCGAGCTCGACGGCCTCACCGCGCGCGTCCCGAGCCTTGTCCCCGGCCTGGATGCGCTTGTAGTGGTTGTAGACCGCGACCGCCAGGCGCCGCTTCGCGCTGTCCTGGCCGATGACGTAGTTCTCGAGGAAGTCGCGGATCTCCGCGGGCTTGGGCAGTTCGTCGAGCTTGACCTCGCTCGACTCCGCCAGCTCTTCCTCGATGATCTCGTTGCAGAGATCGATGCACTCGTCGCAGATGTACACGCCGGGCCCGGCAATGAGCTTCTTGACCTGTTTCTGACTCTTTCCGCAGAAAGAGCACTTGAGCAGATCGCCACCGTCACCGATGCGTGCCATGTGCAGATTCCTCATTTCTTGCCGGGAATACCGATCGACGTCGAACACTGCCTCGACCGGGTTCATGTGCGACCGTACCCGCCTTCGACGGACACGGCCGAGTACTTACCAGGACCCACCGACGTGAATCGATGGAGTAGGCGCCCACAACCAGCGGGGCCGCCGCGAGCACGCGATTCGAGCGAGGTTTCCCCCGCGCGCGTGTCGCAGCGGCCCGGCCGACCGTGCGGTGAGCGTTACTTGCGGGCCGAGAGCTTGCGGTACTCGAACACGGTGTCGATGATGCCGTAGTCCTTGGCCTCTTCGGCCGTGAGGATCTTGTCACGGTCGGTGTCCTTGCGGATGACATCCGCTTCCTTGCCGGTGTGTCGACCCAGCGTGGTCTCCATGAGACGACGCATGCGCTCGATCTCGCGGGCCTGGATCTCGAGGTCGGAGACCTGGCCCTGAACGCCGCCGGTGGAGGGCTGGTGGATCAGCACGCGGGCGTTGGGCAGCGCGGCGCGCTTGCCCGGAGCGCCGGCCGCGAGCAGGACCGCGGCCGCGGACGCGGCCTGGCCGAGGCACACGGTCGCGACGTCGGCGCGGACGTACTGCATCGTGTCGTAGATCGCCATCAGCGAGGTGAACGAACCACCGGGCGAATTGATGTACATGGTGATGTCGCGGTCGGGGTCCAGACCCTCGAGCACCAGCAGCTGCGCCATGATGTCGTTCGCCGAGGCGTCGTCCACCTGCACGCCGAGGAAGATGATGCGCTCCTCGAAGAGCTTGTTGTAGGGGTTCGACTCCTTGACGCCGTAGCTCGAGTGCTCGACGAAGGACGGCAGGATGTAGCGCGAATCGGGTCCGGCGGGTGCCGAGGAGCCGGCGCCGAAGGTCTGGCGGGGATCGAACAGTTCTGTCATCGGTTCTCCAAAAAATAGGAAGGGATCGGTGCGGCGTGAGCCCTACCGGGCCCGAGTCGCGTCACGAATTCCGCTCGATCAGTTGTCGGCTCCGCCGGTGCCACCGGCCTGCTGCGCGCGCGAGATGACGTGGTCGACCATCCCGTAATCGAGGGCCTGCTGCGCGGTGAACCACCGGTCACGGTCCGAGTCCTCGGTCACCTGGTCGAACGTCTGCCCCGTGTGCTCGGCGATGAGCTCCGCCATCTCACGCTTGGTGAGGGCGAACTGCTCCGCCATGATCGCGATGTCGGCGGCGCTTCCGCCGATACCGGCGGACGGCTGGTGCATCATGATGCGCGCGTGCGGCAGGGCGTAGCGCTTGCCCTTGGTGCCGGCGGTCAGCAGGAACTGACCCATGGAGGCGGCGAGTCCCATCGCGTAGGTCGCGACGTCGCACTCGGCGAAGTTCATCGTGTCGTAGATCGCCATGCCGGCCGAGACGGATCCGCCCGGCGAGTTGATGTAGAGAGCGATGTCGCGAGTGGGATCCTCGGCCGACAGGAGGAGGATCTGCGCGCACAGCTTGTTGGCGATGTCGTCGTCGACCTGCGTGCCGAGGAAGATGATGCGCTCGCGCAACAGCCGCTCGTACACGGAGTCGCTGAGGTTGAGGCCGGCGGTCGCCGAGGTCATGGCCGGTGCGGACGCGGAAGCGATTCCTGCCGCGGTCGAGTGGGTCGCCGGGTTAGCGTGGGTCACGGTACCTGCCTTCTCGTGCATGGATGGATTGACGCCGAACCGAACCCGCGTGGAGCGAGCCCGAAACCGATCCGGCGATTTCCGGGTGTGAAACGTTCCTGTCATCGACACTAACGAAGGACGGCGGCCCCGGAGTCCCGGAACCGCCGTCGTTCGCTGTGAGCGTTACTTCTCCTGTTCGCCCTCGGACGAATCGGACTCGTCGGCCGACTCCTCGTCCGGGCTTCCGAACAGTTCCTTGGTCTCGACCTTCTCACCGGACGTGTCCGTCACCGAGACCTGATCGACGATCGCGGCGAGGGCCTTGCTGCGGCGGATGTCCGCGAACAGCGCGGGCAGCTGGTTGGCCTGCTGCACCTGCTGGATGAACTCCTCGGGCGCGATGCCGTAGCGCTGCGCCTGGAACACGATGTTCTGCGTCAGCTCTTCCTGGCCCACCTGCACGGCCTCGGCGTCGGCGATCGTGTCGAGCAGAAGCTGGGTACGGACCGACTTCTCGGCGCTCTCGCGGGCCTCGGCGTCGAACTCCTCGCGCGAGGAACCGGACGCTGCGAGCTGCTCGGCCAGCGCGTCCTCGTTGTGATCGAGCGGGTGGATCGCATCGTGCAGGGCCGAGTCGACCTCGGCCTTGACGAACGCTTCCGGGACGGGAACCTCGACGGACTCGAGGAGCGCCTCGAGGACCTTGTCGCGGATCTGACCGGCCTGCTCGACCTTCTTCACGCGCTCGACGCGCTCGCGCAGGTCGGCGAGCAGTTCGTCGAAGGTGTCGAACTGGCTGGCGAGCTGAGCGAACTCGTCGTCGGCCTCGGGCAGTTCGCGTTCCTTGACCGACTTGACGGTGACGGTGACGACGGCTTCCTGGCCGGCGTGCTCGCCCGCGAGAAGCGTGGTGGTGAACTCCTTGGACTCGTCGACGGACAGTCCGACGATCGCGTCGTCGAGGCCCTCGATGAGCTGGCCGGAACCGATCTCGTGGGACAGGCCCTCGGTGGCGGCTTCCTCGACGGCCGCACCGTCGACGGTGGCGGAGAGGTCGATGGAGACGAAGTCGCCGGTCTGCGCGGCGCGGTCGACGCCGGTGAGGGTGCCGAATCGCTGGCGCAGGGACAGAAGCTGCTCGTCCACGGCCTCGTCGGTGATCTCGACCGGGTCCACGGTGACGGCCACCGTGGAGTAGTCCGGAAGCGTGATCTCGGGCCGCACGTCGACCTCGGCGGTGAACGAGATCTCCTCGCCGTCCTCGAGCTTGGTGATCTCGATGTCCGGCTGGCCGAGCGGCTTGAGCTCGGTGGCCGACAACGCGTCGTTGTACTTGCCGGGCAGCGCCTCGTTGACCACCTGGTTCAGGACGTTCGCGCGTCCCACCCGGGCCTCGAGCAACTTGGCCGGGGCCTTGCCGGGACGGAAGCCCGGGAGGCGGATCTGCTGGGCCAAGGTCTTGTACGCGCGGTCGAAATCAGGCTTGAGCTCCTCGAAGGGCACCTCAACGTTGATACGGACTCGCGTCGGGCTCAGCTGCTCGACGGTGCTCTTCACGAAACGTGCTCCTTCATCTGTGCGACTACGGTGGTTCTCGGTTCACTCGATCTTCGCGTGCGATCGAGCGCGGTGTCGATCGGTCGGGATGACAGGATTCGAACCTGCGACCCTCCGCTCCCAAAGCGGATGCGCTACCAAGCTGCGCCACATCCCGTTCCTGCACGCCAAACGCCGACGACGTGCTCGAACGATCCTACGGGTAGGTGTGCGTTCGGCCCAACGGCGACCCGATTTCCGATTTCGCCGCGCGGTTCGGTACAGTTCCTCAACGCAGGCGGCAGGGGCTGGCGATCCCAGTGACCGTCGTCGGCACGCGGGCGTAGCTCAATGGTAGAGCCTTAGTCTTCCAAACTAATTACGCGGGTTCGATTCCCGTCGCCCGCTCCACACACGAAGAAGACCCCCGGTCGCCCAGGCGATCGGGGGTTTTCTCGTCGTCAGCCGGTATCAGCCCGCGTCGGAGAATGCACGGACCTCGCCGCGTGCATCCGACACCGTGGACACCGCTTCGAAGATGCTCTCGCACACCGTGATCGGCGAGCACACCCCGAGGAGTTGGAGCGGACGCCGCACCGCGGGGTCGACCGCGACCAGCACCATGGGTCGCCGTGCCAGCGTCGATGCCGCACCGAGGAGCATGACCGCCCCCGCGCTGCCGAGGAACGTGACGTCCGTCAGATCGAGCACGACGTCGTCGTGACCAGCCGAGGCGACACGCGTCAGGATCTCGCGCAGTTCGGGAGTGGTGCTCATGTCGATCTCGCCGCCGATGGAGACGATCGGGACTCCGCCACGTTCGTACTCGACGACCACCAGGTCCGCCGTGTCGTCCGCGCCGAGATCGGTGGTCGAGTGGTCGAGTGCGTTCATGTGTGGCTCCCCTTCGTAGCGGCCGACGATGCTCTTCGGCCTCGACTACAGAGTTGCCCGCCGAGATGTCTTCACAGCCATCGGTGGGTCACGCTTCTATAACGAGATGGATACGCCACGGTCACGGTCGTCGGCGGAGAGTCGGCGGTGATGGCACCGGGGATCCGTACACTGGAGACGGTCGAACCGGACATTCACGCGAACCATCATTCACCGGAGGACACATGGAACCCCTTTTTTTGATCATCGTCGTCGTGGCGATCGTCGTCGGCCTGGTGATGATGTCGCAGCGTCGATCGGCCCGGACCGACGCCATGACCCTGGACGACGCCAAAGCCGATGCGCGCCAGTCGATCGAACGGCTCGGCGGACAGGTGTTCAACCTCGTCGGCTCGGACACCGCGTCGCAGCAGGCCCTCGCCGACGCGTCCGAACGCTTCACGGCCGCGGGCTCGCAGATCGATCAGGCCGACAGCGTGGCGCAGGCCCGCCTGGCGAAACAGACTGCACTGGAAGGCCTTTACTACATTCGCGCGGCCCGACTGGCCATGGGCATGGACCCCGGACCCGAGGTGCCCACCCTCGACGGCCAGAAGGCCGCCGGCGAGGTGACCGAAGAACGCACCGTCGACTTCGAGGGCCGGCCGGTCACGGCTGCGCCCTCACCGTCGGAGAAGACGCCGAACTACTACCCCGGCGGACGCGTCGCCGGTCGGCCGGTTCCCGCCGGGTGGTACTCCGAGCCCTGGTGGAAGCCCGCTCTCGTCGCCGGCGCCTGGGGCATGGGGTCGATGTTCCTGTTCTCGGCCATGTTCTCCGGAATGGCCGGCGTCGGATACGGATCCGAGCAGTTCGCCAGCGGTGAGGGCGACGGCGGCGACATGGGCGGCGCCGACGGTGGCGGTGACTACGGAGACGGTGGCGACATGGGCGGTGACATGGGCGACGGCGGATTCGACGGCGGCGACATGGGCGGCGGCGGATTCGACATGGGCGACATGGGGTTCTGAGCGGCCGCCCGTCAGTCCACCTGACAGGACGGGCACCAGAAGAGATTTCGTCCCTTCATGTCCTGCGTGAGGATCGCCGTGCCGCAGATGCGGCACGGCAATCCTTGTCTCTTGTAGACGTAGGACCGTGGGCGTCCCGGTCCCCGCGGTCCGGCACCGGCTTCGTGCTCCGGATTCAGCGTGACGATCCGACCGCGCCGCACACCCACCTTCATCAGGTCGACCAGATCGACCCACATCTCGCCCCACCGCCCGTGATCGAGTTTCTTGCCGGGCAGGAACGGGCTCACCCGGTGCCGGAAGAGCAGTTCGGCCCGGTACACGTTGCCGATTCCGGCGATGACATCCTGCTCCATCAGCAGCGCCCCGATCGCCATGGACGACTTGGTGATTCGACGGAACGCCTTGTCCGGGTCCGACTCCTTGCGCAGCGGATCCGGGCCCAGCCGAGCCACCAGGGCGTCGACCTGGGTGTCGTCGAAGATCTCGCAGCGGGTGGGGCCGCGGAGGTCGGTCCCGTACTCCTCCCCCACCATCCGCATCCGCACCTGACCCACCGGGTCCTTCATCGGAACGCTCTGCTCTCCGAACTTGCCGTAAAGGCCCAGGTGCACGTGCACGATCGCGCCGTTGTCGTACCGGTGCAGCAGGTGCTTCCCCCAGGCGTCCGCTCGCAGCAATACGTGTCCGCTGACCCACTCCGCGCCGTCGACGAATCGTCCCTGCGGACTCGAGACCTCGATCTCCTGGCCCGCGAACCGCTTCTGGTGCAACCGCGCCAGGCGGTGAAGAGTGTGGCCCTCGGGCACGTCAGTGCGCGCCGGGAACTGCGGGGGCGTCGCCGGTGCGCTCGTACTCGGCCAGAATGTCGATGCGGCGCTGGTGCCGTTCCTCACCCGACCACGGCGTCGCGAGGAACGCGTCCACGATGGCCAGTGCCTCGGGCAGCGTGTGCATACGCCCACCGATGCCGATCAGCTGGGCCTTGTTGTGCTGACGAGCGAGCTGGGCGGTCTCGACACTCCACGCGAGCGCGCACCGAGCGCCGGGAACCTTGTTCGCCGCGATCTGTTCGCCGTTGCCGGATCCGCCGAGGACCAGGCCGAGGCTGTCCGGATCGGCGACGGTGCGACGGGCGGCCTCGATGCAGAACGCGGGGTAATCGTCCACCGCGTCGTACTCGAACGCCCCGCAGTCGACCGGCTCGTGCCCGGCCGCGGTCAGGTGTTCCATGATCTGGTTCTTGAACTCGAAGCCGGCGTGATCGGCACCCAGGTATACGCGCATGTGAAAGAGTTTGACAGGTGACCTCGGCCGCTTCGACAGCACCCGACGAGCTCACCGTCGCCGGGGTCGACGGAGCCGGCGGCGCCTGGGTGGTGGCCCGCCTCCGTGGCCGCGACCTGCAGCTGAGCGTGTCCCGGTCGGTCGACGACGTCCTGGCTTCCACCGCAGACTGCGTCGTGGTGGGCGTCGACATGCCGCTGTCCGTTCCGGAGGACGGCTACCGCACCGGCGAGGTCGCCCTCAGGTCGTTTCTGGGCTCCGCGCGGTCGTCACTGTTCTTCACTCCCGTTCGGGACGCCGTCGAGAGCGAGACGTGGGAGCAGGCGTGTGTCGTCTCACGAGCGCGGACGGGCAAGGCGATCAGCAAGCAGTCCTGGTACCTCACCGCCTACATCCGCGAGTGGGGCGCTGCGGCCCTCGACGATCGTGTGATCGAGGTGCACCCGGAATCGTCGTTCCGCGCACTCGCGACCACCACGGAGTTCACCTCGAAGAAGCGGGCGCGCGGTATCGCGCAACGGCTGTCGGCGCTGTCGGCGGTGGTGGATCCCGCGACGATCGTCGCCGCGACGGCGGGCCTCGACGACGGCCCCGCGATCGACGACGTTCTCGACGCCGTCGCCGCGGCCTGGTCGGCGCGGCGATGGGCGGCCGGCACCGCGCGTGTGTTCGGAAGCGGCGCAGCGGATTCGCGTGGGCACCCCGACCGCATCGTCGTCTGACACGCGCGCCGGCGATCGTGCTCGGGAACACGAGACGGGGGGTTCGGGGTTACACCCCACATGACTACCTACAAGACAGTTAATCCGGCCACCGGCGAGACCGCGCGCGAGTTCGACACGATGTCCGACGCGGACGTCGAAACCGTTCTCGCAGCGGTCAGCTCGGGTTACCACTCCTGGCGCGAGACCGATCCCGCCGAGCGCGCCCGCATCCTCACCCGCACCGCCGAGATCTACACCGAGCGTGCCGAGGAGCTCGCTCGCACCATCGCCACCGAGATGGGCAAGCCCGTCACCCAGGCGATGGGCGAGGTCCAGCTCTCGTCCGACATCTACCGCTACTACGCCGAGCACGGTCCCGCACTCCTCGAGGAGGAGACGTTGAACGTGCCCGGTGCCGAGAACACCGTGGTGGTCAGTCGGCCCATCGGTGCGCTCGTCGGCGTCATGCCGTGGAACTACCCGTACTACCAGGTCGCTCGCTTCGCGGGCCCGAACCTCATGCTGGGCAACACGATCGTGCTCAAGCACGCCCCGAGTTGCCCCCAGTCCGCACTCTTGATGGAAGAGATCTTCCGTCAGGCCGGGGTGCCCGAGGACGCGTACGTCAACGTGTTCGCCACCAACGAGCAGATCGCGGACATGATCGCCGATCCTCGCGTGCAGGGAGTGTCGCTCACCGGTAGCGAGCGCGCCGGAACGTCCGTCGCCGAGACCGCGGGCCGCAACCTCAAGAAGGTCGTGCTCGAGCTGGGCGGCTCGGACGTGTTCGTCGTCCTCGACACCGATGACATGGACGCCACCGTCGAGTCCGCGACGCAGGCTCGCCTGTCGAACGCGGGCCAGGCCTGCAACGCGGCGAAGCGGATCATCGTCACCGAGGACATCTACGACGAGTTCGTCGCCAAGCTCACCGCGTCGTTCGAAGCCATGCAGACCGGAGATCCGTTGGACGAGAACACCGTCCTCGGTCCCCTCTCCTCGCAGGCCGCGGCCGATTCGCTGGTCGAGCAGATCGAAGACGCGGTCGACAAGGGCGCGACGCTGCTCACGGGCGGAAAGAAGGTGGACGGACCCGGATCCTTCGTGCAGCCCACGCTGCTCGCCGACGTCACCCCCGCCATGCGCGCGTACACCGAGGAACTGTTCGGCCCCGCGGGTGTCGTCTACAAGGTCGCGAACGCCGACGAGGCCGTGGCCCTGGCCAACTCGTCCGCCTACGGTTTGAGCGGATCGGTGTGGAGCTCGGATCTGGATCGCGCTCGCGACGTCGCCGATCGACTCGACGTCGGCATGGCCTTCGTCAACGAGCACGGAACCACCCTGCCCGGCCTCCCGTTCGGAGGCGTGAAGCGATCCGGCGTCGGGCGTGAGCTCGGCCGTTGGGGCATGGACGAATTCGCGAACACCAAGCTCATTCGCGTGTCCGCCAAATAGGTCTCGACCTACCGCGAACGACAGCACCACGAAGAACAGAACGCCGAGGCGCCCGCGTTGCGGGTGCCTCGGCGTTCGTGTCGTGTCGGACGGTCAGTCGAAGACCGGGTCCTCGTTGCGCGTGCGCTTGAGTTCGAAGAAGTGCGGATACGACGCGAAGGTCACCGACGCGTCCCACAGCTCCCCGGCCGTCTCACCGCGCGGGATGCGCGAGATGACGGGACCGAAGAACGCCACCCCGTTCACGTGGATCGTCGGGGTGCCCACGTCGGGTCCCACCTTGTCCATGCCGGCGTGATGGCTGGCCCGCAGTGCGGCGTCGTGCTCGTCGCTGGACGCCGCCTTCGCCAGATCCGCGGGAAGGTCGAGCGCCGCGAGAGACTGCTCGACGACCTCGTCGAAGTTCTTGTTGCCCTGGTTGTGGATTCGCGTGCCCATCTCCGTGTAGAGCGGTTCGAGAATCTCGTCGCCCCGAGCGGCGGCAGCGGCGATCGCCACCCGCACCGGCCCCCATGCCTTGGCCATCAACGCCGAGTACTCCTCGGGCAGGTCGCGCCCCTCGTTGAGCACCGACAGGCTCATGACGTGGAAGTTGGCCTCGATGTCCCGCACCTTCTTCACCTCGAGAATCCACCGAGAGGTGATCCAGCACCACGGGCACAGCGGGTCGAACCAGAAGTCGGCGACGTCCTTCTTCCCGGCGCCCCCGGTGTTACTTGCCTGCGTTTCGGTCACGGAAGTCCTTTCGCCTTGCTGTGTGCCGAGACTTATCGTCCGGCCTGTCTTCAGTGTCTACCCGCCGGGCGTTCACCGCGTCATGATGGGATGGACTTTCGTCGTATTCGAATCCACTTCGACAGAAAGGGTGCACGTGGTTGCCCCCAACTTGACCAGAGACCAGGCCGAGGAGCGTTCGTCGCTGCTCGCGGTGAAGAACTACTCCATCGCACTCGACCTCACCGACGGCGAGGGTGGCCCGGGCGAGACCACGTTCGCGTCCACCACCACCGTCACGTTCGACGCCACGGCCGGAGCGTCGACGTTCCTCGACATCGTGGCGGCATCGATTCGGTCCGTCACCCTCAACGGCGCGGACGTGGACACCTCCTCGTACGACGAATCCACCGGGATCGCGCTGGAGAACCTCGCGGAGCACAACGAGGTCGTCGTCGTCGCGGACTGCGCCTACTCGCACACCGGCGAGGGATTGCACCGCTTCGTCGATCCCTCGGACGGCTCGGTGTATCTGTACAGCCAGTTCGAGACCGCCGACGCCAAGCGGATGTTCGCGTGCTTCGACCAGCCGGATCTCAAGGCGACCTTCGATCTGAAGGTCACGGCGCCGGACAGCTGGAAGGTCATCTCCAACGCGGCCCACGCCGCCGAGCCCGCCGCCGGCGAGCACGTCTTCGACACGACGCCCGTCATGAGCACGTACCTCGTCGCGTTGATCGCCGGACCGTACGCCGAGTGGACCGACTCCTACGCCGACGATCACGGAACCATTCCACTCGGAATCTACTGCCGTGCATCGCTTGCCGAGTACATGGACCACGAGCGCCTGTTCACCGAGACCAAGCAGGGCTTCGAGTTCTACCATCGCAACTTCGGCACCCCGTACGCGTTCGGGAAGTACGACCAGCTGTTCGTACCGGAGTTCAACGCCGGAGCGATGGAGAACGCCGGCGCCGTCACCTACCTGGAGGACTACGTCTTCCGATCCAAGGTGACCCGCGCGTCCTACGAGCGCCGCGCGGAGACCGTCCTGCACGAGATGGCGCACATGTGGTTCGGCGACCTCGTCACGATGCGCTGGTGGGACGATCTGTGGCTCAACGAGTCGTTCGCGACCTTCGCCTCGGTTCTGTGTCAGTCGGAGGCCACCGAGTACACCAACGCGTGGACCACGTTCGCCAACGTCGAGAAGGCGTGGGCCTACCGCCAGGATCAGCTCCCCTCCACGCACCCCATCGCCGCGGACATCCCCGATCTCGCCGCGGTCGAGGTCAACTTCGACGGCATCACCTACGCGAAGGGCGCGAGCGTCCTCAAGCAGCTCGTGGCGTACGTGGGGCTCGAGGACTTTCTCGCCGGTCTACGCAGCTACTTCCGCGACCACGCGTTCGGCAACGCCACGTTCTCGGACCTGTTGTCCGCCTTGGAGACGTCCTCGGGTCGAGATCTGTCGGACTGGGGCGATCAGTGGCTGCGGACGACCGGCCTGAACACGCTGTCCCCGGAATTCGAGGTCGACGCCGACGGTCGCTACTCGTCCTTCACCGTGGTTCAGGGGGGCGCCGAGCCGGGTCGCGGCGAGCGCCGCGTCCACCGCATCGCGGTCGGTGTCTACGACGACGCGCCCGACGGTTCGCTGACTCGCACGGAACGGGTCGAGATCGACCTCGACGGCGTGGAGCGCACCGACGTGGCGGCGCTGGTCGGCAAGCCGGCCGGAAAGCTCGTCCTGGTCAACGACGACGATCTGACGTACTGCTCGCTGCGGCTCGATCCGACCTCGCTCGAGACCTTGCTCGCGCGCATCGGTGACATCGGCGAGTCGCTCCCCCGCACCCTGGCGTGGTCCGCCGCGTGGGAGATGACCCGTCAGGCCGAGCTCAAGGCACGCGACTTCGTGGCCCTCGTGCAGCGGGGCGGCGCCGCCGAGACCGAGGTGGGCGTGGTGCAGCGGCTGCTGGTGCAGGCCCAGACCGCGATCGGCTCGTACGCGGATCCCGAGTGGGCTCGCGAGACCGGTCGACCCGAGTTCGCCGATCGTGTCCTGGAATTGGCGCAGGCGGCCGAGCCCGGTTCCGACCACCAACTCGCCTACGTCAACGCGCTCACCTCGTCGGTGCTCGAGGACCGTCACACCGAGGTCCTGTCGGCGCTGCTCGACGGTGACGTCGAGAGTCGGCAGCTGACGGGACTGACCGTCGACACCGATCTCCGGTGGCGACTCGTCACGGCCCTCGCGCGCAGCGGGGCCGTCGATACCGGCGCGGACACCCCGGTCATCGACGCGGAGGCCGAGCGGGACAACACCGCCGCAGGTGCCCGCGCTGCGGCCGCGGCGCGGGCGGCACGGCCACAGTCCTCGGTCAAGGAGGACGTGTGGACCCGGGTCATCGAGGACGATTCGCTGCCGAACATCACCGCCCGCGCGATCATCGGGGCGTTCCCCGGTGCGGGTCAGGGCGACCTGCTCGAGCCGTTCGTCTCGCGCTACTTCGACGCCGTCGGCGACGTGTGGGCGCGTCGGTCGAGCGAGGTCGCTCAGACCGTCGTGGTGGGTCTGTACCCGTCGTGGTCCGTCAGCGAGGAGTCCGTGGCCGCCGCGGATGCGTTCCTCGAGGGCGATCATCCGCCGGCACTGGCTCGACTGGTGATCGAGGGACGCGCCGGCGTCGTCCGTTCGCTCGCCGCGCGCGAAGCGGACCGCGCGTAGATTCCGTTCACCCGAACGACCACGGGCCCGTCACCTCGAGGAGGTGACGGGCCCGTGGTGCGAGGCGCTGTACTAGCTGTGCGCGTTGACGATGTCCGCGCTCATCACACGGATCGCACTGACGAGACCGTCGATCAGATCGTTGTCGCGGAACGACGCCAGAGCGGCGGTGACGCCCAGCTGAGCCACACGGTCGTCCGCGTGGGAGGCCACGCCACGGCCGCACCGGATCTCGATCGCGCGCTGGTTCGGGGAGACCGCGACGAGTATCGAGTAGGCGGCCTCGGGCGTGGTGGGGAAGACCGCATCGGCGCCCGCGGCGGGATCGGCCCCCAGATCACCGACGAGGACGTTGAAGCGGATCGCGGTGCTGCGCGTGGCCTCGATGAGCGCCTCGTCGAGCTGGATCAGTTCGTCGGTCGCGAACGGCGACAGATCGGGGTTCGGGGTTCCCACCTGGTGCACACCGGAGATGCGTCCACTGGCGGTGACCACGTGTCCGACCGGGAGAGTGCTCTCGTCGACCTTGCGGGTGGACAGTTCACCACTTGCCACTGGCTCGTCCTCCGATCAGGGATGCCGAGCCCGCGGTGAGCTCGGCGTGTCCGCTGGTGTTCGCACCGGCGTGGTGCGTGTAGGGCGTGACCTCGTCCGTCGCCGACCACAGGATCGGCGCGTGATTCCACGTGCGATCGAGCGTGTAGGGCTCGGGTCGCGGTGCGGGATCGGTGGCCGTGATGCGGGCGAACACGTACAGCGCGAGGAGAATCAGCACGGGTATGACCACGAAGATCAACGTGGTTTCGAGGATGCTCACGCGGTCAGGATAACTCAGGCCGCGCCTTCGCCCAGATAGGGCAGCCACATCGGATCGAGTTCCTTGATGCTGGCCAGCAGCCGCCAGTGCGGCCCCTTCGGCGGAACGAGGGCCGCCCGCAGCGTCCACCCGAGGTCACTGAGCATTTTGTCCGCTTTGCGATGGTTGCAGGACGCGCAGGATGCGACGCAGTTCTCCCACGAATGCTCTCCCCCGCGGCTGCGTGGGACGACGTGATCGATGGTCTCGGCCTTGCCGCCGCAGTACGCGCACCGGAATCGGTCTCGGTGCATCAGCGCCGCCCGCGTCATCGGAATCCGCGCCCGGTACGGCACCCGGACGTAATTGCGCAGGCGGATCACCGACGGCACCTGTACGGCGAGATCGGCGGACCGGACCAGGGGGCCGTGATCGTCCTCGTGCACCACCACGGCCTTGTCGCACACGAGAAGGATGACGGCTCGGCGCATGGGAAGGGCGGTCAGCGGTTCGAAGGTCGCGTTGAGCAGAAGAACCCGGCGCTTCACCCACGCGGGGAGAGCGTCGTCGGCGATCTCGGCGTCGGTACGGGTCTCGTCCGCCTCGGCGACCACCGCGCGCAGCGTGGTCCCCGGTACGCCGCTCTTCTTCATGCCACCTCCAGTGACCGCTGTGCGTGCACCGCGATCTGCCGCTGGTTGCGGCGGCCGCACGTGCACGTGAAGCCGAACACAGTGCATCACGAAATCGGGCAGGACGCACGTGCATACCGGGGTCGGCGACGGGACGGCCGGGTGAACACTCGGTGGCCGGTCCGCCGAGATTTCGCCGTCGTTCAGCGGTCGGACCTCGTTGCGTAGACTCTTCGGGTGTACTCCTTCGACTCGAACATCGCCGACCAGTACGCCACCATCGCCCTCTCCCTGTCCGAAACGGGTCGGGAATGGCTGATCGAACGGCCCTTGCAGATCGTGGGCTACGCGGTTCTCGCCGTGGTTCTGCGGGTGGTGCTGCACCGGGTGACCGACCGCTTCACCTCCGTCCCGCGTGACCCGTCGGCCAAACCGCCGTTGCTGCGACCATTGCGCGAACGCGCCCCCCGCGGCCTGCAGACCCCCGTCCTGAACGAGCGACGAGCCCAGCGCGCCCGCACCATCGGATCCGTCATGAAGTCGGCGATCTCGGTGGCCATCCTCGTCTGGTTCGTCCTGTCGGCACTGGCCATCGTCGGCGTCAACGTGGCGCCGTTCATCGCCTCGGCCGGCATCGTGGGCGTCGCCCTCGGCTTCGGCGCCCAGAACCTCGTCCGCGACTTCCTCTCCGGCATCTTCATGCTGCTCGAAGACCAGTACGGCGTGGGCGACATCGTCGATCTCGGCGAGGCCACCGGCACCGTGGAGACGGTCGGGTTGCGCGTCACCACGGTCCGCGACGTACCCGGCACGCTCTGGTACGTCCGCAACGGTGAGGTCCTGCGGGTGGGCAACATGAGCCAGGGTCACGCCGTCGCCGTGTTGGATCTGCCCGTCGCGCACACCGTCAACATCGACACCGCCTGCGACGTCGCCGAGACCACCGTCGCGGCCGCGATCGAACGCGGCGAATTCGAGGACGACATCCTCGAGGCCCCGCAGATGCTGGGCGTCGACGCCGTCACGTCCGACACCGTCACGCTTCGTCTGACCGTCAAGGTCCGGCCCGGCCGTCAGTGGGCCGTGCAGCGACGACTGCACCGGCAGATTCTCGAGGCGTTCGACGACGCCGGCATCGAGGCCCCGTACCCCAACGGTCGGCCGTTCGGCGCGAACGCACGCAGCACTTCGTGACCACGGAACACCCTTCGAAGGGAACCGCCAGATGACCGAACAGACGTTCTACGACGCGGTGGGCGGCGCCGATACCTTCCACAAACTCACCGCACGCTTCTACCAGGAGGTGGCGCGGGACGAGATCCTGCGAGCGCTGTACCCGGAGGAGGACCTGGGGCCGGCCGAGCGGCGCATGCGGATGTTCCTGGAGCAGTACTGGGGTGGCCCACGTACGTACTCGGACGAGCGTGGGCACCCACGCCTGCGGATGCGGCACTCGCCGTTCGCCATCGGGCCACTCGAGCGCGACGCGTGGCTCCGGGCGATGCACACGGCCATCGCGTCGATCGACCGGGAGACCCTGGACGACGATCATCGCCGTGCGTTGACGGAGTACATGGACATGGCGGCGCAGTCGATGGTCAACTCGCCGCTGTAGGCAATGCCGGGCGACCCGGACGGGGTTACCGGCTGCGTGCGGTGAGGCTGCGCAGCTTGCGGCTGACCTTCCACGCGAAGAGCACGGGCTTGGAGATGTGCGGGCGCAGGATCGCGTGCTTGCGCACGTAGTTCGGAACGTGCCACTCCGCCCACGTGTCCGCGTAGAACAGCGCGGCGTCACCGGCACGAAGGGTGCGGGGTTCCTGACCCTCGGACCGGACGATCACCTCGCCGTCGATGACGTGGATGGTCTCGTCCGATTCGAAGTGCCAGTGGAAGCGTCCGGCCGTGCAGTCCCAGACCCACGTCGAGGTGGTGGTGTCGGGGCTGGTGGACCACTGACCGCTTCGAGCCACGGGATCGCCCTCGATGACCCAGGACGGGTCGATGGGGGCGGGGCTGAGCACGACGTCGTCCAGGCGGACCGACTCGAAGACGGGAGCTGTCATGAAACTTCCTTTACCGTGACTTGACGATTGGCACGAAACTACCCCACGAAACCGACCGACGGTAGTTTTTCCTCTCGACAATTCGAGCATGAGGTGTGCTTTATCCCACGTGCGAGCGCCGCGGACGCGGGAATCGGCCCCGGAGTTTGGCACTATTGGACATGTGATCAACACGAACGAACCGTCCGACTCCGCATCCCCCGCCCACACCCCCTGGTGGTCGGACGCGGTGTTCTACCAGATCTATCCGCGCTCGTTCGCCGACTCCGACGGCGACGGCGTGGGCGATCTCGGCGGAGTTCGCGACAAGTTGGGGTACCTGGAGCTCCTCGGCATCGACGCTCTGTGGCTCAGCCCCGTGATGCGATCGCCCATGGCCGATCACGGCTACGACGTCTCCGACCCCCGCGACATCGATCCGCTGTTCGGATCGATCGAGGTGATGGACCGACTCGTCGCCGAGGCGCACGCCCGTGACATCAAGGTCACCATGGACCTCGTCCCCAACCACACGAGCGATCAGCACGTCTGGTTCCAGCAGGCCCTGGCGGCGGCACCGGGCAGCCCCGAACGTGACCGATACGTCTTCCGCGACGGCCGTGGGGACGGCTCCGAGCCTCCCAACAACTGGCCGAGCATCTTCGGCGGACCGGCGTGGCACCGCGTCACCGAGGCCGACGGCACCCCCGGTCAGTGGTACCTGCACATCTTCGCCCCGGAGCAGCCCGATCTGAACTGGACCAACCCCGAGGTCCTCGACGACCTTCTCGCCACCGTCCGGTTCTGGCTCGAACGCGGCATCGACGGGTTCCGCATCGACGTCGCCCACGGCATGGCCAAGCCCGACGCGATGTCGGCCCTGCACGATCTGCCCGACATGGACCTGTCGCTCAACGAACTCCTCCGCAACGCCGACGACGATCCGCGGTTCAACAACCCCGGCGTCCACGACATCCACCGTGCGGTGCGCCGCGTGATCGACGAGTACGACGCGATGACGGTCGGCGAGATCTGGGTCCAGGACAACGAGCGGTTCTCCGAGTACCTCCGTCCGGACGAGCTCACCCTCGGATTCAACTTCCGGCTGGCCGAGGCGCCCTTCGACGCCGAGGCCGTCAAGGACGCGATCGACAACTCCCTCGACGCCGTCGACCGGGTCGGCGGCACGCCCACCTGGACGCTGTCGAACCACGACATCGAGCGGGAGGTGACCCGGTACGGCGACGGCGAACTCGGCACCCGCCGTGCCCGCGCCATGACGCTGCTGATGCTCGCCCTCCCCGGCGTCGCCTTCGTCTACTACGGCTCGGAGTTGGCCCTGCCCAACGCCGATCTGGCCGACGAGGTTCTGCAGGACCCGGTGTGGTTCCGCTCCGAGGGCGCGGTTCGCGGCCGCGACGGATGCCGGGTCCCGATGCCCTGGGAGGGCGAGCGCCCGCCGTTCGGCTTCTCCACCTCCGCGGACACGTGGCTGCCCATCCCGGCCGACTGGGCCGAGCTCACCGTCGAGAATCAGCTCGAGGACCTCGACTCGATGGTCGGCCTGTACCGCACGGCCATCGACCTGCGTCGGAACCGCCCGGAATTCGCGCAAGCGGGCATCGATTGGTACGGCAGCCCCGAGGGATGCCTGGCCTTCCGGCGACGCGGCGGCCTCATCTGCGCGTTGAACGCCACCGACGAGCCGATCCCGCTGCCCCCGGGTGAAGTGCTGCTCGCGAGCTCGCCGCTGGTGGACGGGATGCTCGACGGCAACTCCGCGGCCTGGCTCGTCTGACGAGCGTCAGGACACCATCAGCGTCACGACACCATCAGCGGTATCGATGCCCCCGTGCTGCGGAAGACCGATCCGTACCGGGCGTCGAGGCGGATCCACGACGCGCTCACGCGTACGCGAACCCGGTGGTCGGGCGGTCCCGCCGCCGGGTCCGCGTCGGCGGCCGGGAGGAATCGCATCGCGTTGAGCGCGAAGATCATGCGCATCGACACCGGAACCACTCGATCGCCGGACTGCACCGACACCACGTCCTGATCCAGCAGGGACACGGGCGGTCCGTGCGCACCGTCGTGTTCGCGGGCCAGCGCCACCCCGCGCTCGGCGAGGTCGACGATCACCGAACCGGGCACGTCGTCGACATGGGTGAAACCGTGGTCCGGGGGCACCGGTCCCCGCCACGCGGAGTCCATGCCGAATCCGGGGTCGAACGGGTGCGGCCCCGCCGCGGCCAGCAACGGCACCAGTCCGTCGGCCGCGACGGTCACGTCGGCGGGGCGGATCGAGGCCGACACGACGCGGGCGGCGAGCACGTCGAACCCCGTGTCGCACCACGCCACCACCCGCGACTCTCCCCGTCGGCGCAGCCGGACCACGGCGGCCGCGTCCAACCGGACGGCGTGCGTCAGGAATGTCGTGAGGTCGTCGCGATCCCGGGCGTCGAGGACGGTGAGCGAGCGCTCCGCGAGTGCTCCGGTCACCGGCGATGCCAGCGCGCGAGGTAGGCCCGCTCGTCCGCGGTGAGTCGGCGCAACCGCTGGGTGTCGATGTCGAAGACCGCGATCTGGGTCGACGCGGTCACGGCGGCGGGTGTCTCGACGGATGCGCCGCGCGGTCGGACCTCGTACGCGATCGTGAAGTCGACCGCGCGCAGCCGGTCGATCCACATGAGCACGTCGAGCGGCGAGTCCGAGTGCCGCAGCTGACCGCGGTAGCGCACGTGCAGATCGGCAATGACGGCGCTGTTGCGAAGCGACTGCGTCGGCAGCCCGTCCGCCATCAGCCACGGAATGCGCGCTTCCTCCAACAACGTCACCATCCGGGCGTGGTTGATGTGCTGGTAGGCGTCCATGTCCGACCACCGCACGTCCACCGGGCAGACGAACCCGGGCAGGTCCGCGGCGGTCATCGGGACACCTCGGTACGCGCGCCCGTTCCCCGCACCATGCTGCGGATCTGTCGGGCCGCGACCGACAGCGTGGCCAGGTCGGAGGTTCCCGACTCGCCGATCTCCCGCAGTGCCGCGCGTGCGCGAGCCAGCCGAGACGCGTTGGTCGATTCCCACTCCGCGATCATCTCGGACGCGGTCTCCCCCGGTTCACCGCCGGCCAGGACGTCGAGGGTGAGGGCCCGCAGGGAGGAGTAGAGATCGTCGCGCAGCGCCAGCCGCGCCAGCGAGTGCCAGCGGTTGCCGCGTTCGAGGCCCGAGACCGCGGACAGCAGCCAGTCGATTCCCAGGTGCTCGCCGAGTTCGTAGTACAGCGGGGCCACGGTCGTCGTCTCCTCCCCCACGATGTCCGCGGAGTCGATGACGTCGAGCAGGCAGAACACGTCCAGCAGCCGGAAGACCCGGAACGCCAGCTCTTCCGGTGCCCCGGCGACGACGGCACCCGCGGCCCTCTCGGTTCCGCTGCGGGCCTGTTGGCCCTGCAGCAGGTCGGGCAGTTCGGGGGCGAGCGCACGCACCTTCTCCGCGAAACGGGTGATCTCGGCACCGACGGCGATGGGTTGCGGCCGATTGGACAGCAGCCACCGCGAGCCTCGATCGAGAAGTCGGCGCGTCTCGAGGACCAGGAGGTCGGCGGCCGCGGTGGGCATCGGTGTCCGCGCGATCGTCGTCCAGATCTCGTTCAGCCCGAAGATCTCGGTGGTGGCGGCGAACGCGCGCACCGCGTCGGTGTCCGCGACTCCGGAGTCCTCGGCCAACCGGAACGCGTAGGTGATGCCGCCGTGGTCGACCGTCTCGTTCGCGATGCGGGTGGCCACGATCTCGCGGCGCAGCGGGTGTCCCTTGATTTCCTTCGCGAAGCGCTCCCGCAGCTGCTCCGGGAAGTAGTCGGTGATGAGAGGGGCGAAGACATCGCTGTCCGGCAGATCGGTCGCGGCCAGCTCCTCCTTCATGGCCAGCTTGACGTGCGCCATGAGCGTCGCGAGTTCGGGTGAGGTGAGTCCCTCGCCGTTCTGCTCGCGGCGGGCCAGCTCGGACTTCGACGGCAGGGCGTCCAGGGCGCGATCGACGCGTCCGGCGTCGCTCAACTCGGCGATCAGCCGTCCGTGCACGCTGAGCAGGTGCGGGGCGTGCGACCGCGCGACGCCGAGGAGCTCGTTCTGGGCGACGTTGTCCTCGAGCACCAGGGATCCGACCTCGTCGGTCATCGACGCCAGGAGCGCGCTGCGTTCGTCGGCCGGGAGAGCCCCCGACGTCACCAACGAGTCGAGCAGGATCTTGATGTTGACCTCGTGATCGGAGCAGTCCACTCCGGCCGAGTTGTCGACCGCGTCGGTGTTGATCTTGCCGCCGCCGCGCGCGTACTCGATGCGGCCGAGCGCGGTGCACCCCAGATTGCCGCCCTCGCCGACGACCTTGGCCCGCAGATCGGCTCCGTTCACGCGCACCGCGTCGTTGGACTTGTCACCGACGTCGGCGTCGGACTCGGTGCGGGACTTGACGTAGGTGCCGATGCCGCCGTTCCAGAGCAGGTCCACCGGGGCACGCAGGATCGCCTTCATCAGTTCCGGCGGCGCGAGAGCGGTCACGTCGTCGTCGAGACCGAGCGCTGCACGCACCTCCGCGCCGATGGGAACCGACTTCACGGTGCGCTCGTGCACGCCGCCCCCGGCACTGATGAGCGATCGGTCGTAGTCCGCCCACGAGGATCGGGGAAGGTCGAACATCCGTCGGCGCTCCGCGAACGCGGCGGCCGTCGGCGGCGTCGGATCCAGGAAGATGTGGCGGTGGTCGAATGCGGCCACGATGCGCAGGTGCTCGCTGAGCAGCATTCCGTTGCCGAAGACGTCGCCACTCATGTCCCCGATCCCCACGACGGTGATCTCCTCGGACTGGGTGTCGACGCCGAGTTCGCGGAAGTGCCGCTTGACGCTCTCCCACGCTCCCTTCGCGGTGATGCCCATGGCCTTGTGGTCGTAGCCCACCGAACCGCCCGAGGCGAAGGCGTCCCCGAGCCAGAAGCCGTACTCCGCCGACACCTCGTTGGCCAGATCGGAGAACGTGGCCGTGCCCTTGTCGGCCGCGACCACCAGGTAGGAGTCGTCCGGGTCGCGGCGGACCACGCGCTCCGGCGGAATGGCCGACCGCGTCGCCGGGTCCAGGTTGTCGGTGACGTCGAGCAGCCCCGCGATGAAGGTGCGGTAGCACGCGCGACCCTCGGTCGCGGTGGCCGCGCGGTCGGTCGCCGCGTCCCCCGTCGCCGTCGGAGGACGCTTGACGACGAACCCACCCTTGGCCCCGACGGGAACGATCACCGCGTTCTTGACCGCCTGCGCCTTGGCGAGGCCGAGCACCTCGGTGCGGAAGTCCTCCCGCCGGTCGGACCACCGCAGGCCGCCGCGGGCGACGGCCCCGAAGCGCAGGTGCACACCCTCGACCCGCGGCGAGTACACGAAGATCTCGAACCGGGGACGGGGCTGCGGCAGCACGTCGATCGCGCGCGGATCGAACTTGAGCGAGAGGAACTCTCGCGACGAGCCGTCCGCACCGACGACGAAGTGGTTGGTGCGCAACGTCGCTCGCACGAGGCCGAACATGGCGCGCAGGATCTTGTCCGCGTCCAGGCTCACGACGTCGTCGATCAGACCGGTCAGCTCGGCGGCGATCTCCTCGGCCCGCTCCGCCGAGGCGGCGTCGGGATCGAACTGCGCGTCGAACAGGTCCGCGATCAACCGCGCGGTGGTGGGGTTCCCCAACAGCACGCCCTCGATGTTGAACTGGCTGTACGGGAAGGCGGCCTGCCGCAGGTACTTGGCGTAGGCCCGCAACACCACGGCACGCCGCCACTCGAGCCCGGCCCGGAGTACGAGTTCGTTGAAGCGGTCCGCCTCCGCCTCGCCCCGCCACACGGCGGCGAACGCGTCGGTGAAGCGACGACCGATGGGCCCGGTCTCGGCGGCCTCGGCGAGCAACCGGGGTTCGACGGCGAGCCCGAAGTCGTAGATCCAGCACCGGGTGCGGTCGAGCCGCACCACGGCGTACGGCCGCTCGTCGACGACCTCGACGCCCAGGCTCTGCAGTACGGGCAGCACCTGGCTCAGCGAGATCTCACCGGTGACGTACAGCGAGAACCGCCAGTGCCCGTCGTCGGAACCCTCGGGCCGGTACAGGCACATGTCGATGCCGTCCCCCGAGAGCGCTTCGAGCCGACCGATGTCGGCGAGCGCTCGGGTCGCGTCGAAGTCCTGCTTGTAGGCCTCGGGGAAGGACACGGCGTAGCGCGCGGCGACGTCCGGAGACACGGCCGGCGTCTCGCGGGCCGTCTCGCGCAGGGAGTCGTCCCAGTTGCGGGTGGCGTCGGCGATCAGCCGTCGGAGCCGATCCCGGTTGGCGTCCGAGACGTCGACCCGGTCGGCGGTCTGTCCATCGAAGCGCACGGTGAAATGCACGAGGGCCAAGGGGCTCTCGGAAATTCTCGCGTCGTACTCGATGGCGGACCCACCCAGCTCGGAGAGCAGGATCCGCTGGGTCGCCAGTCGGACGCGGGTGGTGTAGGAATCGCGGGGCAGGTACACGAGCGCCGAGACGAAGCGGCCGTACCCGTCGCGCCGGAGGAAGACGAGCACCTCGCGTCGCAGGCCCGAGCGCTCCACCGCGATCACGGTGTCGTAGAGCGAATCCGCGCCGGCGGAGAACAGCTCGGTGCGCGGGAACGACTGGATGGTCTCGAGCATCGCCTGTCCGGAGTACGAGGACAGCGTGTGACCGGCGCGCTCGACGACCGCACGCACCCGGTCCCCCACCACCGGGATCTCGAGAACGTTGCCGTGCAGCGCCGCCACGGTGAACATGCCCGCGAACCGGTGCTCGCCGATGGTGTTGCCGTCGTCGTCGAGGTCGTGGATTCCGATGAAGTACGGGTGCACCGCGCGGTGCACGGTCGTCGAGCTCGACGCCTGGGTGAGGACCAGCAGGTCCTCACGGGCGACGAGCCGGTCGGTGGGGAGATCGAACCCGTCGGCGGCGTCCGCGTCGTCACCGCGGAGCAGACCCAGGCCCGAGTCGGCGATCGGCGCGAGGCCGCCGCCCGCCACGGCGTACCGGCGGCTACCGAGCAACCGGAAGTTGCCCTGCGCGAGCCACCGCAGCAAGCGGGCCGCGTTGTGACGGGTCTCCGGGGTGACGTCTCCGGCCGTCGTGCCGTCGTCGTCGCCCACCCGATCGAGCTCGAGCAGATCGGCGAGCTCGAGTTGCGCGTCGTGCATGGCGGCGGTGTCGCGGGCGACGCGGCGGACATCGGCGAGAACGGCGGGGAGGGACCGTTCGAGCGCGGCGAGGGTCGTCTCCGTGGCCGAGGGGTGCAGGGCCACGTGGATCCAGGACTCGGCGATACTGCCGTCGGCGCGATCACCGTGATCGGCGGGAGTCGCGGCACCCAGAACGGTGCGCAGTTCGTCGTTCTCGCGCACCACTCGGACGATGGGGTGCACGACGTCGGTCACGGCCGTACCCATCGCCGACAGCGACGCGGTGATGGACTCGACGAGCATCGGCATGTCGTCGGTGACCACCTGCACGGCGGGACCGATCGCGCTGTCCGCACGCAGCACGGACAGCACCGCGGTGTCCGCCGGCCGGGTGGCGGCGAGGTCGAGGTGCCGACGGAGGATGTCGTCGGGATCGGCGGTGGTGGACCGGCCGAGGACCTCGGTGTCCACGTTGCCGAAATACACCGCCCGTAGTTCGTCCGAGTACTGATCGACCGATGACGACATCGCCCACTGCCTTTCGCCGACGCCGTGGACGACCGGCAGTGATCGACTGCTCCGGTGCGGCCACGGCCGAGTGTTGCCTGTACGTGCTCGGCACCGACCCTATCGTCGTCCGGCGTTCTCGTCGGTGAACGGCCGACGTGTTCGGATACGAACACTGCCCGCCGGATTCGTCCCCGGCACAGGGACGACTCCGACGGGCAGCGGAACGGGTGGTGACTAGTCGCGCGTGAGCTTGCGGTGCGTGACGCGGTGCGGGCGGGCGGCGTCGGGGCCGAGCCGCTCGACCTTGTTCGCCTCGTAGCCCTCGAAGTTGCCCTCGTACCAGTACCAGGCGGCCTCGTTGTCGCCGAAGCCACCTTCCCAGGCCAGGATGTGCGTGCAGGTCCGGTCGAGGAACCACCGGTCGTGCGAGATGACCACGGCGCAGCCGGGGAACTGCTCGAGCGCGTTCTCCAGCGAGCCGAGGGTCTCGACGTCCAGGTCGTTGGTGGGCTCGTCGAGCAGGATCAGGTTGCCGCCCTGCTTCAGGGTCATCGCCAGGTTCAGCCGGTTGCGCTCACCACCGGAGAGCACGCCGGCGGCCTTCTGCTGATCGTGTCCCTTGAACCCGAACGAGCTGATGTAGGCACGCGACGGAAATTCCTGGGTACCGATGGTGATGAAGTCCAGACCGTCGGACACCGTCTGCCACACCGTCTTGTCCGCGTCGATGCCGGAACGGTTCTGATCGACGTAACTCAGCTGCACCGTCTGACCGATCTTCACCTCGCCGCCGTCCGGCTCCTCGAGCCCGACGATGGTCTTGAACAGCGTCGTCTTACCGACACCGTTGGGCCCGATCACGCCGACGATGCCGTTGCGCGGCAACGTGAACGAGAGGTCCTTGATCAGCACGCGTCCGTCGAAGCCCTTGTCGAGGCTCTTGACCTCGACCACGACGTCGCCGAGGCGCGGCGGGTTCGGGATCTGGATCTCATCGAAGTCGAGCTTGCGCATCTTGTCGGCTTCGGCGGCCATCTCGTCGTAGCGGTCCAGGCGCGCCTTGTTCTTCGCCTGACGCGCCTTGGCACCGGAGCGAACCCACGCGAGTTCGTCCTTGAGGCGCTTCTGCAGCTTCTGGTCCTTCTTGCCCTGGACCTCGAGCCGCTCGGCCTTCTTCTCCAGGTACGTCGAGTAGTTGCCCTCGTACGGGTAGAGACGGCCGCGGTCGACCTCGCAGATCCACTGCGCGACGTGGTCGAGGAAGTACCGGTCGTGGGTCACGGCCAGGATCGCGCCGGAGTAGGCCGCGAGGTGCTGCTCGAGCCACAGGACGGACTCGGCGTCGAGGTGGTTGGTCGGCTCGTCGAGAAGCAGCAGATCCGGCTTGCTGAGCAGAAGCTTGCACAGCGCGACGCGGCGCTTCTCGCCGCCGGACAGGTGCGTGACGCCCTCGTCCGGCGGCGGGCAGCGGAGCGCGTCCATCGCCTGTTCGAGCTGCGAGTCGATCTCCCACGCATCGGCGTGGTCGAGCTTCTCCTGCAGTTCGCCCATCTCTTCCATGAGCTCGTCCGAGTAGTCGGTGGCCATGAGCTCGGCGATCTCGTTGTACCGCTTGAGCTGGACCATCGTGTCGCCGAGACCGTCCTCGACGTTCTCGCGGACGGTCTTGGCCGGATCGAGTTCGGGTTCCTGCATCAGGATGCCCACCGAGGCACCCTGAGCCAGGAAGGCCTCACCGTTTCCGGGCTGGTCGATCCCCGCCATGATCTTCAGGATGGACGACTTGCCGGCGCCGTTCGGTCCGACCACGCCGATCTTGGCTCCCGGATAGAAGCTCATCGTCACGTCGTCGAGAATGACCTTGTCGCCGTGCGCCTTGCGCACCTTCTTCATGGTGTAGATGAATTCCGCCACGAGTTCCTCTCGGTGTGCTCACCAGTTCGTGTGAGAACCGGCGCGTGTGCCGGTGTCCGTGCTGGTAGATGTGCCAGCAGCTGTGAAATGTGCTCGGTGCAGGAGTCTACCGGGACGGACCGGAACCGGGAAACGACCCGAAAGTGCCTCTCCGGCGGCCCCGCCTACCCCGCGGCCGCCAGGGTCTCGGAGTCGTCGGTGGGCCCGTCCACCCCCACCGACGCGTCGGGCTCGGATGCGGTCTCGGTCGCCCGCTCCGCGGTGTGGCGGGGCCGATCGATCTTGACGTGGCAGCGCGAGAGGTCCGGGCCGACCGCCGACGCGCGGATCTCCAGATCGGCCCGCCCGACGCCGTCCTTCGTCGTGTACTCGTTGGTGCGCACCGGTCCGTACACCACCACGGGATCGCCCTTGCAGAGCGACGCACCGACTCCGGCGACCAGTCGACGCCAGCAACTCACCGACGCGTACAGGGTGTCGCCGTCGGTCCACTCCCCGCTGTCGCGGTCGATGCGGCGCGAGTTGCTCGCGACGCGGAAACTGATGACCTCGTCGCCCGACGCGGTGAGTCGCTTGATCGGATCGGTGATCACCGTTCCCACCACGGTCAGATATGCCTCGTACATGTGAATTCCCCCTTCACCGGTGGCTCCGCGCTGCGCGGATCGTCCGAGATCCACTGTGCGGGGCCGTCGCCCGGATCGGGCGGCCTCGAGCGGCCCCGGGGACGGACGCCGAGCGTCGTCCACAGGTTCGCGGCGGGCCCTTGCGCGATCAGCGCGCCAGTGCGTCCTCCGCGACCTCGCCGTTCGAGGCGGTCAGCAAGGCGCTGTAGGCGCCGCCGAGCGCCACCAGTTCGTGGTGGGTTCCCGATTCCAGGATGCGGCCGTGATCGAGGACCACGATGCGGTCGGCGGACCTAACCGTCGAGAGTCGGTGGGCCACCACGATCGTGGTCCGATCGCGTTCGAGGTCCGAGATCGCTTCGGCCAGTGCGTGTTCGGTGGTGGTGTCGAGCGCGCTGGTCGCCTCGTCCAGAACCAGTACGGGCGGGTTGCGCAGGACGGTGCGGGCGATGGCCAGTCGCTGCTTCTCGCCACCGGAGAACCGATAGCCGCGCTCGCCCACCATGGTCTCGTAGCCGTCGGGCAGGGACACGATGAAGTCGTGGATCTGCGCGACGCGCGCCGCGGCCTCGATCTCGTCGTCCGTGGCCGACGGTTTCGCGAAGCGCAGGTTCTCCCGAATGGAGTCGTGGAAGAGATACGTCTCCTGCGACACGACTCCGACCAGTTCGGAGACGGTGGTCAGCGGCATCTGCCGCAGGTCGACCCCGTCGATCTCGACGGATCCGGACATGGGGTCGTACAACCGGGCGGCGAGATACCCGAGGGTGGTCTTGCCCGCGCCCGTGGCGCCGACCACCGCGAGGGTGCTGCCGGCCGGGACGGTGAGGTCGATGCCGGCCAGCGTCGGCTCGGTCGAGCCGGGGTAGTGGAAGTCCACGTTCCGAAAGACCATGTCGCCGCGCACCGTTCCACGATCGACGGCGACGGGAACGGCGGGCTCGTCGATGTCGACGGGCAGATCGAGGTACTCGAAGACCCGGCCGAAGAGGGCAAGGGAACTCTGCACCTCGACGCCGGTGTTGAGGAGCATCATCGTCGGGCGGAACAGCTGGGTCTGCAGGGTGGTGAACGCGACCAGGGTGCCCACGGTGATCGCGTTGCCGTTCCCGATGGTGATGCCGGCGAACCAGTACACCAGCGCGGGCATGGCGGCGAAGCTGATCGACATCGTCGCCATCCGCCATTTACCGGCCATCATCGACTTCAGCTCGACGTCGGCGACGTCGGACGAACGGGTCGCGAACCGGTCGGTGAGCACCGAGGCCGCGCCGGTGGTCTTGCCCAGCAGGATGCCGCTCACCGAGAGCGATTCCTCGACCTGAACGGAGAGGTCGCTGAGCAGTTTCTGCCGGACCGCGGAGATGCGTCGGCGCTCGTCTCCCACGCGGCGGGCGATGTGCACGAAGACCGGAAGGATGGCGAGCGAGAAGATCGCGAGCTTCCAGTTCAGGATGAACAACGCGGCCACGGTGGCGACGACGGTCGTCGCGTTCTGGGCGATGGAGGTTGCGGTGTTGGTGACCACGGACTGCATGCCACCGATGTCGTTGGCGATGCGGGACTGCACCTCGCCCGTCCGAGTGCGAGCGAAGAATCCCAACGATTGACGCTGCAAATGCCGGTAGACGTCCAGCCGCAGGCGGTGCATCAACTTCTGACCGATGCTGTTGGACATCCAGGTCTGTGCGACGCCGAGGCAGCTGGTGACGACGGCGATCGCGATCATGCCCGCGGCCAGGACGGTCACCAAGGTGACGTCGGCCGTCGGGATCGCGACGTCGAGCATCTCGCGGAGGAGGAACGGGGATCCCAGCGCGACGAGGGCGCTGAGGGTGATGACGGCACTGACCGCGGCCACCTGACGGCGGAACGGGTGGAAGAGCGCCACGACGCGGCCCATGGGCGCGGGCGTCACCGGGGTCGACTCGGGTGTGGAACGAGGACGCACGAGGCCTCCCTTGCTGAGGTTTTTCTTGAGGTTACCTCACTATGAGGTCGCCCGACTCAACGCTAGGATGCCCTCATGCATTCCTCCGACACCACCGGCGACCTGGTGGACACCTTCGTGTCGGTGGCGCGCCTGCTGCGCCGACGGCAGGTGGCGGCGCTCGAACCGTTCGGCCTGTCCCCGTCCCAGAGTCGAGTGATGCGGGTCCTCGCCGGGGCCGAGGACCCGGTCCGCCTCGGCCACCTGGCCGAGCGCCTGCGCATCGCGCCGCGCTCGGCCACCGAGGTCGTGGATTCTCTCGAAGCCGGCGGATACGTCGAACGTCGCGCCGACGAGACGGATCGGCGAGCCGTGCGGCTCGGCCTCACCACGTCGGGGCGCGAGTTGTTCGACTCGGTCGAACGCGCCCGGCGCGAGACCTCGGCGCGGGTGTTCGAGACCCTGACCGCCGAGGAGCGCAACCGGCTCCGCGACATCCTGCTGAGGATGGACGCCGCCGCGGTCGGCGACTAGTGCGGCCGAGGCGCGCATGCGCGCCCGCACCTGACCGAACGTCAGCGCCCGGTGTTCTCCTGCTCCCGACGTGCCAACTCCGCGAACATGGCGTTGTGCGCGGCGAGATCGGCGCCGTGGTCTCGCTCGGCCGCGCGGTCGGTCCGCACCGCCTCTTTGCGGTCCGATCTCGACCACTGCACCAGCAGGGCCAGCATCACCAGAATCAAGGGAATCTCACCGGTCGCCCAGGCAATGCCGCCGCCCAACCGCTGATCGGCGAGCAGATCCTGGTTCCACGGCAGGTTCAGCCCGCGGAAGAACGTCTCCCCCATCACCGCCTCCGTGCTCATCAGCGCCACCCCGAAGAAGGCGTGGAACGGCAGCGATCCGAACACCATGGCCAGCTTCGCAACCGGAGACAGACGGCGCGGTGCGGGGTCGATCCCGATGACGACCCAGTAGAAGAGGTAGCCGCTCAGCAGGAAGTGCAGGTTCATCACCAGGTGAGCACCGTGGCTCGACACCGCGTTCCCATAGATCCCGCCGAGGTACAGCACGTAGAAGCCGCCGACGAAGATGACTGCTCCCACGATCGGCTGCGTCAGGAAGCGCGACACCGGATTGTGCAGGGCGAGCAGGATCCACTCGCGCGGTCCGGGGACGCCGTTCTTGCCCGCGGGCTTCAGGACACGGAGCGCCAGGGTGATGGCACCGCCGAGCACCAGCAGCACCGGTGTCAGCATCGACAGGATCATGTGGGCGCCCATGTGCACGCTGAACATGGCCATCGAGTAGCGACCGATACCGGACGAGGTCGCGATCAGCAGCGTCGCGCAGCCCAGCACCCAGGCGATAGTGCGGCCGATCGGCCACGAGTCGCCGCGCTGACGCAGCCGCCGCACCCCGAGCAGGTACACGACGGCCAGGACGATCGCCGCGGTGCCGAAGATCAGATCGAACCGCCAGTCGAGCATCAGTCGGCCGAAGGTCGGCGGCGCGGACAGGTCGTAGCCCAGTTCCACCTCGGTGATCGACAGTTCACGCTGCGTTCCGGCCGGCGGCGGTGTGCGTGACAGACCGACGGCGAGGCCGATCGTCGCGGCGAACACCAGGGTCTCGGCACCGGCGAAGCGCACGAGCGCCGACCGGGACGTGGGGTCCGCAGCCAGGGCGGGTAGAGCGCGCTGCCGCTGGATCCACCCGAAGAACCCGAGGGCGACGAGCGCGACGACCTTTGCCAACACCAGTCGGCCGTAGGTGCTCGACAGCACGTCGGCGAGTTCGACGCGGACGAGCGCGTTCACGACGCCGCTGACGCCCATGACGACGAACGCTCCGGTCGCCACCAGGGAGAACCGGCGGGCGGCGACGTCGGTGTGTGCACCCGCGCGTCGGGCGTGGGCGAGGAGAGCGAACAGTCCGCCGGCCCACAGCGACGCGGCCACGAGGTGCAGGATCAGGCTGTTCGTCGCGATGTCGTGCGAGCCGCCGGACGACGAGTGCCCGGTCAGGGCCAGCGGCATCAACGACAGCAGGGACAGTCCCAGCAGCAGCGGCGTCCACGCCCAGTTCAGGATCGCGCGGCACCCGATGGCGAGGACGAGCGCGATGATGGCGGTCCACTGCCAGGCCTGCGCGATGTCGACCTGGGACAGACCGGACCACAGATTTTCCGGTTGCAGCGCGACGCTCAACGGCTGCCCCGACGTGTCCGACAACGTCAACGGAATCAACACGATCGAGCAGGCCGCCCACACGATCGCGCCGATGGACGCCGTCCGCACCGCCCGGTATCCGTCCACGTCCAGGATTCCGGATTTCTGCGGCGGTACGAAGAACGCGGCCAGAAGGAGCGACCCGATCGCGACGACCGCGGCGATCTCGCCCAGGGCTCGCACGGCGGGCAGACCGTAGGTGGTGACGGGTCCCGGATCCGGGATACCCAGCAGCACCAGCGCCTGCGACGCCGAGAGCGCCACCACCAACGCCGCCACGACGGCCGCGACGAGCCCCGCGCTCACGAACACACTGGTCGATCCATCGTGACGCGTGGGTTCGGCCGACGCGTCCGCGCGGTCGACTTCGGTTGTTGCCATACCTCCAGAGTAGGAGGTGACGGCGGTCGCAGCGATGGCGGACACCTACAGGCTGTAGTAGGCGGACCGGCGGGCGGGTCGGCGGAAGACCCCTCGCTACACTCGACGGGCGCACGGCGACCGCGCGCACGCCTCCGTAGCTCAGGGGATAGAGCAATGGCCTTCTAATCCATTGGTCGCAGGTTCGAATCCTGCCGGGGGCACCGTCGAAACCTTTCCTGGTCAGAACGGACACTCACCCTGATCGGGCGTCGGGGTGGTGCGCCGGCCTCCGATCACCACCATGGCCGGACGAAAAACCTGCCTCACCTGCGGAACCGTCACCCGCCGCAACCCCGACGACGACGTCCAGATCACCACGCCACCGTCCATCAGCGCCGGTACCCAGTAACCCAGCGTCTTCAGGTCGTGGTGGAACTTGCACAGACAGTGCAGGTTCTCCTCCACCGTCCACCCACCGCTCCGCGGGTCATCGTGATCGAACGGCACGACATGATCGATCTCGCATCGCGCCGCCGGCATCGAGCAGTTGCGGAAGCGGCACACACCATCTCGGGCTCGGATTCGCTCGGCGAGCCCCGCCCCCGGTCGGTACCGCAGCGCCTCTGTCGTCACCGCACCCGACCCGTGTCCCGCTCCTGCTTCCGCAAGGCTCGGATCCTCGGCCAGCGCTCGTTCCACCGCGGCGATCACCGACGCGATTCCCTCCGGCACCCGCGGCGCGGGAGGAGGGCAGGACATCGGCATCACCGGCCCGGCCGCCCGGCGACGACCCCGCGCCACCACCCGGCGCGAGGTGAGCGAGGAACAAGTGCTGGCCGTCGACGGTGTCGGCGCGTCCCACTCCCCGGCCCAGTCCCGCTGGAGTTCCTCCCACTCCCAATCCTCGGCCGCCCACGCCGCCGGCTCCCACCCCGGGGGCGTTGATGTCGGCCCGTCCGCCTGCTGCCGCGCCAGCATCGCCGAGGCCTCGACCAGCACCGCTCGCCACGTCGCATCCTCCGCCAAGGCGCGGGCAACCTCGGCGGGCACCACGCCGTATCCCTCGAGGAATGCGGGCTCCGACGTCAGCCCGAGCAGCGTCGCCGCGTCGATTCCCACCGACACCAACGTCGACCCCGCCAGCGGCGCGGGCCGCGCCACCGACGCCGCACACCCCTCGCGTTCACAGCCGCAGACCAGGTCCGACTCTCCGGCCGTCAACGCGGCGACCGCGTCGTGCAATCGGTGCGCCTGTCCGCGGGGATCCTTCGGGCACACCGTCCCGGCGATCTGCCGCAACCGAGCCATGAAAGCCGAACCGACCTCCGGCGTCGTATCCGCCCGCACCGACACCAGCCCGGCGATGCCCTTGGTGGATCGCACGTTCACCTGTGTCGACGCATCCCGATGACGCTCCGCGAACGCCGCGGGATCTGCCACCGACAGCAACCGACCGATCTCGGTCTTCAGCGGCCCCGGTGACAGCACTGCCGCTGCCTCCGCCACCGGTCCTGACAACGCCTCGAGAGTCTCTGCCGACAACCCGACGGTCTCCTGTACCGCGGTGCGCACCCGAGCGAAGTCCACCTCGCCCCGCGCGAACGCCGACGCCAACTCCGGTAGCCGTTCGCGCACACCGGTCCCCACCTCGGCCAGCTTCTCGGCCACGGTCTTCGACACCGTCAGACGCACCGCGATCTCCGCGACCGCCGCGTTGCCGAACCGCCGATCGTCGACCCCGCGCGCCGCATCCGCGACGCAACACGATTCCCACATCGACGCGGCCGCGAACACCTTCACCGCACACGCCGCGTTCTCCGCGCGCGAGGCCTCCCCCACCGCCTCGGCGTCCGACACCTCGAACGGCGACACCCCCACAACACTCGACATCCCCGCAGCACTCGACACCACCACAAGACCCCCCGATCCCAGCAATACCGGCGACGTTACCCCACCCCACCGACACGAATTCTCCACCAGCGCAGTGGTTTCGAACCCGAGACCACGCTACCGCACCCCACCGACAGGATCGGTCGAAGAATGCCGTCGAACCAGGTCCTCGGCCAACGATCGCACGAGTTCCCGAGCCTGCAGAGGTTCCAGAACGTCGATATGGTCACCGAACTGCAGCAGTTGCCGAACTCCCTGAATATCGCTGTAGGACAGGCGAATATCCGTCCATCCCGACGAGCCCGAGCCGACGTGCACCATTCGTGTCCCCAGAATTCGCGCCGCGAGGTCGAGACGACTCGTCCGCATCCGAGCCGTGATCGTCACCCCGCCGGCTCGTTCGGTCGCGGCTCGTAGCTCCGTCCACACCGACTGCAGCGTGCAGTCGCGTCGCCGCACGGCTGCCTCGGGCATCAGCGACCACGACTCGATTCGGCTCAGCGCGAACAACTTCGGTGTTCCGTCCCGGTCTGCGACCAGGTACCACCGCCCGGCCTTCGCCACGAGACCGTAGGGGTCGACGATCCGCGGCGCACTCTCCGTCTCGCCACTGCGCCGGTACGTCAACGACAGCCGGCGCAGCGACCGTAGGTCCGTGGCCAGATCGGCGACGTTCGCACCGTCATCGTCACCGGCGAACCACCCACTGTTGTCCACCAGAATCAGCTCGGACAGAGGCGGACGGTCGGGCGCGATGGGCCCGCGTCGGGCGTCCATCTTTCGGGTGGCCATCTCGAACGGTTCGTGCACTCCGAGTCGACGACGCTGATCGGCGTCGATCCCGGCGAGCCTCAGGGCCTCGACCTCCGGTGGATCCAATCGGGTGACGTCGACCCGCGAACCCGGCAGGAGCACGACCCCGCCGCGCCGACCTCGCTCCGTGTAGACCGGAACGCCGGCCGCGGAGAGGGCTTCCACGTCACGCCGGACGGTCCGTGTGGAGACCTCGAGTCGGGACGCGAGCTCTCCGACGGTGATCCGCTGACGTGTCTGCAGGAGCAACAGCATCGACAGCAATCGCGAGCTCTTCACCGGCCGATTGTCTCCCGAAAACCGGACGGGGGTTGTCCGGTATCCGTCCGACACTGATCCGGACCGCACCACCGACGATCCGAAGGAGCAGCCGTGCCCACCCCGAACCTCTTCCTCGTTCACGTCCGCGACGCCGACGCGTCGACCGCGTTCTACCGGGGATTGTTCGACGTCGATCCGAACTTCGTCACCCCGCGCTACGTGACGTTCCCGGTGGCGCCCGGAATCCTGTTCGGCGTCTGGACCGGCGCGGGCGCACCCGACGCCTCCGTGCCGAGATTCAGCGAGGTGGCCGTGATGGTCCCGCCCGGTCGCAGTGTCGACGAGTGGTTCACCCGGTGGACGGCACTCGGCGCCACCGTCGTCGAGGAGCCGCACGACGACGTGTTCGGCCGCACGTTCGTCGTCGCCGATCCCGACGGCAACCTCATCCGCGTCTGCCCGACCGATTGATACCGACCGATCGACACCGACGGCAAACAGGGCGCCCCGTCACTCCTCGATGGCCTTCTTCTTCTCGAGCTTCTCCGGTTCGTCGTCCTCGTCGTCGCCCCAGAAGATCGACGCCAGCAGAACGGCACCCCAGATGCCGAGAGGCCAGATGGGCCAGTAGTAGACGATCTCGCCGGACGCGATGGACGTCACGCCCCAGATGCCGGTCAGAAGGATCGAGACGCCGATCCATTCTTTCCATTCGTCGAGATATTCGCGCCACGGCGCAACGCCGTCCTCCGAGGCGGCGAGGGCGTCGTCGTCCACCGGCGCGGGAAGGTCTGCGGTGACCTGTGCCAGCTCGCCACGGGTCGCGGACGACCAGACCTTCCCCACCCGCTCTTCGTACTCGAACAGCGTCAATCGACCCTCGGCCATTGCCGTACCGAGGTGGCGGGCGACCGCTTCACGTTCGGCGGTCCCCACCCTGAGTTCCATCCGGTCGTCGGTCACGTCGCATCCCTTCACCCCGGGGGTCGGTGGGTCCAGACTATCGCCCCGTGTCCGATTTCACCGGCCGCTCACCCGAACACCGACCGCGGACGCACCGACCACTCCGATGGCGATCACGACGCTCCAGAAGTGCACCGCCGAGTACGCGAGCGCGCCGAGAAACGCGCCGACACACAGCGCCGACCACAGGGACAGGTACCGCGGCCAACTGCGTTCGCCCCTGCCCTGCAGGCGCGCCGCGATGTTCTGGCTCATCTTCACGAGCGTCCCGGTCATGTAGGTGAGGCCGATGCTCACTTCGCCGTCACGCTCGAACACGGCGTTCTCGGCGCCCATCGCCGCGGCCAGGAGCAGCGCCGACGGAACCATCACGCCCGTGACGGGATACGCGACCGCAGCCGTCGTCAACATCACGGCGACGAGAAGCAGCACCGCCGAGCGTCGACGCATTCCCGCGCGATCACCGACCACCGACCCCAGCACGACGCCGACCACGAAGCACGCGACGAGGCCCGCCGCGAGGAAGAAGTTCGCGAACTCTCCATCGACCACGGCCACTGCCGCCTGGGTCGAATTGCCCGTCATGAAGGACACGAACCACCCGCCCACGGAGATGAACCCCACCGCGTCGACGAATCCCGCGACCGCCGCGAGACCCACCGCGAGCCGCACGTCCGGCAGAGCATGAGTCAACACGTGCGCAACTCTTTCTCCAGCGGAGTCGGAAAGCTCGGCGTCACCGGCGTCCCGTCGATCAGGACCGTCAGCCGCGCGGCCTCGTGTCGCACGGCCGTCGAGACCGATCGCCCGACCTTCTCCAACAGCCGGGTCGTCACCGTGCCATCGGGACGCACCGCCCATCCCCCGACGACGCGTCCCTCCCACCAGACGGTCGGACCGATGTTCCCGAAGGTGTCGAACAGCGCGGGTCGGTAGTCGTCCGGCAGGTACCACCGACGCTCCTTCCACCCCATGGGCGTCGGGTCCAGCGCTGGGAGCAGCGCGACACCGGCGTCGACGACATCCGGAACGGGACTGTCCCGCAAAGCGATTCCCTCACCGGACGACAGCCTCACGGGTTCGACGTCGAGACCGGCCAGCGCCGCCGTCGTCTGTCCCTTGTTCCACCCGGTCCACCACTGGAGGTCGGTGGCCGACGCGGGGCCGAACACCTCGAGCCATCGCTGCGCCAGCTGTCGCCGTGCGTCGGGTTCGGGTACGACGGGCAGCCCGTCCGGCCACCAGCTGGAGATGGGCGCCCAGGTGTGGTGGCGCGACGTCCACGATCCTCGCGGCTGGGTCCGCACGATGAGGCCCTCGGCCGAGAGCAACGCGAGCAGGGTCGAGGTGACGTTGCGGCGCACGTCGTAGGCCTTGTCGGTGGTCGGGAGAAAGGCGGTGCGCAACGCCGGAACCGCTGCCGACAGTTCGGCACCGGTTGCGGTACCGGCATCGGTGAGCGCCTCGTGGACATCGGCTTCGACGGCCGCGAGCCACGTCGGCGCGTCGTCGATCACCGGATCGGTCGGAAGCGTCGACAGTTGCTTCAGCAGCCGCGCTCTCAGCACACGGGCGACGCCGTCGCTCGCTCCGGCCTGCACCACCGGCAGCAGATCGCGGTCGATCACGAACAGCGTTCGTCGCATCGCGAGGACCCGCACCAACGTGCGTGCCTCGTACATCGCGGCGTGCAGATCGGCCAGCGTCGCCGTCGACGAACGCGCGAACACCGACAGCGTCACCGACGCCGGGTCCGTCGCGTGGAGCGCGAGAACGCGCTCGACCACCTCGTCCGGCGTCAGGGGCTCGCGCACTCCGACGCGATGCCGCGCCACCAGTCGCACGCGCCGCTCGTCGTCGGAGATCGCTCTCATGCGACCCATCATGGTCCGACGACGACAACGGCGCCGCACCCCCGTGGGGTGCGGCGCCGTGTGTCGGAACCGGTCAGCTACCCGACGACCGCCGGGTGGTGTCCTCGAAGTCGCCCTCGATGACCTCGAACCTGCGCGTGTCGGTCTGCGCTCGCTTGCCGGCCTCCCGCATCTCGATGCCGTCGGTGACCAGATCACCGATCTCGCGGGTGACGTCCCGGACCGCCGTCGCGATGATCATCGCGATCCGGCCGACGTGGACGGCTGCGGACTCGGTCAGTTCCTGCACCGTGTCCTTGTTGCGCTCGAACTTTCCGACCATGCTCGAATACCTCTCAGGCTGCGACCTTTTCGCGCTCGATGATCACACCGGTCACCTTGTCGGGGCCGGTGAATCGATCGGGCAGGGCGTACTTGAAGATCTTTCCCCACACTGTACCGACCTGGTGGAACAGGCCGCCGCTGTTGTAGGGCAGTCCGTACTCGGCGCACAGTGCGCGGACCTCGGGTGCGATCTGCGGGTACCGGTGCGCGGGCAGATCCGGGAACAGGTGGTGCTCGATCTGGTGCGACAGGTTGCCCGACATGATGTGGAACAACCGTCCGCCGTCGATGTTCGCGGAGCCCAGCATCTGACGCACGTACCACTGGCCGCGCGTCTCGTCGGCGGTCTCCTCCTCCGTGAAGGTCTGCACCCCCGTCGGGAAGTGGCCGCAGAAGATGATCGAGTAGGCCCACACGTTGCGCACCAGGTTGGCGGTCACGTTGCCCAACAGCGTCGGGACGAACAGCGGTCCGGTGAGCGCCGGGAAGACCACGTAGTCCTTCAGGACCTGCTTGCCGGCCTTGTTCCACCAGCCCTGCATGAGCGGCTTGATGTCGTGCCACTTGCGCTTGCCCTGCACCACGTTCTCGGCCTCGAGGTCGTGGAGCATGACGCCCCACTCGAAGAGCATCATCAGCGCGAACGCGTAGACCGGGTTCCCCAGGTAGTAGGGGTTCCACTTCTGGTCCTTGTCCATCCGCAGGATGCCGTAACCGATGTCGCGGTCCATGCCCAGGATGTTGGTGTACGTGTGGTGCATGTAGTTGTGCGAGTGGCGCCACTGATCGGCGGGGCACACGTTGTCCCACTCGAACTTCTTGGAGTTCAGGCCCGGCTCACGCATCCAGTCGTACTGGCCGTGCATGACGTTGTGGCCGATCTCCATGTTGTCGAGAATCTTCGACACGCTGAGGGCGCCCACCGCGGCGATCCAGGCCGGCGGAAAGAAGCCGAGGTACATCAGGCCACGGCCCGCGACCTCGAATCCGCGCTGCGCCTTGATGATGTTGTAGATGTAGGCGCGGTCCTCTTCACCGAGGTCCGCGACCGTGCGGTTGCGAAGATCGTCGAGCCTGCGCCCGATCTCCTCGACCGCTTCGTAGGACAGCACGACGGGACCGTCGTCGGTGTCGGGCTTGTCCATGTCGCGATCGGCGTCGGATCCGGACCCGGAGCCGAGGAACGGCAGCGATGCCAGGGATAGTCCGAACATGGTGACCTCCTTCTCGAAAAGTGTGGGGTGGGTCAGACGTCGAGTTCGACGTCGCCCAGGGGGACGGACACGCAGAGTTGGATCTCGGTGTCGGGGTCGGAGTCGGTCTCGCCGGTCTTGACGTTGCGGGTGCAACCGGACTTCTTGACCGAGGTGCAGGTGAAGCAGATGCCCATGCGGCACCCGAACTCCGGGCTGAGCCCGGCGGCCTCGGCCTGCTCGAGCAGGGTGCTGCCGTCGTTGTCGACGGTCGTCGACGACGCGGCGAACGACACCGTGCCCGACGCGTCCCCGTCGGCGGTCGGCACGGACGTCACGAACTCTTCCTTGTGCAGCGCATCCGCGGCTCCGAGTTCGTCGAAGACACCGGTCACCGCGTTCATGAGTCCGGGGGGACCGCACAGGTAGGTCTGCGCGGACGCGTGCCACGGAGCGGCGGCGACCAAATGCTCGGCCGAGAAGTAGCCGTGCAGGTCGCCGCCGTCCTGCTGATCGGTGTACGCGAGGACGACGTCGATGTTGTCGTGCGCCGCGTCGATCTCGACGAGTTCGTCGCGGTAGCAGACGTCGTCCTCGGTGTATCCGTAGTGGAGGAACGTTGCGCGTCCGGTGTACCCCTCGTGCACCAGCGTGCGCAGCATGGACATCACCGGGGTGATGCCACTTCCTCCACTGATCAGCAGAATGTGGTCCGGCCGGGGCGTCGGCAGCTCGAAGGTGCCGGTGGCCGGAGCGAGATGGACGACGAGGCCGGGCTTGGCCGAGTCGACCAGGTAGTTGGACACGATGCCGTCGGGCTGGGCCTTGACGGTGAGTTCGATCGTGTCGCCGTCGGCGTTCTCGGCGCCGACGGGCGAGTAGCAGCGGGTGTGCCGAACGCCGTTGACGACGACGCCGATCTGGACGAAGTGGCCGGCCGTGAAGCCCTTCCACTGCCAGGTGGGACGGAGCGTCAAGGTCACGGAGTCCGCGGTCTGGTGGCGCACGGCCACGACCTCGGCCCGCATCTCGTCGACCGAGATCATGGGGTCGACCAGTTCGAGGTACCGGTCGACGGCGTGCGGTGTGGTCAGAGTTTCGATGAAGCGGGGCCGCAACCGCGAGGCCAGCGAGCTGACCCAACTGCGGGTGGGGGGTGCCGGCGCGATGCTCACGTGGTGTCCTCCGTCTCGACTGGTGTTGTGCTCGACCGGTGGTGCGCAGTGGAGGCAGGTGCCTATCAGTGCACAGTCGTTCACTGGATCCGAGTGTGACAGCCGGTACCACCGACAATCAAGCCGAATGTGACGAGCGCCACCATGCTGAGCTGCAGTGACGCGGTAGCCTGTCGCGAACCGTGAGTGCACACGCATACACCGATCTCGGATATGGTCGAGGTATGTCGGATCGAAGCGCGCCCGCCACCGCCAGCCGGGCCGAACGCAAGGAGCGCACCCGGCGTCTCCTGCTCGACGGCACCCTCGACCTCGTGGCCGACCGCAGCTTCGCGAGCGTGAGCCTCCGCGAGGTGACCCGCGCTGCCGGGATCGTGCCCACCGCGTTCTACCGACACTTCGCCTCCATGGAAGATCTCGGCGTCGCGGTCGTCGAGGACAGCATGCGGGTACTCCGGCACGCCCTGCGAGATGCGCGCCGGACGCCGGGCACCGAGAACGCCCGTCAATCCATCTGGGTCCTGGTCGGACAGATCCGACAGCACGACGAACAGTTCCGCTTCCTGGTGCGCGAGCGATCGGGCGGGGTGGTCGACGTGCGGCGGGCCATCGACTCCGAGCTGCGCATGATCGTCCACGAACTCACCCAGGACCTCTCCCGCGTGCCGGGACTCGGCGACTGGCCGGGCGAGGACCTCGACATGGTCGCGAACCTGATCGTGAACACGATGCTCGCGACCGTGGTCGAACTTCTCGACGCCGCGCCCTCGAGCGCCGCCGAACGCGACATCGTCGCGCGGGCCGAGAAGCAACTGCGCGTCGTCATGCTCGGTATGGGCCAGTGGCGCCCCCGCCTGTCCTCCGACCGAGTCGACTCGGCGCGAGGATCCGCCCGCTAACCTGGGGCACATGCGTATCCCGATCGGCGACCTGACCTTCGACGCGGACGAGTACGGAGACGCGGCGAATCCCACCTCCGTTCTCCTGCACGGCTTTCCGGAGTCGTCCGCCAGCTGGACCGAGGTCGCCCGGCCGCTGGCCGCGGCGCGGCGGCACGTCGTCGTCCCGAACCAGCGCGGCTACTCCCCGGACGCCCGGCCGATCGGCGTCGAGGAATACACGATCGAGAAACTGACCGGCGATGTCGTCGGCATGATCGACGCGCTCGGCCGTGACTCGGTCGATCTGATCGGGCACGATTGGGGCGCGATCGTGGCCTGGCACGTCGCCGTTCTTCATCCCGACCGCGTGCGCAGCCTGACCGCCGTCTCGCTCCCCCACCCCGGTGCCTTCGGCTGGGCGCTGCGCAACGACGAGGACCAGAAGCAGCGGTCGACCTACATGACCCTCTTCCGGCAGCCGGGGAAGGCCGAGGATCTGCTCCTGGAGAACGACGCCGAGCGTCTGATCGCGATGTTCTCCGGCGCCACGGATCCGACCGTCGCGCGGCGACATCTGCCCGTCGTCGGCCACCGCGACGCCCTCACCGGCGGCCTGAACTGGTACCGCGCGATGACGCGGGAGTTCGGCGACCTCGGCCCCTGCACCGTCCCCACCACGTACGTCTGGAGCACGGGCGACACCGCCGTCGGACGCGTCGCGGCCGAACGCACCGAACGGCACGTCGACGCCCCGTACCGGTTCGTCGAACTCGGCGGCAGCCACTGGATCCCCGAGGACCAGCCGCAGCGACTGGTCGACGAGATCCTCGCCCGCTGAACCGAACTCAGGCCACCTCGCGGGCCCTGTCGCCGTGGGGCGCCGCCACGGCGAGCAGCGCCGCCAGCCCCACGCCGAGCACCACGATCAGGCCGAGGATGCCGAACCGGTCCGCACCGAGGGCGTAGGCGAAGAATCCGAACAACGTCGGCGACAGGAACGACACCGCTCGGCCGGTCGTGGCGTAGAGCCCGAACATCTGGCCTTCGCGTCCCGGCGGCGTGATGCGGGTGAGGAAGGTGCGCGAGGACGACTGAGCGGGCCCGACGAACACACACAGGAGCAGCCCGAAGATCCAGAACATCAGCGGGCCCGACACCGCGAGCAGGATCAGTCCCGTCACGATCATGGCGGTCAGCGAGACGACGATGACCCGCTTGGGCCCCACCGTGTCGTCCACCCGTCCTGCGATCAGCGCGCCCAGCGCCGCGACCACGTTCGCCGCGATGCCGAACAGCAACACGTCCGCACTGCTGATCCCGTAGACCGTGACCGCCAGGACGGCGCCGAAGGTGAACACCCCGGCCAGGCCGTCACGAAAGAGTGCACTGGCGATGAGGAAGTACACGGTGCGCCGCTCGACCCGCCACAGGTCCGCGACGTCGCGGAACAGCACGCGGTAGGACTCGATGAATCCCGCCCGCGCCGCGTCGGGATCGGCGACGGTGCGCGGCAGCTCCGGCACCGCGAACAGCACGGGCAGCGAGAACAGGAAGAACCACACCGCCGCCAGCAGCGCCACGAGCCGGATGTTGAGGCCGCCCTCGGTGGTGACGGACAACAGCCCGCGTGTGTCACCGTCCCCCGCGATGAACCCCACGAAGCAGATGAGCAGCAGAACGATGCCGCCGAAGTAGCCCATCGCCCAACCGAATCCGGACACCCGCCCCAGGTTGTCCGGGGTGGAGACCTGGCGCAGCATCGCGGTGTACGGCACCTGGGCGAGCTCGAAGAGCACCGAGCCCACCGCCAGCAGCACCAACCCGAGCCACAGGTACCGGTACTCGTCGCGCACGAAGAACAGCGCGGCCATCACCACCACGGTGGCGGTGGTGAGCACGAACAGCGAGCGCTTACGTCGGCCCCGCGCGTCACCCCGCTGCCCGGTGACCGGTGCGAGAACGGCGATGGTGAGGCCCGCGATGCCCAGCGCCCATCCCAGCCAGGACGTCGCGGTGATGTCGCCGGGCAGATCGTCGCCCACGGCGTCCGTCAGGTAGACGGAGAAGACGAACGTGAGGATCACGGCCTGGAAGGCCGCGGACCCCCAGTCCCAGATCCCCCACGCTGCAACCTGCTTCTTCGTCACGGTGTCCGGTGTACCGACCTCGACCATGGGGGGATGGTAACCGCCGGTTCACCGCGGTCCGGTTCACAGGACGCGCGGTGATACATACTCGAGCCCATGGAACCGACCGCGTCCCCCTTCCCCGTGTTGACGTCGCCACTGACCCTGGGCCGCACGACGGTGAAGAACCGGGTCGTCATGGGATCCATGCACACCGGCCTCGAGGATCGCGCGAAGGACATCGACGCCCTGGCCGAGTACTTCGCCGAGCGGGCGCGCGGCGGTGTCGGCCTCATCGTCACCGGCGGCTACGCGCCCGATCGCACCGGCTGGCTCCTCCCCTTCGGCGCCAAGCTCACCCACCGCATCGAGGCTCGCCGCCACCGCCGCGTCACCGCCGCCGTGCACGCGGCGGACGGGAAGATCCTCCTGCAGATCCTGCACGCGGGTCGGTACGCCTACCATCCGCTGTCGGTGTCCGCATCGTCGATCACCGCTCCCATCAACCCGTTTCGGCCCCGCGCGCTGTCCACCCGAGGGGTCGAGCGCACCGTCGACCACTTCGTCCGCTGCGCGCGTCTCGCCCGGCGAGCCGGATACGACGGGGTGGAGATCATGGGCGGTGAGGGATACCTCGTCAACCAGTTCCTGGCCCGACGCACCAACACCCGGCTCGACTCCTGGGGCGGGTCGCCGGAGAACCGTCGACGTATCGCCGTGGAGATCGTCCGGCGCACCCGCGACGCGGTGGGCCCGAACTTCCTGCTGTCCTTCCGCCTGTCCATCGCCGACCTCGTCGAGGGTGGTCAGACGTGGGAGGAGATCGTCGCGCTCGCCCGCGAGATCGAGGATGCGGGTATCGACCTGATCAATTCCGACATCGGATGGCACGAGTCGCGCGTGCCCACCATCGTCACCTCCGTCCCGCGGGCGGCGTTCGCGGACTTCACCTCCCGCCTGGCCGCCGAGGTGACCGTCCCGGTCGCGGCCGCGAACCGCATCAACATGCCGGAGATCGCCGAGGAGATCCTCACCGCGGACGGGAACGGAGCTGCGCCGCAACTCGTCTCGTTGGCCCGGCCGATGCTGGCCGACCCCGAGTGGACGACGAAGGCCGCCACCGGACGCCGCGACGAGATCAATACCTGTATCGCCTGCAATCAGGCCTGCCTGGACCATGTGTTCGTCCACAGGAAGGCGTCGTGTCTGCTCAATCCGCGGGCCGGACGCGAGACCGAGCTGGTGCTGACCCCCACCCGACGCCGAGCGAACGTCGCCGTCGTGGGCGCCGGTCCCGCCGGACTGTCGGCCGCGGTGGCCCTCGGCCAGCGTGGACACCGCGTGACGCTGTTCGAGGCCCGCGACGAGATCGGCGGCCAGTTCGCCATCGCCCGACGCATTCCGGGCAAGGAGGAGTTCGCCGAGACCGTCCGCTACTTCACGCACGCCCTCGCCCGCGCCGACGTCGAGGTCCGCCTCTCGACACGCGCCACCGTCGCGGACCTGTCGGGCTTCGACCGCGTGGTGATGGCCACCGGTGTGGTTCCGCGCCGCCCGTCCATACCCGGCATCGACCATCCGAGCGTCATGACCTACGCCGAGGCCGTGCGGGGCGAACGCGAGATCGGTCGCCGAGTCGCCGTCATCGGTGCCGGCGGCATCGGGGTCGACGTCTCCGAGTTCCTCACCACCGAGCACTCCCCGACCCTCGACCTCGCGCGCTGGCGGCAGGAGTGGGGTGTGACAGGGGACCCCGCAGCCCCCGGCGCACTGACCACCGCGGTACCCGAGGCCGCTCGGCGCGAGGTGTACCTCCTGCAGCGCACCGATGGACGCATCGGTACCCGGCTGGGTAAGACCAGCGGCTGGGTTCATCGGGCGGCACTGAGGAACAAGAACGTCACCCAGCTCGCGGGCGTGACGTACCGCCGCATCGACGACGACGGGGTCCACGTGCGCGTCGGCAAGAAGAACCGCGTGCTCGGCGTCGACAACGTGGTGATCTGCGCCGGCCAGGAGTCGGTGCGCGATCTGGTGGACGGCCTTGCCGAGGCGGGAATCCGGGTCGACGTGATCGGCGGCGCCGACGTCGCGGCGGAGATCGACGCCAAGCGCGCGATCGAGCAGGGCACCCGGCTCGCAGCGAGCATCTGACGCTAATCTGGGCCGCGTGAGCCTCCCAGGACCCTCCGCCGATTCCCGTGCCGTCGTCACCGGAGCGTCGTCCGGTATCGGCGAAGCCCTCGCCACCGAACTCGCTGCCCGCGGGTACTCGCTGATCGTCGTCGCCCGACGCGGTGAGCTGCTCGACGCCCTCGCCGCGAAGCTGAGCGCCGCGCACGGAGTGACGGTCGAGGTGCGGGTGTCCGACCTGTCGAACCCCGAGCAGCGCGCCGAGCTGGCCACCGAGCTCTCCGGCCGCGAGATCTCGGTGCTGTGCAACAACGCCGGTATCGCGACGTTCGGCCCCGTCGCCGAGCTCGATCCCACCTACGAGCGTGATCAGGTTCAGCTCAATGCCGTCGCGGTGCACGATCTCACGCTCGCGGTCCTGCCCGGCATGATCGACCGCGGCGCCGGCGGCATCCTGATCACGGGGTCCGCGGCGGGAAACATGGCCATCCCCCACAACGCCACGTACGCCGCCACGAAGGCGTTCGTGAACACGTTCTCCGAGTCCCTGCGTTCCGAGCTGAGCGGTACCGGCGTGCACTGCACCCTGCTGGCCCCCGGCCCGGTACGCACGGTCACCCCCGATCCCGCCGACGCCTCCATCGTGGACAAGGTGGTGCCGGGCTTCCTGTGGATCGACAGCGCACACACCGCGAAGGTCTCGCTCGACGGCCTCACCAAGAACAAGATGCGCATCGTTCCGGGCATCGTCGGCAAAGGAATGTCGGTCGCCGGTCAGTACAGTCCCCGAGCGATCAGCGCCCCGATCATCGGCAGCTTCTACAAGAAGCTCGGCGGGCAGTAGAGCTCACCGCCGTCGGCGGCGCCCCGTCCCGAAGATGCTGCGGGAGATCTCCCGACCGGCTGCACTGGCGGCGGATCTGAGGAAACTCTCGACCGCCGGGTTGCTCATCATGCGCTCGGCGGCCGACGGGCCCGAGGTTTCCGGCGGGGGAAGCGGCGGCAGGTCGTACGTCTGCGGAAGCGGCGGGAACTCGGTCTCGGTGGGCGTCGGGTCGGGCGCCATCCGTGCAGTCAGCAACTCGTAGGCGGACTCGCCGTCGATCGTCGTCCCGTACGTCGCCCACAGCGGGCTCGCCGTCGCCGCTGCGGTGATCGCGTCGGTGCCGATGGTGTCCATCAGTGACTGCGGCGGCCGGATCCTGGTCCACGCCACCGGGGTCGGTGCACCCTTCTCGCTGAGTACGGTCACGATCGCCTCACCGGTGCCGAGAGTGGTGAGCGCCTCCTCGAGGTCGTAGTCCTCGGTCGTCGGGTAGGTGCGCACGGTCTTGCTCAGCGCCTTCTGATCGTCGGGGGTGAATGCACGCAGTGCGTGCTGTACGCGGGCGCCGAGTTGGGAGAGCACCGGACCCGGTACGTCCGTGGGCAATTGCGTGCAGAAGAAGATGCCCACTCCCTTCGAGCGGATCAGTTTCACGGTCTGTTCGACCTGCTGCAGGAAGGCTTTCGACGCGTCGGCGAACAACAGGTGCGCCTCGTCGAAGACGAACACCAGCTTCGGCTCGTCCAGATCTCCTTCCTCCGGCAACGTCTGGAACAGATCCGCGAGGACCCACATCAGGAAGGTGGAGAACATCGCGGGACGTGCTGCGAGAGCACTCAACTCGAACAGTGTGATCACGCCGCGGCCGTCGGGTGCGGTCCTGATCAGGTCCTCGGTCCGCATCTCCGGCTCGCCGAAGAAGGTGTCCCCACCGTCGGCCTCGAGGTTGACCAACGCGCGCAGGATGACTCCCGCCGTTGCTCTCGAGACCCCGCCGATACCTTTCAGGTCCGCCTTGCCCTCGTCGCTGGTCAGATGGGTGATGACGGCGCGCAGATCCTTCAGATCCAGCAGTACGAGACCCTGCGTGTCGGCCCAGTGGAAGACCAGCCCGAGCGTCGATTCCTGAGTCGCGTTGAGCCCTAACACCTTACTCAGCAGGATGGGACCGAACGCGGTGATCGTGGCGCGCACCGGCACCGCTCCACCCTCGGTACCGAGCGAGAGGAACTCCACCGGGAACGCCGTCGGCGCCCAGCCCTCGGCCGCCGTGTCCACCGCCCGTGCGCGCATTGCCTCCGAATCGGCACCCGGCGTGGACAATCCGGACAGGTCGCCCTTGATGTCCGCGAGGACCACGGGAACTCCTGCGGCAGAGAGCTGCTCGGCGATCACCTGCACCGTCTTCGTCTTGCCGGTGCCCGTCGCGCCGGCGATCAACCCGTGCCTGTTCACCATCTTCAGCGGTAGACGGACACGGGCCGAGGAATCCGCGGTGCCGTCCAGGACCACACTGCCGAGTTCGACGGCACCCCCGTCGGTCGCGTACCCGGCGGCGATGGCGGCGGCCCGGTCGGGTGCAGACTCGGTCATCGGCGAGCTCCGATCGTGGTGAGTATTCGGGCGACGAGGCGGCCGGTCACCATTCGTGAACGACGACTTCGAGGTTGTATCCGTCGGGATCGGTGACGAAGGCCGCGTAGTAGCCGGAATGGTACTCCGATCGGATGCCGGGCTCGCCTGTCGAGACGGCCCCGGCCGCGATTGCAGCATCGTGGAACGCGTCCACCGTTGCTCGATCGTCGGCTTCCAGTGCGATGTGAACGGAATCGGACGGCGGCGTACCCGGATACAGCCACAGATCGGGCTTCGCACCGACTCCCAGTCCTGCGCCGTGCGACCCACCCATGCGGTACGCGTATCCGAGTGGTGCGAGGGCGGTCGTGTAGAACTCGACACTCGCCTCGACGTCCCCGACGCGGATACCGATGTGGTCGATTGCCATGGCTCCATCATCGCACCGCGTCGACGCTCGGGGCGGGGTACTACTCTCGGCCAGGTGAGCAACGACAAACTGGTGTGGATCGACTGCGAGATGACCGGGCTCGAGCTGGGCTCGGACAAACTCATCGAGATCGCGGCCCTGGTGACCGACAGTGACCTGAACGTCCTCGGTGAGGGCGTCGACATCGTCATCCACTGCGACGACGAATCGCTCGCGTCCATGCCGGACGTGGTCACCGCCATGCACGCGAAATCCGGTCTGACGGAGGAGGTCCGCGCCTCGACGGTGACCATGGATCAGGCGCAGACCGCGGTGCTGGAGTACATCCGTCAACACGTGCCCGCAGGCACGGCACCGCTGTGCGGCAACTCGATCGGTACCGATCGCGGCTTCATCGCCCGCGACATGCCGGAGCTGAACGACTACCTGCACTACCGGATGATCGACGTCAGTTCCATCAAGGAACTGGCTCGCCGCTGGTACCCACGGATCTACTTCGGCCAACCGCCCAAGGGGCTGGCTCATCGCGCGCTCGCGGACATCGAGGAGTCGATCCGGGAGTTGAAGTACTACCGGCAGACCGTCTTCGTGGCCCCTCCGGGCCCCTCGACGGACGACATCGCGGCCGTCGTGTCGTCGCTGACCTCGACCGATGAGACCACGTCGGATACGGATTAGCGTCTCGGAGATCCCACACGCTAATATCGACTGCGCCGCGAGTCCTGCTCCACCGGACGAGCGGACATGGTGGGCGTAGTTCAGTTGGTAGAGCACCAGGTTGTGATCCTGGCTGTCGCGGGTTCGAGTCCCGTCGTCCACCCCGATGCGAAAGCCTCGGCTCCTGATGGAGCCGGGGCTTTCGTCGTTTCGCGACGTGCACGCCCCTCTCGGCAGATGCCGTCCACACACGCGTTCGAATGACGTTCGTGTTGTTTCGTCGTCTGTGCAGGTGAGCCGAATTCCGTTGCTGTAATTCACCATTCGTGTAACCACACAACACAGGTGTGACGTATGGTGACGGAGGCGCTCTTGGGGAAGGTGCGCACTGAGTGAAAGCATGTGTCTCGAGTGGCGCGTGGGATGGTAAGGGAAGATCATCTCGCGGCGCCGCCCCGGTCTGTTCACGACCTGGATTCGTCATGCCGTCGCACGGCTGCTGCCTCTCCCGATGTCGCTTGTCGGCACATCGACGCTCCCACGCGGAGCGCAACCGGAGGTAGCACGTGCACTCATCGAAGTCAGTTCCATCGAGCCGGGATCGGATCGCACCGACCACCACACGACGACGCCGGTGGGGATCGGCCGTCGTCGCATCGGTGGCCGTGACCGGCACGCTCATGTTCGTCGCCCAGCCGACGGCCGCAGCGGCCCCGGCACTTCCACCTCTACCGGCCCTGCCGGCGTTCGCCATTCCGGGCTTCGAGATGGACGCCCGTCAGCAGGCCGCGATCCTCGCGGCGGTCTACGACGCCACCGGCGTCCTGGTCCAGGAAGTCGCCGGCCTGGTGCTCGGTGGGGCCATGCTCGCGCCGGGCTCGTCCGGTCCCGTCCCCGCGCCGAGCCCGGTCACCGTGCCGGGCGGGTCGCCCACGGCGCCGCCGCCCTTCGTCGCCGCACCGAGCGGCGTCGGCGGTTCGATGCTTCCGGTCGCGGCCGGCAGCTACCGCATCTCCTCCGGTTTCGGCGGGCGCAACAGCCCCACCGGCGGCGGCTGGCAGCAGCACAACGGCCTGGACTTCGCGGCTCCGCAGGGCACGGCCATCGTCGCGGTCACGGGCGGCACCGTGGTGCAGGCCGGCGACAATCGCGACGGCTACGGCAACACCGTGCGCATCAAGAGCGGCGACACCGAGGTTCTCTACGGCCACATGGTGGCCGGAAGCCAAGCCGTCTCCGTGGGCGACACCGTCACCCCGGGACAGCGCCTCGGCGCCGTGGGCAGCACCGGCAACTCGACCGGACCCCACCTGCACTTCGAGGTGCGGCGCGGCGGCCAGGCGATCAACCCGGTCGGCTACCTCACCGCCCTCGGCCTGCGGGCGTAACCGCGCGCTCAGACGGACTGGGCGTTACCGGCTTTCCACTCGTTCCACGGAATGTTCCAGTCGCCCAGTCCGTCGGTGCCCGACAGGGTTCCGCCCACGGTGTTCTTCACGATCGTGATGTCGCCGCGCTTGGTGTTGTCGTAGACCCACTTGGCGTTGGCGGGACTCAGGTTCAGGCATCCGTGGCTCACGTTCGTGTTGCCCTGGGAGCCCGTCGACCACGGTGCGGAGTGGAAGAAGATGCCGCTGTAGGACATTCGCGTCGCCCAGTCCACCGGGGTGCGGTACCCCTGGGGTGAGTCCACCGACACCCCGTAGGTGGAGGAGTCCATCACCATCGAGGCGAACTTGTCGCCGATGATGTAGACGCCGTTGTCGGTCGGGGTGCTGTTCTTGCCCATCGAGGTGGGCATGGTGATGACGTCGACTCCGTTGACGTTGAACGTGACCTGCTTCGTCGCGTCGTCGGCGGTCGCGATCACCGCGTCCCCGATCGAGAAGTTCGACGTGGCGTTCTCCTGACCGAACAGGCCGTCACCGAGGTCGCGACCGAACACGTCGACGGTCACGTTCACGGTGGTACCCGGCGCCCAGAACTCCTGCGGACGCCACCGCACCTCGGTTTGGTTCACCCAGTAGAACGCGCCCTCGACCGGGGGGTTGGTCACGACGGTGATGGCCTCCTGCGCCGCCATCCGATCGGGGATCGGCTCGTCGAACTGGACGGCCACCGGTTGACCGATACCCACGACGGAATCCTCGAACGGCAGGAGGTACGGCTTGGTGAGGTTGCCCGGCGAGCTCGTGGTGAACGTCGACGTCGCCGTCGCCGCACCGCCGAGCCCGTAGGCGTCGGCCCGCACCGAGTAGGTCCCGTTGTAGTCCAGCGGCGCGGTGTTGACCCACGACGCGCGGTCCGCGGCGATCTCACCCGGAACCACCTCGCCCGACGCGTCGGTGAGGGTCACCGCGGACAGCGTGCCCTCGCTGACGCCCACCGTCACCGGATCCGCAGGCGAGAAGCCGACCGATCCGTCCTCGGCGGGCAGAGCCAGCTTGGGTTTCATGAGTTCCGACAAAGGATTCGAGTCGATGGGCGCGGGCGGGGCGGCCTCGGCGCGATCGGTGACCGCAGCGCACGAGGTGACCGCCAGGGCTGCCACCGCCGTGAATGCGACAAAAAGGGCACGCTTGCGCGCACCGTCGACGGACGTCAACCTCATCGATACTCCACTTCGGCGCCCGGGGCGCTGTACTCCCGACACTCGGTACGAGTGCTCAATATCCCACTACGCAGGCGGTACCACCACCGCACGCGCCGCCGCCCAGGGTAACGGACACGTACCGAAATCGGACTGCCCGGTCGCTGCGCGGCCGCGGTGACCGCTCTCCGCCGAGCGCGGTGCGCCGCCGCTGAACCTCGTGGCGGCCACCGCGGCGTTCTGGGGGGATGTCACAGCCCACCCGCGCCGCGAGACGTCCGGCTACCATGAGCGAATGCGTCCCGATTGCCGCGTCCTGTCCGCATCTGCGTCCACCGGGTGCGTGCGGCCGTGACCGATCTCCGGGTCAAGGACGCCGCCGCGCTGGTGGGAGTCAGCGACGACACCGTGCGGAGGTGGATCGACAGCGGCGTGGTGGCGTCCCACAAGGACGCCGCCGGTCGCACCGTCCTCGACGGCGCATCCCTCGCCGCTCACGCGCGCGACCGGGCGTCCACCCCGCCCGATCCCAGCGGCACCGTGAGCTCGGCCCGCAACCGGTTGGCCGGCCTGGTCACCTCCGTCACCGCCGACACCGTGATGGCCGAGGTCCAGATGCAGTGCGGTGCGTTCACGGTGACCTCGCTGATGAGCGCCTCCTCGGTCCGCGCGCTGGGCCTGGAACCCGGAAGTGTCGCGGTCGCCGTCGTCAAGGCGACGACGGTGATCGTCGAGACCCCGCCCTCGCCGTGATCGGTGCGAACCCCGCCGCGAGGATCCCCGTCTGGATTCTGGTGCCGGCCCTGCTCGGTGGGGCGCTGATCGCCGCACCGCTCGTGGCGATGGTGCTCGCGGTCGACCCCTCGACGTTCCTGGCCCTGATCACCTCCGAATCGGCGCGGGCCGCCACCGTCCTGAGCCTCCAGACCGCGTCCGTCAGCACCCTGCTGTGCGTGATCCTCGGTGTGCCGATGGCGCTGGTTCTCGCGCGCTCGACCTCCCGCGTGGTCTCCGCGATGCGCACGCTCGTCCTCCTCCCCCTCGTGCTGCCCCCGGTGGTCGGCGGGATCGCGCTGCTCTACGCCTTCGGCCGTCAGGGACTGCTCGGGCGCCATCTCGATGCGTGGGGCATCGACATCGCGTTCACCACCGCGGCTGTCGTTCTCGCCCAGACCTTCGTGGCCCTGCCGTTTCTCGTCATCAGCCTGGAGGGAGCGCTGCGGACGGCCGGTACTCGGTACGAGGTGATCGCCGCGACCCTCGGCGCGCGCCCGACGACGGTGCTCCGCCGCGTGACCCTCCCCATGGTTCTCCCCGGTCTCGCGTCCGGGGCGGTGCTGTCGTTCGCTCGCGCGCTCGGCGAATTCGGGGCGACGCTGACCTTCGCCGGATCTTTGCAGGGCGTCACCAGGACCCTCCCATTGGAGATCTACCTGCAACGCGAGATCGATCCCGACGCGGCAGTGGCCCTGTCCCTGCTGCTGGTCCTGGCTGCGGGCCTGATCGTGCTGCTCACCCGAGGCCGACGAACAGCCGGTGCCCTGTGAACATCGCCGACCGCGCGACCGGTCTGTCGCTCACCGCGATCTCGGCCGAACGAGGCGTCGATCTCGCCCTCACTGTCGCGTCCGGCGAGGTCACGGCTCTTCTCGGCCCCAACGGCGCCGGAAAGTCCACAGCGCTCGCCGTCGTCGCGGGGCTGCTGCGCCCGGACACCGCGCGCGTCGAGGTGGGTTCGCGAATCCTCACCGACACCGCGTCGGGGATCGCGGTCGCACCGCATCGTCGATCGGTGGCCCTGCTCGCGCAGCAGGCTCTGCTCTTCCCCCATCTCACCGCGCTGGCCAACGTGGCCTTCGCGCCGCGCAGCCGCGGCCTCGGTCGACGCGACTCCGAACGCGAGGGGCGGCGTTGGCTCGACGCGGTCGGCGCGGGTCACCTCGCCGACCGCAGGCCCGGCGCCCTCTCGGGCGGTCAGGCCCAACGAGTGGCCCTCGCCCGGGCGCTGGCCGCGGACCCCGACGTTCTCCTGCTCGACGAACCCTTCGCGGCGCTCGACGCCGACTCCGCCCCCGCCATGCGGCGGGTCCTGCGGGATATTCTTCGCGATCGGCCGCGCACGACCCTACTGGTGACGCACGACCGGGTGGATGCGCTCACCCTCGCGACCACGGCCACCGTGATCGAGAAGGGCACGGTGGTGGAGACCGGTCCGGTGCGTGACGTGCTCACCGCGCCGCGCAGCGCGTTCGGCGCGTCGATCGCGGGCATCAACCTCGTCGAGGGCACCGCCGGCGGGGACGGGACCCTCACCACCACGGGCGGCACCCCGATCGTGGGGCGAGCCGCGGCCCGAGTTCCGCACGGCATCGCCGCAGACATTCCGAGCGGCACCGCCGCGGTCGCTTTGATCTCCCCCGCCGCGGTCGCGATCCACCTCACCGATCCGGCGGGAAGCCCACGCAACGTACTCGACGTCGAGATCGCCCACCTCGATGCGCACGGCTCGTTCGTCCGAGTCACCTCGGCGCCGACGGCCGCCCTGCCGCGGTTGCACGCCGACGTCACCGTGAGCGCGGTGGCCGACCTGGACCTCGCCCCCGGAATGCGCGTCTGTTTCGTGGTCAAGGCGAGCGAGGTCGAGATCCACCCCGCCGCCGTCCGCGGACGATGACCCCCGGATCCGCCCGAACCGACCGCCGCATCCTCACCGCCGCCACCGCTCTGTTCGCGCGCCACGGGTACGCCGCGGTGGGGATCGACGACATCGCGGCCGCGGTCGGCGCCACCGGGCCGGCGATCTACCGCCACCACCCCTCCAAATACGCTCTGCTGCACCGATCCACGACGGCGACGGCGGAGCGGCTCGCGCGGGCGGCCGCCGAGCCGGGGCCGCGAGCGGAGTTCCCGGACGTGGCCCGTGCCCTGCTCCGGTCGGCGATGCCGGTGCGCACCGGCGTCGGGTCCCTGCGCCGCAACCGGCACCATCTGCGACCCGAGGATCGCACCGTGATCGACGACCGTACGGCCGCGGTGACCGCCGCCGTACAGGCTGCCGCACAACGCTTCTCGGACACCGTCGATCCGTATCGAGCCGGTGTCGCCACGCTGGCGGTGGTGTCGAGTGTCGGTACTCACCGCACCGCGTCGTCGACCCGACGCGTCGTCGATCTCCTGAGCGAGGCGATCGTCACGGCCGCGACCACGCCTCCGCCCGCCGTCGCTCACCCGTCGCCCGTCGAACGCGGCGGGCTCGCTCCGGCGACCCGGCGGCAGAGGTTGCTCGACGCGGCCGCCGCGCTGTTCGCCGAGCACGGCGTGGAGGCGGTCACGGTGCGGGACATCACCGGCTCCGTCGACCTCGCTCCGGCAACGCTCTACCGATACTTTCGCAGCCGATCCGACGTGCTCGACGAGGTGTGTCTGCGCGCGGCGCAGCGGTCGGCCGAACGCATGTCCACCGTGCTCGCGGAATCGAAGTCGCCGCGAGAAGCGGTGTCCCGACTCGTCGACGCCGTGACCGCCGACCTTCTCTCGCGACCTGCATCGGCGGTTCTCCGTCTCGAGTACGCGAACGTCGGTGATCCGGTGCGCCGGACCGTACTCGATCTCCTGACCCAGGAGCGGGCGGAGTGGAGCCACCTGCTCCGGTCGATCCGGCCCGAACTGACGTCGGCCGACACCCGATTCCTCGTCGCGGCGGCGTCCGCGACCGCTCACGATCTCGCGCGCGGCGCGGCGGTCCCCGAGTCCGCTCGCGCCGCGGTGGTGCTCGCTACGCTGCTCGGGCCTGCAGCAACGTGAACGATCGATCGCGTACCAGGATCTCGGCGGCACCGTCGTCCACGGCCTGCTCCGGGTCGCTCGACATGGTGACGGACCAGGTCTCCTGCGGCAGAGTGAAATTCACGGCTCCGTCGGAAGCGTTCATCAGCCACAGGAAGATCGTGTTCTCGCGGCTCGACTTGTAGAGGACCGCGATCGATTTGCTCGAGCCGTCGCTCCAGTCGTCGTCCCCCATCGCGACTCCGTCGGCGCGTTGGAAGTCCACGGTGTCCTGCGTGTCTCCGTCCTCGCCGTGGCGGAACCACACCGGCCTCAACGCCGGGTGCTCGCGGCGCAGGGCGATCAGCTCCGTCGTGAACTCCACGAGTTCGGCATCGGCGTTCTCCCAGTCGAACCAGGAGATCTCGTTGTCCTGGCAGTAGGCATTGTTGTTGCCCCCCTGGGTGCGAGCCATCTCGTCGCCCCCGAGGATCATCGGCACTCCGGCCGACAACAACAAGGTGGACAACAGGTTTCGTCGTTGACGGTCCCGCAGTGCGGTGATCTCGGGATCGTCGGTCGGGCCCTCCGCGCCGCAACCCCAGGAGCGGTTGTCGGACTCGCCGTCCTGGCTGTCCTCGCCGTTCTCCTCGTTGTGCTTCTCGTCGTAGGCCGTGAGGTCGGCGAGGGTGAAACCGTCGTGTGCGGTGATGAAGTTGACGCTGGCGAGCGTCGGGCGTCGATCGTTCTCGTAGACGTCCGGACTGCCGGACACGCGCTGGGCCAACGCCGACAGGCTGCCGTCCTCGCCGCGCCAGAAGTCACGGACGTCGTCGCGGAACTTTCCGTTCCACTCCGACCACCGCGCCGGGAAACCGCCGACCTGGTAGCCCTGCGTGTCCCAGGGCTCGGCGATCATCTTGATCGGCGCGAGCACGGGGTCCTGGTGGATCAGATCCTGGAAGGCGCTGTGCTTGCTCAGGTCCTCGTCCTGCCGCGTCAGGGTGCTCGCGAGGTCGAAGCGGAACCCGTCGACGTGCATCTCGGTGACCCAGTAGCGCAGGGAGTCCATGATCAGAGCGAGGGCGGCCGGGTGCCCCACGTTGAGGCTGTTGCCGGTGCCGGTGGTGTCGAAGTACGCGCTGTTGTCCTCGGGCACCAGGCGGTAGTGCGACCCGTTGTCGATTCCCTTGAGCGACAGCGTCGGACCCAGGTGGTTGCCCTCGGCCGTGTGGTTGTAGACCACGTCGAGGATGACCTCGAGTCCCGCGGCGTGCAGAGCCTTGACCATCTCCTTGAACTCGGTGACCTGACCGCCCGTGTCACCGCTGCTGCTGTATTCGTTGTGCGGGGCGAGGAATCCGATGGAGTTGTAGCCCCAGTAGTTCCGGCGGCCCTCCTCGAGCAGATGCGAATCCTGGACGAACTGGTGGATGGGCAGCAGTTCGACGGAGGTGACACCCAACCGGGTCAGCTTCTCGATCGCCTTGGGGTGCGCGAGACCGGCGTAGGTTCCGCGGATGTTCTCGTCGACCTCGGAATCGGTCTGCGTGAAGCCCTTGACGTGCATCTCGTAGACGACGGTCTCCGACAGCGGAATGCGCGGGGCGGTGTCGTCGCCCCAGTCGAACGCGTCGTCCACGACCACCGAACGCGGCATGAACGGCGCGGAATCGGCGTCGTTGCGGGTCTCGGGCTCGTCGTGATGGTGGCCGAAGACGGCCTCGTCCCACTCGACGCCGCCCGCGACCGCTTTCGCGTACGGATCGAGCAGCAGCTTCGCGGCGTTGTGCCGCAGTCCGGACGCCGGATCCCACGGACCGTCGACGCGGAATCCGTACCGGGTCCCGACCTCCATCCCGTCGACCAGACCGTGGAAGACGTGCCCGGTGTACTCGGTCAGTTCGGTCGACCCCGTCTCGTGGCCGTCGGCGTCGAAGGTCACGACGCGGACGGTGTCGGCGGTCTCGGAGTAGAGCGCGACGTTGGCGCGCCCTTCGGAACGTCGGCTGACACCCAGGGGGTAGGGGGTGGAGACGACATCGGAACCACGGGTCACTGTGCGACACCTTTTCGTTTGGGGACGGTGCATACGTACCCCTCCGCCCGATCCGCGAAACTCGATTGACCCACGCGACCTGCGGGTACAGCGATGCGATGAGCACTGCACCGGACACCGTCGGCCCGGTGCGCATCTGGATCACCCTGGTGCGCAGACATCGACGGATTCGTGCCGGTATGCGCACCCGGACGGCGACGCGCGACACCGCGCTGATCGCGGCGGGCGTGACCTTCTACGGCGGCATCGCGCTGATCCCGATGCTGCTGCTGGGATTGCGGATGTCCACCGCCCTGTTCGGGACCGACTCGGTTCTGCGGTACGGCGACGCCATCGCGTCGGTGCTGCCCGGAGCGACGGGGGCGCCCGGAGCGGTCGACGCACTCTTCGAGGCCGGTACCCAGCTCGGTCTGCTCGCCGCCGTGGTCGCGATCCTGCCCGCCACCTTCTACGGCGAGGGCATGCGGCGCGCGCTGTTGGTGTACGAACCGGTGACCGAGAACTACATCGGCTGGCGCGGTCGGCTGCTCTCGCTGCCCGTTCTGATCGTGGCGCCGCTGCTGCTCGCCCCGGTTCTGCTCGCGGGCAACGCGTTGGCGTCCGTGACCATCGGCGACGGGGTGTCGGGAGTCGCGGCCTCGGCGTTCCGCGTCTGGCTGGGGTTCGTGACGATCTGGCTGGTGCTCGCGATACCGATCGGGTGGACGTTCCGGGTGGTCGCGCCGACCCGGCTGTCGTGGACGTCCACGGTGGTCGGAGCGCTGGTTACGTCGTCGATCGTCGCCGGCTTCCTGCAGGGCTTCGTGCTGTTCCTGGCCATTCCCATTCCGTGGTCCGGGCCGTTCGGGGGCCTGGAAGCCGTCGGCGCGGTCGTCGCACTCGGGTTGTGGTTGTTCCTGCTGCACATCCTGGTACTGATGGGCTGGGTGTTCACCCTCGAGTGCGATCGCCTCGTGGTGCAGGAACGGAGCGCAACCGTCGGAACATCGTGACCGCGATCTGGGCCGAACCGATGACCGCCAGAACGCACCCGATCACGATGCCGATCGTCGCGAAGACAACTGTATCCGCGACGAACACGCACCCCAGCGCGGTGACGACGACGGTGATGGTCCGCGACGGTCGCTCCCACACGGTCACGATCTCGATGTCGCGCATGCCGGCCGACACCGCCCGCGCGCGAGCGGTTTCCTGAAGAAGTGTCAGCACCGCCACGACGAGGACGGCGAGCGGTGGCGCCCCGAGAACCCACAGCACGGTGAACGCGGCGAGGTCGGAGAGACGATCGGCGACCGAGTCGACGACGTAGCCGAACGCGGACGATCGGTCACGGAGAACGGCGACGGCGCCGTCGAGACTGTCCACCAGGGCGGAGGACACGAGCAGCAACGACGCCAGGATCAGCCCGACCGCGCCTGCCGTCGCGACCGGCACCGCGGTCATCGCGAAGAGGACGCCGACGCCGGTGAGCGCACTCGGGGCCACCCGAAGCCGGACGAGGGGCACCGCCAACGCGTAGATCACCGTCAGCCACCCGCGAACCAGGTGAGACCGGTGAACGTCGTAGCCACCGTGCAGCTCCGACCAGGCGTCGAGATACCGCCGTCGTCCGTCGTTGCTGTCGGTGGCGGCGCATGTGCCGGGTGTCGCCCTCACGGCGTCGGGACTGCGCTCGCGGTCAGTGACCACCGGGGTCGAGAAGCGATTTGCCCTCTTTCGCCTTGATCCGACGGCGTTCGAGCAGGACGAGCAGCACGCCCGCTGCGATCAACACCGGGCTCGCGATGCCGGTGATGAGAACCCATCCCTCGAAACCGCCGCCCGCCGCGGTCAGCATGGCACCGAGAGCGGCCAGACCCAGCGCGATGAGCACGTAACCCGGCCAGTTGCGCGTGTCGGTGATCGCCTCACCGGCATGGGCCCGAGTGGTACGCGCGAAATCCTGGGGAACCTCGTTGTCGAGGTTGACGTGGTCGTTGTTCTGTCCGTGCTGGGGAACCACAGCTGTCTCCTTCGTTGCCATCTGAGAACAATTCGTAACGACGGTGGGGGTCGGGTGACTCTGCATCGGTCCGGAGCGACACGCATCACACTCGCGCGCGTGAGTTAGGGTCCCCTGATGCGATCAGGCGACCTGTCCACCGGCACCGCCGTGCTCGGCCGGACCGTCCGCCGACAACGTGCGCGGCTGGCCGGATCGTCGCTGCTGTTCTGCGTGCACCAGTTCTGCGAGACGATGGTCCCCGTCGCCATCGGTCTCATCGTGGCTCGGGCGATCGCCACCGGTGACGGACGTGCGATGGTCCTCTCGCTGGTGGGGCTGGCCGCGCTGTTCGTGGTGCTCTCGTTCGCCTACCGCATCGGCGCACGCATCATCGTCGTCGCGATCGAGCGCGAGGCGCACCTGATGCGCGTCGAGGTCGCCGGCCGGGTCCTGGATCCGAGAGGAGTCCGGACGGAACTCGGGGCGGGCGAGATGCTCACGGTGAGCACGACCGACGCGGAGAAGACCTCGTGGATTCTGGACGTCATCGCGCGCGTACTGGCCGCCGGCACCGCGCTGATCGTGGCCGCGGTGGCCCTGCTGGTGATCGACGTGCCGCTGGGATTGGCCGTGCTGATCGGAACACCGGTCATCCTGCTTCTCCTGCAGCTGTCCGCGCCGCTGCTCACCCGCCGGGCCACCGAGCAGCAGACGCGGGTGGCCGCCGTGTCCGGCATGGCGACCGACCTGGTGAGCGGGGTGCGCCCGCTGCGCGGACTCGGCGCCGAGGACGCGGCGGCCGAGCGCTTCCGCACCGCGAGTCGGTCCGCGCTGACCGCCACCCTGACCGTGGTGCGCGCCAACAGCGTCTATCTGGGCGTCGCCGCCACGGTGAGCGCGCTGCTGTCGGTCGGTATCGCCGGCGCCGCGGGTTACTTCGCGCTGCAGGGCCGCATCTCGATCGGTGAGCTCATCACCGTCGTGGGACTCTCGCAGTTCATCATCGAACCACTCGGATCGCTCTCGCGCCTGCCCGGCGTCGCCGCGGTGGTGCGCGGCTCCGCGGATCGGCTCGCCCTGGTCCTGGGGGCCCCGCACGTACTGGGGGTCGGCTCGGGCCAGGCGCCGACCGCGACGGACGTGCGGGTCCGCGGCGTCCGGTACCGGTCCCTCGAGTCCGTCGATCTGACTCTGACTCCGGGTGAGCTCGTCGGCGTCGTCGCCTACCGCCCGCAGGACGCGGAGGCGCTGGCCGCGCTGCTGTCCGGACACGTCTCCCCCGACGACTACACGGGAACCGTCGAGATCGGCGGAATCGGCACCGCCCGGTTGGGGCCGACCGAGGTGCGGCGCACCGTTCTGGTCGAGCCCCACGACACCGATCTGTTCGCGGGCACGCTGCGCAGCAACGTGACCGCGACGTCCGACCTCGACGAGGAGCGGCTCGTGTCGATCCTGCACGCATCCGCGGCCACGGACGTCGCCGAGCTGCACGAGGAGGGGCTGGACGCCGTCGTCACCGATCGGGGGGCGAGCCTCTCGGGCGGCCAGCGTCAGCGGGTGGCCCTCGCCCGGGCGCTGTCGACGGGAAGTCCGGTTCTGGTGCTGCACGATCCCACCACCGCCGTCGACGCCGTCACCGAGCACGCCATCGCGCAGGGCATCGACGGGTTGCGGCACGCCGATTCCTCGGCGCACACCACCGTCGTCATCACCACCAGTCCCGCCCTGCTGGCCGCCACGCACCGAGTGGTGGTGATCGACGACGGCCGCGTCGTCGCCGACGGCACGCACCACGAACTCGCGGCCGACGACTCCCGCTATCGGGACTCGGTGCTCCGATGACCGCCGCGACACCCGAGATCCTGCCGATCGCCACGGCGGGTCGATCCTGGCGATTCCTCGGTGCCGAACTCCGAGCCCGCCGCGTTCCCGCGGCGCTCACCCTGATCGTCGGCGCGGTGGCCGCCGCCACGGCGCTGGTCCCCATCTACGTGTTCGGGATCCTGGTCGATCGTGTCGGCGAGGGCGCACCGGCCTCGACGATCCTCGGTGTGGTCGCGGTGATCACGGTGGCCGCCGTGATCGGCGGGGTGTTCACGGCCGTCGCGTCGTACCTCATCGGCCGGCTGGGCGAGTCCATCCTCGCGTCGCTGCGCGAACGGGTGCTCGCCCGATCGCTGCACCTGCCCACGAGCACTCTCGAACGCGTCGGCAAGGGCGATCTGCTCTCGCGTGTCGGGGACGACGTCGCCGTGATGGCCAAGTCCATCGGCGAGGTGGTGCCCAACATCCTGGCGGCCGTGCTACTGGTGGTGATGTCGATGATCGCGATGCTCGGCCTGGATTGGCGACTCGGGCTGGCCGGCATGGTCGCCCTCCCGCTCTACGCGATGGCGTTGCACTGGTACCTGCCCAAGTCCGCCCCTCTCTACGCCGCGGAGCGCGTGGCCTTGGGTGAGCGCTCCCAGGCCCTGATCAGCAGCATGCAGGGCTCCCGCACCGTCCGGGCGTACGGCCTCGAGGACCGCCATCTGAACCGGATCGACGCCGCGTCGGGACGTGCGCGCGACATCGCGATCACCGTCTTCCGGCTGTTCACCCGGTTCGGATCCCGCAGCAACCGGGCCGAGTGCATCGGGCTCTCGGTCATCCTCGCGGTCGGCTTCCTGCTCGTGCGGGACGATGCCGTGACCGTCGGGCAGACGACGGCGGCCGCACTGCTGTTCCACCGGCTCTTCAACCCCATCGGCATGTTGATGTACTCGTTCGACGACGTGCAGTCGGCCGGTGCCTCCCTGGCACGCCTGGTCGGCGTGGTCGACATTCCCGACGATCGCGCGGTGGGCACCGGCGCCCGGCCGACCGATTCGGGGCTCGAGGTCAGCGGCCTCCGGCACTCCTACGACGGCCGTCACGACGTGTTGCACGGGATCGATCTACGGATCGAGCCGGGCCGGACCGTCGCACTCGTCGGTTCCACCGGCGCGGGGAAATCCACCCTGGCGGCGATCGCCGCCGGATCGACGTCACCGACGGCGGGCACGGTCCGCGTCGGTGGCGTCTCCCTGGCCGATCTCGGTTCTCGCGGCCTGCGCCGCCACGTGGCCATCGTCAGCCAGGAGGTCCACGTGTTCAGCGGCACCCTCGCCGACGACCTTCGACTCGCCGCGCCCGACGCCGACGACAGCGCCCTCGTGGCCGCCCTGACCACCGTCGGCGCGGCGTCGTGGGTGGCCGGTCTGAGCGACGGCCTCGACACCGTCGTCGGGGAGAGCGGGCACGATCTGACCGCCGCACAGTCGCAGCAACTCGCCCTGGCTCGTCTGGTCCTGGCCGATCCGTCCGTGGCCGTGCTCGACGAGGCGACCGCCGAGGCCGGCAGCGCCGGAGCGCGCGAACTCGAGGACGCGGCGGCCGCCGCGACCCGCGGCCGCACCACCCTCGTCGTCGCGCATCGGCTCACCCAGGCGGCGAGGGCGGATCGCGTCGTGGTGCTCGAACACGGCCGGATCCTCGAGCAGGGGACGCACGGCGAACTCCTGGCCGCGGGAGGCCGGTACGCCGAACTGTGGTCCGCCTGGGCCACTCGCTGAATCGGCGGTCCGAAACAGACCCGTCGGCCTATCCACCGAAGATGCGAGACCGTTTCGTGGTTAGGTGGGGCGACTCCGGCCAGAGAGGTCTGTTGCATGACAGGACCCGACGACGATGCGTCCGCGTTCCGCATCATCGGCGTGGGAAGCTCGGCCGGCGGGCTGGATGCGCTGTCGAAGTTGCTCGCACCCGCCCGTGCCGATCTTCCGTGGTGCTTCGTGGTCGCTCAACATCTCGACCAGTCCCACGACACCGCGCTCGTCGACCTTCTCGCGCGAACCACGCGGCTGAAGGTCGTCGCCGCCGAGGACGGGACCACGGTGGAACCCGGTACCGTCTACGTCACCCTTCAGGGCACCGACATCACGGTCGAGGGCACCACCCTGCGTCTGCCCGCGGGCGACGAGGACCGTCGACCCTGGCCCGACATCGACCGGCTCATGATGTCGCTGGCCGAGTCCCACGGAACACGCGCCGTCGGCGTGGTGCTGTCCGGAACCGGAGACGACGGCGCCTCCGGCGTCGAAGCCCTGCGCGCGGCCGGTGCGGTGGTCGCCGTCCAGGACCCGACCACCGCGACGTACTCGCACATGCCGGGCAGCGCGTTCGCCACCGGATCCGTCGATCTCTCGGTGACCGCGGAAACCATCGCCGAGCATCTCGAACGCCTGCTGTTCGGTCCGAATCGCGCGTCGGATCCCGCCGTTGCCGACCAGGTGGACCCGGATCACCTGGATTTCGGCGACGTGACCGACACCCAGATCAGCGATCTCGACAGCATCATTCTGAGCATGTACAAGTCGACGGGTATCGACTTCTCCGGGTACAAGCGGTCCACCCTGCACCGTCAGGTGGTGAGGCGCCGCCGCATCACCGACACCTCCCCGCTGGAGTACGCCCACCTCGTGGCGCGCAGTGCCACCGAGGCGGACAGCCTGGGCCGGGCCGTGTTGATCAGCGTCACCTCGTTCTTCCGTGACCTCCGGGTGTGGGACGCCGTCGCCGCCCACGTGCGCTCCATCGTCGACGCCCTCGAACCGGGCGCAGCCCTACGCCTCTGGGTCCCGGGGTGCGCCAGTGGCGAGGAGGCCTACACCCTGGCCATGGTCGCCGCCGACGCGTTGACGCAGGCCGGAGTCCACGACGTCACGACCCACCTCAAGGTCTTCGCGACCGATCTCGACGAGGCCGCCCTCGCCGTCGCGCGCCGGGGGCGCTACACCGAAGCAGCCGTCGCGGCCGTGCCCGAGCGTCTGCGGGACCGATGGTTCGACCGCATCGGTTCCGAATTCGCCGTGTCACCCGAACTGCGTGAGTGCATCGTCATCGCACGACACAACGTCGCCTTCGATCCGCCCTTCCCCCGCATCCACCTGGTCTCGCTCCGCAACACGTTGATCTACTTCGAGCCGAGCCTGCAGGAGCGCGTTCTGCACCTCCTGCACTACTCGTTGGTGCCGGGTGGATCCGTCGTACTCGGTCAGTCCGAACGCATCCCCCACATCGACGCCGTGTTCACCACAGTCGACCACCCCAACCGCATCTACCGCCGCGGCGAGAGCGCCCGCCCTCCGTCGCTCTCGGTGAGCCGCTATCTCAATCCGATCAAGGTCGCGGGCAGCGACGCGGTCTCGCGACCCGCCGAGGACGAGACCGATGCCGCGCGCGTTCCCTACCGGCGGGTCCTGCAGGCCGTCGCACCGCCGACGCTGGTGCTGGACGAGCGAGATCTGCTGATCGAGATCATCGGGGACGTGAGCCGCTGGTGTGCGGTGTCCGAGGGTCGCCAGACCGGCGCGGTGTCCGAGGTGCTGCGCGAGCCCTTTCGCGTCGTGGTGCGCACCATGCTCGGACAGCTCCATCACGGCGGCGCGGCGGAGGTGCGTCGAGTGGTCTCCGACGAGGATTCCACCGTCGACATCACCGTGGCGGGGCTCCCCGGCGAGCAGTCGCAACGCTCGATGGTCGTGTTCCGCGCCGTCGAGGGCCCCGCCGAGGACCGGCCCGTCACACACGTTCCCGGCGCGGTGCCGGCCGACGTGGCGGCCGAACTCGACGAGGCGCAACGTGCCCTCGAGCTGATCGTGCACGACCTCAGTACCTCCAACGAGGAACTGCAGGCGATGAACGAGGAACTGCAGGCGTCCTCGGAGGAACTGCAGGCGACGGGCGAGGAGGCGCAGGCGGCCAACGAGGAACTCGAGGCCACCAACGAGGAACTCACGACGCTCAATCAGGAACTGCAGGAGCGAACGAACGAAGCCCTGCGCGTCAACACCGACCTGCTCAACATCCAGCTGTCGCTGACCAGTGGGCTGGTCATCGTGGACCGCGAATTGAAGGTCACCCGCTTCACCCCGTTGGCGGTGCGCCTGTTCTCGCTGATCGACTCCGATCACGGGCGGCCGCTGCTCGCCGTCCCCACGACCGTGCCGATCGACGGTCTTCGCGACGACCTTCTGAACACGCTGCACAACCGCACGCCGCAGATGCGAGAACTGCACGCCGGCAACTCCGATCATCTGTTGCAGACGCAGCCGTACGTCGGCGCCGACGGCGACGTGCAGGGCGTGATCGTGGTGGTCACCGACGTCAGCGACGTGAGTGCGGCCCGACGTGCTCGGGATCGGGCCCTGCGCAACCTCGAGATCACCACCGACTCCATCCGCGAACTCGTCTGGCAACGCGACCCGGACGGTGGCCTCACCTTCGTCAACTCGCGGATCGAGGACCTCTACGGTCTCGACCGCGGACAGGTGCTCGCGGATCCGTCGCTGCTGCTGTCCGCCGTCCATCCCGAGGACCGCGACCGAGTTGCCACCGTGTACGCCGGCACGCGGCGCGACTGGTGGATGGAGTACCGGATCCGGCGACCGGACGGCACGATTCGGTGGATCGACGAGTCGGCCCACTCCGTCCCCGGCGAGGGCCGGGACCGCGCGATGATCGTCGGCAGCGCCGTCGACGTCACCGATCGCCACCGCCTCGAGGGCGTCGCGAACGAGCGCGAGGAAGTCCTCCGGGCGCTCCTGCGGACGGCCACCGCGGGCATCGTGGTGCTCGACGCCGACGACCGTATCCTCGGGGTCAGTGCGGGTTTCGCGCTGTTGACCCGGTACGACGCCGCTGCACTGATCGGCACTCCGCTCGCCATGATGCTCAGCCGCGTGCCGAACGAGCGTCCGGACGCCGCCGAGGACTGGACCGTCGTCGACTCGGACGGGGTGTCGAGGCCGGTGACGATCGAGTTCCAGGACGTCGCCGCCGCCGACGGCTCCGACAGCTCCGACACCGCGTCCCATCGTGTCGCCGTCGTCTACGACATCTCGCGCATGCGCCGGATCAGCGCCGATCTCTCGGCCAAGGAGCAGTTCGACCAGCAGACCGGGCTGCTCACCCGGCAGTTCTTCCGTTCGACCACGGTGGACATCATCGCCACCGATGTCGCCGGCGTCGCGGCCCTGTGGATCGATCTCGACGGTTTCAAGGAGCTCAACGATCGCTTCGGACACCGCGCCGGCGATGTCGTGCTGGCCACCGTGGCCAGCCGGTTGCGCCGAGCGGCACGTCGCCACGACATCGTGGGCCGCCTCGGCGGCGACGAGTTCGCGATCCTCGTGACCCGCCACGAAGATCTCGACGGTCTCGAGCTGCTGGCTCATCGGGTCCTCGCTGCGATTCGGGAACCCATCGCGCTTCCGGACTCGTTGGCCTACCTCGCCGCATCGATCGGGATCGCCGTCTACCCCGCCGACGCCGCCACCGCGGACGAACTGCTGCACAACGCCGACACCGCGATGTACGCGGCGAAGAAGAACGGCCGCGACCGCCACATGTACTTCGCGTCGGTGATGAACGAGGCGGCCGACGAACGTGCCGCGATTCGCCACCAACTCGGCGAGGCGGTCCGCAACCGCGACTTCGAACTGCACTACCAGCCCATCCTCGACGTGCGGACCGGGGAGGTCACCATCGTCGAGGCCCTCGTGCGGTGGCGTCGCGACGGCGAGATCGTCTCCGCCGCACAGTTCATCGACCACGCCGTGCAGACCGGCCAACTCCGCGCCCTGGGAAAGATCGTGCTGTCCCTGCTCGACGACGATCTGACGGCGCTCCACGAAGCGTTCGGCGATGCGAGACCGGATGTGGCGGTGAATCTCTCTGCCGCCGAGCTCGACGAGCGAGAGATCATCGACTGGTTGCTGGTGTGGTCGCCCGCCGGCGGTTTCGGCAAGCTCGTCGTGGAGGTCACCGAATCCGTCCTTCTGGACGACACCGGACGCGCACGGGACACGCTCGCGGTGCTCAGCCGCTTCGGCGCCCGGATCAGCATCGACGATTTCGGCACCGGATACTCCAACCTGGAGCTGCTGGATCGGCTCGAGCCCTCCATCATCAAGGTCGATCGATCCCTGCTGAACCGCTCGCTCGGCAGCGAACGCGGCGGCAACATCCTGCGGGCGGCCGTCCAACTCGGGCACGCGCTCGACGCCGAGATCGTCATCGAGGGTGTCGAGGACGTCGACGGCCTGGATCGGGTACACGACGTCGGCGCGGAGATGGCGCAGGGGTATCACCTGGGTCGTCCGATGCCACTGTCCGCCTTGATCGCTCGCCTCTCGAATTCCGACGACCGGGAATAGGCTCGGGCGGTGAGTGATCAGGAAGAGTTCGAGGGTCGGAGTTTCGACGAGATCGATGCGCACGGGCAGACGTGGTCGGGACGCACGTACACCTCCTGCAGCTTCGTCGACGCCGATCTGAGCGGACTGACCACCGAGAACGTGGTGTTCACGGACTGCACCTTCGCGGGGGCGGATCTCACCGACTCGGTACACCGCGGTTCCGCTTTCCGTACCTGCGATTTTCGGCGGACCCGCTTGTGGCAGAGCACCTTCCGTCACTCGTCGTTCCTGGGTTCGACCATCGCGGATTCGCGGTTGCGTCCCGCCACGTTCGACGAGGTCGATTTCACCCTCACCTCGCTCGGCGGCCTGGACCTGCGTGAGGTGGATCTGTCGAACTGTCGGCTGCGCGAGGCCAACCTCGTCGGTACCGACCTCCGCAAGGCGATCCTGCGGGGCGCGGACTTCACCGGAGCGCGCACCGCCGGACTGAAACTCGACGGCGCCGACCTTCGCGGAAGCGCGATGGACGCCACCTTCTGGACGTCCGCCCGCCTGGCGGGCGCGACCATCGACACCATGCAGGCCCTGGCGTGCGTGCACGCCCAGGGCCTGATCGTGGCCGAGTAACAACGGCGTTCGCCTCGGAGGTGATGTTTCCCACGAAAATGGCTGTGAAGATGCAACTTTCGGATCAGCAGGTAGAAACGCACGAGTGGGGATCTTCAGAAAGACCAAAGTTGTCATCGATTCCGGGGTCACGACGACCATCGACGTGATCGCGGACGTCACCGTCGGCGCACACAGGGAGACGTCGGAGACAAGGCTGTCGAGCGTGCTGGCCGCGCTGGCCGGGTTCGTGGGCGCAGCCGCGTTCATCCATTCGACCGGATACTTCGTGACCTTCATGACCGGCAACACGGAGCGAGCGGTGCTCGGCTACTTCCACGGCGATCCGTTCATGGCCGTCGCCGCACTCATCCTGATCTCCGTGTTCATCCTCGGCGTGGTCGTCGCGTCGCTGTGTCGGCGACATCTGTGGAAGAACCATCCGAACGGCGCCACCAACCTCACCACCCTCGCGTTGCTGATCGCCACTCTCACCGACATCTCGTCGTCCGGTACGTTCAACACCACACTCGGCATCGTGCCGATCTCGTTCGTGTCCTTCGCGATGGGCGCACTCAACACGTCCTTCGTCAAGAACGGCGAGGTATCCGTTCCGCTCAGCTACGTCACCGGAACGGTGGTCAAACTCGGCCAGGGAATCGAACGCCACATCAGCGGCGGCACCCGGTCGGAATGGAGTGGATACGCCATTCTCTACGCATCGTTCATCGCCGGCGGTGCCGCGGGTGGCGTGGTGGGACTCCTCATCGGCGGCGGCTGGATGCTCCTCGCGGCGGCCATGGTCGCCGGGGCCGCGAGCATCTACACCTACCGGCGGGACATCGCCGCGGCGGAGTGACGGGCCGGGCCGGCGCGCATCACCGCCCCCCATCACCCTCCAACATCACCGGCCCCCGCGCACCCTCCAGCATCTCGCGCACCGTGCACGGTGCGCGTCTCACTGGAGGGTGCGCGAGACGTGCGCCCGGCCCGATCAGCGACGCGACCGCGCCGACCGTCGGGCCCGCACCGACTCGACCACCCACGCGACACCGACGCCCACTGCCACGGCGATGGCCCACCGCACCGGCATCGGGGTGTCGAGCGCGGCGTCGAGAACGATGTTGACCACGATCGCCACGACGCACGGAACCACGAAGACGATGATGCGGGACCGGGATACCTCGTCGCTCGCCATGGCGTGCACGGTAGCAACGCGTCGTTCCCGGGTCACCCCACGGATCGCCGCGACCTGGTATCACTGGTGCGGTCGGACGCACACGCATCACGGGAGTGACATGGATAGCTTCGCCTTGCTGTTCGCGGGACTGGCCGCGGCTCTGCACGTGGCGATCTTCTACATGGAGTCGTTGGCGTGGGACGGCCGCCAGGCGCGCGCGACGTTCGGTCCGGCGACGGCGCAGGAGGTCGAGGTGACGCGCGAGTTCGCCTTCAATCAGGGGTTCTACAACCTGTTTCTCGCGATCGTGACCGTCGTGGGCATCGTGCTGGTCGCGGCGGATCGGTCGGCCGCCGGATGGTCGCTGGTTCTCGCCGGCGTCGGCTCCATGCTGGCCGCCGCCATCGTGCTGTTCGTGTCCAACGTCCCCAAGCGGCAGGCCGCGATCAAGCAGGGGGTCCTGCCGCTGGTCGCGGTCGCCGGCTCCGTCGTCGCCCTCGTGGCCTGACCCGACGCTCTATCCGGCGGGGGGAAAGCCGCCCGCTCGGCCGAGCAGGGCGGGGACGCGCGTGTCCAGAACCCCGGCCAGCCAGTCGGCGGCGTCGACGAGTGTCCGCAGATCGACCCCGGTCTCGACGTCCGACCGGTCCAGGGCGTAGATCAGATCCTCCGACGCGATGTTCCCCGTGGCGGCGGGCGCGAACGGGCAGCCGCCGAAGCCGCCGATGCTCGCGTCAAGCGCGCGGGCGCCGGTCTCCAACGCCGCCAACGCATTCGCGTAGCCGGTGTTCCTCGTGTTGTGGAAGTGCCACCGCTGCGCAATTCCCGGCGCGGCGTCGGTCGCGATCGCGGCGAGCCGATGGACCTGCGCCGGCACTCCGACCCCGATGGTGTCCGCGAGAGCGATCTCCGCAGGTTCGGACGCGGCCACCTCGGCCAGGATGGTGCCCACCAGGGCCGGGTCGACCTCGCCCGTGAACGGGCACCCGAACGAGGCGGCGACGGTGACGGTGCCCGCGACTCCCGCGGCCCGAGCATCGCGCACCACGTCCACGGCCGTCGCGATGCCCTCGGCCACCGAGCACCCCTGATTGCGCCGACTGAACTCCTCACTCGCGACGACCACCACGTTCACCTCGTCCACGCCCGCGGCCAGCGCGCGTTCGAGTCCGCGCCGGTTGAGCACGAGGCCGATGTAGGACACGTCGTCCCGACGCGACACTCCGGCCATCACCTCCTCGGCGCCTGCCATCTGCGGGACGCGCCGGGGATTCACGAAGCTGACGGCCTCGATGCGACGGACTCCGGCCGCGATGCTGCGCTCGATCAACTCGATCTTGTCCTCGACGGACACCAGGGTCTGTTCGTTCTGCAGGCCGTCGCGCGGCCCCACCTCCACGAGGTCCACCGTTGTCATCGGTCCATCCTGCACCGGACGCACATTGCATGCAATGACTCCGATGTAACCGATCATTAACGCCGAAAGTCGAGACACCGACACATCGAAGGCATACGTTGTGAACAATTCCTCCCGACGATCGGATCGAATTCCTCATGACCAGAGCCGTGGATCGCGTGTACTCCCACATTCGGGACGGCATCGTCTCGGGCCGGTACGCGCCTGCCGCCCGCCTCGGCGAGGTGGAGATCGCCGAGTTGACCGAGACCAGCCGGACCCCCGTGCGCGAAGCACTGCGCCGGCTCGAGGTGGAGGGGCTCGTCGAGGTGCTCCCCCATCGTGGAGCGCGGGTCTACCAGTGGACGGCCGAGGACCTCGAGGAGATCTACGACCTCCGCATGACCCTCGAGGGAATGGCCGCCGCCCGCGCCGCGACACGGATCGACGACAAGGACACCGACCGGCTCGACGAGCTGTGCGACCTCATGGAGGACGCGGCAGCCGCCGGGGCGCAGCAACGTCTCGATCTCATGGCGCAGCTCAACGACGAGTTCCACGCCATCGTGCGCGCCGCCGCGGCCAGTGCCCGGCTGATGACGATGCTCGGGGCGGTCATTCAACTCCCCCTGGTGATGCGGACGTTCCATCGCTACGCACCGGTGGACCTCACACGCAGCCACGCCCACCACCGCGACCTGGTCGCGGCCCTGCGGGCCCGCGACGAGGTGTGGGCCGATTCGGTCATGCGCGCTCACGTGCGCGCCGCGAAACACGTTCTTCTGCAGTCTCTCCCGTCCCGAACCTCTGCTGACGACCCCAAGGAGCATTCATGAGCAAGGCATCCGGACCGCTGTCCGATCTACGCGTGGTGGAGATGGGGCAGCTGCTGGCCGGACCGTTCTGCGGACAGTTGCTGGCCGACTTCGGCGCGGAGGTGATCAAGCTCGAACCGCCGGGCACGGGAGATCCCATGCGGCAGTGGGGCCGGGAGAAGGCGCACGGCCGATCGCTGTGGTGGCCGGTGGTGGCGCGCAACAAGAAGTCCGTGACGTGCAATCTTCGCAGCGACGAGGGCCAGGACCTGGCCCGACGCATCATCGGCGACGCGGACATCGTCGTCGAGAACTTCCGCCCGGGCACCTTGGAACGGTGGGGACTGGGGTTCGAGGAGATGCGCGAGATCAATCCGCGTCTGATCATGGCCCGCGTCACCGGGTACGGACAGAACGGACCCTATTCTCCCCGAGCCGGTTTCGGTTCCATCGGCGAGGCCATGGGCGGCATCCGATACGTCACCGGCGACGCCGGCATGCCCCCGTCGCGCACCGGGATCTCGCTCGGTGACTCGCTGGCCGCCGTGTTCGCCACGATCGGCATCCTCACCGCGGTGCACCACCGCGAGAACACCGGCCGCGGTCAGCTCGTCGACTCCGCGATCTACGAGGCGGTGCTGGCGATGATGGAATCGCTGCTCCCGGAATGGGAGATCGGCGGGTATCAGCGCGAACGCACCGGGTCGGTGCTGCCCAACATCGCGCCGAGCAACGTCTACCCCACCAAGGGTGGGGAGATGATCCTGGTCGCCGCCAACCAGGATTCGGTGTTCCGTCGACTGGCCACGGCCATGGACCGCGCCGATCTGATCGACGATCCCCGCTACGGCGACCACGCGTCGCGCGGGGTGAACATGACCGAACTCGACGACACCATCGGCGAGTGGACCGCGGCTCGGGCCACCGACGAGGTCCTCGACGTCCTGCACGAAGCGGGCGTGCCCGCCGGCCGCATCTACACCGCGCGCGACATGTTCTCCGATCCTCACTTCGCCGCCCGCGAGGCCATCGTGCGGCTGGCCCATCCGGACTTCGGGGAGATTCCCATGGCGGGCGTCGTTCCGAAACTGAGCGAGAGCCCGGGATCGGTGAACCATCCGGGACCCGAACTCGGGGAACACAATGCGGACATCTACGGCGGACTGCTCGGTCTGTCCGACACCGAACGGTCCGCGCTCGAGCAACGCGGCGTCATCTGATCACGGCCACACCGGCCCTCACGCACCCACGGGAGAACACCATGCGTTATCGACTCGGAGTCGACGTCGGCGGGACCTTCACCGACGTGCTGCTCCTCGAAGAAACCTCGGGCACCACCTATCGGGCCAAGACCCCGTCGACGCCCGCGGACCAATCCGTCGGTGTGCTCAACGGCGTCGCGCAGGTGTGCGAGGAAGCCGGCATCGACCCCTCGGAGGTCGGACAGGTGCTCCACGGCACCACCGTCGCCACCAACGCCATCCTGGAGGGACGCGGAGCTCGTGTCGGCCTCGTCACCACCGACGGGTTCCGACAGGTACTGCAGATCGCCCGGTCGTACGTCCCCGGCGGGCTCGCCGGGTGGATCATCTGGCCCAAACCCGAACCCCTGGCGAAGCTCGAGCACACCGTCGAGGTGGTGGGCCGACTCGGAGCCGACGGAACCGAGATCACGCCGCTCGACGAGCAGCAGGCACGCACCGAGCTCCGGAAACTTGCGGACGCCGACATCGAGGCCCTGACGATCTCGCTCATCAACGCCTACACCGACGACACCCACGAGAAACAGGTCGCCGCCTGGGCCGAGGAGGAACTGCCCGGCATTCCGATCTCGATCTCGAGCCACGTCCTGCCCGAGATGCGCGAGTACGAGCGCACTTTGACCACCGTCGTCAACAGCTACGTGCAGCCGGAGGTCTCGCGGTACGTGCGCAACCTGGACCGGTCGTTGCAGGACAAGGGGATCACGGCGCCGCTGTCGATCCTGCGCAGCGACGGAGGGCTGGTGCAGTCGGCCAAGGCCGCCGAGGATCCGGTCTCGTTGCTGCTCTCGGGTCCCGCGGGCGGCGTCACCGGCGCCGTGTGGTTCGCCGAGCAGGCCGGGTACTCCGACTTCCTCACCTTCGACATGGGCGGAACGTCCACCGATGTCGCCCTCGTTCTCGGCGGGGAGCCTCGCATCGGGCGCGAGACCAAGGTCGGCGATCTCGCGGTGCGAGCCACGAGCGTCGACGTTCGCACCGTCGGAGCCGGCGGCGGTTCCATCGCGCACGTCCCGGAACTCACCCGGGCGCTCCGGGTCGGGCCCCAATCCGCGGGCGCCGATCCCGGCCCCGCCGCCTACGGGAACGGCGGCACCGAGCCCACCGTCACCGACGCCAACGTGGTCCTGGGCTATCTGCCCCGCGAATTGGCCGGTGGCGCCGTCACTCTCGATGTCGACGCCAGCCGACGCGCCGTCGCTTCCATCGCCGACGCGATGACGCTCGCGAGTCCGGAGGCCGCCGCGTCGGGAATCGTCGACATCGTCAACGAGAACATGTTCGGTGCGCTGCGACTGGTGAGCGTTCAGCAGGGGTACGACCCTCGCGATTTCGCGCTGGTCGCCTTCGGCGGCGCCGGGCCGCTGCACGCCAACGCTCTCGGCCGACTGACCGGGTCGTGGCCCGTGATCGTTCCGCCCTCCCCCGGCGTGCTGTGTGCGTACGGCGACGCCACCACGTGCCTGCGCGACGAGACCGCGCGCACCATGGTCCGCGCGTTCTCCGAGCTGAGCGACGACGAATTGCGTTCGGCGCTGGTCGAACTGGCGGGTGCCGCCGCCGACCGACTGTCCGCCGAGGGTGTCTCGAGCGATCATCAAACGGCGAAATTTCAGGTGGATCTCCGATACCAGGGGCAGGGATTCGAGATTCCCGTCGACCTGGAGGCGACGACGCTGGAGTCCGGAGAACTGCTCGACACCCTGGGCGCGGCGTTCGACGCCGAACACCAGCGTCTCTTCTCCTTCCTGCTGAAGAACGAGCGAGAGGTGATCAACCTGCGCGTGACCGTCAGCGGTCCACGTCCGGAGGTGGCGTTCTCGGCGCTGGACGACGGCGACGCGGATCCGTCGGGCGCGTTCGTCTCGGAATCCACCGTCTGGATGGACGGCGAGCACGTCCCCGCCCGGGTGTACGACCGCTCGAAGCTGCTCGCCGGCAACGTGATCGACGGGCCGGCGGTGATCACCGAGATGGATTCGACCACCCTGGTGCTGTCCGGCCACTCCGCCACCGTGCATTCCAGCGCCAGCCTGCTCATCACACCCCGCTCGTGACCCCGTCGAATCCGATCCGCCGAATCCAGGAGCCCTAGATGGCGACCATCATCGAGACCTCGCAGACCCCGTTCACCACCGTTCCGGTGGACCCCATCACCCTCGACATCATCGAGAACGCCCTCCGCAACGCCCGCACCGAGATGGACGAGGTGCTCTTCCGCACCGCGCTGTCCCCCGGCATCCGCGAACAGCACGACGAGTTTCCGCTCATCGCCGATCCGAGCGGAAAGATGGTCGTCGGACAGTTCGGGCTGTCGGTTCCCGACTTCCTCGACAATTTCGACGGCACCGTCGGGGAGGGCGACATCCTGCTCACCTCCGACCCGTACGCGTGCGGCGCGGCCATCAGTCACGCCAACGACTGGCTGATCGTGCTGCCGATCTTCCACAGCGGCCGCGTCGTCGGCTGGTCGTCGATGTTCGGGCACATGTCGGACGTCGGCGGCAAGACCCCGTCGTCGATGCCCACCGACGCGCACACCATCTTCGAGGAGGGTGTGGTGATCCCGCCCTTCAAGCTCTACGGCGGGGGCGAGCTCAACGAGACCGCGCTGGAGATCATCCTCAACCAGGTCCGCAAACCGGACTGGAACCGCGCGGACCTCAACGGACTCGTCGCGGCGTGCACCACGGCGTCGCGGCGCATCGTCGAACTGTGCGATCGCTTCGGGGTCGACGTGTACCTCTCGGCCCTGGACGCGTTGTTGGAGCGCAACTATCAGGCGATGAAGGTACTTCTCGCGATGCTCTTCGTCGACGGCGAGACCATCGAGTTCAGCGACTTCATCTGCGACGACGGCTGCGGGTACGGACCGTACGAGCTGACGATCGAGCTCACTCGGCACGGCGAGAAGATCCACCTGGATTTCAGCAAGAATGCGCCGCAAGCCGTCGGGCCCATCAACTACTTCATCAACGAGAACCTCGTCCGCATGTTCTTCGGCATCTACGTCATCACGGTCGCGGATCCCCAGATTCTGTGGAACGACGGGTTCTATCCGCTCATCGACGTGACCATTCCCGAGGACTCGTTCTGGAAGCCGCGGTACCCGGCCGCTCTCAACGGCCGCAACCACGGCATCGGCCGCGTCTTCGATCTCTTCGGCGGGCTGCTGGGGAAGAACAATCCGGAGATACTCAACGCGGCCGGGTTCTCGTCTTCCCCGCACTTCATGTACTCCGGCCACTACGACGGCGGACCACGGGACGGCGAATGGTTCCAGCTCTACTCCATCGGCTTCGGCGGCATCCCCGGTCGGCCGATGGGCGACGGACCCGACGGCCATTCGCTGTGGCCGTCGTTCGTCAACATCCCGTGCGAGTACCTCGAGTCCTACTACCCGTTGCGGATCGAGCGGTGGGAGACCGTGACCGACACGGGCGGAGCCGGACTCCACCGCGGCGGGAACGGCGTCGACGTGACGTACTTCTTCGAGCAGCCCGGCACCATCGCCATCCACGACGACCGCTGGCTGACGTACCCGTGGGGAGTCAACGGCGGCACCCCCGGTGCGCGTGGCCGCAAATGGTTGGTTCGCGCGTCGGGTGAGACCGAGATCCTGCCCAGCAAGGTGCACGACGTGGAGGTCCGCACCGGAGACGTCCTGCACTTCGTCACCTGGGGCGGCGGCGGGTGGGGCGACCCACTTCAGCGCGACCCGGAACTCGTCGCCCTCGAAATTCGACGCGGACTGGTCAGCGTCGAGGGCGCCACGAGGTACGGAGTGGTGTGCGACGCGGCCGGCGTGGTGGACGGCGCCGCCACCACCGCTCTGCGCGAGAGCATGGCGGGCGAGCGCGGCGAACTGCCGGTGTTCGACAAGGGCCCGTCGATCGAGGTGTTGCTCGAGCGGTGCGAGGAGGAGACCGGACTGCCGGCTCCGCGGCCGCCGGTGGATGTGCGCAAAGCGGTGCGCGCGTGAGCGACACGCTCGCGAGCTACCAGCAGTCGGGTTTCGCCGGCGATCTGGGGCCGGGGCGCAGCGCGGCGGTGCTGGTGATCGACATCGTCCGCGCGTACCTCGACGACGACTCCCCATTGCGCGCCCCGGTGGAAGACGCCGTCGAGGCGGCGGCGACGCTGGTCGCGGCGGCTCGGGCCACCGGGGTGCCGGTGGTGTTCACGCGGGTCAGCTACCAGCCGGGCGGCGACGACGGTGGACTGTTCAAGCGGAAGATCCCGGCGCTGAGCGTGTTCGACGAGGGATCCCCGCTCGCGGACTTCGTCGAGGACCCGCGGCCGCTTCCCGGCGAGACGGTGGTGACGAAGCAGTACGCGAGCGCGTTCTTCGGCACGTCATTGGCCGCGACGCTCACCGCCCGCGGTGTCGACACGCTGTTCCTGTGTGGGCTCTCCACAAGCGGGTGCATCCGCGCGAGCGCCACCGACGCCCTGCAGCACGGGTTCCGGCCGCTGGTGGTCGCCGACGCGTGCGGAGATCGCGAGCCGGGGATGCACGAGTCGAACCTGCTCGATCTGCGGGCCAAGTACGCCGACGTGCTCGGTCTGGACGAGGCGCTCGCGATGATGCCTCGGTGACAGAAGAATCGTGGACCCCTACGCCCGCTGAGCGGGTGTAGGGGTCCACGATTGTCGGTGCAGGTCGGACTACAGACCGGCCTTGTCCACCTTGCGGTGGAAGCGCATGCCGACGAGACCGCCGAGGAGTGCGCCGACGAGGCTGGCGGCAGCGGCCGCACCGAGGGCGATCAGACCGGCCGTGCCGATGTCGCCGTCCAGCGGGATGGCGGGGAAGGCGTCGAGCTGCTCGAGCACGTTGTATTCCGCGCCGGCCACCAGAGCGACGACCGCGAGGACGATCGCGACGAGGATGGTCCAGATCCACACGGCCAGGCCCTGACGGAGGCCGTTGAAGCGGGCCATGCGGCCGGCCACGTATCCACCGCAGTAGTACGCGATCAACAGCACGACGAGAAGCGTGATGCCGCCGACCAGACCGATGGTCTCGGCGGTCTCCGCGTCCTGGCTGACCACGCCGGTCACCTCGTCCAGCGGTGTGTCGGTGCTCGTACCCACCACGGCACCGGCGGCGGTCAGTGCGGCGACGAGCAGCACCGTCAGGCCGGTGGCGGTGAGCCAACCGAAGAAGGCGGACCCGAACTTCATGCCACCGAACTGCTCCTTCTGACGGGCGGTGATCTCGCGGCGATCGACATGACCGTCGGACGTCAGCGGCGCGGCGGTGGCGTGCGGTGTCGCCGTCGTCCTCGCGTCGACGATGCCGTCGTCCCGGCGCGGTGTGGGTTCGTGAGTACTCATGTCGTGACTGCCCTTCGTGTGCGGAGCGCGGATGGCTCCGAAGCGAAGCGTGGGTGCCCGTACCAGGAGGACGTCAAACCCTCGGGGTACCGACGACCGAGGTGGAGAGGGAAAAGCGACGGAACTTCGAAACGATCACGGTGAGGTGTCACCAGGGTTCGACCGGAGACCGTGGCCCGCCCGCCCGCGCGTTCTGCACGCCGCGTGATGCAATGTGGGGGTGACGACTCCTGCCACCACACCCTCTGCACTCGTGATCGCGAACGCGGTGCGCGGCCTCGCGGGCCTCGACGTCGACGACGACCACGCGGCGGAGCTGATGCAGCGGTTGGTGCGCATCGCCCTGGACTGCATCCCCAGCGCCGATCACTGCGGCATCACCGTCGAACTCGACGGTGTCCCCTTCGCGGCAGCCGCATCGTCCGACACCGTGACCGCCATCGACCTCGAGCAGTACGACGCCGACAACGGCCCGTGCCTGTACGCCGCCCGTCAGGGCGAGGGTGTGCTCGTCGACTGCGTCGCCGGGGATCCCCGCTGGCCGGACTTCGGTGCGGCGGCGCGCGCCACCGGCATCGCGCAGATGATGTGCACTCCGGTCACCGCGTCGGGCCGGGCCATCGGTTCCCTGACTCTGTTCGCCCACGTCCCCCACTCGTTCGACGACGTGGACCGCCAGGTGGTCGCCACCCTGGTCGGCGCCGTCGAGGACGCGCTGCGGCGGCACGACGAGCAACGCGACCTGCTCGCGACCATCGACGGTCTGCGGGAGGCGACGGCGCACCGGGCGCCCATCGAGCAGGCGAAGGGCATTCTGATGGCGCTGCGCGGAATCGACGATGCCGCGGCGTTCGCGGTCCTGTCGACGGAATCGCAGCGCGTCAATCGACGTCTGCGTGACGTGGCGCGCGACTTCGTGGCGTCGGTGTCCGACGCGGTCCCGCCGACGTTCGCGGGCTGACCTAGAAGATCGTCGAGCCGAAGCGCAGCCATACCAGCACTGCGATCACCACGTACCAGGCGGCCACCGGAACCCAGTGGCGGCGCGGCAGAGTGTCCACCACCCGGTTCTCCGCGTGCGGAGTCGAGCGGCTCCACAGCTGCAGGTTCCACAGCGTCACGTACCAGAAGATCGGCACCGTCACCGCCCAGACCACCATGCAGTACGGGCAGAGCGCACCGATCACGTACAGACTCTGCGCGATGAGCCAGTGCACGAAGAGCACGGCTGCGGTGACACCCAGTTGCACCGCGCCCCAGAGCCATCGGTCGAGATGCTGACGCAGGACGAGGGCCACGCCGATCATGGCCACGATCGCGAAGCCACCGACGCCCATGAACGAGTTGGGAAAGCCCAGCACCGCCGCCTGCGGTGACTGCATGACCGATCCACAACTGACGGTGGCGTTGATGTCGCAACTCGGGGTGTAGGCCGGATCGGTTTCGAGCCGGATCTTGTCGACGGTCAACACGGTCGCGGCCGCGAAGCCGAGGAGGCCACCGATCAGCAGCAGCCAGGGCAGAATTCCATCGACGGCCGTGCGCGCCGGTGCGTGCGGGACGGTGTCAGTTGACCTCACGATTCAGACCGCTCCAGTACGGAGTGCGCAGCTTGAACTTCTGCAGTTTTCCGGTTGCGGTGCGGGCGAGTTCACCTCTGAATTCTACCGTCGTCGGCGCTTTGTACCCGGCGAGACGTTCCTTGCACCACGAGATCAGCTCGGCCTCCGTCACTGCCTCGTCCGGCGCGAGGACCACCAGCGCCTTGATGGTCTCGCCCCACTTCTCGCTCGGGACGCCGATCACGGCGACCTCGGCCACCGCCGGGTGCGAGAAGAGGCAGTCCTCGACCTCGATGGACGAGACGTTCTCGCCACCGGTGATGATCACGTCCTTCTTGCGATCGGCGATGGTGAGGTACCCGTCGTCCCCGATGACTCCGCCGTCGCCGGTGTGGAACCACCCGTCCTTGAGCGCGGCGGCCGTCTCGTCGGGCTTGTTCCAGTAGCCCTCCATCACCACGTTCGACCGCGCCAGCACCTCCCCCGATCCCTCGGCCGCCGCGTCCAGCGACACCCGCACCCCGAGGGCGGGGGCGCCGGCCCGGGTGAGCTTGGCCGCGCGCTCCTCCGGGTCGAGGTGATCCCACTCGGCGCGCGTGCGGTTGACCGTCAGCAGGGGCGAGGTCTCGGTCAGACCGTAGATCTGGATGAACTCCCATCCCAGTTCTCGCTCGACGCGGGCGACCGTCTTGGTCGGCGGCGGGGCGCCCGCCATGATGATGCGCACGCGATCGCGGCCCGGGATCTCTCCCTCCCAGGTCTGCGCGGCGTCGAGTACCGCGGCCGCGACGGCGGGCGCGGCGCACATGACCGTCACCCCGTGGTCCCGGACCCGACGCAGGATCTCGGCGCCGTCGATCTTGCGGATGACGATGTGCTTCGCGCCGACCCCGGTCATCGCGAACGGCTGTCCCCACCCGTTCGCGTGGAACATCGGCAGCGTGTGCAGGTAGACGTCGCGATCCCCCGCCGCGGCGTGCATCCCGAACGTCACGGCGTTCACCCAGATGTTGCGGTGCGTGATCTGCACGCCCTTGGGGCGCGCGGTGGTTCCCGAGGTGTAGTTGATGGTCGCCGTCGCGCTCTCGTCCGCGTCCCAGGGCCGCGGAACGGACCCCTCGGCGGCGTACAGATCGGCGTCGTCGCCGAGGACGAATCGGTGCTCGCACTCGACGTCGGCGAGCGATTCCTCGAGTTCCGGATCGATGTAGAGAACTCGCGCGCCGGAGTCCTCGACGATGTAGCGGATCTCGTCGGGGCGCAGGCGAAAGTTGATGGGCACCAACACCCGTCCCCATCCGCTCACCCCGTAGAACGAGGTGAGCAGACGACTCGAATTGTGGCTGACGATGGCGACGCGGTCACCGACCCCGATGCCGAGTTCGTCGAGTCGGGCCGCCTGCCGGCGCGCGAAGTCCGCGATCTGCCCGTAGGTCAGTTCACCCTGGCTCGACGCGACCTGCATGGGCTCGTCGACCACACCGACGCGGTCGGGGTAGACCGTGGCCGCTCGGTCGAGGAAATCGTTGACTGCGAAGGGTACGAACATCGTTCGAGCGTAATGACCCGCAGGCTCGAGCAGACGAGAATCGGACTGTTCCCCGACCGAATCGTGGACCTCCACGCCCGCTCAGCGGGTGCAGACGTCCACGATTCCTCACGCGGGCGGAGCGAAGAACTCCAGCGCGATGCCGTCGGGATCGCGGAACGACACACCGGATCCGTAGTGGGCGTGCTTGATTCCGCCGTGCGCCACGCCGAGTTCGTCGAGTCTGGCCGCCCACACGTCGAGATCGTCCTGCGAGCAGGCGAAGGCGATGTGGTCCACACCCGAGCGGCGTTCGTCGAACTCTCCCTCGGTCCGGCCCGCGGTGTGCGTGTGCAGTCCGAACAACATGCCGCCACCGAGCGCGTAGACCGTGTGGTGGTAGTTCCCCGACTCCTCGTCCTCGTCGAGAACGGGCTCCGAGCCGAACAATCGCGAATACCACTCCGTGCTCGCGCTGAGATCGGACACGGTGACGGCCACGTGGGACAGCCCGGGGAACTCGGTCATGGTCGACCCTTTCGTCGCAGGTTCGGTATCCACGCTAAGCACCTCGGACGCGATCCACGCTCGTTCGGGCGAAGACTGCCCGTTCGGCCAGGTGGCGGTCATCCGTGGGGCGAACCGCGTCGACCTGCGCGGACGCCCCCGACACCGACCGGTTCGATCGTTCGAGCAGCCCTCGTAGGTCCCGTCGCGGTTGGGGTGCGGGACACCCTTGTCTGTAACGTGAGGTGCGACCGGACCACGAACACACCGATGGAAAGGACCTGTATGCCGCAGTCGGCACGGCTGGAGAAGAACCCGGAGAAGGGGTACGTCGCACTGCTGGGCTGGAGCCTGGCCGCGGTGGAAGCTCTGGACAGTTTCGACCGTCGGTACGTGGTCGTGGCCCCGGAATGGGCCGAGGCGTATTGCACCGAGCACGACATCCCCTTCATCCCGTGGAACTTCGAGCGCCTCAACGACAGGTCGCTCGAGATCGCGGAGACGTTGCAGGACAAGGGCGTCGACGTGGCCATCCCGCTCTACGAGGAGACGGTCGAGTGGGCCGGTGCCATCAACTCGGTGCTGCTCGGCAACCCCCGCCTGTTCGGTCAGGCGATGCTGTTGCGCGACAAGTCGCTGATGAAGCGCCGCGCCCAGCTCGGCGGCATTCGCGTCGGAATCTTCGAGGAAGCGCACGACCGCGAGGACATCATTCGATTCCTGCGCCGCGTCAACCAGACGCTCCTCAAGCTCGACGGCGACCCCAACGATCCGATTCACGTCAAGGCGTTCGACAAGGCCGGCTGCCTCGGGCACCGCGTCATTCGCACCCCCGACGAAGTCGATGCGATCCCGGACGAAGAGTTCCCTGCCCTGATGGAATCGCACCTGGACGGCTGGGAATTCGCCGTCGAAGCGTGGATCCACAACGGAAAGATCAAGTTCCTCAACATCTCCGAGTACGTGACCCTCGGATACTCGGTGTTCGTTCCCGCGACCCCCGAGCTCGAGAAGTACCGGCCCGCGATCACCGCGCAGATCGAGAAGCTCATCAAGACCTTCGACATCGAGTTCGGGTTCATCCACCCGGAGTACTTCGTCACGAGCGACGGCGAGATGTACTTCGGTGAGGTCGCGTACCGGCCGCCGGGCTTCAAGGTGTTCGAGTTGCTCGAGCGCGCCTACGGGTTCAACGCCTACCAGGGCCTCGCGCTGGCGTTCGACCCCAAGACCACCGAGGAAGAGATCGACGCGTTCTTCCCGCGAGAGGTGGTCGACGCCAACGGGATCGCGGGCTGCTTCGGCGTCTACCCTCGCCGTCGCGTGGTGAGCAACCTCGAGATCCCGGCCGAGACGGCGGACGACGACTACTACGAGACCAACGATCTCGCGGCACCGCTGGAGGAGACCGTCACCAAGCGCACCGCTTTCGGTACGCACTGGGGTCTGTTGTACTTCTTCGGCGACGACCCGTACCGCATGCGTGACCTGCTCAAGCGTCAGGAAGAACTGGACTTCTACGTGTGAGGCAAGAACTCGGGAACGGACTCGATGCTGTGTCACAGACGATGAACGCCGACGAGGGTGGGCCCGAGATCGATCCCGCGTTGACCACGCGGTTGGCGCAGCTGGACAACGCCACCGAATCCTTGGCCGCCGCACCGGAATTCTCGAAGAACACCAAGGTGCGGCGCGTCCTGGACTCTTTGCAGCGTGTCCTGCTGCAGAAGGGCGGATGCGCGGCGGTGCGTCACCGCGCCGCCGCGCTCGAGGAGGCGGGCCTGTTCGCGGGCACGGACTGGGCGAGCCCGGACATCCTCGTGCCCGCATTCGTCGGGGTCGGCATGAAGAGCGGCAACGTCGACACCGTCGTGCTGGAAGCGACGAGCGAGCTCCGCATGCTCGCGATCATCGCCGGCGAGTACGAGCATCCGGCGCTGAGCGCGGAGGACGCGCGGCGGTTCCTGTCCCAGGTGCTGGCGATGAACCTCGAGATTCTGTTCTCGCCGCCGTCGGAGGCCGAGCGCGTGCGCTCGGGCCGCATGGCTCACCTCGTGCGCGACCTTTTCGGCTACGTCGCCGAGGAGATCGGGTACGACAGCATTCTGGACGAGCTCGGCGAGGAGGTCTGGCGCTTGCTCCGGCAGCGCCCGATCCAGGTCGACCACGTCAAGGCGATCGTCACGCGCATCGCCGTCTACCGCGGCGATCCGAACGTGGACCTCGGCGCGTCGGGACAGGGTCTCGATCGTCTGATCTCCGCCCTCTTCGGCCCCACCGAGTCGTGCCGCGAGGACCCCGGTGTCGAGGTGTACCGCTCCCGACTCGACGTCATGGACGCGGAGGGACTCGAGTTCGAGGCGCGCGGATTCGCGCGCGCGATGCACGACACCGGGTTGGTCTCGCCGTACCACGCGACCCTGGCGCGGTTCCTCATCGAGCACAATCCGTACCTGCTGGGCGAAGCTCTGGGCGTGTCGGAGACCGGCCGAACGTGCTTGCAGCGCTACCCCGAACTGATGCACGCACTCGTCACCGCGGCCGTGCATCCGGAGTCCGCACAGTGCCTGTACGGCATCGCGCTTCTCCTGGATCGCGGAATTCTGCACCAACCGCCCGTCGTGCCGTCGTTGTGGCGTCAGATGAACCTGACGCTGGCCCCCGATGTGCGCCAGCGGTTGCTCGATCTGTTCGGCCCGACGCCGGCGCCCGAAGCACGGCTGCTCGGCGGGCTCGTGTCGATGCTGGGTCAGCCCCTGGGCATCGGTCAGGGCGACAACCCCACGTGCCAGTCGGCGCGTGCGTTGTCGATGTGGGCGTACAACGATCCCGATTACCTGTTGCAGATGGTCGTCTGGGCCGCGCGCGACGACGAGATCGTCATGCACTTCGAGGGACAGTCGATCTCGTCGAAGGACAGCGTCGGCGGGGTCGCGACCGCGTCGCCCATCGACCTCGACCCCGTCTCGCAACTCCTGGTCCCCCACCTCGACCGCATCTACGCCGAGATGGGTCGCCGCTGCTCGGACCGTCCGGGGGATCCGCACCGCTGGGTCAATCCGGAGTTCCACGGGTGGTGGTCGGCGCGCGGATTCCACATCAACGTCGACGTCGCCACCGGCAACCTCATCGATCTCGACGACTTCATCCGACAGTTTCACGCGTCGTATCACCCGGAGTACAACGGCGGCCAGCCGCTCATCCACCCCCAGCCGGCGGGGGTCGCGGTCACCGACAGCGCGGCTCGCTACGTCGGGTGGCACGCCATCACGATCCTGCGGGTGGCTCCGGATCCGGACGGCATCATGCGGGTGTTCTTCTTCAACCCGAACAACGACAGCGGTCAGGATTGGGGCGACGGCGTGGTCGTCGGTACGGCGACCAACGGCGAGAAGGCCGGCGAAGGGTCACTTCCGTTCGACCAGTTCGCATCTCGGCTGTACATCTACCACACCGATCCGCTGGAGAACGGGGAGCCGGAGAAGGTGCCGGCTGCGGCCGTCGACAGTGTCCTCGGGTACATCCAGCGCAGCTGGGGTGCAGACCGGCTCCCCTGAGACAGAGGAATCGTGGACCTCCACACCCGCTGAGCGGGCGTGGAGGTCCACGATTCGGTGGAGATTACGGAGTGAGAATCGCGCGCCCCCGGATCTTCCCGGAATCGAGATCGTCGATCGCCGACTGGAAGTCGTCCAGCGCGTACTTCGCGGTGTGCAGCACCACCGACCCCCGCGCCGCGAGAGCCATGAGGTCGCACAGGTCGTTGTACGACCCCACCAGATTGCCCAGGATGTTGATCTCCGCGGACACCATGTCGATGGTGGGAACGTCGATGTTCTCGCCGTACCCCACCACGTAGTAGTCCCCGGCCTGGCGCAGCATCGCGACACCCTGCTTGGTCGCGCCACCCTCGCCGACGAAGTCGATGACCGCTTCACCGCCCGATCCCCCGGTCAACTCCAGCACCTGATCCACCTGGGACCCGTCCGCCACCACACCGTGGTGCGCGCCGACGGACAGCGCCAACTTCACCGCGTCGGGATTGCGGTCGACGACGACGATCTCTGCGGGAGTCAGCGCCGCCAGAACCTGAATCCCGATGTGGCCCAACCCTCCTGCGCCGATCACGACCACCTTGTCGCGTGGCGTCAGCGTGCGCGACGCCTTGGCGACGGCGTGGTACGCCGTCAGTCCGGCGTCCGCGAGCGCGGCCACGTCCGCGGGTTCCAGCGAATCGTCGATCTTGACGACGCTGCGTGCCGACGTCTTGAGGTACTCCGCGTAGCCACCGTGGGTGTCGATGCCGGGGAACTGGTTGACCTCGCAGTGCACGTCGTCTCCCGACCGGCACGCGCGGCACAGCCCACACGTGATGAGGGGGTGCACGATAACCTTGTCACCCTCCACCACATTGGTGACGGCGGACCCGACGGCGTGCACCCAGCCCGCGTTCTCGTGGCCGATGGTGTACGGCAACTGCACGTTCGACTTCTCGGCCCACTGGCCCTCGAGGATGTGCAAATCGGTCCGGCACACCCCCGCCCCACCGATCCTGACGATCACGTCGAACGGGCCGGTGGGTGTGGGTACCGGGACCTCGGTCATCTGCAGCTTTTCGTGGTACCCCACGACCTGTACTGCTCGCATCGAACTCATGGATTCAGCCTTCTTTCCGAGAATGCGGCATCACGCGGACACCGTGGTGCGGTTCGGGTCGTCGTAGCGGGTACGGAGGAGTCCGCGACAGAAATGCGCGTTGCCCTCGATGGAGATGCGAGTCGATCGGGCCCGGCGCAGGGCGAGCTGCACATCGAGTCCGGCGTACCCCTCCCCCCGGTGGTCCACCATCACCAGGGCGTCGGGCGTCGCCGGGAGCCCGAGGGTGCTGCGGCGCTTCAGCAGTTCTCGCGTGGTCACGTCGTCGGGCAGGTCCCGCACCGTCACCGACGCGACGGACGCGGGATCCATCGCCGGGTTCCGCTTGACGTACGCGGTCAGCGACCGTTCCATCGCCGCGATGTGTGCCTTGCGGAAGAAGATCGCCCGCAGTTCGTCCAGATCCTCGTCGGCCTCGTGCGCGAAGGTCCCGCGGTATCCCGCGTCGGCCGCCAGGCCGGCGTTGATGATCGCCGAATCGTGGTGGTCGTCCAATTCGACTGTCACCGTGCGGGTCCAGTCCAAGGCCGCCAGCACGTCCTTCGCGTCCGACGCCATCATGTACGCGAAGTTGGGCGCACAGAAGGACGTCGGCAGACGGAGGTGGACGACGACGTCACCGTCGTCCGACGCGGTCACCGACTGGACGAAATCGAGATCGGTGATGGGCTCGTCGAGTTCGGGATCGATCACGGCGTTCAACGCGTCGAACACGGCGGCTGCTCTGGTCATGGCTCAGGCACCCACCAACTGCTCGTCCGCCGCACGATCCGCCCCACGCGGTCCCGTCGCGGTCTCGTCGGCGTCGGGCAGCCGAAGCTCGACCGGCACGTCGATGTCGTAGAGCTTGGCCGCGTTCAGACCGAGAACCTTCTTCTTCTGCTCGATCGTGATGGGCGCGTACTCGTCGAGGGATTCGGGAATCTGGAAGTCGACGAACCCTTCGACAAGCCACTTGGGTGTCCAGAGCGCGTAGTCGGAGGAGAAGAAAATGCGGTCCTCGCCCAGCCAGTACAGGAGCTCACCCATGATCTGGCCGAAATACTTCGGCCGCGTGTGCATGAACGGAATGGCGACGGCGAGACCCGCGTAGACGTTGGGTTCCTGAGTGGCGATCCAGCAGAAGTCCTCGAGCCGTGGCAGTCCACAGTGTTCGACCACGAAGTTCAGGTCGGTGAAGTCGGTGGCCACGTGGTCGACGTCCGCCACGTCGAACGCGTCGCGGTCGAGCGGACGGATGGTCGGCCCCTTGTGCACGTGAATGTTCTTGATGCCGAGTTCGCGGCACACCTCGAGGTAGCGCCGCGTCCAGTCGTCGTCGAGCTTGTATCCGCGAGAATCGCCGTTCCACTCCGCCGTGTACAGCTTGACGCCCTTCAGTCCGAAGCGTTCGGCGTCGGCGCGCAACTGGTCGAGGCCCCGCTCACCGTTGCGCGGGTCGAAGTGGTGGTTGTAGGTCAGCTTGTCGGGATGGGCGGCAGCCAGCGCCGATGCCTCCTCCGTCTGGCCGAAACCGCGGTGGTAGAACTCGCCGAGGTGCGCGGGCTGGAAGATGGCGTGATCGACGTAGCCGATGTCGAACAGATCGTGCATCAGTCGCTCGCCGCCCTGGTACAGGTACTCCTCGTACGTCCAGAGCTCGCTCTCGGGCGACAGGTTGCGGTGGTAGTCGTAGAAGCAGTCGATGAATTGCTTGCCGTGGATGTTGCGCTGGTTCTCCACCCGTGCGTCCCACAGTGCAACGTGCGCATCGACGATGAAGAAGCTGGTGTCGCCCTTGGTGTACATGAATCGGTCCTCCCTGTGTGACTGGCGCCACAACGTATGACCCGACCGTAAGAGCCACGACTGCGGCGGGGGCGACCGTTCTCGTCTCAATCTGAGACACACACCCCCCACTCGGTTCTGTAATGTGAGTCACATGCAGTGACGGCCATGCGTCGGCCGCGGCGGGAGGAGGTGCAGGTGCCCGAACACATCGACGGCCACCGGGCCCTCGACACCCGACGCGGCGAGTCGGTGGACAGGCCGGTGCCGGCCCGGTTGCGTGCGTCCTGGGAACGCAGCGAGCGCTACGGCATTCCGATCGACGCCGTCGAACCCGTGTTCGCCGGCACGGACGCTCCGGAATCGCTCTTCCACGAGTGCGGGGACGCCGTCCTGACGGACCTCTATCGGACCCTGACGTCGGAGCCGGTCGGCATGATGCTGACCGACGCGGACGGCATCGTGCTCACCCGCGTCAGTGGCGACCGAACTCTTCTCCGCGCTCTCGACGACGTCCATCTCGCACCCGGCTTCGGCTACTCCGAACGCGAGGTCGGCACCAACGGCCTCGGGCTCGCGCTCGCGGATCTCGCTCCCACCCTGGTGCGTGCGGACCAGCACTACTCGCACAGCCTGACCGGATTCACCTGTGCCGCAGCACCCGTGGTCAATCCCACCACCAACCGACTCGAGGGGGCGGTCAATCTGACGACGTGGTCGAACACGTCGAGCGACCTCCTCCTGACCCTCGCGCGGTCCGCGGCGGGCACGATCGGCGCGTCGATGCTGGCCCGCGGCTCCGACGGCCACCGCCCCGCACGATCACGCCGCACCCTGTTCCACGTCGACCACGGTGCCAGCGTGCGCTGGGCAGATCTGGGTACGAAGTGGGACGACGCAACCGCCGCGATCCGGACCGGCCTCACGTCCGGCTCCGTCGTCGCGGTGGCGGGCGAGCCAGGATCCGGACGGGCCACCGCCGCGGCGGCCGCGGCCAGACTCGCGTTCCCACACCACCGAATCCTGATGGCCGCGGTCCCGGAGCCCGACGGGCTCGACTCCTGGTTCGAGCTCTGGTCCTTCGAAGCCGGTCGTCAGGACACCGTCGTCGTGCTCCGCGATGCCGACGCCATGCCCGCGTACGTCGCAGACCGGCTGCGTGCCCTGACCCTCGCCGGAGAGTCGATGCCGACCATCCTGACGATCGAGAACCTGGCGGACGTACCCGCCGCGTTCGCGACGTCGGTGACGTCCGTGGTGTCGCTACCTCCTCTGCGGGACCGCCCCGATGACGTCCTACCGCTCCTGCAACACGTGGCCCGGTCCGTGCGTGGACGCGAGGTCGTCACGACTGCGAGCGCGGAACGCGCTCTGCGCCAGTACGACTGGCCGGGCAACGCATCGCAGCTCGTGTCTGTCGCGACGCACGCGGTGAGCCGTTCCGACACCGTCGACGTCGGCGCACTGCCCTCGGAGATCCTGGCGGGTCCGACGCATCGGCTGAGCACCATCGAGGCGTTCGAGCGGGGCGAGATCGTCCGGGTGCTGTCGTCCGGTCACCCCACCATGGCTCGGGCGGCGTCGTTGCTGGGCATGAGCCGGGCGACGCTGTACCGGAAGATCTCGTACTACAAGATCGACACCGGCAGCAGGTAGACCGACTCCGACATTTCCGACGTTGCCCCGGCGACGAAGTGCAGGCAGGGTGGAGCAATGAACGACACAACGAAGGTCACGGTCGAACGCACCATCGAGGCGCCCGTCGACGCGGTATTCGACGTCCTGTCCAACCCCGAACGCCACCAGGCCCTCGACGGCTCGGGATTCATCCGCGGCGTCGATCACGCCGATCGCATCCAGAAGGTCGGTGACGTGTTCACGATGAACATGCAGGGCGATCACATGGGCGGGGAGTACCAGACCGACAATCACGTGTCCGGGTACGCAAAAGACAAGTTGCTGGCATGGAAGACCGCACCCGCCGGCACCGAGCCTCCCGGATGGGAATGGCTGTGGGAGTTGGAGTCCCGGGGTCCCAACGAGACGCTGGTTCGTCACACCTATGACTGGTCGAAGGTCACCGACAAGAAGCTGCTGGAGAAGGTGAAGTTCCCGCTGGTGACCGAGGATCAGCTGGGCGACACGCTCGGCCGCCTGGCCGCCGAGGCCACGTCGAAGTAGCACTCCCTCCCGCACGCGGAGCAGCCGACGCGGTGTCGGCTGCTCCGCCTGCTCGAACCCTGAATCAGGCCGGGCCGGTGGCCACCGCCGACTCGACCACCCGGTGAAGGATGCGCGTGATCGCGTCGGCGTCCTCCGAGTCGCGCGGTGAATACAGCAGAACGTACGGCTCCGGCAGTCCGAGGGCCGAGCGTCCGGCCAGCGGGTGCAACTCGCCCCACCCGGCGTCGATGATCTGCTGGGCGTCGGCCGGTTGAGCCACGACGTGCAGCGACCCGTCGCTGGAATGCACGTGTGCGATCTCCCCCTCTGCCTGCGACACCACACCCGGCGGCCGGTGCTCGCGGACCACGTACAGGGCGTCTCCACGCTTCTCGAAGTGGCTGCGTGACAGGTACATCCGGTCGGAATGCTCACGTGCGTAGGACTCCAGCACCTCGAAGACCGACACCGGTCCGCCGTCGGCGAGGCCGTCCTTCTGGCGATGCGGTATCGGGTACGGCGCGACGGTGGGGCGCGGGCCGGGGCGAGTAGGCAGGTCCCACACCGTCGACGAGCGCGTCACGTCTCGGACGGTGAGCGGGTCACGCCCCCACGGGGTGAGGACCTTGGTGACGGCCCAGCCCACCACGTTGGCAGGCAGGCCGCCCGGCCCGAGTGCCTTCCATTCCGAGTAGTCGCGAGTGAGACTCATGACGAACTGCTTGCGGATGTCACGTCGGCCGACCCCCGTACTCACTTCGACACACTCGGTGGCCGAACCGTATCGGACGGCCGGTCCTCTGACCGGCCCGACGCCTTGTGAGTCGTCACCGTCCTTCGTCAGGTCGACGGTGTCGCGGGGAACCGATCCGACGACGGCGACGTCGACGGCGATACGATCGACCGCGAATCTTCGAGATCGGGAGGCCGATGATGGACCACGCCCCCGGCGCCCTCACGCTCCAGTTCCATCCCGACTGGCCGCACTCCGGTCGCACCGTCATCGAGTCGATGGCCGACGACGGCAAATATCTCTCGCAGTTCGCGACGACGATCTCGAACGGCGGTCTCACGGCGTTCGCCGGTGGCGCCCGATGGCGCTGGGAAAGCAGGTTGTTCGACGGTCGATACGACGGCACTCACGGCACCGATCGACCGGTCTACGGGGCGTGGAACAGACGGTGCGATCCCTACGGGGGTGCCGTTCGATTCGGTTCGGCGTACGCGCTGTTGCGGACGTCGGTCGTGGATCGGACGACGTTCTGTTTCCCCGACTCGGTGTTCGATCCCACCGATGTCGGAGGGCCGGAGGTACTTTCCCGGCTGTGTTCGTCGGCCGACGCGGCTGGACTCGACGATCTCGACGATTACGTGGAAGCACACGTTCACGGGCCTGTCCGGTTCGCCACCGACGTGGCCGCGGTCGTACTCGATCCTTCGTTACGAGGAACGGCCATCGAGGCCTCGGCGGAGAAGCTGGGCTGCGAGGTGAGTTTTCACCCCGGGTTTCGGATGCGTACGGACGACCTCGATCCCGAGTACCGGGGAATCGAGATCGTCGAACTCGCCCGCTCTCTGGGCGAGGTCCTGGCCCCCGACATCATCGGACGGGCGGCGCGGTCCGGGGAGTTCGATCTGCAGTCGCTCAAACGTGTGTGGCACTACCTCGCCCGGTTCGGGCGCGAGAAGAACGTTCGGCAGCCTCGGACCTGAGCCCCTTCGCCCGGACGTGACACTCGGAGGCTCATGACACCTGTCATGACCGATCGGTGACGGCGTAATCGCAAACGATGTCCGGGTGCACTGTCGCGATCCGTCCCTCGCGACGACTCTGAGACGTGCGAAAAGCACCCAGCCGGAGGAACGAACGAGGAGGACGCGATGACGACGTCGGTGCAGAACCCCCAGAACATCGATGCCACGCAGGTGCTGCTGAAGAACATGGGCGGCACGAGCGGCATGGTCTACACCGCCGTTCCGGTGGTCGCCTTCGTGACCGCCAACGCGATCGTCCCCCTGCCTGCTGCGATCGCCGTCGCCGTGGCGGTTGCTCTCGTTCTCACTGCCTGGCGACTCGGGCGGGGTGAGCCGGCCGCTCAGGCCAGTGGCGGCCTCGTCGGCGTCGTGACGGCCGGTGGTGTCGCGGCGTGGTCCGGTAGCGCCGGCGGTTACTTCCTCGTCGGCATCTGGACCAGCTTGGCGTGCGCGATGGCCGTGCTCGTGTCGCTGGTGATCCGCCGACCGCTCACCGGATTGCTGTGGAACGCTTTGTACGGCAACAAGTATCGATGGCGGTCCGACCCGTCGGTGTTGCGCGCCCACGACCTTGCCACCCTCGCGTTCGCAGCGCTCTTCGCCGCCCGCTACGTGGTGCAGGATCGGTTGTACGACGCGGACGCCACCGGATGGCTCGCCGTCGCGAAGATCTCGATGGGCACCCCGCTGTTCGCGCTTGCCGTCGTGGTCACCGTGTGGGCGTTCCGCCGCTCCAGCACGCACCTCGTCGGCCGACCTTGACCGTGCCCCCACGGCACGGTCGACACTGTTCGCCCACTCCCGTTCGAACCACGATGTTCCTGCTGATCGGAGGCCCCCATGCCCGGATTCACACCCCGAGCGACGTCCATCGTCGCCACCGCATCGATAGCACTCCTCGTCCTCGGTGGCTGCAGTCGACCCCAACCCGACCTGCAGGCGTTCTACGACCAAGACGTGACGTTCGAACCCTGCGAGGGGTACGCCACGACCTCGGCCGACGAGGCCGCCTTCGCGAGCGACCCGTCGTTTCTGTGCGCCCGCGTCGACGTGCCGCTCGACTACGACGACCCCACCGGCCGCACCGCACAGATCGCATTGTTGAAAGCACCGGCGACCGGTGAGCGAATCGGCTCACTGCTGATGAACCCCGGCGGACCGGGCGGACCCGGCATGATTATGGCCGCCGGCGGAGCCACGACGCTGGCCGACAGCCCGTTGACCGAGAGGTTCGACCTCGTCGGGTTCGACCCCCGCGGGGTCGGTGCGTCCACCCCCGCCATCGATTGCTTCACCGACGAGGAGAACGACGCCGGCGAGAGTTACACGACCGTGCTGACGGGGTCGAGGACTCTGTCCGAGGACGGGTCACGGCGGCTGGTGGAGCAGTGCGCAGAGCGATCGGGCGGGGAGGACGTACTCGCGCACGTAGGAACACGAGATGCCGCGCGCGACATGGACATTCTCCGAGCCGCGCTCGGCGACGAGAAGCTGACCTACCTCGGCCAGAGTTACGGAACCCGCCTCGGAGCGGTGTACGCCGAAATGTTTCCGCAGAACGTGAGGGCCATGGTGTTCGACGGCGCGATCGACCCCCGACAGGGCACCACCGACCGCAGACTCGATCAGTTCACCGGCTTCCAACGATCTTTCGACGAGATGGCAGCTGCCTGCGCGGCCACTCCCGACTGCCCTCTCGGCACCGACCCGAACGTTGCCGTCGAGAATTTCCAGAACATCGTCCGACCTCTCATCGACGCGCCCATCGTCGCCGAGGACGGTCGGGAACTGGACTTCGACGCCGCCTACGGAGCCGTCGTCGCGGGTCTCTACGACTCGTCGGTATGGCCGGTCGTCATCCGGGGGATCGCGGAGATCTCAGCCGGCAACGCGGACACGATGCTGAGGATTCTCGACGCGTTCGGCGGCCGAAGCGACGACGGCTCCTACCCCAACTTCGCCGAGGCCCTGTACGCCGTCAACTGCATGGACGAGGACCGCAACACCCCGGAGCAGGAAGTCGAGCTCAAACGAAGAATTCAGGAGATCGCCCCGTTCACCGACGCCGGACTCGGACCCGACGGAGCGCGAGATCCCTGCGAATTCTGGCCCGCAGAACCGAATCTCGGGATTCCCTACGCCACCGACATCGACGGGCTTCCCGACACCCTGACCATTTCGATCACCGGCGATCCGTCCACACCGTACGAGGGCGGCGTCAGCCTGGCGGACACCCTGGGTGGGTCCCTGCTGACCGTCGACGGCGAGCAACACACCGTGGCGTACGGCGGCGCGAACCAGTGCGTCAACGACATCGTGGCCGACTATCTGGTCGATGGGACGTCACCACCGGTCGGCAGCCGCTGCACCCTGTAGGTCGGCCGAGTGCGTTCCCGCGAGCAGTACGAATGGCCCCGGCCACTCACCATTGCCCGCCATTTCGGAACGGCGTCGCGGACACGAGGATGTTTGCTATGTTCGACACCGGTCGGAAATGTTGTCGTGCCATTCGAGTGACATCGGACTCTGCACGCTGTCCTCGAGAGGCCACGCCGTGACCGCCCGAGCCGCGAAGTTCGAAACGCCTGGCCTGTACGACCTCATCGCGGGAACCGGGACGGCCACGACCCTCAGAATCAGCATCGGATTCGGCACGCTCAATTTCGCGTCGATCGCCCTGTGGGTTGCCCTCGACACCTCTGTCGGACCTGCTTCTCCGCTCGCGCGAATCGCGGTGGGAGGGGCGGCCGCCATTGCTGCCGTCGTCGCCGTGCTCTGGGCCTCGACCGACTGGATGTTGACTGCCCTACCGTGTACGGCTTTCGGAGTGTTCGCCGAGATCGGCACTGCGTTCGTCGTTCTGTCCCTACCGGACGCGCGTTACGGCCTCGTCGGTTGCTCTCTGTTCGCGGTCCTCGGCGCTCAGTTCACCCTCCTCATGGCAACTCGATGGCTGACCCTTCACCTGGCGGTGGCGGTCACGGTGATCGTCACTTGCTCGGTTCGGGCGACGAATCAAGGTGATTGGTCGGCGTCGTCGGCGATACTCGCCGCGTACGTCCTGATGGTCGCAGCGGTCCTCACTCCGTGGGCTTCACGGCTGACCTGGTCACGTCTGCTGGTCTACGCGGCACGGTCGTTGATCGATCCATTGACCGGTCTACTGAACCGCTCGGGACTGGAGCACGTGTTCCTCCGATTGACGGATCCCTCATCGAACGAGCCTTCGGCAACGTACGCCGTCGCGGTGCTGGACATCGACAACTTCAAATCGATCAACGACACCCACGGCCATCACGTCGGAGACCGCGTGATCGGCGAGGTAGCCGAGATGTTGAACGACTTCGCCGTGGCGCGCAAGGCTCAGGTTGCCAGGACCGGGGGTGAGGAGCTCGCGATGCTGATACCGATCGGGGCACAGAACTCCATCGGCGAACTCGCGAATGCCCTGCCCGTGTCGACGCCCGGCCGCACCGCGCCCCGAGCGACGCTGAGTGCAGGGCTGGTGCGACTCACCCTGACGTCGGGCGATCAGACGTACACTCTCGCAACGGCTTTGACAGCGGCTGATCAGCTGATGTACGTCGCCAAACGCTCGGGCGGAGCGGCAGCTGTCACCGAGGACGGGCGGCGGCCCGACAGCCTTCGAGACTCGAGTCCCTGACGTTCCGGCCGACGAGACGTCGCCACCGGTCGGCCTGCCCTAGTGTGCGGTGATGAGAGAAGCCGCTACGAGAGGCATGAAGAACGGCGCATTCTGGGCGTCGGTCTCCGCACCGGTGGCCGCAGGGCTCACCGCCCTCGTGTGGCAGTTTCCGATTGCCATCGCGGGCACCGATGGACGCAGCGTCGGGGCCGCACTCGGTGCGATCATCACGATGCTCCTGTTCATGACGCTGTTCTCGTTCTTGGCGGGAGCCGTGGCCATCGCGGTGATCGGCGCAGCAGCCGGGTACGTCGCGCGAGCACGGTCGCGTCGCGTCCAGATCGCCGCCGGCTGCGGGATCGGCATCGTGTCGGCGGTGGTGGTCGCGGTGGCCGACGCCTATGTGTTCGGTTGACAAGCCCGACGTCGTCGAACCACGCCGCCTTCGTCAGTCGGTGCGGTCGAGGATCAGTCGAACGGCTTCCTTCGGTGCGTCCCATTGCGGGAAGTGACCGCATCGCTCGAACCAGTGCAGAACCGCGTCGGGGAACAGCTCCGACGCACGCGTGGCCTGCTTGGGCACGGTCACCAGATCTCGTCGCCCCCAGCCGATCGTGACCCGCCCGGGCACCGTTCCGGGCGCGGCGCCCTCCTGCTTCGGCCCGTGAATGAGCGCATCCAGAGCGGCTCCGGTCGACGGGGAGTCGGCGAGCCCGCGCACGTCGGGCAACACGGTCTCACGCGAGAGCGCCCAGGGCCGCGCCGACAACTGTGCCAGCAACAGGGTCCTGCCCGCAGGGTTGCCGAGCAATGTCGGCAATGCGCCTCGCAACGCTTTGACCAGTGCTATCGACGGCTTGAGGGTGGCGCCGAAGACGGTGCGTTCGCGATCGCTCCAGAATCCACCGGGGTCGAGTGCCACGGTGTCGCCGCCGACTCCGCGCCGCGCCAGTTCGAGCACGATTCGGCCGCCCATCGATTGACCGGCGGTGGAGATGCCACCCAGATCGTGCTCGCGAATGAAGTCCGCCACGGAATCGGCGAGAGCAGCGATCGATACCTCGCCGGTCAGCGGCGGCGTCTCGCCGAACCCCGGTAGGTCGACAGCGATGACCTCACGGTGTGCAGCCAGCTCGTCGATGATCGGAGACCAGGATCGCCACCCGACGCCCAGACCGTGCACGAGCAACAGAGGGCTACCATTTCCCAATTTGAAATAGTTCAACGTCATTCAGACGACGGTACGCCACAGAAAGTGCTGACGACATGACACAACTCGGCCTCGGCCTTGCTGCCCTCGGACGCCCCGAGTACCTGACGGTCGGGCACTCGACTGCCGTGGGCGGACGATTCGATCCGGTCGCCCTCGAGCAGCTGTGCCACGCAGTACTCGACGCCGCGTGGGACAGCGGAGTTCGGCACCTGGATGTCGCCCGGTCCTACGGGTCGGCCGAGCAATTCCTCGGCAGTTGGTTGTCACGACAGCCGAATCGGCGCGAGGACCTGACGATCGGCTCCAAATGGGGATACTCCTACGTCGCCGATTTCCAGCGGGGAGCCGAAGTTCACGAGGTCAAGGAGCACTCGGTGGCACGCCTGGCCGAGCAGTGGCCCCAGACCCTGCGCGACCTCGGCGGGGCACCCGACCACTACCTGATTCACAGCGTCACCCCGGACAGTCCTGCCCTCAGCGACCCTGCACTTCTCGACGACCTGCGCGCCCTGGCCGAGCGCGGTACCCGCATCGGCATCAGCACGAGCGGTCCGCATCAAGCCGATGTCGTTCGTGCGGCGCTCGACATCGCGGTGTTCAGTTCGGTGCAGTCGACGTGGAACCCACTCGAACCGTCCGTCGGCCCAGCCCTGGCCCGTGCACACGACGCCGGTTGGTTCGTCGTGATCAAAGAGGCAATGGCCAATGGACGACTCGTCGCCGAGGAGTCGCAACTGACCCGACGTGCGGATTCGGTCGGGGTCGGCCGGGACGCTCTCGCATTGGCGATTGCACTCTCGCAACCGTGGGCTGATGTCGTGCTGTCCGGCGCGGCCACCGTGGAGCAACTCGAACAGAATGTCGCGGCACTCGACGTCGACCCCAACCTGATCGACGCGAGCGATCTCGACCTCGCCGAATCGCCGGAAAGCTACTGGGCCAACCGGTCTCGGTTGGCATGGACGTGACGCAGTCCCCTGCGCCGGCAAGCATCGACGTCTAGCCGACAGCGCTTCCGGTCCGCGAACGGGACCCGACGCTCGAACGAGAGGCAACCGTGCCGGACGCGATGCGGCGAGCCAACACAGCAGCGCCGACGAGAATCAGCACGCCCTGAGCGATCCGCACCCAGGGCGGCGCGAAGAACTGCGGTAAGAACAGAACGAAGCCTGCTGCGAACACCGCGGCGGCCACGCCGCCCGTCCGAACCGCAAACACCACCGCCCCGACGGCGATCAGGACCAGACCCACTCCGAACATCACCACCTGGACCGCGCCGTACCGAATCGGATCGGCCAGATCCACGAGATCGATGCTCCCGGCGCCGAGGGCCTCCCGACCCACCACACTCAGCGCGAACGTCTCGGCGCCGTAGTACGGCAACACCAGTGCGACACCCACGAGAGTGGCCGACTCCACGAGTGCGCCGGCACGCACCTGACGGACGAACACTGCCAGTGCGGTGAACCCGAACATCGCACAGACGTGCGCCGCGAGCCACAGAGGCGACGCAAACGCTTCCGCACCCGCCTTCCCGACCTCGCTCGAGTAGGGCCTCAGAGCCGGGTAGAGGGCGAACAGCACGCCGATCGTCAGAAGAAGCAGAAGCGTCGGGCGAGTGTGCATCGATCTCCTCCGTCGCGATGGGCGGCGCTTCGAAAATTCAACGGCTCGAGGACCGCATCCCCCGTCGCGGCGTTCGCCACGAGAAGATGACCGGGCCGCCGTCACCTCGCGAAAGTATGGTCGTGAACCCGTCCGCGCAGTCGGCGACGGAGCGACCTCCGGGCGGATCCCAGATGAACACTGGCCGCTGCCGCCGATCCCGAGCCCTTCACCCCCAGACTTTCGCAGAGCCATGCCGGCGGCTTCGCCCGGCATGGCCCCAATCGCAGTGGTCCGACGCGGTGCGGTCCCGACCGACCTGGGTCGAACGGGTTACTTCGACAGTGTGAACTGCATGATGTCGATGGTGCCGCGGCGGAACTGCTTCGCGCATCCATCGAGATATTTGATGTAGCGGTCGTAGACCTCGTCCCCGGCGATCGCGATGGCCTCTTCCTTGCGCGCCTCGAGGTTCTCCGTCCAGATTTCCAGCGTGCGGCCGTAGTGCTGCTGCAGCGAGTGCACCCGGTCCACGGAGAATCCGACCGATGCAGCACGTTCCTGGATCGTCACGGGACGCTCGAGCTCTCCGCCGGGGAAAATCTCCCGGAGAATGAAACGCATGAAGACTGCATCGCGCTTGTCGACGGGGACGCCCTTGTCCTCGAGATCGTCCAAGCCGTAACCGACGATGGTGTGCAGCAACATGACCCCGTCCGACGGAAGCAGCGAGTGTGCCTTCTCGAAGAAGGGAACGTGGCGTGCGCGGCGAAAGTGTTCGAAGGCGCCGATGCTGACGATCCGGTCGACGGGCTCGTCGAACTCTTCCCAGCCCTGCAGCCTCACCTCGGCCTTGCGGTCGCCCGTCAGGTCGTCGAGGCGAGACCGCACGCGTCCGAACTGGTGCTCGCTGAGCGTCAGACCGACCACGTCCACATCGAACCGCTCGCGGGCACGGATCATCGCGGTGCCCCACCCGCAGCCGACGTCGAGCAGGCGCATACCCGGCTCGAGCCCCAACTTGTCCAGGGCGAGATCGATTTTCGCGAGCTGCGCCTCCTCGAGCGTCATGTCCTCGCGCTCGAAATACGCGCAGCTGTACGTCCACGTGGGGTCGAGGAAGAGCGCAAAGAAGTCGTCGGACAGGTCGTAATGCGATTGAACGTTCTTGAAGAAGGGCTTCAGGTCTGTCATGTGGTGTAGCAACCTCACAGTCGACGGGTGTTAACGAGCGACAGAACACCGTCCCCCGAAACGACTGTCAGTTGCGAATCTACTTTCTGCGCAACGGATTCGCGTTCGAAACCACTGGATCGCCGAACTAAACGAACCTGCGGTCCGAGTCTCGGGCGCTGGTGGTCACCGAGCACGGTTCTCGGGCTCCGATGGTCGCGGCGGGTTCGTTTCGAGGCCGCCGGTCGGCGCTGTCACCTCTCTTCGACCTCACGGTCCACAGAACGCGATGGCGGTACTCGGGAGATCTGAGCACGCACCGCCCCACGGAGGCGGACCGGTGCTCGGGGCCATCAGCCCGACTCCGTCGAATCAGCCGACGACGAATTCGGTGAGGATCGGCCCGAACACTTCCGGGTCGGCCGGCGCTACGGGTCATGACGACTAGGGCACGCTGATCCCATGACAACGACACCCGAAGTGCGCACCATCGGCATCCTGTTGTTCGACGGGGTCGAGGAACTCGACGCCGTAGGCCCCTGGGAAGTACTGGCCTACTGGACGGAGCACCATGCGGACGATGGATGGGCCGTCACCGTGCTCTCACCCGATGGACGACCCGTGACCGCCGCCAAAGGCCTTGTCCTCGGATCCCACACCTCCATCACGGACGCCCCGCCGCTACAGGTGCTCATACATCCGGGAGGACGCGGCACGCGCGGGCTGATGGCCGACCCGGACCACCTGGCTTGGGTGCGTCGACAACGCGCTCAGGTGCCGTTGATGGCCAGCGTCTGTACCGGTTCTCTGGTGTACGCCGCGGCCGGACTGCTCGCCGGACGGCCGGCCACCACCCACTGGAGCGCCCTCGACGAACTCCGCGCTGCGGACCCGACCGTGCAAGTGCGCGAGCACGACCGCTGGGTGGACGACGGCGACCTCATCACCTCGGCCGGTGTATCAGCCGGTATCGACATGGCCCTGCACCTGGTCGATCGACTCGCCGGCACGGCCCGCGCCCGACAGGTCCGCCGAGGAATCCAATACGACCCCGCGCCGCCCATCTGACCCACGCGACCCGAAACGGTCGACTGTGGATCATTCGTGGTGACGACTCACCGGTGCACCGATGGCGCAGAGTGCTTCGCCGACAGCTCTGGTACCGAACGCCGGCGTGCGCGCTCAGGCGCGGTCGTGCAGGGTGATGTGATAGCCGTCGGGGTCGGCGAAGGTGAACGTGCGGCCGAACGGTCCATCGACCGGGGCGGAGACGATCGTCTTGCCATCGGCGACGAGGGCGTCATGGATGGCCTGGACATTCGTGGCGTGCAACCAGATTGCCGCACCGATGCCGGGCTGCGGGGTAGACGCGATGTCGACGCCGGGGATGACCTCGCGGAGCGCGAATGCGATTGGAGACGTATCGAATACAACGGCGTGAGGCGGGCCGGCCTGCGAACGAACGAGACCGAGGTAATGCTCGTAGAACGCTTGCGATGCAGCGAGGTCGGTTGCTTGGAGATTGATGAAGTCGGGGCCGGTGACAGCCATGGTGTCGCTCCTCGATGTTTGTCAGTTTGTTGACACGAGCCAACGTATGTCAAAATACTGACATGAGTCAAGCGGATGAGGGTATCGACCTGGAGACGTCTCTGGGATACCAGTTGAAGGAGGCTTCCAGTGCACTTCGTACCGCAATGGAAGCTGCTCTTCGCCCCCTCGGGATGACGGTGACCCACTACTCGTGCCTCGAACTTCTTTCGCAGCGTCCTGGACTGTCGAACTCGGATCTGGCACGGGGCACCTTCGTCACGCGGCAGGCGATGAATGTTCTCCTGCAATCTCTCGAACGCGACGGATATGTCAGTCGACCCGCTCGAGCACCCGTCGGGAAGACCCTGCCCGCCAGTCTCACTAACGCCGGACGAGCGAGATTGGCCCGAGCCACGGTTGCCGTCAGGGCAATCGAGAGGCAGATGCTCGCAGGGTTGTCCGATCAGGACCAGGTCGCGACCCGGCGCATTCTGTCGAGCATCATCGAGTCGCTGCACAATCCGAAAATCTGACCCGATGTCCATCTGGCCCACGTGGTGCGTTCGCACACTTCGCATCCGGGTCGAATAAGTCGATGCGCCGGGGCAATACCTGGCAGTTCGTCGGCGCAGTCCACTCTGTTCGCACAGGGGAATGGCGTGTGCGAACCCGGTTTCGGTCCCCGGCCGTTCTTGGCGTATCAACCGTCGGGGACACCGCGATCGAGGAGCCAGTCACGGCAGAAGGACTATCTTGCCGGTACTGCCGCCGGTCTGGCCGAACTCATGCGCCCGGGCGGCGTCGGCAAGCGGAAAAGTCTTGGCGATGATCACCTGTACATCGCCGGCGGCGGCGAGTTCGGCGAGATGGGCTCTGAAGGAAAATCGATATTCGGTTCCGGCATCCTGGCCGGGTCCGTAGCCGAGCAGCTTGATTCCGGTGCCGAATCGGCGGTCGGAGCCGGTGATCGAGGCAATGCGTGCGGGGTCGGGCACTAGTTCGAGGGAGACATCGAGGGCCTCGTCGGAGCCGACCGTATCGATCGCGGCATCCACGCCGTGCGGTGCTGCAGCACGGACTCGGTCTACCAATCCGTCGCCGTAAACGACGGGGATTGCGCCGAGTCTCCGGAGCAGGTCGTGGTTCCGCGCGGCCGCGGTCGCAACGACGGACGCTCCGAGGTCGGTGGCGAGTTGCACGGCCATCAGGCCGACACCCCCGGCCCCACCGTGAACGAGTACCGTGTCACCGGCATGAACTCCAGCGGCGTGAATGGCGTGCGCGGCAGTCAATCCCGCAAGCATCAGGGCACCCGCTTCCTCCCACCCGAGCCCCGCGGGCTTCGGTATCAGTGACGACGCGGGGACAGCGACGTAGTCGGCGTAGGCGGCTACGGCGGGATACACGATCACGTCATCGCCGATCGCGACACCCTGGACCGTCGAACCGACCGAGCTCACGACGCCCGCGCACTCCATGCCGAGGGTGGGCAACGATTCGGCAAGGCCCGCAGCATCCTTCTGGTCGTCGTCGACCTCGTGGAATTCGCCGCTGTACAGCTTCCAGTCCAGCGGGTTGACCCCGGCTGCGCGAACCTGAACGACGACCTCGCCCGCTCCGGGAGTCGGGACGTCGACCTCCCGAACGGTGAGAATGTCGGGACCGCCGAAGGCGTGTGGACGCACGATCCTGGCCATGAGACCTCCAAAGTGTCAGCGCCCGGCCGATCGCCGGGACGGGAAGCGAGAACCACGTGGCTCGGATTCATCGTGAACCGTTTTTGGTACGTCGAAAAGCGCAACATCGATAACGTTGTCTTGCGTTTGGCACAATTATCCGGTGGATGCTACGCAGATGGACCTCAATCTCCTCCGAGTCTTCGACGCACTTCTGGACACCAGCAGCGTCTCGAAAGCCGCCGATCGGCTTCACCTGTCGATACCGGCGACGAGTCGGGCACTGGGCCGACTCCGGCAAACGATGAACGATCCGATACTCGTGCGGGCAGGCCGCGGAATGGTCCCCACACCCTTCGCGATGCGCACGGCCGCACGCGTGAAATACCTGCTCGACGAAGCGGATCGACTGCGCTTGGACACGGTGGGAGACCCGTCCACGTGGCGTAGGACCTTCGCAATCCGAATCAACGACGCGTTGTCCCCTGTGCTGGCTCCACGCCTGACACGCGTCGTGGCCGAGCAAGCGCCGCACGTACAACTGCGATTCGTTGCTCAACAGACGAAAAAGGCTGATCTGCTTCGCGACGGGACATTGGATCTGGACATCGGTGTGGCCGATCCCGCGCCACCCGATGTTCTGTCCTCGATCCTCTTCACCGACATCTTCGTCGCCGTCGTGTCGTCCTCGTCCGAACTCGGGAGAAAACGAACCCTGACCCTGGACGATCTCTGCTCGGTGCCCCACGTGTCGGCATCGCGACGCGGTCTCGATCGAGGACCATTGGATGGCGCACTCGAACGAGTCGGGTACGCGAGACGGGTCGCCGCCGTGGTCCCGACCTATGCCGTCGGTGCCTTGATGGCGCTCGAGGACGATGTGCTCTGCCTCATCCCCTCGCGACTGGCGTCACACCTCCAGGAGCGTGGCGTTCCCATCCGAGCGCACCGAGTACCTGTCGGTCTCCCCGTCGCCACCGTCGAGCAACGGTGGCACCAACGCGCTGACTCCGACCCAGCATCACAGTGGCTCAGAACCGTCATTAATGCGGCCGCCACTTCACTTCCGGCCCCGAAATAGCAAACCCACGGGCACCCGACTTCCCCGTGAGACACCGAACATTTACCCCGGCAGCCACTTCGCTGGTCGAAACTTCCGGAATCTCGACGAGCGTCAACGGCCCGTCAGCACCTCACCCGTCCTCGGCGGTGCGATCTCGCCGTCCCCGAGCACCGACGACGACGCCGCGCACCATGGTTGCTCGATGGAGCGGCGCAGGCCGGTGGTCAGCGGTTCAGATCGTTAGCCCGCAGCCAGTCGTCGACGTGATTCATGGTGGGGGCGAGGAACTTGCCGAAGAACATCATGTGATCCGAGTGGGGAATCTCGATGTACCGCGCCGATGGGTAACGGCGGGCTGTCGCTCGTGCGATGCGTCGATGGATGATGCGATCGTTCTGTGCGCCCATGACCAGGACCGGACCTGTCACGGCCGCGAAGTCGACGGTTGACGCATCGGCCCGGTCGAGCCACGGGAACGCCATCTCGCAGTAGGCGCGTCCCGATTCGGCGACCAGCTGCGTGTAGAACTGCTCCTGAAACTCCCGCGGGTGTTCGTTGGCCACACCCTTCGACCAGCGGTCCCAGGTGGGCATGAACGGCTTCGCCCACGGGCGCGCTTGGAAGTAATGCGAAGCAACGACTCCGATGGTGCTGGGGTATCCACCCCAGATGCCGGCGGCGGGCGCGGGCGCCGCAGCGATCAAGCCGGCGTGGGCGATCCGTGCGGCCACCAGCTGCGCCAGCAACCCCCCCATCGACAGACCCGCCACGATCGGGGGGCTATCCAACGTCGTCACGAACTGCACCAGATCGTCCGTGTAGTCCCGCAGGCTCAGGGTCGCGATGCGCTGGGAGCCTTCGAGTAACGGTAATTCGTGGTGGCGCAGAGTCGGGGTGTGCACCACGAATCCACGGGCCTCGAACGCGACCCGCGCCTCGGTCCACGCGTTGCCGCTCCCCCAGGTCCCGTGAATCAGTACGACGTGCTCCGGTGCGCTCATGACCCGGAGAGTATCAGCATCGACTGATTCGACGAATCAATCGATGCGGATAAATCGAACAGGCTGGGCTGGATAGCATGGTCGGGTGGCAATCTCGGATCCGACTGCAGTCGACGGTCGAACGACGCGGTGGGCGGGACGCCGACTCGAACTGCTCGCTTTGGCGCGTGAGTACGTGCTCGAGAACGGCGTGTCGAACATGACGCTGCGCCCGGTCGCCGAAGCCATGGGTGTCACCATCGCGACGGTGATTCGCCAGTTCGGGTCCAAAGATGCGCTGCTGCGGGCGGTCGCCGAGGACATCAACGCCGAGCTGGCCGTGGAGTTGAACGCAGATCCACAAGTCGAACTCGGAACAGCCGACGAGCTGCTTCGAACACTCTGGCGCCGATGGCTGCTCGACCCGCGCCGGCGCCGGGAGTTCGCAGTGTGCTTCGAGCTGTACGGCCTGGCCATCGCCACACCGGACCGATACGGATGGTTCCTCGATTCGGTGGTCGCCCAATGGCTCGACCTCATCGAGGAACAGCTCCGCAAGATGTCGGGTCCGCATGCAGGGACACCCGCTGCGGCGACACTGATACTCGCGCTGTTCCGCGGACTGCACCTCGACCTGATCGCGACTGACGACGTACAGAGGGTCGACGCAGCATTCGAACTGGCGGTATCGACGCTGCTGACAAACATGAATCCGCCCTGAACCACTTCGCCGCGGCCCGGTCGTCGTGAGCCGTGCGGTCAGGACACCGAGGCCGGTGCCGACCACATCGGCGGCGGGTCGGCCGAGCGAGGCCGAGCCGATCTCCGCGCCGATCATCCGGCTCAGGTGAGCCACCACCGTCGCAATCCCGTCCGACACCGCGTCGACGGGGATTGCACGGGCACGCATATCAGCGCGGGTGACGGTAAGGTATCCGATCAGATACCTATGGCGAGAATGGAGACACGCCGATGGACGGACCCACCCTCCTCGAACGCGCCCGCCGCAACGCCGGACTCAGCCAGGACGAACTCGCCCGCCGCGCACACACCTCGAGGCCGACACTGTCCGCTTACGAGAACGGCCGAAAGTCACCCTCCCTCGCCACGACACAGCGACTGCTCGCCCAAGCCGGCTTCGACCTCGACGCCACCCCATCCATCACCTTCCGCGCCGTACCCGGCTCGGGCGGACGAGAACATCTCGTCCCGAACGTCCTCCCCCGCCTCCCCCTCCACCGCGCCTTCGCCACCATCGAGCTTCCCCTGGCCCTGAATTGGTCCAACCCCGGCCGTACCTACCGACTCGGCCACCGACCCGACCGCGCCCTCGCATACGAAATCGTCCTCCGCGAAGGCACCCCCGCCGACGTCCTCACCTACATCGACGGGGCACTCCTGCTGGACCTCTGGCCCGAACTCGTTCTTCCCCGCAGCCTCAGGGCGGCCTGGACACCGACCATCGAGGGGTACCTCCCGCACACGAGCGCGACACACCCACGATCCGAAACTTGATCGTGCTCACCGACTTTCAGACCACGGTCGCACAGTTGTTCTTCACCCTCCCAGCCAGCGACGGCTTCCTCCTCGCCGGGGGCCGCACCGATCGCCCAACAACTCACCACCCGCCCCACCCGGGACCTCGACTTCTTCACCTCCCGCGGCAAAAGCACCGTCACCGACGCCCGAGACCAATTCGAAGACGCCGCCCACACCCGCGGCTGCACCGTCGACCGCATCCACGACACCGACACCTTCTGCCGAATGCTCGTCCACGGACCCGAAGACCTACTCATCGATCTCGCTCTGGACTCCCCGCCCGGCATGCCCGCCACCGCCAGCATCGCCGGGCCCACCTTCGCACCCGACGAACTCGCCGGCCGCAAACTCGTCGCACTCTTCGACCGCGCCGAAGCCCGAGACTTCGCAGACGTTCATGCACTCACCACGCGGTACGACAAGAACACCTTGCTGACCCTCGCGGCCGACGTCGACGCCGGATTCGACCACCAGATCCTCGCCACCATGGTCGACAGCCTCCAACGATTCACCGACGACGACATTCCAGTGGACGCCGACAGCGTCGCCGAACTACGACTGTTCTTCGCCACCTGGGCCCGAGAACTCAGACATGATCCGACCAGTCCATAACGGCTCGGAACCAGGCCGGATGCCGGGGCGGCAATCACGCGAAACGTATTCGATCTACGCGCAACGTGGATCACGACGGGGAATTGCACACCCGAAACAGCAGTTCCGCACCCGTCGTGACCACGTGCGTCGATCACCGCAATTCCTGGCGGCGCTCGCATGCCAGGGGCGCTCCATTTTGGAGCCTAGAAATCCCTTACCCCCACGTCAACTGAAGTGGGGACAATACCGAGCGATCCTCACGGATCAGAGGCAACCGAACCGGGGTCAGTCTGAATCGCCCTAGGTATCGTGCCGCTTCCTTCTGAGTTTGGAAGGATGCACGCCATGCCCAAGAAGATCGATCCGGAGGTCCGTGCGCGGGCCCTGAGGTTGTTGGAGACCCACGGCCAGGAGTACCCGTCGCTGACCGCGGCGGCAGCGGCGATAGCGAAGCAGGTCGGTGTCGGTCACGAGACGGTGCGCCGGTGGGCGGTGCAAGCTCAGGTCGACGGCGGAACACGGACCGGCACCACCACCGAAGAGTCCGCGAAGCTCGAGAAGCTCAAAGCCGAGAACAAGCAGCTGCGCGAGGACGTCGCCATCCTCAAAGCGGCGACGACTTTCTTCGCGGGGGAACTGACCCCCTTGGGCCGTTGATCATTGGATTCATAGATTCGTTGCGCTCCAACGGTTTCGCGGTCGAGTCGATCTGCCGGGTCCTGCGTGAGCAGGGCGTGGCGATCGCCGCGAGAACCTACCGGGCGTGGAGGACGCGCCGGCCGGCGGCGCGAACGGTCTCCGACGCCGTGGTCGTCGACGCGGTACGGGACGTGGTGTGGAGAACCGACGACGACGGACGGCGGCGGATGACGCCGGAAGGGCTGTACGGGCGGGTGAAGATGCGCGCTCACCTCGACCGTGTGGTCGCTCCGGGTGTGTCCTACGGGGCCGTCGATCGAGCTATGAGGACGCTGCAGCACAACGGAATCCGGCGCGCCAAGGGAATCAGGACCACGATCCCGTCCGCCGACGGCAACCGGGCCGGGGATCTGCTGAACCGGCAGTTCCGTGCGGACGAACCCAACCGCGTATGGGTTACTGACTTCACGTATGTCAGATCGTGGGCAGGGTGGGGTGGGGGTACCTCCCTGCACGCAGTGCTTGGGGGAACGTGGTGTTCATCGTCGACGTCTTCTCCCGCCGCATCATCGCCTGGCACGCCTCGACGTCGAAGTCGGTGGAGCTGGTGACGGTGCCGCTGAGGATGGCGTTGTGGCAACGCCGGCGGGAAGGTCATCCGGTGAAAGCTGCTGAGCTGATACATCATTCGGACGCCGGGAGCCAGTACACGTCGGTGACGCTGACGGAGAGATTGGCACCCCCGGACATCGCCGCATCCATCGGGTCCGTCGGGGACGCCTACGACAACGCCCTCATCGAGTCGGCGAACGGGCTCTACAAGACCGAGTGCATCCGCACGACGATCTTCCATTCCGGCCCGTACCGGACGGCCTCCGAAGTCGAGTTCGCGACGGCCGGGTGGGTCGATTGGTACAACAACACACGGTTGCATTCGAGCATCGGCTACATGCCCCCGATCTGGGGGTACCTCCCGCTCGCGGGGGAGTACGAGACACTGCACTACTCTGGCCTCACCAACGAGGATCAGCCCCGATTGGAGGCGGCACAGAACCTAGGGTGATTCACCGCCGAATGCGCCGAACCCTGACAACCGTCATCACAGGGCACGAGAACCGAATTTTCTGCGGCGCCCGACACGACTGGATTCCGACCGATGACCCACTGGCACGTCACGTCGACGTGCAACCGCGAATCCATCGCGCTGCACGGACTCGACTGGAACCACCTGGGCGCTGCGCGCGGCATCGCCGGCAGCACCCGACCCGAGCAACACGGATGCTTCCTCGCCGCCGATGCCCACGAGCGGGACTGGTTCGTGCAGATGAACAACACCGGCGGCGACGTCGACCTATGGGAGGTCGACGGAATCGTCCACACCGACCACGTCGAATCCCACAACGGCCACTACTTCTACCCCGGAGTCATCGACGCGTCGAACGTGCGCCTGGCGCAACGTGCCATACCGCCCTGCAACACGTTTCGTTGACACGTCGACGTGCAGCGGACGAATCGGCGTCCGCTAGGTGTCCTTTGGCGCGTATTCCGTGCGCACGGCGAAGTCAGGCACCAGGGGCTTCGTTCAGTTGCCTTGTGTGTGATTCCTTTCCTGCGGTGCCGCACCGCCGGCGTTCTTGGGCCGCGCCGACGTTCCGGTGCCACGAGTTCACTCGACGTGGACCTGCAAGGCCGTCTGAACAGGTGTCTATTTGGTGATATTTCCCGTTGAGTTCACCGGCGTTCAGGTGGATTCGCGTTGAAAGTCATCAGTAAGTCATGACTTGGCCCTCGTGTGGCGAGTGATGGAGTTTCGGTACTCGTAGTTGCCCGGCACGTGCTATCGAGCATCCTGCGCGTTCTGGGCTTCCCAGATGTTCGCGTACCTATCGGCAACTAATGGCCACACTTGTTGTAGACCGTCCTCGACGGATCCAACTGCAGCAGCGAGGTCCCCGAAGATGACGAACTCGTGGGGGATTACACGCCCGGCGGAGTCTCGACGCCCGAGCGGGTCAGGGATGCGCAACGCGACTTGCCTCCCTTGCCGGCCCCATGCGGCCGGTGTGTCGGAGAGGTCGTTGAAGGCGCGCTCGTAGGCGGGGAGGGGGTCTGCGAGTCCGGAGTCCAGAAGAAATCGGAAGCCCCAATTCCGGCCGCGGGTCGCCCAAATCAAGTCCTCCGGGCGCGCGGGATCGCCGCTCACTTCGGGTTCCTGATCACCTTGTCGTTGACGCCCTGCTCAAGATCGAGCTTGAACTGCGTCAGAGTTGCTCTGAGGTAGTCCTGCCGCGCCCGCGCTTGCTCGTTCATTTCCTTGAGTTTCGGTCCAGCCAACTTGACTGCATCGACGAGGATCGACAGCGCAATGGACGCGAGTTTGCCTCGCGTGTCCAGCTTGGCCATCTTGTTCAGCAACTTTTCGACTGCTGGGAACTTCCCGCCGGTCAGGCCGACTGCGAGCAACTCGGCGCCGTCGGCGAGTGAGTCGAGCACTTTGTATGGAATGTTGAACTTCTGCTGCCATTGCACGCGCCGTTCCAACGGAAGAAGAGACGCCACCGGAAGGACCAGGTCGAGGCCGACGCGTTTCGTCAAGTCGATGTCGACATGCTGCGGGTCATCGGATCTGAGTTTGAACCTGGCGGATGAGAGCAGCATGAAGTCTTCGCCGATCGACAGGGCAGCGGGCGACTCGATGAGTTCGGCGACTGTTGATCGTAAGTGTTCGATGTCTTCGGCTGCTTCGAGTATGACCAGATCGCGAAATGTTTCGACGTCCCAGTCTGGCAACAGATCGGCCTTTGACAGGGCCAAGATCCAGATTCGGGGAAACTCGACGATGGGCCCGTCCTCGAGCAGGTCGTCCTTGAGTCGCAGAAGCCCTTGCCGGAAGTTGAACAGGAGCGACTTGAGGTACAGCTGTTCTTCGCCACGATGATCGAGTAGCTTCTGCCCGTCCACCAGCAGAATTGCGACGTCGGATCGAAGTAGCGAACGGAAGGTGTCGCTACGCCGGTCTTGTTCTGCTGCGCGGCTGGGCTCTTCTTCGAACCATTCGCCGGGGTAGTCGTGCCACGCGAGCCTGAGGACGTCGAAGGGCCTCTTCTTGGCTACGTCATCTTCTCCGCCTTTGAGTTTGACGGAAAAATAGTAGGTAGTGCTCTTGAAGCGGGTGGGCATCGGCGTAGACGCTTTGTTTTTCATGCCGAGATAATTCTTGTAGAGCCGGACCCCTTGGCCGATGTCATCGGCTGAAAGATCCCAGAGATCGTTCTTGTAGGAGCCCTCCTGGGTCGGACCGAAGAACGACGAAACGAGAACGGTCTTGCCAGAACCGCTCTCGCCGAAGACGGCTATGTGCTGCTCTCGAACTTTGGGGAACTTGGCCATAGTAGGACGGTACAACACCAGGGGACTGCCTCCGTCTCTGCTTGACTGCTTAGCAACCCGCGGCCGCATCACGGAAAGCTCCGTCACCGGCGAAAGCGGAACGGGCTTGCAGACGCGGCGGGTTCGTAAACGCCGCCGACTGACTCACTCATACCCAATAAGTATCAGAGTGCAGATCGGCGACTGTACGACCGCCAGAGGTATTCAGTTGTACATTGGGCAAAGCTTCCGATCTTCAGATTGCGTGGCAGCCGGTTTCGTCGCACACCACGCCATCGGCTTCGGTGATGCCGCACGCGTAACCGGATTCGCACACATACTCGGTCGGGCCTGACTCCGGAACTACTTGCTGTTGCAGGAATTCGTCGCGCACGCTTTGGCAGTAATCGGAGTATCCGGTCATTGTCCCGTCCGACCATGTTGTCGCGACTGGGTCATACCCCGACTGGCACCCCACGATCGTGACGAGAGTCGGTTCTGGCGCGACAGGTGCCGGCGCCTCGGGTGGGGCGACCGCGGCCGTGGTCAACGGAGGTGGCGTCGCCACTTCGCTGGACTCTGTTGTCGTCACGGATGAGGTGGGTGAAGGTTTGGAATCAATCTCGCCGCCTCCACATGCGGACATCGTCAGGGCAAGTATCAAGGCCGGGATGAGGACAGCGAGTTTGAATCTCACGAGTTCACTTTCGTCGTTATGGAGTCGACCGTGCCAGTCGTCGTCTGCGTCCCGGCCATGGCGTGCAGTCCGAGTGCGGAGCGACCAGGTCCGGCTTCGGCTGCACCTCATTACAAGCGCTGCCCGTGTTGCTGGCGTTACAACCGATCCATTCATGGGCGGTCGATTCCGGTCTGGCCCGCAGCAGTGGTCGTGAAACGGACTGGCGGGTTCGGGCGATATTCGTATCGTAAGGCTGACTGTTCAGCTTCCCGCTCGTGCCGCCATGTGCTGCTTACCGCAGGTACTGCCGCAGTAGTAGCACTGGGAAGCTCTTCCACCGCAGTTGCTGCGGCGCTGGACGGGTTTTCAACGCCGATGCCCGGCACTGCGAGCAACGCTGGGTTGACCTGACGCACCAGTTCGGTCAACTCGCTGCCAAGCCGCTCCATCTCGCGCTGCTGGGACAGAAGCTACTGCAGCCCCACCGGCAAACTGGCCCGGTCACGATTTCGTTCGCGGCCCCGGCACATTGACCACCCAATATCCACCATCAGGATGGTCCGACGCCGTCACCACCCTCCTCACGCACGACGAACAACGAGTGACCCTGTTCCTCTCCAGCTCAGGACACTGACGAAACGCACGACCCGACAAGCAACCGGCGACGGGGGCGTCCGAGGTGAGCGCTCAGGTGGGTCAGTCGACCCGGCCGCGGCGTGGTGGGTCGATGCGCCGCTGGCGGTCGACACTGACACCCGGATGCAGGATGGACTGCAGGGTGCGGACAGTGTCCTCGTCGAGGTCGAATTCCATAATCGCTGCCGCCCAATCCCATTCGGGGGTCGACCATACGTAGTGCAGAGGACCCCATCGCGGCGCCCAGCACCCGTCCGTCGAACGCGGCGAACGGGCGAGCATGGTGTGGTCGTTGTGCCCGTCGAAAGCGCCCGTCTCGTCGTCGCGAAACGGCACCGTGGTTGGGGTGAAGTCGACCGGGACACGCGCCACGACAGGAGTTCTGGTGACGGTTGCCGCGAACCATTCCGCTTGCTGGCGGCGCGCCTCTTCGCCGCGACGTTGTAGGTCTTGCTGCCGTTCCTGTTGCGTCTGGGTCGGTCCGCTCCACGTGAAAAGGCCGTCATCGAGCGGCTCGCCGACCGTCACGTCGACGTAGTGAGCGCCGGTGTCCAGGAGGTCGACGTGGTGACCGAGGATTCTGCCGGTCTCGATGTCCACCCAGATTCGCATCGGATGCGGTTTGCCGGGCGGCGGTGCGAGTTCGACTGTCCAGCAGTCGCGCCCGAGGAAGGACACCGTGTCGATCGGACCGGCCGGGCTGGTGAAGTCGGTGCCGGCCCACTCCGCAGCGGACCGCCTCCGGATCAGGAACTGGTTCCTCCCGAAGTAGTGCACTCGGTCCACCGGTCCCGTGAGGGGACGTTCCGGGTCCGGCGTGAAGTCCCAGGCGGTGGTTCCGTCGGTGACGAACACGGGACGTCTGTCGTATTCGACTCTGGTGGACGCTCCGCGCAGCCACACCGTGCAGTCGTCGCCCGCGCGGACGAACATCGGACGGTACCCAGCTGTCTTGAATGTAGTCGGGTCCCGTTGAGGTTCGGCCGGTGTCTCGCGAATCGTTCCGTTCAGCGAGATGTCGGTCGGTGTTGTCAGCGCGTGCAAGACGTCGGTCCAGTGGGTCATGACTTCCTCCGACGGTGGTCAGCGGACAGGATGGCTGCGATGACGGCTCCCGCCAGGAGGATGAAGACAACGTCGTCGCTGCGGTCTGTGGCCGAGGTTCCTCCCCATGTCAGGACACGCACAAGCACGGCCAGAAGGTAGAGGCCGACTGCACCAGTGCGCATGTTTCCCATCCCTGCAACGTAGGCGTCTGCCCGGCAGCCCGCTTGCCGACGGGTGCGTGGTGCGAGCTCGGGTCGGTCACCGATCCCGACTGCACTGCCGAGGAGCCTCACAGGTCCGGACCGAGACCGCGGGTCCGGTCTGTCGCGGTATCGGCGGTGCGGGCGGCCACTGCGCGTGTCGGCTTCGCGGCCGGTCCGCGTCGCCGTTCCTGCGAGGCGGCGAACTCCGAGGTGAGGTCGCCGCGGCGGTCCGGTTCGGCGGACGCGACCTCGGATGTCTCGACATACTTGGGGCGGGCGTGGATTGCGACGGGGATGTTGCCGGCGCTTTCAGCCCTGTTCGACCTGCAAGTCTTGAAATAGTAGTGAGTCGGCACCGGAGTGTCGAGTAACAAAAATCCCCCGGTCAGCGTTGCCGCTGATCGGGGGCTTTTCGGTGTGCGCCCACAGGGACTCGAACCCCGGACCCAGTGATTAAGAGTCACTTGCTCTACCAACTGAGCTATAGGCGCATGCACACTCGGAGCGGCGAGCCGCTCAACTGGTGCGAGAAAGACATTAACATCTGGCACGCGCGGAGTGAAATCGGCCTCGACCACCCCACGAGGCGGGTCAGCGGACGATGCTGCGGATCACCAGGATCGCGACCACGGCACCCACGCCGATCAGCGTGAACTTGATGGCGGGCTCGTTCAGCGTCTCGACGACGGAGTTCTTTGTGGTCTCCACCAGTCGCTTCGGGTTCGCGCGCACACTCAGTTCGTCGAGGGTGGATGCGAGCTGATCACGTGCCGCCTCGATGTCACGTTCGATGCTGTCGGTGTTGCGTGCCACGAAGTTCCCTCCCAGAAGAGATCGAAGACAGGGGCGATCGATCTCGCCCGAGTAGACCCCGAGCCTAGAGCACGGGCCCCGGTAGCACTGCATACGGCGTCGGGACCGATTTCGACGTCGGACCCGTCGGCTAGATTCGACGCCGTGACCGAAACCTCCAGGCTGTCCGCCGGTGACCCCGCACCCGCTCTCGCGCTGCCCGACGCCGACGGCAACACCGTCTCGTTGACCGACTACAGCGGCCGTCGCGTCGTCGTCTACTTCTACCCGGCGGCCGGCACGCCCGGGTGCACGAAGCAGGCGTGCGACTTCCGCGACAGCCTGGGCCAGCTCAACGACGCGGGCCTCGACGTCCTCGGCGTCTCCCCCGACAAGCCCGCCAAGCTCGCGTCGTTCCGCGACGCCGAGGGCATCACCTTCCCGCTGCTCTTCGACCCGGACAAGACCACGCTCGAAGCGTGGGGCGCGTTCGGGGAGAAGAAGTTGTACGGGAAGGTCGTGAACGGTGTCATCCGGTCGACCTTCGTCGTCGATCCCGGTGGCGCCATCGAGGTGGCTCAGTACAACGTGAAGGCCACCGGCCACGTCGCCAAGCTCATCCGCGATCTGAAGCTCTGACCCCCAGCCCCGCCAGGAACGCGGCCTCGGCAACGGCGACGTTCTCGATCTCCGACGGGTCCACGCTCTCGTTCGGCGCGTGAATGGTGCACAGCGGCTCCTCGACGCCCAGAAGCATGATCTCGGCGTCGGGGACCGCGTTCTGCAGAGCGGTGCACAACGGAATCGACCCGCCCTGTCCCGCGAACTGCACCGGCTCGCCGTAGGCGTCGGACAGGGCCTGCAGCAACGCGCGGTAGGCCGGACCGTCCGTGCGCGCCTCGAACGGTGACCCGACGGCATCTTCGGTCACCGTCAGTCGCACGTTCCACGGAGTGGCGGCGCGGAGATGAGCGACCAGTGCATCGCGCGTGGCGACGGCGTTCGTCCCCGGCGGGACGCGTAGCCCCAGTCGCGCCGAGGCCCGCGGCACCACGGCCGCCGCGCTGCCCACCACGGGCGGGCAATCGACACCCATCACGGTCACCGACGGTCGCGCCCACAGGTGATCGGCAATGGACCCGCCGCCCACCACGTCGACGCCGTCCAGCATTCCGGCGTCACTGCGGAATCGATCCTCGGGATAATCCGCACCTGTCCAGGTTCCGGTGCCGTCGACGCCGTCGATGGTCGTGTTCCCCTCGGCGTCGTGAAGCGACGCGAGCACGAAGATCAGGGCCACCAAGGCGTCGGGTGCGGGTCCGCCGTACATCCCGGAATGCACTGCGCCCTGCAGGCTTTCGACGTCCACGCGAACGATCGCCATGCCGCGGAGCGACGTCGTCACCGTGGGTGTTCCGACGGCGATGTTCCCCGCGTCACCGATCACGATGGCGTCGGCTGCGAACAACTCGGGATCGCTCTCGACCAACGCCTCGAGGCCGCCCGCCCCGGTTTCCTCGGAACCCTCGCACACGATCACGACGCCCGTGTCGGCGTCGTCACCCAGTGCGCGCAGCGCCGCCAGGTGCATCAGCACGTTGCCCTTGCAGTCGGCCGCACCGCGTCCGTACCACCGACCGTTTCGCTCGGTGAGCTCGAAAGGCTCTGTCTCCCACAGGGACAGCTCACCGGCGGGCTGCACGTCGTAGTGCGAGTACAGCAGAACGGTGGGGGCGCCGTGACGGGCGGGACGCCGACCGATCACCGCGAGCGAACCGTCGATCGTCTCGTGCAGATCGACGGTCGGGATCCCCGCGTCGACGAACTTGTCGCGTACCCACTCCGCTGCCGCGCGGCATTCGGAGGCGGGCGCGATGTCCGGGTCCGCGACGGAGCGAAAGGACACCAGCTCGGACAACTCGGCGCGCACGCGCGGCATGTCTGCCGTCACGCGTGCGCGCAGAGTGGTGAGAAGGTCGGTCGTCGGAGCGTTCATACCCCGAGTCTTGCACCGCGTCGGACTAGTTGACGAGTTCCTGGTTCAGCCACTGGCCGGTTTCCGCCCAGTGCCGAGCCCACGCTTCGTCCTGCAACTGCTGCGGGGACTTGCTGGGATCGGATTCGGGAACCGGGATGGCGAACGGCGGCTTCGTCACCGACGTCGGCGGCGGGTTCGATGCTGCCGGCGGCGCGGTCCACGACGGGGGCGGCGGAGCGGCAGGCGTCGACGTCCACGGTGTCGCCACGCGCGGAGCCAGGGCAGGCGCGGCCGCTTCGGGCGTGGTGCCGGGTGCCGGGGGAACGACGCTCTCGTCGATCGCGGTGGCCGGATCGTCGACGGGCGGCGGCGGCGGAAGAACGGGTGACGGCGGGGCGGCGGGTGCGCCCGCCGCCGGAACGTCCGCGGTAGGAGCCGCCGCGTTCGCGTTGCCGCCCTCGGCCACTCGGTTCTCCAGAGTCGACGCAGCGTTCTGCGGCGGTGACTCGTCGGATCCGGCCGACAACACGACGGCGGAGCCGATGCCGGCAGCGACCAGTGCGAGCGCAGCCACGCCCACCAGGGCCTGGAGCCGACGCGGGGAACGGGGCTCCGGCGGCGGGGGAAGCAGGACCGGAACGACGGGGATCGACTCGGTCCGCGCGTCGGAATCGACGACCTTCGCGCCGGGCACCACCGGGAAGGACTCGGTGTCGGCGTCCGCCGGGATCGCCACGCCCCCGACGATCGCCGTGGTCCCCGACTCGGCCTTGGTGAGATCGACGGCCGGGGTCTCGGCGACGGGTTCGGACGGCGAGGCCTCGGACGCAACGGACGCTGCGGCGGTGGCTGCAGCAGCCGCACCGGCCGGCTTGCCCAGCGACATCTTCGCGGCACCGGACTTCGGGGCTCCCACCCGCGGCGAGGGGGTCGTATCCGGCGCGGTGGACGGGGCCTTCGCGGTCGACGGGTCCTTCGGGGTCGACGGAGCCTTCGGGGTGAAACGGGCCTTCGATGCCGGACCCCCGGGCGCCGATCCGCCCCGCGGAGCGGCCGGGCCCACCGGCGGCGTCGTGCCCGATCCACCGGCGGCGGCAGCGGCACCCGCTGCGGCCGCACCGGCGACCCGATTCCGGCGCACGGGCTTCGCGGGCACGGGGCGCGAACCCTTCGGGGTGCCCCCACCCGACATCGCCGTGGCCGGTTCTCCGCCGCTCGCGACGGCGGTGCGGGCGCGATCCCACGGGGCCACACCGCCGGCGACGACGGGTTCGGACACTCGGGCCTCGGACACCAGGGCCGCGTCGAACACCGGCACGCCGAACGCGAGTTCGAGAATGGGCGTGATGACGTCGATCTCGGCACAAGCACCGGACACGACGACGGCGACGATGCTCGCGCCGGACGTGTCCACGAGATCCCACAGCATCGGCACCGTCAGGCCGAACTGTTCGGGGCTGAAGCCGCTGAGCACCTTGGATGCGGGTTCCCGGAGAACCGATCCGTCCTCGGCCGCGAGCAACGATGCGGTCACCGTGGTGCCGTGCAGGCCGTAGAGCAGGACGGCGGCCGTCGTCTCCGCTGCTCCGCCTCGTGGAGTTCCGGGCATGGGGGCCTCCTCTTCTCGTGGGCCGGACGGCAACCGACCGTCGGACGCTCGCGGCGCCGATTATGCGTGGCCTCTTTGGGCTCGACGTCTTGTTACTGGCCCTAAACATACCCGAAGTTCATATTCGGTGTCACTGAATGGCACACCTCATTCGAATGACAGGTGTCGCCGGATACCCTGAGGGCGTGGACTCGACTGCCGGATCGCCGCTGCCGCACGACCCGTCGACCGACGCCTCCTTCGAATCCGAGCGCGTCGACGCCACGATCGAACCGTCCCGTGACCTGGCCTCCGACGTCCTGCGGGACGGAGCGGACGTGCGGGACGGGGCCGACACCAGCGAGGTCGCGGACACCAACGAACCGCGCGAGCTCCTCCCCCGTCGCCGTCCGACGCAGGAGCGCAGCAAGCGCAAGTTCGACGCCCTGCTGTCGGCATCGCGCGACGTGCTCACGGACGTGGGGTTCGAGTCGTTCACCTGCGAAGAGGTCGCGACGCGGGCCGGGTTGCCCATCGGCACCCTCTACCAGTTCTTCGCGAACAAGTACGTGATCGTCTGCGAGCTCAATCGCCAGGACTTCAAGGGCGTGCAGCAGGAACTGGCCGATTTCGACGGTGAGATTCCGTCCCTCGACTGGCTGCGGTTCCTCGACGACTTCCTCGATCACCTGTCGGGTCTGTGGACCTCGGACCCCTCCCGCCGCGAGGTGTGGCTGGCGATGCAGTCGACGCCGGCGACGCGGGCCACCGGGGTCATCCACGAGAAGGCGTTCGCCGCCCAGATCGAACGCATGCTCGCGCCGCTCACACCCCGCACTCCGCGGGAACGACGCAACCTCATGGCGGAGGTCCTGGTGCACGTCGTCTACTCGATGCTGAACTTCTCCGTTCAGGACGGTCAGTCGCACGCCGACGCGGTGGCCGAGCTCAAGCGCATCATGGGCGCGTATCTGATGGTCGCAGGAAAAGAGAGCCAGCGCTGATGCGCTGACTCTCTTCTCCGTGCTTCGCCCGCCTACGCCGGCGCTACTCCTCCAGGATGGCGACCGCTCCGGCGATGTCCCCGTCGTGCGTCATCGACAGGTGGATCTTGACGGTCGGCAGGAACTCCGCCGCCATGCCGTGCAGCTTGATCGAGGGCCGACCCCACGCATCGTTGACCACCTCGATCAACGGGTACGGGTTGTCGCCGATCTGCGGCGGCCGGGCGAACCGCGAGCTGGCCCACGCCTTGAGCACGGCCTCCTTCGCGGCCCACCGCGCGGCGTAGTGCCGCGCGGGCTCCGAACTCTTGGTCGCCGCGTGCCGCCGTTCACCGGCGGTGAAGCTGTCCCGCACCATCGTGGTACCGACGCGTTCGAGCTGTTCCCCGAACTCCGACACCGAGACCAGGTCCATACCTACCCCGAGAATGCTCACTTGCCGTCTCCGTTTCCGGCGACCCGGTACACGTCGTCCGCGCCGAGTCGCGAATTCTCGCTGAGCAACAGGTCTACCTCGAGCTGGTGCTTTGCGTCGCTCGACGTGCCGTCGTGGCCGAGACGACGGTTCTCCGGACGCTCGTACAGCGACGATCCGCCGCACATCGCATCCATCAGTCGACGCTTGCCGGCAATCCTGCGCGCCGTGGACGCGGCCACGTACTCGTCGCGTCGTTCCGCGGGAACGGCTTCCAGGAACGCCTGCGGGTGCACGACGGCGATGAGACCGGAGACGTGCCCGAAGCCGAGGCTGGTGAGCAGACCCGCCTTGAGCGGCAACCGGTTCCCGAAGCGCAGCGGCTCTCGCGCCCAGACGAGGTGCTCGAACTCGGTCATCTTGTCGTCCACGCAGTCGAGACTGCGGTTCGGCGGAATGACGCCCTGTTCGAGGACCTGGCAGAGACCGATGAGCTGGAACGCGGCCGCACCGCCCTTGCTGTGTCCGGTGAGCGACTTCTGCGAGATCACGAAGAGCGGGTTGCCCTCCGTGCGCCCGAGTGCCTTGGCGAGACGCGTGTGCAGCTCCGCCTCGTTGGGATCGTTGGCGTTGGTCGAGGTGTCGTGCTTGGAGATCACCGAGATGTCGTCCGGCCCGACGCCGAGGGCGCCGAGTGCGAGCGCCATGGCCGAGTCGGGACCGCCGCGGCCGACGCCCAGCGCGCCGAGTCCGGGAGCCGGGATCGACGTGTGCACACCGTCGCCGAAGGTCTGTGCCCATCCGACGACACCGAGGACGGGCAGACCCATCTCCAGTGCCAGATCACCGCGCGCCAGCAGAACCGTTCCGCCGCCGTGGGATTCGACGAATCCGCCGCGCCGACGATCGTTGGCCCGGGAGAACCGGCGATCGCTGATGCCCTTGGCGTGCATCGCGGCCGAGTCGGCGGTGGCCGACATGTCACCGAAGCCGATGATGCCTTCCGTGCTCAGGTCGTCGAAGCCGCCGGCGACCACGAAGGTGGCCTTGCCGAGCCGGATCTTGTCGACACCTTCCTCGACGGACACCGCCGCCGTGGCGCACGCCGCGACCGGGTGGACCATCGCACCGTAGGACCCGACGTACGACTGGACCACGTGGGCCGCAACCACGTTGGGCAGCGCCTCCTGCAGGATGTCGTTCGCCCGAGCGTCGCCGAGCAGGGTGTCGATGTACAGCGAGCGCATCGACTCCATGCCGCCCATGCCGGTGCCCTGGGTGTTGGCGACCAGCGACGGGTGCGTCCAGCGCATCAGCTCGGACGGGTTGAAGCCCGAGGTGATGAACGCGTCGACGGTGCAGACGATGTTCCACAACGCGACCCGGTCCACCGACGCCGCCATGTCGGGCGAGATGCCCCACGTGGTCGGATCGAACCCGGTCGGAATCTGACCACCCACGGTGCGGGTGAGCTTCATCTGACGCGGAACCCGGATCTCGGTGCCCGCCTTGCGGGTCACCTGCCAGTCACCGTCGGCCGACTGTCCGACGACGGTGCGCTCGGGGTCGGCACCGACGAAGGCGCGGGCCTCCGCTTCGCTGCCGACGACGAACGTCAGGTCGTTGTCCAGGTACACCGAGGTCATGAGCGGCGCACTGTTGTTCACCATGGCGCCGTCGTCCTCGTACCGGCGGATGCCGCAGCGCTCGACCACGATGTCGTGGTACCGCTCCGCGATCTCCGCCTCGGGAACCAGGTCGCCGGACTCGACGTCGTACCAGCCCGGCTTGGGATCGTTCTCCCAGACCACCAGTCCGGTGTTCCACGCGAGCTCCAGAACGCCTGCAGCCGAGAGCTTCTCCTCGACCTCCATCTCGAACCGGGTACGCGCACTGCCGTACGGTCCGAGCTCGCCGGTGCCGACGATGACCACGAGCTCCGACGGATCGACGTCCAACGCGGGCCAGGAGGGCGCGTCCAACTTCTCGTCGAGCCGCGGCGGCGCGGGGAGTGCGTCGACCGTGGGGAGATCCTCGGACACCGCCTCGTCCGCGACGGCCTCGTCCTGGGCCTGCTTGGCCAGCGCGGCCAGATCCAGCCCGGCCTCGGCGAGTCCGCCGGTGAGGTCGACCTGAATCGGTTCCCGCAGAGCCGATTCGCGGGAGTCCTCGTCGCAGGTGGCGAGCAACTGCGACGCCATCTCGGCGGTGGACCAGGTCCGCACGCCGGCGGCCTCGGCCGCGTTGGCGACGGGATCGTTGTGACCCATGAGGCCGGTGCCTCGGACCCAGCCGATGCGGGCGTGGACCAGCGTGACGCGGTCGGCCCAGGTGCGCTCGGCCTTCCAGCGGTTCACGATGGCGTCGAGCGCGGCCTTGGACTCGCCGTACGCACCGTCGCCGCCGAAGAGCCCGCGGTTGGGCGAACCCGGGAGGACGACGTGCAGCCGGGAGTCGACGTCGCGGTCGCTGCCGATCGTCGACAGACCGCCGATGAGACGCTCGACCGACCAGAGAAGCACGCGCATCTCCATCTCGGCCCGAGCTCCGGCGTCGGACAATTCGCCCGCCACTCTCGGTGCTGCGAACGGGAACAGCATCGTCGGGGTCATGGCCGGCTTGACGAGGGTCTTCGCGCCACCGGCGGAGTCGATCTGCTCGCCGCCGATCCAGTCGATGAGCGCATCGACGTCCGCGTACGACGCCATGTTGGCCGGAACCACCCAGAGGGCGGCACCCGCGGTGGCGTGCGTGCGGTAGAGGTCGCGGTAGAACCCGAGTCGCTCGTCGTTCAGGCGCGAGGTCGTGAGGAACACCGTCGCTCCCCCGGCCAGCAGTTCACCCGTGACCGCCGCGGCGATCGAGTTCTTGCTCGCTCCGGTGACCACGGCGACCTCGCCCGCCCAGCGGGTCGAGTCCTCGGTGGTCGACGCGGCGGACGCGGCGATCGATCCGTAGGTGTTCGCGAGGTCCGCGAGCCCGTTGCTCTCGGCGCGCTGCTGCCACCACTGTGCCTGCGCGGCAACGGCATCGCCGGTTCCGGCGAAGGCGTCGACGGCCAGGGCCCGGGCCCGCTCGTCGCCGATCCACAGCCGGGCGAGATCCTCGCGGGCCGTGGCCCAGCGATCGTCGATCAGCACGGCCCGCTTCGCGTCGAACGACGGCGCGACCAGGCGAGGCCAGTCGGAACCGAGCTCGGACGAGACCAGATCGACCAGTTCCGCTGCACTGCCGTCGGACTCGGGGATGCTCTCGGCCTCCGCGAAGCCCAACTGCTCGAGCACCAACCGGGCGGCGGAGGCAAGTACGCCGCTGCGACCGGTGATGTTCTCGGTGAACTCGCCGAGCGCGGCCGCGTCGACGGTTCCGCCGCCACCGCCGCCGCCGCTGGACGGCATGGTCACCTGGATGCCGCGACGCTGACCGACCGCGGACACCGCGGCGTCGACGATCGCGTCGACCGCGGCACCGTCGGCCACCGATCCGTCGGCGAGACCGCCGAGGTCGCCGCCGCGGATGGACGCACCGTCCCGAGTGCCCAGGGCCACCTCGGCCGTGACGTGATGGGCCCACCCGTCGCCGAGCTGCCATACCTTCGTGACCCGCTCGGCGATCGAGGCCGGACGCCGACCCGACGGTCCGAAGACCTTGCGCAGGTGGTCGTTGATCGAATCGCTGAGCACCGGGCCGTAGGGCCGGTAGGTGCGGGCGAGCTTGTTCACAGTGCCGGCGAGCGCACCCATGTCCGCGTCCGCCGCACCGTCGATGGCACCGAGCGAGAGCTCGGAACCGAGGTCGACGAGCAGCTGGTTGCGGCGCGAGGACACGCCGTCGCACAGGGCCTCGATGGTGTCGGCGGGGCCGATCTGGTCCATGCGGAGCTTGGTCCACAGCGCGATGAGGATGGTGGTGGCGTCCGACGCGGTGAACGCGATGTCGTCCGGACGGGGTCCACCGGCGGGTGCGGCGGCCGGGGCCGCGGGTGCGGCCGGTGCAGCGGGAGCCGCGGCGGCGACGGGATCGGCCGGCGCATCGGCCGGCTCGTCCTCGACGATCTCCGGATCGGTGTCCGTCGCGAAGACCACCTGCGCGTCGCGCTCGATGTTGAGGACCTCGATCGGGTGGCCGACCCGGCCCGGAAGCTTGAGCGTGTTCTTCGCCAGGTTGGCGACCGTCGGCATGGATCCGAGACCCACCTCGACGAAGCGCTCGACACCGAGTCCGCCGTCGGCCTCGTCGGCGAAGAGCAGGTCCTGCGTCTCGATCCAGCGGACCGGGCTGGCGAACTGCCAGGCCAGCAGCTCGGTCAGCACCACGCGGCACAGGTCCGACGGGCGCGCGGCCCAGCTGTCCCAGTCCCCCAGAACGCCCCGAAGCGGTTCGGACGGAACCAGATCCGAGATCTCCTGGACGAAGTCGCGATCGAGTGAGAACAGTCGCGGCACCAGGTTGGGGATGTAGCGGCCGACCAGGATCGACGGATCGATCTCGGCGGGCAGCAGATCGAGCAGACGCTCACGGAAGTCGTCGACACCGCCGCGCAGCACCGTGGAGTGGAACGGGACGTCGATGCCGGGGACCACGATGAACGCGCGCTTGCCACCGAATGCGGCCCGACGCTCGTCGATCTCCTTCTCGAGTTCCTCGAGCCCGGCCACCGTGCCGGCGATGGCGTACTGCGAGCCACGCAGGTTGAGGTTGACCACCTGCAGGAATTCGCCACTGCGCTCACCGACGGCCTCGACGAACGAGACGACGTCCTCGTCCGCGAGCCCGATCTGCGACGGACGGATCGCCGCCATGCGGTAGTCGCTGCGTCCCTTCGCATCTCGCGGAACCAGCTGATGCATGGCCGAACCGCGCTGGAAGACGACCTCGAGGACGGCTTCGAGCGGGAGCACGCCGGCGACGGCCGCGAGTGCGTTGTACTCACCGACGGAGTGGCCCGCGAGGATCGAATCCTCGACGAACGCACCGGATTCCCGGAGCTCGGCCACCTGCGCGACACCGAGGACCGCCATGGCGACCTGGGTGAACTGCGTCAGGTGCAGAACGCCGTCGGGGTGGCGGTGGACGACGCCGCGAGCGCGCAGCTCGGTCGGGTTGTCGCGGACCACGGCCAGGATGGAGAAGCCGAGGGCCGACCGGGTGTGCTTGTCCGCACGCTCCCAGACCTCGCGTGCGGCCTTGGAGCGGGCGCGGGCGTCGAGGCCCATCCCGGGCTGTTGGATGCCCTGCCCGGGGAAGGCGTAGACCGTCTTGGGAGCGGCGGTGCGACCGGTGGCCATCATGACCATGTCGCCGTCGACCTTGCAGGAGACCTCGACGATCTCGGCGCCGGCGTCGTAGCCGACGCGGTCCACGCGCACGTCGATCGTCGCGCCGGGGCGCACCATGCCGAGGAAGCGAGCGGTCCAGGCGGTGAGGCGACGCGGGGGCGTCGTGGACTCCGGATCGTCGGCGATGACGGCCTGCTGGGCCGCGGCCGAGAGCCACATCCCGTGCACGATCGGGCTGCCGAGGCCGGCGAGGCGGGCGGCGGCGTCGGAGGTGTGGATGGGGTTGTGGTCCCCGGACACCTGAGCGAACGCGGCCATGTGCCGCGGAGCGATCACCGTGGTGTCGCGGCGACGACGACGCGGGGTCTCCACGGCGGCGTCGGTCACGGCGCCGCCGGCGCGGGCCGGGTCGGACAGCGAACCGGCTCCGGTACGGCCGCGGATCGCGAACCGCTCGACCAGGGTGGCGACGACGGGGGCGTCGAGGCCCTCGCCGAGCATGGCGCCGATCTCGACGGACACCTCGACCACGCGGCCGAGATCGGTGTCGACGACCTCGCCGGACCGGGCCTTCACCACGAGAATGCTGTGGTGATCGGGAAGTTCGCCGCTGATGTCGATGCGGTGATCGAGGTGGACCAGGTCGAGCATGCCCTCGATGACACCGAGGGAATCGGCACCCGGCGTGCGAGCGGAACCGAGCACAGCGAACACGGCGGGCCAGCAGGCACCGACGAGAACGTCGGGGACCGCCGAGTTGCCCATGCCGAAGGAGGCGGGCAGACCCGCACCGGTGACGCCGGCGTGGTCGGCGACCAGATCCGGCGACCACGCGATGTTCAGCCGCGCGGCGCCGTTCTTGACGGCCGGAAGGTCCTGTCCCGCAGCGACTCCGAGCAGCGCGGACATCGCGGACTCGGCGTCGTCGGCAGTGACCAGCGGAGCACCGCCGTCCACGGCGGAGGCCGGGACGGTGATGCGGATGTCGACGGTCTTGCCCGGCGACAGGGGTACGGACAGTGCGACGTGATCGTCGTCCAGCACGGTGAGCGAGGCTCCGGTGCGCGAATGCACTGCGCGCGAATCGGTCTCGACGGTCCACTCGGACAGCGCGCCGAGGCGGCGCACCGGGCTCGGGGCCAACCGCGACGCCCAGGTGATGTCCGGAGCGGAGAGCACGATGCCGATCAGGCCGCCGGCGACGGCCGGGTTGCGGCGCGTCGCGACGGGCGTGACGTCGGCGCCGTCCGCCAGGAGGCGGTCCGCGGTGGCCTTCTCGAAGCGGTTCAGCAGATCACCGACGGGCTCGTCGACGCGATCGATGCCGGCCACGGCGACGGTGCCGGGAATGACGCACACCTGATCGGCCGAGTAGCGCGCACTGTGGGCCTGCCACAGCGAATCGCTGCGCCACCAGCGCCGCACGTCCTTGTCCACGACGGGAACGAAGTTGACGGGCTTGCCGGGGAGGCGGCAGACGGAGAAGAAGAACGGGATGTCCGCCGGGTGCAGCCGCACGTCGCCGGCGTCGGGGTAGCTGCCGAGCAGCGTGCGCAGTGCGGCGGCGGGCCGGTCGAGGACGGCGTCGTCGGCGAACAGGGTGGGGACGGGTCCGCGGTCCACGGGATGCAGCCGAGCCTCGGCGCGCTGGAGCAGTTCGCGGAAGCGCACGCGCCAGGTGACGTCCAGCCACGGCGAGGTGGTGGATTCGGTGTAGGCGTCGGAGATGTCGCCGCCGGTGTCGAAGTCACGCGCGATGTCCGAGCCGATGGCCAGCTCGAGGTAGCGCTGGAGCCACTGCAGGTACGTCATCGACTCGACGTCGCCGAAGTACGGCTTCGCGGTGGAGTCGAGGGCGGCGATGATCTCGTCGCGGCGCGCGGCCACGGCCTCTTCGTCGCCGGCGACCTCGTCGAGCAGGCGTCCGGTCTTCGAGGCGGCGTTGTCGATCTCGTGGATGTCGGCGCCGAGCTGACTGCGGCCCGACGCCATGCCGCCGGTGGCAGTTCCGGCGCCGACCCAGTCGGGCGTTCCCGGGGTGTCGACGAGGAGCTGCTTGACCTCCGGCGAGGTGGTCGCCTCGAGGGTGGCCATGGCCGCGGTGCCGATGAGGATGCCGTCGAGCGGCATGGCCGGGAAACCGGCGTCCTCGGACCAGCGGCCGGTGAGGTAGTCGGCGCCGCGCTCGGGGGTACCGATGCCGCCGCCGACGCAGATGACGATGTTGTCACGGGCGCGCAGTTCGGCGTACGTCGCGATCAACAGATCGTCGAGGTCTTCCCAGGAGTGGTGACCGCCGGCGCGGCCGCCCTCGATGTGGACGATGACCGGGTAGTCCGGGACCTCGTTGGCGATGCGGATGACCGCCCGGATCTGCGCGACGGTGCCGGGCTTGAAGCACACGTGGCTGATGCCGACCTCGGTCAGCTCCTCGATGAGTGCGACGGCTTCCTCGAGCTCGGGGATGCCGGCGGTGACGACGACACCGTCGAAGGGAGCACCCGCCGTGCGCGCCTTCTGTACGAGGCGCTTGCCGCCGAGCTGGAGCTTCCACAGGTACGGATCGAGGAACAGCGAGTTGAACTGCACACTGCGGCCAGGCTCGAGCAGTTCTTTCAGCTGCTCGACGTGACCGGCGAAGATCTCCTCGGTCACCTGACCGCCGCCGGCGAGCTCGGCCCAGTGGCCGGCGTTGGTGGCCGCGGCGACGATGGCCGGGTCGACCGTGGTCGGCGTCATGCCGGCCAGCAGGATCGGCGAGCGACCGGTGAGCGTCGTGAACGTGGTCTCGACGCCCTTCCACCCGTTGGGGAGTTCGACGATACGCGGGGCGAATTCGCTCCACGGACGCTCGACCTCGGGGGCTGCGCCGGGGGTCAGGAGGTTGCGGTGGCCGGTGCGGGTGGAGGCCGCGACGACGCCGATGCCGTGTCCACGCAGGTTCGACGCGGTGAGGCGGACGAGAGCCTCACCGGGGCCGAGGTCGAGGACCCAGGCCGCGCCGGCGGCGACGACGGATTCGACCGACTCGACCCAGTCCACGGGGTCGACGAGAATCTTGCGGGCGAGGGTGGTGGCGCGCTCGACGTCGAAACCACATCGATCGGCCCAGGCCGTGACGGTCTCGACGGCTTCGGCCATCTGCGGGTGATGGAAGCCGACCTCGATGTCGAGGGGCTCGAAGACCGGCGAGAAGATGGCGCCGCCGCGCTTCTTGGCGTCGCGCTCGCGGCTCTCCTGATCGGAGATCTCCTCGCAGCGCTGCTGGATGCGGACCAGCTTGGCGTAGGGACCGCTCAGCACGACACGGCGACGGCCGTTGCGGATCGCCACGACGGCAGAGGTGGTGGCGTCGTCGCCGGCGATCTCGTCGACGATGGTCTGCAGGCGCTCCGGATCGACGCCGGACACCGAGACCATCGGGGCACGGTCACCGGATCCGATGAGGGCGCGGCGGCGGCCGACGAGACCGGCGGCGGCACCGATGAGCTGGGCGACGGCGAGCAGTTCCGCATCGCTGTGGCCACGATCGGCGACCACCTGCTCGGCGAGGACGCCCTGCGAGTGTCCGACGGCGACGACGGGCGGGGTGACCGTGTAGTCGAGGCCTTGGACGGCGAGGGCGCGCAGTGCGGCGATCTGGGTCAGCAGCACACCGGGGACCGACACGGCGGCGGAGGCGAGCGCGGCGTCGGACGGTCCGGCGGTGGGATCGTCGGCGAGTTCCTGCTCGAGCATCCAGGCGATCGGATCGAATCCGAGCGGACGCACGACCAGCAGTTCCTGCGAGACGGGCTCGAGGGCGCGGGCGGAGGTGTTGATCAGCTCGGTGATCTGCGGCTCGAGGGCGCAGTCACGCGTCAGCTCCTCGAGAGTGGGCAGCCACGGGGCGCCCTGTCCACCGAACGCCACGGCGTACGGCGTTCCGTCGGCGAGCTGCTCGGCGAGCGACTGCGATCGGTCGGTCGAACGTGGGCGGCCGTGGGGTGTGCTCTCGTTGATCGTCACGCGTGCGTGTCCTCTCCTGGTCACCTCGGGTCGCGAGGCACGTCGGGGTCGTTGCGGCTCGATGCGCGAGCGAACAGACCGCTCGTCATCTCGTGAGGAAAGGGTGTCACAGAATCATGAGGAATTCCTCACGTTCGCTATGACGTCCTAGTGCTACCAGCGAGTACGTCGAATTCGCCCCGCCGACGAGCCGCTCGACCTGACCGAATAGTAGGGAAGATCGGCGCAGGCCGAAGGCGTATGCGGAGCCCGCGAACATGAGGTGATCCTCGGATTCACCGCAGCTTGGTTGTTACACAGATCACACCGGGAGGCACGGGGTGCAACGGCGCGGGAACGGTCCCTGTCGGAGCCGCGTCCTACTGTCCCGACAGCCCACGCGAGGCCGCGGGGGCACCGACACGTTCCGGGGGGAACCATGACCGACACCATCACCGACGCGACCACCGAATCGGCGGCGACCATCGAACCGCCGGCCGCCCTGGCCCCGCCGCTGCACCGCCTCGTCACCGCGATCGAGACGACGCTCCCGGCGGCGACCCATCCGTTCTGGTTCCCCGGGTGGCCGGGCGATGCCGAGGCCGCCCTGCTGGACGCCGTCTACTCCCCGCGCGCCGCCTACGGCTCGGCGACCACCGGGGTGAGGCGCGTGATCTCGGCGTGGCGGACGTACCGCACCGGCCGCGACGACCTGACGGCCTTCGCCTCCGTCTCCGCCGACGAGCTGACCGAGATCCTGGGCAATCGTCAACGCGTCGCGGGTGGGACCGCGACCAAGGCGGCCGCGGTTCGCGACGTCGCCGCCGCCTTGGTGAACCTGGGTATCGAGAACTCGAACGATCTGTACGAGTGCGACGAGTCCGACCTCGCGGCCGCGGCCCGCGCCGTCACCTCCGTGCCGGGCGTCGGCGCGGCGTCCTGGTCGCTGTTCCACGGGGTGCAGTTCCTCACCCGGCGCGGTGCGGAGCTCGACGCGGCGGTGAACGGGCACGTTCGTGACTTCGTGCGGCAGACACTGACGGACGGCGACGACCTCACGGACGGCGAGATCGACGCGTTGGTCCGTGACACCGCGACGTCGATGCCGGTCGACGCGGCCACCCTCCGGCACAGCGTGTGGCGTCACCAGCGCAGATCGCGGCGCTGACTCTCCCGCCCCGGCGCCGGTGATCGGCACGGTTCACCGGCGCCGGGGTGGGATAAGCTCCCCTCGCTACGCGCGAGTGGCGGAATTGGCAGACGCGCCAGATTTAGGTTCTGGTGTCCGAAGGACGTGGGGGTTCAAGTCCCCCCTCGCGCACTCGTGGCCTCCGTCTCACCTCGTCCGCGGGGGTACGACGCGCTGTCGTCGACGCGGTTCGGTCCGGTACCGTCGAGAACGTGAACATCGACGACACCTCCGGCTCTCCCGGTCGTCGACCTGCGCTGATCATCCTGGTGATCGTGGCCGCAGCGGGGTGTCTCGCCCTCGGCTACTGGCAGTGGGCGCGCTTCGAATCCTCCTCCGGAACCGGTCAGAACCTCGGCTACGCCCTGCAGTGGCCGCTCTTCGCGGCGTTCGTGGTCTTCGCCTACCGACGCTTCGTCCAGCTCGAGAGCGGCGAGGACGAACCGGTCGAGGACGAGTCCGCACCGGTGACCGAGATCCCCGCCGACCTCCTGCCGCCGCGGCCCACCGTGGACCTCGGCCCGGAGACCGACCTCGAAGCGCGACAGCTGCGCGAGTACAACCGACTTCTCGCCGAGCTGGATCCCGATTCCGCGGAGCGCACCGCCGGCCGCGACAACGACAGGAGCACCACGTGAGCACCGCCGAGCACGATCCCGCCGTGGACTCTCGCAAGAACGACCCGCGGATCAAGCCGGCGCTGCTGCGCTACCGCGTGCTCGCGTACGCCACCGGTGTCTGGTTGATCGTGCTCACCGCCGAGATGATCGCCAAGTACATCTTCGGTGTCGAGGATCTGCCCTCGTGGATCGCCATCGTCCACGGCTGGGTGTACTTCGTGTACCTCATCCTCACCCTGGACCTGGCGGTCAAGGTGCGGTGGCCGGTCTCGCGCACCATCGGCACGATGCTGGCCGGCACGATTCCGCTGCTCTCCTTCGTGATCGAGCACCGCCGCACCCGTCAGGTACAGCGCGACTTCGTCGTCTGAGAGGCGTCAGGCCGGGTCGGCGAGCGCGGCCAGCTGCGGCAGGAGCATCCGAAGCGCGCGACCGCGGTGCGACGCCGCGTCCTTCTCCTGCGGGGTGAGCTCGGCCGCCGTGACCATCTCGCCCTCGGGGACGAAGACGGGGTCGTAACCGAAACCGCCCGATCCCACGGCCTCGTGCGCGAGGATTCCGCGCCACTCCCCTCGCACCACCGTCTCGGTGCCGTCGGGAAGCACCAGAGCGCACGCCGACACGAACCCGGCCCCGCGGCGCTCGTCCGGAACGTCGCCCATCTGCGCGAGAACCAGGTCGGTGTTCGCCTCGTCGTCGCCGTGCTGGCCGGACCACCGGGCGGACAGCACTCCGGGCATCCCGTTCAACGCGTCGATCTCGATACCCGAATCGTCGGCAACGCAGGCGATTCCGTTGGCCGCTGCGCCGTCGCGCGCCTTGATCAGGGCGTTCTCCTCGAACGTGGCACCGGTCTCGGGCCGCTCCGGGTACTCCGGGACCTCGTCGAGCCCCACCAGGGCGATCCCCGTGATCTCGGCCGCGTCGAGAACGCGACGCAGTTCGGCGAGCTTCTTCGCGTTACGGCTCGCGACGAGCAACCGAACCTCAGACACCGGGCAGCTCACCCGGATACGGCAGGGCCAGCGCTTCCTTCTGCACCGCGAAGAGCTTCTCGCAGCCGGTGAAGGCGACGTCGAGCATCGCGTCGAGGGTGGAGCGTGGGAAGGTCGCACCCTCCCCGGTGCCCTGCACCTCCACCAGGGTCCCGGTGTCGGTGGAGACGATGTTCATGTCGACCTCCGCGCGCGAATCCTCCTCGTAAGGAAGGTCGAGGCGCACCCGTCCGTCCACGACACCGACGCTGATGGCGGCGATGGCGCACGAGATGGGCTGCGGGTCGGTCAGACGATCGTGGGCACGCAGGTAGGTGACGGCGTCGGACAGCGCGACATACGCGCCGGTGATGGCCGCCGTGCGGGTGCCGCCGTCGGCCTGGAGGACGTCGCAGTCCAGGGCGATCGTGTTCTCGCCGATCGCGGCGAGATCGATGCACGCGCGCAGCGAGCGACCGACCAGGCGGGAGATCTCCTGGGTGCGTCCGCTGACCTTGCCCTTGACCGACTCGCGGCTGTTTCGGGTGTGGGTCGAGGCGGGAAGCATCGCGTACTCGGCGGTGAGCCAGCCCAGGCCGGATCCCTTGCGCCACCGCGGCACGCCCTGCTCGACGCTCGCGGTGCACATCACGCGGGTGTTGCCGAACTCCACCAGCACCGAGCCGGCGGGATGCGAGGTGAATCCGCGGGTGATGGTGATGGGGCGTAGTTCGTCGTCTGCTCTGCCGTCTTCTCGTGTGGACACGATTCCCACCCTAGCCGCGGTCAGATCTCGAAGACGTCACCGGGCGAGACGGCGTGGACCGGCCCGTCGAACTGCGCCTTCGCCTCCGCCACGACGTCCTCGCGCGAGATCCAGGGCGGAATGTGAGTGACCAGGAGCTCCCCCACGCCCGCGTCCGTGGCGAGGCGCCCGGCCTCGGTTCCGGACAGGTGGACACCGGTCGGCCGACTCGCGTCGTCCGTCCAGGACGCCTCCGCGAGCAGCACGTCGGCGCCGTGCGCGATGTCGCGGACGGCCTGGCACATACCGGTGTCACCGGTGTAGGCGAGGACGCGGCCCTCGCCGGTGTCGATGCGGATGCCGTACGACTCGGGGGGATGGAACACGCGTCGGGTCTGGACGGTGAGCGAGCCGAATCCGAAGATCTTGCCGTCGGACAGGCGATGCAGGTCCAGGGTGTCGGAGATGTCGTCGATACTGCCGCCGCTCTCCGCCGACGCCACCCCGAGCCGGAAGGCGGTGTCCGACGGTCCGTAGACCAGGGCGCGGCCGGCGGGCGGGTTCGGGTGGTAGCGCCGCCACACGAGCAACCCGGGAACGTCGAGGCAATGGTCGGCGTGCAGGTGCGAGAGCAGCACCGTGACGTCCGCGGGATCGACGTACCGCTGCAGGGCCCCGAGAACCCCGGGACCGAAGTCCATCACCAGCGGTGGGGTGTCGGGCGCCTCGAGCAGGTATCCGGACGCCGGCGAATCCGGGCCCGCCACGCTGCCCGAGCAACCCAGGATCGTCAGACGCATGCCGGTCATGCTGCCATGCCCCCCTCCCGATTCACGCGCGATCCCACGCGGAGTCGACCGACCGATTCCGCGACCCGCCGACGGGGTCGTCGTCGGGCGCTGCCGTCACCGAGTGTGCGGGAGAGTCGGCGTCTTCTGCGTGCGGGCACTCCGGGAATCCGAGGCGAACATCCAGGCCGCCAACACCCCGGCCAGCGCGCCGAACAGGTGGCCCTGCCACGACACGTTCGGCTGCGTCGGGAGCACACCCCACAGCGCGCTGCCGTAGACCACGAGCACCAGGAATCCCACCACCAGTTGGCCGAGGTTGCGGGCGAAGACACCGCGCACGATCAGGTAGGACAACCAGCCGAACACCAGGATCGAGGCCCCCACGTGGAGCGTCGCCGTTCCGCCCGTCAGCCACGTGCCGAAGCCACCGACGATCCACACGACCGAGGTCACGGCGATGCCGCGTCCGATTCCCGACAGCATGAGGACGAAGCCGAGAACCAGCAGCGGCGCGGTGTTGGCGAACAGGTGGTCCCACCCGTGGTGCAGGACCGGGGCGAACGCGATGCCGTCCAGACCGTCGATCTGCCGGGGCCGGATACCGGCGGCGTCGAGGCGAAGACCGGTGGCCACGTCCACCGCCTCGATGACGTAGAGCAGCGCGACGAAGGCCAGCGTGACCGAGGCCGCGCTCTTCCACCGCGAGCGGTTGCGGGTGGGAGCCGCGGGGGCGGCACCGGGGGATCCGAGGGTCATGGTCACTTCCTTGATCGGGCACGTCGTCGGCGTTGTCTACCCACCTTCGACCATATCGGACACCGCCGACTGCTCAGCCGAACGCGGAGGGGAACACCTCGCGGTACGACGGCACCCCGGCCACCGACACCGCGGACAGCACGGCGTCGGCGATGGCCCGTTCCACCGTCGGAGCCGCCGCGCGACACACCGCGTCGAGCACAGCGAGATCGGCCATCATCATCGGATCCGCAGGATCCCCCGCCTCCGGAATTCGAGTGCCCGTGGCGAGCGCGAACACGGTGTCGCCGTCGAGAGGTGAGTGCGCGGGCCGCACCGCTCGCGCCAGACCGTCGTGACCGGCGACCGCGAGGCGGCGGCACCCGGACGCCGTCAACGGCGCATCGGTGGCCACGACACCGATGGTGGTGTTGAGCGAGGTGGCCTTGTCCACCAGAGCGGCGGCCGCACGGCGGTCGTCCGCGGACGGAGGCCGCACACCGCGATCCGGTGCGCCGGACGCACCGAACCCCCACGGCATTCCCGTCTCGGGATCGAACACCGACCCGACGGGATTGCAGACCATGAGGGCGGAGACCGTGACCCCGGCGGCCGGACCGGAGTCCAGCACGGTCGAGGCGGTTCCGACGCCACCCTTGAGCACGCCGGCGCGTGCGCCCGTTCCGGCTCCGACGCTTCCCGAGTCGAACGCGGTACCCGCCGCCTCGGCCGCGCGGTACCCGAAGTCGGCGCCCGGGCGCACCGACCAGTCCCCCACGGGGAGGTCGAAGATCACCGCGGCGGGCACGATCGGCACCACCAGGCGGGGGCTTCCCATGCGCACGCCGCGACCCTGTTCCTCGAGCCACCGCATCACGCCGTCCGCCGAGGCCAGACCGTAGGCGCTGCCGCCGGTCAGGACGATCGCATCGACCTTCTGCACCGAGTGCGAGGGGTCGAGCAGATCGGTCTCGCGGGTGCCCGGCCCGCCGCCGCGTACGTCGACCGCCGCCGTGGCGGGCGAGGTGGTGAGCACCACCGTGCACCCGGTGGCGCCGCCCCGACCGTCCGCGCCGGACCTCGGATCGGTGAGCGACACCGCGTCGTCGAGGACGTGGTGATGCCCCACGAGCAGTCCGCGCACGTCGGTCAACCGATCGTGCGGGCCCTCGCTCACGGCATCAGGGTCTGAACCAGCGAGTCCTGCATCCACGTCAGCCAGTGGTAGACGTCGAGGTGCGGAGCCCGCGGATCGTCCTCGGGCAGCTGCTCGGGGGTGTCGGCGTCGATGCCGAGCGTGGTGCCCAGCGCCAGCCGCACGTCGTTGAGCCCCACGAGCCACTGCTCCGCCTGCTCGGGAGTCAACGCGAGCTTGCCGCCGCCCGCAGGCAGGGTCGACAGAATGGTCGTCGCGGCCAGCCGCTTGGCGTCGATGATGTCGGGCTCGTGCAGTCCGCGCAGCGCACCGTTGAGGTCCGCCTGGTTCGCGAGCGATCCGGGTCCCTCGGCGTCGCTCTCCCCGAGATCGGCCGCCTCGGGGCGATGGAAGTCCGGCAGCAACCGAGCCAGCGTCGGGTCTTCGGGGGGCGCGGTGTTCCCGGAGCGGATGCCGGTCAGCTCCGCGAGGTCGTCGGCCGGGGCGTCCGCGGTGCGACGATCGAGCAACCCCACCACGGATTCGACGAGCGAGGACAGCACGGCTACTTCGCGACCGTCCATCTCGGTCTTGAACTTGGGTCCGCCCAAACCGTTCTTGCGGGTCCACATACGCACGTCGTCGGCGCCTCTTCCTTGGTGTCGGTGTGCGGGGTGTCGGTGTGCGGGGGTCGGTGTGGTGTCGCTGTGAGCCGCGCTGTCACACGTCGTGCTGCATGGTGGCCCACAGGCCCGCACTGTGCAGTTTCTGCACGTCGATCTCCATCTTGTCCCGTGCCCCGCTCGACACGACGGCCTTGCCCTCCGAGTGCACCTGCATCATCAGCTCCGTGGCCTTGTCCTTGCTGTAGCCGAAGAGCTTCTGGAACACGTAGGTGACGTAGTGCATGAGGTTCACGGGGTCGTCCCAGACGATGGTGACCCAGGGGGTGTCCTCGGCGGCCCGTTCCTCGACTGCCACCGCTTCCGTCTCCCCCGGTGCGGCCTGGGGAACGGTGGCCGTGACGAGCGGTCTCGTGGTGATCTCCGAAGCCATGCCCACCAGGATACGGCGTGGCGTGCGGCCCGAGAACCGACTCGCCGCCCTTCGGTCTGACACAGTGCGAGGGTGACCTCGACCGCGCTGTTCACCGATCGCTACGAACTGACCATGCTCTCGGCCGCGTTGCGCGACGGGACGGCGCACCGATCCTGTTCCTTCGAGGTCTTCGCGAGGCGGCTGCCGGGCGGGCGCCGCTACGGCGTCGTCGCGGGCACCGGACGGCTGCTCGACGCGCTGACCCGCTTCCGGTTCGGGCCGGACGAGCTGGCGTCGCTCTCGACGTTTTTGGACGACACCACGCTGGAGTGGCTGCGGAACCACCGGTTCTCGGGCGACATCGACGGCTACCGCGAGGGCGAGTTGTTCTTCCCGGGTTCCCCCGTGCTGACGGTCCACGGCACCTTCGCCGAGTGCGTGCTGCTCGAGACCCTCGTGCTGTCGATCTACAACCACGACAGCGCGATCGCCGCGGCGGCGGCCCGCATGGTCGGGGCGGCCGACGGTCGTCCCCTCATCGAGATGGGATCGCGCCGCGCGCACGAGGAGGGTGCGGTGGCGTCGGCACGCGCGGCGTACCTCGCCGGGTTCACCGCCACGTCGAACCTCGAGGCGACCCGCCGCCACGGCGTGCCCGGAGCCGGTACCAGCGCGCACGCGTTCACGCTGCTGCACACCGACCGGAACGGTCCGGACGAGGCCGCCGCCTTCACCGCGCAGATCGCCGCTCTGGGCGTCGGGACCACGCTGCTGGTGGACACCTACGACATCACGGAAGGCGTCGCGACCGCCGTCGCGGTGGCCGGACCCGAACTCGGCGGCGTGCGCATCGATTCGGGTGACCTCGGTGTGCTGGCCCGTCAGGTTCGCCGCCAACTCGACGACCTCGGCGCCACGGGGACCCGCATCGTGGTCTCCGGAGACCTGGACGAGTACGCGATCGCGTCGCTGCGCGCGGAGCCGGTGGACAGCTACGGGGTGGGGACCTCGGTGGTCACCGGATCCGGGGCACCCACGGCGTCGATGGTCTACAAGCTCGTCGAGGTCGACGGACTGCCGGTGGCGAAGCGCAGCTCGCACAAGGAGTCGCGTGGCGGCCGCAAGCGCGGCGTGCGCCTGTCCCGCCGCACCGGCATCGTGGTGGAGGAGGTCGTGCTTCCCGCCGACGCTCCGACCCCGGACTCGGAACCGTACGAGGTCCGCGAACTCACCGTCCCGCTGGTGCGCGGCGGTGAGGTCTGCGACGGCGTCGGCACGCTCGAGGACGCGCGCGCCGCGGTGGCGTCGGGCCTGAAGTCGCTGCCGTGGGAGGGGCTCGGGCTCTCGCAGGGAGACCCGGCGATCCCGACGGTATTCTCGTAGCCGTGACTACCGCACTGGTGATCGTCGACGTCCAGAACGATTTCTGCGAGGGCGGTGCGCTGGGAGTCGAGGGTGGGACTCGCGTCGCCGAAGCCGTGAGCATGCTCGTGGCGGGCGCGGAGTACGACGTCGTCGTCGCCACCCGTGATCACCACATCGACCCCGGCGACCACTTCTCCGACACACCCGATTTCGTCGACAGTTGGCCACCGCACTGCGTCGTCGGCACCCCGGGATGCGACTTCCACCCGTCGTTCGATCTCTCGTCGGTGGCCGCCGTATTCTCCAAGGGCGAGTACGAGGCCGCATACTCCGGATTCGAGGGCACCGCCGAGGACGGCACCGCGTTGGCGCCGTGGTTGCGCGCCCGCGGGGTCGATTCGGTCCACGTCGTGGGCTTGGCCACCGACCACTGCGTGCGCGCGACAGCCCTGGGCGCGGCCGCCGCTGGGTTCACCACGACCGTGCTCGTGGACTACTGCGCTGCGGTGACTCCGTCGAACGTTCCCTCGGTGCTGGCCGAGCTCGCCGACCACGGAGTCGCGTCCACCCGATAGAACACACGGGCGAACCGGGGCTGTCCGGTTTCCGCCGCCCGACGGCGTAACCTCGCACGGTGCCGAAGTCCGAACTGCCTCCCGTCCCCAGCCTGCTGAGCACCGCGGTGACGGCCCTCGGCGGCACCGAGCGCACGGCGCAGCTGACCATGGCGTCGGCGGTGGCGCACAGCATCGACACCGGTGAGCACCTCGCTGTCCAGGCCGGAACGGGCACCGGAAAGTCCTTGGCCTACCTGGTCCCGGCCCTGCGGCACGCGGTGACCTCGGGCAAGACCGTCGTCGTGTCGACGGCGACCATCGCCTTGCAACGTCAGCTCGTGGACCGCGATCTTCCGCGGTTGTCCAAGGCCCTCACCGGCGCCCTGTCCCGCACGCCGCAGTTCGCGATCCTCAAGGGTCGGGGCAACTACCTGTGCCTCAACAAACTGCACGGTGCGCCGTCGGAGGCACCCGAGGACGAGTTGTTCGACGCGTTCACCGTCTCCCGCCTCGGCCGCGAGGTCAAGCGCATCACCGAGTGGTCGTCGGACACCGAGACCGGTGACCGCGACGAGCTCACTCCCGGCGTCTCCGATCAGGCGTGGCGGCAGATGAGCGTCACGTCGCGGGAGTGCCTCGGCAAGGCTCGGTGCCCCTACGGCGAGGACTGCTTCGCCGAACTCGCGAAGGTCGACGCGGCCAAGTCCGACGTCGTCGTGACCAACCACGCCATGCTCGCGATCGATGCCATCACCGGCATCCAGGTGCTCCCGGAACACGACGTGGTGGTCATCGACGAGGCCCACGAGCTGGTCGACCGGGTGACCTCGGCCGCCACGGCCGAGATGTCCGCCACCGCGATCGGCGCCGCCATGCGCCGGTGCGGGAAGTTGGTCGAGGACGAGATCCTCGATCGGCTCGCCTCCGCCGCGGAGGGATTCGCCGCGCTGCTCGACGAACTCGTCGGCGGTCGCTGGGAGGAGCTCCCCGACGGGGCCGGCCAGACCCTCGCCGCCGTGCGGGACTCCGCCTGGGCGGTGCGCACGGCCATCGGGCCCACCGAGCGCGGCGCGGCCGCCGATCCCGACGTCGCCGCCGCCCGCACCGCCGCCCTGGCCGCGATCGACGACGTCCACGACACCGCGGTGCGCATCCTCGAGACCTTCCAGGAGACCGATCCGGCCAAGCGACGCGACGTGGTGTGGTTGTCGGTCGACGAGTTTCGGGGCGTCGTGCGGCGCGTGGTGCGCGTGGCGCCGCTCTCCGTGGGCGGACTCCTGCGTACTCGCCTGTTCGCCGAGGCGACGGTGGTGCTCACGTCGGCGACGCTCACCGTGGGCGGCTCCTTCGACGGCCTCGCCGTCAACTGGGGACTTCCGGCGGAGAACCCGACGCGAGTCGACGCGGCCCTGGCCACGGGTACGCAGGCACCGTCGGACACCGAGTCGTTCCGCTGGAACTCGCTCGACGTCGGCTCCCCGTTCGATCACGGCAAGGCGGGCATCCTCTACATCGCGAAGCATCTCTCGCCTCCCGGCCGTGACGGGACCTCACCGTCCCAGCTGGACGAGATCGCCGAGCTGGTGAAGGCCGCCGGTGGCCGCACGCTGGGACTGTTCTCCTCGATGCGCGCGGCGAAGGCCGCCGCCGCCGAGATGCGCGAACGCCTCGACACCCCGGTGCTGTGTCAGGGTGACGACGCGACGGGCGCGCTGGTCGAACGGTTCGCGAAGGACGAGGCGACATCGCTGTTCGGCACCCTGTCGCTGTGGCAGGGCGTCGACGTCCCCGGCCGCTCGCTCACCCTGGTGATCGTCGACCGCATCCCGTTCCCGCGGCCCGACGATCCCCTGCTCGTCGCCCGTCAGCGCGCCGTGGAGTCCCGCGGCGGCAACGGCTTCCTCGCCGTCGCCGCCAACCACGCCGCACTCCTGCTGGCCCAGGGCGTGGGTCGGTTGCTCCGCAGCGTCGACGATCGCGGGGTCGTCGCGGTGCTCGATCCCCGGTTGGCGACGGCCCGGTACGGCGGCTACCTCCGCGCGTCGTTGCCGCCGTTCTGGGAGACCACCGACCCGGAGATCGTGCGCAAGGCACTCACCCGCCTGACCTCCTGATCAGTGCTGGACGGGCCCGACCACGCGCCCGAGCTCGGCGTCTCCGGCCAGCAGCGGGTGGTGGGGCAGGACGCGCACGGTGTAGCCCACCGATCCGGACAGCGGGAGCGTGGTGTCGATCGACCACGCCTGTCCGCCGTCGTGTCCGGGCCCGGCGAGCGCCATCGGCACCGTCACCACGTCGGTCAGGTTCTCGTCCTGGTCGACGTGTCCGAACACGGCCTGAACGGTCACGTCCTCCGGGCTCAGCCCGGCGAGTTCCACGGTGGCGGTGATGGACAGTGTCGCCCCCAGCACCGGGGTGTCGGGCAGCCCGTCACTGTCGACGTCGAGCACGGTCACCGAGGGCCACGCCGCGTCGATACGCCGCCGGTACTCGGCGACGGCCTTGGCGCCCGCGAATCCGTCCGCGGCCACCTGTCGACCCGCACGCGAGGCCGGCCCGTAGTACTGCTCGGTGTAATCCCGAACCATGCGGGAGGCCAACACCTTGGGCCCGAGAACGTGCAGGGTGTGCTGCACCATCTCCACCCACCGGACCGGCAGGCCGTCGGTACCCCGGTCGTAGAACTTGGGCAGCACCGACTTCTCGAGCAGCTCGTAGAGGGCGGCGGCCTCGAGGTCGTCGCGTCGGCTCTCCTCCACGACTCCGTCGGCGGTGGGGATGGCCCAGCCGTTCTCCCCGTCGTACATCTCGTCCCACCATCCGTCGCGGATGGACAGGTTCAATCCGCCGTTCAGCGCGGACTTCATGCCGGACGTGCCGCAGGCCTCGAGCGGACGCAGCGGGTTGTTGAGCCAGACGTCGCAGCCCCAGTAGAGGAAGCGGGCCATCGACATGTCGTAGTCCGGCAGGAAGACGATGCGGTGTCGCACGTCCTCCTGATCGGCGAAGCGCACGATCTGCTGGATGAGGGCCTTGCCGCCGTCGTCGGCGGGGTGGGATTTACCCGCGACCACCAGCTGAACGGGGCGGTCCGGGTCGAGCAGCATCGCGCGCAGCCGTTCGGGTTGGCGCAGCATGAGCGTGAGCCGCTTGTAGGTGGGCACGCGTCGGGCGAATCCCACCGTCAGCACGGACGGATCGAACACGTCGTCGGTCCAGGCGAGCTCGGCCTCGGTCGAGCCCCGCTCGATGCAGGAGTTGCGCACACGGCGCCGCACCTCGGCTACGAGCTCCGCGCGGAGGTCGTTGCGTGTTCGCCACAGCTCGTCGGCGGGAACGTCCTGGAGCTGCTCCCAGCCGCGCGCCTCCTCCATCGGCCGGGTCCCCTCGGCCTTCTCCCCCAGCTCCGACCAGCGTGGCGACGCCCAGGTGGGAGCGTGGACGCCGTTGGTGACGGACCCGATGGGTACCTCACGTGCGTCGAATCCCGGCCACAGCTCGTCGAACATTCCGCGACTGACCTGCCCGTGGAGTCGCGAGACCCCATTGGCGCGCTGCGCCGAGCGCAAGCCCATGTGCGCCATGTTGAAGAGCGCCGGATCGCCCTCGCGACCCAGTTCGAGGATGCGATCGAGGTCGATACCGGGCAGCAGCGAGGACTCCGCGGAGCCGTCGCCGAAGTAGAGACGAACGAGTTCGGCCGGGAACCGGTCGATGCCCGCCGGGACGGGGGTGTGCGTGGTGAACACCGTCGAGGCACGCACCGCCGCCAACGCCGCGTCGAAATCGAGCCCGTTCTTCGCATCCGCGACGAGTTCCCGGATGCGTTCGAGTCCGAGGAAGCCTGCGTGACCCTCGTTCATGTGGAACACGCTCGGATCGTCGAGACCGTGATACGAGGTGTACGCCCGCACGGCCCGGACGCCGCCGACGCCGGCGAGGATCTCCTGCTTCACCCGATGGTCCTGGTCACCGCCGTAGAGCCGGTCCGTCACCCCGCGCAGATCCGGATCGTTGTCGGCGATGTCGGAATCGAGCAGCAGCAACGGAATTCGGCCCACCTGCGCGATCCAGATGCGAGCCCGCAGCACCCGGTCGCCCGGCATGCCCACGTGCACCAGCACCGCGGCGCCGGTCTCGTCGGTGAGCAGTCGCAGCGGGAGTCCCTGGGGATCGAGCGACGGGTAGCGCTCCGCCTGCCATCCGTCGGCGGTGAGCGACTGTCGGAAGTATCCGGAGCGGTAGAGCAGACCGACACCGATCAGTGGCAGGCCGAGATCGGACGCGGCCTTGAGGTGATCGCCGGCCAGGATGCCGAGCCCGCCCGAGTAGTTGGGCAGTACCTCGGACACGCCGAACTCCATCGAGAAGTACGCGATCCCGGCGGGAAGGTCGGCCCCGGCCTCGAGCTCCTGCTGGAACCATCTCGGCTCCGCGAGGTATCGGTGCAGGTCCGCCTGCAGATCGTCGACGCGGGTGACGAACGCGTCGTCCTCGGCGAGCGAGGTCAGCCGGTCGGCCGCGACCTCACCGAGGATGCGCACGGGGTCGCGGTCGCCGGACACCCACAGCTCGGGATCGATGCTCTCGAACAACTCGAGGGTGGGTGCGTGCCACGACCAGCGGAGGTTCACCGACAGCTCGGCCAGGCCGGCGAGACGATCGGGAAGTTGGGCGCGGACGGTGAATCGACGGAGTGCTTTCACGCGTCGAAACACTACGGGCCGACCGCGGCGCGCACCGTCGTTCGGCGTAGTCCGCGTTTGTTCGTCGCGCATTCGGGTAAGGCTCGCGAGAGCAGACGCCGCGCAGCCGACTCGACTACGGTTGGGCGCGGCAGGACATCTTCACGAGACCAGCCAGGCAGACCATGCACCTCCGAACACCAGAACTGGCGACCACCAGCAGAAAAGGGGCTTCGGTGACAGGCCGTATCGGCATCGACGACGTACTACCCAACACATCGTCCGGTAAATATCCCGCCAAGGCCGTTGTGGGAGAATCCTTCCCGATCACGGCCGCGGTGTGGCGCGAGGGCCACGACGCCGTCAACGCCACCCTCGCGGTGCGCGGACCCGGTCAGGGCAAGTCGGTACACATCCCGATGACGCCCGGCACGGAGCCGGACATCTTCCACGGACTCTTCACCCCCGACCGCGAGGGCTTCTGGATCGCGCGCATCGAGGGGTGGGGCGATCCCATCGCCACCTGGATGCACGGCGTCGAGGCCAAGCTCGGTGTCGGTCAGGGCCCCGAGGAGCTGGCCAACGACCTCGAGATCGGTGCCCAACTCTTCGAGCGCGCGGCCAAGAACGTCGGGCGCACCGACCGGTCGACGCTCGAGCACGTGGTGAGCGCGCTCCGCAGCGACATGCACCTCCCCTCACGCGTGGCACCCGCGTTCACCTCCGACGTCCGCGAGTTGCTGCAGGCGAACCCGCTGCGCGAACTCGTCACCCGCGGTGAGGCCATCAACGTGTGGGTCGACCGCCGTGAGGCCCTCGTGGGGTCCTGGTACGAGCTCTTCCCCCGGTCCACCGGCGGTTGGAACGACGACGGAACGCCGAAGCACGGCACGTTCGAGACCACCATCGGTGCACTCCCCCGTGTCGCCGCCATGGGCTTCGACGTCGTCTACTTCCCCCCGATCCACCCCGTGGGCCGCGTCAACCGCAAGGGTCGCAACAACACCCTCACCCCCGGGCCGACGGACGTGGGTTCGCCGTGGGCCATCGGCGCCGTCGAGGGCGGGCACGACGCGACGCACCCCGAACTGGGCTCGGTCAAGGACTTCCGCAATCTCGTCACGGCCGCGCGCAAGCTCGGCCTCGAGGTGGCGCTGGACTTCGCGCTGCAGTGCGCACCCGATCACCCGTGGGCCAAGGCCCACCCCGAATGGTTCACCGTTCTTCCCGACGGCACCATCGCGTACGCGGAGAACCCTCCCAAGAAGTACCAGGACATCTACCCGGTCAACTTCGACAACGACCGCAAGGGCATCTACGCCGAGGTCCTGCGGGTCGTGAAGTTCTGGATCAGTCAGGGCGTCAAGATCTTCCGGGTCGACAACCCGCACACCAAGCCGCCGGACTTCTGGGAATGGCTCATCGCGGAGATCAAGAAGTCCGATCCGGACGTGCTGTTCCTCGCCGAGGCCTTCACCCGTCCGGCACGGCTCTACGGCCTCGCCCGACGCGGATTCACGCAGTCCTACACGTACTTCACGTGGCGGGTGGCGAAGTGGGAACTGACGGAGTTCGGCACCGAGATCGCCGCCAAGGCGGACCTGGGTCGACCCAACCTGTTCGTCAACACCCCGGACATCCTGCACGAGAGCCTGCAGCACGGTGGGCCGGGAATGTTCGCCCTGCGAGCGGCGTTGGCGGCCACGCTGTCTCCGACGTGGGGTGTCTATTCCGGGTACGAGCTCTACGAACACCTCGCGGTCCGCGAGGGCAGCGAGGAGTACCTGGACTCGGAGAAGTACGAGTTGCGTCCCCGAGATTTCGAGGGCGCCCGCGCCCGCGGAGAGTCCCTGGAGCCGTGGCTGACCACGCTCAACGCGATTCGCAAGGCTCATCCGGCGTTGCAGCAACTGCGCAACATCACGTTCCACAACGTCGAGAACGACGCGCTGATCGCCTACTCCAAGTTCGATCCGGTCAGCGGTGACGCCGTTCTGGTGGTGATCAACCTCAACCCCTACGGGGCCGAGGAGGGCACGGTGTGGATCGACATGCCGTCCATCGGTCGCGACTGGCAGGAGCGCATGGCGGTCACCGACGAGGTGAGCGGTCAGCAATTCGAGTGGGGCCAGGCAAATTACGTCAAGCTCGAGCCCTGGCGCTCGGTGGCCCACATCGTCGCGCTGCCGCCCGTGCCCGAACCGGCTCGCACCGAGCTCGCCTTCCGTGGAGGAAAATCATGACCGACACCACCTCGACCGGAGCGGGTGCGGCGGACACCGTCGCGACACCGAGCAATCACGATCTGTCGCTGCTCGCCCGCGGGCACCACCACGATCCGCACTCCGTCCTCGGCGCCCATCCGGTGAAGGGGGGCACCGTGATTCGCGCACTGCGTCCCAACGCGCAGAGCGTGACGGCCGTCATCGGCGGCACGGATCACCCCCTCACCCACGTGGCGCAGGGCGTCTTCAGCACCCTCGTTCCCATCGAGGATCTGTCGGATTACCGTCTGCGCGTGGAGTATCCAGGCGGTCACGACGTGACGATCGCCGACGGCTACCGCTTCCTGCCCACCCTCGGTGAACTCGATCTGCACCTGTTCGGCGAGGGGCGGCACGAACGTCTGTGGGAGATCCTCGGCGCCCACACCCGCTCGTACACCACCCCCGACGGCGAGGTGGCCGGCACGTCGTTCGCCGTGTGGGCCCCCGGTGCCGTCGGCGTCACGCTCGTCGGCGAGTTCGACGGGTGGGGCGGTCAGACGTGGCCGATGCGGGTCCTCGGATCCACCGGCGTGTGGGAGCTGTTCGTTCCCGACATCGGGGCCGGCACCCTGTACAAGTTCCGTGTCCACGGCAAGGACGGCTCCACCGTCGACAAGGCCGATCCGATGGCCTTCGCCACCGAGGTCCCGCCGTCGACCGCGTCCGTGGTGAACCACTCCACGTACACCTGGAACGATCAGGAGTGGATGGACGAGCGTGCCACCCGTCAGCCCCACAAGGAGCCGATGAGCACCTACGAGGTCCACCTGGCCTCGTGGCGACCGGGGTTGAACTACGCCGAACTCGCCGAGCAGCTGTCGGCGCACGTGCGGGCGACCGGCTTCACGCACGTCGAGCTGCTGCCCGTCGCGGAGCATCCCTTCGGCGGTTCCTGGGGCTACCAGGTCACCTCGTACTACGCACCGACCTCGCGTTTCGGCACCCCGGACGATTTCCGAGCCTTCGTCGACCTGCTGCACCGCGACGGCATCGGCGTCCTGGTGGACTGGGTTCCGGCCCACTTCCCCAAGGATCAATGGGCACTCGCGCGTTTCGACGGCTCCCCCCTGTACGAGCACGGTGATCCGCAGCGCGGAGAACAACTCGACTGGGGCACCCTCGTCTTCGACTTCGGCCGCAGCGAGGTCCGCAACTTCCTCGTCGCGAACGCGCTCTACTGGCTCGACGAGTTCCACATCGACGGTCTCCGCGTCGACGCCGTCGCTTCGATGCTCTACCTGGACTACTCCCGTCCCGAGGGAGGGTGGAGCCCCAACGTGCACGGCGGCCGCGAGAACCTCGAGGCCGTGGCGTTCCTGCAGGAGATGAACGCCACCGTCCACAAGCACCACCCCGGCGTCGTCACCGTGGCCGAGGAGTCCACGTCGTGGCCCGGCGTCACTCGCCCCACCAATCTCGGTGGTCTGGGCTTCTCCATGAAGTGGAACATGGGGTGGATGCACGACACCCTCGGGTACATCGGCCGGGATCCCATCCACCGCGCCTACCACCACCACGAGGTGACCTTCTCTCTCGTCTACGCGTGGAGCGAGAACTTCGTCCTCCCCATCAGCCACGACGAGGTGGTGCACGGCAAGGGCACATTGTGGTCGCGCCAGCCGGGCGACGACTGGGCCAAGGCCGCCGGTCTGCGCGGCATGCTCGCCTACATGTGGGCGCATCCGGGCAAGCAACTGCTGTTCATGGGCCAGGAATTCGGACAGACCGCGGAGTGGTCCGACGAACGCGGTGTCGACTGGCACGAGCTCGAGGGCGACGGGACCAACGCGCTTCACCGGGGTGTGATGGATCTGGTGGGCGACCTCAACCGCACCTACGTCGCCAGCCCCGAGCTGTTCACGCAGGATTCTTCGCCCGCAGGCTTCTCCTGGATCGACGCGAACGACACCGCGAGCAACGTGCTCAGCTTCCTCCGGTACGGCGAGGACGGGTCGGTCGTGGCCTGCCTGTTCAACTTCTCCGGTTCTCCGCGCGGCGAGTACCGTGTCGGTCTACCCGAGACGGGACGATGGGCCGAGATCCTCAACACCGACGCCGAGACCTACGGTGGCTCGGGCGTCGGGAATCTCGGATCGGTCGAGGCCGTCGATCAGTCCTGGCACGGACGCCCGGCGTCGGCTCGGGTGGCGCTGCCGCCGTACGGAGCGATCTGGCTCAGACTGGAGAAGTGATGGTCGGCGCTCGCGTTCGCCCGACGAGCATCGTGAGCGCCGTCGCGTCGTTGCTGGTGGCGGCTCTGGCCTCGACCGCATGCAGTGCGGTGGTCGACGGCCGCGCCGTCTCCATCTACGACGATCCCTTCACCGTCGCCGGGCTCGACGTCACCGACGGGCCGTCCGGGCCCCGGCCGGGTGTCGCCCACGCCCGACTCGACGTCGTCGGATTCGACGGCTCCGAGGTCGACGTCATCGCGGTCGACGCCGTCGACGACATCCAGAAGTTCTGGCGGCTGACCTACCCCACCCTGTTCGGCGACGATTTCGCCCCCGTCGATCGCCTGTTGTCCTGGGATGCCACGACCGGGGACGGGCCCACGTTCTGCGGCGATCCGACCGTCGATCTCGCCAACGCCGGGTACTGCTCGTCGGACGACAGCATCGGCTGGGATCGCGGCGTCCTGATGCCCGCGATCATGGACGCGTTCGGCCCCATGTCGGTGGTCATGGTGCTCGCTCACGAGTACGGGCACGCGATCCAGAACCGGTCCGGACTCATCGGCGAGGACGATCCCACCCTGGTGGCAGAACAACAGGCCGACTGCTTCGGAGGCGCATTCATGCGGCACGTGGCCGAAGGCGAGTCCACCCACTTCACCCTGAACACCGCGGACGGCCTCAACGACGTGCTCGCGGCCACCGTCGCCGTCCGGGATGTGGACCCCGGTGACCCCGAGTCCGTTCACGGTTCCGCATTCGAGCGCGTGACCGCCGCACAGATCGGCTTCACCGACGGGGCGGCCGCGTGCACGGCCATCGACGAAGCCGAGGTGGAATCGCGGCGCTCGACGTTGCCCCGCGCGTTCGACGACCCGTTCGACACCGGTGAACTACCGGTCACACGCGAGACTCTCCAACAGTTCGCGGCCACGTTCGAGCAGGTCCTCCCGACCCCGGACCCGCCGGCCGTCGAGTACACCGGCGCGGACACCGGGTGCGCCGACGCCCGCCCCACCGAGCCGGTGTCCTACTGCCCGGCCACCAACACCATCGGCATCTCGGTCGACGCGCTGGCTGCCGTCGGCGAACCATCGGCGGTCGACGACGACGAGTTGCTTCCCATCGACGTGACCGGGGACTACAGCGCCTACGTGCTCTTCGTGTCTCGCTACGTGCTCTCCGTACAGAATCAGGCGGGGCAGTCGCTGACCGACGCGCGAACTCCGTTGCGGTCCGCATGCCTCTCCGGTGCGGTGACCGCGGCCCTCAGTCCGTCCGTGGACGGTCCCACTGCCGGCGCCGTGGTCACCCTGTCTCCGGGGGACCTGGACGAGGCCGTGTCGGGTCTGCTCACGGACGGCTTCGCGGCCAGCGACGTCGACGGTCGCACCGTGCCCAGCGGGTTCGCCCGCGTCGATGCGTTCCGCCACGGCGTGCTGGGAGGACAGGACGCCTGCGCCGGCCGGTACAACTGATCCGGCCGAGGGTCAGAAGAGTGCAGAGGCCAGCTTGCGCCGCGCCGCGATGACCAGCGGATCGGCCGGGTCGAAGAGTTCGAACAGCTCCAGCAGCCGCGCGCGAGCGGTGGCGCGATCGTCGTCGCGAGTACGCCGCACGAGTTCGACGATGCGCGCGAAGCTCTCCTCGGTCCGCTGCTGGTAGAGCAGCGCGTCGGCGGCCTGCAGCCCGAGTTCGACGTCGTCCGGGGCCGCGTCGGCCTGCTCGATCGCGTCGTCCGGCAGGGTCTGGACGCGCGCGAGGAAACGCACCTGGCGGACACCGTTGAGCGCCTGCTTGTTGCCGGGCTCGGCGTCGACGATGGCCTGGAACGCTGCTTCGGCACCCGCGAGGTCACCCTCGGCGAGCGCGTTCTCGGCCGCGTCGAACCGCGGGTCCTCGGGTTCCTCGGCGGGCGCGTCACCGTCGGCCGGGGTCGGACCGGTGAGCTTGCCCTCCACGGCCTGCGCGATCGCGCCGAGCCACTGGCGCAGGTTCTCCTCGGGCTGTGCACCCTGGAGGTCGGCCAACGGCTGACCCGCGGCCACGGCGACGAGCGTCGGGACCGCCTGGACGCCGAAGGCCTGTGCGATACGCGGGTTGACGTCGACGTCGACGTTCGCCAGCACCCACGCGCCGTCACCTTCGGCGGCGAGCGTCTCGAGCGTTGCGGTCAGTTGCAGCGACTGCGGGGATCGCGGCGAGAGAAGGTTGACGATGACCGGCACCTGGTTGGATTTCACCAGGACCTGTGTCTCGAAATCGGCCTCGGTGACGGTCACCGCCACCGGCGTCCCGTCGGACGCGGCCGGCGGCGGCGGGGATGCCGCGGCCTGCGCCTTCGCCTTGAGCCCCGAGAGGTCGACGGCTCCGGACATGGCGGCCGCGGTGGCTGCGGACGGGCGTGCGGGTGGGCGGGATCCGGGTCGAGTCACACCCGGTATTTTGTCACTACTTCCGCACGGACGGCGACGCGGTGCCGGGCACGGTCGCCGCGGGCGCCAGACGGCCGGTGCGCGCGGCCCACATCTCGAAGACGACGGTTCCGAACGGCGGGATACCGGCCAGCAGCGCGACGATCGTGAGCTTGCGGCTCCACTTCAGTGTCAGCGCGGTCAGTACCGTCACCACCAGGTAGAGCACGAACATGCCGCCGTGCAACGCACCGGGGAGCGCCACGGCTTCGTCGTTGCCGGGGTTGGGGATGTACTTGAACCCCATGCCGATCAGCAACAGCAACCAGGTCACGGCCTCCGCGAAGGCGACGACGCGGAAGATGCGGACGATCGGCATGCGCGACGGGGCGGGCGTGCCGGACACAGTGGGGGACGTCGAGACGGAATTGTCGGCCATACGTTCATTGTGCCGTAGCCCGATGTCCGATTTCGACGGCTCTCGAGTGGGTTCCACCACGGTGGCGCCGTTCCTTTGTGACCTACGCCACCGTATGTTCGGAGCGTTCACCCGTTACCGTCGGGGGATGAGCACCGACGCAGCACCCGCCGGCACCGCGACGGCCGAAGCGATCCGAGCCGGTCTGGTCACCGCGATCGATCACGTCGGCATCGCCGTGGCCGACCTCGACGCCGCCATCGACTTCTACGGCTCGCACTTCGGTCTGACCGTCACGCACCGGGAGGTCAACGACAGCCAGGGCGTGGTCGAGGCGATGCTCGGGGTTCCGGGCGCGTCCGATCAGGCGTCGCAGATCCAGCTGCTGGCGCCGCTGGACGAGACGTCGACCATCGCGAAGTTCCTCGACCGCAACGGTCCCGGACTCCAGCAGCTCGCGTTTCGCGTCTCCGACGTCGAGAACGTCGCCGACTTTCTGCGGGCCCGCGGCGCCCGATTGCTCTACGACGAGCCGCGGCGGGGCACGGCCGATTCGCGCATCAACTTCGTGCACCCCAAGGACGCCGGCGGCGTGCTGATCGAACTGGTCGAGCCCGCGCGGGGCTAGATCGCCGCCTTCGGGTATCCGCGCCGCCGAAACGGGGCGCAGGACGGTAAGTTGGCGATCATGGTTCAAGACAACGTCATCGGTGGCAGCTCGTTGCCTTTCAACGTGGTCCGCAAGGGCTACGACAAGGACGAGGTGCAGCGTTACTTCGAGCGGTTCGACGCCGAACTCCGTGTCGTGGCCACCGATCGCGATGCCGCCGCGGCACAGGCTCGCGATCTGGCCGTCCAGCTCGAGGACGCTCGCGACGAGATCGACGATCTCCGCAAGGACATCGACCGGCTCTCGGTGCCGCCCACCACCGCCGAGGGCATGAGCGACCGGATCTCTCGCATGCTGCGCCTCGCATCGGACGAGGCCTCCGAGGTCCGCCAGAAGGCGCAGGAGGAGGCAGCGGAGACCATCTCCGTCGCCGAGCAGGAGAGCGCCCGGATGCGTGGGGAGTACGAGGGCCTCACCGCCGAATTGCGCCAGCGACGCGATGCGCTCGAGACCGAGCACCAGACGACGTTGGCCGAGGCCCGCGCCGAGGCCGCTCGCATCGTCGAGGAAGCGCGGGCCGAGCGAGATCGCCTGGCCGCCGAGGCCGAGCAGAAGCAGGCCGAGGTCCAGGAGGACTTCGAGATCACGATGGCCGAGCGTCGCACCAAGGTCATGAAGGCCGTGGACGACCTGGAGGCGGACTCCAAGGCGGAGGCCGAACGCCGCCTGGCCGACTCCAAGGCCGAGGCGGAACGACGCCTCGCCGACTCCAAGGCCGAGGCGGAAAGTCGTATCGCCGAGTCGAAGGCCGACGCAGAACGCCGCCTCGCGGAATCGACCACCGAGGCCAAGCGGCGCCTCCAGGCTGCCACCGAGCAGTCCGAGCGTCGGATCGCACACGCCAAGGAGCTCGCCGAGGAACTGCGGGTCTTGCGTGGCCGGGTGCTCGCCCAGTTGCTCGGAATCCGCGGTCAGTTGGATTCGGTGCCCGCGATGTTGGCATCGGTCAACCGGGAGAGCGAATTGCTCGACGCCCCGGCGGTTCCGGACGAGTTGGCGGACGACGACATCGACTCGCTCGACGCGGCCGCGAGCAACCGGGACAGCTGAGTCCCCCGGTCGAACCCGTCAGCTCCAGCGGCGGGTGAGACCGCGGGTGCGGCGGCCGGACCAACATCCGGTGTGCCAGTGCCGCCGATCGTCCGCGCCGCCGATGCGATCGGCCGGCCACACCACGACGTGGGCCACGCCGGGGAAGATCTCCTGATCGCACCCGGGGCACCGGTACGGCTTGGTGGCGCGGGAGCCCGCGATCGGGCGCACCGTGTACCGCTCGTCGCCGTCCGACGAGGGGCCGGATTCGACGCGTGCCACGGCATCACCGAACGTCGGCGACGGGCGATTCGGGCGCGCGGAACGTCCGGTTCGTTGCTGATTGTTGCGGCGCGGCACGTTCACGATGGTAGGCGACCGCAGCCGAAACGACGGACGAGCACCTCGCGCAGCGGTCAGAACAGCTTGAACTCCGAGGTGTCGATTCCCCGCAGTGAGTCGTAATCGAGGGTGAGACAGCGAATACCGCGGTCGTGCGCCAGCGTCTTGGCCTGTGGCTTGATCTGCTGAGCGGCGAACACGCCCCGCACCGGTGCGAGCAGCGGATCGCGGTTCAAGAGCTCGAGATAGCGGGTGAGCTGCTCCACGCCGTCGATGTCGCCGCGGCGCTTGATCTCCACCGCGACGGTCGCGCCGTCCTCGGCGCGGCAGAGAAGATCCACCGGCCCGATGGCCGTGGGGAACTCCCGCCGTACCAGGGTGTAGCCCTCCCCCAGGGTGCTCACGTGCTCGGCGAGCAGTTCCTGCAGGTGGGACTCGACGCCGTCCTTGACCAGCCCCGGGTCGATGCCGAGCTCGTGGCTGCTGTCGAGTTCGACGTCCTCGATGGTGATCCGCAGTTCTTCGCCCGCCTTGTTGGTGACCACCCAGAGTTGGCGATCGGCGGGGACCACGGTGCCGTCGTCCGGCATCGCGTCGAGCGAACCGGCCGGGTTCTCCACCATCCAGCACGGCGGGCTCATCCAGTTCAGCGGCTTGTACGCACGATCGTCCGCGTGCACGCTCACGGACCCGTCCGATTTGATCAGCAGCAGGCGTCGCGCGAGCGGGAGGTGCGCGGTCAGCCTTCCGACGTAGTCGACCTGGCAACGAGCAATGACGAGACGCACCAGGACACCCTAGAACAGCGCGGGCCCGCCGCCTGCACGCGCCCGCGGGCCCCGTTCGACCCCGCAGGTCAGGCGGGAACCGCGAGTCGAGTCTCCTCCGCGCGACCGCGCAACGTGACGGCATCGCCGATGGACCACTCGCCCGCCCGGTGGGCGTCGGCATCCTCGACGGTGCGAGCCGACGCCAGCATCTTCCCGTCCACCGTCTTGGCCAGCTCGGACAGCCGCGCCGCCTCGTTCACGGGGTCACCGATCACGGTGTATTCGAATCGCTCCTTGGCGCCGATGTTTCCGGCCACGGCCCGGCCCGACGCGATGCCGATCGCGGCCGTGCAGTCCGGCACCTCGACGCTCAGCCGACGCATGATTGCCTTCGCGGCCGCGAGGGACTCACCGCAGGGGTCGTCGATACGACTGGGTGCACCGAACACGGCGAGCGCCGCGTCGCCCTCGAACTTGTTGACGAAACCGTGGTGACGGTCGACCTCGCCGACCACCACGTCGAAGAATCGGTTGAGCAGGTCGACGACCTCGACGGGGGGCTTCGACGAGGCGAGCTCCGTGGACCCCACCAGGTCGATGAAGAACACCGCGATGTCCCGCTCCTCCCCGCCCAGCTCCGGGTTGCTCGCCAGGGCCGCCTCGGCGACCTCCATCCCGACGTGCCGGCCGAAGAGGTCTCGGATCTTGTCCCGCTCGGCCAGCCCCTCCGCCATGCGGTTGAAACCACTCTGGAGTTCACCGAGCTCCGTTCCGTCGTAGACGGAGACACGGGCATCGAGGTTGCCCCGTTCCACCTCGGACATGGCGGACCGTACGTTGTCGATCGGCGCGGTCGTTGCCAGCCCACCCAGAAGTGTGAGTGCGAACCCGAACAGGAACGTGATACCGCCCAGCGCCAGGATCGCGACGGCGAACTGATCCGCGCTGGTGTCGTTGCGGATGAACGACGCGATCGCGATGACCATCAGGCCGGCAACCGGCACCCCGGTTCCCAGCAACCAGGACAGGATGGACCGGCCCATGACCCCCGCGATGCGTATGCGCCGTGGATCGCCGGCCTCGAGCGCGCGCGCTGCCGCAGGGCGCAACGCGAACTCGGTCAGCAGGTAGCTGAACGCACACACGGTGATGCCACTGAACGCGATGGTGAAGGCGACCTTGGGAATGCTGTTGGGATCGATGATGCCGTCGGCGGTGGTGAGGATGATCAGCCCGCCGATCCACAGCCCGATCTGAAGACGGGTCAGGCGCCACGGCATCGCCAGCGTGCGCTTCTGCTCCTTGGAGGTCGGGGTGCGGTCCTCGATCGCCCATCGCAGGCCGTTGACGGTTCTCTTCGTCCCCCAGAGGACTCCCACGACGAAGGCGAACACCAGATAGATCGGGAGCACGAGGAAGTTGACCCACCAGTACTCACGCGGCCTCACGACGTCCGGACCGGGCACCACCACGCTGATCAACACGGCGGCGATCACCGCCCCGATTGCGTTCGCCGACAGCAGGAACACGGTGAGAAGGACTTGCACGCGAATACGACGACGACGCGGCGAGTAGGTCGTGTTTCCGAGGATCGGCGAGCCCAGGGGCGCGATGGCCCGGCGAGGTTTCTGCGGCATGGTGAGTAGAGGGTAGCCGTCCGATCCGCTCACGCTGCCCGGGAATGCGAAAAGCCCCCCGACCTGGTGGTCGGGGGGCTTTCGTTTGGGTTATGTACGGCGGTGTCCTACTCTCCCACACCCTGTCGGGTGCAGTACCATCGGCGCTGGAGGGCTTAGCTTCCGGGTTCGGAATGGGACCGGGCGTTTCCCCTCCGCTATGGCCACCGTAACTCTGTGAAACACAGTGCACGAGGCACACATCCCCTGGTTTCCGGTTACCGGGTTCGGGTGTCGGCGGTGTGCCGGCATCCGGGGTCGGTGATCGGGTGATCGGGGGGGTGGTGCGGTTCATCTGAACACTCGTGTGTTGTTTCAGATACTGCACAGTGGACGCGTAGCTTCTTCGGTGTAAGTCCTCGGCCTATTAGTACCAGTCACCTGCATACATTGCTGTACTTCCAGTTCTGGCCTATCGACCCGGTGGTCTGCCGGGGGCCTTACCCCCTCGAGGGGGTGAGAAACCTCATCTTGGAACAGGCTTCCCGCTTAGATGCTTTCAGCGGTTATCCCTTCCGAACGTAGCTAACCAGCGGTGCTCCTGGTGGAACAACTGGCACACCAGAGGTTCGTCCGTCCCGGTCCTCTCGTACTAGGGACAGCCTTCCTCAAGTTTCTGACGCGCGCGGCGGATAGAGACCGAACTGTCTCACGACGTTCTAAACCCAGCTCGCGTGCCGCTTTAATGGGCGAACAGCCCAACCCTTGGGACCTACTCCAGCCCCAGGATGCGACGAGCCGACATCGAGGTGCCAAACCATCCCGTCGATATGGACTCTTGGGGAAGATCAGCCTGTTATCCCCGGGGTACCTTTTATCCGTTGAGCGACACCGCTTCCACTTGCCGGTGCCGGATCACTAGTCCCGACTTTCGTCCCTGCTCGACGTGTCAGTCTCACAGTCAAGCTCCCTTGTGCACTTGCACTCGACACCTGATTGCCAACCAGGCTGAGGGAACCTTTGGGCGCCTCCGTTACATTTTGGGAGGCAACCGCCCCAGTTAAACTACCCACCAGGCACTGTCCCTGAACCAGATCATGGTCCGAGGTTGAGGTATCCAATACGATCAGAGTGGTATTTCAACAACGACTCCACAACCACTGGCGTGGCCGCTTCACAGTCTCCCACCTATCCTACACAAACCGAACCGAACACCAATACCAAGCTGTAGTGAAGGTCCCGGGGTCTTTTCGTCCTGCCGCGCGTAACGAGCATCTTTACTCGTAATGCAATTTCGCCGAGTCTATGGTTGAGACAGCTGAGAAGTCGTTACGCCATTCGTGCAGGTCGGAACTTACCCGACAAGGAATTTCGCTACCTTAGGATGGTTATAGTTACCACCGCCGTTTACTGGGGCTTAAATTCTCAGCTTCACCACCGAAGTGATTGACCGGTCCTCTTAACCTTCCAGCACCGGGCAGGCGTCAGTCCGTATACATCGTCTTACGACTTCGCACGGACCTGTGTTTTTAGTAAACAGTCGCTTCTCACTGGTCTCTGCGACCCACACCAGCTCGGGAAGTAAATTCCGTCACCGGCAGGGGTCCCCCTTCTCCCGAAGTTACGGGGGCATTTTGCCGAGTTCCTTAACCATAGTTATCTCGATCGCCTTGGTATTCTCTACCTGATCACCTGTGTCGGTTTGGGGTACGGGCCGTGTACCAGCTCGCTAGAGGCTTTTCTCGGCAGCATAGGATCACTGAATTCGCCTCATTCGGCTATGCATCACCTCTCAGGCTTGTATGAGTGACGGATTTGCCTATCACTCGCCCTACGGGCTTACACCAGTGTTACCACTGACTGGCTCAGCTACCTTCCTGCGTCACCCCATCGCTTGACTACTACCAGAGAAGGTCCCGTGCATCACCTCCACGGCACCCGAAGGTGCTCCAGAAGGCTCTGGACGGTTAGTACCCCTGATTCGTCATGGGCGCGGATACACGGGTACGGGAATATCAACCCGTTGTCCATCGACTACGCCTGTCGGCCTCGCCTTAGGTCCCGACTCACCCTGGGCGGATTAACCTGGCCCAGGAACCCTTGATCATTCGGCGGACGAGTTTCTCACTCGTCTTTCGCTACTCATGCCTGCATTCTCACTCGCGTGGCCTCCACACCTGGATCACTCCGGCGCTTCCCTGGCCACACGACGCTCCCCTACCCATCCACACACCTGGCACACACCCCGTAGGGCATGCGCGGGCTATCGTGTGAATGCCGCGGCTTCGGCGGTGTACTTGAGCCCCGCTACATTGTCGGCGCAAAATCACTTGACCAGTGAGCTATTACGCACTCTTTCAAGGGTGGCTGCTTCTAAGCCAACCTCCTGGTTGTCTTCGCGACTTCACATCCTTTTCCACTTAGTACACGCTTAGGGGCCTTAGCCGGCGATCTGGGCTGTTTCCCTCTCGACCACGAACCTTATCGCCCGCAGTCTCACTGCCGCGCTCTCACACCCTGGCATTCGGAGTTTGGCTGATTTCGATAAGCTTGTAGGCCCTCTAGACCATCCAGTAGCTCTACCTCCAGAGTGAAACACGCGACGCTGCACCTAAATGCATTTCGGGGAGAACCAGCTATCACGGAGTTTGATTGGCCTTTCACCCCTACCCACAACTCATCCCCTCAGTTTTCAACCTAAGTGGGTTCGGGCCTCCACGACGTCTTACCGTCGCTTCACCCTGGCCATGGGTAGATCACTCCGCTTCGGGTCCAGAGCATGCGACTCAAACGCCCTATTCGGACTCGCTTTCGCTACGGCTACCCCACACGGGTTAACCTCGCCACATACCACTGACTCGCAGGCTCATTCTTCAAAAGGCACGCCATCACCACCCACAGCAAAACTGTGCAACGGCTCTGACGGATTGTAAGCGCACGGTTTCAGGTACTATTTCACTCCCCTCCCGGGGTACTTTTCACCTTTCCCTCACGGTACTAGTCCGCTATCGGTCACCAGGGAGTATTCAGGCTTATCGGGTGGTCCCGACAGATTCACAGCAGATTTCACGGGCCCGCTGCTACTTGGGCATTCACTTCGACAGTCGCGCAGTTTTCGTCTACGGGATTCTCACCCTCTACGACAGGCCATCCCAGACCACTTCGACTAACCACACGATTTCTCACTGTCGGCCGATCCGGCAGAATCGACAAAAACAAACCCCACAACCCCACACGCACAACCCCTGCCGGGTATCACATGCACATGGTTTGGCCTCATCCGCGTTCGCTCGCCACTACTGACGGAATCACTGTTGTTTTCTCTTCCTGTGGGTACTGAGATGTTTCACTTCCCCACGTTCCCTCCACACACCCTATATATTCAGGCGCGGGTAACACGACATCACTCGTGCTGGGTTTCCCCATTCGGACACCCTCGGATCTCAGCTCGGTTGACAGCTCCCCGAGGATTATCGCAGCCTCCTACGTCCTTCATCGGCTCCTGGTGCCAAGGCATCCACCGTACGCTCTTCATTACTTACAACAAAGATGCTCGCGTCCACTGTGCAGTTCTCAAACAACACACACACGACCATGTTGACGTCGCCCTCAGACACCCACCGAAATGAGCCGATAGAAACAACCATGACCGCCTGTAAGTTCTTGCCATGAAAAAACACTCACGTGTTCTCTCAGGACCCAACAGTGCATCGATATAGAACCAGCGGACCACCACAAGGGATGCTCGCTACTGCCGGTTCCGGTTGTCAGTGTTCCACCCATGAGCGTCCACCCGACCCACGAACGGGGCCGGCATGGTCTCTGCACCGTTTCCCTCCCACCTGTGTGAGTGGTACTCCAGCGAGATGTGCTCCTTAGAAAGGAGGTGATCCAGCCGCACCTTCCGGTACGGCTACCTTGTTACGACTTCGTCCCAATCGCCGATCCCACCTTCGACGGCTCCCTCCCACAAGGGGTTAGGCCACCGGCTTCGGGTGTTACCGACTTTCATGACGTGACGGGCGGTGTGTACAAGGCCCGGGAACGTATTCACCGCAGCGTTGCTGATCTGCGATTACTAGCGACTCCGACTTCACGGGGTCGAGTTGCAGACCCCGATCCGAACTGAGACCGGCTTTAAGGGATTCGCTCCACCTCACGGTATCGCAGCCCTCTGTACCGGCCATTGTAGCATGTGTGAAGCCCTGGACATAAGGGGCATGATGACTTGACGTCGTCCCCACCTTCCTCCGAGTTGACCCCGGCAGTCTCTTACGAGTCCCCACCATCACGTGCTGGCAACATAAGACAAGGGTTGCGCTCGTTGCGGGACTTAACCCAACATCTCACGACACGAGCTGACGACAGCCATGCACCACCTGTACACCGACCACAAGGGGGGCCGTATCTCTACGGCTTTCCGGTGTATGTCAAACCCAGGTAAGGTTCTTCGCGTTGCATCGAATTAATCCACATGCTCCGCCGCTTGTGCGGGCCCCCGTCAATTCCTTTGAGTTTTAGCCTTGCGGCCGTACTCCCCAGGCGGGGCGCTTAATGCGTTAGCTACGGCACGGATCCCGTGGAAGGAAACCCACACCTAGCGCCCACCGTTTACGGCGTGGACTACCAGGGTATCTAATCCTGTTCGCTACCCACGCTTTCGCTCCTCAGCGTCAGTTATTTCCCAGAGACCCGCCTTCGCCACCGGTGTTCCTCCTGATATCTGCGCATTTCACCGCTACACCAGGAATTCCAGTCTCCCCTGAAATACTCAAGTCTGCCCGTATCGCCTGCACGCCAGCAGTTGAGCTGCTGGTTTTCACAGACGACGCGACAAACCGCCTACGAGCTCTTTACGCCCAGTAATTCCGGACAACGCTTGCACCCTACGTATTACCGCGGCTGCTGGCACGTAGTTGGCCGGTGCTTCTTCTGCAGGTACCGTCACTCACGCTTCGTCCCTGCTGAAAGAGGTTTACAACCCGAAGGCCGTCATCCCTCACGCGGCGTCGCTGCATCAGGCTTGCGCCCATTGTGCAATATTCCCCACTGCTGCCTCCCGTAGGAGTCTGGGCCGTGTCTCAGTCCCAGTGTGGCCGGTCGCCCTCTCAGGCCGGCTACCCGTCGTCGCCTTGGTAGGCCATTACCCCACCAACAAGCTGATAGGCCGCGGGCCCATCCTGCACCGATAAATCTTTCCACCACAGCACATGCATGCTGCAGTCATATCCGGTATTAGACCCAGTTTCCCGGGCTTATCCCGAAGTGCAGGGCAGATCACCCACGTGTTACTCACCCGTTCGCCACTCGTGTACCCCGAAGGGCCTTACCGTTCGACTTGCATGTGTTAAGCACGCCGCCAGCGTTCGTCCTGAGCCAGGATCAAACTCTCCGTTGAAGACTCATACCCACCACCACAGACCAGAACAGCCCGGGCGATGAATGAAAACTAGAGAGCCAAATCCAGCAATAAAACTCACGCCAGCAATACTCCATTGCTGACAAAAAAGAACCAGTTCCCCCTCGACGGGAAGAAGAGAAGAAACCAGCAAACCAAAAACAATTGGCACTGACATTCATCGACACACTGTTGAGTTCTCAAAGAACACGCACACACCATCACCACCCGCCGAAGCGAGCAAGATCCGGGGCAACCGTTCGAGCCTGAACCCGACCACCGAACACACGCAAACCCTGCGCCGGCCGATCAGGAAGTGGACTGTCCGCTCAGCCTACACCACGTGCAGACGAACCTTTTCTGTCCCAGCCATGCGACTCCGTACAACCTCGTTCGCCAGACCCTCAGGTCTTCGGTCGGTGTCCGTGTCGCTCTGACTCGAAGAAAGTTACGCCACCACCAACCACAACGCAAATCCACTGGTCACAGCGCCCACAGGTCCGTCAGGGGCTTGCAACGGCCCTCTCACGAAAGGGCACGCGACCGCGCGACCCGGTGGTACCCGGCAACCCGACCCTGCACGTCGAGATCCGGGACGGCGACTGCGTCGCCGACCGCTTCACGCAACGGCACCAGCCCCGCCCACACTCCACCGCGCTCGATGTCGTCGGGATCGTCGACGGGACCGCCGGAGCGCGACTTCACCGACGCCTCCCACAACGGAAGTGCCACGACGGAAGTCGCCGTGAGTTCCTTGCGCGTGTTCTTTCGCAACGAACCCGCCCGCCCCGGCACCAACCGGTCCACGATCGACACCAGGGCGTGATCTCGCTCCGCGGCATCGTCGACCATCCTCGGCACTCCCAGGATCATGGCGCTCCGATAGTTCATCGAGTGATGAAAAGCGCTGCGCGCCAATACGAGTGCATCGAGAACGGTGATGGTGACACACAGTTCACCGTCCACATGCAGGCTGCGTGCCGCCACCGAACCGTGTAGGTACAGCGTCCCGCCACGGTCGGGGCCCTCCAGGTCGTAGGCATAGGTGGTGGGCACCACCCGCGGACTGCCGTCCACCACCACGCCCAGGTGACACACCCGAGCAGCGTCGAGGACGTCGACCAACGCCACGCGATCCGCGGCGGCCCGCGCCTTCCCGCGTCGCAGGGTGGTGCGGTCAGTCGGTGACAAACCCTCGACGGACTCGCTCCCGACACCGGTCGCACTTCGTTCGATTCTGTTCACCGCCCGATTCTCACGTCGGACTGGTCTACTGTCATGGTCCAGTTTCAGACAAGTTCGATGAACCACTACCCACCATCGGGAAAGTGACACGCAATGGCAACACCACCGGCAGCCGTGTCCGTGTCCCTCCGCCGCGACGAGTCACGCAGTCTGCCAACGCAACTGGCCGATGCAATCCGACAGTCGATCCGCGGGGGCACCCTTCGCCCGGACAGTCGATTGCCGTCCACCCGCGCCCTGGCCACGGAGCTCGACATTGCTCGAGGCGTCGTCGGCCAGGCCTACGACCAGCTCACCGCCGAAGGCTGGCTTGTCACGCGCCGCGGCTCGGGCACCTTCGTCGTCTCGGCGTCGACGCTCCCCCGCCCCGCGGCCGACAACGAGACCGCCGTCTCGCGGCGACGAGTCCGCTCCGACGACGACCGCACGATCCGACTCCGGCCCGGTGTGCCGTGGACCGATCCGCGTGCCACGGCCGCATGGCGTCGTGCCTGGCGCACGGTCGGGTCCAGGCCCGCGCCGGCCGCCTACCCGGATCCGGCCGGCCTTCGACTCCTTCGCTCGGACGTGTGCGACCTCCTCGCGCGCAACAGGGGAACGACCGTCGATCCCGATCGCGTCGTCATCACCACCGGAGCGATCCACGGAATGTCTCTCCTCCTCGCTGCCATCGGGTCCGAACTCACTGAACCCGTTGTGGCGATGGAGAATCCGGGGTACCGAGTTGCGGCCGCGGCAGCACGAGCCGCCAGGTGGGCGATAGCCGACGTCCCCGTGGACGGCCATGGCATGCGGGTCGACCTTCTCGAACGGCTCCCCGGACCGGTTCACGCCGTCTACGTCACGCCGTCGCATCAATACCCCACGGGCGGAACACTCGATCTCGCCCGTCGATCGGCGCTGGTCGATCACGCCCGGCGAATCGGAGCCTTGATCGTGGAGGACGATTACGACTCGGAATTCAGATTCGACGTCGCGCCCCTCCCCGCACTCGCGCAGTTGGCACCGGATCGGGTCGTCTGTCTCGGTACCGTCGCCAAGACACTCGGTGCCGGCATCCGACTCGGATGGATGGTGCTGCCGGACCACCTGGTGGACGACGTCCTCACCCACCGAGCTGCGGTCGGCGACTTCCCCTCGGAACCGTCGAGCCTGGCCATGTCGAGTCTGTTGCGCGACGGCGAATGGGATCGCGCCGTCCGCGCCGCGCGGCGGCGGTACCGAGACAGGGATGCGGCCGTGGAACGAGCACTGTCGCAATTCGGAGAACTGCGTGGCGCGGGAGCGGGTATGCACACCACACTGATGCTCGCTCCGGAGCGAGCAGACGCCGTGGCCGCGGACGCGGCCGAACACGGCGTCCTCGTGCCGACGGTGTCCGAGTCGGTCCGAACGCCCTGCGGCGCAGGCGGTCTCGTCGTCGGTTACGGGCGCGTGGAGGAACGAGACCTCACGACCGCGCTCGGCGTGCTGTCCGCTGCGCTGCAACGCCACCGGTGAGGGCGGGGCAGCCTCACTGCACCCGTTCGATCTCCCCGCCCAGATCCTGCAGCTGTTCGACGAACCTCGGGTAACCGCGATCGATGTGGTAGACGTCGTTCACCTCGGTCACACCGTCCGCCATCAGACCGGCCAGGACCAGGCCGGCACCCGCGCGGATGTCCGACGACCAGACCGGAGCGCTCGACAGACGGGCGACACCCCGCACGACGGCATGGTGTCCGTCCGTCCGGGCGTCCGCTCCGAGCCGAATCATCTCCTCGACGAAACGGAAGCGCGCTTCGAACACGTTCTCGGTGATCATCGACGTCCCGTCCGCGACGGCCGCCAGACCGATGGCCATGGGCTGGAGGTCGGTCGGAAATCCGGGGAAGGGAAGCGTCGCGAAGTTGACGGCCACCGGTCGCTCGTCCTGCACCACGCGGAATCCGTCGGGCAGGAAGGTCACGCGCGACCCGGCCTGCTTGAGCTTGTCCAGCACCAGGGACAGGTGCTTCGGGTTGACTCCCCGTACCGTCACATCCCCGCGGGTCATCGCCGCCGCGATCCCCCACGTTGCGGCAACGATGCGATCGCCGATCACGCGATGTTCGGTGGGATGCAGGGACTTCACCCCGACGATGGTGAGCGTCGGAGTTCCGGCGCCGGTCACCTTGGCACCCATCTTGTTCAGCATCGCGCACAAATCGGCGATGTCCGGTTCCCGCGCGGCGTTGTCGATCACCGTCTCGCCGTCGGCCAGTACCGCGGCCATCAAGATGTTCTCGGTGGCTCCCACCGAAGGAAACGCGAGCCGAATGGTGGCTCCGTGCAACGTCTCCGCGCTCGCCACGACGCATCCGTGCTGGATCTCGCTCGTCGCCCCCAGCAGTCGCAATCCTGACTGGTGCATGTCGAGCGGACGGGAGCCGATCGCGTCGCCGCCCGGCAGGGCCACGACAGCCTTGCGGCATCGAGCGACGAGCGGACCGAGAACACATACCGACGCTCGGAACTGCCGTACCGCCGCGAAATCCGCGTGGTACTTCGGCTCCGCCGGCGTGGTCACGCGCACGGTGTCGCCGTCGAGTTCGACCTCGCACCCGAGCCCGCGCAGAACATCGGCCATCAGGGGAACGTCGAGGATGTCCGGGCAATTGGTGATGGTGGTCGTGCCCTCGGCGAGCAACGTCGCCGCCATCAGTTTCAGAACGCTGTTCTTCGCGCCACCCACGGACACCTCGCCCGCGAGGCGAGCGCCACCGGTCACCAGAAAACGTTCACTCACATCGGTCAGCCTAGAGGCTGCGGGCACGGGAGAAAGCATCGGAGCGTCACCGACGGTGCTGCCGCCGTACGATCGGACGATGGCCGTCAATCTGACATCGATCTACACGCGTACCGGGGACGACGGAACCACCGGACTGAGCGATTTCTCTCGGGTGTCGAAGAACGACGCCCGCGTGGTCGCCTACGCCGAGTGCGACGAACTCAACGCAGCGCTGGGGATGGTCCTGGCTCTGGGCACCCCTCCATCCGAGATCGCGGACGTGCTCGGGGTCGTCCAGAACGATCTGTTCGACGCCGGTGCGGATCTGTCCACGCCGATCGCCGAAGATCCCAAGTACCCGCCGCTGCGCATCACCGACGAGTACGTCACGAGGCTCGAGAACTGGTGCGACGAGTTCAACGGCAAGCTCGCTCCGCTGACGTCGTTCGTTCTCCCCGGCGGTACGGCTGCATCGGCCCTGCTGCATCACGCTCGAACGGTCACCCGCCGAGCCGAACGCGCGGCCTGGGCGGCGGTCGAAGCACATCCCGAGACCACGTCGACCCTGCCGGCGACCTACCTCAACCGGCTGTCCGACCTGCTCTTCATCCTGGGACGAATCGCCAACCCGGACGGCGACGTTCTGTGGAAGCCGGGCGGCGGGCGCGAGAAGCCCTGAACCTTCTCAGGTTCCGTCGGCGGTCCCCGGGCTCGGGCGCTGGGAACGTCCCGACGGACGCGATTCCACCCAGGACGTGAAGGCGGTGAACGCACCCCGGTCGAACGCCACCTCGTAGCGTCGATCGCCGTCCGACAGCTCCACGACGGCGATGTCGTCCGACATGATGTCCGATTCTGCGGAGTCGGGTGAGCGACGTTCCCCGAGGACGAGCGTCTGACGCACCATTCGTCGGTCCGGCCCCGGCCGCAGGCTGGACAACTTGTAGAACACCAGGACGTTCTCGCCGTATCGAATGATGCCGTGGCGCCATCCGCTGCCCCTCGATGCGGGCACCCGGCGCAGAATCACCGGCGTTCCCCCGCGGCGCACCAGGACCAGTCGATAGAGAAAAGCCGCGGAGAACCCCACGAGCAGCACGACCATCACGACGAGCAGGCTCGTCCAGGTCGTCATCTCGGGGGTGTCCTCCGCGGCTTCTCGGGTCGTTCGAAACCTACGCGCGCTCGACAGCACGGACGCGGCCGCGGGCCATGGCCAACGCGTCTGCGTCGTCCGAACCCTCGGACAGGACCGAGCGAGCCGAGTCGACGTCGATGTCCTCGGCGAATTCCGCCGACTCCGCCAGCACGGTGACCGTGCCGCCGGTCATGGACAGGAATCCGCCGTGCACCGCCGCGACGCGTCGTTCTCCGTCGGTGGTGGTGATGGCAACGGTCCCGCCCTCGACGAGTTGCGCCAACAGCGGCTCGTGTCCGGACATGATGCCGATCTCGCCCTCGGTGGTCTCGGCGATGACCAGCGTGGCCGTTCCCGACCACAGCCGCTCTTCGACGGCGACCAGTTCGACATCCATCTCAGCCATGACCGACTACTTTCCGGACATCTTCTTGGCCGCGGCCTCGACGTCGTCGAGTCCGCCGCAGCTGTTGAAGGCCTGCTCGGGCAGATGGTCGTACTCGCCCTTGGTGACCTTGTCGAACGCCTCGATGGTGTCGGACAGCGACACGACCGAACCCTCCTCACCGGTGAACTTCTCGGCGACGATGAAGTTCTGGCCGAGGAACTTCTGGAGACGGCGCGCGCGGCCGACCAGAACCTTGTCCTCTTCCTGGAGCTCGTCCATACCGAGGATGGCGATGATGTCCTGCAGTTCCTTGTACTTCTGCAGGATGCGCTTGACCTCGTTGGCGACACGAAAGTGCTCGGCGCCGACGATGCCCGGCTCGAGGATGCGCGACGTGGAGCTCAGCGGGTCCACAGCGGGGTAGATGCCCATCTGCGAGATCGGACGCGAGAGCTCGGTCGTGGCGTCGAGGTGCGCGAACGTGGTGGCCGGCGCGGGGTCGGTGTAGTCGTCGGCGGGAACGTAGATCGCCTGCAGCGAGGTGATCGAGCGTCCACGGGTCGAGGTGATGCGCTCCTGGAGCTCACCCATCTCGTCCGCCAGCGTCGGCTGGTAACCCACGGCGGACGGCATACGTCCGAGCAGGGTGGAGACCTCGGAACCGGCCTGCGTGAACCGGAAGATGTTGTCGATGAAGAGCAACACGTCCTGTCCCTGCACGTCGCGGAAGTACTCCGCCATCGTCAGCGCGGACAGCGCGACGCGCATGCGCGTGCCGGGCGGCTCGTCCATCTGACCGAAGACCAAGGCGGTGTCCTGGAGGACGCCCATCTCCTCCATCTCCAGGTGGAGGTCGGTGCCCTCACGGGTGCGCTCGCCGACGCCGGCGAACACCGAGGTACCGGAGAACTCGCGAGCGATACGGGTGATCATCTCCTGGATCAGCACGGTCTTGCCGACACCGGCACCACCGAACAGACCGATCTTTCCGCCCTTGACGTACGGGGTCAGGAGGTCGATGACCTTGATGCCGGTCTCGAGGATCTCCGTCTTGCCCTCGAGCTGATCGAAGGCCGGCGGCTTGCGGTGGATGCCCCACTGCTCACCGTCACGGCCGAGGCCGGGCGAGTCGAGGCAGTCACCGAGGGCGTTGAACACGTGCCCCTTGACGACGTCACCGACGGGAACCGAGATCGGCTTGCCGGTGTCCTCGACGGAGGTGCCGCGCACCAGGCCGTCGGTGGGCTGCATCGAGATGGTGCGTACCAGGTTGTCGCCGAGGTGCTGGGCGACCTCGAGGGTCAGCGTCTTCGCCACGGTCGAGAGCGTGATCTCGGCATGGAGAGCGTTGAACAGGGCGGGCATGGCGCCGCGGGGGAACTCGACGTCCACAACGGGGCCGATGACCCGCACGACGCGGCCGGACTGTGTGTCCGCTCCGCTCGCGTTCTCTTGAGCTACTGCTGCAGTCATTGCTTAGTCACTTCCTGCGCTGTCAGCCAGCGCGTTGGCGCCACCGACGATTTCGCTGATTTCCTGGGTGATCTGGGCTTGTCGCGCCTGGTTGGCCTGACGGCTCAGGTTCTCGACCAATTCGTTGGCGTTGTCGGTGGCCGCCTTCATGGCGGTACGCCGAGCGGCCGATTCCGAGGCCGCCGCTTCCAGCAACGACGCGTAGACGCGGGTGCTGATGTACTTCGGCAACAGCGCCGAGAGCAACGTCGCGGCCTCCGGTTCGAACTCGTACTGCGCCTGCGCTTCGGAGGAGGTGGGCGAGTCCGACAATGCGTCGGCACCCATCTGGATCTCTTCGTCCGTGTAGGAGATCTCCAGCGGCGCCATCCGCCGAACTTCCGGCTTCTGGGTCAGCATCGACACGAAACGGGTGTAGACGATGTGCAACTCGTCGACGCCCTCGATCGTGCCTTCGCCGTTGGACTTGTCGACGTCCGTGCCCGATCCGGCCATGAAGAGGTCGACCAGATGCCGACTCGCCTTCGCGGCGTCGTTGTAGCCCGGCTCCTGGGAGAAACCGGTCCACGCACCGCTGACGTCGCGCTCACGGAACGTGAAGTAGCCGAGGCCCTTCGCGCCGAGAACGAACAGGACGGGCTCCTTGCCCTCGGACCGCAGGAGCTGGAACAGCTGCTCCGCTTCCTTGATCACGTTGGAGTTGTAGCCGCCGCACATGCCACGGTCGCTGGTCACCACGAGGACCGCAGCCCGCTTGGGCTCCGTCCGCTCGCTGAGCAACGGGTGGTCGAGCGCGCCCGACGTGCTCGCGAGAGCCGACAGCACGTTGGTGATCTGTTCCGCGTACGGCTTCGACGCCGCGACCCGTCCCTGCGCCTTGGTGATGCGCGAGGTCGCGATCAGCTCCTGGGCCTTGGTGATCTTCTTCGTCGAGTTGACAGACTTGATGCGGGAACGAAGCTCGAGGATGCTCGCCATCAGTTGATCCCGTTCCCTTCCGTCCTCGTAGTGGCGTCGATCATCGTCGCTACTTGCTGACTGTCTTGCGCGTGACGTTGACCTGCTCTTGGTTGACCTCGTCCGGGTCCAACGTGTCGGCCTCGGCCTCGTTGACCACGGAGTTGCCGTCGGAGTCGAGGAAGCCGGACTTGAACTTCTCGGTCGCGTCGAGCAGTGCCTTCTGGTTGTCCTCGTCGAGGGCCTTGCCGCCGGCGATGCTGTCGTAGACGCCGCTCGCGTTGCGGTGCAGGTCCTCAAGCAGCTCGGTCTCGAAGCGACGGACGTCGTGCACGGGCACGGAGTCGTAGACGCCCTGGCCGGCGAGCCAGATCGACACGATCTGATCCTCGACGGCGACGGGTGCGTACTGGTCCTGCTTGAGCAGCTCGACCAGGCGAGCACCGCGCTCGAGCTGCGCCTTCGACGCGGCGTCGAGGTCGGAGGCGAACGCCGAGAAGGCTTCGAGCTCACGGAACTGTGCGAGCTCGAGGCGGAGCGAACCGGAGACCTTCTTCATGCCCTTGGTCTGCGCGGCGCCACCGACTCGGGAAACCGAGATACCGACGTTGATCGCGGGACGAACACCCTTGTTGAACAGGTCTGATTCCAGGAAGACCTGGCCGTCGGTGATCGAGATGACGTTGGTCGGGATGTACGCCGACACGTCGTTGGCCTTGGTCTCGATGATCGGCAGTGCCGTCAGCGATCCGCCGCCCAACTCGTCGGAGAGTTTCGCCGAGCGCTCCAGCAGGCGGGAGTGCAAGTAGAAGACGTCACCGGGGTATGCCTCGCGGCCCGGCGGGCGACGCAGCAGCAGCGAGATGGCGCGGTACGCCTCGGCCTGCTTGGTCAGGTCGTCGAACACGATGAGGACGTGCTTGCCCTGGTACATCCAGTGCTGGCCGATGGCCGAACCGGTGTACGGCGCGAGCCACTTGAAGCCGGCGGAGTCGGAAGCCGGCGCCGCGACGATCGTCGTGTACTCCAGTGCGCCCTGCTCTTCCAGAGCCGCCTTCACACCGGCGATGGTGGAGCCCTTCTGGCCGATGGCGACGTAGATGCAGCGAACCTGCTTCTTGTCGTCGCCGCTCTCCCAGTTGGCCTTCTGGTTCAGGATCGCGTCGATGCAGACCGCGGTCTTGCCGGTCTTGCGGTCACCGATGATGAGCTGGCGCTGTCCGCGGCCGATGGGCGTCATGGCGTCGATCGCCTTGATGCCGGTCTGCAGCGGCTCTTCGACGGGCTGACGCTCGAGGACCGACGCGGCCTGGAGCTCGAGGGCGCGGGTCTCGGAGGACTCGATCTCGCCGAGTCCGTCGATGGGGCGGCCGAGCGGATCGATGACGCGACCGAGGTAGCCGTCACCGACGGGTACCGACAGCACGTCTCCGGTGCGCTTGACTTCCTGGCCCTCTTCGATGTCCTCGTAGTTACCGAGGATGACGGCACCGATCTCGGTGGCGTCGAGGTTCAGTGCGACACCGAGAACGCCGCCCTCGAACTCGAGCAGCTCGTTGGACATCGCGGACGGCAGGCCCGAGACGTGGGCGATTCCGTCCGCGGTGTCCGTGACCGTGCCGACCTGCTCACGGGAGGACTCGGGCGAGTAGCTCGCGGTGAAATTCTCGATCGCACTACGGATCTCGTCGGAGGAGATCGTCAGCTCCGGCATGTTGTTCCTGCTCTCGGTGTCTCGACTTCGAAAAAGTATTGGGGTGTTCTCACGCGGGCGGGCTACCCAGTTGTGCTCGCAACGCGTCCAGGCGTCCGGAAGCACTGCCGTCGATGACTTCGTCGCCCACTCGGACGACGAGCCCGCCGTGCAGACCGGGGTCCACCTCGACGTGCATGGTCACCGTCTTGCCATACAGCCGACCCAGAGCGGCGGCCAGACGGGTCTCCTGCGACTCGGTGAGAGCCGCCGAACTGGTCACCTTCGCGACCACGCTCTTGCGCTGATCGGCCGCGATGTTGGACAACGCGTCGAACGCGTCCGACGGTGTCGCCCCGCGCAACCGCCCGACCGCCTGCAGGGCCAGGGCCTCGCTGACGGCCGTGACCTTCCCGTAGAGCAGCTTGGACAGAAGCTCGCGCTTGTGCGCCGGCTCGACGGTGCGATCGGAGAGAGTGCGTTCGAGTTGGGCATCGCCGGTGACGATGCGACCCAACCGGAACAACTCGTCCTCGACCGTGCCGAGCTGATCCTGCGCCTCGGCCGCGGTCAGCATCGCCTCGCGGCCCACCAGGACCAGCGAGTCGAGAAGATCGCGCGGAGCGGACCAGCTGTTGGCGACCGCATCCTTCAGCGTGGCGAGGGCGGCGTCGCCGACCTTGCCGGAGAAGACCTGCTCGACCATCGTGGACCGCGCCGCTTCGGGAGCCGACGGATCCGCGAGGGTCCGGCGCAGGCTGCGTGCGCCGTCGAGAACCTCGACGGCCGCGAACAGGTCCGCTCCGGCTTGCGCCGCGACCGCGGTCTTCGAGTCCGACGATGCGGAATCGATGGCCGAGGTGAGCGCTGCACGGGTCCGTGTCAGTGCTTCGCGGCTGGTTGCATACATCTGCGTCACTTCCCTACCGGGGCGTCGGTTCCGACGGTGTCGAGCTCGTCGAGGAAACGGTCGATGGTGCCCGCCCGCTTGGCCTCGTCGGACAAGGACTCACCGATGAGCTTCTCGGCCAGATCGACCGCGGTGCGTCCCAGATCGCTGCGCAGATCGGCGACGATCTGCTGGCGCTGGGCGACGAGCTGGCCGTTGCCGGCCGCGATGATGCGATCGCTCTCCGCCTGGGCCTGCTTCTTCATCTCGTCGATGATCTGCTGACCCTGCGAACGCGCGTCCTCACGAATCTGCGCGGCTTCGGTGCGAGCTTCGGTCAGACGCTGCTTGTACTGCTGCAGCGCTTCCTGAGCCTCCGCCTGCGCCTGTTCGGCACGGGCGATGCCGCCCTCGATCTTGTCGGTGCGCTCGTCGAGAACCTTCTGCGCGAGAGGCAGGATGAACTTCCAGAACACGAACGCGACGACGGCCAGGGCGACGATCGACCAGACGATGTCGTAAATCGCGGGAAGGAGAGGATTCTGCTCTTCCCCCTCCGCGGCCAATAGGGCAATGGTTGCGGCTGCCATGTCGGGGATCTTAGAAGATGAAGCCGGCGACGAGGCCGATCAGAGCGAGAGCCTCGGTGAACGCGATGCCCAGGAACATGGTGGTTCGCACCTGTCCGGCCATCTCCGGCTGACGGACCATGCTCTCCATCGCCTTGCCGACGAGGATGCCGATGCCGATGCCGGGGCCGATGGCCGCCAGACCGAAGCCGATTGCGCCGTAGCCGTTGACCGTGGTCTCGGCCGCTTCCTGGGCCAGGTAGGTGACGCTCATGGTGATTGTTCCCTTTCTGTCGACCCGCACCGGGTTCGGTGTGGGCTCAGTTCTCAGTGCAGCCGGGAATGTCGGGCCCCAGCCGTGGTGTGGATGGTCTAGTGCGAATCCGCGTGCAGCGACGTGTCGATGTACACCGACGTCAGCAGCGCGAACACGTAGGCCTGGAGGAAGATCACCAGGATCTCGAAGAAGGTGAACGCGACGGCCGCAGCCACCGACGCCACACCGAACACGGCCGTGAAATTACCGGCTTCGAAGAAGAAGTACCACGCCGATCCGAAGAACAGCACCAGCAGAATGTGGCCGGCGAGCATGTTGGCCATCAAACGGACCATCAACGTGAACGGGCGAAGAACGAACGTCGAAATGAATTCGATCGGGATCAGAAGAACGTGCAACGCCTTCGGAACGTCCGGCACCACGATGCTGCTCTTGAAGTACTTGAAGAAGCCGTACTTCTTGATGCCGACGTACAGGAAGGTGAAGTACGCGAACAGCGCCAGCACCATCGGCATGGCGATACGGCCGTTGGACGAGATGTTCATGAACGGCAGGATCGCCGAGAAGTTGGTCGCCAGCACGATGAAGAAGATCGTGGCGATGACGGGCAGGAAACGACGTCCCTGCTCCTTACCGAGAATTTCCTCGGCGATGTTGATCCGCACGAAATCGATCGCGAACTCGGCCACGTTCTGGACGCCGCGCGGCACGAGCTTCGGCGACCGCAGCGCGAGAACGAAGAAGAGGAGAAGGGCCGCGCACATGATCAGCCTGAGCATGATCAGACGGTCGATCTCGAACGGCGTTCCGCCGAACAGAATTGCCGGCGGGTTGAAGTCGGACAGCGTGGGCGGGGTGTAGCCCTGGGCCGTGAATATGACGCTCAGCGGTCTCTCCCGTGGTCGGGCCGCGGCTCTTCGCGAGCTGCGGTTCGATCTGACTATGGCGGTTCGATCTGGCGTTGGCGATCTGCTGGCTGAGAACGCAGACCCGCGAGCACGTCAGCGACACCCCCTGGGGGATCACTTCCGACCTCGGCACTTCGGTCGAGCCGGAGGCTGCGCGCGGCAGTCCCCGAGCGAGACACGATGGTCGCGGCCGATCGAGGACTGCGACTTCCGTGTCACCTGGACCACAGCATAACAAGACATCTACGACGCTGTGTAGACGGGGGCCTCCACGCATCGTTGCAGGTCAGTGTGGGTCGGAGGGCTTTTCGTCGACGTAGAGCATCTTGCTTTTGAGGATCCCCCAGACCTCCGCACCCAGCACCAGGACCAGCGCTCCCACCGTCACCACCGCGAAGGTCGTCCGGTCGTAGAACGTCTGCGAACCGAGCAGACCGAGGACGATCAGCGCGACCGCCATCTTGACCAACCAGCTCCCGAGCACCACCACCATCGCGGTGGTCGGCGGCAGCTTGGCGGACGCCAGGACGGTCACCCCGGTGATGAGGACGAAGCCACCGCCCACGGCGGCGCCGAGGAGAGCTCCCCACACACCCGGCAGTCCGGCGGCCAGTCCACCGACGAGAACGCCCGCCGCAGCGAGGGCGAGGACACCGAACGAGCCGTACCGCACGGCCCGGCGCAGGGCTTCGGTGGCATCGGGCAGGGGTTCCGGGACGAAGTGTTCGGATTCCGAAGATGTCACGATGCTCGACCCTAACGGACTCCGGCGAAACGGACTCCCGCTCCCCCGCGCGCACCGAGACCGCACATCAGCCGTCCTGTCCGCGAGGACGACCGCGGGTGCTTCGATTCGTGTCGAGCGCCGGGACTGCCGTCACGACCAGGGCGAACACCAGACCGCCCGCCACCAGGAGAACCACGAGCCGACGATCGATCAGGGATGCGCCCACCACCCCGAACGCCAGCACGCCGACCCACAGATAGATGAGCAGCACGACGCGTCGATGGGAGTGGCCGATCTGGAGCAACCGATGGTGCAGGTGCATCTTGTCGGGACTGAACGGACTGCGCCCGGCGCGGGTTCGACGGACGACGGCCAGAAGAAGATCGAGCATCGGAATCAGCATCACGGCACCCACCAGGAGCAGGGGTGTGAGCAGACCCAGGAGGTCACGAGAGCCGTAGGCACTGATGCTGATTCGGCCCGACGCACTGGTCGAGATCGCGGCCAGCATGAGACCGATGACCATGGACCCGGAGTCGCCCATGAAGATCCGTGCGGGTTGGAAGTTGTGCGGCAGGAAACCGAGGCACGCACCGGCCAGCGCCGCCGCGATCATGGCGGGCGGATATGCGCTGACGTCGCCGCCCTGCTCGTTGAGCAGGCCGACCGAGAAGATGCAGATGGCCACGGCGGCGATGAAGCCCAACCCGGCGGCGAGACCGTCGAGTCCGTCGATGAAGTTCATCGCGTTCACCATGACGACCGTGATCAGCACCGTGACCAGGCCCGCCTGCAGTTGGTCGAGGATGACCGTCTGGCCACCGGTCCCGTTGTCCCCGCCCCATGGCAGGAACAGCAGGAACCAGCTGACCCCCATCAACACCAGTACGCCGGCCGCGGTCACCTGACCGGCGAACTTGGTGAGCGCGTCGAGTCCCCACCGGTCGTCGATCACCCCGACGAGCATGATGATGAATCCGGCCACGAGCGCAGCCTGGACGTCGGTGGTGAACTCGAAGCCCCTGGTCAGAGCGGGTAGATTCTGTGCGAAGAGCAGCGCGATCAGCAGACCGAAGTAGATGCCGACGCCGCCGAGGCGCGGGGTCGGGGTGACGTGGACGTCGCGCTCGCGCGGCACGGCCACCGCGCCGAACTTCAGGGCGGCGAGCCGGATCGCTCCCGTCAGCAGAAATGTCACCACCGCCGCGGTGAGCATCACCAGGAGCAGTTCCCGAATGGGAACTCCCGCTCCGCCGTCGGTCACGCGCTTCCGGCGACCAGGGTGTCGGCGCCGACGCCGAGTACCTCGGCGACGGCCGAGGTGGACACGGCACCCTCGCGCAGGATGCGGGGAGAGTCTCCCGTCAGGTCGACGATCGTCGAGGCGAGTGCGTGCTCCGCCGGTCCGCCGTCGAGGTAGACCGTGGCCGACTCGGCGAGCTGCTCCCGCGCGTCCGCCGCCGTCACCGCGGGCGGCCGACCCGAGACGTTCGCACTCGAGACGGCGAGTGGACCGACCTCGCGCAGGAGTTCCAGAGCGACGGGGTGCAGCGGCATCCGGAGCATCACCGTCCCCCGAGCGTCACCGAGATCCCAGGACAACGACGGCGCCTGGTGCACGACCAGGGACAGTGCACCCGGCCAGAACGCCTGGATCAGGTCACGCGCGGCTTGGCGGACGCCGAGGACCAGTCCGTCGATGGTCGTCCAGGAGCCCACCAGCACCGGAACGGGCATGTCGCGACCGCGCCCCTTGGCGCGCAGCAGATCCGACACCGCGCCGCTGTCGAACGCGTCGGCGGCCACTCCGTAGACGGTGTCGGTGGGCATCACCACGAGGCGACCGGACGACAGGGCCCGCCGCGCAGCATCGAGGCCGGCGGCGCGGGACGCGGGTTCGGAGCAGTCGTAGACGGTGGACACCCGGCCCATCTTGCCACCGCGGCTCGCGCGCGCCTCGCGCAGCTAGGTCCGGCGCGTCACCCGTCGAGCCACCACGAACCGCGGGCGCTCGGCGAGATCGAGGTGCTGAGAGACGTCCGCGAAAACCGCCCGGTCGGTGAACGCCTTCACCACCCGGTCTCCGTGCGAATCATCGTGCTCCACACCGACTCCCCCGCCGACGCGGAGCCATCGGGCGATGTTGCCGATCATCGGCTCGATCACGGACAGACCGTCCGGACCCGCGAAGAGCGCGACGTGCGGATCGTGGTCCGCCACCTCGGGTTCGAGCTGCGCACCGTCGGGAACGTACGGCGGATTGGTCACAACGAGGTCGACACCGGAATCGAGCGAACCGAGCAGTGTTCGGTCCGTCGCATCTCCGTGGTGCAGGGTGATCGCCGTATCTCCGCGCGAGGCCTGCAGATCCGCGTTGCGGCGGGCCCAGGCCAGGGCGTGCGGATCTTTCTCCACGGCGTGGACCACCGCGTCGGGCCGGGCGTGGGCGATGGCGAGCGCGAGCGCCCCGGTCCCGGTGCACAGATCGAGCACGACGGGTGGCCGGGTGTCGACGGTCTCCAGAAAGGCCAGGGCCCAGGCGAAGAGAAGTTCGGTCTCGGGCCGCGGGACGAAGACACCGGGCCCGACCTCGACGTCGATGTCGCCCATCGACGACGTTCCGGTGATGTGCTGCAACGGAATTCGCTGCGCACGCTGGGCGACGGTCGCGCGGTAGGCGTCGGCCATCTCGGGGTCGACGAGCGGGGTCAGTCCCAACCGTCCGCGCGGAACGGACAGCAGATGCGCGGCGAGCAACTCGGCATCGACCCGAGGACTCGGTACACCGGCCTCCGCCAGGATCTTGGTCGCCTCGACGATCTCCAGGCGAAGCGGGACTCGACTCACCGGTACAGCTTCGCACGCGTCGACGACGGTCGATCACTCCGCTTGCAGGCGCGCCTGACGGTCGGCGACGCCCAGAGCGTCGAGCAGGGCGTCCATGTCCCCGTCGAGAACGGCGTCGAGATTGTGGGCCTTGAACCCGATGCGGTGATCGGCGATCCGGTTCTCCGGGAAGTTGTACGTGCGGATGCGCTCGGATCGATCCACCGTGCGAACCTGACTCGCGCGACCGGCGGCGGCTTCGGCATCGGCCGCCTCGTCGGCCGCGGCCTGCAGGCGCGCGGCGAGAACCTGCATCGCGCGTGCCTTGTTCTGCAGCTGCGAGCGTTCGTTCTGGCACGTCACGACGATCCCCGTGGGGAGGTGGGTCAACCGGACGGCGGAGTCGGTGGTGTTGACGCCCTGACCACCCTTGCCCGAGGAGCGATACACGTCGACCCGGAGGTCGGTCTCGTCGATCTGCACGGCTTCGACCTCGTCGGGCTCCGGGTACACCAGGACTCCGGCCGCGGAGGTGTGCACGCGCCCCTGGGACTCCGTGACCGGAACCCGCTGCACGCGGTGCACGCCGCCCTCGAACTTGAAGCGCGACCAGACGCCGTCGGCGCTGTCGGACTTCGACTTGATGGACAGCGTGGCCTCTTTGTAGCCCCCGAGGTCCGACACCGTCGCGTCGAGAATGTCGACGCGCCACCCGTGCCGCTCGGCGTACCGGACGTACATGCGCGCCAGGTCGGAGGCGAACAGTGCCGACTCCTCGCCGCCCTCGCCCGACTTCACTTCCATCACGATGTCGTCACCGTCGTGGGGATCACGCGGCGCCAACAGATCCGTCAGGGTCTTGTCGAGTTCGTCGACGGTGGCCTCGAGCGCAGGGATTTCGGCCGCGAAACTCGCGTCGTCCGCGGCGAGTTCCCGCGCGGCCTCGAGATCGTCCCGCGCGGCGGACAGCCGAGCGTGCACGCTCATGATCGGGGCGAGCTGGGCGAATCGCTTACCGGCCCGGCGCGCGGCCGCAGGGTCGTCGTGCAGCGACGGGTCCGACAGGTCCCGTTCCAACCCGGCGTGCTCGGCCAGGATGTCGTCGATGGCCGACGGAGAAGTGGAGCCGGCCATGGGTTCCTCCCGGAATCGAGCGGTGGGTGGCCGCGCGTCGGCGCGGCCGGAGACAGAAAAAAGCCGACGCCCGTCCCGACGTGGAGTCGGGACGGGCGTCGGCGAACGAGCTAGCTGTCGGCGTCGGCCTTGGCGCCGGCGCGCTTGCCGTAGCGAGCCTCGAAGCGAGCAACGCGGCCGCCGGTGTCGAGGATCTTCTGCTTGCCCGTGTAGAACGGGTGGCACTGCGAGCAGACCTCGACGTTGATGCGCTCGGCCGAATTGGTGCTACGGGTCTCGAAAGTATGTCCGCAACCGCACACGACGGTGGTCGTGGTGTAGTCGGGGTGGATGCCAGCCTTCATGATGTTCCTTACCGTTTCTGTTCGTGGTCGCCGGGTCGCCTCGCCTGTCGAGACGTGAACCGGAACCGGACTCGGCTGTTCAGTATGCCAGAGCGCCGATGGCTCGGACTAATCGTTCAACCCACCGACCCCGCCGGTTGTTCCGGGCGGGGTCGGCGCGTGTCAGTTGCCCGAACCCGGAGCCGTCTTCGAGACCTCCATGAGGAACTCGACGTTGTTCTTGCTCTTCTTCAACCGGTCGACCAGCAGGTCGATGGCCTGGTGCGAATCCAGTCCCGAGAGCACGCGGCGAAGCTTGTGCACGATGGCGGCCTCGTCCGGGCTCAGAAGCAGTTCGTCGTGACGCGTGCTCGACGGGTTGATGTCCACCGCGGGGAACACCCGACGCTCGGCGATCTTGCGATCGAGCTTGAGTTCGGCGTTACCGGTTCCCTTGAACTCCTCGAAGATCACGGTGTCACCGGTGGAACCGGTCTCGACCATGGCCGTCGCGATGATCGTCAGGGAGCCGCCGTGCTCGATGTTGCGGGCCGCACCGAGGAAGCGCTTGGGCGGGTACAGCGCGGTGGAGTCGACGCCACCGGACAGGATGCGTCCCGACGCCGGCGAACTGTTGTTGTACGCCCGACCGAGGCGGGTGATCGAGTCCAGCAGAACCACGACGTCGCGCCCGTCCTCGACGAGACGCTTCGCTCGCTCGATGGCGAGTTCCGCCACCGAGGTGTGATCGCCCGGCGGCCGGTCGAACGTCGACGCGATCACCTCACCCTTGACGCTGCGCTGCATGTCCGTCACTTCCTCGGGACGCTCGTCCACGAGGATGACCATGAGGTAGCACTCCGGGTTGTTGACCGCGATCGCGTTGGCGATCGACTGCAACACGCTGGTCTTACCGGCCTTGGGCGGGCTCACGATCAACGCGCGCTGTCCCTTGCCGATAGGCATCACCAGGTCGATGATGCGCGTCGTGAGGATGTCCGGCGTGGTCTCGAGACGCAGTCGCTGATTGGGGTAGAGCGGGGTGAGCTTGTTGAACTCCGGACGCCGTCGCGACGGGTCCGGCGCGACACCGTTGACGGTGTCCAGCCGCACGAGCGGGTTGAACTTCTGCCGCGAGTTGTTCTGCTCGCCCTCGCGGGCCACCCGAACCGCACCGGTCAGGGCGTCACCGCGACGCAGACCGTTGCGGCGGACCATGTTCATGGAGACGTAGACGTCGTTCGGCCCCGCCAGGTAACCGGAGGTCCGGACGAACGCGTAGTTGTCGAGAACGTCCAGGATTCCGGCGACCGGCTGCAGGACGTCGTCGTCGCGCAATTCGGGCTCGCGCTGATCGCGGTCCTGCCCGCCACCCGAGCCGGAACCGTCGCGATCCCGTCCACGGCGACGTTCCCGGAAGCGACGCCCCCGTCGGCCGCGACCGTCGCCGTCCTCGTCGTCGCGAGGACCGTTGTTGCGGTCCTCACGAGGACCGTTGTTGCGATCGTTCTGATCGTTGCGATCGTTGTTGTTGCGATCGTTGCGATCGTTGTTGTTGCGATCGTTGCGATCGTTGTTGTTGCGATCGTTGTTGTTGCGATCGTTGCGATCGTTGTTGTTGCGATCGTTGCGGTTACGACCCTGCCGGTCGCCGTCGCCCTGGTTGCGATCACCCTGGTTGCGATCACCCTGGTTGCGATCGCCCTGGTTGCGGTCGCCCTGGTTGCGATCACCCTGGTTGCGATCACCCTGGTTGCGATCACCCTGGTTGCGGTCGCCCTGGTTGCGGTTGCCGCGCTCGCGACGGGGGCGGTCTCCGCCCTGACGGTCGTTCTGACCGTCGTTGTCGTCACCGGACGCGTCGTCGGACGTCGGCGAGGGGGCGTTCGAATCCATTCCGCGCTCGGTGGTCTGCGTGTCGTCGGAACCGTCGGACGACGACTCCGCGGCTCCCGCGCGGCGCGACGCTCCACGCCGGCTGCGAGTGCGACGCGGTCCGTCGGATCCCTCGTTCTGGTCGTTCTCGCCCGAGGCCGGAGCGTTGTCGGAGGCATCGGTGCGAGACGCATCGGCCTTCGGCGAGTCGCTGGACGGAGCCGTCGCGCGCGGGGTCTCGGTCTGCGGGGTCTCGGTCTGTCGAGCCTCGGTGGGTGCGCTCTCGGTGGGTGCGTTCTCGGATACACGCGCAGCGGAGCGGCTGCGGCCCTTGACGGGGGCGTCGGCGCCACCGGCCGGCGGTGCGACCTGCTTCGACTCGATGGCCGACACCAGGTCGCCCTTGCGCATCCCGGAAACACCCTTGATGCCGAGCTCGGAGGCGAGCCCGCGAAGTTCGGTGAGCACCATCCCGGAGAGTCCGGCACCGCGACGCGATGCGCGCGGTGCACGTGATGCCGTCTCGGGGTCGGTGGCCGGAGCAGCAGTCATGTCCGTATCGGTCACGGAGGTCCTTTCCTTCCCTCGCGCGCCAGGTGCGCAGATCGAGGGTTCGTCCCGTAGCTCGAATCACGTATCGAGCTCGGATGTCACGCACTTCGCGTCGGGCGGAAGAACGGAAGCTGACCCAGGAGGTGAACACTCCCCGACCGACGGTCTCGAAGTGGTGACTTCGGATGACCGAGCCGAGTCTGGCGATGTTGCCGGGAATGGACGCCCTGGAAAGATCGGCGCTTGCAGCGCACGACGTACGGACTGCAGACCACAATAGCCGCGATGAGCGGAGCGAGCAAGAATGTCGCGGACCGCGGCGCGCCCGCCCGACGAGGGGCGTCAGTCGACGACGACGCCCTGCGCGATCTCGAGTTCGCGCACCGTCATACCGTCGTCCTCGGCCTGATCCACCAACTCGCGCGAGAGCGACGACGTGCCGAGCACGAGGACCGTGGGCCCGGCCCCGGACACGGTCGCAGCGTGTCCGTGACGACGCAACGTCGCGATCCACTCGGTGGTCGACGGCAGAGCGGAGGCTCGGTACGGCTGGTGCAATCGATCCTCGGTGGCGCGGAGCAGCAAGTCCGGCCGGGTGCTCAACGCGACCACGGCGAGCGCCGCTCGGCTGACGTTGAACGCGGCGTCGCGGTGCGGAACGAGATCCGGTAGCAGACCACGTGTGTGCGCGGTGGAGGAGCGCACCGACGGGATCAGCACCGTGGCACCGATGTCGGGATGAACATCGACTCGGGCGGCGGCGTAGGAGCGCGGACCCTCCGGCGGTCCGGATTCCAGACTCCACGACACGACGGCGCCACCGAGGACACTCGCGGACGCGTTGTCCGGGTGCCCCTCGAACTCCGATGCCAACTGCACCATCTGATCGACCGACAGTGCGAGCGACGGATCGACGGACGCCGCCAGTTTGTTCGCGGCCGCCAGACCGCCCACCACCGCCGAGGCCGACGAGCCGAGACCTCGCGAGTGCGGGATGCGGTTGCGGCAGCGCACGGACAGGCCGTCGGCCCAGACACCCGCGGACTCGAGTCCGCGTTCGATGGCTCTCACGACGAGATGCGAAGGGCCCCAGGGAACATCGTGGGCACCCTCACCCTCGACGTCGATGTCCAGACCGGACGCGGCAACCGTCACCTCGATCTCGTCGTGCAGACCGAGGGCGAGGCCGAGCGAGTCGAACCCGGGGCCGAGATTGGCACTCGAGGCCGGAACGAGCGCACGGGCGCGGGCGCCGGTCGGCAGAGTCTGCGTCACAGCAACCTTCACCACCGTCAGGCCAGCTCGAGCGCCGACGCCACGGCCACCGGATCGACCGGGATCGGTTGCACTGCAGGCATTCCGAGGAGAGCGGTGTCGGTGTCCTTGAGGCCGTTGCCGGTCACGGTGCACACGACGGTGGACCCCTTCTCGAGCCACCCCTCCCGGTGTGCGGCCAGCAGACCGGCGATGCTCGCCGCGGACGCCGGCTCGACGAAGATGCCCTCGGTCGAGGCGAGGAGGCGGTAGGCCTCGAGGATGTCCTCGTCCGTGGCGGCACGGAAGGCGCCACCGGACTCTTCCTTCGCGGTGACCGCACCGTTCCAGGACGCGGGAGAACCGATTCGGATTGCGGTGGCGATGGTCTCCGGGTTCTTGACCGGCGAACCGTTCACCAGCGGGGCCGCGCCGGCCGCCTGCACTCCGAGCATGCGCGGGAGCACGGAGGTGACACCGTCCGCGTAGTACTCGGAGTAGCCGCGCCAGTAGGCGGTGATATTGCCGGCGTTGCCCACCGGCAGAACGTGGACATCGGGTGCGCGACCGAGTGCGTCGCACACCTCGAACGCCGCCGTCTTCTGGCCGTCGATGCGCACCGGATTGACGGAGTTGACGAGACCGATGGTGGAGAACTCGGCCGTCGTCTTGCGCGCCAGCTCCAGACAGTCGTCGAAGTTCCCTTCGACCTGGACGATCTTGGCGCCGTGCATCACGGCCTGCGCGAGCTTGCCCATCGCGATCTTGCCCTGCGGAATCAACACCGCACAGGTCATGCCGGCCTTCGCGGCGTAGGCGGCGGCGGAGGCCGAGGTGTTGCCGGTCGATGCGCACAGCACCGCCCGCTGACCGCGAGCGAGGGCGTCGGTGACGGCCATGGTCATACCCCGGTCCTTGAACGAACCGGTGGGGTTGAGCCCCTCGACCTTGACGTGCACCTCGCAACCGGTGATCTCGGACAACCGGGCGGCGGGCAACAGCGGCGTACCGCCCTCGCGCAGCGTGATCGGGACCCAATCCGGTCCGATCGCCAACCGGTGCCGATACGCGGCGATCAGTCCCGGCCACGGGGTGTGGACGGCGGTGCGGTCTGTTGCGCTGGTGCTCATTCGGACGTGCCTTCCAACCGGAGAACGCTGGTCACTGCGGAAACGATGTCGAGTTCGCTCAGTGAGGCCACGGTAGCCGCCAGCGCGGAGTCCTTCGCACGGTGCGTGACCACCACGAGACGGGCGCACGCGTCCGCACCCTCCTGCCGCACGGTGGAGATGCTGACGCCGTTCTTGGCGAACTCGGCCGCCACGGCGGAGAGAACCCCGGCACGGTCCGCGACCTGCATGTTCACGTGGTACCGAGTCGGTGTGTCGCCCATCGAGGCGATGGGGAGCTTGGCGTAGGTCGACTCCCCCGGGCCACGCCCGCCGTAGAACTTGTTGCGCGCCGCCATCACCAGATCACCCATGACCGCGGACGCGGTGGGAGCACCGCCCGCGCCCTGGCCGTAGAACATGAGTCGCCCGGCCGCTTCCGCCTCGACGACCACGGCGTTGAACGCGCCGCTCACGGCAGCGAGCGGGTGCGAGAGCGGAACCAGCGCCGGGTAGACGCGAACGGAAATGCGATCGTTGCCGTCCTCGTCCGCGACCCGTTCGCACAGGGCGAGCAGCTTGACCGTGCAGTCGAACGCGCGCGCGGTCGCGATGTCCGAGGCGGTGATGCCCGAGATTCCCTCGCGGTGCACGTCCGCGGAGGTCACCCGGGTGTGGAACGCGAGCGAGGCGAGAATCGCGGCCTTCGCGGCGGCGTCGTACCCCTCGACGTCCGCCGTCGGGTCCGCTTCCGCGTATCCCAGGCGGCCGGCCTCGGCGAGGGTGTCCGAGTAATCCGCACCGGTCTCGTCCATGGCGGACAGGATGAAGTTCGTCGTGCCGTTGACGATGCCGATGACGCGATCGACGCGATCTCCCGCGAGCGACTGCATCAACGGGCGCACGACCGGGATGGCACCGGCGACCGCGGCCTCGAAGTAGAGGTCAGCGCGGTGCCGCTCGGCGGCGTCCGCGAGTTCGCCCGTGTATTCGGCGAGCAACGCCTTGTTGGCGGTGACCACGGACTTGCCCGCGTTGAGCGCGGCGAGGATCAACTCGCGAGCGGGCTCGATACCGCCGAGGACCTCGACCACCAGGTCGACGTCGTCGCGAGCGACCAGTCCCGCCACGTCGGTGGTGAGCAGCTCGGGATCGATTCCTCGATCGCGGTCGATGTCGCGCACGGCGACACCGCGAAGCACCAGCGGTGCCCCCACGCGGGCGGTCAGATCGGTCGCGTGGTCGAGCAGTATCCGCACGACCTCGCTTCCGACGTTGCCCATGCCCAGGACCGCCACACCGAGGGGCTTGTCCACCGGGCTGACGAACGATGCGTTATCGGCATCCTGAATGGTCACCGGGTTACCTCCAAGCCGATCAGGTCGTCGAACGTTTCTCGGCGAAGCACCAGTCGGGCCTCACCATCCCGTACGGCGACGACAGCCGGACGGGGAAGAAGGTTGTATCGCGAGCTCATCGAGTAGCAGTACGCGCCCGTGGCGCCGACCGCGAACAGATCGCCCGGACCGAGGTCGCTGGGCTGCCACGTGTCACGGATGACGATATCGCCGCTCTCGCAATGCTTTCCAACGATCCGCGCCAGGGTGGGTGCGGCCTCGGAGTCGCGCGAGACCAGGCGGCCGACGTACTCCGCCTGGTACAGCGAGGTCCGGATGTTGTCGCTCATTCCACCGTCCACGCTGATGTACCGACGGGTCAGGGCGGCGCCGACGGTGACGTCCTTGACGGTGCCCACCTCGTAGAGGGTGACGGTGCCCGGGCCGGCGATGGCTCGACCGGGCTCCACGGCGAGGGTGGGGGTCGCGATGCCGAAGGACGACGATTCCGTCTCGACGATCCCCCGCAGCTTCGCCGCCAGTTCGTCGATCGGCGGTGGACTGTCACCCGGCACGTAGTGGATGCCCATACCGCCACCGAGGTCGACGACGGTGATCTGCGACGTCTTCTCGGGGCCGTACTTGCCGAGGATGTCCCGGAGCAGACCCAGGACACGGTGCGCGGCCAGTTCGAATCCGTCGACCTCGAAGATCTGCGAGCCGATGTGCGAGTGCAGGCCGACGAGTCGGAGGTTGTCGGTCTCGAAGACGCGGGCGACCGCCGCCATCGCGGACCCGTCGGACAGGGAGAAGCCGAACTTCTGGTCCTCGTGCGCGGTCGCGATGAACTCGTGGGTGTGCGCCTCGACGCCCACGGTCACGCGAATCAGCACGTCCTGCACGGTGCCCGCCGCCGCCGCGACCTCGTCCAGGCGATCGATCTCGATCATGGAGTCGAGCACCACGTGGGCGACGCCGGCCGACACTCCGGCTTCGAGTTCCGCGCGCGACTTGTTGTTGCCGTGCATGGCGATTCGGTCGGCCGGGAAGCCCGCATGCAGTGCGATGGCCAGCTCTCCGCCGGAGCAGACGTCCAGCGACAGACCCTCGTCGGCCACCCATCGGGCGATCTCTCCGCAGAGAAAAGCCTTGGAGGCGTAGTGGACTCGCTCGGCGCCGCCGAAAGCGGTCGCCATCTCGCGGCATCGGGAGCGGAAATCGTCCTCGTCGATCACGAAGAGCGGTGTGCCGAACTCGGCGGCCAGGTCGGTCACCGAGACACCGGCGAGCGTGACCACACCGTCGTCGCCGCGGCGGGCACCACGCGGGAAGACCGATTCCGGAAGCGTCGTCAGCTCGGCCGTCGCGGGACGCTCGGGCGCGCCGGGGGCCGGAAGCGACTCGGCGTGCCGGGGTCCGGCGGGATGCGCGCTCACATCTGCTCCGGTGCGCCGACGCCGAGGAGAGCGAGGCCGTTCGCCAGGACCTGGCGAGTGGCGTTGCCCAGCGCGAGGCGGGCGGTGTGTACCGGCATGGGGTCCTCGTCTCCGCGGGGAAGTACTCGACACGCTCCGTAGAAGCGATGGTAGGAACCGGCCAACTCCTCGAGGTACCGCGCGATGCGGTGCGGCTCGCGCAGGGACGCCGCGCTCGCCACCACTCGGGGGAACTCGCCGATGGTGCGAATCAGATCGCCCTCGTTCTCGTGGACCAGCAGGGCGAAATCCGGATCGTCGCTCACCACGCCGAGATCGACCGCGTTGCGCGCCAGCGAACACAGCCGGGCGTGGGCGTACTGCACGTAGTAGACCGGATTGTCGTTGCTCTTGCTGGCCCACAGCGCGAGGTCGATGTCGATGGACGAGTCCACGGACGACCGCACCATCACGTAGCGGGCGGCGTCCACTCCGATCGCCTCCACCAGATCGTCGAGCGTGATCACGGTGCCGGCCCGTTTGCTCATCTTGACCGCGACACCGTCGCGGACCAGGTTGACCATCTGGCCGATGAGAACCTCGACGGTGGCGGGATCGTCACCGAACGCCGCGGCCGCCGCCTTCAGTCGGCCGATGTAGCCGTGATGATCGGCGCCCAGCATGTAGATGCACAGGTCGAATCCGCGCGAACGCTTGTCCTGGAAGTAGGCGATGTCACCGGCGATGTAGGCCGCGTTGCCGTCGCTCTTGACGACCACCCGGTCCTTGTCGTCGCCGAACTCGGTGCTGCGCAGCCACCAGGCGCCGTCCTTCTCGTACAGATTCCCCGAACCCTTCAGGGTCTCCACCGCACGCTCGACGGCACCCGATTCGAACAGCGAGTTCTCGTGGAAGTACACGTCGAAATCGGTGCCGAACTCGTGCAGGTTCGCCTTGATCTGCGTGAACATCGCGTCGACACCGAGCGCACGGAACACTTCCTGCCGTTCGGCGTCGGCCAGTTCCATCGCGTCCGGCCGGGCGGCGACCACGGCAGCGGCGATCTCCGCGATGTACTCGCCCGCGTACCCGTCCTCCGGCGCGGGCTCCCCCTTCGCCGCCGCCACGAGCGACCGCGCGAACCGGTCGATCTGCGCGCCGTGATCGTTGAAGTAGTACTCGCGGGTGACCTCGGCGCCGCGGGTGGCGAGGATGCGACCGAGAGCATCGCCGACGGCTGCCCACCGGGTTCCCCCGAGGTGCACCGGGCCGGTGGGGTTGGCCGAGACGAACTCCAGGTTGATGCGCGTGCCGGTCAGTTCGGTGGACGATCCGTACTGCTCGCCCTCGGTCCGTACCCGCTCGACGATCGCTCCCTGGGCGGACTTCGCGAGCCGGATGTTGAGAAATCCGGGCCCGGCGACCTCGACGGCGTCGACGGCGTCGACGGCAGCCAGCGACTCGGACAACCACGTCGCGAGATCACGCGGCGAGACACCGGCCTTCTTGGCCACCTGCATCGCGACGTTGGACGCGTAGTCACCGTGCTCCGGATTGCGCGGACGGTCCAGCGTCACGACGTCGGGCAACACGGCGGGATCGAGTCCGCGCTCGGAGAGCACGGTCGCCGCGGTGGCACGCAGCAGTTCGGCGAGTTCGGCGGGAGTCACGGGGTCTTATCCTATGGTCTGCACCGACACCGCCGCGTCATCGGTGTCCCCGCGGACGATCTCACCGCCACCGCCGTGGATCAGCAAAGACTCAGGCTTCGTCCGTACAGTGGTGATGCCCTGAGCAGATGACGCGTTCGAAACACACACCAGCGCCCACGAGGAAAGAGCACCGACGACCATGCCAAGCGGTTCCGACAAGAAGTCCGCCAAAGCCATCAAGGCTGCCGGCAAGAAGAGCAGCAAGAGCAAGGGCGGCGTTCCCGCCGGCGCCGGCAAGGCCGGCAAGAGTCGGCAGATCCCGTGGCTCACGCTCGGTGCCGCAGTGGTGGTCCTCGGTCTCATCGCCGCTCTCGCGATCAACCTCGTGCCCAAGTACCAGGACCAGGCCGAGGCACAGCGTTTCGCGCCGACCGAGGAGAACCAGGATCCCTCGACGGACATCGAGGGCGTGCAGATGATCGACTACCCGGCCGCGCTCCACGTGTCCGGAACCCAGCGCGTGGCGTACGACCAGTCCCCCCCGTTCGGTGGACCGCACGATCAGATCTGGGCGAACTGCATGGGCACGGTCTACCCGGAGCCGATCCGTACCGAGAACGCGGTGCACTCCCTCGAGCACGGCGCCGTGTGGGTCACCTACAACCCGGACGAGCTGAGCGAGGACCAGGTCGAGACCCTCGCCGGCCGGGTCGACGGCGAGCAGTACATGCTCATGTCCCCGTACCCCGGTCTCGATTCGCCCGTCTCGCTGCAGTCCTGGGGCCGCCAGCTCAAGCTCGACAGCGTCGACGACGCCCGCATCGATCACTTCATCGCCGCGCTTCGTCTGAACCGCTTCGCGTACCCCGAGGTCGGCGCGAGCTGCTCCACCACCCCGGCCACCTACGATCCCGAGAACCCGCCGCCCTTCGATCCGACTCCCCCCGGGCCCGACGCGGTGCCGATGGACGGGGCGGGCATCACGCCCGACTCCACCGAGAACATCACCGAGCTGCCGGGCGACCTGCAGCTGCCGAGTGACCTTCCGGCACCCGCCGACACCGTTCCCGCACCGTGACCATCGATCAGGACACCGGTGAGCTCCGCGGGGAGTCCGCCGCCCCGAAGAGGAGTCAGCGCACCGCGCTGATCGTTCTCGGCGTCGTCGCACTCCTGGTGGTCGGCTTCGCGGTCGGGGTACTGGCGAGAATCCCGATCGGCGACGAACCTCGTCCGATTCCGGGCGCCGATTCCGTCGACGTCGGTTTCTCGCAGGACATGACGGTGCACCACAACCAGGCCATCGAGATGGCGACGATCGCACTGACGGGCGCGGAGGATCCGCTGGTCCGCAACCTCGCCTACGACATCCTCACCTCGCAGCAGAACCAGGTGGGTCAGATGCAGGGCTGGTTGGCCCTGTGGAACGCCGCTCCCCTGCCCAGTGGCGGCTACATGGGATGGATGACCGAGGACGGGGGCCACGGCTCGCACGGTATGGCGATGGCGTCGGACACGGGCCCGGTGGCGGCGATGCCGGGCATGGCGACGAGCGAGGACATGACGAACCTCCGTGCCGCGACCGGAGAGGCGAAGGACGTGCTGTTCCTGCAGCTCATGCTTCGCCACCACGAGGGCGGCATCGAGATGATGGAGTACGGCGCCACCCACGCGAGCGTCGCCGCGGTGCGCAACCTCGCGCAGACCATGGTGAACACGCAGACCAGCGAATCGCAGTTGATGACACAGATGTTGACCGACAAGGGATCGACTCCCCTGTAGATCGCCCGACGGCTCGGGTGGCACCGCCACCCGAGCCGGGCCGGGTGAACGACACCCCGCCGATGCGATAGTCTGTGTCAGCCCGTCAACGGCACGTCGGTGTTCACCGGCTTGCCCCCGTAGCTCAGGGGATAGAGCGTCCGCCTCCGGAGCGGAAGGCCGCAGGTTCGAATCCTGCCGGGGGCACTCACTTTTCGAAATTCTCCGTCACCGCGTCGGCCACGGTCGTCGCGGTCGATGCGCGAGTCGGCGCCAGATCGTGCGCCGCTTTCTCGATGGACACGATGGTGGTGTCCGCAGGTATCGACGCCGTGTGCCGCCGCAGTTCCTCGCTCGTGGCGAACGGGTCGCGCACACCGTGCACGAACACCGATCTCACCGTCAGCGACGGGAAGTGCTCGGTGCGCAGTGTGTCCGGCTTCGTGGGCGGGTGCAGCGGATAACTCAGCGCCAGCAGCCCGTCGGCGAGTTCGGGGCGCTCCGCGAGCAGTATCGACGCCTGTCGTCCCCCGTAGGAATGCCCGCCCAGGATCAGCGGAGTCGACGGTGACCATTGCCGCGCGGCCTGTGCGGCCCGTGCCAGTCCCTCGCGGTCCTCCGCGGCGCGCGCACGGTTGGGTGGGCCCTTCTCCCGCTGCTGCCGGAACGCGAGATCGATTCGCGCGACCAGGGCACCACGCCGTGCCAACTCGTCGGCCACGGCGACGAGAATCGGTGCGTGGCAATTGCTTCCGGCCCCGTGGGAGAGCACCACGACCAGAGTGGGCGAACCGTCCGGCTCGTGGATCACGCCGCGGATTCCGTCGGCGCTCCAGGGGTGTTCGGACGGCATCCCACCAGTCTACGAAGAACGGGTGCCGGCCCCGAGGTTGTCGGACCGGCACCCGAATTCGACGATCAGCGAACGGTGGTGAGTCCGACCGTCGGGAAGAACGCGCAGGTCTTGCCGCCGTGCGTCACCTGACCGAACACGGCCGAGAGCACCGTTCCGGATCCGGTGGCCACGGGCGCCAGACGCACGCCGGCGTTGGGGAACGACGCCAGGTTGGCCGTCACGAAGCCGGCGGCGAGGCCCTTGATGGGCTCCGGCAACGGATCGATGATCTCGTCGAGGATCACGTCGGTCACGCCGCCCATGTCCGCGAAGCCGCCCTGCAGGGTGTTGACGTTGAACCACGCCACTTGCATGCCGGACTTGTTCGCTCCGTCGTCGACGATGCCGCCGGGCGCGGGGACGAACGCGTAGAGCGTCTCGCCGGGATCGGCGATCCGGGTGTCGATGCCGGGGATCGCGGGAATGGCCACTCCGGGGATGCGCGGGGTGTACGGCCCACCGGCTGCACCCGCGACGGCCGGAACGACGCCCAGGGGCACGCCGGGGATGGCGGAGCAGTTGATCGCCGCCGTCGGGTAGAAGAACGGGGTCAGTCCGAACCCGGTCATGAGCGCGTTCGCGGAGTTCAGCAGCGCCAACGGATCGCTTCCGGCCGGTTCGGCGACGGCGACCTCGGGGGCCGCGGCGAAGACGGCACGCCCCGCGTCGAGCGCGTCGCCGGCGCTACCGGACGCCTCGAGCGCGGAGAGGGCCTGCTGGAGCGGGTCGGTGGGGGCGGGATCTGCGGACGCGATCGCCGGCAGCGTCAACGCGCCGGCGCAGACCATCGCCATCGTGGCGACGGATCGCCGGAATCGACGGGGTGTACGCATGAAGAACTCCTCGAGCAGACGGGTGTGGGCGAGCGGTCTCCCGATAGTGGACCACGCGGTTCGCCCCCGGCGCCCATCGAGATCGTACCGATACCGAAGTGACGCATGGTGCTGATGTTGCGAGTGATATCGAAGGTCGCTGCGGCGGGGCGCCGCCGGATCCGCGGAACGAGCGCCGCGACGTGGGAAGATGGGACCCATGACGTCCGCGCCGAAGCTTCCGCTCGACCCGATTGCCGAGGCCCATCGACAGTGGTCCCGCCACGGGTGGTCGGACGCCGCCGACGGCATGGCTGCGGTCACGTCGATCATGCGCGTGCAGCAGATCATGATGGCGCGAGTGGAGGAAGTGCTCAAGCCGACGGGGTTGACGTTCGCACGGTACGAGTTGCTGACGCTCCTGACGTTCACCAAGACCGGCGCCCTCCCGATGGCCAAGGCCAGCGCGCGGCTCCAGGTGCATCCCACGTCCGTGACGAACGGGGTGGACCGCCTCGAGAAGGCGGGCCTGGTTCGACGCGTCCCCCACCCCACCGATCGCCGGACGACGCTCGTCGAGATCACCGACACCGGTCGGAGCCTGTCCAAGGAGGCGACGGAAGCACTCAACGCGGAGGTCTTCACCCGGCCCGGGGTGGCCGAGAGCGAACTCGACACGCTCGTCTCGATTCTGGCGCGGGTGCGCCGGCGGGCCGGAGACTTCGAGGACGACGGGTCGACCCCCACCTGGTGAGTGTCGACCCGTCCGTTGCTCTCGGCCGATCAGCGGTGCCGGAAGTCGGGTGACCGTTTCTCGGTGAACGCCGCCATGCCCTCGCTCTGGTCCTCGGTGGCGAACGAGGAGTGGAAGAGCCTGCGCTCGAACCTGATCCCCTCGGCAAGGGTGGTGTCGAAGGATCGATTCACCGCTTCCTTCGCCATCATGGCCACGGGCAGCGACATCGAGGCGATCGTCGTCGCCGTCGACATCGCTTCGTCCAACAGCTCGCCGGAGGGCACGATGCGCGAGACCAGTCCCGCGCGCTCGGCTTCGGTCGCGTCCATCCGGCGACCCGTCAGGCACATCTCCATCGCCTTGGCCTTGCCGACCGCGCGTGCGAGCCGTTGCGAGCCACCGATTCCCGGAATGACTCCGAGCGTGATCTCGGGTTGCCCGAACTGGGCCGTGTCCGACGCGATGAGGATGTCGCACATCATCGCGAGCTCGCACCCACCACCGAGCGCGTACCCGTTCACGGCGGCGACGGTGGGTGTGCGGACGGATGCGAAGCGCTCCCACTCGGCGAAGAAGTCCTCGGCGTACACCTGCATGTACGTCTTGGCCTGCATCTCCTTGATGTCGGCACCGGCGGCGAACGCCCGGTCCGAACCCGTGACGACGATGGCGCCGATGTTCGGGTCGCGATCGAATGCGGTTGCCGCCGAGACGACTTCGGTCATGAGCTGGGAGTTCAGCGCGTTGAGCGCCTTCGGCCGGTTCAGTGTGATCAGGCCGACTCGGCCGTGGGTGCCGACCAGGATGGTCTCGTGATCGCTCACGCCGTCTCCCCCGACTTCTGCCGGATGTCCTCGACGATGCCCGAGAAGTCCTTACCGCCCGAGGATTCGGCGAACTCGGTGTACATCGCGGCCGCCAGCATCCCCATCTGTGCGTCGACCCCGTTGGCCCGCACGGCTTCCGCGACCAGACCGAGGTCCTTGCGCATCAGCGCCGCGGCGAAGCCCGGCTGGTACTCGTTGTTCGCCGGCGAGGTCGGCACGGGGCCGGGCACCGGGCAGTTGGTGGTCAGCGCCCAGCACTGTCCGGAGGCGGTGGAGGCCACGTCGAACAGTGCCTGGTTCGTCAGACCGAGCTTCTCGCCGAGGACGAAGGCTTCGCTCACCGCGATCATCGACACCCCCAGGATCATGTTGTTGCACAGCTTGGCCGCCTGACCGTTACCGCTGGGTCCGCAGTGGACGACCTTGCGTCCCATCACGTCCAGCAGCGGGGTCGCCTCCGCGACGTCCGCGTCCGAACCGCCCACCATGAAGGTCAGGGTGCCGGCGGTGGCACCCCCGACACCGCCGGACACCGGCGCGTCGACCGCGCGGTGACCCGCGTGCGACGCGGCCTCCGCGGCCGACCGAGCATCGGCGACGTCGATGGTGGAGGAGTCCACGAACAGGGTGTCGGCCTTGGCGGACGGCAGGATCGACTCGTACAGATCGAGGACGTGCCGACCGCTGGGCAGCATGGTGAGCACGACGTCCGCGTTCGCCACCGCATCCGCGGCCGACGACGCCACGGTGATGCCCCGACTGCGCGCCTCCTCCAGAGCGGCGGGAACCAGATCGAAACCGTGGACCTCGTGCCCCGCGGCCGCGAGGTTGGCGGCCATCGGCCCGCCCATGTGACCCAGACCCAGGAACGCGACGATGCTCATGACTGTCCTTCCGAACTGTTGGATGTGGAGACGTCGGAGAGACCGAGATCGGCGTCGCCGAGTGATGCGAAGAAGCGGTCGACGTCGGCCGCGGTGACGTCGGCGAGGCGCGCCGGCGACCACGACGGGGAGCGGTCCTTGTCGATCACCTGGGCCCGAATGCCCTCCACGAGGTCCGGCGACGACAGGCACGCGACGGACACCCGGTACTCCTCGTCGAGCACCTCGTCGAGCGACAGGGCGTCGGCGGCCCGACGGAGCGATCGCAGCGTCACCGTCACCGAGGTGGGCGACTTCGACTCGATGTCGTCGGCCGCGGCCGCGGCGGCGGGGTCACCGTGAGCGCGCAACGCGGCGACGACGGCCACCGCGTCGTCACCGCGATAGGCCTCGTCGATCCAGGTCCGCTGATCGGCGAGCGGCGAGTGCGGAGCGTCCTCGGCGAGTGCCAACGCAGTGTCGACCGTCCCGGTGTGCAGTGCCTCGACGAAATCGTCGAGCCGATCGGAGGGCACGAAGTGATCCGCGAACCCGGCCATGATGGCATCGCCCGCGGTCATGCGGGCGGTGGTCAGCGCGACGTGCGTGCCGACCTCGCCCGGAGCCCGGGACAACAGGTACGTACCGCCGACGTCGGGGACGAATCCGATGCCCACCTCGGGCATTCCGACCTTCGACCGTTCCGTGACGATGCGAACCGACGCGTGCGCCGCGATTCCCACACCGCCGCCCATCACGATGCCGTCCATCAAGGAGACGACCGGTTTCGCGTAGCGGTTGATGCGCGCGTTCATGATGTACTCGTCGCGCCAGAACCTGGCCGTGGCCGAGTCCGCGGGGCGCGCATTGGGACCGGCGCTCCGGGCGTCGTCGTGGATGGAGACGATGTCTCCGCCGGCACACAGTCCGCGCTCCCCGGCTCCGGTGATCACCACGAGCCGAACCTGCGGGTCGGTCTCCCAGGCAATCAGAGCCGCGTCGATGGTGGTCACCATGGCCTGATTGATGGCGTTGATCGCCTTCGGTCGGTTCAGGGTGATCGTGGCGACGCCTCGGTCGACGGACAGCAGAACCTCGCCGTTGCCCACAGCCCCGTCGCTCACAGCGCCGCCACCACCGAGCGCGCGATGACGATGCGCATGACCTCGTTGGTTCCTTCGAGAATTTGGTGCACTCGCAGATCTCGCACGATCTTCTCCAGTCCGTATTCGCTGAGGTAGCCGTAGCCGCCGAGCAGTTGCAGCGCGTCGTTGGCCACGGTGAACCCCGTGTCGGTGGTGAACTTCTTGGCCATCGCACACAGTTGCACCTTGTCCGGTGCATCGGCGTCCAACGCGCTGGCGGCCCGCAGAAGCAGCACCCGCGCCGCCTCGAGGTCGGTGCGCATGTCGGCCAACTTGAACTGCAGTGCCTGGGCATCGAGCAGCCGGGAGCCGAAGGCGCGGCGGTCGGCCAGGTACTGCACCGCGCCGTCGAACGCGGCGACCCCGCCACCGAGCGAGCAGGCCGCGATGTTGATGCGCCCACCGTTGAGCCCGTTCATCGCGATCCTGAATCCGTTGCCCTCGCCGCCCAGGAGGTTGGCCGCCGGGACGCGCACACCGTCGAGGACCACCTGGCGGGTGGGCTGCGCGTTCCAGCCCATCTTGACCTCGTTGGGGCCGAACGACAGGCCGTCGGTGTCCTTCTCGACGACGAACGCCGAGATTCCCGACGGTCCGGACCCGCCGGTGCGGGCCATGACGACGTAGACCTCGGACGCCCCGGCCCCGGAAATGAACTGCTTGACCCCGGTCAGGACGTAATCGTCCCCGTCACGGACCGCCTTGGTGGACAGCGCGGCCGCGTCGGAACCGGCTCCCGGCTCGGTGAGGCAGTAGCTACCGAGACGATCCATGGTGCAGAGCGCCGGAAGCCACTGTTGCCGTTGCTCGTTCGTTCCGTAGGTGTCGATCATCCATGCCACCATGTTGTGGATGGACAGGTACGCGGCGATGGACGGGTCGCCCGTGGCCAACTTCTCGAAGATGCGCACGGCGTCGACTCGGCGCAGACCCGAGCCGCCCACGTCCTCCGCGACGTAGATGCCGCCCATGCCGAGCGCCGCCGCCTTGCGCAACACGTCGACGGGGAAGTGCTTGTCGCGGTCCCACTCCACGGCGTGCGGCGCGAGGAATTCCGCGGCGAACTCCGCGGCGGTGTCCGAGATGGCGCGCTCGTCCTCGTCGAGGGCGAAGATGTCGCCCTGATCCATCGCCACGGCCGATCAGTCCATCGTCGGGATCACGAAGTGGTTGGTGGCAACCGCTTCCTTCGCGCCCGACGGCCACCGCTGCGTGACCGTCTTCGTCTTGGTGTAGAACCGCACGGAATCGGGGCCGTGCTGATTCAGGTCGCCGAATCCGGAGCGCTTCCAGCCACCGAACGTGTGGTACGCGATGGGAACCGGGATGGGGACGTTCACGCCCACCATGCCGACGTTCACCCGCGAGGTGAAGTCGCGGGCGGTGTCACCGTCGCGGGTGAAGATCGCCACGCCGTTGCCGTACTCGTGAGCGGACGGAAGGCGAAGTGCCTCCTCGTAATCGGCGGCCCGGACGATCTGCAGGACGGGCCCGAAGATCTCTTCCTTGTAGATACGCATCTCCGGAGTGACCCGGTCGAAGAGCGACGCGCCCGTGAAGAAGCCGTCCTCGTGTCCGGCGAGCGAGAACCCACGCCCGTCGATCACCAGATCGGCGCCCTCGTCGACCCCGATCTGCACGTAGTCCGTGACCCGCTGCACGGCGTCGGCGGTGATCAGCGGACCGAAGTCGGACGCGGGGTCGTCGCTGGTGCCGACGGTCAGCTTCTCCACGCGATCGACGAGCTTGGCGCGCAACGCCTCCGCGGTCTCCTCGCCCACCGGCACCGCCACGGAGATCGCCATGCATCGCTCGCCCGCACTGCCGTAGCCGGCGCCGATCAGCGCGTCGGCCACCTCGTCGAGGTCCGCGTCCGGCATCACGATCGCGTGGTTCTTGGCTCCGCCGAAGCACTGAGCGCGTTTGCCGTGCGCGGCCGCGGTCTCGTAGATGTACTGGGCGATGGGGGTCGAGCCGACGAATCCGATCGCCTTGACCCGCTCGTCGGTGAGCAGGGTGTCGACGGATTCCTTGCCGCCGTTCACCACGTTGAAGACGCCCGGCGGGAGCCCCGCTTCGAGGAACAGCTCAGCGAGCCGGAGCGGAACCGACGGGTCCCGCTCGGACGGCTTGAGGACGAATGCGTTGCCGCAAGCGATCGCCGGAGCGGCCTTCCACAGCGGGATCATGGCGGGGAAGTTGAACGGCGTGATGCCGGCGACGACGCCGAGGGGCTGCCGCATGGAGTAGACGTCGATCCCGGTGCCGGCGCTCTCGGTGAACTCGCCCTTGAGAAGGTGCGGGATGCCGACGGCGAACTCGACGACCTCGACGCCGCGCTGGATGTCACCGCGCGCGTCGGCGACGGTCTTGCCGTGCTCGGAGGAGAGCAGCTGCGCGAGCGAGTCCATGTCCCGCTGCACCAGCTGCAGGAACCTCATCATGATGCGAGCCCGCTTCTGCGGGTTCTGCAGCGCCCATTCCCGCTGCGCCGCCTCGGCGTCGGCGATCGCGGCCTCGGTGTCGGCCTTGTTCGCCAACGGAACACGAGCCTGCACCGCCCCGGTGTTCGGATCGAAGACGTCGGCGAAGGCGCCCGACGTTCCGGAGATGTGCTTGCCGCCGACGAAGTGCGTCAGTTCTCGTGTCATCGGTCCACCCTGCTCGTAGTTCGACCTCGATTGAATACGGGGATCCTATAGTCGGACGTCCATGCATGTCCAGGAACAGGCAGTTTCCCCATGGGCGTCAGCTGCCCAGGCGTCGGTACAACCCGGTCAACTGGTTCATGGCGTGCCGCACCTCGATCTCGTCGACGTCCGCCGTGCGCAACGCGATGCGCAGCAACGACGCCTCGAGATCGATCGGGGCCGGAGCGAACTCCGGGTCGGGAAGCGCCGGGAGCTCGGTGCGGTCGCCGAAATGATCGTCCGGATCCACTCGCGACCGAGCCTCGCCGGGGTCACCCATGAGCTGGTCCAGATCGACCCCACGCAACCGCAGCAACCGCGTCGGGTCCTCGTCGATGCGTTCCGCCGCAAGGTAGGTGAGCGCGGCCGCGTGCTTGCACGGCCACCCACTGTCCGGGCAGGTGCAGTCGAAATCCAGATCCGACGCGCTCGACGGCAACAACCGGGGACCCAGGGCCCGCGGCACCGATCCCGACGCCAGTTCGGTCAGCATGCCGGGCGTGCTGCGCACCTGGTCCATCAGCGCATCGACGTCGAACGCGTCGAGGGTGGCGACGCTGACGGTGGCCGAGAACGGTTCGACCTGACTGCCCTGGATGTCGCCCTCGATCAGCCCGTGCCGCATCTCCATCGAGATCACCTGTCCGCCGCGCGCGTAGGTCCGCCCGCGCGACAACCGTCCGGCGTCCGCCAATCCCTCGACGGTGGTCACGAACTGCTTTCCCCACCAGGTCTTTCCGAACGCGCCGCGCGTGGTGCGGGCTTCGATGCCGTCCTTGATCCGACGCCGCGGGCCGTATCCCCCGAAATCCGTGCTCATCGCTCGATGTCTTCCGTCATCAGTCCCCCACCGCATCCGACGACAACGTCAACAGCTCCCGCAACTGTCCGGACGACAGCTCGGTGATCCAGCTCTCCCCCGCACCGACCGCGAGATCGGCGAGATCCTTCTTGGTCGTCAGCATCGCGTCGATGCGTTCCTCCACCGTGCCGATGCACAGCAATTTTCGGACCTGGACGTCCCGATGCTGCCCGATGCGAAACGCCCGGTCCGTCGCCTGGTTCTCGACCGCCGGGTTCCACCACCGGTCGAGGTGCACGACGTGGTTGGCCGCGGTGAGGTTCAGTCCGGTGCCACCGGCCTTGAGCGAGAGCAGCATGATCGGCGGTCCGTCGCCGCTCTGGAAGCTCTGCACCATCTCGTCCCGACGCTTCTTGGCGACACCGCCGTGCAGGAACGGAACCTCGACCCCGAAGCGCTCGGCGAGATAGGGCGCGACCATGGACCCGAACGCGGTGAACTGGGTGAACAGCAGCGCCTTCTCCCCGTCGCCCAGAACCGATTCGAGGATGTCGTCGACCAACGCCAACTTCCCCGAGCGATGCTGACCGCGGCGCAGGATCGACGAACCGTCGTCCAGGAAGTGCGCCGGGTGATTGCACACCTGTTTGAGCCGGGTGAGGGCGCCGAGGACCGCACCCTTGCGCGCCATGCCCTCGCTCTCCTCGATGGTGCGCATCATCTCGTCCACCACCGCCTGGTACAGCGCGGCCTGCTCCGAGGTGAGGTTGCTGCGCACCGTCATCTCGAACTTGTCCGGCAGGTCGGCGATGACGGTCTTGTCGGTCTTGAGGCGACGCAGAACGAAGGGCGAGGTGATCGACCGCAGTCGCTGGACGGCGACCTCGTCCTTCTCCCGCTCGATCGGCGTCGCGAAGCGCGCCCGAAAGGTGGTGGGCGTGCCCAGGATTCCGGGGTTGCAGAAGTCGAAGATCGATCGCAGTTCGTCGAGCCGGTTCTCCACCGGTGTTCCGGTGAGCGCGATGCGGTGCGCCGCGGGGATCGCCCGAGCCGCCTTGGACTGCGCCGTGCGGCTGTTCTTGATGTGCTGCGCTTCGTCGAGCACCACCCGCCGCCAGGTCTGCGCCGCCAACTCGGCGACATCGCGGGCGAGCAGCGCGTAGGTGGTGACGACGAGATCGCTCGCCTCGATCGCGGACCGCAACTCGTCGCCCGCGAGCCGGTCCGGGCCGTGGTGCACGTACACGGTGAGGTCGGGGACGAACTTCTGCGCCTCGCGTTGCCAGTTGCCGACCACCGACATCGGTGAGATCAGCAGCGTCGGCGTCGCGCTGCGCTCGTGCGCGAGCAGCACCAGCAGCTGCAGGGTCTTGCCGAGTCCCATGTCGTCCGCCAGCACCGCGCCCAGTCCGACCGAGCTCATGAACGCCAGCCACTCCACACCGCGCTGTTGGTACGGACGCAGGACGGCGTGCACACCGTCGGGGATCTCGACGGGCTCGGGTCGCCGATCCGGGTCGAGCAGCTTCTGCGCCCACCCCGTGGCCACGATCTCCTCGACGGGCAGCGGTGGTGGCCGGTCGGACGACAGTGCGCCCAGGACCTCCGAGAGCGGGGCCGAGCGACCTCGCGCCTGCTCCTGCACGTACTCCGCCGCCCGGGCGAGGGCGGACCCGTCGGCCTGGACCCAGTTGCCGCGCAACCGAACCAGGTCGCTCTTGGAGCGCGCGAGGCGAGTCATCTCCTCGTCGGTCAGGAGGACGTCACCGAGGGCCAGCTGCCAGTCGTACCCCACGATCTCGTCCATCCCCACGGCCCGGTTCTCGGCCGTCGGCGAGGGCGGAGAGTCGACCGCGAGCCGTAACGACGCGTCGACGCGGCTCCACGCGCGCGGCAGGAGCACGCTCACACCCACCTCGCGCAGGGCCTCGACCCCGCGCACGACGAAATCCACGACGGCGTCGGTGGGAAGAAGCAGGTCCAGCGAGCCGACGTCCGTGGGCACCGACCGCAGCGGCGGGTACGCGGCGACCGCCTCGCCGAGTTTGGTCACGGCGACGCGCGCCATCGCCGCGTCGACACCGCCCTCGCCGCCCGGCCGCAGGGTCCCGACGGGCCGAGGCGCGTCGCCCTCCGGTCGCAACATCACCTCGAGCCGCCACACCACCGGATCCGAGTCGTCCCCCGGGAGCGCGTCGTCGTCCTCGTCCGGTTCGCTCAGGCGCAGGACCAGATCGGGTTCGTCGGTGCGCAGGCTGGCTCGCCAATCGGCCAGCGCCGCCTCCGAGCGCGCCGATCCCTCCTCGTACGGTTCGTCCTCGATCAACGAGACCAGCAGCGGGTGCGCCACGTCCGGCCGACCGAGGACGCGTCGGACCGCGGGATCGGTCAGCTCGACGATCATGTCGTCGAGAACGGCACCGGGATCGCCCTCCGCCACCTGCACCGGCGGCATCGCCTCGAGCAACTCCGTGCGCCACGCTCGCTGCGGTTCGCCGCCCACCAGGCGCCAGCGGGTCCACCAGCGGTTGTCCGCCCTGGTCTGCGCGGGCACCACGCGACCGGCTCGCACCCACCGGTCGATGCCGCCCGCGACCAGTGCGAGGTAGTGGAGATCGCCGGAGACCGCCGAGTGCCCCGAGGGAATGCGTAGGAGGACCTCGACGGCATCGGCGGGCGCGAGTCCCACGGCGGGCATCGCGACGGCGACGCTTCCGCCGGGCGTGGGCAGGGTGATCCGGGGCCGGTGGCGCATGCGGCGCGCGAGCGTCTTCACCACGAGCGGCGGCAACTCCGGAGCGTCCGCGCCGTCGTCGATCTCGTCGTCCCACAGCATGAGGCCGGAGCCCGGGGACCAGAGACCGTGCAGCATCGGTCCATCCAATCACCGGGGGCCGACAGGTGTGGACCGTCCGTGCACAGGAGCGGAGCCTGCGGAGTGACCATCCGTGCACAGGGGGTCGACGGGTGGGGTGGAGTGTCGGAGGGAGGCGGCATACTCGGTTTCGTGAGTCCTTCCCGCGTTCGGCGCGTCTCCCCGGCACCGTTCGCAGCGCTGCGTCTGTGGGTGTCGGTGGTCCTGCTGTCGGCGCTCACCGCCGGGTGCGGGCTGTTCTTCGAGGACACGACGCCCGCGCCGGGTTCGCCGCCGACGACCCAGCTCGAGCAGTTGCTCGCGCAGGTGTCCGTGGTGCCGGAGCGGCCGGACGTCGACGGGTACGAGCGCAGCTGCAGCCCCGGGGACGGATGCGTGTTCGGCCCGGCGTGGACGGACGACTACGAGGGCCCCGGCGGCCGCGACGGCTGCGGGACCAGGGACAACGTGCTCGCGCTCGCCCTCACCGACGTGCAGTACCGGCCCGGGACCAACGACTGTGTGGTCGTCGCGGGCACGTTGGCGGATCCCTACACCGGTACCTCGATGCCGTTCGCGAAGCAGTCCGCGAGCGATGTGCAGATCGACCACCTCTACCCGCTGGCCGCGGCGTGGGACATGGGCGCGTGGGCGTGGGACCTCGACGAGCGCATTCGCTTCGCCAACGACATCACCTACAACCTGTTGGCCGTCTCGGGCGAGGAGAACCAGTCGAAGAGCGACATGTCCCCGTCGGAGTGGATGCCGCCGAACGCGGCGTACCACTGCTATTACGCGGGGCGGTACCTGAGCGTTGCCGTGAAGTACGCACTCCCCGTCACCGCGGCGGATCACGACACGCTCACCGATGTCGCCGAGACCTGTGGATAGCCGATGGACGAATCCGATTCGGCGACTACCATGCGGCGAATGTCTCGCGTGTTCACCAAAGACACCCAGCTCTGCATGTCGCTGTCCGGACGGCCGAGCAACATCGGCACTCGCTTCCACAACTATCTGTACGACGAACTGGATCTGAACTTCGTCTACAAGGCGTTCACCACCACCGATCTCCCCGCCGCCGTCGCGGGCATCCGCGCCCTCGGAATCCGCGGGTGCGGTGTCTCGATGCCGTTCAAGGAAGCGTGCATCGAGCACGTGGACGTGATGCACGAATCGGCGGCGGCGATCGATTCGGTGAACACGATCCTCAACGAGGACGGCGTGCTCCACGCGTACAACACGGACTATCAGGCCGTGGCCGATCTGGTGACGCGCTCGGCGTTCGAATCGTCGTGGACGGTCGCGGTCACCGGGAGCGGCGGGATGGCCAAGGCGGTGGTGGCGGCACTGACCGGCTGCGGCTTCACCGACGGCACCGTGATCGCCCGCAATCCGTCCACCGGCCCCGCGCTCGCGGAGCGCTACGGATACCGCTGGCAGGCGTCGGCCGACGACGTCGACGCCGACCTTCTGGTCAACGTGACCCCGGTCGGGATGGCGGGCGGGCCGGACAGCGACGCCTCACCGTTCACCGAGCAGCAGATCGCCTCGGCTCGCGGTGTCGTCGACGTGGTCGCCGCACCCGCGGAGACCCCGCTGATCACTGCGGCGCGCCGGTCCGGAGTCCCCGTGATCACCGGCGCCGAGGTCATCGCCCTGCAGGCCGCCGAGCAGTTCACCCTCTACACCGGGGTGACGCTGCGGGCGGAGCAGATTCAGCGGGCGTCCGAGTTCTCCCGGCGCTGACCGGTCGTCGTCACGGTCGGCTGGTGCGGTTTCGCGCGAACATCCGTCCGGTCACCGCGAGAACCACCGGTCGCGGCAGCAGCCCCACGCCGAACGACTGCAGGGTGTTCGCGAGGCCCGACACCACCGACGCGGGCGGTCGCGACTTCTCCAACGCGCCGAACGTGGTGTCCATGACCTGAGCCGGAATCTGCATCGCCCCGAACGCCGCCTCCGAGTTACCGAGCACGTCGAAGAACTCCGTCTCGGTGGGACCGGGTGACACCACGAGCACCGTGACCGAGGTTCCCTTCGTCTCCACGGCGAGCGCCTCCGTGAAGTTCAGGACGAATGCCTTGGTCGCCGCGTAGACCGCCATGCCCGGAAGCGGTTGGTAGGCCGCGGTGCTCGCGACGTTCAGCAGAACGCCGCCTCCGGCGCGCACCATGCCGGGGAGAAACGCCCGCGACAGATCCACGACGGCGCCGACGTTGAGCGCGACCTCCGCCGTGATGCGGTCCGGATCCTCGTCGAGGAACGGCTGGTACGTCCCGAAGCCGGCGTTGTTGACCAGCGACGTGACGGTGATCCCGGCCGCGTCGAGCTCGGACTTCAGCGTCGCGGACGCGCCCGGTACCGAGAGGTCGGCTTCCACCGCGGTGGCCGAGATGCCGTACTCCACCTGCAGCCTCGCGGCCAGGGCCTCGAGCCGGTCCAACCGGCGCGCGACCAGGACGAGGTCGCTGCCGTAGCGCGCGAAGCGCTCCGCGAACTCCACCCCCAGGCCGGAACTGGCGCCGGTCACCAGAGTCGTTCCGCCGCGCAGTCGTTGGGCAAGGGTTCGCGTCGTCATGGCCGCCAATGTAGACGCCCACGCCGAGCCGCGTCGATCATGGACGGGCGACTACCGGGATCTCACAAACTCTGCCAGTCCGGCTTCTGCGCGTAGGCGTACCGGTAGTAGTCGGCCAACCGCAACGCCGAGGCCGCTCCCTCGTCGACGACGACGCTCACGTGCGGGTGCAACTGGATCACCGACGCGGGACAGAAGGCGGACAGCGGCCCCTCGACGGCCGCAGCCAACGCCTCCGCTTTTCCCTCGCCCAGCGCCAACAGCACCAGGTGCTTCGCTTCGAGGATCGTGCCGAGGCCCTGCGTCATGACGTGGTGCGGAACGTCGTCCACGGAGTCGAAGAAGCGGGCGTTGTCCTCGCGGGTCTGCTCGGTGAGCGTCTTCACCCGGGTGCGCGACGCCAGCGACGAGCCCGGTTCGTTGAATCCGATGTGCCCGTCGGTGCCGATTCCCAACAGCTGCACGTCGATTCCCCCGGCGTTCGCGATCGCCGCGTCGTACCGTCCGGATTCGGCCGCCACGTCCGCGGTCTCCCCGTCCGGACCCTGGATCGCGTCCACATCGATGTCCACGAGCGCGGCGAACTCGTTCCTGATCACCGAACGGTAGGACTGCTCGTGGTCGCGCGAAAGACCGACGTACTCGTCGAGGAGGAACGCGCGTACGTCGGCGAAGGACAGTCCCTCCTCACGGCACCGCCGACCGAGTTCGCGGTACGTCCCGAGCGGCGTCGATCCGGTCGCCAGGCCCACGACCGCTGCGCCCGCTCGCACCCTCCGGTCGATGACGTCGGCCGCCGTCGCGTGCACGGCGGCCGCGTCGGGCCGGATCACGATTTCCATGTCAGAGCACCTGTCCTCGTCGAATCACATTGTGTACGTTCAGATCTGCGTCGGTGATCACCAGATCGGCGATCAGCCCCCGCTCGAGCCGTCCGACGTCCTCGCGCCCCAACAACCGCGCCGGGGTGTCCGACCCCATGCGGACCGCCGCCACGAGGTCGATGCCGGACTCGGTGACCGCACGTCGCACGATGTCGAGCACCGTCGCGGTACCACCCGCGATCGCCCCCGACTCGCCCGCGAGGCGAGCGACCCCGCCCTCGACCGTGACGTCGAGAGCGCCGAGCCGGTACGCGCCGTCCGACATCCCGGCGGCCGCCATCGCGTCGGACACGAAGGTCACCTGTTCGGGGCCCACGAGGTCGACGACCATGGACACGGTCTCGGGAGCGAGATGCACGCCGTCGCCGATCAATTCGAGCACCATCTCACCTCGCGCCGCGGCGGCCAGACACGCGGCGGCCGGTCCCGGCGCCCGGTGATGCATCGGCGGCATCCCGTTGAACAGATGCGTCGCGCTGACCCGGGGACCGAACAGCGGCAACGACGCGGTGACGAGCGCCGCGTCGGCGTCGGTGTGACCGAAGCTGGGGAGGACACCGCGAGCGGCCATGGCGGCCGCCAGAGCCGATGCGTTCGACGTCTCGGGCGCGAGCGTCATGGACCGGACCGCGCCGCGAGCGGCCGCGACGATGTCCTCGAACAGCGCGGGGTCGCCCGCGAGGATCGAACGTGGATCCTGTGCCCCGCAGCGTGATCGGGCCAGAAACGGACCTTCCAGATGCACACCGTCGATGTCGCCGGAGTCCCGCAGTTCGGCGAGGACGGCGGCCTGGCGCATCAGCACGGCGGGCGGAGCGGACACCAGCGAGGCCAGCATGGTGGTGGTGCCGCCGCGGCGGTGGAAGTCCACCGCCGCGCGGGCACCGTCCGCGTCGGCCTCGGGGAAGCCGAAGCCACCTCCCCCGTGACAGTGGACGTCGATCATTCCGGGCAGGATCGTTCGATCCGACTGCGGGGCCGGGCAGTTCGGGAGATCCGCCGCGGGCCCGACCCACTCGATGCGGTCGCCGTCGATCACCACGACGCCGTCGGACAGGACGGCGTCGCGGGTCACCACGGTGCCGCGATGGATCGAGGTCACGCCTTCGTCGTGCTGTCGGCCCCGTCGAGCACCGCGTCGTCCTCACGGCCGGGCGTGCGCAGATTCCACTTCTTGATCACGAAGCTGAAGAGGAAGTAGTAGACCACCGCATAGCCGAGGCCGATGGGAATCAGCATCCAGGCGTTGGTGGCGATACCGAAGTTGAGCACGTAGTCGATGGCACCGGCGGAGAAGAAGAAGCCGTCCTGGATGCCGAGGGCGTTCACCAACGCCATCGAGGTTCCCGTGAGCACCGCGTGCACGATGTAGAGCGGCCACGCGACGAACATGAACGAGTACTCGAGGGGTTCGGTGATGCCGGTGACGAAGGCCGTGAGGCCGGTGGAGAGCATGATGCCGCCGACCAGTTTCTTCTGCGAGGGCTTCGCGTTCCGGTAGATCGCGAACGCGGCGGCGGGAAGGGCGAACATCATGATCGGGAAGAAGCCCGTCATGAAGACGCCGGCCGTGGGATCGCCGGCGAAGAACCGGTTGAGGTCACCGCGCACGATCTGACCGCTCGCGTCGGTGTAGTCACCGACGAGGAACCACACCACGGAGTTGAGGATGTGGTGCAGACCGGTGGGGATCAGCATGCGGTTCGCGAAGCCGTAGATGCCGCCGCCGACCACGGCGTTGTCCGCGACCGTGGTACCGACCCAGCTCAGGGCACGGTAGAAGAGGGGGTAGACCAGAGACATCAGGACGCCCACGACGAGTCCGGTGATCGCGGTGAGAATCGGGACGAGTCGGCGACCGCTGAAGAAGCCGAGGTAATCGGGAAGCTTCGTCCGATAGAAGCGCTGCCACAGGATCGCCGACAGCAGTCCGATCACGATGCCCGCGAGCACGCCGTAGTCGATCATGGCCGGATCACCGTTCGCGTCGACCTCGTCGGCGAGCACCACCGGGGACATCGCGGCGAAGACACCGTCGACCACCATGTAGCCGACCACGGCGGCGAGAGCGGTGGAACCGTCGGCCTTGCGAGCCCACCCGATGGCGATGCCCACCGCGAAGATCAGCGGGAGCCACGTGAAGACGGATTGGCCCGCGGAGGAGATGATCGATGCGGTGGTCTCGAGCGGGGTGAAGCGACCGAGGAGGTCCGGTTGGCCGATGCGCAGGAGGATGCCCGCCGCCGGCAGCACCGCGATGGGCAGCATGAGCGAGCGTCCGAAGCGCTGCAGACCGGCGAGGCTCTTCGATTCCTTGACGGGTTCGGACGGCGATGCCGCGCCGTCGGCCTTCGTCGTGTCGGTTCTGTCCGCTGCCATGGGAGACCCTCTTCTCGGTGACTGTTGTGGACCGGGGACCCAAGGGGTACTGTCCGGTCATAACCAGTTGTAGTTTGACCAGGTAGCGACGTGATGTCAACCTCGGGTTGTGACCGCTGCTACACGCGATGTGTGCGCATCGCCCGACGAATGGGAGTTCGAAAGATGTCCAAAGCAGACGCGATCGTGGCCGGTCTCGGCGGAGCCGACAACATCGTCGAGATCGAAGCGTGCATCACGCGGTTGCGCACCGAGGTCAAGAACGGATCCCTGGTCGACGAGAGCGCGCTGAAGGCGGCCGGCGCTCACGGGGTCTTCCACAAGGGCACCGCCGTCCAGGTCATCGTCGGACCCGAGGCCGACACTCTCGCCGAGGACATCGAGGACATTCTGTGACCGACGTCCTCAGCCCGCTCGGCGGCCGCGTCGTCGCACTGGCCGGCGTTCCGGACCCGGTCTTCTCGTCCCAGATGGTGGGCGCCGGCGTGGCCGTGGTCCCCGACGAGGCGGACGGCATGGTCGACGTGCACTCCCCCGTCGCCGGCCGGATCCTCAAGTTGCATCCCCACGCCTTCGTCGTGATGACCGAGGCGAAGCAGGGCGTCCTGGTGCACGTCGGCATCGACACCGTGAAGATGGCCGGATCCGGCTTCGAGCTCGTCGCGGCCGAGAAGGACTCGGTCGAGGCCGGCCAGGTCGTGGTGCGCTACGACCCCCGCGCCGTCGCCGCGGCCGGCTACAGCGACGTGTGCCCGGTGGTGGTGATGGACACCGCGGCGGACTCTCTCGCCACGCCGTCCGTCGGTCGCGGCGTCGCCGTCGGCGAGGCACTCTTCTCGGTCTGAGCCTCGCGCGCTGCGTCAGTCGCGGCTCATCGTCCGCCGCTGGCCCTGCACCTCCATCGAGAGCTGGTACCGATCGCATCGGTACCAGCTCTCGGTGTGTTCGATGGGGCGATCGGCGCTGAAGGAGACGCGGTCGAAATACAGCACGGGGGCACCACGTTTGGTGCCGAGGAGCGTCGCGGTGTCGTTGTCCGCGGCGGTGGCGCTGACCGTCTGTTCCGCGCGATCGATGGTCAGTCCGTAGTGGGTGAACACCGCGTCGTAGATGGACGACGCGAGATCGTGGTCGATCAGGCCCGGAAGGACCGTCGGGTCGAACCACCCGTCGTCCACGCTCACGGGCTCGCCGTCGGCCAGCCGCAACCGCTTGATGTGATAGGCCTTGGCGCCGTCCAGGATTCGGAGCGCCCGCACGGTCGCCGCCGACGGATCCTCGAGCCGAGCGAACAGCACGACCGTCGTCGCCTCGAGCCCCTGGGCGCGCATCTCCTCCGTGAACGACGCCAGGTGCAGTCGCGACTGCACCGGTCGACTCGCCACGAACGTGCCCTTGCCGCGCACCCGCACCACGTGGCCCTCGTTCACCAGCTGACCGATGGCCTCGCGGACGGTGATGCGGCTGACGCCGTAGTCCTCCATCAGCTTTCGCTCGCTCGGCATCAGATCACCGGGCTGCAACTCCTTGGTGCACTGGTGCAGCAGGATGGCGCGCAGCTGCTCGTGCTTGGGAACGGCGGTGTCACGGAGATGGACGGGCATCACCACGGTTCTGCGACCTTTCGGGCGGTACGGACGCGAGCGGTACGGACTGGTCCGGTCCAACACAGGATACGGCCGACGCGACCGTCCGCGGACGGTTTTCCGACGCGTCGTGGCGGCGAGGCACCGCGCCGCGTCTCGGTCGGCCCGCCCGTCAGGTCAGCCCCACCAACTTCTGCGACCCGGTCCACAGACCGTCGACCACGGCCCGGTCCTCGACCTGCTTGTTGGTTCGCCCGTCGGCCTTGTGCCGGCTGTAGTACTTCCCGGCGATCTCGGCGTCGGACTTGTCCGCCGCGAGTGAGACGAGCGGCGCGGCGCCGGACTCGGCGTCGATGGACACCAGGTACTTGAGCGGCGTCCGGTAGATCACGGTGAACAGCGGGTTGTCGTGCCCGAAGTTGCTGCGCACCGGGCCCGGATGCACGGCCACGGACGTGATGCCTTTGTCGGACCACCGCGCCGTCGCGCCGTAGGTGAAGCCGATGTTCATCAGCTTGCTCGTGCAGTAGGCGCGAAACTCCGCCGGCTTCGACCGGTCGTACGCCAGATCGTCGAGGTCGATCCTGCCGCCCAGATTTCCCACCGACGACGTGTTGACGATGCGGCTCCCCCGCTCACCGCCGAGGCGGGCGAGCAACAGGTGCGTCAGCAGGAACGGCGAGAGGTGATTGATCTGAACGTTCGGCTCGTGCCCCTCCGCCGTGCGCTTCTTCGGATCGAACGTTCCGCCGGCGTTGTTGAGCAGTACGTCGATGTGCTCGACGGACTCCGAGATCTCGCCCGCGACTCGGCGGACATCGTCGAACGACGCGAAGTCGGCGACGAACGCGCGCCCGCCGATCGACCGAGCGGCGTCCCGAGTCTTCTCCGCCGACCGACCGACCACCAGCACGTCGGCGCCGCGACGGGCGAGGGTCTGTGCGGCGATCTTTCCGATGCCGTCGCTGGCTCCCGTCACCACGACGGTGCGGCCGGTGAGCGAACTCGGGGTGGATCCGGAACTCGAGCTGGGCACGTCGGGTACCTTCCGATCTGCGTCGTGGTCGGGTGGTGCGTGTCGCCAGCCTAACCGGCGGCCGCGGCCGCACTAGGTTGTCTGCATGCCGCCGGACCCACCCCCGTCGCCGGAGACCCCGACGACCCCGCCCACGCCGCTCTCGCAACCCGTCGGCGCCGGGATCGTCACCGCCCTGGTCGGTTTCACCAGTTCGTTCGCGGTGGTCCTCGCGGGGCTCCGGGCGGTCGGCGCCGACACCGCGCAGGCGGCGTCGGGATTGTTCGCGATGTCGCTGGTGATGGCGTTCGGAATCATGTTCCTGGCGTGGCGGTATCGCATACCGATCACGTTGGCGTGGTCCACGCCGGGGGCGGCCCTGCTCGCGGGCACGGGTGTCGTGGTCGGTGGCTGGCCCGCGGCGGTGGGGGCCTTCGTGGTGACCGGACTCGCGATCGTCGTCACGGGCCTGTCCCGACGCGTGGGGGCACTGATCGCGTCGATCCCGGTATCGCTGGCGCAGGCGATGCTGGCCGGGGTGATCCTCCCCCTGTGCCTGGCGCCGGTGAGCGCCTTCGCCGCGAACCCGGCGGCGGTGGCCCCGGTCGTGGTGGTGTGGCTGGTCCTCGTGCGGTTCGCTCCGCGGTGGGCGGTCCCGGCCGCCTTCGCCGCCGCGGCCGTGGTGATCGCCGTCGAGGTGGTCGCGGGCTCCGCGACGCTGGACACCGCGACCCTCGTCCCGCTCGTGGATCTCACCGCGCCCACCTGGACGTGGCAGGCCATGATCGGTATCGCCCTTCCGCTCTACGTCGTCACCATGGCCTCGCAGAACATTCCGGGCAGCGCGGTGATGGCGTCGTACGGCTACGCCGTGCCCTGGCGGCCGGCGATGGCCGTGACGGGGGTGGGGACGGCGCTGAACGCACCCGCGGGCGTGCACGCGGTCAACCTCGCCGCCATCAGCGCCGCGCTCGCGGCCTCACCCGACGCGCACCCCGATCCCGAGCGACGGTGGACGGCGGCGTTCTCGGCCGGGGTGACCTACCTCGTCCTCGGGCTGGGATCGGCGGCCCTGGTGACGCTCGTCGCCGCCGCGCCGGACGGCATCATCGAAACCGTCGCCGGGCTCGCACTTCTCGGTGTTCTCGCGTCCTCGCTCGCCGCGTGCCTGAGCGAGGAACGCGGACGGGAGGCCGCCGTGATCACCTTCGTCATCGCCGCATCCGGAGTGACCATCGGCGGAGTCGGCTCGGCGTTCTGGGCCCTCGTCGTCGGGTTGGCGGTGCGCGCCGCGTTACTGTCGAGGGCGTGAGCACTGGCGAGAGCGAGAAGAAGACCGTTGCGGCAGCCGACTATCCGGTGCTGTGGCCCGTGCCCACACGCTGGGCGGACAACGACCACTACGGCCACGTCAACAACGTCGCCTACTACGCCTTCTTCGACACCGCGGTCAACGCCTGGCTGATGGACGCGTCGGGGGTCGACATCCGTGCACTGCCGGCGATCGGCATCGTGGCGGAGACGTCGTGTGTCTTCCTGCGCGAGCTGAGCTTCCCGGATGCCGTTCAGGTCGGCATCTCGATCGAGCGCCTCGGCACCCGCTCGATCGTGTACTCGCTCGCCATCTTTCGGCAGAACCCCGACGACGCGGCCGATCTCCAGCCCGCCGCGACCGGGCGGTTCGTGCACGTCTACGTCGACGCGACCACCCGGACACCGGTCGAGATTCCGACCGAGATCCGGGCGGCCGCGGCCGCAGCGACCTGAGCGGGCGTCAGAGAATCCCGGCGTCGGCGGCGGTGGACATCGCGCGGCCGATGATGCCGTCGATGAGCCCGGTGTCCGGGCCGCCGTCGCGGGCCCGGTTGCGCTCGTCGTTCATGGCCCGGCGCAGCACGCCCTCGGCGATGATCGACAACTTCCACAGCGCGAGCGTGTGCCAGTACCCCACCGCGGCGACGTCGCGACCGGTGGACTCGGCGTACGCCGCCACGAGGTCGTCGCGCTTCGGGAATCCCGGCAGCGTCGAGGACAGGAAGAACCCGGCCGTGTCGTCCTCGGCCTCCGACCAATAGGCCAGCAGCGCACCGACATCGGCGAGCGGATCACCGAGCGTGCACAGTTCCCAGTCGACGACCGCGACGATCGATCCGTCGTCCGTCGAGGTGATGACGTTGCTCAGATGGAAATCGCCGTGGACCAACGAGAGCTCGGCCTGCTCCGGCGCCGAGGCCGACAGCGCGGCCGCCAACCGTTCGATGTCCGGGACCTCTCGGGTCTTGGACTGCTCCCACTGCGCGGACCACCGCTTGAGTTGCCGTGCGGCATAGGGCTTGTGGCTGGCCAGGTCGATCAACCCGGTTCGCTCGAGGTCGACTCCGTGGATCCGCCCGAGCGTCGCCGGCATCTCGAACCCGATGGTGCGGCGACGATCGACGTCGAGCCCCTCGGCGACGGACAGATCGTCCACCACGAGGCCCTCCACGTAACTCATGAGCACCAGCGGTGCGTCGGTGACGGCGGGATCGTCGGTCAGGGCGATGGTCTCGGGGACCGGAACCGCGGTGTCCTGCAACCCGGACAGGATGCGATATTCACGCGCCACGTCGTGCGCCGACGCGAGCAGGGTGCCGAGCGGCGGGCGACGCAGTACCCACCGCGATCCCTCGGCGTCTCGGACGAGGTACGTCAGGTTCGACTTCCCGTTCCCGATGCGCTCGAAGGTCAGCGGGGCGACGGCACCGAGGCCGAGTCCGGTGATCCACGTGGTCACCGCACCGTCGTCGAGTCCCGCGGTGCTCACGTGGTGGTCTTTCGGTACGGCGCGAGCTCCGTCCGGGCGATGGTCCGCTTGTGCACCTCGTCGGGACCGTCGGCGAGCCGCAGCGTGCGCAGATGCGCGTACATGCTGGCCAGCGGGAAGTCGTCGGACACCCCGCCGCCGCCGTGCACCTGGATGGCGCGATCGACGATGCGCAGCGCCATCTGCGGAGCGGCGACCTTGATGGCCGCGATCTCCACGCGCGCTTCCTTGTTGCTGTACTCGTCCATGATCCAGGCGGTCTTGAGCGTGAGCAGCCGAGCCATCTCGATGTCGATGCGCGACTCCGCGATCCAGTCCTGGATGTTCGCCTGTGCCGCGATCGGCTTACCGAACGCCACGCGCGAGGACGCCCGGTCGCACATGAGCTCGAGGGCGCGCTCGGCCATGCCGATCGCGCGCATGCAGTGGTGGATGCGTCCGGGGCCGAGGCGGGCCTGGCCGATCATGAATCCCGCACCGACACCGGCCAACACGTCCTTGCCGGGCACGCGGACGTTCTCGAAGAGCACCTCCGCGTGGCCCTCCCGGTCCTGGTAGCCGAACACCGGGAGTCCGCGCAGGATGGTGACGCCGGGAGCGTCGATGGGGACGACCATCATCGACTGCTGCTCGTACGTCGCCGCGTCGGGTGCGGTCTTGCCCATCACGATGAGCACCTTGCAGTTCTTGTGCAGCGCGTTCGAGGTCCACCACTTGCGCCCGTTCAGGATCCAGTCCTCACCGTCCTGCTTCATGCTCATGGCGATGTTGGTGGCGTCGGAGCTGGCGACCTCGGGCTCCGTCATCGCGAAAGCAGAGCGAATCGTGCCCTCCAGCAACGGCTTCAGCCACTTCTCCTTGTGCTCGTCGCTTCCGAAGCGGGTGAACACCTCCATGTTGCCGGTATCGGGTGCCGCGCAGTTGCAGGCCTCGGGGGCGATCGACGGGCTGCGGCCCATGATCTCGGCGAGCGGTGCGTACTCCGCGTTGGTCAGACCGGGACCGTAGGCGGGATCCGGGTGGAAGAGGTTCCACAGTCCGCGGGACTTCGCCTCCGCCTTCAGCTCCTCGATGATCGGGGGCTGGAAGTGCGGATCACCCGATTCACGAATCTGCTTCTCGTACACGGCCTCCGCCGGGTAGACGTGCTCGTCCATGAACGCGATGAGCCGCTTCTGGTAGTCCTTGCAACGGTCGGTGTACGCGAAATCCATGATGGGTCCTTGTCCGGGTCGAGGTCTACCGGCCACCGGAGGTGGCACGGGCTTCCAGAGAGGTGCGGTAGCGCTGCATGCCGGCGATCCACCGGTCGTAGTCGGCGCTCTTGTGGGAGTACATGGTGAGCACCTCGGGGTGCGGGAGAATCAGGAACCTCTCGTCGGCCATCGCCTCGAGCACCACTCGCGCGACGTCCTCGGGTTCGAGGACGGTTCCGGCGGCGGTGACGGCGGAGGCCGCGACGGAGGCATCCGCGCCGGCGCCGCTGTCGAAGCCGGAGTTGAGCAACGCGGTGTTCACCCCCATCGGGCAGAGGCAGCTGACCGCGACGCCGCGATCGCCGTACGTGACGGCGAGCCATTCGGCGAACCCGACGGCGGCGTGCTTGGACACCGAGTAGGTGGCCGATCCGATCTGGGTGAGGAGTCCGGCGGCGGACGCGGTGGAGAGGAAGTACCCACTGCCGCGCTCGAGCCACCCGGGCATCAGCGCGCGAGCCGCACGGACGTGGGCGAGCACGTTGACGTCCAGAGCGACGCCCCACGACTCGTCGGAGCTGTCGAGCCCCATCCCGGCCGTCGTGCCCGCGTTCGCCACGAAGATGTCGACGGGCCCGAAGGTCGCCTCGGCGGCAGCGATCAGGGAATCGATGACGGCGGGGTCGGACACGTCGCCGCCGGCGGCGATGCACCGTTCCCCGAGTCGGGCGGCCACGGCGCTCGCCGCGTCGGCGTTCAGGTCGGCGACCAGCACCGACGCTCCGGAGTCGACGAGGGCGGTGGCGATGGCGGCACCGATGCCGGCTCCGCCTCCCGTGACGATGGCTACCTTGTCTGTGACCTGCATCTCTCAGATGGTAGGTCGTCCACTCGCTGCCGGATCAGCCGGGGCGGTCCAACTCGAGTCCGAACTCGAGTTCGAGCCTGCGAGCCCGGTGTCCGCCACCGGGGTGTCACCAGGACTCGCGGAATTTCTCCTGTTCGAGGACCGCGTCGAGATCGGCCAGCTTGTTCATCGACGCGACGGCGCGCGAGGTTCGCACGTTCTTCTTCAGTCGATCCTGGTGGCGGTGCGTGAAGGCCCAGTACCCGGCGGTGAACGGACAGGCGTCGTCGCCGAGTCGCTTCTTCGGGTCGAACGCGCAGCCCTTGCAGTAGTCGGTCATCTTGTTGATGTACGCGCCCCCGGAGCTGTACGGCTTGGTGGCGATGACACCGCCGTCCGCGTGCTGGCTCATTCCGATGACGTTCACCGGCATCACCCACTCGAACCCGTCCACGAAGTTCTCGGTGAACCAGCGGGTCAGCGCGATGGGGTCGTACCCCCGCTGCAACGCATGGTTGCCGAGGATCATCAGCCGCGGAATGTGGTGCACCCATCCCCGGTCGTGCACCCCGGCCAACGAATCCGACAGGCATCGTGCGGTCACCTTCTCGGCGTCGAGCTCGGCGAACCACTCGGGCAGGGGCGTCTTCGCGTCGAGGGCGTTGCCGTCCCGATACTCCGCGCCCAGATGCCAGTAGAGGTGCCAGACGTACTCCCGCCACCCGATGATCTGCCGGACGAATCCCTCGACGCTCGACAACGGAGCGTCCCCGTCGAGGTAGGCCTGCTCGGCCGCGCGCACCGCGTCGAGAGGGTGGAGCAAGCCCAGATTGAACGGGACCGAGAGCAACGAGTGCGACATGGTCCAGTCCTGCGCCATGACCGCGTCCTCGTAGGGGCCGAACGACGCGAGCCGGGTCGAGACGAACGTGCGCAGTGCCGCCTTCGCTTCGTCGGCGGTGACCGCGAACAGCCGCGGACCGTCTTCACCGGACCAGTCGACGTCCATGGCGTCGAGGTCGGCTCGCACCGCCTCGTCGATCTCGTCCTCGGTGGGCCACCACGGAGCGGGTACACCGAGATCGGTCTGCTTGGCCGGCGGCTTCTCGCGATTGTCCGCGTCGTAGTTCCACGACCCACCGGCGGGAAGTTCGCCGTCCATGAGGATGTCGAACCGTCGACGCTGGTCGCGATAGAAGTTCTCCATCAGGAACTTGTTCTTGTCGGACGCCCACTCGGCGAACTCCGCCCGCGAGAGAGCGAAGGTCGGCGTCGGGAGCACCTCCTCGACCAACCCCTCGTCCTGCAGCCGCGCGACGAACGCCTCGGCCGAGCGAGAGGTCGGCTCGTGCACCACCACCGGTCGACCGAACTCCACGAGCCCGTCCCGGTACGTGTCTGCCCGGATGTAGGTCGCGCGGTCTCCCAACTCCTCCGCGAGATGCCGCATCCCCGACAGGATCAGGTGAGCCTTCTGCCGATGCCCTCGTCGGCGCCCCAGTGCGCGGGCGGACTCGATGATCACCACGTCGCGCTCGGCGTGGGCGTCGGTCGAGTGCACGTGCGAGCCCAGTTGATCGGCGAAGACCCAGAGCGGCGCGAGTGCGGAAGATCCAGACATGGGAGCCGAATGCCCCGGACCGCGTGAATCGAACCTCCGAATCCCGAGCGGCGGACAGGTTCGAATACTCGTTCATGGCATACAGCAAAGGTACGAAGGTCAGTTGGAATTGGGGCCAGGGAACGGCCGAGGGAAAGGTCGTCGAGGTCCACAAGGAGAAGATCTCCAAGACCATCAAGGGCTCGGAGATCACGCGTAACGGGACGGACGACAACCCCGCCTACCTTCTCGAACAGGAGGACGGCACGCAGCTGCTCAAACTGGACAGCGAGCTCGAGAAGGACTGACCCCCACCCGACGGCCCGGTGCCCGCGGCATTGGGCACGGTGATCGATCGAGGCACCCGGCGAGGAGTTCCGTCGGGCGAGATGCGCAATCCGAAAGTCGACACTTGCGCATTTCGCCCCACGGGGCATGCTGTGAGGTGAACCACACACGGTTCGTCGCACCGTTCGCCCGAACGCGTTCGATCGCTGACGACGTCCACGATTCCCACGAGGAACACGGGCGTCGGACCGGAGGTAGACGTGATGATTCCCGATCCCGATCCCCGACCGCTCGCACCTCCCCGCTCGGTGCGACCCCCCGTGGACCACATCGCGCATCCGGTCCAATTGGTCCAACCCGACGGATTACGAGTGCACGACCGCGAGCACTGGTCGTTGCTCTCCGACATCGGCCCGGAACAGATGATCGGCCTCGTCCGCGACATGACGATCGCGCGCCGCATCGACACCGAGGCCACCGCCCTGCAACGGCAGGGCGAACTCGGCCTGTGGGCCCCGCTGCTGGGGCAGGAGGCCGCGCAGGTCGGCTCCGCGCACGCCCTCGCCGCCGAGGACTACGTCTTCACCAGCTACCGCGAGCACGCCGTCGCGTTCTGCCGAGGCGTCCCGCCCGAGAAGTTGACCGCGCTGTGGCGCGGAACCGCACACTTCGGCTGGGACCCCGACGAGTTCAACATCTCCAACCCGGCGATCATCGTCGGTGCGCAGGGACTGCACGCCACCGGCTACGCGATGGGCGCCCGGCTCGACGGCGCCGAGATCGCCACCGTCGCCTACTTCGGTGACGGAGCCACCAGCGAGGGCGACATCTCCGAAGCCCTGTCGTTCTCCGTCTCCTTCGGCGCGGGCGTCGTCTTCTTCTGCCAGAACAATCACTGGGCCATCAGCGAACCGGTCGCCCTGCAGAGTCCGCTGCCGTTGGCGGCCCGAGCGGCCGGCTTCGGCATGCCCGCCGTACGCGTCGACGGAAACGACGTGCTCGCGGTCCTGGCCGTGACGCGCGAGGCCACGCACCGCGCCCGCACCGGCGGTGGCCCCACGTTCATCGAGGCCATGACCTACCGCATGGGTCCGCACACCACGTCGGACGATCCCTCGAAATACCGCGCGGACGCCGAGCGCGACGTCTGGGCCGCGCGTGACCCCCTCGATCGACTCGACCGACTTCTGCGTCGGGAAGGCATTCTCACCGCGGCCGTCGACGCCGAAATCGCCGCCGCGGCCGACGACGTCGCCGCCCGACTGCGCGCTGCCACCATCGACGCCGAGGATCCCCTTCCGTCGACCCTGCTCGATCACGTGTACGCCGAGCCGCACCGTCTCGTCGACACCCAGAAGGAGGTCCTGCTGTGAGTACCGGAACCCTCGAGCACACCACCGACGCGTCGGCACCGACGGAGAAGGGCACGCTCGGCGGCGCCCTCAACGCCGGCCTCCGCGTCGCCCTCGAACGCGACCCGAAGGTCGTCCTCATGGGACTCGACATCGGCAAGCTCGGCGGCGTCTTCCGCGTCACGGACGCGTTGCAGAAGGACTTCGGCGACAACCGCGTGATGGACATGCCGCTGGCCGAGTCCGGCATGGTCGGTACCGCGTTCGGAATGGCGCTGCGTGGTTACCGGCCCGTCGTCGAGATCCAGTTCGACGGCTTCGTCTACCCCGCGTTCGATCAGATCGTGTCCCAGGTGGCCAAGATCCGGTACCGCACGCAGGGTCTGGTCGGGGCGCCTCTCACCATCCGCATCCCGTACGGCGGTGGTATCGGCGCCGTCGAACACCATTCCGAGTCTCCCGAGGCCTACTTCGCCCACACCGCGGGCCTGCGGGTCGTCTCACCGAGCACCCCGCACGACGCCTACTGGATGCTGCAGCAGGCCATCGCCTCGGACGATCCGGTGATCTTCTTCGAGCCCAAGCGCCGCTACTGGGACAAGGGCGAGTGGACCACCGACGCGCCGGACCTCGCGCTGGACAGTGCTCGCGTCTGCCGTCCCGGCACCGACGTCACCGTGGTGGCCTACGGGTCGACGGTCAAGACCGCCCTCGCGGCGGCGGCCGTGTCCGCCGACGAGGGGCACAGCTTCGAGGTGATCGACCTGCGCTCGCTGTCCCCCCTCGACACCGACACCGTCTGCGCGTCGGTGCGGCGTACCGGCCGACTCGTGGTCGCGCACGAGGACACCGGCTACCTGGGGATCGCCGCCGAGGTCGCCGCCCATGTCTCCCGCGAGTGCTTCTACTCGCTCGAAGCACCCGTCGAACGCGTGACCGGATTCCACACGCCGTATCCGCCGGCCCGACTCGAGAAGCACCACCTTCCCGACGTCGATCGGATCCTGGCCGCCGTGGACAGCGTGCTCGCCTGAGCCGCGGTGGCCGCACCGGCGGCAGGAGTGGGGAAGAACACACCGTCGATCACAGACTGTTGCCAGAGTCCTTCGCCATCATGGGGACCCGTGACACCCACGACCACACAGCAGATCGCCCTGAAGATTTCTCGCACCACGCCACGACTGTGGGGTAGCGCGGCGGTGTTCGCCGCCCTGCTCCTGGCCCTGTACGCCGCCCTTCCGGCGCTCGGCGTCACATTCTCCCCCGCGTCGAACGTCGCCGAGGTGCTCTACCGGCCGTCGGCCGCTCTGCTGAACGCGGTCGACGTCACCTCGGTCCTGGTGATCGTGGCGGTTCTGGCCGTCGTCACGGTGGTGCGCGGACTTCCTTACGGCATCGGAGCCGTCCTGCTGCTCTCGCTGGGCGCCACCATCGGCACGGCCATCGGGCGTTCCCTCGTGGGTACCTACGTGACGCCGTCCGCTCTCCCCGATGCTCGGTTGGTCGCCGTGACCGCCATCGTGGCCGCCGCGTCGCTGACCCTTCCCGCACGCGTCGTTCCCGCGGTCGTGGGTCTGGGCGCCGCGGTCGTCGTGGCCGTGTCCGGGGCCGCGCTCGTGACGGCGTCCGCGAGCATCGTCGGTGTCGTCGGGTCGCTCGCGGTCGTCGGATTCTGGTGGTCGGTGGCCGCGGTCATCATGGCGCACTCGCCCATCGCCGCCGCCCGCGAAGCGAAGAACCCCATGAACACCGCTGCCCTGATGCTCCGCCGCGACTAGGCGAACGGGACATCAGGGCAGCGGGTCGAGGGACCCCGATGACTGGGCCTCGATGACAGGGCCTCGAGTTACAGGGCCTTGAGCTCCTCGGTGACCTCCGCGACGGACTTCTTGGCGTCGCCGAAGAGCATGGACGTTCCCGCCGCGAAGAAGAGCGGATTGTCGATGCCCGCGAAGCCCGAGCTCATCGACCGCTTGAGCACGATGACCGACTTCGACTGGTCCACGTTGAGAATCGGCATGCCGTGGATGGGGGACGACGGATCGTTGCGGGCCGACGGGTTGGTGACGTCGTTCGCGCCGATCACCAACGTCACGTCGGTGCGGCCGAACTCGTCGTTGATGTCGTCCATCTCCTTCATCGCGTCGTAGTCGACATCGGCCTCGGCGAGGAGCACGTTCATGTGCCCGGGCATCCGACCCGCGACGGGGTGAATCGCGTACTTGACCTCGACGCCCTTGGCCTCGAGCAGTTTGGCCATGTCCTTGACCGCGTGCTGGGCCTGGGCCACGGCGAGCCCGTAGCCGGGTACGACGATGACCTGGTTGGCGTAGGCCATCTGGATCGCGGCGTCGGCGGCCGAGGTGGAGGTGACCGTGCGTTCCTCGGCGCCCCCCGCGGCCGCAGCGACCGCACCGCCACCGAATCCACCCGCGACGATCGCCGGAATGGACCGGTTCATCGCCTTGGCCATGAGGTTCGTCAGGATGGTGCCCGACGCGCCGACGATCATGCCGGCGACGATCATCGCGGTGTTGTCCAGAGCGAGACCCGCGGCGGCGGCCGACAATCCGGTCAGGGCGTTGAGCAGCGAGATCACGACGGGCATGTCGGCGCCACCGATGGGAAGCACGACGGTGAGACCGAGGATGCCCGCGGCGACGAGCACCAGGATGATCCACCACTGGGACACCCCACCGCTCGACGCTCCGAGGCCGATCACCACCGCGGCGGCGACCGCGGCGATCAGCAGCAGCGCGTTGAGCGGTTGCTGCAGTCGGCCGACGGTGATCGGCCGACCCGGAAGCGTCTCCTGAAGCTTGAGGAACGCGATCGAGGAGCCCCAGAACGAGATGGAACCGATGATCGCGGCGAACAACGAGCCGATGATGACGGGAGCTGTGGGGCCGCGGTCACCGTGGAAGTCGGAGAAGCCGCTGGTGTCCAGGAACTCCGACCAGGCGATGAGGGCGACCGTGCCGCCGCCGACACCGTTGAACAGCGCCACGAGCTGCGGCATGGCCGTCATCTTGACGCGGCGGGCCGGCGGAACGCCGAGGATCACACCGACCACGAGCCCCGCGACGATGAGGAGCCAGTTCCCCGTGTCACGGATGGAGATGAGCGTGGCGACGATCGCGAGGGCCATACCGGCGGCGGCGATCTTGTTGCCCCGCACGGCCGTCTTGGGCCCGGTCAGACCCATCAGACCGTAGATGAACATGGAGAACGAGACGATGTAGAGGACCGCGACGAGGTTGTTCACTGCGCGTCACCCTTCGTGGGATCGGCCGAGACCTTCTCCGGCGCCTTGCCCTTGAACATCCCCAGCATGCGATCGGTGACGACGAAGCCGCCGATCACGTTGACGGTTCCGAACACGACGGCGACGAACAGGATGATCTGCATGAGGATCGACGGGTTCTCGACGCTGCCGAGCACCACGAGCGCGCCGAGCACCACGATGCCGTGAATGGCGTTGGTGCCGGACATCAGGGGCGTGTGCAGAGTGTTGGGCACCTTCGAGATGACGGCGAAGCCGACGAATCCCGACAGCACCAGGATGCCGATATTGGCCAGCAGGCCGGTGTAGTCCATCAGGCGTCTTCCTTGTCACGGGTCACGCAGGACTGCGCGAGCACCTCGTCCGAGAAATCCGGAGCGAACGCACCGGTGTCGTCCAGCATGAGTTCGATCAGGGCCGAGACGTTCTTGGAGTACAGCTCGGATGCGTGTTCCGGCATCGTCGCGGGCAGATTCAGCGGCGAGCAGATGGTGACGTCGTGCTTGACCACCGTCTCGCCGGGTTCGGTGAGCTCGCAGTTGCCGCCCGTCTCACCGGCGAGATCGACCACCACGCTGCCCGGCTTCATGCCCTCCACCGCGGCGGCCGTCACCAGCCGCGGCGCCGGTCGACCCGGCACCAGCGCGGTGGTGATCACGACGTCGAAGCCCGTGATCGCGTTCTCGAGAGCCTTCTGCTGCTGCGCTCGCTCGTCGTCCGTCAGTTCACGCGCGTAGCCACCTTCGCCCGCCGCGTCGATACCGAGGTCGAGCCACTGCGCACCCACCGAGCGAACCTGGTCGGCGACCTCGGGCCGCACGTCGTACCCGGTGGCGCGGCCACCGAGTCGCTTCGCCGTGGCGAGTGCCTGCAGCCCGGCGACCCCGACGCCCAGAACCAGGACGGACGCCGGCTTCACCGTGCCCGCCGCGGTGGTCAGCATCGGGAAGAACCGAGTCGACTCCGAGGCGGCCAGCAGCACGGACTTGTACCCGGCCACGTTGGCCTGCGACGACAGCGCGTCCATCACCTGGGCGCGCGAGATGCGGGGGATGGCCTCGACCGCGAACGCCTGCACGCCGGCGGCGGCGAGCGTGGGGATGATGGTGTCCGCGTTGCGCGGGGCGAGGAACCCGACGAGCGTCGAACCGCTCTTCAGCTTGCTCACCTCCGCCTCGGACGGCGGCGCGACCTTCACCACGACGTCCGCCGAGTACGGATCGCCCACCGTGGCGCCCGCGTCGACGTACAACTGGTCCGGGATCAGCGCACCGAGTCCGGCGCCGGATTCGACGACCACCCGAACGCCCTTGCCGACGAGCGACGCGACGACCTTGGGGACCAGTGCGACTCGCCGCTCCCCTGCGTTCGTCTCGCGTACGACCCCGACGAGCGGCCCTGCCTCACGACTTGTTTCCAACGGCTCAGTTCTTCCTGTCGAAGCTCCAGTGACCCCTGCGAGGGGGCCTGATCGTAGCCAGGCGCGGCTACCGAAAAGTAACTTACGACAAGGTTTTGTTCGTTGTGTTCACGGAATGTGAGAGAACTCATAGACCTGGCCCGTCGTGTCGGAGCCCTTTGGCACACTCGCACTCATGACCTCGCTCGAACCCCCTGTGGACTCGCCGAAACCGGACGCCGCCGTCCTCGACGCGATCGCCGCGGCCGCCACCGTCACGGTCCTCACCGGAGCCGGGATGTCCGCCGAATCCGGTGTCCCCACCTTTCGCGGTGCGCAGACCGGTCTGTGGAAGCGATTCGATCCGACGGAACTCGCCAGTCCCGACGCGTTCACCCGCGACCCGGACCTGGTGTGGGGGTGGTATCGCTGGCGCGCAGGTCTGGTCGCGGCGGCGCAGCCGAACGCCGGGCACACCGCACTCGCACAGTGGCAGAACGACGCCGCCGTGCGCGGGGGTCGGGTGCTGATCGGCACACAGAACGTGGACGACCTGCACGAGCGCGCCGGATCCGAGGTCGTCGCCCACGTCCACGGCACCCTGGCCGCGGTGCGGTGTTCGATCTGCGACCGCCCGTACGTCGGACCCCTCGACACGATCGAGACCGAGGAGCTGCGGTCGCCGCCGCCGCTGTGCGAGGAGTGCAGCAGCCCGGTGCGCCCCGGTGTGGTGTGGTTCGGCGAACCTCTCCCCGAGGATCAGTGGGAGGCCGTGGTGGCCGCGGTCGAGGCGTCGTCCGTGGTTCTCGTCGTGGGGACGTCCGGGCTGGTCTACCCCTTCGCCGGACTGCCCGGCATGGCGCGAAGCGTCGGCGCCACGGTCGTCGAGATCAACCCCGAGGAGACCGCGGTGTCCGACCTCGCCCACCACCGATGGCGAGCGAGCGCCGCCGTTGCGCTGCCCGCCCTGGTGACCGCGCTGGCGGCAGGGGTCGGCCGATGACCGAGTGCGTGTTCTGCGACATCGTCGACGGCCACGCCCCGGCCACGGTCGTCCACGAGACCGACACCGTGCTGGCGTTCCTCGACATACGACCGGTCACCCGCGGTCACACGCTGGTCATTCCCAAGACGCACTCGTCGGGGCTCGCGGAACTGGACCCCGCCGTGGGCGCGGACGTGTTCGCGACGGGTCAGACGCTCGCCGCAGCCATGCGGCGCAGCACCATCGCGGCAGACGGGGTGAACCTCGCGATGAACGACGGGCGCGCCGCGTTCCAGACGGTGTTCCACTCGCACCTGCACGTCGTCCCCCGCCACCACGGCGACAAGGTCCGGTTCATCGCCGGGTTCCTCACTCGCAGGCAGAGCGAACCGGAGGCCACGGCCGCGGCCATTCGCGCCGCCCTCACCTGACCCGTTCCCCAGTTGCGCGACTCGTGTCAGCGAGCGGCGGCCGCGGCCTCCTCGAAGAACCAGGAGATCACCAGCGCGCCCGGATCCACGACGCCTCGCGCGGCATCGCCCACGTAGCTCGCGCGCCCACGCTGCGCGAGCAGGTCGGCGGTCTCCTCCACTCCGCGCGCCGCGGCGGAGGCGGCGGCCGCCGTCGCGTCGGCGAGCGATCGGCCGGGCTCCGCGCGCAGTGCCTCCGATGCGGGCGCGAGGGCGTCGACCATCGTCTTGTCGCCGACCCGGGCGCCACCGAGTTCGGTGATCGCATCGAGCCCCGCGGCCGTTCCGTCCGCGAGGGTCTCGGCACTCACCCCGTGATCGGCGAAGGTCACCGCGAGTCGGTGGAAGAACACCCCGAAGAGCGCACCGGACGTACCACCGGCGTCCTCGAGAAATCCCCGCGCCAACCTCTCGAACAGCGTTGCGGGAGAATCGGTCTCGCGCAGCTCGACACCGGCCAGTCCGGCAGACATGTTGGTGCCGAAGTCGCCGTCACCGGCCCGGCGATCGAGATCGGTGAGGTCGTCGACGGCGTCGGACACTCGCTGCACGAACGACGAGACCCAGCGGGAGACGACGGCGTCGGGCTCGCCTCCGTCACCGAGTTGCGCCACGGGCCGGTCGTCCGTCTCCCGGTCGGCCCACTCGATGTCCCGCACCGGGGCGTTGGGCCACCCGGGAGCGGCGGTCGGCGCATCCCACAGCTCGAGCATGTCGTCGTCGCACGTCACGAGGGTGAGCGAGACACCGGCCATGTCGAACGCGGTCACGAACGTGCCCACCAGCACGCGTCGTACCCGCACTCCCTTCTCGCGCAGGTGCTCGGCCGCGTCGCCGAACACCACGTTCAGCTCGAGCGGATGGGACGCACCGAGACCGTTGACGACGAGGATGACGTCCGCACCCTCCTCGATACCCGACGACGCCAGAATCGGGTCGAGCAGGGCCGCCACCAACTCGCGCGCCGTCGGGGTCGAGACACGGGAGGTCCCCCGCTCGCCGTGGATGCCGACGCCCAACTCCACCTCGTCGTCTCCGAGCTCGAACGACGGTTCGGTCGAGCCCGGGACGGTGCACGCGCGGTAGGCGACGGCCATGCTGCGCGAGGCGTCGGCGACGCGTTGTCCCCAGCCGAGCACGGTGTCGAAATCGTCACCGCGGGCCGCGGACGCGCCACAGACCTTCTCCACCACGATGGTCGCGCCCGTTCCCCGACGGCCGGGTCCGTCGTCGGATTCCGATGCCACGTCGTCGGCCACCACCACGGTCCCGACGCGCATGCCGCTGTCGCGACACATGGTCGCGGCGACCCGGAAGTTGATGATGTCGCCGGTGTAGTTCTTCACGATGTGCACCACGCCCGCACCGGAATCGACTGCGCGCGTGGCCGCTTCGATCTGGATGGCGTTGGGAGAGGTGAACACCAGCCCGGGGCAGGCGCCGTCGAGCATGCCGGCACCGACGAAGCCGGCGTGCATGGGTTCGTGGCCCGACCCGCCTCCGGACAGGAGCGCGACCCGACCCTCGTCGGTGGGGGTGCGCCGGGTGAAGTACCCGGGGCGGGGGTTCCAGGCGAGGTCGGGCGCCGCGGCGGCGGCAGCGCGCGAGGCGTCGGCGATCAGGTCGGCGGGCGAATCGATCATCTTCTGCAGCGACATGCTTCGACCCTACGAGGTCGTGCGGTCGCATCCCGGCGTTTCGTGTCGGGCAGCGAGCCTCGAGAGGACAGTGGAGGAATGACTACCGCACTCCTGCTCATCGATCTGCAGAACGACTACTTCCCCGGCGGGGCCTTTCCCCTCGTCGAACCCGATGCGGCGGTGCGAGTCGCTGCCCGCGTTCTCGACGCGCAGCGGGCGGCGAACGCACCCGTCGTCCACGTCCGGCACGTGTGGGAGGGACCGGACGCGACGTTCATGCGTCCGGGAACCGACGGCATCGAGACCCACGCGGCGGTGACGCCCGCCGAGGGCGAGACCGTGGTGTCGAAGAATTTCCCCAACTCGTTCCACGAGACGGATCTGCACGAGACGCTGAACTCGCTGGGCGTCGACGAGCTCGTGGTGGTCGGGATGATGAGCAGCATGTGTGTCGACGCGACGGTCCGTGCGGCCGCCGATCTGGGGTACCGGGTCACGGTGGTCCACGATGGTTGCGCTGCACCGGATCTCACGTTCGGTGACACCGAGATCCCCGGGGCGCAGGTGCACGCCGCGATCATGGCCGCCCTGGGAAGCATGGTCGCCACGGTGGTCTCCGCCGACGAGTTGCTGCGAACGACCTGACGACGATGCGTCTCTTCCTGGCGTCGTATCGGTTCGGCCTGCACCGCGAGCGATTCCTCGAGATGACCGGGGAACCGGGTCGGATCGTGGTGATCGCCAACGCGGTCGACGCGTTTCCGACCGAGGCGCGTGCGTCGGCCGTGACGTCCGACATGACGCTGCTGCGCGCGGCGGGTTTCGCTCCCGAGGAGCTCGATCTTCGGCGCGTGCGGTCCGGCGCCGAGGTCGAGGAGGTACTCGCGGACGCGGGCGCCGTCTGGGTGCGCGGCGGCAACACCTTCGTGTTGCGCAGCCAGATGGCGCTGTCCGGTGCGGACGTCGCGATCCGATCGCTGCTCGAGAAGGACGCTCTGGTCTACGGCGGATACAGCGCCGGATCGTGCGTTCTCGGTCCGACGCTGCGCGGCATCGAGCACGCGGACCCGCCGGAGGAGGTCGAGCCGACCACCGGTGGCCCGGTGCTGTGGGACGGGCTCGGAGTCGTCGACGTCGTTCTCGTGCCGCACTGGCGCTCGCCGGAACTGGATCCCGACGACGCCGGCGCCGTGATGGTCGACGAATACCGCTCCGCCGGAACGCCGTTCGCGACCCTGACCGACGGTCAGGTCTACCTGCGCCGAGGGGACACGGTCACCGTTCTGTGAGTGCGCTCGGTTCTGGGGGGCGCTCGGTTCCGGGAGGGCGGATCAGCCGATGTGCGAGATCGGGACGACGAACGGGGCGAGCCGGTCCATCGAGGCCCAGGCGAGGCGGCACCGCCGGGCGGTGACCTGATCGGCGTCGCGGAGCAGGATCTCGAGCAGCAAGGACGGCTGTTCGCGCCACTGGCGGTCGAGGTGCGCGATTTCTGCGGGGGCGAACAGGCCGGACCGTTCCAACGCGTCGGTCCACTCGTCGACCTCACCGCGGTGCAGCGACTCGAGGGTGTCGTACGCGACCCCGGTGGTGCCGAAGTCGTAGGAGAACAGCGCTGCCGCGCATTCTGCCGGCCCGTTTCCCGACGCCGTCGGTGTCGGTGCCGCCGCCAGCTTCGACGGTGCCGTGTTCTTCGACGTGCTCTTCGACGGTGCCATGAGTGCCTCCTTCTCGCCCCCTCGGCTTCGGCGGGAGTGCCGACGTCCGTATCGACGAACGGTAACGCCGCGGTGCACACGAATCGGCTGCCATCGGGCCACAACTTGGTAACAGAGTTACTGCTGTTACTGGTGTTGCTTGCCGACCGGCCGGTTCGCTCACTCGATTCGCCGCGTCGTGCCGACACCGACGAGTAGCGTCGGACGCAGAGACCGCCGTCACACTTCGCCAGGTCGTGACACTTCGCTAGGGGGAACCGCCATCGATCCACGACTCGAGGCCCTGTCCGACATCGTCGGGGCCGACTGCATCGTCACCGATCCGGACGTCACCGCGGGATACCGCCAGGACTGGGCCCGCGATCCCGACGCCGGCACTCCACTCGCCGTCGTCCGGGCGCGCAGCACCGAGGACGTGCAGGCGGTGATGCGCTGGGCGACCGAGCATTCCGTACCCGTGGTTCCGCGCGGCGCCGGATCCGGACTGTCCGGCGGCGCCACGGCCGTCGACGGCGGCATCGTGCTGACCACCGAGGCGATGCGCGAGATGACGATCGATCCCGTCACACGCACGGCCGTCGTGCAGCCCGGATTGCTGAACGTCGAGGTCAAGAAGGCCGCGGCCGAGCACGGGCTCTGGTATCCGCCGGATCCGTCGTCGTTCGAGATGTGTTCGATCGGCGGCAACGCGGCCACCAACGCGGGCGGATTGTGCTGCGTGAAGTACGGCGTCACCACCGATTACATCCTCGGTCTCGACGTGGTGCTCGCCGACGGCATGCTCGTTCGACTCGGCGGCGCCCGACTGAAGGACTCCGCGGGGCTGTCGCTGACCAAGCTCTTCGTGGGCAGCGAGGGGGTCCTGGGCGTCATCACCGGAATCACTCTGCGGCTCATTCCCGCGCAACCACCCGCGAGCACCGTGGTCGCCACCTTCTCCACCCTCGCCGACGCGATGGACGCGATCCTCGGCATCTCGCGATCGCTGCGCCCGGCGATGCTCGAGTTCATGGACAAGGTGTCCATCAACGCGGTCGAGGACGCCCTGAAGATGGGGCTCGATCGCACCGCCGCAGCGATGATCATCGCCCGCTCCGACTCCCCCGGCGCGCATCGCACCGAGGAGACCGCGATCATGGCCGACGCGTGCGAGAACGCGCACGCCACCGAGGTGTTCGTCACCGACGACCCCGACGAGGGCGAAGCGTTCGCCGCCGCCCGCAGATTCGCCATCCCCGCCGTCGAGCGCACCGGCTCCCTGCTGCTCGAGGACGTCGGGGTTCCGCTCCCCGCGCTGGCCGATCTGGTCGAGGGCATCGCCAAGATCTCCGATGCCCGGCAGGTGGTGGTCGCCGTCATCGCCCACGCCGGCGACGGAAACACGCACCCGCTCATCGTCTTCGACCCGAACGACGCCGACATGGAAGCCCGCGCCCACCTCGCCTTCGGCGAGATCATGAGCCTCGCGATCTCGTTGGGCGGCACCATCACCGGTGAGCACGGGGTGGGTCGACTCAAGAAGGCGTGGTTGCCCGACCAGGTGGGCGAGGACGTCATGGAGCTGACCCGGCGCATCAAGGACGCCCTCGATCCGGCGGGGATCCTGAACCCGGGGGCGGTGCTGTAGCGGGCTCTGCGCCACCTGCGCTCCCCGCGCACCCTCCAGCGCTCCGCGGCTCCCCCGCGCACCCTCCAGCGCTCCGCCCGGTTCCCGCGCACCCTCCAGCGCTCCGCGCACCGTGCAGCGTGCGCGTCTCACTGCACGGTGTGCGTGGTGGGAGCGGGCAACCCCCGAGCGAGGGCGAAGCAGCGCTCGATCCGCGCCGCGGTCTCGCTGGAGTAGAGGTCCGACCACGTCCACCGCACCACCACCCACCCGTGCGATCTCAGTCGGTCCTCGCGGCGCTTCTCCCGCACCACGACGTCGGCGGGTCGCTCACCCGCGCGAACGAACTCGCGATACTTCGCCACACCGTCGAATTCGCCGATCACACCCTCGCTCTCCCAGCAGAAGTCGGGCCGCGCGAGAAACGAACCGTCGCTGTCGAACAGGTCGATCTGCAGTGTCGGCGCCGGGAAGTCGTACCGATCGAGGTACACGCGGCTCCGAGATTCACCGATGGATTCCGCGCGAGCGTCCAGGAACTCCAGGACCTTCGTCGCGCGACGTTTCCCGGCCTTCGACGTGGTGGAAGCGAGCGCCTTCCCTATCTCGTCGACGGACACGGCGGCCATTCGCAACGCGGAGTCGCCGACACACACCGCGTGCTCGAAGTCCAGACAGCGCGCCAGATCCGCGACCGTTCGCGCCGTGGAAGTCACGCGGAGTCCCCCGACCTCGGCGACCTCCCACGCGGGCAGTCCATCTGCGTGTAGGTGCCGGATCGCGTTGACGTGTCCACCCGACGTTCGCGGCGAACTCAAGTGGACCGTCTCGAGGTTCGGCTCCCACATCTCGAAGCCGTGCAGCATCGCGGCGGATTCGCGACTGACAACGACGTCGGGCCCCGATCGGACGACACTCCCCCGCACCGCGACGAGGTGCTTCGCACGATCGTCCATGGACGCCAGCGCACCCGCGGGCAGATAGAGCCCTCGATTCGCGGACTCGATGTCGCCGCGGCGAACGTGTGTCCGCAGGTCGTTGTCGGTCACACCCCGTACGACGGCATCGCGTCGCAACAGTGCATCGCCCCCGGTGATGTCCATCCGTACATGCTGACCCGACGGCCGGACCCCCGAGAAAAGTTATCCACAGCCTCGCCCGTTCCGCGCACCCTCCAGCGCTCCGCGGACCGTGCGGATGCCGACAGTGGGGAGCGCACCCCACCCCCGCGCACCCACCAGCGCTCTGCGCACCGTGCAGCGTGCGCGTCTCGCTGCACGGTGCGCGGCCGCCAACCCAGCCGCGCGATAACCCAGCGCTCCGCGGACCGTGCGGATGCCGGCAGTGGGGAATGCACCCCACCCCCGCGCACCCACCAGCGCTCTGCGCACCGTGCAGCGTGCGCGTCTCACTGCAGGGTGCGCGGCACCCCAGCCGCGCGATAACCCAGCACCCCCGCCCCACACCGCGGATCAATGGTTAGCCTCGCCTCAGAACCATTACGGCACAACGGTGTTCCCGAACTTCGACGCCGAATAGGTCAGCCTGACCTTGCTGTTGCGAAGCCATTTTTCGTATTACCGTCACGGGAGAAGCGACACCCGATTCCCCCTGGAGGACCCATGACCACCGTCGAAATGCCCCACGTCAGCGAGTGCACGGTCAGCAGCTGCTCCTACAACCACGACGGCTGCCACGCCTTCGCCATCAACGTCGGCGGAAGCAACGGCACCGCCGACTGCGGCACCTTCATCCCCCTCGACACCAAGGGCGGACTCGAGACGGTCACCACTCAGGTCGGCGCCTGCCAGCGCGTGGACTGCACGTTCAACGCGAACCTCGAGTGCAGCGCCGCGGCCGTGCGCATCGGCGCCGGCGAAGCGTCCGACACCGCGAACTGCCTCACCTACGAAAAGGCCTGACCGTCAACTGAATCCGAGGACTCGATCGCCCCACACCTCGCGGAGTTCGCGATCGGGATCCGCGATCAGCGCATCGTGGGTGTCGATGACGAGGGTCCTGCGACGTTCGTCGTACGGCGCCCAGTGCTTCGAGCCGTCCAGCGCAGCGGGTACTCCGTGCCACGCGAAGGCGACCCACCGTCTCTGTATCCGGCGCGAGACCTGCTGCGCTGCTTTGCGTCCGCCGAGCCAGAAGGTGGGGTCGCGGTCGAACGTGCCGAAGTTGCCGAACACGTACGGCAGTTCCGTCGCGTGGCCCGCTCCGATCCGAGCAGCACGCAGCACCGGGGTCGCGTGGTCGAACCGGTAGACGAAGGTGGGCGATCGCACGCAGTGCGCATCCGCGATCCACTGGCTCGGCATGCGGAAGCCCGCGTCGCGGGCCAACGCCAGTGCGCCGGTGCTCTTCGGCAGATCCGGGTAGGCCGACATGATCTCCGCGACACGATCCGGGGGTAGATCCGGATGGTCGACGGCGATGGCCTCGAACATCGCCGCGACGGTGTCCGACGTGACCGGCATGAGCGGTGACTTCATCAACCGGAACACCGACGCCTCGTCGTGATTGGACCCGATGATGAGCGGGATGTCGTGCGAATACCCCTTCTGGAACGCGGCCACCGGGTACCGCGGCACCACGTCCCCGTCGACCACGGGGGCGAAACCGAGTGTGCCGGGTACTTTTTCGGGAACCTCGTACACGAGCTTCTCGGCGGCGTCGACCAGCAGGTCGACGGGTAGTTCGCGGAGCCTGCCCACCTCGTCGGGTGAGACCCCCACCAATTCCAGGTAACGCGCGGAGACCTGCCGGGCTCGCTCCGGTCCGTAGACCGACGTGGCCGGCGCACTCTGCGCGATCGCCTTGTGGAACAACCCCTCGGCGAGAGGCGAGGTCATCAGCGTGGTCACCGACGCCCCGCCCGACGATTCCCCGAACAGCGTGACGTTGCCCGGATCACCGCCGAAATCGGCGATACAGTCCCGCACCCATTCGAGCGCGCAGATCTGATCGCGCAGACCGATGTTGGTCTCGAACACCTCGTCCTCGGTCCCGAACGACGAGAGATCGAGCCAGCCGAGGGCTCCGACGCGATAGTTGATCGTCACCACGACGACCTCGCCCAGCCGCGCCAGGTTCCGGCCGTCGTAGATGCGTTGAGCGGACGAGCCCAGGCAGTAGGCGCCGCCGTGGATCCACACCATCACCGGTCGCGGCGTGCCGTCGAGTTCGGGTCCCCAGATGTTCAGCGACAGGCAGTCCTCGTCGATGGGGATGCTGTCGTCCATCGGCACCGGACCGCCACGTCCCTGAGGCGCCATGGCACCGAATCGGTCGCCGTCACGCACGCCCTCCCACGGCGACGGCGGCCGCGGTGCTCGGAATCGGAGGTCGCCCACGGGCGCGGCGGCGAAGGGGATGCCCTTCCACCCGACGATGTCACCGTGCCGGGAACCACGCACTGCGCCGTCCCGCGTCGTCACGACCGGGGAGGTATCACTGCTCGACACGGTGTCCGACGTTACCCACGGGTAACCCGGGCCGCCACCTATGGCCGCTCAGGGCGCGGCGACGAGCCGGCCCAGCGCGAACAGCGCCACCGGTGAGTACGGAATCACGAACACCGCGAGACCCTCCACGGTCAGCCACGTGCGCGAGCCCGACCGGGCCGGTTCGACGCCGTGCTCGAGTGTCAGCCCCGCGCTGGGCGCACCGATCCACGCCCGCCACTTCCACACCTTGCCAGGCTCGTCGACCGCGAGAACCTCGAACGACACCCGGACACCGAGGGGCCCGTGGACCGTGCCGGTCGTGCCTGCCTCCAGACGATCGGTGGACGCGTCGACCCCCATGATCTGCGGAGCCCACACCGGCCACAGCGAGGTGTCCATGTACCGCTCCCAGGCCAGCTCGGCCGACGCGCGGCCCGTTCGCCGCAGTGTTGTTTGCATACGCAGCGGGTTCACCGAATCGACCCTGGACAAACCGGACTCCGACGATGGGAACCGTTTCGGCGACCACGTACCGAGCGTATGGTCCGACGAGATGTTCTGCTTCGCCGTCGACGCCGGGTCGGCGGCCTCTCGATACGTAGGCAGGGAACGATGACGACCCAAGCGTCGAATAATCACACGGCCAAGGCCATCGGCGTGACCGTCGCCGCCGCCGTCGGGGGCTTTCTCTTCGGTTTCGACAGCTCCGTCATCAACGGTGCCGTCGAAGCCATTCAGGGCGAATTCGCCCTCAGCGAGCTCCTCACCGGATTCGCGGTCGCGGTCGCGCTACTGGGATGCGCGGCGGGCGCCTGGTTCGCCGGTGGCCTCGCGGACCGGTGGGGTCGCAAGAAGGTCATGCTGCTCGGCTCGGCCCTATTCGTGATCTCGTCGATCGGATCCGGCTTCGCGTTCAGCGTCCCCGATCTGATGTTCTGGCGAGTTCTCGGCGGGCTCGGCATCGGTATCGCCTCGGTGATCGCCCCGGCCTACATCGCCGAGATCGCCCCCGCACGGATGCGCGGCAGCCTCGCGTCGCTGCAGCAGCTCGCAATCACCATCGGCATCTTCGCGGCCCTGCTGTCCAACGCGGTGCTCGCGAACACGGCGGGCGGCGCGGCCAATAAGTTCTGGTTCGGCATCGAGGCCTGGCGGTGGATGTTCCTCGTCGGCGTCATCCCCGCCCTGGTGTACGGCGTTCTGGCCCTGCTCATTCCGGAATCTCCCCGCTACCTGGTGGGCAAGCACCTCGACGAGGAGGCGGCCGAGGTACTGGCGAACATCACCGGTGAGAAGCACCCGGATCAGCGCATCCACGAGATCCGGCTGACGTTGCGGAAGGAGCAGAAGTCGTCCTTCGCGGACATCCGCGGACCACGCTTCGGACTCCAGCCCCTGGTGTGGGTCGGCATCATCATGGCCGTCCTGCAGCAGTTCGTCGGTATCAACGCGATCTTCTACTACTCGACGACGCTGTGGCAGTCGGTGGGATTCAGCGAGAGTCAGTCGTTCACGACGTCCGTGATCACCTCGATCATCAACGTGGGCATGACCTTCGTGGCCATTCTCTTCGTGGACCGGGTCGGCCGCCGGAACCTGCTCATGGCGGGATCCCTCGGCATGTTCGTGGGTCTGATCATGGCCGCGATCGCCTTCTCCCAGCAGATCGGCACCGGAGACGATGTGTCCCTTCCGGAGCCGTGGGGCGTCGTCGCCCTCATCGGCGCCAACCTCTTCGTGGTGTTCTTCGCGGCGACGTGGGGACCGATCATGTGGGTTCTGCTCGGCGAGATGTTCCCGAACCGAATGCGCGCGATGGCGCTGGGCATCGGCACCGCCGCGAACTGGATCGCCAATTTCACGATCTCGCTGCTGTTCCCGGCGATGACCGAGGCCATCGGCCTGTCCATCGTCTACGGCGGTTTCGCGTTCTTCGCCGTCGTGTCGTTCTTCTTCGTCAAGGCGAAGATTCCGGAGACCAAGGGCATGGAACTCGAGGACATGAAGTTCTGATCCGCTCCCGATTCACGCTCACCGGCCTCCCATCCGCACCGCGGACGGGAGGCCGGTGTTATGTTGAGCACGTTCTGACACGGGGTGCTTCGCCACGACGGCGAGGCTGAGATGACACCCGAGAACCTGATGCAGGTAATTCTGACGAAGGGATGTCACGGCCATGACGCCGTCTTCACCCGGGCACGCCGCTGCCCGTTTCTCCGATCGACTGTGGGAGAGCACCTCCGGGGTGCGCCGACAGATCGACGAACTCGAATTCCTCACCCGCCTGGGTGACGGCACCCTGCCCGTCCCGGTCTTCCGGACGTACATCGAGCAGGACGGTCTCTACCTCGAGGGCTACGCGAAGGCGCTCGCGCTCCTGGCCTCCAAGGCCACCGATCCCGACGCCGGAGCCTTCTGGGCGTCGTCGTCGGCGACGGCGATCACCGCCGAGAAAGAACTGCACGCAACACTTCTCGCCGATCCCGCCCTGGCCGTCGACGTCGACGGACCGATCGAGCACACCCCGGCCTGCCTGGGATACGTCTCGTACCTGACGGCGACGGCCGCCACCGACACCTACGCCGTCGGCGCCGCCGCGGCCCTGCCCTGCTTCTGGATCTACGCGGAAGTAGGCCGCACCCTGGCCGCGTCGGCGCGGGCCGTGCTGGACGCCGATCCGAATCACCCTTTCGCGCGGTGGGTCACCACGTACGACGCCGAGGAGTTCCAGGTCTCCGCGGCCCGCGCCCGCGAGTTGGTCGACGCCGCCGCCGACGCCGCTACCGAGGCCGAGCGCGCCCGCATGGCCACGGCCTTCGCGATCGCGATGCGCTACGAACTGCTGTTCTGGGACACCGCCCTGAACACCGCTCCCTGGCCCGCCTCGTGAGGCGGCTCGCCGGAATTGCCGCGGCTGCCGTCGTTCTCGCCGGCTCGTCGGCGGGATGCGCCACCGCGTCGTCCGACCCGGACACCATCCGTTTCGCCCTGGACTGGACCCCCAACACCAATCACACCGGGTTGTTCGTGGCGCAGCAGCAGGGGTTCTTCGACGACGCCGGGTTGAACGTCGAGGTCCTGCCGTACAACTCCGCGTCGCCGGACACGCTGATCGACTCCGGGAACGCGGAATTCGGGATCAGCTTCCAGAGTTCGTCGACCTTCGCCCGCGCGGCGGGCGCACAGATCACCTCCGTCATGGCCCCACTTCAACACTGGGCCACCGGGATCGGCGTGCGCGCGGACCGCGACGACATCGCGAGCCCGCGTGACCTCGACGGCACCACGTACGCCGGCTTCGGCGACGCCGGTGAGAACGTCACCCTGCAGGAGGTCATCCGGGCCGACGGCGGAACGGGCACGTTCGAGACCGTCGTCCTCGGAACGTCCGCCTACGAGGCCGTCTACTCGGGCACAGCCGATTTCACGGTGTCGTACTTCGCGTGGGAAGGGCTCGAGGCCGAGCGCCGCGGCACCCCGATGAAGTACTTCGACTACGTCGATCACGGCTTCCCCGACGCGTACGCCATCGTGGTCAACGGGAACGACGAGTGGATGGCGCAGAATCCGGGTCGGGCCCGAGATTTCGTGCAGGCCTTGCAACGTGGGTATCAGCTCGCGGCGGAGGACCCCGACGCCGCTGCGCAGGATCTGATCGACGCCAACCCCGGAACCTTCACCGACGAGGAGTTGGTGTTCGAGAGCCAGCGGATGCTCGCCGCGGACTACATGCTCGACGACGCTGGTCGCGTCGGAACACAGACACTGGAGAAGTGGACGGGGTACTCGAAGTTCCTCTACGACGCCGGGGTCCTGACCGGACCGGACGGAGCACCGCTCACCGACGAACCGGACTGGTCCACGTACTTCACCGACGACTACCTCGGGTGACCCTGCCGCGGATTCGGCACATTCTGCCCGCCGTCGTGCTGGTCGTCGTCGGCGTGGTGATCTGGCAGATCTACGTGCAGGTCAGTGGAATTCGACCGCAGATCCTGCCGTCGCCCATGCGGGTGCTCGAACAGGGGTACGCCAATCGTGAGGTGATCGCCGGCCACGCGGCGTCGACCCTGCAGGTGACGTTGCTGGGTTTCGCGCTGTCCCTGGCGGTGGCGTGGACCCTGGCGACGGCGGTGGACTTCTCGCCGTGGCTGCGTCGAGCGCTGGTTCCGCTGTTGGTGGTCTCGCAGACTCTGCCGATCATCGCGATCGCACCGCTGATGATCATCTGGTTCGGCTTCGGCGTCCTTCCCAAACTGCTGGTCGTCGCGCTGGTGACGTTCTTTCCGATGACGCTCGGTCTCATCGAGGGATTCGCCTCGGCCGACCGGCAGTCCGACGCGCTGCTGCGCAGCATGGGGGCGAATCGGCGTCAACAGTTCCGGTACGTTCGACTGCCGTCGGCGATGCCCCGCTTCTTCACCTCGCTGCGCATCGGCATCACCTACGCGGTGGTGGGTGCGGTGTTCTCCGAATACGTCGGAGCCAGTTCGGGTCTCGGGATCTACATGAGCCAGCAGAAGAACTCGTTCCGCACCGATCTGGTCCTCGCCGCCGTCCTCGTCACCGCACTGCTCAGCATCACCCTGTTCCTGCTCACCTACCTGGCCGAGCGGATCGTCGCGCCGTGGGCCCTGGTCGATTCCGGAGAGGGGCGGTCCCGATGACCGACGTCGTGCTGGACCTCCGATCGGTGGTCACGGCATTTCCCGGCACCCCGGTCCTGGGCGGAATCGACCTCACGGTTCGCCGCGGCGAATTCGTCTCCGTCATCGGGCCCAGCGGCTGCGGCAAGAGCACCCTGTTCGACATCGTCGCCGGCCTGCGCTCGCCCGACGCCGGCACCGTGACGGTCGAGGCGTCCGCGTACATGCCGCAGAAGGATCTGCTCTTCCCCTGGCGGACGGTGCTCGCGAACACCGCCCTCGGTCTCGAGGTCCAGGGCGTCCCGGCTGCTGCCGCCCGAGCGCAGGCGCAGGAGCTGTTCCCCGTGTTCGGTCTCGACGGATTCGAGAACGCGCGACCGTCGGCTCTGTCGGGTGGAATGCGGCAGCGAGCGGCGCTGCTGCGCACCGTCGTCCAGGGACGGGACGTGCTGCTGTTGGACGAGCCGTTCGGCGCGCTCGATTCCCTCACCCGCACGTCGATGCAGGACTGGCTGCAGTCCGTGTGGGAGAGGTATCGATGGACCGTCGTCATGATCACCCACGACATCCGCGAGGCCGTGCAGTTGTCGGATCGCGTCGTCGTCCTGTCACCGCGGCCCGCGACGGTGGTCGCCGACCTGACGATCGAACTGCCGCGTCCACGCGGCATCGACGCCGTGACGACGCCCGCGTTCGCCGCGTACGAGCGGGAACTGCTCGGCGCACTGCACCTGCGGTGATACGCCGCGGATAGAGTCGCGACATGGCAACCGAGCTGACCCACGACGAGACCGCGCACCGCTTCGAGCTCCGGATCGACGGTGAGCTCGCCGGGTACTCCGAATACCGCGAGAGGGACGGTGTCCGGGACTTCGACCACACCGTCACCCTCCCGGAGTTCCGCGGTCGCGGCGTCGCCGGCCAGGTGACCACGTTCGCACTCGACGACACCCGCGACGCGGGCGCCACGGTCGTCGCGTCGTGCTCCTACGTCGACCACTTCATCGCCACGCACGAGGCGTATCAGGACCTGCTGGCCTGACCGAACCGTTCGTGTCGGTGGTCGGGTCTAGCGTGCGAATCATGAACGACGTCGACGCTTTCGACCGCTCCGTGCAGCAGGCATGGACGCGCTTTCGCTCCGCTCTGGCGGACCACATCGACGAGATGCCCATCGGTGGGTCTCTCGTGCTGCACTGCCTGCCGTCGGCCGCCCACGCCGAGGTGCCCTGCGTCGAGCTGTACGCGTGGGACATCGACCTGGTTCGCTGCGAGGCGCTGACCGTCGAGTACCTGCCGGACGACTGCCCGTCGTACGCGCTGGGATCCGAGCACGTGGCGGTCTTCGACCGGTGGGCGTTCTCACCGCCCGTCGTCTCCGCGCACGATGCGGAGGCCGTCCCGTCCGACGTGCCCAGCAACTGGTTCCTCGATCGGCCGCGATCGCACGCCGATCAGTTGGCCGCGGCCGCGGTCGGGGTGCTGCGCGAGGTCTGGGACGTGCCGCACCCCGCGTTCGTCCGCCCCGAGTCACCGGAGCGCCTCGACGTCGCGGCGCTGGTGGAGCGGATCCACGAGCCGCCGCATGCGCCCGCCGACCCGTTCGTCGCCGTGCGCACCGGGGGCGGAGATCATCGCCGCGAGGTCGTGGAGAACACCCTGCATCGGCTGTTGGGGTTCGTCCCCGAGGCCGACGAGGACGGTGACTTCCCGTTTCGGCTGGGTCCGGCATTCCTCTACCTGTGCCCCACGTACGACGCACCGTTCGTACAGATCCTCGCGCCCATCGCCACCGGCGTGCGTGATCCGCAGCGGGCCGCCGTGGTCATCGCGGACGTCAACCGTCGCTGGCCGCACGTGAAGGTTCTGCTGGATCAGGATCGGGTGGTCGCCACGATCGACGTGCCGGTCGTTCCGTGCGTGCCGCAGCAGATCGTGGACATGCTGGCCCTGATGGAGCGTTTCGTCGGCGAGGCCGCGGAGAACCTGGTCGCGAAGCTCGGTGCCGTGCCGTATCTCGATCGGCTCGGCGAGCCGTCCGTGCCCTCGCCCGGGTCGACGCGGCTGCCGCCGCTGCTCTGTGCACTGGCCGAGGACGTCTGGGCGCGCGGAGCGGACATCGACGTCGAGGAGGTGCTGGGGCACTGCGGGCACGATCGGACGGTCCTTTCCTCGTTCCTGGAGGTCGCTCGCGACTGCGAGGCCGCGGCACTCGATCGCGCGCTGCCCGAGGACGATCCGCGGGCGGCGGCCGCAGCGGGCCTCGACGCACGGATCTGGCGAGTGACCGCGAATCTGCTCATCTCCGCGCACCGCCACCTCGTGGCTCGGAACGAGACCACCTCCCCGTCCGACGACGCCGGGTCCCGTGGCGCTCAGCTCGAACTCTTCGGGAGTCCGGACCCCCTGGGCACCCTCGACCTGTTCGGCTCCGAGGACACGCTGTTCGACTGACGGCACCGGATAGCCTTGAACGATGGTGGTCACTCCCCGATACGGCGACGGCAGTCTCGCCGATCTTCTCCCCTCCGCACTCGGCGCTCTCGGAGTTCCCGGCGAGACGGACACCGTCGGCCTCGGGCTCGACGGAATACGCCGACTGTGCGTGCTGGTGATCGACGGTCTGGGTGCCCGGCAACTCGCCGCACACCCGGCCGAGGCGCCCTTTCTCACCGAGGTCGCCGCCCGGACCTTCACCGCGACCTTCCCCTCCACCACCGCGACCTCGCTGGCGTCCCTGGGCACCGGAAGCCCACCGGGATCGCACGGCATCGTCGGATACCTCACGGCCGTACCGGGATTCGACCGGCCGATGAATCCCCTGCAGTGGCGGCTGCACGGCCAGGGCCCCAAAACGGACCTGTTGACCGCCCTGCCGCCCGAGACGTTCCAACCCCACCCGACGGTGTTCGAGCGCGCCGACGCCGCCGGCGTGACGGTCACCCGAGTGGCGCCGTCGTATCAGCGGGAGTCGGGTCTGACCCGAGCGGTGCTGCGGGGCGGGGACTTTCGATCCTGCGTCTCGGCGGGTGATCTCGCCGCCGAGACGCTCGATGCCCTCGGCCGAGGTGACCGTTCGCTCGTCTACTCGTACTATTCCGAACTCGACCTGACGGGCCACGTACGCGGACCCGATTCCGCCGCATGGCGATTCGAGCTCGCCCACGTGGACCGCATCGTGAGCGCCATCGCATCGGGCCTCCCGTCGGACGCGGCCCTGGTGGTCACCGCCGACCACGGCATGGTGCGCGTACTGGATCCCCTCGACGTCGACGCCGTGGCGCCCCTCGCCGACGGTGTCCGCATGATCGCCGGCGAACCGCGCGCTCGCCACGTGTTCGCCGAGTCCGGAGCGGCGGCCGACGTCCACGCCGCGTGGCAGGGCGAGCTGGGCGAGAGCTACCTCGTCGTCACCCGCGCCGACGCGATCGATCGCGGGTGGTTCGGACCCACCGTGCACCCCCGCGTCGAGCCGATGATCGGCGACGTCCTCGCGTTGGCCCTGGGCTCCGGTGCGCTGATTCGCCGCGGCGCCGAGCCGAACCAGTCGAAATTGCTCGGGCACCACGGCTCGCTGACCGAGGCGGAGATGTACGTGCCCCTCGCCGTCGTGCGCTGACGCGGACCGAGAACCGGGCCGGGTTTCGAATCACCGCGAGCACAACCGTTCCTCGGCGCGGGCGCGGCGCCTACGTTGGCCGAATGCCTGCCGACCCGCTGATCGAACGGTCCGACGCGACCACCCCCTCGCCGCTGACCCTGCACTGGTTTCTTCCGACGTACGGGGACAGCCGCTCCATCGTCGGCGGCGGTCACGGAACCCGCGTCGGCGCCGCGGGAGGCGACCGGCGAGCGAGCATCGGCTACCTGTCGTCGATCGGCCGGGCGGCCGAGGAATTCGGGTTCCGCGGCGCTCTGACGCCCGCCGGCGCCTGGTGCGAGGACGCGTGGCTGACGACGGCGATGCTGGCACGGGAAACCGAGAAGCTGGCGTTTCTCGTCGCCTTCCGACCGGGCCTGATCAGCCCGACGCTCGCCGCTCAGATGTCGGCCACGTTCAGCAACCACGCGCCCGGACGGCTGCTGCTCAACGTCGTCACCGGAGGTGAGGCGCACGAGCAGCGTCAGTACGGCGACCATCTGTCGAAGGACGAGCGCTACGCGCGCACCGACGAGTTCCTGACCGTCGTTCGTGGCCTGTGGCGCGGGGAATCGGTCACCCACCACGGCCCGCACATCCAGGTGGACGAGGCGTCGATCCCCTTCGTCCCCGAACCCACCCCGCCGCTGTACTTCGGCGGCTCCTCGGCCGCCGCCGGTCCGATCGCGGCCGAGCACTCCGACGTGTACTTGACCTGGGGAGAACCACTCGACGCGGTGGCCGCGAAAATTCGGTGGATCCGCGACCTCGCCGCAACCCGAGGTCGCACGGTACGTTTCGGCATCCGCCTTCACGTCCTGACCCGTGACACGTCGGACGAGGCGTGGCGGGCCGCGGGGGCACTCGTGGAAGCCCTCGGCGAAGACACCGTCGCCACCGCGCAGGCCAACCTCGCGTGCAGTGAATCCGTGGGCCAGCGGTCCATGCTCGCGTTGCACGAGGACGCACGGCGATCGGGCTCCTGGAAGGATCCGCGGGCACTCGAGATCGCGCCGAACCTGTGGGCCGGCGTCGGACTGGTGCGCGGCGGCGCCGGAACGGCACTCGTCGGAAGTCACACGGAGGTCGACGACCGAATCGCCGAGTACGCGGCGCTCGGTATCGACGAGTTCGTCCTCTCCGGCTACCCCCACCTCGAGGAGCTGTACTGGTTCGGCGAGGGAGTTCTTCCGCAGCTCCGGCGGCGGGGCCTGTTCGACGCGCCGAGCGATCTCCGCACGTCCGCGCACACCCCGTTCCTCCCGGCCGCGTCCCGATGACGGTGCCCGTCCTCACCGACGAGCAGGCCTGCCGCGTCGCCGAGACACTGGGCGAGAAGTTCGCCCCGACCGCGGACGAGCGGGACCGTGACCGACGGTTGCCGGCGGCCGAACTCGACGACCTGTCGGCGTCGGGCCTGCTGGGTATCACGGTTCCCGCTCGGTTCGGCGGATCACCGGTGCGCTCGCGTACGCTCGCCGCGGTCTTCGTGTCCCTGGCCCGCGGCGACGCCAGCCTCGCGCAGATTCCGCAGAGCCACATGACGTTTCTCGAGGCGCTGAGACTGCAGGGCACCGCCGATCAACAGCAGCGCTGGTTCCGTGCGGCCACGGCGGGCGAGAGGTTCGCCAACGCGCAGAGCGAGCGAGGCACGCCGTCGATCGCGATCGATCACACCACGTTGACCCCGCGTGCGGACGGATCGTTCGTCCTGACCGGTCGCAAGTTCTACTGCACGGGAGCGTTGTTCGCGCACTGGCTGGTGGTGCGTGCGGCCGTGGCCGACCACGCCTCCGCACCCGATGCTCCGCAGCACAAGGTCCTGGCGTACATCCGCGCCGACACCGCCGGCGTCGCGATCGAGGACGACTGGGACGGACTGGGTCAACGCACCACCGCCAGCGGCACGGTCACGCTGGACGAGGTGGTGGTGTCACCGGAGTCCGTGGTGCCGTACTCCCCCATCTTCGACGTCCCCACCACGTACGGTGCGAAGGCTCAATTGCTGCACGCGGCCATCGACGTCGGAATTGCGCGGGCCGCCCTGGATGCCGCACGCGACGTCGTGGTGTCCGCGCGGCCGGCCGTGGACGCCGGAGTCGACCGGGCCGACCGCGATCCACTGCTTCTGCAGCACGTCGGCGAGCTCGAGATCTCGGTGCGCGGCGCCGAGGCCCTGCTGCTGCGGGCCGGGGATCTCGTCGACCTGGCGGATGCGAATCCGACGGACGAGTCCACCGCGGAGGCGTCGGTGGGCACGGCCGCGGCGAAGGTCACGGCCGCGAGGGCGGCCGTGGACACGACGACCGCGGTGTTCGACGTGGGCGGAACGCGGAGTGCGACGGCATCTCTGCGGCTGGACCGACTGTGGCGCGACGCCCGCACCCATACCCTCCACGACCCCGCGCGGTGGAAGGTGCAGCACGTCGGTCGGTACGCGCTCATCGGTGAGCACCCACCGCGGCACGGCCTGTTGTGACCCGACCTTCCGGGCCAGAACCGCGGTGACCCGATTCGGTCAGTCGCGCCGCACGGGGATGGGTCGGCCGAACTGCGTGCGCACCCCGTCCGAGTAGAGAACGGACTCCGGCGGCCGATCCGCGACCGTCGGGAAGCCGGCCGCGGCCAGCAGTTCGTCGTCGCACCGCTCGAGCGTCGCGTCGACCAGGGGCCAGCGGCGGTGGACGTTCGGCGCGAAGATCGTCGGCAGCGGCCCCGGGAGGCCGGTGTGCATCCCCCACCGCGCCGTGAGGAACACCGCCAGCGGATCGTCGCTCATGTCGGTGGTGCCGCGCCGCACGGCGAACGCGGTCCGCGCCCCGCGGTGCGGGGGAGCTAACCGCCGGCTGAGGTATTCGATGCGTGAGCCGTCGTCCTCGATGCTCATGTCCGACCATCGGTAGTTCACGCCGGCCACGTTCGTCGCCAGCACCACGGCGAGACGGGCCGCATCGAGGGATCGGAAAACGACGCCGCGGCGCCCTTCGGAGTCGACGCTGTAGAGCCGCACATTGATTTCGGGGAAGGTGCCGAGTTTCGGCACCGGTCGCCCGTACCCCAAGCCGGCGCCGACCATCTCGAATCCGATCAGCCCGACCCAGGAGGAACCGTCGTACTCGTCCGGCCGACATCCCGACGGGAGGTACGGCGCGACGAGCGTGCTGTCGACCCGCCAGTGCAGGAAGACGAGTCGTTCCCAGTGTTGATCGAGGAGCACCGGCCGCGGCAGCCGAGGCGGCCGCGGCCAGAGTGACGGTCCTCGATCACACACCGAACAGGTTCCTGGCCCTCAGGATCAGTTCGTAGAGGCCCCAGGCGAACGGGACGGTGACCCACACCCACGCGCCGATCATGACGGGAAGGGTCGACGCCGCCGGGGTCTTCGTGTCGTCGCTCATGCGGGTGCTCCTTGCTTGTCGACCCCGGGTACGGGTTCGGACCATTTCGGGTCGACCGGCTTGATCAGTTCGTTGGCGATGAATCCGATCGACAGCAGCACGATCATGGTGATGAACGCGGGGATGTACCGGCTGGTGGTGCCGGGATCACCGAGGTCGGCGATGGCGTTGACGATCAGCGGTCCGAGGACACCGGCCACCGACCACGCGGTCAGCAGGCGACCGTGGATGGCGCCGACCTGGTAGGTGCCGAACAGGTCACGCAGGTACGCGGGTGCGGTGGCGAAGCCCGCGCCGTAGAACGACAGGATCACCAGGGCGCTGACCAGGAACAACACCTTGTTCGTGTTGGTGAACAGTGTGATGTACAGGTACAGCAGCGCGCCGACACCGAGGTAGATGCGGTAGATGTTCTTGCGCCCGATCACGTCCGACGCCGACGACCACACGAAGCGGCCGAGCATGTTGGTCAGCGAGAGGAACGCGACGAAGCCGGCGGCGGCCGCGGCCACCGATTCCGGCGCGGCGGGGTCGGGGAAGAAGTCCGTGTAGATGCCGGCGGCACGCTCGAGGATGCCGATTCCCGCCGTGACGTTGAAGCACAGGACGATCCAGAGCAACCAGAACTGCGGCGTCTTGATCGCGTTCGCCGCCGAGACCCGCTGCTTGTGCTGACCCTCGGGAGCGGGAGGAGGGTTCCACCCGGCCGGCTTCCAGTCCTCGGCCGGCACCCGGATGAGGATGACACCGAGCGCCATGAACACGGCGTAGCCGATGCCGAGGGTGAGGAAGGTGGCGGCGATGGACGAATTGGTCTGACCGCCGTAGGTGTTCAACAGCTGGGTGGTCAGCGGCGACGCGACGAGGGCGCCACCACCGAAGCCCATGATGGCGATACCCGTGGCCATTCCCGGACGGTCGGGGAACCATTTGATCAGCGTCGACACCGGTGAGATGTAGCCGATGCCCAGACCGATGCCGCCGACGAGGCCATAGCCGACGATCACCAACCAGAACTGCCCGATGCTCATGCCGAAGGCGGAGATCAGCAGGCCGGAACAGAAGAACATCAGGGAGACGGTCATCGCCCACCGCGGGCCGTGGACCTCGACCTTCGTTCCCAGAACCGCGGCCGAGAGACCGAGCATGACGATGGCGAGCTGGAACGGGAGTGCGGTGACCGTTCCGCTCAGACCCATCGCGCTCTCGGAGGAGATGGCTGCTTTGAACACACTCCACGCGTAGGCCTGGCCGATGGCGAGGTGAATGGCGAGTGCTGCAGGGGGGATGAGCCAACGGCTCCATCCGGGTGGCGCGACGATGCGCGCGCGTTCGAGTACAGCCGGTATCACGGGGATCCTTCCGAAAAGACGACGCCAGAACTGTGGTCTACCCCACGAGTCCGTGGGTCACACGTTGTCACAGCTGGTCGCGGGAGATCCGATCGGATACCGCATGCGTGGAGTCCGCGGAGATCTCACGATCGCCGGATCGGCCGAGAAGCTCACCGATACGCTCGTCGAGCCCGACCGAACGCTGGACGGCGTCGAGGCTGCGGTGTTCCACCTCGGCGACGGCGAGCTCGTCCACGATCCGCGACAGAGCCGCGACGCGGTCGATCACCTGGTCCCACACCGGGAAGAGATCACCGCGTCGGACCAGGATCTCGCGGCGGCCGGCGTCGTCCGCGGAGTCGCCCTGCACCGCGAGGGCCGCGGTGAGCTCGGCGTCTATCTGCGCGAGCGCGACCACGTCGACGGCGATGTGCAGCAGCTCGGTCCCCGGATCGAGCTGAGCGCGGGCGATGGCGAACAGTTCCGATTCCCACATGCGCGACGCGTGCATGCGGTCGTGATACATCCCGGCCAGGAACAGCACGGTGTCGTAGCGATCGGCGAACCGGTCCGCGTCCCGACCGGCGACGCTGCGAGCCATCTCCGCAGACCGCTCGTGCACCGATTCGAGCCGTTCGGCGACGATGGTGCCTGCGATCTCCCGGACGCGCCCGAGCGGTCCGGGGCCGACTCCGAGAGGAGTGGGGGTGGCGCACAGCGCGTCGAACAACGCCGTTCGCTGGTCGACATCGAGGTGAACGCCCTCGCGGCGCTCGCGGCGGATGGCGCGAACGCCGTGGGCGTAGTGGCCGGAGGACATGACGAACGTCGTGCGCTGTCCCCCCAGCCGACGGGCGAGCAGGGCGCGGCGCTGGGTCAGCGCGACTTTGGTGGGTCCGGTGCGTGCCTCGGCGATGCGGCCGTCGAGCCACCGCAGCTCCTCCGTCATCAGCCGCAACCGTCCGAAACCGCCGAGCGCCGGGAACTTCCGTCCGGCGCGCAGCCTGGCGAGCACGATCGTCCGGACCGATTCGTCGAGTCGCGCCGTGGCGATCAGCAGGGCGGCCCGATCGGACAGAGGGTCGTGTGTGGACTCGATGCGCGCCGACTCGGCGATGGTCCGGATCATGTCCGCCCGCCGCGCCCGCTCGTTCGTCGCGTCACCCGTCACGGTCTCCACTGTTCCAGATTTTCGTTTCCGTGCACCGGAACGGTGCCTGCGAGCGGCGCTACCGGGCGATCCGGACACCGCGGAGCCTACGATCAGGCGGTGAGAAACATCGAAGCACTGCGCCGACTCGCGGAACTCCACGGCGTCGCGACGTCGTACGAGGGCTGGGACAAGACCCGTCGTGACGTCGGTGAGGAGACGCTGGTCTCCGTGCTGGCGGCCCTCGACGTCGACGCGCGGACGGACGACGCCGTCGCGGCGGCGACCGACGCTCACGACGAGGCCCCGTGGCGACGGACGCTGCCGCCCGTGGTGGTGACCACGTCCGGAACCCGTCCGCAGATTCCCGTACACCTCCCCCACGGCCGATCCGTCACCGTGAGCGTCGATCTCGAGGACGGCGGACGTGTCGACGCCGAGCAACTCGACGTGTGGGTCGATCCCCGCAAGATCGACGGCGCGCTGCGCGGACGGGCGACCTTCACGGTGCCGTCCGACCTGCCGTTGGGGTGGCACACGCTCCGAGCCGAGGTCGACGGCGAATCGGGTGCCGCCTGCACCCTGGTCGTCACCCCGGCGAAGCTGTCCACCACGGAGGCGCTCACCGATCGGCAGCGCTGGGGAGTCCTCGCCCAGCTCTACTCGGTGCGTTCGCAGCGTTCCTGGGGCGTCGGCGATTTCGCCGATCTCGCGGACATGGCCACGATCTTCGGGTCCGAGCACGGCGCCGACTACGTGTTGGTGAATCCGCTGCACGCCGCCGCTCCCCGGCCGCCCATCGAGTCGTCGCCGTACCTGCCGACCACGCGGCGGTTCTTCAACCCGCTCTACATTCGCGTCGAGAACATCCGGGAGACGTCGATGCTCCCGCGCGAGAAGTACGCCCGGCTGCGGCAGACGGCGCGCCGGTTCTCCCGAGCGAACGACGCGACCCGAGACCTGTTTCGCAACAGGACCTTCAAGGCCAAACTGCGCTCGCTCGAAGCCGTCTTCGAGGTACCGCGGAGCGCGTCCAGACAGGCCGCGTTCGACACCTACCGCGCCGTCGAGGGGCCCGGACTGCGCGATTTCGCGACGTGGTGCGCCCTCACCGAGAAACTCGGACCGAACGACTCGCGGTGGGAGAGCAAGGCGAGCGGTCCCGACGCGCCCTGGGTGCTTCGCCAACAGGAACGATTGTCCCGACGCATCGAGTTCCACAGCTGGCTGCAGTGGATCTGCGACGAGCAGTTGTCGGAGGCCAGGGTGGCCGCCGAGCGCGCCGGTATGGACATCGGCGTCATGCACGACCTCGCGGTCGGAGTACAGCTCGCCGGCGCCGACGCCTGGGCGCTGGGTTCCGCGCTCGCCGACGGTGTCACCGTGGGGGCGCCCCCGGACGACTTCAATCAGCAAGGGCAGCAGTGGAATCAGCCGCCGTGGCATCCGGAGCGCCTGGCCGAGCTGGGCTACGGGCCGTATCGCGACATGCTGCGCACCGTGCTACGGCACGCGGGCGGCCTTCGCGTGGACCACATTCTGGGGCTGTTCCGACTCTGGTGGATTCCCACCGACGCGTCGTCGCCCGCCGAGGGCACCTATGTCACCTACGACCACGAGGCCCTCATCGGCATCCTGGCGCTCGAGGCCGAGCGGGCCGGATCCGTCGTCGTCGGTGAGGATCTCGGCGTCTTCGAACCCGTCGTCCAGGAGTACCTCGCCGAGCGCGGCATCCTCGGAACGTCGATTCTGTGGTTCGAACGCGACGAGGACGGTCCCATCGCCCCGGAGTCCTACCGCGAGTTGTGCCTGACGTCGGTGACGACACACGACCTGCCGCCGACGGCGGGGTACCTCGCCGGTGAGCACATCGACTTACGTTCTCGGCTCGGCCTTCTGGAACGCGACCTCGAGTCGGAGAAGGAGCAGGACCGACGCCAACGAGAGTCGGTGCTGGATCTGGCGCGCGAACGCGGCCTTCTCGGCGACGACGTGACCGACACCGAGGAAACCGTCACGGCGTTGTACCGGCTGATCCAGCGCAGCCCCTCGATGCTGCTCGGGGTCGCGCTGGTGGACATGGTCGGCGAGCATCGCATCCAGAACCAGCCGGGAACCGACGAGACGCAGTACGAGAACTGGCGTATCCCGTTGGCGGACGGCGACGGACGGGCCGTGCACGTCGACGATCTTCGTACGGCCCCGCGCCTGGTGGACTGACGCGCACCGCGGGCACGCCCTTCTCGGACGTGCCCGCGGTTCGGTCGGGTCGGATCGCTCCGCGCAGGGGAGTCAGATCGCTCCGCGCAGGGACTCCTCCGTGCGGGATTCGTTCGAGGCCAGCATCTCTCGTGCGGTGTCCAGACCCTCCCAGACGTTCCACATGAGCACACCGCGCAGCACCGAGTCGTCGTCGAGGTAGTAGACGACGCCTTCCTTCCGATCGCCGTCCTTCTTCCAGTCGGTGACCGTGGTCAGCGAGGCGTCCATGGTCCCCACCGCCTGGTAGCCGTCGTCGAAGACGTCGGAGTAGAAGTACGGCGTGTAGGTGTAGGGCTCGGTCGAACCGGCCATGATCTTGCCGACCGTCGTACCCATGGACGTCGCGTTGTCCACGTGCTCGATCCGACGCCGCCCCAGGATGGCGTCGGGGTAGCTCGCGACGTCGCCCGCCGCGTAGACGTGCGGGTCCTGCGTGCGCAGGAACTCGTCCACGACGATGCCGTTGTCGACGTCGAGTCCCGCACCGTCCGCGAGGTCGGTGTTCGGGGTGACCCCGAGGCCGAACACGACGGCGTCCGCGTCGACGGTCGAACCGTCGCTCAGGGTCAGCGACACCGAGTTGCCCTGCTGGGCAGCGGAGTCGACCTTGGTGCCCCGCTTCACGGTCACGCCGCGGTCGACGAACCCCTTGTCGAACGTCTGCGCGAGATCCGCCGGGAACATGTGGCCGCCCACGGTCTCGTCGCTGCTGACGAGGGTGACGGACACGCCGTTCTGGACGAGCGCCGCGGCGATCTCGGTCCCGATGTATCCGCCGCCGACGACGGCCACGTGCGTGCTCTCCGAGGCCAGCGCGCGCAGCCGCCGGTAGTCGGCGAACGTGCGGAAGTAGATGACGCGCTCGGACGGCGCCGCGTCGAGCGTCGTCGGTGACGCGCCGGTGGCGAGCAGCAGTTCACCGTAGGTGACGGTCTCGCCGTCGTCGGTGGTGACGGTCCTGGCGTCCCGATCGATCGCGGTGACCGTGGTTCCGGCCTTGACCGTGGCGCCCGTCTCGTCCGTTCCGAGCGGCACCTTGTCGGTGGTGAACTCGTCGTCCGTCCACAGCTTCTTGCTCAGTGCGGGTCGAGCGTAGGGCGGGTCGATGTCCGCTCCGAGGACGAGGATGCTCCCGTCCGAGTCCTGCTCCCGGATTCCGCGGGCCGCGCTGTCGGCGACCATTCCGCCTCCGACGATCACGTACTGGTAGTTCTGCGACATGGTGAACACTCCTTCGTCGAACGTGCGCGACCGGTTTCGGATCGCCGCACCGTTGTCGACCGAGTAGCCGAACCCGGTGCCTCGGAAACACCGGACCGCCGGTGCACGGAAAATTCGCTCGCGTGTCGACATCGTGTCGGTGCAGTGTGATCCGATGAGTTCGCGCGGCGAGCCGAGTCCACACCGGGGCAGGTCGCATTCTCGAGAAAGGGACGTCGCTCATGGGCAGTGTCGGTATCGGCGGTAAGGGCATCGCGATCACCGCGCGGGGTCTGACCAAGCACTACGGAGACGTGCACGCTCTCGACGGGCTCGATCTGGAGGTCACCGAGGGCACGGTCATGGCCCTGCTCGGACCCAACGGCGCCGGAAAGACCACCACCATCCGGGTTCTGACGACGCTGCTGAAGGCGGACAGCGGCACCGGCACCGTCGTGGGCCTCGACGTGATGAAGGACGGGGCGGAGCTGCGGTCGAAGATCGGGGTGTCGGGGCAGTACTCGGCGGTGGACGAGTACCTCACCGGCTTCGAGAACCTGGACATGGTGGGACGTCTGTACCACCTGGGCAAGAAGCGCAGCCGTGACCGCGCGCGCGAGCTGCTGGAACGCTTCGATCTCGTCGATGCGGCCGACCGACCCGTCAAGGGATACTCCGGCGGCATGCGTCGACGCCTCGATCTGGCCGGGGCCCTCGTGGCCGATCCCCCGGTGCTGTTCCTCGACGAGCCGACCACCGGCCTCGATCCCCGAGCCCGCATCGAGCTCTGGGCGGTCATCGAGGAGCTGGTGGCCGGCGGCACGACGCTGTTGCTGACCACCCAGTACCTGGAGGAGGCCGATCGGCTGGCGGACGAGATCGCCGTCATCGACCGCGGCCGGGTGATCGAGCGGGGTACGGCGGACGAGCTGAAGGCTCGCGTGGGCGGAACTCGGATCGAGCTCACCCTCGCCACGGACGAGGATCTGAAGACCACGGTGTCGGTCATGGAGCAACTCGCGCCCGGACAGGTGTCGTCGGACGCCGGCAACCGGGTGGTCACCGTCGGCGCCGAGGGCGGCACCGAGACCTTCGTCGACGCACTGGTCCTGCTCCGCAATCACGGGGTCACTCCGGGCGACGTGTCGCTCGGCAAGCCCAGCCTGGACGACGTGTTCCTCTCACTCACCGGTCACGGTTCGGATTCGTCCGACCCCGCCGCCACCGCTACGGGCAAGGAGTCCCGATGAGCTCGCTGACCATGGCCCTGACGGACGGGGCCACCATCGCGCGGCGCAACATGATCAAGATCAAGCGTGTCCCGGACCTGATCGTGTTCACGTTGCTCTCGCCGATCATGTTCGTGCTGGTGTTCGCCTACATCTTCGGCTCGGCCATCGAGATCCCCGGAATGTCCTACCGCGAGTATCTCGTGGCGGGCATCTTCGCTCAGACGGTCATCTTCGGGTCCACCTGGACCGGGCTCGGACTCGCCGAGGACATGCAGAAGGGCATCATCGACCGCTTCCGGTCGTTGCCGATGGCGCCGTCCGCGGTGCTCGTCGGCCGCACCAGCAGCGACATCTTCATCAACATCATCAGCCTGGTGGTGATGTCGGTGACCGGCCTGCTGGTGGGGTGGCGCATCCGCTCGTCGTTCTTCGACGCGCTCGTGGGGTTCCTGCTGTTGCTCCTGTTCGCCTATGCGCTGAGCTGGGTGATGGCGGTGATCGGACTGTGGATCCGGACGCCCGAGGTGTTCAACAACGCCACCTTCATCGTCATCTTCCCGCTGACGTTCATCGCGAACACCTTCGTCCAGTCCAGCGATCTGCCGGGCATCCTGCGACCGATGGCCGACTGGAACCCCGTCTCCGCGATCACCCAGGCCAGTCGCCAGCAGTTCGGCAACACCAATCCTGCGATTCCCACCCCGGATGCGTGGCCCATGCAGAATCCGGTGCTCGCGACCCTCGGATGGTCGGCGCTGATCCTGGCCGTGTTCGTTCCGCTCGCGATCAACCGCTACAAGAACGCGGTGAGCCGCTAGGAGTCGCGTCCGATCACTCCGGCGTCGGGTTGGTCCACCCCGGACCCGACGGCCCTGCTCCGTGCGGCCCCGAGTCGTCGGAGCGTGGGGTGTCCATCGGCGGTGCCGGGTTCGACATCGGTTCGTCGTCGGGCGGGGTCGGTGGGTCGACCGGTTCCGGATCGGGGTCGGGCCCGGTCGGCTGCGGTCCGCTCCCCCCACCCGAGTGCACCTGCGGTGTGGGCGGCAGCGGGGCCGGTCCCGGCGTCGGCGCAGGAACCGGGCGCTCGGGTTCGCGTTCACGTTCGCGGGGCGGCTCCACCGCGGCGGGCTCGGTCGGGGTCTCGACGGACTCGGCGATCGTCGGGGCTTCCGGCTCGCGAGGAGGCACGGTGGCGTCGGTCGGCGCGGTCGGCGTGACGACGTCGGGGTCGACGGGCGGCGGCGGCGGGGGCGCAGCCGGGGCGGTCGGCGCCGGTGCGGGCGGCGCGCCGACCACCGGATTCACCGGCGGCGTGATCCCCGGGATCTCGAACGGGAGCGGCGGCAGCACGATCGTCGGCAACGTCCAGCCCGGCGCCGGTGCGACACCGCCGTTCGCGGCGGCCTGTTCTCGGCTTTCCGCACGCCGTTCGGCGGCCTCGGCTCGACGCGCTTCCTCCTCCGCGGCTTCCTCCGCCGCTTCCGCCTCGATCGCCGCGGCGGCCTTCTCTTCGGCCTTGCGGTCGGCATCGCTGAGTTCGGCGACCCGCTTCTTCTCCGCGCGCTTCTCCGCCTCGGTGATGGGTCCGTTGACCGGTGCGGCGCCGGCGTCGGGTGCGCACACCACCGCCGCTCCCGTCACGGCACCGAACGCGATGGCGGCGGACATCAGGGCGGGCCGCCAGGAGCGAGCACCGGGAAACGCGGTCATGGGCACAGCCTTTCGAGGTCCGTGGCACTGGCGGTCAGGTCGCGGCGTACCGGCCTTCAGGGTGCGGGGCACTGTGTCTCGCAATCGATCTTGTTCACGATGCGCATCCCGTCCGGGGTCTCGCGCATCGTGAACTGTTGGTGGTAGCGATGATCCGATCCATCTGCGGTGGTGAGGGTCAGCACGGCGTCGAACACCGTGGGGTCGCCGGTGTCGGTCACCGAGATGCGATGGCGGATGCGGGGATCGACGGCGTCGATGACGCGCTGCAGGTCCGCGATCCGAGCGGCGGACTCGGGTTCCGGGACGGCGGGAAGCTCCCACAGTCCGGCCGCACCCACGGCGTCGCGATCGCGATAGTAGAAGTCGTCGTAGGCCGCGATCACGTCCGGCGCACTCGGTGAGCTGTCGACGACGGCCTCGTCGCGCGCGACGGAGACCGGCTGAGTTCCGGCGGTGACCGCGACGCGGTCGGCGGCGACGGGCTGCCCGATCACCACGGCCGCCCCCATCGCGGCGACGACCAGGAGGACGCCTGCCGCGGCCGAGCGCGGACCCATTCGGCGACGCCTCCTCCGTTCGGTCGATCCACTGCCGACGTGGGCGCGGAGCGTCGCCGTGGTCACCTCGAACGTCGGATCCGGACGCGGGTCCAGCAGTGACGGGTCCGACGGCGGAACCGCCGCGGAGCCGAGGAGATCCGATCCACCACCGGAGCGGACCGTCGGGGACTCGGGCCGAGGACGAGTGCGCGCGATGACCGCGGAAGCATGCAGCCACGCCCGGTCGGTGTCCGATCGCTCGGATCCGCCGCGGCCGGAACCGATCCTCGGCGGCCGGGCGTACGGAACGTCGAGAACGGTACGAACGCCGAGCTCTCCCAGCCGGCGCCGCATCTCGATCGTGTCCGACCTCGGGTTCGCGCCACCGATCGTGCAGTTGACCACCACGACGCGATCGACCACCTCACCGAGGCCGGCGCTACGGAGATCGTCGATCGTGGCGGCGAGATCCGCCATCGATTCCTCGCGGTGCGGTACGGGGATCACGACGACCGTCGACCGGCTCAGCGACCACAGCCACTGCGGGTCGCCGCGACGGGCGTGGAGCATCACGATCTGGCGATGGTGGGTCAGGACGGAGAGAACGGCCTCGGCGTCCCGCGTCCGGAACGACGGGTCGGCGGGCAACGTCTCGACGCCGCGCGCGGTGCGTTCGAGGTAGGCCGAGAGGGTAGGGGGCGCGAGCTCGAGGTCCGCGGCGAGCAGTCGGTCCGCGTCCGCCGCGAGACGGCCGGCGTGCGGACCCGCACCGACTGTCGTTCCCCCGGCGAGATCCCAGACGACGACGTCGCGGCGCCGGTCGCCGATCGCCTCCGCCACGGCGGTGATCGCGTCGGAACTCCATCCCGACGGCGCGGGCACGACGTCCGCGACCACGATGCAGTGGCGCAGCGGCAGGGCTCCGGAGAGCAAGGTCGCAGCATTGCGACTGCGCCGTTCGCCCCGACCGGGAGGAACGATCCCGACGGGACCGAGGACGGTATTGAGGAGCCCGCGGCCACCTTCCCGCGCGGGACCGGCCGCGAGAGAACGCGCCGTCTGCGCGCGCCGAACGTCGCGATCGGTGAACACCGCCATCACCGGAACCCGGTTCCGTTCCGCATCGGGCGAGATTCCGGGCACGGGACACGACACGCGTACGCCAACATTCCCCGCCCCCCGTTTTCGGTCCCCTTTCGGGCCCCCCGACCTTTCCCGCGTGCAATATAACGCACACCTCTGCGCTGCGCGCCGGGTTCGACGGCGGGGTCAGCGCACCCCGGGGTCCGGTGTCGGTTGCCGCCGCAATCCGCTGGCGCGCAGGACCTGCCGTCGCACACCCGCCCGCACGGCCGCCTCGGTGCCGATCACGCGGACCGTGGACCGGGCGCGAGTGACCGCGGTGTAGAGCAGCTCACGCGTCAGCAGCGACGACTCCTCACCGGGGATGACCACCGACACCGTGTCGTACTGACTGCCCTGGCTGCGGTGGATCGTCATCGCGTAGACGGTGTGCACCGAGGACAGGCGACTCGGGTGGACGAGGAAGGGCTCGTCGCCGCGCGCGAACGCAGCCGTCACCCCACCGCGGCCGTCGTCGACGACCACGCCGGTGTCCCCGTTGTAGATCTTCGTGTCGTGATCGTTGGCCGTGACCAGCAGCGGTTGACCCGGGTACCACCGGGCGGAGTCGAGGAACACTCCCTGCGCCGTCCCGACGCGTTCGGCCGCCCACCGCGCCCAGGAATCGACACCGAACGGGCCTTCTCGATGCGCACAGAGCAACCGGTGCCGTTCCATCTCCGCCAACGCGGACGAGGCGTCACCGCGCGTCGCTGCGTCGGTGACCGCGCGGGCGGTTCCCACCACGTCGAGCTCGAGCGCCTCGATGTCCGTCGGGGCGTCGAAGACCACGTCGTCGTGCCCTCCGGAGAGCAACCGCATCACCTCGTCGTCGTCCCCGTCGCGGATGGCCACGGCGAGACGGGCGATGTGTCCTCCGAAACGTCGTCCGCGGCTGAGCCGCACGATGCCCGCCCCCAGCCGTTGCCGCTCTCGGTCCCCGAGTGCCTTCTCGTCGGGATCGTCGGCGGCCTCGAGGTCGGCACCCACCAGCTCGGTGAGGGCCGGCGGCACGTCCACGGCAACGGGACGGGCCACCAGATCGGCGAGGACCGCGCCGGCGTCGACCGAGGTGAGCTGGTCCGGATCCCCCACCAGGACCAGCCGCGCGTCGTCGCGCATCGCTTCGAGCAGACGGCTCATCATGGTCAGCGAGACCATCGACGTCTCGTCCACCACCACCACGTCGTAGGGCAGCGCGTTGTGCGCGTCGTACTTGAAGCGGCTTCGGCTTCCGGGCTGCCACCCCAGGAGCCGGTGCAGCGTCATGGCTGCGATGTCGGCGGACAGTCCCAGGCCCGACGCCTGCTCGGACACCGATTCCTGCAGGCGCGCAGCCGCTTTCCCGGTGGGAGCCGCCAGCCCGATCCGCAAGCGTTCCGCGCGACCATCGGTCAGCAGCGCGAGGATCCGCGCGACGGTGTGGGTCTTTCCGGTGCCCGGCCCGCCGGCGATGACCGTCGTCCACGTGGTGGCGGCCAGGGCGGCGGCGATGCGTTGCCGGTCCGGAGCGGCCGCGGCGGGGAAGAACCGGTCGAGCGCGGCCGCGACGACGGAGACGTCCACCGGCGGCAGCGTCGCCGATCGTCGATCGAGCACATCCCGGATCACCTTCTCCTGGAGGTAGTACCGCTCCAGGTACAGCAACGGCCCGGAGTCGGTGTCCACCAACCGCACCGGACGCAGCGGACCTCGCTCGCCGCCGACGGTCAGGGGGCTGCGGCGCAGGGCGTCGAGCACGTCCGACGGATCGGGCCACGGCAGCGATTCCACGTCGAACTCCCCCGCGTCGCCGTCCAGCGTGACCTCGGTGAACCGAGTCATGTCCAGACAGACCGAGCCCGCGCGAACCGCCCGTACGGCGAGGGCGATCGCCAGCAGTACGCCGTCGTCGGACTCCTGGCCGAGTGCTCCCAACCGCACCGCCACGTGGACGTCCGCGGCGGAGAGCACTCCGGCGTCGTTGAACGTGCGCAGGATTCCTTTGCCGCGCTGGGCGATCGAGGCCGAGAAGGACGCAGTGCTCATGACGCCGTCACCCCCGGTGCCGCGGCGAGAAAGTCCGACAGGTCCGTGACCAATGCCGTCGGCGGGTGCCAGTCGAAGATGCCGCACCCCGGTGGGGTCTGCGGCCCCACCATGCCTCGGACGAAGTGGTACTGCACGTCGCCGAGATGCTGCTCCGGACGATAGCCGGGTAACCGCCACCGCAGATACCGATGCAGCGCAACCGAATACAGCAGTGCCTGCAGCGGATAGTGGGCGTGCATCATCTCCTCCGCCATGCGGGGCCTGGTGAAGTTCTCGGTCGTGAGGTCCCCGGCCGTGATGCGATTGGTCTTGTAGTCGACCACGACGAACCGCAGGTCGTCGGCTGCCCCGGATCCCACGCGCAACACGGTGTCGATGCTGCCGGTGAGATAGCCGCGCAGCGCGCGATCGTCCAGAGCGAGCATCGCGCGGGCGTACGGGGCGAGCGCGTCGTCGGCCGGCAGGTGCCGGTCGAACAGTTCGGCGATCCCGCGGACCGTGGCGGACGTGGCCTCGGGTCGGTCCCCGCCGGCCAACGGCAACTCGAAGTCCAACTCCGACAACCGATCGGACGGTGGGAACTCCCCCAGGGTGTCGAATGCGGCGGAGCCGGGTTCGGCGAAGCCCAGCGGCGTTCGCAGGACGGCGGACAGGGCCGCGGCGAGTCGATCCGCATCGAGATCGGCGCCGCCGATGGACACCGCCTCACGGCAGCGGCGGCGCACCTCGGCGTCGAGGTCCTCGGCCGAGGTGTCCACGTACTCGAGGATCTCGTGGACCAGCGTGCCGAACGCCGCCCCGGCGGGCAGCCCGTTCATCGGCGACGGCACCCCGGACGGCTCGGCGGAACGCGGGGAATCGGCGGCGACAGCCGGGTCCTCGGTCGGCTCGTCGGTGGTCGACGCGTCCTCCTGTTCGGCGGACGCGGCCGCCGCGTCGTGGGCGCCCGCCGTGAGCGCCGAGTACGACGTTCGACGCCACTGGTAGTCGAGATACCGATCGAACACCGCGGCGGCCAGTTCTCCCTCGGGGTACTCGCGGCCGATGTCCTGTGCTGTCGCATCGCGATGCCCCAGAACGGGTTCGAGGGTCAGGAATTCGCCGGCGCGCTCGGTGAGCGCCGTCCACTGCGGCGAATCGGCGTGCACCTTGGGGCGGGGCTCGGGTTCGCTCTCCCCGGGAAGTCGACCGAACAGCAATCGGTGCAACGGCGACGCGGACGTACCGGCCGTCGGCGCCCACCACGCCACGATCCGGCACTGCGCCCGGGTGAGCGCGACGTAGAACAACCGCAGTTCCTCACCGAGTTCCTCCCGCTCGTGGTCGAGTTTGCGTCCGGAGTACCCGGCCGCGTCCTTGCCACCCACGTCGAGCACCCGGCGACCGGACTCGTCGTGGAACAGCAGGGTCGACGGATTCGGGTTCTTGGCCCCGTCCCAGCCGTAGGGAACGTAGACCACCGGGTACTCGAGACCTTTGCTGGAGTGGATGGTCGCGATCTGCACGGCGGCGGCGTCGCTGTCGAGGCGCCGACTGCGGTCGGTGATGCTTCCCCCACCGGGGTCCGCGACGCGGTCGCTCAACCACCGATGCAGGGCCGTCAACCCGTGCCCGTGCTCGACGGACTCGCGATCGATGAGCTGGGCCAGGTGCCGCAGATCGGTGAGGTGACGCTCCCCGGAGTCGACGGCCAGCAGACGGGACTGCAATTCCGTTGCGGCGGAAAGGTTCTCGACCACCGCCGCGAAGCCGGATCGAGTGAACAGCGCGGCCCAGTCGCGGAGCCGGTTGCTCAGCTGCGAGGTCGCCTCGTCGCCCCCCGCGTCCAGTTCCGCGGCCGTCCACCCGAGCAGCGGGGTGAGCGCGGCGCGGCGCACGGCGTCGGCGCGGTGCGGTTGCTCGAGGGCGTGCAGGACGCGGAGCCAGTGCCCGGCGCTGTCGGTGAGAAAGACACTCGAGCCGCCGCGGAGGACGGACGGAACGCCGGCGCGGTCGAGTTCCGCTCGCACCATCTCCGACTGCTTTCCCGTACGCACGAGCACCGCGATGTCGCCGGGTGCGAGCGGCCGCGGCTCAGCGTCCGTCGTGAGGACCTGGTTGCCGGCGAGCAGCGCGACGATGTCCTCGGCGACGTCGCGCGCCACCCGAGCCCGGACGGCCGGCACGAAGGGAAAGCCCGTGCGGTTCAGCGGGCCCATGCCGGTGCGGGGCAGCACGCGCAGGCGCAACGGAGGCGAACCCGAAATCCGCCGATCGGCATGCACCGATCCGACCTCGCCGACCACGATGTCCGGGTGTCCCAGCGACGCTCCCTCGTAGAGATGGCCGAGGGATCTGACCAGCGCCTCGTCGCTGCGCCAGTTCGTCGAGAGCACCAGGTGACGGTCGGCGAGCCGGACGGCCTCCAGGTAGCTGAGCACCTCGGCCCCGCGAAAGGCGTAGATGGCCTGCTTGGGGTCGCCGACGAGAACCAGTACGCCGTGTCCGTGGAACGCGTTGCGCAGGATCGACCACTGCAGCGGATCGGTGTCCTGGAACTCGTCGACGAGGACCACGGTGAACTTGTTGCGGACACGCTCGCAGGCCGCGGTCCCGTGAACGGGATCGGTGAGCACCTGATGGAGCAGCTCGAGCAGATCGTCGAAGTCGCGAATGCCCCTCAGCCGCTTGCGGCGTTCGGTCTCGGTGCGGGCCGCGGCGGCGAGCATCACCCGTTGCCCGGCGGGCGTCTCCTCGGGCGCCTCGGGGCTCAGGTGAGCGCGGCGGTCGTGCACCGCGGCCCGGCACGCGGCGTGCGCGTCCCTCACCGTCACCAGGGGATCACCCTCCGTGCCGCTGTAGGCGCGGAGGTAGAGATCGTCCACGACCTCGGTGACAACGTCGTCGACCGATTCGACGAACGTCGCCTCGGGTTCCCGCTCGCCGGCGATGCCGAGTCCGTCGAGCATGCGTTGGCAGAAGCTGTGGGTGGTGGCGATGGTTCCGGAATCGAACTCCGACAGTGCCTTCAGCAACCGGTAACGACGCAGCTCCACCTCGGCGTCGTCGGTCGCCGCGAGGTGCGCGACCAACTCGTCCCGGTGGTTCCGCGCGGCGTCGGGGTCGGCGAGATCGGCGGCCACCTGCGCGAACCGGGTGCGCGCCCGCTCCCGCAGTTCCTCGGTCGCACCCTTGCCGAACGTGACCAGCAGGACCTGCGAGATGTCGGCGACACCCTCGGCCACGAACCGGGTCGCGAGCCCGACGATCGCGTAGGTCTTCCCGGTTCCGGCGCTGGCCTCGAGCACCGTGGTCCCGAGCGGGAGCGGACCGGTGAGATCGAAGGACGTCATGGCTGCGCCTGGCTTTCGTTGTCCAGCAGTGGTTTCCACAGCCGCAGGGCGAGAGCACCGAAGCGGGTGCTCTCGTCCGACGTGCCGGCGTCCGCCGGGCCGGAGCCGTACAGGGCGGCGAATCCGGCATCCGTCCCGTGGACCAGGGTGATCCCCGCGTCGGTGTGGTCGCCGTAGGTGTCGGCGAAGGCGGTGGCCGCGGCGTCATGAGCCATCTCCTCGCTGACTCCGCGCGTGCGACGGTCGGCGTAGGCCGCGGTGGCCTCGGGTGCCATCGGCAGCGGTTCACGCAGCCCTCCGTCGCGCAATTCGACCAGGTCCCGCAGCACGGTCGACGCCGAGTCCGGTGCCGTGAGCGTCGAGCGCCAGGTGGCTCGGTGTCCCCGGCCGCGACCGGTCGTCGCGGCCGACCACGGCTCCGCAGAAACCCCGGCTCCGTCGCGGTTCGCCGCATCGTCGTGCGCCGCCACGGCCAGCAGGTGCACCCAGGATTCGAGTCGATGCTTGATCCCGACCTTCGAGTAGCGGGTGCGAGCGAGGGTCCGGCCGTGGATCCCGCCCACGGTTCCGGTGAGGCGGCGGCCGTTGCCGAGGTCGACGGCGATGTCCAGCGACGCGGGTTCCCCCACGTGCACCGCCTGCGCCGCCGCGGCGATCTGCGTGACGCCCCGTTCGATGTCCTCGAGTTGGCGACGGCCCCGGGCGAAGGGCGGCAGCGTCCCGCGGCGCCACTCGGCTGCCCGGAAATCCGCCACGTCCTGCCCCGCCAGCAGCGCGGTGAGCATCCGATCGCCGATGTTCCACTTGGCGAGCGGATCGAGCTCCACGTCGAGAGCGTCCTGGACATCGTCGTCCGTCTCGGTGAGCCGCACCGACAGGCGTTGCCGCAGGAACGCGGTCACCGGGTTCTGCACGAAGGACACCAGATCGGCCAGCGCGACGTCGCCGGCCGGCCGCGCGGGAAGCGGCTCGGCCAGAAAGAGCGGCGGCAGCGTCGACGGCACCCGCGTGGCGCGCGCTCCGCCGAGGGCGGCGCGATCGAAGCCGAACGGGCGCGCCGCGTCGTAATTGCTCGGGTCGAAGGGCTGCAGGGGATGCCGCCGCACCACGGACTCCCCGGCCGTGCGGTCGAGGACGTCGACGAGTTCGCTCAGCGGAATGGCCGGGGGGCGAACGGTTCCCGAGACCGGATCGGCGCCCGTGTAGATCAGCATCAGGGTCTCCCCCGCCGCCATCACCGCGTCGAGAAGCAGTTGGCGGTCCTCGCTGCGGGCGTCGCGTTCGCCGACGACGGGGTCGCGGGCGAGGACGTCGTCGCCGTCCAGATGGCCGGCGCGGGGGAAGACGTCGTCGTCGAGACCGAGCAGCACAACGACGCGATGAGGCACCGAGCGCATCGGCACCATCGTGCACACCGTCAGCTCGCCGGTGCGGAAGTTCGACCGCGTGGGCTTCCCGTCGAGACGGCGACGCAGCATCGACCGGATGTCGGCGACTCGCAGCACCACCTCGTCGCCGCCCTCGAACGCGGCCGCCAACTCCCGCAGGGCATCGACGTACTGCCACGAGTCCGCGGGGGCGACGTCGGTCAGTAGATCCACGGTCCGCCGCAGGTGCGCCGCCCACTGCGCGCACGTGTGCTCTCCGCGCATGCCGTGCAGGGCCACCGCGGTGCGGTCGACGAGTTCGGCGTAGCGCCCGACCACGTCGATGTCGTTGCCGTCCACGTCGTCGACGGGCAGAGCGAGGTCCAACCACGCGCCCTCGGACTCGTCGGCCGCGACCCCCAGCAGCAGGCGATCGAGCGCCGCGTTGAAGGTGTTCTGCCCGAAGCCGCCGAGCCCGTACGCATCTCGCTGCGCGGCACTGATCCCCCACCGCGCCCCGGAGGTCCGCGTCCATTCGCGTATCCGCTCCAGATCGTCGTCCGTGAAACCGAACCGGGCCCGGACCGCGTCGGACGCGGCGAGATCGAGCATCTGCGTGGCGGTGACGCGCCCGCCCGCGAGATCGATGACGGCCGAGAGAACGGCCAGGACCGGATTGGTGCGCTTCAGCCCTCGATCGGCCATGCGCACCCGCAGCCCGTGACCGGGGTGGCGGTCGACGCCGAGGTCTGTCGGCGCGGCGTCACCGACACCGCCGAACGCGGCGCGCACCAGCGGCGCGTACGTCTCCACGTCCGGGCACATCACCAACACGTCGCGGGGTTCGAGCGTCGGGTCGCTCTGGAACAGGTGCAGCAGAGACTCGCGCAGGACCTCGACCTGCCGCGGCGCGCCGTGGCACGCGTGAACCTGCACGGTGTCGTCGAGACCCACGGGCGAACGGGAGACCGAATCGCGATCGGCCGCGATGTCGTCCTGCACCCGGCCGAGCAGGGTGTGCGGTCGCGCCGGTCCGGGATGCTCGGTGTCGACCGTCGCGATCGCGGCGAGGGCCGGTTGCATCTCGCGCACGTCGCGGGCGAAGGAGATCAGCAGCGGGTGGCCCGACGAGAGCGCGGGAGCCGCGGCGGCGCGGCGAACACCGGCCCGTGATCCTCGCCCCGCGGTCCACAGCGCCGGGCTGGGGTGAGGCAACCAGAGGTGCACGTCGCGGTGGACGGACAGCGCATCGAAGACCGCGAGCTGCATCGACGTCAGCCGGGTCGGGCCGAACAGGGACAGCCGTGCCGGCAGGTCCACGGCGTCCGGATCGCGACGCACGGCGGCCGTCACCTCCTCGACCCGCTCGGCGGGACTCGGTTGCCCGATCGAGGTCCTGAGGCGACGCCACAGCTCGGCCTGCCACCGAAGATCGGTCGGCAACGACGCACCGGCACCGTCCGTGTCGCGTCCCGCGGTCCAGTCGACGAGCATCGCGGGACGCTGCGCGGCGTACGAGCGGAACAGTTCGGTGAGGTGCGCGGCCGTGGACCAGCGACGCCCGCGGCGATGATCGTCCGGATCACCGCCGTCGGCTCCGAGGTTACGAGCGAGCGCACCGCACCACGGCTCGCCGAGACTCGCGTCGATCACGCGCAGGGTCGACCAGATCAACGGGCCCGGGCTCCACGGATCGGTGGCCGGGTCGACGCCGGTCACGCCGGCGACGACGTCGTCCACCAGGCGGGACGGTGAGGGGAAGACGATATTGGCCGCGATGCCGTCGCGGTGACCACGAGCCCCCACCCCGAGGGTGAGCGAAAGCCGCTGGGTGAGCCATCGCTCGACCCCCTTGGCGGGAACGGAGACGATCTCGGCGACGAACGGATCGGCCAACGGCTCGGTCACCAGTGCGGCGAGCCCGTCGGCGAGAGTGTCGGAGCGTTCGGCACGGTGGAGCTCGAACAACACGGCCTCCCGTCGGGTGAACGACCCGTCGGTGGGCCGATCGTCGACCGACCGTAACCCGGCCCGCCGACACCGGTTCTCGTTCAGCCGTTGACAGGCCGAGAACGGTGGCCCACACTCAACCTGTCAGACAGCCTGACAGGCAACCACCCCTCGGAGGACCCGGACCGTGACGACCACCCGCATCGAGCACGATCTACTCGGCGACCGAGAGATCCCCGCAGACGTTCTCTGGGGTATCCACAGCCTCCGCGCCACCGAGAACTTCCCCATCACCGGTCAGCCGATCTCCACGAACGCCGGTCTGATCCGCGCGCTCGCCGCGGTCAAGTACGCGGCCGCCGCCGCGAACATGGAACTCGGCGTGCTCGACGCCGAGCGCGGCGAGGCCATCACCACCGCTGCCCGCGAGATCCTCGACGGACAGTGGCACGACCAGTTCGTCGTCGACGTCGTTCAGGGCGGCGCCGGCACCTCCACCAACATGAACGCCAACGAGGTCATCGCCAACCGAGCCCTCGTCCTGCTCGGCCACCGTCCCGGCGAGTACGGCTACCTGCACCCCAACGAGCACGTGAACCTGGGCCAGTCGACCAACGACGTCTACCCCACCGCCTGCAACATCGCCACCATCTACGCCGTCGCCGAACTGGCCGCGTCGATGGGTGTGCTGCAGGACGCGTTCCGCGCGAAGGCCGTCGAGTTCCGCACCATCGTCAAGATGGGCCGCACCCAGCTGCAGGACGCGGTGCCCATGACCCTGGGCCAGGAGTTCGGCACCTTCGCCGTCATGATCGAGGAGGACCGTCAACGCCTCGAGGAGGCGTCGTTCCTGGTTCGGGAGATCAACCTCGGTGCCACGGCCATCGGCACGGGCCTCAACGCGATGCCCGGCTACCGCGAAGCCGCCGTTCGTCACCTTCGCGAGATCACCGGCCTGGACCTGATCAGCGCGACCGACCTCGTCGAGGCCACCCAGGACGTGGGCCAGTTCGTCCACCTGTCCGGCGTGCTGAAGCGGTGCGCGGTGAAGCTGTCCAAGATCTGCAACGATCTGCGGCTCCTCTCCTCGGGCCCCCGAGCGGGGTTCGGCGAGATCGATCTGCCTGCCGTGCAGGCGGGTTCGTCGATCATGCCCGGCAAGGTGAACCCCGTGATCCCCGAGGTGCTCAACCAGGTCGCCTTCGAGGTGATCGGGAACGACGTCACCATCACCATGGCCGCCGAGGCAGGTCAGTTGCAGCTCAACGCGTTCGAACCGATCATCATGGAGTCGCTCACCCGCGGCATGACCCACCTCGGTGCCGCGTGCCGCGTCCTGGCCGAGCGCTGCGTCGTCGGCATCACCGCGCACGAGGAGCACCTGCGTCACGGGGTCGAACACTCGATCGGGCTCGTCACCGCCCTCAATCCGCACATCGGCTATCAGGCCGCCACCGAGATCGCCATGGCCGCACTCGAATCCGGGCGCGGAGTCGCCGATCTGGTCCTCGAACGCGGCCTCCTGACCGCCGAACGGCTCGAGGAACTGCTCCGACCCGAGCATCTGGCGAACCTGAGCGAATGACTCCGCGGCCACCCCACCACCGACCGCCCGTTCCTGCCGATACGCTGCTCCGATGACCCCCGCCTCGACCCGACGCTCCTGCGTCTCCGTCATCACCACCGGTGGCACCATCGCCAGCCGCGTCGGGGTCGACGGTACGAGTCGGGCCGGCAAGCCGTCCGTCGAGTTCCTGGCCGACATCGGCGCGCGGGCGGGTGTGGACGTCCGCGTCGTCGATCTCATGTCCGTCGACAGCGCGGCGATGACGTCCGCCGACATGGACCGGGTTCGACGCGGTGTCGAGGGCGAGCTGCGCGACCCGACGATCGTCGGGGTGGTCGTGCTGCACGGAACCGACACGCTGGAGGAGACGGCACTGCTGGTCGACCTCATGCACGCCGACCCTCGCCCCGTGGTCTTCACCGGCGCCCAGCGCACGGCCGACCACGCCCGGCCGGACGGTCCCGCCAACATCGAAGCGGCGCTGCGAGTTGCGGCGAACTCCCGCTTCCGCGATCACGGCGTCCTCGTCGCCTTCGGTCCCCGCTTGATGCACGCCCGCGGGGTCCGCAAGACGCACACCGTCGATCTCGACGCGTACGACGGGGTCCGAGTGACCACGCCCCTGCCTCGAACGGTCATGCCGCGCACCGATATCGCCGGGGTCCGCGTCGATGTCGTCGCGCTGTACGCCGGAGTGGACGAGGTGGTCGTCGATGCCCTTCGCGAGCACGGCACGAACGGCATCGTGCTGCAGGCTCTCGGCGCGGGAAACACGAACGCGCGCATCGTCGACGCCGTACGCCGGTGCACCGAGGCCGACATTCCGGTGGTGCTCTCGACCCGGGTGCCCGACGGGGGCGTCGTCACCACGTACGGCGGCGGCGGGGGCGGAGCCGACCTCGTCCGCGCCGGCGCCCTGTCCGCCGGGACACTCGGCCCCGCGCAGGCACGCATCGTGCTCGCGGCCGCCCTCGCGTCGGGAGAGGACCTCCCGTCGGTGTTCGCTTCGGAGCCGACGGTGGTCGCTCACCGGGCGTGACGAGGATCGCTCGGGCGAGGGCGCGAGAGAACCGGACCGAGGCGTACTGTTTCACCGGTGACCCCCTTGCTGACCTCGCGTCGATACGTCGACCTTCGCCTTCAGGCCAGCGCCATCTGTTGATGCCGCGCTAGAGCCGGCGTCCCTCGAGCATCTCGCTCACCACTTCTCTGCACCCCTGCAAAGGTCCCCCATGTCTGCGCCCAGCGCTGCCTCCAGCCGTCGACTGCCCCAGTGGGCCACGTCGTTCGGTCCCCAGATCGTTGCCGGCCTCGTCGTCGGTGTTCTCCTCGGGCTCGTCGCCCGATCCATGTCCGCGGCCGCGGACGGCAACCCCAACTGGCTCGTCGAGACCCTCGACACCATCGGTTCCAGCTACGTCAAGCTGCTGACCGTCGCCGTCGTTCCGCTCGTGTTCACGGCCATCGTCAGCTCCATCGCGAACCTTCGCGCGGTGACCAACGCGGCCCGCCTGGCCGGGCAGACCCTGCTGTGGTTCGCCATCACCGCCTTCATCGCCGTGATCATCGGCATCGTCATCGGGCTTGTGGCGCAACCGGGTTCGCGGACGGGCGTCTCCGCGGCCGCCGCGGACGAACCCGCCACCGCGGGCTCGTGGTGGTCGTTCCTCACCGGGCTGGTGCCCAACAACTTCCTGGGCCTCGGCAGCCGCAGCACCCTCGACGGCGACACCGTCACCACCACCCTGAACTTCAACATCCTGCAGCTGCTGGTGATCGCCGCCGCGATCGGCATCGCCGCGCTGAAGGTCGGCAAGGCCGCCGAGCCCTTCCTCGTCTTCAACGCGTCGTTGCTGGCGATCGTGCAGAAGGTGCTGTGGTGGATCATCCGGCTGGCGCCCATCGGCACGGCCGCGCTCATCGGTAACGCCGTCGCCTCGTACGGCTGGGACGCCATCGGATCGCTCGGGGTGTTCACCGTCGCGATCTACCTCGGCCTGGCCATCGTGTTCTTCGTCGTCTACCCGCTGATCGTGCGAGCCCACGGACTCTCGGTGCGCCGCTTCTACTCCGGCGTCTGGCCCGCGACGCAACTCGGCTTCGTCTCCCGCTCGTCGATCGGCACACTGCCCCTCACCCAGCGCGTGACCGAGCGCAACCTCGGCGTCCCGCGGGAGTACGCGTCGTTCGCCGTCCCGCTCGGCGCGACCACCAAGATGGACGGGTGCGCCGCCATCTACCCGGCCATCGCGGCGATCTTCGTCGCGCAGTTCTACGGCATTCAGCTCACCCTGACCGACTACGTGCTCATCGTCGTCGTCTCGGTGATCGGATCCGCCGCCACCGCGGGCACCACCGGCGCCACCGTGATGCTCACGCTGACCCTGTCCACGCTCGGTCTGCCGCTCGCCGGCGTCGGCCTGCTCCTCGCGGTCGAGCCGATCGTCGACATGGGACGCACCGCCCTCAACGTCACCGGCCAGGCGCTGATCCCCACCATCGTGGCCAAGCGGGAGGGCATCCTCGACCGGGAGCGTTTCGATGCTCCGCGCAACGGAGATCCGTTCGCCGAGGAGACAGACGAGGTCGAGTTGGCGCGTTAGTTCCCTCGGCCGCTAGGCCCAGAACTGCGCTTTCGCGAAACCGGCGATCAGTACCGTGAGCCCCACGATCTCCGTCGCCGCCAGCACGTACATGAAGGCGTGCGTGCCCGGCACGGGGTTCACGAACTGGTTGTCGGTGTCGCGGAGGGCGCCGTGGACGGTGTAGCTCGCGATGGCGGCCACGAAGAAGAACACCACCGCGCCCGACGCCACCAGGTTCACCGCCGTCGACCACGCACCGAACTCCACCAGCGCCGCGAGCACCAGCGTCGCGAACGAGTACATCAGCGCCGCGCGGTGCGCGATGTCCACGTAGGGGTGTGCGGTACCGGTCTCCGAGGTCGCCATCCCGCGGAACTTCCAGACTCCGAGCAGCAACGCCCACAGGAGAAGCAGTCCCGACGCGAGGACGAGCAGCGCGGTGTCGATGCCGAGAGTCACCTGCGCATTGCACCACGATCGACGACACACACGGCGGGGTGCACCGCCGTTGAGGGCCGTGGGGCACAATTCGACTCACCCGAGCTCAGGAGTTCCATGACCACCGCGATCGACGAGTACCAGGCCCGACTGGACTACTTCGTGGCCGCGACGGCGGGTATCACCGCCGCGATCGAGCGTTTCGTCTCCGATGCCGACATCGACATCGACGCGGTCGAGTCCCGCACCAAGACGGTCGAGTCCGCGGCGGGCAAGTTCGGCCGACTGCGCAGCGACGGATCGCTGGAGTTCACCGACCCGTTGGTGCAGGTCACCGATCTCGTGGGCATCCGCGTCATCACCTACCTCACCTCCGACATCGACCGCGTGGTCGACGCCATCGCGGACAAGTTCGTCGTGGTCAAGACCATCGACAAGTCGGTACTCGCCCAGCACTCCGGCGTGTTCGGTTACGGCGGCAAACATCTGATCATGAGCGCCGACGGCGACCGGGTGCCCGACGAATGCGCGGATTTCGTGGGCTTGTCCTTCGAGGTCCAGATCCGCACGGTGCTGCAGCACGCCTGGGCGGAGATCGAGCACGACATCCGCTTCAAGAACTCGCGCACCGCCGGCTCCCCCGTCATCGACCGCGCCTTCACCCTGGCCGCCGGCTTGATCGAACTCGCCGACGCCCAGTTCGAGCAGGCCGACCTGCACCACAAGGCGATGATGGCGGAACTGCGCGCCGCCGACCGGGCGCGGGGCATGGACCTGCAGCTCACCGCCGAGCAACTGCGCACCATCGTGACCGAACTCCTCCCGGGGTACACCGCGAGCAAGAGCGGTCACTACGAGTGGCTGCTCGCCCTCGTCTCCGCGAACGGCATCACCACCGGCGCCGAACTCGAGGCCGCGCTCGATCCGTCCCGCGTCGACTTCGTCTCCGAGGCCATGGACTATCAACACCGTCCCGGGCAGGTGCGCTTGGTCGACGATCTGTTGCTCGACCGGTTCGGGGAGGCGCACATCGAGCGCACCGCGATGCTCACCACGGAACGCGACCGCATCGGAAAGCTGCGGTACCGGTTCGGGAAGCTGAAGGCGCACGCGAGCTGACAACTGTCCTCTTGGACCGAGGAGTTCGAATTGTTCGGTTCGACGGGACCTTTCGTACAGTGTCAGGGTGAACGACGTAACCCTGCTCGCTCAGGACACCCCGGAACTCGGCGGGATCGCCCAGTGGACGGTCGATCTGATGGACCGGATCGGTGGTCCCGGAGCGGGCCTGGCCGTCGCCATCGAGAATTTCTTCCCGCCGATTCCCAGCGAGATCATCCTCCCCCTGGCCGGGTTCACGGCATCGCAGGGCGGGATCACGCTGTTCAGCGCGCTGTTCTGGACCACGGTCGGCTCGGTCGTCGGTGCCCTGTGCCTGTATTTCCTCGGCATGAAGTTCGGCCGAGAGCGGATGTACCGCATCGTCGACCGGATGCCGGTGGTCAAGACCGAGGCGCTCGAACGTGCCGAGGACTGGTTCACCCGCCACGGACGCGCAGCGGTCTTCTTCGGCCGCATGATTCCCGTGGTGCGGTCCGGGATCTCGGTTCCCGCCGGCGTCTCGCGCATGCCGGTCTGGCAGTTCGTGATCTACACCACGCTGGGCAGCCTGATCTGGAACACGATCTTCGTGATGGCCGGGTACTTCCTGGGCGAGAACTGGTACCGAGTCGAGGGCTACGCGTCCATGTTCAAGTACGTGATCGCAGCACTCGTCGTCGTTCTGGCCGGCTACGCGGTCTACCGCCGCGTCGTGAAGTCCCGCACCGCACCGTCGGAGGTCTGAGGCACGTCCGAAGAACGAAAGCCGCCACCCTGTTCAGGGTGGCGGCTTAGGTGGTTCGGCGACGGTGCCCGCCAGTGCGCCTCTCGGCAAGTGGCCGCTCGCAGCGGCTTATGGGGTGGTACCCGGGGCATTGATACGGGCACCGTCACTGATGAACAACCGGCGGTGCTACGGGTTCATTCCCCGACGGATCCGTTCTCGACGAGAGATTTCAGAGCCGCCAGATCGCGCGAGACCGTCGCGCAATCGTCGTCGAACTGTTCCTCGGTCATGTCCAGCCGACGCACGGTGAACAGCACCTCTGCCCCATCCGGATGCACGAGGACGCGCACGGGATTGTTGACGACGGTGCCGTCGGGAAGTTCGACATCGTGATCCAGCACGCCCCACTCGTTGCGCGGGGCGAACCGCACACGGACGACGCCCATCGGCGACGACGCCAGCACGTCCGTCCCGTCGCGCGTGATGCCGGACGCCAGTCCCGACGCCCACTCCGGGAGTCGATCGAGGTCGGCCGCGACGGTGTACACCTGCTCACGGGACGCGTTCACGACGACGGACAGGTGACGAGTTTCGGTCATGCGTCGACGCTAGAGGGTCAGGGCAGGTCGGCGCGCGTCCAGCGGTTGACGAAGTCGAGGCCGCTGCGGACGAACAGCTGACTCACCGGGCACCGACGCTCGACCTCGGCCACGAAGTGGTCGAAGGCGTCGCCACTCGCGTCCGTCTCCACGGTCACCTCGACGGTGACGGCGTCGAAGTTGGCGTTTCCGTTCTCGCCCGCCACCAGCACACGGGTGTCGAGGTCCCCCTGGACACGGAAGGAGAACGCGCCGAGCCGGATGCCGAGGTCCTTGGCGACCAGGCTGGCGGTGACCTGATTGCACGACGTCAAGGCCCCCAGCGCGTAGAAGAGCGGGCTCGGTGCGGAATCCGCGCCGCCGAACGCGGGGTAGGCATCGGCGTCGAACTCGTGACCGGCGTCGCCCCGCACGGTGAGATGCTGAGCCACGCCGCTTCCCGACGCCTCGACGACGAACGGCACGACCGAAGTTCTGATGGTGGATGTCATGGAACGACCCTCGCGTACATCCCGCGTCGCCCCCACCGTTGCACTCACGGTGATTCCATCGATCGTGCGTCGACGCATTCCGTGTCGGACCCCCGACCTACCTTCTCCTCACCGACAACCGGGGGGAGAGTTCGATGGGTGGTTACCGCAGGTCGCAACGCAAGAAGGCGCGGAGCCGGGAAACGAGGTACGTCGGCGCCGACGGGGTGTGGCGAACGTGGCGCGAGGTCGACGAGCTCGCGCTCGAGTTGCTGTTGCGCTGGGAGATCGAGGACCGCGACGAGGACGACCGGTGGGAGGACACCTGGTGCTCGTGCGACGACGAGGAATGCACCGGCGGCCCGCTCTACTGCGACGGTGAGGTGCCCGTGCTCGGCAGCGTGTTCCCGCGCTGAGGGCATCGGGGCCGGGCGCGTAGTTTTCTCGCATGACCACCACGCGCCCGGCCACCACGGCCCCGAAGACCATCGGCCGACTCGTTCTGGGCGCGTTCCTCACCTTCGCCGGGCTGAGCCATCTGTTCTGGGCGCGTGAGGACTTCCGAGCGCAGGTACCCACGTGGGTGCCGCTCGACGCCGACTTCGTGGTGCTGGCGTCGGGCGTCGTCGAGGTGGTTCTGGGACTGTCGCTGATCTTCCTGACGCGCTACCGCGTCGTGGTCGGGTGGATCGTGGCCGCGTTCTTCGTGGCGGTGTTCCCCGGAAACATCTCGCAGTACGTCACCGGTACGGACGCCTTCGGCCTCGACTCGGACGCCGCGCGCGCGACGCGTCTGGTGTTCCAGCCGCTGCTCGTCGCCTGGGCTCTCTGGTGCACCGGAGCCTGGGCCGCGTGGCGCGCGCGGCGCTGATCAGCCCAGTCTGTTCTCCGTGAGCTTCGCGATGTCCGGCGAGAAGGCCACCAACGTCACGAAGTCGACGGACACCGGTGCGGACGCCACGGCTCGGACCTGCTCCGCCACCGCCGCCTCGACCGGCCACCCGTAGGCCCCGCCGGAGATCAACGGAAACGCGATCGACGACGCCCGCAGATGCGCCGCGAGCAGAAGGCATCGCTCGTAGGCGGCACGCAACTGAGGCGCGCGATCCTCGCGTGCGGAGTACCGCGGTCCGACGGTGTGGATCACCCACTGCGCCGGCAGGCGTCCGGCCGGAGTGGCCACCGCGGCCCCCACGTCCAACCCGTTCGGCAGTGTCGTCGCGCGGAGGACCTTGCAGGCGTCCAGGATCTCGGGCCCGCCCGCGCGGTGGATCGCACCGTCGACACCGCCGCCGCCCAGGAGCGACGAGTTGGCCGCGTTGACGATGACATCGGCGCGCACCGTCGTGATGTCGGCGCGAATCACTTCGATGACGGTCATGCTGTTCCTCCGATGATGCGTCGGGTGAGCCGCGACAGGTCGCCGCCGCCCATCCCCGGATAGCCGTGGACGATGGACTGCCACGCGTCGGGGACGGCGGAGGCGCCCCAGCGGGCACCCAGCAATCCTCCCGCGATCGCGGCCGTCGTGTCGGTGTCACCGCCCGCACGCACACACCTCTCCAGTGCGGCCGGGAGCTGCTCGGGCCCCGTGTCCGGAGTCGTCGCGATCGCCCACCACGCCGTCTGCAGTGCGTGGACCACCCACCCGTTGTTCGCGAAGTCCGCCGGTTCCCCGGACTCCGCGGCGTCCAGCAGCGGACGCCAGAAGGACGCGACGTCCTGCGGAGAGTCCGTCAGGAACTGCTCGATGCCGTAGTAGGTGCCGTTCAGCACCGCGTAGCGGATCGCGGCCGACCACAGCCGGCACGCCTCCCCCGCCCGAGGGTCGGAGTGCGTGAGCGCGCTGATGTCGCCCGCGGCGATGTCGAGCGCCGACGCGTTGTTCAGGTAGGCGAGCGCGACGGGCGCAGTACGCATCAGAGAACCGTTCCCACCCGTGCGCCCGGTCAGTCCCGACGCCACCTCCGTCATGGCTGCGGCCGTGGGGCTGCGACGGCTCAGCACGGCGCGGGTCTGGTTGCCGATGTCGGCGGGTGCCGTGTCGTACCACGCGACGAAGTTCGCGGCGATGGCGTCGAGCCCGCCGCCGGAGGCGAGACCCTGCGCGACGCACACCGCCATCGAGGTGTCGTCCGTCCACTCCCCCGGCGCCCAGTCGAACGGTCCGCCTCCGATCATGTCGATCACCACATCGTCTGCGGGATAACCGAACTCGTACCCCGCTCCCAGCGCATCCCCCGCCGCCGTTCCCAGCAGCACGCCGTCGGCGCGATCGATCTGCGTGTCGGTCAATCTCATGTTCACCCCTTAGATCGTTTCTGCGCTAAATATAAATCGTAAATGCGCTAAGGTCAAGTCGTGCCTCCGATTCGCGATCTCGGCGACTACCCGCGCCCCTCCGTCGCGGTGGATGTCGCCGTCCTGACCGTCGTCGACGATGCCCTGGCCGTGCTGGTCGTCGAGTCCCCGTTCGGCGCCGCGCTCCCCGGCACCTTCCTGCATCCGGGCGAGACGCTGACGCGTGCCGCGAACCGGGCCCTCGACCTCAAGGCCGGCATCACCGGGCTGGACTTCCACCCCGTGGCGATGTTCGACGACCCCACCCGCGACGATCGTGGTTGGGTGCTGTCGATGGCGCACTCCGCCGCCGTGCCGTTCGATGCGCTTCCCCCCGCTTCCCGGACGGTGACCATCGAGGCCGACCGTCCCGTCGACGAACTCGCCTTCGACCACGCCGACATGGTGGTCGCCGCGGTACACGACCTGCGGACCCGCTACACCGAGCGCCTCGATCCCGATCTCCTCGCCGGACCGGAATTCACCCTCCTCGACATGCGGCGCCTCTACGACATCGTGTTCGATCGATCCCTGCCCAAGGACACCTTTCGACGGCAGGTGTCCGACGCCGTCACCGGCACCGGGCGCACCAGCGCGGCCGGGGGTGGTCGACCGGCGGAGCTGTATCGCCGCACCCCGGGTGCCGAACTGCCGCGGACGATTGCTGCGCTGCTGCGGTCCTGAGCGTCGGTTCCACGTCCGGATAGCCCCCAGCACTACGCACAGGCCCGGACCTGTGCGCGCTGCTGGGAGCTGTGCACGTGTGGGGCCGATCCGGATTTGCCGGAACCCGATCGACGGCCACTGCGTCCTTACCTGTGTGCACTCCGACGGAAGGCTTCGATGGGCGTCACTGGCGCTCGCCCTCGTGCTGTGCGGCTGTGGGGCGCAGGTCGAGGGGACGCCCGCGCCGGCAGCCGATGCTTTCGAGTTGTTCGATCCGTGTGAGGTGATCCCGCCGGAGGCGGTCGTGGCCGCGGGGGCGGAGCCGGAGGTGGTGACGCTCGAATTACCAGGCCCGCCCGACGCATGGGCGGACTGCACGTGGCGCGGGGATTGGTTTTTCCTCAGCGTGCAATCCACAACACTGTCGCTGACCGACATTCGTTCGAACCCCAAGTCGATAGATGTCCGAGAGGTAAGAGTCCCAAACCGACGAGAATCCATCACATTTCGCTTCGACAGCACCACACCTCAGGAGATGTGCGCACTTGCATTCACCTGGTCACGAGGAGTTTCGCTCGTAGTCGTAAGTAGTCAAGCGCTGAAACCGATTCCACGTGAAACGTGTTTGCTCGCAACTGAATTGACTGAGCTACTAGGACCACATATTCCGGCTTGACAATAGATTCAGCCAGTACAGCCACAACCCAGGGGGTATTGCCCGATGACCCATTTTTCGCTCGGCGTGGAGGACGCGCGAACCTGCGCGTTTGCGTGCGACCAATACATCGACGGACTCAGGAAGGTTTTGCAGTCAACGCAACGACTCGACTGGGGAGACGGGTTCGGCACTTTCCCGTCCGGCATCGCGGTCGGAAAGAAGTACCGCGACCTGGCGATCGGCGACGACAACTCGCTCAAGTCGACGCTCATCGCACACATTGCCGTCGCCACCAACCTCCGCGACGCGTTCCTCGCCGCCGGCGCGGGTTATCAGGCCACAGAGGACGACAACGCCGCGCACCTGAACCGCGCCGCTGGGCCGCGCTGAACCGCACAGGCTCCAGCGCTCTGCACCGCCTACAGCAGGTTGCAAACTGTGCGCACTCACGGAACCGGTGCGGATCGCATCGAGCAGATCGCCCCGCCGGACACCTATCGACACCCGCACAGCCCCCAGCAGTCCGCACACGCCGGGACCTGCGCCTACTGCCGGGAGCTGTGCGGATGGACGCGCGCCGATCGCGAAGCACCCGCGCCCCGCTGATCCGCACACTCTCCAGCGCCCCGCACCGCCTATAGACGGCTGCAGCCCGTGCGCACTCACGCAACGTGTGCGGATCACCCCGCGCGCTCACGGAACCGGTGCGGATCGCTCCGGGCAGGCCGCCCCGCCCGACACCATCGACACCCGCACAGTCCCCAGCACCCGCGCCCCCCGCTGATCCGCACACTCTCCAGAGCCCCGCACCGCCTGCGGCCGGCTGCAACCCGTGCGCACTCGTGGAACCCGTGCGGATTGCCCCCGCACCCGGATTCAGTCCAAATCCTCAGACTTCTCCCAAGGCCCTCGAAGGCTTGCTCCCTAGCCTTGTGTGTACGAGAACAACACCGAGCCGGAGGGCCGAACAATGAGAACAGGTATCCAACACGCAACGCACGCAGCCGAATTCGACACCATCGACCGCACCCTGGAGCGACTCTTCAAGGACGTCCGCCACATCGGGGAGCGCCGCCCGGCGATGTTCCCCGTGACCGCGGAGCCGCTGAAGGCGATCAGGGAACGCTGATACCACTCACCGTGAACGGTTCGACCGGAGTTCCGCCGCGCTGGTCGAACTGACTGTTGACCACCAGGAGCTGATCGTCCGACACGGCTGCGGTCGTGGGGTACGCGAAGCTGTCGTCGGTGACCTCGCCCGTCACTTCTCCGGCGCTGCCGTCGTCGTCGAGATCGATCGTGGTGATGAGGCCGTCGCGGTTGCGCGTGACGTACAGAACCTCGTCGGCGAGTTCGAGCCCGTCGCCGTTCGCCACCGTTTCCTCTCCGATGTCCACCGGCGTCACCTCTCGAGACTCGATGTCCACGCGATAGAGGTTGCCGGTGTTCGACTGAACGACCACCAACGCCGAGTCGTCCCCCGTCTCCACGATGCCGTTGGCGTTGAACCCCTCGCCGTACTCGAACGGTGATCCGGTGAAGTCGACGAACGACTCCAACTCGCCGCCCTCACCGCTGTCCACCTGGTCGGCGGGGATGCGCCACAGGTTCGGCGACTGCGAGTCCGTGATGTACGCGTCGCCGTTGTCGGCGATCGCGACGTCGTTGACGAACGTCTCGCCCTCACCGAGTCCATTGCTGAAACTGCCCACGAAGTCGCCGGACTCGGTGTCGTAGATCCACACGGTGCCGGTGGCGCCGCCCGCGATGACGAGCCGATCGTCGTCGACGTCGATACCCGCCGCAGCGCTGCGATCGTCCTCGCCGCCCGGCAAGAACACCTCGACGTCCGGATTGCCGACAGTTCCGCGGAACACCGCGCCGTCGGTGGTGGAGGTGACCCAGAAGGTGCCGTCGTCGGCGGTGATGCCTTCCGGGAACACTTCGCTGCCGGGGAGTTCGTACACCGTTGCGCCGTCCGCGGCATCGACGGACGTCTCGGCCGCGGACGTCTCGGCCGCGGACGTCTCGGCCGCGGACGTCTCGGCCGCGGACGTCTCGGACCCGGCGTCGGGCGCGGCAGGTTCTGGATCGGACGATCCGCAGCCCCCGACCAGCAGCACGGAGGCCCCGGCGAGAGCGACGACGGCACGCGAGCGAGTGATTCTCATGTCCCCAGCGTGCCAGGTGAGATCGGGATACGAGGAGAAAGGACCCGGGGCCCCTGACCATCTAGGATTTCCCACATCAACGGTCGACGCTCATCGCCGACCACCGGCGACATCGAGGTAGACCTGTGAGTGCCCCCACCCTCGAGAATGCGCCGGAAACTCGGAAGCCGTCCGTGACGCGTCGCCTGGCACGCCGCACCACCCCGTGGTTCCAGCGGTTCGAACCCGTCGGACTGTCGTTCGCTCTTCTCTTCTACTGCTGGTCGATGTCACCGTCGCTCCTGCCCCGGCCCTGGTTCTTGCAGGGCGTCGCCACCGGTATCAGCGCGGCGTGCGGTTACGGCGTCGGAGTGTTCGTGGTGTGGGGTCTGCGCAGGATGGAGCTCACGCGCGAGTGGCCACCGCGGCTCAGGCGACTGGGGTGGTACGCCATCGCGCTCGCAGCGGTGATCGTGCTGCCGCTGTTCCTTCTGCTCGGCTCGTGGTGGCAGAGCATCACCCGCGAACTGGTCGGCGAGGATCCCAGCCGCTCGCTCGACTACCCCGGGGTCTTCGTCATCGCCGTCGTCCTGTTCCTGCTGTTGATCCTGATCGCGCGCGGAATTCGGCGACTCATCGGGCTCATGGTTCGTGCCGCGGGCGTCGTTCTGCCGCGGCCGGTCGCGAAGGGCGTCGGCGTGATCGTGGTGGTCGTCCTCCTGGTCCTCGCGGTCGAGGGCCTGCTGGCCAACGGCATCTCGCGGATCGCGAACGGGTCGGCGTCCGTCTCCGACCAGGGCAGCGCCGAGGGCGTCACGCAGCCCACCGCGCCGGAGCGCACCGGTTCACCGGAATCACTGGAGGACTGGGACACGCTGGGGCGCGAGGGCCGCACCTTCGTCGCCGGTGGTCCGACGGCCGACGAGATCGCCGACGTCACGGGCGCACCCGCGCAAACCCCCATCCGCGTCTACGCCGGCCGCAAGTCCGTCGACGCCGACGGACTGGATCTGTCGGCGCAAACCGTCGAAGAACTGTCCGAGCGGGTGGTCGCCGAGCTCGAGCGCACCGGCGCCTTCGACCGCGAGTATCTGGCCGTCGCCACCACCACGGGGCGCGGCTGGGTGAACCAGAGCGTGGCGTCGTCGTTGGAGTATCTCGCAGGCGGGGACACGGCCATTGCCGCGATCCAGTACTCGTTCCTACCGAGTCCGATGGCGTTTCTCGCCGATCGCGACACCCCGCTGCTCGCCGGCCGCGCACTGTTCGAAGCGGTCTACGAACGGGTGCAGGAACTACCCGAGGAGAGTCGGCCGCAGTTGCTCACCTTCGGCGAATCGCTCGGTTCCTACGGCGGGCAGGACGCGTTCTCCGGCGTGCAGGACATGCTCGCCCGGACCGACGGCGCCCTCTGGGTGGGCACCCCCAACTTCTCCGAGCAGTGGGAGCGGGTCACGCAGCAACGCGACGTCGGCAGCCCCGAGATCCTCCCCGTCGTCTACGGCGGTCAGAACGTGCGCTTCGCCGCGGCGGCGGACGACCTGGTCGGCGACCGGTTCGTCGACTGGGAGTTCCCCCGCATCATCTACTGGCAGCACCCCAGCGATCCCATCGTCTGGTGGTCCTTCGATCTGCTCTACGACTCTCCCGACTGGCTGAACGAGCCGATCGGGGCCGACGTCGACAAGGGCATGACCTGGATTCCGCTGGTCACCTTCTGGCAGGTGACCCTCGACATGGCGTTGGCCGCCGACGTCCCCGACGGCCACGGACACACCTATCGCGGCGAGGCGCCGGCGTTGTGGGCGAACATCATGGGTGTCCAGGACCTCCCGCTCGTACAGCGAGTGACCGACGTGATCGCGGACTGACCGACCCTTCCCGACGTTCCGCGGCCCGCACCCAGAGAGCGAGCGACAGGAGCGCCACGACCTCGGCCACGACGAGAATTCGCTGTACGTATCCGAGCGTGACGGCGCGATACCAGGGTGTCGTGGTGGTCATCCCGACGATCAACGCGTAGGCGATGGGCATTAGCGTCGCGATCGCCAGCACCGTCAGGGTGATGGTGACCCGCGCACGACGGCCCCACCGTCCGTCCTTCCGCCACGGAAGCGCGACGGCGAGCAGCGCGATCGGGATGCTCACGAAGGCGATCGCCGCCCCCGAGCGGTGAATCGCCCCGCCCAGACCGAGCGTCGCGTCGTTGCTCCAGTCCTGCTTGGGCACGGCGATCACCGCGACCAGTCCCGCCACCCACAGCGTCATCGCGATCGACGCAATGGAGGTGACCTGCGCGAGCCGCGTCCGGATCGCCGCGAGATACACGGCCGTCGATCCCAGCGCCAGCAACGCCACGCCGGCGGTGAACACCCACTGCTGCGCGCCGAGCCCGTACTCGCTGATGGTGCGTCGAAGGTGCGCGGAATTGCCGAGTGCGGTGTGGACGTCGAGCACGAGGACGACGAGTGCGCCGACCACGATCAGGGCTGTCCCCACGGCGGCTAGACGACGGGTCACGACGGGTTCCTTTCGGCAGAGTCCCCTCCACTGTGCCCGACACGACCTTCGGCGAGCCCGACACGATCAGCCGGTCGGCATGCTGCCCAGCGGGATCCGCTCGGTCACCGCGGTGCGCGTTCGCCCGATCCGCGCGATGAGCGCGGTGGTGCGGGTCGGATCACCGTCGCCGCGCGACGCGGCGTCCTGCAACAGCGAGAGGTGCGCGAGCACGGCGTCGACCGTGGTCTCTTCGCGGGCCGCGCGCCCCACCCGCTCGGCGAGCCGGATGCCGGCTTCGATAACCATCGGGCTGCCCATCCCGTAGATGCGCACCGCGTCGAGCGTGTGGTCGATCAACTCGACCACCGGTATCCGGCGCAGAACCACCCGAATCGTGCCGTTGGCGTCCATCTTCGCCCCGGACGGTCCCGGCCGCTGCGCCATCGAGACCAGCCCGACGGACACGTCGTCGAGGGCGTTGCGGGCCGTGTACGGATCGTTGACTCCCGTCGACAGTGCGCGGACGGCCAACTCGGTCATCTGTTCCACGGCGAAGGAGATGTCGTGCCGAGGCGTGCGGGCGTCGCCGAGTTCGAACGAGTCGCGCAGCCGATCGATGCTCTCGTCCGAGGGCGTCGTGCCGGCCTCGGTGCAGATCTCCACGAGCACCTCCCCCTCGATGACGTGTTCACCCGGGGCCCGGTGAACGACGATCAGACCGTCGAGCTCGGTTCCGACGTCCACGGCGCAGGATTCGTCGTGATCGACCACCACCCCGGACCCGCGAGCGGTCACCGTGGTCCGCACGGGTGGGTACCGCAGACCCACGGCCGACGCGGAGTCGTCGGGATGCTCCGCCGGGTACATCTCGTCGACGGCGGTGGTCAGTTCGCGGCGAACGCGGGCCGACAGCGTGGACACCTGCACCGACTGCGCGATGTGGTGAATGAAGTACACGAGAACACCGACGCCGATGACGGCGAGAAGCACCGCGACGTTGACGGCGATATCGGGGACGAACGTCGACCCGTCGGAGTCGAGGGACCGGATCGACCGCAGCACCATCAACGAATAGAGGAACGTCGCCCCGAAGACGCCCAGCACCACCTGGTTACCGCGGTCGGCCATGAAGTTGCGGACCAACCGCGGCCCGTAGGTCGAACTCGTCGTCGCGAGGACGGAGATCGTGATGGAGAACGACGTCGCGGCGACACCGAGCATCGACCCGGCGATCGCTCCGAGAATGTCACGGCTCCCGCTCGCGCCGACTTCGTAGATCAGCGACGCATTCAGGTTCAGAGACGATGCGTCCAGCAGGTAGCGATCCAACGAGACCAGCGCCTGCGCGAGCAGAAGCGCCGCGACGCCGAAGAGACCGGGAACGAACCAGAACGACTCCCGCAGCCGCGCGACTTTTTCTCTCATCGCGTCAGTGTGCGCGCTCCGATGCCCGTTCTCGTCCCGGCGCGACTAGGCGACGGTCAACGACTCCGCCCGACTCAACACCTCTTCGCACAACGCGTGGCTGTGATACCTCGCGTACGGGCACTGCTGACCGCGGATCCGGTCGACCAACACCGCGCCGGCGTCGCGCCACGGCAGCTCGTCCAACTCGGTCAGCGAGGTGTCGCCGTAGGACCAGCCGATGGCGATGTCGTCGCCGTGCGCTGCGGTGTGACCCGGCGCGTCGAACGAGAACGACGGGTGGTCGAGACGCAACTGCTCGATCGTCCGACCGGTGCGTTCCTCCAGGTCGGCGGCGGACACGACGACGTGACCCTGCACCGATCCGTCCCCGCGGTCCACGGCGTACGCCACCTCGATACCGGCGACGTTCAGCACGTAGAGACGCTGGGATCCGTCGTTCCCGCTGGTGGTCGGCAGACTGGCTAGCGACCAGTTGGCGGCCATGTCGCTGTCGTGGTGCGGCAGCGCGGCGGAGACGAACTTCGCCAACCAGGTGAGGGCGTGACCGCCGGGATCGAGAGCCTTGACCTTGTCGACGCGCTCACGATCGGTGAAGGTCACCGTCGCGCTCTTGCTCGCGGGCACGGTCGGGTTCTCGGTGAAGGTCGGCAGGTTGTCGAGGCACTGGCCGATTCCGACCGCGTCGGGGGCGGGCTCGGTCTCCACTCGGACCGTGCCCATGGCGGCCGTGGCCGCGGCGGCGAGCTGGGGGCAGTGCGCCCGAGCGTGGTCCGACGAGTGCCGACGCGTGACGGCGAGCGCCTGGACCGCCGCGGCGCGCGCGACTCCCGGCTGCTGGAACGTCTCCGCAAGATGTGCGATGTCGTCGACCACCACGGTGCGCTCGAACGTGCCGGCCGAGATGTGGCCGATGGGACCGCGCTTCGCGTGCTCGGACAGCTCTGTCCACTGCTTGAAGCGGGCCCGAAAACTCAGCTGCGGCAGTTCCCGCTCGTCGACGACGAAGTGCGCCTCGATCGCGCCCGACTCCTCGTTGTGCCACAGGAAGAACATGTCGAAGTGCGCCATGGAAAGCGTCGCGAGCCGACTCGGGGACGACCCGGGGTGACAGTTCACGGTCCACACGGTCGACTCGGTGCGCAACGGGTGCGGAACACAGAGATCGAGGTACAGGGCCAGTGCGGCGACCATCTCGTCGTGGCGAGGGTGGCTCTCGAAGTGCCGGAAATCGTCGGCGTGCCGCGCGAGGGTGGGCGCGTCGTAGACGGCGCCGTCGGCGGTGTCACTGCGGTTGGCTGCGGGCGGGTCGAGCAACCACTCCTGCTGTTCTTCGTCCGTCGACACGTGACCGTTCTCGACGGTCCGGGGGGTGTTCCGCACGTCCAATCCGGCGTCGGTCGCACCCGCGACCACCGTCGCCGCCGCCGTCCGAAGATCCAACGCACTTCCTGATTCGGCGCGCGTGCGCACGGCGTCCGGATCGATGCCGTGGACGGTCAGATACGCGTCGAGATTCGCCGAATATCCCACGTACACAGCATCATCGGGGTATCTCAGCAGGTAGAGACCGCTCGCCGGGCGTTCGGCTGCGGGGCCGTCCGACCCGAAATCGTTGGCATCCGCCCATTGCGAAATCTTGTCATTTCCTGCCCATAACACTATTCGACTCCCAGAAATAACTGCACCGGCATTTCCCTTCACGCTACTCCGAAACATCCGGATCGAAGACAGGGACAAGTCACGACGGGGCCTGACGGGGTACGAAACGTGTGCGTCGACTCATCACGTTAAGATGGGGGCCGTTCGAGTCGAGGTGCCCTCACCTCCTCATCCCTTTTTCCGCTCCGACGGACTTCCCGGCACACCCCCACGAGAGGTACCTCGATGCCCCACTCAACGCAGACCGTCGCCGCGTCCATGCACCTCCGCGAGATGGATCCGGCCCTCCTGACCATCGCGATCGATGACGCCCTCGACGCGCTGAACACCGAGACGACAGCGATGCGCACTGCCATGCGGGTGGCCGCGCTCGCCCACGTGGGCCAGCGGCGAGCAGGTCATCAGGACTACCCCGTCGACCCATACGTCATCCATCCGTTCCGCAATGTGCTGCGCCTGATGCGATACGGCTGCACCGACCTCGACGTGCTCGCGGCCACCGCGCTGCACGACACCGTCGAAGACCAGCCGGAACAGATCGTCGACCTCCTCGGCGGTCCCGACGCGGTGAGTGCGTTGACGGAGCACTTCGGGTCCGGGGTCGCCGATATCGTCGCCGCGGTCAGCAACCCGCCCCGGCCCGACGGCCTGGGCCCGGAGGACAAGCGCCTCGCCTATGCGGAGCACGTCGAGTCCGTGATCGCAGCCGATCCGCGGGTCTTTCTGGTCAAGGTCTCCGACTTCATCGACAATGCCGGCAGCCTCCGCTACCTCGCGGACGAGGCCAAGCGGGCGAAGCTGAGCGCCAAGTACGCGCCGATCGTCACCTCCTTCCTGACCGCGCTCGATCGGCACGGTGATGCACTCGGGCTGACGCAGCAGGGATTCGCGGACTTGGCCGCCCGGCTGGAGAGGTTGCAGCAGGCGTTGGAGGGTTAGTCGCTTCGACGACATTTCTGCTCCCTTTCCGCTCGTTCGGAGCGGAATCCCGCGCGCTCCAGGCGTGACCGGAGCAGAAATGCCGCTCGGCCGAGTAGGTCCGCGCGGCCGTGTCGGTACCCCGACCTACTGTCTCCGCCATCCAGCGCCAGGGGGGCGCGCGGAGAACCGGGGGAACCACCATGAGCACCGACCACCATCGACACGACGCAGAACCGGCCGACCCACGAGCGGCCTTCCTCTACGGCGCCGCCGCCGCGCACGGACCACGATCGAACCCGGAGGTTCTGCGGCGCTTCACCTCTCGGCTCCCACCTCTACGTTTCGAGCCCTACGGAAGGTTCGTCGGCCACGTCGTCTCCGCCCTGGACTCGATGATGGACAGTGTGTTCGCGCACGGTTGGCAGCCTGCCGAACTGGTTCACGCAGTCAAGCGCGACGCCGGTGCCCGCCCGACGCGGCTGCTGCTCGAACTCCTCTGCTCGCACTCCGGACGAACGTCCGCGCATACCGCGGCACCGGCGGGCTGGCAGGACCAGCTCCGCGAGCTGGGGATCACTCCGAGCTGGACCCGCACCGAACGACGACTGTCGAACTGGCGAGCTGCAGAAGGGGCTACGGACCTCGATGCCTGGAACGCGGTGTTCACGCTGGCCGGGGTCGTGAACCAGATCGGTGCGCTCCCGATCATCGGCCCGATCCCGACGCAGTGGGATGATGATTCGGCACCGACCAGGTCGATCAGATCGTCGGACCCCAAGATGCTGAGCCGAATCCGGGGCCTGCTCGCCAAGGCCGAGGCCACGTCGTTCCCCGCCGAGGCGGAGACGTTCTCGGCGAAAGCGCAGGAACTGATGACCCGCTACGCGATCGACAGCGCGGTGCTGGACGACGCGGCGCTCGCCTCGCCGAACGAGGGGGTCGTCACGCGCCGACTGCTCGTCGACAACCCGTACCCCGAAGCGAAAGTACGCCTGCTGCACGCCGTCTCCGAGGCCAACGGAGCCAAGGTGGTGTGGCACAAACGGCCAGGTCTGGTCAGTGTCATCGGGATGCCGGTGGACCTGGACCTCTGCGAGTTGTTGTTCACCTCGCTTCTGGTGCAGTCGGCGAGCGCATTGCGCGAACACGGCAGCGCGCACACCACCCGCGTCGCGAGTTTCCGGCGCTCGTTTCTGCTGGCCTACGCCGGCCGGATTCGCGAGCGGTTGATCGCGGTGCACGTGCAGGCACGTCGGGAGGCGACGGAACAGTACGGACGTGAGCTCGTCCCTCTATTGGCGCGACGCGACGAGGCCGTCGAGCACGCGGTGAACGAGATGTTCCCCGCGTGCGAGTCGGTGTCGTTCTCGAGCAGCAACTCCGCGGGGTGGTACGCGGGACGTCGGGCCGCAGACAGTGCGGACCTGACCGGAGGACGCAGCAGTCTGCCCGACGACCCGAGGTGATCCGTCAGACGCACAGGCCCCAGCAGAACGCACACTTCCGGCGCTGTGCGCAGTGCTGGGGCGTGTGCGTTCGTCGTGCCGACACACGCGGCACGTCACTCCAGCCAGACGCGCCCGCCGAATCCACCGCGTCGAAGCCTCTTGTCCGCGGCCAACTCGGCAATGTCGGCCATCGTCAGGTCCAGCGACGCGGCGAGGGCGCTGAGCACCTCGAACACGTCGGCGAGCTCGTCCGGTCGATCGCTGCGATCCGCGCGGCGTACCTCGTCCGCCTCTTCGAACAGCTTGTCCAGCAGGGCGGACTCGTATTCCGCCGCGTCGAGTTCACGCGTCACCGGGGTGCGGCCCGACGCTTCGATGATGTCGGGGATGAGGTCACGCACCAGTTTGCCCATGCGGGGTAGCTTGCCGTCATGACGCCGAAGCCGCCAGCGGATCCGCTGACGCTCGGGCAACACCTGGTCGGCGTGCTCGAGAGCGGTGCGCGTGTGGCGACCTACAAGTTGGCGGTGCTCGTCGCGCTACTCGAACACTGCGTCGAACACGTCCCGGCTCACCCGGATGCGGAGGTATCGGTCGATCTGACCGAGCTGGCCGAACGAGTGGTCGCGTTGTATTGGCGGCAGGTGCGCGACTTCGACGGCCAGTATCTCCGGCAGTCGTCGAACACCGTCGCGAGAATCCCCGACGCCGTGCGGCACCTTGCCTCGGAGACCCGTTCGTCCGGTCGGGAGATCACCCTTGACATAGCCGCACGTCGTGACCCGGCGTTGTACCGCCGGACGATCGAGACGGTGCGCATCACCCTCGTGCGTCAACCGCTCCATCGGTTGCAAAGGGTTCCCGGCTCCGCGGGCGGGAGCACGTTTCTCTACGACGACTCGTGGATGCACGACGCGGTGAGCAAAGCCCGTATCGACGAGCACCACAACGCGATCGTGCTCTACCCGGGCGTGTGTTTCGCGCTCGCCCGTCTGTCCGGGTTGCTGAAACCTGGACTGCTCCTGGCGTGGGTCGACGACGTGCGGCGTATGAACCCGTTTCTCTCCGAGGCGGTTCCGGACCTCGAAGGACATCTCTTCGGTACCGACCGGGTGGCTCTGCAGCGCCCGCGCGCGGTGCTGCTCAGCGAATTCGGCGACCGATGCTTCTATTGCGCAACTCGTGTGGGAAACACTTCCCACGTCGATCACGTCCTGCCCTGGTCACGGGTAGGAATCGACGGTCTCGCGAACCTGGTGCTGGCGTGCGCCCGTTGCAACTCGAGCAAATCGCAGTTGCTGCCCGATCGGCTGCACGTGACGCGGGCGCTCGATCGAGACGTCGACCGACTGTCCGCCCTCGCCACGGAGATCGAGTGGCCCGTGCAGTACACGCGCGTCGTGACCGCCGCCCGCGGCCTCTACGCGAGCCAACCGGAGAACTCGCCGCTGTGGCGGGGACGCCAGGACGTCGTTCCCCTGCGGATCGACGTCGCGTGGCTGGACGGCAGGCTCGCCGGCTGAACTACCCCGCGGAACCTGTCGGACCACCGCGCTAACTTCGCTCCCTCACGACGACTTCCGGGGGGGAACATCATGTGCGAGAACTGCGATCCAGTGGGTGCTGCGGTGGAGAAGATCTACCGATACGGCATGTGCATCACAGCGGTGGGGGACGACGAGGAGGACGTGTCGACGCACTTCGCGTACACCACGGGGCTCACCGCGCTCGGTCTCCCGGAACTGTTGCTGTGTGGGCTGCCCGCGGAGACCGCCGGCGCCATGATCCATGATGTCGCCGACCGCATGCGGACGGGCACGACCTACGTTTCGGGAGAACGCGTCCCGTACATCATCGGCGGCGGCCACGATGTCGCGATCGTGGAGGTGATCGACACGACGTACATGCGCGTCACCGCTCAGCTGTACCCGAACTTTCGTGCGCTCCAGGTGGTGTGGCCCGACGATTGCGGCCGCTTTCCCTGGGAGAGCGGCTATTCGATGTGCGCCGAGCATCAACCGTTGATGGGGATGGGGTGGCTGTGAATGGGCCTCCGGCACCCGGGCTGCCCTGCTGTAGAACGGTAGACAGCAGCCGAACGCCGTCGAAACGAGGAACATGGAACCGAACGAGACGAACACCGTCCCCGCAATTCCGTCCTGGCAGTTCGCGTCCGACGACCACAGCACCAGATTCGTCGTCGTGACCGACGAGCTCGCCGACCTCGACGGATGGTCGATCCACTACAACCACGTCGACGGGACACCCGACGTCTCGTCCTTCTCCCGCCAGGAGGTGTGGATCGACGACGCCGGCGTGGTCGACGTTCGCGAGATCGGCCAGTCCTCGAGGGCGTGGACCGCGACGATCGAAGCCGCCGCACTCTTGGAGAGCTTCGAGACACCCGACGGCCGCGTGCTGCGCATCGATCCCTGGGACGGAATGATCGCCTGGTTGGTCGAGTCGATGGTGGACAAGCCGTCGGGCCTGATCATCGACCTCGGTCCCAACACCTACATCCCCGAGGAGGACGCCGAGGACCTGGAGATCGTCAACGCACAGATCCACGTTCTCGACGACGGCGTCTACCTCATCCGCCGGTCACGCACGCTCCTGCAGCAACTCCGGCTCGTCGATCACGGTGTCGACGGACTCGATCTCGACCGGTGGCACCACGACGGTCTGTTCGACGACTGCACGGACGGCTACCTGTTCAGCCGCGATCGCACTCTCGTGGCCAGCGCCTGCGCCTCGTGGTTCCGTGACGCCGGAAGTGTGGATGCGCTCGACGAGCTCGGGTGCTCGTACGAGTTCGCCGATGAATTGCCGCGCAAGGGCTAGCGGGAACTCGACCCCACCCACTCCCGACTCGGCTCCAGATACCGCTCCCGCGCCCGCGCGAACTCGGCCACGGACCGCTCCCCCGGCCACTCGTCGGGAGTCATAGCCGGCGGCAGTCCGGGGTCGAGGTACGGGATGACGCGGTACTCGTCGAGCAACGTCACGAAGCGGACGAACGCACCCTCACCGTCGACGGGGCCGTCACCCACCTCGCCGCATCGGGCGAGGAAGGTCCGATGCCTTCCCTCGAGATCGTCGAGGTCCCACCACGACGCGGCCGCCTCGTGCAGAGTCCCGGGCACGGTGAGCTCGGCGGTCACGAATGTGGTGACGTACGCATCGAGCCCCAGGGCCATGACGATGTTCTGCACCTCGTTCGCCAGGTACTCCGGCGCGATCCACAAACCGGGTGACACCGTCCCGCAACCGATTGCAGTCAACCGCCGTCGTAGTTGGTGGCGAGCAGCCCGTTCCGCTTCGGGGATCGCGAACGACACGAGCCGCCACGGATCCCCGTCGGCCATGCGACGGAACCCGAAGATGCGGCCGTCACCGCGGGCGAACATGGCCTCCGCTGCCGTGGTGATCGCGTAGCCGGAACGCCCGCCGCGCTCGCTGCTCTCGACCACGCCCTTCTTCTTCAGGCGCGCCACCGCGATGCGCGTGCTGTCCGACGGCACGCCCAGTGCCTCCATCCAGCGGACGAAATCGGCGATCGCGCACCACCCGCCGCGCGGCCTCACGTGAGCGCCGAGCACGGTCCGCACGAGCGAGGTGACGCTACCGGGACGCGCGTCGACGTCGTCGAGGATCGCGCCCGCGGGGTCAGGAGAGTTCGTCACGGATCGCGTGAATCCCGACGGCAACCTCGGCAAAGGACGTGCTCAGCGGACTCAGACCCAACCGAATGCCCCGTGGTGAGCGGAAATCGGGGATGACCCCCTTCTCCCACAGGCGCGCCGTGATCGCCTGGAACTGCGGGTGGTCGATGGTCACGTGACCGCCTCGACGTGCCGAGTCCACCGGCGAGGCGATCTCGACGCCGCACGGCACCAACATCTCTCGGATCAGGTCGAGCGCGTACTCCGTCAGGGCGACGGATTTCGCGCGGATGGCGGACATTCCCACCTCGGCGATCATCTCGATCGTGTCCTGCATGGCGATCATCGCGAGCACCGGGGGCGTGCCACTGATGACGCGTCGGATGCCCGACGCAGGCTGGTACCCCTGCGCCATCTCGAACGGCTCCGCCCGGCCCATCCACCCCCAGATGGGTTGGGAGAACGCGTCGAGGTGTTCGCTCCGGACGTAGGCGAACGCCGGGGACCCGGGTCCGCCGTTGAGATACTTGTAGGTGCACCCGACGGCCAGGTCGACTCCCCACGAATCCAGTTCCAGCGGAACCGATCCCACCGAGTGCGAGAGGTCCAGCATCAGCATCGCCCCCGCGTCCCGCGTGATGCGGGCGGCCTCGGCGCCGTCGAGGAGGTAGCCGGATCGGTACGCGACATGGGACAGCACCACCAGCGCCGTCTTGTCCGACACCGCGTCGGCCAGCTGCTCCGACGTCACTCCCCCGCGTCGGTCGGTCTCGATCCACCGTAGCGTCAGCCCCGTCTCACCGGAGATGGCTTCGAGAAGGTAGCGGTCCGTCGGGAAGTTGTCGCGGTCGAGGACGATCTCGGTACGGCCCGGCCGCATCGCGATCGCTCCGCGCGCGATCTTGTAGAGCAGCACGGTGGTCGAATCGCCGATGGTCGTCTGGCCCGGTGCCGCTCCCAACGCCGCGGCGGCGAGAGCGTCACCGACGGTGAGCGGTAGGTCGAACCACTGTTCGTCCCAGCCGCGGATCAGCCGTCCGCCCCACGCGTCGGTCATGAACGCCGTGACCCGCTCGATGCTCGCGCGGGTGGGGCGGCCCAGAGAGTTGCCGTCGAGATATGCCGGGACCGCCGCGTCGTCGAGGAGGAAACGAGACCGGTACGACGCCAGCGGGTCGGCGGCGTCGAGCTCGCTCGCCCGGCTCACGAGCGCCCGATCTCGGTACGCGCGGCCAGCAGTTCGGGAAAGAAGGTCAGCTGCAATGCTTTCTGCAGAAATCCGACGCCGCTCGAACCGCCGGTGCCACCCTTCATCCCGATGGTCCGCAGCACCGTGCGCATGTGCCGGAACCGCCAGAGCTGGAAGTTCTCCTCCAGATCGACGAACTCCTCGAACGCCTCGTACACCGCCCAGTGCTCGGCGTGGTTCTCGTAGACCTCGATGATCAACGGCAGCAGATCCGGGTTGAACGTGTAGGCCTGCGTGACGTCGCGGTGCAGCGCCGACTCCGGAACGTCGTAGCCGCGACGGGACAGGCAGGACCAGAACGCGTCGTACAGGCTCGGTTCCTCCAGCAGTCGTGAGAGCAGTTCATGCGCAGCGGGATCCGACTCGAACACGGTCAGCATTCCCGCGTTCGTGTTGCCGAGGACGAACTCCACCGCCCGGTACTGGTACGACTGGAATCCCGAGGAGTTGCCCAGGAAGCCCCGGAACTGCGCGTACTCGGTGGGCGTCAATGTCGCGAGCACCGACCACTGTTCGGTCAGCGTCTTCTGGATGTGCTTGACGCGGGCGACGCACTTGAGGGCGGTCGCGATGTCGTCGGCATCGAAAGCGGCTCGGGCCGCCAACGTTTCGTGCAATACCAGCTTGAGCCACAACTCGGTGGTCTGGTGCGCGGTGATGAAGAGCAACTCGTCGTGGTGCTCCGGCGTGCTCACCGGCTTCTGTGCGGACAGCAGCGTGTCGAGGTCGAGGTAACCCCCGTAACTCATCCGATCCCGGAAATCGGTGACCACCGATTCTTCGATGGCGCGGGTGTTCGCGTGAACGCTCATGGCGTCAGCGTATGACAGATTCGTGGCGGGCGCTAGATCAGCGTAATACCAGTACCGTGGTCGGCATGAACCCGATCGAGATCGTTGCCGGCCCCGACGTCTTCGCCGACCGCCCGACCGCCGACGCCCTGGTGGCCGAGGCCCTCACCGCTCGTGGTCGGACCGGGGGCATCGTCGACCGGGCGTCGGGATCGGGTGAGGTGATCGTGGTGCCCGGATCGGGCCGCCCCGTCGACACCTCCGCGTACGAGAGCGTCGTGCGCGTCGACCTCGGGACCGCTGCGCCGGACCGCTCGGACGGCATCCGCGCCCACATTCGCGCCCGCGGCCTCGGCGGACTGCGCTACGCCATCGACACCGTGCACTTCCATCGACTGCACCCGGCGAGGGTCGTCACCTACGGCGAGCACGTCGACCAGCGCATCGACGTGCGCACGCCCGAGGGCGGCGGTCCCTTCCCCGTGGCCGTTCTCGTGCACGGCGGGTACTGGCGGACGCCGTGGGAACTGGATTCGCTCGACGCCATGGCCGTCGACCTCACCGCTCGCGGCTACGCCACGTGCAACGTCGAGTACCGACGTCCCGACGAGCACGGCTGGGACACCACGAGAGCGGACATCGCCGCTGCCCTGGAAGCAGCTCGGAGCGAGTTCCCGTCGAGCAAGGTGGTGGTGTTCGGGCACTCCGCCGGTGGCCAACTCGCCCTGCGTCTCGCCGCCGACGCGGCCCCGAAGCCCGATGTGGCCGTGAGCCTGGCCGGCGTGCTCGACCTGAAGATCGCCGACGAGCGCTGGCTGGGCGACGGCGCGGTGTCGAACGCCATCGGCGGCAGGTATGACGACGCGCGGGAGATCTACGAGGCATCGTCACCGCGCGCCCTGCTCCCACTCGGTATGCCTCAGATAGTGGCCTGCGCACTGTCCGACGATCCGAACCTGCTGGAAATCGCCCGCGCGTACGTCGCGGCGGCGCGGGCGGCCGGGGACGAGGTGCGATGGGTCGACGGGCCGGGCGGGCACTTCGCCGTCGTCGATCCCGACGCGCAGATCTACCGAGACCTCGTCGGTGCGGTGGACGAGGCCCTGGCCGACTGACTGCGGGCGTTGACTACGCTGCCCGCATGGTTGCCGCCGACGCCGGGAGAGCGATGTCCGACCCCACGCCCCATCAGTTCGACGACGCACTCGCTCTGGAGAGCATCGGTGACGGTCGCTACACGGGACGCACGTCGGCGCCGTACAACAACATGGTCGGCCCGTTCGGGGGCCTCACTTCCGCGACCCTGATCCGGGCGATCGAGCAGCACCCCGATCGACTGGGCGACCCGATCTCTCTGACCATCAACTTCGCGGGTCCCATCGCCGAGGGCGACTTCGAGATCACCGCACGCGCAGTCCGCACCAACCGGAGCAACCAGCACTGGTACCTCGAACTGGCGCAGGACGGAACGGTCGCGACCACGGCAACCGCAGTGTTCGGGACCCGCCGTCAGACCTGGGACTCGCTGGAGTCGACGGCTCCCACCGTTCCCGAGCCCGCGGACGTCAACGCGATCGACTTCCCCGAGTTCATCGCGTGGGCCACGAACTACGAGATGCGCTTCGTCGCCGGCGCGCTCGACGACCAGGAGTCCGCGGATTCGGTTGCGACGCTCTGGGTTCGAGACGCTCCCCCGCGGCCACTGGACTTCGCCGCGCTCACCTCGATGAGTGACATCTTCTACCCCCGCGTGTTCCAGCGGCTCGGCAAGTACGTCGCAGCCGGCACCATCTCCCTCACCATCCACTACTTCGCGACCGCTGACGAACTGGCCGCGCAGGCGGACGAGTATGTCCTCGCCACCGCCCATGCCCGACGCTTTCATCAGGGATATTTCGATCAGTCGGCCGAGCTGTGGGGACGGGACGGGAGTCTGTTGGCGACCGGGCACCAGGTGGTCTACTACAAGGACTGAGCGCCTGGGGGAAGAAGTGGCCGCAGAATCGCCCAGGCCTCGGTATCCACCCACGACGGGTTCGACTGCTGCGGTGAGCGGAAGACTTCCAGCGCCCCCAGTCCCGGCATCGCCGACAACGACGCCGCGCCGATGGGCTCGTCGAACAGGGCGATATCGGTGGGCACCATCCACTTCGTTCCCGGCTCGGGTGGACCGGTCAGCGTTCCCGCACCCCACAGCCCGCGCTTCGGGTGGGCGCTGACCCAGAACAGCACCGGCTGACCGGCGGCCATCAGCCGAGTTCGATAATTGTCGGCGACGCACCACCGCGGGGTGGCCCGCCCGGCCGCGACCATCGGTGCGACGTCGGTGACCTGCGGATTGCACTTGATCACCCAGGCGCCCAGGGTCTGCTCGGTGATCGCCCTGGCCGTCATCGGTTTCATCCTGCCGCACCGGACCCGCGCCGAGCGTTATTGCTCCACTCCTGCGCGTACGACGCGGGATCCCGCCCGAGCCGGCCACGAGTGGAGCAAAAGTGTCGAGCTTTCTAGAGGAACGCGTCCTGTCTGCCCGAGGTCGCGCCGTCGGCCTCTTCGATCTTGATCCACGTTGTCGGGGAGTACGTGAACCGCTTACCGCCGGTGGTCACGGTGAGGGTGCCGTTGGCGTGGATCTCGTAGGAGTCGCCGTCCTTCGCCTTTTTGGTGGCAATACCGGTCAACGTATCCGGCGCATGCACCGTGTAGATGAATTCCATGCGCAGGAGGGTACCGATCGGAAGGCGTGTCGTTAAGGGTGAAGTTGCACTCGAATGCCATTCACGGAACACCCGGTATCTCCACGTCGTGGTAGTTGTGGAGCCATGACCGACATCTCGTACGAGGGCATGCGGCCGATCCGCGCGGAACCGGAGCCCACGGGCCCGCTGCTCCCGGTGCCCACCGGTCGAGACGTCATCTGGACGCTGCTGGCGGGTCTCGTGCTGATGCTGGTGGGCGCGGCGGGTGGGGCATTTCTGGGCTTCACCTTCGGCGGTCCGGGACTCGGCGCCTTGCTCGCTGCCCTGCTCGCGGGCACGTTGGGGGGCGCGGGGTTGTACGTGGTGCTCATGCGTCGTAGTCGCTGGACCCTGTCCGACTTGGGTTTTCGACGCTCACACCGCAATCTCTGGCATCTGTTGTGGCAGATGCCGGTCTTGATCCTGGCGGCAGCGATCGCCGCGACCATCGCCGCCGGACTGCTGGGCATCACGCCCGACAACACCGAACAGATGATCACCGAGCAGACCCTGGAGCTGGGGCCGGCCGGACTGATCGCCATGTTCGTTCTCATCGCTGGCGTCGTTCCGCTGATCGAGGAAATCGTGTTCCGGCGAGTGCTGCTGGACTGGCTGATGGCGAAGATGCCGATGATCGTGGCGGCCGTCGTGGTCAGCGTGCTGTTCGCCCTCGCGCACGTCGCACCCGCGGCGATCGTCTACATCCTTTTCCTGGGATCGGCGCTGACCTTTCTTCGCATCTGGTACCGGACGTTGTGGGCGCCGTTGATCCTGCACATGACGAACAATGCGATGGTGAGCCTCGTGGCGTTGGCGGCCGTTCTCGCCTGAGGCGTTCACCGGGACAAACAGTGCACGGCGAATGCCCGTCCCCACACGGGATACACGCCGGCGGGATCGAACGCAGTCGGGATCGCGCCGATCAGGCGCAGAACATCGAGGGTGGGTCGAGCCAGGTATTGCATCTGATCGCGTCGGCTTCGGTTCACCCGCCATCCCAAGATGTCCATGCTCTCGAATATCGTCGAGTTGCGTTCGGCGGTCGACGAACCCGCTGCGATCGTGGCCAGCAGGATGACCCCCGCTTGTTTTTCGTACTCCTCGCGGCCCACCGGTAGCCGTTTCGCTGCCTGCCTCCACAGACGGACCGGGTCGTCGGCACACTTCGCACCGTCGCGGGTGAGAAGGAGTCTGCCCTTGAGCACGCGAACCACACCGAGCTGCACCGCGGCGGTACGCAGATACTGGGCAGGAAGGTTGTCGATCTCGCGGGTCGAGTGTCCGATCCACTCGGTGCCCCAGTCCAACTCGTCGCGCATGGCGACGACGAATTTCGGCGGCAGGTATCCGGCCGGTGTCAACGCCACACCGTCCGATCCGACGCGAGTGATCATCCACGCCAGCTTCTCCATCGCGACGGACGCGACCGTCGGATCGATCTCGTCGACATCGAAATCGAAATCGACGGACCGAAGCGCCTCGATCAGGCGGGAATGGTAAGCCAATGGCGCGCGAACGAGCAGTGCGTCGAGCGCGGGCAGCCGATGATGTACCCGGTTTGCGAGCTCGGCGACGTCTCGACGAGTGTCGATCCGCGCGCTCGCCAGCGCCAGATCGAAGTGGTCGCGGTCGAAGTCGCCCAGCCAACCGCGAAGATGCTCGTGTTCGGGGTCCGATGGATCGGCGACCGCTCGCAGCGTGTCCTCGTATCCGTGCGGACCACCGCAGTCTTCGGGTGGGCAGGCGCGCTCCCCCGCGAGGCACGCGGGCGACACCGGCTCGGCCGATGCCGACACCTGTTCGACCACCAATCTGTGCCCCAGCCGTCGCCGAAGTCGTACTCGTATCCGAGCTCGTCTCCGACCGCAGTCAGTACGTCGCCGACTCGTACGCCGTCCTCGCACACCCCGGTGCCGTCGTCTTCCTCGTCCAGCGAGATGCGCATCTCGAACCGTTGCTGGTCTCGCGCGTAGGCATCGTCACCGGTGAAGAAGACATGCAGGTGGCGGTCTTCCCAGCCCATCGCGTCCTGAATCAGGTCGTGAAGCTCCGGGAGGGTCGAATCCGGGGAGATCCTGACTGCTCGCCACACAACCGGATCGATGTCGTCGAGGGTCACTCTGATCGTCAGTGCCGCCATGCCGCGATCGTAGGTCCCGAACGTCTAACCCGCCGCCAACAGCACCGCGACCACCCCGCACAGATGGCGCACCTCGGCCACCGTCGGCGACAGCTCGTACGGGTGGTGGTGACACACGTTGCTGAGCCGGTTCCACGCGACGGTTGCCGCGTCCGCGTTCTCCGTCGAATCCAGCGACCGCAGGATGACCAGCTTGGAGCGCATCTTCGCCCGAGGTACGTCCACCTGCAACACCCGGCAACGGTGGTCGACCAGATCCTCCAGCGCCTGCCGCGCCAGGAACGCCGCAAGACGCGCCGAACTGCCCGCCGCTCCGACACTTCCGTCGAGCAGGCGCTCGGCGTGACGCAGGCCGATCGCGGGAGTGTTCGTCATTCGAGGATCCCTCGGACCATCCGGCGGAGGTCTCGCACCGCGTCCTCGTCGACGACGACGACCTCGCCGTGGGTCCCCGCATTCGCGAGCTTCAGAGTCGGACCCCGCTCCTGCCGATAGTTCAGCCACCCGTTCACGTCTCGCTCCGCGTCGCCGTGCACCGCCAAGGCCAATCGCTTGCGCGTCGTGTGCGCCTTCGACCACCGCTCCTCGGTCACCTCACGGCTCGCCCCGGCCCGGTGTTGCGCCGCGAAGAACACCTGCTGCGCCGCCGATTCGAGCGCGAGCCGGAACAGTCCCGGAGCCGCGCGCCGCTTGACGTCGTGGGGAACGTCCTCGTCCTTGACCAACGCCCAGACATCGTCGACGTAGCGAGTCGCCTGGTTCAGCGTCTCCTTCACCGTGATGCGCGAACCGGTCTCACAGTTCACCTCGACCAGTCGGGCGTCGACGGCGAGCTGCCGGATGGCCGAGGCGAGCCGATCGTCGTGGGAGAACACCACGACCTGACGCGTCGCGGCCAGGGTGGACAGCACCTTGATGAACCCGTCGACCTTCGCCGGGTCCATGGCCTGGATCGGATCGTCGAGAACGATGAACCGGAACGGACTGTTGGGCGTCGTCGCGCGAGGGATGAAGAGCGCGAGAGCGAGCGCGTGGAGCTCGCCCTGGCTCATCACCGACAACGCGTCGGACGGGGCGCCGTCGACCGTCCCCTTCAGCACCGCCTTGCGGCGAGTGTTGGTGCCCTCCAGGCTGATCGCGCCGATGTCGACGTTGCTCTCCTGCCGAAGCTCGGCCCAGATCTGACGGGCCTGCTCGGCAATGGGTTCGAGCCGCTTGTTGCGCAGGTCGATCGCGTGCGCCGTCATCCACTTCTTCGCGGACTCCAGACTCGCCACCGCGCCGTCGGCCTCGGCCGCCTTCTTCTCCGACTGCGCCCACGAGGCGAGGCGAGCCGCGATGGGTGCCCAGGTGTCCTCCCGCGCCACGATCACGGCCTCGGCCTCCTCGCGGAGCCCCGCGCCGGATTCCATCACCGCCGGAAGTGTCTGTCGCAGATGCTCACCGAGCTCGGACACGGCGTCGGGCGTCGCGCACGCACGGGCCAGAGCAACGCGATAGGGCTCCAGGTGAGTCAACTCGACACCGTCCACCGCCGAGACGTCGGCGAGCTTGGCGATCAACGACGTCGCGGCACCCTCCGCGTCGTTCAGCGCCTGACGACTCCGCCGATACTGCGTCAAAGTCTCGTCGTCCTCGGCGATGCGCCGGCGCACGCGGTCGGCCCACGACTGATCGAGAGTCCCCGTCTCGCACACCGGGCACTCGACGGTGCCGGTCTGCTCGTGCAGGTGAAGCGCCGAACCGAGGAGCGCCGAGCGGCGCTCGGCGACCTCCAGCGCGTCGTTCGCCAGCTCCATGGTTCCCGCCACGGCGGCGCGCAGATTGTCCACCAGCGCATCGATCTGCTCGGGAAGCGGGAGCGCGAGCTCGACCATCGCACGCAGTGCGGACACCACGGACGACTGCGAGGTACCCGCCCCGGTGGCCATGGCCAGCACCGCGTCGACGTCCACCGCTCGCTTCTTCAGCAACGCGGCCGCCGCGACAGCACGCTCGTCGGTGGAGTCCCCCACCACGCGCTTGGCCTGCGTCAGTTCGTCTTTCGCCTGCTGCCGCGGACCTTTCGCGGCCTTGAGTGCCGCGAAGAGACGCTTCTCGGCCTCGGTGATCTCGTCGAGGCCGAGGAGCTTGGCCAGTGCGTCGTACAGCGTCGACGGGCTGTCCTCGACGAGACCGCCGATCTCGTCGTACGAGAGCAGCGGGCGGTGCAGTTCGACCGCGGACTTCCACCCCAGCGCCTCGGTTCCGCTGGACCGCTTCGTCTTTCCCACCTGCGTCCAGGTGGTGTGCTGTTCCAGCGCCGCGTCGGAGCCCCAATCCACACCGACGACGGTGGGCTCGGACCCCTCGATGGTGAGCCCGACCCGCACCTCGCACCGCGACGCCTCGTGCAGGTTGCGCCAGGTGTCCTTCCACAGCGACGCCTTCTTCTCCCACCGATAGCTCTTGCCCGTGATCGCGAATTCGAGCGCCTCGGCGAAACTCGACTTCCCGGATCCGTTGCGGCCGCTGACGATGGTGATGCCGGGCGCGGGATGCAGGTCGAGCGTCGCCGTCGGACCGATGCCACGGAACCCGGCCACCGTGATGGAGGTGAGGAACGCACCGACCGGGGTCTCCTGGACGGCGCCGTGGGCAGCACGCTTGGTCTGCAGGACCGCAGCACCTTCGAGTTGCGCGTTCAGCTCGCTCTCGCCCTCGAGCGCGGCCAGGACGAGGTATTTCGCGTCGTCGGTGAGGGTGTCATCGGAGTCGATGGCGTCGAACACCATCTCCAACAGCGGTCTGTCCACGACCTCGTCGACGTCGGTCACCGGCACTCCCTCGTTTCGAACGATCTACAACCGAACCCCACAGTCGCATACGGCACCGACACCTCGCGGAGAAACCGATCGGTGCGAAACGTGTCGGACACTCGCGGTACAACATGGGTGGAACGGCGACGAGAGTCGGCGTTCGTACGAGCACCCGTCACGGGCGCAGTTGCAGGAGCGAGCACACATGACCCAGTTCCCTTTCACCCCTTCTCCCTACGGCCTCCACGGCAGACCACCGGGTGACCCCGGCTTCACCGTCGCGGTCGAGATCGCCACGATGCTCGAGGACCTCAGCGAGGACGAGTGCGCGTGGCTGCTCGCCGCCGTCCACGCGGAGGATGTCTGCCTCGAGGAATCGGCGCTCGGCAACGTGCGCGTCGTGTTCGACCTACCCGACGCCGGATGGTGGGATTCCGGCCAAGCAGCGCTCGGCGCCGTCCGAAGTGTCGAGGATCGGTGGGCCGTCGCCGGGGTGGAGACCTGCCGCTCCGATGTCTGGGCGATCGAGCGCTGGTTCCAGCACGAACCCGACGGCACGAACCTGGTGCACCTGGTACCCGACGAGGAGAACACGGTGACCGTGGCGATCGAGCTCGACGCGATGTCTCCGCGGTGCCCGACGTCGATCGCCGACGACGTCCACGAATACTTCCGCTACAGCGGACCGGTTCGATTGCCCCAGGCCCCACCCGGCCGGCACCACATCATCGTCGAACAGCCAGGTCCCGGAGTCGATTTCGCGGCGGCACTCACGGCGAAATCGCTGCACATGCTGAGTGAGAACTGGCAGATCTCTCGCCTCCGCGTCGTCGTCTCCGACGTGTACCGACAGGAGGTCGGAACCCTGCCGTCGTCGCCGATCGAGTCGGTTCCGGAGTGGCAACTTGCCGCCGACAACGACGGCTCTCGCATCGTCGTGGTTCCGGACATCGCCATCGATCTCCACGGATGGTCCATCGGCTACACCACCCACGACGGCGATGCCGGGGTGTCCGACATCGTCATGGACGTGGTGTGGTCCGACGCGGACGGGATCACGAACCTGCGCGATCTCGGCGTGAAGGTCGCGGCGTGGACAGCGGAGATCCCCGGCGCCGCGATACTCGAACGGTTCATCGGCCCTCGGGGCACCACGATGGATGTCGATCGGTGGGAGGGGTGCACCAACTGGCTGGTCGAATGCCTCGTCGGCAATCCGGTCGGTCTCGTCATCGACCTGGGACCCAGCGATTACGACCCCGACGACTACGACCCCGACGACGAGGAAACAGAGGTGATCAACGCCCAGCTCCACATCCTCGAGGACGACGTGGTGATGGTGCGGAGATCCCGCACCGTTCTCGAGCAACTGCGGCTGACCGATCACTCGTCCGACGGGCTGACCCTCGACCTGTGGCACCACGACGAGCACTTCGACGACTGCACGGACGGGTACCTGTTCAGCACCGATCTCCGGCTGGTCGCGACCGCGTGCACCGTATGGTTCCGCGACCACGGAAAATTCGATGCTCTGGAGACACTGGGGTGTTCGTACTCCTTCGCGGACAGCCTTCCCGGTCGAGACTGATCAGCGCGCGGGAACGGTGATCCCCCGCGCATCGAGGATGGGCCGCACACCCTCCGCGAAGTGGTACGCCTCCTCGAGGTGCGGGTAGCCGGACAGGATGAACTCGTCGAACCCTGCGTCGTGGTACTCGCCGATCAGGTTCGCGACCTCCTCGTGCGAGCCCACCAACGCCGTTCCGGCACCGCCGCGGATGAGGCCCACCCCTGCCCACAGGTTCGGGTAGATCTCCAGGGAATCCTTGCTGCCCCCGTGCAGGGCGGCCATGCGGCGCTGACCCTCGGACTCCGACGACGCATGCAACCGGTGCGCCTCGGCCACCTGCTCCTCGGGGAGCTCGTCGAGCAACCGCTGCGCGACGGCCCACGCCTCCTCGGACGTGTCACGGCTGATGCTGTGCAACCGGATGCCGTACGTCAGCTTTCGCCCCTCGGCGTCGGCGAGCGCCTGCACCCGTTCGATCTTGGCGCGGGCGGCGGCGGGCGGCTCGCCCCACGTCAGGTAGGTCTGCACGCGCTTCGCCGCCACGGCCAGAGCGGGCTCGGAGGAACCGCCGAACCAGAACTCGGGCAACGGATCCGGCGCCTCGGACACCCGCGCGTCGGCAACCTTGTAGAACTCGCCCTCGTGATCCACCGACCCCTCGGTCCAGATGCGGTGCACGAGTCCGAGGAATTCGTCGGTGCGGGCGTACCGCCGATCGTGATCGGTCCAATCGCCGAAACGGCGCTGCTCGACGTCGTCCCCGCCCGTCACGATGTTGAACAGCACGCGGCCCTCCGCGAACCGCTGCAACGTCGCCGCCTGCTGCGCCGCCAATGTCGGCGGGATCAGCCCGGGCCGGAACGCGACCAGGAACTTGAGCCGTCGGGTGCTCTGCAACAACGCGGCGGTGGTGAGCCAGGCGTCCTCGCACCACGTTCCCGTCGGGGTGAGCACTCCCTCGAAGTCGAGGCGATCGGCCGCCTGCGCCACTTCTGTGAGATAGCGCAGCGACGGGCGTCGGAACCCGGCGGGCTCGACGCGATGACCCGACGCGTGGGACGCCCCGACGATCGAGCGGCCGTCACCGGCGGTGGGCAGGAACCAGAAGATACGTGCGGTCACGGGTCGGTCTCCTCGGTGGGTCAGCTGGCGATGACGGCGGCGATGGCGTCGTTGTAGCGGGTGTCGACGAAGTCGGCGAACGAGTTGCCGCCGGGGATGCTTCCGCTGTCGACGAACGCGTCGAACAGTTGCTGCTCGGACTCGATCACGCTGTCGTCCAGTGCGATCGCGGGTCGCTGGCTGCGTCCCTGCGCGAGCTCACCCGCGCGGGGATCGATGCCGACGGCCTCCGAGTAGGCCGCGGCCCACTCCGCCGGATTGGCATCGGCCCAGGCGGACGCGCGGGCCAGGCGGACCACGAAGTCCTGCAGCGCCGTGTTGGTCGCGGGGTCGTCGAGGGCCTGCTGCGACGCGATGCCGAGGCCGTAGCCGTTGGCGACGCCCTCGGCGGTGGTCAGGGTCTTCGACCCGTTCTCCACCTGCGAGATGGCGGTGAACGGATCCCAGATCGCCCACGCCTCGACCTCGCCGGAGGTGAACGCGGTCAGCGCGTCGGCCGGCTGAAGGAAGATCAACTGCACGTCGTCCTCGGTCAACCCGGCCTTCTCGAGCTGCAACAGCACGTGGCCGTGCGCGGAGCTTCCCTTGCCCACGGCGATCTTCTTGCCGCGCAGATCGGCGAAGGACGTGAGCGTGGAGTCGGCGGGAACCAGGATCTGGTCACCGCTCGCGTCGTTGGTATAGGCGGAAACCACCTTGATGCGCGCGTTGGCCGCGACACCGAAGACCGGCGGCGTGTTGCCGGTGACGGCGAAGTCGATCTGGCCCGCCGTGGCCGCTTCCACCTGGGGCGGGCCGGAGGTGAAGGTGGAGAAGGCGACGTCGTAGGGGGTGGAGTCGAGCTCACCCGACGCGCGGAGGAGGGCCTCGGTGCCACCCTTCTGGTCACCGACATCGAGGGTGACGGTGGAGAGTTCGTCGTTCGAGACCAACGCCGGGGCATCGGTGGCGGTGGCAGCGCTCTCCCGAGAGACGCAGCCGGTGAGCCCGACGAGCGTCAGGGACAGGGCGGCGAGCACTCCGACGGTGCGGAGCGATCGGGGGCGGGCGAGCGGTGACATGGCTGAAGAACCCTTCGTCTGATGGTGTGGACGGTCAGTGGACGCCGAGGGCGCCGAGCAGGTGCGTGCGAATGCGGGAGAACCCCGAAGTTCCCCGGTCGCGCGGGCGGGGCAGATCGATGGCGACCGTGTCGACGACGGCGCCGTCCTCGAGGACCAACACGCGGTCCCCGAGTGCGATGGCCTCGTCGACGTCGTGCGTGACCAGCAGGATGCCGAACGAGTGCCGGGCCCAGAGGTCGAGCAGGAGCGATTGCATGGACAGCCGAGTCAACGCGTCGAGTGCGCCGAAGGGTTCGTCGAGAAGCAGGAGTTCGGGCTCCCCCACGAGCGCCCGCGCCAGGGCGGCGCGCTGCGCCTGCCCGCCGGACAACGTGAGCGGCCACGCGTCCTTCTTCTCCGCGAGTCCCACTTCGGCGAGCGTCGCGTCGGCGGCAACCAACGCGTCGGTGCCCGTCACTCCCGCGGTGTTGAGGCCGTAGGACACGTTCTGTCGCACCGTGCGCCACGGGAACAGCCGGGGTTCCTGGAACGCGACCGCCGGGTGCCCCGTGACATCGCGTCGTCCGGTGTGGTCCGTCGACAGGCCGGCGAGCACCCGCAGGATCGTCGACTTGCCGGAGCCGGATCGGCCGACCAACGAGACGATCTCGCCGCGTTCGATGGACAGATCGATGGAGCGAAGGACCTGGCTGGAACCGTAGAACTTGTCGACGCCGGCCAGGGTGGCGACGGACGTGGTGGTCGAGGTCATGGCTCAGCCGTCCAATCGGTAACGAAGGGCGCGCTTTTCGAGGATGCGCACAATGCCGTCGGTGGTGATGCCCATCAGTGCGTAGACGACGAGGCCGAAGATGATGGTGTCGACGCGCAGGAAGTCACGGGCGTTGTTGATGATGAAGCCGAGGCCGGAATCGGCGTTGATCTGCTCGGCCACGATGAGCGACAGCCACGCGATGGCCAGCGACTGCCGTAGGCCCACCAAAAGTTGTGGCGCGATGCTGGGCAGGATGATCGTGCCGAACCTCTGACGCCACGAGAAGCCCAGGACGACGGCCGTGTCGAGGAAGTTGCGGTCGATCTGGCGGATGGCGGAGAACGTGTTCAGATACAGCGGGAACGCGACGCCGAGCGCGACCAGCAAGATCTTCGGCGTCTCCCCGATCCCGAACCACAGGATGAACAACGGGATGAGGCCGAGGTGCGGCAGGGCGCGCAGCATCTGCAGCGGTGGATCGACGGTGGCCTCGGCGAGCTTCGACAGCCCGACGAGGGCGCCGAGGAGCACGCCGATCGCGCCGCCCAGAACCAGACCCTGCACCACGCGGGTGCCCGAGATGGCCAGCGCGTGAGCGAGTTCCCCGTTGTTCAGCAGTTGCAGACCCGCGTCGACGATCAGTGACGGCGCGGGGAGAACGCGTTCGGAGATGACGCCGGCGGCGCTGCCGATCTGCCAAAGGACGAGGATCGCGACGGGTGAGAGGACACGAAGGACGGTCCAGCGGTACCGACGCCATACCGACGAGGTCGGGGACGCGGTGGGGCCGTCGTTCGGGGTATCGCGGCCGCGCGTTCCCACGGGTCCCGCGGGAGCGGCGTACTGCGTGACGACCATGGTGCGGCCTTCCGATCGAATGAGTGCGGGTGCGACTCATCACGATCGGCGCATCGGGCCCGATCTACCAGGATTGGGCTCAGCGTGAATGTAATTCGGGAGCCCGACGCCTCACCACGTGTCGACGTGCAACACCGTGTCGATCGGATCGCGTGGGGCGACCTTGAACGTCTCGCCCGTGTAGTACGCCGTGGGGATCAGCGCGCCCTGGTGGAATCCCTCGGGGATACCGAGCAGCTCGGAGATCTCGGCTTCCCGCGCGAGATGCACCGTGGTCCAGGCCGTTCCGAGTCCACGCGACCGGGCGGCCAGTGCGTAGCTCCACACGGCGGGGAGCAACGATCCCCAGAGACCGGCCTGATTCCCCCGCGGCAGTTCCTTGCCCGCCTTGATGCACGGGATGAGCAGGACCGGCACCTCTCCCATGTGCTCGCCGAGCCATCCGGCGCTGTCCCCGACGCGCTTCTGGATCGGTGCGCGCTCGGGGTCGTCGGCGAACAACGCCGCCGCGGAGTGCTTCGAGGCCTGGTACTCGGCGAACAGTTCGCCGTAGATGGCGCCGATGCGGGCACGCAGATCGGCATCGGTGACCACGACCCACTGCCACCCCTGCTGGTTCGATCCCGACGGCGCCTGGAGCGCGATCTGCAGGCACTCCTTGATCAGATCGAGCGGCACCGGCCGCGTCAGGTCGAGACGTTTGCGGACCGTACGCGTGGTGGTCAGCAATTCGTCGGGAGTGAGGTCGATGATCGGGAAGGAAGTCACCTGTCGATGATGCACCACGATCGGCACCGGGCGATCGGGCACGTGCCGCGAATCCGCTGACTCGGCGCGCCCGAGTCCGTAGGGTTCGACTGTGACACGGGGCACAGTCAGAACGTGGCGCCCGCGACCTCGACGAGCAGGAGAGTCATGAAGAGCACCATGCAGGACACCCCGATGTCCATCGGTCAACTCGTCCGCTTCGGCACCACCATTCACGCCTCCGCCGAGATCACCACCTGGAGCGAAACCGGCCCCACCACAGTCACGTTCGCGCACCTGGGTCGACGCGCCGCGCAACTCGCGCACGGCCTGCGCGCCCTCGGTATCGACGACGATCAGCGCGTCGCCACCTTCATGTGGAACAACTCCGAGCACATGGAGGCGTACCTGGCGGTGCCGGCGATGGGCGCCGTCCTGCACACGCTCAACATCCGACTGTTCCCCGAGCAGCTCACCTACATCGTCGAGCACGCCGAGGACCGCGTCATCATCGCCGACGCGTCCCTTCTCCCCCTGCTCACGCCGTTGCTACCCACCATGCCCACGGTGCAGCATCTCGTGGTGACCGGGGTCGATCCAGCGCAGGTCGACGTTCCCGACGGCATGCAGGTGCACGGTTACGAGGACGTGCTGGCAGGGAACCCCGAGACGTTCGACTGGCCCGAGCTCGACGAACGGTCCGCTGCCGCAATGTGTTACACCTCCGGCACCACCGGCGACCCCAAGGGGGTCGTCTACTCGCACCGATCGATCTGGCTGCACTCGATGCAGGCGTGCATGACCGATGCCATGGCCCTCGCGCAGTCGGACAAGGTGCTGGCCATCGTGCCGATGTTCCACGCGATGTCGTGGGGACTCCCCTACGCCGCCATGATGGTCGGGGCGTCGCTGATCATGCCCGACAGATTTCTGCAGCCCGCCCCGCTCGCCGAGATGATGTCGACCCTGCGCCCCACCGCCGCGGCCGCTGTTCCCACCATCTGGCAGGCGCTGCTGGTGTACCTCGAGGACAACCCCGTCGACCTGTCGAGTCTGCGCGACGTGATCGTCGGCGGCAGCGCGTGCCCGCCGAGCCTGATGCGCGCCTTCCACGAGAAGTACGGCGTGCACATCTCGCAGGCGTGGGGCATGACCGAGACGTCGCCGCTGGGCACGTCGGGTCGGCCCGACGCGGGCCTGTCGCCGGAAGAGGAGTTCGATCTCCGATGCACGCAGGGACGTTTCGTGGCCGGGGTGCGTGCGCGACTGGTCGACGACGCCGGCACCGTGTTGCCATGGGACGGACAGCACGTCGGCGAACTCGAGGTGCGCGGTCCCTGGATCACCGGCAGCTACTACCGGAACGACGCGTCGGACAAGTTCGACGACGGGTGGCTGCGGACCGGTGATGTCGGCACCATCTCCGAGGGCGGTTACCTGACGTTGACGGACCGCTCGAAGGACATCATCAAGTCGGGTGGTGAATGGATCTCGTCCGTCGAGCTCGAGAATCACGTCATGGCACATCCGGCCGTGCGCGAGGCCGCGGTGATCGGGGTACCCGATCCCAAGTGGGACGAGAGGCCACTGGTCGCCGTGGTGGTCAAGGACGGGCAGAGCGTGACCGCCGAAGACCTGCGTGAGTTCCTCGACGGCCGGGTCGCGCACTGGCAGCTGCCCGAGCGGTGGTCGTTCATCGACGAGGTTCCCAAGACGAGCGTGGGCAAATACGACAAGAAGCGGTTGCGGAGCTCGCACGCGGAGGGCGGGTTGGACGTGATCGAGCTGGTCTGACCGGGTTTCGCGCATCGAGAACAGCCGTTGCTCGTACAGAGTGCACGACGGTCGGTGGGGTCAGAGCCGAAACTTCAGCACCTCGGTCGAGCCGTCGAACGCGCTCCCCGGCGTCGCCTCGAGCGGGGCGTAGTTGTACCGATACCGGGTCGGCTCGCTGATCCGACCCCGCGCCCACTCCGCTGTCAGCGGTTGGACCGGGAACGTCGAGACGACCTGAGCGTCGGTGCCGGTCATCAAGCCGTACACGACGGCCGTCTGGCCGGTTGCCGCGGATTCTGCTCTCCGATTGCGCCTCATCAGGTCCGTAGCGGGCAGGTCGGCGTCACCGACCGGACGACACCGGACGTCGTCCACCGCTTCGCGCGACGATCCGTCGTGCCGTTCGGGCGACGGCCTCGTCGATCAAGAAGCCATTGCTGTCGACGGCCACACCAGAGATGGATCTCTCCAGAACCGTCAGCAGCTCCTCGGCCTCACGCACCTGCGCTTCCGACGGAACGAATACCGCACGTGCCGGCTCGAGTTGCGCCGGATGTATGCATGCCCGACCGACGAAGCCGAGCCCGGCGAGCTGTCGCGTGTCGGTCCGAAACGCGTCCAGATCGCGGAAGTTACGCGACACCGCGGCCAGCGGTGCGTCGATCTCCGCCGCCACACTCGCCGCCACCACCTGTGCTCGGACGAACGAGAGCGATTCCGCAGAACCGTCCACACCCAGATCCGCGGCCAGGTCAACTTCACCGATCTGCAGGAATTTCACCCGCGGTGCACGGGCGATCTCGAGGGCGGCGAACACTCCACCGGCCGTCTCGATGAGCGGCGACACCGCAACGTCACTCCCGGACAGAAGCGCGTCAGCGTGCTCGATCTCGCGAGCGGACGACACCTTCGGCATCCAGATCCCCGTCAGGTTCGGGTGTAGCACTGCCCGAATGTCCTGCTTCTGCAACTTCCCCGGGTTGACGCGAACCCAGACCTCCACGTCACCCGGTGTGCAGTTGGCGACCCACTCCGCCACCAATGCGCGTGCGTGATCCTTGTTGGCCGCAGTGACCGCGTCTTCGAGGTCCAGCACAACTGCGTCGGTGCCCGATGCCAGCGCTTTGTCGAAACGCTCCGGGACGTCCCCGGGGACGTAGAGGTACGTGAGCGCCGACCTCATCCGATGACTCCCGCACCGGAGACCAGGGACTTCGCGATGACGGTGCGCATGATGTCGTTGGTGCCCTCGCCGATCGCCATGAGTGGAGCGTCGCGGTAGAGACGCTCCACGACGAACTCGGTCGAATAGCCGTAGCCACCGTGAATGCGCATGGCCTCGAGACTGGCGGTGATGGCAGCCTCGGACGCGAAGTACTTCGCCATGCCGGCTTCCATGTCGACGCGCTTGCCCGAATCTGCCTGTGATGCAGCCCAGTACGTCATCAGCCGCGCCGCCTGCAGCTGGGTGGCGATGTCGGCGATCTTGAGCTGAATGGCTTGGAACACGGCAATGGGCTGACCGAATGCGGTGCGCCGCTTGGCATACTCGAGCGCGGCGTCGTAGGCGGCCTGTGCGATACCGACGCTGCGACCCGCGATGTTGAGGCGGCCGATCTCGAGGCCCGACAGGGCCTGCTGCAGACCCCGCCCCTCGACGCCACCGAGAACCGCGTCGACCGGTACGCGGACATCGGTGAACGTGATTTCACACGACTCGGTGCCCTTGTACCCGAGCTTGCCCATGTCGCGCTGGACCTCGAAACCGTCCGCGGTGGTGTCGATCAGCAGCAACGACATCCCTTTGTGCGCCGGCGTCGTCGTGGTGTCGGTCTTCACCAGCACCGGTAGTACATTCGCGTGGCGAGCATTGGTGATCCACGTCTTCGCCCCGTTGACGACGTAGTGGTCGCCGTCGCGCTTGGCGGTGGTCTTGATGCCCTGGAGGTCGGTTCCGGCACCGGGCTCGGTCAGACCGACGCCGGTGCGCCATTCTCCGGACGCGAGCTTGGGGAGAAGGGTCTTCTTCTGCTCCTCGGTGCCGTGCTTGCCGATCATCCAGCACGAGAGATTATGGCTTCCGAGGATGCCGGCGACGCCCATCCATCCACGGGCGAGCTCTTCGTAGACCAAGGTGAACGAGACCTTGTCCAGTGCGAGACCGCCGTACTCCTCGGGCGTCGTGATTCCGAACAGGCCCATCTGCTTCATCTGCTCGACGATCTCGGTGGGGTATCGGCCCGTCTTCTCCCACTCGTTCGCAACCGGGATGATCTCCTTGTCGACGAAGGTACGCAATGCTTTCCGGAATGCCGTCTGCTGCTCGTCGTACGTGAAGTCCATGATGATGTCCTGTCGATCGATGGTGGTCAGGGTGCCGGCGCGATCGCGGCGGCAAGATCGAGAATGGCGGTCAGGTCGATCTCCTCGGCGAGCCCGAGGATGCGCTCGGAGAGCTCGGTAGCGCGTGAGTCGTTGCCACAGTTGGAGACGAACTTCTCCAGAAGACGGGCGTCGCTCAACGGGAACCCGGCGGATCCTCGACTTCCGTCGACGGATGCGTCGAGCACTCGACCGTCGGTCAAGGTCAGAATCGCCCTGCCCGACGCGGCCGCCGCGGGAACCTCGGACGGTAGGTTCGTCACCCGTACCTTCCGGGCGGTGGCCAGTACATACTCACGTGCGATGGATTCGGGGGTGTACGTCGAGACGGTGATCTCACCGTCGTGCAGTAGCGCGGCGACGCTCCAGGGCAGATCGAACTTGCCGTCGTAGGTGCTGCGCGGTGACGCCACCCCGGTGTTCGGTCCGCACACGAACGGACTCGAATCGGGATGGACGAAGACCTCGATGTCCTCGACATCGCCGACCCGAACCACGTCGTCTGCGAGTGCCTTCGACACCGCGTCGAGTGTGACGTGCATGAGCTGGCAGCTGGGGTACGGCTTGATCCCGATGCGGGTGGCTTCCCACCGCGTCCCGAGTCCCTCCGTCAGAGCCTCGAAGTTCGTGGGCCGGTCGGTCAGTGCGGCGTAGATCCCACGTCGACCTTCCAGGACCGACGACGGACCGGTGGCTCCCGCAGCGGCAAGTCGGGCCGCCAGGACGCCGTTCATACCGGCCGACCCCGGATGCAGCGACTTGGTGTCCGCGTCGGTATCGAGGAACTCGAGCAGTCCCGAACTCGACGAACCGGCGATGCCCAACGCATCGACCATCGTCTCGGCGTCGAACTTGGAGAGGTGACCGGCGACGAGGGCCGCGGTGAGCGGGCCTACCGCCGCCGTCGCGTGCACACCCCGGGCATGGAATCCGTGGGGACTGATTTCCCCGAGACGGCAGGCGGTTTCGAGTCCGAGAGCGGCGGCGGTCAAGACGTCCGCCCCGGACGCCGACACCTGTTGGCCCACGGCGAATGCCGCGGGCAACGACACCGCGGTGGCGTGGACCAGTGCACCCGCGTGCGTGTCGTCGAAGTCCAGCGCGTGCACCATCACGCCGGTCGCGAATGCCGCCGCCGGAGTCGATAACGCCCGCGTACCGGTGAGCGGACGCGCTTCCGGCGGGCCGCCGAGCGCGTCGGCGACCGTCCACCCGGCCCGGCCGTGTCCGAGGCGCTGCGCCGCAACGGCATTACCGATCCCGTCGAGGAGGTGACGCGCCGTCGCATGCCGAACGTCCTCGGACAGGTCGTGGACGGTGACGGCCGAAGCCCACTCCGCCAGCACCGTCGAGCTCACGCCCGAACCTCGTCCTTCTCCGTTCCGAAAGCACCGTCGGCCTGGAGCTGCGCGACGCGTTCGTCGTCGTATCCCAGTTGATCGCGCACGATGTCGTGAAAGTGTTCGTTCCGCTGCGGTGCACGCCGGTACTGCTTGGCCTCGGATCCGAAGTTCACCGGGGAGGCGACCTGGCGCACCGTGTCGTACACCGGGTGCTCGGTCTCGACCACGAGATTGCGTGCGATCGTATGCGGTTCGGTCAGCGCGTGTTCGACGTCGTTGATCGGCCCGGTCGGCACACCCGCGGGGCCGAGCTTGGACAGCCAGTGTTCGACGGTGTTGGTGGCGAACACCTTTTCCAGGATGGGCAGCAGAACATCCTGGTTCTTGCCGCGCAAGGAGAAGTTCGTGAACCGCGGGTCGACGCCCAGGTCCGGTCGGTCGATGGCGACGACGAGTCGGTCCCAGAACTTTTCCTTCGCGCATCCGACGATGAGCCATCCGTCCGTCGCCTCGAAGGCCTGGAACGGTACGAGCGAGGGGTGGGCCGAGTTCTTCGTGCGGATGGGCTCGAATCCGGCGTTGAGGTGCCACGTCGCGGGGTAGGTGAGCAGCGACATCGCGGTGTCGTAGAGCGAGACGTCGCAATCTCCGCCGATCCCGTCGCGTCGGGCCGCGTGCAGTCCCGAGAGCAGTGAGATCGCAGCGACGAAGCCACCCGAGTAGTCGACGAGCGAGAGACCGGACTTGGTCGGCGGACCGTCGGGGTCACCGGTGACGCTCATCCAGCCTGCGAGACCTTGCAGGATGTAGTCGTAGCCGGGCTCCTTCGCGCGCGGTCCCGTCATTCCGAAGCCGGTGAGGCTGCAACACACGATGGCGGGATTGAGGTGCTTGAGTTGGTCGTACGTGATGCCGATCTTCGCCGGTACGTCCCCACGCAGGTTGGAGTAGACGGCGTCGCTGGTGCGCACCAGATCCTCGAACACCGCACGCCCACCCGGAGTCGAGAGATCAAGGGAGAGAGAACGTTTGTTTCGATTGAAGCTCTCGAAGAACAGAGAGTCCTCCCCCTCGTTGTACGGGGGCACGTAGCGACCCACGTCGCCGCCGACGCTGGGATCCTCGATCTTGATGACGTCGGCGCCGAGATCGGCGAGATGCAGACTGCCGAACGGTCCGGCGCCGTACTGCTCGAGGGAGATGATGGTGATGTCTTCGAGGGGCCTCATGCGTCGGAATCCTTCGTCTGGGTTTCGAGGTCTGCGGGGAGTTCGAGGGGGCCGTTCTTCGCTTCGGGGAAGTAGTTCTGCCCGATGCCACTGTCGCGGGTGGCGACCATCACCGACCGATTCCACGAAATGACCTCCACCCCATCCTGATTGAGACCGCGGGTGATCATCGAGACAATTCCGGCGTAGGGCCGGGACTCGGACTTGCGCAGGCCGGTGCAGATGCTCTCGGCGTAGAGGGTGTCGCCGGCATAGACGGGGTGCGACATCTTGATGTCGGTGAACGCCAGGTTCGAAATCGCGTTCTGGCTCATGTCGATCACCGAAAGGCCCAGCACCACAGACACCGTGAAGCCGGAGTTGACGATGACTCGACCCTCGGTGATCGGGTTCTGGGACGCCAGATGCGCGTTGAAATGATTCTGGTTGGTGTTGATGGACAGCAACGTGATCCACGTGTTGTCGGTCTCCGAGATCGTCCGACCGAAGGGATGTTGGTAGACGTCCCCCACGGCGTAGTCGTCGAAGAAGCGTCCCAGAACGGCCGGATGGATTGCCACCGTGTCTCCTCGTGTCGGTTCGGCGAATGCCTTCCCCTGACCATAAACATCAGATGTTTATGGCGTCAAGGGTTCGACGAAACCAATCGATCATGGAAAACATGGACACGCATACGGTAAAGAACAGATGTTTACGGGTTACGGAGCCGATCCATCTGCCGATACGAGTCGCCCAGGTGGTCGAGATGTTTGCGCATCAGGTCCATCGCGGCCATCGAATCGCCAGCGGCCACCACATCGAGCAGGCCGCGGTGATCGCTGTCGACGCACTTCCAGAAACCTTCGGGTGCGTGGTCACGACCGAACCGCCCGGACAGCACCCGGAAGACGGGCGCGGTGATGAGCTCGAGCAGTGGGTTGTGCGCCGCGCGCAGCAGAATGAGGTGAAACTCCTGATTCTTCGTGAACGTCTCGGGCCCCTGCACTTCGTTCGGGTCGAAGATCGACGCGTTGAGCTGCGCGAGGTGCTCGTCGGTGCGGCGGAACGCGGCTATGCCGGCCGCCGGCACCTCCATCAGGTTGCGCACTTCCATGAGCTGGTCGACGGTGACGGCCTCGGCCGCAGCCATCAGCGCCACACCGGTTTCCAAGTGCTCGCTGATGTGCCCGACGCTCGGTACGGCGACGAAGCTGCCGCCGGTCACACCACGCGTCGTCTCGATCAGGTTTTGGCTGGCCAGGGACCGAAGTGCTTCGCGGATAGTGCTGCGGCCCACACCGAATTCGGCGGTGAGCTCGGCTTCGCCGGGCAGACGTTCACCGGGCTGCAGTTCGCCGGACAGAATACGGGTGCGCAGGTGTCCCGCGAGAGCCGCGTACGCAGGGACGCTCTTGGCTGCGGCCTTGAGCGGTGCCGGTTGCGCCACGTCTTCCCCCTGGTGTCGATCGACTGTCTCTGCAGCCTGCCACTCACGTATGTCGGGTAGCGATCGGCTCGAGCTTAGCCTGGCCGGTCACCCGACACAGGCGAGATCGCGTTCCCGTATACATCCGCTCTTTAGGGTAATTCTTCGTCCGTGATGTAGGCAGAAGCCGCCGAAGTCGATTCGAGGCGGTCGATACGTCAGAGGTATTGCTTTTTCGGTTGATCATCAGCACTATGACTCACATCACCTACGCGGTGACTCCACGACCTCGAAGGACCGGCGGAGCACGCCTCGGTCGACCTACCCGCCCCTCTCGGGTGCCGACAGAACGGAAGCAACATGAAACGAATTGGAGTCGACGTCGGAGGCACGTTCACCGACCTCGTTCTGTGGGACGACGACGGCACGGTCGTGGTCCACAAGACCCCGTCGACCAACCACGATCCCTCGATCGGCACGATGGACGGAATCACCGTTCTCGCCGAGCGGGCGGGAATCGACCCGTCGGAGATCGACATGTTCTTCCACGGAACCACCGTGGCGACCAACATAGTTCTCGAGCACAACGGCTGCGACGTCGGCATGATCACTACCGAAGGTTTCCGCGACCTCCTGCACATCGCGCGAAAGAAGCGTCCGCTCAATTACTCCAATTACCAGGACCTTCCGTGGCAGAAGTGGCAACTCGTGCCGCGACGCAACCGGCGCGTGGTCCCGGAGCGCATCGACGCATCGGGCACCGTCCTGACCCCGCTGGACGAAGATGCCGTTCGCGCACAGGTTCGACTACTGCGCGAGCGAGGCGTACAGGCCATCGCCGTCGCGTTTCTGCACGCCTATCGCAACCCCACGCACGAGCAGCGCGTCAGGGCCATCATCGAAGAGGAGTTTCCGGGCGTCTTCATCTCCCTCTCCAGTGAGGTCGCTCCCCAGTACCGCGAATACGAACGCTTCTCGACGGCCGCGCTCAATGCGTTCATCGGACCGAAGACCTCGAAGTACATCGAGAACCTGGCCGGCAAGGCGAAGACCGCGCAGGTCGGCGAGGACGTGCACCTCATGACGTCCGCCGGCGGGCTCGTCACCTCCCGCAGCGCCAGCGAGATTCCGGTCTCGCTCCTGACCAGCGGTGTCGTGGCCGGTTTGCTCGGCGGCTGCGCCATCGGCAAAGCGTCCGGATACCCCAGCGTGATCACGCTCGATGTGGGCGGCACCTCAGCCGACGTCGGGGTCGCACCGGACGGCGCGCTGCGGATGAAGCACCTACTCGACACCCGGATCGGCGACTACCACGCGATGGTGCCGATGGCCGAGGTCGACACCATCGGCGCCGGCGGTGGATCCATTGCCGTGGTCGACGACGGTGGGATGTTCCGCGTCGGTCCTCGCAGTGCGGGCGCGGTCCCCGGACCGGCGTGTTACGGACACGGCGGTACCGAACCGACGTCGACCGACGCCATGGTGATGATGGGATGGCTCCGGGAGAAGAGCTTCCTGTCCGGAACCATGGAAGTGAAGCCCGAGCTGGCGCGCGAGGCAATTCAGACGCACATCGCCGACAAGCTCGACACCCCGCTAGACGAGGCCGCGATGGGCATCTTCAAGATCCTCGCCCACTCCATGACCGAGGCCATCAGCCTGCACTCGGTGCGCAAGGGCTACGACCCCCGCGACTTCTCGCTGATCGCCGAGGGTGGTGCCGGTCCGCTCTTCGCGTGGCAGATCGCCGATCAGCTCGGTATCCCGCGCGTGATCGTGCCCGGCCACCCCGGCATCACCTCCGCCGTCGGACTGCTCACCACCGACATTCGCTACGAGGAGCCGACGACGGTGTGGACCTCGTCCGCAGATCCCGACATCGAACTTCTGCAGCAGCAGGTCGAGCGACTGTCCGCACTGGCCGTCGCTCAACTCGAGAAGGACGGTGTTTCCGCGGAGAACATCTCACTCGAACGCAGCGTCGACTGCCGCTACGTCGGCCAGGGCTACGAACTGCGCGTCGCCGCCCCGGACGGCGACATCGACGACGTCTGGGTCAAGACCGTCGCCGAGGCATTCCACGACGTGCACGGCCGCACCTACTCGCAGCGGTTCGACGACAAGCCCGTGCAACTCATCAACGTCCGGGTCACCGGAGTGGGCGCGGTTCCGCACGTGCAGATCGCCGACATCGCCACGGGCACGGCCGATTCCTCGACCGCGATCAAAGCGACGACGAAAGCACTGTTCTGGCCGGACGAAACCTCGAAGCCGCAGTGGGTCGACACTCCGGTGTACGAACGCTCGTTGCTGTTGGCGAACAACGAGATCGACGGACCGGCGATCGTCGAGCAGTTCGATTCCACCACGATCATCGGCATGAACCAGCACGCCACCGTCGACGCCGTCGGCCACATCATCATCGAGAGGAACCCCGCATGAGCAAAGCGCTGATGCCCACCACCGGAGTGTCACTGGCGGGCGAGTCCACTCGAACTTGGAACGACGTCGAGGTCGACCCCATCACCCTGCGCGTCATCGGCGGAGCCCTGCAGTCGATGGCCAAGGAGATGGCCCAGGTGCTCTACCGCATGGCCTATTCGTCGCTCATCCGGGAGTCGGAGGACCTCGGTGCCGGCATCTTCGACATCAACGGGCGCGAACTCTGCGAATCGGATTCCACTCCGATGCACTGCGGTTCGATTCCGGCGTACATCAAGGGCGTCAACCGCCGCCTCGCCGGAACGTACGAGCCCGGAGACGTGGTGCTGCACAACCACCCCTACCACGGTGCGGCTCACTCCCCCGATTACGGTGTCATCATTCCGATCTTCTGGCAGGGCGAACACATCGGTTTCGCCGGGTGCACCGGGCACGTGTCCGACGTCGGCGGCAACTTTCCCGGCCTGTGCATGGACGTCGTGGACGTCTGGGCCGAGGGCAAGCTGATGGACTCGATGAAGATCTACGAGGCCGGTGTCCGCAACGACTACCTGATCCAGCACATCCTGGACAACGTCCGCACACCCGAACAGAACCGCGGCGACCTCGAAGCGCTGATCGCGTGCTCGCGGATCGGGGAGAAACGATTCACCGAGCTCCTCGAGAAATACGGTCTCGACACCGTCATGAGTGCGGGCGAGCGCTGGATGGACTACTCCGAATCGATGCTGCGCAACAAGATTCGCGAGATTCCCGACGGTAGCTACACCGCGCCCATCGGATACCTCGACGACGACGGCAAGAACCGCGGCGAACCGCTGAAGGTGGCCGTGCGAGTGCAGGTCGAGGGCGAGGACATTCTCATCGACCTCACCGGATCGAACAGTCAGGTACCCACGGCGTTCAACGTTCCGTTCGAGGGTTCGGTTCTGCCGGTGGCCGTCTCGGCCATTCGTACGATCCTGCTCGACGAGGAGCTGACCGAGGAATTCGTCCCCCAGAACGACGGATGCTTCCGGCCCGTCAAGGCCTACGCCCCCGAGGGGACCATCTTCAACCCGGATTTCCCCGCCTCGTGCTTCGCGCGTTTCTCCCAGGTCAACCGGGTGTTCGACTCCATCAACCTCGCCCTGGCCCCGGTACTTCCCGACCACGCGATCGCAGGATCGTCTGCTGCCCTGTGCGCCATCGCCTACTCGGGCATCGCGCCCGACGGTGAATCCTATTGGGTGTACATCGAAATCAACGAGGGCTCGTACGGCGGCCGCAACGGCAAAGACGGCATGGACGCCGTCGACGCCCTGATGGCGAACACCCGGAACAACCCCATCGAGGAGCTCGAGCTCAACCACGCCATGCGGGCACTGCGGTACGAACTGCGCGACGAAGCTCCTGCCCCCGGAAAGTGGCGCGGCGGCATCGGCAGTGTGCGCAAGTGGTTGATGGAGACCGATACTTTTCTCGGTTCCGAGGCCGACAACCGATCGGATCCGCCGGCCGGCGCCCTTGGCGGACACGACGGTGTGTCCGGTTCCTTCACCAGGAACGCCGGAACAGATCGCGAAGAAGTGCTGTACTCCAAGGTCACCCAGGAAACCATCCGATCGGGTGAGACCCTGGAGATCAAGTTGCCCTCGGGCGGCGGTTTCGGAAATCCGTTCGAGCGCGATCCGTTCCAGGTTCTGAGCGACGTGTGGGACGAGTACCTCACCGAGGACGATGCCCGACGCGACTACGGCGTCGTCGTGAACACCGAGTCGTGGACCATCGACGAGGACGCAACGGCGCAGCTGCGCGCCCGGAGCGCAGCCTGATCGAGGACGGGGCCTTCGGCGGTGTCATCCGGTGGATCGACGACCGGAACGACACCCCGGGGCCCCTGTCCGGTCTGCGCATCGGTGTCAAGGACAACATCGACGTCGCCGGCGTTGCCACTACGTGCGCGTCGCATTTTCTGACCGACCACATTGCCGATGCCGACGCCGAGGTGATCACGCGCCTACGACATGCGGGTGCCACGGTGATCGCGAAACTGAACATGGCCGAATTCGCCGTCGGAGTCACATCACAGAACTCGGCCGCAGGGGCGTCGTACAACCCGTGGAACCCGACCCGCGTACCCGGCGGATCCAGCGGCGGGTCGGGTATCGCCGTTGCCGCCGGGTTGGTCGACGCGTCACTGGGCACCGACACCGGCGGATCGGTTCGTCTACCGGCCGCCGCCTGCGGAGTGAGCGGTCTGCGGCCGACCTGGGGAGCCATCAGTAACGACGGCGTCTTCCCGGTGAGCGAGCAGTTCGACACCGTGGGACCGATGGCGCGGGACGTGGCCGGCGTGCGGGATCTGTTCGACGCCCTTTCCCCGACGCCGTCGGCTCCGCAGGACGTCACACGGATAGGGGTACCCACCGTCTTCCTCACCGCCGACGTGGATCCCGGCGTGGCCCAGACGGTCGCAGTCGCCGCGCGCGCGTTCGCCGAGCTGGGGTACGAGATCGTCCCCATCGAACTCGCGCACGCAGCCGATGCCCAGGACGTCGTCTACACGATCGTCTACAGCGACCTCGCTCGTCGCCATCGGCACCGACTCGAATCGGATCCGTCGCGATTCCACCCCGCTACCCGTGAGCGAATAGCGTTGGGTCTGAGCATCTCCGAGGCGGATATCGCCCGAGCGGCCGCTGCCCGAGACCGCTTCCGCGATGCCATGGACGCGACGTTCGAGACGGTCGACGTCGTGTTGACCCCCACGATGCCCGTCGACGTTCCCCCACGGGACGGCGATGACTGCGTCGTCGCACTTTCGCGCCGGATGGGCCAGTTCACCTATCCGTGGTCTCTGCACGCCGGCCCGACGCTGGCCCTGCCGGTCGGGTTCCACCCGTCCTCGGGCATGCCGGTGGGGGCGCAACTGACCGCTGCGCCGCACCGTGAAGGCTCACTGTTCACCCTGGGCGAGAGGTACCAGTCGGTCACCCCGTGGCACCGGAGACATCCAGTGCATACATCAGATATTTAGACCATCGTTGACGCTAAAAACTAGCCCATGGGGCGAAACCGAGCGGTCTTGACGCTCTAAACATCTTATGTTTAGGTTGATCGTAGTTGTTGCGTACGTCTCACCACGGTGCTCGTGCGACAGCCGCCACTCCCACCACGGCAACGTCACGCCGATCAGCAAGCGAGGACGCAGATGCACTTACGCCGAGCAACGTCCATCATGGCAGCCCTGACACTTTCCACCGCCCTGGTGGCCTGCGGTTCCGATCCCGGACCCGACGCAGACCCGGCCAACCCGGTCACGATCGACGTCACAGTCTCGGCAGCGGCCGAAATCTACAGCATCCCTTGGCTTGTCGCGCAGCAGCAGGGCCTGTTCGAGAAGCACGGCGTGATCGTGGACAACATCGTGCCGGGCAAGGGTGGCAGCGCGACCATGCGCACGCTCCTCGACGGCAACATCCCGATCGGTGAGATCAGCTATCCGTCGATCGTCCAGGCGGACGCCGCGGGGTCCGAGCTACGCATCGTCGGAGGCGGCACTCAGGGGCCGTACCCGATGAACTTCTATGCGCTGGCGTCGAACCCGGACATCAACTCCGTCGAGGACGTGCGCCGGTGGGCCTACACCCGTCCCAACTCGGCCTCCGATGCTCTGACTCGTCTGCTGCCCTCGCTCGCGGGCGTCGACCCCGGCCGCATCGAGCGGGTCGCGACCGGCGGAATCGGCGAGGGCTTCGCTCTTCTCGAGGCCGGGAACGTCGACATCGCGCTCGTACCCTCCATCGTCGCCGAGCAGCGACCGGAGGACTTCAAGCTCATCGTCAGCAGCCCCGACTACATGTCACGGTTCCTGCAGTCGACGATCACCACGACCAAGGACTATGCCGAGAGCAACCCGGGCGTCGTCCGCGCGATCAACGCCGGCTACGCCGAGGCGGTCGCATCGATCGAGGCCGATCCTGTTGCCGCTGCGCAGATCTACGCCGACTACACCGGTTTCGACGTCGAATCGGCCACCGCAGTGGTCGAACGCGCATCGTCCGTCGATACGTGGGGCGGCGGCTTCGACAGCGCGTCCGTCCAGTCCGCCCAGGACGGAGTGGAGGCGTCGGGCAGCGATCGTGAACCCGACTTCTGCACACTCTTCGACCCGGACTTCCTCGCCGAGGGTGTCACCAACGACATGCCCGACGACTGCGACTCCTGACAACACTCTCCCACCACCAGAAGGTAGCGACGTGACGCAAACATCGATTCGACCTCATCGCGACACCACCTCGGCCATCGCCGTCGCGTCCTCGGTGTCGAGACACTTCGGCGACGTGACGGCCCTGCACGAGATCGACTTGTCCATCGGCCGCGGTGAATTCGTCTCCGTCGTGGGACCCAGCGGCTGCGGCAAGTCGACTCTGCTGGAGGTCTTCGCGGGCCTGCAGGACCACGACGGCGGGACCGTGCAGATCGACGGCCAACCGTTGACCGGCCCGCGGTCCAAGACTGCAGTGATCTTCCAGGAGTCGGCGACGCTGCCGTGGCGGACCGTGCGTGACAACGTCGCGTTCGCCCTCGAGGTGCGCGGAGTCGGCAAGAAGGAGCGGCGGACCCGCGCCGACGAGTTGCTCGAGACCGTCGGCCTCTCGAAGTTCGGGGACCACTACCCCACTCAGTTGTCCGGCGGTATGCGTCAGCGCGTGGCCATCGCGCGTTGCCTGTCCATGGAACCCGATCTCATTCTCGCGGACGAGCCGTTCGGCGCGCTCGACGAGCAGACACGACTGGTCATGTCGTACGAGCTTCTCAAAATCGTCGAAAAGCTCACGTGCGGAGTTCTGTTCATCACCCACAGCATCCAGGAGGCGGTACTGCTGTCCGACCGTGTGCTGGTGATGAGCGCGCGACCCGGACGGTTCATCGACGAGGTGGACATCGACCTTCCGCGCCCGCGCTCCGAAGACGTCCTGGCCAGCCCCGCGGCTGTCTCGCTGCACGAGCGCATCTGGTCGCGGTTGCGGGACGAGGCCAAGAAGACGATGAGCATCGAGCCATGAGTTCGCCGACGCGCGACACCGCGCGCCCCTCCGTCGTCCCCGGATACATCCGACCGGCACCCTCTACCAAACTCGGCCTACCGGCTTGGGGCTGGACCATCGCCATCGTCGTCGCCGCGTTGGTCGCCATCGACATCTCGGCTCGGTTCTTCGCCTCACCGTTGGACATCGTGCCTGTCTCCGACATGTTCGTCACCGCCCTGGGCTTGCTGACGGACCCTGAATTCCTGATCGACGCCCTCGGCCGAACGCTGAGCATCATCGCCCTGGCGTTCGTGCTCAGCTCTGTGCTCGGCGTCGCCGCCGCGTACATCCTGTGGCGGTACGAGTTGTGGGACCGGGCGTTTCAGCCGTATCTCAACGTCTACTACGCCGTCCCCACGTTCGCGCTCTACCCCATCATGGTGGTGCTCTTCGGTGCCGGCGTCACCCCGATCGCCATCCTGTCCACCATCTTCGCGTTCGGCGTGGTGGCGTTGAACGCCCGCACCGGATTCAACGCGGTATCGCCGATCGTCACGAAACTCGGCACCACACTGATGCTCACGCGGTGGCAGTACTTCCGTTCGGTCCTACTCCCCTATGCGCTGCCCAACATCGTCACCGGCCTCAAACTGGGCCTGTCCTACGCCGTCATCTCGGTGCTGGCCAGTGAGTTCATCCTGTCGACCCAGGGCCTCGGGCACTTCATCTCGATCGCGTACGACGGGTTCGACATCGCCGACATGTATGCGGGAATTCTCATCGTGGCCGCCATAGCGCTGATTGCCACGTCCCTGATCTCGTTCGTGCTCAACCGATTCGATTGGAGGCGCCGCTGATGAGCAGCTCCTTGGCCACAGTGGGAACGACTCCGACCTCGACACCGAGGGTGGTTCCGACCGCACGGCGCGACAATGCCCGACGCCTCCTGCCTCCCCTGCTCGTGGCGGTCATCGCCGTGACGATCTGGTGGGTGGCGGCAGTCGTCGTCGACAGTCTGATCTTCCCGACGCCCGCGGCGGCCATGACGTCGCTCTTCGCGGACCTGGGCAACGCGGACTTCCGGGCCAACGTCGGCGACTCGCTACGCATTCTGGTACTGGCGTTTCTGGCCAGTACCGTTGTCGGATCGCTCCTCGGACTTGCCCTGGGTCTGAGTCCCTTCTGGACCAGGACCATCGCCCCGCTGTTCTACTCGATCAACAGCATTCCGAAGATCGTGCTGTACCCGATCTTCCTCTCGTTCCTCGGCATCGGCGCGCTCAGCCGCTTCGGGTTCTCCTTCTACGCCGCATTCATTCCGATGTTCCTCGTCGCCGTCGAGAGCACGGCGTCCGTCCACCGAATCCACCTCAAGATGGCAGCGTCACTTCAGGTGAGCTGGCCCCGCCTGATCCGACAGATCGTCATTCCCGCCGTGCTGCCCGCGCTCGCCACCGGCATGCGCATGACCTTCGGCTTGGCATTCCTGGGGTTGCTCCTCGCCGAGATGTTCTCGTCGTCGAGCGGCATCGGATACGAACTCTTGCGCAACGTCAGCCTGGTGCGGATGGAGAACATCATGGGCACCGTCGTGCTGATTCTGGTGATGGCTCTGCCGCCCACCATCGCGCTGCAGTGGTTGGAAACTCGCATCACGTCGAAGTACGGCGGTCTGTAGGTCGCACCGACCGATTGCGTTACGGGACGGGACCAGGATCGCCGCACCTCGCAGTCCACCCACTCGACGGACACGCTGCCGCGTTGTCGATCGCGCGAGCCTCAGTCCGGACGAGCCTCGGTAACGAAGTCGTCGAGGTTCGCCCGCCGCGTCATCTCCCAATAGTCGACGATGCGCCACGGCAATGTCGACACCACGCGTCCGGCGTCGTTGCGGTACCAGTTGTCCATACCGCCGTGCGACCAGATCATCTTCGCGTGCGCCTCGTCGTGCTTGCGGACGTAGTCGGCCTCCACCTCGGGCTTGCACTCGATGGCCCCGATTCGCTTGTTCACCATGTCGATCAGAACATCGACGATGTACCGCACCTGGCATTCGGCGATGGTGATGTAGCTACCCCCGTGTCCCAGCACGGTTCCGGGGCCGCAGGTGATGAAGAAGTTCGGAAAATCCGGGACGGTGATGCCCAGATACGCGTGCGCATCCTCCGGGCCCCAGACATCACGGATCGAGTCGCCCGATCGCCCTCGCACGTCGATCGGCGTCAACAGCTTGTGCGTCTCGAAACCCGTCGCCAGAATCACCACGTCGACCTCGGTCTCCGGACCATCGCTCGCGACAACCGAGTTCGATGTGATCGACGAGACGGCGTCGGCGACGAGGGTGACGTTGTCGCGACGCAGCGCGGCGTACCACCCGTTATCGAGGAGCATTCGCTTGCCGAACGGCGGGTAATCGGGGAGCGACTTCTCGATCAGGTCGGGGCGGCCTTCGAGCTCGCGCTCGATGTAGCGGGTAAACACGCGTCGATGCGCGTCGTTCATCGGATTGATCGAGCGCCGCGGATGCTCCCACTCGGGATCCACCTGCAACGAGCTGTGCACCCGATCGTTGAAGTTCCAGGCCAGGCGGGTCCGGTACCACAGCCGGTACAGGGGAACGACCTCCATCAGGTAGTTCGCGTCGTCGCCCATCTCCGAGAAGTACACATCGCTCGACGACACCCACTGGGGCGACCGCTGGAACACCGTTGCGTGTCCTACCGTCGGCGCGACGGCCGGCAGCACCTGCATGGCGCTGGCCCCGGTTCCGACGATGGCGACGCGCTTACCGGTCAGGTCCAGATTTGCCGGCCAGTTCGCGGTGTGGAAGATCGGCCCGTCGAACGAGTCGAGCCCGGGAATGGGAGGCACCTTCGGCCGATTGAGCTGACCGGTCGCGGTGATCACCACGTCGGCGGTCAGGGTGTCGCCGTCGACGGTCCCCACGGTCCAGCCCTGTCGCCGGGCGTCGTACTCGGCGGTCGCCACCTCGGTGTCGAAGCGAATGCGTTGCCGCAGTTCGTGTTCGCTGGCGACCTCGCTGAGGTATTGCCACACCTCGTCGCGCTTGCCGAAGTGCGTGGTCCACGCCCGGGGCGCGAAGGAGTACGAGTACAGGTGACTGGGTGTGTCGACGCCGGCACCGGGGTAGGTGTTCTCGAACCAGCCGCCGCCCACGTCGGAGTTCTTCTCGAGCACGACGTGACTGATGCCGGCCTCGTGCAGCTTGATGGCGGCGAGCATTCCGGAGACGCCCGCACCGATCACGATGACCGACAGATCGTTCGGTGCGGCGACCGGGGTGTCTGGGGCGGTGAACCCCATGTCCTCGGCGACCATGACGCCGAACTCGGGAGGTACCTGTTCGCCGACGGCGACGCTGATCATCTCGACGAGGTGCTCCGGGTCGGGTGCGGGCACCGCCATGGGCTCGCCATCGTGGTAAGCGCAGATCGCGTCGAGGGCGGCGGCACGGATGCGGGCGGCGACGGGGTCGTCGAACCCGCCGGTGTCGTTGTTGTCCATGCCCCGGCTGCGCGTGGGGCGATACGGATCGGAGAGCCACCTGCGATCACCGGTCAACTGGTAGAGCACCGCGACAAGCGTGGGCAGGTTGGCCGCCTCGAGGGCGTGCGAGAGCCGGTCCCGATCGACTCGGTCTGCGGTCTCCGCTGCCGCTGCTGCGCCTGTGGACACCGGTACCTCCTGTTGCGAGCTGCTTCCGACAGCTTAACTAACCACGGTTAGGCAACGAGGCGCAAGGGATTCACGAACTCCGCTTTCATCCGAATTTGGCCCTTGACAATGTGGCCCACGCCACACGATGCTTCATGCCACTACCTAACAGCGGACAGGCGAAAGGGACACCCCCATGGAACTCACCGAGGCGATGCGCACCACCGGCACCTGCAGGCGATACCTCAGCGATCACGTTCCGGACGAGGTGTTCAAGGCCGCGTTCGACGTCGCTCGCTTCGGCCCGCAGGGCGGCAACCGTCAGCCCGTGCGGTGGATCGTCGTGCGCGACGCCGCCCGCAAGCAGGCACTCGCCGATCTCTACCTGCCGATGTGGGACGCCTACTTCGCCGGCATCACCGGCGGAACCGTCGCCGTCGGTGCACTGCCCAAGACCGTTCAGGACGCCGACTACTTCGCCCGCCACCTCGCCGAGGTGCCCGCCATCGTGGTGGTCTGCGCCGCCCTGGACGGACTCCATCCCACCGACCACGAACTCGGGCGACTCTCCGTCGTCGGCGGCGCGTCCATCTATCCCACCGTGCAGAACCTGTGCCTGAGTCTGCGCGATCAGGGCGTGGCCACCGCGGTGACGACCCTGCTGTGCCACGAGGAGCCCGCCATCCGCGAACTGCTCGGCATCCCGGACGAATACATCACCGCGGCGCACATCGCCGTCGGCTACCCGGAGAAGTCGTTCCCGCGCAGACTCACTCGCGATCCCGTCGAGCAGATCGTGGCGGCAGAGACGTTCTCGCAGCCGATGTTCGACTCCGCTGCACTCTCGCCGGCCCTGTAGAAACAACGCTCAGCCCTGAGGAGATCACCGTGCCCGGTACCGCCATCCACCACCGCTCCCCCATCGGCCGCGCCACCATCGGCGATCAACTCCGGCGTCACGCGCGGACGCAGCCGGACAAGGTCGCGTTCATCAGCTACGCGGCGGACGGCACCCGCGAGGTGACCACCTACGGCGAACTCGACGCTCGGGCAAATCGGTTCGCCAATCTGCTGGTCGATCTGGGCGTGAGGTCCGGTGACCGCGTCGCCTCGATGGCTCGCAACAGCGTCGACGTGGTGGTGGCGTACTACGGCACGCTCAAAGCCGGCGCAGCGTTCACCGGCATCAACGTGATGTACCGCGCGGCCGAGGTGAAGCACCAGCTCGAACACGCCGAACCCACAGTGGTGGTGGCCGATCCGTCGTACGCCGACATCATCGCCTCGGTGAAGCCGGACACGACCACGCTGGTGACGTTCGGCAGCGAGTACGCCGAGCTGACCGCGAATACGCCGTCGTCCGAGCCGGACGTCGACATGGACGAGAACGACGTCGCGATGGTCATCTACACCTCCGGAACCGAAGCCGCCCCCAAGGGCGTGATGATCCCGCACCGCAACTTTCTGATCTCCACAGCACCCGCGTGGAGTTGGGGCCTGCGGACGGGACCGGAGGACACCTGGCTCTTCGTCATGCCGTTCCACACCATCGCGGGGCTGGGTTCGATGACGACCCTCACGCTGATGGGTGCCACGTTGGTGTTGCCCGCGACGGTCGATCCCGAACAATCGCTGCGCATCATCGCCGCCGAGAAGATCTCCGTCATCGCGCAGACCCCCACGTTCTACCTGGCCCTGGCCCGCGACGCGCGGTTCGGACCCGAGTCCGTGAACCAGGTTCGACGTTGCCTCACCTACGGCGGACAGGTGTCACCGCACACCATCAGCGCCTGGGCGGCGGCCGCACCCGACGCCATCTGGGGCACCTACTGGGGGCAGTCGGAACTCTCGCAGCTCGGCTCCGTCGGATGGTTCTCGACACTCGACGACATTCCCGACGGCGACGCGTCGTGGATCGGCAAGCCCGTCACCCACCTCGAGATCAAGGTCGTCGATGCCGCGGGCAACGAGAGCGAGATCGGTGAATTGCTCTGCCGCACCCCATCGGTGATGCTCGGCTACTTCAAGGACGACGAGCGCACGGCCGAGGCGTTCCGCGACGGCTGGGTGCACACCGGCGACATGGTGCGCATCGACGCCGACGGCAACCTGTTCTTCTACGATCGGATGAAGGACATGATCAAGTCGGGAGGGATGAACGTGTCGTCGCAGGAAGTCGAACGCACCATTCACACGCACCCGGACGTGTTGCGCGCCGCCGTCGTCGGAGTCGCGGACCCGTACTGGTCCGAGGCCGTGACGGCGTTCGTCATTCCGCGCGACGGTGCGACCGCCCACCCGGCCGCGATCATCGAGTTCTGCCGGGCGGAGTTGGCGTCGTACAAGGCACCGAAGGCAGTACACATCGTGGCCGAACTGCCCGTCGACCCGCAGGGCAAAATTCTGAAGCGGGAGCTGCGCGCACTGGCAGCGGTGGAGGAAACCGTATGACCCAGCCCGACGCAGCAGGGCTCGTCAGTCCTCTTCCTCGGCAGATTAGGACGCGGCAGCGACGGGACGACATCGTCGCCAACGCCGCCACGATCTTTGCGCGCGAGGGCTACTCGAACGTGGGCATGCGCGATATCGCCGATGCCGTCGGCATCAAGGGCGCGAGTCTGTATCACCATTTTCCGTCGAAGGAAGACATTCTGTTCGCGATCTGTCTGACAGTGACGCAGGAACCGGCCGAGGAGAACCTGCCGCTGCTCGACGCGGCCGGGACTCCCACCGAACGCCTGTCGTCCTTGGTGCGTGCGCATCTGGTGCATCTGAACCGACGACGAGTCGAGTACATCGTCGGCCTGCACGAGCTGGCCTCCCTGACCCCCGAGCACCGCGGGGCGATCGAGGACTACCGCCGTCAGTACCAACGACGGGTCCGCGATGTCATCACTGCGGGCATGCGCAGCGGCGAATTCACCGTCCCGGACGCGCGGTTGGCGTCGTTCGCCCTGACGGACATGCTCAATGGCATCAGCAACTGGTTCCACGACGGCGGCGAGCTGAGTATCGACGACGTGGCCGACGGCTACGTGGAACTCGCCGTCCATCGTGTTCTCGGTGCACCACATGGCGATTGACGGCCACTGCGACCCAGCGTTCACCGCGGTGAACGACGCGCTGGCCGCCAACCTCGACAGCGGAGCAGAGCTCGGCGCGTCGATCGTGGTCGACATCGACGGCCGCCGCGCCGTCGACCTGTGGGGCGGCCATCGAGACACGGAACGTCGCCTGCCTTGGGCGTCGGACACGATCACCAATGTCTGGTCGACCACGAAGATGGTGACGTGCCTGGCCGCGCTGATGCTCATCGACCGAGGAACGCTCGAGCCCGACGCCCCCGTCGCCCGCTACTGGCCCGAGTTCGCAGCCGCCGGCAAGGAGAACATTGCCGTCCGTCACCTGATGTCGCACACCTCCGGGATGTCGGGCTGGGACCGACCGTTCGCCGAGGACGACCTCTACGACTGGGAGCTCTCCACATCACGTCTCGCCGCACAGGCACCGTGGTGGGATTCGCGCACCACGTCCGGCTATCACGCGGCCAGCCAAGGCCATCTGATCGGCGAACTGGTGCGTCGCGTCACCGGGAAATCACTGCGGCAGTTCGTCGACGAGGAGATCGCCGGACCCCTCGGGGCCGACTTCCAGATCGGCGCGAAGCCGGCCGACCGGTCCCGCATCGCCGATGTCGTACCGCCTCCCCCACCGGCAGCCGACGCGGTGCCCGATCCGTCGATGGTGCGCCGCCGTACCTTCCTGGGCCCGCTCGTGAAAGCCGAATCGGCGAACACCGCAGCGTGGCGCGCAGCGGACATGGGTGCGCTGAACGGACACGGCAATGCGCGCTCGGTCGCCAGAATCCTGTCGGTCATCTCCCGCGGCGGAACCGTGGACGGCGTACGGCTACTGAGTCCGGACACCGTCGACACGATCTTCGACGAGCAGTCCAACGGCATCGACCTGGCCCTGGGCATCCCGCTCCGCTTCGGCCTCGGTTTCGCTCTACCACAACAGGAATCCGTACCGTACATCCCCGACGGCAAGATCTGCTTCTGGGGCGGATGGGGCGGATCGCTGGTGATCATGCACCCGGAGTCTCAGCTGACCATCGCCTACGTCATGAACCGGATGGGGCCGGGAATCATCGGCTCGGACCGGGCGGAGCAGTACGTGCGGGCGATCTACGAGGCCATGGTCTGACGGTCAGCGCTCGGTAGGAGTCAGAAATTCGAGCACCGCCGCCATGTCCTTGGCGCCGAGCCCGGAGTCCAACGCTCGGTCGAGAACATCCCCGACGGTGGTGGCCTGCGGGAGCTCGAGACCGTGGTCGCGGGCCAGGGCAAGTCCCAGGCCCACGTCCTTGTGCAGTAACGACAAGGGGAACGCCACTCCCGCACCGGCCGGATCGAGGAAGTGCTCGCGCTTGTAGCCGACATACGGCGCTGCCACGGCGCTCGAACCCAGTACTTCGTACAGGGCGGACGGCGCCAGACCCGCCGACTCAGCCAGGACCAGCGCTTCGGCCACGGCCTGGTTCAGCGATGCGAGAACCGAATTGACCGCGAGCTTGGCCACCGAAGCAGTACCCGCCGGGCCGGTGTGGAACTGGGCGCGCGTTACTGCCTCCAGAACCGGCTTCAGGTAGGCGAATTGGGTGTCATCGCACCCGACCATCGTGGTGATCTGCCCGGTCTCGGCCAGGCTCACGCTGCCGGAGACCGGAGCGTCGACCACGGCAGTCCCCGAACCTCCGGCGCGCTTGGCGAAGTCGCGGACCGCAGTCGGGCCGACCGTTCCCATCACCACGTGAAGGTGCTCGGCGGCGCCGGCGGTGGCGATACCGCCGGCGCCGAACAGCACCTCATCGGTCGCGGCCGCGTCGGGCAGCATGCTGAACGAGATCTCGGCGCCGGTCAGATCGGCGGGCGTCGTGGTGATCGTCATCCCGAGATCGACCAGGCCGGCCGGCGCGGTGTCGGCCGTCAGGTACAGGTCGTACGCGGTGACCGTGTGCCCGGCTTCGAGGAAGCGTCGAACCATGTGGGTACCCATGCGGCCGACTCCGGCAAATCCGATGTGCATGTCTTCTCCTGATGTGTGGCGGGCCGTGAAATATGCACTGCTATGTGGATCAGCGATCCGTTGCGTCGCCGACTCGGACCAAGAGCTTCTGCGCGTCGCCGTTCGGATCGAGCAGTCGGTCGAACCCGTCGGCGACGATGTTCTCGACGTCGATGATCTCCGAGACCACCTTCTCCACCGGGTAGCGTCCCGATGCGACCAGAGCGATGATGCGCGGCCAGTCGTGCACCGGGTAGCACCACGTCCCCACCAGAGTCAGATCCTTGTTCGCCATGGCCATGGGATCGATCGTCGCGGGCTTGACGTGCAGACCGACCTGCGCGACCGTTCCGCCGGAACGCACGCTCTCGAGGGCTGCGGTGAGCCCGAGCTGGTGACCCGAACATTCCGCCGCGGCATCGACACCGATTCCGCCGGTGAGTTCGCGGACCACGGCGGGGATGTCCTGCACGGTCGGATCCAGGACCTCCGCGATCCCAAAGGCCTGGATCAGCGCGCGACGCTTGGCGTTCGGCTCCGACACGATGATCCGTGACGCACCCGAGGCGTGCGCATACAGAGCGGACAGGGCCCCGATCGGTCCGGCACCGGTGATGAGGATCGTGTCCCCCGCCCCCAACCCGGTGCAGTCGACACCGTAGGCCGCCACCGCGGCCGGCTCGATCAGCGCGCCCTGCACGTCACTGACGCTGTCCGGCAGTACCGACACCTGTCGTTCCTGCACCGCAACCAGTTCGGATATTCCGCCGCCACCCCAACTCAATCCGGTGCAGGCCATGACCACGCACAGGTGATTGAGCCCGCGGTGGCAGTAGTAGCACTTGCCGCAGCTGATGAGCGGCATGACCGAGACGCGATCGCCCACGGCGATCGAACTGACATCGGAACCGATCTCCACGACACGAGCGGAGAACTCGTGTCCGAACACCTGTGGCGCCTTCGCACCCGTGAGCGCATGGGGTTCGGTCGGAATGACGATCGGACCGAACGCATACTCGTGCAGATCCGTTCCACAGATGCCGCAGAAGAACGGCCGAAGCAGAACCTCGCTGGGTCCCACCTCGGGGGGTGCAACATCTTCCACCCGGACATCATGTCGATCGTGAAATACCGCGGCGCGCATAATCTCTCCTGAAATCGTTGATCTAGGTACTGGATCGGCCCTGGTCAGACTGCGGTGATGCCGCCGTCGATGGTGACCGCGGAGCCGGTCTGATAACCGACGTCCTCCCGCAGAAGGAAGACCACGAGCTCGGCGATCTCCTCGGGAGAGCCGTACCGACGCAGCGGCGTGCCCTCGATGAACCGGTCACGCTCGAAGTTCGGATCGTCCGGGTTCACGAGACTCTCGGACCTCGACATCAGTGGAGTGTCCACCGGTCCGGGGCAGATGCAGTTCACCCGGATGCCGTGGGCAGCTGATTCTGCTGCGGCACTTCGGGTCAGGCCGAGCACGGCATGCTTGGTCACCACGTAGTCGGAGCGATCGGGAGCGCCCTTGAGACTGAGGATCGACCCGGTGTTGACCACCGCTCCGCCCCCGGACCGTTGCAGCAGCGGAAGTACGTTCTTGAGCCCGAAGAACATCCCGTTGAGGTTGACGTCGACCACCGATCGCCATTCACTCTCGGTGGTATCGACGATGGACTTGTGCACCCCCTCGACACCTGCGTTGTTGAAGAACAGTCGTGGTTCACCGATCAGCGAGGTTGCGGCGTCCGCATACGCTTTCACCTGATCGTGGACGGACACGTCTGCGGCGAACGCGTGGATCTCGCCCTCCGACTCCGCTGCCGTGCGCTCCGCGGACGCCATGTTCATGTCGACGGCGAGCACCCGTGCACCCGCGGACGCCAGACGATGAGCCACCGCCCGCCCGATGCCGCTGCCGGCACCGGTGACGATCGCGCCCTTGTTCTCGAACAGTGATGGTTCGTTCATCGCTGACTCCTCGGGAGTATTCCGGCCGTACGGTAGCTCTCGGTCTTGTCCATGAAACTGTCGAACGTGGATCGGAATCCGAGGAAGCCGGCCTTGCGGCTCTTCGTCATGTCGGTCAGGCACTCGATGTCGCGGCCCAGGTCGCCGTCCGTATGCCACCAGGACGCCAGGCGATCGACATCTGCTTCGGCCAGATCGTGCTTGGCAGCGATCTGCTTCCATACCGCAGCTGCGTCACCCATTCGCTCGTCGAGCGGCTTGGGTGCGTCGGAGAACCCGACAGGTTCGACGCCGAACGCCTCCGCGATCTGCGGCCACATCCAGCGCCATCGGAACACGTCACCGTTCGCTATGTTGAAGGCTTCGTTCTCGCCCTCGACATGTGTTGCCGCCCAGATCATCTGCTCGGCGAGCAGGTCCGCGTCGGTGATGTCGGTCAGTCCGTTCCACTGGGTGTCCGAGCCGGGGAACACGAACGGCGTACCGGTCTCGCGGCAGATCTCGGCGTACACCCCGAGGGTGAGCGCCATGTTCATCGCGTTCCCCACCGCGTAACCGAAGACGGTGTGCGCTCGGTGCACGCTCCAGGTGAAGTGCTGCGCTCCCGAGGCTGCGAACAGTTCGTCCTCTTGGGTGTAGTAGAAGTTGGGGTTCGGCAGCCTCGGTTCGCTCTCGTGGAAGGGAGTTTCGGCCATGACGCCGGTCGCGTAATCGTCGAACGGGCCGAGATAGTGCTTCAGGCCGGTCATCAGCGCGACGTGACGCAGCGCGGACCTGCCTTTCATAGCGCCGAGGACGTTGCGCACGATGGCCCCGTTGACTTCGATGTTCTCGGCCTCCGAGTCCTGCTTCATCCAGGCCGTGACGAACACGATCTCCGGGTCGACGCCCTCGAGTGCCGCAGCCAACGACTCCGGATCGAGCAGATTCGCCGAGACCGGCACCACGCCCTCGACCGGATTGGTCGTGCCGCGGGCCAGACCGTACGTGGTCCATCCGGCGTCGACGAGCTGACGCGAGATCGTCTGTCCGGCAATTCCGGTGGCACCGATGACGAGCGCCGCTCTGCTGGGCGCGCTCATCGGAGCGCCGGATCGATGAGGACCTTGCCTTCGACCTTGCCGGTCGAGAGTCTGTCGAGCTGCGCGGGCAGATCGGACAGTCCGACCGGCGTTTCGGCCAGCTCCTGGCCGAGCGGTCCGGTGTTCAGGATGTCCAGTGCAGCAGGTAGATCCGTGTCGCACACGTGGGCCAAGGTGGTTTCGAGAGTGATCTCTCGAAAGACGAGCGAATGCACATCCAGCTCCGGTTTCTCTTTGGGAATTCCTACTGCGAGCACGCGGCCACCATCGGCCACCATGGTCAACGCCGAGACCAATTGGCCGGGCGCTCCGCTCGCTTCGATGACGACATCGGGTTTCTTTCCGCCCAGAGCCTCGATGATGTCCGCGCCGAGATCGTCGGACGGAGTGAGTGTGCGATGCGCCCCGAGTCGCGAGGCGCGATCCAGTCTCTTCCCCGGAAAGTCGACGACGGTGACATCGACGTCGGCCAGGTGCTGCAGTCCGGCGAGAACGAAGGAACCGATGGCACCGGCCCCGATGACGACGACGTTGTCCCCGTCTCGGGCACCCGAGCGCCGAGCAGCGTGTATCCCGACGGCCAACGGCTGCGCGAGTCCGGCGTGGTCGATGGACAGCCCCTCGGGCAGCGCTCGCACTGTCTTCGACGGGACGCTCGCGTACTCGGCCATGCCGCCGTCGACGTTGAGTCCCAGGGTCTTGTAGGTCGCACACTGGTTGGTACGGCCCTCGCGGCAGCGTCGGCATGTGCCGCACCAGATCCCGGCTCCGGTGGCAACCAGGTCGCCCACCCGTGCGTCGGACTCGGGGTCGGCCTCCACTATTTCGCCGACGAATTCGTGACCGAGGATCAACGGTCCCTGGTGTCCGCTGTTCGGATGCCGACGCAACACCGGAAAGGTCTTGGGACCCGCCACCCATTCCGAGGCGTCGGTACCGCAGATGCCCGAACGGAGAACGCGCACGAGCGCCTCTCCCGACGCGCGTCGGGGGATCGGAACCTCCTCGACGCGGATATCGTGCGCACCGTAGTAAACGGCGGCATGCATGGTGTCGGACACGATTTCTCCTCGAACAACGTTGACTGTGATGTGCGCTACTCTCGGACTGTAGAGTAACACTGCACATGTTCACTGCCTAGGGGTATCGGCGTAAAGCCGTCGAAAATGCGTTGAACAGCGAAATGGACGTCGGGTGCAACAATCGATGCACTACGGTCGTCCAGTGGGTACTTACACCCGGCATCAGGGGGAGACGTTCATGCAGAGGTGGGAGGCGGTAGACGAATGAGCGAAGAGACCGTCGACGGACCGGCGGACACATCCGTTCAGATGAACGCGCAGATGGGTCTACGGCTTCGCGGTGCGCGCGAGAAGGCGAACATGTCACTGCGGGAGATGGCGCGGCGCATTCATCTGTCGCCCAGCTTCGTATCTCAGGTCGAGCTCGGACGTACGGCGCCGTCGGTCGGCACGCTGTACGCGATGGTCACCGAGCTCGGACTCTCGCTCGATTCGCTGATGGCGGAGGACGTCGCACCTCGTGACCTCGAATCGCCGCAACCGCCCACTCGCTCGACGGTGACGGACCGCCCCGCGCCGGCGCATGCCGGCGGGGGCGCCACGACGTCGTCCGTTCAGCCGCTCCCCGAAGTGGGCTCGCTCCCCGGTCTGCAGCGCGCCGACGAACGTCCCGAGTTGTATCTCGGCGGCGTCCGTTGGGAACGCCTGACACCGGACGACGATCCCGAGGTCGAATTCCTGCGTGTCACTTACCCGGCCGGAACCGAATCCTGCCCCGCGGACAACCTGATGAACCACGGCGGCAAGGAATACATCCACATCCTGTCCGGCCGATTGGAGATCCAGGTCGCCTTCGCACGTCAGGTCCTCGGCCCGGGTGACAGCCTGCATTTCGACTCGTCCATCCCGCACCGTCTGAGCAACCCGCACGACGAGACCTGCATTGCGATCTGGTTCGTGGTCGGACGCCAGAAGTGAGTCCTTCTCAGACTGCTGTGTAACCACCGTCGACGACGAGGGCTGCACCGTGCACGAAGCGGGCCTCGTCACTGGCGAGGAAGAGCACCGCATTGGCCACGTCCTCCGGTTCGCCCACATGTCCGATCGGATGCTTGGGCTCCATGATGTCGAGGTAGCCTCGCAGCCCGTCCTCGCTCCGCTCGGCCAGCTCACGCACGAACGGGGTCAAGATCGTGCCGGGGTGCACGGAGTTGACGCGAATGTGCTCGCGCCCGTACGTCACCGCGTCCTTCTTCGTCATGATCGTCACCGCGCCCTTGGCCGCGTGATACGGGGCCATCTCGTGGGAACCGACGAGTCCGTAGATCGACGAGATGTTGACGATGCTCCCACCGCCGTTGGCCCGCAGATGCCCGATGACGTGTTTGGTGCAGAAGAAGACGCCCTTGACGTCCACGGCGAACACCGCGTCCCACTCCGCTTCGGTGACCTGGTCGGTCGGTTTGTCGACACCGGAGATTCCGGCGTTGTTGACGAGGATGTCGATCTTTCCCAAAGATGCCGCCACCTGATCGAACACCGAGGACACCTCGGCCTCGTCACTGACGTCCAGTCGCCAGAACACAGCCCGTCCGCCGGCCTCTTCGATCAGGCGAACGGTTTCCTTTCCGTCCTCCACGGATACGTCGGTGACCGCAACGGCGGCCCCTTCCGTCGCGAACCGTGTGGCCATGGCACGGCCCATTCCTTTGCCGGATCCGGTGATGATGGCGACTTTGTCGTGTAGACGAGACATGAAGAGTCCTCGGTGTCGTTGGTGCAGTGGTGTGCGGGTCAGAGCGTGGCGTCGAAGGTGATGTGCACCTTGATGTTCTCGGCCGGCTTCTGCGCCTCGTCGAGAGCGGATACGGCGTCGGCGGCGGTGATCTCACGAGTCACGAGCCGACCGAGGTCGAGGCCGCTCTTCGCGATGAAGCGCAGCGTCGCCGGCCACACACCCGGCGAGCCGATCGCGCCACGAATGTCGAGTTCCTTCGATTGGATCAGTCCTAGCTTGGCCGGGGCCGAACGTCCGACGTCGATGCCGATGTACACGACACGTGCTCGATGTCCGGCGAGTTCGAGTGCACTCGCCATCACGTCGGGTCGGCCCGTCGCCTCGACGACGACGTCCGCACCGCGGCCGTTGCTCTCCCGGCCGAGCACCTCGTCGATCTCGTCCGGGGTCACCGCATGCGTTGCGCCGAGGGACAGGGCGGCCTCCCTGCGTCCCTCGGACGGTTCGACCACGATGGTCGTCGCTCCCAGCGCGGCCCCGCCGGCCACCACACCGAGCCCGATCGGCCCTGCACCGAGTACGACGAGCACGTCGCTCGCGTTGACGTTTCCGGCGCGCATCAGTCCGTAGTAGCCGCAGCTGAACGGCTCGACCAACGCACCGCTGGTGAAGGAGACCTCGTCCGGGAGTTTGTGCAGCCATGCAGGTTTGACGACGAAGAACTCTGCCGCTGCCCCGCTGATGGAGAAACCGAAGTGGTCCTCGCCGATGACACACTCTCCGACGACGCGGTCGCCCACCTCGAAACCGTCGACATCGGCACCGACCGCCGCCACCTCGCCGGACCACTCGTGTCCGGGGATGATCGGGTACTCGAACGGAATGATGTAGCGACCCTCGAGCAGCTCGATGTCGGAATGGCACACCCCGACCGATCGTGCTGCGATCAGCACCTCGTCGGGTGCGATGGTCGGGACGGCGAGGTCGGCGACCTCGGCCTGGTTCTCTCCCACGAATCTGAGTGCCTTCACTGGTTTCTCCTTGGTAAGACTGTGTGCACGGGAACGGACGGTCAGCGCGCGAGGCGCGAATTCCGTTGTTGAAGAGCGATGTACAGGATCGCGGCGACGATGACGATCGAGCCCTGAAGCCAGTACTGCCAAGCGGTGTCCAGGCGCAGGAAGTTGGCCAAGGCCAAGATGACCTGGAGGAGCAGCGCACCGAGCAGAACCGCGATCGGTGAGCCGCTGCCGCCGCGCAGAAGCGTTCCGGCAACGACGACCGCGGTGATGGCCGACAGGGTGAACCCGATCCCCTGGTTCGGATCACCGACTCCGACCTGCCCGACCAACATGAAGCCGCCCAGCATCGTCATCAGGGAGCAGCCGATGAAGGCCGCCGTGACGGTGACACCGGTACGGACGCCCATCTTCTCGGCGATGACGCTGTTGGATCCCGATGCGCGCAGAGCTATGCCCGGGCGAGCGAAGCGAAGAACGGCACCGAGGGCCACCGCCGCGAGGACCGCGATCACGAACGCCACCGGGACAGGACCGACGCTGTAGTTGATCGCGTCGAGTATCGCGAAGTCGACGTATCCATCGATCTCGGGGCGAAGCAGCAGCGACATACCCTGAATGCCGATGTACGTCACCAGAGTTGCTGCGACAGCGGTGAATCCGAGGCCTCGAATCAATCCACCGTTGATCGCGCCCACGATGATCGCTGCGGCGACCGCGATCGCGACACCGGCCACCAAACTGCCGACCGAGGCCCCGTCGAACCAGAAGAACGACATGATGACCAGCACCAACCCGGTGAGCGGTCCCACCGACAGATCGATGCCGCCGGTCATCACCACCAGCATCTGGCCGAGTGCGATGAACCCCAGCGCGGTGGTGGTGAGCAACACCGACACGATGTTGGCTTCACCCAGGAACCGTGCGTTCTGCGTGGTCGCGATCAGGGACAACGCCACGATGGCTCCGAGCAGGATGTACGCGGGCATCGAGCGAACGAGCTTGTTCGGCGCCTTGTCCACTGCGCCGGCATCGGTTGTCGCCGAGCTGTTTCGATGGCCGGTCGCGGACACCATGGCCTGCATCATGTTGTGCTCGGTCACCGCATCACCGCTGAGCGTTTCCACGACGGACCCCCGCGAGAGGACCAGAACCCTGTCGCACAGTCCTTCGAGTTCGATGGCGTCGGAGGACAGAACGACGATCGCCATGCCCGCGTCGGCTGCCTCGCGCAGCTCCCGATAGATCTCGGCGCGGGCACCGGCGTCGACGCCCTGCGTCGGCTCCTCGGCCAGAATCAACGCGGGCTTCGACAGCAGCGCACGGGCCAGGACCACCTTCTGCTGATTTCCGCCCGACAGGTTCCCCACCGACGTCTCGACGCTCGGCGCCTTCACCGTCAATGCATCGGCCATCGCCGAGGTCAGTTTTCTCTCGCTTCCCTTGTCGATGATCCCGTTGCGGACGAAACGTCCGAACGCGCCGAGCGCGGAATTCTCTCGGATCGAGAAGTCCGGCAGAACCCCTTCCCCTGCACGATCTGCAGGCATGAACGCGATTCCCGCCTTGTGGGCGTCCGCCGAGGACTTCAGCGTCAGTCGATCACCGCCCAACCGAATGGTTCCGGTGGATTCGCCCAGGCCGGCCAGTGCCCGGAGGAGAGCGACCTGGCCGTTGCCCGCGACACCGGCGAGTCCGACGATCTCGCCTGCACCGACCGTGAACGAGACGTCGTCGAAGTCGGCGCTCGACAGCTTCTCGACCACGAGGCCGTCGGCGCTCGGACCGGTTCCCTTGGGCGGGAACACGGCGTCGACGTCGCGGCCCGCGATGAGGGTGATGATCTCGTCGTCGGTCAGTTCCTGCGGATCGTAGGAGCCGCGTACCTTTCCGTCGCGCAGGATGGTCATCGTGTCCGCCAGTTCCCTGACTTCGGGGATCCGGTGGGTAATGTAGACGACGGCCACTCCGGCTGCGGCGAAGCGTCGAACCTGTTCGAAGAGCAGGTCCACCTTGTCCTGAACCAGCGGTGCGGTGGGCTCGTCGAGGATGAGCACCTTGGTGTCGGTGGCGAGTGCCTTGGCGATCTCGATGAGTTGACGCTCGGCGATCGGCAGGTCGCCGCACTTGGTGTCGGGATGCACCGTGCAGCCCACCACCGCCAACTTCTCGGTCACCCACGGTCCCATCTCGAACACGGAGGGCCGCATGGTCCGAGGAATGGCGAGCACCAGGTTCTCGGCAACCGTCAAGTCCGGCAACAGGGCCGGAGTCTGGTGGACGATGGAAATGCCGAGAGCCAAGGCATCGGCCGGCGTCAGCGCGGTCCGCTCGACTCCGTCGACGACGACCGATCCCGACGTCGGCTTCTGGGTCCCCGAGATGATCGACATCAGCGTCGACTTGCCTGCGCCGTTTTCACCCAGCAGTGCGTGGACCTGACCGGGCCTGATGTCGATGTCCACCCCCGACAGCGCGGTGACGGGGCCGAAGGTCATACCGATGCCGCGAACCTGGAGGTACGGCTCGGCGAGTGTGGCGGTGGACGTGGTTCTTTCGTTCATCGAAGCTCCTGACAGCACTGGCTGCGGTGTGATCGGCTGCGGTGTGATCGGACGTGTCATTGCAGAACCTCTCCGATACGTTGCGGATCGAGGGTGCTCGACAGGAGCGCATCCTCGGGAAGAGCCGGGTCGCAGATCGGTGCACTCGGGGTGGCGCTGATCGAATCCTCGAACGCGACCGGCACATCGACCTTGGACTCGGGCGCGATGCCGCCGGTGGCTTCGGCCACGACGTGCTGGACGGCGAGGCGGACCATGTAGGTCTGCGAGGTGACCGTGAACAACTCGAAACCGGGATTGGCGTCCTTGATCTGCTCGTACTGGCAGGACAATCCGTTGGAATCGGCCGACGCGATCAGGGGTAGCGGACGCCCGGCCTGTTGGAATGCGGTCATGATGCTGGTGGCGGCGAAGTCGGTCATGACCGCGTCGATCTGGGGATAACGCGAGAGCATGGTCGACGTGGCCTGTTGGGTCTCCGCCGGCGTCCAGTTGGTGACCGTGAACGGTTGGTCTCCGATCAGGTTGATGCCCGGGTTGTCGGCGAAGACCTCCTGCATGCCCGCGTACTCCGCGAGATCCTGGGAGTTCGCGGGTGGTCCGCCGAGGAACAGCACGTTGCCCTCGCCGTTGGGAAGGGAATTCACGAGCCACTCGGCGTAGAGACGGCCGATGGCACCGAAGTCCGCGGCCACGAACGTGGTGTACTCCGACCCTTCGGACCCACCCGGTGAAATGCGGTACGGCACGACGGCGACGCCCGCCTTGTACTCGTAGCGCAGCGCAGGAAGAATCGCCTGTCCGGCATCGGGGAACACGAGCATCCCGTCGACGCCCTGAGCTCCGAGACTCTTGATGTCGGCGATCGCTTTCTGAGTATCACCCTGGGCGTCGGTGGTGATGAAGTCCGTCACCGACGAACACTTCGCCAGCTCCTCTTGCAGTTCGGCCAAATTGGTTCGCTTCCAGCTGTTTCCGCCGCTACCGTCGGCGAATCCGATGACCGCTTCGGTGGGGCCGCACCATTCCGGGCGGGGCTCACTGCTCGATACGGTCTCGAAGCCGCCCACCGAGCAACCGGCGAGGAGGGCGGTCACGGGGAGCAGGGTCAGCATCCGCAGGGTGAATGTCTTGAGTGTCATCGGTGGAGTCCTCGAATCGCGGGGAGGGAACGGAAGTCGTGCCCGGGTGTGCGTGACGACCGGAATGTCATGAGGCCTCGACCGACTCTCGACGGTCCCCGGCAGGTGCCGCGCGGCGTTTCGATCCGATTCTCGAACCCTTCCCGGAAAGAAAGCCGCTGTGGAAGGCCACACCGAGGCCCAACGCCAGGGCCTGGATGAGGATCTGCCAGCCGTAGGCGAGCCCGAGCGTCGATGCCAGACGGTCGACTTGGGTGAAGAACACCGCAGCGATCAGGGAAGCCAGCACACTGCCCTTACCGCCGAGCAACGACGTACCTCCGAGAACCACGGCCGCAACCGACGGCAAGAGGTAGGTGTTGCCCTCGCTGATTCCCGGTGTGTTGACGATGCCGGTCAGCAGGATGCCGGCGACGGCGTAGAGCAGTGCGGCAACGGAGTACGCGGCCATCGTGTAGCGCAGCGGTGCGATACCGGCTGCGACGGCGACCCGCGGGTTGGCACCGACTGCCTCGAAGATGCGTCCCGACGGCGTCAGACGGATCACGACCCCCACGACGGCGGTGAGGACGACTGCGACGACCACGGTGACCGGGATCCCGAGCACAGTGGAAGCGATGACGTCGGACAGGCCGGTCGGAGTCCGACGCGCGGCCCCTTCGGATACCGCCCAGGTGGCCCCGATGAGCAGGGCGTTCATGCCCAGGGTCGCGACGATGGGTGCGACGTTCAACCGCGCGACGACGAATCCCGACACCGCTCCCGCCCCGGCCGAGATGAGCAGTGCGGCCGCGACGGCCATGACGATGGCACCGGGCGTGCCACTGCTCGCGAGTTTGGTGACCACGACGACGGACAGCGAGAACGCTCCCGGTACCGACAGGTCGATACCGCCCTGCTGCACCACCAGGGTCTGTCCGATCGCAACGACCGCGAGGATGGCCGCGAACGGCAGCATGGCCGATATGGCCCCGCTGCTCACGCTCTGTGGCGCAAGGACGGCGCTGATCAGGAAGAGCACGATGGTGGCGATCCCGATGGCGATGGCGCCTCTGGCTCGTCCGCTCAGAGCTCCACGCATCACGTCTGCTGGTGCTCGTTCGTTCCCGGAGGTAGGTCCGGCGCCCGTCGAGGACGCGGCTCCTCGAACCGATTGACCGTCTGATGTCACGAGAGTTCTCCGTTGATCGGGCGATGAAGGTGGTCGAGCCGGCGGAGGATTCGAGCGCAGTGGACGATGTCGTCGACCTGCGCACAACCAGCACACCAGAATGTGCACCACTGCTGCATGGAATGTCCTGTCCTGATTCAACTGTGCAGTGGGTCACTTTGTCAAGCGTCCAATGTTGTGGACCACTCCCGCGTCGATCCGACAGTCTGTAGCAGCGCAAACAGAGCGTCCACGGTCTCCACACGAGCGTCGGCGACCACGCGTGTGGCGGAAAGCCGCCAGCCACAGGTGTTCTGTGACAGTTGACACTCGCACCGTCGCTGCCTACCGTCGTCACGTACCGGCCCGTCTGCGGCCGCTCGACTTCTCAGGAGAATCCCATGACGCGTGCGCAGGAACTCGATACCGAGGCAATCAAGGTCACGATCTCCGAGCTGGAGAACAAGCGCTACACGGCGATCGTCGACGGTGACCTCGATGCCTTCGAGAGCTGCTGCCATCCGGACCTCGTGTACACCCACTCCGACGGCAGTCGCGATTCCATCGCTTCCTACCTGGACAAGGTGCGATCCGGTTTCTACGTCTACCACCGCATCGAACACCCCACCGACAGCATTCTCGTGGTGGGAAACACCGCCGTGGTCGTCGGAGAGATGAACGCCAGCATCACCGCCAACGGCAAGGACAAGGAGTTGGTGAACAACTCGATTGCGGTGTGGGTCAAAGAGAACGACGTCTGGCTGTTCCTCGCGTACCAGCCGACCCCGCGCCCGTAGCACTTCCGCGGCCCCCGGTCGTGACCCGCTCACAGCCGGTTCACCCCCACTCTCGGTTCACAGATACAGCGGAGGCACGGATGCTCGAATTCGAGCACGATTCACTCGCTCAACGGGTCCTGTTCGGCGCCGGTCGAGCCGCGTCGAACCTCGCTGCCGAAGTCGCCCGGCTCGGCGCACGGTCCGTCATGGTCATAGCCGGCCCCGCCGAAGCCGAACTGGCGACGACGATATGCCGTGACATCGACCCCCGGTTGATGTATTCCGATGTGGCGCCCCATGTTCCGATCGAGACAGCCGAGAAGGCGCGCGCCGCAGCGCGGGAACATGGCGTGGACCTACTGGTCAGTGTGGGTGGTGGCTCGACGACCGGTCTGGCGAAGGCAGTCGCCCTCACCAGCGGCATACCCATCGTCGCGATTCCCACCACATACGCGGGATCGGAAGCGACCAATGTCTGGGGACTGACCGAGGCCTCGCGCAAAACGACCGGCGTCGATTCGCGGGTCCTGCCCATTACCGTCATCTACGACGTGCTCACGCTGGTCACTCTTCCTGTCGAGCTGAGCGTGGCATCGGGTCTCAATGCGCTGGCGCATTCGGTCGATTCGATGTGGGCACCGCGCGCAGATCCCATCAACTCCACGCTGGCCGTCGAGGCCATCACCGCGTTGTCCACGGGACTTCGGGACATCAAGCAGGACTCGTCGAGTCAGACCGGCCACGAGCAGACGCTGTACGGCGCTTATCTGTCCGCCGTGGCCTTTGCGTCCGCAGGGTCGGCCTTGCACCACAAGATCTGTCATGTGCTCGGCGGCGCATACAACCTGCCTCACGCGCAGACCCACGCGGTCGTGCTTCCACACGTCCTCGGGTACAACGCTCCCTACGCGCCGTCCGCCGAGAAACGCATTGCGGCAGCTTTCGGTAGTCCTTCCGCAGTGGAGGGGTTGTCGGCACTACGAACCGAACTCGACGCGCCCACCGCGCTGCGCGACTACGGTTTGAAGGAATCCGACATCGACGAGGCGGCGGCACTGGTTCTCGACGCGGCGCCTGCCTCCAATCCACGGCCGGTCGACGCCGAATCACTGACAACCCTGCTTCGCCACGCCTGGGCAGGAACGACACCGGACACCGAGGGCCACTGACATGGGTATCGACAACCGCACCGACGTCTCCGCCGAACAGAGCGAACGCGAACGTGCGCTGACCGACAAGGTCGTCGCCAGTTTCGCGGGAGCCGCCGATCCTCGGCTCCGGGACGTGCTCACGGGATTGACCGAACATCTCCACGCGTTCATCCGCGAAGTGCGTCTGACGCAGGACGAGTGGAACCGGGCCATCGAGTTCCTTACCGAGGTCGGCCACATAACCGACGACAGGCGGCAGGAGTTCATCCTCCTGTCCGACGTTTTCGGCGCCTCGATGCAAACGGTGACGGTCAACAACGAAGCGGTCGCCGACGAAACCGAGGCGACGGTGTTCGGTCCGTTCTTCGTCGATGATGCACCTGCCGTCGAGCACGGCGGTGACATCTCGCAGGGAGCGCCCGGCCAGCCGTGTTGGGTGGAGGGGACGGTCACCGATATCGCGGGCGCACCCGTTGCGAACGCACGCATCGAGGTGTGGGAAGCCGACGACGACGGCTTCTACGACGTTCAGTACTCCGACGGACGAGTCGCCGCCCGCGGCCACCTGTATTCGGACAGCGACGGCCGCTTTTCGTTCTGGGGGCTCACCCCGACCCCCTACCCGATTCCGTTCGACGGCCCCGTAGGGCGGATGCTCGACGCCGCCGGCCGTTCGCCGATGCGGGCATCTCACCTGCACTTCATGGTGGCTGCCGAGGGGATGCGGACGCTGATCACTCACATCTTCGTTCGCGGTGACGAGCTCCTCGACCGCGATTCGGTGTTCGGGGTCAAGGACTCGTTGATCAAGGACTTCGTCGAACAACCCGTGGGTACCCCCGCTCCGGACGGCCGCGACTTGGGCGACAACACCTGGTGCAGAGTCGCATTTAACATCGTTCTCGCACCGGATCGGTGAGCGAACGACGCTCGTGATGGTCCGCGTTTGCAGTTGACGATCAGGGGTTATCGAGGTCCTCAATCAGAGCGCGGCGCTCCGTCTTTCCCGTCCGCGATGTCGCGCAGCTTCTGCGGGACGGGATCGTTGTCGTACTCCCGGAGCTTGATGGAGGCTCCCGCGGCCGCAGCGCGGACCTTCCGGCGTTGCTCGGGGGTCCAGGCCCGGCGCGATTCGGTGGTGTTCATCAACGCTCCTCGTGTTGAGCAGTAGGCCACTTGTCGTAGTTTCCCACGGTTCGCCGTTATCTCCTCGCCACGAGCTCTACGACGAACTTTCCTGCGTCTTCGTACACACACCCGACTCCATGCTCATTCAACAGATCGAACAGATCGTCGGTCGGCCTCGCGGGCAACAACACCGAAACCGCCGGTCTCGATTCGATGTGCCTTCGGTAGTCGAGCAGCTGTCCCAGCGCCATTCGCACCGCCTCACGTGAGCTCGACGCCTTGGCTTCGTACAGAACATCGTTGGTGGCGTCGAACAAGTCAGCCATCAGCGTCCGCGGTAGGTTCTTCACGGGAATTTGAAGACCGCTTACGTCCGCACCGTCCGATTTCAGCACTTCCGCATAGCGATGGACCATTGCGCTTTCTGCGCGCAGTGCCCGATAGGACGCGAACGAATCGACGTAGTACTCCTTGGTGCGGTTCACTTCCAATGGGATACGCCGGGCTGCTCGCTCACCACCGGCTTTCCCGCCTCCGCCGAGCCACGGGTTCCGGGTTGTGCGCCGGAGGTTATCGAGGTGGCCCGACCACAACTTCGAGAGAACAGATGCCGATGGTTCTGGGATCAGACGCCCGGAATTTTGCACGTGGAACTTGAACTCGGTCAGAGAGCGCTCGACGTCTTCGATGAACAGCCGATCGTCGTCGTCCAGCATCACCTCCCATGTGACGTCGACGTACGTAGAAGTTCCTCCACCCCCATCCCAGTGCTCACCGGGATGCGCGCCGTCGGCGCCGAGTTCGCCGCTGGCCACCACCCCGCGGTTCTTTCCGGTTCGCAGCATGTACACACGATCACCGGTCAGCGGATTTCCATGTCCGAGTCCGAAACTCCATTGACCGTGGAACGGAATTCCCTGGGAAGTTCGATCGATCATCTCGCTGCGCTTGTCTGGGTTGAGTCCCTGGTCAGTACCATTCCAGAGGACGAAGAAGCTCTTCTTCGGATCCATGTTCAAATCCTTTCTCACGTCGCGCTGCGCTCCATACGCCAATTTGCGGTTAATGCCCGAGTCGCTCTCCGCGATTGAATCAAAAGGCTCGGTCACGAAAACGGCCCACCCGAGCACGCTCGCTCGGGTGGGCCGCTCTCGGTGAAACTCCTACTACGTCGCGCTCGTCAACGCGTCGTTGAAGGTCTTGCTCGGACGCATCACGCTCGTCGCCTTCTCGGGATCCGGGTAGTAGTACCCGCCGATGTCGGCGGGCTCACCCTGCGCGTCGTTCATCTCCTTGACGATGGCTTCTTCGTTCTCGGCCAACGTCTTTGCCAACGGCGCGAAGTGCTTCGCGAGCTCTTCGTCCTCGGTCTGCGCGGCCAGTTCCTGCGCCCAGTACAGCGCGAGATAGAACTGACTTCCGCGGTTGTCGAGTTCGCCGGCCGCCCGCGACGGGCCCTTGCTGTTCTCGAGCAACTTGCCGGTGGCAGCGTCGAGGGTGGTGCCCAGGATGGTGGCCTTGCCGCCGGTCTTCTTGCCCAAGTCGTCGAGGCTGACAGCCAACGCGAGGAACTCGCCGAGCGAATCCCAACGCAGGTGGTTCTCCTCGATGAGCTGCTTGACGTGCTTCGGGGCGGAGCCGCCGGCACCCGTCTCGTACAGACCGCCGCCGGCCATCAGCGGAACGATGGACAGCATCTTGGCGCTGGTGCCGAGTTCGAGGATCGGGAACAGGTCGGTGAGGTAGTCACGCAGGATGTTGCCGGTCGCGGAGATGGTGTCCAAGCCGCGAGCAACGCGCTCGAGCGTGTACCGCATTGCGCGGACCTGCGACATGATCTGGATGTCCAGACCCTCGGTGTCGTGGTCCTTCAGGTACGTGCGCACCTTCTTGATGAGCTCGTTCTCGTGGGGGCGGTACGGGTCGAGCCAGAAGAGGACGGGCATCCCCGAGTCGCGGGCGCGCGTCACGGCGAGCTTCACCCAGTCCTGGATCGGCGCGTCCTTGACGATGCACAGGCGCCAGATGTCGCCCTTCTCCACGTTCTGCGTCAGCATGACCTCACCGGTGGCGAGGTCGACGATGTTCGCGACGGCGTCTTCTTCGATCTCGAAGGTCTTGTCGTGCGAGCCGTACTCCTCGGCCTTCTGCGCCATCAGACCGACGTTGGGGACGGTGCCCATGGTGGTCGGGTCGAACTGACCGTTGGTCTTGCAGAAGTTGACCATCTCCTGGTAGATGCGGGAGAAAGTCGACTCCGGGTTCACGGCCTTGGTGTCCTTGGGACGACCGTCGGCTCCCCACATCTTGCCACCGGCGCGGATCATCGCGGGCATGGAGGCGTCGACGATGACGTCTGACGGCGAGTGGAAGTTCGAGATGCCGCGGGCCGAGTCGACCATGGCCAGCTCGGGGCGGTGCTCATGGCATTTGTGCAGGTCTTCGACGATCTCGTCGCGCTTCGACGCCGGCAGGGTGTCGATCTTGCTGTACAGATCGGACAGGCCGTTGTTGACGTTGACGCCGAGCTCTTCGAACAGGTCGCCGTGCTTGGCGAAGGCGTCCTTGTAGAAGACGCGGACGGCGTGACCGAAGACGATGGGGTGCGAGACGCGCATCATCGTGGCCTTGACGTGCAGGGAGAACATGACGCCGGTCTCGTACGCGTCCTGCATCTGCTCTTCGTAGAACGCGTCGAGGGCCTTGGCGCTCATGAACATGCTGTCGATGACGTCGCCGTCGGTGAGCGAGACCTTGGGCTTGAGGACGACGGTCTTGCCGCTCTTCGTCTCGAGCTCCATCTTGACCTCGCGGTCGCCGGAGACGGTCATCGACTTCTCACCGTGGTAGAAATCGCCCTCGCGCATATGGGCCACGTGCGTCCGCGACGCCGGCGACCACTCGGTCATGCTGTGCGGGTGCTTGCGGGCGAACTCCTTGACGGCCTTCGGGGCCCGACGGTCCGAGTTGCCCTCGCGCAGAACGGGGTTCACGGCGGAACCAAGGCACTTGGTGTACCGGTCGCGGATCTCGCGCTCGTCGTCCGTCTTCGGGTTGCCCGGAAGATCGGGGATCGCGTAGCCCTTGTCCTGCAGTTCCTTGATGGCCGCTTCGAGCTGCGGGACCGAGGCGCTGATGTTGGGGAGCTTGATGATGTTGGTCTCGGGCAGTTGCGTCAGCCGACCCAGCTCGGCCAAGTTGTCCGGCACCCGCTGATCCTCGGAGAGGTAGTCGGGGAACTCCGCCAGGATACGGCTGGCCACCGAGATGTCGGTCGACTCGACGTTGACCCCGGCTGCGCTGGCGAAGGTGCGGATGACCGGCAGGAACGCGTGGGTGGCGAGCATCGGTGCTTCATCGGTGAGGGTGTAGATGATGGTCGGCTGTTGGTCACTCATGTCAGGTGTTGCCTCGTTTTCCGTCTGCTAGACGTCGTCGTCCTTGTGGGCTCGGGGACAACTTTAGTCGCCTCGGCCTGTGTTGTGGCGGCGGTGGTCGGACGCGGCCGATGTGGCGGGAGACATACTGTCGGCTCGACGCTTCGTTTGTTGCTCATGCTGTTGACATGACAACAACACGGCGGTCTCCGGGCACCAGCCCCAAGCTCGGTAAGATTTGTACTGCTTCCGCACTTACGACGAACTTGCCGGTGTAGTTTCGCAGTAGTTCGTTAGAATGCGACGCCATCAGAACGCTCAAGACTTTCTCCGCAGTCGAAACAGAAACTGACTGCTGCCCGGAAGACGGGGCGGCCTCTAACAAGCGCTCAAAGTCGGAAATGCTGAGTTCTGCAGCAGATTGCCAACGCAGAATTGTGTCAACTAACCGGCGATGGTCTGAAGCGAGCGCCACGTCTCCGTACTTTGCCTGCAAAATTCTCCACATCACCTCCTCTTCGTGCAAACCCGAACTCAAGCTGACAATATTTGAAGTTGGCTGATTACCTTTCTCCATGTCGTCTATCATCGTGTCAGCAAGTTCCAGCATTGCCCTCAGTTGGGAAACCGAACGAAATCTCGACCATTTGTATTCGGATGCTTTATAGTCGAAATCATGCGTGGCGTTGTCCAACGCATACTGCAAGGCGGTTGTAAATTGAACCTCAGTGCGAATGTTCACGAGCTCGGGGTGACTTTCCAGAAACCTCCGCGGTGGTATCACGCTCAGCTTCGGCTCGCGGTAGCTGAAATCGTTCGGGTCAATGTCCACGGGTCGCTCAAGGTCGGAAGCAATAAGACTCGACTGGTGCAACGCTTTCGCCGCAAGCGCGATTGCGCTTCGCGTGCGCAGAACCACAACAAACCCGACAAGATCACCTAAGTCAGAAACAGATGCGTACTTACCTGTTTGTAGCTTTTCATACACACTCACCGGAGCTTTCAGTCGACCTCGAACAACTAGAGGAGATAATTCAGTCAACTCCGACCTTATCTTGTTTTCCATAAAATTCTTTAGCACTTCGAGATGCGGGCTGATTTGACCAAAATACTGAAGTACGCCCGACGGAACGCTCACGGCACTCCGCCCTGTCCGGGATTCCAAGACTTCAACCCCTGCTAATCAGTTCCGCAATAATATCTGCGCGAAGCTGTCGGTTTGGTTTCTTGTTCGACCCTTGTATCGCTACGGCCAAGTAGCGCACAGCCTCTGCTGTTGACTCGTTCTCAATCTCGGAGGCGAAATTCTCCAAATTATTTGCAGCTTCCTCGGGATCTAAAAGTGTCGATCTTTGCAGTCTGCAAATCTGCGTCACAGCCGACCACAGAGAGTAAAAGTCAGCGATATTCGAGAACCTCGAGGGCTTCAACGGGTAGCGCGAGTCTACGTCCATAATGTAAGAAAGCGCTTGCTCAAAAAGTTGGTCCGCAGCCGTCTCTGCAACAATTTCTTCGTCGTAAAGAGCGTAGTACCGATCCAAGTATTCTTTGCCGTCTTGCACTCCATGAATTCCGGCGATATAGAATTCCGAAATGTACTCGACATCCTGCATACGGCGCACACGGCTTTCGGTCGAGATTCCAAGCTTTCTCCAAGACTCGGACGTGGACAACGCCTCCATCTTAGTAATGAACTTTCCGGAATACTGCGCGTGCCGGAGTTCTTGCTTGTTGAGCTGCTTAACATTTCGGTTCAGGCGGTCGAATGCCTCATTCAGCTCCGAGTTGGATGTTTCGGAAACGATTTCTACCGTAAACAAGTAGTTCAAAATAGCAAGCTTGCTCTCGCGATCAAATTCCGAGTAATACTTGCCGGCAAGACCCAGATCCTCGAGACCATCGGGAGCGACGAACTTATCTTCTACGAACTCGATCAAAGTAGTTAATCTTTGTTTGCCGTCCAACACGTGATACTGTGACGGCCTCTCTGGGTCAACGGTGAGGTCGAGAAAAATGGCTTGAGTTGGAAAATTCCTGACAACTGAATCGATAAAAAATTGACGATACGGCGTATTCCAGACACTTTTACGCTGATATGGTGGGTTCAAATCGAGTTTACCGGCATCATTCAAGTCTAGTATCCAACTAGCTGACTGAGTGGACGGGTTGCGCCTGAACCCGGTCGATCGAATACTCAAAGCTTCACCTTTTGTTGCATGATTACCGTCATCGAAATAGTACATGCACAAGCGCATCGCGTACCGGCTTCGGACCGCTCTCAGCTGTACGACTCCCCAGTGGTGCGGTTGCACTCACCCGGCGAACGATTGGATCGCAAATTTGCTAGTTGGCCACACAGGGAGCCGGCTCGCATCCCTTTGCCGCCAACCGCTTCCCCGCCTCCACCAACCACCGCCGCGGATCCCCCATCGCCGCCTCCCCGCTCCCCGCGAGCTCGGTCAACGACACCGTCCGCACCTCGACGTCCGAGTCCACCGCTCCCGCCACCACCGCGACCGGAACGGACGCGTCCGAACACAGCTGCACAACATGCCCGACGAGCTTCCCCGTCAACGACGTCCGATCGAACTTCCCCTCCCCCGTCACCACCAGGTCAGCCGTCGGCACCGCGGCCGCGAGACCCGTCAGCTCCGACACCCGCTCCGCCCCACCGGACACCCGCGCCCCCAGCGCGCACAGCCCGAACCCGGTTCCGCCGGCAGCGCCGGTCCCCGGCATCGACGGGTCGGCCACCAACCCCGCGTCGGCGAGCAACCCGGCCCACCGCTCCAGCGCCTCGTCGAGCACCTCGATGTCCGCGGCCGAGGCACCCTTCTGCGGACCGAACACGTGCGCCGCCCCCTCGTGCCCGAACAGCACCGCCCGCGTATCGGTCAGCAACTCGATGTCCGGCGGCACCGACACCAGGCCCGACGCATCCACCGACCGCGCCGCGACCAATCCGGCTCCGCCTTCGGGCACATCCTGGCCCGACTCGTCCAACACCCGAACCCCCAACGCCCGCAGCACACCGAGCCCGCCGTCGGTGGACGCCGACCCCCCGAGCGCCACCGAGATCCGCTCCGTCCCGCACGCCCGGATCACCTCGCCGAGCCCGCGCGTCGTCGCTCCGAACGCGTCGAGCGATTCCATCAGCGCGATGCCCGACGACTCGGCAAGCTCGATCACCGCCCGACCGTCCGCCAACACCAACCACCGAGCATCGACCGGCCGACCGTCCGGGCCGCAGACACCGGAGACGGACGACCACGTGGAGTCCGCCGAGCACGCCGCGAGGACGTCGAGCGTCCCTTCACCCCCGTCGGCCTGCGGCATCGACACCAGGCCATCCTCGGCGCGAACGGACGCCCACCCCTCCATCAACGCCGAAGCGGCGTCGACGGCGTCGATAGTGCCTTTGAACGAATCGGGGGCGAAGAGAACTCTCATCAGATCAGCGTAGGCAACACGAGGTCGCGGTAGCGCTGCTTCATCGTCTCGATCACCTGATCCCCGTCCGTAGCCCACACCGCTGCGTTGAAGATCTCCACTTCGACATCACCTCGATATCCGGCGCCGTGGACGCATCGGCCGATGGTGTCGAAGTCGATCACACCATCACCCATCATTCCGCGCGACAGGAGCGGATCGGCCTCCATCGGCACCGCAACTCCGCTGGCACGGTCGCCGCCATGTTATTGACTAGCTCGACAGCTTCATCGCCAACACCTCCACCATCGAGCGCTCCCCCGAGCTGGTGCAGGCCATGGTCGACGCCACCCGCGAATCGTTCGAAGCCGCCATCGCCGATCCCGAAGCGGCCGTGGCCTCCTTGGTGGGCAAGGATCCGCAGACCCCGCCGGAGTCCGTGCTGTTGCAGCAGTGGCAGGAAACGATTCCGCTGCTCACCACAGACAACACCGAGGGCATGGCACCGGGCGTCAACTCCTTCACCTCCACCGAGGAATGAGACGCTGACATGAATGCCATCAACAGCGATCGACCGACCACGATGACCGACACCGCCGTGTCGGTGGACAACCTCACCGTCCAGTTCTCCTCCAAGCGCGGTGACGTCACTGCCCTCGCCGACGTGGACCTGCGCGTCGGGGAAGGCGAGTTCGTCTCTATCGCCGGCCCCTCCGGCCGCGGAAAATCCACGCTGCTCAAAGTGTTGGCGGGACTGACCAACGCGTCTCGCGGTTCGGTCAGCCTGCGAGGCAAAGAGGTGAACGGACCGCAGCGAAACATCGGCTACGTCTTCCAACGAGCAGCCCTGCTCGAATGGCGCACCGTCCGCAATAATACGCCTGCCGATTCCAGACCCGACTAGACTTTCGCGCTCTGCGTAACTTCGCAAACTTACGGAACGCACTCGTCCACAACGACTACTACGAAGGCAGACCTATGGCCATTCCTGTAACGGAGATCGTCGAAGCGATCGAAAGGGTACGCGACAATATCATCGCCCCACCAATGGTTCTATACGTCAAGCCTCACCGACCCCTCGCTGCTTTTGAACCGGCCAGCCCCTGCAAGACGTCCTGGAAGAAATTCGCCCCAGCGACTATCTTAATTTCCGATCTACGAGGACAGCAGCTATCGAGGGCTAATCGCCACGAACTGCATCGCTCGCTGGCTGGCACACCGCCTGTTCACCGACGAACTCGTCGAAGGCGAAACAGTTCGCGACGCTTTAGAGTTCACCGAACCGACGAGCGGGCGGTCCACCTCTCGAAAGCCACCACCGTGCCGCAGGCAATCAAGAAGCTGTCCCCGCCAACCGACGGGAGCCTTCCCCCTACTGCGTTGATTATCACGCAAAGCGGCAAGCGGGACTAGAGCGCGCTATGCATCGCCGTAGCAGATGACCTGCCACTGCTGGTCGCTGCGATGAGCACCGGGAATTGAGACGTCTGGTAACTGATGCCCCGCAAGACCTGCAGCAAAGCCCGCGTCGCGGATTAGGCAGCGCCCTTAAGATGCTTGTAGATCGTCGGCAACAATTCTCCGAGGAGCTTCTGAGACAGGTCCTTGTTGTTGAGGATTTGCGCGGACAGATCCACAGACGAATCCATCGAGCCGATTACCGCCGACAGAAACTCGTCGTGCAGATCGGGGCTGGCTGAGAATTGGGCCAGAGAGTTGTTTTGCGCCTGTTGCCGCAGTGTCTCGCTGTCTTCTAGACGGTCGCGGACGTGAGAAACGACGTTGCGCACACTTGAGTCGGGGTGATCACCGGAAAATAATACGTTAATCTTCTCGATGACCTCATCTAGAGCCACCAACTCTGGATCGCGGACGGTGCCTGTCCCGGCGTCCTTGGCTGGCTCAAGCGTCACGCCGCCTTCGAGCTTGCTGGAGGTCGTGTCCTGCTCGTTCTGGGCGATGTACTCGAAGTCCACCGTGGACAAATCGATCTTGTGGTCAAGCTGCTGCCGTGTGATTTGTGGGGCTAAATGACGCAAGTAGATAGACAGCTTCTCTAGCGACGGGTCTTCGTAATCGACGATCTGGGATAGGAAGTCGTATTGACGAAGGAACGTCGTTACATCCTTGCGGAACATCTCCAACTCATCGAGCGCGACGATGTCGTTATGGTCCATGGCGGTGCGTTCCCGGTCACGGAACCGATCCCGAGCTGGCGTGATCCATTTAGTGAGCGCATTATTTCCCTTGTTCGCTAGGTAGTCGCGCACCAGACCCTCAATCTCCGATTCTTGGTAAATCGTGGAGACGTCGAGCTTGGCCATGGTCTCGTGCACGATGTTCGGGTCGGTGACATCGGCCAGGGTGGTCGCCTTGTAGTACGGCTCGAATGACTTGACGATTTCCCCCGCAGAGTTGGCGAAGTCCAGTACGAAGGTCTGGTCCTTATTTGGGGCGATCCGGTTCAGACGGGACAGAGTCTGGACGGCGGCGACACCGGAGAGCTTCTTGTCGACGTACATTGCAACGAGAAGGGGCTGGTCGAACCCGGTCTGAAACTTGTTCGCCACCAACATGACCTGGTACTCGTCGGTCGCAAAGGTCTCGCGGATGCCGCGACCCTTAAGGCTCGCGTTCATTGATGTCTCGGTGGCCTTCTCGATCGCTGAGTCGAGATCAGTGACCTCGCCCGAGAACGCGACGAGGGCTGCGATGTCGGTGTAGTGGTGGTCGTCGACGTACTTATCGAACGCCAGCTTGTAGCGAACGGCTGCCTTACGGGAGGAGGTGACGACCATTGCCTTTGCCTTGCCGTCCAGGCGCGGGGCAACATTAGCGCGGAAGTGCTCAACGATGATGCCGACCTTCTGGGAAATGTTCGCCGGATGCAGCTTGACCCAGTTCATCACCGACTTCACCGCCGCACTCTTATCAACCAGGTCGCCGTCGGCGCTACCGGTGACGGCGATGGTGCCGGCGGTCGCAGTGGTCTCGGACTCATAAGAGCGACCATTGTGCGTAAGCCGGAACGCGGTCTTGTACGGCGTGTAATTCTTTAGTACGTCGAGGATGAAGCCTTCTTCAATCGCCTGCTGCATCGAGTACAGGTGGAATGGGCGAGGTAATCCATCAGGTCCTACCTGGCCGAACAGTTCGAGGGTTTTCGCCTTCGGGGTAGCGGTGAACGCAAAGAACGACAAGTTCTTCGACTTCGCCCGAGCGGTCATCTCCGCAGCCAAGATGTCTTCGGCGTCCAGAGTGCCACCGTCAGCGAGTTCTTCTAGCTCCGTCGACGTCAGGGCCGACTTCAGCCGCTTAGATGCTTCTCCCGCCTGTGAGGAGTGCGCCTCGTCGGCGATGATCGCGAAGTTCTTTCCAGCTAGCGAGGACTGGCTACGAATCTGGTCGAGGGCGTACGGGAAAGTCTGGATGGTGACGATGATGATCTTCGTCCCGTCCTGCAGCGAGTCGGCTAGCAGCTGAGACTTCGACCCGCCGAGCCCGTCAATATGGGCAACGACGCCGGGGGTCTTGTCGACCTGCCGAATCGCCTCCTGCAACTGGGCGTCGAGCACATTGCGGTCGGTGATGACAATGACGGAGTCGAACACCGGGCTATTCGTGTCGTCGTGGAGCACCGACAGCCGATGGGCGAGCCATGAGATGCTGTTGGTTTTCCCTGAGCCTGCGGAGTGCTGGATCAGGTACCGGTGCCCAGGTCCGTCGTTCCGTGCAGCTTCGATCAGCTGGGACACCGCCTCCCACTGGTGGTAGCGAGGAAACAGCAACATCTGCCTGCGGGTCTTCTTGCCCGAGACGGGGTTGACTGTGTCGGTGACCTGAAGGTGCAGGAACCGTCCGAGAATATCGAGCCACGTGTCGCGCTGGAAGATCGTCTCCCACAAGTAGGCCGTTGGAGACCCCTCCGGGTTTGCCGGGTTACCCGCGTGGTTGTTGTTGCCCTTGTTGAACGGCAGAAAGTAAGTGTTTCTGCCTTCCAGTTTGGTGGTCATCTGTACTTCAATGTTGGACACCGCAAAGTGCACGAGCGCTCTCGATCCAAACTGCAGCAGCTGCTCACCCTTCGGCAGCCGGCTGTTTTTGTATTGCAGAACCGCGTCGGTGATGTTCTGTGTGAAGTCCGTCTTCAACTCGGCGGTGGCGACGGGGATACCGTTGACGAAAAACACCAGGTCAATGCTGTTGCTGTTTCTCGTTGAGTAGTGCACCTGCCTCACCACCCGCAATCGCGCCGCTTCGTACTTCTTCGCGGTGGTGGCGTTAAGACTGGTGTTGGGTCTGAACTGACACATCGAAAACTGTGCGTTGAGGTCCCTGAACCCGCGTCGGAGCACCGACAGCGTGCCACCGTTCGCCTTGAGATCGGCCCCGAGTGCCTTCACGAGCGCGTTCAGCACTCCCCGCTGTGCGTTCTCCAGCGGACCGCCGGTGAGGTCAGGGTTGACTCGCTTCGCAAGCTGCTCCGGTTGCGTGTCGGCCAACCACCCAAACACGTCCTCTGGGTACAACGCGAGTTCCCGGTCGTAGCCCGCGTCGGTCGCCGAGTACAGCCAGCCGCAAGCGGCGAGGTGCTCGCATAACTCAGCCTCGAAAGTTGATTCATGATGCTGACCCATGTCAAATTACTCCTTGCACATCGATCTTGCCGGTCACGGCATCCGTTATTAGCGTTGAGCGGAACTCGCGAAGCGTGTCAACAACCTCGATGGCCTTCGCAATTAGGGAATCAATCTTGTCTCGTCGCTCGCGTATGTATTCAACAATCTGCTTCTGTTCAGCGAGCGGCGGGATCGGGACAGTGCAGGATGCGAGCGTCCCAGAGTAGATGACATCGATTGTCGTGGCGTTGCTCAACAGAGAGAATTGCTCACGAAGAGGTGGGGTTTCGTTCAACAGGATTAGAAGGAATTCATTTAGCAAGCGAGCTTGGTCAGCGCGAACACGAATGACACACGGGTGAATGACTCCTATCGGTGCATCGTCGGGCACCTCGAAGGCCCGACCGATTGAGCCACGAGTCGTCACCAGTATATCGCCGGGCAAGACCTTAAACGCCCCCATCTCTCTATATTTAGCTTCCGAAACCCACTCCGGTCCGGCCAGAGGGTCACGGTCGAGAACGGCTCTCTGGTTGTAAACCTTCGCGAAGTCTCCTTCCATCTCGGATGCTGTTAAATCGCTACCGAAAGGGCCAGCCTTTATCGCCCCCGGTTCACTGCGAAGGGCATGCTTAAGCGGCGTAGCAATCCAATGCTGGGGAATCCTTCCCAACGACTCGACTCGAGAGTCCTTGGTGACCACATCAGCGTCGAGTCCATGGGTGACGGCGTGGGTGATAATAGTTCTAAGGTCATCCCGGAGGCTGGCAATTAGGTGTTTCTGCTTGCCGATCAGAGCATCGATCTTGCTGGTTTCGCGGTCTAGAAATCGGACAACCTTTCGCTGTTCTTGCACTCCCGGGAAGGTCAGATGGAAGCCCTTAATGAGTGGCATGCGCAGTGAGTCGACTGTCGTCTTTGCGCTGCCGTCGAGAGCCACAGCAGCGAACAAACCAGAGAAGTAATAGAAGAAGTATCGACCAGTCACCCCTTTGAAGTTGTAAAAAGCGTAAACACGCTGATGGAAGTCGAACTTGCCAATGTAGTGATGAAAAATCTTGCCGACAGCCCCGTCACCAGGAGTTAGTACAGCCTCACAGTCGAGCGACCATGAGTCGATACGGTGAATCTCTTCGGAACGAATAAAGAACGGGTACTCACCATCATCAACGCGGTTGGCCGTGTCTTTGTCTCCAGTAGAAACATCGCATACATGCCGTAGCTGAGCGACAGACCACGAAGCCGGAATTCGACCGAGCCAGGCGACGCCGGAGTCCCTGTACGCATCATATGCCGGCCAGCTCATGCGCCAACTTCGGCGAGCATGGCCTGAATCTCAAGAACCAGAGCCCGTAAGTCTTTCTGGATGTCCTCAAGGGGCCTCGGTGGAGTGTACCGATAGAAGTGTCTGGTGAAGGGAATTTCGTAGCCGATCTTCGTCTTGTCGTGGTCGATCCACGCGGTGGGCACGTGCGGCAGGATCTCGCGGACCAAGTAATCTTCCACGTCCTCAGTCAGCGGTACAATCTCGGTATCACGTAACGCAGGATCTGGTTCGAGCTCACCCTTAGAATTTTTGATCACTTCCGCTTCGGGATCGTGTTCACCGAGCCTAGACCAAATCGTCTTCAACAACGGAGGGCCTGGGCGGTCGATCCCAGAGTGGCGGAGCGCAGTCCTGAGTGCATCGACGAAAGCATCCCGGTTCGTCCACTCCTGCCCGACCATGGATAACAACGCCTTCCGGATTGCGGCCTGCTCACCGTCCTTGAGCCTGGCAATACTCTTCTGCGCGAGCACTCCCTCGATGTGGCCCTCGGTCGGCTCAAAGCGAAGTTGGAGGGGGCGCTCGACGGTGATTGTCGCGTAGCCGAACTCCTCACCACGTAATACCTTCGATTGCGCAGGTTGGGTGTCCGTGCCCTTCTCATTATGGTTTAGGTCGTAGAGCCTGCAAATGCGTTCGATATCCTCGGGTCTCAGGTACTTGCGCTTAGAGCCCAGTGACTTGCGCATCTTGCCAAACATGTCGACGGCATTGATGAGTTGCACCTTACCCTTTCGCTGCCGGGCCTTATTGTTGTCGAGAATCCAGATATAGGTGCTGATGCCGGTGTTATAAAACATGTCGGTCGGCAGGGCGATAATCGCGTCTAGAAGGTCGTTCTCAATGATCCACCGCCGAATGTTCGACTCACCCGCGCCCGCCCCACCGGTAAACAGCGGCGAGCCGTTGAGCACAATGGCGAGTCGGCTGCCGCCCTCGCCGTTGCGAACCGACTGCATCTTGGAGATCAGGTGCAGCAAGAACAACAGAGACCCGTCGGACACGCGAGGTAGTCCGGCACCGAAGCGCCCGGCGAAACCGCGGACCTCGTGCTCGTCTGAGATCGCCCTCTGCTGGGTCTTCCACTCCACACCGAACGGCGGATTGGAGAGCAGGAAGTCGAAGTGACGTCCGGTGTGCCCATCGTCGGTGAGGGTGTCGCCGAGGTAAATGTTATCCACATCCTGATTCTTGATGATCAGGTCCGACTTACACATCGCGTAAGAGCGAGGATTGATCTCCTGCCCGTACAGCACCGGACGAGCGCTGTGGTTCATCTCGATTAGGTGGTCATATGCCGTCGAGAGCATCCCGCCGGTACCGGCAGCGGGGTCATAAATTGTGCGCACGGTGCCGGGCTTTGTTAGCACGTCATCGGCGGTGTGGAAAAGTACGTCCACCATCAGGGCGATGACTTCACGGGGGGTGAAGTGGTCACCTGCCTGAGCGTTGTTGGACTCGGCGAACTTCCTGATCAGCTCCTCGAAGATGTAGCCCATGTCGTGGCCGGAGACGACCGTCGGATGCAAGTCGACCGCTGCGAATTCCTTAACCACGAGGTACAGCCGCTCCGACTTGTTCAGATCGGCGACCAGATCAACCATCCGGAAGCCGTCGAACACATCCCGCACGTTTGGCGAGAACTGTTCGATGTAGTCGATCAGGTTGTCGGCGATGCCTTCGGGGTCGGAGACGAGGGAGGCGAAGGTCCACTGGGAGGTGTTGTAGAACGGCAACTTGAACTTGGACTTCAGGACCACGCCGGGGTCGACCTTCAAGCCCTGAACCTTCTTGTACTCGGCGAGGACCTGCTCCTTGGTGGGCTGAAGGATGCAATCCAGCCGACGCAGGATGGTGAACGGCAGGATCACGTCGCCGTATTGGTTCGGCTGGTAAGGGCCGCGCAGAAGGTTTGCGATGCTCCAGATCAAGTTGGCACTGGTCTTTGCCATGGGGTTCGATACTCCTCGGTCGGTCGGTCGGTTGAAGCTACCCCGAACGACCAGTAAGCCTGCGCAAGCACTTGAGGTCGGGCGTGTACTAGTAGATGTCGGCATTGCGTCAAGACTCGTTACCGAGTCCAGAGGCCAAGTACGACGCTGAGACGACCGTTCATGTATGGACAGTGCCGAAGAACAGCAACAGTCCAGAACGGTACTGAAGTCAGAAACTTGCTAGGTGTCGCGACCCGAAACCCGCATTAAGTACAAACAGAAATTTCGCAGATGGGAACAGTCACTTTTGAACCGTCCTGGGTCTGGTGGAGACTGTGATCTCACCATGAGAATGCCGGTATGGCTGCACCGAGGAAGTTCGACGAGGAGACTCGCCAGCGGGCGGCGAGGATGTATCGGTACCGGATCGCCGAGCACGGTGACACGAAGCTCGCGGCCCAAAAGCACGTCGGTGGATTGTTGGATGTGAATCCGGCGACGCTGCGGACCTGGGTCGAGAAGACCGGTACCGCTGGCCAACCCGAGGGAGGGCCGGCGGGCGCCGACCACGATGCGAAGCTGAAAGCTCTACGGCGTGAGAATGCCGATTTACGCAGAGCCAACGACTTTCTCAAGACAGCGTCAGCGTTTTTCGCGAAGGCGGAGGTCGCCCGCCGACTGCGGTGAAAGTCGATTGCATCGACAATCACCGTCACCTCTACGGGGTCGACCCGATCTGCAGAGTGCCCACCGAGCACGGAATGAAGATCGCCCCGTCCACTTACTTCGCAGCGAAACAGCGCGGCCAAGTCTCAGTCGCTGCGTTGGCCGAGGCGTACGCCGCGAACGCCGTCCACACCGTGTACGTGGCCAATCGGCGGCTCTATGGGATCCGCAAGATGTGGCACGCGATGACACATGCTGGTCACCATGTCGGCCGCGATCAGGTCGGCCGGCTGATAGACATCTGCGGGGCCGTCGGAATCGTGCGGGGTCGACGGCGCCCGATCACCACCGAGCGTGATGATCGGGCACCGCGACACCCGGATCTGATCGACCGGCAGTGGGCACTGCCGAGTCGACCGGATCAGTGGTGGGCCGCCGATTTCACCTGCGGCTGGACGCTGGCGGGGTTCGTGTACACCTCGTTCGTCGTCAACGTGTTCTCCCGCCGGATCCTGGGGTGGCGGGTGATGACGACGAAGGCGACACCTTTGGTGACGGGTGCGCTCGAGCAGGCGTTGTTCAACCGACGTCGAGCTGACTTCGCATTCACAGCAACGGGTTTGATCTTCCGCAGCGATGCCGGTTCGCAGTACACGTCCATCGCCCTGAGTGAAGCGCTGGCCGAGTCGGGCATTGCCGGCTCCATCGGATCGGTAGGCGACGCATTCGACAATGCGCTGATGGAATCGACGATCGGACTCTACAAATCCGAGCTGATCGACCGGCAGAAGTCGTGGACCGGACGGGCCGAGGTGGAGCGCGAGACCGCGTCATGGGTGCATTGGTTCAACACAACCGCCTGCACTCCTCGATGGGCTACACCTCACCCATCGACTACGAGAACGACTACCGTCAGAACAGCACGACCGCCGCCTCCGAACGCGAGGTGGCCTGAACGAAGTCTCCATCAGGACCAGGACGGTTCACAGCTGCTTGCTCTCGGCTTTGAGCTTCTTGATCTCGGTGGACTATCTGTGGTCGTGCCGGAGCGGGTTCCACCGTCGATCTGCGCTCGCACCGCCCACCGGCGCACGGTCTCGTGACCGACACCGACCTCCTTCGCCATCGCCGCTGCCGCCGCGGTCAGCTACGGATACTTCTGGCCGTGGGTCTCCAACAACCGCAGTGCCCCCGCATTGACCTCCGGATCGATCTTCTTGGGCATGTTATGCATCCTTCCTGACTCAGAAGGAAGCGGCAGGGTACCTGGGGTCATTCACCTCGTCCCGCCAGATGCGCCTAATCTATGGGCTCGGTCAATGGGTTGGAGGTACGCATCACCGCGTGTCCGCTGAGATGATCGAGAAGCACGGCGCAGTGTGCGAGCGAGTGGCAACGCGGTTGACATCGGCGGGGCATTGAGCCGGCTCGCTGCGGTGATCGGTATCAACGCACCATCGCGTGTCACACCCGAGCTCGGCTACTCCGCCCACGCCGAATCAATCGATCATGTGCGGCCACGGCCAGTCATTTTGATCCGCAACCCACTTGAGAACAGCAAACGAAGGTCGCGTTTCCCAGTCATCCGGCAACGGACTGAAAGGGAGAGCAGAAGCGACTACCTCCATTGTGGGCAAGTCGTCGAGAACTCCCAATCGTTTTAACGCGCCCCATTGATGCAGCGTCATCAAAGTTCGCGCATGGATATCCGACGCAGACTCGTTATCAGCCAGCTCGGCCGCCCGCCTATATTCAGCTAGACCTTCAGGCAACCTGCCAGACGCAATCAGCGCCAGCCCTTTGGTAGCACGCAAGACATACGTGTTGGTGCCAACCGAATCGAGGACCTTTAGCGCCTGGACCGGTTTCCCGCCGAGAGCCATTGCATACGCAGCACTGTTAGCTACGGTTGCCAACCGGGGGATTCGCTTTAAAGCAGATTCAGCCTTTACGCTCGCAGCCACCCAATCCTCAGTAGTCTGCCCGTGAAACAAAATGTCTAAACTAGCAGCGCCCCCATCCAACGGGGCCAACCGACTCCACTGCTCTGCATATTGCGCAGCTTTGGCGAAGTCGCACCGGAGATTTGCCAGGTACGACTCCCCCGACGCGATCGCCGCCGCGTCTACACTGTGTTTCTTAAATCGTGCCAGTGTCAGTTCTAAAGCAGGCGCGTCTTTTGATCGACTATAAAAATCGCATAGCATTAAAAACATCGGCGTGCTTCCGGGATGGTCCACGAACAGGGCATCGACATCCCTCACAACAGCAGATCGAGATGTACTACCTAAGATGAAATCAATCATTCTGAGGTTCGCCGACGCCAGTGCGACTGCTTCTGGGTCACCTTCACGCTCAGCTAAAATCCTTGCTCGTGATATGAGAGAACGCGTTCTTTCGATGTTACCCCCCAAACTGGCGATCTGAGCCTCAAATAGAGCCAACTCGCTAGTCGACACCACACCCTCAGACTTCAACTTCGAAAGTTCGGCAGATGCCCCCACTAAGTCGTTGGCATCAACGAGTAAACTCAGCAACATCAAATTAATGTCTTGCCGACCAGGCGCTACACTCTGCGCCATCCGCGCGAAACGGACCGCCTTGCGTGGAGACCCAAGGCGGATGTAAGCAATCGCTATATTCTTATAAACCGTGGCGTCGGGAGTCCCAGCACCCCTGAGAGACGAACGCAGCTGCCTTAGGGCTGCCTGTGGGTCATTCTGCATGAGATACAGGTATCCTCGGTATGCCGACAAGATGGGCTCGTTATCCAGCTCTCCCATCTCCTCGGCCGCACTAGCGAAGCGACCCGACGCAGCGTGAATGCGGGCGCGAAGCATTCGTATGGGGACAGTACTAGCAAAATTCGCAAGTAGCGCGGTGAGTGTTTCAAATTCACCGCAACTCAAAAATACGTTTGCACACGCATACGCTGTAGCAATGTTAACCGTTTCGTCAGAACTCTGCGCGATGATTGTGAGGCCACGACGAGCCATTTGCGAAGCTTCATGAGGTAGACCTGCTTGTAGAGCTGCTTGAGACGCCCTGGCAAAGGCTACGGCCGAGGTAGACATCGCTTCTGCGGCGGCCCGTTCTTCGGATGCTAAAAGAACGATTTGCTCTTGCCACGAGGTGAACGAGTCAACGTCATCCGGAGTTTGCCCCGCGGTCCTTGTAACCTTCGAGCCCGTTGATGTGTGAACCGCCTGAAATCCTGCTCCAACCCCTGGTGCAGAGGGCTGCGCTGCCTTCATGCCCGGAGTACCGCTCTCGGGCACAACGATTCGTCCGAAACTTGACACTACGCACCTCTCCGGTAACTGGATCTACTAGGTCCAGCCTGGGCTAGAGTAAGCTCTTTGATTGAAATATCGATTTGCCGAATCAGCCCCTCAAGTCCATGCGACATCGTGCTTCTGTTCTGAGCGCTGCCTGATCGACGCCGCTCCGGCACAGGATCGCAAAGAGTATGAATCAAAGACGATACCCTCTCACGGATGACCTTCGGAATCATGGCATCGAACCCAACTAGGGCTGAAGCGTATAGCGAGCGGAGGGAATCCAATCTTATATGAACTCCGTTCGCAGCGTCTCGCATTGCTTGGTTACGAGCCCCAGGAATATTCGAGATCGCCTCGCCCGTCAATCCAACACCAGTTACCAACTCAAAGAGAAGCGAACCCAGCCCGTACAGATCTGCGTCCCGATGCGCACGCTCGTTGTCCCACCCCTGGAAAAAAATGTATTCAGGCGGTGCAAAGCGAAGGTCACCGAGTCCCGCTGCGTACATGAACGCGTTGTGCCTAGCAGTGGTCGTTAGGTCTCGCGACCTTCCCAGATCTGCTAATTTTGTGGCAATCGTATTCTTTCTGAGCTCGAACACCAGACAATTCGTTGCTTTAAGATCCCGGTGGGCAACCTTATTCAAATGCATTTGGTGGATGCCCTTGACGAGATCTCGCCAGATACTTAAAGTATCTACCCAGTCGAGTTTCCGGCGGGCGGCAATCCTGCTTAATAAATTACCGTTGGCTTTCTCCAAAACGTGAAACAAGACGGGTACAGGAATTGGAACAGGCGCCTGCACGCCGCCGATGTGAGTCATTTGCACGTTGGTTCGCACTGAATGCTCGTCGATGTCGACCACGTTCGACGCCTTGACTAGTTTCTGCAGAAGTAACCCCTCATTCGCGAAGTCTTCTGCGTCCGCAACATCGGCGCTCGGAACAAGCACCTTCAAGGCATGCTCATTTCCCGTGCTGTCACAAATAGCGTTGAAGACTAGACCGAACCTCCCCTGGCCTATCGGGCCGCTCGCATCTAGGTGTTGCGGGTCATGAGGTTGTAGTCACGCGGTGATGCGTCCCCGTAGTGGGACAGGTCTTCCCGGTAGGCAGGATGAGAAGTACCACCAACTCGTCCGCCGACCAGAAAGACCTGTCGTGACACACCGTAATGCCCCACTGTCCCCGGAAGGCCGCCGCCGACTCGTCGAACGGTGCCGCACCCGGCCCATCGCGCACGTCGCCGCCGAGATGGGCATCTCTCGCGCGTGCGCCACCAAGTGGGTTCACCGGTACCGCGAGTTCGGCGACCTCGGCCTCGAGGACCGCTCCAGCGCCCCGCACCGTCAGCCCACCGCCGCGGACCCCTCGGTGGTCGTGCGGATCGAACGCTTCCGCCGCGAGAAGAAGTGGCCCGCGTCGCGGATCGCGTTCGAGCTGCAGCGGGACGGTATCGAGATCAGCCGGCGCACCGTCACCCGCCACCTCGATCACCTGGGCATCAACCGACGCCGATTCCTCGACCCCACCGGCGAGACGAACCGCACCCCACGCACGATCGTCGCCCGCCGGCCCGGCCACATGGTCCACGTCGACATCAAGAAGGTCGGGCGCATCCCCGACGGCGGAGGATGGCGCGCCCACGGCCGCGGCAGCGCCGAAGCCAAAGCCGTCGACCGCGCCAAGACCAAGGGCGCGAGAGCCGGTTACGTCTACCTCCACTCCGCGGTCGACGGGTACTCCCGCCTGGCCTACACCGAAGCCCTCGCAGACGAGAAAGCCGTCACAGCAGTGGGATTCGTGCACCGGGCAAGGGTGTTCTTCGCCGCGCACGGCATCGACCGCATCGAACGTCTGGTCACCGACAACGGGTCCTGCTACCGGGCCGAGGTGTTCGCCCGAGCGTTGCTCGGGTCCAGGCACCAGCGCATCACCCCGTACACCCCGCGCCACAACGGAAAAGTCGAGCGCTACAACAGGATCCTCGCCGAAGAGTTCCTCTACGCCCGAACCTGGTTCTCCGAACACCAGCGCGAGGACGCCCTGAGGATCTGGAACGTGCACTACAACTACCATCGACCTCACACTGCCGCCGGGAACCAACCACCAGCATCACGGCTCACCGCTGGCGTCACCAACGTCATGGCCTCATACATCTAGGGTGTAGCCCTCAAGACTTAATCCAGTCAGTAGGGTGGCCCATGCCGCTGTAGCCGTAGTCACGAGGTCGCCAATTCATGGCCGTAAGTCGACAGTAGACGTGCCGCTTCCTCTGGATGCTGCTCCAGAATTTTTTGCAACTGACCGGATGTTACAACCCATTCTGCGCCAGAATCCCGCAACGCTATGTCGTAGCGATTGCACAGCTTCGTTACCAACGTCGGCGATGGGGTTCGCTCGCCTCGTTCTACTCGTGACAAGTAGCTGGGCGCGACCTTAAGGTCACACGCGGCTTGACGTAGAGATTCTCCCCGGCTTACACGGGCCTCCCGGAACCTGTAAGGGGCGGTATCGCTCATACCGCACCATAGCAGTGTTGCCCTCGCTGGCAACACGCGAGCGGTCGATAAACGGCGTGGGCGGTCTGCCGCATAATGGCGTGGGCGGCGGCGCCGTTGCGAAGGAAGTCTGGGTGACGAACCCGGCACGCAGGGAGTGTCCACCAAGCCGGGTGACCAGACCACGGTCGTAACCAGCGCTCTGGGCCCGGCATTGGACGATCTTGTGGATCGCGGCTCCGGAGATCGGGTGACTTCCAGATTGCTGTTCTCGGCGAACGCGCGAAACAGCGGTGCTGGAGCGGCGGCACGCGGCACTGCCCTGCGGCACACATGCCCCTCGAACGGCTCACGGGCGCGGACCAGCCGCGTTCGTCGACGGCAAGACGCGCACGTACTCGTGCCTGGTGAACCTCCGCTCCGAACAGTCAAGAACGTCGATAGACCTGCGGAGTGCGATGATCGACCACAACCGCGTCGGGATTTTTTGTATGCGTACCGCGAACCTCATCTCGTCGACGCGATCCTGGGGCCCTGGAACGACGTGTCGTAAGACGGGTGACGTCGCGTCACGCGCTCCGCAGCCTTGTCAATGACAACGCGGGACCGAGCTCACCCCGCTTGCGTCTTACGTTCGTCCTCGGGCGTCCGTATTCCGCCCACGATCAGTCGAGTGAGATGAGTTCGACGTGAACACTTTTGCCAAGATTGTGACTCACCCGGCGCGTGCGGCGACCATTGCTGCGCGCTGCCGCAGCGACGCATCATCGAGGCGTGGAAGTCGGCGATACAGCTTCGCCAGGGTGTGGGGCACCGGCCCGATCTGTCACGTCACCGCGATGAACTTCGACGTACCTCACGCCACCAACGGCGTCGACCAGACGAAGTTTCGGCACTACCCCCGGCGGGGTCACTCCCGCGACCGTCCGCGGTACCGGAAGACTGGGGGTCAAGAGTCGCAGAGAACGGCAAGGGCACTGTTTGGCAGAAGCCGGGCTCGATGAACAATGCCGACACTGTCAGGATCATGGAGCCGACGACAGACTATCCACACGGATACGTCCGGTTCTACAACTCCGCGAGACAACCCCTCGATCTCGGTGGCAAGCCCGGCAGTCGAGCGACGACGCACATTCCACTGAACCCCGACGGTTCTTTCGCACAACCCGCAGGATGGTGACGCGATGTACCTACCTCTGACAGGCCAGACGATGCGAACGACATCGATCGACCACGTCCTGAACCTCTCCACCGACGGGGGCTTTCGATTCGAGATCGAAGGAGACGTACACGTTCGAACTCGCTCCGAGCACATGACTTTCGCGCCGTCTCCCTCGCTGGATATCGCAGACGACATCCAGAAGATGCTGACCGGACGAATCACGGCGAGCTCCGTCGAGAAGGGAACGGTACGGGTGACGTTGGACTCGGGAACCGTTCTCGAAGTGCGCCCCCACTCGACCTACGAAGCCTGGACACTGTTCGGGCCGGACGGCTTTCGGATGGTGTGCATGCCCGGGGGCGACGTGGCAACGTGGCCGGCGGTTCAGGACGACAGCTGACTCCGTAGTTCCGGTTGTGCCGTAGCCCTACGAATCCAACAAGGCTCGATCGCGGCGACAACAGGTATCGACTCACAGGATGGACCAACTGTCGGCCACAGAATTTCAGGTGGCCGACAGTTGATTCGACATCAGTACCGGATGGTCAACTTCTGGTCACCCGACGAAAAGGGGCCGCGCTGATTAGAAGTCTTCCAATTCTGCGGGGTACCGCCGCAACCGATTCTCGAAGTGAAGGATGTGGCGCCCGATGAGGTGAAACTGAATTTGGTCGTCCACGCTCCGGTAACGCCGGTACCAGGGCTGAGCGCGGCCCAACCGTCGTTCTTGTTGGAGTCGACCCAGATTCCCATCGGCTTCGAATTCTGCTGGAACACGTTTACGTACGTCACCGTACCGGTGATAGTGCCCGCCGCAGCGTGAGCGGGCAGCGCGATTGCCGCTGCTGGAGCAACGCTCATCGCCAGAACCGCCACGAGTGACCGAATTTTCGACATATCTCATCCTTGCTCGAGTGACACGACTCCGCCGGTCAGCGACTTCAACACTCTGGCAACATTCCGGACTCAGCGACAGTCCTGCAAACGATCTAATTCGGTGATGCACGCAGCCGAACACGGAAAAAACGCACCGCTCGAAAATATCAGCGTCTCGTGGGACCATAGGCATAAATGCAGTCGCATAATTCTTGGCGTCGATCGCAACCTGCGAAAACGGTTCAGCATGTTCGAAACAGATCAATACATCGCGTCGACAGGTGTATTCGTGGTGTTCTGCCGCAACGCCGAGCTACGCGGGCGCGCCCGAATTCGCCACTACCTCGCGCAACGTCATCGCCTGCCTCCCCGTCAACCGCTCCACGTCGTCGGTCACCGCACTCAGCTCCCCCGACTCGATCGCGGTGTACGTCGACACCCACGCATCGTTCTGCCACCCCGGAGCGCCGTAACGCGCACGCGACGCATATGCCTCGTCCACCGACTCGTCGAAAAAGGACACCGGAACACCCCGCACCTCGGCGATGGTCACGGCGACCTCGGCCATCGACAACGCTTCGGGACCGGTGAGGTCGTAGGTTTTCCCGACGTGCAAGGCGGGTTCGGACAGGATCCGCACCGCCACCCGCGCGACATCGGCTCGCGCCACCAACGAGACCCGACCGTCCCCGGCAGGCCCGCGAATCACGCCGTCGTCTCCGGCGAACAGTTCCATCACGTCGCTGTAGAAGTTGTCGCGCAGAAACGTGTAGTCGAGCCCGGACTCCTCGATGTGCTGCTCCGTGAAGTAGTGATCGCGCGCGAGGGTGAACGTCGCGTCCGGCGCCGCACCGAAGAACGAGGTGTACACGATGTGCCGCACCCCCGCTGCGACCGCCGCGTCGACGAAGGTGCGGTGCTCGTCGAGCCGGGTCGCGCTCTCCGCACCCGACACCATGAAGACGATGTCCGCCCCGGCCATCGCTGCCGTCGATGCCTCCAGGTCGTCGTACGAGCACGTGCTGACCGTGGCGCCAGCGAGCTGCGGCGCTCGCTCCGGTCGGCGCACCAGCAGTCGTTGCGCCACTCCCGCATTCGCGAGTTCGGCGGCGACCGCGCCACCGACCTGCCCGGTCGAACCCGTTATCGCGATCGTCGATGCCATCGGCTGCGTCCGTCCCTCGTCGCGTCGAACGGCGTAGGCCGTTCGATTACCCGTCGAGTATGCAACGCCCGGGGTCGGTCGCGCTCGACCCTCGATACGGTGACACCGTGCCCATTCCCGCCGACTCACGGACTCCGAGCCCGAGACCGTCGGGCGTGGCTGTGGTCATCACTTGCTTGGCCACCGCGGCGTTTCTAGGCTCGGCGTGGTGGGCGATCGGCCCCGACCATCCCGCGTTCGCGATCGTCGTCCACTTCACGCTGATGTCGGCCGCGTCGATCGGCCTCGGGGGGTGGACCGGCCGCGCCGAGGCTCGGTGGTGGCAGGTGGCGTCCGCCGAGCTGGCGATGTACCGATACCTCGGCGTCCACCGCTTCGGCCGACTGCTCGACGCGATCGGGTGGACTCGGGTGGTGAAGAGCATGCGCTCGTTCGAGGGGACCCGAGCCGGGCTGAGCGCCTTGGACCTGGACACCCGGCGCTCCGAACTCGGTCACCTCCTGTGTGCTGCAGTGGCACTGGCGCTCACTGTCGCTGCCGCAGCGGTCGGCGCGTGGACCGGTGCCGTGTGGTTGGCAGCGTTAACCACCCCTCTCCACGCGTATCCGGCAATGGTGCAGCGGGTGGTGCGGGCTCGTATCCAGCGCATCGTGTCGCTCTGAACCAGTTCGACCGGGCCAGGGCGGCACTCGAGCACCCTATGCTTGCCCAGGCAAGCGTAGGGTGCTGCAAAAGTTGCCGAAAGGGCTTCAGCCCACCTGAGCTTGCAAGGCCAAGCATAAGGAGTGCACTATCCGGAGATGAGCAGTATCGTTCCCTTAAGCCTGCGATCAAAAGCTTTGGAGGCACCATGGCATCCCCTCGACGAACGCGCCGCGACGACGCGGGAGACCTCGCGCGTGCATTCGCCGTCCGTCGTCGCGAACTCGGGATGACCCAATCGGAACTCGCTCTTCTTGCGGGTGTCGGCCGATCGACCGTGCAGACGATCGAAAGCGGCAAGGACACCTCGCAACTCGACGGAATTATCGCCGTTGCGGACGCGCTGGGGTGCGACCTGACCCTTGTTACCCGCGCCGGCACGGTTGTCGATCCGGACGGACGATGACCTCTCCGGGCGATCCCCGCACACGATCCTGAACCAGCTGTCGCGCTGCCGGCGTGATGGCACGGTCCATCCGCGCACCCAGCCCTGTGACAGGATCCGCCCATGTCCGAGATCAAGACCCAGCCGACCGACGCGAGTGTCGACGAGTTCCTCGCCGCCGCGACCCCGGCCCGTCGCCGCGAGGACGGTCTCCGTCTCGCCGAGATCTTCACCGAGGTGACGGGCGCCCAGCCGGTGATGTGGGGTCCATCGATGGTCGGCTACGGCAGCTACCGCTTCGTGTCACCGGCGAACTCGCGCACACGTGGCGACTGGCCCAAGGTCGCCTTCTCACCCCGGAAAACGCAACTGTCGCTGTACGGGCTCAAGGACCTGCCCGAGGGTGCCGCTCTGCTCCCCTCCCTCGGCACCTACACCGAGGGTGCCGGCTGCGTGTACGTCCGCAGACTCGACCAGATCGACCTCGACGTCCTGCGCCGCCTCGTCGCTATCGCGTGGGCGCGGGAGGACGACGCGGGATAAACCTCGACTGACGACTGCGGGTGCCGCCACGCCGCCGCGTGGTGCCCGCACCCGAACAGAAACGCGTTCAGGTGCAGCTGCCGCATCAGTTCTTCACCAATCCGCCGTCGACGACGAGGTTCTGACCGGTCACCGCCCTCGACCAGGGCGACGCGAAGAACAGCACCGCATCCGCGAACTCCGCGGGAGTGGTCACCTGCCGCAGCGGAGTGCTGCCGGCGATCATGTCGAAGACCTCGGGCGGTGTCGCCGAACTCGCGTCCGTCGTCCGCAGCAGGCCGCCGGACACCATGTTCACGGTGATCCCGTCCGGTCCCAGATCGTGCGAGAAGGTACGGGTCAGAGCCAGCAGCGCAGCCTTGGCGGCGGTGTAATCGTGGTACGGAACCACCGGATTCTGCACCAGGTTGGTGCCGATGGTGATGACGCGACCGAACCCCTGCTCACGCATACCGGGAACCGCGGCCTGCGTCGTGTGCAGCGTTCCGGCGACACTGCCGCGCAGTTGGGCGTCGAACGCCGACCATTCGATAACGTCGGCCTTCGCCCGTGCGTCCCCGTCGAACGAGAAGTCGATCAACGCGTTGTTGACGACCGTGGTGATCGACGAACCGAAATACTCACGCGCAGAGGCGAACATCGATTCCACGGCAGGGCGCTCGGTGACGTCGGCGGCTACCGCGAGCACGCGGTCGGGACCGAACTCGGCCTCGATCGCCTGCGCCGCGGACTCACTGCGGTGGTAGTTCACGACCACCCGCGATCCCTGTTCCAGGAACGCTCGGGTGATCGCGGCGCCCAGTCCGCGGGCACCGCCCGTCACGAGCACGATCTGATCGGTGAACGGCAACGCACGCATCTCGACATCCCTCCGCCGGCATGACCCGGACAGGTTCGACGGGTGTGATCTCAGCCGAGCGGTTCGGCACCCCGTGTCGAGATCCATGAGACCACAGGCGAGTGGACGCCGCGCTCAGTAGGTCAGATTCGCCTCCCGCGACATGAGGACGGCGTTGCTGCCCGCCAGGAGGCAGGAGATGCCCTCCTCACGCGAGACACACGACGCGTCGCCGACCGTGAGAATCTCCCCGTACTGCAGGACCGCGGCGTCGGGCGCCGTGTAGATGCCCTGGGTGGTGCAGAAGTGCACCGCCCCGGCGGGTTCGATGCGCGCTGCATACTTGTCGTTCTCCGCGTTGCTGCACGTAGGCCCGTCCACCGGCGCAACACTGGTTACGGCCTGGCAGCCCACCGGCCCGGCCGCGCCGGGAGTCGGATAGATGCCACACGAGATGTTGCCCGACGGGGACTGTAGGAAGTAACCGTCACCGTCGGCTCCGCTGTTACGGAACAACTCCGGGTCGACGGCCACTTCCGCAGACCCCGGACGTGCGGGAGTGGGGTTGCCGTCCGGCACGGTCGATATCTCGGCGCCCGCTGTCTCGTCGGTCCCGCTCGGCTGACCGTCGGGCGCGGCGACAGTGCTCGGCCCGTCGCTGGGGGGCTCCGGCGCCGCGGATGCGGTGGTCGGCGTGCTCCCTGGTGTCGACGCATCGTCACCGATGGTGCACCCGACAAGTGCCAGCGCGGCGAGGACCGACACGCACGCCGCTCGCACGGGCCGTGCCGACGCCCACGTCACGCGGGCACCCGCACCTCGACGGGCGGCGCGGCGACGAAGTGCAGAGATTCCGTGGTGATGGTGACGACGACGCGCCCCGGCCCCGTCACCACGTCGACGACGTTGCCGGTGGTGATCGGCGGCGGGAGCGGGCCCCGGCCCGTGGTTGTCACTCGGGTTGCCGACGTACCACGCTGATTCGTGTCCAGATTGTGCCAGTTGACCTGCGCCACAACCGAGCACGGTGTGCTGAAGTACGAGAACCACGACAGGGACACCAGCGCCGCGCCCGGACGATCGTGTGGCGTGCGCACATTGGTGGTGAGCTGCCCCGTGCACTGAATGCCATTGAACTCACCGAGCGTGTAGGTGTGGCCGGGAACCATCGTGTACTCGGGGTGATCGGCCGACGCTGTTCCGGCCGCCATTCCCGCAACAACGGCGGCGGACGTCAGCACCGCCGCCGCGCGTGCGGCCCATCGTCGGGTGGTCGCACTGGGCTGCTTCGACATTGGACTTGCCTTCCGTCGGGTGCTCGTTCCAGGGAACGTAACAACCCAATCGGCGAATGGCCGTCACCTTTGCATAACGATCGTTTTGATTGCAGCGACGTCAACCGACGATCAGCACATCCAACCGCCGCGGCCCGTGCACACCTTCAACGCGGTTGAGTTCGATGTCGCTCGTCGCGCTCGGTCCACTGACGAACGTCAGCGGCCGCGTCGCGTCCAGTACCGCGAACGCCTGCGGCACCGTGTCCACCACCTGGTCCGCGCGCACGATGCAGATGTGGTGATCGGGTACCAGTGTCAACGCCCGTCGCCCCTGCCCGACGCCCGCATCGAGAACGATCGTCCCCGTCGCCGCGATCCCGACGCGGCAGCCGGTGATCACCGCGTCGACACCGTCGAGTTCGTCCGTCGACAAGCCCACGTCGGGCACCGTGACCACGCCCTCGACCCACGCAGTGGGGAGATCGGTCGGGATCACCACGCGCGCATCGGGAGCCACCAAAGACTGTACCGTCGAGGCGATTCCGGCCTCCGACACCCGGAACACCTGCGCCCGATAGTCGTCGACCGTCTCGGCGAATCGGTCGACGTTCCCGCGACCGACCAGCTCGGCCCGGTCGTAATCCCGAGGAACCGGCGGTGCGGCAGGGCCGTTCACCGTCGCCGACCGAATGCGCTGCAGGATTTCCTCTTTGGCGTTCATGATTCGTGCGTCCGTGCCCACCATTGGCGGAACGTCTCTTTCGGGGGCGCCGGCGTGTCGCGACTCGTCGTCCACAGCGAACCGGGGAACGGCAGGGATTCCATGTGCCCCTTCCTCCCCGCCAGCAACCGTCCGACCCCGGCGGCCTTCTCCGCCATCCCGAACCGCTTCGGCGAGTTCATCGCCCATCCCGCCGCCCGCATCGCGATCTCCTGCGCCCCGGGGACACCGCCGCGCTCGGAATCGACCTGCTTCGCCCGCAGATGCACCAGGATCTCGGGAATGTCGATTCGGACCGGGCAGGCGTCGAAACACGCCCCGCACAGCGACGACGCATACGGCAGTGAGGCATTCGGGTCGTCGTGACCCGTCGTGCCGGTGAGCTGGGGGGACAGGATGGCCCCGATCGGACCCGGATACACCGACCCGTACGCGTGTCCGCCCGTCCGTTCGTACACCGGGCACACGTTGAGGCACGCACTGCACCGAATGCAGTGCAACGCAGCACGACCCACCTCGTCGGCGAGCACGTTGGTCCGCCCGTTGTCGAGGAGCACCAGGTGGAAGTTCTGCGGGCCATCGCCCTCGTGCACCCCCGTCCACATCGAGGTGTACGGATTCATGCGTTCGGCCGTCGACGACCGCGGGAGCAGCTGCATGAACACCTCGAGATCGGCGAACGTGGGCACCAATTTCTCGATGCCCATGAGCGTGATGAGCGTGTCCGGCAACGTCAGGCACATGCGGCCGTTGCCCTCGGACTCGACAACCGCCAACGTCCCCGTCTCGGCCACAGCGAAATTCGCGCCACTGATGGCGATCTTCGCCGACAGGAATTTGCGACGCAGATGCTCGCGGGCCGCCATCGCCAGCTCGCGGGGCTCGTCGGTGATCGCACTGTCGACACCGGGCATGCGGCGCAGGAAGATCTCCCGAATTTCCGCGCGGTTGCGGTGGATGGCGGGGACGAGGATGTGGCTGGGCTTGTCGTCACCCAACTGCACGATGAGCTCGGCGAGGTCCGTCTCGATCGCGGCGATCCCCTCGGCTTCGAGGTACTCGTTGAGCCCCGTCTCCTGGGTGGCCATCGATTTCACCTTGACCACCTCGTCGCTGCCCGTGGCCCGGACGAGGTCGGTGATGATGCGATTCGCCTCGTCGGCGTCGCGTGCCCAGTGCACCACTCCCCCACGCGCGGTCACGTTCACTTCGAGCTGTTCCAGCAGCTCCGGCAGCCGCGACATCACGTCGGTTTTGATGGCGCTGCCGGCGAGGCGTAGCTCTTCCCAGTCGTCGCACTCGGCCACGGCGCCGAGGCGCTTCTCGCGAATGGTGCGGGTGGCGGCCCCGACGTTGCGTCGCATCTGGGTGTCCTGCAGAGCGCGCTTCGCGGCCTTCGGAAAGCTCTCCTCCCCGCGGATGTTGCCCGCCCCCGGAGCAAACACGCCGGGCGAACCCAGGAACGTGGTCATGCTGCCTCCGTCGACGCCAGGATCTCGGCGAGGTGCACGGTCTTGACGCCCGTGCGCAGCCGGGACAGGCCCCCGCCGATATGCATGAGGCAGGACGAGTCCCCCGCGCTGCACACCTCGGCACCCGTAGAGAGGACGTTGGCCATCTTGTCCGACAGCATCGCCGTCGACGTCTCCGAGTTCTTCAGCGCGAACGTTCCGCCGAAGCCGCAACAGGATTCGGCGTCGGGCAGTTCGACGAGCGTCATGCCTCGCACGTTGCGCAGCAGTTCCAGCGGCTTGTCCCCGACCCGCAGCATCCGCAGCGAATGGCAGGTGGGGTGGTAGGTGACGCGATGCGGGTAGTACGCGCCGACGTCCGTGACGCCGAGAACGTCGACCAGCAGTTCGGACAGCTCGTACGTGCGGGCGGCGATGTCCTCGGCACGGGTGGCCAGGTCCTCGTCGCCGGCTCGTCGGGCGACCATCGCGTGCTGGTGGCGGACGGACCCGACGCACGATCCCGACGGTGCGACCGCGAGGTCCCACGTCGCCCGCTCGAACACCTCGACGTGGTGACGGACCAGCGGCGCGGCTTCCTTGAGGTATCCGGTGTTGACGTGCATCTGCCCGCAGCACGTCTGATCCGACGGGAACACTACGGTGTGGCCGAGCCGTTCGAGAAGCGACACAGTGGCTTTCGCCGAGTCTGGAAAGAGGGCGTCCGCCAGGCAGGTGACGAACAGGGCGATCCGCATGGCGCCTCCGAGGTGTGGTCAGACCACAGTAGCGACTGCGGTCCGCCGTGCGAGGCGATGTGGGAACAGTCGTGGCACGGGCGCTCGCAGCCGCGGCGCCCAACGTTCGAGCGCACGACGTTGTCGGACCCCCGTGCTTACATCCCTCCACACACATCGACAGGCCACCCGGCCGGGCAAGGAGCACCACCATGGCGGTTCACGTGAGCAACGACGGTATTCGCGTCGACTGCCCCGAGGTGCATCCCGACGCGAGTATGACCTTCGCATTCCAGCGCACCCTCCGGGTTCCGGACGACGGCACCACCTATGGCCTACCGCCGAGCCTCGGCCGGCTGTCCGTTCGAGGCACCGAGGACGCGAGTCGCTTTCGGCTGCCGATGTGGCAGTCCGAAGCGTGCTGGATCGATTTCCGCGCGTACTACCCGTTCCTCGTCACCATGAGCAGCGGAAGCATCAACGTGATCACCGGTGAGCCGTGGTCGCCGATCCCGGACTTCACTGCCGAGGATTATTGCGAGATCCCCGCCCAGCCGTGGCTCGACGGCTTCGTCACCGAGCAGGGCACGGTGCGGCAATTCGTCGCGGCGCCGTTGGGCACCGGACACACCGTCGAGGAACAGCTGTCGTCCGACCCCGCTCGCGGCGGCATTCAGGTCGCGGTCTACCCGCTTCTGGCGAGCAAGTACGAGTCGATGCGGCCGGAACCCACCGTGTGCTTCTCCGCTGCACCCATGGCTGCCGAACCCATGGGGCTCGGCGCCGGCGGCTCCATCACGCAGGCCGTCGCGACGCCCGTGATTCCGCACGATTCCTGGGACCTCGAGCACGGGCAGCGATTCACCGTCGACATCGTGAACAGCGCAACGTGGTTCGAGCTCACAGGATCGGAGCCGGCCTCATTGCCGCTGAGTGCAGCCGAATACACGCGGTACGGGATGCCGTGGTTCGCCTGGTACGACGATCTGGTGCCCGCCCGGCGGGGATCGGCGACGTTGCGTCGAGCTCGGACGATGGCAGACATCGATGCGAATTCCGAGCACCCGGTGTTGCCGGAGAACGAGAGCTTCGAGCCCCCGACGCCGATCGTCGTCACGGGGTAAGCCGGCCGAATTCAGCAGGTCGGACTCGCCTCGAGTGAGCGCGCAGTGTCGCTGTAGGCCGTCACAACATCGCGCCATCGCACTCGTCGACTCGATTTCCTCCTGTTGACTTCCCCCATGCGAAGCCTTCTCACCTCAGCATCGGTCGTTCTGATGTCCCTCGCCGCCTCGACGATCCTGGCCGTGTCGACGGCCGGTGCGGCGCCCACCGTCACCACGTTCACGTTCCCGGTCGAAGGAACGGACGTCTCCGCGACGCGGTACTCCGAGCCGGGCGGGCCGGCGCGGCCGGTGCTGGTCATGGCCCTCGGTCTGGGCAGCACGCAGGACAAAATCCTTCCTGACGTTGCTCCGGAGTTCGTCGCCGCAGGCTACGACGTGGTCACCTTCGACTACCGGCACTGGGGCAGCAGCGCGGGGCAACCGCGCAACCTCATCGACATCGATTCCCAGCTCGAGGACTGGCGCGCTGCGGTGGGTGCCGCTCGCGCCCTTCCCGGAGTCGACGGCGACTCGATCGGATTGTGGGGGACATCGCTGTCGGGCGGGCATGTTCTGTCCCTCGGCTCGGAGAACATCCCCGGTGTACGGGCAGTCGTGGCTCAGGCACCGCACGTCAACGGGATCGCCACGGTGTCGACCATTCCCGTGCCGGCACTGGTCGAACTGACTGCCGTGGGTACCGCCGATCTGGCCGGCTCGGCCGTCGGACGAGAACCGATCTATCTCCCGATCGCCTCGGAGCCGGGATCTTCCGGTCTGCTCCCGCAACCCGGTGCACTGCAGGGGTATCGGACCGTGCTGGGAAACTCGTTCGACAACCGCGCGACGGCTCGCACCGCGCTCCAGATTCCGTTCTACTCACCGAACGTCGTTGCTCAGGCGGGTCGTGCGCCCACCTTCATCGCCACGAGCCGCGAAGACAACATCACTCCCCCGGGTGCCGCCCGCGAACTTGCTTCTCGGATGGGTGCCGCTGGTCGGGATTACCCGGGTGGGCACTTCGACGTCTACCCCGGCGGGAAGGGCTACCCGGAGCTCATCGTGGACGAGATCGCGTTCCTGCGCGAGAATCTTCCGACTCCGTGAGCGCGGCGGGGTGATGGTCGCCGCCGCGCTCGACCGGCGACTCAGCGCCCCGGTGGCTGCAGGAACTTCATCGCACCGCGCAGAACCGGTTCCGGCACCTTGTCTTTCGCGTGGATGGCCTTGTCGAGCACCTTGGTCCGCGTTTCGCTACCGCGCCCGAAGGCCTTGTTGATCGGGCCGCCCTCCGGTTCCATCGTCACGTGCAGCGGGGGTGCACCGTTCTGCTCCGCCACGGCGTTCCCGATGACCAGACGCTGAATCTCGCTGGTTCCCTCGAAGATGGTGTACAGCTTGGCGTCTCGGTACCACTTCTCGACGGGGTGGTCCGTGATGTAACCCCAGCCGCCCATGGTCTGAATCGCTCGTTCGGTGGCGGCGACGGCTACCTCCGTCGCCGCGAGCTTCGACATGGACCCCTCACCGCGCTCGAACTTCACCTTGTTCGCCGCCATCCAACTCGCACGCCAGGTGAGGAGGCGCGCCGCGTCGATACGCATCGCAAGGTCGGCCAAGGGGAACGAGATGCCCTGGTTGTTCATGATGGGACCGCCGAAAGCCTCCCGCTCGTTGGCGTATCGGGTGGCGTACTCGAGTGACGCGCGGGCGATGCCCAGCGCCTGCGCGGCAACCATCGGCCGGGTCTGTTCGAGCGCACCGAGCGTGGCCGAGCGCCCCTTGGCGCCCGTCTTCTCCGCCTCGCGGGCTTTGGCGAGCTTGTGTTCGAGTTTGTCCGCCCCGCCGAGCAGATTGGCCGCGGGGATGCGGACGCCGGTGAACTTCAGCTCGGCGGTATGGGAAGCGCGGCAACCCAATTTGTCCAGTTTGCGCACCAGTTCGAGGCCCGGAGTACCTCCGGGAACGATGAACAGCGCCTGGCCCTTGTGCCCGAGGTCCGGATCGACGTTCGCGTTCACCACATGCACGTCGGCGATGCCGCCGTTACCGATCCACATCTTGTGGCCGTCGATGATCCAGTCGTCACCGTCCCGGCGGGCCGTGGTCCGCAGATTCCGAACGTCGCTGCCGCCCTCGGGTTCCGATATCGCGAGTGCCGCGAGCTTGATGTCGTCCGGTGTGCCGAAACACTGCGGCGCCCATTCGAGCATCTGTTCCGGCGTTGCCGCCTGTCCGATGGCCGAGAGTGCGAGCGCGGGCATCACCACGGCCAACCCGATACCGGCGCAACCCCAGAACAGTTCCTCCATGAACACGGGCAGCGACAGGCCGGTGGGGTCACCGATCAGGTCACGATAGAAGAGCGGTGAGTAGAACCCGGCCCGCGCGGCTTCCTGCAGGACGGGCCACGGAAACTCCTGCTGCTGGTCGTAGTGCTGCGCGACGGGTCGAACGACGTTCTCGGCGAAGTCGTGGGCCCGAGTGGCGAGATCGTGCTGTGCGGGTGTGAGTGTCAGGTCGAAAGTCATGGTGTCCCCCCAGGACAGGTGATGGTGGATCCAGAATGCCCCGGGAAAGGACGACTCACACCGGATATCGCGGTCGAGGCCGCTCGCTCGGACACCGATTCTCCGGACGAACGAGGTCGTGCCGTCGACCCGGCCGATCCACCGAGGTGACTGTTGATAATCGTTGTCGATAAAGTCGACGCCACCCGCCCCCGGGGCATTACCGGAAGGACCGCAACAGTGATCGACTACGTGGATCCGTACGTCCGCTCTGCCGACCACCTCGAACTGCTCAGCGTGGGGCCCTGGCAGCATCTGGCCCCCCCTCGTGGCCGCAGGACTCGCCGGCCTTGATCTCCGCGCCCGCACCGCCGTCGAGTTGGGGCGGGGACCGGTCTCGGCACCCGCGTCGATGATCAATTCCCTCGGCCATCTCGATCCCGATGCGAGACAGGCCCTTTGGGGTGCGATCGCGGCCGGCATGACCGCCGACGGTTGCGCGGTAATCAACCTCCAGCAGCCGACGACGGCGTCTGCTGTCCCGCGATTCGAGATGTCCCGCGAACAGGTCGGTGATCGCACCTATCACGGTTCCGCGTGGTCCGAACGCGTCGACGACGCCACCATGACGTGGCACATGACCTATTGAACGAGTAAGGGCGACAACGAGATCGACACCGTGGACGTCGAGTACCGGTGGCACGTCACCGACCGAGAAACGCTGGAGGACGAACTCCTTCGGCACCGACTGCGCGCCACAGGCGTCGGGGACGAGCAGTGGGGAATGTTCCGCATCGAGTCGGCCGCCTGACCGCGCGAATGCTCGTTGGCTATCGTGCCTGCGCCGGCTCCGGCAGCGGGAGGCCACGCTCGCTCATCACCTCGCGCAGTCGATCCGGATAGTCGGTGATGATGCCGTCGACGCCCATGTCCATCAGCGCCGCCATCGTGGCCGGATCGTCGACCGTCCACGGAACCACGCGAATACCGTTGGTGTGTGCCGCATTCACCATCTCGGGGGTGACGTAGAACTGGAAGTCCGGGTCGGAAACCGTCCCCCGCTGCGGGTCACCCTGCACCGGTGAGATGGCGTAGGCACCGAACGACGCGACCGCGGCAACGGGGTCCACGCCGAACTCGTCGATGTCCAACCCGCCCAGCCACGGGGATGCTCCCGGCTCGCCGACCTCGAGGAAATCGGGTTCGGTCAGCGCGACCAGCCGCACCGACGGGTCGGCTTCCTGCACCGCGAGCAGCGCGCCCCAGTCGAAACTCTGGATCGTCGTCCGGTCGAGGAGTCCCGCGGCTTCGACGGACGTGAGTACGACGTCGACGAACTGCTGCCGGCGCGCAGTTTCGGTGGGCGCCGCTGCTTCGACCTTGGTCTCGATGTTGAGCTCGACGGTCGAGTCGTACGAGTTGACCAGATCGAGCACCGCGTCGAGTGTCGGGATCGTCGAACCGGGCGTCACCCGCTGCTCGGGGTAGCCGTCGAGCGGGATGGATCCGCAGTCGAGGGTCTGCACTTGGGCGAGAGTCAGGGTGTTGACGTACTTGCCGACGTAGGGGAACTCGGGATCGCCGGCAGCGACCGGTTCGGTGTCTCGGCACTTCGCGTCCGACACCTGCCGGTCGTGCGTCACCACGGCCACCCCGTCCTCGGTGATCTGCGTGTCCATCTCCAGGGTGGTCACGCCCAGTTCGAGCGCGTTGGTGAACGACGCGATGCTGCTCTCGGTGACCAGGCCCAGTCCGCCGCGGTGGGCCTGGAGGTCGAATTCGCCCAGCCGTGACGCAGGTTCGGCTGCTGCCTCCTCGGTCGAGGCGGAGCATGCGGCCAGCAGGGCGCACAAGGATACGGCCGCGAGAACTCGTCGTATTGCCATGGGGCGGAGGCTAGATGGGGAAGGTGAACGCGAAGAGACGCGGGCGAGTCACGGTCGCCTGGACCCCACTCGGCGAGAGTGCCCTTTCACCTCGAATTGTCGATCCAACCGGGGGTTCGCCGGCCCCCACGCGTACATCAGCCCGAAGAAGAGCACGCCGCCGACAAGGGCGGTCACGATCGCCAGCCAGATCGGAAGACTGAGCGCAACGCCCATCACGACGCCGTAGAAGATCGTAAAGACGACCGATTGCTTCAGAACGACCTGCGCGTGTCGGTTCATGTTCGATCCCCTCTCGTCGAGTGTCGCCGATGCTGCCGTTCCGACGACGAACTACTTCGGGTGACTAACCACTTCGAAAATATCACTCAGCGAGCGAGCGTCAAGGGCAGAGCGAACGGCGTATCCGAGCCTCTCGTGAACACAGGTGCCGCCGATTCGACCGTCGGGTGCGCGCAGCCGCGGATACCGCGGCTCACCGCACCGTGCGTAGTTGTCGCGGACCCGCGCCACAACCTGATCAGGGTTGTTCAGGCGGTGGAGGAAGGCGGATGGTGACATCACGACGTCGTGCGGCAAACCGGGCCGAAAGCAGCCCAATCATCACCCCGCTGCAGGCGCACGCACCGCATCCGTCGTTGCCTGATGCCGACGCATCCCCACCACCTGCCCCACGACGGACACCGCCGACGCAGCCACGATCGTCCCCAGCAGAACCCATACCAGCAGAGTCACATCCGGCGCCCATCGGCCCATCACCGACAGCGGAGCTCCGGCGAAGGCGGACACCCCGAACACCACGGCGTACACCGCTACCGCGCCCAGAACGACGGCGACGATCGCGCGAAGGACGGCGCCCCGCACAGAGTGCGAAGGTGGCGTGCCGCGAAGAAGTCGCACCACCCTGATGACGATGCCGATCGCGAGCAGCACCACGATCACACCGAGGACTCCCAACACCACGGGCGCCATCGATCCCGGCAGCGCCGTCGTCGAATCGTCCACCACCGAGGTCGTCAGGTTTCGCCCCACGGCCGCGATGCGCTCCGCCTCGATCTCGCCGTAACGATTGGTGGCCAACACCATTGCGGTGCCGGTCGCGGGAACGAAGGCCACGTAGGTGTAGTGACCGGGCACCGCTCCGGAATGCCACCAGACCTCCTCACCACCGATGGTCTCGTGGAAGAGCCCGTTTCCGTATGTGGTGCCCTGACCGGTCGGAACCTCCGCGCCGTCTGTCTCCCCGTCCTCGAGCCGGCCGAGGCGCCACGACGCATAGCGGCCCAACTCGTCCAGGGAGCCGGCGAGGTAGCCGTAGCCCAGACCCGCGGAGTCGACGCCGACATCGGTGGCACGAGCGGACCCGAAGTACGGAAGATGCCCTGGCGGAACGGTATCGACGAACGCGTCGGGGTCGGTGATCGCCGCGGCCGCGGCCGGTTCCAATACCTCGCGGCGCAAGGCGTCGGGATAGGAGGTCCCCGTCGCCTGCTCGATCACCGCCTGCAGGATCAGATAGTTCAGGCTGGAGTAGCGGAACTCACCGCGCGGCCCGGTTCCGTCCGGTGCGCTCATCGCGGTGACGGCGTCGATCGCCGATCCCCGACGCGTCCAGTCGTCGGTGACGGTGATGTCGTGCGGCAATCCGGTGGTGTGGTGGACGAGGTCGTCGACCGTCACAGCCGGGTCGACGAGCATCCCGCTCGCTTGCGGAACCAGCTCGACGACCGGGGACGACGCGTCGAGCACGCCGTCTCGCTCGAGTCTCTCCGCCGTGGCCGCGGCGAACTGCTTGGACACCGATCCCCAGACGAACGGGGTATCACCGTCGACAGCACGATCGTCGCCGTCGACTCCGGCGTAGGCCTGCTGCACGACGCCGCCGCGGTCGACGATCTGTGCGGCCAGTCCCGGGGCACCGATCTCGGCGGCCCACGTCTGCACCGACTCCTGCAGCGACGGTTCCGTGACCGGTTGGGCAGCGGCAGATCCGGCTGCGTGAACCGCCACAGCGATCGCCACCACCGTGAACGCCCATCGACGCACCATTCTCACCAGCCCTCCCCCTGTGTCGAGTCGACGATCGTTCGTGACCCGAGTGACGACCAGTCGGCCGGTGGATGACCACCAGGTGATCGGAACGTGAAAAAGCGCTGCGCACCCCGAAGAACCGGGATGCGCAGCGCTTTGTGCAGATGGGTGGTGTCAGTCCGTTCGAGACGTGCTCGGGTAGTCGTCGTCATCGAGGGGGACGTCGATACTCTGCTCGACCAGGTCGGCAGGATCGGCTTCACGGTCCTCGGTGCCGATGGGTTCCGGCGACGGTGTGGTCATCGTGTACCTCCTCGAACGTGGATGCAGCCTCCGACGGTGACTGCAGCGCAGAAACCGCGTCGACCGAACGACCACCGCGCAGTGAAATCGGCGTAGGGTTCGGCCATTGGAGCCACAAGGTTCTCTTTATCAAGGGACCGACATCATGTCTGACAAATCTCCGCGCAATTCCATGACCCAGAAGTCCGGTAAATCGCTGAAGGAAAAGCGTGCGGACAAGAAGTCGAAGGCCGCCGGAACGGTTTCCGACGACGTCACCACGGCGGTCGGCAAGAAGAAGCACTGACGTCACCACCCGTGCGCTGCGCACACCGAAAGGGAAGTGCGCAGCGCACGAGCGTGGCGTACGTCAGACGGCCTCGATGGTCGTGCGGTCGCCGTTCTCTGCCTGACCGATGCTGATCTTGCGCGGCGCAGCTCGCTCGACGAGCGGAATGTGTACCGACAGAACGCCGTTGTCGTACGTCGCCGAGATACGTTCGGTGTCGACGCCCTCACCGAGCGCGAGCTGCCGCCGGTAGGTGCCGGTGAAACGTTCCGACGTCAGCCACTGCCGCGAGTCCTCGCTCGGCGCGGAACGATGTGCCGTGAGCGTCAGCGTGCCGCGGTCGACGTCGAGATCGATGGACCCCGGGTCGACACCGGGGAGATCGGCGTCGAGGACGTAGTGATCGTCGACCTTGTACAGATCCATCGGCATGAACCGCGGCGAGCGGTCGGTGCCGGTCCCGGTGCTCAGCAGGCCCGAGGTCAGAGCGTCGAGGTCACGGAAAGGATCGAAGCGGAGCACAGCAACACACCTCCTGTTGTCCATCCGGGCCGTCCTTCGCGAGCCCGGTTCTCGTCTGTGCGTGCCACTAATTTAGCACTCTCGGCCGGAGAGTGCCAAGAGCTGGTCCGCTGAAAATTATCCGAGAACTGCACCGGCAGAGCAGGTCCCGGTGATCGGCTCGTCAGAACTGCTCCACGAAGGAGTACCAGTCACCGTGGAGCGGACGGTATCCGATGTCGCCGTCGCGCCTGGGCGTCCCGAGGTACGGATCCTGTCCGGGCAGGTACGCGAACCCGACCGAGTCGATCAATCCGCCCTCGACGTACACGAGGCACCCGTCGCCGATCGGTTCCGTTCGCTGCACTCGGTACACCATCACCGATCGGTTCTCGAACGACGCCTCACAGGTAGCAGCGAGGTCCGTCAACGCGTTCTCGGACACCGCGAAGGCGACGCGCGACGGCACCGAGAAGACGACCAGGCCGACGGTCAACACCACGACGGCCGGCGCCGCGAGACTCCCGCGCACCGCGCGGAATCGGAACCACCCGATGAGGGCGACCACCAGCCATGCGATGCCCAGCCCGAACAAAACCCACGCGGCCAGGACGAAGATCGGAAAAAACACCGTGGGCGGCACGAACGTCCAGAGAACGACGCCGCACGCCGCGGCCGCGAGCACAGTGATTCCGCCCGTGAGCCACGACCACCACGTCGCCGGAGTCGTCCGCTCCGAGGCAAGCACCTACTTCTTCTTGGTCCCCGGCAGGATGCCCGCATCGATCACGGCCTTGACGTACGGCCGAACACTGCCGATCAGCTCGTCCGCATCCGACACCCCACGCCACACGCCCGACGCCATCGCGTCGGTCCGGGTCTCGATGTGCGCGTCCAGTGCGACGCCGTCGGCGGTCAGGGTCTCGACGCCGTCCGACGACGTCAGAAGACCGCGCGTCGCGAGCCGTTCCGCGGCGGCGTCCCATTCCTCGTCCGACCATTCCCGCGTCAACTGCGTGATGCGTCGTCCCAGCACCCGACGCCCACCCGGCTCGGGGTGGTTCGCCTCGTGGAACACCACGGCCTCGACGGGGCTCAGATCCGCATCCACCAGGGCGGCGAGATGACCGTCTCCACGCCATTCCCGCAGAACGGCGATCGCGTGCCACAGAGCAAGGTGCGGGGCGTCGGGAGACGGGGACGCATGCCACGCGGCGGAGAGCGGACGGCCGGCGTAGCTGACGGAATCGCCGAGGTCGTGAAGGCGCTTCGCGAGATCGGGCAGACCGGGGTCCGACGCCAACTCACCGAGGGCGTTGCCCAGAACCGAATCGAGCATGGTCCATCGCCGGTCGGCGATCCGATCGAGACCCGCCTCGACCGCGAGGGGCCACACGCGTTGGACAAGAACAGGATTGAAGTTGTAGAACGACGCGGCGACCACACTGGCGTCGCACGCGCCCATCGGCTGCGCCCTCGAACCCGCGTACCAGGCATGCCCGTCGAGGCCGGTGTCCGTCCCGGCCGCTCGCAACTCCGGATTGAAGTACGCGGTGATGTGATACGGCTCGAGCGTCTTGTAGGCGGCGCGGGCGGAGGCAGCAGCGGAAGTCATGGGCCGACGGTACCGGGAGGGGTCGGCGCCGATGCCCGGTTCGGGCCAGACCTGAATGTCATGCCTGCTCAGGGCGCCGGCAAGACCTGCGTGAACAACACCTCCCCGGTCCCGTCGCAGAGGTTGACCGTCAACTCGCGCGACTGCCCGTCGATGAGCACTTCGCCGAAGTGCTGGAACGCGTCGAGCGGGGACGACTTCGGCTCGGGCGGCGCGTGCACGAAGACCGCTTCCGGTCCGAACGTCGGGTCCAGATCGTTCGGCCCGAACCCGCCCGCGTTGAGCGGGCCGCTGACGAACTCCCAGAACTCACGGAACTCCTGGTACGAGGCGCGCTCCGGCGAATAGCGGTGCGCCGCCGTGTAATGCACGTCCGCGGTGAGCCAGACGGTCCCGGTGACGTCGTTCCGATCGATGGCCGTCAGTACCTGGGCGATGTCGGTCTCGCGGCCCAGCGGACGCCCGGGCTCCCCGTTCGCGACCCCCTCGAACGCGCTGTCCCCGTCGGGAACGACGATCCCCAGAGGCAGATCGTTGGCGATGACCTTCCACGTCGCGGTCGAGCGCGTCAGTTCGTCGATCAGCCAGCGTCGTTACGTCGCACCGAGAACCTCACCCGACGCGTCGACGTTCGCACCGTTGGCGTCCTTGTAGCTGCGCATGTCGAGGACGAACACGTCGAGCAAAGGACCGTAGGGAATCTTGCGGTAGATGCGACCGTCCACCGCCTCCGTGGGTGCGACGGGCAGCCATTCCGAGAACGCCTGCAGGCCGCGCTGAGCGAGAACGTCGACGTTCTTCTCCGTGTACTCCTCGAGATCCAGGATCTCACCGGGGTACCAGTTGTTGACGGTCTCGTGGTCGTCCCACTGGACCATCTGCGCTACCGACGCGTTGAACCGTCGGTAGTTCTCGTCGGTGAGGTTGTAGGCGTACTGCCCGCGGTACTCGTCCAGGGTTTCGGCGACCTCGACCTTGGCGTCGGACAGGGTGTTTCGCCAGATCCGACCGTCGGGCAGGGTGACACTTTCCTCGAGCGGACCGTCCGCGTAGACCACGTCTCCACTGTGCAGGAACAGGTCCGGTTGCCGATCGGCCATCGCGGAGAAGATGGTCATACCGCCGATCTCGGGGTTGATGCCGTAGCCCTGCCCCGCGGTGTCCCCCGACCACAGGAGCCGGATGTCCGACGGCCGATCCGGGGCGGTGGAGAAGACTCCCGTGACCGGTTCCGACGTCGCCCCGTCCTCACCTTCCAGCGTCACCCGGTAGTGAATGCGCTCTCCCGCAGGCAGACCCGTGAGTCGCAGGACCCCGGTGCCGTCGGAACGCGGGGTGAGCAGCGGCCCGCGCCGGGTGACGACGTTGGTGAAGGAGTCGGTCGCGGAGGTGTCGACGACCATCGTGGCCGGGGTGTCCGACCGGGCCCAGATCAGTGCGCCGTCGGTCCGGACGTCGCCGCTCGCGATCCCGTGGGTGAGCGTCGGCCGCGATCTGACGAGACCGGGCCCGGATTGCCCGGAACTGCACGCCAGCAGGGGAACTCCCGCCGCGGCGCCGAGTGCGGTGTAGCGGAACAGCGATCGTCTCGACATCTGCATGGCGACACCGTGCCGCACGCGGATGAACGCGACGCGACGGTCAGGCGAACGCGTCGATGGTGAGCAATCCGTCCTGCAGCGCGCGAACCAGAAGGTCGGCCTTGGTGGGGGCGGGCCTCCCGACGGCCGCGTACTTCGCGCGAATGCGGGCGAGGTGAGTGTTCACCGTTCCGAGCGAGACGTACATCCCGGTGGCGAGCTGGCCCTTCGAGACGCCCTCGACCAGCCATCCTACGAGGATCTGCACCTCTCGCGGTGACAGGGTGGGCGCGGGCAGGGGCATGTCCGGCTCACCGGCCCTGGTGTCGATCCCTCTGTCGCGGCAGCGGCACATCGCGGTCGTCATGTCATCCCCCGTCATCCATGCCGTGTTCGCGGCTTTCACGAGGTCGAACGGTAAACAAGGTGGTGGTGTGTTCGGTAGACGCCGAACCGGGTGCCCCCGACCTCGGGGGGATCAGCCGGAGTGGGACGTCACCGGATGTCCGGCGGCGTCGAAGACCCGCCGGACCGTGCCGCGGGTACCGCTGACCAGGATCGACGCGGCGAAACCCCGATCCGGGGGCATCAAACGCACCGTGACTGCCGTCAGCGACGGGTCCTCCAGCGCCGCGATCACCGCGTCCAGAATGTGGCGATCGACGCGCTCGGCCGGGTCTTCACCTCGATCGTCGAGCAGGACCACCTCGACCCCGCGACTTCGCGCCGCACGGGCCGCGCTGTGGACGTCGACGTCGACGTCGTCGAGGCCGGCCGCGCGCAGGGTGTCCCGAAGGTGGTACTCGAGCAGCCGACAGCTGAGCTTCTCCTCGTCCGACAGCGGCTCACCCGACGCGATCAGGGTGAGGATGGGCCGGGCGAGCTCGTCCAAGCGAGTCAGTTGCGCATCGCGCTCGTCGAGCGCTGCGGCCGCCGCCGCTTCCTCCGCCGCTCGTCGCGTCGACTCCTCCCGGAGTCGGAAGATGTCTCGCACCGGACTCCGGATGGCGAACGCGAAGAACGTGCCCATGAGAAGGAGCGCGGCGCTCGGAAGGACGAGGCCGAGACCGACGCCGGGGTCCTGCCCCGTCGTCACGGCCCACCCGATACCGACCGCCAGGATGGCCGCGTACCCGGACCACGCCCACCCGGTGCGGCCTCGAACGCACAGGAACGTGTACAGACCGGCGCTGGTGCCGATAGGCCACGTCTGCAACGGATTCGCGATGGGCACCGACAACGCCGCCAACACGACAAGACATGCCACCGGTCCCGCCAGCGTCACCGCGCAGGTGGCAGCGAGTGGAAACGGGTCACCCGGCATCCGCATGAGAGCCACCGCCGAGCACGCGTGCATGACGACGGCGATCACGACGGCCGACGGAACGTTCACACCCCGAAGGGACGAGAACGCCGCGGAGCCGACGCCGGCGATGTTGATCCCGACGATCAGCCACGCCGTGCGCGTGTGCATTCCGAGGAGGGTGGTGATGTCCGCCTCACGCGGGTGGACCGCCGCCGTCGCGGTCATGCCGTCTCCGTCGACCAACGCAGCTCGACCCGCGTACCGCGGCCGACCGACGAGCGCAGCGACACCGAACCTCCGGCCAGACGCTCCATCCGATCGAGGATGCTCACGCGCACACCCAGTCGATGGGACGGGACGGCACGTGGATCGAAGCCCCGCCCGTCGTCTGCGACGACCACGGTCAGATCGGCCGCCGACAACCGGACGTCGACGGTGCGGGACGCGTCGTTCCCGCCGTGCCGGACGCTGTTGCGCAACGCTTCCGCCATCGCTGCACCCACGGTGCGGACGGTCTCGGCCGGAATCGACCGCGGCACCGCGTCGTCCACGACGGTGAACGTCACCTGTACCGAGTCGTCCACGGTCGCAGCCGCGTCGCGCAGGTGCGCCATCACCGCGGGTGGCCCGAACTCGACGGTGCCCGACGTCTCGTCCCGCAGTGAATCCAGCTCGGCCAGGGCTACTTTCGCCTGGGTGACCACACCGACGTCCACCGGGTCGCGCGAAGCCGCGAGAAGCGTGGACATCACGTTGTCGTGGATCAAACCGTCGAATCGCCGCCGCTCGACCGTTCGCGCCTGCACGGCAGCAGAACTCGCGGCCTGGGCGTACGTGCTGGACCGCGTGCGATCGAGCAGAAAGCCGGTCCTCGATGCGGTGATGGACGCGGCCACGAAGATGATGCTGAACCCGAAGGCGTAGACGATGTCGGCCAGGAGCGGGCTTCGTTCGTCCGGCATCCGAATGTACTGATTGACGATCTGGCAGACCGTGACGGTCAGCGCCAGGTGCAGGAACGCCCAGCGTGGGCGCAGGGACACCGCGGCGCCGAGACTCGCCAGAGCGGGGAAGAGGGTGAACCACGTCGGCAGCCCGCTGTCCACCATCGCGCCGGTCCACCCGAATGGCCAGGTGGCCAGTCCGACGAGATACAGAATCGCGCACGACGCCGCGATGGTGCGGAGATGCCGCCGACCACGAGAAGTGAACGATGCCGCGCAGAGTACGAAGCCGGGGCCGAAGAACAGCGCGAGCGCCACCGGGGTCCACCAGGGATGGGTCACCGTGGCGGCGTCTCGGATGAGTGGAACGGAGACGAGCAGATAGAAGATGTAACCGGCACCGATGAATCGGCCGAACATGGTCAGGATCTGATCCGCGGCGCTGCGCTGCTCGGTGGTGCGCTGCTCGGTGGTGCGCTGTCCGGCGGCACCGGACGACGTCGCTACTTCTTGCGACGACGAGGGAAGGGCAACCACCCGTCCTCCAGTGCGCGCTTGTAGAGGTCCGTCTTGGTGGGCGCCGGTCGACCGGCCTCCGCGTACTTGAGGCGAATGCGTCCCAGATAATCGTTCACCGTCTCGGGCGAGATACCCATGATCGACGCGACTCGGGTGGCTGTTTCACCGGTAGCGTAGAGGGACAACACTTTTCGGTGCTGGGGGCTCAGGTCCACCGTGGACAGATCAGGGTCACCGTCGATGGCCGCCGCCCAATCGATGGTGGGGACCAGTTCACCCTTGGCCGCGCTGCGAATCGCGTCGATGACGTGCCCCGCCGACTGCGACTTGCGCACCACCCCGAGCACCCCCGCGCGTGCGGCCGCCCGCACCAGGAACGGGTCCTCCCCTGACGTCAGCACCAGAGCGGCGAGCCCGTGCCGACGAATGGCCTCGACGTTCGCCGCCGGCGACGACCCGTCGCGCAGACGAAGATCGAGAACCACCAGATCGAGGCCGGGCGATTGCTCGAACAGCTCGGCCACCGTGGGCGCGCTGGCCACGAGGTTCAGATCGGGCTGATCCGCGAGCGCGCCCTCGAGCCCGCGCACGGTGAGATCATGATCGTCGACCATGCCGATGCGTGAGACCGTCGTTTCCGGTTCTCGTAGTTCCATCGACACCCCCCTTCTGCCCGACAGGGACCAGATCGTAACCCGCAGGCCCGACACCGTCGCGTCGAGAAGTCGCCGCTCACGGCGTCGGGCCAGGGGTTGGTGTGCCGGAAGGGCGCCCGCCGTCAGGGGATGATGCGCGCCTCGCGGTACCGGGCGACCTGCTCGGCGAAGCTCTCGGGCGTCGAGCGGAATCCGAGGAAACCGGCCTTACGGCTCTTGGTCATGTCCGTGAGGCACTCCATGTCGCGACCGAGGTCGCCGTCGGTGTGCCACCAGGACGCCAGCTTGGTCACGTCGGGCTCGGTGAGATCGTGCTGCGCGGCGATCTTCTTCCAGATCTCGGCAGCGTCGCCCATACGGCCGTCGAGCGGGCGTGGTTCGGTGTCGAAGCCGACCGGCTCGACGCCGAACATCTCGGCGATCTGCGGCCACAGCCAGCGCCAGCGGAAGACGTCACCGTTGGCGATGTTGAACGCCTCGTTGCGGGCGTTCTCGTCGGTGGCCGCCCAGATCATCTGCTCGGCGAGGAGTCCGGCGTCGGTGACGTCGGTGAGTCCGTCCCACTGGGTCTCGGAGCCGGGGAAGACGAAGGGAGCGCCCGTCTCCTTGCAGATGGTCGCGTAGACGGAGAGGGTCAGGGCCATGTTCATGGCGTTGCCGACGGCGTACCCGAATACCGTGTGCGCGCGATGCACGCTCCACGTGAAGCCGAGCTTCTCGGCGCCCGCGAACAGCTCGTCCTCCTGCGCGTAGTAGAAGTTCGGGGTGTCGAGCCGCTCCTCGGACTCGTGGAACGGCGTTTCGGCCGTGACGGATTCGCCGTAGGCGTCGAACGGGCCGAGGTAGTGCTTGAGGCCGGTCATCAGGGCGACGTGGCGGACGGACTTCTCGTCGGCCAGTGCGTCGAAGGTGTTGCGGAGCGTGGCCGTGTTGACCTCGATGTTCTTCGCTTCGCTGTCCTGCATCATCCAGGCGGTGAAGAAGACGACGTCCGGAGCGGTTCCACGCAGGGCGTTCTTCATGCCGTCGGCGTCGAGGAGGTCGGCCGTCACGACGTCGACGCCATCGACCGGGAGCTCGGTCTGCCGAGACAGTCCATACGTCTTCCATCCCGCGTCCACCAGCTGCCGACAGATCGTCTGTCCCGAGATTCCCGTCGCTCCGACGACGAGCGCCGTACCGGGTTGTGGTGATGTCATGGAATGCGCCTCCAGTAGATCTCCGGCTCGCCTCGAGCCGGTTCGAGCCCCCTGCCCGTGAGGGCTACCCGCTGCTGAGATCCGCAATCGTGCACGCAAGTAAGCAATGGGAACACCTGTTCGATTTGTGTCGGTGGGGTCGGTTACCTTCTGATCATGCTTTCGGGGGACGGCACGGGGGACGGGGTCGGCGACATCGCCGGCGCCGTGATCACCGATGCCTCCGTCGAGAAGCTGATCGCGTCGCTGGAGAAGGGGATGGCGGACCTCGCATCGGTCGATGCGTCACGGTTGTCGAATCGGGATCGGTTGGCGTTGATTGCCCGCACCGAAACCGTCCGCCGCTCGCTGTTGGGGTCCTCGTACACGTGGCTCAACGACACCGTCCATCAGGGCGGATTCGACGGTCTCGGCGGCTCCGCCCCCTTCTCGCTGGGGATGTTGTTGCGGATCACCGCCCGCGCCGCCGGGGACCGGTTGCGCACCGCCGCGGACGTCGGGAAGCGGTGGGCGTTCACGGGTAAGCCGATGCCGCCGGTGTACCCGCACACCGGCACCGCCGCCGTGCAGGGGGTGTTGGATCCGGCGCACGTGGCGGTGATCCGGAACATCGTCTCCCGCATTCCCGACGAGGTCGGGCCGGAGGTGGCCGAGGAGGCGGAGAAGCAGTTGGTGGCGCTGTGCGGTGAGCACGCTGCGGATGCGGTGCGCGCGGCCGGGGAGCGGATCCTGGCGCACCTCGACGAGGACGGGAACCCACCCTCGGACGAGGAAGTGGCGGCGTCGTGTTTCATCCACTTCGACAAGCAGGACTCCCACGGGCTCAGTCGGGGGAAGTTCCGGGTCGATGCGGAGTTCCGGGCGTTGCTCGAAGCGGTCACCGAGGCGATGGGCAAACCCGGAGCCAAGAAAGGACCGAAGAGGGATGGCTCCGGCGGTGACGCGGGCGGCGGTGACGCGGCCGACGACGGTGCGTCCGACGGCTCAGACGACGGCGGAGCGGAAGGGAACGACTCCCCCACCGCCGATCCCGACGCCGACGCCGGTGCGGGTGCCGATCCCGAGCTCGACCTCGGCCTCCCCACCCCCGACGCACAACCGGATGCGGAGCCGGAGCGGGATCTGCGTAGCCGCGGCCAACGCATCCACGACGACCTCAAAGACGCCATCCGCCTGCTGCTGAGCTCGAACCTGCTCGGACACCACCGCGGCGTCGCCACCAAAGCCATCGTCACCATGACCCTGCACGACCTCGAAAACGCCACCGGCCTCGCCCTCACCGGCACCGGAACCCACATCCCGATAAGGCAGGCCATACAGATGGCCGCCGCCGCACACCCCTACCTGCTGCTCTTCGACGGCCACGGCCGACCCCTGCACTTCGAACGCGGCCGCCGCCTCGCCACCGAAGACCAACGCCTCGTCCTGACCGCCTGGCACCGCGGCTGCACCTTCCCCGGCTGCACCCGACCCGCCACCCGATGCCAAACCCACCACGTCACCGACTGGGCCAAATGCGGGCGCACGAACATCGACTGCCTCGCCCTGGCCTGCGACCGACATCACCACCTCATCGGCGACGACCCGAACCTCCGCTGGTCCACCACCACCGCCGCAGACGATCACCCCTACCCGGGGCGCACCCTCTGGCACCCACCGACCTGGCTCGACGCGAGGCGCACCGGGCGCATCAACCACTACCACCACCCCGACGAATACCTCTACGAACCCGACCCACCCGACCCCGAACCACCGGAAAGCGCTCCATCACAGCCAGATTGATCCGAATACTGGCTTCGAGCTCACCGCGTTCGATGCTCCAGCCTCACTCGTCCTGACGGGTGGGGCCGGAGGTCGTTGCACGATCTCGCGATCATCGAGGAATCGAGCGGAACCCGCAGGCTTCCTGCTGCGTCGAAAGGCGTGTGGCTTCCTCCATTGTCCGTCGTACCGGTTTGTGCGTTGCACTTCTGCTGCTCGTCGCGGGGTGCGGATCACAAGTCGCGGGCGCCCCAGTTGCCCAGCCTGAATTGTGGGACCCGTGCTCCATCCCCAGCGAAGCCATCGCGGCTGCCGGGGTCGACCCGACGATCATCGACGGTGGTGTTCTCGACGAAGACGACACAGTATGGAACGAGTGCGTCTTCAAGCAGGATTGGTACTTCTTCATCGCGCAATCGACATCCATACGCCAGGACGAACTCTTGACCGACCCGAGCATCTCCGGCCTCAGCCCACTGGCCGTCGGTGCGCGCGACACCAACATCTACCGCCGTGTAGCCGATGACACGGGAGATTCCTGCGAGATTTCGATGCCCTTTGCTACGGGATCAATTGTCCTGACGGTAGACAGGGCCGGCGACGCACAACTACGCGGAGACCCCTGCGTAGTTCTGATCGAAATCACGGCAGCACTTGCTCCCGAACTTCCAAACTAGGACTAGCAGGCCCATGAGTACCGAACACATCGCCATCACGCCGGAATCGGCAGAACGATGCGCAAAAGCGTGCGAAGAATTCGGCGCGGGTCTCGCGGCAGTCCGTGCGACTACGCGGGCCGCCCACAACCAGGGTGGGTTCGGCATTTTCCCGTCGGGCAAGGCCGTCGAACAGAAGTACGCGGATCTCGCTGCGGGCAAACCCGGCTCGCTCGAGGACATTCTCCAACAACACATCGACATCGCCCTCCGCCTCGCAGAGGCTTTCCGGCTCGCGGGCGAAAGCTATTCTACCGGTGACGAATCGACCGCCCTCCACATCGCGGGCCAGCTGCGCGAAGGACGCTAGACCCGGGCTTCCCCGCCCGGAATCGATGTCGACTCGCAGCTCCCGACAAACCAAACCGCTCGTCGCCCCGCTCGACCAACCCCAGGCCGGGCGAAGCGGCGTCTGTCAGCGCGGCAATGCGTCCAGGTTCGTCTTCAGCAGCATGACGTTGTAGTCCGACCATCGTGACGCCGTGAAGTAGAGGCCCCGACCGTTCGACTGCGGGTGGATGTACGGCGCGTACACACCGCCGATGGTCTGAACCCGACCCAACAACGTGGTCGGCGCACTCCACGGACCTTCGGGAGCGATCGAGGTGCGAGCGACGATCGATCCCTGAGTCTCGTCCCCGTACAACATCACGTACCGCTGCAGGTACTCGTTCCACGCGACGGACATCTCGCTGACCGGACCGCCGACCACCGGAACCGCATCGTCGACGGAGGCGGACCAGCCGTCGGCACCGAAATACTCGTACGCGGCGGTGTCCATGATGTCCTCCGGCAGGAACCGCGCGAGGTGCGCGGCACCGAAGCGACCGCTCGGCGTCCCGTACTGGTAGACGAACTCGTCGTTCCCCTGCGCGTACGCGTTCATCTGGAAGTTCGGATTGCCGGCCTGGAGCTGGCGAACCGTCGGGACGGTGAAGCCGACGTTCGCGCGGATCGTGTTCGCATCGGATGTCCACGTCTGCCCGTTGTCCTCGGACACGGCGATGTTCGAGAAGTTCGTGGTCCAGTTGCCCGGAGTTCCCCACTCACGAACGGACATGTAGTTGATGTACTGCTTGCCGTTGAGCGAAATGGCGGCGGTCGGAATGGTGGTCGCTTCGACCATCGGCAGTCGCAGACTCGGGATGACTTGGCTGGCGAAGTTCGCGGGATTCACCACTGCACCGGAGTTCCGATCCCCCACCACGGCCGGGTGCACGTCGATGCCGTCCGCCGGGTTCGTATCGTTCGACCTCAGCAGCACGTTGTTGCGCCACTGTTGCCCGGGCAGCGAACAGTTCCCGAACGTGTCACCGAACGCCATCAGCGTTTGGCCCGATCCGTTGTCCCACGTGATTCCCAGGTCGGTCCCCGACATGCCCAGTCGGTCGTAGGTGCTGTTCGAGCTCACCGGCCCGGTCACCCAGGAGATCGACTCGGTGTTGCTGCTTCGAATCGGGGCGAGTGGCCCTTGGGGGCCACGCGGTGCAAGACCACCCTGGCCACCCCCGCTGCTCCCGAACGACGGCATACTCCCGACTCCCGTGCCACCGCACGGTTCGGCACTCGCGATTCCAGGAGCGGCCACAGCGCTGACGCCACCGACCATGAGCGTCATGACAGCACCGATCGCAATACGTCGTCCGACTGCGTGCATCCGTGAACCCCCACCGTTTTCTCTGTTACTAAAGTGACTGATGTGGTCAGTGTTACTCAGGTCACGAGCTTTGGCAACCGTTGATGTATCCGAGGGTTACTAATAACAAGGATGTACTTCCATTACCATTTGGCACCCGAAATCCCCCGAAAAGGGGGTTTCCGTTTCGGTGAACACTCTACGAAATAAAGGCGTATCATTCGACGAATCGGGGCCATCAAGGTTCTCCGAACAATGGACCCACGCCATGTCCGACAAATCCCCACGCAGCGCGATGAGCGCACAAGCGGGGAAATCCCTCAAAGAAAAGCGCGCCGACAAACGGTCCAAGGCTGCCGGTCGATCGGTGGACGAAGTGGCGGCAAAGGTCGTGAAGAAGTGATGGTTCGGTAGCCGCTCTCCTGCACCGGAGCCGGTCCACGCGCCACATGGGCGTCCCGCGCCGTGTTTATACGGTGCGGTCACCGAACACGAAGTCCGGATTCTGTGCTCGAAACAATACGCGTGACCGATAAAGTATTGGAATTGCTTTATCGCGTATCACGTGGTGTGATCAGCGTCTGGACTCGGTTATCGACTTGGACAAACAGGTCGCGTCCACTCATTCTTGCGTTCGAGCCTTCTCACACCATCCCACCGCGAAACGTGGATGCCTGCTTTACAGCAGAGCCGTCACCCGTCGCGAAGGATTCTTCATCGCACAGCCGACCTTGTCGGGGGACATCGCTGGGCGAAACCACCTGCGACACACATCGATGATGCATGTGTCCGTTTCGATAAGGGATCCTGCATGCAAGCTTCACAGGCATTGCCTCGCAACACTTTTCGTCAGTGCACCGTCTCCGTCGCGGCAGTTTCGGTCGCCTCCGCGGGGCTGCTGCTCTTCGCCTCCGGCACCGCGTCGGCGGCGACCACCACCGTCCCGCTGGGTACCGCGAGCAGCTACGCCGTCCTGGCCGGCAGCACGGTGACGGACACCGGGTCGAGCACCATCCGAGGGGACGTCGGACTCAGCCCGGGGAGCGCTGTCGACGGTCTGGCATCGGGCCAGCCCTCCCCCGGCGCTCTGGACATCGCGAACGAGCGAGCGAACATCGCCAAGGCCAACCTCACCGCCGCATACGGGGACGCTGCAGCGCGCCCACTCAGCGAAAGCGCCGAAAATCCGAACCCCCAGCCCGTCGAACTCGGCGGTCGAACGTACTTCGACGGCGTCTACGGGGCGCCGACCGAACTGGCGATCACGGGTGAGGTCACGCTCGACGGCCAGGGCGCCACCGACTCGGTGTTCATCTTCAAAGCGGGCTCCACCTTGACCACGGCGTCGGGTGCATCGGTCAATCTCATCAACGGCGCGAACCCCTGCAACGTGTTCTGGCAGGTGGGAAGCAGCGCCACCCTGGGAACCAACACCGAGTTCGTCGGAACCATCATGGCGTCCGCGTCCATCTCGGCGAACACGGGCGCCACGATCGACGGACGGCTCCTGGCTCAGACCGGCGCCGTGACGCTCGACAACAACGTGATCGACATCGGGGACTGCGGCGTCCCCACCGTTGATGGTGACGGCGGCGACGACGGTACAGGTGGCGACGACGGCACTGGTGGCGACGGCGGCGACGACGGCACTGGTGGCGACGGTGGCACTGGTGGCGACGGCGGAGACGGTGGCACTGGTGGCGACGGCGGAGACGACGGCGGCACCGGTGGGGACGGCGGCACGAACCCGGGTACCGAAACTCCGGGAACGACGCCCGGAACTCCCCCGCCCGTGGTCATCACGGTCCCACCGATTCCCGGCCTGCCCAGCATTCCGGGTGTTCCCAGCGTGATCACGGTTCCGCCGATCCCCGGCGCACCGGGCACCCCCGGAACACCGGGTACGCCCAACAACCCCGAGATCCCGGGCACTCCCGGAACACCGGGTACGCCGGGCACGCCCGGAACACCGGGCACCCCCGGTACTCCGGGCACCCCCGGTACTCCGGGCACGCCGGGAACCCCCAACACCCCCGGAACACCGGGCACCCCGAACAACCCCGGAACCACCACTCCGGTGACCCCCGGTAACCAGATCACCGTGGTCCCGCGTGGAGGCGTCGACACCGGTGACGGCAGCACCACATCGCCGTCGAACCCGGTCGGCACCATCGCCACCTGGAGCGTCCTCGGCGTTCTCGCGGCCGGAACCGCATTCGTGCGGACCAGACGTCGGAACTGATCGATGACGTCCTGGCTCACCCTGTTTCGCACCAAGCTGTGGGCACTACTGGTGGCGATCGTTGCCATCGCAGTGTTGTCGGGGTGCTCCACGCCGCCGGCTGCCGAACCGGCAGTCGCGGCGCCCACCGGTTCCAGCGAAACCGACACCGCGGTCGATGCGGTGTCGCCGGCAGTGGTCGGCGATCAGCCGGTCACGCCGGCGCCGGCGGCTCCGTCGACGCCCGTGCGCATCGAGATCGATGCCATCGGGGTCGACTCGAACCTCATCGGGTTGGGACTTCAGGACGACGGGACGATGGAGGTACCGGCCGGCGGATTCCCCGGCGGCTGGTACACCGGCTCACCCACACCGGGTGAGCTCGGGCCGTCCATCGTTGCGGGACATGTGGATTGGGACGGCGAGCCGGGTGTGTTCTTCCGGCTCACCGAGCTCTCACCGGGCGACGACATCGTCGTCACCCGCGCGGATTCCAGCGTCGTGACGTTCGAGGTCACGGCGAAGGAGCAGTACCGCAAGACCGAGTTCCCGACCCAGTCGGTGTACGGCGATCTCGATCATGCCGGGCTCCGACTCATCACCTGCGGCGGAGAATTCGATTCCGCCGCGACGAGTTACGACGACAACGTCGTGATCTACGCCGAGATGGTGTCGCTCAGCGCGTGAGGGAAGCTCCACGTGTGGGGGACACCTTGCCCGCATAGACGGAGTCCAGGACGAGCAGGAACAACCCCTGAACGACGATCGCCGCCCCGTGGCCCACCGATTGCTGTGCCGTGATCCGACCGTCGAACGTCGGCTTCCAGTACACGAGGTGGGCCCCGGTGGCGACGTACCCCACGTCCAGTCCGGCGTTGAACAGCAACACCTTTCGTAGCTTCGCGGGGTCCTCGGGCGGCGGGCGAACCGCACCGACTCCGGCGATCACCAGGTCGATGGCACCCCACCCCGCGCTCTGCAGACCGAACGCACGCTGAGCTTCCGTCGTGCCGAGGGCGGCCATCGCCGCCCCGCCCACCACGCTCACGGCGCCGCCCAGGGCGAGGCGTGCTCCGAGTCGGCGGGCGGTACGGGCGGCGAGGGTCGCGGTCATGGTCTCCAGTGTGCCCCGCCGAACCGTCAGACGGCCCCGGACTCGTGCAGTTCGGCGATCTTCTCCGCGGAGCATCCGATCTCGGACAACACCTCGTCGGTGTCGGCACCGTGTGCACGTCCGGTATGCCGAATACTGCCGGGCGTCTCCCCCATCCGCCACATCACGTTCTGCATGCGCACCGGGCCGAGATTCTCGTCGTCGACGGTGGTCACCATCTCGATGTCCTTGACCTGGGGATCGTCGAGAAGCTCGCTCGGCTTGTACACCGGCGCCACCGCCGCGCCGGCATCCTCGAACGCCTGCACAACCTCGCCGCGAGTGCGGTCCGCGATCCAGCCGCCCACGTACCCGTCCAGTAGATCTGCGTGCGCCGCGCGCTGACGGCCGGTCGCGAACCACGGTTCCTCGAGGACCTCCGGATGACCGACCAACGTCAGCACCCGCTCGGCAATGGAATTGGCGCTGGTAGAAATGGCCAGCCAATGACCGTCCTTGGTGCGATACAGATTTCTCGGAGCGTTGTTGCTCGACCGATTACCCGTTCGTTCCGGATCGATTCCCAACTGGTCCGCATAGATGACACCGGGGCCCACTGCGGTCATGATCGGACTCAACAGATCGAGATCGATGACCTGGCCTCGGCCACCGTTCGTCGCGCGGTGATACAGCGCCATCGACACCGCCGACGACCCCGCGATCCCGGCCAACGAATCCGCCAGCCCGAACGCCGGCAGGGTGGGCGGTCCGTCCGCGGGCCCCGTCAGGTGGGCGAAGCCGCTCATCGACTCGACGAGCGTGCCGAAGGCCGGACGGCTCGCGTACGGGCCGGTCTGACCGAACCCGGTGACGCGCAGCAGGATCAGACCTGGATTGGACTCGGACAGCACGTCGTATCCCAGACCCCACCGCTCGAGGGTTCCCGGCCGGAAATTCTCCACCACCACGTCCGCGTCGGCGACGAGACGTCGAAAGACGTCGGCGCCGTCCGCGGTTCCCAGGTTCAGGCTCATGGTCCGCTTGTTGCGGCCGACCATCGTCCACCACAGCGGGTGGCCGTCCTTGTCGAGGCCGTGCCCGCGCATCCCGTCGGGACGCGTCGGGTGCTCGATCTTGATCACCTCGGCCCCGAAGTCACCGAGGATCTGCGCGACGAGCGGGCCGGCGAGAATGGTCGAGATGTCGAGGACCTTGATGCCCTCGAGCGGGCCGGTCACTTGTACGGACGGTGCAGGTAGCGACCGGTCGGCTCACCGGAGACGACGCCGTCCGCCAACACCCGGTGGCCGCGAACGAACGTGTCGGTCACCCGAGCCGTGAGTTCGAAGCCCTGGAACGGGGTGTACTCCTGCGTCGACTCCGAATCCTCGGGCCGCACGGTCCAGGTGTGGTCGGGATCGACGAGCGCGATGTCCGCGTCCATCCCCACCGCGATGTCGCCCTTGCCCGGAAGTCCGTACCGCGACGCCGGATTCAGCGAGGTGAGCTGAGCGATGCGTCGCCAGCTGAGCCCGCGCTTGCGACCCTCGCTGACCAGTCCGGGCAGCAGGTACTCGGCACCGCCGAAGCCGGACTTGGCGGCGAAGATGTCGCCCCGATCCTCGGCGAACTTCTTCTCGTCCTTGCAGCACGCGTGGTCGCTGACCACCCAGTCGATGTCGCCCGCCAGCACGTGCTCCCACAGTGCCTCGACGTCGTCACGGGGGCGCAGGGGCGGATTGACCTTGCCGCCGAGTCCGTACGCGGTGTCGATGTCGGCGAGCAGATGACCGATGGTGACCTCGCGACGAAAGTTCACGTGCGGGAACGCCTTCGCCATCCGCATGGCCGCGGTGAGCGCCTTGCGCGAGGACAGGTGCAGCAGATTGATGTTGGGCAACTGGGTCTCGTCCGCCAGGAACGACGCGATGGTGACAGCCAGTCCCTCGGAGTGCGGCGGCCGCGACGCGCTGTAGGCCGCGAGGCCCTGCAGGGTGCCCTCGTCCTCGACGATCTTGGTGTACGCGCTCATGATCTCGGCGGTCTCGCAGTGCAGCGACAACGAGATGTGGTCCGCCTTGTCGCCCAACTGCTCACGCGCCGCCTGAATGCCGCGCATGACGAACTCGAAGTGGGCCAGGTCGTAGCGCTCCCCCTCCGGCGTCATGAGGAACTCGCTCTGGTCCACGGAGCGACCGTGCAGGCCGTGGCTTCCGTAGAACATGAAGATCTTGAACGACGTGACACCGTGATCGGTGATGAGGGAGGGGATCTCGGCGATGTGCTCCTTGGACATCGGCGCGAGGTGATACGCGTAGTCCACGTACGGCTTGCCCTCGGTGGCCGCGAGCACGGTGGGGAACACGTCGGCGTAGGAGCCGCCGGTGTTCATGTAGTACTGGCCGGTTCGCATGTAGGACAACGACGTGGTGACACCACCCTGGACGCAGGCACGCGATTCGGTGGCCGCGTCCTCGCCCAGCGGGTTGTAGATGCCCCAGTGCTGATGGGCGTCGACCACACCGGGGAACGCCACCTTCCCGGCCGCGTCGACGACGGTGTCCGCAGCGTCGGCGGGGATACCGGCTTCGATGCGGGTGAACTTCCCGTCCTCGATCAGCAGATCGACGAACTCGCCGTCCTCGGGCGAATCGGCGTCCGGACGGACGACACGAGCATTGGTGATCAACAGGGAATTCGACACGATGGTCCTTTCGAAACCTCAGTATTGACGAGCAGAAGCAACCGAATCGGCTGCGAGATAGGCGAGTCCGAGTGCGGGCAGCAGACCGTTGCCGGCAAGGTACCCCGCGGCTCCGTGACCGGAGATCCCCATGGCGGCGCCGCCGGACGCGTACAGACCCTCGATCGCACCGCCGTCGACGCGGTGCACGCGGGCCGACTCGTCGACCACCAGCCCACCCTGGGTGTGGAACAGCGCGGGCACGATCTTGATGGCGGCGTAGGGCGGTTCCAGGACGTGTTCGAAGGAGGTGCGGCCGAACGGATCGCTGCCCTCCCCACGAGCGAACTCCTCGACGATCGCGAGTTCACCGACCACGGCGTCGGCAGGCATCCCCGTGGCCCGCGCGAGCTCGTCGGCCGAGTCGGCCCACACGGCCGCACCCGCGTCCACGGTCTGGCGGAAGTCGATGAAGGCCAGGCACAGATCGTGCACGGTGCGGTCGATGACCAACCACCCCTCCGACTCCGGCCGGGCGGCCAGGGCGGCAGCGTATTCCGAGTAACCGGTGGTCTCGTTGCCGAAGCGCCGCCCTTCGAGGTCGAGGACGACGCCGCCGTGCATGACGGTGGCCCAGCCCACCAGCGTCGACGCCTTCTTCGACAGCGCGGCATGGCCCTGGTACGCGTCGAGGAACGCGGTGTCCGCGCCGAGTCGGCGCCCGATGGTGAGCGCGTCCCCGGCCGAGTACTCGCTCCCGTGATAGCGGGCCGACGCGATCTCGGGCATGGCGTCGGACACCAGGGCGGAATCCGCGCCGTATCCGTTGGTGGCGAGGAGAACCGCGCGGGTGGGAATCGTTTCGGTGGATCCGTCGGGCAGGGTGATCTCGACGCCGTCCACCGCGCCCGCGGCGTCCACGGTGACGTCCGTCAGCCGAGCCGGTACGAGCACGTCGATCTTCGGCTCGCGAGAGACCGCCCGTACCAGGTGCTCGAGCAGGATGCTCCCGTGCCGCCCGTCGATGGTGTGGCACCGGAAGTGCGAATGCCCCGGGTAGGCGAAGTCGGTGACCAGGTCGAGAGGAAGACCGAGGTGATCGGCGAGCCATTCGACCAGTGGCGCACTGACGTCCGCCAATGCTGCCGCCAGCCGGGCGTCGGCCTCGCCGCCCGTCTTGTGCATGATGTCGTCGACGAACTGCTCCGGAGAGTCGTCGATCCCCGCCGCCCGTTGCCAGCGCGATCCGGCGCCGGGAATCATCGCCGTCGACATCGCGGTGTTGTTGCCGCGCTTGTAGTGCTCGCTGGCCTCGACCACGAGCACGTCCAGACCCAGTTCGGCTCCGCGCAGCGCGGCGATCAATCCACCGCCCGCACCCGCCACCACCAGATCGGGGCCGCTCTCGCTCATCGCACGTCCTCGAGCGTGCCCAGCAGACGCAACGCCGTGGCCGTGGGGTCCACGACGAGCGGCGTCGTCGCCGGACCGACCAGGTCGACGGCGGAACACGCGTTGATGGCGACGCTGCACGTCAGTGACGCGACGTGCGTACCGACGGCCGCGGACCACGCGTCGTGATCGGCGATGTCCGCCACGGTGAGTCCGAGGACCCCGGTGGGTTCGGCGTCGATCCCGTACCCGGCCAACCGTCGATCGAGTTCGGCGGCGATGGCCTCGTTCCGCGCGAGTGCGCCGATGCGATGGCCCTGCGAGGCGAAGAACGACGCGGTCAGCCGCGTGAGCCCGAACACCGGGCGCGCGAACGCGCCGGCCTCCTCGGCGCAGGGGTCGAGAACGCAATCCGGAAGGAACGCGTCGAACCCGGTCGGGTCGACAGCACGGAAAGCCTGTGCCAGAACGATTTCCGATCGTCTGACCTCGTCCTCGGTGTCGAGGGCGGAGGGTGCGCTCGGACCGACGTTGCGTAGCTCGACCGTGACCCCGGATGGAGACAGATCGTCGTAGCGTCGTTGCCGCCTGGACAATTCGACGTCGTCGACGTCGATCGGCGTGAAAGCCAGAATGTGCATGGTGAATCCTTCGAAGAAGATGGATCAGATGCCGAGGTACGCGGCCTTGACGCGATCGTCGTGCGCCAGTTCGTCACCCGACCCGGTGAGCACGATGGATCCGCTCTCGATGACGTACGCGCGGTCCGAGATCTCCAGGGCCTGCGCGGCGTTCTGCTCCACGATCAGCACGGTGACCCCGGTGTCTCGGATCCGCACGATGGCGTCGAGGACCTGCTGCGCCAGTTTCGGGGCCAGGCCCACGGACGGCTCGTCGAGAGTGAGCACCGATGGGCGGCCCATCATGGCGCGTCCGATCGCGAGCATCTGCTGCTGTCCGCCGGACAGGGTGTCGGCGCGCTGGGTCCGGCGCTCGGCGAGGATGGGAAACAGCTCGAAGACCCGGTCGAGGGACTCCTTCATGCCGCTGCGCTTCTGCGTGTACGCACCCATCTCCAGATTTTCCGACACCGGCAGACTTCCGAAGAGCGATCGGTCCTGGGCCACGTGGATCAACCCGGACTTGACGATCCGGTCCATCCGCATCCCGCTGATGTCGGTGCCGTCGAGCAGGATTCGACCCTTGGTCGGGGTCACGATTCCGGACAGCGCCCGCAGTGTCGTCGTCTTGCCGGCGCCGTTGGCCCCGATCAGCGACACGATCTCGTGCTTCCCGACGTTCATGGTGACGCCGTGGAGAATTTCGAGTCGGCGATACCCGGCGTGCAGGTCCTCGATGTCCAGCGTGGTCATGCCGTCTTCTCCTCACCGAGGTAGGCCTCGACGACCCGCGGGTCCTCGACGACCGTGCGTGGGTCACCGGACGTCAGAACGGCACCTTCGTGCATCACGACCAACTTCTCCGACAGCGCCATCACCGCGGCCATGATGTGTTCGACGAACAGGACGGTCTGACCGTCGCCGTGCAGCGTGCGCAGCAGATCGATCATGGGTGCCCGCTCGGCGGGAACCAGCCCGGCGAGAACCTCGTCGAGCAGAACCACCCGCGGCTCCAGGGCCAGTGCCCGCGCGAGCTCGAGACGCTTGAGCCCGGCGGTGGACATGGTGGACACTCGCCCGCCCACGTGGTCGGACAACTGGACCCGGTCCAGCACCTCGAGCGCGTGGCGACGCGCATCGCCGCGGGACTTGCGGCGGGTGAGCGCGGCGATGGTGACGTTGTCCAGCACGGACATCGACTCGAACGGACGCATGAGTTGGAACGTGCGCACCAGCCCGGCGCGGGCGATCTTGTTGGCAGGCCAACCCGTGATGTCGGTGCCGTCGAAGATCACGCGGCCGCTCGTCGCCGGCTGTTCCCCGGCGAGCAGCGAGAACAGCGTCGTCTTGCCGGCCCCGTTCGGACCGATGATGCCCAGGAACTGCCGGTCCGGGACCTCGAGGGACACCTCGCGCACGGCGTGGATTCCCGAGAACGATTTGCTCAGTTTGTCGACGGTCAGCAGGCTCATCGGTGCGTCCTCTCGCGGATGGTGCCGAAGATCCCCTTGGGCAGGAAGATGACGATCAGGATCAGGATGATCGAGTAGACCGCGACGTCCAGACCGATTGCGCCCTGCAGGAATTCGAGGAACGCGGGCGGGTTTCGGAGCAGTTCGTTGATGAGCTCGGAGAGCGGTCCGATGACCGCGGCTCCGATGACGGGGCCCCAGATGGTGCCGATGCCGCCGATGACCGCGGGGACGATGGCCTCGACCGACACGGCGGATCCGAACGCCTGCTCGGGACCGACGAAGAAGTAGTACTGGGTGTAGTACACGCCGGCCACGGCCGTCAGCGCGCAGCTGGCCGCGACGGCGATGAGCCGGTACTTCATCGTGTCGATACCCAACGACGCCGCCGCGGTGGCGTCGTCGCGCACCGCCTGGACGAATTGTCCTGCCCGAGAACGCACGTAGAAGATGGTGCCCAGCACCGCGAGGGTGAGGATCACCAGCGGAATCCAGATGTAGTTGGCGCTGCCCTTCTCGAACTGCAGCATCCACCACGAATCCCGCGGCAGGATCGGCACGTTGAAGCCCTCGGTCTTGTTGAAGACCTCCAGGTTCTGCACCAGCAGCAGGAACATCTGCGCGAACGCGAACGTCGCCAGGGCGAAGTACGAGCCCGCGAGCCGATACCGCAGGCACAGGTAAGCGATGAGTGTGCCGACCACGGCGGCGATCACCGCGGCCACCACCATCGAGATCCACGGCGAGATGCCGTGTTCCACCAACAGATACGCACCGGAGTAGGCCCCGATGCCGAAGAAGGCGGCATGACCGAAACTGAACATGCCGCCGAATCCGCTCATGATGTTCCAGGCGACGGCCATGATCGCGAAGATCAGGGTCCGCACGGCCACCGTCTGGGCCTGCTCGCCGAGGAACAGCGGAAGGGTGGCGATGGCGACGAACACGACGACGAGCGTGATGAGCTGGCGGCTGAGCCAGTTCTCCTTCAGGCGCTTGTCGGCGGGTGCGGTGGTCGGGTTGTCCACGGTGGCAGTCATCGGCGTTCTCCGAACAATCCTTCGGGCTTGAGAAAGAGGACGAGGACGAACACCACGAAGACGAGGATCAGCGACCCGGTGCCGGGCAGGTAAAGCGCACCGACGGTCTGGACCAGTCCGATGATCACGCCGCCGAGCATCGCGCCCGTGACGCTGCCGAGTCCGCCCAGCACCACGATGACGAACGCCAGGATGGTGAACTGCTCACCGACCGAGGGCGTGAGCGAGGTGAACGGGGTCATCAGACCGCCGGCGACCGCGACGCACGCCGCACCGATACCGAAGGTCAGGGCGTACACGCGGCCGATGTCGACGCCGACGAGCTTGGCGCCCTCCGAGTTCGAGGCGACGGCGCGAATGGACAATCCGAGCCGGGTGCGTTCGAGAACGACCTTGAGCGCGACCGCGACGAACGCCGCGCCGACGAACGCCAGCACGCGCGGCCACGACGCCACGGTGCCCAGGATGGACAGCGAACCGTCCACCGGTGCCGTCACACTCAGCGGGCGACCGCCGTAGATCATCAGCAGGACGTTGATGATCAGCAAGGACAGGCCGAGGGTCACCAGCAGCGGCCCCTCGTGACTACCGCTGATGGTCAGCTTCGTCAGCAGTGCCGACTGCACGATCATGCCGAACAGGAACATCAGCGGCGCCGCGACGAGGGTGGCGACGTAGACGGGCAGACCCGCGTTGGACAACGAGTACACGATGTACATCGCCATGGTGAGCATGGCGCCCTGGGCGAAGTTCACGATGCCGAGAACGCCGAAGATCAGGGTCAATCCGACGGAGATGAGCGCGTAGACGCCACCGAGAAGCAGCCCCGAGACGATCGCCTGGCCCACCAGACCCTGGTCCTTGCCACCGGCGAAGAAGACGACGGCGAGGATCAGGACCATCACGCCACCGGCGATCAGACCGGTGTTGGCACCGGCCGACCGACGGGACGGCTCGGTGGCCGCGGCGGCGGTGGGTTCGGTTGCGGTGGTCACTGTCCGGATCCGGTCGGGAACCGGAGATCGGCGGTCGCGAACTCCTCCGGGAACACCTGGGCGATGCTGCCGTCGCGGACCTGCATGACGATCACGGTCGCGTTGGTGTTCTGGCCGGTCTCGTCGAACTCGATGGGTCCGCTGAAGGCGAGGAGCGGGTCCTCGATCGACACTCCGGAGATGGCTTCGCGCAGTGCCTCGGGGTCGCTGTCGGCGCCGTCCTCGAGCCCGGCGGCGATGACCTCGACGGCCTGGTAGGACAGCATGGATGCCGTCTCCATCGGGCGTCCGAACTGCTCCTCGAACCGGGCGCGAATGTCGGTGACTCGCTCGCTGGTCGCGTCGTAGTGGTAGTTGGCGCTCAACACGCCGTCACCGGCCGTTGCCGCATCCGACGGGAACGAACTGTCGTCGAACGCACCGTTCGCGATTCCGTACACGCCCTTGACCGGGACGTTCAGCTGCTCCACCGCGCGAGCGATCAACAGGCCGTCCGGGTAGTAGCCGGTGGCGATGATGACGTCCGGATTCGACACGGCCGCTTCGCGTACGACGGTAGTGGCGTCGGAGAAGTTGGTCGCGGGGTAGCTGATCTCCTGCACGGAGTCGATGCCCTGGTTCGCGGCCTCGGCTTCGAACGCGTCGAAGACGCTGTCGCCGAAGGACCCCTCGATGTGGAGGTAGGACACCGAATCGATGGCCTCGCCGGTCTGCTCCTCGATGGCCGCGAGCGCCCTGGCGCCGTCGGTTCCCATGCTCGACGCGTTGGGCTGCATGCGGAACGCGTACTGATATCCCTGCTCGAGGATCTGGTCGTCCACCGCGACGTCGATGACGAAGGGAACGCGGGACCGCTCGGCGACCGACGCCACGTTGAGAGTCACGTCGGACTGGTAGGTCCCGATGAGCGCGACGGAGCCGTCGTCGATGAGGCGCTGTGCCTCGCTCTGTCCCACCTCGGCCCGGCCCTGGCTGTCACCGGAGACCAACTCGAGCTCTCGACCGTCCAAAGCTTCGATGCCGCCGGCCGCGTTGATGTCGGCCACCGCCATCGCGGCCCCGTCGTTCATCAACCCGCCGACTCCGGCGAGTGCGCCGGTGGTGGGGTGAACGGACCCGATCTTGATCGCACCGGAATCGTCGGCCCCCGAGGAGGACCCGCACGCCGAAGCGCCTACCAGAGCGACGGCTGTCAGCACGCCTACGAGCTTTTTCATGGTTGAGTCTGCCTTCCGCGCCGTCTGCCGGCACCGAGTCGAACCGCATGGCCTGAAACGCTGATTGCTGTTCCGCTCAGCGCACCGTCGGTATGACGGTCGATCCCCCCGCGACATGAGTATGGCATGGCTCACTGGGTCAGAACAGGCTGTTTCGTGACTTTCTTGTTAAAGGTGTGGTTCGCTCAGCGGAACGCACTGATGGCAGGCACCGTTACGCCACACTGGTGGTACACCCTGCCGGATGCATTCTCGGCTCCCCCGAAAGGCGACCACGATGGCCGACGCTTCACCCGACACCTCGACGCCGGTCAAGAGTCCCGAGCTCTACACCGGCACCGAGTCCGCCGATCGCGTTGCCGATGTGCTGCTGGCCTTCGCGCAATCGGATCGCGCTCTCGGCGTCTCCGAGATCGCCCGACGCCTGCACCTGAGCAAGGCTGTGGTGCACCGGATCCTGCAGTCCCTGTCGTCACGGTCGATCGTGCAACCCGTCGCGGGTGAGTCGACGTACTCGCTGGGACCCGCCGCCATCGGTCTCGGCACGAAGGCGTGGAGCCAGCTCGACGTACGCACCATCGCCGCACCCGTCCTGCGATCGCTTCGGGCACAAACCCGCGAGACCGCAACGCTGTCCGTGCTCGTGGGACACCGGCGCCTGTATCTCGATCAATACGAGAGCCCGCAGGAAGTCAAGATGGTCGTGGAGATCGGCCCGCAGTACCCCCTGCACTCGGGAGCGTCGAGTCGAGCCATCCTCGCGTTCCTCCCGGAGCACTTCGCCGTCGAGGCGTTGGCCGAGTTGCGCTCGACCGCAGCCGATGTCGACGCGGACGCCTTCATGGCACGGCTGGCCGAGATCCGCGAGATCGGCCACGCCACGTCCATCAACGAGCGCAACACCGGTGCCGCGTCCATCGCCGCCCCGTTCTTCGACGCCGCGGGTCACGTCCTGGGCTCGGTCAGCTCGTCCGGGCCGGCGTTCCGATATTCGTCGACGGCGGACGACGAGCACGCCGTCCACGCCGACCAGGTGGTGGCCGCCGCGCGGTCCATCACCTCGATGCTCGAAGAGAAGGCCGCCCGATGATCGCTGCACCTCGATCCCTCCTTTACGTGCCGGCGGTCAAGCCGAGCCTGTTCGACAAGGCCGCGGCGGGTCCGGCGGATGCCGTGATCATCGACCTCGAAGACGCGGTTCCCCTGCAGCACAAAATAAGTGCGCGGCGCGACGTGTCCGCGTGGCTGACGGGGAGAGGAGCGAACGACCACGGTTCGGCGGCGATCTGGGTCAGGGTGACACCGGAGTTCCTCGAGGACGATCTCGACGCCGCCGCGCACCGGGGTATCGCCGGCGTGATGGTCGCCAAGTGCACGGTCGACGCGCTCGAACGCACCCACGATCTGTTGTCCCGTCACGAGCGCGAACGAGACTTCGCCGACACACCCGTGATCGGGCTGGTGGAGACCGCGCACTCGCTGCGATCGGTCCACGAGATGGCGGCGATACCGCGTGTGCTCACTTTCGGACTCGGCGAAGTGGACCTGCTCGCGGATCTTCGCATCCGGCGCACCCCCGGAACGGCGGGGGTGATCGATCAGCTGCGGACGGAGCTCGTGATCGGTTGCGCCGCAGCTGGAATCGCCGCACCGATCGCGCCCACCTCCACGGACTTCCGAGATCTGACCGGGTTCGTCGCGTCGACGGAGCACCTGGTCAATCTGGGATTTCGGGGTCGCACGGCCGTGCATCCGACGCAGATCCCGATCATCAACGCCGCGCTCACCCCGACGTCGGACGACGTGCAGCGGGCTCGGCGGTTGGTCGAGCTGTTCGACACCGCCGAGGGTGGACCCACCGTCGACGACCACGGTCGCTTCGTCGACGAGGCCGTGGTCCGAGGCGCGCGCGAGATCCTCGCGCGCGCCTGAGCGTCCGGGACGCCCACCTCGGGCGTCGCCAGGGTCAGACCCTGGTCAGGGGCGCGAGCAGCTCGTCCGTTCGCGTCAACTCGGCAAGACGTCCGCACCGTCGAGCCAGTGCCTCGACCTCGTCCGCCGGCAGGAACGGACCCGCGTTCGACCGGAACTTGGCCGACACCTCGTCGAACGACAGGGGGCGTTCCGGCCCGCCGCGCGTCGTCAGCATCTCCTCGACCACCGTGGTGCCGTCCGTCAGTTCGACCGTCAGGATCGCCGGGAACTGGTGCGGGAAGATCGCGTCGCAACGAGCGTCCGGAACCACGTCGACCTTGGCCATGAGCTCGACCCGTTCGGCCGACGTCGCCAGATCGTCGGAGTAGTCCGCCATGTCGGCGCCCAACCCACCTCCGCCGAGCATGCCCACGGCGACGGCGTACGGCCCGCTGAACTGAGCCATGTAGCCGGTCTGGGGTGTTCGCTTCACCTCGATGGGCTCACCGATGGTCCGGAGATTCGCTGCGGGTACGCCCAGCGAGTAGCGGACGACGTCCTGTGGTGCAACGCCTCTCGCGCGCACCGCAGCGGCCGCGTCGAGCGCCGCGTGGGTGAAGTGATTGGCGGGGTACGGCTTGAAGAAGATCTTCGGCGCCGCCCAGTCCGTCCCCAGACCGTCGACGATTTCGCTCTGCCGACCCGAGTCGTGCAGCCACGCCTGGAAGAACCCGAAGCGGCCCTCCAGGACGGTCGGCGGGCCGGTGATGCCATGGGCCGCCAGGCCCGCCGCCGACAGCGCCGAATGCGCCGCCCATCCGCAGTGCAGTCGCTTCACCGTGCCACCCGTGCGATTGGCCTCGATGATGCCCGACGCCATGGAGGCCGCGATGCCGAGCGTGTCGACGATACGATCGGCGTCCGCGCCGCCGATGACGGCCGCCGCGACGGCGCCGCCCATCGCGCCACAGATGGACGTGGCGTGCTGGCCGTGTTCGAAGAACACCGAGTTGTTGGTCTCGGGATCGAACCCGGCCATGCCCAGCCGGACACAGGTTTCGAGGCCCAGTGCGATTCCCCGCACCAGCGTCCGGCCGTCCGCACCGTGCTGCTGCGCGGCGGCGAGGGCTGCCGGAATCACGCTGGCACTGGGATGCAGAACGGACGGGAGGTGGGTGTCGTCGAAGTCGAGCGAATGCGCCAGCACCCCGTTGACGAAGGCCGCCAGAGTCGGTGGGAGCCCGATGTCGACGCCGACGGCGGATGCCGTCGCAGCACCGCCCTGCTCACGTGCCCAGGCGATCGCCGCCCGGCTGGTGTCGAGACTCGTGGCGGCGACGGCGATACCGAGGGTGTCCAGCACCCGCATTCCGACGCTGGTGACCACGTCGTCGGGAAGGTCGTCGAACGAGGTGCCGGCGGTGAACTGCGCGAGGATCTGCGCGGAGGTCTCGCTCATGCGGACGTCACCGCCAACGGGCGCACCGGTGATCCGGTGGCACCGAAGATCTCCAACGGGACCACCACGAAGGTGAACTCGTAGCGACGCACCGCCGCGAGCTCCTCGAGGTCGAGAGCCTCGATGATGTAGATCCCGCTCTCCACCAACAGAACTCGATGAGCGGGCAGCATGGCGTGGCCGCCGCCCGGCGCCAGACGCTCGAAGGCGATGGTGTCGGCACCCGCGGCGTGGACACCGCGCTCGGCCAACCACCGAGCGCCGGCTTCACTCACCCCCGGCACCCCGGACGGTCCCCCCACGTACGGCTGCCCCTCGTCGAACAGCTGACCCCACCCACTGCGGATGAGCACGACGTCGCCGGCCCGGACCTCGACACCCTCGTCGGCACAGGCCTTGTCCAGATCGGCAACGGTGATCTCGTAGCCGCCCTCGCAGCGATCCACACCGAGTGTGCGGGGAATGTCCAGCAGCACGCCCCGTCGGATCATGGGCTCGATGGTGTGCACTCCGAGTTCGACGTACTTTCCGCCGATGCACGAGGCCCCCGCATCTGCGCCGCCGAACAACTTGCCGTCCTGGGACACGTGAGCCAGGGCGTCGATGTGGGTTCCGACGTGCGTCCCGGTGGTGATCATGTCGTTGGCCGCACTGCCGCCGTCGACCCGCGTCATGTCGCCGTGGCGGCGCGGGAGGGTGTGCCAGAACTGGGGATGGTTGGGTGACTGCGGCATCCCGACGCGCAGCTGTCTCCCCAGGTCGACGATCTGCACCCCGGCCTGCACGGCCTGGAGCAAGGGATCCGGCGTCATGGGCGACTCCTTCGTGTCGGTGACTCGCGGTGCGCTGAAGTTGCGTTTCTTTCAGCGGAACGTAAACCCTGCATCGAGAATGGCTCGTGCGGTGTGGTTCACGCTAGCAGCCGTGTCGCTTGCTGCGCTCACCATTGACGCAGTCCATTCACCGTCGCTAGCGTCTCGTCGATGGCGACCCCATTGGTGTTCCGTTCAACGGAACGTGTCGACGACCTGGCCGGTATGGCCATCGCACTGCGTGACGGGCAGCCCGATTCCGGCGTCGGCGGCGTGCCCGAGGTCCTCGCCGACCGCGCTCGCCTGCTGCTCCTGGATCTGTTCGGTGTGACCCTCGCCGGATCCCGAACGGCAGAACTCGTCGCCCTTCGACGCGCGTGGCTCGCCGAACCCGGGTCCACGTCGACCATCGGGCGCGAGACACGGACCACAGTCGAGACCGCCATGACGCTCGATGCCATCGCGTCCTGCTGTCTCGAACTCGACGAGGGCAACAAGTACGCGGCCGGGCACCCGGCCGCGCACGTGGTTCCGGCCGCCGTCGCCGCGGCACGGCTGTCGAGCACCGCCGTCAGCGGTGCGACGTTCATCGCAGCGATCGTCGCCGGATACGAGGTGGCCGCTCGATTCGGTCATGCGCTCACCCGCGACCCTCGGTGGCACACCCACGGCCACTGGGGCGCCGCCGGCGCCGCGACCGCGGCGAGCATCATCGGGGGTGGAGACGCCGAGACCGTCGCCGCCGCGATCGATTCCTCGACCGGGCTCGTCCACGTGACGCCGTGGGCGATGGTGCTCGACGGCGACTTCACTCGAAATCTGTGGATCGCCGGCGCCGCGCGGGGCGGTCTCGACGGCGCCCGATTGGCGTCGGCCGGACTGGTGCACAACTCCGGTGCCGTGGCGTCGACTCTGGGCGACATCGTCGGAAGCCTCGACCTCGACCGCCTCACGTCCGATCTCGGACACCGGTGGCTGGTGGTGGAGGGGTACGCGAAACGACACGCCAGTTGCTCCTACACCCACGCGGCCGTCGACACCGTCCAGAACATGACCGCGACCGCGTCCTGGACCGTGGACGACATCGATCATGTTCTCGTACAGACGCATTCGTTGGCCGCACCCCTGTTCCGACGACATCCCACCACGCGTCTCGGAGCCATGTTCTCGCTGCCGTTCGTCGTGGCGGCGGCGCTGTCGGCGGACGCGATCGACGCCGATGCCCTCGATCCCGACGGCCGGACGTTCGCGGCCGCCGAGCGCCTCAGCGAACGGGTGACCGTCGAAGCGGCGTCCGAGCTGGATGCACTCCTCCCCCGTCGCCGCGCCGCCTCGGTGACCGTCACCCTGCGCACCGGTGAGCGGATCGGTGCGAGCACCCCCAATCCCGTCGGCGACGTCGACCACTTCCCCATGGACCGCGGGGCGGTCGAAGCCAAGTTACGGGCGCTGGTCGGCACGCAGGACACGGCCGCTCTCGCCTCGATCGTGGACGCGATGGCATCGACGACCGACGTGGCGGTTCTATTGGCCGAACTTCCGTGACGCAGTCCGAAACCGACCGCTTGTAACGGTCACGCTGTCCAGTGCGACAAGCGTCGGGGTCCACCACCGGGCTCACTCGACCAACCGTCGATTCTTCCAGCCCTCAGGACCGTTCATGAACAGCTCGTACCCGCCCCCGTTCGCCACCCCGAAGATCGAACAGCCACGCAGGAAGCGTCGAGGGAAGGCGGTCGCGCTGGGCGGGGCGGCGCTGGTGGGACTCGGCATCGTCGCGGTATCGCTGGGCGACTCCGAGCCTCGCACCGTCTCCGCAGTCGAGGAAGTGGCCGCCTCCACCACCGCGGCGGCCCCGACCACCACCCGGACCACCGCGCCGCGCACCACGACACCGCGATCGACGACCACGGTCACCACCGCACCCAGCAGCGCCGAGGCGACCACCACGGTCGAGGTGCCCTACGTCGAGACCCCCTACGTCGACGTGCCCGACGTCGATCGCGCGTACGTTCCCGCACCCGTTCCCTTCGTCGCGCCGGTCCCCGCACCCGTGCCCTACGTCGCGCCGGCGCCGTACGTCGAACCCGAGCCCTACGTCGAACCCGAGGCGTACGTTCCGGAGCCGTCGAGTTCCGCGTACTACGAGAACTGCACCGCGGCCCGCAACGCCGGCGCGGCGCCCGTCTACGCGGGCAGCCCCGGGTACGGATCGCACCTCGACCGTGATGGTGACGGGGTGGGCTGCGAGTCGTAGGTCCGGCGAGTAACCCCACCTCGCGCACCGTGCAGCGACATGCGCACGCTGCGCGGTGCGCGCGGCGCTGGAGGGTGCGCGGCGGTGGGAACGGGGCGCTGGAGGGTGCGCAGGGGTGGGAACGGGCCGCTACCCCACGCCTTGCATCACCCCGGCCGCCGGCTTCGCCGTCCCGTCGCTCCGGTAGACGCCGAAGTAGTCCTCCGAGTCGGGGTTCACCGTGGTGAGGGGCGCACGATCGGTGATCGAGTAGAAGAAGATCGGTCCCGCCCACGAGTACGACGCCCGCAGGTCGATGGCCTGCTGGTACGCCGCGGCCTGGCCCGCTTCGGTGAGGCTCGGCGTCCCCCCGGTCGCGGCGCCCGCCTCCGTCATGACGATCATCTTTCCGGCGTCGCCGTTCTCGGTCATGATCGTTCGGGCGCTCTTCTGCCGAATCGAGCCGTTGGTGTTCCGAAAATCGACGCTCATCTGCGACCACGCGTTGTAGTCCGAGACATCGTTCGGCAGGGCGGGAGCGGTGTACGGGTGCCATCCGACCGCGTCGAAGTAGTTCTTCGCACCGGCGGCGTACATCTGCTGGAGGTAGGTCAGGGGTGCGACGGCCCGGCCGTCGGGACTGGTTCCGGTGCGCCCCCACGGAGCGAGGCCGGCGCTGACGACGGTGATGCCCAGCGGAGTCGCGGCCTTCATCGCCGGGTACGCAGCCTTCAGCAGCGACACGTACCCCTGCAGGTTGGGCTTGCCGGTCACGGGATCGGCCCAGAAGGTGGCGAGGTTGGGCTCGTTCCAGACCTCGAACGCGTACACGTCGTACGGGCGGTAGCGCGCGACGACGGTGGCCGCGAACGTCGCGAACTCGGCGACGTTCGTCGGCGGAGTACTGCCGTTCGCCGTGGTCCGCGCCCACGGCGGCGTTTTCTGAATGAGCAGCAGGACATTCAATCCGTGCCCCTTGGCGGCGGTGACCGCGGAATCCGGACCGGCCCAGGCGAACGAATTCCGACCCCCGTCCTGCACGTACCACCAGTCGATTTCGATGCGAACCCACGTGGCGCCGGTGCCGGCGATCCGGGCCGCCTGAGCCTGCTGCTGAGCGGGCGTGTCGCGAAAGCTGATCCCCTGCAACCCGATCCCCTGCCGACCGGGGTACGGACTGGCCGCAGAGGCCGAACTCGGTTGTCCGACAACGATCATCACGATTCCGAGCACCAGGATGACGAGCCGCACTGCGGCGGTGCGCACGACGGTACTGCGCATGACTGTGGTCCCTTCTCGAAGGGCACCCCGCGGGTTCGCGGGTACCCGCTCCTACGACGGCATTCGCGGCGGATGACGGCGATGCCCGAGAGGGAAGTATGAACTCCTGGTCCCGCGGGTGCGGCGTTCCTTTCGGAATCATTGTCACGATTACATGTCGTGAAAACCGCAGAGTCTTTTTGTCCGTCACAGTCATTCACGACGATCGCAGCTGCGCGAGGCCGTCCCACTCGTCGGGGCGCGGCGAGGTCGAACTCCACGGAGCACCGCGGTCGATCCATTCCGCGCGCCATTGCTCCGGTGTGATGCCGGTGTCCTCGTCGGTCACCCCGTACTCGAATCCGCACGACGGGCAGATCTCGTACGACGGCCCGGCGTCCGAATACGGCGGCTCGGACAGGCCCGGATATCTGCACACGAGGCAGGTGTAGGTACTCACTGAATCAATCCCCCCGGTTGACGGTCCCAGTAGGCAGCACCGGAACTCGGCTTGAAGAACGTCTTGATCGTCCCGTCCGGAGTGTACGAAGCGAACGTGTTGCTCGCCGGGTCGTACATCCGCACGGTGCCATCGGCCCCCACCTTCGTGGGGTGGGTGCCCTCGGCGCGGAACTTCGCGGCCAGCTCGGCGTACTCCTGCGCCGACCGTGCTCCGACATCGCGGCCGTGGCGCGCGAAGTGATCGTCGAGCGCCCGCGTGTTCGCGAAGCCCGGCTTGCCCTCGGCAACACTGCCCGGACCGGGAGCCTCGGCACGAATCGGCTCGCGTCGGGCGACGTCCTCGACGCCGTCCGCGGCACGGCGCGCCTGCGAGACCGTCGACGAACTACGCCGTACCGCGGCGAACGCCCGCAAGGTCTCGAGCAGCGCCCGCACCCGATTCGCGGTCGCGGCGAAACGCCCGGCGGACACCGCCATCGCGGCCGCGGCCGACAGACCGGCCGAGACGAACGCGAGCCCGATGCCCAGAGTGACGGCCGCAGCCTCCTCGAGGGCGAACCGCTCGATCAGATCGCGGATCCGTTCACGGGTGTGGGCGAGCCGATCGGCGTAGTCGTCGCACGAATCGGCGAGGGCCGCGCATCCCGCAGCAGCGGCCGTGCACGCCGTGGCCACCCGCCCGACGTCGCGGCGCACCGGTTCCACCTCGGGGGCGGTCACCTCCGCCGTCAATCGCCGCGAGGCGTCCCGGATACCGTCGGCCGCTCCGGCCAGGCTCGCCCCGAGATCGGTCCAGCACCGGGCGGCAGCGCGCAGCTCGTCGGTGTCGCCGTTGGGACACGGGACGCCCACGGCGTCCGCCAGTTCGATCGCTCCCTGCAGACCGGGACCGGCGTCGCCCACGGCGCTGGGCAGAGTGGCCACCGGCGGCACCGGTTCCACGACGGCGAGACCGACGGATGCCGGCGGCCCACCCGCCCGCTCCTCCGCGGCCGCGTAGTTGGCGGCGACCTGCCGGACGAGCACCGCAGAGGTGCCGAGGGCAGCGGTGACGCCCGCGACGGCCGTCAGCAGGTCGGCCGCGTCGGAGTCGTACGACCGGCCCCACTCGGTGCCGGCCGCATCGCTTCCGGCCATCGACGCCCACGTCCAGGCCACCTCTCCGTGCCGACGCACCGCATCGGATACCCGAATCCGGTTGTCGCGCAGTGTATCGGCCACCGACGCGATGACCTCCGGGGCGACATCGACGGTGACGGGCGCCATCAGCTCTCCCCGAACATGCGCAGATTCGCCTGCACCGCAGCCGAATACGACGTGTGCGCCGTCGCGGCCGCGGACCGGAGCCGATCGAGGCCGCGATGCATCTCCCGCGCCGCAGTGGACCAGGCGACGTGGCCGTCGAGGTGGGCGCTCGACGCGGGACCGGTCCACAGTCGACTCACCTCCGCCACGTGGGCATCGACGTCGGCCAGACGAGCATCGACCGCCGTGACGAACGCGGCCAGCCGGGCGGTGACGGCGTCGAGTGCCTCGAGGTCGACCGAGAACGCGGTCATGCGCGTGACCCCGGCGCCGCGGCTGCGCCGAACGCCATGCGCTGCAAAGTCTCCGCATTCCGCGCGTCGTCCGCCCGGTATCCGTCGACGGCCGACTCCACACGCAGCGAGGTGTCGCTCAGAGCATCGAGCAGGTGCCCGGCTGCGGCGCGAACCTCGCTCCACCCGGCCGAATATGCGGTGGCCGCACCACCGCGCCACGATCCGAGGAGTCGGTCGACGTCCTCGGACACACTGCTCAATTCCGTACGTAATCCGTCCGACAGGGACCCGATCCGTTTCGCACGGAACTGCACGTCGTCGGCGGCAACGGCCATCCCCCCGTTGCTTCCGCCCCCGATATCCACATCGTCCACCGGCGATACCTCCCCGCGTCGGGCCCGGTTCGATCGATCCGGGTCTGCACGGAAATGGACGCGGCGGAGCGGATTTCGGTTCCCCCGCGACCGGATGGGCGTACGACCGAGCCCTCACACGACGAAACCACCGCGGCGCCTGCCGGGTGGGCAGGCGCCGCGGTGGTTCTCGGGCACACCTGGTGCGGTGCGCATCAGCGCAACGCAACCCCCTCGCTGTGAAAAGCGGAGCTCACTTGCGTTGTGCCGGTGTCTCGATCGGTGATCGAGAAATCAGGGGTGGCTCAGAGCTTGGACTTCGCGGTGTACGCGAGGTCGCGTCCGACGTTCTGCGCGACACCGAGACGGTGCGCGAGCGCCGTCTTCGGATCGACGCGGAGGTAACGACGACGGCGACGACGCAGAAGGACGACGGCGACGACGGCACCCATGGCTGCAGCGATGACGGGCGCGGACACGGCGGACGCCTTCTTTACGTCCTGCGCGTCGATGTTCCCGGCGTCGAAGTTGCGTACCGAATCGGCCACGTCGTTCACCGCGTGCTTGGCCTTGCCCGCGACCTCGTCGGCCTTCGCCGCAACGTTGTCGGCGGCCTTCTCGGCCTTGTCCGCAGCCTTGCTCGCAACCTCGTCGGCCTTCGCTGCGGCATCGTCGGCAGCCTTGTCGGCCTTGTGAGCGGCTTTGTCGGTCGCGTCGCCGTTACCGGACACCTCGTCGACCTTCGACTTCGCCTTGTCGACCAGGTCACTGACCGTGCTCTTGGCGGCGTCGGCGGCGTCCTCCGCAGCGTCGGACACGTTGTTCACGACCTGCTTGCCCTCCGCCTTGGTCTCCTGGGCCGCACCCTCGCTGCGCAGAGAATCGTCTCCGGTGGCCTCGCCGGCCTTCTTCTTGGCTGCGCCGGCTGCCTCGTCGGCCTTGTCCTTCGCCTTGTCGATGAAGTCCGCCATGGTTGCTCCTTCCGTCGCACTCGGTCTGATCACGGTGTCGCGCCGAACTCTCGGTACGGGGCATCGTGCCGATGTGCGTTCGTGATGTGTAAGTAGGTCGAACTGACAACGGCGAAACGCACGCCGCCGTCACATGATCTGCGTCACACAGTGGCCCCGGACGCGCCCCGGACGCTCCCCGCCGACGCGACGGATCGTCTGTCGATAGTGTCGGCACATGGGATCGAATCGCCCGACCGGGCGCGGACAGAAGCGTGCCGCCAAGACCAAGGCCCGCCAGCGGCGACAGACGTCGGCGCCGACCGCACCCGCGGCGGTGCGCGCGACCGCCCGCCTCCTGACCGACTTCGTCGAATGGATGCGCGGACAGGATGCGGCCGGGGACATCGAACCCACCCGTCGCGTCGTCGAATCGCTGCTCGGCGAGCTGACCCGCGTACGGCCCGATTTCACCCCCACCGCCTGGACTCCGGACGACGCGCACCTGGTGCTCGACGCCGCCGAGACCGTGCTCGACCAGGACCTCGACACCAGCGAGGACGCCGCCCTGCACCTGGTGTTCAGCTCCCTGTCGTTCCTGACGTTCCTCGACGACGAGGATCTCTGGTCCGGCACCGATGCCTACTACGAGCACTGCATGGAAGACCTGACCGACTTCGTCGACTCGCTTCCGGATCTCATCGACCCCGCGGACATCGAGCTGCCGGACGTCTCCGCCTCGGACGAGGCGAACGCACTGGCCGACCTGGCCGTCGTCACCCGCCTGGACTCGCTGCTGGCGTGGGCGGGCCGCGGCCGACCCGTGAACGCCAAGGAGGTGGCCGAGGGCCTGAGGATCGACGTGCCCGCGTCCACGTTCCAGGGCGTCGGGGACGTGCCGGAGCTCGCGGACCTGTGGCACACCGCTCTCGACGCGCAGCTCATCGAGGTCGCCGACACCGGCGCCGCCCCCGGAGCCTCCGCGGCCGGTTTCCGGGCTCGCGAACTCGAGGTGCTGCGGTCGGTGGTCGCCGCCTACGTCCGCGCGCAGTTGTCCGTCGACGAGGAGATCGACGTCTCGCGATCGGTCGCGGAGAACTTCGCGGCGCAGACCGTGCTCGCGGCGATGACCCCCGATCCGCCCGAGGCCAACCTCGACGAGGACTACGAGAGCCTCGAGGGCGAGGATCGCCGGACCGCGGAACTGGTGGCGGCCCGGCTGAAGTCGTTCGTGGCCGACGGAATCCTGGTGGGCACCGAGCTCCTCCTGGTCCCGCCGCAGTTGCAGCGCGCAGTGCTCGACGGCGTCGCGACGGCCCGGATCTTCGGTACCGAATACGTCGAGACCGAGACACCCGAGGCCGAACCCGACGTGCCCGACGCGGATCGGCCCGGCGCGTAGCGTTCTCGCCATGGCACTCATCCACCGAGCCGAGATCAGTCCGACCAAGATCGAGATGCTGCGCGCGTGGATCCCGGGTCAGCCGTGGTCCGCGGCGCTGGACCTGTCCTCGATGGACATCGTCGACACGTTTCGGTTCGACGACCCCGAGGGCGTCGTCGGCATCGAGACGTTCCTGGTGCGGGCGGCCGACGGAACGGTCATGCAGGTTCCCGTCACGTACCGACCGGGACCGCTCGAGGGCGACCCCGGCACCGCGTTCGACACCGCCCTCGTCACGACCATGACCCACACCGTGTTGGGCGACCGGTGGGTGTACGACGGGACCGAGGATCCGGTGTATCTCGCCGCGCTCGCCCGCACGATCCTGACCGGCGGCGAGCAGGCGGAACTCGTGTTCGACACCGAGGTCCCCGCCGAGCGACGCGTCGTGACCGCCCGGGTTCGCGGCAGCGGGGTGACACGCGAGAGCGGGACCGCCCCCGACGCGATCCCGGTGGCGGATTTCGTCACCACCGAGGTGCTACGCATCGTGGGCGGCCCCGCCCCTGCCGTTCTCGAGCCGGGCACCTCCGGCGAGCAGACCTACACGCTCACCGGTACGTGGCCGGGCCAGGACGAGCCGGCGCTGCTGGCGACTGCCCGCACGCACTGACCCGTCCCGGCCTCCGGTCAGCCGACCGGTTCGACGTCCGGGATGCCGCTCTCCGGCGGCTCCGAGAGTTCACCGTCGAACTCCGTGACCTCCGAGTCGCCGACGTCGGTGACCAGAACCGGCGTGATCGGCTCGGGCACACCGCCGCGGACCTGGGTCACGGCCGCACCGGAGATGCCGAGGTGGCTGCCCTCGGAGTAGCGGAACGGGGCGTACTGAGGTCCGTCGAGCTCGGAACCGATCTCCTGCAGCGCCGAGACGATGCCCTCGCGGGTGGGGTTCTCGCCCGCAGCCTGCAGCGCCTGGACGAACGCGTAGGCGTGGCTCATGCCGTAGACCCGGTAGTTGGTGAGCTCGCCGCTGGTGCCGTGCTCGTCCCACACCTGCTGCCACAGATCCGTCCACGGGTTGTCGACCGCGTCGGCACCGGGGATGTACTCGAGGGAGAGCATGTTCTCGAGCGCCGAACCACCGTCGGTGACCTGTCCCTCGGAGAAGCGCCCGAGCAGCGAGCCCACGAGCTCCACGTCGGATCCGATGGAGCTGTAGAACCACTCGGGGGTGTAGTTCAGTCGACGCGACACCAGCTGGCTCAGCGCGGTGTAGGACGGAACGTTGAACCCGAGAATCAGATCGGCGCCGGCTGCCTGCAGCGACGCGATCTGCGGGGCGACGTCGGTGTTGCCCGAGGTGTAGCGAGCTACGCCGACGATCTGATCGTCGAGGTACTGCCGCACCGCGGCCTCGCTGTCGCGGCCGAGGTCGTCGTCCTGGAGGAAGAGGCCGACGCGGGCGTCGGGCCGGTTCTGGGTGACCCAGTCACCGATGATCTTGCCCTCGACCTCGTAGTCGGGCTGCCAACCGAAGGTGTTGGGGTACTCCTCGGGCTGGTTGCCCCACATGATGGCGCCGGAGGACACGAACAGGTCCGGTACTCCCTCTTCGTTGAGGAAGTCGACGACGGCGCTGTGCGTCGCGGTGCCGAGTCCGCCGACCACGGCGAAGACCTCGTCCTGCAACACCAACTCGTTCACCACCTCGGTGGTGGTGGTGGGGTCGTACGCATCGTCGCGCACCAGGTACTCGATCTGGCGACCGTTGACTCCACCGTTGGCGTTGACGAAATCGAAGTACGCCTGTGCGCCGGTGGGGATCTCGCTGTACCCGGGGGCAGCGACGCCGGTGAGCGGGTAGTGCGCACCGAGCTTGATGGAGGTGTCGGTCACGCCGACGGTGGATCCCTCCGACGCTTCACCGGCCTCGTCGCGTCCGCCGGCGCCACACGAGGCCACCATGACGACCGTCGCGGCTATCGCGGTCCCCCGCAACGCCGTTGACCTGAATGTGTTCATGAAACCCCTTTTCTTTTCGAGCGACGCGTCAGCCATCGAACGCGTACGGTTCCGACCAGTCCGAGCGGAGCGAACAGGATCACCAGGACGGTGAAGATTCCGGTGACCAGTGGTGCGAGTTCGGCAGCCTGCAGGCTGCTCAATCCCGCGTCCAGACCGAGGTTTGTCACCACGGGCGGAATGTAGGTGAGCAGTGCGGCGCCGATGAGAGCGCCGGACAGAGTGCCCAGTCCACCGATCACGACGGCGGAGAGCAGCGTCAGCGAGAGCACCAGGGTGAATCCGCTGGGCGCCGCGATGCGGGTGGCCATGGCGAGGATCGCTCCACCGGCGCCGGCGCACGCCGCACTGACGACGAACGCCTGAACCCGCGTACGTCCCAGGTCGATACCGGCGATCTCCGCCGACACCTCGTCGTCGCGCACCGCCCGCCACCGTCGCCCGATCCGGCTGGACGACAGGTTGGCCAGCAGGAAGAAGACGAGAAGCAGCACGAACCACCCGATGTAGGCGACGAACTTGGTGGTGGTCAGCTCACTACCGGTGACGAAGAACGCGATGTCGTCGAGCAGGGTCGGCACGGAGGGCGCCGGGATGATGAGTCCCTGCTCCCCGCCCAGGTACTCCGAGAAGTACAGCGCGAGGCCGGGAATCGCCACCGCCAGCGCGAGCGTCGCACCGGCGAGATAGGGCCCGTGCAGCCGGGCCGCGGCGATGCCGACGATCAGTCCGACGACGGCGGCCACCAGGGTCGCCATCAGCAGGACCAGCGGGATGGACCACCCGGAGTTGTTGGCGCGCAGCATCAGTGCCGTGGTGTACGCCCCGACGGCCATGAACGCGCCGTGGCCGAGCGAGAGCTGTCCGTTCAGACCCGTGAGCACGGTCAGTCCGGCGGCAGCGATGGCCAGGTACGCCACGGACGTCAGCTGCCCCTGGCGGAACGTGCTCACGCTCTCGAGCACGACGACGATCAGGACGAGGCCGAGCAGAGCTCCGAGCAGGTGGCGACGGACCGGGGAGGAGATCACGCGGGCGAAGCGTGACGGTTCGGACTTCGCGGTGGGGCGGGCCGTGGTTGCGGTACTCATGTCATACCCTCCTGGCCACTGCGGCGGAGAACAATCCGTTGGGCTTCAACAGAAGGACCGCGATGAGGATGATCAGCGCGGAGAAGGCCACGAGATCCTGGCCGATGTAACCGCTGACCGCGCTGAGACCGATGCCCATCAGCAACCCACCGACGACGGCGCCGACCGGGCTGTCGAGCCCGCCGAGGACCGCGGCGACGAAGCCGAAGACCACGACCGAGTCCATGTAGCCGGGGTGCACCAGCGATCCGCCGGCGATGAGCAGCCCGGCGACGGAGCCGACGACCGCGGCCAACGCCCACCCGAGCGTCAGCAACCGTCCCACGCGAACCCCGAGGAGTCGGGAGACCTCCTGGCTGAACGCGCTCGCCCGCATCGTCAGTCCGAGACTGGTGTAGCGGAACAGCGCGACCAGCAGGCCGAAGACGACCATGACCGCCACGACCTTGTAGATGTCGTTCCCGGTGAGAGCCACGTTGACGGAGCCGATCGTGCGGCCGTCCAGACCGAACGGCGAGGGGAACGACCGGAACTGGTTGCCGAAGATGAACGCCGCCGCGGCGTGAATGATGATGAACAGCCCGAGCGTGAGGATCACCGGGTTGATGTGCGACGAGCTGTCGACGTGCCGGATGATCAGCCGCTCGACGAGCGCGCCGAACACCAGACCGCCCAGCAGCGCGGCCGCGAAGCCGATCCAGTAGGAGTAGCCGGCGTCGATGACCACCAGCGCGATGTACGTGGTGAACATGGCCATCGGCGCCTGGGCGAAGTTGACGATGCGCGTCGATCGCCAGATGAGGACGAGCGCGAGGGCGAATGCGGCGTAGACCATTCCGTTGGTCACGCCGTTGATGACGATGGTGAGCAGCTGTTGCACCCGAAGTCGTCCTTTCCTAGAAACCGAGGTAGGCGTGGCGGAGTTCGTCGTCCCCGACCAGGTCGGCCGACGGGCCCTCGCGCGCGACGGTGCCCAGCGACAGCACGACGGCGTGCTCCGCGATGGACAGGGCGCTGCGCGCGTTCTGCTCGACGAGAACCACCGTGAGGTTCTCCTCGTCGACCGCCTCGCGGAGGGTTGCGAAGATCTGGGCGACGATGCGCGGCGCGAGACCGAGCGACGGTTCGTCGAGCAGCAGGATCGACGGCGTCGCCATGAGCGCTCGGCCGATCACCAGCATCTGTCGCTCGCCGCCGGACAGCGTGTGGGCGCTCACCGAGCGTCGTTCCTTCAGCACCGGGAACATCTCGAAGATGCGGTCGATCCCCACCGCGGGCCGGGACTTGTTGCGACCCAACGCTCCGAGGCGGAGGTTCTCCTCGACGGTCAGCTCCACGATGACGCCGCGACCCTCGGGAACGTGCGACAGACCGCGTCGGGACATCGTTTCCGAGCTCGCACCGACGAGGTCGACCTCGCCCGTGTCACCGTCGGACATGGTGATGCGACCCGACGCCGGCGCACACAGCGCCGAGATGGTGCGCAGCAGCGTGGTCTTTCCGGCGCCGTTGGCCCCGAGGACGGCGGTGACGGCGCCCGAGGGCATCGTCATCGACACGTCGTCGAGGGCCGTCACCGCGCCGTAGCGCACGGTCAGGTTCGACACCGTCAGGGCGGCGCGGGCAACCGTGGATGCGCCGTTCTTCTCACTCGTCATGCTCGACCTCGTCTCCCAGGTAGGCCTCGACGACGGCCGGGTTCGCCCGGACCTCGTCGGGGGTGCCGCGGGCGATGACCTTGCCGAAGTCCAGGACCACCAGGCGGTCGCAGACGCTCATGACCAGGTCCATGTGGTGCTCGACCAACAGGATGGACATGCGCGAGGTCAGATCGCGGATCAGTTCCCCCAGCTCGTCCTTCTCCGCCTCGGACAGTCCGGACGCCGGCTCGTCGAGCAGGAGCAGGGTCGGATCGCCGACCAGCGCGCGGGCGAGGGCGACCCGCTTGCGCACCGCGTACGGCAGGCTCGCGGGAAAGGCTGGGGCGTACTGGGCGATGCGCAGTTCCGACAGGCATTCCATGGCCCGCTCGCGGATGGCCGCGGTGTCCTTGCCGCTGCTGGACAGACCCAGGAGTCCGGACAGGAACGACGTCTTCGCGTGAAGATCGGCGCCCACCATCACGTTGTCCAGCACGGACATTCGGTCGAAGAGACCGAGGCTCTGCAGTGTCCGACTCATGCCCAGCGAAGGCAGGTCGGTCGGCTTCAGCGCGGACACCGTGCGCCCGTCGCGGGACACCGTCCCGGACTGCGGGCTCACCAGCCCGCACGCGACGTTGAACAGCGTGGTCTTCCCGGCCCCGTTGGGACCGATGACTCCGACGACCTCACCGCGCCGGACATCGAGTCCGACATCGGACAGCGCGACGATTCCGCCGAAGGTCACGGTGACGGAGGACAGCTCGAAAACGGTTTCGGTGTCCCGCTCGGAATGGGATTCGACAATCGACAATGTGGTCCACCTCACAGGTTGTGTGGTCCCACTATGGACGCTCCGCACAGGGAGCGAAATGGTCCGAGCGCACAAAAGTGCTGAGATTGCGGGTACCAATTTCGGTCAAACCGACCCGATTCCGAGTCGCAGTGCGCAAAACTCCGTTAATGGCGCTCCCGACGGTCGGCCGACGACTCGCACCGAGCGCTGTCCGCGACCCGTTGAGCGACGCCGACCGCACCGCCATCGCACGGGCCTGGACGGCGCTGCTCCCGGATGCCGATGCCATCGCCGACTCCATCACGCTCGCGTTGCTCGAGCAAGACCCCGACTACACCGCGGCGGGCTCCCCCGACACCACCGCGCTGGTTCGCAAGAGCACCCGCGAACACATCAGGCTCGGACTGCGAAAGCTGAGCGATACCAACAAGACCGGCGACGACAACACCGAGGTGTGGCGACGCACCGGCCGCGAACGCGCTCGCCAGGGCATCCCCATGGAGCTAGTCCTCAAGGCCTACACCCAGGGCAGTCGCACGCTCTGGGAGGAGTTGGTCGCGGCCCAGTCCACCACTCGCACGCCGCTCGAACCGAGGTTGCTCATGGTTGCGGGACAACGGCTCTGGCGAGCGCTCGACGCCCAGAACAGCATCCTGGTCGACGCGTACCGGCGCGAGACGGTGCGCATGCAGCAACGCGACTTCACCAAGACCATGGCGGTTCTCGACGGTCTGCGGGACGGCAGCGGCGGCGACCCCGAATTCGTGGTCGACGCGAGAGCCACGCTCGGCCTCACCCCCAAGCACACGGTGGTGTGCGTCGCGGGACCGTTGTCCAGCCTCGGCGATCCCCCGCTGCCGGCCCCGGAGGACGCCGTCGACGGTGTGGCGTCGTTGTCGCACTGGCACATTCGTGACGGCATGCAGTTCGGAATCCTGGCCCCGACGCGGCCCGATCTCACCACCGTGGCCGACGCTCTCGCGGCGCGCGCCAACGGTCCGATCGGCGTCGCCGAATCACCGGACGGGCTGGCCGGTTTCGCCGCCGCCTACCGCGCCGCCGTTCGCGCCGCCGCCACCGTGTCCGCCTCGGAGGGCCCCGTCGCGATCGCCTCGGAACGCCTGCCGCGCATCGTGATGTCCGTCGACGCCGAGACGTCGGATCTACTCGTCGGGCACGCCCTGGGCTCGCTCGCGATGCATCCCTCGGCCCAACGCGACACGCTGCTGCGGACTCTCGCGCACGTCCTCGCCACCGACGGCTCGCCCACGAACGCTGCGAAACTGCTCTACTGCCACCGCAATACGGTCATCTACCGCATCCGGCAGGTCGAGGAACTGACGGGAAGAACCATCACCGCACCCGACGACAGACTGCTGCTCACCCTGGCGCTGGTGCGCTCCGGACACTGGGCCGAAGCGGTGGATCAGGTCACGCGTGCGGCGAGGTCGAGCGGAGCGTGAGCACCGTGATCTCGCTGGGGGCGAACACCCGGAACGGCGGACCCCAGAAGCCGGTGCCGCGGCTGGTGTAGAGCTGCGTGCGTTCGCCGTGCCTGCTCAACCCGCTCACCACCGGCTGATCGAGCCGCACCAACGCACCGAACGGCCAGATCTGGCCGCCGTGGGTGTGGCCGGAGACCTGCAGATCGACCCCCGCGTCCACGGCGGCGGCGATTTGTTTGGGCTGATGAGCCAACAGAAAGACCGGTAGGTCCGAATCGGTGCCGTCGAGAGCAGCCGCGAGGTCCGCGCCGTGGCCCGGCTCCCCCGAACCGCGTGCCGTCCGGTCGTCGACCCCGGCCACGATCAGGCTGTCCCCGCCGCGCGTGACGACGAGGTGCCGGTTGTGCAGCGAATCCCAGCCGAGCTCGGTCATGTGGTCGAGCCATTCCTGGGCCTGGCCGAGGTACTCGTGGTTGCCGGTGACGTAGACCCGCGCCAGGCGGGCCCGGACGCCTTCGAGGGGCGCGGCCTGGGTGCGGCGCCGCGCGACGGATCCGTCGGCGATGTCGCCGATGTGGCCCACGATGTCCGCGTCCAGCCGATCGACCTCGGCCATGACCGCCGCCGACCACCCGGCCCGATCGATGGGTCCGTAGTGGGTGTCGGTGATCAGCACGATGCGCAGCCCGTCGAGTCCCGGCCCGAGCCGGTCGAGCCGGACCTCGACGTTCTTGATCCGCGGCACGCGCATCGCTTCGCGGTGGCCCCACAGCGCGAGGAGAACGACGACAGCGATCACCGCGACCGCGACGATCCGCGAGCGCAGCGGGTCCGTGACCCCGGCGAGCGCGAGGACAACCTCCACGAGCAGTCCGATCACGGACCACACGAACGCGATCCACTCCAGACCGAGCAGGGTGTCGCCGGTCCGAGCCCACCGATCCGAGTGCGGCTCACCGTGCCCGCGCTTCATGGCGATCGTCAGAGTCAGCGCGGCGGCGACGAAGGCGAGCGTGCCCAGCAACTCCACGGCCACGGGCCACCGCGCGCCGCCGAAGGTCACCGTCCACCACGGAACCCCGAAGAGCAGCGCGAGAAGAGTGACGACGATGCCGAGGCGGACGACGTGGGTGCGGGAGCGTCCGCGGGTGGGCGGTTCTGCGGGGCCGGTGGGATCTGCGGGGCCGGTCGATTCTCGGGACAGCTCGGTGTCGTCCGACATGGGGGTGTTCCTCGGATTCGTCGATCGGCGGGAGGGCGCCTCGCGGTGTGCGACCGGTCGGGGCGGGCGGCCGCTGCTCGGTGCGGCCTCGATCGTGAGGTTCCAGGGTACGTGGAACCGATCGGCCGGCCGGTGCGTCGAGGTGTGATGTCGGACTGCGTGATGTCGGAGTGCTGGGGGGCGTGCGATGGGTTCATGTGCGGGGGTTGTCGATGAGTGACGGGCCGGGTTCGTTCGCGGACGCGGTGGGGTCGGCGGTGTCGTCGGCGGGATCCGCGCTGTCGTCGGCGGGATCCGCGGTGGTCGACGGAGTCGTCGGAGCCGCCGACGGGTTCAACGACGCCCGTGATGCGCTGCTCGACCGGGTGGGGCTGATGGACGCGTCGGGTCCGGTTCTTCCCGCCGAGGCCGCGGCCGTGGCCGCGGAGATGACGCGGGTGGCCGCGGACGCCGGGCGGGGACTGCCGACCTCGGTGCAGCCGGAAGCCTTCGCGGCGATGTCGCACGAGGAGATCTACCTCGGATCGCAGCAGCTGGCGCCGCAGCAGGTGGAGGCCAGCGCGCGGATGTGGACCTCCGCGCACGCGGCCCTGGTGCCGTTGGTCGATCGACTGTGGTCGGAGATCGGAGCGGTCCTGGGGGTCGACTGGCAGGGAGCGACCGCGGACCGCGCCCTCGGTGACGTGACCCGCTACCGCGACGAATCGCTGGCCATGGTGACGCTGCTCGAGGTGGTGTCGACCAAACTGAGCGCGTCGCACGCGGGATTGGAAGCGACGCGGGTCGCGGTCCCGCCGCCGGAGACGTTCGGATTCGCCGACGGCATGGAGCTGATGTCGAACACCTTGGCGTGGGGTCCTCTGGGCGGCTTCGGTGCCCTGACCGCGCAGCGCGCCGCACTCGAGGAGCGACGTGCAGAGGCCGTTCTGGCCATGGACTCCATCTACGTTCCCACCATCGTCGGTGCCGACAGCGGCGTCCCGGCGTTGCCGTTGCCGTTCGACCCGACGGGAACGACGGCCGCCCAGTTCGGTGGCGCGGGGTTCGGCGGCGCGGGCTCCGGCGGATCGGGGTCGGCCGGGTCGGGCTTCGGGGGCTCGACGGCGGGGAACGCGACGGCCGGTGACGCACGGGCGCCCGCATTGTCCGGATCCGCTGGATCGCCGCTCGAGGAGCCGGCACCCACCACGGCCGCGGCCGCGCCGAACTCGACGCCGTCGGGCGCCGCGCCGATGTCCGCCGCAGGTCCCACGGCCGCGGGAGGGAGCGTAGGGTCCGGCGGGCCGGGCTCGAGCGGCTGGGCCTCCGGCCCACTCGGCGGCCCCGGATCGAGCGGCGTTCTCACGTCGCCGACACGGTGGTCCCCGACCACCCCCGGCCGCAGCGGTGCCGGGTCGACCTCGTCGGGGGGTCGACCCGGTTCCGGCTCGGCCGGCGGTGGGCCGCGCACGACGGCCGGTGGCGCCCGCGGCGCATTCGGAAGCGGAGGCGCCGGCGCGTCCGGGGCCGGTGGAGGCATCCTGCAGAGCGGTTCCGCGGCGGGCGGTGGCGCTCGGGCGGCCGGATACGGACCCGGAGCGATGATGCCCGGGGCACGGGCGGGCGGCGATCAGGACGGACAGCACACCACGGCCGGATATCTGATCAGTGCGGACAACGGCGACGAACTCGTGGGCGAACTCCCGCTGGTGGCGCCGCCGGTGATCGGGTGAGCGACATCCGGAGGTGGGAGTTGTCCTCTCTCGAACTCTCCGTGCTGCTCGCCGGTATCGGCCGGGACCGGCTGCCCGTCCCCCTGACCTGGCGATCGACCGCGCGCACCCGCGACGAGCTGCAGCATCGTCGCCGGATCGCCGCGAGCCGAGTGGACGATCCCGCGCTCCGTGAGGCCGCGTCGGTGCTGGTGCACGGCGACCGGCGGGTCACGGCGTGCGGGCTCGAAGCCTCCGAACAGTCGGTGCGCATTCACGCGTCGGTGCGCGGATCCCGAGGCGTGCTCGTGGTGCAGCACGCCTCGTCGGACGATGCCTCGACCGACGACATGACGGTGTCCGCTCTGCCCGCGTCGGCGATACCGCGGGCGTTCGCCGCGGCGCTCCCCACCGCGCCACCCGGCCGGGCCGAACGCTGCAGCGTGGAGAGGGCGGCGCTGTCCGCGTCGTCCCGGTCGGTTCTGGAGAACTCGGCCCGCGCCGACTACCGGCGGACGGTGCGCGGCTTGCTGGCGACACCGCTCGCCCGATTCGGGGACATCCTGGTGGGCCGCAGCAGCCGAGACGATGCACCGATCGATCAGGTGGACGTGGGTGCCGTGTGGATCGACGTCCAGGGCGACGGGCGGTACCTCGTGACGGGGACGGACACGCTCACCCTCGCTCCCGCTTCCACCGAGGACATCGCCGCCCTGATCGCTCCTGCTCTCCGGCGCCCCGAGGGCCCGCCATCGGGGCCGGGGATCACGTCGGTTCGGGGCGCGCCGCGCCGAACCGACGCCGGTCGCGGTTAGGGTTGGCAGCAACGACGCCGGTCCCCCGGTGGATCGATGGAGGAGGGAGTGGGCAGATGAGCGATCGCTACCCGCGCGAATCGGACGGCTACGGCCGAGGTGACGACCGGACTCGGGCGTACGGCCGAGCGGACGACTACGGCCAGGCCCACTACGCCGAGCCCCAGTACAACCAGCCTCAGTACAACCAACCCCCGTACGGCGAGCCCCAGTACAAGCAGCCCGCGCCGTCGTCCTCCGGCAACCCGAAGTTCGACGTCGGCCCGTTCGTCGGCGGCGTCGTGGCCACGGCCGTCACCACGTTCATCGCCGGATGGGTGGCCGCGGCCATCGTGCAGGCGGTCTACACCCGCACCAACACCACCGTGTTCTGGATGTACGGGCTCAACGATCCCTGGATCGCCGGGATCTACGGTGCCCTCGCCGCCGTCCTGGCCGGTGCCTTCATGCTGCTGCTGTTCCAGGCGGTGCCGTCACCGACGACGTTCTTCAGTTGGATCACCGGTCTGGTGGTGGTCGGCATCATCGTGCTGCCGTTCCTCGCCGCCGGAGCGATCACCGCGGCCATCGGATCGGCCATCGTGAACGGTCTGATGGGGTTCGTGATCCTCGCGCTGCTCTCGACCACCGCGGCGCGGACCTACCACGGCCGTCCCTGACCTCACCCCGACGTCGATCAGGTAATCCAGTAGCCCTGTGACTTGATCGCGCGGCGCGGCACGCCGTATCGCGACTTCAGCACCGCCGTGACCGCGCGGGTGGTCACCGTGTCGCAGGCAACCCAGGCCGCGTGACCCGACGCGTCGAACGCGGCCGCCGACACCGCCTCCACCATCGACGCACCGTCGGCGCGCCGCGGGACGCGGACGATCTCGGTGCCCGCTCGAGGTGCGGGTGAGAGCGCATCGTCGTCGGCGTGGACGGTCTCGAACCACACCGTGACGGGCAGTTCCGCGGGCAGCGCACGCAGGAGCGAGGTGAGCGCGGGCCGAGACGCCGTGTCGCCGACGATCAGATAACCGTCGGGCAGTGGGTCCGGGAGCGCGAACTTCGACCCCTGCAGCGTCGCGACGACGGTGTCACCGACCACCGCCCGGCGCGCCCAGCGGGCGGCGAGACCATCGTGCAGGGCGAATTCCAGGGCGAAGGAGTTCGCGTCCGGATCCGGGTCGACCAGCGTGTACGCGCGCTGATGCAGCGACTCGCCCTCCGTTTCCGCGGGGAACCACACCCGCAGCCACATCGTGGGGTGCACGGCGGTGCGCTCGAACAGTCTTCCCGCATCGACGGTGATGCGCCGGTAGTGCGCGGTCACGTCCTCGGTGCCGGTGACGGTGAGAACCACGTCCGGCGCACCGATGAGCTTCAGGAGCGCGCCCTGGATGCCCCGCGACGTGCTCACCGCGCTCCCCTCGTCCTCGACCGGGCGTCGATCGCCCGCGACTGAGGTGAGCCTAAGTCATGACGGGTCCGCGGTGGCCCGCCAGCTCCTCCAGGTACGACGCGATGCCGTCGGCGTCGTTGCCGGGCAGCACCCGATCCGCGACGGCGCGCACCTCGTCGATCGCGTTCTCCGGACACAGCGCGGTGCCCACCCACCGCAGCATCGCGAGGTCGTTGCGCGCGTCCCCGGCCGCGGCGACCTCCTCGGCGTCGATCCCGCGATCGGCACACAGGGCGGCAAGAGCACTGGCCTTGGACACCCCCGAGGCGGACATCTCGACGTAGGGCGCTCCGGAGTGCGTGATCTCGACACCGTCGATACCGGCCGCGGCGACCGAGGCGTAGACGTCCTCGCTGGGAATCGTCGGGTGCCGGGCGACGATCTTGACGCACGGTTGATCCAGCCAGGGGTACGCGCCCCCCGCTCGGTCCATCGTCACCGGATCACGATGGTGATCGGCGAACACGGTCAGCGCCGCGTATCCGTCCTCCGCCACGAACCGGGACGGGCCGACGGCGGCGAACACCACGCCGGGCACTGCCGCGCGAACTCGGTCGATGGCCGCGGCGGCCGCGTCGTCGTCGATCGCGACGGTGGACACGATGCGGGGGGTGCCGTCCGCCAGGTCGACGACCACCGCGCCGTTCGCGCACAGGGCGATGCCGCGGAAGCCGCAACTCCGGGCGAACTCGTGCACGGAATGCCGGGCGCGCGCCGTAGCCCACACCACCTCGACGCCGACGGACCGCGCGGCCGTCATGGCGCGCGCGGCCCGCGGTGACACGGTGCGATCCGGGCGGAGCAGGGTGCCGTCGAGGTCGGTCGCGAACAGCCGTACGGTCCCCACTCGTCCGGCTCAGCTCAGGGCGTCGGCGATGGCGGTGTCGCCGTTGTCGAACTCGATCATCTTCTTGTACGTCGACGGCATGTCGATCGCGGCGGCGAGCACGGCGGCGACGTCGTCGCGGGCGACGGTCTCACCGGTCGCTCCGGCGTCCTTCGTGGTGATCTTGCCGGTGCCGGCGTCGTCCGTGAGGCCGCTGGGCGCGACGATCGTCCAGTCGAGGTCGCTGTTGCGCAGGTGCTGATCCGCCTCGGCCTTCGCCTCGGCGTACGCGTAGAACGAATCATCCGGGGACACACCGTGATCCATTCCGGCGCCGAAATACGAGACCAGCAGGAAGCGAGAGATCTCGGCGGCCTGCGCGGCGTCGACGCTGCGGATGGCCGCGTCACGGTCTACCGAGTAGGTGCGCTCGGGATCACCGCCGCCGGCGCCCGCGGCGAAGACCACGACGTCGTGGCCGGAGAGCGAGCTCGCGATCTCCGGGGTGGTCTGGTTCTCGACATCGGCGATGGACGCGGTGGCGCCGATCTTCTCGATGTCGGGCGTCTGGTCGGGGTTGCGGATGAGCGAAGTGACCTGGTGGCCACCGTCGGTGAGGATCTTCGCCAGCTTCAGCGCGATCTTTCCGTGGCCACCGATGATCGCGATACGAGACATGAGCGGAGTAGTCCTTTCGTCGACGAACGTTCCCCGAGTGGGTTCCCGACGCCGGAGGATCGAAACGCCGGGCCGACGTCGGCGCCCGGTGATCCGTGTCTAGTTCTCGTAGGGTTTGCCCGCCGCGGCCGGTCCGCGGACCTTCCCGACGAGACCGGCGACCGCGAGGATCGTCACCACGTACGGCAGCATCAGCATGAACTCGCTGGGCACCGGCGACCCGATGATGCCCAGTACGTTCTGCAGGTTCGACGCGAAACCGAACAGCAGTGCCGCGAGCGTCGCCCGCACCGGGTCCCACCGACCGAAGATCACCGCGGCCAGCGCGATGTAGCCGGCGCCCGCCGTCATCTCCTGACCGAACGCCCCGACCGAGCCGAGCGTGAAGTACGAACCGCCGACCCCGGCGATGGCGCCGGCGAGGCACACGTTCCAGAACTGCACGCGGCGGACGTCGATTCCGACGGAATCGGCAGCACGCGGGTGCTCGCCGACCGCGCGGAGCCGCAGGCCCCAGCGGGTCTTGAACAGGGCGAAGAAGACGGCGCCCACGGCGACGAACATCGTGTATTCGATCACCGTCTGGCGGAACAGCACCGGTCCCAGGATGGGGATCTCCGAGAGCAGCGGAATCGCGATGCGCGGGAAGCGCGGCGGTGTGTTCAGGGTCGCGGTGTTGGGTACCAGCACCTGCGAGTACAAGAAACTGGTGAGACCGACGACGAGCACGTTGAGCACGACGCCGACGATCACCTGATTGACCCGGTAGCGAATCGAGAACACCGCGAGCACACTGCCGACCAGGGCCCCGGCGAACAGCGCCGACAGCAGGCCGACGATGGCCGATCCGGTGATCGTGGCGACGAGTGCGCTGACGAAGGCGCCGCCCAGAAGTTGGCCTTCGATCGCGATGTTGATGACGCCGGACCGCTCGGACAGCACGCCACCCAACGCGCCGAAGATGAGCGGGGTGCTCAGGGCGACCGTCCCGAGCAGCAGGCCCGGAACGGGGATGGTCTCCCCCACGGCCGACCAGGTCAGGAACAGCACCACGAACGCGACCGCGAACACGGAGACCGCCCACACCGGGGTGCGCCGACCGGAGGTTGCCCGCACGGCCGAGAACGCCGCCAGACCGACCAGCAGAGCGGCCAGGACGATGCAGGTGGCGCGCGCCGGTAGCGAGATGTCCGGCAGCTGCACGAGGTCGGTGTCCGTGGACAGCGAGAACGTACTGGTACCGCTCTCCCCGCGGATCCCGAAGACGAGGAGCGCGATCAGCGCGAAGACGCCCAGGGTGACGGGCACCTTCCACGTCGAGGACGTGGAGTTGGGTGTGGAGACGGCCAGCGTGCTCATCGCGACACCTCTGCCTTGGGTACGGGCGCGGGTAATCGGAAGACCGCGCGCACCAGCGGCGGCGCCGCGATGAAGAGCACGATCACCGACTGCACGACGAGCACGATGTCGATCGGGATCGATTCCGCGGCCTGCATGGCGAAGCCGCCGGCCTTGAACGCACCGAACAGGATTCCGGCCGAGAAAACACCCCACGGTCGCGAACGACCCAGCAGCGCCACCGTGATGGCGTCGAACCCGATACCGGCGTCGATGTCGGACCCGAAGCCGGTGGTGACCGTGCCGAGTACCTGGATGACTCCGGCGAGGCCCACGAGGGCGCCGGCGATGACCATCGCGTAGATGTACACGCGCTCGACCTTGATGCCCGCGACGCGCGCCGCGCTCGGGTTCTCCCCGACGACGCGGAACCGGAAGCCGATCGAGGAGCGCTCGAGCAGCCACCACACGAAGGCGGTCACCACGATGACCACGAGGAAGCCGGCGTGCAGCGAGTAGCGCGAGCCGAGCAGGTCCGGGAACACCGCGGTGCTCGCCATCGCGGGAGTCTGCGGGTTGTTCGAGCCGGGCGCCTGCAGCGCACCGGGGGTTCGCAGCAGGTACGAGATGAGGTAGAAGGCAACGTAGTTGAGCATGATCGTGACGATCACCTCGTGCGCGCCGGTCCGGGCCCGCAGCACGCCGGCGATCCCGCCCCACAACGCGCCGCCGAGGACGCCGGCCAGAACGGCGACGATCAGGTGCACCACGGGAGGCATGTCGAACGTGAACGCGACATAGCCGGCGCACGCGGACGCGATGAGCATCTGGCCGCGGCCGCCGATGTTGAACATGCCGACGCGGAAGGCCAGGGCCACGCCGAGTCCGGCGGCGATCAACGGCGTCGCGAACGTCAGGGTCTCGGTCAGCGGCCGGATGCCGTCGGCGAAGCTCGGTCGCCGGAAGTTGTAGACGCTGCCCTGGAACAGAGCGGAGTACGCACCGGAAACGGAGTCCCAGATCGCGGTCAGCATGTCCGTGGGGCGGGAGAAGAAGTAGCCGGCGGTGGACTGGACGTCGGAGTCGGTCGCGGCGATGAGAACGGCGCCGACCAGGAGGGCCAGGACCACGGACAGCACGGAGATGACGACGCTGCCGCTCGCCATCGACCGCAGCGCGGTGGTCCAGCGGGAATCCTCCGCCGCGGGTGCGGGCGGAGCGGGGCGGGTATCGGTCACGCGCCGGTCCCGCTGCTCGACTCGGTGCTCGACTCGCTGTTCGCGTGGCGTCCGCCGGCCATCAACAACCCCAACTCCTCACGGGTGGCGTCGCCCGGCACGATGCCGACGATCCTTCCCCGGTACATCACGGCGATGCGATCCGCGAGCGCGGACACCTCGTCGAGTTCGCTCGAGATCACGATCACCGGGATGCCCGCGTCGCGGGTCTCGACGATGCGCTTGTGGACGAATTCGATGGACCCGACGTCGATTCCGCGCGTGGGCTGCGCCGCGACGAGCAGTCGCAACTCCCGGCCGAGCTCACGAGCCAACACCACCTTCTGCTGGTTGCCGCCGGACAGCCGACCCACGGGGGTGTCGACGGACGGCGTACGGATGTCGAACTCGGTGACCTTGTCGCGGGCGAAGGCGCGGAGCACCGTGCGCGCGATGCTGCCCCGCGCGGAGAACGGCGCGCCGTGCGAACGGTCGAGCATGAGGTTCTCGGCGACGGTGAACTGTGCGGCGAGGCCGTCGTCCGTCCGGTCCTCGGGCACGAACCCGACGCCGGCGTCCAGAACCGCACGCACGTCGCGACCGATCAGCGACGTCCCGTCGAGTTCGATGGTCCCCGTCACCCCGGCGTGCAGACCGAGCAACGCTTCCGCGAGTTCGGTCTGGCCGTTGCCCTGCACACCCGCGACTGCCAGGATCTCGCCGCCGCGCACCTCGAACTCGACGTCGTCCACGACGGGCACCCCGGAGGCGCCCGGAACGGTCAGGTTCTTCACGACCAGTCCCGAATCGTGGAGGTGCGGTTCACCCTTCGCGACGCGCAGCTGGACGTCGCGCCCCACCATGAGCGACGCGAGTTCGCCGTCCGACGCCGTGGGTTCGGCGTGACCGACCACCGCGCCGAGCCGGACGACCGTGATGCGATCCGCCACCGCGCGCACCTCGCGGAGCTTGTGGGTGATGAACACGATGGCGGTACCGGCGTCGGCGAGCTGACGCATGATGACCATGAGCTCGTCCGTCTCCGACGGAGTGAGCACGGCCGTCGGCTCGTCGAACACCAGGATGCGCGCCTCGCGGCTGAGTGCCTTGACGATCTCCACCCGCTGCTGGACCCCGACGGGAAGATCCCCGACCACCGCGTCGGGATCGAGCTCGAAACCGAAGCGGGCGGACACCTCTCGGACCAGGGCCCGCGCCGCGTCCAGGTCGAGCCGACCGCCGAAGGACGTCTTCTCGTTGCCGAGAACGATGTTCTCCGCGACGGTGAAGACCGGGATGAGCATGAAGTGCTGATGCACCATGCCGATCCCGGCCGTCATGGCCGCGCCGGGACCGGCGAAGGTCACCGGTTCACCGTCGAGAAGGATCTGTCCCTCGTCGGCCCGGTAGAGCCCACTGAGGACGTTCATCAGCGTCGACTTGCCGGCGCCGTTCTCGCCCAGCAGACAGTGGATCTCACCGGAATCGACGGTCAGGTCGATGTGGTCGTTGGCCACCAGGGAACCGAAACGCTTGGTGATTCCCCGGAGTTCGAGCGTGGGCGCCATAGGTCGATTCGACCGATCAGTTCGGCGACGACGGCGAGATCACCGTGATGGAACCGTCGACGATGCCGGCCCGGATCTCGTCGAGCTCACCCTGCAGTTCCGGATCGACCTGCGACTCGTAGTCGTGGAACGGGGCGATGCCGACGCCGTCGTTCTCCAGCGTGCCGACGTACGGGGAGTTGTCGAACGCGCCGTCACCGGCGGCCATCACGACCTCCTCGACGGACGTGCTCAGGCCCTTGGTCACCGAGGTGAGCATCAGGTCCGAGACGGTGGGATCGGACTCGAAGACGTCCGCGTCGGCGCCGATGAGCGCGATGGGGCGGTTGGAGTCGCGGATGGCCTGGGCGGCACTCTGATAGATCGGACCGCCGACCGGGAAGATGACGTCCGCGTTCTGGTCGATCAGGCCCTGGGCGGTGTTCTTCGCGACCTCGTTGGCCTCGAAACCACCGGTGAACGAACCGTTCTGGGAATCGACGTCCCAGCCGATGACCCGCACCTCTTCGTTCTTCTGCTCGTTGAAGTAGTTCACGCCGTCCACGAAGCCGTCCATGAAGATGGTGACGGTGGGGAACTGCGAACCACCGAACGTGCCGACGGTGCCGGTCTCGCTGAAGCTCGCGGCCGCGTAGCCGGCGAGGAACGCGGACTGCGCTGCGTCATACGTGAGCGGCTTGACGTTGTCCGCCTCGATCGTCGCGTCGTCGATGATCGCGTAGTTCACGTCCGGGTTCTGCTCCGCGGCCGCCTGCGTGGCGTCGGCGAGCGCGAACCCGACGGTGACGATGAGGTTGCACGCCTGATCGGCGAGGTTGGACAGGTTGGGGCCGTAGTCCGTCGGTGAGTTGGACTGCACCGTGATGGGCTCGACACCGAGCTCCTCCGACGCGGCGGTGAGGCCCTCGAAGCCGAGCTGGTTGAAGGACCGATCGTCGAAGCCGCCGGAGTCCGAGATCATGCAGGGCTTGAAGTCGCCCGCCGCGGAGCTGCCACCGGTGCCTGACCCGTCGTCCTCCGGGGCTGCGCCGCACGCGGCGAGGAGAGCGAGACTGCTGGCGGCGGCAACGGTGGTGAGTACTGACTTGGACAGGGTGTTCGGCACAGGTGTGCTCCGTTTCGCTCGTGGCTGTGAGGGAACATTAACCCGAGCGGCCGACGTCTGCTTCGCGTCCACCCCCTGTCACCCCGTCACCGACACCATCGTCCGCACACGCAAACGACGTAGGGCCGCACACCTTGCGGTGTACGGCCCTACGTCGAAGACTTTTCGATGCCTACGGCATCAAGCTTTGGGTGGAGATCAGATAGCGCGAACGCCGCTGGCCTGCGGTCCCTTGGCGCCCGAGGTGACCTCGAACTCGACACGCTGGTTCTCTTCGAGGCTCTTGAAGCCGGTGCCCTGGATCTCGGAGAAGTGGACGAAAACGTCCGGTCCGTCTTCCTGAGCGATGAAGCCGAAGCCCTTTTCAGCGTTGAACCACTTGACGGTGCCCTGAGTCATGATGTTACTCCCTTATGCAGCTGACGTCTCGGGCATCACACCGTGTGAAACCCGGGTCGGCACTGAACGCGACGAACTCCGAGTCTCCTCAGAACGTTCACGCTCGCAACTACAAGTTCCCAGCGAGCGTGCATGAAACACGAACACACAAAAACTACGACCTGTCAGCACTGGGAAGGTTACCGCACCCACGGGGCTGTCCGCTACCGCCCCGCCCCTCGCGTCCCCGGACCGGCCGCAGTGCGCACCCGCGCCGTGGGGTACACCGAACAGATGACCTCCACTCGACCCCCGTCCGGCACCGTCCGTGATCCGTCCGCGTGGGTCGCCCCCGTCGCCGACGCACTCGTCGCCATGCGCGCGAAAGCACCCCTGGTGCACGCGCTCACCAACTACGTCACCGCCGGTTTCACCGCGAACGTTCTGCTCGCCGCCGGGGCGAGTGCCGCGATGGTCGACAACGTGGACGAGGCCGCCCTGTTCGCGTCGGTCGCGGACGCCGTGCTGATCAATCTCGGTACGCCGCAACCACATCTGCGCGAGTCCTACGTCGCGGCGGCGCGCGCCGCGGCGCAGAACGGAACGCCCTGGGTCCTCGATCCGATCGGCGCCGGCGGCCTCCCGTGGCGCGGGGAGGTCGCGGTGGAACTGCTCGAGCACCGTCCCGCGGCGATCCGCGGCAACGCCTCGGAAATCATCGGACTGCGGGGCTTGTCCGGTCTCGCCGGTGTCGACGGCGGCGGCCGGGGCGTGGACAGTTCGGACGATCCCGCCGATGCCGTCGACTCCGCGGTCGCCCTTCTCTCCCGCGCGGACGTGGTGTCCGCGTCGGGTGCGATCGATCACGTCGTCTCCGAGACCGGCACCGCACGCGTCGTCGGGGGCAGTGTTCTGCTGACCAAGGTCACCGGGACCGGGTGCTCGCTGGGCGCTCTCGTCGCGGCGTACTGCGGGGCCGTCCCCGATCGCGCCACGGCCGTCCTCGCCGCGCACACGCACGCCACCGTCGCCGCCGACATAGCCGCGGAATCGGCCACGGCCCCCGGCAGTTTCGCGGTCGCCTACCTCGACGCACTGCATTCCGTCACCGAGGACGACATCGCCGCCCGCGCCACCATCGAGTGGAGCCCCCGATGAGATCACCGATCCTGGACTACCTGAACGAGGTTCTCGACGATTGCCGCTCCCTGGACGGCGGGGAGGTCTCGCCCGCCAACAGTGTGCTGACCGAATCGGATCCGGATGTCCTGTCCGTCGCGATGGTCACCGTGGACGGCACCGTCTACGCCGCCGGGGACGTCGACGTCGAGTTCTCCATCCAGTCGATCTCCAAGGCCCTCGGATACGGGCTCGCGCTGATGGACCGGGGCCTCGAGACCGTGAAGAGCAAGATCGACGTCGAACCGTCGGGCGATGCGTTCAACGAGATCTCGCTGGAGGCCGACACCGGCCGTCCCCGCAACGCGATGATCAATGCCGGTGCGCTGACCGCGCATTCGCTGATCGACGGGAAGGACGCCGACGAACGGTTTCGGCGCGTCCGCGATCTGCACGCGGCGTTCGTCGGGCACGACCTGACGATGAACGAGGCGGTCTACGACGCGGAACTGGCCGCGAGCCACCGCAACCGGGCCATCGCCCACATGCTCGCGTCCGTCGAAGTGCTCGACTGCGAACCGGCCGAGGTGGTGGAGGGCTACTCGCGACAGTGCTCCATCGACGTCACGTCCACCGACCTCGCGCATCTGGCGGCGACCCTCGCCAACGGCGGCGTTCACCCCGAGAGCCAGGACCGCGTGGCCCCCGTGGGCGTCGTGCGGCAGGTGTTGTCCACGATGACCACGTGCGGGATGTACGACGGCACCGGCGATTGGATTGCCACCGTGGGCATTCCGGCCAAGAGCGGGATCTCGGGAGCCATCATCGGCGTCCTTCCCGGCCAACTCGGACTGGCCGTCCACTCCCCCCGCCTGAACGAACACGGCAACAGCGTGCGCGGCATCGAGATCTTCGAACGCCTCTCCCGCGACATGGAACTGCACATGATGGACATCGCGCCGTCGGGGCGGTCGGTGATCCGGTCGACCCACACCGACGACGACGCCTCGACGTACGAACTGCAGGGCGACATCCGGTTCGCCGGCGCCGAGACCGTCGTCGGCCGGCTGCGGGACGACGAACTCGCCGCCGACGTGACGCTCGACCTCGGCGCGGTGCGCGGCATGGACAGCGCCGGACGCCGACTGCTCGTCGAGATCGTGGAGTGCATGCTGGACGACGATCACCGCGTGTCGATCAACGACCCCCACGATCTGGTGACCGAGGGCTTGGACGAGCGGGTGTCCGTCACCCGCGACGAACGATGAGAGCGATCAGCCGGCGCGCCTTCGGCGCGGTGGCGGCCGCGAGTCTGCTGACCGGGATGTCCGTCGCCCGGGCAACCACCGACGCCCCCACCCGCATCCGATACGGGCCGAGCCCCGACCACGTCGGGGATCTGTACCTCCCCGCCGACGGCTCCGAACTTCCGGTGGTCGTCATGATCCACGGCGGCGGTTGGCTCCAGAAGTACGCCCTGGACGGGACGCGTGGGCTCGCGGAAGCACTGGTGCCCAGCGGAATCGCGGTGTGGAACATCGAGTATCGACGGGTCGGCGGATCCGGCGGCTGGCCGATGACGCTCGCCGACGTCGTCCACGCGACCGACGCGCTGGGCGGCGCAGTTCAGACCCGCTCCGGCGGCAGACTCGATCTCGACCGCGTGCACGTCGCCGGCCACTCCGCCGGCGGTCACCTCGCGGCGTGGCTCGCCGGGCGGCCCACCATGGGACCGTACGCACCGGGTCCGGAACCCGTGGTCAGACTTCGGGGCGTGACGACCATGGCCGGTGTCTTCGACCCCGCCACAGCGGTGACGGTGGGCGGTGATCGCTACCTGCCAGGTCTTCTCGGAGGCACACCCGCACAGGTACCCGAGCGCTACCGTCTGGCCGCCCCCATCGAGCAACTCCCGATCGGTGTGCCCGTCACCGCTTTCCACGGCGACATGGACCGTACGGTCTCCGTGCGCCAGAGCATCGACTACGTCGCGGCCGCGACCCGACTCGGCGACCCGGCGACGCTGCGGGTGCTGTCCGGTGAGGATCACCTCTCGATAGGCGATCCGACGTCGACCGCGTGGAACACCGTGCGCGAACACATCGTTCGGTCTGCGCACCGCCCACCCTCGTCGTGATCGCGCGGTTCCGTCAGAGGTGGAGTCGGACCGGGCTGACGAAGCGCCGCTCCACCCCGGACAGTGGATCGACGAACTCGAGGGACGCGGCGAGGAGTTGCAGCGGCGTCGAGAAATCGTCGGCCGGGGTGCTGGTGTAGACCGGGTAATAGGGGTCACCGTGAATCGGAATCCCCAACGACGCCAGGTGGATACGCAGTTGATGCGTTTTTCCCGTGACCGGGTGCAGCCGGTACAACCCCCGCGTTCCCGACGCGTCGACGAGCTCGATGTGGGTCTCGCTGTTCGGCTCCCCCGGCTCTTCGCGGGCCGTCATCACCCCGTGCTCCTTGACGATGCGGCTGCGCACCACCCGCGGGAAGGTCAGCGCCGCATCGACGTCGGCGATCGCGAGGTACTCCTTGCGCACCGCCCGGGTGGCGAACAGCTCCTGGTACGGCCGCCGGAGCCGCTGCCCCCGGGTGAACAGCAGGACACCGGCCGTGGACCTGTCCAAGCGGTGCGCGGGGGTGACGGTGGGATCGCCGAACTGGCGCCGCAGCCGAACCGTCGCGGTCTCGGTGACGTGGCGCCCCCGCGGAATGGTCGCGAGGAAGTGCGGCTTGTGGACCACGATCAGATCGTCGTCCGCGTACAGGATCTCGAGGTCGAAGGGCACCGGGATCTCGGGCGCCGGGGTGCGGTGAAAGATCACGAACCGCCCTGCGGCATAGGCGGACTCGGGATGCCAGGGCCGACCCTTCTCGTCGACCACGGTCCCGGTGGTGATCATCTCGGCCCAACGATCGCCCGGATGGTTCTGCTCGAGGTACTCCACGAGCGTCCCGTCCCGCCTCGGGTGCGGGAGGCGAATGCGCAACGGCGCCAGTCCGTCTCGGAACGGGAGCGGGGGCTCGGTCACGGCGCGCACGTTCGGCACAGGAGTTTCAGGCCGCGTCCGTCCTCGCCGTCCGCATCGACGTAGCGCGACGTCGGGTACCCGCATCCCGCGCAGGTGCCGATCACGGCGGTGTGATCGGAGAAGTCGACGCTCTGCCGCTGATCGAAGACGTAAAGCGAGCCCTCCCACAAACCGTCGTCTCCGTACTTCTCCCCGTACCGCACGATGCCGCCGTCGAGCTGGTAGACCTCACCGAAGCCGCGCGCTCGCATGAGGGACGAGAGGACCTCGCACCGCACTCCCCCGGTGCAGTAGGTGACCACGGGGCTGTTCTTGAGGTGATCGAACACGCCCGAGTCGAGCTGCTCGACGAACTCCCGCGTGTTGTCGACCTCCGGAACCACCGCGCCGCGGAAGCGCCCGATCGCCGCCTCGAACCGATTGCGGCCGTCGAAGAAGACCACGTCGTCGCGTCGGGACACCAGGTCGTGGACCTCGTCCGGGGAGAGCGGCACCCCGCCGCCGACCACGCCCTGCTCGTCCACCACCACCTCGTCGGGCACGCCGAAGGTGACGATTTCCGGACGCACCCGCACGCTCAACTTGGGAAAGTCCTGTCCCTGCCCGTCGGACCACTTGATGTCGGCGTCGGCGAAGGGTCCGTACTCGCGGGTGCCGCGGACGTACTTCTTGACCGCGCGCACGTCGCCGCCCACGGTGGCGTTGATGCCGTGCTCGGAGACGACGATGCGGCCGGTCAGGCCGTTCGACGCCGCGAGGGTGTGCTGCCACAGCCGAATCGCCTCGGGGTCCGAGAGCGGGGTGAACACGTAGAACAGCACGATCTTCGGCGTCGACACCGGCACATTCTAGGTGCCGGCGCGTCGGCCGATCACCCTCAGCTCAGGGGCGCTGCCGGGGTCACCCGCTGCGTTCCGTCCTCGACGCGGTACGCGACCCCGAAGTACGTCGCCGACGCCGGATCCTCCTTCGCCGTGAGGTACCAGTGGTCCATCTGCGCACCCGTCGTGGACACCTCGAAGACCCCGAAGCCGTGAGTGTCGAGGTCGACGTACTTCACGTGGTGGTTGAGGCCCTGGAACGCGGACTCGGCGACGCGGCCCACGGTGTGCTCGGGCACCCGGAGGAAATCGTCGATGTTCGCCGACGAGACCGAGGTGACCACCAACTCCGTCGCGACGGTGCCGGCGGCGGGATAGTTCGCCGCGTCGACGGGGATGTCGCACGCCCAGGACGAGTGGATGTCGCCGGTGATGAACACGGTGTTGGTGGTGCCGTTGTCCTTCAGGGAGTTCAGCAAACGCGCGCGGTCGGCGGTGTAGCCGTCCCACGGGTCGGCGTTGTACGACACGCCCGCTGCAGGCAGACCGAGAAGCTCGGTGACTCCCCGCGTCGTCTCCGGGTCGAGCGGCGGGATCAGCGTGGGCGTGATCATCACCGGGTTGCCGACGATGCGCCACTGCGTGGGCGAGTTGTTCAGCGACTCCGTCAGCCACGCCATCTGCGCCGCGCCGGTGATGGTGCGATCCGGGGAATCGACGGCGGCGCCCTGGAACGGGAGTACCTGCTGCGTGCGGTAGGTGCGCAGATCGAGCATCGACAGCTCCATCAGATTGCCGAACCGCAGGCGGCGGTAGAGGTGACGGTTGTTCGCCGTTCCCGCGGCACGGACCGGCATCCACTCGTAGTACGCCTGGACGGAGACGGCCTTGCGCGTCGCCCAGTCCCCCTCGGTGTCCGGCTGGTGGTTCTCGGCGCCGGTGTCGTACGCGTCGTTGGCGGACTCGTGGTCGTCCCACGTGCAGATCCACGGCACGCCGCGGTGCGCCGCCTGCAGATCCGGATCGGTCTTGTACTGCGCGTGACGGATTCGGTAGTCGGCGAGGCTCACGATCTCGTGCACGGGATCGTGTACGCGCACCACACCGTTCTTGCCGGTGAAGCCGCCCGTCTCGTACTCGTAGATGTAGTCGCCGAGGTGGATGATCGCGTCGAGGTCCGGCCGGGCGGCGAGGTGGCGGTACGCGGAGAAGTAGCCCGACTCCCAGTTGGAGCAGGACACGACGCCGAATCGCAGCCGCTGCACGTCGGCGTCGGCGGCCGGGGCGGTGCGCGTGGTGCCCACCGGAGACGACTGTCCCGCGGCGGTGAACCGATAGAAGTAGGTGGTGGCGGGTGCGAGACCGTCGGCGTCGATCTTGACCGTGTGGTCCTGCGCGCTCGACGCCGTGACGGTGCCGCTGCGCACGACGTCCGTGAGCGCGGCGTCGCGCGCGACGGTCCAGGTGACGGGAGTATCGGGACCGACCCCGGAACCGGGGAGTGCGTCGGGCGCGGGGGTGACGCGGGTCCACAGGATCACCGCGTCGGGCAGGGGGTCTCCGGAGGCCACGCCGTGCCGGAACACCGCCGACGGATCTGCGCTCGCGTGGCCGGGCAGGGAGGCCGCGACGGACACTCCCGCGACGATGGTGGTGGTGCGGAGGAAGCCGCGCCTGGTGAAGGTCCCGTGGGGTGTCTCGTGCACTCGCTCAGTTCATTGCACGCGGGCCCCTCGGTCAAGTGAACACGGAACATCGGGACCGGGTGCCCGCGTTGCACCCCTCCATGAAGGCAATCGTCTACACCGAGACCGGCACTCCCTCCGTCCTGACCGCGGTCGAGCGCGAACCCACCGAGCCCGCCGCGGGCGAGGTCCGAGTGCGCATCGTCGTCGCGGGCGTCAATCCCACCGACTGGAAGTCGCGCACCGGCGGCGGACCCGGCGAGAAGCCGCCGTTCGACGAGGTGGTTCCCGGGCAGGACGGCGCGGGCGTGGTCGACGCGGTCGGACCCGAGGTCGCGGGCATCGGCGTGGGCGACCGCGTGTGGTTGATGCTCGCTCAGCACCAGCGGCCCACCGGTACGGCGCAGGAGTTCACCACCGTCCCCGCCGACCGCGTGGCCGTGCTTCCGGAGAACGCCGACTTCGACCTGGGTGCATCCCTCGGCGTCCCGGCCGTGACCGCCCATCGCGCGCTCACGGTCGCCGAGGACGGACCCAGCCGGTTGCACCCCGGTGCGCTGACCGGGAAGACCGTGCTGGTGGCCGGCGGCGCCGGGGCCGTGGGGCACGCGGCGATCCAGCTCGCGGCGTGGTCGGGCGCGACCGTGATCACCACCGTCAGCAGCGAAGAGAAGGGGGCGCTGGCCACCGCGGCCGGTGCGCATCACGTGGTGAACTACCGCACCGAGAACGCGGCCGAGCGCATCCGATCGATCGCGTCGGACGGAGTCGATCTGATCGTCGAGGTCGCGCCGGCGCAGAACGCCGAGCTCGATGTCGCCGTGGCCGCACCGCGCGCGTCCGTCGCCATCTACGCCAACAACGGCGGTGACACCATGAGCATCGACGTCCGGCCCAGCATGGTCGGCAACATCCGCTACCAGTTCGTGTTGCTCTACACCGTGGGCACGGATGCACTCGAGGCAGCGAAGGCCGACGTGAACGCGGCGGTGGCCGCCGGTGCGCTGCCCGTGGGCGAGGCGGCCGGGTTGCGGTTGATCCGCTACTCCCTCGACGACACGGCCGATGCGCACGCCGCCGTCGAGTCCGGGGTCACCGGGAAGGTGCTCATCGACATCGGTTCCTGAGGTGCCGATGCTCGAGCAGCTATCGCGTGAGCTGCCGGTCAGGCGTCGCGGACGCCGCCGGTGAGCGCGGGGCGGGCCGACCACGGAAAGTTGATCCAGCGGTCGGTCTCCCGCCACGAGTAATCGGGCGTCACGATGGTGGTGGGCTTGGTGTAGATGACGGCGGACCGGACTTCGGAGGCGTGCTGCCCGAGTAGGTCGACGACGAGGGCGAGGGTGCGTCCGGAGTCCGCGACGTCGTCCACCACGAGCACCTTCTTGCCGACGATGGCGTCGGTGTCGAGCATCGGGGCGAGCACGACCGGATCCGGAAGGGTCTCCTCCACGTCGGTGTAGAACTCGACGTTGAGGGTTCCCGCCGCCTTCACACCCATGGCGTAGGACAGCGCGCCGGCCGGCATGAGACCACCGCGCGCGACCGCGATCACGATGTCCGGGGCGAAGCCGCCGTCCACCACCGTCGTCGCCAACTCACGCATGGCCGTGTCGAACAGGTCCCAGGTGAGAATCTCGCGCATGGGCGCTGACGCTACCGCTGCTCGCGATCACCCGCAGGGCGAGAAATCGCTGATCAGGGCATCTCGATGGTTTCCGCGCGCTGGATCTCGTCGACCGCGGCGCGCACGGACGCGATCTCGTCGCTGTCGGCGAGCGCGCACAGCGCGGCGATCGCGAGAAACCCGTGCCGAACGAGAGCGGCGCGCGGTGGACGTACCGGCTCGGGGACGTCGTCCGGGTCCTGGCTGTCGGTGGCCGCCGGTGCCGAATCCATGCCGAGTGCACCGAGCAGCACCGTGACCAGTACCGAGAGATCGAGCTCCGGAAGCCAGCCGCCGTGCGCGACGACGGCGGTCTGCACCACGGTGCGGAGATCGTCCCCCGTGACCTCGGCGGGATAGGTCTGCTCGAGCAGGTCCCGCACCACCGCTGCGTGGACGATGTCGACCCTGGACTGGGGAACGTCGAGGGCCATACCGACCGCCTCGTCCACCGCATCGGGGTCCTGGTCGACGAGGGCGTTGACGCCTCGGACCGTGGCATCGGCGATGGTCGTCGCCTCGGCGGGCCAGGAGTCCGGCCAACGGGGGGATCTGCTCATGACCGGCACTGTGGCACAGGGGTGCGACAGTTGTTGCTCGATGCGGTCAGGCCCTGTCGACGATTCCCCGCACGAACGCCGCCTGGCCCACGTGTTGCAGGTCGTCCGACACCACGCTCACCAGTCGGACCGCGAGGGTGACGGGCGGGTCCCAGTTCTCGTCGACCACGCGATCGAGGTCCTCGGACGTCACCGTGCCGAGGTACTCGGTGGTGCGGGCGGTCACCGCGTCGAGGTAGCCGAGCAGGGTCTCGGCGTCGGAGGTGACCGCCGCGACGTCGTCGGACGACTGTCCGTACCCGATGTCCGCGTCGTCGAAGGGAAGTGCGAACTTCTCGTTCCATCCGCTCGCGGTGTAGACCTGCTCGGAGCCGGCGACGCCCGCGACGTGATCGTCCTGCACCCGCGCCGCATGCCAGATCAGCCAGGCGATGGTGTTGGCCTGCGGGTCGATGCGATGGGTGAGGGCTCGGGCGTCGATTCCGTCCAACGCCGCGCGGGCGGTCTCGGCGATGCGCTCGAACGCGTCGGTCAGGACACCTCGGTGGTCCACGGGAACTCCTCTGGTTGCTCGGCCCGGCTTGGTTCGGGCTCATCGGACGGGTGCCCGTGCACCATGATCCGGAAACGCTCGCAATTCGCGGGTTCCCGCAGATTCGGGACGAAATCGGATCATGGCGCACGGGTGCGCGCCGGGGTCAGAGCAGCGCGCGGATGTCCGCCGGGAGCGAGTCGACCGCAGCGGCGGATGCCGTTGCCGTACCGCCCGCGATCACGATGCGGGTGACACCGCTGTCGGTCAGCACGTACAGGTCACCGGTCGACGAGAAGACGACGCCGGTTCCGTAGCGAGCGCTCGTGGTCACCGGACGGGTGGTCAGGACGGTGCCCTCGGCATCCGTGAGCGTCAGCGTTCCGCCGCTGACCGCGGCCGTGTTGCCTCCGCTCGTCGTAGAACCTCCGTCGGCGACGAACGCGCTCGCCGGCGGGGGTGGGGCGGTGGTCGTGGTGGGCGGGGGTGGGGCGGTGGTCGTGGTGGGCGGGGGTGGTGGTGTCGTGGTGGATGGGGGCGGGCTGCTGGGGGCCGAGCTGCTCGGGGTCGGGCTGCTGGACGACGCGCTCGGGGCGGTGCTTCCGGGGGCTTCGCTGGTGGGGGCCGCAGACGTGGTCGGCGCGGGCTGTGTCAGAACGGTCTCGGGGGCGTTCAGCGCGTTCGGAGCCGGTGCGGAGAAGGCGCCGAAGGACCGGGCAGCCGGTGCACCTCCCAGCGAGACGACGCTGCCGTTGGTGACGCACCGCAGTCCGTTCAGTGCTGGATAGTTGATCACTTGCGTGATCGCCGTAGGGGATGTCCAGGACCCCAGGGTGGTGAACAGGTCGACCTGACGGGTCCCCGACGTCAGAAGCCCACCGAGAAATCCACGGCTCATCTCGAACGTGACGGGGTCCGTGGTCGGTGTGATGTCCGTGCTGGATCCACCGCGCACACCGATGCGATAGCCGAAGGTCACGCCGGTGGCGGTGCGTCGAGGGAAGGTGAAGCGGACCGTATTGGTACCGGCGTTGTCACAGCGGAACGTCGCGGGTGGCAGCAGGGTTGCGGCGGTGACCGTTCCGCTCGCCTGCGCGCTGTCGCCCTGTTGTGCCAGGGTCGACTCGGTCCCGCCGAAGCCCGGCACGACGACGATCGCGACCAGAGCAACCGCAGCGGCGGGCACGGCGCGGTGCCGTCCGACCGGTGCCGGACCGCGGGGAGCGCTCAACTTATCGGGCCGGAACACCAGGTACAGCAGCGCCAGTGCGAGTCCGCCGCCCACCACCCAGGCGTAAGGCGTCGACAGCCACGATGCTGCATAACCCGCGTACGGAACGTGGCCGATGACCCGCGAGGCGTCGGCCACGATGTAGGGATCGGGGTCGGCGGCGGCGTTGGCGTCGCCCTTCATGATCAGCACGGCAGTTTCGCCGAAGACCCCGTCCACCTGCTCGACGCGGTGAGTGATGCGCGAGCCGTCCGTGCGCAGGACGCTCAGCACGTCGCCCTCGGCGATCTCGGCGGCGGGAACGTCACGGGCGAGCGCCAACGACCCGGTGGGGATGGCCGGTTCCATGGATCCGGAGCGGAACACCAACGGAGTCAACGAGAACAGGGTGGCGAACAGCGCGAACACGATGCAGAGGGTGCCGACGACGGCGCCCACCGAGAGCGCGATGTCGAGGCCCCGACGGGGCTTCCTCGCCGCGTCGGGCACGGGCTTTCGATCCTCCGAGTACTCCGTGGAGTTATCCGGCACTGGGCACTCCCGTCGCGGTGAACGTGAACGTGGCGGTGCCCGTCTGCCCCTGCGCTGTGTTCGGCGCGGTGGGGGCGAGGGTGAACTGCATGCAGAGGACGTCGGCCGCGTTCACCGCGAGGGTCCGGGTCGACCCGATCACGCCGGTCGCGGCGCCGGCGCAGGTGGATCCGGTGACGGCCACTCCAGCGCCGGCGCGACTGGCGACGCTCACGTTGGTTCCGAGCGCTCCCGTGATGGCCGATGCCGTCGTGTAGTCGACGGCGAGGCTTCCTGCGTTGCGCACCGTCACCAGAACGGCCGTGGATCCCCCGGGCAGCAGAGTCCCGGTGGGCATCGTGAGAACGAAAGGAGTGGGGTTGCCCTGCGCGTTGTTCACCGTAATGTCGACGGTTCCGGTGACGAACGTGCCCGATGTGGTCGTGGTGGTGGCCGACCAGGCGGCGAGGGTGCCGACGGTTCCGAGGCCCAGCACCATGCCGAGCGCGAGGAGCGCACGCAGCCGTACGCTGCGGAGCGCGGTCAGTATCACGGTCATCCGGCGTGCCTCCCCGTCGAGCGTCCACGCGCGGCCAGGACGAATTGCACTGCGGCGTACAGAAAGAGAGACCCGGCGGCGATGCCGACGACGACCGTCCGGTTGGTGCCGGTCAGCCAGTTGTTGACATAGCCGAGGTAGGGAATGTGGTACCAGACGGCGCCGCGGATCTGTCCAGGCTGGACGTTGCCGTCGTCGGGTTGCGGGTTGTTGTCTCCCTGCGTGACGAAGACGCGCTCACCGTCCCGGCCCACACCGGTGGAAATGATGCGGTGGGTGACCACCTCGGGATCACCCGAGCGGATCTGATACGTGATGGCCTCGCCGACACCGTACGAGTCACCGGGTCGCACGATGACGAGCGTCCCCGGTGGGTAGTTGGGTTCCATGGACTGCGTGAGGATCGTATAGGGCTGCGCCCCGGCCAGTTTCGGCACGACGACAGCGGCCAGCAATCCGGCCGTCATCACGAAGAGCAGAAGCAGGGACAGAATCCGGCTGACCCACCAGAACACACCCGTGCTCTGATCGTCGGCGGTCTCGGTGGCGGTCATCGCACCTGCTCGGCCGCGAAGGAGAACAGGTGACGGTAGGTGACCGACGACGACGGCGCCGCGGTGAGAATAGACCTGATACACCAGGTCTGACTCCGCCCCGGATCGAGTCGCTGCGGCGTTCCCGCCACCGTCGTGCCCGGCGCGGTTGCCGAGAGCGTCGTGAACGCCGATCCCATGCCGGTTGACGCGGTGCACTCCGCCGGCCCCGTCACCGTGGCGCCGGCCAAGGTCACGGTGACGGTCCCGCCGCCGGGTGGTTGCACGGCGGGACCGGCGGCCGCCAACCGAAACTGCAGAGGTGTGGTGCCGGTGTTGGTGATGGTCAGCGGCGCCTGCGTTGCCTGCCCGACGGTCACCGGGTTGCGCGACAACGCGTCGAACGTGAACGCGGTGCCGGCCCCTGTGCCCGTCGACAACGACAGCGAGCCCGTTCTGATGGTCCCACCCGCAACGGTCTCACTGTCGCTCCACAGGGCGCCGGTGGTCTGCACGGAGCCGAACGCCAGCGTGGCGGCAGCCATCGCGGCTGCCGCGAACCACACCCTGCGGGACAACAGAATTCACCTCGTCATCGACGGTCGATCATCGTGATACAGAATGGAGCGTCAGGTGCGGGCTTGCTGCGACAGGTTGATGCGAAACCCGGACAGGTTCACCGTGTCTTCGGTGCCGACCTGGTTGGGGGTACTCGCATCGAACGTGACCCGCGCGAGGACGTCGACGACAGTTCCGTCCTGGTCCTCGGTGATGATGTTGCCGTCCAACGGCTCTCCACCCGTGCTCGCGACGACCGTCACCGGGACGAGCGTGCCATTCAGTTCGCCGGAGTACGTCACGCTGGACGCGTCCGCCTCGAGGACGGCCTGGAGGTTGTCTCCGTCGGCCGTGACCAGGTACGACGCCGTGTACTCGAGGACGTCGCCCGGAACCATGCGGAACTGAGTGATGTCGGCGATGGCGCCGGAATTCTGCGGACCCGGTGACACGTCGGTCCAGGACCCTGCCGCGACCGGGGAGATGTCGAGGTTGCCCGCCGTGATCGTGCCGCCGGCGACGTCCTCGCCGTCGCTCCACAGAGCGAACGAGCCGGCCCCGCCCAGGAGGAGAAGTCCGGCGGCGCCCGCAGCGAGTGCGCCCTTGGTGGTCTTGTTCATGGTGGTCTCCATCATCGTGTTGTGGTTCGCGGTGTGATTCCCGATCCCCCGACCATTCTTTCGCAAATGGCTTACCCACCGTTACGCCCTTTATTCGGAGCCACCACTCGGTCGGATGGCTCGAAAGTTGGCCCTGATCATCGAGACTCGAGCGGTGCCGACCCCTCCGACGCACCCGATGAGCATCGAAAGCCGCTCCCAACTGCGCCTTTACCGCATAAACGCGCCATTCTGTACCAACATTGATTCGTACCGTAAAACCATTAATTCACGAGTGGTTCAGGCGGACCGCCGGAACTAGTTCAGGACCCGACTCGAAGTTTGTTTACCCTCACGCCCGCACGGGCATCCCGTCGCCACACACACAACGGCCGCACCAAAGGACACAGGACATGACTGCAGGAACCCTCGACTCGTCCACCACCGTGCGACCCGACCGCGGTGGCGTCGTTCTGGTGATCGTCAGCGCGATCGTCGCCGTCCTCGGCGGATTCCTGGGGTCCGGCGCCGTGGTGGGCACGCCCATCGCGGAAACCGCCGGCGGAGCACTCAGCGCCACGGCCACGTACGTCGCACCGGCCGGCCCGGCCTTCTCGATCTGGTCCGTCGTCTACGCCGGATTGCTCGCGTACGCCGTCTGGCAGGCACTGCCCTCACAGCAGCGATCCGAGCGGCAGCGTCGGCTCCGGCGACCCATCGCCGCGACCATGATCCTCAACGCCGCGTGGATCCTCGTCGTCCAGTTCGGTTCCGTGTTCGCGAGCGTCGTGGTGATCGCCCTGCTGCTCGCGAGCCTGGCCCTGGTGTTCGCGTTGCTGATCCGCTCCGTCCCGACCGGGAAGGTCGACGCCGTGGTCACCGACGGCACGATGGGCCTGTACCTCGGATGGGTGACCATCGCGACCGCGGTGAACATCAGCGCCTGGCTCGCAGATATGGGCGTCGGCAAGGTCGGCACGGAGCCGGGAGTCGGATTCACCTCGGTGTCGACGGTGTGGGCGATCGTCGTCCTCGCGGTGGCCGCGAGCGTCGGGCTGTTCCTCGCGGCGGTGTCGGCGGGACGCATCGCCCAGGCGCTCTCGTTGACGTGGGGCCTGGGCTGGGTGGCGCAGGGGCGCCTGTCGGGCGAACTGGTCAACACGACCGTCGGGTGGGTCGCGGCGATCGCCGCTGTGGCGGTGCTGGCGGGAACCGTGGCGCTGCGGGTGCGTCGATCGCGGGTCTGAGATTGGTGCACCAGCTGCACACAACCATGCCCATGTCGGCACATTCGGCCCTCTCGGCCATGGTTGTGTGCAGCCTGCGCAGGCCCCACACACCAGGCCCACCACACACGACCGCACCCCTCCCGCTCGATCGCAAGGCAACACGCGTGCGAACGAGCAGAAGGGGTGCGGCAGAAGCGGAAGCGGCCTAGGTGACGCCCAACATGTCGTGATCCTTCAGTGCGCCGGTGACGATCCGCAGGTGATCGTCGACGCCGCCGAGCGTGTGCTCGATGGCGGTGAGGCGGCTGAAGTAGTGGCCGACCGGGTACTCATCGGTCACACCGATGCCGCCGTGCAGCTGGATCGACTCCTGGCCGACCAGGCGGGCCGAGCGGCCGATCTGCAGCTTGGTGCGCGACGCCACGATCGGGTCCACGGAGCCGTCCGCCAGCGACATGGTGGCGTACAGCGCCATGCTGCGGGCCAGCTCGAGCTGGATGTACATGTCCGCGGCACGGAACGTCAGGGCCTGGAACTTGGCCAGCGGCACCCCGAACTGCTTGCGCTGCTTCAGGTAATCCGTGGTCAACCGCAGCGACTCCTCCATGGCGCCCAGTGCCTCGGCGGCCAGGGCGGCCTGCGCACGCACGTCCGACGCCACGATGGCCTCCGACGCATCCCCGCCGTCACCGAGGGGCTCGGCGGCGACGTCGCTCAGCACGAGCGTCGCGCCGCGCAGACCGTCGTGCGTGCGGTAGGTGGAGCGGGTGAGACCGTCGGCGTCCGCGTCGACGAGGAACAGGCCGACGCCGCCGGCCGGCAACGCCGCACTGACGACGAAGTGGTCGGCGCAGTCACCGTGCAGCACCGGGTTCTTGGTGCCCGAGAGCGACCAGGACCCGCCGTTGTCGGTGGCGGTGGTGGTGATCTCGACCGCGGGCCAGCGAACGCCGGGTTCGGCGTGGGCGAACGCCAGTAGGGTCTGACCCTCGGCGACCTGCGGCAACACGCGCTGACGCTGCTCGGTGGAACCGACCGCGGTGATGAGACCGCCGGGGATCAGCACGGCGTCGAGGAGCGGCTCCGGAGCCAACCGGCGACCGATCTCCGTCATCACGGCGAAGGTCTCCACCGGACCGGCGTCCATGCCGCCGTCGTCCTCGGAGAAGCTCAGACCGAGGAGACCGAGCTCGGCGAACTGCTTCCACACCGAATCGCTCCAGCCGCGCTCGCTGTCCACGGCCGCCTTGCGCTTCTCGTTGTCGTAACTGCGCGAGAGCACCTCACGAACGGTGTCGCGCAGCAACTTCTGTTCTTCGTCCAGTTCGAATTGCATGTCAGTAGCTCCTAGAGGCCGAGGATGCCGGACGCGATGATGGTGCGCTGCACCTCGTTCGAGCCGCCGTAGATGGACGTCTTGCGGAAGTTCAGGTACTGCGGCGTGGCCCGCTGCGCCCACACCGGGGACGGCGAATCCTCGCCCGCCGAGAACGGCAGGGAGTCCGGTCCGGCGACGTCGGCGAGGATCTCGGTGGCGAGCTGCTGAAGCTCGCTGCCGCGCAGCTTGAGCACGGACGACGCCGGGTTCTCCTTGCCCGCAACGTAACTGGAGACGATGCGCAGCTGCGTCATCTCCAGCGCGAGGACCTGGTTCTCGATCTCGGCGAAGCGAGCCGCGAACACCGGATCGTCCAGCAACGTTCCGGAGCCGACCTTGGTCTCGGCCGCCCGCGCCTTGGCCTGCGCCAGCTTGGTCTTGGTGAAGCCCAGGCGGGTGATGCCGGTGCGCTCGTTGCTGAGGAGGAACTTCGCGTAGGTCCAGCCGGCGTTCTCCTCGCCGACGAGGTTCTCGACGGGGACGCGGACGTCCTCGAACCAGACCTCGTTGACCTCGTGGCCACCGTCGATCAGTTTGATCGGGCGCACGGTGATGCCGGGCGTCTTCAGGTCCACGAGGATGAAGGAGATCCCGGCCTGCTTCTTGGGGGCGTCGGGATTGGTGCGGGCGAGGACGAAGATCCAGTCGGCGTACTGCCCGAGCGTGGTCCAGGTCTTCTGTCCGTTGAGGACGTACTCGTCGCCGTCACGGATCGCCGTGGTGCGCAGCGACGCGAGGTCGGATCCGGCCTCGGGCTCGGAGAAGCCCTGGCACCACCAGATGTCGAGGTTCTGCGTCGGCGGAAGGAACTTCTGCTTCTGCTCCTCGGAACCGAACGTCGCGATGACCGGGCCGACCATCGAGATGTTGAACGCGAGCGGCTCGGGAACGGAGGCGAGCTGCAGCTCGTCCAGCCAGATGTGGTGCTGCATCGGCGTCCAGTCCTTGCCGCCCCACTCGACCGGCCAGTGCGGGCTGGCCATGCCGTGCTTGTTCAGGATCTGCAGGGTGGTGATCATGTCCTCGCGGGCGAGTTCTTCGCCGGACGCGTTCCGCTCGCGGATGTCCTCGGGGATCTCGGTGCGGAAGAACGTTCGCATCTCGTCGCGGAACGCAGCTTCCTCGTCGGTCAGTGCCAGATTCATCGGAGACCTTTCCAGTACGCAATAGCTCTACAGGTGACCGTACTCCTCGGTAACCTGCCCGCGACATGGGTCGGGGAACCGATATTCTCGAGGCCACCATGACAAAAACCGAGCCCGACGCGACGACGAGCATCGCGTTGGTGCGGCACGGCGAGACCGACTGGAACATCGTCGGTCGCCTGCAGGGTTCGTCGGACATCCCGCTCAACGACGTCGGGCGCGCGCAGGCCCGTCGGGCTGCGGTGAACCTGGCCACCGCGTCGTGGGACCGGTTGGTCAGCTCGCCGCTGTCACGAGCGACGGAGACGGCGGACATCATCGGCCACGTCGTGGGGATGCACCGCACCGCCGACTACGACGACCTGGCCGAACGCCACTTCGGGCACGCCGAGGGCATGAGCGGATGGGAGGCCGGCGTCTACTGGCCGGACGGCCGCTTCCCCGGTGCGGAGAGCATCGAGGAACTCGCGGCGCGCGGCCGGGATCGTCTCGATCGCCTCGCCCACGATCACCCCGGCGAATCGATCCTCGCCGTCGCGCACGGCGGCATCATCCGCGCGATCCTCGAGACCGTCACCGGGTTTCCTGCGCCTCGGATCGCGAACGCGGGGGTGTCGATGCTGCAGCACGACGGTTCCGAGTGGACCGTGCGGACGGTGAACTCGATTCCGGTACGACCGCGTCGCCGTGGGCCGCTTCGCTGACGCCGAGATGGTCCTCGATCGGCGCGGGCCGACCGAACAGGTACCCCTGGGCGAACCCGATGCCCAGCCGTTCGACGATCGCCGCCTGCCCCGGCGTCTCGACCCCCTCCGCGACCACGTGCACCTCCAGTGCGTTGGCCATCGCGGCGATGGCGGTCACCAAGGACACCGCGGTGGCGTCGGTGGTGATGGCGCCGATGAAGGACTTGTCGATCTTGAGCACCGAGATGGGCAGATCTCGAAGGCGACCGAGCGACGAGTGACCGATTCCGAAATCGTCGAGCACCAGCTGGACTCCCTGGTCCGCGAGCCGCAGCAGCACACGCTGCGTCACCGCGGGATCGGCGATCAGCGCACTCTCGGTGACCTCGAGGCCGAGGCTGTCGCCCTGGAGCCCGTGCCGGGCGAGCAGGTCGGCCACCACGTCCGGGAACCGCTCGTCGCGCAGTTGGAGCACGGACAGGTTCACCGACATCCGCGCGTCGGGCCGCCCGTCCGCGCGGAGACGCACCAGGTCGGCCAGTGCGGTGTCGAGCACCCGGGTGCCGATCTCGGAGATGAGATTCGTCGACTCGGCGACGGGGATGAACACGTCGGGAGCAATCGGTACACCGTCGTGCGTCCACCGCAGCAGCGCCTCGAAGACCACGGGTGTGTGGTCGTCGACCGCCACGATCGGCTGGTAGTGCACCGACAGGTCGCCGCGACGCATGGCGCCCCGCAGCGCGGAGCCGAGTTCGAGCGCGGACGTCGCGGCCGTGCGCAGTGATTCGTCGAAGAACGCGTGGGTGCCGGCGCCCTGTGACTTCGCGAAGTACATCGCCGAATCCGCCTCGCGGATCAGATCGTCGGCAACGACGGGCCCGTCGGAGCTCGCGATTCCCACCGACACCGTCAGGTACACCGAGGCGACGCCCAGCTCGAACGGTTCCGCGAACGACGCGGACACCCGTTTCGCCAACCTCTCCGCGGCGGAGCGAGTGGATCGCGTGATCACCATGAATTCGTCGCCCGCGTAGCGCACCACCGTTCCCGGCGGCGCCACCGTGGCCCGGATGCGACGGGCCGCCTGGCGGATGAGCTCGTCGCCGGCGCGGTGTCCGTAGGAATCGTTGACGGCCTTGAAGTTGTCGAAGTCGGCGAAGAGCACCGTGACGGGGGTGTTCGTGTGCGAACGCAGCCGACGGAAGACGCCGGGCAGCGCGGACCGATCCGGTAGCCCCGTCAACGCGTCGTGGGTGGCGTCGTGACGAGCCTTGGTCTCGCTCCGCCGTGCCCGGCTCAGCGCAAGCTCTCCTCGGACGAACATTCCCACCAGAATCACGGAGAGAAAACCCGATCGCACCACGATGTCGACGGATCCCACGGAATCCCCCACCAGCGGCAACGCCGCGCAGATCGCCACCAGCACGACCAGGACGGTCATGCGATGTCGGCTGCTCTCCCGCGTCGCGCCGGTGCCGGGTCCACCCACTCGGGACATCGACGGATGCTGAGCAGCCGCGGCGACCGCCACGAAGGCCGTGACGTACGCCGCCTCGACCGCGCCCGTGGGCACCACCGCACCGCGGACCGTGGCCACGGCGATGATCAGGTCTCCGACGAGAATCGCGGCGAGACCGATCACCAGCATCGCGAGCGCAGGGTTGCTCCGGCGCCGGGACAGCAGACCGAAGTACGCCATGGTGAGCAGACCGGCGTCGATCGCCGGATACAGCCCGTTGAAGGCCAGCGAAGCGAGGTCGTCCGTCCGTTCGAGTGCGGGTGCGACCAGCAGGACCCACGAGACGAACAGCATGCCGAGCGTCACCAGAACCGTGTCGAGGACGGCGATCGTGTTGGGCGGCGAACCGTCCTGCGACGACCACTTCACCAGGCCGACGACCACGAGCACGTATCCCAGCGAGATCGCCAGCTCCGGCACGACCGACCCGACGTACGAACCCGGCACCTCGCGGAGCGCCAGCCCCGTCCCGAACGCGCCGCCGGCACCGACGAGGTAACGCCAGGACTCCACGCGAGACGGGGTGTTGCGACGGATGCCCGCTGCGACCAGCACCACCCAGAGCGTCGCGAGGACCGTCGTGACGACGATGCGTTGAACTCCGGAGGTCCAGGCCAGCGCGAGAAGCGAGGCCGCCAGGGCAGCGACGGTCACCAGGAGGAACCGGCCGGACACGCGGGAGTACAGCACCGCGGGGCGCTCCCTTCCGCGCCGTCGGCGTCGAACGTCGATCGACACCTCGTGCCGTCATGATGGCACTTTCCGGGGAAGTGAGAGGGGGTCACGGACCGCAGGTTGGCGCCGTAACGGGAAAAAGTCCGATTTGTGGGGTATCGCCCGGATCGGGGTCCTTACGGGGTCACGAAGCGATAACGAACAAACCGATGTCCGATTTCCGGTTCGGCGTGGTGGGTCACGGTTCGGTAGACCCGGAAGGTTGCTTCCGTCCGCCAATGGTGATGTTCGCCGTGAGACACCCCGAGGAGACCGAACGTGAGCACTTCGCACACCGGTACAGCCGACCACCCGTCGGACGCGCCCCCCGGAGTGGTCAAGCGCGCCATCGCCGCCTCCGCCATGGGCAACGCGACCGAGTGGTTCGACTACGGCGTCTACGCCTACACCGCCACGTACATCGCGAACGCCTTCTTTCCCGAGGATCTCGAGTCCGCGACGCTGTTGACCCTCGGCATCTTCGCGGTGTCGTTCCTCGTCCGCCCGCTCGGTGGTCTGGTGTGGGGGCCGCTCGGCGACCGGCTCGGGCGCAAGCAGGTTCTCGCGCTGACGATCGTCATCATGGGAACGGCCACGTTCCTCATCGGCCTGATTCCGAGTTACGCCTCGATCGGCTTCTGGGCGCCGGTCATCCTGGTGGTCCTGCGCATGATCCAGGGCTTCTCCACGGGCGGTGAGTACGGCGGAGCGGCGACGTTCATGGCCGAGTACTCCCCGGACAAGAAGCGCGGCTTCTACGGCAGCTTCCTCGAGTTCGGCACGCTCGGTGGATTCTCGCTCGGTGCACTGGTGGTGCTCGCGGTCGATCTGCTGTCGACGGACGCCTTCATGGACACGTGGGGGTGGCGTCTTCCGTTCTTCGTCGCCGGTCCGATGGCGTTGATCGGGCTCTACCTGCGCTCGAAGCTCGAGGACACCCCGGTGTTCCGCGAACTGGAGAAGGCCGAGGAAGTCGAGAGGGACACCGGCACCCAGTTCCGTGACCTGATCACGCAGTACTGGCGCCCGATCGTCGTCCTCATGGGCCTCGTGGTCGCGCTCAACGTCACGAACTACACGCTGCTCAGCTACATGCCGACCTACCTGGAGAACCGCATCGGCCTCACCGCGACGTCGTCGCTGTTCCTCGTGGTCATCGGTCAGCTCGCGATGATGGTCGTCATCCCCTTCGCCGGCGCGCTGTCGGACCGGATCGGTCGCAAGCCGCTCTGGCTGGTGTCGATGCTCGGGCTGTTCGTCTTCGCCATCCCGATGTACATGCTGATGACGGTCAACTTCGGCTGGGCGATCGTCGCGTTCACCGTGCTGGGACTTCTGTACGTCCTGCAGCTGTCGACGATCTCCGCGACGTTCCCGGCCATGTTCCCGACGCACGTGCGATTCGCCGGATTCGCCATCGCCTACAACGTCTCGACGTCGCTGTTCGGCGGTACGGCGCCGGCGGCGAACGAGTGGTTGGTGGAGCAGACGGGCAACGATCTGGTGCCCGCGTTCTACATGATGGGCGCCTGCGTGGTCGGCCTGATCGCGCTGAAGTTCGTGGCCGAGACCGCCGGGGCGTCGCTGCGCGGGCGTGGGACTCCCGGCATCGACACCCCGGCTCACCCGACGGCGCGCGAGAACGCCTGAGCGGCCGGTCCCGTCAGCCCTGCCGCCCCTTGAACCGCGGGTTCTTCTTGTTGATCACGTACATGCGCCCGCGGCGACGCACCACCTGTGCCCCGGGTTGGGCGACCAACGACTTCAGCGACGCACGGACCTTCACGGCAGACCTCCAGGCTTATCGACAACAATTGTCGATAAGCTACCGCGTCAGCCCTTGCGGCCCCCGTGCCGGGGTCCGTGGTCCGGTTGCAGTTGGATCAGCACGCCGCTGATCCGCGTGCGCCGCAGCGCCTCGAGCGTCTCGTCCGCGAGATCGGCCGGCAGCTCGACGAGGCTGTAGTCCGCGCGAATGCTGATGTGCCCGAAGTCGCTTCGACGCAGACCGCCTTCGTTGGCAATGGCTCCCACGATGGCGCCGGGGGCCACCTTGTGCCGCTTACCGACGCTGATCCGATACATCGCGAGGTCCTGATCGCCCTTACGGCTCTTGCGCGGCGCCGCATCCCGGTCGTCGAACTTGCGCTCCGGCCGATCGCGCGGAGCGGCCCTCTCGCGCGGCGGCGGGGGCGGCGGATCGGGCGACATGAGAAAGGCGTCGCCGTCGCGGGACTGCGTCGCGAGCGCTGCCGCGATGTCGGCGAGCGGCACGTCGTGCTCGCGCTCGTAGTCCTCGATGAGCCGACGGAACAGATGCAGCGACGGCGAGGACAGCGACTCGGTGATGGAATCGGCGAACTTCGACACGCGCTGGGCGTTGACGTCCTCGACGCTGGGCAACTGCATTTCGGTGATCGGCTGGCGCGTGGCCTTCTCGATCGCCTTGAGCAGATGCCGTTCCCGCGGTGCGACGAACAGCAACGCCTGACCGGCCCGGCCCGCGCGACCGGTGCGGCCGATGCGGTGCACGTACGACTCGGTGTCGTGCGGGATGTCGTAGTTGATGACGTGCGAGATGCGGTCCACGTCCAGACCGCGCGCCGCGACGTCCGTCGCGACGAGAATGTCGAGCGCGCCGCTCTTGAGCTGACCGATGGTCCGCTCGCGTTGAGCCTGCACGATGTCGCCGTTGATCGCGGCTGCGGAGTATCCCCGTGCCCGGAGTTTCTCGGCGAGGTCCTCGGTGGCCTGCTTGGTGCGGACGAACATGATCATCGCCTCGAAGTCCTCGACCTCGAAGATGCGGGTCAGCGCGTCGAGCTTGCGCTGGTGCGCCACCTGGACGTACCGCTGGGTGATGTTCGGCGCCGTCGAGGTGGTGGTCTTGACGGTGATCTCCACCGGATCGTGCATGTACTGCTTGGAGATCTTGCGGATGGTCGCCGGCATGGTCGCCGAGAACAGCGCCACCTGCTTGTATTCCGGGGTGTCGGCGAGGATGCGCTCGACGTCCTCCTGGAACCCCATCTTGAGCATCTCGTCCGCCTCGTCGAGCACCAGGTACTCGAGGTGCGAGAGGTCCAGCGTGCCCTTCTCCAGGTGGTCGATCACGCGGCCGGGCGTACCGACGATGATCTGTGCGCCGCGGCGCAGGCCCGAGAGCTGCACGCCGTACGCCTGGCCACCGTAGATCGGCAGGATGTGCAGACCCGGGATGTGGGTGGCGTACTTGCCGAAGGCCTCGGCCACCTGCAGCGCGAGCTCACGGGTCGGTGCGAGAACCAGGGCCTGCGGGGTCCGGTTGGTCACGTCGAGTCGCGAGAGGATCGGCACGGCGAACGCGGCCGTCTTGCCGGTGCCGGTCTGCGCGAGGCCCACGACGTCGTTCCCGGCCATCAGCGGCGGGATCGTGGCGGCCTGGATGGGCGACGGGGTCTCGTATCCCACGTCGGAAAGTGCCTTCAGCACCCGCTCGTCGATGCCGAGATCGGCGAACGTGGCGGGTTCGGCGGAAGCGTCGGGTGTCTGGTTCTCCGCGGGTGAGTGCGAGACAGCGGAGTTCTGACCAGTGTCGGAGGCAGTCATATACACCACAGTCTAGTCGAGGTGGGGCGCCGACCGTACCCGGTGATCGACGTCGAATCGAGATCGCGAAGACCGCCCGCACGAAGCGGACAAAGCGGATACTCGACCTCGAACACCACATCCGCAGTTGATGTGATCCAATACACAGGAAAATAGCTGCAACTGGAAGGTTCCAACAGTGCGCGAATACTCCGTCCCCGCTTCCTACACGATTCCCGAGGACGCCTCGATGGCCGCCACGGTCTTCCGGTACGTGGAGGAAAGCCCCGATTTCGTCCCGTTCCAGCGCCGGTCGGGTGACAGCTGGAAAAACGTCACCGCCCGCGCCTTCGCCGAGGAAGTCGCCGGCGTCGCCAAGGGCCTGATGGCGTCGGGCGTGGAACTCGGCGACCGCGTCGCCATTCTCTCGAGCACCCGCTACGAGTGGGTCGTCCTCGACTACGCCATCTGGACCGCCGGCGGATGCACCGTATCGATCTACGAGACCTCGGCCGCCGATCAGGCCCAGTGGATCCTCGAGGACTCGGCGACGAAGATCCTCGTCCTGGAGACGTCCGATCATCAGGAGAAGATGAAGGACGTCACCGAGTCGGCCGCCGATCTGCGCGAGACCCTCGTCATCGACCACGGCGCGCTCGACGAGCTCACCACCCGCGGTGCGAGCGTCTCCGACGCGGACCTGCATTCCCGACGCACTCAGGTCAAGGCCGATTCGCCGGCCACCCTGATCTACACGTCGGGAACCACGGGCCGCCCCAAGGGCGTCCAGCTCACCCACGCCAATTTCTACGCCGAGGTCAAGGCCACCCAGGTCGCCCTGCACGACGCGATGAGCGAGGGCAAGCGGACCCTGATGTTCCTGCCGATGGCCCACGTGTTCGCCCGAGCAATCTCGTTCGGCTCGTTCGAGTCGAAGGTGACCGTTGCGCACACCTCCGACGTCACGACCCTCGTCGATCAGTTCTCGCAGTTCCAGCCGGACTTCATCCTCTCCGTGCCCCGCGTCTTCGAGAAGGTCTACAACTCGGCCAAGCAGAAGGCGCACGACGGCGGCAAGGGCAAGATCTTCGATCAGGCGGCCGACGTGGCCATCGAGTGGAGCAAGGCACAGGACACCGGCGGCGCCGGCCTGGTTCTCAAGGCCAAGCACGCCCTCTTCGACAAGCTCGTGTACTCCAAGCTTCGCGCCGCCCTCGGTGGTAAGTGCGACCGCGCCGTCGCCGGCGGTGCTCCGCTCGGCGCACGGCTCGGTCACTTCTTCCGCGGCATCGGCGTGCCGGTCTTCGAGGGCTACGGCCTGACCGAGACCAGCGCGGCCATCACCGTCAACACCACGGAGAACCAGCGCATCGGTACCGTCGGCCGCCCCATCGAGGGATGCTCGGTCAAGCTCGGCGACGACGGCGAGCTTCTGGTGAAGGGTCCCGTGGTCTTCAGCGGGTACTGGCACAACGAGAAGGCCACGGCCGAATCCATCATCGACGGGTGGTTCCACACCGGTGACCTCGGCTCGATCGACAAGGACGGCTTCGTCTCGATCACCGGCCGCAAGAAGGAGATCATCGTCACCGCAGGCGGCAAGAACGTCGCACCGGCCGGTCTCGAGGACTCCATCCGGGCCCACGCGCTGGTCTCCCAGTGCCTGGTCGTGGGCGACGCCAAGCCGTTCATCGGTGCGCTGATCACCCTGGACCCGGAGGCGCTGCCCGGCTGGCTCGAGCGCCACGATCTCCCCACCGACACCCCGGTGAGCAAGTTGACCACCAACCCCGATCTGGTCGCCGAACTCGACGCGGCCGTGGCCAACGCCAACACCAAGGTGTCGAGTGCGGAGCAGATCAAGAAGTACACGATTCTCACCACGGACTTCTCCATCGAGTCCGGTGAGCTCACCCCGACGATGAAGCTCAAGCGCAACGTCATCATGGAGTCCCACAAGGACGACGTCGCCGGGATCTACAGCAAGTAGGCAGTCGACCTCGAGCACAACGATGCGCGTTCGTGAGATCTCCTCACGGGCGCGCATCGTGCGTTCAGCACAACAACCGACCGGGTAGCAAGCCGACACGCCTGCGGTGGCGAATACTGGACATGACCACAACGAGCGCGCATCCGGCACCCGAGGGCGACACGTCCAGGCGACGTGTCCATCCCTTCGCGCGGATGCTCAGCGGAATCATCGCGGCCGGCGTGGTGCTCGGCATCGGTGAACTGCTGTCGCTCGCGTTCTCGTCCGCGTCGTCCCCGTTCATCGCGGTCGGATCGACCACGGTGGACCGCACGCCCGCGTTCGCCCGCGAGTTCGCCATCGACACCTTCGGCACCAACGACAAGATCGCCCTCTTCGTGGGGATGTCGGTGCTCATCGTGATCCTGGCCGCGGTGGCCGGACTCCTCGAACGTCCGAAGCGGCCCGTGGGGTCGCTGATCCTCGTTCTGCTCGGCGCCGTGGGCGTCTACGCCGTACTCGCGCGCCCCACCTCGGATGTGATCGACATCGTTCCCACGGTGGTCGGCGTCGTGGCCGGTGTCGTGGTGCTGCGGCTTCTCACTCGCTTCCTCGTGGTCCCGGCGAACGAGCCCGACGGTGCCATGCCGCGTCGTCAGTTCTTCGTCCTCGCCGGTGCCGCCGCCGCGGTGGCCGTCGCGGCCGGTGCCGCGGGTCGCTACCTCGGCGATCGTGTCGCGGGTATCGCCGACGACATGGCCAACTTCCGGATCCCCGGCGTCTCCGGCGAGAACAGGGCCGCGCCGATCCCGGCGGGCACGGACATCGGGGTCGAGGGTGCGACGCCGTTCACCACCCCCAACAACGACTTCTACCGCATCGACACCGCCTTGCAGGTCCCACAGCTGACCACCGACGAGTGGCAATTGCGGATCCACGGCATGGTCGATCGCGAGATCACCCTGTCCTGGGACGATCTGATGGCGCGCACCCCGATCGAGCGCGTGATCACCCTGACCTGCGTCTCCAACGAGGTCGGTGGACCGCTGGCCGGCAACGCCACCTGGGTCGGCTTCCCCATCGCGGACCTCCTGGCCGAGGTGGGCGTGCAGGCCGACTCCGACATGCTGCTGTCGACGAGTATCGACGGCATGACCATCGGCACCCCGGTCGCCGACCTCACCGACGGCCGCGACGCCATCCTCGCGATCTCGATGAACGGAGAGCCCCTCCCCCTCGAACACGGATACCCCGTGCGCCAGGTCGTGCCCGGCCTGTACGGCTACGTCTCTGCCACCAAGTGGGTCGTGGACTGGGAGCTGACCCGCTTCGACCAGGTCGAGGCGTACTGGACGGAGCGCGGTTGGGGCGCCCGCACCGACCTCAAGACCGCGTCGCGCATCGACGTTCCCGCGGCCTTCTCACCGGTGTCCCCCGGCCCCGTCCGCATCGCCGGAACCGCCTGGGCACAGACGCGCGGCATCGAGCGCGTCGAGGTGAGCATCGACGGCGGCGACTGGGAACTGGCGACGCTGGCCGAGCAGTACTCCGTGGACACCTGGCGTCAGTGGTTCCTGGACTGGGAGGCGACCGCGGGCAACCACAGCGTCCGTGTGCGCGCGACCGATCAGAACGGCGACACGCAGACCGAGGAGCGCACGCCGCCCATCCCGGGTGGCTCGACCGGCTGGCACACCGTCACCATCATCGTCAGCTGAGCAGGTGATCGGCCGCGTCGTCGGTGACGGCGCGGTGCACCTTCTCGTGCAGTAGATCGTGGCCGGTGTCGGCGTACTCGTGCAGCGGGATCGCCACCTCGGACGCGGCGACGAGTTCCCGAACTGCGCCGATGGGCGCAATGCGATCGTCGACGCCGTGCATCGCGATGGTCGGCGACGTCGCCGCGGCGCGGAGCATCTCCGGCGAGACGAGCATCGGTGGCAGGGCGATGAGAGCGGCGTTCTTGACCGTCGTTCCTGCAGCCAGCGCCCGCACCGCCGCGGCCGTGCCGAGCGAGTGGCCCATGATCGACGGCGTCGGGTCGCCGGTCAGTTCGACCAGCGTGCGCGCGTCGGAACCGATGTCGGAGAGATACGACTCGACTTCGCGGTGGTCGGCGTTCTCGTCCACCTCGCCCTCGGTCAGGCCGTGGCCGATGTGATCGAGCGCCCAGACGGACAACCCACGCGCGACCATCAACGACGCGAACCGGTGGTAGTTCCCGCTGTGCTGACCCCGACCGTGCAGAAACACCAGGGTGCCCAGCGGTTCGGGAGCCGGCCACGTCCGATAGTGCACTCGGCCTCGTGATCCTTCGAAAAACGGCATGGGGGTCATTGTGACCGACCGGTGCCGCGCCGCGCGCGCCGTGCCGGATGTCTCGAGGACGGGCGGCCCCGTGTCGGTCCTCGTCACTAGGGTCGTCGTGTGTTCCTTCTCGAAGACCGCCTCGTTCACAGCGCCAGCGACCTGGCGCTCGCCTCGCAGTGCGAGTTCGCGCTGCTGCGCAACCTCGACGCCCGCTTGGGGCGCATCGAGACGACGCGGGACGAGGATCCGATGTTCGCGCGAGCGGCCGCCCTCGGCGGCAAGCACGAGCGGGAGCAGCTGGCACGGTTCCGGCAGCGTTTCGGCGACGGGGTCGTCGAGATCGAGCGGCCCGCGCGCATCCCGTCGGAACTTCGCTCCGCCGCCGAGGCCACGGCCGCCGCCGCCCGCGATCGCGTGTCGGTGATCTATCAGGGCACGTTCTACACCGGCGACTTCCTGGGGTTCGGCGACTTCCTCGTCTTCGATCCGGTCACCGAGTCCTACGAGGTGCACGACACCAAACTCTCTCGCACGGAACGGGTCACGTCGCTTCTGCAACTCGCCGCCTACTCGGACGCGCTGTCGTCCGCGGGCATTCCGGTGTCGGACACCGGCTGCGTCATCCTCGGGGACGGCACCTCGGTCCCGACGCATCTCCCCGACGTGCTGCCGGTCTTTCGACGCGCCCGTACCGAGATGGTCGCTCTGCTGCAGAGCCACCTCGAGCAGCTGCTTCCCGCCGCGTGGTCGGACGACATCCGGGCCTGCCATCGCTGCGACGACTGCCTCCCGGAAGTACACGCCCGACGCGATCTGCTCATCGTGGCCGGGATGCGCGGCACCACGCGGGCCACCCTGCACGACGCCGGGATCGTCACCATCGACGAACTCGCCGCGTCGACCGAGCCCGTGCCCGGCCTGTCCGTCCGGATGTCCACCGCGCTCCGGGCCCAGGCCCGCGCCCAGGTCGAGCAGGAATCGACGGGGACGCCGGTGGTCGAGGTCCACACTCCGGAGGCGTTGGGCGCGTTGCCCACTCCGAACGACGGTGACATCTTCTTCGATTTCGAGGGCGATCCGCTCTACATGGAGGCGGGGTGGAAGGACTGGGGGCTCGAGTACCTGTTCGGGATCGTCGAGCACGGCGTCGGTGGGACCACGGTGTTCCGGCCGTTCTGGGCCCACACGCGCGCCGAGGAGAAGGCTGCGTTCGTCGCGTTCATGGACTACCTGGCGGACCGTCGCCGCTCCTACCCCGGCATGTGCGTCTATCACTATGCGGCGTACGAGAAGTCGGCACTGCTGCGTCTGGCCGCCCGGCACGGGGTGTGCGAGGACGAGGTCGACGATCTTCTGCGTGGCCACGTCCTCGTGGATCTGTACCCGATCGTGAAGTCCGCTCTGCGCATCGGCGCGCAGTCGTACAGCATCAAGAAGCTCGAGCCGTTCTACATGGACGGCGTGCGCGACGGCGTCACCAACGCCGCGGATTCCATCGTGGAGTACGCGCGGTGGTGCGAGTTGCGTGATCGCGGCGACACGGACTCCGCGGCAGAGGTGCTCGCGGAGATCGCCGAATACAACGAATACGACTGCGTGTCGACGTTGCGGCTGCGCGACTGGCTGCTCGGCTTCGCCGACGACGCCGCGGTGCCGCGCCGCGCGATCGTCGACGATGCGTCCGCCGAGACCGAGTCGGGACCGGACGACGAGAACGCCGAACTGCGCGAGGCGCTGTACGCGCACGCCGGTGAGCCGGGGCTCCGGGACCCGGATCGGCAGGCCGCGGCCATGGTCGCCGCGGCGCTGGGGTACCACCAGCGTGAGGAGAAGCCCTACTGGTGGGCGCATTTCGATCGACTGTCGTCCCCGGTGGACGAATGGGCGGACACCCGTGACGTGTTCGTGGTGGAGTCCACGCTCGAGCGGACCGACTGGGTGAAGAAGAACGCGCGTTCCAACGCGCGCCGCACTCTGGTTCTGGCCGGTGAGTTCGGTCCCGGCAGCACGCCGTCGGTGGGCTCGTCCGTACACGTGCTCTACGCGCCGCCGGCTCCGGAATGGGTCAAGGACAGCGACAAGACCAACCCGCAGAATCGGTGGACGACCAAGGCGAAGATCCTCGACATCGCGCCGGACGGCGCCACCGTCACACTCGAGGAGATGCTGGCCACCGGGGCCGACGAGCACGTGCTCGAGCCGGTCGCCACGGCTCCGGACGACAACGTGCGCACCGAGACCCTGCGCACGGCGATCGCGGAGCAGGCGCGCGATGTGGTCGGCTCGCTGCCCGAGCTCCCGCGCACCGCCGTGCTCGACCTGCTGCGCCGCGCCGCGCCGCGCACCCGGTCCGGCGGCGGACTTCGCGCCGTCGTCGGCGACGATCACGTCGGCGCCATCACCGCGTCGTTGCTGGATCTGGACCGGTCGTACCTCGCGGTGCAGGGCCCGCCCGGGACCGGGAAGACCTACACCGGGTCGCACGTCATCGCGACGCTGGTGCGCGACCACGGTTGGCGCATCGGAGTCGTCGGGCAGTCCCACGCCGTCGTCGAGAACCTGCTCGACGCGGTGGTGAAGGCGGGGCTGGACCCGGCGCGAATCGGCAAGAAGACCACGAAGTCCGCAGCGCACGCCTACCAGGACACCACCTCGGTCGTCGGGTTCCTCGGTGAGCATCCCGAGGGGTGCGTCATCGGCGGAACGGCGTGGGCGTTCTGCGGCAGGGACGCGCCCGCGGAGCCCCTGGATCTACTGGTGATCGACGAGGCAGGACAGTTCTCGCTGGGCAACACCCTCGCGGTCGGCGGAGCGACGAACAACGTTCTGCTGCTCGGTGATCCGCAGCAACTCCCACAGGTGAGCCAGGGCAGCCACCCCGAGCCCGTGGACACCTCCGCGTTGGGGTGGCTCGCCGACGGTCGCGGCACCCTGCCCACGGAACTCGGGTACTTCCTCGCCACCACTCGCCGCATGAACGGTGCGCTGTGCGAACCGGTCTCCACGCTGTCCTACGACGGGCGCCTGCACGCGCACCCGTCGGTGAACGCCCGGTCCCTGGAGGGCGTTCCGCCCGGTGTACACACGGTCCTCGTTCCGCACGAGGGGAACGCGACGTCGTCCCCCGAGGAAGCCGCCGCGGTGGTCGATCTGATTCGCTCCCTCGTCGGATCCACCTGGATCGACGGCGATGCGACGCGGCCCCTCACTGCCGCCGACGTGTTGGTGGTCGCGGCGTACAACGCGCACGTGCACGAGGTGCGGATCGCGCTCGACGCCGCGGGCATGACCGACACCGCGTGTGGAACCGTCGACAAGTTCCAGGGCCGGGAGGCGGCGATCGTGATCGTGTCGATGGCCGCGTCGGCACCCGAGGAGGTCCCCCGCGGGATGGGATTCCTGTTGTCTCGCAACCGCATCAACGTGGCGCTGTCGCGGGGTCAGTGGGCGGCGTACGTAGTGCGATCCCCCGCGCTGACGCACTATCTGCCGTCGAGCCCTGCGGAGCTGGGGCTGCTGGGGGCGTTCATGAGGGTGAGTCCGGACGAGCCGAGCTGACCGACGGCACCGCGCGCGAGGCGAGTCGGCCCGCCAGGTCGTCGAGCTCGGCGATGACGGAGACGGTGTCGCGGTCGACGAGCCACCGCAGCACCACACCGTCGACCGTGGCCAGAGCAGAGCGGGTGAGGACGTCGAGGGGATCGGTCCAGCGCATCGACGCGGCGTCGGCGGCACGAACCAGGAACCGCTCGGCCTCGACGTCCATCACTCGATACTGCAGGGTGCCGATCTCGCCGGCGGGGGCCGATCCCTGGCGGCGGCTTCGGACGGAGTGCGCGGTGATCTCGTAGGTCAACAGCTGCCGATCGGCGGTCGCTTCCACGACCTCCCACAGCGAGTCCAGTCCACGGTGAATCGCCTCCCGGAGAGCGCGAATTCCGGTACCACCGGGTAGGCCGTCGGACGCCACGGCCTCGGTGAACGCCGCATGGACCGCCGTGCCGATCTCGGCGATCAGGTGCTCCCCCATCGCCGTCACCAGCGCTTCCTTGTTCTCGAAGCAGTAGTGGACGACTCCCAGCGACACCGCGGCCTCGTCGGCCACGGCCCGGACGGTCACCGCGCCGATGCCGGACCGGGCGGCCACGTCCAGTCCGGCTTCGACCAGCGATCTGCGACGGACGTCCGCCGACAGTCGTGCAGTCATACCCTCGATGCTACGTCTCCCGACTGGACACTCGTCCAGGTCCGAGGCGCGTCGGGGCGGTCGGCCGAACAGCACGTTCTCGGTCCGCACCTACAGTGAAAGCATGGTGCACAAAGCTCTGTCGGGTGTTCTGGCCGCGGCGCTCGTCCTCGGTGTCGGCGAGCTGTTGGCGGCGGCGTTCGGGCCGGAATCCTCACCCTTCGTCGCCGTCGGGAACGCGGTGGTGGACGGCAGCCCGGAGCCGATGCGCGACTTCGCGATCGACACCTTCGGCACCGCCGACAAGATCGCGCTCTTCGTGGGTATGGGCATCGTCATCGCGCTGATCGCCGCGGGTGCGGGCATCGTCGAGAGGCGACGCCGTCCGTTCGGGTCTGCCGTGTTCGTCGTCCTCGGCATCATCGGCGTCTGGGCCGCGGTCGGGCGGTCCGGGACGGGCGGAGAGGCGGCCGTACCCACCGTGATCGGTGTCGTGGCCGGGGTGTTCGTCCTGCGCACGCTCACCCTGCGCGCGGACACGGCACAGACCTCGACCGGCGCGATCGACCGACGACGCTTCGTGACGTTCGCCGCCGTCGTCGCGGGCGCTGCGGCCGTGACCGCGGTCGCCGGACGCGCGCTGGGCGCGTCGACCCGAGCGGTGACCGACGACCGGACGGCATTCGCGGTCCCGACACCCGACAGTCCCGCCCCGCCGGTTCCGGCCGCGGCCGACCTGCGCATCCCGGGCGTGGAGCCGTACGTGACTCCGATCGACGACTTCTACCGCATCGACACCGCCCTGGTGGTCCCTCGCATCTCGTCGCAGGACTGGCAACTGCGCATTCACGGCATGGTGGACGAGGAGGTCGTCCTGACGATGGAGGACCTGCTGAACCGGGCCTCCGTCGAGCGCATGGTCACCCTCACCTGTGTCTCCAACCCCATCGGCGGCGACCTGATCGGCAACGCGATGTGGACGGGCTACCCGCTGCGCGAACTGCTCGAGCTGGCCGGACCGCGGGCGAATGCGGACATGGTGCTCTCGACGTCGAGCGACGGATTCACCGCGGGCACACCACTCGAGGTTCTGCTCGACGGACGCGATGCCATCCTGGCCGTCGCGATGAACGGCGAGCCGCTGCCCATCGAGCACGGCTACCCGGCGCGGTTGGTGGTGCCCGGACTGTACGGCTACGTGTCGGCGACGAAGTGGGTCACGGACCTCGAGGTGACGCGGTTCAGCCAGGCAAGGGCCTACTGGACGGACCGCGGTTGGTCCGAGCGCGGGCCGATCAAGACGGCGTGCCGCATCGACACCTCGAGCCGGTCCGACGGCACCTCGCTGGTCGCCGGCGTCGCCTGGGCCCAGCATCGCGGCATCTCCCGAGTGGAGGTGCAGATCGACGACGGTGACTGGAACGAGGCCGAGCTCTCCGAGGAGTACTCGCGAGACACGTGGCGGCAGTGGGTGTACCGCTGGCCGACCGCCCCCGGATCGCAGTCGGTCCGGGCGCGCGCCACCGACGGCACCGGAGCCGTGCAGACCGCCGAGCGCGTGGACACCGTCCCCGACGGCGCGACGGGGTACGCGGGCATCACCGTCGACTAGGTGTATGAGGCCATGACGTTGGTGACGCCAGCGGTGAGCCGTGATGCTGGTGGTTGGTTCCCGGCGGCAGTGTGAGGTCGATGGTAGTTGTAGTGCACGTTCCAGATCCTCAGGGCGTCCTCGCGCTGGTGTTCGGAGAACCAGGTTCGGGCGTAGAGGAACTCTTCGGCGAGGATCCTGTTGTAGCGCTCGACTTTTCCGTTGTGGCGCGGGGTGTACGGGGTGATGCGCTGGTGCCTGGACCCGAGCAACGCTCGGGCGAACACCTCGGCCCGGTAGCAGGACCCGTTGTCGGTGACCAGACGTTCGATGCGGTCGATGCCGTGCGCGGCGAAGAACACCCTTGCCCGGTGCACGAATCCCACTGCTGTGACGGCTTTCTCGTCTGCGAGGGCTTCGGTGTAGGCCAGGCGGGAGTACCCGTCGACCGCGGAGTGGAGGTAGACGTAACCGGCTCTCGCGCCCTTGGTCTTGGCGCGGTCGACGGCTTTGGCTTCGGCGCTGCCGCGGCCGTGGGCGCGCCATCCTCCGCCGTCGGGGATGCGCCCGACCTTCTTGATGTCGACGTGGACCATGTGGCCGGGCCGGCGGGCGACGATCGTGCGTGGGGTGCGGTTCGTCTCGCCGGTGGGGTCGAGGAATCGGCGTCGGTTGATGCCCAGGTGATCGAGGTGGCGGGTGACGGTGCGCCGGCTGATCTCGATACCGTCCCGCTGCAGCTCGAACGCGATCCGCGACGCGGGCCACTTCTTCTCGCGGCGGAAGCGTTCGATCCGCACGACCACCGAGGGGTCCGCGGCGGTGGGCTGACGGTGCGGGGCGCTGGAGCGGTCCTCGAGGCCGAGGTCGCCGAACTCGCGGTACCGGTGAACCCACTTGGTGGCGCACGCGCGAGAGATGCCCATCTCGGCGGCGACGTGCGCGATGGGCCGGGTGCGGCACCGTTCGACGAGTCGGCGGCGGCCTTCCGGGGACAGTGGGGCATTACGGTGTGTCACGACAGGTCTTTCTGGTCGGCGGACGAGTTGGTGGTACTTCTCATCCTGCCTACCGGGAAGACCTGTCCCACTACGGGGACGCATCACCGCGTGACTACAACCTCATGACCCGCAACAACTAGGCCGTCGTCGATCACATTCTCCCAAGGGGTATGCGCTGGCTCACACATGTCCTACACTGAGTGCACAGTCAGCAACCGTGTTGCACACACTGCAACACACAACCCTGGAGGCCCTCCGTGCGCACCTCTTTCCCTCGCTCCCCGCGGACCGTCGTCGGCGGACTGGCGGCGTTCGCCCTCGTCGTCGGCGCCTCGGGCTGCGCCGACCGGTCGTCCGGTGACGCCGCGTCCGAGGACTTTCCCACCGGCACCATCACCCTGCTCACCCCGACGGCGGCCGGCGGCGCGACCGACCTCACGGCGCGCACCCTGGGGCAGCAGATGGAAAACGACCTCGGCGTCAGCGTCGTCGTCGAGAACCGTCCCGGCGGTGCCGGATCCATCGGAATGGAGTACCTCGCCGAGCAGGATCCCGACGGTTACACCATCGGCGTCCTGCCGGTGGAGGTCAGTCTCCTCGGCCACCAGGGCTACTCGACGGACCCGGCCTCCTACGACTTCCTCGGCCAGGTCAACTCCCAGCCCGGCACCATCGCCGTGCCCGCGAACAGCCCGTACCAGACGCTCGACGACCTGATCGCCGCCGCCGAAGCCGATCCCGGCGGTATCACCGTCTCCAACGCCGGGCCCGGATCCATCTGGGAGGCAGGCGCGGTGGAGCTCGGCCGCGTCGCCGGCGTCGAGTTCACCGGTGTCCCGTTCGACGGCGGCGCACCCGCGGTCACCGCCGCGATCGGCTCGCAGGTCGACGCCGTCGTCGCCGGCATCGGCGAGACGGCACCCGCGAACGAGGACGGCCGACTCCGGGTCCTCGCCGTGTTCACCGAGGAATCCGCGCCCGCCCTGCCCGGTGTCCCCACCGCCACCGAACTCGGACTCGACGTCGTGATCGGCAGCTGGGCCGTCATCGCCGCCCCGACCGGCCTGCCCGACGCCGTGGCCACGCGCCTCGAGGACGCCGTCGAAAGCGCTTCGGGCGCAGAGGAGTACATCGAGCTGATCGAGTCCGGTGGCAACCTCCCGCTGTACCGCTCGGCGGACGAGACCACCACCTTCGTCGGCACCGAGTCGGACCGCTTCGGCGAGTTGGCGAGCCAGGAATGACCACCCGGGATCTCCCTGTGAGCGCGCCCGAGCCCCTCTCCGCCGCACCGTCGGACGCGCGTGAGCCGAACACTCGGGGATACGAGATCGTCGTCGGCGGCGCCGTCGTGGCTCTCGGTATCGCCGTGTACTTCCTGGCCGACGGCATCGACGTCGCCCGCGAGGGACAATCCTTCGGGCCGCGCTGGTGGCCGACGGCCCTGGCCGTATCGATGATCGTCATCGGTCTCGTCCTCGTGGTGCAGGCCGTGGCCGGACGCATCACCTCGGACGAGCCGCCCATCACCCGGTCCGGCAGCGTCGTTCTCGCCGCGACGGTGGCGCTCATCGTCGGATACGGATTCGCCTGGCAGTACCTCGATTTCCGGGCCGTCACGGTGGTCCTGCTCGCCGGTCTCGTCGCGCTGTTCGGCGGTCGTGGCATCAAGGCTCTCGTCGTCTTCCCGATCGTCACGACGATCCTGCTGTGGGCCATCTTCGATCTCCTGCTGCAGGTTCCGCTGTGACCGCCGTGGCCGACGGATTGAGCGCTCTGCTCGATCCGAGCATCGGACTCTGCGTCCTGATCGGCGTCCTCCTGGGAACGCTCGTCGGAGCGGTCCCCGGCATCACCGCGGCCATGGCCGTCGCCCTGGCAGCCGGCTTCACCCTCACGCTCGAACCCCTCCAGGGGCTCGCCGTCCTGCTGTCGATCTACGTGGCCGCCCAGTTCGGCGACCGGGTTCCGGCGATCCTCATCAACACCCCCGGCACCCCGGCGTCCATCGCGACCACCTTCGACGGGTTCCCGTTGGCCAAGCAGGGCAAGGCCGGAATCGCGCTCACCAGTTCGGCTCTGGTCTCGGCCGTCGGGTCCGTGGTGGGTATCTGCATCCTGATCTTCGCCGCCCAACCCATCGCGAGCGTCGCGCTCCGGTTCGGCCCGGCCGAGTTGTTCGCCCTCGTGGTCTTCGGCATGACGATGATGATCGGCGTCTCCGGTGGACGCGTCGCCAAGGGCCTCGCGGCCGGCGTCCTCGGCCTGATGCTCGGTGCCATCGGCCGCGATCCCATCACCGGTGACGCCCGCTTCACCTTCGGACTGAACGAACTCAGCTCCGGCATCCCCTTCATCGCCGCCATCGTCGGACTCTTCGGCATCGCCGAGGTGTTCAACCAGATCATCAGCCGTCATCCGACCCTGGTCCCCACCCCCATCACGCAGCTCGGCAAGTGGTGGCCGAATCGCTCGGAGCGTCGAGAGTTGCTGAAGCCGGCCGTGATCGGATCCGGAGTGGGCGCCGTCGTCGGCGTCGTTCCCGCCGCGGGCGGCGACATCGCCGGCATCGTGGCCTGGGATCAGGCCCGACGCGCCTCGGCCACACCGGAGAAGTTCGGCAAGGGGTCCCTCGAAGGCCTCGCGGCCGCGGACACCGCCAGCACCGCCACCATGGGTGGTTCGGTCACCACGACACTCGCCCTGGGTGTTCCGGGCGACGCGGTCATGGCCGTCATGATCGGCTCGATGATCATCTGGGGTCTGCAACCCGGCCCCGCGCTGTTCGTCGAATCCCCCGACCTCGTCTACAGCCTCGCCGCCATCATGCTGATCGCCACCTTCGGCGCACTCGCGTTGGCGTTGGTGCGCATGCGCGGTGTCGTGAAGTTGCTCGACCTTCCCCAGCAGTACCTGTGGGCGGTGATCGTGACGTTCTGCATGGTGGGTACCTACGCGGTGCAGAACAGCGCGTTCGACGTCGGCCTCATGCTGGCGTTCGGCTTGATCGGACTCGCGTTGCGCCGCAACGGCTTTCCCGCCGGGCCGTTGGTCCTCGGTCTCATCCTCGGGCCACTGGCGGAGAGCAACGTGCGCCGCGCGTTCCTCATCGACGGTGCCGCGAGCGTCTACACCAGCGCGATCGCCGTGGGGCTGCTGGTCCTCAGCGCTCTCGCCGTGTTCGGCCCCTACCTGCGCACCGGTCTGAAGAAGGTCCGCCGGCGGAAGGAGACCGTCGATGCCTGACGTCCTTTGCATCGGGGAGACGATGACCCTCGTCGCCCCGGTGGACGCCACCCCGCTGACGTCGGCGGACCTGTTCACCCTGCACATGGGCGGCGCCGAATCGACCGTCGCGCTGTACCTGGCGGAGCAGGGGCATCGGGTGAGCTGGGCCAGCGACCTGGGGAACGATCCTCTGGGGCACCGCATCGCGGACGAGATCGCCTCCCACGGCGTCGACACCTCGTTCGTCCGGATGCTCGACGACGCCCCCACCGGCGTCTACTTCAAGGACCCGGACCACGGGTCGACCACCGTGCACTACTACCGCAGGGGCTCGGCGGCATCCCGCATGTCGCCCGCCACTCTCGACCGATTGCCGTTGCGCGAGAGCGGGACGATTCACGTGTCCGGCATCAACGCCGGCCTGTCGAGGAGTTGCGCCGCCATGATGGACGCCCTCTTCGACGCCTGCATCGGCACCACGACCCGGCTGTCGTTCGACGTGAACTACCGCAGTGGCGTCTGGGACGTCGCCGACGCCGCCCCGGTCCTGCTGGACCTCGCGCGCAGAGCCGACATCGTCTTCGTCGGACGGGACGAGGCCGCGCAGCTGTGGGGCACCACGGACGCCGACTCCGTCCGCGCTCTCGTTCAGGCGGAGCAGCACCGTGTCGGCGCACTGGTGGTCAAGGACGGTGACGTCGGGGCGACCGAATTCACCGACACGGACACGACGTTCGTTCCCGCCCACCGGGTCGACGTGGTCGAGGTGGTCGGCGCCGGGGACGCGTTCGCCGCCGGATACCTGTCCGGGGTGATGGCCGGCGACGACGCGCCCGGGCGCCTGCAGCGGGGACACGATCTCGCGGCGCGAGCCCTGTCGAGCACCAACGACTTCGTACCGGTCGCATCCCTCGATGCCTGAGTCATCGTCGTGTCACAGTTCATCCGTCCCACCGTCTTTCCGTCGTAGGAGCAGCCCATGTCGCAGAGCGTCGAACGCGCCGTCGAGATTCTCGAGTTCGTGGCGATCGCGCCCCGAACCCAGAGCGAAGTCGCCGCACATCTCGACGTGCACCGCTCCACGGCGTTGCGGGTGCTCCAGACGCTCACCGAGTACGGGCTCACCCGCAAGCGGGCGGACGGAAAGTACGGCGTCGGTTACCGACTCGCCGGTTTGGCCAACGCCGCCCGTGAACAGTTCGATTTCGCCAACGTGGCCCGCCCCTACCTCGTGAGCCTCGGTGAACAGTGCTCGCACACCATTCACCTCGCTGCCCTCGAGGGGCAGCGAATCATCTACGTGGACAAGATCGAGCAGCCCGGAATGATCAAGCTCTTCTCCCAGATCGGTGCACCGGTCTGCCTGCACACCGCCGGGGTGGCCAAATCCATCCTGGCGTTCCAGACACCGGACGTCGTCGAGTCCGTCATGACGGCAGCCGATTTCGAGAAACACACTCCGACGACCATCACCTCGCGAGAGCGGTACGACGCGGAGCTGGCCGTGGTCGCGGAGCGAGGCTGGTCCGTCGACGACGGCGAGTACGAGGACTACGTCAACTGCGTGTCCATGCCCGTCCGCGACGCCGCCGATCGCGTCGTCGCCGCGGTGTCGATCACCGCTCTCAAGGGTCGCGCCGATCTCGCGGCCCTGGAACTACTGCTGCCCGATCTTCGGGCGGTCACCGACAACGTATCGAAGGAGCTCGGATGGAGACCATGACGACCTGGTTCGACGAGGCATTCTCGTCGAGGCCGGTGATGGCGATCCTGCGCGGGTTCTCCCCCGCCCGGTCGGTCGAACTCGCCTGCCGCGGTTGGGATGCCGGGATCAGCTGTGTGGAGATCCCCATCCAGTCCCCCGCTGCGATCGAGGCCCTGATCGCCGTGGCGCAGGCCGCGGCGGAGCGCGGGGCCACCGTCGGCGCCGGAACCGTGGTGACCACCGACCTCGTCGCCGAGGCCCGGCGGGCGGGCGCGGCCTTCACCGTCGCTCCCGGCTTCGACCGCGACGTGGCCGCCGCGAGCCTCGACGCCGGCATGCCCCACCTCCCGGGCGTGGCCACCGGGACCGACGTGCAGGCCGCGGCCGCCTTCGGACTCGGCTGGGTCAAGGCGTTCCCCGCGTCGGTCCTCGGACCGGACTGGTTCGCGGCCATGAAGGGCCCGTTCCCCGCCATGAAGTTCGTGGCGACCGGCGGCATGAACGCCCGCAACGCCGCCGAGTATCTGACCGCCGGGGCCGACGTCGTCGCCGTGGGGTCCGCGCTCGAGGACGACGCGCAGATCGACCTCCTGACCCGCCTGCTGCCCTCCCCCACCCGATAGGAGCCCCACCATGGCCTCACGCCTGAACGACGCCTACACCCCGGCGTCCACCCGTTACGACTCGATGGCCTACCGGCCCGTCGGCCGATCCGGCCTGCTGCTCCCCGCGGTCTCGCTGGGCATGTGGCACAACTTCGGTGACGACACCCCACTCCGCGACCAGCGCGAGATCGTCCGTGCCGCCTTCGATCTGGGCATCACGCACCTCGACCTCGCCAACGGATACGGGCCGCCGATGGGATCCGCGGAGAAGAACGTCGGTCGCATCCTGGCCGAGGACTTCGCGCACCACCGCGACGAGTTGGTGATCTCGACCAAGGCGGGATACGACTTCTTCCCCGGCCCCTACGGCCGAGGCGGCGGCGCGAAGTATCTGCTCGGCAGTCTGGAGCACTCCCTCACGAGCCTGCGCCTGGACTACGTGGACATCTTCTACAGCCACCGCTACGACCCCACCACGCCCCTCGAGGAGACCGCACGGGCGCTGGACACCGCCGTGCGGTCGGGTAAGGCGCGGTACGCCGGTATCTCGTCCTACTCCGCGGCCCGGACCGTCGAGATCGCCTCCATCCTTCGCGATCTCGGTACGCCGCTGGCCATCCATCAACCGTCGTACTCGTTGTTGAATCGCTGGGTCGAGGAGGGCGAGCCGTCGCTGCTCGAGGTGCTCGAGCACGAGGGCATCGGCTGCATCGCGTTCTCGGCGCTGGCTCAGGGACTGCTGACCACGAAGTACCTGAACGGCATTCCCGAGGGATCGCGTGCGACGCAGGGCAAGACGTTGCGTGACGGCATGCTCTCCGACGAGAACCTTCGAAACGTGGCCTCGCTGAACGAGATCGCCGAGCGACGCGGACAGTCGCTCGCGCACATGGCACTCGCCTGGGTGCTGCGTCGCAGCGAGGTGTCCTCGGTGCTGCTCGGAGCATCGCGGCCGAGTCAGCTCGCCGACAGCGTCGGGGCCCTCGAGAGTCCGGAGTTCACCGAGGCCGACCTCGACGAGATCGACCGGTACGCCGTCGACGGCGGACTCAACATCTGGCTCGCGTCCTCCACGGCATGAGCGAGGACATCGTCCTGGCGTCGTTCGGGTACGACGACGCGTGGGACCTCGGCTGCCGCATGCGCGCGGCGGCAGCGGCGCGATCGCTGCCTCTGGTGATCGGCGTGGAGCACGGCCACCACCGGGTGTTCCACAGCGCGCTGCCGGGGTCGTACCCCGAGAACGACGAGTGGCTCGCTCGAAAGATGGCCTCCGCTCGGCGATACGGGCGCAGTTCGCTCGGTGTGCTCGAGTTCTTCACCGAGACCGGGCGCGAGTTCGACCGCCACTCCCGGCTCCCCGCCGAGCAGTTCGCGGCGGCGGGAGGTGTGGTTCCCCTGCGGGTCGCATCCGCTGGCATCGTGGGGTTCGTCGGTGTGTCGGGGTTGCCGCACCTGAAGGATGACGAGTTCGTCGTGGAGCAGGTGCGCGAGTTCGCCGACCGCTAGGCGCGTCGGGTCGAACGCGTGCACCGTGATCCGATTTCGGCCCGGATCGACAGTTTCCCGCGAGTTCGGGTGGAAATCGGACGATGGTGCACGGGTGGGACGCACGACGGCGGGCGCGCTCCGATGGAGTGCGCCCGCCGTCGTGGAGGAGATCAGTTGTGGGAGGGGCTGTACCGGGCGTGCACGTCCGGAACGTGGACGTCCCCGAGAACCCGAGCGATCTGGTCCTCGCTCAGACCCAACCGGCGCAGCCGCTCGCACACCGCGTCGAAGTCGAGCATCTTGGCGTCGAGTTCCTGCTGTAACTGCGCGACCTCGGCCCGTAGGACCTCGGCTTCCTCGAGCGCGTCGAGCGTTTCGGCGGGCTTGGGGAGGAGCAACGAGAGCAGGCGGTCACGGGCATCCGTGCTCAATCCGTCGAACGGCTCCGACCCGTCCGCGGCTTCGTGCTTGCCTCCGGCGGTGGGTGCGGGAACCACCGCGTCGTCCTCGGCTCGCTCTGCACCGACGGCCTGTCCCGATGCGACGGCCTCGGCCGACTCCGGCTTGAGGTCGATCGTGGTGCGCAGCGGGCGATTCGGGACGAACAGCACGGCGATCACGGTCACCAGCGCGACGAACGAGGCGATGAGGAAGATGCGACCCGTCGCGTCGCCGTAGGCGGTGCGGATGATTTCCGCGACCGGCGCCGGCATCGATGCGATGTCGAGGGAGCCGCCGCCGGACGATCCGGCGGGGACGCCGAGCTCTGCGAGGGGGCCGGCCGAGTTGTCCGCGACGCGGGTGGCGAGCACCGACCCGAGGACCGACACGCCGATCGCGCCACCGAACGTGCGGAAGAACGCCACGGTGGAGGAGGCGGCGCCGATGTTCTGCACGCTCACCGTGTTCTGCACGGCCAGGACGAGGTTCTGCATCAGCGCGCCGGTACCGAGGCCGACGATGGCGATGAAGATGCCCACGTGCCACAGGTTGGTGGCGTGGTCCACCGAGCCCAGGAGCCCGAAGCCGACGACCAGCAGAATCGAGCCGGTCACGATGAACGGCTTCCACTTGCCGAAGCGGGAGATCAGCTGACCGGAGCCGACCGACGAGACCAGCATGCCGGCGACGAGCGGGATGGACAGCAGTCCGGCAGCCGTGGGCGAGTAGCCGCGAGCGGTCTGGAAGTACTGGCCGAGGAACGTGGTGGCCCCGAAGAGGCCGACACCCACGGCGACCGAGGCGATGATGGCCATACCGGTGGTGCGCTCGGTGACGATCTTCAGCGGGATGATGGGGCTCTTGACCTTGGACTCGACGATGACGGTCGCGATCAGCAGGGCGACACCGACGCCGACGTAGAGCGCGGTCTCACGGGAGAGCCACTCGTAGTATCCGGCCTTGCCGGCGAAGGACACCCAGATCAGCAGGATGGACACACCCGCCGTCAGGAGGAGCGCGCCGAGCCAGTCGATGGACACGTCGTTCTTGCGCTCGGTGGTGATGTGCAGGGTGCGCTGAAGGAGGAACAGCGCGATCACCGCGAGGGGGATGCAGACGAAGAAGCACCAGCGCCAGCCGAGCGGGCTGTCGACGATCACGCCGCCGAGGATGGGCCCGCCGGACATGGACACGGCCATGACGGCACCCATGTAGCCGGAGTAGCGGCCACGCTCACGCGGGGAGACGATGCTGCCGATGATCGCGACCACGAGGGCGGTCAGGCCTCCCATGCCGATGCCCTGGACGACGCGAGCGGCGAGCAGGATCGGCACGTTGTGCGCGAAACCGGCCATGATCGAGCCGATGACGAAGATGACCAACGAGGTCTGGACCAGCATCTTCTTGCTGAACAGGTCGGCCAGCTTGCCCCAGATGGGCGTCGACGCCGCGTTGGCGAGCAGTGCGGTGGTGATGACCCAGGCGTAGGCGGTCTGGGATCCCTGCAGGTCGCCGATGATCGTGGGAAGTGCGGTGGAGACGATGGTGGTGCTCAGCAGCGCCGTGAACAGACCGGCGAGCAGCCCCACCAGGGCTTCGAGGATCTGCCGGTGCGTCATCGGCATCGGTTCCGCTGCCTCGACCGCCGGAGTGGGCGGAGAGTCGTACGTGGTGGCCATGGTGTTCGGTCCTTCTTTGTCAGTTAGAGGTGAGGACGCGAGGCCCGCAATGCCGGGCCTGCGCGGTGTCCGTGAAGGTGGTGGTGAGTCGGCGCACGGACTCGAGCGCGGCATTCGCCGTCTCCTCGTCCCAGTCCGCCAACATGGCGGACAGTCGCTCGACTCGGTGACTCTTGATGCGTTCCAAGCAGGCGAGACCGGCGTCGGACACCCGTACCCGGGTGGCACGTCCGTCGTCGGGATCACGAGTGCGTACGACGTGGCCGCCCTCGGCGAGCTCGGCCAGTTGCCGACTGAGCACCGACTGGCTGGCGCACATCTCCGTGGCCAACTCGCTCTGTCTGCACTCGCCGAACGTGGCCAGGGCGCTCAGGACGGCGACCAGAGCGAACGGCAGTTCGGCCCGATCGTCCCCGGACGCCACGGCCACGCGCAGCGCACGACCGAAGCGGAAGACTTCTTCCACCAGGGATTCAGCGGTGTCGTGTCGGACGGTCACGGCGATGCTCCTCGTTCTCGTTACTTGCTGAGAGCAACTATATAGATAGATGTATCGGGTAAACAACTATTAATGACGCGCCGATGCCCGCCCCCCGAAGCCGGAGGGGTCGGCTGTCGGAGACGGTGTCTACTGTCGAACCGTGAGCCCTACCGAACGCGACCAGTTCCGCCTGTCCGGTGCCTGGAACTTCCGTGATCTCGGCGGACTGCGCACCGCGGACGGCTCGGTCACGCGCACGGGTGCGGTGTTCCGATCGTCCGAGCTCACCCGGCTCACCGAGTCCGGCCGGGCGGAGTTGGACCGTCTCGGAGTGCGGGACGTCTTCGACTTCCGCGGAACCGCCGAGGTCGAGCGGTACGGCTCGGACCAGGTGGCCGAGTCGGTCACCGTCCATGCGGTCCCGTTCGTGAACGTCCCCGTCATCGGCGCCGACGCCGCGCCTCATGAACCGGACCGTCGAGTCTTCGACGCTCGCGGCTACCTCACCGACACCTACCGCGCGTTCCCGACGCTGGACGGTGCGCGCATCGCCGTCGCGTCCGTGCTGCGGGCCGTGGCGACGAGCGAGACCCCGGTTCTGCTCCACTGCGCGGCGGGCAAGGACCGCGCGGGCTGGACGGCGGCGACCGTGCTGCGCACCGCCGGCGTGGTGGACGACGACATCCTGGCGGACTACCTGGTCAGCAACTCAGCGGTCGAACCGCTACGCCGCCACGTGCTCGACCACGGAGCTCCCGCCGACAAGCTGGACGACGACCTGCTCGGGGTGCGGGAGGAGTACTACCGCGCCGGGCTCGACGCCATGACCGAGGCGCACGGCTCGTTCGACAACTACCTCGACGCGCTCGGTATCGACGCCGATGTCGTTGCGGGAGTGCGGCGTTCACTGGTCACGCCGCCCACCGCCTAACGACCGGTGTAGGTCGCCTTGCCGGGGCCGACGTCGAGAAAGCTGCGCACCGCGTTCTTCAGGTCCGACGATTCGAACAGCGCACCCGACGCGGCCGGGGTGACCGAATCCGCATGGCGCACGCCGCCCGAACGCCAGGCGCCGACGATCTCCTTGGTCGCCGCGTGCGCCCGCGTCGGGCCGTCGGCCAAGCGGTTCGTCAGAGCCCGCGCCGCGGCGTCGACATCGTCGTGGATCTGGTTGACCACGCCCCACTCGCGCATCGTCTCGGCCGGGTAGAGATCACCGGTCATGACGAACTCACGCGCCCGGCCGCTGCCCGCCCGCTCCGCCATCCGCTGGGGACCGCCCATGGACGGGGTCAGGCCGACGACCGTCTCCACCAGCCCGAACTTCGCGTTGGGTGAGGCCAGGATGATGTCGCAGGCCAGCGCGATCTCCAGCGCCGCGGTGAGCGTCAGACCGTGCGCGGCGAACACCACCGGGCACGGCAGCGCTTCGAGCGGATGCGCGATGGTGTCGAACATGTCCTCCCACAGCTGCGCGCCCTCGGCCTCGGAGAGCCCGTCGAAGACGTGCACGTCGACGCCGCCCGACACCACCTTGCCCTCGGCGCGCAGCAGCACCGCGCGTGGCGGGGACGCGACCAGATCGGCGATGTCGGCCCTGATCGCGTCGAACATGGCCTGATCGAACAGATTCAGGGCGCCGTTGTGCAGGGTGAGGACGGCGACCTCCGCACCGGCGTCGGTCGTGGTGCGCTCGAGGCTGGTGGGGTTCGTCATGACCCGGAGCATGCCATATCGGCGTTCGGGGGCCGTGCGCTCGGCGCTCTCGGTGAGTCAGGGGCACCCTCGGTCCGTCTGCCGGGGTGAGGGGACCCCCGACTCCGGGCGGGCCGGCCGAGTGAGGGGCACCCTCGGTCCGTCTGCCGGGGTGAGGGGACCCCCGACTCCGGGCGGGCTAGCGTGGTTCGCAATGAACTCTCACCAGACCGACATCGTTCGACTCGCGTGGGTGCGGGAATTCGGGTTACCCGACGACGCATCGCTCGACGACGCCGCACGCCTCGACGTCATCGACGACGACGCGGACCACGTGCGCTTCGTGGTCATCGACGGCCGCGCGATCCTCGTCGGTCCCGCCGACATCGTCGACCGCGCCGCCGACCTCTCGCACGACGTCCTCGCCACCCGCGACGGACTGTCCTCCATCGTCGGCGACCGTCGGGGGCGCTGCGGTGGCCCCTCGGTCCTGGCCTACCTGGACGAGGTGCGCGACGACGTCCCCGTCGAACATCCCCTGGTCTCGCACGACCGATCCGACGCCGACACCGTGCTCGCGTCGGTGCCGCCGGACGACGCCGCGGGTCTACGGCGCGTCGAGATGTCGTGGTTCACCGTGTTCGACGACGCCGCGGGCGAGAACGACGCCATCGCGGTCGCGTCGTGCGGGTACGTCGAGTGGCAGGGTTTCGTCGCGGTCACCGCCGCGCTCACCGTCCCGTCCCACCGCCGGCGGGGGTTCGGGCTGACGGCGGGCCGCCTCGCGACGAACGATGCGATGGACGCGGGCCTGATCCCGCAGCTTCGGGTTGCGCCCGACAATCCGTCGGCTCGGTTGTACGCGCGAAAGCTGGGGTTCACCGAACTCGGAGTAGAGATCGGAATGGAATTGAGGCCCCCCGGGTAACCTCCGGGCATGACTTCCGACAGCGAGTCCGGCTCCTACGTGGAGAAGGACGGTTTCCGACGCGACACCAACTACATCGAAACGCGGATCACCGCGGACGGTCGGGACGGGTACCCCGTCGAGTCCGGGAAGTACCGACTGGTCGTGGCGCGGGCGTGCCCGTGGGCGAACCGCGCGATCATCGTTCGACGGTTGCTCGGCCTCGAGGACGCGATCTCGATGGGCATCTGCGGTCCGACCCACGACAAGCGCAGCTGGACCTTCGACCTCGACCCCGACGGGCTCGACCCCGTTCTGAAGATCCCGCGCCTGCAGGACGCGTTCTTCGCCCGCGACCCGGAGTATCCACGCGGCATCACCGTGCCCGCGATGGTCGAGATCGAATCGGGCAAGGTCGTCACCAACGACTACCCGCAGATGACCCTCGACTTCTCGACGGAGTGGACCGAGTTCCACCGCGACGGCGCACCCGATCTGTACCCCGAGAAGCTACGCGGCGAGATCGACGAGGTCGCCGAAGCGATCTTCCACGACGTCAACAACGGCGTGTACAAGTGCGGGTTCGCCGGTTCGCAGACCGCGTACGAGGAGGCGTACGACGCCCTCTTCGCTCGACTCGACTGGCTGACGGAGCGGCTCGAGAACCAGCGCTTCCTGGTCGGCGAGACCATCACCGAGGCCGACGTTCGGCTGTTCACGACGCTCGCACGGTTCGATCCGGTCTACCACGGCCACTTCAAGGCGAATCGCAGCAAGCTCTCGGAGATGCCCGTCCTGTGGGCGTACGCGCGCGACCTGTTCCAGACACCGGGCTTCGGTGACACCACCGACTTCGTGCACATCAAGTCGCACTACTACGAGGTGCACAAGGACGTGAACCCCACCGGAATCGTCCCCAAGGGTCCGGACCTGTCGAACTGGCTGAGCCCCCATGGTCGGGAGGCATTGGGCGGCAAGCCGTTCGGTGACGGCACTCCCCCGCCGCCGCCCAAGGACGACGAGAAGGTCCCGGCAGAGCACTGGGCCTGAGGGTCCGGTCTACGGACGCAGCGTCAGGATGCGGGGGCCGTCTTCGGTGACGGCCACCGTGTGCTCCCAGTGCGCGGACCGCGATCCATCGGTGGTGACGACGGTCCAGTCGTCGCCCAGGATCTCGGTCTCGTGCGTTCCGAGGGTGAGCATGGGCTCGATCGCCAGGGTGGAACCGACGACGAGTTCCGGACCCTTGCCGGGCTTGCCCTCGTTCGCCAGGAACGGCTCCATGTGCATCTCGCGGCCGATGCCGTGTCCGCCGTATCCGTCGACGATGCCGTAGGACCGTCCGTGTGCCTTCTCGGCCGCGTACGTTCCCTGCTCGATGGCGTGCGAGACGTCGGTCAGTCGGTTACCGGGAAGCATCGCGGCGATGCCCGCTTCCATGGACAGTCGTGTCGCCTCGCTGAGATCGGCGTCCGCGTCGGTCAGGGGGCCGATGCCGAACGTCCAGGCCGAGTCGCCGTGCCATCCGTCGAGGATGGCGCCGCAGTCGATGGAGATCAGATCCCCCTCGGCGAGCACGTCGGTGCGACTGGGGATCCCGTGCACCACCCGGTCGTTGACCGACGAGCAGATGCTTCCGGTGAACCCGTGGTACCCGAGGAAGGACGGAACGGCGCCCGCATCGCGGATCACCGCTTCCGCCACCTCGTCGAGTTCGTACGTGGAGACTCCGGCCTTGGCCGCGTCGCGCACGGCGACCAACGCCCGACCCACGATCGCCCCCGCCGCCGCCATGGCGTCGAGTTCACCGGCGGTGCGGAACGGGACCACCTTGCGCTTGCGTCCGAACGCCATGAGATCTACTCGGAATCCTTGATCGAGTCGATGACCTTCTTGTTCACCGCGTCGACCTCGCCGACGGCGTCGACCGTGACCAGTCGACCGTGATCGGCGTAGTACTCCAGCAGGGGCGCGGTCTCGGCGCGGTAGACCTGCATCCGGTTGCGGATGACGTCTTCCTTGTCGTCCTCGCGTCCACGGGCGAGCATGCGATCGACGACGACATCCTCGTCGATGACGAAGGACACGACCGCGTCGAGCTTGGTACCCATGCTCTCGAGGATCTCCGCGAGTGCGTCGGCCTGCTCGGTGGAGCGGGGGAAGCCGTCGAGAATGAAGCCGCCGGTGGCGTCGGGCTCGGCGAGACGGTCCCGGACCATGTCGATGGTCAGCTTGCTGGGCACCAGATCGCCTGCGTCGAGGTACTTCTTGGCCTCGACACCGAGCGGCGTCTCCTGACCGATGTTGGCCCGGAACAGATCGCCGGTGGACACGTGCGGCACACCCAACTTCTCGGAGAGCAGTGTGGCCTGGGTGCCTTTGCCGGCGCCGGGAGGACCGAGGAGTACGAGTCTCACTTGAGGAACCCTTCGTAGTTGCGCTGCATCAATTGGCTCTCGATCTGCTTCACCGTGTCGAGACCGACGCTCACCATGATGAGCACCGCGGTGCCACCGAACGGCAGGTTCTGTGCGCCGCCGGCGTTACCGATGTCGAGGAACAGGTTCGGGAGGACGGCAATGGTGCCGAGGTAGATCGAGCCGGGCAGCGTGATGCGACTGAGGACGAACTGCAGGTACTCGGCGGTGGGCCGACCCGGACGAATGCCCGGGATGAACCCGCCGTACTTCTTCATCTCCTCGGCACGTTCTTCGGGATTGAACGTGATGGCGACGTAGAAGTACGTGAAGAACACGATGAGACCGAAGTAGATGGCGATGTAGACCGGGCTCGACGGGTTCACCAGATAGGTGTTGATGGCTCGCTGCCACCAGGTGGGATCCGCCGCGGAGGTGGCGTTGGTGAGCTGCGCGACGAGGTTCGGCAGATACAGCAGCGACGACGCGAAGATCACCGGGATGACGCCGGCCTGGTTCACCTTGAGAGGGAGGTAGGTCGACGATCCGCCGTACATGCGGCGACCGACCATGCGCTTGGCGTACTGGACCGGGATCCGGCGCTGACCCTGCTCGACGAACACGACGGCCGCGATGATGGCCAGCGCCGCGAGGCACACGAGCGAGAAGACGATCGGGCCACGGCTGTCGAGGATGTTCTTGCCCTCGGTGGGGATGCGCGAGGCGATGCCCGCGAAGATGAGCAGCGACATGCCGTTGCCCACGCCGCGCTCGGTGATGAGCTCGCCGAACCACATGACCAGGGCGGCACCCGCGGTCATGACGAGCACGATGGTGACGAGCCCGAAGATGGATTCGTCCGCGATGATCGGAAGGTTGCAACCCTGCAGGAGCTGTCCACGCGACGCGAGGGCGACGAGGCCGGTGGCCTGCAGCACGGCGAGCGCGATGGACAGGTACCGCGTGTACTGCGTCATCTTCGCCTGGCCGGACTGGCCCTCCTTGCGGAGTTCCTCGAACCGAGGGATGACCACGGTGAGGAGCTGGACGATGATGCTCGCGGTGATGTACGGCATGATGCCGATCGCGAAGACCGACAACTGGAGGAGCGCACCACCCGAGAACAGGTTGATGAGGGAGTAGATGCCGGCGGAATCGCCACCCGACACCTGGTCGATGCACTGACGCACGTTGCCGTAGTCGACACCCGGCGACGGCAGCGTCGCACCGAAACGGTAGAGCGCGACCAAGCCGAGCGTGAAGAGAATCTTCCGTCTCAGGTCAGGTGTCCTGAAGGCCGACACGAAGGCGGAAAGCAATGATCCTCCTGGACGGGGTAACTGCATGCGGGGTGGAACTCGGACGTACGAACTCGAACTCTAACAGCGGCGCCGACACGACCGACCCGACCTTCCGGACAGGGACGGCCGGACCGGACGCCGCGCCGACGACCGATGGCCGCAGCACGATGTGCTGCGGCCATCGGGGTTCATCGGAATCGACCGCCGTGTGACGGGCGGCCGAGTCGACTCACAACTCGGTGACGGATCCGCCGGCCGCGCTGATCTTCTCACGTGCGCTGCCGGTGAACTTGTCGGCGGTGATGGAGACCTTCACCGACAGATCGCCGTCGCCCAGGATCTTGACCAGGCGGTTCTTGCGCACTGCACCCTTGGCCACGAGATCCGCCTTCGAGATCTCACCGCCCTCGGGGAAGAGACGCTCGATGTCGCCCAGGTTCACGACCTGGTACTCGACGCGGTTGCGGTTGGTGAAGCCCTTGAGCTTCGGAAGCCGCATGTGCAGCGGCATCTGTCCACCCTCGAACCGAGCGGGCACGTTCTTGCGTGCGCCCGTGCCCTTGGTTCCGCGACCGGCGGTCTTGCCGCGCTTGCCCGCTTCACCGCGACCGACACGGATCTTGGCACTCTTCGATCCCGGTGCGGGACGAAGGTGATGCAATTTGATGGTCACTTCGTGACCTCCTCAACGACGACGAGGTGACGCACCACGTTGATCAGACCACGCGTCTGCGCGTTGTCCTCGCGAATGACCGACTGGCGGATCTTCTTGAGGCCCAACGTGCGAATGCTGTCGCGCTGGTTCTGCTTCTGACCGATGGTGCTCTTGATCTGGGTCACTTTGAGCTCAGCCATGAGCTGCACCCCCTGCTGCTGCCTGGGCGCGAGCGCGCAGCATGCCGGCGGGAGCAACGTCCTCGATCGGCAGACCACGACGAGCCGCGACCTCTTCCGGACGCTGCAGGCTCTTGAGAGCCGCAACGGTGGCGTGGACGACGTTGATCGCGTTGTCGCTACCGAGCGACTTGGCGAGGATGTCGTGAACGCCCGCACATTCGAGCACGGCACGCACCGCGCCACCGGCGATGACACCGGTACCGGGGCTGGCCGGGCGCAGCATGACCACGCCGGCCGCAGCCTCACCCTGAACGGGGTGCGTGATGGTGCTACCGATCAGCGGGACACGGAAGAAGCTCTTGCGAGCCTCCTCGACGCCCTTCTGAATGGCCGCGGGAACTTCCTTGGCCTTGCCGTAGCCGACGCCGACCAGACCGTTGCCGTCTCCGACGATCACGAGGGCGGTGAAGCTGAAGCGACGACCACCCTTCACGACCTTGGAGACGCGGTTGATCGCGACTACGCGTTCGAGGTTGTTCTTCTCCTGAGCGTTGCCGCCCCGAGAATCGCGACCACCGCGACCGCCACGGTCGTTTCCACCACCGCGGTTGTCACCTCCGGCCGCGTTGGGTCCTCCAGTGTTGGGTCCGGCGGGGCCGCTTCCGCCGTCACGCCGTTGACGTCCCGGCATCAGGCTGTCCTTCCGTTGATGAGCATGGTCGAGGTTGCGTGGGTCATCAGAACTTCAACCCGCCTTCGCGAGCTGCATCGGCGAGCGCCGCGATGCGTCCGGCGTAATCGTGGCCACCACGGTCGAAGACCGCTGCCTCGATGCCGGCTGCCTTCGCACGCTCCGCGATGAGAGCGCCGACCTTCGCGCCCCGAGCCTTCTTGTCGCCCTCGGTCGCGCGGACATCGGCTTCGATGCTCGACGCGGACGCGAGGGTGTGGCCGGTCAGGTCGTCGATCAGCTGCGCGTGCAGGTGCCGCGAGGAGCGGTTGACCACGAGACGGGGCCGCTCGGCGGTGCCGGACACCTTCTTGCGCAGACGGAAATGACGACGCGTCTTGGACAGGCGACGACGAGTGGAGACGTCCTTGCCCAGCGGAATGCGCTTCGGGTTCGACGCAGAACCCTTCGTTGCTGCTGCTGAATTGCTCATCACTTACCTGTCTTTCCGACCTTGCGGCGGATCTGCTCACCCTCGTACCGAACGCCCTTGCCCTTGTACGGGTCGGGACGACGGAGACGACGGATGTTGGCCGAGATCTGGCCGACCTTCTGCTTGTCGATACCCGAAACCGAGAATCGGGTGGGCGTCTCGACCGCGAAGGTGATGCCGTCGGGCGCCGTGATCGGCACCGGGTGGCTGTAGCCGAGAGCGAACTCGAGGTCGCTGCCCTTCAGTGCCACGCGGTAGCCGACGCCGTGAATCTCCATCTTGGTGGTGTAACCGGTGGTCACACCCGTGATGAGGTTCGCGACGAGCGTGCGCGAGAGGCCGTGGAGCGAGCGACTACGACGCTCGTCGTCGGGCCGTGAGACCGAGAGTGATCCGTCATCGTTCTTGGCGATGGTGATCGGCTCGGCAATGGTGTGGGACAAGGTGCCCTTGGGGCCCTTGACGGTGACGTCCTGGCCGGAGATGGTGACATCCACTCCGGCGGGAACTGCCACTGGAAGCTTTCCGATACGCGACATTGTGGTGGCCTCCCTTACCAGACGTACGCGAGGACTTCGCCGCCGACGCCCTGATTGGCCGCCTGGCGATCGGTCAGCAAGCCGGTGGACGTGGAGATGATCGCCACGCCGAGGCCGCCGAGCACCTTGGGCAGATTGGTGGATTTTGCGTACACACGCAGTCCGGGCTTGGACACCCGGCGAACGCCGGCGAGGCTGCGCTCGCGGCTGGGTCCGTACTTGAGATCGACGATGAGGGTCTTGCCCACCTCGGCGTCCTCGGTGCGGTACTCGGAGATGTAGCCCTCACGCTTGAGGATCTCGGCGATGTTCGCCTTGAGCTTCGAGTGCGGCAGGCTCACCTGATCGTGGTACGCCGAGTTGGCGTTGCGCAGACGCGTCAAGAAGTCTGCGATTGGGTCGGTCATGGTCATGACAGAGTTCATGGCCCTTTCTCGCAGCGGTTCCCATCCAGCACGCGCGACACCGGTTCCCGCTGGTGCGGGCCTCGTGCGACACGTCGTGGGCCTACCACGAAGTGATGTCCTGACCGGCTGATGTCGGTCAGGGGTGGTAGCTCCCGTCAGTGCAGCGCGATCGAGCTCTGCGGTGCACTGGCGAGCTGGTACTGCTCTACCGGGTGTGGGTCGATCCGGGCACGCGCTGACGCGACGACACCGGGGCAACCGGTCCAGTGTATGCAACCGCTTCCCACCAGCCAAATCGACCGATCCGCCCGACCGCCCGGGCCGTCTGTGTGCGCGCTGTCGGAGCGATGTGTGACACTCACCTGGCTTTGAAATCCGCCGCGCCGTGCTCGCGGTGCCGGCACCCCTTCGAGAAAGGTCCAGGCGTTGGCGGAGAACGCGACCACCGGTCGGGAACGTGAAGTATGGCCCGGCCGCACGGTATTCATCCTGGCCGCGATCGGCTCGGCCGTCGGGCTGGGCAACATCTGGCGCTTCCCGTACGTCGCGTACGAGAACGGCGGCGGTGCGTTCATCGTTCCGTACCTGATCGCCCTGGCCACCGCCGGTCTGACCTTGCTGTTCGTCGACTACGCGATCGGACACAAGTTCCGCGGTTCACCGCCTCTGTCCTTCCGCCGCATGAATCGCCGCACGGAGGCGATCGGCTGGTGGCAGGTCTCGCTCTGCTTCGTCATCGGCGTCTACTACGCGGTCATCATCGCGTGGGCTCTGCGCTACGTCTTCTTCTCCGTCGATCAGTCCTGGGGTGACGACGCCGCGACGTTCTTCTCGTCGGATTTCCTTCAGCAGAGCGACTCCACGTTCGGCTTCGACTTCGTTCCCGGCGTCGTGTGGCCGCTGCTGGTGGTCTGGTTGGTCACCATCGGCGTGCTGGCCCTGGGCGTCCAGCGCGGCATCGGCGCGTCGGCCAAGATCTTCGTGCCGCTCCTCGTCGTCCTGTTCGCGATTCTCGTCGTGCGCTCGCTGTTCCTCGAGGGTGCCGCACTCGGACTCGACGCGTTCTTCACCCCGAACTGGTCGGCGCTGACAGACAGCGGGGTGTGGATCGCCGCCTACGGACAGATCTTCTTCTCGCTGTCCGTCGGCTTCGGCATCATGATCACGTACGCGTCGTACCTGGGACGCAAGACCGATCTGACGGGTTCCGGCCTGGTGGTGGGATTGTCCAACTCCAGCTTCGAGATCCTTGCCGGCATCGGTGTGTTCTCGGTCCTCGGCTTCCTCGCGCAGAGCAGCGGGGTCGCGGTGGACGAGGTCGTCGAGAGCGGCATCGGGCTCGCGTTCATCGCTTTCCCGACCATCCTGTCGTCCATGCCCGGCGGCGCCCTGTTCGGCATCGCCTTCTTCGCTGCGCTGGTCTTCGCCGGGTTCACCTCGCTGATCTCCATCGTGCAGGTCGTCGTGGCGTCCGTGCAGGACAAGACCGGCGTCAGCCGGTCCACCGCGGTGCTCTCGGTCGGCGGCGTCGCCACCGTCATCTCCCTGCTTCTCTTCCCCACCACCACCGGGCTGAACACTCTCGACATCGTCGACAACTTCGCCAACAACGTCGGCATCGTCGCGGTCGCACTGGTCACGCTGCTCACCGTCACCTACGGCGCGCGCAGCCTCAAGGACCTCGAGGCCCATCTCGACTCGATGTCGTCGGTGCGCCTCGGAGTCGTCTGGCGGTTCTTCGCGGGCGTCCTCACCCCGGCGGTGCTGATCTGGATGCTCCTCGATCAGCTGATCGAGCGGTTCCGCGACGGTTACGGCGGGTTGCCTACGGGCCTCGTCGGCGTCTTCGGATGGGGCATTCAGATCCTGCTCATCGTGGTCGCGGTGGTGCTCTCGCTGCTCCCCTGGCACCGCAGCACCGTCACCGACTCCATTCCCACCGACAGCTCCATGGAGGCCACTCGATGAGCACATCCGCGATCGTCATGATGATCATCGCCCTGGTCCTGGTCTGGGGTGGACTGATCGCCAGCATGATTCACCTGCGCCGGCAGGGCGAGGACTGACCCTTCGGTCGTGCCGCACCTGACCAATCGGGTGAAAACGGACACGAATCGAACCGCGCGTTTTAGTGTGACTTCACAAGAACGCTCGACTTCGAACCAGAGGGAGAACACCGTGACACGTACGACTCGAAACATCGGCAAGGTCGGTGTGGTGACAGCCGCGGTGGCGGCAGGGCTGCTGGCGACGTCCGGGACGGCATCGGCGGCGATTTCGGTCGTGGTGGCCGCGCCAACTCCCGCGGTCGAATCGATCAGTGTGTTGGTGACAGCGACGCCCGCAGTACTGCCCAGCATCGGATTCACCGGCGATGTGGAGTGCACGGTCACGGCCACACCAGTCGGAGAGGACGAAGACCCCGCCGGCACCGCCGACGTCACTCTGTCCGGCCTCGGCCTCGGTACGGCGACGATCGAGGACCTCGACGCGGGTGCATATCTGGTCACCGCAACGTGCACCGACGAGGACAACACGGTATCGACGCTGTTGCCGGTTCTTTCAAGCGCACTCCCCGCGGGCGAGCTGCCCCCGATCACTCCCCCCACCGGCGGCGGATCCTCGCCGCTCGACCTGCTGGACCTCTTCGAGAGCTGATCCGAACGACGAATCGAGCCCCGGTCCCACGTGGACCGGGGCTCGATTCGTCGGTGGGGTCAGCCGGTGAGCACCACGTAGCCGACCGTCGCGAGTGCCGCCCCCATGGCGAGCGACCGGGTACCGGCTTCCGGAATGTCGGCCTTCTCGACGACGAGGGCTTCCGCGGCGCTGTCGAGGCCCAACACCGGCGCCATCTTCGCGGACACCACGATGGTGGCAAGTGCAGCCACGCGCGGATCCTCGTAGGACGGGCCGGTGAGAGCGTCGAGAACCCGCGCCCGGACGCCGGCGTCGGCGATGTGAGTGCGATAGGGAACCAGCCCGAACAATCGAGCGCGGTCCCGCTGGAGCACCCCATCGGTCACCGCCACGTCGCGCTGCTCGGTGTACGCCCGGGGTCGGCGACTCATCCAGGACGACACGGTGATCCGCCGACGGGACGCCGCGGCGGCCAGCTCGGTGGAGAGGTCTCGGACCCAGGTCGGACCGTCGGTAGCGGGGCGAGCGCCGACGATGTCCCTCCCCTCGAGTTCGACGAGACCACGGATGGACAGTTCGGCGAGTTCGGCGGCCGCGGCGATCTTCGCGGGGGCGAAGCGCTGATACGGCTGTCCGTCGTCGGTGTGGATCAGGGACATCAGCGCGGTCGGAACGGTGAATCCGCCGAGAGCCGAGCGAGAGTCGGTCATGTCTTGCCTTCCGTCGTGCGTTCTGCGTCGGTTACGAACTGCAATCGACGTTATCGAACACACTGCGTCGTGACAAGACTTTTTGTTGTAAAAACCCAACGGAACGCCGAAGGGGTAGAACGAGGACAGGCCCGAGTCGCGAACGACTCGGGCCTGTCGGTGATCAGATCACCAGGAGCTCTTGCGCACTCCGGGGAGCTCGCCGCGGTGCGCCATCTCGCGCACGCAGATACGGCAGAGGCCGAACTTGCGGAACACCGAGTGGGGGCGCCCGCAACGCTGGCAACGCGTGTAGGCACGCACTGCGAACTTGGGCTTCTTGTTGGCCTTGTTGACCAGTGCCTTCTTAGCCATACGCTCAGTTCTCCTTGAACGGGAAGCCGAGGTGCTTGAGCAACGCGCGGCCTTCCTCGTTGTTGGTGGCCGTCGTGACGACGGTGATGTCCATGCCGCGCGGACGATCGATCTTGTCCACGTCGATCTCGTGGAACATCGACTGCTCGTTGAGACCGAAGGTGTAGTTGCCGTTGCCGTCGAACTGCGTGCCCGACAGGCCACGGAAGTCCCTGATGCGGGGAAGCGCGATGGACGTCAGGCGGTCGAGGAACTCCCACATGCGGTCGCCGCGCAGCGTCACGCGGGCGCCGATGGGCATTCCCTCACGAAGCTTGAACTGCGCGATGGACTTGCGGGCCGTACGGACCTCGGGCTTCTGGCCGGTGATCGCGGCGAGGTCGGAGACCGCACCGTTGATCAGCTTCGCGTCACGGGCGGCGTCGCCGACACCCATGTTCACGACGACCTTGACGACGCCGGGGATCTGCATGACGTTGTCGTACTCGAACTCGCTGTTCAGCGCGCTCTTGATTTCCTCGCGGTAGCGAGTCTTCAGGCGGGGAACCGTCTTGTTCTCGGTGGTCGTCATCAGATGTCCTTCCCGCTCTTACGGGAGACCCGAACGCGCTTGCCGTTGTCGTCGGTGCGGTAGCCCACGCGAGTGGGGTTTCCGTCCGAGTCGACGACCGCGACGTTGGATACGTGAATGGGGGCTTCCTGGGTGACGATGCCGCCCGAGGATGCGCCGCGCTCGTTCGCCGAGACAGCGGTGTGCTTCTTGATGCGGTTGACGCCCTCGACGAGGACCTTGGAGGTGTCGGGGAAAGCCTGAATGACCTTGCCCTTCGCGCCCTTGTCCTTACCGGAGATGACGATGACCGTGTCGCCCTTGTGCACCTTCATACTCACAACACCTCCGGAGCCAGCGACACGATGCGCATGAACTTCTTCTCGCGCAGCTCGCGGCCGACCGGGCCGAAGATGCGGGTGCCGCGGGGATCGTTGTCAGGCTTGATGAGAACGGCAGCGTTCTCGTCGAACTTGATGTACGAGCCGTCGGGACGACGCCGTTCCTTCGTGGTGCGGACGATGACCGCTTTCACGATCTCGCCCTTCTTGATGTTTCCACCGGGGATCGCGTCCTTGACGGTGGCGACGATGATGTCGCCGATCCCGGCGTAGCGGCGTGACGAACCACCGAGAACGCGGATGCACAAGATTTCCTTGGCTCCCGTGTTGTCGGCGACGCGTAGCCGCGACTCCTGCTGAATCACTGAATTCTCCTCAGACCTGGATGTACGTACGCGGCGGATACCGACCCGACGCGCGCGGTCATGTCGGCCGAGCGGACGCATGCGTCTACCACGGACAACCGGTTCAGTGTAGGCAACGCGCCAGTGGGAACCAAATCGCTCGCCGGCGTGCGCAGTGGGCGCGGTTGCGGTCGTTCCACGTATCCGGGCGAACTGCAGCGTTCACACATACACAGAGCACCCGCATCGACAAGGGGGCAACCCGACGTGGGGATGGAAGGACGATTCGATCCCCGGGTGCGACCACCTCGCTACCGATCGCACGGCGGTCGAACGACGCTGGACGCATGGACTCACCGGACCGGTTTCGTAGCCGACTCGACGCTCGGCGTGCAGGGCTGACCGACGCTCAGCTGCGCACGCGAGTCGGTCGCGGCGAACTTCGCCGAGTTCGCCGAGGCGTCTACTCGGACAGCGAGGCCTGGAACAACCTCGACGAGATCGAACGCTTTCGTGTGCGCACGGCCGCGGCGTTGTCGTGCCGGGCGCCGATCTGGGTGGCCAGCCACTGGTCTGCCGCGGCGCTGCACGGCCTCGCGACCCTCGCCCCCGACCATCGACTGGTGCACCTGAGCCTCGATGGGCGCGGCGGTGGAAGCCGAGGGTCCGAGATCGTCGAGCACCGCGTTCGGCTCGCTGCGGAGGACTGCACCGTCCTCGACGGACTTCGGGTCACGACGGCGGCTCGAACCGCCCTGGATCTCGCGTGCGACCTCTCGTCGATCAAGGCACTCTGCGTCGTGGAATCCGCGCTCCGCACCGGCTGCACCGATCTCGCCGGCGCTCTCGAACGGATGGGCGGGCGACGCGGGATCCCGTCGGCACGGCGCGCCGTCGCGCTCGCCGATCCCGCGACCGAGAGCATCGGGGAATCGTGGAGCAGAGCGCTGATGATGGAGTGGCCGGAAGTACCGGCTCCTCGGTTGCAACACGAGTTCCGAGACCCACTCGGGCGCTTCGTCGCGCGCACCGACTTCGACTGGGACGGGCGACTCGTCGGCGAATTCGACGGGATGGTCAAGTACGCGGCCGACGGATCCGCCGCCGTGGTGAAGGAGAAGCACCGCGAGGACGCGCTTCGGGCGATGGGCGTTTACGTGGTGCGGTGGACGTGGGACGACCTTCGGAGCCCGTCCAGATTGCGAAGAATCCTGGCAGCAGGGTTCGATCTCGCTCGTCGCTGACGTTGTGTGGATCTGTGGGCGCTGCAGTGCTCCCGTTTGTACAGAACAACCGCGAGTATCCGCGACACCTGCGCCCGCAGTGGCAGACTGGCCCGCGTGTACAGCCTTTCGAGGGGCGAGAACCGTCCCGCCTCGACGGACACGCTGACGATCACGGTCACCGGCACGGCAGTCGACGTCTCCGCACTGCTGCTCGCCGCGAACGGTCGGGTCCGTAGCGACGACGACCTCGTCTTCTTCAACAATCCCCGCGGCCCCGGCGTCACCGTCGAGGGCGCGAGCGTGCGTGTCGACACGAAGCAGCTGCCGCCCGACGTCGAGACCGTGGCCATCACCGCGGGCCCGGACGGATCCGGCGCCGCGACGTTCGAGGGCGCAGCCCTCCGGGTGACGATCGGCGACGAGTTCACCTTCGACCCGACGGGTCTGACCACCGAGACGGCCCTGGTGTGCGTCGAGATCTACCGCCGCGCGGATGCCTGGAAGGTTCGGGCCGTCGGGCAGGGATACGACGACGGGCTCGCGGGCATCGCCACCGCCTTCGGCATCACCGTCGACGACGAACCTCCGCCGAACCCACCGACCGTTCAGAACCCACCGACCCACCAGAACCCGGGAGCACTGCCGATGAGGAGTGAACTGTTCGCACCCAGCCACGCCGAGGTGGGTGGCACGGGAATCCAGAAGCAGGGCAGCAAGATGTGCCGCGTCGCCATGAACGGCGAACTCCTCGCCCGCGCCGGCTCGATGGTCGCCTACCAGGGCGATCTGAAATTCGAGGCCATGGGCGCCGGAGGTATCGGCAACCTCGTGCGGCAGAAACTGTCCGGCGAGGGTGTGCCGCTGATGAAGGTGTCGGGGCGCGGCGACCTGTTCCTGGCCAACGCCGCGCAGGACGTGCACATCATCGATCTGGACGGCACCGACGGCCTGACCGTCAACGGCTCCAACGTGCTCGCGTTCGAGCCCACGCTGTCCTACCGCATCGGGCGGGTCCAGGGCGCGGCGGCGGGCGGCAACGCCGGCTTCTTCAACTGCGTCTTCGAGGGCCGCGGTCGTATCGCGATCACCACCGACGGCGTACCGGTGGTGCTGACCGTCGACCAGCCCACCTTCGCCGACCCGCAGGCGGCGGTCGCGTGGTCGTCGAGCCTGCAGACCTCCGTCAAGCGCAACGACCAACTCAACTTCGGCACGCTCATCGGCCGCAGCACGGGCGAGCGCTTCACGCTGCAGTTCGCGGGACAGGGCTTCGTCGTCGTGCAACCGTCGGAGGAACCGCCCGGCGGCATGATCGGCGGCACCGGGGGCGGACAGCAGGCGGGCGTCGGCGGAGCCCTCGGCGGCCTGCTGGGCAGGTGACCGGAACACACGTCGACCACGGGCCCCGGGTACGGTTTCGAGGGAGATATCCGTCCGGGGGGAGGTGTGGGATCGACGTGACGCGCGCCGACACCGATACGACGTCGCCCTGGTGGCAGCGTGGCCCCCTCGACCGGGTCGTCCGCCTGCACGGCTCACCGTTGCGTGACCTCGCCGAGTCCGTCGATCCACTCCCCGCGGAGGCGCCCGCCGTCCTCTTCCTCACCGTTGCACCGGGAACCGCGTCGCACCTCGCGAGCGCCGTCGCCGCGGCCCTCGAACGCGCCGCGCTCGACCTGGTGCCCCTGTGGCTTCCCGGCGGTCGCGAGGCCGGAGACACCTCAACCCTGGAACGACGCGCTGCGCAGGCGCGGGCCCGCGAGTTCGCCTCGACGACGCCGCACTTCGGCCCCTACCTCGCCGCCCTGGCCGACGCCTTCGTCGCCGGCACCACACCCCGGCCCGACGCGTTCGCCCGCGAGACCAGGCTCGCCGGGTGCGGTCGCGTCGTGGCCGCGGCGAACGGCCGGCCGTCGACGCTCCTGGTTCTCGACGTCCCCACCGCCGTGGACCCCGCAGCGGTGGCCGCAGCCGCCGAGTGGGTGAGCGCTGCGGGGGTCGCCGTCTGGTTGACCGGGCCGGGGGCGGAAGCCGTCGATCGGTTCCCCTCGATCCGCGTCGACGCCCCGACCGCACCCGCAGATGTCGCGACCGTCGTCGAGCGGTTCCGGCCGCTCGGCTACCCACCCGTCGAGGGTCACCCGCACGCGGCGAGCGCCGCCGAGAAACTCCTCGACCGACACCTGAGCCGCCACGAGTGGGCGCGCGGCCGCGGACACAATCGGGTGCTGCGGTTGACGACGCTGTCGCGACCGTTCACCGTCGACGTGCTGTGGTCGGCGGAGAAGGTAGCGGTGGAGATCGACGGACCGGAGCATCGGGGGCGGGCACGTTTCACCGATGATCGCTCCCGCGACAATCAACTGCAGACACACGGGTACATCGTTCTGCGGTTCACCAACGAGGACGTCCTCACCGACCACGAGCAGGTGTCGGCGACCATCGAGAAGGCTGTGCGACAACGACGATCGAGAGGGAACACGACGTGAGTGCGAACGAGCTGACCGGCACCGAGGTGGCCGCGTTGATGGTGCTGATGGCCGAGGCACGGACGGTGCGGAATCCGGAGTTCAAGGAGCTCGCGTCGGACTTGAAGAAACCGTCGCGGGACAAGCTGGTCCGCATGGGCGCCGTCGAGGTGGGCAAGGAGGGTCGCACCATGACCCTCGAACTCACCGACAAGGGGTGGAAGATGTGCCACGACCTGATGGGATCGCAGCCCCCGCCCCAAGCGAGCAAGGCACTGTTCACCGTCCTCGCCGGTCTTCGTCGCTGGCTCGACCGCGAGGACCGTCGCCCTGCGGAGGTCTTCTTCCCCCGCGACACCCCGGCCACGATCGAACCGATCCCCACCCCCGCGAACGCCGTCGTCACCCCCGCCGTCCGCGAGCAGGTCCCCCTCACGCCCGCGGAGGTGGAGGCTCGCGTGCGCGCGGCGTACGCCGACCTGGCTCGTGAGCCCGGTGCGTACCTTCGGCTGTCGCGCCTGCGGCCCGCACTCGACGGCATCCCCCGTGCGGATCAGGATTCGGCTCTCGTGCTGCTGCAGCGGCAACGCGGTGTGAACCTGATCCCGGAAGAGAATCAGAAGACCCTGACGGACGAGGATCGCGCCGCGGCCGTCCTCGTCGGCAACCAGCACAACCACCTTTTGGCGATCCACTCGTGATAGGCGATTCCATGAGCACCGCAGACGTTCAGATCCGCGCCCTCGAGTCGGTCCGGCTGAGCTGGGCCCCCACCCCGGACGACGTGTGGCGATCGCAGTCCGACGTCCACGTTCCCGGTCTGCACGACCGGGTGTTCAACGACGTCATGAACGCGTACGCCGACGCCGACGGCTCGGACGACGCCAGCCCGCTGGGCGTGGTGGTCCGCGGTCCCGCCGGCTCGGGCAAGACGCACCTTCTCGGTCAGGTCCGTGAGGAGGTGCAGCGTCGGGGCGGCTACTTCTTCCTCATTCGCCTTCTGGACGCCGCGGGCTTCTGGCGGTCGGTGCTGATGGGCATGCTCGACGACCTCACCCGACCCTCCGGACACGACGCCGACAGCCAGCTCGGGTTGGCCCTGCGCCGACTGTGCGAGATCGGGGGGATGACCGAGGATCAGCGCCTGCAGGTCATGGGCGAGAAGATGATCGACCTCGAGACGCTGAACGACTTCGTCACCGGGGTCTACAAGGCCTACCCGCGGCACCGGCGAACCTCGCAGCACACGCTGCGCGCCCTGGTCCTGTCGATCGCGCCCGACGCGTCGGTCCAGGACATCGGCGACGCGTACCTGCAGTCCATCGACGACGTCGATCCGGGCGAGTTCGAGACCTGGGGCATCCGCCGGGCGGAACTCGGCCACCAGGGCATCGCGGAGAACATCTCGCGCCTGCTCGCCATCACCGGACCGACGATCCTGGCGATCGACCAGATCGACACCCTCGTCGCTCAGGCCCGCACCGGTGCGGATCAGGGCTACGCGGACGCGCAGGAGGACAAGGTCGTCGAGCAGCTCGCGCACGGTCTGATGTCGTTGCGGGAGACGTTGCCGCGCACGGCGTCCGTGCTGTCGGCCCTGTCCAGCGCGTGGGAGCTCATCGCCGCCCGCGGGACCGCTCCGGTGAAGGACCGGTTCCGCATCACCGACGATCTCGAGCGCATTCCGTCGTCGGAGATCGGCCGTCTGCTGCTGGGACGACGCCTGCAGGCGTGCTTCCGTGAGGTGGACTTCGAACCGCCGTACCTGACGTGGCCGGTGGCCGAGGACGCCTTCGCGCAGGCCCCCGACTTCACGCCCCGGCAGCTGCTGATAGCGGTGGACCGGCACATCCGCCGGTGCCTCGAGACGGGGACGGCGACGGAGCTGACCGACTTCCGGGAGAGTTCCGGACCCGACGAGAAGCCCGTCATCCCGCCGCCCGAGAAGGGCGAGATGGAAACGCTGGACAAGCGCTACGCCGAACTCCGGGACCACGCGGACCTGTCCACCCCGCTCGCTCCCGGCAGCGAGGACTCGTTGGTTCCCGCTCTGCTGTCGGCCGGTCTGACCGCGTGGATCCACGAGCACCAGACCTCGGACGACAGCCTGGCGCAGGATCCGCCGCCGAGCGGCAAGCCGGCTCTGCACGCCCGGCTGCGGCACACCGTCGACACGGACACCGACGACGAGGAGCACTGGTGCTTCCGGGCGGTCACCTCGCCCAACGCGCGCGCGGCGCTCGCCCGCATCGAGCGTGCGGTCACCGCGGCCGGTCTGCACATCGACATGCCGCGCCGCAAGCTCGTCCTGATTCGCAACACCCCCTGGCCCAACGGCGCCAAGACCGAGCAGACCGTCGCGGCGCTGCACCGGGCGGGAGGCGTCGAGGTGGCCCTCGGTGACGCGGACCGTCGGGCGCTGTCCGCTCTCGGCACGTTGTTGGCCGAGAACTCCCCGCACCTGACGGCGTGGCTGCTCGCTCGCAAGCCCGCTCACGACGTGGAGCTGTTCCGCACGATCCTGCCGGAGGTCTCGGCCGTCGACGATGCCGTCGCCGCGGAACCCGAGGACACACCGGCGACTCCGGCGCCCGCCCCGCGCCGTGCGTCGATCACCATCGGCGCCGAGGTGACCACCAACGGCGAGGTGCAGATTCCGCTGGAGGCGCTGCGCAAGCACACCGCGATCTTCGCGGGATCCGGCTCGGGCAAGACCGTCCTGATACGTCGCCTCGTCGAAGAGGTTGCACTGCAGGGTGTTTCGTCGATCGTGCTCGACATCAACAACGACCTCGCTCGTCTGGGCACCGCGTGGCCCGAGGACGACCGCACCTGGCCGCCCGGCGACGAGGCGAAAGCCGCGTCGTACCTGGAGGACACGGAGGTGGTCGTGTGGACTCCGCGCAAGTCCAGCGGCCGACCGCTGAGCTTCCAGCCGCTGCCCGATTTCGCGAGCGTGGTGAACGATCCCGACGAGTTCGACGCGTCCGTCGAATCCGCATTGGCGGCCCTCGCCCCGGCCGCCGGGGTGACCGGGCCGTCGGAGAAGGCTCGGCATCGCCAGGCCGTGCTCCGGGAAGCGTTGGCGGGCTTCGGCCGACGCTCGGCGGGCGACCTGTCCGACTTCGTCGACCTCCTCGAGAACTTCCCCGAGGACGGCAGCGAGATGCGGGACGCGGTGCGTATCGCGGCGGGTCTGGCGGAGAACCTCAAGGCCGCGATGACGAACGATCCCATGTTCGCCGGTGCGGGTACCCCCGTCGATCCCGGAGTGCTTCTCACCCCGACCGACGGCAAGAAGGCTCGGGTGTCGGTGATCAACCTGTCCGGGCTGACGACGGAGGAGCAGAAGCAGAGCTTCGTCAACCAGTTGCAGATGGGTCTGTTCGCGTGGATCAAGAAGAACCCCGCGGGTGACCGGCCGCTCGGCGGCCTGTTCGTGATGGACGAGGCGCAGAACTACGCTCCGTCCGACCGCGCGACCGCCGCGACGCACAGCACGCTCGCGCTGGCGTCCCAGGCGCGCAAGTACGGGCTCGGCCTGGTGTTCGCGACGCAGGCGCCGAAGGGGTTGCACAACCGCATCGCGGGCAACGCCGCCACGCAATTCTACGGACTTCTCAACAGCCCGGCGCAGATTCATGCCGCGCAGGAGATGGCGCGGGCGAAGGGCGGGTCGGTTCCCGATGTCGGACGCCTGCCCGCCGGCCAGTTCTACGCCGCGGTCGAGGGGTCGGAGTTCCGCCGCACGGCTACTCCCCTGTGCCTGACCTATCACCCGAAGAGCCCGCCCACCGAGGAGGAGGTCCTGGAGCTCGCGAGGCAGTGAGTCAGGCCTCGAGCGCCCCGGCGATGCGGTGTTCGATCTGGGCGTACGCGACCGCCGGGAGCGCGACGAGGCCGTCGAGTTCGGCCCGCGCCTTGCGGTAGGCGGCCTGCCGCTCGGCCGGGGTCGACGCCTCGTCCATGGCCATCCGCAGCAACTGCTGTGCCCGGACCAACCGCTTCTGCTCGGCGTCGGCGAAATCGCCGCGGCGACGACGCTTGGCCTCGGACTCGGCGGCGGCGAACGCGACGACGTAGTCGTGCACAGCGGAGCGGTACTCGGCCAGGGCTTCCGGCTTTCCGACGAGTTCGTCGGCATCGGCGGGGCGCCGTGAATCGGCTTCGAGCTTGGCGCGATGGAACGCCACGGTCAGCGGGTCGCGCATGTTCGTCATCATCGGGTACTCGAGCAGATCGACGACGTCGGTCTCGTAGGCGAACCATCGAGCGTCGGTGGCGGTGTGCTCGTCCAGGGCCTTCCGCGCCGCGCGCCGTTGCGAGTCCTCGTCGAGGTGAAGCGCGGCAGTACGTTCGAGGGCCGCAGCCTTGGCCTGCTCCTTGATGCGAAAGCGTTCGAGCCGCCGGTCGGCACGACGCTCGTTGGCCGCACCGACGGCCTTCACACCCCCGGCGATGGATCCGCCGAAGATGAACCACAGCCACCAGTACTGCGCGATGAACTGCAGAATCGCTCCCATGACTTCACCCCTCGACTGTCGGTCGTCGCCGAAGTCTATCGAGCGTAGGTTGGTTCGCATGGCTTACAGATATCTGGGCAACAGTGGACTCAAGGTTTCCGAGATCACCTACGGCAACTGGCTCACCCACGGCTCGCAGGTGGAGAACGACGTCGCGACCGCGTGCGTGAAGGCCGCGCTCGACGCCGGCATCACCACCTTCGACACCGCGGACGTCTACGCCAACGGTGCGGCGGAGACGGTGTTGGGCAAGGCCGTTGCCGGTGAGCAGCGCGAGAACCTCGAGATCTTCACCAAGGTCTACTTCCCGGTGGGGAACAAGGGCCCGAACGACACCGGCCTGTCGCGCAAGCACATCTTCGAGGGCATCGACAAGTCGTTGACCCGCCTCGGTATGGACTACGTGGATCTCTACCAGGCGCACCGTTTCGATTACGAAACGCCGCTCGAGGAGACCATCGCCGCGTTCGGCGACGTGGTCCAGCAGGGCAAGGCGCTGTACATCGGCGTCTCGGAGTGGACGGCCGACGAGCTGCGCCGCGGGCAGGAGCTCGCCCGGGAGCGCGGATTCTCGATCGTGTCGAACCAGCCGCAGTACTCCGCGCTGTGGCGCGTGATCGAGGCGGACGTGGTGCCGGCGTCGAAGGAACTCGGCATCTCGCAGATCGTGTGGTCCCCGCTCGCCCAGGGCGTCCTGACCGGTAAGTACGTTCCGGGACAGCCGCTTCCGGAAGGCTCGCGTGCCACGGACGACAAGGGCGGCGCGGACATGATCTCGCGCTACATGAACGACGACACGCTCACCCGCGTGCAGAAGCTCAAGCCCGTCGCGGACGATCTCGGCATCACCATGTCGCAGCTCGCCATCGCCTGGGTGCTGGCCAACGACAACATCGCGGCCGCGCTCGTCGGCGCGTCGCGCCCGGAGCAGATCGCCGACAACGTCAAGGCCATGGACGTCACCCTCGACGCGGACGTGCTGGCGAAGATCGACGACGCGCTCGGCGACATCGTCGAGAAGGATCCGGCGAAGACGGTCAGCCCGGAGACGCGCATCGTCTGACCCGTCTCGGTTCGACAGGGTGCCGCCAACAGGCGCTTCGTCAACGGGAATTTCGTCAACATTCGGTAAATCGACCAGCGAATCTTCTCGTTGACCGTGCAAAAATCCGGCAATAGGTCTTGGGTGTAACCATGACCCCCGAGACCTGGACGTTGGCCGCCGACGGCGGCACCCTGTCGTCCATCGAGAACGCGATCAACAGCACCTTCGATCCGATCACCACCGCTGTCACGAGCGTCGTCTTCTACTCCGTGAACATCGGTGGCGCGTCGGTACCGCTCGTGGTGCTGTGGCTGCTCGCAGCAGCCATCATCTTCACCGTCACGTTCAAGCTGCTGCAGGTTCGCGGGATCAAGCATTCCCTCGAACTGGTGCGCGGTAAGCACGACGATCCCACCGCCCCCGGCGAGGTGAGCCACTTCCGAGCGCTCACGGCCGCCGTGTCCGGCACCGTCGGTCTCGGCAACATCGCCGGCGTCGCCGTCGCCGTCACGCTCGGTGGCCCCGGCGCCACGCTGTGGATGATCCTCGCCGGTTTCCTCGGGATGGCGACGAAGTTCGTCGAGTGCACGCTGGGCGTGAAGTACCGCGACGTGCACGAGGACGGCACCGTCTCCGGCGGGCCCATGAAGTACCTGACGAAGGGTCTCGCCGAGCGCGGCCTTCCCCGCCTGGGCAAGGGCATGGCCGTCGTCTACGCCGTCATCATCATCTTCTTCGGTGTCTCCGGCGGAAACATGTTCCAGGCCAACCAGACCTACGCCCAGGTGCGTGACGTCACGGGCGGCGACGACGGCTTCCTCGGCTCCGACGCCGCCAAGTTCGGCTTCGGCCTCGTCGTCGCCATCGTCATCGGCCTCGTGATCATCGGCGGCATGAAGTCCATCTCGTCGGTCACCGCGAAGCTCGTGCCCTCCATGGCGATCATCTACATCGTGGCCTGCGCGATCGTCATCGGCGTGAACTACGACCAGGTTCCCGGCGCGTTCGTCGCCATCTTCGAGGGCGCGTTCACTCCGACCGGAGTCACCGGCGGCATCCTCGGCGTCATGATCATCGGTATCCAGCGCGCCGCGTTCTCCAACGAGGCCGGCCTCGGTTCGGCCGCCATCGCGCACTCCGCGGTCAAGACGCGCCACCCGGTCACCGAGGGATTCGTGGCCATGCTCGAGCCCTTCATCGACACGGTCATCATCTGCACCGCGACCGCCCTCACCATCGTCATCGCCAACACGCAGACCTGGCAGGATCAGCGCCAGGTGGTCGCCGAGACCGGTGAGCTTCCCGCGGGCGGCGTGACCCTCACGTCCGACGCGTTCGCCACCGTGCTGCCGTGGTTCCCGTACGTCCTCACCGTGGCCGTGGCCCTGTTCGCCCTGTCCACCGCCATCACCTGGGCCTACTACGGATCGCAGGCGTGGCAGTCGCTCTTCGGCCGCAGCGCCGTCTCGCGCCATTCCTTCAACATCATCTTCTGCGTCTTCACCGTCATCGGTACGGTGCTCTCGCTCGGATCGGTCCTCGACTTCGCCGACGCGGCCCTGTTCGCGCTGGCCGTCGTGAACATCATCGGGCTCTACATCCTGCTCCCGGTGGTGCGCAGGGAACTCAGCGAGTACATGGCGATGCGGCGGAACTCCACGGATCCGGCCGGGACCACGTCGCTGAAGAAGTAACCTCCCCGCTCCCCTCCCCCGATTCTGCGACCGAAACTGCCATCCGCACGCGATATTTCGTGAGCGGGTGGCAGTTTCGTACGCGGAATCCGAGGGGGCGCCCTCAGGACGCGAGCTGCGGCGACCAGAGGTCCGGCCCGAACACCTCGTACGAGATCTGCTCGGCGGGAACACCGTGCACCAGGGCGGCGGCACGAAGGGCGCGCAGGAACGGCAGCGGCCCGCACCCGAGCACATGCGTCTGCGCGCTCATCTCCAGCCGATCGAAGTCCATGAGGCGTCGCGACGACGTCGAGTCGTTGTCGTCGAGTTCCTCGTACCAGGAGTGCGACGTGACGTGATCGAGCCCGGCGGCCGCATCGGCCACCGATGCGCGCAGAGCGTGGTCGGACCGAGTCCGATCCGCATGCGCCAGGATCAGCGGACGCGCGGGGTGTGTACGGGACAGATGTTCCACGAGCGGCAATGCGGTCGTGATCCCGGCGCCGGCCGTCGCCAGCACGATCGGGCCGTCGCCCTCGGGGATCGTGAAGTCACCGGCAGGGGTACTCACCTCCAGAACATCGCCGACGGCGACGACTTCTTGCAGATGCGTCGACACCTGTCCGGGAGGCCCCGTCCGTACCGCGGCGACGGTGATCTGCAGCCGGGTCGTCGACACGAGCGACGAGACGCTGTACTGCCGCGGCTGGCGCGTGTCGTCGGCGAGATCGACGAACACGGAGACGTACTGGCCCGGCTCGATCATCGGAAGCGGCGCCCCGTCGACCGTCTCGAGTACCAGCGACACGGTTCCGGCACTTTCCTGCACCCGCTTCACGACGCGGTAGAGCCGCAACGCATCGTGCGGATCGATGTCCGCCGCCGCGTACATCCGCGCTTCGGTGGCGATCAGCTGTGTGGCGAACAGCCAGTACACCTCGTCCCAGGCCGCCGCGATGGACGGCGTGACGGCATCGCATGCCCGGATCCACGAGGACTTTGTGCCTCCACCACCGATTTCGCGACCGACATTGCCATCCGCACGCGATATTTCGCGTGCAACCGCACATTCCGTACGCGGAATCCGAGGGGGCACTCACAGAGCCCGGACGCACAACGGCCCCGCACTCGGATTCGAGTGCGGGGCCGTGTGTGATCAGGTATTACTTGGCCTTCTCCAGGACCTCGACCAGTCGCCAGTGCTTCGTGGCGGACAGGGGCCGGGTCTCCATGAGCTGAACGCGGTCACCGACGCCGGCGACTCCGTTCTCGTCGTGGGCCTTCACCTTGGTGGTGCGACGGATGATCTTGCCGTAGAGGGCGTGCTTCACACGGTCCTCGAGCTCGACGACGATCGTCTTCTCCATCTTGTCGGAGACGACGTAGCCGATACGAACCTTGCGGCTGTTGCGTGCCTGGTCTGGGGAATCTGAAGCGGTGCTGTTCACAGTGTCCTCGCTCATGCTGCGTCACCTGCCGTGTCCTCGGCCGGTCCGGCAGCGAGCCCGAGCTCACGCTCGCGCATCACGGTGTAGATGCGTGCGATCTCGTGGCGGACCACACGCAGTCGACGGTTGTTGTCCAGCTGGCCGGTGGCCATCTGGAAGCGGAGGTTGAACAGCTCCTCCTTCGACTCACGAAGGCGGTCGATCAGTTCTTCGTCGCCGAGCTCACGGAGCTCGGCAGCCGGGGTACCGGTAGCCATCAGAACTGAACCTCCCTCGTGATGATGCGTGCCTTGATCGGCAGCTTGTGAATCGCGCGCGTCAGGGCTTCACGAGCGATCTGCTCGTCCGGGTAGCTGAGCTCGAAGAGCACGCGACCGGGCTTGACGTTCGCAACCCACCACTCCGGCGAACCCTTACCGGAACCCATGCGGGTCTCGGCAGGCTTCTTGGTGAGCGGGCGGTCCGGGTAGATGTTGATCCAGACCTTGCCGCCACGCTTGATGTGGCGAGTGATCGCGATACGGGCCGACTCGATCTGACGGTTGGTGATGTAGGCGGGCTCGAGAGCCTGGATGCCGTAGTCACCGAAGGTCACCTGAGTTCCGCCCTTGGCGGCACCCGAACGCTTGGGGTGGTGCTGCTTGCGGTGCTTGACCCGACGGGGGATCAACATGCGTCAGCCCTCCTTCTGCTCGGTCGTAGCGGGTGCATCAGCGGTTGCGGTCGCGGCGCGGCCGGCCTCGGTGCTGGTCGCCGTGGTGCCCGAGGCACCGCTGCGACGCGGCCGGGACGGACGCTCACGACGGGGGCGATCGCCGGCCGGTGCTGCAGCGGCGACGGCTTCGTGCTTGCCGCCGACGATGTCGCCCTTGTAGATCCAGACCTTCACGCCGATGCGACCGAAGGTGGTCTTCGCCTCGTAGAGGCCGTAGTCGATGTCCGCACGCAGCGTGTGCAGCGGAACGCGACCTTCGCGGTAGAACTCGGACCGGCTCATCTCCGCGCCGCCGAGGCGACCGGAGCACTGAACGCGGATGCCCTTGACGTTGGGCTGACGCATGGCCGACTGAATGGCCTTACGCATGGCCCGACGGAAGGCAACACGGTTCGAGAGCTGCTCGGCGACACCCTGGGCGACGAGCTGAGCCTCGGACTCGGCGTTCTTCACCTCGAGGATGTTGAGCTGAACCTGCTTGCCGGTCAGCTTCTCGAGCTCGGAACGGATGCGGTCCGCCTCGGCGCCGCGGCGACCGATGACGATGCCGGGACGCGCGGTGTGGATGTCGACGCGAACGCGGTCACGCGTGCGCTCGATCTCCACCTTGGCGATGCCGGCCCGCTCCATGCCCGTGGCGAGGAGCTTGCGGATGGAGACGTCTTCCTTGACGTACTCCGCGTACTGCTTGTCTGCGTACCAGCGGGACTTCCAGTCGGTCGTGATGCCGAGGCGGAAGCCGTGCGGGTTGATCTTCTGGCCCACTACTGAGCTCCCTTCCGGCGACCACGTGCAGAGCCGCCCGACTTGGGGATGCTCTCCACGATGACCGTGATGTGAGACGTGCGCTTGCGAATGCGGAACGCGCGACCCTGTGCACGCGGCTGGAAACGCTTGAGGGTTGCACCCTCGTCGACGTAGGCAGCAGCAACGATCAACGTGCTGGGGTCGAGGTTCAGGTTGTTCTCGGCGTTGGCTGCGGCACTGGCCACGACCTTGGCCACGGGCTCGCTGGCGGCCTGCGGTGCGAACTTGAGGATGTTGAGTGCGTCCTCGACGCTACGACCGCGGACCAGATCCACGACGCGTCGAGCCTTCATCGGCGTCACGCGAACGTGCTTGGCCGTGGCCCGAGCGATCGGGTTGGCGGTTTCGGTGTAGTTGGTCATCGCCTCTTCGCCTTCCGGTCGTCCTTGATGTGACCCTTGAAGGTCCTCGTCGGCGCGAACTCACCGAGCTTGTGTCCGACCATCGCGTCCGAGACGAACACCGGCACGTGCTTGCGACCGTCGTGGACGGCGAAGGTGTGACCGATGAAGTCAGGGGTGATGGTGGAGCGTCGTGACCAGGTCTTGATGACCTGCTTGGTGCCCTTTTCGTTCTGAACATCCACCTTCGCAAGGAGGTGGTCGTCGACGAACGGGCCTTTCTTGAGGCTGCGTGGCATCCTGTACTCCCTCCTTGGCTAGCGCTTGTTCTTGCCGGTGCGGCGACGGCGAACGATGAGCTGATCGCTCGGCTTGTTCTTGCGGGTACGGCCTTCCGGCTGTCCCCAGGGGCTGACCGGGTGGCGACCACCGGAGGTCTTGCCCTCACCACCACCGTGCGGGTGGTCGACCGGGTTCATGACGACACCACGGACGGTCGGGCGCTTGCCCTTCCAGCGCATACGGCCGGCCTTGCCCCAGTTGATGTTGGACTGCTCGGCGTTGCCGACCTCGCCGACGGTGGCGCGGCAGCGCACGTCGACGCGACGGATCTCGCCGGACGGCATACGCAGCGTGGCGTAGGGGCCTTCCTTACCGAGCAACTGCGCACCCGCACCGGCGGAGCGCACCATCTTGGCGCCACCACCGGGACGAAGCTCCACCGCGTGAATGGTGGTACCCGTCGGGATGTTGCGAAGCGGCAGGTTGTTGCCCGGCTTGATGTCGGCCGTCGGACCGGTCTCGATGGGCGAACCCTGCGAGATGCCCTTGGGCGCGATGATGTAGCGCTTCTCGCCGTCTGCGAAGTGCAGCAGTGCGATGTTGGCGGTGCGGTTGGGGTCGTACTCGATGTGAGCGACCTTGGCCGGCACGCCGTCCTTGTCGTTACGACGGAAATCGATCAACCGGTAGGCGCGCTTGTGGCCGCCACCCTTGTGACGGGTGGTGATGCGGCCGTGGGCGTTGCGGCCACCATGGCCGTGCAGCGGGCGGATGAGCGACTTCTCGGGCGTCGAACGCGTGATCTCCGCGAAATCGGAGACACTCGCGCCACGACGACCAGGAGTGGTCGGCTTGTACTTACGAATTGCCATGTTTGTCTCGTCCCTTGATCCTCGAGGGTCCTCGGTGCGCCGGCCGCTTACGCGACCGGGCCTCCGAAGATCTCGATCGGCTTGCTGTCGGCCGAGAGGGTCACGAGCGCGCGCTTGGTGCTCTTACGCGTGCCGTAGCCGAATCGGGTCCGCTTGCGCTTGCCCTGTCGGTTCATCGTGTTGACGCTGGTCACGGTCACACCGAAGATCTTCTCGACGGCGATCTTGATCTGCGTCTTGTTGGAGTCGGGGTGCACGATGAACGTGTAGGTCCCCTCCTCGATCAGTCCGTACGACTTCTCCGAGATGACCGGCGCCAGCAGGATGTCGCGGGGATCGGCGATGGTGCTCACTTGGCGTCCTCCTGGGATTCCACTGCTGCCGTGTTCGCCGGCCCGGCGATGAAGCTGTTCAGGGCCTCGACGCTGAAGATCACGTCGTCGGCTTCCAGAACGTCGTACGTGTTGAGCTGATCCGGCGCGATCGGGTGGATGCCGTCCAGGTTCTGCACGGACTTCCATGCAGCCAGGTCGGCGCGGCCGATGACCAGCAGGACCTTCTTGCGATCGGTGAGCTCGGCGAGGAACGTGCGGGCGCCCTTGGTGGAGGGAACCTGTCCGGCGACGAGTTCGGTGATCACGTGGATGCGCTCGCTGCGGGCCCGGTCGGAGAGGGCTCCGCGCAGGGCTGCGGCCTTCATCTTCTTGGGGGTCCGCTGGCTGTAGTCGCGCGGCTGCGGGCCGTGGACGGTGCCACCGCCGACGAACTGCGGTGCGCGGGTCGAGCCCTGACGGGCGCGGCCGGTGCCCTTCTGGCGGTACGGCTTCTTGCCACCGCCGCGGACCTCGCCACGCGTCTTCGTCGAATGCGTGCCCTGGCGTGCGGCAGCGAGCTGCGCGACGACGACCTGGTGCATCAGCGCGATGTTCGCGGTGCGGTCGAAGATCTCGGCGGGGAGATCGACGGTGCCGTTGGTCTTACCGCCGGCTTCCTTCACGTCGAGCGTCAGCTTGACGTCGGACTTCTTCTCGACACTGGTCATGCTCGCGCACCACCCTTCACTGCACTCTTGACGATCACGACGCCGCCCTTGCGGCCCGGGATCGCTCCCTTGATCAGCAGCAGGCCGTTCTCGGCGTCCACCTTGTGGACCGAGAGGTTCTGCGTCGTGATGCGATCGCTACCCATCCGACCCGACATGCGCATGCCCTTGAAGACACGGCCGGGGGTCGCGCAGCCACCGATGGAACCGGGGCGGCGGTGGACAGCCTGTGCACCGTGGCTCGCACCCTGACCGGCGAAGCCGTGACGCTTCATCGTTCCGGCGAATCCCTTGCCCTTGCTGACGCCCGTGACGTCGACGAAGGCGCCGTCCTCGAACTCGGCAGCGGTGAGCTCCTGGCCGACCTCGTAGCTCGACGCATCGGCGATGCGCAGCTCCGCGAGGTGACGGCGAGGGGTGACTCCGGCCTTGGTGAACTGACCGGAGACCGGCTTGTTCACCTTGCGCGGATCGATCGCGCCGAAGGCGACCTGCACGGCGCTGTAGCCGTCGCGCTCTTCGGTGCGGATTGCGGTCACGACGTTCGGGTCCGCCTTGACGACGGTGACCGGGACGACGCGATTGTTCTCGTCGAAGACCTGGGTCATTCCGAGCTTGGTGCCCAGAATTCCCTTGGCCGGACGCTTGATGTTGTCAGTCATGGTTGTCCCCGCGCTCACTGAATGTTGACGTCGACACTGGCCGGCAGGTCGATGCGCATGAGCGCGTCGACCGTCTTCGGGGTCGGGTCGAGAATGTCGATGAGTCGCTTGTGCGTGCGCATCTCGAAGTGCTCGCGAGAATCCTTGTACTTGTGCGGCGAACGGATGACGCAGTACACGTTCTTCTCGGTGGGCAACGGCACAGGTCCGACCACGCGTGCCCCGGTACGGGTCACGGTCTCGACGATCTTGCGCGCTGAGGCGTCGATCGCTTCGTGGTCGTAGGCCTTGAGCCTGATGCGGATCTTTTGTCCCGCCACGCTTATGTCCTCTTCCTTGCCCGTAGTTCTCGGTGATTCCGAGGGTCTCGGTGGATCCGCGGATCCGGTCTCGATGTTTCGGTAGCAACCATGAAGAAGAACGTGGCAGAGTCTCGCTGCACGCACAGGCGTGGCCAGGGTCATCCGTTGCCGCTGTTCATCTGTCATGGTTCTCCGGTCCACGCGGTCGGGTGTGTCGCTCGCCCGAACAGCAGATTCCGGATGCGCCAACGGTGCCGGCGCGGTGTTGCTACGTTCTTCGTGCTCCACCTCCACCGAGAGTCGTGGCCACGCGCGAACGCACGGCGACACTCACCTCGGTCAAGGCAACCCGAACAGTATGACCCACGGGAGCACTCGAGTTCAAATCCGTACGCGAAGCCGGCGACCCTACCGTCGAGTAAGGTCCCCGACCATGAATCCCGGCTCCGCCCCCACCGCCACCTACTCGATGTGGCGCAAGCTCCCCGACAACGTCGTCGGCTCGGTCGCGTTCTCGCTGGGCATGTGTGCCCGGGTGCCCTACTTCGCGTCGGTGCTGCCCCGCGTCACCGAACTCGCACCCGGGCACTGCGTCGTGACGGCCCCGAAGTGGTGGGGCGTGCGCAACCACCTCGGAACGTTCCACGCCATCGCGTCGTGCAATCTCGCCGAGGTGGCGATGGGCATGCTCGCGGAGGCGACGGTGCCCACCTCGCACCGGTGGATCCCGAAGGGCATGACGGTGCAGTACCTCCGACCGGGCACGACGCGCATGACGGCGACAGCCCGCCTCGACGACCTCCCCGTGTGGGCGGAGGTCACCGAGGGGCGGGAGTTGACGGTGCCGGTGTCCATCCGAGATCGCGACGGTCGCGAGGTGGTCCACGCGGACATCACCGTGTGGGTGACGCCGCGGGACCGCTGACCTCCCGCAGCCGCCGACCTCGCGAGACTCAGGCGCCGATCGACGGGCCCAGGATCGCCCAGCTGTCCTTGAGATCCTGCTGCCAGTACTCCCACGAGTGGGTGCCGTCCGGACGGAAATCGAACGTCGCCGGAATCTGCAGTTCGGCGAGTCGTCCCGCGAGCTGGCGGGTGCACTCGGCGGTGGCGGCCTCGATGAGACCGCCCACGATCACGCGGTTGGCCAGTGCGACGGGCGAGCCCTCGAGACGCGGGCTGGCCAGGTTGTCGTCGCGCCCCGGCAGTCCGGATCCGGTGGTCACGTAGATCGGGGTGCCGCGAAGCTTCTCGGCCTGCAGGAACGCGTCGTTCTCGGCCCAGAGGGGATCGTCGGCCTCGCCCCACATGTTCACGGTGTCGCCGCCGCCGCGGGCCTCGACGACGGAGTTCACGTAGAACTGCCCCACCGGGTCGGACGTCCGGGCGCACCCGCTGTACGACGCCACCGAGGAGTACAGCCCCGGCGAGTTCGCGGCCAGCATCAGCACGGCACTGCCGGACATCGAGATACCGGCGATGGCCTGACGGCCGCTGGTGCCGAACGAGGCGTCGACGACGGGCGGCAGTTCCTTCGTCAGGAACGTCTCCCACTTGTTGCGCCCGAGCTCGGGGTCGTCCTGGCGCCAATCGGTGTAGTAACTGAACGCGCCGCCCTTGGGCACGATGACATTGACGTTCTTGTCCGCGAAAAACTGTTCGATGTCGGCCTGGTCCGGCCAATTGCTGCTCGGATCCTCGCCGCCGCTGGCGCCGTTGAGCAGGTACAGGGTGGGGCGCGGCGCCGAGGTGTCCGCCGGACGCAGGACCTGCAGGTCGATGACCCGATCCATGGACGGCGAGTACACGGTGACGTCGTACCGGTTGCCACCGACGGCGGTGACCGACTCGATGCGGGTGCCGTCGGCGGTGACGACGCCCGACGCGGGTGCGCTGGAGGTGACGGCGCCCGACACGGGTGCGGATGCGGCGGGTGCGTCCGGGAGGCCGTCGGCAGCCGCGACGCCGGATCCGAAGACGAGAGCTGCGGTCACCGTGGTGGCAGCGAGAAGAATCGACGGCGTACGCACGAGAGCGCGGGGCGTCCGGCCGTGTGTGCGAGGTGCTTCGTTCACGTGTGTCCTGCGTCCTTCTGTCGGGCTAGGTCTGTCGGTCTGAAGTCCGGCGGACGGGCACCGGCTCGTCGCCGAGGGCAACTCCGATGATCTTCCATGATTCGGCCGTCGCCATTCGCCAATGTGAAGTGTCGATAGCGTAACTGTCTTTATGACCCGTCACATAGGACGACCATTCTTCGACGCCGCGGAGGCCGGTCGGGTCGTCCTGTCCTGCGGCCAGGTACAGCAGGGGGACGTCGACGACGCTCGGCGTGTGTGACATCCACAGTTCCACCGCCCGATCGATTCCCCGGATCCATCGCTGCACGTCGGACGCGGTCATCCCCGGCATCTCGGCCGCGAGCAGCGCGATCAGATCGTCCGTTCCCTCGGCCGACAGGGCCGTGAGGTCGGTGTCGAGGACGGACGACACGGGTGCGGTGGCGCCGGAGGTCGAGGCCAGCAGATCCCCGACGGTCACCGTCGACTCGGATTCGGTGTCGGCGTGCGGGTAGCTGTCCAGCATGACGATCGACTCCACGACGCGGCCGCGGCTCAGGAGCTCGGCCGCCATGGCGTGCGCGATCACTCCACCGAGCGACCAGCCGGCCAACCGCACCGGCCCCGACGGCGCAAGGCGCTCGACCTCGTCGACGTAGCGCACGGCGAGCTCGTCCAGGGAGTCCGCGACGTCACCGTCCTCGGTCAGACCGGGCCACTGCAGGCCGTACAGCGGGGTGTCCGGTAGGTACGACGCGAGCGAGACGAACCCCCACGCGATGCCGAGGGACGGGTGCACCGCGAACACCGGGGTGCGCGATCCGGTGGTGCTGATCGGCAGGACCACGTCCAGACCCGACGTCGCGTCCACGTCGCCGCGGTCCATGAGGTCGAGGCGGCGAGCGAGGCCACGCACGGTCGGCGCGGCGAAGAACGCGTCGAGCGGCAGTTCCCGATCCAGTCTCGACCGCACCTCCGCGGCGACCCGAACCGCGAGCAACGAGTTGCCGCCGAGTCGGAAGAAGTCGTCGAGCGCTCCGATCGGTCCCGTCTCGAGCAGTTCCTCGAGCACGCCGGCCAGCGCGCGTTCGGTGTCCGTCGCGAGCGCCACGGGTTCGTCGGTACGGGCCGAGACCTCGGGCAGAGCCGCGCGATCGAGCTTGCCGTTGGCCGTCACCGGGAGGGACCCGAGGCGCACGAGTAGCGGAATCATGAACTCCGGCAAGCGAGTCGACAGGTGTGCGCGCAGCGTCTCCTCGTCGGCGGTGCCCACGTGGTATCCCACGAAGCGAGCACTCTCCCCCGCCCCTCGCACGAGGACGACGGCCTGCGACACGCCGGTGTGCGCGAGCATCGCCGCCTCGACCTCACCGGGTTCGATGCGCTGACCGCGCACCTTGATCTGATCGTCGCTGCGCCCGAGGTAGACGAGCTCACCGGACCGCAGGCGGCGCACCACGTCTCCCGTGCGGTACATCCGGTTCCGCCCGGCACCGGCCGCCACGAACCGCGCTGCCGTCAGGGCGGGGCTGCCCACGTATCCGCGAGCGATCTGCACCCCGCTCAGATACAGCTCACCCGCCACCCCGACGGGTACCTCGCGCAGCATGGAGTCGAGGACGTGCAGTCCGGTGTTCCACACGGGTGCTCCGATGGGCACCACGTGTGAATCCTCCTCGGTCACTTCGTGATACGAGACGTCGACGGTTGCCTCGGTGGGCCCGTAGAGGTTGTGCAGCCGCGCGGCCGGGAGCGCGGCGCGCGCCGCCGACGCGGTGGACACGGGCAACGCCTCACCCGACGCGAACACGTGGCGCAGGGAACCGCACCGGGCCTTGCCCTCGAGTCCGGTGCCCTCGTGCGCGACGAACACCGACAGCATCGACGGCACGAAGTGCACCACGGACACCTGCTCGCGTTCGATGACCTCGGCGAGGTAGGCCGGGTCACGGTGCCCGTCCGGTGCAGCGACCACCGAGCGCGCACCGACCACGAACGGCCAGAACAACTCCCACACCGACACGTCGAAGGTGGTCGGGGTCTTCTGCAGAACGGCGTCGTCGGCGGTGAGCGGGTAGGTGTCCTGCATCCACAGGATCCGGTTGGTCAGCGCTGCGTGGGTGACCACGACGCCCTTCGGCCGACCCGTCGATCCCGAGGTGAACAGCACGTACGCGGGCGTATCCGGGCGGATGAGAACAGGACGGACATCGACTGTCTCGGAGGTGTCGGAGTCGGCTGCCTCCAGGTCCGCGAAGCGAAAAACCTCCGTCTCCAGGCCGGCCGGCACCGCGACCGGGAACTCGGCCACCTCGAGCACCGCCTTCGGGGCGGCGGTGCGCAGGATGTGATCGATGCGCTCGCGCGGATGCGTCGGGTCGATCGGGACGAACGCCGCCCCCGACCGCACGACGGCGTGGATCGCGACCATCATCTCGATCGACCGCGGAATCGCCACCGCAACGGCGCATTCGGAGGCGATCCCGTGGACGGCGAGCTGCGCGGCCACCCGGCGCACCCGCGCGTCGAAGTCGCCGTACGTGACGTGCTCGCCGTCGAAGACCACGGCCGTGGCCCGGGGCGTGAGGTCCGCGTGGCGGGCGAGAAGATCGACCACCGTGGTGGGCGGCAACCACCGCGCGGTGTCGTTGGCGGCCACCAGCTCCGCACGCTCGGAATCCAGGACGAGCGCGCCGACGTACCCGTCGAGCACTCCGGCCACCGCCGCCTCGAAGCGGTGAGCGATGGATTCGGCGGTGGCAGCGTCGAACACGTCGGTGGCGTAGGTGAGCCGGACGTCGAATCCGTCGGGGTCTCCGGCGCCGGTGGCACGTTCGGACACCGTGAACTCGAGGTCGTAGTTCGCCGGTCGATCCCCCGGGTCGAGCGCGCGCACGGTCAGCCCGTCCAGGTCGACGGACACCTCACCGAGATTCTGCAGCGCGAGCATCACCTGGAAGATCGGGTGCCGGGACCGTGAGCGCGGCGGATCGACGAGCTCCACCACCTTCTCGAACGGCAGTTCGGCGTGGTCGAACGCCGAGAGGTCGACCGCGCGAACGTGATCGAGCATCTCGGCGGCGCCGGCGTCCGGATCGATCGTCGTCCGCAGCACCACCGTGCCGACGAACATGCCGACCAGATCGTCCAGCGCGGCGTCACCGCGACCGGCTACCGGCGTTCCGATCACGATGTCGGACGTACCCGTGAGCCGCGCCAACGTCGACGCCAACGCGGCGTGCAGCACCATGAACTCGGTGGCCTTGGCGGCGCGGGCCGCGGCCTGCACGCGGGCACGCGTCGGCTGCGGCAGGGTGATCGTCACGGCGGCGGACAGAGCCGTCGACACCGCCGGGCGGGGGCGATCGAACGGCAGGGCCAACTCGTCGGGTGCCCCGGTCAAGCGCTCACGCCAGTACGCGCCCTGGCGGGCGAGCACCGACCCCTCGTGATCGAGCGAACCGAGCGACTCCCGCTGCCACAGCGCGAAATCGGCGTACTGCACCGGCAGCGGCGCCCACTCGGGGGCGCGTCCGGCGCGCCGGGCGGTGTAGGCGAGGACGATGTCCCGCGCCACCGGTCCCATCGAGTACCCGTCGGCCGCGATGTGGTGCACCACCAACACGAAGACGTGCTCGTCGTCGGCGAGACGCAGCAGGCGCGCGCGCACGGGCGCCGCTGCGGTCACGTCGAACGGGCGGGCGGCGAGCAGCGCGATCTCGGTGTCGGCGTCCCCGGGCACGGCGGTCGGGGTGAGGTCGAGGTCCACCGTCGGCTCGATCACCGCGGCCGGGGCGCCGTCGACCTCCGGGTACCGGGTGCGGAGCGGCTCGTGCCGACCGATCACGTCGAGCACGGCGGCGGCGAACGCATCCGTGTCGAGGTCGCCGGACAGGCGCACCGCGAGCGGGATGTTGTCCGCCGCGGACCGCGGAGCGAGCCGGGCCAGGAACCACATGCGCTGCTGCTGCAGGGAGAGCGGGACGCGATCGGGTCGCGGGCCGGCCACCAGCGGTGCACGAAGTGCACCCGGATCGACGCGGGTGTCGATCCACGTGGCGAGTTCTCCCACGGTCGGCGCCTCGAAGATCGAGCGCACGGGAACCTCGGATCCGAGGGCGGCGGACAGCCGGGCGACCACACGCGTCGCGACGAGCGAGTTGCCGCCGAGGTCGAAGAAGTCGTCTCCCGTGCCGACGCCGTCCCGGCCGAGGACGTCGCCGACCGTCGCGGCGACCAGTCGCTCGATCGGGGTGGACGGTGCCACGAAACTGTCAATACCCGAATCGAATTCGAGATCGGGTAGCGCGCGCCGATCGACCTTGCCGGTCGTTCCCAGGGGTAGGGCGTCCAACACCGCGATCGACGCCGGCACCAGGTAGGACGGAACGAGATCGGCGACCTGTCGGCGAACCGCGTGTTCGTCGGCCGGGCCGCCGACGTACGCGACCAGGCGATCACCGCGGGCCACCACCACGGCCTCGTCGACGCCGTCGCACCGACGCAGCGCCGCCTCGACGTCGCCCAGCTCGATGCGGAAGCCGCCGATCTTGACCTGGAAGTCGCTGCGCCCCCCGTACTCGAGCATCCGTTCGCCGTCCCGCACGATCCAGCGCGCCAGGTCGCCGGTGCGGTAGAGGCGCCGGCCATCGGCGTCGGCGACGAAGGTGCGAGCGGTGGTACCGCTCTCCCCCACGTAGCCGCGGGCGAGCTGGGCGCCGCCCAGGTACAGCTCGCCGGTGACCCCGTCCGGAACGCGGCCGAGCCGCGAATCCAGCACGCGCACCGTGGTGTTCCACTGCGGGACACCGATGGGCACGACGGACCGGTCGTCGTCCGAGGTCTCGTGCATCGTCACCGATACCGCCGCCTCGGTGGGTCCGTAGAGGTTGTCGACCCGCGCCCCCGACCGTCGACGCACTGCCGCCGCGAGGTCGGCGGGAAGCGCCTCACCGATGCACAGGATGCGGCGCAGGGTCGCCGGGTACCGCGCGCCGGGGGTGTCCGCCACGTAGGCGTCGAGCATCGCGAGCGTCGAGGGGACGACGTGCAGAACGGTGACACCACCGTCGATCATGGTGTGCAGCAGAGCTTTCGCGTCACGCTCGGTGCCGGGGTCCGCCAGAACCAGGCGTGCCCCCGCGTTCGGTGCGGACCACAACTGCCACACCGACAGGTCGAAGGTCGCCGCCGTGTGCAGAAGCACCGCGTCGCCCGGTCCGAGGTCGTAGTGGGCGCGCTTCCACTCGAGCTGGTTGGCCACGGCGGCGCGCGACACCGCGACACCCTTCGGCCGCCCCGTCGAACCGGACGTGAAGATCACGTAGGCGGCCGCAGCGGGGTGGGTCGCGGCGGGCAGGTCTGCATCCGGGACAGCGTCGGGAACGACGTCGCCCTCCAACTCGGCGAGCGTCACCACGGGCACACCGCGGCCGGCGTCCGCACCGGACGCGATCATCAGCGCCATCCCGGACGCCCGCACCACGTGATCGGTGCGATCGCCGGGCTGATCCGGGTCGACGGGCACGTACGTTCCCCCGGCCGCCGCGATCGCGTACAGCGCGACGACCAGATCGACGCTCCGGTGCAGACTCACCCCCACCGTCACCTCGGTGTCGACGCCCCGCTCTCGGAGAGCGCGGGCGACGGTGAGCAGCCGGGCGGCGAAGTCGCCGTAGGTGACGCGGGTGTCGCCGTACTGCACCACGATCGCGGTGGGGTCGGCGGCGGCGTGGTCGACCGTCCCCGCGGTCTGCGACACCGTCGTCACCGGCCGCACGACACCGGATTCCGCGGATCGGACGGCGTCCGACGCAGCCGGGTCCAGGAGCGACACGGCGCCCGTCGGGATCGACGGATTCCGCGCGATCTCGCGCAACGCGGTCGCCAGGTGGTGACCGAACCCGGCCACCGTCGCCGCGTCGAACAGGTCGCTCGCGTAGTTCAGGGTGAGGGCGAGCCCGTTCGCCGCGTCCTCCTCCACCACCAGGTGAAGATCGAACTGTGCGGTGCCCTCGTCCGGCGCCACGGTCGAGATCTCGAGGCCCGGCAGCGCGAACGTCGTCTCCTCCAGGTTCTGGAAGGACAACGCCACCTGGAAGATCGGGTGGTGGGCCATCGATCGAACCGGGTCGAGCACCTGCACGAGGCGCTCGAACGGAACGTCCGCATTCTCGAAGGCGTCGAGGTCGGTCGCGCGGACACGTGCCAGGAAATCGGTGAACGACTCGTTCGCGTCCACGGTCGTCCGCAGGGCCAGGGTGCCGGCGAACATGCCGATCACGTCGTCCAGCGCCCGCTCACCGCGGCCCGCGACGGGTGCGCCGATCACCACGTCCGGCTGAGTCGCCAGGCGGCTCAGCACCATCGCGTAGGCAGCGTGCACCACCATGAAGAGGGAGGCGTCCGCGTCCGCCGCCACCGCGGCGAGACCGGCGCGCACGTCCTCGTCCACCCCGAGCGACACCGACGCGCCGCGGTGACTCTGCACCGGCGGTCGTGGCCGATCCGTCGGCAGCGCCAACCGGTCGGGAATGTCCGCCAGTTGCCCTGTCCAGTAGTGGATCTGGCGCGCGTCGAGCGAACGAGGGTCGTCCCCGTCGCCGAGGACCGCACGCTGCCACAGGCTGTAGTCGGCGTACTGGACCTCGAGCGGCGCCCATTCGGGAGCACGCTGCTCCCGGCGCGCGGTGTACGCGACGACGACGTCCCGCGCGAGCGGTCCCAGCGAGTACCCGTCCCCGGCGATGTGGTGCAGCACGACGACCAGCACGTGCTCGGTGTCGCTGCTGCGCAACAGATGCGCACGGAGCGGGACGGCGCGGGTGACGTCGAACGGCTCGGTCACGCGTGTGCGAACCACCGCGGCCATCTCGTCGGGCTCGACGTCGACGACGACCACGTCACCGGTCTCGTCGAGAATCAGCTGGCGCGGACCGTCGGGAGTGTCCGGGTACATCGTGCGCAGCGACTCGTGCCGCCCGATCACATCCCGCACCGCCGTTCGCAGCGCGTCGACGTCGAGCGCACCGCCGAGCCGGATCACCAGGGGCAGTACGTCTCCGGACGACGGGTCGAAGCGGTTCAGGAACCACATGCGCTGCTGCTGCAGCGACAGTGGAATGTGGTCCGGCCGCGGCATCGGCGCGAGAGGCATCACGGCCGCGTCGGCGTGAGAGGCGAGGGCCGCGGCCAGGGTTCGCGGCGTCGGCGCGTCGAACAGGGTGCGCACGGGAACCCGCATCGAGTACCGCTCACCGACCCGGCCGACGACGCGTGTCGCGGACAGAGAGTTGCCACCGAGCGCGAAGAAGCTGTCGTCCCGGCCCACCTGTTCGGCGCCGGTGATGTCCGCGAATACCGCGGCGATCGCGATCTCGCGCTCCCCCACCGGATCCGCGTAGTCCGCGGCGGCCACCGCGGGCGCGGGGAGCGCGGACCGATCGAGCTTGCCCACCGGGGTCAGGGGTACCTCGGCGAGCACCGTGATCGACGACGGCACGAGGTGCGACGGCAGGAGGGTTCCGAGGAACGCGGTCAACGCCGTGGTGTCGGTGTCGTCCGGCCCGGTGACGTACGCGGCGAGCGAATCCTGGCCGGCGGCGTCCGTGTGCACGACGGTGGTCGCGAACGTCACCTCGGGATGCGAGCCGAGCGCGGCGTCGATCTCCCCGAGCTCGATGCGCATTCCTCGGATCTTGACCTGCCCGTCCCGTCGACCGAGGTAGGTGAGATCACCCCGGCCGTCCCATGCCGCGAGGTCCGCGGTGCGGTAGAGGCGGCGCCCGTCGCCCGTCGGATCCGCGACGAAGCGGGTCGCCGTGAGACCCGGCTGCCCCACGTAACCGCGCGCCAGGGACTCCCCGCCCACCCAGATCTCCCCGGCCGCACCCAGCGGAGCGGGACGCAGCCGCGCGTCGAGCAGCACCACCGAGGTTCCCGTGATCGGTCGGCCGATCCCGTGACTCTCGGTGGACCCGTCCGTGCCGCTGACCCAGATCGTGGTCTCGGTGGGGCCGTAGAGGTCGAGCATCGTTCGGCCGCCGGAGAATCGGTCGCGCACCTCGGCCGGGCACGATTCGCCGGCGGTGGCGAGCACCCGCAACGTCGGCAGGTCCGGTGCGCCCAGCGACGCGAGCACCGACGGGGTGAGGACCGCGTGGGTGACCTCGTGCGCGGTGAGCACGTCCGCCAGTTCGTCACCGCCGACGACCCCCGCGGGTGACACCACCAGCGCCGCACCGGAACCGGCCGCGAGCAGCAGTTCGAACACCGAGGCGTCGAAGCTCGGCGAGGCCGCGTGCAGCACCCGCGAGGCCGGGTCCGCACCGAACGCGATCCGCTGGTGTGCGACGAGATCCGCGAGGCCGCGGTGGCCCACCGCGACTCCCTTGGGCGTCCCGGTGGAACCGGAGGTGTACACGACGTATGCAACCGAGCCGAGGTGCAGCGGCGTCATCCGATCCGAATCCGTCAGCGGCGCCGACGATTCCCGCGCCGCCGCATCGGTGACCTCGGGTGCGTCGAGGGCGAGCCACGACACCGTGTCGGTGAGCGCGGATGCGTGCGCGGCGGTCGTGAGGCCGACCATCGCACCGGAGTCGCGGATCATGTGCTCGACCCGCGCCGCGGGGTACCCGGGGTCGACGGGGACGAACGCGGCGCCCGTCGCGGCCACGGCCCACACCGCGATCACCGAGTCGAGCGATCGCGGAACGGCGACGGCCACCGTGGTCTCGGGTCCGACACCGCGGTCGACGAGCACTCGCGCCAGACGATGGGCGCGGGCGGCGAGATCGCCGTACGTCACCTCCCCCGCGTCGGTGACGACGGCGGGGCGATCCCGGTGAGTGTGCGCGGTGTCGGCGAGCAGACCCGCCAGCGTCGCGGGTGGGGTGGGCACCGGTCCGCGGGCGGGCACCAGCGCGGTTCGGTCGGCGGGGTCCAGAAGGTCGGCGTCGCCGATCGGGGCGCCGGGGTCGGCGATCAGGGCGTCCAGCAGAACCGCGAGCTGATCTGCGATGCGCCGGACGGTGTCGCGATCGAACAGGTCGGTGGCGTAGGTGAACGAGAACTCCAGCCCCGCCGGGGCTTCACCGTCGCGCAGATCGACGACCGACAGCTGCAGGTCGAACTTCGCCGTGGCCGTGTCGATCCGGAGCGGTTCGACGACCAGACCGGATACCTCGGTCGCCGATGCGGCGTGGACGTCGCGGGTCTCGACGTCGAGCGCCACCTGGAACAACGGGTGGAACGCCGGCGACCGTTCCGGGTCCAGCCGCTCGACGAGACGCTCGAACGGAACGTCCGCGTGAGCGAAAGCGTTCACGTCGACCTCGCGCACCTCGGCGAGCAGATCCGTCAACGACGCGTGCGGGTCGACCTCGGTGCGCAGCACCAGGGTGTTCACGAACATGCCGACGACTCCGTCGAGTTCGCTCGCGCCCCGGCCGGCGATCGCCGTCCCCAGCACGATGTCCTCCGACGCGCCCAGTCGCGCGAGCAACGCCGCGAACACCGCGTGCACGCCCATGAACACCGTGACGCCGGCGGCCTCGGTCACCGCGACGAGTTTCCGGTGCACCTCGGCGTCGACACCGAGGTCGACCACGTCGCCGCGGTACGACGGTACGGGCGGGTGCGGGCGATCGGTCCGCAGCGGAATCCGGACCGGAAGGTCCGCGAGCTGCTCCGACCAGAACCCGATCTGCCGTGCCGCGAGCGAGCGCGGATCGGTGTCCGCACCGAGCATCGTCTGTTGCCACACACTGTAATCGGCGTACCGCACCGGCAACGGCGCGAGCGCAGCAGGCACACCGGACACACGGGCCAGGTAGCACTGCACGAGGTCCGCCAGCAACGGGTCGACCGAGACGCCGTCCGCCGAGACGTGGTGGATCACCAGCGCCAGAACGTGTTCCGTCGACCGGGCAGGTGCGCTCGAGGCGGCGACCCTCGAGACGGCGGCGAGGGCGGCGACGACGGGCACGTCCGTGGTGACGTCGAACCGCGTGGACACGGTGCGCACCACCCACGCGTCGACCTCGGTCTCGGTGAGCTCGGTGTACCCGAGCTCCGGCCCGGTGGGCAGAACCCGTTGCCGCGGACCGGCCTCGGACTCCGGGTACACCGTGCGCAACACCTCGTGCCGTGCGACGACGTCCGCCCACGCGGACGACAGCGCGCCCCGATCGAGCTCGCCCGAGATGCGGACCACCAGCGGCACGTTGTACGCCGTCGCATCCGGATCGAACCGGTTCAGGAACCACATCCGGGTCTGCGCGGGCGAGAGCGGCACGCCGGCGGCGAGGGCATCGTCGTCGAGTGTGCGCGTGAGCGGGGTGTGCGCGAGACCGTCCGTCTCGTCGTCCAGAAGCGAGGCGAGTCCGCGCACGGTCGGCGCGTCGAACAACGATCGCACCGCCACGGGACGGCCCAGCACCGACGTCAACCGGGACGCGACCCGCACCGCGGACATGGAATTGCCGCCGCTGCGGAAGAAGTCGTCGCCGCGGCCGATGTGCGCGGCGCCCAACACCTCCGCCACGACCTCGGCGACGAGACGTTCCGTCGCCCCGACCGGCTCTGCCACGTCGGAGACGGACCCGTCGGGGTGGATCGGCGCGTCGGGCAGGGCGCGGCGATCGATCTTCCCGTTCGACGCCACCGGCAGCCGGTCGATCACCAGCACCGCGTCGGGAACCATGTACCGCGGCAGGCGCCGGGCGGCCGTCGCGATCAGCGCGTCGGGGTCGATCGTCGTCTCCGGCGTCGGAACCGTGTAGGCCACGAGCCGATCTCCGGCCGCATCGTCGGCCACCACCACGACGACGGCCGCGACCTCGGGGGCCGCACCGAGCACCGATTCGATCTCGCCGAGCTCGATGCGGACACCGCGCACCTTCACCTGGGTGTCGATGCGCCCGTGGTAGTCCAGTTCGCCGGCCGCCGTCCAGCGCACCAGATCGCCGGTGCGGTAGACCCGTTCGCCGCCCGGAGCCGCCACGAACCGTTCGGCGGTGAGACCGGGCCTGCCCACGTATCCCCGCGCGAGCTGTGGCCCGGACAGGTACAGCTCGCCGCGCACGCCGATCCCCGCCCGCCGCAACCGTGCGTCGAGGACCTCGGCCGTGGTCCCCGCGATCGGCGACCCGATGGGCGGTTCGGTCTCACCCGCCGACATGCGGTGCACGACCGTGGTGATCGCGGCCTCGGTGGGACCGTACGAGTTCTCCACCCGCTCCGGCGGAACGCCGCTGCGGGCGAGGGCGTCGGCCACGGTCGCGGTGTACGCCTCACCGCCGACGATCACCCGACGCATCGCCGCCAGCGAATCCGGGAACAGGTTCGCGAGCTCCGTCAGCACCGACGGGACGAACTCACCCACGGTCACTCCGTGGTCGATCATGGTGCGCGCGAGGTGATCGAACTCGCGATGTCCGTCCGGGCGCAGCACCACCAGGGTGCCGCCCGCGCCGAGAACGGCGAACAACTCCCACACCGACACGTCGAACGTGAAGGGCGCCAGCTGGATCACCGTGTCGTCCGCGGCGAGTCCGCCGTCGCTCGCCATCCACCGCAGTTGGTTGACCACGGCACCGTGCGAGACGGCGACACCCTTGGGTACCCCGGTCGAGCCCGAGGTGTGCAGGACGTAGGCCAGATTCTCGGGCACCACGCGGGCGCCGCGTTCGCGGTCCGAGATCCACTCGACCCGCTCGCCGTCGGCAGGGCCGGGTACCGCCACCACGTCGATCCCGGTGGCGGCCGCGGCCTCGTCGTCGCCGGGCCGGGACACGACGGCCCGCAGCGCGGCCGTCCGAGCGATGGTCGACAAGCGTTCCGCGGGCTGGTCGGGGTCGAGCGGAACGTACGCGGCGCCCGCCTCGACGACGGCGTACACCGCCACCACGAGATCGACGGACCGGCGCAGCGAGACCCCCACAGCATCGTCGGGACCGATTCCGCGCGAGAGCAGTTCGCGCGCCAGGACCAGCGTGCGCCGGGCGAGCTCGGCGTAGGTCACCCGCTCGGTCTCGCTGCGCAGCGCGACGGCGTCCGGGGTGTGCGCCACGCGGTCCCGGAACCGGTCCAGCAGCAGTTCTCCTCCGGGACCGACGGGCCGAGAGGAGGTGCTCCACCGGTCGATGCGCGTCGACTCCCGCCGCGACAGGATGCCGATGTCACCGGCCACCACCGACGGGTTCGACGCGGCCGCGTCCAGGACGGCCAGGAGCGCGTCGACGAGACGGTCGGCGGTCGCGGGCTCGAACAGATCGCAGGCGTGGTCGAGGTACACCGTCAATCCGTCGGGCTCCGCACCGTCGGTCCGATGGTCGGTGATCACCACGGACAGATCGGATTCCGACGGTGCGCCGGCGAGATCGATGCCGGACACCTCGAGCCCACCGAGGTCGAGGGTCGGAATCTCGTTGTTCTGGAACGCGAACTCCACCTGGTAGATCGGACGGTGCGAGGTCGACCGCACCGGGTCGAGCACCTGGACCAGATACTCGAACGGTACGTCGGCGGCGGAGAACGCGTCCAGGTCCACCGATCGCACGCGGCGGAGCAGGTCCTCGACGGTGTCGGCGATGTCGACGCGCGTCCGGAGAACGACCGTGCCGACGAACATGCCCACCACGTCGTCCAGTTCGCGGCGACCGCGACCGGCCACCGGGGTTCCCACCACCACGTCGTCGGTCCCGCACACCCGCGCCAGCAGGATCGACAGCGCCGTGTGCACGACCATGAACAGCGTCGAGTCGGTGCGCCGGGCCAGCGCGTCGAGCGCGGCGTGGGTCCGCGGATCCACCGAGCGCTGCACGCGTGCGGTGCGGCCCGACTGCACCGCGGGGCGCGGGTGATCCGTCGGGAGCTCGAGGACGTCGGCGATGCCGGCGAGGTGATCCGTCCAGTAGGCGGCCTGCGCGCGCATCAGTTCCGTCGGGTGCGTCGACGTTCCGAGTCGATCCTGTTGCCACAGTGCGTAATCGGCGTACCGCACCGGCAACGGGGTCCAGGACGGCGCCGCGCCGGCCGTCCGGGCGGCGTAGGCCGTCACCAGGTCGCGGGCGAGCGGGCCCATCGACCATCCGTCGGCGGCGATGTGGTGGACGACGATCGCGAGGACGTGCCGCGTCGCGGAGATCTCGAACAGCGCCGCCCGCACCGGGATCTCGGTCACCACGTCGAATCCCCGCGCGGCGAAATCGACGACGGCGCCCTCGAGGGCGTCGCTCGCGACGCGCTCTCGGTGCAGGGCGACCCCGGCCTGCGGCGCGATGTGCTGGCGGGGACCGGAATCCGAATCGGGGTAGACGGTGCGCAGGGCCTCGTGTCGATCCGTCACGTCGACGAGCGCGGCGGACAGGGCATCGGTGTCGAGCGAGCCGTCCAGGCGCATGACCACCGGCACGTTGTACGCGGCCGACTCCGGGTCGAACCGGTTCAGGAACCACATGCGCTGCTGCGCGAGGGAGAGCGGGATGCGATCGGGTCGAGGACGCGCCGCGACCTCGAGCAGCCCCTCGTCGACCCCGGTCCCGGTGCGGGAGTCCATCGCCGCGGCGAGCGCCGCGACGGTCGGGTTCTCGAACAGCGCGCGGACGGGCACCGCGCCGCCGATCCGTTCCTCGAGGCGGGCGGCCACCCGAGTGGCCGAGAGCGAGTTGCCACCGAGGTCGAAGAAGCTGTCGGCGCGGCCGATCGGGGTGTCCTCCGCCAACACCTCGGCGAAGACGGCGGCGACGACGATCTCCGTCGACGTGCGCGGCGCCGCGAACTCCGCGTCCGCGGCGAACTCCGGTGCGGGGAGCGCGTCGCGGTCGAGTTTGCCCGTCGGAGTCAGCGGGATCTCGGGCAGAACCGTGATGGCGGCCGGCACCATGTGCGGCGCCAACGCTGCCTCGCACCGCTCACGCAGGTGCGCGGCATCGACGGTGGACCCGGCCTCGGGGACGACGTAGGACACCAGCGACACGGCGCCGTCGGACCGGGTGTGCGCGACGGTCGTGGCGAAGCGGACGGCCTCGTGCGCCGAGAGCACCGCGTCGATCTCGCCGAGTTCGATGCGGAATCCACGGATCTTGACCTGGCCGTCGCTGCGGCCGACGTAGTCGAGCACCGGCCGCGCACCGTCCGCTGTCACCCATCGCACCACGTCACCGGTGCGGTAGAGCAGGTCGCCGGGCGCGCCGAACGGGTCGGCGACGAAGGTGGCCGCGGTGAGCGCGGGGCGACGGTGGTAACCGCGGGCGACCCCCGGTCCGCCGACGTACAGCTCCCCGGTCACCCCCACCGGCACGGGCTGCAGGCGATCGTCGAGCACCACGGCGCGAGCACCGATCACCGGGGAGCCGAGATCGAGCCGGCCGGAGTCCGGTAGTCGGGCGGGATCGATCGGTTCGCCGATGGCCACCATCACGGTCGTCTCGGTCGGCCCGTACCCGTTGTGGAGATCGCGGCCCGGCGCCCACTGCCGCGCGAGGTCGACGCCCCAGGCCTCGCCGCCGACCACCAGGTGACGCAGCTCCGGGACGCTTCCCTCGTCGACGGTCGCGAGAGCGGCGGGCGTGACGAAGGCGTGGGTGACCGCCGTGCGCCGGAGCAGATCCGTCAGTTCCCGGCCGCCGTACACGGTGGGCGGCGCGATCACCATCGTCGACGACGCGGCCACGGCGAGAAGAAGTTCGAGGACGGAGGCGTCGAAGCTCGGCGACGAGAAGTGCAGGGTGCGGGCGTCCCGGGTGAGCGCGTAGCGCCGATGCTGCTCGGCGGCGAAGTTGGCGAGTCCACCGTGGGTGACCACGACGCCCTTGGGCCGGCCGGTCGAACCCGACGTGTAGATCACGTACGCGGCGTGCCGCGGAGTCACGGTGCGCACCCGCTCGTCGTCGCCGATCGGTTCGGCGGAACGCATCGCGAGGTCGGCGATCACCGCGGCGTCGTCCAGCACGATCCAGTCGACGGTGGCAGGCAACTCCGCGGCGTGGGCGCCGATCGTGATGCCGGTCGCGACCTCGGAGTCGGTGAGCATGTGCGCGCGACGTTCCGCCGGGTACATCGGATCGACCGGGACGAAGGCCGCGCCGCTCAACGCGACCGCCCACACGGCGAGCACCGATTCCGGCGACCGCGGAACCGCGACCGCCACGATGTCCTCGGCGCCGATCCCGCGTTCGACGAGCACCCGCGCCAGCCGCGTCGCCCGCTCGTACAGCTCCCGGTAGGTCGTGGTGACCCCCGGGTTCTCGGTAGCCGCGTTGTCGACAGCCGGATGCTCGAGGGCCGGGTGATCGGGATGCGCCGTCGCCGCCGCAGCGAGCAGATCGGCGAGCGTGCGCGCCGGAACCGACTCGTCGCCGCGGACCGGAACCAGAAGGTCACGGTCCGTCTCGCCGAGCACCGGCAACGCCGACACGGGCCGCTGCGGCTCGGCCACCGCGGATCGGAGCACCCGCACGAAGCGCTCGCCCAGCGCCCGAGCGCTCGCGGCGGTGAAGACGTCGGCGGAGACCGTGACGAGGCCGTCCATACCGTCGCCGCCGCGGTCGCTCAGCGTGAACTGCAGGTCGAACTTCGCGAGTTCGGTATCGACGTCGACGAACTCGACGCCGGGTGTGTCCGTATCGCCCGGCCCGTGCGGGACGAGCGAGAGGACCGTCTGGAACAGCGGGTGTCGGGCCGGGGACCGCGGCGGGTCCAGCACGTCGACGAGGCGTTCGAAAGGCACGTCGGCGTGCGCGAAGGCGTCGAGGTCCACGGCGCGTACGCCGGTGAGCACCTCGCCGAACCCGACGGCCGGATCGACGGCCGTGCGCAGCGCGAGCGTGTTGACGAACATCCCGATCAGATCGTCGAGCGCCGCGTCGCCGCGTCCCGAGACGGGCGTTCCCACCACCACGTCGGAACCGGCACCGGAGCGCATCAGCAGAACCGCGAGAGCGGTGTGCAGCACCATGAACGGGGTGGCCTCGTGGCGGGCCGCGAGCGTGACGACGTCCGCGCGCAGATCGGCGTCGATCACGAACGGCGTCGACAGTCCCCGGTAGGACGGGGCGGCCGGGCGCGGGAAATCGAACGGCAAGGTCAGCTCGTCCGGAGCGTCGGCAAGGGTTCGCGTCCAGAACCGAAGCTGCTGTGCGGCCGTCGAATCGGGGTCGGACTCGTCACCGAGCGCGCTGACCATCCACCTCGCGTAGTCCCGGTACTGGACCGGGAGCGGAGCCCGTGCCGGCGCCGTCCCCGCGCATCGGGCGGCGTAGGCGGTGAGCAGGTCCCGCCGGAACGGTCCGAAGGACACCCCGTCGGCCGCGATGTGGTGCACGACCACCACGACGATCGCGTCGGGCGTGTCGGACGATTCGAGCACCGCGGCGCGGACGGGAAGATCGACGGTGACGTCGAACGGCGCGGTCACGATGTCGCGGACGGCGGACGACACGTCGGCCTCCGACACCGACGTCACGGCCAGGTCGACGTAGCCGTCGTCCCCGATCCCGTCCTCCACGAGTTGGTGCGGACCGGACTCGGAATCGGGGAATCGGGTGCGCAGGATCTCGTGGCGGGCGACGACGTCGTTCACCGCGGCCGCCAGCGCGGCCGTGTCGACCCCACCGGCGATCCGCACGACGAGCGGAAGGTTGTACAGGGGCGACTCCGGCTCGAGGCGGTTGAGGAACCAGATTCGACGCTGGGCCGGTGAGAGCGGGATGTGCGCGTCGTCGGACCGGTCGACGAAGTCCGCCACCGGTACCCGCACCGATCCCGTCTCTCCTCCCCGCCGCGCGGCGTCCACGACGGCGGCCGACCGCTCGAGCGTCGGGGCCTGCAGCAGAGCGCGGACGCCGAAGGAGATCCCGAACTCCGTGCCGATGCGGGCGGCGGCCCGCGTGGCGCTCAGCGAGTTTCCGCCGAGCTCGAAGAAGTTGTCGCTCAGTCCCACTCGGTCGACGCCGAGAACGTCCGCGAGCAGCGCCGCCAGTCGGCGTTCGGTGTCGGTTCCCGGCGGTACGTACTCGTCGTCGCGGCGTACCGGGGCCGGCAGAGCCGCGCGATCGAGCTTGCCGTTTGCGGTGGTGGGGAACTGCTCGACGGGCACCACGAAGACGGGCACCAGGTACTCCGGCAGGGTCTCGCGCAGCGCCGACCGCACCGCATCCGGTTCGACGTCCGGGGCACCGGGGGCGCCCTGCACGTGCGCCACCAACTGCGGTCCCGACGCGGCGGCGACGGTCCCCACGACGGCGCGGACGATCGACGGCAGGGACGTCAGCGCCCGCTCGATCTCGCCGAGCTCGATGCGCACGCCGCGGATCTTGACCTGGAAATCGTTGCGGCCCAGGTACTCGAGGATGCCGTCCGGGTTCCATCGCACCACGTCTCCGGTGCGGTAGAGCCGCTCGCCGTCCTCGAACGGGTGCGCCACGAAACGATCGGCCGTCAGCGACGGTCGGCCCAGGTAGCCGCGGGCGAGCTGGGTGGCGGCCAGGTAGAGCTCGCCCGCCGCACCGATCGGGCTGAGACGGAGCCGCGAATCCAGCACGTACGTCTCGGTGTTCCAGACCGGCCGACCGATGGGCACCGACGCGGGACCGGCGTCGGACCCCGGGACGTCGAACCCCGGGACGTCGAACGCGGTGACGTCGACGGCCGCCTCGGTGGGACCGTAGAGGTTGTGCAGCGCTGCGGCTCCGGCGCCGTGCGCGACGGCCGCGACCTCCCCGCCGAGTGCCTCTCCCGAGGTGAACACGCGCAGACCCGACAGGGTCCCGCCGTGCCCCAGGAACCAGGCCAGCATCGACGGAACGAAGTGGACCGTGGTCACGGCGGCCTCGGAGATCAACGCCGCCAGATAGTCCGCGTCGCGGTGTCCGCCCGGTGCCGCGATCACCATCCGCGCGCCGACACGCAACGGCCAGAACAGTTCCCAGACGGAGACGTCGAATCCGATCGGCGTCTTCTGCAGCACCGCGTCGGCGTCGGTGAGCGGGTAGTCGCTCTGCATCCACTCCAGACGGTTCACCACCGACTCGTGGCTGACACTCACGCCCTTGGGCGCACCCGTCGAACCGGAGGTGAAGATGGTGTAGACGGGCGACTGCGGCAGAAGCGCTGCGGTGCGCTCGGCGTCGGTGATCGCGGTGTCCGCACGATCCGCGGCGGCGGCGATCGCGTCGACGACCCGCACGCTCGGCACACCGTCGGGCAGCGGGACCGCGGTGTTGCCGAGGAGCACCACCACCGGGTGCGCACCGGTCACGATGTGAGCGATACGCGCGGCGGGTAGTTCGACGTCCACCGGGACGTACGCGCCACCGGCGGCGAGCACCGCGTACACCGCCACCACCATGTCCACGGACCGTTCGACGGCCACGGCCACCATCGATTCGGGTCCCACGCCCTGCTCGATCAGGCTGCGTGCCAACCGGTTCGACCGTCGGAACAACTCGGCGTAGGTCACCGTGTCCTCGGCGAAGCGCAGGGCCACCGCGTCGGGTGTCAGGCGAACCCGAGCGGCGAAGGCATCGAGCACGGTGGCGGGCTCGACCGGGTGCGAGGTCTCGTTGAAGGCCGTCGACACCAGTGCGCGCTCGGTCGTGCTCGGACCGATCAACCGGTCCATCCCACGAGAGTCGGCGGGCTCGGCCATCGCGGCGAGCGTGTCCACCACGCGATCGAGCATCGACGACGCGAGGCGATCGTCGATTCCGGTGTGCTGCAGGGTCAGGATCAGTCGTGCCCCGATCTGCACCACCAGCGTCAACGGGTAGTGCGTGTGACCGATCGATGCGATCTTCTCGACGGTCACGCCGACGGCGGCGCTCTGCTCGGCCAGGGCGTCTTCGTCGAGGGGGTAGGACTCGAAGACGACGAGAGTGTCGAATCCGCTGCCCGGCCCCGCCGCCGTCGCGATGTCCCCGAGCGCGAGATGGTGGTGATCGAGGACGGCGGACTGCTCGCGCTGCACCCGCGACACCAGGTCCACCGCCGTCTCACCCGGGTCCACCCGGACGCGAACCGGAACGGTGTTGACGAACAGGCCGAGCATGGACTCGACCCCGGCCAGCTCGCTGGGGCGTCCGGACACCGTGGTTCCGAACACCACGTCGTCGCGGCCCACCACCGATGCCACCATCACGGCCCACGCGGCCTGCACCACGGTGTTGACGGTGACTCCCGCGCGGCGCGCGAGGTCGACGACGCGGTCGGTCTGCGCCTCGCTCACGGTGTGGACGAGATCCGTCGGCTCCGTCCAGTCCGCGGAACCCGGTGCGGCCGAGGCGTCCACCACGATGGACGCCTCGTCCACCCCGGACAGCGCTGCTGCCCAGGCGGATTCGGCCGCGGCGTGGTCACGGGTACCGAGCCAGTCGAGGAACGTCGCGTACGAACGTGCGGGCGCCAGTGCGGAGGGGTCGGCGTCGGCGGCGTAGAGCGTCAACAGCTCCTGCACCAGGACCGGCACCGACCACCCGTCGAGCGCGATGTGGTGCGCGGTGATCGAGCACTCCGCCGTGGCCACCGAACCGTCGCGCGTGCCGTGGACCACGAGAAAGCGGACGACCGCACCGGAGGCCAGGTCGAACGGATCCCGGCGATCGCGGAGCTGCTCGGTCTCCCCCACCGTTCGCCCGTCGGCCGACTCACCGTCGGTCACCTCGCGCCACACGAGTTCTGCACTCGCGCGCGGGATCTGGACGGCACCACCCCGAGCGGTCCTCGCGAACGCCGTGCGCAACACGTCGTGCCGGTCGAGCAGCACCGCGGCTGCGCGGCGGAGTCGCTCGGTGTCCACCGAGGACAGGGTCATCGTGATCTGCGAGGTGTACACGTCGGTCGCGCCGGTGGCGGCCTCGGCGTGGAAGAGCAGACCTTCCTGGAGCGGCGCGAGCGGGCGGATGTCGGTCAGGTCCGGGTACCGGCGCTCGAACTCGGCGATATCGGCCGCGGCGACGCCCGCCGCCGCGACGTCACTGGGGGTCAGGCCGCCCGCACCGTCGGACCGGACGTGCCGCGCGGTGCCGGCCAACGCCGCACCGACCGACTCCCCGATCCGTCGCGCGTCGTCCTCGGTGATCGCCCCGGTGACGTATCGGAAGTCGACGTGCAGCATCGGGCCGTCGGCCGAGTCCTCGATCGCCGCAAGCACTTCGAGGGCTGCGGCGGGTGCTCCGGTGGTGCCGTCGAAGGTGCGGCGTGCGCCGACGTCCGGCACCCAGCCGACGTCGGCTCCGACATCGGGAATCGCCCCCGTGCGGCCCAGGTAGTTGACCAGGACGGCGGGTTCGGCGACGGCGCCGAGGAGGTCGGAGCCCGCGTCGTCGAGGTACCGCAGGACGCCGTAGGTCGCGGCGGGCGGCACCGCCCGCACCTGCTCCTTGACCCTCTTCAGCAGCTCGCCCGCGGCGGCCTCCCCGGTCACGACGGCGTCGAACGCGATGTCGCGCACCTCGATCGGAACCGGGTGCAGGGTGGTGAACCATCCGAGAGTGCGCGAGAGATCGGCGTCGTCCATGCCGTCGCGGCCGTGGCCCTCCAGCGCGATCAGGACGGCGAACTCGTCGTCGGATTCCCCGCTCCACTCGCGCAGAGCCAGGGCGAGCGCCGCGACGAGCGCGTCGGCCGGGCCGGTCCGGAACACCCGCGGCACGTCGGCGGACAACGCCGCGGTGACCTCGGTGGAAATCGAGACGCGGTGCGTGGACACGGTGTCGACGGTGTCCTGCGCCGAGTCGAGCGGGCGGATCGGCCAGCGCAGATCCGGTCCGGACACCGCGGACACCCACTGCGGCAACGTCGCCGCGGCGGAATCGGACGACTCGGCCATCGCGTGGGCCCATCGCCGCACCGAGGTGCCGACGTCCGGCAGCACGATGTCGGTACCGGCGAGATCCTGCTGCGCGGCGGTGAAGAGATCCTCGACCAGGATGCGCCAGGACACTCCGTCGACGGCGAGGTGGTGCACGACCAGCAGGATTCGGCCCGGCCCCTCGGCGGCGGCGAACCAGACGGCACGCACCACGACGGCCGCGGCGGGATCGAGTCGGTCGACGGCCGACTGCAGTTCCGCGGAGGCCAGCGAGTCGACGTCCGCGGCGGACACCACGTCGACGACGGTGAGCAGATCGGCCGCGGAGACCGATCCCCGCGCCCGCACGGTGAGGACGGTCGGATCGTCGGTCGTGGCGATGCGCAGCGCGTCGTGCCGGTCGATCACGGCCTGGATCACCCGCTCGACGTGGGCCCGGTTCGCGTCCGACGGCAGCGTCAGCAGCGCGGACTGGGCGAAGCGGTCGAGGGCGCCGCCGGCGCGAGCCCATCGCACGATGGGCGGGGTGGGGAACGGACCGACGCCTCCGCCGTCGAGTTCGGCGAGCACGGGGTGCTCCTCGGTCGCCGCGTCCGCTGCGGCGGCGATGCCGGCCACCGTTCGGAAATCGAAGATGTCCTTGGGGCGCACCGACAGTCCCGCGGCCCGCAATCGGGTCGAGAGCTGGATGGACATGATGCTGTCGCCGCCGGCGGCGAAGAAGGACTCGTCGATCCCGATGCTCTCGACGCCCAGTACGGCCGCCACGGCGTCGGCGACCCGCTGTTCGGTGTCGGTGCGCGGGGCCCGAGCGGGAACGAGGGACCGAGCGATCTCGGGTTCGGGCAGCGCCCGGCCGTCGAGCTTGCCACTGGAACTCGACGGCAGGACGTCCAGCCGCACCACCGCGTCGGGAATCATGTACTCGGGCAACGTGCGCCGCACGGCGTCGAGGATCTCCGCGTCGGTGGGGCCGGTTCCCTCGACGTAGGCGACGAGGGCGTCCCGGCCGGCGAGGGTCTTCAGCAGCACGGCCACCCGCGACACCCCGGGCACCGCCTCGACGGCCGCCTCGATCTCGCCGAGTTCGATCCGCAGTCCCCGCACCTTGACCTGGAAATCGGTGCGGCCCAGGAACTCCAGCTCACCGGTCTCGGACCACCGCACCAGATCCCCGGTGCGGTACATCCGCGCGCCGTCGGACTCGCCGGGGCGCGCGACGAACCGGTCCGCCGTGAGCGCGGCGCGGCCCACGTACCCGACGGCGAGCTGCGCGCCGGCCAGGTACAGCTCACCCGGCACGCCGACCGGCACCGGCCGGAGCCGTCCGTCCAGGACGAGGGTGTCCGTGTTCCACACCGGCCGACCGATGGGTACCGACAGTCGATCGGCGTCGGTCACCCGGTGGTGGGTGACGTCCACGGCGGCCTCGGTGGGTCCGTAGAGGTTGTGGAGTTCCGCGCCGGTGGCCCGGGCGGCCCGGCGGGCGACGTCGGCGCCGAGTGCCTCGCCCGACGCGTACACCCGGCGCAGCGACGTGCACTCCCACAGTTCCGGGGACTCGACCATCGCCGCGAGCACGGACGGTACGAAGTGCACGTCGGTCACCTGCTCGTCACGGATCACGCGGGCCAGGTACTCCGGATCGCGGTGTCCACCCGGTTCCGCGACCACCAGCCGCGCCCCGACCACGAAGGGCCAGAACAACTCCCACACCGACACGTCGAAGGTGACGGGAGTCTTGTGCAGCACCACGTCGTCGCGGCTCAACGCGTACTCGCCCTGCATCCACTCGAGTCGGTTCACGATCGAGGCGTGCGACACCGCCACACCCTTGGGCCGGCCGGTGGATCCGGAGGTGTAGATGACGTAGGCGGGGTGGCCGGGGGTGAGCCGCGCGCCGCGGTCGGCGTCGGTGAGCGGCGCACTCGACTCGCCGTCGGTTCCGGCGCCGTCGGTATCGACATCGTCGGCTCCGGGACCGTCCACGTCCGGAACCAGATGCGGCACCGTTCCGGGCACCCGATCCGCGTCCGCCGCCACCACCACGACGGGCGACGCCAACTCCACCACGTAGGCCGTCCGCTCCGCCGGGTGATCGAGGTCGATCGGGAGATACGCGGCGCCCGTGCGCACCACGGCGTGCAGCGCGACGACCAGGTCGATCGACCGCTCGAGCGCCACGGCGACCACGGCGCCCGGCATCGCTCCGGCCGTGATCAACCGACGGGCCAGGCGGGTGGTGCGGGCGTCGAACTCGCGGTAGGTGAGCGTGCGGACACCGAAGGTGAGGGCGTCGGCATCGGGAGTACGGGCCACCTGCGCGGTGAGGAGGTCCACCAGGGTGCGGGATGCGAGCGGGACGGAGCGTCCCCGGGTCAGGGCGTCGACGGTGGCGCGCTCGGCCTGCGACGCGATCTCGAGGTCGCCCACCACCGCGTCGGGCTCGCGGGTGACCCGGTCGAGGACGCGCACCACGGTGTCGAGGATGCGCGCGGCCGATTCGCGGGTGTGCAGATCGGTCGAGAAGGTCAGGGCCCCGGTGAGTTCCGCGTCGCCCTCGATCAGGGTGAGCTCGAGGTCGTACTTCGCGAACACCCGCGGCACCTCGAGCGCGGTGACGGTCATGCCCGGCAGTTCGAAGTCGCGGCGCTCGAAGTTCTCGTAGGACAGGCCGACCTGGAACACGGGGTGGTGGGCGGTGGACCGGGGGACGTCGAGGGCATCGACGACGCGCTCGAAGGGAACGTCGGTGTGCTCGAACGCCGCGAGGTCGTCGGCCCGGATCCGCGCCAGCAACTCGGCGAACGTCTCGGCCGTCCGGATCTGCGTGCGCAGCGCGACAGTCCCGACGAACATTCCCACCATCGGTTCGAGAACGGCGTCGGCGCGGCCGGCGACGGGAGCACCGACCACCACGTCGTCGGTCCCGCTCAGTCGGGCCACGACCGCGGCGAGGACGGCGTGCATCACCATGAAGGCCGTCGTTCCGGTGCGCTCGGCCAGGTCCGCAACGCGTCCGCGAACGGCCGGGTCGATCACCACGTCGATCGCGTCGCCGCGCAGGGACAGCGCGGGGGGCCTCGGATGCGCGGCGGGAAGCGACACCAGAGCCGGGGCGTCCGCCAGCCTCTCACGCCAGTAGGCGATCTCGGCGTGCGCGCGCGATTCGGGATCGCTCTCCGCGCCCAGCGAGGCGTGGGTCCAGACGGCGAAGTCGGCGTACTGCATCGGCAGGGGTTCCCACGACGGCACACCGCCGTGAACCCGAGAGGCGTACGCGGTCAACACGTCCCGGGCGAGCGGCGCCAACGACGAACCGTCGCCGGCGATGTGATGGACCACCGCGACGACCACGGTGTGACCCGCGTCGGGCACCTCGAGCAGCACGGCGCGCACCGGAACGGCGGCAGCGACGTCGAATCCGGTGGTGGCGAGCCGGTGCACGGTCGCGGGAACGTCGGCGGCGCGCACGGTGAGCACGTCCACTCCCGACGGAAGCACCTCCGACGCGGGCACGATCACCTGCTCCGGTCCGACACCACGGTCCGGGTAGTACGTCCGCAGCACCTCGTGCCGGGTGAGCACGTCGAGCACGGACGCCGCCAACGCCGCGCGATCGATCTCGGTGCCCGGCCGGGGGTCGAGACGCAGCGCGAACGGCAGGTTGTACGCGGCGGAGTCGGTGTCGTACTGATTCAGGAACCACATCCGGTTCTGAGCGGGCGAGAGCGGCAGCCGCTCCGGCCGCGGGAGTGCCGTCGGCACCCGCCGCGTGTCGGTGGGGCGGGCGTCCGCGATGCGGGCCGCGAGCTCGGCGACCGTCGGGGCGTCGAACAGGGTCCGCAGCGGCAGATCCACACCCGTCCGATCCCGCAGCGCCGCCGTCACTCTCGTCGCGCTCAGCGAGTTGCCACCGAGTTCGAAGAAACTGCTGTCCCGGCCGACGGACGACCCGTCCGCTCCGGTGACCGCGGCGAACACGGCCGCCACGGTCTCCTCGGCCGAACCCTCCGGCGCACGATGCTCGGCGATGGGCGCGCTCGGCGGTGGCAGCGCACCGCGGTCGAGCTTGCCGCTGGGGCCGAGCGGGAAGCTCTCCAGCGAGACGAACTGCGCGGGGATCATGTGGCTCGGCAGCGACCGCAGCAGGTCGGTCCGCAGCGCCGCGACGTCGAGCCCGTCGACGATGGTGGGCACCACGTAGGCGACCAATCGCTGGTGGGCGGGATCGTCGCCGTGCACGACGGTGACGGCGGAACGCACATCCGGATGTTCGGACAGCGCGACGTCGATCTCACCGAGCTCGATGCGCTGGCCACGCAGTTTGACCTGGAAGTCGGTGCGGCCCAGGTACTCCAGGACACCGTCCGGCTCACCGCCCGCGACGCGGTACCGCACCAGGTCTCCGGTGCGGTACATCCGCTCGCCCGCGCCGGTGAACGGATCGGCGACGAACCGCTCGGAGGTCAGGGCGTGCCGACCGGCGTACCCGCGGGCGAGCTGCACTCCGGCGAGATAGAGCTCTCCGACCGACCCCGGGGGGACCGGCTGCAGCCGCGCGTCGAGAACGTAGGTGCGCGTGTTCCATTCGGGGGTTCCGATGGGGACGGTGTGCGCGTCGGACTCGCGGTAGGTGTGGGCGGTGACGCTGACCGCGGCCTCCGTGGGGCCGTAGAGATTGTGGACCTCGGCGTCGCTGTGGGCACGCAGGCGAGCGGCGGTCTCGGCGGGCAGCGCCTCACCGATGGCGAAGACGGCCCGCAGCGACTCCGGAATGCGATCGCCCGCGTCGGCCACGAACGCGGCGAGCATGGTGGGCACGAACGTCGCCACGGTCACCGACTGCTCCCGCATGATCGCGGCGACGTAGGCGGCGTCGCGGTGGCCGTCCGGCGTGGCGATGACCGTGCGGGCGCCGATCTGGCCGGGCCAGAACAACTCCCACACGGACACGTCGAAGGTGACCGCGATCTTGTGCAGCACGACGTCCTGCTCCGTGAGCCGGTACCGGTGCTGTTTCCAGTCGAGCTGGTTGACGACGGCGCGGTGCGAGATCACCACACCCTTCGGGCGGCCGGTGCTGCCCGAGGTGAAGATCGCGTAGGCGGCGGTGTCGGCCGTGAGCGTCCCGAGTCGCTCGGCGTCCCCCACCGGTCCCGACGCGTACCCCGACAGCGACAACGTCCGCACGTCCAGCACCGCGGGGTGCTCGGGGAGCCTACCCGCGACATCCCCGGTGGTCAGGATGCAGCGCGGATTCGAGGCGTCGACGACGAGGGCGTTGCGCGAGATCGGATGGTCCGGATCGATCGGCACGTAGGCACCGCCGGCGGTCAGCACCGCGTAGAGAGCCACCATCATCTCGGGCGAACGCCGCACGGCCACACCGACGTACACCTCGGGGCCGACACCGCGTTCGATCAGATGGCGGGCCAGCCGGTTCACCCGCGCCGAGAACTCACCGTAGGTGAGGTGGACACCCTCGTAGGTGAGCGCGACGGCATCGGGGGTCCGGGCGACCTGCTCATCGAAACGGCCGACGAGCGTTCCGGGGCGCACGGCGACCGCGGTGTCGTTCCATTCATGCAGCACCCGACGCCGTTCGCGCGGGCTCATCGGATCCACCGTGTCCACGGGTGCGGCGGGATGCGCGACCACGGCGCGCAGCACACGGAGGAAACGCTCGGCGATCGTCTCGACCGTTCCACGGTCGAACACGTCGTGGGCGAAGGAGAACTGCACGTCGATCCCGGCGTGCTCGTCGCGCTCGTAGAAGGTCGCGCGCAGATCGAACGGTGCGGTGTCGGTGGCGATCTCGTCCACCGCGATCGAGACGGAGGGAAGGGTGAACTCGGCGCGCGCGAGGTTCTGGAAGAACAGGGCGACCTGGAAGATCGGGGACCGACCGGCGACGCGCGGTGGGTCGACGACCTCGACGACGCGCTCGAACGGCAGGTCCGTGTGGGCGAACGCGGACAGATCGGTCTCGCGCACCGACCGCAGCAATTCCTCGAAGGTCCACGATCGGTCCATTCGGGTACGCAGGGCGACGGTGCCGACGAACATCCCCACCAGGTCGTCCACCGCGTGATGCCCTCGCCCGGCGACCGGAGTTCCCACCGTCACGTCGTCGGTGCCGGAGATCCGTCCCAGCAGCAACGCGAACGCGGCGTGGACCACCATGAACGGCGTCGCCGAATGTCGGAGTGCCAGTGCGGCGATCGCGTCGTGCAGGGCGCCGTCCACCGTGGTGGTGACGACCGATCCCCGGCCCGACGGTACGGCGGGGCGCGGTCGGTCGAACGGCAGGTCGAGCTGATCCGGCATTGCGGCCAGAGTGCGTTCCCAGTACCGGCGCTGCTCGGCGGCGACCGAGGCGGGGTGGTCCTCCGAGCCGAGGTTCTCGCGCAACCACACCGCGACGTCGGCGTACTGCATCGGGAGCGGGGCGAACGCCGGGTCGGAGCCGTCGACCCGCGCGGCGTAGGCGGCGGCGACGTCCCGCGCGAGCGGGGACACCGACCACCCGTCGGCCGAGATGTGGTGGAGCACGACCGCGAGCACGTGCGTGTCCTCGCCCGGCAGCGCGAACAGCGCTGTGCGCAAGGGCAACTCGGTGGTCAGATCGAACCCGGTCGTCGCGGTTTCTCGCAGGGCTGCGGCGAGCGCCTCGCGGTCCACCGGCGTCGGATCGAGCACCGTCGGGTCCGACGGCGCGAGCGTCGGCTCGTCGAGGATGTGCTGGTGCGGCCCCTCCGGACCGTCCGGGTAGATCGTGCGCAGCGGTTCGTGTCGCCGGACCACGTCCGCGAGCGCGGCCGACAGGGCGGCGACGTCGAGCGAGCCGGTGATCGTGACGGAGAACGGGATGTTGTCCGCCCCGGAGGTCGGATCGAACCGGTTGCGGAACCAGAGTCGTCGTTGCGCAGGCGAGAGCGGGAGCACGTCCGGTCTCCGCGTCGGGACCGCGCCGAGCGCCGGTGCCGAGCCGGACCGCTCGGCCCGCAGGGACCCCAGGCGCGACGCCAGTGCGGACACGGTGGGGAACTCGAAGAGCTCACGCACCGCGATGCGCACCCCGACGCTCTCGCCGAGCCGACCCACCACCGTCGTCGCCGTCAGCGAGTCGCCGCCCAGCTCGAAGAAGTCCGTGTCCGCGCCCACCTCGGCCGCGCCGGTCACGTCGGCGAAGACCGCCGCGACGGCCAGCTGATCGGCACCCTCGGGGGCGAGATACGGGCGGGTCGAGGCGCGGCCGGGATCGGGGAGCGCGGCCCGGTCGAGTTTGCCCGCGCCGGTGAGCGGCAGTGCGTCGAGAACCACCACGGTGGGCACGAGGTGCGCCGGAAGACGATGCCGAGCAGCGGCTTCCACCACATCGGCGTCCAGTTCGGCGCCGTCGTCGGCGACGAGATAGGCGATCAAGCGCGTACCGCCCGCGGGGTCGACACGCCCGATGGTCGCCGCCTGCGCCACGCCGGGATGCGCGGCGAGGACGGCGTCGATCTCGCCGAGTTCGACGCGCAGTCCGCGCACCTTGATCTGCTGATCGCTGCGGCCGAGGTACTCGAGTTCGTACCCGCCGGCACCGTCGCCGACCCACCGAACGGTGTCTCCGGTGCGGTACATCCGGGTCCCGTGACCGAACGGATCCGCGACGAAGCGGCCGGCGGTGAGCCCCCACCGGTCGAGGTACCCCGTCGCGACGGCGGGCCCCGAGACGTACAGCTCGCCGGGGGCACCGACGGGAACCGGGGACAGTCGACGGTCCAGGACCACCGCGGCGGATCCCTGCACGGGTGTCCCGATGGTGATCGGCGCGCCCGGAACCAGCGCGGCACTGCGAGTGGCCATCACGGTGAACTCGGTGGGCCCGTAGGCGTTCACGAAGGTGCGTCCGGGTGCCCACTCCGCCACGACCTCCGGCGGGCACACGTCACCGGCGGTGACCAGCACGCGCAGGTCGGTCACCCCCGCCGAACGCGTGGCCGCCAACACGGCCGGTGTGATCACCGCGTGGGTGACGCGGTGCCGGATCAGCAGGTCGGTCAGCTCGGCGCCGCCGAACACGTCCGGGGGCGCGATCACGGCGGTCGCGCCGGATCCGACGGCCATGAGCAGTTCGAACACCGACGCGTCGAAACTCGGCGACGCCACCTGCAGCACCCGGGCGGACGCGGTGATCGAGAAACGCTCGCGCTGATCGGCGACCAGGTCGGCCACCCCGGCGTGGGAGACGACGACGCCTTTGGGCACGCCCGTCGATCCCGAGGTGTAGATGACGTAGGCGGGGTCCCCCGGCCGAGCCTCGACCCGGGTCGGCTCGTCGTGTCCGTCGACACCGTCGTACTGCGAGTACGCCTCCGACGGATCGGAATCGAGCAGCAGCCACCGGACGTCGTCGGGCAGGGACGCACGCAGAGCGGGCGTCGTCACCCCCCACGTCGCCCCGGAATCGGCGAGCATGTGCCGCACCCGTTCGTCGGGGTAGCTCGGGTCGACGGGGACGAAGGCCGCACCGGACTTGGCGACGGCCCACACCGCGACGGTTGCGACGACGGACCGCGGCGCGGCGACCGCGACGACGTGACCCGGTCCGGCGCCCGACGCGATCAGGGCCCGCGCGAGGCGGTCGGAGTACCGATCGAGCTCGGCGTAGGTCAGGGTGGCGTCGTCGGTGACGAGAGCGGGGGCCTCCGGATCGACGACCGCGGCGGCGAGCAGCGCCCGCAGAGTCGTCGGCGCGGCGCCCGGTGGACCCGACGCCGGGACCAGCACGCCGCGCTCGCTCGCGTCGAGCAGATCGATCTCGCCGACGGTCGAGGAGGGATCGTGCCCCAGCACCGATTCGAGCACCCGTAGGTAGCGGCGGTGATGGGAGTCGAGGTCCGCCTGCGAGTAGAGGGTGGGGTTGGCCTCGAAGTCGACGTGCAGCCGCCCGTCCTCACCCTCGTAGACGTTCAGGGCGAGATCGTCGACGGGACCGGTGGTGAGCACGTGCGAGCGGCCGACGAGATCCCCGAGCCTGATCTCGTTTCCGAACAGCATGATGTTGACGACCGGGCCGAACAGGCCGAGTCCGCTGTCCCCCGCGTCCCGGCGGATGTCCTCGTGTCGGTAGCGCTGGTGTCGCAACGCGCCGGTCACCGAGCGACCCACCGCGGTCAGCAGATCCTCGAGGGCGCGGTCGCGGCCGACGTCGAGGCGCAACGGCACGACGTTGGACAACATCCCGCCCGACCGCCGACTCGACGCCGTTGTGCGCGCGGTCACCGGGAGGGAGAGCGTGATCTCGTCGACTCCGGCCATGGTGGCCAGATAGATCGCGTACGCCGCGATGGCGAAGGGAGCCGAGCTTCCGCCGGTGGCCTCCGCCCGACGTGCGAGCACCGCGAGCGTCGATTCCGGCAGCGCGTCGGCGGCGATGCGCGAGAGGGCCGAGGGTGCGGCCGGGGCCGAGGTCAGCCGGGGCGGGTCCGGGAGGTCGCGGGTCACCTCACGCCAGTGCTCGGCGTCGCGGACGAAACGATCGGACGTGCGGTACGCCGCCTCGTACTCGAACAGCTCGCGCGGCTCCATCGGCGTCGTCACGGAGACCGCGTGGCCGGAGACAGCGGTCGTGTACGCGGCAGCCGCGCGTTCGGTGAAGTTCTTCGCCCCCACGCCGTCGAGCACGATGTGGTGGGCGCGGGCGTACCAGTACCACCGCTCGTCCTCGAGCCGCAGCACGGCCGCAGCCATCAGACGGTCTGCGAGCAGGTCGACGGGGGTGCTGTACTCGGCGCGCATCCACTCCAGCGCGGCCACGTGCGGATCGCTCGCTCCGCGCAGGTCGATCCGGCTCACGACGGACGGTGCGTCGGGATCGACGAACTGACGGGGCTCGCCGTCCACCTCCACGATGCGCACCATTCCGGAGCCGATCTCGGCTGCGGCGTCGATACCCGCCTGCGCCAACGCGTCGGGATCGACGTCGCCGTGGATCTCGACGTACTGCGCGATGACGATCGGGACGTCGGGGGCGGCGTGCTGGGCGTACCAGAGTCCGCGTTGGGCGTCGGAGAGGGGAAAGGTCTCCGGCTGCGGGCGGGACACGGAGCCATCGGCGAGCGTGCGCACCCGATCGGACGAGACGAGGGAGCGATCGCGCATGTAGAGCAATCCCCCCTGTCCGTCGATGCGCGTCCGGTCGACGCGTCGTTCTGTTCCGATGTGCAAGAAAAGAGTGGTTTGTCGTGCTATTTCCCTGAGCCACGGCAACTGACTCGCTAGTAATGTATCGAATAACTTGTTATCCACGTTACGTACGGACCAAAAGTTTCTTTGGGTCACGAGGTGGTGGTTCGACCGTCGACCCGGCTGAACCGTGTCGTCGACATCGTCGTGACATACTCGCTGTCATGCCATCTCCCGGAGTGGCCGTCCACGTCGACGGCATCACCAAATCCTTCGGGGACGTACACGCTCTGCGGGGAGTGAGTTTTACCGTTCCCACCGGCTCGGTTCTCGGTGTTCTCGGCCCCAACGGGGCCGGCAAGACCACCACGGTCAACGTGCTGTCCACCCTCTTGCGCCCGGACACCGGCTACGCGTCGGTGGCGGGTTTCGACGTCGTCAAGAGCGCCCCCGAGGTGCGCCGACGCATCATGATGACCGGTCAGTACGCCGCCCTCGACGAGGGTCTGACCGGCAAGGAGAACCTCGAACTCTTCGGTCGACTCATGGGTCTGAGCAAGAAGTCCGCCCGCGCCCGCGGCGCCGAGCTCCTCGAACAGTTCGACCTCGAGGACGCCGCGGCTCGCAAGGTGTCCGGGTACTCCGGCGGCATGCGTCGCCGCATCGACATCGCCTGCGGCCTGGTCACCCGGCCCGAGGTGGTGTTCCTCGACGAGCCGACCACCGGACTCGATCCGCGCAGCCGTCAGAGCGTCTGGAATCTCGTCGAGGGGCTGAAGGCGGACGGCATCACGATCCTGCTGACCACCCAGTACCTCGAGGAAGCCGACCTCCTCAGCGACAACATCGTGGTCATCGACAAGGGCACCGTCATCGCCGAGGGCACCGCCGACCAGCTCAAATCGCGCACCGGCGCGAGCTACTGCGAGGTGGTGCCGGTGCACACCGACGATCTGCCCCGCATCCACGAGATCCTCGTGGGCATCGCCGGATCGTCGGACCGCGTCGTCGACTCCGAGCCCGACCGCATGTCCATCCCGGCCCCGCACGGGCCGAGCACCCTCACCGAGGTGGTGCGACGGCTCGACCTCGCGGGCGTCGAGCTCGCCGACATCGGGTTGCGCCGCCCGTCGCTCGACGATGTCTTTCTCTCCCTCACCGCGCAGCCGGCTCGTCCGGTCGAGTCTCGATCGTGACCGCGACGACCGAAGCCCGTGCCCGGGCGGGGCGCCACCGAGCTCCCGAGTTGTCGTCGTTCCAACAGTGGCAGGCGCTCACCGGCCGGGTGATCGCGAGCCAGCTCCGCACGCACGAGCTCACGGTGGCCCTGTTGGCGCCGGCCATCTTCACCATCGGCTTCTACCTTCCGCTGCGTTTCGTCATGCGCACGCAGGGCATCGACTACGCCCAGTTCGTCATGCCGATCATCGTGCTCCAGGCCATGGCGTTCACGGCGATCTCGGCCGCGAGCCGCGGCGCGCAGGAAGAGCTCAACGGCATCAACCCTCGCTTCAAGACCATGCCGATCGGACCGGCGGTACCACTGCTGGCCCGTATGGCCGGCGCGACGTTCCGCTCCGCGCTCTCGCTGGCCATGGCCATCTTCTACGGCGTCCTCATCGGCTTCCGGTTCTCCGGGGGCTTTCTGCCGTCGTTGCTGTTCCTGGTCATCGCCATGCTGGTGGGCACCGCGTTCGCCTTCGGCGGCGACGCCATCGGTGTGCTCAGCCGCAGTCCCGAGGCCACATCTCAAGCACTCACGCTCCCCCAGCTGATCCTCGGCATGCTCTCCACCGGGTTCGTCCCCGAGGACGGCTTCCCGGAGTGGATCCGTCCGTTCGCCCGGAACCAGCCGATCTCGCAGTTCGCCACCGCGATGCGAGACCTCGCAGAAGGAACGATCGTGGCGTCGTCGATGGTGCCGGCGTTGATCTGGTGCGCCGTGTTCGTCGTTCTCTTCGCGCCCCTGTCCATCTGGGCCAACGTCAGAAGGCAGTGACATGACCATGCCGACATCGCGTGGCCGCACGCAGGACGTCGCCGCGTCCGACGCCGTCACCGAGCAGATCCGTATCCCGGCCGTGCACGAGCCGCGCTCGTCCTTCCCGCCCGCGGATCGCGACCGCGGCGAGCGCAGCCCCTCCGCTTTCGTGGTTCACAGCCTCCTGCAGGCCAAGCGGCTGTTGACGAAGTGGTTCCGCGATCCGCTGACCATGGTTCAGACCGTCTTCTACCCGTCGGTCACGCTGCTCATGTTCTCCGTGGTACTGGGTCGATCGATCTCGGGCGCGACGGGCGAGGACGCGATCTTCGGCCAGGTGCCGCTGATCGCGTTGGTCGGCTCCGTCTTCGGCGCACTCGCCAGTGGTGTCTCGCTCAAACGCGAGGCGCGCACCGGGCTGCTGACCCGGTTCTGGGTGATGCCGACGCATCGAGCGTCCGGACTGATGGGACGGCTGCTGGCCGAAGCAGTGCGGATGGTACTCACGACGTTCTTCATCGTGCTCGTCGGTTACGCCATCGGATTCCGTTTCAACCAGGGCATTCTGCACGCGATCGGCTTCTTCGGCCTGCCCCTGCTCCTGGGTACCGGCTTCGCGACGTTCGTGACGGCACTGGCCGTCATGGCTCCGAAACTGCCACTGGTCGAGCTCCTCTCGCTGGTGTGCACCCTGCTCATGTTCTTCAACTCGGGCTTCGTCCCCACGCAGGCCTACCCACCGTGGCTCCAGGGCTTCGTCGCGAACCAGCCGATGTCGACCGCCATCGACGCGATGAAGGCGCTCGCGATCGGCGGTCCGATTGCGCAGCCGCTCATGCAGACCGCCATCTGGGCCGTCGCGCTGACGGTCCTGTTCACCGTCCCCGCCATCCGCGGCTACCGGAAAGCGGCGATGGGCCGCGGCTGAATTCTCGGGGTGTGGCCGGGTGACCGGGTACACCCGCACGTACTCGGCACGACTTCGCGAGGGTCGATATGCTCCGATCGAACGTTGCGTGCCGATGGGTTGATCGATACAGAAATGTACGAGATCACAACCATCTACTCGTAGCACTGGAAACGAATTCCTCCCTACGAGCGATGAACCAGTGACGGCACCGGCGTGAACGATTGGGGAAGAACAATGGCGCTTCGTGACTCCCGCGACGATGTATCGACAGCCCCCGACCTGGCCACCGCGGTGACCGTGTCGACCGATGCCCACGAACGGCTGGCGTCACTGCGCCGCGAACTCGATTCCGTCGACCATCGTCTGCGGGACGCCCTGCGTGCCCGTCTCGACGTGTGCGAGGAGATCGGCCGCCTCAAGCGCGATCACGACATCGCCGTCATGCAGCCCGCCCGCGTCGGTGAGGTCACCCGCGGTGCCCGCGATTTCGCCGAGCGCAACGGTATGTCGCCGGACTACCTCGAGTCGTTGTACGAGCTGATCATCGCCGAGACGTGCCGGGTCGAGGACACCCTGGTGGCCTCGGACGCCGACCGACACCCCCGTGCGGACAACGCATGACCCGTACCCTGCTGATCGACAACTACGACTCGTTCACCTACAACGTGTACGACCTGTTGACGCACGTCAACGGGCAGCGGCCGACGGTGGTGCGTAACGACGTCCCGTTCGACACCCTGCATCTCGACGAGTACGACAACGTGGTGGTCTCTCCCGGACCGGGGCGCCCCGACCGGACCGACGACTTCGGTGTGTGCGCCCGCGTGATCGCCGAATCCACCCTCCCGGTTCTCGGTATCTGCCTCGGCCATCAGGGCCTCGGTGCGTCCTACGGCGCCCGCGTCGTCCGCGCCGACGAACCGATGCACGGACGCGTCTCGCAGATCCGGCACTCCGGAACCGACCTGTTCGACGGGTTGGACTCACCGCTGTCCGTCGTGCGCTATCACTCGCTCGTCGTCGCCGATCTGCCGACGGACCTCGAGGCGACGGCCTGGACGGACGACGGCGTCCTCATGGCGATGCGGCACACATCGCGGCCGCAGTGGGGTGTGCAGTTCCATCCCGAGTCGATCTCGTCCGACGGTGGTCGGCGCCTGTTGGGGAACTTCCGGGACCTGTCGCGGAAGAACGGCGCGAGCCGGGACTTGTCCCGGAAGAACGGCGCGAGCCGGGACTTGTCGCGAAGCGACGGTGGCTCGTCCTTCGTGCCCGCTCCGACCGCGACCGACCCCGCGCCTGCTCCCACTCCTCGCTACGTCGTCGAGCACGTCGAGGTGCCGCGCAATCTCGATCCTCGGGCCGTGCGCGACGCCCTGGCCCGGCGAACGCCCGCGGCGAACGCCGACACACGCTTCTGGCTCGACGGCAGCGCCAAGAACGACGCCGCGTCCCGATTCACGATCATCGGCGACGCGGACGGCCCGCGCGCGGAGTACATCACCTACGACGTGGAGTCGACGACGGTCCGGGTACGACGCAGCGACGGCGGGGTCGAGACCGTCCGCAGTCCGTTCTTCGACTTTCTGGACCATCGGCTGCGCGAGACCACGATCGCCCCGGACGATCCGACGCGTCCGTTGCCGTTCGACTTCCGGCTCGGGTTCGTCGGGTACCTGGGGTACGAGCTGAAGGCCGAGACCTGTGGCCGCGCCGCCCACTCCTCCCCCGATCCCGATGCGGCCATGGTGTTCGCGGATCGTGCCGTGGTGCTCGACCACGACGGTCACCGTGCCTTCGCGCTCTGCCTGAGCGCCGAGGCCGGCGAGCCGGTCTCGCGGGCGTGGCTCGACGAGATGACGGAGCTGCTGACCGCGCTGCCCGACGTCGCGGATTCCGAGGACGCGCCCGCTCCGGCCATCGCCACCCACCCCAGCGACACCGAGATCACGCTGCGGCACAGCCACACCGAGTACGTCGACCGCGTACGCGAATGCCTCGATCTGATCCGGGCCGGCGAGACCTACGAGGTCTGTCTGACCAACGCGGGGTCGGTCGAGGCCTCGATCGACCCGGTCACCACCTTCGACAACCTGCGTCGAGTAAGCCCGGTTCCGCACGCCGCGTTGCTCGAGTTCGGTTCCTTCGCGGTGGTGAGCACCTCACCGGAGCGGTTCCTGCGGATCGGCGACGACCGCGTCGTGGAATCCAAGCCCATCAAGGGAACGCGTCCACGCGGACTGAGCGACGCCGCGGACTCGGCGTTGCGGGACGACCTCCTCGGCAGCGAGAAGGACATCGCCGAGAACCTGATGATCGTCGACCTCGTGCGCAACGACCTCTCGCGCGTGTGCGCGGCCGGCACGGTCCACGTGCCGACTCTGTTCGGCGTCGAGACCTACGCGACGGTGCACCAGCTCGTCTCGACGGTGCGCGGAACGCTGGCCCCGGCCGCGTCGGTGGTGGACTGCATCCGGGCGACCTTCCCGGGCGGATCGATGACCGGCGCACCCAAGATCCGCACGATGGAGATCATCGACCGCCTCGAGGAGGGGCCTCGCGGCGTCTACTCCGGCAGCATCGGTTACCTCTCGCTGAGCGGCAGCGCGGACCTGTCGATCGTCATCCGCACCATGGTCGTGACCGACGACCGCGTCCGCTTCGGTATCGGCGGCGCCATCACCGCCCTCTCGGATCCCGAGGACGAGTTCGAGGAGACCCTGGTGAAGGCGTCGACGGTGCAGAAGGCGCTCTCGCTCGCGCCGGCCCCGATCGCCGCGGCGCAACTCACGCCTCCGTCGCGGCCGCTGTGTCGGCACGATCCCGCTCCCCCGCGTCGACCCACCGCCGCGCGATCGCGCCGATCGTGACCACCGTGACCGTCGTCGGCGCCGAGGGCGCCGTCGGCCGCATGTACGTCGACGCGTGCCGGGCGTCCGGACTCGTCGTGCACGCCGTCGATCGGGCGACGGGCGGCGACATCACCCGGCCCGACGCGTCCCTGCGAGAGACGCTGTCCGGCAGTGACATCGTGCTGCTGGCCGTCCCCGAACCGGCCGCCCTCGGAGCACTCGCCGGAGTGACCGCCCTACTTCGACCCGACGCACTCGTGGTGGACACCCTGTCGGTGAAGACCGACATGTCCCGCAGCGCGGCGGCGGCGAAGCCGCGGTGCGGCGTGGTCGGGGTGAACCCGATGTTCGCACCGTCCCTGGGCATGTCGGGACGCGTGACGGCACTCGTGGTCTACGACGCCAACCCCCGCGTCGCCGAGTTCACCGATCTCCTCACCTCCTGGGGCACCAGCGTGGTGCGCGTCGACGCCGAGCAACACGACCGCACCGTGGCCACCACCCAGGCGCTCACCCACGCCGCCGTGCTCGCCTTCGGGACCGCCGCGGCCCGGCTCGGCGTCGATCCGGACCTCGCCCTCGCCCTGGGACCGCCACCGCACGCCACGATGTCCGCCCTGCTCGCTCGCATCGCGACCGGCACCCCCGAGGTGTATCACGATGTGCAGCACGGTAATCCGTACGCCGCAGCCGCTCGACTGGCGCTCGCGGACGCGGTGCGCGACCTCGACAGTGCCGCCGCCACCGAACCCGAGTTCGCCACCGCGATGTCCACGGCCGCGACCGCGCTGGGCTCCGACACCGACTCCTACCGAGAACACTGTGCGGCACTGTTCGCCGTTCCCTTTCGTCACCGTTCGACCGCAGATCCGGAGCACTCATGACCATCGACACCACCGCCGACCTCGAGACCACGCTGCCGTCCCTCGACCCGCGGACCCCCGTCGAGAGCGCCGTCGTGGCCCGCCTGGCCGCCAACTGGCATCGGCGCGCGACGGTGAAGAAGCCGGAACCGACGTGGGACGGATTGTTCGACGAGAACAAGCACGATTACCCCGACGCTCTCGTGCCCTTCGCGCGACACGAGGGCTACACCTCCCTCCCCGAACACCGTCGCCACCGCATCCGGGCGCTCGCCTGGATCGCGTTCAACAAGAACGTGATGGACGTCGAGCAGCACGTGGTCAACCCCGGTTTCGCGTTGCTGGCGCAGGACGTCTTCGGCACCGGCATGGGAGACACGCTGGCCGTCGCCGTCACGCAGGCCATGGTCGACGAGCAGTACCACACGCTGATGCACCTCCAAGCGAGCGCGTTGACGCGCCGGCAACGCGGACTGGCCGTGCAGGACCGGGACCTCCCCTCGCCCGCCACGGTCCGGAACCTGAGGGCCCGGCTGCGCGCGACCGACGACGAGTGGGCCGCCGCGCTCATCACTCTCGCCTACACGACGGTGGCCGAGATCTCGATCACCTCGTACCTGAAGCTCATCGAGGACGGCCCCGACATCCAACCGGTGAACCGGGCGACGGTGGCGCTGCACGAACGTGACGAGCACTGCCACGCATCCATCGCGGCCGAGATGGCCGTCGTCGTCTACCGCACCCTGTCGATCGACGATCGGGCGCTGTTCCAGCGCGAACTCGACGGTGCGATGGCTGCGTTCGCGTCGAACGACCTCACGACGTGGGACCGCATCCTCGAACTCGAGGAAGTGCCGGGACGCGAGGCGATGATGGCCGATGTCGCCGCCGACGCGACGAGAGAACCGCTGGTGCAGGACTACTCGGGAATCGCCGCGCTCCGACGGGAACTCGCCGCCTGCGAGTGACCCCGCGTCACACCGGACTGCCGATTCGGTGGTGGGTGATGCTCACCGCCGCCTCGGTGGGCCCGTAGAGGTTGTGCACGGCGAGACCGTCGGGGCCGAGGCTCACGAGTGTGCGAACGGTGCTCGGCGACAACGCCTCTCCGATGCACAGCACCGTGTGCACTCCCTCCAGAGCATCTCGGACCGCGGCGGCGCCGTGCGCGAGGAACGCATCGAGCAGGGACGGCACGAACGTCAGGACCGACACCCGCTGCTCGGCGAGCGTCCTCGCCAGAATCGCCGGATCGCGCTCGCAGCCCGGAGGTCCGACCACCAGCCGTGCTCCGGCGGTCATCGGCAGCCACAGTTCCCACACCGACAGGTCGAACGACGCCGAGGTGCGCCACAGCATCGCGTCGTCCGCGTCGAGGTCGATCGCCGCACGGAGCCAGCGCAGTTGGTTCGTCACGGCCCCGTGGGACACGACGACTCCCTTCGGCGCACCGGTGGACCCCGACGTGAAGACGACGTAGGCCGGGTTCTGCGGACCGAGGGCGCCTCCGCTTCCGGGAAGTCTCGCGGCCGAGCGCACGGCGGAACGTCGATCGGCCGAGCGCACGGCGGAACGTCGATCGGCCGGGAGCGCCGGGTCGATCGGCAGGTACGCCGCGCCGGCGCACACGATCGCCTGGATCTCGACGATCATGTCGATCGAACGCGACATCTCCACGGCGATAACCGATTCCGGTCCCACGCCCTGCGCACGCAGGGCGTCCCGCCGCGCGACGACCGCACGACCCAGCTCCTCGTACGTCAGGGTGCGATCGGTATCCGTCACCGCGACCCGGTCGGCGAAATCGACGTACGAGCGATGCAGGAGACCGGCCAGGGTGACCTCGTCCGGAGCCGTGGCGATGCCGGGCACCAGCAGGTCGTCGAGTTCGGCCGGGCCGAGCAGGGCGGCGTCCCCCACCGGGCCGTCCGGGTCCGCGAGAAGCGCCGCCGTCAAGGTCTCGAACGACCGCGCCATCGCGGCCCCGGTATCCGGGCCGAACAGGTCGGTCGCGAACGTCAGTGCCGCTGCGAGACCCGCCGGTGAACCGTCGGCGCCCACGGTCTCCGAGACCACCAGGTGCAGGTCGTACTGCGAGGTTCCCGGATCGACGTTCAGCGCTTCGAGCCGCACGCCCGCCACCTCCGCCGCGGGCATCTCCAGATTCTGGAACGAGAGCATGGTCTGGAAGATCGGATGGTGCGCGGTGGACCGCACCGGGGACAGTGCGTCGACGACGCGCTCGAACGGGATCTCGCTGTGCGAGAACGCATCCAGATCCGCCGCTCGCACCGCTCGTACGGTGTCCAGGAACGATGCGCCGGACTCGATCGGAGTCCGCAGCGCGAGGGTTCCGACGAACATGCCCACCAGATCGTCCAACTCGCGGTCACCCCGTCCGGCGATCGGCGTACCGATCACCACGTCCGCGGACGAGCCCCACCGAGCGAGGAAGACCGCGAGCGCGCTGTGCACCACCATGAACGGCGTCGCACCCGTGGCGTCGGCGACCCCGCGCAGGGCCCGATGCACCTCCGCGTCGAGAGTGACGGGGACCGTCGCCGATCGCAGGCTCGCGACCGGCGGCCGGGGTCGGTCGGTGGGGAGGACCGGGGCGTCGGGGATGCCGGCGAGCGACGCGCGCCAGTGGTCGAGATGCCGCGCCGCCTCGGACGTCGGATCGGTCGCGTCACCGAGGCGCGCCCGCTGCCAGACGGTGAAGTCGGCGTACTGCACCGGAAGTGGTGCGAACGCGGGAGCCGCCCCCGCCGCACGGGCCGAGTACGCGGCGACCAGGTCCCGCACCAGCGGGCGCATGGATTCGCCGTCGGTGCACACGTGGTGGACGACCAGCGCGAAAACGTGAGTTGCCTCGGCCTCCGGCCTTCCCACCGCCCACAGTCGCATCGCGATCGGCGGCGCCGCGGTCACGTCGAACCGCGTGGTGACCAACTCCGTCACCGCGTCCACCACATCACCCTCGTCGATCGGCACCGGCGACAGCTCGATGGGCACGGACGACGTCGGCACGATCTCCTGGTACGGCCCGCTCGCCGAATCCGGGAACCGAGTCCGCAGGCTCTCGTGCCGGTCGATCACGTCGACCACGGCGGCGGCGAGCGCCTCGACGTCGAGCGCACCGGTGATGCGCACGACGAGCGGCACGTTGTAGGCGGTCGCGTTCCACCGGGCACCCGCCTCGTCGAGGGAGGACGAGTTGTCGAAGACGTTCGCGAACCACATGCGGGTCTGGGCGTAGGACAGCGGAACACGTTCGGGGCGCACCACATCCGCCAGGGCGATCGACCTGTCCTCGCCGGAGGCGTCCAGAAAAGCGGCGAGTTGCTCGGCGGTGGGCGCGTCGAACAGCGCCCGCACCCCCACCCGTCGGCCGAGATCACGGCCGATCCGGGACACCACCCGCGTCGCGTTCAGCGAGTTGCCGCCGCCCGCGAAGAAATCGTCCTCGACACCGAGGGACTCGTCCCCGAGGATCTCGACGAACGTGGCCAGCACGGCACGCTCGGTGTCCGTCCGGGGATCTCGGGAGCGACCGCGCACGGCGAACTCGGGCGTCGGCAGTGCACCACGGTCCACCTTGCCGTTGGGGCTCAGCGGCAGGCGTTCCAGTTCCATCAGCACCGCGGGCACCAGGTGCGGCGGAAGTTCCTCGACGAGGCTCGCTCGCAACGCGATCGGATCCTCGGGCCCACCTCCGCACACGAAGTAGGACACCAGCGCGGTCTCCCCCGACGGCCCCGGCCGTCCGACGGTGATCGCCGCGACGATCGACGGACGTTGCACCAGAACGGCATCGACCTCGCCGGGTTCCACGCGGATCCCGCGGATCTTCAGCTGGGCGTCGACGCGTCCCACGTACCGCAGGTCGGAGGCCGTGCCGTCGGCGGAGATCACCGTGCGCACCAGGTCGCCGGTCCGATACATCCGTTCACCGGCGGCGGTGAACGGCGACGCGACGAACCGCGAGGCCGTCAGCGACGTCGACGACCGGTAGCCGCGCGCGAGACCGGGACCGAACAGGTACAGCTCTCCGATCGCCCCGTCGGGCACCGGGTGCATCCGGGCGTCCAGCACCGCGCATCCCGTCCCCGCGAGCGAGCGACCGATGCCCACCGGGTGCCCGACGCGAACGGGTTCCGAGAAGTGGCTCGCCACCGTGGCTTCCGTGGGTCCGTACGCATTGACGAGGCGGACGCGCTCGGCCCACGTGTCCCGCAGGGACGGTGCCAACGGCTCCCCGCCGACGGAGATCATCTCGAGATCGGGCAGCCGCTCGGCGTCGAGGGTGGACACCACACCGGGTGTCGACGACAGGTGCGTCACCCCGTGCTCGGCGAGGTGGTCCGTCATGGCGTCGCCGCCGACGAGGTCCGGCGGAACCACCACCAGTTCTGCTCCCGGAATGGCGGCCACGAGCAGATCCATCACGTACGGGTCGAAGCTCGGCGACGCGGTCTGCGCGGGCCGCGACCGAGAGGTGGTCGCGAAGCGTTCCCGCGTCGCCGCCGCGAGGGTGGTCAGACCGGAGTGGGTGACCACGACGCCCTTGGGCAGTCCGGTGGATCCGGAGGTGTAGATGACGTAGGCGGCGTTGTCGATGCGCACGGCGCTCGGCGCGACGGCGACCGGATCGCATTCGGAGGCTTCGAGATCGGCGCTCCACACGTCGTCGACGTCGAGCCAGTCCACCGACGCGGGGAGAGTCGACACGGCGGAGCGGCGGGTGACTCCGAGCCCGACCCCGCTGTCGGACACCATGTGCGCCAACCGCGCCTCGGGATAACTCGCGTCGAGCGGAACGTAGGCCGCCCCGGTCGCGGCCACCGCCCACACGGCGAGAACCATGTCCATCGACCGGGGAAAGGACAGCGCGACCACGGTCTCGGGTCCGGCGCCGCGCTCGATCAGTCGGCGCGCCAACCGGTTCGAGCGACGCGACAACTCGCGGTAGGTGACGGCGTGCTCGTCGGTGCGCACCGCCGGTCGATCGGGATGGCTCCGCGCCGCCGCCGCGAGGATCTCCGGCAGGGTCGACGGTCCGTCCCACGCCGTCGCCGGTCCCCGCAACGCGCCGAGGACACGGGTCCGTTCGACGACACCGGTGACGTCGAGGTCGATCACCGGGGTCGCGGTGTCGCCCAGGACGGCGTCGACGGTGGTACGCAGCAACGAGGCGAACGCGTCGACCGTCGTCTCGTCGAAGAGCGCGGTCGCGTAGACCAGGGACAGAGCGATGCCGGCGGGGCGACCGTCGGCGTCCACGGACGCCTCCGCGGTGAGCAGCAGATCGTCCTTCGCCGCGATCGCCTCCGTGCCGAGAATGCGGGCGGTGACGCCGGGAAGTTCGACCGATACCTCCGATCGCGATGCGCGATAAGCGAATCCGATGCGATACGGCGGCGACGCGGCCCGTCCTGCTGCGGCGATCACCCGATCGAACGGAACGTCGGCATTGTCGTACGCGGCGACGGCCGTGCGCCGAATTCCCTGCAGGACATCGACGAACGTGTCCGATGCGCCGAGAACGGCCCGCACCGCGACCGTGCCGACGAACGTTCCGAGGGCGGTGTCCAACGCCGGATCGGTACGGCCGGCGGTGGCGATGCCCACGGCGAAGTCCGTCGACCCGGTCCACCGCGCCACGGCCACGGAGTAGGCCGCGAGCAACACCATGTGCTCGCTCACCCCGTGGGCGCGGGCGAGCTCGTCGATCGACCGGTGCACCTCCGCCGGGAGGTCGCGGCGCACCTGTCCGGCGCCCGTGTCGGGGCGCACGGGCGACCGCGTTCGATCGACGGGGAGTTCCACCGCATCCGGCAGCCCGCTCAGCGCGTCGGACCAGTACGCGAGCTGCGTCCGAGCGAGGTCCGTCGGTTCGTCCTCCGTCCCGAGCATCGCGTGCTGCCACCGCGCGTAGTCGGCGTACTGCGGCGCGGGCTCCGCCCACGTCGGGGCCACTCCGCGTACCCGGGCGGCGAACGCGGTACCGAGATCGATGACCAACGGAGACAACGACTCCCCGTCCATCACCAGGTGATGGACACACACCACGAGAACGTGATCGGTCTCCGCGCGGCGTACCAGGGCGGCGCGTACCGGCGGCGCCGCGGTGACGTCGAACGGGGCCGACACCAGGTCGGCGATCGCGTCGACGTCCCCGCCGTCGTCCACGCTGATCACCGGCAGCTCCGTGGCCGGCGGATCCGCCGTCACCAACACCGGGCCGTCACCGTCGTCCGGAAAGTACGTTCGCAGGATCTCGTGTCGGGCGATCACGTCGCCGAGGGCCGCGGAGAGCGCGCCGTGATCGAGAGTCCCCGACAGGTGCAGGACCATCGGCACGTTGTACGCGGACGACTCGGGATCCAGCCGGTTCAGCACCCACAGCCGAAGCTGGGCAGGCGCCACCGCGATCCGGTCGGGGCGCGCGGTCGCGGCCACGGCGGCGAAGCGCGGCAGGTCGGATTCTCGAACTCCGCTGCGCCCGTCCAGCACTCGGGCCAGACCGCGCGGGGTGGGAGCATCGAAGATGTCGGCCACACGAAGGCCCGCGTCGGTCGCGGCGTTGATCCGGGCGATCGCCTTGGTGGCCGAGAGCGACGATCCGCCGAGGTCGAAGAAACTCTGATCCCGGCCGATCGGTGCCGTACCGAGCACGTCGACGAACACCGAGACGATCACGTCCAGCGACGGCGATCGCGGGGCGGTCGCGTCGTCCGAGACGGATTCCGGCGGCGACGGCGCCGGCAGCAGGGATTCCTCGACCCGCCCGGAGCGGTCCAGGGGCAGTTCCGGTACCGGCACCACCGCGTCGGGAACGGCGTAGTCCGGCAGCGCCTCGGCGGCGTACCCGTGCGGGTCGGCGACCTCCTCCGCGAAATGGACGTGAGCGACGACGCGGACGCCGGCACGCTCGTCGTGCACGGAGCGGACCACGGCGTCCACCACGAGCGGACGTTGCCTGAGGCGGGCCGCGATGTCGGCGCTGTCGACGCGCACACCGCGGCGCAGGGCGGCCGTTCTCCGCTGGGCGCCGACCGTGACGGCTCCCGATCTGTCCACGGTCGCAGCGACTCCGGTCCACAGGGCCCGCGCGCCGCCCGCGGCTGCCGGCGACGCGACGAACCGAGCCGCCGACACCGCGGCGCTGCCCCCGACGTCGGACGCCACCGCACCCCCCGTCACGTAGAGGTCGCCGGACACTCCCGCCGGGGCCCGTCGCAGTCGGCGGTCCACCACGATCGCGTTCGCCGGATCGAACGGACCGAACACCCCCGGCAGCATGCGGCAGGGTCTGATCGACGCGCCGTCGATCGTGCCGGCGAACGCGTCGTCCACCGCGACGACGATCGAATCCCCGACCGGGCGCTCGGCGTCTGCCGCGCTCGCGAGCGCCGCCTCGTGCACCGTCGCCGTCATCAGCGCGACGCCGTCGCGGCGGCACTGCGTGATCGCGTCCGTCGTTCGGTCCCGTACCCGCAGCGTCCACCCCGCGAGCAGTGCTGCCCAGAACTCGAGCGGCCCCCACCGCGCATCGTCGAGGTGGCCCCAGAGCACCGATCCGACCGGGAGCGCCGATCCGTCCGGTGCGGATGCCACGGCCGACCACAGTGCGCGCGATCCCTCGATCACCGCGGCGTCGTCGAAGGCGCTCCATCCGCTCTCGTCGGGGACGACCACGGCCATCGACGGCGCGCGGACCGCCGAGACGTCGTGGTCTCGGCTTCCGAACACCGCGGCGGCACCGTCGTAGGCGAGAGCGACGACGGTCACCGCGGTGTCGATGCTTTCCGTCCGTGGCACCGCGACCGGTGTCACCGAGCCCTCCGATCGGCGGGCCTCGGCCGCGGCGTCCAGAGCGGCGAACGTGAGGGTTCGATCTCCGTCGATCACAGCGGGTCGGTGGGGATGGTCGCGGGCGACGCGGCGAATCTCTTCCGCCAGGGTGCCACCGCCGGCCGCGGCGCGCAGCACCGCGCCGAAGGTGCTGCCGAGGTCCGCGAGGGCCGTCGGTGCGAGAACGGCGAGTGCGGCCGACAGCGCCGAATCGGGCGCCGCCGCGAAGGTCGGTACCGCCGCACGCAGACCCGCTGCCGTCCGCTCGAGCTGACCGAAGGTGACCGTGACGCCGGCGTGATCGACCGCGACCGCGTCGGGGTTCGCCGCGGCTCGCTCGGACACCACACGACTCAGGCCTAGCTCCGGCACACCACTCCCCCTCGAATGTCCGAAAAGTCTTGTTCGCGGATTTCCGTTGTCGGCTCGAGCACAAGCACTTCTCTGCGACCACCATAAACGGGTCGAGAACGTCGATGCCGACACCGCACGGCGGTATCGTGGACGAGGTTGTTCGCGTTCCGAACCATCGCTCGCTTCACCGCGACACTGCCCGAAGAAAAACGTAGGAGTCGACACCTCACATGGCCTCGTCACACGGCGCTTCACCCGACAAGAAGCCGGGCGGTCACCGGTCTCCGTTTCGGACCGTCGTCGCCGCGGTGGGAGCCTTCGTCGGGACGCTCCGGGAATCCTCGGTCGATCCGCAACGGCTCGACGACATTCCCGGAGTGAACGACTTCTCGGTGATGACCGGCGCACGTCGCCCCCGCCCGGTGATCCTCGTTCACGGAACGTGGTGCAGCGCCTACGACACCTGGTCGACCCTGGCACCCGCGTTGGTGGCCGACGGCTTCGCCGTCTTCGCACTCGACTACGGCCATCGCCGCGGCTACGACTCCACCAACGCGTTCAACATGGTCGGCGGTGGCGACATCGCGGATTCCGCGCGAGAGTTGGCCGGCTTCGTGGAGAAGGTCGCCAGTTCGACCGGCGCCGACGCGGTGGACATCGTCGGCCACTCGCAGGGCGGGACCGTGGCGCATCAATACGTGAAGTTCAACGGTGGCGCGAACCGCAGCGACCCGCGTCGAAACCGCGTCCGCACCCTCGTCACCCTCGGGGCCACCAACCACGGCACCACGTACGGCAACAAACAGGTCGTCGGCGCGGTGGCCGAACGGCTCGGCTTCCCGGTCGTGCCCACGACGGACGCGACGGTCGGCCCGTCGTATGCGCAGCAGCTGTTCGGGTCCCCCTTCATCGCCGCGCTCAACGAGGGTGGCGACACCGTGCCGGGAGTGCGCTACACCGCCGTCGCCACGCGATTCGACTCCGTGTCCACTCCCCCGGAAGCGACGTTCCTCGACGCCGGTCCGGGAGCCGAGGTGAGCAACGTCTGGCTACAGGACGGGGACCCGGCGAACACGGCCGATCACATGCAGCTGACCACGGACCCGCACGCCGTCGAACTCGTGCGACGGACGCTGGCCGCCGATTCGACGCGGCAGCTCGGGGCGCGCACCCGCCCGTGACTCGAGATGCGGGTCGTTCGAACTGCGAATAACGTTGCTCGGCGATGACGAATTCTTCGAACGAGCCGACATCGCACGACGCCACACTCGACGCCACGCCTCGCCCGACGCTCACCGTGGTGATCCCTGCCTTCGACGAGGGCGCGAATCTGGACACGTGTCTCGACGCCCTGGAGGCCCAGACCGAACCACCGGACGAGATCATCGTCGTGGACAACAACTCTCGCGACGACACCGGTCGGCGCGCCGAGGCGTTCGCGGCGCGTAGCTCGGTCTCCGTACGGGTGCTGAGTGAACCCCGCAAGGGCACCGTGCATGCCCGCACCACGGGATACGACGCCGTCACCACCGACCTCATCGGTCGCATCGACGTCGACACTCTGGTTCCACCCGACTGGTCCGCGCGAGTTCGTGACTTCTTCGCCGCACACGGTGCGGTGTACGGAGCCGGTGCGGGCTTCTGCACGGCATACGACCTGCCGTTCCAGCAGAAATTCGCCGACGCTCATGCCACCATGTCCGCGGACCTCGACCAGCGCCTGGCCGAGGGTGACGCGATCGATCAGGAGCGCCTGTTCGGATCGAACATGGCGATCACCCGCCGGACGTGGCGGTCGGTGCGCTCGGCGCTCGCCGATTCGACCGCCAGGTTCGAAGATCTCGACCTCGGCCTGACCCTCGGCGAACACGGTCACCGCATCGCCGTGATTCCCGGGCTGACCGCGACCATCTCGGGACGGCGGTATCTCGACCCGCTGCCCACCTACCTGCGGTACGCGCGCCGGGAGATGACGACCTACCGCGCACACGGGATGAAGCGGGAAGAACGGCTGGCTCGGGTTCGCCTTGCCGTCGTGACGCTGCCGTTCTACCTGGTGATGTGGGTGCCGTTTCGGGCCTACGACCCGGACACGCGCACCTTCTCGCTGGGTCGCCTGCAGGCCGGACGCCGCGCGCGGCGCGTGGCACCTGCCTGGACCTGACGACTACGGTCACCGATCGCCGCGGCGCCAGATCTCTCGACAGGCACCCGAGACGAACCAGTCGTAGGTCTCGAAGAAACGAGCCCACACCCGTCTCGACGCGGCGATGGCGTGACGCCCCGCCTCGATCAGTTCGGCGTGGTCACCGTCGGACTCCTCGAGCGCGACGACATTGCGCGCCATGGCACGCGCCTGGCTGCGCGTCAGACGCAGGCGGCGCACCGACGCCGGGTCGATGTGATCGGGAAACGTCTCACAGGTCGCGCCGATCGCACGCAGCGACAGCATCGTGCGCAGACACTTCTCGCACCGCCCGCAGTTGTAGGCGCCGTCGTAGTTGATCCAGCACAACCGAAGGTGCCGCATGGCCACCGCACTCTACGCGATCCGTGCGACCTTGCCGGGCCGACCGACCTCGATCGAATCGTGCTCGAACGTCACCCGAGCCGTCGACCACAACGGGTCGAGATCTCGATGGGTTCCCCAGGGAACCACGCTGTCGACGACGTGTGTGCTCGGCACGATCACGGTGCCCACGTACGGGGCGAGCGCGATCGCGACGTGGGCCATCGCCGCACCGTGGTAGATCGGTCCCCAGTCCAACTTCGCGCGCGCTCCGAGCGCCCGTACGTCGGTTCGGACCACGATCAGTTCTTTTCCCAGAGCCGATGCGGCGGAACGGATTTCGCGTAGCGTCGATTCACCCAGCGCGGTGTCGTCCACCGCGATGTCGAAGCCGAGGACGAAGATCAGGTGGGTGATCCGCTCCTGGTGCCGTAGTACCGCGTAGAACGAATCGACGCCCCCGCTGAAGAAGCACCCGACGCCGGCGGCGCGCTCGGGCACTGTGTCGTCGATGGTGACGTGTACGTCGACAGGACGAAGATGCCGGTACCAGGACAGCAGGAGTTGCTGTGCGGCATCGATGTTCGCCCGCTGCACGGAATCGATGGTGCCGTCGAGGTACAGGTCACCGCCGACGCGCATCGCCACGGGCAGCGCCGCCGGCAACACGGCAGCGGCCGACGGCAACAGCGGAACATCGGCGACCGTCCTCACCAGGACCGTCCCCGCCGGAGTCCGCACGGTGGCCTCCACCACGTCGCCGGGAACCACCGAGCACCGGACGGCACGGGGCTCCTGCGCCTCGCGGCGACTCATCGGATGACGTCGGAATCGTGCAGGATGCGACGGGCCGCGCCGACTGCGTCGTCGAAATCGATGGCCATGTGCACCCCGGGACAGTCACCGAGATAATCACGGTGGACGGCCGACACCTTGCGATTGACGTTGTCCACCAGGACGACCGGGATCCCGAGCAGGGCGGCGAGCACACCTCCGTGGAGCCGGTCCGTGATCACGACGCGTCCCCTCGCCAGCCGTCGTATCGCGGCGTCGAGGTTCAGGGTCGACCGGTGGTCCATGGCACGGCGAGCTGCGTCGTACGTACGCCGCCTCGCTCCTGGAACCTTCCCCGCGCAAGCTTCCGCGATCGCGAGAGACCACCACTGCACGTTCGCCGCGGGTCCGAGGGACCAGTCGACACGCTCGGTGGTGAGGTCGTTCACCGCGTCGTCGTCGAGCCGGTGAATCGCTTCCGGATCTCGCCGAGCGAGGAACACCACGTCGACTTCGGGGGCGCTGCCCGGTGGGATCGCGAGATCGGCACCGAACGCGAGGTCCGGGCAGAATCGCACCGTGGTTCCGGCGAAGCCGGCGCCGGTGCGCTCGACGCCGTCGTGGTCGCGGATCAGAACCGTCAGGTCGGGGTGGGCGTCGTAGACCACTGCCGCGGCCGCCCGAGCCTCGTCCGAGGAGAAGTCGATGCTCTGCGGCAGTTGCACGATGGTCCGGCCGGGGAAATCCCCGATCACCTTCTCTCGAAATTTCTGATGCATAGGCCACCGGTCGCCGAAGTTTCCTCCCCCTTGCAGGAGAATCGGTCCGGTGGGGACGCGTTCGGCGAGCAGCCGCGCGTCGTAGGTATGAGGCGCGCAGACGTAGTCGACGCTGCAGCCCAGCCGATCGAGGTATGCCGCGGTGCCCGCGTAGATGAGGTGGTCGCCGGCGTTGAAATAATGGGGGTAGTCGAGCAATGCAACCGGTCCCGGCGCAATGACGTCCCGCAGCACGGCCACTGTCTCCCTCCGAATGGCCGCGACGGCATCAGTAGGTGTCACAGCCGACGAACCTACCGGTTCGGATCACGGTCCGCGTCCCGATCGGACCACCACCGTAACTCGAGTCACTTCTGCCTCACCTGTAACGTGAAGACGCATGAAGTCGTCGATCGAAGGTCTGAGCGCATGGTGTTTCGTTCCCGCACGATGATCGCTGCCGTGGCGCTGACGACCGCCGCCCTGGCCGCATCACCGTCCACAGCCGAGGCCCGCGAGGAAGCGCCCCCCATTCCCGAAGCGAGCATGACCGTGCCCGGCGCCGACGACATGAACTGCATCCCATCACCCGAGCATCCACGTCCGGTGGTCCTGGTCCATGGGACCTGGTCCAACGCCGAGGCCACGTGGTCCGATCTGGCCCCGCAGCTGCGTGAGCAGGGGTACTGCGTGTTCGCGATGGACTACGGTCAGCGCGAAGGGCTCGATCCGAACAATCTGCTCAACCTGTGGGGCGGCGCCGACATCGCCCGTTCCGCCGGGGACCTCGCTGCCTTCGTCGATGTCGTGAGGGCACGTACCGGCGCCGATCGCGTCGACATCGTCGGCCATTCGCAGGGCGGCATCCTCGCTCGTCAGTATCTGAAGTTCAACGGCGGCGCGGACGTGTTGAACCCGTCCCGCAACGCGGTGAAGAACGTGGTGACCCTCGGCGCCACGAACCACGGGACCACCTACGACGACAAACAGTTCTGGGGGAAGCTCGCCGAGTTGGTCGGGATCCCGGTGGTCGACGTCGCCGCCGCGGCCGTCGGCCCGTCCGCAGTGCAGCAGATGGTCGGATCCCCGTTCCTGCAGATCCTGAACGCCGGTGGCGACACCCTTCCCGGAATCGACTACACCGTGATCGCGAGCCGCAACGACACGGTCTCGACCCCGCCCGCCAACACGTTCCTCGCCGCTGGGCCCGGCGCCACCGTCGACAACGTCTGGGTACAGGACGTGTGCCCCGACTCCACGATCGATCACATGGCGCTCGCATCCGCCGACCCGATGCCGTGGTTGATCATGCGCGGGCTCGACGACGCGGGGACACCTCCTTCACCCGTCTCGTGCTCCGCCCCCGACTGACCCGGTTCGGAAGCCGCAACGCCTGATCCACGCAAACACACCGCTCGTATCCGCAGTGATCGGCCTTTCGTGGAATTTCCTTCGAGTGTCGATCCTGCAATCGAGGACAAAAGACAGCACTTCGATTGTTTTCGCGTTGCAAAAAGGCGTCAGGACGCCCCGCTCGACATCAGCGAACCCGTCCAACAGCGGTTATGCTCACGGCACCCATTCCGTACCGTTCATCCGGTTACGTCGCCGTTATTCACTCGACAGAGGTTCGAGGTGCACACGATGTCACGCAATACACTGTCCGTCGTCATTCCGGCGTACAACGAGGCCTCCACTATCGAATCGTGCTTGGAGGCGTTGTTCGCGCAGATCGACGACATCGCGGAGATCATCGTTGTCGACAACAATTCTTCGGACGACACCGCGGAGGTCGTGCGACGGCTCGCCGATGCCCACGGCGGGCAGATCGTGCTGCTGCACGAGTCCCGGCAAGGCATTCCCCCGGCCCGTAACGCCGGCTTCGACGCCTCGCGCGGAACCGTCCTCGCCCGCATCGACGCCGACACCCGGGTTCAGCCCGGATGGGCCCGCGCAATCGTCGACTTCTTCGACGCGCACGGTCACGTGTACGAGGCCGGGTCGGGGACCTGCACGGCATACGACCTGCCGTTCCAAGAGCGTTTCCAGGCCGCCCAGGACACCCTGACGGAGTCGGTGCAGGCGAAGCTCCTCGCCGGCAAAGACGTCGACGCTCCCCGGCTGTTCGGCTCCAACATGGCCCTGACTGCGAGCGCGTGGCGGCGGATCGCCTCACGAACGTCGATGCGCACCGACATCTTCGAAGACGTCGACCTCACCCTGTGCGCACAGGAGGTCGGGGTGCGGTGCGCGATCATTCCCGGAGCCAGGGCCCGAATCTCCGGTCGCCGGTACACCAGCGGTGTGGTGTCCTACGCCAAGTACTGCTGGTGCGATCAGCGTACCTTCGCGATCCACGGCCGCCCGGCCGAGCGCAGAGCTGCGGTCGTCACCATGCTCACGGTGTCGTTGCCCTTCTACGCGGCGATGTGGCTCCCCTTCCGGGCCTGGGAGCCGTCGTCGGAAACGTTCCGACCCGGCCGACTGCTACGCCGACACAGCGGCGACGCGCCGGAACCGCGACGCGCTCTTTCGACCTCGTCGACCACGAATCGATGAAATTCACGTTCCCTCGGACGGCCCGGTAATTCGATCGCGATAGTGGATGCTTTCGAAGCGATGAGTCCGATTTCACAATTCGGTTCGTTTATCGATCGAGTCTCGACCACGTTTCGTCATCGCCTCCGGTAGAAAACCTCGAAGCTCGCAGAAGTCGACCCGAACAGGCAATCGGTTTGTTCTCCTGAAAGATTGTCCTCGCGCTCGGTGGATACACTGGTAACTGTCATTACCGAAGAAAATCACCAGTGGAGGAATTCGATGCAGACGACGACCGCACAGGGTGAGTCGCGTTATCTTCCCGTTCGTGACAGCACCGGAACGCGCAACCTCCACTACTGCACGGACGGTGATGGACCGGTGACCGTGCTCTTCGAAGCCGGTCTCGGTAAGTCCCGGTCGACCTGGTCCCTCACGCAACCCGCACTGGCCCGTCATGCCCGCACCGTGTCCTACGATCGCGCCGGCCTGGGACGCAGCGACGTTGCGCGGCGCGCCAGGACCTTCGACGCCCTCCTCGACGACCACCTCCGCATGCTGGACGAGGTCGTGGACACCCCCTGCCTTCTGGTCGGCCACAGCTACGGCGGCCCGATCGTGCGCCGCGCCGCCCTCGAGCGCCCAGACAAGGTCATCGGCGTCGTCCTCGTCGACGAGGTGTCCGAGATCAGCGGTGCCGCCAAGCTGCAGAAAGGTATGTCCGGGGCCGGCCTGTTGTACGGAATGCAGGTGAATCTCGCCCGAATCGGACTTCAGACCCGCGCCCTACGGCGAACCTACTTCCGCCACCTGGACGGCGCCGCGCTGCGCGAGGCGACCGAAGAAGGCGGCCGGGTCTCCGCGACCAAGTCGGCCCGCAGCGAGTGGAAGCACATGATTGCCGGATTGCACGACCTCGAGGCGTCGGGGCCTCATGTCCCCGACACCTACGTCACCGAGATCACCGCATTGCGCTCGGCCGATCCGGAGAAACTCGAACGCGACTGGATCTATCAGAGCCACCGAGACACGGTCACGGCTGCACCCGCTGGACGGCACGTGTTGGCGAAGAAGCGCGGCCATTACGTGCAACTCACGGATCCGCAGACCGTGGTCGACGAAACGATCGCCGCTCTCGATCTTCTCGCCGCTGCCTGAACCACGCCACTGCCCGAACCACGCCGCTGACGTAACATCGTCGCCATGGAATTACCCACGCTGTCTCTTGTAATTCCCGCGTTCAACGAGGAAGACACCATCGGGTATCTCATCGACTCGATCCGGGAACAACAGGACGACCTGCACGAGATCATCGTCGTGAACAACAATTCGACGGACGGAACGGCAGCAATTCTCGCCACCTTGTCGGCCGATATTCCGAAGCTCCGGGTGATCGACGAAACCGCTCCCGGCGTGGTGAAGGCCCGCAACGCCGGCTTCGACGCCGCGACCGGAGACATCATCGGCCGACTCGACGCCGACGCCCGGGCCAAGCCGGGGTGGGCGCGTACCGTTCGTGAGTTCTTCGCGACCGCCGCCGACGACATCGGGGCCGGCACCGGCAAGTTCGATCAGTACGACATGCCGCTTCAGAGTGTGCACCGATTCATGCTGAACGCCGGCTTCAAGAACGACACCGACGGCCCCCTCGAGGTACCGACGCTTTTCGGTGCCAACATGGCCGTGCGGCGATCGACCTGGACGACCATCCGTCCGCACCTGCTCGACATCCCCGGCATCTTCGACGATCTCGACATCACGCTGTGCGTCACCGAGGCCGGACAGAAGTCGGTGCTGGTACCCGGCATGGAGATCAGCGCGTCGGGTCGTCGCATGCTCTCGAGCGTTGCCAATTACAAGACCTTCGTGGAGTACATGCCCGCCACCTACGAGGCGCGGGGAATGCACGACGAGGCCGAGAAGTCCAAGGCCTCGGTGCGGTTCATGCGCATCATGCATCTGGTGTTCTGGGTCCCCTCACGGGCCTGGAATCCGGTGTCGGGGAACTACTCGATCAAGCAACTGATCTCCAAGCACCCGCAGCGAGTACTTCCCTACGACGTCGGGCGCTGACCCGACCGCGCCGCTCACGACCGAAGGCCCGAGCAGAACCGTTCTCCGGTTCTCCTCGGGCCTTCGTCCGTGAGTGGGTGGACTACCGCCGACCGACGATCGCGGCGAGCGCCGCCTGCCACAGTTCCGTCAGCTCGGTGACGTCCGCGTCCGAGAACACCTCGGGCGGGTACGACAGGAACGCCTTGATCCGCGATCCCGACGCGTCGCTCTCCGCCATCGACTGGATGTCCAGCTCGGCCTGCGCCGGCATGCGATTGCGCGCGACGTCGACCAGATCCGGCGTGTCGAAGTCCGGCAGCCAGGGCGATCCGCGCAGCCCTTCCGGCACGGCCGTCTCGGCCACCCGACCGATGTAGTTGAACACGATCTGCGGCTCGCCGTGCGGACTCAACTCGGCCGCGGACGGCTCGTCGAGGTACCGCAGCAATCCGTAGCCGATGCCGTGATCCGGCACCTCCGCCATCGCCGACCGCACGCGTTCGACGGCCATGTCCTCGGCCGCCTCGGCCTCGACGTCGACGCCGGACAGATCGACCCGCGCCGGGTACATGGTGGTGAACCAGCCGACCGTGCGGGCCACGTCCGCGCCGGGCACCGCGGACTCCTCGCGGCCGTGGCCCTCCAGCGTGAACAGCGCCGACGACGCGGGCGTCCCGCGCTGCGCGCGCCACCGTGCCACCGCGACGGCGAGCGCCGCGACGATCAGATCGGACGTGGACGCCTGTCCCTCGGTCGACGGCGCCAGCAGCACCTCGGAGACCGCGTCGGGCACCACGACCGTCGTGCGAGACAGGCGGTCGGCCGTGTCGACGGCCGGGTCCAACCGACGTCGACCCAACGGCGGATCCTCGGGAGCCAGAACGGATCGCCAGTACTCGAGCTCGCCGCGGCGGCCGGTGGCCGCGCGGTGCAGGCCCGTCGCCCACGTTCGCCACGACGTGTCCACCGGGGCGAGCTGCGGGGTCTCCCCCGCGGCCACCGCGGCGCCCGCCGTGACCAGGTCGGTCACCAGGATGCGCCAGGACACCGAGTCGACCACCAGGTGGTGCGGGAGGATCAGCAGCCGTCCGGCGACGGACGACTCCGACGGTGCGAACCACAGGAACTCGAGCATCGGTCCGGCGACCGGGTCGAGCCGGTGCAGCGCCGCGTCGAAGTGCTCCCGAAGCAGATCGGCGTATCCGTCGGTGCCGGGCTCCGCCCCGATCGGCAGGTCGATGCGCGTCACCGACGCCGCGAGGTCGAACGCGTCCGGCTCGGGGATCACCAGAGCGTGATCGGTCACGTCGAGGCGCGCGCGGAGAACGTCGTGGCGGTCGACGACGCTGCCCAGCACGGCGTGCAGGTCCGCTGCCGCGACACCCGCCGGGAGCGTGAGCATCATCGGCATGACGAATCCGGACCAGTCACCGCCGCGATCGAGCATCTTCTCCGCGACCGGGGACAGCGGCGCGCTGCCCACTCGATCCCGAACCTGCTCGGCCGGAGCCGAATCCGACCTCGCGTCCGCGGCTGCCGCGAGGGCGGAGACCGTCCTCAGCTCGAACACGTTGCGTGCGGTGAACACGATGCCGGCGGCGCGGGCGCGCGCGACGAGCTGCATGGAGACGATGCTGTCGCCGCCGAGTTCGAAGAACGAATCGTCCGCGCCTACTCGCTCGACGCCCAACACCTCGGCGACGATCGCGGCCAGCGCCGTTTCCGTCGCCGTGCTCGGCGCCCGGTAGTCCCCGGACGAGGTGAGCTGCGGGGCAGGGAGCGCGCGACGATCGGTCTTGCCGCTCGACGTGGACGGGAACTCGCTCAGCACCATCACCGTGTCCGGCACCATGTACGCCGGGAGCGACCGGGCCGCCGCCGCGATCACCGCGTCGGCGTCCACGTCGGTCCCGGGGCGCGGCATGACGTAGCCCACCAGCACGCTCGCGGATCCGCTCTCGTGCACCGTCACCGCGGCGCGCGCGACGTCCGGGTGATCGGCCAGGACGGCCTCGATCTCCTCGAGCTCGATGCGCAGACCGCGCAACTTCACCTGGAAGTCGACGCGTCCGACGAACTCGAGATCGCCGTCGGGCGTCCAGCGCACCAGGTCGCCCGTGCGGTACATCCGCTCACCCGCGGCTCCGTACGGATCGGCGACGAACCGCTCGGCCGTGAGATCCGGACGCGCCGCGTAGCCCCGTGCGACCTGGGTGCCGGCGAGATACAGCTCGCCCGACGCGCCCGGGGCGACGGGCTTCAGCCGGTGATCGAGGACCTTGGCCGTGGTGTTCCAGACCGGACGACCGATGGGGAGGGCACCCGCGCCGGCGATGGCGGGTGAGGCCCCGACGGGCTCGACCACCTCGTGTGCGGTCGCGTCGACCGTGACCTCGGTGGGGCCGTAGAGGTTGACCACCCGAGCCTCGGTGACCGCTCGAACGCGTTCCACCAGGGCGGAGCCGAGGGCCTCGCCGCCGGAGAAGACCACGCGCAGCGAATCGAGTTCGCCCGATGCTGCGGCCTCGACGAACAGCGACAACACGGACGGCACGAACTGCACGACCGTGACGTGGCGATCGGACACCGTGCGCGCGAGGTACGCCGGATCGCGGTGACCGTCGGGTTCCGCGATCACGGTGCGCGCACCCACCGTCAGGGGCGCGAACACCTCCCACACGGATGCGTCGAACGTCACCGGGGTCTTGAGCAGGACGACGTCGCTCTCGGTGAGGTCGTACGTCTCGGTGAACCACCGGAGCTGATTGACCAGCCCGCGAACCGTCACCTCGACGCCCTTGGGGACACCGGTGGAACCGGAGGTGAAGAGCACGTAGGCCAGCGCATCGGCGTGCACGACGCCGCGTTCGGCGTCGGTGATCGGCTCGTCCGAGCGTCCCTCCGCCAAGTGCGCCGGCTCGACCACGTCCACACCGAGGGAGGCGATCTCGCTCGTCGCGGCGTCGTGGACGATCACGGTTCGCGGCGACGCGGCGGCGAGGACCGCCGCCGTGCGCTCGATCGGGTTCTCCGGGTCGAGCGGTACGTACGCCGCACCGGCGGCGCTGACGGCCACCAGGCTCACCAGCAGATCGAGGGAGCGCGGCAGGGCCACTCCCACCCGATCGTCGGGACCGAGGCCCCGCGCGAGCAGACCGCGAGCCACCCGAGCGACCCGCGCGTCGAACTGCGCGTACGTCATCGTCTCGCCGGCGAACTCCGCCGCGATCGCGTCGGGAGTGCGAGCCGCCTGCGCGCCGATCAGCGCGGTCAGGGAGGTGTCCGGGACCTCGCGGGCGGTGTCGTTGAAGTCCACGAGCACCGAGCGACGCTCGGCGTCGGTGAGCAGGTCGATGTCGCCCACCGTCGACGATCCTCGGGTCGCGACGATCTCCAGAATGTGCGCGAAGCGCGTTGCGATGGTCTCGACGCGATCGGCCCCGAAGACCGAGGGCAGGTACTTGAGCGTCACGTGCACGGTCGAATCCGTGTGCGCGAGAACGGTCATCGGGTAGTGCGAGGCGTCGTCGACGTCCGCTCCGGCGAAGGTCATGCCGTCGATGTCGGTGGTCTCGTCGATTCCCGCACTCTCGATGGGGTACGACTCGAAGACGGTCAACGTGTCGAACAGACCGCCCACTCCGACGGCCTGCTGGATCTTGGGCAACCCCAGGTAGTGGTGCTCCATCAGGTCGGCCTGCTCGGACTGGATGCGCTCGAGCAGCGACAGGACGGACTCGTTCGGATCGAGGCGGATGCGTACCGGGATGGTGGTGATGAACAGTCCCAGCATCGATTCGATACCGCCGATCTCGGGCGGGCGCCCGGAGACCGTCGCACCGAAGACCACGTCCTCCGACGCCACCGTGCGGGCCAGCAGAATGCCCCACGCCGCCTGCACGATGGTGTTCATGGTGACGCCGCGGTCGCGCGCGACCTGAGCCAGCGCCTCGCTGACGCGCGCACCGATCGCGACCTCGTGCTCCACCGGGATCACGTCCGGACCGGCAGCGCTCGCGACGGCCGGAGCCAGCACGGTCGGCTCGTCGAGTCCACCGAGGGCGTGCACCCAGGCGGCGCGGGCGGACTCGACATCGCGATCGGCCAACCAGGACAGGAAGTCTCGGTAGGGACGGACGCGAGGCAGCACCGACGCGTCGCCGCGAGCCGCGTACAGGACGATGAGGTCCTTCAGCATCAGCGGCATCGACCAACCGTCGAGCAGGATGTGGTGGTTGCTCACGGCGAACACGTAGGACGACGGCCCCGTCACGATCATGAGGAAGCGCATGAGCGGGGGTCGGTCCATCCGGAACCGCGTGACGCGGTGCTCGCGCAGCAGCGACGCCACCTCGGTGCCGCGCTCGCTCTCTCCGAGGTGCGTGAGATCGACGGTGCGGAAGTCGATGTCGACGTCGTCGACCACCACCTGCACCGACGTTCCGCTGACGTCCGTCACGAATCCGGCGCGCAGGTGCGGGTGACGCTGCACCAGGGCGGCGGCCGCGCCGCGCATGCGCTCGATGTCGACGACACCGCGCAGCTGAAGAGCCACCTGTGCCGTGTAGACGTCGGTCGCGGCGTCCGCGAGGCCCGCCCCCTCCGCCAGCACGGAGTGGAACAGCATGCCTTCCTGCAGCGGTGCGAGCGACCAGACGTCGGCGAGCGACGGGTAGGCCGACTCGAGCCGGTCGAGGACCGGCTGGGTGAGCGGGACCAGCGGCACGTCCGACGGTGTGAGACCACCGGTGTCGGCGCGGCCCGCGTGGTCGGCCAGAGCCGTTGCCGCGCGGACGAAGTGGTCCACCAGCTGCTGGGTGTCCGCGGCCGAGAGGATGCCCGTGGCGTGCGCGAACGATGCGGTGAGCACGGGCCCGTCGGGCGAGTCGGTGGTGGCGGCGTTGATGGACAGGACGGCCGGAACCACCATGTCCGCGTCCTGCGCACCGCCGAGCTGCCCGCCGTCGGACGCCGGCTGCCACCCGAACGACGCGAACTCGGACAGGTCGGCTCCCGCCGTGCCGGACACGCGGCCGAGGTAGTTGAACCCGATCTCCGAGGTTCCCAGCGCGGCCAGGGCCTCCGACGTCTCCGGATTCAGATGGCGCAGCATGCCGAATCCGATGCCCCGCTCGGGCACCGAGAGCAGCTGCTCCTTGACGGCCTTGAACGCCGCCCCCGCGGCCGCGCCACCGGCGAGCGCGTCGGCGGTGTCGGCGTCGGTCACGTCGAGGCGGACCGGGTACAGCGTGGTGAACCAGCCGACCGTGCGGCCCAGTTCGGCCGCGGCGCCCACCGCGTCCTCCTCGCGGCCGTGGCCCTCGAGGTCGACGGCGAGACCGGCGGCGGGAAGACCGCGCTCCGCGCGCCAGGACGCGACGGCGAGAGCCAGGGCGGTGAGCAGGGAATCGTTGACCCCGCCGTGATACGCCTCGGGCAGGGTGGTGAGCAGCGCCTCGGTGACCTCCACGGGGAGTTCGACCTCGATGCGTTCGACCGTCGAGATCACGTCGATCTCGGGGTCCACGGTGCGGGAACCGAGCGGCGCGGTGGGACGGCTCAGGACACTCGTCCAGTAGTCCAGTTCGGCTGTGCGCGAATCCGATACGGCCTCGGCGGCCAGCGCGTGCGCCCAGGTCCGCATCGACGTCGGCACGGCGGGAAGCTCGGCCGGTGCACCGGACGCGATCTGCGAATAGGCGGTGGCGACATCGGGCACCAGCACCCGCCACGACACACCGTCGACCACGAGGTGGTGCACGAGGATCAGCAGTCGACCCGACGCGTCGCCGGTCTCGGTCTCCTGCGCGAACCACACGAACTGCATCATGCGACCCTCGGCCGGGGACAACCGATCCGCGGCCGCGTCGAGCTCGGCCTCGGTGAGCGCGACGAACTCGTCGGATCCGGGGGCGTGCGCCGTGTCGACCCGGGTGAGCACCGATGCGGGATCGATCGCGCCGAGCGGGGAGATCTCCAGCTCGGCGCCGCCGTCCACCAGTCGAGACCGAAGCTGATCGTGACGATCGAGCAACGCGCCGACGGTGGCGTGCAGGTGCTCCGCTTCGACGCCGTCGGGGAGGGTCAGGAACACGGCCTGGGCGAACCGGTCGTACGCCCGTCGCGTGTCCACGAGCCAGCGCATGATCGGAGTGAGCGGCATGCGACCGATGCCGCCGCCGTCGATCTCGGCCAACACGGCACCGGTGGCGCCGTCCTCGGCGCGGGTGGCGATCTCGGCGAGTGCCCCGACCGTGCGTCGTTCGAAGACGTCGCGGGCCCGGAAGATCACGCCCGCGGCCTTGGCTCGGGTGACCAGCTGGATGGAGACGATGCTGTCGCCGCCGAGGCCGAAGAACGAATCGTCGACGCCCACGCGCTCGACCCCGAGAACCTCTGCGAAGAGAGCCGCGATGGACTCCTCCATGGGGGTGGAGGGCGCGCGGTAGCTCTCGGTGACGCTGGTGAACACCGGTTCCGGGAGTGCGCGGCGATCGAGCTTGCCGGCCGGGGTGAGCGGGATGTCGTCGAGAACCATGATCGACGACGGCACCATGTAGCCGGGCAGCGAGGCGCCGACGTGCTCGGAGAGTTCGGCGACGTCGAGGGTCGCACCGCGCACCGGGAGTACGTAGGACACGAGCACGGTCTGACCGGTGTGCCCGTGGGCGAGCCCGACGGTGACGGCGAAGTCGACGTCGTCGCGGCGACCGAGCACGGCGTCGATCTCGCCGAGTTCGATGCGGAAACCGCGGACCTTCACCTGGAAGTCGCTGCGTCCCACGTACTCGAGGTTCGGCTCGGTGCGGTGATCGCCGCTGCCGCTGTTTCTGCCGCTGTCGCTGTCGGCCACCCACCGCACGACGTCGCCGGTGCGGTACATCCGCGAGCCGGGCTCGCCGAACGGGGCCGCCACGAATCGGGTGGAGGTCAACGACATCCGCGCGTGGTACCCGCGGGCGACGGCGGGACCCGCCACGTAGAGCTCACCGGGGACACCGCGCGGAACCGGCTGCAGACGCTCGTCCAGCACCGCGAGGTGCACGCCGCGCGTGGGTCCACCGATGGTCACCGGGCGATCCGGCGACATCGGGATCGACGAGGAGGACCAGATGGTCGCCTCGCTCGGGCCGTACAGGTTGAACATCTTCCGGCCCGGTGCCCACCGGCGCATGACCTCCGGCGGGCAGGCCTCACCGGCGACCGCGAGGACCTCGAGATCGTCGAGACCCGCCGGGTCCAGCGTGGTCAGTGCGGCGGGGGTGACGAACGCGTGCGTGACGCGGTTCCCACGCAGCAGGTGGGTGAGCTCGTCGCCGCCGATGATCGAGGCGGGCGCGATCACCATGGTCGACGCGGCGGCGGTCGCCATGAGGATCTCGAACACGGACGCGTCGAAGCTCGGCGACGCGAAGTGCAGCACCGTCGAATCCGGGGTCAGGCCGAGGCGCTCGCGCTGCTCGACCACCACGTTGGCCAGACCCGTGTGCGTCACCACGACGCCCTTGGGTCGACCGGTGGAGCCGGAGGTGTAGATGACGTAGGCGGCGTCGTCGAGGTCGATCTCGCGGGCGGTCGCCGACAGCGGCTCGGCGGCCTGCAGTTCGGCGACGGTCGCCGGGTCGTCGAGGCGGATCCACGTGACCTCCGACGGCAGCGCGTCGACGTTGGCCGTGACGGTCAGACCGATAGGCGTCGCGGTGTCGGAGATCATGTGCGCGATGCGATCGGCCGGGTAGGTGGGATCGACCGGGACGATCGCCCCGCCCGCCTTCGCGATGGCCCAGAACGCCACCACGGAATCCACCGAACGAGGCAGTGCGGACGCGACGATGGTGTCCGGCCCCACTCCGTGGTCGACGAGCAGCTGCGCCAGTTCGCCTGCGCGAGTGTCGAGTTCGCGGTACGTCAGCGACGTCGACCCCAGGGACACCGCGACGGCGTCGGGATCGTGCGCGACGGCGGCCGCGAGGATCTGCGGCAACGTCGTCGGCTCGGCGTCGGCCGGTCCCCGGACCGGGAGCAGCTCGGCCCGCTCGGATTCGACGAGCAGATCGATGTCCCCGACGGCGACGGCCGGGTCGGCGACGACGGCGTCGACCAGACGCCGGAACCGGTCGGCGAACCGCGCGATGGTGGCCTCGTCGAACAGATCGGTGGCGTAGGTGAAGACGGCGTCGATCCCGGCCGGAGCGCGGTCGTCGTCGAACGACTCCACCATGGACAGCTGTAGATCGAACTTCGCCGTGCCGCCCTCGGCGTCGACACCCTGCACGGTCAGGCCGGGCAGCTCGAGGTGTGCGCGGGCGTTGTTCTGCAACGCCAGCGCCACCTGGAACAGCGGCGAGAACGCGGTGGAGCGTTCCGGGGCGAGCACCTCGACGAGACGCTCGAACGGAATGTCGGTGTGCGTGAACGCCGCGAGGTCCGTGGACCGGGTCCGCGCCAGCAGGTCGCGGAACAACTCCCCCGGACGCACCTGCGTGCGCAGCACGAGCGTGTTGACGAACATGCCGACGACGTCGTCGAGCTTCTCGCTGGGCCGGCCCGCGATGGCGGTGCCGACGGCGATGTCGTCGGTGGTGGACGACCGCGCGAGCAGCACGGCGAGCAACGCGTGCACCACCATGAACAGCGACGCGTTGTTCTCCCGCGCCAACGCGTCGAGGGCGGCCTGCCGGTCGGCGGAGATCGCGAAGTGATGATCCGCGCCGCGCATCGACTGCACGGACGGTCGTGGCCGGTCGGTGGGCAGGTCGATGACGTCGGGCAGGTCGGCGAGCTCGGTCGACCAGAAGTCGATCTGCCGCGCGGCGAGCGACGCCGGATCGGACTCGTCGCCGAGCAGCTCGCGCTGCCAGAGGGCGTAGTCGGCGTACTGTACGGCCAGCGGTCCCCAGCCGGGTTCGCCGCCCGCGGTGCGGGATCCGTAGGCGACCATGATGTCGCGGGCCAGCGGCGCCATCGAGGCACCGTCGGCGGACACGTGGTGGACGACGAGTACGAGAACGTGCTCGTCGGTTCCGGCGAGACGCACCAGTCCGGCACGCACCGGCACCGAGGTCGAGACGTCGAACCCGGCGGTGACCAGGGCGCGGACGCGGTCCATCATCGCGGTCTCGTCGGCCACGTCCTCGAGTTCGACGTCGGCGAGAACCCCGCTCGCCGTCAGCTCGGAGGTGGTGAGGATGCGCTGCTCGGGGCCGGAACCGGTGTCCGGGTAGTAGGTGCGCAGCGTTTCGTGCCGCTCCACGACGTCCTCGACGGCCGCCCGCAGCGCGGGGACGTCGAGCTCGCCGGTGAGGCGGATGACCATCGGGATGTTGTACGCGGGCGAGTCCGGGTCGAACTGGTTCACGAACCACATGCGCGACTGCGCCGTGGACAGCGGAACCCGATCCGGGCGGTGCCGGGCGGTGAGCGCCGGGCGGGCGATCCCGCCGTCGCGGTGCTCGGCCTTGCCGGCGAGCCCGGCCACGGTGGGTGCCTCGAACAGCTCGCGCACGCCGAGATCGATGCCGAGGGCCTCGTTGATCCGGGCGATCACGCGAGTGGCGCTCAGCGAGTTGCCACCGAGGGCGAAGAAGCTGTCCGTGGTGCTCACCCGATCGGTGCCGAGAACGTCGGCGAACACCGACGCCACGACCTCCTCGACCGGGGTACGCGGGGCGCGGTACTCGGTGGCACCGAGGTCGAAGTCCGGCTGCGGCAACGCCTTCCGGTCGAGCTTGCCGTTCACGTTGAGCGGTAGGGCATCCAGGACCATCAGTGTCGCGGGAACCATGTACGCGGGCACGGCGCGACCGACGAACTCGAGCAGATCGGCCGTCTCGATCGTGACTCCGGCGCGCGGCACCACGTAGCCGACGAGCTGATCGCCGGTGTGCGCATCGCTGCGGACCACGACGACGGCGCTGTCGACGTCCTCGTGTGCGATCAGCGCCCGTTCGATCTCCTCGAGCTCGATGCGGAAACCGCGCACCTTGACCTGGAAGTCGCTGCGGCCGACGTAGATCAGCTCGGATCGACCACCTCCGGAACTGTCGCGACTCCACCGCACCAGGTCACCGGTGCGGTACATGCGGCTCCCCGCCGCCGACCGCGTGAGCTGGGTGAAGGGATCGGCGACGAAACGCTCCGACGTGAGGTCAGGACGGCCGAAGTAACCGCGGGCCAACTGATCTCCCGCGAGGTACAGCTCACCCACGACGCCCACCGGCACGGGATGCAGCCGCTCGTCGAGCACGTAGACGCGACTGTTCCACTCGGGGCGCCCGATGGGCACGACGGACGACGAGACGTCCGTGACCTCGTGATGGGTGATCGACACGGCAGCCTCCGTGGGTCCGTAGAGGTTGTGCAGTTCGACCGGGGCGGCGGCGAAGTCGCCGGTGCCCAGGACCTCGTGGACGCGGGCGACGGTGTCCGCCGTCAGCGCCTCACCGATGGCGAGGATGCGTCGCAGCGACGTCAGCGACGCCGGATCCGCGATCGCCAGGAACGACGCGAGCAGCGACGGCACGAAATGCACGGTGGTGATGCGGCGTTCGGCGATCAGGTTCGCCAGGTACACCGGATCGCGGTGACCGTCCGGTGCGGCGACCACCAGGGTGGCGCCGACGGTGGGCGCCCACCAGAATTCCCAGACCGACAGGTCGAACGTCGCCGGAGTGCGCTGCAGCACGGCGTCGTCGGTGCCGAGCGGGTACTCGGACTGCTTCCACCGCAACTGGTTCGAGATGGCGCGGTGCGTCACGGCGACACCCTTGGGCTTGCCGGTCGAGCCCGAGGTGAAGATCAGGTACGCCGTGTTGTCCGGGTGCAGATCGCGCACGCGCGGCGACAGAGGTGTCTGCGCTGCGGGCACGACGTCGATGTCGAGCGTGGCGACCTCGCCCGGCACCGAGACGGTCCGGGCCGACGAGGTGAGGACCAGCGCCGGGCGCGCGGTCTCGAGCACGAATGCGGTGCGCTCGGCGGGGTGATCCGGGTCGATCGGCAGATAGACCGCTCCTGCCTTGGCGACCGCGTACATCCCGACCAGCAGTTCGACGGACCGGGCCAGGGCGAGCCCGACGATGTCCTCGGTTCCCAGTCCGCGGTCGATCAGCACCTGCGCGACACCGTCGACGCGAGCGGCGAACTCCACATAGGTCAGTTCGGTGCCCTCGAACACGAGCGCGATCTCGTCGGGATGGGCCGCGACGGCCGCGTCGAAGAGATCGGGCAGGGTCGCGTCGGGCAGGTCGACGTCGGTCGCGTTGCGCTCGACGACCACCGCGCGCAGTTCGTCCCCGGACAGCACCGGCAGGTCGCCGACCGGGGTGGTCTCGGCCGCGACGACGTTGTCCACCAGCCGCAGGAACCGCACGGCGAAGTCCTCGACGGTGCGGTGCTCGAACAGGTCGGTGGCGTAGGTGAAGATCGCCGACATTCCCGCGGGAGTGCCGTCCTCGTCGTAGAAGTCGGAGAGGATCAGGTGCAGATCGAACTGCGCGTTGTCGCCCTCGACGTCGAGCGCCTCGATGCTGAGGTCCGGCAACTCGAGCACGCCGCGTTCGATGTTCTGGAAGGACAGACCCACCTGGAAGAACGGGTGCCGCGCGGTCGAGCGCGCGGGATTCAGAACCTCGACGAGACGTTCGAACGGCACGTCGGCATGCGAGAACGCCTGCAGGTCGGCCTCTTTCACGTGCCGCAGCGTGGTCTCGAAGTCCAGATCGGCGTCGATGCGGGTACGCAACGCGAGGGTGTTGACGAACATGCCGACGACGCCCTCGAGCGCCTCCTCGCCGCGACCGGCGATGGGGGTGCCCACGACGATGTCGTCGGTTCCGGACAGCCGCGCCAACAGGATCGCGAAGACCGCGTGCGCGGCCATGAAGGTGCTGGCGCCGAGCGCGCGCGAGACCCTCTCCAGACCCTGGTGCGCCGAGGCAGGCACGGTGAACTCGACGCGCTTGCCGCGCAACGACTGCACGGGCGGACGGGGGTGGTCCGTGGGCAGCTCGAGTTGATCCGGCGACTCCGCGAGCGCGTCGCGCCAGAACGCGACCTGGGCGGTGAGCACGCTGGACGGATCGTTCTCGTCGCCGAGCACCAGGCGCTGCCACACCGCGTAGTCCGCGTACTGCACGGCCAGCGGGGCGAACTGCGGCTCCTGGCCGGCCGCGCGGGCGACGTAGGCGGTCGCCACGTCGCGCACGAACGGGGCCATCGACTCGCCGTCCGCGGACACGTGGTGCACCACGAGGGCCAGCACGTAGGTGTCCGGGGCGGTGCGGTAGAGCCGCACCCGCACGGGAACGGCTGCGGTGACGTCGAATCCGGCGGTGGCGAGCTCCCACAGGTGACCCGGCAGCTCCTCCTCGGAGACGTCCGCGGGTGTGAGGTCGGGGGCGACGTCCGCCACCGGCAGCACGACCTGGACGGGACCGTCGGCGGTGTCCGGGTAGACCGTGCGCAGGGACTCGTGCCGCGCGAGGACGTCGGCGACGGCCGCGGTGAGCACCGGAACGTCGAGGGTGCCGACCATGCGCACGGCCAACGGGATGTTGTACGCGGCCGAGTTCGGATCGAAGCGGTTGAGGAACCACATCCGGGACTGGGCGAGCGACAACGGAACTCGGTCGGGGCGCGGGGTCTCCCCCAGCACCGGACGCGGAGTGACGTCGGCGGCGCGACCACTCAGACGCGCGGCCAGCTCGGCCACCGACGGCGCCTCGAACAGCTCACGGACACCGACACGCGAGCCCACCAGGGCGCCGACGCGCGAGACCACGCGAGTCGCGCTCAGCGAGTTGCCGCCGAGATCGAAGAAGCTGTCGTCGACGCTGACCTCGTCGAGACCCAGCACGTCCTCGTAGATCGCGACCACGGACCGTTCGAGGTCCGTCGACGGCGCGCGGTACTCGGAGACGGCGAGGGTGAACTCGGGCTCGGGCAGGGCGCGCCGGTCCAGCTTGCCGATCGGGGTGAGCGGAATCTCGTCGAGCAGGATCACTGCGGACGGCACCATGTGCGCCGGAAGGCTCTCGCCCACGAGCGCTTTCATGTCGTCCGGGTCGATCGCGGCGCCGGGCGCGGGCAGCACGTACGACGCGAGAGCGGTGTCGCCGTCGGGTCCGTGAGCGCCGACGGTGACGGAGAACTCGACGCGCTCGTCGCGCCCGAGGACCGCGTCGATCTCACCGAGTTCGACGCGGAAACCGCGCACCTTGACCTGGAAGTCGCTGCGACCGACGTACTCGATGGAATCGGCCGGCACGTCCCGAGAGTTGCTCCAACGCACCACGTCGCCCGTGCGGTACATCCGGGATCCGGGCTCGCCGTACGGGTTCGCGACGAAACGCTCCGCCGTGACCATCGGCCGGTCGTGGTAACCGCGGGCCAGTCCCGGTCCGGTCAGGTACAGGTCGCCGCGGACGCCGCGCGGCACGGGCCGCAGGCGGTGGTCGAGGACCAGGGACGCGACGCCCCGAAGCGGAGCACCGATGGTGATGCGATCACCGTGGTTCAGCGCGGGGGTGATGGTGACGATGACCGTGGTCTCGGTGGGCCCGTAGGCGTTCCGGAGTTTGCCGGACCAGCGGGTGGCCAGTTCCGGTGGGCACACGTCGCCGCCGACCACCACGGACTCGACGCTCGTCAGGCCGTCGGGATCCACCGTCATCAGCGCCGTCGGAGTCATGACCACGTTGGTCACCGACTCGCGGGCGATGAGCTCGGCGAGTTCGTCGCCGCCGAACACGTCGTTCGGCGCGACGACCAGGGTGGCCCCGGCGGTGAAGCAGGCCAACAACTCTCCGACGGAGGTGTCGAAGCTCGGCGAGGCGACGTGCAGGAAGCGCGAGGCCGGCGACACGTCGTAGTGCTCGCGCACGTCGGTGGCCAGATTCGCCAGACCGGCGTGCGTGACCACGACGCCCTTGGGCGTGCCGGTGGATCCCGAGGTGTAGATCAGGTACGCCGGGTGATCCATCCGTACCGGTGCGGATCGGTCCGCGTCGGTGATCGGAGCCCGTCGGGCCGCGGGAGCGTCCGCGAGCGTCGCGACGTCGATGGTCAGGCTCGACGTCGACCGCGGCACCACGTCGGCGTGCTCGGCCGTCGTCAGGCACAGCATCGCGCCCGAGTCGGTGAGCATGTTCTCGATGCGCTCGGCCGGATACTCCGGGTTCACCGGTAGGTACGCGGCCCCGGACTTCGCGACCGCCCAGATACCCAGGACCGACTCGATCGAGCGGGTGGCGACGAGTGCGACGAAGGTCTCCGGTGCGGCCCCCCGGTCGATCAGCTCGCGGGCCAACGCCGAGGAGGCGTCGTCCAGTTCGCGGTACGTGAGCGTGCGACCGTCGAACGTGACCGCGTCGGCGTCCGGGTCGAGAGCGGCACCGTCGGTCAGAAGCTGCGCCAGCGTGCGTGATTCGACCGGCCGGGCACCGAGCACCGGAGTGAGCTCGGCGATCTCTGCCTCGTCGAGGATGTCGATGTCCCCCACGACGGCGGTGGCGTCGGCGGCCACGGTGCGCAGGATCCGGTCGAAGCGGTCGGCGAACGAGCGTACCGAGGACTCGTCGAACAGATCCGTGGCGTAGTCGAACGACGCCTCCAGACCGGCCGGTGCGCCCGACGCGTCGACATTCTCGCCGATGGAGAGCTGGAGGTCGAACTTCGCCGCCTCCAGCGAGGTCTCGAGCGGAGTGATGGTCAGGCCCGCGATGGTCATGTCCGGGCGCTCGTTGTTGTTGAACGCCAACGCGACCTGGAACAGCGGCTGGTGCGCCGTCGACCGCGGCACCTTCAGGACTTCCACGAGCCGCTCGAACGGGATGTCCGCGTTGCCGAACGCGGTCAGATCGCTCTCGCGGATCTGCGCGAGCAGGTCGGCGAACGTCGCGTCGGGAAGAACGGTCGCTCGCAGGACCAACGTGTTGACGAACATGCCGACCAGCGGATCGAGCTGCTCCTCACCGCGTCCGGCCACCGGCGTGCCGACGGCGACGTCGTCGCCGCCCGACAACCGCTCGAGCAGAACCGACAGCGCGGCGTGCACCACCATGAACAGGGACACGTCGTGTGCGCGCGCCACGGCGAGCAGCGCTGCGTGCGTGTCGACGTCGATCGAGAAGGGCAGCGTCGCACCGCGGAGCGACTGCACGGCCGGGCGGGGACGGTCCGTCGGCAGATCGATCGCCTCGGGAATGCCGTCCAGGGCGGTCGCCCAGTGGTCGATCTGCCGGGCGGCGAGCGACTCGGGATCGGTGTCGTCACCGAGCACCTCGCGCTGCCAGATCGCGAAGTCGGCGTACTGCACCGGAAGAGGAGACCACGCCGGCGCCTCCCCCGCGGTCCGCGCGAGGTACGCGGTGAAGACGTCGGTGAACAGCGGCGCCATCGACGCACCGTCGGCGCTGATGTGGTGCGCGACGAACACCAGGATGTGCTCCGGTGCGTCACCCGGGAGCCGGAACAGGGCCACCCGCAACGGAACCGAGGTGGTCACGTCGAACCCGGTGAGCGCGAGGTCGCGGACCCGTGCGATCAGCGAGCTTTCGTCGGCGACATCCTCGACCTCGAGAGTGGGGGCGACCTCGGCGGCGGGCAGAACGACCTGGCTCGGTCCGTCCTCGGAGTCGGGGAACACCGTGCGAAGCGACTCGTGGCGCTCGACGACGTCGACCAGAGCGGCGGCCATCGCGTCCGCGTCGAGATCGCCGGTGAGGCGGACCGCCAGCGGCAGGTTGTACGCCGGCGACTCGGTGTCGAACTGGTTGATGAACCACATGCGGGACTGCGCCAGCGACAGCGGAATTCGCGTCGGGCGGTCCTGCGGGACGAGTGGCGAACGCGGAGGAGCCCCACCGTCCCGGCCGGAGATCAGGTGGGCGATCTCCTCGACCGTCGGGTGATCGAACACCTCACGCACCGTCACCTCGACCCCGAAGGTCGCCTGCAGGCGCGCCGCGACCCTCGTCGCGCCCAGCGACGTGCCGCCCAGGGCGAAGAAGGAGTCCTGTGCGCCGATTCGCTCGGCACCGACGATGTCCGCGAACACCGCGGCGACACCCCGCTCGGCATCCGTTCGCGGGGCGACGTACTCCGCCGCACCGGCTCCGAACTCCGGGCGCGGCAGCGAGGTGCGATCGAGCTTGCCGTTCGACGTCAGCGGAAGAGCGTCGAGGACCAGAACCACATCCGGAACCATGTACTCCGGCAACCGATTCGACGCCCGCTCGGTGAGATCCACCGGTTCCGGCGTCGATCCCGCACTCGGCACCACGTAGGCCACCAGGTGCTGATCCCCGGCCGCGTCGACCACCAGGGCCACGGCCTCGGCGACCTCGGGCAGGTCCGTCAGGGCCGTCTCGATCTCGGGCAGCTCGATCCGCAGTCCGCGCAACTTGACCTGGAAGTCGGTGCGGCCGATGTAGTCGAGCTCCCCGTCGGCACGACGGCGCACGAGGTCACCCGTGCGATACATCCGCTCGCCCGCGACGCCGGGATCGGCGACGAAGCGGTCGGCGGTCAGGTCGGGGCGACCCACATAACCTCTGGCCAACTGCACACCGGTCAGGTACAGCTCGCCCGCCACGTTCGGCGGAACCGGACGAAGCCGCTGATCCAGCACGCGCACACCGGTATTCGCCACGGGTCGACCGATGGGAACCGAGTCCACGTCGTCCGCCGTGTACCGGTGATAGGTCACGTCCACCGCGGCCTCTGTCGGTCCGTAGAGGTTGTGCAGACCGGCGTCGGTCAACTCGGTCAACCGCGCGGCCGTGGCGGGCGGCAGTGCCTCGCCACTCGCGAACACCAGACGCAGTGTCGTCAGCGCACTGGCCGGTGCGGCGGCGACGAACACCGACAACATGGACGGCACGAAGTGCAGAGTGGTGACGCCCTCCGCCTCGATCACGCGCGCCAGGTAGGCCGGATCGCGGTGCCCGTCGGGAGCGGCGACCACCAGTCGAGCCCCGATCTGGTGGGCCCAGAAGAACTCCCAGACGGAGACGTCGAAGGTCGCGGGAGTCTTCTGCAGCACCACGTCGGCCGACGTCAGGCGGTACTCGTCCTGCATCCACACGATGCGGTTGACGATCGAGCGGTGCGAGACGGCGACACCCTTGGGGCGCCCGGTCGAGCCGGAGGTGTAGATGACGTACGCGGTGTGGTCCGGACGCAACGGGGCGATGCGGTCGTCGTCCGTCAACGGCGACGTGGCCCGCTCGGCGAGATCGATCGAATCGATCTGCAGCAACGGAATCGACGAATCACCGGCGGCGAAGCCGGAGGCCCGCGTGGTCAGCACCATCGCCGGCCGCGCACTGCCGAGCACGTATGCGATGCGTTCCGCGGGGTGCTCGAGGTCGAGCGGCACGTAGGCGCCACCGGCCGCGACGACGGCATACATGCCGACGAGCAGATCGACCGATCGCGGCATCGCCAGAGCCACATGGACGTCCGGTCCCACGCCACGGTGCACGAGTTCGCGGGCGAGCGCGAACGCGCGGTCGGCGAACTCTCGGTAGGTCAGGGTGACGTCCGCGAACGTGAGGGCGGGCGCATCCGGGGTGCGCTCGACCTGGTCGCGGAACATCGACGCGAGCGTCGAGGCCGACGCGACCGGCGAGGTGTCCGCATCCGCGTGGGCGATCGCGGACGCCAGCATGGTCGAGAACCGCTCGGCGAAACCGTTCGCCGCGTCCCCGTCGAGGAGACCCGGCAGCAGGGTCGACAGCGCAACCGTCACGGCGGCCTCGGGTCCGACGCCGACTGCGGCCAGGGTGATCGCGAGCTCGGACGACTTCTGCTGCAGCGCACCGTAGGTCACGTCGGTTCCGTTGTGGGACAGCGCGGTCCCGTCCGGATCGATGCGCGCGGCGGTCTCGAGCAGTTCGGCGAGCGACTTCCCCTCGAGCTCGGCCAGGGCCGAGCCCAACTCGGGCGCCGGCGCGGCGGTCGGGGCGAGCGTGCCCTTCTCGGCGTCCGTCAGGATGTCGATGTCACCGACGACGACGGCGCTGTCCTCGGACACCGCGCGAAGCACCGTCTGGAATCGCTCGGCCATGATCGCCACGGAATCCTCGTCGAGAATGTCCGTCGCATACGTGAACAGCGCGGTGATACCCGCGGGGGCACCGGTGTCGTCGAACTCCTCGTGCAGCGCGACGCCCAGATCGAACTTGGCGTCCCGGAGCCCGCCGTCGACGGCGGACACCGTCAGGCCGGGAAGTTCGACCGTCGGGTAGTCGATGTTCTGGAACGTCAGCATCACCTGCACGAGCGGCGAGAACGACTTCGACCGAACCGGGGCCAACACCTCGACGACCCGCTCGAACGGCAGATCGGCATGACCGAACGCGCCGAGGTCGGTCTCCTTCGTCACCGCGAGGACCTCGTCGAAGGTCGCGTCGGCGTCGACCCGGGTCCGCAGCGCGAGCGTGTTGACGAACATGCCGACGAGACCGTCGAGCGCCTCCTCGCCGCGCCCCGCCGTCGGCGTCGCGACGGCGATGTCGTCGGATCCGCTGAGCCGCGACAGCAGCACGGCGAATGCGCCGTGCACCACCATGAACACCGTGGTGTCCGTGGTACGCGCGAGTTCGGTCAGCGCGGCCTGTACGTCTGCCGGGACGGTGATCTCGACGGCACCGCCCTCGATGGAGCGGTGCGCCGGACGCGGCCGGTCCACCGGGAACTCCAGCAGTTCCGGCAGACCCTGCAGCGTCGACTTCCAGTAGGAGGCCTGTACCGCGGTCACGGACTCGGGGTCTTCCTCCACCCCGAGCACAGAGCGCTGCCACACGGCGAAGTCCGCGTACTGCACCGGAAGCGGATCCCATCCCGGCACGTTCCCCTCGACCCGAGCGGCGTAGGCACCCATGAGGTCCGTGGCCAGCGGGGCCATCGAGGACCCGTCGGCGGAGATGTGATGCACCACGAGCAGCAGGACGTACCGGTCGCCACCCGCGATGCGGAACAGCTCGACGCGGATCGGCGGCGCAGCGGTGACGTCGAAACCGGCCGAGGCCGTGGCGAGAACGCGCTCGTGCAGCTCGGTGTCGTCCGCGACGTCGGTCGCCGCGATCTGCACCGGGACCTCGGACGCGGACAGGATCACCTGGGACGGCCCGTCGACGGAATCCGGGTAGAGGGTGCGCAGGGACTCGTGGCGTCCGAGCACGTCGGCCAGCGCCGCGCGCAACGCATCGAGATCCAGGTCTCCGGTCAGGCGCAGACCCAACGGGATGTTGTAGACGGCCGACTCCGGGTCGAGCCGGTTCACGAACCACATCCGCTGCTGAGCCAGCGAGAGCGGAATCGGTTCCGGGCGTGGGCCGGCGACCAGAGGCGGGCGCGCGCCCACGCCGCCGGCCAGGGCCAGCCGGCGAGCGATCCCGGCGACCGTCGGGTGCTCGAAGATCTCGCGCACCCCGATGCGGGCGCCGAACGCGGCGTTCAGGCGGGCGACGACACGGGTGGCACCGAGCGAGTTGCCGCCGAGGTCGAAGAAGGAATCGTCGCCCCCCACGTTCTCGACGCCGAGGATCTCGGCGAACACCGCGGCGACGGTGTACTCGTTCGCCCCGGCGGGTGCGCGAGTGCTCGCGGCGTGCGAGAAGTACTCGGGCTCCGGCAGAGCGCGCGTGTCCAGCTTGCCGACCGGCGTGAGCGGAACCTCGTCGATGACCATGATCGACGACGGCACCATGTACGACGGCAGGAACGACGCGGCGTGCTCGGCGAGAGCGCGCGGCTCCACCGTCGCGTCGGCGGCGAGTTTGACGTAGGCCACCAGCACGGTGTCCCCCGACGGCGCGGTGCGGCCGACGGTGGCCGCATAGGCGACGTCCTCGTGGCGCGTCAGGACGCTGTCGATCTCACCCAGTTCGATGCGCAGACCGCGGATCTTGACCTGACTGTCCGACCGTCCCACATAGGACGCGTGCAACCGTCCGCCGCGCGGAGTCCAGCGCACGACGTCGCCCGTGCGGTACATCCGGGAGCCGACCGCGGTGGGATCGGCGACGAACCGCGTCGCCGACAGTCCGCGGCGCGCGTGATAGCCGCGGGTGACACCCGGTCCGATCAGATACATGTCGCCGGCCACCCCGACGGGCACCGGACGCAACCGGGCGTCGAGCACCACCGCGGACACACCGTCGATGGGCGGTCCGATGGTGATGGGTTCGCCGACCCGCAGATCGGCGACGTTGGAGATGACCGTGGTCTCGGTCGGACCGTAACCGTTGTAGAGGTTGCGGCCCGGCGCCCACGCGGAGACGATGTCGCGCGGAACGGCCTCGCCGCCCACCACGACGTGGGCGAACGCGTCGACACCCGCGGGGTCGACGGACGACAACGCGGTGGGGGTGATGAAGCCGTGCGTCACGGCGTGCTCGACGAGGAAGGTACGCAGCTCGTCGCCGCCGTAGACGTCCGCCGGCACCACGGCCAGGCTCGCACCCGCCCCGAGCATCAGCAACAGTTCGAGGATCGACGCGTCGAAGCTGGGCGAGGCGACGTGCAGCACCCGCGACTGCGGGGTCACGGAGTACCGCTCACGTTGAAAGACGGCGAGATTCGCGAGCCCGGTGTGGGTGACGCTGACACCCTTGGGCAGACCGGTGGTCCCGGACGTGTAGATGACGTAGGCGTTGTTCGCCATCCGCACTGCGCCGAGACGCTCGGCGTCGGTGATCGGAGCGTCCGATGCGCTGCGGACCTCGAACGGATCGCCGACGGCCCCCTGCGGACCGGAGCCCAGGACGAACCACTCGGAGTCCGCGAGCTCGGGCAACGTCGCCACTCGATCGGCGGTGGTGAGTCCGAGGATCGCCTCGGAGTCGACCATCATGTGCTCGATGCGGTCGGCCGGGTGATTGGGGTCGACGGGGACGAACGCGCCGCCCGTCTTGATGACGGCCCACTCCGCCAGCACGGACTCGTAGGAGCGTCGAATGGCCACGGCCACCCGCACTTCCGGGCCCACCCCGCGCTCGATCAGCACTCGGGCGATGCGGTTCGATCGTGCGTCGAGCTCGGCGTAGGTGACCTCACCGTCCGCGGATCGCACGGCGATGCCGTCCGGGTTGCGGGCAACGGCGTCGGTCAGCAGGTCGATCAGCGTGGTCTCGGCGACCGCGGGATCGTGCACGGCGCTGCCGTGCACCGGGGACAGGTTCTGCACCTCGTCGGCGTCGAGGACGTCGAAGTCACCGACCGCGTCGTCGGGTTCCGCGGCGAGCACGGCGTCGACGATGCGCAGCAACCGGTCTCGGAACGTCTCGACCGTGGCGGTGTCGAAGATGTCGGTGGCGAAGCCGAGGTAGCCGCCGATGCCGGCGGGGCTTCCCTCGTCGTCGAGCCTCTCCGAGAACTCGAAAGCCAGATCGAACTTCGCGAACTCCACGTCCACGGCGCCCGGGGTCACCTCGAGACCGGGCAGCGCGATGGTGGGCTGCGCATCCGAGTGATAGGACACGATGGTCTGGAACAGCGGCGAGTGCGCGGTGGTGCGCGTCGGCTGCAACTGCTCGACGAGTGATTCGAACGGAATCTCGCTGTGCGCGAACGCCGCCAGGTCGGCCGCGCGCACGTCGGCCAGGACCTCGGACAGCGTGGCGTCCGGCCGGATCGGCGTACGCAGCGCGAGGGTGTTGACGAACATGCCGACCAGCGGCTCGAGCTCGGGCCGACCGCGTCCGGCGACCGGGGTACCGACGACGATGTCGTCGCCTCCGCCGAGCCGGGCGAGCAGCACCGCGACCGCGGCGTGCATCACCATGAAGCGCGAAACCCCATAGCGGCGCGCGAGAGCGGCGACATCGCGGTGTCGCTCGGCGTCGAGGTCGAAGTGCAGCGCGGCGCCGACGCCGGTGCGGGTATCGGTGCGCGGGCGGTCCAGCGGCAACTCCCCCACCTCGGGCACCCCGGCCAGTGCGGTCCGCCAGTAGGTGGACTGCTCGGACCACAGCGACTCGGAATCGTCCGGCGAGCCGAGCAGGTCGCGCTGCCACTGCGCGTAGTCGACGTAGGCGATCTCGAGCGGCGCGAAGGAGGGCTCCGATCCCGAGACCCGTGCCGTGTACGCCTGCACCAAGTCCGTGACCAGCGGCAACAGCGACGCTCCGTCGGTGGCGATGTGGTGCGCCACGAAGACCAGGAGGTACTGATTCTCGCCGGTGGTGACGATGCGGGCGCGAGCCGGCACCTCGGTGGTGACGTCGAACGGAGTGGACGCGAACGCCACGACGGCCGACGCGGCCGAGTCTCCCGAGGCCTCGACGACATCCACGTCGAACTCCACGTCCGCCATCGGCAGGATGTGCTGCTCGGGTCCGCTTCCGTTGTCCGGGAACACCGTTCGTAGCGCTTCCTGGCGTTCGACGACGTCCCGCAGCGCGGCGCGGAGGGCGTCGACGTCCACCTCGCCCGTCATGTTCAGGGTCAGCGGGATGTTGTAGCCCACCGAGTCCGGATCGAAGCGGTTGATGATCCACATGCGCTGCTGCGCGAGCGAGAGCGGCAGCGGACCGGCCGCACGGTCGACCGGCACCAACGGCGGGCGCGGAGCCGCATTCGTCGCCGACGCCGCGACCTCGGCGAGCATGCGCACGGTCGGTGCCTCGAAGATGTCCGGCATCGTGATGTCGACCCCGAGCGCACCGGACAGGCGCGCGACCACGCGGGTCGCGACGAGCGAGTCACCACCGAGCTCGAAGAAGGAGTCCTCCACGCTCACGCGTGGCACCCTCAACACCTCGGCGAACACGCCCGCGATGATCTCCTCGGTCGGGGTGGCGGGTGCGACGAACTCGCCGGTGGGCGAACCCGCACCGACGGTGACCGACGGCAGGGCCTTCCGGTCGAGCTTGCCGCTGGCGTTGAGCGGCAGAGTCTCGAGGACGTTCGCGGCCACCGGGATCATGTAGTCCGGCAGGGCACTCCGAGCGTCGGTGAGTACGGCTGCGACGTCGACGGTCCGCCCGGCGGACGGCACCAGGTGCGCGACGAGGTGATCGACACCGTCGTCGCTCTGCAGCACCACGACCGCCTGCGCCACGTCCGCATGGGCCGCGAGCGCCGATTCGATCTCACCCAGTTCGACGCGGAGCCCGCGAATCTTGACCTGGAAGTCGGCTCGGCCGACGAACAGCAGGTTGCCGTCGCTGCGTACGCGGACCAGGTCGCCGGTGCGGTAGAGCCTCTGCCCGTCGGCGGTGGCCACGAACCGAGTCACCGTCTGCTCGCTCATGCCGCCGTAGCCACGACCGACGGCCACGCCGCCGATGTAGAGCTCCCCGGTGACGCCGCGCGGAACGCGGCGCAGTCGAGCGTCCAGCACGTGGTACTCGACGCCGTCGATGGCGGTACCGATGGGCACCTGCGACGCGTCGACCGCGGCCGCGGTATCCATCTCGAAGGACGAGGTGACGTCGGACGCCTCGGTGGGACCGTACGAGTTCAGCAGTCGCACATCGGTTCCCACCAGCGACCGGTAGACCGCGGGGCGGATGGGCTCGCCGCCCAGGATGACGGCGCCGACGGTCGCGAGGACACCGTCGGTGTCGAGCTCGGCGACGGCCTCGAACGCGCTGGGCGCCATGTTGATCGCGTCGATCCGCGACGCGGACACCGCGGCCAGGATCTCGGCCGGATCGAATCCCTCGGACACCAGGTGCACCACACCGCCGTTGATCAGCGGGGTCCACACGTTCTTCTGGGTCAGGTCGAAGCGCGGGGACGACACGACGAGCGCCGTCGATCCCTCCCGGAGATCCAGCGCGTCGCGATACCAGGCGTAGGTGTTCCGCACCCCGGCCATCGGCACGAGGGTCGGCTTGGGTCGTCCGGTCGATCCGGACGTGGTGATGACGTAGGCCAGCGCCGAGTCCGACGATGCGGTCGACCACGGATCCGGGCGGGCGTCGCCGGACCGGCCGTCGGCCGAGACCGGAACGGTCGCAACGCCGTACGCGTCGGCGACAGCCTCTCGGTCGGACGTGGACAGGTCGGACTCGGACAGGTCGGACGGGACGACCATCGCGACCGCCGCGACGTCCGCGAGCACCGCGGCGGCGCGATCGACGGGGCCCGACGGATCGAGCGGCAGATAGGCGGCGCCGACCTTCCAGCACGCGAGCATGCCGACGATCCAGTCCACCGACCGCGGCAGCAGCAGCGCGACCACGGTGTCGAGGCCGGCGCCGTGGTCGGCGAGGGCGTGCGCGAGGAGATCCGCGCGCTCGTCGAGGTCGCCGCGGGAGACGGTGTCGTCGCCGAACACCACGGCGGGGGCGGCGGAATCGCGCTCGACCCACTGCGACCACCGAGCGATGGGGCTCGGCTCACGGGCCGGCTCGGTCACCGCGATCTCCGCCGGTTCCGGTGCGGCGGAAGCCGGTTCCGGGATCTCGATGTCACCGACCAGCGCGTGGGCGTCGGCGACGACCTGGTCGAGCACCGCGCCGAAGGCATCCGTGCCGTCCGCGTTCGGCGGCGCCGCCATGAGCGTCGGCAGCAGACCGGTGAGCACCACCGACGCGATCGCGTCCGGGCCCATCCCGCGGGCGGACATCGGACCCGAGAGCATCTGCAGCCGCTCGTGGAACTGCGCGTACGTCACCTCCATGCCGTCGAACGACGCGGCGACCCGATCCGGGGCGACGTCGGCGGCTGCGGCGAGGAGCGCGGGAAGTTCGCGCACCGTCATCCGGCGAGGGGGTAGAGCAGGCGACACGGAGGACCTTTCCTGATCGTCGTCCGCACCGTCGAGGTCGATGTCCCCCGACACCGACTGCGGTTCGGACGACACTGCGGCGAGAATGCGCTGGAACCATGCCGCGAAACGCGTCACGGTGTCCTCGTCGAACAACGCGGACGCGTACGTGATCCGCCCTTCGAGCGAGAACCGGCCGTCGTCGGTGGGCGTCGGCTCGACGGCGACGAGGAGATCGAACTTGGCCCCGTCCGCGAGGTCGCCGAGCACGTCGATCGTGAGGTCCGGCAGTTCGAAGGACACCGGGGCGTTGTTCTGGAACGCCAGCATCACCTGGAAGAGAGGCGAGTAGGACGTCGAGCGTGGCACCGAGAGCTCACGCACCAGCGATTCGAACGGAATGTCCGCGTGGGCGAACGCGTCGAGATCCTTCTCGCGTACCTGCTCGAGGAGGACGTCGAACGGCGCCGACGGATCGACGTCCGTCCGCAGCACGACGGTGTTGACGAACATGCCGACCAGATCGTCGAGCGACTCGAGTCCACGACCGGCGACCGGTGTTCCGATCGAGATGTCCTGCGTGCCGGTGATTCTGGACAGCAGTACCGACAGCGCGGCATGCACCACCATGAACAGCGAACCTCGCCGCTCCCGGGCCAGGGCCTCGAGTCCGTCCACCACGTCGGCCGGAATCGACAGCGGCACGATGGCGCCCTCGACGGTGCGGCGGGCCGGACGCGGACGATCGAGAGGCAGCTCGAGCACCTCCGGGGCACCCGCGAGCACCGAGCGCCAGTGCGCCAGTTGCCGCCCGGAGACCGAGTCCTCGTCGCCGGGGTCACCGAGGACGCGCCGCTGCCACAGGGCCACGTCCGCGTACTGCACGGCGAGGGGCGCCCACGCCGGCGCCGTGCCTGCGGCGCGAGAGCCGTAGGCCACCATCATGTCTCGCGCGAGCGCGGCCATGGATGCACCGTCGGCGGCGATGTGATGGACCACGACCACCAGGATGTGGCGGTCGGGGGCCACCCGGAACAGCCGTGCCCGCACGGGCGGAGCGATGGACACGTCGAACCCGTCGGAGACGAACTCGATCACCTTCTCGCGGGCCAGGTCCGCAGAGTCCACGTCGACCGGCGTCAGCGACAGGGGCACCGCGTCCGCACCCAGGATCACCTGGACGGGACCGTCCTCGGTGTCCGGGTAGCGCGTGCGCAGCACCTCGTGCCGCTCCACCACGTCACCGATCGCCGCGGTGAGCGCATCGACGTCGAGCGCACCGGTGAGCTGCACGGGCAGCACGATGTTGTAGGCCGCGGACGAGGTGTCGAACTTGTTGATGAGCCACATCGACTGCTGCGCGAGCGAGAGCGGGACGCGATCCGGGCGCGGGCCGGCCACCAGCTCCGGTGTGTCGGGCATCGAGGTGTCGGTGGTCGACGAATCGACCACGGCGGCCAGCGATTCCACGGTGGGCGATTCGAAGACGTCGCGCACTCCGACGCGACCGCCGAGGCCCAGACCGTTGATCCGCGCGACCACCTTGGTGGCGAGCAGCGAGTTGCCGCCGACGTCGAAGAACGACTCCGTGATGCCGAGCGACGGAACGCCGAGGACCTCGGCGAAGACCTCGACCAGCGCGCGCTCGGTATCGGTGCGCGCGGGCGCCGACTCGGCGGCCGCTCCGAAATCGGGTTCGGGCAGCGCCCGGCGATCGAGCTTGCCGGCGGAGGTGAGCGGGATGGTCTCGAGTTCGACCACCGCGGCGGGCACCATGTGGCTGGGAAGCGCGGCTCCCACGTGCGAGCGCAGCGACGCCACGTCGATCGTCGCGCCGGACCGCGGCCGTACGTAGGACACGAGGGCGGTGACTCCGGAGGCCATCGTCACGCCGAGGGTGGCCGCGAAGTCGACATCGTCGTGGGTCGTCAGAGCGGCGTCGATCTCGCCGAGTTCGACGCGGAAGCCACGAATCTTCACCTGGAAGTCGCTGCGTCCCAAGTACTCCACGGTCAGATCACCGTCGGCGTCGTGGACCCAGCGGGCGACGTCGCCCGTGCGGTACATCCGGCCGCCGGACGGCGCGGCGACGAATCGCTCCGCCGTCAGAGCCGCCCGATCGTGGTAACCGCGGGTGACGGACGGGCCGGCGAGGTACAGATCGCCGGGTACTCCGACGGCCGCCGGACGCAGCCGTCCGTCCAGCACCAACGCGCGCATCCCACGAATCGGCGGGCCGATGGTGACGGGACGGTCCGCGTGCAGCTCCGTGGAGTTGGACAGGATGGTGGTCTCGGTGGGGCCGTAGCCGTTGTAGAGCCTGCGCCCGGTCGCCCAGCGCTGCACCACATCCGCCGGAACCGCCTCGCCGCCCACCACGATGTGGTCGAACGCCGGAACGGTCGACGGGTCGACCGTGACCAACGCCGACGGGGTGACGAAACCGTGGGTCGCACCGCGCTCGGCCAGGAACCGGCTCAACTCGTCACCGCCGTACACGTCCGACGGGACGACGACCATGGTGGCCGAGGCACCGAACGTCAGCATCAACTCCAGGACGGATGCGTCGAAGCTCGGCGAGGCGAACGCCACCACTCGCGAGGTGTGGTCCACCTCGAAGGACTCCGTGACGTAGCTCGTGAAGTTGGCCAGGCCGCGGTGAATTGCGGACACGCCCTTCGGCTTACCCGTGGTACCCGAGGTGTAGATCATGTACGCGAGCGAGTCCGCCCGCGGCTGCGCGAGTCGTTCGCCGGCGACCACCGGGCCGGTGCCACGGCCGGAGACGACCGCCGCGTCCACGTCGAGCCATTCGACGTCCCCGGGCAGACCCTCGGGTCCGACGACGGCGTGGGTCGACGCCGCGGAGAGCCCGAGAATCGCGCCGGAGTCCACGAGCATGTGGCGGATGCGGTCGGACGGGTACCGCGGATCGACGGGCAGGAATGCCGCGCCCGATTTCACGACGGCCCAGAGCGCGACGACGTACTCGACCGATCGCGGAAGAGCCAGCGCCACCACGGTCTCCGGCGCGGCGCCGCGAGCGATCAGCTCGCGCGCGAGGGCGTTCGACCGGGCGTCGAGATCGGCGTAGGTGATGGATCCGTCGACGGTCTCCACCGCCGTGGCGGACGGATCGCGGTGCACGCTGTCGCTCAGGATGTCGCCCAGCAGACGCGGCTCCAACGCGGGTGCGCCGGTGACGCTCGTCAGACGTTCCGCGTCGGCCGCGGAGATCAGGTCGATGTCGTCGACCCGAGCGGCGCCGTCGGCGACGAGTGCGGCGAGCACGTCCAACACGCCGTCGAGCACGGTCCGAACGCGATCCGGTCCGATCATCGACGGCAGGTACTTCGCGGCCAGCCGCAGATGCGGATCGGCCAGGGCGACCACGGTGAGCGGGTAGTGCGTCGCGTCGTTCGACTCGACTCCCAGCACCTGGAGACCGTCGAAATCGGCTTCCCGCGTGAGAGCTTCGCGATCGAGCGGGTAGGACTCGTAGACCATGAGCGTGTCGAACAACGGCCCGACGCCCAGTTCGGCCTGGATCTCCGTCAGACCCACGTAATGGTGATCGAGCAACGACGTCTGCTCGCGCTGGATGCGCTCGAGCAGCGTCGCGACCGTGTCGCTGCGCTCGACGCGGACCCGCACGGGAAGCGTGTTGATGAGCAGGCCGAGCATGGTCTCGATGCCCGGCACCTGCGGCGGCCGCCCGGACACCGTGGTGCCGAACACCACGTCGTCACGACCGGTGATGCGGGCCAACACGATTCCCCAGCTCGCCTGCAGAACGGTGTTGAGCGTGACGCCGTGCGCGCGGGTGAACTCGTCGAGCCGGGCGGAGACCTGTTCCGGCACCGTCACGTCGTAGGTGGCCGGTGCGACGGAAGCGCCGTCGGCGACGGCGTTGGGCGCGACGAGAGTCGGCTCGTCCACCCCGGACAGCGCGGCCGCCCATGCGGCGAGGGACTCGCGAGCATCCTGCGCCGCCAGCCAGGACAGGTAGTCGCGGTACGGGCGCACGCGCGGCAGGGCGGTGCGATCCGCGCCGTTGATGTAGAGCGTGAGCAGATCCTGCACCACGATGGGGAGCGACCAGCCGTCCAGCAGGATGTGATGGTTGGTCATCACGAAGCGATACCGGTCGAAGCCCGTGCGCACCAGCAGGAACCGCAGCAAGGGTGGAGCGGTCATGTCGAAGCGCGCGGCCCGATCGGTCGCGGCGACCTCGCCGGCGCGGCGATCGACGTCCTCGCCCGTGAGCCGGCCGTCGTCGGTGGCGTCCACCTCGGACCACGGCACGTTCGCACGGTCCACGACCACCTGCACGGCGGTTCCGGCGTCGTCGATGACGAATCCCGCGCGCAGGCTGGGGTGGCGGGCCACGAGCGCATCGGCGGCGGCACGCAACCGATCGCCGTCCACCCGGCCGCCGAGTTCGAGCACGATCTGCGACGCGTACACGTCGAGTGCGTCACCGGCCAACGCCGAGTGGAAGAGGAATCCGCTCTGCAGTGGCGACAGCGGCCAGATGTCCTGCAGGCCGGTGTAGGTCGACTCCAGGGACTCGATGAACCCCTGATCGACCGACACCAGATCCACGTCGGACGGCGTGAGGCCACCGGCGTCGGGGGCGGCCGAATGCGTGCTCAGCGCGGCGAGCGCCTCGGACCACAGCGCGGCGAGGTCCTCGACGTCGTGCCGGTCGAGGACGCCGGCCGGGAAGTCGAAGGTGGTGCGCAACGACGGTCCGCGATCGGTGTCGACCACCATCGCGTTGATGTCGAGCACGAACCGGACGGGAACCTGCTTGCCCCGCAGACCCTTCAACGACGCGTGCTCGGGGTCCGGGAACCAGCCGTCGCGGCGGATCTCCTCGGGTACGTCGGAGGTACCGACACGGCCCAGGTAGTTGAAGCTGATCTCCGGCGCGGTCCCGTCGGCCAGCCGTGCGGCCGTGTCGGGGTTGACGTAGCGCAGCAGTCCGTACCCGACACCGTGGTTCGGCACCTCGGAGAGCTGCTCCTTGACGGCCTTGACCGCGGTACCGGCGGCGCCGCCCCCACCGAGAGCGTCGTCGAGATCGATGTCGGTGACGTCGAGGCGCACCGGGTACATCGACGTGAACCACCCGACGGTCCGGGAGAGGTCGGCGCCGGGGACCAGGTCCTCTTCGCGGCCGTGGCCCTCGAGGTTCACGGCGATGGATCGGCCGTCGACACCGCGGCGGCGCTCCCACTTGGCCACCGCCAGCGCGAGCGCCGTCAGCAACCCGTCGTTGACGCCGCCGCGGAACGTGGTGGGAACCGTGGTGAGCATCGCGTAGGTGACCGGGTAGGTCTCGGAGACCTCCACGCTGTCCAGCGTCTCCACCGTGTCGCGGCCGGGATCGAGTGCACGCGAACCGATCACGGACGGAGCGCCGGTCGGCGCGGCTGCGCGCCAGTAGTCCTCACGGTCGATCACCGCGGGCGAGCGGGACACGTCGCCGAGAGCGTGTGCCCACCGTCGGAACGACGTCCCGGTCTTCTGCAGCACCACGGACTGCTCGGTGGTGCGCTGCGCCCAGGCCGTCGCCAGATCGGGAAGGATGATGCGCCAGGAGACGCCGTCCACCACCAGGTGGTGCAGGACGATCAGCATCGAATCGCGGTCGGATCCCTCGAGCCACACGAAGGCGGCATTGCGCCCCCGAGACGGATCCAGGGTCGCCAGTGCCTCGTCCGAGATCTCGGCGAGGGCCGCATCGTGTTCCGGTGTGCCCGCGGCGGCGTCCAGCGCGCGATGGGTGAGCATCGAGGCCACGTCCACGGAGCCGGGCGCGGTGGTCGACAGCATCCACCGACCGTCCTCGTCGCGCGCGAGCACCGACCGCAGTGCGTCGTGGTGATCGACCACGGCCGACAGGGTGCGGACGACCTTCGCCTCGTCCTCTCCCGATCGGTCCAGCGCCGGAGGCAGATCCACGACGATCGACTGCGCGAACGCCGCGGTGAGAGCCTCGTCCTCGGTCATCCAGGCGATGACCGGGGTGAGCGGCATCGAACCGACGCCGCCGCCGGGCAGTTCGTGGAGCACCGCGACCGCGCTCTCCTCGGAGACCGTCTCGGCCAGCCGGGCGACGGTCTTCGCCTCGAACACGTCGCGGGAGGAGATCTGCAGCCCGGCCGCCTTCGCGCGCGACACCAGCTGGATCGACATGATGCTGTCGCCGCCGAGGGCGAAGAACGAATCGTCCGCGCCGACCGATCCGACACCGAGAACGTCGGCGAACAGGGCCGCGACGCGCTGTTCCATCGGCGTGGAGGGTGCGCGGAATTCCGCTGCCGTGGAACGGAAGACCGGCGACGGCAACTGGCGGCGATCGAGCTTGCCGCTGGAGTTCAGCGGCATCGATCCGACGACCATGACCGCATCGGGAACCATGTAGGCGGGCAGCATGCCCGCGACACGTTCGGTCAGCGCCGCGGTGTCGATGTGCCGACCGTCCTCGGGAACCAGGTACGCCACGAGTCGCTGACCGAGGTCGCTCTGGTGCACCACGACGACGGATTCCCGCACCGTGTCGCTCGCGAGCAACGTCGCCTCGATCTCGCCGAGCTCGATGCGCTGACCGCGCACCTTGACCTGGAAGTCGGTGCGCCCCAGGTAATCCAGCTGGCCGTCCGGGTTCCAGCGCACCAGGTCGCCGGTGCGGTACATGCGCTCACCGGTCTCGGAGAACGGATCCGCCACGAAGCGATCGGCGGTGAGGTCGGGGCGGTCGGCGTACCCGCGGGCCAACTGGCGCCCCGCCAGGTACAGCTCCCCCGCCGCGCCGATCGGCCGCGGCGACAGGGTGTGGTCCAGAACGTAGGCGCGGGCGTTGCGCACCGGCGCGCCGATGGGCACCGAGATACGCGGGACGTCGTGCACCGCTGCGGCGGTCGCGTGCACCGTGAACTCGGTCGGGCCGTACAGGTTGTGGATGGCGGCGGCATCGCCGAAGCGGCGCCACTTCTCCACCAATCGCGGCGCGAAGGCCTCGCCGGCCACGAGCACGGCCCGCAGCGACGAGCAGCGACCCGCCTCGACGCTGTCCACGAACAGGGTCAGCATCGACGGGACGAACGACGTCGCCGTGACACCGTGCCGCTCGATGACGTCGGCCAGATACCCCGGGTCCCGATGTCCGTCCGGGCGGGCGATCACCAGCATCGCGCCGGCGGCGGGGGCGAAGAGTTCCCACACCGAGACGTCGAAGGTGATGGGGGTCTTCTGCAGCACCACCTCGTCGCGGCCGGGCTCGCTGTAGGTGTCGAACACCCACTCCACCTGATTGGTGACGGCAGCGTGCGAGACGGCGACGCCCTTGGGGCGACCGGTCGAGCCGGAGGTGTAGATGACGTAGGCGGTGTTGTCCGGGAACAGCGTCGCGGTCCGCTCGGTCGGCTCGATCGGACCGTATCCGTGATCGGACAGGTCCAGTAGATCGATCTCCACGACGCGATCGGCGTACTCGGGAACCCCGTCGGGAACGACGAACGCGTCGTTCGAGGTGGTCAGCACGCACAGCGGCGACGCACTGGAGAGCACGTACTCGGTGCGGGCCGCGGGGTGATCGGGATCGAGAGGGACGTACGCGCCGCCGGCCTCGGCGATCGCGTAGATGCCGATCATCATCTCGAACGACCGTCGCATCGCGACGGCCACTCGGACCTCGGGGCCGACGCCGACCGAGATCAGGTGTCGGGCCAGGGCTCCGACGCGCTCACCGAACTCCCCGAACGACATGGAGGTGCCGTCGAACTCCAGAGCCGTCGCCGTCGGCGTCGCCGCGACCCTGGATCGAAAAAAATCGAGGACGGTCCCGTCCGCCACGGCGGCGTCGGTGTCGTTGAAGTCGACGAGCGTCAACCGTCTCTCGGCGTCGTCGGTGAGGGGAAGGGCGGCGATGGGTTGCCGGGCATCGGAGGAGACGAACTCCTCGAAGAACCGGAAGAAGCGACGGTGCTGACGCTCGAGGTCCTCGCTCGAGTATAGGTTCGGGTTGCCCTCGAAGTCGATGTTGGTCGACGCGCCGGCGACCCCCGCGTAGATGTTGACCGCGAGGTCCTCGACGGGGCCGGTGGTGAGCACGTGAAGGTGGCCGGTGGCCTCACCGAGATGGATCACCGGGTGGAACATCATGATGTTCACCGACGGGCCGAAGAGGCCTCGCTCGCCGGTTCCCGCACCGATGTCGCGGCGCATGTCCTCGTGGCGGTAGCGCTGGCGCCGCAGGGCTCCGGTGAGCTCGAGCTGGGCGTCACGCACCAGCTCGGCCACCGTCGCCGACCGCGGCACGCGCAGCCGCAGGGGAACGATGTTGGAGGTCATACCGCCGGAGTTCCGCAGTTGCGCCGTGGTGCGCGCGGAGACGGGGAGGCTGAGCACCACCTCGTCGGTGTCCGACATACGGGCGAGGTACGCGGCGAACGCGGCGACGATGAGCGGCGCCTGCGCCGTCTGCATCCGATCGATGGCCGCGTCGATCTTCTCGGCCAGAGTGTCCGGCAGCGCCGCCGTCGCGACGCGGGCGTGTGCGGTGACGGGTGCGGCGCGTCCGGCGAGCGACACGGGCGCGGGAAGGTCCGCGGTGCGCTCGGCCCAGTACTCGCGGTCCTTGTCGAAGCGTGAGGAGTCGCGGTACTTGACCTCGTCGTCGAAGACCGCGCGCACGTCGACCGCCTTGGTCGGCGGCACCTCGGTCCCGGCCACGAGGGCCGAGTAGACGTCGGCGATACGGGTGATCATGGCCATCGCGCCGTAGCCGTCGAGTGCGACGTGGTGAATGCGGGAGAACCAGTACCAGTGATCGTCGGACAGCCGCAGCAACCAGAGCACGACCAGCCGGGAGGACAGCAGATCGATGGGAGCGCTGTACTCGTTGCGCATCCAGACCATCGCGGCCTGCGCGGGATGGTCCTCGTCGCTGAAATCGACGATCCCGATGGAATCGTCGATACCGCGGTCCACGACCTGGAACGGCATGCCGTCGACCTCGAGGATGCGCAGATATCCGGAGCCGAACTCCTTGCCCGCCGAGATCGAGGCCTGCTCGAGCTTGTCGAGATCGAGCTGCCCCTCGACCTCGATGTACTGAGCGATCGTCACCGGCACGTCGCCGAGCGCCTGCTGGGCGAACCACATACCCCGCTGCGCCGCCGACAGCGGAAACGCGCCATCCGGGACACGGTCGGAACCGGCTGTGTTCCCAGCGCTCAAGTCTTGCACCATCCTCAAAGATTGTCGTCTATCGCCGGACAGCCGACACTCTTCGCGAAACTGGAGTGACTGACATCCCGACCTGGTCGCGACCTCGACCGACACTCGTGTCGTCCTGTCGATCGCAACAAAATTACATCGTGAAACCTGTCCTGTTCGTTACCGCCGAACAAGATCGGCACTCACCGCTTCCGGCCTCCCCATCACCGCCTTCGACAGCGTTCTTCCGACCAAAGGAATATAGGTCCAGCAGTCGATTCGTTCCTGCTCGGCGCACCGATGGGGCGTAACTCTCCAGTCCCGATCATCGGAGGCCGTGTACCCACTCGGCCGGGTTGTAAAAGCACCGATTCAGAGTACGCGTGTGACACCTCACCAACGAATCGTCCGGAATCGGCCCCGCCATCGAGTAGATGTTACCGCGAAGTAACCGTTCGAGGTCTCGGTCACCGATCGTCGCCGCGGTGCGTCACCCGCCCGGCGCACACCGTCGCGGTCACCGGAACCGCACGCAGATCCGCATTCGACAGCACGTACGGCGACTCGGCGAGCACCACGAAGTCGCCCGCCGACCCCACCGTGATCTCGCCGCGCCCGCCCGACGCGGCCCGCAGCGCGGACCCCAGCGGCATCGACTCGTCCGCTCGCCACGGCGGCCGATCGTCGTCCGTACGCCACACCGCGTCGGCGACGGACGCGAGCGGGTCCGGCGGCGAGACGGGGGCGTCGGATCCGAACTGGAGGGTCGCCGCGTGCCGGAGCAACGAGCCGTACGGATAGGCGATCGACCGGCGACGCGACCACAGCACGTCGGCCACGTCGCGGTCGGACATCGCGTGCTGGGGCTGCACCGACGCCACCAGACCGGCCCGGGCGAAGCGGGGCAGATCCTCGGGACGGACCTGCTGCGCGTGTTCGATCCGTCCGCCCGCCGCCGGTACCGCACCGGTGGCGGCCAGCCCCCGCACGTGTTCGAACGCATCGAGCACCACGGAGTTCGCCCGGTCACCGATCGCGTGCACCGCCGACGACACCCCGGCCGACGCCGCCTGCGAGATCAGCGCGACCAACTCGCCGAAGTCCACGAGGAGAAGACCGTGGGACTCCTCGTCGGCGTCGGGATAGGCGTCGTGGCAGCACGCCGTGCGGGTGTTGAGCGAGCCGTCGGCCATGATCTTGAGCGGCCCCATCCGGAGCATCGCGTCGGTGCCGGGCGCCTCGTCACCGGTGCGCCGACCCGCGAGCACGGCGTCCCCGAGCCACGGCGCCCACGTCGAGGCGGTCACCCGCACCGAGGGCCGCCGCGTCGCGAACCGTCGACACCACGAGGTCCAGTTGTCGTCGTACTCGAAGTCGAGGATCTCGGTGACGCCGCGAGCGGCCAGCTGATCGGTGCCCTCGAGCACGTACCCGTCCTGCACGTCACCGTTGACCCACGCGTCCACGGCACCGGACACCGCGACGGCCTCGTGGTCGCGGAACACGCCCGTGGGGTGCTGGACCCCGAGGGCCGCCATCATCGCCGGGGACAACCACACCGCGTGCAGATCCATGCTGGTGATGGCGACGGCAGCACCGGGCAGGGCGCGTTCGAGCATGTCCTTGTGCGGGGTGTCCGGCCACAGCGCAGCCCGGAAACCCTGCGCCTGGACCACTCCCGTTCCCCCGGCCGCAGCCACGAGCTCCACCGTCTGCGCCGCACTGGCCGCCGCACCGACGTCGATGCGGCGTCGGGCGAGGGCCCATTGCGTCATGTGCACGTGACCGTCGACGAACCCGGGCAACAGATATCCGCCGGCCCCGTCGATCACGTCCTCCCGCGCCTGCGCGGACAGACCCGGCTCGGCCACCTCGGTCACGACTCCGTCGATGACACGGACGTCGACCTCGGGGCGATCGGGGGCGATCTGTACGCGTTGCACCAGCACGCAGGTGACCTTAACGGCCGGTCGGGTAAAGGTCGGGGGCCGGTAGGTTCGGTCGATTCAGGTCAGTTCGCGCGAGGTGTCCTTGAGCGCGACGCCCGAGCGGCCGAGCTGTCGTGCGCCCGCCACCAGCGACGTCGTCACCCGCGCCGCGTGCTCGTAGCCCATTCCACCGGGCGGGTGGATGTTGGAGATGCAATTCCGCTCGGAATCGTTGCGGCCCGGTTCGGGGCGATGCGTCAGGTAGATGCCGAGGCTGTCGGCCACCGACAGTCCGGGCCGTTCGCCGATGATCACGATCAGCGTTCCCACCCCCTGCGCGGCACCCACGTGATCACCGAGGGCCACCCGCGCCTGGGTCGCGATCACCGGGCGCGCCATCGTGAACGTGGACAGCGATTCCGTCAGCGCGGCCAGGAGTCCGGCGCCGTGATCCATCAGCGCGCGCGGGGACAACCCGTCGCACAGCACGATGCCGATGTCCTTCTCCTCCCGCTCGACGCCGGACAGGTCGGCCGGCTCCCGGCCGAGATCCGGACGGCGCAGGTACTCGCTGCGAGTCTCGGCACGGCTGGACACCACGATCGGGTCACCGATCCCCACGGCCGCGATGTCCGCGCCGAACGCCTCGACGTCGAGGGCGGTGTGGACCGCGTCGCGCGCGGCCGCGTGCGCCGCCCGGAACTCGAGGACTCGGTGCGTCGGCAACGCGTCGCCGGCGCGACCGAGACCGATGCGGGCCTGGGTCGTGAGCCGGAGGTCGGACCAGAAATCCGGGGCGGTCATCTGCTCGCCGCCAGGGCCCGCAGAGGCGAGGACGCCGCGTCGACGGGAAGCACCCGCCCCGCGTCGTCGGTCATGCCGAGTCGATGCATCCAGGCCTCGAACTCGGGAGCGGGCTTGAGCCCCAACACCTGTCGCACGTAGAGCGCGTCGTGGAAGGACAGGCTCTGGTAGCCGAGCATGATGTCGTCCGCACCCGGCACCGCGATGACGAAGGCCGCGCCCGCCGCCCCCAGCAGGGTGAGCAGCGTGTCCATGTCGTCCTGATCGGCTTCGGCGTGATTGGTGTAGCAGACGTCGACGCCCATGGGCAGGCCGAGCAGCTTGCCGCAGAAGTGGTCCTCGAGTCCGGCGCGGATGATCTGCTTGCCGTCGTACAGGTACTCGGGTCCGATGAAACCCACCACGGTGTTGATCAGCAGCGGATCGAGCGCGCGGGCGAGGCCGTAGGCGCGGGTCTCGAGCGTCTGCTGGTCCACCGGTCTGCCACCGGTGCCGAAGTGCGAGTTGGCCGACAGGGCCGAGCCCTGCCCCGTTTCGAGGTACATCACGTTGTCACCGACGGTGCCGCGCCGCAACGACTTTCCCGCCTCGTTCGCCTCGAGCAGCATCGGGACGGTCACGCCGAAACTCGAGTTCGCCCCCTCGGTGCCCGCGATGGACTGGAAGACCAGATCGACGGGCACCCCCTTCTCGATGAGTTCCACCGTGGTGGTGACGTGGGAGAGGACGCACGACTGCACCGGGATCTCGAACCGTTGCCTGATCTCGTCGAGCAGATGCAGCAGATCCGCTGTGGCCGAGGGGGAATCGGTGGCGGGGTTGATCCCGATGACCGCGTCGCCCGACCCCATCAGCAGCCCGTCGAGGGTGGCGGCGGCGATGCCGTGGGGATCGTCCGTGGGGTGATTGGGCTGCAGGCGCGTCGCCATCGTTCCGGGCAGTCCGATGGTGGTGCGGAACGCGGAGACGACGGTGGTCGCCTTGGCCACCGCGATCAGGTCCTGATTGCGCATGATCTTGCTGGTCGCGGCGACCATCTCCGGAGTCAGGCCGGGCGCGACGGCGCGGAGGGTCTCGGCGCTGGTCGACTCGGCCGCCGTGGTGAGCAGCCAGTCCCGGAGACCGCCGACGGTGAGGTGCTTCACGGCGGCGAAGGCCGACGTGTCGTGTCGGTCGAGGATGATCCGGGTGACCTCGTCGGTCTCGTACGGCACCACCTGCTCGTCGAGGAACGTCTGCAACGGCAGGTCTGCGAGAGCCCACGCCGCGGCGGCCCGCTCGGCGTCCGACGACGCCGCGCACCCGGCCAGCTGATCGCCGGACCGGGGCGGGGTCGCCTTCGCCATCAACTCGACCAGCCCGTCGAACGTGTAGGTGCTGCCGCCGAGGGTGTGACGGTAGGTCGTCATCGCACGTCGTCCTCCGCCGCGGCGAGAGCGGCGAATTCCTCGTCGGGCGAATTCGCCACCAGACGGTGGCGGCTGTAGAAGCCGAAGTACGCCATGAAGAGGGCGAAGACCACCAGGCACCACAGCGCCGCGGTGCTGTCCACGAGGAAGGTCGCGATGACGGCGAGGGCCGCGACGACCAGCGCGAATCCCGTGGTGGCCGTGCCGCCCGGGGTGCGGTACGGCCGCGGCATGTCCGGCTCGTTCCGGCGGAGCACGATGTGGCTCACCATCATCAGAACGTAGCTCAGCGCGGCGCCGAACACGGCCATGTTCAGCAACATCGAACCCTGGCCCGTGAACGTCAGCGCGAAACCGATGACGCCCGGAACGACGAGCGCCAACGTCGGCGCCTTGCGGGAGTTGACCACCGACATGGACTTCGGCAGATAACCGGCGCGGCTCAGCGCGAACAGCTGCCGCGAGTAGGCGTACATGATGGAGAAGAAGCTCGCGATCAGGCCGGCGAGACCGATGTAGTTGACCACCGTCGCCGCACCGCTGTCGCCGAGTGCCTCGACCAGCGGGTTGCCGGAGTCCTGCATGGCCTGCGCGCCGCCCGCTCCCGTCACCAGGAAGATCATCGCGGTCGCGGTGACCAGCAGGATCGCCATCGCGGCGATGATGCCGCGCGGAACGTTGCGCGCCGGATCCTTCGCCTCCTCCGCAGCCAGGGGAACCCCCTCGATGGCGAGGAAGAACCAGATGGCGAACGGCACGGCCGCCCAGATGCCGAGGTAGCCCATCGGCAGGAACTCCGATGCGCCCGCGGCGTCGGTGGGGGCGATGTCGGTGAGGTTGGACGCGTCGAACCGGAATGCGGCGGCGATCGCGAAGATCACCAGGCCCACCAGCGCGACCGCGGTGATCACGAACATGACCTTCAGCGCCTCCCCGACGCCCGCGAGGTGCACGCCGATGAAGATCGCGTAGACGGCGAGGTAGACCCACCATCCGTCGGTGATGCCGAAGAGACCGAGCGATTCGACGTACGCGCCGATGAAGGTGGCGATCGCGGCGGGGGCGATGGCGTACTCGATGAGAATGGCCGTCCCGGTGGCGAATCCGCCCCACGGGCCCATTGCCCGGCGCGCGAAGGTGTAGCCGCCGCCCGCGGCGGGCAGGGCCGACGACATCTCCGCCATGCCCAGCACCATCGCCAGGTACATGCCCGCGATGACAATGGCCGCGATCAGCAGCCCGCCGAAACCGCCCTGTTCGAGGCCGAAGTTCCACCCCGAGTAGTCACCCGAGATGACGTAGCTGACGCCGAGTCCGGCGAGCAGCACCCACCCGGCCGTTCCGGTCTTCAGAGTGCGTTTGGCCAGGTAGTCGGAGCCCTCGGTGCGGGCGCCGGTATCTCGGGGTTCTTTCACGGCCATGGGTGAGCCTCTCGTGGGCAGGTGCGGCGGTGCACGGGTGGTGCATCGGTGAGGAGACGGTAGGACTCGTGTGTTGCTCGGGTGTTGCTTCCGTGTGTCTCGCGAAATCCGGTGAGGATTTGTTCGCTCAGCGACGTTTTTCGCACCGGATTTCGGCGCGGGGAACCGTCCTCGGCTCTTCGGCGTCCTTCGACGCATGATCGGCGATGTTCTCTCGACGCAGGACGGTGTGATCACGGGCGCGCAGGCGGCTGCGTGCGGTCTGTCGCGCCAGACCCTCGACCGCCGGGTCCGCTCGGGCGCGTGGGAGCGCCGGGCCCCGAACGTCTACTTCGTCGCCGACCGCGAGTTCACCGATCGCGCCCGGGTGCGCTGTGCGGTGTGGGGTTCGGGTACGGGCGCGGCGGCCGCCGGTCTTACCGCGGCGTTCTGGCTGGGGATCGAACCGGATCTGCCGGAGATCCTCGACGTCACCACCCCGCGGACCGGACGCTCGCACGCACTGAGCGGCACCCGGTTGCGCCGCCGGGATCTCGCGTTCTCCGACGTCATCGTGCGGGAGGGTGTGCGCGTCACGGCGGTACCGCTCACCGTTCTGGAAGCCGCGGCCGACTCCGCCGGTGGCGCCCGCATCATGGATCGAGCTCTCGCTCGTCACACGAGTATCGGCGCGCTGCGCGCTGCGCACGCCCGCAACACCGGTCGACGCGGTGCCGCGGTGGCGGAGCGCATGCTGCGCGCGGCGGAAGGTGGGGCGCGATCCGAGGCCGAGCGATTGTTCGTGCGGCTGCTCGAAGCAGCCGGCATCACCGGATGGATCGCGAATTTTCGCCACGGCCGATACGTCATCGATTTCGCGTTCCCGGCGGCGCGGCTGGCGGTGGAGATCGACGGTTGGGCGTTCCACTCCGATGTCACCGCCTTTCAGCGTGACCGGCATCGACAGAACGACCTGAGCAGGGACTGGACCGTTCTGCGGTACACGTGGGCCGATCTCGTCGAGCGCCCACAGTGGGTGATCGAAGAAATCCGGTGCAGAATCGCTCGCTGAGCGAATGAATCTGCACCGGATTTCGGTTCGTGGGGCGCTCAGCCCCGCAGCATCGACGGCACCGGACAGGCGTCCACCGCTTCCGCGACCACGAGAGCCTCGGTCGGCACCTTCGGTCGCTCCCCCGCCTCCCACTGGGCACCGGTCAGCGGCGGATCGGCCTCGAGCTGCGCGTTCTCCTCCTCGGTGAACGCGCGACCGCGGCTGAGGAACCGCAGCCCCTCCGGCGTCTCGAGGGAGAAACCGCTGCCCCGGCCGGGGACAACGTCGAGGACCATCTGCGTGTGCTTCCATGCCTGGAACTGCGAGCCGGAGATCCAGACGCACACCGAATCGGCACCCTCGGGGGGATCCGCCGGCACCTCGTCGACCCCGACCCGCAGATCGAGGACCCCGAGCAACACGTCCCGGTCGCCGACGATGAATTCGCCTGCGGGGTAACACATCGGGGAGGAGCCGTCGCAACACCCGCCGGACTGATGCATCATCAGCGCCCCGTGGAGACCACCGAGGCGACGGAGGAGCTCCATCGCCCCGGCGGTGGCTTTGAGGCGCGGGGGCGTCGCCGCCCGAGCGGACACCATCAGAAGAAGCCCTGCGCCTTCGAGGCGTAGCTGACGAGCAGGTTCTTGGTCTGCTGGTAGTGATCGAGCATCATCTTGTGGTTCTCCCGGCCGATGCCCGACTGCTTGTAGCCGCCGAACGCCGCGTGCGCCGGGTACTGGTGGTACGTGTTGGTCCACACGCGTCCGGCCTGGATGTCGCGGCCCGCGCGGTAGGCCACGCCACCGTCCCGCGACCAGACGCCGGCGCCGAGGCCGTACAGCGTGTCGTTGGCGATCTCGATGGCATTGGCGTAGTCGGTGAACGACGTGACCGAGACGACCGGTCCGAAGATCTCCTCCTGGAAGATGCGCATGTTGTTCTTGCCGGTGAAGATGGTCGGCTGGACGTAGTAGCCACCGTTGAGGTCGCCACCGAGCTCGGCGCGCTCACCACCGGTGACCACCTGGGCGCCCTCGCCCTTGCCGATCTCGATGTACGAGAGGATCTTCTCGAGCTGGTCGTTGGACGCCTGGGCGCCGATCATCGTCTCGGTGTCCAGCGGATCACCCTGACGCACGGCCTTGGTGCGGATGGCCGCGAGCGCGAGGAACTCGTCGTAGATGTCCTGCTGGATCAGCGAACGCGACGGGCAGGTGCAGACCTCGCCCTGGTTCAGCGCGAACATCGTGAAGCCCTCGAGGGCCTTGTCCTGGTAGTCGTCGTTCTGGCTCAGCACGTCGGAGAAGAAGATGTTGGGGCTCTTACCGCCGAGCTCGAGCGTCACCGGAATCAGGTTCTGGGACGCGTACTGCATGATCAGGCGGCCCGTGGTGGTCTCGCCGGTGAACGCGATCTTCTTGATGCGCGGGCTCGACGCGAGGGGCTTGCCCGCCTCGGTGCCGAACCCGTTGACGATGTTCAGCACGCCGGGAGGCAGCAGGTCGCCGATGATCGAGATCAGGAACATGATCGACGCGGGCGTCTGCTCGGCCGGCTTGAGGACGACGGCGTTGCCGGCGGCGAGGGCGGGCGCGAGCTTCCACACGGCCATGAGAATGGGGAAGTTCCACGGGATGATCTGGCCGACGACGCCGAGGGGCTCGTGGAAGTGGTACGCGACGGTGTCGCTGTCGATCTCCGACAGCGAACCCTCCTGCGCCCGAATGCATCCCGCGAAGTAACGGAAGTGGTCGACGGCGAGCGGGATGTCCGCGTTCAGCGTCTCGCGGATCGGCTTGCCGTTGTCCCAGGACTCGGCGAGCGCGATGGCTTCGAGGTTCTCGGCGATGCGATCGGCGATCTTGTTGAGGATCACGGCGCGCTCGGCCGGGGAGGTCTTGCCCCACGCGGGGGCGGCCTTGTGCGCGGCGTCGAGGGCGAGCTCGATGTCCTCGGACGTGGAGCGGGCGATCTCGCAGAAGTTCTGGCCGGTGACGGGGGTGGGATTCTCGAAGTACTGGCCCTTGACGGGGGCGACCCACTCGTTGCCGATCCAGTTGTCGTAGCGAGACTCGAACGACATGGCGGCGTCGGCGGTTCCCGGGCGAGTGAAGACGGTCATGGCTGTGTGCTCCTTCGAACGGTGCGTGCACACCCCGCGTGCGCGGGGTTCGTGGCATAGCCCTCGCTGTCGCGGGGGCTGTGATTCAGGACACTAGTTCGACGACGGTTGCAACAGGGTTGCGCGCGAGGAGACCTACCGACCGAGCAGCTGCAAGCGGGCTTCGACCTGGGAATACAGCGGTGAATCCGGGTCCAGCGATGAGAGGTAGGCGGTCCATGCCGCCGCGTCCTCGCGTCCGTGCACGGACGCGGTCCAACGGGCCAGCAGCACGGGGTCGCCGGCACGAAGCAGCGCGGCCTGGACCCGCACCCTCAACTCCTCGCGAATCGCCTCGATGCCCGGTGCGAACGACGCCGGCAACACCGTTCCCGAGTACAGCCGCAGGGCGGCCGGGGCGTCGCCGCGGTCGAGGGCGCCGCGCACGTCGTCGACATCGGAGCCCAGGCGAGCGAGCAGCCGGTACGGACGCGAGGCGAGCCCGTCCGCACCGAAGACCTTCCGCAGCCGCGACATCTCGGCACGGACGGTGACCGAATCGAGCTCGTTCTCGTCGAGGAGTACGGCGAGCCGGTCGGAGCTCAGCCCTTCCGGGTGGGCCCCGAGGAGGAGCAGGATCTCGGCGTGCCGGCCCGACAGCGCAATGCGCTCGGGACCACGCACCAACGCCGGCCGACCGGATCCCAGGACCTCGAGCCGCGGTGCGGCGTCGATACCCGCGTTCGGAGACTGCAGAAGATGCAGTCGCAGTTCGGATTCCGCCGCGGCGACGGTGGCGCGCACCAACGAGAGCACCTCCGGCACCGCGACGCGCGGTCCGCCCGTGATGTCGATGGCGCCGAGGATGCGGCCGGTGATCGGGTGGTGCACCGGCGCGGCGGAGCAACTCCACTCCTGCACGGGCCGCGAGAAGTGCTCCGCCGCGAAGATCTGGACGCAGTGATCGAGGGCGAGCGCGGTGCCGGGCGCATTGGTTCCCATGCGCTCCTCGCTCCAATCGGCGCCCTCGGCGAAGTTCATGGTGCGCGCGCGATCCTTCGCGGCGGAGTCGCCCTCGACCCACAGCAGCCGGCCCGACGCATCGGTGATAGCGACGAGCAGACCGGTCTCCGCGGCGTCCTCGACCAGCAGCTTGCGCACCACCGGGCGGATGATGGACATCGGGTGATCGGCGCGGTGGCGGGCGAGGTCGTCGTCGGTGAGCGAACTGTCCGCAGAACGGTCGGGATCCACCCCGTTCTCACGGCTGCGCAACCAGGAGTCGAGGACGACGGAGCGCACCGGGGTGTCCACGTCGTCCGGGCGACGCAGCGTGCGGGTGTGGTCGAGGAAGGTCTGGTGGGCGCGCGACACACTCCGGGCGAGCGTGTCGACGTCGTCCCCGTGGCGCACCGCGACCCAGGGGTTGACCGTCACGTCCGACACCGACGTAGTTGCACTTGGCTCACCAGCGACTTTCTGCACAGGGGGCGTTGCGTCCACTGTAACTCAGGTCACAACCACCCGGCCACGACCGTCACGGCACGAGCAGGGTCGACGCGCGCAGCGCCGCCATCACCACGGTCGCGTGCGGGCCACGGGTGGGCGGCGCCGGAAACATCGAGGAGTCGATCACCGTGAGGGCCGTCGTTCCGCGGACCTCGCATCGGGAATCGACCACCGCGCCGTCGTCCTCCCCCATCCGGGCCGTGCCGGTCAGGTGCACCGACGTACCGAGTCGGTCCGCCAGGGGTGCGGGCGCACCGACGTCGCGCACCACGTCCGCCATGGCCGACGACGCGAGCAGACTGCGGGCGATCTCGACGCCGTCCTCGAGGGCGCGGCGATCGGCGGCCGTCCGCAGATAGCCGTACTCCAATCGTGGCGCCGCGAACGGATCCGCGGACACGAGCGAGAGGCGACCGCGCGCCTCGGGAGTCAGGTGCGCGACGCCCACGACGGGATCGACGGGGCTCAGGCCGGCGATCACTCGATCGAACGATGTTGCGTAGGGGCGTAATTCGACGGAATCGGTGTGCAGGACCGACTGCAGGACCGGCCCGGGCTCCGCCGACCCACGACGCCGGTAGGGCACCGCCACCTCCGGGTGGTCGGCGAACCCGCGGCCCACGCCCGGGGCGCAGGTCCGGACCTCGATTCCGTTGGCGCGCAGCATCTCCGGATCGCCCACCCCGGAATGCAGAAGGACGGTCGCCGTTCGAACGGCGCCGGCCGCGAGCACCACCCGGTCCGCGTGCACCTCGAAATCACCGTCGGCGCCGCGTCCGGCCACCCCCACCGCCCGTTCTCTTGCGAAGAGCACCCGCGCCACCGACGCGCCCCCGCACACGGTCACCGCGGAACGAACCGGTTCGAGGAACGCCGCCGCGGTACCCACCCGAATGCCGCCGCGGATGTTGGTCGGAACGGCGCCGAACCCGGTCCCCGCGTCGGCCGCGTTCAGGTCCGGGACACGGCGGTACCCGGCGTCGGAGCACGCGGCCTCGAAGGCACGCGCGAGGGGCGAGGCGGCGGCGCGGGAGACCGGCATCGGGCCGGAGCCCCCGTGGTCGGCGGTCGCGCCGAAGTCCAGGTCCGTTTCGCTGCGACGGAAGAACTCCCGCACGGTGGGCCACGACCAGTGGTCCTGCGGCCAGGCGTCGAAATCGGCGGGCGGGGAACGAACGAAGTACGCCCCGTTGACCGATCCGGATCCGCCGAGAACGCGGCCGCGGCCGACCCACGCGTCGACACCGGGGGCGAGGTGCACCGCCAGCGCGTCGACGTACTCGGATCCGGGGCCGACGGGCAGCGTGGTGGGATCGAGGAGAGCGTCGGGCCAGGAGGCGCCCGCGCCGAAGATCGGGCCGGCCTCGAGCAGGATCACGCTCGCTCCCGCGGCGGCGAACGTGGCCGCGGCGACGCACCCGGCGCTGCCCGCGCCGACGATCACCACATCCGCCGACGCGTCTCGCACCTCGGGTCAGGCGCCGATCCGGGGAAGGAGCGCCCGGTGGTCTCGGCCTCCGACGGCGCCCACCCACAATCCGGTGCCGTACGCCAGATCGTCCATCCGCTTGTAGGCCGCGTACCGCACCGGGCCGAGACCACCGGGTTCGCGGTGCTCGTACCAGTCCCGGACTCCCTCGGCGACCGCCATAGCGACCGCCAGCCGCCGGATGCGGCGGGAGAGGATCACCGCGGCCACCGTCACCGGCCAGTAGTGCCGGACCGCGGCCGACGCCAACTGCCAACCGCCACCGACGAATCCGCGGGCCGCGAGCACCGCGGCCAGACGCGTCGGGTGGTCCAGATCGGTGAAGAGCCTGCGTAGCCGCGCCACGGTCACCCCGAGCGTGATGAGAGCGCCGAGCAGTCCGACGCGCGTTCCCGACGCGGCGAGGAGGAGGGCGACGAGCGTCGACTTCGACATGGACACCGGCGGCACCTTGCCCTGGTGACGGGCGGCGAGCGCGGTCGCCCCGGTTCCGTAGAACAGCTTGCGCGCGAACCACTTCCGGATGTCTACGCGGTGATCGTGGGCGACGTGCGCCACCGGCTCGTACCGCAGCCGCCAGCCGGCGTCCTGGAGTCGCCAACACAGGTCGACGTCCTCGGCGACGTGCATGGACTCGTCGAACCCGCGACATTCCGTCAACGCCCGGCGACGGGCGACCAGTGCCGCACTGGGGACGTAGGAGACCGGTCCGCCCGCGGTCACCGGGCCTTCGCGCCGACCGAGGTCGAGGGACGAGCGAGCGTTCTCGTAGCGGGCGAGCGCGCTGCCCTCCGGCTCGAGTGCGACGATGCGCGGGGCGACGAGGCCCACCGACGGATCGGCGAAGTGGCTCAGGACCACCTCGAGCCACCCCTTGCGAGGCACGACGTCGGAATCGAGGAACGCGACGAAGTCGGTGGTCGCGGCGGCCAGACCGGTGTTGCGCGCGGCCGCCGGGCCGCGGGAGCTCTCGTGCCGCACGAGGGTGACCGTGGGGGCCGCGCAACCGTCGAGCTGGAAGTCGGTGGGTGGCGCGACCGGAACGGCGGAACCGTCGTCGACGATCACCACACGCAGCCCCCGGAGAGCGCGCAGCAGGCGCAGCAATCCGTCGGGGTTGTCGCGGACCGGAACGACGACCGTGACGTCGGCCGCGGACGGAGTCGACATGGGCCGAGGGTTGGCGATGCCGGAATCGAGAAGGCGGCGGGCGACGACCGCGCTGTCCGGGTCGCACACCCGGAGAAAGCCGTCCCCGATCATGGCCGCCGCCTGAGGAGCCAGCGTCACCATCCGGGTCGGGGACCCACCGATGAGCACGCGACCACCGGACAGATACTTGACGCGAGGGTCGATGCGTACCCCGAAGCCATCGGGTAACCGACCATCGTGCATCGGGCCATCGTAGGCAACCCGATCGAGATTTGTCATAGGTCGGTCCGTTTTCGTCCGACCGCGCACGTCATTGCAGCAGTGCCCGTGAATCCGGCGTCCATCGATCGACCGACGCCGCGAATCTCGCCCGCAGGTCGTCGAGCATTCGGGTCCCCTCGGCGGCGTCGGCCCCGCTCGGATCACCCAGAACACCGGTCGGTGAGACGCCCGCCACTCCCTCGACTCTCAAGCGAGACATGAGGTTCGCGACGGGTTCGGTATTTCCGGCCACCGCCCTGCCGAGATCGACGACGGTCGGATCGAGCGCGAGCAGCATCGACGTCTCTGCCCGACCGGCATGGGCGTCGGCGCCCGAAACCGCGCACGGAAACCAGGCGACGTCCCGCCCCTCGTATCGCAGCAGGGTCGCGGCGTCGACGAGGGCCAGAGCGTTCCCACCGTGACCGTTCACGAACACGACGCGACCCGCCCAGCGGCACACGGACCGCCCGTACTCCACGAGCACCGTCGTCAACGCCTCCCGGCCGATCGAGACGGTGCCCGGAAACCCTTCGTGTTCGCCGCTCGCGCCGTACGAGATCGCCGGAGCCACGACTCCACTCGGGACGGCGTCGGCCACCGCGACGGCGATCCGGGTGTCGGTGTCCAGCGGAAGATGCGGTCCGTGTTGCTCGAGGGCCCCCACCGGGACCGCGACGAGGCCGCCGCCGGGCACGTCCGGCCACCGGGCGTGCGCCAGGCGGCTCGGGTCGGTGCGGCTCATCCGGGTCCGTCGCGGCGACCCCGCGGTGATTCGAGCGTTTTCGACATCCGGACGGCCTCCTCCGAATAACCGAGTGATTCGTACAGGCCTCGCGCCGCCGTGTTGAACCCGAACACGTTGAGCCCCAGAGTCAGTCCGCCGAATCCGCGGACCAGGTCCTCGGCGAGCACCATGCCGGCCCGGCCCAGCCCGCGGCCGCGGAACTTCTCGGCGATCTCGATGTTCCACACCCACCAGTGGTCCGTCCGCCCGATTCCGCGGGGCCCCACCCAGACCGAGCCGACGATGTCCTCACCGTGCACGACGTCGTGGACCGAATGATGCGGGGCCGGCTCGCCGTGCGGGAACCAGGCGGAGAAGATCCGCTCCGCCTCGTCCGTCGCACGTTCGAGCGAGTCGCCGATCCGCATCCGGTCGGCGCGGTAATCGCTCTTGCTCACCTCGATCCATGCGGGCAGGCGAGCCGGATCCATGGGGACGAGCCGGACGGTGGGCGAGTCCTGGCGGGTCATGCCCACCATGGTCTCGCATGCCGCCACCGTCAGGTCGCGGGCACGCCCAGGGGACGCAGGAAACCGTCGGGAATCACGATGTCCTCCGGCGAGAGGTCGTGCACCGAACTGTGCCCCATGCCGAGGAGCGCGCTGTCGATACCCATGCGCAGCACGTCGAGCACGTTCTCCACTCCGGCCTGTCCGCCGGCCGCGAGGCCCCAGAGATAGGCACGTCCGATCATGACGGCGCGCGCGCCGAGCGCGACGGCCTTGACGACGTCGCTGCCGCGCCGGATGCCACCGTCGAGCAACACCTCGATCTCGTCGCCGACGGCCTCCGCGACGGCGGGCAGCATGCGGATGGTCGCCGGGGTGCCGTCGAGGTTGTTGCCGCCGTGGTTCGACACGGAGATGGCCGAGAACCCGGCGTCCACAGCGCGTTTGGCGTCGTCGACCCGCGAGATGCCCTTGAGCATGAGGGGGCCGTCCCACTGGGCGCGCAGCCACGCGATGTCGTCCCAGGTGGGCGGCGGGGTCTGCTGCCACATCCCGTAGGCGCCGAAGAACGTCGGCATCTGCGGGGCACCGGGCGGGAGGATGTTGGGCGTGGTCAGGTCCGGCACCTTGCCGGTCTTCGCGAACTTGAGCAGCCACGCCGGACGCATGATGCCCTCCGGTGCGAACGTCATCATGGCCTTGAAGTCCATCTTCTCCGGGATGGCCGGGCTGCCCCAGTCGCGGCCGTAGGAGAACGACCAGTCGAGCGTGAGGATGATGCCGACCGCGCCGGCCGCCTTCGCCCGGTCCATCCGGGCCACCATCTCGTCCTTGGTTCCGAGCCAGTAGATCTGGAAGAAGGTCTGCGAGTTGACCGACGCGACGTCCTCGACCGACTTGGAGGCGAAGGAACTCAACCCGATGGCGGTGCCGCGCGCGGCGGCGGCGCGGGCGACCGCGAGTTCCCCGTCGGGATCGACGGCCTGCACTCCGGTCGGTGACATGATCACCGGCATCGAGATGTGCTGTCCCATGACCGAGGTCGACATGTCGCGCTCGTGCGCGTGCCCGGCCACGCGCGGGGCGAAGCCGAGCTCGCCGAACGCGGTCAGGTTGTCGTCGTACGTGCTCCCCCGCTCGGAACCGGCGATGAGCGCGGAGTACACCGACTTCGGCAATCGCTTCTGCGCGCGGCGCTGCGCCTCGGCGACCGTCTCCATCCAGGGCGCCTTCGACCACAGAGTTCTCATGGAGTGTCCTTCTCGCGCGACATGCCCGCGAGCGGGTTCTCGTCGCAGATCTTGGCCGGCGCGCCCTCGCGCCGAGTGAGGAGAGTGAGGGGAACCGAAGCGCGCGGCGTCGCGCGCTTCCCGGAACGGGAGTGATCGGCACTGGACTTCGGAACGTCGCCGCGGGTGCCGGCCAGGGCCGATTCTCCGTAGCCCTGAACGCATTCCGGATCGGGTCCGTCCATGGGCAGCCCGGTGAAGAACTTCGCGGCCATGCATCCGCCGCGGCACGCGTCGAAGTGCTGACACTTGGTGCAGGCGCCCGAGGTCTGCGGAGAGCGCAGCTCCTGGAACAGCTCCGAGGTCTGCCAGACGGCCTGGAAGCCGCCCATGGTCTCGGTGGCGTCGCGCACGATGTTGCCTGCGAGGAACTGCTCGTGGATCGCGAACGGGCACGCGTACACGTCGCCGATCGGGTCGATCAGGCACACCACTCGTCCCGCGCCGCACAGGTTGAGACCCGGCAGCGCGTCGCCGTAGGCGGAGAGGTGGAAGAACGAGTCACCGGTGAGCACCCCGTCGCCGTTCGCCACCAGCCAGTCGTAGAGCTCGCGCTGCTGTCCGGCGGTGGGGTGCAGATCGTCCCAGACGTCCGCGCCGCGGCCCGACGGCCGCAGCCGCGTGATGCGCAGTGTCGCACCGTATTCGTCGGCGAGCGCCTTGAAGTCGTCGAGCTGGCTCACGTTGTGCCGGGTGACGACGACGGAGATCTTCGCGTCTCGGAATCCGGCGTCGCGCAGGTTCTTCAGAGCGCGGACGGCCATGTCGAACGAGCCGGGACCACGGACCGCATCGTTGACCTCCGCGGTGGCGCCGTCGATGGAGATCTGCACGTCGACGTAATCGGATGCAGCCAGCCTCGCGGCGACCTTCTCGTCGATCTTGACGCCGTTGGTGGAGAACTTCACGCCCACCTGGTGATCGGTGGCGTAGTCCACCAGCTCCCAGAAGTCGCTGCGCACCGTGGGTTCACCACCGCCGATGTTGACGTAGAACACCTGCATCTTCTGCAGCTCGTCGATGATGGATTTGCACTGCTCCGTGGACAGTTCGCGCGGATCGCGGCGGCCGGAGGACGACAGGCAGTGCACGCACGAGAGGTTGCACGCGTACGTGAGCTCCCAGGTGAGGCAGATGGGAGCGTCGAGTCCGAGTTCGAACTGGTCGACCAAGCGGCCCACCGGCTGCTCGGGTCGGGCAAGTGTGGACGTCATGAGGCGTCTTCCTTCGCGGGAACGATCATGGTGGAGTCGGCCAGAACGCCGAGCGCATCGGCGTAGCGGTCCATCGCGTCCTCGGCGATGCCGGCGGCGAGAATGGCCGACCGGGCGTCGGGGTGATGGGGCAGGGACTGCACGATCTGCACGATCGTGGTGTTCTTCAAGAACGACAGCTTGCGAGTTCCGAAGTGGTAGAGCAACGCCCCGAAAGGTTCGGGGCGAAGCGCCACCTGCGGGTTCAGCTGCCATCCTCGGTCCACGTCCAGAGCGCGTGGGGGAAGGACGGTGGTCATCGAACGGCTCAGTACACGCCGCACATGCCGTCGATGGAGACTTCCTCCACCAGCGACTCCTGCACCAACGGCTCTTGCTCGACTGCGGTGTCCGCGTTCGTCTTGTCGGCCATGATTACCTCCATGAAGTGTGGTGATGATCCGTGCTCGCAGAGCGAGTGCTCTACGTCACACACGGTAATGGCATCGAGTGCACAATGGCAGTGATGGAGGCACAAAGACGTGAACCGTGAGCGGAAACCGTCCACTCGGGTAGGTCGGCGCCCCTCCACCACGCGGGGGCAGATCAGCGACGTCGGGATCGAGCTGTTCACCGCGCACGGATTCGACGAGACCAGCGTGGACGACATCGCGGAGGCCGCCGGTATCGCCCGGCGCACGTTCTTCCGCTACTTCCCCTCCAAGAACGCCGTTCCGTGGGGCGACTTCGACGCCGGACTGGCCGTGCTCCGGGCCCTGCTGGCCGACCTTCCGCCGGAGACCGGCGTGGCCGACGGGATCATGTCCGCGCTGCTGCAGTTCAACTCCTTTCCCGACGAGGAACGACCCGTCCACCGGCAGCGGATGCAGCTCATCCTCGAAGTGCCCGCCCTGCAGTCGTATTCGATGGTCATGTACCAGGGGTGGCGTCGGGTGATCGCCGAGTTCGTCGCGCGCCGCTCGGGACTGCAGCCCGAGGACCTGGCGCCGCGGACCGCCGGCTGGCTCGCACTCGGGGTGGCCATCGCCGCGTACGAACAGTGGCTCACCGACGACGGTCTCGATCTCGCCGAACTGCTGGTGGCCGGATCCGCGCCGCTCTACAGTGGACTGGCGTGATCCGCACAGCGACGGAAAGTCCACCATGACAGCACCTCTCGCCCCGTTCGATTCGCTCGCCCCGTGCGCTCCCGGCCTCTGGTCGCACGGCGACGTGACGGTCCGGCGGGTCTCGACGCTGTCCTCCGACGATCTGCGGGTCGACCGCCGCGGCGACTCGCTCGAGGTCACGCACACGCTCACCCCGGACCGACTGAGCGAGGCGTTGGTCGCGGACGTCACCGGCCGGGTCGCCGCGTCGGGCTTCGGACAGGACGACTTCGAGGCGGTGATGGTGGGGCTCGTGCGCTCCACCGTTGACGACCCCGTCGAGGCCTGGGCCACCTACTACCGCAACTCGCTGCGCGACCTGATGTCCGGCGCAGCGGATTTCGCTCCGATCCACGAACGCGCCGAGGCTCTGATCGACGGGAGCGTGCTGGATCTGGGATCGTGCTTCGGCTTCTTCCCGCTGCGTCTCGCCGCGCGCGGTGTCGCCGTCACCGCCACGGACATCCACGCCGGTACCGTCCGCCTGCTGGATGCGATGCGGGCCCCGCTCGGAATCGACCTCGACACTCTGGTGTGCGACGGCGGTGCGGTCCCCGTGCCCGACGGGTACGCCGACACCGTCACCGCGCTGCACCTGCTCGAGCACGTCGACACCGACCTCGGCGACACCATCGTCCGGGAGGCCCTGCGGGTCGCGAGGTCACGGGTGGTGCTCGCGGTGCCCTTCGAGGAGGAGGCGCAGGCGTGCCACGGTCACGTGCGCACGTTCGACCCGGACTCGCTCACCGCCCTGGCGGAGCGCAGCGGGCGTGCGTTCGAGGTGTCCGAGTACCACGGGGGCTGGGCGGTGCTGGACGCGCGCTGACCCCGGGGTCTCCGATCGACCGGGCTCGGATCGATCGCCGGTCAGATCAACCCGCCCTTGCCGGCGACGTACACCGCCTCGGCGCGCCGCGTGACGTGCAACTTGCGCATGATGTTGCTGACGTGGAACTTCACGGTGGTGGCGGAGATGAACAGCTCGGTTCCGATGGCGTTGTTCGACTTTCCGCCCGCGAGGAGGCGCAGCACCTCGAGCTCGCGATCGGTGAGGCGGCTCTCGGTCTCCCCCGATCCGTTGAGCGAACGCACCACTGCCGACGCACTACGGGCGTCGAACGCGGACTCCCCGCGCGCGACGGCCCGGATGGCGCGCACCAACTCGGTGGTGTCGACGTCCTTGACCACGTACCCGCGCGCGCCGGCGTGCACGGCCTCGACGACCAGCCGCTCGTCGAGGAAGGTGGTGAGCACCAGCAGTCCCATGCGCGGGTGCGACTTCGACAGCTGCTTGCACAGCACCAGCCCCTCGTAGTCCGAGCCGGCCGAGAGCTTGAGGTCCATCAACACCACGTCCGGATCGAGATGCGCCGCCGTCGCCGTCGCCTCGGCCAGGGACGCCGCCTCGCCGACGATGGTCAGGTCCGGCTCGCGTTCGAGGATCGATCGCAGCCCCTGACGCAGGATCGCGTGGTCGTCGACGAGCAGGATCGCGGTCATCGGAGCGCCTCCAGCGGCAGGGTCGCGGCGATGCGAATGCCGCCGAGCCGGGATCGACGTACCTCGAACACGCCGCCGAACTCCCGCACTCGAGTCGCCATGTTCACCAGTCCTCGATGGGATCCGCCCAGATCGCTCTTCTCGTTCAGCCGCAACACCGTTCGCAGCTCCTGCGGGTCTCCGTGGCCGTCGTCGTCGACGGTCAGCAGCACCGAGGCGTCGCGGTAGTTCAGCCGGAGCAGCGCCCGCGACGCGTCGGCGTGCACCGCCGTGTTGAACAGCGCCTCGCCCGCGATACGCAGCAGGGCGTGCTCGGCGTCCGACGAGAGTTCGACGTGGGTCCCGTGGATGTCGACGCGCACCTGCAGCTCGTCCGGCATGTGCACGACCCCGAGTTGGTCCAGCATCTCCGGCAACGTCGTCCGGGCCGCGTCCCCGGCGTGGTTGAGCGCGTAGATCGCCGAGCGCAGTTGATCCACCGCACGGCGCGTGAGGTCCTTGGCCAGGTGCAACCGATCCCGACGCTCGTCGTCGGGAATCTCCCCCCGGCACACCTCGATCTGCATGCCCGCGGACAGCACCGCCTGCGTCACGCTGTCGTGCAACTCTCGCGCGATGCGATGCCGCTCGTTGTCGATGACCTGGTGCCGGTGCACCGCACCGAGCTCTTTCTGCGTCGCTTCGAGTTCGGCATTGCGCGCGGCGAGGTCGGCCGCCGTCTCGCGCACGTTCTCGAACAACGCCGAATTCTGCAGTGCCACGGCGGTTTGCGAGGCCAGGATGGACAGGACGGCGCCGTCGGTGGCGTCGAGAGTGCGATCGGGTCCCGTCCACGCCGCGAAGGCCCCGACCACCCCGCCGCCGAGTTCGATGGGAACGAAGGCGAAATGGTGGTCGATCACCGACGCATCCGCCGCGGCGGCAGTACGAATGTCGTTCAGGCACTCGACCACGTCGGCGGGCAGGGGTGGGCCCTCGACGTCGTCGACGAGGAACGGCGTCGCGTCGGGTCCGAGGACGAGGCGCCGCGGACCGGCCGACGGGAGCGCGCCGTCGGCGAGGGCGAAGACCACCCACCGGGCCGAGAGGTGAGCGCGAGCCGCCTCGGCCACCGCGCAGATCAGCGTCTCCGGGCCCTCGACGGTGCGCACCAGCGCCTGCGAGATCAACTCCAGGGCGTGCACGACGCGCTCGAGGCGCTGGGCGGCGCCGCGGTACTGGGGATAGAAGCTGCTCTTGCCTGACCGCAATCCGGTGAGTCGCGAGAGGTCCGGGGTCGGGTCGAGGGTCACAGCGCGGTCCGGAAGAGGTCTTCGATGTCCCGATGCGTCGGGACCCGGGGGTTGGTGGCCATGCACGCGTCCTGCAGGGCGTTGGTCGCCAGCCGCGTCAGATCCGAGTCCTGCACGCCGAGTTCGCCGAGGGTTCGCGGAACGCCCACCTCGCGCGCCAGGGACTCGACGCGGTCGGCCACCGCGAGCGCGGCCTCCTCCGGTTCGCCGCGCCCCTCCGGCAGCCCGAGGCTCTGTGCGACGGTGACGTACGGCGCCGGATCCGCGGAGGCGTTGAAGCGGATGACGTGCGGGAGCAGAACCCCGTTGATGACGCCGTGCGGGAGGTCGAGCAGACCGCCGACCTGGTGACTCATCGCGTGCGCGGCGCCGAGGATGGCGTTGGTGAACGCGAGCCCGGCCTCCAGGCTGGCCTGCGCCATGACGGTGCGGGTCGCCATCACGTCGGGTGCGCGGATGGTCGCGGCCAGGGTGTCGATGACCAGCGTGACCGCCCGCAGCGCGTGGTGATCGGTGAGGGGATTGTGGGCGAGGGACACGAACGCCTCGATGCCGTGCGTGAGGGCGTCGAGTCCGGTTGCGGCACTGAGCCACTCGGGCATCGTGGCCAGCAACCGCGGATCGATGACCGTGATGTCGGGAACCAGGGCGCGGCCCAGGATGGTGATCTTGGTGTTCCGTGCGGTGTCGGTGACGATGCAGAACTGCGAGACGTCGGCGCCCGTGCCGGCCGTGGTCGGCACCATCACGAGCGGCGGAATGGGACTCGAGACCCGATCCACGCCCTCGTACGCCAGGATTCGACCACCGTTGGAGGCCAGGATCGCGACCCCCTTCGCCGCGTCCATGACGGATCCGCCGCCGAGCGCGACGATCACGTCGCACCCCTGATCGCGATAGAACGCGTGCCCCGCCTCGATCTCGTGATCCTTGGGGTTGGGGGTCAGGTCGCTCCACACCCGAGGTGCCATTCCGATGGCGCGCAGCTCCGCCTCGAGTTCGGCGGGCCACCCGGCGGCGAGGAGCCCCGGGTCGGTCACCAGCAGCGGCCGCGATCCGCCGAGGCGCGCCACCGCGAAGGCGGCCTCGCCGGTGGAGCCGATTCCGAAGACGATTTCGGGCGCGTGGAACTTGACGACGCGGCCCGACGCGGCCGCCCGGGTGGATCGAGTGCGGCCGCTCGCGAGATACGCCGCCGGTTCTCCGAAGGCGTTGTTCATGTGATCCAGCTTACGGTGCGTCGCGCGGCCGACCCCTACCCGAACGGGCAGGTTCGGGTCCGGTCTCACCGCAGCGCGTTGCCCAGCTCGGGAGCTCGTTCGACCAGTTGGCGGGCATCGCGCGCGACCACCACCCCGTCGCACACCTCGGCGTACTCCTCCATCGCACACGACGCCTGGTTCCAGTACCGCTTCGGTTCGGGGGTCACCCAGGCCACCCGGTGGACGCGGCGGGCGATGTCCTCGAGCTTGTCGACGCCGGGCGGCAGTCCGTTGCATCGGCCGTCGCCGACGATGATGACCGACGTGCGCGACGTGACGGCCGATCCGTGTTCGGACAGGACCTCCTCGAGCACACGGCCGTAGTCGCTGCTCGCCTCGAGGTCCAACTCGGGGCTCGACAGGACCGCGGCCAACGCGTCGTCTCCGGTGCTGCGGGCCAACAGATCGGTGACGTCGACGGGGCGATCGACGAAGGCGAGCACGGTGCACCGGTTCACCCGATGCCGCATGGACTGGGCGAGCCGCAGCGTGAACGCCGTGATGGGACGGACCGACAGCGACACGTCGGCGAGAACCAACAGCCGCACCCGCTCGGGGACCGGCGACCGCACGATCAGGTGGAACGGAACGCCGTCGGTCTTCATCCCGGCTCGGACGGTGCGGCGCATGTCGAGTCGGCCGTTCGCTCGTTCCCGAGGTCGGGGTCGGGGCGCTCCGCGCATGCGTCGCAACACTTCTCGGCACGCATCACCCACCTCGACCCGAGACGGCAGCGACGGATCCTCACTTCTGTCCGCGGTCGGCATCACCCCACCGGCGCTCTGCGCGAGGGCGTCGACGAAGGCCTCGACGGCCTCGACCAACCGATCGAGCTGGTGGCGGGTGAGCTCGTCGGAATCGAGCACGTCGCCGTAGACCGCGCTGGGATCGTAGGCGTCGAGCCAGGCGAGGACGCCGGACGGATCGTCCCACCGCAGCGTGCCCTGCGAGACGACGGCCTGGTCGGACGACAGGTCGCCGACCGTCGCGCTGTCCGCGCGGTCGACGTCCACGGTGAACGTGACACCCCGCCGGCCCGACGCCGAATCCGCGTCGACCGAGACCTGCGAGTCGCTGCTGGTGAGCGACAGATCGTCGTCGTCCTTGTGGGGATTGAAGCCCCTCTCCGCGTCGGGGGTGTCGAAGTACTCGCCCACGTCGGCCGCTCGCTCGTTGAAGTCCGCGTAGCGAGCGGTGTCGTGCTGGTCGTCGGACACCTCGAGGTCCGTCGGCAGTCCGCCGGCGGCCTCGGCGCCGCTGGGGCGACGCTGCCGGTCCTCGATCGTCGGAATCGGATCGAACAGGGCCGTGAACGCGCGATCGAAGCCGTCCTGTTCGTGCGAGTACTTGGCACACGTCGCCCGCAGCGCCGAGCGGAGCGTCGCACGATCCCGTGCCCCGACGAGCCCGAGGACCCGGCGGACCTCGATCACCTCGGCGGGCGACGCCGAGACCCCGTGCGCGCGGAGCAGCCTCCCGAACACGGCCGACACCACGTCGAGGACCAGGCTCGGCGTCCCGGTCACCGGCGGCCGGCGCTGGATGTCGGTCACCGGAGTCCGGCTCCCCCGCGGTCGCGGCCGCCGCGGCCGCGGAACGCCGCCGTCGTGGTGTTCGGCGGACGGCTGGCGACGCTGGGCGCGGGCTGCTGCGTCGCCGACGACGCGTCGTCCGGCGCGGCGGACTTCGACGGCTCCCCGTGGTGCCGCCGCACCACGTCCGCGTCGCTGCCGTACTTGAGCAACGCCGACATCAGGATTCCGCGCACCTTCTCGCTGTCGTGGTCCTTCAACAACATGGCTGCGCGGGCGGCGTCGATGACCTCCGACACGGACGGACTCTTGCGTAACGGCAACTCCCGCAACGACCGCGCGAGATCGACCACGTCGACCACCACGGCCTCCTCCACCTCCGGTGCGCGCGAGGACACGATCTCGCGCTCCATCTCCGCAGTGGGGAACGCGACGGAGAAGTGCAGGCATCGCCTCTTGAGTGCGGCGGAGAGCTCGCGAGTGTCGTTGGAGGTCAGTACGACCCACGGATCGGTCCGCGCCCGGAACGTGCCGACCTCGGGGATGGTGATCTGCTTCTCCGCGAGCACCTCGAGCAGCAACGCCTCCATGGACTCCTCGGTGCGGTCGACCTCGTCGATCAACAGCACCACCGGCTCCTCGGACAGGATCGCGTCGAGAAGCGGGCGGACGGCGAGGAACTTCTCGGAGTAGAGCCCGAAGTCCATGTCGGAGAGCATGGTCGACGCGGTCTCGAGGTCCGGTGCGTCCGCGAGCTCGGCGCTCATCCGATCGCGCAGCATCTGCACGTGCAGCAGTTGCTTGGCGTAGTCCCACTCGTAGAGGGCCCGATTGTCGTCGAGACCCTCGTAGCACTGGAGCCGCACCAGCCGGCGCCCGCCCGCGACGGCGAGCGCCTTGGCCAGTTCGGTCTTGCCGACTCCGGCCGGCCCCTCGAGCAACAGCGGACGATCCAGGGCGACGGCGAGGTGCACCACCACCGAGAGATCCTCCCCGGCGATGTAACCCGTCTCCCGAAGGGCATCGCGTACCCCTGCCGCGGTGGTGAGGTCCGCGTCGGGTTGCTGTCTGACGAAGGGGCCGGCCGTGGTCATCGAATCAGGTCCTCTCGGTGCAGGGTCGGTCGGTACGGGGGTCAGTACGAGTCGTTGATGCTGTGACCGACGACCGGGATCATCGAGTCGACCGTCACCTCGCGCGGGTTGCCCGGCGTGCACCAGTCGTCCTGGATGTGCTCGGAGATGGCGAGCACCGTCTTCTCGTCCCCGGAGATGACCTCGCCGCGGCCCTCGTACTTCCCGGTGTTCATCCGGTTCTTGTCGTAGAGACGGGTGTTCACCTGGCCGAAGTTGTCGGGGATACCGACGTCCTTCGACAGCCGGATGGCCGCTTCCACGGCGGCGTCGGCCGCTTGGACGGTGCTGAGGTTGCGGGTGTCCACGCCCAGCGCGCCGGCCAGCTGTGCGTACCGCTCGTAGCGGCTGGGCAGGTTGTACTCCCAGACCCGCGGTAGCGCGATCGCGTTGTTCAGACCGTGGTGGGAGTCGAAGAACGCGCTGACGGCGTGCGAGATGGAGTGCACGATGCCCAGACCGCCGGAGTTGAACGCCTGGCCGGCGATGTACTGCGCGTTCATCATTCCCTCGCGGGCCTTGAGGTTGCGCGGCTCGTACACGGCCTCGCGCAGGTTCTTCGCGACGAGCTCCACCGAGTAGAGCGCGTTACCCAGAGACGGGGCGAAGTCGAGTCGCGAGACGAACGGTTCGCTTCCGTGCGCGAGGACGTCGAACCCGCAGTACGCGGTGAAGTGCTGGGGGCAGGTGTAGTACAGCAGGGGGTCGTCGATCGCGACGGTCACGATGGACGCCTCGTCGAACGCCACCCACTTGTGCGGCTTGTCCATGTCCGAGGTGTCGGTGATGACGTACGCCCACGAGGTCTCGGAACCCGTTCCGGCCGTGGTGGACACGGCGATGTGGGGCGGGTTCTCCTTGTTCGTGGACTTCGAGAATCCCTCGAACTCGTTGATGTTGCGGCCGTCGTGCGCGATCACCACGCGGGCACCCTTGGCGGCGTCGTGGCTGGACCCGCCGCCGACGGAGATGATGCTGTCGCACTTCTCCTTCTGGTACAGCGCCGCGGCGTCCATGACGTTGTAGTCCTTGGGGTTCGACTCGACCTTGTCGAACAGCACGACCTCCACACCCTGGTACTCGATCTTGCCGATCAGCTCCTCGATGATGCCGGAGCCGCGCAGGCCGGTGGTCACCAGCAGCGAGCGCTTGAACCCGAGGTTCTTCGCCTCCACACCGATGATGTCGTGGGCTCCGACACCCAGGAGGGCGCGGGGGAACGGGTGGAACTCCTTGATGGGGAAGTCCCAGATCTGATTGAGCTCGATGGCCATCGCGAAAATCTCCTCGGGTCGGCGGTCGTTGTGACTGCCATCACCGTGCCTCGCGCGGGGCGCTCCGAGAAGGGAACGCGGGGCGAACCGTCCGGACGCGGGTCCGAACTACCCGACCGGGTAGGTCGATCACCTCTCCGGGTGACCTACGACCTGATCGACTCCGCCAGTAGGCGACCCGCCGCGAAACGCACTGCACTCTCCGGCAAAGCACCCGGTCGACCGGACAGCGTGACCCACAGCGCCCCCGTACCGGTGGACCGCGGAACGACCTCGGCAGATCGCCGCATCGTCTGGGCCGCGACCGCCTCCGCGCTGTCGAACAAGCGCACCCCGGGCTCGAACGAGCGCAGGATCTCGTCCGCCACCAGCGGATAGTGGGTGCAGCCCAACACGATCGCCTCGACGCCCGGCGGGGTGCGGTCCACCGCCGATGCGATCGCGACGGACACTGCGTCGGTGTCACCGCGGTCGATCGCGTCGGCGAGACCGTGACAGGCGACCGCGGCGACCGATGCGGACCGCGCGAACTCGTGGACCAGGCGCGCCTGGTAGGGCGAGGCGGTGGTCGCCGCGGTGGCCCAGATCGCGATCGAATCGTGCTCGCGCGCGGCCGGTTTGACGGCGGGCACGGTGCCGACGACCGGTACCGGTCCCAGCGCCGACCGCGCCGCGTCGAGGGCGATGACGCTCGCCGTGTTGCACGGGAGGACCACCACGTCCGCGCCCGCCTCGACCGCGCGCGTTGCGGTGTCGACGACCCGCTTCTCGGTCCAGCGAACGGGCTTGGGCCCCCAGGGTGCGTTGTCCGGGTCGAGGTACAGGTGCAGGTCGAGGGAGGGATGCAACCGGCGCAGATGCGCAGCGGTGGGCAGCGAGCCCAGCCCGGAGTCGATCAACGCGATGTGCACTGTCCCAAACTACCGCTCGTCGCGCTCGAACCGAGCGCGCGATCGCCACACTGACACCATGACCCCCTCCACGTTCGGCCGTCGTACCTTCGTCGCTGCCGTCGCCTCGGCCGCCGCACTCACCCTGATGCACGCACCTGTGGCACCCGCCGCCCCCGGTTCGCAGGGCGCTCCCCCCATCGCGCAGGCCCGCACCCTCGCCCTCGGATCCACCGTCACCGTGTTCGGAACGGTCACCACACCGCCCGGCGCCTTCGAGTCCAGCTTCTTCGACCGGGGTTTCGGCATCCAGGATCGCACCGCCGGCATCTACGTCAGCGCCACCGAACTCCCGGACGTCGCGATCGGCACCGCCGTCCGGGTGACCGGAACGCTCGACGACCAGGTGGGGCTGCTCGTCGTCCGCCCGACGTCCATCACCGCCCTCGGCGCTGCACGACCGGTGGTCCCCCGGACGGTGAAGGCTCGCGTGGTCGGTGAGGCGACGGAGTCGACGCTCGTGACGACCACGGGCCGGGTGACCGGCGCGATACTGGACGACCTGCCGTTCGGCTACAAGTTCACCATCGCCGATCAGAGCGGTGAGACCACCGTCTTCGTCAACCTCCAGAGCGGCATCGACGTCTCGGGCATCCGCGTCGGGCAGACCGTGCGGGTCACCGGAATGAGCAGCCAGTACGAGAGCACCTACGAGATCGATCCGCGGTTCCCGGCCGACCTGACCGTCGTCGGCTGACGTCGCTCACTCGCGGACGGACGACCGTAGCACCATCGTGGCGACCGCTCCGAGAGCCAGGGTCACCACGACGCAACCGTAGATCGTGGCCGTGACCAGAAGGCCGGCCGACGCGATGGCGACCCCGGCCACGATCGCGGGAACGCTGAACGCCAGATAGCTCAGCACGAGCGTCGTGGCGAGCACGCTTCCTCGATGCTCCGGCGGCGCCAGGGCGGCCACGATGCTCATCGAGCCCAGGAAGGTGGCTCCCCAGCCGAGACCCGATACCGCGGTGCCGAGGAAGAACACCGGAGCCGACGCCGTGTGCAATCCGAGAACGTTCAGGACGATTCCGGCGGCCAGCGTCAGCGCACCGCCGATCATCGCGGTACGCGCCGGCAGGGAGCGGGCGGCGGCCGCACCGATCGCTCCCGCCGTGAACATGGTGAAGATGTCGAGCCCACTCACCACCGCACCACGAATCTCGAAGACCGATCCCATGATCGACGGCCCCAGGGAGAGGTGGAAGCCACCCAGTGACCAGGTGGCGATCAGTGCCGGTACGACGGCCCAGAAGCGTGGCCCGATGGACCCCGGCAATCCGACGCGAGGGGTGAGCACTCGGACGACGTGACGTCGATCGTCGAAACCCGAACGGATCGCCGATTCCGGCACCGTGAGCACCAGCGCTGCGAGCACCGACAGTGAGACGATCGCGACGACGTAGACGAGGGTGGTGGGTAACGGAGCGAACTGCACCAGAAGCCCCGCACCGACGCCGCCCGCTCCGAGACCCAGCGCCGGTGCGACGGAGTTGATCAGCGGACCGAGCTGGGTGGACGGCTGCAGATCGATGATCGCGGCCGCGATCGCGCCCATCGCCGAGCCCGCGGCGAGGCCCTGCACGACGCGAGCGACGATCAGCCACTCGACGCCGTCGGCGAAGACGAACACGACCTGACTCGCGACCAACACGACGAGCGCCGCGACGATCACCGGTTTTCGCCCGACGTGATCGGACAGCGAACCCACGGTGAGCAGCGCCGCGAGAAGTGCGAACACGTAGACCGCGAAGACGATGGTGAGAGTCGACGAGGAGAAACCCCACCGCTCCTGGTAGACGGGGTAGAGCGGGGACGGTACGGCCGACGAGCCCATCACGGTGAAGAACACCACGGCCATGAGCCAGAACGATCGAACCGGAGTCATCGCGGTCCACGCGCGTCGGTCCGCGATGGTCACATCGGCCCTTCCGTCGTCATCGGTTGCACACGCACGAACGGCGCCCACCCCGAAGGGTGAGCGCCGTTCGTGTCGAACTGGACTTACTTGTTGATCTTCGTGACGCGACCGGCGCCGACGGTGCGGCCACCCTCACGGATCGCGAAACGCAGGCCCTCGTCCATGGCGACCGGCTGGATCAGCACGACGGACATCTCGGTGTTGTCACCGGGCATGACCATCTCGGTTCCTTCCGGCAACGTGACGACGCCGGTGACGTCGGTGGTGCGGAAGTAGAACTGCGGGCGGTAGTTGTTGAAGAACGGGGTGTGGCGACCGCCCTCGTCCTTCGACAGGATGTACGCCTGGCCTTCGAACTCCGTGTGGGGAGTCGTGGTGCCCGGCTTGACGACGACCTGTCCACGCTCGACGTCCTCGCGCTTGATGCCGCGGACGAGGAGGCCGACGTTGTCGCCCGCCTGGCCCGAGTCGAGCAGCTTGCGGAACATCTCGATGCCGGTGACGGTGGTCTTGGTCGACTTCTCCTTGATGCCCACGATCTCGACATCTTCGTTGACGTTGACCGAACCGCGCTCGATACGACCGGTGACGACGGTGCCACGACCGGTGATCGTGAAGACGTCCTCGACAGGCATGAGGAAGGGCTTCTCGGTCTCGCGGACGGGGTCCGGAACCGAGTCGTCGACGGCCTGCATGAGCTCGACGATGGACTCCGACCACTTCTCGTCGCCCTCGAGCGCCTTGAGTGCGGAGACCTTGACGACGGGGGCGTCCTCGTCGAACTCCTGGCCTGCGAGCAGCTCGCGGACCTCCATCTCGACGAGCTCGATGATCTCGTCGTCGTCGACCATGTCGGCCTTGTTCAGCGCGACGAGGATGTACGGCACGCCGACCTGGCGGGCGAGCAGCACGTGCTCACGCGTCTGGGGCATGGGGCCGTCCGTCGCGGCGACGACGAGGATGGCGCCGTCCATCTGCGCCGCACCCGTGATCATGTTCTTGATGTAGTCGGCGTGACCCGGTGCATCGACGTGCGCGTAGTGGCGCTTCTCGGTCTGGTACTCGACGTGGGAGATGTTGATCGTGATACCACGAGCCTTCTCCTCCGGAGCCTTGTCGATCTGATCGAAAGCCGATGCCTCGTTCAGGTCCGGGAACTTGTCGTGCAGAACCTTGGTGATTGCTGCCGTCAGCGTCGTCTTACCGTGGTCAACGTGACCGATGGTGCCGATGTTGACGTGCGGCTTCGTCCGATCGAACTTCGCCTTCGCCACTGTGTCCTCCTGGACTGTCTTGTTTCCTGCGTAATGCAGCTAACGGATTGTGGTGGTGCCGGGCCCGGTTGTGGAACCGGGCCCGTCGTGCGGGGGCTGATCCTGGTACGGAGAGTTACTCCACCGAGTTATTCGCCCGTGGCCTTCGCGATGATCTCCTTCGAGACGTTCGAGGGAACCTCTGCGTAGGAATCGAAGACCATGGAGTAGTTCGCGCGACCCTGGGTACGAGACCGCAGGTCACCGATGTAACCGAACATCTCCGACAACGGAACCAGCGCCTTGACGACACGGGCACCACTGCGTTCCTCCATGGCCTGAATCTGGCCACGGCGGGAGTTCACGTCGCCGATCACGTCGCCCATGTACTCCTCGGGCGTGATGACCTCGACTGCCATGAGGGGCTCGAGGATCACCGGACCGGCCTTGCGAGCCGCTTCCTTGAATGCCTGCGAACCCGCGATCTTGAACGCCATTTCCGACGAGTCGACGTCGTGGTACGCGCCGTCGAGCAGGATGAGCTTGACGTTCACCAGCGGGTAGCCGGCGAGAACGCCGTACTGCATCGCGTCCTGCGCACCGGCATCCACGGAGGGGATGTACTCGCGCGGGATACGACCGCCGGAGACCTTGTTCTCGAACTCGTAGGTCGCGCCGTCCTCGCCCGTGAAGGGCTCGAGGCCGATGATGACCTTCGCGAACTGGCCGGAGCCACCCGTCTGCTTCTTGTGGGTGAACTCCTGCTTCTCGACGATCTTGGTGATCGTCTCGCGGTAGGCCACCTGCGGCTTGCCGACGTTGGCCTCGACCTTGAACTCGCGACGCATGCGGTCGACGAGGATGTCGAGGTGGAGCTCGCCCATGCCGCCGATGACGGTCTGGCCGGTCTCCTCGTCGAGCTTGACCGAGAACGTCGGATCCTCTTCGGCCAGCTTCTGGATCGCCGTACCGAGCTTCTCCTGGTCGGACTTGGTCTTCGGCTCGATCGACACCTGGATGACCGGGTCCGGGAACGTCATCGACTCGAGGATGACCTGGTTCTGCGGATCGCAGAGGGTGTCACCCGTCGTCGTGTCCTTCAGACCGATCACGGCGTAGATGTGGCCGGCGCTGGCAGTCGCGACCGGGTTCTCCTTGTTGGAGTGCATCTGGAAGAGCTTGCCCAGACGCTCCTTCTTGCCCTTGGTCGAGTTGATGACCTGCGAGCCGGAGTCGACCTTGCCCGAGTACACGCGGACGTAGGTCAGCTTGCCGAAGAACGGGTGCGTGGCGATCTTGAACGCCAGTGCGGCGAAGGGCTCCTCGGACGACGGCTTGCGCGTGAGGATCTTCTCCTCGTCGTTCGGGGCGTGACCCTCGACCGACTCGACGTCGAGCGGCGACGGCAGGTAGTCGATGACCGCGTCGAGCATGGGCTGGACGCCCTTGTTCTTGAACGCGGAGCCGCACAGGATCGGGTAGAGCTCGGAGTTGACGGTCATCTTGCGGATGGCCGTCTTGACCTCGTCGATGGTGAGCTCGTCGCCGCTGAAGTGCTTCTCGAGCAACGCCTCGTCGGACTCCGCGACCGTTTCGAGGAGTTCGGTGCGGTACTGCTCCGCACGCTCCTTCAGGTCCTCGGGGATCTCGACGGTCTCGTAGGTCTCACCGAGCTTGGTCTCGCCGCGCCAGACCTTCGCGTTCATCTCGATCAGGTCGACGATGCCCTCGAAGCGGTCCTCGGCACCGATCGGCAACTGGATGACCAACGGCTTGGCGCCGAGGCGATCCTTGATGGTCTGCACGGTGAAGTAGAAATCCGCACCGAGCTTGTCCATCTTGTTGACGAAGCAGATACGCGGCACGTCGTACTTGTCGGCCTGACGCCACACCTGCTCGGACTGGGGCTCGACGCCCTCTTTGCCGTCGAAGACGGCGACGGCACCGTCGAGCACGCGGAGCGAACGCTCCACCTCGACCGTGAAGTCGACGTGCCCGGGGGTGTCGATGATGTTGATCTGGTTGTCGTTCCAGAAGCATGTCGTGGCAGCAGAAGTGATCGTGATGCCACGCTCCTGCTCCTGCTCCATCCAGTCCATGGTGGCTGCGCCGTCATGGACCTCACCGATCTTGTACGAGATACCGGTGTAGAAGAGGATGCGCTCGGTAGTGGTGGTCTTACCGGCATCGATGTGGGCCATGATGCCGATGTTGCGGACCTTGTTCAGGTCGGTCAGCACGTCCTGTGCCACGAATTCATCCCGCCTTGGTGTTGGAAGAAGTGAGTCGTTGGGTCGACGTGCGAGTGACGGAGGATGTTTCCCGACGCCACCCGCACGAGATCACCAGCGGTAGTGCGCGAATGCCTTGTTGGCTTCCGCCATCTTGTGCGTGTCCTCGCGACGCTTGACTGCTGCGCCGAGACCGTTGCTGGCATCGAGGAGTTCGTTGGCCAGACGTTCGACCATCGTCTTCTCGCGGCGAGCCCGCGAGAAGGTGACGAGCCAGCGCAGAGCCAGCGTGGTCGAACGACCCGGACGAACCTCGACCGGGACCTGGTAGGTGGCGCCACCGACACGACGGCTGCGGACCTCGAGGGCCGGCTTCACGTTGTCGAGTGCGCGCTTGAGCGTGACGACGGGATCGGTCCCGGTCTTCTCGCGCGCCTGCTCGAGTGCCTGGTAGACGATGCGCTCCGCGGTCGACTTCTTGCCGTCGAGGAGGATCTTGTTGACGAGCTGCGTGACCAACGGGGACCCGTAGACGGGGTCGTTGATCAGCGGGCGCTTCGGTGCTGGGCCCTTGCGTGGCATATCAGCTCTTCTCCTTCTTGGCGCCGTACTTGCTTCGACCCTGCTTGCGGGCCTTGACGCCCTGGGTGTCGAGCGAGCCACGGATGATCTTGTAGCGCACACCCGGGAGGTCCTTCACACGACCACCGCGAACGAGCACCATCGAGTGCTCCTGCAGGTTGTGGCCTTCACCGGGGATGTAGGCGGTGACCTCCACCGCGGTGGTCAAGCGCACACGCGCGACCTTACGGAGAGCGGAGTTCGGCTTCTTGGGCGTCGTGGTGTACACGCGAGTGCACACACCGCGGCGCTGCGGACTGCCCTTGAGGGCAGCGGTCTTCAGTTTCGCGACCTTGTCGGTGCGACCCTTGCGGACCAGCTGGTTGATTGTTGGCATGAACCGGCTTTCTTCGTGTCGAGAATCAGGGATCTAGCAGTTGGAGCAAGAAAACGCTGCTCCTCACCCAGTGGTGCTGCCGCGGGCCGTTCCTCACCCCGCGGTCGGGTGTGTCGCATACCCCCACACGGTAGCCACGGCGCTTGCTCTTGACGGACGAGAGCCACGGCTGTACCTCGCATAGGCACACAGACGTTCCGGGCGTGCCGGACACAACCTGTGACGATACCCGTCGGCGCGCCTTCGGGTCAAAACGCCCCGGCATCGGCTATCGGCATCGGCTGTCGAGGGTCAGGCACTGAGGTTGAGGGAGAGCTGCATCAACGTCCGTGCGGCCTCGCAGGCGTCGACCCCGCTCTCGGGGCGCAACTGCACCCACCATCCGATGACGCCCACGTCCGGCGACGGCGCGGTGACGCCGCACGACCCGGGGTCCTCCGGTTGCCGGATCTCCAGCGCCGTTCGGGCCGAGACCGTGATGTCGGTGACCGTCCAGCCCAACTGCTCGTTGGCGGCTCGCTCCACCTCCATCGATCCGTTCTCGAACCAGTCGAACGTCACCTTCACCGGCCCGGTCGCGCCGACGACGTCCCAGCGGCAGATGGCCCCGAGGAAACCGCGCACGATCAGGTCGCCGCCCACCACCTGCGCGATCTGCTCGTCGGTCACCGTCTCACACTCCTGGAGCAACGAGCGGAACTCCCCGTTCGAGGTGTCCACTCCCGCCGCGGTGGGGGTGCCCTCGATCGTCGATCCGCAGCCGGCGAGCAACCCGACGGCGGCCGCCGCGGCCATCACCGCGCGGACGCGGCTCACCGGGCTCGCTCCGCGACGAGCTCGAGCAACGACGTCGCCACGACGCACGGGTCCGCGGTGGGCGGCGAATCGGCGTACGTGACGGAGAAGTGGACGAAATCGGACCCGTACTGCAGGGCGTTCTCGCAGAGGATCGGCTGACCGAGCGCGTTCAGCGCCTGCGCGGTGAAGCCGGGCTGCCCGTCGATCTCGATGTCGGCGGCGGGACGGCCGATCATCTCCGACCCCATGCGCTCGCGGCCGATGGGACTGCCGCGGTACCAGGAGAAACTGACCGAGGGTCCCGTCGGGCCCGTGACCTCCCACTCGCAGCCGACGGAGTTCCGGGTGACGACGGCGAACGCGGGGACGCCGAAGGCCGCGAGGACCTCGTCGTCGGTCAGTCCCCCGCACACGCCGAAGAACGGTCCGGGTTCCGCCGCCGCGCCCGCGGCGGGAGCGTCGTCACCGGCGGGGGGCGCGTCGTCGCTGCCGCACGCGGTGACCCCGAACAGGACGACGGCCGCGGCGCCGGCCCATCGCGCGAGGTTCATGTCCGGCACCTTAACCGAGGGGACGAGCGTCAGGCATTCGTCGGTTCGGCGGTCGAACCCAGGGCCTCGTCCAACTGCGCGGACCAGGCCCGCACGACCTCGCCGCGCCGCTTGGCGTCGTCGGTCAGGACGTCGGCCAGACCCAGCCCGCGGGCGAGGTCGAGCGTGGCCTGCACCAACCGGTGCACCTGCGGATCGGAATCGTCGACGCCCAGATTCTCGACGGCCATGCGATGCGCTCGCCGACCGAAGCGCTCTTCCAGCGGCTGGATCCGGTCCTTGAGCTCCGGATCGGCCGCGGCCGCCGTCCACACCTGCAGTGCCGCCTTGAACAGGGGCCCGGTGTAGTACTCGACCAGGCGGCTCACGACCGCCTCGGTGCGCCCCGGTCCGGCCGGGATGGACTCCGCTTCCCGACGCGCCGCGCCGGTCCGCTCGTCGAACATGTACTCGAGCGCGGCGGTGATGAGGTCCTCCCGCGTCGGGAAGTGGTGCTGGGTGGCCCCGCGGGACACCCCCGCCCGCTCGGCCACCAGGCCCACCGTCGTCGCGTTCCACCCGCTGGTCGCGAGCGAATCGATGGTCGCCGCGAGCAGGCGCTGTCGGGTGGCCCGGCTGCGGTCCTGCTTGGGCTCGCGGGCTTTCGGTTCACGGGCTTTCGGTTCACGGACTCGGGGGATGTCGCGGGTGGTCATCGGTCTACTTCCCTGCCGTCGAGGTGGCCGGCGTCGAGGTGGCCCAGCGCGGTGGGCGCTTCTCCAGGAAGGACATCATCCCCTCCCGCGCCTCCTCCGACGCGAACAGCCTCGCCGAACGCTCCGCCAACTCGGCGCTGCGCCTCTCGACATCCGCGAGAATCGCCTCGGTCGTCAGCCGCTTCGACTCCGCCAGTCCCTGGGGCGACGCCTTCCGGAACTCGGCCAACCACCCGTCCGCGACCGCGCCGGGATCCGTCGATGCGGCGGTGATCAGGCCCATGGCCTCGGCCTCGTCCGGACCGAACTTCTCACCTGTGAGGAAGTAGCGACCGGCGGCGCGGGAGCTCATCCGGGGCAGCAGGGTGAGCGAGACGATCGAGGGTGCGAGCCCCAGTCGCGCTTCGGTGAGTGCGAACGTGGTGCCCGGCCCGGCTACCATGAGATCGCACGCACCGACCAACCCCATCCCGCCGGCTCGGACGTGGCCGTCGATGCGACCGACGACCGGTTTCGGGGTGCGCAGAATCGCGGTCAGCACGTCGACCATCTGCTGGGTACGCCCCTCGGGCGAACTGCCCGCCTCGGTGAGATCGGCTCCGGCGCAGAACGTTCCCCCGGTGTGGGTCAGCACGATGGCGCGCACGTCCGCGTTGGACGCCGCGTGGGACAGGCCCGCGGTGAGTTCCTCGACCAGCCGAGTCGACAGCGCGTTGCGATTACGGGGCGAGTCGAGCGCCAGGGTGCACACCCCGTCCGCGACCTCGACCGTGACGACCGGCGTCATCAGTACGACTTCGGCAGACCCAGCGAGTGCTGCGAGACGAAGTTGAGGATCATCTCGCGGCTCACCGGGGCGACCCGTGCGATGCGTGCCGCGCCGAGCATCGCGGCCAGTCCGTACTCCTGCATGAGTCCCGCGCCGCCGTGCGTCTGGATCGCCTGGTCGAGGGCCTTGATGCTGGCCTCCGCCGCGGCGTACTTGGCCATGTTGGCTGCTTCGGCCGCCGCGAAATCGTCGCCGGAGTCGTAGAGGAACGCGGCCTTCTGCATCATCACCTTGGCCAGCTCCATCTCGATCTTCACCTGCGCCAGCGGATGCGCGATGCCCTGGTGGGCACCGATGGGCGTCTTCCAGACGGTGCGCTCGTTGGCGTACCGAACGGCGGCGTCGATCGCGTACCGCGCCATCCCGACGGCCATCGCCGCACCGAGGATGCGCTCGGGGTTCAGTCCGGCGAAGAGCTGCATCATGGCCGAGTCGACGTCGCCGACGAGCGCGTCGGCGGGCAACCGGACGTCGTCGAGGAACAGGGTGAACTGGTGGTCCGGCTCGATGATGTCCATCTGCATCGCCGTCTTCTCCAGGCCCGGCGAATCGGTGGGCACGATGAACAGCGCCGGCTTCAGCTTGCCGGTCTTGCTGTCCTCCATCCGCGCGACGACGAGCACCGCGTCCGCCTGGTCGACGCCGGAGATGTAGACCTTGTTCCCGCTCAGAACCCAGTCGTCTCCATCGCGGCGAGCGAACGTGGTGATCTTGTGCGAGTTGGATCCCGCGCTGGGCTCGGTGATGCCGAAGACCATGATCTTGGACCCGTCCGCCAGCGGGGGCAGCCACGTCTGCTTCTGGCTGTCCGTGCCGTACTTGGCGATGATGGTGCCGCAGATGGCCGGGCTGACGACCACCAGCAGCAGCCCCGCGCCGTGCGACGCGAGCTCTTCCTGGACCAGCGCGAGCTCGTAGATTCCGGCACCGCCGCCGCCGTACTCCTCCGGGAGGTTCACCCCGAGGAAGCCCAGTTGTCCGGCCTCGTTCCACAATTCGGTGAGCGGCTCCCCGCGCCGGCTCTTGGGGAGCGCGTACTCGAGGTAGTTGTAGCGCTTGCCCAGCGACGAGACCGCGGCGCGCAGGCCCTTCTGCTCTTCGGTTTCCACCAAACTCATGATCGATCTCCTTCTTCGAGTGCTTCTGCTGTCACCACGGCGAGCACGGCGCCCACCTCGACCTGCCGGCCGACGTCGACGGTCAGCTCGGTCAACGTCCCGGCCACCGGCGCCTTCACGATGTGCTCCATCTTCATCGCCTCGAGCCACAGGATCGGCTGGCCGACCGTGACGGTGTCGCCCACCTGCGCACCGAGCCGCACCACGTTGCCCGGCATCGGCGCGAGCAGCGACCCTTCGGCCACGCTCTCCGACGGGTCCACGAAACGGGGCGCGGCCGTCAGATGGACCGGTCCGAACGACGAATCGACGAACACCTCGCGTCCGTAGCGGGCCACGTCGAAGCTCCGCCGCACGCCGTCGTGGTCGAGCACGACGCGATCGGCGGTCGCCGACACCAGCCCGACGGAACCGACGTCCGTGACCAGCCCGGACCGGGTCCGGCGGTACTCGACCCCGACGGTCTCCTCACCGCTGGTGAACGACCGGGTGGTGTTCTGCGACGGCATGTTCCGCCAGCCGCTGGGCAGGTGCCGGTTCACGACGGCGCGCTCGCGCTCGTCCGCGGACTCGGCCACCGCAGCGGCGAGGGCGGACAGTCGACGGCCCTCCGCGTCGACGACGGGCCGCGACAGCACCGCGAGATCGTGCGTGGCGAAGAATGCGGTGTCGGTGTCGCCCGCCAGGAACGCCGGGTGGCGCAGCACCGTCACCAGCAGGTCTCGGTTGGTCCGGAGCCCGTGGATGCGTGCGCCGCTCAGCGCGGTGGCCAACAGCGAGGCCGCCTGTGTCCGCGTCGGAGCGAGCGAGACGACCTTGGCCAACATCGGGTCGTAGTGGACGCCGACGACACTGCCGTCGCGCACGCCGGAGTCGACGCGAATCCCCCTGCCGCGCAGCAGATCGAATTCCGTCACCCGGCCGAAGTCGATGCGGTGGACGGTGCCGCTCTGCGGCTGCCAGTCCTTCGCCGGGTCCTCGGCGTAGAGGCGCACCTCGATCGAGTGTCCGGTGGTCTCGGGCTGCCGGTCCGGTAGCGCGCCGCCCTCCGCGACGTGCAGTTGCAGCGACACCAGGTCGAGTCCGGTGGTGCACTCGGTGACCGGGTGTTCGACCTGGAGCCGGGTGTTCATCTCCAGGAAGAAGAACTCGCCGCGCTCGTCCGCGAGGAACTCGACCGTGCCCGCGCCCTCGTACCCGATGGCCTCGGTCGCGAGTCGTGCCGCGTGGAACAGCCTGTCCCGCATGCCCTCGACACGCTCCACGAGCGGTGAGGGAGCCTCCTCGACGACCTTCTGGTGTCGACGCTGGATCGAGCACTCACGCTCCCCCACCGTCCACACCGTGCCGTGCCGATCGGCCATCACCTGCACCTCGATGTGCCGACCGGTCTCGAGGTAGCGCTCGCAGAACACCGTCGGATCCCCGAAGGCCGACTGCGCCTCGCGCTGCGCGGCCTCGATCTCGTCGGCGAGCACCGCGGAGTCGCGGACCACACGCATCCCGCGACCTCCGCCGCCGGCGGAGGCCTTGATCAGCACGGGCAGATCCGCGTCGGTGACGGTCGCCGGATCGAGTTGCTCGAGCACCGGCACCCCGGCCGCTCGCATCATCGCCTTCGACTCGACCTTCGACCCCATCGACTCGATGGCCTTCACGGGCGGCCCGATCCACGTCAACCCCGCGTCCTGGACCTGACCGGCGAACCCGGCGTTCTCGGAGAGGAATCCGTATCCGGGGTGCACCGCGTCCGCACCGGCGGCCTTCGCCGCCGCGATGATCAGCTCACCGCGCAGGTAGGTCTCGGCGGACGACGAGCCCGGAAGGCGAACGGCCACATCGGCGTCCGACACGTGCGGGGAGTCCGCGTCCGCGTCGGAGAAGACGGCAACGGTGGCATACCCGTCGCGACGGCAGGTCGCGAAGACGCGCCGGGCGATCTCGCCGCGGTTGGCGACCAACACTGAGCGCATGGGAGAACTCACATTCGGAAGACACCGAAGTTCGCGGTGCCTTCGATCGGGGCGGAAGCGATGGCCGACAAGCACATCCCCACCACCGTGCGGGTGTCGCGAGGGTCGATGACGCCGTCGTCGTACAGACGTCCGGAGAGGAACATGGGCACGGACTCGGCGTCGATCTGCGCCTCGATCATGGCCCGCATGCCCGCGTCCGCCTCGGCGTCGAACTCCTGACCGCGGGCTTCGGCGGAGGCGCGCGAGACGATGGAGATGACGCCGGCCAACTGCGCTCCGCCCATCACGGCGGACTTGGCGCTGGGCCAGGCGAACAGGAAACGGGGATCGAACGCGCGGCCGCACATGCCGTAGTGACCGGCACCGTACGACGCCCCGAGCAGGATGGAGATGTGCGGGACCGTCGAGTTGGAGACGGCGTTGATCATCATCGCACCGTGCTTGATCATCCCGCCCTCCTCGTATTCCTTGCCCACCATGTAGCCGGTGGTGTTGTGCAGGAACAGCAACGGGGTGTTCGCCCGGTTCGCGAGCTGGATGAACTGGGTGGCCTTCTGCGACTCCTCGCTGAACAGGACACCGCGTGCGTTGGCCAGGATGCCGACCGGGAAACCGTGGAGCTGGGCCCATCCCGTCACCAGGGACGAGCCGTAGAGCGGCTTGAACTCGTCGAAATCGCTGTCGTCGACGATGCGCGCGATCACCTCGCGCGGATCGAACGGCACCTTGAGGTCGGCGGGCACGATGCCCAACAGGTCCTCCTCGTCGAACCGCGGGGGCAACACCTCGGCGCTCGGCTCGGGGCCCTTCTTGGTCCAGTTCAGGCGCGAGACGATGCTTCGGCCGATGCGGATGGCATCGGCCTCGTCCGCGGCGAGGTAGTCGGCCAGCCCGGACGTGCGGGCGTGCATGCGCGCCCCACCGAGTTCCTCGTCGGTGGACTCTTCACCGGTGGCCATCTTGACCAGCGGCGGTCCGGCGAGGAACACCTTGGACCGCTCCTCGATCATCACCACGTGATCGGACATTCCGGGGATGTAGGCGCCACCCGCGGTGGAGTTACCGAACACCAACGCGACGGTGGGGATGCCGGCGGCGGACAGCCGGGTGAGGTCGCGGAAGATGCGACCGCCGGGGATGAACACCTCCTTCTGCGTCGGCAGGTCGGCGCCACCGGACTCGACCAGAGAGATGACCGGGAGACGGTTCTGGAACGCGATGTCGTTGGCGCGCAGCGTCTTGCGGAGCGTCCAGGGGTTGCTGGAACCGCCTCGCACCGTGGGATCGTTCGCGACGATCAGGCACTCGACTCCGCTGACCACGCCGATGCCGATCACCACGGACGCACCGACCGGGAAGTCGCTCCCCCACGCCGCGAGCGGGCACAGTTCGAGGAACGGGGCGTCGGGATCGAGCAGCAGTTCGATCCGCTCGCGTGCGGTCATCTTGCCCCGGTCACGGTGCCGCTGGACGTATTTCGGTCCGCCGCCGCCGATGGCCTTCGCGTGTTCGGTCTCGACCTCGCCGAGCTTGGTGGTCATGGTCGCCGCCGCGGCGAGAAAGGCCTCGTCCCCGGTGTCGACGGTCGATGCGAGCGTGGTCATGCCGTGTACCCCAATCGTTTCGCGGCGAGCGAGGTCAGGATTTCCGTCGTGCCTCCACCGATTCCCAGGATGCGCATGTCGCGGTACTGCCGCTCGACCTCGCTCTCGGCCATGTAGCCGAGGCCACCGAAGAGCTGCACCGCCTGCGAGGCGACCCATTCGCCGGCTTCGACGGCGGTGTTCTTCGCATGGCACACCTCGGCGATGGCGTCGTCCCCGTCCAGGGCGCGATCGACCACCGAATGCGTGTAGACCCGCGCGACGTCGATCTTGCGGTGCATCTCGCTGAGCGTGTTCTGCACGGACTGCCGGGCGATGAGCGGCTTGCCGAACGTGGAGCGATCACGGGTCCACGCCACGGTGAGGTCGAGGCATCGCTGGGCGGAGGCGTACGCCTGCGCGGCGAGGGCCGCTCGCTCGGAGACGAAGGCCTGCGCGATCTGGGCGAACCCCGTGTTCTCGGCGCCGACGAGGTTGGCGACCGGTACCCGAACGTCGGTGAAGGACAGCTCGGCGGTATCCGAGGCACGCCAGCCCATCTTGTCGAGCTTGCGGGAGACCTCGAAACCGGGTGTGCCGCGTTCGATCACCAGCAGGGACACCCCGCCGGCGCCCTCGCCGCCGGTGCGGACCGCGGTCACCACGAAGTCGGCGCGGCACCCCGAGGTGATGTAGGTCTTGGATCCGTTCACCACGAACTCGTCGCCGTCACGCACGGCCCGCGTGGTCAGGTGGCCGACGTCGGAGCCGCCCCCGGGCTCGGTGATCGCGAGCGAGCCGATCTTCTCCCCGCGCAGGGTGGGGCGAACCCATCGCTCCAGATGGTCGGGGTCACCGGCGGCGACCATGTGCGGCAACGCGATTCCGCAGGTGAAGAGCGAGGCGAACAACCCACCCGACGCACCCGCCTCGTGCATCTCCTCGCAGACGACGATGGCGTCGACCATCGAACCGCCCCCACCCCCGACGGATTCGGGGAAGGGAGCCCCGAGCAGCCCCAGTTCCCCCGCCGCGAGGTGCAAACTGCGCGGGATCTCGCCGTCGCGTTCCCACTCGCCGAGGTGCGGCGCGATGTCGCGCTCGACGAACGCGCGCACCGTCTTGCGGAGCGCGGCGCGCTCGTCGTCGTTCCAGGGGTTCATCTCGGACCTTCTTCTCGACGGAGGATGTTCACGGGGATGGGCAGTCGACGCGACCGAAGCCATTCGCCGAGCCCCTTGGCCTGGGGATCGAAGCGTGCCTGCGAGGCGACGCCGTCGCCGAGAATGCCCTCGACCACGAAGTTGACGGCCTTGAGTTCCGGGAACTCGTGGCGACGAACGTCGAGATCGGCGGTCTCGGGGAGCAGGGCGCGGAATTGCGCGATGGTCAGAGCGGCTCGGAGCCAGTCCCATTCGGCGTCCGTACGCACCCAGACGCCCACGTTGGCACTGCCACCCTTGTCGCCGCTGCGCGCCGCCGCGACGGTGCCGAGCGGGGCGAGGACGGTGGCGGCCGGTCTCGGGTCGCCGGATCCCGAGGTGGCGGAGGCGGTCGCCGGGATCGGCTCCGGCTCGTCGGTCGTCACGGCGGGGGCGTCGATCGCCACGCGGGTGCCGTCGGGCAGCACCGCCGTGTGATCGGGAACGGACTGATCGACGTACCCGGCCTCGAAGACGCCGTAGGGCGAGGCCGCGCCGGGCGGAGCGGTGACACAGAAGCCGGGATAGCTCGCGAGAGCCAATTCCACTGCCGCCGAGCTGAATCGGCGTCCGATCCGATCGGGATCGCCGTCGCGGACCACGAGACGCAGCAGTGCGCTGGCGGCTTCCTCGGTATCGGCGTCGGGGTGGTCGGTGCGGGCCAGGGTCCACTCGACCTCGCGCGGCGCGGGGGTCAGGGCATCGTCCATCTGGGCGCGCACCAGCGCCGCCTTGGCCTCGATGTCCAGGCCGGTGAGAACGAAGGTGACGTCGTTTCGGAACCCGCCCAACGAGTTTCGCGAGACCTTGAGGGTCGGCGGCGGGGCTTCGCCGCGGACGCCGTCGATCCGCACGCGGTCGTCGCCGTCCGCCGAGAGCCGGACGGTGTCCAACCGGGCCGTGACGTCGGGTCCGAGGTAGCGCGGCCCGGTGATCTCGTACATCAGCTGGGCGGTCACGGTGCCGACGCTCACGGCGCCGCCGGTGCCGGCGTGCTTGGTGATCACGGAGGACCCGTCGGGCGCGATCTCCGCGATGGGGAAGCCGGGGCGGGACAGGTCCGCGATCTCGGCGAAGAACGAGTAGTTGCCACCGGTGGCCTGGGTGCCGCACTCGATGACGTGGCCGGCCACGACCGCTCCGGCGAGCCGATCGAAGTCCGTTCGCTCCCAACCGAAACGGGAGATCGCGGGGGCGACGACCACGGACGCGTCGGTCACGCGGCCGGTCACCACGACCTGCGCGCCCGCGTCGAGGCAGCGCGCGATGCCGAACGCGCCGAGGTAGGCGTTGGCGGTCAGCGGCGACCCGAGGCCGAGCTCGTCGGCGCGGGGGAGAACGTCGTCGCCCTCGACGTGGGCGACGGAGACGTCGATGCCCAGCCGCGTGGCCAGGGCCCGGATCTCGTCGGCGAGCGCGGCGGGCGCCAGACCGCCGGCGTTGCTCACCAGCGTCACGCCCTTCTCGACGGCGAGACCGAGGCACTCCTCGAGCTGGCGAAGGAAGGTCTTGGCGTAGCCGCGGGTGGGATCCTTCATCCGGTCGCGACCGAGGATGAGCATCGTCAGTTCGGCGAGGTAGTCACCGGTGAGGTAGTCGAGGTCGCCGCCGCTGAGCATCTCGTGCATGGCGGAGAGCCGGTCGCCGTAGAACCCGGAGCAGTTGCCGACGCGGATCGGTGCGGTCATGCGCGCACCGTCCGACCCGCGCCGGGCGTGCCCGCGAAGGCCTGGGCGATGGACAACCACCGGTCGGCGTCGTCGCCCACCGCCGCGAGTTCGGTGTCGTCCCGGTGGACGCGCTGGGTCACCAGGAGGCAGAAGTCGAGCGCCGTCCCCTCGACGCGCTGCTCGGCGTCGGGTGAGCCCCAGGTCCACCGCTCGCCGTTCGGCGCCTCCAGATCGACTAAGAAGTCGACGGCCGGGGGCGGTTCACCGTGCGAGAGGAAGGCGAAGTTGCGGGTGCGCACCCCGAGATGAGCGACGTGGCGAAGGCGCTCGGTCGGCTCTCGGACCACGCCGAGAGCGTCCGCGACGTCCTGGCCGTGCGCCCAGGTTTCCATGATGCGAGCGGTGGCCATCGAGGTCGCGCTCATCGGCGGGCCGAACCACCGCAGTTTCGCGCCGTCCGGCACCTGGGTCAGGGCGTGGGCGAGATCGATGCGCCCGGCGCGCCATCGGTCGAGGAGGGTGCGGGGTGGAAGCGGGGCGAGATCCTCGGCGCCGTGGTCGACGAACCCCGCGACGTCCGCCGCCGCCACGTCGAGGAGGGCATCGAACCCTCGGGTTCCGTCCTCGTCGCCGGCCGCGTCCCGAGCGGTGAGTGCGGCGGCATGGTCGGTCCAGTGCAGGTGAGCGATCTGATGCGCGATCGTCCATCCCGGGGCGGGGGTCGCGGTCGCCCACCGAGCGTCGTCGAGACCGTCGACCAGGGCGTCGAGAGCGTCGCCTTCCGCGGTGAGATCGGCCGACACGGACCGCAGATCTGCCATGGGGACACGGTCCCGGGTGCCTCGGTAAAAAGCAAGCATGCTTGCTTGTTCTCATTTGTGAACGGTAACAAAAACGACCTTTTCACCGATCAAGAGCCCATCACAGTCTCGATCTCTTGTTTACTGTCTCCGAACACGACGGTTCGCTCCCTTACCGCACCTTTCGTCGTCGTCGTGTTCGCCACGCCGACGGTCGTCGTTCTCGCGATCGACCCACTACGGAATCGGATCTGGATATGACGACAGCACGAGACGGACACCCGAACGGCTACCAGTCGACCGCGTTCGACGTCGGCGGTTTCTCCGGCGGATACGGCCCCCGATCGTTCGCAGCGTCGAACCCCGCGTCCCCCACCGAATATTCGCCGCGCGACAACCCACCGCTCACCCCGCCGGACTCCGACGACGAGCCGATGAGCGAGCTCGAGGAGCGCTACGAATGGGTCGTCGGGTTGATGTCCTCGTTCACCGACGAGCGGGTGGTGCGTGCCATCGTCGCCGTGTTCAGCCTGTCCATGGCCGTGTGCGCGACACTCGAGATCCTGTTCGGGTTCGGCGCACGCACCCAGCCCGCCCTCGGTATCCAGATCGCCTCCGCGGTCTTCGCGTTCCTCGCAGCGGTGTGGTGGTCGTTCATCCGATGGCCTCGGCTGCGGCCGACTTTCGTCTTCGTCATACTGTCGGACCTGTTCATCCTGGCCGCCACCGTCACCGCAGACATGCCACCGGAATACGCGGTCGGCAAGCTCGCGTTCTTCGCCGTGCTCGGACTCTTCGCCGGGGTGTTCCTCGACCGGTGGATGCTGGCCGCTCACGTGATCGTGTGCAGCCTGTCGGTCACCGGTGTCGTTGCCTACAACGTCGCCTTCCAGGGTGTGCCGCTGCTCGGTGCCCTCGTGGTGTGGGTTCCGGTCATGTCGTTGGTGCTGGCCATCCCCGCACTGCTCTACCTCTTCGTCCGGTCCACCCGGCTCGACCAGTCCTGAGAACCGACGGTCACTCGTCGATCGAGGACATGTCGCCGTAGCGTGCGCCGGCCACCGCGTCGGCAGGGACGGCCGCGTCGAGCTCGTCCAGGATCTCCGCGGTGATCGCGACGTCGAAGGCCGCGACGTTCTCCTCGAGGTACCGCACGCGCTTGGTGCCCGGGATCGGAACGATGTCGTCGCCCTGCGCCAGCACCCAGGCGAGAGCGAGCTGACCGGGAGTGCAGTCGACCCGTTCCGCGATCTCCCGAATGCGGGCCACCAGTTCGAGGTTGATGGCCAGAGCGTCGCCCTGGAAGCGCGGGAAGTAAGTGGTTCGCCGCCGATCGTCCTCGGCGAGCTCGCCCTCCGAGGTGATGGCTCCGGTCAACAGTCCGCGACCCAACGGCGAGTACGGGACCAGGCCGATGCCCAGCTCGCGCAGCGTCGGCAACACCTCGGCCTCCAGATCGCGGGTGAACAGCGAGTACTCGGTCTGCAGAGCCGTGACGGGGTGCACCGCGTGGGCACGGCGGATGGTGTCGGGCGAGGCCTCGGACAGTCCCAGGTGCGCGACCTTGCCCGCCTCGACGAGTTCCTTCATCGCACCCACGGTGTCCTCGATGGGGACCGACTTGTCGACGCGGTGCTGGTAGTAGAGGTCGATGTGGTCGACGCCCAACCGCCGCAGCGACGCGTCACACGCGGCGTGCACGTACTCCGGCGTGCCGTTGATGCCGACGCGGGAGCCGTCGGGACGGCGTTCGTTGCCGAACTTGGTGGCCAGCACCACGTCCTGACGGCGGCCGGCGATCGCCTCGCCCACCAACTCCTCGTTGACGAACGGCCCGTACATGTCGGCCGTGTCCAGTAAGGACACACCGAGATCGAGCGCCCGCCGGATGGTCGAGATACTGCCGTCGCGATCGGTGTCGCCGTAGAACTCGGACATACCCATGCAGCCGAGTCCGACCGCGGAGACGTCGAGGGCGGAGGTGGTGCCGAGGGTGCGAGAAGTGAGTGTCATGCGTTCCATCGAACACCCTCAGCGGAAGACGGGGAACTTGCGCTTCTTCGCGAGTGCGTCCATGCCGGCCTGGATGGAATCTCGGACCTCCTGGTACTTCGCCTCGACGTACTCGTCGTCGTCCACCAACGACAGATCGGGTTCCACGGTCACCGGCGGCATGAAACGGGTGCGAATCTTCGCCGGTAACGGAATCTGCGGGAGCGCGGCGGGCGCGATCCCCCACGGCAGCGCGATGGCGATGGGGAAGACCTTGAGGCGGGCGATCCGGTCGAGTCGCAGTACCCGCGACACCCGGTCCCCGCGGATCAGCACCGGCATGGCGTCGGCCCCGCCGACCGTCGCGATCGGGACGATCGGCACGCCCGCGCGGATGGCGAGCTTGACGAAGCCGGTGCGGCCACCGAGGGTCGCGACGTCTCGTTCCCGCCACGGCCGAAGCGAATCCTTCTCTCCCCCGGGCCACACGATCACGTCGTGCCCCTCGGCCAGGGCCGTCGCCATCGAATCAGGCGCAGCCGGGAGCACCCCCATCGACCGGAAGACCCGACCGATGAGCGGGAACGCCATCAATGCGTCGTGAGCGGTCCCGTGCAGAATCCGGGACTCACCGAACCTCCGCCACCACTGAGCCCCGACGGTCCAGGCGTCCCACACGAACGGGGCGCCGGTGTGGACGCCGACCAGCAGTACCGGGGCCTCGGGGATGGTCTCCCATCCGTCGATCTCCATGCGGAAGTACTTGTCCACGATCGGGTTCCACAACTTCTCCTGCGTGCGCATGCTGTCGAAGTTCTGATCCTCGAGACTCCAGTCGCCCGCACGCGAGGCCACGATTGCCCCCAGACCGCCGGCCTCGCGCTCGCGCTTCTCCTTCATCGCCAGCCGCGCGGCGGCGGCCGTCCGAGCAGCCTGGTCCTGTTTGTCCAGGTCACGATGGTGTGGGTCGCTCATGGGGCGAACTTAGCGCAGCGGGCGCACCTCGGTAGCGAAGTTCACGAACGACTGTCGACGGACACAGGAGGGGGCGGTTCGCGGGCGCGGTTTTCTGTCGGTGGATCGGGGTACGTTTTCGTCTGTATCGCGGGGGCGGTTCGAGGGTGGGCACCGGGGGGTGAGACGTTGGGCGACAGCAGTATCGGATTCGACAGCGGTATCGGATCCACCACGCTCGGCGACCTGTTCGACGACATCGTCTCGGGAAGCACCGCCGCCAACGCCCAGTTCGCCCGCAGCGTCCAGGCGTCGGTGCGGTACGTCGAGGCCGCAGAGCAGCGGCCCCGCGTACTCGCTCCGGGCGCCTGCTTCGACGCCGAGGCCGCGGGGAAGAGCGCGGTCGCCGAGATCGCCGCGCGGTTGGCCGTTCCCGGCTCGACGGTCGACGAGTGGCTCTTTCTCTACCGCACCGCCCGTCCCGCGATCCGGGACGCGTTCGACGCGGGCCGGCTGCCGTACAACAAGTTCCGCACCCTGTGCCGCACCCTCGCCACGGTCCCGCGCGTCACCGACGACCTTCTGGCGCTCATCCTCGCCGCCGCCGGTCGATGCACCCAGAATTCGCTGACCGCCGCGATCGATCGGATCATCGCCGAGTTCGACGCAGAGTGGCATCGCCGCGCCCGGGAACGGGCCGCGGCCGAACGCACCGTGACGGTCCGGAAGCTCGCGCGGGGACAGGCCGAGCTGACGCTGAGGGGGCCGCAGGAGAGGATCGCGGCGATGGCGACGTCGATCGTCGACGTGGGACGCAACCTGTGCGCGACGGACCCGCGAGCGGTCGGGGCGCGGTTGTTCGACGCCGCGCACAGCCTTCTCACCGGAACGCCCTTCGGGTGCGACTGCACCACCGAGACCATCCCCGACGACACCGACCCCGATCCTCGGTGCACCTACCGCGCCCCGGACACATCGAACGCACCGACGAGGATGGCCTACATCGTGATCGACGCGGAGACGGCCGCGGGTCTCGCCGGAGAACCCGGCTACCTCGACGGGTGGGGACGTATCCCCGCCGACACCGCCCGCGCGCTCGCCGAGGACGCCACGTGGCAGGCGATCATCGCGGAGGCGCGGCGATCGGCACACCAGAACTCGAGCTGCCCGACGTGCTCGGACAACGACGCGATACCACCGGTTCCGACGCCCTCGCCCGAGGTCCGCCGGGGTCGTCGCCTGCCCGCCGGGTGGACACCGACCGACCCCGGCGCCACCCGAGACACCAGGCGCGCCGAGTACCACCGGATGCGCGCGGCCCTGGACCGACTACGGGAGATGGCCGCGACCACCCCGGAACTGCTCGACTCGGACCGCGCCCGCACCGACGGCCACGGTGGATACGACGCGCCGCCACCCGGCGCGACCACCTACACCCCGTCCGACGCGCTGCGCATCTCGGTGACGGCACGGTACGCAGCGTGCGTACATCCGGGATGCAGTGTGCCCAGCGCCGAGTGCGACCTCGACCATGCCGTTCCGTTCGACCACCGGAACCCGGTGGCCGGGGGATGGACCGTGCTCGACAACCTCGAACCGCTGTGCCGTCACCATCACGGGCTGAAGACCCGCAAGCAGTGGACCTACCGCATCCTGGATCACGGCATCATCCACATCCGAGACCCGCACGGACGTCACTACTTCACGGCACCCGACGGGTGACCACCTCAGATTCCCAGGACCGCCCTGGCGATGAGGAAGTACACCAGCAGACCGGTGGCGTCGACGAACGTGGTGATGAAGGGGTTGGAGAACACCGCGGGATCGGTGCCGATCGCGCGGGCCAACAGCGGCATCGCGCCGCCCACGGTCGCGGCCATCGTGCACACGGCCAGCAACGTGAGACCGATGACGGCCCCGAACGACACGTCGTAGATCAGCGATGCCGGCACGAAGGCCACCGTTCCCAACAACAGCCCCAGCGAGACCCCCACGCGCAGTTCTCGAAGCAGGACTTTCGCCAGATCTCGCGGTTCCACGTCGTTCAGGGCCAGCGCGCGGGTCACCGTGGTCGCCGCTTGGTTGCCGGTATTTCCGCCGGTACCGATGAGCAGGGGGACGAACAGGGCCAGCGTCACCACCTGCGCGAGCGTGTCCTCGAAGACCTCGAGCACCTGGACGGTGAGCGTGGCGCCGATCGCCAGAACCAGCAGCCAGACCACGCGGGCGCGGACGATGCTGCGAACGGGCGTCGCCAGGTAGGGCTGCCGCAACGGTTCGGTTCCACCGATGCGCGCCTGATCCTCGGTTTCCGCCGTCTCGAGGATGCGCAGGGCGTCGTCGACGGTGAGGATCCCCACGAGCCGTCTCTCGCTGTCCACCACGGGCAGCGCCAGCAACTTTCGATCCGCGCACGTTCGCGCGGCCGATTCGCTGTCCTCGGTCGCGGTCGCCCAGTGAGGTTCCTCCATCACGTCCGCCACCGTGGATCCGTGCGGGGCCCGGAGCAGACGGTCGAGTCCTGCGACCCCCACCAGAACCCGCTCGCCGTCGGTGACCGGCACCGTGTAGATCGTCTCCGCGTCGTCGACTCGGCGCAGAGTGCGGGCGATCGCGCGCGAGGTCGACATGTCCGGGTGCACCGTGACGAACTCCGGGCTCATCCGCCGACCGATCGAGCCGCGCGGATATCCGAGGATGCCGGCGGTGAGGTCGCGCTCGTGCGCGGGCAGACCGTGCATGAGCTTGTTGGCGACGGTCGCGGGGAGCTCGTCGAGCAGTTCGACGCGATCGTCGGGATCGAGATCGGCGAACAGCGTCGCGACGTCGTCGTCCTTCAGCCCGGTCACCAGGTCGCGCTGCAGACTCGCGTCCAGGTCCTCGAACACCGCCAGCGCCTTGGTCTTCGGCAGCAGGCGGTAGAGCACCGCGCGGTCGGTGACGTCCAACCGTTCGAGCGCCGCGACGATCTGCACCACCGACAGCGGGTCGAGCAGAGCGGTGAGCGCGGCCAGATCGGGGCCGTCCAGCGCGTCCTCGAGGTCGCGGAAGGTGGTGGGCGTCGGAGTCGTCACCGTGCGAACCTATCCCGCGTACTGCCCCGGACCACGATCTCCCACTCGGCGTTCGCGAGGACCTCGTCCGACCCGAGGACGAACCTCGCGGCACTGCGACCCTGTTCGTGGAGCGACTGTGCGACGGTCGTCAGACCCGCACCCGACGCCTCGTCGGTGTCGTCCCAGCCGACGATCGACAGATCCGTCGGCACGGCGATCCCGCGTTCTCGCGCGACCGACAGCGCCCCGAGCGCCACCTCGTCGCTCATGGCCAGGACGGCGTCGGGGCGGAACGCGTCGAGAGTCTCGGCCATCGCCCGCACCCCCTCGGATCGGTAGCTGCTCTCCACGAACACCACCGGCGTGCGGCTCCAGTCGAGTCCGGCCCCGATCACCGCGTCCCGATACCCCTCTAGCCGATTCCGGGTGACCGGAAAGGTCGCGGCCGCCGGGTCGGGTCCGTGCACCGTGGACCGAATCCGGCGCCGATCGTTCGGAAAGGACAGCACGAGCGGGCGCCGAGCGCCGACCAGGGCGTGGGCCGCCACGGCCGCCGCGGCGGCCACGTCGTCGATCGCGACGAGTTCGGCACCGTCGTGGCGAGGGCCGCCCTGCACCACCACCGGCGTACCGGTCCCCACGACCGCGTCGAGCACGGGGTCGTCCACGACGGTGGTCCACAGGATGTACCCGTCCACCTGCGCATCCAGAATGCGAGCGACGTCCTGCCCGTCGCGTCGGTTCGGCAGGAGCACCAGGCCGGTGTCGGTGTCGAGGCACGCGTCGGCGATGCCGGAGAGAAAGCGTCGGGCCTGGGGATCGTCGAAGGCGTAGGTGAGGCGTTCGGTGAGGACGACGCCGAGGTTGTTGGTGCGCCCGCTGCGCAGGGACTGCGCACCTCGGTGCGGGCCGGTGTAGTTCAGCCGGGCGGCGGCGTCCCGGACGCGCCGCCGGGTCTCGTCCGACACCCGATCCGGCTTGCCGAAGGCGTAGGACACGCTCATCACCGAGACGCCGGCTTCGGCCGCCACGTCGGCCATGGTCGTGCGAGCCTCGCGAGTCACAGGCCCCACCCTAACCTGTGTATCGTTACACGACATGACCACGACCGCACCGACGACCACCGACGGGCGGCAGCGCACCCTGCCGCTCCTGGTGCTCGCGGCCACCGCGTTCATCTACGTCACCGCCGAGACGCTGCCGGTCGGCCTGCTGCCGGAGATGTCGCGCGATCTCGGGGTCGGCGAATCCGCCATCGGACTGCTGCTGACCTTCTACGCGTACGCCGTCGCCCTCGTCACGCTGCCGCTGATGCGTGTGGTCGGGACGTGGGATCGTCGCCGCGTCGTGATCGTGACCGCCGCGTCGCTCGCGGTGTCGCTGCTGCTGTCGGCGGTCGCGGTGAACTACGCGATGGTGGTCGTCGCTCGCCTCGTCGGCGCCGCGACGCACGGGGTGTTCTGGGCGGTCGTCGCCCCGGTCGCCGCGTCACTGGCCGCCCCCGGCAAGCAGGGCAAGGCGATCGCCCTCGTCTACGCGGGAACCTCGCTGGCCCTGGTCGCCGGCAATCCGCTGACGGCCGCCCTGGGCCAGTGGCTCGGCTGGCGCACGGCCGCCGCCATCCTCGGCGTGGTTGCGCTCGCCGTCACCCTCGCGCTCACCAGGCTTCTTCCCGCCCTCCCGGTACGCGCGCCGTCGCCGTCCGCTCCCGCGCCGCGTCGGCGAATCGACCCGATCCTGGTGGGTCTGTGCGCGGTCACGTTCCTGGCCGTCCTCGGCCACTTCACCGGCTACACCTATTTCTCCCTGATCGTCGGCCAGACGCTGGGCGGCGGCGGATCGACGCTCTCGGCCATGCTGTTCGTCTACGGACTCGCGGGTGTCGTGGGCATCTGGATCATCGGCCGCGTGTACGACCGCCGACCGTGGCAGTCGACGATCGTGGTGCTGGCCACCGTCGGCGCGGCGCTGGTCCTCACGCTGCTGGCCCGCACGGCCGGACCCGGCACCGGGCTCGGCGTTCTCGCGATCGCCTCGATCGCCCTGTGGGGACTGGCCTTCACCACCATCCCGGTGTGCGTGCAGTCCGCGGTGCTGAACTCGGCCCGGCGTCGACGCGGACCGGCCGCCGCCGACCACGCGTCCGCCGTCTACGTCGTGACGTTCCAGGTGGCCATCGCGTCGGGCGCGCTCCTGGGCGGCGTGGTGATCGACGCGTCGGGCGTGCCCGTACTGCTCACGGTGACCCTCGGGCTGGTGCTCGCCGCGCTGGCCGTGGTGCTGGGCCTGCGCCGAGCGTTCACGAACTAGCTGTCGCGCATCCGTTCCCGCACCTCTTTCAGGGTGCGCGGGACGATCCCCGCATCGCGGCGCGCGCGACGCCGCGAGACGATCACCCCCGTGATCGCGACCGCCCAGACCACGTACTGCACGGTCCAGGCCACGCGGAACGCCTCGAAGGTGTAGCCGCCCATCGCGTTCATGATCAGACCCATCGACTGCATGACGATCAGCGCCGCGAGGAACCCGCCGATGTTCACCATGCCCTGCGCCGTGCCGAGAGCGACGCTGGGATTGAAGGTGCGGGCGTAGTCGAACCCGATCACCGAACCTGGTCCGCCGATCGAGATCACCACGACGAGAAGGAACAGCAGCCACGTCGGCGCGGGCCCGGGCAGCGCCAGCACGATCGTCCACATGATCGCGTTGCTCACCATGATCGCGAGCACCATCCACGACCGGCGCATCGGGTAGCGGCCGGTGAGCGTGCCGATCACGATGCCCGCGAGGATGGCCGTCACCACCGAGACGGTCAGCAGCACACCGACCATGGACGACGACTGCCCCTGCGCGGAGGTCAGGTACGGCACACCCCAGATCAACGTGAAGACGGTGATCGAGAACTGCGTGCCCATGTGCGAGAAGAAGCCGAGCCGAGTGCCCGGTCGGCGCCACACCACGGCGATCTGCCGACCGGTCTCGCGCAGCGTGACCTTCTCCGTGGGGCGGGGAGTGTCGTCCGGCGAGTTCCGCACGGCCGCCAGCGCGGCCACGGCGATCAGCACTCCCGCCGACGCGGCCGAGGCGAACGCCACCGTCCACCCCGGCCCGTGCAGCAGCGCGAGGAACGGCAACGCCGACAGCACCTGGCCGGTCTGGCCGAGAATGCCGGTCAACTGCGAGAGCAGCGGAACCCGGCGCGGGCCGAACCACTGCGGAACGAGACGGAGCACCGAGATGAAGGTGAGGGCGTCACCCACGCCGACGACGACGCGGGCCGCGATCGCAAGCGGCAGCGATTCGGTGAAGGCCAGGGCCACCTGACCCGACGCCATCACCAGCGCCCCCGTCACGATCATGGCCCGCGAACCTACCCGGTCGAGGATCACGCCCGCCGGGATCTGCATGCTCGCGTAGACCACGACCTGCAGGACGACGAACAACGACAGCATCGACGGGGTCGCACCGAACCGGTCCACCGCATCGGGCCCGGCGACACCGAAGGACGTGCGATGCAGGACGCCCACCGCGTAGGCCAGGACGCCGACGGTCCACACGATCCACGCACGCATGGCGGACATCATCCCAGTAATGTCGTGCGCCATGACGCCCGACTCCGTGACCGACGGCAATGATCTGCCCATCCTGGTTCTCAACGGGCCGAACCTGAACATGCTCGGAACCCGGCAGCCCGAGGTCTACGGTCACGACCGGCTCGAGGACGTGATCGAGCTGTGCCGGACCACGGCGGAAACCTTCGGCCGAACGGTGCGCGCGGAGCAGTCCAACCACGAGGGGCAGCTGATCGACTGGATCCACGAGGCTCGCGGCACGGTGGCGGGCATCGTGATCAACCCCGGCGGTCTCACCCACACCTCGGTCGCGCTGCGCGACGCGCTGGTGATCCCGGAGGTGCCCATCGTCGAGGTCCACCTCAGCAACGTGCACTCCCGCGAGGAGTTCCGGCACCACAGCTACGTCTCCCCCGTCGCCACGGGCGTGATCGCCGGTCTCGGAATCCGCGGCTACGCCTTCGCGGTCCAGGCCCTGTGCGAGCAGCTCGCGTGACCGCCCCGCTCGCGGCCACCCCGCTCCTGCCCCCGCCGGCGTCGAACGAGGGGTTCACCACCGACCGCCCGGTACGGGCGGGCGACGTGGACACCGCCAACCGGCTGCGCTACGACTCCATCGCGCGGTACCTCCAGGACATCGGCTCCGACAACCTCGACGCGTCGGGACTGGCGCAGACGGATCCGTTCTGGATCGTGCGCCGCACCGTCGTCGACGTGATCCGGCCGTCCGTGTGGCCCGAGCGCGTGACGCTGCACCGCTGGTGCTCCGGCCTGTCGAGCCGGTGGTCCAACATGCGCGTGCGCATCACCGGGGACAAGGGCGCCCACATCGAGACCGAGGGCTTCTGGATCAACATGTCCATGGAGAGCGGAATGCCCACGCGAATCTCGGACGACGGCGTCGCCCTGCTCACGCGCACCACGGACGAGCACCGCCTCAAGTGGAAGCCGTGGCTGCGCGACCCCGCGCCGGAACCGTCGTCCACCGATCTCCCGTTCCCGTTGCGCATCACCGACGTCGACGCCCTCGACCACGTGAACAACGCCGCGTACTGGCAGGCCGTCGAGGAGGTCCTCGATCACGGCTCCCTCGGCGATCTCACCGCGGGACCGCACCGTGCGGTCATCGAGTACGTCGCGCCGATCACCAAGTCGGAGAACGTAGTGTTGCGCTGGCGCCGTGAGGACGTCGACGGTTCCCCCGCCGTCATCATCTGGTTCGTGGTGAACGACACCGTGCGCACCGTCGCGATGGTTCTCGCGCGGAGCTGAGCTCACCAGGCCAGGTTCGGTTGCTCCTCGAGCAGGGACGCCCCGGCGTCCTGCGGCGCGAGAACCTCGACGCCGAACAGCCGTTCCAGCACCGCCGCTTCCGGTTCCCCGAGCCCGGGTGCCCACCGCGCCGCTCGGCGCACCGCACGCCACGACCGGAAGATCACCGACTCGCCCGACGGCCACCGCACGTCGATGCGCCCGACGCCGGCGGGTCCGGTCCGGTTGCCGAGCTCGCGCAGCGCTCCGTCGGCGAACACGACGCGCCCGGTGACCTCGACTCCGAACCGACTGCGCGACACCGACTCCGGCGTCCCGACGTGTACCCGCGAGTCCTCGATCCCCAGTGCCGCCACGGTCTCGGCCGCATCGACCCCGTCGATCCACACCGCGACGTCTCCGTAGCCGAGGATCGAGCCGAGGGTCACCAACAGCGACGCCGGAGTGTGCCCGGCGGTGTGGACGTGCGCCACCAGATCCGGTACCGCGTACCGCACTCCGTGCGTCCTCGCGAACGGATCGGTGACGAGCCGTGCCATGGCCAACGCCTCGGCGTTCTTCGCGGCGCGCTGATCGGCGTCGGACCGACCTGCCCAATCCGGGCCGTCGTGCCAGGCGACGGCGTCCGGGACGTGGGCGAGCACCGCACCGGCCAGGTACGCCCGGTTCGCCAACTCCCAGTCCTCGCCGCCGTACTGCACGAACGATTCGTCGAACCCGCCGATCTCCTCGAACAGTGCACGGGTACAGCACATCACGGCACTGATCACGTGGCGGTAGGACCGCCAGTCCGCGTCCAGCAGATCCCGCGAACCTCGGTACGCGTCGAGCAGCCACCGGGGTTCGGGGAGAATCTGCGGTTCCGGCCCCGTCAGATCCGCATGCCGGCGGCGGCCCACCGTCACCGCGTCGGGCACGAGGGACGGCAGCCGCGTGATCCGTTCGACGTAGTCCGGTTCCGGGACGGTGTCCGCATCGAGGAAACACAGCACGTCCCCGCGGGCGGCGCGGGCACCGAGATTGCGGGCCGCCGCCGCCCGGAACCCGCGATCGTCCTGGCGCACGACCGTGACGTCGAGGGCGGCATCGACGCACGGTCGGTGCGGGGACCCGTCGTCGGCGATCACCACCTGCAGTCGGTCGAGCGGATGGGTCTGCGCCTCGAGCGCGCGCAGAAGCATCGAGAGCTGCTGCGGCTGTTCGTAGTACGGGACGATCACCGTGACCGTCGGGGGGTCGACAGACGCGTCGGGAACGAGGTCCCAGCGGTTCCCGGGGACCGCGAACCGGCCGCCCGGAAGTGCGATCACCTCGCCGGTCACGTCACGAGACGTTCGTAGGCGACCGTGTGCAACCGCGCGACCTCGGCGAGCGTCGGGTGCGCTGTGGCGCCGGGCGACAACCAGGTCGACGCCGGATCCGCGAGAGCGCGCGCGAGGGCGGCCGGAAGGTCGTCCTCGTCGTACAGCGTCACGGTTCCCGGTGAGCGTCGGTCGAATTCGCGGGTGTACGAACCCGCCACCACCAGCGGCCGGCGGCCGTGCTCGATCCACGTGTTGATCGACCCGGACGCGGACATGTGCCGGTGGTGCGCGACGGGAACGGCGATGTCGCCGAGCCGCGTCGGCAGATCGGCGTCGTCGAGGTAGCCGGTGATGCGGAACGACGTTCCGGCGTGATGCGCCGTCCGCGCCAGCTCGTCCACCAGATCGTCGTGGCCCGGCGACGGGGTACCCAGGGCCACCAGCTCCGCGCCCACCGGCAGCGCCCGCAGCACCTCGAGGTGCCCCTTGCCGGGGTAGAGGAACCCGAGCACGCCCACCGTCCCGACCTCCGCGGGACGGGGCGTACTCGGGCGGGCGTCCACGGGGAGCGGGATGGTCTCGATCGCGCCGGGCTCGATTCCCGCGTCGTGCAACAACGTCCGCTCGTGGTCGCTGCTCACGATCACCAGATCGGCCGCCGCGACCACACGCCGATAGCATTCCACCCGGGCCGCAGCGGACCGGCCGTCCGACGGTTGAGGCAGGTCGTGCAGCGTGACCACGAACCTCGCGCGCGCCCGACGCACACCGGCCGCGATGCTCTCCACGGCCGATGCGGCAACGGAGGCGGGCGAGCCGAACAACCGGTCCGTCACGTGCAGATGGACGACATCCGCACTGCCGACGACGATCTCGTCCACCGCGGACGCCGCCCGGACCTCGACTCCGGTGAGAGCCCCCGCCACCCGGGTGGCGCACTGCACCACGCCGTGCCGCTCCGGCCCGACGATCAGGTACGTCACCCTCACGAGGCCGCCCCCAGGAGTTCGAGGGTGGCCGCGTGCCGTTCGAGCCCGGCCCCGACGAACTCGGGATGCTCGGCGTACCAGCGCATCTGGGTGCGGTGGACCTCGTCCGTGGAGACCCCGGTGTCCCCCACGGTCCACTCGGTGCGAGGCGCGGAGTCGAGCGCGAGAGCGTCGATCACCCGCGCGTCGAGCGGGGTGTGCACCGCGTTCAGCAACACCCGTCCGGGATCACTCGGGGCTCCGGGCGTCTCCGCCGCGGCCAGGATCCGCACGGCGAGATCGTGCAGCACCCCGTTGCCGGGGTGGTTGATCGTGTGGCAGGCGGCGGCGCCGTGATCGCGGATCACGTCCGAGATCACGACGTCGCAGTCCCTGCCCTCCCTCCGGGCGAGCTCCGCCACGCTCGCGTCGGCGTTGGCCCGGATACCGGACGCGTCGACCTCGACGTCCCACGGCGCGTCGGGATCGGCCCCGCGGGACGCGGCGAGAAGGGTGCGCAGATCGTGGTACGGCACCGCGGCGGGCGTCGCCGACGGCTCGCTCGGGTGTCGCACGATCACCTGGAACGGGTAGAGGCCGGAGTAGCGGAACACCGGCCACCGGATGACCGTCGCCCCCGAGGTGCGCGACCGGACCTCGTCCGTGCCGAGAGGGAGGTCGCGGTAGCCGTCGCGCACGGGTTGCGACAGGACCACGGCCGCACGGGCCAGCAGCCGATCGAGGTGCGGAACGTCGGACGCGGAGAGCTCGTGCACCGGCGGCATCCGCACGGTGGTGAACGGCGCGTCGGCGACGGAATCGAGCATCACCCGCAGCGCCTCGGCCTGACAGTTGCCGTGGACGAGCCACAGGGGGCGATCGTCCGGCTCGTTCAGACCGTAGAAGGTGCCGTAGTGCCGGGTCCTGCCGTCTGGCTCCATGGCAGTCAACATAGGTCACATCGGCCCGTGACGGGCGAGTCACATCGGCCCGTGACGGGCGTCGCGATTAGACGAGGCCCCCCCGGGGCACCCTGCGGTCATCGGGGTCCAGAAGGTGGCCTGTCAGTGCCGACGTCCGCACCGCTTCCGGTGCCGACATCTGCAATCGCATCTTCTGGAGGACAGATCCGCCCGTGATTTCCGTTGCGTCGATTCCCGCAGCTCACCCGTACGTTCGGCGCATCACGCCGACCGACGGCAGCATCCGCGTGCTCGCCGATCCGCGTCCTCTCGAGGCGACGAGCCCCGGCCAGTGGTGGCCGCCGCGGTTGCTGGAGCCGGAGTACCTGGCCGCGAACCTCACCGACGTCGACGTCGTCCATCTCCACTTCGGCTTCGATGCCGCGACGCCCGAGCGCCTCACCGCCGTCGTCGACGTGCTGCACGACGCCCGCGTCCCCCTGGTGCTCACGGTGCACGATCTGCACAATCCGCACTTCGCCGACACCACGATGCACCGCGCCCACCTCGACGTCCTGATCCCGGCCGCAGACGCCGTTCTCACCCTCACCGACGGCGCCGCTCACGAGATCGAACGCCGATGGAACCGCGCCGCCACCGTGGTTCCGCATCCCCACGTGGTGCCCCTCGACCGCATCGCCGCCCGTGAGCGCAGCGACCGCGCCCCGGTGGTGGCCGTGCACGCGAAGAGCCTGCGCGCCAACCTCGATCCCCTCGCCGTGCTGCCCACCGTCGTCGCGACCGCCGCGCGCCTCGGCGCGGTGGTACGGATCGACGTCGACGACGACATCTTCGATCACACCAGCCACTGGTACGCGCCGGAGACCGGCGAGCAATTGCTGTCGTTCCGCGATCTCCCCGACGTCGACGTGCGCGTGCACGGCCGCTTCACCGACGAGGAGCTGTGGCAGTACCTGTCCGAGATCGACGTGTCGGTGCTGCCGTACCGCTTCGGCACGCACTCCGGGTGGATGGAGGCGTGTCGCGATCTGGGTGTCGCCCCGGTGGTCCCCGACATCGGTTACTTCGCGCGTCAATTCGACTGCGACAGCTTCGTCTTCGGCCCGAACCTGTTCGACGCGGCGTCGTTGGACCGGGCGGTCGAGAATGCCGTGGGCCGCACCGCCGTCGACGGCGCCACCTTCGCCGATTTCCGAGCGCATCAGCGCGACACCGTCGCCACCGATCACGCCCGGCTCTACGCAGGCCTCGCCGCGGTGACCGCGTGAGGGCGTCCGGGCGGTCGCTCCGCATCGCGTTGCTCGGCTCGTCCCGTTTCCCCATCGCGCAGCCGTTCCCCGGCGGCCTCGAGGCCCACGTGTGGCAACTCGCGCGCAGCCTCACCGAACGTGGCCACCACGTCACCCTGTTCGGCGCGGAGGGCACGTCCACCGACGTCGCCGAGGACGTCATCCCGGTCCGCACGTTCGAGCTCAGCCCCGACGCCCGGCTCGAGCACATGGGACCGTCGTGGGTGGCGCACGAGCACCACGCCTACCTGTCCGTGATGCTGGAACTGGCCGGCCCGCTGGCGACGTCGTTCGACGTCATCCACAACCACAGCCTGCACTATCTGCCCATCGCGATGTCGCGAATGGTGCCGGTCCCCATGCTCACCACGCTGCACACCCCGCCGCTCGCGTGGCTGGAATCCGCCGCGTCCGTGCCGCTCAATCCCACCACCGCGTACGCGGCGGTCAGCGAGTACACGGCGCGACAGTGGCGGCCGGTCACCGGCACGATCCCCGTCGTGCCCAACGGCATTCCCCTGGATCGGTTCCCCGCCGGGCCGGGCGGGGACTACGCCGTCTGGACCGGACGGCTCGTTCCCGAGAAGGGCGTCGACCTCGCCATCGAGGCCGCGCGGCGCGCCGGCTACCACCTGCGCATCGCCGGCCCGGCGTCGGACGCCGAGTTCTTCCGCACGGCCGTCGAGCCGTACCTGGGCGACGGCGTCACCTACGAGGGCCACCTCATGCAGCGCGACGTCGCGCGTCTGGTGGGCGGCGCCGCCGTCGCCGTCGTGACGCCGCGCTGGGACGAGCCCTACGGTCTGGTCGTGGCCGAAGCGCTCGCGTGCGGCACTCCGGTGGCGGCGTTCGCGCGCGGCGGGATCCCCGAGATCCTGGACCTCACGTGCGGTCGCATGGTGCCCGCCGACGACATCGACGCGTTGGCCGGCGCGATCGGAGACGCCGCGCGACTGCCGAGAGGGGCCGCCCGTCGCCGCGCCGAGGTCGCCTGCTCCGACGACCGGATGGTCGACAGCTACCTCGAGCTGTACGACCGGGTCGTCGGCGCGCCCGCCCTCCCCCGACTGGACACGGTGGGCGTCCCGGCGTGATCGGGTACTACATCCATCACCAGGGCGTCGGCCATCTCACCCGAGCCTCGTCCATCGGCCCGCTGCTCGGTGAGGCCGTCACGGTCCTGTCGTCGCGGCCGGAACCGGCGACCCACCCGTTCGACGGCTGGGTGTCGCTGCCGATGGACACCGGCCCCGATCCGGTCGATCCCACGGCGCAGGGAACACTGCACTGGGCGCCGATCGGGGTGCCGGGGATGACGGATCGGATGGCCGCGGTGGCGCGGTGGGTGGCCGAGAACCGGCCCACCGTGATGGTGGTCGACGTGTCGGTCGAGATCGCACTCTTCGTGCGGCTCATGGGGATTCCGGTCGTGGTGTTCGCGATGCCCGGCGAGCGCACCGACGCTCCCCACACCGCGGCGTACCGGGTGGCGTCGCGCATCGTCGCCCCGTGGTCGCGGGACGTCTACGACCCGCCCTGGCTGCACCCGTTCGCGGACAAGACCGTCCACACCGGATCCATCAGTCGATTCGCCGGACGCGCCGATCGGACTGCGGCGGTGCCGAATTCGGTTCTGGTGCTCGGCGGCGCCGGCGGTTCCGCCCTCACCCCCGAAGCGCTCGATCTGGCCCGAGCACACACGCCGGACCACACCTGGTTCGGCGCCGGCGTGCCGGGCAGCGACTGGGTCGACGACGTGTGGCCGCTGCTCACCTCCGCCTCGGTGGTGATCACGCACGCCGGTCAGAACGCCGTCGCCGACGTCGCGGCCGCCCGCACGCCCGCCGTGGTGGTGCCGCAGGACCGCCCGTTCGACGAACAGGCCGCCACCGCGCGCGCCCTGGACCGGGCGGGCGTCGCCGTCGGGCTCGGGTCCTGGCCCGATCCGGCGCGGTGGGAATCCATTCTCGTTCGTGCACAGGGACTCTCGTCCGACGGGTGGGAGGCGGCAGGAATCGACGGGGCCGCCGCCCGCGCCGCCGACGCCATCACGAGCGTCACGTGAGCGCGTCCGTCGCCGTGATCACCATCGCGGCCGGGCGCCGGGATCACCTCGCGGCGAGTCGCGATTCCCTCGCCCACGGCACGGTGGTCCCCGACCATCACGTCGTGGTGTCCATGGGCGACCCCGACATTCCCGACGCCACCGTCTCGGTCCCCCGCGAGGGGACGTCGCTTCCGCTGGCGCGGGCCCGCAATGCCGGAGCCGCCGCGGCGATCGACGCCGGAGCGGACGTCCTGGTGTTCCTCGACGTGGACTGCATCGCCGGTCCGACGTTGATCGAGCGCTATCGCGATCACATGACGGACGGTGTCCTGCTGTGCGGTCCGGTGACGTATCTGCCGCGCGCGGAGGGCGGGTATCCGCTCGCCGAGATCGATCGCTGGACCTCCCCGCACGCCGCCCGACCCGATCCGCCGGACGGGCAGGTCGAGGCGGGTGCGAACTACGACCTGTTCTGGTCGTTGTCCTTCGCCGTCACGCCGCACACCTGGCGGCGCATCGGCGGGTTCTGCGAGGAGTATCGCGGGTACGGAGGCGAGGACACCGACTTCGCCGCGGTGGCGCGTCGGGCGGGGGTGGGTTTGGACTGGCTCGGCGGCGCCCACGCGTACCACCAGTGGCATCCCGTGTCGTCCCCGCCGATCGAGCACCTCGACGACATCCTCACCAACTGCGCCGTCTTCCATCGACGCTGGGGGCGGTGGCCGATGACGGGGTGGCTGTCGGCGTTCGAGGCGTCGGGGGCGATCGCGTGGCGCGACGGCGTCCCGGTACGCAGCGACTGAATCTCCCGGCGACTAGGCTTCTCGGCCATGGTGCGTACCTTGATCCTGATGCGTCACGGCAAATCGTCCTACCCGGACGGGGTCGACGATCACGAGCGTCCGCTGGACGACCGGGGGCGCACCCAGGCCGCGCTCGCCGGGGACTGGATGCGCGAGACCCTCCCGGACGTCGACGCGGTGATCTGCTCGACCGCCACCCGCACCCGGCAGACCCTCGAGCGAACGGCGATCGAGGCACCGACCCGCTTCGCCGACACCGTCTACGGCGGCTCCCCGGACGACATCCTCGCCGAGATCGCCGCGATCGACGACGACGTGACCACCTTGCTCGTCGTCGGTCATGCACCCGGAATTCCCTTCACGGCACTGGAACTCGCCGACAACCCCGACAGCGACGAGGCCGCCTGGGTGAGCGCGGGGTTCTCCACCTCCGCGATGGCCGTCCTCTCGGTCGACGGGAGCTGGGCCGACCTCGGTCGCGGCGGTGCTCGTCTGGTGCACGCTCTGCGTCGGGACTGACTCCGGCGGTTGTGCCCGGTTCCCGTTCTGTATCCGGTTCCAAGGGCGGGCGCGACCCCTCGTGGCACCGCCCCGACCCCGCGCCGATCGATGCCGGATGTCGGAATCGCCCGTTACGCTCCGCCGAGGTCGGCCAGTGGGTTCGACCTGCGATGACAGCTGGGGGGCGATCATGGCGGTGACCGACACGCGTGCCGAGGCGAGGACGCGGTGGCGCACGATCGGGACTCTGCGGCCGGGGAACACCACCCTGCCGTACGGGTGGGGGCCGGCGATCGTGCTCGTGCTGGTCGCGCTGGTGGACCGGATGGAGTTCAGCCTCGTCGCCGCCGTGCTGCCGCAGTTGCAGGCCGAGTTCGGCTTCGGTGACGCCGTGGCCGGATCCATTCCCACCGCCGCGGCCATCGCGTCGGGGCTGCTCGCGCTGCCGGCCGCGTACGTCGCGGATCGCCACGACCGCGGTCGCATCATCACCGTCGTGGTGTTCCTGTGGGCGGTCGCCACCGTGGGCTCGGCGATCGCTCCGACGTTTCTGATCTTCTACCTCACCCGCGTCGGACTCGCGGCCGCGGAGGCGATCGACAACCCGGCGAGCGCGAGCCTCCTGGCCGACTACCACCCCCCGGCCACGAGACCCGTCGCCTTCGGATGGTGGCGCACCTCCGCGTACCTGGGCGGCGTGGGCATCGTGGTCGGCGGAATTCTGGCGGAGTGGCTCGGCTGGCGAGGCGCGTTCCTGGTCATGGCGATACCCGGACTGCTCGTGGCGATCCTGGTCTCCCGGCTCCGAGAGCCCGAACGAGGGCTCACCGACCGGCTCGCCGCGGGTGCGGACGAAGAGTCGCTCGATGCACCGTCGTCGACGATGCCGTGGCGGATGCAGCTGCGCCGGGTCGCACCCATCCGCACCCTGTGGTTCACGGGATCGGCCCTGGCCGTGATGAGCCTGGCCGTCGGCGGACTGACGTTCTGGGTGCCGAGCCTGCTGCAGCGCCGCTTCGGGCTGTCCGAGGCCGGTGCCGCCACGGCCGGCGGCGGTCTGACGTTGCTGGGCATCGTGGCCGGCACCCTGGCCGGCACGATGCTGACCCGGACCGCCCGCGTCGGCGGACAGTCGCAGTGGCGGGTGCTGGTGGGCGGCACCGGCATCCTGCTCGGCGCCGTCGCCATGTGCGGAGCGCTGTGGTCGCAGACCTGGCTGCCGTTCACGGTGCTGCTGACGGTGTTCGCGTTCTTCGCGGCGTGGGCGCTGCCGACCCTGACATCCTGCGTCGCCGACGTCCTGCCCGCTCGGGACCGCGGAATGGGTTACGGGTTGCTGCAGATCGCCGCGACCATCGGGGGCGCGGTGGGACCGCTGGTGGTCGGCGCGGTGTCGGACGCCGCCGACTCGCTCACCGTCGGCATGATGCCGCTGCTGCCGCTCCTCGCGGTCGGCGGCGTGCTGGCGCTCGCCGCATATCCGTACGTGACCCCGGATGCGCAGCGAGTGCTCGACGAGGCGCTGGGCGAGGCGCGCTGACTTCGGTGCAGAAATGTTCGCTCAGCGACGCATTCTGCACCGAATTCTCTCAGTTCAGCAGCCGAACGAGCCGCTCGTCCGACTCCCGGAGCGCAGCGCGATCGAACGTCGACGCCGAGGACACGATCTCGTCGGCGCCGGTGCGCTCGATCAGCACCTCGAGCTCGCGCGCAACGGTGGTCTCGCTGCCGTGGATGCTGCCGGACGACGATCGTTCCAGCGTGTCCCGGAACTTCGGCGTCACGTCGTTCGGGACTTCGGTGACGTCTCGCAGGGCCGGGAACTCCCCCGTCCGGCGGCTCTCGGCCATCGCCCACGCCTCGGACAGGGCCAGGCGGGCTGCGTCGTCATCGGTGTCGGCGATCAGGATGTCGGTCGACACCAGCACTCTCGGCTCCGCCGCTCGCTCGGACGGTACGAACGCGCGGCGGTAGTCCTCGAGTGCCTCGACCGGGCCGTCACCGGCCAGCGCGGGTCCGCCGATCACCACGGGCAGCCCGAGCGTCGCCGCGACCCGCACGCCCCGGCCCGTGGCGAGCACGAACAGCGGGATGCGGTTCTTCGCGGCCGGACGCGCGGTGATCGGCGCCGTACCGTCCAGGAGTGCACGGAGCTCGTCGAGATCGTCGGGCAGCCGGTCGGCGGTGTCCGCCCGGAGGAACGAGCGCACCGCCGGGGTGAAGCCCAGCGACCGTCCCACCCCGAGGTCGATGCGACCGGGATACATCGCGTCGAGCATCAGGAACTGCTCGGCCACCACCAGCGGAGTGTGATTGGGAAGCATCACCCCGGCGGACCCCAACCGGATCCGCGACGTCCTCGCTCCGATCGCCGCGAGCAGCACCGCGGGCGCGCCGCTCGCGATGCCGGGGACCGCGTGGTGCTCCGCCACCCAGAACCGGTGATATCCGGCTCGCTCCGCCCACGCGGCCCGCTCCACCGTGGCCGCGAGTGCCGAGCCGTCCGAGGCACCCGTTCGGGTACGGGAGCGATCGAGCAGTGACACCAGCATGCTCGGTACAACCGCGACCGTCGACGGACTGTTCCACGCGGCCGGGACGACGACCGGCTGGGAAAAGTAACAGAATCACGGGAGACGTTCGCTGTTGTAACGACTTCCGCGCAAGAATCGACATTCCGAGAACAGACGGATGGAGTTCAGGAACGTGGATCGCAGGCAACTGCTGAAGCTGGCGGCAGCAGGACTGGTCGGCACGGCCGCCCTACCCCTCCTCGAGCAGCGGGTCGCCCGGGCGTTGCCCATCGGCATTCCCGGCATCCGGGGCCTGGTCCCCGAGCTCTTCGTCGATCCACCGCGTCCCCCGGACCACTCTCCGGTGATCGTGGTCGGCTCAGGATTCGGAGCCAGTACGGCGGCGCTGCGCCTCGCGCAGGCCGGCCAGGAGGTCACGATCCTCGAACGCGGTCTGCGGTGGCCCCGCGATCCCTGGCGTGACATCTTCACCGCCGACATTCGTGCCGACGGCCGAGGCCTGTGGCATCAACGCTCGTTCACCAACGTCACCGGCATGCCCGTCGGGCCGGTGGACTACTTCAACGGTGTCCTCGACACCACGCGGTTCGAGAATCTGTCCGTGTGGCGTGGCGCGGCCGTCGGCGGCGGGTCGATCGTCTACACCGGCGTCACCATCGCCCCGGACAAGCGATTCTTCGACCTCTCGTTCGGCGGCCGACTCGACTACGACGAGATGGCGTCCACCTGGTACCCCAAGGCGCGGTCGATGCTGCGCCCGTCGCCCATGCCCGACGACGTCTACGCCGGGGTGAACTTCGCTCATGCGCGCACCTGGGACGATCACGCGCGTCGGGCCGGGTTCGATCCGCAGCGCATCGACGGCAACTGGAACTGGAACGTCGTGCGCGACGAGGTGGCGGGTCGCTCGCGACCGTCCGCGACGGTGGGGGCGAGCACTCACGGCAACTCCAACGGCGCGAAGCACGATCTCACCCAGAACTACATTCCGATGGCCGAGGCCACCGGCCGCGCGCGGGTCTGCCACAGCCACGAGGTCGCGGCGATCGGCGTCGAGTCCGGCGGTCGGTATCGCGTCGAGGTGCGGCGACTCGACCCGGAGGGCACGGTGCTCGAGACTCGCACCCTGACGTGCGATCGGTTGGTCCTGGGCGCCGGGTCCATCGGCACCACGGAACTGCTCATGCGTGCCCGCGCGACCGGCGCCCTACCCGATCTGAACGAATTCGTCGGTCGCGGATGGGGAACCAACGGCGACGCGTTCATGTCTCGATCGCTCGGCCCCATGGCCGTGGCGCCGCAGGGCAGTCCGTGCGCGAGTCGCATCGTCGACGAGTCCGGCCTGCCGCTGAGCATGGAGAGTTGGTACACGCCCGGCTCACCCAACGACTTCGGCTTCCTCGGGTCTCTCGGCATGACGATCGACCCGATGCGGGCGACGTTCGGGTTCGACACCGCCGGTGACCGCCTGACCCTGAGTTGGCCGAAGGGTGGCAGCCGCGACACCATCGAATCGCTTCGGGCCGTACAGAACCGGATGGCGCAGGCCGGCCGCATGGTAGCCGGCGCCGAACCGCTCACCCGCGACGTCGACGACACCATGACCGCCCACCCGCTCGGCGGCGCCGTCATGGGCGACGTCACCGACTCCTACGGCCGGGTGAAGGGCTACCGCGGGCTGTACGTCGTGGACGGTGCGCTCATCCCCGGCAGCACGGGCGCGGCGAATCCGTCGCTCACCATCACCGCGCTCGCCGAACGCAACATCGCGACCGTCCTCGCCGACGGCCGCTAGAGACCTCTTCGGGTCCGTGTCCACTCCGGGACCGGAGAACGGGAAAGGCCCCGCACCGCCACACAATGGGGGTGTGGGGCCTTCCGTTCAGGTCAGTCGAATGTCCGGGCGCCCCGCGGGAACGGACACGGTGGTCGCCGTGCGTGCGGCCGCACCCGGCACCGAGACCTGATCGAGAACCCGTACCTCCGAACGCCATTCGCCCGGGGTCAGGGTCGCGCGCAGGTAGCCGCGCCGAGCGTTGCCGAACTTCACGTGCGGTGACGCCGCCGCGACGTCCGCCCCGGCCTGATCGACGTCGGCTCCGTCCTTGCCCGACGCGATCGACGTCGCCGCGATCTCGACGCCCACCACCGGCGCCGAGTCGTCCCGGTAGTCACGCCGGAGCTCGGAGACGATGGTGCGGTGGATGTCCCCCACGATCGACGCCAGGTTGATCCCTCGATCACGCGCGCCGTCGAGGATGCGATGCCGCGATGCCTCGTACCCACTCCACGGGTCCATTCCCACTCGGCGCTCACCCTCCGCCGTGCGGGCCAGATCGGAGATGACCGTCTGGTGCGCCAGGAACTTCCACCGTGCGGGCGAGTCGAACCCGTCGAGGATCCACCGCTCCTGTTCGGCGCCGGTGATGGTGCGCGACGGATCCGCGGTCTCGGCGTTCTGGACGTGCTCGCCGTCGCCGTTGGCCTGATCGCTGCGATACTGCCGAGTGTCCAGAACCGAGAAGTCCACCAGATCGCCGAAGGCGAAGCGGCGGTACGCCTTCAGATCGGGACCCGTCGGTCGCTGCGCCATCCGCACCGGCGTGTTCTCCCACCACGCCTTGAACGCGTCCGCGCGCCGCATCAGGAACAGACGCGGATCGTCGTCGTCCTGACTGACCTGCGCGGCCCAGTTGTTGTCCACCTCGTGATCGTCGAAGGTGGTGATCCACGGGGCTGCCGCGTGGGCGGACGCGAGGTTCGGATCCGACTTGTACAACGCGTATCGGTCGCGATAGTCGTTCAGCACCAGCGTCTCTCGGCCTCCCGACTCCGGGCGGGGCTGCGACGCCCGCGCGCCGGTGGTGGGAATCGCGTACTCGTAGATGTAGTCGCCGAGAAAGAACACCACGTCCGGGTCCGACGCCGCCAGGTCCGCGTAGGCCCCGAAGAAGCCGTCCTCCCACCGCTGGCACGATGCCCACGCGAAAGACAGTGCGGTGAGCGGGGATCCGGCCGCGGGTGCCGTCCGCGTACGGCCGACGTCGCTGACGTGCGGACCGACCATGAAGCGGTACGAGTACTCACGCGCCGGCGCGAGACCACGCACGTCCACGTGCACCGACCACCCGTCCGCCTCGGTCGCCAACTCCAGCCCCTGCGCGACCGGACGTCCGAAACTCGCATCGTCGGCGATCTCCCACCGGACGGGAACGACACCGGGCCGCATACCGCCGACCGGCGCCAGCGGGTCGACGGCGAGCCGAGTCCACAGCACCACCGAGTCGGGAAGAGGATCACCCGAGTCGACGCCCAGCCGAAACGGGTAGTCCGACGGAAGGTTCCCGGGCCGCTGAGCCGAGGCCGTCGCTCCGGTGAGTTCCGGGGTCATCGCGAGCGCCCCGACGAGAGCGCTCCAGGTGAGAAAGGAGCGCCGCGTGGTGCCCGCCCGCAACGAGCGATCCGCCCCGATGGTGAGGTTGTGCCGAGGGTCGTGACGCCGAGTAACCATTGGTCGATCCTGGCCCGCGAACACGAACTCCACGCGGCCGTGGGACGACGAGCATGGAACGATTCGGTACACCCACCGTTTACTTGCCGTCCCTACCGTTCGCCCATGCGCATCCGCCCGCTCCTGATCTGTGCCCTCGCGGCCGCCCTGGCGGCCGGATGCTCGTCCGACACCTCGGAGGCCGCCGTGCCCGAACCCACCGTCCGCGTCGCGACGTACAACGCGAGCCTCAACCGCCCCGCGGCGGGCGACCTGGTGCGCGATCTGGAGACCGGAGACGATCCGCAGATCCGTGCGGTCGCCGAGACCGTCCAGCGCACCGCGCCGGACGTTCTCCTGGTCAACGAGTTCGATCACGCCGACGGAGCCGCCGACCTGTTTCGCGAGAGCTACCTGGCCGTCGGCCAGAACGGTGCCGAGCCCGTCGAGTACCCGTACGCCTTCACCGCCCCGGTCAACACCGGGGAACCGTCGGGACTGGATCTGGACGGCGACGGGTCGACGACGGGGCCGAACGACGCATGGGGCTTCGGGCAGTTTCCCGGCCAGTACGGGATGCTCGTGCTCTCGCGGTTCCCGATCGACACCGAGGCCGTGCGCACGTTCCGGACCTTCCGTTGGGCGGACATGCCGAACAATCTGTTGCCGCGCGAGTACTACGGCTCGAACGCCGACGCGTTGCGGCTGTCGAGCAAGTCGCACTGGGACGTGCCGGTGGACGTCGACGGGCACACGGTGCACCTGCTGGTCTCGCATCCCACCCCGCCCTCGTTCGACGGACCCGAGGACCGCAACGGCCGGCGCAACCACGACGAGATCCGGCTGACCGCCGACTACATCGCGGGCGCCGACTACCTCGTCGACGACGCCGGCGTGAGCGGCGGACTTCCTGCCGGTGCATCGTTCGTGGTTCTCGGCGATCAGAACAGCGACCCGGTGAACGGCGATTCGTACCCCGGCGCCATCGCCCAGCTCCTCGACCGCCCCGACCTGCAGGATCCCGCCCCGACGTCGACCGGAGGCGGTACGAACACCGCCGACTTCGCCGATCCGGTTCCGGGGGACCTACGCGTCGACTATGCGCTCCCCAGCGCGGATCTGCCCGTGGTCGGCACCGGGGTGTTCTGGCCGGCGACCGGCGAGGACGGCGCGGACTTGCTGACTGCGAGTGACCACCGACTCGTGTGGGTCGACCTCGACGTCGGCTAGACCTGTACCTCGGCGGGTACTCGAGGGACATGACTTCCACCGATCCGACCGCCCGAAGCACACCGCGGGAGCGCATGAGTGCGCGTGACGTGGGAAAGAGTTGGCACGACCCGCAGGCGGGACGCCGAGCCACGGTGTACTGCGCGGTGGTCGTGGGGTTGGCGGCGATCGCGACGGCGGTGTTCCTCACCGTCGACCGAACGAACGTCGCGTTGGGCGCCGCCGTTCCCGCGGTGTTCCTCGCCGGCGGCATCGGGGCGTTGATCGTGGGCTACCGGGCGTACCGACGCGGCGGGACGTGGCCGATCTGGCAGGGGGCCGCGTGGTTGCTGTTCGCCCTGATGCTCGTGGCGCTGTCGATGCCGATGCTCACGTTGCGCCAGTAGCTCCGTTGCGCCAGTAGCCCGCTCCCCGCCCCCGCCCCGCTCCCCCGCGCACCGTCCAGTGACACGCGCACCGTGCACGGTGCGCGGAGCGCTGCAGGGTGCGCGTAGCCGGGCGCAGCGCCCCGCGGCCCCCGGACACACGAAGAGCCCCGCATCCGAGAAGGATGCGGGGCTCTCGTCGTGCGTACCGAACTACCGGTAGTCGCCCGAGAAACCGTAGTCGTCGAGCGGCACTGCGGCACCGGTGTTCTGGCCGAAGCCGTCCGGGCTGTAGTACTGATCGTCGTACGACGGCACCGCGTAGGCCGCGGCCCGTGCCTCTTCGGTCGGCGCCACCGTGATGTTCCGGTACCGGTTGATACCGGTTCCGGCAGGGATCAGCTTTCCGATGATCACGTTCTCCTTGAGACCGATGAGCTTGTCCGAGCGGCAATTGATCGCCGCGTCGGTCAGCACTCGGGTGGTCTCCTGGAACGACGCTGCCGACAACCACGAATCGGTGGCCAGCGACGCCTTGGTGATACCCATCAGCACCGGACGTCCGGCAGCGGGCTCGCCGCCTTCGGACACCACGCGACGGTTGCTCGACTCGAACTCGCTGCGCTCGGTCAACGAACCGGGCAGGAACTCCGTCGAACCCGAATCGATGATGGTCACGCGGCGCAGCATCTGCCGAACGATCGTCTCGATGTGCTTGTCGTGGATGGACACACCCTGACTCCGGTACACCTCCTGGACCTCGTTGACGAGGTGGATCTGCACCTGGCGCGGGCCCATGACTCGCAGGACCTCGTGCGGATCGGCAGCACCTTCCATGAGCTGCTGGCCGACCTCCACGTGGTCACCGTCCGACAGGAGCCGCTCGGAGCCGTCGTCGTGCTTGAAGACACGCAGACGCTGACGCTTCGAGAGCTTGTCGTAGACGACCTCTTCGCCGCCGTCGTCGGGGACGATGGTGATCTTGTAGAACCGATCGCCGTCCTCGAGCTGGATGCGACCCGAGACGTCCGCGATGGGCGCCTTGCCCTTGGGCACACGAGCTTCGAAGAGCTCCTGCACACGGGGCAGACCACCGGTGATGTCATCTCCCGCGACACCACCCTGGTGGAAGGTACGCATGGTCAGCTGCGTGCCGGGCTCACCGATCGACTGGGCCGCGACGATACCGACGGCCTCACCGATGTCGACGAGCTTGCCGGTGGCCATCGAACGGCCGTAGCAGGTGGCGCAGACGCCGGTACCCGTGGTGCAGGTGAGCACCGAACGAACCTTGACCGACGTGATGCCCGCTGCGAGCAGCGCGTCGATGGCCGGGTCGCCCAGGTCGTGTCCACGCTCGACGACGACGTTGCCGTCTGCGTCGACCGCGTCGGCGGCCAGGGTGCGGGCGTACGTGCTGGTCTCGACGTGTGCGTCACGAATCATCGTGCCGTCGGCCAGCCTCTCGGCGATCGTCGTGGTGATGCCGCGCTCGGTGCCACAGTCGGTTTCCCGAACGATGACGTCCTGCGAGACGTCGACCAGACGACGCGTCAGGTAGCCCGAGTCGGCGGTACGAAGCGCCGTGTCGGCCAGACCCTTACGAGCGCCGTGGGTGTTGATGAAGTACTCCAGGACCGTCAGGCCCTCCTTGAAGGAGGACTTGATGGGGCGCGGGATGAACTCGCCCTTCGGGTTGGTCACCAGACCCTTCATGCCGGCGAGCGACCGCACCTGAGTCATGTTTCCGGCGGCGCCGGACTTCACGATCATCGGGATGGGGTTGTCGTCCGGGAAGTGGGCCTCCATGGCCTTACCGACCTGCTCGGTGGCTTCCTGCCAGATCTTGACCAGTGCCGAGTTGCGCTCCGAGTGATCGAGAGCGCCACGCTGGTACTGCTTTTCGATCCGGTCGGCCTGACCCTCGAACTCCTCCATGATGCGGGCCTTCTCCGGCGGCACGAGGACGTCGGAGATGGAGATCGTGACACCCGAACGCGTGGCCCAGTAGAAGCCGGCGTCCTTGAGCTTGTCGACGGTCTGCGCCACGACGATCATCGGGTACCGCTCGGCGAGATCGTTGATGATCGTCGCCTGACGCTTCTTCGGCATCTGCTCGTTGACGAACGGGTAGTTCGCCGGAAGCAGCTCGTTGAAGAGCACACGGCCCAGGGTGGTCTCGGCGGTCCAGGCGTCGCCCGGGGTCCAGCCGTCGGGGAACAGCTCGGCCTCGACCTCGCGCGCCGGACGCTGCTGCGTCAGACGCACCTTGATCTTGGACTGCACGGTCAGACCGCCACGATCGACGGCCATCTGTGCCTCGGCCGGGCTGGAGTAGATACCCAGTTCGGCCGAGTCCGCGGTGGAGGACTCGAGCTCGCCCGCCGCACCCTCGTCGAGACGAGTGAGGTGGTAGAGACCCGTGACCATGTCCAGACGCGGCATGGCGAGGGGGCGACCCGACGCCGGCGACAGGATGTTGTTCGACGACAGCATGAGGATGCGGGCCTCGGCCTGCGCCTCGGCGGACAGCGGCAGGTGCACTGCCATCTGGTCACCGTCGAAGTCGGCGTTGAACGCCTCACAGACGAGCGGGTGCAGCTGGATGGCCTTGCCCTCCACCAGCTGCGGCTCGAAGGCCTGGATGCCCAAGCGGTGCAGGGTGGGTGCGCGGTTCAGCAGCACGGGGTGCTCGGCGATGACCTCTTCGAGGACGTCCCACACCTGTGCGCGCTGACGCTCGACCATGCGCTTCGCCGACTTGATGTTCTGCGCGTGGTTCAGATCGACCAGACGCTTCATCACGAACGGCTTGAACAGCTCGAGTGCCATGAGCTTCGGCAGACCGCACTGGTGCAGCTTGAGCTGCGGACCGACGACGATGACCGAACGGCCCGAGTAGTCGACGCGCTTGCCCAGCAGGTTCTGGCGGAAACGACCCTGCTTGCCCTTGAGCAGATCGGACAGCGACTTGAGCGGGCGGTTACCCGGTCCGGTGACCGGACGTCCACGACGACCGTTGTCGAACAGGGCGTCGACCGACTCCTGCAGCATCCGCTTCTCGTTGTTCACGATGATCTCGGGTGCACCGAGGTCGATCAGTCGCTTGAGGCGGTTGTTGCGGTTGATGACGCGGCGGTACAGGTCGTTGAGGTCGGACGTCGCGAAACGTCCACCGTCGAGCTGCACCATCGGACGAAGCTCCGGCGGGATCACCGGCACGGCGTCGAGCACCATGCCCATGGGCGAGTTGCCCGTGGACTGGAAGGCCGCGACGACCTTGAGACGCTTCAGCGCACGGAGCTTCTTCTGCCCCTTGCCGCTGCGGATCGTCTCGCGCAGGTTCTCGGCCTCGGCCTCGATGTCGAAGGTCTCCATGAGCTTCTGGATGGACTCCGCGCCCATCGCGCCCGTGAAGTACTCGCCGTAGCGGTCGATGAGCTCGCGGTAGATGAGCTCGTCCACGATCAGCTGCTTCTTGGCCAGCTTGGTGAACGTCGTCCAGATCTCCTCGAGACGATCGAGCTCGCGCTGCGCGCGGTCACGGAGCTGACGCATCTCGCGCTCGCCGCCGTCCTTGACCTTGCGACGGACGTCGGACTTGGCGCCCTCCGCCTCGAGCTCGGCGATGTCGGCTTCGAGCTTCTGCGCACGGGCCTCGAGGTCGGCGTCGCGCTGATCGGCGACGGCTTTCTTCTCGACCTCCATCTCGGCTTCGAGGGTGGAGAGCTCGTTGTGACGCAGTTCCTCGTCGACCGAGGTGATGACGTAGGCGGCGAAGTAGATGATCTTCTCGAGATCCTTCGGCGCCAGGTCCAGCAGGTAGCCCAAGCGCGAGGGAACGCCCTTGAAGTACCAGATGTGCGTGACGGGCGCGGCCAGCTCGATGTGACCCATGCGCTCACGACGCACCTTGGCGCGGGTGACCTCGACGCCGCAACGCTCGCAGATGATGCCCTTGAAGCGCACGCGCTTGTACTTGCCGCAGTAGCACTCCCAGTCGCGAGTCGGTCCGAAGATCTTCTCGCAGAAGAGTCCGTCCTTCTCGGGCTTGAGCGTGCGGTAGTTGATGGTCTCCGGCTTCTTGACCTCGCCGTAGGACCAATTACGGATGTCGTCCGCGGTCGCGAGACCGATGCGGAGTTCATCGAAGAAGTTGACGTCCAGCACGTCGTACTTCCTTTCCCCCGAAACGGGGTTAGTTATCTGCTGCTAGGTGGCCGGGGTCCGGCCGACGCGCGATCCCTGTCCGGGGGATCGACGCCGGCCGGTCACCGACTACTGCGCGAGATCGTCGACGGTCGCGGACTCGTTCCGGGACAGGTTGATTCCCAGGTTGGCCGCGGCGCGCTCGAGATCCTCGTCGTCGCCGTCCGCCATGGTGATGGCGGCACCGTCCGAGGACAGCACCTCCACGTTCAGGCAGAGCGACTGCAATTCCTTGAGAAGCACCTTGAAGGACTCCGGAATGCCGGGCTCCGGGATGTTCTCGCCCTTGACGATGGCCTCGTAGACCTTCACGCGGCCGACCACGTCGTCCGACTTGATGGTCAGGAGCTCCTGCAGCGTGTACGCCGCACCGTAGGCCTGCATGGCCCAGCACTCCATCTCACCGAAGCGCTGTCCACCGAACTGCGCCTTACCACCGAGGGGCTGCTGCGTGATCATCGAGTACGGCCCGGTCGAGCGAGCGTGGATCTTGTCGTCGACCAGGTGGTGCAGCTTGATGATGTACATGTAACCCACGGAGACCGGGTACGGGAACGGCTCACCGGAACGGCCGTCGAACAGGGTGGCCTTTCCGTCCGCGCCGACCATGCGCTCGCCGTCACGGTTGGGGATGGTGCTCGCCAGCAGACCGGTGAGCTCGTCCTCCTTCGCGCCGTCGAACACGGGAGTGGCGATGTTGGTGTCCGCATCCGCGGCCAGCATCTCCTCCGGCAGGGTCGCGGCCCAGTCGGGTCGAACGCCGTCCGCCGCCACCTGAATGTTCCATCCGGTCTTGCCGATCCAGCCGAGGTGAGTCTCGAGGATCTGCCCGATGTTCATACGACGCGGGACGCCGTGCGTGTTCAGGATGATGTCGACCGGGGTGCCGTCGGGCAGGAACGGCATGTCCTCCTGCGGAAGGATCTTGCCGATGACGCCCTTGTTGCCGTGGCGGCCGGCGAGCTTGTCGCCGTCCTGGATCTTGCGCTTCTGTGCCACGTAGACGCGGACGAGCTCGTTGACGCCGGGAGGCAGATCGTCGTCGTCCTCGCGCGAGAACACGCGAATGCCGATGACCTTTCCGTTCTCGCCGTGCGGAACCTTGAGCGACGTGTCGCGAACCTCGCGAGCCTTCTCACCGAAGATGGCGCGAAGCAGACGCTCTTCCGGGGTCAGCTCGGTCTCGCCCTTCGGCGTGACCTTTCCGACCAGGACGTCGCCGTCCCGGACCTCGGCACCGATGCGGATGATGCCGCGCTCGTCGAGGTCCGCGAGGACCTCGTCGGACACGTTCGGGATGTCACGGGTGATCTCCTCGGCACCGAGCTTGGTGTCGCGGGCATCGATCTCGTGCTCCTCGATGTGGATCGAGGTGAGAACGTCCTCTTCCACGAGGCGCTGCGACAGGATGATCGCGTCCTCGTAGTTGTGGCCCTCCCACGGCATGATCGCGACGAGCAAGTTCTTGCCCAGCGCCATCTCGCCGTCCTCGGTGCAGGGACCGTCGGCCAGAACCTGGCCGGACTCGACGCGCTGACCCTCGTCCACGATCGGACGCTGGTTGGCGCAGGTGCCCTGGTTGGAGCGAGCGAACTTGCGCATCCGGTAGGTGTTGCGGCTGCCGTCGTCCGCCATGACGGTGACGTAGTCCGCGGACACCTCTTCGATGACGCCGGTCTTCTCGTTGACGATGACGTCGCCCGCGTCGACCGCAGCACGCAGTTCCATGCCGGTACCGACGAGGGGGGCCTCGCTACGGACCAGCGGCACGGCCTGACGCTGCATGTTCGCGCCCATGAGCGCGCGGTTGGCGTCGTCGTGCTCGAGGAACGGAATCATCGCCGTCGCGACGGAGACCATCTGGCGCGGGGAGACGTCCATGTAGTCGACGTCCATCGACGACACGAACTCGACCTCGCCGCCCTTACGACGAACGAGAATCTTCTCGTCGACGAATCGGCCGGAGGTGTCGATGGTGGAGTTGGCCTGCGCCACGACGTGGCGATCCTCCTCGTCGGCGGTCAGGTAATCGACGTCGTCGGTCACCGTTCCGTCCACGACCTTGCGGTACGGAGTCTCGATGAACCCGAACGGGTTCACCCGTGCGTACACCGAGAGCGACCCGATCAGGCCGATGTTCGGGCCTTCCGGGGTCTCGATGGGGCACATGCGGCCGTAGTGCGAGGGGTGCACGTCGCGGACCTCGAGGCCGGCGCGCTCACGCGACAGACCACCGGGACCGAGGGCCGACAGGCGCCTCTTGTGGGTCAGACCCGACAGCGGGTTGTTCTGGTCCATGAACTGCGACAGCTGGGAGGTTCCGAAGAACTCCTTGATCGCCGCGACCACGGGACGGATGTTGATCAGGGTCTGCGGCGTGATGGCCTCGACGTCCTGAGTCGTCATGCGCTCGCGGACCACGCGCTCCATGCGGGACAGGCCCACGCGGATCTGGTTCTGGATCAGCTCGCCCACCGTGCGGAGACGACGATTGCCGAAGTGGTCGATGTCGTCGACCTCCACGGGAACCTCGACGCCGTCGGGTGCCGTCATCGAACGCTCACCCGCGTGCAGGCGAACCAGGTACTCGATGGTGGCGACGATGTCCTCTTCGGTCAGCGTCGACGCCTCGATGGGCAGACCCGAGTTCAGGCCCAGCTTCTTGTTGATCTTGTAGCGACCCACGCGAGCGAGGTCGTAGCGCTTCTCCTTGAAGAACAGGTTCTCCAGCAGGGTCTGCGCGCTCTCCTTGGTGGGCGGCTCGCCCGGACGGAGCTTGCGGTAGATGTCGAGCAGTGCCTCGTCCGTGCCGGCGGTGTTGTCCTTCTCCAGCGTGGCCATGAGGATCTCCGAGAAGCCGAAGCGCTCGGTGATCTGCTCGGTGGTCCACCCCAGCGCCTTGAGCAACACGGTGACCGGCTGACGACGCTTGCGGTCGATGCGGACACCGACGGTGTCGCGCTTGTCCACGTCGAACTCGAGCCACGCACCGCGGCCGGGGATGACCTTGACGCTGTGCAGATCCTTCTCGGTGGTCTTGTCGACGGCGTGGTCGAAGTAGACACCCGGCGAACGAACCAACTGCGAGACGACGACGCGCTCGGTGCCGTTGATGATGAAGGTGCCCTTGTCGGTCATCATGGGGAAATCGCCCATGAAGACCGTCTGGCTCTTGATCTCACCGGTGTTGTTGTTGATGAACTCGGCCGTGACGAACAGCGGGGCCGCGTACGTCATGTCCTTGTCCTTGCACTCGTCGATCGAGGCCTTGACCTCGTCGAAGCGTGGGTCGGAGAAGGAGAGGGACATCGAGCCCGAGAAGTCCTCGATGGGCGAGAGCTCCGTCAGGATGTCCTCGAGGCCGCCGCTGCGTGAGCCGTCGCCGCGAGCCTCGGCCCGGGCGCGCCACGCAGGCGTACCGACGAGCCACTCGAACGAATCGGTTTGAAGATCGAGCAACCCCGGTACTTCGAGGGGTTCGCGAATCTTCGCGAACGACACCCTCTTCGGGGCTCCGGGAGTTCCGGCGTTTTCCTTGGACTGGGTGGAGACTGCCAAGATGCGTCCTTCCAGCACCTCACGCGGGTCGCATCGACTTGCTCTGCGCGACCACCGCTAAATCTGCTTTTGTGTGTGAACTTCGCTGGTCACAACCCGTACGAAGTCCTCGCTCAGCAGGTATCGACACACGTGTCGAAGCGGCAAAGTCTGGAAGTGGACAGGAGGCACCCAGCGCAACGTCCAAAAGTACCCCAAGAAGGGAGAACTGGCAACAACACCCGAACCAGCGGCAACCCGGGGGCGTCACGGGCGACTGCTCGAGCGGTGGAAGACATCACCAGAAGTGGTCTCGACCGTCCGGGCGCCCGGTGCCTCCATTTGCTCCGGCGACGGTGCGGTCGATGCAGTTCTCGTGAATCCGGTAATCAGAGTGGACCGAAGAAGGCCCCACGTCAAGACCGTCGGCGGCGTTTCCTCGAAGGAAATCCGCCGACGGGCTACCGGTTGTCGATTTCGGACACTTTCCAGACGCCGTCCACGCGCTGCATCACCACCGCGACCGGAGTCTGCACGGTCCCCTGGTCGATGGAGTCCTGCGTGGCCGAGATGTCCATGCTGGCCACCAACTCCGCACGGTCGCCGTCGAGAACGGATGCACCGATGTCGGTGACCGTCGCCGTGGTGACCGTCGAGGTCTGCAACACGCCCTGCTTGGTCTGCTCCGCCGTGGAGTCGTACTCCTCCAACCGGTCGTCCGTCAGAACCGCACGGGCGGCGGCCTGGTCCTCGTCGATGGTGTCGAACTGATAGCTGAACACGGTCTGCAGGGCGTCCCTGGTCGCCGAGGTCACCTCGGCGGTGGCCTCGGTGTCCACCCAGGCCTCGTTGCTGACCTCGTTGGCACCGGGCTGAATCACGGCCACGAGCGCGATCACCGCGAAGACGACCGCGAGGGCGCCCAGCACCACCGTGGCCGTGGAGACGCTCGCGGCACGGGCGGCGGACTCGCCGGCGGGACGCTCGGTGGTGTCGGGCTCGGTGGCGCCGGGCTCGGTGGCGGGCTCGGTCGCGGGAGCCTCGGTGGCGGCACGATCCGGCTTCGACAGATCGACGGCCGGCGCGTCCGGCGCGTCGGTGGCCGTCGTGTCGGATGCCGTCGTGTCGGATGCCGTCGTGCCGGGGTCTGCATCCTTGGGCGGGACCGCGGCACGGCCGGCGACCTTGGGACGACGCGTACCGGCGACGGGGGGTCTACGACGAGCGGGAGGCACAGAAGTTCTCCTAGCGGGAGGGGGCGGACCGATCGAACTCTGTCGACGTGTCGCGCGAAGGATGGACCGACCTGGTCGAACCGCGCGGCTCAGCCGCCGCCGTTCGGGGCGGGCTCGGCGGGCGCTTCGGGATCCACCGGAGCGTTGGGATCGACCGGAGCGTCGGGGTCGACCGGAGCGGCCGGATCACCGGGGGCCGCGGGAGCGGCGGGATCACCGGGGGCCACGGCCGGATCCAACGGGATCCGCTGTCCGATGGGCTGGATACGGGTCGCACGCCAGACCCCGTCGACATCGGCGAGCTCGAGTCGCAGCGTGCTCTGGAACCGCTCACGACCCTCGGGGGTTTGCGTGTCCGTCTGCAGGACGATCAGCGACGCGGCGGTGGACGCGCCGGGGTCGAAACCGACCAGCGCGGCGCGCTCGACGGTGGCGGTGGTGACCACACCGGACTCCGAGAACTGTTCGCGGAACTGATCTCTCGTGTCCGCGAGACCGTTGGTGAGTTCTTCCCCGGTGATGGACGACTCGATGTCCGCGAAGGTCTGATCGAGGTTGTTCGAGTCGACCGAGTTCAGATTCACCGCGGCCTGCCGAGCACCGGACAACGCCTCGTCCCGCTCGGCAGCGGTGGAGGACTGCTGCGCCGCCATGAACCACAGGGTGCCCGTGACCACGGCCGCCACGAGCGCGATCACGCACGCGACGGCGGCGACGACGAAGAGCGGCCGCGACGTTGCGGGAGTCTTCCCGGACGCGTCGTCGGATGTCTCGGACTCGGGTTCCGTCGTGTCTGTCGTCACAGCCGTCACCCTACCGGTGGGTAGGGACGAGCGGCCACCGCCTCGAACCGGGCGTCACCGCGGGGTGACCCCGAGGAGCGTCGCGAGCTGGGTGGCGATCGGATTGAGGTTCAGCGGCTCCGGCGCGACCTTCGGCTTGCCGTCCCACGGCTGCGGGATCGCGGGATCGGCGAACCGGATCTTGTTCGCCGAACGCACGCCGGTGAGCGACCCCTGGGGCGCGGTGCAGTTCGCGTCGAGATTGACCGGGAAGTCCTGCTGCGTCGGGTCGAAATCGGGATTGTTCGCGAGCTCGGCGTCGATGATCGCCTGCGTTCCCTCGTAGCCCACCGTGCACGGCGGCGGATTGTTGACCTCGAGCAGGATGCCCAGGTGAATGGTGCCGTCACCGGGGCTGACCGCGTTGGCGCCCTGGGCGAGCGCGGGGAGGAACTGGAGAAGCGGACGCAGAGCGAACGTCCGGGGGCTCAGCGATTCGCTGATCCCGGCGAGGCTCGTCAGGTTCGCCGTCAGTCCCGGTCCGGCCTGGTCGACGAGGGCTCCCGTCTCGTCCGAGAACGGCTGTCCGTTGTCGATGATGCGACGGAGGTCGGGATCGCTGGCGCGCAGCTGGGCCGTCACCAGGTCGAGGTCCGAGCTGAACTGCTGAATGGACGACGACTGCTCGGTCTGGGTGTCGAGCACGATGCGGCTGTCCCGGATGAGCGTCAGGGTCTGCGGCAGGTTGTCCACACCGTCGACGGAGAACGTGTCCAGCGAATCGATGAGACCGGCCAGTGCGTCGCCCGTGCCGTCGAAGCCGGCACCGAGCTCGGTCACGACCGTCGTCAGGTCCTCCTTGGGAACCGACTGCGCAAGGGTGTCGACGCTGGAGAGGAGGTTCTCGACGGGCGTCGGAATGGAGGTGTTCTCCTGCCGGATCACACTTCCGTCCTCGAGGTACGGCCCCTGATCCGTCAGCGGCTGGATATCCACGTACTGCTCACCGATGGCCGAACGGTTCGCGACGACCGCCTCGGCGTCGGTCGGGATGTCCGGGCCGCCGCTCTCGAGGAGCAGTTCGACCGCCACCCCGTCCTCGGTGAGATTCAGCGCACCGACGCGTCCCACCGGAATCCCCCGGTAGGTGACCTGAGCGTTGGTGAAGATGCCGCCCGAGTCCTCGAATTCACTGGTCACGGTGTACTGCCCGAACCCCAACAACTGATCGAGGCGAACGTACTTGGCGCCCACGTAGACGATGCCCAGCACGGCGATCACCACGAAGACGATCAGCTGAGTGCTGACCAGTTTGGATCTCACTGTCCTTCTCCGATCTGGGGCACGCCGGGAGGCGCGATGCCGAACTGCTCGAGCAGTCCGTCGAGCGGGTTCGCCGCGGGGGCGAGGGCAGCCACGCCCGGCGGGGGCGTCGGCGACGGGATGATCGGCGGCAACGGCAGCAGGGACACCGTGGGCCAGCCCGGTCGCGGACCGTTGCCGTTGAAGTACGGGTTCGCGGGATCGACCGGCACCGCCGGACCGTTCAGGGGCGGGCTGTAGACCGGGTCGCCCTTGCCCACACCGAACGTGGACAGCTGGTTGCCGATCTGCAGATCGAGGCTGATGAACAGGTTCACCGAGTTGCCCTGGGTGATCTTCTCGACCCCGTCCGGGAACGGGAACGTGGGTACGAACGCGAGGTCCGTCACCAACTCGTCGCCGTACGTCGCGAGTTCCTGCAACGTGGGCCGCAGTGCGCGAAGGTCTGCGATGAGATCGTCCTTCGACCGCTCGATGACGTCGGTACCCACCTGGCCGAGCCGGTCGAGCTGGCCCAGCAATTCCGTCAACTGCGGTCGTTGCTGCTCGAGCACCTCGGTCGCGATGGGGAGCTCGACGAGTACCCGGTCGATCTTCTCGGTCTGCTCGTTCAACGTTCCGGTGAGCACGTCGAGTCCGTCGATGGCGCGCGTGATGTCCGCCCGCTGATCGTCGAGCCCGCCGATGAGGGTGTTCGCTTCCTGCAGGAGACCCTTGACCCGGTCCTCGCGACCCTCGAACGCGGTGTTCAGCTCCTTCACGATGGGCGCGAGCTGCGCCACGCCACCGCCGTTGAGGAGCATGGACAGTGCGCCCAGGACCTGCTCGATGTCCGTCGCGGTCCGGGTGCGTTCGAGCGGGATCGTGTCTCCGGAGATGAGGCGTTCCGGCGCCGCGTCCTCCGCGGGCACCGACAGCTGGACGAACTTCTCACCGAGGAGGTTGGTCTGCTCCACCGATGCGAGCGCGTTGACGGGCAGGTCGACGCTCCCGTTCACCTCGATCTCCACCTCGGCGGTCCACGAGTCCTCCGGCACGGTGATCGCCGTGACGCGGCCCACGGGCACACCGTCCACCTTCACGGCGGACTGCGGCACCAGATCGAGCACGTCGTCGAACTGGACGGTCAGGCGCGTCGGATCCGATCCGAGATCGGCTCCGCCGGGAAGCGGAACGGCATAGATCCCGGTCGACCCGCACGAGGTGACCGTGAGAGCCACGACGCAGGCACCCGACGCGGCGAGCAGAGAACGGTTGCGGAACGACGCCATCGTGGTCACTCCCCTTCCTGAGGAATGGAGAGGCCCGGGAGCTGAAGATCGTCGAACCGCGGGGACGGGGTGCCCGGGACGGTTCCCGGCTCGACGTTCCTCTGGATGTTCTCGCCGCTGAGCAGACCGAACGGCAGCACCAGGGTCGGCGTCTGCACGCCCGCCACCACCTGGTCGACGATCGTGCCGCAGCTGTCGACGATGGGCTGCATCTGGCGGCCCAGCGCCTCGAAGTCCGGGTCACCGGGACGCAACTTCTGCAGATCGATCAGGTTGCACAGCAGGGTCTTCGGGTCCTGGAACTCCTGCAGGTTCAGCCGCGAGTCCAGCGTGCCGTTCTCCGCGTTGTAGGAGTTGGCGACGTTGGAGATCGCCAGCGGCAGCAGCGTGAGGGTGTCCGCCAGGTTCTCGCGGTTGTCGGCGAGAAGCTGCGTCGTGGGAGCGAGGTTGTCCACCGCGACGGTCAGCTGCTCGCGATTGTCGCGGACGAAGGTGGCGACGTCACCGAGCGTGTAGGACAGCTGATTCAACGCCAGTCCCAGGTTCTCGCGCTCGCCGGCGAGGAAGCCGGTCAGCGAGGACAACTGGTTGTTGAACGCACGGACCTGCTGATCGTTCTCGGCGAGCGCCGTCACGAACGTCTGCAGGTTCTCCACGGTGCCGAAGAGGTCGCCGCGGTAGGAGTTCAGCGTGTCGGCAGCGGCGGAAAGATTGGTGATGGACTCGTTGAGCGCCTCACCGTTTCCGTCCAACGCCTCGGCACCGACGTTGACCAGACCCGTGAGCGCGCCGTCCGCGTTGGCGCCCTCGGGACCGAGTGCGCGCGAGAGTTCCTCGATGCTCGTGTAGAGCTCGTCGACCTCGACCGGGGTGGCGGTGCGCTCGAGCGGAATGACGGCACCGGACTCCATCTCCGCGCCGCCCGAGTACGCCGGCGCGAGTTGGACGTACCGATCCGCCACGACCGACGGCGCGATCTGCACGGCACGCGCATCGGCCGGGATCTGCACTCCCCGATCGACTCTCAGGTCCACCTGAACCTGATCGCCGAGTCCCTCGACCTTTGTCACGGTGCCCACCTCCACACCGAGCACCCGAACCTCGGTGCCCTCGTACACACCGACCGAGCGATCGAAGTAGGTGGTGATGGTGGTGGTGCCCCAACGGGTGAACGTCCACCACAGGGCGAACACCACCACGACGACCGCGGCGACGCCGGCCGCGATGATCGCGATGTTGCGCTTCGTGAACACGGACTGCCTCGTCCCCTCGGTCGTGCTGTCTGCGGCGGTCACTGGCCGGGTCCCGGACTACGAACGGGATCCACGCCGAGCTGTCGAATCGGCTCCCGGTATCCCGGAATGTCGGGCAGACCCGGCGGGAACGTGTTCACGATGACCTGGTCGAACCAGCGACCGTTGCCGACGATGTTGGTGTACAGCCGCACGAACGGCGAGTACAGCTCGATCGCCTGCGCGAGGTTCTCGTTGTTGTTCCGCAGGATCGAGATGACGCCGTTCAGTTCCTGGAGAGCGGGACCGATCTGCGCCTCGTTGTCGCGAACCAGGCCGGTCAGCTCGGTGGACACCCGCTGCGTGTTGACCAACAGCGAGGAAATGGCCTGCTGCCGATTGTTGAGCTCCTGCAACAGGACCGACGCGTCTCCGATCAGACGAGTGAACTCGCGGTTGCGATCGGCGAGGACCTGCGAGGTGACGTTGGTGGCCGCGAGAAGGCGGCCGAGCTCGTCGTCGCGCGAGGCGATGGTCTGGGACAACCGGGACACACCGTCGAGCGAGGCACGAATGTTCTCCGGTGTCTCCGAGAACGCGTCGGACAGCGTCTCGAAACTGGCGGCGAGCTGGTCGGTGTCGATGTCACCGGTGGTGCGAGCGACGTCCGAGAACGCGTCGATGACGTCGTACGGAGCCGTCGTGCGCTCGATGGGGATCTCGTCGCGCGGATTCAACCGCTCGCTGCCGGCCGGTTCGAGCGACAGGAACTTCTGTCCCAGAAGCGTTTTGATCTGGATGGACGCCGACGTCCGATCGCCGACCCAGGCGTCACGCACGGTGAACTCGACGGCGACCTGATCACCGTCGAGCGAGATGTCGGTGACGTTGCCGACTCGCACTCCGGCGATCCGCACCTCGTTGCTCGTGGTGAGCCCGGCCGCCTCGGAGAAGTTCGCCGTGTACTTCGCTCCCGCCCCGATGATGGGCAACGAGTCGAGGAAGAACGCCGACAGGGTCGCCATCAGAACGAGGAAGATGCCGAGCGCTCCGAGAGTGGCCGGCTTCCGCTTGGTGGTCACTGAATCCCCCCTGCTGCACAGCGTTTCGCTGAATTCGTGTACAGCGGCTGGTTGATGGTGGGCAGCCCGGTCGGCAGATTCAACTGCGGGGCGTACCCGGGTCCGGCGACGATGTCGATGCCGCACAGATAGAACTGGAACCAGGATCCGAAGCTCGCCACTCGAACGAGCTTCGTCAGCTTCACCGGGAAGTTCTCCAGGATCGCGTTGAATTCGTCGCTGCGAGCGTTGATCTTTCCGGACAGCTCGTCGACCGAGGAGATCGCGGACTGGATGGGCGGGCGAGTCGGCTCCAGCAGATCGGCCGTCGCGTCGGTGAGACCGGCCAGCGAGGTCACGGCGGATCCCACGGTGTCCCGATCTGCCGCGAGACCCGACACGAGGGCCTGCGTGTTGACGATGAGCTGGTCGAGTTCCTCGTCGTTCCGGTTGACCGTCTCGAGTACACCGTTGAGGTTGTCGATGACCGCACCGATGACCGCATCCTTGTCCGCCACCGTGTTGGTGAGGCTGGCGGTGCTCTGCACGAGGTCGCCGATGGTGCCGGACTCGCCCTGGAACACCTGGATGATCTCGTAGGACAGCTTGTTCACGTCCTCCGCGCTCAGCGTCTGGAAGAGCGGCCGGAAGCCGTTGAACAGCGTCGTCAGGTTGACCGCGGGCCGGGTGCGCTCGATCGGGATGGTGGCCCCGTCGGAGATGCGCTCGCCCTGGTCGCCCGCGCCCTGCTCGAGGGCGATGTAGCGCTGGCCGATGAGGTTGCGGTACCGGATGGAGGCGGTGGTGCTGGCCGGCAGCGAGTCCCGCTCGTTCAGGTCGAACTCGACGAGCGCGCGATCGCGGTCGTAGATCTCGATGTTCTGGACCTGACCGACCCGGACACCCGCGATGCGGACCTCGTCGCCGTTGTTCAGCGACGACACCTCCGAGAAGATCGCGGTGAACTTGGCCTGGCCGCCCCCGACGCCGTTCGCGATGGTCAACGCCAACGCGGCCGTGGCCACGATGGTCACCACCGCGAAGACGATCAGTTTGATCAGCGGTGCCGCGAGGCCTCTCATTTCACGCTCACTTCCGCGCCGCGCAGCGCCGGAGCGCCGACCAGCGTCGTCCAGGGGGCAACGTCGTCCGGCTGGACACCGGAGCCCTGGCCGTAGACCACGGCGAGGGTGTCCCGCTCGAGATCGGACCCCGCGTACGACGCGGGAACCGGGGACTGCAGCGGATTCGGCAGCGTCGGGTTGATCGCCGGGCCGGGGTTACGCGAGGGCACCTGGTAGGACCCGTCGTTGACGCCGCTGCCCGGGTACTGCGGGAAGAACTCACCGGGGGTGGTCACGTTGTCGAAGCACGACGGTCCGCGGGTGTCGAAGAGGCGCGGCTCGTCCTGATTTGGCAGGTACGCACCCTTGGGTGCGGTGAAGTTGATGGTTCCGCGGACACCGGGGTAATCGGCGTCCACCGACAGGATTCGCTTCGCCTCGTCGGCGACACGAACGAACTCGACGAGCGTGCACCCGAAGGCCGGGGAGTACTCCGCGAGCAACTCCAGCGCTTCGCGGGAATCGGCGGCGATCGACACGATCGACTCGGCGTTGGTCTCGAGCAGCCCCGCGAGCGATCCGGTGGATCCGGTGGCGGACACCAGCAGCGTGCTGATCTGGTTCTCCTTCTCCACGACCGTGTTCCCGGTGACCCGCAGGTTGTCCAACGCGTCGACGAGATCCGGTGCCGCGGTGGAGTAGGTCTCCGACAGGTTCGCCAGACCCACCAGGTCCTGCTGGATGTTGGGCAGCTCGGAGTTGAGGCCGACGAAGATGGTCTCCAACCGCTCGACCGTCAGGCCCAACTTCTCACCGTTGCCCTCGAGCGCCTGGGACAGCGCACCGAGCGTGTTGGCGAGGTCCTGCGGCGGGATGGCGTCGAGCAGGGGCAACACGGAGTCGAGCAGCTGCCCGACCTCGATCGCGTTTCCGCTCACGTCCTGCTCGATGGTGGTTCCCGCTGTGATCGGCGAGGCGGTCGCCGAGTCCTCGGGAATCTGCAGAGCGACGTACCGCTCACCGAACAGGGTCTTCGGGAGCAACCGGGCGGTGACGTTGGACGGGATCTGAGACACCAGATCGGGCTCGAGGGCGACCTCGGAGATCACCCGACCGTCCTCGGTCGAGGCGGAGCGAACCTCGCCCACGATCATTCCCCGCAATTTCACGTCGGCGTTGGCCGGGAGTGCGTTGCCGACGGTGTCGGTGGCGAGATCGACGAAGACGACGTCCTTGAACGTCTTGTTGAACGTGGCGATGGACCAGGCGACGAACAGGACGACGACGAGAAGGAACCCGAGGCCGAGCAGTCGCCGTCGAGTGGCCGACGGTGCGTGGTTCATCCGGCCACCCTCACTGTGGTCGTGGTGCCCCAGATCGCGAGGCTCAGGAAGAAGTTGAGCACGGCGACCGTGACCAGTGCTGCTCGCACGGCGCGACCGACGGCGACGCCGACGCCCGCCGGACCGCCGGAGGCGGTGTAGCCGTAGTAGCAGTGGATCATGATCAGCACGAACGCGAAGACGAGCACCTTGGCGAACGAATACAACACGTCCTGCGGGGGCAGGAACAGGTTGAAGTAGTGGTCGTACGACCCCGGTGACTGCCCGTTGAACACGGTGCTGATCAGACGGGACGCCAGGTAGGCCGACAGCAGGCCGACGATGTAGAGCGGGATGACGGCGATGAAGCCGGCGATCATGCGGGTCGACACCAGGAAGGGCACCGACGGCACCGCCATGACCTCGAGCGCGTCGATCTCCTCCGAGATGCGCATGGCCCCGAGTTGCGCGGTGAAACCGCAGCCCACCGTGGCCGACAGTGCGAGGGCCGCGACGATCGGCGCGATCTCGCGGGTGTTGACGTAGGCGGAGATGAAGCCGGTGAGCACCTGGCTTCCGAGCTGCTCCAGTGCGGCGAAGCCCTGCAGTCCGACGACGACGCCGGTGAACCCGGACATCATCAGGATGACGCCGATGGTGCCGCCGATGACGGCGAGGGCGCCGGTGCCGAACGTCACCTCGGCGAGAAGGCGCAGCGTCTCCTTCTTGTAGTGCACCGCGGTCCTGGGAATCCAGCCGATGGCGCGTCCGTAGAAGGACATCTGCTCACCGGCACGGTCCAGAGCGTTGACGGGTGCGGATGCGACGCTGCGCAACCGGAGCAGAGTCCGGTCTCCGCGCCCACGAGCGATGGTCATCGACTAGCTTCCCTTCGCGGGAACGACCTGGAGGTACACCAGGGTCATGATCAGGTTGGCGAAGAACAGGATCAGGAACGTGATGACGACCGTCTGATTCACGGCCTCGCCCACTCCCTTGGGTCCCGGATTGGGGTTGAGGCCCTTGTACGAGGCGATGATGCCGGCGATGAGACCGAAGACGACGGCCTTGAGCTCGCCGACCCACAGATCGGGAAGCTGGGCGAGCGTGCCGAACGACGCCAGGTACGCACCCGGTGTTCCGTCCTGCAACACGACGTTGAAGAAGTAGCCACCCGCGATACCGATGACCGACACCAGGCCGTTGAGCAGCAGCGCGATCAACATCATCGCCAGGACGCGCGGAACGACCAGGCGCTGGACCGGGTCGATGCCCAGCACCCGCATCGCGTCGATCTCCTCGCGAATGGTCCTCGAGCCCAGGTCGGCGGTCACGGCGGATCCCGCGGCCCCGGCGATGAGCAACGCCACCACGATGGGACTGCCCTGCTGCACGACGGCGAGCACGCTGGCCGCGCCGGTGAAGGACTCCGCACCGAGCTGCTTGATCAGCGAGCCCGTCTGCAAGGACACGACCGCGCCGAACGGAATGGCGACCAGCGCCGTCGGCAGAATGGTCACCGAAGCGATGAACCACGCCTGCTCGATGAACTCCCGGAACTGAAACGGGCGACGGAACGTGTTCCGCGCGACGTCGACGAGAAGCTCGACGATGTTTCCGGCTTGGGTCAGGGCTGCGTTACCCGATTTGAGGATCGGGTTCTTCGTTTTCGCCATTGTTTTCGTCAGCCTCGCGAACCGGCGGGCGGCGCGTCGTAATTCTGCTCTGCGTAGTTCTGGTTGCCGTAGTTCTGGTTGCCGTAGCCCTGCTGGTCGTAACCCTGCTGGTCGTAACCCTGCTGGTCGTAGCCCTGCTGGTCGTAGCCCTGCTGGTCGTAGCCCTGGTCGTTCCAACCCTGCTGATTGCCGTAGCTCTGATTGCCCCGGCCCTGGTTGCCGTCGGCCGCGTCCGCCTCGTCGAGGCTCTGCTGAATGGCCTGCTGGGCGTGCTCCGGGAGGGTGTGCATGATGGACCGCACCCGGTCACGACGACGGTCGACCGCTTGACGACGCGGCATCCCGGGAGTGGGGTCCATCTGCGGCATGATGCCCTCGACGTCCTCGACACCACCGAGGTTGTGGCCGGCGTCGACGAGCGCCTGCTCCTGGCGCATCTGCGCCTCGTCCTTCTCCTCGCTCATGCCGATCGGACCGATCATCGTTCCGTTCAGGAACTGCTTCACGGCCGGTTCGTCCGAGGTGAGCAGAACTTCGCGAGGACCGAACATCACCAGGTTCTTGCGGAAGAGCATGCCGATGTTGTCCGGCACCGTCCGGGCGAGGTTGATGTTGTGCGTGACGATCAGCATCGTGGCGTCGATCTGCGCGTTGATGTTCAGCAACAACTGGCTGATGTAGGTGGTGCGGACCGGGTCGAGTCCGGAGTCCGGCTCGTCGACGAGGATGATCTCGGGGTCCAACACCAGGGCGCGGGCGAGGCCGGCGCGCTTGCGCATACCGCCGGAGATCTCGCCGGGAAGCTTGTTCTCCGCACCGGTCAGGCCGACGAGTTCGAGCTTCTCCATGACGATCTTGCGAATCTCGTCTTCCTTCTTCTTCGTGTGCTCACGAAGGGGGAAGGCCGTGTTGTCGTAGAGGTCCATCGATCCGAACAGAGCGCCGTCCTGGAACAGCACGCCGAAGAGCTTGCGGATCTCGTAGAGCTCCTTCGAGGAGCACTCCATGATGTCGGTGCCGTCGACGACGATCGATCCCTCTTCGGGCCGAAGCAGACCGATCAGGGATTTGAGGAACACCGACTTGCCGGTTCCCGACGGGCCCAGCAGCGCGCTGACCTCACCTTTCGGCAACGTCAGCGTGACGTCCTGCCAGATCTTCTGCACACCGAACGACTTCGTCAGACTCTGGACCGAGACCTCGACACCCACTAGATGACCCTCCCACTGCTTCGTCGCACCCAACACGGTCAAACCATTTAGGTGTGTGCGTCGCGTCACTCTAACCCAGAGGAGTGGGCGCGACGACCACAGACCTCACTGCCCGGTAACTCGTCCCCCGACGGACCACAGTTCGTCGGCTCAGTGTTACCTATCGCGGCGAGCGGCGTCGACGAACGGGGCCCCGGATCCGAATTTCATGTCATCCACGCACGGGCCTCGGTGCGGCACCAGGTCACCTCACAGGGCGTCCACCGCTGTGACCAGCCGTGTCGGAACCCCTCACGGCGTTCTCGGTCGAAGTCTGTGACCTCGCACCGCCGATTTCGGCAGGTCGCAAAACTAGTCTTCGACGAATGGATCGCCACCGTCGTCCGTCGGCGAACAGTCGCCGCCGCACCACCGTCGGGCACGAGATCGGGGAACCGTCGTGAGCAATTTCTTCGCCGAGCGCGCCCGGGAACGCGCCACCGCGTCGGTCCCCACTCGGCGCACCCAGCTCGCAGCGTTCGGCGTCATCTGCATCGCGGAACTGCTGATCGTGCTCGACATGACGATCATCAACGTCGCGCTCCCGTCGATCGGCATCGAACTCGAGACGGGCATCTCCGGCCTGCAGTGGGTCGTCGACGCCTACACCCTCACGTTCGCCGGACTGCTGCTCGCGTTCGGCAATCTCGGGGACCGCTACGGCCGCAAGCTCTTCCTCGTCGTCGGTCTCGCCGGTCTCGGCGTCGCCGCCGTCATCGGCGCCGTCGGCGAGTCCCTGTCCCAGGTTCTGGTCTCGCGCGCGGTGATGGGTGTGTTCGCGGCGATGGTGCTACCCGCGACGCTGGCCATCATCACCAACCTCTTTCCCGCCCCGAAGGAGCGAGCACTCGCCATCGGTGTGTGGTCGTCCGTCGCCGGCGTCGCCGTCGCGATCGGGCCGGTGACCGGCGGCTGGCTCCTCGAGCACTTCTCGCGGCACTCGGTGTTCTGGATGAACGTGCCGGTCGTGGTCATCGCGGTGATCGCGGTGATCGCGTTCGTCCCGGAGTCGAAGGCGAGCTCGGTGGGACCGCTGGACGTGCCCGGCGTACTGCTGTCCATCGCCGGAGTGTCGCTGCTGGTGTTCATCGTCATCGAGGCCCCCAATTTCGGGTGGCTGTCCCCCACGACGGTGGGTGGCTTCCTGCTCTCGGTGGCGCTGCTGGTCGGCTTCGTGATGCGGGAACGACGGACGTCGTCGCCGGTGCTCGACGTGGATCTGTTCCGGATCAAACCGTTCGCGTGGCCGGCCCTGGCGATCTCCGTCGGCTTCTTCAGCCTCTTCGGTTTCCTCTTCCTCATCACCCAGTACTTCCAGGGCGTGCGGGAGTACACGCCCCTCGAGTTCGGTATCGCGACGCTTCCCTTCGCGGCAGCGTTGGCGATCAGCTCTCCGTCCGCGACACTGCTGGCCCAGAAGATCGGCACGATGCCCGTGGTGGTCACCGGACTGCTGCTGATCGGTGCCGGACTGCTGGTCTCCGCGCAGGTGGAGATCGACAGTTCCTATCTGACGCTGATGCTGCCGGCCATGCTGCTGCTCGCGGTGGGGATCGCCATCATCCAGGGCCCCGCGACCGAGTCGATCATGAGCTCGCTGCCGCTCGACGAAGCCGGTGCGGGCGCCGCGGTGAACGACACCACCCGCGAGGTCGGCGGCACTCTCGGTGTCGCGGTCCTCGGCTCGATCGTCGCGTCCTACTACGTGAGCACGATCGAACCCATCGTGCGAGACATCCCCGCGGCGATCATGAGCGAGACGGAGAAGATGTACGCGCAGTCGAGCGTGCTGTCGGTGATCGAGATCCAGAAGCGGCCGCTCCCCGAGATGTTCGAACCCCGACGTGCGCAGCTGGTGCTGGAGATGAAGGAAGCCGCGTTGCGGGGTTCCGAGATCGCGGCGTACGTCGCCGCGGGCGCCGTGTTCGTCTGTGCCGCCGCCGTTTTCGTCATGCTTCCGCGCACGTATCGGACGACGGGCATGTTGGCCATCGACGATCTCGGACCCGACGATCTCGGACCCGACGCTGACGGGGCCGCGGTGGACGGGGCCGACGGGGGCGCCACCGGACGGCCGACGCGATGAGCACCGGCGTCTCGGTTCGCGAACCGCTCACCGGCCGCCGCCGGACGGCCGCCTTCGTCGTCGTCTGCATCGTCGAGTTGCTCGTGGTGCTCGACAACACCGTCGTGAACGTCGCCCTGCCGGACATCGGACTCGAGCTGCGGTCGAACTTCACCGGCATGCAGTGGATCGTCGACGCCTACATTCTGACCTTCTGCGGGCTGTTGCTCGCCTTCGGCAACATCACCGACCGCGTCGGGCGTCGACGGATGCTGCTGATCGGCACCGCCGGCCTGGCCGCGACGTCGGTGATCGGCGCGGTCGCCGAGAGCCTGCCGCAACTGATCTTCTCGCGGGCGCTCATGGGGGTCTTCGCGGCCGCCGCCCTGCCCGCGACGCTCGCGATCATCATCGACATGTACCGGGACCCGAAGGGCCGCGCGTTCGCGATCGGGGTCTGGGCGTCGATCGCCGGAGTCGCGATCGCGATCGGTCCCGTCTCGGGCGGGTGGTTGGTGGAGCACTTCAGCTGGCACTCGGTGTTCTGGCTCAACGTCCCGGTGGCCGCGGTCGCGATCATCGGTGCGGTGCTGCTGGTGCCCGAGTCCCGTGCCGCCGCCACCGGTCCCCTCGACATCGCGGGGGTGGTGCTGTCCATCGCGGGCATCGCCGTGCTCGTCTACTCGATCATCGAGGCGCCGATCCACGGCTGGACCGCACCGCTCACCGTCGGCGGAATCCTCACGGGCCTGGCCCTTCTCGTCGGATTCGTCGTGCGCCAGACCCGGACGGAGTTTCCCGTCCTGGACGTCCGGCTCTTCCGGATCCGACCGTTCGCCCTGCCTGCGCTGGCGATCTCGGTCGCCTACTTCTCTCTGTTCGGGTACGTCTTCCTCATCACCCAGTACTTCCAGGGTGTGCGGGACTATTCCGCTCTGGGCTTCGGCATCGCCACCATCCCGTTCGCCGTCGCCCTCGCGATCGCGGCACCCGCCGCCACGACCTTCGCACAACGCGTCGGGACCATGCCCGTGCTCGTGGCGGGGCTGCTGCTCATCGCCGTCGGCATGGTGCTCGCCGGCCAGGTCGCCGTCGACAGTTCGTACCCCGCACTGTTGCTGCCCACCATGCTCGTCCTGGCTCTCGGCATCGCCGCGGTTCAGGGCCCGGCGACCGAATCCATCATGTCCTCGGTGCCGGTCGACGAGGCGGGGGCCGGATCCGCGGTCAACGACACCACGCGTGAGCTCGGCGGCACCCTCGGCGTCGCGGTCCTCGGCTCGGTCACCGCCTCCCAGTACAACGCGACGGTGCATCCTCTGGTCGCCGGCATCCCGGACCCCGTTCTCTCCGAACGGGATCGAGAGTTCGTGAACGGCAGCGTGCTCAGCGCCCGAGAACTCCAGAACTTCCCGCTCCCACCGATGTTCGCGCCGATCCGAGACGATCTGGTGACGACCATGAAGGAGGCGTCGCTGGCCGGAGCGCAGAACGCCTCCTACATCGCGGCCGCCGCCGTCGCCGTGTGCGCCGTCGCCGTCGCCGTCGCGCTCCCCCGAACCCACCGCACCACCGGCATCATCGCCGACACCCCCGAGCGAAGCGAGGACACATGAGCGGCCTCACCGTGGCGGTCACGGGCGCCACGAGCGACTTCGGAGCGGTCATTCTTCCTGTGCTGCTGAGGGATCCGGACATCGATCAGGTCGTGGGGCTCGGCCGACGGACCCCGCGTATCCGGCACCCCAAGCTTCGCTCGATCTCGATGGACATCCGGTCCCCCGATCTCGAGCAGGCCTTCGCCGGGTGCGACGTGGTGATCCACCTCGCGTTCGTCGTGGAAGAACAGCGAGACAAGGCGGCCGTCCACGAGGTCAATCTCGACGGCTCGCGGAACACGGTGGAGTGCGCGCACCGCGCGGGCGTGTCCGCTCTGGTGATCGCATCGTCCGTCAGCGCCTACGGCCGCGAGGACCTTCCGCTTCCGGTCACCGAGGCCGAGTTCCCGGTGTCGGATCCCCTGCGCTACTACTTCTTCGACAAGGCCGAGGTCGAGCACTACGTCGAGTGGTGGCTGCGGCGACACCCCGGCGAGATGGCGATCGCGATGCTGCGCCCCACCTACGTGGTGGGGACGCAGTTCTCCAACGACGGCATCGACACGCTCACCGGCTCCGTCGTCGCGTTCCCCGATCCGGCCGAATCCCGGTATCAGTTCATCCATCAGGACGATCTGGCGGACGCGTTCCATCGGGCCGTGAAGAACCCGCTGACCGGACCGTACAACCTGGGTCCACGCGACTGGCTCGGCGTCCGCGAACTCGGAGCCATGCAGGGCCAGCTCGTCCTGTCGGTGCCCCGACGCCTGTTGCGGACCGCGGTCGACGCCCTGTACGCGCTCCGCGTGCTCCCGTTCTCGAGCCACTGGATCTCCTCCGGCGAAGCCGCCGTGGATTCGACCGCGTTCGAGACCGCGACGGGGTGGGCACCGACCATGACCTCCGCCGAGGCCGCATCGGTGATGGTGTTGCAGAGCGGGCGCCCCATCGTCTCCCGCGGGTATGCACCGGTGCGGCGACCGGTGTGCGAGGCCGCTCTCGCGGGCGCCACCGATCGCGTGCGTACCTGGGCCGAGGTCGATCCGGACATGAAACCGTTGGTGGCGGAACTGGATCGGGCCGTTCGGCTGTGCGAACACCGGCAGGTTCCCACCCGCAGAGGGTCGGTGCACGTCGAGATTCACACCCCCGAACGGGACGGATCCGCCGATCGCGCCGCGCCCGTCGTGCTGGTCATGCCGCCCGGACTGCATGCGCGGTACGCGAGCGCCCTGGCCCGCAGCATCGCGGACGACGGACACGTGGTCGCTCTGGTCGACCTGCCCGGCCACGGTCCGAGCACCGGCCGCCGAGGACACGCCGGATTCGGCGCGAGGTCGACGGCCGTCGCCGCCGGGGTGCGTGCGGTGAGTGTTCCCGGTGGACCGACCCCGGTGGTCGCGACGCTGCGCCGCGCCCCCGGTCGCCGCGCCGTCACGCGCCTTCTCACCGGGGTGGACACGCTCGGTCCGGTGCCGGGCTCGGACGGTCTTCTGGACGTGCGCAACGGTTTCCGCCTACCCTCGCGCCGACCGTCCGACGCCCGAACGGACACCGAGCCGACGCCGTCCTTCCGGCGGATCAGGATCCCGCGGCGCGCGAGCATCGCGTCGGGTGCGGGTCAGCAGCGACTGCGGACCATCATTCCGACGTCGGCGCGGACCGGGTAGCGAGCCACGACAGCGTGTACTCCCGTTCGGCCTCGAACCCCCGGTCGATCTCGGCCACCATCACCTTCTCCACCAGCTGACCCATCACCGGAATCGCCGCGTCGACGGTGCCGTCGAACCGGAGCGAGCACGTCGCCTCCCCGGTCGCGACGAGTTCGAGGTCACCGTGGACCGTGATCGGCATCTTGGTGACCGCCAGGGTGTACTCGCCGCGAGCGATACCGTCCGCGCCGGGCGAGGCCCAGGTCTCGGTGCAGAGAGCCGTGAGGTGGGCTCCGGCGAAGCGCTGCAACGCCTTCGGCAATGCTGCGGTGTCGATACCCTGCTCCACCACCGACGTGGTGGCGCCCGACACCGTCGAGTACTCCACCACCCGGCCACCCACACCGATCTCGGTGACGCGGTCGGACCAGTATCGGTCGGAGGTGAGCGCCGCCAGCAGGTCCGCGGACGAGCAGGTGTACTCGACGGAAACCGATACGCGTGAGGTCACGGTCAGCGCACCGCGGCGGCCACCGGTTCGGGCACCGCTCCCGCGTCGATCGTGACGGCGTCCCGGCCCAGGAACCGCGCGAACTGCTCGATCGCCGTGTCCAGGTGCTCGGTGGTGTGATCCGCCTGAACGCACAGCCGCAGAAGGGATCCACCCTGCGGGACGGCCGGGAACGTGGCCACCGACGCGAAGATGCCGGCGTCGAACAGTTGTCGCCACACGTTGACCGTCTTGAGGTCGTCGCGGACGTTCACCGGCACGATCGGCGAGACCAGGTCCGTCCCGTCCGGAAGCGGGCTGGCGGGCTCGACGTCCACGCCCGCGTCGACAAGCCCCTGATGGAGGTAGCGCGCGTTGAACAACGTGCGCTCGGCACGCTCGCGGCCGTCGTCCGAGCGCATGAGCCGCATCGAGGCGAGTGCGGCGCCCAGTGCGGCCGGGACCCCGGCGGTGGTGAAGAGGAACGTCCGTGCGTGGCAGCGCATCGCGTCGACGATGTCGGACGAGCCGGCGACGAAACCACCGGACGATCCCAATCCCTTGGACAGACAACCCATTCGGACATCGATGTCGTCCTCGACGCCGAACAGTTCCGCGACCCCTGTGCGCCGCGGACCCATGACCGCGACACTGTGTGCCTCGTCGACCATGAGAGCCGCGTCGTACTTCTCGCACACCGCGGCGATCTCGGCGAGCGGAGCGATGTCGCCGTGCATCGAGTACAGCCCGTCCACGACCACCAAGACCACGCCGGTGGACCGGGACAGCTTGTCCTCGAGCAGGTCGACTCGGTTGTGGCGGAAGGCTCGAACCGTCGCACGGGAGAGCCGGCAGGCGTCGTAGATGGAGGCGTGAGCGGCCGAATCGACGACGATGGTGTCACCGACGCCCACCAGAGCGCTGATCGCGCCGAGGTTGGCCTGGTAGCCGGTGGTGAACACCAGCGCCGAATCGGTGCCGTGCCAGTCGGCCAGCTCCTCCTCCAGCTCGGTGTGCAGCGTGATGGTGCCGTTGAGCAGCCGGCTGCCCGTCACGGTGGACCCGTATCGCTCCAGCGCGGCCCGAGCGCCCGCCCGGACCTGCGGATGATCGGCCAGCCCCAGATAGTTGTTCGATCCGAGCATGATCACGCGACGGTCCTCGACCTCGACCGTCGGCGCGTTCACCGACTGCATGACGCGGAAGAACGGATTCTGATCGTGCTTCGTCAGAACTCGATGCGCCCAGATTCGCTTGTCGTGGCGGATACGGTCGAGCATTCTCTGCGAACTCATCTTCTGCTCCGAAAGTCGAGGTGGATCGACGGCGCTCCGGCATCGGTGGTGGGCATCGTCGCCCCGAGAATTCGATGAACGCGGTGTCGTCGCACGTGCCGATCGGCGGGCGACGAAGTCCGTGCGCGCCGAATATCGGTGCGGCCCTCGCTATCACGACGCATGGCGTCGGCGATGGCCGTACAGAGGAAATGCTACGGACGACGGGTGTCCGTGACGCGTCACCATGGCTGTGAAAAGTATCCAACCCCGGCCGCTGCACTTGTAGGAATACCCGAGAAGCGTCGCACCGGCCACCGACGACCATCACCGCGTCGAATAATCGGAACGTTACTTCTTCTATCGAGAATCGAGTGAACGCGACCATGACTCTCGTCGATGCAGACGCCACGGCCCCACCGACGCGACCCGGCCCCACCCCCCGCCTCATGCAGACCGAGCGCGCCACCTTGCGCCGGTACCTCCCCGGCCTGGCCGATTTCCTCGACGGGGCGTCGTTGTCCGACCTCGAGGCGCCCGGCAACGGGGCGATCGCGGCGTTCCGCGACGCCGGCGGCACGGGCCTGATCGCCCCGGAGAGTCTCGGCGGTCTCGGCGCGTCGGCCGTGGACGCCCTGCGAATCCACCGCGCGATCGGGGCGAAGTCCCCGTCCCTGTCCGCCGCCGTCACCATGCATCACCTGTCCATCGCCACCATCGTCGAGATCGCGAAGGCCGGCCCGGAAGAGGAACTGCCGCTGGTCGCCGGACTGATCGAACAACGCTCCATCATCGCGTCGGGCTTCGCGGAAGGCACCGGAAGCACCCTGGTTCCCTCGGTCGACGCGTACTACGAGGACGGCGACTACGTCATCAACGGGAGCAAAAAGCCGTGCAGCCTGTCGGCGTCGATGGATTTCCTCGCCGCCAGCGTCGCCACCCGCGAGAAGAAGAAGGGTGGCCGGACCCGCAAGGCCGTCGCGCTGATTCCGGCCACCATGCCGGGGGTCTCCATCAGGCCGTTCTGGACGACGCCGATCCTCGCCGGGGCCGAGAGCGAGGAGGTGGTCCTCGAGGACGTCCGAATTCCGGTGTCGTTGACCATGATCGGGGCTCTCGACGATCCCGAGGGGATGCACGAACTCACCGGGTTCCTGTGGTTCGGCATCCTCGCGTCGGCCGGGTACGTGGGCGCCGCGTCGGCTCTCGTGGCCCGGTTGGTGGGGCACCCGAAGGTTCCGGACGGCGTCTACACGACCGCGGCGGCCGAACTGGAGACGGCGATGTCGGCGCTGGAGGCGATCGCGGTGGCCATGGACGCGGGCGAACGCGGCGCGGACGTCTCGGCCCGACTTCTGTTCGTACGCATCGCTCTTCGCCACGCTCTGCGCCGCGCGGTCGATGCCGCCGTGACCGCACTCGGCGGCATCGCGTTCATCACCGATCCGGACATCGCGTACCTGCAGTCGGTGGTGTCCGCCTTCGCGTTCCACCCGCCCTCGATCCGGGAGACCGAGGCGTCGTTGGCCGCGTACCACCGGGGCGAGGACTTCACCCTGGCATGACGCGTTCGGCGAACACGACGTAGTTCTCCTCGTACGACCCGACGCTCGCGTCGAAGTCACCCGAGCAGGTGATCAGCCGAACGACGTCGCGCGGGGTCGCTCCGAAGACCGACACCGTCGGGAAACCGTCCTTGGGGTAGTTGCCCGTCTCGGACACCCGGTACTGCGCGGCGGTCCCGTCCGCCGTCGTCACGGTCACCACGTCGTCGATCACCAGCTCGGTGAGACGATCGAAGATGGCGGGTCCGGTGGTCGAATCGACATGCCCCGCAAGCACTGTGGGACCGATCGCACCCGGCCGACCGCCGCCGGTGAACCACCCGACGTCGTCGAAGTCCGACGGAACCTCCATCTCACCGGACTCGGTGAGGCCCAACCCGATCAGCGGCTCGTCGAGACCGATGGCCGGAACGCTCAGCCTCGCCGGGTCCGCCGGGGTCCGGTCGGCGGGCGAGGTCGGAGCGTCGGGTGCGAGCGAGGCCGTCGTACCGGGGGCGCCGGTGGCCTCGGTGGTCTCGGTGGTCTCGGTGGTCTCGGCCGAGATCGGCGGGGCCGACGCCGGTTCCGATGGCTGCGCACACGACGCGACCATCAGAACCGACGCCAGAATCGCGGCGGTTCGCGTTCTGTTCCTCCGCGATCCCCTCATGGAAGGATCAGGACTGCGTCGACCGACGACGAGCCACGCCGACACCGACCATGGCGGCGACACCGAGTGCCGCAGCACCGGTCCCGACGATCGCGGCCGTGTCCGACCCGACGGCGCTACCGCCGCCACCGGTGGTGACGCCACCCACGGGGATCGGGGTCAGCTGACCGCGGACCACGCCGGCGGAGAAGTCGACGGTGTGCGAGTCCGCGGTGAAGCCGGCCGGATTCTGCTCGATCTGCGCGAGCGTGAAGCCGTCGCCGGTGTCGGCGCCGTTGGCCTCGACTCCGGTGGTGAAGGGGCCCTGGAGGCAACCGCTGCTCGAGCGGGGACCGTCGCCGACGGGGGTGGGATCGGGGAACGCGATGCGGGGCGGGCCCGCCTCGCCGAGAGCCGCCTGGTGGATGTGGGTCGCGGTGTTCGCCGGCGACATGTAGTCGCCCGTGACGCCCTCGAGGGTGATGTCGTAGCAGATGATGTCGAGCTCGGAGTTGATCCGGAAGGTGAAGGTACCCATGGCGCCGGGCTCGCCGGGGGCGGGATCGCCGTCGGAGTTCACCACCTGATCGGGCGTCGCCATGGAGGTGAACGCACTCGTGAAGTTGCTCGGCTCGTCCACCGGGGTGTCCGCGGCCGCGGGGGCGGCGCCGAGAGCCAGGAACGCGGCAGCTCCACCTGCCACGGCCATCGTTCCCACGGTCGCTCGTGTCGTCGTGCGCATCTGAGTCATGGCTTCGGGTACCTTCCGGTCGGGGACGGGCGCGTTCGCCCTTCCCCGAGTGATACGACCGGCTTGTCCGATTCGTTCACCGTCGAGGGAAAAAGATTCGTGGCCCGCCCGTCGAACGCTCTCGGTCTCGTCGACGTATCCCCTCTCATGACGACCACGGACGTACTCCGGGTGGCTAAGGTGAGGCGGACCGTGCCGTCCGATCCGATGCTGTGGGGGAATGTGGGCGTCCTGCGCCGTCGACAACGCTCGACACCGGTCGAATCCTTCGACCTCGCCGAGGCGTACGACGCGCACGGCCCGTCGTTGCTCGGGTACGCCGTCAACGTCCTCGGCGATCGCGTGGCCGCCGAGGACTGCGTGCAGGAGACGTTTCTGCGAGCCTGGCGAGCGAGAACCCGATTCGACGCCTCCCGTGGGTGAACGCGGACGTGGTTGTTCGCGATCGAACGCAACGTGATCGTGGACCTGCGGCGGTCGATGGCTCGGACCCCACCCACCACGCCTCTCCTGACCGAGGACGCGCCCACCGAGGACGACAATGCCGCCACGGTCGAACGCCTGCACATGATCGAGGCGCTCGCCCTGCTCTCGCGCGAGCACCGCGACGTGGTGGTGGCCGTGCACCTGGCGGGCCGGACGTACGCCGAGGTCGCGGAGGAGACCGGTGTCGCCGTCGGCACCCTCCGCTCCCGCACCTACTACGCTCTGCGCGCACTGCGCGCCCACCTCGACGATCGGGAGGACTCGTGAACTCGTCCGAATCGCGCCGCGACGAACTGATCGCCGCCGCCGTGGCCGGCGACCTCGACGACACCGACCGCGCCGATCTCGATCGCCTCGCGGCCGACGACCCGACCGTCGCCGAGGAGATCCGCTCGCTGCGCGCGGTCGCGGATCGAATGACCGGTATGAGGTGGACCGAGCCCGAGCCCAGCGACGTTCTGCGACGACGCGTGCTGGGCGTCTCGCGTCGGGCACCCGGCCGCGTGGCCGTCGCCGCCGCCGCTGCCGTCGGCATCGTGGTGGGGATCGGTGTCGCGGTCGGCGCGCAGGGGTGGACGGACCGCGAGGTCACCGGACCGCCCGGAACGCTCGGCGCCTTCGAGCAGATCGATTTCGTCGAGTCGCTGACCGGGGTGCGCATCGACGGCGGGTTGGTCGCGCACACCTGGGGAACCGAGACCGTGCTCGAGATGGACGGGGTGCCGGTGAACGAGACGTTCGAGGTGTTCCTCGTCGAGCGCTCCGGAGCCGATGCGCCGTCGGGGACGTTCCGCGGCAGCGCGGTGACCATCGACTGCCGCCTCAACGCCGCGGTGCTCAGGCCCGACGTCGTGGGCATCGAGATCCGTCGGGACACGGGTGAGACGGTTGCGGAGGCGGCGGTGCCGGGGGTGGTCTGACGGGTGCGCGAGGACCGGGTGCGCGAGGACCGGGTGCGGGTTTTCGCGCACCGTCCAGCGCGACGCGCACCGTGCACGGTGCGCAGGACGCTGCAGGGTGCGCGGGAGCGGGGCGGGCACGCGGGAGCGGGGGCCGCCGGACACGACAACGGCCGCACCCCGTGAGGGATGCGGCCGTGTGCCGAACTGTGTGGAGCTAGATCACTTGATGGAGATCTTCGCGCCGGCAGCTTCGAGCTTCTCCTTGGCGGCGTCGGCGGCAGCCTTGTCCACCTTCTCCAGGATGGCCTTCGGAGCGCTCTCGACGAGGTCCTTGGCTTCCTTCAGGCCCAGGCCGGAGACGACCTCACGGACGACCTTGATGACCTGGATCTTCTTGTCGCCGGCGCCCTCGAGGACGACGTCGAACTCGTCCTGCTCTTCGGCGGCCTCGGCGGGAGCAGCGGCTCCACCGGCGGCAGCAACGGCGACGGGGGCAGCTGCGGTGACCTCGAAGGTCTCCTCGAATGCCTTCACGAACTCGCTGAGCTCGAGGAGGGTGAGCTCCTTGAACTGGTCGAGCAATTCTTCGGTGCTGAGCTTCGCCATGGTGGCGGTCCTTCCTTGTAAGTCCTTGTCGCCGATCCGGGGACAGGAATGTGGTGTGCGGGAAGGCCGGAGGCCGGCCGTCCGTCTGGTGGTGCAGTCCTTACGGATCAGCTATTCGGCGGGTGCAGCTTCCGGCTCCGCGGCAGCTTCTGCCGGTGCGCCTTCTTCTGCTGCCTTCTTCTCCTGCAGCGCAGCCGCGAGACGCGCGACCTGCGAGGCGGGAGCGTTGAACAGGCCTGCGGCCTTTGCCAGGTTGCCCTTCATCGCACCGGCCAGCTTGGCGAGGAGCACCTCACGCGATTCGAGATCCGCGATTCGGTTGACCTCGTCCACGGACAGCGCGCGGCCGTCCATGTAGCCGCCCTTGATGACGAGCGCCTTGTTGTCCTTGGCGAACTGCTTGATCGCCTTGGCTGCGTCGACCGGCTCACCATCGATGAATGCGATGGCGGTCGGACCGACGAACAAGTCGTCGAGGCCTTCGACGCCCGCATCGGCTGCGGCGCGCTTGACCAGGGTGTTCTTGGCGACGGAGTACGTTGCTCCGGCACCGAGTGCCCGACGGAGCTCCGTCAGACGGGAAACCGACAGACCACGGTATTCCGTGATCACGGCCGCCGTAGAGCCCTTGAACTGCTCGGAAATCTCCGCGACAGCGGAGACCTTCTCTGCCTTTGCCATACTTCGCCTCCTCTCGTTACTTCGAGTCGGACGGCCCGGAAAAGACGAAACGCCCCGGTGCAGGGCACACGGGGCGTGAGAATGCGAGCGAGCCCCGTTCAGGGCCGCACGTATCCTGTCCTCGGTCCTCCTGCGTGGGTCGCCGGCTGTGCCGGACCTTCAATCGCCTGCTCGTGAGAGACGGCGATGACCAACGGTCTTGGGTGGAACAGATCAGGTGGAACTCGCAGAACGAGGTCCGTCCGGAAGAGTACCCGCTGCACACGTCCTTCTCCAAAACGGTGGCGGAAAGGTTGGACGGAGCCCCGGCCGGGAACACGAGGTGCATGGCCAACTATCGAGTACTCGACCCCACCGGATCCGTCGTCGCGACCAAGGAACTGTCCGATTCGACGGAAGCACACACCTGGTTCAAGGAGAACAAGTCCGACGACGCCGAACTGGGCTGGCGCCTCGAGGTCGAACACGACGGCGAGTGGGCGTTCTTCAGCGACAGCGAGGGCACGCCCGAGGGCGGCAAGTAGTTCCTTCTTTCGCAGCGGGCGCTGTTCGTGGTTCGAGACCACGGACAGCGCCCGCTGCTGTGTCGAAAGCCCGACAACGACGCCATTGCCCACCGGATGTCGCACCGATGGGGTTGACTCCGGAACCATGACACCGCAATCCGTGCATGCCCTGGTGCAGCCGGTCCGCCCGGTATCGCCACCTCGCGATCCCACCGGAGGCGCGGACGGCGTGGCGTGGGCGGCGCTGGTGGACGCGGTCCCCGAGTTCCCCCGGGTGCACTTTCGGCGCGCCGTGCCCATCCGGGTCTCCGACGGCACTCTTCTCCGCGCGATGGTGGTCTCTCCGGCCGACGCCGACGGCCGACCGGCCGGATTCGCGTTCCCGGCGGTCCTCAACATCACCCCGTACAACTCGGTACTGCTCGACGGCATCGACGCGGTGCTGTCCGCGCCGGTGCTCGGTCCGGCCGTGCGGCGGTTCTCCGCGTCGTTCGACCTCACGGGCACCCGGTTCGACGGCATCACCGAGATCACGCGCGTGGTCGCGGGCGGCGCCGCCGATCTGCTCACCGTCAACCGCCACCTCGTACGCAGCGGGTACGTGCAGATCATCGTCGACGCGCGCGGTACCGGTTCCTCGGCCGGCGTCTGGCAGACCCTGGGGCCGCGCGAGCAGACCGACGCTCTGGACGTGTTGCGCTGGGTCCGCGCGCAGCCGTGGTGCGACGGTCACGTGGGCATGGCGGGCATCTCGTACTCGGCGATCAACGCGATGCAGGCCGCGACCGCACGCGAGGGCGGTCCCGACGCCGTGTTCGCGGTCGAGGGCTCCGAGGACATCGTGCGGGAGATCTTCGCGACGGGCGGCGCGCCGTCCATCTTCATCCCCCTGTGGCTCGCGGCGGTCAACGCGCTCAAGTGGGCGCCCTCCCCTCACCTCGGACGAGGTGGCGCGCGCTGGTTGATCGATCGATTGCGTTCTCCCGCAACGGATGTGGTCAGCCTGCTACGAGGTTTCCTCACCGGGGCCGATCCTCGCATCTACGACGGCCCCACCTTCGACGCCATCGATCCGGCGATCGAGAGGATCGACGTTCCCACGTTCCTCTACGGATGCTGGCACGACATCTTCGGCGGCGCCGCCCCGGACTCCTACAACCGTCTCGGACTCGAACGCGGCCGCAAGCAACTCCTGGTCGGCGACGGCTACCACGCCAACCCCGGGATCGGTTTCGGCGAACCCGGGTTCCCGCCTCGTCTCGACGTGCTCGAACGAGCGTGGTTCGACCGATGGCTGCGCGGCATCGACAACGGCATCGACCGCTACGGGCCGGTCACCCTGCGCCAGCAGGGCGGGGGATGGAAGGGCGTGGGATCGTTTCCCGCGCAGCGAGCGGTGGCCACGCGCCTGTATCTGTCCCCCACCGCGTCGGGTACGGCGTCGCACAGCGAGCACGACGGATCTCTGACGACGCGCCCGTCCCCCACCCCGAGCGTGGTCACCGTGACCCCCGGTGTGCGGACGGTGATCTCGCGCGACACCACGCAGGTCCTCGCGGGGATCCCCGCGGTGCTGGGCGGCGGTTTCACCTACGACAACCGGACCGCCGAGCGGGACGGCGTCACCTTCACGACGCCACCGGTGCGGTTCCCGGTGGTGTACTCGGGTCCGGCGAATCTACGCCTGCGAACCGTGGCGCGGGCACGGGAGGCCATGTGGGCGGTGATGCTGTGCGACGTCTCTCCGGACGGCACGTCCACGAAGCTCACCAACGGGGCTCTGCTGTCCTCCCGGCGCGCGGTCGACGACAGCCGGAGCGTCGTCGCCGAGAACGGCGACTACCTGGTGGCTCACCATCCGCTGACCCGAGCGTCGTTGCTGCCCGTCGTTCCGGGGGAACCGACCACCCTGGACATCGATCTGCTGTCCACCGAGGCCGTCCTGAAGGTCGGCCACCGGTTGCGGGTCTGCGTGTTCGCCGCGAACGCCCCGCGCTTCCTCCCGATCCTTCCCGATCTGCTGAGGACCCGGTGGCGCCCTCAGGACATCACACTCGACGAGGTGCACCCCAGCTTCCTGACCCTGCCCCTTCTCGGAGAACCCGGCTGGTGATCGGGATCAGAGCGTCGTCCGCACCGCACGATCGCCGCCCACCGCCTTCGCGCGGTACATCATGGAATCGGCGAGCCGGACGGCGTCGACCACTCCGGTGGGGCCCCGGTCCCAGAACGGCGACTCCGGGGAGATCGTCGCGGCTCCGACACTGACGGTCACCGGTACCGCGTCGCGGGAATCCCCGATGTCTCGAACCACCACGTCCGGTGTCCCGCCGACCAGTTCCGGGGAGCCCACCACGGCCACCGAGAACTCCTCGCCTCCGGTTCGCGCGACGACACCGTCCTCCCCGATCACGTCGACCAGGCGGCGTGCGACCGTGGCGATGACCACGTCGCCCTGCTCGTGCCCGAACTCGTCGTTGACGCGCTTGAAATCGTCGATGTCGATCACGAGGACGGCCATCGTGGCCCGTTTTTCACGCCCCCGTGCGACGAGGTCCTCGAGTTCGTCCTCCCATCCACGCCGGTTGAAGACTCCGGTCAGGGGATCGAGAGCCGACCGTTTGGCGTCGTGCGAGATCACGTTCCAGGCCACGTGCGCGGCGAGCGGAACGAACGCGACCGCCATCACCACGGTCAGCGTGGTCGCCGCGACGGTCGCGGGGTGCTCGCCCCCGTCGGCGAAGGCACGTGCGCTGAGGACCCCGATCACCGACACCGCGTAGAGCAGGTGCGCGACGACCACCCGCGACGAGCAGAAATACGTGACGAATCCGCCGATCACGGCCAGGAGGACACAGCCGAACAGCGCGAGCAGCGGATCCGAGTAGGTGGCCAACACCGACACCGTGCCCAGGTCCGCGAACACGGCGAACAGCAGAATCGAGCGCCGGCTCAAAGGACGGGTGCTCGCCCAGAACCACACGTAGCCCGCTTGCACGACGAGCAGGGCGAGCGTCCAGACCGCACCGAACGCGTTGCCGGAGCCGGCCGGACCGAAGAGCATCAGAACCGACACCACACCGAACATCGCCGTCGACACGGCGATCACGTACCGCGCGCTCCGAAAGATGCCCCGAGTCGAGCGGTGGGTCTCGAACCACAGGTAGTCGAAGGGTTTCGCGAGCCACCCCGCGCCCCACCCCGCGAGCCACCCGGGGGCGGGCCGAGCAGCGGAACTCGCGTGGCGCACGTCGTCCCTTCGCCGGGCCGCGTCGGCGGCGCATTCGATCGTCGACCCCGATGCCCACTGTAGAGGCAATGCCATTGTTCGGACCGATGAACGGCGTGTCCCACCCGTGGGCGACGCGCAGCCGCGGTGACGGTTCCGATCTGCGGCGCTGTCGCCGACCGTCCGGTTGATAAAGTTAGGTATGACTGACGGTTACAGCTCCCCCGATGCATCGGCCACGGGCACCGACGACATCGAGATTCGATCCGGCACCGCGACCACCGGGGCGGTCGACATCGCCTACGAGGACATGGGAGACATCGACGCACCACCCGTGCTGCTCGTCATGGGTCTGGGGTGCCAGCTGATCACCTGGTCGATTCCGTTCTGCCGCAGGCTGATCGACGCCGGTTACCGAGTCATCCGGTTCGACAATCGCGACATCGGACTGTCCGGGAAGCTCAACGGCGCACGGGTGTCCAAGAACGTCCCGCTCCGACTCCTGCGTCACGAACTCGGGCTGCCCAGCGACGTGCCGTACACCATCGTCGACATGGCCGACGACACCGTCGCGCTTCTCGACCACCTGGGCATCGAGCGGGTTCACATCGTCGGAGCGTCGATGGGCGGCATGATCACGCAGGTCGTCGCCGGTTCGCACCCCGAACGGATCCGCTCGGTGTCCATCTTCTTCTCGAGCACCAACGAGAAGTTGCTGCCCCCGCCCGACGTCCGAGCTCTCGCACCCTTGTTCAAGCCGCCGCCCAAGAACGCGACCCGCGAGCAGATCATCGAGGCTCAGGCGTCCACGTTCGCCACCATCGGCAGCAAGACCTACGTGACCACGCGCGAGGAACGGATCGCCGACGCGACCGCGGCCTACGATCGCGGCTACTACCCGGCGGGTATCCGGCGCCAGTTCGCGGCCATCACCGGCACCGGTTCGCTGCTGCGCTGGACCCGAAAGATCACCGCACCGACCGTCGTCATCCACGGCACCGCCGATCCGCTGGTCCGCCCCGCGGGTGGCAAGGCGATCGCCCGGGCCGTTCCGGGAGCCGAGCTGGTTCTGATCGACGGGATGGCGCACGACATCCCGAACGCGGTGCTCGACGACGTCATGGGATCGGTGCTGGACAACATCGCGCGGGGTGGACGCGTCGGGTAGGGGTGGGCTCCGAACAGACCGATGGCCGGTACCCGAGGGGTACCGGCCATCGTGATCTGTACTGGGATCAGGCGTTCGCGTCGTCCTCGAGGAGGTTGCGCGTACGGTTCGGGTCCACCGGGATGCCCGGTCCGGTGGTCGTCGAGACCGTGATCTTCTTGATGTAGCGACCCTTGGCCGACGCCGGCTTCGCGCGCAGGATCTCGTCCAGTGCGGCGCCGTAGTTCTCCACCAGCTTGGCGTCGTCGAAGGACGCCTTGCCGATGACGAAGTGCAGGTTGGCCTGCTTGTCGACGCGGAAGTTGATCTTTCCGCCCTTGATGTCGTTGACGGCCTTGGTCACGTCCGTGGTGACGGTGCCCGTCTTCGGGTTCGGCATCAGGCCACGCGGTCCGAGAACGCGGGCGATGCGGCCGACCTTGGCCATCTGATCGGGGGTGGCGATCGCGGCGTCGAACTCGAGCCATCCACCCTGGATGCGCTCGATGAGATCCTCGGCACCGACCTCGTCGGCGCCCGCGGCGACGGCCTCGTCGGCCTTCGCGCCGGCGGCGAAGACGATGACGCGAGCGGTCTTACCGGTGCCGTGGGGCAGGTTGACGGTGCCGCGCACCATCTGGTCCGCCTTGCGGGGGTCGACGCCGAGTCGCATGGCGACCTCGACGGTCGCGTCGAACGTGCTCGACGCGGTGTCCTTCGCCAGCTTCGCGGCGGCGAGGGGTGCGTACAGATTGTCCGAGTCGATCTTTGCTGCCAGGGCCTCGTAGGCCTTGCTGCGCTTTGCCATGAAATGTCCGTTCGTCGTTCGGAGTGTGGTTGCGGGCCTGGCCGGCCCTCCCACGTGGTGCTGGGTGGATCAGCCCTGGACGGTGATGCCCATCGACCGTGCAGTACCGGCGATGATCTTCGCGGCCTGGTCGATGTCGTTCGCGTTCAGGTCTTCCTGCTTGGTCTTGGCGATCTCGCGCACCTGATCCATGGTCACCGTGGCGACCTTGGTCTTGTGCGGCTCACCCGAACCCTTGGCGACGCCGGCTGCCTTGAGCAGGAGCTTCGCGGCGGGAGGGGTCTTGAGCTTGAAGTCGAAGGAGCGGTCTTCGTAGACCGAGATCTCCACCGGCACGACGTTTCCACGCTGCGACTCGGTCGCGGCGTTGTACGCCTTGCAGAACTCCATGATGTTGACGCCGTGCTGGCCGAGGGCGGGGCCCACGGGGGGAGCCGGGTTGGCTGCGCCGGCCTGGATCTGAAGCTTGATGATCCCGGCTAGCTTCTTCTTCTTGGGGGGCATCTGTAATTCCTAGGTTGTTGCGTGATTCTCGGATTCTTGCGGTACGAACTGCAAGTTCTGGGGGTGGTCGCCGCTAGATCTTGGCGACCTGCGTGAAGCCCAGCTCGACGGGCGTCTCGCGCCCGAAGATGGACACCAGCACCTTGAGCTTCTGCGACTCGGCGTTGACCTCGCTGATGCTGGCGGGCAGCGTCGCGAACGGTCCGTCCATGACGGTCACCGACTCGCCGACCTCGAAGTCGACCTCGATGATCGGCTTGGCCGCCGTGTCGCCACCGGTTTCGGTGGTCGCGGCTACGCCGGTCGTGGCCTTCTTCTTGTCCTCCTGCGGCATGAGGAACTTGACGACCTCGTTGATGGTCAACGGGGACGGGCGCGAGGTGGCGCCGACGAAGCCGGTGACGCCGGGGGTGTTGCGCACCGCGCCCCACGACTCGTCGTTCAGCTCCATGCGCACCAGGATGTAGCCGGGCAGCACCTTGCGGTTGACCTGCTTGCGCTGACCGTTCTTGATCTCGGTCACTTCCTCGATGGGCACTTCCACCTGGAAGATGTAGTCGCCGACGTCGAGGTTCTGCACACGGGTCTCGAGGTTGGCCTTCACCTTGTTCTCGTAGCCCGCGTAGGAGTGGATGACGTACCAGTCACCGGGGGCGCGTCGCAGCGCGGCCTTCATCTCGGCGACGGGATCGACCGGCTCGGCGTCGATGGACGCTTCGGCGTCGATCGCGTCCTCGACGTCGATCACCTCGTCCGCGGGCTCTCCGGCCGGGGTCTCGCCGGTGGCTGCCGCGACATCGGCCGCGATGGCCTCGTCGGTCTCGCGGTCCTGTGCGGCCTGCTCCGCTTCGAGGCCTTGCTTGGCCGCCTCGACCTGACCGTCGTAGGCAGCCACTTCGGTGGCGTCGTTATGGGGCGTGCTCACGAAAGGCACTCGCTTCCTGTTTTTCGTGCTGCTCGGGCGTTCTCGTCGGGTCGGTCAGTGGGCGTCGTCAGCCGAACAGCCACTGGATCCCGCGGATGAACGCCAGGTCCAATCCGCTGATGAACGCGACCATGAACGTCACGAACACCAACACGACCGAGAAGTAGGTGATCATCTGCTTCCGGTTCGGCCAGATGACCTTGCGGAGCTCGGCGACCACTTCCCGGAAGAACTTGCGCAGCCGCGTGAAGATGTTCGCCTTCGGCGCGGCCTCGGTGCGCGTGCGACCGGGAACCTGAGCCGCCGTCGCGACGGACTTGCCCTCGGACTTCGACTTCTTGTCCAGGAACGGCTCGGCGTCGGAATTGCGGGGACGAGCGGATCGCTTTCCGCTGGGCCGAGCCGAGGTCGCACCGGAGGTGGGATCGGCTGCGGAACCGACCGCATCGCGTCCGTTCGGGTCGTCGGACCCGTCGGAGCGGTCGTCGCGCGGATCGCTCACCACTGTTCCTCTCGGTCGATCATGCGTGCGGTCATCGAGACGGATGACCATCCGGATGTGGCAGGGGCGACAGGACTTGAACCTGCAACCTACGGTTTTGGAGACCGTTGCTCTACCAATTGAGCTACGCCCCTTCGGACGGCACCTCGAGGCCGATGACCTCGCGAACACCCTCCGTACCCGGCGACGGGCAGCGCGCAGCGCCGACCGACTCGGGAGATCTCAGTGTACTTCACCCGCGGCGACGGAGGAAAATCGCACGCGGCGGCAGGGACGGACGTCAGTCCAGCTGCACGGTCGCGACGGCCCGACCGAAGATCTTCTTGCCGTCGTACTTCGCGGTGATCGCGACGACGGCCTTCTTGGTCTCGGGGTCCATCGACTTGATCTTGCCGGTGAAGTCCACCTTCGCCGGCTCGGTCTCCTTGACCAGGACCGGGCTGGTGAACCGCACGTTGTACTCGGTGATGGCGCCCGGATCGCCGGACCATCCCGTGACGTATCCCGCGCCCAGGCCCATCGTCAACATGCCGTGCGCGACGACGTCGGACAGACCGGCGAGGGTGCGCGCCACCGGATCGCTCCAGTGGATCGGGTTCGGATCACCGGAGACCCCGGCGTAGTTGACCAGGTCTCCTCGGGTCAGCTCGTACGTCCGCTCGGGCAGGTCCTGTCCGACGGAGATCTCCGAGAACTGCTTACGCGTCATTACGCATCACACCCTTCACCATGTCCAGAGCAGTGGGGTCGCCCGCGCCACCGGTGCGCGCGACCAACGTGGTCCAGGAGGTCATGACGACGTCCTCGTTCGCGTCCGTCACGACGTTCTTGGTGACGATGATGTCGCTTCCGCCCATCTGGCGGAACGAATCGAGCGAGACGTCCACGGTCAGACGGTCCCCGGCGACGATCTGGCGATGGAAGTCGATCCGCTGATCGGCCTGCAGGATCTGACTGAGGTCGTACCCCGCCAGAACGGTGTCGAACAGCCCTTGCTGGGCGATGATCCCCACGACCGAGATGAACGTGGCGGGAGCTACGAGGTGCTGATGACCGAGCTCGAGCGCCGCATCTTCGGAGTAGTGGGCGGGGTGATCGTTCTGGACGGCGCGGGCGTACTCGCGCACCTTCTCGCGTCCGACCTCGTAGAAATCGGGCATGCGGTACGAGTGGCCGACCATCGAAGCGGTGCGGGCCGCGAGATCTTCGGCGTAAGTGGTGGTCACGATGAGAAAGAACTCTCCGTCGGGTTCGGAACGACGATCGGAGAGTCAGAAGAATCTGTCGTCCGCCGGACACAACTGTGTCACGACCACACCGGGTGTGGCCGTGACCGGAAGCTGAGAGGAACCGAGTTCTCTAGCGCGACTCACGGTGCGCGCGATGCGTACCGCAGTTCGGGCAGAACTTCTTGATCTCGAGGCGATCGGGATCGTTGCGACGGTTCTTCTTGGTGATGTAGTTGCGGTGCTTGCACTGCTCGCACGCCAAGGTGATCTTGGGGCGAACGTCTGTGGAGGGGGCCACGTCGATGCCTGCTTTCGGTAGTGCGCTGATGCGGGTGCTGCGTCGGTCGTTCGGAGCCGGACCCCACTGCGCGCAGCAGCGGCGGAGTCTGTCGAGTAGCGATGGCCGGACTTGAACCGGCGACACAACGATTATGAGTCGTTTGCTCTACCGACTGAGCTACACCGCCTCGGTGCCGGGCGCCGGCAGGCGCTCGGTCCCGCGAGCCCCCTAACGGAATCGAACCGTTGACCTTTTCCTTACCATGGAAACGCTCTACCGACTGAGCTAAGGGGGCAGGTTCGGCGCACGGCATGCGTGCGTCGAAGCCTTGGAGAACACTACACAGTGCGCTCCTGCGCCGCCAAACCCGCTGTTCAGGGGCCTGACGGGTACTTCACGAACGAACCCCGGCGAGGAACTACGCCGGGGTTCGTCGGTGTGGCAGATGTAGGATTCGAACCTACGTAGGCATAAGCCGACGGATTTACAGTCCGCTCCCATTGGCCGCTCGGGCAATCTGCCGTGCGTACCGCAGCGGTGTTGCTTCGCTGCAGCGCGTTGAGAAGAATACAACGACAGCACCCCCCAACACCAAACCGCCTGATCGACCGGCCTCCGGGCTCCCCGCCCGCCTGATCGACCGGCCGGAGCCGGCGACTACGGTCGACCATCACGTCAGAAGTTCGCGGTGCCGTGTCCGCGGCACCCACAACAGATCCGAGGAGAGTGCGTCCCGTGGCCGATTCGTCGTTCGACGTCGTCAGCAAGGTCGACCGCCAGGAGGTCGACAACGCCCTGAATCAGGCCGGCAAGGAACTGTCCACGCGATTCGACTTCCGCGGCACCGGCGCGGAGATCGAGTGGTCCGGCGAGGAAGCCATCGTGCTCACCGCCGAGGCCGAGGAGCGCGTCAAGGCCGCCCTCGACGTGTTCAAGGAGAAGTTGATTCGGCGGGACATCTCGCTGAAGGCCTTCGATGCGGGCGAGCCCGTGCAGTCCGGCAAGACCTACAAGATCACCGGCACGCTGGTGCAGGGCATCAGCACCGAGAACGCGAAGAAGATCTCCAAGAAGATCCGCGACGAGGGCCCCAAGGGTGTCAAGGCTCAGATCCAGGGCGAGGAACTGCGCGTCAGCAGCAAGAAGCGCGACGACCTGCAGGCGGTGCAGCAATTGCTCAAGGGCGAGGACTTCGGCATCGCTCTGCAGTTCGTGAACTACCGCTAGCGTCGATCTCCCGCATTCGCACCCCCTGTGTGCAGTACGCACCCCCTGCAGCGCGTCGCAGGGGGTGCGTAGTCGTGAAAGCGGTGAGGATCCGGGCGGGGTGCCCCGGGCGGGGTGGACCGGCGGGGTGCGGATCAGCGGAACGGGTCGACCATGCGCTCGAGCCGCGCAATCCGCTCCTCCATCGGCGGGTGCGTCGAGAACAGCTTGCCGGCGCGCTCCCCCATGCGGAACGGGTTGGCGATCATCAGGTGCGACTGCGCTGTGAGCTTGGGGTCCGGCGGCAGAGGTGCGGCCTGCGTGCCCGACGCGAGCTTGCGCAACGCCGACGCCAGTCCCAGCGGGTCGCCGGTGAGCTCGGCGCCCGACTGATCGGCCTGGTACTCCCGCGACCGCGACACCGCGAGCTTGACCACCGAGGCCGCGATGGGCCCCAGCATCGACACCAGCAGCAGCGCGATCGGATTGGCGCCACCGTTGCCGCGGCCGCCGAACATGTTGGCGAAGAACGCGAAGTTGGCCAGACCCGAGATCACCGCGGCCATGGCGCCCGCGACCGACGAGATCAGGATGTCGCGGTTGTAGACGTGCGAGAGCTCGTGGCCGAGCACCGCGCGCAGTTCGCGCTCGTTCAGCAGACCGAGGATGCCGCTGGTGACGCACACCGCCGCGTTGCGCGGATTGCGACCGGTCGCGAACGCGTTCGGTGCGTTGGTGGGGCTGATGTAGAGGCGCGGCATCGGCTGGTGCGCGGCCGTCGCCAATTCGCGCACCATGGCGTAGATCTGCGGATACTCGACCTCGGTGATGGGCTGCGCGCGCATCGATTTCAGCGCCAATTTGTCGCTGTTGAAATAGGCGTATCCGTTCACGGCGACCGCGAGCAGAACCGCCACCACCAGGATGGTGGAGTTGCCGAACAACGATCCGATGAACACGATGAGCGCCGACATTCCGACCATCAGGCCGAACGTCTTCATACCGTTCGCGAACTTCATCTCGAGACTCCAGACCTTGGACCGACACCCTTCGTCGAGTCAACGTGTCAGGCCCTGAACCCGTTCCCGACGCGTCAGCCGGTGCGCGCCACCGTGTACTCGACGAGCTGCCGCAGCGCGTCGTTGGCCGCACCCTGCGGGAGAGCGTCGAGTTCGGTGCGGGCGCGCTGGGCGTAGGACTCGAGGGTGCGACGGGCCTGCACCATGCCGGGCGACCGCACGAGCAACTGAAGGGCTTCGGCGACCGCGTCGTCGTCGGTGAGCGGGCCGCGCAGCAGATGCCGCAGCCGGTCTCCGTCGGCGCCCTCGGTCCGCAGCGCGAACAGCACGGGGAGGGTGTGGACCCCTTCGCGAAGATCGGTGCCGGGAATCTTGCCCGATTCCGATGCCACCGACGAGATGTCGATGATGTCGTCGGCGATCTGGAACGCCGTTCCCACCGCGTCGCCGAGGCGTTCGAGGCGCGCGATGTGCTCGGCGTCGCCCCCGGAGAAGGTTCCGCCGAAGCGGCCGCTGGTGGCGATGAGCGAGCCGGTCTTCTCCCACACCGTCTTGAGGTAGTGATCGACCGGATCCTGATCGGCTCTGGTGCCCACCGTCTCTCGCATCTGGCCGGTCACCAGCGCCGCGAAGGTCTCGGCGATCACCCGGACCGCCTCGGGACCGAGCGTGGACACCAACCGCGACGCGTGCGCGAAGAGGTAGTCCCCCGCCAGGATCGCCACGCTGTTGCTCCACCGGGAGTTCGCGCTGGTGACGCCGCGGCGCATCTCCGCCTCGTCCATCACGTCGTCGTGATAGAGCGTCGCGAGGTGCACCATCTCGAGAACCGTGGCGGCCGTGACGATGTCCGGGCTCGACGGATCGGGACCCAGCTGGCCGGTGAGAACCGTGAACATCGGGCGGAACCGCTTGCCGCCGGCCTTGGCCAGGTGCAGCGCCGCCTCGGTGAGGAAGTCCTCGCCGTCGGACAGTTCCTCGACCAGCAGCGTCTCGACGTCCGCCATCGCTGCGCGGACCGTCGCCGCGAACTCGACGTTCCCCAAGTCGACTCCCGCGACCACGGTCGCGTCGGCCGTACTCGCACTCGTGTCGGTCACCGCGGCGGCCACCCGTTTCTTCTCGGGGGCACGGTAGTGGACCGCGCCCGTCTGACCCCAACTTAGCTTGCCTGGATGATGGAGTGATGACCGATGGACCCGGACGGGACACAACGACGACGGCATCGGAACTTCCGACGAGCACAGACGTGCTCGTGGTGGGGGCCGGACCTGCGGGCAGCGCCGCCGCGGCCTGGGCGATACGTGCTGGTCACGACGTCGTTCTGGTGGATGCGGCGACCTTCCCTCGCGACAAGACCTGCGGCGACGGGCTGACGCCGCGAGCGGTCGCCGAACTGGACCGACTGGGCCTCGGCGAGTGGGTCCGATCACGCGCGCAGAACCGTGGCCTCGAGCTCACCGGATTCGGCCAGAAGGTGACTCTGGAGTGGCCGGGGGGTTCGCTGCCCGCCGTCGGCGCCGCGGTCCCGCGCAGCGAACTCGACGACCGCATCCGGCGGGTCGCCGTCGATGCGGGCGCCGAGATGGCCCAGGGGTGGAAGGCCGTCGACGTCATCCGCAACGGCGGACGCGTCGCCGCCGTCGTGGTCGAGAGCCGCGAGGGCCGTCGTTCGATCTCGTGCCGCACGGTGATCGTCGCCGACGGCGTGCGCTCGTCGCTGGGCAAGATGCTGGGCCGGGAGTGGCACCGGGACACCGCATTCGGGGTGGCGGCGCGGGCCTACGTCACGAGTGCGCGCGGGGACGACGAGTGGATCACCTCGCACCTCGAACTGCGCAACGCCGACGGGGATCTGCAACCCGGATACGGGTGGGTGTTCCCGCTCGGAGCGCACGGCACTCCCGGCACCGAGAGCGAGGGGGTCGGCGAGGTCAACCTGGGGGTGGGCACGCTCGCGACGTCCAAGCGCCCGGCGGCCAGTGCCCTGCGGCCGTTACTGGAACTCTATGCGGCGCAACGACAGTCGGCGTGGTCGTTGACGGGTGGGCCGCGCCGCGTGCAGTCGGCACTGCTGCCGATGGGCGGCGCCGTGTCCCACGTGGCGGGCCCCAACTGGGCCGTCATCGGCGACGCGGCGGCATGCGTCAATCCGCTCAACGGGGAGGGCATCGACTACGGGCTCGAGGGCGGCCGACTGGTGGCGGAGCACCTGGACGATCCCGATCTCACCGAGGTGTGGCCCGCCGTGCTGCGCGAGCACTACGGCCAGAGCTTCTCGGTGGCGCGACGCCTCGCCGGGCTGCTGACCGTCCCCAAGTTCCTGCCCGTGACCGGCCCCATCGGGATGCGCTCGCGCGCGATCATGACCGTCGCCGTCAAGGTGATGGGCAACCTGATCACCGAGGAGGATCACGACGTGGTGGCGCGGGCGTGGCGTGCGGCGGGATCGGCGTCGCTGCGGGTGGACGACCGACCCCCGTTCTCCTGACGGACGCCGATCCCCCGCAGACCGGGTGGCGAGGTCAGTCCCCCGGCCGGAACGCGTACACCGTCGTACCGTCGCCGAGCAGTACGCCGGGGCGATCGCGGAACCCGGACTCGAGGGTCGTGACCACCTTCTGCAGCACCGGCAGCCGGGCCTCCTCGCCGATGCCGGCGTGCACGGCGAGGGACAGATCGGCCCCGTAGACCGCCAGGATCGCCTCGACGGCTCCGGCGAGCGCCGGGTCCTTCGACTGGAAGAAGGCGAAACGGTCGGCCTCCATGGTGAAGTCGTACTCGTTCCCACCGGGCAGCACCTGGACGCCGAACGCGCCGAGGTACTCGAGGAGTCGCCGCTCGGACATGCCGTAGCCGAGAGAGCGCTGGCTCGGCGACAGGGTGTCCAGCACGCGCTTGGTGTCCATGATGAGCATGCCGAGTTCGTTGGCCTCGAGCAGTCCGAGATCCGCCCGCATCGCCTCGCGCAGCAACCGCTGGATCTCGAGCAGGAACCCGTGCTCACGGTTCAAGCGCTCGACCGCCGGTGCGGGCGTGGCCTCGGTTCCGGTGAACGGCACCAACACTCGCAGATCCAGGGACATCAGCAGCTCGAGCAACGGAGCCACGCGTGGACGCGCGACGACGATGGTGATGGTCGAGACCCGCTGCAGTTCTCGGTACGCGGCGTCGAGGCGAGCGTCGATGGTGGTGACATCGGACCCCGGCGGCAGCGCGGACGCGTCGGCAGCGGTCCGGTGGTGCACGGCCTCGACCCAGACGGACTGGAACGTGGTCAGGGCGACGGACAGTTCCTGGTACCGCTCGGTCACCTGATCGCGCACGAGCGAGGACTCGACGGTGGACCGATCGGAGTCGCGTCCGAGCTCGGAGCGAAGGGTGCGCAACTCCCGGGCCCGACGCGATTCGCGGGTCAGGTGAACCCGGGTGGTGCTGACGGCCCACCCCGCTCCACCCGCGGCGACGAGGGACGCCACGAGCGCGGCGTACGGGAGCCAATCCGATGCAGGCATGAGCCGAATCATGCCGCACACGGCCAGTCCGCACACAGCGATGTCGTGTACTCGCGGTAACGACAAACGTGCTCGCACGACCGACGGCGGCCGTGTAACGACTTCTCGCGCGCCCACGACACGGTGATGACCGACCATCGACAGGGAGTGGACATGAGCGCACGACGAACTGCGGGATTCACCGCCGCCGCGATCACGATCGCGGCCGGATCTCTCCTCGCGGCCCCCGCGTCGGCGTTCGCGGCGCCGGCGGGTCCGGATCTGGTGGTGACGCAGGGACCGTTCGACTGCACCGCGTCCGTCACCAACACCGGCGGCGCAGTGGCCCGCGGGGTGCAGGTCTACAGCACCAACAACTTCGGCGCGTTCACGCAGCCGGGTGACATCGCGCCCGGCGCCTCGGTGACGGTGAACTTCTTCGCGTGCCGGTTCACCCCGTGGTCGGTGGCCGTACTCGCCACCACGGCGAACGGCGACGCCGACTGGACGAACAACGTGGCCCTGGTGCGCTGACGCTCCTCAGCCCTGGTTCGCCGACGCTCAGACCGGATCGGGCTTGACCGCGCTGTGCAGCGCGACGATCCCACCGGTGAGGTTCTTCCAGCGCACCCCGCGCCACCCGGCGTTCTGCAGCCGTGCGGCCAACTCCTCCTGCGTCGGCCACGCGCGGATGGACTCCGCGAGGTACACGTACGCGTCGGGGTTGCTGCTCACGGTGCGCGCCACGGCGGGCAGCGCCTTCATCAGGTACTCCATGTAGAGGGTGCGGAAGCCCGCGAACACCGGCGTCGAGAACTCGCAGACCACCAGGCGCCCACCGGGTTTCACCACGCGCAGGATCTCCCGCAGCCCCGCCCCGTGGTCGGCGACGTTGCGCAGACCGAACGAGATGGTGGCGGCGTCGAACACGTCGTCCGCGTAGGGCAGGGCCATCGCGTCGCCCGCGATCATCGGCAGCCGACGCGAGAGTCCGGCCTGCAACATGCCCTTGGAGAAATCGGTGGCGACGCACCACGCGCCGGACTTGCCCAGCTCCTCCGTCGACACCCCGGTGCCCGCGGCGAGGTCCAGCACGGCCTCGCCGGCGCGCAGGTTCAGCGCCGCGCGGGTTGCCGTGCGCCAGCCGCGGTCCTGACCGAACGACAGCACGGTGTTGGTGAGGTCGTACCGCTCGGCCACGCCGTCGAACATGGACGCGACGTCCTGCGGCTTCTTGTCCAGCTGCGCCCGCGACGGGGTGGGATGTGTCGACACAGTTTCGAGCGTACTGGGCGCTCGGTCAGGCGGCGGACGAGTGGCGGCGCGACGAGCCGGTCCCGATGACGTCCTCGTAGTGGTCCATCAGCTGGGCGCAGAGCACGGGCCAGGTCCGGTGCAGCACGGAGGTGCGGGCCGATCCGGCGAACCGAGCGCGGGTGGTCGGATCCGCCAGCGCACCGACCGCGCTGGGCAGCAGTTCGCTGTAGCGGTCCGGGGGCAGCAGGTAGCCGTTGCGGCAGTGGCTGACCAGATCACGCGGCCCGCCGGCGTCGGGACCGATCACGGGAACCCCGCTGGCCAGGGCTTCCTGCACGGTCTGGCAGAAGGTCTCGTGTTCGCCGGGGTGAGCGAAGACGTCGAACGACGCGTACGCGCGGGCGAGGTCGTCCCCACCGAGCTGGCCGAGGAACACCGCGGTGGGCATGAGCGCCTCGAGCCGGTGCCGCTCGGGCCCGTCCCCGACGATCACCACGCGAACTCCCGGCACCGCGTCGAGCACCGCGAGGCGCTCGACGTGCTTCTCCGGCGCGAGCCGACCGACGAAGCCCACGACGAGCTCGTCCGCGACGCCCCACGAGGCGCGCACCTCCGGCGACCGCGCCGACGGAACGAAGCGGATGGTGTCCACCCCGCGGCCCCAGCGGTGCACGCGGGGGATGCCGTGCTCGGCGAGCGCGTCCATCGCCGCGGTCGACGGCGCGAGGGTGCGGGCGCTGCCCTTGTGGATCCGCCGCGTCCACGCCCAGCACGCGCGGGAGGTCAGGCCCAGTCCGTAGCTCTCGGCGAACCCGGCGACATCGGTCTGGTAGATCGCGACGGCGGGTACGTCGAGTCTCCGGGCCGCCGCGAGACCGCCCGCCCCGAGGGAGAACGGTGACGCGAGGTGCACCACGTCGGGGCCGAACGATCGCAGGGCCGCGGTGATGCCGGGCCCGGGCACCCCGACGGGCAACGAACTGACCTTGGGCACCATCACCGACGGCACGCGCAGCACCGGGGTGCCGCGATGCTCGGTCGGGGCGGCAGGCTGTCCGGACGGGGTGTCGGGGGCCACGACCATCGCCTCGTGCCCGGCGGACTCCGCGTGCTCGAGCACCCGCAGGATCGAGTTGGTCACTCCGTTGACGTGGGGCAGGAACGATTCGGCGATCACGGCAATGCGCACGAAAGTCACTGTTCACCGGCGCGGCGACCGCGCGGCAATGCCGACGTTACGACTCGGCGACGGGCTTCTGAACGTCCGGACCCGGCTCGCGGCGACGCACCAGCCACCACACGATCGGCCCGGTCGCCACCCAGGTCACGACGATCACCGACAGGGCCGGGATCACCGCCACCGACGCGTTGCGCCCGGCGACGCGCACCAGATCCGGGTCGGACCGCGCGTACTCGACGTCGATGCGCTGCCCCGACACCAGATTGGTCGGATACAGCACCCCGAGCTCGGGATTGCGGGTCTCACCGTCGGGAGTGACGAAGCTGACCGCGGACCGCCACTGACCGGCGGAGAGGACGTCCGCGGTGGCGGTGCCCTTGTCGGACGAGATGACGATGTCGTTGCGCCATGCGGCGATCACCAGGACCACCGCGAGAGCGGAGATCGACACGGCGACGATCAGCAGCACCCGAGGCGCCCCGGCGAAGCGCGAGCGTCTCGGGGCGTCGGGCGGGGTCATTCGAACCAGGCTAGCGAGGCCACCGCTCGCGCCCGGCAGGGGCCGAGTGGGTAGCCTCTCCCGCCATGGGGCGGACATTCGAATACACGGAAGACTTCGACGTCACGGTCGAGGAGGCATACGCGGCACTGACCGACGAGAACCTCTGGAACCAGCGGATGGCGGAGGCAGCGGATCGCGCGACGGTCACCTACGAGAAGAACCCGGACGGCGGCTTCTCGGTGACCATGGCCGAGGGGGTCGGCGCGCAGGTGCTGCCGGGCGTGGTCAAGAAGGTCATCCGAGGCGATCTCACCATCACGCGCAAGGACACCTGGGGCCCGCTCGAGGGCGACCACGCGTCGGGCTCGCTCGAGGGGGGATCGACCGGGCTACCGGCCAAGGTGCACGGCACGTTCTCCCTCGACCCGTCGGGTCCGGGTGCGCGGTTGCGCCTCACCGGCACCGCCGAGGTCAAGATGCCGCTGGTCGGCGGCAAGATCGAGGGCATGATCGTGGAGATGATCGGCCGCCTCGTGCAGTCGGAGAGCGCGCAGGCTCGCGAGTACCTGCAGAAGAGCTGACCGCTACAGATCGGCCCGGATCGAGGCGTGCAGGTCGCGCAGTCCGGACCGGTCGGTGGTGACCTCGAGAACCCGGATGCCGTCGGCGTCGGCGGCGAGCGCGACGGCCAACGCGTCGGGGTCCAGGCGCCGGTGCGGGATGCGGTAGGCGGCGCACAGCGCGGCGAGATCCATGCCGTGCGGGGTGCCGAAGACGCGCTCGAACACGCCCGCGTACTGCGGATCGCCCTGTTCGAGCAACTCGAAGATGCCGCCGCCGTCGTCGTTCGCGACCACGATGGTCAGGTTCTTCGGCCGTGGTTCGCCGGTGCCGATGAGCAGGCCCGACGCGTCGTGCAGGAAGGTCAGGTCGCCCATCATGGCGATCGTGCGGCCGTCGTGGGCGAGCGCGGCCCCGACGGCCGAGGAGACGGTGCCGTCGATGCCGGCGACGCCGCGGTTCGACAGCACGCGAACGTCGGGGTCGGGGTAGCCGACGAGAGCCATGTCGCGCACCGGGTTCGACGCGCCGAGGAGCAGCAGGTCGCCCGGCCGACGGGCGGCGCTGACCACCGCGGCGACGTGGAGTCCGGTGATGCCGCGATGCACGGCCAACTGCTCGCTCACGGCCTTGTCGGCGGCCGCGGACGCGTCGGCGCACCGGGCGATCCAGTCCGCGGTCGGCTCACCGGACACCACCGCGCGGGTGCCGGTGGCGCGGACGTTGCCCGAGACGTCGGGCCACCGCGGACCCGTGGTGAGGGCGACGACGGAGACCGACGGATCGGCCAGCAGCCTCGACACCTGACGGTGCAGGGTGGGGCGGCCGGTGATGATCGCCTGCGTCGGCTTCAGCGCGGTGAGGGCGAGCGGGTGCACCGGCAGTCCGTGCATTGGCGCGGTGGGCTCGGCGACGGTGGGCAACCCGGCGAGCTCGGGGCGCAGCGCGGCGCCGTGGCCGGAGACGACGACGGTGTCCTGGGTGAGGTCGAGCTCGACGGGGACGTCCAGGCTCGCGTATTGCGTTGTGGTCCAGGCCGTTCCGTCGGCGCGGCCGGCCGGGGCGGGACGCGGATCGGCGAGGTCGGGGGTGAGCGGTTCGCGCAGCGGCATGTCGAAGTGCACGGGGCCGGCGTTGCCCGAGCGGGTTCCCCGCGCGGCGGCGAGCACCCGGCACACGGCCGAACGCCACTGACTGTTCACGGCCGGGCCGTCCTCGGCGAGGCCGAGGCTGATGGTGGCCCGTACCTGGCTGCCGAACAGGCCGAGCTGTTCCACGGTCTGGTTGGCACCGGTGCCGAGCATCTCGTAGGGCCGGTTCGCGCTGAGCACCACGAGCGGGATCCGGGCGTAGTTCGCCTCGAGCACCGCGGGCGCGAGATTGGCCACCGCGGTGCCGGAGGTCATCACCACGGGAACCGGTCGACGAGCAGAGACCGACAGCCCGATCGCCAGGAAACCGGCGGTGCGCTCGTCGATGCGCATGTGCAGACGGACGCGGCCCGCATCGTCCGCGGCCTGCAGCGCGAAGGCCAGCGGGGCGTTGCGCGAGCCGGGACACAGGACCACGTCACGGACGCCGCCGCGAATCATCTCGTCGACGACGACAGTGGCCTGAGCGGTGGACGGGTTCACCATTTCAGAGTGTCACAACTCGCGACGCGGCCTCGGTGGGGTGGCCGCCGATCGCCGACGGCAGAATGGAGCGGTGCGCACACTCTTCGACCCCCGGGACATCGACGCCCACCGTTTCTACAAGCTGCTGACCGCATCGGTGGTGCCCAGACCCATCGCGTGGGTGTCGACGGTGTCCGCGGACGGGACGGCGAACCTCGCCCCGTACAGCTTCTTCTCCGTCTCGAGCACCGAACCGCCCGTGGTGCAGTTCACCTCGGTGGGCCGCAAGGACAGCCTCCGCAACATCGAGGCGACCGGCGAGTTCGTGATCAACCTCGCGACCGAATCGCTGTTCGAGGCGGTCAACAAGACCTCGGCGCCGTTCGCCCCCGAGGTCGACGAACACGACGCCGTCGGCCTCGCCCACGAGCCCAGCGAGAAGGTCCGCCCGCCCCGGGTCACGGAGTCCCCGATCTCCATCGAGGCCTCGCTCCTGCAGGTCGTGGAGGTCGGCAACTGCTTCGTGATCATGGGGTCCGTCGAGCTCGTCACGGTCCGCCCGGAATGCCTCGCCGACGATGGTCTGCCCGCGTTCGACGCGATCGCGCCGCTGAGCCGGCTCGGCCGCGACGAGTGGGGCACGACGCCGCCGGTGCGCCGCATCGAACGGCCCACGACCGCCGAGTGAGACCCGGGCTGCCGATACTCGCGGCCCGCTGGGCACTGCTCGCGGCGGTCACCGTCGCGGTCACCGTGCTGGCCGAGCGCGTGGGCGTCCCGTCGGCGGCGCTGTTCGTCGCCCTGCTCGTCGCGACCGTCTTCGCACTCACCCGCGTCGGGCCCGCGCGCGTCCCGCGGGTCGCGGGGATGGGCGCGCAGGCGGTTCTCGGCGTCGAGATCGGCACGCTCCTCGACCGCGAGACGCTCACCGGTCTGGGGTCCGCGTGGATCCCGGTGGTCCTGGTCTCGCTCGGCACGCTGATGCTCTCCGTCGGGGCCGGGGCGCTGCTGGGACTGCACCGCGATGTCGACACCACCACGGGCGCGCTGGCGCTGGTGGCCGGCGGCGCGTCGGGCATGGTGGCGATCGCCCGCGATCTCGGTGGCGACGAACGCATGGTCGCCGTCGTGCAGTACGTCCGCGTGCTGCTGGTCACCGCGTCGTTGCCCGTGGTGGCGACCCTGGTCTTCGCCGCCGATACCAGCGGCGACGGGCCCGCACCGCACGCCGCCGGAGCGCCGCTGTGGGTGGACGCGGCGTTCATGGTGTCCTGCCTGGCCGTCGGAATCCCGCTGGCTCGGCTGGTGCGGCTGCCCGCGCCCGCCCTGCTCGGGCCGCTCATCGTCGCCGGCGCCGCGGACATCGCGGGCTTCTCGTTCGACGCCGGCGTGCCGTTCCTGCTGCTGCAGGCCGCCTACATCGTCATCGGGTGGCAGGCGGGCCTGCGGTTCACCGTGGAGAGTCTCCGCTCGATCGGACGCGTACTGCCCTGGGCGCTGCTGCTGATCGTCGCCCTCGCCGTGGGGTGCGCGCTCCTCGGCCTGGTGCTGGTGGGTGCCACCGGCGTCACCCCCTACGAGGCGTATCTGGCCACCACCCCCGGCGGCATCTACGCGGTCCTGGCCATCGCCGCGGCCAGCGGGGCGAACGTCACCTTCGTCGTCGCCGCCCAGGTGCTGCGCGTGCTCCTGATGCTGCTGATCGTCCCGCTGTTCACCCGCTCCCGTCAGCGCGGCGACTGACCGTTCGCCTCCGCGACCATCCGGTCCACGACCTCGTCGGTGAGGTTGCCGTCACCGAAGGCCGTCATGCGGCTCAGCGGCACGCCGGCGAGGAAGATTGCCGTCTCCGGGTTGCCCATCATGGCGTCGACCACGGATCCGTCGCCCATCGCCTCACGCAACACCGGTCCGCCCTGCGGGTGGTCGAGCCACTCGGTGACGGTGGACTCGCGGGTCAGCGGCACCGCCGGATCGTCGCCGTCCACGTCGACGGTGACGACGCCGCGCAGATCGCGTGAGGACGCCCCGACCGCCAGCACGTACTCCCCCGACGCCACGATCCACGCCTCGACGCGGGTGTCCCAGTACGCCAGGTCGTCGCGACGCACGGTCGTGGTGACCGTCTCCGTGGCCCCCGCCGCGATGGGGGTGGACGCGAAGCCGACGAGCTCGCGCGGCACCCGGCGCGCGGTTCCGCTCGGCGCGGACGCGTACACCTGCACCACCTCGCGGCCGTCGCGGTCGCCCGTGTTCGTCACGGGGACCGAGACCTCGATGCCGTGCTCGCCGACGGTCGCCGTCGCCTCCCCGTACTCGAAGGTGGTGTAGGACAGGCCCCAACCGAACGGGTACGCCACCTCGGTCTCGCGCGCGTCGAACCCGCGGTACCCCACGTGAATGCCCTCGCCGTAGCGCACCACGCCGTGCTCACCGGGGAAATCCAGGAACGACGGGTGATCCTCGAGCGTGAGCGGAATGGTCTCCGCCAACCGTCCCGACGGGTTCACCGCGCCGAACAGCACGTCCGCGATCGCTCCGCCCCCGGCCTGACCGAGCAGCCAGGACTCGAGGACCGCGGGCACGTCCGCGTCCCACGGGGAGGTCAGGACGACGCCGCCGTTGCTCAGGACGACGACGGTGCGCGGGTTCGCCGCGGACACCTGCTCCACGAGTGCGAGGTGGCCCTCGGGCAGCGTCGACGCCGTGCGGTCGGCGCCCTCGGTCTCCGGATCGTTCCCCACGAAGACGATCGCGACGTCGCTGCGTCGGGCCAGCTCGACGGCCTCGGCCAGGGCGGCGCCGTCGGCCTCGGTCTCCTCCGTCGACGCATGGTCCGCGTCGTAGCCGGGAGCGAAGGACACGGTCGCGTCGGTCGCGGCGGTGATGGCCGACAGGGCGTCGTCGAGCCGGGTGGGGGTGATCTGAGAGCTGCCTCCGCCCTGGTAGCGCGGGGTGCGCGCGATCTCGCCGAGCACCGCGACGGAGTCGGCCCCGGGAGCGAGCGGCAGGATGCCGTCGTTCTTCAGAAGCACGATGGCCCGGCTCGCGATCTCCCGCGCCAGCGCATGGTGGGCGTCGTGATCGACCTCGCCCGACGGGGCCGCGGTCCCCGCCTTCTCGACGAGCGCGCGCACCCGCCCGGCCGAGGCCTCGAGTGCGGCGCGGTCGAGCCGGCCGCTGTCGACGGCCTCGACCAGGCTGCGATCGCCCGCCGCGTCGGGTCCGGGCATCGTGAGATCGAGCCCCGCGGCGACCGAATCGACACGATCGACCACCGCGCCCCAGTCGGACACCACGACGCCCTCGTACCCCCACTCACCGCGCAGCACGTCCGTGAGCAGCCAGCGGTTGCGGGAGGCGTGGACCCCGTTGATGCGGTTGTAGGAGCACATGACCGTCCAGGGCTGCGCGTCCCGCACGACGCGCTGGAAGGCGCGCAGATAGATCTCGCGCAGCGTGCGCTCGTCGACCTCCGCGCTGACGCGCATGCGGTCGGTCTCCTGGTTGTTGACCGCGAAGTGCTTGAGCGAGGTACCGACACCCCCGCTCTGCACGCCCTGCACGAGGGCGGTGGCCAGCTCGGCGGTCAGCAGCGGATCCTCGGAGAAGTACTCGAAGTTGCGACCGTTCAGCGGGCTGCGCTTGATGTTGATGCCGGGGCCCAGGAGAACCGACACGTCCATCGACCTGGCCTCCGCGGCGAGCGCTTCTCCCATGCGCCGCAACAACTCCGGATCCCAGGTGCTCGCGGTGGCCGTCGCCGGCGGGAAGCACGTGGCGGGGCGCCCGGAGAACATGTCGCTCTCGCTCGCCTGCATCCGGACGCCGTGCGGGCCGTCGGTGAGAGTGATCGACGGCAGTCCGTCCTGTGGTTCGGTGTGCCAGAAGTCGAGTCCACTGGTGAGTGCGGCGAGAGTGTCGTCCATACCTCCGAGTACACCACCCGGGGGCGACACGGGTGGGGTGAGGCGGCTCGGGTGCGCCCGGCCGCGGATGCCGCGGCTCGGCGCACCCGATACGTCAGCCCGCGTGCTTCTGGACCAGATCGCCGACGCGGGGCAGGGCGGCGGTGACGTTCTTCTTCGCCGACGGGCGCAGCGAGGAGTAGCCCTTCTTGATCGCGGACTTGCTGGTGCCGTCGATGCGGGAGTCGGTGACGCCGAGCAACGCGTCGGACGCGGCGTCGGAGTTCGCGACCAGGTGGTCGCCGAACGTGCCGGTCGGGGCGGCGGAGTACTTCTGCCAGAAGGGGTCGAGCGCGTCGACGAATCCCGGCCACAGCTTGGCGACGGCGTCCTCGATGACGGACGGTCCCACCTTCTTCACGGCGCCGTAGACGGCCTTGACGGTCATCCCCTTGTCGGAGACCTCGGCGTCGATCAGCGCGCGGACGTCGGCGTGCACGGCCGGCTGCGTCGTCGGATCGAGCAGGGAGTCACTCAGTGGTGCGGCCACGAAACATTCCTTCGGTCGGTTACGTCGGTCGCGCCGGAGATTACCGGTCCGCCGACGGCGGGAACGGGTCGCGGGTTCGGTGCAGAAGCGCGTAGGCCCGACGCGCCCGGGCGTGCCACCACGTTCGGCGCTCGTCCGTCGCCGCGAACCGCGCCAGTCGCTCCGGATCCGGCGTCGCGGCAGCGATCGCGAGCCGGCCGCCCACCACCTCGCGACCGGGGGCGACATCGTCGACGAACAGCCGACCCGTCGCCAGTCCGCACGCCAGTTCGCCCGACGGCAGGGCCGCCGCGGCCGCGAGTCCGGCAGTCATCCCGACGGCGGTGTCCAGTGCACTCGACACCACGATGGGCACCCCGTACTCGGCGAGTTCGGCCGCGAGCCGGACGACCGCGCGCATTCCGCCGAGGGGCGGGACCTTGACGATCGCGACGTCCGCGGCGCCGGCGCGCACCACGGCCAGCGGGTCGCTCGCGCGGCGGATGCTCTCGTCGGCGGCGATCGCCACGCCGGGGAGCAGCCGGCGCACCTCCGCGAGTTCGGGGACGCTCGCGCAGGGCTGTTCGGCGTACTGAAGGTCGCCGTCACGGGTCAGCGCGCGCAGTGCGGTCACGGCCTGCTCCACGCTCCACCCACCGTTCGCGTCGACGCGGACCGAGGAGCAGTGTTCGCGGACGGCGTTCACACGGGCGAGATCGTCGTCGAGGGTCTGCCCCTTCTCGGCGACCTTGACCTTGGCCGTCGTGGCGCCGGGGAAGCGCGCCAGAACGTCCGGCACCCGATCGGCGGACACGGCGGGAACGGTGGCGTTGACCCTCACGTGGTCGCGCAGCGCCGGGGGCGGGCCCTGGTAGGCGGCCTCGAGTCCGGCGGCGAGCCAGTGCGCGGCCTCGGCGTCGTCGTACTCGGTGAACGCGCCGAACTCACCCCACCCGGCCGGGCCCTCGATCAGCATCACCTCGCGAGTGGTGATGCCGCGGAAGCGCTCTCGTAAGGGGAGCGCGACGACGTGCGAGGCGGCGAGGATGTCGTCGATGCTCGGCCGCGCGCACCCTGCAGTCATCCGCGCACGCTGCACGGTGCGCAGAGCGCCGGAGGGTGCGCGGGGGCAGGGGCGGGGGCTGGGGCGAGCGCTGGAGGGTGCGCGGGGGCGGGGGCGGGGGCAGAAGCAGGGGCGAGCGGGTGCGCGGGGGCGCTCACGGCTGCCCCGGCAACAGCTGCACCATCAACGCCCGACACTCGGCGAGAAGCTTCCCGTCCATGTCCTTCAGCGTCGCCTCGATGAACGCCTTGCGGCCGTCGACCTCCGTGACGTGCCCCTCCGCCACGAGCTGGGTGTTCAGCGGGGTCACCGCGCGATAGTCGATGTGCAGGAACGCGGTTCGACTGATCGGCCGTCCGTAGGCGTGCTGGATCATCCCGAACAGGTCGTCGAACAACAGCGGCAACGTGCCGCCGTGCGCGGCACCGTTACCGCCGAGGTGGAAGCGTCGGAACACGCCCGTGGTCCGCACTCCGTCGGCGCCGTACTTCTCGATGGTCCAGGGCATCAGCAGCAGCGATCCGCGGCCCGGCAGGTCGACGGCGCGACCCGCGGGTGAGTGTCGCTCCGGCACCACGTGGGGCTCGAGCTCGGCCGCGAGCGCCTCGGCTCGGTCGGCGAGGTCGTCGAGCCGGTCCTCGGGCACGTCGGTGGAGACGGCGAGATCCTGGACGGTGCGCAGCGCCTCGATCAGTCGGCCGTACGCGGCGGGTGGGCGGGCGACGCTGAAGCGGGGGAAGCCTCCGGACCGCGCGTACTCGGCGTCCTCGAAGGCGTCGGCATGGGATCGACCTGTCATCGCCCGACGGTATCGGACGCCCCCTAAGGTGAGGTTCGTGAGCACCGAACAGGCCGACCCGTTCCAGCCCGACCAGTGGACCGTCGTCCCCGGATTCGACGACCTGGTGGACATCACGTACCACCGACACGTGCGCGAAGCGGTGGTACGCATCGCGTTCGATCGTCCCGAGGTGCGCAACGCGTTCCGCCCCGGCACGGTGGACGAGCTGTTCCGCACCCTGGACCACGCGCGCATGACGTCGGACGTGGGCGCGGTCCTGCTGACCGGCAACGGACCGAGCCCCAAGGACGGCGGCTGGGCGTTCTGCTCGGGCGGCGACCAGCGCATCCGGGGCCGCAGCGGCTACCAGTACGCGGAGGGCGAGACGGCCGAGACCGTCGACCGGGCCCGCGCCGGACGTCTGCACATCCTCGAGGTCCAGCGACTCATCCGCACCATGCCCAAGGTGGTCATCTGCCTGGTCAACGGGTGGGCGGCCGGCGGCGGTCACAGCCTGCACGTGGTGTGCGACCTGACGATCGCCAGCCGTGAACACGCCCGGTTCAAGCAGACCGACGCCGACGTCGGCAGCTTCGACGGCGGATACGGCAGCGCCTACCTCGCCAAGATGGTCGGCCAGAAGTTCGCGCGGGAGATCTTCTTCCTCGGCGAGACGTACTCCGCCGAGGACATGCACCGCATGGGCGCGGTCAACAAGGTCGTCGATCACGCCGACCTCGAGACCGTCGGGATCGCGTGGGGGGCGACGATCAACGGCAAGTCCCCGCAGGCGCAGCGCATGCTGAAGTACGCGTTCAACCTCACGGACGACGGCCTGATGGGCCAGCAGTTGTTCGCGGGCGAGGCCACGCGGCTGGCCTACATGACGGACGAGGCGGTCGAGGGGCGGGACGCGTTCCTGGGCAAGCGCGAACCCGACTGGGCTCCCTACCCCTGGTACTTCTGATGGAGGTCCTGTCCAGCCGCACCATCCTGCGACCGGCCCGCTACGAGCGCACCGTCGCGTTCTACCGAGATCGGTTGCGACTCGGCATCTTTCGCGACTACGGGGGCGGGACGGTCTTCTTCGCCGGGCAGGGACTGGTCGAGGTGGCCGCACACGGCCACGATCCCGACGCGCCCACCGCGGCGACCCTGTTCCTCCAGGTGCGCGACGCCGACGCGGCCCGCGCCGAACTCGAGGCGGCGGGGGTCACGATCGTGCGGCCGCCGGTCACCGAGCCCTGGGGTCTGATCGAGATGTGGATCGACGATCCCGACGGCACCCGCATCATCGTCGTCGAGATTCCCGCCGATCATCCGCTGCGCCGCGACGTGCGCGGTGACTGATCTCGCGGTCCTGCCGGTCTCCCGCGGGTCCGCGGCGCGCGAGGTTCTCCCCACCCTGCGGCGCGTGCTCGACGGGTCCGTGGGCGCGGTGCTGCCCGTCCCCGCCGACGACGCGCGGGAGACGACGCGGCTGACCTCGGCCCTGTCCCCCGGTACCCCGATCGACGACGGCGTGGCCATGGTCGTCGCGACCTCCGGGTCCACCGGCGTCCCCAAGGGCGCACTGCTCACCGTCGACGCGTTGCGAGCCAGCGCCGACGCCACCCACCGCCGGCTCGGGGGACCCGGCGCGTGGTTGCTGGCGCTGCCCGCCCATCACATCGCCGGGCTGCAGGTGCTGCTCCGCAGCATCGCGGCCGGGGCGGAGCCGACGATCGTCGATGTCGCCGACGGGTTCGATCCGCGGCTACTCGTCGAGGCCGAGGCCGAGATGCACGCGCCGCGTCGATACACCTCGCTGGTGCCGACGCAACTGATCAAGGTCCTCGAGCAGCCCGATGCCGCCGCGGCCCTCGCGCGGTTCGACGCGGTGCTTCTCGGCGGCGCGGCGACCCCCGCGCCGGTTCTGGCCCGCGCCCGCGACGCCGGCATCCCCGTCGTGCGCACCTACGGCATGAGCGAGACGTGCGGCGGCTGCGTCTACGACGGCGTCGCCCTCGACGGCGTCGAGGTCCGCATCGACGACGGTCGCGTGGTGCTCGGCGGCGCGACCCTCGCATCCGGCTATCGCGGAATGCCCGATCATCCGGCCTTCGCCGAACCCGGGTGGTTCCGCACGGACGACGCCGGGACCGTCGACACCCTGCCCGGCGGCCGACGCGTCCTGCGCATCGTCGGCCGCATCGACGACGCCATCACCACCGGTGGCCTGACCGTCGTGCCGCAGGTGGTCGAGGCGGTTCTCGCCGAACTGGACGGTGTCGCCGAATGCGTCGTGGTGGGAGTGCCCGACGACCGCCTCGGCCATCGGGTCGCCGCCCTGATCGTCCCCGGCCCGGGGACGACTCCGACGGCCGACGCGGTGCGCGCCGCCGTCACCGACGCACTGGGTCGCGCCGCGGCCCCGCGTGAGATCCGGTTCGTCGAGGCCCTCCCGCTGCGCGGGCCCGGCAAGGTGGACCGCGCCGCGGCGCGAGCTCGACTTCTTACGTTGTAACGCCCGACCGGCGTTCGGTCGATAGAGTCCTCGGACTGAAGACAGGTCGGTTTTGTGGAGGAAGCAACACGATGAACGACCCGTCGGGTGCGGGGTCCGCCCCGAGCACTCACGGCATGCCTGTCGATCACCACGGCTGGATCCTCGTCGAGACCCTCGACGATCCGGACTCCGCGCGGGTGCTCTGCGTGGACGGCCGGCCGAAGGACTGGACCGCGCTCTCGCGAGCGACGCCGTCGAAACGCGTCGCCGACGCCGCCCGTGACCTGGTTCGACGCGTTGCCGGTACCGGCCGCTCCGCTCTGCAGACCCTCCCCTCGGGCGGCGACACGGCCGTTCTGCGCGCGTTCCCGGTGTCCGGGCCCGGCGGCCGCGTGCACGGCGTCCAACTCCACATCGGTACGGATTCCTCGACGACCCCGACGAGCCGACCGTGGGCGTCGGGCTACGAATGGTCGGATCGAGTTCGACGGTTCACCGTCGGCGATCGGATGTGGGACGCGGTGTCGCGCTCCTCGCTGCCGAACCGGACCGCGGTCACCGCGCCCGAGGTGTTCCAGGCCATCGTCGACCCCGACCACGCCATGGGACTGCTCACCGCCTTGCTGAAGGCCCGTTCCGGAGACCGGTGGGACGGACCCCTGACCCTGGCCTCCGAGCACGGTCCGCTGGCCGTGCGCACCGCGGTCCGCACGGTGACGCCCACCGACGACTCCGGCCGGGTGTCGCGGGGGGTGTCCTTCGCAATCGCCGAGGACGATCTGCCCGCCCCCATGCCGTCGGTGGAATCCCTCGCCCTGCGCAGCATGACCCGCTCGACGCGAACTGCCGTGGCCCTCGTCGACTTCCGGCGGATCCGGCTGGTGCGATGGCTCACCGATCCGGTCGAGGGCATCCAATGGAAGGGAATGGTCGATCAGCGCGACACTCCCCATCCCGGCGACATGGGACGTCTCGCCGACGCCGTCCGTGCGCTCGCGCGGGGAGACGCACGCGAACAGGAGGTTCCGGCCGTGCGCCTGCGCCGACTGGCGGGCGGGTGGACCGTGGTGGACGTGCGCGCGACGCTGCTGCCCGACGTCGACGGCGATCGCTACCTCATGGTGGAGTTCCGGACGGTCGGGTCCACGGACGATCCCGATCCGGTCGCGGCGGACGACCCGGGGTGGGACGGCTAGCGGTCCACACCCGCGCGCGCCGCGAGGCAGCGTTCCAGGTCCTCGGTGACCATCCATGCGGCGTCGAGGTCGCCCCGCAGCAGGAAACGGCGCTGCGACAACGTCAATGCGCGAATGGAACGGTCGAGCTCGTCCTCGCTCATACGCGTGACGAGGGCGGTTACCGAAGTGTCGATGCTGTCCACGATTCATCCCGGGGTTTGTCGCACGGCGGAACATCACCGCCGGTGAAGAGATGCCACGTCCACGGCCGACCACGACAGACCGCAGGTAACCCCCGGGTAGGGGCGCGAAAAGAATGGTAATCCGTGCCGTTGCGTGGCGACAAGTCGACACGGTCGGCGGCGCCCGGAACGCGTACGCAAAGATCGGCTCATGGCAACCGCAGCACAGTGGATCGAAGGCGCGCGTCCACGCACACTCCCCAACGCAATCGCACCCGTGGTGGTGGCCACCGGAGCCGCGGCGGCCGCGTCCGGTCCCGTCACCTGGTGGAAGGTGCCCGTCGCCCTGGTGGTCGCCCTCGCTCTGATCGTCGGGGTCAACTTCGCGAACGACTACTCCGACGGGATCCGCGGTACGGACGACGACCGCGTGGGGCCGCTGCGCCTGGTGGGCTCGAAGGTCGCCTCGCCCGCGTCGGTCAAGTACGCCGCGATCGGGTGTTTCGTCGTCGCGGCCGTCGCCGGTCTGGTCCTCGCGATCACGACGGCCTGGTGGCTGATCCTGGTCGGCGCGCTGTGCATCGCCGGCGCGTGGTTCTACACGGGCGGCTCGACTCCCTACGGGTACAGCGGCTTCGGTGAGATCGCGGTGTTCGTGTTCTTCGGGTTGGTCGCGGTGCTGGGCACGCAGTTCGTGCTGACGGGCGCGCTCACCCTGGTCGGTCTGGGGTCCGCCGTCGCGATCGGTGCGTTCTCCAGCGCCGTTCTCGTGGCCAACAACATCCGCGACATCCCCACCGACACCGAGTCCGGGAAGCGCACCCTCGCGGTGCGCCTCGGAGACGGCCGCAGCCGGGGTCTGCACGCCGCGCTGCTGGCGGTGCCGTTCGTGGTGAGCCTGGCCCTGATCGCGGCGTCGCCGTGGGCCGTGCTGGGTCTGGTGGCATTCCCGTTGGCCTGGCGGGCCAACGCCCCCGTGCGGCAGCGCAGGACGGGGCGCGACCTGATCCCGGCACTCCGCGATTCCGGGCTGGCGATGCTGCTGTGGGCGATCGCCACGGCCGTGGGGCTCGTTCTCGCCTGAGATCGCAGGACGGCCCCCGGGGGGGCTCAGCCGCGCCGGTCGGGGACCAGTACGCCGAGCACCAGGTTCACCACGGCGATGACCACGGCGCCGAAGAAGGCCGCCCCGAACCCGTCGACGGTGAGTCCGTAGGACGTGGTCTCGGTGATCGCCGACGTGAGCATCAGCATGAGTGCATTGATCACCAGCAGGAACAACCCGAGCGAGAGCACGATCAGCGGCAGCGAGAGAAGCTGGACGATCGGCTTGACCAGCGCGTTGACCGCAGTGAACACCAACGCGATACCCAGCAGCACGATCAGGTCCCACGTGGTGCCGCGCCCCGAGCTCGCGATGGAGATGCCCTCCACCCAGTTCGACGCCAACCAGATCGCGAACGCCGTGATGACCAATCGAATCGCCAGAACCATGTCGGCCATGCTCTCACGCACGCGGTGCGGGCCGACGGGAACCGTGGTGTTGCATGGGACCCATGAGCACCGCCGATCTGACCCGAGCCGAGACCGCCCACCGCGGGCGCGTGCTGTCCGACGTGACGTACCGCGTCGCGCTGGATCTGTCCGCCGCCGTGACCGCGCCCGAGTTCCCGACGGTGACCGTCGTCGAGTTCTCCGCCGCGGAGCCCGAGACGTGGTTGGACTTCCTCGGCGCCGGGGTGGACCGGGTGGTGATCGACTCGGCGGACGTGCCGGTGGAGTACGACGGCGCGCGGATAAGACTGCGCGGGCTGTCCGGCCGCACCGTCGTCGAGGTCCACGCGCGCGGACACTACAGCCGATCCGGCGAGGGTCTGCACCGGTTCGTCGACCCGGCCGACGGCCTGACCTACCTCTACACCCAGTACGAGCCCGCCGACGCCCGCCGCGTGTTCGCCTGCTTCGAGCAGCCGAACCTCAAGGCGCCGTTCACGTTCGAGGTCACCGCCCCCGAGGAGTGGACCGTACTGTCCAACGAACGCATCGAGCGCACCTCCGGTCCCACCACCGTCTTCGCACCCACTCAGCGCATCTCCACCTACATCACCGCGGTGATCGCGGGTCCGTATCACCGAGTCGATTCCGTTCACGGACAGGGTGATTCGGCGATCGAGCTCGGCGCGTTCTGCCGTGCGTCGCTCGCGCCGCACCTGGACGCCGAGGCCATCTTCGAGGTGACCCGCGCGGGCCTCGACTTCTTCCAGGACGCGTTCGACCACCCGTACCCGTTCGGCAAGTACGACCAGGTGTTCGTCCCCGAGTACAACCTGGGGGCGATGGAGAACCCGGGGTGCGTGACGTTCACCGAGTCGTACGTGTTCCGGAGCGCCGCAACGCGTTCCCAGTACGCCCGGCGTGCGAACACCATCCTCCACGAGATGGCGCACATGTGGTTCGGGGATCTGGTCACCATGGTGTGGTGGGACGATCTGTGGCTCAAGGAGTCGTTCGCCGATTACATGGGGGCGTACGCCTCCGTCGCCGCCACCGAGTACACCGACGCCTGGGTCTCGTTCGCCAACCGTCGCAAGGCGTGGGCGTACTCCCAGGATCAGTTGCCCACGACGCATCCGATCGTCGCCGACATCGTCGACCTGCAGGCGGCGAAACTGAACTTCGACGGCATCACCTACGCCAAGGGTGCGAGCGTGCTCAAGCAACTCGCCGCGTTCGTCGGCGAGGACGCGTTCTTCGCGGGCGCGCGCACCTACTTCCGGAAGCACGCGTTCTCCAACACCACGCTCCGGGATCTGCTCGATGCGCTGTCCGCCGCCGCGGGTCGGCAGCTCGACGACTGGTCCGACGCGTGGCTGCGTACCACCGGGGTCACGACGCTGAGCTACGACCGCGCCACCGGCGTGCTCACCCAGAGCGATCCGCGACCGCAGCGATTGGACGTCGCCTGCCTCGACTTCGACGACCGGGGCGACCTTTCCGATGCCGCACCGCGCGAGGTGCACATCGACGCCCGTGAGACCCGACTCGACCTTCCCGACGCGGCGGTGGTGCTGCTCAACGACGGCGACCACACGTACGCGAAGGTGCGCCTCGACGCCCGGTCGCTCGCCGTCCTGCGCACCTCGCTCGATCGGGTGCCGGACGACCTACGCCGCGGTCTGATCTGGTCCTCGCTGTGGAACGCCACGCGCGACGCCGAACTGCCGGCCGCGGAGTTCGTGGGCATGGTGACCCGCTTTGGACCCACCGAACCGCATCCCGGCATCCTCGGCGCGATCCTCGCCGACGCCGGGGTCGCCGTGGAGCGCTACGCCGCCGAGCGCGAGGAGCTGCGCGAGGTCTTCTCGGCCGCGGCCCGGGACGAACTGAGTGCCGCTGCGGCGGGGAGCGACGCCCAGCTCGAGTGGTTCCACGCGTTCGCCGCGGCGGCGTCCCACTGCCCGGAGCGGGCACCGGGAGTGCGCGAGCTCCTGACCGGCGCCGTGACGATCGAGGGGTTGGCCCTCGATGCCGAGCAACGCTGGTCGTTGTGGTTCGCTCTCGCCGCCACCGGACACACCGACGACGCCGAGCTGGCCGCGGTGGCCGACGCGGACCGCACGGCCGCGGGGTCGGTGCATCATCTCGCGGCCCGCGCCGCGCAACCGTCGGTCGAGCGCAAGGCCGAGGTGTGGGCTGCACTGACGGGGGCCGAGTCCGCTCTGGTGCCGGACGGTCCGGAGTCGCTGAGCAACGATTCGATCTCCGCGCTGGTCACCGGATTCACCGCCGGGTCGTCCCGCGCCACCATCGAGCGCTGGGACGCGCGGTACTGGGAGTGGATCGAGCCGCTCTGGGCGGAGCGCAGCATCGAGATCGCCCGTCGCCTGGTGCTCGGCCTCTTTCCGGCCGCGGACACCACCGACGACGCCGACCGCTGGCTGCGCGAGCACATCGACGCGCCGGACGCGCTACGGCGGTGCGTCGTGGAGCAGCGGGACCATCTGGCCCGCGCGCTGGCGGCGCGGGGCGCCGATCAGGCCTGATCGCCGCGCAGTTTGGCGTGCAGGTCCTGCCGGGCGCGGCGACGTTGCGCGTCGACCGCGGAGATGTCCTCGTTGACGCGGATGCGCAGCTTCTTGAACAGCACGAGCGAGAGCGGGAACGCCACGACGAGCGCGAACACCATGGCCACGAGAATCGGCACCTGCACTCCGACCAGCATCGCGCCGAAGTAGATGATCGCGGCCACCACGGCGATCAGGCCGAGTCGCGCGCCCGTGTAGAGCAGGAGGTCGCGCGCGAGCATGCCCTTCGACACCTGCGGGGTCTGAGAATCGGTCACTCCTCGACTTTACCGCGAGTTCGGGCGGAGGCCGCCGCGCCCGGAATCTCACGATAATCGGACGGTTCGGGCATCCGTTTTGTCTATTACCTCCCCTTTACCAACTCCTGACAAGTCGAGTACCCGGGGGGTGCGGTGTCACCATGAGGTCATGACGGTCCCCCGTGGCCGCCGACGACACGACGATCGAAGGAGTCACACATGAGCGCGCCGACATTTCCCCTGCAGGACAACCTGCTCACGCCCGGCCAGGTCGCCGCGCTCTTCCATGTCGATCCGAAGACCGTCACCCGGTGGGCTCACGCCGGTCGCCTGGGCTCGCTGCGCACCCCCGGCGGACACCGTCGTTTCCGCGAGTCCGAGGTTCAGCAGTTGCTGAGCTCCCTCACCACCGAGGCACATCGCTGACTCACCGCGTCGCGACCCCCGGGTCACCGACATCGGTGCGTTTCCCGAGCTCCTTCGCAGATTCTCAGGATCTTGCAACGTAAGGAACGGTGACCGCAGACCTCCGCACGACTACCCTGTGTAGTGGAGGTGCAAGATGATCTACCTGTTGGCTCTGATCGGAATCGTGGCCCTGGCCGTTCTCGTCTGGAGAGCACTGGGACCCGACGCCGACGTTCCCGAGACGCGCGTCGTCGGACCGGACGACGACCCGGACTTCCTGTGGAAAATGGGCCGCGACAACACCGGCCGTGACCGCGGTGGTTCCGGACCCGATGCGGGTACTCCGGGCCCCGTCGAGAAGTGACCGCGTGACCGTCTAGGTCGCCCAATCTCGCGATTCACCCGCTCACCGCACGTCGGTGGGCGGGCGAACTCGTGAGGTCAGGGCCCGTGAGATCAGGGCCCGTGAGATCAGGGCCGATGTACCAGCGGGAATCCCGCCGTGACCGCCGCCGCCGTCTCGAGCAGTGCGGCCCGCGTGGCCGGCCGCAGGGCATCCAGATCCACCTCCGCACCCTGTTCGAGGTGGGGATCGAACGGGATGACCCGAACCGCACGCGAGCGTCGGCCGAAGTGCTCGACGATCTTCGACAGGTCCACCGACGTCTTTCCCGGTCGCACCATGTTGACCACGGTGATCGACTGCTCGACCAGGTGCCGGTAGCCGTGGGCGTCCAGCCAGTCGAGCGTCGCGGACGCGCTGCTCGCCCCGTCCACCGAACCCGACGCCACGATCACGAGCCCGTCGGAGGTGTGCAGAACCGCCCGCATCGCCGAGTGCAGCATGCCGGTTCCGCAGTCCGTGACGAGGATGTTGTAGAACCGCTCGAGCACGCCGACCACGTTCTCGTAGTCGTAGGAGTCGAACGCCTCCGACATCGCCGGGTCGGCCGCCGAGGCGAGCACCTCGAGTCGGTGCCGGTTCTGCGAGGTGAACGCGCGCACGTCGCTGTACTTGTCGATGCTGCGGGCTTCACGAATGAGGTCGCGGACGGTGGCCGCGGTCTCGACGGGCAACTTCTGGCTGAGCGTGCCGCGGTCGGGGTTCGCGTCGACCGCGATCACCCGGTCGCCGCGTATCGACGCGAACGTCGACCCCAGTCCGGCCGAGAGCGTCGTCTTGCCGACGCCGCCCTTGAATCCGATCAGCGCGATCCGATGACACCCACGCAGGGGCAGATTGACCTGCTTCATCAGCTCGAGTCGGCGCTGCTCCTTGGCACTGTTGCCGACGTTGACGCGCCCGCCGGTGGCGTCGTGCAACATCCTCCGCCACCCGCCGGTGGGAGCGGGTGCGGTCGGGCGCAACAGCCGGGAGGTCGACAGATCGTGCGCCGTGGGGGACGGGAGCGGCCGATCGTCGACGCGGATCGGTTCGTTCACCGCCGCGGTCTCCGGTGGAGCCGGAGTGGGCAGCCAGCGGGTGTCGGAGTCGGCCGACGACCCGTTCGACGTGGGTGACCCGTACGAGTCCTGCTGGTCCTTCGGCTGCTCGTCCCAGCCGCCCCATCGATCGGTCACGAACTCCCCCACCTCGATCCGGGCGCTGCGCCCGGCCCCGCTCGCCGCGTACGGATCGTCAGTTCAGGCCGGCGTACGAATGCAGACCCGAGACCACCATGTTGATGATGAACAGATTGAACAGCATGGCCACGAAGCCCGCGATGTTGATCCAGGCCGCGCGGGTGTTACGCCACCCGGAGGTGGCCCGAGCGTGGAGATACGCGGCGTAGATGATCCACGCGATGAACGACACCGTCTCCTTGGGGTCCCAGCCCCAGAAGCGGCCCCACGCCGCCTCGGCCCAGATGGCACCGAGGATGACGCCGGCACCGAACAGCGGGAACCCGATGATGGTGGTCTTGTAGGCCAGCCGATCGAGGGTCTGGGCATCGGGAAGCTTCTGCGAGAACCGGGCCAGCGCACTCGTGGCCGTGCCCCCGGCGGGGTAGCGCATCCGCAGGAGGAACAGCAACGACGCGACACCGGACACCAGGAAGATGCCGCTGCCGATGCTCACGATGGACACGTGGATCGGGAGCCAGTAGGACCGCAGGGCGGGTACGACGGGTGCGGCGTCCGCGTACAGCACGGTCGCGGCGAGGAACATCAGAACGAGGTTCGGGACCACGACGAACACCAGCATCGGACGCATACGTCGGAGCGCGACGACGGCCGTGGCCGTGGCGGCCGCGGTGGCCATGGTGACGAACTCGTACATGTTGCCGAGCGGGAACCGATCCGTCGCGAAACCGCGGAGCACGATCGAGACCAGGGTCAGGATGAGGCCGAGGACCACCAGCGAGTAGCCGATACCGCCGTAGCTCTCGGATCTCGGCCGCGTGGGCGTCGGGTCGATGCGGCCCGGTCCGGTGGGCCGGGTCGGCGCGCCGCCGGCCTTCACCAGTTGCTTCTCCTCGCGAGCCCCCGCCGCGGTCACCGTGAGCGTCGCGTACCGGGCGATCAGGAACACCGCCGCGAGCAGATAGATCACGAACGCGGACCGGAACGAGTAGTCGCTGAACTGCGCGAGGGTTTCGTCGATCGGCATTATCGCTCCTGCTCGTGTGCGGTGTCGGTGGACGACGGTTCGATGATGCGCGTCGTCAGGCGGTCGAACTCGTCGCCCCAACCGGCCTGGTCGGTACGGGCGAGTCCACCCATTTCTACTACGGTACGTCGTTCTGCGGACGCGGCGGAAACCCGCACCCAGATCCGGCGGCGTTTGACCACCAGCGAGACCAGCAGACCGCCCATCATGGTCAGCGAGAACACCAGCACCCAGATCTGCGCCGGATCGTGCGAGACCTGGAGGTTGACGAACTCCTCGGCCCCGTCGAAGCGCACCTCGGTGCCGTCGTCCAGCACCGACGACTCGCCGGGCGTGAGGTTCACCCGGTCCTGCCGAACGAGGCGGCCCTGCTCGATGAGCACCTGGCTCAGCGAGAACAGGGACTGCGGGTTACCGGTGTCCAAGCCGGTGTCGCCGCGATAGATGTCCACCGCGACGGCCGGGTCGTTGGGCGCCGGGAAGCTCGAGGACAGCAGGTTTCCGTGGAAGAACGCCGTCGGCGCGAAGAGACCCTCGATCGCGATCTGGTTGCTGCGACGCACGTCCGGATCGGGGTAGAGACCGCCGGGCGGGTCGATGCGCAGCACGCCGCTGGAGAGGAACGTGGTGGCGTCGGTGGGCTCCCACTGGATCGTCTCGGTGCGGGTCTCGCCGTTGGGGAAGGTGACGGTGAACGTCGGCGCGTATCCGTGGCCCTGCAGGTAGACGCGATCGCCCTCGACGCGCAGCGGATGGTTCACCCGCAGCTGATCGTCGACCCACACGTTGTCCACCAGGTTCTGTCCCGCCTGGTACTCGATGTTCGAGGTGAACATCTCGGCCTGACCGTTGGGCAGGTAGTCCGCACGAAAGTCCTTGACCCGCACACACAGTGGAGTCATTCCCGTGCCGTCCTGCAGGTTGCCCGCGCGGAACGAGTCGAACTGCGCCGGTGAGCTCGTGCAGATGCCGGGGCCGTCGTTCGCGATGACCACCACGTTGCCCTCGTAGCTGGCCAACCGGCCGTACGCGACGGCCACCAGCAGCCCGACGAGCGACAGGTGGAACACCAGGTTGCCCGCTTCGCGCAGGTACCCCTTCTCCGACGAGAGAGTCAGCGTCCCGTCGGACTCGGTGCGTCGGGCCTTGCGCCAGCCCCGCATGCGGTCGTCGATCGAATCCAGGACCTCTCCCGGGGCGCCGTCGACCTCGGTGCGGTGATGGTGCGGAAGCCGGGCGAGGTTTCGCGGCGTCGCGACCGGGGCGGTACGCAGCGCCTTCGCGTGATCGACGCACCGCGGCAGGATGCAGCCGACGAGCGAGACGAACAGCAGCACGTAGATCGCGGTGAACCAGAAGCTGGCGAACACGTCGAACAGCTCGAGGCGGTCCATCAGCGGACCCAGGGTGGGGCGGTTCTGGATGTACTCGTCGACGTTGCCCTGGTTCAGACTGCGCTGCGGCAGCAACGCACCGGGGACGGCGGCCAGGGCCAGCAGGAACAGCAGGACCAGGGCGGTGCGCATCGACGTGAGGCCGCGCCAGGTGTTGCGGACGGCCGCGACGGCGCGGCCGAGCGGGGACTGCCGCGGGGGTCGGGGCGCGGCATCCGGCGTTCCCGACGGCCGCGGCGTGGTGTCTGTACTCATGTCTTCCTCGCCTAGATGGGAAGGGTCGTGTCGGACACGGCGCCGTCCCGGAGCCAGCTGATGAACAGGTCCCATGCGCCGGTGACCAGCGCGATACCGACGGCCACCAGCATGAGACCGCCGAAGACCTGGATGGCGCGTCCGTTGCGGCGCAGCCACCCGACCCCGCGCAGCGCGCTGACCGAACCGAACGCCAGCAGCACGAACGGGAGCCCGAGACCCAGGCAGTACGCGACGATGAGGACGACGCCGCGAGCCGCCGTCGACCCCTCGGTTCCCGCGGTCAGCGAGATCACGCCGGCCAGCGTCGGACCCAGACACGGCGTCCAGCCGAGCGCGAAGACGCCGCCCAGGAGCGGGGCTCCGGCGATGCTGCCGATGCGCCGCGGTTCGAAGCGGGTGTCGCGCTGCAGCGCCGGGATCAGGCCGATGAACACCAGACCCATCGCGATCGTCACCACGCCGCCCACCCGCTGGAGGATCTCGCGGTTGACCTGCAGGACCGAGATCGCCCCGAAGACCGAGGCGGTGGCCAGCACGAAGACGACGGTGAAGCCCAGGACGAACAGGAGGGCGGCGCCGGCGACGCGAGTCCGGTCCCTCGTCAGCGTCGCGACCGATCCCGATCCCTTCTTCGCGGCCGCCTCGGACGCGGTGACCGACGGTGCGTCGGCGCCGACCACACCGGCCAGGTACGACAGGTAGCCCGGAACCAGCGGAACGACGCACGGCGACGCGAACGAGACGAGGCCGGCCAGGACGCACGCGCCCAGGGCCAAGATCAGCGGGCCGCTCGCGGCGGCCGACTGGAACGCCTCACCCACGGTGCATCACCCGGTCGGGGACGGCTCGGCCGGCGAGCAGGTCAGGCATCGCCGACCGGGCTCTCGGCCGCGATGCGCTCGACGACGGGCTGCAGGTCCTCGACCAGCAGCTCGGTCAGGAACACGGCGGCGACGCGGTGCTCGCGATCGAGCACGATGGTCGTGGGGATCACCGAGGTGGGGTAGCTCTGCCCCAGCGCGAGCAGGGTGCGCATGGAGGGGTCGTAGATCGACGGATACGTCACGTTGTTGTCGACGACGAAGTCCTGCGCCTTGTCCTGCTGGTTGTCGCGCACGTTGATGCCCAGGAAGGACACGCCGAGATCCTGCGTGTTCTCGTAGACGATCTCGAGGTCGTCGGCCTCGGCGCGGCACGGCCCGCACCACTGGCCCCACACGTTGACCACCACGACGTCACCCTCGAAGTCGGACAGCGAGGTGGTGGTTCCGTCCTCCATGAGATCCGGGCCGGACATCTCGCCGATGGACCCGCGCTCGTCGGCCGGATCGTAGAAGATCGACGTCTGGCCGCCGGGCGAGACGAAGTCGAATGTGCCGCCCTGAGCGACCGCGTCGGTACCGGTGCCGCAGCCCGCCAGGAGCGCCGCCGCGGCGACCACTCCGACGAGGGACCGAACGAGTCTCACGTCGTCACACCCTCACGCGCCGGTGACCCGCGGGTCCGAGGCACCGGCGGGTTCGGAGTAGACGATGTCGACCAGGGTGTCGCCCTCGTAGATCAGCGACGTGAGCGACGCGAGGCCGCACTGACGGTGGCGCGGATCGTGCCACAACCGATCACCGGAGAGGAACCGGCGCAGCGTCCACACGGGCAGCTGGTGGCTGACGCACACCGCTTCGTGTCCCACCGCGGCGACGCGCGCGGCGTTCACCGCGGCGAGCATCCGGTGGGCGATCTGCAGGTACGGCTCGCCCCAGGACGGGGTGAACGGATCGCGCAACTTCCACCAGTGCCGGGGCCGACGCAGCGCGCCGTCGCCGACGGCGACCTTGAGGCCCTCGAACTCGTTGCCCGCCTCGATCAGGTTCTCGTCGGTCTCGATCGGCAGATCGAACGCCGACGCGATGGGCGCCGCGGTCTCCTGCGCGCGCTGCAGCGGCGAGGCCACGATGTGCGTGATGTCGTGGCCGGCGAGCGAGGCCGCGACCGTCCGCGCCTGCGCCTGCCCGGTGACGGACAGCCGGAACGACGGAAGTCGGCCGTAGAGAATGCCTTTGGGGTTGTGCACCTCGCCGTGCCGCAGGACGTGCACGATGGTGCGCGTCTCGGCGTGCGGGTGTTCGGCCGGGGAGTCGGTCATTTCGATCCTTCGGGCTGGGTCGCGGCTGCGGCGGCACGGGCCGCGTGCGGTGCCGCGGATTCGATGATCTCGAACGCGCGATCGTCGAGGGCGGCGGAGACGAACCACGCTTCGAACGCACTCGGGGGCGGGTAGACGCCCCGGCTCAGGAAGCCGTGGAAGAACGCGGGGAAGCGCCACGTCTCGGCGGCCTTCGCGCCGGCGTAGTCGATCACCGGGGTCTCGGAGAAGAACACACTCACCATGCTGCCTGCGTACTGCACGCGGTGGGTGACGCCCTCGGCCTCGAGGGCGTTGCCGAGGATGGCCCCGAGTCGCGCGGAGTTGGCGTCGAGGGCCGCGTAGACCGCGGCGTCGGCGTGCTGCAGCGTCGTCAGCCCGGCGGCGACGGCGACGGGGTTACCCGACAGCGTGCCCGCCTGATAGACGGGACCCGCGGGGGCGAGGTAGCTCATGATCTCGCGGCGACCACCGAACGCGGCGGCGGGCAGACCGCCGCTCATGACCTTGCCGAAGGTGTAGAGGTCACCGGCGACGCCGTCGAGACCGAACCAGCCCGACGCGCTGACCCGGAACCCGGTCATCACCTCGTCCATGATCAGCAGAGCCCCGTTGTCCGAGGTCAGACGCTTGAGGCCCTCGTTGAATCCGGGCTGCGGGGCGATCGCACCCATGTTGCCCGCGGCGGCCTCGGTGATGACACACGCGATCTGTCCGTCGTTCTCGGCGAAGGCCGCGGCGACGGCGTCGAGATCGTTGTAGGGGACGACGATGGTGTCGGCGGCCTGCGCGCCGGTGACCCCGGGGCTCGTGGGCAGGCCGAGGGTGGCGAGGCCGGAACCGGCGTCGGCGAGGAGCGCATCGACGTGACCGTGGTAGCACCCGGAGAACTTCACGATCTTGGTGCGACCCGTGAATCCGCGGGCCAGACGGACCGCACTCATGGTCGCCTCTGTGCCCGAATTCACCAACCGAACCTCGTCCACGGGGTCGATTCGGCGCACGATCTCCTCCGCGAGTTCGATCTCGCCGAGGGTGGGAGCGCCGAACGACAGGCCCGTGGTGGCGGCCTTCTGCACCGCGTCGACGACGGCCGGGTGCGCGTGCCCCAGGATCATCGGACCCCACGAGGAGATCAGATCGACGTAGTCGTTCCCGTCCGCGTCCGTGAGGGTGTATCCGCTGGCCTTCGACATGAAACGCGGCGTACCGCCGACCGAGTGGAAGGCGCGCACCGGGGAGTTGACGCCGCCGGGAATCACGGCCGACGCGCGGGCGAAGAGCTCTGCGGATCGGGCGGTGGTGATGCCGGAGTCGGTTCCGCTCGAAGAAGTCACGCTTTCCAGTGTTTCACAGGCGCGAGAGTGGTCAGCCGAGCGTGAGTTGCATCCAGGTGAGGTCCAACCAGCGCCCGAACTTGACCCCCACCTCGGGCATCACCCCGACGGTCACGAACCCGAGCTTCTCGTGCAGGGCGATCGACGTGGTGTTCGACGATTCGATGCCCGCGACGAGAGCGTGCACCCCGTTCTCCCCCGCCCGTGCGATCAGCGCGGTCATCAACCGGGTCGCGATGCCGCGGCGATGGAACCCGTCCGCCACGTAGACGGAGTTCTCCATCGTCAGGCGGTACCCGGACTTGGGCCGGTACTGCCCGTACGACGCGTATCCCGCCACGACGCCGTCGACGTCGGCCACGAGGATCGGGTGGCCGGCATCCGCGCGGGCGGCGAACCACGCCTCGCGCTCGTCGAGCCCCACCGGCTCCGCGTCCCAGATGGCCGTCGTCTCGGCGATGGCCGCGTTGTGGACGACGAGGATCTCGGGAAGATCGGCGGGTACGGCGTCACGGATGACCGGGGTGGGGTGAGTGGACACGGGAGAACACGCTAGCCACCGAGTGCGCTGGTCACTCCATGGCCCGGTGACCGGCCCACGGGAGTGCTTCCTCGAGTTGCGCCCCCAGCTGGAACAGCGTCGCCTCCCCCGCCACGGGACCGACGAACTGGATGCCGATCGGTAGCCCCGCCGGTGTCCGGAAGAGCGGCACGCTGACGGCCGGGCGGCCGGTGACGTTCGCGAGCTGAGTGAACGGCACCCAGGACAGATTGCGCAGCACGGCCTGACGCACCGCACCGACCCGGCCGAGCACCGCACCGGCCCCCACCCGCAGGGCGGCCGCACCGGCGATCCGTTCGACCGCCGAGGTCGCGTACCGGCCGATCGTCGGCGGCAGGGTGGCCAGCGTGGGGGTCATCAGCACGTCGTATCGACCGTGGAACTCGTCGAGCGCACGGCTGTGGGTGTGCCACCCGGCCAGCGCGCGTTCCAGTTCCACCGCGCCGATCGATCTCCCGATGGCGGCCATGACGCGGGTGTCGAACTCGAACCCGTCCCGGCCCTCGGACTCGAGCTCGTCGACGACCAGCGCGGCGTGGGCATACCAGGGAGTGAGAAAGTCCTGCGCCAGCGCGTCCTCGTCGTAGTCCGGCCGGACCTCCTCCACCACGTGCCCCAGCTCGGTGAGCAGCGCGCGAGCCTTGTCGAGCGCGTCGGACACCTCCGGGTCCGGACCGTCGGTCAGGGCCGAACGCCGCTGCACCCCGATGCGCAACGGGCGTACGGGGCGGTCCAGTGCTCCCAGATACCCGCCGTCGACCGACGCGAAGGCATACGGCGGGGCGACCGGATCGGTACCCGCCATGATGTCGAGGAAGGCGGCGCTGTCCCGGACCGTGCGGGACAGGACGCCGTCGACCGCGGACCCGTGCAGCAGCTCTCCCGACCCCGGACCGGCGGGAACCACTCCGCGGCCGGGCTTGAGGCCGAACAGGCCGCAACACGCCGCCGGAATGCGGATCGATCCGCCTCCGTCGCTGGCGCCCGCCACGGGAACGATGCCCGCGGCGACGGCCGCCGCGGCTCCCCCCGAGGACCCACCGGGGGTGCGCGCGGTGTCCCACGGGTTGCGGCACGGACCGTGCAGATCGGATTCGGTCACGCCCTTGGCGCCGAACTCGGGCACGTTCGTCCGACCGAACGGGACCACCCCGCTGTCCAGCCAGCGCTGCACGATCGTGTCCGTCTCCGCCGCGACCCGTCCGACGCAGGATCGTGAGCCCTCCGTGCCGGGAACGCCCTCCTGCTGCTGATGGAGGTCCTTGATCAGGAAGGGAACTCCCGCCATCGGACCGGCTAGCGGTCCCGCGGCGCGGGCGTCGGCGGCGGCGTCCTGCCAGGACACGATCGCGTTCAGCGCCGGGTTCACCTCGCGGGCGCGCTCGCGGGCCAGCGTCAGCAGCTCGGCGGGGGTGACCTCGCCCGCCCGCACGGCGGCGGCCAGGGACGTCGCGTCGAGGTCGCGGTACTCGTCGAATCTCACCGCCGGAACCTATCGAGGACCGACGTGGCCGCGCGGAGGATCCTTCTCGATTCGTGACTGGTGACCGCTGCGCGCGTCGGCACCCGGGCCGCGGCACCGACCGACGCGTTACGAACGTGTTAACGACGCGTTATCCTCGTCACATGGCCATGGCGCACGACCCCTTCCGCGAGCCCGCCCGGGACCACCCGCGCGAGCCCTGGCCGGACGGCTTCCGCGAACACCTCGAAGCCCAGCTGGACGGGTTCAGTGCGATCGTCACGCGGGCCCTCGCCGACAACGGGGCGTCGCTGTTCGGCGACGGCCCGTACGCACGGGAAAACGGCCGCGGGTTCGTGGCCAGAATCATGGTGTGGCTGCGCACCTGACCGGTGTGCGCAGGCGATTCGGTCTTCTGGACCGATCAAGACCCACCGGCACCTCGGGCGTAAGTTACCGTCGAGTATGACCAGCAACGAACAGCTTGCTCAGCACATCCGGACGACGCTCGACGGACGGTGGCGCGACGTCCGCAACGAGACCCGCGAACAGCTGTCGCGGCACGAGTTCGCACCGCATTACACGCCGAACACCGCGATCGCGCGCACCAAGGCGATGGAGCAACTGCGCATCCTCGCCGCGGCCGGCGCTGCGGAATCCGGTTTCGGCAAGACCGTCGGCGGTACCGGCGACATCGGCGCTGCGGTCACCATGATCGAGATGCTCGCGATGTCCGACCTGTCGCTGATGGTGAAGGCCGGCGTGCAGTGGGGCCTCTTTGGCGGTGCCATCGAGAACCTCGGCACCGAGAAGCACCACGAGCAGTTCATCAAGCCGCTCATCGACCTCGAGGTCCTCGGCTGCTTCGCGATGTCCGAGACCGGACACGGCAGCGACGTGCAGTCCATCGGCACCACCGCGACGTACGACGCGGACACGCAGGAATTCGTGATCAACACGCCCGACGAGTCCTGCCGCAAGGACTACATCGGCGGCGCGGCCGAGGCGGCCAAGTACGCCACCGTGTTCGCCCAGCTCATCACCGGCGGACCCGGCCAGGAGCCCGAGAGCGCCGGTGTGCACTGCTTCGTGGTGCAGATCCGCGACGAGAACTTCGGCACCGACATGCCGGGCGTGACCACCTACGACATCGGTTACAAGGGTGGCCTGCCCGGCGTCGACAACGGCCGGATCAGCTTCGACAACGTGCGCATCCCGCGCGAGAACATGCTGAACAAGATCGCCGACGTCGCCCCGGACGGCACCTACTCCTCGATCATCGACAACCCGAACCGGCGCTTCTTCACGATGCTCGGCACCCTCATCCGGGGCCGCATCACCGTCGGCGGATCGGCCGGCGCCGCGGCGCGGGTGGCCCTCACCATCGCCACGAAGTACGCGATGCAGCGCAAGCAGTTCAGCGCGCCGGGCACGGACGAGGAGGTCGTGATCATGGACTACCTCGTGCACCAGCGCCGCCTGCTCCCGCTGATCGCCAAGTCCTACGCTCTGCAGTTCGCGCAGAACGAGCTCGTGTCCAAGATGCACGACATCCAGAGCGCGGAGGAGCCCGACGCCACCGAGCAGCGCGAGCTCGAGGGCCGCGCGGCCGGACTCAAGGCCGCCAACACCTGGCACGCCACCCGGGCCATCCAGGAGTCCCGCGAGGCCTGCGGCGGCGCCGGGTATCTCGCGGAGAACCGGCTCATCGCGCTCAAGGCCGATTCCGACGTGTTCACCACGTTCGAGGGCGACAACACGGTGCTCACGCAGCTGGTCGCGAAGGAACTGCTCACCGCCTACGCCCACGAGGTGCGCTCGTTCGGCCCGGCCGACTGGGTGAAGTTCGCGGCCAACACCGTCGGTGACGTGGTGAAGAAGCGCACCGCGGCAGCGCCCATCATCCAGACGCTCGTGGACAGCCGTCAGGACAACGAGGAAGAGGGATCGCTGTTCAACCGCGGTACCCAGATCTCGATGTTCGAGGATCGCGAGGAGTACCTGATCTCCACCGCGGCCAAGCGACTGAACGGGCTCTCGAAGAAGATGAGCCAGTTCGAGGCCTTCAACCACGTGCAGGACCACATCCTGCACGCGGCGTCCGCACACGTCGATCGGGTGATTCTCGAAGCGTTCGTCGCGGGTATCGACAACTGCGAGGACGACGACGCGAAGGAACTGCTCGGCGAGGTCTGCGACCTCTACGCGCTGTCGGTCATCGACGCGGACAAGGCCTGGTTCGTCGAGCACCGGTTCCTCTCGACCGAGCGCTCCAAGGCCGTCACCCGCGGAATCAACGAGCGGTGCCGCACCCTGCGCCCGCACGCGCAGACGCTGATCGACGGCTTCGGTGTTCCCGAGGAGCTCCTCGGTGCCGCGATGCTCGCGGACGACGAGCCCGCCGAGGTCAAGGAATCCGTCACCAGCGCCTGACCGTTCGCGAACACGGCCGCATCGTCCGACGATGCGGCCGTTGTCGTGTCGGTGGGCGACTCAGCTCCGGACGAGGCGGGCGATCGCGTCGGACGCCTCCTTGACCTTCGCGTCGGCCTCGGGTCCACCCTCGCGCGCGGCGTCGAGAACGCACCCCGCCAGGTGGGCGTCGAGGAGCTTGAGGGACACCGACTGCAGGGCCTTCGTCACCGCGGAGACCTGGGTGAGAACGTCGATGCAGTAGCGATCGTCTGCGACCATGCGCGAGATGCCGGACACCTGGCCTTCGATACGGCGCAGGCGTTTGAGGAGGTCGTCCTGATCGAAGCCGCTCATACCCTCAATGTACCCCCCGGGGGTACGAACGCACGGCGATGAGCGCGTAGTACGCAGCGATCGTCCCGCACACCACGGAGGCGGCGATCCACGGTCCGGACACGAACGTCGCCGTGTAATCGACGGCCAGATCGCTGTCCAGGCCCGCCCGCGCCGGGATCGTGTCGATCACCCGGGCGTCGGAGTGGCCCTGTACGAACAGCACCACCGCGACGATCACGAACACCACCGCGATGGCTCCGTGGACGATCGCGCGCCTCACGAGGCGCTGCCGGGCACGCGTTCGAGCAGCAGTTCGCGCAGGGTCTCGTCGTCCTTGGCCCACGCCTGCACGATGCCTCCGCCGCGCAACTTCAGGCCGATGCCGGTGCGCTTGCGGGGCACCGACGACAATTCACCGAGCACGCGCGCGGTCTGCCAGCGCTCGTACTGGTTGTTCGTCTTCTCGTAGTCCGGCTCCGGGTACACCGTGACGATGTCCTTCAGGCTGACGTCCTCGGTTCCCTGACTCAACGTGGTGTCCGTGAGGATCACCGTCGCGTGCCGACGGGCAGCGACGATCTGCACGTACGTGAACAGCATCAGAACCAACGCGATGACGATCAGGCCGACGGTGTGGACGACCGGGCCGGTGTAGACCTCGACCACGTAGGCGACGCCGCAGAACGCGGGCCCCCAGGCCAGGGCGCGCCACCTGGCGCCGTACTCGGCGAAGACGGCGGGCTCGGTGACGTCGGGCTCGGTGCTGTGGGGTTCGCCGGCGGGGTGCTCGGCGGCGGGCTGGGGCTTCTCGACGTCGGCGGCGTCCGGATCCTCGGTCACCGGTCTGCTCCCACCGCGAACCAGCGCGAGGCGGACGGGCGATACACCAACGTCGACGCCACGAGGAAGCCCAGCCCACCGAACACGGCCAGCATCGGCACCAGGGCGAATCCCACCAGGGTCGAGCCCGGGAGGATCAGACCGGACATCACCGACAGCGTCACCAGCGCGCGGCGGTACCTGCGGTCCCCGCGCCGGCACGTGGGGCCGGTGAGAAACGCCACGACGGCCGCGACGATCACCGCGACCACGCCGTACCCCCGCAGGACCCTCAGCACGGCGTCGGCGTCGCCCGCGGTGCGGCCTGCGTCGACGAGACGTTCGCGGATGTCGTCCGCGGGAACGGTGAGCGAGAGGAGGGCGAGGAGGACGACCAGCACGGCCGACACGGTCCACACCCAGAACGCGGCGGTGACCACCGCGGGACGCACGCTGCTCGGCGTCGTGTCGAAATCGGTCACGAGACCATCTTGCCCGGCGATGCGTCGGGCCCTCCCGGTGGTCAGGAGAGAACGGCGGGAATCAGGACGGCGACGGCCGTCAGAACGGCGATGAGCACGAGAACCAGAAGGAGAAGGTTCTCCCGGCGCTGCCCGCCGCACGGGATGATGCGGGGATCCGCGGCCGGGATCGACGCGGGCCGGGCCCGGTCATCGCAGTCGGTGGCCCGCCGACCTCGGTGTCGAACCGGGCCCTGATCGATCTCCACGTGCTGTCGCCTCCGAACCGCTCGCCGACATCTCCTGTGACTACTGTCACCTTACCCCGGAGTAAGACGCGCGGCCAAGAATGGCCTCACTGCGAGTACCGCTCAGGCTCCCGAGAATCCGCTCGCGACGATCAGGATCACCACCGCGACGGCGCAGGTGAGCATGAGAAGGGCAAAGAGGGCACTGAGCACGTGCCGCTGGGGTTCGAGGTCACGCTGAGCCATCACGGTCCTTCCGGCGGTGGGTCCCGACCGAAAGAATCGTAACGCCTCACATGTAACTTACGTCACATCCGTATCAGCGTGTCGGTATGCGATGTACCCGAGCAGACTCGCTACTTCGGCGCCCGCTTCGAGAGGAAGTACTCGAGCGATTCCCGACGGTGCATCAGGTAGACCGCACCCGCGGCCAGCACGGCCTGCAGGATTCCCAGCACGGACGTCACCACGACGATGCCGCCGCCCAGCGATCCGAGTCCGAACAGGGTCGGCAGCGTCGTCACGACGACGATCACACCCACCGCGGTGAGCACCGTGCGTGCCCACAGCTTGCCCTCACGCATCTTCTTGACGACGAGGAGTACCAACCCCGCGATCAGCACTCCGAGCAGCAGGGACAGCACGAGCGCGGTCACCAGCACCCCGTCCGCCGTCTCCGCCGTCAGCGCGACGGATTGGTCGGCCGCCTGCATGTCGGCGAGCAACTGATCGAGAAACGCGTCACGGTCGGAGAAGAGCACCCACAGGCCGAGCACCATGCTGATCAGACCGAGGCCGACGACGCCCATCCACAGGTGCCGCGCGGTCTCGATGTCGACCGGCACGTCGCTCTCCGGCGGCTGGGCGGGGTGCATCGCGCTCGGCGGAAGCCCCTCGGGGTGCCAGTTGCCCTGCGGACGGTTCTGCTGCGGACCACCCTGTTGCCAACCACCCTGCTGCCAACCACCCTGCGGCGGACCACCCTGCTGCCAACCGCCGTGCTGCGGACCACCCTGCTGCCAACCGCCCTGCGGGGCGTCGAACCGGGGGTCCCCGGAGTTTCCGCCGGGCCGGTTCCGCTCGTCGTCGCCTCGTTCGTTCACAGCCGTCCCGCCAATTCCGTCGCCCAGTAGGTGAGCACGATGTCGGCTCCGGCTCGCCGGATACCGAGAATCGATTCGTGGATCGCGGCGTCGCGATCGATCCATCCGTTCTGCGCCGCCGCGGTGATCATCGCGTACTCACCCGAGATCTGATACGCCGCAACGGGAACGGGTGACACCTCCGCGACGTCGCGCAGGATGTCGAGGTAGCTCATGGCCGGCTTGACCATGACCATGTCCGCGCCCTCGGCGATGTCCAGATCCAGCTCGCGCATCGATTCCCGACGGTTGGCCGAATTCTGTTGGTAGGTGCGGCGATCGCCGATCAGCGTCGATCCCACGGCTTCGCGGAACGGACCGTAGAACGCGGACGCGTACTTGGCGGTGTAGGCGAGTTGGCCGACGTCGGCGAACCCGGCGGTGTCCAGACCCTCGCGGATCGCACCGATCTGCCCGTCCATCATGCCGCTCGGTCCGAGGAGGTGCGCGCCCGATTCGGCCTGTGCCACCGCCATGTCCACGTAGCGCACCAGCGTGGCGTCGTTGTCGACGCCACCGTCCGCCGCGAGCACACCGCAGTGGCCGTGATCGGTGAACTCGTCGAGGCACGTGTCGGCCATGATGACCGTCTCGTCACCGAGATCGTCACGAAGTCGACGAAGTCCGCGGTTGAGGATGCCGTCGGGATCGGAGGCTAGAGATCCCTGCCCGTCCTTGTCCTCCGGACGCGGGACACCGAACAGCATGACGCCCCCGACGCCGGCCCGGACGGCCTCGTCCGCGGCGGCGCTCAGCGAGTCGAGCGTGTGCTGGACGACGCCGGGCATCGACGAGATCTCCCGCGGAGCGTCGAGACCGTCGGCGACGAACATCGGGAGCACCAGGTGCCGTGGCTCGAGGGAGACCTCCGCCACCAACCTGCGCAGAGCCGGGGTGCGACGCAATCGCCGCGGCCGGTCGGTCGGGAACATGCTTCCTCACTTCGTTCGGCCGTGCGCCCGGTGCACATCCGTGGGTGCGCGTCGGGCGCACGGGGTGCGTCAGCGCCGGCGGGACTTCTTGCGCGGCGGCGGCAGAGCGCCCTCGGCGCGCAACCGGGCCGCGTGCTCGGCGAGCGCCTCGACCAGCGGTCCGACCTGAGCCGTCTCGGGCTGCACGTCCACCCGCAGGCCGAACTCGACGGCCGTCTCGGCGGTCTTCGGTCCGATGCAGGCGACGAGCGTGCGGGCGTGGGGCTTGCCCGCGATGCCGACCAGGTTGCGCACGGTGGAACTCGACGTGAAGCACACGGCGTCGAATCCACCCGTCTTGATCATCTCGCGCGTCTCGGCGGCCGGCGGAGCAGCGCGCACGGTGCGGTAGGCGGTGACGTCGTCGATCTCCCAGCCGCGCTCGCGCAGGCCCTCGGCCAACGTCTCGGTCGCGATGTCGGCGCGCGGCAACAGCACCCGGTTGACGGGGTCGAAGACCTCGTCGTACGGGGGGAAGTCCTCGAGCAGACCGAGCGAGCTCTGCTCACCCGCGGGCACCAGTTCGGGGTTGATGCCGAACGAGCGCACCTTCGCGGCGGTGGCCTCGCCGACGCAGGCGATCTTGACGCCGGAGAACGCGCGAGCGTCCAGGCCGAACTCCTCGAACTTCTCCCACACCGCGCGCACCGCGTTGGTGGAGGTGAAGACGACCCACTGGTAGCGGCCGTCGACCAGACCCTTCACCGAACGTTCCATCTGCGCGGGGCTGCGCGGGGGCTCGACGGCGATGGTGGGGACCTCGATGGGGATTGCGCCGTGCGTGACCAGGCGGTCGCTCATCTCGCCGGCCTGATCCTTGGTCCGCGGCACCAGCACGGTCCAGCCGTACAGGGCGCGGCTCTCCCACCAGGACATCTTGCTGCGCTGCGAGACGACCTTGCCCACGGTGATCACGAGGGAACCGACCAGGTCCGCGCCCGCGTCGTTGAGCGAGGCCAGGGTGGCCTCGACGGTGCGCTGCTGGCGCGTCGTGCCGCGGACGGTGATGGCGACGGGTGTCTGCGGCGCGAGACCGTGTTCGACCAGGGCGCTCGCCGTCTCCGCCAGGTGACCGGCGGTGGCGTGCAGCACGAGCGGACCCGGCGCGGCGGCCAGCGCCGCCCAGTTCACGTCGCCGCGCACGTCGGCCTCGGTGTGCTCCGAGCCGAGGGCCATGCCCGCGTAGCTCGGCACGGCGGAGCCGGCCGGCAGACCGGGGAGGACCTCGAACTGCACCTGGGTGCGCGCGACGGCCGTGACCTCGGCGATCACCGAATCGGTGGTCAGCGGGTCACCGGAGACCAGACGAACGACGTCGTGGCCGTTCTTGGCCTCGGCGACCAGGGTCTTGGCGACCTCGGCGGGCTCCCCCAGCGCCGGACGCACGTCGACGCCGGTCTCCCCGGTCTCGGGGTCACGCGGAAGGCCGGAGCCGACGAGCGCGATGACACCCTTGTCGACGTCGGGGTCGGTGAAGGCGAGTTCGGCACAGTTCAGAGCGTCGCGGGCGCGCACGGTGAGCAGAGCCGGGTCACCGGGTCCCGAGCCCACGAACAGGATCCGTCCCGGCGTGCTCTTACGGGTGGGGCTCATGGTGTGTTCTCCAGTGCAGTGTCGTTACGAAAGGCAGTGTGGCTGCGGTACGTGATGGTGATCGCGGTGACCGGACCGCGTTTCGGGATCACCCGCGACGTCGCGATGCGCTCGGTCCGCCCGATCGGCGGTGTCGCCCTGCGTCTGGCTCGTCCGGGCGCCACCGTGCCGCGGTGGACCAGCGTTCGTGGTTCACGCATCGGGTGCCTCGGTCGTGTCGGAGTCGGCCGCACGCGGCTCGGTGATCGCGACCAGGTCGCGAGCTCCGAGGTCGAGAAGTTCGCGGGCCACCGATCGGCCCAACTCCTCCGCGTCGGCGACGGCCCCGACGGTCGACGCCTTGATGACGTCGGAACCGTCGAGTGCGGCGGCGCACCCACGCAGCGAGAGCTCCTCGAAGATGCGACCGTCCTCGTCGATGGACTCGACCACCTCGGCGATCGCACCCACGGGGGCGGTGCATCCTGCCTCCAGTTCGGCCAGCAGTGCACGCTCGGCGGTGACGCACGCGCGCGCCGCGGACTCGTTCAGGGTGTTCAGCACCGCGGCGAGATCGTGGTCGTCCGAACGACATTCGATCGCCAGGGCTCCCTGCGCGGGGGCAGGGAGGAACTGCACGGGCTCGAGCGCCTCGGTCACCACGTCCAACCGGTCGATCCGGGCGAGGCCGGCGCGGGCGACGACCACGGCGTCGAGCTCGCCCTTGGCGACCTTGCCGATGCGGGTGTCGAGGTTTCCGCGCAACGGGCGCACGTCGAGCCCCAGGCCCAGGGCCCGCAGCTGCGCGACGCGGCGAGGCGCCGAGGTACCGACGGTCGATCCCGCGGGAAGTTCCCCCAGCACCAGGCCGTCCCGCGCGACCAGGGCGTCGCGGGAGTCCTCGCGCTCCGGCACGGCGGCGATGACGAACCGCTCGTCCTCCGCGGTCGGAAGATCCTTGTACGAGTGCACGGCGACATCGATCGTCTTGTCCGCCAACGCTTCCCGCAGGGCAGCGACGAACACGCCGACGCCGATCTCCTGCACGGGGGCCGCCGACTTGTCGCCGGCCGTCGTCACGACGACCAACTCGGTCTGCACGCCGGTCGCGGTGATCGCGGCGCGCACGGTCTCGGCCTGGGTGGTCGCGAGGAGGCTCCCGCGGGTGCCGATGCGCACGACGCGGTCACCGAGCGGCCCGGCGTTCGCCCGAGTCTCGGTGTCGGACTGCGTCATTCGTCGAACTCCCCACGGTCGGTGAAATCGTCGGCCAGGGCCGCGACGGCGTCGGGTCCGACCTCCATCGGCGAGGCCACGGCCTGCACGGTGCCCGGCGAGAGCTCGAAGAGTTCCCGGAGCGCCTCGGCGTACGAGTCGCCACCGGGCGTGGTGGCCAGTTGCTTGACGCGCACCGTCGGGGCGTGGAGGAGCTTGTCCACCACGCGCCGGACCGTGCGGGCGACCTCGTCGCGCTGCGGATCGGCCAGGCCGGGCAGCCGGGAATCGAGTCGCATCAACTCGGACTCGACGACCTCGGCCGCACGCTGACGCAGCGCCGTGACGGTGGGAGTGACCTCGGCCAGACGCTGACCGGACAGGTAGGAGGCAAGTTCGCGCGCGACGATCTCGCGGGCGGCCCGCTCGTCCGACGCGGCCGCACCGGCCGCGGGATCTCGCTGCAGCGTCTCCATGTCCATGACGGTCACGCCGGGCAGGCCGGCCACCGCGGTCTCGACGTCGCGGGGAAGACCCAGGTCGCAGATGACCAGGGGACGGGCGACGGTGTCGCGTCGGGCCAGGGCCCGGTGGACGTCGGCGATGGTGACGACGGCACCCACGGCGCCGGTACAGGTGACGAGGACGTCGACGTCGGCGAGCGCGTCGGACAGATCGTCGAGCGCGACGGCACGCGACTCGACGCCGCCCGCGGCCGCGGTGTCGGCCAGGTGCTGTGCGCGCGCCTCGGTCCGGTTGGCCACCGTGATGGACGCGATTCCGGTCCGCGTCAGGTGGGCGACGGCGAGGCCGCCCATCGCGCCCGCGCCGAGCACCAACGCGCGGCGACCGACCAGGCTGCCGAACACCTCGCCGGCTCGGTCGAGCGCCACGGACACCACGGAGGCGCCCGCCTTGTCGATACCGGTCTCCGAGTGGACCTTCTTGCCCACCCGAAGCGCCTGCTGCGCGAGCTCGTGCATCGCGCGGCCCGAGGCCTGCTGGCCGTCGGACGCGGCGTAGGCGGCGCGGATCTGGCCGAGGATCTGCTGCTCGCCGATCACCATCGAGTCGAGTCCGCCGGCCACGGCGAACAGGTGCTCGGCGGCGGCCTCGCTGTATCGGACGTACGCGTACCGGGTGAGGTCGGACAGATCGAGACCGGAGTGCTCGGACAGCAGGGCCCCGAGGTCGGTCAGCGCGCCGTGGAAGGCGTCGACGACGGCGTAGACCTCGACGCGGTTGCACGTCGACACGATCATCACTTCGGACACGTGCGGCGAGAGCATGATGCGATCGGTGAGTTTCGGTCGCTCCGTGTCGCTGATCGCGACGCGTTCGAGAACCGAGACGGGAGCGCTTCGATGCGAAATCCCGAGGAGAAGGACACTCACGGTGTGATCACCGATCCGTTTCTACTGACGAAGGACTGAGATGCGAGCGGCGCTGCTGTGTCGAACGGCGCTGCATTCTCGTGCGGTGGTGCGGTCTCGGGGGTGAGGTACACCCGGGGGGAGCTCGCAGAGCAGGGGACCGTAACCTGGGCGAGGACGGTCGTACGACGTGCGGCACCGACACTCGGGCGCAGTTCGATCACGTCGCTGGCTCCTCGTCCGACCGACCGCGGTGCGCGGATGCGATCTACACGGTGGTCCACCTCGAACGACCTTCTGAGCCGCTCTCGTCGGTGGTCACGCCTGATTTCCTTCATCCACGTTAACCGTTCGAAACGCGATGAACAAAGTCGCTCGACGGTGTAGTACGATCCGCGACCGCTCTTTTTGCTAGGGAGCGCCGAGATCGCGCCGCAACCGCGGCACGTCGACGTCCCAGTAACTGTGTTCGCGGCCGTCGAGCAACACCACGGGAAGCCGGTCTCCGTACTCCGCCCGCAGGTCAGGGTCGCGAACGGCGGCCTCGTCCACGTCGATCACGGTGACGTCGGCACCCAGCTCGACACACAGCGGGGTCAGGACCTCCAGCGCGGCGACGCACGCACCGCATCCGGCTCGAGTCAGCAATGTCACCCGCGGAGTGCGAGCGATCCCCGTGATTCCGGGTGTCCCCGATGTTCCAGATGTCATAGTCCACAGCCTTCCACTCCCGTCGGTGCTCGCGGCTAGGGTGGGTCGGACACGGCTCGTGCGTGCGGGTCGGAACAGATGGGGAGGTGCGCATGTCCGACGAATCGATGTCGCCGGAGAAGATGGATGCGTCCCGGACCCGTCGCCGCATCCGCAATCCCCTCGGGCCCACGGCGGCCCAGCTCCGCGCCACCCTGGCCGGCGAGGCCAGCGCCGACGCCGCGATCGCGCTGCAGGCCGAGAACGGCGGGTCGGAGGACGATCGCCCCAGCTCCGTCCCGCGAGACCTCACCGCCGCCGCCTTCTTCGACGTGGACAACACGATGGTGCAGGGCGCCTCGATCATCCACTTCGCGCGCGGCCTCGCGGCCCGCAAGTACTTCACCACCGCCGACGTCCGGGAGTTCGCCTGGCAGCAGATCAAGTTCCGCGTCAGCGGCAAGGAGAACCTGGGTGACGTGAGCACGGGCCGCGAGAAGGCCCTGTCCTTCGTGGAGGGCCGCTCGACGGCCGAGATCGTCCGGCTGGGCGAGGAGATCTACGACGAGGTGATCGCGGACCGCATCTGGGCCGGCACGCGCGCCCTGGCGCAGATGCACCTCGACGCCGGGCAGCAGGTGTGGCTGGTCACGGCCACCCCCGTGGAACTGGCGTCGATCATCGCCAAGCGGCTGGGCTTCACGGGCGCGCTCGGGACCGTCGCCGAGAGCGTCGACGGCGTCTTCACCGGCCGCCTGGTCGGCGACATCCTCCACGGGCGCGGCAAGGCGCACGCCGTCCGCACCCTGGCCGTCCGCGAGGGCCTGGACCTGCGTCGATGCACCGCCTACTCGGACAGTCACAACGACGTCCCGATGCTCTCCCTCGTGGGAACCGCCGTCGCCGTCAACCCCGACGCGGACCTCCGCGAGCTCGCCAAGAACCGCGGCTGGGAGGTGCGAGATTTCCGCACCGGACGCAAGGCCGCGAAGATCGGCGTGCCCACCGCCCTCGCGCTCGGCGCCGTCGGCGGCGGAGTCGCCGCCGTGCTCGGCCGTCGGAATCCATGACCCGACGCGTCGTCGTCGTCGGCGCGGGAGTCGGCGGCCTCGCCACCGCGGCCCGGCTGGCCCACCGCGGCTTCGCGGTCACGGTTCTCGAGCAGGCGGCCACCCTCGGCGGAAAACTGGGGACGTTCGAGCGCGACGGTTTCGTGTTCGACACCGGCCCGTCGCTGGTCACGATGCCCCATGTGTTCGACGCTCTCTTCGCCGAGACGGGCGGGCCCTCCGACCTGGCGTTCGAGCGGCTCGAGGTGGCGTGCCGGTACCGCTTCCCCGACGGCGTCGTCCTCGACCTCCCGGGACGCGAAGCCGACATCCCCGCGGCCCTCGACGCCGCCCTCGGGGCGGGACGCGGCGCGCAGTGGTCCGCGTTCGCCGCTCGCGCGGAACGGATCTGGGACGCCACGCACGACGCGTTCCTCGAGTCCCCCATCGGTCCCCGTGAGCTCCTGTCCCTGTCCCGACGTGTCGGCGATCTGAAGAACATCGCGCCGTGGCAGTCGCTGCGCGGACTCGGCAGCCGGTATCTGACCGACCCGCGCCTGGCGATGATGCTCGATCGCTACGCCACCTACACCGGCTCGGATCCGCGCCGGGCGCCGGCGGCGCTGGCCACCGTTCCGCACGTGGAGCAGCGGTGGGGTTCGTGGCACGTCCCCGGCGGACTGCACCGCATCGCCGACGAGATCGCCTCTCGAGCAACGAGTCTGGGTGCAGAGATTCGTACCGGCGTCGAGGTGCTCGGCATCGAGACCGCCGCGCACGGTGTGACGGGAGTGCGCACGTCGACGGGATTCGTCCCCGCCGATCTGGTCGTGGCCAACGCCGACGCGGAGCAGGTCTACCGATCGTTGCTGCCCGCGTCCGCCGGTCGCGGCACGGCCCTCGCTCGACGCCGGCTGTCGGCCACCACCGCGTCGTTGTCGGGGTTCGTGGTGCTGGTGGCGCTGCGCGGTCGCGACGAGACCACCCCGCACCACCGCGTGCTGTTCCCCGAGAACTACGACGACGAGTTCGACGCCGTGTTCGGCACCCGCACCCGGCCCGCGCACCCGGCCGCGTCCCCCACCGTCTACGTGAGTGCACCCGACGATCCCGCCCTGGTCCCGGACGGCGACAGCGAGGCGTGGTTCGTCCTGGTCAACGCCGCACGGCACGGCACCGGGTCGCGCTCACTGGTGGACTGGGACGCACCCGGTCTGGCCGAGAGCTACGCCGATCGGATCCTCGACATCATGGCCGAGCGCGGCGTCGACGTCCGCGGACGCGTGCTGTGGCGCGAGATCATCAGCCCGGCGGATCTCCAGCGCCGCACCATGACACCGGGCGGCTCGATCTACGGCACCTCGTCCAACGGTGCGGCCGCGGCCTTCCTGCGCCCGGCCAACCGCACCCCGGTGCCCGGACTGTTCCTGGTCGGAGGGTCGTCGCACCCCGGTGGTGGTCTGCCGCTGGTCACCCTGTCCGCGCAGATCGTGGACGGGTTGGTGGGCTGAGCGCGAGTCCTGGACTGCGCCCTCCCCCGCGCACCCTGCAGCGTCTTGCGCACCGTGCAGCGTGCGCAGAGCGCTGGACGGTGCGCGAGCGGCGGGGCGCCGACCCGCGTCAGCCCAGAAACACGTTCCGCCGACGCGCGAGCAACCGGTACAGCGTCTGCTGAATGGTCTCGCGCACGCGGTCGGTGACCTCGAAGAGTTCCATCGGATCGTCGGCCGCGGACGGTTCGTACGAGCTGGTGTCGATGGGCTCGCCGAACTCGATGATCCACTTGGACGGCATCGGAATCAGTCCGAGCGGCCCGAAATGCGGGAAGAGCGGCGTCACCGGGAAGTACGGCATTCCCAGCACCCGCGCGAGCGTCGTCAGGTCACCGATCTTGGGATAGATCTCCTCCGACCCCACGATGGAGCACGGAATGATCGGCGTCTGTGTGCGCAGCGCGGCCGAGACGAAGCCGCCGCGGCCGAAGCGCTGCAGCTTGTACCGCTCGCTGAACGGCTTGCCGATCCCCTTGAAGCCTTCCGGGAAGACGCCGACCACCTCGCCCTTACGGAGCAGGCGCTCGGCGTCGGGCTGGCACGCCAGGGTGTGTCCGGCGCGGCGGGCGACGACGCCGGCGACGGGCATCTCGAATGCGAGGTCGGCCGCGAGCAACCTCAGCGCGCGTTTCTGCGGATGGTGATCGCGCATCGCGACGGTCGCCATCAGCCCGTCGAGCGGAATGACGCCGGCATGGTTCGACACGACGAGGGCGCCGCCGTCGGCCGGCACGTTCTCGATGCCGCGGATCTCGACACGGAACCACTTGTCGAACAGCGGCCGCAGAGCGGGAAGCCAGATGTTGTCGGCGAAGTGGGGGTCGTATCCGAACTCGTCGACCTCGTAGTCGCCGGCCATCCGGGTCCGCAGGAAGTCGGCCGACCCGGCGACCTGATCCACCAGGGTGCGTCGTACCTGTTCGAGGATCGACGAGAAGCCGTCTCCGGTGACCGGCTCCACCGCGGTGACGGGTTCGGCCGCGTCGGCGTACGAGGACGGGTGACGGCCTCGGACCTCGTCGGGATGGCTGGCCGCCATGGACGGAAGCGGGCGATCGGACGACTTACCGTGCAGCTGAATCACTTTCGCCACGTCACTCACTCCTTCCCCCGGTAGGCACCGGTACCAACGCGGGCGCCGCGGGCCGGCGCTCCCCCAACAGTGAGATCACGCGGGATTCGAGGGCATCGACCCATTCGGACCGAACGACGGGGCTCAGCGAGACACCGCGGACGAAATCGTCGAACGCCTGGACCGTCGTCCATCGCGGGGTGAAGCCGAGAACGTTCTTCATTCGGGTGTTGTCCACGCCGCAGCCGAAGTCGAAGTACTCGAGCTGTTCGGTGGACAGGCCGCGCATGAGCGATCCCATCACGGCCTGACCGGTGGTCTTGAACAGCGAGAACGGCACCGGCAGCTCCACGCGGCCCGCCCGGCGGATGGCCTGGGAGAGCATGATGACGCCGTCGGCGGCGATGTTGAACGTGCCGGCCGGGCCGGACACGGTGGCCCGCTCGAGGGCGGACAGCGCATCCTCCTCGTGCAGCAGCTGCATCCGGGCGTCCCGACCGAAGACGGTGGGGATCACGGGCGAGGTGAGGTAACGCGAGACGGTGCCATTGAGCCGCGGGCCGATCATCGGGGCGTTGCGCACGATGGTGACGTCGATGTCGGGCCGGCGGCGACTCAGCCCGCGCGCGTACCCCTCGGTCTCCATGGTGTCGCGCGCGAAGGCGCCGCGTAGCCGGGTTCTCGCCGCCATCTCCTCGGTGAAGAGCGCGGGATCCTTGGCGCTGCAGCCGTAGACGGCGGTGGAGGAGCGCAACACGACGCGGCGCACCGTCGGCGATTTCTGGCACACCGCGAACAGCTGCATCGCTCCGAGGACGTTGAGGTCCTTCATGACGGTGCGTCCGCCGCCGCCGGGCGGGCGGGAGATGAGCGACGCATGCACCACGGTGTCGACCCCGGCGTTGCGAATGACTTTGCCGATCAACGGATTTCGAATGTCGGCGCGCACGAATTCGGCGCGACCCATCCGTCGGATCATGTCCTTGGTCGGGGCCACGGCGTCCACCGCGATGACCCGCTCGACGTCGGGATTCTGGGCGAGGCGCATCGTCAGATATCCGCCGAGGAACCGGCTGGCTCCCGTCACCAGGACGACGCGAGGCGTGCCGCGTCCGTCGTCGCTGTCGCTCACCGGATCCCCTCACCGTCGTGTCCGACCATGGTGTCACGAACCCGAGCGGGCCGCCGACTCTCCACCGAAGCACCCCCCACGGGCCGTACCGGCTGCTTTCTCACCCTGCACACCCGGCTCACGGGTGAGCGAAGATCCCTCCGCACACACGTCTGCCCGCCACCTTCGGTGACGGGCAGGACGCCCGAAGGCGACGTGTCGTGCTTCGGGCCGAAGCTTATTTGCCCAATTTCCTACGCTGAACGCGGGTGCGACGAAGCAACTTGCGGTGCTTCTTCTTCGACATGCGCTTGCGACGCTTCTTGATCACTGAACCCATGCGGGTGTCCCTCGCGTTCTTTCGTCTTCGTCTTCTTCGACTACTCCGCGAACCGAAAGCTTCGGTGCGGCTTCTTCTGGGCGGTTCCGGCGCACAGCAGAGCAGGTGCTGCCCCGCTCGCGCGACTCATCACCGATCATACCCACAGAGAGAGCGCTCGACTAAATCGCACCCATTACGCCGCCCGTCCGTCAGCCCGCGTCGAAGTAGGAGGTCTCCAAGTAGTCGTGCACCGCCTTCGCATGCACTCGGAACGAGCGTCCCACCCGCACAGCAGGCAGTTCGCCGCCCTTGATCAGGCGATAGACGGTCATCTTGGACACCCTCATCAACGACGCCACCTCGGCGACGGTCATGAATTGCGTTTCGGACACGCCTTGTCGGCCGTCACCGGGCGAATTCTTCGAATTCGACCCGGACGGCTTGTTCACAGATTCCATTTATCCACTTACCTCCGGCACGTCCGTGCCGCCGGCTTCCCCTCCGGCGGTACAGACACGCACGTGCTGTGTGGAGCTTAGCGGGACTCGAGTGACTTGTGCGACGGGTGGGGGTAATCGGTATTCATTCGGACGACGAACCCAGCGCGGCGCTGCGGGCCGCCGCGGCGTCGACAGCGTCGAGAACCGCTGCTCGGAAGCCGTTTCGCTCCATCGTCGCCAACGCTGCCGCCGTGGTACCACCCGGAGAAGTCACACCGGCGCGCAGCTCCGTGGCGCTCTCGTCGGAGCGATCCAGCATCGCCGCCGACCCCACCATCGTTTGTATCACCAGCATCGTGGCGATGTCACGAGCCAATCCCTGGGCCACCGCGGCGTCCACCATGGCCTCGGCCATCAAGAAGAAATACGCGGGACCGGACCCCGACACCGCCGTCACCGCGTCGATCTGCGACTCCGCCACGACCGCGACCTTGCCGACGGTGCCGAGCAGTTTCCGCACGAGTTCGACGTGCTCGGACCGCGCGTGCCGGCCCGGCGAGAGCACGCACATGGCCTCGCCGACGAGCATCGGCGTATTCGGCATCACGCGTACCACCGGCGTGCCTGCGGGCATCTTCGGCTCGAATCGGCCGGTGGGGACCCCCGCGGCCATCGACACCAGAATCTTCTCGCGTTCCCCGTCGAGGTCCGCCTTGGAGATCTGGGTGATGACCGAGTCCACGTCGCCGGGCTTCACGGCCACGACGATGACGTCGGACGACTCCACGGCGTCGGACACGCTCGTGGCCCGCACTCCGAACTGTTGGGCGACCGCCGTGGCGCGAGCCGGGTTCTTCTCGGACAACACGACGTGCCCGGTGCTCAATCCGCCCTCGATCAGGCCCGCGATCAACGCTTCACCGATCCGGCCGCCGCCGATCACCGCAATTCTCGTCATGAGTGCAAGCCTGCCATGACCGATTTCAGGACGTGCGAGGCACCATCGCGAGCTGCCGCGTCTGCACCACGACCGCGCCGGAGGAGTCGACGACGGTGTGGTCCTCCTCGAACCACACCTCCCCGATCAGCGTGCTCGACGACCGCACCCGGAGCCAGCCGGGCTCCGGGATCCGGCGCAGGTATGCGGTGAGTTGTACCGTCGGCGCCCACCCGTCGATGCCGTGATCCATCGTGGCCGGTGGTCCGATGTCCCCCGCCATGATCGCGAACAGCGCTGCGGTCGACGGATCGGTCGCGTCGCCGTGCGCGGGTCTGATCCACAGGCCGTGTCCCCCGTCGGCACCGTCGTTCGCCATGACCATCTCGCAGCCCGACGCCACGTTCACGATCGAGTCCTCGTCGCCCACGCGCGGAGCCGACGCGGGTGGTTCGACGGGCATCGACGCCGCCGTCGACGGTTCCACGTACCGAGACCCGGCGGCGTCGGGCAGACCCAGGGTGACGACGGCGTGGACCGCATCGACCCCGTTCTGGGACAGGGTCGTGTCCACGACCACCACTCGACGGCCCCGTTTGCGCACCACGGCGGTCACGGCGACCTCGCCGGGGTCAGGTGCCGCCAGGTAATTCGCGCTCACCGCGAGCGGAGACAGGACCGCGGGGTCGGGGTCGGTCGCCACCCGCGCGGTCGCGGCGGCGGCGCAGACACTCATCATCGCGCCGCCGTGGACCTTGGGACCGATGGTCCAGGTGGCGTCGATCGTGGCCTCGAACGCGTCGACACCCACGGAACGCAGAGCGATCAACCGGTCGAACGCATCGCTCACCGCGGCACGCCGCCGGGGGTGAGGTGCGTACGAGCGAACGCCAACGAGCGCTCCAGAGCGGTCGATCGGTTCTCGGCCGAGCGCGCGTTCTGGGTGTTGATCTCGAGCACGGCCTGCCCGGCGAACCCGCGATCGAGCAGTTCCCGGCACACCTCGGCGATGGGCTGCGTTCCGTCACCGGGGACCAGGTGCTCGTCGACCGACGCCCCGCGGCCGTCGGCCAGGTGCAGATGGGCCAGTCCCTCGCCCATCCGACGGGACAACTCGACGGGATCGACTCCCGACGTCGCGGTGTGGGAGAAGTCCAGCGTGTAGTGCCGGTGGCCGGCGTCCGTGGGGTCGTAGGACGGCGTGAACGCCGACACCGCCAGCCCCGGGCCGCCGCGCTTCATGAGCCGCTTGACCGATCCGGATCCGGCCCCGAACACCCGGTCCGCACGGATGGGGAACATGTTCTCGACGGCGACCACGACGCCCTCGTTGTCGTCCTCGAGCTGCGCGGTCTGGTCCGGAAACCCGTCCGCGTACTCCTTCTGCCAGCGGAACGGCGGGTGCACGACGACGGTCCCGGCACCGAGCGTCTCGGCCGCGTGCACCGAGCGAGTCAGCTTGGCCACCGGATCCGAACCCCAGATCCGTTGGGTGATCAACAGGCACGGTGCGTGGACCGCGAGCACCGGCACCGAGTACTCCCGGCTGAGTGCCTTCACCGCACCCACGTCCTGGCTCACCGGCTCGGCCCACACCATCAGCTCGATACCGTCGAACCCCAGTTCCGCGGCGTACCGGAACGCCGATTCGGTGTTCTGCGGGTAGACCGAGGCCGTCGAGAGCCCGACGGAGACGCGCGCGGTACTCAAGTCGTGCTGAGCATGAAGGCGAGCGGGCCGAGGGTGACGAACCCACCGACCAGAACGGCGAGGAGAATCGAGACGATGTCGTCGGTGCGGCGGAGCACCCGAACCACGGCGACCAGCCCGACGATCACGAAGAATGCGAGCACCAGCGCCACCCACGGCAGCATCTCCCACAGCCGCTCGAAGCCCTTGAACAGGAACGCGCCGAGCACGATCGCCACGGCGCCCTGCGCGAACAGCGACAGCCACTGCTTGATGGGGCTGCGCTTGGAGCCGGCCGGGCGGGCGGGCTCGGCAGTGTCGTGGGTGTCGGTGTCGTGGGTGTCGGTGTCGGGGGTGTCGGTGGCGGGGGTGTCGGCGTCGGTCACGACGGCGGTTTCGGTGGTGACCGCCTCGTCGTCCGCGGTGACCGGGGTCAGGACCGTGGTCTCGGACGAGGCGTCGACGTCGCGGGTGTCGGCCGACGTCGCCGCGGGCTCCTCGACGGTCTTTTCCGCGGTCTTCTCCGCAGGCGTCGCTGCCGGCTTCTCGACGGTCGTCGCCGACGGCTTCTCGACGACCTCGGTGTCCGCCGACCGATCCGTCGATGCGCGCAACCGGTCGACCGCCACGGACGGCGCGCCCGAGAACAGCGCGGGTTCCGGCTCGACCGTGCGCGAACTACCGAAGGCGGGGGTCGGGCGGGCCGGGGCGGATGGGCGTCGGGCGGCCTCGGTGGCCCGGGGCTTCGGGGTCTCGGGCTTCGGGGTCTCGGGCTTCGGGGTCTCGGACTTCGGCGCGTCGGGCTTCGGGGTCTCGGGCTTCGGGGTCTCGGTCTTCGCCGCCGGAGCGTCGGCGGTCGGAGAGTCCTCGACCACCGGGATCTCACCGGTCAGTTCGGCGACCGAGATGCCGCCGGCCATTCCGCGGCGGCGTCGCCCACCGGACTGGTTGCCCACCTTGGCGCCGTTGCGCGCGAGCAATTCCGCGACGGACACCTGCTGGGTGTCCTCGTTGCTGTTGTCGTCGCTCATAGTTGCTTCGATCCCACCACTTCGCCGAACGATTCCGTATCGAGCTTGCGCAGGATCAAACCCTCGCGCAGAGCCCACGGGCAAATCTCGAGCGAATCGATCTTCAGTGCTCGCATGCTCGCTTCCGCGACCAGCGCGCCGGCAACCATCTGCCGCGATCGATCCGCACTCACCCCTTCCAATTCTGCACGGTCCGCCGATGTCATCCGCGAGATGAACGCGATGACCTGGCGCAACCCGTCGGACGTGAGCGTTCTCACCACGCGCGGACCTGCTGCGGAGGGTGCCGCTCCCGTCAGCCTGGCCAACGAACGGAAGGTCTTCGACGTTCCCACCGTGCGGTCGGGGACGCCCGGTTCGAGGACCTTGCGCGCCGGTTCCACCAGCTCCGCGTCGAGCCAGTCCCGCAGGACCGCGACCCGACGCTTCCCGGGCGGATCCTCCGCGAGCCAGTCCCGCGTGAGCCGTCCGGCACCGAGTTGCAGCGACATCGCGACATCCGGGTTCTCGTCGATCCCGGTGCTCAGTTCGAGGGAGCCACCGCCGATGTCCAGGTCGAGGATGCGCCCGGCGCTCCACCCGAACCATCGTCGAACCGCCAGGAAGGTCAGCCGGGACTCGTCCTCACCGGAGAGCACCTGCAGGCTGACGCCGGTTTCGTCGCGCACGCGGCCGAGGACCGCGTCGGAGTTGCGGGCGTCGCGCACGGCAGAGGTGGCGAAGGCCATCATCTCCCCGCAGCCCGACGACGTGGCGATGGACGCGAAGTCCGCCACCGTGCGCACCAGTCGATCGGCGCCCGCGACCGTGATGTCCCCGTCGTCGTCGGTGTTCTCCGCCAGGCGCAGGGCAGCCTTGGTGGAGCTCATCGGCGTCGGGTGTCCGCCGCGATGGGCGTCGACCACGAGCAGATGGACGGTGTTGCTTCCGACATCCAGAACCCCTAGGCGCACATCGAATACCGTACTGGGTCTAGCGTCGTGCACTGTGACACGTGCGAAACCGGCCGCGCCGGAACGACCCGCGGACGTTCTGGAACCCGTGGCGACCCACAAACTGGACCCCGCTCCCGAGGTCGCGCCGGACTTCCCGCGCGAGTGGGTCGAGTTCGTCGATCCCACGAACGCCGAGCACGTGATCCGTGCCGACTTCACGTGGTTGCTCTCGAGCTGGACCTGCGTGTTCGGCACCCCGGCCTGCCAGGGAACCGTCCCCGATCGGCCCGACGACGGGTGTTGCTCCCACGGCGCGTTCCTCTCCGACGACGAGGACCACGACAAACTGAAGGCATCGGTCGAACTGCTGACCGCGGACGACTGGCAGCTGATGGACAAGGGCCTGGGCAAGAAGGGGTTCGTCGAGGTCGACGAGCTCGAGAACGAGCAGGCGCTGCGCACCCGCAAGTACAAGGGTGCCTGCATCTTCCTGAACCGCCCCGGATTCGCCGGCGGTATCGGGTGCGCACTGCACCGGATGGCGTTGCGCAAGGGCATCGAGCCGCTCGAGGTGAAGCCGGACGTGTGCTGGCAGCTCCCCATCCGGCGCACCCAGGAATGGGTCACGCGTCCGGACGGCGTCGAGGTGCTCGAGACGGTGCTCGGCGAGTACGACCGGCGAGGGTGGGGCGAGGGCGGCGCCGATCTGAGTTGGTACTGCACCGCGTCCCCCGACGCCCACGTGGGGTCGAAGCCGGTGTGGCAATCGTACGAACCCGAGCTACGTGAACTGCTCGGTGCCGACGTCTACACCGTGCTGGCCGCGCTGTGCCGCCGCCGGCAGGGGCTCGGGCTGATCGCGGTGCACCCGGCGACGCGGCAGGCGCAGCGCACCTAGCTCACTCCTCGAGCTTGTAGCCCAATCCGCGCACGGTGACCAGATGCACCGGCTTGGCCGGATCGTCCTCGATCTTCGACCGCAACCGCTTGACGTGCACGTCGAGCGTCTTGGTGTCGCCCACGTAGTCCGCGCCCCACACCCGGTCGATCAGCTGCCCGCGGGTGAGCACGCGACCGGAGTTGCGGAGCAGGTACTCGAGGAGATCGAACTCCTTGAGCGGCAACGTGATCTGCTGTCCGCCGACCATCACCACGTGGCGCTCGACGTCCATGCGCACCGGCCCGGCCTCGAGGATCGACGAGTCCTCGATCTCCTCGGCGTCGGATCCGCGGCGCAGGACCGCCCGGATGCGCGCGATGAGCTCACGGGCCGAATAGGGCTTGGTGACGTAGTCGTCGGCTCCGAGTTCGAGGCCCACCACCTTGTCGATCTCGCTGTCGCGCGCCGTCACCATGATGACGGGTACACCGGAGCGACTGCGCAGATGCTTGCAGACGTCGGTGCCGCTCATACCGGGGAGCATGAGGTCGAGCAGGACGATGTCGGCGCCCACCCGGTCGAACTCGGCCAGCGCGGACGGGCCGTCGCCGACGATCGTCGCCTCGAACCCTTCCTTGCGGAGCAGGAACGCCAACGGGTCCGCCAACGATTCCTCGTCTTCGACGATGAGAACGCTCGTCACGTGAGTGCCTTTCGGTTGTTCACGACGGGTCTCCGTCGTCCTCGATGTGAGCAGGAATCAACAGCGTGAAGGTCGAGCCCGTTCCGGGCTTGCTCCACAGCTCGATGCGGCCGTTGTGGTTGGCGGCAACGTGTTTGGCGATGGCGAGACCGAGTCCGGTTCCGCCCGTCGCTCGGGATCGCGCCTTGTCGACGCGGAAGAAGCGCTCGAAGACGCGCTCCTGGTCCTGCTTCGCGATACCGATCCCGCGGTCGGTGACCGAGAAGGCCACCACCGGGGCGCCGTTCTCGTCACGGATGGACCGGGTGACCGAGACCGGCGAGCCCTGTGGCGAGTACGCGATGGCGTTCTCCACCAGGTTGGACAGGGCCGTGACCAGCAGGGTCTGCTCGCCGATGACCTCGAGGCCGCTGGGGCGGTCACTGGTGACCGTGATGCCCGCGACGTCGGCCTTGAGCTCGGACCGCTGCAGGGCGTTCTTGACGACGGTGTCCACGTCGACCACGTCGAGATCGGGAAGCTTCTCCGCACCCTGCAGGCGGGAGAGGGCGATGAGCTCGCTGACCATGCTGCCGAGCCGGGTCGATTCGCCGAGCATGCGTTCGCCGAAGTGCTGCACCGATTCCGGATCGTCCTTGGATTCGAGGAGCGCCTCGGCCAACAACCCGATCGCCCCGACCGGCGTCTTGAGTTCGTGGCTGACGTTGGCCACGAAATCCCGACGCGTCGCTTCCATCCGTACCTGTTCGGAGTCGTCGTCCGCGAACAGGACGACGAACCGGCGATCCTCCTGGCTCAGCAGCTGCGCCGTGCCCTTGACGGCGAAGCCGGGCCTCCCGCGCTGGTCGAGAACCGTCAGATCGACGTCGACGCTCGTCCCCGTCTCGAGCACCCGGGTCGCGGCCTTCCACGCTCGGTCGTCGAGCGAGCGGTGCTTGACCAGGCCCAGCTCCTCCGCCCGCGGGTTGAACAGGACGACGTCGTGGAACTGGTCGACGACCGCGATCCCGCTCTGCGACGACAGGATGATCAGATCGAGCACCTGCGACATCGTCAGACCCGATTCCTGACTCTGGCGCTGCCGGTGTCGCGAGTTCAGGTAGGGGATCAGCACCGCCCCGACGACGTAGCCACCCACCGCCGCGACAGCGGCGATGAGCACTACGGTCGCGACGGTCACGAGGGAATCGTACGGTCAGCAGAACGCGTGTCGACGCACGGTAGGCGCGTTTTCCGGGCCGTCACCGCGCGTCGGGCACGCGTTCGCATCGCGTTTACCCGCCGTTACTTCTTGCCCTGGTTCGCCACGGCCGCGGCGCCCGCGGCGGCGGCCTCGGGGTCGAGGTAGGTGCCGCCCTTGACCGTCGGGACGAGCTTGTCGCCCGACTCCTCCAGGTCGTACTGCAGCGGGATGCCGGTGGGGATGTTGAGGGCGGCGATCTCGGAATCGGAGATGTCGTCGAGGTACTTCACCAGCGCGCGCAGCGAGTTGCCGTGCGCCGCGATCATCACGTTCTTGCCCTGCTTCAGCTCCGGGACGATGGTGCTCTCGTAGTACGGGATGAACCGGTCGACGACGTCCTTCAGGCACTCGGTGAGCGGGACGGCGTCGATGTCGTCGTACCGCGGATCCGCGTCCTGGCTGTAGTCGGAGCCGGCCTCGATGGGCGGCGGCGGGGTGTCGTAGCTGCGGCGCCAGAGCATGAACTGCTCCTCGCCGAACTTCTCCTTGGTCGCTGCCTTGTCCAGCCCCTGCAGCGCGCCGTAGTGCCGCTCGTTGAGGCGCCAGTCGCGGACGACGGGGATCCAGTGCCTGTCGGCGGCGTCGAGCGCGAGGTTCGCGGTGCTGATCGCGCGGCGGAGCATGGAGGTGAACAGCAGATCGGGGAGCACACCCTCCTGCACCAGCAGTTCGCCGGCGCGCGTGCCCTCGGCCTCGCCCTTCTCGGTGAGGCGTACGTCCACCCATCCGGTGAACTGGTTCGACGCGTTCCATTCGCTCTCGCCGTGGCGGAGAAGAATCAGGGTTCCGATGCTCATGGCGGTCAGTTTCTCACGGTTTCGGCGCTCGACGAGAGTCGAACCGAGCGCCGGGCCCGTCGTGGGGCTCGCGGGAAGCGGTTCGGCTCTCGTCGAATCACCGCACCCCGGTCCACACCTCACGTGTCCCCGGCCGTGGATCGTCCACCACCGCGGGCTCGGTGCCGAACATCTTCACCGTTCGCTCACGGCCGTAGGGCGCCCAGCCGGGATCGCCGTCCCGCACGAAGTCGACCCACGCCCGATGCATGTCGTCGGCGATGGGCTGCGGCGGGTTCGGACCGGTGATGAGCGCGGTTTCCGGTTTGTCCAGCACGTCGAACACGAACGGGATCTCCAGGGCATGACACGCGCCGAGGTTGCCGTCGAACAGCGTTGAGCGCCAGGTGAACTCGTACACGTGATCACCGCCCCCGCGCGCCTCGACGAACCGCACCGCCGGCACGCGGAAGAACCAGTCCGTCATGATGGCGATCATCAGCTCGCCCGCGGACGCGTCGGGAAGCTGGGCGCGGTAGGCCTCGAGCGACGACGGGTCGACGCCGTATCCCGCCAACGTGCGATGCAGATAGTCCTCGGTGATGTGCGGGACCAGACCCGCGGGCACGATGAAGAACGCGTGCTCCTCGCTGGTGGTTCCGATCATCACGTCGATGTCGGATCCGGCGCCCTCGGCGATGCGCGCGATCGGGAGTGCGGGTACCACGTCACCGTCGACGCACGGCTCGAAGGCCATCACGTTGAGCGCGAGTTCACCCCATGCACCCGACGACGCCTCGACGGAGATCCGGTCGGACAGAGCGCGCTGGGCCTCGACGAGCGTGTCGACCGGCACCGAGCCGAGACCGTCGACGGTGGCGTCGACACCGAGCGACTCCGCGAGCGCCGCAGCCACTTTCGCGGCGGTCTCGGTGGTGATCACGTGGTGTCCCGCGCCGCTCTGCAGGATGGCGCGACGAAACAGCCCCTCGGCGCGCGGCATCGACATCAGGGTCCCGACGCTCATCGCCCCGGCCGATTCACCGGCGATGGTGACCGCCCCGGGATCACCCCCGAACGACGCGATGTTCTCGCGCACCCACTCCAGCGCGGCGACCTGATCGAGCATCCCGCGGTTGGCCGGTGCGCCCTGGATCTGCGCGAACCCGTCGACCCCCAGTCGGTAGTTGATCACCACGGCGACGATGCCGTCGCGCGCGAACGCCGTGCCGTCGTAGGCGGGAACGGCGTTGCTGCCGTTGACGAATGCGCCGCCGTGGATCCACACGAACACGGGTGCCGAGCCGTTCGCGTCGGGCGTGAAGACGTTGACGTTGAGGCAGTCGGTGCCGTCGACGATCGGTTCGGCGAGGAGCTCGCTCGTCGGCGGACGGTAACCGACCTTGGGCACGGTGGCGCCGAGCTCGAGTGCGTCGCGCACACCGTCCCACGCCGGCACGGGTGCGGGCGCCTGGAACCGGAGGGAGCCGAACGGAGCCTGCGCGTAGGGGATTCCCAGGAACGACTCGACCCCGTTCTCGGTGCGTCCGCGTACCTGGCCTCGGGGGGTGTCGACGGTGATCGTGTCCATGACTCATTACTACCGTGCGAGGGGCGCGGGCTGCGGCAGAATCCTCGGCTTCGATGCGGCTGCACCGTATTTCGCGCACCGTCCAGCGGCACGCGCACCGTGCACGGTGGGCGAAGCGCTGCTGGGTGCGCGGGGCGGTGGGGCGGGGGCGCCCACCCGATCCGCACACCCTCTCCAACGCGAACACCCCCTCCAGCACGCTGGAGAGGGTGTTCGGTACGAGCAAGCAGTGCAGATCGAGCAGTGCGGACCGAACCGCTACTGAGCCTTCTCGGCCGTCCGCAGGTCCTTGCGCAGAATCTTGCCGGCCGCCGACTTCGGCACCGTGTCGATGAACTGCACCTTGCGCACCTTCTTGTGCGGCGACACCTTCTCGGACACGAAGGTCATGACGTCGTCCTCGCTGAGCTCGGCTCCCTGCTGCAGCACGACGAACGCCTTCGGCACCTCTTCGCCCTCGTCGTCGAGCACCCCGATGACGGCGGCGTCGGCGATCTGCGGGTGGGTGAGGAGCAGCGCCTCGAGTTCGGCGGGCGGCACCTGGTAGCCCTTGTACTTGATGAGCTCCTTGAGCCGGTCCACGATCGTGACGCGGCCCTTGCCGTCGACCACGGCCATGTCACCGGTGTGCAGGTACCCGTCGGAATCGAGGGTGTCCGCGGTGGCCTGCGGGTTCTCCAGGTAGCCGACCATCACGTTCGGCCCCTTCACCCACAGCTCGCCGGACACGCTGACCTCGTCGGAGCCCTCGGCCGGGTACGCGACCTCCTCGCCCGTGGACGGATCGACGATCTTGTTCTCGGTGTTCGAGACGGGGACACCGACGCTGCTGAGCGGCATGTCGTCGCCGTCGGCGGGGATGGAGTGCGAGACCGGGCTGAGCTCGCTCATGCCGTAGCCCTGACGCACCTTGGTGTTCAGTCGCGCGGCGACCGCCTTGCCCAGGTTCTCGTCGAGGGGCGCGGCACCGGAGAAGACCATGCGAACACTGGAGGTGTCGTAGTTGTCCACCAACGGGTGCTTGGCCAGGGCGACGGCGACCGGCGGGGCGATGAAGACGTAGGTGATCTTCTTCTCGGCGATCAGCTCGAGGAACTGGACCAGATCGAACTTCGGCATCGTCACCAGCGACGCGCCGACCTTGAGACCGAGGTTGAGCAGCACGGTCATGCCGTAGATGTGGAAGAACGGCAGCACGGCGAGGAGGACGTCGTCATGATCGGCCCCCATGTTCTCGTGAATCTGCGACACGTTGGCCACGAGGTTGCGGTGCGTCAGCATGACGCCCTTGGGGCGACCGGTGGTGCCGGACGAGTAGGGCAGCACCGCGAGGTGGGTGGCCGGATCGAACGTCACGTCCGGCGCCGAGGCGCCCTGCGTCAACAGATCCTTCAACGACGGGTGCCCCTCGGCGCCGTCGAGCACGACGACCTTGTCCGCGGGGATACCGACCTGCTCGGCCGCGGCCTTGGCCTGGGCGAGCAGCGGCGAGACGGTGAAGAGCATCTTCGCCTTCGAGTCCGTCAGCTGCTTCGCGATGTCCTCGGCGTTGTACAGGGCGTTGATGGTGGTGGCCGTGGCTCCGGCGCGCAGAATTCCGTGGAACACCGACGCGAAGGCGGGGACGTTCGGCGAGTGCAGCGCGACGACGTCGCCGACCTCGATGCCGCGCTCGGCGAGAGCGCCGGCGACACCGTTGATCTGGGCGACGAGGGTCCGGTAGTCGGTCACGGCGCCGGAGGACCCGTCGACGAGTGCGGGACGGGCGAGCTGCTCGTCGCTCAGGTTCCCGAAAAGAAAGTCGTAGACGTTGGACTCGGGGATCTCGACATCGGGATACGGACTGCGGAAACTCATGGGGCTCCTTTATCGACGGCGCCGGTGATGTGGACGACACAGTGAACAATACTGTGTCGGCCATTCACACTTACACGACGGGTGATTGGCGTCACAACAGGTACGAGAGTACCTGTCCATGTCCGATTCACCGGACCCCGGACCCGGTCAGGAGCGGCGAGCGCCCGTTCCGGGCCACACCGATGTCGACTCGCCGTCGCCGTCCTCCACGAGGTGCTCGAACGCCTTCAGGTTGTGCAGCGACTCGCCCCGAGAAACGCGCCACTTCCATTCCCGACGAATGGATTCCGCGAAGCCGAGTTCCAGCAGAATGTTGAAGTCACCGTCGGCGGCCTCGAGCACCTGACCGAGGACACGATCGAGTTCGTCGCCGGTCACCGAGTGCGTGGACATCCGCCCGACGAGGTAGATGTCGCCGACCTTGTCGATCGTGTAGTGCACCCCGTACAGACGGCGGTTGCGCCGCAACAGGTATCGGTAGACGCCCTCGAAGTTCTCGTCGGGCTTGCGGCAGACGAACGCCTCGATCCGCAGGCCGTGGTTGCCGACGGTCAGCAGCGTCGTGGTCTTGAGCTTGCGCTCGCCCGGCAGATCGACGACGAACTGCTCGGGCTTGGGGCGGTAGTGGTCGAGTTCGCGGTCGGCCAACACCCCGGCGATCAGCTCCACGGTCTCGGAGATCGGAACCCGGTTGCCGGCAACGGAATCACCGGTCGGAATGTCGTCGGTCGGAATGTCGTCGTTCGCACTCACAGCGCTCGTACCGTTCCTGTCCGTCGGAGTCGCCACAGTCCTCGCGGCCTGCGGGGCGAGAACTCGCCCGTGGGACGGGAATCGCCCGAATCGGTCCGGCCGAAACGCCATGCGGCGCGTTCGTACGTGTCCAGAAGTGCGTCCGCGGTGTGCTCCCACGAGAAGTTCTCGGCGTGCTGCGAGGCATTCGACGCCATCCGGGCGCGAAGACGAGAATCGATCGCCAGCGTTCTCAGCGCGTTCGCCCAGTCGGCGATGTCGTGCCCGCGCACCAGCAGGCCGGTCTCGTCGGCGCGGACGGCGACGCCGAGCCCACCGACGTCGGCCGCGACCACCGGTGTCCCGCAGGCCTGCGCCTCGATCGCGACGAGGCCGAACGACTCCGAGTAACTCGGCACCGCCACCATGTCCGACGCCCGGTAGATGTCGGCGAGCCGTTCCGGCGGCTGCGGTGGCAGGAAGTCCACGAGGGCGTCGATGCCCAGGCGTCGGGTCAGGTCGATGAGGGCGTCGGGACGCTCCACGCCCGTACCCGACGGTCCGCCGACCACCAGGACGCGCAGGGGAAGCCCCGGCTCGCGGGCGTGGAGTTCGGCGGCGGCCGCGATGAGAACGTCGGGCGCCTTGAGCGGTTGGATGCGCCCGACGAAGGTCACCACCATCTCGTCGTCCTCGATACCGAGCGACCGCCGCGCGGCGGGCCGATCCCCGGGCCGGAAGACGCGCAGGTCCGCACCGGGAGCGACGATGTCGATCTTGTCCTCGGGTGCGCCGTACAGGTCCATCAGCGCCGACGCCTCGTCGGCGGTGTTGGCGGTGAGCCGGTCCGCCTCTTCGACGACCTGCTTCTCCCCGATGCGTCGGGCTGCGGGTTCGGGGGTGTCCCCCGCCGCGACGGACAGGTTCTTCACCGCCGCGAGGGTGTGTGCGGTGTGGACCAACGGCACCCGCCACCGGTCGCGGGCCAGCCACCCGACCTGGCCGGAGAGCCAGTAGTGGGAATGGATCATGGCGTAGTACCCGGGTTCCCGACGCGCTTCCTCGCGCAGCACGCCGGCCGCGAACGCGCAGAGCTGGGTGGGCAGATCGTGTTTGTCGAGCCCCTCGAACGGGCCCGCCTCGACGTTGCGCACGGTGACGCCGGGCGCGGCCTCGATCACCGGATCGTCCTTGGACGACGTCGCACGCGTGAAGATCTCCACCTCGACGCCCCGCGCCGCGAGTTGCAGCGCGGACTGCAGAACGTAGACGTTCATGCCCCCGGCGTCGCCGGTTCCCGGCTGCGCCAACGGCGACGTGTGCAGAGACAGCACGGCTATCCGGTGCGGGCTGTTATGGCGGACCACCTTTCCAGTCTGCCCTGTCCGAATCGAGCCGCTCGATCTGCGGTCCGCGGCGGAACCCCTACCGGGCCGGCACACCGTCCACGAAACCGGTGAGCTCGGTGAGGAATCGATGCGGATCGGCGACGAACGGTCCGTGGTCGACGCCGTCCCAGAACGACGTCTCGACGTTCGGGATCAACGACGCCGCGTGCCGACCGGCATCGACGGAGACGACGGTGTCGGCGGTGCCGTGCAGAACCAGGGCCGGGACGTCGAGCCCGGTGAGCAGCGCGTCGTGATCGAGATCGCGTCGGAACACTGCCGAGCGCACCCGCGGACGGGTGGCCAGGGAAGCGCCGAAGAGGGCCTGCGCGGCGACGCCGACGTCGGGGCCGGTGCCGGTCAGCGCGGACCCGAAACTTCCGAGCGCACGGATCGCGACCCGCGAGTCCTCGGCCATGGCGCCGGGGATGGCCGCGCTCATCGCGGACCCGATCGCGCCACCGGGGCGGCCCTTGCCGATGCCGGTGATCGCGGAGATCAGCACGACGGCGTCCACGGCGGACGTACCGTGCACCGAAAGGTAGTCGCACAGGACCAGCCCGCCGTAGGACCAGCCGGCCAGAACGGCACCCGCGCGGATGCCCTCCTGGTCGAGCACGGCGTGCAGATCGCCGGCCCACAGCGCCGAATCGTCGTATCCCGTGGCGGGAGCGCCGGAGTAGCCGTGTCCGCGCAGGTCGACCGCGACGACGCGGTAGCGGGCGGCGAGTTCGGCCCACAGTTCGTCACCCCAGCAGCGATGGTCCTGCGCCCAGCCGTGGACGAGTACCAGCGGTCGGGCCGACGGATCGCCGTCGACGCGGTAGATCAGGGACGTCCCGTCGGGACCGAAGGCTTCGCGAATCGACACGCGCATCACGCTATCGAATGCTGAGCCCTCACCAACTTCGACACCGAGAACTGTGGAGATTCAGAAGGTGGTTCCGGCAGCCGGAAATGCGTTCTGCGCTGCGTAGATTCGACGCCACATGTGCGACGAGCAGATGCAGGGGGCACAACCATGACGACACACCAGCAGGGCACACACCAGCACGGGGCGCCGCGGCGTTCGATGTCCGCGACCGGCGAAGGCAGGCCGGAGGCCGTTCGGAAACCGGATGAGTGGCGCGACCTGAATCGGTATTACTGGCCGTGGGCGCTCATCGCCCCCATGTTGCCGCTCTACTCGGTCGCCCTGGTCTGGGCCGCGCACACGTGGCTGCCCCAGGCGTCGGGTCCGGCTCAGCTGGCGTGGTGGTCGGGCCCGATCTTCCTGTACGTCGTCGTTCCCATCGCGGACCGCCTGGTGGTGCCGTTCGACGAGAACCCGCCCGAGGAGATCGTCGAATCGCTCGAGCAGGATCTCTGGTACCGGGCCTGCGTCTACGCGTACATTCCGCTGCAGTTCGTCGGGTTGATTCTGGGTTCGTACCTGCTCACGGCGGACGACCTGTCGTGGCTCGGCCTCGACGGCGGGTTGTCCGTCGCGGCGAAGGTCGGGGTCGCGCTGACCGTCGGGCTGGTCGGCGGTATCGGCATCAACACCGCCCACGAGATGGGGCACAAGAAGGTGACCTGGGAGCGCTGGCTCTCGCGCATCGTGCTCGCGCAGTCCTTCTACGGTCACTTCTACGTCGAGCACAACAAGGGCCACCACGTCCGCGTCGCCACCCCCGAGGATCCCGCGAGCTCACGCCTGGGCGAGAGCTACTGGCGGTTCCTTCCGCGAAGCGTCGTCGGGGGGCTTCGCTCGGCCTGGAACCTCGAGAAGGCGCGACTCGACCGCGCGGGGAAGCGGACGTGGTCGCGGTCCAACCAGAACCTCACCGCGTGGCTCATGAGCGTGGTGTTGTGGGCCGCGCTCACCGCGGTCTTCGGCGTCGAACTGCTGCCGTTCCTCGTGCTGCAGGCGGTGTACGGCATCACGTTGCTCGAGTCCGTGAACTACCTCGAGCACTACGGCTTGCTCCGCCGGACGAAGGCCAACGGCCGCTACGAGCGGTGCACTCCCGAGCACAGCTGGAACAGCGACTACGCCGTCTCGGACATCTTCATGTACCACCTGCAGCGGCACAGCGACCATCACGCGAACCCCACGCGGCGCTACCAGGTGCTGCGCAGCATGCCGGAATCACCGCAGCTCCCGGCCGGATACGCCCCGCTGATCCTCATCGGGTACTTCCCGTTCCTCTGGCGGGCGCTCATGGACAAGCGGGTTGTCGCGCACTACGACGGCGACATCACGCGAGCGAACATCGAGCCCGGCAAGGAAGCGAAGTACCACCGGAAGTTTCCGGCTCCCTAGCGGCCCGGACCGTCGGTCAGGGCCGCGAGCCCGTGGATCACCCCGTCGAGAGTGGGTGCCGTCACGTCGGCCGCGGCGAACGACGCGTCGGGTGTGCCCTCGAGTCGCGGACACCACCCGGTGGTCCACCCGGCTCGGTGCGCGCCGTGGATGTCCCACGAGTGCACGGCCACCAGGGCGTGCCGACCGGCGCCGTGCCCCGTCGAGGTCACCACGTGGTCGTACGGCTCGCGAGACGGCTTCCACCGCCGGACGGCGTCGATGGAGAACACACGACCGACGGACTCGGCCACTCCCGCGCGATCGAGGAATCCGCGGGTGTTCGCCTCGGACCCGTTCGAGAAGACGGCCACCTCGAATCCATGCTCGACGGCCGCGTGCACGGCGGCCACGGCGTCGGGCTGCGGGGTGAGCGCGCCGAAGCCCGCGACCACGTGCTCGATCGACGCCCGGTCCAGAGTGTGCCGGGTGTACGCGTCCAGCGACTCCGTGGCGACCTCCGCGAACGGCCGGTAGTCGCCGGCGGCGGTGAGCGCCATCGCGTCCCGCAACAGGTGGGTGAACCAGGCCGTCATCGCGCCGGACCCTCCCGTGACCTCCGCGAGCCGGTCGGCCACGGGATCGAGTGACGCCAACGTCTCGACGACGTCGAACACGATCACCGTCGGCCGCGACGCGGTCACTTCTTCTGCCGCCGGCTGCCCGCGTGCCAGTCCTGCTGCACCCCGGCCTCGTCCTCGGACACCCCGAGCGCGCGCAGCTGCGGCAACTCCCGGAGGCTGCGCTTGAGTTCGGCGAATCCCGGGAACCGTGCGAGCCCCACGACGTGGTCCCACAACTCGGCCGCCTCGTCGTCCGACGGAAGCCGGCTGATCACGGGTCCGAAGAACGCCACGCCCTCGGGCGGCTCGACGTGGATGATCGGCGTCCCGACGTCCTTGCCGGTGAGGGCGAGTGCCTCGTCGGTCGAGGCCTGGATCTCCGCGTCGAACGACTCGTCGTCCAGCGCCTGCGCGTGACGCACGGGAAGATCGAGCTCGGCGAGGATCGGTTCGAGGAACTCCGCGGTCCCGCGGCGGCCGTGGGCATCGGCGTCGTCGGGGACCGGCTCGGAATCGAAGATGCGGGCACCGAGCTCGGCGTACAGCGGGCCGATCGCGTCGGAACCGTGCTCCCGGCGCACGCTCGCGGCCGCGCGGAGCAGTCGCAGACCGGCGGTGTGGCCGGCCTCGTACTCGGGTGGGAAGTGCGAGGCGTAATCGATGTGGGCGTTGAGCTGACGCAGGGAGATGAACGTCCACTCGACGGTGTAGTCACGCTGCGCCTGGACCTGGCGCACCCACTTGCTGGTCATCCAGGCGAACGGGCAGACCGGGTCGAAGTAGAAGCGAAGATCGGCTGCTTGCAGATCGGACGCGGGCATGTCGCATCATCTCGTTTCGATAGGAATGATCGTCGGGAGGCGGGGTGTCCGAACAGGTGTACCCGCACCGGGTGACACCGATACGTCAGGAGAGACCATGACACCGATACGTCAGGAGAGACCATGACACCGATACGTCAGGAGAGACCATGACATCAGCACACGTCGACGGCATCGAGGTTCTCTGGCGACCGGGGTGCCCGTTCTGCATGAAACTGCGGGCGTCGTTGAAGCTCCGCGGGATCTCCACCACCGAGGTGAACATCTGGTCCGAGCCCGACGCCGCGGCGCGCGTCCGCGAGGCCACCGGGGGCGACGAAACCGTGCCGACGGTCTTCGTCGGCACCCGCTCGTTGGTGAATCCGAGCGTCGGGCAGATCGTCGCGGCGGTGGAACAGGAACTCCCCCATCGCGCCGACGAACTGGTGGGCACCGGCGGCGGCTGGTGGAGTCGGATCACGGGGTCATCGCGGTCGAACTGACCCGACGCGGACCTGGATGTGGCCACCGCGCGCGGCCGCCGTGCATACCGCGTCCACCCGCGACGTCATGGCCGTCCAGGGATGGGCGTCGATGTCGGATCCGCCGAGCCGGCAGGCGAGCCGCGCGAGCGGGGTCCACACGGCCGCACGCCCGACGGGTTTCTGCATGTCGACCACCGCCACCTCGCCCCCGACGCGGGTGAGCGCGATCATCGAGTCCAGCGCGCCGAGCCACCGCGGCATCAACGACAGCGCGTACGTGGTGAGGGCCGCATCGAACTGCTCGCGGCCGCCGACCTGCGCACCCAGCGCCGTCGCGTCCGCAGCGACCAGCGTGACGTTGGACCACCCCGCCGCATCCGACCGTCGTCTCGCCTGCGCGAGCATCTGCGGGCTGGCGTCGACTCCGGTGATGGAGCCGCCGGGTCCGATGCGCTTCTGCAGCAGTGGAAAATTGAGCCCGGTGCCGCACCCGACGTCGAGCACATGACTGCCGGCGGGCAGATCGAGCAGGTCCATCGCGGTCACTCGACCGGCTCGGTAGACCGGCCATTCCGCGGAAATGACGTCGTACAGGCGCGCCGAGAGGGTGTAGGGCGTGGGTCTCTTCATCGTCTTGCGTCCGTTTCGTCCGGGTCGGGTGGCTCTCGGCAGGGCACAATCGGATCATGACCACCTCTGCAGTGGAAACACCTCGGCCACCGCGAAAGGTTCCCGCAACCGTCGACGGCAACCGGGGCACCTCGTGAGCGCACCGGACTTCGACCTCGTGGTGGTGGGCGGCGGCACCGCCGGCATCGTGGCCGCCAAGACCGCCGCCGGGTTCGGCGTGCGCGTGGCGCTCGTCGAGCGAGACCGCCCCGGTGGCGACTGCCTCCGGACGGGCTGCGTGCCGTCGAAAGCGTTGCTGGCAGCGGCATCCGCGGCCGCGACCATCCGCTCGGCGAGCCGATTCGGCATCGAGGTCGACACCCCCCGCGTCGACTTCGCCCGCGTCATGGCGCACGTGCACGGGGCCATCGAGGAGATCGCCCCGGTCGATTCACCCGAGGCACTCACCGCCGCCGGGGTGACGGTGATCGCCGGTGACGCCGTGTTCACGGGTCCGGACACCCTGGCCGTCGGGTCGCGGTCGCTGCGATTCGGGCAGGCCGTCGTCACCACGGGGGCGTCGCCGGCCGTTCCGCCCATCGACGGACTGGACTCCGTCGCTCACCTCACCAGCGAATCACTGTGGAGCCTCGACGCGCTCCCCGAGCGTCTGCTGATCATCGGAGCGGGCACCATCGGGTGCGAGATGGCCCAGGCCTTCGCACGACTCGGTTCGGCGGTGACCCTCGTGGGGCGTTCCGCCACAGTGCTTCCCAAGGAGGACGAATCGGCGTCGGACGTGCTGGCGGCGGCGTTGACGGCCGACGGTGTCGACGTTCTCACCGGCACCTCCATCGCACGGATTTCCGGCGGCGTCGCGGTCACGGACTCCGGCCGCGAACTCGCGTTCGATCGCGTTCTGGTGGCGACCGGACGCACTCCGCGCACCGCGGGCATCGGACTCGACCTCGCGGGCGTCTCGCTCGACGACGACGGATACGTCATCGTCGACGAGAACCTTCGCAGCAGCAACCCCCGCATCCGGGCCGCCGGCGATCTGACCGGCCATCCCCAGTACACCCACACGGCCGGTATGCACGGCAGTCTCGCCGCGAGCAACGCGGTACTGGGTGTGCCTCGCAAGGTCGACGCCTCCGGAACCCCGCGGGTCACCTTCACCGACCCCGAGATCGCCTCCGCCGGAATCGATGTGCGGCAGGCGCGACGGATGCGCGGACTCACCGTGCAGACCCTGCGCCACGACGACGTCGACCGCGCGGTCGTCGAACGCGCGACCGACGGCTTCACCACGCTGGTCCTCGACCGAAAGAGACGCGTCGTCGGGGCGTGCGTGGTGGGACCGCGCGCGGGCGAGACCATCGGCGAACTGGTGCTGGCGATTCGGCTCGGCGCGCGCACCCGCGACATCGCCGGGGCGACGCACCCCTACCCCACCTTCAACGACGGTCCCTGGAACGCCGCCATCGCCGATGTCCGTGCGCAACTGGGCTCCCCGGTGATCTCGCGAACGCTGAACACCGTGGCGACGGTGCGCGGGGCGTGGCTGCGGCGCCGGAGTCGCAAGACCGGGTGAGCTATCGCAGCGAGCGGTAGCCCACGACGATGCGCTGCGTCGCGCCGATCGCCACCACGGCCGCCCACACCGTCGCGATCTGCCAGGACACCCCCGGAAGCAGCAGCCAGAGACTGTGCACCGCAATGGTTTCCGCTCCCTCGGCCACGCCGCCGAGGAACGACAGCGACCGGCCGTCGTCCATCCGCTTCCCGGTCCGCTCGGCGATGGACGAGAACGCGAGGAACGCCGTGCCGTTGATGTAGTAGGCGAGGAGCACCAGCAGAAAAGGCCACCACGGGGCGTCGTACCCGGCCGTGGCACCGACCGCCACACCCACCACCGTCGCGCCGTACACGGTGAAATCCGCTGTGATGTCGAAGAATCCGCCCGCTCCCGAATTGTGGGCGTCCCCTCGTCGACGCGCCAGGGGGCCGTCCAGTCCGTCGGCCGCGCGGGAGAGGAGCCACAGCACCAGCGCGAGAATCCACCACTGCAACCCCGCGGCGACCGCGCTGCCGAGCCCCAGCACCAGGCCCGACGCGGTGAGGCGATCCGGGGTGATCGCGCGGACGTCGAGGGTGCCGGCAATTCGATCGAGCGGCCCCTCGAGGTGGCGACGCAGGACGTTGTCGATCATCGGCTCTCTCTCGCGTCGGAATCCGGGGCAGCGTCCGGTTCGGTGTCGGCACTCTTCGTCGGACCCAGTCTGCGCGCCAGCAGTGTCGACAGGGCGCTGAGCAGAAGCACCGCCGCCACCGCCGCGGCGAACGGCCACGACAACGGTGAGGTCCCGTACGCGCCGAGTGCGGTGTACCCGACGGTGCCGGGCACGATGCCGATCGCGGTGCCCAGCACATAGTCCCGCTGTTTCACCGCGCTCACCCCGGCCGCGTAGTTGACCAGCCAGAACGGAAACACGGGGATCAGTCGGACGACGAACACGGACACGAAACCCCGTCGGCCCAGCATCTCGTCGAGCGTGCGCAGCCTCGACCACTGTGCCGACGCCACCGCGCCCCTCCCGAGTCCCCGCGCGGCCCAGTACGCCAGGTACGCACCGATGGTCGCGGCCACGACCACCAGCGTCGCGCCCGTCGCCAGGCCGAACAGCAGCCCCGCCGCGATGGTCAGCGCGCTGGCCGGAAAGGGGGTCGCGGACAGGGCCGCGTAGAGCAAGACGAACGCGGCGATCCCCCACGCCCCGGCCGAGGCCACGGTGTCACGGATCGCGTTCGGGTCCGGGAGGTCGACGACGATGGCCACGACCGCCAGGGCGATCACCACGGCGACGGCGACGGCGATCTTCACGCGCGTCCGCCGGGTGGCGGCCGAGTCCGTCTGCTCCGAATCAGTCGAGGCCGGGTTGTCGGTCACCGCCCCAGTCTGCCTCTCTCGACCGATTACGGTGGACGAGGCGGCAACACCCGCATCGCTCGGACCAGGAGGCCCACGTTCATGACCCCAGTTCTCCGGCGTCGATCGGTGGTGGCGCTCGCCGCCACCGCCGGGTTGATCCTGACCTCCTGCGCGGCACCGAGCTCGGACGCGCCCGTCGCCGAATCCCTCCCCTGGAACGAGATCCAGGAGCAGGCGCAAGGGCAGACGGTCTCGCTGTGGATGTTCGGCGGTGACGAGCAGGGCAACGCCTACGTCGACGACGTGTTGACGCCCGCCGCCGCGGAGGAGGGTGTCACGCTCCGCCGGGTTCCGGTGGAATCGACCACCGACGCCGTCAACCGCATTCTGTCCGAGCGTCAGGCCGGAGTCACCGACGGTGAGGTCGACCTGGTGTGGGTGAACGGCGCGAACTTCGGCACCGGCAAGCAGGCCGGCGCGTGGCTGTGCGACTGGACGCAGAATCTGCCGAACATGGAGTTCACCGATCCCGACGACCCGTTGTTGCTGGACGACTTCGGGACCCCCGTGGAGAACTGCGAGGCGCCCTGGCACAAGGCGCAGTTCACCCTGGTCTACAACGCGGCCGAGATCCCGGATCCGCCCACCACGTTCGAGGGCGTCCTGGAGTGGGCCGAGGCGAACCCCGGCCGGTTCACCTACCCCGCTCCCCCGGACTTCACCGGCTCGGTCTTCGTTCGCGAGGCGCTGCTGAGCGAGTCCGGTGGCCCCGAGGAGGTCCCGGCGCAGTTCGATCAGGACACCTACGACCGGCTGGCCCCGCCGCTGTTCGACCGCCTCACCGAGCTCGCACCGTCCCTGTGGCGGGAGGGAACCACCTACCCGCAGTCCGCCGCCGAACTCGACGATCTCTACGCGGGCAGCCAGGTCGACATGACCATGACCTACGGGCCCGCGACGCTCACCCAACTGGTCGCCGACGGCACGTACCCACCGGAGACGCGCGTGCTCACGCTCGACGAGGGAACCGTCGGGAACGCCAGTTTTCTCGCCATCCCGTCGACGTCGGGGCAGTCCGCGGCCGCGCAGGTGGTCGCGAATCTGGCGCTCTCGCCCGAGCAGCAGCTCGCGAAGTCGACGCCCGACGTCTGGGGACAGTTCACCGTCCTCGACCTCGAGCGCCTGCCCGCCGATGCGCGCGCGGAGTTCGAGAATCTGCCGGCGTCGCCGGTGGTCCCGCCGTACGAGGAGTTGTCCGAGAACGCGCACGGGGAGCTCTCCGCGGACTGGGTGACCCCGCTGGACGAGGGGTGGCGACGAAACGTGCTCGCCGGGCAGTGACCGCACCGAGCGGGGTGTCACCGCGGCTGCGCAGCACCGCTGCGGTGCTGCCCGCCGTCGTCCTCGTGGTGCTCGTGGTGGGCGGAGGCGTCGGCACGGCCCTCCTGCAGAGCCTGGGTCTGATGCCGCTCGTCGGCGAACCCGCGCTGTCCCTCGACGCCTATTCCGCTCTCGGCGGAGACCTGTGGCGCTCGATCGCCCTCACCCTGTCCATCGCGGCGGCGTCGACCGCGCTGGCCGTGGTGATCGGCCTGGCCGCGGCGCTGACGGCGCTGTCCGGAAGCCGCGCCGCGCTGGTCGCCGCGGGGATCACGGTCACGGTGCCGCACCTCATCGGAGCCGCCGCGATGGCCCTGCTGCTCGCGGACTCCGGACTACTGCCGCGGGTGCTCGGGCTGACGGACGGCGGCTGGCCCCAGCTGGTCGGGGGGCCCTGGTGGATCGCCGTGGTCGCCGAATACGCCTGGAAGGAATCGGCTTTCGTGGCCGTCGTCGTCGCCGGCACGCTCGCCACGCGGGTGTCGGACTTCGACGACACCGCCGCGACGCTCGGCGCCGGGCGGTGGGCGCGGCTGCGCCTGGTGACGCTCCCGCTCGCGCGCCCCGCCCTGATCGCGTCGGCGGCCATCGCGTTCGCCTACACCGTCGGGTCGTACGAGGTGGCGCGTCTGCTCGGGCGCCCGTTCCCCGAACCGCTCGCCGTGCTGGCCGTGCGCCTGTTCACGTCCATCGACCTCGCGGCGCGTCCGCAGGCCGCCGCCGCGGCCACGGTCGCGACCGGACTGACCGTCGTCGTGGCGATCGTCGCGGTGCACTTCCTTCGTCGATCGGCGGTGTGGAAGTGACGGCGGCGCGGGTGGCGCCCGCAGCCGGTCGAGCGCTTCTCGTCCTCTGGTTCGTCCTGCCGCTGGTGCCGATCGTGCTGTGGGCCATCAGCAATCGCTGGTCCTTTCCCGACGCGTTGCCGGGCGAGTTCGGGCTGGACGGGGTGCGTAGTGCGCTCGCGGCGGGCGGTCTCGACGCGTTCGTGCGCTCGACCGGTCTGGCGTCGGCGGTGGCTGCGATCGCGACTCCGCTCGGCGCCGTCGCGGCCCGTGCCCTGGTCCGCGGCGACGTGCACGTCCCCGGCGTCGTGGCGGCAATCCTGTTCGCGCCGTTGGCTCTTCCTCCGTTCGCGGTGGCTCTGGGTCTGGACGTCCTCGTTCTGCGGTCGCGCATTCCCAGCACGCTCGCGGTGATCGCCCTGCTCACGGTGGCCGCGATCCCATACACGACCTACCTGATGCGAACGGCGTTCGGCGCGTACGACATCGGCTACGAGGAGGAGGCGCGCACCCTCGGCGCGTCGACCGCCACGATCGTGCGGCGCATCCGGATTCCGATGCTCGCCCCCGCTCTGTCCGGAGCCGCGCTGCTCGCGTTCCTCGTGGGGTGGAGCGACTACGTGATCACGTTGCTCGTCGGAGGCGGCAGACTGGTGACCGTGCCGATCCTCGTCGCGTCGTTCGCCGCGGGAACCGGGAACGACGCCGTGGTGGCGGCCCTGTCGGTCGCCGCGATCGTTCCCCCGCTGGCGCTGGTACTGCTGCTCGCTCTCCTCCGTCGGCGGTCCGCGCGATGAGTGTCGAGCTGTCCGTCACCGGACTCACCAAAACCTTCTCTCGGCAACAGGTACCGGCGCTGAGCGATCTGACCCTGACCGTCCCGCCCGGATCGTGCACGGCGATCCTCGGACCGTCGGGATCGGGAAAGAGCACCGCGTTGCGGTTGATCGCCGGCCTGGACGCTCCGACGTCGGGATCGGTCTCCATCGACAGGGTCGACGTCACCGCGACCGCGGCGGAGGCCCGCGGCGTCGGCATGGTGTTCCAGCGCCCCCTGCTGTTCCCGCACATGTCCGTCGTCGACAACATCGGGTTCGCGTATCGGGCAGCGGGGGACAGTCGACGCCGCGCGCGGGAGCAGGCGCGCCGGTACCTCGACCTGGTACATCTCGGGGACATCGGCGATCGGGCGGTGTCCGACATCTCGGGTGGGCAGGCTCAACGCGTCGCGCTCGCCCGGTCGCTCGCGGGATCACCGCGGGTGCTGTTGCTGGACGAGCCGTTCAGCGCCCTCGATCCGATCCTGCGGACCGAGATGCACGATCTGGTCCGCGAGATCCGCGCCGAGCTGGATCAGACCCTGGTCCTGGTCACGCACGATCAGCAGGAAGCCGCCGCGCTGGCCGATTCCGTCGCCGTGCTCGTCGACGGTGCGCTGCAGCATCATTCGGATGTCGCGTCCGCGTACACCCGGCCGAGCACGCTGGCGGTCAACCGCCTCATGGGCGGAGTCAACGAGATCGAGGGTCGGTGGGACGGGGCCACGACGCATCGCTCCGAACTCGGCGAGTTGACGGTCGAGGGAGTCACCCTTCCGGAGGGTCCCGCCGTGCTCCTTCTCCGGCACGAGATGATCGCCCCGGGCGACAGCGAGGTTCGCGGGATCGTCTCGGCCGTGCGGCCGACGGGGTTCCGCAGTATCGCCGACGTGGCGGTGGGATCGGCCGTCGTCAGGGTCGAGCTCGCGGCCGGGACCCCGGTGACCGTCGGAGACACGGTGGGGTTGGACATTCCGAGTGGGGCGAGGTTCGTGGTGGGAGCAGCGCACCGAGGACGACCCTGAAACGATGGCATCCCTGATTGCCGCGCTGCGGATGTTGCCGACACAACTCACCGTTCACAACACCCCGACCCCGACCCCACGCCCGCCACCGTGAGCGGCAGCAACGTCCGCAATTCCTCGTTCTCCCCCGGATCGAGGACCGAGTGCTGCACACACGCGGGCACCAGCTCGCCGGTCTCGGGATGCGCCATCGAGTATGTGCACGCCGCCAGCCGTTCCTGCGTCTCGAGGGTCACCGGATCCGTCGCCGTCTTCCCCGCCTGCGTCAGCGACCACGCGCGAGAGACGCTGTCCGCGTCCATGAACCGGTGCACCACGAAGGTCAACGGCCGCACCTGCCGTCGCAGCGCGGCGACGAGAAGCCGCCGCCGACCGATCCGCCTCGTCGCGCTGACCGCCCACCGACCGGCCACCACCAGACCGCTCGGATGGCCCGCGAACACCCGAAGCAGCTTGGCCACCAACAGCACCGGCGGAGTACCGCCGAAGTCGACGCCACCGAGGTGGGTGAAGAACTCGTCGCGAGTGCGCTCCTCGACCGGCAGGGTCGGGTCCAGGAACGGATGCCACACCCGGCCCACCATGAAGCCCAACGCCGTGCGATTGCACCGGGGATCCCCGAACTGGACGGCCGTGTACGAGATCGGCTGACCCAGAGCATCTTCGATGCGCGTCCACACCGCGTCGATGTCGATGTCGCGGTAGCCCTCACCCCAGCGCCGCTGGTCACCGATGAACGCCGCGGGCTGGAACGACGCCATCGAGAACCCGCCCATGTCGACCACCGCGCGGGTCACCTCGCCGACCTCGTCGACGTTCTCGGGTGTGACGGTCATGTTGTGCGCCAGATAGGACGCGACGCCGTGCTCGCGCTTCAGCCGCGCGAACATCTCGACGAACCGACGCCGATACTCGTGCAGCTCGGCTTCCGCACGGGGACGGGGGATTCCGCGCCGACCGCGCATGGTCTTGTCGAAGTGCGCCGCGAACGACAGTCGACGGAACCGGACGTTCTCGCCGTCGACGGCGAGCGCGTGCAGGTACTCGTAGTCGAAGTCGCCGTGGGTGAAGGACATCGGCTCGCGGCCGTGCCCGCGCATGATCTGCAGCGCCGCAGCGTGATCGGCGGCCGGCAGCAGACTCACCTCACCGCCGATCAACTGCGCGTGGGCGCGCGGACCCCGGCGCGCCTCGAGCAGCGCGAACTGCGCGTCCACCTCCCGAAGGGTGTGCTCACCGTCGATGCGCACCTTGTTCGCGTCCGCGCTGTGATAGCAGGGCTTGCACGTCAGATTGCACTTGGGGAACACCCCGTGGGTGCCCTCGCAGCCCACCGCGTGCCGACCGAGGGTCTGCGCGGGCGTGCGGGCCGACTCCGGCAGCGCCGCCCACCGCTCGTCCAGCGCCGCGCGGGTCGCCGGATGCACCGGCCGGGACCGGCTCTCCCAGGAACGCGCCAGCGCGCGGATCGATCGCATGACACCCGACGGTAGCGCGGCCGACCGTTCCCTTCGCTCAGGTTCCGGCCCCGACCCGACGCATCGCACCCACCGGATCCGCGTACAGCGGCCCGAGAGAGACGGCAGCGGCCGCGTGGTCCTGGACCCGCGCACCGAAGCTCGTGACCGACAACCGCGCCGGGTTCGCCGTGTGGCTGTGTTCCCGGAACGCACGCTCGACGCGCTCCATCGCCGGCGGATACGCGGTGAAGGCCTGACCACCCAGCCGCACGCGGTCGGGGTTGATCACGTCGTGGACCAGCGCCAACGCTCGGCCCAGGGCATCGGCCCGCTTCCCCAGCACCCGCTGGGCGCCCGCATCGGACGACCGGGCGGCGAGATACAGCGAGGCGATGGACCGCTCGGATTCCGCGAGCACGCCCGAGGCGCGCGCCGCGGCCACCACCGCTCGATCGCCGACCGTCGCGTCGAGGCAACCGGTGCGGCCGCAGTCGCACGCGACCGTCGATCCCGTCGGTAGGTGCGAGACGGATCCCGGCCCACCCGACGGCGTGTGGACCCGGCCGTCGATGGTCAGCGCGACGCCCGTGGTCTCGCGGGCGTAGAAGTACAGCGACGTGCCCGTCGTCCCCTCCCCGCGGTGCGCGCCGGGGAGAAGCAACTCCGACGCGGCCATGGCCTCGACGTGCGGCGCCACCGAGACCACCGCGCCGAGCCGTTCGGAGATCACCGAGCCCACCGGCGCCCCCGTCCACCCCAGGCGGGGGTGATCGACGATCCCGGTCGCGGTGTCCACCCGGCCGCCGACGGCCACGCCCACCAGCAGGACGCGTCGGCGATGCCACCGGGAGGCGAAGGCCGCGACACTGTCCGCGACCGAGCGCAGGGCCGCGAGGGGCGGGCCGGACGGGGTCGCGATCTCCACCCCGCCGAGGACCGTTCCGCGCAGGTCCACCGCGGCGATACGCGTCGTGGTCGCACCGATGTGGACGCCGAGCGTGCACTGCCGCTCGTGATCGATCTCGATGGGAATGCGGGGACGCCCCACCGCGCCGGGAACGCCGAGGTCGGGCCGCTCGCGCAACAGTCCGGCGCCGATCAGTGCCGTGACGTGCCGGTTGACCGTGGCGGCGGAGATTCCGGCGTCGGCGGCGACCACGTCGCGGGTCACCGGGCCGTGCTGCACGGCCGATCGCAGGACGACCGCGGCCGGGCCGCCACCGCACCGGAGATCGGCGGGGACGACGCGGGCGGTGCGGGGGACGGAACGAACGGGACGGGCGAGAGTGGGGACGGACACGGATGTTCCTCGTGGCGGGTGACGGTGACGGGCTGCGGCCGGTCACATTCACCTGCGATCAGGAGGATGCGCGTCGCTCGATCAGCCCCGGAAGCCGGAGAGTCGACAACACATCTCGCGCGCCAACGGCAGCCGCGATCCCAGCGCCACGGTCACGTACGTGACCAGCGGGGAGGACTTGCGGGCGGGTGCCATGACACGAAAGTAGCACCGACCGTGCCGGAGGGCGCGAGGGACATTGAACTCGAGGTGATCGCAACTCTCGACAGGACTCGACGGCGGGTCCATCATCGCGTCATGAGGACTGTGAAGCTGGGCGCGAACATCGGAGCTCGTATCGACGGCGTCGACCTGGGCGGAGACCTGCCCGACGACGTGGTGAGCGCCGTGCACGACGCGTTGCTCGAGCACGAGGTCGTGTTCTTCCGCGGGCAACATCATCTGGACGACGAGCAGCAGTACGCATTCGCCGAGCGTCTGGGTATCCCCACCACCGCGCACCCGACGGTGCGATCGCGCGGCACCCGCACCCTGGCGATCGACTCGAAATACGACAAGGCGAACAGCTGGCACACCGACGTCACGTTCGTCGACCGCGTGCCCAAGGCGTCGATCCTGCGGGCGGTGACCCTCCCGCCGTACGGCGGCACCACCACGTGGGCGTCGACCACCTCGGCCTACGAGCAGCTCGCACCGCCGCTGAAAGCCCTCGCCGACTCCCTGTGGGCCGTGCACACCAACCAGTTCGACTACGCGGCGACCGCCGCGGAGAACGCCGTGTCGTCGACCGCCCGGAAGTACCGCGAGGAGTTCCGCAGCGAGTACTTCGAGGTGCAGCACCCCGTGGTGCGGGTGCATCCGGAGACGGGCAAGCGCTCGATCGTGTTGGGCCACTTCGCGAAATCGTTCGTCGGGCTCTCGTCGAAGGAGTTCCGGGCCGTGTTCGATCTGCTCCAGGATCGGGTCACCCGGCTCGAGAACACCGTGCGCTGGTCCTGGGAGCCGGGCGACGTCGCGATGTGGGACAACCGTTCGACGCAGCACTACGCCGTGTCCGATTACGACGATCACTACCGACGCCTCGAGCGCATCACCCTCGCGGGCGACGTGCCGGTGAGCGTGCACGGCGAACGTTCTCGCGTGATCGCCGGGGACGCATCGGACTACAGCGCCGTTGCCAGTTGACAGCGCCGTCGCCAGTTGACTACTCCGTTGCCGGTCGACGGGCCATGCGGTTCTAGGCTGACCCCATGACCACCTCCGCGAACCGCACCGCCGTCGTCACCGGCGCCAGCTCCGGCATCGGCGCCGCCACCGCCCGCGCTCTCGCCGCCGACGGATTCCACGTCGTCGTCGGGGCCCGTCGTCTCGATCGCCTGGAGGCGCTCGCCGAGGAGATCGGCGGCACCGCCCTCGAACTCGACGTCACGGACGAGGACTCGGTCGCCGCGTTCACCTCGGTGCTCTCGCGCGTCGACGTTCTCGTCAACAACGCGGGCGGTGCCAAGGGTCTCGCCCCCGTGCTCGATGCCGATCTCGAGGACTGGCGCTGGATGTGGGAGACCAACGTGATGGGCACCCTGCGCGTGACGAAAGCGTTGCTGCCCAAACTGATCGAATCGGGTGACGGCCTGATCGTCACGATCACCTCGATCGCCGCGCTCGAGACCTACGACAACGGCGCCGGCTACACCTCCGCCAAGCACGCCCAGGGCGTCCTGCACCGCACGATGCGCGGAGAACTGCTGGGAAAGCCGGTGCGCCTCACCGAGATCGCGCCCGGCGCCGTCGAGACCGAGTTCTCGTTGGTGCGCTTCGACGGCGACGCCGAGAAGGCCGCGAAGGTCTACGAGGGCATCGACCCGCTGACCGCGGCCGACATCGCCGAGGTCATCGCGTTCGCCGCGTCGCGGCCGTCGCACGTCAACCTGGACACGATCGTCGTGCGGCCGCGCGACCAGGCGCCGGGCGGCCGCTTCTCGCGTCGGGAGTCCTGACCGCTCAGGCGAGCGCGCTCATCGACTGCCAGGTGGGCCAGTCCAGCGCCCAGTCGTAGATGTCGCCGTCGGCTGCGGAGAGGTCGATGCGGGTTCCGCTGACCTCCACCGGATCGCCGTACATCGCCATCTCGAAGTAGGTCTGCGCGTCCTCGGTGGAGAGGTTGATGCAGCCGTTGGTGACGTTCGACGATCCCTGCACGCCCGTGGTCGCGGGGTTGGCGTGGATGAACTCGCCGTTGTTGGAGATCCGCGTCGCCCACCGCTCGCGGACGTTCTCGTAGTACGGCGGGTTGGACATCATGAAGTCCTCGTACTTCTCCGTCACCACGTGGACGCCGCTGCGCGTGACGTTGCGGTCCTCGTTGCCCTCGCCGTAGCTCACCGGGATGTCCATGACGGTCTCGCCGTCGCGCACCACCTGCATGCGGTGGCTGGTCGCGTCCGCGATCACCACCTGGTTCCGGCCGATCGCGAAGTCGAGGGTCACGTCGGAGTCGCCGTACGCTCCGCCGCCGAAGTTCACCCCGTAGAGGTTCGCCTCGACCTCGACGGAGGTGCCGGCGGTCCAGTAGTTCTGCGGGCGCCAGTGCACCCGAGAGCCGTTGTCGTCGGGCAACCACGCCCACGATCCGGCCGTGGGCGGCGTCGTGGTCACGGTCAGCGCCCGCTCGACGGCGGCCTTGTCGACGACGGCGTCGTCGAACTTCAGGATGATCGGCGCCGCGACTCCCACGGTCTGACCGTCGCCGATGTTGGTGTTCACCGAGGTGATGGAATCGGGGGCCACCGTAATGACGGTGCCGTCCACCGGCACGGCCTTCCCGTCGGCGCCGACGGCCTCGCCCGTCCAGGTGTAGGTCGAGCCGTACCCCAGCGGCTCGGTGACGGTGTACACCGCGCCGGTCGCGTCGAGGGTTCCCTGCAGGGTGCGTCCGTCCGACGTGGTCAACGCGACGTCGCGCAAGGTGCCCTGCGCGGCGGACACCGAGATCGGCGTCGTCGGTGAGACGTCGGTGGCCCCGTCGGCCGGGGCGTAGTCGACGGTCGCCGCCGGCACGGCCGCCGCCGTCGGTGCGCTCGCGACGGTTCCGCCGGTCCCCACGGTGCACCCCGACACCAGCGCGATCAGTGCGGCGACCACCACGAGAAGTAGTGCCTTGTTTGTCCGTTTCCCCTGCTCATTCACAGTTTCGACGGTACCGGCCGCAGCGAGGTGGTCAGTCGAGCGAGCAGTTCACCATCGTGCACTCGGGCGTGAGAGTGATGCCGTAGGTCTCGCGCACGCCGTCGCGCACGTGCGCGGCGAGAGCGGTGACGTCCGCGGCCGTCGCCTCGCCGCGATTGGTCACGGCCAGCACGTGCCGCGTCGAGAGGGTCGCCCGGCCGGTGCCGAAGTCGCCGCCGTACCCGCGGTGGAAACCGGCGTGCTCGATCAGCCAGGCCGCGCTCAGCTTGATGCCCTTGGGGTCGGTGAACTGCGGCGAGTCCGTCGCCGCGGGCGGCACGGTCTCGACGATGGGGTTCAGGAAGAAGGACCCGACGCTCCAGGAATCGTGGTCCGATTCCGTCCACACCATGCCGCGGTCGCTGCGCAGGCCGAGCACGGCCTCGCGCACCGACGACGCCGAGACCCGGTCGCCGATCTGCACGCGGAGCCGTTCGGCCAGCGCCGCGTACCGCACCGGGGCGGACATCTCGCTGCGTTCGAGCGCGAACGTGACGTTCAACACGACGTACCGGTCGGTGTTCTTGAACACCGACGAGCGGTGCGAACCGAAGCCGCATCGCGCGTTGTCCCACACCTCGACGGCTCCGGATTCCCGGTCGAGAATCGTCACCGTCTCGAGCCACTCCGACGTGGACGTGCCGTAGGCGCCCACGTCCTGAACCGGGGTCCCACCTGCGCTTCCGGGGATGCCGGAGAGTGCTTCGAGCCCGGCGAGGCCGTGCACCAGGGAGGTCCGGACCACGAGGTCCCACTCGACGCCGGCGTCGACGGTGATGCGGGTGTCGTCGACGGTGAGGCCCGTCGTGGCCACGCGCACCACGACGCCGTCGAAACCGTCGTCTCCGACCAGCAGATTGGACCCGCCGCCGATCACCAGCACCGGCGTGCCCGACGCGTCCGCGCTGCGTACGGCGTCGACGATGGCCTCCGTGGAGTCCGCGACCACCATGCGTCCGATCGGACCGCCGACGTGAATCGTGGTCAGATCGGCGAAGGTCACGGCCTGCTCGCCCCGCGTGGCACTGCTCGTCACGGACCGTGACGCTACCCGGCAGTTGGAGATCACCACGAATTCGCGCCTACCATCGGGAGCAGAGCATCACCTATCGAGAGGACTCACGTGCAGGTCACCAGCGTCGGACACGCGGGCTTCCACATCCAGACGGCCGCCGGCTCCATCCTGTGCGACCCCTGGGTCAACCCGGCCTACTTCACCTCGTGGTTCCCGTTCCCGGACAACTCGCAGCTCGACTGGGACACCCTCGGCAACTGCGACTACCTCTACGTCTCCCACCTGCACAAGGATCACTTCGATCCGAAGCACCTCGCGGAGCACGTGAACAAGGACACCACGGTGCTCTTGCCGGACTACCCGGTGCCGGACCTGAGGAACGAGCTGGAGAAGCTCGGCTTCCACACGTTCGTCGAGACCACGGACTCGGTGAAGCACACCGTGTCCGGCCCCAAGGGCGAGCTCGACGTCATGATCGTGGCGCTGCGCGCGCCCGCCGACGGACCCATCGGCGACTCGGGCCTCATCGTGAGCGACGGCGAGACGGTCGCGTTCAACATGAACGACGCCCGGCCGGTGGACCTGGACATGGTCACCGAGGCGTTCGGCCACATCGACGTGCACATGCTGCAGTACTCGGGCGCCATCTGGTACCCCATGGTCTACGACATGCCCCAGCGTGCGAAGGATGCGTTCGGTACGCAGAAGCGTCAGCGGCAGATGGACCGGTGCCGCCAGTACATCGAACAGGTCGGCGCCACCTGGGTGATCCCGTCGGCCGGCCCCCCGTGCTTCCTCGACGACGAGCTGCGCGGGTTGAACGACGTCTACGGCGATCCCGCCAACATCTTCCCCGACCAGATGGTCTTCCTCGACCAGATGCGCCGCCACGGCCACGGCAAGGGCCTGTTGATGATGCCCGGGACCACGGCGGACTTCACCGGCTCCGAGCTGAACGAGCTCGCACACCCGCTGCCCACCGACGAGGTCGAGGCCATCTTCACCACGGGCAAGGCGGACTACATCGAGGCCTACGCCCAGCGCCAGGCCGACGTCGTCGCGGCGGAGAAGGCGGCGTGGGCCTCGGCCGACGGCGAGCCGATGCTCGAACCGCTGCGCGCGCTCTTCGAGCCGATCATGGCGCAGACGGATCAGATCTCGGACGGCATCGGCTACCCGGTCGAGCTCGCTCTCGGCGGCGAGACGGTCGTGCTCGACTTCCCGAAACGTATTGTCCGCGAACCGATTCCGAACGAGAAGTTCCGCTACACGTTCGAGATCCCGGCGGAGTTGGTGCGCACGGTGCTGCGCGACGGCGAACCCGATTGGGTCAACTCGATCTTCCTGTCCACCCGCTTCCGGGCCAAGCGCGTCGGCGGCTACAACGAGTTCCTCTACACCTTCTTCAAGTGCCTCACCGACGAGCGGATCGCCTACGCGGACGGCTGGTTCGCGGAGGCGCACGACGACACGGCGACCATCGTCAAGGAGGGCTGGGAGATCCAGCGCCGCTGCCCGCACCTCAAGGCGGACCTCGGCAAGTTCGGTGTCATCGAGGGAAACACGTTGACCTGCAACCTGCACGGCTGGGACTGGAACCTCGAGACCGGCAAGTGCCTGACGTCGAAGGGCCACCAGCTGCGGTCGCAGCGCGCCTGAAAAGTGGACTTCTGCGCCCGCTGAGCGGGTGCAGGAGTCCACGATCCTTCCGTTCCGAGCGGCAGGCTAATCTCGAGCAATGCCACGCAGGTTCGAACACACGGTCCCGTCGACACTGACGGCGGCGAAGGTCCACGAAGCGCTCACCACCGAGCGGTACTGGCAGGACCGGCTCGACGCCATCGGTGGACCGAAGGCCACGCTCGACGACGTCACGATCTCCGGCGACACCCCCGAGACCCGCACCGTGTCGGTCACCATGACCCAGGCCATCGCGGAGGAACTCCTTCCGAGCGCGCTCACCGCGATCCGCTCGGGCGATCTGGTGATCCGGCGCGTCGAGTCGTGGGGCTCGCTCGACGCGCAGGGCGCGACCGGACGGTTCGACGCGCAGGTCGAGGGAGCACCCGCGACCATCAACGGCACCCTCACGCTCACCGCGAAGGGTTCGGCGTCCTCGGTGACGGCGGACGGCGCGGCCGAGGTCAAGGTGCCGCTGTTCGGCGGCAAGATCGAGGCCGCCGTGATCGAGCACATCGTCGCGCTGATCGACGCCGAGCAGGAGTTCACCACCACCTGGGCGCCCGACCACCTCTAAGGCCCGCACCCCCGATCCGCACCGGTTGCCGCCACCGCACACCCCCTCCAGCATGCTGCAGCCGGTGCGGCGGGCAGCACCGTGTGCGGATCGCCGCCGCACGCCACCGGCACAGCGATTTCCGACCCCGGGTGACTCCCCGGTAACCTCACGCGTCATGGCCCGCCGAATGAACTACTCAGCTCGCCTCCCGTACTCGACCGAGCAGGTCTACCGGGCCCTGACCACCCGGGACTACTGGGACGCGATCATCGTGGAGCTGCGCAAGTACTCGGAGAACGAGCTGAAGAAGTTCGAGGTGTCGGACACCGGCATCGACGTCACCATGCACCACGTGATCGCGCGCAACCAGCTCCCGGACATCGCGCAGACCGTGATGAAGAAGGACATGGTCATCACGCGCAACATCCACTACGGGCCGTTCGGTGAGGCGACCGAGGGCACGTACGACGCGTCGATCCCCGCCGGCCCCGGCAGCCTCACCGGCGTCATGGCGCTCACCACCACCGAGACCGGCAGCACGCTGCGTACCTCGTCCGAGGCCAAGGTGTACCTGCCGTTCGTCGGCGGCAAGCTCGAGCAGCTCATGCTCGTCAACCTCCGCGATCTGTGGAGCGGCGAGGGTCAGGTCACCCACGACTGGTTGGCGAAGAACAGCTGAACCGCACCACGCCCGACGGCGTCATCACCCGCGGCACCACCAACATCAACCGATTGCGGCGCAGCGATCGGCGCCTGGTGCGGGACCCGCGGATCCGCACGATCCTGCGCACCGCCGACGCTCCCCTGGTGGTCGATCTGGGGTACGGCGCGAGCCCGGTCACGACGCTGGAGTTGGCCGCCCGCCTCCGCACCGTTCGGCCCGACGTCGCGGTCGTGGGTCTCGAGATCGACCCCGCCCGGGTGGTTCCCGATCAGGACGGCGTCTCGTTCCGCCGCGGCGGCTTCGAGCTCGCCGGTCTGCGGCCTCACCTGGTCCGGGCGTTCAACGTGCTGCGGCAGTACCCGGAGGACGCGGTCCCGGGTGCGTGGGATCGCATCACGTCGCGGTTGGCGCCGGGCGGCCTGCTGATCGACGGCACGTGCGACGAACTCGGACGGCACGCCACGTGGGTGACCGTGGCGGCGGAGGGTCCGCTCTCGCTGACGCTCGCCTGGGATCCGTTCGCCCTCGCGCGCCCGTCCGACATCGCGCCGCGACTGCCGAAGGCGCTCATCCACCGCAACGTGCCCGGAGAACGCATCCACGACGTGCTCGTCGCCGCCGATCGGGCGTGGGATCTGGCCGCTCCGCTGGCCCCGTTCGGTCCACGTGTCCGCTGGCGCGCGGCGGTGACGTCGCTGGCCGGCCGGGGTTTCGCGGTCGAACCGCCGCGACGCCGACGACGCGACAACGTGCTGCACCTCGCCTGGTCCACCGTCGCTCCCGCGTAGGCGGATATCGGGGTTCACAGAGTTGCTTCAGAGTGGTCGTGAACAATGGCGTCCATGACCTACCGCACCGCACCCCGCCGCCGATCCCGCGTTCCGCTGATCGCCGGAATTCTGGTGATCGTGCTCGTCGCGGGTCTCGTGGTCGCCGAGTTCTACGCCCGCAACCGCGTGGAGAACTGCCTCCAGGCGCAGTTCGAGAGCGAACTCGGCTCCCAGATCGACGTGGGCCTCGGACTGCAGCCGGTCCTGCTGTCGCTGGCGACGAACAACTTCTCGTCCGTGGACATCGAGAGCGCCGACACCTCGTTCGGGCCGGCACAGGACCTCCAGGTCCAGGCGACGATCAACGACGTGGACCTGGACGCGACGGAGACCTCCGGCGGGACGATCGGCAGCTCGTCCGCCGACCTGACCTGGTCGACCGAGGGCATCCTGGCCACCTTGCAGAGCCAGGGCATCGGCGGCGTCGTCTCCACCGTCACCAGCGACCCGGCTGCGGGCACGCTGAACTTCGACATCGTCGGCGGCCTCGCACAGCTCTCGGTGCAGCCGCTGGTGCAGGGCGACACCGTGGCCGTCGAGACCGTGAACGCGTCGATCCTGGGCCTCGGGCTCCCCACGGACCTCGTGGACAGCGTCGTGTCGATCCTCACCGACAGCCTGCAGGCGTACCCGCTGGGCATGACCCCGCAGTCGCTCGAGGTGACCGACACGGGCATCGAGATGTCCCTCGCGGGCGGGGAGTACGTCATCCCCGCCGCCCAGCCCGGTCAGGCGGACGCTCAGCAGCCGATCAGCTGCTGAGCCGCCCGTTCCGAGGTCAGAAGCCGTCGAGCACGGCGCGGGTACCGGACAGGCCCAGCCTGGTCGCGCCCGCGTCGATCATCGCGCGGGCCGCGTCGGCCGTGCGGATCCCGCCCGACGCCTTGACGCCCAACCGGCCGCCCACGGTGTCGGCCATCAACCGCACGGCCTTCACCGACGCCCCGCCGGCCGGGTGGAAACCGGTGGAGGTCTTGACGAAGTCGGCGCCGGCGCGCTCGGCGGCGCGACAGCACTCGACCACCGCGGTCTCCCCCTCCGGCGACGCGAGCAGCGCGGCGGATTCGATGATGACCTTGAGCGTCGCGTCGGCCCCCATCGCCTCGCGGACCGTGACGATGTCGGCGAGCACCGCGTTGTAGTCCCCCGCGGCGGCCGCTCCGACGTCGATCACCATGTCCACCTCGTGCGCCCCCTGCTGCACGGCCATCCGCGCCTCCGACGCCTTGATCAGCGAATGGTGCTTGCCGGACGGGAAACCCGCCACGACGGCCACGAGGAGGTCTCCCGCACCGCTCAGCGGGATCATCGACGGGGACACGCACACCGCGAGCACGCCGAGGTCGGTGGCCTCGGCCACAAGGGCGCGCACGTCGGCGGCCGTCGCCTCGGGCTTGAGCAGAGTGTGGTCGACCATGCGAGCGACGCTCGCGCGGCTCGGGGATCCGTTGACGTCAGACATACCGGTCAGCTTCTCACGGCCGCACCGACGCCGGTACGACCGCCGGAACGCGGCTGAGACAATACTTCTCATGACCACGCCCGACCGCCGCTTCGTCCTCACCCTGGGGTGCCCCGACCGCACGGGCATCGTCGCCCGCATCTCGACGTTCCTCGCCGAGCTCGGGGGTTCCATCGTCGAGGCCGCGTACCACGCGGACGCCGACAGCGGCTGGTTCTTCACCCGCCAGGCCGTCGCCGCATCGTCGCTCACCGTGGGAGCGGACGAACTCCGCGAGAAGTTCGCGGCCGTCGCCGCCGAGATCGGCCCGGACACCGAATGGGCCGTGCATGATTCGGGCGAACGCAAGCGTGTGGTGATCCTGGTCAGCAAGGAGGCGCACTGCCTCCACGATCTCCTCGGCCGGGCGGCGGGCGGCGAACTCCCGGCCACCATCGAGGCCGTCGTGGGCAACCATCCCGATCTCGCGGCGGTCACCGAGGCACACGGAACCCCGTTCCACCACGTGCCCTTCCCCAAGGATCCCGCCGAGCGGGGACCGTCGTTCGACGCCCTGCGGGAGGTGGTCGACGGGTACCGCCCGGACACCGTGGTGCTGGCGCGGTTCATGCAGGTGCTGCCCGAGGATCTGTGCCGTCACTGGGCCGGGCGCGCCCTGAACATCCACCACAGCTTCCTGCCGTCGTTCGTGGGGGCGCGGCCGTACCACCAGGCGTTCGCCCGCGGGGTGAAGCTGATCGGCGCGACGTGCCACTTCGTCACCCCCGAGCTCGACGCGGGACCGATCATCGAGCAGGACGTCATTCGCGTCGATCACGCGGACGCGGTGGCGGACATGGTGCGGCAGGGCCGAGACATCGAGAAGCTGGTGCTCAGTCGCGGGTTGCGGTGGCAGCTCGAGGACCGGGTGTTGGTGCACGGCCGCAAGACCGTGGTGTTCAACTAGCCGGTGTTCGACTAGCCGGTGTTCAACTGGCCGGAGTGCTCCCCACCACGACGGTCTCGTTGTAGACGAACACCTTTCCCACCGGGCGCGGGAACGGGAACGACGCCGCGGTGACCCGCTCGAGGCCGGCGTCGGACGCGATCCGCACCAGATCGGCGGCGTCGAGCCAGCTGGTGTGCGTGGGGTCGCTGCGGAACCCGACCTCCTGCGGACACACGATCATCACGGTGGACCGTGGCTGGAGGTAGGGCAGGTATTCGGCGACGATGTCGCCCTCCATGCCGGGCGGGAGATGCTCGAGCAGGTGCGCCATGAGCATGCCGTCGAACGCGGTGTCACCGAGGGCGTGGAATTCCTCCGCGGTGTAGGCCGTCATGCCCTGCGACCGGCAGAACTCCACCGCGGCGACGTTGTGGTCGACCCCGACGCTGCCGGGCGGCAGGTTCCGCAGGTTGCGCCCGATGCCGCAGCCGACGTCGAGAACGCGTCGGCCGGCGAGGTGGCGTCGAATGTTCCACTGGTACGGGGCCTGGACACGCAGGACGCGCTTCCAGCGGGCACCCTGCAGTTCGCGGAGACGCTCGAAGTAGGCGTCGTCGGCCGTGTCGTTCGGTTTCTCGGAAGTCACGCCACACACCTTCGCGGGAGAACGACAATTCGGACTCCCCCAACGTAGCGGTCCCGGCGCGCGGACGAGGAGGACCGCGCCGCCTACGAGGCCAGTTCGGCCATTCGAACGAGTTCGGCGTCGAACGCGTCGAGGGCTTCGACCGAGCTCATGTGGCCGACGCCGGGCAGTTCGACGAGCCGGTCGAGAACTCCCGCGCGGCCCAGCGCCAACGCGAGCGCTCGCGCCTGCACCGGGGGCGTGAGCCGATCCGCGCTGCCGACGAGCACGGTGGTGGGGACGTCGATGTTCTCGAGAGCCTCGCGGATGTCCAGCGTGCTGAGCGCGGTCCCCCAGATCCCGCGGGTGCGCGGATTGCACTCACGGACGATCTTCTCGCAGAACTCGACCTCCGCCTTCGTGGCATCGCGACCGAGCGCCACGTAGCGCACCGCGTGCGCGGACAGCGGGGTGACCGGAATGGGCAGCGGGGAGCCGAGAATGGTCGTGGCGACACGGGTGGGAACGCGAGGGAAGCCCGGCGGTAGCGGGATCACCGTCGTCTCCCGCACCAGCGAGTCGCTCGCGGTGTTCGCCAACAGGATCGCCTTGACGTAGTCGCGGACCTGCCCGGGGTGGCTGCCGGCCCACGACATGACCGACATGCCGCCCATGCTGTGCCCGGCCAGGACGGCCTTGCGGTCCGCGGTGACGGTGGCGGCGAGGACGTCGGCGAGGTCGTCGCCCAGGACGTCGGGGCCGAGCGCGCGGGTACCCACATCGCTCGAGCCGTGTCCGCGCTGGTCGTAGACCACCACCCGGTACGCCCCGGCGAGGTGGTTGACCTGCGGCGACCAGAAGTCCGCCGAGCAGGTCCAGCCGTGACTGAGCACGATGGGATCGGCGTCGGGATCGCCGTACTCGCGTACGTGCAGCGTCGCACCGTCGGCGGTGACCACCGATCGCACGCGCGGTTCGAGGTCCGGCAGGTGGAGGAATTCGTCGGAATCGACGATCGGTAGGGGTCGATTCCGGTACCTCACCACCGCGGTGGTCCCGGCGATTCCGGCGACCGCGGCCGCGACGGACGTCACGGCGGCGGATCCGATCAGGATCGTCGCCCAGCGTCGGTCGAGCGTCAGCGGCCCGATCCTGACCTTCTTCGCACGCACCCTACTCACGGGTAAGACCATAGGCGTCGGCACCGAGAGGTCCTCGACACACCCACCCGCGAAGCTTACCCGCCTGTCTACGGATCGAGTACGGCCACCCGAACTTCGCGATACGGCCGGGCGAACATCGATGCGCCGGGTGGCCTACACTCACGGGCATGACCGACCCCCTCGTCACACGGCTCCCTGTCGGGAAACCGGTGTCCGGCGTTCGTCTGTTCACCCTGCTGGGACCGGCCTTCGTCGCCGCCATCGCCTACGTCGATCCCGGGAACGTCGCGGCCAACCTCACCGCGGGCGCTCAGTACGGATACCTGCTGGTGTGGGTTCTGGTGGTCGCCAGCTCGATGGCCGTCCTCATCCAGTACCTCTCGGCGAAGCTCGGCCTGGTGTCCGGACGCTCACTGTCCGAGCTCATCGGGGAGCGACTGGGGACCACCCGACGACGGTTGTTCTGGGGCCAGGCCGAGGCGGTGGCCATCGCCACGGACATCGCCGAGGTCATCGGCGGTGCGATCGCCCTCAATCTGCTGTTCGGCATCCCCCTGGTGTGGGGCGGGGTGATCACCGGGGTCGTCTCGATGGGCATCCTGTCGATTCAGTCCCGACGCGGTCAGCGCACCTTCGAGTTCGTCGTCGTGGGAATGCTCGCGATCATCACCGTGGGTTTCCTCACCGGCCTGTTCTTCACCGACGTCTCCGCGGGGTCCGTAGCCGGGGGGCTGGTGCCGGGATTCGACGGATCGGGATCGGTCCTCATCGCGGCGAGCATGCTGGGCGCGACGGTCATGCCGCACGTGATCTATCTCCACTCGGCGCTGGCCCGAGATCGGCACGGCGTCGAGAAGGACGGCTCGAAGCTCGATCGATTGCTGCGAGCCACGAAATGGGATGTGACGTTCGCGTTGATCGTCGCGGGCGGGGTCAACATCGGCATGCTGCTGCTCGCCGCCGCCGCATTCCGCGGCCAGGACGGGACCGACACCATCGACGGAGCGCACGCCGCCATCGAGAGCAATCTCGGTCCGGTCGTGGCCGGCATCTTCGCCGTGGGCCTGCTCGCCTCGGGCCTCGCGTCCACGGCCGTGGGCAACGCGGCCGGGGCGGAAGTCATGAAGGGCTTGCTGCGCAAGCGCATTCCCGTACAGATCCGACGCGTCGCGACGCTGATTCCCGCGCTCGTCGTCCTCGCGATGGGATTCGACCCGACGATGGCGCTGGTCCTGAGTCAGGTGGTACTGAGCCTGTTCATTCCGTTCGCGCTGATCCCTCTGGTCATCCTGACCTCGTCGTCGGCGGTGATGGGCGCTCGGGTCAACTCCCGCATCACGATCGGACTCGCGGTGCTCACGACGTCACTCATCGTGGCTCTGAACATTGCTCTGCTGTGGCTCACCGCAACGGGTTCCGACTGACGGAGCGAAAAGTCAGTACCGGGGGCCGCGCTGAACGTCGTCGACCTTGGGGCGCACGTCCACGAGGTACACGCACACGGCGACGACAGCGATGATGCCGACGATGCCGATCACCGGGAACACCAGCAGGATCATCAGGGCGATCGCGAGAATGGCGACCCAGCCCGGCTTGTTCAGCTTGTCCACGGCGGTGAACGCGTCGGGACGCTGGCGAATGGCATGGAACAAGGCGTAGCCGACGCCCACCAGGGCGATGAGCCGAAGCAGGTTGGAGATCAGGCTCGTCGCGGTGAAGGCGGTTTCCATACCCACATTCTAGACGAAAACGACCCCGCACCTGTCGGTGCGGGGTCGTTCGACGAACCCGGACGGTCGGTCCGAGAAGCGCTACTAGCTGGTGCTCTTCTTGGCCGGAGCCTTCTTGGCCGGGGTCTTCTTGGCCGGTGCCTGGGCGGACTTGGCCGGGGTCGACTTGGCGGGCGTGCTCTTGGCCGCCGGGGTCGACTTCGTCGGGGCCTTCTTGATCGGCGAGTCCGCGTTGTTGCGGGTCTTGCCCTCGACGGTTCCCGCGGCGCCGGACACCTTGTTCGAGGCCTCCTCGCCGGCCTTCTTGGCCTTCTCGCCGGCCTCGTCGAGCTCCTCGCTCAACTCGTCCGCGCTCTCCGAGACCTTGTCGGACACCTTCTCGGCGCCCTCCTGAACCTTCCCGGACGCGTTCCCGGCGAGGGCGGCGGCGCGCTCACCGACGGCGCGGGTCTGCGACGCGACGGCCCCGAGGGTGTCCTCGGTGAGATCGATGGCGTCGTTGGCCGCGGCGTTCGCCCGCTCGAGGCCCTCGTCGACGGTCGGGTTCTTGCGGATGCGCTCGACGGTCTCCTCGCCGCGCTCGGCGAGCGCGGTGTAGAGGTCGGATGCGACCTTGAGGTAGGCCTCGGCGACCTTGCGCAGCTCCTCCGGCGTGAAACGCTCGCGGAGCTCGTTGATCTCGTCGGGCAGCTCGGCCGGAAGCGCGGTGAGGCGCTCGCGGAGCGACTCGACGGACTCGGTCACGTCCTCCTGCAGATCGGCGACGCGGGCGCGGGCGGTCTCGATGCGATCGTTCACGTCGGATCCGGTGTTCTCCGCCCGGGAGCGCACCTGGGCCACGACGTCGGCCACGGCCTGCACGACGGCGTCGCCGGCGCCCACTGCGGCGTAGATCGGGGTCTTGACGGTCTCGAACTTGGGGTCGTTCATTCTTTCCCTGCTTTCGTTTCGGATGACTGGGTTACGGCGTCGGCGCGGGTGAGGGTCTCGTTCTCGCTGCGGAACGAGTAGTAGATCTCGAGCAGAACCTGCTTCTGACGTTCCGTGATGGCGTCGTCGGCGAGGACCGCGTCGGCGATGGGACTGTGCGGCCGCTCCTCGAGCAACCCGGCGCGCACGTACAGGACCTCCGAGGACACGCGAAGACCCTTGGCGATCTGACTCAGTACTTCGGCAGACGGCTTGCGCAATCCGCGCTCGATCTGGCTGAGATACGGATTGCTCACTCCGGCCGTCAGAGCGAGCTGGCGCAGCGACACCTGAGCTGTTTCGCGTTGTGCGCGAATGAAACTCCCGATGTCCGAAGTCGCCGTGCTGACGACGCGAGCTGCGATGTCCCCGGCCGCGGATACCACCGTGGTGTCCGGTTCGTCGCTGTCGTCGGTGTTCATGCGATTCACTCCTGACGTCCGTCGTTCGTGCCTCGATAACGAGGATAACGACGTGTGCTTGCTATTGCAAGCACTTTGCTAGCACCCGTTTCGCGCTACCCGAAGACCAGCTCCGACAGGGTGTAGATGACGAGCCCCACGAGGGCGCCGACGACGGTGCCGTTGATGCGGATGAACTGCAGATCACGCCCCACCTGCAGCTCGATCTTCTTGCTCGCCTCCTCGGCGTCCCAACGGTGCACCGTGTCCGTGATGACCGTGGTGATCTCGTCCGTGTAGTTCTCCACGATGTACGTCACACCGGCGAGCAACCACCCGTCGGCCTTGCTGCGGATCGCGGCGTCGTCCCGCAGCCGCTCGCCGAACCGCTGGACGTTCTCGCTGATCTTCGCGCGCAGCGTGCTGTTGGGGTCGTCGACCGATTCGACGATGAGGCGCTTGGCCACCTTCCAGGTCGCCGCGGCCAGACCGGTGACCTCCTCGCGGCCCATGACCTCGGCCTTGATCGACTCGGCCTTCGCGATGGTGTCCGGATCGTTCTGCAGATCGTGCGCGAAGTCCACCAGGAACGTGTCCGCCGCGAGCCGCAGTTCGTGCTGCGGGTTCGAGCGCACCTTCCACGTGAACTCCACGAGCTCGCGGTGGATGCGCTCCCCGAGCAGCACGTCGACGAACTTGGGCGACCAGGTCGGTGAATCGCGCGAGACGATCCGGTCGATGGTCGGCAGGGAGTTCTGCGCCCACTCGTGCGCCCGCAGCGCCAGCAGGTCCACGAGCGGCTTCTGCCGGTTCTCCTCCAGCAACGACGCCAGGACCCGGCCGATCGGCGGGCCCCACTGCGGATCACCGAGGCGGCGCACGATGGTGTTGTCGATGACCTGCTGGATGTCCTCGTCGTCGAGAACGTCCAGCACGCCCCGCAGGACCGTCGCCGTCTCTTCCGCGACGCGGTCCGCGTGCGCCTTGTCCGCCAGCCACGTCCCCAGGCGCAGCGGCACCTCAGCGGACTCGACCTTCGAACTCACCACCTCCACGGCGAGGAAGTTCTGGCCCACGAAGCTGCCCAGCGATGCACCGAGCTGGTCCTTCTTGCGCTTGATGATCGCGGTGTGCGGAATGGGGATGCGCAGGGGATGACGGAACAGCGCGGTGACCGCGAACCAGTCCGCGAAGGCGCCGATCATGCCGGCCTCGGCCGACGCCCGGACGTACCCCACCCAGGCCCCGGCGCCCTCGGACTCCTGCCATCGGGCGATCACGAACACCGCTGCGGCGAACAACAGGAACCCGGTCGCCAGGGTCTTCATCTTCCGGAGATCACGCCGTTTGACGTCGTCGTCCGCATTCATCAGGTGCACAGAGGTCATTGTGCCCGGCAGACGTCGGGTTCAACCTCCAGGTACCGGGACCGGCCGCGGGGATAGACTGGTTCCAGGTCCGCGCGAGAACACCGTCTTCGCGCGACGAAGCGCGTCACCGAACCCGGTGCCACTCGAACCGAGGTGGCACCACCCCGGCGGTGCCACCGAGCACCGCGTCGCCCTGCACCGCGATACGAACGCGGTCGCGATCGGATGGAGTACTGAACCAGTGGCGAGAAATGCTGCAGCGAACCCGGCGGGGAACGGCGTGGGACCTGCCGTCACCACGACCTCCGCGGCTGCGCCGACATCCGACGCATCGGCACCGGACGCCGACGTCGTCACCGCGACCACCGACGCGGACGCCGACACACCCAAGAAGCCACGGAAGTCTCGGGCCGCCAAGGCCACCGACGAGCGAGCCGACAAGCCCGACGGCCGCAAACGACGCTGGCGCGAACACAAGATCGCGCGACGCGAGGAGCTGGTCGACGGCACGTTGGCAGCCATCCGGGAACGAGGCCGCGAGATCGGCATGGACGAGATCGCCAACGAGATCGGCATCTCGAAGACCGTGCTCTACCGCTACTTCAACGACAAGAACGATCTCACCAACGCGACGCTCGAGCGCTACGTCGAGACGACCCTCGCCCCACGCATCTACGAGGCCATCGGGGCGCAGCTGGACGAGTACAACCTCACTCGTCAGGTGGTGACGGCGTACGTCGAGACGGTCGCCGCCGATCCCGAGGTGTACCTGTACGTCATGTCCAGTAGTTCCGGGCCCAACCGCGACGTGGTCGCCGAGTCCGAGCGGATGATCGCCGAACTGCTGGCTGCCGTGCTCGCCGAGCGACTGCGCCGTCTGGAGATGGACTTCGGTGGCTCGCTGCCGTGGGCCTACGGGATCGTGGGCAGCGTGCAGTTGGCCACGCACTGGTGGATCTCGAACAAGTCCATGAGCGCGACGGACCTGATCGACTACCTGACGATGATGGTGTGGGGCGGAATCCACGGCGTCGCGGACGCGGGTGGGTCACCGGAGAAGTTCAACTCGGTCGATCATCCCCTGGTCGACGAGAACACGGTCGACGAGAACACGGTCGACGAGAAGTAGGGACGGGTCAGCGGCCGCGTCGGTCCAGCGGAACCAGGACGACGGCCATTCCGGCCACTCCGAGAACCAGGACTCCGACCAGCGCGCCGAGCGCGTACGACTCCAGGGCGGCGGCGACGAACAGCGTCATCGCCACGCCCAGACCGAGGACCAGGGCGATTCCGGCCGCCGCGTGCTCGAACAGGCACACCACGGGTGCGACCTCGTCCTCGGTTGCGGCGGCGGGCTCGCCTCCGCCGGGGCCACCGGCGAACTGTGTGGTCACGACGATCCTCTCGCTACTTCTGGGACAACGATCGACGTACGCGGCCATAGCCGAGCGCGTCTCCCGTTCCCTTACCCCGTAAGGGAACGGGTCAACCCACCGTTTCCGTATCGGACGGGCCGGGTAGCCGACCGGGGTCCGCTACGAAAGGAAAATCTCGATGACGTCGACAGAAGCTGCGCGATCCCTCGCCGGCCGCACGGTCGCCCTGCTCGCCACCGACGGTGTGGAGCAGGTCGAGCTGACCGATCCACGGGACGCGCTCGAGCGCGCGGGGGCCACGACGGTGCTGGTGTCCCTGGCCGAGGGAAGCATCCAGGCCTACGAAGGCGACACCGATCCGCGCGATACGTTCGAGGTGGGTCAGGTGGTGTCCGACGCGACCGTCGATCGGTACGACGCCTTGGTGCTACCCGGCGGCACGACCAACCCGGACACGCTGCGCACCGACGCCACCGCAGTGGCGTTCGTCCGCGCGTTCGTCGAGTCGGGCAAGCCGGTGGCCGTGATCTGTCACGGACCCTGGACGCTGATCGAAGCGGACGTGGTGCGCGGTCGCACGTTGACCTCGTACCCCAGCGTGCGGACCGACATCCGCAACGCGGGCGGCACCGTGGTCGACGAGGAGGTCGTGATCGACGGCAGCCTCATCTCGAGCCGCAACCCCGACGATCTCCCCGCCTTCTGCACCGCCCTGGTGGAGGCCGTCGGAAAGTCGTGATCGAACCGGCGACTCAGTCGTCGGATGCGGCGGGGTCGTCGGATGCGGCGGGCGGAGGAAATCCGCCCGTCGCGATGGGCCCCCAGGTGTCGATGGCGATCCGGATCAGCGACTTGCCCTGATCCGTCATGGCCTGGCGGTACTCGTCCCAGTTCGGGTGCTCACCGGCGATGGCCCGGTAGTAGTCGACCAGGGGCTCGACCGAATCGGGTAGATCGATGACCTCGGCGGTGCCGTCGATCTGCACGTACGGGCCGTTCCAGTCGTCCGAGTGCACGCAGAGCGTGACCGCGGACTCCCGTCGGATGTTGACCGTCTTGGCGCGCTGCGGGTAGGTGGAGATCACGATGCGACCGTGATCGTCGAGTCCACACGTGACCGGTGAGATCTGCAGTCCTCCGGAACGGCGGGTGGTCACCAGCGTTGCGTGGTGACGATCGCGGACGAAGTCCTGCAGCGTGGTCAGGTCCACTCGGTCGGCGGTTGCGTACTTCGGTGCCATCACTCGAGCGTAATCGGTGCGGCCGACTCCGCTGCGCCGAGTACTCCACCGGACGCGACGATGCGCTCGACGTCGGCGGCCGGCATGGGCCGGGCCAGGAGGAACCCCTGGACCAGCCTGCATCCGCAGCGATGCAGGCTCTGCAGTTGCTCCTCGGTTTCCACGCCTTCCCCGACGACCTCGAGATCGAACGCGGTGGACAGGGCGACCACCGCGGCGATCACCGCCTCGGACTGCTCACGCGGCAGCTCCGAGACGAACGATCGATCGATCTTCACCGCGTCGAGAATGGGGAACCGCGTGAGGTATCCGAGCGAACTGTGCCCCACCCCGAAGTCGTCGAGCAGCACCTTGACTCCCGACCTGTGGAGCACGTCGAGATTCTCCCGCACGGTGGGAGTGTCCTCGAGCCACACGGATTCGGTGATCTCGATCCCCAACCGGGTGGCCGGGAGACCCGTCTCGGACAGGATGCGGGCGACGTCGGAGACGAAGCCGCGTCGACGCAGTTGCAGCGGACTCACGTTGACGCGCAACTCGATCGGACGATCGTGCTGCCATCGCACGGCGTCCTCGCAGGCCCGGCGCAGCGCCCAGGTACCGAGCGGAACGATCAGGCCCGCCCGCTCCGCGGCGGGAACGAACTCGCCGGGCCCGACGGGGCCCAGGGTGGGGCTCGTCCATCGCGCGAGCGCCTCGACCGCGACCACGCGTCGATCGGTGGTGTCGACGATCGGCTGGTAGACCAGGGAGAGCGACCCGTTCTCGATCGCGACCCGCAGCTCCGTGGCGATGGTCAAGCGGCGCATGGCTTCTCCGCCCTGCACCCGGTCGTACACCTCGATGCTGCCGGGACCGTCCTTCTTGGCTCCACTGATGGCGATGTCGGCCTGGCGCACCATCTCTGCCGCCGTGTATTCGCCGTACCCCACCGAAATACCCACGCACACCGACACACTCGTCGAATGTTCGCCCACCGCCAGCGGCCGACGGAACGCGGCGGCCACGTTCTGCGCGAGGACGGTGGCGTCGAAGCTGTTGCGCAGGTCGGGGCAGACCACCAGGAACTCGTCGCCGCCGAACCGTGCGACGGTGTCCTCGGAGCGCACGGCTCGCGTCAACATCGGCGCCACCGCACCGAGGACGGCGTCGCCGGCGGTGTGCCCGAAACTGTCGTTGATCGCCCGGAAGTCGTGGAGATCGACGAGCATCACCGCGGTCATGCTGCCGTCGTCGCGCGAGCGCGTCAGCGCGTCGTCGATTCGGCGATAGGCCAAGGTGCGGTTGGCCAAGTGGGTCAGGGGATCGTGCAGGCTTCGGTAGCGCAGCTCGCGTTCGAGTTCGGTCCGGCGCACGGCGGACGCCAACACCTCCGCGACCGTGACGAGGAACGACACCTCGTCGGGCGAGAACGTCCGCGGTGCGAGGTCGTAGACCACCAGCACACCCCAGATGTCCTCGGTGCCGCCCGTGATGGGGACCGCGACCCCGCCCAGCAGACCGAAGCTCACCATCGACGAGTTGTCGAAACGGGTCTCGGTTCGCGCGTCGGGGCACGAGACCACCTCACCACGCTCCAGCGCGTACCCCGCGAACGTGGTCGGCCCCGGCGGCAGCACGAGGTCACCGAACGGTTCGGGATCCAGTGCGGCGACGAGCCGCAGGCCGCTGCCCGGCGTCGGTGGTCGAAAGATCACGGCGTGCCGAGCCTCGACGACGGTGGAGATCGCCCGCAACGCGGCCGTCGTCAGATCGTCGAAACGTCCGGTCAGCGCGGTGCGATTCAACCCGGCGATCATGCGCTGCTCGATCGCCCGGGTGCGCAGATCCTCCAACGCGTCGGCCAGTTCGAATTCGGTGGGGCGATCCTGGGACGTTCCGCGCAGCACCGACAGCGCCGCCGTGGAACCGGGGGTGCCGTCGGCCTGCGGTACGGTGTCGAGCAGCCAGATCGACAACGCGACGATCGTGCCCTCTCCCGTTCGCAGGTTGCGGACGGTGGTGCGGCCGGACCAGTACCCGACGTCCTTCAGCGACGACGCCGCGGCGTCGATCGCGTCGACGTCGCTGTCGGCCACCAACCGGCGGCCGTGCGGACGATCGTCCCGCTCCAGTCCGAAGATCGCGCGTGCCGCGGCGTTCGCGTAGAGGACCAGCGATTCGTCGTCGAAGAGGACCACGCCGTCCGACGAGGCCGCCGCGGCTGCAGCGACCGCATCCAGGGATGCGGTGACCCGGATGGTCGCGGGACCTCGCTCCACTGCCGCACCCTCCCCTGTTCGGCCACCGTCGTGATCGGCTTCACCCACAGCCTGCCATCGATGCGAGACCATTACCGGGTTTCACGATCGGCGGTGCGCCACCGGATGGAATCCGTTGCGGTCGTGCGTCGCGGCGCCCTCACCGCCGGGTCCACTCGAGCAACTCGTCCACACTCCACGTGTTGACGATGCGTTCGGTCGGAATCCCCACGGCCGTGGCCCGTTCGCAGCCGTATCCCTGCCAGTCCAGCTGTCCCGGCGCATGGGCATCGGTGTCGATCGCGAAGACACACCCGAGCTCGAGGGCCAGTTCCATCAACCGTTCCGGAGGGTCCTGCCGTTCGGGACGGCTGTTGATCTCGACGGCGGTTCCGTGATCGCGGCAGGCCTCGAACACGGCGTGCGCATCGAACGTGGACTCCGGCCGGGTACCGCGGGCGCCTTCCACCAGCCGTCCGGTGCAGTGTCCCAACACGTCGACGTGCGGGTTGCTCACGGCGGCGATCATCCGGGCGGTCATCGTCGCCGAGTCGGCCCGCAGGTGGGAGTGGACGCTGGCGACCACCACGTCGAGCTCGGCGAGCAGGCTCTCCTCCTGGTCCAGCCCGCCGTCGTCGAGGATGTCCACCTCGATGCCGGACAGAATGCGCATCGGCTGCCCACCGACCTCGCCGGCGAAGATCTCTCGCAGCTCGTCGAGAACCTCGAGCTGCCGACGTAACCGTTCCGCGGACAGGCCGTTGGCCACCGTCAGGCGGGGTGAATGGTCGGTCAACACCCAGTACTCGTGGCCGAGCGAGCGTGCGGTGCGCGCCATCTCCTCGATGGAACTGCCACCGTCCGACCACTCCGAGTGGGTGTGCAGGTCGCCGCGAAGCGCCGCACGGAGGGCGGCACCGCCGGCGCCGATCTCCTCGGCGTCGGCCCGCAGCTGTTCGAGGTACATCGGCACCTCACCGGAAGCCGCGGCCGCCGCGACACCGGCCGTCTTGGGTCCGATTCCGCGCACGGTGGTCCAGGTGTTCGTGCGAGCCAACTCGGCCACCGCGTCGGGACCGAGTTCGTCGAGCGCCGCAGCTGCGTTGCGAAAAGCCGTCACCCGCCGGGTGTCGGCGCGGGACCGCTCGAGCCAGTAGGCGACCTCGCGCAGGGACGACACAGCTTCCATGACACGGATGGTAAACCTCGTGGTCGCGCGGTGACCGGAGGGCTCCGGACGCGACACTGCCCCTGACACCGGGTGTTCGGCGTCAGGGGCAGGTGGGCAGAAAAGCCTGTCCGGTGGTTACCGGGTGACGGTCTCGGCGCTCGGCGCACTGGGCGCCCAGCGAGCCGCCTTCATCACGCGGGTGACGGCGTCGCTGGTCACCAGAACCAGTTCGACGGAGTCGCGACTGCAGTCGTCGTCCAGCCCCGCGAGCACGGAAAGCGCTGCGGTGCCGAAGAAGTCGACATTCGTGAGATCGAGAACGACGCGTCCGACCTTGCGATGGTCGCCGCCGACGACCTCGCCGAACGTGGCCGAGTTGGCCAGGTCCACGCTGCCGGTGACGCTGAACGTGGTCGACGATGCCGAGTGATCGATGTCGATCGATCCGCCGGCCATCTCGACGCGCGATGCGGTGGTGGAAGAAGAGGAAGTGATGGTGGGAACAGACATGGTTCTCCTAATGCCGATCTAGCAGGAGAAGCAGAAGAAAGGTTGCCCCGGCCGCACGGAGTGGGCATGCACGAGAGGGAAACGAGCAACTATCGACGAAGCTTCTGGCGTCGGCTGCTGACTCAACCTGTCACCGAACCTACGCTACCGAGGGCCGGTACTCAAGCGCCGATCACTCATGCGTTCGAACGAACTGTGACACGACGACGTTTCCGCCGAGGTGGATGCGGGTAGCCTTCGCTGAATCGGGGTTGCGCATCCCCGATCGCACCAACGATCTGGGAGATGTCATGACACGGGCCATCACGGCGGAGCCGAACGAAGACGGAGCCGACGCCACCATCGAACTCGGCGTCAGCGCACACGCCGGCCAGCTCACCGTCACTCGCGCGGTCGCCGCCACGCTCGCTGCGCAGGAGGACTTCGATCTCGACAGCATCGCCGACATCCGGCTCGCCATCGACGAGTCCTGCAGCAGGTTGATCGTGCGCGCCACCGCGGGGGCACGCCTGGTCTGCACGTTCCTGACCACCGGCGACGAGTTCCGGGTGTCGGTGTCCACCACCACCGAACCCGGCGCCGATCTCGACGCCAGCGGATTCGGGTGGCACGTGCTGAACGCACTCACCGATTCTGTCTCCACCTCGCAGACGGACGAGGACGGAACGGTCTCCACCACGATCGAATTCACGAAGCGCAAGCACGGCTGGGACGCGTGACGTCACCGGAGCGCAAGAGCAAGCCCCGGCGTTCGGCCGACGAGTACGCGGACGTCGCCGAGCGCTTCTCCCGAATCAAGGCCCTCCCCGAGGGCGATCCCATGCGGCGGAAACTGCGCGACGAACTGGTCACCCGGTGCCTTCCGCTGGCCGAACACATCGCCCGCCGCTTCGACGGTCGCGGCGAGGCACACGACGACCTGGTGCAGGTGGCACGCGTCGGTCTGGTCAACGCGGTCGATCGGTTCGACGTCGAGCGCGGATCGGACTTCGTCTCGTTCGCCGTTCCCACCATCATGGGCGAGGTACGACGCCACTTCCGCGACGCCGGCTGGGCCGTGCGGGTACCTCGTCGCATGAAGGAACTGCACCTGCAGCTCTCGCGCGCCGTGGGGGATCTGTCGCAGACCCAGGGCCGCTCGCCGACGGTCAGTGAACTCGCGGAGTACCTCGACCTCGATCGCGAGGAGGTGGCGATGGGGCTGACGGCGGGAAACGCGTATCAGACACTGTCCGTGGACAGCGCCTCCGGCGGCAGTGATTCCGAGGGGCTCTCGTTGGCCGACACCCTCGGGGACTACGACAAGGAGATGGAGAACGTCGAGAATCACGAGGCGCTCCGTCCGTTGCTCGCCAAGCTCCCCGAACGGGAACGAAATGTGTTGTTGCTGAGGTTCTTCGGCAACATGACGCAGACTCAGATCGCCGAGAAGATGGGCATCTCGCAGATGCACGTCTCGCGGCTGCTCGCCCGTACGCTCGCGCAGCTCCGCCAGGAACTGCACTAGAGCGCTCCCCCGGGACGCAGTCGCCGCCGTAGAGTCCGTGCATGATGTCCTCGAAGACCGGCTGGTCCGGCGATCCGTTCGAAATCCTGCGCGCCGATCCGGCGACTCCGTTCGCGGACGTCGACACCTACGGCAAGCCCGGGTTCTCGGGGTCGAAGTCGGACGGCAAGGCCTGGCTCTCGACGCGCGGGGAGGATCTGCGTGAGCTCCAGGAGAAGCTGTACGCGAACGGTCGCGCCGGTGACCACCGTTCCGTGCTGCTGGTCCTGCAGGGGATGGACACCTCGGGCAAGGGCGGTGTGGTCAAACACGTTCTGGGACAGGTGGAACCGCAGGGCGTCGATCACACGTCGTTCGCCGCCCCCACCGAGGAGGAACGGTCGCATCCGTTCCTGTGGCGCATCGAGAAAGCGCTGCCGAAAGCCGGGCAGATCGGCGTCTTCGATCGCTCGCACTACGAGGACGTACTGATCGTGCGGGTGCACGACATGGTGGCACCCGACATCTGGGGCGCGCGCTACGACGAGATCAACGAGTTCGAGAAGCGCGTCACCGACTCCGGCACCGTACTGGTGAAAGTCGCTCTGGCGTTGTCGAAGGACGAGCAGCGCGAGAGGCTCGCACGCCGTCTGCGTCGGCCGGACAAGTACTGGAAGTACGACCCGTCGGACGTGTCGGAACGGGCCTGGTGGAGCGAGTACATGGACGCGTACCAAGCAGTGCTCGACAAGACGAGCACCGAGCACGCCCCGTGGCACGTGGTTCCGTGCGATCGCAAGTGGTACAGCCGGGTGGCGATCACCGAACTTCTGATCGAGGCCCTCCACCGATTCGATCTGCAGTGGCCCACAGCCGATTTCGATGTCGAGGAGGAGCGTCGGCGCCTCATGGACAGCTGACGCGAGAACGGCGCGACCGGCCGAGGCCGATCGCGCCGTTTTCAGGTGCCTACCCCGAGTGGGGGTAGTGAATCAGAACGTCGCGGCGTCGATGACGAAGCGGTAACGCACGTCCGACTTCACGACGCGGTCGTAGGCCTCGTTGATCTTGTCGGCCGGGATGACCTCGATCTCGGCGCCGATGTGGTGCTCGGCGCAGAAGTCGAGCATTTCCTGGGTCTCGGCGATGCCGCCGACCATGGAACCGGCGAACGAACGACGGTTCGCGAGCAGGTTGAAGGCGGGGACCTCGAGGGGCTTCTCCGGCACACCGAGCTCGACGAGCGTGCCGTTGCGTGCCAGCAGGCCGAGGTACTTGCCCATCGGCAGGTTCGCGGAGACCGTGTTGAGGATCAGGTCGAACTGTCCCTGCAGGTCCTTGAGCGCGGTGGTGTCCTTGGTGGCGTGGTATTCGTCCGCACCGAGACGCTTGCCGTCTTCTTCCTTGCTGGTGGTCTGGCTGAGCACGGTGACGTGCGCACCCAGGGCGTGGGCGATCTTGACGCCGATGTGGCCGAGGCCGCCCATGCCGACGATGGCGACCTTCTTGCCGGGTCCGGCACCCCAGTGCTTGAGCGGGGAGTACAGGGTGATGCCGGCGCACAGCAAAGGCGCGGCGACGTCGAGTTCGACGCCCTCCGGGATGCCGAGCACGAAGCCCTCGGTCACGACGACCTGCGTGGAGTAGCCGCCGTGGGTGAACTCGCCCTCGTAGGTCTTCGAGTTGTAGGTCTGCACGACACCCTTGGTGCAGTACTGCTCGTCGCCGTCCTGGCACGCGTCACAGGTGCCGCAGGAGTCGACGAAGCAGCCGACGCCGACCCGGTCACCGACCTTGCGGGTGGTGACGTCGGATCCGACCTCGGCGACGATGCCGGCGATCTCGTGTCCGGGGACCACGGGGTACGTGGTGCCACCCCACTCGTTGCGCGCGGTGTGGATGTCGGAGTGGCAGATTCCGGCGTACTTGATGTCGATCAGGACATCTTTGGGGCCCAATTCACGACGCTCGATCGTGGTCTTCTCCAGCGGAGCGTCGGGGGCAGTGGCGATGTAAGCAGTTGCAGTGGACATGCTTACATGTCTACCCACGAATGATTGACGTGTAAACCAGTTGCCGTCTTCGTCACTACCGAACGGCGCGATTCGGACACCGCGCACCGACCGGTCGGTGCGAGTGACCCCGACGGCTCGTCCGCACTCGGTGAGCCCGTCGAGGCCGGCCACTGAATCAGCCCTTGGTGGCGACCCGATAGCCGAGGAATCCCACGTACCCCGCCAACGCGAGGTAGCCGAGCTTACGGGTGGCGGGCACCGCGATCGCCGTCCCGACGGCGAGCTCCGTGGCCCCGTTGCGGTAGGTCCACTGCTGAATGTCCGTCGAGAAGGCCCGTTCGGTGACGGGTGTGAACGCGTCGGGTGCCGCGAAGTGAGCCGCTCCCGTCGCCGCGATCAGTACGCCGATGACGGTCGGTGCGTCCACGCTCATGCTGTCCCCTCGAGTTCGACGCCGACCTGATCGCGGCGCTTTCCGGCACTGTAGCAACGGTCGTCGGCGCGCTACCGTGGAACCGATACCCCCACGCGTCGACGGACGGGAGCTCACCGGTGAGCCTTGCGCAACGAGCCATGACCTCCTCGGCCCTCGCCCCGATCTACGAGCGCGCGTGGCGACCGCTCTTCCGATCGTGGATGGGGCCCACCGCACCGTCGCAGCAGCGGCAGCGGGCGGACGCCGTGCTCGATCTCGGCCTGACCCACGACTCGCACTCGCTCCTCGACGTCGCGTGCGGTCCGGGCAATTTCACCAAGTACCTCCGCCGCGCGATGGCCGCCGACGCCGTCGCGGTGGGTCTCGACGCGTCCGCGCCCATGATCGAGCAGGCCGTCCGAAGCAACGTCGCGCCCGGCGTCGGATATCTGAGGGCCGATGCGCGCACCCTTCCCTTCGACGACGCCACGTTCGACGCCGTCTGCTGCTACGCCGCGCTGTACCTCGTGCCCGAGCCGATGCGGGTGCTGCAGGAGATGATCCGCGTGCTCGCGCCCGGTGGCCGGATGGCGCTCATGACCTCCATCCAGCGGGGGCCGCGACCGGTGGGTGCGGTGAGTGCGATGGTCGCGCGGCACGCGGGCCTGACTCTGTTCGAGCGCGAGACGTTCACCGACGCTCTGACCGCGGCCGGCTTCGAGGCCGTCGAGCAGCGCATCCACGGATCCGCGCAGTTCGTCAGCGGCCGCAAGGGCGACGCCGGGAGCCGACCATCGCCGGGGACCGAGTTCTAGAGTCCGGCGTCGGCGCCGTAGTCCGCCACCAACCACTCGTCGCCCGCGTGCTCGACCGTGACGGTCAGCAGGGTGGGCACGGCTCCGGGTTCGGGTTGTTGGAGATTCTGCGTCGTCTGGGTCGCGAACACCGACACGGTGTAGGTGTCGCCGTCCTGTGCGGTCACGGTCGCCGCGTTCACGTTTCCGCTGGCCACCACCTGTGATTCCGTCATGATCTGGGTCAGCACGTCCTGCACTCCGGCGAAGCGCTCCCGCAGAGCGTCCGTGGTCCCCTCCTCCACTCCCGAGAAGAATGCGCCCAGATCGGAGTGGTCGTAGGTCAGGGACCGCTCGGTGTACGCCGTCGCCGTGTCGATGGCGGTCTGTCGATCCGCCGCCGCCGCGCGGTCGGCCGCGAGCTCCGAGTCGGCCGATCGCCACGCGACGCCGGCCACGACGGCGACGACGGTCGCGATCACAGCCACGACCACGGCCACGATCGCGACGAGCCGCGATCGAGACACGGAGCCGTCGGCCGCGGGCGTCTCGGCGGGGGTCACCGCGAACGGTCGGGTCCCCGCCGCCCCGCCCGTCTCGGCGCGTGCCTCCCCGGACGTCGACGAGTGTGCCTCCCCGGACGTCGAGTTCTTGTCCGAGCCTTCGAGATCCGTGGTCATGGTCGCCTTACTGTCGTTCGGTCGTTCGGTCGTTCGGTCGTTCGGTCGTTCGGTCATTCGGTCGTTCGGTCATTCGGGGACGGTCACGGCGACCCGCGCGGGCCCGCCCGGCGGGAACACCTGCTCGAGCATCGTGACGAGAGCACCCGCGTCCACCCTCACCGGCCGGATCGGCGCCGTGATCGGTCGCAGCACGGTCGCGATGAACGCCAGGTCCGGGGACAGCTGGCTCAGGTACTCGTCGATCTTGGGCACCAACCGCGCCAGCTCTCCGTCCCACACGGTCTCGCCGACGTACGAGTAGTCCTGGTACGAGCCGATGAGGTGCTCGAGAGCGTTCCCCGACGCGTCGAGCTCGGGAACCGCATCGGCGAGCCGGGGTCCGAGCGAGTCCGCGTAGGCGTTCTCGCCGAGCACCTGAAGATTCCGGTACAGGCGGGTGATCTCCTCGCGTTTGTCCCGCAGGGTCAGGGACAGCAGCCGGAGCACCTCGACGATGTTGTCCACATCCACCTCGCGGCCGTTCGTCGCGGTGTCGACGGTGTCGACGATGCCCGCGATCGCGTCGGTGTCGAGTTCGGCGGTCAGGGCGTCGGCCACGGCCAGGGTGTCGCTGACACTGGGCGCCACCACGACGTCGCCGGGATCGACGACGTCGCCGTCGGACAGGTAGGGGCCCGAGGCGGTGCGGGGACGGAAGTCGAGGAACTGCTCGCCGGCGGCGGAGAGGTTGGCGACTCTGACCTCGAGGTCGACGGGGATGGGTTGCGCCGCATCCACTCTCACCACCACGCGGAGTCCCGAACCGGACACGTCTATGTGGTCGACCCGTCCGATCGCGGACCCCCGCAACGTCACCGGAGACGTCTCGGTCAGCCCTCCGGATGTCACGAGCGGCACCGTGATCTCGGTGTGGTCACGCCGAGGATCGATGTCGAGCACCTCGAGGCCGAGGTACCCCACACCCACCGCCGCCACGAGGGCGAGCGCCGACAGGGACAGCACGGACGATTTCATCGTACGAATCCGATCGATCGAAGAACCGTGATCATCTCGTCGGCCCGGTCGACCGGAGTTCCGCCCGGCCCGGGGTCGCCGGAGACCCGTGCGATGCGAATGTTCGGACTCGCCTCGAAGAACGGCACCAGCCGCTCGCGCAGCAGGGCGTCCATCCGGGAGGCGAGCATCGGGGCACCGATATCCGCCGTGGCGAGCGTTCGGATCATCGGTTGCAGCGTGGCGATCACGCTCTTCAGGTCCCCCTCGATGGGATTGACCAGGTCACCGATGTTGCGGGACATGTATCCGAGGTCGACGAGGGCGTCGACCACCACCAGCAGAGCGTCGGCCAGACCTCCCACGCGCTCGGGACCGGAGGTCAGAACGGTGTCCAGGGTGTCGGTCTTCTCGGCGAAGGAACCCGTCACGGCCTCGGCGGCACCGATGATCCGGTCGAGGTCCTCGGAGTTCGTCGCGAGATCGTTCAACGCCTCGCGGGCCTTGTCGTTGATCAGGTCCACGGTCGCCGGATCGGACGGAAACGCCGCGTTGAAGCGATCGATCGAGCGCTGGAAGTCCACGATGTGCCCGCCGGAGACCACCTCGGACAACCCGCGCAGAACGTCTTCGACGTTGTCGGCGGGGACCGTCCGGTCCAGCGGAATCACGTCCCCGTCCTGCAGCGAGCCGCCGGACTCACCGTCGGCCGGCGGTTGCAACGCGACGTAGATCTCGCCCAGGATCGTGCCCTGCCGAAGTTCGGCTCGGGTCATCGCGGGCAGAGTCACCGCGTCCTGGATCTCGACCCGCGCCAGCGCGGTGTTCCCGTTCAGCTCGACCGATTCGAGCAGCCCCACGTCGACACCGTCGAGCACCACCTTGGCGCGATCGGGCAGGTTCAACACGCTCGAGAACTGGATGTCCACGTGGTAGGTCGGCCCCGATACGTAGCTTCCCGGCACCGGCAGGTCCACGAGCGAGGCGCCACAACCGGAGACCGACACCGCGAGCACGGCAGCCGTCACCGCGGCTGTGCCGCGCCGTGATCCCGCGGCTGTGCCGCGCCTCATGGACGACCTGCCGCACCGAGCACCAGTTGCACCACGTCCACCGGCACGGGCGCGCCCACCGGTCCGGCCACCTCGAAGGACGGCGGGATGTACGTCAGGCGTGCGGCCCCGAGCTCCGCGTCGTACCCGGACGCGACCTGCTCGGCGGCCCGCGGAACGTGCGAGAGGATGCTCGCGATGTCCCCGACCTTGCGGACGACGATGGCCACGATGGGCACCAGTACGTCGAGGACCCGATAGAGCGTGGGCGCGACCTTGGGCAGCGTGCGCTCGAGGATCGGCAGGAACTCCACCGTGAGGTCGATGGCCTGCGCGAAGCGCTCCGAGAAGTCCCCCGCCGCGCCGAGTCCCTGCTTCAGATTCTCGATCAGCAGGCGGACGTCCGGCCAGCGGTCCACCAGCGTCACCGTCAGCAGGTCCAGGTTGTCGATCATGCGGCGAACGAGGGTGTCCTTGTCCGCCGGGTTGCCGACCAGGGCGGACACCTGAGTCAGTGCGGTTCCCAGCTGTTCCCCGCTTCCGTCGAGCGCGGTGTCCAGCGACCGCAGGGTGTCGCCGAGGATCTGTTCTTCCGGCGGGCGAGGGTCGATCGGATCGGTGGTGGACGTCGTCCCGAGCAGTTCCGCCCCGAGCTTGTTCACCGCCTCGAGCGTCTCGCTGATGCCGATCGGGGTACGGGTGCGCTCGAGCGGGATGCACTGCCCGCGATCGAACGTCGGGCCGTCGCGGTAGGGCCGGGTCAGCTCGATCCTGCGGTCGGTGACGATCGAGTCGGACAGCGTCACCGCGCCCACGTCCGCGGGGAGGGTCAGCGAATCGGACACCGACATGGTCACCCGGACGTGATCGCCTCGGGTCTCGATGTCGGTGACCTCACCCACGACGATGCCGAGCAGGGTGACGTTGTTGCCCTCGTACAACCCGACGGCGTCGGAGAGTTCGGCGCACACCTCCGACGACGGTTCGGCGATCAGCCCGACGGCCGACGACGCCGCCGTGCCGGCACCCACCAACGCCACCACCAGCGCGGTGGAGAGAACTACTCGACTGCGGGTGAACACGTCAGCACGCCTTTCCGGGGAGGGGTACGCAGAGGCTCGCACCGGTCACCACGTCCGCACCTCGATCGATCACGGGACCGTTCCCGTCGGCGAGGAGGCCCGACATGGCGTCGGTGAACTCCCGGCCGGCGGTGATCGCGTCGTCCAGGGATCCGGTTCTCTCCCGCAGAGTCGCGGCGAGCGCTTCGACCTCCTCGATGGTCGGACCCAGGCCCTGGTCGAGGGCGACGATGGGGCGGTGCAGCAGCGCGAAGAGTCGATAGAGCTTGTCCGCGGCGGCCGCGACGTCGAGTCGCTTCGCTCCGAGCTTGGAGGTGATGATGCCGATCTGCTGCAGCAGACCCAGCAGGATCTCGCGGTCGGTCGCCAGCGCACCGACGTACTCGTCGGCGACCCGCAGACTCGCGTCGAGATCGTCCTGACGGTCCGCGATCGCACCCGTCATCGACGTCAGGTTGTCGGTGACGGCGCGGATGGAGTCGGGCTGCGCGGCGACGGCGCGATCGATCTCGGCCACCGTCTCGCGCAACGAGACCCCGTCGAGGTCACGCAGGATCGGAGTCGCCGCTTCGATGGTGTCGGAGAGCGAGAAGGGAACGCGGGTGTGCTCGAGCGGGATCTCCCCGCCGGGCAGCTCGTTGCCGCCGGCCGGGGTGAGCGAGAGGTAGTGGCCACCGATCGGGGTCAGCAGCCGCACGCCCAGAGTCGTGGCATCCCCGAGGACGACGTCGTCCTCCACCTCGAAGGTCATCCGCACGTGATCGCCGGCGAGCTCGATGCGGCTCACCGACCCGACCGGGATTCCGGCGATCCGAATGTCGTCGCCGGCGTGCGCGCCGCCGGTGTTCTCGAAGGCGGCGGTGTACGTCGCGTGGCCCGGGGACAGGACGTAGACGGCGATCGCCGCGACCACGGCCACCACGACGGCCAGCACTCCGAGCGCGCTCCACACCGTGCGGCGGCCGTCCTTGATCGAGCTCATCGGCACACCACCAGCTGCTGAGTTCCGAGAACCACCGAACCGATGCCCGGAATTCCGGCGTCACCGGAGGAGCAGGCGTAGACCTGCCGCTCCGGGGACGACCGCAGGGTCTCGTCGACCGATCGCAGCAACCCGGGCGTCATCGCGAGCAGATCCACGATCTGCTGTGCGCCCGGCACGAGCCGCTTGAACGCACCGTCGACCGGTCCGTACTCCGAGTCGTAGGTGGCGCGCAGCTGCTCACCGATCTCGATGGCCGGTCCCTGCCCGGCGTTGATGTCGTCGACCGCCTCGAGCAGGGTGTCGGCCCGGTCCCCGAACGTGGAGACCACGCGATCGAGTTCGGCGAACAGTCGACCGAGTTGCTCGGATCGCTCGCCGACGACTCCGGAGATGGCACCGAGGTTGCGAATGAGCAGCACGATGATCTGCTCGCGTTGCATCGCGTACTCGGTGAGGCCGTCGAGGTCACGCAGCACGGGCCCCAGACCGGAACCGTCGCCCTGCACGAGGTCGAGCACGTTCTGGGCGAACAGGTTCACCTGTTCGGTGTCGAGTGTCTCGAAGATCGGCTCGAAGCCGTCGAACAGCGTCGTGATGTCGAACGACGGAATCGTCATGTCGTCACCCATCGTGCTTCCCGACGGAAGCTCCGTCCCCACTTCGTCCGGTTGCACCAGCTCCAGGTACCGCTGACCGAGCAGATTCTGGTAGCGCACAGCGGCTTTCGTCGTCGATGTCACCGGTTGATCACCGTCCACCTCGTACGCCACCCGCGCCCGGCCGCCGTCCAACTCGATCGAGGTCACGGTGCCCACCTCGACCCCGGAGAGCCGCACGTCGTCACCGACGTAGAGGCCGGAGACGTCGTCGAAGCGGGCCTGGAACGTCGATCGGTCCTCTCCCCCAGCGTTTCCCAGCGCACCGCCCACGAGGACCAGACACAGGATCGCCACGACGCCGAACGCGCCCAGTTTCAGCAGAGTCGACACCGGCACACCGGAGGTGGACGCCCCGCTCACAGTCCCTCCCCCAGTCCGACGGCGAACGCGTCGACGGGTCCCGCCAGGTTCGGCATGTTCTTCACGATGACCTCGAGTTGCAACTGGACCTTTCCGTCGACCGTCGGGAACGCGTCCTCGACGCCCTGCACCACGGCCGGGACACGCTGATACGCCGGAGCCAGGGTGCCCGCGGACAGCGCCACCGGCAGCAGGATGTCCAGGAGGGTGTCCAGCAGTGGCTTCAGGTAAGGATTGTTGTCGCGCAACAGATCTCCGAGCGGAACGGTCAATCCCGTTCCCAGCCCGGACATGGCCTCGATCGCGCGATCCCGGTTCACCGGATTCTCGAAGTACTCGCTGCTGTCGACGACGCGGCTCACGACGTCCGTCACCGGACCGATGGACGCACCGAGGCCGTCTCCGAGTTCGGCGCCGCGGTGCAGTTTCCAGTCGAGCGGCGCGCGCTGGGTCTCCGCCATCATCTGGGCGGTGTCGAAGAACGGCTTCAGACTGTCCCCGAAGTCGGTGGACACGCGCGCCATCAGATCGAGAACCCGATCGGTGTTCTCCGCGTCGAGCACATCCGTGAGGTCGGCCAGCCGCCGGAACACACCGGTCACCGTCGCGGTCTCGGTCTCCGGTCCGAGAACCAGAACGGAATCCGGTCGCAACGGCGCGCCCGTACCCGTCGAGAACAGCTCGATCACCGTCGCCCCGAACACCGTCGCGGAGGAGAACCGCACGGTGGTGTCCTCCGTCAGGGACGACGCGGCAGCGGGGTCGATGTGCGCGTGCACCCGCTGTTGTCCGTATCCCACCGCCTCGATCTCGTCGACGCGCCCGATCGGCAGCCCTCGGTACTTGACGTCCGATCCGACGGCGAGACCGTCACCGACCGCGGCGGTGTCGATGGTGACGTCGAACCGGGAAGCGAATCCGCCTGTGGCGTAACGGGTCAGCAACACGCCGAACAACACGAGCACGATCGCGAGGATCAGTCCACGCACTCGTAGAGTCGCGGGCCCTGCGGACCGTCGGGACAGGTCGTCGAACACGGCCATCGCGCTACCCCGAAATCCTGATGCCGACGTCCGAGCCCCAGATGACCACGGTGAGGATCATGTCGAGTACGACGATCGCGATGAGAGACGCGCGGATCGCACGTCCCGACGCGCGGCCGACGCCCTCGGGTCCACCCGTCGCGTAGTAACCCTGATAGCCGTGGATCATGATGACCGCGACGACGAAGACCGTGGCCTTGAGCAGCGAGTACAGCAGGTCCGACGGTTGCAGGAACGCCGTGAAGTAGTAGTCGTACGTTCCCGACGACTGGTCTCCGAACGCGGACACCACGAGAGCGCAGGACACGTAGGCCAGGATCAACGTCAACAGGTACAGCGGCACGATGGTGAGGACGCCCGCGATGACGCGCGTGGTGACCACGAACGGGATGGACCGGATGCCCACCACCTCGAGCGCGTCGATCTCCTCCGAGATCCGCATGGCGCCGATCTCCGCGGTCATCCGGCACCCCGCCTGCGACGCGAATCCGATGGCCGCGATCATCGGGCCCAGCTCCCGCGTGGTGGCGTACGCGGAGATGAACCCGGTGAGCGGGCTCATGCCGACGAGCTGGAGGGCGTTGAAGCCCTCGATGCCCACGGACGACCCCACTGCGATACCGAGGATCACCAGGACCGAGACGGTGCCACCGCCGACCACGAGAGCTCCACTGCCCCAGGTGATGTCGGTGAGCACCAACATGGTCTGCCGCCGGTAGGCCCGCACGGTGTGCGGGACGGCGGCGAGCACCTGCCAGGCGAAGGTGAGCTGGTGGCCGAGGTGCTCGGCGGCGGACAGCGGTACGCGGGCGACGCGTCGACCGCCGCGCAGGATCGACGCGGTGCCGGCCGGGCTGTACTTGGCGACGGTCATCGGCTCAACCCAGCTGCTGCGGCAGGAACACGGCCACGAGTTGAGTGGCGACCACGTTGACCACGAACGCCGACACGACCCCGAGAACGACGGCTGCGTTCACCGCGTTGGCCACTCCGCGCGGCCCGGCCGTGGCCTCGAAACCACGCTGGCAGGCGATCAGCACGACGATGACGCCGAAGATCTCGGCCTTGAGGAGGGCGACCACCAGATCGGTGATGGAGGCGAACGACGCGAAGGACGACAGGTAGCTACCGGGAGTTCCGCCCTGGAATCCCACGTTGACGACGTATCCGGACACCAGCCCCATGAAGATCACCAGTGCGCACAGCAGCGGGGCCACCAGGATCATCGCGGCGAGGCGCGGGGCGGCGAGACGGCGCACCGGATCGATGCCCATGACGCGCATCGCGTCGATCTCCTCGCGCACCGTCCGCGCTCCGAGGTCGGCCGCGATGGCCGAGCCGGCCGCACCGCCCAGAAGCAGCGCGGTGACGATGGGCGCTCCCTGCCGGATCACGCCCAGGCCACCGGCCGCGCCCGCGATGGACGTGGCACCGATCTGGTTGGTGAGGCTGCCGACCTGCACCGAGACGATGACGCCGAACGGTATGGACACCAGCACGGCCGGAAGGGCGGTGACGGTGACGACGAACCAGGCCTGGTCGAGGGCCTCGCGCCAGGCGAAGCGCAGAGCGACGAGGTCGCGGACCAGGAATCCGAACGCCGACGCGCTCAACTCCGCGAGTCGGCCCACCGTCCGTGTACCCGACGCCATCCGCGTGGCCGCTGCGCCGACCGGGCCGGGACGCCGACGCGTCCGTCCCCCCGCTTCCCGTACCGCCATGACTCCCCCGAGTGTCCGCCGAGGGATCGGTCCGATCCCCCACGCACCGCCGAAACTAACAGCACGGTCCGACCGAATCGGACGGGTCGAAACCCTTCGGTGACAGGTGACAAAACGGCGGGGACCGACCGTGACGGAGGCAGGAGGTCAGCCGGGCAAATCGGGCCCGACGCCCGTGAATCGGTGGCTACGTGGCGATTCGCCCGTTCACGTACTCGTAGAACCCGGCGCCGGACTTCTTCCCCAGCAACCCGGCCTCGACCATCCGCAGAAGCAACGGCGGCGGCGCGTAGAGCGGCTCCTTGTACTCGCCGTACATGGAGTCGGCGATCAGCTTGACCGTGTCCAGCCCGATGAGATCCGTCAGCGCCAACGGGCCCATCGGGTGCGCGAGCCCCAGAACGGTCGCCTTGTCGACGTCCTCCTTCGTCGCGAAGCCCGACTCGACCATGCGCACGGCCGAGAGCAGGTAGGGAACGAGAAGTGCGTTGACGACGAATCCGGATCGGTCCGCGGCCCGCACCACCTGCTTGCCCAGAACATCGGCGGCGAAGCTCTCCGCTCGCGCCGTCACCGCCTCCGACGTCTTCAGCGTGGTGATGAGCTCGACGAGCGGCAACACCGGGACCGGGTTGAAGAAGTGCAGCCCGACGACGCGTTCGGGGCGCGAGGTCGCCATGGCGATCTTCATGATCGGGATCGACGAGGTGTTGGACGCCAGCACCGCGTCGGGATCGGTGATGACGGCGTCGAGTGCGGCGAAGATGTCCGTCTTGACCTTCTCCACCTCGAGAACGGCCTCGATGACCAGTTGACGGTCGGCGAACTCGTTCATATCGGCGGTGAACCGCAGCATCGACGCGGCCTGCTCGCGTTCGCGGTCGGTGATCTTGCCGCTGCTGACCCCGCGGTCGAGGGACTTCAGGATGCGCGCCTTGCCGGCGTCGGCGAGTTCGGTGGTCTGCTCGAACACCAGGACGTCGACGTGGGCGCGAGCGCACACCTCGGCGATGCCCCCGCCCATCTGTCCGGCGCCGATGACGCCGACTCGCTCGATCTTCTCGCTGCTCACAGTTCTCCTTGTGATGTGTCGTTCCCTGCGCGCCGTCGGCGAAAGGTGAGATGGGGGTAACTCTGCTGGGGTACGGGCACAGCCCACGGGTACGAATCAGGCGGCCCGCAACGAATGTCGCGGACCGCCTGACTAGTGCGCAGAAAGCGCCGAGTGGGGGATCAGTGGAACTGGCCCTCTTCGGTACTGCCCTTGAGTGCGGCCGTCGACGTGTTGGGGTCGACGGTGGTGGCGATGCGGTCGAAGTAGCCGGCGCCGACCTCACGCTGGTGCTTGATCGCGGTGAAGCCGCGCTCCTCGGCTGCCTTGAACTCGCGCTCCTGCAGGTCGACGAACGCCGTCATGCCCTCGCGGGCGTAGCCGTGCGCCAGGTCGAACATGCCGTAGTTGAGCGAGTGGAAGCCGGCGAGGGTGATGAACTGGAACTTGAAGCCCATCGCGCCGAGCTCCTTCTGGAACTTCGCGATCGTCGCGTCGTCCAGGTGCGCCTTCCAGTTGAAGGAGGGCGAGCAGTTGTAGGCGAGCAGCTGATCGGGGAACTCGCTGCGAACCGACTCGGAGAACTTCTTGGCGACCTCGAGGTCGGGGACGCCGGTCTCCATCCAGATGAGGTCCGCGTACGGCGCGTAGGCCTTGGCACGGGCGATGCAGGGCTCGATGCCGTTCTTGACACCGAAGAAGCCCTCGGCGGTGCGGGTTCCGTCGAGGAACTCGCGGTCACGCTCGTCGACGTCGGAGGTGATCAGCGTGGCTGCCTCGGCGTCGGTGCGGGCGATGATGACCGACGGGACGTCGGCGACGTCGGACGCCAGGCGTGCCGAGGTCAGGGTGCGGATGTGCTGCTGGGTCGGGATGAGAACCTTGCCGCCGAGGTGGCCGCACTTCTTCTCCGACGCGAGCTGGTCCTCCCAGTGGACGCCGGCCGCGCCGGCCACGATCATGGCCTTCTGCAGCTCGTAGGCGTTCAGTGCGCCACCGAAGCCGGCTTCGGCGTCGGCGACGATGGGTGCGACCCAGTTCTTGACGGAGGTGTCGCCCTCGATCTTGGCGATCTCGTCGGCGCGCAGGAGTGCGTTGTTGATGCGACGGACGACCGACGGGACCGAGTTGGCCGGGTAGAGGCTCTGGTCCGGGTACGTGTGGCCCGAGAGGTTCGCGTCGCCGGCGACCTGCCAGCCGGAGAGGTAGATCGCCTGGAGGCCGGCGCGGATCTGCTGCACGGCCTGGTTTCCGGTGAGGGCGCCCAGGGAGTTGATGTAGTCCTCGTTGTTGACGAGGTCCCACAGGATCTCGCTGCCGCGGCGGGCGAGGGTCGCCTCTTCCACGACGGTGCCCTGGAGGTCGGAGACCTGCTGCGCGGAGAAGTTGCGCTCGACACCCTTCCAGCGGGGATTGGTGTCCCAGTCCTTCTGGATCTCTTCGGTGGTCTTCGGTGTGCCGGTGGTCGACATCGACAAGCTCCGTCTCTGTTCGTGTGCCCGGCGGTCCAACGCGACCGGTCCGGGTCATCTTCGCCTCGAAGCAACTCTTTGCAGACTTGCCAGGCATTTCTGATGTACCGGTCGAGGATGACATACCCGAAAACCACTGTCTACGTGCTGTGACTGTAAATCGTGGCTACCTTTTTCGCATCATCTGCAAAGTTTGCGAACTTCCCTACGGACAGTCGGCACCTTCCCTACTCGCCGGTAGGGCAAAGTAGCAGTACAGGCGTACTTTTTTGTCGACGGGCCGCTCGGCTCCCGTCGCCGTGACGAGACGGGCCACGTCGCGCCGTCGGGCTCGGGGTGTGACCACCATCACCACGACACCGGGCGCCGGGGTGCCTGCGCGCTCACCCCGTCCGACGAACGCCCGTTCGGTACCGTGAGGCGTGTGATCGACACCGAATCGGACCCGAAGAGCCTCACCGTTCGATTCCATGGCCGCACCGAGTCGGGTGCCGTGTGCACCGACGAGCTGTGGCAGCAGTGGCTCGATCTCGCCGATCGCGTCAGCCGACACGTGGCCGCGCGGCCGGAGTACTCCTTCGGCTCGCTGCGCCTGCGGCGAACGCGGCAACCCCTGATCGTCACGGTGCATCGAGGCTCTCGGCTCGTCGGGCTCGCTCCGTTCGTCGTGCGTCGCTACGGTCCCGTGCAGGTCGCCCGCGTCATGGGCGACAACCTCGGCATGGTCAGCGAGATCCTCACCGAGGACGACGCCGCGGTGGAAGCCCTCTGGTCCGCGATGGCCGAGCGGCGGATCGGCGTGCATCTCGACGAGATGGACGAGCGTGATCCGTCCGTCCGGTACGTCCTCGACAGCCCTCGGTGGCGCTCGTCGATCAATCCCGGCCGAGCGGTGATGGTGATCGACGTACCGAAGAAGGGGCCGGGCGCGGTCGGATTTCGCAGCCGCGGATCCCGGCGTCGGTTGCGCTCGACGCGTCGTGATTACGACGAGGCCGGCACCCCGCTTCGCGTCGAGATCATCTCCACTCCCGAGGAGCTCGACGCCAACTGGGACGAGATGGCGAAGCTGTCCGCGGCGGGCGTCGACGGCCACGACCGCACCGACTACCTCGCCCCGCCCCTCGGCAACCTCGTGCGATCCGTCCTGCGCCGCGAGGCGAAGGCCGGTCGGCTGTCCGTCGCCAAGCTCGCGGTCGGACGCACCGCCGCGGCACAGCTGTTCATGGTGCGCTCGAAGAACACCTTCGAGGGATGGCTGACCCACTACGACCCGGAATTCGCCGCCGCGCAACCCGGCCACCAGATGATGGAATCCCTCGTCGATCACGCCCGCGAGGTCGGTGTCGAACGCATCGACCTCGGCGTCGGCACCAACGGGTTCAAGGAGGCATGGAACACCGGGGAGTACCGGGCCGTCACGGTCACCGCACTTCCCCGGAAGGTTCCCGGTGCCCGCGTGCTCGTTCCCGTGACGCGTCGCCTCGAGTCGTTCTCGGTGAAGGGGCTCCTCGCACGGGTGCGGCGGTAGCTTTCCGCCATGGCCAAGACGTTCGTGGGCAGTCGCCTCCGTCAACTTCGGACCGAGCGCGGCCTGAGCCAGGTGGCCCTCGCCGGTCGGCTCGACATCTCGGCCAGCTATCTCAACCAGATCGAACACGACGTCCGTCCGTTGACGACGGCCGTGCTGACCCGCATCACGACGGTCTTCGGCGTGGACACCACGTTCTTCGCCTCGCAGGACAACACCCGGCTGGTGGCGGAACTGCGTGAGGTCACCCTCGATCAGGACGTGGGTGTCGACGCGGACGTGGACGAGCTCGCGGCCATGGTGGCCTCGCACCCGTCCCTCGCCCGCGCTTTCGTCAACATGCACCGGCGTTACCGCAACACCAGCGCTCAGCTCGCGGCCGCCACGGACGACCGATTCTCCGACGGCAGCGGCAGCGGCGCCATCTCCAAGCCGCACGAGGAAGTGCGCGACTACTTCTACCAACGCCAGAACTACCTCGACGAACTCGACACCGCGGCCGAGGATCTGGCGAACCGACTGCGGTTCCACCGCGCGGACATCGCCGGTGAGATCGCGAAACGGCTGCGCAACCTGTACGACGTGCAGATCGTCGAGCGCATCGACCTCGGCGAGAACGTCCTCCATCGCTTCGACCCCCGCACGCGCCTGCTGGAGATCTCGCCCCGGTTGTCCGGTGGGCAGAAGGTGTTCCGGTTCGCGGCGGAGTTGGCGTACCTCGAGAACGGCGACCTCATCCGGCGCCTCGTCGACGAGGGCGGGTTCACCGGGGACGAGTCCCGGTCCCTCGCCGGACTGGGCTTCGCCAACTACTTCGCCGCCGCGACGGTATTGCCGTACACCCGGTTCCACGAGACCGCCGAGGACTTCCGCTACGACATCGAGCGACTGTCCGCGTACTACGCGGTGAGCTACGAGACCATCTGTCACCGGCTCTCCACCCTGCAGCGACCCTCGCTGCGCGGAGTGCCGTTCTCCTTCGTCCGCGTGGACCGCGCCGGAAACATGTCGAAACGTCAGTCCGCCACGGGTTTCCACTTCTCGTCCAGCGGCGGCACGTGTCCGCTGTGGAACGTCTACGAGACGTTCGCCTACCCCGGTCGGATCATGACGCAGATCGCCGAGATGCCCGACGGTCGGCGCTACCTCTGGATCGCGCGCACGGTGGAGCGACGTGCCGCGCGGTACGGCGAGCCGGGCAAGACGTTCGCCATCGGCCTCGGGTGCGAAGTGCGACACGGCAACCGCCTGGTGTACGCCGACGGGTTGGAGCTCGACGAGCCCTCGGTGGCGACCCCCATCGGCGCCGGCTGCCGCGTGTGCGAGCGGTCGAACTGTCCGCAGCGTGCGTTTCCCCCGTTGGGCAAGGCCCTGGACATCGACGAACACCGGAGTTCGGTGTCGCCCTACACCATCGCGTGATCGATCACTTCGCGCCGACGGCGCCGCTTCCCGCTGACGGTGCTGCTGTTCGCGGACACTGCAGCGTCCGCAGGTGACGATTCGATCCGCGGGAAGCGGACAGCCTTCACCGAGCCGTTTTCCAGCAACCGCGAACAACCGCCCCACCAGGCGCTACAGTAACTCTCGCAACGACCCGTCGACGCGAAGACCGAGGACCCCGATGAGCCCCGTCCGATCACGCCGTTCGATCCGAGTCACCGCCCTCGCACCCCTGGTCGCCGCGGCTCTCCTCGGCGTCCCTGCCGTCGCCGCCACCGCAGCACCCCTGCCCCCGACACCGCAGCTCCCGACGTTCGGCTCGTCCGGTCCCGTCGACGTGCCGATGCCCGTTCCCGTCATCGCCGCCGGGTACGACGCGGCGCAGGCGCTGCTGGGGGCCGGACGGTATTCCGAGGGACTCGCAGCCCTCGACACACTCGCCTCGCTAGCCCCTCGTGACGCGAACATTCCTGCGCTGCAAGCTTTCTACTCCGCTGCCGCCGGGAACGACGACGCCGTTCGGACCGCTCTTCTGCGTGTCGAGGAGCTCGACGCGGCACTCGCCGAGCGAGTTCGTCGTGCGTTGGACGTCGTCGACAGCGCGGCCACGGTCGACATCGACTACGCCCCCGCGTACTCGGGCGCGTCCACGGCCATCGTCGTACTCGGCTTCGGATTGCTCCCGGACGGCACCATGCGGCCCGAACTCGAGCAGCGCCTTCGGTCCGGTGTCGCCGCGGCCACGGCCTCGCCCCTGTCGCCGATCGTGGTCACCGGGGGCAACCCCCAGCTCGGTAGGACCGAGGCCGCCGTCATGCGTGACCGACTCGTTGCCGACGGCATTCCCGCGGAGCGAATCCACGTGGAGGACCGCGCGACCGACACTCCGACCAACGCGACCTTCACGGCTCCGATTCTGCGCTCGCTCGGAGCGACGAACGCGGTGCTGGCGACGAGCACCGACCACATCAGACGGTCGATCTCGGACTTTCGCATCGCGGGCGTCGACGTCATCGGCGCTGCGTGGGACGGACCCGCGCCCGTCGTGCCCCCGGTACCCGCCGACGCCCGGCTCGGTCTGATCACCGACGCCACCAAGACGGTGGGGATTCCGCGCTTCTACCCCGTGTAGTCCTCGATTCTTCTTCTTACCGGCGGGTCAGTTCGGGTGTTAGCCTCGCACCGTGACCACCCCACGCATCGAACCCGGCCGAACCATCGGAGACCTGGGCCCAGTGAACTGGGTCGTCAACCGCATCGTCGCGAAGGGGATGGGCGTCGATCAGGGACGCATCTTCGCGACGCTCGGCAGGACGGGCGGGCTCTTCCGCGGGTGGCTGTTCTACAGCTCGAAGCTCATGCCGTTCGGCAAGCTCAGCCGCCAGGACACCGAGATGGTCATCCTGCGGGTGGCGCACCTGCGCGAGTGCCAGTACGAGTTGGACCACCACATCCGGCTCGGCAAGCGCGCCGGCATCGACGCCGACCTGCGCGCGCTGATCTTCGCGGGACCCGAGAGCAGCGGTCTGACTCCGGCGCAGCGCGCGCTTCTCACCGCGGCCGACGAGCTGGTGACCACGAAGGCTCTGAGCGACGAGAACTGGGCCGCCCTGACCGCGCACTTCGACGAGCGGCGACTCATCGAGTTCGTTCTGCTCGTCACCCAGTACGACGGTCTGGCGACCACGATCGGCACGTTGCGGGTGCAGCGCGACTTCTGACCGAGCGAATCCGCACTCTCTACGACGGCGCGCACCCCCTCCGATCCACTGGAGGGGGTGCGCGCTCGGTTCAGGGGGTGCGGATCAGAAGTTGATCATGTGCCCCGCGAGGCCGTGGATCGCTTCCTGCAACGCCTCGGACAGCGTCGGGTGCGTGTGCACGTTGCGTGCCAACTCCGTTGCGGTGAGATCCCACTTCTGCGCGAGGGTGAGCTCGGGCAGCAGCTCGGAGACGTCCGGTCCGATGAGGTGTCCGCCGAGGAGTTCGCCGTGCTCGGTGTCGGCGATCAGCTTGACGAATCCCGTGGGGTCGCCGAGGCCGTGCGCCTTGCCGTTCGCCGTCATCGGGAACGTCGCGACCTTGATGTCCGAGCCGCGTGCCTTCGCGTCCTCGCGAGCCTGGGACTCCGTGAGCCCGAACGACGCGACCTGCGGCTGGCAGAACGTGGCGCGCGGCATGAAGCGGTAATCGTCGATGGGCAGTGTCTCGGCCCCACCGATGGTCTCCGCCGCCACGACGCCCTGGGCCTCGGCCACGTGGGCGAGCTGGAGCTTCGCGGTGACGTCGCCGATGGCGTAGATGTGCGGAACGTTGGTGCGCATGACCGAGTCGATGGCGATGGCGCCGCGATCGGTGACCTCGACGCCCGTCTTGTCCAGACCGAACCCGTCGATGCGGGGAGCGAAGCCGACGGACTGCATCACCTTGTCGACGGTGATCTCCTCGGTCTCGCCGCTCTTGTTGTTCTTGATCGCGACGGTGACCTTGCTGCCGTCGTCGTCGATGCTCTGCACCGCGGCGCCGGTCATGATCTTGACGCCGAGCTTCTTGTACTGCTTGGCGATCTCCTTCGAGACGTCCTCGTCCTCGTTGGGGAGCGCGCGGTCCAGGAACTCGACGATGGTGACGTCCACGCCGTAGTTCTTGAGGACGTAGCCGAACTCCATGCCGATGGCGCCCGCGCCGACGATGAGGATGGAACCGGGGAGTTCCTTCGTCATGATCTGCTCTTCGTACGTCACGACGTTGTCGCTCAGCGAGCAACCGGGGAGCAGCTTGGTGGTGCTGCCGGTGGAGATGATGGCGTTGTCGAAGGTGAGAGTCTCCGTGCCGCCCTTCGTCATCTCGACCTCGACGGTGTTGGCGTCGGTGAAGCTGCCGAGACCGTCGAACTGATCGATCTTGTTCTTCTTCATCAGGAAGTGGATGCCCTTGACGCGGCCGTCCGCCACCTTGCGGCTGCGATCGTAGGCCGCGCCGAAGTCGAACGACACGTCACCGGAGATGCCGAACTGCTTGGCCTCCTTGGTGAACAGGTGCGCGAGTTCGGCGTTGCGCAGCAGCGCCTTGGAGGGGATGCAGCCGACGTTGAGGCAGACACCGCCCCAGTACTTCTTCTCGACGATGGCGGTTTTCAGGCCCAGCTGTGCCGCGCGGATCGCTGCGACATATCCACCGGGACCGGCTCCGAGGACGACGACGTCATAGTGTGAGGTCACGCGGGACAGCCTAGTCCCGTCGGCTTCGACACACGACGAAAGGTCCGGTTACCCGCCGGTAGGACGGGTGACCGGACCTTTCGGTGATCGAGACGCGAACGTCAGTCGGGGATCATGTCGAACGTGTCGGGGTTCGGGCCGGTGCGGCCGTCCTCACCCTTGCCGAGCGCCGAGATGTCGGCCATCTGGCCGTCGGTGAGCTCGAAGTCGAAGATGTCGAAGTTGGCCTTGACCCGGTCGAGGGTCACCGACTTCGGGAAGATGATGTCGCCGCGCTGGATGTGCCAACGGAGAGTCACCTGTGCGGTGGACTTGCCGACGTCCTTCGCGATGCGCTCGAGCTCGGGATCGCCGAGAACCTTGCCCTGCGCGATGGGCGACCATGCCTCGGTGGCGATGCCGTGCTCGGTTCCGTAGGCGCGCACCTCGTCGTTGAGGAAGTACGGGTGCACCTCGATCTGGTTCACGGCCGGGACCGTGCCGGTCTCCTGCGCGAGCTTCTCGAGGTGCGGAACCTGGAAGTTCGAGACGCCGATGCTGCGTGCGCGACCGTCGTTCTTGAACTCTTCGAGCGCCTTCCACGTGGAGACGTAGTCACCGTCGTAGCGGGTGGGCAGCGGCCAGTGGATGAGGAACAGGTCGACGTAGTCGGATCCGAGCTTCTCGAGCGTCTCGTCGATGGCGCGGCGCGCGTCGTCCGGCTTGTGGAAGCCGTTGTTGAGCTTGCTGGTGATCCAGATGTCGTCGCGCGGCACACCGGAGTCGCGAACGCCCTGGCCCGTCTCCCGCTCGTTGCCGTACATCTCGGCGGTGTCGATGTGGCGGTAGCCGACCTCGATCGCGGTGCGCACGGCGTCGGCGGTCTTCTCGGGCTCGACCTGGAAATTGCCGAATCCCAACTGGGGAATGGTGCGGCCGTCGTTGAGCTGAATTCCTGGAACGGTGGTCATATGACGACTCCTTCTCACTAGCTTCATTGCGCTTCTCGTGCCGCATACCCCGAATACCGGGGCGTCACGCACACGGTCGGGTACAACCACATCGAGCCGCTCGTATTCCCGCCACGGGCACGTGCGTCAGCGCCACACCTCGCCGGCGACGCGCCGGAAGTTGCCGGCCAGAACGGCGGCGACCTCGTCGGCGTGCCACCCGCGACCGGTGAGCACCGAGCCGAGTGTCACGACATCTTCGGGCGGAACCCACTGCAGCGCACCGTATTTCGTGTACGCCTCGGAGAACGCCTCCGGGTGGAGCCGCAGCTCGGCGTTGAAGTCCGCGTGGTCGAACGAGTAGTCGGATCCGATTCCGATATGCCCGATTCCTACCGATTCGACCCCGTATTCCACGTGATCGGCCATGGCTTCGACCCGATCGGCGTGCCGGTCTTCTTCGTTGACCCCGAGAAAGATGCCGACACCGTTGATGCCGACGACGCCGCCGGTATCGGCACACGCCCGCGCCTGCTCGTCGGTGATGTTTCGCGGATGCGACCACAGTGCGTCGAAATTGGAATGGCTGTAGATCATCGGCCTCGTGGTCACGGCGGCGAGATCGAGTCCGGTGCGGCGCGAGCAGTGCGATCCGTCCACGGCCATCCCGACCACGTTCATCTCGCGGACGAGATCACGGCCGTACGCGGTGAGTCCGGTGTCGACGGCGTCGAGGCACCCACAGCCCGCCGCGTTGGCGTGGTTGTAGGTCGGCAGCATGGACCGCACCCCGAGGTCCCGAAACCGGGCGACGTTGGCGAGATCACCGTCCAGGGGGCCCGAATCCTCGAGATCGAAGGCGAGCGCGAGACGTCCGCGCCTGCAGGCGTCGTCGACGTCGGCCACGGTGTCGACGAGCGCGAAGCGTGCATCGTCCTCGGCGCGACGGCGCCACGCGCGCAGCAGCGCGAACGACTCCGCGGCGGAGTGCGGGGAGTATCCGACGTTGACCGAGAGGTACGTCGCGTCGCCGTAGCGGGCGAGCGGGTCGAGGTCGGCCTCGGGAAACAGGGGAAGGCAGCAGTGCTGCTCCCACAACGAGAGCGAAGTTGCCGTCACCCGGCGACGGTAACCGGCTCCTCGACCACCAGCCAGTGCTGCTGGTGAATGCGGCGCACGATCTCCGAGCGGTCGTCTGCGTCGGTGAGATCGACGGAGCGCAGGGCGTCGTCGGTGAACACGCGCAGGCCCGACGCGGTGTCGCGCACGGGAAGACTCCGCGTGAGAGACGCGAGGCGGTCGGCGAACCGCTCCCGCAGGGACGCCGCGGGCTGCGAGCCGATCACGACGCCCACCCCGTACGTCTCGGCGCGAGCGAGCAGCACCGGCAGGTCAGCGGGCGAGTAGCGGCCGTCGTCGCTCATCTCCACGACGCGTTCGAATCCCTTGTCGAGGCCCCAGGCGACGCCGTCGAGCACGGACGACGAGGACAGGACGTGAACCCGTTCGTCGTCCCGCGAGAGCGCTGCCGCGGCAAGGCCGGGCACGGTCTCGAGGAGAAGGACGTGGGCGTGCGGGAGTACCTCACGGATTCCCCGTACCGTGCGAGCGAGCGAGCGCGACGCGTGCAGGCACACGAGCACCTCGGGGACCGCGGGAGCGGCCTTCGCGGAAGCGGGGGAAAGCTGGGTGTCGGTCATGGCGGTACCTGTGTCTGTGTCGGCCGGGAGCTGTGCGGCGGTAGCCGGGAGTTGCGCGGCGGTCATGGGGTGGCCGGTCATCGCTGCACCTCTCATCGCGTCGTTCTCGGGGCCGGGTGGATCGCGGGCCGGTGGATCGCGGGCCGGTGGATCGCGGGCCTCTGGATCGCTGTGCGAACCGGTACGCGACCCGTCCGAACGGGCCACCGAGAACTTGTCGTATCGAACTATCCATCACAACATACCTCAGGATTGTTTGTTGTGCACCTTCCCAGCCTATCGACAGTTTTTCTCGTCGACGGTCACGTCTCGGTCCGCTCCGGCACAGCGACCTCATCGGGACGAACCCACCGGGCACAATGGGGCGGGTGACCGATCCCTACCTCTGGCTCGAAGACGTCCACGGCGACGACGCTCTTGCCCACGTGCGTGAGCGCAACGCCCTCGCGGTCGCGGACTTCGCCTCCGACGACGAGTTCCGTGCCCTCGAATCGCGTGTCCGCGACATCCTCGACACCGACGCGCGCATCCCCTACGTCCGGGCGCGAGGAGACTTCCTCTACAACTTCTGGAAGGACGCCGAGCACCCCCGCGGACTGTGGCGCCGCACCACGATGGCGAGCTACCGCACGATCGCGCCCGAGTGGGACATCCTCGTCGACCTCGACGCACTCGCCACCGCCGAGTCGGAGAACTGGGTCTGGAAGAGCGCCTCGGTGCTGCGGCCCGGCTTCGACCGCGCGCTCGTCGCCCTGTCCCGCGGCGGCGCCGACGCCACCGTCGTTCGCGAGTTCGACATGACGACTCGAGCCTTCGTGCCCGCGGAGGACGGCGGTTTCACCGTGCCCGAGGCCAAGACCGACATCGGCTGGATCGACCGCGACACCGTCTTCGTGGGCACCGACCGCGGCGAGGGGACGCTCACCGACTCCGGCTACCCGCGCGTGGCCTACCGCTGGTCGCGCGGCACCGCCCTCGCCGACGCGCCCGCCGTGTTCGCCGGCGAGGCGTCCGACGTCGCGGTCTCCGCGTGGTTCGACCCCACCGAGGGTTACCGACGCAGCTATGTCCAGCGCGCGATGGACTTCTTCGACGCCACCGTGTTCGTCCTGAACGACGACGGATCCACGACCGCGATCGACGCGCCCACCGACGCGTCGGTCTCCGTCCACCGCTCGTGGTTGCTGATTCGGTTGACGACGGCCTGGACCGTCGGCGACATCGAGTACCCGGCCGGCGCGCTCCTCGCCGCCGACGTCGAGTCGTTCCTCGCCGGCGGCCGGGATCTGATCACCGTCTTCTCCCCCGACGCCCGCACCTCGCTCCACCAGCTCGCCTGGACCGAGAACCATCTGCTGATGGTGGTACTCGAAGACGTCCGGTCGAGCGTGCACGTGCTCACCCCGGGCGCCCGAGGATTCGCCTCGACACGCCTCGACGGTCTGCCCGACGCGGTGGACGTGCAGATCATCGGCACCGATCCCGACACCGGCGGCGACGAGTACTTCCTCGACGCCAGTGGCTATCTCACCCCGTCGACGCTGCTGTTCGGCACGATCGGCGAGACGGACCCCGAGATCCTGAAGTCGGCGCCGGCGTTCTTCGACACCGACGGTCTCGCGGTCACCCAGTACTTCGCCACCTCGAACGACGGCACCCGCATTCCCTACTTCGTCGTGCGGAAGCACGATTCGGGACCCGGCCCGACGCTTCTCTACGGGTACGGCGGGTTCGAGGTCTCCCTCACCCCGTCGTACGGCGGGGTGGTCGGCTCGGCCTGGCTCGAGCGTGGAGGCACCTACGTGGTCGCCAACATCCGGGGCGGCGGCGAGTACGGGCCGGCCTGGCACACCGAGGTGCGCAAGGCCGGTCGACACAAGGTGCACGAGGACTTCGCCGCCGTGGCCCGGGATCTCACCGAGCGCGGCATCACGACACCGGATCGACTCGGCGCGCAGGGCGGCAGCAACGGCGGTCTGCTCATGGGCATCATGCTCACGAAGTACCCGGAGTTGTTCGGCGCCATCGTCTGTCAGGTTCCGCTGCTGGACATGAAGCGCTACCACCTGCTCCTCGCGGGTGCGTCGTGGATGGCCGAGTACGGCGACCCCGACGATCCCGAGGAATGGTCGTTCATCTCCGAGTACTCGCCGTACCAGAACGTGCGACCGCCGCACGAGATGCACACCGGGACCTACCCGCCGATTCTCATCACCACGTCGACGCGCGACGACAGGGTGCACCCCGGCCACGCCCGCAAAATGGATGCCCTGCTGTCCGAATACGGTTACGACGTCTCGTATTACGAGAACATCGAGGGCGGTCACGGCGGCGCGGCGGACAACTCCCAGGCCGCGTTCAAGTCCGCGTTGGCCTACTCGTTCCTGTGGCGGACGTTGACCTGACCGACGCTCACTCCACGATCGCGGGATCGGCCCGTCCGACCACCTCGTGATCCTTGTTCGCATAGTCGAACTTGCTGAGCACGAACCGCATCGCGTTCAACCGGGCGCGCTTCTTGTCGTTGCTCTTCACGGTCGTCCACGGTGCGTGATCGGTGTGGGTGAACCGAATCATGTCCTCCTTCGCGGCCGTGTACGCGTCCCACTTGTCCAGCGACGCAAGGTCCATGGGCGAGAGCTTCCACTGCCGCACCGGATCGACCTGACGGATGGCGAAGCGGGTTCGCTGTTCGAGCTGCGAGACCGAGAACCAGAACTTGGTGAGCTCGACGCCGTCGTCGACGAGCATCCGCTCGAACAGCGGGGCCTGCCGCAGGAACAGCTCGTACTGCTCGTCGGAGCAGAACCCCATCACCCGTTCGACGCCGGCCCGGTTGTACCAGGACCGATCGAAGAGCACGAGCTCACCGGCGGCCGGCAGATGCTGGACGTAGCGCTGGAAATACCACTCCGTCGACTCGCGCTGCGACGGCTTCTCGAGGGCCACCACCCGCGCCCCGCGCGGGTTGAGGTGCTCCATGAACCGTTTGATGGTGCCGCCCTTGCCGGCGGCGTCCCGACCCTCGAAGACGATGACGTGGCGACCGCCGGTCTCCTTGATCCACATCTGCAACTTGAGCAGCTCGATCTGCAGCAGCCGCTTCGTCTCCTCGTACTCCGGCCGCGTCATGCGCGTCCGGTACGGGTAGTCCTCGCGCCAGGTGTCGACGACGTAGCCCTCGTCGGTGAGGAGGACCGGATCGTCGTCGTCGTCGTCGCGAACCACGAAGCGCGTGGTGTCCGACAGCGTCACCACGGTCGACAGGTCGGCGACGGAACTGAGGTCTCTGGTATTGCCGAGGGCGGTGCCGGGCAGATCGAGTTCGGTCACCGCGACAAGCTACGTCGGTGAGGGGACGTCGACCGATCGCCTCGGCGACCACGAGGTGGCCGAACGGTGAACAGCGAGTGCGCGCAGAATCCGAGACCCCCCGGGGGGCGTCGGGGTCGGTCTCGGGGACAAGATCGGGGTGTCACCCGATGTACAGCACAGCGGCGACGCGGCACGCTCGAACCATGACGAACAACGACCCCACCTCGAACTTCCCCGACGACCGCTCTCGGGGAATCCCGTTCTCGCGCAGCAGCACCGACTCCTGGATCGCCGGTGTGTGCGGCGGCATCGCCGCCGCCACCGGCTGGGACGTGAGCCTGATCCGCGCACTCGCGGTCGGCGCGGCCATCGTCTCCTTCGGCACCGCCGTGTTGCTCTACCTCGCGGCCGCGATGCTGCTGCCCAAGGACCGCCCCTGAGCGCACTCCGGCCTACTACTTCCCGTCGAGCTGCTTCTTCTCGACCAACCATCCGCACGGGCCGGCGAGATCGTGCGCCGCACCGGGGCCCATCGAACCCGGCTCGTAGATCTGCAGCTCCGGGCGCCCGTCCAGCAACGGCGCGGCGACCTCCCACACGTGAGCCAGACCGTCGGGCCGGGTGAAGAGGGACCGATCCCCGTCCAGCACGTCGAGAATCAACCGCGAGTAGGGCGACAGCGGCTCCGCGTCGGGCACGCTCTGCAGCGGAAGCGACATCGTGCCGACACTGAGTTCTTCGCCCGGGCCGGGCTCCTTGACGGTCATGGCGATGTCGATCTGCCCGTCACCCGACAGGTCGAACGTCAGGGCCGCACCGTCGGCGGGGAGGTGCTTGACCGGACCGTCGGGACGGCGGAAGACCAGCGACACCCGCTGCGAACTCACCCCGAGCATCTTGCCGGTCCGCAGCACGAACGGGACGTCGCGCCAGCGATCGGTGTCGACCCACAGCCGCGCCGCGACGAACGTGTCCGTCTCGGAATCGTCGGCCACGCCCTCCACGTCGCGGTAGCCGCGATACTGACCGAGCACCACCTCCGACGGATCCAGCGGCCGGAACGCGGCGATGACGGACTCCCGCGCGGACTGCAGATCGTCGGCGCCGAGAGAGAGCGGTGGTTCCATCGCGACCTCGGCGGCGACCTGGAACAGGTGCGTCACCAGCATGTCGAGCACCGCGCCGGTCTCGTCGTAGAACTCCGCGCGGTCGTCGATGTCGAGCGTCTCTGGAATGTCGATCTGCACCTGCTCGACGTTCTCGCGGTTCCAGATTCCGTTCACCATGCCGTTGGCGAACCGGAGGATGTGCAGGTTCTGGGTGTTCTCCTTACCCAGGAAGTGGTCGATCCGATAGACCTGCTTCTCGTCGAGAACCTTGTGCACGGCCGTGTTCAGCTCCTCGAAGTCGGCCTGCGACGTTCCGAAGGGCTTCTCGTAGACGACGCGCGAGCCGTCGACGAGGTCGTGCTCGGCGAGGGCCTCGGTGTACGCGGTGAACGTCGACGGCGGCAGGGCGATGTAGTGCACCAGTTGCGCGTCGCGGCCGAGGTCGTCCCGAACGTCGCCGAGAACGGACGGCAGCTCGCCCGCGTCGTCGACGGCGAAGCCCGATCCCGCGAACCGGAGGTTGGCCGAGAACGAGCGCCAGGTCTTCTCGTCGACGTCGGGCCCGAACTCGTCGAGGGCGCCGCGCACGTGCGTCCGGAACTCCTCGTCGGTCTTGCTGCCTCGACCGTTGCCCACCAACGCCCACTCCGAGGGGAGCAGTCCCTGCTGTGCGAGCTCGTAGAACGCGGGGAGAACCATGCGCTTGGCGAGGTCACCGGTGGCGCCGAACAGAACGAAGATCGTGGGGCCGGTCTCGGTCGACGCGGATTCGGAGGTGTTGGTGTCAGCCATGAGGTCCATAGTGCTCCATCCCGGCAACCGCCCGCAGATCGTGCCGCGGCGGCACCGCTATCGTCGGGCGGGTGACTCGACTACGTTTCGACGGCGAGATCGCCGGAATGGGCACGGCGAGCGGCACCCGCATCGTCGTCGGGCACTGGCCGTCGTCGCACCTGGGCAACTTCACGGACGTGATGGTGGAGTTCGCCGACGGTGAGCGGCTGCTCCTCGCGCCCAGCAACGAGGTCCGCGACTTCGTCACCGACACATACACTTTCGACACCACGGTCGTCACCGACGTCTCCTACACGGCGGGTGGTTCGGGGGTGACGGTCACGGCGGGTGATCTCGTCGTCTCCTACGTCGTCGGCTCGCCCACGATGCTCGGCCGCCTGCTGACCGTGATGCCGCGCGCCGTCGTGACCGCCCCCTGGTTCTGTTCGATCAGCGACCGCATCGCCCGCGTCGCTCTTCGGGGTGTGCGCACTCGGGGCACCGCCGGCGGCGGACGGCGTGAGTACTACGGCGCGCGCGGACAGCGGCACATCGAGCAACTGACGGTGACCTGGAAGGGCGACGAACTCGGCCCGCTCGCCGACGTCGATCCGCCCGTGCGATTCGGGTTCGGGTCGACCCCGCGGGTGCCGTCGACGACGCTCCTCACCACGACCATCGATCTGGACTGACCCCGCGCCCCTCCGCACCGGAGCCCCACCGCGCCGGAGTCAGGGGCCCCCTCACCCTGCGAGACGGACCCGACGGCACCCTCACTCCGACCGGCTGCGCCCGGGTATGATTCGTGTTCGGTCCGACGGGGTATCGATACCCGGCCCGGGTGGGTGATCGAGGACGACAGGGCAGGGGCGATGGAAAATTTTCTGTACGTCGCTGCCGTGATCCTGGTCCTGAACGTACTGGTCGGGATGTTTCGGGTGGCCCGAGGGCCCTCCGTTCGTGACCGCGTGACCGGTCTGGCGCTGCTGTCCACCACCGGTGCCGCGGTGCTGATCGTGGTGGCCGGAGCCATGAACGAGGCCTCGTTGCGTACCACCGCCACCGTGCTCGTCGCTCTCGCCCTGGTGATCGTGGTGGTCCTGGTCAGCCGTGATTCGGTGGACGAGTAGATGATCGCCGACGCCGTCACCGTGGTCCTCGTCTCCCTCGGCCTGATCTGCTTCACGGTGGGAACGATCGGTCTGATTCGCTTGCCCGACACACCCACTCGGCTCCACGCCCTCACCAAAGCCGACAACCTGGGGCTCGGCCTCATCGCGATCGGGATGGCCGTGTACGCGGGATCCGCCGGTGTCGCCGCTCAACTGATCCTCATCTGGGTCCTGGCGCTGGGCGCGGCGGCCACGGTGGCGACGCTGCTGGCGAGTCGAGGTCCGCGATGACCGCCGCGATCGTTCTCGACGTCCTTCTCGGACTCGGAGTGGCCGGCACCGCCCTCGTCGCGCTCTTCCACCCCGACCGCGTCTCATCGGTCACCGTGTTCCTCGGTTTCGGCGTCCTGCTCGCCGTGGTGTGGGCCCGACTGGGCGCGCCGGACGTCGCGCTGGCCGAGGCGTCCCTGGCCGCCGGCGTCACCGGCGCGCTCATGATGGCCGCGGTCGGCGGATCCACGACCCCGTCGCCGGCCGGGCATGCACGACGACGCACGCTCGCCGGGATCGGCGAGGCGGCCCTGGCCGTGGGGATCGGCGTGGCCCTGACCGCGGTCCTGGTGCCCGCGGCGCGCGCCACGCAGGGCAGACCCACGCTCGCGACCGAGGCGACCGCCGCCCTCGACGACAGCGTCGTCGAGCACCCGGTCACCGCCGTGCTTCTCGATTTCCGCAGCTACGACACCCTCCTCGAGATCGTGGTGCTCACCGTCGCGGCCGTCGTCGCCCTCATGCACCTTCCCGACGCGTCCCTGTCCCGCAGCCTCGTTCCCGTCGATCGCCGTCCGCAACTGGTCGTGGCGGTGCGCGTTCTCGCGCCGGTGCTGCTCATCCTCGCCGCGTGGCTCCTGTTCGCCGGATCGTCGCGTCCGGGCGGGGCGTTCCAGGCCGGCGCGGCGCTGACCGGACTCGCGTTGCTGGCCGTCTTCGCCGGCGTCGCGCCCGTTCCCTCGGGCCTCGTCCTGCGCATCACCGCGGTGTTCGGGGCGACGGTCTTCATCGGCCTGGCCGTGGTGACCGCGTTCTCCGGGGTGTGGCTCGGCCTCGAACCCGGGTGGGGCGGCGCCGTGGTCGTGGCGCTCGAGGTCGCGCTGATGGTGTCGATCGGGGTGTGCCTGGCGATGCTGCTGCTCACCGGGGAACGCGTCGGGCGTCGTTCGGAGTCGACGCGATGACCCGCATCGAGTGGTTCGGCGCTCTGGGCTGCGCACTCTTCGCCCTCGGTTCCCTGCGCCTGTTCCTCGTCGCCGACCCGGTACGACGCATCGTCGCGCTGAACGTCGCGGGCGCCGGCGTGTTCCTGGTGATGATCGCGCTCGCCGGCCGAACCGACCCACCGGATCCGGTGCTGCACGCCCTCGTGCTCACCGGCATCGTCATCGCCGTCTCGGTCACGGGGTTGGCTCTGGTGCTGGTGCGTCGCATCGAACGCGGCCCCGAAGACGACGCTGCCGAGACCGAACCCGGACCCGAACCGGACGAGGCCGCGTCGTGACCCACCTCGTTCCGGCCGTCGTGTTCGTTCCGCTCCTCGGCGCGCTGCTCGCCGTCGTCGTTCCCCGCATCGGGGCCGCGGTGACCGCCGTCTGTTCGGTCGCCGGTCTCGCCCTCGCCGTCACGCTGGCGTCGACCGTGGCGGCCGACGGCCCGATCCTCTTCTCGCTGTCGGGGTGGGCGGAACCCGTGGGTATCGGACTGCGCGTCGACGGTATGTCGACCACGTTCCTGCTCATGACCGCGGTGGTCGGCGCCCTGGTCTCGGTCTACGCATCGGGATCGGCGAAGGCCCGGGGCACCGAGTTCTACTGGCCGCTCTGGCTGTTCGTCTGGGCCGGGTGCAACGCGGTCTACATCGCCGGCGACCTGTTCAACACCTACGTCGCACTCGAACTCCTCACCGTCGCGGCCGTCGGCGCCGTGGCCCTCGGCGGCGCGTCGGCGTATCCCGCCGCCCTGCGCTACCTCGTCGTGGCCGTCGCCGGATCACTGTGGTTCCTGTTCGCGGTCGCGCTTCTCTACGCCGAGACCGGGACCCTGTCCCTCGCGGGCGTCGTCGACGTCGCCGAACCCGGCCCGACGCTCACCGCGGTGGCCGTCATCGCGACCGTCGGCCTGGCCATGAAGACGGCCCTGGTCCCGATGCACGCCTGGCTTCCACCCGCCCACGCCGGTGCCCCGTCCGCGGTCAGCCCGCTGATGTCCGCCCTCGTGGTGAAGGCGTCACTGTTCGTGCTGTTCCGGTTGTGGACCTCACTGCCCACCGACGACCGCACGCTGGCCCTGTCGCAGGCCGTCGGCGGGCTCGGCGCGATCGCGGTGCTGTGGGGATCGGTGGTGGCGTTCCGTCAGGTGCGACTCAAGCGAGTGATCGCGTACTCGACCGTCGCGCAGGTGGGGTACTTCCTGCTCCTCGTTCCGCTCGTGGCACCGGCGCTGGTCCCGGGCGCGGAGGAGCGCGCTCGCGAACTCGGCGAGATGGCGATCCAGGGAACGGTCGCGTTCGTCGTGGCCCACGCTCTGGCGAAGGCCGCGATGTTCACCGCCGCCGGCTGCCTGCTCGAGGCGTACGGCACGGACGAACTCTCGTCGCTGCGCGGCGCGGTCATCGGGCATCCGGCGTCGGTGTTCGCCTTCGGACTCGCCGGGATCTCGCTCGCCGGGTTGCCCCCCGCGCTGGCGTTCGCCGGCAAGTGGCAGTTGCTGACCGCGTCCATCGAATCCGGGCAGTGGTGGTGGCTGATCGTGCTGCTCGGCGGCGGTCTGCTCACCGCGGCGTACACCGTCCGGGTGCTCACCGTCCTCATGTCCACCGCCGACGAGGACGCCCCCGAGCCCGTGGGCGTCCCGACCCGCATGGGGTACGCGTCGGTGTCCGCGGCCGTGGCCGCCGTCGTGCTCGGTCTCGCGGCGTCGGGCCTGATCGCCGCGTCGTCGACGGGTGTTCTGGTTCTGTCGGGAGGTGCCGGATGACCGGATCGATCCTGCCCCTCCTCGTCCTGTCCACCTCGTTGATCCCGGCGCTGATCATCTTCTTCCTGAAGGACGGCAAGGCTAAGACTCGCACGACGCTGAACGTCGGCGGCGCCGTCCTCAAGGTCGCCCTGGTGGCCGCGCTGATTCCGGCCGCTGCGTCCGGGAACCGGTTCGAGTTCCGCACCGAGTTCGTGCCGGGCATCGACCTGGTGCTGCGCCTGGATCCGTTCGCGCTGTACTTCCTGGCGCTCTCGGCCGGGTTGTGGCTGCTCACCACGGTCTACGCCATCGGCTACTTCGCGAAGAAGCCCGGGCAGAGCCGATTCTTCGGCTTCTTCAGCCTGTGTGTGGTGGCCACCTCGGGTATCGCGCTGTCGGGCAACCCCATCACCTTTCTCGTCTTCTACGAGCTGCTCACACTGGTGACGTACCCGCTGGTGGTGCACGAACGCACCGCCGCCGCCATGCGCGGCGCCCGCACCTACCTCCTGCACACGCTGATCGGCGGTGTCTCGCTGCTCGCGGGCATCGTGTGGCTCACCGTCGAGATCGGGTCCGTGGACTTCGACGATCGCGGCAGCACCGCCATGACCGAGTTCGCCGCGGACGAGCCCGTCACGGCGATCCTGATCTTCGTACTGATTCTCGCCGGTCTGGGCGTCAAGGCCGCGCTCTTCCCGCTGCACGGATGGCTGCCGCGCGCGATGGTGGCCCCGGCCCCGGTCAGCGCCCTGCTGCACGCGGTCGCGGTGGTCAAGGCGGGCGTCTTCGGCGTCGTATTGTTCGTCGACTACGTCTACGGCGTGGACGTCGCGAACGATCTCGGGGTCCTCACGCCACTGGCCGTCGTCGCGTCGGTGACCATCGTCTACGGCTCCGTGCAGGCACTGCGGCAGGACGGGATCAAGGCCCGCCTGGCGTATTCGACGGTCAGCCAGGTCGCCTACGTGACCCTGGGCATCTCGATGCTCTCCGTCCTCGGCACCACCGGCGGCATCGCGCACATCGTCAACCAGGGCGTCATGAAGATCACGATGTTCTTCTGCGCCGGTCTGTTCGCGTCCGTCCTCGGCATCACCAAGGTGAGCGAACTGGACGGGGTGGGTCGCCGGATGCCCATCACCTCCGCGGCGTTCACCGTCGCGGGGCTGGGAATGATCGGCATCCCGCCGATGGCCGGATTCCTGTCCAAGTGGTACCTCGCGTCGGGCGCGGTCGACTCCGGTCAGCAGTGGATCCTCGTCGTCCTCGTGGCCTCGAGCCTGCTCAACGCGGCGTACTTCCTGCCGATCGTCTACCGGTTGTGGTGGAAGTCCCCGGCCGAGGACTTCACCCCCGCCCGCGGCACGCTCGAGGCGTCGCCGCTGATGATTCTTCCGGTCGCGGCCACCGCGACCGTGACGGTCCTGGTCGGCGTCGTCGCCGGGTGGATCTACTCCCCGCTGTCGTTCTCGCGGCTCATCACGGAAGGGATCTACGGCCTGTGACCGCTCTGAAGACGCTGCTGTGGATCGCCGCCGTGGGCGTGCCCATGCTCACCGTGCTCTCGCTCGCCGTCGCGGGGTGGGGCGGCACGCGCGCGGGCGTGCGATATCGACGCCGGGTGGTGCGATGGTCGTTCCTCGCCACCGTTCCCGCCGGGATCCTCGCCGTCGCCGGACCGGCCGCGGGCGTCGTCGACGCACCGTGGCTGATGCTCGGAACCCGCCTCGAGGTCGACGGGCTCGGTCGGCCCCTGCTGCTCATGACCGTGCTGCTGTACGGCGGAGCGCTGCTGGCCGTCCACTTCGGCAACTCCCGGCAGCCGCACCTGCTCACCGGCTTTCTCCTCGCGAGTTTCCTGGGGAACGCGGGCGTGTTCGTCGCCGCCGACACCCCGACCTTCTACCTCTCGTTCGCGCTGATGAGCATCGCGGCGTTCGGTGCCGTGGTGCACACCCGCACCGACGTCGCCCGCCGCGCCGGACGCGTCTACCTGGCCCTGACCATGGTCTCCGAGCTGACCGTGCTCTGCGCGCTGATCATGATCGTCGACGCGGGCGGACTGTTGATCGCCGATGCGCCCGCGGCCGTCGCCGCATCCGAGAACCGCACCGCCATCGTCGCGCTGCTGCTGGTGGGGTTCGGCATCAAGGCGGGCACCGTGCCGCTGCACGTGTGGTTGCCCCTCGCGCACCCCGCGGCGCCGCCGCCCGCGAGCGCGGTGCTGTCCGGCGCGATGGTCAAGGCGGGCATCTTCGGCTGGATCCGATTCCTGCCGCTCGGCGACGTGGCGTTGCCGGGCTGGGGAATCACGCTCACCGTCCTCGCCCTGATCGGTGCGTTCGCCGCCCTACCGTTGGGCATCCTGCACAAGGACCCCAAGGTGCCGCTCGCGTACAGCACCATCAGCCAGATGGGGTTCCTCGCGGTGCTGATCGGCATCGCGTTGGCCTCCCCGGAGGTCGCCGAGGTCTGCATCCTCGCCGCCGTCGTCTACTCCGTGCACCACGGCATCGCGAAGGGCGGGCTGTTCCTGGGCGTGACCGTGTGGCAGAAGCACGGCCGCGGACGTGCGAAGTGGCTGGTGGTGACGGTGCTCGCCGTGTTGGCCCTCGCCGTGGCGGGCGCTCCCCTGGGATCGGGATCGATCGCGAAGTACGCCGCGAAGGAAGCCGTGTCCCCCGTGACGTTCGCCGGAATCACGCTCACCGACCTGCTGCCGTGGGTGGGCACCGTGTCCACCCTGCTGCTCGCTCGCACCGGATACGTCCTGCTCACCGGTCGGCGCGGCCCGGTGCGCCGGGTCGACGCGTCGGTGATCAGCTGGGCCCTGCTCGCGCCGTTGGGCATCGTGCTCACCTGGGTGGTCGCGCAGTACTGGGCCCCGACGGTCTCCGTCCCCGACCTCGACCTGGTCACGCTCTGGGACGCCACCTGGCCCATCCTCATCGGTGTCGGAATCGCCGGTCTGGCGGTCGTGCTGTCGCGCCGTGAGATTCTTCCGCCGCGCCTCGCGCACCCCGACGGAACCGTCGTTCCCGCGGGTGACCTGGTGGTTCCGGAAGAACGCGTCGCCGTCTCCGCGCTTCGTGCGTTCCGTCGCGCCGGGGGCCGACGCTACGACGGCTGGGTGGAACCGACCCTGTATCGACTCCGACCGCGGCGCAGTGCGGCCGCCGTCGACCGCACCGAGGAAACCCTGGCCGGATGGAGTCCGTCCGGCGCCGTCATCATCGGCGTCACCCTGATCCTCGCGCTGGTCGTGGTGCTGACATGAGACGCATCCTCACCCGACTCGTGGCCTTCTCCGTCCTGTGGTGGGCCCTCACCCAGGGCGACGGGCTCTGGTACTACGGCGTTCCCGTGGTTCTGGCCGTGACCGCGCTGACCGTCGTACTCGATGCGCCGGGCGCATCACGTCGCCGGCCCGCTCCGGCCCGCATCCGAGCCGCCGTCGGCGTGTTGTGGTGGTTCCTGAAGCACTCGGTGACGGGAACCGTCGACGTCGCCCGACGCGTCCTTCGCCGTACGCTCGACATCGATCCCGTCGACGATCACCTGGACCTGACGCTGCGGTCGCCGTCGGGGCGGGTGTTGTTGGCGACGCTCGGCAGTCTCACCCCCGGATCGTTGTCCGTCGCGCTGACGGACGACCGGTTGGATCTGCACCTGCTGCATCGCGAGATGACGTCGACGGAAGAGCTGCGGGTGCTCGAGCGGTACCTGGTGGTTCTGCTCGACCCGCCGCACCCCCCGCCGTCCGAATCCGGGCCCCCGTCCGAACCCGGGCCGCCGTCCGAATCCGAGTCAGGGGCACCCTGACCTCCCGAGACGGACCCGACGGCACCCTCACTCCATCCGGAACCACCCCACCCAGGAGCCGCTCATGAGTTCGCCCACCCAACACGGGCTCACCCCCCGACCGCTCGAGCCGGTGCAGGGGTACCTCCCCATCTCCGATCACGGCATCATCGGCGACGGTCAGAGCTGCGCCCTCGTCGCCCGCGACGGTTCCATCGGGTGGATGTGCCTGCCGCGCTTCGACAGTCCGCCGCTGTTCGCAGCGTTGCTCGACACCGACCGCGGCGGAGCGTTCACCGTCGCCCCCGACGGGCTCGTCGGCGGCGAGCAGCGGTATCAGGACGACACCGCGGTGCTCGTCACCGCACTCGACGGTCCGGACGGCACCGTCGAGGTGACCGACGCGATGACGCTGCGGTCCGGTGCCGATCTCACCGAGCTCGCCTCGGCCAGTCGCGGGGAACTGCTCCGGGTCGCGCGAGTGACGCGCGGCCACGTCGACCTCACGGTGCGGCTCGCACCGAAAGCGGACACGGAGTTCGTCGCACACGCGGGCGGCTGGAACATCGTCACCTCGTCGCACACGGACCTGCCGCTCCGGGTGGTCTCCTCCCACACGTTGAGCGTCGGCGACGACGGGGCTCTCGGCGCCACGGTGTCCCTCCGGGCCGGCGAGATGCTCACCGTCGCGCTGCACTGGTCCGGGGACACGCGCTTCCGGCCGGGGCTGAACCCGAGCGGACTGATCGAGCAGACCGCCGAGGCGTGGCGGAGTTGGATGAGCCATGTCGCGTACGAGGGTCCGCAACGCGAGCTGGTCCGACGCTCCGCGTTGACGCTGAAGCTCCTGGATCACTCCACGACCGGCGGGATCATGGCCGCGGCGACATCGTCGCTCCCGGAACACATCGGCGGCGTGCGCAACTGGGACTACCGCTACACCTGGGTACGCGACGCCGCGTTCTCCACGTACGCGTTGCGTCGGATCGGGCTGACCACCGAGGCCGACGCGTTCCTCAGCTGGACCCTGGCGTGCGCCGAGCGCGACGGCAAGCCATCGATCATGTACGCCCTCGACGGCGGGCAACCACCCGAGGAGTGGGAGGACGACTCGCTCAGCGGTTGGCGAGACTCCGCTCCCGTCCGGTGGGGCAACGGCGCGGCCGGGCAGACCCAGCACGACGTCTACGGCGAACTCCTCGACGTCGCCTACCAGTGGGCCCGCGCGGGCGGCAGCATCGACGACCACCTGTGGGGCGTGCTCAGCGCGCTCACCGACCAGGCCATCGAGAACTGGACGATTCCCGACCACGGGATCTGGGAGATCCGCGACGCCGGCCGCACGTTCACCTACTCGGTGACGCTCTGCTTCGTCGCCGTCGATCGGGCCCTGAAGATCGCCGAGATCGCGGGGCGCGAATGCCCCACCGATCGGTGGAGTGCCGCTCGCGACGAGATGCGCGAGGCGGTGCTCGAGCAGGCCTTCGATCCCGACGCCGGGACGTTCACCGAACACCTCTCCCCCGACGGCACGAACCGCGGCGGGCTCGACGGTTCGCTCCTCGCGTTGTCGCTGCGCCGAATCGTGGACTTCGACGACCCCCGCATGGTGGGCACCGTCGAGGCGGTCCGCGAGCGACTCGACGCCGGGAACGGGTTGCTCTACCGATACCTGCACGACGAATCGTCGGACGGACTGCCCGGCCAGGAGGGTGCGTTCCTGCTGTGCTCGTTCTGGTTGGTGGACAACCTCACCGGACAGGGCCGCATCGACGAGGCCATGGAGCTGTACGACTCGCTGTGCGCGCGAGCCAACCACCTCGGGCTGCTGAGCGAGGAGATCGACCCCGATTCGGGCGCATTCCTCGGCAACTTCCCGCAGGCGTTCAGCCACATCGGCATCATCGCCAGCGGGTACCGGTTGGCGGAGGCGATCCGAGCGCGCCGAGGGTGACGGGATGCCCGGCGCGACCCGGGGACATCCTCGGTAGCGGCCCGCGTAAAATTCCGGCGATGTCGCCAGCCCGCCAGGGCACCGTTTTCAGCCCGTAAGGGCGCAGTTCCGAGCCCGCCAGGGCGCAGTTCCCAGCCCGTCAGCAGGAGGAGTGAAGTGACCGCACACGTCGAAGAATTGCAGTTCCAGGCCGAGACCCGGCAACTACTGGACCTGATGATCCATTCGGTCTACTCGAACAAGGATTCGTTTCTTCGAGAACTCGTATCGAACTCGTCCGATGCGTTGGACAAGCTTCGCATCGAGGCATATCGAGACAAGGATCTGGGCGTCGACACGTCCGATCTGCACATCGACATCGCGATCGACAAGGACGCCCGTACCCTCACGATCTCCGACAACGGCATCGGCATGTCCCGCGCCGAGGTCGTCGATCTGATCGGCACGCTCGCCAAGTCGGGCACCGCCGAGGTGCGCGCGAAGCTGAAGGAAGCCAAGGACGCGGCGGCCTCCGAGGAGCTGATCGGCCAGTTCGGCATCGGCTTCTACTCGACCTTCATGGTGGCCGAGAAGGTCACGCTGCTCACCCGACGCGCCGGCGAGACGACGGCGACCAAGTGGGAATCCAGCGGCGAGGGCACGTACACCATCGAGGAGGTCGAGGACGCGCCGCAGGGCAGCGCGGTCACGCTGCACCTCAAGCCCGCCGACGACGAGGACCACCTCTACGACTACACCTCCGAGTCCAAGATCCGTGAGCTCGTGAAGCGGTACTCGGACTTCATCGCGTGGCCCATCCGCATGCAGGTGGAGAAGACCACCGGCGAGGGCGACGACGCACAGGTCACCCTCGAGGACGAGACGATCAACTCCATGAAGGCGCTGTGGACGCGCTCTAAGGACGACGTGTCCGAGGAGGAGTACACCGAGTTCTACCGCCACGTGAGCCACGCGTGGGACGATCCGCTCGAGATCATCCCCATGAAGGCCGAGGGCACGTTCGAATACCAAGCGCTGCTGTTCATTCCGTCGCGTGCGCCGTTCGATCTCTTCATGCGCGAGGCGAAGGTCGGTATCCAGCTCTACGTCAAGCGCGTCTTCATCATGGACGACTGCGAGGAACTCGTTCCCGAGTACCTGCGCTTCGTCAAGGGTGTCGTGGACGCAGCGGACCTGTCGCTCAACGTCTCTCGCGAGATCCTGCAGCAGGACCGACAGATCCGCGCCATCCGGCGTCGCCTGACCAAGAAGGTGCTCTCCACCATCAAGGACATGCAGACGCAGGACACGGAGAAGTACACGACGTTCTGGTCCGAGTTCGGCCGCGCCATCAAGGAAGGCCTGCTCTCGGACTTCGACAACAAGGACACCATCCTCGGGCTGTCGTCGTTCGCGTCCACGCACAGCGAGGAGGAGTCGACCACGTTGGCCGACTACGTCTCTCGTATGAAGGATGGTCAGGACACCATCTACTACATGACGGGGGAGTCCCGTCAGCAGGTGGAGAGCTCGCCGCACATGGAGGCCTTCACCGCCAAGGGTCTCGAGGTGCTGCTGCTCACGGACCCCGTCGACGAGATGTGGACCGGCTCCGTGCCCGAGTTCGAGGGCAAGGCGTTCCAGTCCATCGCCAAGGGCGCCGTCGACCTCGACGGAGACGACGAGAAGGACTCCGAGGACAAGGACGCGAAGAAGGCGCAGTTCGCCGAGCTGACGTCGTGGATGGCCGAGACGCTGTCCGACGACGTCAAGGAGGTGCGCCTCTCCTCGCGCCTGACCACGTCACCGGCGTGCATCGTCGGCGACGACTTCTCCCTGAGCCCGACGCTGGAGAAGATGTACCGCGCCTCCGGCCAGCCGGTGCCCAAGACCAAGCGCATCCTCGAACTCAACCCCGACCATGCGCTGGTCACCGCCCTGGAGAAGGCGCACGCCGAGAAGAAGGACGACGCCTCGCTCGCCGAGACCGCGAAGCTGCTGTACGGCACGGCGTTGCTCGCCGAGGGTGGGGAGCTCGAGGATCCGGCCGGGTTCGCGAAGATGTTGGCGGACAGGTTGACTCGTACGCTCTGACCCTCCACCCGGAGTGAGGGTGCCGTTCGGTCCGTCCAGCGACGTCAGGGGCACCCTCACTCCGGATCGGCGCGAAGATATTCGTGCGCCCACCCGAGTCAGGGGCACCCTCGGTCCGTCTGCCGACATCAGGGTGCCCCTCACTCCGGGTCGGCGCGAAGCGCGCGCAACCACCTCACCGGTGCGCCCGCTCCGCCACCCGCAACCACGCCGCCCCGCCGTCCCGCCAGGCGCGGGTCACGAGTACGGCCGCCGTCACCTGCAACGCGACCGCGCTGCCCAGCACCACGAGCCCGACGCCCGGTGGCACCGACACCAGCACCCCGGTCAGCACCGCGAATCCGACGGCTGCTCCGACCAGATCGACCACGATCCGCACCGGACTCGGTGCGCCGAACCGAGTCGACGTGACCGCACCCCGAATCGCGATGGCCGCGAACAGCATCGGAACCGCCGTCCAGGCCGCGCCGCCGTTCTGCCACGCCACGACCAATGATGCGATCAGCCAGCACGGCGCCGTGACCACCACCCACACCACCACGCGCGCCCAGAGGTAGCGGCGCACACCGCTGGGTACATCGACGATCCACGAGGCGGTGTCCCCGTCCGCAAGCAGCCCGAACGTCAGCCCGAACATCGCGTACACCGCCAGTACCGGTATCGCCGGAGTCACGTCGAGGCCGAGCTGCGCCCCGCCGATCGACCACTCGTAGCGCCGACCGGCAGCCGCGACACCGACCAGGACGATCAGCACCCACCCCGCCGCGAAGTCCGTCCACCTCCGATTGCGCTGCAGATCCACCACCACCGCCCGGAGGTGCGGCAACCGCCACCACGTCGCATCCGACGCCCGATCGCGCTGCGCCGCGACCGAAACCGAACCCAGTGGGTCGAGGGCTCGCCGCATCGCGACCACACTCGATGCGCCCCACACCGCCGCCACCACCACCGAGGCCGCCACGGACCACAGCGGATCCCGTAGCGCGAGAACAGGAACCGCACCCACACCGGTCACGACGAGGGCGCCCCGCGCCACCCGCCACCCACCGGTTGCGGGTACCGTCGCCGCGACGTGTCCCAGCGGAGCTCCGAACACGAACACGGCCAGGACCACCAGGGCCGGCGCCCAGCCGGACACCACAGCCGCCGCGGCGTACACGCCGAGAACCGTGACCCGCACCGGGGTCACCCCGAGCCCGACGCGAGCGCGCACGAACGCCGTCCACGCCGCCCCGGTCGGCACCGGGAGGCCGCGTAGGTGCTCCGGCCGCATCGTGCCTGCCGGCGAGGGCACGGTCAGCGAGAACAGCAGCACCGCATGGGGAAACGAGACCAGAGCCACGCTCGCCCGCTCCACGACGACACCCGACGACGTCCCGACCCACCGTACGACAACCCCTGTCGCCACGGCGATCACGACGGCCGACACCACCCACGCCGACGACGATCGGCGACTGTGGGACACCGTGATTCGGTGGCAGCGGGCGAGGACGGCGATTCGGTCACTCGTGCGCATCGTGACCGGTCGACAGCCGCTCGACATCCAGTACCACCAGCCTTCCCTTCGTCAGCGCCAGCACCCGGGACGCCGCCCCGCGCAGGAATCGGTGTCGGTGGGTGCAGACCACCGCGGCACCGCCGTGGGCGACGAACTCTCCCAACACCTCCCGCACCCTCAGAGCCGAATCCTCGTCGAGCGCCTCGAACGGTTCGTCGAACAGCCCCAGGGCCGGGCGGTGCATCAACGCCGCCACCACGGACACCTTCTTCCTCTCCCCCGTGGACAACACATCGATCGGGCTGCCGAGCAGTGAATCGGCCCCCACCTGCACCACGAGATCGTCGACCGTTCGCGCCCCCGGGTCCCGACCCCGTGCCGCGGTCAGCATGTCGAGGTACTCACCCACCGTGAGTCGGCCCGGTGCGTCGAGACGCGAGGGGGCGTACCCGATCCCGTTCCGACTCCCACCCCGCCGATCGGTGACGGTGTTCCCGAACCCGACGGTTCCGAGAGCGGGCAGATCGAATCCCGCCAGTGTCCGTAGCAGCGTCGATTTCCCGGCCCCGTTGGCGCCGGTCAGTCCGACGAGTTCCCCTGCCGACACCTCGAAGTCGGCGCCGACGACGAGGGTCCGGGACCCGACCCTCAGGGTCAGGTCCCGGACGTTCAGCACCCTCACGTGGTGATCACGGAGCGCACGGCCGCCACGCGATCGGCGAACACGTCCTGCTCCTTCGCGATCCGATAGGCGGCCCAGGTATCGCGACTGGACACGAGAACGGACACCCCCTTCTCCGTCTGCTCCAGGTCGACCCGAAGCGGATAGCTCCGGCGCCCGAGTTCCAGGTAGTAGCCGAGGAATCGCGCCAACGGGAAGTTTCCGACCTTCACCGACGCCGTCCCCGTCGTTTCCGCGTCCCGAAGGGTCGAGGCGCGCACCGCGCGCGTCATGGTCGACAGGTCGGCGAGAACCTCCGCCAAGGACTTGTCGGGTCGAACGTGGAACCGCACCGGAACCGGGGGCGGGGCACCCAGACCCGACGTACCCGGACCCGAGGCGCCCCGACCCGACCCACCCCTGCCCGACGCGGTCAGAACGGCGTCTTCTTCGCGCGCTCGCGGTGCCCGATCCAGACACCGACCACGCCCACCATGAAGGGCACCACCATCGTCAGAACGATATCCAGCATGTTTCGTCCTCTCCTTGCTCTCGCATCGTTGCTCGATCGTCGGAAGATGCTCGTGGACAGACCATTCGAGTCAGAACAGCCCGCCGACGACATTGCCGACCGCACCGGACACGAGCCCGCCGATCGCACCGGCACCGGCGCCGGCAACGCATCCCGGTCCCCCGGTGGCGATGGCCCCGGCCACGCATCCGCCGGTGGCTCCCGTCGCGGCACCCTTGGTGCCGCCTTCGACCACCTGTCCGTACACCCCGGACCCGACGCAACCGCCTCGGTCGTTGTGCACCACACAACCGGTGGCATCGAAACTCTCGTACGACGCGACCGGCGAGGCGACCACGGGCACGGGCACGGCGGGCGCAGGTTGCGCGGACGCCACCCCCGCACCGATGACCATCACGGCCGGCACCGATGCCAGGAACACCGCGATGCTGCTCGGAGACAACCTATTTCGATCGGACATCTTTCAAACCCCCTGATGGATGTCGAACTGTTCTTCGGTCGCCATCGACGCTAGGGCCGAACCGAACTCGACTGCAATGACATGCATGCACGTCAGCACTTTGCCCATATCGACGCAATACCCGACGAAAGTCGGGGCGCCGTGGCTAGGGTGAGGTCATGTCGGGGGACGCGATCGTCATCGGGGCGGGACTGAGCGGGCTGACCGCCGCGACCGAGCTCGAGGCCGCGGGGGTCACCGTCACCGTCCTCGAGGCCGCGGATCGCATCGGCGGCAAGGTTCTCACTCGGCCGCTCTGCGGCGTGCACGTCGACTACGGCGCGCACTGGATCGGTGGCGATCAGACCGCCGTGCTCGACCTCGCGGCGCACCACGGCCTCGAGACCGCACCGGAGCCGCGCCCTCGCCGCGGCGCGAAGCAGGTCCTGGCCCTCACCGGGGGTCTGCACCGACACCGCGGAGACGTACCGTTGCTGCCCCCCGCTCGGTCGCTCGCCCTGGCCCGCGGGATCGTCCGAATGTCGCTCGACGTCAGCAGGATTCACTCGTCGACACTGCCGGTGCTCGACTCGTGGCGTCCCGAGGCCACGGACATGTCGGACGTCCTCGAACACCGCTGCTTCCGCGACAACCCGGACGGCCGACAACTGCTCACGTGCTTCTACCGGCTCATCTTCGGAGCCGATCCCGATCAGGTGCCCGCTCGCGCCGCCCTCGAGTACATCCATGCCGCGGGTGGGTTGCGTCCCATCGCGTCGGTCGAGAACGGCGCCCAGGAACGCTATTTCGTCGACGGCACCACGGCGCTCGTCGATGCCGTGGCCGCCGGCCTGACGGGCGAGGTCCTCACCGACCATCCCGTGACCGCGATCCATCAGGACCCTCGTGGGGTGGAGGTGCACGCAACCGTCCCCGGCGGAGGCACCCGCACCTTCCGCAGCGACCACGTCGTTCTCGCGGTCCCGCTACCCCGAGCTCCCACCCTGGAGTTCTTCCCCGCACTTCCGCCTGCCCTCGACGCACGCCTGCGGGGCAGCCGGATGGGCGAGTACGCCAAGACGATCGTCGTGTACGACCGTCCGTGGTGGCGGGCGCTCGGCCTCACCGGCACCGCGCTCGACGCCGACGGGCCGATCCAGATGGTGGTCGACGGCAACGCCGCATCCGACGGTCCGGGCGTGCTGGTCGCGTTCAGCGGTGGGCGCGCCGCGGCCGAGTTGTTCGCTCGAGAGGACCGTCGCGAGGTCGTCGTCACCGAGTTGGTCCGACTCTTCGGGTCGGACGCACAGATCCCGCACACCGTCGACGACATCACGTGGTCCGAGCAACCCTGGCTCGGCGGCGCTCCCACGGCCGTCCCGGCGTCGGGCGGTCCGTTCCGTCCGGACGAGCTTCGACACGGCAGAATCCACTGGGCCGGAACCGATGTCGCCGATCGATGGCCCGGCTATCTCGACGGCGCGGTGCGCGCGGGCCGGCGGGCGGCCCACGACGTCCTCGCTACTCGTCCGGCTCCGTCAGACCCGCCCGCTCGTCCCGCTCCGCCCACTCGATGAGCGGCTCGATCCCGTAGACCGCGTCGTCGATCCCCGCGTGCAGGTCCCCGAGGGTCGCGAACCGCTCGGGGACCGTGAACATCGTGAGATCGCGCGGTTCGACGTCGGCCACCTCGTCCCAGGTGATCGGCGTCGACACCGTCGCATCCGGGTTCCCCCGAACGGAATACGCGCTCGCGATCGTGTGGTCGCGCGCGTTCTGGTTGTAGTCGACGAACAGTTTCGTCGGGTCGCGATCCTTGCGCCACCACGTGGTGGTCACCTCGTCGGGCGCCCGGCGCTCGACCTCCCGCGCGAAAGCCAGTGCGGCCCTGCGAACATCGGTGAAGCCGTGACTCGGGTCGATCCGGACGTACACGTGCAGGCCGTGGCCACCGGACGTCTTGGGCCACCCCACGGCGCCGAGCTCGTCGAGCACCTCGTGCACCACCCCGGCGACGCGGCGGACCCGGTCGAACCCGCAGTCGGGCATGGGATCCAGATCGATACGCCACTCGTCGGGCGACTCCACGTCCGCGCGGCGGCTGTTCCACGGATGGAACTCGACGGTGGACATCTGCACGGCCCACGCCACGTGCGCCAGCTCGGTGACACACAGTTCGTCCGCGGTGCGGTTGTACCGCGGGAAGTGGACCTCCACGGTCTCCATCCACGGCGGCGCACCCTTCGGCAGCCGCTTCTGATGAACCTTGTCCCCCGCGAGCCCGTCGGGAAAGCGGTGCATCATGCACGGTCGCTCGCGCAGCGCGCGCACGATGCCGTCGCCCACGGACAGGTAGTACTCGACGAGATCTCGCTTCGTCGCGCCGCTGGCCGGGAAATACACGCGGTCGGGATTCGAGATGCGGACCGTGCGGTCCCCCACCTCGAGCTCGATCGCCGGTGATGTGGCTGCCATTCCCCGATGCTAGGCGCTCGGGTCGCGAACCGAGCGGCCGTCAACCGAGCCGGCGTGAATCGAGCCGGCGCGAACCGACCTAGAGCCGACGCGGCGCCGCAAGCCGGCGCAACGCGGGTGCCACCGGCCGTCCCCGCAGCAACCCGTCGGTGGTCCGAGCCTCCAGCGCGCGCCGGTACGTGCCCACCGCACCTCGTACCGCGTCGACGGTCGCGTCGATGTCGGCGTCGGTGTGCGCGGCCGACACCACGAACGACTGTCCGAGTACCCCGCGCTCGATCATCTCCTGCAGGAACAGGGTCCGCATGGGCTGCGACGGAAGCCCGTCGGCATCGGTCGTCGCGAAGATGAGGCAACTCGGCCGACCGAGCACCCGCAGGTGCTCACCGATCCCCGCCTCCGCGGCGACCTCCGTGACCGCCGCGGCGAGCCGCCTCCCGGCCCGTTCCATCGCACCGACGGGGTCCTCCGTCGCGTAGGCGTGCACGACGGCCCGAAACGCCGCCAGACCCGCCGTTTCCGGACCGTGCGTCGTCGAGAGCAGGAACACCCGGTCCGCGTCGGTCCCCAGCCCACCGAGTTCCATCAGCTCGCGTCGACCGGCGAGCGCGGCGATGGGAAGTCCGTTGCCCATGGCCTTGCCCCAACACGAGAGGTCCGGCGTCACGCCGTAGACACCCTGCGCACCCGACGCCGACCAGCGAAATCCCGTGATCATCTCGTCGAACACCAGCACCGTGCCGTACCGATCGCACAGTGCCCGAACCGATTCCAGGTACCCGGGCGCGGGTTCCGTCAGCGCGGTCGCCGCCTCCATGATCACGCAGGCGATGTCGCCGCCCCGTAGCACCGTCTCCAGGGCGGACGCGTCGTTGTAGGGGAACCGGCGCACCACGTTCACGGCCGACTCGGGAATCCCCGCGCTCATCTCGGACGTGCCGATGAACCAGTCGTCGACCGAGAAGAACGGCTGCTCGCACACCGCGACCCCGAGCCGGCCCGTGGCCGCGCGCGCCAACCGCACCGCGGCGGTGGTGGCGTCGGACCCGTTCTTGGCGAACTTGACCATCTCGGCCGTCGGGACGGTGGCCAGGAAGTCCTCGGCCGCAGCCACTTACGTTTCCGTCGGGCGGGAGAAGTTCGATCCCGCGGACAGCGCCCGGGTCACCGCGTCGACCACCGGTCGATACCCGTGACCCAAGGTGACCGCGCGCAGGCCGCTGCCGTACTCGACGTACTCGTTGCCGTCGACGTCCCACACTCGCGCTCCCGCACCGCGCGCGAGAATCGGAGTCATGTGTTCCGGATACTGATCCGATCCGCGCGCGTAGGTGTGGCTGCCCCCGGGGACCAGGTGGTGCAGGCGCGCCTGCAGTTCCGCCGATCGGTCGAACCGCCGCGCCGTGCTCGTCTGTTCGGTATCGATGCTCATCGCGGACCTTTCGTCGACACGGAGGGAACTCGGGGCAACACGACCGTGGCGGCCGTGTCGTCGGGGACACGCTGCGCCGCCAACGGCTCCGTGGGCGTGTCGTCGGCCGGAACCCGGGCGGAATCCGAGGGTGTCGCCCGCAGGGTGGTGACGACGAACCACGTGGCGACGGCCCATTCCGAGATCAACACACCGAGAATCATCGTGGTCACCGATCCCGTTCGTGACGTCACCAGCAACGCGCTGCCGGCGATCACGACGCCGATCACGGCGCCCGTGACGACCGTCGACGTCCGTCGCTGCGCCGGTAGAACGGCGGTCGTGATGTACGACGTGAGGGTGGTCGCCGGCAGGATCCACGCCAGGATGCGCAGTGCCGTCACCGCGCCGTCGAACTCGGTTCCGTAGACGATGCGGATCACCAGCGGCGCCGTGATCGTCAGTCCGGCCGCGGCGACGACGGCCAGCGCCGCGCACCCGGCCGCGCCCTGAAGGGTCTTGAGCCGGAACGACGCGTCGTCCCGGATCTTCGCCATCCGCGGCAGCAGCGCGAAACCGATCGGATCGAGCACCGACTGTCCCGCGCGCACCAGCCGGTCCGCCGCCGAGAACAAGCCGAGCGACGCCGCGTCGAGCACCGTCGAGTACGCGGCCGCTCCGCCCTGTCCGTACCCGGTGAGCAGGAGGCGGGACGTCAGGATCGGACCCGACGTCCGCAGGATGTCCCCCACGGCGAACGACGGCGCGAAGGGACCGAAGGATCGGTGCGCGTCGATCCAGGTGAGCACGACCGTCACCACCGAGGACGCCCCGAGAAGGCCGAGCGCCAACTCCGGTGACGGGAACATCGGCAGAAGCACCACCAGCGCAACGAGATACGCCACCCGACCGATGGCCTGATAGATCGTGGACGTGCCGAAGCGCCCGCGGCCGATCAGCAGCCAGTCCTCCGACAGCGACCACACTCCGCCCGCGACCGCACCCAGCAGGATCATCCGCGGCGCACCCTCGACTCCGGCCGCCCACCCCACACCGGCGGCCACCGCCAGCACCGCGAACAGCGCCAGTCGCACGACGGCGTAGGCGCCGCGAACCCGAGCGAGGTCGGCGTCGTGCACCCGCGCCGCGAAGTACTGCGTCGCACCGAGATCGACCAGAACCGACCCCAGGAAGTAGGCGGACATGCCGACCGCGATGAGACCGACGCCCTCGGTTCCGAGCAATCGGGCCGTGAGCGGCAGGGTGACCAGGGTGACGAGGAACTGCCCGTAGGTTCCGAACCCCACGAGCAGGACGTCGCGGACGAGACGCACGGCTAGTGCCGTCGAGAGTGATGGATCAGGTCGGCCATGCGGGCCCGGAACCGAACGGCGACCGCACCGAGGATGCGACCGTCGCCGGCCACCACGTCACTGGAGGTCACCAACGACGGCATCTCGCGCGCGAGGCGATGATGCAACCGGACGGACTCGCTCAGCTTGCTGTAGCTCGACGTCCGGCTGCAGAGGTTGAAGCGCGAATCCCGCCACGCCGCATCGATCGTCGACTTGCCGAAGAAGTCGCCGTGGGCGCCCATCCGCGCGAACAGATCCACGTCCATCGGGAACACGAGGTCTCCGCGGAACCCGCCGACCCGGTCGAACAGGTCGCGTCGGAACGTCGCGGCCGCGGTGGGGCCGAACTCCGCCGGTCCGCGGCGCACGATGATCGCCGCGAGCTCGCGGCCGGCGCGGCGACCGAGCAGACCCGGGAGGCCGAGGTTCGTCTCCTTCACCGCCCCCTCCTCGTCGATCACCTCGAACTTGGAGGACACCAGCGCGACGCCGGGGTCGTCGAACACCGCTGCCTGCCCGGACAGCGCGTTCTCGCGCAGGACGTCGTCCGCGCAGACCACCTTCACCAGCCGTCCGGTGGAGGCGCGCACCGCGGCGTTCCAGTTGTCGCCGATGTTCAGCAGGTGCTCGTTCCGCAGCACCCGGACCCGACGGTCGGCGAAGGATCGTGCGATGTCGCCGGTCTTGTCGGTACTGGCGTTGTCGAGCACCACCACCTCGATGTCCTCGTCCTGATCGAGCACGGAGGACAGGGTGGCTTCGAGGGTGCGCTCGGCCTGGTAGGCCGGGATGCACACGGACAGAAAGACACTCATCGTTTCACGCTTTCGCAGTGGGGCCGGTGGCGGACAGGGTGTCGAGCGCGGTGAAGGTCATGGTCGGATGAGCCCGCGAGACCTCGTCGACCAGATCCGGGACGGTCACCAGGACTCGGTCGGGGCGGTGGGTGTACATCCATTCCGGCGCAACGATGGGAACGTCGGTTCCGGGCATCCGCCGCCCCCATTTCGCCGGGGAGGCGTCGACGACGGCCCGTAAGGCGGAGCGATCCACCCCCGCCATCGCGAACAGCGCGACCGCGCGGGACGCCGCTCCGTACGCCGCGAGCACCTCGTCGGCCGCGTCGACGAGCGCACGCCGAAGTTCCGCGACCTCCGCGGTGGCCGCGGCACCGAGCGTGGAGACGACCGACGCCTCGGTGACTCCCAGAGCCGCCTCGCGGGCACGCACCGCGGTAGCAGTAGTCAGATCGACTGCCGTGTACTCGGATTCGGCCGGTGCACCGTCGGACCGGCGGGCCAGAACCAGGAGGGTGCCACCGTAGAGGGCGGACTCCCAGCACCCCATCGGGGCGAGGCCCGCGCTGCGCAGGGCGCGTTCGAGAGCGGTGAGCGACCAGTACGCGAAGTGCCCGTGCCGCAACGCCGTCCACTGACGTTGCTCGACGATGGTGGCCAGCGAGTGGACCTGCAGAACCAGAACCCCGGAGGCACTCAACCGTTCGGCGCGCTCGCGCAGCGCCGCAGCCTGGTCCGGCTCGTGCATGAGACCGAAGCCGTCGACGATCAGATCGGCGGGCACGTCCGGGGCCTCGGACACCGCGGCAGCGTCGCGCACGCCGCGGGCCGCGATGGCCGGGATCCACGTTCCGCCGTGCGGACTTCCGTACTCGCGCACGACGGTCCCCTCGGTCAACCAACCGCGACGCTCGATCGCCGCGATGGCCGCCTCGGCTTCGAGCCGCAGCGCCTCGGGTTCGACGCCGCGGGGTTCGTCGGCGAGTGTGTCGTCGTCCAGAAGCTGAGCGAGAGAACAGGTGCCGCACAGCGCCATCGCCAGTGGATGACGGTTCTCCTCCGGGTCCGGTGCGGAGTCCGCGGACGGGAACGCGTCGGCGGCCGGTACCGCACCGAGGTCGAGGACGGTGGTGAGATCGTGTGCACCGCACGACCGGCAGGTTCCGCTCATGCTCGCCCTCCCCGGGTCACAATGTCACCATGCGCATCGAGACCACGCCCCTGCGGGACGTTCTGCTGTTCGTGCCCACACCGCATCACGACGACCGCGGATTCTTCACGCGGACGTTCGACACCGACATATTCGACGCGGCCGTGGCCGAACACACCGCACTGCCGACGCGTTCGTCCGACTTCCGTCAGGACTCGCAGTCCCGGTCGGCGCACGGCGTGCTCCGCGGTCTGCACGGACGTGGTGGTCGGGGCGAGGCCAAGCTCGTCCGCTGCGCACGCGGTGCCGTGCAGGATGTGCTGGTGGACAACCGTTCCGGTTCCGAGACGTTCGGACAGTGGAGCGCCTTCCGCCTCGACGACGTCACGTGCGCACATCTGTTCGTGCCGCCCGGTTTCCTGCACGGTTTCCTCACGCTCAGCGACACCGCGGACGTCTGTTACCGCATCGATCGGCCGCACGATCCGACCGAGGACATCGCGGTGCGGTGGGACGACGCGGACCTCGCGGTGGCGTGGGAGGCCACGCCGACCGTCGTCAGTGCTCGCGACAGCGCCGCGCGGTCGTGGCGGGACGTCCCGCGCGGCTGAGTCGCCGCTAGTGGACACTGCTCGTCCCCACGCCGAGATGTTCCGACCCGCGATGTCCCGCCCCGGCCCCGACCCGACGCAGAGCGTCGTCGACGGCTCCCGTGCGCTGCAACTCGCGCACGCGAGCGAGCCGGGTGAACCGGTTCGCCAGCGAGTCGGCGTCGAGGGAATGCGCCCGGTACGCCTCGAACAGTTCCACCGCACCGTCGCGGATGGACCAGCGGGGAACGAATTCCGGCAGCACCTCGCGCGCGGCGGAGAAGTCGACGCGGTACGACCGCGGGTCCGGCCCGTACTCGCCGGTGATCTCCACCTCGGCCCCGGTCACGTCGGACACCGTCGCCGCGATGTCCGCGACCGTCACGTTGTTGGCCTCGGTGCCGATGTTGAGCGCGCGGTTACGGATCCGCTCCTTCGGAGCGTCGAGGGCGGCGGCGAAAGCTTCCGCGATGTCGAGCGCGTGGACGAGAGGACGCCACGGCGTCCCGTCCGACTTCACCACGATGCGACCGGTGAGGAAGGCCGACGCGGTGAGGTCGTTGACCACGATGTCCGCGCGCAGCCGCGGGGAGTAGCCGAAAGCCGTTGCGTTGCGGAGGAACACTGGGGTGAAGTGGTCATCCGCCATGGCCGCGACATCGCCCTCCACCCGAACCTTGCTCACCGCGTAGGGCGTCAACGGGTTCAGCGGGGCATCCTCGGTCACGGCGTCCTGACCGGCTGCGCCGTACACCGAGCACGTCGACGCGTAGAGGAACTTCTCGACGCCGGCGCGCTTGGCGGCCTCCGCCAGCCGCACCGAGGCGTGGTGGTTGATGTCGTGGGTGATCGCCGCGTCGAGCGTGCCCAGCGGATCGTTGGACAGGGCCGCGAGGTGGATCACCGCGTCGAATCCGGCGAGGTGCTCCTCGGTGACGTCGCGCAGGTCCACCGCGAGCGTCTCCGGATCGGCCGGGGTCGAGCCCAGCACGCAGTCGGCGAACAACCCGGTGTCCAGGCCCACCACGGTGTGCCCGCGCTTCTGCAGCACGGGAACCATGACGGTGCCCAGGTAGCCCTGGTGGCCGGTGAGTAGTACGCGCATGGTCATCGAGAACCCTTCAGATCGAGCAGCATCTTCTCCACGACGAAGGCTTCGGCGTAGCGGCTGCGGCATTGCACGCCGCGGATCCGGGCGAGCGAGAGGAACGTCTCCTCGTCGTACCAGTCGTGGCGGTGCTGCGATGGATAGTGGACGGCGAGCAGATCGGCCTTGCGGCGGGCGATCTCGTCGTCGAGTGGTTGGTAGAGCGTCGGAGACGGAAGGTCGCCCTCCCACTTGATCACCTCGTAGCCGAGGACCAGGTGGTCCCGGAACGTGGTGGGGACCAACTCCGCCAGCAACCGGTGATCCTGGTGGGCGTCGCGCCGCTGCGGAGCGAGCACCAGATCCGGTTCGCACGTGCGTCGGAACGTCTCGAGCCCGTTCTTGATCGCGTCCCAATGAGCGGGACTTCGACCGTCGGGCACGTCGAGCACGGTGAGCGAGAGCGGCGCCTCGGCCGAGAACGCGGCCAGCGCCTTGCGCTCCTCCTCTTCCCGCTCGGTGCCGGCGCCGGTGAGGACCAACGCGTGGACCTCGAGGTCCGGCTCCGCCGCGGCGAGCGTGAGCAGAGTGCCGCCGGCGCCGATCGCGATGTCGTCGGGGTGCGCCCCGAGCACCGCGACGGTGCGAATCCGGTTGCCGGACAGTGAGATCACACCAGCTCCGGCTGCGCCTCGGCTGCGTCGCGATCCCAGACGGCCCACGGGCGGACGCCTCTGCGGTAATCGGCGTCGAGTTCGGCACGCTCCTTGAACGTGTCGGCCGGCTTCCAGAAGCCCTCGTGGCGGTAGCCGTAGAGTCGGCCGGTTCCGGCCAGCGCCATGCAGGCATCGCCCACCAGATCGCCGCCGGGCGGGATGAGGTCGAAGACCTCCTGGTTCAGCACGAAGTACCCACCGTTCTCCCAGATGGGGAAACGACTCACGGGGACTATCTCCTTGATGTCCCCCGCCTCGGACACGTCGACGCAGTGGAAGGACGACTGCGGCGGCACCACCAGCATCGAGGCGACCGCACCCGAGGCGTGGTACTTCTCGATCATGGTGTCCAGCGGCGCGTCGGTGAGCACGTCGGAGTAGTTGGCCAGGAAGTACTCGTCACCGTCGAGGTAGGGCCGGACGCGACGCAGACGCTCGCCGATCGGCGACTCGGTTCCGGTGTCCACGAACGTGATCGACCAATCGCTCATGTCCGTGGACAGCAACTCCACCTTGCCGTCACGCATGACGAAATCGTTGGACTGCTCCTCGTGGTAATCGAGGAAGAACTGCTTGATGGCACTCGCGCCGTAACCCAGGCAGAGGACGAAGTCCTTGTGCCCGTAGTGGGCGTAGTACTTCATGATGTGCCAGAGCAGGGGGCGTGGTCCGACCATCTGCAGCGGCTTGGGGATCTGATCGTTCCCGTCGTTGCGCATGCGCATGCCGTATCCCCCGCAGAACAGTACGACCTTCATGACAGTGCCTCCGTCTTCTCGCTTGTGGGCAGTTCGGCGGTATGCAGATGCGGCAGCGGGAAGACCACGCGGCCGCCCCAATCACCCACGTACCGAAGTTGTTCGGTGAGCTCGGTCTTCAGATTCCAGGGGAGTACGAGCACCACGTCGGGTCGGTCCTCGGCGATGCGTTCGGTCGGGTGGATCGGGATCCGCACACCCGGGGTGAACCGACCGTGCTTGTACGGGTTCCGATCGACCGTGTACTCCACGAGGTCGGACCGGATGCCGCAGTAGTTCAGCAACGTGTTGCCCTTGCCCGGAGCGCCGTAGCCGACCACTCGCTCGCCTCGGCGGCGGCAGTCCAGCAGGAACTCGAGCAGATCCGCGCGTACGCCGCGCGCCGCGTTCTCGAGGCCGCGGTAGCCCTCGAGCGTGTGCAACCCGGCCCGACGCTCGGTGTCGAGCAGGTCCAGGGTCCGCGGACTCGGGGGGCCGGCGTTGGCGGTGGGGGTGGCCCAGATGCGAATCGATCCGCCGTGCGTCGAGAGTTGCTCGACGTCGACCACCGAGAGATCACCGTCGGCGAGCGCGCGCATGGCGGTCAGAACGGTCCAGTACTGGAAGTGCTCGTGGTAGACGGTGTCGAACTGCGCGTCGGCCACGAGATGCAACGCGTGGTGCACCTCGATGCTCACCATGCCGTCGTCGGCGACGAGCGTGCGAAGCCCCTCGGTGAACCCGACGACGTCCGGGATGTGGGCGTAGACGTTGTTGGCGACCACCAGGTTCGCGGGGCCGTGCTCGGCGCGCACCGCCGCGGCGGTGTCGGGGCCGAGGAATGCGGTCTCGGTGGGCACACCCGCGGAGCGGGCCGCGGCGCCGACGTTCACGCTCGGTTCGATGCCGAGGCACCCGATGCCCCGGTCGACCACATGCTTGAGCAGGTACCCGTCGTTGCTCGCGACCTCGACGACGAACGAGTTCTCGTCCAGACCCAACCTCTCCACCGAATCGGTGACGAAGCGTCGGGCGTGATCGACCCAGCTGTCGGAGAACGACGAGAAGTACGCGTACTCGGTGAAGGTGTCCGCCGGTGAGACCAGGGCGGGGATCTGCAGAAGCAGGCACGACGGGCAGATGCGCAGGTGCAGGGGGTACGTGGGTTCCGGCGCGTCGAGCTCGTCGGCGGTGAGGAACGATTCGCAAGGCGGGGTGGCCCCGAGATCGAGCACACTGTCCAGGCCGGGGTTCCCGCAGAGGCGGCAGTCCATGGTGGTTCGGGTCCTTTCGGGCGGTACGCGCACATCGAATCCGGCCCGGTGGAAGTCCCGTCGGGCAACCTGCGCCGGCCGAGAAACGGACCGGGTGCGATGTACGATTCGTACCTATTCTGCCACAAAAACATACCCAGGGCTTGTTTAAGCCCCTACTTTCATTCAACTGATCTACATATGTCCTAGTTATCCCGTGAAAATGTGGTGAAGGAGCACAGGTCTCGGTGGTGCCGTGTGCGCTCGGGGACACCGTGGACCCGGTGACCGCGGCCGGCACCGTGCGCCGTTACCCGATATCGGGACCGATGGGCGGTTTTCCGCAGATTCGCGACGATTGTGGACAACTCTGCACGCTCTCCACAGGCTCGGCGAACGATCCTGCATCGACCGATGCGCCACCGCCAGACTCCGTGGCGTGACCATCTGGACCCGACGCGAACTGCTCGACAGTGGAGTCGGCCGCGGGACCATCGCGCGCCGTGTGTCCGGCGGCACCTTGCTGCGGCTGCTACCCGAGGTGTACTCGACACAGCCGCCCACCTACGCCGATCGCTGTCGAGCCGTGCTGGCCTGGAAACCGGATGCGGTGCTGAGCCACGACTCCGCCGCATGGATCTGGGGATTGCTCGACGACGAGCCGACCGTCGTCCACGCCACTGTCGCCCCGACCGGTGCGCACCGCAGCCCGCCGTGGGTCCGACTCCATCGCCGCCGGCTCACTGCCGTGGCGTACGTCGATCTGTTGCCCGTCGTGACCATCGAGGAGTGCTTCCTCGACATCGCTCTCACGATGGACGGGCCCTCTCTCGAACGCTTCGTGGATAGGGCCCTCTCCCGAACCGTCCGGTGGCGAGCAGTGGCGCAGGCCTGTGACAACGCGAAGGGGCGGCACGGCGTCGCGCGGGTCCGAGACCAGCTTCGCCGCTGCTGCCCGCGTACGTTGTCCGAACCCGAACGCATCGTCGCGCGGGCTCTCACCCGTCGAAACTTCCGCATGGAGATCAACGCGCAGGTGGGTCGCTTCTACGGCGATCTGGTCGATCGCGCAGCGCGCGTGATCGTGGAGATCGACGGCCGCGAGTTCCACTCCACGCCCTACGCCTTCACGAACGACCGGGTGCGCCAGAACGAGTTGGTGATGGACAAGTGGCTGGTGCTTCGATATTCGGCCGTCACCGTGATGGCCAGAACCGACGACGTGGTCGACGAGATCATCGCCGTGGTGCGTCGGAGGCGCCACAACCGTGCGTCATGATCCGATTTCGCGTCGAACTGTCGGGAAACCGCTCGTTCGAACCGAAATCGGATCACGGTGCACGCCCGGCCCGACGAATACTTCCCGAAACACGACGAAGCCCGACCCCCACGAGGGGAGCCGTGCTTCGGCGAGACTACGGAGAGGCTGGACTCAGAAGTCCATGCCGCCCATGCCACCGGTCGGGTCGCCCGCGGGCGCACCGGCCTTCTCGGGCTTGTCGGCGACGACGGCCTCGGTGGTGAGGAACAGAGCCGCGATCGACGCTGCGTTCTGCAGGGCCGAGCGGGTGACCTTCACCGGGTCGTTGATGCCGGCGGCCAGCAGGTCCTCGTACTCGTTGGTCGCGGCGTTGAGGCCGTGGCCGAGCGGGAGGTTGCGGACCTTCTCCGCGACGACGCCGGGCTCGAGGCCGGCGTTGAACGCGATCTGCTTCAGCGGTGCTTCGAGGGCGACGCGAACGATGTTCGCGCCGGTGGCCTCGTCACCCGTGAGGTTCAGGTTCTCGAGGGCGGGAGCCGACTGGAGAAGGGCGACGCCACCACCGGCGACGATGCCCTCTTCGACGGCTGCCTTGGCGTTGCGCACGGCATCTTCGATGCGGTGCTTGCGCTCCTTGAGCTCGACCTCGGTCGCGGCGCCGGCCTTGATGACCGCAACGCCGCCGGCCAGCTTGGCCAGACGTTCCTGCAGCTTCTCGCGGTCGTAGTCCGAGTCCGAGTTCTCGATCTCGGCGCGGATCTGCGAGACGCGACCGGCGATGGCGTCGGCGTCGCCGGAGCCCTCGATGATCGTGGTCTCGTCCTTGGTGATGACGACCTTGCGGGCCTGGCCGAGCAGCTCGAGACCGGCGGACTCCAGGGAGAGGCCGACCTCTTCGCTGATGACCTCGCCACCGGTGAGGATGGCGATGTCGGCGAGCTGCGCCTTGCGACGGTCACCGAAGCCCGGTGCCTTGACGGCGACGGACTTGAAGGTGCCACGGATCTTGTTGACCACGAGGGTGGAGAGAGCTTCGCCCTCGACGTCCTCGGCGATGATGACGAGCGGCTTGCCCGACTGGATGACCTTCTCCAGCAGGGGAAGCAAATCCTTGACGGTCGACACCTTGGAGCTCACGAGCAGGATGTACGCGTCCTCGAGGACGGCTTCCTGGCGCTCCGCGTCGGTGACGAAGTATCCCGAGATGTAGCCCTTGTCGAAGCGCATGCCCTCGGTGAGTTCGAGCTGCAGGCCGAAGGTGTTGGACTCCTCGACCGTGATGACGCCTTCCTTGCCGACCTTGTCCATGGCCTCGGCGATGAGCTCGCCGATGGACGGGTCGCCCGCGGAGATACCGGCGGTAGCAGCGATCTGCTCCTTGGTGTCGATCTCCTTGGCGGACTTCAGCAGCGACTCGGTGACGGCAGCCACGGCTGCCTCGATGCCGCGCTTGAGGCCGAGCGGGTTGGCGCCGGCCGCGACGTTGCGCAGGCCTTCGCGGACGAGGGCCTGAGCGAGAACGGTCGCGGTGGTGGTTCCGTCACCGGCGACGTCGTCGGTCTTCTTGGCGACCTCTTTGACCAGCTCTGCGCCGATCTTCTCGTAGGGGTCCTCCAGCTCGATCTCCTTGGCGATGGACACACCATCGTTGGTGATCGTGGGGGCGCCCCACTTCTTTTCGAGTACGACGTTGCGACCCTTGGGGCCCAACGTCACCTTGACTGCGTCGGCGAGGCTGTTCAAGCCCCGCTCGAGGCCACGGCGTGCCTCTTCGTCGAACGCGATGATTTTGGCCATTGCGAAGTGATCCTCCGGATGTGGGGTGACACGCGAAGCGACCGGTGTGGGCCGCTCCAGTTGCATCTTGGACGATTTCGGTGCCCGCGACGGACGATCAGGGGTGTCGATGGTTCCCGATCTCACCTCTTCGCCTGGCACTCACGATACGCGAGTGCCAACGCCATTTCTAGCACTCGCACCATACGAGTGCAAGATGCCTACAGGCCCAACACCGACGGGAGGTCGGCGACCGAGTCGACGACGTGGGTGGGTTGCATGGCGTACTGATCACGACCGTGCCGGTCCAGCCGATCCTGTCGGAACTTCCCGGTGCGCACGAGCACCCCCCGCATGCCGACGACCTGGGCCGCGAGGACGTCGTTGTCGAGATCGTCGCCGACAATCACCACCTGCTCGGGGTCCACGCCCATCCGGTCGGCCGACGCCTGGAAGCCCAACGGCGCGGGCTTGCCCACCGCGGTCGCCCGTCGACCCGACGCGGACTCCATTCCCGTCAGATACATCCCGGTGTCGATGCGGACTCCCCGTTCGGTGGACCACATGAGGCTGCGATGCATCGCGACCACCGGAATTCCGCGGGTCATCCAGTCGAAGACGCGGCTCATCGCGTCGTGCGTGAACTCCGGGCCGGCGCCGCCGAGGACCACCACCTCGGGGTCGTCCTCGACCACCTCGATCCCCGGGAGGTCGTCCGCGATCACACCACTGTTCAACAGAACGCAGCGCGCCCCCGGATGCGTGGTGCGCAGATGGTCGGCGGTGAGCGTCGCAGCGGTCACGATCTCGTCCGCGTGGACCTCGATCTTCGCCTCGGTGAGCGCGTCGGCGATCTGCTCCCGCGTCTTCGACGTCGTGTTGGTGAGGAACGCACACGCGATATCGCGGTCGCGCAGCGCCTGCACGGTCTCCGCGGCCCCGGGGATCGGTTGCCAGCTGGTGACCAGGACGCCGTCGATGTCGAACAGAACCCCGCCCACCGAGCTCATCCGCCCACCGCACTCACCGCGACTTCCGTCATCGTCGACACGATAGTGCGGTGGGCGGCTTCGAGCAGCGCGAGTCAGAATCCGGCGATGCAGGCGCGCCCGGTGCTGAGGTCGATCGCGAACGAGTTCAGTCCGGCGCAGTTCACGGTGGATCCCGTCCCCGCGGTGGCGCCGCCGCCGTATCCGGCGACCGCCAGGGAGGTACCGCCGTCGGTGGCCATGGACTGCGAGATACCACCGCCGAGCGAGTAGGAGTAGGCCGTCCCCGAGCCGAAGGCGGCGCTCAGGGCGGTACCGAATCCGGTGGCCTGCGCGAAGGACCGGCCGCCGTCGGCGACGCTGACGGCGGTGCCGCTCTCGGACGCGGTCGAGGTGGCGACGCCGGTGCCGGTCGCCTTGGCACCGCAACTCGCGGTGCCGTCGACGCGGATGTCGTTGGCGACGGGAGGCGAGGCGCAGGCAACCGGAGCGGCGGAGGCCACTCCGGTGCCCAGAGCAACCGCTCCCGACGCGATGGCGGCGCTCACGGCCAGGGTCGCGCCGAAGCGAATCGTGGTGGGAGAGAAACGGGATCCGAACGACTTCGGCACAGGTGGACCTTCTTCTGCTGCGGTGACGACATCGGGCCCGGGACGGTGAACCCGATGTGGTTGCCGACAGTACCTCGAGGACGACGCGAATTCGGGGAATACACCGCGCGTCTGTCGAACCTCACCACGGTCTCGGATCGACGACCCACCGCGGACCCAATGTGTTTGCGCCAGCAACGAATTCGACGATCACACACCGATTCCGCACCGTCGGAACGGATCTCGGCGTCAGCGCTTGCGGCCGCGGCGCGCGGGTCGGGGCTTGGGAGCGACGAGCGGCTTCGTGGGGCCTTTCTTCTTGGCCTTGGGTGCGGGGGCGGCGGACCGCGAACTGTTCGCCGATCGACCGCGCACTACCCCGAGGAACTCCTCGCTGTGTTCGCTCGCACCCTCCTGCGGCCAGGCGAGTGCGACGGTCGTGGACTCGGCGTCGGTGACGGTCCGGAAGATCAGATCGCGGCGGCTGTACAACCGGGCGATGGAGTGCGGCACGATCACCGGTCCGACGCCGGCGGCCACCATCTCGAACGTCGTCTCGACGGATTCACCCGGCTCCTGCAACGTCTCGGCGGAGAGGTCCGCGAGGGACACCTCGGTGTACAGGGAGACGGGATGATCCTTGGGAACCACCACCACGGGGAGCTCCGAGTAGAGGGGAACGACGTTCAGTCCCTCGCGGTCGATGGGCAACCGCACGAAGCACACGTCCCGAAGTCCGTCCACCACCACGCGGCGCTGCTCGGACTCGTCGACGACGTCCACGGAGAGAACCACGTCGGGAAAACGCTCGGCCCAGATCCTCGTCCACTTGGTCACCGTGACTCCGGGGACGAACCCGACGCGCAAGGTGGGCACCGGTGGTGCCGCGGCCGCCTCCTCGGCGAGACGACGATCGTCCTCGGCCACCACCGCGCGCGCCCGCACCAGCAGGTCTCGCCCCGCCTCGGTCAGTTCGGTCGGACCGTCGCCCGGAACGAACAGGGGTGCGCCCTCGGACTCCGCCAGGTCGATGATCGCCGCACTCAGACGTTGCCTCGAGATGTTCAGCGCCTTGGCCGCCCGACCGAAGGCGAGCATCTCCGCCACCGTGACGTACCAGCGGAGCACGGTCGGATCGTTCGTCGGCACAGCGTTCGTCGGAACAGCGCTCATCGGCTCAGCGTATGCTGTCGCGGTGAGCCCGGACCTGAACGCCCAGACCATGAAGCCCCTGACCGCGGCGAACAAGCTCGGTATCTACCTGCCCGCGGCGCCGGAGGACTTCCGCTCCACGCCCATCTCCCGGGGCGATCTCGACGCATTGCGCAACGATCCCCCGGCATGGCTCACCGAGCTGTGGACCAACGGCCCGTTCCCCCGTGATCTCGTGGCCAAGAAGCTCGGAGTCACCAACGCGGCCCTGTCCCGGCACGACGTGTCCGACTCGATGACCCAAGCGCAGATCGACGAGCTGGCGGCATCGGAACCGGAATGGCTCGTGCGCGAGCGCGAGAATTTCGCCGAGGTTCAGCGCGAGGCCATTCGGGTGAAGGAAAAGGAAGCAGCTCGCCGGGCCCAGAGCAACCGGCCGCCGAAGAACCGCTAGCGGTTTCCGGTCGGCCGGACGGCTCCCCGATCAGCCGACGGCGGACTCGCGGGGATCGAACGACAGCGGCCGCATGTCGCGCTGTGCGCTGCGGCGACGTGCCATTTCGTCCGCCGTGCCGACCAGCGCCGAGATCAGGCTGGCGGGATTCTCCGACCAGACCCGAGCGATCGCCTCGACCTCGGACGGGAGGAACATCCCGGTGAACTGCAGGTCGGAGACCCAGCGGTCGATCCCACCGTTGCCGATCTCGTTGAGCGTCTCGTGATCGACGCCCGAGATGGAGAACTCGTCGCAGAAGACGGCGCGAATCATCTCGCGGTGTCCGGCATTGACGGCATGGTGAACGGCGGGGGCGGTTCGATCAGTGGTGTCACTGTTCGTCAGAAGTTCGTACATGCGCATCTCCCCGACACGAGGGCGTCTCACGACGCGGAATCGAAAGTTCTCACTGCTGGAAAAGTTTCACTGCGGTGTGTAACGGAATCGGGACCGTGGTCGATATGCCCTGAAACCGTTATCCGGGAGAGTACGCCCAAAATGGCGCGTGCGCAGGAGCTACGCCATTTTCATGAGCCGCCACAGCGTGCGGCCGATTCGTACCGCTCGGTCCTGAGGATGCGTAACTTTTCGGCCGTCGTACGGCCACCCACACAACGACGACGGCCGCGTGCTCCCGAAGAGGGAGGCACGCGGCCGTCGTTGGTCGAGGGGTCAGTGGGAGACGAGAACCCGTATCCCGACGCGGGCGTCGGCCTCGGCGGCGTCGCCGATCACTCCGGCCACCTGGCGCCGCAGTTCACCCATCTCGTCCGCGATGGAGGCGGGATCCACGGTCGGCTCGCACGTGACGAGCACCGTGATCACCGGGGTCCTGCCGCCGACGGCCGTCTTCTCCGCCCGCAGGCGTGAGCGTGCCGACTTGACGCCGTGCACCGACTTCGCGACCTCGGCGGCGCGAGAGGCCACCGCCGTCAGGTCCAGCGTGACCGTGCCCCGGGGCGACGCCGACGAGGACAACGCGATACGACGCGTGCGACCGGACGGGATCCGGCGCAGCAGGGACCAGAGCGCGAGCAGGGCGACGACCACTCCGGCGCCGATGAGAGCCCACGGCCACCACGGCTGCTCCGTCAGGTCGAGGACCGGACCCGCGTCGAGTGCGTCGGGTGCGAAAGTCAGTCGATCCTGCTGCCACAACGCGGCACCGGCGCCGACCGCGAGGACGGCGAGGCCGACGATCAGGACTCCGAGCCGGTCGAAGAACACGGTGGATCGCTTCATCACACGGTCTCCTTCGTGATGCTCGGGCCCGAGGTGGAGTCCGTCGACGCGGACGTGTCCGTACCGGTCGTCGCCGTGTCGGTCACCAGGGTGGGCGGGGTGTCGACGGCCTCCGGCTCGGACTTCTTCGTCTTCGTCGGCCGCACCCATACCTCGGCCACCCCGTCCACGGGCCGGTGGCGGCGTGCCCGCCACTTGAGCGACGCGAGCACCAGGAGAAGGCCGACCACGCCGACGGCGATGCCGGCGGGGGTCATCCAGGACTGGGGGGTGAGCCCGTCGAACCAGTCGACGGCAGCGGTGGACCACGACGACCCGGCGAGTGCACCGAGTTCCACCAGACCGTCTCGTACCAGCGCCGCGCCGGCGGCGATGAAGACCACGGCGAGCACGACGGCGATGGGGGTCGCGGCCGGCCGGGCGAGCGGACGACGCGTCGGGACGACGTGGCCGTCGGCGGCGCGCGGTGTGTCCAGGGTCAGTCCCGGCGGGATGGCGAAATTGCCCACGTGAACGTCGACGTCGTCCACCGCGAGACTCGACGAGGTCATCCCACGCGCGATGTCCTGGCGGACGTCGTCGGCGACCCGAGGCGCCGACATGGGCCAGCGGACGGTGAGGTCTGCGGTGCTCCGGACGACGTCGCCCGTCTTCGACACGCTCACGCGCGACGCGCGGCGGCCCAGCGCACCGGACGACGCGGTGGACACGCCGGTGGTCCGGCTGAGCGAGGCGTCGGCGATGTGTTCGACGGCCTTGTCGAGGACGGTCAGTTCGCCGCGGTCACCGGGATCGATGTCGGACGGGGAACGTTCGGGGGCGCCCTTCGCGGGGCCGTCCGTGGGGGCTGCGGGATCGGCGTCAGCCACGGCCGCGTCCCCTCAGCAGGGCGTCGGGATCGAAATTGCCGTCGCGGTAGGCGCCGATGGCGAAACCGATCGCGCCGAGGACGAGGGCCACCAGAAATCCGGTGAACCCGCCCGCCGCCGCGGCGACCGCCAGAAGAAGTCCGGCGAACAGGCCGATGATGGAGGCATTCATGGGGGCTCCGATTCGAAGAGTGAAGGGGTCAGGAAACGTCGAAATACTTGCGCCGAGAGGGCAACGCTCGCCGGACGGCGCGGATGCGCCGGGCGAGTTGTGCTCTGCGGGTCGTCAATCCGCCGACGGTCGGTGCGCCGTCCGAGGAGACGGCGTCACCGACCGCACCGAATCGGCGGTCGACCGCGTGCAACGCCTCGATCAGCGAGTCGGCGTTCCCGCCGAGATCCGGGTGGTGCGCCCGAGCCGCGGCCCGACGCGCCTCCCGGTAGGCGGACACCCGATCTTCGGGGACGCGTCCCGACTTCGGGTCAGGAGTGACGTTCACGAAGCAGGGTTACCCACCGCGGACTCGGCGGAAGCATCCGGACGGGGCGCGGCGTCGTCGGCGGGGTCCGCGGGTTCCGCCACGTCCTCGACGACCACGTGAACCGGACCGTCGACGATCCCACGCACCGCCGAGCGAACCTCGGCGGCGGTGGATCGCACGACGGCGTCGGGCGTGACGGCGATGTGAATCTCCGTGCCGTCCGGTCTGACGTTCACCCCGGCCACGCGTCGACCCGGCAGATATGTCGCCACCTCGCCGAACATCCCGCCGTGCAGCGCGGCGACGCCGGATACGGCCTCGACCGCTGCGGCGATTCGGTCAGCGATGTCGTCGGCCGACGCGGGGGCGGTCATCGAACCCGGGCGGGTGCCGCGTCTTCGTTGTTCTCTTCCTCGTCGAAGAGGAAGACGTCGTGGACGGTGATGTTCACTTCGGTGACCTCGAGGCCGGTCATGCGCTCGACCGCTCCGATGACGTTGCGACGGATGCCCGACGCCAGATCGGAGATGGCCACGCCGTAGTCCGCGACGATGTCCAGATCGACCGCGGCCTGGCGCTCGCCGACCTCGACGGACACGCCCTGGGAGTGGTTGACGCGGGCACCGGGGATGCGCTCGCGCAGTGCGCCGATCGCGCGGGTGGCGCCGCCGCCCACGGCGTGGACGCCCTGGACCTCGCGGGTCGCGATGCCGGCGATCTTGGAGACGACGACGTCGGCGATGGTGGTGCGGCCGTCGGAGGCGACCAGCGTGCTCGAGCTGGAGTCGGACTCGGTGCGTTCGACCGTCTTGCTGCTGGACTGCGCGGTCGAGGAAGTGTTGCCCGAGGTCTGCGCGGATGAGGTCATCTCAGGTGATCCTTTCGTTTGGGTTCGGGAGTGAGTCGAGTTCCGTCCGCCGAAGCGTGCGCATCTGTGACGTAAGACACATAGGCTACCTCCGGAGCACGACGCGACGAATGAGGAGCGTGACCATCGACGTCGGAACGGACGAGACCATCGCGTCCGACTCTGCGTCGGCCGACACGGCAACTCTCGCAACGCCACCCACCGACCAACGCGCCGCGGACAAGGCGCTCATCGACGCGTCGGTCATGGGTGATCGCACGGCCTTCGAGACCATCGTGCGCACCCACGGTCCCGCCATGTACCGCTACGCCCGCAACATGCTGCGTGACGACGGCGCGGCCGAGGAGGTGGTGCAGGACGCGTTCGTCGCCGCATGGAAGGGCCTGGACAACTATCGTTCGGACTCCGCCCTGCGCACGTGGCTGTTCGGTATCACCGCGCACAAGGCGATCGACTTCACCCGTCGGCGCACCCCGCGGCCGGCGGAGGATTGGGTCTTCGACGACGCGGTGTCCGATGCGACGGACGATCCCGAGGTCAAGGCGAGCGAGAGCGGCTTTCTCGACGATCTCCGCGTGGCGCTCGCCGCGCTGCCGGAGAACCAGCGCTCGTGCTGGCTGCTCCGCGAGGTCGAGGGCATGACGCACGTCGAGGTCGGTCGGATTCTGTCCATGTCACCGTCGGCCGTTCGCGGTCAGGTCAATCGTGCACGCGCAACACTGAGCGAGAGGATGGCGGCATGGCGTTGAACCCCGAACCGTCCGTTGCACACCCGGACGGTTCCCCGTACGACCGAGACGCCCCGAACCGAGACGAACCGAACCAGGATTTCACCGAGGTCGACGACCGCCCGGACCCGTTGCTCGAACGAGCCGCCGTCGAACTGCGCAACGAGGACGATCCGTCCTGGCTGACCGTCAGTACCGCGATCCTCACCAAACTGCGGGCGACGGCCCGCCGCACGCGCGTGATCGACGCCGTGTTCCCACCGGACTCCGCCCTCGACGGCGACGAGTCCGACGGCGACACCCTGCGCGTGTCCGACCAGTTGGTGCTGCTCGAGATCTCGCGCGCGCTGCGCGAGGTTCGGTGCGACGTGCGCAACGTGGAGCTCGACGTGGTCGACCGGCACCGGTGCGCCGGGGTGCACGTGGACATCGCGGTCTTCTTCGACGACGACTTCTCGGCGCTCGCCGCCCTCGTCGCGGAGCGGACGGGTGCGGCGGTGGAGACCGTTCTCGGTCCGATCCTCGGCCTCGACGACATCACCGTCCACATCGCGGATCTGCTCGCCGCGGACGAAGAGGCCGGGTTACAATCCGACTGAAGTGTCTGTGACCCGACGTACACAGATGCCGCTGTTCACAGAAGCCGACGAGGAGATCTCACCCCATGGCCACACCGCTCGCCGCCACCATCGACATCGACGCCACCCCGCGCGAGGTGTGGGCCGTGGTGTCCGACCTGAAGCGCATGGGCGAGTGGAGCCCGCAGTGCAAGAAGATGAAGGTCTTCGGTGACCTCCGCGTCGGCACCCGCACGGTGAACCTCAACCGCCGCGGCGTGCTGGCCTGGCCCACGAGCAGCAAGGTGACCCGCGTGGAGCCGGAGAAGGCTCTCGCGTTCCGCGTGGTGGAGAACAACACCATCTGGTCGTACACCCTGGACGAGACCGAGTCCGGAACCCGCGTCACCGAGCGCCGCGAGGCACCGGGTGGAACGTCGGCCGTGTCGAACGTTCTGGTCAAGCTGGCCTTCGGCGGCAGCGAGAAGTTCGAGGCCGAGTTGACCGACGGAATGAACGCGACGCTGCGACGCATCAAGGCGGCCGCCGAGAGTTCTCGTACCGTGGGGTCATGACGCGACGCACCCCGGCTCTCGCCGCCCTCCTCTTCACGGCCGCACTCGGCGCCTCCGCCTGCAGCAGCGGCACCGCCGACTCGGACCCGACGCCACCCGAGGCGTCCGGCGGCTCTCTCGGGTCCACCGAGTCGGCCCCCACCACCCCCGAGGAGGGCACGGGAGGTGACCTCGACGTCGAGATCACCGTCGTCGCCGACGGGCTCTCGCGCCCCTGGGACGCGGTCCGCGCGCCGGACGGCACCGTGCTGTTCACCGAGCGCGAAGGCCGCTTCACGGTCGTCCCGCCCGGAGGTGAGCCGACCGCGGTGGACGCGGACCTGAACGATCTGTTCGTCGGGAGCGAGACCGGACTGATGGCGCTGGCGCTGGACACGGACTTCGACTCCACTCGCACGGTCTACTCGTGCCAGGGGTTCGAGGACGGCGACGTGCGTGACGTTCGCGTCGTCGCCTGGACCGCGGCACCGGACTGGTCCTCGCTCGAGCGGGACCGGACCGTCGTGGACGGCTTCCCCATCACCAACGGTCGACACGGTGGCTGCCGGATCCTGCCCCAGCCCGACGGCACCCTGTTCATCGGAACCGGCGATTCGGCGCAGCCGTCCGTTCCCCAGGATCCGGATTCGCTCGGCGGCAAGGTCCTGCGTGTCGACGCGGCGACGGGCGAACCGGCGGCCGGCAATCCCGACGCGAACAGCCCGGTCTACACCCTCGGCCACCGCAACGTGCAGGGTCTCGCCGCACGTCCCGGCACCGACCAGATCTATTCGGTGGAGCAGGGATCCGATCGTGACGACGAGGTCAATCTGTTGCAGGCCGGCGGAAACTACGGCTGGAGTCCGGACCGCAGCGGGTCCGGCTACGACGAGTCCGTCGCCATGACCGACCCCGAGCGTGTTCCGGGCGCCATCGGCGCCGTGTGGAGTTCGGGCGCGAGCACCCTGGCCACCGCGTCGGGCACCTTCCTCACCGGCGAAGCCTGGGGCGAGTGGAACGGCGCGCTCGCCGTGGGCGTCCAGAAGGAACAGCAGGTGCTGCTCCTCGCCCTGTCCGAGGACGGAACCGAGATCACGAACCAGACCACGATTCCGGCGCTGAGCGAGTACGGACGGATCCGTTCGGTCACCGCTCAGAGCGACGGAAGCATGCTGGTCACCACGGACAACGGTGATGCCGACCAGGTCCTGCTCGTCACCCCCTGAACCACTGGTGGCGAGGTCGCCGATGCCGCAGGTACATTGAAATGAGCCCCGTTCGTGACCTCGGCCGAGGCGTAGGCACGTTTGCCGTGCCCGGCCGTCGGGTAGCCCTGCTTGGACGTTGGATCCGAAACCCGGATCACGCATAAGCAAAGGGGTTTCATCATGTTGGGTCTGGGCATCTTCGGTTGGATCATCATCGGCGGACTGGCCGGCTGGATCGGTAGCAAGATCATGAAGACCGACGCGCAGCAGGGCATCATCCTGAACATCGTCGTCGGCATCATCGGCGGTCTGCTGGGTGGATTCCTCCTCAGCGCCGTGTTCGACGTCGAGGGCGGCGGCATCATCTTCAGCTTCCTGACCTGCCTCCTGGGTGCGGTCATTCTGCTCGCCATCGTGAAGGCAGTGACCGGACGCGGCTCGCGCGTCTGATTCGTGGGGGGTCTACGAGATCCCCACGACCGTCACGGCACGACTCGGGGCCCCTCACGTAATCTGTGAGGGGCCCCGAGCGCTGTCTCGGACCGAACGATCTGCTCCCACCACCCACATACATCGACGTAAGAGGAGACCGTGGCCCGCCGACCCGTTCCGCAAGGCACCCCCCAGCCCACCGGCATCGGTCACATCGCCGACCTGGTCAAGTCCAGCATTCCTCCGCTCCACCCCGCGGGTCTGCCGTTCGTCGCCGCTCCGCTCGCCGTCGCCGTCGTCGCACGCAAGCGTCCGACGGTGCGAACGGCCGCCCTGCTCAGCGCAGGTGCCGTGGCCGGCTTCTTCCGGCACCCGAATCGCGTTCCGCCGAACCGCGCCGGCATCGCCGTCGCCCCCGCGGACGGCGAGGTCGCACTGGTGGACACCGCGGTCCCGCCGCCCGAGTTGAACCTGGGCACCGAGGCGGTGCCGAGGGTGAGCATCTTCCTGTCCGTGCTGGACGTACACGTGCAACGCGCTCCCGTCGCCGGCACGGTGCAGGCCGTCGTGCACAAGTCGGGGCAGTTCCTGTCCGCAGACCTGGCCGACGCCAGCGAGGTCAACGAGCGCAACAGCATGCACCTCCGCACCGCCTCGGGCCACGACCTCGCCGTCGTGCAGATCGCCGGCCTGATCGCGCGGCGCATCGTGTGTCAGGCCTCGGTCGGTGACACCCTGACCATCGGAGACACCTACGGGCTCATCCGCTTCGGGTCGCGCGTCGACACCTACTTCCCACCCGGCTCGCGACTTCAGGTGCTGCCGGGCCAACGCGCCATCGGAGCCGAAACGGTCCTGGCCGAACTGCCGTGAGCGACACGGACACCAAACGGAACGGCGCGGTTCGGCTGCTTCCCAGCGCGGTGACGGTGTTGGCGCTCTGCGCCGGCCTGTCCGCCGTGAGATTCGCGCTGGACGATCGGCTCGGGCTGGCCCTGGCCATGATCGGTGCGGCCGCCGTGCTCGATTCGCTCGACGGCCGCATCGCGCGTCTTCTCGACGCGACCTCGCGGATGGGCGCCGAACTCGATTCCCTCGCCGACGCCATCTCGTTCGGCGTCGCCCCCGCCCTGGTGCTCTACGTGACGCTGCTCGAGGGCAGCGGCGGTGGCTGGGTCATCGCCCTCGTCTACGCGGTGAGCATCGTGCTGCGGCTCGCGCGATTCAACACCCTCATCGACGACGACACGCAACCATCCTTCGTCGGCGAGTACTTCGTCGGCGTCCCGGCTCCGGCCGGAGCGTTGATAACCCTGTTTCCGCTGGCCGTGGAGTTGCAATGGGGTGCGGGCTGGTGGACCTCGTACTACGTGGTCGCCACCTGGGTGATCCTCTCGGCAATGCTGATCGTCAGCCGCATTCCAACCCTCGCACTCAAGTCGGTGTCCGTGCCGCCGCGCATGGTGGCTCTGCTGCTGATCCTGGTCGGCCTGGCCGGAGCCGCGTTGATCACGTTCCCGTACGTGCTGCTCATGGTGCTGATCGTCGTGTATCTGGGGCACATCCCCTTCGCGATCCGATCCCAGCGCTGGGTCGCCGCACGTCCGGAGACCTGGGAGGTCAAACCGGCCGAGCGTCGTGCGGTACGACGCGCCGCTCGCCGTCGTCGGCCCCCGCGCGGTGGGGCGTCGTCGGCGCGGCTGCGGCTACGTCGGCCGCAGGGTTCCTGACGGCGGCGACACACCCGCTCGGTGGAGGAACGCGTCGACCAGTTCGGCGCACGCGGCCGGCGCAGTCTCGCTGCGAGCGGCGACCGCGGCCCGAATCGCGGGGACGTCCACCGCGCTCTCGACCGCGTCGCGGTCACCGTGCCTGATCCACCCGTCGACCCACGACTCGAAGACGTCCGGGGTGATCTCGGGGTGGAACTGCACTCCGAGGTGCGGACCGGACGTGAACGCCTGCAGCGCCGCGGCGGTCCGGGCCACCGCAGTCGCTCCCGGCGGCAGCGTGAACGTGTCGTCGTGGAACTGCATCCACGGGCCCGACGCCACCAGCGACGGTGCGTCGGTCTCGACCTCGTGGAACCCGTGCTCCGAGCGCTCTGCGCGCGTCACCGTCCCGCCGAGCACGCGGGCGAGCAACTGGCCGCCGAAACACACGCCGAGCATCGGGATTCCTCGGGACACCGCGTCGCTCACGTACGCGATCTCGTCCGCCAGCCAGGGCAACATGTCGTCGAACGCCGCGTCGGCGGACCCCATCAGAACGACGAGGTCGGCCTCGCCCGCCGTGGGACGCACGGCGCCCTCCGCTTCGAAGGAGACCACGTCCACCCGAAAACCGCGATCGATCAGCAGGGGACCGAGCGAGCCGACGTTGCGGACACCGAGGTCGAGATCGCGTTCGTGAACGACGATGGCGGCGCGAAGCATGCCGCGAGACTAATCGCCGCGACCGGGTCGACGGCGTCGGGTCGCTAGGCTCGCAAGGGTGACCGATCCGGAGCTGGTACTGACCGTTCGCCTCAACACGTCGGCCGCCGACTCCCGCCGCGGAGTCGTACGCCTGCACGCCGAGGCGCTCACCGCGCTCGGTCTGCGTGAGTGGGACGCCGTCGGGTTGCTGGGGTCGCGCCGGACGGCCGCCGTCGTGGCCGTCGCCCCTCCCGGAACCGCTTCGGGCACAGCACTTCTCGATGACATCACCCTGTCCAACACCGGACTGACGGAGAACGCGCAGGTGGTCGTGACCCCGGCGAGCGTGCGCGGAGCCACCTCGGTGACCGTGACCGGGGGTCCGCTGGCCAGTGGGGCGATCGACGACAGCACGCTGCGTCGCGCCCTCCTCGGCAAGGTCCTGTGCACCGGGGACGCGGTGTCGCTGCTCCCCCGCGATCTCGGGCCCGGCACCAGCACCGCGTCGACGTCGCAGGCCCTCTCCCGGTCGGTCGGCGCCACCTGGACCACCGAACTGCTGACCGTCACGACCACCGATCCCGGCGACGCCGTCAGCGTTCAACCCAACACCGCCGTCGGCTGGGCCGGTGGACGAGGGTCGCCGACGACGCGATCCGAAGCGACACCCGGAGCGAGTCGTCGAGGCGGATCCACCCCACCCGCCGCGCCCGATCGACCTGCGCACCCGTCGATTCCGGTGAACGACCTGGTCGGCGCCCGCACGGCGGTGGCCTCGCTCACCGAGTGGCTCGATCTCGCCCTGGAACAGCCCGAACTGCTGCGCACCCTCGGCGCATCACCCCGTCTCGGGGTCCTGATCACCGGACCCGCGGGCGTCGGCAAGGCCACCCTGGTCCGCGCCGTGGCCGGTGCACGCGTCTGCGAGGAGATCGACGGTCCCTCCGCGGGGTCGCTGGCCGCCGAGGATCGGCTCGCCGCCGTGCGGGACGCGGTGGATCGGGTTCGTTCGGGCGGCATCCTGCTCGTCACCGACGTCGATGCGTTGCTCCCCGCCACCGCCGAGCCGGTCTCGGCTCTGGTCCTCGATCTGTTGCGCGGAGCCGTCGACACCGCGGGGGTGGCCCTGATGTGCACCACCGCGCGGCCCGATCAGGCGGATCCGCGACTACGAGGGCCCGACCTGTGCGATCGCGAACTCGTGCTCAGCCTTCCCGACGCGTCGGTGCGCTCGGCACTTCTGGACATCCTGCTGCGGACCGTGCCCACCGAGTCCCTCGATCTGGCCGAGATCGCCTCGCGAACCCCGGGTTTCGTGGTCGCGGACCTCGCGTCGCTGTGCCGGGAAGCGGCGCTGCAGGCCGCGGCTCGCGCCCACCGCGACGAGGCGAAGCCGATGCTGACCCAGGCCGACCTGGTGGGCACCCTGGCCGTGATTCGACCGTTGTCACGTTCCGGCAGTGAGGAATTGGCGATCGGCAGTCTCACGCTCGACGATGTGGGCGACATGGTCGAGACCAAGGCAGCGCTGACCGAGGCGGTGCTGTGGCCGCTGCGCCACCCCGACTCCTTCGCCCGCCTCGGCGTGGACCCGCCGCGCGGCGTTCTCCTCTACGGGCCACCCGGATGCGGCAAGACGTTCCTGGTCCGCGCCCTGGCGAGCTCCGGTCAACTCAGCGTTCACGCCGTCAAGGGCGCCGAACTGATGGACAAATGGGTGGGCGCATCGGAGAAGGCCGTGCGTGAATTGTTCGAGCGCGCACGCGCTTCCGCACCGTCGCTGATCTTCCTGGACGAACTGGACGCCCTGGCGCCCCGACGCGGTCAGAGCTCCGATTCCGGAGTCTCCGACCGCGTGGTGGCCGCGCTGTTGACCGAACTCGACGGTGTCGAGCCGCTCCGCGACGTCGTGGTCCTCGGGGCCACGAACCGTCCCGAACTCATCGACCCCGCGCTGCTCCGGCCGGGTCGACTCGAACGCCTGGTATTCGTTCCGCCGCCCGACGCCGAGGCGCGCGTCGCGATCCTGCGCACCGCGGGCGCGTCGGTTCCGTTGGCGGACGACGTGGACCTCGAGACGGTGGCCGAGAAGCTCGACGGATACTCGGCGGCGGATTGTGCTGCGCTGCTTCGCGAAGCGGCCCTGACCGCGATGCGCCGCGACGTGGACGCCGCGGTCGTCACCGCGTCGGACGTGCAGACCGCGCGCGAGAACGTGCGCCCCTCGCTCGACCCCGAGCAGGTCGAGGCCCTGCGCGCCTACTCCGCGCGGTAGCCGATCAGACCCAGCGAGCGAGGAGCTCGTTCGCCCGCTCCGCCAGGGTGGCCTGCAGGATCGGACCGAAGCTCACACGTGCCACCCCGAGGTCGGCGAACGCCGCGCGGTCGTGCTTCGCCGGGTGCCCGATCGCGTTGACGGGCAGTGGGAGTTCGCTGGTCAGCCGCCGGTGATCGTCGTCGCTGTGGAAGCCGACCGGGTACAGCACGTCCGCACCCGCGGCCGCCGCCAGCTTCAGGCGTGCGATCGCGCGGTCGACGCGATCGTTCTCGTCCCCGATCTGCTTCACGAAGAGGTCGGTCCGCGCGTTGACCACGACGTGGGTGTCGGTGGCGTCCGACGCCGCGCGCAGGGCGCCGACGAAGTCCGCGTGCTCCTGCGCGTCGCGCAACCGACCGCCTTCGCTGTGCACGGTGTCCTCGATGTTCAGGCCCACCGCACCGACCGAGAGCAGACCCTCGATGAGGCGCTTCGGGTCCTCGCCGTAGCCGGACTCGATGTCCACGGAGATCGGCACGTCCACGGCTGCGGTGATCTGTGCGATCCGCGTGAGCAGCTCGTCGAACGTGATTCCCTCGTTGTCCGGCTTGCCGATGGAGTCCGACACCGGGTGCGAACCCACGGTCAACGCCGTGAAGCCGGCCGAGACGGCCAGGTTCGCGGACCATGCGTCCCACACCGTGGGCAGAACGACCGGCGTTCCGGGGACGTGCAGTGCGAGCAGGGTCTCGGCCTTCGATGCTGTGGTTGTCATGGCCGGTACAACCGCACCGCACCCGGCAGAGATTCCCCGGTGGTCGGTGGGAAACGAAAATCGCTGGAATCGGAACACATACGGGTGCCGCTACCCTGGGACAACGCCGGAACCGCCGTACTACCGAGGAGATCACCGTCCTGAGCTTCGTGAAATTCTGGCCGCACCTGCTCGCCGCGGCCGCGGTCGGCGCGCTCGGAGCGGTGATCGTCGCCGGACCGCGCAGTACGTCGTGGCCGTTCCAGGCGACGCCGGAGGATCTGGTGGGGTGGACGTCCTCGCAGTCCACGTACACCGTCATCGGCGCGCTGACCATCGTGCTGACCTTCGCCGCGCTCTCCGCCCGGCCCGTGGTCTCGCCGATCGGACCGTGGGTGTTCGTCGCGATCTTCGTGGTCGTCCTCGCCTTCACCAAGGTCGCGATCCCGGAATCTGCCGGCCTCGCCGTCCTCACCGCGCTGCACCTGCTCAAGAGCGTGGTGGCGGGCATCGTCGTGGGTACGGCCGCGCAGGTGACGCGACATTCCCGTGGCGGCTGGATCGCCCTCGCCACCGGCATGTTCGGCGGGTACGCCGTCGTGGCGTCCCAGGGCACGGTGAGCGAGGCGGGATTCGTCCCGTCCCAGCCGTTCAGCTCCAGCGTGTTCGGCGAACCGGCGTGGTGGCTGCTCGGAGCGGCGTTCGTCTTCTCCATCGCCGCCGCCGTCGCCGGGCGCGGCACCTCCACCGGCGACGTCCCGGCGCGGACCGATCTCGCTCGGCTCGTCGGATACGCAGTACTCGTCGCGGTCGTCGGACGCGTCGCCCTCGAGGTGGCCGCGGACGCCGAACTCGGCGTGGCCATCGCCGCACTGGTGGTGTTCGTTCTTCTCGTCGACCGCATCGCTGCCCGATGGGAGGCCGCCGACGCTCGGGTGATCCTCACCGGTCTCGTGGTGATCGCGGCCGCCGTGTCCACCTGGAACGTCCGGGCGTTCGTGCGCGTCGACTCGACGATTCTGCTGCTCTCCGGGGTGGCCGGCATCGTGGTCGGGGCGGCCGTGGCCGCCGCGCTGCGACGGTGGCCCGGCGTCCTCGGATGGACCACCGCTGTCGCGGTCGTCCTCCTCGCCGCGGTCCCGACGGCTGCGCTGATTCTCGACATCGAGGTGGTGTCGGTGGTGGCGACGGCCGTGGTGGCCGGCGCGATCGCCATGGTCGTCGGCACCGTGGTCTCGACCGTCGCCCCGACCGCTCCCGATCCCTCGGCACGAGCCCTGACCCTGTCGCTACCGGGTACCGCACTGCTGTTCGCCGCGGTCGCGCCCGTACCGGACGTGGACACCGCGTCGCTCGCGGCTCTGGTCCCGGAGGACATCCCCGATTTCGATCCGCAGGGCGAGACGGGAAGCCTGTCGGTGCAGGGTTACGAGGACCTCATCGGATCCATCTCCGATCCGCCTCCCGTCGATCACACCTCCGCGTATCTGATGCTCGGAGTCGTCGTCTTCGGTGCACTTCGCCTGGTCATGATCTCGCGCTCGGCGGCCCGCGAAAAGCGGACGTAGCGGGCGCTACCCTCCGGGGTATCAGCCGTGGGCGGTTCCGTATCGGCTGCGCAGGGTAAGGTAACGGTCAGTCGCCTCGCTGGTCCCCGATCCGAGCCTGACACCCCGCCGCCCGAACCTCACGACGGAGTGCCACTTGCTTTCCATTCTCGCCGCCCACACCGTGGCCGCTTTCCTGGCACCGCTGTTGGTGCGGCTCTGGGGTCGCAACGCATTCCTGGTGCTGGCCCTCGTTCCCGCCGCGTCCCTGGGCTGGGTGGCGACGAACTGGAACACCGAGCAGCGGCTGAGCATCGAGTGGGTTCCGGGCCTGTCGATGAACATCGATCTGCGCTTCGATTCGCTCGCCGCGGTGATGTCGACGCTGATCCTCGGTATCGGCGCGTTGATCCTGGTCTACTGCGCCCGCTACTTCGAGAACGACGAGCCACGACTCGGCCTGTTCGCCGCGGAGATGGTGGCATTCGCCGGAGTCATGTTCGCCCTGGTCACCAGCGACAACATGCTCATGCTCTACATCTTCTGGGAACTGACGACGGTGCTGTCGTTCCTTCTCGTCGGTCACTACGCGGAGCGCGCCTCGAGCCGCCGCGCCGCCACCCAGGCCCTGCTGGTCACCACGGCGGGTGGACTGGCGATGCTCGTGGGACTGATCGTCCTCGGACAGATGGTGGGCAGCTACAACCTGTCCGACGTCGTCGAGGCCGCGCCTCGCGGCTGGCTCGCCGGTGTCGCACTCGTGCTGATCCTGATCGGGGCGCTGAGCAAGTCGGCCATCGTTCCATTGCACTTCTGGCTCCCCGGCGCCATGGCCGCACCCACCCCGGTCAGCGCGTACCTGCACGCCGCGGCCATGGTCAAGGCAGGCATCTACCTGGTCGCCCGCCTCGCCCCCGGGTTCGCCGACGCCGGCCCCTGGCGCGTGACCATCCTGACCCTGGGTCTGACCACGATGCTCGTCGGCGGTTACCGCGCCCTGCGGTCCTACGACCTCAAGCTCGTCCTCGCGTTCGGCACCGTGAGCCAGCTCGGCTTCCTGGTCGCGATCGTCGGTATCGGGTCGCGCACCGCGATGCTCGCCGGCCTCGCCATGGTCCTGGCCCACGGATTCTTCAAGGCCGCCCTCTTCATGGTGGTCGGCATCATCGATCACAGCACCGGCACACGCGACGTGCGCAAACTGGCGCACCTCGGCGACCACGCGCCGGTGCTCGCCGCCATTGCGGTGCTCGCGGCAGCCAGCATGGCGGGGTTGCCGCCGTTCCTGGGATTCGTCGGCAAGGAGACGGCCTTCGAATCCACCCTCGACTCCGACGCGATGGGCCCGGTGTCGTCGGCGATCGTGTTGGCCGCGATGGTGATCGGCTCGATCCTCACGGTTGCCTACAGCCTGCGGTTCGTCTGGGGTGCGTTCGGGCGCAAGAAGCTGCGCGCACCGAGTGCCGCGGTGGCGGCGATGCACGCCCCGGGACCGCTGTTTCTGTTCCCGGCAGCGCTCCTCGCGGCGCTCGGCCTGGTGGCGGCATTGTTCGCACCGGTCGTGGACGGCCTCGTCGCTCCCTACACGCTGACCCTGCCCACGTACGGCGCCGAGGACTACCACCTCGCGCTGTGGCACGGGATCAACCTGCCGCTGGGGCTCACCGTCGTGGTCATCGTCGTCGGCGTGCTGCTCTACCGCGTCCACAAGTCGATCGCCCGGACCGTGCCGCCGGTTCCGCTCAACGCCGACCGGATCTACGACCGCACTCTCGCCATGATGGACGCCGCGTCGCTGCGCCTCACGGGCAGCACCCAGCGCGGCTCACTCCCGGTGACGCAGTCCATCATCCTCGCCACACTGGCGATCTTCCCGCTGGTCGCGCTGCTCGTCTACACCCGCAGCGGCGTCGAGACCCGGCTGTACGACTCACCGATGCAGATCGTCATCGGTGTCGTTCTGATCGGTGCCGCCATCGGCGCCACGGTGATGCGCAACCGGCTCGCGGCGGTGCTGTTGGTCGGCGTCACCGGATACGGGGTAGGCCTGATCTTCGCCCTTCACGGCGCCCCCGATCTCGCCCTGACCCAGTTCCTCGTGGAGACGCTGACGCTGGTCGTGTTCATCCTGGTGCTGCGCAAGCTACCCGCCGAGATCGACGAGGGCCGCGCCTTCGGACACAAGAAGATGCGGGCCCTGCTCGCGGTGGGGGTCGGCGTCACCGTCGCCGTGGTCGGCGCCTTCGCGATGGACGGCCGCACCGCGCGGCCCATCGCCGAGCTGTTGCCCGCGGCGGCCTACGACCTCGGCGACGGCAGCAACGTGGTGAACGTCCTTCTCGTCGACATCCGCGCGTGGGACACCTTCGGTGAGATCTCGGTACTGCTCGTCGCGGCCACGGGCGTCGCCAGCCTGGTGTTCCGGAACCGCCGCTTCGGCAGCGCCCCGCGGGTGTCCGACGCACCCCCCGCCATGGACGAACGTCAGGCGGCCGCCGAGATCACCTGGCTCAGCGGGAGCGATCTGATCGACCCCAAGCATCGGGTGCTGGTGCTCGAGGTGACCACCCGCCTGGTGTTCCCGACCGTCATGATGCTGTCGATCTACTTCTTCTTCGCCGGACACAACGCCCCGGGCGGGGGCTTCGCAGGCGGACTGACCGCGGGCCTGGCCCTGGTCCTGCGCTACCTCGCGGGTGGTCGGTACGAACTCGGTGAGACGCTCCCCTTCGACGCGGGCAAGATCCTCGGCGTCGGCCTTCTCTTCGCCGGCGGCACCGCGATCGCGTCGCTGTTCCTCGGCGCACCGGTGCTCTCGTCCGCCACGTTCGAGGTGACGCTCCCGCTTCTCGGTGACATCAAGATGGTCACCGCGCTGTTCTTCGACCTCGGTGTGTACCTCATCGTGGTCGGCCTGGTTCTCGATATCCTCCGCAGCCTCGGCGCTCGCCTCGACGCGCAGATCGAAGTGAGGCAGCAATGACCGCGAACACTCCCAACATCACCCTGCTGATCCTGGTCGCCGCGCTCGTCGCGGCCGGCGTCTATCTGCTGATCGAACGCAGCATCGTCCGCATGCTGCTGGGACTCATCCTGCTCAGCAACGGCATCAACATCCTGATCCTCACGGCCGGCGGTGCGGCGGGAAATCCCCCCATCGTGGGGCGGGTGTCCGAGGGGGCGGAAGGCGACTCCGATCCCCTGGCCCAAGCCCTGATCCTCACCGCCATCGTCATCACCCTGGGAATCGCCGCGTTCATCCTGGCGCTCGCCTATCGCTCGTACACCATCAACGTCGCCGACGTCGTCGAGGACGACCCCGAGGACGCCAAGGTGCTTCAGCGGCGCAGTCTCGCCGACGCACCCGATCGCGACAGGTCCGACGACCCCGTCACCGGCGAACCCGGCGAGGCCGGCGACGCCTTCGACAAGGACGGAAACCCCATTCCTCTGGACCAGCTGGCCAACCGCGAGGATCTCGCGTCGTACGAGGACCTGCACGAGGGGTATTTCCGCGATCGGGACGACGACCGGGACACGAACGACAGGGACACGAACGAGGACGCCCGATGACAATTCCCGCGTCGATCGTCGGGCCGCTCACCCCGCTCCCCGTTCTGATCCCCCTCATGGCCGCCGCACTGTGCATGGTGGTCGGTCGCAAGCCGCGGGCTCAGCGCGCCATCACGGTGCTCGCCCTCGTGGCGGTCACGGCCGTCTCCGGCATGCTGCTCTTCCTGGCCGATCGCGACGGCACCAGCGCGCTGCAGGTCGGCGGCTGGGACGCCCCGATCGGCATCTCGCTGGTGGTCGACCGACTGTCCGCGCTGATGCTGGTGGTCTCCGCGATCGTGCTGCTGGCCGTGATCGTCTACGCCGTCGGGCAGGGCATTCGCGACGGCGACGCCAACCAGCCCGTCTCGATCTTCCTGCCGACCTACCTCGCACTCACCGCGGGTGTCTGCAACGCGTTCCTCGCCGGCGACCTGTTCAACCTGTACGTCGGGTTCGAGGTCCTGCTGGTCGCATCGTTCGTGTTGCTGACGCTGGGCGCGAGCGCGGAACGGGTGCGCGCCGGCATCACCTACGTGATGGTCTCGGTGGTCTCGTCCATGGTGTTCCTGGCCGGTATGGCCATGGTCTACGCCGCGACCGGCACCCTGAACTTCGCCCAGATCGCGCTTCGACTCGACGACGTCCCGGAGGGCACGAGGCTCGCGATCTTCGCGATCCTGCTCGTGGCGTTCGGCATCAAGGCGGCGGTCTTCCCACTGTCGGCGTGGCTTCCCGACTCCTACCCCACGGCGCCCGCACCGGTCACCGCCGTGTTCGCCGGGCTGCTCACCAAGGTGGGCGTCTACGCCATCATCCGAACCCACACGCTGCTCTTCGCGGACGGTTCGATGGACAACCTTCTCGCCGTCGCGGGCCTGCTGACCATGATCGTGGGCATCTTCGGCGCCATCGCTCAGAGCGAGATCAAGCGACTGTTGTCCTTCACGCTGGTCTCGCACATCGGGTACATGATTTTCGGCATCGCACTGTCCACCCAGGCCGGACTGTCCGGAGCGGTGTACTACGTGGGTCACCACATCATCGTGCAGACGACACTGTTCCTGGTGTTGGGTCTGATCGAACGTCAGGCCGGGTCCTCGTCGCTGCGTCGACTCGGCGGCCTCGCCGCGGCCAGTCCGCTTCTCGGCGTCCTGTTCCTGATCCCAGCACTGAACCTGGGCGGCATCCCGCCGTTCTCGGGCTTCATCGGCAAGGTGGCGCTGCTGCAGGCCGGTGCGGACAAGGCCAGTGCGCTCGCCTGGATTCTGGTCGCGGGCAGTGTCGTGACCAGCCTGCTGACGCTCTACGTCGTGGCGCGCGTCTGGACGAAGGCGTTCTGGCGAGCGCGCGCCGACGCCCCCGAGGGCGAGCTGGCCAGTGACTCGCCGTCTGCGCTCCTCGACAACGCCTCGGACGTCGAGTTCGACACCCGCGTCGACCCCGGCCGGATGCCGGTGGGCATGCTCGTCCCCACCGTGGGTCTGGTGGCGGTCGGATTGTCGCTGACCCTCTTCGCGGGCACCTTCTTCGGTATCAGCAATCGAGCCGCAGCCGAGCTTCGTGATCGCGACGTCTACATCACCGCCGTCCTCGGTGGCACCGTGGACCCGGTGACGTACGAGGCAGGCACCGGCACCACCGAGGAGACCGGACGATGAAACATTTCTCCCGCGACCTCGCCCTGAAGCTCGCCCTGTTGACGTGGCTCACCGGTGTCTGGGTTCTGTTGTGGGGCAACGTGACCCCGGCCAACATCCTGGGCGGCCTGGCGGTCGCGCTCTTCGTGGTCTTCGCTCTCGCACTGCCCAAGGTGCCGGTCGAGGGCCGCTTCCACCCCCTGTCGTTCGTCCGACTGGTGGGCGTCCTCGTCTATTACGCCGCGGTGTCCACCGTGCAGGTCGCCTGGGCCTCCGTCCGGCCCGGCGACTCTCCCCGCAACGCGATCCTGCGGTATCGCGTCCGGGTCAAGTCCGATCTGGTCCTCACCCTCATGGTCGACGCATTGAACATGGTGCCCGGCACCCTCGTCCTCGAGATCGATCGAGACGAGCGCACCATCTACATCCACGCCTTCGACGTGGGAAAACCCGGAGCCATCGACCAGTTCCGCACCCTGGTCCGCGCCTACGAGAACGCGTTCGTCGCCACCTTCGAGCGCGACTCGGAGTGGCACCCCGCCGATCACTCCAACTCCAACTCCGACCCGGCCGAGGACGAAGCCGCCGCCGACACGGCTCGCGACATCGCCGCCGACTACTCCGGGAAGGACCGCACGTGACCGTCGTTCTCGTCATCTCCGCAGTCATGCTGTCGGCCGCCGCCCTCATCACCACCTACCGGCTACTGGCCGGACCCAACTCCCTGGACCGACTCGTCGCCGTCGACACCATCATCGCGCTGGTCGTGTGTGGGGTGATGGTGTGGGCGGTGTACAGCCGCGACACCACTCTCGTGCCGTCGATCGTGGCTCTGTCGGTCGTGGGATTCATCGGCACGGTGAGCGTGGCGCGGTTCCGCGTCAGTGACACCGAACGTGCACGCCTGGCCGCGTTGCGGGCACCGCATCCGCCCACCGAAGACGAAGTCCGCGCACGTCAGGAGGGATCGATATGAACGACGTCGAGAACATCGTGGTCTCGGTCCTCATCCTCCTCGGTTCGATCGTCGCACTGACTGCCGCGATCGCCGTCGTCCGGTTCCCGGACACGCTGTCGAGGATGCACGCGGCGACGATGCCGCAGATCATCGGGCTGCTGCTCATCCTCACGGGCGCTTTCATCAGCCTCCGCGGCAACGTCGACATCTGGATGATCGCGCTCGTCGGAGTCTTCACACTCCTGACCGCGCCGATCATCGCGCACGTGGTGGGTCAGGTCGCGTACCGCGAGCACAGCAGCCGAGACGATCTGTACATGATCGACGAGCTGAACGAGGACGAGGATGCCGACGCGGCAACTCTGGACGCCGGGAAGCGCGAGCCCGAGCGGAACTGATCCGTCAGGGATGTCGTAGTTCACCGATCAGCGAGTCGACCACGGCCACCAGGTCGCCGCCCGACGCCGACGCGACGGCCCGCTGACGTTGGTACGAGGCACCGAGTCTCGGGATGTCCGCGACCGCCGCCAATTCCGCGCTGCACCCCAGGCGCTTCGCGACCGGGGTCAGCTTCTCGAGCAGATCGTTCAGATCGTCGGTCATGAGCCGCTCGTTGCTGTCCGCGTCGAGAATGATCTCGGCGTCCAGCCCGTACCGAGCGGCCCGCCACTTGTTCTCCTGCACGTGCCACGGCGGGATCGTCGGCAGGGTCTCCCCGGCGTCGAGCCGCTCGTCGAGATGCACGACGAGGCAATGGATCAGGGCCACCAGGGCGCCGAGCTCGCGCCTCGTCGACACCCCGTCGCACACCCGGATCTCCAGGGTGCCCAACCGCGGGACCGGCCGGATGTCCCAGTGCATGCCGCCGAGTTGCGAGATGACGCCGGTCTTGAGCTGATCGTGCACGAATCCTTCGAACTGGCCCCAGTTCTCGAACTGGAACGGCAGCCCCGCCGTCGGTAGCTGCTGGAACATCAGGGCCCGGTTGCTGGCGTACCCGGTGTCCGAACCCGCCCACGTCGGTGACGACGCCGACAGCGCGAGCAGGTGCGGGTATTGCAGCAGAATCGAATTGAGGATGGGGAACACTCGATCGGCGGACCGGAGGCCGACGTGGACGTGCACGCCGAAGATCAGCATCTGCCGTCCCCACCACTGGGTTCGCTCGATCAGTTCGTCGTACGACGGCGCACGTGTGAGCTGTTGCGACGACCACTCCGCGAACGGGTGGGTGCCCGCGCAGAAGAGGTCGACTCCCAGCGGATCCGCCGCTCGCCGAACGAGTTCCAACGATTCACCGAGGTCGTCCATCGCCTCGCCGACGGTGTCGCACACGTCGGTGACCAGCTCGACCGTGTTGCGCAACAACTCCTTGGTGACCCGAGTGGTGTCCTGACCCACCTCGGACCGCACTCCGTCCAACACCTCGGCCGCCGTGTTGGACAGATCACGACTCGTCCGGTCGACGAGGGCGATCTCCCACTCGACGCCGATGGTCGGCCGCGGCGAGGAGACGAAGGGAACCGAGCTCGGAAATCCCGCCGGTGACCCCGCCGGGTTATTCGACGACGGCGCAGGCAACGCGGGAACCGGCATCACCGGTGGAGAGGGTCTGCTCGTCGGGCACCGGACCGCCGTCGGCGAGGACGTACCGCTCCGGGATGTTCGCGAAGTTGTCCGCGCCCTCGTGGACGATGAACGAGACGCCGCCGCGAAGATCGTCCAGTTCGACCGAGTCCGTGGTGGTCATCAGCTGACCGGTGCCGTCGGAGCGCACCTGGAGCGACGTGAGGTCCCCGCTGGACGGGTAACCGGTGTTGCCGTCGACCTGGAGGTGGCCGCCGGCGGACAGGAAGTCGCCGGGCTCGCCGCCGTCGGGAGCGACGGAATCCGGTTCGCACACCGGGTTCTGGTGCATGTGGAAGCCGTGGAAGCCGGGCTCGAGGTCTTCCGCCTCGACCTCGATCGCGAGATGGCCGGTCTCCTCGGTGACGGAGATCGTGCCGATGACGTCGCCGTCGGCATTGGTGAGGTCACCGGACAGCTCGGACGGATTGGTTCCCGTTCCGGCTTCTTCCTCCCCTTCCATGCCCTCGGGGGCCGGAGCTCCGGTGAACACCGGCGGGGTGGTGCCCTGGACGTCGCTGGCCACCTCACCGTTGTTGCAGGCCACGAGGCCGAAGACGGCGAGTGCGGCGAGGGGCGCCGTGACGAGAGTGCGGTGTCCGACGCGACTGCGCTTCCAGCTGGCCATGGTGTGGGTCTCCTGAACTGACGGTGTGTACGGGTGAGGCGGTGTGTGCGGGTGAGGCGGTGTGTACGGGCGACGAGAAGGTGCGGCTGTGCCCCGATGATAACGGGGGGTACTACTGGGTCACGATCACGATGATCCCCGGCGGCGACGACGCGATGCCCTCGAAACGAGGCTCGGCGCCGATACCCAGCGTCGACGCGATTCGCTCCGCCTCCGCGCGCTCGCCGGGAACGGAGTCGTCGTAGAACACCGTGGACGTGGGGATCGTTCCGCTCGGATAGTTCCCCGTTTCGGACACGGTGAACCCCTCGGACTGCAGGGTCGAGGCGACATCCGCCGCGAGGCCACTGACGTTGCTGTTGTTGAGCACCCGCACCGACACCGGGCCCGGCGCGGCCTCCGCCGAGGTCGTCGTCGGCGAGGCCTGCGCCTGCGGCTCGCCCACCACGGGGTCCTCGATCTCGGGAACCACCGGGGTCGGGACCTGCGACGACGGCGTCGGCGCGGCACTGCTGGTCGCGGCGGGTGCCGCCGTCTCGGTGTCGTCGGATCCGCCGAGGGACAGGAAACCCACACCGGCGAACACCACCGCGAGAGAGATCAGAACCATGGCCAGCGCGCGCAACGGCGGGCCGGACGATTCCGGGTTCGGGTTGCTCACACCTGCGACCCTAGCGACTCGATCGACCGGCTCGGCACACGGCAGGACCGGTTCAGACGTCGAACCCCAGCCGGCGCGCCGCGCGGGCCTTCTGCCGACTGGCGCGCAGACGCCGCAGCCGCTTGACCAACATGGGGTCGGCGGCCAGGGCTTCCGGGCGATCGACCAGGGCGTTCAGCACCTGGTAGTACCGCGTGGCGGACATGTCGAAGAGTTCCTTGATGGCCTCTTCCTTGGCGCCGGCGTACTTCCACCACTGACGTTCGAAGGACAGGATGTCGTGTTCCCGTCGAGTGAGCCCGTCGTTCGGCTCCTCGGCATCGGCCTTGTCGTGGCTCCGCGCTGCAGCGCTGTCCATCGTTCTCCTGTCATCTGCGTTCTCGCTGCGAAAGCCGGAATGCGTGCGCGCGTGTCCCCGGGTGCTCCAGCGCTACCGACGCGAACACCGCCGCCGTCCGGCGACCGTGAATCACATCGGTGTCGTTCGCACGTTATTCAACCACGTCCGACGCTGCCACCGGACGGTTGCGCATCGCGGCGCGTCGATCGCACCTCGGCGCCCAGTATCCTTCTCGACCATGGCAATTCTTCCCATCCGGATCTTCGGCGATCCGGTTCTGCACACCCCCACGCAACCGGTGACGGCGTCGCCCGACGAGCTCGCCACACTGCTCGCGGACATGTACGAGACGCTCGAAGCCGCCCGCGGCGTCGGACTGGCCGCCAACCAGGTCGGCGAGCCGTTGCGCCTGTTCATCTACGACTGCCCCGATCACGCCGAGGACGGCACGGTCACCCGCCGCCGCGGTGAGGTGATCAACCCCGTGCTCGAGACCTCCGAGATCCCCGAGACCATGCCGGATCCGGACGACGACGACGAGGGTTGCCTCTCCGTCCCCGGCGAGCAGTACCCCACCGGACGCGCCGACTGGGCCCGCGTGACCGGGACCGACGCGTCGGGCGAGCCCGTCGACATCTCCGGCCACGGCTTCTTCGCCCGCATGCTTCAGCACGAGGTGGGCCACCTCGACGGGTTCGTCTACGTCGATGTCCTCGTCGGCCGCAACGCCCGCGCCGCGAAGAAGGCCATCAAGAAGCACGGGTGGGGTGTTCCCGGTCTGAGTTGGGTGCCCGGCACCGTGGCCGATCCCTTCGGCCACGACGATGACGACGACTGACCTTCCCGACGTCCCTCTCGGGTCCCGTCTCGTCGTTCGACACCGTCTGCCCGTCGGCGCCGCGCGACCCCTGACCGACGTCATCGGGGTCCTGACGGCGGTCGACGACGCGTCGATCACGATGACATCCGAGCGGAGCGGCGAGGTGCGCATTCCTCGGGACACGATCGTCGTCGCGAAGCCGCTCGCGCCGCGGCCGATCCGCAACTCGGAGATCCGCGCGCTCGAACGCGCGGCGGCCGACGCGTGGCCCGGCACCGAGCAGGAGTGGATCGGCGGTTGGCTCGCCCGCGCCGGCGGCGGCGTGACCCGACGCGCCAACTCCGCTCTGCCCGCCGAGCCCGCCCTCGACGCCGACCTCCCGGCCGTCGTCGCCTGGTACGTCGCACGCGGGCTCACCCCGCGCCTGTCGTTGCCGGACCGCGTCCACCGCACCCCGGCCGGATGGGTCGCCGGAACCGACGTCGACGTGTTGACACTCGACCTCGAACCCGCCTCCGGTCTCGATCCCGGCTCCTCACCCGCCGTCGATCCCGACGCGATCGTCCGCATCGACGCCGAGCCCGACGACGCCTGGCTCGCCCGGCACGGAGGCGATGCGCGTTCGGTCGTCACGTCGGTACTGAACGGCACACTGGGTTTCTTGCAGTCGGGTTTTCTGCAGACCGGGTTGTCGCAAACCGGGTTGTCGCAGACCGGGTCCGCGGCAGCGGGCATCGCCCGAGCCGCCGTGACCACCGCACCGAACGGACGCACGTGGGTCGGCCTCACCGCGGTTCGCGTCGAGGACGATCACCGGCGGCGCGGGCTGGCCACCCGCCTGTGCGTCGACGCTGTGAACTGGGGCGCCGAGCGCGGCGCCACCGGCGCGTACGTGCAGGTAGAACGCGGTAACGACCCCGCCCGACGCCTGTACGAGCAGCTCGGATTCGTCCCGCACCACGCCTACCGGTACGCAGTCCCCGCACCCGACGACCCCGTCACACCCCTCCACTAGCCTCGGACGATGCCTTCCGAACACCCGGCCGGCCTCCGGCCTACCCGCATCGCCACCTGGAACGTCAACTCCGTCCGCTCCCGCGTCGACCGCATCGTCGCCTGGCTCGAGCGCAGCGATGTCGACGTCCTGGCCATCCAGGAAACCAAGTGCAAGGACGCCCAGTTCCCGTACCAACGGTTCACCGACATCGGGTACGAGGTCGCCCACGTCGGCACCAGCCAGTGGAACGGCGTCGCGATCGTCTCCCGCGTCGGCCTCGAGGACGTGCAGGTGGAGTTCGAGGATCAACCCGGATTCAGCAAGGACCCCGAGGTTCCCCCGGCTGCGGAGGCGCGAGCCATCGGCGCCACCTGCGGCGGGATCCGGATCTGGAGCCTGTACGTGCCGAACGGGCGCAGCCTGGACGACCCGCACTACGAGTACAAGTTGCGCTGGCTCGACACGCTGCGCGCCGATGCCCGGTCCTGGCTCGACGCCGACCCACAGGCCCGGATCGCGCTGGTCGGTGACTGGAACGTGGCTCCGACCGACGACGACGTGTGGGATCCGGCGCTCTTCGTCGGGAGAACGCATACGTCGGAGCGCGAGCGCGCCGCGTTCGACGCCGTCGTCGATGCCGGGTTCACCGATGTCGTGCGGCCCTTCACCCCCGGCCCCGGCGTCTACACCTATTGGGACTACACACAATTGCGATTCCCCCGCAAAGAAGGGCTGCGCATCGATTTCGTCCTTGCGTCACCGGCCCTCGCGGAGCAGGTGACCGGCGCGTCGATCGACCGCGAGGAGCGCAAGGGCAAGGGCGCCAGCGATCACGCCCCGGTGATCGTCGACCTGACCTGAAGTTCCGGATCGGCGCCGACGGGCTCTTCGTCCGCTACCAGATCGAGGTAGTCGGTGTTCGCCCCGATGAATCGGCGCACGTAGGAGCAGACGGGCCAGATTTGCAGATTGCCGGTGCGCACGATGTCGAGCGCGCCGCGCGCCAGCACCGCCGCCCATCCGTGGTCACCGAACTCCTCGGTCACCACCGTGTGCAGGAACAACACGACGGTGGTTCCGGGAACCACGCGGTACGCCAGAATTCCCACGTGGTCGTCGTCGACGAAAAGATCGAAGCGAGAGTGCTCCGGGTTGTCGATGACCACTCCGCCGGACTGTGGGTGCATCACTACATTCGAGCACCGTTGTTGTGACTCGTGTGACTGGAGTGACCAATGTTGCGCAATCGTAGCCGCGCCGTCATCGCGTCGAGACCGGTCAGTCGGCCATCAGATCGCGGTACTCGGGATGCTCGGCCACGTAGCGCTGCACGTAGGTGCACACCGGCTTGACCTTCCATCCGTAGCCACGCGCCGCGTCCAACGACTTGCGGACCATCACACCGGCCAGGCCGCGGTGGCCGAAATCCTCGGTGATCACCGCGTGCATGAAGCTGACCACCGGGGTGCGGCGCGGGCCTCGGCCCACCGGCTCCACCTGGAAGTAGCCGACGATGCCGACGAGGTCGCCGTTCAGGCGAAGCTCGAACCTGTTCTGATGCGCGTTGTCGGTCACGTCGGTGACGGGTGCGTCGGACAGCATCGCTCATCTCCTTCTCTGTGACCGGGGGCAGTCGGCGCGACGTCGGGCCGATCGCTTTTGTGATATGCACCACTATTACACAGCTCCTTCCGATGCGCCCGGCAAGCGAGGAATTCGGGGGGATCGACAACGTCGGTGCGCACACATTGGCCGCCGGTCCCAGATCACACCCCGGGTATGGTTCAGGGCGTGACCTTCCTTCCCCTCGCTGCGCCCGGCACCACCCCGGTTCGCGTCCTCACGATCGCCGGCACAGACTCCGGCGGCGGCGCCGGAATCCAGGCCGACTCACGAACCATGGCCATGTGCGGAGTGCACGCCTGTGTGGCGGTCGCCGCCGTGACCGTGCAGAACTCGTTGGGTGTCACAGGTTTTCACGAAATTCCCACCGACGTGGTGGCCGGTCAGATCCGAACCGTCGTGTCCGACATCGGTATCGGCGCCGCGAAGACCGGAATGCTCGCCTCCACCGCCATCATCGAGGCGGTGGCGGACGTGTGCGGCGAGACCGGAATCGGGCGGGCCGGCCGAATTCCTCTCGTCGTCGACCCCGTGTCCGCTTCCATGCACGGCGACTCCCTGCTGCACGCCGACGCCCTGGATGCGGTGCGGCACACACTGATTCCACTGGCCACCGTGGTCACGCCCAACCTCGACGAGGTGCGGTTGCTCACCGGCATCGACGTCGTCGACGACGGCACGGCCCGCGCGGCCGCAGAGGCGCTGCACGCGCTCGGCGCACAGTGGGCCATCGTCAAGGGCGGTCACCTCCGCACCTCCACCGACAGCACCGATCTGCTCTACGACGGCGACCGCATCATCGAGTTCACCCGGCCGCGCATCGCGACCGGCAACGATCACGGCGGCGGCGACACCCTGGCGGCGGCCATCGCGTGCGCCCTCGCGCACGGCTGGACCGTGCCCGACGCGGTGGAGTTCGCCAAGGAGTGGGTCACGCGGTCCCTGGCGGCGTCCTACGATCTGGGCGCCGGGCACGGACCAGTGTCACCGTTGTGGCGACTGTTCGAGACGCAGGATTCGTAGGCCGTCCGGGACCCCGCTGGGTTTCGGCGTGAACAGTCCGCGCCGATAGGGCTTGGTGGTCAGCGACCGGGCGTCCAGCAGGTCGGGGGACACCTGGTCGAATGCGGTCTCGGAGATCATCACGTTGCCGTCCGCGCCCGTTTGCATGACTCGCGCCGCGACGGTGACGTCGACCCCCAGCCAGTCGGAACCCACCGCTCGGGGGCATCCGGTGTGGATCCCGACGCGCATGCGCGGTGAGTAGCCGTCCAGGCTGACCGTCGCGAGTTGGGCGCGCGCCTCGAAGACGGCTGCAATCGCGTTGTCCACGCGCGGGAACACCGCCATCACCCCGTCGCCGAGACGTTTGACGATGTGGCCGCCGTGATCGAGCATCGGCGTCTCGACCGCCCGTGCGACCCGACGGAGCAGCACCAACGTGTCGGCGTCTCCCGCCGCGAGCGACCAGGTGGAGAAGCCCACGAGATCGGTGAACACGATGGTCACCTCGCGTTCGCCCCGACCGCGGCCGGTGCGCTCGAGCAGTGCCTGCCACACCTGCAGCGCGCCCAGGCTCACCTCGCGGGCGGCTCCCGGCGCCTCGCCCTGCAGGCGGTCGGTCACTCGGGCCACGAGACGCGGAGTCCCGGGGCCGGCGGTGGACAGAGGGTCACCGAACGACGGATCACCGGGCAGCACGTTCCGGACCCGGCGGAATGCATCGACCACACGAGGCGCCGAGTTCACCGCCCGGGTGGTCTCGGCGACCTTGCGCATCGCGTCGCCCGCGCTTCGTTTCACCGCCCCATCATAACCTCTCTGTTACCCCGGTTAACGGCTATCTCGTCCCGATCCAGAGACTACTGCGGTTGCCGCGCCGCGACCCGATCCTCGCCCGACGGCACGCCGTTGGGGCCGTCGATGGATTCCGCGTAGGTGCCGATGCCGTAGGCCACGGCCTTGGACTTCACCTCGAGCGCCGTGCGATCGACGTTCTCGAGCGTGTCCTCGGGCGTGTGGTAATTCCGGTCGAACGCCTCGTTCGGCGTTCCGCCCCACTTCGCGGCCTGCTCCTCGGTCATGATGTCGTCCGCGCCGGTGAAGACACCGCCGGCGGGGATGAGCGCCTCGATGAACGGGCCGTAGTCCGATCGACCGTCGAAGTCCGTGCCGTCCGCATCGATGCCCTGCATCTCCAGCGTCTCCTCGAAGACGCGCTCGATGGCGTCGGACCCGGGCGGGCCGGCAGGGGCTCCCGTCTGCTCCGAATCGTCACCGTCGTACGTGAGGTAGCCGGCGTTGGTGGACCCGATCATGTCGAAGTTCAGGTACAGCGCGATCTGCTGCCGTTCCTCGTCGGACAATCCCGCGACGTATTCGGTCGACCCGACCAGACCCAGTTCCTCGGCGCCCCAGAACGCGAAGCGCACCGCGTTGGTCACCTCGGGTGCACCACCCATCTGGAGCGCGGATTCGAGTACGGCTGCCGTGCCGGTGCCGTTGTCGTTGATTCCCGGGCCCTCGGGCACCGAGTCGAGGTGCGCGCCGGCCATCACGACGTCGTCCGTCGACCCGGTGGTGGTCTGCGCGATGATGTTCCGGCTGACCGTGGTCTCGGTGGTCGCGTCGACCACCAGGGTGACCTCACCGGGCGCGGCCGCGAGGGCGGCACCGTCCTCCGCCGAGACCCCGACCGACGGGATCCGCGCGTCCTCACTGCTGCCGAGCGTTCCGGCGTCGAGCGGGCCGTCCTCGTTGTTGGCCACGATGACCCCGACCGCGCCGAGATCCGCCGCCACCCGGCCCTTCTCGGCGAAGGAGCACGATCCGCGGACCACCAGGGCCACGGCGCCCGCGACGGGAAGACCGTCGTAATCGGTTGCCTCGCAACCCGGCGTCTCGTCCACCTGCGCCACGACCAGCGGCGCGGTCAGACCGTCGGGTGGCGTGGCCGGGGAGAAGCTGAACGTGTTCACCGGAACGTCCCGGTCCCCCGCCCGCAGGCTCTCCGCGTTCACCTCGAAGTTGTCGAAGTCGAACTCCGGGGTCTCCACGTCGAATCCCGCGTCTCGCAGCGCCCCGGCCACGTAGTCGACGCTCGCGTCGTAACCGGACGTGCCGGCCGCGCGGTTGCCGTCGTTGGCGTCGGCGATGGCCGTCAGTTCCTCCAGGTGCGCGACGACCGCATCGAGCGACACCGCGTCGGCGAGCGCGGTACCGGAAACGGGCCCGCCCGGCGACGGCTGGGCGGACCCGTTCTCGGTGGAATCGACCTGCCCCGACTCGGAACCGGACGCCGAATCGGTGTCCGAGGCCGAGCACGAGGCGAGGACCAGTGTCGACGCCGCGAACACGGCGAGCGGCAGGGTGTAGCGAGACCGGTGAATCGTCATGCCGGTCACCATAACCCCACTGCCCGACAGAGTTCGGGCGAACGACCGGGCCGGTGGATCAGGCTGCGCACTGGATCAGGCTGGGCAGTGGATCACGCGTCGCGCTTGTTCACGACCACGACGGCGGATGCGAACACGATCGCGACGAACGCCGCGAAGTAGGCCAGCGATCCCCACGGTCCCCAGTGGAACTCGACCCCGCCGGGCGTGCCGAGGAAGTTGTTCGCGTTCTGGAAGGGCAGGAACGGCAGGATGTCCCGTCCCACGCTGCCGAACAGGTTGAAGAGCGATTCGAGCAGCAGCGGCCACAGCAGGAGCAGCGCGATGGCGGCGGCCGACTGTCGCAGCAGCGCACCGACGCCCACCGCGAGGAACACGCACAGGAAGGCGTAGATCGCCACCCCGAACACGGCCCGCCACGAGTCCGCATTGTCGAGAGTCAGGGCGGCTCCGGCCTCCTCGCCGGCGAAGGCCCGAGCGATGAAGAACGCCCCGAACGAGAGCGCCAGGGTCAGCACGACCCCGAACACGCCGATCAGTGCGGCCTTGGTGAACAGCACGGACGCTCGGGACGTGACGGCCTGGAACGTGGTGCGGATGATGCCGAAGCGGTACTCGCTGGTCACCGCGAGAGCCGCCAGGATCATGAGCACCAGGACGCCGAACCCGCTGACGCCCGTGAGGACGTCTCCGACCATCAGCTGCGGAGCCTCGAAGCCGGGTTGTCCCGGTGGGCCGAAGTCACCGTCCGCCGTCACCGACGACGTCCACCCGATGAGGGCCGCGAAGCCCAGGCTCAGCACCACGATGATCGCGGTGCACCACCACGGCGACTTGGTCGTGGTCAGCTTGATTCGTTCTGCAGCAAGAACACTCATCGGAGCGATCCCCCCATCGCGCTCTGTGCGCCGTTGTCGTGGGCACCGCCGTCCGCGCCGTGGTACTGCACGTCGTCGCCGGTGAGTTTCATGAACGCCTCTTCGAGCGATCCGTGCTGGGAAGCCAACTCGTGCAACACGAGTCCGTTCCGACCGGCGATGTCGCCGATGGCCTCCGTGGTGGTGTTCGCGACCACCAGGGCCGGCTGCACCTCGTCGACCCGGCTCGGCTCCTTCACGGTCAGACCCGCGGCGGTGAGCGCGCTGCGCAGCGCATCCAGCTGCGGGCTGCGCACCCGTACGGACGATTCGGACGCCTGGTCGACGAAGTGCTGCACGGACGAATCCGAGACGAGCTTGCCGCGGCCGATCACCACGAGATGCTCCGCGGTGACCGCCATCTCGGAGAGCAGGTGGGACGAGACCAGAACGGTGCGACCCTCGGACGCCAACCGCTGCATGAACTTTCGAATCCAGACGATTCCCTCGGGGTCGAGTCCGTTGACCGGCTCGTCGAACATGAGCACCTTCGGATCACCGAGCAGGGCGCCCGCCAGACCCAGGCGCTGCGACATGCCGAGCGAGAACCCGCCGGCCTTCTGCTTGGCCACCTCGCTCAGGCCCACGAGGCGAAGCACCTCGTCCACCCGAGACGACGGAATGCCGTTGGACGCGGCCATCCACTGCAGGTGAGCTTTCGCGGATCGGTTGGGGTGCACCCACTTCGCATCGAGGAGGGCGCCCACCTCGCGCAGCGGGTTCTTCAGGTCGGAGTACGACTTCCCGTCGATCAGTGCCGTTCCCGAGGTCGGGCGGTCCAGACCGAGGATCATGCGCATCGTGGTCGATTTGCCGGCACCGTTGGGCCCGAGGAATCCGGTGACGATACCGGGGCGCACGGTGAACGTGAGGTCGTCGACGGCGGTCTTGGCGCCGTACCTTTTGGTCAATCCTGTCACTTCGATCATGCACACCAGCATCCACGACCGCGGCCCGGCGGGCATCGCCCTGCGGTCGCGACGAGGGTCATCCTCCGGGATGACATCGGACCCGGACGACCCCGAGTCGACACCCGGAGGGCCGGACCGACGGCGAGCGGACCCGGCCGGTTCAGTCGTCGAGATCGGGCGAGGAGGCCTGCGCCCAGAACCGCTTGGGAATCCGGCCCGCCAACCGAGCCCGACGGCCCGCGCGCACCGCGTCGGCCATCGCGAACGCCATCGTGTCCGGATCGCGCGCCCGTGTCACCGCCGTGGCCAGCAGAACGGCGGAGCACCCGAGTTCCATCGCCAGCGCGGCGTCGCTCGCCGTCCCGATGCCCGCGTCGAGAATCACGGGCACTCCCGCAGCGGCCGTGATCATCTCGATGTTGTGCGGGTTCGCGATGCCCAGTCCGGTGCCGATGGGCGAGCCGAGCGGCATGACCGCCGCGCACCCGATGTCCTCGAGCCGACGCGCCAACACGGGGTCGTCGGTGGTGTACGGCAGCACCGTGAACCCGTCGTCCACGAGTTCCTCTGCGGCGCGGACGAGTTCGATCGCGTCGGGCAGCAGGGTGCGCTCGTCGGCGATGACCTCGAGCTTGACCCAGTCCGTCTCCAGCGCCTCGCGTGCGAGCTGTGCGGTGAGCACCGCCTCGGCGGCGCCGCGACACCCCGCCGTGTTGGGGAGCACGTCGATCTTCAAGCGTTGCAACAACTCCAGCACACCGGTGCCACCCGCGGCGTCGACACGCCGCATCGCCACCGTCGTCAGCTCGGTGCCCGACGCCACCAGGGCGCTCTCGAGCACCGCGAGGTTCGCGGCTCCACCGGTCCCCATCACCAGCCGGGACGACAGTTCGCGCCCCGCGATGACCAGCCGGTCGCCCTCCGCCGGCACCGCGTCAGCCACCCTGCACCGCAGTCAGGATCTCGACGGTCCACCCACGCCCGACGGCCTCGTCCCACCGCGACTTCGGGAACACGACGCCGTCGACGGCGAGTGCGATGCCGGTGTCCGGCAGCCCCAGCTGGGCGAGGAGGTCCCGCACGGTGGTGCCGGGATCGAGCAGCCGGTCCTCCCCGTTGACGGTGACACCGATTCCGGTGGTGGTCATGTGCGCACTCCTTCGATAGTGGCGGTTCGCGTACTCGTCGGGTGGCCCGCCCGGTGTGGCGCGGCTCCTGCAGCATCCGCCGCACACTGCGCGAACTGCGCGAACCGCTGCGGCAGGGCGCACCGCGCCTCCGCCAGCGGCTCGCCCGCCAGTTCGGCGACGACGGCGTCGGCGGTGACGGGTGCGAGCAGCACCCCGTTTCGACCGTGCCCCGTGGCCACAACGACGCGATCGTCGAGACGGCCGATCAGTGGCACGTTGTCCGGGCTTCCCGGCCGCAGACCCGCGGCGGTCTCGGCCAGCTCGAAGTCGCCCACGGCCGGGAACACGCGCTCGGCGTCGGCCAACAGGTCTCGCACGCCGCCGACGGTCACCGCGGTGTCGTCGCCGTGCTCGTACTGCGTCGCCCCGACGACGATGCCGTCGGCACGCGGAACCAGGTACACCGCGCGGCCGTTCACCGTCGCCCGCACCGTGCGAGACGGCGGCGCCGCGGACCCGGCCCGAGTCCGCAGCCGGAGGATCTCCCCCTTGACCGGGCGTACGGGCAGGTTCGGCAGCAGGCGTGCACTGGCCCACCCGGCCGCGACGACGACGCGATCGGCGTCGAGAGCGTCGAGGTCGGTCACGTTCTCCGCGTCCACCCGGACGCCGAGGTCGCGGCAGGACCGATCGAGCGCGGCGAGAAGGGCACGGTTGTCCACCGACATCTCCCCGGGGCAGTGCAACCCCGACCTGGCGCCGGGCGACACGGCCGGTTCGAACGCACGCAGCTCGGCGCGGGACAACAGCTCCACCTCGTGCCCGCGGGCGGCGACCCATTCGGCGACGGTGCGCAGGTCGGCGACATCGGCGGAGTCGAAGCCCAGGGTCACGGTTCCCCGAGCGGTGACGATTCCCGGCCCCAGATCGTCGGCGAGCGCGTGCCACCGGCGCAGCGAGGCGGCGCCGAGTTCGAGAAGTTCGTCCTCACCGGGCCAGCCCTCGGACAGCGGGGCCAACATTCCGCCCGCGACCCAACTCGACGCCCCGTCGGTCGAGCGACCCGGCGCGGCCCGGTCGACGACGCGGACGGACCACCCGGCGAGTGCGGCGGCGCGGGCGACGGTCAGACCGATGACGCCGGCCCCGACCACCGCCACCGAGCCCGACGCGGACGACACCTGTTCCGAAGAAACCGGCACTGACAACACATCCCTCCCTGCGCCGGCATTACCCGGATCAGGTGATTACGGTCTGGGCACGCGGCCCACTCTCAGCCCGTCGAAGGGCTCCCGTGCGGTTCGTTCCTGTGCGAGCCAGACTACCGTGGGCGAGGTGACGACCACGGGACCCACTCCGCGCGAGCGCCTCGCCACCGCTTCCCTGTATCTGTGCACCGACGCCCGCCGCGACACCGGCGATCTGGCCAAGTTCGTCGACGCGGCTCTGGCCGGCGGCGTCGACATCGTTCAGCTCCGCGACAAGGGGTCGGCCGGTGAGAAGAAGTTCGGCCCCATCGAGGCGAAGGACGAGCTCGCAGCCCTCGCCGTACTCTCCGCCGCGTGCCGCCGCCACGGGGCGCTGCTCGCGGTGAACGACCGCGCCGACCTGGCTCTGGCGGCGGGCGCCGATGTGCTCCACCTCGGCCAGAACGACCTGCCGGTGCACTACGCGCGGCGCATCGTCGGACCCGACGTGGTGATCGGCCGCTCGACGCAGAATCGTGCGCAGGCCGCGCTCGCCGAGATCGAGGACGGAGTCGACTACTTCGCCACCGGACCGGTCTGGGCCACGCCGACCAAACCCAACCGGGCGGCCGCCGGACTCGACGTGGTGCGCGAGGTGGCCGAATCGCTGCCGCAGCGCCCGTGGTTCGTCATCGGCGGTGTCGACGCGAGCAACGTGCATCGCACGGTCGAGGTCGGGGCGTCGCGCATCTGCGTGGTTCGCGCCATCACCGCGGCGCGCGATCCCGAGGCCGCGGCACGTGAACTCAAGGCCGCGCTACCCGGACTGTCCTGAGCCCGGCAGTCCCGCACCCGCTCAGCCGAAGAGCGAGGGATGCAGCACCGTCATCCCGGCGCCCGCGAGGGAGGTGTCCGCGCTGACGACCACGGTGTCGGGTTCGCTGCCCGCCGCCCGTGCGTCGGCCTCGGTGCCGACCGACACGACGGCCGCGACCCAACCGAATCCGCCCGACGGAAGCTCGACGGTGCGCCCACCGGGATCCGGGCCGGTCCGGCCGATCACCACCGCACGCAGCGTGGTGGCCCGCAGCATCGGCCAGCTCGACGCGAATCCGGGGTGCAGCGGAAGTGAGCCGACCTCGTCCTCGGCGACCCAGCGCAGTTCGGTGCTCTCGCCGTTCGGCACGGTGTCGAGTTCGTGGCCCGCGTCGGCGACCACCGTCGTGTACGACCAGCCGGAGTCCGCCTCGGCGGTGACCCGTTCCGCTCGGACGATCACCTGCGCGGCCGCGATTCCGGCCTCCTCGCCCGCTTCTCGGACGGCGGCGCGGACCGCGCTCTCGTGACTGTCCTTGGCGCCGCCGGGCAGCGCCCAGGTTCCGCCCTGATGACTCCATGCGGCTCGGTGCTGCAGAAGCACGCGCGCCGAGGAGCCGGACGCGGTGCGCAGCGGGGCGCGAAGCAACAACCCTGCGGCCCCGTGCCTACCCCAGTGCCGGGTGCCGTCGCTGCTGAACAGCCACCCGTCACCGTCACCGATCACGATTCGACTCCCACATCGGTTCACCCTATTCGTCCGGTACGAGGTCCGAGCCCCGGCACCGGCCATCCTCCGGGTACGCGGACCCGGGTGGGCCTATGCTCGAAGCCGCGAACCGGAACGAGCCGACGAAACGGCGCGTGCCGAGGAAGGGGGCGAGGTGTCGGTCGACACGAGTGCGCTCGCTCCACGGGCGCCGCTCGAGACTCGCTCCGAGCGTTCGGAGTTCCTGAGGTCGACTCCCGTTCGGCTCATCACCGTCGGCGTTCTCGTCGTGGCCACGATCATCGCCACCGCCCTGGTGACCACCCTGTCGGTGTCCGAGCGACAGCAGACTCTCGAACTCCTCCTCGCGCGCAGCGAACCCCTGTCCGACGCCGCCCAGAACCTGTACGTCGAGCTGTCCGTCGCCGACGCCGCGGCCGCCACCGCCTTCCTGCTCGGCGGGTTGGACACCGGCGACGTCCGCGACCGATACACCGAGTCCCTCGGCTCCGCCGCCGGTGAGGTGGTCCGGGCGTCCACGGGACTCGCCGCCGACGACGCGACCTCCCGGCGCCTGCTCGCGTCGATCTCCACCAACCTCCCGCTCTACGCCGGGATCGTGGAGATCGCCCGGACGAACAACCGCGTCGGGAACCCGGTGGGTGCGGCATACCTGGCCGAGGCATCCACGCTGGTGCAGAACACCATTCTGCCCTGGGCCGAGCAACTGCACCGGGAGAAGTCCGGCGACGTCTCCGCCGCCCAGCGACAGTTCGCGACGCCTCCGTGGGCGGCGATCCTGATGATCGTGTTCGCGGGGCTGGTTCTGGTGGGCGCCCAGCTCTTCCTCGCCCGACGCACTCGCCGCACCATCAATCCCGGATTCGCGCTCGCGACGGTCCTGATCGTGGTGTTGCTCGGATGGATGCTGGTGGCGGGGTTGATCTCGTCCACGGCCACCAATCGAGCACTGGTGCGCGGCGCCGAACCGCTCGATCAGCTCACCACCAGTCGCATTCTCGGTCAGCAGGCACGCGCGGTCGAGACCATCGGCATGACCCGGCGCGGCGGTACCGAGAACTACGAGCAGAGCTACGCCGACGCCGTCGTGCAACTCGACGGGACGCTGGAATCCATGGCGAGCGATGCCGACCTGCAGGGCAACCGACTGGACGAGACCCGCGAACTCCTCGCCCGGTGGACGTCGGCCCACCAGCGCATCAACGCCGCCCTCGACGTCGGCGACTTCGACACCGCGGTGACCATCGCCACCGGTGACGCCCCGGGCGACTCGACGGACGTCTTCTCGCAGCTCGACGCGCAACTCGTCGACGAGATCGAGGCCTCGCGGAACGAGCTGCGGAACAGCGTCCAGCGCGGGGCCGGTGTGCTGAACGGGCTGACCGTCGGCGCGGGAATCGTGTGCGGTCTGGCGGCGCTGGGCGTGGTCGGCGGCCTGTGGGCCCGGATCCGGGAGTACCTGTGAACCGTCGTGCCGGGATGGCCCTGATCGCCCTCGCCACCGCCGTGGTCACCGGATGCACCACGGCGCCCCCGGTCCCCGAGCAGCCGGACGCGGCCACCGTCGCCGCACCCCTCCCCGACGGTGCGGAGAGCGTCACCTCGTCGACGGCGCCGGCGCCCGCGCCGGTGGACTGCGGCGATCCGCGGGCCAGCGTGCGACCCGACGCCGCGACCGACGACGGGGCTCCGATCCCCGCCCCCAACGTCGACGCCATCCGCGCGCGCGGTCGGCTGGTGGTGGGCCTCGACACCGGGAGCAACCTGTTCAGCTTCCGCGACCCCGTGAGCGGCGACATCGTGGGCTTCGACGTCGACATCGCGCGGGAGGTCTCGCGAGACCTGTTCGGCGATCCGGACCGCCTCGAGTTCCGCATCCTGTCCTCCGCCGACCGGCTCGAGGCGCTCGAGAACAACGCCGTCGACCTGGTGGTGAAGACGATGACCATCACGTGCGCGCGCCGCGAGCAGGTGACGTTCTCCACCGTCTACTACCAGGCCGATCAGCGGGTGCTCGCCGTGAAGGGTTCGGGGATCACCGGCGTCGAGGATCTCGCGGGGCGTCCGGTGTGCTCGGCCGCCGGCACCACCTCGATCGCACGCCTGCAGCGTGTGCAGCCCGACGCCGAGATCATCAGCGTGCCCTCGTGGGCGGACTGCCTGGTGGTGCTGCAGCAGGGCGTGGTCGACGCGGTCAGCACCGACGACGCCATCCTGGCCGGACTCGCCGCGCAGGATCCGTACCTCGAGATCGTCGGCGACAGCATCGCCGTCGAGCCGTACGGCATCGGGATCACCAAGGGTCACGACGACGTGGTGCAGTTCGTCAACCGCACCCTCGAACGCATCCGACGCGACGGCACGTGGAACCGTCTGTACGCCGAATGGTTGTCCGTCCTCGGCCCGTCCTTCGGCGCCCCGTTCCCCATCTACGAGCGCTGATCGACATGAGCGACGAACCGACCCGCGCCACTCCGCGCGAGGAACTCGACGACCGGACGCGCCCCGCCGAGGTGGACGCCGCCGGCACGATGGCGGTGGTGCGGGAACGGCCGTCGGCACCGTCGCGTCGGGCTCGTTCGTCCCGGGCCCGCACGACGGGGTCACGGCGTCGCCTCGGCGGCGGCCTGGTGGAGATTCCGCGGATCCCGGAGGTCGACCCGGCGACGGCCGTCATGTCGGATCCCAAAGTGCCCGAGAGCAAACGATTCTGCTGGAAGTGCAACGCCGCGGTCGGTCGCAGCGTCGACGGTCGGCCCGCCGATCCCACCGGGGACTGCGATCGCTGCGGAACGCACTTCGACTTCTCCCCGCTGTTGTCCAAGGGAGACATGGTCGCCGGGCAGTACGAGGTGCAGGGGTGCATCGCGCACGGCGGTCTCGGCTGGATCTATCTCGCGGTCGACCGCAACGTCAGTGATCGCTGGGTCGTGCTGAAAGGTCTCCTGCACTTCGGAAACGCGGAGGCGCACGCCGTCGCGATGGCCGAGCGGCAGTTCCTCGCCGAGGTCACCCACCCCGGAATCGTCAAGATCTACAACTTCGTCGAGCAGGAGGACGTTCGTTCGACGCCCGACGAACCGTTGCGCCGCACCGGCTACATCGTCATGGAGTACGTCGGTGGGCGGACGCTGCGCCAGATCATGACCGACGATCCCGCTCGAACCAAACTTCCCGCCGAGGAAGCCATCGCGTACCTGCTCGAGGTCATGCCCGCCCTCACCTATCTGCACTCGATCGGGTTGGCGTACAACGACTTGAAGCCCGAGAACATCATGGTCACCCCGGATCAGATCAAGCTGATCGACCTCGGGGCGGTCAGTGCGATCGAGGACTACGGCTACCTCTACGGAACGGCCGGGTACCAGGCGCCCGAGATCGTACGCACCGGGCCGACCGTGGCGTCCGACGTCTACACCGTCGGGCGCACCCTGGCCGTGCTGACGCTCGACGTCCCCTCGGAGCACGGACGGTACGTCGACGGTCTCCCCGAGGACTCGACCGTGCTCACCGAACACGAGTTCTTCGCCCGGTTGCTCGAGCGCGCCATCGATCCCGACCCCGACGTCCGGTTCCGCAGTGCCGACGAGATGTCCAGCCAACTGAGCGGGGTTCTGCGGGAGATCCTGTCGCAGAAGAAGGGTCGCGCACACCCCGCCCTGTCGTCCGTGTTCAGCCCGCAACGTACGACCTTCGGTACGGACGACCTCGTCATGACCACGGACGTCTACATCGACGGGCGGGAACGCAAGGTCCGTCTCGATCCGCGCGGTATCGTTGCCGCCCTTCCGATTCCGCTGATCGACGCCACGGACCCCAGCGCGCATCTCATCGCCGCGGCCGTCCACAGCGAGCCGGAACAGACACTCGATTCGTTGCGGTTGGCGCGCGAGAACGGCATCGAGCGAGTGGTGGGCGCCGACGAGGCTCTGGGTTCGGTCGAAGCCGTCCTCACCGAAGCCCGCGCGTACATCGAACTGAGCGAGGGTGACGCCGCCGCCGAGGTACTCGACCGACTCCCCCCGTCGCGGCCGGGCAACGGACCCACGGCGCACTGGCGCGTCGAATGGCATCGGGGAATGACCGCGCTGCTGCGCCGCGAGCCCGAACGGGCCGCGGAGTGCTTCGACCGGGTGCTCTCGTCGATGCCCGGGGAGATCGCTCCGAAGCTCGCTCTGGCCGCGACGGCGGAACTGCTCGCCGAGCGCACCGAGGACGATCAGCACGAGAAGTGGTCGGAGACCGCCGAACGGCTGTACACCACGATCTGGAACACGGACCGCACCGTCGTCAGCGCCGCCTTCGGCTTGGATCGGCGGCTGTGCGAACGCGGCGCCCTGCTCGACGCGATCGAGACGCTCGACCAGGTACCCCCGACCTCACGGCACTACTCGATGGCGCGGATGACCAGCGTGCTGTCCTTGCTGTCGGGTCCGGACGCGGAGATCGAGGAGGGCGCGCTCTACGAGGCGGCTCGGCGGGTGGAAGCGCTGCCGGCACGCGAACCCCGTGCGCTGCAACTGCGTACGGTGTTGCTCGGCGTCGCTCTCGAATGGATGGAGGCCGGCCACGAGCCGGAATCCACCGCCCCCCTGCTCGGCGCGCCGTTCACGCGTGATTCGTTGCGCACGGGTGCCGAAGCAGCATTGCGATCCCTCGCCCGAACGGCACGAACCCGATCCCATCGGTTCGCGCTGGTGGATCTCGCCAACGCGGTACGCCCGAAGTCGTTGTTCTAGAGCCGGTCTGCGCTCGAGGTCAGGACGTTCGGGCCACCACCGAGGCCGACGCTCGCGCGATGGCGAGTTCCTCGTCCGTCGGCACCACCAGTACCGTCACCGCGGAGTCGTCCGCCGAGATCACGCGTGCACCCGAACCCCGGGCACCGTTGCGAGCCGGGTCGAGGACGATGCCGTACATCTCGAGTCCCGCGAGCGCCGCCTCGCGCACCTCCGCCGCGTTCTCGCCCACCCCGGCGGTGAAGGTGATCACGTCCACCCGACCGAGCTCGATCATGTACGCCCCGATGTACTTTCGCAGCCGGTGGATGTAGACGTCGAACGCCAGCGCGGCCGCGGCGTCGCCGTCGTCGATGCGCGACCGAAGCTCCCGGAAGTCGGTGACCCCGCTCAGACCCTTGATTCCCGAGCGTCGGTTGAGCAGGGTGTCGATCTGGTCGACGTCCATACCCGCGCTCCGCCGCAGGTGCATGACGATGCCGGGATCGATGTCACCGCTGCGGGTGCCCATCACCAGACCCTCGAGCGGCGTCAGACCCATGGTGGTGTCCACCGCGACTCCCCCGCGCACCGCCGAGGCCGACGCCCCGTTACCGAGGTGCAGCACGATCTGGTTCAGCTCGTCGGCCGGGCGGTCGAGAAACTCCGCCACCGCCGAACTCACGTACTGGTGCGAGGTTCCGTGCATGCCGTAGCGCTTGATGCCGTGCTCGGCGGCCGTGGCGGCGTCGATCGCGTAGGTGGCCGCGGCTGCGGGAAGCGTGTGGAAGAACGCCGTGTCGAACACCGCGACCTGCGGCACGTCCGGGAGTTCGCGCAGGGCGACCTCGATCCCGCGCAGGTTGGCCGGGTTGTGCAGCGGCGCCAGGGAACTCAACTCGTCGATGGTGTTCACCACCTCGTCGTCGATCAGCGTCGGTTCGTGAAACACGGTGCCGCCGTGCACCACTCGGTGGCCGACTGCGATCACCTCGGCCTCGGCCAGGTGCAGTCCGGCCTCGCTCATCATCTCGAAGGCCATCCGCAGACCGGCGTCGTGATCGGCGATCTCGACGGTTCGGGTCGACTTCTCGCTCCGGTACGTCAGCGTGATCGCGCCCTCGGGCTCACCGATGCGCTCGACGATGCCGTCGGCGGCGGTGTCCCCGGTGTCCGGGTCGACCAGTTGGAACTTCACCGAGGAGGACCCCGAGTTGACCACCAGAACCGTGCTCATGCGTCCGACCCCGTCATTCCCTGCGCCTGAATGGCCGTGATGGCCACCGTGTTCACGATGTCCTGGACGAGCGCTCCCCGCGAGAGGTCGTTGACCGGCTTGCGCAGCCCCTGCAGCACCGGACCGACCGCGACCGCGTTGGCGCTGCGCTGCACCGCCTTGTAGGTGTTGTTGCCCGTGTTGAGGTCCGGGAACACGAAGACCGTGGCGCGACCCGCGACGTCCGAATCGGGAAGCTTGGACTTCGCCACGGACGGCTCGATGGCCGCGTCGTACTGAATAGGGCCCTCCACCAACAGATCCGGCTCCCGCTCGCGGATCAGGCCGGTCGCCGATCGCACCTTGTCCACGTCGGCACCCGTGCCGGAATCACCGGTGGAGTAGGACAACATCGCGATCCGAGGTTCGATACCGAACATCGACGCGGTCTGCGCGGACGAGATGGCGATGTCCGCGAGCTGTTCCGCGGTGGGATCGGGAACGACGGCACAGTCGCCGTAGGCCAACACCCGATCCGCCAGGCACATCAGGAAGATGCTGGACACGGTCTGCACGCCCTCCATCGTCTTGATGATCTCGAACGACGGGCGGATGGTGTGCGCGGTGGTGTGCGCGGCACCGGACACCATGCCGTCGGCGATTCCCTTGTGCACCATCATCGTTCCGAAGTACGAGATGTCCGCCATGATCTCGCGGGCCCGCTCCTCCGTCATTCCCTTGTGCTTGCGGAGCTCGGTGTACTCGGCCACGAAATCGTCCGTGTACTCCGAGTCCGTCGGATCGAGAATCGTCGCGTCCGCGATGTCCACCCCCAGCTCGCCCGCTCGCCGATGGATGGCGGACGGATCGCCGAGGATCGTCAGGTCCGCGACCTGGCGCTGCAGCAGTCGACCCGCGGCGCGCAGGATTCGGTCGTCCGATCCCTCGGGCAGCACGATGTGCTTGCGGTTCGCCCGAGCCCGGTCGATGAGCCGGTACTCGAACATCTGCGGCGTCACCACCGACGGCATCGTCACCTTCAACCGCTCGAGCAGTCGCGCGGAGTCGACGCGCTGCTCCATGACTCCGAGCGCCGTGTCCACCTTGCGCTGCGATCCCACCGCCACTCGCCCGCGCGTCGCGGCCGCGGCACTCGCGGTGTCGAACGTGCCGAGGTCGGTGGTCAGGATCGGCAGCCGGGGCTGCAGTCCCTCGATGAGTTTCGCGATCATCGGGTGCGGGGTCAGACCGCCGTTCATGATGATGCCCGACAACGACGGGAAACCGTCGGCCTCGTGCGCATTGACCAGCGCCAGCAGCACGTCGGATCGATCGGCGGGCGCGATCACCACGACGCCGTCGGTGAGCCGCTCGAGAATGTGCTCGGCGGTCATGCCGCCCACCATCACTCGAAGCGCCTCGCGCTGCAGCAGTCCGGCGTCGCCGCTGAAGAGTTCGCCGTTCGTGGACTCGAGCAACTCGGCCATCGTCGGTGCGATCAGGAGCGGAATCTCGGGCAGCGCCCAGGCCGGCACGTCGTCGGTGTCGAGCAGCTCGATGATGTCGTCGAGCTGCTCGGGATCGCATCGGTTGGCGACGATCGCCGCCAGATGCGCACGGTGCGTGGTCAATTCGGATCGCGAGAGGTCCGCGAGGTGGGCGATCTCCTGCGGTGACCGACCGGATCCGCGCAGGGCCAGCAGAACCGGAGCACCGAGGTTCACGGCGATCCGCGCGTTGAAGCTCAGCTCGCTGGGGCTCGCGACGTCGGTGTAATCGCTACCGATGATCACCACGGCGTCGCACTGGGACGCCACGTCGTGGTACCGACGCACGATCTCCGCGAGCGCGGCATCCGGATCCGCGTGGACCGCGTCGTAGGTGACTCCGAGCGACTGCTCGTACGTGGTGTCCGACGTCGTGTGGTCGACCATCAGCTCGAGGATGTAGTCCGTCTCGGAGGACGACCGCGCGATGGGCCGGAACACCCCGACGCGCGCCGTCGACGCGCACAGCATCTGGAGCAGACCCAACGCGATGGTCGACTTGCCCGTGTCTCCCTCGGGGGACGCGATGTAGACACTCGAGACCCCCGCGTACTTCGGCGGCTCGGCGGGTGCGGGCGGGTCGATATCGGTGTCGGCCATGACCCCAGCGTAGTGGGCATCACCGAGACCTTCCGTGGTGCCGGAATCCAGCGATCGATCGTGTCGGTGGGATCGGTTACCTTCGCTCGTACATTCGATTTCGGGGGGATTCGATGACGGTTCGGTCGGCGGTGGACGGCGCGGTGGCGGAAACGCTCGCTGCCTTGCCCACGTGGCAGCTCTACGAGAACGTGTGCGCATCGCGCCAGGTCGGCGCGGTCGCGGATGTCTACGAGGCGCGTCTCGACGCGGAGATGGAGCTGTTCCTCGCGGGCGGGGACGCCGACGAGGTCCGGGCGCGCAAGGCCGCCGTCGCCGAGACTGCCGTGGCGATGGGCAGCACCCACGGCGCCGCTTCCCGCACCCTGGATCTGGGCAGCGCGCTCGAACTCCTGCCCGGCACCGCGCTGCGGTTCTGGTGCGGAGTGATCGATCTTCCGCGGGTGCGTTCGATCTGCTCCACGCTGGGCAAGGCCGGTCCGGACACCGTTGCCGCGCTCGAGTGGCAGGTGTTGGGGCACGCCGAGCGCCTGTCGCCCGCAGCACTGACCGCACGCATCTGGTCACTGTGGATGGCCACGGCACCCGACGAGGCGGCTGCGGTCCGCGCGGCGAACGCCCGGACCGCGGGCCGGGTGGACGTCCGCCAGGAAGGTGACGGCACGGCGAAGCTCGTCGCTCGTCTGAGTTCGCTCGACGGCGCCGAGGCCGACGCGGTGATCACCGAGATGGCGGCCACCGTCTGCGCTCGTGATCCGCGGTCGGCAGGTCAGCGCCGGTCCGCGGCCCTCATGGCGTTCCTCCGTCAGGAAGCGCGGGTCGCCTGCCGGTGCGGCACCAGCGAGTGCCACTACGCCGCTCTCGAGGATCCGCTCGCCGATCGACGCCGCCCGCTCGTCCAGATCGTCATGGACGTGCAGACCCTGCTGGGCCTCACGTCCTCACCGGCCCGGTTGGCGGACGGCACGGTCGTCGACGCCGACATCGCGCGCATCATCGCCACCGACGCTCGGTGGCAGGGGCTGCTCACCGAGATGGCCGGGTTGGCCGAATCGCAGGGATGGACGGGAGGTGGCGCGGAATCCGACGGTGATCAGGAAGCCGATGCTCCGGCACAGCCCGACAAACCAGCCCAGCCCGACGAACCGACCCACCGCACCGTCCTCGTCGGCCGCACCACCGACTGCGGCGTCGTACCCACCCCGGCGGCGACGCCCCGGCCGCCGTCGATTCCGATCGTCGATCAGGCTGCAGCGCACTGGCTTCGGTTCCTTCGACGCGACCCCGCAGCCCTGTTCTGCGAACTCGCCATCGGCCACGGTGACCACTCGCAGCCGCCGGCCGGTGCGCTCACCTACCGCCCCTCGGCCCGCGTTGCCGCAGCCGTCCGTTTCGTGAACCCCACGTGCACGTTTCCAGGATGCTCGGTGCCCGCCTCGCGCTGCGAACTGGACCACTGCGTCCCGTTCCGGCACTCGGATCCGCAGTCGGGAGGGTGGACCGTCGAGGAGAACCTTCACCCGCTGTGCACGGTGCACCACCAGCTGAAGACCTGGGGGCTGTGGCAGGCGGTCCCGCTCGGGAACGGACTGGTCGCGTGGCGGTCGTCGTCGGGACTGCTCCGCGTGACCGCGCCGCCTCGAGACTCCGGCGTCGCTCCGGTGGCATCGTCCGCGTCCCGGCGCCCACCGCCGCCGACCCCCCGACTCCTCGGAGCACCCGACGAGACACCGATCGCGGAGCCCACGTGGTGGCAGCGCCACCACCCACCCGGCGACGTCGGGCCGACCCTCACCGACATCCTGCGGGCGGACGTCCGTGCCCGCCCTCGGTTGGCCGAGATCCGCCGTCGATATCACGCCCACCTACGGACGGTTCGCGCCCGACAGTGGGATCGACCGTGCCCGTTCTGAACCGGGCCGGGTTACGCCAGCGCGCGCAACCGCGGCTCGAGATCGCGGGCGAAGAGGTCCAGGAACCGCTTCTGATCGTGCCCCGGGGCATGGAAGACGAGGTGGTTCAGACCCGCATCGACGTAGGGCTTGACCTTCTCGACGGCCTCGTCGGGATCGGAGGCGACGATCCATCGCTTCGCCACCTGCTCGATCGGCAGTTCGTCGGCGGCCTTCTCCATCTCGATGGGGTCGTCGATCGAATGCTTCTGCTCGGGCGTCAACGACAGCGGCGCCCAGAAGCGGGTGTTCTCGAGTGCGGCGTCCGGGTCGGTGTCGTACGAGATCTTGATCTCGATCATGTGATCGATCGCGTCGGTCGACCGTTCCGCTTTCGCCGCACCCTCGGCGACGGCGGGAAGAAGCTTGTCCGTGTACAGCTCCATGCCCTTACCGGAGGTGCAGATGAATCCGTCCCCGCTCCGCCCGGCGTACCGCGCCACCACGGGTCCACCCGCGGCGATGTACACGGGGACACCTCCGTCGGGCACGTCGTAGATCGAGGCGCCCTTGGTCGTGTAGTACTCGCCCTCGAAGTCGACGCGATCGCCCAGCCAGAGTTCGCGCATGAGGCGCACCGACTCGCGCAGACGAGCGAACCGTTCCTTGAACTCGGGCCACTCACCGTCGAATCCGGTCGCGATCTCGTTGAGCGCCTCGCCGGTTCCCACGCCCAGCATGATGCGGTTCGGATACAGGCACGCCATCGTGGCGAACGCCTGAGCGATGACGGCAGGGTTGTAGCGGAAGGTCGGGGTCATCACCGACGTTCCGAGCTGAATACGCTGCGTGCGTTCACCGACGGCGGTGAGCCACGCCAGGGAGAACGGAGCATGACCGCCCTCGTGGCGCCAGGGCTGGAAGTGATCGCTCACGGTCGCGGAGTCCATACCCGCGGCTTCCGCGAGCACCCCGAGTTCCACCAGATCACGCGGCCCGAACTGCTCCGCCGATGCCTTGTATCCCAGCTTCAATGCCTGTGCCACACCGAACTCCCGTCGTGTCGTCCCCCGTCACTGCATTTTCACCGTACGTCGCGCGGGCCGGAGCGCCGGGGTCGGCTTCCGCGAGCGCGGAAGCCCGTACAGTCCGTGACATGGGCGAACGGTTGGCCGAACAGATCGTCGGGACCTACTTCGCCCTGCGTACCGCGATGTCCGTGCTGGCGATCGGATTACCCGTGGGACTCGTCGTGTACTCGCTGCTGGCACCCGACGTCCCGGTCCTCGGCTCGCTCAGCGAGTACTACTACAGCCCGGCGCGTGACGTCTTCGTCGGCGTGCTCGTCGGCACGGGCATCACCCTGCTCTGCTACCGCGGGTACAGCCGGCTCGAGAACCGACTGCTCGATCTCGCCGGCGCCCTGCTGGTGATCGTCGCCCTGGTCCCGACGGCCGCGCCCGGCGAACCGTCGTTCGGGCCGTCGATGATCGTCCACGCCGTGGCCGCCGTCGGGTTCTTCCTGGCGTTCGCCGCGTCGGTCTGGTGGAACGCGGACGACACCCTCCACGCCTCCCGCGACTCCCCGCGCCGCATCCGTCGGTACCGCTCGGTGTACCGGATCGTCGCGGTCGTGGTGGTCGTCGCCCCGGCCTCCGCGCTCGCGCTGGTCCTCGTGCTGAGGCAGGGTGCGTTGGCGGTTCTGGTCGTGGAAGCCGTGGCCGTCGCGACGTTCGGCGGTTACTGGGCGATCAAGTCGTACGAGCTGCGCGGGACCGAGCTCGAAGAGCAGGCCGCGCTTCCCGGACGCTAGACCAGCGTCAGAAACCCACCCCGGCGAACGGTGCGCGAGCGGTGCGGAACAGAACGTCCGCCGCGTCGGGCGTGCCCGTCACCAGCCCCGCCGTCACCAGCCCCGCCCAGCTCGTTCCCCCGAGCAGAACGGCCGCGAGCTCCCGAACGTCGACCGTGAGGTCGGCATCGGCATCGGCATCGGCATCGACCGCACTCACCCCGTCCGACGCGATGCGGTACGTCCCGGTGTTCTCGGGGAGGTCCTTGTCCTGCACCGCGATGGTCACGGCCGGTCCGGCGGCGTAGGTCCGCGCGGCCAGGGCCGCGGGCACGTCGAGGATGCGCAACCACGTCTCGTCCTCGACGCGCCCGAGCCGCACGGACCGCCGATCCTGCACCAGCAGCGGCAGGACCGTGTCGGTGGGCAACGCCGGGAACGCGATGCGATCCACGAGGTCCAGTCGCAGGAGGAACCGCACCAGGTCGGCGAACACCGCGTCGTTCGGGGCGTGGAAGTCCTCGACCTCGATCCTGCGGTCCGCGCCGGACCACCACGACGACGGATCGCCGGCGCGGTAGCGGACGAAGCCGTCGTCGTCGCCGTTCGTGGAATGCACCGCGTTCCACACGGGTCCGGTCTCGTCCTTCGCGTGCAACCGAGCCGCGTTCCACCAGGAGGCCGGCCGCGAGATGGTGCCCGCCCGATCCGACGGGTGCGACGCGACGATGCCCGCGAACGCATCGAAAGCGCCGTCGTTGTCGATGATTCGGGTCGCACCGGAGGTGGCCGCCTCGTCGCGCACCGAGGCGCGTGCGGTGATCACCTCGGCGGACGTGCTCGAGGTGGCGACGCCGTAGCCGTACCGGCCGTAGATGACGGCCTCGGACGCGCGCAGCGAGGCGACGACCTCACCGGCGTCGCGCGCCTCGCGTAGCTGACGGCGCAGGAGTGTGGAGACGATGCCGCGTCGGGTGTGGGTCGGGAGCACCCCGACGTGCGTGACCGCGGCGTGCGAGACGGCGGTGCCGCCGGGCAGCGTCAGGGTGCCGAGGGTGGACTCGGTGGTCCCAACCAGCATTTCCGGACCGTTCTGTTCCGAACCATTCTGTTCTGGACCATCTCCAGCGCTCGCGAAGACGCCGAAGGACCGGCCCGGCTCGTGCAGACCCTCGACGTTCTCCTCCGTCGCCGTCAGGGCCGGCAGACCGACCATGGCGGCACGGAAGACCCGGCGCAGTTCCAGCAGTTCGGCGGCGCCGGTCAGCACGCGCTCGTTCATCGAGCTACCTCCACGATCGTCAGAACGGTTCGATGCCGCAGCACGAAACCCAGTGTGTCGTACAACCGTATCGCGGCGGTGTTCGTCGAACTCGTGTGCAGGAAGGGTACTTCCCCGCGCTCGCGAATCCCGTGCCCGACGGCGCGGATGAGGCGCGACCCCAGGCCGTGGCCGCGGTGGTCGGGGTCGGTGCACACGGCACTGATCTCGGTCCATCCGTTGGGGTGCATGCGCTCGCCGGCCATGGCGATCAGCCGGTCGCCGTCGTGCACCCCGAGGTACGTGCCCAGTTCGATGGTGCGCGGGCCGAACGGTCCGGGCCTCGTGCGCTCGACGAGGTCGATCATGGCCGGAACGTCTGCCTCGGTGAGCACGCGCGCGGTGGGCTCGGGCGCGACGTCGAGGGTCGAACCGTCGTACTGCAGCAGGCCGATCGTGTCGAGGACGGTCCATCCCGCGGGCGGCCGGATGCCGTCTCCCCGCAATGCCACCGACTCCCCCGGTTCGACGATCGCGGCGAGATCGGCCCAGTCCTGCTCGTCGAGAACCGGCGGATGTCCGACGAACCCGGTCACCTCGGGGATGTAGCGACCGATGCGCCCCTTCCACACGGCGAAACGGGCGTGTGCTCCGAGGAGGGACGAACGGATCGGGTCGTCGAGGGGCTCGTACTGCACGCGGACCACCCTAGGCGGTGGCGCAGCGGGCAGAATGGTCCCCGTGACCGACAACGACGAGCAGCCGACGCCTCCCTGGACCTATCTGATGGACATGGACGGCGTCCTCGTCCACGAGGAGCACCTGGTTCCCGGGGCCGATCGGTTCCTGAAGGAACTGCAGGACACCGACACACCGTTCATCGTGCTCACCAACAACTCCATTCGCACCCGACGGGACCTGCAGGCCCGACTCCGACGCACGGGGCTCGAGATCCCCGAGGAGTCCATCTGGACGTCGGCACTGGCCACCGCCACGTTCCTGGGCAACCAGCGACCGAACGGGAGTGCCTACGTCGTCGGCGAATCCGGGCTCACGACGGCGCTGCACGACATCGGGTACGTCATCACCGACATCGATCCCGATTACGTGGTGCTGGGCGAAACCCGCACCTACTCGTTCGAGGCGATCACCACCGCCATCCGACTCATCGAGCGTGGGGCGCGGTTCATCGCCACCAATCCCGACGCCACCGGCCCGTCCCGCGACGGATCGCTGCCGGCCACGGGCTCGGTCGCGGCGCTCATCACCCGGGCCACGGGTCGCGAGCCGTACTACGTGGGCAAGCCCAACGCCCTCATGATGCGATCGGCGCTGCGCGCGATCGGCGCCCACTCGGAGAACACGCTGATGATCGGCGACCGGATGGACACCGACATCGTCTCCGGCCTCGAGGCCGGGCTGCAGACCATCCTGGTTCTGACCGGCATCTCGACCCCGGCCAGCGTCGAACAGTTCCCGTTCCGCCCGACGCGGGTGATCGACTCGGTGGCCGATCTCATCGGGCACACCAGCAGCCCGTTCGGATGAGGTTCGTCTACTCGAGGCCCGACCGCAGCATCGACGCCTCCGGAGCCCGCCGTTCCTTCGACGACATCGACGACGCTCGCGAGGAGCTGGCCGAGGGCGGTGTCTCGATGGTGGTGGGCGCCATCGGTTTCGACGCATCGACCCTGTGCGCCCTGGTGGAGCCGGCCACGGTGGAACGACGCGACACCGCGCGCGAGATCGGCGAGGTACCCACACTGCCCGGTGCGGTGATCGCCTCCCGGAATCCGCCGCCGGACAATCACGTGAAACGCGTACGGCGTGCCCTGTCCGTGCTGAACCACCCCGATTCGGCGCTGCGCAAGGTGGTGCTCGCACGGTCCATGACCCTGGTCTTCGACGCGCCGCTGTCGCCGATCGCGCTGGCGAACACACTGATCGGATCGACTCCCCTGCGCAACGGGTTCGCCGTCGATCTGACCGCGGCCGGGGGCCCGTTCTTCGGGCGCTCCCTCGTGGGGTCGAGTCCGGAACTGTTGGTCTCGCGCACCGGCACCGAGGTGATGTGCCAACCCTTCGCGGGAACCGCTGCGCGACAATCGGATCCTGATATGGACCGCGCTGCCGGGGAAGCACTGCTCACGAGTGCGAAGAATCTGGCCGAGCACCGCTACGTGGTCGAGGCCATCGCCGACGCCCTGGCACCCCTGTGCTCGGAGGTGTCCGTCCCCGATGCCCCGATCCTCACCAGCACCCCCGCGGTGTGGCATCTCGCGACACCCATCACCGCCACGCTGCGCGATTCCGCCACCACCGCACTGGATCTCGCGTTGGCGCTGCACCCCACCCCGGCAGTCGCGGGCAGCCCGACGGAACTCGCGCTGCGCACCATCGACCTCATCGAATCCGGGCGCAGCCGCGACTTCTACGCCGGCATGGTGGGCTGGTGCGACGCGTCGGGCGACGGCGAGTGGATGGTCGCGATCCGGTGCATCGACATCGCCGCCGACGGTCTGAGCGGCGTCACCACCGCGGGCGGCGGGATCGTGGCCGCCTCGGACCCCGAGGAGGAGCTGGGCGAGACGACGGCGAAGTTCGCGACGATCCTGTCCGCGTTCGGGTTGTGACGGGCGCCGGGAAGAACGGCTACCGCTCCAGCGCGCCCGCCAGATCCGCGATCAGATCCTCCACGTCCTCGAGCCCCACGGAGATGCGCACCACGCCGTCCGTGATCCCCACGGCCGCACGACCTTCCGGACCCATGGCCCGATGCGTGGTGGTGGCCGGGTGGGTGACCAGCGACTTGGCGTCGCCCAGGTTGTTGGAGATGTCGACGATGCGCAGCTTGTTCAGGAACTCGAAGGCGCGCGCCTTGCCGCCGTCGAGCTCGAAGGTCACGACGGTGCCGCCGCCGGTCATCTGCGACACGGCCAGGTCGTACTGCGGGTGCGATCGCAGGAAGGGGTAGCGAACCCAGTTCACACCGGGCTGATCCTCCAGGAACCGAGCCACCGCCTCCGCCGAGGAGTTCATGTGCCGCACGCGCAGCGGCATCGTCTCGAGCCCCTTGAGCAGCGTCCAGGCGTTGAACGGGCTGAGCGCGGGACCGGTGTGCCGCATCAGGGTCTGTACGGGTCCGTCGATGTACTCCGCGGAACCGAGGATGGCGCCGCCGAGCACGCGGCCCTGCCCGTCGATGTGCTTGGTGCCCGAGTACACGACGACGTCGGCGCCCAGATCGAACGACTTCTGCAGCACCGGCGTCGCGAACACGTTGTCCAGCACCACCTGTGCGCCGGCGGCGTGCGCGAGTTCCACCACCCGCACCACGTCCACCAGGGATTGCATCGGGTTCGACGGAGTCTCGAAGAACACGGCCGTGGTGGGCACCGACAGCGCCTGCTCCCACTGATCGAGATCCTCGCCGTCGACGAAGACGGTCTCCACTCCCCAGCGAGGCAGGATCTCGTTGCACACCACGAAGCACGATCCGAACAGGCTGCGCGCCGCGACCAGACGGTCACCGGCCTTCAGCAGCGCGCCCAGCGCCGTGAACACCGCGGACATCCCGCTCGACGTGCCGAAGGCGGCCTCGGCACCGTCGATGAGCCGCAGACGCTCCTCGAACATCGAGACCGTCGGGTTGCCGTAGCGGGAGTAGACGAAGTGATCGAGGTCGCCGGTGAACGCCTTCTCGGCGGCCTCCGCGCTCTCGTAGACGAAGCCGGACGACAGGTACAGCGCCTCCGCGTTCTCCTCGAAGCCGCTGCGGTTCAGTCCGCCGCGCACCCCGAGCGTTCCCTGCCCGACGCCGTCGGGCAGGGGTTTGGCGAAGCCGCCGCCCGGAGGCATCCTGCGCTCGGTCATGCCTGACGCCAGGGAAGTCCGACGGCGCGCCAGCCCACCCGACCACGGTGGCCGTCGGCGTCGGTGGCGCCCTCGAAACCGTCGAGCACGTTGTAGGACGGGCCGATCCCCGCCTCGGTCGCGGCCTCCGCGGCACCGATGGACCGCTGGCCCGAGCGGCACAGGAACACCACGGGCCCCTGCGATATCCCCGCAGCGCGCAGTTCGTCGAGGAAGCCCTGATTGCGCGCACCGTCGGGGTATCGATTCCACTCGACGAACGCGGTCGGCTTGTCCAGGGAGGAGATGTCCGGGACGCCGACGTAGCTCCACTCCGCGTGGGTGCGCACGTCCACCAGGACGGCATCGGGATCGTCGCGCAGTATTTCCCAGGCCTGCTGGGGAGTGATGTCTCCGGCGTAGGTCACGCCACCAGTTTTCCACAAGCGACGACGAGGTCCCGCGGCAGTCCGATTTGTCCCGTAGTCGCTGCGTACGGCGTTGTGGGGGCAGTATGTCGAGATGACCGAAGCAGCACCCGCGTCGCCGAACGACACCGGCGATTTCACCCACCGTCAGATCATGACGATCATCTCCGGGCTGATGCTCGGGATGTTCCTGGCCGCGCTGGACCAGACGATCGTCTCGACCTCCATCCGCACCATCGCCGACGACCTGCAGGGGTTCTCGATCCAGGCCTGGGTCACCACGGCGTACCTCATCACGGCGACGCTCTCGACCCCGCTGTACGGCAAGTTGTCCGACATCTACGGCCGCAAACAGTTCTTCCTCACGGCCATCACCATCTTCGTGATCGGGTCGGCGCTGTGCGGGTTCGCCACGTCGATGTACCAGCTCGCGGCGTTCCGCGCGTTCCAGGGCCTCGGCGCCGGCGGCCTGTTCTCCCTCGCCCTGACCATCGTCGGCGACATCGTCCCACCGCGTGAGCGCGCCAAGTACCAGGGCTACTTCCTGGCCGTGTTCGGTACGTCGAGCGTGCTCGGTCCGGTTATCGGCGGTCTCCTGAGCGGGCAGTCGGAGATCCTGAGCATCACCGGGTGGCGCTGGGTCTTCTTCGTCAACGTCCCGATCGGCATCGTCGCGCTCTTCGTCGTGTGGCGGGTGCTGGACCTCCCCCGACGCCACGGCAGCGCCGTCGTGGACTGGCTCGGTGCGACCGCGCTGGCCGTCGGCCTGGTCCCGCTGCTGATCATCGCCGAGCAGGGCCGCACCTGGGGATGGGGCTCGACCGGGGCCTACGTCTGCTACGCCCTGGGGGTGGTCGGCATCGTCTCGTTCGTCGTCGTCGAGATCCGAATGAAGGACAACGCCCTCATCCCGATGAAGTTCTTCCGCAACAGGACCTTCAGCATCGGGTTGGTGCTGTCGGTCATCACCGGCGCCGCGATGTTCGGCGGCATCACGCTGCTGCCGCAGTACCTGCAGGTGGTCAAGGGGTCATCGCCGACGCTGGCCGGATTCCAGATGCTTCCGCTGGTGGTCGGCATCATGGTGGCGTCGATCATCTCGGGACAGATGATCTCGCGCACCGGGCACTATCGCCCGTACCCCGTCATCGGGACCACGCTCATGACGGTGGGCATGTTCGCGTTCTCGTTCATCCGCTACGACACGCCGCTGTGGCTGATCATGGTCGTGATGTTCGGGTTCGGGTTCGGCCTGGGCAACCTGATGCAGCCGCTCACGCTCGCGATCCAGAACGCGTTGCCGCCGCGGGACATGGGGGTCTCGACGTCGTCGGCCACGTTCTTCCGGCAGATCGGCGGCACGCTCGGTGTCGCGGTGTTCCTGTCGCTGCTGTTCTCGCGGGTATCCGACACGATCTCCTCGGCCCTGCGCGACGCGTCCGCCACACCCGAGTTCGCCGCGGCGGCCGCGTCGGCGGCGCAGAGCGACGACCCCGCGGTCGCGGAACTGGCCCGCTCGCTGGCGTCGGGCGAGGGGTCGGCCGCGGGCGGCTTCCTGGACGACACCTCGTTCATCCAGACCCTGCCCGACGCGTTGGCGGCGCCGTTCCAGATCGGCTTCTCGGAGGCCATGGACTCGGTGTTCCTGGCGGCCGGCTTCCTGATGCTCGCGGCGTTCGTGGTCAACCTGTTCCACAAGGAGATCCCGTTGCGCACGCAGGGTGGCCTGGCGGCGCAGGCGGCCGAGGGTCAGGCGGGCGCGCAGGTGACGACCGACAGGGCCTGACGGACCGCTCAGGAACTGCAGACCCGCCACTCGTCGCCCTCGCGGACGGCGTTCCAGGTGACGTTCGCCTCGCTCCCGCCGATGGTGACCTCGAGATCCGCTTCGGCCTCGTCGCCGTTGACGCGGATCTCGGTGATGTTGTTCAGCTCCGCCGTGCCGTCGTCGGACAGCGGGGCGTTTTCGATGCCGGTGCACTGCAGGGCCGCCACGGCCGCGGCGTCGTCGGACCGCGCGGCCTCGATGTATTCGACCATCAGGCCGCCGACACGTTGGCCCTCGCTGAGGTTCTCCTCGGGCGAGCTCGTGGCGGACAGCACTCCGATGATCGCGCCCACGACCACCACCACGGACACCGCAGCGATCAGAGGCGCTGCGGTGCCGCGGCGGGGTTCGTCGTCAGGAGTGCTCATACCCCGATCTTGGCACTCGTGGTTCCGGCGCGGTGATTCAGCCGTTCAGCGACGGGTAGTCGATGTAGCCCTCGGCGCCGCCACCGTAGAAGGTGGACTCGTCCGGAGTGTTGAGCTCGGTGTCGTGCGTCCAGCGCGTGACCAGGTCCGGATTCGCGATGAACGGGCGCCCGACGGTGACCGCATCGGCGTGGCCGTCGGCGATCAGCGTCTCCATCTCGTCGCGCGTGCTCACGTTCTCGAAGCCGGTGTTGAGCACGAACGGGCCGGACCACGCCGAGCGCAGCTTGCTCGTGAACGGGTCGTCGGCGGCGATCAGCACGTGCAGGTAGGCCAGACCGAGTCCGTCGATCTGCGGGAGCAGCGCTTCGTAGACGCCGGTGGAGTCGTCCTCGGAGATTCCGCTGGCGGTGCTTCCCGGGGAGATGCGGATGCCCACCTTGCCGGCGCCGATGGCGTCCACGACGGCCTTGGTGACCTCGACGACGAGGCGGGCGCGGTTCTCCGGGCTGCCGCCGTACGAGTCGGTGCGGGTGTTGGCGCCGTCGGCCAGGAACTGGTGGAGCAGGTAGCCGTTGGCCGCGTGCAACTCGACGCCGTCGAGTCCGGCCGCGACGGCCCGCTTCGAGGCGTCGACGAACTCGGCGACGATGCCGGGGATCTCGTCCTCGGTGAGGGCACGGGGAGCGGGGATCTCCTTCATGCCGTCCTTGGTGAACATGTCGATGCCGGGAGCGATCGCCGAGGGGGCGACGGCCTCGAGGCCCGAGTTGTCCGGGTGCGAGACGCGTCCGGCGTGCATGAGCTGGACGACGATGCGGCCGCCCTTGCCGTGCACGGAGTCGGCGATCTTCGCCCATCCGGCCTGCTGCTCGTCGGTGTGCAGTCCGGGGGTGTTGGTGTAGCCCTTGCCGACGGCGGACGGCTGGGTTCCCTCGGAGACGATCAGTCCGGCCCCGGCGCGCTGGCCGTAGTACTCGGCGACGATGTCTCCGGGGACGCCGTCGTCACCGCTGCGGCTGCGGGTCAGCGGCGCCATGAAGACCCGGTTGCGGGCCTCGATGTCACCGAGGGCGATCGGCTTCAGGAGGGCGGATTCGGGGCTGAGCTCGGTCACGGGCGTGCCTTTCGGGTCGACGGTCGACGACTCGGCATGGATGTCCGAATCGTTTCGATTGCAATCACTTGTTCCCCACAACGACCCCGACCGCGCTCTCCCATACCAACTCGAGAGACAGATCACTTCCGAGCGAGCATCGGATCGAACCCTGTCGCCCCGGGGGTAGGTCCCCCTCACTTATGCTGGGGTGTCCGTGACCGTCGAAGATGTCAGGAAGACCGCTGCTGATGAGTGACCAGAACCGTCCACTTCGCGTGGCCATCGTCGGTGCCGGCCCCGCCGGCATCTACGCCGCCGATGCCCTCATGAAGTCCGAACACAACGTTTCCGGCCCCGGTGTGAGCATCGACCTCTTCGAGCGGATGCCCGCTCCCTTCGGCCTGATCCGCTACGGCGTCGCCCCCGATCACCCGCGCATCAAGGGCATCATCACCGCCCTGCACAAGGTGCTCGACAAGCCGCAGGTCCGCCTGCTCGGCAACATCGACTACGGCACCGACATCGACCTCGAGACGCTGCGTCGCTTCTACGACGCCGTCATCTTCTCCACCGGCGCCAACGCCGACCGCGCGCTGAAGATCCCCGGCATCGATCTCGACGGCAGCTACGGGGCCGCCGACTTCGTCTCCTGGTACGACGGTCACCCCGACGTCCCCCGCACCTGGCCCCTCGACGCCGAGAAGGTCGCGGTGCTCGGAGTCGGCAACGTCGCGCTCGACGTCGCCCGCGTGCTCGCCAAGACCGGCGACGAGCTGCTCCCCACGGAGATCCCCGCCAACGTGTACGAGGGCCTCAAGTCCAACAAGGCCACCGAGGTGCACGTCTTCGGTCGTCGCGGACCCGCGCAGGCCAAGTTCACGCCGCTCGAACTGCGCGAGCTCGATCACTCGCCCAACATCGAGGTGATCGTCGCGCCCGAGGACATCGAGTACGACGAGGGCTCCGAGAAGGCCCGTCGCGAGTCCAAGCAGGTCGACATGGTGGCGAACACCCTGCAGGACTGGGCGATCCGCGACGTCGGCAGCCGCCCGCACAAGCTGTTCCTGCACTTCTTCGAGTCGCCCCACGAGGTTCTCGGCGAGGACGGCAAGGTCGTCGGGCTGCGTACCGAGCGCACCGAGCTCGACGGAACCGGCAACGTCACGGGCACCGGCAAGTACACCGACTGGGACGTCACCGCCGTCTACCGCGCGGTCGGCTACCTCTCGCAGAACATCGCCGACCTGCCCTTCGACGAGCTCGCCGGCACCATCCCCAACGAGGCCGGCCGCGTGCACACCCTCGAGGGCGATCGCGTACCCGCCACGTACGTCACCGGCTGGATCAAGCGTGGACCCGTCGGCCTCATCGGTCACACCAAGGGCGACGCCAACGAGACGGTCGCGAACCTCATCGCCGACGCGCCCGACTTCCTCGACGCGGCCGAGCCCGCCGAGGACGCCATCGTGAAGTTCCTCGAGGACAAGAACGTTCCGTACACCACCTGGGACGGCTGGTACCGCCTCGATGCGCACGAGCGCAGCCTCGGTGAGCCCCAGGGACGCGAGCGCGTGAAGGTCGTCGAGCGCGACGACATGCTCGCGGCCTCGGAGCCGGACAAGGTCTGAGCGGGCGGGGTCCGAGCGGGTGGGAGCGGGTGCCCCCGGCTCGTTCCCGCTGATCGAACTGCCGTTCGCGGACGCTGTTGCGTCAGCAGACGACGGTTCGGTCAGCGGGAAGCGGGACTACACCCGGACCGCCAACAACCGTCCCTCGCGCTCGTCCTTGCGCGCATGCTCGTTGAAGTCCGGTGCGGCACAGACGAACAGGGTCTTCCCGTCGCCCCCGCCGAAGCCGCACGCGAACACACCGGTGTCGAACGTCAACTCGTCCACCACACCTTCGCCCTCGCGCACCGCGACGAGCCGCTGACCGAGAGCGTCTGCGACCCACAGGGTTCCGTCCGGAGCCAGTGCGCACCCGTCGGCGGCCACCACCACCTGGCTCATCCCCTCGGCCATGTCGGTGCCCACCGGAACGGCGCCGAACGTCGCCCAGTCCCGACGCTCACCGAGCGAACCGTCCTCGGCGACGGCGAACGCGCTCACGCGGTTGCCGATGGTCTCGTCGACGAGCAGGTCGCCGCCCGCGGTCATCGCCATCCCGTTGGGGAACCGCAGTTCGGTGGCGACCTCGTGCACACTGCCGTCGGGATCGACGCGCACCAGTGAGGCCGTCTCGATCGGCGCGAGGTTCATGAGATCGAACCCGAAGTTCCCGACGTACGCACGGCCCCGGTCGTCGACCAGCATGTCGTTGGCATTGGCGGTCGCGTAGTCGGAGAGGTCCGCGTGGACCACCAGTCGACCGTCGTTCTCGCGGCGCAACACGGTCTTGTCCCGCATCGACACCACCAGCAGTCGACCGTCGGGAAGCCACCCGAGACCGGACGGTTGCTCCGGCACCTCCGCCTCGACCCGCACGTCGCTGCCGTCGGCCTCGACCGAAACCACCTGCTGCGTATAGAAATCCGAGACCCAGATCCGTCCGTGGCCGTTCTCGTCGGTGTGCCAGCGAGGGCACTCCAGGTAGGTGTAGTTCTCCAGGACGACGGTCGGTTCGGCCTTCATCGGTCACTCCTGTGCGTAGGACGGATCGGTACAGTTCGTGTTGTCCGCATCACATCACAGCATGAGGCATCCTGTGGGGGTGTTCGACTGCCACGTCCATATCATCGACCCGCGCTTCCCCCTCACCGATCACGGCTACGTCCCGGATCCGTTCACCGTCGACGACTACGAAAGTCTGGTGGACGGGCTCGGCGTCACGGGCGGAGCCGTGGTGACCGGCTCGTTCCAGGGCACCGACCAGACGTACCTACTCGCTGCGCTCGACGAGCTCGGGCCCGGCTGGGTCGGCGTCACACAGCTTCCCGACGGCGCCACCGACGACGAGATCGTCGCCCTCGACCGGGCCGGAGTCCGCGCTCTGCGCTTCAATCTCCGTCGCGGGCACGTCGACATCTCCTCGCTCACCGAGCAGGCTCTCCACGTCCACGATCTGGTGGGCTGGCACTCGGAGTTCTACGTCGACGGTGCCCTGCTGCGCTCCCTGGAACCGATCATGGCCAAGCTTCCGGCCGTGAGCATCGACCACCTGGGCATGGCGGCACCGGCGCTGCCGTACCTGCTGAACCTCGTGGATCGCGGAGTTCGAGTGAAGGCCACCGGGTTCGGCCGCATCGACGCGGATCCGCTCGAGACCATGCGCCGCATCCACGCCGTCAATCCGGAGGCCCTGATGTTCGGTACCGACCTTCCGGGGACCCGGGCCCGACGCCCGTTCGAGCCCGCCGACCTCGACCTCGTCGCCGACGCGGTGGGCGGGGACCTGCAGGCGGTGCTGTTCCAGAACGCACGGAACTGGTACCGAGCGCGTTAGCGCGCCGCGTCGGATCAGTAGTCGTCACCGGAGTCGGTGGGCGACGCGCCGGCCGACCCGCGAACCCGCTGCAGGTGCACGCGTCGGGACAGCCGGATCAGCGGCCGGATCAACAGCTCGATACTGCCGGCGAGGAAGAACCAGGTGCCCAGCGTGGTGGTCGACTCGAAGAAGAACAGGATGCTGCCGGCGATGAACCACAGCGCGACCAGGATGTCGTTGACGATGCTGACGACTTCCCAGCGCTGGCGGATCACCAGTTCCTCGTGCCCGAGGGTGACGGTGAGGGGGTTGCTCATGGGGGTGCTCCCGATCTCGAGGAAAGGTCAGAGGAACAGCACGGCGCCCAGCCACACCGCCGCGGCGAGGAGAGCACCGAACAGCTCGACCAGAATGGACAGGCCGACGGCCTTCGTGGCGTGCACGGTCGATCGCCACGCCTCGGCCCCGTTGCGCTGCCGGGGCAGTTCGGCGAGGTAGACGCCCAGCGGGAATCCGAGGAAGAGGCCGACGACGGGCACCACGAAGAACCCGACGATGCCCACCACGCCGCCGATCACGATCGTCCGCGTCGGAACGCCCGCCTCCTTCAGCCGCCGGCCCGGCCACAGGTACTTGACCACGCCCGACGCCACGAGCAGCCCCGTCGCGATCGCGAACGCCGTCCACGCGGTCGCGTCGTTCTCCACGAACGCCCACACCGCGATCGCCCCGAAGATCAGAAGCACTCCGGGCAGGATCGGAACCACGATGCCCACCAGCCCCACCACGATGGCGAGGCCGACGATCAGTACTCCGAATCCGCCCATGCGGACAGTGTGCCCGGCTCAGCTCGCGAAATCCCCTCCGACCGGACGCACCGCTCCCGCCGCCTCGCGGGCTCGGGCGCGGGCGACCTCCACGTCCGCGCCGGTGGAGTACGCGACACCCATGCGCCGTCGCGCGAAGCTCTCGGGCTTACCGAACAGGCGTACGTCCGTCTCCGGCACGCGCATCGCCTCGTCCACACCCTCGAACGCGATCCCCACCTCGTCCAGCTCGCCGTAGATCACCGCGGACGCGCCGGGGAAGAGCAGCGTCGTGTCGATCGGCAGTCCCAGGATCGCGCGCGCGTGCAGCTCGAACTCCGACAGTCGCTGGGTGCCGAGCGTGACCAGACCGGTGTCGTGGGGACGCGGGCTGACCTCGGAGAAGTAGACGTCGTCGCCCTTGACGAACAGTTCGACGCCGAAGATGCCGCGGCCACCGAGCGAGGAGGTGATGGTCTCGGCGACCGCCCTCGACGCCTCGAGCGCGACCGGTGACATGGGCTGCGGCTGCCACGACTCGATGTAGTCGCCCGATTGCTGCAGGTGCCCGATCGGTTCGCAGAAGTAGGTGGCCGGATGACCGTGCTCGTCGAGCCCGCGCACGGTCAGCTGGGTGATCTCGTAGTCGAAGTCCACGAACCCTTCCACGATGACGCGTCCCAACGCGACGCGTCCGCCGGCCTGCGCGTGGTCCCACGCCGCCTGCACGTCCGCGTCGGACTTCACCACCGACTGGCCCTTGCCCGACGACGACATCACCGGCTTGATCACCGCCGGAAACCCGGTGCGCTCGAGGGCGGCCCGAACCTCGTCGACGCTGTCGGCGAACGCGTAGGGCGAGGTCGGCAGCCCCAACTCCTCGGCGGCGAGGCGGCGGATGCCCTCGCGGTTCATCGTCAGCTGGGTCGCGCGTGCGGTGGGAACGACGGTGGTGACACCGCGCTCCTCCACCGCGGAGAGCGCGTCCGTGGCGATGGCCTCGATCTCGGGGACGACGAAGTGGGGCGCCTCGGCGTCGATCACGGCGAGCAACGCGTCGGGATCGCTCATGTCGACGGTGTGCGCCCGATGCGCCACCTGGTGGCCGGGAGCGTTGTCGTAGCGATCGACGGCGATGACTTCCACGCCGAGTCGCTGGAACGCGATGATCACTTCTTTGCCGAGCTCACCCGACCCCAGGAGCATCACCTTCGTTGCCGACGGAGCGAGCGGGGTTCCTAGCCGAATTGTCGTCACGAGAGGATGCTAACGGCCATGGCGGACACGGAAGACCTGCTCACCTATCTCCAACGTGGTCGCGACGCGGTGGTGTGGAAACTCGACGGAGCGTCCGAATACGACATCCGTCGTCCCCTCACCTCGACCGGCACCAACCTGCTCGGCATCGTCAAGCACCTCGCGGCCGTCGAGTCCGGATATCTGGGTGCGACGTTCGGCCGACCGTTCCCCGAGGAGATCCCGTGGTCGGATCCGCGGGTGGATCCCAACGCCGACATGTGGGCTGATCAACGCACCAAGGTGCGCGATTCGGCCCGTACGTTCCTCGCCGACTGAACCCGCCCGAGGCCGGGTCGGGTCCCGTTCGGCGCACCTTTCGGTCATTTACGGCCGCTCCACCCGCTGGATAGGGTTCGCGACATGAGCACTGGACCCCTCGCCGGAATCAAGGTCGTCGAACTCGCGGGAATCGGGCCGGGTCCGCACGCCGCGACCCTGCTCGCCGACATGGGCGCCGACGTGGTGCGCGTCCAGCGTGCCGGCGCCCTGCCGCACGGCGATTCCGTCGGCGATCCCCTGATTCGCAACCGCCGCATCGTCGAGGCCAACCTGAAGGATCCCGCGGATCTCGAGCGCGTCCTGGGTCTCGTCGAACGGGCGGACGTGCTCATCGAGGGCTTCCGCCCCGGCGTGACCGAGCGGATGGGCCTCGGCCCCGAGGACACCGCGGCGCGCAATCCGCGGCTGATCTACGGACGCATGACCGGGTGGGGACAGGACGGTCCCTGGGCTTCCGTCGCGGGGCACGACATCAACTACATCTCGGTCACCGGAGTGCTGCACGCCATCGGACGCGCCGGCGAGCGGCCCGTGCCGCCGATGAACATGGTCGGCGACTTCGGTGGTGGCTCGATGTTCCTGGTGACCGGGATCCTGGCGGCGCTCGTGGAGCGGTCGGTGTCCGGCCGAGGCCAGGTGGTCGACGCGGCCATGGTCGACGGCACGATGGCGCTCTCGCACATGATCTGGGGCTGGCGCGGCATCGGAATGTGGTCCGACGAACGGGGAACCAATCTGCTCGACACCGGCGCACCCTTCTACGACACCTACGCCACGTCCGACGGCAAGCACATGGCGGTGGGTGCCCTCGAGCCGCAGTTCTACGCGAAGTTCCTCGAGGGCCTCGGGCTCGATCCCGAATCCGTTCCAGCGCAGATGGATACGGGCCGATGGCCCGAGCTCCGCGAACGATTCACCGAGGCCTTCGCCTCGCGCACTCGGGACGAGTGGGCGGCCGTGTTCGACGGCACCGACGCCTGCGTGACCCCGGTGCTCACGTTCGAGGAAGCTCGAACGCACCCGCACGTCGAGGCACGGGGATCGTTGATCGAGGTCGACTCGATCACGCAACACGCACCGGCGCCGCGCTTCTCGCGCACGTCCACCACCACGCCCGACGGTCCGGCCCGCGAGGCCGTCGACGTGGACACCGTCTGGCGGTAGACCCGGCCGGCACCGGTCGTCCCGCACGGGGCCGAAGGGTTGAATGGTCGAATAGTCACATGGACGCACAGGCGTGGGACGAGAAGTATCGCGGTCGCGACGTGGCCGCGGGGGCACCGCCCAACGGTGCGGTCGTGGAGTTCGCGACGTCGTTGCCGCCCGGCCGGGCTCTCGACCTCGCCTGCGGTGAGGGCCGGAACGCGGTGTGGCTCGCCTCTCGTGGGTGGAGGGTGGACGCGGTCGACTTCAGCGCCGTCGCGCTGACGGCCGCGGTTCGAGTCGCGAGCGGAGCCACGGCGTCGATTCGCGAGCGCCTGCAGTGGGTCCATGCAGACGTGACCGATCTCACCCTCGAGCCGCAGTACGACCTGGTTCTCCTGTCCTATCTTCACCTGTCGCCGCCCGAACGGGCCGCACTGCTGGCGCGCATCCACACAGCCCTGAAACATGAGGGAATCCTCGTCATCGTCGGGCATCATCGCGACAACGTCGAGCACGGCGTCGGCGGACCGCAGGATGTCGAGATCCTGTACAGCGCAGAGGATCTGGTGTCCGAACTGAGCGACGAGCTGGCCGTCGAAACGGCCGAGACCCGCCCCCGGGTCGTCGACGACGCGGTCGCTCTCGACGCCCTCGTCGTGGCCCGGTTACCGGCCGGTAGACCTACTGTTGGCACCGCGTGATTTCGGGCGTAGCATGGCTGTAAGTTACCGGTGAGTAGGTTCGCGGACGCTCGTCCACGGGCCTCTCGCCGCACAGCCACGAGGCGGTACCGACGGTCGGACCGCACCACCTGAATACGGAGAGCGCGTCACCATGGGGCATTACAAGAGCAACGTTCGAGACCTCGAGTTCAACCTGTTCGAGCTGTTCGCGTTGGACAAGACCCTTGCGTCCGGTCAGTTCGGTGACCTCGACGTCGATTCCGTCCGCGAGATTCTCGGAGAGGTCCGCCGCTTGGCCGAGGGACCCCTCGCCGAGTCCTTCGCCGAGACGGACCGCAACCCACCCACGTTCGATCCCGAGACCCACACCGTCTCCATCCCGGAGCCGTTCAAGAAGGCGTACCGGGCTCTGCAGGAGGGCGGCTGGGACCACCTCGGCCTCGACGAGGAGCTCGGCGGACTGCCCGTTCCCCGTCAGGTCTTCTGGGCCGTCGCCGAGATGCTGCTCGGATCGCAACCCGCCGCGTTCATGTACGCCGCCGGCCCCGGCTTCGCACAGATCCTCTCCGACAACGGAAACGACGAGCAGAAGCGCTGGGCGCAGTTCGCCGCCGAGCGCAACTGGGGCGCCACCATGGTCCTCACCGAGCCCGACGCCGGATCCGACGTGGGCGCCGGCCGCACCAAGGCCGTCGAGCAGGCAGACGGCACCTGGCACATCGAGGGCGTGAAGCGCTTCATCACCTCCGCCGACGCGGACGACCTGTTCGAGAACACCTTCCACCTGGTGCTCGCCCGTCCCGAGGGCGGCAAGCCCGGCACCAAGGGACTGTCGCTGTTCTTCGTCCCGAAGTTCCACTTCGACTCCGAGACCGGCGAACTGGGCGAGCGCAACGGCGTCTTCGTCACCAACGTCGAGCACAAGATGGGCCTCAAGGCGTCGGCGACGTGCGAGCTCACGCTCGGCGGCCACGGCGTTCCCGCCAAGGGCTGGCTGGTGGGCGACGTCCACAACGGCATCGCGCAGATGTTCGACGTCATCGAGCACGCCCGAATGATGGTGGGCACCAAGGCGATCTCGACGCTCTCGACCGGTTACCTGACCGCCCTCGACTACGCCAAGCAGCGCGTACAGGGTGCGGACCTCACCGAGATGACCAACAAGGCGGCGCCGCGCGTCACCATCACGCACCACCCCGACGTGCGTCGCTCGCTCATGACGCAGAAGGCCTACGCCGAGGGCCTGCGCGCGGTGTACCTCTTCACCGCCGCGCACCAGGACGAGGCTGCGGCGCAGCACGTTTCGGGCGCCGACAAGGACCTCGCGTTCCGCGTCAACGATCTGCTGCTGCCCATCGTCAAGGGCGTCGGATCCGAGATCGCCTACGAGCAGCTCGCCCAGTCCCTGCAGACTCTCGGTGGGTCCGGCTTCCTGCAGGACTACCCCATCGAGCAGTACATCCGCGACGCCAAGATCGACTCGCTGTACGAGGGAACCACCGCCATCCAGGCGCAGGACTTCTTCTTCCGCAAGATCGCTCGCGACGGCGGCGTCGCCCTGGCCCACGTGGCCGGGCAGGTCAAGCAGTGGATCGACAGCGAGGCGGGCAACGGTCGCCTCAAAACCGAGCGGGCGCTGCTCGACACCGCCCTCGAGGACGTACAGGGAATGGTCGGCACGCTCACCCAGTACCTCATGGGTGCGCAGGAGCAGCCCACCGAGCTGTACAAGGTGGGCCTCGGCTCGGTCCGTCTGCTCATGAGCGTCGGTGACCTGCTCATCGGCTGGCTGCTACTGCGCCAGGCCGAGGTGGCCATCGCCGCCCTCGACAACGGTGCGAACGACAAGGACAAGGCGTTCTACGAGGGCAAGGTGGCCGTCGGTTCGTTCTTCGCGAAGAACGTGCTGCCTCGCCTGACCTCGACCCGCCAGATCCTCGCAGACCTGGACAACGACGTCATGGAGCTCGACGAAGCCGCGTTCTGATTCACCGTTCCATCCCGCTCACGGCCCCACCGGATCCGCTCCGGTGGGGCCGTTCTGCGTGGCGAGGATCCGCTCCGCGTGCCGGATGACGGGCACGTCGACCATTTTCCCGTCCACGGTGAACACTCCCCGCTCCGTGGCCGCCGTCTCGACCACCCGGCGAGCCCAGGCGACCGATTCGGCCGACGGGGTGAAGCACTCCCTGATCACCGTGGCCTGGGACGGGTGAAGCGCCACCTTCGCGTCGAAACCCACGGCCACCGCGTCGTCGGACTCGGCCCGCAGCCCGTCGAGGTCGGCGATGTCGAGGTAGACCGAATCGAGCGCGAGTCGCCCGGCCGCCTTGCTCGCGAGCAGCGCCGTGGACCGCGCGTGGACCGCGACATCGCGGTATCGGCCGTCCGGCCACCGGGACGACCGGCCACCGAGCGCGGCGATCAGGTCCTCGGCACCCCACATCACCGCCACGCACCCATAGGCTGCGGCGATCTCGGCGGCGCGCACCACGCCTGCCGGCGTCTCGATCAGGGCGACCACGGACCGCGGGGAGAGCGCCGAGACGTCCTCGGCGGACTCGCATTTGGGCACCATCACGCGGTGGTACTCGGTGCGTTCGAGTGCGGCGAGGTCCAGCGCGAACTCCTCGGTGCTCCGAGCGTTCACCCGCACGACGGTCGTCGACGGGTCGAGCGGAGTGCTCACCAACGCCTGCCGTGCCGCGGCCTTGTCCTTCGGCGCCACCGCGTCCTCGAGATCCAGGATGACCACGTCCGCCGCCGCGGCCGCTTTTGCGTACCGCTCCGGACGGTCCGCCGGGCAGAACATCCACACCGGACCGACCTCCGCCGCAACCCCGTCCGTCACGACCCGGTCCGTCACGACCCGGTCCGTCACGATGCGTCCGCCGGGGCCATGCGCACCAGGGTCTTTCGCGTCGCGGTGGCCACGACCTCGCCGCGCTGGTTGCGACCGGTGTGCGCGAACGTGACGATGCCCTCCCCCGGTCGCGACGACGATTCGCGCTTCTCCACGATCGTCGTCTCGGCGTAGAGCGTGTCCCCGTGGAACAGCGGCTTCGGAAACGCGATGTCCGAGAATCCGAGGTTCGCCACGATGGTGCCCTGCGTCAGCTGCGCCACGGACAGCCCCACCACGGTCGAGAGGGTGAACATCGAATTCACCAGTCGCTCACCGAAGGTGGTGTCCGCGCTGTACGCCGCGTCGAGGTGCAGGGCCTGAGTGTTCATGGTCAACGTCGTGAACAGCACGTTGTCGGCCTCGGTGACGGTGCGGCCGGGACGGTGCTCGTAGACCGTGCCCTCCACCATCTCCTCGAACCACAGGCCGCGCTGGACGATGCGCTCTCTCACAACCCGACCTGACGTGCAATCAGCATGAGCTGCACCTCGGTGGTGCCCTCACCGATCTCCAGAATCTTGCTGTCCCGGTAGTGCCGGGCGACGGTGTACTCGTTCATGAAGCCGTAGCCGCCGTGGATCTGCGTCGCATCGCGGGCGTTGTCCATGGCCGCCTCGGACGAGATCAGCTTGGCAATCGCGGCCTCCTTCTTGAAGGGCCTGCCCGACAACATGAGTGCGGCCGCGTCGTAGTACGCCGTGCGAGCGGCGTGGGCTCGGGCCTCCATGCGGGCGATCTTGAACGAGATGGCCTGGTTGCGGCCGATCGCGACACCGAACGCCTCGCGCTCCCGCGCGTACTTCACGCTCTCGTCGACACACCCCTGCGCCGCCCCGACGGCCAGCGCTGCGATCGCGATGCGGCCTTCGTCGAGAATGCGCAGGAACCCGGCGTAGCCACGACCCTGTTCGCCGAGCAGGTTCTCCGCCGGCACGCGCACGTCCGTGAACGTGAGCGGGTGCGTGTCCGAGGCGTTCCATCCCACCTTGTCGTACGCCGGCCCGGCTTCGAAGCCGGGCGTCGACGTGGGCACGAGGATCGACGAGATCTCCTTCTTGCCCGACGCATCGGTACCCGTGACGGCGGTGACCGTGACCAGTTCGGTGATGTCGGTGCCCGAGTTGGTGATGAACTGCTTGTTCCCGTTGATCACCCATTCGTCCCCGTCGCGCACCGCGGTGGTTCGGGTTCCTCCCGCATCCGATCCGGCACCCGGCTCGGTGAGACCGAACGCCCCCAGCGCCTCGCCGGACGTCAAGCGCGGCAACCACTCCTGCTTCTGCGCGTCGGTGCCGAAGCGGTACACCGGCATCGCGCCCAGGGAGACCGCCGCCTCCAGCGTGATGGCGACGCTCTGATCGACCTTCGCGAGTTCCTCGAGCGCGAGGCAGAGGGCGAAGTAGTCGCCGCCCATGCCGCCGTGCTCCTCGGGGAACGGGAGGCCGAACAGACCCATGTCGGCCATGCCCCGCACCACCTCGTAGGGGAACGTGTGGTCGCGGTCGTGTTGCGCCGCAACCGGAGCCACGACGGAGCGGGTGAAGTCCGCGACGGTCTTCACCAACTGGGCGTAGTCGTCGGGAAGGTTGCCGGTGGACAGGTAGTCGGTCATGCTGCGTCCTCTGCTTCTGTATCGGTGACGATGCGGGCGAGCACCTGGTTCACGGCGACCTGATCGCCGGTGCGCACGAGCACCTCGGCAACGCCGGCCACGGGTGCGGTCAACGTGTGTTCCATCTTCATGGCCTCGACGACCACCATGACGGCGCCCGCGTCGACCTCCGCTCCGGAGGCGATCTCGACCGCGATCACGGTGCCCGGCATGGGACTGAGCACCTCGGCGCCGGGTTCGGTGTCCTCGTCCGCGCCGATCGCGACCTCGGGCACGAGAAGTACCGCGCGGCTGCCGAACTCGGTGGCGAGCCACACGGTGTCGCCGTCCTCGGCGACGTCGTGCCGAGTGCGCACACCGTCGACGGTCACCACCACGTGGTGCTCCGACGAGGTCACCTGCAGGCTCCGAAGGTCGCCGCCGTCGACGCCGACGTACGCGTCGTCGGGCGACCCGTGGATCGCGACGGAGTCGACGTCGACGGTGTCGTCGAATCGATAGGTGACCGGGGCGCGCCGACCGCCGAGTCGCCACCCGTCGGGCACGTCCCAGGGGTCGGCGGCGGGTACGGCCCACGCGCGCGACCACCGATGAGCGGCCGCGGCGACCGCGATGGCGGACGACACGGTCGGCGCGGCGAAGTCGTTCACCCGACGGTCGAGCAATCCGGTGTCGAGCCGGCCGGCGATCACGTCCGTGTCCGCGAGCAGGAACCGGAGGAAGTCGACGTTGGTGGTGACGCCCGGGACCGAGGTGTCGCCCAGAGCGCGGTCGAGCAGCCGCAGGGCTTCCGCCCGATCTCGGCCGTGGGCGATCACCTTGGACAGCATCGGGTCGTAGTTGCTCCCCACCACGGTTCCGACGCTCAGCGACGAATCGACCCGCACGCCCTTCCCGGTGGGCTCGTGCAGTCCGACGACGGTGCCGCCCGTGGGCAGGAACCCGCGTCCGGCATCCTCCGCGTAGATCCGCGCCTCGATCGCGTGGCCGGTGAGCGTGACGTCCTCCTGCCGGACGGTGAGTTCCTCGCCCGCCGCGATACGGATCTGCCACGCGACGAGGTCGAGACCGGTGACCTCCTCCGTCACGGGGTGCTCGACCTGCAGACGAGTGTTCATCTCCATGAAGAAGAACTCGTCGGGCGCATCGGCGGAGACGATGAACTCGACGGTGCCGGCGCCTACGTAGTCGACACTGCGCGCGGTGGCACAGGCCGCGGCGCCGATGCGAGCGCGGGTCGTCTCGTCGAGCAGCGGCGACGGCGCCTCCTCGATCACCTTCTGGTGACGACGCTGCAGTGAGCATTCCCGCTCGCCGAGGTGGATCACGTTGCCGTGCGTGTCCGCGAGCACCTGCACCTCGATGTGGCGGGGGCGCAACACGAATCGCTCGAGGAACAGGGTGTCGTCCCCGAACGACGACGCCGCCTCGCGCCGCGCGCGTGTCAGCGCCGCACGCAGTTCGCTCTCCTCGTGGACGAGGTGCATACCCTTGCCGCCGCCGCCGGCGGACGGTTTGATCAACACCGGGAACCCGATGTCCGGCGCCGCCGCGGCGAGGTCGTCGTCGCTCAGGCCGGGCCGCGCGATCCCGGGCACCACCGGAACGTCGAACGCGGACACCGCGCCCTTCGCCGTGATCTTGTCGCCCATGACCTCGATGGCCCCGACGGGTGGGCCGATGAACGTGATGCCCGCGTCGGCGCAGGCGGCCGCGAACTCCGAATTCTCCGACAGGAAGCCGTATCCGGGGTGGATGGCGTCGGCTCCGGTGCGCACGGCGGCGTCGACGACCTTGCCGATGTCGAGGTAGCTCTCCCGAGCGGGTGCGGGTCCGAGGAGGACCGCGGTGTCGGCGCAGCGCACGTGCAGTGCGTCGCGGTCGGCCTCGCTGTAGACGGCCACGGAACGGATGCCCGCCTCCCGCAGGGTGCGCATGACGCGGACGGCGATCTCGCCGCGGTTGGCGACGAGGACGGTACGGATCTGGTTCATTGCGGTCACATCCTGAAGACGCCGTAGGAAACCGGCTCCAGCGGCGCGTTCGCGCACACCGAGAGAGCCAGTCCGAGAACAGTTCTGGTGTCGGCGGGATCGATGATGCCGTCGTCCCACAGCCGAGCGGTCGAGTGGTAGGGGTTGCCCTGCTCCTCGTACTGGCGCCGGATGGGCTCCTTGAACGACTCCTGATCCTCGTCCGACCATTCGTTACCACCGGCGTCGAGCTGGTCGCTGCGCACGGTGGCCAGCACCGAGGCCGCCTGCTCGCCGCCCATGACCGAGATGCGCGCGTTCGGCCACATCCACAGGAAGCGTGGCGAATACGCGCGTCCGCACATGCTGTAGTTGCCGGCGCCGTACGAGCCGCCGATCACCACCGTGAGCTTGGGAACCCGCGCACACGCCACGGCGGTGACCATCTTGGCGCCGTGCTTGGCGATGCCCCCGGCCTCGTACTCGCGGCCGACCATGAAGCCGGTGATGTTCTGCAGGAAGATCAGCGGGATGCTGCGCTTGTCGCACAGTTCGATGAAATGCGCTCCCTTGACGGCGGATTCACCGAAGAGCACGCCGTTGTTGGCCACGATGCCCACCGGGTGGCCGTGCAGGTGTGCGAAGGCCGTGACCAGGGTGGTGCCGTACTCGGATTTGAACTCGTCCACCCGGCCGCCGTCGACGAGGCGGGTGATGACACCGCGCACGTCGTACGGAATTCGAGGGTCGGTGGGAACCACGTCGTACAACTCGGTCGCCTCCCCGTGCGGGGGCTCGGTCGGTGCCACGTCCCACGGCCGCGGGGTCCGCGGGCCGAGCGTGCCCACGATGGCCCGGACCCGACGCAGGGCGTCGCGATCGTCGGAGGCGAGATGGTCGGTGACGCCCGAGACCTTGGAGTGCAGATCACCGCCACCGAGGTCCTCGGCGCTCACCACCTCACCGGTTGCGGCCTTCACCAGTGGAGGCCCGCCCAGGAAGATCGTGCCCTGGTTCCGGACGATGACGGCCTCGTCGCTCATCGCCGGGACGTAGGCACCACCCGCGGTGCACGAGCCGAGCACGGCGGCGATCTGGGCGATGCCCTTCGCGCTCATGGTCGCCTGGTTGAAGAAGATGCGGCCGAAGTGATCGCGGTCGGGGAACACCTCGTCCTGCATGGGCAGGAACGCCCCGCCCGAGTCGACGAGGTAGATGCAGGGCAGCCGGTTCTGCAGCGCGATCTCCTGCGCGCGCAGGTGCTTCTTGACCGTCATCGGGTAGTAGGTGCCGCCCTTGACCGTGGCGTCGTTGGCCACGATCATAACCTCGCGTCCGGCGACCCGGCCGATTCCGGCGATCACGCCCGCGCCGGGCGACGCTCCGTCGTACATGCCGTGGGCGGCGAGCGGGGCGATGTCCAGGAACGGGCTGCCGTCGTCGAGCAGGGCGTCGACGCGCTCGCGCGGCAACAGCTTCCCGCGGGCGACGTGGCGGTCACGGGCGGCCTCGCTGCCACCGCGGGCGGCGGTGTCCAGTTCGGTCCGCAGCCGGGCCACGAGAGCCCGGTGGTGCTCTCGGTTGTCGGTCGGAACCTTCTCCGCCACGGTCTCCGTCATCGCGCCACCTCGTGTCCGTCGTCCTGCACGCCGTGGAGTTAATCACCACTAACCGAAAACAGTAAGTGATGATTAACCGAAAGTCCACGAACGGCCGACGACGATCACCGACGACGCGTCGGAAACGGGAGGGTCAGGCGTTTTCCTGCAACAACCGCCGGAAGCGGCTCCCCTGGAAGACGATGGGCGCGACGCCCGTGTGGACGGTCAGCGCGTTGATCTTCAGCAGGACCAGCGCGTGATCTCCCGCGGGAATCTCCTGGTGGACGCTGGTGTCCAACCACGCCGAGGCACCGTCGATGAAGACCGCGCCACCCTCGGTGGTCTCGGTGGTCAACCCGGCGAACCGATCGCCGGTCTTCGCGGCGAGCGAGCGTGCGGCGACGTCGTGGGCCTCACCCAGCACGCTGATCCCGATGTTCGTGACCTCGGCGAACTTCGGCCACGTCGACGACGTGTTCTGGATGCAGAACGCGACCAGCGGTGGATCGATGGAGACCGCGACGAAACTGCTCACCGCCAGACCCACTCGCTCACCGTCGATCCTGGCCGCGACGGCGACGACGCCGCTGGGGAACGTTCCGTACGCCTCGCGGAGGGTGGCACTGTCGAGCGGTGACGGAGTCGAAGTCATGACTCAACGGTAGGCCGTCGGCCGGGAGCCCCGCCACCGGCTGTGTGGATCGCGACCGGCGTGGATCTCGACCGGCGTCACTCACACCGAACGATGGGCACCGGGTCGTAGCGGACGGTGCGGGTGTTGCGTGAGATCTCCTCGCCCGTCTGGGCATCACGAATGATCCGGGTGTCACTCGTGGTGAACCCGGGCGCCCCGCTGGAGGCGATGCAGTCATCACCCTCCGGCAGCCGCACGGTCTCCGGCTGCGTCGGCCTGCTGCGCGAGCCGGTCACCGACTCCACGTCGACCGTCTTGGTCCCCCACAAGCGCACCGTCACCTGTGACGAGTCTGCGAACGACTGGACGACCACTCCGGTGTCGGCGTTGTTGCGGAACTTCAGGTCGATCGCGCCCTCGAAGACGGTCGCCTCCCGAGCCTCGGGGTACCGGCTGATGTAGTAGCTGTGTTCGGTGTGCTCCACGTCTTCCATGCCGGCGAAGTAGCCCGCGTTGTAGAGCGTGGTGGCGAACTGGCTGATGCCGCCGCCGACCGCCCGATCCGGACGGCCGTTGTCGATGATCCCGGACTCGACGAATCCACGGGAGGTGCCGCGGGGGCCGGTGTAGCCGTTCAGCGAGAACGTCTCGCCGGGTCGCACGACGGCACCGTTCACGATGTCCGCGGTCAACCCGATGTTCACACCCGACGCGTACTCGAAGCCGCCCGAGGTGAACTCGCCGATGACCTCGCGGATACCGAGTGCCTGTGCGTCCTCCGTGGTCAGCCCGGCCGGCTGCGAACCGTAGATCGCCGGGACCGCCCGCGCGTCACCGGTCGCCAGCAGAAGGTCCGGCAACGTCTCCAGAGTCTCGGGCCACTGGACCGTGTTGCCCGGCACCGAGGGAACAACGGTCGGCGAGCCCGACGAGAAATCGAATCGAGCGTCGACCGAGCGGGTCTCGGTGGATTCGAGCTGGGGGCCGAGGATCGCGGTCGCGACCTCGACGTCGTACTCGGGACGCAAGCCGCCGTCCCCGTCCGGCTCGAAGCGCAGCACCTCGCCCACCCGCTCGGGTGGAAGGGTCGCGGCGACGCCGTCGTCCCCGGTCACGGTCACCGGCGCCGACACCGCGGGCTGGGCAACCTCGGTCAGGGCGGACTGCACGCCGTCACCGGTCACGGTCACCGGGATCTCGGTGAAGGGCAGTTCGACGGTGGTTCCGGACGCCCAGTCGCGCTCGAGCGCGGTCGCGGCCCCCTCGGCGTCGAGGTCCCGGCCGGCGAGAGGCTCCACGGCCCGGGCCCCGGCCTCGTCGATCACGACGTCGCCCTCGACGGGTGCGCGGTCCACCACCGGGCGAAGGCCGTCCACGGCCGCGGTCAGCGCGGGCTCGTCGACGGTGGACACGATGCCGATCTCGCGGGTGTCGAAGAACGAGGTCAGCCGAGTGATCGGCGACAACGGCTGGGCACCGGCGCGGTCCAGCGTCGCGCTCCAGTCGATGCCCAGGCCGGCCTGTGCCGGCACGATCTCCGCCGACGCGTCGTCGGCCCGCACGGCGATCGGCTGCTCGGCGCGGGGACCGAGCTCCTCACGCAGCGTCGCCTCGGCGTCCCCGGACGTCTGACCACCGACGGCGACGCCGGCCACGGTGACACCACGGGGCACTCGATCGGAGGAGGTGAACCAGTCGGCGGCGTAGAGAACCACGCCGACGGCGAGGATCGCCGCCACCGCGATGGCCACCGGGCGCCACGGCCGCGCGCGGCCCTCCGCGTGCGGTGCTCCGTTCGAAGCACTCTGCGGATCGTGCTCGGTCACCGATTCCCCCTGCGTGTTGATGCGTCGTATCCGATGGTCTGCCGGTCGAGCCTACCGAGACCCATGCAGGGCGGCGCATGACGGCAGCCGTCGACGGTCCGAACCGGCGGGCGAAACGTGAGCGGCTCCACACCTCTGCCGGGTCGGGGGTCGGGCAGCGATGTGGAGCCACCCCGAGTATCGCGGCCCTTTGGTGGTTGTTACAGCCAATAGGAAAGTCGTTGGTGAATGTTCGGAAATCGTTATCTGTTCCGGGCCGTCACGCGTCCCAGTCGACGGCCGCAGCCAACGCCCACAACTGCCGCCGCCGAGACGCGCTCGATTCCCCGACCCACGCGATCAGTCCGAACACGTACTCGCGAAAGTTCTCGCGACCCTCCCGGTTCTGCGAAGACGCTCCGGTGCGGGCGCAGTTGTGCAGCAGGGCCCGCAGCGCGTCGTACGTCTCCCGCGGGACCGCGGCGGACTCGTTGACCACGAGGCCCGCCAGACACTGGCGACGGTGCGACCGTCGGATCAGGGTCTTGTCGTGGTTCACGGCGAAGCCCTCGTCGCGGGCGATGTGGCCGATCGCCGCGATCATCCGGGCCACGTCGACCGATGCGTGTCCCGACAGCGCGAGATCGTCGGCGTACCGCGTGTAGACGACGCCGCGGCTTCGGGCGTACCCGGCGACGCGGCGGTCGAGGCCTCGCGCGACGAGGTTCGCCAGGGCCGGAGACGTGGGCGCTCCCTGCGGAAGGTGCGGAGTGCGCAGCAGCATCGCCGACTCGACCGGAAGGCGGGCGCACTCGTCGACGGGCATCGCCGTCGTTGAGATCCCGGCGAGCAGACCCGCCACGGCCGGCGGGTAGCCGCACGCGGCGAACACCGCGGTCACGCGAGCGCGCGTGATCGAGGGGAAGAAGTCGGCGAGATCGATGCGCACCACCACGTCCGCCCGCTCGTGCGGCCGGGCGAACGTGACGGCGCTGTGACCGCGGCGGAATCCGTGGGCCGCGTCGTGCGGGGGAATGCGGTCGAGAATCCGTCGGACGACGGTGCGCTGTATCTCGCGAAGACGCGGCTTCGGTACCTCGAGGATCCGGACTCCGTGCCGCTTGGGAACCTCCACGGCGCGGTAATGCCGCAGCGGTGTCGAGGGGTGGCCGGGGCGCGGGGTTGCAGGGTGCGGGGTCGTGGGGCGCCGGGTTGCGGGCTGCCGGAGTGTGCGGCGCAACCATCCACCGAGGTCGGCGAACCAGTCGAGTTCCGAGACCGTCACGTTCAGAGCGGCGGCGAGATCGGCAACGGAGGCGATGCGGGGTACGTCGAATCGCCACGCGAACGATTCGGGCGGGGGCGGGGTCACCACGATCGGGGGAACGTACGGCTCGCCCGGGAAGCCGAGGTCGGTGAGGACGCGTCGGGCGACGTCCTCGCGGTACGGCGGCACCGGCAGCGCGTCGAGGAGGCGCACGGCCAGCGCGTAGATGTCGACGGATCGCTCGTAGGGAGTGAGCAACTCCTCCAATGCCGAGCGGGTCCAGACGGCACCGACCAACCGTGGTGCGATCCGCGGGATCAGAGCGTTCCAGGATTCCGGCACTCAGACGGCCGTCGGAATCGGTGCGGCGTCGTCGACCACAGCAGCTTCGGCGACCAGAGCAGCGGGCCGGGGCGACCGAATTCTCTCGTTCTCGTCGCGCACGAGCACGCGGAGCGTGCAGACGCGCGGCGGACGCAGTGCTCGATTCCGATTGCGCTCCCGGGGGTTGCCCCCGAGGTGGTCCGATCGCAGAACGATCGGTCCGCTCTCGCCCCGACACCGCTGCATCCGGCCACTCTGACAAAGACCCGGGAACCCGGCAACCGACACGGACCCGGGAACCCGGGAACCGACGAAAACCGGGGGACCCGGCAACCCCTCGATGCCGGATCCCCCGTAGTTCGTGTCCTGGTCGAACGGTCGGCTCAGGCCTCCACGATGGCGGTGATGCCCTGGCCACCGGCCGCGCAGATGGAGATCAGGCCGCGGCCGGAACCCTTCTCGGCCAGCATCTTCGCGAGCGTGGCCACGACACGACCACCGGTCGCGGCGAACGGGTGACCCGCCGCGAGGGAGGAGCCGTTGACATTGAGCTTGCTGCGGTCGATCGCGCCCAACGCGCCGTCGAGGCCGAGCCGCTCCTTGCAGTACGCGTCGGACTCGAAGGCCTGCAGCGTCGCCAACACGACGGAGGCGAACGCCTCGTGGATCTCGTAGTAGTCGAAATCCTGCAGCGTCAGGCCGTTGCGCTCGAGCAGGCGCGGGATGGCGTAGGTCGGCGCCATGAGCAGGCCGTCCTTGTACGACGCGTTGCCGTGGATGTAGTCGACCGCGGCGAACTCGGAGTCCACGAGGTGCGCGAGCACCGGCAGGTTGTGCTCCGAGGCCCACTCGTCCGACGACAGCAGTACCGCGGAGGCACCGTCCGTGAGCGGGGTGGAGTTACCGGCCGTCATGGTGGCGTCGCCGAGGGAGACGCCGAAGACGGGCTTGAGCTTGGCGAGCTTCTCCGCGGTGGAGTCGGGACGCAGGTTGTCGTCACGGGTCAGGCCGAGGAACGGAGTCACCAGGTCGTCGAAGAACCCGCGGTCGTAGGCCGCGGCCATGTTCTGGTGGCTCGCGGCGGCCAGGGCGTCCTGGTCCTCACGGCGGACCCCGAACTCCTTGGCCGTGATGGCGGCGTGATCACCCATCGACTTGCCGGTGCGCGGCTCGCCGTTGCGGGGGATCTCGATGCCCAGCATGGACGGACGCACGTTGGCGAGCAGCTTGACCCGGTCGGCCGTGCTCTTCGCTCGGTTGAGCGTGAGGAGGAACTCGCGCAGCTCGTTGTTGACGCTGATGGGGGCATCGGACGTGGTGTCGACGCCGCTGCCGATACCCGCGTCGATTCGCCCGGACGCGATGGCGTCGCCGACGGCGATCACGGTCTGCATGCTCGTTCCGCACGCCTGCTGAAGGTCGAAGGCCGGCGTGTAGGGACTCAGCGCGCTGCCCAGAACCACCTCGCGGGTGAGGTTGAAGTCGCGGCTGTGCTTGAGAACGGCGCCACCGGCCACGAGGCCGAGTCGCTCGCCCTGCAGGTTGAACCGGCTCACGAGCCCGTCCACGGCGGCGGTGAGCATGTCCTGGTTCGAGGCGTCGGCGTACACCTTGTTGGACCTGGCGAACGGGATCCGGTTGCCACCGAGAATCGCGACGGGACGCTTCTGATTGCTGGTCACTTCGATGTTCTCCCTGGGCGCAGTCGGATGGGGTCGAGCGGGTCGGGCTGGTTCGTGCGAGAGCCCGGCCCGTGGTGAAACACTAGGGGGCACCTCGTCGTGGACTCTATTCTTACTCACGAGTAAGTTACTTGTCGATACCGCTCGGCTGTCCCCTCGGGTCACCGCCGATGTCGAGATCGTCGACGAACGAGATCTCGGCGCGCACCAACCAGACAGCACGCATCCTCGATCGCAGAAGGTAGGAAGATGGCAGCCTCCAAGGGAGCCCCCGACATCTACTCGCAGTTCCTCTCGTCCGCGCCCGGCGCGTTCATCGCCAAACAGGCGGGACTGCCGAAGCCCGAGAACCTGCGGCGCTACAAGGCGGGTGAGCCCGCGCTCCCCGGCCCGGTGCTGATCGGCGGATCCGGCCGACTGGTCGAGCCGCTGCGCGTCCTGCTCTCGGACTACCCGGCCGCCGAACCGCACGACGACTCGTACGGCGCCCTGGTCTTCGACGCCACCGGCATCACGAACGTCGAGGGGCTCGAGGAGCTGTTCACGTTCTTCCAGCCCGTCGTCAAGAAGCTGGCCCCGTCGGCTCGCGTCGTCGTCCTCGGCACCACCCCCGAGGAGACCTCCGGCGTCGACGAGCACATCGCGCAGCGGGCGCTCGAAGGATTCACCCGCAGCGTCGGCAAGGAGGTCCGTCGCGGCGCGACCGCACAGTTGGTCTACGTCTCTCCCGATGCCGCGCCCGACCTGTCCGGAGTCGAGTCCACCCTCCGCTTCCTGCTGTCCGCGAAGTCGGCGTTCGTGAGCGGTCAGGTCATCGCGGTCGGATCCGAGTCCTCGACGCCCCCCGCATCCTGGGACCGCCCGCTCGAGGGCAAGGTCGCCGTCGTCACCGGCGCGGCCCGCGGCATCGGTGCCACCATCGCCGAGGTCCTCTCGCGTGACGGAGCGCATGTCATCTGTGCGGACATCCCCGCCGCCGGCGAGGCGCTGTCGGCCACGGCCAACAAGGTCGGGGGAACGTCCCTCGCTCTCGACGTGACCTCGCCCGACGCCGCCGACGTCATCGCCAAGCACGTGAAGGAACGTCACGGCGGGCTCGACATCATCGTCCACAACGCCGGCATCACGCGGGACAAGACCCTCGCCAACATGGACGACGCCCGGTGGAACTCGGTCATCGCCGTCAATCTCGCTGCACCGCACCGGATCACCTCGTCGCTCGTGGAGTCCGGCACCCTGAAGGAGGGCGGACGCGTGGTCGACGTCTCCTCGATCGCCGGTATCGCCGGAAACCGCGGGCAGACCAACTACGGCACCTCGAAGGCCGGAGTGATCGGCCTGGTTCACGCCGAGGCACCCGTGCTGGCGAAGAAGAACATCACGATCAACGCCGTCGCCCCCGGTTTCATCGAGACCGCCATGACGGCCGCCATCCCGTTCGCCACCCGCGAGGCCGGCCGCCGGATGAGCTCACTGCTGCAGGGTGGCGAGACCGTCGATGTCGCCGAGACCATCGCGTACTTCGCGGGACCGGCGTCCAACGCCGTGACCGGACAGGTCGTCCGGGTCTGCGGCCAGTCCTTGCTGGGGGCCTGACATGGCCTCGCGCACAGTCACTCTCGACGCACCGCCGAAGATCAGGGACGTCTACACCCGCGCCGCGCTGGGCTCGTTGCCCATTCCCGGAATCGGTGCGCAGAAGTCCGGCACCTCGGTGCCCGGGCACACGCTGGCGCTCCGCAACAACCGCATCGATCGGGAGAACCTCGCGCGGTACGCCCGGGTGACCGGGTTGCGGTTCGGCGACACGCTTCCCATCACCTACCCGTTCACGTTGCTGTTCCCGACCGTGATGTCACTGATGGTGGACAAGGCGTTTCCCTACCCCGCCATGGGATCGGTGCACGCGGAGAACGTGATCGAGAGCTTCCGGCCGATCTCGGTCTCGGAACCGCTCGACTTCGCGGTTCACGCGGAGAACCTTCGCGAGCACCGCAAGGGTCTCCTCGTGGATCTGGTCAGCGAGGTCAACGTCGGGCGAGAACTGGTGTGGCGCCAGACCTCCACGTTCCTGGGCCTGCAGAAGACCTCCCTCTCGGGTGGTCCGAAGGAGCCGGCGCCGGCCGACGAGGTACCGCCGCCGCCGACCTCCACACTGCGCGCTGACGAGAAGACCATCTCCCGGTACGCGGCGGTGTCCGGCGACCGTAACCCGATCCACGTCTCGTCGTTGGGCGCGAAGGCGTTCGGATTCCCCCGCACCATCGCGCACGGCATGTGGTCCGCCGCGGCCGCGCTCTCCGCGGTCGACGGAAAGATCGCCGACCGCGTCACCTACTCGGTGAAGTTCGGCAAGCCGATCCTGCTGCCGTCGACGGTCAACGTGTACGCCGAGCGGGCCGGAAGCGACGCCGATTCCGGATGGGATCTGTCGCTGAAGCATCCGAAGAAGGGTTACCCGCACCTGACGGGGACTCTGCGCTAGGCATCGACATCGCCGAACCGGCGCGTCCCGAGCAGGTGGGGGCGCGCCGGTTCGCACGCCGGTTCACGGCCCGGCACCGAGTGGGTCAGGCCCGCAGACCCCGCCACGCCAGGTTCTCCAGCAACGTCACCGCGTCGGTCACGTTCACCTCGCCGCCGGCGACGCGGTCGGCCACGGCCTCGCCCGCCCCGACGAGCGCGACCGCCATCAGCGCGAAGTCCTGCGAAGTGTGCGGATCCTTGCTGCTGGTCTCGAGCAGCGACGCGGTGAGATCGATCAGCAGGTCACGGCTGCTCTGCACCTGGCCCGCGAACGCCTGCCGACCCATGGCCTGGCGATACATGACCATCCACGACGAGCGGTGCTCGTCGACGAACGTCAGGAACCCGTGCAACGCGAGGCGCAGTTGTTCTCGGGGAGCGAGCGAGGGATCCCCGGCCGGGGTCATCGCCTCGACGAACTTCAGTCCCTCGCGGTGGATGCACGCGGCGAACAGTTCGTCCTTGCTGCCGTAGTAGAGGTAGAGCATCGGCTTGGAGATCGCCGCGCGGGCAGCGATCGAGTCCATCGAGGTGTTGTGAAAACCGTTCTCCGAGAACACCTCGACGGCAGCGTCGAGCATCTGCTGCTCACGGACGGCGCGAGGCAGCCTCTTGGTACCTCCGGCCATCGACACCTCCCGGGGCAGCAGCGAACACGGACGCCATCAACTGTACGACAACCGAAATACCCTGCTCCGACGCGTGGAGCGGGGCGGTCAGCAACCGCCGACGTTCTTGGCGCGGAGCACGGTCCGGGCCGCGTCGTCCACGTCGGCTTCCGGAAGCTCGCCCGACGCCACGACGCCCTCGAGGTGGTCGAGCACGCGAGGGACGTCGTCGGTGGTGAGCCACAGGGCCACGTCCGCACCGGCGACGAGCGCGGCCTCCACCGCCTGCTCGATGCCCAGACGCGAGGTGATGGCCTCCATACCGGACAGGTCGTCGGTGAAGATCGGCCCGTCGAACGCGGGGGCGCCGTAGCCGGTTCCGTTGCGCAGCAGAGCGATCGCCTCCGGACTGATGCTGGCGGGGACGCCCTCGGTGGTCAGTCCGGGAACATCCAGGTGGCCCATCATCGCGCCGACTCCACTGGTGACGAGCGCCCGGTACGGAACCAGGTCGCGCTCCTGCAGTGCGTCGAGCGGGGGCGTCGAGACCGCTCCGGTGTGCGAGTCACCGGAGCCCGATCCGTGACCGGGGAAGTGCTTGATCACGGGCAGGATTCCCGCGTCGCGAAGCCCGTTCGCGTACGCGCCGGCGTACTCCACGACCCGCTGAGGATCGTCGGAGAAGGAGCGATCGCCGATCACGGAATCGTCGGGTTGGCTGCTCACGTCGACCACGGGGGCGAAGTCGACGGTGATACCGAGATCCGCGAGACCGCGGCCTCGTTCGAGGGCCATCGCGTAGACCTCGTCCACCGTCATCGTCGCGGCGGCTTCCCGTGCCGACGGGTCGGCGCCGAGTATGTTCGCGACGCGCGAGACGCGGCCACCCTCCTCGTCGATGGTGACCATCAGGGGAACGGTCGAGTTCTGCTGTACGCGTGAGACTCCGCCGTCGGTCAGCATCGTCTCGTCGGTCCAGCTCCCGACGAAGATGCCGCCGATCCCTTCCGCCGCGACGATCTGCTGCGCGTCCTCGGTCCCGGTGATGCCGACGGTGAGCAATTGAGCGAGCTTCGCTCGCAGGGACATCGGTGCCAGGTACGACGCGCACGCGTCGACGGCGGGTGCGGGCGCGGGCGCCGGCGGCGGCGCCAGCGCGGAGGAGGGCGTGCCCGCCGTTGCGGGCGCGGACGCCGTCGTCGACGTCGGTTCGGGTTCGGCCGAGCCGCACGAGACCGTCACCGCCGCACAGGCGGCGACGACCACCGCGATGACGGAACGAGAAGGGTGTCGGGAAGACGAGGGCATGGCATCCCACCGTACAGGGGCGAACCTTCCCCTGCCGGTGCGGGAGGAACCGAATCGTTATCGCTCGACGCCGCCGCCAGGGCGTGACCGACGTTACTATTGCTGCACCAACCGCACTGTTGCTGCACCACCCGCCTACCCCGGGGAGAGCGCCATGTCCTGCGACGTCATGTTGATCGCGTACGACGGTTCCGACAACGCGCGGCGCGCGGTGGAGTATGCCGGGCGTTTCCTGCAGGCCGAGCGCGCGATCGTCGTCACCGCCTGGGAGCCGATGGTGCGCCAGGCCGCTCGCATGTCCGGACTCTCCGGGGTCATGGCCCCGGAATGGCTGCCGGACGATCAGGTCGAGGACATCGCCATGCTCGACGCCAAGTCCACCAACAGCGACGGACTCGAACTCGCCAAGCGCGTAGGCATCAACGCGGACGGCCGCTGCGCCGAGTCGCACTCCGCCATCTGGACCACCATCGTCGACATCGCGGACGAGGTGAACGCGGACATCATCGTCACCGGCACCCGCGGGCGAACGGGGCTGCGATCCCTCCTGCAGTCGTCCGTGGCCGAGCTCGTGCTCAAGCACAGCCATCGGCCGGTGCTCATCGTGCCGCCGGGACGCTGAGCCGCCCTCGCCCGCACGCTCGTGGTGATAGGTTCGTAGCGCGCGAGCGTTCGTCGTTCGTCCGCCGTGTGCGTCCGCACGCCGATCAGTCGACTGGAGATTTTCGATGAACGTAGTTCCCGCCGTCATCAGTGCCGCCGCGGGCGCGGTTCTCGGAGCCGTCGTCGTCTTCGGTGGAGTCGCCGCCGCGTCGTCGAACGCTCGTCCCGAGATCGATCGTTCCGGCACCGCCGATTCCTCCCTGCTGAACCAGGTCGAGTACGGCAGCCGCTGACAACGGATCGAGCGCCCCTGGGCAACCGGTGGCGCCTCTGGTCGGCCGCCCTTGCCCTGGTCCTCGCGTTCGTCCAGGCACCCGGCCTGGTGGTCGCGGACACCAAGTACGACCTGACCGAGAACCCCCTCGGCTTCCTGTCGCGGGCCTCGCACCTGTGGACGACCGCCGCGCCGCTGGGCCAGGTGCAGAACCAGGCCTACGGGTACTTCTTCCCGCACGGCGCGTTCTTCGCAGTGGGCGACCTGATCTCGTTGCCGCCGTGGATCACTCAGCGGTTGTGGTGGGCACTGCTGCTCTTCCTCGGCTTCTGGGGCATCGTGCGGCTGTGCGAGGCCCTCGACGTCGGTAGCCGCGGATCACGCGTCGTCGCCGGCCTCGCCTTCGTGTTGGCGCCGCGGGTGCTCACCACCCTGGGATCGATCAGCTCGGAATCGCTGCCGATGATGCTGGCTCCCTGGGTACTGCTTCCCCTGGTCCGCGTCTTCTCCGGCCGATCGGTGTCCGTCCCCGCCGCCGCGGCCCGGTCCGCGGTGGCGGTGGCGGCGATGGGTGCGGTCAACGCCGTCGCCACCGCGGCCGCCACCGGGGTCGCGGTGCTGTGGTGGCTGGCGCACCGACCCGACGGCCGGTGGCGGCGGTTCACGCTGTGGTGGATCGGATCGCTCGTCCTCGCCACCGCGTGGTGGATCGTCCCGCTCCTCATCCTGGGCGGCGTGAGTCCCCCGTTCCTCGACTACATCGAGTCCTCCGGCACCACCACGCAGTGGACCTCGCTGACGGAGATCCTGCGCGGGACCAGCAGCTGGACCCCGTTCGTCTCGCCGGAACGCATCGCCGGCGCGGTCGTGGTGACCCAGCCGGCGGCCGTGATCACCACCGGCGTCGTGGCCGCGGCGGGCCTGGCGGGTCTGTGCATGAAGGCCATGCCCGCGCGGGGGCGTCTCGCGCTCGTGCTGTTCGTCGGAGTCGTGGGCATGTCCATCGGCTACGTGGGCGGTCTGGCGTCGCCCGTCTCCGAATCGGTGCGCGTGTTCCTCGACGGCGTCGGCGCTCCCCTGCGCAACGTGCACAAACTCGAACCGCTGGTGCGTCTTCCGCTGGTGTTGGGACTCGCGCACCTGCTGGCGCAGGTCCCGCTGCCCGGGTCCGTTCCGCGCCCTCGCTGGCGTCGGGCGGTCGCCCATCCCGAGCGCGAACCGATCATGGCGTTCGCCGCGCTGATCCTGGTCGCCCTGACCGTGTCGACGTCGTTGGCGTGGACCGGCCGCCTCGCTCCCAGCGGCGCGTACGACGAGGTGCCCGCGTACTGGGACGAGGCCGCCGCGTGGTTGGGTGAGAACCAGGGCGACGCGCCGGAGCAGTCGCGGGCCCTGGTGATTCCCGGTGCACCCCTGGCCGCACAGGTGTGGGGGCTGACCCGTGACGAACCGCTGCAGGCCCTGGCGCGAGCCCCCTGGGCCGTGCGCGACGCGGTCCCCCTGGTCCCGCCCGGCGCGATCCGAGCTCTCGACTCCGTCCAGCGCCTCCTCGCGAACGGACGACCGTCCGCCGGGCTCGCGGACACCCTGCGCGGCATGAACATCGGGTATCTCGTCATGCGCAACGACCTCGACCCCGAGACCTCCCGCTCCACCCGGACCGCCCTGGCGCACCGCGCCGTCGACTCGTCGCCGGGCCTGACGCGGGTCGCGACGTTCGGCGAGGACCTCGGACCGCGGCCCGTCGAGGGGGTGGTGGTGGACTCCGATCTGCGCCCGACGTACCCGGCGATCGAGATCTACGCGGTGCGCGACGGGGTCGCCGGCCCGTACACCGTGTTCGCCGACGACGTCCCCCGCGTCCAGGGTGGTCCGGAGGTCCTCGCCCGACTCGACGACCACCGGGAACGGGACGGACTCGACCCGACGCCCGCCGGACCGGTCCTGCTCGACGGCGATGCCCGCGCCGCGGGCCTGACCACGGACGAGGTCCTGGTCACCGACACCCCCGTGGATCGGGAGGTGGACTTCGGATCCGTGGACGATCACAGCTCCGCCATCCGAGCCCCGAACGACCCGCGCCGCACGCTCAACGCGGTGCCCGATTACCCCGTGTCGGCCGCACCCCTGGTCCAGGGACGCTGGAGCGGAGCACGCGTCACCGTGTCGTCCTCGGCGGGCGACGCCACCCAACTCGGTGGCGCGGCGCCCGGCAGCTCGGCCGCGGCCGCCGTGGACGGCGATCTCGCGACCAGCTGGGTCAGCAACGGCCTCGAGGCGTCCCTCGGCCAGTGGCTCGAACTCGAGCTCGACACCCCCATCACGTCGGGGCTGCTCCAATTCCGTACCAGCCCCGGCGCTCTCGGCTCCCCGGTGAAATGGGTGGAGGTCGAGACCGAGGTCGGTACCGCGGCGGCGCGCATCACCACCCCCGGCGAACCCGTCGTCGTCTCGCTGCCCGCGGGCACCACGTCCACGATCCGCATCACGGCCACCCAGACCGAGGACGGTTCCTCCGGCGCCCAGTTCGGCCTGGCCGACGTCTCCGTCGCCGACTACTCCGATCCCGACGCCCCGGTGGGTGTCTCGATTCGTCACCACACCGATCTCCCGCCGGTCGCCGACGGCGTCGAGGTCACGGGGTGGAGTCTCGCGCAGGAACTTCCGGGACGGACCGGATGCATCGACACCGGTGATCGCGTCCGCTGCTCGGGCGGTCTGGCCCTCGAACCAGAGGAACTCGACGCCTTCGAGCGCACGCTGTCCGTCCCACGCGGTACCGCGGTCACTCCCGAATTGTGGCTGCGCGCACGGCAATCCCCGGCTCTGGAGGACCTGCTCGCCGCCGGATCGGCCGACGATCGGCCGCGCGCACGGGGCCCGGCCGAGGTGGGCGACGTCCGCGGATCGGCGTTCGCGCTGACCGACGGAGACCCCCGCACGTCGTGGACCGCAACCGAGAGTTCCATCGAGCAGCGCGCCGGGACCGCGCCCACCGTCACCCTCGAGCTGCCCGAACCCACCCTCGTCGACGGCCTCGAGCTGACCCAGTCCCTCGGTCCGCTGCCCGCCCACCCCACGCGCGTGGCGGTCAACCTGGGGACGGGCCCGCAGGTGCGCGACATCGACGCCGAGGGGTCGACCGCCGTGTCGCTCACGCCGGCCGTGACCGATCGCATCGTGCTATCCATCGTGGACTGGGACGACGTACTCGACCGCACGGCACTGGGTTTCACGCAGAATCGCGCTCCCGGTCTCGCCGAGGTGACGGTCTCGTCGCCCGGTGCGTCCACCGTCGCGGCGTTCGACCCCGACCGACCGGTGACGCTGGACTGCAGCCAGGGCCCGACCATCACCGTCGCCGGTCAACTCGTCCGCACCGCCGTCGACACCACCGCGGGTGCGCTCGCGTCCGATGCCCCGATCCGCGCGACACTGTGCGCGGGCGACGTTCCGGTCTCGGCGAACGTGTCGAATCCGATTCCGTTGCCGGTCGGGCCGCAGGAGGTGTCGGTGGATCCGGGGAACGCGTTTGTCGTCTCGTCCATGCACCTGCGCGCCGGGCTCGTTCCCGCCGTCGCTCCGACGCCCCCGTCGCCGACGCCGGTGACCACCGACGCCTGGACGGAGAACCATCGGGAAGTCCTGGTACCGGGTTCGCAGCAGGACCGCATCCTCGTGGTGCCGGAGAGCACCAACTCCGGCTGGCGCGCCACCGAGCCCGACGGCACGGTTCTCACCCCGATCGTGGTGAACGGATGGCAACAGGGCTGGGTGATCCCGGCCGGAACGTCGGGCGCCGTGACGCTCGACTACCCGGCGGACACCGGGTACCGCGCCGCGATCGTCGGGGGGCTGCTGTTGCTGATTCCGTTGACGCTCGTCGCCTTCCGATGGCGTCGGGCACCGGATCCCGCGAGCACGCCCACCCGCACCCGGCGTTCACCCGTCGTGGCGGCCGCACTCGTCGCGGCGGCGATCTGGGCGATCGGCGGTGTCGCGGCGCTGGGGTGGCTCGTCGCCCTGACGGTGGCGTCCGCAGCCGTGGCTCACCGGTTCGGCCTTCGGGTCGCCGGGCGCGTGCTCGTGGGCGTCGGCGGGATCGGGATGTCGGTGGCGGCGGCCCTGCTGTCCACCGGACCCTGGCGCGACGCGGACGGGTACATCGGTCACTCCGCCGTGGTTCAGCTCTTCGCGCTGCTGTCGTTGTCGGCCGTCGGCGTCGCAGCGGCGTGGGGATGCGTGTCTCCGGACGTGCGGCGGGTGCTGTCGACGCGGCGCACCGCGGACCGCACCGGTTCTTCGATCAGGGCGTAACTCGCCGCGGCCACCGGAATGCTCAGCACGAGGGTGAGCAGCGTGACCTCGACGAACCCGCCCGAGAACGGCGTGATCCCGAAGACGGGGAACACGACGGCGAGAACGGCGAGATGCCACATGAAGAGTCCGTACGACCACCGTCCCAGGGTGAGTGCGAGGGGCGAGGACAGCCACGGCGCCCGCACTCCCGCCCCGAGCACCAGCGGAGCGATCAGCGCGAACGCGATCACGGCCCCCAAGGCGATGCGCACCGCGAACTGCCACGGTTCGGGTGTGACGAGTCCCCGCGGCCCGGCGAGTTCGGTGGCGGACAGCGCGAAGCACACCGCGGCCGCGAGCAGGAGAAGGCGTCGGTGGTCGGCGGTACGGATCACCGCAGCGGCGAGGCGTCCGGGTGGGTTCACCGCCCGCCCCTGCGTGCTCGTCTGTACCGCCCATTCCGCGATCACCATGCCCACCCCGAACCACGGCAGGTAGCCGGGCAGCCAGTTCTCGATGTTGACGCCGTCCTCGGTGGGGACGGGCAGGTAGGTCCACCCCAGCGAGAGCACGCACACCACCGTCACGAGCGTGACTCGCCATCGAGCTCGGTGTCCGCGCAGACCGGCCATCGCCAGGCCGATGAACGGAAGGAGCAGGTAGAAGGCGATCTCCACCGACAGCGACCACATCTGGGTCATGCCCTGGGTCAGCGTCAGCGGGACGAACACCTGCACCAGAGTCAGGTTCGCCACCCACACTCGCAGTCCGCCGCCCGCCTCGGGCAGCAGGAGCAACACGACGGTGACCACCACCCAGTACGCAGGCAGGATGCGCGCGGCGCGGTGGAGCAGGTACCGACGCACGGGCGGGGCGGGCGCCAGGCCGCGGGCCGCCGCTGCGTGCGGGCGCCACAGCAGGAAACCGGAGAGCGAGAAGAACACGGCCACAGCGAGATCCAGGCGGCCGAAAAGGTGTCCGATCACGGGTAGCTCGGTCGTGCCAGTCTGAAATGCGGTGTGGGTGAGGAGAACTGCGAGGGCAGCGAGCCCACGCATGCCCTCGAGCGCGGGGACGAAACCCCGCTCGGACGTCCCGGATGTCGACTCGGCCCTGCGCACGACGTCGAGTCTGCACCACGACAACCGATCCGACGCCGGTCTCGACTGTTAGGGTTCGGTGCACTCACCACTCACAGGGGGAATTGATCACATGGCGAACCGATCCTCGCTCGGGCGCGCACTTCCGCTCGTATTGATCGGCCTCGGAGCATTCCTCCTGGTCATCGCGCTTCTCATCCCCACCTACGCGGTGGGCCGATTGGAGAAGACCCCGCTGGATCTCGAGATCACCTCGGTGTCCACCGGAACCGGCTCGGTCCTCGACTCGGCGTCGCTCACCGCGGGGTCCGCGACGGTCGACGAGGACGTTCCGCTGATCTCGCAGCGCTTCGTCACCACCGAGGAGCCCTCGGACGCGGACCGCATCACGCTGCAGGCCGGTTCGACGCTGCGCCGCACCGACCGCCAGGGCGACACCGGCCTCCTCACCGCCAACGTCGACCGCGTGACCATCGACCGCACCTCGTCGATGCCGGTGGAGCCCATCGGGTCCATCCAGACCGCGTCGGACGCTCCCGCGCAGGAGGTCGAGCACACCGGACTGCAGTACAAGTTCCCGTTCGACGCGCAGCAGCAGACCTACCCGTTCTTCGACGTCGTCGCCCGCGAGTCCTTCGACATGACGTTCGTGGAGGAGACCGAGATCCAGGGTGTCCCGGTCTACCACTACACGCAGACCATCCCGGCCGTGGACCTGTCCACCGTCGTGAACAGCCCGGCCAACCGGCTCGCCCTTCCCGCCTCCACCTGGGGCGTCGAGGGTGGAGACGTCCCGATCACCATGACGCGGTTCTACGAGAACGTGCGCAACGTGTACGTCGAGCCCGTCACCGGCGTGATCGTCCGCGGCGAGGAGGACGTGCACCAGTACTACGCCCGTCGCGCCGGCACCCCGGAGGTCGACGTGGTCCGCGCCCTCATCGGCTTCGACCAGAACACCGTCGACAACCAGCTGGCCCGCGCGCAGGACGGCAAGGACCAGTTCGCCCTGATCGGCCGCACCGTGCCCCTCGTCGCCGGCATCCTCGGCGTCATCGCGCTGGTGGCCGGAGTGCTGCTCTCCCTGCGAGGCGGCCGGGGTCGCGGCACCGCACGTCCCACCACCCCGAACCGTGGACCTGCACCCGCCGCGACCGCCGCCCAGCCGCGGACCGATCCGGACTACGACCGCACCGAGGATCGGACCGAAGAGATCCCGCGGACCAACCTGCGCAAGGACTGACGCCGGGGCGCCCCTCGGCGTGCACGACGGTCCGATTTCGGCCCGGATCGACGGTTTCCCGTCGGTTCGGGCCGAAATCGGATCATGGTGCACGGGTGGCGCCGCCCGTTCAGGGACGCAGCAGCGTGACCCCCGCGTCGTCGCCGAGCGCCGTCAACGCCGCGTGCGCGTCGTCCAACGGCAGGATTCTCCCGATCATCCGTTCGAGGCTCTCGACCGGAAGTGTGCGCAGCAGTTCCGGATACTCCCGCGCAGCGAGTCCGTGGCTGCCCAGCACGTCGAGTTCCCCGGCGATCACCGCGTCCATGGACACGTGGGCGCCGTCCGGTAGCAGTCCGATCTGGACGTGCCGACCACGTCGCCGCAACGCCCGGAGCGCGGCGTCGGCCAGACCGGGGTGGCCCGAACATTCGAGGGCCACGTGCATGCCCGGCGGCACCGCGTCCGCGACCCTCGTGGCGCCCAGCACCGACGCCAGCTCGCGAGCGGCCGGGGAACGGTCGACCGCGGTCACCTCGGCCCCCGCGGCCGACGCCACGATCACCGCCGACAGTCCCAGTCCGCCGCAGCCGTAGACCGCGACCTGCTCGCCGGCCGTCACCCTCGCGCGTCGGTGCACCGCTCGCCACGCCGTCGCGTAGCGGCAACCGAGAGTCGCCGCGACGTCGAACGAGATGGCGTCGGGAAGGGCGACGAGGTTGGTCTCGGCGTACCGCACCGCGACGAACTCGGCGTAGGAGCCGTCGTGCGTGAATCCCGGCTGCTCCTGCCGTTCGCAGACCTGCTGCTCACCGGCCGCACACATCGCGCACGTTCCACACGCACAGACGAAGGGAACCGTGACGCGGCGACCGATCCATTCCCGTCCCACGTCGGAGCCCACCGAGACCACGGTGCCCGCGAGTTCGTGCCCCGGCACGAAGGGGAGTCGGACGCCGTCGTCGTGCCCCTGCCACGCGTGCCAGTCGCTGCGGCAGACGCCGGTGGCGGCCACCTCGACGACGGCCCCGTCCGCGGACGCGTCGGGACGGGGGATGTCGCGGATCTCGCCGGGACGGCCGAACTCGTCGATGACCAGTGCACGCATGGCCACATATCTATCAGGCTCGGCGGACCGTCAGGGAAGCACGGAGATCTTTCGGGCACCGACCGTGTTGGTGACGGACCCGATGCGCTCGATGTCGAGCCGCACCACGTCTCCCGTGCGGATCCAGCGATCGAGCTCCATCCCGCACCCGTTGGGCAGGGTTCCCGAGGTCAGGAGTTCACCGGGAAGGATGCGCTCCCCGCGACTGGCGTAGGCGAGGCCCTCGGCGATCGACCAGCGCGCGTCACGGGTCGAGGTGGCGGACCACACCTCACCGTCGACCGTGACGGTGCCCCGCAGCGAATCGAGGTGCGGCAGGATCTCGTCCGCGGTCACCACCTCCGCGCTCATGGAGCTGCCGAACGTCTTGGTCTTGATCACGGGGCCGAACGGGGCGCGGCGCTGCTCGTCCCACTGCACGTCCCGCGCACTGAAATCGTCGAAGACCACGAAGCCGCCCAGCGCGGCCTCCGCCTCCGCGACGGTCGCGTCCTCGACGGGCGTGGTGACGACCGCGCCGTACTCCAGTTCGAAGTCCAGCAGGTCGGTGTATCCGGGCCACGGCATCTCGTCGCCGTCGCCGACGACCGTCACGTGGTTGCCGGTGTAATACAGCGGGTGCTCGGTGAACGCGGCACCCGGCGTGAGGGCAGGGAAAGGTTTGCCGGTCACCCGCTTGAACGCGGACACGAAGGGGGCGGCCACCGCCAGGTTGCGGCGCACCATCGTCATCGCCGCCTGCTCCCAGTGCCGGTCCCACCCGCAGAAGCACCGCAGCGACGCCGGATCGAAGGCCGTCGAGCGGTACGTGTCCGACGCCGCCGCCACACCCTCGCTCGCGGCCCGGTCCACGGCGTCGCGCGCGGTCTCACGAACCCGCTCACCGCCGGCCAGGAACTCCAGAATCGTCTCGGGAAGCGGATCGCCGCCGGCGTTCTTCACCGCCTCGGCGAGATCGATCCAGCGTCCCGTCGGCTCGTGCAGAACCGCGGTCCCGGTGGTCCCCCTGCGCAGTCTCATCGTCGAAGCCTTCCCCCGAAGTACAACAGCCCAGCAGCTCAGCAGCCCACCGATCCAATCACACGCGGCGGGTCCAGGCGATGGTCGTGACCACAACACTCGTGACCGCGGCGCAGGTCGCGGCCACAACGACGAGCTGCGTGGGAGTGCTCACGAACACGACGACGACGATCATCTCGACCACGAGAGCCGTCCACGCGACGAGCGCGGTGCGCGTCTGCCCCCGAGCGACGGCCGCGAGCAGCGCGCAGTGCATCACCGCGAGCGCGGCACCCTGACACGCGAACAGCCACACCAGCGAGCGCACCGGCGCGTACTCCTCGAACACCAGCGGAACCAGCGGTCCGGCGAGGGCGGCGCCCACCACCACGACCGCGCCGATACCGAGCAGAATCGTCACCGCCGCCCGCACGGCGGCCACCGATTGCCGAGGGTCCGCCATCCGGGGGTAGAGCACCACGCCCACCGACTGCGGCAACCAGAACGCCGCCTTCGCCGCGACCGCACCGAGCGCGTAGATCCCGGCGTCGTCGGCACCGAGAACCGCGCGCGCCAGCACGACGTCCATCGTGGACAGCCCCACGATCACCAACTGCACCTGCGACGCGCCGAGCACCCCCAGCCACCGTCGTCGCGTCGGGTCCTCACCGGTGTCGACGTGCGCGGGGCCGCGATCGACCTGGAAGTGGGCGAGAACCGCCATCACCGCCGTTCCCACCGCCCCCGCCGCCAGGGCCGGACCCGTCGACGCCCCGAGCAGCAACGCGAGCACCACCGGCCCCACCTTCGCCACTCCGCTGCCGGCGAGCACCGCACCCAGCGCACCGAATCGCGACTGTCCCTGCAGCAGGCCCTGTTCCGTTGCCAGCAACACCAGGAACGGCGCGGTCAGCAGCGCCGCCGCGGCGGTGATCACGGCCGTGTCCAGCACGGACGCGACCACCGGGGTCGCCACCACGGCCAGCACGGTCACCACCGCGGCGCACTGCTGACCGAGCCGACGCAGATCCGCTCGACCGCGGCCGTGGACCGCGTCGCGCGCGATCACCGTCTGCAACGCCAGCGCCGGCACGGCGAGGATGAGCTGAGCAGCCAGAAGCGATGCGAACTCGCTGTACAGACCGGGTCCGAGCAGGATCGCGGCCGCGGCCGCCAGCAGGTAGGACGCGATGTTCGCGACCATCGAGCCGGCCGTCACCAGTCCGACACCGGCGGCCACCGATCGGCGCACGTCCTCGCCGGTGCCCCGGTCGGTCACCCCGGGGTCCGGGGAGCTCGGGCGCGCGGGGATCATGCCCACATGATGGCATCGACGCGCGCCGAGGTTCGCGCGAGGCGTGGTGCCGACCCGTGGGCCCCCGCGTGGTCCGCGGTGCTGGCCGCCGTCGTCCTCGGTCCGCTGCTGGGCGCCCTGGTCCCCGGAGGCGGCTACCTCCTGGTGCGCGACGCCGTGTCGACCCCGCGGTCCTTCCTCACCGATTCCGCCCTCGGGCTCGGCGGCGCGGCCCCGCGCGCCGTGCCCCAGGACGCGGCCGTCGCCCTCGCGTCGTCGGTGGTGGACGGCGGTGCGCTGGTCGTCGCGCTGACCTTCGCCGCCCTGGTCGCGGCCGGGTGGGGCGCCGCGGCGATGGTCACGCGTCTTCTCCCGGGCGGTGCGGGGACCGGCTCGCGGATCGCGGCGGCCACGGTCGCGATCTGGAATCCGTACGTCGCCGAGCGGCTGCTGCAGGGGCACTGGAGTCTGCTCGTGGGGTACGCGATGGTGCCGTGGACCGTCGTCGCCGCCGTCTTCATCCGCGATCGCACCGAGCGGAGTCGGTGGGCCCCGCTGGTCCTGTGCCTGGGCGTAGCCGGGCTGACTCCCACCGGCGTACTGCTGTGCGCGCTGGTCGCGACGGCGGTTCTCGCCGCACCCGGAGGGAAGCAACGAGCGCTACGCGTCGTCGGCGGGGTGGCCGCGGCCGCCGTCGCGTCGGCTCCCTGGCTGGTGGCGACCGCGCTCTCCGCCGCCGGAACCGTGTCCGACCCGGCCGGGGTGGCCGCGTTCTCGGCCCGTGCGGAACCGGGTCTCGGCACCCTCGGATCCGTCGCCGGTCTCGGCGGCATCTGGAATTCCGCGGCCGTCCCGGATTCGCGCACCACCCTGTTCGCGCTGGTCGGCACCGTGGTGCTGCTCGCGCTCGCGGCTGCGGGCGCACCCTTCCTGTACCGCCGGCGGACCCCCGTCCTCACCGTGATCGTGGCGCTCGGCGCCGTGTCGGTGATCGCGGTGGCCCTGGCCGCCACCGGGGTCGGCATCGCCGCCGGCGAGTGGGCCGCCGAACACGTCCCCGGCGCCGGTCTCGCGCGTGACGGACAGAAGTGGGTGGCGCTGTGGATGCCCGCTCTCGCGCTGGGCGCCGCCGCGGCCGTCCGGAATGTCACCCCGGCGCGGACCGCGCTGTGCGTCGGGGCGGTGATCGTGGTTCTGCCCGACCTCGCGTGGGGCGTGCGCGGCGCGCTGACGCCCGTCGTCTATCCGGCGGCGTGGGCCGAGGTCTCGACCCTCGTCGGCGAGTCCGACGCGACGGTCGCCGTGGTGCCGTCGGGAACGTTCCGGGTCTTTCCGTTCGTCGGGGACGCGCCGGTCCTCGACCCGGCCCCGCGCTGGTTCGACGCGGACGTCCTGCAAACAGGGGATCTGCCCGTCGGCGGTACGTCCGTGGCCGGTGAGGGCGACGATGCTCGCGAGGTCGAGACGGCGTTGCTCGACGGCGCCGACCCCGAGGAGCTCGCCCGACGCGGCGTCGGGTGGGTCCTGGTGCAGAAGACCTCCCCCGGTGAGACGGGGATGTCGGCGCGCACCCTCGCCGGGCTCGACGCGGTGTACGACGACGACGATCTGGCGCTTTACGCGATACCCGAGCCGGCGCCGACCGACCGGCCCGATCGCGCACCTGCCGTCGCCGCGCACGCGACGTGGGGGCTGTCGATTCTGTCGGCGGGCGCGGTGTCGATCGCGGGCTTCACCCGACGCCGGTTCAGGACCGCCGCGAGTCGCTGACCAGTCCGGACACCGGGCGGCCGGCCACCCCGGCCCGCAGTACCGACTCGACGTCGTGCGAGCAGCGCGACCACGAGAACTCGCGCGTGCGCTGGCGGGCCTTCTCGCCGAGTTCGCGCCGCAGATCGTGGTCGCCGAGCAGCGTCGCGGTCGCGGCCGTGAGCTCGTCGACGTCCCGGTGGTCCGGCTGGGTGACCCACTCGTCGCCCACCAGCAGCCCGGTGACGCCGTCGATCACGGAGTCGGTGAGTCCGCGCGAATGGCGGTAGCCGACCGTCGGGACGCCGTGCTGGGCCGCCTCGATGACCGCGAGGCCCCAGCCCTCCTTGCGAGACGGCAACAGGTGCACCCACGAGCGCGCCAGGACCTGGTGCTTGCGCTCCTCGGAGACGTGGCCGTGAAAGGTCACGGCGGAGTCGACGCCGCGTTCGCGCGCGTAGGTACGCAGGTTCTCCTCCCACCATCCGCCGCCGATGACGTCGAGGTGCAGGTCCGGCACGGTCGCGCGCAGTGCGGCGACGGCGTCGATCGCGTCCTCGATCTGCTTGTGCGGCACCAACCGCGACAGCACGGCCAGGGTGGGCCGCGCGGCGCGCGTCGCGGGAATTCCCGCCGGGCCGGGGAGGTCGTCGACGCCGTTCCGGACGACGGCGACGCGGGATCGGTCGACTCCCAGCGAGACGAGTTCGTCGGCCGACGGCAGGGACACGGTCACGTACTGGGACGAGCGATGGACCCGCGGGGACAGCCAGGATTCGATCCACCACCCCACCCGGGCCATGACGCGCCCGGCCACCGGCCACTGCTCACGGTGGCAGTGGTGCACCAACACTGTCACCGGGGCTCTGGTGACCGCCGTGGCGAAGAAGGGGATCCCGTTCTGGGTGTCGATCACGGCGTCGGGCCGCAGACCCGCCAGCGGACCGAGCCCGACGCGGGCCGCGAGAAGGGCTCCCAGCGCACGGGGGTACACGGTGAGGCGTCCACCGCCGCGACTGATGCGCACCCCGTCGCGGATCTCCGAACGCGGCGCCCCCGGGTATCGGGCGGTGCGCAGGGTCACCGACATTCCGCGCGCGGCCAACCCGGCCCCCACGTGTTCGAGGTAGCGCTCGCTGCCACCGCCCTGGGGATGACCGGAGTCCCGCCAGCACAGCAGCAGGACTTCTCGCAGTTCACCCACCCGTGGCTCCCTCACCCGTGTCGTTCGTCCCCCGGTCGACGCACTCGTCGTCGGTCACAGTATGACGGTGACCGCGCCGTCGCGGAGCGGTCGGCCTCTAGAGTCGGCTCCCGTGCCCCTGTTCTCCCGACCCGCGACCACCGGGCCCACCGCGCGGCTCGCGGCGCGCGCCACGCTTCGACGGTCGGTGTCGCTGGTGTCGGAGTTCCGATTCGAGCAGAGCGACCCGGCCCGCTTCTACGGAGCTCTCGCGCGCGACACCTCGCGGCTGATCGACGACCTGTGGGCCGACGTCACCGGCCGCCCGCTCGCCGGGTGCACCGTTCTCGACGTGGGCGGCGGACCCGGGTACTTCGCCGATGCGTTCACCGCGGCCGGAGCCGAGTACGTCTCCGTCGAACCCGATCCGTCCGAGATGCACGCCGCCGGTCTCGACGCCCGCGGGTCCGTCCGAGGGTCCGGCACCGCGCTGCCGTTCCGGAGCGACAGCGTCGACATCTGTCTGTCCTCCAACGTGGCCGAGCACGTGCGCGATCCGTGGACGATGGCCGACGAGATGGTGCGCGTCACCCGTCCGGGCGGCATGGTGGTGCTGTCGTACACCATGTGGTGGGGTCCGTTCGGCGGACACGAGACGGGGCCCTGGCACATTTTCGGCGGTGAACGCGCCGCGCGCCGGTACGCCCGGGTGCACGGCCGCGAACCCAAGAACCACTTCGGTGCGTCCCTGTTCCCCATCCGGGCGTCGCACGGGTTGCGTTGGGCGAGAGGCACTCCCGACGCCCGGCTGATGGCCGCGTTCCCTCGGTACCATCCGTGGTGGGCGTGGTGGTGCGTCCGGGTGCCGGGCTTTCGCGAGCTCGCCACGAGCAATCTGGTGCTGGTCCTCGTACCCGCCCGACCGTCGACGACGTGAAACCTCACAGCTCGCGCCGATAGGGTGGTTCCGATGACGTCACTCGCCCTGGACATCGGGGGAACCAAGTTCTCCGCCGCGATCGTGGGACCGGACGGGCGACCGGCGAACCCGTCGCTCGCCGCGACCCCCACCGAGAACGTGTGGGCGGCCTGTGAGCAACTCCTGCGGGGCGTGGTCGAGACGGCCGGGGTGAGCGCCGCCGACGTCACGGCGGTGGGCATCGCGTCGGCCGGGCCTGTCGACACCGTCGCCGGAACCGTCGCCCCCATCAACATCGCCGAGTGGTACGAGGGCTTCGCCGTGGTCGACGCCGTGCGGACCCTGTTCCCGGCGGCCACCGTCACCCTCGCCCTCGACGGCGCCTGCGAGGCGTTGGCCGAACATCGTTTCGGCGCCGCGCGCGGGGTCGACAATCTGCTGGGGATGGTGGTCTCCACCGGTATCGGCGGCGGGATCCTGCTCGACGGCCGTATCGTCCGCGGGCGGAGCGGCAATGCCGGCCACGCGGGCCACATCGTGGTGCCCGGATCGGTCGAACCGTGTACGTGCGGCGGCGTCGGCTGCGTGGAAACCGTTGCGAGCGGACCTAATTCGGTCCGGTGGGCGCAAGCCAACGGGTGGACGGGTACCGACGGAATCGAGCTGGCCGACGCCGCGCGCGCCGACGATCCCATCGCCATCGCCGCTCTCCAGCGCGCCGGCGTCGCGCTCGGTCAGGCCATCGCGTCCGCCGCGGCGCTGCTGGACCTGGAGATGGCGGTGCTCGGCGGCGGCTTCTCCGCGGCCGGCGAGGCGCTGTGGAACCCCATCCACGAGACGGTCGAGATGCACGCGCGGCTCGGGTTCCTGCACGACTTTCGGGTGGTCCCCGCCGAGCTCGGAGCACTCGGGACGCTCACCGGGGCGGCGGCGCTGGTCGGCTGAAGGCCCCGGCGCTCGTGCTCAGCGCGCCGCCCGCGCCCGGCCCGCGCGCACCCTCCAGCGACCTGCGCACCGTGCAGCGTGCGCGTCTCGCTGCAGGGTGCGCGAGTACGGCGCCGCCCCGGATTCCGCCCGGATCCCCCGCACCGCCCTCACCCCCACCGACGAGTGAGGGGCACCCTCGCTCCGTCTGGCGGAATCAGGGTGCCCCTCACTCGGGCCAACGCAGGGTGCGGCGGCGGAACTACCTACGAGTTCAACCGCTGCTTGAGCGCCTCGAACTCGTCCTTGATGCCGGTGGGGAGCTTCTCGCCGACGAAGTCGAACCACTCCTCGATGAGCGGGATCTCCTGCTTCCACTCGTCGACGTTCACCGCGAGCGCCTCGGCGACGTCCTCGGTGGACACGTCGAGCCCCTCGATGTCGAGCGCCTCCGCGGTCGGCACGACACCCACGGGCGTCTCGACACCGGCGGCCTTGTGCTCGATGCGCTCCACGATCCACTTGAGCACGCGGGAGTTCTCACCGAATCCGGGCCACAGGAAGCGCTTGTCCTCGCCGCGACGGAACCAGTTGACGTAGAACACCTTCGGCAGCTTGGACTCGTCGGCGTTCTTGCCGAGGTCGATCCAGTGCTGGAAGTAGTCGCCCACGTTGTAGCCGAGGAACGGCAGCATGGCCATCGGGTCGCGTCGGATGGTGCCGACGGTTCCCTCGGCGGCCGCGGTCTGCTCGGACCCGACGGTGGCGCCCATGAACACGCCGTGCTGCCAGTCGCGCGCCTCGGTGACCAGCGGGACGGTGGTCTTGCGGCGTCCACCGAACAGAATGGCGGAGATGGGCACACCCTGCGGGTCGTCCCACTCTGCGGCCATCGACGGGCACTGCGACATGGGCACGCAGTACCGCGAGTTGGGGTGCGCGGCCTTGGTGTCGGACTCGGGCGTCCAGTCCTTGCCTGTCCAGTCGATCAGGTGCTGCGGGTCGCCCTCGAGGTCCTCCCACCACACGTCGCCGTCGTCGGTCTCGGCGACGTTGGTGAACACCGCGTTGCCCTGTTCGATGGTGCGCATCGCGTTGGGGTTCGAGTCCCAGTTGGTTCCCGGCGCGACGCCGAAGAAGCCGAATTCGGGGTTGACCGCGTAGAGACGGCCGTCCTTGCCGAAGCGCATCCACGCGATGTCGTCACCGATGGTCTCGGCACGCCAGCCCGGAATGGTCGGCTGAATCATCGCGAGGTTGGTCTTGCCGCACGCGGACGGGAAGGCCGCGGCGATGTAGTACGCCTTGTCCTCCGGCGAGATCAGCTTGAGGATCAGCATGTGCTCGGCGAGCCAGCCCTCGTCGTGGGCCATGGCCGACGCGATCCGCAGCGAGTAGCACTTCTTGCCCAGGAGCGCGTTGCCGCCGTAGCCGGATCCGAAGCTCCAGATCTCGCGGGTCTCGGGGAAGTGCGAGATGTACTTGGTGTCGTTGCACGGCCACTTGACGTCCGCCTGGCCCTCGGCCAAGGGCGCGCCGAGCGAGTGCAGTGCCTTGACGAAGAAGCCGTCGCTGCCGAGCTTCTCGAGTACGGCGGCACCCATGCGGGTCATGACACGCATGGAGACGACCACGTACTCGGAGTCGGTGAGCTCGACGCCCAGCTTGGGATCGTCCGCGTCGAGCGGGCCCATGCAGAAGGGGATGACGTACATGGTGCGACCACGCATCGACCCGCGGTACAGGTCGCGCATCGTCGAGCGCATCTCCTCCGGGTCCATCCAGTTGTTGGTGGGCCCGGCGTCGATCTCGCGCTCGGAGCAGATGTACGTGCGGGATTCGACGCGCGCGACGTCCGACGGGTCGGAGTTGCCGAGAAACGAGTTCGGCTTCTTGTCCGCGTTCAGTCGCGTGAAGGTGCCGGCCGCGACGAGCTGATCCGTCAGCCGGGTCCATTCCTCGTCCGAGCCGTCGGCGAACACGACGCGGTCCGGCTGGGTCAGCTCCGCAACCTCGCTCACCCAGGCCAGCAGATCGGCGTGGGTGGTCGGCGGCGTGCCGTCGGTTCCGTCGAGACCCGGAATGGTCGCGGTCATCTTGTCTCCTGGAGTGCTTCAGGAACCGGTTCGTCTACACCGGTGCGGTTCGACCAATTCGTCGCGCCGAGCCGGGTGGACGAACCGTGTGTTCCCAGTGGGCGGGCAACGGGTGTCCTGAAAATAGAGGTTAACGCTGTGATCATCGGATCAGGCAATCGGGGCATGTCCGTTCGCTCACAGAACCGATTCAGGACTTGTCCCGTAAACCGCACTATGTCAGAACATTTGGGCTCCGACCGTCACAACGACCCGCGCTCGCGCATCACCCATCGATCGTCCGCGGACTCCCACGCGATGAAGTCCCCCGACCCGTCGATCATCGTCACCCGATCGGCCGCGGAATCGCCGTCGAGGTCGGCCAGTACCGTCGTCCCGCCGTCCTCGGCGGAGCCGCCGAACACCACGGTGTCGATCGAGCCGTCCCCGTTCGTGTCGAATCCGTCTCCGCCGGCGGCATCGAGGTAGTCGAGAACACCCCACCCCGACCCGACGCGTCCCTCTGCGTCGCCGTCATCGGAAGCATCGACTCCACCTCCATCGAACCCGCCCGGATCACCCGACACCCAGTCCGGTCCCGCCCACTCCGCCATCGTCGCCCCCTCCCGTTCCCACGGTTCGACGCACTCACCGCCCTCCCGGTTCCCCACATCCGCGCACATCCCGTCGCCGGGCCTCCACTCGAACTTCCAGAGCGGCGGCGGCGATCGACCGATCGCACGCGTCCGCCTCGGACCTCGATACGGCATTCCCGCGAGCCCGCGCCTGCGCCGCGCGGGTGAGCCGAGCGTCCACGTCGACCAGCAACGACGCCACCTCCCGCTCCCACGACGCCGCCGCGTCGGCCACCACCTCACCGCCCCATCGCCTCAGCCGGGACCGCGTGGCGGCCGTGCGCCGGACCCGAAAGACGGCCGCCCCCATGACGATCGCGCACACCGCCGACACCCCCACCGACCACGGCCCTCCCAGCGACAGCGCCCACGCCAGCACCCGGCCCACGCCGGCTCCGGCCGACCCACCCACCACGATGCCCAGGACGTCCTCCGCCGACGCCCGGGCCCGCGGAGGCACCGGCTGATCGGTGGCCGACCCCATCGTGATCGGTGGCGATCCGGCGACTTCCGCACCGAGCACCCGGCGCTCGAGGTCCCCCACCGCGTCCGCCGTCGCGGCCGAGAGCGCACGTCCCGCCGCGTCGAGGTCCGCCGCGAGAGCAGCCGGAAACCGCGCGAGCCCGGCCCGGCCGGGACGCGACAGGGCATGAGCCACGCGGGCCGACAGCTCCCGACGTCGAGCGCCGACCTCGTGCACCACCTGCACCCGCACCGACGCCAACCCGACGCGCAGTGCGGTGGCCTGCTCGGACCGGTCCGACCCGACCGGTCGGGCACCGAGCCGAGCCCGACGCGTCCGCATGGCCTCGAGTTCGGCGAGGGCCTCGCGTTCGGTGCGCGCCTCGGACGGACTTCGATCCCCGGCCGCGGCCCGAGCAACCTCGGCAGTCGTCTCGATCACCGTCTCGATCACCTCGCGCACCGTGTCCGTGACCGCCGACCACCCCGCGCTGTCGCCGAACGGTCGGGCCACCGACAGAAAGGTGTCGCTCGAACGCGCCGAGTGCCGACCCAGAACCGCGCGCGTGCGGTCGGCGACGACGTCCCAACCGGCGACGGCGTCGGTACCCACCGTGACGAAGACCCGCGGCACCGCATCCGGCACGGCGGCCGCGGACCCGAGCATCGACGCGCCGATCGGTACCGCCGGGTCGAGGAGGACGAGCGCGACGCGGGCGCGGTCCGGCCCGCACACCCGTCCGCCGACGCCGACGACCACGTCGCGCGCCGCGCCGGCGTCGAGTCCGGGGGAAGCCAGCACGGCGATCCCCGGTCGGACGTCCTCGGTCACCGGGCTCGCCGCACCGCAGCGGCGGGGGCTCCGGCCAGGAAGCTCTCGACCGGCGACCGCACCGACGGTTCGGCGGCCGCCACCGCCTCCAACCCGCCCAGCAGAGCGGCGTCGCGAACCCGTCGGCGACGGGCGATCGCCGCGGCCACCGCCGCTCGCACCGGCTCGGCGTCGAACGCGACGACGGGCGTTCCCACCATGTCGGCCAGCTCGGCCACCGTCGCCACCGAATCCGGGACCAGCTCGATCCGGTTGACCACCACCACCGTTCCCGATGCGTCCCGCCCGGCCAGGACCCGGCGATCCACGGGGTACAGGGCGCGCACGATCACGTGGACGAGGACGTCGTGATCCAGTCGCGGCCAGGGGCGATCCGGATCGTCGACGCCGTGGACCTCCACCGGCGGTTCTTCCGGCACGGGCGGATCCTCGAGCACGGCCAGAACCGTGGACTTCCCCACCCCCGGCCGTCCGGACACGCCGACCGTCAGCGGTGCGCGCCAGCGGGAGACCACCGCCTCGATCTCGTCGCACTTCGCGCCGCGCACCAGCGCGTCGACCGCACCGTCCAGATCGGACCACCCCGTGACCCGCGCCCCCGACCTACCGCTCCCGACATTCGACCCCCCGACATTCGACCCCCCGGACATTCGACCCCCCGATCGCCACCGTAGGCGCCGATTCTGACACGTCGGGCTCCCGTGTTTCCCGACGTCGGGGAGGTGCGAGACATAAAGTCTCAAGTACAACTTCAGACCCAACTGTCCCAGCGGGCCCGGATGAGAGACAATGACCGCATGAAGGACTCCTCTGCCGTCGATGCGCAGCACGTCGAAGGCACAGCGGCCGCCGTCACCACCGAGGGCACTCCCTCCGGAGGGTCGAGGCTCTATCCCCGAGTGACCAGCTTCCGGTCTCGACGCGGCGCGCTCACCGAGCCGCAGCAGGCGTCCTGGGACCGCACCTGGTCGACCGTCGGGCGCGACGTCGCGGACGAACCTCTCGACGCCGACGCCTGGTTCGGTCGATCCGCGCCACTGGTCCTCGAGATCGGCTCCGGCACCGGAACCGCCACCATCTCCATGGCCGCGCGCGAGCCCGACGTCAACCTGGTGGCCATCGAGGTCTACCGGCCCGGGATCGCACAGACCGTCCAGGGCGTCGAACGCGAGGGTCTGACCAACGTGCGGATCCTGCGCGGGGACGCCGCCGACGTGCTCGAGAGCATGGTCACACCGCAGTCCCTGACCGGGGTCCGGGTGTTCTTCCCCGATCCGTGGCCCAAGGCTCGCCATCACAAGCGACGTCTGTTGCAGGCGCCCACGTTTGCGCTCATCGCGGACCGACTTCGACCCGGCGGCGTCCTGCACGTCGCGACCGATCACGCCGATTACGCCGAGCACATCGCCGAGGTGGGGAACGCCGAACCCGGTCTGGTGGCACTGGACTTCGACCCGGAACGACGTACCGTCGAGGGGTCGCCCATCGCGCTCGATCGTCCGGTCACCAAATTCGAGGACAAAGCACAGCGCGTGGGCAGACCCGTGTCCGAATTCGTCTGGGGGAAGAACGCGTGATCGACGACAGTGATCCGAGCGTGGACCCGCGCGACGAGAACGGTGCCGACCCGCGCCGCGAACAACTCGTCGACGAGCGTCACGCCGACGAGGTGAGCAGCGACCTGCGCACCAAGCGCGTGTTGCTCGTCTGGGACGCGCCCAACCTCGACATGGGGCTCGGCGCGATCCTCGGTGGACGTCCCACCGCTGCCTACCGACCCCGCTTCGACGCGTTGGGCCGCTGGCTGCTCGGACGCACCGCCCAGCTGTCGACGAATCACTCCGCCAACCTCGAGCCCGAGGCCACCGTCTTCACCAACATCGCCCAGGGCAGCGCCGACGTCGTGCGCCCCTGGGTCGAGGCCCTGCGGAACGTCGGTTTCGCGGTGTTCGCCAAGCCCAAGATCGACGAGGACAGCGACGTCGACTCCGACATGCTCGAGCACATCGAGCGTCGGGCCCGCGGCGGCGGTCTCGCCGGAGTCATGGTGGCCTCGGCCGACGGCCAGGCGTTCCGCGAGCCGCTCGAGGCCATCGCGGCGACGGGCGTGCCCGTCCAGATCCTGGGGTTCCGCGAGCACGCCAGCTGGGCGGTGGCGTCGGACGTCCTCGAGTTCGTCGACCTCGAGGACATCGCGGGCGTCTTCCGCGAACCTCTGCCGCGCGTGAGCCTGGACTCGCTGCCGGACTCCGGCGCCTGGCTCCAGCCGTTCCGTCCGCTGTCCGCGCTGCTCGTCGGGCGTCAGGGAGTGTCGTAAGTGTTCTCACGTTGGGGCTCGCTGGTCCACCGGTCTCGGTTCACCGTCATCGGTGTCATGGTCGCGTTCCTCCTGGGTCTCGCGGCCTACGGCGCGAGCCTGAGCGATCACCTGTCGCAGAGCGGGTGGGACGACCCGGGCTCCGAGGCCGTGTACGCCGCGCGCACCGCGGACGCGGCCTTCGGGCGTGATCGCACCGGTGACGTCGTTGCGCTCTACACCGCGCCCGAGGGATCCACGGTCGACGATCCCGCCTTCGCCGACACGGTCGCCACTGCTCAGGAGCAGATGCTCGCCGAGCACCCCGACCAGATCGCCGCGATCAACCTCAGCTACTTCCAACAGCCGCTGCCCGCCCTGACCACCCCGGACCGCACGACGGCCATCGCCACGTTCGCGATCGTCGGTGACGACGACACCGAGATCACCAACAACTTCCGCGAGGTGCGGGACGCGTTCCAGATCGAGGGCGTCGACGTTCAGCTCGCGGGGCTGCAGCCCATCGCCAACGCCCTCAACGACACGATGGCCGGCGACATCAAGCGCATGGAGATTCTCGCCATCCCGGTGGTGGGCGTACTGCTGTTCTTCGTCTTCGGTGGCCTCGTCGCCGCCGCGTTGCCGCTCATCATCGGCGGTCTGACCGTCGTCGCCGCCAACGGCCTGGTGCGTCTGTTCACCAACGTCGTCGAGGTCAACAGCTTCGTCGCGCCCGTGGTCTCGCTGATCGGTCTCGGCCTGGCGATCGACTACGCCCTGTTCATCGTCAGTCGATTCCGCGAGGAACTCGGCGACGGCCGCACGACGCAACAGGCGGTCCAACGCTCGGTCATGACGGCCGGGCGCACCGTGGTGTTCTCGGCGACCATGATCGTCGCCAGCCTCGGCGGTCTGCTGCTGTTCCCGCAGGGCTTCCTGAAGTCGGTCGCGTTCGGCGCCATCGCCACCGTCGTGCTCGCTGCGCTGACCTCCATCACCATCCTGCCCGCGATGCTGTCGATCCTCGGACGACGTGTCGACGCGTTCGGCCTCAAGCGGATGCGCACGACCAAGTCCTCGGAGGAGATCGAGAACGGGCCCTGGGGAAAGCTGACCCGCTGGGTCATGCGCAACCCGCTGAAGTCGTCCGTGCCGATCATCCTGGGCCTGCTGATCCTGACCCTGCCCGTCGGCGCGATCCAGTTCGGCGGCATCAACGAGACCTATCTGCCCCCGGACAACCCGACCCGCGTCGCGCAGGCCGAGTTCGACGCCAACTTTCCCACGTACCGCACCGAACCGCTCAAGATCGTCATCGAGGACGCCGAGGGACCGCAGCTCGGCGCGATCCTGCGCGAGGCGTCCACCGCTCCCGGGCTGGTGGAGCCGTTCTCGATCGACCGCAACGAGGGCGGCATCGCCGTGCTCAGCGCCGGCCTGCAGGACCGCAACGTCTCCGAGCCGGCGATCGAGAGCATTCGGTCCATCGACGTGCCCGACGGCGTCACGATGTCCGTCGGCGGCACCCCCGCCATCGAGCAGGACAGCATCGCGGCCCTGGTGGACCGACTCCCGCTGATGGCGGCGCTCGTGGTCCTGGTGACCACGGTGCTCATGTTCCTGACGTTCGGGTCCCTGGTGATTCCGATCAAGGCCGTCCTCATGACGATGCTGGGACTGGGCGCGACGCTGGGCATCCTGACCTTCATCTTCGTGGCGGGCAACGGTGCCGGACTCCTGAACTTCACTCCGGGGCCCATCATGGCGCCCGTCCTGGTGCTGATCATCGCGATCATCTACGGCCTGTCCACGGACTACGAAGTCTTCCTCCTCTCTCGGATGGTCGAGGCGAGGGAGCGCGGCGCGAGCACGTCCGAGGCCATCCGGATCGGCACCTCCCACACCGGCCGCATCATCACCGCAGCCGCGCTGATCCTCATCGTGGTGACGGGGGCCTTCGCGTTCTCCGAGCTCGTGATGATGAAGTACATCGCCTACGGCATGATCGCGGCGCTCATCATCGACGCGACCCTCATCCGCATGTTCCTCGTCCCCAGCATCATGAAGATGCTCGGCGACGATTGCTGGTGGGCACCGCAGTGGATGAAGCGCGCCCAGGAGAAGCTCGGACTCGGCGAACCGCTGCTCGACGCCGACCTCATGCCCGCACACGTTCCCGAGGTCCAGCCCATCGGCGCCGCTCCGCTTCCGCCGCGCACGCGGGACCCGTTGACCCTGCCCATCCCCCGCGTCACCGCCGGGACAGCGACGGCGGCGACGCGGTCCGGGCCCCGGGCTTCCGAGCCCCGGATTTCCGAGCCCCGGGTTTCCGAGCCGACGGTGACCGAGCCCCGGGTTTCCCAGCCCCCGGTCTCCCCGCCTCCGGTGTCCCAGCCCCCGGTTTCCCAGCCCCCGGTGTCCGAGCCCGCCGAATCCGAGCCCTCCTCGCCCGAGACCGGCAGCCCCCGGCCGATCGAGAGCTGGCTTGCCGAGCTGCGATCACCCGCGAAGAACACCGCCCGCGACGCCCGGGCTGGCGACGCCTCCACCAGCAAGGACTCGCGGACAGCGGACGCCGGCACCTCCCGTTCGTACTCGTACGGATCGGTCGGCCACGACGGCATCGACTCCCGTCCATCGCGTCGGGACGCCGATGCGCTGCTGCCCCGCGCCAACGGAAGCAAGGCCAACGGCAACGGCAACGGCAACGGGTCCAACGGCAACGGATCGAACGGCAACGGCAACGGATCGAACGGCGGTGGGTCGAACGGCAACGGCTCCGCCATCGATCCCTGGATCGCCAGCCTCCGCATGCCGTCCCGCGACACCGACGCCCCTACGGACGATGCCGGGGCCGAGTCCGGGCGAACCGAGACCTCGCGACCCGACACCGCACGCCCACGGCCCACACCGCGGCCGAACTGGTGGCTCGACGACGTGGTTCCCGACCGCGCTGACTCGGACTCCGACGCCCCGGTCGATCCCCCGCGGTCGGCGCCGGACTCGGACCGCGCCGCGCAGGACGCGGACTCCGCCGATGCGAGCGAGTCCACCGAGTCCGAGACGCGCAGCGAGCGACGGGCCCGGACCGAGTCCAACGGCAGTGGCCGCCACCACGGCCAGTCCGGTGCGATCAGTGTGAGCGAGCTGCTCGCGCGCCAGCGCCGCCAGTAGGCGACATTTCTGCTCCCCTCCTGTCGAGCACCGGCGGGATCCCGCCGAATCCGAGCGCAAGGGGAGCAAAAAGGTCGTGTGTGCGGGTAGCCGCACACACCAGGAACGCCGGCGTCAGCCGAACATGCGCTTGATGGTCGTCCCGAACGGGTGTTTCGCGGTGACGGATCCGAGGCGAATGCGTCCGCGGACCGTGACCTGCAGGCTCGACGGTCCGCTGGGCCGCGCACCGTCGACACGAGCGGGCGGGTTGCTGCGCACCTTGTTGCTGATGCTGCCACCCACCACCGCGACGTCGTCGGTGTTCACCGAAGCGCCCTCGGCCACCACCAAGGTCAGCGAACTGCAGTAGTCGTCGACCTCGATCAGCACGTGCTCACCGCTGAGCACCGCCGACGTGAAGTCGAGCGTCACCGACGCCATCCGCGTGGTCACCCGCAGCCGCGACGGCACGGACCACTCCCCCGATCGCGTCACGGACGACATGGTGCACCGGATGTCGCCGGCCGCCTCCGCGTGGACCGGGGTGACAGGGTCGGCCACCTGTGCGGGCGGGTTGCCCACGTCGCGTCCGTCGATCCGGATTCCCGGCAGATCGACGAGCACCACGTTCAGTTCTCCGCGGGTCTTCGCCGCGAGCACGGTGTCCATCCGTTCCGTGAACTCGCCGAGCGAGAGCATGCCCTGGCCCACGGCGCGCTGCAGCAGTTGACCCACGTGTTCGCGTTCCGCGTCGCTCACGCGGAGATCTCTGTCGTCCATGCACCGACCCTAGCGACGACCGCGCGACGGCGTAACCCGCAGTGTGAGGACAGGTTAACGGGGACGAAACGTCGGACATCGAGCCGTGACGAACAGTCACTCTGTCGCAACAACTGTGCTCTAGTCTTCCGTTCGAATACAGCGCTGTATACAACGAACACCGCGCTCGACGCTCCCCTCGCCGGACATCGATGTCCGATCCGTCGCCAGAACACCACTGCCGAAAGGTCTCTTTCGTATGCCTTCTGAATCATCTGTGCCGCAACGTCGTTCGAGTTTCCGATCCAGGCGGGCACTCGCCGCACCCGCCCTGCTCGCCGTTCTGGGACTCGCGTTGAGCTCGTGCGGATCGCGGGCCGGGGACACCGAGGCGGCCGACGGAGCCGGCGCCGGCGGCACGTCGTGCGTGGACACCTCCGGAGACAGCGTGAAGGTCGGTTCGCTGAACTCGCTGTCCGGAACGATGGCCATCAGCGAAGTGACAGTGCGAGATTCGATCGCGCTGGCCGTCGAGCAGATCAACGCCGACGGCGGGGTACTCGGCAAACAGATCGACGTCGTCGCCGAGGACGGCGCGTCCGAACCCACCGTGTTCGCCGAGAAGGCGCAGAAACTCATCAGCAGTGATTGTGTCGCAGCGGTTTTCGGTGGCTGGACGTCCTCGTCGCGCAAGGCGATGCTTCCCGTGTTCGAGGACAACGACGCGCTGCTCTACTACCCGGTCCAGTACGAGGGACTCGAGGCCTCGGACAACATCTTCTACACCGGAGCCACCACCAATCAGCAGATCGTCCCCGCCCTGGACTACCTGAAGGAGCAGGGCGTGACGTCGCTGTACCTGGTGGGAAGCGACTACGTCTTCCCCCAGACCGCCAACCGCGTGATCAAGGCCTACGCCGAGGCCAACGGCATCGAGATCCTCGGTGAGGACTACACCCCGCTCGGTGCGACCGACTTCTCCACCATCGTCAACAAGGTCCGCTCCGCCGATGCGGACGCCGTGTTCAACACGCTCAACGGCGATTCCAACGTCGCGTTCTTCCGGGAGTACACCAACGCCGGACTCGATGCCGCCGAGATGCCGGTGCTGTCGGTGTCCATCGCCGAGGAAGAGGTCGCCGGTATCGGCGCCGCCAACATCGCCGGACAGCTGACGGCGTGGAACTACTACCAGACCGTCGACAGCCCGGAGAACTCGACGTTCGTCGAGGACTACAAGGCGAAGTACGGAGCGGACAAGCCGACCAGCGATCCGATGGAAGCGGCGTACACCTCGGTGTACCTCTGGAAGAACACCGTCGAGAAGGCGAATTCGTTTGCTGTCGGCGATGTTCGGGACGCGGCGGACGGCGTCGGGTTCGCGGCCCCCGAGGGCGAGGTCGTCATCGACGGCGACAACCACCACATCACCAAGACCGCGCGCATCGGCGAGATCCGCCCCGACGGACTGATCTACACGGTGTGGGAGTCGCCCGAGGCGATCGAACCGGATCCGTTCCTGGACAACTACGAGTGGGCCGCAGACCTCAACTGACCCGTGTGCCTCGCGCCCCTCTCTCCGACGGGCGCGAGGAGCACAGGCTTTGCAAGGAGCACATATGGACGTCGTCATCGGACAGCTCTTCACCGGCCTGTCCATCGGTTCGATCCTTCTCCTCGCCGCCCTCGGCCTGTCCCTGACCTTCGGTCAGATGGGCGTGATCAACATGGCCCACGGCGAATTCATCATGGCCGGCTCGTACACCGCGTACGTCGTCCAGCAGATCACCTCCACCGGCGGCGCCTCCCTGTTCGTCTCGCTGTTCGTCGGTTTCCTCGTCGGCGGACTGATGGGAGTCCTGCTCGAGGTCACCCTGATCCGGCGGATGTACCACCGGCCGCTGGACACCCTGCTCGTCACGTTCGGCGTCGGGCTGATCCTTCAGCAGTTGGCGCGCGACATCTTCGGCGCGCCGGCCGTCAATGTGGTGTCCCCGCAGTGGCTCTCGGGCGGTGTCGACATCCTGGGCGCCGTCGTTCCCAAGACCAGGATCTTCATCCTGGTGCTCGCCGTCGTCGCCGTGGTGGCACTCTCGCTCGCACTGAAGAAGACGGCTATGGGTCGTCGCATCCGGGCCGTCGTGCAGAACCGCGACCTCGCGGAGACCTCCGGCATCTCCTCGCGCCGCACCGATGTCTCGACGTTCTTCATCGGATCGGGTCTCGCCGGTGTCGCCGGTGTCGCTCTCACCCTGATCGGGTCCACCAGTTCCACGGTGGGACAGAGCTACCTGATCGACGCGTTCCTGGTGGTCGTCGTGGGCGGCCTCGGTCAGATCAAGGGCGCGGTCATCGCGGCCTTCGTTCTCGGAACCCTGAACTCGTTCATCGAGTACAGCACCACCGCGTCCGTCGCCAAGGTCATCGTGTTCGTCCTGATCGTCGTCTTCCTGCAGGCCCGACCCCAGGGACTGTTCGCCGTCAAGACAAGGAGCCTGGTATGAGCACCTTCGTGGCCAAACGTGGTGGGCTGCTGGGCTTCGCCGTCGCCGCCCTCCTGTTGTTCGCGGTGGCTCCGGCCGCCCTGAGCGATTTCCGCCTCAACCTTCTCGCCAAGTTCATCTGCTTCGCGATCGTCGCCGTCGGGATCGGCTTGGCCTGGGGGCGCGGCGGGATGCTCACCCTGGGTCAGGGCGTGTTCTTCGGTCTCGGCGCGTACATCATGGCGATGCACCTCAAGATCGCGGACGCGGAGATACGCGGGGACGACGTGCCGGACTTCATGTCCATCGCCGGCATCCGCGAACTCCCCTCGTACTGGCGACCCTTCACCTCGCCGGTCGTCACGGTGCTGGGCATCGTGTTCGTTCCCGCGCTGGTCGCCCTCCTGCTGGGTCTCGGTGTCTTCAAGCGCCGGGTCAAGGGCGCGTACTTCGCGATCCTGAGCCAGGCCCTGGCGGCGGCGTTCGCGATCCTGCTCGTGGGGCAGCAGAGCACCGGAGGATCCAACGGACTCAACCGCTTCCGGACGTTCTTCGGGTTCAATCTCAACGATCCCGTCAACCGGCAGATGCTGTTCTTCATCGCCGCCGCTGTTCTGCTGGGCGCCGTGGCGATCACCCGCCAGCTGATGTACTCCCGCTACGGCGAGCTCCTCGTCGCGGTGCGCGATCAGGAAGAGCGCGTGCGCTTCCTGGGGTACGACCCGGCGAACGTGAAGATCGTCGCGTACGTCGTGGCGGCCTTCTTCGCCGGCCTGGCCGGAGCGCTGTTCGTCCCGATCGTGGGGATCATCTCCCCCGCCGACATCGGAATCGTCCCGTCCATCGCGTTCCTCATCGGGGTGGCGATCGGCGGCCGCACGACGCTGCTCGGGCCGGTCCTGGGTGCCCTCGGCGTCGCCTGGGCGCAGACCTCGCTGTCCGAGCAGTTCCCGTCGGGGTGGACGTACGCGCAGGGCCTGCTGTTCGTCGTCGTCGTCGGCTTCTTTCCCGCCGGGGTGGCCGGACTCTTCGCGCTTCGCCGGCGCCGCGCCGAACCGGCCGTCGAGGCCGACCGCACCATCGACCAGAAGGAATCGGTCTCATGATCCACATCGACTCCCACCAGCCCACGTTCGGCGGAAACGCCGGCATGTCGAGCCAATACCTCGAAGTACGCGGTCTCACCGTGAGTTTCGACGGGTTCAAGGCCAACACCGACGTCGACCTCACCCTCATGCAGGGAGACCTCCGATTCCTCATCGGGCCGAACGGCGCCGGCAAGACGACCCTGATCGACGCCATCACCGGGCTCGTCCCGGCAACCGGGTCGATCACCAAGTCCGGGGTGCAGCTGCTGGGCAAGAAGGTGCATCAGATCGCCCGCCTGGGGATCGGGCGAACCTTCCAGACGGCCAGCATCTTCGAGCAACTGACGGTGCTGCAGAACCTCGACATCGCGGCGGGTTCGGGTCGGTCGGTCCTCACCATGCTGCGACGACGCAAGACCGTGGACGCCGCGATCGAGGAGGCCCTCGAGACCATCGGTCTGACCGGAGAGCGAGACAAACCTGCCGGAATCCTCGCCCACGGGCAGAAGCAGTGGCTCGAGATCGGAATGCTGTTGGTGCAGAACGCCGACGTGCTCCTGCTCGACGAGCCGGTGGCGGGCATGAGCCACTCCGAGCGTGAGCAGACGGGACAGTTGCTGCAGCGCATCGGGTCCGAACGGACCGTGGTGGTGGTGGAGCACGACATGGACTTCATGCGACAGTTCGCCACCTCGGTCATGGTCCTCGCGGGCGGAAAGGTGCTCGCGGAGGGCACCGTCGCCGAGGTCCAGGCCGACCCCAGGGTCCAGGAGGTCTACCTCGGAACCGCCGCCGCCGGTGGCGAGTTGGACACCATCGCGGAAGGAGGACCCGACCATGCTTGAACTACTCGACGTCCGTACCGGGTACGGCCGGAGCGAAGTGGTGCACGGTGCCACCCTCACGGTCCCGGCCGACGGCGTGGCCGCGGTGATGGGACACAACGGCGCCGGCAAGACCACGCTTCTGCGCGCGGCCGTCGGTCTGCTGAAGGTCACCTCGGGCACGGTCCGGTTCGACGGGGAGGACATCACGTCCCTGCGTCCCAGCGCGCGGGTGTCGCGGGGGCTCGCCTACGTACCGCAGGGTCAACAGTCGTTCGGGCAGTTGACGACCGCCGAGAACCTGCAAGTGGTCGCCGACGGACGCAGGCGCGGAAAGGCCCTGATCGACGAGGCGCTCGACATGTTCCCGGCCCTGAGGGAACTGCTCGGTCGCCGCGCGGGGCTGCTCTCGGGTGGGCAGCGCCAACAGCTCGCCATCGCTCGGGCACTCATCACCGAACCTCGACTGCTCATTCTCGACGAACCGACCGAGGGCATTCAGCCCTCGGTGGTGGCGGAGATCGAGCGCACCATCCTCGACCTGACCCGACGCGGTGGGTTGGGGGTGCTGTTGGTGGAGCAGCACATCGGGTTCGCGCTCGAGTCGGCCGAGAAGTACTACATCATCGAGTCCGGTCGCATCACCTCGTCCGGTCCGGGCGGATCGTCGTCCGAGGCCGATGTCCGTGCGGCGATGGCGATCTGACCCGTGCTCGGATCGCAGGACACCTCCCACACGGCCATCGGCGGCGTCGGCCCGCTGCGCGAACAGGTCTACGTCGCAATGCGACAGGACCTCATGTCCGGAGTGTTCGACCCGACGGCCCGACTGCGCGAGGAGCGGCTGGGAGAGATCTACGGTGTCTCGCGCACCCCGGTGCGCGAGGCGCTGGCCCGGCTCGAGTCCGACGGCCTCGTCCAGCGGCAGGACACCGGGATGTACCCGTACCGGCCGCGGTTCGACGATCTGGCCGGGTTGTACGAGCTCCGGATCACGTTGGAACTGCGCGGGATCACCCGCATCGTCGAACCGGCCCCCGACGCCGAGCCCCCGGTCCACGATCACGACGTGCTGGGCCCGGTGGTCGATCACTGGCGGGTCCTGCGCACCGCGATGCCGGCCCCCGACGCCGGTTTCGTCGCGCAGGACGAGCAGTTCCACGTGGCCCTGCTGCTGTCCTCGGGCAACGCCGCTCTCGCCGACGCTCTGACGGCGGTGAACGCCCGGATCCGGCCGGTACGCATGTTCGACTACCTGACCGCCGATCGAATCGCGGCCACGATCGACGAACACATCCAGGTCGGTGAGCTCGTGCTGGCCGGCGAACTGGCGCAGGCCGATCTGGCTCTGCGTGCCCACATCGACGAGTCGCGCCGCGTCGTGATCTCCCGCGCCGCCGAGGCGCTGTCGATGTCCAGAATCGCTCTTTCCGTGCGGGATTGACGCCCGCTCACTACTGCAGGACGGAACGCCCTCCCCATGAACACCACCCAGCCGAACACCACCCGGCCGAACACCACCCGGCCCCTGTCGTTCGACACGATCCTGGTCGCGAATCGCGGCGAGATCGCGTGCCGGATCTTCCGCACGGCCCGCGATCTCGGCCTGCGCACCGTCGCGGTGTACAGCGACGCCGACGCCGACGCCCGGCACGTGCGAATGGCCGACGAGGCCGTCCGGCTCGGCCCCGCGCCCGCCGCACAGTCGTACCTTCGCGGCGAGGCCGTCATCCAGGCGGCGCTCGCGACCGGCACCGGCGCGATCCATCCCGGTTACGGGTTCCTCTCGGAGAACGTCGATTTCGCGACGGCGGTCGAAGCGGCGGGCCTCGCCTTCGTCGGTCCCACCGCCGAGCAGCTGCGGGTGTTCGGCAACAAGCACACCGCACGCCAGGCCGCGGAGGCCGCGGGCGTTCCGTTGGTCGCCGGGACCGCACTGCTGTCCGGGATCGACGCCGCGCTCGAGTCGGCCGCCGAGATCGGCTACCCGGTGATCCTCAAGGCCGTCGGCGGTGGCGGCGGAATCGGCATGCAGGCGTGCTTCTCTCCGGACGATCTGAGCTCGGCGTACGACCGGGTGATCCGGTTGGCGGAGGACAACTTCGGCTCGTCCGGGGTGTTCCTCGAGCGGTTCGTCGCGCACGCCCGGCACGTGGAGGTCCAGATCTTCGGGGATGGCGCCGGCCGCACCCTGAGCCTGGGTACCCGCGACTGCTCGCTGCAACGGCGCAATCAGAAGGTCATCGAGGAAGCTCCCGCTCCCGCCCTTCCCGACGCGGTGACCGAGCACCTGCTCTCGTCCGCCCGCGCCCTGACCGCGTCGCTGGGGTACCGCTCCGCCGGAACCGTCGAGTTCGTCTACGACGTCGAACGGCAGGAAGCGTCGTTCCTCGAGGTGAACACCCGCCTGCAGGTCGAACACCCGGTCACCGAGGAGGTCACCGGCGTCGATCTCGTCGCGTGGATGCTGCGGCTCGCGGGCGGCGACGACTCGATGCTGACCGACCTTCCCGACACCGGACCCGAGATCGTCGGGCACGCCGTCGAAGCGCGGGTCTACGCCGAGGATCCGGGCCGCGACTATCGGCCCAGCGCGGGCCTGCTGACCGAGGTCGTGTTCCCCACCGACGACGCGCGCATCGAGACCCACATCGAGACCGGCGCGAGCGTCAGCTCGTACTACGACCCCATGCTCGCCAAGGTGATCGTGCACCGCGACAACCGAACCGACGCCCTGCACGCGCTGCACGACGCGCTCGACGGGTCCACGATCCACGGCATCACCACCAACCTGGCGCAACTCCGCATCGCCTCGATCAGCACACCGATGCTGGACGCGAGCCACACCACCGCGACCCTGAGCACCCTGCCCGCCATCGGCCCTCGCATCGACGTCGAACGCGCCGGGGTGGCCACCACCGTGCAGGACGTGCAGGGCCGCATCGGCCTGTGGAACGTGGGTATCCCGCCGTCCGGCGCGTTCGACGATCTGTCCCTGCGCCTGGCGAACCGCGCGGTGGGCAACGACGCCGGCGCCGCGGGACTCGAATGCACCCTGCTGGGGCCGAGATTGCGCTTCTCCGTCTCCACCACGGTGGCGATCACCGGAGCCCCGGCAAGCGTCACCGTCGACGGTGAGCCGGTCCCGCAGTGGACCCCGGTGACCGTTCCCGCCGGTGGTGTTCTCGACGTCGGCAGTCCGGCCGAGGTGGGATTGCGCACCTACGTCTCCGTCCGGGGCGGTCTCGATGCACCCGAATACCACGGCAGCACGGCCACGTTCACGCTCGGCGGGTTCGGTGGCACCACCGGACGCGCCGTCGCGACGGGCGACGTCCTCGGATTGCGACCCGAACGGCCCGCCGAGTCCCCCACCACGATTCCCGAGGACGAGCGACCGCAGTTCGGCCACGTCTGGCACCTCGCGGTCGGCGAGGGACCGCAGCCGGCCCCGGACTACTTCACCGACGCGGACATCGCGCAGTTCTACGACAGCACCTGGACCGTGCAGACCCACGCCAACCGCACCGGCATCCGTCTCGACGGACCCAAGCCCATCTGGGCGCGGACCGACGGCGGCGAGGCGGGGCTTCACCCGTCGAACCTGCACGACTGCCCGTACAGCGTCGGCTCCGTCAACGTCTCCGGCGACACCCCGATCCTTCTCGGTCCCGACGGCCCCAGCCTCGGCGGCTTCGCGTGCCCTCTCACCGTGGTCAGCGCGCACCGGTGGAAGCTGGGGCAGATCCGCCCCGGCGACCAGGTGCGGTTCGTCCCCGTCTCCGACGAGAGAGCGACCACGCTGCGCACCACGCTCACCGACCGTGTGCTCGACCTACCCGCTCCGGATCGACTGGGCCGCAGGGAAACCGATCACGGAGTACTCGGGCGCCGCGAGGCCACCGACGCCACCCCGGAGGTGCGGTACCTGCGCGGCGGGGACGACAACATCATGGTCGAGTACGGTCCGATGACCCTCGATCTGGGCCTGCGTATCCGGGTCCACGCCCTGTCGGTGGCCCTGACCGAACGTGCCCTGCCCGGACTGATCGACATCACCCCCGGGGTCCGGTCTCTGCACCTGCACTTCGACCCGGACACGCTGCCGCAGCGCACCCTCGTCGGCATCCTCGACGAGATCGAGGGCGACCTCGCCGACACCGCCGATCTCGTGGTGCCCAGCCGCACGATCACGCTGCCGATGTCGTTCGACGATCCGTCGATCCTGGAGGCGATCGACCGCTACCGCAACGGAGTTCGTCCCGAGGCACCCTGGTTGCCGTCGAACACCGAGTTCATCCGGCGGATCAACGGGCTGGACAGCGTCGACGACGTCCGACGCGTGCTGTTCGACGCGGAGTACCTGGTGCTCGGACTCGGTGACGTGTATCTCGGTGCACCCCTGGCGGTTCCGCTCGATCCGCGGCACCGGCTGGTGACCACCAAGTACAACCCCGCCCGTACCTGGACCCCGTCGGACGCCGTCGGGATCGGTGGAAAGTACCTGTGCGTCTACGGAATGGAGTCCCCCGGCGGATACCAGTTGGTCGGTCGCACGGTGCCCATCTGGTCCGGTCATCGACAGAACGCTCCGTTCGAAGTGGGGAAGCCGTGGCTGTTCCGCTATTTCGACCGTATCTCCTGGACCCCGGTCACCCCGGAGGAACTGACGCAGGCCCGTGCCGACGCGGCCATGGGCACGTTCGATCCCCACCTCACCCACGGCACGTTCTCCCTCGCCGAGCACCGACGGTTCCTGGACGAGAACGCCGCGTCGATCGCGGAATTCGAGCAGCGGCAGGGAGTCGCGTTCGAGGCCGAGAAGACGGCGTGGCGAGCATCCGGGGAGTTCGATCCGGTCGAGGCACCGCCGACTCCCGCGGACACCGCACTCGACCTCGCGGAGTTCGGCGACGGCGCCCAGGTGGTGGAGGCACCGATGGTCGGCAGCGTGTGGCGCATCGAGGTCGAGCACGACGCCAGCGTCGACGCCGGCACCACCCTGGTGATCCTCGAGGCCATGAAGCTCGAGCTTCCCGTCACCGCAAGCGAACCGATGCGCGTGGCCCGTATTCTGGTCGAGCCCGGCGCTCGGGTCGAACCGGGTACACCTCTGCTCGTCACCGTCCCCGCACCCGTAGGAGTTTCCGCCTCATGACCGGCTTCACCCTCACCGACCGCATCGATCCCGCCCTCGACATCGAGCAGCGGGTGGTGTCGGCCTACAAGCGCATCGCCGACGTCGACCGCCCGGAGATCTGGATCACGCTGCGTCCGGAGGCGGACGTGCTCGCCGACGCCGCGGCGGTGCGTCGGCGCCGCGAGGAGGGTGCCGACCTCCCGCTGTACGGGCTGCTGGTCGCGGTCAAGGACAACATCGACGTCGCGGGACTGCCCACCACGGCGGCGTGCCCGGAGTTCGCCACCACACCCGATGCGTCGGCGACGGCGGTCCAACGCCTGATCGACTGCGGCGCACTGGTTCTCGGCAAGACCAACCTCGATCAGTTCGCTACCGGGCTGGTGGGGACGCGCAGTCCGTACGGGGCGGTGCGGTGCGCGTGGGATCCCGAGCGGGTGTCGGGTGGATCGAGCGCCGGATCGGCCGCGGCCGTCGGACTCGGGCTCGTCGACGTCGCGCTGGGCACCGACACGGCCGGGTCCGGGCGCGTCCCCGCGTCGTTCCAGGGGATCGTCGGCATCAAGGCCACGCTGGGGCTCGTGCCGAACACGGGCGTCGTCCCCGCGTGCATCGACTACGACGCGGTGACGGTCTTCGCCGCCGATCTGCCGCTCGCCGCGGAGACCATCGGTCGGATGATCGGACCCGACGCCGCCGACCCCCGCAGCCGCGACTGGCCGGCGGCGGTCCCCCTCGCCGCGTCGGAACGTCCCCGCGTGGCGATTCCGCGTGCCGAGGACCTCACGGCGCTGGGCGCGGACTTCGCCGACGCGTTCGACCGCACCGTCGCGCGACTCGGCGAACGCGGCATCGATCACGAGGTCGTGGACATCTCGCCGCTGCTGACCGTCGCGACACTGCTCTACGACGGGGCGATCGTCGCGCAGAGGTTCGCCGCCGTCGGGGAGTTCCTCGCCGCCGCACCCGCGAACGCCGACCCCACGGTCGCGGCCATCGTCGCGGGCGCCGAGCGTCCCACCGCGCATCGGTACGTCGACGACCTGTCCCTCATCACCACCACCAAGGCCTTCGTGCGGGACCTGCTCACCGGTTTCGACGGCCTCCTGCTGCCCACCACCACCGAGCATCCGACGATCGCCGCGGTGCAGGCCGATCCGGTGGGCATCAACCGCCGGATGGGGACCTTCACCAACTTCTGCAACCTCCTCGACATGGCCGCCGTGGCCGTGCCGGGCGAGCGCACCGCGGCGGGCGATCCGTTCGGCGTCATGGTCGCGGTGCCCGCGTTCGCCGATCAGGTGGCAGTCGACATCGCCGCGCGCCTCGTCGAGTCACCCGGCGCGGTCACCGACGCTCTCGTCACCGACGCCGGAACCGACGTCCTGGTGGTCGGAGCCCACCTGCGCGGATTCCCGCTCCACCATCAGCTCACCGACCGCGGCGCCCGATTCCTCGGGGAGGTCACCACCACGGACGCCTACCGCCTGGTCGATCTGAACACCACGCCGCCCAAGCCCGGGTTGGTTCGGCACGGAAGCGGCCGCGGTGCCCCCATCGCCGGCGAGCTGTATCGGCTGGCGTCCGCGCACCTCGGGACGTTCCTGGCCGGGCTGCCCGCACCGATGGGCCTGGGCAGCGTCGAACTGGCCGACGGGCGCACGGTCGTCGGCTTCACCTGCGCGTACGACGCGGCGCAGGCGGGGACGGACATCACCGAGCACGGGGGGTGGCGCAACTACCGGGGCTGATCCTCGGCGGCGGGTGAGTCCGGAGCATCCGAGTTCGGAGCATCCGAGTTCTGAGCATCCGAGGCATCCGACTTCGGGCCGTCGGGTGTGTCCGCCGAGTCCGGGGCCGCCGGGTAGGCGGGCGCGAGGGGATCCTCGACCACCCCGTGCGGATCGTCGGCGAGCAGAGAGCGCACGGCCGTGTTCGCCATCGCCACCAGCGGCACGGCCAGCAGACCTCCGATGATCCCGGCCAGCATGATGCCGGTGGCGATGGCCAGCACCACCGCGAGCGGGTGGATCCGAACGGCGCGACCGAGGAGCAGCGGTTGCAGCACGTGACCCTCGATCTGCATCACCGCGATCACCACCGCGAGGGCGAGGAGCGCGGTGACCACGCCCTGGGTCACCAGCGCGACCAGCACCGCGACGAATCCGGTCAGCACCGCGCCGACGACGGGGACGAAGGCCCCGACGAACACCAACGACGCGAGCGGTAGCGCGAGGGGCACCCCGAGCAGGGCCAGTCCGATCCCTATCCCGACGGCATCGGACGCGGCCACCACCACCGTCGCCCGCACGTATCCCACCAGCGATCCGAAGGCCTGATCACCGGCGATTCGAATTCGGGGTCGGGCCACGGTGGGGGCGAGGCGGGTGACGAACTCCCAGATCTGCCGGCCGCCGTACAGGAAGAAGATGAGGGTGAACAGCATCAGCAGAGCGCCGGTGAGGATCTCCGCGAGCACCGTCGCCGTGGTGAGCGCACCGCTGGTGATGGCTTCCTGATTGGATTCGAGCGCGTTCACCGCCGAGTCGCCCGCGCTGCGAATCTGCGCCTCGCTGAAGTGCAGTGGGCCGGAGGTCAACCACTCCTGTGCGCCGTCGATGCTCGCCGTGAACTGGCTCGTGAGGGCGGGCAACCCGGCGACGAACTGCTCGACGACGAACGCGAGGATGGACACCACCACCGCGATGCCGACGACGATCGCGAGCACGACGGCGATCGCCCGCGGCACCCGGCGTCGATGCATCCAGTTCACGAGCGGCGTGAGCAGCGCGGACACGAGCAGAGCGAGGGCGACGGGAACCACCACCACCTCGAGCCGCTTCAGCACCACGCCGAGCACCGCCACGCCCGCCGCGAGTACCAGCAGGCGCCACGTCCAGGCGGCGCCGACACGCACGGTGGGATGGACCGAGTCCGCGGGATCCAGCTTCACCAGCCGAGAGTATGCGAGGTCGTCCCCCCCGTCGTCCACCGTCGACGGTAGGTTGACCGGGTGCTGGTCTTCCTTCGCGCGGTCTCGCTGACCCTGAGAAGCCGTTGGCCGCTGTACCTCGCGTCGATGCTGTTGGCCAACGTCCTCGGCGCCGTCCTGGTGTTCGCGTTCGTCCGGTACGGGCTCCCCATCTCCGAGAACGCCGGCATCGTCGTCGACCGCGTGCGCAACGTCGTGGTCTTCGGCGCGTACCTGATCTTCGCCGGAGTCGTCAGCACCGTGATGGCCGCGTTCATGCTGCGCAAGGTCATGCGGTGGCAACTCCGCGGTGGTTCCCCCACTCGCTCCGAGCAGATGGCCGCACTGCACGCCCCACTGCGTCAGGCGATCGTGCACCTGGTGCTGTGGTTCGTCGGTGGAATCCTCTTCGTCTTCCTCACCGTCTCCGAGATGCCGTCGCTCGCGATCGCGGTGGCGGTCACCGTGGCCCTCGCCGCGGCCATCACCTTCGGCTTCACGTACATGCTGGGCGAGCGCATCCTTCGACCCGTCGCCGCGTTGGCCCTGAGCACCGGGCGATTCGACCGAACCCTGACGCCGGGCGTCGGGACCCGGATGGCGATGACGTGGGGCCTCGGCACCCTGATTCCCGTCGTCGGAATCCTGCTGCTGTGCGCGACGCAGCTGACCACCGATCTGGTCTTCTCCCCCGACGCGTTCGCCATCGCCATCACCCTGCTGTGCGTCCTGGCGATCGTGCAGGCGTTCTCCCTGTCGATGCTCACCGCCAGCCAGATCTCCGACCCCATCCGCCAACTTCGACGGGCCATCGAGCGGGTCCAGCGGGGTGACACCGAGGTTCAGGTCGAGGTGTTCGACGGCAGCGAGATCGGCCGCCTGCAGGTCGGCTTCAACCGGATGATGCAGGAGTCCTCCGAGCGCAAGGTGCTTCGGGAGTTGTTCGGCCAGCACGTCGGCGAGGACGTCGCCCGACGCGCCCTGCAGTTCGGGACCGAGCTCGGCGGCGAGACGCGCTTCGTGGCGGTCCTCTTCGTGGACATGGTCGGGTCGACGTCCGCCGCGTCGGAACGGCCCCCCAGCGAGGTCGTCGACCTGCTCAACGAGTTCTTCCGCGTGGTGGTGGACGTCGTCGATCGTCATCACGGTTTCGTCAACAAGTTCGTCGGTGACGCGGCCCTGGCCATCTTCGGCGCCCCGCTCGACCGACCCGACGCCCCCACCGCGGCCCTCTCCGCGGCGCGCGAACTCCGTCGCGAACTCGACTCCATCGTGGGCCTCGACGTCGGTATCGGCGTGTCGGCGGGGCTCGCCGTCGCGGGGAACATCGGTGCGGCGGAACGCTTCGAGTACACGGTGATCGGTGATCCCGTGAACGAGGCGTCGCGCCTGACCGAGCTCGCGAAGTTCCGACCCAGCCGCGTGCTGGCGTCGACCTCGGCCCTGTACTTCGCGGACGGCGACGAGCAGTCGTACTGGGAACTCGGAGAACAGGTGCAACTGCGCGGCCGGAATCGCGCGACGCACCTCGCCTGGCCCGTCGATCACCACTCGTCCTGACGCGCGGCAGAACGACGAACCACACCGGACGTTCGTTACCCTGAGCGCGTGGCGGAACCGGAGCAGAACCATCCGACCGGTGCGCCCGCCAGGCCACGGCGACGCCGGTGGCTGCGGTGGGTCGGGATCACGGTGCTGCTGGCTCTGCTCGTCGGGCAGGGTGTGATCCTCTGGCCTCGGCTGCACGAATCGTGGCAGGCGCTCACCGAGATCCACTGGGGTTTCGTCGCCGCCTGCGTTGCGGCCCAGGTACTTTCACTGTCCGCGTTCGGACGTGTGCAGAAGCAGTTGCTGCAGGCCGGCGGCGTGCGGGTCAGCCAACGACGATCGCTGTCGGTGATCTACGGCAGCACGGCCATGGCACTCACGCTCCCGGCCGGTCAGGTCTTCTCCACCGCGTTCACCTACAAGCAGACGCGGCGCTGGGGAGCCGGCCCGGTCGTGGCGTCCTGGCAGCTCGCGATCTCCGGCGTCCTCGCGGCGCTGGGGCTCGCCGTGCTGGGAATCACCGGCGCGGTCCTGGTCGGAGGCAACGCCGACGCGCATCGCATCGTGACCCCGATCGTGGCCGTGATCGCCATCGTGGTCGCCGGCCGGTACGTCCGCGCGCACCCGGATTCCCTCGTCCGTCTCGGTCGCTGGGGGCTGCGGCGCTACAACGCCGTGCGGCATCGCGAACCGGGCGCGGGCCGCGATCGCCTCGACGAGGTCGTGGACCAGATCCGATCCGTCGAACTGGGCAAGCGCGACGGGGCGACGGCGTTCGCGTTCTCCGCGGTCTACCGATTCGCCGACGTCGCGTGCCTCGGCGCCGCCTGCTACGCGGTGGGCGCCGACCCCACCTGGGCGGGCCTGCTCATCACGTTCTCGGCGGCGAAGGCGGTCGGGTCCATCCCTCTCGCGCCGGGCGGATTGGTGCTCGTGGACGCCACGCTCATCGCGACGCTCACCACCGCGGCGAGCATGAGTGCCTCGCAGGCGGTGGCGGCGGCGTTGGTCTACCGCGTCGTCAGCTTCGTCATGGTGGCGGCAGCCGGGTGGATCGTGCTGCTGTCGATCTTCCGGGGGCACCGGCACCGGGATTCGGACCTCGACGTCGTGCAGTGAGGCTCCGGGTTCCGGAATATTCGGGTTCCTGAATCTTCGCGATCCGGGAATGATGCGGACCGTGGTCCGGTTGTGTAGGGTGGCCGTAGCTTGAAGCATCAACTACCCGGATCGAACACAGGAGACCACCATGACCACCGCCACCGTTCCCCAGCTCACCGCCGGCACCTGGGCCATCGACGCCGCCCACTCCACCGTCGGATTCACCGTGCGCCACCTCATGGTGAGCAAGGTCCGTGGACGCTTCCAGGACTTCAGCGGCACCATCACCGTCGACGAGAACGGTGCTCCCCGCATCGACGCGGAGATCTCCACCGCCTCGATCACCACCGACAACGCCCAGCGCGACGGCCACCTCAAGACCGCCGATTTCTTCGAGGTCGAGAAGTACCCGACCGCCACGTTCACCTCCACCTCGGTCCAGGCCAAGGGCGACGACTTCGTGCTCACCGGCGACTTCACCCTTCACGGCGTCACCAAGTCCATCGATCTGAACGTCGAGTTCAACGGGGTCAACGCGGGTATGGGCAACGGACCGGTCGCGGGCTTCGAGGCCACCACCACCATCAACCGCAAGGACTTCGGGCTGAGCATCGACATGCCCCTCGAGGGCGGCGGCGCCGTGGTGGGCGACAAGATCAGCCTGCTCCTCGAGATCGAGGCCGGCCTCCAGGCCTGATCACCCTCGACGGAAACGGCCCGCACCCTCACGGTGCGGGCCGTTTCCTATGATGGCGCCATGACCACTCGCACCCGACGCATCGCGATCGCGGCAGCCGTCGACCTCGTTCTGGTCGTGATCTTCTGCATCATCGGCCGCCGCAGCCACGCCGAGGGCCTGAGCCTCGGCGGCATCGTCGACACCGCCTGGCCGTTCCTCGGCGGGCTCGTCGTCGGCTGGCTCGTCACCTACGCGCTCTACCGCGACAAGTTCGACCCGATGCTCGTGCTCCCCACCGGGGTTCTCGTGTGGGTGCTCACCGTCGCCGGCGGGATGACGTTCCGGGTGCTGGGCGGTCAGGGCACGGAATTCGGTTTCGTCGTGGTCGCGTCGATCGTGTTGGGGCTCTTCCTCATCGGGTGGCGGGCGGTGGCGCGGATGTTCGTGCGTCCCCTCGTGCGTACCGGCTCCAGCTGAACGTCCCGCTCAGCCCAGCCACAACCACGCGGCCAGCCCGAACCCGCACAGCGCCACCCCGATTCGCAGCGGGTTGGGCGGAAGTCGGCGCACCACCCGCGGACCGACGGCACCTCCCACCACCGTGCCGATGGCCATGGCGAAGGCCGCGAACCAGTCGACCTGACCCGAGAACGCGAAGAGCACCGCCGCCACCAGGTTCGCGATCGACAGCAGGTAACTCTTGAGAAGCGCTGCGCGCCAGATGGGTTCGGCGGTGCAGATGAGCGTCAGCGCCATGAAGATCACTCCGGCGCCCGCACCGAAGTACCCGCCGTACACCGCGACCAGCAGCACCCCCACCGGGTACAGCACCGGGAACTTGCGGGTGCCCGCGAGCAACCGAATTCGGGGCTGCAGCAGCATCGCCACCGACGCGAACACGATCAGCGCCGGCACCACAGCCTCGAAGGTCTCGCCCGGAGCGCGCAGGAGCACCACGGCTCCGGCGATTCCGCCGAGCGCCGCCCACAGGGTGAGCCACACCAGCGAACGTCCGGTCTTCGCAAGCTCCTTCGTCGACGACGCAGTCGCTCCCACCCCCGCTCCGATGAGCGCGACGGTGTTGGTGACGTTGGCCGCGACCGGCGGCAGTCCCACGGCGAGCAGCGCCGGATAGGAGACCAGCGACGCCAACCCGGTGATGTATCCGATCAGACCGGCCCCGAACCCGGCCGCGATCAGCAGGACGAAGTGGGCGACGGTCACTCGCGGAAGCGTATCGGCAGTGCCGACGCGACGATCACTCCGTCGGCGAGTCGATCTCGCTCAGCAGTCGATTCGTCATGCGCGCGGCGGCGTCGGTGCCGTCGGCGTCCTCGATCAGGACGGCGAACGCCAGATCACCGCGGGTTCCGACGAACCACCGATCGACCCCGTTGGTGCCCGCGAGACCCGACACCGACGCGTCGGCGATGCCCTCCTGCTCCGGAGCGGTGCGCATCGTGTTCCGCAGGGCCGCGAGGACGGACGCGTCGATCGGTCCGCCGTCGGAGGTGACCGACGCGGGCGAGCCCTCGACGATCATCGGTGCCGGCGCACTGCCCCGCTCGATCGCGGACGCCATCTCCACGAGCCCGAACGGCGTGACCGCCATCTCGTCGACGAGGTCGCCGGTGCTGGCGGGACGGAAGCGGTCCACGGCCGATTGCCCGCCGGGCACGGACGCGGTGACCAGGTGGGCCCCCGGGACGTCGAACGACGTACCCAGGCCCAGCTGCCTGGCCGCGTCGGGCAGGGGGATGTCCTGTGTCCGTGCGGAATCGGCCACCAGATCGGTCAGCGTGCCGGCCGGGTAGAGCTTGTCGAATGCGGGAGTTCCCTCGTCGTTGGCGTAGCTGTTCTGCGCCGCGGCAACGACGGCACCGGTGGACGGCTTCATCACCAGCACCGACGCGGGCGTGCCGACGCTGACGGCCGCGTTCAGAGCGGCCAGCTGCAGTTCCGGGTCCATGGTCGATCGGATGTCGGGGCCGCCCGGACCCTGGAATCCGGCCAGCTGCTCGGTGTCCCCGTCCGCGTCGGTGCGACGCACGGCCCAGCCCGCGGTGGCGTCGCGACTGTCCTGCCACACCGTGCGGAGGGATTCGATGAGCGGCGAGTTCAGGCGGCGATCGGCCGCAATCAACTTGGGTTCGGCGTAGAGGACCACTCCGTCGATGGCGCGCAGATCGTCCTCGAGTACGGCGTAGTCGTCGGCGCGCAGATTGACGGCCGTGATCTCCCCGCCCGACGACGCGGCGAGCTGGTCCAGCAACGTCTCCTGCGTGATGAGCGGCGCGACGACGTCGATGACGTCCGCGAGGCGGGCGGCGGAGTCCGCGACGTCCCCGGTCGCGTTCGGATCCAGGCGTACGGCGGCGACGTTCTGCTCGGTCATCATCACCGCGCCCGACGCATCGAGGATGCGCGGGGCGGGCGCGTCCGTGCGGGTGTACCCGACGGTTCCGCCCTCGCTCAGTCCCGGCGCGACGATGCTGGGGTCCCACGAGATGCGCCAGCCGACGGCGAGCTTGCGGGTCGATCCCTGGGTGCTGACTCGCCACTGGCGGTCGTCGGCTCCGCGGGCCTCCCCGAACGTCCAGGTGGAGTCGAGGGTGAAGAACCCGGAGGAATCGTCGAGGCCGATGTACTGGGACTTGCGGTGCACCGAGGTGCCCGGTCCCATGGCGTCGAACAGGGTGTTCATCGTTTGGGCCGCGGCGTTGGGGTAGGACGTCAGCGCGGCGGCCGCGGCCACGTCGCGCTGCTCGAGTGCGGTGACGAACCGGTCCACCAGTACGGCGGCCTCGCTGCGGGGCTTGCTCACCACGAACGACGCGACGGTCGCGAGCGCGACGAACAGAGCAAGCAGCGCAGCGACGTACCGAACACGGAGGACCATTCACCAATAGTCACTCGAGTAACACCAGTAACACAGCACGGAGCGGTCACGAAGCGGCGTCGGTTCGGTGCGTGAGCCGTGCATCAGCTGCACACAACCATGCCCGGGGCGTCACATCCGGCCCTGTGGAGCCCGGTTGTGTGCAACCTGTGCACGCGTCATCCCCGGCGGGACCGGCGCCGCTTACGCACGACCCGCACGATGTCGTCCACCACCGCGTCGAGATGCGCACTCACCGTGGCGGCCGAGTATCGCAGGACGCGCCACCCGTCGTCGATCAACTCGTTCTGCCGCACCCGATCGGAACTGAACACCCGCGCCGCCGAGTGGAACTCTCGGCCGTCGACCTCGACCACCACCCGGCCGCGGCGACACACCAGATCCCCGTAGTACTTCCCCACCCGCCCGTTGATCTCGAGTCGCACGCCGCGGGCCGTGACCCCTCGTGCCACCATCCGCTCGACCTCGGACCTGGTTCGCGGACAGCAGGTTCGTAGCTGCTCCCGCACCGCGACCACCCCGTGCGACCGCGGGGCCTCGGCACACAACACCGCGACCCGACGCCAATCGACGTGGGTGTCGACAGCGGCGTCGAACAGGCGGTCGAGGTCCACACCCGTCGTCGTCGTGGCCACGTCGAACAACGCCCGCTCCACCGGCACCATCGCCAACCCGCGCCACGAGGTCGCCGTCCCCACGGCTCGGCGATGGAGTCGAACCCACTCCGGCCCGTGCACACCCACCCCGGCGGGCACCGTCGCGTGGACTGCCGCGGGCACCTCGGGAAGCAGGCCCCACGCCCACGCCGCGGTGTCGTGACTGAGCACCGCGGCCGGTTTCCACAACGCGACGGCCCGGCACCGATCGACGTACGACGGTTCGCTGGTAGCCAGAATCGACGGGAGCACGCGGTGCATGGCGTCGAGCTCGCGGCGGGAGACGCCGTCGGCCACGAGGTCGCGCCTTCGGTGAACGGACACCGGGACGACGCTGCCTCGTCGGCCGCCGATCTGCTCATCCGTATCCACAGGACGCGGCGTTCATCCACAGCCCACGTGCACCAGCTGCACACAACCATGCCCGGGACGTCACATCCGGCCCTGTGGAGCACGGTTGTGTGCAGCCTGTGCGCACCGACCGCACCGGCACTCAGCGCAGGAACGCCCCCGCAGCCGCGAGCGCCGGCGCCGACGTGTCCCCACCCTCGACGAAGACCGCGAACGCCAGGTCCCCACGGATGCCGACGAACCATCCGTGCGACGGTCCGCCCTGCACCTCGGCGGTACCGGTCTTGCCGAGCAGACCGCTGATGTCCTGCAACGACGACGCCGTACCGCTCGCCACCGTCTCCGCCATCATCGCGCGCAACTGCTCGGCGACCTCGGCCGGGAACGGCTCGGGATCGGTGTCGGCGGTGGCCGGACGTCCGGCGATCATGGTGGGCGTCGGCGTGGCGCCGTTGGCGATGGCCGCCGCGACCAGTGCCATCCCGAACGGGGAGGCCGTCACCGTGCCCTGTCCGATGCCCGATTCGACGCGCTCGGCCGGGGTGGTCGCGGGCGGCACCGAACCGGTCACCGTGGTGAGTCCGGGGGTGACGAAGTCCGCGCCGAGGCCGAACTGCAGCGCGGCGTCCGGCAGTGCCTCGGGGGGCAGGTCGGCGGCGAGCTGCGCCATGGTCGTGTTGCACGAGCGGGCGAAGGCCTCGGTCAGCGGGACCTCACCGAGAGCGAAATCGTCGTCGTTGGGAATCGTGCGGCCCTCGATGTTCGCGGACGCCGGGCACGGCAGCACGGTCTCGGGGGTGACCTCGCCGGCCTGCAGCGCGGCGGAGGTGGTGACGGTCTTGAACGTCGAGCCGGGCGGGTAGAGCCCGGTCAACGCGATGGGACCCTGCGAATCGGCGGGGCCGTTCTGCGCGACGGCCACCACCGCTCCCGTCGACGGGGTGATCGCGACGATCGCCGCGCTCTGCGGCACTGCGGCCAGTGCGTTCTCGGCCCGGAGCTGGAGCAACGAGTCGAGCGTGACCTGGATGTCGGACCCGACGGTGGGGTCGACGCCGACGAGCTGCTCGGCCACCGCACCGTCGGCGTTCACCAGCTGAACGGACCACCCTGCGTTCTCGTCCTGCTGGTCCTGCCACTCCTGCGCGACGTCGTTCAGCGCGGGCGAGGCGAGCGCCGGGTTGACGGTGAGCAGCCGGGTCTGAGGAGCGAGGGTGACCCCGGGGACCGCGGTCAGCAGTGTCTCGATCGGCGCGAGGTCGGAGTCACGCAGCGCGACGGCGGTGATCGTTCCCCCGGACGCCGCGTCGAGGCTCTCGCGCAACGACTCGGCGGTCACCGTGGGAGCGGCCGAGGAGACCAGCGCGGCGACGGCCGAGGTGTCCGCGGTCGTGTCCAGGTTCACCAGCGTGACCACCTGCTGGGTCATCAGCGGCGACCCGGACGAATCGAGCACGCTCGGCACCGCGGTGGCGCCGGTCGGTGTGTAGCGAACGGAGGTGTCGGCGGTGAGGCCGGGAACCACGGTGGCGGGATTCCAGGTGATGCGCCATCCCGCCGGGGTCTCGGTCGCCGAGCCCTCGGTGTCGTAGGTCCAGACGCGCTCGGCACCGGGATCGGTCGCGGACTCCGGCTCGGACGTCTCGGAACCGGAGGTCTCGGAATCGGACGTCTCGGACTGCGCTGTCTCGGACTGCGCCGTCTCGGGATCGGTCGATTCCGCGGGGGAGGTGTCGGACGCGTCGGCCTCCGGCTCCGGCGGGGTGAACGACCACGAGGCGGACAGCGTGAACGTCTGCGCCTCCTCGTCGGCCGCGCTCACCGAGAACCGGGGTGTCGCGTCCACGGTGCCGCCGCCGCGCAGACCGTCGTACATCTGCGTGAGGGTCTCGGTGGCCGCCGCGGGGTCGGACGTGAGTTCGGCGGCGGCGGCGACGTTCTGCGTGCTCAGTGCCTCGGCGAACAGATCCGCGGTGGTTCGGGGTTCCGGCGGCTCGGTGGTGCCGCAGGCGGTGACCACCAGGGCGGTCACGACCATGACGACGCTCGCGCGGAGGGATTTCGACCGATGAAGGGTGTGCACGGGTAGATAGTGCCCCACCGGATCCGCGCCGACGCATCGACAACCGTCCCGGATCGGTGTAATTGTGTAATCAGCGTTGCGTAATCAAGTAATCACTCGGAGGTATCCACCATTACCCGACACGATCACCACGACGAACGAGGCCGACGCGCCCACCGCCGGCCCGGTGGGTGGCAGCAGAAGGACCTACCCGACGCCACCGACGCGGCCGAGTGGTTCCGCGGCCGCCTGCCCGACGAGTGGTTCGACGGTGACGCCGCCGTCGCGGTCGACCGCGAGGAGATCGTGGTGACGGGCGACCTCCCTGTTCCCGATTCCTCGAGCGCCGCGGCGGACGGCCGGATCTCGCGGTTCCGCGAGTCCTCCCGCGAGGACCGCATGCGGATAGCCCGCGAAGCCGAGGCTCGCTACGGCCGCAAGGTCGCGTGGGGTGTCACGGTCGACGGCGACACCACGTTGTTCACCCACCTCGCGGTCCCGGTCATGACCCGCCTCCGCCAACCGGAACGCCTGGTGCTCGACACCCTCGTCGACGCGGGGGTCGCGCGGTCACGCGCCGATGCCTTGGCGTGGTCGGTACGCCTGGTGGGCGATCACATCGATCCGTGGCTCGCGGAACTGCGGGCGGCGATGGAGAAGGTGGACGACCTTCGCTCCTCCGGGCCCGATCTCGACTGAGTCGCAGCATGTTTCGGTAACGCAGTTGACGAACGCGGATGGTCGGTCGTACCGTGAGAACTGCAACATTCCCGACGAACGGACCTCGACAGGTGTTCACTTCCTCGTAGTGCGGATCCCACCGACGACGCATCGCGGTGGCTCGACACGTCTCGACGAGGTACCTGTATGTCTTCCCCCTCCGTGGTCGTCACGGATCTCTCCTTCTCCTGGCCCGACGGCCGCGTCGTCTTCCGAGGTCTGAACTCGTCCTTCGCCGCCCATCGCACCGGCGTCGTCGGCAGCAACGGGTCCGGTAAATCGACTCTCCTGCAGCTGATCTCGGGTCGCTACGCGGCATCCTCCGGTTCCGTCTCCGTGAACGGTTCGCTCGCGTACCTGCCGCAGACCGAGTCCGGGAATCCTCGGGACACGGTGGCGGACCGACTCGGAATCACCGCCGTTCGGTCCGCACTGCACCGCATCGAGCGAGGCGACGCCGATCCCGGTGACGTCGACACGGTCGGTGCGGACTGGGATGTCGAGGAGCGTGCTCTCGCGCTCCTCGCGTCGGTCCGCCTCGCCTCTCTGGCCACGGACGCCACCGACCTCGACCGCGCCGTCGGAACGCTGTCCGGCGGCGAGGCGACCGCCCTGGGGCTCGCCGCCCGACTCGTTCGGCAACCCTCTGTCCTGCTGCTCGACGAACCGACGGAGAATCTCGACGCGACCGCGCGAGCGGCCCTTCGGCGAACCCTCGAGACGTTCCCCGGCGCCGTCCTCGTCGCGAGCCACGACACGGCGCTGCTGGACGACATGGACCAGATCGTCGAGATCCGTTCCGTCCATGACGCTCCCGCCGAGGTTCGGGTGTTCGGTGGCAACTTCTCGCACTACCGAGAGGTCGTCGATGCCGAGCAGGACGCAGCCCGGACCGCGGTGACCTCGGCGGAACAGGATCTGCGCCGACAGCGCCGTGAACTCGCGGACGCCCACACCACGCTCGCACGCCGGCGCCGAGCGGGCGAGAAGGCTGCTCGCGAGAAACGGGTACCGAAGATCGTCGCCGGGGGTCGGCGCAGCGCAGCTCAGGAATCGGCCGGCGCATACCGGGTGGGGCACGATCGGCGCGTCGCCCGGGCTCGGGAGCGGGTCGACGATGCGCGGGACTCGCTCCGCGACGACGCCGACATCGTCGTCGACCTTCCGGACACCGCGGTACACACGCACCGCCGGGTGGCCGACACCGGCGACGTGACCCTGGATCTCGGGGGACGCCACCCGGGTCGCGTCGTCCGTCTGTCGATCATCGGTCCGGAACGTGTTGCACTGGTGGGGAACAACGGAATCGGCAAGACGATGCTGCTCCGATCGCTCGTGTCCGAGGTACCGGCGGCGCGACTGCCGCAGGGACTCGCCGTGTTCGACGAGGACGCCACGGTCGTGGAGAACGTCGTCGTCGCGGCACCCGGAACACCGATCACGGAGGTCCGAACACGGCTCGCACGCTTTCTGTTTCGAGGCCGACGGGCGGACGCGACGGTGCGCACCCTGTCCGGCGGCGAACGGGTGCGCGCGGCCCTCGCCATGGCGCTGCTCGCGGACCCCCCTCCGCAGCTGCTGGTCCTCGACGAACCGACCGACAATCTGGACGTGGCGTCGAAGGAGCACCTCGCGTCGGCGATCCGGTCGTTCCGCGGAGCGCTGGTGGTGGTCAGCCACGACGAGCCGTTTCTCGACGACATCGGCGTCACGAGGCGGCTCGAACTCACCGACACCGGGCTGGCACGGGTGGACACGGCAGCAGAGCCGACCTGAAAGACTGCACCGGTGGACTTCGCGACGAACCCCGTGGACGGAACCCGGATCGCCTACACCGTCACCGGTGACGGCCCGCCGGTCCTCCTGGTGCACGGGAGCCTGCTCTCGCATCAGATCTGGCGCACGTTCGGATACGTTCGGGCGCTGCGGGATCGGTACCGGCTGGTCCTGGTCGACCAGCGCGGGCACGGACGCAGCGACGCACCCCGCGACGTCGCGTCGTACTCGATGGACCGGGTGTGCGAGGACCTGGTGGCGGTGCTCGACGCGGCAGGAGTGGACACGGCTCACTACGTCGGATACTCGTTCGGCGGGAGATCGGGACTGCACCTCGTCTCGCGGGCTCCGGAGCGACTGCGCTCGCTGATCGTCGGCGGCTCGGGGTCGGCGCCGCAGCGGGGCGCGCTCGACGGTCTGTTCTTCCCCGGCAGTGCGGACGTGATCGCCGAGCGCGGGATGGCCGGGTTCGTCGACGAGTGGGGCGCTCGCCGCGGCTACCCCGTCGATTCGGGCACCCGGGCCGCGTTCCTGCGCAACGACCCGCAGGCCCTGGCGTCGTACTTCCGGGCGTCGGACGCGGACCCGGGCCTGCCCGACGAGACGGTCGCGGCCGTCACCACCGCCACCACGTTCTTCGTCGGGTCGCAGGATCGCCAGCGCATCGACGACGTGCGTCGCACCGCGAGCCTGCTCCCCGGCGCGGAGTTGCACGAGCTCCGGGGGTACGACCACGCCACCACCGTCGCCGCCCCGGAGGCCCTGGACCTGGTGGCGGCCACCCTGGCGCGCCACCGTCGGTAATCTCGACCGCATGGCTTCTCGGTTCTGGTCCCTGCTCTCCCGCTCGGTCGCCAAGGGGCACGCTCGCTCCCGCGACACGGTCGACAAGGCCGCCGGGTTCGCCGACTGGGCCCGCGAGGCCGACGCCGAGACCGCGGCAGCCGAACTCGCGGCGAGCGAGCTGAAGGATCTCTCGCGGTACCTCGCCCTGGCGCGGGAGACCGCGGACCGCACACTGTCGTTGCGTCCCTTCGACACTCAGCTCTACGGCGCGGTGCGGTTGCTCGAGGGCGACGTCATCGAGATGGCGACCGGCGAGGGCAAGACCCTGTCGGGCGCCGTGGCCGCCGCCGGCTACGCCCTGCGCGGTCGCGACGTGCACGTCATCTCGGTGAACGACTTCCTCGCCCGACGCGACGCGGAGTGGATGGGGCCCTTCTTCGAGGCTCTGGGCCTGACCGTGGGGTTCGTCGACGCGTCGTCCACGGCCGAGGAGCGCCGGGACGCGTACGCCTGCCGCGTGACGTACGCGTCGGTGAACGAGATCGGGTTCGACGTTCTCCGTGACCACCTGGTCGACGATCCGGCCGATCTCGTCTCCCCCGCGCCCGACGTCGCCATCGTCGACGAGGCCGATTCGGTCATGGTGGACGAGGCACTCGTCCCGCTGGTCCTCGCCGGGTCGGTGGATCAGGAGGTCCCCGGCGAGGACGTACTGCGGGTGGTCGGCACCCTCGAACGCGGCACGCACTTCGACGTGGACACCGATCAGCGCAACGTGTTCCTCACCGAGGACGGCGCGCTGGCCGTCGAAAAGGCCCTGGGCGGAATCGATCTGTACTCCGAGGAGCACATCGGCACCACGCTGGTCCGCATCAACGTGGCTCTGCACGCGCAGGTCCTGACGCGACGCGACGTCGATTACATCGTGCGCGACGGCCGCGTGCAGCTGGTGAACGCCTCGCGGGGCCGGGTGGCCGAGCTGCAGCGCTGGCCCGACGGTCTGCAGGCCGCCGTCGAGGCGAAGGAAGGGCTGAGCCGCACCGACACCGGGCAGGTGCTCGACACCATCACCGTCCAGGCCCTCCTGGGTCGGTACGACCGGGTGTGCGGCATGACCGGAACGGCTCTCGCTGCGGGAGAACAGCTTCGGACGTTCTACGGGCTCGGGGTGTCGTTGATCGAGCCGAACGAGCCGAACGTGCGACTCGACGAGCCGGACCGCGTGTACGCGACCGCGGAGGAGAAGAACGCCGCCGTGATCGCCGAGGTGCGGGCGGCCCACGCCGCGGGGCAGCCGGTGCTGGTGGGCACCCACGACGTCGCGGAATCGGAGGACCTGGCCCGACGCCTGGGTGACCTCGGGGTCGACGCGATCGCCCTGAACGCCAAGAACGACGCCGAGGAGGCCGAGATCGTCGCCCGCGCCGGCCTGCGCAACGCCGTGACCGTCTCGACCCAGATCGCCGGGCGCGGAACGGATATCCGGCTCGGTGACGGCGTCGCCGAGCTCGGCGGACTGCTGGTCATCGGAACCGGTCGCTACGTGACCGAGCGCCTCGACAACCAGTTGCGCGGCCGGGCCGGGCGTCAGGGCGACCCGGGCCGGTCGGTCTTCTTCGCCAGTTGGGACGATTCGCTCGTCACCCGGTACCTCGAGAAGAGCGACCGGTCGGGCCATCCCGACGAGACCGGGTTCATCGCCACCGACCTCGCCGCGAAACGTGTGGACCACGCGCAGCGCGTCGCCGAGGGCGTCATGCTCTCCACCCACTCCTCCACGTGGCGGTACAACCAGTTGACGGCGCAGCACCGGGACATCCTCGACGTCCGGCGCACCGCACTGCTCACCACCGACGAGGCGTGGACGCTGATGGCGGACCGACAGCCCGAGCGCGCGGCGGAGCTGGAGAAACGCGTCGATCACGACGTTCTGGTGCGGGTGGCGCGGCAGATCGTCCTCCACCACCTGGACCGCGCGTGGTCCGACTACCTCGCCCACCTGAACGACGTGCGGGAGAGCATCCATCTGCGCGCCCTCGGTCGCGAGAACCCGCTCGACGAGTACCACCGCATCGCGATCGACGCGTTCGCGGAGGTCCAGACCCGCGCGCTCGAGGAGTCCGATCGCACCTTCCTGTCCGCCGAGATCACCGCCGACGGCATCGACACGCTCGACGCCGACCTGGTCCGCCCGTCGTCCACCTGGACCTACGTCCGCGAATCGCATCGGCCGCTCGCCTTCTGACGGACTATTGCGAGTGCTCGCTCTCCAAGTTATGGTGACACCATCCAAGTGATGGAGGTCACATGAGCACACCCGGTTCCCCGACGGCGCCCTCGGGCACCCCCTTCGACGTCGTCATCCGCGGCGGCACGGTCTTCGACGGATCGGGTGGACCCGGGGTGCGCCGTGATGTCGGTATCACCGACGGCGTCGTGCACGCCCTGTCCTCCTCTCCTCTCGACGCGGGCCCGGACACCGAGGTCATCGACGCGGACGGCCAGTGGGTCATGCCGGGCTTCGTCGACGTCCACACGCACTACGACGCCGAGGTGCTGGTCGGCCCCGGTCTCACCGAATCCGTCCGCCACGGCGTCACGACGGTTCTGCTCGGCAACTGCTCGTTGTCGACGCTGTACTCCTCTCCAGTCGACATCGCCGATCTGTTCAGCCGCGTCGAGGCCCTGCCCCGCGACCACGTCCTCAAGGCCGTCGACGCCCACAAGACCTGGTCCGGTCCCGAGGACTACATCGCGGCGCTCGAGAACCTTCCCCTCGGACCCAACATCGCGGCACTGGTGGGTCATTCGGATCTGCGCGCGCACGTCATGGGACTCGACCGCTCGACGGATCGCACGCAGAAGCCCACGAAAGAGGAGTCGGCCCAGATGGCCGACGCGCTCGAGAAGGCTCTCGACGCCGGGCTGCTCGGTATGTCGACGATGACCAACCCCTGGGACAAGCTGGACGGTGACCGGTACCGGTCTCGCTCGCTGCCGTCGTCGTACGCCTCGTGGTCCGAATTCCGCCGCCTGCACAAGATCCTGCGTCGCCGCGGACGCCTCCTGCAGAGCATCCCGAACCTCAACACCAAGTACGACATGGCGTTCTTCCTCGCCACCGCCACCGGAATCGGACGCACCGCCCTCAAGGTGTCGTTGCTCGCCGCGGCCGACGCCAAGGCCTCCCCCTGGATCCACCACATCTTCGGCCCGCTCGCCGCACTGGTGAACGGACCCGGCCGCGGTCAGTTCCGGTGGCAGCACCTGCCCACCACGTTCGACGTCTACTCCGACGGCATCGACCTCGTGGTCTTCGAGGAGTTCGGCTCCGGTCGCGCCGCCCTGCATCTGCGAGAAGAGCTGGGCCGCAACGAACTCCTGCAGGACGAGGCCTACCGACGGTGGTTCCGCGCGGACTTCGAGAAGAAGTTCTCCTCCCGCGTGTGGCACCGCGACTTCGCCGACGTGATCGTCACCGAGTGCCCCGATGCGTCGATCGTCGGCCGTACCGTCGCCGACGTCGCGCGCGAGCGCGACATCCACGTGGTCGACGCCTTCCTCGATCTCGTCGTCGAGCACGGCCGGAAGTTGCGGTGGCACACCACCATCGCGAACCACCGGCAGAAGCAGATGGACAAGCTGATCACCCGTCCCGGCGTCACGGTCGGCTTCTCCGACGCGGGCGCCCACCTGCGGAACATGGCGTTCTACAACTTCGGCATCCGGCTCCTGCGACGGGTGAACGACGCGCGCGAGTCCTTCCTCACCGTGGCGCAGGCGGCGCACAAGCTCAGCGGCGAACTCGCCGATTTCTACGGCGTCGACGCCGGCCACATCCGGCTCGGTGACCGTGCGGACATCGTCGTGGTGAACCCGACGGGACTGACGCACGAGGTGGACGCCTACAACGAGGAGTCGATGCCCGAGTTCGGCGGTCTGAGCCGCATGGTCAACCGGAACGACGACGCCGTGACGGCCACCCTGGTCGGTGGGCGCGTCGTCTACCGCGGAGGGCGCTTCGCCTCCTGGTTCGGAGTCTCGGAGCGCGCCGGCCGGTTCCTGCGCGCCGGCGTCACCGATCGCGGCCCCGTCCCCGCGGCGACGTCGTCGGACGCGACGGTCGTGGTCGGGAGCAGTACGGTCGGGGTGTGACCCGAACCCAGGAGCAGCGCCGCACCGCCACGATCGGCAAACTCCTCGACGCCACCATCGCGTCGCTGGCCGAGAAGGGTTACGCGGCAACGACGGTCAACGAGGTGGTGACGCGGGCCGGGGTCTCGTCGGGCGCGCTCTTCCGGCACTTCCCCACGCGCCTCGATCTGGTGGTGGCCGCGGCGGACGAGGTGCGGCGACGACAGTTCGAGGAGTTCCGCACCGGTCTCTCCGGCTTCGGCTCCGCGTCGGTCGAGCACTGCCTCACCCTGCTGCGCGCCGCCTGCCGCGCCCCGATCAACGGCGCCTGGTACGAGTTGCTGATCGCCGCCCGCAGTGACACGGCGCTGCGAGACCGACTGGTGCCGTTCACCGTTCGCTACCACCGCGAGATCGTCGATCTCGGTCGGTCGTTGCCCATCGCGGGCACGGTGCCGCCCGCCGAGCTGGACACCGTGCTGTTCACCGTCGTTCACCTTCTCGACGGTGAGGCCCTGTCGGCCGTCGTACACCCCCAACCCGAGCAGGAGGACGTACGGTTGCGGCTCGTGGCGAGGCTCCTTCGCGGCGAGTCCCTCTACACCCGAAGCGAGGCAGGATGACCTCCCATCACAGCCGCTGGACCGTGCGATCGACCGGCGCCACCCTCGCCGTGTTCGAGTTCGGGAACCCCGAGGCCGAGCACACCGTGGTTCTGGTGCACGGCTACCCGGACGATCACCGGATGTTCGACCGCATGATCGACGCGCTCGGTGACCGGGTGCGCATCGTCGCGTACGACACCCGCGGCGGCGGAGCGACGATGGTCGACGACCCCACCGACACCGCGTCGTTCACGCTCGACACGCTGGCCGAGGACTTCTTCGGCGTGGTCGACTCGATACCCGATCGCCGCGGGAAGGTGCACGTCTTCGCCCACGACTGGGGCTCGGTGCAAATGTGGGAACCGCTGCGCTCGTCGCGGGCGGTGGACGTGGTGGCGTCGTACACGTCGGTGTCGGGGCCGAGCCTGGACCACCTGCGGCAGGTGTCTCGGCGGTTCGCCGTGCGGCCGACGCGGTGGGGATCGATGGTGGGGCAACTCGCGAGGTCCTGGTACATCTGGGGTTTCCAACTTCCCGTGGTCCACACCCGGGTGCCCGCCCTGATGGTCGCCGCGGCGGCCGACGATCCCGCCCCCGCGCCGGAGGTGGCGAACCAGCAGCGAGGAATTCTTCTCTACCGCGCCAACATCCTGCCGCGCATGGTGTCCGGACCGGATCCGCGATGCGACGTTCCCACCACCGTGGTCCTGCCGATGAAGGATCGGTTCCTGTCGCCCGTATTGATCGAAGGAGTCGAGCACTGGGCTGCCGACCTCACCGTGCTCGAGGTCGACGCCCGGCACTGGTGGCCGTACAGCCACGCGGGCGACGCCGCGGACGTGCTGATGGACGCGGTGGAGCGGGCCGGATAACCGGCCCGCTCACACCACCGGACCCGCGCGCTACCGCCCGAGCCGGTCCCCCGTCACCGGGTGGAACAGGTACACCAGTCCGTCCTGCTTCTTCAGCGTCACGCGGTCCCCGATCTTCGCCGGAGCGCGACGCGGTGAGCGAGCGACCACCGTGGCCGTCGAGCCGTCGAGGGCCCGGATGCTGCCGTCGCCGAAGTGGGCGTAGAGGTACGACTCGTTGCCCAGCTCCTCGACCAGATCCACGGTGACGGCCAGACCGTCGTCGTCGGGTCCGCCGATGGCCAGCTGTTCGGGGCGCAGACCCAGCGTCACCTCGTCCAGCCCGGCGGCCGCGATGGCCGTGAGCTGATCGCGCTCGAGTTCGATGGTGCGCTCCCCGACCTTCAGACCTCCGGACACCACCGGCGCGGTGAACAGGTTCATGGCCGGCGAGCCGATGAACCCGGCCACGAAGGCGTTGATCGGGTGGTCGTAGAGCTCGGTCGGAGCCGCGAACTGCTGCAGCTTGCCGTCCTTGAGGATGGCCACCCGGTCACCCATGGTCATGGCCTCGACCTGGTCGTGCGTGACGTAGACGGTGGTGGTGCCGAGGCGACGCTGCAGCGCCGCGATCTGCGTACGGGTCTGCACACGCAGCTTCGCGTCGAGGTTCGACAGCGGCTCGTCCATGCAGAACACCTGCGGCTCGCGCACGATGGCGCGTCCCATCGCCACGCGCTGGCGCTGACCGCCGGAGAGCTTGCCGGGCTTGCGGTCCAGGTAGTCGGTGAGGTCGAGCAACCGCGCCGCCTCCGCGACGCGGGCCTGACGCTTCTCCAGGCTGACGCCGCGCATCTTGAGTGCGAAGCCCATGTTCTCCCCGACGGTCTTGTTGGGGTAGAGCGCGTAGTTCTGGAACACCATCGCGATGTCGCGATCCTTGGACGGCACCCCCACCATGGACTTGCCACCGATCTCGATGGCCCCGCCGTCGATCTCCTCGAGGCCGGCGAGCATCCGCAGCGCGGTGGACTTGCCGGAGCCGGACGGCCCGACGAGGACGACGAATTCCCCGTCCTGGATGTCGAGATCGAGGGAATCGACGGCCAACGAATCGGCCCCCTCGTAGATGCACGACGCCTGCTTGTACGCGATTGCAGCCATGGTCTTTTCTCCTATTTGATTGCGCCGAAGGACAGTCCGCGCACGAGCTTGTTCTGCGCGAACCATCCGGCGAGGACGACGGGGAGGGCTGCGAACGTCGCAGCGGCGGACAGCTGGGCCCAGTACAGCCCCTGACCGGTGATGAAGCCGACCAGGTAGACCGGAATGGTCTGGGCCTGAACGGCGGTGAGGTTGACGGCGAAGAAGAACTCGTTCCACGAGAAGATGACGCAGATCAGCGCGGTGGCGGCGATGCCGGGCGAAACCAGCGGCAGGATCACCTCGCGCACCGACGTCCACAGCGACGCGCCGTCCATGCTGGCGGCCTCGAGCAGTTCGCTCGGCACCTCGAGGAAGAACGAGCGCATCATCCAGACGGCGATCGGGAGGTTCATCGCGGTGTACAGGACCACCAGGGCCCAGATGTTGTCCAGCATCCCGATGTCGCCGACGATGACGTACAGCGGCACGATCACCGCGACGACGGGAAGCATCTTGGTGGAGATGAAGAAGAACAGGACGTCCTGCGTCTTCTTCACCGGTCGCAGCGACAGGGCGAACGCCGCCGGAACTCCCAGCAGCAGAACCAGAGCCGTGGACACCACGGTCGCGAACGCCGAGTTGAGCAGCGTGGTCCCGATCCCGCTCTCGAGGACACCGCGGTACTGATCGAGCGTCGGGGTGAACACGATCTTCGGCGGGTTCGAGTAGGCGTCGGCCTCCTGCTTGAACCCGGTGATCACCATCCAGAGCACCGGGAAGAAGAAGGCGATGCCGGCGACCCAGGCGACGAAGGACCAGACGGTGCCGGGTCCCCACTTCCCCTTCTTGCGGATCTCGGCGCCGGACGAGGTCGTGGTGACGGTCTTCTTCTTGGTGCTGGTCGCAGTACTCATCACGCCGCCTCCTCGTTTCCACTGAAGCTCTTGAAGATCAGTCGCAGCGCCAGGGTGCTGACGACGATGGTGGCCACCACGGTGACCACGCCCATGGCCGCGGCCTGTCCGATGTCGAACCCGAGGAACGCCCGCTGGTAGATGTAGAACGGCAGGTTGGCCGATGCGACACCCGGTCCGCCCGAGGTCATCATGTAGACGGCGTCGAACGTGTTCACCAGGTAGATCGCGCCGAGAACGGTGCCCAACTCGATGAACCGGCGCAGGTGCGGCAGCGTCAACTCACGGAAGAGCTTGACCGGTCCGGCACCGTCCACCCGAGCCGCCTCGGCGATGTCCTTGGGCATGGACTGCAGGCCGGCGAGGATCAGCAGCATCATGAACGGCGTCCACTGCCACACGAGGTTGGTCATGACCGCGGCGAGCGGGAACCGCGAGACCCAGTCGATCTCGCCGACGCCGAAGGGGCTCAGCGCGAAGTTGATCAGGCCGAAGACCGGATCGAACATCGTGGTCTTCCAGATCAACGCACCGGCGACCGGGGTGACGAGGAACGGCGTGATCAGCAGCGTGCGGATCAGGCTGCGACCGATGAACTTTCGATCGAGCAGCAACGCGAGGGCCAGGCCCAGGATCACCGAGATGATCACGGTGCCGACGATCATGATCACGGTGTTCATCGCGACCTCGCGGAACTGACTGTCCCGGAACACGTCGATGTAGTTGTTCAGGCCGTTGAACTCTCGCGAGCCGGGGCGCACGAGGTTCCAGGACTGCGTCGAGTAGTACAGCGTGAAGAGGAAGGGGATCTGCGTGACGACGATGGCGAACACCAGCGCCGGTAGCAGCGGCCCGCGTCGGCGCCATCCCTCCGCCTTCGAGATCGCCCGTTCCCGTGGCACGATCTTCTGATTCGCTCCACGCGAATCGATTTCGGTCGTGGTCATCACTGATCCTCCTGATAGGTCCTACCGACCACTTCGGCGTACTGCTGCGCTTGGTCGAGCGCGTCCTGGACGCTGATCTGTCCTGCGATCGCGGCGCTGATCTGTTGGCTGACACGCGTTCCGAGGTCCTGGAACTCCGGGATGGTCAGGAACTGGACGCCGGTGTACGGCACCGGATCCACGGTGGGATCGTTCGGATCGGCACTGTCGATGGAGTCGAGGGTCAGCTGACCGTAGGCGGCCGAGGCCTCCGCGTACTCGGGGATCTCGTAGGTCGAGAGGCGACTGCCGGGCGGCACCCGCTCCCAGCCGAGTTCGTTGCCGACCTTGTTCAGGTACTCCTTGCTCGTCATCCAGGACACGAACTTCCAGGCCTCGTCCGGCGCCTCGCTGGTCTGCGGAATACCCAGGGCCCAGGAGTACAGCCAGCCGTTGTCGCCCTTCGCCTCCGACGGAGCCTTCGCGTACCCGATCTGTCCGACGACGTTGCTCGACGCCGGGTCCTCGAGGACCGACACGGCCGACGTCGCGTCGTACCACATCGCGGTATTACCCTGCGACAGTTGGGTTCCGCACTCGCTGAAGCCACTGGTGGCCGCGCCGGCCTGACCGTTCTCGCGGACGGTGTCGACGTAGAACTGCACGGCGTCACGCACCTCGGGACTGTTCAGCTGGGCGTTCCAGTTCTCGTCGTACCACCGGCCGCCGAACGCGTTGATGACGGTGTTGAGCGGCGCGAGCACCTCGCCCCAGCCGGGCTTGCCGCGCAGGCAGATTCCGGACAGGCCGGGTCCGTCGAGCGCGGCGGCGGCGTCGGCGACCTGCTGCCAGGTGGGCTCGGCCGGCATGTCGATCCCCGCCTGCTCCATCAGGTCCTTGCGATACATCAGGAACGAGGACTCGCCGTAGAACGGCACCGAGTACATACTCCCCTCGTAGGACAGCGATTCGCGCAGCGTGGGGATGAAATCGTCCTCGTCGTACCCCGGCGTCGCGTCCGCGTACTCGGACAGGTTCGTCAGCCAGCCGTTCTCGGCCCACTGCGGGGTCTCGAAATTGCTGATCATGACGACGTCGAACTCACCACCCCCGGTGGCGACGGAGGCGGTGATCTTCGCGCGGGCCTCGTTCTCCGACAGCGAGACGAATCTCAGGTCGATGCCGGGGTTCTCGGCTTCGAAGTCCGGGGCCAGCGAGATGGCGTCGGACATCTGCGAGTTCGACACGATGGCGACGGTGATCGTGGTCCCGTCGCCGCCACCTCCGAACGAGCCCGCGCCCGCGCAGCCGCTCGCCACCAGCGCGGTGGTGGCGGCGAGCGCAATCAGCGTGGTCGGTTTCTTCACTGGATGGACCTCGTTCCTGGTCGGACGGTCGGGGGGATCGAAAGCGTGGTGCTCGCGCTACCGAAGAAGCTCGGTGGCACAGGCGATGTCGGTGACCAGCACGGTGGCCAGCCCGCCGCGCAGGGCGGCCCTGATGGCGGCGTGTTTGCGACGGCCGCCGGAAATCAGAATGGTGTTGGCGCACGCCCGTATGTCGGAGAGCGGCACCGAGACCGTGCGATCGGACAGCGAACCGGGAACGTCCTTGCCGTTCTCGTCGAAGAACCGTCCGCCGATCTCGCCCACCGCCCCCAGCTCGTCGAGCTCACGGAGCACGGCGGCGTCGATGAAGCTGCCCTCGAAGAGCGTGGTCGAGGTGGACACCGGTCCGAGTCCGTAGAACATCAGATCGGCGTTGCGGCCGGCGTCGATGGTCCTGGAGATGACCGAGTCCTGGAGGAGCGCAACGACGGTCGCGGGGTCGGCGTAGAGCGGCGCGTTGAGGCGTATCGGGTTGGCCGAGAGCTGCTCCGCGCAGCGACCCAGGACGAAGTCGACGCCGGTCTGGTAGTCACCGGTGGTCATCGAGCCGTCCAGTTGCACGACGGTCGTGCACCGACCGCCGCGCCCGGTGAGCGATCGCGCCACCGCCACCGTCTCCGGTCCCCACGTGAAACCGATGGTGTGCGACGGCTGCAGGCGTCGGGTCAGCACCGACGCCCCGACCTTCCCCAACGCGTCGTACCGGACGTCGCTCTCGTCGACGTCGGTGGTGACCACCAGGGCCTCGTCGAGCCCGAAGCGGCGTTCGAGTTCCCGCTCGAGGTCGGTGTGCACGGAACCACTGAGCGCGTCCGGCACGTGGATCTCGATCCGCACGAGGCCGTGCGCTCGAGCTCGGGCCACCAGACGTCCCGCCGTGGGTCGAGAGACGCCGAGCTTGGTCGCGATCTCGGCCTGCGTCGCACCCTCGACGTGATACATCGTCGCGGCCCGCAGGGCGAGCCGGAGCTCGTCGGGGGTCGGCTCGGGGGTGGTCACGGGACTGGCTCCTGACTCGGTGGGGTGAGCAGATGCTCACCACTTGTTCTTCTGCTCATTTACGCTAACATCGAGATGTGATCCACACAACAGTCGATTCGATGAGTGCCGCAGTTCTCACGCGGCCGGGCCTGATCGAGATGCAGACCGCACCCGTTCCCGCCCCCGGCGCGGGCGACGTGCTGGTCCGCGTCGCGTCCGTCGGGGTCTGCGGGTCCGACGCGCACTACTACCGCGAGGGGCGGATCGGGGACTTCGTGGTCGACGAACCGCTGATCCTGGGGCACGAGGCGTCGGGAGTCATCAAGGCCGTCGGCGCCGGGGTGTCGCCGAACCGCGTGGGATCACGCGTGTCGATCGAGCCGCAGCGGCCCGATCCCGCCAGCCGGGAGACCCGTACCGGGCACTACAACCTGTGTCCGCACATGGAGTTCTACGCGACCCCACCCGTCGACGGCGCGCTCTGCGAATACGTGACCATCGGAAGCCTCTTCGCGCACGACGTACCCGATTCCGTCTCCGACGACGCGGCCGCGCTCTTCGAGCCGCTGTCGGTCGCCATCGCCACCGTGCGCAAGGCCGCGGTCACGGCGGGCTCCCGCGTCCTGGTCGCCGGCGCGGGCCCGGTCGGCATCCTCACCGCGCAGGTCGCTCGGGCCTTCGGTGCGACCGAGATCCTGGTCTCCGACATCTCGGAGAGTCGCCGCGCCGCCGCGATGCGCTACGGCGCGACCCGGGTGATCGACCCGACGGCGGAATCCGTGCACGAACTCGGCGTCGACGCGTTCGTCGACGCGTCCGGGGCACCGCGCGCGGTGCAGGACGGGATCCGGGCGGTGCGTCCGGCCGGCCGCGTCGTCCTGGTCGGTATGGGCGGCGACGAGTACCCCATCCCGGTCTCCGTGGTCCAGAACCGGGAACTGTGGATCACCGGAGTGTTCCGATACGCCGACACCTGGCCCACCGCAATCGAACTGGTGCGCACCGGACGAGTCGACCTCGACAGCATGGTGACCGCACGATTCGACCTCGACCACACCGAGGACGCCCTGAACCACGACCGCACCGAGGGCAGCATCAAGGCCGTCGTCGTCGTGCACCCCAGCGAAGGAGATCGTTCGTGAAGCTGTCCACCGACACCCTGTCCGCGCTGCCCGACGAGGTGGATGTCCCCACCTACGATCGGTCCGCCGTCACCACGGGCATCGTCCACCTCGGCGTGGGCGGATTCCACCGCGCTCACCAGGCCATGTACGTGGATCGACTGCTGCGCAGCGACTTCGAGTCCGCATCGCAGTGGGGCATCTGCGGCGTCGGCGTCCTTCCGGGCGATCGACGGATGAAGGACGTCATGGACGCGCAGGACGGCCTCTACACGCTCGCACTCCGCCATTCCGACGGCACGTGGGAGACGTCGGTGATCGGATCGATCACCGAATACCTGCTGGCCCCCGACGATCCCGAGGCCGTCGTCGAGAAGATGGCGCACCCGGGCACCCGTATCGTCTCGCTCACCGTCACCGAGGGCGGGTACAACTTCTCGGCGGACACCGGCGAGTTCGACGCCGAGAACCCCGCCGTGCAAGCCGATCTGGCGCCGGATGCCGTTCCGGCCACTACCTTCGGGTTGGTGTGCGCCGCCCTCGCCCGGCGCCGCGAGCGCGGGCTCGCCCCGTTCACCATCATGTCCTGCGACAACATCGAGGGCAACGGCCACATCGCCCGCGAGACCTTCACCGCCTTCGCCGCTCTGAAGGATCCCGCGCTGGCGCAATGGATCTCGGACGAGGCACAGTTCCCCAACTCCATGGTCGATCGCATCACGCCGGTCACCACCGAGGAGGTCACCACCGAGATCGCGTCCCGGTACGGCATCGACGATCTGTGGCCCGTCGCGGCGGAACCGTTCACCCAGTGGGCGCTCGAGGACCGCTTCACCCTCGGCCGTCCTCGGTTCGAGGACGTCGGGGTGCAGGTGGTGGACGACGTCACCCCGTACGAGCTCATGAAGCTCCGCCTGCTCAACGCCAGCCACCAGGCCCTCTGCTACGTCGGGTATCTCAGCGGCTACCGGCTGGTGCACGACGTCGCGCGCGACCCGCTCTTCGCCGAGTTCCTCCTCCGGTACATGGACGAGGAGGCCACGCCCACGCTGCACCCGGTCCCCGGCATCGACCTCGGCGACTACAAGGCCACGCTGATCGAGCGCTTCTCCAACCCCGAGATCCGCGACACCGTCGCGCGCCTGTGCGCGGAGTCGTCCGACCGCATTCCCAAGTGGCTCCTGCCCGTCGTGCGTACCAACCTGCAGTCCGACGGTCCGATCGCACTGTCCGCCGCCGTCGTGGCGAGCTGGGCTCGCTACGCCGAGGGAGTCGACGAGCACGGCGAGGAGATCACCGTGGTCGATCGACTGCGCGACACACTGACTCCACTGGCACGCACGCAGCGCGAGAATCCGACGGCGTTCCTCACCGATCGGTCCGTGTTCGGGGACCTCGTCGACGACGCTCGCTTCGTCGACGCGTACACCGAGGTGCTGGCCTCGCTGCACACCGTCGGGGCGCGCGCGACGGTCGAGGGGTTGCTGGGGCGCTGAACGTGGGATCGGCCGGGGGGGCTCAGGTCAGTTCGCTGAATCGCTCCGTGTCCCGCACCTGTCCGGACACGATGACCGTGTCCCCCGCCGCGATCACCGTGTCCGCCGTCGCGTAGGTGAAACCCTCGCCCGGCCGCTTCACCGCGACGACCGTCACGTGGTGTTTGGTACGAATGATGCTGTCGCCCAACCGCTTGCCGATCACCACGGCCGGCGGGGATGTCTTCACCATCGCGAAGCCGTCGTCGAACTCGATGTAGTCCATCATGCGTCCGCGAACCAGGTGCGCCACGCGCTTGCCCATGTCGTGCTCCGGCCGCACGACGTGCTGCACGCCGATCTGCGTCAGGATGCGAGCGTGCGCGTTGCTGATCGCCTTCGCCCACACGTTGGACACCGAGAGGTTGATCAGCGCGGACGCGGTGAGCAGGCTCGCCTCGAGGTCCGAGCCGATGCCCACCACGGCGCGGTCGTACTCGTGCACCGACAACTGCCGCAGCGATTCCTCGTCGGTGGTGTCGGCCACCGCGGCGTGGGTCAACCGGTTCGACACCCGTTGCACCACCGCCTCGCTCGTGTCGATGCCGAGCACCTCGGCTCCCTGCGACATCAACTCGAGGGCCAGCACCAGGCCCACCAACGACGCGATCGTCATGATCCCGAAGCCGCCGATCTGGATGGCCGCGAGGATGACGAACTGGCCGAAGCCCGACCAGTGGTTCGGCGTGTCCACCACGATCAGCCCGGTCAGCGAGATCGCGGACGCGGCGGTGAACAGCGCCTGCAGCACGTCGGTGTCGCGGCCGGGGAGCGTCGCCACCGGAAGCATGAGGACCGCCGCGCCGATCACGATGGCGAGCGCGAACCCCGCCGCCATGACCCGCACCGGGGTGAGTCTGAAGATCGCGGCCCGGCGCGACCCGTCCTGTGTGGGCACTCGACGCAGCGTACGCGCGTCCTACATGCCTTCGGTGAGGTCTCGTACCTCGCGATACCGTTCGCGCACTGCCGGTGTCGGATCCGCCTCGTATGTCCGGACGGCCGTCCGGGACCACTGCGGCGGGGAGTCCGCGCCGGACAGTGTCCACGCGGCCTGCCGAGCAGCTCCGTCGGCAACGTATTCGCCCGGTTCGGGCACCACCACCGGCAGACCGAGGATCGCGGGCGCCAGCTCGCGCAACGCGGCGGATTTGGCACCGCCACCGATCAGCAGGACGCGGCGCCCCACGACCCCCTGTTCGCGGAGGTGGTCGATGCCGTCGGCCAGACCGCACAGCAGGCCCTCGACCGCGGCGCGGGCGATGTGCCCCGGCGTCGAATTCGCCAGTCGTAGACCGTGAATCGCGCCGGATGCCTCGGGCCGGTCGGGGGTGCGCTCCCCCTCGAGGTACGGCACCAGCACCAGGCCGTCGCTGGTCGAGGACAGGGCGAGCCGGGACAGTTCGTCGTGATCGACACCCAGCATCGACGCCATGGCGTCGAGCACCCGCGCCGCGTTCAACGTGCAGACGAGGGGCAGGTGCAGTCCGGTGGCATCGGCGAAACCCGCCACCAGACCCGACGCGTCGGCCGCGGCGACGTCGGTCACCGCGGAGACGACACCCGACGTGCCGACGGACACCACGAGATCGCCCGCCGCGGCACCGAGACCCAGTGCGGCAGCGGCGTTGTCACCGGTTCCGGGTCCGATGCACGCGCCGCCGGCCGTCGTCCCGATGGACTCGGACGGCAGAGCGACACGCGGCAACCGGGGAGTGCGACCCCGGAAGGCGAGCTCGAGCAGATCCGTCCGATACCGACCGTCCGCGGCGGAGAAGTATCCGGTGCCGCTGGCGTCTCCACGATCGGTCGCGAGCGCGGCGAGATCGTTCGTGCCGCCGAGCTTCCAGGACAACCAGTCGTGTGGAAGACACACGGCCGCAGTGCGATCGGCGTTCTCCGGCTCGTGGTCGGCGAGCCATCGGAGCTTGGCCGCGGTGATCGACGCCACGGGCACCACGCCCACCGCGTCGGCCCAGGCCCGGCCACCACCGAGCTCGTCGATCAGATCACGAGCGGACGACGCGGAGCGAGTGTCGTTCCACAGCAACGCCGGTCGGACCACCGCGCCGGATTCGTCCAGGCACACCATCCCGTGTTGCTGCGCACCGATCGCGACCGCGTCGACTCCGTCCATCCCGCCGGCATCGTCGAGCGCGCGCTCGAAGGCCGTCCACCAGTGCTGCGGGTCGACCTCGGTGCCGTCCGGATGCGAGGCACGGCCCTCACGGATCAGCTCACCGGAATCGGCGTCGCGAACGACGATCTTGCAGGACTGGGTCGACGAATCGACACCCATCACCGGAGCCACGCCATACGTCCTCTCGATCGCCGTCGTGCGAGGAGTTCACGCTACCGTGATGCGATGCCCACCCACGACGAACCGCGCGAATCGGCGGACGCGTGGACACCGTCGACTCCGTCCGAGGGATTCCGCCTCGACGTGATGGACGCCGCGCTGCGGCTGTTCGAGGACAAGGGATACGAGGCGACGACCGTCGACCAGATCGCCGAGAGCGCGGGGATGTCGCGGCGCACGTTCTTCCGGCAGTTCGGCGCCAAGGAGGACGTGGTGTTCGTCGACCACGACGTGACCCTGGTGCAGGTGCGTCGGTTCCTCGAGTCGACGGATCTCGACGCGGACGCTGCCGTGTGCGAGGCCGCGGCCCGCGTCTATGCGCGCTTCGCCGGGACGCCGGAGACCACCCGTCGCCGGTACCGCGTCGTGCAGACCGTCCCGGCGCTGCGCGAACGCGAGATCGTCATGGTGCTGCGCTACGAGCGGGTGTTCGCCGAGGTGCTGCGGCGCGACGGCGATCCGCTGCACTCGGTGCAGTTCGCCGCGGCGATCACCGCGACCCACAACTATCTGCTGCGCACCTGGCTGCGCGGCGCTCCCACGGACGTGAGCGACGTGCGGGCCGCCCTGACCCGGGTGCGTCGCCGCTTCGCCGCGGACGCCCCCGCGGACGGACCCGTCGTCGCGGTCCTTCCCCCCGGCACCTCGGTCGCCGACGTGACGAACCTGCTCGGTCGGCACCTCGGCGGAACCTCGGTCTGAGACTCACCACCGGGCTTCACCACCGGGCGTCACCACCAGCGGGTGACGTCGCCGATCGCCTGATCGAGGGCCGGAACCAGCGTACGGACGTACGACGCCGACAGGTGGTGCGAATCGTGGTAGACCAACACGTTGCCCACCACCACCGAGCACAGGTCGGGGCCGCACACCGCGTCGGACAGATCGACCGGCACCACCGACCGGTACGGGATCGACGCCAGGAAGCCGGGGTCGACCGGGGCCAGCACCTCGGATCGGGGCATTCCGCAGCCGTCCGCGTCGCCGCCGTCGGCGAGGCAGTCGATGGCCCGGTAGGGCACGCCCTCGACGCTCAGCCACGGCGTGTCGCGCAGAGCGATGACGTTCAGGCCCATCTCCTCGAACCGTTCCCACACGTCGACGTACGCCTGCGGGGTGATGTCGCCGAACTCGGTCGGACTCGGCCGCGTGGAATTGGTGATGATCCAGTCGGGCCGTTCGACGTCCAACCGGTCCAGAACATCGCGCGACCAGGACGCGCAGTTGGGGTTGGGCGTCTCGAAGAGCATCGGCTCACCGATGTCGAGCGGGCACCCCATCTTCAGGAAGGTGACCACCCTCAACCCCCGCTGCTGACCGATCGCGTCCACCGCGGTGATCCAGTGCTCGGCGTGCGAGCCGCCGACCAGCGCCAGGGTCCGGGTTCCCGCGGGATCGCCGTACTCGCAGCGCACCACGTCGGGGCTGTTCATGTCGGTGATGCAGCCCTCGAAACTCGTCCGCGGCAGATCCTGCTCCGCCTCGAACACCGTCGGGCGCATCGCAGCGTCGGGCACGGGGACACCGTCGGTGAGGGCGAGGGCGCCGGGATAGCGAGCCGAGTCGAGCTGGTCCGGGGCTCGTTCGTCGGTGGCCGGACTGGCCAGGTACGCCTGCCAGGTGAGGGTGCTCGCCACCAGCACGACGAGTGCGGTGCCGAGGGCCGTGACGAGGGTCCGCGGGGAACCGGAGGGTCGCAGCATCGGCTTCTCGACGAGGACGCGCGTCACCATCGTCGCCGCCACGGAGATCGCCACCACGATCAGCCCGTCGACGAGACCGACGGTGGGACTGTCGGTGAAGTCCAGATAGAAGATCAGCACCGGCCAGTGCCAGAGGTAGAGCGGGTAGGCGATCTCGCCGAGGAACAGCAGCGGCCGGGTCGAGAGCAGGCGCGAGACGCCGGGCGTGGGGCCGCCGGCGCCGGCGAGGATCAGCGCGACGGCCGCACCCACCGGGAACAGCGCGGCGGGGCCCGGGAACGACGCCGCCCCGTCGAGAATCAGGCCGCAGGAGAGAAGGGCGATCAGACCCAGGACACCGAGCGCGCGACGCGTGAAGAACGGGAGCACGAGACGGTGGATCGTCAGACCCAGCAGCGCCCCGGCGGTGAGCTGCCACAGACGGGCGCCGGTGTCGTAGTAGGCCCATCCTTGCTGCGTCGCGCTCGTGTGCGCCGCGTAGACGAAGGAGAGCACGGTGACCATCGCGAGCACGCCGATCAGCAGCCGTCGCGATCCGAGGACCGACAGCGCCAGCACGGCGACGACGATCCCGATGTAGAACTGCATCTGCACCGACATCGACCACAGATGCTGCAGACTGCTCACCGACGCGTCGGCGGCGGCGTAGTCCGAGGCGGTGCGCGCGAGCTCCCAGTTCTGCACGTACCCCAGCGACGCGAGCAGTTGACCGCTGACGTTCTCCCACACCGTGTACGGGCTGCTGTAGACGGTCCACGCCGCGACGGCGGCCAGAACCACGATGTACGCGGGGAAGAGGCGGCGCGCGGTGCGAGCCGCGATGCGGCCGACGGCTCGGGGGCCACCGCCCTCGACGCGGCGCACCACCATCGTGGTGAAGAAGAATCCGGACAGCACCAGGAAGACGTCGACGCCACCGGACACCCGGCCGAGCCAGATGTGGAAGACCACCACCAGCGCGATCGCGAGGCCCCGGAGGCCGTCGAGATCGGTGCGATACGGAGCCGACGGCCGCGCGCCCGGTACCCGGGCGGGCGTCGAGCGAAGCCCGGAAACGTCGTGGTGCACGTGTCGAGGTTAGTCGGCGGAACGGTGTGCTCGACGCCATCCCGCTTGGCACCAAGTGCCAAACCGGGTCTGGGATTGCCCGGCTCCGTCCCGTAGACTCGCCCTCAGACGTGACACCGAGTGCCACCCCCGCGGTGGTCGACAACCGATCTCACACCAGGAATGGACTGCAGACATGGCCGGAAACCCCGATTTTGATCTCTACCAGCTCGCCGACGAGCACAACGAACTGCGCGAGGCCATCCGCTCCCTCTCCGAGAAGGAGATCGCGCCGTATGCCGCCGAGGTCGACGAGCAGGAGCGTTTCCCCGACGAGGCCCTGAAGGCACTCAACGCGTCGGGCTTCAACGCCATCCACATCCCCGACGAGTTCGGCGGACAGGGTGCCGACTCCGTCGCCGCCTGCATCGTCATCGAAGAGGTCGCCCGCGTCTGCGGTTCGTCCTCGTTGATCCCCGCGGTGAACAAGCTCGGCACCATGGGCCTGATCCTCAGCGGCAGCGACGAGCTCAAGCAGAAGGTCCTGCCCGGCATCGCCGAGGGCGACATGGCGTCGTACGGCCTGTCCGAGCGCGAAGCCGGATCCGACGCGGCGAGCATGAAGACCCGCGCGAAGGCCGACGGCGACGACTGGATCCTCAACGGCACCAAGGCGTGGATCACCAACGCCGGAAAGTCCTCCTGGTACACGGTCATGGCCGTGACCGATCCGGAGAAGAAGGCCAACGGCATCTCCGCGTTCATGGTTCACCAGGACGACGAGGGATTCTCGGTCGGCGAGAAGGAGCGCAAGCTCGGCATCAAGGGCAGCCCCACCCGTGAGCTGTACTTCGAGAACTGCCGCATCCCCGGAGACCGCATCATCGGCGAGCCCGGCACCGGCTTCAAGACCGCGCTGAAGACCCTCGACCACACGCGTCCCACCATCGGTGCGCAGGCCGTCGGCATCGCTCAGGGCGCGCTCGACGCGTCGATCGCGTACACCAAGGATCGCAAGCAGTTCGGCAAGGCGATCAGCACGTTCCAGGGCGTCGAGTTCATGCTCGCCGACATGGCGATGCAGATCGAGGCCGCGCGCCTCATGGTCTACAGCGCGGCGGCTCGCGCCGAGCGCGGCGAGCCGAACCTCGGCTTCATCACCGCGGCCTCCAAGTGCTTCGCGTCCGACGTGGCCATGAAGGTCACCACCGACGCGGTGCAACTCTTCGGCGGCGCGGGCTACACCCGTGACTTCCCGGTCGAGCGGATGATGCGCGACGCGAAGATCACGCAGATCTACGAGGGCACGAACCAGATTCAGCGCGTCGTGATGTCGCGGGCGCTGCTGCGCTGATCTGCGCGGCGCCCCGCGCCCGCCCCACCCGGCCGGAGTCAGGGGCACCCTCGATCCGTCTCGCGACATCAGGGTGCCCCTGACTCACGGTCGACAGTGCACCCATCCGAGTGAGGGGCACCCTCGATCCGTCTCGCGACGTCAGGGTGCCCCTCACTCGTCGTTGGGGGACTCCCGCTCCGGCAACGGCGCTCCCGACGCCCGGAGCCGGTCGAGCTCACGCCGATCGCGCTTCGTCGGTCGCCCGGCGCCCCGGTCGCGCACCGGCACGGCGGCGAACAGTTCCTTCGGTGGCGGGGGTGGGCTCCGGTCGATGTAGCACTCGGCGGCCACCGGCGCCCCGACCCGCTTGTTCACAAGCTTGGTGACCTCGACGATCTTGTCGAACCCGCCGGACCGCACGCGCACCTCGTCGCCCACCACCACGTGTTGGGCGGCCTTGGCCCCGGAGCCGTTTATCTTCACGTGTCCGCCCCGGCAGGCGGCGGCAGCGGCGGAGCGGGTCTTGAACAACCGCACCGACCAGGCCCACGCGTCGACCCGGGTCACGGCTCCACCGACTTCACGGCTCCACCGATTTCACAGCTCCACCAGTTCCACGTCCCGGACCTCGCCGTCCACCACCGTCGTCGTCATGTACGTGCAGTGCGGCTGCCGCCGACGGTCGGTCGGCGATCCCGGATTCAGGAGCCGCATTCCCCTGTCGGACACCGTGTCCCACGGGATGTGACTGTGCCCGAACACCAGGAGATCGACGTCCGGGTACTGCGCGTCCATCCGCTTCTCCCGGCCGACCTTGCCGCCGGTCTCGTGCACCACGGCGACGCGCACGCCCTCGACCGTGCGCCGCGCGACCTCGGGCAACCGCTCTCGCAGCTCCGGTCCGTCGTTGTTTCCCCAGCAGGCCACCAGGTCTCGGGACCGCTCCTGCAGCCGGTCCAGCAACGACGGATCCATCCAGTCGCCGGCGTGGACGACGAGGTCTGCGGAATCCACCGCCGCCCACACCGCGTCGGGAAGGTCCCGAGCGCGGGTGGGGACGTGCGTGTCGGCGAGCAGGAGAACTCTCACGTCAGTCCCTCGGCCCACCTGCGACGTAGACGACCTGACCGGAGACGAATCCGGCGCCCTCGCTGCAGAAGAACGACGCCGTGTGCGCGATGTCCTCGGGCTGACCGATGCGGTTGACGGGGATCTGCGAGGCGGCACCCTTCTTGAAGTCCTCGAAGGGAACGCCGACGCGCTCGGCCGTGGCCGCCGTCATCTCGGTCTCGATGAAGCCGGGGGCGATCGCGTTCACGGTGACGTTGTAGCGACCCAGTTCGATGGCCAGCGTCTTGGTGAAGCCCTGCATACCGGCCTTCGCCGCGGCGTAGTTCGCCTGGCCGCGGTTGCCCAGCGCCGAGGTGCTGGACAGGTTGACGATGCGTCCCCACTTCGCCTCGACCATGTGCTTCTGGCATTCGCGGGACATGAGGAACGCGCCCCGAAGGTGGACCCCGAGGACGGCATCCCAGTCGGAGACGGACATCTTGAACAGGAGGTTGTCTCGCAGGATGCCCGCGTTGTTCACCAGGGCGGTCGGGGGGCCGAAATCCGTCGCGATGCGCTCGATCGCCGAGGTCACCGACGCCTCGTCGGACACGTCCGCACCGATGCCGATGGCCTGGCCTCCGGCCGCGGTGATCGCGTCGACCGTTCCGGCACACGCCGCCTCGTCGAGGTCGACGACGGCGACGCCGAATCCGTCGGCCGCGAGGCGCTTGGCCACGGCCGCACCGATTCCGCGCGCACTTCCGGTGACGATTGCTGTCCTGACCTGATCGCTCACGATTACTCTCTTCCTCGTTGGATCCACGAACACGTGGTGGCGTTGTTCACTGCAGCTGCCCGACCCACACACCCCGTCGGTCTCACACTTTGTATCAAGCGGGCCCGACGCCTCGAGACCGAGAGGACGTCCCGCCATGCCGACACGACTCAATCCCTACCTGTCGTTCCGCGACACCGCCAGAGAATCGATGGAGTTCTACCGATCGGTGTTCGGCGGAGATCTCTCGGTCTCCACGTTCGGCGAGTCCGGGATGGGCACCGCCGACGAGGCCGACCTGGTCATGCACTCGCAGCTCGAGGCACCGGGCGACCTCCTCCTCATGGGGGCCGACACTCCGTCGTCGATGGGGGTCCAGGCCAACGGGACCGTCTCGCTCAGCGGCGACGACTCCGGCGAACTGCGCCGGTACTGGGACCTCTTGTCCGCCGGAGCCACCGTCGTCGTTCCACTCGACAAGGCACCGTGGGGAGACTGGTTCGGCATGCTCACCGACCGCTACGGCGTCGGTTGGATGGTGAACATGGCCGACGCCTCGGACGGCACCTGAGCCCCGGCCGCCCGAACCGACCGGCTCAGTACATGCGCACGGCGCGATCCACCGCCACCTGGAGTCGTTCGGCCACCACGCGCGCGTAGGCCATGGGCTTGTCGGGCAGTTCGCCCTCGTACACGTCGAGGTAGACGCTGGCCCCGCGGTACTTTCCCGGCGGCGGTCCGTAGTTCAGGCCCATCAGCACCAGCCGCGGCTCGATGCCCTTCGCTCGGGCCCGCTTCGCGATGTGCCCGATGCCGCTGCCCACGTGTTGGAGCGTGCGGGGGTCGCCCTCGTTGCAGGTTCCCTCGGGGAAGATCGCGATGTCGTCGCCGCCCGCCACTCGGTCGGCGCACACGTCCATCATCCGCATGCCGGCTTCGCTGACCGCGCGAAGTCCGTGGTTCTTTCCGCGGAACACCGGAATGCCGCCCATCATCTCGATGCGCCGGCGTTGCTTGGCGTCGGCGAAGAGTTCGTCCTTGGCCAGAACCCGGGTACGGCCGATGACCGGTCGCAGCGCGCTGTTCCAGGCGGCGGCGGCCACCGTGTACGGATCGGTCTGGCTGACGTGGTTGACCGCGATGAGCAACCGGGTGTCGTCGTAGATCAGCTCGCGCAGCTTCTCGCGGGCCCCCTCGGCGTAGCGCACGCGCGGGCGGAACCGTGTGGCGAGGACGCTGTACGCCAACCGCGCGACCCGCCGATTCTGCTGGTGCTGCTGGTAGTAGGCGTAGACGTCGTCGTAGTTCTCGAGCGTGACCGCGGGGCGTTCCATGAGGGAATGGTAAGCGGGGGTACCTACCTCCAACTTTGTTCTGACAAATGGCGCGCACCGTGTATGGTCTGAATCACAACAGCTTGTCGATCGGACGGAACGAGGCACAGTGGACGAGACCCGTACACCGCACCGCGTCGTCGTCGTCGGTTCGGGTTTCGGTGGCCTCTTCGCCGCCAAGGCCCTCCGCCGCGCGGACGTGGACGTCACCCTGGTGGCGAGGACCGCGCACCACCTGTTCCAGCCGCTGCTCTACCAGGTGGCGACCGGCATCCTGTCCGAGGGCGAGATCGCCCCGTCGACCCGGCTGATCCTCAAGGACCAGGCCAACGCGGCCGTCGTCCTCGGTGACGTGACCGACGTCGATCTCGACGCGAAGAGCCTGGTGTCCGTGCACCGCGGCCGCACCACCGTGACGCCGTACGACAGCCTGATCGTCGCCGCCGGCGCCGGCCAGTCCTACTTCGGCAACGATCGTTTCGCCGAGTTCGCCCCCGGCATGAAGACCCTGGACGACGCGCTCGAGCTGCGCGGTCGCATCATGAGCGCATTCGATGCGGCCGAGCTGACCACCGACCCGGTGGAGCGGGCCCGGCTCCTCACCTTCGTCGTGGTCGGCGCGGGACCCACCGGCGTCGAGATGGCGGGCCAGATCGCCGAGCTGTCCCGACGCACCCTGGCCGGCACCTTCCGCACGATCGACAGCCGCGACGCGCGCGTCGTGCTGCTCGATGCGGCCCCGAAGGTGTTGCCGCCCTTCGCCGATTCTCTCGGAGAGAACGCACGACGCACGCTCGAGCGCCTCGGGGTCGACGTGCAGCTGGGCGCGTCCGTCATCGACGTCGACGCCCACGGCCTTTCGGTGAAGGACTCCGACGGCACCGAGCGGCGCATCGAGGCGTCGTGCAAGGTGTGGTCCGCGGGTGTGGCCGCCAGCCCGCTCGCCGCTCTGCTCGCCGAGAAGTCCGGAGCCGAGATCGACCGCGCCGGAAGGGTTCTGGTCCAGCCTGACCTGACGCTGCCGGGGCACCCCGAGGTGTTCGTCGTCGGCGACATGATGGCCCTCGACACACTTCCCGGAGTAGCGCAGGTCGCGATCCAGGGCGGCCGATACGCCGCGAAGCAGATCCGGGCCGAACTCTCCGACCCGGCCCGTACCCGAAAGCCGTTCCACTACAAGGACAAGGGCAGCATGGCGACGGTCTCGCGGTTCTCCGCCGTCGCACAGGTGGGTCCGGTCGAGCTCACCGGTTTTCTCGCCTGGCTCATGTGGCTGGCCGTGCACCTCGTCTACATCGTGGGGTTCAAGTCCCGCCTGACGACGGTGCTCTCCTGGATGTGGACCTTCGTCGGTCGGTCCCGCAGCCAGTTGACGGTCACGCACCAGCAGACCCACGCCCGCACCACCTTCGGCAAACTCGTGGTCCTCGAAGACGCGCGACGCGAGCGCGAGAACCGGGCGGACGACGAGCGAGTCCGCGCGAGCTGATCGCCGGCGCCCGGTGACCGTGCGATCGCTGCTCGCGGCGTCCCATCCGGGTCCCGCCGCGGCGGTCACCACCTTCGCGACCGCGCTCGCCGTCCGTTTCTCGGACCCCGTGGAGGCGCCGACGGTGGTGCTCGTCGCCGTCGCGGTGCTCAGCGGTCAGCTGGTGGTGGGGTGGACGAACGATCTTCTCGACCGCCATCGCGATCGCGCCTCGGGACGCACCGACAAGCCCCTCGCGACCGGCGCACTCTCCCCGTCGCTGGTGCGACGAAGCGTCGGGGTCGCCGGGACAGTCTGTGTGATCGCCTCGATGCTGTGCGGGCTGCTGCCGGGGACCCTGCACCTCGTGCTGGGCGTGGGGTTCGCGCTCGCCTACAACCTGGTCCTCAAGTCGACCGTCCTGTCGTGGCTGCCCTACTCGGTGGCGTTCGGCACGCTGCCGGTGGTGGTGCAGCTGACGGTGTCAGGCGCGCTGCCGCCGCCGTGGATGGTGCTGGTCGGCGCGCTGCTCGGCTTCGGGGCGCATCTGGTCAACGTTCTTCCCGACATGGCCGACGACGCCGCCACGGGTATTCGGGGGCTCGCACATCGGCTGCCGGCATCCGTCATCGCGCCCACGGCCGCAGGCGCGATGACCGTCGCGTCCGTCGTGGGGGTCGTCCGCGGACGGGGCGTGGACGCGATCTCGCTGGTCGCTCTGGCCATGGTGTTCGCGCTGGCGGCGGCCGCGGTGGTCGGACGAGGGCGCACGCCGTTCCGCGCCGCCATCGGCATCGCCGCGATCAACATTCTGGTGCTGTTGACCTCGGCGTGACCCGCGTCCGGGCGCCGTCGGTCAGGACGAGCCGAGCGCCTCGAGGTCGTCCGAGTCGCGGAACACCAGGCAGCCGTTGTCGAGAGCGACGCCCCAGCGGTGGGCGAGCCCCCAGTCCCGGCCGATCTCCGACGAGTCGAGCTCGCTCGCGAAGTCCTCGACGATGGAACCGGACTCCCAGACCATGTCGTCCGGCGCGGCCGACCGGTCCAGCGAGTGCTTGGTGCGCACCCGGGCGCCCACCTCGAGTGCGGCCGCGCCCGCCTTCGGTTCCGCGGAACTTCCCACCGTCGAACCGGTGGATGTCGCGTCTGTTGTCGTCACTGCAGCCTCCTGGCAAATCCCCTGGTGCTCTGTTCCCCGCGCGGGGCTGTTCCACACATCAGGCCCTCAGCCACATGTGCTGTGATGAATCATGACTGTTTCCTTCACCACGCGTGTACCCGAGGGTCCGATTCGCGGCGGGGTCGTCGTCGTCCAGGAGGCGTTCGGCGTCACGAACCACATCGCCGAGGTCTGTGGCCGTTTCTCCTCGGCCGGCTGGATCGCGACCGCTCCGCACCTCTTCCACCGGTCCGGCGACCCGGTCGTCGACTACGACGATCTCCCGACCGCCATGAAACTCATCGGTGAACTGAAGGCCGAGGAGGTCGATCAGGACATCGACGCGGCTTTCGAAGAACTCGGCGGCTACGGCTTCGGTCCGTCGCAGAGCGCGATCGTGGGGTTCTGCATGGGCGGCACGGTCGCCTTCCAGACGGCGGTGCGCCGACCGGTCGGCGCCGCGGCGACGTTCTACGGCGGCGGGATCGCCGAGGGCCGGTTCGGATACCCACCCCTGCTCGAGGGTGCGCGGAACCTTCGCACCCCGTGGCACGGATTCTTCGGCGACCTCGACGAGGGAATCCCGACGGATCAGGTCGACTCGCTCCTCGCCGCGGTGCAGCAGGCCGAGGTCGACACGCGGATCGCGCGCTACCCGGACGGTGACCACGGCTTCCACTGCAACGACAGGCCGGCCGTCTACAACGAACGGGCTGCGTTCGACGCCTGGTCACGGACCCTCGAGTGGTTCGATCTGCACGTGGACGCCGTGGGCGGCGCGAGCGCGACGCGTCCGGTCTGACGCGGGGAACAACGGCGTCTCCGCGACGGTTGTGCCCGACAGGTAGTTGATACGTCAACTACCCGATACCTCGACCACCAGGCCCCAGGAGTCCTCGATGCCCGCTGTGACCGTCGACAACGTTCTCGCCCTCCCCCGGATCGCCGCGCCCGACGCGTCCGCGATCGACCGTCCGATCCGATCCGTCACCACCGCACCCACCGGCTATGAGGGCGAGGGGTTTCCCGTGCGACGCGCCTTCGCCGGGGTGGACATGGCCCACCTGGATCCGTTCATCCACATGGACCAGATGGGCGAGGTCGACTACGCGCCCGGCGAGCCCAAGGGCACGTCGTGGCATCCGCACCGTGGGTTCGAGACCGTCACCTACATGATCGACGGCATCATGGACCACCAGGACTCGCACGGCGGCGGTGGTTCCATCACCGGCGGCGACACCCAGTGGATGACGGCCGGTAGCGGCATCCTGCACATCGAGGCCCCTCCCGAGCACCTCGTGGTCTCGGGTGGGCTGTTCCACGGTGTGCAGCTGTGGGTCAACCTGCCGCGCGACAACAAGATGGCCGCCCCGCGCTACCAGGACATCACCGGTGGCGAGGTGGCGCTGCTCTCGAGCACCGACGGGGGCGCCCTGGTGCGCATCATCGCCGGCGAGATGGCCGGTCACGCCGGCCCCGGCTCGACGCACACCCCCATCACGCTCTCGCACGTGACCGTGGCCCCGGGCGCGTCGGTGACGCTGCCGTGGAATCCGCGATACAACGCGATCGCGTACGTCCTCGCCGGTCGCGGCACCGCAGGAGCCGAGCGTCGGCCGGTGACGATGGGGCAGACCACCGTCTACGGCAAGGGTGACACCGTCACCTTCGCCGCGGCCGACTCCGGCAGGCCGCTCGAGATGTTCGTCCTCGGCGGCGAGCCCATCCGCGAACCGCTCGCCATGGCCGGTCCGTTCGTCATGAACACCAAGGCCGAGGTCATGCAGGCATTCGAGGACTACCAGCGGGGCCGGTTCGGCCGCATCTGACCCCCTGGCCGCACTACCGCAGGCGCAGGCCGGTCTCGGCGTCGAAGAAGAACACTTCGTCCGAGGCCGGCCGCACCCGCAGTCGCTGACCACTCTCGACCACGGTGCGGCGATCGACCCTCACCACCACTCGACCTCCGCGCGCGGTCCAACCGGCGGTGGGGTTCCCCACCGAGTACACGAACGATTCGGCGCCCAGTTCCTCGGCCAACTCCGCCGTCAGCTCCACCGCGTCGGGCTCGGATTCGCCCACCAGTTCCCAACTCTCGGGCCGGATACCGACCACGATCCGTCCCGTGTGGTCCCGCGGGACACGCAGCCGGAGCCCGTCGAGAACGGCGTGACCGTCCACCACGTCCGTCTCGAGGAGGTTCATCGCCGGTGAGCCCACGAACGACGCGACGAAATCGTTGATCGGATTCGCGTACAGCTCACGGGGAGTCGCGACCTGCTGCAGCTCGCCGCCGAGCATCACCGCCACCCGGTCACCCATGGTCATCGCCTCGACCTGGTCGTGGGTGACGTAGACGGTGGTGGTGCCGAGCCGCCGCTGCAGCCCGGCGATCTGCGACCGGGTGCTCACCCGCAACTTCGCATCGAGATTGGACAGCGGTTCGTCCATGCAGAACACCTCGGGTCGGCGCACGATCGCCCGTCCCATCGCCACCCGCTGCCGTTGGCCACCGGAGAGCTTGCCCGGGCGGCGATCCAGAAGTGGTTCGAGTTCGAGCATCGCAGCCGCTTCCTTCACCCGGACCGCGGTGTCCGCCTTGCTCATTCCCGCGTTCCGCAGTGCGAACCCCATGTTGTCGGCCACGGTCATGTTGGGATACAGCGCGTAGTTCTGGAACACCATGGCCACGTCCCGCGCCTTCGGTTCCAGGCCCGTGACGTCCTTCCCCCCGATGGCGATGTGACCGCTCTCCACCGCCTCGAGACCCGCGAGCATGCGCAGACTGGTGGACTTGCCACAGCCGGACGGGCCGACGAGAACCAGGAACTCCCCGTCCGCGATCTCGAGATCGAGCGAGGTCACGGACGGGGTGGGAGCACCCGGATAGCGGTGGGTGATACCGACGAAATCGACGGAGGCCATGAGGTACGCGCGTCCTTACTGGGGCAGGTTCGGGGTGATCTGACGATCGATGATCTGCTGCAACTGGTCCTGCACACCCGCGAACGTGGTGGCCACATCGGCGTTCTGGAGGGCGATCTGCTCCAGGCCGGTTCCGATGATCTGGTCGCCGCCGGGGACGAACACGCGGGCGTAGTCCTGCGACCGGGTCCGCGAGAGCTGGTCCACCGCGGTCCGCGCGTTGGGGTTCGCCTCGAGGAACGCCACCTGGCTCGGATCCGCCTGCGCGGACTTGCGTACCGGCATGTAGCCGACGTTCTGGGAGAAGTACGACGTGTTCTCCGCGTTGGTGACGAAATCGATGAACCGGAGCGCATTGATCTTGCGAGCGTCATCGATGTTCGCCGGAATCGCGAGACCCGCACCACCGGTGGGACATCCGGGCGTCCCGGGCTCGGCCGGGAGGAAGGCCGTTCCGAAGTCGAATCGGGCCGCCGCGGTGATACCCGAGAGATCACCGGTGGAGGCGATGGTCGACGCGAGCAGACCGGCCCCGAAATCGTTGGCGATGTCGTTGGACACCGCCGCGTAGCGCTTGGTGTGAATCATGTCCCGCAGGAAGTTTCCGGCGGTGATGGTGCGTTCGTCGGTGAACTTCAGGTCGAACTCGTCGGAGTACGCTCCGCCGAAGGTCCAGATCGGTCCCTCGTACGTCCACCCCAGGTAGTCGGTGGCGTTACCCCAGCCGTGCGCGAGGCGGCCGTTGCCCACCACGCGTTGCAGCTCGGGACCCCACTCGTCGAACTCCTGCCAGGTGGCCGGGCCGCGGTCGGGGAGTCCGGCGGCGGACCAGTTCTCCCTGTTGTAGTAGAACAGCGGCGTCGACCGGGCGTACGGAAGCGCCCAGGTGGACTCGTTCCAGTTGTAGTCCTGCACGAGGGAATCCACGTAGTCGTTCACGTCGACGCCTGCCTCGGAGAACAGGTCGTCGAGCGGCGAGATCGCTCCCAGCAGTGCGAAGTTGAACCACCAGACGTCCGACAACAACACCACGTCGGGCAGTTCACCGCCCGAGAGGGACGCGTTGAACTTCTGCGCGACCTCCTCGTAGTTCGCACCACTGCTGACCAGTTGAACGGTCAGATCCGGGTTCGCGGCCTGGAAGCGCGAGATGAGCTCGTTCTCCTGATCGCGCGAGCTGCCCGGGTGTGAGGACCAGAAGGTGATGGTGTTCGCGTCCGCGGAAGACTGCGAACCGCCTCCGGAACCGGATCCCGTTCCCGCGCAGGCGGTCAGGGCCGCACCGGCGGCGAGGGCGCCACCGATTCCGAGAAAACCGCGGCGAGAAACCGAGTACATGTGATGCTCCCTTGTCGTTGTCGATGAGGTCGAAGCGGTCGATGGATCGGGGAAACGCTGGGTTCAGCCCTTGACGGCGCCGGAGGTCAAGCCCTTGATCATGTGCCGTTGCAGCACCAGGAAGACGACGAGGATCGGCAGCATCGTCATCACGGTTCCGGCCATGACCGGCCCCCAGTTGGTCACACCGTCGTTGTTCTGCAGCTGCGTCAAACCGACGGGCAGGGGCGCGACCGACGCGTCGTCGGACATGAGGAACGGCCACAGGTACTCGTTCCATTCGTTCACCACGGTGATCGTCGCGAACGCGATCATCGTGGGCCCCGAGAGCGGCAGCACCACGCGGAACAGCAGGCGAAGGTGACCCGCGCCGTCCATGCGCGCCGCTTCGACGATCTCGCGAGGAATGGACAGGAAGTGGTTGCGCATGAGGAAGGTCCCGAACGCCACTCCGGCGAGGGGAAAGATGATGCCCTGGTAGGTGTTGCGCCACCCGAGTTCGGCGATGAGGGCGTAGTTCGAGATCACCGTGATCTGGTTGGGGACCATCAGCGCGGCGATGATGAGCAGGAACACGAGGTTCTTTCCGGGGAACCGCAGGAAGACCAGCCCGTACGCGCTGAACACCCCCAGCGAGAACTTCACGACGGCCAGGATGCCGGTGATGATCACCGAGTTCCGGAAGTAGGAGAAGAACGGGACCGTGTTGGTGGCGTCGACGTAGTTCTCCGGGCGGAACACCTCGGGCCACCAGACGGCCGGCTGCAGATAGATGTCGCCGCGTTCCTTGAACGAGGTCAGGACGATCCAGAACAGCGGCAGACCGATCATCACGATCACCACCGCCATCGCGCAGTAGCCGAACACGGTGGACAGTCGACGGCGCCGTGCGGTCTCCCGCGCGGTCAGGGGTGCCTTGCCGGGTTCGGCGGTGGCGGTCCGGGTCTGCAGCGCGGTCATCGGTTGTCTCCTCGGTCCATCACGCGCACCTGCAGAACCGTGATCACCAGCAGGACCAGGAACATGATGGTGGCGACGGTGGCGCCGTAGCCGGCCCGGAAATTGCGGAACGACTCCTGATAGACCTGGTAGACCATGGTCGTGGTGCCCGTGCCCAACGGCCCACCGCGCGTCATCACGTTGATGATGTCGAACACCTGGAGCGAATTGAGCATGACGGTGATCGACAGGAAGAACGTGGTGGGCCGCAGTTGCGGCAGGGTGACCTTGCGGAACGTGGTCCACCGGCTCGCGCCGTCGATCGCGGCGGCTTCCGTCAGGTCCTGCCGAAGACCCTGCAGCGCAGCGAGATAGATGACGAAGGCGTACCCCAGGTTCTTCCACAGGTACGTGGTGGTGATCATGAACAGGGCCCAGCCGGGGCTCTGATAGAAATCGGGCACGCCGTCGAGCCCGACGCGGCGCACGAGATCCTGGATCAACCCGAAGTTCGGGTCGAAGACGAACTGGAAGGCCACGCCGATCGCCGCGCCCGAGATCACGAACGGCGCGAACACGGCCGATCGGACCAGGTTGCGGCCCCGGAGTTTTCGGTCCAACAGCATCGCCAGGATCAACCCGAGCAGCATGCTGCCGACCACGGCGGCCACGGTGAAGATCACCGTGTTCGACACGATCTGCCACGTGTCGCTCCGACCCCACCACTCGCGGTAGTTCGCGAGACCGATGAACGTCGACGTCGGGGAGCTGATGTTCCACGAGAAGAACGAGATGCGGATGTTGTCCACCAGCGGCCGGTAGGTGAACACACCCAGAAGGATCAGGTTCGGTCCCACGAGAACCGCGAACAGCGCGTAGTCGCGCCACGGTCGGCCGAGGAAGGTGCGCTGCGCCGGTGACGGTTCGGGCAGCGTCCGTTGGGGACTGGGTCTCACCGACGGCACTCTGCCCAGCCCTGGAAGACGGATGGTGAACGATCGGCGACGCGGGCGTAGCGGGTCGGTGTGCAGTCGGGGTTCGGTACACGGGGTTTGCTACACAGGGTTTGCTACACAGGAGGAGCGAACCGAATGTCGAGGGAGGGTGCCGTCGTGTCCGACAGAGCTTCCGAATGGGGAGTGTTCGTCCCCGCCGCCACGGTCGTGGTCGTCGCGTTCATCGGACGATTCGCGTTCGACCTGGATCAGGCGTTCAACCTGCTGTTCGCCGTGGCCGCAGGTATCGGCGTCGTGACCGGGGCCCTGCTGCTCACGGGACGTCGCTGCCGAACGAGCAGGTCGATCACCGCCGCCGTACTGGGCAGCGCCGCCGTCGCCACCGCGGTCTACGTCCTGACCGGCCCCTGACCGGCCGTTCCCACCACCACCGTCGCATCCCGCTCGTCGTCGGTCACGACCCGCGCCACCAGACCCGCGTCGGTCATCACCGACACCGCCGTGTCCGCCTGCGCCGCGGATGTCTCCACGATCAGCGATCCGCCGGGGCGCAGCCACTGCCCCACCTCGGCGGCCACCCGGCGCTGGATGTCCAGGCCGTCACCGCCCCCGTCGAGGGTCACCGGTGGCTCGTGGTCGCGGGCCTCGGGCGGCATGGTCGCCAACGCCGATGTCGGTACGTACGGGGTGTTCGCGGTGATCACGTCCAGCCGCCCTCGCCACCGCGCCGGCACCGCGTCGAACAGATCGCTCTCGAACACGCTGTGCCCCGGCAGGTTCCGCGTCGCGCAGGCCACGGCCACCGGGTCGATGTCCGAAGCCAGGACCGTCAGGCCCGGAATGCGGTGACCGAGGGCGGCCGCGACGGCACCCGATCCGCAACAGAGATCGAGCATCACCGCACCCGGTGTCACCAGGCCGGCGGCCACGTCGACGATCGCCTCGGTGCGCCGACGCGGGACGAATACTCCCGGGGAGATCGCGATGCGCAGCCCGTAGAACTCGGCCCACCCCAGGATCACCTCGAGCGGTTCACCGGCCACCCGGCGAGTGACCCAGCGCCGCAGGCGATCCGGGCCGCCCGCCTCGTCGCACAGCAACGCGGCCTCGTCGCACAGCAGGGCCGCCTCGTCCTCCGCGTAGACGCAGCCCGCCGCTCGGAGTGCCGCGACGACCTCCGGAAACTCCACGGTTACCGCGTCGTCAGCCGTTCGATCGCGTGCATCGGGATCGTCAACCACCCCGGGCGGTTGCGCGCCTCGTACACCGCTTCGTACACCGCCTTGTCCAGCTCGTACGCCTGCAGCAGCGCGGGGTGGTCCCGCGGATCGACACCGGCCACCTCGGCGTACCCTTCCAGGAAGGCCCGGGCGTTGCGCTCGACCCACTGGCGGGCCACCGGTTCCGCCGCCGCCCGCGCGTCGGGATCGGCGATGTCCACGACCTGACTGCGCGCGGCGTAGTCGAAGGACCGCAACATGCCCGCGACGTCGCGCAACGCGCTGTCCGGGGTCCGCCGGTCCTCGAACGACTTCGACGGTTCGCCCTCGAAATCGATCAGCACCCACCCGCTGTCCGTCCGCAGCACCTGCCCCAGGTGCAGATCGCCGTGGATGCGCTGGGCGACGGCATCACCGGAATCCGCAGCGGTACCGATCAACGCCCGAATGCGCTCCAGGTGATCCGCGAGCTCGGGGACCACGGACACCGCGGACTCCACCCGGTCGCCGATCGCGGTCACGGTCTGCGCGGCGGGCGTCGTCGACGTTCCCAGAACGCGGGCGAGATCGGCGTGCACCTCGGCCACGGCCTTGCCGAGCTCTCGGGAATCCGGCGCGAAGTCGGCCGATTCCACGTCGCCCGATGCGAGCACCCGCGTCACCGTCTCCAGCGCCGTGGTCCACCCCTCGGCCGATCCCGCCACGAAGTCCTGCGCCATGGACAGCGTCGTCGGAACGCCGTCGATGTCGATCTCCATCCAGCCCTGCAGGGGTGCGACGTACCGGCAGTCGGCCTCGCCGAGCGCGCGGTGCAGCTCGACGTCGGGATTGATGCCCACCGTCACGCGACGGAAAATTTTGAGCAGCAGCGCATCCCCCAGGATCACGGAGGTGTTGGACTGCTCGGCGCCCAGTACCCGGCCGCGCAGGCCGGTCCGCATGTCGCTGCCCGGAACGGCGAGAAAGCGCACGTCCCCCGAGCCACCGGTCGCGAACAGATCGGCGTACACCGAGATGACCTCCGGGTCGCGCAGACCGTCGTACACCACGACGCCGTCGAAGCCGGGCACCACCCACGCCTCGAGATCGTGCCCGACGCTGTCGCGAATTCCGAGCGGGACCTGGTAGATCTGCTCGGGCGCGCCCTCGAGTCCGACGGACACCAGAACGTGGTCGACACGCAGATCGGGGGACGCGGCGAGCGTCTCGCGGGACAGGACGCGAACACCGGTGATCGCGGTGCCCTTGGCGGAGAACCAGCGCTGCTGCGGCAACCAGGGCTCCAATGCCGCGGCGAGGGCGGCGTCACCGAGAGCACCGTCGGTGACGGACGGGTGGACGGAGGAAGCGTCGGGAGTGTCCATGTCCTGCGTTATACCCCGTACCGCCGTGAGTACGCGTGTCGTGGGCGCCGCTTACCATCGGGTGCATGACTTCCGCAGCACACTCCGGCCTCGACCTCACCTATGTCGACGAGTCGACGCGAGCTCAGGACGATCTCTTCGAACACGTCAACGGCCGCTGGTTGGCGGAATACGACATTCCTGCCGATCGTGCGGTGGACGGCGCGTTCCGCACCCTCTACGACCGTGCGGAGCAGCACGTGCGCGAGATCATCCAGGACGCGGCCGCCTCGAACCCCGAGCCCGGGTCCGACGCCGCCAAGATCGGTGACCTGTACTCGAGCTTCCTCGATTCCGACGCGGCCGACGCCGCGGGCACCGATCCCATCGCGTCCGAGCTCGCGGTCGTCGCCGACGCCCCGGATCGGTCCGCGCTCGCCCGGGTGCTCGGATCGCTGCAGCGCACCGGCGTGGGCGGCGCCGTCGGCCACTACGTGAACACCGACTCCAAGCAGTCGGATCGCTACGTGATGTACTTCGCCCAGTCCGGAATCGGTCTGCCCGACGAGTCCTACTACCGCGAGGACGACCACGCCGAGATCCGCACGAAGTACGTGGCGCACATCGAGAAGATGTTCTCCCTCGCCGGTCTGCCCTTCTCGGCGTCGACGGTCATGGACCTCGAGACCGCCCTCGCCGCCGGACACTGGGACGTGGTGAAGCGCCGCGACGCCGATCTTTCCTACAACCTGACGACTCTCGAGTCGTTGCGCTCGGACAACCCCGACTTCGATTGGGACGCGTGGATCGACGGCCTGGGCTCGTCGGCCGAGGACTTCGCGGAGGTCGTGGTGCGGCAACCGAGCTTCGTCACCGATTTCGCGGCGCTGTGGGCCGAGCGCGACCTCGACGCGTGGAAGGCGTGGGCGTCGTGGCGCATCCTGCACTCCCGCGCCCCGTATCTGTCGTCCGACCTCGTCGACGAGAACTTCGACTTCTACGGCCGCACCCTCACCGGTACGGAGTCCAACCGGGAGCGGTGGAAGCGCGGCGTGTCCCTGGTACAGGATCTCCTCGGCGAGGCCGTCGGAAAGCTGTACGTGGACAAGCACTTCCCGTCCGACTCTCGCGCCCGCATGCAGGAACTCGTGGCCAACCTGGTCGAGGCGTACCGCCGCAACATCACCGACCTCGAGTGGATGAGCCCGGAGACCCGGACGAAGGCGTTGGACAAGCTCGGCAAGTTCACACCCAAGATCGGCTACCCGGACACGTGGCGGGACTACTCCGCACTCACCATCGACGTCGGTGACCTGGTGGGCAACTACCGCCGCGGCTACGAGACCGAGTACCAGCGCGATCTGGACAAGCTCGGTGGGCCGGTGGACCGCGGCGAGTGGTTCATGACCCCGCAGACGGTCAACGCCTATTACAACCCGGGCATGAACGAGATCGTCTTCCCCGCGGCGATCCTCCAGCCCCCGTTCTTCGATCCCGACGCGGACGACGCCGCGAACTACGGCGGTATCGGTGCGGTCATCGGCCACGAGATCGGGCACGGCTTCGACGATCAGGGAGCGAAGTACGACGGCGACGGCAACCTCGTGGACTGGTGGACCGACAGCGACCGCACCGAATTCGGCAAGCGCACCACCGCACTGATCGAGCAGTACGACACCTTCGAGCCCAAGGCGCTGCCCGGCCACCACGTCAACGGCAAGTTCACCATCGGCGAGAACATCGGCGACCTGGGCGGGCTGTCCATCGCGGTGGAGGCCTACCGCATCTCGCTGGAAGGATCCGACGCGCCCGTGCTGGACGGTCTCACCGGCCTGCAGCGGGTGTTCTTCGGCTGGGCCCAGGTCTGGCGCACCAAGGCCCGCGACGCCGAGGCCATCCGGCGGTTGTCCATCGACCCGCACTCCCCGCCCGAGTTCCGCTGCAACGGCGTGGTGCGCAACCTCGACAGCTTCCACGACGCCTTCGACGTCACCGAGTCGGACGCGCTGTACCTCGACCCGGCGGAACGGGTCCGCATCTGGTGATCGGCCGCGCAGACTGTACGATCCACGGCGTCTGACGGTTTCGCTGCATCCGCGTCGGCGATGTGGGCACTATGGGCCGATGACGTCGGTGACAGTCGAGCAGGTCGTGATCCGAATCGCCGGGGACTCCGGGGACGGGATGCAGCTGGCCGGTGATCGCTTCACCGCCGAGGCGGCCGCCTTCGGCAACGATCTCGCGACGCAGCCCAACTTCCCCGCCGAGATCCGGGCCCCAGAAGGCACGCTCCCCGGCGTGTCCAGCTTTCAGATCCAGATCGCGGACCACGACATCCTGACGGCCGGGGACCGCCCGGACGTACTGGTGGCGATGAACCCCGCCGCGCTCAAGGCCAACCTCGACGACCTACCGCGCGGCGGGATCGTCATCGTCAACACCGACGAGTTCACCAAGCGCAATCTCACCAAGGTCGGCTACGAGTCCAACCCGTTCGGGACGCCGGCCCTCGAGAACTTCACGGTGCACGAGATCGCGATGGAGACGTTGACCCTCGGCGCGGTGGCGTCGGTGGGCCTGGGCAAGAAGGACGCCGAGCGCAGCAAGAACATGTTCGCGCTCGGGGTGTTGTCCTGGATGTACGGCCGGCCGCTCGAACCCGTCGAGACGTTCCTGCGCAGCAAGTTCGCGGCGCGCACCGACATCGCCGAGGCGAACGTGCTCGCGCTGCGCGCCGGCTTCAACTACGGCGAGACCACCGAAGCCTTCGCCACCACCTTCGACGTGCCGCGCGCGACGCTGCCCGCGGGCACGTATCGCCAGGTCACGGGGAACACGGCGCTCGCCTACGGACTGGTCGCGGCCGGGCAGGTGTCGGGGCGGACGGTGTTCCTCGGTACCTACCCCATCACCCCGGCGTCGGACATCCTGCACGAGCTGGCCAAGCACAAGAAGTTCGGCGTGATCACCTTCCAGGCCGAGGACGAGATCGCCTCGATCGGCGCGGCCATCGGCGCCTCCTACGGTGGATCGCTGGGCGTCACCAGCACCTCCGGTCCCGGTCTCGCCCTCAAGTCCGAGGCGATCGGACTGGCCGTGATGACGGAGTTGCCGTTGGTGGTGATCGACGTCCAGCGCGGTGGGCCGTCCACCGGACTGCCGACGAAGACGGAGCAGTCCGATCTGCTCCAGGGCATGTTCGGCCGCAACGGCGAATCCCCGGTGGCCGTGCTGGCCCCGTCGTCACCTGCGGACTGCTTCGACGTCGCGATGGACGCCGCACGCATCGCCCTCACCTACCGAACCCCCGTGCTGCTCCTCTCCGACGGTGCGATCGCCAACGGATCCGAACCCTGGCGCATCCCCGACGTCTCCACCCTCGCGCCCATCGATCCGCGATTCGCCGATCCCGCCGATCACCCCGACGGGTACGCGCCCTACGCACGCGATCCAAGGACCCTCGCCCGCGAGTGGGCGATTCCCGGGACCGCGGGACTCGAACACCGCATCGGCGGCCTCGAGAAGGCGAACGGCTCCGGCGACATCTCGTACACGCCGGACAACCACGAGACCATGAGCAGGATCCGCCAGGCGAAGATCGCCGGGATCACCGTTCCCGACCTCGAGGTCGACGATCCGCATCCCGACGCCGAGGTACTGGTGCTGGGATGGGGCTCGTCGTACGGCCCGATCGGCGAGGCCGTGCGGCGGCTCCGGCGCGCCGGAACGCCGATCGACCGCGCCCACCTGCGCCACCTCCATCCGTTGCCCGCCAACGTCGGTGACGTGCTGGCTCGGTATCGACGCGTGATCGTCCCCGAGATGAACCTGGGACAGTTGTCGATGATTCTGGCGGCGAAGTTCGCCGGTGATCTTCCCCCGGGGACCATTCAACCGGTCACCAAGATCGCCGGCCTCGCCTACCTGTCCGACGAACTGCACGATCTCCTGCGGGCCGAGTTCGATGGCACGCTCGGCGATCTGGAGAACGCGAAGACCCCCGCGGCCGCCGCCGCGGCTACGACGACGTCAGCACAGCCGACAGGAGCCCGACGATGACCCGAACCGCCGAGCCGAGCGCCGACCCCCCAGGACCCTCTGCGCTGGAGGGCATTCCGCTCTCGGACGTGACACACAAGGCGAAGGACTTCGCATCCGATCAGGAGGTGCGGTGGTGCCCCGGGTGCGGCGACTACGTCATCCTGGCGACGGTCAAGACCATGCTGCCGTCACTGGGTCTCAAGCGCGAGAATCTGGTGTTCATCTCCGGGATCGGCTGCTCGTCCCGATTTCCCTACTACCTGAACACCTTCGGGGTGCATTCGATTCACGGGCGCGCACCGACGCTGGCCACCGGCCTCGCGATCACCCGACCCGACCTGTCCGTGTGGGTGGTCACGGGCGACGGCGACGCGCTCTCGATCGGCGGCAACCACCTCATCCACGCGGTGCGTCGCAACGTGAGCATGCGAATCCTGATGTTCAACAACCGGATCTACGGCCTGACCAAGGGGCAGTACTCACCGACGTCCGAGGTCGGTAAGGTCACCAAGTCCACACCGATGGGCTCGGTCGACGCGCCGTTCAACACGCTCTCGCTCGTGCTCGGCGCGGAGGGCTCGTTCATCGCGCGCGCCCTGGATTCGGACCGGCCCGTGCTCACGGAGGTGCTGTCCGCAGCGGCGCGTCATCGCGGCGCCGCGTTCGTCGAGATCCTGCAGGACTGCCCCATCTTCAACGACGGGTCGTTCGACGTGTTGCGCAAGGACGACGCCCCCGCGCGCGTGATCCACGTTCGACACGGCGAGCCCATCGTCTTCGGAGCGGACGGTGAATTCTGCGTCGTGCAGCGAGGATTCGGGCTCGCGGTGACCGAGACGGCGGCGGTGGACCCCGCGAACATCGTGGTGCACGATGCGCACACCGACGACCCCGAGTACGTCTACGCGCTCACGCGACTTTCGGACCAGGGGCTCGGCCACGTGGTGACCGGCGTGCTCCGGGCGGTCTCCCGATCCACCTACGACGACGGGGCGCGCGAACAGATCGACGCCGCGCAGAAGGACGGGCCCGGCGATCTGCAGGCCCTGCTCACCGGCTCTACGTCGTGGACGGTCGACTGAGCAGCGCCGTGCACTCCGGCCCGCACGGCACCCCGTGCGGCGCCGGGAGCTCGTCGCCGCGGAACACCGCGGCTCCCGCCGTCGCACCGTCGATGGCGTCCGCCGCGAGCAGCATCGCCCCGGTGGTCCACGTCGTGCGTTCCACCGGCCAACGCTTGCCGTCGGAGAACACCAGGCCGGTCCAGTAGGAACCGTCCGTCTCGCGCAGATGCTGCATGGCCGCGAACTGCTCTCGTGCGTCGTCGATCCGCCCGACGGCGGCGAGCGCCATCACCAGCTCGCACGTCTCCGCACCGGTGACCCACGGGCGGTGATCGACGCATCGGATACCGAGGCCGGGAACCACGAAATCGTCCCAGCGGCTGCGCAATCGAGCGTCCGCCTCGCGCCCGCGCAGGGCTCCGCCCAGAATCGGGTAGTACCAGTCCATGGAGTACTCGTCGTGGTCGGCGAACACCTCGGGATGAACGGTGAGCGCGTGCGCGAGCCGGTCGAGCGCCAACTCCCAGTCGGGCCGATGCACCCCGCGGTGCTCGGCGAGGGCGATCGCACACTGCAGGCTGTGGTGGATGCTGGAGTTACCGGTGACCAGTGAATCGACACCCACCACGGACGGTCCCGCGGCCCACACCACGTCTCCGCGGACCGTCTGGAAGCGCAGCACGAAGTCGATCGCACGCTCCACGGTCGGCCACATCGTCTCCGCGAACGCCTCGTCCCCGGTGACCCGGACGAAGTGCCACGCTCCGACCGCGACGTAGGCACAGAAGTTGGTGTCGGAGTTCGCATCCTCGATCACCTCGCCCTGCCACCGCAGCGGCCAGGATCCGTCGTCGCGCTGGGTGCGGCGCGAGAACTCGAACGCCGTCCGCGCCTCGTCGTCGAGGCCCGCGACGGTCAGGCCCATCGCCGATTCCAGGTGGTCCCACGGGTCGGTGTGCCCGTCCTCCGACCAGGGAATGGCGCCCGACGAATGCTGCAGCCGAGCAATCGATTCCCCGCTGGCGCGCGCTGCCTCCGGCGTGAGAACGCCGGGAACGTGCGGAAGCGCCCGCGGGGTCACGGGGCGGGGGTGGTCGGCTTGGTGAAGTACAGGACGACGGATTTGCCGATCAGCGGATCGAGCACGCGCTCGGCCGTACGGGTGACCGTGGGAGCTTTCATCATGTCCCACACCAGCATCGAGTGGTAGCCGCGCACCAGTCGGTTGTCCTCGTTGTTCACCCCGACCGCGCACTTGAGCCACCAGAACGGGGCGTGCAGCGCGTGCGCGTGATGCCGATGCGTGGGAGTCAGGCCCGCTCGTTCGAGCTTGCCCGTGAGCTCGGAGGCGCGGTAGATCCGGACGTGCCCACCGATGTTCGCGTGGTATTCGTCCGACAGGGCCCAGCAGATCCGCTCGGGCAGCCAGCGCGGGACACTGACCGCCACCGTGCCGCCCGGCTTGACCACCCGCACCAGTTCCGCGATCGCAGCCTCGTCGTCCGGGATGTGCTCGAGCATCTCGGAGACCACGACCGCGTCGAAGTGCCCGTCGCCGTAGGGAAGAGCCAACGCATCGCCGACGACGGCTTCCGCGGTGGCATCGGCGGGCACCTCGCCCTCGGCGGCGAGTGCGCCGAACATCTCCTCGACGCCGGCCAGTTCGTCCGCATCCTGATCGAACGCGACGACGTGTGCGCCGCGTCGGTACAGCTCGTACGAATGGCGGCCCGCGCCGCAGCCGATGTCGATCACGCGGTCGCCGGGGCGAACCCCGAGACGATCGAAGTCCATGGTCAGCATCAGCGTTCTCTTTCCGTGCGGTTCTCGGTGTTCGGGGTGGCGGTGGCCTTCTCGACGGCGGCTGCGTAGAGGTGGTCGGTGGTGGCGGCGACGGCGGCCCAGCTGTACCGACCGACGGCGCGGCGACGCCCGTTCTCACCCAACCGAACCCGCCGTTCGGGGTCGTCGAGCAAGGCACCGAGCGCGACGGCCAGGGCCTCGCTGTCGCCCGGTGGAACCAGCTCGGCGCACAGTCCGTCCGGACCGACGACCTCGGGGATCGCGCCCGTGCGGCTCACCACCAGTGGAGTCGCGCACGCCATGGCCTCGACCGTGGGCAGCGAGAATCCCTCGTACAGCGACGGCACGCACGCGACCTGCGCCGAGCCGAGGAGCGCGGCGAGCTCGGCGTCCTCCAGACCGGACGATGCGGTGACCACGTCGTTCAGCGCGAGTTCGTCGATGAGGCGTTGCGTCGGGCCCGCCGGATCGAAGCGCGAGACCAGCTGCAGGTCGACGTCGCGTTCGGTGCGGAGCTTCGCGACGGCTTCGAGCAGATGACGGATCCCCTTCAACGCCACGTCGGCGCTGGCGATGGCCACGATGCGACCGGACACCCTGGGCGCGTCGGGTGGGGTGAAGACCGCGGTGTCGACTCCGAGCGGTGCGACGGAGATCGCGTCGGCCCGCACGCCGAAGGCCTCCTGGATGTCGGCGGACGACGAGGACGAGACGGTGAGGACGAACGGAACGCGTCGGGCGACGAACTTCTGCATCCGGACGAATCCGTACCACCGCCGCACCGTCACCCTGCGCCACCACGCGGCGGCGTCGAGGTCGAGGCGTCGGTCGCGCGTGATGGGGTGATGGATGGTCGTCACGAGCGGGAATCCGGCGCGCATCAGGGTGAGAAGCCCCAGGCCCAGGGACTGATTGTCGTGCAGCACATCGAAATCCGCACGACGGTGCTTCAGCATTCGAGCGACTCGCAGTGTGAACGTCAGCGGCTCGGGGAAGCCCGCGGTCCACATGGTGCCCACCTCGAGCACGTCGATCCAGTCCCGGATCTCGCGGGGTCGCGGCGTCCGGAAGGGGTCCGGTTCGCGATAGAGATCGAGACTGGGCACCTCGGTGAGCCGCACCCGCGGATCCAGCGTCGGGTAGGGCTGACCGGAGAACACCTCGACGTCGTGGCCCCGCTCGACGAGAGCTCTGCTCAGCCGCTCGACGTAGACGCCCTGACCGCCGACATGCGGCTTGCTCCGATACGACAACAGTGCGATCCGCACCCGACCCCCAGATCCTTCGACGACACGCGTTCCGCGAGTCGTCGGGAAGTCTAGAGCTGCCAGTCACCCAGTCCGTCGCGCCCGTTCAGAATGCCGCCAGCGGTGTTCTGCACGATGACCGGGTCACCCTTCTGCACGGTCTCGAAGAACCACTTGCCGTCCTCGGTGCTCACGTTCAGGCACCCGTGGCTGACGTTCTCCACGCCCTGGCTGCCGACGGACCACGGGGCGGCGTGCACGAAGATGCCGCTGTTGGACATGCGCGTCGCGTACTCGACGTAGGTGCGGTATCCCTCCGGGGCGTCGACCGGAACGCCGTAGGTGGAGGAGTCCATGTACATGTCGCGGAAGCGTTCGCCCACGATGTAGGTGCCGTTCGGCGTCTCGTGGCCCGGCTTGCCCATCGACGTCGGCATCGTCCGGATCACCTCGCCGTTGCGGGTGACGGTGATGGTCTTGGTGGCGTCGTCGGCGGTGCTGACGATGGCGTCACCGACGGTGAAGGACGAGGTCAGATCGCCCGCCGTGACGGTCACCGACGTGTTGGCCGGCCAGAACACGTCCGGACGCCACCGCACCTGACTGTCGGAGAACCAGTGGAACCGTCCGGGCACGTCGCCCACGGAGGTGGTCACGTCGATCGCGTTCTCGGCGACGGCGCGGTCACCGATGGGGGCGTCGAAACGCACGATGATCGGCTGCGCGACACCCACGACCTCGCCGGCCGAGGGGTTCAGCGACGGCGTCGAGAAGTTGGCGACCGGGGCGGGTGGGGCCGGCGGTGCGACGGGAGCGGGCGGGGTGATGCCCGGGACGGTGATGTCCGGAACGATGATGCCGGGGACGGTGATGTCCGGAACGGTGATGCCGGGGACGGTGATGTCCGGGCCGCCCGGCCACAGGGGTGCCGCGGTGGCGGGCACCGTCGTGATCGCGGCGGTTGCCGAGGCGATCAGGGCGACGGCGGCGATGCGCCCGAGTCGTCCTGCCGAAGTCGTGCGAAGAGCACCCATACGAACGAACCGATCTGGTCGAGGAGTTGCGTCGAAGTATCGATACGCACCACTGGTTGTACTGCCGATCGGTTACGCTAGTGGTGTACGCGAATCGCAACAACCGAAGCGGGTCCGCGCACCGACATTCGAGAAGGACTTTCGTCAAGCAACGGCGGTAGTCGGCGGTCCCACCGACCGTACGAACCGCTGTGCCCGTGACGAAGGGACTACTCGTGGTGAAGAACGACACCTCCGACAATCGCAGTCGGCGCTCGCGTTCCCGTACGTCGGTCGACGCCCGGCCACTCGATACGCACGCGGCCGGCAGCACCCACCCCGGTGGCCACCTCCCCGGCGGACCCCTCTCCGGAAACGCATCCGAGGTCAACGGCCTGAGCGCACTCCTCGGCCCGGACAGCCTGCGCACGAACTTCCTTCGCATCGTCGATCTGCAGACCGGTGCCGTCGTGGGGTACGAGGCCGTGGTGTCCGGACCCGAGAATTCGTCGTTCGAGGATCCGATCGCCCTGGCGTCGGCCGCCCGGTCGATGGGAATGACACCCGATCTCGATGCGGCCCGCTGGAGCGGCGCCCTCGCCGAAGCCGCTCGCGTCGAACTGCCCCGCGACCTGCCGCTGTTCATCGCGGTCGATCCCGACTCCATCGTGAATCTGCCCGACCTGCGTGAACACGACCTCGGCGGTGCGGTTCTGCAGTTCGACGAGACCGCACTCATCCGCCGCCCCGCGCACCTCATGCGTGTGGTCGCCGAGGTACGACGGCTCGGGTGGGCGATCGCCGTCGATCACGTCGGCATCCGCCCGGAGTCGCTGGCGTTGTTGCCGCTGCTCGAACCCGATGTCATCAAGCTGGACCGAACGCTGCTCGCCACCAGGCCCAACCGTTTCACCGCTCGCGTCGTGAACGCGGTCGCCGCCCAAGTCGAGCGGACCGGCGCCATCGTCATGGCCGAGGGCATCGCCACCGATCGCGACGCGACCACCGCGCAGGCCATGGGCGCCCGCGTCGGGGAGGGGTCGCTGTTCGGCTCCACCACTCGTCTCGAGGACCGTCGGCTGGGGGCCGAAGATCGTCCCGTCGGGTCGCCGCTCGAGTTCAAGGCGTCCGCCGAGCGCGGGGCCACACCGATGTCGTCGCCGTACAACCTGGCGGCGGGCGGTCGCGACGTGCGCCGGGCCAGCAAGCGGCTCCTCATCGAGATCAGCAAGAACCTCGAGTCGGCGGCCACGGAGAGCCAGCAGACGGCGTTGATGCTGGGATCGTTCCAGCACATCAGGCAGTTCACCCCGATCACCGGTCGGCGCTGGGAACTGATGGCGATGAACGCGGCTCTGGTCGGCGCGCTGGGCGAAGGCATGGGCCCGGAGCCCGCACCGAAGATCCGTGGAGCGAGCCTGTCCGCGTCGGACCCGGTGCGCGAGGAGTGGGACGTGGTGGTCCTGACACCGCACTTCGCCGCGGTCCTGGCCGCGCGGGACCTCGGTGACACCGGACCCGACATGGAGCGACGGTTCGATTACGTCCTCTCCCACGACACGTCGCTCACCGTCGCGTGTGCGCGGTCGTTGATCGGCCGACTGCCTCCGGAGCGGTCCGGGAACTGACTGCTGCCGGACTCCCCACCCGGAGTCAGGGGCACCCTCACCTCCCGAGACGGACCGAACGGCACCCTCACTCCGATCGGGCGCCCGGCCCACCCGGAGTCAGGGGCACCCTCACCTCCCGAGACGGAGCGAACGGCACCCTCACTCCGACCGACCGGGCGGGCCCGTCGGACTCAGGCGCTCAGCTCGCTCGGCACCACGACGTTGTGCACGAACCGAATCTTGTCCAGCACCCGTGCCGGCAACACGAACGGGTACAGGTCCTGGTGCCCCATCGAGCGGTTCATCTGGTTGAGCGCCCAGGTCAACGGCAGCCACCAGTCCTTGATCCGCGCGAAGCCCACGTCACCGGAGAGCGGCGCGTCGAACGTCGAACCCGCGGGCGCGAACGCGTAGGCCGCCGCGGTGTCGAGGGTGTCGCGGATGTGCAGGTAGTGGGCGAAGGTCTCGGCCCAGTCCTCCGCGGGATGCATGGTCGCGTAGGACGAGACGTAGTTCTTCTTCCAGCCCTCGGGTGCACCCTCGCTGTAGTGGCGGTCGAGCGCGTCCTGGTAGCTGTCGTCGGGGTTGCCGAAGAGCTCCTCGAACCCGGCGCGATGCTCACCGTTGCCGATCAGCACCATCTGATAGAAGTGCCCGATCTCGTGCCGGAAGTGACCGACCAGGGTGCGGTACGGCTCGTCCATGGACACGCGGAGCTGCTCGCGGTGCACGTCGTCGCTCTCGGCCAGGTCGAGGGTGATGAGTCCGCTGGCGTGACCGGTGATGACCTTGCGATTCTGACTCGACAGCAGGTCGAACGCGAGGCCACCGTCGGGATTCTCGTCGCGCCCGATGATCGGCAGGTGCAGCTCGTCGAGTTCGAAGATCACGCGGCGCTTCGCGGTCTCGGCGGCGGCGAACTCCACCATCGCCTCGGTGTCGGTGTCCGCGGGCCGCGTGCGGGTCAGCGAGCACGACAGGCACAGCGTGTCGCCGTTCGTCGTGTCGACCAACCAGTTGCACTGCGCAAGCTTGATGTTCGCGCACCGCGTCCAGGTGGTGCCGTCGACCTGCACGGAGGCGTTGTCGTCGAGCACGAGGATCGACCTGCTCGGGAGATGGAAGCCGAGAAGACTGTCGCAGCTCAGGCATCGCGAGTTCTCGAACGACAGTTGTTGGCCGCACTTGCGGCAGACGAAAACTCGCATGGGGGTGATTCGACCCTTCTTGGGATGGTGGAACAGACAAGCCTACGCAGGTGAAACCGGTGTTTAGAACGTCGTCGCTCTGTCTATCCCACACGTATGACTGACTCGAACCAGAAAGCCGCTTACACAGTTCCCGGCCTCAGCACCGACGACGGCGCCCGGGTGGCAGCCGTTCTGCAGGATCGTCTGAACGCACTCAACGATCTCCACCTCACGCTCAAGCACATCCACTGGAACGTGGTCGGACCGAACTTCATCTCCGTCCACGAAATGCTCGACCCGCAGGTCGAGGCCGTTCGCGGTTTCGCCGACGACGTCGCGGAACGCATCGCGACGCTCGGCTCGTCCGCGAAGGGCACCCCCGGCACCATCGTCTCCGAGCGCAAGTGGGACGACTACAGCATCGGCCGCGCACCGGCCATCGAGCACCTCGGTGCCCTCGATCTGGTCTACACCGGCGTCATCACCGACTACCGCAACGCCATCGAGGAGTCCGGCAAGGTCGATCCGGTCACCGAAGACCTCCTCATCGGACACAGCGGCCAGCTGGAGCTGTTCCACTGGTTCGTTCGCGCACACCTGGAGAACTCCGGCGGCCAGCTCTCGACCGCAGGCGCGTCGTCCGAGACCGAGGCCGCCGACAAGGCGGGATAAACCCTCGGGTTTCGAACCCGCACACTTCGACGACGCCGCTTCTCCTGACGGGGAGGCGGCGTCGTCGTGCGTTCGCCCGTACTGCCGTCGGACACCGCACTGCCGTCCCACACCGCGGGGTGTACTTTTCTCTCATCATGGCGGAGCCGACCACCTCTCAGAACGCACGAAGTCGCCCCACCGACCGACTCCGAGGGATCGTCGACCGCATCGCCGACGCCCGACGCGGTGACAGCAGCGAGACCATCGCCGCCGTGTTTCTCCTGGTGGCCACGCTTGCCGCGTTGGCTTGGGCGAACTCACCGTGGGGCGCCTCGTACACGTCGTTCTGGCACACCCCGCTGTCCATCCGTTTCGGTGACCACGGCATCGAACTCGATCTCCAGCACTGGGTCAACGACGGATTGATGACCCTGTTCTTCTTCGTCGTGGGGCTCGAGGTCAAGCGTGAATTCGCGATGGGCGAACTCCGCGATCGGTCCCGCGCGGCCGTACCCATCGTCGCGGCGGTCGCCGGGCTCGCGCTCCCCGCAGCCCTGTTCCTGCTGCTGAACCCCAGTGGACCCGCGTCGGCCGCGTGGGGGGTGGTCATCTCCACCGACACCGCGTTCCTGCTCGGAACGCTCGCCGTCATCGGACCGACGCGCGCCGTGCGCCTCCGCATCTTCCTGCTGACCCTCGCCGTTGCCGACGACGTGGGCGCGTTGGCGATCATCGCCGTCTTCTACACCGACGAACTGCGCGTCACGCCGCTGCTCGTCTCCGTCCTCGGGTTGGTGCTCGTCGCGTCGATGCGCCGACTGCGGGTGTGGCGCGGCGCGGGGTACTTCGTGGTCTCGATGTTCACCTGGGTGGCGATGTACGAATCGGGGGTGCACCCCACGATCGCCGGCGTCATGATCGCGCTGATCCTGCCGGTGTATCCGCCGCGCCGACGCGAGGTGGAGCACGCCGCGGCGCTGACCCGAGCGTTCCGTCAGTCCCCGAACCCCGAATACGCGCGTGCCGCCCGCCTGGGTCTCGAGCGCGCGGTCTCCGTCAACGAGCGGCTGATGCGGCTCTATCAGCCGTACACCGCGTTCATCATCGTGCCGATCTTCGCGCTCGCCAACGCCGGCGTGGTGCTCAGCGCGGAGACTCTGCGCGCCGCTGCGACCTCGGCGTTGACCTGGGGCATCGTCCTGGGACTGGTGGGCGGCAAATTCCTCGGCATCACCGGCGCGAGCGTGTTGTTCGCCAGGCTGCGGCCCGCGTCCGCGACGCCCGGGCTGACCACCCCGCAGATCGCCGGCGGCGCAGCGCTGTCCGGTGTCGGCTTCACGATTTCGTTGTTCATCGTGGACCTCGCGCTCGACGACGAGATACTGGCGGATCAGGCCCGAGTCGGCGTGCTGGCGGCGTCGGTGCTCGCGGTGCTGCTGGGATGGATCGTGTTCTCGGTGGGCAACCGGGTCTCACCGCCGCCGGCGGAACCGTCGCCGACGCTTCTCCGACCGGTCCGGGCGTCCCGCGATCACATTCGTGGTCCGGTGGACGCGCCGCTGACCATCGTCGAGTACGGCGATTTCGAGTGCCCCTTCTGCAGCAAGGCCACCGGCAGCACGCGAGAGGTGCGCGATCATTTCGGGGACCGGGTGCGCTACGTCTTCCGCCACTACCCCCTCGACGACTATCACCCGCACGCCCGGTACGCCGCGCAGGCATCGGAAGCCGCTGCGGCACAGGGGAAGTTCTGGGAGATGCACGACACACTCTTCCTCCATTCCGACGCCCTCGAGCGGGACGACATCGACTCCTACGCGGACGCCGTCGGGCTCGACCTCGCGCGGTTCGAGGAGGATCTGCGGACCGGCGACTTCGTCTCTCGCGTCGAGGACGACGAGCTCGACGCACTCACCAGCGAACTACCGGGAACGCCGACGTTCTACCTGGGCGTACGCGGGTCGCCTCCTTCGCGGCACAACGGCCCGCACGACGCGGCGACGTTGATCCGCGAACTCGAAGCGCTGTCCGCGGCGGCACGCGCCCCGGAGTCAGGGGCACCCTGACCACCCGAGACGGACCCAACGGCACCCTCACTCCGAACGGGTGCCGGAGTCAGGGGCACCCTGACCTCCCGAGACGGACCCAACGGCACCCTCACTCCGAACGGGTGCGCACCACTGGGCACCCTCACTCCCCCCGCGGCGCCTCCACCCGGTTCCCGTCCTCGTCCCAGTGCTCGGCCACCTTCTTCGACGGCTGCACCCGCGGCGGCTCCCCCGGCATCTTGGGGTAGTCCGGTGGGAAGTTGAGCTCGCCGCCCGGCAGCGTCTCCCACAGGTTCAGTAGCGGCTCGAGGGAATGGGCCACGTCGTTCATGTCCGCCCACGGGTCGCCGTCCGCCAGGAGATCGGGCACAGTCGTGAGATTGAAATCGGCCGGATCGGTGACCTCGGCCAGCATCTCCCACGTCATCGGCGTGCTCACCGGAGCACCGGGGCGGGCGCGCAGACTCCAGGCTCCGGCGATGGTGCGATCGCGGTTGTTCTGGTTGTAGTCGAGGAAGATGCGCTCTCCGCGTTGTTCTTTCCACCAGGCGGTGGTGACTCCGGAGTCGCGGCGCTCCAGCTCGCGGCCCAACCCGATCGCCGCGTGCCGCACCTGTTCGAAGGTGTAGATCGGCTCGATCCGAACATAGACATGGATGCCGCGATTGCCACTCGTCTTGGGATATCCGCGCAGTCCGAGTTCGGCGAGCAGTTCGCGGGTGAGGTCCGCGACGCGTCGGGCATCGGCGAAGGTGGTGCCCGGCTGCGGGTCGAGGTCGAGTCTGAGCTCGTCGGGCTTGTCCACCTCGGGCCGTCGTACGGGCCAGGGATGAAAGGTCAAGGTGCCCATCTGCGCTGCCCACACCAGCGCCGCCGGCTCCGTCGGGCACAGCTCCTGCGCCGTCCGTCCGCTGGGGAAGGTGACCCCGACCGTCTCGACGTAATCGGGTGCCCCCCTGGGCAATCGCTTCTGGTAGAAACCCTGACCCTGCTTGTCCGTGGGTCCGGTGGCGAGCCGCATGCCCTCACGCCACCCGTCGGGCCACCGTTCCATGGCCGTGGGTCGGTCTCCCAGCGCGTGCATCAACCCGCTCCCGACGCTCGAGAAGTAGGTGCACACATCGAGTTTGGTGATCTCGGGCGTTCGCTCGGTGGCCTCGAAAACGACGCGTTCCGGACTCGACACCCGTACCTCGCGTTCGCCGACCGTCACCGTGGCCGCGCTGCTCTTGGCCATGGTCAGCGTCCGTCCAGCACGTCGGCGACGTCGTAGTCCGGGGGACTGTCGAGCTGATCGTAGGTGCAGCTCGACGGGTCGCGGTCCGGGCGCCAGCGCAGGAACCGCGCCGCATGGCGCAACCGGTCCTTCTCCATCTGGTCGTACGCCACCTCGAGGACACGCTCGGGGCGCACCGGGATCCACGTTCGGTCCACACCGTTCCGCCACCGGGTCTGTTCCCCGTCCGCCACCACGTCCTCACCCACGCGCAGGGTTTCGAGATCGGCGAGGTGCTCGAGCCGCATCTTGTCGGTGAACGCGGACGCACCTCCGATCATCTGCAGCTCGCCGTCCCGGTACAGACCCAGGAGCATCGATCCGATTCCGTTGCCGGACTTGTGGATTCGGTACCCGATCAGCACACAGTCGGCGGTGCGCGCATGCTTGATCTTCACCATCTCCCGCTTGTTCGGCAGATAGACCGAATCGAGGCGCTTGGCCACGACGCCGTCGAGTCCGGCACCCTCGAATCGATCGAACCAGTCCTCGGCCACGGAGGACTCGGCGCTGACGCGGGTGACGTGGCACCGCGGGGCCTCGAGTTCGGGGTCCAGGATCGCTTCCAGACGTGCGCGTCGCTCCGCGAACGGTGCACTCGTGAGGTCCTCGTCGCCGAGGGCGAGGAGGTCGAACGCCACGAACTGCGCCGGTGTCTTCTCGGCCAACATACGAACTCGGCTGTCGGCCGGGTGAATCCGCTCGGACAGCGAATCCCAGTCCAATCGCCAGGCACCGTCGGTCTCGAGCGCGACGACCAGTTCACCGTCGACGACGCATCGTTCGGGCAACTCGGCACGGACCGCGTCGACCATCTCGGGGAAGTACCTCGCGAGATCCTTGCCGCCGCGCGACCCGAGCACGACGTCGTCGCCGTCCCGAAAGACGATGGTGCGGAACCCGTCCCACTTCGGCTCGTACGACCAGGTCGGCGCACCGGAGTCCGGCTGCACGGGCACCGTCTTGGCGGCCTTGGCCAGCATGGGCTGCAACGGCGGAAGCACGGGAAGATCCACCACGTCATCCTCCCACGTCTTCGACTCACCGGAAGGCTCCTTGTCGCTCGTACTCACGACGAAAGGTCCCGCGCGAATCGCCCTACAGTGTCGCCATGAACTCCGCACCTTCCATCGTCCTCGGCAGCTCGCGTGGTCGATGGATCGTCGCCGCGACCGTCCTCGGATCGTCGATGGCCATGCTCGACGGCACGGTCGTCAACGTCGCCCTCCCGGACATCGGCGCGGACCTGGGCGCCGACGTGGCGGGACTGCAGTGGACCGTCACCGGATACACACTCACGCTCGCCGCCCTGGTGCTCCTCGGAGGGTCTCTCGGGGATCGCTTCGGGCGCCGACGCATGTTCGTGCTCGGCACCGTCTGGTTCGCCGTGGCGTCCGTGGGATGCGGGTTCGCGGTGAACATCGAGATGTTGATCGCGGCACGGGTGATTCAGGGGGTCGGCGCGGCTCTGCTGACGCCGGGCTCGCTCGCACTGATCTCGGCGTCCCTCGCTCGCGAGGATCGGGCGGCCGCCATCGGATTGTGGTCGGGACTCGGCGGCGTCTCGGCGGCCGTCGGTCCCCTTCTCGGCGGCTGGCTGGTGGAGATCGCCGGGTGGCGGTCGGTGTTCCTGATCAACGTTCCGGTGGCGGTCGCGGTGGTGGCGGTGTCGATGCGCCATGTCCCCGAGAGCCGTGACGAACACTCCCCACCGGGTCTCGACGTCGCCGGGGCGGCGACGGTTGCGCTCGCGCTCGCGCTGGTGACCTTCGGTGCAATCCACGGCCGGTGGGGTCCGGTCCTGGTCGGCGTCGGTGTTGCCGCGGCCTTCGTTCTCCTGCAGCGCCGCAGTCCACATCCGCTGGTTCCGCCGACGTTGTTCCGTTCCCGCATCTTCGTCGCCACGAACCTGGTGACTCTCGCGGTGTACGCCGCCCTCGGCGGGGTGCTGTTCCTGCTGGTGTTGGAACTTCAGATCGGACTGGGCTACTCACCGCTCGCCGCGGGGGCCGCCACCCTTCCCATCACCGTCGCGATGCTGCTGCTGTCGTCGCGCGCGGGAGCGCTCTCCACTCGGATCGGCCCCCGACTACCGATGACCGTCGGGCCGCTGCTCGCCGCCGTCGGTCTGCTGGCCATGGTTCGCATCGATCCGGGTGCCGGCTACGTCACCACCGTGCTGCCGGCAGTGGTGATCTTCGGCCTCGGCCTGGCGCTGTTGGTGGCACCCCTGACCGCCACGGCCATCGGGGCAGCTCCGGATGCCAATGCGGGAAGCGCGTCCGCGGTCAACAACGCGGTGGCGCGCACGTCACAACTCCTGGCGGTGGCGGCAATTCCCGGACTGGTGGGTGTCGGAGGCGATCGCGCCCTCACGCCCGACGCATTCTCGGGCGGATTCCATGCGGCGATGGTGATCTGCTCGGGCCTTCTGGTTCTCGGCGCGGTGATCGCCGCTCTGTTCGTTCGTACCCCGACGGTCGCCGAGAGCCCGAGTTCCGGATCACCCGCATGACCCCGGACCGGCCGGCGTTCGAACGCTCCGCCGAATCAGTTGACCAGGCAGGCGACGCCCGGATCCTCGCGCAGTTTGGCGAGCGCGCTGCGGATGCGTGACTTCATCGTCGACACCGGTACGTTCATGCGCTCGGCGGCCTCGGCGTAGGTGAGGCCCTCGAAGAACGCCATGAACAGGCATTCGCGCTGCCGACCGGACAGATTGGCCAGAGCATCCATCACCGGACGACGGTCGAGGAAACGATCCGAGGTGTTGGGCACTCCGAGTGCGGCGTCGAGCATCGCGTACTTGGACTCGCGATCGGTGCGGGACTGTTCGGAACGCACCCGGTCGATGGCGCGGCGGTGCGCCATGGTGACCAGCCAGGCCGCGGGCGAGCCCTGACTCGGCGAGAAACTCGGCGCTTTCTGCCATACCTCCAGGTAGACGTCCTGCACGCACTCCTCGCTGAAGCCACGATCACGCAGCACGCGGAGCACGGCGCCGTAGACCCGCGAGGACGTCGCATCGTAGAACCGGGCGAAGGCCTCGCGGTCACCCCGACCGATGGCCTGGAGCAGAACGGACAGCTCTGCCGGGCTCGGTCCGCTCGCCTTGAGCGTCGTGGTGGATCGAGACCGATCGGTTTCGGACGAAGCGTCGGAGGACCGCGGCGGCTCCGAGATCGCTGCATTCGGTTGTGCCAGAACTGATTCCACGGTGCTCACCCCATCCGAAGAACGCCGAGAGCGTTTTTCTGTTACCCCGAGCATTCCCTCGGAAGTGAGCGTTAGCGCAACCTCTAGGTCGCGATTTGGTCACCTATGAATAACGGAACAGTAACGGACGTTCGAAACGTCGCCCACCACCCCTGCAGGACCGAATGCCCTGCGGTCTATCGTTTCCTCATGAGCAGCACCACGGACGACGCGTCCACCACCGAGTCTCCCACGACCGACGCCTCCGGCACCCCGAACTCCGGCACCCCGAACTCCGGGTCCCCGAACTCCGAGAAGTCGAGTCCGGACGTCAAACCCCGCAGTCGCGACGTCACCGACGGCCTCGAGAAGACCGCGGCCCGCGGCATGTTGCGCGCCGTGGGCATGGGAGACAAGGACTGGGGCAAGTCGCAGATCGGTGTCGCGTCGTCCTGGAACGAGATCACTCCGTGCAACCTCTCTCTGGACCGCCTCGCGAAGGCCGTCAAGGAAGGCGTCCACACCGGCGGCGGATATCCGCTGGAGTTCGGCACGATCTCCGTCTCCGACGGCATCTCGATGGGGCACGAGGGTATGCACTTCTCGCTGGTTTCGCGCGAGGTCATCGCCGACAGCGTCGAGACCGTGATCAGCGCCGAGCGCCTCGACGGTTCCGTACTTCTCGCCGGTTGCGACAAGTCCCTGCCCGGCATGCTCATGGCCGCCGCCCGCCTGGACCTCGCCAGCGTCTTCCTCTACGCGGGTTCCACCCTTCCCGGATTCGCGACGCTGTCGGACGGCAGCGAGCACCAGGTGACCATCATCGACGCCTTCGAAGCGGTGGGCGCCTGCTCGCGTGGCCTCATGTCGCGCGAGGACGTCGACACGATCGAGCGCGCCATCTGTCCCGGCGAAGGTGCCTGCGGCGGCATGTACACCGCCAACACCATGGCCAGCGCCGCCGAGGCCATGGGAATGTCGCTGCCCGGAAGCGCCGCCCCGCCCGCACCCGACAAGCGTCGGGACGGTTTCGCCCGCGCCAGCGGTGAGGCCGTCGTCGAACTCCTGCGCCGCGGCATCACCACCCGCGACATCATGACGAAGGAGGCGTTCGAGAACGCCATCGCCGTCGTGATGGCGTTCGGCGGATCCACCAACGCCGTGCTGCACCTCCTCGCCATCGCCTACGAGGCCGGCGTCGATCTGACCCTGGACGATTTCGTCCGCGTCGGCGCCAAGGTTCCGCACCTCGCCGACGTCAAGCCGTTCGGCAAGCACGTCATGACCGACGTCGACCGCATCGGCGGCGTTCCCGTGATCATGAAGGCCCTGCTCGACGCCGGTCTCCTGCACGGCGACTGCATGACGGTCACCGGCCGCACCGTCGCGGAGAACCTCGCCGACATCGCTCCCCCCGATCCCGACGGTCTGGTGCTGCGCGCGATGACCGAACCGATCCACCCCACCGGCGGCATCACGATCCTGAAGGGGTCGCTCGCCCCGGGCGGCGCCGTGGTCAAGTCCGCGGGCTTCGACTCCGACGTCTTCGAGGGCACGGCTCGGGTGTTCGAGCGTGAGCGCGCCGCGATGGACGCCCTGGAGGACGGCACCATCACCGCCGGCGACGTCGTCGTCATCCGTTACGAGGGCCCCAAGGGCGGGCCCGGTATGCGCGAGATGCTCGCCATCACCGGCGCCATCAAGGGTGCGGGACTGGGCAAGGACGTCCTGCTCATGACCGACGGCCGGTTCTCCGGTGGCACCACGGGTCTGTGTGTCGGACACATCGCGCCCGAGGCGGTCGACGGCGGACCCATCGCCTTCGTGAACGACGGTGACCGCATCCGACTCGACGTCGGCAACGGCACGCTGGATCTGCTGGTCGACGACGCCGAGATGTCCGAGCGTCGAGCCGGGTGGGAACCGCTTCCCCCGCGCTACACCCGCGGTGTGCTGGCGAAATACTCGAAATTGGTGGGGTCTGCGTCGAAGGGTGCGGTCTGCAGCTGACGCCGTCGCGTCCCGGTCCGTGACCGGGGCGCGATCCCAACGTGACCGTTCCGTGACCACGGTGTGCGCTGGACTACACGATCCCGGGGCACCCTGAGGGTAGGCGGTCGGGGGAACCGGCAGCCGATGCCGGGGATGGCGCTCGCTGTCTTCGGAACCGAGCGAAAGGTTCGTACCCTCATGACCGTCACCCGCACCGCGTCGATCACCACCAAGGCCGTCGCAGGAGCATTCGGCATCGCACTCGGCGTGGCCGCGTTCGCTCCCGCCACCGCAACCGCTGCCCCGGCGCCCGCGCAGCCCCTCTCCGTGTGCCAGGCACCGTTGGGCCAGGACGCCATCGGCGCCCTGTGCTCGGCCACGAGCGACGCCACCAGCGCGGCCGCCGCTTACGGTGACGCCACGGCCGCCGCCAACGTCAACGCCCTCGCCCTCGCGCTCGGCCTCAACGGCGGCGTCGCGGACAGCTCGGCCGTCGGCGGAGCCGCACCGGCCGCCATCGCCTTCGGACCGGGCAGCATCGCCTCGGCTCTCGGCCTCAACCCCGGACTGTCCATCGCCATCGCCGGTCCGGGCGCCACGGCCACCGTCGACTCCCTCGGCGGCGTCTCCTGCAACGGCGCCAGCTTCGCGGGCGATCTGACGACGCTCCAGGCCTGCCTGCGCGCGAACTGATCCATCGGCACCACCCGCACACGGCACCACCCGCACACGACGAAGGCCGTGACCCCCCGAGGGGTCACGGCCTTCGTCGTACGGGTCGAGCGATCAGCGAACGGGAGAGAACCCGGTCCCGACGCCGCCGCCGCGGTTGATGTCGTCGAACACGGTCTGGATGTTGGTGCCGACCTGAGGCCCGATGCACGGAACCCCGAGGTAGGCGTTCACCATGCCGACCAGCGTCGTGCCGGCCACCACGGGCCCACCCGAATCGCCCTGGTTCACGCAGATCTGGGTGTAGGTGCGATCGTTCTGGAAGATCTCGCCGTAGGAGATGCCGCAGGTGTTACCCGTCGTGCGGCCCTCCTTGCACATGATGCCGGGGAACGACAGCGGTGCGCCCACCCCGGTGATCGTGACGTTGCCGATGCGGTTGGTCGGCGCGACGCGTCCGCGATCGAACTCGATCACCGCGTAGTCCAGACCCGGAACGGACGACACGACCCGACCGACCGCACCGGCCTCGGGGAGGTACTCGGCGCCGATCAGGTCACCGGGAACGCCGCAGTGACCGGCGGTGATGCCGACCAGGCGACCGGCGGCATCATCACCGATGGTGGTCAGCGTGCAGTCGAACTTGCCGTTTCCGGCGCTGTCGGCGACCAGGATGCCCGATCCACCACCCAGGACGGGAACGGGTGCCGCGGACGCGGTACCCACGCCGAGCCCCCCGACGATGGCGACGGCAGCAGTGGCTGCGATGAGAATCTTCTTGAACATGTTTCCCCTCCGGAAGTCCTGCGCACTGTAGCAATCGAAGGAGACCCCTCGGTGCAAGTCCGCGGTGACGTCACCCGTTCTTCAGTCTTTCCAGGGCCGCCCGGGCCGTCTCGAGCTCCCGACTCAGTGCTTCGACCCGTTGTTGGGCCGCGGCGCGCGCGTTCTCGACGACCTCGTCGACGGCGGCGGTGACGGTCGGATCGCCCAGTTCGCGCACCGCGCGCACCACCCGATCGGCGGTGACCTCGGCGGGCCGACCGACCTTCTTCGCGCCGTGGGCCACGGAGACCGTCCACACGTCGTCGGCTCCGGAGGAGATCGTGACGACCACCGGGGCGGGCTGACTGCGAGCCCGACGCTTCGCGGGGGTCGGGGCGGGAGTGGACGCGGGCGGTGCCTTCGGTGCCTCCGCGGCCCGCGGCGCCTTCGGTGCCTCCACGGCCGGCGGCGCCTTCGGTGTCTCCACGGCCGGCGGCGCCTTCGGTGTCTCCGGCGACACCGCGGCCGGCGCGACCCCCTCGGTCCTCGCGACCCGAGGCCGCGGCGACGACTTTCTCACGGGCTTCGCCGGCGCTTCCCTCGTCATCCGGAGCTCGTCGGCCTCGTACGGCAACTGGTCGTCGATCCCCTTGGGGCTGACGGTGACGGTGGTCCCGTCCACCGACAGCACGCGAGCCGACGCGCCCTCCTCGAGTCCCAGCGAGGGCGTCGCTTCCCGGAGATACACCGTCACCCGCTTGCCCGACGCGAGCCCGGCGGTCAGGGTCTCGAGGTCGGCGGGGGTCAGGGCGTCACCGGGGGTGCGGGCGGCTCGCCGCCGAACGGTCGCGCTCATGGTCGTGGCCTCTCACCGATGGGTCGTGCGCGCAGTTGTATCGAGGCCCCATCGTAGAACATGCGTTCGACATCGTCGGGGACCGGCGGGCCAGGCGTTGCGTCCGAACCGCCGCCGGGTGTCCGCCCTCCCGCGTAGCGTGGCGGCATCACATCAGGGGGAGGCAGCAGGCCTATGTCACAGCTCGATTCTCGACCGCCGGGCACGAGCCGTCGAGCGCAGGTGTACTTGATCGACGCGGTCTCCGACCTCGACGTTCACGTCGCCACCGAATGGATCGACGAGCACGACGCGGCGGGGGACGTCGACACCGTGGTCATGACCGGCCGGGCGCTCGACGAGTTCACCGCCCGAGACCTGAGCAACGACCCCATGGTGGTCCCCCTGCGCGTCATCCGGATCAAACCGGAGCGCCCGCCCGGCGCCGTCGGATCGATGATCTCGCGGCTCACCACCCGGCGCGGCGCTCCCCGCGTGGTGGTCGGCGAACCCGCCACCGTCTCGGACCTGCGGTCCCGGTTCACCTCGACCGGGGGCCGGTCCCTGTCCTCCTACATCGCCCGCCAGGCGTCGCTGGCCCTCGACCGCGCCGAGCGCGAGGTGATCGGCAGAGAGTACAAGTTGCCGCGCTTCGTCGTCGAGGAGCTCACCGAACGGTCCCAGTTCCGCGCGGACCTCGCCGAACTCGCCGAGTCGGTGGACCAGTCGGTCGAGGCGGTCGACGAGCGCGTCCACGCCATCCTCGACGAGATGGTGGCCACCGAGAAGAGGTCGGCGGTCGAGCTGTGGGGGCAGCTGGGCAAGTTCTTCTCGCGGGCGTACCGGGTGGAGGTCGACACCGATCGGCTCGCCGAGATCCGGGAACTCGACAAATCGTTCCCGCTGGTCTTTCTTCCCAATCACCGCTCGTATCTCGACCCGCTGGTGCTCCGTCCGGCCCTGCTCGAGCAGGGCTTCCCGCTGAACCACGTGATGGGTGGCGTCAACGTCGGGTTCTGGCCGATCGGCCCGATCGCCAAGCGCAGCGGGGTCGTGCTCATCCAACGCAAGTTCTCCGACGCCGTCTACAAATGGACGCTGCGGCAGTACATGAGCTTCCTGCTGAGCAAGAAGTTCAACCTCGAGTGGTACATCGAGGGCGGCCGCTCGCGCACCGGCAAACTTCGGCCCCCACGGTTCGGTCTGCTCACGTACCTGTTCGATTCGCTCGAGTCCAGCACCGCCGCCGATGCGTACCTCATCCCCACGTCCATCACCTACGACCGGCTGCACGAGGTCGGCGACATGGCCCGCGAGTCGCACGGCGCGAAGAAGCAGGCCGAGGGCATCCGGATGGCCATCGGATACGTGCGCGCACAGGGTCAGATCCGCGGGACCGTCTACCTGCGGTTCGGCAAGCCGTTGTCCGCCCGCGCCTTCCTCGACGAGTACGACGACAAGCGGGTCGCCGTCCAGCGGGCCGCGCTCGCCGTGTCCCACGCGATCAACGAGTCCACCCCGGTCACGCCGGCGGCCCTCGTCGCGATGGCGATGCTCGGCATCGAGGATCGCGCCCTCAACGTCGCCGAGATGTGGTCGATCATCGAGCCGCTCACCCACTACATCGGGCGTCGTGGATTGCCCACCGCAGGAAACATCGAACTCGCGGACGTCGACGTCATGACCGCCGCGGTCCGCGAGCAGATCGCCGCCGGGGTGGTCATCCGGTTCGACGGTGGCCCCGAGCCGCTGTTCCGTCTCGCGCAGGACAAGCATCTCGTCGCGTCGTTCTTCCGCAACAACGCCATCCACTTCTTCGTCATGCGTGCCATCGGCGAACTCGTGGTGCTGCGGACGAAGGACTGCCCGTCGGGAACCGTCGCGGCCGACGACCTGTGGAACTCGGCGCTGGAGTTGAGAGATCTGCTCAAGTTCGAGTTCTTCTTCGGCGAGAAGAAGGAATTCGGTGAACGCCTCGAGGCCGAGGTCGAGCTCATCGACCCGCAGTGGCGCTCGCGCCTCGACGAACCGTCGTACGCGGTCGATTCGCTCGAACGCCAGCCCCTGCACCTCGCCCACCGCGTACTGCAGCCCATCTTCGAGGCCTACCTGGTGGTGGCGGATCAGTTGACGACGCTGGCGCCGGGGGTGTCGTTCGACCGCGAGACGTTCCTCATGGACTGCCTCGGGGTAGCCCAGTCGCGGCGCCTGCGTCAGCAGCTCGACCACAGCGACGCCATCTCGAACGAGCTGTTCGACACCGCGCTGCGGCTGGCGGAGAACCGAGCACTGCTCGACAGCGCCGAGGGCGAGGACCCCGGCCACGTGATCGAGCGGCGACGGGTCTTCGCGGCGGAGATCGCCGCGTGGGGAAGAATCTGCCGGGACATCCGCAGCATGGCGCACTCCGCGCTGGACGCGGTCGACAACGTGCACCGCGTCGACGGCGTCGGCCTGGCGTACCGCACCGAACACACCATCGACCCGGCCGGACGCCCGGCTCGCTCAGGAGGCGACAGGTGACCCGAGGACCGGCCCACTCGTTCGAGGACCTGCTCCGCGACATCGACGACGCCCCGCGCGGCCCGGACGTGGTCGCGTTCTTCGACTTCGACGGCACGGTGATCGACGGGTACTCCGCCGCCGCGGTGTTCAAGGAACGGCTGCGCCGGTTCGACGTGAGCCTCTTCGAGTTCTGGGAGATCAGTACCGCCGTCGTCGAGATGCAGGTTCGCGGCACCACGGTGGACAACCTCATGGACAAGGCGGTGCGCGCCCTCGCGGGCAAGACGCACGACGAGCTGCTCGATCAGGCGTCGGACCTCTTCCGGTCCGAACTCGCGTCCCAGATCTTCCCGCAGGTGCGCGAGCTGGTGAACGCCCACCATCGCGCGGGTCACCGGGTGGTGATGTCGACGTCGGCGACGCAGTATCAGGCGCAAGCGGTTGTCGAGGATCTGCAGTTCGACGACCTCGTCTGCACCCGGCCCGAGATGGACGCCGACGGAGTCCTCACCGGCGCGCTCGTCGGGAAGTCCCTGTGGGGTCCCCGCAAGGCCGAGGGCATCGAGGACTGGGCCCGCCGTGCCGGCGTCGACACGGGGGTGTGTTTCGGCTACTCCAACGGAGCCGAGGACGTGCCGATGCTCGAGACGGTCGGACGCCCCGTGGCACTCAATCCCGACGCCGGACTCGATCGCACCGCCCGTGACCGCGCCTGGCCGCGGGTGACCCTCGACAAACCGGCCCGCGGAGCCGATCTCACCTCGACGGTGCGCAGCGTGGCCGCCCTGGGTTCCGTGCTCGCCAGCGCCGGGTTGGGCGCCACGCTCGGAATTCTCAGCGGCAGCCGCCGGGTGGGGGCGAACATCACCAACTCGATCGCCCCCGAGGTCGCGCTCGCCCTGACCGGCGTGTCCGTGGAGGTCGACGGCGAGGAGAACGTCTGGTCGCAGCGGCCGGCGGTGTTCATGTTCAACCACCAGTCGACGATGGACATGATCATCGTGGCCCGCATCCTCCGCCGCGACATCACCGCCATCGCCAAGAAGGAGCTGAGCCGTGATCCGCGATTCGCTCCGCTGGGCGCCCTGTTCGACGTCGCGTACGTCGATCGGTCCAACACCGCGTTGGCCAGGGACGCGATGAAACCCGCGATCGACAAGTTGCACAGCGGGATCTCGGTGGCCATCGCGCCCGAGGGAACCCGGATGCCGACGTCCCGCCTCGGCCGCTTCAAGAAGGGCGGGTTCCATCTCGCGATGGAGGCGGGCGTGCCCGTCGTCCCCGTGGTCCTTCACAACGCGGGGGACGTGATGTGGAAGTCCTCGTTCACGGCGCACTCCGGCCACGTGAAAGTGACGGTGGGCGAACCGATCTCGACCAGCGACTGGTCGGCCGACACCCTCGACGAGCACATCGCCGAGGTCCGCGGCTTCTTCGACCGCACCCTGGGCAATGCCCGATAGACCCGACGGCCGGACGCGGTCGGAGATCGAGAACTCGATCCTCGGGGGTACCGCACGCTACAACCGCGACGAGGTGACGCAGCTCGCCGGCGTCGAACTCGAACGTGCGCAGCAACTCTGGGTGGCGATGGGATTTCCCACCGACCCCGATCCCGACGCCGTGATGTACACCGACGCCGACGTCCAGGCCCTGAAGATGATCACCGACCTCGTCCAGGACAACGTGGTCGAGAAGTCGATGGAACTCTCGGTCGCCCGGACACTCGGGCAGTCGATGTCGCGGCTCGCGGAATGGCAGGTGGGAGTGGTGAATTCCTACATCGCCGCCCGAATCGCCGAGGAGGCGTCGGAAGCGGGGTCCGGCGACCGGGACCGGATTCGCGAGGACGCACGCGCGGTGTCGCAGAACACCATCCCGGCGCTCGAGCACCTGCAGAACTACGTGTGGCGTCGGCACCTGGCGGCCGCCAGCGGACGCGCGCTGGCGGTGAACTTCTCGGACACCGCACCGGACGTGGTCGCCGTCGGTTTCGCGGACATGGTGGGCTACACCTCGCTGACGCGGCAACTGGACGTCGGCGAGCTCACCGGTCTTCTGGAGGAGTTCGAATCGGTGACCACCACCGTGATCGCCCGCGGCCACGGTTCGGTGGTCAAGAACGTCGGCGACGAGGTGATGTTCCGAGCCTCGAGCCCGGTGGACGCGGCCCGCATCGCGTTGCAGCTGCACGAGGCGTTCGCCGATCGCGAGGACATCCCGAAGCTGCGCGTCGGTGTGGCCGTCGGACCCGTTCTGGCCCGGTTCGGGGACGTCTACGGGTCCGTGGTGAACATCGCCGCCCGCCTGACCAGCAGCGCGCACCCGGGCACCGTGCTCGTCGACAGCGAGACCGCCGATGCTCTGGCCGATGAGGACGAGTTCTATCTCAAGTCGCTGCGGCCGCTCAAGGTGCGCGGCTATCACAAGCTTCGGACGTACGCGCTGCGCTGGAACCGGGACCGGGAAGGAACCGCCGACTCCGAGCGTTGACACGATGGAATGGACGACACTCTCACCGCCCCCACCAAGATCTGGACGCCTGCGCGCGTGCTGATCACCAAGTCCGCGTCGACGCTGCCGCACACCGCCGAGATCGTGCGCCGATGCGAAGCCGCGGGGGTCACCGAGATCGACGTGATGTTCGGGGACCGGCTCACCGGACTGCGTGGTGAGACCGAGCGGCAGACCTACGCTCGCGCGAAGACGACGCTCGCCGTGGTCGCCGCCCCGGCCGGTGCCCTGAAACCCCAGCCCATTCCCCCCAGCGCCGACTGGCGCATCGACCTCGCCAAGGGGTGCCCGGCGCACTGCCAGTACTGCTATCTGGCCGGATCGCTCTCCGGACCGCCCGTGACGCGCGTGTTCGCGAACCTCGACGAGGTTCTCGCGGGAATCGGCACCCACGCCGGCCGCGGCACCATCACCAGCGGGACCACCGAGCGCGGTCACGAGGGCACCACGTTCGAGCTGTCCTGTTACACCGATCCGCTCGGCATCGAGCACGTCACCGGGTCGTTGGCCGAGGCGATCGCCCGCGTGGGGTCCGGTCGCTACGGCGACGGTGTCTCGCTGCGATTCACCACCAAGTTCGACGATGTCACGGAGCTGCTGACCCTCGACCACGGCCGACGCACCCGGGTCCGTCTGTCCGTCAATGCGGCGGACGTCGCGAATCGCTTCGAAGGCGGTACGGCCCGCATGCCCGCTCGGTTGACGGCGCTGCGCTCCCTCGCCCTCGCCGGGTACCGCGTCGGGCTGACCATCGCTCCGATCATGCCGATCCCCGGTTGGCGGGAGCAGTACGGGCGCCTGCTGGCCGACGTCGCCGACGCCGTCCGGGACGTGCCCGATCTCGATCTCACCGCAGAGATCATCACGCACCGCTTCACGCCGTCGAGCAAGGACGTGTTGCTGAGCTGGTACCCGGGAACCAAGCTCGAGATGGACGAGGACGCGCGCACCGCGAAGCGCAACAAGTTCGGGGGCGTCAAGTACGTCTACCCGCGCGAGACGATGGCGGAGATGCGGACCTGGTTCACCGACGAGCTCGATCGCGTGCTTCCCGACGCCCAGCTGCTGTACTGGACCTGACGTGCCCGAGGGTGACACCGTGTTCGCGTTGGCGCGTCGTCTGCGCGCGGCGCTCGACGGGCGCACCCTCGCTGCCGGGCGGCTGAACGTCCCCGCGTACGCCACCGCGGATCTCTCCGGTCACACCGTGCTGCGGCACCGCACGCACGGCAAACACCTGCTGACGGACTTCGACGGCGACCTCACGCTGCACACCCATCTGAAGATGACGGGTTCGTGGACGGTGACCCGGCCCGGTCGACGGTTGCCGCGCCGCCTCGACCCGGACGTGCGGGTACTGCTCGACTGCGTCGACGGCCCCACCGCCTACGGCATCACGCTGCCCGTCGTGCATCTCGCGACGACGCCGGACGCGCGTGCGTTCGTCGCTCACCTCGGACCGGATCCGTTGCACGACGAGTTCGACGCGGAGCTCGCGGTCGCGAACATCGCCGCCCGACCGACGCGGCCGATCGTCGCTGCCCTGCTCGATCAACGCGTGATGGCCGGGCCCGGGAACCTGTGGGCGAACGAGCTCTGTTTCCTCCGTGGGCTCGGCCCGTGGCGTCCGGCGGGCGACGTCGACGCGGTGCGCCTTGTCGCGCTCACCCGTAAAGCCATGCGGCACTCCGCCACCGTGCCGAGAGCGATGCAGGTGACCACCGGCGACACCCGGCCCGGCCGACAGCACTGGGTCGCCGGGCGGGCGGGGAAGCCCTGCCTGCGGTGCGGCACGTCGATCCGCGTGGTGCCCGAGGTGCCGGGCGACGCGGAGCGGCGGCGAACGTGGTGGTGTCCGCACTGCCAGCCGGGGCCGGAACGCGACGCGGACCGCTGAGCGGCCCGCTCGGCTCACATACTCGCCCGCGGAGCCCCCATCCCCGGGTCGATGCGGTGCGGACCCGACGCCGACGGCGCGACCGGGAAGTCGAAGATGGCCGTCGGAATGTACACCGTGGCACACGAGTTGGGGATGTCCACCACACCCGAGAGTCGACCCTCGATCGGCGCGGACCCCAGCAACAGGTACGCCTGCTCGGGGCTGTACCCGAATTTCGTGAGGTACTCGATCGCGTGCAGACACGCACGTTGGTACGACAGGTCGGAGTCCAGGTACTTCTGCTCACCGTCGAGCGTGACCGAAATACCCGAGAACGCAATCCATTCCGAGTACTTCGGCTCGACGTTGCCGGGCATGAAGATGGCGTTCTCGCTCACGCCGTACGTCTCCATGCCGCCCTTGATCAGGTCGACGTGCAGGTCAATGAAACCGCCCATCTCGATCGCGCCGCAGAAGGTGATCTCGCCGTCTCCCTGGGAGAAGTGCAGATCGCCGAACGACAGGTTCGCTCCGGGCACGAAGACGGGGTAGAAGACCCGCGTCCCGCGCGTGAAGTTCTTGATGTCCTGGTTGCCACCGTTCTCCCGCGGCGGCGCCGTGCGCGCTCCCTCGCTCGCGACACGGGAGAACTCTTCTCCGGCAAGCGAACCCAGGATCGCACCCGTCGGCTCGGGCGAAAGTGCCAACGGCGGCACACGGGACGGGTCGGTGGCGATGAGGGCGCCTTCGCGCGCGTTCCACGAGTTCAGCAGTTTCTGCGAGGGAGCCGTTCCCATCAGGCCGGGGTGGGTGATCCCGGTGTACTTCACGTGCGGGACGTGGCGAGACGTGGCGCTCTGACCCGAGAAGTCCCAGACCGCCTTGTACGCGTCCGGGAACTGATCGGTGAGGAATCCGCCACCGTTCTGCTTGGCGAAGATGCCCGTGTAGCCCCACCCCTGACCGGCGAGGGGGCCGGAGTCCTCCTGCGGAATGGGCCCGAGGTCCAGGATGTCCACGATCAGAAGGTCGCCCGGTTCCGCACCCTCGATGTGAAACGGCCCGGAGAGCGCGTGCACCGTGTCGAGCGGCGCGTTCAGGATGTCCTCGGCGGAGTCGTCGTTGTGGATCGCACCGTCGAACCATTCCCGGCAGTGCGCGCGAAACGTGGTGCCCGGCTTGACCGTCACCACCGGCGGAATGTCGGGGTGCCATCGATTGTGGCCGACCAGTTGCTGATCGGTGAAGCTCTTCGACGAGTCGAGCGGGAACAACAGTTCGGGCACAGCACACCTCCGTGACGACGACTTCTGCAGCGGATCACTTCCAGATGAAACTATTGCACTACGACGATATATCCGTACGGCGTCGCCCGTGTGACATCCGTGTGACCGATGCCGACGCGTCCGGCGCCGGTTACGCTCGGACCGTGCCCACCTACGTCTTCCGCTGCTCCTCGCCCTCGTGTCGCACCGGCGGGACCTTCGAGCAGCACCACCCCATGGCGACCGTGCCGGACGCGGCCCCGTGCACCTCGTGCGGCGAACCGGCCACGCGCACGGTCACCTCGCCGGCGCTCGGTCGCGGGAACAGCTCGATCGTGAAGGCGCACGATGCCGCCCGAGCGTCGGCCGAGTCACCGGCCGTCGTCTCGTCGCTCCCCGGCCGCGGTCGCGCCGGAACGCCTACGACCTCGAACCCGCTCCACCGGAAGCTGCCGAGGCCCTGACGGACGGCGTCACCTCGAGCAGCAGGTCCACCAGACGTGGCGCTCGTTCGGCCAGAAGTTGTTCCAGCGCAGTCGCTGTGGCAGGACGCGCGGCCAACCGGCCGTACGCGGCGGCGCCCCGGCGGGTCTGGAACACGAGCACTCGGCGGCGGTCTCGCTCGTCCGGGCGTCGCAACACCAGATTGTCGTCGACCATGGCGTCGATCAACCGGGTCAGACTCGGGGCCGGCAGCGACGTCACGGCGGCCAGCGCCGACATCGTCACCCCCACGCCACCGCGTGTCGCCGTGAGCACGTGCCAGTGGGCGGGAGGCATGGCGTCACCGACGGCGGCCGCCTCGAGGTCCGACGCCAGGCTCGCGAGCAGCCGGGTCAACTCCTCCACGGCACGCAGCGGATCGGGGACGTTCATGGTGGAACAGCCTACGTGCCGACTATCGTGAAGTGCTCGCGCCCGCACCCGACGAAAGTGCACCCGTGACGGACTTCGGAACACCCGACGGCCTGCTCCCGGCGGACGGCTGGCCGATCACGTCCGGGTCGAGATCGGCCGCCCCGGCCGTCGACGTCGCCCTCGTCGTTCCCCTGAGCGGCCCGGCCGGCATGTTCGGTCCCTCGTGCGAGGCGAGCGCCGAACTCGCGGTCCAGGACATCAACGCTGCGGGCGGGGTGCTCGACCGCCCCGTGCGCATCCATCCCGTCGACGCGGGTGCCCCGCTCGAGGAACTGTCCGCCACCATCGACCGACTGGTCTCCACCGGCGCGATCGACGCCGTCGTCGGCTGGCATCTGTCCGACGCCCGGCGCGCGATCACCCCGTACACCGCGGGCCGAGTCCCGTATGTCTACACCACGTTCTACGAGGGCGACGAAAGCTCGGACGGGGTCTACATGGTGGGGGAAACTCCACGGCAGCAACTGTTTCCGGCGATGACGTGGCTCCGTGAGCATCACGGCGCACGCCGGTGGTCGATCGTGGGGAACGACTACATCTGGCCGCGGCGCACGGCCGCCCACACCCGGGAGTTCGCGGGCGCACACGGCCTCGACATCCTCGGCGAGAGCTATGTTCCGTTGCGCAGCAGGAACTTCGGTGCCGCGATGGACATGCTCCGCGACACCGGTCCCGACGGCGTACTCGTGCTCATGGTCGGCTCCGACAACGCCGCGTTCAACCGCGCGTTCGCTCGCGCCGGACTCGACGAGCACCACCTCCGCCTCGCCATGATGATCGGCGAGGACGTGCTCCACGCGAGCGGTCCCGAAGCCACCCGCGGCCTCTTCACCGCGAGCGGGTTCTTCGAGAGCGTCGTCACCTCGCCGAGCCTGTCGTTCGGGGCGCGCTGGTTCGGCGCCGTCGGTGCGTCGGGCCCGACGCTCAACAACATCGGCGAGTCCTGCTACGAGGGCGTCATGCTGCTCGGCGCACTCGCGGACACGGCCCGCAGCCTGCGCGTGGGCGACATCGCGTCGACCTCCGGGTCCGTCGGCTACTCGGGTCCGCGGGGCGAGGTCGCTCTGCGCGGCAGCCACACCCGCCAACCGGTGTTCCTCGCGGAGTCGGACGTCGGGGCCTTCAGCGTGGTGGCGCAGTTGGCGTGATGAACCGCTATCCCTTCAACTCCGCGTGATACGTCCGCATCGCCCCGGTCAGCGCCCCGAACACCCGGTGCGCCGCGTCGAGATCGCTGTCCGGCAGATCCGCGAGCGCGGTGTGGACGTGCGCGCCGAGTGGGCCGAAGAACTCTCGCGCGACGGCCATGCCCGGTTCGTCGTAGCGCAGGTTGACGCGCCGCCGGTCCTTCGTGTCGGGTTCGCGGCGGATGTGGCCGGAGGTGATCATGCGCTCGACGAGGTACGTCATCGCGGCCGACGAGAGCCCCAGAACCGTGCCCAGCTCCCCCGGAGACACGGGGCGTCCCGCGACGTCGGCGATCATGATGTGCAACAGTGCCCGAAAGTCGTTGGCACTCAACGAGTGCTGCGCGCCGAAAACGCGGCCGATCTGATCCGACTCGGCGGTCATCGCTCGCATGTCCGAGGCGATCACGGATTCGAGTTCCTCGCGTGTGCTCACTGATGGCTCCTTCGAACTCGGCGCTCAGCGTACCCGGCCGCGTCCGTCCAAGTGTCTCAGTTGATTAACGATAAAGAAACTGAGAGACTCGACCGGTGACCGAGAACTCCCCCTGGGCCCGCATCGTCGACGCCGTCACCGGGCGTCGCGCCTGGATCGTGGCCCTCCTGATCCTGCTCGCCTCCGGAGGCTTCATCGGAGCGATCGGCAGCAACTCCGCCGCGGAGAGCTCGCCGACCTCCCTGCCCTCCGACGCCGAGTCCGCCCGCGTCGACGCGCTTCTCGAGGACTTTCCCGACGCGGACATCGCATCCGTCATCCTCGTCGTCACCCGAACCGACGGCGCACCCCTGGCCGAGCCCGATCTCGCCGCGATCGCCGCCGCTCAGCAACGCATGAACTCCGTCGACCGCGGTACCGACGCCGCCGGCGCCCCCGTCGTGCCGTCGCCCGACGGCGAGGCCGCGATCGCCCCCGTCGAGGTCTCCACCGCCGACACCGGATTCGCGCTCACAGACCTGGTCACCGAACTCCGTACCGCCGCCACTGCGGATCTGCCCGCCGACCTCGACGCCCAGATCACCGGTGGCCCGGCGTTCGCAGCGGACATCGCCGACTCGTTCTCCGGCGCCAACTTCACCCTGCTCGCCGTCACCGCCCTGGTCGTGGCGCTGCTTCTCATCGCCACCTACCGGTCCCCGGTGCTGTGGCTGGTGCCGTTGGCCGTCGTCGCGTTCGGTGACCGCGTCGCGTCGAGCGTCGGGACCGGGGTGTCGGAACTGACCGGACTCTCCTTCGACGGCAGTACCTCCGGCATCACCAGCGTGCTCGTGTTCGGCGCGGGCACCAACTACGCCCTGCTGCTGATCTCCCGGTACCGCGAGGAACTCCGGCGCCACGAGGACCACCGCGTCGCCCTGAACCTGGCCGTCCGGCGCGCGGCCCCGGCGATTCTCGCCAGCAACTCGACCGTCGTCCTCGCCCTGCTGACCCTTCTGCTCGGGACCCTGCCGAGCACGCGCAGCCTCGGCGGTCTGGCGGCCGCCGGACTGATCGTGGCCGCCGTGTTCGCACTGTTCGTCCTGCCCCCGTTCCTGTCGCTGTTCGGCAGGAAGCTGTTCTGGCCGTTCGTTCCCCGCGTCGGGGACCCCGAGCCGACGGACCGTGGCGTGTTCTTCCGCGTCGCGAACGCCGTCGGTCGCCGTCCGGGACGGACCGCGGTGATCTCGATCGCCGCACTCGCGGTCTGCGCGCTCGGCCTGATCGGCACCGACGTCGGGCTGTCCCAGACCCAGCAGTTCCGCGTCGACGCCGAGTCCGTCACCGGCATCGACACCCTCGCCGAGCACTTCCCGGCCGGCCAGTCCGATCCGTCGGTGGTGATCGCTTCCACCGACGCGGCCGCGGAGGTCGACGCGGCGCTGCAGGGGACCGACGGTGTCGTCTCCGCCACCGAAGCCCGGACGTCCGACACCGGCCTCACCGAGTGGTCCGTCGTGCTCGACGCCGAACCCGCGTCCGACGCCGCCTTCGCCGCAGTCGAGAACCTTCGCGCGGCCGTGGGGGCGGTCCCCGGAGCCGACGCGGTGGTGGGCGGAAGCGACGCCCAAGCCCTCGACACCGCCGACGCCGCGGCCCGAGACCGGCTGGTCATCATCCCGATGATCCTGCTCGTCGTCCTGCTCGTGCTGTTCGCGCTGCTGCGCTCGATTCCGGCACCGCTGATCCTCGTCGCCACCACGGTGCTGAGCACCCTCGCGGCCCTGGGCATCGGAAGCTGGGCGAGCCAGAATCTGTTCGGATTCCCCGCGCTCGGCGACAACGTTCCGCTGTTCGGCTTCCTGTTCCTCGTGGCCCTGGGCGTGGACTACACCATCTTCCTGGTCATTCGAGCGCGGGAGGAGACCCCGGAACACGGCACGCGCGTCGGCATCGTCCGCGCGGTGGCCTCGACCGGTGCGGTCATCACCAGCGCCGGCATCGTGCTCGCCGCGGTGTTCACCGTCCTCGGCGTGCTCCCGCTGATCCTGCTGACGCAGCTGGGCATCATCGTGGGGCTCGGCATCCTGCTGGACACCTTCGTGGTGCGCACCGTCGTCATTCCCGCGATCTTCACCCTGGTCGGACCCCGGATCTGGTGGCCGTCGCGCATCGACGCCCACTCCGAATCCACCCCAGAGCCCATCCCACGATGAACACCGCACGATCCAGCACCGCCACATCCAGCACCGCCACACCCAGCACCGCAACACAAGGAGCCCCGTCATGATTCGCACCCTCGTTCGCACCGCCCTGGCCGGCGCGCTCATCGCCGGCGCCGCGTTCGCCGGCGGCGGAGTCGCCACCGCGCAGTCGTCCGACTTCCCCGCCTTCCCCGCCTTCGAACCGCTGCAGCCGGTCCCCTCGCTCGACGTCGAGCGGTACCAGGGCGACTGGTGGCAGCTCGCCGCCGTGCCCCAGTTCTTCAACCTGAACTGCGCCCGCGACACCAAGGCGAATTACCAGCTGATCGACCCGCTGAACGTGCGCGTCCAGAACACCTGCACCACCTGGACCGGCGGGCAGAACAACATCATCGGCAATGCGCGGGTCAACGACACCGTCACCAACGCCCAACTGCGCGTGAGCTTTCCGGGCGTTCCCACCCAGGGCAACCCGGAGGGACCCACCAACTACATCGTCACGTACATCGCCGACGACTACTCGTGGGCCCTCGTCGGCGACCCGTTCCGCTCGTCCGGCTTCGTGCTCTCGCGCTCGCCCGAGGTGAGCATCGAGCGGTGGCAGGAGATCCGTCGCGTGGTCGAGAGCCGCGGGTACAACGCGTGCCTGGTCCTCACCTCGCCCACCACCGCCGGTTCGCAGGACATCCGCCCGCTCTGCACCGTCTGACCGTCGGAACGGACGGCTCCCGTCATCTCACCCCACGGAGGCTGACATCGATCCCGGCCGGCCCGGCTACACCACGCGGAGAAAGCACAGAGCCTCTTCGAGCCGGTCGGGATCGTAGCCTTTCCACTTCGCTACGGGCACGTTGTCTCTCCCCACCTCGCTGAATCCACGTCGGATGAAGAACTCCGCTGCGTCGGCGCTGACGGTCACGGCGAAGAGGTGCTGGATCCCCTGATCGCGGCACATCTCCACCAACCCGTCGATCAGCAGGCCGCCCGCGCCGAGTCCGGAGAACTCCGCGACCGTGATCAATCCCGATACCTCGGCAAACCCGGTTCCCGCGTAGGTCTCCACCTCGAGACCCACGACCCCGGCGAGGTGCCCGGTGCGCAGGACGCGTGCGCCGATGCCACCGACGGCCATCCGCGCGATCTCGATCCGACTGCGCTGCTTGAGAACCCCTTCACGGACACCCTGAGCGACCAGTGCCTCGATCGCAGGGAAATCGTTCACCTGTAGTTCGGCCAGATGGAGGTAGCGGCCCTGGGTCAGCACGGTTCCGCGGCCTTCGAACGTCAGCAGCTCGACATCGAGATCCTCGGCGCAGCAGAGGTTCACACTGTATGCGCCACCACCGAGCGCCTTCTGCGCGGCGGGAACCACATCGTCGAGTCCGCGCTCGGCCAGATGAGCGGTCAACCCGTCTCGATGAGCGTCGATATCCGCGAAGCTGCGCGGTGGCCGACCCCATCCGCCGCCCGGATCGGTGAGCACCATCTTCGACGCCCTGATGCCGGCAGAGACGGTGCCTGCCGTACGCGTCACTCCGGCAGCGTCCGCCCCCACCACGACGCAGCCCGAGTCGGCGACAGCGAGCCAGAGTTCGGCGACGGCCTCGTCGTCCCACACCGTCGACACGTCGAGGGCGGGGCCGCCGACAGCCGCATCGATCCTCGGGACGTCGCCGGACGGGACCACGAAGACGAATCGAGTGTCACCGGTGCGGAACTCGTCCACCGTTCGGGTCACGGCCTCCAGCGCAGCAGTGCCGACCACGGGCAGAGCGACGACGATCGTGACCCCGCGGAACTCCTCGATGAAGAAGTCGCGCTCGGGAACAGGCACTCCGTCCGAGGTGTGCCGGACAGTCGCCTTCGCGGGCACCGCGCGCTTCGGCCGTAACATACGCGGATTCGCCCGCTGCTCGTCGTCGGTCATGGTCGTCCAAGTCTGGGCTGTCGCCACCGCACCCTGCAATCGCGTCGGGTGACGGGTTCGACACAGCGGCGGTTCGGCACAGCGGCGGTTCGATCAGCAGCGCTCCGGTGCAGTAAACGCTCCGGTGCAGTAAACGGGGTGGAGCGTCGTCTGCTGCACCCGATTCGTCACTCCCGGCTCCGCCGTCGCACCCTGGCGATGATCAGGACGACGGCGAGAACGCAGGCCGTCACGGTGAGCCCGAAGGCGCCGCCGACCGGAATCGTGTCGACGAGAACGGGCAGCGGGGCCACGACCACCAGAATCAGAGCGAGGACCCCGGGGAGGTAGATCGCCACCGTGGTGAGCCGATTCTTGCCTCGACCAGGCGACAGCTTCTCGTCCCACCGCATGGCGGCCATGTTCGCCGGGATCGCGGGAACGATCAGGAGAAGCGGTGACAGCGGGATGCCAGTCCGTCCCATCAGCGCGAACACGATGGTCGCCGTCCAATAGGACGCGGCCAGGACCACCACGCTCATCGTGAGCCCCAACGCGAACGTCGAGGGCTCGTAGTCCTCTGGTTCTTCATCGGATGACTCCATACCGATCATTACCCTACTGAACGGCTACGAATCCGCCCCGCACCCCAGCACACCCTCGTAGAACCTCAGATGCTGCGTCGCGGCGTCGTCCCAACTGTGCGACGCCGCCAACTCTCGACCGAGGACAGTGCGATCCCGCGACCCCATCGCCTCTGCAAGCGCACCGGCCGTCGCACGGGCATCACCCCCGTAGCGCACCGCATCACCGAACACCTCGCGGAACACCGGAAGATCGCGCACCACCACAGGTATCGACGCAGCGAGGGCTTCCATCGCGGCAAGCCCGAAGCCCTCCTTCGTCGACAGGAACGCGAACGCCGAGGCACCCGCGACGACGGACGGCAGGACGTCGTTGTCGACGGTGCCCAACACGAGGGGTGCCACCGGCAGCTCGGCGGCGCGCCTGTCGAAGTCGTCGCGGTAATCTCGGTAGTCGAACAACGTCTCACCACCCGCGAACACCAGCCGCACATCCGGATCTTTCTGCTGCAGAACTGCATACGCGTCCAGCAGATCGAAACTGCCCTTCCGGGGCTCGATCCCGCCGACCGCCAGCACGTAGCGGCCGAGTCGCTGCCGCCACTCGTCACCCTGTGCCGACTCGAATCGCCGATGATCCACCCCGTTGGCGATCACCGTCGGAGTGAACCCCCACCCGTTCCGCACTTCCTCCGCGACTGCACGGGACACACAGATCCGCGCATACGGCTCCACCACGGCACGTTCGTGGCACGCGGCGAGCTCGGGAGTGGTGAACTGCTCCAGATGGTGGATCGTCCGAATGCAGTGTCCCACCGCGTTGGCCGTGATGCAGTCCTGCGCGTGCACGATGTCGGTCCCGTCTCGCTCGAAAGCGTTCCGCATCAGCGCGATCGAACGCAGGATCCGGTCACCGACGGATTCGTCGTCGACGGCCGGAAACGGGACCAGTCGCACGGCCACCGCGGGATCGATCGGCCGGTAGAAACCCTCGTCGCCACCCCGCGCGAGCGACCACACGGTGACGTCCGCACCCGCGCGCGCCAGTGCCTCCGCGAGTTCGACGGTGTGCACCACGCCGCCGCGCGGCTTGGTCGAATAGGTCAGCAGCGAGACGCGCATTCAGGTTCCCGTCGTCGAGGCACGAGTCCCGGCGTGGTGGGGCCCGAAGTCGTAGGTGTCCGGCCGCCGTTCCTCCAGGTGCCGCAGGGTGCGTCGAGCCCGCGACACCTCCGCGTCGACGTCGATGTCGCAACTGGCCATCCCACCCTTGTCGCGCGTTCGGGTGAGGACCTCACCGCCGGGTCCCACCACCTTGGCCTGACCGAGAAACCGCAGCGACCCCATCACCCCGGTCTGATTCGAGGACACCAGCACCACCTGGTTCTCCGCGGCGCGCGCGGCGTCGTAGAGGTCGAACAATCGAGACTGCCTGTCGTTCGCCAACTTCGACGCCCGGTCGGTGACACTCGCGGGCCACGCCGACAGCGCGGCGACGATGCGCGCCCCGTCGAGAGCGAGTGTCCGTGCCGCTTCGGGAAACGTCTTGTCGTAGTCGATGAGCATCCCCAGGCGCCCGACCGGGGTGTCGAACGCGCGGAACGCATCTCCCGCCGCGTAGGCCAGCGATTCGCCCGCCGGTTGGTGCACCTTCCGGTGGTTGCCCAGAATCCCGCTGCCGGTCAGGCACATCGCCGCGTTGTATCGGTGCTCCCCCGCATCCTCGGTGTACCCGATACAGACGGTCAGGTGCCGGGCCGCCCGTCTGATCGCGTCGAGCTCGGGTCCGTCCGGACGCACCGCCGGCGGGAGCTCGTCGAGTCGCGGCGACCGGAGATCGCCGATGTAACCGCCCAGAGCCGCGTCGGGAAGTACGAGCAGATCCACCCGATCCTCGACCGCGCGGTCGACGATGCCGACCACCTTCTCGACGGCACGATCGACGTCGCGACCGAAATGCCCGGCGAGCGCGGCGATCCGAATGGGCGGCATCGTCAGGCCGAGACCTCGACCGCGGACCGGGTTTCGTCCAGATACTCCGACATCCGTGCCGCGAGGAACTCCGCGTCGCGGGCGATGGCCGCGAATCGTCCCGAGCCCCAACTGTTCTGCCACGGCAGTCCGAGGAAGTACAACCCGGGCGCCGACGTCACACCACGGGTGTGGGTGGGCTGACCGGTGCCGTCGAACACGCCGACCTCGAGCCAGCGATAGTTCCGTCGGAAGCCGGTCGCCCAGACGACGGACGAGATTCCCGCCTCGGCGAGGTCCACCGAGGTGGGTTCGGTCTCCGGACGCCACACCGGGACGTACCGTTCCTCGACCGGGGCATCGATCCCGCATCGGGCGATGTACGCGTCGATGTCGTTCTTGATGCCCTCGCTGACGGCGTCGGCGGCGTCCAGCGAGCGTTCCAGAGTGGGCGCGAACGTCAGAGCTGCTCCGTCGGTGGTGGATTCGATGTCGGTCAGACGCCCGTAGAGCGCCATACCGTCGAGCGCGAACGCTCGCAGATCGATGTCGCGGCCGCCGTCTCGACCGGTGACGTAGTGATTCGTGCTCTCCCGCTTGGACAACCCACCCGCGTGATCGGCGATCGAGACGTCGTAGACCCCCATGTCCTGGAGCCACGCGACGCAATCGCGGCCTCGGTAGAAGCGAGCGACGCGCGGAGCGGACCCCGCGACCAGGTGCACCCGCCGCCCGTCGAGGTGGAGATCCTCGGCGATCTGAGCGCCCGACTGTCCGGTACCCACCACCATCACACCGCCCTTCGGCAGCTGTTCGGCGTTCCGGTACCGCGACGAATGGATCTGGACTATCGACGGCGAAATTCGCTGAGCCAGTTCGGGAACGAAGGGAGTGTGATATCCGCCGGTCGCCACCACCACCTCGTCCGCCGTCATGGTTCCCGAGGACGTCTGTACGGTGTACCCGCCCTGCGGATGACGCCGGACCGACGTGACCGCGGTGTGCTCGCGCACCGGTGCGCCGAACGAGTCGGCGTAGCCGCGCACGAAGTCGTACACCCGATCTCGGGTCATGAAACCGTCGGGATCGTCCCCGTCGTACGCCCGGCCGGGAAGAACGCACTGCCAGTTGGGGGTGACGAGGGTGAAGTTGTCCCACCGGCCGTCGATCCATTCGTGCGCAACGGTGTCGCGCTCGAGCAGAACGTGGTCGATACCGCGGCGCGTCAGGTGCCAACTGATGGACAACCCCGCCTGCCCGGCGCCGATCACGACGGCGGTGTGGTGCTCGCGTGACGACGGTGTGGTCATTGCGGTTCTCCCAGGTGCAGGACACGAACGGTGCCCGAATCGAAAGCGGCGGCGGTGATCTCGATGTCGCGCAGGGTCGCGGCCGCCGAGGTGCACGCGAACCCGTACTTCGCCTTCACTCGATCGCTGGCCTCGGTGAGCGCGATACGGCTGCGCGTCACGAAGTCGTCGATCGGGTACTTCTCCCCCACCGCGAGATGGTCTCTGATCACCAGCGACGGGGAGTAGCAGTCCTGCCGACAGCCGTTGGGCCACACCACCGAGAACGTCATCTCAGGCACGGGTCAGCGTCCTCTCGATGCGAGACATGCTGTCGGCGTCCGTGATGGTCCCGTAGACGTGGGGCCGTCGATCGCGCAGCATGTACATCCCGCCGCCGCGCGCCGCGGCGTTGGCCTTCCGAACGTCGATCCGCGCCGTTGCCAGCCCCGGCTCCACTCCCGTGTCCGCGAGGACTTCGCCGCCCGGTCCGACGATCTTCGCGCTGCACACGAAGTCCAACGAACCGAACGAGCCGGCCTGGTTCGACGCGACCCACACCACCTGGTTCTCCAACGCGCGGGCCTGATCGTAGATGTCGAACCGTAGCTTCCAGCGATCGTCCGCCATGTTCTCCGCGCGTCCGGTGCGCGAGGTCGGCCACGCCGAGAGCGAGGTGATGATCTCGGCTCCGTCCAGCGCGAGTTCACGCGCGGCCTCGGGAAAGGCCTTGTCGTAACAGATCTGCATGCCCATCCTGCCGATCGGTGTGTCGAACGCCCGGTACCCCTGCCCCGCCGAGTAGCAGAGGTTCTCCCCCAGCGGCTGGTGCACCTTGCGGTACGACCCGAGGACACCGTCACCGTGCACGGTCACCGCCGCGTTGTACCGAGCGTCGCCGTCGGCCTCGCAGAAGCCGAAGGTCACCACCAGGTCACCCGCCATCTCGGCCACCCGGCGGATCTCGGGACCGTCGAGTTCCAAGGCCGGCGGTAGATTCGCCAGGCGTCGCCGACGGGTCTCCTCGGTCTCGTCTCCTCCGCCGAGGCTGGGCAGGTACCCGCCGAGGCACGCCTCGGGGAGCACCAGAAGGGCGCTGCCCCGCCGGGTCGCCTCCGCGATCAGAACCTCCATGGTCTCGAAGGACTTCTCCATGTCGCGCCCGAATTCCGCTGCAGCGACGCTGATTCCGATCTCGGTCATGCTCGTCCCAATCCTGTGACTGTGGTGTGTACCGCGCGAGTGCTGACGCCGTCGGGCCAGAGAAGCGTCACGCCGGGCTCGGCGGTGAGGCGTCCGCACACGGCCGAGGTGGCCGGGCCGGGGTTCGGAATCGACGCGTCGGGCCGATCGGCGGTGATCATGGCGAAGCCGGGGAAACAGGTGACCCACTGGCCGACCGACACATCGTGCGGTCGGGGGATCGTCGCGACGTCGAGTACGGCACCGGTCCCGCCGGCCTCGGCGAGCATGCCGACCGTCCCGGCCAGGCCGGCCATGCTGACGTCCTTCGCCGCTCGCGGCCGGCTTCGGGCCACGAACGACCCCAGGTGTCGTAATTCGTCGGTTCGACGCCTCGACGTCGAATCCCATTGACTACCCGGATATCCCGGTCGCCACCCGCCACCCAGGTCGGCGGTGAGACGCAGCTCGTCGCCGACGCGTCCTCCGCCCGCGCGGACGGGTGAGTCCGTTCGCCCGAGGGCGGTGACCGACAGCGACGCGGGGACCCCGACCTGGGTGTGACCGCCCAGCACCGGAACTCCCCACGCCTCACTCGCTTTCGCCAGTCCGCGAACCACTCTGGTCAACAACGATCGTGTCGTCGCGCCCACGGCATCGAGCATTCCCACGGGTGTCGCTCCCATGGCCGACAGGTCGTTCAGGTTGACCAGAACCGCGCACCATCCCGCCCACTCCGGGTCGCGCTCCACCATCGAGGGAACGATGGCGTCGCACGCGGCGATGACGTCCGTCCCCGGCAGCGGAACCCCGTCGTCGCCCAGAAATCCGGATCCGGAAACTCCGTTCGCTCCCAACCCGAGCGGATGCGACGCCAGGGGTGCGAGGACGTCGCCGAGCATGGCCTTCGTCGACGACACCAGGTTCTGAACGGTGTGAATCGGCCACCGCATCGCCACGTGCGGAGTGTCCGCCACGACGACGTCGCCGACGCGCGTCCACCCCAGTTCGGTGAACATGCGCTCGTACCGCGGTTGGACGGTGGCCTCGAAGCGCAGCACCGACAGGGTTTCGGCCAGCGCGCACGCGGCGGTGATCAGAGCAGGGCCGACGGAGCGGGAGCGGGCGTCCCGCGCGACGACCAGTCGGCTTCCCGCCCACCAGCCGAGGTCGGGTTGCGTGCAGGGCGCCACCCGAACGCCTCCCAGCACCGTGCCGTCGGGAGCGGCGGCGATCAGAACGTGTGTCCGCGGATCATCGTCCACGTCGTCCGCGTCGGTGCCGTCGAAGAGACCCTGCTCGACGACGAAGGCATCGCGCCGGAGTCGGCGGTAGGCGGCGAGGTCGGCAGCGCCGTCGGCCGGTCGCACGAGAAAGACCGGTGGAGTCGATGTACGGGGCGCACCGGTGAGGATGGCCAGGTCACGGGTCGACTGGTGGAGCACGGTGTCACCCGCCCATGTTCTGGAGCACGCTGCACGCACCGCACGCGGCGCATCCGGCCTTCTGCTCGGACCCCAGCATCCCGGCGTCGCGAAGCACGTCCGCCACCCGCCGGCTCACGTCGGCCAAGACCTCCGACGGCGGTGCCGTCGCTCCGTCGACGTCCACCGCCAGCGTGCCGGCGTGCGGGCGGAACGGGACGACGAACGGATAGACCCCCATCTCGACGAGTTCGGCTGCACCGCTGACCAACTCGTCGGGATCTTCGCCCAGACCCACCAGGAGGTAGGTGGACACCTGATTGCGGCCGAAGACCCGGACGGCTTCGGCCCACGCGGCGCGGTAGTCCGACAGCGGAACCTCGGCCTTGCCGGGCATCCAGCGACGGCGTACGTCGTCGTCGAGCGATTCGACGTGGATGCCGATCGAGGCCGCGCCGGCGTCGCGGAGTTCGGTGAGAGTACCGAGGTCGCCCGGAGGTTCGCACTGTACCTGAATGGCGAGCGACGGCACCGCCGCCTTCACCGCGCGTACGCATCGTGCGAGGTGTCGCGCACCCCGGTCCTTCGCAGCCGATGTTCCCGTCGTCATCACCATCTGGGTGATCCCGTCGAGTCGTACCGCCGCCTCGGCCACCTCCGCGAGCTGGGCCGGGGACTTCACCGCGACCGTGGCATTCGCTCGGAGCGACTCCTCGATGGAGCAGAACCGGCACCGCGTCGACTCGTCGTACCGGATGCAGGTCTGCACCACCGTGGTCGCCAGAACGCTCCGCCCGTGAAGCTTGGCGATCTTCTCGTACGACACTCCCTCGGCGGTGGTCAGGTCGTAGAAACGAGGGCGCTCGATGGCGGCGACGTCCAACCCGATGTCGTCTCCGTCGAACAGCACTCGGTCACCGTCGAGAAGGTAAGGGCTGTCGGGGTTTCGAGGGAGCGCGGCACCCAGACCGTCGATGGTGACATGTCCGTCGTCGCTGGGCCCGGCGCCGGCGGTGCGACGGACCGGCGGCTCGCCCCGGATGCCGAGCAGGGCCAGGTCCACCCGATGATTTCGCGTCGACGAGCGTGCTGCGCCGGGCGACTGATGCTGGGTCTGGACGACGGACATGTCGATCCGCCCTAGACCATGTAGGTGGAGTTGATGATCGCGCCCTTGCGGGCGTAGTGGATCAGCGCGTCCTGGACGTCCAGCGGGTGCGCGGGCACGACGCCCTCGATCAGATCCTCCTCACGCCCGCCGTGCAGCGCGAGACCGAAACGGCAGCAGAACACGGTGCCGCCCTCGGCGATGAACGTGGCCAACGAATCGTTGATGTTCTGCTCACCCGGGAAGCCCGAGTCACCGGTGGTGGGGAACCCGCGGGTCGCCAGGCAGTTGATGGCACCCGGTCCGTAGAAGTACATGGCCGACTCGAAGCCCTTGCGCAGGGCTCGGGTCGCCTGCAGAACGGCAACGAAGCTCACCGAGGACTCGTGGGCGATGCCGTGCACCAGCGTGAAGTAGGTTTCCCCGTCCTCGGCCTTGTAGTCGGGGAAGATCTTCGTGCTGCCGTAGATGTTCGAGCCCTTCGGCAGCGAGGGGTGCGGAATCTCGGCGAGCGAGGCGGACATGTTGTCGAGGATGGTCTGATCGAGGCTGGCCACGTGGTCCTCCGGGAGTCGAGGTGAGGGAGCGTTTGCTCGCAGGTTCAGTACAAGCCCGGTCCGTGTCGAAATGGTCATGCGAAGAACAACGTCACGTTTCGTGATGCTCACTTTCGACATCTGGCCGCAACAAAGCGAGACGCCCACCCGTGGCTCGGAGGGTGTCGCAACGACGTCCAGCCTCACCCCGTGTGTCGGGTGAGGCTGGGCGGCAGCGGTTTTGGCCGCATTGTCAGTCCGGTTCTTGCTCCGGTGGTTCGGGGTCGGGTGGGTCGGGGTCGTAGAGGTATTCGTCGGGGTGGTGGTAGTGGTTGATGCGCCCGGTGCGCCTCGCGTCGAGCCAGGTCGGTGGGTGCCAGAGGGTGCGCCCGGGGTAGGGGTGATCGTCTGCGGCGGTGGTGGTGGACCAGCGCAGGTTCGGGTCGTCGCCGATGAGGTGGTGATGCCGATCGCAGGCCAGGGCGAGGCAGTCGATGTTCGTGCGCCCGCATTCCGCCCAGTCGGTGACGTGGTGGGTTTGGCAGCGGGTGGCGGGTCGGGTGCAGCCGGGGAAGGTGCAGCCGCGGTGCCAGGCGGTCAGGACGAGGCGTTGGTCTTCGGTGGCGAGGCGGCGGCCGCGTTCGAAGTGCAGGGGGCGGCCGTGGCCGTCGAAGAGCAGCAGGTAGGGGTGGGCGGCGGCGGCCATCTGTATGGCCTGCCTTATCGGGATGTGGGTTCCGGTGCCGGTGAGGGCGAGTCCGGTGGCGTTTTCGAGGTCGTGCAGGGTCATGGTGACGATGGCTTTGGTGGCGACGCCGCGGTGGTGTCCGAGCAGGTTCGAGCTCAGCAGCAGGCGGATGGCGTCTTTGAGGTCGTCGTGGATGCGTTGGCCGCGGCTGCGCAGATCCCGCTCCGGCTCCGCACCCGGCTCCGCGTCGGGGGTGGGGAGGCCGAGGTCGAGCTCGGGATCGGCACTCGCACCGGCGTCGGCGTCGGCGTCGGGATCGGCGGTGGGGGAGTCGTTCCCTTCCGCTCCGCCGTCTGCCGAGCCGCCGGACGCACCGTCGTCGCCCTCGTCACCACTCGCAGCGCCTTTCTTCGGTCCTTTCTTGGCTCCGGGTTTGCCCATCGCCTCGGTGACCGCTTCGAGCAACGCCCGGAACTCCGCATCGACCCGGAACTTCCCCCGACTGAGCCCGTGGGAGTCCTGTTTGTCGAAGTGGATGAAACACGACGCCGCCACTTCCTCCTCCGAGGGTGGGTTTCCGTCCTCGTCGAGGTGCGCGAGGATCCGCTCCCCGGCCGCGCGCACCGCATCCGCAGCGTGCTCACCGCACAGCGCCACCAGTTGCTTCTCCGCCTCCTCGGCCACCTCCGGGCCGACCGCCTCGGGGATGCGGGAGACGATGTTCCGGATCACCGCCACGTGCGCCGGATCCAACACACCCTGCACGGCGGCGGTGCCGGTGTGCGGATACACCGGCGGCATCGGCTTACCCGTGAACGCCCGCCGCCTCCCGACGTCGGCGGCGGTGCGCAACCGGTCCCCGGCGGCGCGGGCGGTGATCCGCAACACCATGCCCAGGGAGAAGGGGGCGGAGCCGCCGAGACCGTCGAACCCGCCCTGATGGACGGTGTCGTTGAGCCAGGTGTACGACGAGCCGAGCAGCGAGCGGCGGACGGTTTCGGTGCGGGCGATCAACGCCAACCGATCCCGATTCGACAACCGTGACGCATCGACCGATGCGAGTTCCGCCATCCCCTTCTCCAGCGACGCGATCAATGTTTCGACGGAGGCGTCGGTGATCACGGCGCCGGCGATGTCGCCGACCCCGTCCCCCGTGCCGTCCCCCGAAAGCATGATCAGAAGGTAACCGACCCCACCGACACGAATCGAACATACGAGCGAACTACCTACACGGGTGCAATCCCGGCGAATCGGGGCATCGAAGTGCCGGTGACGAGGACGGATAAGCTCGAATCACCATGTTCACTCCCATCACCATCGGCCTCTACGTGCTCCCACTGCTCGCGGCACTGTGGGCGCTGATCAAGCTGATCCGCAACAAGCCGCTCCTGCTCGCCCACAAGAGCGATCGGGTGTTCTTCCGATACCTGGTGGGCATCGAGCTCCTCGTGATCGCGCAGGCCGTGGTGGGTTTCGTCGCGCTGGCCACCACGGATCGCGACGTGAACGCGCTCACGTTCGGCGCCTACCTCATCGGTCTGGCACTGCTGTTGCCAATCGGCGTCTGGTGGTCGTTGGGGGACCGCAGTCGCGGCGGTACCGGGGTACTGATCGTGGTGACGCTGACGCTCGCAGCGATGGTTCTGCGGCTGACACAGATCTGGGACGGATATGCCTGAGACGAACACACTGGCCGACACCACGCGGTCCGGACCCGGCCGCATGCTCATCGCGGTCTACGCGATCTTCTCGGTGGCCGCGTTGTCCCGGTCCGCCGTTCAGATCGGCACCCGGTTCGAGGTCGCGCCCGTCGCCTTCCTGCTGTCGGCCTTCGCGGCGCTGGTCTACATCGTCGGCACCGTCTGCCTGGCGCGCGCGTCGACGGTGTCGAGACGCATCGCCACGATCTCGTGCGTCGTCGAACTCGTCGGCGTCATCGCCGTATCGATCGCCAGTTACGTGGTGCCGCAGGAGTTTCCGGAACCCACGGTGTGGTCGCACTTCGGATCCGGCTATCTGTTCATCCCGGTCATCCTGCCCATCGCTGCGCTGTGGTGGCTGCGCAAGACCGACCCGAGCAGAACGGCCGGTTAACCCAGCTTCGCGAGGTTGGTCACCGAGTTCCGCACGTCCGATTCCAGCACGCGCGCGACGAAGCCCCCCACCGGTCCGGACAGCAGACCACCACCGAACTTCGCGTCCAGCGAGAAAACCGATCCCGCGTCCTTGGGCTCGACCGTCATCTTCATCTGAATCTTGATACCGCCCTTCCCTTTACCGAGCAACGCGATCTGCTTGGGCTGGTCGTACTCCGTGATCGTCCAGGTGATGGTGTTGCGGAACCCCTTGACCTTGATGAGCGAGTCGATGGTCACGCCCTCGGTCAAGCGGTCGGGAATCGGGCTCTTCCAGCCACCGAAGATCGTCATCCACTGATCGAAGCTGCTGAGGTCGGAGGCCCGCGCCCACGCTTCGTCCGGCGTCATCGTCGATTCCACCGACACGTTCACTCCAGCCACTGTCGAACCACGTTCCTTCTTCGATGTTCGGCCCGCGGATCGCAGGCTCCGTTCGTCCCATACCCATGACTGCCTGCTCGCAACCTATCCTTTCTCCATGGCGGCGATCGACATCGTAGGGCGCAGGATCGCGGTGACCAACCTGGACAAGGTGCTGTACCCGGAGACGGGCACCACCAAGGGCGAGGTGATCGACTACTACGTCGAGATCGCTCCCGCCATGCTCGCGCATCTGGCCGAGCGCCCCGTCACTCGCAAGCGCTGGCCCAACGGCGTCGCGGAGGGCTCGTTCTTCGAGAAGAACCTGGCCGCGTCGGCACCGGACTGGCTCGACCGTCGGCGCATCCACCACTCGGACCGCGTCGTGGTCTATCCCGTCTTCCACTCCGCGGCGGATGTCGCCTGGCTCGGCCAACAGGCGGCACTCGAAGCGCATGTGCCGCAATGGCGGTTCGACGGGGATCAGCAGGGAAAGGCCACCCGCATCGTCTTCGATCTCGATCCGGGCGACGACGTCGACCTCGACACGTGCGCGCGAGTTGCGTGCGAGGTGCGTTCCATGGTCACCGACATCGGTCTGACCGCCTATCCGGTCACCAGCGGCAGCAAGGGAATTCACCTGTATGTCCCCCTGGAGACGCCGGTGTCGTCGTCGGGGGCGTCGACCGTGGCCAAACGAGTGGCGACCCTTCTCGAGGGGAAGTTTCCGGACCTGGTGACGGCATCGATGTCCAAGGCCGTCCGGCCCGGCAAGGTGTTCCTCGACTGGAGTCAGAACAACGGCAAGAAGACCACCATCGCGCCGTACTCGCTCCGGGGACGCGCCGGGCCCACCGTCGCCGCCCCGCGGACGTGGGAGGAGATCTCCTCGGGCGGGCTCGCCCAGCTCACGTTCGACGAGGTCCTCCGTCGTTACCGAGAAGACGGCGACCTTCTCGCCGATCTCGATCCGGCGCCTGCGGACCGGGCGGACAGCCTGGGTCCCTACCGCGGAAAACGCTCCAGCTCGCATACCCCGGAACCCGTCCCGACCGACCCCGACACGACCCGTGATCCCGACACCGCACCGATCTTCGTGATCCAGGAACACCACGCCCGACGCCTGCACTACGACTTCAGGCTCGAACGCGACGGTGTTCTCGTGTCCTGGGCCGTCCCGAAGAACCTGCCCGACACACCGAAGAAGAACCACCTGGCCGTCCACACCGAGGACCACCCCCTGGACTACGCGGCCTTCGAAGGCACGATCCCGTCCGGCGAGTACGGCGGCGGGGACGTGACCGTCTGGGACCACGGCACGTTCGTCACCGAGAAGTGGCGTGACGACGAGGTGATCGTGGAACTCGACGGCGGCCGGGTGCAGGGGCGTTTCGCGTTGATCCGTACCGACGGCACGCAGTGGCTGGTACACCGAATGAAGGACGCGGCCACCCCAAAACCTCCCACCACCACCTCGCCGCCCCGTCACCTTCGGCCCATGCTCGCCACCGCCGGCACGATCGACGGGCTCGACGCCGACCAATGGTCGTTCGAGGGCAAGTGGGACGGCATCCGCATCGTCGCCACCCTGGACCACGGCGACCTGGTGCTGGAGAGCCGAACCGGGCAGGAACTCACCCGACGCTTCTCTCGGATCGCCTCTCTCGCGGCCGATCTCGCCGACCACTCGGCCGTCCTGGACGGCGAGGTGGTGGTCTACGACGACCGCGGGGTCACGAGCTTCGAGGCATTGCAGGGAGCCGGACCCGACGCGGTGGAGTTCGTCTGTTTCGACGTCCTCTACCTCGACGGCACGGACCTGACCACGAAGAAGTTCACCGACCGGCGAAAGATACTGGAGCTCTTGCTGTCCGGACTCGAGTCGGCCACCCTCTCGCCGCTGCTCGCGGGCACCGCGGCGGGGGCCGTGGCCGAGAGCGAGCGCCGTGGATGGGAGGGCATCGTGGCGAAACGACGCGATGCGACGTACGAGGTGGGGCGACGAAGTCGATCGTGGATCAAGCTGAAGAACTGGCGCACGCAGGAGGTGGTGATCGGCGGGTGGCGTGCGGGCAAGGGCTCGCGGGCGGGCGGCCTCGGCTCGTTGCTTCTCGGCCTCCCCGGTCCCGACGGTCTGCGCTACATCGGGCGGGTGGGAACCGGCTTCACCCAACGACAGCGAGACGAGCTGCTGGACGTGCTGCGACCGCTCGTCGATGCGTCGTCCCCGTTCGACGCCCCGCTCCCGACGGCCGACCGCAAGGACGCGACCTGGGTCCGACCGGACCTCGTGGGCGAGGTGCGATTCTTCGAGTGGACCGAGGGCGGTTCGCTTCGGCACCCGAGCTGGCGAGGGCTTCGATCGGACAAGAATCCCGGCGACGTGACCCGGGAGTGAGTCGGAGAACAGGACGTCGTCCAAACTTTGCACCCGTTCACAGGTCGATTCCCAGGCATCTCGTCCAGCGTTGATCCTTCACGCAGGGCATGGCTAGCGTTTGGTTCGAGTTTCGAACAGTGTGTAGGGAGAGCCAGTGCGAACGTCCATCAGGTCCAGATTCCCGCGACGAGCACCGGCAGGGGGTTCCTCCACCGGAGCACTGCGCAAGATCGTGATCGCGGCCGTCTCCGCGATCGTCGTCGCGTCCGCACTCCCCGCCACCGCCTCGGCCTCGGCTCAGATGCCGATTCCCAACGCGGATCCGTTCTACTCGGCCGGCGGAGACATCTCGAACGTGGCTCCCGGGACCGTGCTGGCCAGCCGCCCGATGCCCAATCCGCCGAACTTCGTGAACGTCAGCACGTGGCAGCTCGCCTTCCGCACCACCGGTTCGCAGGGCAACCCCATCGTCGGCGTCACCACGGTCTTCGTCCCCCTGGTCAAGGCCCCGGACGGCCCACTGTTGTCCTACCAGCAGATCGTCAACGCGCTCGGACTCCAGTGCGCCCCGTCGCAGGCGCTCTACTCGACCGATCCCGACGTGGTGATCCGTGACGCCGCCGGCCTCAACGTCGTACTCAGCCGCGGGTGGTCGGTGTCCATGCCGGACCACCTCGGCCCCAACAGCGCGTACGGCGCGGCAAAGATGGGCGGCCAGATCGCCCTCGACGGCGCCCGCGCCGCGAAGAACTTCGAACCCCTCCAGCTGCGCAACAGCCCGGTCGCGATGGCCGGCTACTCCGGTGGAGCCATGGCCACGGCCTGGGCTGCGGCATTGGCGCCCACCTACGCGCCCGAGCTGAACATCGTCGGCGCCGCACACGGCGGCACTCCCATGGACCTGGTGAAGATGGCCAGCAACCTCGGTGAGAACACCCCGCACCCGGTGTTCGGTCTGGTTCTCGCGGCCGCGATCGGCCTGGGCCGGGAGTACCCCGATCAGATGCTGGTGGCCGAGAACCTCACTCCGGAGGGCACCGCGTTGATGAACGAGGTCGCCAACGCGTGCACCAACAAGATCCTCGCCACGGGCGCGAATCGCAGCGCGGCTCAGATCACCACCAACCGCTCGGTGTTCCAGGATCCGGTCGCCCGTGCCGTCGTCGAGGAGAACAGTGTCGCGCTCTACCCCGGCGTCCCCACGGCACCGATCTTCGAATGGCACAGTCCCACCGACGTCCTGGTCCCCGTCGACGCGATCGTCGAGACCAACGCCCGTTACTGCGCGGCGGGAGCACGCGTCGAATCGGTGCTGACGCCGACTCCCGACCACCTGACCGCCGCGGTTCTGGGCCTACCCGCCGCCCTGGACTGGCTCGACGCGCGATTCCGGGGCGTGCCGGCGCCGAGCAACTGCCCGTAGGAGGGTTCGCGAGGGCCGGCTAGGTACGCGCCGGCTCGTCGAACTGGGTGCGGTACAACTCCGCGTAACGACCGCCGAGTGCGATCAACTCGGAGTGCGTTCCGCGCTCGTGCACGCGGCCGTCCTCGATGACCAGGATCGCGTCGGCGGCACGGATGGTCGACAGTCGATGCGCGATGACGATGGAGGTGCGGCCGGACAGCGCCTCGGCCAACGCCTCCTGGACGGCTGCCTCCGAGGTCGAGTCGAGCGACGCCGTCGCCTCGTCCAGCACCACCACGCGCGGCTCGGACAGCAACAGGCGGGCGATCGTCACGCGCTGACGTTCACCACCGGAGAAGCGGTAGCCGCGTTCGCCGACCACCGTCTCGAGGCCGTCGGGCAGGGAGGAAACCAGGTCCGCGAGACGGGCCCGACGCAGCGCGCTCCACACCTGATCGTCCGTCGCGTCCGGCCTCGCGATCGTGAGGTTGGACCGTAGCGTCTCGTGGAACAGGTGACCGTCCTGGGTCACCATTCCCACCGTCGCGCGGATGGATTCGGCCGTCAGGTCTCGAACGTCGACGTCGGCGAGGCGCACCGCACCGGAATCGACGTCGTAGAGCCGCGAGATCAACTGCGCGACCGTGGACTTTCCGGCGCCCGAGGAACCGACCAGCGCCACCATCTGACCCGGTTCGGCCCGGAACGACACCCCGTGCAGCACTTCCTCCCCGCCTCGGGAATCGAGCACCGTCACGTCCTCCAGGGAGGCGAGCGAGACCTTGTCCGCGGAGGGGTAGCCGAACCGGACGTCGTCGAACTCGACGGCCACCGGGCCGGACGGCACCGTGCGAGCATCGGGCTTGTCGGTGATCAGCGGCTCGACGTCGAGGATCTCGAACACCCGCTCGAAGCTCACCACCGCGCTCATGACGTCCACGCGGGCGCTGGCCAGAGCGGTCAGGGGTGCGTAGAGGCGGGTGAGAAGCAGCGCGAGGGTCACCACGGACCCCGCGTCGAGCTGGTCGCGCAGTGCGTAGAACCCGCCCAACCCGTAGACGAGGGCCAGCGCGAGTGCCGACACCAGGGTCAGGGCGGTGACGAAGACCGTCTGGACCATCGCCGATCGCACACCGATGTCTCGGACGCGGCCCGCCCTCGCCGCGAACTCGGCGGACTCGTGGTCGGGCCGTCCGAACAACTTGATCAGCGTGGCGCCCGGTGCTGAGAACCGCTCGGTCATCTGCGTCGACATCGAGGCGTTGTGCCCGGCCGCTTCGCGCTGCAGACGTGCGAGGCGGGTGCCCATCCGGCGCGCCGGCACCACGAAGATGGGAAGCAGAAGCAGAGCCAGCAGCGTGATCTGCCAGGAGATGCCGAGCATCACGACCAAGGTCAACAGCAGGGTCACCAGGTTGCTGACGACGCCCGAGAGCGTGCCGCTGAACGCACGCTGAGCCCCGATCACATCGTTGTTCAGTCGGCTGACGAGCGCACCGGTCCGGGTCCGGGTGAAGAACGCGATGGGCATCTTCTGGACGTGGTCGAACACGCGGGTGCGCAGATCGAGGATCAGATCCTCACCGATGCGGGCGGACAACCAGCGGTTGACCAGCCCGGTTCCCGCTTCGAGAAGAGCCACACCGGCGATGATCAGCGCCAGGACGATCACGACGCCGATCTCGCGGCCGTTGACGATCGCGTCGACGACCCGCCCGGCGAGCACGGGGGTCGCCACGGCCAGCACGGCCGAGATCACGCTCAGGATCAGGAAGCCGATCAGCAGACGGCGCAACGGCTGCGCGAACACGAGGATGCGCCGCACCGTGACCTTGGAGAACGGGCGGTTGTTGTCGTTCGTGTTCATGGACCGATACATCTGGTTCCACGCGGTCATCTCCATACTCACGCGGCATCCCCCTCTTGGTCCGAGCGCCGGCACGTCCGACTGCTCGGGTACCGGAGACAACCATGCCACCGTCGGCTTCTATTTCCGATACCGTGCGAACCCTTCCGTCCACCGCTGAATGGGAACGACGATGACTATCGGGATCCACACCGCCGCCGCGGTGATCGCCGTGATCCTCGGCGCCGTCGTGCTCGGTCTGGCCAAGGGCACCCCGACGCACCGACGGCTGGGGCGGGCCTACGTCGTCGCACTCGGCGTCATGGTGCTGTCGTCGTTCACCGTCTACGAGATCCGCAGCGGCCCGAGCGTGTTCCACCTGGTCTCGCTGATCGAGGTCGTACTCGTCACGTACGCGCTCGGACAGACCCGACGGCGGCGACGCTCGGACTGGATGCGGCGGCACGCGTTCGCCGTGCAGCTGAGCTACCTGGTGCTGGTGGTGACCGGAATCGCGCAGTTCTTCGACCGACTGCCCCTGCCGAGCCCGGCCCTCAATGCCGTTGTGTTTCTCCAGCTTCCGTTGGTCCTGGGGTTCGTCGTCATCGCGCGGACGGCACGAACCCTGCCGACGTGACGGAACGATCGGGATCGTCGACGGACGTGTCCCGACGAGGCGTCGGCACCACCGCGACCTGACCGTCGACGACGACGCACACCCGTCGACCCACGACGTGATCCGCTCCGCCGCGCGCGGACACGGTGACGGTCCGGCCCGAACCCTCGTGTCGCACGGTGGTCGACGTCTCGGCCCCCGCGAACGTGGTGGCGAGCACGGTGAAGTCGCCGTCGATCTCCGGAAGAATCCGAAACTGTTCGGGGCGAACGAGGACGTGACTGCCGCGGGCGGCGGTCTTCGGAATGGTCAGGCGCCCGAACACCGTGTCCGCGTATCCCAGCCCGCCCGCGGTGACGTCCAGGAAGACGCCGTCGCCGACGAACTGAGCCACGGCTCGCTCGCTCGGGGTCAGGTAGACCTGGCGCGGCGTGCCGATCTGCGCGCACCGACCGTCCAGGAGGACGGCCACTCGATCGGCCGTGCCCAGCGCCTCCACCTGATCGTGGGTGACCAGAATCGACGCGGTTCCGCTGATGCGCAGCAACTCTCGCACGTCGGATCGGACGCTGGTCCGCAGTCCGGCGTCGAGTGCGGCGAACGGCTCGTCCATCAGAACCAACGCCGGGTTCGGGGCGAGAGCGCGGGCGAGCGCGATGCGCTGCTGCTGTCCGCCGGAGAGGTCACCGGGACGGGTGCGCAACGCGTCGGGAAGGCCGACGAGCTCCGCCATCTCCTCGACCCGCCGCCGACGCGCCGCCCGCCCCCGGAACGCCGACCGGGACACCTTGCCGCGCAATCCGAATTCGATGTTCCGAAACACGTCGAGGTGCGGAAACAATCCGCCCTCCTGAGGCATGAGTCCGATACCGCGAAGCTCGGTGGGAACGTGCGTCCCTCCCGTCGTGCCGGCCCGTGACTCGAGCACACGGCCGTCGAGTTCCACCACACCGCGGTCGATGGAATGCAACCCCGCGATCGATCGCAGCAACGTGGTCTTTCCGCAGCCCGACGGCCCGAGCACGGCGAGCATCTCGCCGTCACCCAGGTCGAAGGCGACATCGCGCAGGACGGAACGCGGGCCGTACGACGCGGTCAGATCGGTCACGGTCAAGGTCATCGGTCTGCATCCCCCCGCACCGAACGTGCATTGATGTTGCCGAGGACGAACGCCGGGACGGCGGAGACGAGGATCAGCGCAAAGGCGTACGGCGCGGCCTCGCCGTACTTGAACACCTGGGTCGTCGACCACAGCTCGGTGGCCAGTGTGGCGACTCCACGAGGACGCAACATGAGGGTCGCCGGAAGCTCCTTCGCCGCGGTGAGGAACACCAGTGCGGCGCCCGCGGCGATGCCCGGGAAGACGATGGGTACCGTCACGGTCAGGTCCGTCCTCGTTCGGCTCATCCCGAGGGTGCGCGAGACATCCTCCAGGACAGTGGGACTGGCGTCCACCGCCGCGCGCATGCTGCCCACCGCGAGCGGCAGCAGCAGTACGACGTAGGCGAGGACGAGCAGTGTCGTCGTCTGGTAGATCGACGGGAGGAAACGGATTCCCAGGAATACCACGGCGAGTCCCACGGTGATTCCCGGAAGCCCGTGGGCGATGTAGGTGGAGATCTCCGCGGCTCGCGACGCCCTCGAATTCGACCGTGCCGCAAAGAGAGCCACGGGGAACGCACACAGCGCCACCACCACCGCGGCGAGCGCGGACAGTTCGACGGTGGCCACCGTGGTCGCGAGGACGTCGGCCCAGTCGACCGTGAGCCGAAGCGAACGCGTCAGCCACCTCGCCAGCGCGAGCATCGGGACGACGACCGAGACGAACAGCACGCCCGACGCGACGAGGAGTGCCGGAATTCGATACGGGCCCAGCGGAATCGGTTCGGGTCGGCGGTCGGTACCCGCACCCACCCGGGCCGTGGCACCGCGTCGGGCGCGTCGTTCCAGAGCGATGAGGATCAGTGCCATCGACACCAGCACCAGCCCGAAGACTGCCGCGGCGGTGCGGTCCAGCCCGCCGCGGTAGGCGCTGTAGATCCCGAGCGTGAAGGCGTCGTACCGCATCAGCGCCACCGCGCCGAAATCGCTGATCGTGTAGAGAGAGGCCAACAGTGCGCCGGCCGCCGCTGCGGGAACGACGCGGCGGATCTCCACCGTGACCGCCGTGCGGACGGCACCACGGCCCAGAGTGCGGGCGACCTCGGCGAGGGACGGATCGCCGGTGGACAACCCGGCGGCGACCGGCAACATGACCAGCGGGAAACAGGACAGCGTCAGGACCAGGGCGGCACCGGAAAAACCGGCGAGCGAAGGGAATTCGGCGATCCAGAGGTAGCCCGCCACGTACGACGGGATCGCGAGCGGCGCCGTGAGAGCGATCGAGAAGAACCGGCGTCCGGGAAGATCGGTGCGGGCGATCAGCCACGCGAGAGTGATGCCGAGAATCAACGAGCCCACCGCGACCGCGGCCGTCAGGGAGACCGTGCGGAGCAGGAGGTCGAGGGTGCGCTGCCGGAACACCAGGCCCAGCACCCGCTCGGCGCCGCCGTCGAACGCTCGGATCCCGAGGTAGACGAGCGGGGTCAGAGCCAGAGCGCCCACGCCGACGGCGGCCGCCCCGAGTACGGGGCGACCGCGGCGCGAGCGGACGGGCAGCAGCAACTAGATCATTCCGACCTCGGTCAGCAAGGCCTGCGTCTCCTCCAGCGAGGAGAGCTCGCCCAGATCGATGTCGGACACACCGAGATCGGTGAGCGGCGGAAGATCGTAGGACGAGGTCACGCCGTCGATCACCGGGTACTCGGCGGTCTCGTCGGCGAAATACGTCTGCGATTCCGAGGACAGCAGGTCGCGCAGGAAGTCCTGCGCGGCCTGCTGGTTGTCGGACGCGGCCAGAATGCCCGCGCCGGCGACGTTGATCAGGGCGCCGGGGTCGCCGGGCTCGAAGTAGTGGAGCTCGACGGGAGCATCGTCGCCGAGCTCCTCGCGGAACGGGTACCAGTAGTAGTGGTTGGTGAGCCCGGCCTGGACCTGTCCGTCGTTGACGGCCGTCATCAGCGGGCCGTTGCCCTCGAAGGCGACGGGATCGTTGGCCAGGAACTCCTCGAGCCAGGTCCGAGCCTCGCCCTCACCGCGCTGGACGCGCAGGGCGGTGACGAACGCCTGGAACGACGCGTTGGCGGGGGCGTAGCCGATCTGGCCGCTCCAACGCGGGTCGAGCAGCCCGTCGATACCGTCGGGCAGGTCGCCGGCCTCGACCGCGTCGGAGTTGTACGCGAGGACCCGAGCCCGCGCGGACGTGGCCACCCAGGTGCCGTCGGCGCCGCGGTACTGCTCGGGAACGAGGTCGAGCACGTCCTCGGGCAGTGGGGCGAGGGCACCCGCGCCGTCGAGCGCACCGAGCGCACCGGCGTCCTGTCCGAAGAAGACATCGGCGGGTGTGCGGTCACCCTCCTCGAGCACCTTCGCGGCCTGGGCGTTGGTGTTTCCCGAGTAATCGACCTCGACGTCGCCGCCGATCATCTCGATGAGCGGGTCGACGAGGTCTTCGTCCCGGCCCGAGTAGACGACGAGAGCCGAACTCTCCTCGGTGGACTCCACCGCGGTGTCGGAGTCGTCCGTGGAACCACAGGCGACGAGGGACAGCGCGAGAGTCGCGGTGCAGGACAGCACGGCGAGACGGCGACGAGAAGACACGGCACTCCCTGAGGGACCCTCCACGAACGGAGGAATCGGACAATACGGCTGAACCGTACCTCATTTAGGCAAGCCTTGGCTGTGTCTCTCGCGTCTGTGATCGAAGCTAGCTCGCGAGTGCCACGTCCACGCCCTGGACGGTCTTCACGAACGGGCAGATGCTGCGAGCCTGCTCGAGAGTGTCGCCGGGGTTGTCGACTCCGGGAAGCGAGACGGTGAGGCGGTAGGCCGCGTCGTATCCGGCGCCCTCGGCATTGGAGAGCGAGACCTCGGCCTCGACCGAGGCTCCGTCGAGGGATCCGCCCGACGTGCCGACCGCGATACGCAACGACTCGATGAAGCAGGAGCTCAACGCCGCCGCCATCAACTGTTCCGGGGTGGTGCCCTTTCCGGGCCCACCCACATCGCTCGGCTCGTGGACGTCGATCGAGAAGGCGCCGTCTTCGGTGGTCACGGAGCCGTCGGTCGCGGTGGCAGTGGTGGTGTACAAGGTTTCGGTCATGGAACTCGGGTGTCCGGCACCGGAGCACCCCAAACCCGATCGGTTCCAAACCTGCTCACACCGCGGGGGTCCGATACTCCCCGAGGAAGGCCACGATCTCCGATTCGAACTTCCGCGGCTCGTCGAGCATCACCGCGTGACTGCTCTCGTCGAACATCACCGTCCGCGCACCCGGAATCGCGTCGCCGACGTAGGCGACGGCCTCCCACGGATACGCCCGGTCGTGCCGGCCGGCGAACACGAGCGACGGCAGATCGAGCGTGGGCAACAGATCCCGCCAGTCGTGACGGGTGTGATCGGCCATCACCTCGTTTCGGGCCGTCGACGAGATCTTGGCCATCTCGGCGATCAGCATCGACGCCTCGTCCGCGGGCACGTCCGCGGCGGTGATCTCGTCGATCTGCTCGGCGTCGAAGTTCTCGCGATCGAACTCGACGCGGCCCTGCACGGTCGCCAGGGACGCGTCGTCGTAGATGGTCCAGTGAGCCAACCGCCAGTTCGGCGCCCGGTACTGCCGCGGCGTCTGCGAGACGTAGATCGCCTGCGCCAGACGGTCGTTGCCGAACAACTCCTGGTAACTCCAGATCACCGAGCACCCCAGTGACCATCCGAGGACGGTGACGTCCGTCAGATCCAGGGCCTCGAAGAGATCGCGCAGGTCCTTCGACAGCCGGGCCACGCGATATCCGTGGCCCGGATCCTCGGAATCACCGTGGGCGCGCAGGTCGACGGTGATCACCCGCGCGTGCTCGGCCAGATGCGCGACGTTGCGGTGGAAGAACCGACCGCTGAATCCCCACCCGTGCACCAGCACCAGCGGTCGCCCGTCGCCCTGCTCCTCGTAGTGGATGGTGGTCCCGTCGCCGACGGTCACGGTGCTCATCCGAGGCGGGTACCCGCGGGTCGGCACTCGGTAACGGTGCAGTCACGGGTGGGGTTCGGACGCGGTGTCGGATGCGTGTGAGTGGATACAGTTCGGGTCGAGGTGCAGAGGGTCGCGCCCGATTCATGGTTTCGCCGATGTGAGGAGTTCGACAGTCATGACCGGTCCCGGCTATCCAGGCAATCCCGACGATCCGCAGAACCCCCGATACGGCCAGAATCCCGGTGGCCAGAATCCCGGCGGCGGGGACTACCCGCCCCCTCCGCGACTGGACAAGAACCCACAGTCGGGCCAGAACCCCGGCGAGTACCCGCCGCCGCCCCAGTACGGCGCAGGCCAGCAGTACGGCGGCGGTCAGCAATACGGCGAGGCGCCCCCGTACAACGGAGGTCAGCAGTACGGCGGGGCGCCCCAGTACGGGGGTCAGCAGTACGGGGGCCAGCAGTACGGCACCGAGCCGCAGGGGCCACCGAAGAACGGCCTCGGCATCGCCGCGCTGATCGTCGGCATTCTCTCGATCCTCGCGTTCTGGACCTTCGGATTCGGCATCGTTCTCGGCATCATCGCCGTCATCCTGGGCTTCATCGGTCGCGGCCGGGTCAAGAAGGGGCTCGCGACCAACGGCGGTGTGGCGATGGGCGGCATCATCACCGGCATCCTCGGCATCCTGGCCGGGGTCGCCTTTCTCGCGCTGACGGTGTGGTTCGTCAACGAGGCCGGAGTCACCGACTACGCCAACTGCGTGTCTCAGGCCGGGAGCGATCAGGCCGCGATCGACCAGTGCACCCAGGACTTCTCCGACAGCATCGAGGACCGCTTCTCGGTCACGGCACCGCTGCCCACCCCGGAGCCCTGACCGCCTCTTTCCTCCCGGGGGATTGACCTCCGGGAGGAAGGGGCATTCGGGTGACCATGACCGATTCGACAGATCAGCCCATCGACAGCATCGCCCTCGACCCCCGCGAGGAATCGAAGGGAACCGGCGCCGATACCGCGCAGACTTCGAGCGAGCGCACCGAAGCGGTGAACGAGTTCGATCACCACGCCGAATCGGAGCCTGCCCCGACTCTGGATCGCAGCGAAACCGAGGTGGACGAGGGCAAGACCCTCCCCGACCCGGACGCCGACGACATCAAAGCGGAACACTCCGGCGAGAAGGACTCGAAGCAGACATCCCGCCAGGAGTGAGGGTGGCCGCGGTCAGAACAACGTGACGGGCTCCTGAACACCGACCGGCGCGGACACCGCGCCCCCGTCTCGGACGGCGCGAGCGGCGACGCCCGCAAGCTCGTCCGCCATTTCGTTGAACTGATTGCCCACGTGCCCGCGCACCCAGCGGAACCGAACCGGGCCTTCGCGCTCGGTGATGGCGGCGTCGATGGCGCGCACCAGTTCCAGATTCCGCACCGCGGCACCCGTCGAGGTGCGCCATCCCTTGCGCTTCCACCCGGGCAGCCACTCGGAGGCGCACTTGATGGCGTACTGACTGTCGGACTCGATGAGCAGCGGTTCCGGGCCGGGATGCGCCCGCACGGCCTCGAGGAGCGCGCGGAGCTCGGCGATCTGGTTGGTCCCCACCGCCTCACCACCGGAGGCGCTGGGTCCCAGGTGATTGACCCACGCCCAGCCGATGGCGCCGCCGGGGTTCTTCAAGCAGGAGCCGTCGGTACTCACGATCATCACTCCGCGAACCCTACGGCCGCGCACCGACAATCCGGCTCTCCCGCGCCGAACCTCGAGCCGACGGACAGCGAACCCTCGAGCACTCCTAGTGTGGGAAACAACCGATGCCGACGCACGCACTGCGCGACACGCACTGCTCGACACACGAACGACGAGAAACGGAGCCGAACATGGTGAACGAATCGCACGCGACGGCCGACGCGACGGGCCTCGAATCGTTCCGGGCGTGGGTCGCGCGCGAGAACGACGGACGCATCGACCTCGCTCCCGAGACCGTCGATGCGTCGTTCCTGCCGGACGGTGACGTCACCGTCCGAGTCGAGTACTCCAGTGTGAACTTCAAGGATGCGTTGGCGGTGACCCCGAAGGGTGGCGTCGCGCGTGAGTACCCGCTCGTTCCGGGCATCGACCTGTCCGGCACGGTCGTCGCGTCCGACAGCGCCGACGTCGCGGTCGGGGATCGGGTCCTCGCTCACGGTTACGAGATCGGCACCGGTCGACACGGTGGGTACGCCGAATACGCGCGACTGCCGGCCGAGTGGGTGGTGAACCTCGACGCGGGGTCGACGGGTGGCGGCGACGCCGCGGTGACCACCGCACTGACCACCGCGGAGGCCGCGGCGATCGGTACCGCCGGGTTCACGGCCGCGATGAGCGTGCAGGCGCTGCTCGATCGCGGCCTGACCCCGCAGGACGGCCCGGTACTGGTCACGGGCGCCAGCGGCGGAGTCGGTTCGGTGAGCGTCGACCTGTTGTCCGGTCTGGGATTCGAGGTGGTGGCCTCGACCGGAAAGAAGGACGCCCACGATCTGCTGACCGAACTCGGTGCGTCGTCCATCATCGGACGGCTCCCCGAGGATCCGGACGCGACACCGCGGCCTCTCGGCAGGACCACCTGGGCGGCGGCCGTCGATTGCGTCGGCGGCGCGACCCTCGCGTACGTGCTCAGCACGGTGAAGTACGGCGGCGCGGTCGCGGCCAGCGGACTCACGGGTGGGCCCCAGCTGAACACCACCGTGCTTCCCTTCATCCTGCGCGGCGTGGCGCTGCTCGGCATCGACTCGGTGCAGCTGGACATCGAGGCGCGCCGGACCCTGTGGGCACGGCTCGCCGGCGACCTGCGTCCGTCCCGGTTGCAGTCCGTGATCTCCGAAGTCGGCGTCGACGACGTGACCTCGGTGCTCGACTCGATCCGCGACGGCAAGTACACCGGCCGGGCCCTGGTGCGTGTTCGGCAGCCGTGACCGGGTCGCTGGACCTCACGGTCACCAGTGAGCGGGGCCTGAGCGTTCGACACACTCTCTCCCCCCACCGTCGGGGCGGCTTCGATCCGACGTTCCGACGCGCGAAGGACGGCAGTCTGTGGCGGACGTCGCGCCCGGCGAGCGGGCCGGTGACCTATCGCATCACCCAGCCGTCGCGGAACGAGGCGTCGTTCGAGGTGTGGGGTCCGGGGGCCGCGGAGTTCGCCGAATCGGCGCCGGGTCTGGTGGGTGCGCACGACGATCCCGATTCCTTCGCCCCCGAACACCGCATCCTGGCCGAGGCGCACCGACGTCTGCCGCATCTGCGCATCGGACGGTCGGGGCGGGTGTTCGAGGCCGTGGTGCCGGCGATCCTCGAGCAGAAGGTGCACGGTATCGCCGCCTTCTCGGCCTGGCGGTATCTGCTGCAGCACTTCGGCGAACCGGCCCCCGGGCCCGCCCCCGACGGAATGCGGGTGCCGCCCCCGGCCGAGGTGTGGCGGCGGGTGCCGTCGTGGGAGTTCCATCGCGCGAACGTCGACCCGAAGCGGTCGAAGACGATCGTGCGCGCCGCGCAGTTCGCGGACAAGCTCGACGCGATCGTCACGATGTCCCCCGAGGACGCCGAGCGCCGATTGCGGCTCGTCCCCGGTATCGGCGAGTGGACGGCCGCGGAGATCCGCCAACGGGCTCTGGGTGATCCCGACGCGTTGTCCGTGGGCGACTACCACCTCGCGGCGGTGATCGGCTGGTCGCTGACCGGAGCGAAGATGAACGACGAGGAGATGGTCGAGTACCTCGAACCCCTGCGTCCACACCGGTACCGCGTGGTACGTCTTCTCGAGGTCAGCGGGACGGCCGTGAAGCCGAGCTTCGGACCGAAGACGGCGGTGACGGATCACCGCCGACACTGACGCGATGCCGCACCGCCCGCTATAGTTGAAGCTTCAATACAAACTCGGGAGCACACCATGGCCATCGCCCGCCTCAATCACGCCGTCCTCTACGTCCGCGACGCCGCCCGCAGCGCGGCCTTCTACTCCGACGTTCTCGGCTTCCGCGTCGTGAACCGGATGGGCGACCGCGCCGTGTTCGTCCAGGCAACCGACAGCAACAACGATCACGATCTCGGACTCTTCTCCATCGGCGACGCGGCGACGGCCAGCCCCGCGGGCCGATCCAGCGTCGGGCTGTATCACCTGGCCTGGGAGGTTCGCACCCTCGCCGACCTGCGGACCGTCCGCCGCGACCTCGCCGCGGCCGACGCGCTCGTCGGCGCGTCGGACCACTCCACGTCCAAGAGCCTCTACGGGCGCGATCCCGATGGCATCGAGTTCGAGATCGTGTGGCTCGTGCCCCTGGACCGCATCGACGACGCGATGCTGGCCGGCCGCAGCTCCGTTCTCCCGCTCGATCTCGACGCGGAGATCGAGCGGTTCGGCCTCGACACCGAGGGCGGCATCGGCGTCTCCGTCCCCGTGCACTCGTGAGCCGACGATGATCGATCGCGAACGCACCCCGGACGGTCGACCGCAGAACGCGCGACCCCGCGACGGGCTCGGTCGACCGCTCCCCCGCGGGGCCGACGGCGGCCTGCCCCGCATACCCGACGACGTTCTGCTGCCCCCGGCCGAATCGCTGGTGCGGGCACAGCAACTTCTCGACGACGGAATGCCGTTCCACGCGCACGAGATTCTCGAGGGCACCTGGAAGATCAGCGTGGCCGACGAACGTCGGCTGTGGCAGGGACTCGCGCAACTGGCCGTCGGGCTCACCCATCGCCTGCGCGGGAACAGCGTGGGTGCCGTCTCGCTGCTGACCCAGGGGCGTGACCGCATCTGGGACTACCACCCCCGATGCCCCCACGGCGTCGACGTTCTCGGCCTCGTGAGCTGGGCGGACGCGCTGATCGCGGACATCGAGGCCGGGGTCGCCGAGCCACCCGTCACGCCGCGTCTGACATTCGTTGCCTAGAGTTCACGATCTCGTCGGATGAGTCGGGAACACATCGGGCCCCGACGGTGCTGCACCCCCTTGTGACGACGACACCCCCCACCGCCGCCCCCGCGTCCTCGCGGCTGCGCATCATCCTCGTCCTCGGCGCGCTGGTCGCCCTCGGGCCGCTGACCATCGACACCTACCTGCCTGCGCTTCCGGCGATCACCGAGGACCTGAACTCCACCACGGCCGCCGTGCAGTTCACCCTCACCGGAACGCTGCTCGGCCTGGCGGTGGGCCAGCTCGTCGTGGGTCCGCTGTCCGATTCCCTCGGCCGCCGTCGACCGCTGATCGCGGGAACGATCGTCCACATCGTCGCGTCGATCCTGTGCATGATGGCCCCGAACGTGGCCGTTCTCGGCCTGCTGCGCACCCTGCAGGGCTTCGGCGCCGCCGCGACGGCCGTCATCGCGCTCGCCATCGTGCGTGACCTGTTCTCCGGTCGCGGTGCCGCCACCGTTCTCTCCCGGCTCGTCCTCGTCATGGGCGTGGCGCCGATCCTCGCTCCGAGCCTCGGCGGAGTGGTGCTGCTCCACGGGTCGTGGCGCTGGGTGTTCGCGCTGCTCGCCGTCCTCGGCGCCGCGCTGATGCTGATCGCGATCTTCCTGTTGAAGGAGACGCTCCCCGAGGAACGACGTCGCCCCGCGGCCATCCGTCCGGTACTGAGCACCTACCGATTCCTGCTGCGCGACAAGCAGTTCGTGGTGCTGGTGCTCGTCGCCGCCCTGGGCATGTCCGCGCTGTTCTCCTACATCGCCGGCAGCTCGTTCGTCCTGCAGGATCAGTACGGACTCGACGAGCAGCAGTTCGCCCTGGTCTTCGGCATCGGCGCCGTCGCACTGATCGGTGCATCCCAGCTCAACGTGATCGCGCTGAACCGCTTCACCCCGCAGCGCATCGTGATCGTCGCGCTCATGGCCATGGCCGCGGCCGGCGCCACGCTCTTCGTCACCACCTCACTGGAATTCGGTGGCATCTGGGGCTTCATGGTGCCCGTGCTCTTCGTGCTCGCCGCGGCGGGCTTCGTCATGCCGAACTCGCCCGCACTCGCGCTGTCCCGCCACGGTGAGGCGGCCGGTACCGCATCGGCCCTGCTCGGTGCCGCGCAGTTCGGCCTCGGAGCCGTCGTCGCTCCGATCGTCGGCGTGCTCGGCAACGACGGACCCGCCATGGCGATCACCATGACCATCGGCGCCGGCATCGCACTCGCCGCGCTGATCGCCGTCGGCACCGTCTCCACGGACGACAGCGAGACCGGGAGTCCGGCCGCCGCTCGCGTCTGACCCGAGCGGATCGGTTCGTCGAGCGCTCCAGTTCGTCGAGCCCGTCAGTTCGTCGAGCGCAGGAACTCCACGTCGTCGGCCATGCCCTCGGCGGGAGTCTCCAGCAGAACGGGCGCACCCGAGGCCGACGCCACCGCCGCCAGCACCTCGGCGTCGATGGTGCCGGCGCGGAGGTTCGCGTGCCGGTCGCGCGCGGAGTCGAACTCGTCGCGTGAGTTGTTGAGATGCACCAGATCGATGCGACCGGTGATCGCCTTCACGCGCTCCACGGCGTCCACCAGATCCTCGCCGCCGGCCCACGCGTGGCACGTGTCGAGGCAGAACCCGGCTCCGAATTCGCCGACCGCGTCCCACAACCGAGCGATGGCGTCGAACCGTCGGGCCATGGCGAAATCACCGCCCGCGGTGTTCTCGATCCAGATCGGCACCTCGAAGCCGCCGGCGTCGGCCTGGCGTTCGAACAGCTTGCGCCAGTTGGCAATGCCCTCGGCGGGGTCCTCCCCGTCGCGGACGTGGCCGCCGTGCACCACCATGCCCAGCGCACCGATCTCGCCCGCGACCGCCGCCTGCTGTGCGACCGCCTTGCGAGACGGGATCCGGATGCGGTTGTTCAGGCTGGCGACGTTGATGACGTACGAGGAATGCACCACCACGTCGATCGCGCTGTCGCGCACCGCTTCCAGGCCCTCGCCGACCGTCGGCTTGTTCCACTTCTGCGGGTCCGTGAGGAACAGCTGAACGAGGTCGACTCCGAGTTCCTCCGCCTCACCGAGCGGGTTCTCCGAGTTCCGGACGTGTGCACCGATACGCATGGGGCGAGCCTACCCGGGGCTCGAGGATCACACCGTGACGACGACCTTGCCGACGGCCGTGCGGTTCTCCAGGGATGCGATCGCCTCGCCGGCGCGGTCCAGCGGGTAGACGGCGGGCTCGGGCGCCGACAGCGTGCCCGACGCCAGGAGCGGCGCCAGTTCGGCCCACTGGGTCGCGGTGTAGCCGGGACGGGTCATCCACCAGGCGCCCCATCCGGCGCCGACGACCTCGACGTTGTTGAGCAGCAACCGATTCACCTTCACGGTGGGGATCTCACCGCCGGTGAAGCCGATGACCACCAGGCGCCCGGACGCCGCGAGCGATCGGATGCTGTCCGTGAAGCGGTCTCCGCCGACGGGGTCGATGACGATGTCCACTCCGCGCCCGCCGGTGAGCTCCTTGACGGCGTCCTTCCATCCGTCCACGAGCACCACGTCGGTCGCACCGTTCGCGCGCGCCACGTCGGCCTTCTCCTCGGTGCTGACCACGGCGATGGTCCGCGAGGCGCCGAGAACGGGGGCCAGCCGCAGCGCGGAGGTACCGATACCGCCCGCGGCACCGTGCACCAGGACCGTCTCGCCGTCGGCCAACCGACCGCGCTGTCGGAGTGCGAAGTGAACCGTGAGGTCGTTGAAGAGAATGCCGGCGCCCGCCTCGAAGGAGATGGAGTCCGGCAGTCCGAAGACCAGCTCGGGGTTCGCCACGGCGACCTCGGCCATACCGCCGCCGAATCCGGTCAGCGCCGCCACCCGGTCACCGGCCGAGAAGCCCGAGCCCTCGGGTGCGGACCGCACCACGCCGGCCACCTCGCTGCCCGGGACGAAGGGCAGGTCCGGCTTGTACTGGTACAGACCACGACTGAGCAACGCGTCGGGAAAAGCGACTCCTGCGGCTCGCACGTCGATGACGACTCCGTCACCGGTGGGCTCGTCGATCTCGGTCACGGTGAGGGCGTCGGGGCCCTCGAGGGTGGTCACCTGAACTGCGCGCACGGATGGTCCTTCCCGGTCGACCATAGGCCCGAGTGGCACGAGTCGACTCGGCCCTCAGGCTACAAGCGGGACCCGACGCAACTGTGGCGGGTCACACACTTCCCGTCAGGGCGCCCGCCGCCGCCTCGACCGATCGCACGGTGGCGGGAACGTCGGCGTCCGCGACCGGCCGCGCGATGTGGAACCCCTGCACCGCGTCGCAGCCGAGGTTGTTCAGCGTGAACAGGGTGTGCTCGTCCTCGACTCCCTCGGCGATGATGTGCAACCCCATGGTGTGGGCCAGCGAGATCGTGGACTGCACGATCGCGAGGTTGGCGAGATCGGTGGTGAGCGAGGTGACGAAGGATCGGTCGATCTTGAGTTGCTGCACCGGCAGCGAACCGAGGTAGGCCAGCGAGCTGTAGCCGGTGCCGAAATCGTCGATGGACAACGAGACACCCAGCGCGCGAAGGGTGTTCAACGTGTCGATGGACCGCTCGGGATCCATCATCGCGGAGGTCTCGGTGACCTCGAAGACCACGGCCGAGCCGGGAAGACCGTGCCGTTCCAGCGCGCTGGACACCGCTCCCGCGAGGGTGGTGTCCACCAGGTCACGGACGGACAGGTTGATCGCGACGTCCACGTCCAGACCCGCGAGGCGCCATCGGCGACAGGCGGCCATGGCCGTGTCCAGCACGTACGCGGTGACGGCCGGCAGCATCCCGGTCTGCTCGGCACTGGGCAGGAACGCAGCCGGCAGGAGGAGCCCCTCCCGCGGATGTTGCCATCGCAGAAGGGCTTCCAGTCCCGTCACGCGCCCGTGCACCAGGTCCAGCCGCGGCTGGAACCTCAACTCCAGTTCTCCGCATTCGATCGCGTGGTCGAGCTCGCCCATCCGTCGCAGCTGGTCCACTCGATCGATGTCCATCGAGTCGTCGTAGACCGCAAGCCGCGGTTGACGTTTCGCTGCCTCCACCACGGCGGCGTACGCACGCTGGACCAGTTCGTCGGACCGCACCCCTACACCGGCGAGGGCGATTCCCACGCCGCACTCCACGGTCACGTGGATGTCGCGCACGGCCAGCGGCGAGCCGACCGCGCGCTGCACCGCCCGCGCGATCTCCTCGGCCTCGCCGCGGTCCACCCCGCCCGCGAGCACCACGGCGAACTCGTCCCCTCCGAGGCGTCCGACCACGCTGCCGGGCGCGACGGTGGCCACCAGGCGCCGCCCGACCTCGACCAGAACCTGATCGCCCACCGAGTAGCCGAAGGTCTGGTTGACCTCCGAGAACCGGTTCAGATCGACCAGGAGCAGGGCGACGTCGTCCCGGCCTTCCGATCCCAGGATCGACGACAGCCGTCGACCGAGATGGCTGCGGTTCGCCAATCCCGTCACCCCGTCGGTGGTGGCGGCGGTACGGAGTGCGGCGGACTGCCCCTGCAGGACGGTGAGGAACGACCACGCCCGCAGCGACGCCAACACCACCAGCACCGATGCGCCGGTGACGGCGGCGGGGCCCCAGTACGTGACCGGCACGCCGCGGACCAGCTGCACGCCCATCGCGAGCGGCGTCATGGACACGGCGACGGTGAGCAGGGCCAGGCGCATCGAACCGGACCTCGACCGGCTGATCGTCACCACCCTGGGGGGTTCGTCGAACCGCAGGCCGGCGACCGCGAACAGCACGTAGGAGGTGAGCCAACAGAGATTGAGCACCGTGACCGCGAGGGGCCCGTCGGCCCGCACCACGTAGGACGAATAATCCGCGACCACCATGAGTGCCATGGCACCTCCGAGCAGCCAGTGCGTGGGGGATGCGGCGCGGCGCTCGAAGACCACCAGCACCACCAGCACCAGCAGCAGGTCGTCGAACTGGGTGTAGAACAGTCCGAACCACATCGACGCGTCCCACGTGGGGCCGCCGACCGGATCGGACAGCAGCACCCACGAGGCGAGGCCGACGCCGGCGGTCACGATCGCGGCCTCGAGCAGATCCGTCGGTCCCAGCAGGCTGCGGTTCTCGGTGCGCGCCGTGACCAGGGCCACGAAGATGAGCAGATACCCCATGACATAACCGGCGTCGGCCACGGACAGCGACGCCGGTTCCTGTCCTCGGCTCTCGGCGATCCCGTAGATCACGTCCGATGCGACCCAGATCGACAACGCCAGCGCCAGGATCCACCACGAGTGCGAACTGATCTTGTTCCGAACCCGGATGCCGTACACGACGGCGGCCACGGAGAGGGCCGCCACCAGGCAGTAGACGACGGTGCGCGCGGCGACGGACGGGATCAGCGCGTAGACGATCAGGGCGGCGACACCGGCGACCAGAAACCGGGACGACGACGAGGACAGCGCCACGAACGCTCCCTTCTGCACGCACCGGGTCCCCGACCGATCACACGAGTCCACCAGAGATCGGCGCGGGATGTCACCGTTCCCGTGCCATTGTTGCTGCCCGAACAGTAACCGACGTCCCGGTCGGCGCCTGCCGTCAAGTGAATGCGGGCTAACCGAATGCGGTAAAGTCGCAGACCACAGGCCCGACCACCGGGCGGCGGCGACAGGAGGGGGCACGATGGCCTCGACCACCCCTGCACCTGCGGTAGCGCATACCGAGCGGTCGAGAATGAAAGCCGAACGCCGGAGCAATCTCGTCGATGCGGCCGCGGTGATCGTCGCCGAGCGCGGGTACCACGGCCTTCGGCTCGAGGACCTCGGTGCCGCCGTGGGGATCAGTGGACCGGCCGTCTACCGCCATTTCTCCAACAAGGAAGCCGTTCTCGTCGAATTACTCGTGGGGGTGTCGGAATTTCTCCATTCCGGGGGCGAGGAGGTGGTGCGTCGCGATCTCCCACCACTGGAGACGCTGCGGTCCCTGGTCGCCTTCCACCTCGATTTCGCGCTGTCCTCGCCGCGCCTGATCGAGATCCAGTTCCGAGACCTGGCGAACCTCCCCGACGATGCGCGTCGGCGTGTACGGCTCCTGCAGCGTAAGTACGTCGAGATCTGGGTCCGCACCCTGCGGCAGCTCGACGCGGACCGCACCGAGGAGGAGGCACGCGTCCAGGCCCACGCGGCCTTCGGGCTCCTGAACTCCACCCCGCATTCGGTGGGCCGCGTCCCCGCCGCACTGCTGGAATCCCGACTGTCGACCATGGCGCTGAGCGCCCTCGACGTAGCCGACACCACCGCGTCACCGACCACCACCGCGTCACCGAACACCACCGGCAACACCACGAGCAGTGAGGAAATCGCATGACCGCATCCGAAGACACCCGGTCCGTGATCGTCGCCGGGGCACGCACCCCGGTCGGCCGACTGATGGGCTCGCTGTCCTCCCTGTCCGGGTCCGACCTCGGCGGTGTCGCCATCGCCGGCGCCCTCGAGAAGGCCGGAATCCGCGGCGACCAGGTCGACTACGTGATCATGGGTCAGGTCCTCACCGCCGGCGCCGGACAGATCCCGGCCCGCCAGGCCGCGGTGGCCGGCGGCATCCCCATGTCCGTCCCCGCGTTGACGATCAACAAGGTGTGCCTCTCGGGAATCGACGCCATCGCGTTGGCCGATCAGCTGATCCGCGCGGGGGAGTTCGACGTGATCGTCGCGGGCGGCCAGGAATCGATGTCGCAGGCCCCGCACATGCTCGAGAAGAGCCGCACCGGCTTCAAGTACGGCGACGTCACCATGCGCGACCATCTCGCGTTCGACGGGCTCTACGACATCTTCACCGATCAGGCGATGGGCGCACTCACCGAGGACGCCAACCCGGACTCCATCACCCGCGAGGAGCAGGACGCTTTCGCCGCCACCTCGCACCAGCGCGCGGCCGCGGCGTGGAAGAACGGCGTGTACGACGACGAGGTGGTGCCCGTGACCATCCCGCAGCGCAAGGGTGATCCGCTGGTGGTGTCCGAGGACGAGGGCATCCGCGCCGACACCACGGCCGAGTCCCTCGCGAAGCTGCGGCCGGCGTTCGACAAGAACGGCACCGTCACCGCGGGATCCGCCTCCCAGATCTCCGACGGCGCCGCCGCCGTCGTGGTCATGAGCAAGGCCAAGGCCCGCGAACTCGGCGTGGAGTGGCTTGCCGAGATCGGCGCGCACGGAGTGGTCGCCGGACCGGACTCGACGCTGCAGCAGCAGCCCGCGAACGCCATCGCCGCGGCGTGCGCGAAGGACGGCATCGACGCCGGGTCCCTCGATCTGATCGAGATCAACGAGGCCTTCGCTGCCGTCGGTATCGCCTCGACCCGCGAGCTCGGTCTGGACCCGGACACGGTGAACGTGAACGGCGGCGCCATTTCCATCGGCCATCCGCTGGGAATGTCCGGCGCTCGCATCGCCCTGCATCTGGCCCTCGAGCTGCAGCGACGCGGCGGCGGCACCGGTGCGGCGGCGCTGTGTGGCGGCGGCGGTCAGGGAGATGCGCTTATCCTTCGGGTACCCGCTCGACACTGAGGCCTGCTCACACCGAACACGGCCTCGGTCGAGGCCCTGTCCGTCGACCCACCCGCTCCGCGCCGATTCCGGGTCCGGGGCGGGTGGAGTCCTGTGTGAACGATGGTGTTCGAAGATGGAATGGCTGCTCGTTGCCGCCGGGTTGATCCTGCTGATCTTCGCCGGCGACATTCTGGTCCGTGGAGCGGTCAACCTGGCCCTGAGGCTCGGCGTCCCCGCCCTGATCGTCTCGCTGACCATCGTGGCGTTCGGAACCTCGGCTCCCGAGCTGTTGATCTCCGTCCAGTCGGTGCTCGAGGGCGTCCCCGGCCTCGCGCTCGGCAACGTCGTCGGCTCCAACACCGCCAACGTTCTGCTGGTGCTCGGCATCCCCGCGCTGATCGCGGTGATCCGCACCGGAGAGCGCGACGTCCGCAGCAGCTATCTACAGATGCTCGCGGCCACGACACTGCTCATCGTGCTGTGCGCGTTCGGCACGCTCACCTGGATCAGCGGCCTGATTCTGCTCGCCGGACTGATCGCCATGCTCGCCCACGCCGTGGTGACCGCACGCCGCGCCCACATCACGCCCGACGTCGAGGGCGCCGACCCGTCGATGCCGTGGCCGCGCATCGTGATCTACCTGATCCTGGGCCTGGTGGGGCTTCCCATCGGATCGAACCTGCTGATCGACGGAGCCACCGTGATCGCCTCCGACTTCGGCCTGTCCGACGGCGTCATCGGCCTGACCCTGGTGGCCGTCGGGACCTCTCTGCCCGAGCTCGCCACCACGGTGATGGCGGCCATTCGCGGACACGCGGACGTCGCCCTGGGCAGCGTCATCGGCTCGAACCTGTTCAACATCCTGGCCATCACCGGCATCGCGACCCTCGTCGGACCCATCCCGGTGGACTCGCAGTTCCTGACCCTCGACCTGTGGGTCATGGCCGGGGCCGCGTTGGTCATGATTCCGCTGGTGTTCTTCCGAGCGAACCTCACTCGCATCTGGGGCGTCGGGTTGACCGTGGCCTACGCCGCCTACCTCGGGGTGTTGCTCCTGTCCGGGGTGTGAGCCCCGGGCGGTCGGCGAAGCGTCACTCGGCCTGCGCTCGGAGGTATCGGCCGAAGTGAGGGACCGTGAAACCGATGGACCCGCGCTCGGCCGAGTAGATCAACCCCTTCTTGATCAATCCGTCCCGGGCCGGGGACAACGACGCCGGCTTCCGTCCCAGTTCCGACGCGATCTTCGCCGTCGCCACCGGCCCGTCGTCACCGGACAGGTCGGCCATCGCCCGCATGTACTCGCGCTCGGCCGGGGTGGCGCGCTCGTACCGGGAGCCGAAGAAGCCCACCGCCAGCTCGTCCTCCGCGGTGGGGGCGGCGACTCGGACGTCGGCCTCGGTGATGGGGCTCTCCGCGGCGTGGTCCCAGGTCGCCTTGCCGTACGCCTGGACGAAGTACGGGTATCCGTCGGCCGCGGCGTAGAGAGCGTCGAGGGCCTCGGTGGTGAACTCGACGTCCTCGCGCTCGGCCGGGGCGATGAGCGCGAGATCGGCGGCGCCGCGCTCGAGCCGGTCGATGCGGTGGTAACTGAACAACCGCTCGGAGTAACTCTTCGACGCGGACAGCACGGCCGGCAGGTGCGGCAGTCCCGCCCCGACGACGATCAGCGGGGCCGCGTCCTGGCTCAGCTCGTGGCAGGCCCCGCAGATCGCCGAGATGTCCTCGGCCCCCAGATCCTGCATCTCGTCGATGAAGATCGCGATACCCACACCCACGTCGCGCGCGAGGGACGCTGCATCGAGGAGTAGTTCCACGAGGTCGATCTCGATGTCGCCGGTGTCGGCTCGGCCCTTGAGGGCGGGCGCGTCGATCCCCGGCTGCCACTTGTCGCGCATCCCCTTGTCGGCGGACGCCCGGAGGGCGAACGACTTGAGGACGCCGAGGAACTGAACGACGCGCTCGGGATCGCGGTGGGCGACGGCGATCTCGCGGACCGCCATGTGCAGGGCGGACGACAGCGGCCGACGCAGGTCCTGGTCCGGGCGCGCCTCGATCTTGCCGGTGCCCCACCGCCGCGAGATGGCCGCGGAGCGGAGGTGGTTGAGCAGCACCGTCTTTCCCACGCCGCGCAGCCCGGTGAGCACCACGCTGCGCTCGGGGCGGCCGCGGGCGATGCGTTCGAGCACCACGTCGAAGGCGTCGAGTTGCTTCGATCGACCGGCGAGTTCGGGGGGTCGTTGTCCGGCGCCGGGGGCGTACGGATTGCGCACGGGGTCCATGACCGCACGCTATCGCCTCGTCCGGTCATTCTGGCCTTCTCTAGCGCGTGTCCTAGAGAGTTTCGGTGTCGTCGACGTCTACTGCTCTCTAGCGCAGAACCGAGAACGGCGTCGAACCGAGAAGAACGGCGTCGGTTCGAGAATTCCGTCCACCCTTGCCCGACGGTTCACGGTCGGTCTACTCTCGAGTCATGTCGCGCATGCTCGTAGTTCGCCGCCGTAGCGGGGTCTGATTCGGACCGACCCCTCGCTGCGGGGTCTCGAACTACCTTGTCGGTCCTTCCTCCGTACGGAAAGACCCGCTTCCATGAGCATCTCGCACGATTTCTCGGCCCGTGATTTTTCTGCCGATTACGCAACCGTTCACCGTTCGTCTCCTGTGCCACGGGCGCTGCTCGCCGAGGCTGAGACCATGTCGTTCGCCGAGTTCGCCCAGACCGCCGAGTACGCGCAGACCTACGCCCCCACGTCCGGCCCCGTTCGCCTCGGCTCGGCCGAGTGCGCCCCTCGCGGAGCCGGGCGCTTCGAGTTCACCGCCACGCTTGCCGTGGGAGACAGCATCCGCAGCGCCTCGGCCCTGTGCCACGGGCCCGCCGAGGCCATGACGTCGATGCTCTACGACGCCGGGATCCACCTCGAGATTCTCTCGTTCCACCAGCAGCAGACGGAGGCGGGTACGGTGACCTTCGTTCACGCGCAACAGGATTCGCGCGAAGCCTGGGCGATGGGCGTCGGCGCCGACGCCACCGAATCCACGGCGAGGGCGTTGGTGGCGGCCGCGAACCGGCTCCACGTCGCCGACCGGACGGGTGAGCGGACGGCCTGATCGAACCAGCCCGATGGCTCAGGCCACCAGCCCGATGGCTCAGGCCAACAGCCGCGTGAGCGCGTCGTCCCACTCCCTGTCGCGGAGTCGCTCGTAGCGGCGGACCGACGCCGCCCAGATCACCGACAGCGTCACGGCCGACACAGCGAGCGTGGACACCCCGGCGAAGATCCCGAGAACCACGATGTCCACACCGTTGGGGATCGGCGCGGTCCGCTGACCGTCGGCACCCACGGTGATGGTGGTGGCGGTACCGGCCGGCCGGTCGGCGGGCACCAGCACCTCGCCGCGGTAGGTGATCCCACGCAGAGTCCACTCGGCCGGAGTCCCCACGATCGCCCCGGCCGGCGTCGCCGTGTACTCCGAGGTCATGGACGCCGGAATTCGGGACGCCTCCGTGGTGGTCGCCGTCACCTCGGTGGTGGTCGCCGCGAGATCGGCCACCGCGTCGGCCTGCGCGTTCGCCGCGCCCACCCCCGCGACCACGGCGAACGGGATCGTCAGCAGGAACAGGAGAACCAGAACGCGGTAGGTGCGTCCCTCGGCCCGATCGACGGGTCGCACGAGGGGGCCGTCGACGCGGGAGGATGCGGACTGCTGTTTTCCGGTCGGCCTGTCCGAAGAATCGGCCATCGTCGTTCCGCCTCTCGTCTCGCCCCGCGTCTTCTTCGACATTCCTCCTGGCCAGGGGGCTCGGGCAACACCGCTGCCGCACGTCACATGTGGGCGTCGACACTGCCCGGGCTTTACCGTTACTCCCTGTCATAGTAAGATTCGGTGATCTGAGCCACGCACATGCGTGAACAGGGAAGGACGAGTACATGACCGCAGTAGGACACGACCCGGACAACCTCGTCCTCCATGCCCGCGATGTGCAGTTCGACTGGGACGGCCTGCCGATGCACTGGATTCCGGGCGATCCGTTCTCCACCCACGCGCTGAACGTCCTGCACCTGCTGCTGCCGGCCGGCGAGGAGTGGTTCGTGGCGACGTTCACCCAAGCCCTGCCGTACATCGAGGACGAGAACCTGCGCGAGGACGTCATCGGGTTCATCGGCCAGGAGGCCATGCACTCGTCCGCGCACTCCGGCGTCCTCGATCATCTGAAGGACAGCGGTCTGGACCCGACGCCGTTCACCGACCAGATGAACTGGGTCTTCTCGAAGGTCATCGGTCCCCGCCCCGTCACCAGTCGGCGGACCCAGAACCACCTCGTCGAGCGGCTCGCGCTCATCGCCGCGATCGAGCACATCACCGCGTTCCTGGGCGACTGGGTGCTCAACGCCGAGGGCCTGGACCGCGCGAACGTGCACCCGACCATGCTCGACCTGCTGCGCTGGCACGGATCGGAGGAGGTCGAACACCGTTCCGTGGCGTACGACGTACTGCGGTACTTCGATCGCCGCGAGGTGCGTCGGCTGCGAACCCAGGTCCTCGTCGCACCCCTGCTCGTCTACCTCTGGGTACGTGGCACGCGTTTCCTCATGATGAACGATCCGCTGCTGGCCGACGGTCCCGCCTCGGGTCGGCGCCCGACGCCGCTCAAGTGGCGCAGCGCCGCTCGGCGCGGCACCGTGCCCGGTCCCGTCGATCTGACGGTGCGGCTCATGCGGTACTTCCGGGCGAGCTACCACCCGAGCCAGGAGGGATCGACGTCCCAGGCCGTCGCGTACCTGGCCTCCTCACCGGCCGCGCGAGCAGCGTCCCAGTGACGAGCCTGCCCCGCGACCTGCGCGGTCGCCCGCGCAGCGACCGGGCGCTGGGCGTCCTCGGCCTGTTGGTGGGCAACTACCTCGGGGCCATGTCGCGCGTGCGGTACAACCCCGAGGTCGCCGGACGCACGCCCGACTCCGCGGCCACGCTCACCGTCGAGTCCGTCGTCCCCGCCACCGACGACGGCGAGGTCGTGATGATCGATCTGGTCGACGCGGGCGGATCGATCCTGCCGGCGTGGCGGCCCGGATGCCACGTCGACGTGCACCTCACCCCCGGCTTGCGTCGGCAGTACTCGCTGTGCGGCGACCCGGCCGATCGATCGCGGTACCGCATCGCCGTCCGCCGCATCCCGTCCGGCCGCGGCTCGGCCATCATGCACGGGCTCACACCCGGATCGACGGTCACCGTGCGCGGCCCTCGCAACGCGTTCCCCTTCGCGGAGGAATCCCGCGTGCACTTCGTGGCGGGTGGCATCGGGATCACCCCGATCCTGCCGATGGTGAAGGCGGCCCACGCCGCGGGTCTCGACTGGAGCTTCGTCTACTGCGGACGCTCGAGGGCCAGCATGCCCTTCCTGGCGGAGATCGAGAGCTGGGAATCGGAGCGGGTGACCGTTCGAACCGACGTCGAGCACGGAATCGCCACGGCGGCAGACGTTCTCGCCGGCGCTCCCGAGGGAGGCGCCGTGTACTGCTGCGGCCCCACCCCGATGCTCGAGGGCGTGCGCACCTCGTTCGCGTCCTGCGCCGCCCGGTCGCTGCACTTCGAGCGGTTCGGCGCGCCTCCCGTGATCGGCGGTCACCCGTTCCGCGTCGTGCTCGCCAAGGAGGGTCGCACCCTCGAGGTACCGGCCGACCGATCCGCACTCGACGTCATCAAGGACGAGTTCCCGGCCGTCGCGTACTCGTGCCGGCAGGGCTTCTGCGGAACGTGCAAGGTGCGGGTGCTGTCCGGCACCCCCGAACACCGCGAGAAGCGACTCACCGCCACCGACCGCGAGGACCACATGCTCATCTGCGTCTCCCGCGCCGAACGTGGTCCGTTGGTGCTCGACCTGTGACCGCCGAGCCCACAACCCCTGTGCCCACAACCCCTGTGCCGCAACAGAACAGGAGCGCCGCCATGACCGACGAAGTCCGCTCCACCGTACGCAACGGCGACATCGAGCTCGCCGTCTTCACCTCCGGCAACCCCGACGGCCCCACGCTGGTGCTGGTGCACGGCTGGCCCGACACCCACGTGCTGTGGCAGCACGTGCGCCCCCACCTGATCGACCGTTTCCGCGTCGTCACCTACGACTCTCGCGGCGCCGGGGAATCGACCGTCCCCACCGACAACGCCCGCTACCTGCTCACCGAACTCGCGGACGATCTGCGCGCCGTGATCGACGCGGTGAGCCCCGGCACGCCCGTGCACGTCCTGGGACACGACTGGGGTGCCGTCGAGACCTGGGAGGCCGCCGCGGATCCCGCTGCGGCACAGCGCATCAAGTCCTACACCTCGGTGTCCGGGCCGAACCTCGATCACCTGGGGCAGTGGGTGCGTGCTCGTCTGCGCCGCCCCTCGCTTCGCGGCATCGGCCAGGTCCTCGCGCAGTTCCGCGCGTCCTGGTACACCGTGACCTTCCAGAGCACCCGGCTCGCCCGCATGCGCATCGACCGTCAGTACGGTCGCGGCTGGGGGACCTTTCTCCAGGAGTTCTCGAACGTCGACCCGTCGATGGTGACACCGTCGGACACGCTGTACGACGACGCCGTCAACGGCGTGCGGCTCTACCAGGCGAACCTCGTGTCGCGCCTGACCCGGCCCGGCCGAAAGTTCGTCGACGTTCCGGTCCAGCTGATCGTGAACACCGAGGACATCGCCGTGCGGCCGTTCCACTACGACGACACCCACCGGTGGGTCCGCGACCTTCGCCGCACGGACATCGCCGCCGGCCACTGGTCACCGCTCTCGCACGGGCCCGAGCTCGCGAGGATCACCGCGGCCTTCGTCGACGAGATCGAGGCACGGGAAGCCTGAGCTCCCGTTACAGCTCCTCGACGTACATCCACACGCCGCTCACCCGCTCGAATCGGCTGTTCTCCCGCATCTCGCCGACTCCGGAGCGGCCGCGTCGGCGGTCGCGGAAGTGCGCGACGAAGTCCACCGTGCCGGAGGTGTGCAGCATGCCGCCGCCCGTGACGGCCAGGACGTCGAGCCCGGTCCACTCGCGGTCGTCGTCGAGATCCAGCGAGGCCGGCCGAGTGTCGGGGTGCCACGTGCGCAGGACATGCCGGGCGTCGCCCAGGTGGTACGCCGTGTAGCGAGAGCGCATGAGCCGCTCGGCCGTGGGAGCGGAGATGTCCCCGGTCACCACCGGTTCGCAACAGCGACCGAACGGGACGTTCGATCCGCAGGGGCAAGGCGTGTCCATGCGGGCGACGCTACGCCGGCCGGTCGATCGGTAAGTATCACGGTTTCTAGTGCAAACAGAAGAACAACGAAGACAACCCGATCGACACGTCCGACCGCCCTGCCGGCGGTGCCCGATTTGCCCCTCACCGAGTCCTCGTTCACAGTGTCGCCATGACCCTGTCCGACAGTTGGGCCAGCAAGCAGACGATCGTGACGCGCGTCGGCGCGGCCGAGGCCGTCCTGGCCGAACTCCGCAGCGCCATCGAGGGCGGTGAGCTCGAGGTGGGGACGCGGTTGCCCTCCGAGGCGTCGCTGGCCACGCGCTTCGGCGTGAGTCGCTCGGTGGTGCGCGAGGCGCTGCGCTCGACCACCGCGCTGGGTCTGACCGAGACGCACACCGGCAAGGGGACGTTCGTCGTCTCGTCGTCGGTGGAAACCAACGCGGTGTTCGGCAAGCACTCGGCGGCGTCGCTGCGCGAAGCACGCCCGCACATCGAGATGCCGGCCGCCGCACTCGCCGCCGAGCGGCGCTCGCCGGAACAGATGCACGCGCTGCGCACCCTGCTCGAGACCATGACCGCCGAGACCGATCCTCGACGCTGGGTGGAGCTCGACGCCGAGTTCCACCTGCTCATCGCCCAGGCCAGCGGCAACGAGATCTTCATCGCCGTCCTCGCCGAGATCCGCGAGGCCCTCTCTCGCCAGTCCGAGATGGTGAACCTGCTGCCCGACCGTCGGGAGCGGTCCAACACCGAGCACGCGAGCATCGTCGACGCCATCGAGTCCGGCTCCGGTCCCGACGCGTCGGACGCCATGGACCGGCATCTCACGCGCGTCCAGGAAGCGCTGGGGTTGCTGCGGGGGCAGTAGCGGGTACTCGGTCGTTCGAGAAGGCTCCAGTGACCGCTCGAACCGGTCCGGACCACACCCTGCGGTCTCGTACACTGAGCTGAATCGAGCAAGCAGGGGGCCGAATCGAGCAGCAAGGGACGGACACCATCACACAGATCGTCGAGACGCCCGATGTCTACCTGGTTCCGCCCGAGAGCGACGGAGCCGACGACATAGTCCGGGCGTCGGCCGCATCGCGCGCTCGGTTGTCCGAACGCAGCGACATCGCCGAGGTGAAGGACCGCTTCGCCCTCGCGATCACCACGACCACGCCGCACGAAGCCATGGTCGAGGACCTGCTGTTCCTGCGCGACATCCTCGATCGCGCCGGCATCGACTATCTGCTGGTCCGCGGCAACGACGAACGGCCTGTGGTCGCCATCGATCGCCTGCGCCGCAGGGAACTGCGCCAGGCTCTCGTCGCGGGCTGCGCCGACGAGCCGTTCTACTCCCGGTCGATGGACGCCAAGAAGGGCAAGACGCTCCTGGTCGCCGACGGCCTGCTGGCGTCGTCGAACCAGGCTCGGATCTTCCGCCTCTTCCGACCCCGCGTCCACGTGGCGAGTCGGCTCTCGTACGGTGCCGCGACGGGGGTGCAGATCGAGTTGTGGGACATCTCCGACGACGAGATCGTGCTGCCCGTCGAGAACTCCCTGACCCGACGCGTCATCCGGCCCGACGAAGCCGTGCGGGGCACGGTCGAGCGCTTCGGTCGGCACTGGCCGACCATCGAGAACATGTTCGCCGACCACGCGTCGGACATCGATTTCGACATCGACCTGGTGTTCTCGTGGGTGGACGGCACCGACCTCGAGTGGCAGGCCGAGCGCGCGGCGCGGATGAACACCGTCGTCGTCGGCGAGGGTGACGACCACGAGGCACGCTTCCGCCAGATCGACGAACTGCAGTATGCCCTGCGATCGGTTCACCTGTACGCGCCGTGGATCCGACGCATCTTCGTCGTCACCGACTCCACGAAGCCCGCTTGGCTCGCCGATCACCCCGACGTGACCTTCGTGCGCAGCGAGGAGTTCTTCGCCGATCCGTCGGTGCTGCCCACCTACAACTCGCAGGCCGTCGAGTGCCAGCTGCACCACATCGACGGGCTCGCCGAGCACTTCCTGTACTCCAACGACGACATGTTCTTCGGCCGTCCGGTGGGTCCACAGATGTTCTTCTCACCCGGCGGAATCTCGATGTTCGTCGAGGCCGGGATGCGCATCGGGCTCGGCAGCAACGACGAGCAGCGCAGCGGCTTCGAGAACGCGGCCCGCGTGAACCGTCGACTGCTGCACGAGCGGTTCGGCCGCATCACCACCCGCCACCTCGAGCACGCCCCGGCGCCGTTGCGCCGCAGCGTCATGTTCGAGCTCGAACGCGAGTTCCCGGCGGAGTTCGCCGCCACCGCCGCCAGCGCGTTCCGCGCCAGCGACAACATCTCCGTGACCAACTCGCTGTACCACTACTACTCGCTGCTCACCGGCCGCGCGGTGGTCCAGACGGCGGCCTCGGTGAAGTACATCGACACCACGATGCGCACCGGGCTGCGGGACATGGAGCGCCTGCTGGCGAAGCGTTCGATGGACTTCTTCTGCCTCAACGACGGCAGCTTCCCGGAGATCCACGCCGACGAGCGGGCAGCGGCGGTCACCGACTTCCTCACCCGGTACTTCCCCATCCCGGCCCCCTGGGAGAAGTAGCGCCGTCGCCCCTCGGGCCCCGGGTCAGCGCTGGGACGTGAGGGTGCTCGCCGAGGCGTCGGCGATGACGACGCCCGCCTCGGCCAACCGTCGTTCCGTCTCGTCCGCGGACACGTAGGTCCCCACGGTGTCGCCGGTGCTGATGGGGACGACCGAGTGCACGACGGTGTCCCGCTCGTCGCGGCCGTCGCCGTAGACGTGGATGAGGTTGTAGGCCTGCGCCGCGTCGCGACCGCGCTGCGCACCGACGGGGACGTTGAGGTCCTGGGTATAACAGGTGGCCGACGCCACGGACACCGGAATTCCCGCGAAGACGGCGCTGGTGGAGTAGTGCAGGTGGCCCGCCAGGATGGCGCGGACATCGGTGCCGCGCAGCACATCGGCGAGCGCACGCTGGCCCCGCAGTTCCACCAGCACCGCGAGATCCTGGACGCATGGGACCGGTGGGTGGTGCATGGCGAGGACGGTGCCGTGCGGAGCCGGAACGCTGAGTTCGGCTGCCAGCCACTGCAACTGGTCATCGGTGAGCTCGCCGTGGTGATGACCGGGCACGGTCGAGTCGAGCGTGATGACGCGCAACCCACCGATCTCGACGACTCGATCGACCGGGTCCGTGGACGGGGGCTCGTCGAGCAACCGGGTGCGGAACGCGGCCCGATCGTCGTGATTGCCCATCGCCCACACGAGGGTGGCGCCGACGGCATCCGCAGCGGGTTGCACGAGTGCGCGCAGCGACTCGTAGGCGGCGGGTTCGCCTCGATCGGCGAGATCGCCGGTGAACACCAGCGCTTCGGGCCGCGCGCCCGATTCGGCGAGTTCGGCGAAGATCTGCCGGACTCGCTCTTCGCTGTCGACGGCGTCGTAGAGTTCCCCCTCGCCGACGAGGTGGGTATCGCTGAGGTGGACGAGGAAATGGTCCGGGCGAGGGTGCTCGGCACTCCGCCAGGATGGTTCCGAGTGCTCCATCGGTGTGCTCTCGCTTTCGCTGCTGCGTCACTCGTGGTGGTCGAACTCGTGTGGTTCACGATGGGCGGGTGGGTCCGTTCCCAGCGTAGCCCTCGTAGGTGAACACCGGGGTCCTCCGCGCACCCTGGCGCGCCTATACCGTAGGGGGGTATGGTAACTCCATGACCACTCGAACCATCACCGTCAGCGGCATGACCTGCAACCACTGCGTCGGCGCGGTGTCCGAGGAGATCGGCGCACTCGACGGCGTCACCTCGGTCGATGTGACGCTCGACTCCGGGAAGGTCCGCATCGACTCCGATTCTCCGATCGACGACGCCGCCCTGGCCGCCGCGGTGGACGAGGCGGGTTACGAGATCGCCGATCTCGGTACACCGTGACCGTTCCCACCGCCGAGTCCGCGGCATCGGCCTCGTCTGCCGACACCGCTCGGCGCATCGATCTCGACATCGGCGGTATGACCTGTGCGTCGTGCGCCAACCGCATCGAGAAGAAGCTGAACAAGCTCGACGGCGTCAGCGCCACGGTCAACTACGCCACGGAGCGAGCGAGCGTCCTCACCTCCACGGCCACCGTCGATCAGCTGGTCGCCACCGTCGAGAAGACGGGCTACACGGCGGCCGTGCCCACTCCGGCCGCGCATCCGGCGGCCGAGGACGGTCCGTCGCCCCTCGACCTCTCCCGACGCCGGTTGCTCATCTGCATCGCCCTGACGGTGCCGGTCATCGCCATGGCGATGGTGCCCGCACTGCAGTTCGAGTACTGGCAGTGGCTCTCGCTGACTCTCGCTGCCCCCGTCGTGGTGTGGGGCGGCTGGCAGTTCCATCTCGCCGCGGCGACCAATTTCCGACACCGTGCGACGACCATGGACACGCTCATCTCGGTGGGCACCCTGGCCGCGTTCGGCTGGTCGCTGTACGCCCTGTTCTTCGGCACCGCCGGGATGCCCGGTATGCGGCACCCGTTCGCGCTGACGGCCGAACAGGGCACCGGTAGCGCCAACATCTACCTCGAGGCCGCCGCCGGCGTCACCACGTTCCTGCTGGCCGGGCGCTATCTCGAGGCCCGATCCAAGCGGGCGTCGGGCGCCGCGCTGCGCGCCCTGCTCGAGGTCGGCGCCAAGACCGCCACCGTCGTCCGCTCCGGCCGCGAGCACCAGGTGTCGGTCGACGATCTCGCGGTCGACGACGTGATCCTGGTGCGCCCCGGCGAGAAGATCGCAGCCGACGGCGAGGTGATCGACGGCGCCGCCGCGGTGGACCAGTCGATGATCACCGGCGAGTCCATCCCCGTCGACAAGGCCGTCGGCGACGCCGTGACCGGGGGTACCGTCGCGGCCGACGGCCGCCTCGACGTCCGGATCACCCGCGTCGGGTCCGACACCAAGCTCGCGCAGATGGCCCGGATCGTCGAGGAGGCGCAGAACGGGAAGGCCGAGGCCCAACGTCTCGCCGACCGGATCTCGTCGGTGTTCGTCCCCGTCGTCATCGCCATCGCGCTCGTGACCTTCGGCGTCTGGCTCGCCGTGGGCGGCGGCTGGAGCACGGCGTTCACCGCGTCGGTCGCGGTGCTGATCATCGCCTGCCCCTGCGCCCTCGGCCTGGCCACGCCCACCGCGCTCATGGTGGGCACCGGCCGGGGCGCGCAACTCGGGGTGCTCATCAAGGGCCCCGAGGTGCTCGAGCAGACCCGGCGCGTGGACACCGTCGTCGTGGACAAGACCGGCACCGTCACCACCGGCGAGATGAGCGTGCAGTCCGTGGTGGCCCCGTCTGCCTCTCCCGCCGAAGTGCTGGCGCTCGCCGCGGCCGCCGAGCGCGGGTCCGAACACCCCGTGGCCCGGGCCATCGTGACCGCGGGCGAGGCCGACGGCGTCGTCGAACCGGCCGAGAACTTCGCGAGCACGCCCGGTCGCGGTGTCGCGGCGACCGTGTCCGGACGACGCGTGCTCGTGGGCCGGCCCGATCTGTTCGACGGTCCACTGCCGATGGACCTGCGCGACGCGATGACCGAGGCCGAGAACCGCGGATCGACGGCCGTCGTCGTCGGGTGGGGTTCTGCCGGCGCCGACACCGACACCGCTGCCGCCGTCACCCCGCGGGGCGTGATCGCGGTGTCCGACACCGTCCGGCCCACGTCCGCCGTCGCCATCGCCGAACTGCGTGCACTCGGACTCGACCCCGTCCTCCTGACCGGCGACAACGAGGCGGCCGCGCGCGCCGTCGCCGACGCCGTGGGAGTCGATCGGGTCATCGCCGGAGTGCTGCCCGAGCAGAAGGTCGACACCGTGCGGTCGCTGCAGGAATCGGGCCGGGTCGTGGCCATGGTGGGCGACGGCGTCAACGACGCCGCCGCGCTCGCCGTCGCCGACCTCGGACTCTCCATGGGCACCGGTACGGACGCGGCGATCGAGGCGGGCGACCTGACGCTGGTTCGCGGTGACCTGAGAGCAGCGGTCGACGCGATTCGCCTGGCGCGCGCGACCCTGCACACCATCCGGGTGAACCTGTTCTGGGCGTTCGCCTACAACGTCGCCGCCATTCCGGTGGCCGCGGCCGGGCTGTTGAATCCCATGCTCGCCGGCGCGGCGATGGCGCTGTCGTCGGTCTTCGTGGTGACGAACAGTCTTCGGTTGCGTCGGTTCCGGTCCGCCGTCCGGCTGTAGGACGTCCGGCGCTGTCGGGGGGCAGTTCCGTCGGTGCTTTCCGGCGGCGAAAGGCCCGTCCGAGGATTACTCTGCTCGCCATGACGACGACCGGTTCGGCGCTCGATCAGGACTTCATGTCGCTCGCGGAGCCGTTCCGCCGGGAGCTGACCGCCCACTGCTACCGCATGACCGGGTCGATCCACGACGCCGAGGACCTGGTCCAGGACACGTTCGTCCGGGCGTGGCGGGGTTACGGAAACTTCAAGGGCGACTCGTCGCTCCGCACGTGGCTCTACCGCATCGCCACCAACACCTGCCTCACCTCGCTCGAGGGGCGCAGACGTCGGCCCCTGCCGTCGGGCCTGGGCGCGGCGGCCTCGGACCCAGCGGACGAGCTGATCGAACGGCACGAGATCGCGTGGCTGGAACCGCTGCCCGACGCGGTGCACGACACCCCCGACGATCCGGCCACGACGGTGACGTCGAGGGAGTCGGTGCGACTCGCGTTCGTCGCTGCGCTGCAACACCTTTCGGCGCGCCAACGCGCGGTGCTGGTGTTGCGTGAGGTACTCCAGTGGCGCGCGTCCGAGGTGGCGGAACTGCTGGGAACCACGACGGCGGCCGTGAACAGCCTGCTCCAGCGTGCCCGCGCCCAGATCGACGCGATCCTGCCGGAGGAGGGAACGCTCGCCGAACCCGAGTCACCCGAGACTCGCGAGCTTCTCCGTCGGTACGTCGAGGGGTTCGAGAACTACGACATCGACGGCATCGTGAAGCTGTTCGCCGCCGAGGCCGTCTGGGAGATGCCGCCGTTCACCGGCTGGTACCGGGGCGCGGCCGACATCGGCGCACTGATCTCCACCAAGTGCCCCGCCACCGGGCCCGAGTCGATGCGGATGATCGCCACCACGGCCAACGGCCAGCCCGCGTTCGGGCTCTACATGCTGGGCGCAGACGGCGTGCACCGGCCGTTCCAGCTGCACGTCCTCGAGATCACCGACTCGGGCGTCGCCCACGTGGTGTGCTTCTTCGACGTGCAGCTGTTCGACCGGTTCGGGCTTCCGCCCGTGTGGTCAGACGCCGACGCCGAGGTGCGCGTCGGCGAGTAGCTCGTACGATCGCAGCCAGGTGTCGGTGTCGCCGATGATGCTGGCGACGATGACCTCGTCGGCGTCCGCGTGCGCGGCGAACTTCTCCAGGTAGTCCGACGCCTCCTCGGGCGTGCCGACCGCGGTGTACTTGACCATCTGCTGGATCTGCATCCCGGCGGGGGACTCCATGATCATGTCCACCTCCTCCGGAGTGAAGGACCGGCCGCGGCCGACCATCTGCACCACGCGATCCCGGACTCCGGCGTCGTTGAGCGCCTGCGCCTCGGCCGTGGTGGGCGCGACGACCGCGTTGACCCCGGCGATCACGTACGGCCGGTCGAGCTGGTCCGACGGGCGGAAGTTCGCACGGTAGACCTCGACGGCTTCCTCGAGAGAGTCCGGAGCGAAATGGGAGGCATTGGCGTACGGCAGTCCCAGGTGCGCGGCGAGCTGGGCACCGAACAGCGACGATCCGAGAATGTACAGCGGGACGTCGGTTCCGTGACCGGGCACTGCCTTCACTCCGGGAACCAGGGAGTTCGCCCCGAGAAATCCTTGCAATTCCTGGACGTCGCGCGGGAACGAGTCCGACGACGACGGGTCGCGCCGCAGTGCTCGCATCGTGACCTGATCCGAACCCGGCGCTCGACCGAGCCCCAGATCGATACGTCCGGGGTGCAAAGTCGCGAGCGTTCCGAATTGCTCAGCAATGGTCAATGGCGAATGGTTGGGCAGCATCACACCACCGGACCCCAATCGGATGGACTCGGTGTGTGCCGCGACGTGCGCGATGAGCACCGAGGTCGCCGACGAGGCGATGGAGGCCATGTTGTGGTGCTCGGCATACCAGATTCGCTTGTAGCCCTTGCGTTCCGCGAGACGAGCCAGCGCGACGCTGGAGTCGAACGTGGTGCGAGCCGTGCCCCCGGCACCGATGTGCGCGAGGTCCAGGATCGACAGTGGTACAGCCACGACAGTCACCTTCCGATAGAGATCTCCTGCGTGCAACACCGGCCACGCCGCGGTTATTTCGGGTAAGGATCGTCCGCGGCCCACGACACCGTCGTCGAACCGAACGGTTTCCATCGTGGAGATAACGAAGGATTCACCGGCCCGCCTCTACCTACGATCCGTTCAATTGTTTAAGGTGTGGTACGCAGCTGTAGTCACTCGACTCTTTCTCGGTTCACCACCGACGGCGTCGGACGGCCATGGTTACGACTTCATTCGGGGATATATCGAGAGGACGCCTTCATGGCCAAGCAAGTTTACGTCGAATTGGTCGACGATATCGACGGATCGCCGATCAAGACCGGCAAAGGCGAGACCATCGGATTCGCGGTCGACGGCGTGGAATTCGAGATCGACCTCGGTGCCAAGAATGCCAAGGAATTCCGCAAGCAGCTCGACTACTGGTCCGAGCACGCCACCCGGGTCGGTGGCCGCGCCAAGAAGGCGTCCAAGAAGATGACGTCCGCCGAGAACGGGAGCGCCGGTTCGGCGCGGGATCCGCTGCAGACCAAGGCAATCCGGGAGTGGGCCAACAACAACGGATTCACCGTCTCGAGTCGTGGCCGGATCCCCTCCGAGGTCGAGGAGGCGTACAACTCCGCTCACGCGTGAGGGTGTGCGCGCGGGTGCACGGCACCCGTCGCGCGGCGCCCGATCGAAGTGAGGGTGCCGTTGGGTCCGTCTCGCGACATCAGGGGGCCCCTCACTCGCGTGGGTGCGCACTCAGGCTGCGTGGAACAACATCGTTTCCGCGGTGAGGCCGGGGCCGAACGCCATCGCACACCCGTTTCCCGTGTCACCGCGTTCCATCATTTCCGCGAGAACGAACAGAACTGTCGCCGAGGACATGTTGCCGTAATTGTCCAGAACGTGTCGCGATGCGGACAGAGCGTCGGATTCGAGGTGCAACGCGCCCTCGACCGCGTCGAGGATCGATCGCCCGCCCGGGTGAATGGCCCAGAGGTCCACCGTCTACATCTCCGCACCACCGAGGACGATCTTCATGGTCGTCTCGTCCAGCGCCCGCGACAACGATCCCGGCACCTTGCCGGACAGCACCATGTCGAAGCCCATCCCGCCGATCCGCCACGTGATCAGATCGCGTGAATCCTCGATCATCAGCGCCTGGAACGAGTCCATCGCCAGACCTTTCGGCTCACCGGTGACGAGGACCGCCGCGGCGCCGTCGCCGAACACCAGGAACGAGAGCATCGTCTCGAGGTCGTCCGTCTTCTGCATGTGCAGCGAGCACAGTTCGGTGCTGACCACCAGTACGCGCGCGGACGGCTCGGACCGCACGATGTGGTGCGCCAACTTCAGCCCGTTGATACCGGCGAAGCACCCCATGAATCCGACCTGGGTGCGCTCGACCGTCGTCGGGACCCCGCATCTCTTCATGATCTCGAAATCGATTCCCGGAGTGTAGAATCCGGTGCACGTGAGCACGATGAGGTGCGTGATGTCCGCGGCCCTGGCACCGAGGTTCAACCCGTCGACCGCGCGCACCGCGAGATCCGGTGCGGTGCGCTCGAATTCCCGCATGCGCGTTTGCGTGTCGACGGCATTGGGATCGTCGCCGTAGAAGCTGGCGATGGACGGGAACGCGGACCATCGGTGCGAGATCTGGGCGCGGTCGGCCATCCGACGGAACAGCAGTTGCTTGCGGCGGAGCTCGAAGGTGGAGTCGGCGTACGCGACGAAATCGTCGTGCACGTCGTGTTCGGGTACCGCCGTGGAAATGGCGTTGATGTACGCGGTAGCCGGTCGATGCGATGGTGCCGGGTGTTCAGTGAGCACGGTGGCCTCTCGAGATCGTCGTCTCGTCGGTGTTCCCCCTGCAGAGACCAGTGAACCACTACCCGTCAGAATGTGCGCATGATGATCGAGGATCGGGACTGGGTCGAGAACGCGCTGCGCATCGTCGAGGCCGACGCGAACAGAAGCGCGGACACCCACCTGCACCCCTTTCCACTCCCGACGCAGTGGGGGATCGACCTGTACCTCAAGGACGAGTCCGTCCACCCCACCGGCTCGCTCAAGCATCGGCTCGCGCGGTCGCTGTTCCTGTTCGGACTCGCGAACGGGGACATCGGGCCGCGGACCACCCTCGTCGAAGCGTCGAGCGGGTCCACCGCCGTCTCGGAGGCCTACTTCGCCCGACTCGTGGGTCTCGAATTCGTGGCGGTCATGCCCGCTGCCACCAGCCCGGCGAAGATCGCGTTGATCGAACGGTACGGCGGCATCTGTCGGCTGGTCGATTCACCCGGCGCCGTGTATCGAGTTGCGGAAACCCTGGGTGCCCAACGTGATTGGTTCTACCTCGACCAGTTCACCAATGCCTCCGTCGTCACCGACTGGCGCGGCAACAACAACATCGCGTGCTCGATCTTCGATCAGATGGCGCTCGAGCGGTTTCCGGTTCCCACCTGGGTCGTGGTGGGTGCCGGCACCGGTGGCACCAGCGCCACCATCGGTCGGTACTGCCGCTACAAGCGCGTCCCGACCAAGGTGTGCGTCGTCGATCCCGAGGGGTCGGCGTTCTTCGAGGCGTGGGACGCGGGCAATCCCGACGCGACCGGCACGGGATCACGCATCGAGGGCATCGGTCGACCGCGCGTCGAACCGTCGTTCGTCCCCGCGGTGATCGAGCACATGATGCAGATTCCCGACGCCGCGTCGGTGGCGGCGGTGCGCATGCTCGACGAGGTCACCGGCCTGCACGCCGGCGGATCCACGGGGACCAATCTGATCGGGGCGTTCCGGCTGGCGGCCGACATGAAGCGACGCGGCGAGACCGGAAGCATCGTGACGCTGCTGTGCGACGGCGGTGAGCGCTACGAGGACACCTACTACGACGACGCGTGGGTCACCGAACACGGCATGGACCCGGCGGCGGAGCGGGTGCGCGTCGATCGGTTCCTGGCGACGGGGGAGTGGTCGGACGCCCCGGCCTGAGCGCCCTGGTCCGAACGCCCTGGTCCGAGCGCCCTGGCGTCAGAGCAACGAGGTGAACGCGCCCATCGCGCACACCGCGGCGCCGCCCAGTCTCACGATGTCGGCCCGGCGCAGTCGGCCGAAGAGTTCCGCGCTCCGCCCCTCACGCCCGAGTCGGCCGTGGACCGGACCGGCCACGAGTGCCGTGGCCATCGCGGAGGTGGCGGCCCCGGCCACGCTCACCAGAATCGGAACGTCGTACGGTCCTGCGACCAGCACCCACAGACACGCGGCAGCGAGCAATCCGTAGACCGGTGCGACGATCGCGGTGATTCGACGCGAGTGCGCAGCGTGCGCGCGCGACCAGCCGTCGTCCGGCACGTCCGACAGCGCCGGATACACGACCAGGGTCACCACCAACTGGAAACCGAGGTGCAGTGCGCCGGCGGCGAGGAGCGCCAGGGCCGAGTTCATCCGCCGCACCGTCGACTCATGGTTCGAGTATGGAAGACGAGGACCGGGGGCGGCCCGCCCCCGGGCGCCGACCGGTCACGTCGCCCAGAAAGTCCCTCGCAGCCGGCGTCGAAGGAGGCATTGTGCGCATTTTCATGGCCGACTCTTGTGCAGACTGCGGCACAGTGCTTGTGTGAGCTGACACACACTGCTTCACCGGTGCACCCACAAGGAGCCTCCGACATGTCGACCGTCAAGACGTTTTCCCTGCCCGACCTCGGTGAGGGTCTCGCCGACGCCGAGCTGCTGACCTGGACCGTCGAGGTCGGCGACACCGTCACGCTGAACCAGACCATCGCCGAGGTGGAGACGGCGAAGGCCTCGGTCGAACTACCTTCGCCGTACGTCGGCGTCGTCGTCGCCCGGCACGCCGCGGAAGGCGACACCGTCGACGTGGGGTCTCCCTTCATCGACATCGACACCGATCCGGACGGTGCCTCGGCACCCGCACCCGAGCCGACCGCCGAGGCCGAGACCCCCACACCGGAGGCGGCCGCACCCGCCCGCACCCCGGTCCTCGTCGGATACGGCGTGGCCGAGGAGTCGACGAGCCGCCGTCCCACGGCACCCGCCGCCGCGCCCGCGCGGCCGAAGTCCGCCGGTGCCGAGTCGCAGCGCCCGCTCGCCGCCCCCAAGACCCGCCTCGAGGCGCGCACCCGCGGAATCGACCTGTCCGAGGTCACCGCGTCGGGCAGGCACGGCGAGGTGACCGTCGCCGATCTGGACGCGATGGTCGCGACTCCGCACCCGGAGGAGGAACGGTCGCCGATCAAGGGCGTGCGCAAGCACACCGCCGACGCCATGGTGCGCAGTGCGTTCACCGCCCCGCACGTCACCGAGTTCGTCACCGTCGACGTGACGCCGATGATGGAACTCGTCGAACAGCTGCGCGGCAGTGCGCTCATGGACGGTGTGCGGATCACGCCCCTGGCCCTCGTGGCCAAGGCCGTGCTCACGGCGCTGCGAGGCAATCCCAGCCTGAATTCGCACTGGGACGAGGACGCGCAGGAGATCGTCACCAAGAAGTACGTCAACCTCGGCATCGCCGCCGCCACGCCGCGCGGTCTGATGGTTCCCAACATCAAGAACGCGCACACGTTGGGCCTGCGCGAACTGTGCGAACAGCTCACCGCCCTGACCGCCGTGGCCAAGGAGGGCAAGACCGGGCCCGCCGACCTGGCCGACGGCACGATCACCATCACCAACATCGGCGTGTTCGGAATCGATTCGGGCACACCCATTCTCACCCCTGGCGAGGCCGCGATCCTCTGCTTCGGCGCGGTGCGTCGTCAACCCTGGGAGTACCGAGGCGAGATCGCGTTGCGCTCGGTCACGACGCTGAGCCTGTCGTTCGATCACCGACTGGTCGACGGCGAGCAGGGGTCGCGGTTCCTGTCCACCGTGGCCACCCTGTTGAGTGACCCGCTCGGTTTCGTCGCGCTGGGCTGACGCGGGGGTCCACCCTCCGATTCGCACCCCTTACCGCACGCAAACACCCCCTCCAGCGTGCGGTAAGGGGTGTGCGCCGGAGGGAAGGTGTGCGGATCACGCCCGGAACGACGCCGAACTCCGCGCTGGTGAACACTGGACCGCGTGATCACCGTGCACCACGCCGCGCTCGCCGATACCCCGCCCACCACCGTCTACCGCATCGCGCGGCTGCGCACCGACGTCTTCGTGCACGAGCAGCGCATCGTGGACGAGGAGGAACTCGACGGACGCGACCTCGAACCGGCCACGACCCTGTGGTGGGTCGAGGAGGACGGAGAGGTGGTCTCCACGTTGCGGGTGCTCGGCGGGGGCAGCCCCCCTCATATCGGGCGCGTGGCCACGGCGAAGACCGCTCGGGGTCGCGGCCTGGCTGCGCAGCTGCTCGTCGCGGCGCTCGCGGAGATCGCCGACACCGTGGAGATCTCCGCGCAGGCCTACCTCGAAACCTGGTACACCCGTTTCGGATTCGTGCGAACCGGCCCGAGCTACCTGGAGGCCGGCATCGATCACGTACCGATGGTGCGCGCCCACCCCTGATTCCTCACGGCCACTCGGCGCTACGGCGGGCGGCCTCGAAGGTGGAGTCCAGGAACTCGCGCAACATCGCGTCGGGGTCGGCCGCGGTGCGGACGGCCTCGTAGGGCAGGACGAACTCGCCGAGGGCATGGTCGTAGTACGCGGCATCCGGCAGCACCGCGCTTTCGGCGTACCCGTCGGGCAGCGGGTAGGCATACGCGTAGAAGATGCCCTCGGAGGCTGCGCCCGGCCAGTATCCCGAGCTCGCGACCTCGTCGCTGTAGGCCTCGTGCATCACCCAGTCGGGGCAGTTGGGCACACCGCCCCCGTGCTGCGGAGCCGCTCGTCCCGAGAAGCGCGTGACCGCCAGATCGAAAGCACCCCAGAAGAAGTGGGAGGGGCTCGACTTTCCCCGAAAACCGCCCCGGTAACTCTCGAAGACACGGTTCGCGCTCACGAGAGACATCCAGAATCGGCTCATCGCGTCGGCGTCGTAACTGCGGTGGACGGTGTCCTCCGCGAAGGGGATGGCCTCGACCACCTCGACCGGGGTGCCGACGATGGACACCTCCACCCCGACGTCGGACAGGACGGAGAAGAACTCGGCATGAAAGTCCGCGACGGTGCGGGGCTTCAGCTCGATCGTTCGGCGATCACCCCGCGTCGTGGTCACGATCAGGAGGTGCTCGACGAAATCGAAGGCGATCTCCACCCCGAAGTCCCGGTACGGCATCAAGGACGTGGTCAGACCGGTCGCGTCGACGTACAGGGTGACGCCCCACCAGTGGTTGACCTCGGGCCCGAGTGCCATCCGTACCTTGCCGACGATCTGGGTCCACAGATGGACGGTGTCTCGGGTGTCCTCCCACTCGCTCACTTCGAGCGGTGGCCAGGCGGTGAACGCGCGCTTCTCGGTCACGGTGTGTCCCTTCGTCGTCGACGTCGACGATTGTGCACCCCCGGTCCGACATCCGCGAGGTGTCCCGCCCCGGCCGGCCGCGCGCCGATCGCGCCGATCGCCCCTGTCGCTCCCGCCTCCGGTTGTAGCATCGCGATCGTGGCCGATGCGACCGTTCGCCTGCTCGTGTACAGCAGTTCGTCGCGCACGCGCGAGGCCGTCCACCAGGCCCTCGGCCGTCGCCCTCACCCCGATCTCCCGCTCATCGACTACGTCGACGTCGCCACCGCGCCCGTCGTGATCTCCCACCTGGACGCCGGGGGCGTCGATCTCGTCGTCCTCGACGGCGAAGCCGCCCCGACGGGTGGAATGGGGCTGGCGAAGCAGCTGCGCGACGAGATCGACCCGTGCCCGCCGATCCTCGTCATCACCGGTAGGCCCGACGACGCCTGGCTGGCCAACTGGTCGCGCGCCGACGCCGCGATCTCGCACCCGATCGACCCGTTGGAGCTCTCCGCGGCGGTGACGGCGCTGCTGCGCGCGGCACCCTCGGAGTCGGGGGACCCCTCACCTCGCTAGACGGACCGAACGGCACCCTCACTCCGCTCGGCGCACAGCGACCACGCACCGACCGCACAGCGGACACGAGTTGATACCCGAGTTTCGAAAACCGAACCACCGCGCTTCAAACGTCCTACTGTGTGTGGCATAGCTCACTTTTGATCTCGCTCGGGGTCTCACGAGGACCCGTCCGACGACACGGGGCAGGAGTTCGGTCGGCATGAATGCGTATATGCCAGTGCTGGTTCTCGGCGCGATCGCCGTCGCCTTCGCCGTCTTCTCCGTGCTGGTCGCGTCGTACGTCGGCCCGTCCCGCTACAACCGAGCCAAGCTCGACGCCTACGAGTGCGGCATCGAACCGACGCGGCAACGCCTCGGCGGCGGCCGATTTCCGGTCAAGTTCTACCTCACCGCAATGCTTTTCATCATCTTCGACATCGAGATCGTCTTTCTCTATCCGTGGGCCGTGCACTACGACGCACTCGGGATGTTCGGACTGATGGCGATGATGCTGTTCATCGTCAACGTCTCCGTCGCCTATGCCTACGAGTGGCGACGTGGCGGCCTGAGCTGGGACTGAGGCGCACGCGAGACAACGGTCGAATCGGCACACAACCGAGGGACGAGGGACGACATTCATGGGTGTGGAGGAGAAACTGCCGAGCGGATTCCTGCTCACGACGGTCGAGGGGCTGGCCGGATTCGCGCGCAAGGGGTCGCTGTGGCCCGCCACGTTCGGCCTGGCGTGCTGCGCCATCGAGATGATGTCGACCACCTCCGGTCGCTTCGACCTCGCCCGCTTCGGCATGGAGGCCTTCCGCGCATCACCCCGGCAGGCGGATCTGATGATCGTCGCCGGCCGGGTCAGCCAGAAGATGGCACCCGTCCTCCGACAGGTGTACGACCAGATGGCCGAGCCCAAATGGGTTCTGGCCATGGGTGTCTGCGCCTCGTCCGGAGGAATGTTCAACAACTACGCCATCGTGCAGGGCGTCGATCACGTGGTGCCCGTGGACATCTACCTCCCCGGTTGTCCGCCGCGACCGGAGATGCTGATCAACGCCATCATCGAACTGCACCGCTCCATTTCGAGCATGCCACTGGGCGTCGATCGAGAAACAGCCGTCGCGGCAGCGGAGAAAGCGGCGTTGGCGTCCCCGACGACGTTCGACGCGAAGGGCCTGCTCCGATGACCGCGCGTGGCATGTTCGGCGTTCGCGGCAGCGGCGACACCTCCGGATACGGACGGCTGGTTGCACCCACCCCGCTGCCGGACAGCGCATCTCGTCCCTACGGCGGTTACTTCGACACCGTCGCCGACGCACTCGAATCCGCACTCGCCGACGCCGGACACCGCTGGGACGACGCGATCGAGCGCGCCGTCGTCCATCGGGGTGAACTGACCCTGCACGTCGCACGCACGCACCTGCTCGACGTCGCGCGCGCTCTCCGCGACCGGGAGGATCTACGTTTCGAGCTGTGTCTCGGCGTGAACGGCGTCCACTTCCCGGACCACCACGGCCGCGAACTGCACGCGGTCCATCACTTCCAGTCCATCACCCACGGTCGGCGCCTTCGTCTCGAAGTGTCGGTGCCGGACAGTGATCCGCACATTCCCTCGCTGTGTGGCATCTATCCCACCACCGACTGGCACGAACGCGAGACCTACGACTTCTTCGGCATCGTGTTCGACGGGCACCCGTCGCTCACCCGCATCGCGATGCCGGACGACTGGACCGGCCACCCCCAACGCAAGGACTACCCGCTCGGCGGCATCCCGGTCGAATTCAAGGGCGCCCACATTCCGCCTCCCGATCAGCGAAGGTCGTACCACTGATGACCACCGACAGCACCGTCTACGTCGCCGGCGGTCAGGACTGGGACGAGATCGTCGACGCCGCCTCGAGCGCCGGCGAAGAACGCATCGTGGTCAACATGGGACCTCAGCACCCGTCCACACACGGGGTTCTCCGGCTCATCCTCGAGATCGAGGGGGAGACCGTCACCGAGGCACGGTGTGGAATCGGATACCTGCACACCGGGATCGAGAAGAACCTCGAGTACCGCAACTGGACGCAGGGCGTCACCTACGTGACCCGCATGGACTACCTCTCGCCGTTCTTCAACGAAGCGGCGTACTGCCTGGGTGTGGAGAAATTGCTCGACATCACCGACGACGTCCCCGAGCGGGCGACGGTGATCCGCGTTCTGCTGATGGAACTCAATCGCATCTCGTCGCACCTGGTCGCCCTGGCCACCGGCGGCATGGAGCTCGGGGCCGTCACCGCCATGCTGTTCGGTTTCCGCGAACGCGAACTCGTCCTCGACATCTTCGAGGAAATCACCGGCCTGCGCATGAATCATGCGTTCATCCGCCCCGGCGGACTCGCGGCCGATCTGCCCGACGGAGCGGAGGACAAGATCCGCGAGTTGCTGAAGGTCCTGCCGGGCCGACTGCAGGACATGTCGAAGATGTTGGACGACAACCCCATCTGGCGAGCTCGGACCCGCGGAATCGGCTTTCTCGATCTGACCGGCTGCATGGCCCTCGGCATCACCGGCCCCGTGCTGCGGGCGACCGGTCTTCCCCACGACGTACGACGGTCCGAGCCGTACTGCGGATACGAGAACTACGAGTTCGACGTCGTCACCGAGTCGGAGTCCGATTGCTACGGGCGCTATCTCATCCGAGTCGACGAGATGAAGGAGTCCCTCAAGATCGTCGAACAGTGCCTCGACCGGCTACGGCCCGGACCGGTCATGGTCGACGACCGCAAGATCGCCTGGCCCGCGGACCTTCTCAGTGGACCCGACGGCCTGGGCAACTCGCCGGAGCACGTGCAGAAGATCATGGACGGGTCGATGGAGTCGTTGATCCATCACTTCAAACTGGTCACCGAGGGCATGAAGGTCCCGGCCGGCCAGGTGTACGTCGCGGTGGAATCGCCGCGCGGTGAACTCGGGGTCCACCTGGTGTCCGACGGTGGATCTCGGCCCTACCGCGTGCATTTTCGAGACCCGTCGTTCACGAATCTCCAGGCCGTCGCGGCCATGTGCGAGGGCGGCATGGTCTCGGACGTGATCGCCGCCGTCGCGAGCATCGATCCGGTGATGGGTGGGGTGGACCGATGAGCACCGACCCGGTCTTCGTCGCCACCGACGATCTCTTCGGTCCTCGCCCCGAGGAGAAGGTGCAACTCGTGCAACCGGGCGCGCGTCGCACCTACCCGGCGGACGTCCTCGCTCGGCTCACCGCCGACGCCGCCACGATCGTCGCTCGCTACCCTCGTCCGCGCTCCGCCATTCTCCCCCTCCTGCATCTCCTGCAGGCCGAGGACGGGTACCTCACCCCCGCCGCGATCGACTTCTGTTCGCACACTCTCGATCTCACGGGCGCCGAGGTCGCGGCCGTGGCCACGTTCTACTCGATGTACCGACGCGAACCCACCGGCGACCACCTGGTGGGTGTCTGCACGAACACGCTCTGCGCGGTGATGGGCGGAGACGCCGTGTACGAGGCACTGATCGAGCACCTCGGCGTGACGGGAACCACCGAGGACGGGACGATCACGCTCGAACACATCGAGTGCAACGCGGCCTGCGACTACGCACCCGTGGTGATGGTCGATTGGGAATTCTTCGATCACCAGACGCCCGAATCCGCACGCACGCTGGTCGACGAGCTCAGGTCCGGCGCCACCGTCACCCCCACCCGTGGTGCTCCGCTGCGCAGCTTTCGCGAGACCTCCCGCATCCTGGCCGGTTTTCCCGATCCCCGTCCGGACACGGTGACGGCGTCCGGGCCCGGCGAAGCGACTCTCGCGGGACTGCGTATCGCTCGTCGGGAGGGCATGGCGGCGCCCGAGACACCGGCACGGTCGCAGCCACAGCCACAGCCACAGCCACAGCCACAGCCACACGAGGATCCACCTCCCACCGACTCCACCCCCGACAAGCCGGCGCCTGCGCCGGACCAGGACGTGCCCGGTGCGGGACCCGACGGGAAGGCATCCGAATGACCGGTCTCACCCCGGTTCTCAGCCGCTACTGGGACGAACCGCAGTCGTGGACCCTCGACACGTATCGACGCCACGGCGGGTACGACGGTCTGCGGACCGCGCTGACCATGGAGCCCGACGCGGTCATCGCCCTGGTGAAGGATGCCGGTCTGCGCGGACGTGGGGGAGCGGGCTTTCCCACGGGCATGAAGTGGAGCTTCATTCCGCAGGACGGATCGACTCCGGCCGATCAGAGCGTGCCGCACTACCTGGTGGTCAACGCCGACGAGTCCGAGCCCGGTACGTGCAAGGACATGCCGCTGCTGATGGCGACACCGCATGCCCTGGTCGAGGGGATCATCATCGCCGCGTACGCCATCCGATCGTCGCATGCGTTCGTCTACCTGCGCGGTGAGGTGGTGCCGGTGCTGCGACGACTGCACGCGGCGGTGGCGGAGGCCTACGCGGCGGGCCTCCTCGGCCGCGACATCGGCGGGTCCGGATTCGATCTGGATCTGGTGATCCACGCCGGTGCCGGCGCGTACATCAGCGGCGAGGAGACCGCATTGCTCGACTCGCTGGAAGGGCGCCGCGGTCAGCCCCGGCTGCGGCCGCCCTTTCCCGCGGTGGCCGGCCTGTACGCGAGCCCGACGGTGGTGAACAACGTCGAATCCATCGCGAGCGTCCCGTCCGTCCTGGCCCACGGCATCGAGTGGTTTCGCTCGATGGGCTCGGAGAAGTCACCCGGCTTCACCCTGTACTCGCTGTCCGGTCACGTCACCACCCCCGGTCAGTACGAGGCGCCCCTGGGAATCACGTTGCGCGAGTTGCTCGATCTGGCGGCCGGCGTCCGAGCCGGCCATCGGCTGAAGTTCTGGACACCCGGCGGCTCGTCCACTCCGCTGTTCACCGACGAACACCTCGACGTCCCGTTGGACTACGAGGGTGTCGCCGCGGCGGGATCCATGCTGGGTACCAAGGCCCTGCAGATCTTCGACGAGACCACGTGCGTCGTGCGAGCGGTGTTGCGCTGGAGCGAGTTCTACGCGCACGAGTCCTGTGGCAAGTGCACACCCTGCCGCGAGGGCACGTACTGGTTGGTGCAGATTCTCGCCCGCCTCGAGGAGGGCACGGGAACGCCGGACGATCTGCAGAAACTTCTCGACGTCGCCGACAGCATCCTCGGCAAGAGTTTCTGCGCGCTCGGCGACGGCGCGGCGAGCCCCATCGTCTCGTCGATCGCGCACTTCCGCGACGAGTACGTCGCGCACGTCGAACAGGCCGGTTGCCCGTTCGATCCGCACCTGTCCACCCTCATGGCCGGGGAGTTCGCATGAGCGCCGATACGCCCTCCGAAGTGTCCCTGACCATCGACGGCGCCCGGATCACGGTTCCCAAGGGCACGTTGGTGATTCGCGCTGCGGAGACCATCGGTGTCCAGATCCCCCGGTTCTGCGACCACCCCCTGCTCGCGCCGGTCGGCGCGTGCCGGCAGTGCCTCGTCGACGTCGAGGGTCAGCGCAAACCGCTGGCTTCCTGCACCACCACGGTCACCGAAGACATGGTGGTACGGACGCAGGCCACGTCGGAGATCGCCGAGAAGGCCCAGCGCGGTGTCATGGAACTACTGTTGATCAACCACCCGCTCGACTGCCCGGTCTGCGACAAGGGCGGCGAGTGCCCGCTCCAGAACCAGGCGATGTCCACCGGTCGCACCGAATCGCGCTTCGGCGAGACGAAACGTACCTACCCCAAACCCATTCCGCTGTCCACGGAGGTGCTGCTCGACCGGGAGCGATGCGTGCTGTGTGCCCGCTGCACTCGGTTCTCGGAACAGATCGCGGGCGACCCGTTCATCGACCTGCTCGAACGTGGAGCGCTGCAGCAGGTGGGGATCTACGGGGCGGAACCCTTCGAGTCCTACTTCTCCGGCAACACCGTGCAGATCTGCCCCGTCGGCGCGCTCACCAACACCGCCTATCGATTCCGGGCCCGGCCGTTCGATCTGGTGTCCACCCCCAGCGCGTGCGAGCACTGCGCCGCCGGATGCGCCCAGCGGACGGACCACCGGCGCGGAAAAGTGTTGCGCCGGTTGGCCGGTGACGATCCGGACGTCAACGAGGAATGGAACTGCGACAAGGGGCGCTGGGCGTTCGCCTACGGCACGCTCCCCGACCGACTCACCACTCCGCTGATCCGCGACGACGCCGGGGCGCTGGTCCCCGCCTCCTGGTCCGAGGCGCTCGCGGTCGCCGCGCGTGGTCTTGCGGCCGCGCGCGGCCGGGCCGGCGTGTCGATCGGGGGGCGACTCACGGTCGAGGACGCCTACACGTATCAGAAGTTCGCCCGAATGGTGCTGCACAGCAACGACATCGACTTCCGATCTCGGGCCCACTCGGTCGAGGAAACGGAGTTCCTCACCCGACGCGTCGCGGGATCCGGCCTCGGGGTCACCTATGCGGCCCTGGAATCGGCACCCGTCGTCCTGCTGGTCGCGCTCGAACCCGAGGACGAATGTCCCATCGTGTTCCTCCGTCTGCGCAAAGCCGTGCGCGCCGGTAACACCTCGGTCCTCACGATCGCCCCCTTCGCGTCGTCCGGGTCGCGCAAGATGGGTGCCTCCGTCATCAGCGTCGCGCCGGGAACCGAACCGGCAGCGCTCGACGGTCTCCACGACGACGAGCGCTTGAGGGCCGACGGCGCCGTGATTCTGGTGGGGGAGCGTGCGGCGGTCTCGCCGGGCACTCTCGACGCCGTCGCCCGCCTCGCCGACGCCACCGGCGCCGGGCTGGCGTGGATTCCGCGTCGAGCCGGCGATCGGGGTGCGCTCGACGCCGGCGCGCTGCCGACCCTGCTGCCGGGGGGACGGTCGGTCGACGACGAGCAGGCCCGACGCGAGGTCGCCGCGCGGTGGAACGTCCCGGATCTTCCGGCGGCCGCGGGCCGGGACACGGCGGATCCGGGTGCCCTGGTGATCGCGGGCGTCGACCCCGACGACCATCCCGATCCCCGCGCGATCCTCGACCGCATCGACCGCGCCGCCTTCGTCGTGAGCCTCGAGCAGCGACCGAATGCGGTGACCGAGCGTGCGGACGTGGTGTTCCCGGTGGCCACCGTGGCCGAGAAGGCGGGCACCTTCGTCGATTGGGAAGGCCGCGCCCGCACCTTCGATGCCGCGTTCGCGGTGCCCGCCGTCATGCCCGACCACCGCGTGCTCGACGCGTTGGCACGCGAGATGGGCGTACCGCTCGGCGTTCCCGACGCGGCCACCGTGCGCGCGGAGATGGCGGCGCTCGCGTCCCCGAGTGAGGGGCACCCTCGGTCCGTCTCGCGACATCAGGGTGCCCCTGACTCCAGCACCCCACCGAGTGAGGGGCACCCTCGGTCCGTCTCGCGACATCAGGGTGCCCCCGACGCCGGCCACGCCGTCCTCACCGGGTGGCGCCTGCTCCTCGACTCCGGGCGCCTGCAGGACGGCGAACCCGCCCTCGCCGGTACCGCGCGCCGACCCGTCGTCCGATTGTCGGCGGCCACCGCGGCGGAGATCGGGGCGGTCGACGGCGGCGAGGTGCGCGTGTCGTCCGAGCACGGCCGCATCATTCTGCCGCTGGTGATCACCGAGATGCCCGACCGCGTCGTGTGGGTTCCTCTGAACTCGCCGGGGTCGCAGCTCTACCGCGACCTCCGCGTCCCGCTGGGGTCGACCGTGCGCCTCGAACCGGGAGCGCCGCGATGACCGACCTGTCCGCGTTCGGCGTCGACCCCTGGTGGTTGGTGCTCGGCAAGGCGCTCGCCGTCTTCGGATTCCTGGTCCTCACCCCGCTCGTCGCGATCTACGCCGAGCGAAAGGTCATGGCGTGGATGCAGATGCGCATAGGACCGAACCGGGTCGGCCCGTGGGGCATGCTGCAGAGCGTCGCCGACGGCATCAAGCTCGCGCTCAAGGAAGGCATCATCCCCAAGGGCGTGGACCGCCCGATCTTTCTGCTCGCACCGATCATCTCGGTGGTGCCCGCGTTCATGGCTTTCGCGGTGATTCCGTTCGGTCCCGAGGTCTCGATCTTCGGAACGGTCACCCCGTTGCAGCTCACCGACTTCCCGGTGGCCGTGCTCTACATCCTGGCCGTCACGTCGATCGGGGTGTACGGCATCGTGCTCGCCGGCTGGTCATCGGGTTCGACGTATCCGCTTCTGGGCGCACTCCGTTCGACGGCGCAGGTCATCTCGTACGAGGTGGCGATGGGGCTCAGTTTCGCGGCGGTCTTCCTCTACGCGGGCACCATGTCCACCTCCGGAATCGTGAGCGGTCAGGAGCGCCTCTGGTACGTGGCCATGCTGCTGCCGTCGTTCCTGGTGTACGTGGTCTCCATGGTCGGCGAGACCAACCGCGCGCCGTTCGACCTGCCCGAAGCCGAGGGCGAACTCGTCGGCGGCTTCCACACCGAGTACTCGTCTCTGCGCTTCGCGATGTTCATGCTCGCCGAGTACGTCAACATGGTCACCGTCTCCGCCCTCGCGACCACCCTGTTCCTCGGCGGATGGCGCGCACCGTTCCCGATCAGCCTGTGGGAGGGCGCGAACGAGGGCTGGTGGCCCGTGCTCTGGTTCACCGTCAAGGTCTGGGGATTCCTGTTCGTCTTCGTGTGGCTGCGCAGCACCCTCCCGCGGCTGCGCTACGACCAGTTCATGAATCTGGGTTGGAAGGTCCTCATTCCCGCGGCGCTGCTGTGGATCATGGTGATCGCCGCGGTCCGCATCGTCGTCGCCGATTCGCCGAACCTGAACGTCGTCACGGTCGCCGCGTCGCTGCTGTACACCGCGGCACTGGTCGCGATCCTCAAGATTCTGTTGCGGCGCAGTCGACTCGATCGCACGTCGGCGGCCGTTCCCGAGCCCGACGGTCCGACCCCCGAACCGGGCGGCACGGCCGGCGGATTCCCCGTGCCCCCGATGCCGCCGCGCCGCGCCACCGACAAGGAGCGTTCCCATGCCTGAGTTCCTCGGACCCATCGCCGGATTCGGTGTCACGTTCTCGACGATGCTCAAGAAACCGGAGACCGAGTCCTATCCGGAGGAGAAGAAGCCGACGGCCACGCGGTACCACGGACGCCACCAGCTCAATCGGTATGCGGACGGACTCGAGAAGTGCATCGGGTGCGAGCTCTGCGCGTGGGCCTGTCCCGCCGACGCCATCTACGTCGAGGGAGCGGACAACACGGAGACCGAACGGTATTCTCCCGGTGAGCGTTACGGCCGGGTCTACCAGATCAACTACCTGCGGTGCATCGGCTGCGGACTGTGCATCGAAGCCTGCCCCACGCGCGCCCTGACCATGACCAACGAGTACGAGATGGCCGACGACAACCGCGCCGATCTCATCTACGAGAAGCACGATCTCCTGGCCGAGCTGCAGACCGGGATGCACGCACCCCCGCACGCGATGGCCGAGGGCACCACGGACGAGGACTACTACCGCGGCACCGTCACCGGAGCGACGCCGTGATCACCGCGACCACCACGGGCGAGGCCGTCACGTTCTGGATCCTGGCTCCGCTCACGGTGATCGCGGCACTGGGGGTGGTGGCGTCGGCGAAAGCGGTGTATTCGGCCCTGTTCCTCGCCTCCACGATGATCATGCTCGCCGTGTTCTACATGGTGCAGGGAGCGGTGTTCCTCGGGGTGGTGCAGATCGTGGTCTACACCGGCGCCGTCATGATGCTGTTCCTGTTCGTCCTCATGCTGGTCGGTGTCGATTCCTCCGATTCGCTCACCGAATCGTTGACCGGACACCGCATCGCGGCCGCGGTGGTGGGACTGGGGTTCGGCCTCCTGCTCGTCGGCGGCCTGGGCAACGCGTCGCTGTCGGACTTCCAGGGGTTCACGGCCGATGTCGCCGGGGCCAACGTCGAGGGAATCGCCGAGCTGATCTTCCTCCGCTACGTCTGGGCCTTCCAGCTGACCGGTGCGCTGCTCATCACCGCCACGATCGGGGCGATGGTGTTGACCCACCGTGACGACGTCGGGCGAACCCGCACGCAGAAAGAGATGTCGCAGGACCGGTTCCGGGTCGGCGCGCGCGTCACCCCGCTTCCCAGTCCCGGTGTCTTCGCCCGGCACAACGGCGTCGACCAGCGGGCCCTCCTTCCCGACGGATCGTCGTCGGAACTGTCCGTCAGCCGCGCCTTTCGCACCGAGACCGACGACGAGGACGTATCCGAGCGGGAGGACGGGCGGTGAACCCGGAGAACTACCTGTACCTCGCCGCTCTCCTCTTCACCATCGGCGCCGCCGGTGTGCTGTTGCGACGCAACGCGATCGTCGTCTTCATGTGCATCGAGCTGATGCTCAACGCCACCAACCTCGCGTTCGTGACGTTCTCTCGCATGCACGGCAACCTCGACGGTCAGGTCTTCGCGTTCTTCACGATGGTCGTGGCCGCCGCCGAGGTGGTGGTGGGGCTCGCGATCATCATGGCCATCTTCCGATCACGGCGCTCGGTGTCCGTGGACGACGACAACCTCCTGAAGTACTGACATGACCACGACTCTCGTTCTGCTACCGGCACTTCCGCTGCTCGGCGCATTACTGTTGCTCCTCGGTGGTCGACGCACCGACCCGTGGGGACATCTGCTGGCGTGCGCGACGGTCATCGGCTCCTTCGCTCTCGCGGTCGCCGCGTTCGTGAGCATGGCCGGCCGCACCGACGCCGACCGCGCCGTGAGCACCTCGCTCTTCCGGTGGGTGCCCGTGGACGCCCTCGACGTGGACTTCGGCCTGCGCCTGGACCAACTGTCCGTGTGCTTCGTCCTGCTGATCGCCGGCGTGGGCGCGCTGATCCACGTCTACTCCCTCGGTTACATGAAGGACGATCCGAATCGTCGACGGTTCTTCGCGTACCTCAATCTTTTCGTCGCGGCCATGCTCCTGCTCGTCCTGGCCGACAACTTCCTCGGTCTCTACGTCGGATGGGAGGGCGTCGGGCTCGCGTCGTACCTGCTCATCGGGTTCTGGTCGGCGAAGCCCGCTGCCGCCACGGCGGCCCGAAAAGCGTTCGTGGTCAATCGCGTCGGAGACATCGGGCTCGCCGTCGCGATGATGATCATGTTCGCCACGGTCGGTTCCGTCTCCTACGACGACGTGTTCGCCGGTGTCGGCACCCTGTCCGACGGCGCCGCGACCGCTCTGGGCCTGATGCTCCTGCTCGCCGCCTGCGGCAAGTCCGCGCAGGTCCCGTTGCAGTCGTGGTTGGGCGACGCGATGGAAGGACCCACTCCCGTCTCGGCTCTCATCCATGCCGCCACCATGGTGACCGCGGGGGTCTACCTCATCGTCCGGTCGGGGCCGGTGTTCGAGGCGTCCCCGACGGCCCAGCTCCTGGTGGTGACTGTCGGCGCCGTCACCCTGCTGTTCGGAGCCGTGATCGGTTGCGCCAAGGACGACATCAAGAAGGCTCTCGCCGCGTCCACGATGAGTCAGATCGGGTACATGGTGCTCGCCGCCGGCCTCGGGCCCGCCGGGTACGCATTCGCGATCATGCATCTGCTCACCCACGGATTCTTCAAGGCCGGACTGTTCCTCGGCGCCGGATCGGTGATGCACGGCATGAACGACGAGACGGACATGCGCCGCTACGGCGGACTCCGCACGGTCATGCCGGTCACGTTCGTCACGTTCGGCCTGGGCTACCTGGCCATCATCGGGGTTCCGCCGTTCGCGGGCTTCTACTCCAAGGACTCGATCATCGAGGCCGCTCTCGACGCCGGTGGGGTGACGGGAGTGGTTCTCGGAACGGCCACGATCCTCGGCGCCGGCCTCACCGCCTACTACATGACCCGTGTCATGGCCCTGACCTTCTTCGGTCCCCGCCGGTGGCGCGACGACGTGCACCCCCACGAGTCCCCCGCCACGATGACCGTCCCGATGGTGGTGCTCGCGGTCGGATCCGTCGGGGCCGGAGCACTTCTCGCGATCGGCTCTCGCCTGGAGGGTTGGCTGGCTCCGGTCGTGGGCGAACACGAGGCTCGACACGTGATCCCGGTGTGGGCGGTGACCGCCATCGTGCTCTCCGTGGTCGCGATCGGAGTGGGCGTCGCCGTCCGGCAGTACGGGCGCCGCGAGGTCCCCCTGGACGCGCCGGCCGGCTCCGCCCTCACCCGTGCCGCTCGTGCGGACCTCTACGGCGACGCGGTGAACGAGGCAGTCTTCATGCGGCCGGGGCAACGCGTCACCACTGCGGTCGTGGACATCGACCGGGTGGCCGTCGACGGCGCGGTGGGTGCGGTGGCATCGACGGTGCGCGGCGCGTCGGGCCGAACACGATTGTGGCAGAACGGCTTCGTCCGCTCCTACGCCCTGTCGATGTTCGCGGGCGCGGTCCTGGTGATCGCCGCGATGACGGTGGTGATCCTGTGAACGGTTCGGCTTTCGTGAACACCCTGCCGGTTCTCACCGCACTGTGGTTGCTGCCCCTGGTCGGCGCGATCGCGATCATGATCGTGCCGCCCACTCGCGCCGGCGCCGCCCGGGTCGCCGGCGTCGTGGTCTCGCTCGCCGTCCTCGTGGTGGCCGTCGCCGTGGCCCTGAGCTTCGACGTCGCGGGTGGGGGTGTCGACGGGTACCAGTTCGTCGAATCCGCCTCCTGGATACCGACGTTCGGCGCGGGGTACACCCTGGGCATCGACGGGATCGCCCTGGCCCTGATCCTGCTCACGACCGTCCTCGTGCCGATTCTTCTGGTCGCGGGGTGGCGCGACACCGACAGCACCACGCCGTCGCGTCGCCCGCACACCTACGTCGCTCTGATCCTGGTGGTCGAGTCGATGGTCCTGGTCTCCTTCGTCTCGCTCGACATCCTGCTGTTCTACCTCTTCTTCGAGGCCATGTTGATCCCGATGTACTTCCTCATCGGGGGCTTCGGCACGCACCGCGACCGATCGAGTGCCGCGGTGAAGTTCCTGCTCTACAACCTGGTGGGCGGCCTGATCATGCTCGCCGCGGTGATCGGGTTGTTCGTGGTCACCGCGGTGAGTTCCCTCGGCGCCGGAACCTTCGACATCCGCGCCATCACGGACGCCGTTGATCTCGGGATGTCCCCGACCGTGCAGAACCTGCTCTTCCTCGGCTTCTTCGTCGCGTTCGCCGTCAAGGCGCCGCTCTGGCCGCTGCACACCTGGCTGCCGGGTGCGGCGGTGTCCAGCACTCCCACCACGGCGGTGTTGATGATGGCCGTGGTGGACAAGGTCGGCACGTTCGGCATGCTGCGGTACTGCCTGCAGCTCTTCCCGGAAGCCTCGGCGACGTTCGCGCCGTGGATCATCGCCCTCGCGGTCACGGGAATCGTGTACGGGGCCGTGCTCGCCATCGGGTCCACCGACGTGATGCGGCTGATCGCCTACACCTCGATCTCGCACTTCGGCTTCATCATCCTGGGCATCTTCGCGATGACCAGCCAGTCGCAGGCGGGATCGGCTCTGTACATGGTGAACCACGGAATCGCCACGGCCGCACTGTTCCTGGTCGCCGGATTCCTCGTCTCGCGCCGCGGCAGCGCGGCGATCGTCGACTTCGGTGGAGTCCAGAAGGTGGCCCCGGTCCTCGCCGGCACGTTCCTCGTCGCCGGTCTGGCCACGCTCTCGCTTCCCGGGCTCGCTCCGTTCGTCAGCGAATTCCTCGTCCTGATCGGAACATTCGAGCGGTACGGCGTCGCCGCCGTGATCGCCGCCTCCGCCCTCGTGCTGTCCGCGATCTACATCCTGTGGCTGTATCAACGCGTCATGACCGGGCCGGTCGCGCCGGACAACGAGCGGATCCGTGACCTGGTCCCGCGGGAGGTCGCGGTGCTCACGCCGCTGCTCGTGCTGATCGTCGTTCTCGGCATCTACCCGAGACCGGCGCTGGACATGATCACGCCCGCCGTCGATCGCACTGTCGTCGAACAGATCTCGTACGGGGAGGCCCGACCATGACCACGCTCGCACCCCCGTCCATCGAGTTCTCGCTGCTCGCTCCGATGATCATCGTGCTCGCCGCCGCGGTGGTGGGCGTCCTGGTCGAGTCCTTCGCCCCGGCAGCCGCGCGTCGCACGGCGCACCTCGTGCTGAGCATCGGGTCGATGGTCGCCGCGCTGATCGCGGTGGTGCTGCTCGCGGGTACCTCGTCGATCGCGGTGGCCGGATCGGTGGTGATCGACGGCCCCGCCCTGTTCCTGCAGGGCGTGATCCTGCTCGTCTCGATCGCGTCGGTGCTGCTGATGGCCCAGCGGTCCGCCGAGTCCGGGTCGAGTTCCCACGTCGACGCCTTCACCCCCCAGGCCTCCACCGTTCCGGGGAGCGTCGCCGAGGCACGTGCCGCGCAGGTCACACGCACCGAGATCTATCCCCTGGCCATGTTCGCCGTCGGCGGCATGATGCTCTTTCCGGCGTCGAACGATCTGTTGACCATGTTCGTCGCACTGGAGGTGCTGTCCCTGCCGCTCTATCTGCTGTGCGGCCTGGCCCGCCGCCGCCGGCTCCTGTCGCAGGAGGCGTCGCTCAAGTATTTCCTGCTGGGGGCGTTCTCGTCCGCGTTCTTCCTCTTCGGCACGGCGCTGCTCTACGGTTTCGCCGGCACGGTCGAGTTCGGCGGTATCGCCGAGGCCGCTGCGGATCCGGCCGCCGACCGCACGCTCGCGGTGCTCGGCACCGGACTGATCGCCGTGGGCCTGCTGTTCAAGGTCGGTGCGGTGCCGTTCCACGCCTGGACCCCCGACGTCTATCAGGGCGCTCCGACCCCGGTCACCGCGTTCATGGCGTCGGCCACCAAGGTCGCGGCGTTCGGGGCGCTTCTGCGCATCTTCACCGTCGCCGTGCCGTCGCTGCAGGACGAGTGGCGACCGATGCTCATGGTGATCGCGCTCGCGACGATGGTGGTCGGTGCCGTGGTGGCCGTGACCCAGACCGACGTCAAACGAATGCTGGCCTACTCGTCCGTGGCCCACGCCGGCTTCATCCTCACCGGGATCGTCGCGGCGAACGACGCGGGCGTCGCGGCCGTCCTGTTCTATCTCGCGGCGTACGCGTTCAGCACGCTCGGAGCCTTCGCGGTCCTCGCGCTCGTCCGCGATGCCGACGGCGAGGTCACCGAGCTCTCGCGGTGGGCCGGGATCGGACGCCGATCACCGCTCGTGGCGACGTCGTTCGCGCTGTTTCTTCTCGCCTTTGCCGGAATTCCGCTGACCAGCGGGTTCACCAGCAAATTCGCAGTGTTCCAGGCGGCCCTGGAGGGCGGGGCGGCGCCGCTGGTGATCGTGGGTGTGCTGAGCAGCGCCGTCGCCGCGTCGTTCTACGTGCGGGTCGTCGTCATCATGTTCTTCACGGACGACGCCCCGAACTCCGCTCGGGTGGGACCCGCGAGCGCAGGAACCACGGTGACCATCGGTGTCGCCACCGTGGTCACCGTGGTTCTGGGGGTGTTTCCGCAGCCGATCCTCGACCTCGCGGCCGACGCGGCAGCCCTTCTGCGCTGACGGTCGTCAGGACAGGGCTTCGACCAGCTTCTTCGCCAGCGGCGCCGTCGACGCCGGGTTCTGGCCGGTATAGACGGTGCGGTCGACGACGATCTTCGGCGCCCAGGCTTCGCCGGAGGTGAAGGTGGCGCCGCCCTCGCGCAAACGGGTCTCGAGCAGCCACGGCGCCTTCTCGGCGAGCCCGGCCTGCTCTTCCTCCTCGTTGGTGAAGCCCGTCAGCTCGTAGCCGGCGAAGGGCCACGAACCGTCGTCGCGCTTGGCCGAGAGCAGCGCGGCGGGTGCGTGGCACACGGCCGAGACGGCCTTGCCGGCGTCGAGGAACTCCGTCACCAGACTGCCGAAGACCCGAGAAACCGCGAGGTCCTCCATGGGGCCGTGACCACCGGGGACGAAGACCGCGTCGAAGTCGTCGACCTTCTGGTTCTCGAGCTTCTCCGGCGCCGAGAGGACCGTACCGATCTTGGCGAGGTAGTCCTTGAGCTCGGTGACCGTCTTCTCGTCGCCGCCGTTGGCCTCCACGGCCAGCGAGCCCTGGTCGACGGTGGGCGCGGCACCGCCCGGCGTCGCGACCGTGATGTTCCAGCCGGCCTCGGCGAAGGTGCGGTGGGACGCGACGAGTTCCTCCGCCCAGAATCCGGTGGGGTGCTCGGTGCCGTCGGACAGCGTCCAGTGATCGGCCGCGGTGACCACGAAAAGCAGGTTGGTCATCTTGAGTGACTCCTCGAGATATGTGCGTGGATTGGATTTACTCCCTCTGCCTACCCGATCGGCGCCCGGTCCACCCATACCCGCCCCCGCGCACCCCGGGTCACTGCCGTCGGGCGGTAAGATCGGTCCGTGCGCATCCGAAACGGGAGGCGACCGTGACCGACTCGCTCTCCCCGAACGTGTCCAGCTGGGACCACCTCGCCGTGTGGATCGCCGAAGCGCTGGCGGGAAAACCGCCCGGCTTCGTGTTGGATCTGGGAGCTCATCCCTTCGCCGTCGGCGGTGACGACGACGAGATCGAGGACCTCCTCGAAGATCCCACCGATCTCGACGAGGAAACCATCTGCGCCCAGGTCCACGTCCTCGGTGACGGCGTGCTGCTGGTGCGCCGGTCACGTACCGAACTGGGCCATCTTCTGCTCGAGAATCACTCGGCGTCCGGGGTCGGACTGGACCGGTGGTTCACCGACGCTCACTTCGACGACTGCACCGACGGTTATCTCCTCAGCCGGGACGCGTCGCTGATCGCGGACATCTGCGTGACGTGGTTGCGGGACAACTGGGGAAGCGCCCCGATCACGGATCTGGGATGCGACTACCGCTACCCGGACCGGCTGTTCCCGGAGTCCCTGCACGCCGACGGGAACGGAGACGACGTCCCGGACGTTCTCTCCTGACAAGGACGTTCTTTTTCGAACAGGAGCGCAATTCACTACGGAGGTACCTCGCATGAGCGGCAACAACCAATTCGGATTCGATCCCGAGGACTTCGAGCGTGTGGCGCGTGAAGCCGGCGAGGGTCTGCGCGAGATGTTCGGCCAGGCGATGAAGAAGTCCGGCCAGTCCGGTGCGGCGGCCCCGTGGGCGGGACTCTTCGGCGAAGCCATGAGCAAGCAAGCCCCCACTCCGGCTCCCGAGCCGGAGACCACCGGCCAGAAGGGCGACGGCGTGTGGGTCGTCTACACGGTGTCCGACGATGGTTCCGCGAGCGTGGATCAGGTCTTCGCGACCGAGCTCGATGCGCTGCGTGCACACCGTGACAACGTCGATCCCGCCCGTAAGGTGCGGTTCCTGCCCTACGGCGTATCCGTGGGCATCCTCGGGACCGGCACCGACATCGTCCCGGAGGACTGAGGCAGAGCGGGCGGCGTCGGGACCAACGGCGGCAGCAGACGCATGAAGAGCTGCGCCAGCGGTCCGATGGCCACGGCGTAGAGAACCGTCCCGACGCCGACGGTTCCGCCGAGCACCCACCCACCGGCCAGGACGGACGCCTCGATTCCCGTCCGCACCAGCCGCACGGACCACCCCGTACGGGCGACGATTCCGGTCATCAGCCCGTCGCGGGGGCCGGGTCCGAGTCCGGCCGAGATGTAGAGCGCGGTCGCGAAGCCGTTGAGCACGACGCCGCCGATCAGGGCGCCGACCCGCAGCGGGTAACCGTGCAGCTCGGGCAGCACCGCCAGTCCGAGGTCGACCGCGACGGCAACGATCACCACGTTCGAGACGGTGCCCAGCCCCGGCCGTTGTCGCAGCGGAATCCACATCAGCAGGACGGCCGCGCCCGTGACCGCGGTGACCGTGCCGAAACTCCACGCCACGTGCTGCAGAACACCCTGGTGGAAGACGTCCCAGGGGTTCAACCCGAGGCCGGCGACGATCATCGTCGCCATCGAGAACCCGTACAGCAGCAGACCCACGTAGAGCGCGAGCAGACGGCGGGGCAGAGCGCGTCCGCGCAGGTTCGACCATGACATGGGAGCAATCCTCGTCGCTGTGCCCCGTGCCCGGGGCGGTCCACTCGCGCCGAGTGGACCGTTCGACTCACCACACCGCGCGCCCGGGTGATACTTGTCGTCGTAACAACGACCCAACCGAATACGACTGACAAGTCACAGCGCCACTTCCTCCAGCGCCCCGGACACGCGAAGGACCCCATGCCGCCGTTTCGGTCGCTCGTCGATCAGTCGGCCACGGTCCGCGTCATCGGTCTCGCTCTGGTGGTGTTCCTCACCGCCCTCGTCGGGGTGCATACCCGACCTCCCGGACTCTCCGCCTCTCTCTGGCTCGCCAACGCGGTGCTGCTCGGAGTGTTCGTCCGCTGGCCCCGGCTCTTCTCCGTACCCGCTCTCGTACTCTGCTTCCTCGCCTACGTCGGCGCGGATCTGCTGTCCGGCACGGACACGGCCACCACCCTCGCGTTCAACGTCGCCAACATCGTCGGCGTCACCGGAGCGGCGCTCGTCGCGCGCCGACTGCGGTGGTGTCCACTGCGGCTCACCGGGTCGCGTGCTCTCGGCCGGATCTCCGCGATGGTGGCGGTGGCGTCCGTGCTGTCGACCACCAAGGCGGTGATTCTCACGTACCTCCACGGCGCCGGTCCGGTGGTGATGGCGCTCGACTGGTTCGGGTCCGAAGCCACGAGCTACCTGATCGTCCTGCCCGTCCTGCTCTCCCCGTTCCGGGCGCCGACCCTGCCGCGACGCCGCGACCGGTCGCTACCGCGCGAGGTCACGGAGTTCGGAATCCCGATCGTCGCCGCGTTGCTGGCGATGTCCGCCGCCATGGTGATCCGGGGCCCCTTGCTGCTGGCGCTCCCGCTACCGGCGCTGTTGTGGTGCGCGACGAAGGTGCCCATGGCCGGAACCACCGCGCTGACCGCGATCTGGGCCGGATGGACCCTGGTGGTGGTCGGCCACGCCGGCACCAACACGGCGGGTGGCATCACCACCGACGCGTACGGCGGATCCGCGACGACGCTGTCCGTGGCGTTGCTCGCGCTCGGTCCTCTCCTCGTCGCCGCGGTCACCAGAGACCGCGCGACCGTGCAGAACCGGTTGCGCGCTGCCGTCGAGTTCGACGGTCTCACCGGCACGCTGTCCCGTTCGGCGTTCATGCGACGCAGCCAACAACATCTCGACGACCTGTCCGGCGCGGACACCAGCATCGCGCTCATGATGCTCGACCTCGACCACTTCAAGACCATCAACGACACCCTGGGACACGCCGTCGGTGACATCGCCCTCGTCCGCAGCGCCGCGTGCATTCTGGACGCGTTGCCCGACGACGCCATCGCGGGCCGCATCGGGGGCGAGGAATTCGCCGTGTTCCTTCCCCTGTCCGACGGCGTCGACGCCGAACAGGTGGCCTCCCGTATTCGCCGCGATCACGAACGGCTGCACGTACTCTCCGAACGCACCACGACCGTGAGCATCGGGATCGCCTGGACCCGTTCCATTCCGGACTCGGTGTCGAACCTCTTGATCTCGGCCGATCACGCCCTGTACGACGCCAAGCGAAACGGGCGCAACACCATCGTCACGGTCCGGGTGGAACAGTTTCCGGATGCACCGGTTGCCGGGGACTAGTCAGCGGGGACCGGTTGCCGGGGACTGATTGCCGGGAGACTGGTTGCTGCGGGGCGGCGGCCCACCCATGCCCCCGGCCGGCGGCTCGCCTCCCGTGCCACCCGCGGGCGCCGAGGCGGTGTTCTCGGACTTCGCGGCCACGCCGACGGTGATGGTCAGCGCCATACCGGACGCGGGATCACCGGTGACGGTGGCCAATTCGGCGTCCCAGCCGTCACCGAACACGTTGTCGGATGCCAGCGACACCTGCGAGAGGTTGCCGACGCTGCGCGAGTATCCGGTGTCGTATGCGAACACCGATTCGCACGCGTCCTGCGGGACCGCGATCTGGGAGGTCAGCCGCGCGTCGGATCCGGACACCGCCGCCTCGAGGCTGTCGAACACCTCGAAGTGGATGTGCGGCCACCGACCGGCGTAGCACGCGGGAAAGATCGACGTGAACGACACCCGGCCGTCCGCGTCCGCGACCTGCACGCCGCGCAGGTAGTTCTCCTCGGCGATGGTGTCGCTGTAGAGGGAGTACTCGCCGTCACGATCGCAATGCCACAGGTAGACGGCCATGCCGGTGCCGGGGGTGCAGTTCGCCGTCAGGTCCTGCAACGAGAGTTCGATCGTCGTGGGAACCCCCTCCGCCACACCGGAATACGCACCGAAGCTGGTGGTGATGTCCTGACGGACGATGCCCGACTCGATCAACACGTTCGGCCCGTTCGTGCCGTCGCCGGGGTACGGCCCTGCCGTCTCCTGCGGAATGGCGGTGACGCAGGTGCCCGAAACGGCCTCGGCGGTCGCCGAGTCGGCGGCTGCGGTGGTGGCGGTGGCGGTGGAGGCGGCGGTCCCCGCGCTGGTCGAACACGCCGCGAGGACCGACGCACCGGCCGCCCCGAACACGAACAACGCTCGGCGCCGGGAGAACATGGTCCCCATGTCGTGGGCGAGGCCACGATCGTGTTCGTGGACTTCGTCGGATGCGTTGTGGCGGTGGCTGTTCACGGGATTCCTCCTGGATCGGTTCGGCACGAGCTGCGTGCGTGAACCCCACACAACCACCGCCACCCGGGGCGCACCCGGGGACGACCTGTGCGATACCCGGGAGCGCTCGACCGGGCGATCCGCACACGGTGCCGTCGTCCGCACCGCTCACCGCATGCTGCAACCGGTGCGGACGGACTGCACGGGGTGCGGATCAGTCGCGCTCGGCGACCCGTCGATGCAGGAGCCTCAGCTCGTCGGCGAACTCGGGTGCCGGTCCACGGAGCTCGACCCCCGGCGCGATCGTCGAGATCGGCAGCGGCGCAACCGGTCCCGGTTGCACTCCCCACTCGCGGTGCCACTGCGCGAGCTGGTCACTGCTCGATGCGTAGACGATGGTTCCCAGCCCCACCCAGGCGTGCGCCGCCGAACACATGGGGCAGTGCTCGCCGGAGGTGTACACCGTGGCACTCGCGCGTTGCTCGGCATCGAGCGAGCGCACCGCCCACTCCACGATCGTCAGCTCGGGGTGCCGGGTGCGGTCGCCGCCGGACACCCGATTGCGATCCTCGAACAGCACGTCCCCGTCCGCGCTCGTCAGCAGTGAGCCGAACGGCTCGTCTCCCGCGTCCACGGCCTCGCGGGCGAGATCGACGCAGCGGCGCAGGTGGGTGAGGTCGACATCGGTGAGCGCGGTCATGAATTCTCTCTACCCGCGAGCCATGTCCACGAACCTCGACAGGTGCAGCTGGTGCGCGACGGTGATGGTGGCCGTCGGACCGTTACGGTGCTTGCCCAGGATCAGGTCCGCCTCACCGCCACGAGGGTCGTCGCGCTCGGTGGCGTCGGGCCGGTACAACAGGATGACCATGTCGGCGTCCTGCTCCAGCGAACCCGACTCACGAAGGTCCGACACCATCGGCTTCTTGTCGGTGCGCTGCTCGGGACCACGGTTGAGCTGACAGATCGCGACCACGGGCACCATGAGTTCCTTGGCCAACAGCTTGAGTTGGCGGGAGAAGTCCGAGACCTCCTGCTGGCGGGACTCGACCTTCTTGCCCGACGACATCAGCTGCAGATAGTCGATCACGATCAACTTGAGATCGTGGCGCTGCTTGAGTCGACGCGCCTTGGCCCGGATCTCCATCATCGTCAGGTTCGGCGAATCGTCGACGAAGAGGGGCGCTTCGCTGATCTCGCTCATGCGACGGGCGAGGCGTGTCCAGTCGTCGTCCGTCATCTTGCCGGAGCGCATGTCGCCGAGTTTGATCTTCGCCTCCGCGGACAGCAGTCGCATGACGATCTCCGTGCGACTCATTTCCAGGGAGAACATGACGCTCGCCATTCCATGCTTGATGGAGCAGGAGCGCATGAAATCCATTCCCAGCGTGGAGTTGTGCGTGGGCACCATCGAGCGGCCGGCCAGGTACAGGTGGTCGGGGTTGTCCACCTCGACACATCGAACCGGCACCGAGTCGATCTGCCGCACATCGACGATGAAGCGACTCGATGATCGAGCGGTGCCCGACGCGGCGCGACGCTCTTTGTGCAGAAGATCCTTTCGGTGCAAACCGAAGATCTGATCCTCGGTCGAGAACGTCAGGGTGTAAGCAACCGAGGACGACTCACGGCGCCCTCGGACCCGCTTGGTCGTCAGATGAACGCGATACCCCAGGCTCACGATCAACTCTTCGACGTCCCGAGCGAGCCGTTCGTGGGTCACGGAGAACTGCGCGCTGCCGCCGTTCGTGACAGTTCCGTCCGTATCGAGCAAACCGGCCAGCAGAGCACGCCGTTGGCCCTCGGACGAACGCAGATACTGCACCGGTATGTGCTTGTTGTTCAGAACCCCGATGGTGCGAAGACGTGCCTGCACGGTTCCCTGCGTATCCCTGCATCGCTGGCACATACGCAGGCCCGTGCAGAGTTCTCCGCACAGCGGGCACAAGGGCTTCGTCGGCGTGTCGTTCAGGAAACGCGCCTTGCCACCACAGGACTGTCCACACGTACGAACCTGGGATGTGAAGGGGACGAACGTCTTTCCGCACACTGCGCACGCACGCGAGGGAATGGGCGGCGGCGGGGGCAATTGGATCGAGTATCGCCGGTCCGCCGCAGGGGACCGCACGGCTACGAGCCCTTCGCCTTCGATCCTGGCGATGATCTCCGGATCGTCGGACGTGATCTGTGCGCACGCACTGCTTCCGTCACCGAGCCACGCGCCGAGCGTGTACGGCGGAACCATCAGATCGGCGTCGGGGAACTGCAGCGCAGCCGCATTGACCACCGAGTGGTTGAGCCGTCGATCCTTCGTGGCGCACCGGACGCTGGCAGCGATCTGTTCGGTGGTCCGCACCTCGGCGAACGTCTTCTGGTTCCGATACCGGTTCCACCCGGTCGCTGCTTCCTGAGCCGACTTGCGAGACGCGCGCGTCTCCGTCAACCACTGGTGCTCGGCGTCGGCCACGACGACGGTGCCGTCCGAGAATTCCACCTCGAAGCAGGGGCGTCCGACCATGACATCGGTGGCCGCGACGACGCGAGTCGCCCTTCCCGACGCATCCATGAGGTGGTCACCGACCTCGACTTCGCCCATGGTGGTCCAGCCGGTCGGGGTGGGGAGGGGCGTGTCCAGCGCCAGCGCCTTCCCTACGCCTGGCCGGGCCGCGACGATGATCATCTGACCGGGGTGCAAACCATTCGTCACCTCGTCCAACTCGGTGAAACCGGTGGGCACACCGTTGGACATACCGCCGCGGCTGGCGATGGAGTCGATCTCGTCCATCGTGGGCTGCAGGAGCTCTTCGAGCTGCACGAAATCCTCGGCGGTGCGGCGCTCGGTGACCTCGTAGACCTCGGCCTGCGCACGGTCGACGACCTCCGACACGTCCTGCCCGTCGGCGCCCGCGTAGCCGAACTGCACGATGCGCGTACCGGCCTCGACCAATCGACGCAGAATGGCCTTCTCGACGACGATCTCGGCGTAGAACGACGCGTTGGCCGCGGTGGGAACCGTCTGGGTCAGCGTCACCAGGTACGGGGGGCCACCGATGCGCTTGAGCTCACCGCGGCGCTCGAGTTCCGCGGACACCGTGACGGGGTCGGCCGGATCTCCGCGGCCGTACAGATCGAGGATCGCGTCGTAGACCATCTGGTGCGCGGGCCGGTAGAAATCGCCGGGCCGCAGGACCTCGAGAACGTCCGCGATGGCGTCCTTGCTGAGGAGCATGCCGCCGAGGACCGACTGCTCGGCCGCCATGTCCTGGGGTGGCTGCCGACCGAAGTCCTCGCCCGGTGCCTCGGGGGGTTCCTGGTAGTTCGATGCGCCCCGATCGTCCACTACCGCCACCGAAAATCGCCGCCCTCTCACTGGTGCCCGGGGGCGCAGTACCCCCGGTGTTCTCCGTGCCCACAACTCGCACGGACGTTGTACCTCCGCCCACCGACACGGGCACGCGGCCCGGTACCGGAGTGCGGCATCCGAGTGAACAGATGGTGTGCCGGAGGGACGTTAGGTCCTCCGGACGGAAGCGCAAAATGGGCTTGTGGAACAACCTGTGCATCGATTGTGGATAGTGCAGGACGACCGTGTTGACCGGCTGTGGACAACCTTGGGATAGACAGCGTCACATACGCCGTTGTGCCTGATCAGACCCTGTACACAGAATTTCTTTTCTGTGCATAGATGTCGGTTCGGCGTGTCCTGTCGAGTTGACAGGTCGGGCGTGTTGGCTCGGCGACCGGTGATTTATCAACATGGTCCAGCTCACACCTTCGGTAAACGCCACGGAAACGGGGAGTGCGTTCGGTTTCGATCGTGAATCGTTCCGCCGGTCGCCCGGAACGGTCGTCGCCGAGCGTCGAGTCGGCACGAACTGGTTGACTTCTCGTATGCCGCTCGCCGCCGCTCGGCCCACATGATCGCCGCCACCGCGCACCGTGAGCGTGTCGCCGTCCTCGTCGTGTTCTTCGTCAACGGTGCGGTGCTCGCCAACTGGGCCCCCCGCATCCCCACCATCCAGGACGACCTGTCGCTCACCACCGCGACGCTCGGCATCGCGCTGACCGGTATGGGCATCGGCGGCCTTCTCGCCACGGCGGTCTCCGGGCTCGCGGTAGAGCGCTTCGGCAGTCGCGTGGTGGTGATGGCGGCGGCCGCGGTGATGAGCCTGATGCTCGTGCTCCCCGCCCTCTCGTGGTCGTGGTGGAGTCTGCTGATCGCACTGGCGGTGCTCGGCGGTGCCGACGCCGTGATGGACGTCGCGATGAACTCTCAGGGCGTCGTCGTCGAGCGTCATTACGGTCGGTCGCTGATGAGCGGCTTCCACGCCGCGTGGAGCCTCGGTGCCGTCGTGGGCGGACTGATGGGCACCGCCGCGGCCGCGCTGGTCGTACCCGTCGCCGCACACTTCGCCCTCGTCGGGATCGTGCTGACCGTCGTCGCGCTCGTGGCCGGCCGACACCTGGTCCGCGACGAGACCGCGGACACACCGCCGACCACGACCGCCGGCCCGCATCGCCGAGTGCCTCGCCCCACGATCGCTCTCGTTCTGGTCTCGCTGCTCGTGCTGTTCGCCGCCTTCGTCGAGGACGTCCCGCAGTCGTGGAGCGCGGTCTACCTGTCCACCGAGCTGAGCGCCGGCCCCGGACTCGCGGGCCTGGCCTTCGTCGCATTCTCGGCCGCGATGATGGTCGGGCGCCTGATCGCCGACCGTCTCATCGATCGTGTCGGATCGACGGCGGTGCTCATCGGCGGCGGCGTCACCGTGGCCGCGGCGTTCGCCGTCGGGTTGTCCGCGCCGTCCCCGATCGGCATGATCGCCGCCTTCGCGGTGGTGGGCCTCGGGGCCGCGCCGGTGTTCCCCATCGCGTTCAGCGTGGCCGGTCGCCTGCCCGGCGTCGCGTCCGGCCACGGGATCGCCTCCGTCGCACTGGTCTCGCGGGTCGGATTTCTCGTCGCACCGCTGCTGGTCGGAACGGTCGCCGACATCGCGTCGTTCCGGATCGCTCTGCTGACCGTCGTCGTCGCCGGCGTCGCCATCGCACTCCTCGCCGTCCGCGTGCGCCGCGACATCACGGCCCCGTCCACGGAAGCACGGCCACCGCACCCACACGCTGTCCAGCGTGGGTCCACGGGACGACACCACCCGACCGGTGGACCGTCGTGACGCTCGCGATCGAGATCGACGATCTCCACAAGACATTCGGACGCACCGCCGCGCTCGACGGCCTCACCATGAGCGTCGAGACGGGCACCATCGCCGGTTTCCTCGGGCCCAACGGAGCCGGGAAGTCGACGGCCATCCGGGTGCTGCTCGGCCTGCTCCGGGCGGATTCCGGTTCGGTCACCGTTCTCGGACATCACCCGTGGCGGGACTCGGTCGCCCTGCATCGACGGCTCGCGTACGTCCCCGGCGACGTCAGCCTGTGGCCCACGCTCACCGGCGGCGAAACCATCGACCTCCTCGCCCGGATGCGCGGAGGTATCGACGCCGACAGGCGCGCGGAACTGCTGGAGCGTTTCGAACTCGATCCCACCAAGAAGGCTCGCACCTACTCCAAGGGCAATCGGCAGAAGGTCGCTCTGGTCGCGGCGCTGGCGGCCGACGTGGAGCTGCTGGTGCTGGACGAACCCACCTCCGGCCTGGATCCGTTGATGGAGAACGTCTTCCAAGACGAAGTGGTGGCCGCAGCCCGACGCGGCATCACCGTCCTGCTGTCGAGTCACATCCTGTCCGAGGTCGAGAAACTGTGTGACACGGTCACCATTCTGCGGGCGGGACGGACGGTGCAATCGGGATCTCTGCGCGAGATGCGGCATCTGACTCGGACGCGCTTCGACATCGTCACCGAGCGCGACGCCACCGCGCTCACCGAGGTCCCCGGCGTGCACGACGTCCACCGCGACGGCGCCCGGACCACCTTCGACGTCGATCCCGACGCGGTGCCGCGCGTGATTCGCGTCGCGGCCGATCTCGGAGTTCTCGAACTCACCAGCACCCCACCGTCCCTCGAGGACCTGTTCCTTCGCGAGTACGGCGACCGGCCCGAATGACCTCTCTCACCGGCACTCTCGCTCTCACTCGGCTCGCACTGCGTGCCGACCGTCGTCGACTCGCTATCTGGATCACGCTGCTGTTCCTCTATCAGGTGGCCGGCGCGGCGGCTCTGAACTCGGTGTACGTGTCCGCGGCAGAGCGGCAGGCACGCGCGCAGTTGATCTCGGCCCCCACCGCGGCCCTGCTCGCCGGACCGGGATACGGGCTCGACGACTACACCATCGGTGCGATGTACCAGAACGAGCAGGTGCAGTACCTGCTGGTCGCCGTCGTCGTTCTCACGGTGACTCTCGTGGTGCGCCACACGCGCGGGGAGGAAGCGAGTGGGCGTGCGGAACTGGTGCGCACCAACGTCATCGGACCACAGGCCATGCTGACCGCGGCACTCGTGGTCGCCGCGATGGTGAGCGGACTCGTGGTCGCGGCGACCACCGCCGCCCTCACCGTCGCCGGTTTCGCGCCGGGTCCGTCCCTCGTTCTCGCCCTCGGAATCGGGCTCACCGCCTTCGCGTGCGGTTGTCTCGCAGCCACTCTCGCGCAGCTGACGGAGAGCACCTCGGCCGCGACGGGCGCGGCCCTGGCGCTGGCCGCGGCCTCGTTCGCGCTGCGCGCGCTGGGCGACGCATCTCGGCCCGGCGGGAGCGCGGCATCCTGGGTGTCGCCGTTCGCCTGGGCGCAGCAGACCCGACCGTTCGTCGATGCACGGTGGTGGCCCCTCGCGCTGTTCGCGCTGGTCGTCGTTCCCGCCGTCGCCGCGGCGTTCGCACTGTCCTCGCGCCGCGACGTAGGCGCGGGATTTCTCGCGGCCCGGCCCGGACCACCCCGAGCCCCGCGCGGCCTCGCGAATCCACTGGGGTTGGCGTGGCGACTGCAGCGCGCGTCGATCATCGGCTGGACCACGGGCATCGCCCTGGCCGGCACCGCGTTCGGCGCGGTCCTCGGCGCGGCCGAGGAGGCTCTGCCGGAGGACTCGACCATCACCGAGATGCTCGTCGGGGACGGAGGCTCCCTCGTCGACGCCTTCGCGGCCACCGTGGTCTCGCTCCTCGCCGCCGTGGTCGGAGCCTTCGTCGTCGCGTCGGCACTCCGCGCGTCGGGTGAGGAGACCGGCGGCCGCGCGGACGCCGTGCTCACCACCGGGGTGAGTCGGCCGCGGTGGTTGTGGTCCTCGGTGACCGTGACGGCGGTCGCGGCGGTGGTCATGCTCGTCGTCGCCGGGCACACCGTCGGTGTCGCGACCACGCTGTCCACCGGGAATCCCCTGCTGGGACCCGTGCTCACCGGGTCCGTGGTGTACGTCCCGGCGGTACTGGTGATCGCCGCGATCGGGGTGCTGCTGCACGGGTTCGCGGCCGGTGCGGTGCGAGCCATGGTGGCGATCATGGCTTTCGCCGCCGCAGCAACGGTGGTCGGGGTGATCCTGAGGCTGCCGCAGTGGGTCCTGAACCTGTCACCGTTCACGCACGTACCGGCCATCCCCGGAGGCAGCGTCACCTGGCTCCCCCTGCTGGTCCTGACTCTGATCGCGGTGATCGCGGCAGGTGTGGGTACCGCCGCGTTCGCGCGGCGCGACGTGCGCGACCGCTGAGCGGCCCGCTCGACACATCACCGAGCGTGCGGACATCCGCCCCCACGAACAACGGTCCCCGCCTCGAGGAGAGAGGCGGGGACCGTCGACGAACATGCAGATCACGCCGAAGCGGTGACCTCCAGGGTGAACGTGGCCGTCACATCGGGGTGCAGCACCACGGAGATGGAGTGCTTTCCGGTGGACTTGACGTGCGACTTCGGCAGCTCGACGCTGCGCTTGTCGACGATCGGGCCGCCGGCCGACTTGAGAGCAGCGGCGACGTCGGCTGCGGTGACCGAGCCGAACAGCTTGCCCGAGTCACCCGCGGTGCGAACCGAGAGCGCGACGGTACCGATGTTCTCGATGGCCTGCTTGAGCTCGTTGGCGTGGTCGAGACCACGCACGGCGCGAGCTTCCTGGGCGCGACGGATGCCTTCGACCTGCTTCTGCGCGCCGCGGGTGGCCGGAATGGCCAATCCACGGGGCAGGAGCAGGTTGCGGCCGTAACCGTCCTTGACCTCGACGGTATCGCCGGGGGCTCCGAGGTTGTCCACATCAGCGGTGAGGATGAGCTTCATGATGATCCTTTCGGCGCTATCGCGCGGTCGCCGCGTAAGGAAGCAGAGCCACCTCGCGCGAGTTCTTGACGGCGATAGCGATGTCCCGCTGATGCTGGACGCAGTTGCCGGTGACACGACGTGCGCGGATCTTGCCGCGATCACTGACGTACTTACGCAGCAGTGTCGTGTCCTTGTAGTCGATGGACGTCTTTTCCTTGCAGAAGGCGCAGACCTTCTTCTTGATCACCTTGTCGCGCAACGGCGGTTTAGGCATTGTCGATCTCCGAATCCTTGTGGAGCATGTGCAGTGGTACGGATCTAGAAGGGCGGTTCGTCGTCGCTGCCACCACGGGAGCCACCACCGAAGGAGCCCGATGCCTGCGGAGCGCTGCCCCACGGATCGTCACCTCCGGAGTTGCCACCGGACTGGCGAGCGGGCGAGCCACCCGATCCACCGGAGGAACCGAATCCGCCGCCGCCTCCACCGCCGCTACCTCGACTGACCTTGTTCACCTTGGCCGTCGCGTAACGCAGGGAGGGGCCGACCTCGTCGACTTCGAGCTCGACGACAGTGCGCTTCTCGCCCTCACGTGTCTCGTAGGACCGTTGACGCAACCGGCCCGTCACCACGACTCGCGCGCCCCGAGTCAGGGACTCGGCGACGTTCTCCGCCGCTTCACGCCAGATGTTGCACCGCATGAAAAGAGCGTCGCCGTCTTTCCATTCGTTGGTCTGGCGATCGAAGGTGCGGGGAGTGGACGCGACGGTGAAGTTCGCGACCGCCGCACCGGCGGGGGTGAATCGCAGTTCGGGATCGGCCGTCAGGTTTCCTACGACGGTGATGACGGTTTCGCCTGCCATGGTTCCTCTTTCTCGTGCATCGTCAGTGCATGATCTTCTCGGTTGCCGTCAGCCTAGGGGCGCACGGTGACAGAGAAGGATCGTCACTTCTCGCGGCGCAGAACCTTGGTGCGAAGCACCGACTCGTTCAGGCTCAGCTGACGATCCAGCTCGGACACCGTGGCGGGCTCGGCGTTGATGTCGATCACCGCGTAGATGCCTTCGGTGTGCTTCAGGATCTCGTAGGCCAACCGGCGCTTTCCCCACACGTCGACCTTGTCGACCTTGCCGCCGTCCTTGCGAATGACGTTGAGGAACGTGTCGAGCGACGGGGCGACGGTGCGCTCGTCGAGATTGGGGTCGAGGATGACCATCAGTTCGTAATGACGCATAAGACCTCATCACCTCCTATGGACTGTGAAACGGTCACGGACGATCCGTGACAGGAGGGTCGTTGCGTCAGCAACCCGCCCAGGCTACACGGGAGACCACTGACCTGCGAAATCGTGCGCAACGGGTCGAGAACCCCGCGAGAGAGGTACGCGAATGACGGACGACTGGACCCGCATCGGCCCCCTGGAGGGACGCGTCGTGCGATTGGAACCGCTGACGGCGGAGCACGCCGACGAGTTGGCCGGCGCCGCGGACGATCCGGCGATGTCCCGCTGGACCGGTGCCGACCTGCACGACCGCGAGCAGGCCCGGCGCTACATCGACGTCGCGCTGGCCGATCCGGCCCGGGTTCCGTTCCTGCAACGCGACCGCCGTTCCGGACGCTGCGTCGGGTCCACCTCCTACTACCGACTCGACCCGGTGAACCGCGGTCTCGCCATCGGCTACACCTGGCTCGGTACCGCCGCTCGGGGGACGTCGGTCAACCCCGAATCGAAGTTCCTGCTGCTCGAGCACGCGTTCGTCGCTCTCGAAGCGGTCCGCGTCGAGTGGCACACCGACGCCCTCAACGAACGCTCGCGCGCGGCCATCGCCAAACTCGGCGCCGAATTCGAGGGTCTGCTCCGCAAGCATCGGCGACGGCCGGACGGGTCGTTCCGCACGACGGCGCTCTACGCCATGACGGACGACGACTGGCCCTCGTGCCGCGCCGAACTGATGTCGCGTCTGAACCCGGAAATCGGGCCCCCAGTTCTCGGGGGATGACCAAACCGACCGAGTGGTGCAATAATCTCCCCAGGTCGGGGGACCGCGCGGGATTTCCTTCGCTCGCGCGTTTCCACGCCCACAGTCGAAAGCGAGTCTCCGTGTCCGCACCGGCCGTCGAACGGCACCGCAGTACCACCCACCGCAGCACCGGTCAGCGCAGCACCGGTCAACAGAGCACCGGTCCGCACAGAACGGATTTTCAGCAGCCCGAGCTCGCGCGTCCCAACCTGACGGTTCGCGAGATCGAGGTCCTCATCTGCTGGTTGCACTGCGACTCCAAGACCGCCGTCGCGTCCGATCTGTACCTGTCCCTCGGAACCGTCAACACCCACCTGACGCGCATCCGCTCCAAGTATGCAGCTGTCGGCCGCGCGGCTCCCACCAAGGCCTCGCTCGTCGCCCGCGCCCTTCAGGACGGCTTGATCGACATCAGCGAGCTGTGACGCTCGCGGACTAGCGATCCGGTCCGACCTCGATCTCGTCGACTCGACCCTCGGCCGCGAGGCGTCGGTTGCGGCGCACGCTCGAGAAGAAGCTCAGTCCGATCAGAATCACACCGACGAGGCCCGTGACGATCTCGTTGATCTCGATCCCGATGGACACCAGCAGGATCGCCGCCAACGCGCCGATCGCCCAGTGCGCACCGTGCTCCAGGTACACGTAGTCGTCGAGGGTCCCCTTGCGAACGAGCAACACCGTCAGGGACCGGACGAACATCGCACCGATGAACCCCAGCCCGAGGGCGATGACGATGGGGTCGGCGGTGATGGCGAACGCGCCGATGACACCGTCGAAGCTGAACGACGCGTCCAGCACCTCGAGGTACAGGAACAGGAAGAACCCGGCCTTGCCCGTCGCCTTCGCCAAGTCGGAAGGACCGCTGCTCTCCCCACCGTCGGGCACGTGGAACAGATTCCCGAGGCCGTTGACGGAGATGTAGGTGACCATGCCGAGCACCCCGGCGACCATGACCGTGGAGATCCGATCGTCCTCCGCCAGGAACTCCGCCGCGAGCACCAGCGAGACTCCCGCGACGACGACGGCGGCCATGTCCAACCGGCCGACTCGTGCGAGCGGACGCTCGATCCAGGTCAGCCAGGTGTGCTCCCGCTCCTCGAACACGAAGCCGAGGAACAGCATCAGCAGGAACATGCCGCCGAACGCCGCGATCTGCGGGTGTGCGTCGGTGATCAGAGTTTCGTAGGACGGGCTGCCGTCGGGGAAGAACGCGGCACCGTCGGCCGGCGGGTTCAGCGCCAATCGCATGGCGTCCACCGGACCGAGGCCGGAGGCCGCCCACACGATCACCAGCGGAAACACCAACCGCATGCCGAAGACCGCGATGACGATGCCGATGGTGAGGAAGATCTTCTGCCAGAACTCGCTCATCCGTCTCAGGACGGTCGCGTTGATGACGGCGTTGTCGAACGACAGCGACACCTCGAGAATGCCGAGGATCACCACCAGCGCGACCGCCTGCCAGCCGCCGTAGACGAAGGCCACCGCGATGGCCAGTGCGGTGATGGCGAAGGACCATCCGAAGATGCGAAGAACCACGATCCGTGGCCTCTCTCATGGGAGCGAAGTCGACGCAGAAAAGAAAAATGTCACCGTTGTCCGGTTCTCTGACCGGGCAGGACGGTGACATCTTCGGCACGCGTCGTGTCGTGATGACGACGCTCGAACATTACTCCTGTTAACGGCTACACGTTGACTCCGAAGTCACGTGCGATGCCCGCGAGCCCCGAGGCGTAGCCCTGGCCGACCGCGCGGAACTTCCACTCGGCGCCGTTGCGGTACAGCTCGCCGAAGACCATGGCCGTCTCGGTCGAGGCGTCCTCGCTCAGGTCGTAGCGGGCGAGCTCGGATCCGGTGGACCGATCGACGACGCGGATGTACGCGTTGCGGACCTGACCGAAGGACTGCGAGCGCGAGTCCGCCTCGTAGATCGACACCGGGAAGTTGATGGTGTCGATGGTGGGCGGCACGGCCGAGAGATCGACGTTGATGACCTCGTCGTCCCCGTCGCCCTCACCGGTGGTGTTGTCCCCGGTGTGCTCGATGGAGCCGTCGGGCGACTTGAGGTTGTTGAAGAAGACGAAGTGCTGATCGCTCACCACCCGCTTCGACGCGTCGAGAGCGAGCGCGCTGGCATCGAGGTCGAAGTCGGCACCCGTGGTGGAACGGGTGTCCCATCCGAGGCCGACGGACACGGCGGTGAGGTTCGGAGCGGCTTTGGTCAGGGAGACGTTGCCGCCCTTGGTCAGGCTGACGCCCATGATTCGATCCTTTCGGTCGGCACGTGTGGTGTGTCCCGTGCTCGTGGGGGTGGGTCGGTCCGAGGACAACGGTCGGTCCGAGGACAAACGGTCGTTCCTACGACAAACGGTAGAGGGGCCACCTCGGTTCCCTCGGCCGAACGGTTCCATCAGTACCCTCGTGGGGTGACACACCGCTGGCCGGGGCGACTGAGCCGAGGTGACCGCCGCGCGGACGCGGTGGGTCGAATCCGCGCCGACACCGTGCGCACCTTTCTCGACATGGACACCCGGCAGTCCATCGCGTCGTCCGGAGTCGACGCCCTCGAACGGCTCGGCAGGTCGGACGACCGACTCCGGGAGGCGTGGCGACCGGTCGAGGAGCAGTGCTTCGCCGCGGGGGCCACGTATCTGGCGGCGACGGAGCGGCCCGAGAGCGACGCGAGCGAGCAGGCCTACCAGGCCTTCGCGGCGGCGATCGGCGAGCTCGGGGCCGCGAGCGCCGCGGTGGACCGCTTCTACGAGGCGCACCGGGCGCGCCTCGAACACGCCCAGCAGGAATACGCCGCCGTTCCGCGGCTGGCCGCGGACGCCCGATCGGCGGCGCGGGCGGTGACCTCCGGCATCGACGGTTCCGCTCCCCATCACGGCTACCGGTCGGTAACCGACGCCGTCGCGATTCTGGACAGGCTTCTGGCCGATCTGGATCGCGCCGTCGCCGAGGGCAGCGGCACCGCGGTCCAGCAGGCCGCAGCCCGCGTTCGCGATGCGACCGACACCGTTCGCACGGCCCTCACCGACGCCCCCGCCAAGGCCGAGACGGCGCGTCGTTCGCTCGCGTCGGTGCGAACCCGGCTGCAGGCCGTGGGGACCAGGGCGGAGTACATCGCGCCCGCGTTCTCGGCCCTGCTGCGCGAATTCGTCGCCGCGAGCTCGGAGGATCTGGCGACGGCGCGGGAGGACTGCGGCGCCCACATGGTGGCCGCGGCACAGGACATCGACGACGCGGCCGCCGCCGAGCGCGCGGGTGATCCCGAAGCAGCCCTGGCCGCCATCACCCGTGCGCGCGAGCACCTCGCGGACGCCGAATCGGACATCGACGCGGTCACCGGCCGACTGGCGCGATTGCGCGAGGCCCGCGACGACGCGTCCGCGGTGGAGCAGCGGGTGCGATTCCGGCTTCGCGACGCGCAACTGCTGGCGGTGGATCGTGGTCTGGTTGCCGAGTGGGGGTCGGTACTGGATGCTCAACTCGCACGCATCGATCGCGCCACCGAGGCCCTGGGCACCGGGCGGCCGAACTATTGGGCCTACCTGCGAGAGATCGATTCCATCACCGAGTTCATCGCCGGAACGGTCGACCGCATCCGCGGTCGGCAGAAACATCAGTGAGTACCGAAAGGTATGTGGTGCAGCACTTCTCGTATCTCGACCCCACCCTGCGGTCCGAGCTCTTCTCGCACCTCCCGCAGCCCGTGGGCGAGGACAGCGACCTGACCGTCCGCGCCCTGGCGCTGGGGGCCACGCTCTACGTGCCGGCGACGCGGACCGCACTGGCGGACACGGTGCGTCGACGCGTCGCGGACGGTACGCGGGCCGTGGTTCTCGACCTCGAGGACGCGATCGCCGACCACGAGGTGGACGCCGCCCGCGCCTGCGTCGCGGCGGCTCTCGACGAGCTCGCCGAGGGTGATCCGATCGAGGCCGCGGTGTTCGTCCGGATCCGCACGGTCGCGGACATCACCCGGTTGTGCGACGCGGTGGGCGCCGGCTCGGCCGCACTCACCGGTTACGTCGTGCCGAAGTTCACCGCCGCCACCGGCCGCGAGTTCCTCGACGCGGTCGCCGACCGGTCCCGGCGCTGGGGCCGGCGCCTGCTGGTCATGCCGGTGCTGGAATCACGCGAGGTGCTCTACCGCGAGACGCGCGACGCCGAGCTGGTCGCCGTACGCGAGATGTTGAACGAGTACCGCGACCAGGTGCTGGCGGTGCGGATCGGCGCGACGGACATGAGCGGCGCCTTCGCAATCCGCCGGGACCGCGATCTGACCATCTACGACGTGCGGGTGGTCGCCGACACCATCGGCTCGATCGTCAACCACCTCGCGCGCACCGACGGCACCGGCTTCGTGGTCACCGGCCCGGTGTGGGAGTACTTCGCCGACCACGAGCGCCTGTTCCGGCCGATGCTGCGCCAGACCCCGTTCGTCGAGAACGACGCCGTGACGTTCCGGCAGCAACTCGTCAGCCGCGATCTCGACGGCCTCCTGCGCGAGGTCGCCCTGGACCGGGCGAACGGACTGCAGGGCAAGACCGTGATCCACCCCAGCCACGTCGCCCCCGTTCACGCACTGTCCGTGGTCACCGGCGAGGAGTACGCCGACGCGAAGTCCATCGCGTTCGCGGACGACGCCGGCGGCGTGCGCGCGTCCGGTTACGCCAACAAGATGAACGAACTCGGCCCCCACCGGTCCTGGGCGGAGCAGACGCTGCGACGGGCCGAGGTCTTCGGCGTCACCAACGACGGCATCACCTTCGTCGACGTCATGCGGGCCCTGGCCGTCACCCCGGTCTCGCGATGAGCCGCATCGTCGATCGCCGACTCCCCTGGGCCACGGCGGAACTCGGTCTGGTCGTCGAGCACGGTGCCTCCGCCGTGGGCGCGCGCGTGGGTGATCTGGTGCAGCCGGGGTTGCGCAAGAACCCCAAGCGGGCGCACCTGCTGGTGTCGACCGTGCTGGGCAAGCACATTCCGCAACTGCCCACCGAGGTGCTCCGCGCCGGTGGCCTGCTCGGTTCCCTGTGCGCGGACGTCCTCACCGCCGAGGGATCCGACGTGGTGGTTCTCGGATTCGCCGAGACGGCAACGGGTCTGGGGCACTGCGTCGCCGAACGGCTCGACGCCACCGTCTACCTGCACTCGACTCGACGCGTCGTGCCGGGGGCGTCGGTGTGGGGCGCGTTCGAGGAAGGACACTCCCACGCCACGTCGCACCTTCTCGTGCCGTCGTCGGACGCGGAGATCCCGCCGCACGTACCGATGGTCCTCGTGGACGACGAGATCTCCACCGGAGCCACCGCGCTCGAGGCGATCCGGGCGCTGCACGCGGTATCTCCCCGTGGTCACTACATCGTCGCGTCGCTGGTGGACATGCGATCGGCGGAGCACCGACTGGCATGCGACGAGGTGGCCGCCGAACTCGGGGTGCTGATCGACGCGGTGTCGCTGGCCACCGGGACCGTGCACCTGCCGGAGGGTCTCGTCGACGACGTCGCCGCCCTCCCGGAAACACCGTCCAATCCCGTCACCGATCGACCGGGTTCCGTGGTCCGAGTGGACCTTCCGTGGCCGAGCGACGTTCCCGACGGCGGCCGGCACGGTTTTCGGCGCGACGACTACGCACCCTTCGGTGCCGCGGTGGACGCCGTGGCCGCGACTCTGCGGGATGCGGTGGGGGAGGATCCGGCGATCGTGATCGGCCACGAGGAGTCGATGTATCTGCCACTGCGCGTGGCGCAGTCGCTTGCCGACGCCGGCACCCCCACCTTGTTCCAGACCACCACGCGCTCGCCGGCCTACGTGCTCGATGCGGTCGGGTATCCACTCCGGCGCGGATTCGCCTTCACGGCACCGGAACCGGGGCAGGAGACGCGCCGCCACCTGTACAACGCCCGGTGGCCCGACGCCACCGGTCCCGCTCGACTCGTCGTGCTGGTGGACGAGCCGGCCGACACCGACCGCCTGACCGGGCCGGGCGGGCTGATCGACGTGCTCACCCGATCGGGATCCGACGTGATTCTCGGCGTGGTGCACTCCGCCCCGGTTCTCGACCGAGCCGATCCGCGGTGAGTGTTCCGTTGCGGGGCCCGGTGTTCGGGTCGTACGCGCCGGAGGAGGTCACCTGGTTGCTGAAGGACCTCTCGCACGTCGGTCTCGAGGCGGAGACATCGGTCCGCGAGCGGCGCATCCAGTCCGGGGAGGCGCACTACGCGGAGTCGCTGCCGGTCGAGTACCAACCCGACGCGGTGTATCGGGATCTGTTCGACACCGTGTTGGTCGACAGTGCGACTCGCCTGGCCACCGCAGTGGGCGTGGTGACCGAACTGCTGGTCGCCGAACGTGGTCCGCAGCTGGTGCTCGCCTCGCTCGCCCGGGCCGGCACGCCCATCGGAATCCTGATCCGGCGCTGGGCCGCCCGCATGCACGGCGCCGAGTGGCCGCACTACGCCGTCTCCATCGTCCGGGACCGCGGCATCGATCCCGTGGCGCTCGACTTTCTGGCGGCCGCACACGATCCCGCGTCGGTGGTGTTCGTCGACGGGTGGACCGGCAAGGGCGCGATCGCTCGGGAACTCACCGCCGCGCTCGAGGCGTACCGCGCGGCCGGTGGTCCGACGTTCGACGATCGCCTGGCCGTCCTGGCGGACCCCGGACACTGCGTCACGACGTTCGGCACGCGGGACGACTTCCTCATCGCCTCCGCCTGCCTGAACTCCACCGTCTCGGGCCTGGTCTCCCGCACCGTGCTGAACGCCGATCTCATCGGGCCCGGCGAGTTCCACGGTGCGAAGTACTACCGCGAGCTCGCCGGCACGGACAGATCGAACACGTTGTTGGACACCGTCTCCGACCGATTCGATGCGGTGCGCGGCGCGGTGTCCACCGGTGTGGACGAGGTACTCGCGAGCGACCGCGCGCCCACCTGGAGCGGCTGGGAGTCGGTGGAGAAGGTGAGGCAGGAGTACGCGATCTCCACCGTCAACTTCGTGAAGCCGGGCGTCGGGGAGACCACGCGGGTCCTGCTGCGCCGCGTTCCGTGGCGCGTCCTGGTGCGCGACGCCGATGCGCCCGAGCACCGGCACATCCGCCTGTTGGCCGAGTCTCGCGGGGTCCCGGTCGAGGTGGTGCCGGGTCTCGCCTATGCGTGCATGGGCCTGATCAAGGACGTCCGATGACCCGGTCGGCCGCCGTCGTCGCGACGGACCTGGACCGCACGATGATCTACAGCGCGGCCGCGCTGGCGCTCGGCGCAGCCGATCCCCGTCGTCTGTGCGTCGAGCACTACGAGGGAGAGCCGTTGTCGTACATGACCTCCCGCGCGGCCGATCTGCTGACGGAGTTGGCCCGCACCACGGCCGTCGTCCCCACCACCACGCGGACCGTCGAGCAGTTCCGCCGCATCGACCTTCCCGGCGCTCCGTGGCGCTACGCCGTGACCACCAACGGCGGCACCATCCTTCACGACGGCGTCCCCGACGCGTCGTGGCGTGCGTCCGTCGATCGCGCCGTCGCCGACACCGCCGCCTCGCTCGCGGAGGTGACGGCCGAGCTGACCGAGCGCGGCGATCCGACCTGGGTACTCAAGCAACGCACCGCGGACGGGCTGTTCTGCTACCTCGTCGTCGACACCGACCGGCTGCCGACCGATTTCGTGACCGAGCTCGGCGCGTGGTGCGTCGCGCGCGGGTGGGGCGTCTCGCAGCAGGGGCGCAAGATCTACTGCATGCCCGACGCGGTGTGCAAGTCCCGCGCCGTTGCCGAGGTCCGGCGGCGCCTGATCGAGGACGGCACCGTCGACGAGTTCGCTCCGGTCCTCGCGGCCGGTGACGGGGCGCTGGACGCGGAGATGCTGCGCGCCGCCGATCGCGCCGTCCGGCCGCGTCACGGCGAACTCGAACTCCTCGGTTGGCAGGCCCCCGGACTGGTGGTCACCGACGCGTCGGGTGGGGCGGCGGCCGAGGAGATCCTCGAATGGCTCGCGTCCGAGGCTGCCGCCGCGGCCCGGACGTAAGCTGACATCGGCCGACCTGTCGTCAGAAGGAAGCACACGTGTCTGCAACTGCACAGCCCCTCAGCAAGGGACAGAACGCACCCCTGAACGTCGACTCGGTGCGCATCGGTCTGGAGCTGACCGCCCCCGCCGACATCTCCGCGCTGCTCGTCACCGACAGCGGGAAGGTGCGCACGGACGCCGACTTCGTGTTCTTCAACCAACCCTCCGGGCCCGGCGTGCAGTTGACCGGAGGACAGGTGGTGGTGACCCTCTCCGCCGTGCCCGCCGACATCGCGCAGATCCGCGTCGTCGCCACCCTCGACGACGCGTCGAGCAACTTCGGGCGCTCGGCTGCACCGACCGCGCACGTGGTCGACGCCGCCTCCGGTGCCCCGGCCTACTCGTACCGCATCGAGGGGCTCACCAGCGAGTCCATCGTCATCGCGTTGGAGCTGTACCGGCGTGGGACCGGCTGGAAGGTGCGCGCCGTCGGGCAGGGGTACGCCGGCGGTTTCGCGGCACTGGTGAGCGACCACGGCGTGTCCGTCGACGATGCCCCCGCCGCCGCGCCGACTCCGCCCCCCGCGCCGACTCGTGCCCCCGCACCGCCCCCCGCTCCCACGCCGCCCCCGGCACCCACTCCGCCCCCGGCACCCACCGGTCCGCCCGAGGTGTCGTTGACCAAGGCGCGCCCGGTGAGCCTGAGCAAGGGGCAGAAGGTGACGCTCAAGAAGGACGGCGGCGTCGCGCTGACCTCCGTGCGCATGGGCCTGGGCTGGGACCCGATCAAGAAGGCGGGCGGTTTCTTCGGCGGGGGTCGCACCGCCGACGTCGACCTCGACGCGTCCGCGGTGATGTTCGCCGGGACCCGCCACGCGGACGTCGTGTACTTCGGTCAGCTGCGGTCCAAGGACGGGTCGATCGTGCACCAGGGCGACAACCTGACCGGTGAGGGCGAGGGCGACGACGAGGTGATCGTGGTCGACCTGACCCGCATCCCCGCACAGGTCACCTCGGTCGTGTTCATCGTGACGTCCTACCGCGGACAGACGTTCGAGCAGATCGCCAACGCGTTCACGCGCCTGGTGGACAACACCATCAACACCGAGCTCGCACGCTTCACGCTGCAGGGCGGCATGCCGTACACGGGGCTGGTGATGGCGAGGGTCTACCGCGAGGGCAGCGAATGGAAGCTCCAGGCCATCGGCGAGGGGATCAACGCCAAGCACGCGGGGGAGGCGCTGCCGCAGCTGCAGCCGTTCCTGCGGTAGGTCGTTCCGACGCGCCTCGCTCCGCCCGCGGCCGCAGGATCCCCGGCAACCACGCCGGCTGCGCGTCGGGGGCGCCGTCGAACACTCCGCCCACCGGATCGTCGACCCCGCCGCCGCGCACCAGATCCTCCTCGGGCCGGTAGATCTGACGCAGGATCATCGCGCACAGTCCCAGCACGGCGAGGTCGCGAACGATGACGGTGCCGGTGAACCACTGCTCGGGCAGTCCCTTGTTCTCCACGCCCAGGTAGAACATCATCCGCGGAACCCAGACCAGCGCGTCGATCGTCATCCAGGCCAACAGAATTCGGCGGTGTGGGAGCGCGAGCACGGCCAGCGGCACCAACCACAGCGAATACTGCGGGCTCCACACCTTGTTCGTGAGCAGGAATCCCGCGACCAGCAGGAAACAGAGGGACACCAGACGCGGACGGCGGGGGGCGGTGAGTGCCACGTAGGCGACTCCGGCACACACCGCGGCGAACAGCGTCACCGTCACCAGATTCAGGAGCACCGGGGTCTCGCCGACCGCGAGCGGGCCGTCGAATCCGGCCCACCCCGTGAACGACGCGATGACGTTGTAGATCGAATCGGGATCGGCGCCGCGTTCGGAGTTCAGCCGGAAGAACTCGGACCAGCCGCGCGGAAAGAGCACCGCGATCGGCAGGTTGATCACCAGCCACGCGGCGGCCGCGGCGATGGCGGCACGGGTCCAGTCGCGAATGTGCCCGGTGCGCAGGCAGAGTGCGAGCAGCGGCCCGAGCAGGAACAGGGGGTACAGCTTGGTGGCTCCGCCGATGCCCAGCAGCACCCCGGCGAGGACCGGCCGACGCCGCGCCCACGCCAACAGCGAACCGGACGCGAATGCCGTTGCGAGAGCGTCGAAGTTGGTGAACACGTGCACGATCACCAGGGGTGAACAGGCGGCCAGGACGGCGTCGAAGACGCGTCGACCGGCCAGCAGAACCGTCGCCCACACCGTGACCAACCACGCGAGCGCGAGCCCGAAGGCGACGACGTTGAAGTAGATCGCCACGTCGAGTGCCTGCGGCAGCGCCGACACCGCCGACCACGCGTGCGCGGCCTGCATGGACACGTACTGGTAGAGCCCGGCGACCACGGGATACTCCATGTGCCGCACCACGATCGAACCGTCGGGGGCGGTGTCCTCCCACGACACCTTGTACGGGAACGCCCCCTGGTCGAGGCGCTCGGCCCCGTACAGCGGAACGATGTCGGAGTAGCACATGGCGACGTACTGGCGGTTGTCGTTCCAATCGAGCGACAACGCGCCCTCCGGTCCGATCGGTGCCTGTTGAATGCAGGCCGCCTTGCCGAACCACCCCAGCGCCAGGAACACCACGGCGAACAGGAGGACGACCCGCAGCGGCGTCCAGAACCTCTGACGCCCCACGAGCGCGTGCCGGCCGACCGGGCCCCCGATGACCCCGGACAGCTCACCGACCATGGCGTCCGTCCGCGAGGGACGATCACGCCCGCGAGCGGAGCGCCGATCCGAGGCGAGGGGGGCGGGACTGGCCAGAAGCGACCGGTCGTCGCCCTCCGTCACCGCTACCCGCCCGGCGCGGGAGCGACCTCTTCGGTGCCGGCCTCACCACCACCGGTGCCCGCACCGCCGGTACCTGCTCCGTCGCCCGGCTCCGTCGTCGTCTCGCCGGACGGTTCGGTACCCGCCGGAGCGAGGCCCGGGACCGGGATCGTGATGCCGGGCAGAATTTCCACCTGGGACGGAACCACCACGGGCGGCGGCTCGACCACGGGAGCCGGCGCGGGCGTCGGTTCCGGTGCCGGTGCCTCCGACGTGACCGGAGGCGCGGTCCGCGCGGGCGCGGCCGGTGCGGAGTACTGCGGAACCCCGGCCTGGCCGGCGATGGGCGCCGGTGTGGGGAACGACTCGACCGGGGTGCCCTCGAGGGCACCGTCCAGGGTGTCCTTCCAGATGTCCGACGGCAGACCCGAGCCGTAGATGGGGCCACCGAAGCTGTTGGTCAGGGGCAGTCCCTGCTCGGTGCCCACCCACACGGCGGTGGACAGCGACGGCGTGTAGCCGACCATCCAGGCGTCCTTGTTGTCGCCGGTGTCGCCGAGCTGCGCGGTTCCGGTCTTCGCCGCCGACGGGCGACCGTCGGCCAGGTTGTGACCGTTGGAGTAGCCCGCGATGGGCCGCATCGCGGACGTGGCGTTGTCCGCGACGGCGGGCTCGACGCGCCGCTCACCGGCATCCGGCCCACGGTCCAGCAGGACCGTGCCGTCCGCCGTCACGACGCGCTGCACGAAGTGCGGTGTGTGGTAGGTGCCCGACGCGGCGAGAGTCGCGTACGCGGACGCCATGTCGATGACGCGGGACTGATACTGACCGAGGACGATGCCGTTGTTGGGACCGGCACCGTTCGGCTCGGTGAGCGTCGGGCCGATGTTCGGTACCTCGGTGGGGATGCCGAGTCGGTGCGCCATGTCGGCGATCGCCTGCGATCCACCGTCGAGCGAGAGCTGCAACCGGTAGAAGCTGGTGTTCAGCGATCGCTTCAGCGCCTCGGCGATGGTGCACGTTCCGCAGGACGCGCCCTCGACGTTGCCGATCTCGATGCCGTTGACGGTCAGGGGCGAGCTGTCGTACATCTGCGACAGCGGGATGCCCTGGTCGAGAGCCGCGGCGAGACCGAAGACCTTGAACGACGATCCGGTCTGGAGGCCGGACTGGGCGAAGTCGAAGCCACGCCCGTCCGCGCCGCCGTAGTACGACCGCACCGCACCGGAGCGGGGATCGATGGACACCGAGGCCGTCCGGAGCTCGGGGTCCTCGCCCTCCATGTTCGACTCGACCGCGTCGATCGCGGACTGTTGCGCCTGCGGATCGATGGTGGTGGTGATCTGCAGGCCGGCGGTGTTGAGATCCTGCTCGCTGATCCCGGACGCGGTCAGTTCCTGCAGCACCTGGTTCTCGATCAGACCGTTCGGACCGGCGTCCGCGGCGTCGTCGTTGCCGAGCGTGTCCAGGGGACGCCACTGCGGGAAGGTCATCGGATCACGCTGCGCCTGGTCGAGAACGCCCATGGTGACCATGCCGTCGAGCACGTAGTTCCAGCGGTTCTGCGCGCCGTCGAAGTTGTTCTCGGGATCGAGGCCCGACGGCTGCTGGATGACCGCCGCGAGGACGGCGCCCTCCTCGATGCCGAGCTCACCGACCGGCTTGCCGAAGTACGCCTCCGACGCCGCCGCGACGCCGTACGCGCCGCGACCGAAGTAGATGGTGTTGAGGTAGGCCGCGAGGATGTCGTCCTTCGTCCACTGGCGCGCCATCTTCGAGGAGATCACGAGCTCGCGCATCTTGCGGGTGAGCGATCGTTCCGAACCGACGAGCGCGTTCTTCACGTACTGCTGGGTGATGGTCGAGCCGCCACCGGCGCTGTCGCGGTTGAGGACGTTGTCGCGGGCCGCGCGGGCGAACCCGGTCACCGAGAAGCCGGGGTTGGAGTAGAAGTCACGGTCCTCGGCGGACAGCACGGCGTTGCGTACGTGCTCGGGAATCTCGCCGACCTCGACGTCCGTGCGATTGCCCTCGGGGGGAACGACGGTGCTCAGCACGGTGTTGCCGTCGGCCGCGTAGACCGTCGCGACCTGATTGGTCCTGATGTCACCGGGACGCGGGACGTCCTCGATCACGTACGCGACCATGAACACGAGAATGGGGACGATCAAGCCGAGCGCGACGAGGCCGTACAGCGAACGCCGCGCGGTCCTCCACTTCGACTTCTTCTTCGTGTTCGTGGCACTACCTCCTGATGGCGGTTCGGTGGGGCCTCCACCGAACCCGTCTGGATCTCCGCCGCGCCCGTAGGACGCGCCGGGGGGAACGGGCGGAACCGGCGGTCGACCGCCGCCGCCCGATGTCGGGCCGTCGGGCCGGGGTTCGGAGAACGCACGCGATCGCGGCGCCGACGTCGGGGGAATGGCGGTGGTGTCCGGACCGGGCCGGTACTGCGGGCGCTGATCGCGGGGGTCGAACTCCGGGCGGTACCGGGGAGGTTCACCTTGCGGCCGGTACCGGGGAGGTTCGCCCTGCGGGCGGTACTGGGGAGGCTCGGGGCGGTACCGGTTCGGCTCGCCCTGCGGGCGGTAGCGAGGCGGCTCGTCCGGTCGACGCGGCGGGACCGGTCGGTCGTACCGCGGCGGCTCCGGACGACGGGGGAACTCGTTCCCTTCGCCGTCGGGTCCGCCGTGGGGTCCCTGTTCGCTCCGCTCGTGGCGGCCGCGCGGGGCACGGCTGTCCTCGGGAAAGTCGTCGCTCACTGTCGATCTCCGCTACTGGTTCGGGTCATTCGCTGGCCGTGCGTCGACGGCCGGGGGTCCGGGTCCGCGGACGCTTCGGCGCGGGAACCGCACCGAGTACATAGGACTGGACGAGGTGATTCCAACTGCACGTCCGACACACCTCGACGACGTGCACCGAGAATTCCTCCTCGGTCGCGGCCAGACGCACCAATTCGTCGGAGGTCCGGGCCGAACCGTTCATGGTACCCAGCTTGTCGCCGAACACCCAGGACACCAACGTCAACTGCTCTTTCCGACAGATGGGGCACGCCACGGTGGACGGCCGGCCGTGGAACTTGGCCGCGCGCAGCAGGTAGGGATCCGCGTCGCACACCTGCGCCATCGCCGTCCGGCCCGAGTACACCTCGGCCAGCAGCGACTTGCGCTGCAACGCGTAGTCCACCACCTGCCTCTGTGATCGCACGGTGACCAGAGTACGTGCGCCTCCGCGGCGGGGGACCCATCAACCCCGCGCCACGCTTCCCGAACGCGATGTCCGTCTCGGAAGGTTACGTGTACCCCCATATATCGACTCGATACATGTAGCGGTTATAGTTGGCGGCGCATCGTCGTGATGCGGAACAACTCTGTCGGTGTCTCGTGGGAGGAGCGCGCATGCTCGAACTCGCAATCCTCGGACTACTCCTCGAGGCACCCATGCACGGCTACGAGTTGCGTAAACGGCTCACCGGGTTGCTCGGTGCCTTCCGCGCGTTCTCGTACGGTTCGCTCTACCCCGCTCTGCGCAGGATGCAGGCGGACGGGTTGATCGTGGAGAACGCGGGTCCCGAAGGCATCGTGAAGCGTCGGGCGCGTCGAACGTACGAACTCACGCCGGCCGGCCGCGCTCGGTTCGCCGAGCTGGTCGCAGATACCGGTCCGCAGAACTTTTCCGATGATGGATTCGGCGTACACCTGGCCTTTTTCGGGCGCACCCCCGCTGCGGCGCGGATGCGAATACTCGAAGGCAGGCGACGCCAGGTCGAGGAGCGCCGCGAGGGGCTCCGAGACGCCATCGGCCGAGCAACCGGGTCGCTGGACAGGTACACGCGCGGATTGCATCAGCTCGGCCTCGAGTCGAGCGAACGCGAAGTGCGGTGGCTCAACGAACTGATCGCTGCCGAGGCAATGGCGATCAGCTCGGAGAGTCCGCGGCCCGCAACCGCCGGCGATTCCTCGTCGACGGCACCAGCCGAGAAGTCGGCTCACTACGGAACAGAAGGAGAACCCGACCATGAGTGACAACAGCACTGCGGTGCGCGTGGCCATTGTGGGCGTGGGTAACTGCGCGTCGTCCCTGGTTCAGGGCGTGCAGTACTACAAGGACGCCGACGAGAACAGCACTGTTCCCGGCCTCATGCACGTCAAGTTCGGCAAGTACCACGTCCGCGACGTCGAGTTCGTCGCCGCGTTCGACGTGGACGCCAAGAAGGTCGGGTTCGACCTCTCCGAGGCCATCTTCGCCAGCGAGAACAACACCATCAAGATCGCCGACGTGCCCCCGACGGATGTGAGCGTCCAGCGCGGACCCACCCTCGACGGCATCGGCAAGTACTACGCGGAGACCATCGAGATCTCCGACACGGAGCCCGTGGACGTGGCGCAGGCCCTCCGCGACGCGAAGGTCGACGTGCTCGTCTCGTACCTGCCCGTCGGATCCGAAGAGGCCGACAAGTTCTACGCCCAGGCGTGCATCGACGCGAAGGTGGCGTTCGTCAACGCCCTCCCCGTCTTCATCGCCTCGGACCCCGTGTGGGCCAAGAAGTTCACCGACGCCGGCGTCCCCATCGTGGGCGACGACATCAAGAGCCAGGTCGGCGCGACCATCACTCACCGCGTGATGGCGAAGCTGTTCGAGGATCGCGGCGTGCAGCTCGACCGCACCATGCAGCTCAACGTCGGCGGCAACATGGACTTCCTCAACATGCTCGAGCGCACCCGCCTCGAGTCGAAGAAGATCTCCAAGACCCAGGCCGTCACCTCCAACCTGCAGCGCGAGTTCAACACGAAAGACGTCCACATCGGACCGTCCGACCACGTGGGCTGGCTCGACGACCGCAAGTGGGCCTACGTCCGCCTCGAGGGCCGCGCCTTCGGTGACGTTCCCCTCAACCTCGAGTACAAGCTCGAGGTCTGGGACTCGCCCAACTCGGCCGGTGTGATCATCGACGCCGTGCGCGCCGCGAAGATCGCCCAGGATCGTGGCATCGGCGGACCCGTCGTTCCCGCCTCGGCGTACCTGATGAAGAGCCCGCCGAAGCAGCTCGCCGACGACGTCGCGCGCACGCAGCTCGAGGAGTTCATCATCGGAGCCGACGAGCAGTAGTACGTGGTCGAAGACGAAGGGACACGATCCGAGGGTCGCGTCCCTTCGTCGTTCGCACCACACCATTCAGTCCGGCATTTGTGAAGAGTCATCACGGGCAGCCCATCTGCTGTCTAAGCTTCCCGACGTGCAGGGGGACGGGCGGGCGGCGATACGGCTCATAGGATCCGTCGCGATCACTCGCAACGGCCACGACGTGGACCCCCGAATAATCGGCGGTCGTCGCTGTGTCGACGTCCTGGCCTTCCTCACGGTCCACCGGCATCGTGAGGTCTCGTTGGACGAACTGGCACACCTGCTGTGGCCGCGCTCACGCCCGGATTCATGGAAGTCGTCCCTACGCGGGGTGATGTCGAAAGTCCGTGACGCGCTGAACGCCGCCGATATCGACGGCGCGTCGGTTCGCTCCCGCGCCGGTTGGGTTCGCCTGGCCTTGCCTCACGACGTCGACGTCGATCTGGACCTCGTCCGTGACGCGCGCGCTCACCCCGGAGCCACGTCCGCCGAACGCGCCCGTTCCGCGAGGGACGCCCTGGCCTTGCTCTCCGGTACGACACTCGTCGGAGCGTCCGATACCTGGGCGGAGGACATCCGCCGCGAGTGCGACGACCACCGACTCGAGCTCCTCGAGATCGATGCGATCGCGTCACTCGACCTCGGCGAGAACGAGAGAGCCGTGTCCTCGGCCGAAGCACTCATCGCCGCCGATCCTCTCCGCGAACGGGCCTACCGCGTCGCCATGCGAGGCTTCCGGGCTCTCGGGGATCGCGGTCATGCCCTGGCCGCCGCCGACCGCTGCCGCCGCGCCCTGGCCGACGCTCTGGGCGCCGACCCGACGCCGGAGACGGAAGCCCTGTACCGAGAGCTTCTTCGCGACGATCGAACCATCGCATCCGCCCCGGACCACCGATCGCTCCGCGTGATCGGGCGTGACGACGAACTCCGGACCGTGGAGCATCATCTCGACGCGACCGCGGCGGGCCGAGGTCGCGTCGTGGTGCTGTCGGGTGCGTCGGGGATCGGGAAGACCTCGCTGGCGGACGCGATCGCGGAGCGTACCCGCCGCCGCGGAATGGATGTCGCGGTGGGGCGCTGCAGCAGCGATGCCGGCGTGCCTTTCGAACCGTTCGTCGAAGCAGTAACTCGGGACCTCGATTCTCGTGGCATCGTGGGAGCACGGGAGTGGCTGCGCTGCAACGGGGCCGACATCCTCGATATCCTTCCCGGCGTAGCCGGACGCTTCGGCGATCTCGTACCGAGCCGTCATGATGCCCGCGCTCCGGAGCCCACATCGGCTGTTGCGCAGTGGCTCTCCGGACCTGCTCGCACGTCACCGGTCATGCTGATCATCGACGATCTGCAGTGGGCGTCGAGCGCCACTCTCACACTGGTGCAGCACCTTTCCACCGCCTGCCGGGATCTTCGGGTGTGCATCGTCGTATCCGTTCGCACCGACGGGGCGATGTCGCCCGAGGTGGTATCCACCCTCGATGCACTGAGCCGGCTTCCCGGCTTCTGCGAGATCCCCCTCGCCGGGGTGTCCATCGGCGCAGTCGAGGCGATGATCGCGCGTTCCGGTGCCACGCTGGATCCGGCGATGGTCGTCGAGCGCACCGCCGGTATCCCGTTACTGGTCGACGCCATGATCGCCGCCCACGCGTACGAGCCGGGCCGCGCCGAGGCAGTCACCGTCGCCGAGGCCGTCGACATCAGGGGACGCCGACTGAACTCCGACGCTGCTGCCCTTCTCCGGCTGTGTTCCGTGGTCGGCAGGCCGATCTCGAAGACCGTGTTGCGCGCGGCCTCCCGCATCGCCGCCGCCGGTGACGTCGTCGACACCGACGAGCGCTTCGCTGTGTCCCTGGCCGAACTGATCGACGCATCGTTCCTCGTGCCGGGGACGACCCATGACGGACTCGATCTGCAGCACCCGCAAGTTCAGGAGGTGGTGCTGAGTTCGGTTCCGACACTCGAGCGCGCCCGCCTGCACGCCGCCATCGCCCGGGCGCTGCTCGAGGTGGGCTCGGCATCCACGGCCGACGAACTCGCCCGTATCGCCCATCATTTCGGTAATTCTCCGGAGTCCGACCGTGACGATGCCGCGCGCTATGCGCGGCTCGCCGGCGCCGCGGCCTTTCGCGTGTCCGCCTACGAGGATGCAGCTCGGCACTACCGCTCCGCACTGGGCCGGATGCTGCCGATCGGTGACAGCGTCGACCGGTGTCGGATACTGATGGATCTCGCTCGTGCGCAACGCAGATCGCTCGACCGCAACTATCGGATCACGCTCGTCGACGCGATCTCGATGGCCCGGAGACTGGGGGACAGGGACCTTCAGATCGACGCGACACTGGCCGACACCACCGACGGTGTCGTCCTGTTCCAGAACTTCATGCCCGATCCGGATCGTCTCGTCATCCTCCACGAGGCGCGACAACTGTTGGAGGACAACGGTCGCGGCGACACCGCCGCCGCTGCCCGAATTCTCGTGCAACTCGCCGTCGAACTGACCTGGACCGACGAGTGGAAGCAGCGCCGCTGCCTGCTCGAGCGCGCCGCCGTGATCGCCCATGCCGTGGGAGACAGGTACGCCTTGGAAAGTGCGCTCCTGGCGATGCTCTCCACGCTCATGGTTCCCGAGTGCCACGGCATGCAACGCGAGGCTCTCGACAGGTTGGACTCCATCGCACTGCCCACACCTCGCCGGGATTCGACGACCGCCGTCATCCTGATGCGGAGCCGGCAGTGGTTCGGAGATCTCGACGGCGCCCTCGCAGCAGCAGATGCGGTGTCCCCGCACGAGATCGCCGGGAACGACGAGGTCGCGTGGGCGATGGACTGCTGCCGTTTCGGTCTCGATGTGACTGCCGGACGATTGGTGCGTGCCGAGGGCTCGCTCGACCGGATCCGCCGGACTCCCGACGCGGTGGTCGGCGGCGAGTACGGGCGGGAACGACCGTCGATCCTGGTACTACGCACCCTGAGAGGCGATCTCGGACATTTCGTCTCGGTGCGCGAGGAGATGACGGCGGCGTACGACGTCGTCCCGGCGTTCCGGCCCGTGGTGGCGATGGCACTCGCCGATACGGGCGACATGGACGGCGCACGCCAGGAGATGGCGTGGTTCGACCACGCGAGGCTGGCGGGGATGCCGATGGACAACATGTGGCTGATGACGATGGCGTTCATCGCGAGAGCAGCAGCGAGCGTCGGTAATGCGGAGATCTGCGGCGACGTGTACACCCGCCTGGCTCCGTATGCGGATCAGACCGTACCCATCGCGCCGAGCGTCTTCGGGGTGGTTCACCACCACCTCGCCGATGTCTCGTTGACCACCGGCCACCCCGATCGCGCCGCCCGGCATCTCCGTGCCGCACGCCGACTGCACCGTCGACGGGGTTACGTCGGCTGGAGCGTGGAGGACGGGTACCTCGGCCTCCGCATCGATCACGCGCGGACCGGTTCCGTCCCGCCGGCCGCCGTGGCCGCTGCACGTGCACGGGCCGACGAGATCGGGGCGACAGCTGTCCGGCGACGTATCGACGGTTTCGTCACGTCGCTGACCGATCGGGGACTCCCACTGCTGTCGAGCAGCAGGAGTCCGCGATCGAGCTGATCAGCTACCGAAGAATCCGCCGGACGGGCCGGCAGGACCTTGGGGACCTTGGGGACCCGCGGGACCGGCAGGACCGGCAGGACCGGCAGGACCCTGCGGGCCCTCGGGGGCGAGAGATCCGACGGTGATCGGAATGTACTCGTAGCGGTACTCAGGTGAGAAGCACTGCACATCGACGCCATAGATGCCGTCCGCGAACTCCACCTCGGGCGTGAAGGGCGTCGGTGAGATCGCAACCTGCTGGTAGTAAGCGTTGAACGCTGTCGAGATCCCTCTGATCCCGATGTAGCACTCGCCGGCGGCCGCCTCATTGCTCGATATGGTGATGGTGTCCCCGACGCTGGCGACGGTAAATGGGCCGAGCGTGTTCGACTGGTCCGCCGACGCCGTACCGGCAGCGGCGAGACAGAGCGGCACCACGGCCGCGGTGGCGAGGACGGCACGGGTGACAGATGTGCGCATGTGGACTCCTGTGATGAATCGGACCGCGTGGACGGTTTCCACCCGGTTGTCAGGAGTACATCAGCAGGGTGCACACGTTTTGCAATTTATCTTCATGAGACTTCACATTTCAGACATGGCTGCGGATACGGCCCTGTCCGAGGTCCGACGTACTCTCGCGCCGTGACCGAGGACAGAACGCTGGCCCGCATCGGAGGCCTCCTGCGGCAAGCCGAGTCGACGGACAATCCGCACGAGGCCGAAGCGTTCATGGAGGCCGCCCAGCGCCTGGCCACGGCCGCGTCCGTGGACCTGGCCATCGCCCGCGCGCACACCGCGACGCGGGAGAAGCGGGCGACACCCAGCCAGCGCGTGGTCGACATCGGCGAGCCGGGCAAGCGCGGTCTCAAGACGTACGTCCTGTTGTTCGTCGCCATCGCCCGCGCGAACGACGTTCAGTGCGACGTCGCCCGCACCTCCACGCAGGTCTTCGCCTACGGCTTCGACAGCGACATCGACATGTGCGAGGCGCTGTACTCGAGCCTGATCGTTCAGATGGTGAAGGCCAGCGACGCGTACATCTCCAGCGGGGCGTACCGCAGCGCGACGGTGACCAAGGAGGTGACCGTGTCGCGTGGGCGGCGTCGATACCGCGCGGTCGAGCGCAAGCCGCTGGCCGGGGTCACCGCGCGCATCGAGTTCCAGACGGCGTTCGCGCACCGCATCGGCGAGCGACTGGCCGCGGTGAAGAAAGAGGCCGAGGCCGACGCGGTCGCCGCGGAGACCCCCGAGGCCGGCACGGCACTGGTGTTGCGCGACAAGGAGGTCGAGCTTCGGGACTTCTATCGAACGACGTCGACGGCCCGCGGTACCTGGCGCGGCAGCAGCGGGGGCGGGGTGTCCACCGAGGCCCGGCGCGCGGGGGATCGCGCGGGTCGACGCGCACGCCTGGGCACCGCATCCGAGATCGACGGTGCCCGTGGGCAGTTGGACCGATGACCCGTGACGCACAGCGTGCCCGGGTCTACGACGCGGAGCAGCAGGTCCGCACGATGCTCGACCGCGCGGACGAACGGGGTCTGCGCACCATCACGGTGCACGGATCCACGCTCACCCTGCCCGTCGAGCGGCGATTCGCGTCGATCGACTCGGTCCAGGCGTACGTGGACGCCGTTCTCGCGCTGCGCTGGGTGCGCGCGACGTGGCCCCGAGCGTCGGCGCCCGTGCGAGTCAGAGCCCGCGCCGGCTCCGCCGCCGCGCACTACGAGAGGGCCGAGGCAACCATTGCCGTCCCACTGCACGAGCGCGGAACGGCGTGGGCACTGCGGGAGATGGTGGTGCTGCACGAGATCGCGCACCATCTCTCGCCGAACGACGCCGAGCCCGCTCATGGGCCCGGCTTCGCCGACCTTTACCTGTCCCTGGTCACCGAGATCATCGGGCCCGAAGCAGGTTTCGTGCTCCGGGCCACGATGGCGGCGTGCGACGTGCGGATGGGGTGACGTCAGGCCGTCGCGGTGCGGCGACCGACGTCGAGTCCCCGGTGGATCACTGCGGCGAGCGCGCCGCCGATCAGCGGGAACACGATGAACACCCACAGCTGGCTCAGCGAAGCGCCGCCTGCGAGGACCGCCGGTCCGAACGACCGCGCCGGGTTCACCGACGTCGAGTCGATACCGATAGCGAGCAGGTGCAGCACCACCAGGGTGAGGCCGATGGGCACACCCGCCGCGATCTTCGGGGCGTGGGACGAGGTGACGGAGAGAACGACGAACACCAGAATCGCGGTGGCGACGATCTCGACGAGCGCGACGGACATCAGGTTGTACTCACCGGGCGACTCGGCGCCGTAACCGTTGGTCCCGAGACCGTCGACGGCGCGGTCGTAGCCGGGGCGTCCCGACGCGATGGCCAGAACGACGGCGGCACCGGCAAGCGCACCGACGAGCTGCGCCACGACGTACCCGGCGGCGCGTGCGGCCGAGATCCCACGAGTCATGAGGACGCCCAGCGTCACGGCCGGGTTGACGTGGCACCCGCTGATCGGTCCGATCGAGTACACCAGGAAAAGCAGGGTCAGACCGAACGCCAGCGCGATCCCCGGAGTACCCACGGTGTCACCGGCGAGCACGGCGGTGCCGACACCGCCGATCACCAGAAGGGCCGTGCCGAGTCCCTCGGCCGCGTACATGGATACGGGGGAATGCGTGTCGCTCATGTCCGTCCTGTCTCTCGAAGTCGTCGATCGTTGGAGCGGCGCCTGATCAGCTGCCGGGTCATCTCGCCCACCGCCTCGAAAGCGCGGGCGACCTTGCCCCGTCGTGTGCTCATCGGTGCCTCGATCCGTTGCTGTGACGTCCCGTGTGTTACGGGCGTTGACAGGTACTTGGTCGGACGAACCCCGCGAATCCGAACATCCGGGGCAGCGTGATTCGGGACACAGAATGCGAGGGATTTCGCGCTGGGCGGAGCGGATTTCGCGCGCAAAACGGTCATCTGCTCCCGATATTTCGGGCGCAATCACCGACTTCGATCGCAGAATCGCCGAAGAAGAGCAAAATGCGAATCATGACCATCAGAATCGGCGTCCAACTCCAGCCTCAGCACGCACCCGATTACGGCCTCATTCGCGACGCGGTGTTGCGCGCGGAGGACGCCGGCGTCGACATCGTCTTCAACTGGGATCACTTCTATCCCCTGTACGGCGACCTCGACGGTGCCCACTTCGAGTGCTGGACCATGCTCGGCGCCTGGGCGGAACAGACGTCGAACGTGGAGATCGGTGCGCTGGTCACCGGCGGCGGCTACCGCAACCCGGACCTGCTCGCGGACATGGCGCGCACGGTCGACCACATCAGCGGCGGCCGGCTGATCCTGGGCATCGGCGGCGGGTGGAACCAGAAGGACTACGACAACTTCGGTTACGAATTCGGCACGGCCGGTTCACGATTGAAGCTGCTGAGCGAGAACCTCGCGCGGATCTCGGCGCGGCTGAAGGTCGGCAACCCCGCACCCACCCGCGAGATCCCCATTCTCATCGGAGGCGGCGGCGAGAAGAAGACCCTCAAGATGGTGGCCCAGTACGCCCACATCTGGCACAGCTTCGCCGATCTGTCGGAGCTCGAGCGCAAGTCGGGCATCCTGGCCGAGCACGGAGAGACCGTCGGACGTGACGTGTCCGAGATCGAGCGGTCCGTCGCGTGGCCCGGCGCCGATTCCGCGCAGGCCTTCGTCGACACGGGCGCCACGCTCTTCACCGTCGGCGTCAACGGTCCCGAGTACGACCTGACCGAGTTGGCCGACGCCATCAGCTGGAGGAACGCGAACCGCTGAGGTAAACGAGAACCGCGTCACAGAGCGCAACCCTTGCGCGAACGCGGTTTTCATATCCTGTCGTTCGTCCGCTTACGCTCGACCGATGCAGTCCTCCCGCGCGGCGAGTCGCCGTTCCACGTCCGGTCGACGGACCGGCCGAGTGCTGGCCGCCGTCGTGATGGCCCTTGCCCTTCTCGGCACGGTCGCCGCGTGCGGAGCGTCGTCCGATTCGACGACCACCGCCACCGCACCGACGGATCTCTGCGCGCCCCCGGGTGTGGAGAGTGCGTCGTCGACACCGACCAACTTCGACGCCGCTGCCGCAGCGGCGACCGAGGACCGGTACACGACCGAGACCGTGGTCCCGCTCGAGAGCATCGACACCTCGCAGCTAGGTCTCATCAACCCCGGACGGTTGTCGGTGGGCACTCTGTCCGACGCACCGCCGAGCATCTGTGTCGACTCGACGGGCACCTACACCGGGTACGACAACGAGCTGCTGAAGGCCGTGGCCGCGAAGCTGGGGCTCGAGACCGACTTCGCCGGAACCGAGTTCTCCGGTCTGCTCGCCCAGGTCGGTGGCCAGCGATTCGACGTCGGGTCCTCGTCCATCACCACCACGGACGAGCGACGCAACACCGTCGGCTTCACCAACGGCTACGACTTCGGCTACTTCTCCCTCGTCGCGACCGTCGGCGGACCGATCACCGCGTTCGAGGACCTCACCCCCGACACGCGCATCGGCGTCGTGCAGGGCACGGTCCAGGACGACTACGTGGTGAACACCCTCGGTCTCGACCCGGTGAAGTACCCCGATTACAACACCGCCTACGCCAACCTGCGCACCGGACAGATCGACGCGTGGGTGGCGCCCTCGCAGCAGGCCGAGGGACTGGTCACCGCGGCCGACGGCACGGCGATCACCCAGAACACGTTCAGCCTGAACAACTTCGTCGGGTGGGCCGTCGCCCGGAACAACCAGCCTCTGATCGACGCCCTCAACTCCGGGCTCGACGCCGTCATCGCCGACGGCACCTGGGCCGAGCTGTACTCGAACTGGGTCCCGCGCGAACTGCCCGACGGCTTCACCCCGGGCAGTCGGTCCGCTCCCGATCCCGTGCTCCCCGATTTCGCCGCGATCGCGGCCGAGAACGACGCCGCCGCACCCGAAGCGCAGGCTCTTGCACCCACCTCGACTCTCGAACAGCTTCGGAACACGTTCTTCGACTGGGAGCTCTACAAGCAGGCGTTCCCGGACCTGCTGAAGACGGGACTTCCCAACACCCTGATCCTGGCGCTGGCGTCGGGCATCATCGGCACCGTCCTCGGCATGCTGTTGGCGTTGGCCGGGCTGTCGCGAACCCGGTGGCTGCGCTGGCCGGCCCGGGTCTACACCGACATCTTCCGCGGGCTGCCGGCCGTGGTGATCATCCTGATCATCGGGCTCGGCGTCGGACCGCTGGTGTCCGGGTTGACCGGCAACAACCCCTACTGGCTGGGTGCGGCGGCGCTGTCGCTGCTCGCGTCCGCGTACATCGGCGAAATCTTCCGCTCCGGCATCCAGAGCGTGGAGAAGGGGCAACTCGAGGCGGCGCGGGCGCTGGGATTCAGCTACCGCCGCTCGATGAACCTCGTCGTGGTGCCGCAGGGTATTCGGCGCGTGCTCCCGGCGCTGATGAACCAGTTCATCTCACTGATCAAGGACTCGTCCCTGATCTACTTCCTCGGACTGCTCGCCACCCAGCGCGAGCTGTTCGCGGTGGGCCGCGACCTCAACGCCCAGACCGGAAACCTCTCGCCGCTCGTCGCGGCCGGAATCTTCTACCTGGTGTTGACGGTGCCGCTGACTCACCTCGTGAACTACATCGACACGCGCCTGCGCACCGGCAAGGCCGAGAAGACGATGGACCCGGTCGATACGGCCGTCGTCGTGGAAAGAGGCTGACATGAGTGCACCGGAGACCACCCTCCAGGGAGTATCGCTGGCCGGCAAGGACCTTCACCTGTCCTTCGGCGCCAACACGGTGCTGCGCGGGGTGAACATCGACGTCGCGGCAGGCACGACGACCACGGTGATCGGACCGTCGGGCTCGGGGAAGTCGACGCTGCTGCGCGTGCTGAACCGACTGCACGAGCCCGAGCAGGGCGACATCCTGCTCGACGGCCGGTCGGTCCTGAAGGACAACCCCGACGAGCTGCGTCAGCGCATCGGCATGGTGTTCCAGCAGTTCAATCTGTTCCCGCACCGCACGGTGCTCGACAACGTGGCGCTCGGGCCGTGGAAGCTCAAGGGCATGTCCAAGGACGCGGCGGCGGAGTTGGCTCTGGCGCAACTGGATTCGGTCGGATTGAAGGAGAAGGCTCAGTCCCGCCCCGGCAACCTCTCGGGCGGTCAGCAACAGCGAGTCGCCATCGCGCGCGCCCTCGCGATGGAGCCGCAGGTGATGTTCTTCGACGAGGCGACGTCCGCACTGGACCCCGAACTGGTGAAAGGCGTGCTCGCACTCATGGCGGACCTCGCGACCGGCGGCATGACCATGGTGGTGGTGACGCACGAGATGGGGTTCGCACGGTCGGTGTCGGACCGGGTGCTGTTCATGGATCACGGCAGCGTGGTCGAGACCGGTCCGCCCGCAGCGCTGTTCGACGATCCGGCGACCGATCGTCTGAAGCGGTTCCTGTCCGAGGTGCTCTGACCCGGACGGGTGCGGCTCTACCCGCGCACGTACTCCAGCGACGTCTCGCGCAGTTCCACCTTGCGGATCTTTCCCGTCACGGTCATGGGGAAGTCCGACATCACACGTACGTACTCGGGAATCTTGTAGTGCGCCAACTTGCCTCGGCAGAAGTCGCGTAGCTCGGCCGCGGTCAGATCGTCGACCCCGGGCCGCAGCCGCACGCAGGCGATCAACTGCTCGCCGTACTTGGCGTCCGGTACCCCGACCACCTGCGCGTCGACGATGTCGGGGTGCGAGTACAGGAACTCCTCGATCTCGCGCGGGTAGATGTTCTCCCCACCCCGGATCACCATGTCCTTGATCCGCCCGGTGATCGCCACGTACCCCTCGGCGTCCATGACCCCGAGATCACCGGTGTGCATCCAGCCGTCGTCGTCGATGGCGGCGGCCGTCATCTCGGGTGCCTTCCAGTACCCGATCATCACCGAGTAACCCCGCGTGCACAGCTCTCCGGGCTCGCCCCGCGCCACCGTGTTCCCGGTAGCGGGGTCGACGATCTTCACCTCGAGGTGCGGGCCCACCCGCCCGACGGTGGAGACCCGCTTGTCGATCGGGTCGTCCGGCCGAGTCTGCAACGAGACCGGCGAGGTCTCGGTCATGCCGTAACAGATGCCCACCTCGCTCATCCCCATCCGGTCGATGACCTGCTTCATGATCTCGATGGGGCAGGGCGAACCCGCCATGACGCCGGTGCGCAGACTGTTCAGCTCGACCGACGCGAAATCGGGGTGCTCGAGCTCGGCGATGAACATGGTCGGGACGCCGTACAACGATGTGCACCGCTCCTTCTCCACCGCGCGCAGACTGTCGCCGGCGTCGAACGACAACCCCGGAATCACCATGGCCGCACCGTGAGTGGTGCACGCGAGGTTGCCGATCACCATGCCGAAGCAGTGGTAGAAGGGCACCGGGATACAGACCCGGTCCTCGGGTGTGTAATCGAGCAGCTGACCGATGAAGTACCCGTTGTTCAGGATGTTGCGGTGACTGAGCGTCGCTCCCTTCGGCGCCCCCGTGGTGCCCGAGGTGTACTGGATGTTGATCGGATCGTCCGGCCGCGTGGTCGCCTGCACCCGGTGCACGTCGGCCACGTCGACGCGGTCGGCGCCCGCGACGAACTCGTCCCACCTCGGCGTTCCGATGAGAATCGAGTCCTCGAGAGCCGGGCATTCCCCGGCCACCTCCGCGATCATCGCGGCGTAGTCGGCGGACTTGAACGACGGCACCGACACCAGCAGTCGCGACTCCGACTGCTGCAGCAGGTACCGCAATTCGTGCGCCCGATACGCGGGATTGACGTTCACCAGAATGGCGCCGATCTTGGCGGTGGCGTACTGGGTCACCGTCCATTCCGCGCAGTTCGGTGCCCAGATCGCCACCCGGTCACCCACGACGATCCCGCGAGCGAGGAACGCCGCGGCCAACACCTCCACCTCCCGATGGAACTCGGTGTACGTCCAGCGGCGACCGGTGGCCACCTCCACCAGAGCGTCCCGTCCGCCGTGAGCCGCCACGGTCTGGTCCAGGTTCGCCCCGATGGTGGTGTCCAACATCGGGACGTCGGTCTCGCCTGCCGCGTAACTGAGGGTGCCGTCGGGTGTCATCTCGATCTTTCGGTCGGTCCGGATCTACTGGTGAGGGTAGGACTCACGTCATGTCGTTGTGGCGCGATTCGACCATCGCCTTCGTGCAGAACAGGCTGAGCACCGAGAGCAGTGCGAGCATGACGCCGACGGAGATGCTGCCGAACTGCGCGGTGAGCGGCGCGGCGAGCAACGGTGGAATCGCGCCGCCGAGAACGCCGGCGAGGTTGTAGCCCAGTCCGGCGCCGGTGTAGCGGAACCGCGTCTGGAACAGCTCGGGCAGCAGTGCTCCGGTGGGGCCGTAAGCGATACCGAAAATACCCAGCGTGACGCACATGGCGAAGACGAAGGCGGCGGGAGATCCGGTGTCGAGGATCGGGAACAGCACCAGGGTCCACGGCACGGCCAGTCCGCAGGAGAACATGATGACGCGTCGGCGACCCACCCGGTCGGAGTACGTCGCCGAGATCGCGATGGCGATACCGAAGATGACGGCGCCGATGATGCCGGTCCACAGCACGAACGGACGCTCGAAGCCGAGGCTCCTGGTGCCGTAGCTCGTGAGGTACGCGGTGCCCATGTAGAAGAGCGAGAACAGCGACGCGAGCGCGCCGGCCGCGAGAAGAACTTCGCGCTTCTGCACGTGCCAGGCCTCGAGAACCGGCAGACCCTTGGGCTTCTCGACGGCGGCCTGTGCGTGCGGGTTCGCCTTCGCCGATGCCTTCGCGGCCTCGTTCGCGGCCTGGTTCGCCCGGAAGATCGGGGTCTCCTCGATGGCCAGGCGCATGTACAGGCCGATCAGGACCAGCACCGCACTGAGCAGGAACGGGATGCGCCAGCCGTAGTTGAGGAAGTCCTCGTTGGTGTCGCCGAGGAGCCAACCGGTGAGCAGGAAGGTGCCGCTCGAGAGGATGAAGGCGGCGGACGGGCCGAGCTGCGGGAACATGCCGTAGAAGCCGCGCTTCTTCGGCGGTGCGTACTCCGCGGTCAGCAACGTCGCGCCGGCCCACTCACCGCCGACGGCGAATCCCTGCCCGAATCGCAAGAGCACCAGGATGATCGGCGCCGCGACGCCGATGGTGTCCGCACCGGGCAGAAGGCCGATGACGAACGTGCAGACGCCCATGAGGATGAGGGTGGAGATGAGGGTCTTCTTGCGGCCGATGCGGTCACCGAAGTGCCCGAACAGCACCGCACCGACGGGACGCGCGATGAACGCCACCGCGAAGGTCGCGAACGACGCGACGGTGCCGGCGACGTCACCCAGAGCGGGGAAGAAGACCGTCGGGAACACGAGCGCGGCCGCGGTTCCGTAGATGAAGAAGTCGTAGAACTCGATGGTGGTACCGATGCCGCTCGCGAACGCGACCTTGCGAACACTGGTGGTGGTCTTGATCTCCGGCGTCGGCGGCGGCTGCACCGGCGCGTCGTCGGGCGTGGTCGATGTCATGGCTCTCCAGGGCTGTCGGGTGCCGGTGGCGTGGTTGGTGATCGTGACCGTATGTGACGAGGGCCATACCGCAATACCCCCGGATGGGGGTAAGAGAAGAAGTTCGTGAATCTGTGAACCGTTGTCACACAAACACGTTGGAGATCAGGGAAGCAGACCGAGACGTCGGGCCTTCACCACGGCTTCGTGCCGCGAGTGCACGTCCAGTTTGCTCATCGCCGACCTCAGGTAGCTCTTCACCGTCTCCGGTTTGAGCGACAGTCGTTGCGCCACGGCCTGATTGCCACAGCCCAGGGCCACGTAGGTCAACACGTCGAGTTCGCGGGCCGACAGCAGCCCGCCTTCGGTCCGCCTCCCCGGTTGGGTCAGCTGCACCAGCTTCGCGGTCATGTCGAGCAGCGATTGCCGCAACGGACCGTCGGGCACGTTCTCCACCAAACTGCGCATCTCCCCGTGGATCTCGCGGATTCCCTCGGTGATCGCCGCGTCGGGTGGGGCTGCGGAGTTCGCGGCCTCGAGGAGCCGCAGGCGACGGTCGACCTCGTCGCGGAGGGCGATCTCCGCCCCGACCCTCGACCCGGCGCGCACGAGGAGGTCGCAGGTGCGCCCTCCGATCGGAGCGGACTCGCGGAGGCCCGCGTAGATGACCGCGCGCGACTCTCCGGCCACCACCACCGGCACCGCCACGATGGACCGAAGGCCCTCGCTGAGGACGGGCCGATCGTATTCGTGCGTGATGGTCGGTGCGTAGGCGTAGTCGTCGACCCACTGCGGAGTGAACTGGACCATCGCCGCCCCACCGAGCCCGGACCGGGGCGAGATGTGCAGACCCCGCAGCGCCCCCGTCCGCGTGCCGATGGTCTCGGAGATCTTCAGGGTCCCACCCGCCACCGATCCTCCGAACACGACGACAGGAGAGGCCCAGGCCCGAGCGATGGCACGCAGTTCGGCACGCAGCACGTCGTCGTCCCGCGGGCGCAGGAGGCGCAGGTCGTTCGTATCGACGGTCACGGTTCGGCACCTTCGGATCGGGAGGCGCGAATCCGTGCCAGAAATGCCCGGTTTCGCGCTGGTCCTACCCACACTATGACCTGCATCACCGTGTGACCACCCCCGAAAGGGGGTGGCGTCGATCCGCGTCGATCTGTGACCGCTCCCACATCGGGACACGTACTGTCGGTACGGATGCCGACATTCGCATCCGTGAATGTCGGCCGACCAGAATCACGATTCCCCGGAACGGAGCGTTTCATGTCCGACAACAGAGCCGTTGTGTACGCAGGTGCAGGCAAGGTCGAGGTCGTCGACATCGACTACCCCAGCTTCACCCTTCAGGACGGACCCGGAGTCAATCCCGCCAGCGTGGGACGCGAGTGCCCCCACGGCGTGATCCTGAAGGTGGTGTCCACCAACATCTGTGGCAGCGACCAGCACATGGTGCGTGGCCGAACCACCGCACCCGAGGGCCTGGTTCTCGGCCACGAGATCACCGGTGAGGTGGTCGAGGTCGGCCGCGACGTCGAGTTCATCAAGGCCGGCGACCTGTGTTCCGTCCCCTTCAACATCGCGTGCGGCCGATGCAAGAACTGCAAGGAGCGCAAGACCGGCATCTGCCTGAACGTGAACCCCGATCGCCCCGGCGCGGCCTACGGCTACGTCGACATGGGCGGCTGGGTCGGCGGACAGGCCGAGTACGTGATGGTGCCGTACGCCGACTGGAACCTGCTGAAGTTCCCCGACCGCGATCAGGCGATGGAGAAGATCCTCGACCTCACGATGCTCTCGGACATCTTCCCCACCGGTTTTCACGGCTGCGTCACCGCGGGCGTCGGCGTCGGGTCGACGGTCTACATCGCCGGTGCCGGACCTGTGGGGCTCGCCGCCGCCGCGAGTGCCCAGCTCCTCGGCGCGGCCGTGGTGATCGTCGGTGACCTCAACCAGGATCGGCTGGCGCAGGCGCGCAGCTTCGGATGCGAGACCGTCGACGTCAGCAAGGGCGATCCGCAGGACCAGATCGAGCAGCTGCTCGGCACCCCCGAGGTGGACTGCGGTGTCGACGCCGTCGGGTTCGAGGCCCGCGGGCACGGCGACGGCTCGTCGAGCGAAGCCCCGGCCACCGTGCTGAACTCGCTCATGGACGTCACCACGGCCGGCGGTGCGATCGGTATCCCCGGGCTCTACGTGACGGGCGATCCGGGTGCGAAGGACGAGGCGGCCAAGGTCGGCGCGCTCTCGTTGAGCCTCGGCACGGGGTGGGCGAAATCGCTGTCGTTCGCCACCGGTCAGTGCCCCACCATGCAGTACCACCGCGGGTTGATGATGGCCATCCTGCACGACCGCGTGCAGATCGCGAAGGCGGTCAACGCGAAGGCCATCGGTCTCGAGCAGGCACCGCAGGGGTACGCGGACTTCGACTCCGGTGAGGCCACGAAGTTCGTGCTCGATCCGCACGGGATGATCGGCGCGAAGTAGATCCGCACACCCTCCACAACGCGAACACCCCCTGCAGCGGACTGCAGGGGGTGTTCGCGTGACAGAAGCGGTGCGGATTCGAAAGCGGAGCGAATCAGGCAGCGGTGCTACTTCGCCAGGAACTCCAGCAACGCCGAGTTGAACTCCTCCACATGCGAGGCGTTGAAGCCGTGCGGCGCACCCTCGACCAGCACGAGCTCGCTGTTCGCGATCGCCTCGTGCGAGCGCTTGCCGCTGACCTCGAACGGCACGATGCCGTCGGCGTCGCCGTGGATGACGAGGGTCGGGACGTCGACCTTCGGGAGGTCGTCGCGGAAATCGGTGCGTCCGAAGGCGCCGATGCACGCGAACATCGCGGTCTGCGATGCCTCCGCCGCCATGTCGATCGCGTACTGGCGCGTCTCCTCGGAGACCGTCAGGGTGTCGTTCGCGGTGTAGAAGTTCGTCGCGAACCCGTCGAGGAAACCGTTCCGATCGTCCCTCACGCCGTTCTCGAACTCGGCGATGGTCGCGTCGTCCAGGCCGCCGTCGGGGTTGTCGTCGGACTTGTAGAGGTACGGGGGAACCGCTCCGGCCAGCACGGCCTTGGCGATCCGCGCCGAGCCGTATTTCGCGAGGTAGCGCACCACCTCACCGCCGCCCATCGAGAATCCGACGATGGTCGCGTCGTTCAGGTCCAGGGTCTCGAGCAGGATGGAGAGGTCCGAGGCCAACGTGTCGTAGTCGTAGCCCGCGTCCGGCTGCGACGAGCTTCCGAATCCACGACGGTCGTACGTGACGACGCGGTAGCCGGCGTCGAGCAGGGGCACGATCTGCGGTTCCCAGGAACGCTCGTTGAGGGGCCAGCCGTGGATCAACACGACGGGAGCGCCTTCTCCGCGGTCCTGGTAGTGCAGGTCGATGGGGGTGTCGTTCTCGACTCCTACTGACAACGTCGGCACGATGTTCTCCTTCACGATCGGGTCGCGCAGTGCTTGCGCAGTCAACGAATACCCAGAACGACGCGTTTCTACCCCCACGTCAGTGTTGGCCCGCCGTTCACCCGGGAGATTCTTCACCTTTGCTCGGCACTTCTACCGTCGCCGGGTGACCACGATTCCGCTTCCCCTGTCCGTTGTCCACCAGCACGACGGGCGCTCCGCGCGCTCCAATCTCACGTGCAAGTACAAGTGTGGGGATGCGTGCTTCCACGCCGTACCCAACACGTCCAAGGGCGAATACTTCGGTGACATCGTCAAGACGGCGATGTCGCGTCGAGGCATCCTCAAGGGCAGCGCGATGGCCGTGGTCGCCGTCGGAGCCACCAGTGCGCTCGCCGCCTGCGGCGCAGGCGATTCCGGCACCCCCGCAGCCGCGTCGAGCACGCCGGCGGCCCTTCCGCCGGAGCCCCGCGGACTCGACTTCACCGCGGTCGCGCCCAACACCGAGGACGCCGTCGTGATCCCCGACGGCCACGACCAGGCCGTCGTGATCCGGTGGGGCGACCCGGTTCTGCCGGGCGCACCGGAGTTCGACTTCGACAATCAGACCGCCGCCGCGCAGGAGCAGCAGTTCGGATTCAACAACGACTTCGCGGGACTGCTCCCCATCGAGGGCTCGAACAACGAGTACCTGCTGGTGACGAACCACGAGTACACCACCGAGCCGGCGCTCTTCAAGGGATACGACGAGGACAACCCCACCGCCGAGCAGTTCGCCATCGCGCTCGCCGCGCACGGGCTCTCGGTGGTTCAGGTCAACGGCGAGAGCGGATCCGGCCGCCTGACCCCAGCCATGGGTCGATACAACCGGCGGATCACCGGGACCACGGAGTTCGTGCTCACCGGCCCCGCGGCCGGAAGCGACCTGCTGAAGACCTCGGCCGACCCCACCGGCACCCGGCCACTCGGCACGTTCAACAACTGCGCCGGCGGCGTGACCCCCTGGGGCACCGTGCTCTCCGGTGAGGAGAACTTCAACCAGTACTTCGCCAACGCCGCCTCGGTGACGGACCCCGTCGCCCGCGAGCGCCTCGATCGCTACGGCGTCGAGGAAGAGGCCACCGATCGCAAGTGGGAGCGCTTCGACAAGCGGTTCGACGTTGCACAGGAGCCCAACGAGATCAACCGATTCGGCTGGATCGTCGAGGTCGATCCGTGGGATCCCACCTCCACCCCGATCAAGCACACCGCGCTCGGCCGCTTCAAGCACGAGGCCGCCACCATCCACGTCACCGACGACGGGACGGTCGTCGCCTACAGCGGCGACGACGAGCGCTTCGACTACATGTACAAGTTCGTCTCCTCACGCAAGATGATGCCGGGCAGCGGCCAGGCCGCGATGCGCAGCAACCTCACCATCCTCGACGCCGGCACCCTGTACGTCGCGAAGCTCAGCGGCGACGCTCCCGATCAGGTCGACGGCTCGGGCGAGCTCCCGGAGTCCGGCCAGTTCACGGGTACCGGCGAGTGGATTCCGTTGCTGCGCACCGGAGAGGACGGTCGCGGCGAGTCGCTCGTCGAGGGAATGTCGGCCGAGGAGGTCGCCGTGTTCACCCGGCAGGCGGGCGACGAGGTCGGCGCCACCAAGATGGATCGCCCCGAGGACTTCGAGCCCAACCCGGTCACCGGCAAGGTCTACGTCGCCCTGACCAACAACACCAACCGCGGCGTCGACGACAACCCCGGCGTCGACGCGGCCAACCCGCGCGTGCAGAACAAGAACGGTCAGGTCCTCGAGCTCGACGACGACCACGCCGGCACCTCGTTCACCTGGAACCTCCTGCTGGTCTGCGGCGATCCCGCGGCGGCCGACACCTACTTCGGTGGGTTCGACAAGGACCAGGTCAGCCCCATCTCGTGCCCCGACAACCTGGCGTTCGACGTGGACGGCAACCTGTGGGTCTCCACAGACGGCAACGCCCTCGAGTCCAACGACGGCCTGTTCTCGGTGGTGCTCGACGGTGACCGCCGCGGCCAGACCAAGCAGTTCCTCACCGTCCCCAAGGGCGCGGAGACCTGCGGACCGATCATCCAGGAGAACCGCGTCGTGGTCTGCGTGCAGCACCCCGGCGAGGTGGACGACTCGAGCGCCGACGCTCCGGCCTCGAACTGGCCCGACGGCGGCGACTCGCAGCCGCGTCCGTCCGTCGTGGCGGTCTGGAAGGTCTGATCACCCCAGCCAGTCGAGAACCGCTGCGGCAGTCCAGGATTGCTGCATGCTGCCCAGCGGTTCTCCGGTGAAGGGTTCGTAGTACTCGGCGAAGCTGCCGTCGCCCGCCTGACGGAGCCCTTCCTCGCGCAGCATCGACGATCGCTCCGACCACCCGCGTCGAGCGAACGCCCACGAGAACAGCCACGTGATCACCGGCCACACCGGACCACGCCAGTACTCGCGAGCGCGGAAGTCGCGGGAGATGGGTGACGTCGACGGCGGAACGGCGTACGCGAAATCGGGGTGGCCGCAGAAGCGCGGGCCCTCGAACAGCCGGAGCAGTGCCCGCTCGGTGTCCCGCGGAAGCCCGCCGCACAGCAACGGTGCGAACATCGCCATGGTGTCGGTCTTGATCCACTCGCCCGTCCGAACGTCGCGATCGCGAGCAGTGCCCGTCCGCGAATCCGTCGTGGCGACGACGCCCTGCCGGAAGTGGTCGGCCCACGAGTGCAGGTCACGAATGTCGGCCAGCGGCTTGCCGTGGTCCTCACCGATCGTCGCGAGCACCTCGCACGCCACCGAGAACACCGCGCTGACGAACACGTCCTCCACGGCGAAGCTCATCGACGACGCCATGGTCACGTCGTCGTACCTCGCCTCCTTCATCTCCTCGAGCAGCCACAGGTACCGGTCGTACTCGACGTCGCTCGGGCGCTGGGAGGAATCGGTGACGACGGTGGTGTCCTCGCGTACGTAGGGCGGGACGACTCCCGGCTTCACGTTGCGGTACACCGCGTCCCATCGTGGCGAGTTGTCCATCCCGGACTCCCACCCGTGATGCAGCGTGATCCGGCCCGTGCCGCTCTGATCCCGCGAGTGGGCCAACCACCGATGCCAGCGCACCAGGTCCGGCCAACGCCGATCCAGGAACTCACCGGCCATCTGTCGCGTGGTCCGGCCCCGGCGTCGGGCGTGGTCGAGGATGCGCTGCACGGCGATCGCGTGCACCGGCGGCTGCGTGATCCCCGAGGTGTGCACGCCGGTCGGGGCGAACTCGGCGAGATCCCGCACGGCCCAGCGCGCGGGACCGGGAAAATACCCGTCGACACCGCCCGCGAACACGATGTGCGGGATCATCCCGTTGCCCCACTGCGCCGAGAGCAGCGTATCCAGTTCCACCACGGCGCGCTCGACGCTGAGCGGCGCCAGGCCCACCGCCACGAAGGCCGCGTCCCAGCTCCACATGTGCGGGTACAGCTTGGGGGCCGCACTGGTCATGGTCCCTAGATCGTTGCCGCGCAGCAGGTAGGCAGCCCGAGCGGCGAGCTGGGTCGAGGTGAACACGGGGGCGGCCATGGCCCCATCTTCCGTCGGGCGGACCGATCGTGCACGGCGGACGGCCCGCTGTGCGCGGCCGCGAACCCGGTTGCATACTTACTCGTGCGATCCACCGGCCTCTCCCGACGCAAGCCCATCGGCGACATCACCGCGCTCGAGTCCGCGTCCGGCGGCACCGAACTGACGCGGTCGATCACGACGTTCCAACTCACCTGCCTCGGCATCGGTTCCACCGTGGGTACCGGCATCTTCTTCATCTTCTCCGCGGCCGTACCGGTGGCGGGCCCGGCGGTGATCTTCTCGTTCGTCATCGCCGCGGTCACCGCGGGCCTCACGGCGCTGTGTTACGCCGAATTGGCCTCGTCCATACCGGCTTCGGGCTCCACGTACACCTACACGTACGCCACGATCGGCGAGTTCGTCGCCCTTCTCGTCGGCGCCTGCCTCATCCTCGAGTACGGCGTCTCGACGGCGGCCGTCTCGGTGCTGTGGAGCCAGTATCTGAACGATCTCACCGATCGGCTCTTCGGACTGCAGATCCCCGACGTGCTGTCCCACGCCCCGGGCGGCGGGCTCGGCTTCGGTGTGAACCTCCCGGCCGTCGTCCTCGTGTTCCTGTGCGCCGTCCTGCTGGTCCGCGGTACCCGAGAGTCCGCCCGGGCAAACGCGATCATGGTGATCGTCAAGGTCGGCATCCTGGCGATGTTCGCGATCGTCGGCTTCACCGGGTTCAGCCTGGACAACCTCGCGCCCTTCGCCCCGTTCGGCGTCGCGGGCATCGGGGCCGCGTCGGGTCTGATCTTCTTCACGTTCATCGGTCTCGACGCGGTCTCCACCGCGGGTGAGGAGGTGAAGGACCCCAGGCGCACCCTCCCGATCGCCCTGATCGCGGCGCTGGTGGTGGTCACGATCATCTACCTGCTGGTGACCCTGTCCGCCGTGGGAGCGCAGCGATACACGGAGTTCGAGGGGCAGGAGGCCGGACTGGCGGCGATCCTGGAGGCGGTCACGGGATCGAGTTGGCCGTCGATCGTGCTGTCGGCGGGCGCGGTGGTGTCCATCTTCTCGGTGACGCTGGTGACCCTGTACGGCCAGACGCGCATTCTGTTCGCGATGAGCCGCGACGGATTGATTCCGAAGGTCTTCTCCGCGGTCGATTCGCGTCGCAACGCCCCGGTCAAGAACACCGCGATCACGGCGTTCTGCGTGTCGCTGATGGCCGGCTTCCTCCCCCTGGACTTTCTCGCCGACCTGGTGTCGATGGGGACTCTCGTCGCGTTCATCGTGGTGTCGGCCGGGGTGATCATCCTCCGGCGGCGCGAACCCGATCTCGAGCGGGGATTCCGGGTTCCGCTCTACCCGGCTCTGCCCGTCGCGTCGATTCTCGCGTGCGTGTATCTGATCAGCACCCTGCAACGCCAGACCTGGATCCTGTTCGCGATCTGGTTGTCCGCCACGGCAATTCTGTACTTCACGTACTCACGGCACCGCTCCCGGCTGAGGCCGGACGCGATGCCGTGAGAGGTGTGACCGTCGAGGAATCCGCCCGTGGGGTCAGCCGCCGATCGTCGCGTGCATCTCCCACACGATGACCTCGGCCGCCGACGCCGTGGTCAGGGTCTGACCGCCGCCGCCCCGGACGCGGACCGCGTCACCTTCGGCGAGTAGTCCCACGCCTTCCAACGATGCTTCGCCGCGGGCGACGAAGACGTGCAGGAAGGGTGCGTCGGGCAGTGTCGTCGGAACGTGCTCGGCGCGGAGCCGCGCGACGTGCATGGCCGCGTACTTGTTGCGAATCCGGATGGCCGAATGATCCTTGTACGCATCCATTCCCGACGCCACCGGCACCAGGCCGCCGGACAACAGTTCGTCCTCGATCTCGAGCTGCTCGTATCCGGGCGTGACCCCGGCCTCGTCGGGCACCACCCACATCTGCACGAAGTGAACCTTCTCCTCGTGCACCGATCGCTTCAGCCGCCACGCGTCGTTCTTCTCCGAGTGCAGGATTCCGGTCCCCGCGCTCATCCGTTGGGCCAGACCGGGATAGATGATGCCGTTGTTCCCGATCGAGTCCTGGTGCACCAGTGATCCCTGCAGCACCCAGGTGACGATCTCCATGTCACGGTGTGGGTGCGTGTCGAAACCCGTTCCGGCGTCGACGATGTCGTCGTTGTTCACCATGAGGACCCCGTGGTGGGTGTTCGCGGGATCGTAGTGGTGGCCGAACGAGAAGGAGTGGTGCGAATCGAGCCACCCGATGTTCGTCGCCGAGCGATCGGCGGAGCGACGAACGTCGAGCGTGGGGGAGGCGGTCATGGGTGATCCGATCCTTCTCGGGTGGTACCGGAGCCGAACGAGCTACTGGGCGAGCTTGCCCGCGATGGTGACGACGCGGTTGGCGAGGTGCTCGAGTGCGTCGCGGGTGGGGCCGTCGAGCTCGTTCTGGTTCTCCGGTCCGGTGACGTGACCGACGCCGTACGGGTTGCCGTCGGCGAACTTGACGCCGTCGGTGTAGCCCGGGGGAACCAGGACGCCGCCGAAGTGCATGATCGAGGTGTACAGGTTGACGATGGTCGTCTCCTGGCCACCGTGCGCGGTCTGGCTCGAGGTGAACGCTGCGTAGGCCTTGTTCGCCAGCGCGCCCTGCGCCCAGAGGCCGCCGAGGGTGTCCATGAACGCCTGGAACGGTCCGGCCACGCTGCCGAAACGCGTCGGGGATCCGAAGATGACGCCGTCGGCCCACACGATGTCGTCGCCGGTGGCGGTCGGCTCGTCCTTCGTCGCCTCGTAGTTGGCGGTCGCGGCCGGGTTCTCGGCGAAGGTGGACGGATCGCGGGTCTCGGCGATGTGGCGGACGCGGACCTCGGCGCCGGCGGCTTCGGCGGCCTTGGCGAGTTCCTTCGCCATGGTGGTGCCGTGGCCGGTCGAGGAGTAGTACAGGATCGCGAGCTTGGTCATGGTGTGGCTCCTTGGTGCGTCGGGGATCGGGGTGGTCCGTCAGAGAACGTGCTGGCCGTACATCTCACCGAGTGGATCGGCGATGAGTTCGAGTCGTGCGCCGTCGGGATCACGGAAGTAGAGGGACACCTCGCTGTGCTCGACGAGTTCGACCTCGGCGTCGATCAGTTTGTTGCGCAGGTGCTCCCAGCGCTCGGGTTCGACACTGATCGCCACGTGGTGCAGGCCGCCGAGAACCTCGCGGTAGGGGCCGACGTCGAGGCCGGGGAAGTCGAAGAACGCGAGGAGGTTGCCGTTGCCGATGTCGAAGAAGAAGTGAGTCGAGCCGGGGTAGTCCCGGTTCTCGATCAGCTCGGTGAGCGGAAACTCGAGGACGCCCTGGTAGAACAGAATGGACTGCTCGACGTCGCTGCTGATCAGAGCGGTGTGGTGCAGACCGCGGGCCGACGAGGTCGGCCGCACGTCGGCGGGTTGGAGGTGCAGCCCGCGCAGACGTTCGCGCTGCTGCTCCGACTCGTCGGATCGTTGCTGCTCCGCTGCCGTCATCGTCATCGTGGCCGCCTCGTGGTCGTCGCGTGATGGTGTCGAGCTCGTTGCGTTGTCAACTACCCCACAGCGTAGTCGAAATAATTGCATCGTCAACTACTGGCGCTAGGATGCAGGACATGACCCGCTGGCTGACCGACGACGAGCAAACCGCGTGGCGCGCGTATCTCGACGCGACCAGGTTGCTGATGCAGACCCTGGACCGGCAACTCACTCGGGACTCCGGTATCTCGTTCACCGACTTCGAACTGCTGGTCGTGTTGTCCGAGGCGCCCGACCGTCGCATGCGCATGCGCGACCTCGCCGACGCGGTGACCACCACCCGCAGCGGTGTGACCCGAGCGATCAGTCGTCTCGTCGACGCCGGGTGGGTCGTCCGCACTGAATGCGAGGACGATCGTCGCGGCATGCTCGCCGAGCTCACCGAGGCGGGGTCCGACAAACTCGCGGAGTCCAGTCCGGGGCACGTGGAGGCCGTGCGTCGGACGATGTTCGACGTTCTCAGTGACGACGACGTGGCGACCTTCGGGTCGGCGTACTCCGCGATGCGGACTCACCTCCAGAAGAACGGCACCTAGAGTCGGACGGTATGAGTACACGTACCGCACTGGTCACCGGCGCGAGCCGCGGTCTCGGCGCCGCGATCGCGCGCACCCTCACCCCGGACCACCACGTCCTGCTCGGGGGATCGAAGGCCGAGTCGCTCACCGCCATCTCCGAGGAACTGCCCACCGCGACGCCCTGGCCGGTCGATCTCACCGACCACGATGCGGTCGCCGAGGCGGTCGCCGGCATCGAGCGGCTCGACGTCCTCGTGCACAACGCGGGGATCGCGCGGCTCGGCACCGTCGCCGACACCCCGCTGTCCGACTGGCGAGAAAGCCTGGAAGCCAACCTCTTCGCGGTCGTCGAGTTGACCCGCCTCCTGCTCCCCGCGTTACGGGCTGCGGGCGGCCACGTGGTGCTGATCAACTCCGGCGCCGGGCTCGACGCCAAGCCGGGGTGGGGTCCCTACGCCGCGAGCAAGTTCGCCCTCAAGGCCTTCGGGGATTCGCTCCGACACGAGGAGACGTCGATCCGCGTCACCTCGATCCACCCCGGCCGGATCGACACCGACATGCAGCGCGACATCGTCGCCGGCGAGGGCGGCGAATACGACGGTTCGAAGTTCCTCCGGGTCGACTCCGTCGCGGGCGCCGTGCGGGCAGCCGTCGACACCCCGGTCGACGCGCATCCGACCGAGGTGGTCCTCCGACCGAACTGAGGTCAGCTGCCCTCGGGAGCCTTGACCACGAGCACCGGCACCGGGCTGTCGAGAAGCACTCGCTGCACGGTGCTGCCCATCAGGAACTTGCCCACCGAACTCCGACGTCGCGAACCGATGACCACCAGGGACGCACCGACGTCGACGACGAGGTCGACGAGTGCACCCGCGGCGTCGCCGCCGTCGGGTTCGACGCGCACCGAGAACTCGACGTCGTTCAAGGTCTGAGCTGCTTCGGATTCCGCGGTGGAGCGGACGGCCTCGTCCACCGACTCCCGGTCGACGACGGACAGGACGAGGAGCGGCTGTCCGCGCAGAGCCGACTCTTCGGCGCCGCGCCGCAACGCTTCTCGGCCTTCCGGTGTGCTGCTCATGACGACGGCTACGGTCACGGTTCCTCCAGGTGTTTCGGTGGGCTGGTGTGGTCAGTTCAACACGAACCGGGGGGTCGCGAGGCGAAGTCGCAGCGCACGTTCGTGGACACTATGGACACAAGTCGCATTCTCTGGACTATGCCGACAGCCGCTCTCTAACCTCACGGTGTGACTCAGACCACGAGAAGACGAGACCTGTGATGCCCGCCCTCTGGAAACGCGCCGTGGGGGTGGTGGCGGTTCTCGCCGCCGTCACGGCCGCCGGCATCGACGCCAGTAACAGCACCAGCGGATCCGACGCGCGCTCCAAGCTCACCCTCATCGCCCCGGCCGCCGCCGGAGGCGGTTGGGATCTCGTGGCCCGCGAAGCCCAGCAAGCTCTCCGATCCGACGCGATCGTGAACAACGCCCAGGTGGTGAACGTTCCCGGCGCCGGCGGCACGATCGGCCTCAGCCAGCTCGAGAACCTCACCGGCCAGTCGACCACCATGATGGTCACCGGCACCGTGATGCTCGGCGGAATCGCGATCAACGACTCGGACATCACGCTGCAGGACACCGTGCCCATCGCCAAGGTGGCCGAGGACTTCGAGGTGTTCGTCGTCCCGCGGGACTCCCCGTACCAGAACCTCGAGGACATGATCGCGGCCTGGCAGGCCAACCCCGGTGGCCTGCCGATCGGCGGCGGTTCGCTGGGAGGCATCGACCACATCGTCTCCGGCCAGCTCGCGCAGCAGGTGGACATCGACCCGGCCGCCATCAACTACATCGCCTATTCCGGCGGCGGCGAGGTGCTCACCGCACTGCTGTCGAACACCGTCGGCGTCGCGGTCAGCGGCTACAACGACTTCCGCGATCAGATCGAGGCCGGCAACGTCCGCGCCCTGGGCGTCGCAGCGGAAGAGTCCGTCCCCGGTATCGACACCCCCACCTTCATCGAACAGGGCTACGACGTCGACCTGGTGAACTGGCGAGGCTTCGTCGCGCCGCCCGGACTCTCCGACGCCGACCGCGAGACCCTCATCGACATCGTCACCGAGATGCACGACACGGACCAGTGGGCCACCGCCATCGAGCGCAACCGGTGGCGCGAATCGTTCCTCACCGGAGACGAATTCGGTGAGTTCCTCGAAGTCGAACAAACCCGCATCACCGACATCCTCCGAGAATTGAGACTGGTATGAGCAACAGCGTGTCGAATGTCGAGGCGGGCCCCGTGCCCGATGCTCGCCGATCCTTCGGTGACGGTCGGAGCGGACTGGTGGTCGCCGCACTGCTCGTCGTACTGGGGCTGTTCCTGGTCTACGGCACGGTGACCATGGAGGTGCCCGACACCGCGACCGCACCCGGGCCGCAGGTGTTCCCGGCCATCGTCGCCGGCCTGTGCTTCGTCATCGCGATTCTCGTGGCAGCGCAGTTGGTTCGCACACCGGAGACCGTCGATCTCGGCGTCGACGAGCAGGGCCGGCCCAACACCGGCACCCTGTCGAACTGGAAGTCCGTCGGCATCACCGTCGGATCGGTGGCGCTGTTCATCGCACTGCTGAACCCGCTCGGATGGGTCCTCGCGGGCGCGCTGCTGTTCTGGGGGGTGTCCGTCGGTCTCGGCGGCACGCGCTACGTCTTCGACGCGGCCGTTGCCCTCCTCGTGTCCTCGGTCATCCAGCTCGCCTTCTCCGGCGGCTTGGGCCTCACGCTCCCCGGCGGCGTTCTGGCGCAGGTGTTCTGATGGATTCCCTGAGCAACCTCATGGAGGGCTTCGGCACCGCCCTCACCCCGATGAACCTGGTCTGGGTTTTCGTCGGAGCGCTCCTCGGCACCGCGGTCGGCGTTCTACCCGGCCTCGGTTCGGCCATGGCCGTCGCCCTGCTGCTGCCGGTGACGTTCACCCTCGAGCCCACCTCCGCGCTCATCATGTTCGCCGGTGTCTACTTCGGTGGTCTGTTCGGTGACTCCATCTCCGGCATTCTGATGAACACCCCCGGCAACAGCACCGCGATCGCCGGGACGTTCGAGGGCCACCGCATGGCGAAGAACGGACGTGCGCCGCAAGCCCTGGCCACCTCCGCCATCGGCGCGTTCATCGGTGGCATCATCGCCACGACCCTCGTGGTGTTCTTCGCCCCGACGTTGGCCGATCTGGCCACCAACTTCGGTCCCGCCGAGTACTTCGCTCTCGCCGTGTTCGCGTTCATCGCGACCTCCGCGGTGGTGTCCGACTCGGTCCTGAAGGGATTGAGCGCCCTCCTGATCGGTCTCACACTGGCCGTGATCGGTATCGACGGACCCTCGGGCGCATCACGATTCACGTTCGAGGTCCCAGCGCTGTTCGACGGCATCTCGGTCGTCGTCATCACCGTCGCCATGTTGGCACTCGGCGAGGTCATCCACGTCGCGTCGAAGATCGGCAAGCCCGACGACACCACACTGATCCCGTCGAAGGGGCGTCCGTTCCTCAGCAAGGCCGAGTTCCGCGAGGCCGCGCCGGCGTGGCTGCGCGGCACCGCGTTCGGTGTTCCGTTCGGTGTCATTCCCGCCGGCGGCGCCGAGGTCCCGAGCTTCCTGGCCTACGGCACCGAACGTCGACTGGACCGTCGCCGCAAGAATCCGATGTTCGGCAAGGGCGCCATCCGTGGTGTCGCCGGACCGGAGGCCGCGGGCAACTCGACCGCCGGTACCGCCATGGGTGCGCTTCTCGCCCTGGGTCTTCCGACGTCGGCCACCGCCGCGATCCTGTTGGCGGCGTTCCAGCAGTACGGCATCCAGCCCGGACCGCTGCTCTTCGAACGCAACGGTGACGTGGTCTGGGCCCTGCTCGCCAGCCTCTTCGTCGGCATGGTGGTCCTGCTGATCCTGAACCTGCCGTTCGCTCCCCTGTGGGCGCAGCTGCTCAGAATCCCCAAGAACTACCTGTACGCCGGCATCACCGTGTTCGCCGCACTCGGCGTGTACGCCGTCAGCGCCTCGATCGTCGATCTGGTGGCCATGCTGGGCCTCGGCATCATCGGGTTCATGTTGCGCCGCTACGGAATCCCGCTGGCTCCGGTGCTCATCGCCGTCATCCTCGGCCCGCTCGCCGAAGATTCGCTGCGACGTGCGCTGGCCGTCAGCGAGGGCGATCTCGGCATCCTCGTCGGCAGTGGCATCACGGTGGTCCTGTACCTCCTGATGACCATCGCGGTCCTGTTCTCGATCGTCACCAAGGTGCGGTCGCGGAGCAAGGCGGACTTCTGATCCGGTAGCCCTCTCCCACAACGGCCACGGTGCTTCGCGCACCGTGGCCGTTGTCGTGTGTGTGGGCGGTGTCGTGTGCGGGCGGTGTCGTGCAGGCGGGTCGTTCATCCCGATGTCACCCCCCTCTGGCTCAATGAGGCCATGAGCTACGACGCGAACTTCCTCGGCCCGGTCGTCGACCTCCCGTCTCACCCCGAGTCGACGGTGCTGGAGTACACGCACTTCTCGGTGTCGATGGACACCGACCGCCGTCTCGCCGCCGTCACGGCCGTGAACATCGACGGCGGACGCCTCGTCGACGTCCCCCGCGGCGACGACTGGCGCCTGGACGATCGGCTCTCGGAGCTCGACCAGGCCGGACCCGAGCTGTACTCGAACAACGACCTCGATCGCGGGCACCTCGTGCGGCGCCGCGATCCGGTGTGGGGTCCGGCCGAGGTGGCGCGACAGGCGAACTCGGACACGTTCCACTACACCGTGTGCGCTCCCCAGACCGCGACCCTGAATCAGTCCAAGACACTCTGGCTGGGACTCGAGGACTATGTGCTGGAACACGCGCGGCAGTACGGCGAGTTGCTCTCGGTGTTCACGGGCTGCATGTTTGCGGCCGACGATCCGGTCTACCGGGGGATCGCGATTCCCCGGCGGTTCTTCAAGATCGCCGCGTGGAGCCAGGACGGTGTGCTCGCCACAACGGGGTACGTGCTGGATCAATCGGAATCGCTGACCCCGATCCTCGAGCAGGGCGTGCTCGCCCGGGACATCCCGCCGCTGGGTGCGTATCGGACGTACCAGGTACCCGTCGACGACATCGCCGAGGCCACCGGGCTCGACATGCCCGAGCTGGTGGCGGCAGACCGCCTCGCTCTCGTCCCGGGGGTCCGGCCGATCGAGTGGATCGAGGTCACCGGACCGGACGATCTCCGCTTCTGATTCACTGTCGCAGCGGCCATCTAACAGGGCCGCCGTATCGGACATGCGGGCGCCAACTCACCAACTACTCACGCGAATACCTTTGTTGCAGATATTCGTTCACGAAGTTCCTACTCGACCGCCACACCCCGTCCGATCCTCGATGTCCTTCCAGCCGTCCACGCCGAGCAGCCTGCCGTAGGGCGTTGTAACCGATCTCCGGCGTTACAAGCGACTGAAGTGGAACGAGTCGAGCAGGGCCCGCAATCGACGGCACAACGAACTTGTGCAGGTTGTCTATGACCGACCGGGCGATCAGTTCTGCCAGAGGGCCGTACTCTCCTCCGTCGGCGCGGTCGAGCGCAGTCAGATATTTCCTGCGGTCCCTCTTGAACACGATGGCGGGGGGAAACCCGAGACGTACGAGGATGAGATTCAGTAGCAGGCGCCCGGTGCGGCCGTTACCGTCGAGAAACGGGTGAATCCGTTCGAAATCGCAATGAATCCTTGCCAGTCGAACGGGGATGTCCCGTGGATCGAGTGCTTCCGGACCGAACGACGACAGTTGGGCTGCAAAGACGTCGATCTCGTCTACCCATGTGGACAAGCGTTCGGGAACCTCCACCCAGGGTGGTGGACGCATACCGCCGTCGAATGCCCGAATATCGTGTGTACGGAACCCGCCGGGTCCTTCTTCGCGAGTCGCTTCCGGGTGTGGAGCGACGTCCCACGCTCGTTGCATGACTTGCTGGTGCACGGATCGTACCTCGGTGATCGTGATCAGCCCGTCGCCGCTGTAACCGTCCAAAGCAGTGGCTTGGGCGTACACCCATTGGGCAGCCTCCCCATAACCGAGAACTTCCATGTAGTCCTTGAGATCCTTCGCCCCCACCGCCTTGCGGCGATCGAGAAGTGCTTCGACTTCGCGCAGTACGAGGGTATTTCCTTCGATCGCCGTCGAGTTGTGTGCTTCGAGGTGCCAGATGTCGTCCCAGATCGCCGTCGCTTCGGCCGGCAAGGGCATTCCACCGAACCGCTCCAGTTCGCTCAGTGCTTCCGCGAACTGGTTGTAGATCGTGTTTCGACTGGGCCTGCCACGTGGCACAACGGACCTCCCTGGAATTTGTCGCACCGAAACTGCGGCTAAATGTACAGAACAAATTTGCGGCGCCAGCCTCCTGATGCACGCCCGGCGCCTCCCGGGAATGCACCACGGCGGCGCAGAGTTGACCGATCATGACCGCGCTGCTCGTACCCAGCAACGATCGGAAGCACTGGTGGGACGCTTCGCTGGACTCGTGGCAATCGTTCCCCGCAACCGGCAACTTCGATCTCGCCGCCAATGCCCACGGCGTGCTGATGGTGAACAACGAGGACACCGTTCAGCCGGGTGAGGGGTTCGATCGGCACCATCACCGAAACATGGAGATCGTCACCTGGGTGCTCGACGGTGCTCTGGAGCATCGGGATTCGGTCGGAAACACCGGCATCATCCGGCCGGGGGTCGTGCAGCGGATGAGCGCGGGCACCGGCGTTCTCCATTCCGAGCGCAACGAGAGCGGGTACACCTCCGGGCGCACCCTCCGGGTCGTCCAGATGTGGGTGCCGCCGAGTGTCGACGACACCGAACCGTCGTACGAGGAACGTGATGTCTCCGACGCGCTGGCCGGCGGCGAGCTCGTCGTCGTCACGTCCGGACTGGGGCGCGACGTGAACTCCACGGCCGTCTCCCTCGGCAACCGCGACGCCGCGCTACATGTCGCGAGACTTGCCCCGGGACAGTCGATCACCGCACCGGTATCCCCGTACGGTCACGTCTTCGTCGCCGACGGTGAGGCCCACGTCGACGGCATCGGCGCCGTGGCGCGCGGTGATGCCGTCCGGCTCACGGACAGTGGCGGACAGACCATCCGCGCGACGTCGGCGTGCGAGATACTCGTCTGGGAGATGTGCGCGTCCGCCGCCACGTCGTGAGCGTCGCGGAGAGCGCCTAGAGCACCACGTTCACCATGCGTCCCGGCACCACGATGACCTTCTTCGGCGCCGATCCGTTCAGCAGCGCGGCGATCTTCTCGTCCGTCAACGCGACGGCCTGAACGTCCTCGCGGGACGCATCGGCCGCCACCGTGATGCGGCTGCGCACCTTGCCGTTGACCTGGATCGGGTAATCCACGGTGTCGTCGACCAGCCACTTCTCGTCGACCGACGGGAAGGGACCATGGGCGAGAGACTCGCTGTGCCCCAACAGATTCCACATCTCCTCGGCGATGTGGGGTGCCAGCGGCGCGAGCATCAGAACCACCGGTTCGACGGCGGCGCGGGGGGCACCGTCGGGATAGGCCTTGGTGAGGTGGTTCGTGTACTCGATGAGCTTGGCGCCGGCCGTGTTGTCGCGCAGCGCCGCGTAATCCGCGTCCACACCCTCGATGGTCCGGTTCAGGACCTTCAGAGTGTCGTCGCTCGGATCGGTGTCGGTGACGCGCACGGCGCCGGACTCCTCGTCCACCACCAGGCGCCACACCCGCTGCAGGAACCGTTGCGCCCCCACGACGTCCTTGGTCGCCCACGGCCTGGAGGTGTCCAGCGGACCCATCGACATCTCGTACATGCGCAAGGTGTCGGCACCGAACTCCGCGAAGATCTCGTCGGGGGAGACCGAGTTCTTCAGCGACTTGCCCATCTTCCCGTACTCACGGTTCACCTCCGCGCCCTCGAAGAAGTACCTGCCGCCCTCCTCGGTCACCTCGTCCGCGGGGACGTAGACCCCGCGCGCATCGGTGAACGCGTACGCCTGGATGTAGCCCTGGTTGTAGAGGCGGCGGTACGGCTCCTTCGAGCTGACGTGACCGAGATCGAAGAGCACCTTGTGCCAGAACCGCGCGTACAGCAGGTGCAGCACCGCGTGCTCGACACCGCCGACGTAGAGGTCGAGACCGCCGGGATCGTTCTCCCCGTGGATCTCCGGACGCGGGCCCATCCAGTACGCCTCGTTCTCGGGGGCACACATCTGTTCGGAGTTCGTGGGGTCGATGTAGCGCAACTGGTACCACGAGCTTCCCGCCCACTGCGGCATGACGTTCGTGTCGCGGTGGTACGTCTGCAGCCCGTCGCCGAGATCGAGCTCCACGTTCACCCAGTCGGTCGCCTTGGCCAGCGGTGGGGACGGCTCGCTGTTCGCGTCGTTCGGATCGAACGAGACGGGGGCGTAGTCCTCGACCTCCGGAAGTTCCACGGGCAGAGCGTCGTCCGGCAGTGCGTGCGCGTTGCCGTCCGCGTCGTAGACGATGGGAAACGGCTCGCCCCAGTACCGCTGGCGGGCGAAGAGCCAGTCGCGCAGCTTGTACTGGATGGTGCCCTTCCCCGTGCCCGCCTCTTCCAGTCGCGCGATCACGGCGGCCTTGGCCGCGTCGATGTCGAGACCGTCGAGGAATTCCGAGTTCACGAGCGAACCCTCACCGACGTACGCGGCCTCGTTCACGGCACCACCGGAGATGACCTCGCGGATCGGCAACCCGAACTTCGAGGCGAACTCCCAGTCGCGCTGGTCGTGACCGGGGACGGCCATGATGGCGCCGGTTCCGTAGCCGGTCAGGACGTAGTCGGCCACGAACACGGGCACCTTCGCCCCGTTCACGGGGTTGACGGCGAACGCGCCGGTGAAGACGCCGGTCTTCTCCTTGTTCTCCTGGCGCTCGAGGTCGGACTTCGCGGCGATGGCTCGGCGATACGCACCGATCGCCTGCAGTGGAGTGCCCTCGCCGAGGGTCCAGCGCTCGTCGACGTCGACGGGCCACGCGACGGCCGTGATCTCGTCCACCAGACGGTGTTCCGGGGCGAGCACCACGTAGGTCGCGCCGAACAGCGTGTCGGGCCGGGTGGTGAACACGTCGATTCCCACGGTGCCACTGGCGTGCGGAAGGTCGGCCACGAACGTCACCTCGGCGCCGCGCGAACGACCGATCCAGTTGCGCTGCATGGTCTTGACCTTCTCGGGCCAATCCAGCAGTTCCAGATCGTCGATCAAGCGGTCGGAATACGCCGTGATGCGCATCATCCACTGCCGCAGGTTCTTTCGGAACACCGGGAAGTTTCCGCGGTCACTGCGGCCGTCGGCGGTGACCTCCTCGTTGGCCAGCACCGTGCCGAGGCCCGGGCACCAGTTGACGAGCGAGTTCGACTCGTAGACCAGCCGGTGATCGTCGAGCACCGCCCGGCGCTCCGCACGATCGAGTGCGTCCCAGGTCCGTCCGCTCGGGACCGCTCGGGTTCCGGCGGCGAACTCGGATTCGAGCTCGGCGATGGGACGTGCCCGTCCCGCGTCGGCGTCGTACCAGGAGTCGAAGATCTGCAGGAAGATCCACTGCGTCCAGTGGTAGAAATCGACGTCGGTGGTGGCCAGCGATCGACGCGTGTCGTGACCGAGGCCCAGACGCCCGAGCTGCCGACGCATGTTGGTGATGTTCGCCTCGGTGGTGGTGCGAGGGTGCGTCCCGGTCTGCACGGCGTACTGCTCGGCGGGGAGGCCGAAGGCGTCGTACCCGAGGGTGTGCAGCACGTTACGGCCACGCATGCGGTGGTAGCGCGCGAACACGTCCGTCGCGATGTACCCCAGCGGGTGGCCGACGTGCAGTCCGCTGCCCGACGGGTACGGGAACATGTCCTGGACGAACAGCTTGTCGGCGGGAACGTCCCCGCCGATGCTCAGGTCACCCACGGGGTTGGGCGCCGCGAACGTGCCTTCGGCGGCCCATCGCTCCTGCCACCGCGACTCGATGCGGCCCGCGAGCTCGGCCGTGTAGCGGTTGCTGGGCGTCGTGTCGGGGGTCGTTTCACCGGGTTGCGTCACCGGACCAGCGTAAAGCGTGACCACTCGCGTTCCGACACCCGCTCGCGGGCCCGTAAACTGGAGTGGTGATCGCTTCCGTCGTCTTGTCCGTGGTTCTTCTGATCAGCGCCGTCGCCCTGGGCACGGTCGCCGTGCTCGGATTCCGCGGGAAACTGTCGCGCAACGCCGTCGCCGGCGTGCGCACCGAGTCCTCCATGCGCTCGGACGAGACGTTCACCCTGGCCAATCGCGTCGCGGCCCCCACCACGGGCGCAGCGGCGGTGATCTTCGTGATCGGCGCGGTGGCCGCGCTCATCCCCGGAGGCGTTCTCGGAGCGGTGTTGGCGATCGGAGCGACGGTGGTGGCCCTGGTCGCCGCGGCGTACGGCGGCGCCATGGGCTCGAAGGCGGCGTCCCTGATCGAGGTTCCCGAGCAGGGTGGATGCGGCCACAGCTGCATCTCGTGCAGCCTGAAGGACGCCTGCCAGCCGAGCTGACCTAGGGCTTCATCGACCGCCTGATCTCCTCGAGCTTCGCCTTGCCGGCGCGCTCGCGCTCCTCGAACTTCTCCCGTTCGGTACGCCCGGCCGCGCTCTCGGCGTCGAGTTCGGTGGTTCCCATCGCGCGTGCCGCACGGCCCTCGAGCCGGTCGCGGACCGCGTCGAACGTGGGGGTCCCGTCGGCGGTGAAGCCGCGGGACGCGTCGGGACCGGGCATCGACGTCGGCTGTGCGAGACCCGGCTGCCCGACACCCGACTGCCCGAATCCCGGCTGCTCTGGTTCCGGCTGCGGATCGGGCTCGATCGTGACGTCGGCCTCGTCGACGACACTGTCGTCGACAGTGGTCTCGGACGCTGCCGCGTCCCCGGCTCGCGTCGTCGAGGTCAGAGCCGACGCCGCGTCCCGGACCGGCACGAGGACGGGCCGGGACCGCGTCGCGGCGAGGATCACGTCGAGCAGTTCGCCGTCGTCGAGGGTCTGCAGGTGCACCTCGACGGCCGCGGAATCGAGAGAATCAGACATGATTCCAGCCTACGGACGTCACGGCGTCGGCATGCCGCCGTTGACGTTCAGGGTGTCCCCGGTGACGTAACCGGACTCCGCCGAGGACAGGTAGACGTACGCGCCCGCGATCTCGGCCGGCTGGCCCGCGCGGCCGAGCGGCGTCTCCAGGCCGAACTCGGGCAGTGCCGAGGTGGGCTGTCCGCCCGCGGCCTGCAACGGCGTCCAGAACGGTCCGGGTGCGACCACGTTGACACGGATGCCCTTGGGGGCGAGCTGCTGGGCCAACGCCTTGCTCATCGTGTTGATCGCCATCTTGGTGGTCGCGTAGTCCACCAGACCGGGGGACGGCGTGTACGCCTGGATCGAGCTGGTGTTGACGATGGTCGAGCCCGGCGCCATGTGCGGCACGGCCTCCTGGATGATCCAGAACAGCGAGTACACGTTGGTCTTGAAGGTCGCGTCGAACTGCTCCGACGTCAGATCGGCGATGTCCTCGACGAACTGCTGCATGCCCGCGACGTTGACCAGCAGATCGATCCCGCCCAGCTTCTCGACGGTGGTGGTGACGATGCCGCGAGCGGCCTTCTCGTCGGTCAGATCGGCAGGGGCGAGAACGGCGGAGCGTCCGGCGGAGCGGATCAGCTCGGCGACCTCCTGCGCGTCCTTCTCCTCGGACGGCAGGTAGTTGAGCACCACGTCGGCGCCCTCCCGAGCGATCGCGATCGCGGCAGCCCGACCGATTCCGGAGTCCGCCCCCGTGATCAGTGCGCGCCGACCGGTCAGACGGCCCGAACCGCGGTAGCTGTTCTCACCGTGATCGGCCGTCGGTTCCAGATCGGATGCGAGACCGGGCGGATCCTGGTGCTGCTCCGGGAACCCGTCCTGCCGGTACTGCGTCACGGGGTTGGTGAAGGTGTACTGATCTGTTTCCGTTCCGATGGCCATGGGCGATGCATGCCCGCGTCTAGGGGGGTTGCAAACTATCGGGTCCGTTCCACCAGGGTGTTCGTCAACGCGACAGCCGTCTCGGCGTCGTCCGTCGTGATGACCAGCGAGCTGCCGTCGGTCCGGTGGATACGCACGGCATCGCCACCGCGCGTGATGACACCGGTCTCGCCACCGCGGCCGACTCGGATGCCGTAGCCGCCGAACTCCTTCAGCGGCGACACCGTGGCCGTCTCGGCGTACGCGATCGAATCCATCGGCACCCGCAGGCGGGGAAACCGCACCACGGTCGACGCCGTGACCCCGCGGTGATCGACGGTGGTCCGCCAGGTCACGAACACCACTCCGATCAGCGCCGTCACGACGCCGATCAACACCACCACGACACTGCCGGTCAGCAACGCGGCCACCGCCGTGACCAGCAGCGCGACGGCCAGAACGACAAGCCCCACCCTCGACGACGTCGTCCTCGTCCACACGGCGCGCTCGTGCGTCCCCAGGTCGACGCGAGGAGCGTCGGCCGGCGGCGAGGTCACCTCGGCGCGGACGGTGTCCCCGGCCGGCGTGGCGAACCACATCAGCGCGGCTGCCGCCACCGCCACGGGAACAACCACCAGAACGAGCACCTCGACAGACGGCGCCGCCGCCGCGTCGGGAAGGCCGCGCTGCGCCTCGAGAGCGGCCAGCGTCAGGCCGCACAGGAAGACGGCCATGCCCGTGACGAACGCCGCACCCGACGCCCGGAGCGTCCGATTCGCGGTGGTCGGTCCGGAATCGCGAATGCCGTGCAGGACGAAGGCGGCGGTCGCGGCGGCGAACGCCAGCGTCACGCCGATCATGACCGCCGTGAACGTCACCGGCGACGACGTCCCGTCCACCGCACCCGACGCATTCCAATGCGACGCAACCGGATCGGGAAGCTCCGGGAGCCACCGCGACACGAGCACGCCCGTGACGGCGGCCCCCACCACGGCGGGCACCAACACGTGCGCTGCGGTCCGAACGAGGGCGGTCATGAGGTCTCCTTCTCGAGAACCGAACGCATCAGCGCGGTGGCGGCGTCCGGTGTGAGCTTCAGCGTCTTCGCTTCGGCAGCAACGGTTTTCATGGCTCGATGCAACGCCGACCAATGATCGGGTTCGGCGACGATCACGGCGCCGCGACCTCGGCGCATCTCGATCACGCCCTCGTCCCGCAGCATCTGATAGGCGTGCAACACGGTGTGCACGTTGATGTCGAGCGAGTCCGCGAGATCGCGGGCGGACGGGAGGCGCTCGCCCGCGGCGGCCTCACCGGTGAGTACGGCGGAGCGCACGGCGTCGGCCACCTGCCCGAACAGCGGTCGGTGCGATGCGGAATCGACCCGGATCAACATGAGCCGAGTCTACTGTTCTAGTTCGAATAGAACAACCCTCGTGGTGGGGCGCGGCGATCCGGAGTCAGGGGCACCCTCGGTGCCGCAGACGGATCGAGGGTGCCCCTCACTCGGGACGGGCGGGGGCGCGCGGGCGGTGAGGCGGAGCCGGGAGCGGTCCGTCAGTTCCGCGCCACGTCGATGGGATGCGTCGCCAGCAGGGACATCGGCAGCGGTTGCCGGCGCAGCACCCGCGCCCACAGGTCCGTGCGCGGCGGGCCGAGCACGTCGGAGGGAAGCGCGGACACCACCATCCAGTCCTCGCGTTCGAGTTCGCTCTGCAGCTGCCCCATCGTCCATCCGGAGTACCCGGCGAAGATGCGCATGCCCTCCACCAGGGGAGCGATTGTGGCCGGAGCGCAGTCCAGATCCACCATCACCACGCGACCGTCGACCCGACGAAGTCCTTTGATCCGATCCGACGAGACACCGCGGCGCAGAGTGGCCAGACACAACGCCGAATCGCGTTTCACCGGTCCACCCACGAAGAGCGTCGTCGACATGGCCGTGAGATCCGACCACTGCGGAAGAACGTTCTGCACGGCCATCTCGCTGGGCCGGTTGACGACGACGCCCAGACTGCCCGCGTCGTTGTGCTCGATGACGTAGATGACGGTGCGCCGAAACGTCGGCTCCGTCAGCTCGGTCGAGGACACCAGCAGGGTTCCGGGTCGAACGACCCGGGCCGCTGCCGCCGTCCGGTCCTCCGGTTCGTCTCCGTGTGCCACCTCGCCATCATGGCACCGTACGAGACCGACGTGGGGGCGAAAGGCCGAGCACGTCGACCGGCCGGGTGCGCACTAGGGTCGGAAGCCGTGCACCCCGCGGACGCCCCACCTCCGCCCCGGGGTCCGATCGGCCGGGTGCTGGCGTCGCCCGGCGCGGTTCGACTGGTGATCCTTCGCTTCGCATCGCAGTTCGGCGACGGCATGTTCCAAGCCGCTCTGGGCGGCGCGATCCTGTTCGATCCGCAGCGCGGCGCCGATCCTCTCGCCGTCGCCGCGGGCTTCGCCGTACTTCTGCTGCCCTACTCGCTGGTCGGCCCGTTCGCCGGCGCTTTGCTCGACCGCTGGGACCGCCGTCGGGTACTCATGGTCGCCAGCGTGCTGCGTGGTGTGTTGATCGTCTGTGCCACAGCGCAATTGGCCTCGGGCTCGAGCAACGCCGCGGTTCTGGTCACCGCTCTCGCCGCCGTGGGGGTGAGCCGTTTCGTACTGGCCGGGTTGTCCGCCTCGCTCCCGCACGTGGTGCGCGAATCCTGGTTGGTGCCCACCAACTCCGTGCTCGTCACCGTCGGCGCCGGTGTGTCCGCCGCCGGGGCTGCCGTCGCCGTGACCGTCCTCGGTGTACTCGGACCGTCGGATTCGTCGACCGCGATCGCGACGGCCACCGCCGTCGTCGGGTCCGTCGTGGGTGCCGTCGCAGCCGCGGGATTCGCACCGGGTCGACTCGGACCGGGAGCCGACGTCGAGACAGCGGCCCCGCGCACGGTGATCGCCGACGTGGTCCGTGGACTCGCGACCGGGGCACACGCGGTGTGGACCACGCCACCGGTGCGATCCGCGCTCACCGGCGTCGGGGCGCATCGCATCGCGTTCGGAATCGACACGCTGGTGATGGTGCTGATCCTCGGTCGGAACACCGAATCCGTACTGCCCGGCGGCGTCGCGGGATTCGGTCTGACCATCGGTGCCGCGGCGGCGGGGATGTTCGTCGCGGCGGTCACGACGCCGATCGTGCTGCCGCGGTTCGGCCGGGCTCGCACCGTCGCCGGCGCCCTGATTCTGGCCGCGGCCGCGCAGTTCGGGCTGGTCGCGACGCTCACTCCGGACCTTCTGGTGCTCGGCGCCTTCGTCCTCGGCGCAGCCGGACAGACCGTGAAACTCACCGCCGATGCGGCCATGCAGATGCTGATCGACGACGACCGTCGAGGACGCGTCTTCGCACTGCAGGACACGGTGTTCAACGTGGCGTTCGTCGGCGCGGTGGCCGCGGCAGCGATGGTGATCGGGGCGCGTTCGACGACGGTCTCCTCCGATGCGGCGCTCGCCTGCGTGGTCGCCGGGGGAGTGGTCTACCTGCTTGCCGCGCTGGCGGTGGTCCGCGCGCGCCGGTGATCAGTGCTCGACCCGCGCCCACCAGGCCAGCAACTCGCGCTCCGCCTCGTCGCGGTCGAGCGGACCCCGATCGAGGCGCAGCTCCTTGAGGAACTTCCACGCCCGACCCACCTGCGGACCCGCGGGGATGTCCAGCAGTTCCATGATCGCGTTGCCGTCGAGATCGGGTCGCACGCGAGCGAGGTCCTCCTGCTCGGCCAACCGGGTGATGCGCTCTTCCAGGTCGTCGTAGGTCGCCTGCAGCGCAGCGGCCCGACGCTTGTTGCGCGTGGTGCAGTCGGCGCGCACCAGTTTGTGCAGTCGGGGCAGCAGTTCGCCGGCGTCGGTCGCGTACCTGCGCACGGCGGAATCGGTCCACTGTCCCTTGCCGTAGCCGTGGAAACGGAGGTGCAGGAACACCAGTTGCGCGATCTCGTCCGTGGTCTTCTTGGGGAATTTCAACGCCCGCAGCCGTTTACGCACCATCTTGGCGCCCACCACCTCGTGGTGGTGGAAGCTGACGCCACCTCCCGGTTCGTTCCGCTTGGTGGCTGGTTTGCCGATGTCGTGGAGCAGAGCCGCCCAGCGCAACACCAGATCGGGGTCGCCGTCCTCGAGGTCGATGGCCTGCTGCAACACCGTCAGCGAGTGCCAGTAGACGTCCTTGTGCTGATGGTGCTCGTCGATCTCGAGCTTCATCGCGGGCACCTCGGGCAACACGCGCGCCGCGATACCGGTCTCGCACAGCGCATCGACGCCGTCGACGGCGTGCTCACCGAGGATGAGTTTGTCCAGTTCGGCGGTGACACGTTCGACGGTGATGCGGTCGATCTGGTCCGCCATGTCCACGATCGCCGATCGCACGCGGGGCAGCATCGAGAACCCGAGCTGCGAGACGAAGCGTGCCGCGCGGAGCATCCGCAGCGGATCGTCGCCGAACGAGTCCTGCGGGGTGCCGGGAGTATCGAGCACCCCTTCGAGCAACGCGTCCAACCCGCCGAGGGGATCGACGAACTCGTGGGACGCATCCGCCCCCACCCGAACCGCCATCGCGTTGACGGTGAAATCGCGTCGCACCAGGTCCTCGTCGAGAGACGACCCGTACTTCACCACGGGGTTGCGGCTGACCTGGTCGTATCGGTCGGTGCGGTAGGTGGTGATCTCGATCTGGCGGCCGCTCTTGACCGCACTCACGGTGCCGAACTCGATGCCCGTGTCCCATTGATGGTCCGCCCAGCCGGTGAGAACCTGCTGAACACGATCCGGCCTGAGGTCGGTGGTGAAGTCCAGATCGGTGTTGAGTCGGCCGAGCAGGGCGTCGCGCACGCTTCCCCCCACCAGGTACAGCTCCCCACCCGCGGCGGCGAACAGGGCACCGAGCGGAGTCAGGATGTCACCGTGCTCACGGAGCGCGATCTCGGCGGACGCCAGGAGCCGGGCGCGGCGTTCCGATTCGGCACTCGCGGCGGCGTCGGGCGCGGCCGGGGTTCGGTCGGAATCGGAATCCACAGCGTCGGCCACGCCGCCGAACTCTACCTGCGCCGATCTCGTCGTCCCTGCGGCCGGTCGGTGCGCTTGGCCGGAAGAGAGGCGGGGGCCAACTAGTATCGATCGGGTGTCCGGTGCCGAGCGAGCCAAGAGAAACCGTCGCGGTGTGCGACGGCGTCCTCGCACCGGTGCCGACGCCGCGCACCGCGGTGGCGACAAGCCGGCCCTGCGTACGGTTCGGGAAACCTCGGCGGGCGGACTGGTGGTCGACGGCCTCGACGGCCCCCGCGAGAACCAGTGCGCGGCACTCATCGGCCGTACGGATCGCCGCGGTCGTCTCCTGTGGTCGCTTCCCAAAGGCCACATCGAGACCGGAGAAACGCCCGAGCAGACCGCCGAACGGGAGGTCGCCGAGGAAACCGGCATCACCGGCACGGTCCTGGCACCGCTCGGGAGCATCGACTACTGGTTCGTCACCGAGGGCCGCCGAGTGCACAAGACCGTGCACCATTACCTTCTGCGCAGCCTCGGCGGTGAGTTGTCCGACGAGGACGTCGAGGTCACCGAGGTCGCCTGGGTGCCCCTGACCGAACTCGGGACCCGCCTCGCCTACGCGGACGAGCGCAAGCTCGCCGAGCGCGCCGGCGAGATGATCGCCGCCATGCCCCTCGAGATTCCTGCGACACCGACGAACCCGACGATGCGGGACAACCCGGACAGGCCGGGAGCCGCCGACGCCGGCCCGCAGACGGCCGGATGACCCGCTCCACCCCGACCACCCGAGTGCTGGCCGCGATCGTGGCCGTCGTCGCGTTGCTGGCCTTCTCGCCCGGCATCGCCCTCGCTTATCCGAACGCCGCCCAGCCCGTGCCCCAGCAACCCGTGCCCCAGCAACCCGGCACACCACCCGACACCTCCGAGGACGGGCGCTTCCTCCAGATCTCCGTCGACGAGGTCACCCCGTCTATCGTGACCACGAGCAGCACCGCGACGGCCACCGTCACGGGAACGGTCACCAACGTCGGAGACCGGGACGTGTCCGACATCGCGGTACGCCTGCAGCGAGCCCCGCAGATCGCGAACGCGGACGCGCTGCGCACCACGCTCTCGGCCGATCAGGACGTCTTCGACACCGTCGGGGTGTTCGAGAGCCTCACCGATTCCCGCCCCGACGGAACCCTGCCGCAGGGCGACTCGGTGCCGTTCTCCCTGTCCCTTCCGTTGCGTTCGGTCACGGACCCGTCCCTGCGCATCGACGAGCCCGGTGTCTACCCGTTGCTGGTCAACGTCAACGGAACGCCCGAGTTCGGACAGGAAGCCCGCCTCGACGACGCGTCGTTCCTGCTTCCCGTCTCCGGTGTGCCCCGCGACGCGTCCGTCATCGACGCGTCGTCCCCGTCCGCCGCTCCCGTGGCACCGGACATCACCCGCCCGCTCGGCACCACCGTCCTGTGGCCGCTCGCCGACCGCCCCCGCCTGGCGGCCGGTCTCCCCGGCACCGTCGACGAGCCGATCCGACTGGTGGACGACGAACTCGCCGTCTCGCTCGCGGCGAGCGGCCGACTGGAGGGCCTGCTCTCGGCGCTGGAATTCGCGGTGGGCGGCACCGTGGACACCGAGGGACGGCTGGCCGCGGCCACGTGTCTGGCCGTCGACCCCGACCTGTTGGTCACCGTGGCCGGGATGGCCCGCGGATACGTCGTTCTCGAGAACCCCGCCGACCCGACGGGTCCCACCCGGCCCGGAGCCGGCTCCGCGTCGGCACAGTCCTGGCTGGACCGTCTGCGTGAGCTGGCCGGATCGCTGTGCGTCGTCGCCGTGCCCTTCGCTCAGGCCGATCTCGACGCCGTCGCCGACGTCGCGGATCCCACGCTCACGGCCGCGGCGGTCACCACCCCGGCCGACGTGATCGACGGCATCCTGGGAGTGACGTCGCGACGCGACGTCGTGTGGCCCGAGTCCGGTGTTCTGGGGCCCGACGCGGCCGGCATGCTCGAGACGACGGTGCCGGGTGCAACAGCCCTCGTGGCGAGCACGTCGATTCTGGCGGCCGAGCCTCGCGACACCGCCACACTGGGTGTGCGCGGCGAACTTCCGGACACCCCACCGTCGCCGCCGTTGCGCACGGCGTTGTTCGACCCGACGGTGGCCACCGCACTCGCCGGCGTCGGCGAGGAACCCTCGACCCCCGGCTTCACACCGCGAGATCAGATCTACGACCTCGGTGGCGACTCGCGTACCGCCCGCCTCCAGGACGCCATCGGCGCTCTCCTGTGGAAGGCGCTGACTCCCGAGGACCCCGACGCCCGGACCCTCACCGTGGTTCCCCCGCAGACCTGGCGACCCGATCGCGACGAAGCCGCCGACGTTCTCGGCACCGTGGCCGGACTGTTGCGGTCCGGTCTCGCGACCTCGCGGCCACTGTCCGTCGTCGTCGCCGACGCAGCGAACGCGCCGCTCGGCGGACTGCAGACGCCGCCGGACAGCCGCACCGATTCCGTTCCCGACGACGTGGTGAACGCAGCCGGTGACCAGATCGGCCGTGTGACCACGCTGCGCGGGGCGTTGGTGCAGGACCCGCGCAGCGCACTGACCCCGGACCTGTTCACCGCCCCGTTCCGCGAGGACATCCTGCGGGCGATGACCGGTGCCGATCGTCGCGGACCGCGGCGGTCCGCTGCACTCTCCGATGCGCGCGACCGCATGACGGCCGTACGGACCGGACTCGACCGCATGTACGGCTCCGCGACCATCATCGCGCCGGGCGGTGTCTTCACCCTGGCCTCCGAAGCGAGCCCGTTGCTGCTGGTCGCGCGGAACGATCTGCCCATCGGCATCACCGTGCGGCTGTCCGTCGACGCACCGGCGGCCATGGAGATCGAGGACGTCGGGATCCAGCAGCTTCCGCCGCGCGGCAGCCGGTCCCTGCAGGTGCCCGCTCGCGTCTCCGACTCCCGGCAGATGACGGTGCAGTTCGCACTGACCACTGCGGAGGGCGCACGCTTGGGGGATGCTGCGACTGTGAACGTTCGGTCCAATGCGTACGGTCGTGCACTGGCCATCATCACAGCGGGCGCGGGCGTACTGCTCCTGTTGCTGGCGGGCCGACGACTTCTGCACCGGTTCCGCGGTCAACCCGATCCGGCCGACGAGACGTAAGAGGACTTCAGATGACCGGGAGCATTCCCCACGGCGGACCCGACGGCCTGGCCGGTCGAGCGCCTCGGGCGCCCTGGGAGCGAACCTCCCCGATCAGCACCACCCCGCCCGCGCGGCCGCAGGGTCCGCCTCCCGTCTCCGCCCCGCCCGCCACCGAACCGCCCGCTGCCCCAGCCGCCGCGGCCTCGACGGATCCGGACGATTCGCAGAAGAACTCGCGATTGATGTCGGCGACCGGTGCGATCGCCTTCGCCACGTTGATCAGCCGCATCACCGGCTTCGCCAAGCAACTGATGCTGGTGACGGTCCTCGGCGCGACGATCGCCAGCTCGTACACCGTGGCCAGCCTGATTCCCAACATGATCGCCGAGCTGGTCCTCGGCGCCGTCCTCACTGCGATCGTCGTCCCGGTTCTGGTGCGGGCGGAGAGCGAGGACGCGGACGGCGGAACCGCCTTCGTGCGGCGGTTGTTCACCGCGGCCCTGACGATGCTGATCGTCGCCGCGGCCCTGGCCACGGCGGCGGCGCCGCTGTTGACGCGGTACGTGTTCCTGAGCGAGGACGGCAAGGTCAACACGGCGCTGACCACCACGCTTCTGTTTCTGTTGCTGCCCGCCATCGTCTTCTACGGCCTGTCCGCGCTGTTCACCGCGATCCTCAATACCCGGCAGAACTTCAAGCCGGGAGCGTGGGCTCCGGTTCTGAACAACGTCGTCGTTCTCGGTGTTCTGGTCCTGTACCTCGTGCTGCCGGGCGAGATCACTCTCGATCCCGTGAGCATCAGCGAACCGAAGCTGCTGCTGCTGGGGCTCGGCATCACCCTCGGTGTCGTGGTGCAGGCCGGAAGCCTGATTCCGGCGCTGCGGCGCAACGACATCGATCTGCGTCCTCTGTGGGGACTCGACGACCGGCTCAAGCAGTTCGGCGGCATGGCCGTCGCCATCGTGCTGTACGTCGTCATCAGCCAGGCGGGCATGGTGTTCGCCACGCGCATCTCGTCGGGCGTCGACGAGGCCGGCCCGATCATCTACAACCAGGCCTGGATCCTGCTCCAATTGCCGTACGGCGTTCTCGGCGTCACGGTCCTCACGGCGATCATGCCCCGGCTGAGCCGCAACGCCGCCCGCAAGGACACGCCCGCCGTCGTCGACGATCTCTCGATCGCCACCCGCCTGACGATGCTGGCGCTGATACCCGTCATCGGCTTCCTGACCATCGCCGGCCCCCAGGTGGGCCGCGCGCTCTACGGGTACGGAAACTTCGGAACCGGCGACGCCGCCCGGTTGGGCGAAGCGGTCAGTTGGTCCGCCTTCACCCTCATCCCGTACTCGCTCGTCCTGATTCATCTCCGCGTCTTCTACGCCCGCGAACAGGCCTGGACACCCACCTGGATCGTGCTCGGTGTGACCGGCGTCAAGATCGGGTTGTCGGCGCTGGCCCCGTTGATCGCCACGTCCGATCGCGAGGTCGTCCTCCTCCTCGGTGCCGCGAACGGTCTCGGTTACATCACGGGCGCGATCATCGGCTGGATGCTGCTGCGCCGCACGCTCGGCGACATCGTGCTCTCCGGAGTCCGACGCACCGTCGCGCTGACCCTTGCCGCGACCCTCGTCGCGATGATCGCCGTCTTCGCGCTCGACCGCCTGCTCGGCTTCGATCGGTTGGACTCCGGAGTCGGATCACTGCTTCGGGTCGCTTTCAACGGTGCCGTCATGCTGCTGGTCACCGCGATCGGCCTGTACTGGGCCAAGATTCCGGAAATCCAGGCCGTCGGCGTCGCCGTGCTTCGGAAGGCCGGCCGCATCCCGCCGGTGCCTGTAACGCAGACACCACCCGCCACCGATCCGATGTTCGCGGACACAGTGCTCCTTCCGGCCATCGGCGGGCCGGCGGACCCCGAGACACACCGTCCGTCGGGCTCCGTCGTCGGTGCGCCCGGGGGCGAATCCCTCCCGTACCCTGGGAGCCGACGAGAAGGCCCCCGCCGACCGATCGCTCGAACGCTGAGAGATCACCCCATGACGGTTCCGGCGGACGAGGCCGAGACCACCGTGTTCCCGGCGTACGTGGACGAGAACACAGTGAGACGTGACGAAGGAGTGGCAGTGACCGACGACCAAGGTGCCGGTGGGCGTTCGTCGTCCCGGACGGACGACTCCACCGACTCCGGAGCCGTCTCCACCGACGCTCGTCGAGAGGGTCCCGTCGAGGCCGACGCTCGTCGAGAGGGTCCCGTCGAGGCCGACGCTCGTCGAGAGGGTCCCGTCGAGGCCGACGCTCCGGTCGGTCCGGACGACACCACCACACCCGACGCCACCACACCCGACGCCACCACACCCGACGCGACGCCGACCCCGTCGTCCGAATCGGACACGCCCGAATCGGATGCAGCCGGCTCCACCGCAGCGGTTCCGCAGTCGGACGTCACGGACACCGAGACCTCACCGACCGACGCCTCGCCCACGGATTCTTCGGCCACGGGTTCTTCACCCGCGGACGAGACGATCGGAGCTCCGGACGCGTCCGGTGCGTCTGCGGCCGGGACGAACCGTGCGGTCGTCGACACCGGCGTCATCCCGGTCGGATCTCCCACGCTGCCGCCCGTCGGACCGCCCGTACCGCCGCCGAACGCCGTCCCCGACCGCGCACGGCTGCGCGGTCCCAAGCTCATCCCCGGCGCGTCCGTAGCCGGAGGGCGCTACCGCCTCCTCGCCCCCCACGGCGGCGCCCGCGGTCTGGAGTTCTGGCAGGCCCACGACGTGAAGCTCGACCGCGAGGTCGCGTTGACCTTCGTGGACGCGGAGCAGCGGGCCACCGGAGTCGTCGACGAGCGCTCCGACGGACCGCAGGCGGTCCTGTCCCGGACGCTGCGGCTCGGCCGCATCAATTCGTCGGGCCTGGCTCGCGTGCTCGACGTGGTGCGGGGAAGCTCCGGCGGCATCGTCGTGGCCGAGTGGACCCGGGGTCGGTCCCTGCGGGAGATGGCCGACACCGATCCGTCGCCCATCGGGGCTGCGAACGCCATCAAGTCGCTCGCCGCGGCCGCGGAAGCCGCCCACCGCAGTGGGGGCGCGCTGTCCATCGACCATCCGGATCGCATTCGCATCAGCGTGAAGGGCGACGCGGTGCTGGCCTTCCCCGCCACTCTCGGTGACGCCGATCCGCAGTCGGACGTGCGCGGGCTCGGGGCCATGCTCTACGCCCTTATCACCGCACGCTGGCCCCTCGCGGCGAACGGTTCCGGAACCGTGGGCGGCATGCGTGTCGCCGATCGCGGTGCGAACGGCGCACCGGTCGAGCCGCGCGAGATCCGACCCGACGTTCCGTTCGAGATCTCCGCGGTCGCCGTCCGGGCGCTGGAACAGAACAGCGGCATCCGCACCGCGGCCACCGTGCAACACATCCTCGGTCAGGCCGCGGTGGTCAACGAGAAGACCGAGATGATTCCCGCGCTCCGCCTCGGCCAACGTCCTCCGGGCGCCACCGGTCATGCGCTCGCCGACCCCGACGACGAGCCGGCCGACAAGTCGAACACGATGCTCGCAGTGCTGGTGGGCCTCGGCATCCTGACCGTCGTGGTGCTCGGACTGGTGGGCTGGTGGTTGGCCAACCTCCTGTCCGGCGGAGGTTCGGACGAACCGTTGACCGAGCAGAACTTCGGTCTGACGTCCACCGCGGAAGCTCCGGCCGCACCGGGAGAACCTGCCCCCGAGGCCGCACCGTTGATTCCCGCCGGATTCGGTTCGGCCGAGGTGTACTCACCGCAGGGAAGCGCGGACAACCCCGGAGCCGTGGACAACGTGCTCGACAACGACCCCGGGACCGTGTGGCAGACCGACACCTACTTCAATCCGTTTCCCTCGCTCAAGCCCGGAGTGGGCATCCTCGTCTCGCTGGACGAGCCCGCGACGTTGAACAGCGTGTACGTGAACTCGCCGTCACCGGGAACTGTGGTCGAGATTCGCGTCGCCGGTGACGCGTCTCCGGACCTCGACGACACCCAGCTGATCGGCTCCGCGACCCTGGAGGACGGGCTCAACGACATTCCTGTCAATCCGGACGGTCCCACCGAGTACGTGTTGTTCTGGATCACCGATTTGAGCACGGCAGACGGTGGAAACCGGTCCGTCATCGCCGATATCGGCGGGTTCCGCACGTCCTGACGCACCACCCGCGGCGTGTGTTCCGCTTCCGTTCCGGCGGTCCGGTTTGTTTTCGGTTAACATCCGCGCGTGCGACTTATCGGGGGGGTCGCGGGGGACGACGCATCGGACGGCGAGCTCCTGGCGGCGCACATCGGGGGAGATCCAACGGCTTTCGGCGTACTCGTGCGTCGACACGAAGCCCATCTGTGGCTGACGGCTCGCCGAGCCAGTTACTCGGCGGAGGATGCGGCGGACTCCCTGCAGGAAGCACTGCTCTCCGCTCATCGCACCGCCGGCTCGTTCCGCGCCGACGCCGCCGTGCGCAGCTGGCTGCATCGCATCGTCGTGAACGCCTGTCTGGACCGGCTACGTCGAAACAAGGTTCGTCCGACGGTGCCACTCGGCGAGGAGGCCCGCGAACCCCGCGATCCCTTCGATCGCTACGCCGACGTCGATCTCTCGCTCGTCGTCGAGAAGGCCCTGGACACCCTGCCGCCGGAGCAACGTGCGGCGGTGGTGGCGGTCGACATGGAGGGCTACTCGGTGGCCGATGCGGCGAAGATCCTCGACGTCCCGGTGGGGACCGTGAAGAGCCGCTGTGCTCGCGGACGGCAGAAACTGGCCTCGGTTCTGCAGACCCTGCGAGCCGACGGCGCGTGAGACGCCGGCGACCGAGATGTCGGCGCTCGCGAACAAGTTGAATTCTGAACGGAACCAACCGCCGGAGCGGCGCGTCCAATCCTCGTGTGGACAGTGGACCCGAGGCGCGCAACAGCATGAACGGTGCTCGATTCGGCCGGTCCGGGGGCCGTGAGGGCTTCGCCCGGGACTTCCTCGCGGACCTGCACGCCGGTGTGGTGGACGACGACATCGCCGCCGCGGTCTGGCCCCGCGTCCGGGCCGATCCCGCGGCAGCCGCATACCTGGAGTCATTGGACGACGTCGTGGCCACGCTGCGCACCCGCGGCGCCGACCTCGACGCAGAGCTGGCCGTTCCACCGGCCGTGCGCGTACGCATCGACGCGGCTCTCGCCGAGGCCGCACTGGCCGACTGCGAATCCGGGACCGACGTCGCAGCCGACAGCGGAGCAGGGCCCCGACGCGAGATCCGCAGCGCACACATCGACTCGGTGCCGGCGGCGCGGCGTCGACGCCTGCTCGCTGCGGCCGCTGCGGTTCTGACTCTCGGCGCGGTGGGCCTCGGCATCGCCGTGGGATACGAACGCACCGAGTCCGAGCCGTCCGTGGCCGCGCCGACGACCGATCCGCCCGCTCCGTCGCCTCCCGGCACCGAGGCCTCCGGGTTGGACGCTCGACTGATCGCCGCCACCGTCGGCACCGACGATCGGGGCCGATACGCCGACCCGGCTCTGCTGGCCGGATGCCTGGCCGCCAACGGCGTCGATCCCGAGTCCGCCGTGCTGGGTATCGGCGAGGTGACCGTGGACGGTGCCGACGCGACGCTGGTGGTGGTGCCCGGCTCACGCCCGGGGGCCCTCGTCGCGCTGGCCGTGGGTACCGAGTGTGGACCCGGCTCGGCGGACACGGTGTCGCGCGCCGAGATCGGCTGACGGCGGGAACAGTGCGCCCCGGGAACCGTGCGCCCCGGGAACTGTGCGCCCCGGGAACAAGGTCTGTTCACCTACTGTTGTCAGGATTACGAGCAAGAGCGCAGGAACCCTTGCGACGCCCCTCACCACGGAAGGCGAAGATGACTTCTTCACACGTCCACGACCTGATCATCGTCGGATCCGGTCCCGCCGGATACACCGCGGCGGTCTACGCGGCACGGGCCGAGTTGAAGCCTCTGGTCTTCGAAGGCACGCAGTTCGGTGGTGCTCTGATGACCACGACCGAGGTCGAGAACTTCCCCGGCTTTCGCGACGGCATCATGGGCCCGGACCTGATGGAGCAGATGCGTGAGCAGGCGAAGCGATTCGGCGCCGACATCCGCACCGAGGACGTCGAGGAGATGTCGCTGACGGGCGATGTGAAGACCGTGACCGTCGACGGTGAGATCCACCGTGCGCGCGCCGTCATCCTCGCCATGGGTGCGGCCGCACGCTACCTGGGCGTACCGGGAGAGCAGACCTTGCTGGGTCGCGGGGTGTCCGCCTGCGCCACCTGCGACGGCTTCTTCTTCCGCGACCAGGACATCGCCGTCATCGGCGGCGGCGACTCCGCGATGGAGGAAGCCACGTTCCTCACCCGTTTCGCTCGGTCCGTCACGATCGTGCACCGACGCAGCGAGTTCCGGGCGTCGCGCATCATGCTCGAGCGCGCCAAGGAGAACGAGAAGATCACCTTCGTGACCGACGCCGATGTGGTCGAGGTCCAGGGCAACTCCGGCGTCACCGGGTTGAAGATCCGCGACACCCGCACCGGCGACGAGCGCGTGCTCGACGTCACCGGCGTCTTCGTCGCGATCGGACACGATCCGCGCTCCGAACTGGTCCGCGGACAGGTCGACCTCGACGACGCAGGATATGTCGTCGTCGAGACCCCGACCACCTCCACCAGCATCGACGGTGTCTTCGCGGCCGGCGACCTCGTCGACCACGTGTACCAGCAGGCCATCACCGCGGCCGGCACCGGCTGCTCCGCGTCCATCGACGCCGAGCGCTGGTTGGCCGAGCGCGGCGAGATCTCCGAGAACACCCTCGAGAACGCCGACAAGGACGTCGACGTCGTCAACGCCTGATCCAAGTTCCCTTCTCCGTCCCCCTTCTTCCACGTCCCTACCGCCAGGAGCCGTCATGTCCGATCACAGCACCGTCACCATCAGCGACGATTCGTTCGCCGCCGACGTTCTGAACAGCGACAAGCCCGTTCTCGTCGATTTCTGGGCCACCTGGTGCGGCCCGTGCAAGATGGTTGCGCCCGTACTCGAGGAGATCGCTGCCGAGCACGCGGACAAGCTGACCGTCGCGAAGCTCGACATCGATGCCAATCCGCAGGCAGCGCGGGATTTCAAGGTCATGTCGATCCCCACGATGATCCTGTTCCAGAACGGTGAGCCCGTGAAGACGATCGTCGGCGCGAAGGGCAAGGCTGCACTGCTTCGCGACCTCGAAGGCGTAATCTCCTGATCTGAACACTCCCGATCGATCCGGTGCCCGTGGGTGATGTTCCTGTCACCGACGGGCACCTCGGTCGTGGAGCCCGGTTCTTCTGAGACAATCGTCGGATGAACCGTCTCCATCAGGGGTACTCGGGACGCACGAAACAGGAAGGTCAGCGACGACAATGAAGCCACTCCGTCACGGTGATCGCGGACCGGCCGTCGCGGAGGTTCGGGGCATTCTCACCGGTCTCGGCTTCCTGGCCGGGGATGATCGATCACTCGACGCGAACTCCCCCTGGACCGAACCGGATGTGCAGTACGACCTGCACCTCGCCGACGCCGTCCGCGCTTTCCAGCAGCAGCGCGGCCTCCTGGTCACCGGCGAGGTCGACACCGCCACATATCGCGGCATCAAGGAAGCGTCGTTCCGCCTCGGCGCCCGCACGCTCATCTATCAGCTGTCCGCTCCGCTGTACGGCGACGACGTCGCCACGCTGCAGCGTCGATTGCAGGACCTGGGCTTCTACAACGGCCGTGTCGACGGGTTCTTCGGATCCCAGACTCACGAGGGGTTGTCCTCTTTCCAACGTGAGATCGGGCTCGCACCCGACGGAATCTGCGGGCCCGCCACTCTGCGCTCCCTCGACCTGCTCGGCACCCGGGTGACCGGCGGATCGCCGCACGCGATCAGTGAGGAAGAACTGGTGCGCAGCTCGGGTCCGCAGCTGACGGGCAAGCGCATCGTCATCGATCCGGGTCTCGGGGGTGCCACGACCGGGGTCACCGTCGATTCCCCCCACGGCCCGGTCACCGAGGAGGCCATCCTCTGGGACCTCGCGAGTCGGCTCGAGGGACGTATGGCGGCGACGGGCATGGAGACCTACCTGTCCCGAGCCCGGTCCACCGATCCCACCAACGCCGAACGCGCCGAGACGGCGAACGAGATCGGTGCCGATCTCATGATCTCCCTGCGCTGCAGTACGCACAGCAGCCCACTCGCGAACGGCGTGGCCGGCTTCCACTTCGGCAATTCGCACGGATCGACGTCCCTCATCGGCCAGGTGCTCACCAGCTACGTCCAGCGCGAGATCGTGGCGCGAACACCGTTGCAGGACTGCCGAAGCCACGGCCGGACCTGGGACATCCTTCGACTCACCAACATGCCCACCGTGCAGCTCGAACTCGGATATCTGAGCAACGTCGACGACGTCGCGGTGCTTGCCGATCCTCGTCAGCGCGACATCATCGCGGAAGCCATCCTGGTATCGGTGAAACGCCTGTATCTGCTCGGCCAGGACGACCAGCCGACCGGCACGTTCACGTTCGCCGAGCTTCTCGCCTACGAGTTGGCCGCGGCCGAACGCACGTAGATCTTTCCGGAAACCGTTCCTGGCGGGAGAGGTCGGTGCTCGTTCAACGAGCGCCGACCGCGACCCTCGGGTCTGCCTCCACGACCGTCAGTGCCGCCGCCTCGAGAAGTCGATCCAACGCGGACTCGACGTCTTCCTTCCACCCGTGATCGCGATCGAGTTCCAGACGTAGACGCGGGAACCGATGATGCGGGGCGACGACCTCGAATCCGTACTTCTCGAGGAACTCCGCATCGATCATGCAGTTCGCCTCGCCGCACTCGCGCGGACCGACGCCGAGGTATCGAGTCTCCGCCTCGGGCTCGGTCAGCCGAACACCGAACGCCTCGAGGGCACGCACCCCGCGGTTGACCAGATTGCGGACTGCCGCCTGCATCAGTACCGCGCGCACATCGTCACCGTCGTCGACGAGATTCGGGGAGTAGAGCGACGTCAACAGAATCGCGTCGGGACTGACCGGGGCGGTGGGGAACGACGGGACGCGCGGTACGGCTCCGGGCGGGGCGTACAGCGCGCACCCGACGGACTCGATGGCGTCCGGTTCTTCGTCCGCGTGCGACGACGTGGACACGTGATCGATGTCCGGCACATCCGGCACATCCGGCATCGTGGTGGCGACCTGTCCACACGGACCCCATTCGAGCATGACCATCGACAGCCAGGCTTCCTTCTCGAACTCCGTGTCGACGAACGACGGAGCCTCGACCGTCGGATCGACGGTCCAGAACACACACTGCCGATCATGGGCGGGCAGAGCCTCGAATCCGCCGAGAGTAAGTGTGGAGACCAGGATCGTCACGCGTTCGAAAACCTCCGTACCCCGACGACGCGGTGGATGGGGCGTCCGCGCCGGTAGTTCGGGTTACACAATAGGGGATACCGGTCCACTCGGCGACGTACCGAGTGGAGATCGTCAATTACCCACGGTCGCAACATCTTTCGAGTAGGTACGACTAGTTACGTCACAGTGACGTATCGACCGCGGGTGTCCATACCTGCAACCGACACTGTCATGACGACTTCTGGCGTTCCATCATCTCGACGATCCGCTCGAGGTCATCGACCGACCCGAATTCGACCACGATCTTGCCTTTTCTCTTGCCGAGGCTCACGGTGACCCGAGTATCGAACGACTCGGACAGCCGTTCGGCCACGTCCTGCAGACCCGGCATCTGCAGCGGCTTGCGCCGAGGGGCAGGCGGCGTGGTCGCTCCGTCCTCCCGATTGGCCAACGTCACCGCTTCCTCGGTCGCACGCACCGACATGCCTTCGGCGACGATTCGCGCGGCCAATTCCTCCTGCGCGGCGGCGCCGGCGTCGAGGGAGAGCAATGCACGAGCGTGCCCGGCCGACAGAACACCGGCCGCGACGCGACGCTGGACGGGGATCGGGAGTCGAAGCAACCGGATCATGTTGGTGATCACCGGACGCGATCGACCCAATCGAGTGGCGAGTTGATCGTGCGTCACGTCGAACTCTTCCAGCAGTTGCTGGTACGCCGCAGCTTCTTCCAGCGGGTTGAGTTGTACGCGGTGGATGTTCTCGAGGAGCGCATCCCGCAGCAACGTGTCGTCTGCAGTCTCGCGAACGATGGCAGGGATCGCCTCGAGGCCGGCTTCCTGACTGGCGCGCCACCGGCGCTCGCCCATGACGAGTTGGTAGCGGTCGTCGCCCACGCTGCGCACCACGATGGGCTGCATGAGACCGAACTCGCGAATCGAGTGAACGAGTTCGTCCAGCGCTTCCTGCTCGAACACCGAGCGTGGCTGCTTGGGATTCGGTTCGATCTTGCTCGGAGCGATCTCCCGGTACACGGCACCCGCAGGAGTCAGATCATCGTCGGTGACGACGGGGGCGGGAGGCGCCGGCGTGTCCGGACGGGATGCCTCACCACCGATCACGACATCGGCGGCAGCCGAGCCGAGACCCGATCCGGGGCCGGGGGACGTGGGGATGAGCGCGGCGAGACCACGACCCAGACCGCCCTTTCTCGTCTGACTCATTGTGCTCCACCCCGAGATGCGTTCATTTCGGCGCTGCGGGCAGCCATCTCACGACCCGCGTCGAGGTACGACATGGCTCCACGTGAACCCGGGTCGTACTCGAGAACGGTCATTCCGTAGCCGGGCGCCTCCGACACCTTCACGCTGCGCGGGATCACGGATTTCAGAACCGCGGTGCCGAAGTGGTTTCGAACCTCGTCCGCAACTTGATCGGCGAGCTTGGTTCGCCCGTCGTACATCGTGAGAACCACGGTCGACACGTGCAGGGACGGATTCAGATGGGACTGGACGAGTTCGATGTTGCGGAGCAGCTGGCCGACACCTTCCAGGGCGTAGTACTCGCACTGGATGGGAATCAGAACCTCGGTGGCGGCCACCATCGCGTTCACCGTGAGGAGCCCGAGGGACGGTGGGCAATCGATGAGCACGAAGTCGATCCCCAGCTCGTCGAGAGTCGGATCCGCCAGCGCGGTCTTCAAGCGGCCTTCGCGAGCCACCATCGACACCAATTCGATCTCGGCCCCGGCCAGGTCGATGGTGGCCGGAATGCACATCAGGCGCTCGTTCTTGGGATTGTGCTGGATCGCCTCACGTGCGGTCACTTCACCCAGAAGCAACTCGTAGCTCGACGGCGTTCCCGACGTATGGACCGCGCCGAGGGCAGTCGACGCGTTCCCCTGAGGATCCAGGTCGACGACGAGAACCGACAACCCCTGGATCGCGAGTGCCGCCGCCACGTTGACTGCCGTGGTGGTCTTGCCGACGCCGCCCTTCTGGTTGGCAATGGTCATGACCCGTCGCACAGCCGGCTTCGGCAGCGACACCCCGTTGGGGTGCAGTACCTGGCTGGCACGTTGCGCGGCGGCACCGATCGGGGTGTCGTCCGACGCCATCGGGGAGTAGCCGAACTCGTCTTTGGTCGAATCACGTGTTTCACGTGAAACGCCGTCTCGCTCAGTTTCACGTGAAACACGCGACCGAGAATCACCCGGCATGAACAACTCCTTCGACAGTGTGCGAGCGCGGCCGGATCAACGTGGCGCGACGATGGGGGAGGAGCGACCACCACGCTGGGCGCGCTCTGCACGGACCACGATAGTCGGTGACGGCACCACGTCCACCCCGCATCGACGGACCTCGAGGTTGCGTGCACCGATACGTGACAGAGCTGCGGCGTCGCGGTCGATCTCCTCCTGCGCTGTGCTTCCCTTCATGGCAAGCATGACGCCACCCTCGTGGATCAGCGGGATGGACCACCGCGCCAACTTCTCGAGTGGCGCTACGGCACGAGACGTGACGATGTCTGCCCCACCGACCTCTTTGACGACCCCGACCTGTTCTGCTCGCCCTCGGACCACCGACAACGACAACCCGTGGGCGTCCACGAACTCGGCGAGGTACACGGTGCGCCGGAGCAACGGTTCGACGAGCGACACGCGGAGATCCGGACGGGCGATGGCCAGGGGGATACCCGGCAACCCGGCGCCACTACCGACATCGACGACGGTCGCACCCTCGGGGATGAGTTCACCGAGGACCGCACAGTTCAGGATGTGCCGCTCCCACAACCGCGGAACCTCGCGGGGTCCGATCAAACCTCGCTCGACACCATGAGTGGCCAACGAGTCGTGGTACTGCCGCGCCAGGTCGATGCGGTCGCCGAAGACGCGCTCCGCAGCATCTTCGATCCACTCGGGTCGACTCTCGATCTCATCGTCGTGTTCCACGTGAAACATCATCGCGCACGGGTCCGACACCCAACAAACCACAAGTGTGTAATTCGCTCCCGCCTCGTCGCCAGCAGTGCCACGAAAAAGGGGACGCAGTCATGACGACTGCGTCCCCTTCGGAGCTCTGACTCGAGTGCGTCAGCTCATTCCTTCACGACCACCACGTGCCGATTCGGTTCGACGCCATCGCTCTCACTGGTCGCGCCGGCCACCGTGGCCACCGCGTCGTGGACGATCTTCCGCTCGAACGGCGTCATGGGATCCAACGACTCCGGTTCACCCGACTCGACGACCCGCGCAGCGGCCGACGTGCCGATCCGCGTCAGTTCCTCGCGTCGCCCGGCCCGCCACCCGGCGACGTCCAACATCAGCTTGCTGCGCTCGCCGGTCGACTGCTGCACGGCCAGCCGAGTCAGTTCCTGCAACGCATCCAGCACCTCGCCCTGACGACCGACGAGCTTGTTCAGGTCCTTCCCTCCGTCGATGCTCACGATCGCACGGTCACCCTCGACGTCCAGATCGATGTCGCCATCGAAGTCGAGAACGTCGAGAAGCTGTTCGAGGTAGTCGCCTGCGATCTCGCCTTCCTCCACCAGATAATCCTCGGGGTCAGCGTCGGCGTCGTCCTCCGTCTCCACGACGGTGTCCGAAACGGACCCGTCCGACGACGTGTTCTTCGCGACGATCGTCGTCTCGTTCGTCTGGGTCGGGTTCGTCTCGGTCTCGTCCGTCTGCGTTGCGTTCGACTCGATCGTCACGTTCTGATCCATTTCCGTTTCCACTAGAACTGCTCCGTGTTGTCGTGCGCTCGTCCGCGTCCGGTCCTGACGATCATCGACGGCGCTGCTGCTTGGGGCGGACCTTGCCCGGCGGGGTCTTCTTCTTGCGAGGCGGAGTCGTCGCCGCACCGTTCTTCGCGGAGGAGCCGTTCACCGAGGCTGCCTCGTTGCCGTCCGACGCATCCGCAGAACCGTTCTTGGACAGGTTCGGGGTGGCGTCGTCCGTCGATTTCGTCGTGCTGGACTTCGACGTGCTGGGCTTCGCTCCCGGAGCGGGCTTCTTGGGTCGTGCTCCCGGCTTGGGGGCGGATTCGTTACGACGCTCCTGAGCCGCTTCCTTCTTCGCGGCCTCTTCCTTGTCGATCTTGCCGAAGACCAGATGCTGCTGCGCGTACGTCCAGACGTTGTTGCTCACCCAGTACAGGAGGATGGCCACCGGCAGGAACGGTCCACCGACCAGAACACCCAGCGGGAAGACGTACAGGGCCAGCTTGTTCATGATCGCGGACTGCGGGTTGGCCGCAGCTGCCGGCGACTGACGGGCCACCGACGCGCGCGAGTTCAGGTGCGTGGCGATGCTGGCGATGATCATCAACGGAACGGCCACGAGAGCGATGGTGAACGCCGTCGGGATCCCGACTCCCTGTGCCGGGTTCGCGTAGGCCTCGAGCTGCTCGCTGGGAATGGTGATCATGGCGGAGATCGGAGCACCGAACAGACGCGCGTCGAGGAACGAGTTCACGTCCGCCACGCTGAACGCGTAGTTGGGGAGCGACCGGGTTTCCTCGGGGGTCAGGCCGAGCTGACCGAACGTGGTGCCGGTGCGGTTGAAGGATCGGAGCACGTGGAACAGGCCGATGAACACCGGCGCCTGCGCCAGCACCGGGAGGCAACCCATGATCGGGTTGAAGCCGTGTTCCTTCTGCAGCTTCTGCATCTCGACCGCCAATTTCTGGCGGTCCTTCCCGTACTTCTTCTGCAGTGCCTTGATCTGCGGCTGCAGCTCCTGCATCTGCCGAGTCGTCCGCACCTGCTTGACGAAGGGCTTGTAGAGGATCAGACGCAGGGTGAACACGAGGAACACCACGGAGAGTGCCCAGGCGAATCCGTTGTCGGCACCCAGCACGGCACCGAACACCTTGTGCCAGAACCAGAGAATCCAGGAGACCGGATAATAGATGAAATCGAGCACGGCTCTATGTACTCCTCTGTTCGTTCACCCTCGTTGGGGAATCAGACTGCGGGCAAGCTTATTCGACCGTGGTATCCGTGCCGTCCGACCGGGGACGACGACGTGGTGGAACCGGGTCCCACCCACCAGGGTGCCAGGGTGCGCACTTGAGCAGGCGCACGACCGCCAATACGGTCCCGACGACGATGCCGCGCTCACGGAGCGCGTCGACCGCGTACTCGCTGCACGTCGGGGTGAACCGACATGTGGGCATACGCAGGGGAGAAACATAGGAACGGTAGAGCTCGATGGCGAAGATCGCGGCTCGTGCGGGAAAGGACACCACTCCACGAACGGCGTCGCGCGTCGACCACGTCATGGTCGGCCGACGGTGGTCGGATCCGAACGCATCGTCACTCCGAGCTTGGTCAGTCCCGATCGAATCTGACGCTCCAGATCGGGGGAGGAGGCGGTCGCGGCACCGGGCAGGGCCCGCAGGACCACGTCCGTGTCGGGCGCCACGAGAGGCAACACCGTCGCGCACACGTGCCGTAAGCGACGAGCGACGCGGTGCCGCACCACGGCGGATCCGACCGACTTGCTCACCACCAGACCGAAACGAGCCCCCGCTGGGCTCACCAGCGAGGGCTCGTCGTTTCGAGACCGGGCGTGCACGACGATGTCGCGACGACCTGTTCTGCGACCACGACGCACCGTCGCGGAGAAATCCGCGGTGCGGTGCAATCGGTGCGGTTCAGGTAACACCCGAGGTCTCGACTACCGGACTACACGAATCAGGCGGTCAGCGTGGCGCGACCCTTGTTGCGACGCGACGACACGATGGCCCGCCCGGCGCGCGTCCGCATACGCAGACGGAAGCCGTGCACACGTGCACGACGACGGTTGTTCGGCTGGAACGTCCGCTTGCCCTTGGCCACGGTGGAACTCCTCTTGACTATCGGCGTCGTCACGACGCCCCGGTGTGCTGTATGTCGCGAGTTCGGCGAACTCGAGTCGGTGGCCGACCCGTCTGCGCGGAGCCCGTCGACCGAGCGCCGCCGGAGGTGAACCGTGTGCAGGCGGAACCCACGCACGTCGCCATCGGGTGACCGTTCGAGGTTACTGACCCCGAACGACGAGGTCAAACCGCCGACCGAGCCTCGGCGGCGAACGCGCCTCCGGGCAGCCGACGGGCCACACCTTGTCGACGAACCCGGGGCCTGATAACTTCCCTCTTCGGGACGCGGCAGGTTCACGCGCCGCCATCGGCACCATTCGGCGATATTCGATCGCTCGTCACCCGGCGCTGGACAGCACGCGCAGTATCGCCACCACCCGATCATCGCTTCCACCGCAGGTCGAAGCGTCGA